>NZ_CP096821.1:0-4927525 GCF_023272715.1 Pectobacterium nicotianae | reverse complement strand
GGCGGACTCCACTCGAACAAGAACGATCAAAAAGAAAAGAATAAGACGTTATTTATGTGACTCATGATTTTTTGGCGCCTGCGTCATCCACGATTGTTTCATTCACAATACAGACAGCAGACACACCACGTAGCGCGGCGGTTTACTCCGACGATCCCGTCAAAAGGATCGCTAACGGAACCGCGGATCATAACCTAATCTTCCGAAGAGATCTTCCCCTTCTGCACAGTTTCGATCCTTTTTATCCACAGGCTATTCTTATCGCAACACCCTGCAACACGGCAGAGGGACGGCTAGCACACATTTTATCCGCCTGCGATGAAGCGCACCCAAGCATACCCTCGGAGGCACGATCGTTACGGTGACATCGATCATGATCTTGTCGGACAGATCGTTGGAGGATCCTTGCGCTTTGCAGCAGAGTCCGTATAATTCCCTGCCCGCGCGTCTACGCCTTTTCTGTGCTCTGGCAGGCAGAAATTCCAAAAATAATCGGAATGGCTGGCGTGTTAAGTGTGATGTTAATTGACTCAGGACTGTACAATTATTACAATCCTGCCTCTTTCCGTTATATAGCTGTGATATGCGATTGAGGCGTCGGTCATTTTTTCACGCCGAACAGCCAAACGCGTTTACTGTGAAGTTATAATTTTCCAAGTTTAGGTAGAAATCGCCATGAAACGCACTTTCCAACCGTCCGTATTGAAGCGTAACCGTAGCCATGGTTTCCGTGCTCGTATGGCCACCAAAAATGGTCGTCAAGTTCTGGCCCGCCGTCGTGCGAAAGGCCGTACTCGTCTGTCTGTTTCTAAGTAATAAAAGCTAACCCACCGAGTGGTTAAGCTAGCATTTCCCAGGGAGTTACGTTTGTTAACTCCCAGTCATTTCACTTTCGTCTTCCAGCAACCGCAACGGGCTGGCACGCCGCACATCACCATTCTCGGCCGCCTGAACTCGCTGGGGCATCCCCGCATCGGTCTTACCGTCGCCAAAAAGCATGTAAAACGTGCTCATGAACGCAATCGGATTAAACGCCTGACGCGCGAAAGCTTTCGCCTGCACCAACATTCATTGCCTTCAATGGACTTTGTGGTGCTTGTGAAAAAAGGGGTGTCTGAACTGGATAACCGTACCCTGACGGAAGCATTGGAAAAACTATGGCGTCGGCATTGTCGTTTGGCTCCCGACTCCTGATCGGGTTGATACGCGGTTATCAACTCGTTATCAGCCCGTTGCTCGGACCGCATTGTCGGTTCCGGCCAACGTGCTCGCAATACGGTATTGAAGCAATACGCAGGTTCGGCATGATAAAAGGCTGTTGGTTGACGCTTAAACGCGTATTAAAATGCCATCCTTTGAACCCTGGTGGTGATGATCCCGTACCGCCAAAAACCGACAATAACAGAGAACATTAACGATGGATTCGCAACGCAATCTTCTTCTCATCGCTCTGCTATTCGTAACCTTTATGCTTTGGCAGGCTTGGGAGACGGATAAAAATCCGCCAGCGACCACGCAGGCCATACAGCAGGCGACGAACGCAGTGACCGGTGATGCTACCAACCAGGGCGTACCCGCCAGCGGTCAAGGCAAACTGATCACGGTGAAAACCGATGTGCTGTCGCTGACAATCAACACGCGTGGCGGTGACATCGAGCAAGCGCATCTGCTGGCTTACCCGGACACATTGGGTTCAGATAAACCTTTCCACCTGCTGGAAACCACATCCGAGTTTGTCTATCAGGCTCAGAGCGGTTTGACTGGCAAAAACGGCCCGGACAACCCGGCTAACGGCCCGCGTCCGCTGTTTACCACCACCCAAGATAGCTTCGAGCTGGCGGATGGTCAGAGCGAACTGCGCATTCCGATGACATACACTGCGGCTGACGGCGTAACCTACACCAAAACGTTTGTTCTGAAACGTGGCGACTATGCACTGAACGTTGACTATAGCGTCAACAACACCAGCGCTCAGCCTCTGGAACTCACGTTGTTCGGTCAGTTAAAGCAATCTATCGAATTACCTAAGCACCGCGATACCGGCAGCAGCAACTTTGCACTACACACTTATCGTGGCGCGGCGTTCTCTTCCAGTGAAGACAAGTACAAAAAGTACAGCTTCAGCGACATGGACGAAAACCTGAACATCACCACCAACGGTGGCTGGGTAGCGATGCTGCAACAGTACTTCGCAACCGCGTGGATCCCAACGACGGCAGGCGCTAACACCTTCTATACCAGCAAACTGGGGAACGGTCAGGCCGCTATTGGCTTCAAATCCGCTCCGGTTGTAGTTGCCGCAGGTAGCCAGCAGGATCTGAAAACCACCCTGTGGGTCGGCCCGGAAATTCAGGACAAGATGGCTGCTGTTGCACCGCATCTGGATCTGACTGTCGATTACGGCTGGCTGTGGTTTATTTCTCAGCCGCTGTTTAAGCTGCTGAAATTCCTGCATAGCTTTATCGGCAACTGGGGCTTCTCCATCATTGCCATTACCTTTATTGTGCGCGGTATCATGTATCCGCTGACGAAAGCGCAATACACCTCTATGGCGAAAATGCGCTTGCTGCAGCCTAAACTGCAAGCTATGCGTGAGCGTATTGGTGATGACAAACAGCGCATGAGTCAGGAAATGATGGCGCTGTACAAGTCAGAGAAAGTGAACCCGCTGGGCGGCTGCTTCCCGCTGCTGATTCAGATGCCAATCTTCCTGGCACTGTATTACATGCTGATGGGCTCCGTTGAACTGCGTCACGCGCCGTTCGCGCTGTGGATTCATGACCTGTCTGCACAAGACCCGTACTACATTCTGCCGATCCTGATGGGCGTGACGATGTTCTTCATCCAGAAGATGTCACCAACCACCGTGACCGACCCAATGCAGCAGAAGATCATGACCTACATGCCGGTCATCTTTACGGTCTTCTTCCTGTGGTTCCCGTCAGGTCTGGTTATGTACTACATCGTCAGCAACCTGGTTACCATTCTCCAGCAGCAGTTGATCTACCGCGGTCTGGAAAAACGTGGCTTGCATAGCCGCGAGAAAAAATAATCCGGTTGATGGCTAACCGATAGAAAGCGTAAGGCGGTCATTGACCGCCTTATTTTTTTAATGGCTGTTTTATCAGCCAACGATACGTAAAATAGCCTGCCAGACAGGCACCAATGCAGAGAGAACATCATGAGTAATACCGACACCATCGTCGCCCAAGCCACGCCACCGGGACGCGGAGGCGTGGGTATTTTACGCATTTCAGGACAGGCGGCCGCAGACGTGGCGCATGCCGTTCTGGGTAAACTTCCCAAGCCGCGCCACGCCGATTATCTACCGTTCCGTGATGCCAACGGCACCACGCTCGATCAGGGCATTGCCCTCTGGTTTCCCGGCCCGAACTCCTTTACTGGTGAAGACGTATTAGAGCTTCAGGGTCACGGCGGTCCGGTTATTCTTGATTTGCTCCTGCAACGTATCCTGACACTGTCTAACGTGCGGATTGCGCGTCCTGGCGAATTCTCTGAACGTGCCTTCCTGAACGACAAACTCGATCTCGCGCAGGCGGAAGCCATCGCCGACTTGATTGACGCCAGTTCGGAACAGGCAGCTCGCTCAGCGCTAAACTCTCTGCAAGGCGTATTTTCCACCCGAATAAATCAGTTAGTGGAAGCACTCACTCACCTGCGAATCTACGTCGAAGCTGCCATCGACTTCCCAGATGAAGAGATCGACTTTCTCTCCGATGGCAAAATTGAAGCACAGTTAAATGGTGTGATGGCCGATCTGGATGCCGTCAGAGCTGAAGCGCATCAGGGTAGCCTGCTGCGTGAAGGGATGAAGGTCGTCATTGCAGGTCGTCCTAATGCCGGTAAATCCAGCTTACTCAATGCGTTAGCCGGTCGCGAAGCCGCCATTGTGACGGATATCGCCGGAACGACACGCGACGTATTACGTGAACATATCCATATCGACGGCATGCCGCTGCATATCATCGACACCGCCGGGTTACGCGATGCCAGCGATGAAGTCGAACGCATTGGTATTGAGCGCGCCTGGCAGGAAATCGAACAGGCCGATCGCGTGTTGTTCATGGTAGACGGCACCACCACGCAGGCGACCGAACCTGAGCAAATCTGGCCAGAATTTATGGCGCGCCTGCCAAAAACGTTGCCGATTACCGTGGTACGCAACAAAGCCGACGTAACTGGTGAAATGCTTGGCATCGAAGAGGTGAATACTCACTCACTTATCCGACTGTCCGCCCGCACGGGTGAAGGCATCGATACGCTGCGCGACCATCTCAAGCAAAGCATGGGATTCACCAGCAACACGGAAGGCGGTTTTCTGGCTCGACGTCGCCACCTGCAAGCACTGGAACTGGCGGCACAGCATCTGATTCAGGGAAAAGAACAGCTGGTGAGCGCCTACGCGGGCGAATTGCTGGCAGAAGAACTGCGACTGGCGCAGCAGTCCCTGAGTGAAATCACTGGCGAGTTCACCTCTGACGACCTGCTAGGCCGTATCTTTTCGAGTTTTTGTATTGGGAAGTGATTCGCTCTCCCCGATATTATTCGTCGGGGAAATTACGCCCATCCGCTCATGAGCCGTCTCGATCTGGCCTGCAATCCGGCCAGAATTGCCTCACTGATATGAGTAGGAAAATCCACAGGCAGTTTACTTCCAACAGTCGTCATGACGGTATCAACGGTCTGGGCAAACTCCGCCAGAATGTTTTCCATCGATTCTCTGGCAAACCCAACGACCTTCGCCGTCTGGAAAAAATGTCGGGGAAAGATCTGTTCAATCGCATATTTCTTGCCTCTTGAGCCAGTTAATCCCATCGCCATTTTGGCCTCTCTGCGGTCAATTCCCCGTCCGCCCATCGCCGGATACATAGAGAGAATGTCATAGAAAGGCGTGAGTCGATATCGTCCCTCAGATTCAATAAACAGGGAAAAATTTTTCGCATGACCATCTGTTGCAGCCAATAGCCAAAACAGTACCTGAGCCTGCATAAAGCGATAACGATCCCTGTCTGGATAAACCGAACCCAATAGAAACGACATAATGGCGGAAATACCCGGTCCACCATGATTTTCATATTTCAGTGCGGAAGGAACGTTTAATACCTGACAAAAATCCTCTTGTGGTAGCCGCATAATCCAACTGACATCCGAGGCGTATTTACGATCAAAACGCTCCACCGCCAACGCCTTTATCTTGCCAGCGTTGATCATAAAACAGTGCGGCACTGGCAACCCAAATGCCTTGGCAATGAGCAAACACAGATACTCATTTTCAACGCTGTCAGACATATCAATTGAGTAAGAGTGACTCTCGATTTTACCAATCGGTAGCTTGATGATGTGGGTAGTTGGTGTGGCATTGAGAGGTAGGCACCAGCGATCATCCAGATACAGCAACGCCGTCTTTTCCTGTGCACCTGCGATAGAGATACGAAAATCGTCTTCAGTATCAATCATACCCAGCGGGGCATCGGACAAATATCCAGTCAGTATGTTTTCAAGCTGCTGCTCGGATAAGGTTTTATATTCGATCTTTTTTATATCGTGCACAGGTGTACCCTGCGGCACTAATTGCAACGCACCGACACTGTCTTGCCCCACTTTAGCCAGCAGATCAAACGGCTGAGTGGAATCCGTATGATGCCTGGCGACAATCCGTCTTCTGATATCCGGGTTATCCGGCAACAGATTGTCGAAAAAGTTATAAACTTCATCGCCCTGATAGGGCTGATGACGTAGCGGCATAGAAAGCGAAATGGGGCGACTCCCCGGCAATCCGAGCCAGTTCGCATCATAGGAAAAATGATGTGTCCCACTGCCCGTTTTGGTCAGAATCCCCACCCGATAGCCGTTCATGTAAACATCGAGCGCAGCCATTACCATTCTTCCTTCCAAGATGATGCAACAGAGGCTTCGTTATTGGTGGTGTCCACATTCCTGGGCGTAACGGTAAGTTCTAAATTCAATGCCGACAGGATTTTAAAGAAGGTTTCCAGCTTAGTGGAATCAGGATGTTGCTCGAAACTGGATACCGTATCCTGGCGAATACCCACTTTACTGGCCACTTTCCCTTGTGAAAGCTTCTGCGTGATACGAACATCTTTCAGATAGCTGCTAAGCTGCTTGCTGTTGGTGATCTTCATCATCTTATTCTACCGGTTATAGGCGGTAGAATAAATATTACACGCTTTAGCCGGTAAAACAATAATTACACGCCACAGCCGTTAATTGTGTATTTACCTGCTAAAGCGTGTAAGCAGCAAACAGAACCGTAGGGAAACACGGTGTATAGCGGGGTGAGATTGTTGGCACTAACGCTTTCTCACCCTCGATGGTATTTACCGCAGGCTTGTTTTGAAAAATTGCTCAAACTTATCAAACGGTATTTTGCCTGCCTGATTGTCGTACAAATCCACATGATTGGCATTCGGTACAACCACCAGCTCTTTACGCGTGCTGCCAACTAATTTGTAGGCATCTTCCGCAAAATAGCGTGAGTGGGCTTGTTCACCGGTGACAATCAGCGTCGGAATCGTGATTTCGTTCGCATAGGTACCACTTTTCGCATCTTTTCAACGCTGTTCGCTGAGGTATTGCAAGTACGCCAGCGTGATAAAAGCGTTTGCGCATATAAACCGCTTGATTGCTCTTTCACTGCACCAAAAGGCCCACTCACAGCGATGGCGGCCCAGAATGATCTCCGGGCCGATTTTTAAGCGTTACTTTTTAAGTGTTATTTCAACGTCACTTTCACGACGGCTGACAGCGGCGTGGTTGGGCGACCGATCAGACGGCTCAGTTGCTTACCGTCATCAAACAGACCGCCTTTGGATGCACCAGTGTCCGAATCCGCAATAATCTGCGCGAAACCCTCAGGTAGCCCGGCTGAAACCAGCGCAGCGGCAAACTCCGCTTCGGACAGATTTTGATAACCGATATTTTTGCCAGACTGTTTGCTGACTTCCGCCGCCAGCTCTGCCAGCGTGTAAGGCTCGTCGCCAGCCAGTTCGTAAACCTTGCCGGCCTGCCCTTCCTGCGTCAGCACCGCGACCGCAGCGGCAGCAAAGTCTTCACGGGTTGCAGACGTAATTTTGCCTTCGCCCGCGCTACCGATAAACACACCGTGTTTCAGCGCCGCAGGGATGCTGGCCGCATAGTTTTCGGTATACCAGCCGTTGCGCAGCAGGACATGCGGTAAACCAGAATCCTTCAGCAACGTCTCCGTTTGACGGTGTTCTGCCGCCAGCGCCAGAGGCGATTTATCCGCATGTAGCAGACTGGTGTACGCGACCAGTTTCACACCCGCTTTCGCTGCGGCTTCGATGACATTGCGGTGTTGTGCCGCACGTTGACCCACTTCGCTTGAAGAGATCAGCAGCACCTTATCCACACCTTGCAGCGCGGAAGCCAGCGCTTCTGGCTGATTGTAATCCGCGGCTTTCACCTGCACGCCTTTTGCAGACAGATCGGCAACTTTATTGACATCACGCACCAGCGCCACGATGTCGCTCGCCGGAACCTTCTCTAACAGTTGTGCGATAACCAAACGGCCCAGTTGGCCGGATGCACCAGTAATAGCAATCATCTTGAGCTCCTTTTATTGACTGTCTTTTATTGGCCATATTTTATTGGCCGTCTTTTATTAACCGTCTTTTATTGGCGGGTAGTGGCTGGCATAATATCGGCAAAGCTAACTTTAAGTAAGTACATACATAAAGGTAAGTATAGTGAGTCAACCCAAAACACCCATCGATTTATTGCCCCCCATTCTGCCAACCGGCAATGTCTTCGCGGAGAAATGTCCGTCTCGACAAATACTTAACCACGTCACCAGCCGCTGGGGCGTACTGATTCTGATCGCATTACTTGATGATACGCATCGCTTCAGTCAACTGCGTCGACGGATTGGCGGCGTGAGCGAGCGCATGCTGGCGCAGACCCTGCAATGGTTGGAAAGTGATGGTTTTGTCCTGCGAACGGCCTATCCGGTTGTCCCGCCACATGTTGAGTATAGCCTCACCCCATTAGGCAAAGAGGTAGGTGTGCGGGTAAAAGAGCTGGCGATATGGGTCGAAGGGAATCTGGACAAGATTATGGCGACGCAGCAGTCAGGCGAACAATCATCCATCGAACCATAATCAATACGCCTTCTGAAAAGAGGTTCTGACTCAGGAAGCAGTGCGCTCGGGTAGCAGGCGGGAAATATCAGAGAAAATGGCTTTCCAGGTCTCGTCATCGACCGCCATAAAGCCAAAATAGCGCAGCAGGAATGCCCCTTCGGATGCCAGAAACGCCAGCCGGGCATCTCGCCCTTCCTGCGAATTCAGGTCAAGCCCGGCCAACTGGCTGTCATACCACGCCTGCGATCTAGCAAGGTGCTCAGGCGTATTCAACAACGAGGCCATCATGCCCGCCGCTCGATCGCCTTCTGCAGCATCCGTCCGATAAGTGATATCAACGTGCGCACGCACCCTGGCTTCCCGACTATCATCCGTACCGATGCACACGGCGGCCATCTCATCAAACTCATCTTCCCAGCGCTGATACATCGCGTGAATCAGCTCATCTTTCGTCCCGAAACTCGACTGAATACCGCCTTTTGTCACGCCCGCAGCTTTAGCGACCGCATCGATAGTCAGTGCAGCCGTTCCCTGCGTGCGGACAATCTGCTCCGCCGCATCCAACACGCACGCACGATTAATGCTCTTATGACGCCCCATGTCTTCCTCAATTTAAAATACGTTTGTATTTAAAAAGCAATTCTATATCATCAGAACGCTATCCAACAGACGAAAAATAGAAGTTCAAGGTAGAGATCCTGCTATGCAATCACCAAAGAAGTGGCTGATCCTGGCCATTGTTTCCAGCGCCCTGTTCCTGATTGTTATCGACATGACGGTGCTGTACACCGCACTCCCGACACTGACTCACGACCTGCACGCTACTGCATCGGAAAAGCTGTGGATCGTTAATATCTATGCGCTGGTTGCCTCCGGTTTACTGCTGGGGATGGGCACGTTGGGCGATAAGCTGGGTCATAAACCTCTATTTATTTCCGGGCTAGTGGTCTTTGGTGCGGCGTCACTGTTTGCCGCCTATTCGCCCACACCCAGTATGCTTATCGCTGCTCGCGCGCTACTCGCGATCGGTGCCGCAATGATGATGCCCGCCACACTGTCGATTATTCGTCTGACATTTACTGATGAACGGGAACGCGCACTGGCGATCGGTATCTGGGCTGCGGTGGCATCCGGTGGCGCGGCGTTTGGCCCCGTGATGGGCGGAATACTGCTTGAGTACTTCTGGTGGGGCTCGGTTTTCCTCATCAACGTACCGGTCGTTCTGCTTGCGCTCATCATGGGAATCACCGTGATTCCACACCGGCCGGGCAACGCCTCCCACCGCTGGGACTTTATTGGTTCTCTATTAATCATGGTGGGTTTGATTGGTGTAACCTATGCCATAAAAGAGCTGGGCAAGCGGGTTCCATCTTATGAGGATGCGCTAATCGCTCTGCTCATCGGCGTGGCTTTCATTACTCTGTTCGTTCGGCGTCAGCGTAACAGCAAGCATCCTCTGGTCGATTTTTCTCTCTTCCGCCTGCCGCCTTTCAGCGCGGCCGTGGCCGCCGCTATCGTAGCCGCAGCCGCCTTGATCGGCATGGAGCTGGCTTTCACCCAGCGCTTGCAGCTCGTCGTAGGACTGTCTCCGTTACAGGCGGGGTTGTTCATTTTACCGCTGTCATTGGCGTCCTTTATCTCTGGCCCGTTAACCGGAAAGATACTGCCGCGCGTGAATAGCGGGACAATGCTAGCCGCTGGCCTGTTGATTTCGGGGCTGGGAATGGGAAGCTATCTGCTGCTGCACAATGCGCCTACCATTATACAAATCATCAGCCTAACCGTTATTGGCGCAGGCGTGGGCTCCACCATGACGGCTGCATCGAGCACCATCATGCAGGTTGCGCCAGCGTCAAAAGCAGGTATGGCGGCGTCAATCGAAGAGGTGTCCTATGAACTAGGGGGCGCAACGGGCGTGACGCTGATGGGCAGTTTGCTGTCTTTCGCTTATTCCGCAACATTTATGCTGCCCGCTGGGTTTGCTGCACCGGACACCGCGTATGACAGTCTGGACGAAGCGTTAATTTTTGCTGAATCCTTACCGGAAAATATGCGGCAGATGCTTACCACACAGGCCCATTCTGCCTTTGATTCGGGTTTTTCCATTGTGCTGGCCGCAGCCACGCTGATCCTGCTGCTGACCGCGGCCTTCGTCTGGACAACCCGCCATAATAAACAACATCGTCATCAGGCCGCTGATGTATAGCACCGTCAACTCATCAGTTCAGACAATAAAAAACGCCGTTCAATCACGAACGGCGTTGATGATGTAGCGACGTCTTACACTATAACGACGTACTGCAAGGTAACGATGTACTACCAAGAAACTTAGTAGGTTTCTTTACCGTATTGCAGTGAACGAGGCCCGTACAGCATACCGCGTGAATGGCCCGCTGCCAGCAGGCGCGTGCTGGTCACGCCAGCAACATCGTGGCCTTTGTCGGAGATCGTGTCCGCGATTTGATTCACCGCAGCCTGCACCAGAATACCGATGATGCCGCCGTTAGAATTTGACTGCTGTTCGTTGCTGGACGCCGTTGCGCTTCCGCTCCACAACAGTTTTCCGGTACGCAGATCTACCAGACGCGCATCCGCAGAAACGCGGGTTTCGCTATTAATCACGATGTATGACGTGCCGTACTCTTTTACGTCCAAATACAGCGCAGCATCAGCACCAAAGATTTGATGCAGCTTCGCCGTACTCAGCGCATGTATATCCGCCGCGGTCGACAGACCATTCTGTTTGAACGTTTCGTCCACTACGGCAACAGGCAAGACGTAATAACCCGACTCCGCCAGCGGATACGTGACCTGAGAAAGCAGGCTATAGCTCGCTTTCACATCTGGGGAATGGTTAACCGGCGGCAATACCAGAATGGACTTAGGCTTGCTCTGCTTAAATGCCGTGTAGTCATAAGGCACGGGTTTAGCACAGCCGGTCAGAACCAGCGCAAAAACCAGACCACATAATCCTAAGAAACGATTCATTTAATGCTCCCTTTATTTTTACTCAACAGGAAGTCCATAAAAGGTGCTGATTCAGGGAATTTCGCTTTTTCAGTTTCAAACTGTTGGCGAGCTTCGCTATCACGGCCAGTGTTGGCGTACAGCAACCCAAGTTGAGCATAGAGTCCCGGCGGGACGGGTTTATTGGCGGCTTTCGCTTTTTCGATCGATTCATTCAAAGCAAGAATCTGCTGCTCTGGGCCGACTTTATCCTGTTGATAATAATCGTAAAGAGCCGGCTGGTATTTATCCCAGCTGTAAATGGTTTTTGGCTGGGACGCACAGCCTGCTAATACTGTCGCTGCCAGTAGCAGGACAATTTTCTTATGAGATAACATGGTTATATTCCTATTCCATTAGTTCGCTGGGCGCCAGGCACCGCTTTCAATTCCTGCAACCAGATTATTGACGGCTTCACGAATCGCCAAATCCAGCACTTTACCGTTCAGCGTCGAGTCATAGCTGGCCGTGCCGCCAAAACCGATAATTTCACGGTTGGACAAGGTGTACTCACCCGCACCCTGTACGGAATACACCACTTCAGACGTTTGCACGTTCACGATGTTCAACGTGGTTTTTGCGTAAGCAACCTGTGTTTTACCGCGGCCCAGGATGCCCCACAGCTGATGGTCACCCACTTCTTTGCGACCAAACTCGGTCACATCGCCGGTAACAACATAGGTAGCGCCTTTCAGCGTCTGCGTTTGCCCTTTAATACCCGCTTCTGCTTTCAGCTCTTCCATATTGGTGCGATCCAACACGTTAAAGCGGCCACTCTGCTGAAGATGGCTAACAAGAATGGTCTTGGATTGATTACCTAAGCGGTCAACACCATCAGAAAAAATACCGTTCATGTAGTTAGAGCGGTTTTCAAATTTTCCGACGGAAATCGGGCTGCGAACGCCCTGATAAGGCGTACTGTAAGAAGTCACTTTTTGTGCTTCTACGGTACGGGAAGACTCTGTGGCACATCCGCTCAATAGCGCAGCTGACATGAATACAGAACAAAGAACGACTTTTTTATTCATAACACTATCCCTTAGTGACAATCCATTAACCTGAGCAACGCTCTGTTATTGATTCATAATGAAAATGCCGTAAACGCGTTATTTAGCTGCAACATTGTTTTGATGCATGCAAATAGCGCCCAACATTATGAGGGGCGTAAGGAAAAGTAACGAGTTATTTCATGAGGAAATTAACAAAAATAATGAAAACCAGAATTTTTACCCGAGATAAACCACTGTAAACCAGACAAAAAACAAGGTTATATGCAACCAGACCATTACTTTCGCATAACATTACAACCTACTGAAACGATTCAATAATTTTATTAGTAACACGTGTGAGATTTAACATTAACCGACTTTTTACCTGCTCTATATCAAAGTCAGGGGGTTATCCAACTATTAGGATAAAGGCCACGATCGAGGGATCCAGAGTGGGAAAAGGTAATGAACCGATTTGTTATTGCCAGTACTCAAGACTGTATGGGATGCCATGCATGCGAAATCGCCTGTGTCATTTCACACAATGACGAGCGCTATCCAGATAGTGCAGCGGTGTTTCAGCCCAGAATAAAAGCATTCAATACGCCAACGCTGCGGGCTGCCGTGACCTGCCGTCATTGTGAAGATGCCCCCTGCGCCAGCGTGTGCCCAACACAGGCCTTGATCAGAAAAGACAATAGCATTCAGCTCGTTCAGGAAAAGTGCATCGGCTGCAAAAGCTGTGTACTGGCTTGCCCGTTCGGCGCGATGTCCATGGTGACAAGCCCTGTGGACAACAGCACCATCGCCCACAAATGCGATCTCTGCGCCGATCGTCCAGAAGGGCAAGCGTGCGTAGAAGCCTGTCCAACTCAGGCCTTACAGCTCGTCAGCGAGCAAACGTTAGCGGCCCGCCGTCAGGAGAAACAGCAGGTAATGGCGCTGCGTTCCTCCGCTCACTGGCAGCGTGAAACGCCCGTGCTGAAAACGCTGACAACCCATCCGCTCAGCAAAAGAAAAAACTGGCCGCGCCGGGATGCCGAGAAAAAGCCACTGGCCCAGAGAATCTCCACGTTTGATGAAATCTATCATGGCTTCTCCATGCAGCAGACAGAAGATCAGGCAGATCGCTGCCTTTCTTGCGGCAAACGCGCGATCTGCGAGTGGACCTGCCCGCTACATAACAATATTCCCGAACTGCTGAGTCTGGCAAAACAGGGACGCATTCTTGAAGCCGTAGAGCTATCGCACCAAACCAGCAGCCTGCCGGAAATCTGTGGCCGAGTGTGCCCGCAGGATCGGCTATGCGAAGGAGCCTGTACGCTGGGCAAGGAGTACGGTGCGATTACCATCGGTAACGTTGAACGCTACATTACCGACACTGCGATAGAAATGGGCTGGTCGCCCGATATGACGCATGTTGTTCCCAGCGGCAAACGCGCGGCGATCGTCGGTGCTGGCCCAGCAGGGCTAGCCTGTGCCGATGTGCTAGCCCGCAACGGTGTGCAGGCCGTGGTGTTCGATCGTCACCCGGAAATTGGGGGGCTGCTCACGTTCGGGATTCCGTCGTTCAAGCTGGATAAAGACGTCCTGATCCATCGTCGTGAAGTGTTCAGCGCCATGGGAATCGAGTTCCAGCTGAATACCGAAGTGGGGAAAGATATTTCTCTGGCTCAGCTGCTGGATGACTATGACACCGTGTTCCTCGGCGTAGGCACCTACCGCTCCATGAAGGCCAACATTGATAATGAAGAGGCTCCTGGTGTCTTCGATGCGCTACCGTTTCTGATCGCCAATACCAAACACGTCATGGGGCTACCGGAATTAGAGGATGAGCCTTATATCTCGATGGCAGGCAAACGCGTCGTGGTGCTCGGCGGTGGGGATACCGCGATGGACTGCCTGCGTACATCCGTTCGGCAAGGCGCGGTATCCGTCACCTGTGCGTATCGCCGTGATGAAGCCAACATGCCCGGCTCGAAAAAAGAGGTGAAAAACTCCCGCGAAGAAGGCGTTGAGTTCCTGTTTAACGTCCAGCCGCAAAAAATCTGCCTCAATGAACAGGGCGAAGTGTGCGGCATTAGTCTGATTCGCACCGAACTGGGCGAACCTGACGCCAGCGGCCGTCGTCGCCCGCGCCCGATTCCTGGTTCAGAATTCGTGCAGCCCGCGGAAGCCGTGATAACGGCATTTGGCTTTCAGTCACACAGCATGCCGTGGCTGGAAGATGCCGACATCGGTCTGGATAACTGGGGATACATCACCGCCCCGCTTGATAGTCAGATACCTTGCCAGACCAACCATCCGCGTATTTTTGCCGGGGGTGATGCCGTACGCGGTGCCGATCTGGTCGTTACCGCGATTGCCGACGGGCGCAAAGCCGCATTGGGCATGATTGCGACGATGGGGCTGACCGCCATCACGGGAGCTATTCCCGCACACCCGCAGCGCCCTGAAATGAACGCAACCCGCGAGGAGCTCCGCTCATGAATCAATTTGTTATCGCCGAAGCAGAAAAATGTATCGGCTGCCGGACTTGTGAGATCGCCTGCGCGGTAGCCCATAGCGGGGGTCAAAGTGCACAGCTGCGGCCTTCTCACTTCTTTCCCCGCCTGAAGGTCGTTAAAAGCGCCAGCGTCAGCGTTCCCGTTCTTTGCCGTCAGTGTGAGAACGCCCCCTGTGCCAGCGTATGCCCGAATGACGCGCTGGTGCGCGATCGGGATAGCATCCAGGTTATTCAGTCCCGCTGCATCGGCTGCAAAAGCTGCGTCGTCGCCTGTCCTTTCGGGGCCATCAATGTGGTGACAAAAGCGTCGAATGACGATGGGGAAGCGCACCTCACGCAAAGCGAGGTTCACAAATGTGATTTATGCGTGGATGTCGCCCAGAGCCCTTCCTGCGTCAGCGTTTGTCCGACATCGGCGCTGCGATTAGTGACAGCGGATGAGTTGCGCAAGCAGACGCTGGAAAAACAGCGGCGTTCCGCACTGGGATGGCCGAGCCATTAAAACAGACTGGAAGGTGGCGAACAGGGAAGGATCGCCACAAAACATACGATGCAGAAAATTCGGTGTGCCTAATTAATAATTATCGCCGATTTATCCATCGATTTTTCTTTAGATCACATATTAGTCTGATAATATGCATTGGTAATGCCTGATAGGTTCCCATCTTTTATCACGATCACGGAGTGAACAATGACCTGCCATTTTGTCAGGTGGACAAGCACGGAAGCGCTTCCTGACTTACAAAGACTGCCCGATAGGCTCATCTCATCAACACAAGGTTTTTCAGCCAAACGCCGCGAGCGTTATCTGAAGAGTCGGGTGCTGCTGGCTGAGATGATGTTCTATTTTTTCGGCTATCCGCTGTTGCCCACGCTACTCGTGTCCCCTGAAGGACGCCCTTATTTTGCCGATCCCAATATGCCCAATTTCAGCATCGGCTATGCAGGCAATACTATCGCCATCCTCCTGAGCGAAGAAGGCAGCGTCGGTATGGATATCGAAATCGTTCATGTCAGGCCAACAAATCAGGTCGTCCCACAGATGCAGGCGCAGACACAGGCCGAACAGGCGTGGATCGACGCGCAGCGCGATCCGCTGGAAGCAGCAACGCAGCTGTGCACCATCCGCCAGTCATTGATGAAGATCCCTGGCGTGAACAGCCACCCTCCCAATAACCTGAAACTCCACCCCGCCTCTGGCAGGCTGCGTTCAACCTGCACCCCCGCCGTAGAAGTGATGAGCGATGTTGATGATTACCTTGCCTGGGCCTGTGCCCATATCCCCACACTTAACCGATTGATCATGTGGAAATACACGTCGGCAACGGGCATGAGAAAGTCGGGGGAAATTCTACAGCAGCAGCGCCAGTCTGTACGCTATATGAAATTAACCAGCCATACGATAGAAAAAGCCACCTCTACCGCCTCACAGTAGCCAACCGCCTTGTCGCCGGCTGAGGCTCCGGGAAAACCCCGGAGCCACGAACAGATTAATGCCCGTCGATAAACACGATTTTCAGCAGGAACAACAGCGCAACCACGACCACGCAAGGGCTGATTTCACGCCAGCGGCCCGTCGCCAGCTTCATCACGCAGTAAGAAATGAAGCCCAGCGCGATCCCTTCAGTAATAGAGAAGCTGAACGGCATCATCACCGCGGTAATAAAGGCCGGAACGGCTTCCGTCAAGTCATCCCACTTCACGCGCGCCAGACTGGACGTCATCAATACGCCCACGTAAATCAGTGCGCCAGCAGCCGCATAGGCAGGCACCATCCCCGCCAGCGGTGACAGGAAGATAACCAGCAGGAACAGCAGCCCCACAACCACGGCCGTCAGGCCGGTACGTCCGCCCACGGACACGCCAGAAGAGCTTTCAATATATGCGGTAACGGAGGATGTCCCGATAAATGAACCGGCCACAGAGCTAACGCTATCGACATACAGCGCCTGCTTCATGCGTGGGAATTTACCGCGTGCATCAACCAGACCGGCTTTATCCGTCACGCCAATCAGCGTACCAGAGGAGTCAAACAGGTTAACCAGCATGAAGGAGAAAATAATGCCAGACATCCCGAGGTTCAGCGCCCCAGCCAGATCAACCTGACCCACCACCGACATGACGCTCGGCGGCATGGAGAACACGCCAGAATACGTCACATCGCCCAGCAGCAGGCCAATCGAGGTGGTCACGACGATGGAGATCAGTACCGCAGCGTGAATATTACGTGAAGCGAGTGCGACAATAATGAAAAAGCCCAGAGCGCCCAACAGCACGCTGTGTGACGTCAGATTACCAATCGTCACCAGTGTTTCAGGGTTAGGAACGATAATACCAGCGTTTTTCAGGCCCATCATGGCAATGAACAACCCGATACCGCTGGCAATACCCAAACGCAGGCTAAGCGGGATATTGGCGATCATCCAATAGCGAATCTGGAAGATAGTCAGCAACAGGAAACCGATTGCGCCCCAGAAAATAGCACCCATCGCAACCTGCCATGGCAGACCCATCGCACCGACGACGACAAAAGCGAAAAACGCATTCAGCCCCATTGCAGGTGCCAGCGCCACAGGCAGGTTAGCCAGCAGCCCCATCAAAATGCTGCCGAATGCCGCAATCAGACAGGTGGTCACAAAGACCGCTTTGGTATCCATCCCCGCCACACCCAGAATCTGCGGGTTAACAAAAACGATGTAAACCATCGTCAAAAACGTCGTGAAACCGGCAATCGTTTCCGTACGTGCTGTCGTGCCGTGTTGTTTAAGTTTAAACACGCGCTCCAGCAGGCCTTGCTCGGTAGCAAGACCGGGTTGTGATTTATTCATGAGTAACAATCCAAAGAAGGGAATAACTGTCGTCGGGTATCCTATAACAAAATGCGGCGTTTTTACGTTGATCCCACGTTTTTTTTCATCGAATAAGAAGAACCTATTAACGTCATCGTTTTCTCTCGGTTAAATCCCCCCGATTTTACGCAAGATAGCGCTAAAAATGATTTATATACTCTAAATACTTCGAGTTTCAGGAAGGCGGCAAGGGAAGGAATCCCGATGAGCTTACTTAGGTAAGTGATTCGGGTGACTGAATGCAGCCAACGCACATGCAACTTGAAGTATGACGAGTATAGGTCGCAATATTGGGTCAATTGGTTAAAGTAAGGACTTCATCTTTTATTTCATCGATAAGGATTGGTCATGCCCCGTATTGAATGCGTCTTCTTCGACTGTGATGGCACGCTGGTTGATAGCGAAGTGCTGTGTTGCCAGGCTTATGTGAATATCTTCATCCCGTATGGGGTGAACTTATCGCTGGAGGAGGTGATAAAAACCTACAAGGGCGTGAAGCTGTACGAGATTATTGCCCGCATCAGCCAGCAGCATGGCTTAACCGTATCGGTAGACGATGCGGAGCGTCATTTCCGGCAAGAGGTGAAACGTCTGTTTGATGAATTCCTGCAACCTATCGAGGGTGCACGTGAGTTAGTGCAGTCGATTACTGTCCCGATGGCCGTGGTGTCCAATGGTCCGGTCAGCAAGATGCAGCATTCGCTCGGCCTGACGCATATGCTCGATCTGTTTGGTGACCATCTCTACAGCGGCTACGATCTGAAAAAATGGAAGCCCGATCCAGCAGTGCTGTATCACGCCGCCGAGCAGTTACAGCTTCCTATCGAGCACTGCATTCTGGTTGAAGATTCCGCCGCTGGCGTACAGGCTGGTATCGCTGCGGGCATTCCAGTGTTCTATTACTGCGCCGATCCCCACAACCAGCCAATCCATCACCCGCTGGTCACGATGTTCGATGACATGCGCGAACTACCGCAAATCTGGCGCGAAAAAGGCTGGAATATCACGGCGTAGTAGCCGCCCCTCAGGCTGGCTTATTCCGCCACCACAGCAAACGGCGCTTCGGCTGCTTTTCCTGCTGGCTAAAACGGGCGTTAACCCCGTTCGCCAGCAGCTCCAGCGACAGGCAAAACACAAAGTAGACCAGCGCAACAAATAGGAAAACTTCCATCGGGTAGACCATGCTGCGGTTATTGACCTGCGTAGCGAGAAATGTCAGTTCGCCGACGCCAACAATGTAGGCCAGCGACGTATCTTTAATCAGGGAAATCCACTGATTAATGAAGGAGGGCACCATCATCCTCAGCGCCTGCGGCAGGACAATCTGCCACAACACCTGCCAGCGGCTTAAGCCCAATGAGAGTCCAGCCTGCCACTGACCGCGCCCAATGGCGACAATGCCCGCCTTCACGCCATGCGCGAGATACGCCGAGGCGATCAGCGCCAGCGCACACACCACAGTCGTAATTTCAGGGATATCGACGCCAAAAACGATCGGCAGCAGAAAGTAGGTCCAGAAAATCAGCATGATGACGGGAATCGCCCGGAAGAACCCCAGCACCATCGCCAACAGCGCACTCCACCATCCCCGGGACATCGCCAGCGCCACGCCCAAAATCGTACCCAAGATGGCAGAAGCTACGCCAGCCAGCAGGCTCATCACCAGCGTCAACGCCGCGCCACCCAGCGGACCATCTGGGAACGTACCCCACATCAAATAGTCGATGTTATCGGTGATAACGGTAAAATCCATCTTAGTGTCTCTCCGCCAGACTACGCTGCTGACGCCACATGCCCCAGCCTTCCATCACAGCAATAATCACGATGTACAACACCGTCGCTACGCCAAATGCCTGAAACGTGCGCAAGGTTTCCGTCTCCACCTGACGCGACGCGTAGGACAATTCAGCGACGCCAATCGCCATCGTCAACGACGAGTTCTTAACGATATTCATGTATTGACCAAGCAGCGGCGGCAGGGCGATTTTTAGCGCCTGTGGCAACACCACATAACGCATGGATTGCCAGCCGGTTAACCCCAGAGCATGCGCCGCGTACTTCTGCCCGCGTGCTACGCCGCGAACACCGGAGCGGATTTCCTCCGCAATAAACGCGCTGGAGTAGAGCGTCAACCCAGCTAAACCCGCCAGAAACTCAAAAGAAGGCCACGCTAATGTCGTGCCCAACAGGGAAAGAGCATGCGGGGTGTTCAGCCATTGCATCATCGCTGAGGGAAAAAGCTGCCCGGCCCCGAAATACCAGAAAAACAGCTGCACCAGCAGCGGCGTATTACGAAATAGCGAGCTATAGGCCACCACAACGCCGCTCAGCAGCCGAATCTGGCTGTCTCTGGCCGCTGCCAACAGAAAGCCCAGCACCATAGACAGAACGATCGTACTCAGGGAAATACCCAGCGTGATCAGGAAACCGTGCCACAGCCAGAGGAGGTATTGAGGAGCCAACAGCCACGATTCAAGCGATTGCAGCGCCGTATCCATGCGTTTTATCTCTCTTTGTCATTATTACGAAGTACAAATAGAAATGCCCTCTGCATTGTATTGCAGAGGGCTGGGATCATAATACTGAAGGCGTCAGCTATCAGGATTTAGGTTGTTGATCCAACGGGGCAAAGGTGAAATCGCCGCGCGGCTGGGATGACTTCGTGCTCGGCCCAAACCAGCGATCGTAAATCGTCTTCGCTTCACCCTGTTTTTCCAGATTAATCAGCGTGTCGTTAATTTTCGCCGTCAGACGTTCTTCACCCTTCGGAATCCCAACACCCTGATACTCTTTGGTAATGCTGAACGGAGAGATTTCAAACTCAGCCTTCTGTGCATCAGGCACGTTAGCCAGTAGGCCGACCAGTTTGGCATCATCCTGCGTGATGGCCTGAACGTTGCCGTTACGCAGCGCGGCGAAGGCCAGCGGCGTATCGTCGTAGGAAATCACTTTAGCCGTCGGGTAATGCTCGCGTAGGGTAATTTCCTGCACGGTGCCTTTATCCGCGCCAATACGCAGCGTTTTGATGTCTTCCGGCGTTTTCAGCACGCCTTTACGGGCGATGAATTTTTGCCCGGTCGCGAAGTAAGGAATACTAAAGTTAACCTGCTTGGCACGCTCATCGGTAATGGTGAAGTTCGCGGCGATCAGATCGACTTTCTGCGAGCTTAACAAAGGAATACGGTTCGCTGGGTTGGTCGCGCGCAGCTCCACCTTCACGCCCAGCGCCTTACCAATCGCCTCGGCGATATCTACGTCATAACCCACCAGCTTTTTGCTCTGCGGATCGACATAGCCAAACGGCGGATTGCTGTCGAAGACGGCAATTTTCACCACGCCCGCCTTCTGAATATCATCTAATTTATCGGCCTGTGCAGCACCAGAAATGGAAGCCAATCCGGCCAATAAAGTCACTGTCAAAATCTGCTTTTTCATTCCCTGCCCCTTAATTATTGCTGTATTAACCGCAGGCTATCAGCAGGGCGAAAACGCGGGAAATAACATAAATAGCTATAATATAACCTTATGTTACTTCGGTATTCTGGCAGATTATCCTGATTCAGGTACGGCTAGGTAGATTGGTGGAAAGCGGCGGACTACCGGCGAGTACGTCATTAATCTGGCAGGCTACCTCATCAAAGAGCGCATAGCGTCGGCGATATTCTGCCCTCTTGCGGCTGGGTATGTCCTGTTCAGACTTTCTCGGAAGCGATAACGGCAGCGCAATGTTGCCATCAGGCCGCAGTTGACCGCCATGAGCGAAAAGGAACGCATTGTAGTCGGCCAGAAAAACATGGCGTTTCTTACTGCGATAGCGCCAGTGTTTATAGATATGCGTTTCGTTACTGACCACGATAACGTGCGCCAAATTAAGGTTACAGGCCAGGTTAATCAGGCTTTCCAGAAGAATACGTTTGGGAAACAGACTATGGCAATCTCGCGTCGCGCTCTGAATAACCTGATGCGGCGTTTGTGCATCCGGTCCCTGAATCCCACCGACAAACAGGCTCATTTCCCCTTCAATGCGCAGGATGGAGAACGTCATCTGTGCCAAAACGTGCTCGCTGTTCTCAAGCTGTAGGGAGAGCTCACCTTCCTTACACATTTGATCGTTAGTCATCAGGCGAAGCGTGTAATTTTCACCGCTTTTTCCCTGAAAACTGGCCAGCACGTTACCGCCCCCGTTCTGGCTATATAACAAACGCTGGCGGTGTAACGGCAACGTTCGAATAAAGCAGTAATGATCCATTAAGGCCGTACAGGTTTGATGTGTCGGTAGCGACGCCATCAGGTAGGGGCGCTGGAGCTTACTGTACAGCTCATTTCCGTCACGTTGAAAAATATCCTGTACGGGATAATCGACGATAAAACTGAGCCATTTCATGGTCAGCAGCGGGTGAAGCATCACTCGGGATGTATATTTCATACGCCACTGGAGGCTCTCCCAGCGCCGATCCGGCTTGTGTTTACCCGTTGCCAATGCCAGCAACAGGGAAAATGCGGCCCGAAACTGGGTTTTCGTATTGCCAAGTGATTGTGTAGAAGTAATGTCCATGAATGTCACCATGATTAAGATGACGAAATCGTAGCGGGACATTCATCAATGAAACTAAAATCGCGACGCCGAAAAAACGGCGTTCTCTTATTCGTTGAGGATTAATTTAAGATAAGCGCTCGCCTGTATTCCTGATGCCATCAGCGTGGCGTCGCTTTCCCCCCGGACAGCACCAACCAGGCCATCATCCCCCCAATTAGCCCCCAAAATGCCGCACCGATTCCCCACAGCGTCAGCCCAGAGGCGGTGATCAGGAAAGTAACGACCGCGGCATCGCGCTGCTTTTCATCCAACAGAGCACGATACAGGCTGCCTGAAATGGTGCTGAGCAGTGCCAAACCGGCGATAGCGTGAATCAGCGGCTGCGGCAGCGCCGTGAAAAGCTGACCGATTGATCCGCCAAAAACGCCCGCCAGCAGATAAAAGCCACCGGCAGCGACAGCGGCCAGGTAGCGTTTCTTCGGATCGGGATGCACATCCGGTCCCATGCAGATCGCGGCGGTAATCGCGGCGATACACACGGAAAAACCACCGAACGGCGTCAAAATCAGCGCGATTAATGCCGTAACGGTAATCAGCGGTGAGATAGGAACCTGATAGCCCGCCGCTTTCAGCGTGGCAACGCCCGGTGCGTTTTGTGATGCCATGGTGACAATGAAGAATGGAATGCCAACGCCCAGCAGAGACGCCCACGAAAAATGCGGTGTAATGAGTTCAGGTACAGCGAACACCAGCGGCGAATCAGAAACCGCAATTTGCCCACGAAATAGAGCCAGTAGCAGGCCAGCAAGCAGTGTCAGCACAATGGCAAAGCGCGGCAGCAGCCGACGGCTGAGCAAATAGGTTACGCACATCGCAAAAGCCAGCCAGAAATCCTGTTGCAGGGAAAGAAAGGCATCCGCGCCAAAGCGCAGCAAAATCCCCGCCAGCATCGCGGCAGAAATGGCCTGCGGAATGACGTTCATCAGTCGGGCAAAAAGACCGGTGATCCCACAAATAAAGATAAGCGCGGAAGCAAACAGGAACACGCCGATCGCCTCATTGAGCGTTGTACCCGGCAGGCTGGTAACCAGCAGCGCCGTCCCCGGCGTTGACCAGGCCGCCAGTATCGGCGCACGGTAGTATAGCGACAGGCTAATCGACGCCAGCCCTTGAGCAATCCCCAGCATGCTTAACCAGCCGCCGATCTGCACCGCGCTGGCACCCGCCGCTTCCGCTGCCTGAAAAATGATGGCGGCTGAACTGGTGTAGCCCACCAGCACCGCAACAAAACCTGCGATGAGGGTCGAAAAGGTGACATCTTTTAGCGCAAATGACGCAGGCATGGTATACCTTCACTCTTATCGTGCGCTATAACGCACAGGAAGCGCTAACATAGCAGCGTGCGCTATAACGCACAAGCAGGAGCTAATATTGATGTCTGATGAGCTAACCCGCCGTATTGGCAATACGTTGAAAACGTTAAGACAAGATAAAGACTGGAGCCTCACGCGTGCGGCAGAAGAGACGGGCGTGAGCAAAGCAATGCTCGGCCAGATCGAGCGCGGTGAATCCAGCCCGACGGTCGCCACGCTGTGGAAAATTGCGACCGGCATGAATGTGGCATTCTCTACCTTTATCGAACCGACGCTCGCGGATGAAGACGTGACCTATCGCTCGGGTGTGGGGTCGTCACTCAAGGAAAACGAAGCGGGAATGCACGTGGTTCCCCTCTTCCCCTTCGACGAAAAACTGCGTTTTGATATGTTGGTTATTGAGCTGGCGGCGGGTGCCAGCAGCACCTCATCGGCGCATGAAAGCGGGGTGATCGAGCATATTATTGTGCTGGAGGGGCAACTGGAGATGACTGTTGATGGGCAGACGCATGTATTGTCCGCCGGGGATGCTCTACGCTTTGCCGCCGACAGAGAACACCGCTACCACAACCCTGCCGATATCACGGCGCGCTTCCACGACCTGATTCACTATCCTGATAAAAAATAACGCCCTGCGAGCAGGGCGTTGTCACGATAAGCACAAAAACGAGCTTACTCTTCCGCTTTTTTATCTTTCTGCGCCAGCAGCTTTTCCAGCGCATCGCCGCCGAGGTGGCGGAAATCCTGACCTTTGACGAAATAGAAGATAAATTCGCAGATGTTCTGGCAACGGTCACCGATACGCTCGATAGAACGGGCGCAGAACAACGCCGTCAGTACGCTTGGGATGGTGCGAGGATCTTCCATCATGTGGGTCATCAGTTGACGCACAATCCCTTCGTACTCTTTATCCACTTTTTTGTCTTCGCGATAAATACGAATCGCTTCGTCCAGATCCATGCGGGCAAACGCATCCAGCACGTCATGCAGCATCTGCACGGTATGGCGCCCTAATGACTCCAGACTCACCAGCAGCGGCTGATGCTGATGGGAGAATTTCTCCAGCGCGGTGCGACAGATTTTATCCGCCACGTCACCGATACGTTCCAGTTCGGAAATGGTTTTGATGATCGCCATCACCAGACGCAGATCGCTGGCGGTGGGCTGACGCTTCGCAATAATGCGCACGCAGGCCTCATCAATCGCCACTTCCATCAGGTTAACTTTGGCATCGCCTTCAATAACCTGCTGAGCCAGCTCCGCATCCTGATTATGCATCGCGGTAATCGCGTCACTCAGCTGTTGCTCCACCAGCCCGCCCATGGTCAGGACCTGCGTGCGGATGTGTTCCAGTTCGGCGTTAAACTGACCGGAAATGTGTTTGTTCAGATTCAGATTATCCATGATGCTTCCTAATCAACCGTAACGGCCGGTGATGTAATCTTCAGTCTGTTTCTGCCGTGGGGCAGTAAACAGGGTATCAGTATCGCTGAACTCAATCAGCTCACCCAAATACATAAACGCCGTATGATCTGAACAACGCGCGGCCTGCTGCATGTTGTGCGTCACGATGACCACGGTGTAGTCTTTTTTCAGCTCGGAGATCAGCTCTTCAATACGGCCGGTAGAAATCGGGTCGAGCGCAGAGCACGGTTCATCCAGCAGCAGGACATCCGGGCGAATCGCGATACCGCGCGCAATACACAAACGCTGCTGTTGACCACCGGACAGGCTATAGCCGCTCTGATGCAGCTTATCTTTCGTCTCTTGCCACAGCGCCGCTTTAGTCAACGCCCACTGGACACGCTCATCCATATCGGTACGAGACAGCTTTTCAAACAGACGCACACCAAACGCGATGTTGTCATAAATGGACATCGGGAACGGCGTCGGTTTCTGGAACACCATGCCGACTTTGGCGCGCAGCAGCGCGATATCTTGCTTATCCGTCAGGATGTTATTGCCATCCAGCAGAATGTCGCCTTCGGCGCGCTGCTCAGGATAGAGCTGATACATTTTGTTCAGCGTACGCAGCAGCGTGGATTTACCACAGCCGGACGGGCCGATAAACGCGGTAACCTGATTCGCGGCAATATCCAGCGTAATGTTTTTCAACGCGTGGAATTTTCCGTAATAGAAATTCAGATCGCGTACCTGGATTTTGTTGGATGTCTCAGTAGCCATACTCATCAAGACTTCTCTCTTTTTCCTGGCGCTGCCTGGCAGCGCCTTGAATTTATTTAATGTTTCTCAGAAAACGACTATTTCTTAGCGAATTAGTGCTTCTTGGCAGAGAAAATAACGCGCGCCAGAATATTCAGCAGCAGCACACACAGCGTAATCAGCAGTACACCCGCCCAGGCCAGCTGTTGCCACTCCACAAACGGGCTCATGGCGAACTTGAATATGGTGACAGGCAGGTTAGCAATCGGATGCATCAGATCCGTGCTCCAGAACTGATTCGACAGCGACGTAAACAGCAGCGGTGCGGTTTCCCCGGCAATACGCGCGATAGCCAGCAGCACCCCGGTGATGATGCCCGATACCGATGCCTTCAACGTAATCGCAGAAATCATTTTCCATTTCGGCGTACCCAGCGCATAAGCCGCTTCACGCAGGCTATCCGGCACCAGTTTTAGCATGTTCTCGGTGGTACGAATCACAATCGGCACCTGCAACAGCGCCAGCGCAATCACACCCGCCCAGCCGGAGAAGTGCTGCATCTTTGCTACGACGAGCGTGTAGACAAACAGCCCCACCACAATCGATGGTGCAGACAGCAGAATGTCGTTGATGAAACGAATCACTTCGGCAATCCAGGATTTACGACCGTATTCCGCCAGATAGATGCCCGCCATAATCCCCAGCGGCGTCCCCAGCAGCGTTGCCCACAGAATCAGCAATCCGCTCCCGACGATGGCATTCGCCAACCCGCCACCCGCCGTATTCGGCGGCGGCGTCATTTCGGTAAATAACGCCAGAGACATGCCATCCACGCCTCGGGTCACGGTTGAAAACAGGATCCAGACCAGCCAGAACAGGCCAAATGCCATCGTGGACATGGATAAGAACAGCGCAATACGGTTTTTCTGGCGACGCCAGGCCTGCATTTTACGCCGCGAGCGTGCCAGTGCGGCTTCTTGCTCTATGCCTAATGTAGCCATTAGCGCGCCCCCTCATTTTTTGCCAGACGCATAACCATCAGCTTTGAACATGCCAGAACAATAAAGGTAATCACAAACAGAATCAGCCCCAGCTCCATCAGTGCCGCCGTGTGCAGACCGGATTCCGCTTCGGCGAATTCGTTCGCCAGCGCAGAGGTAATACTATTGCCAGGCATATACAGCGACGCGCTGTCGAGCTGGTAGGTGTTACCGATGATAAAGGTCACCGCCATGGTTTCCCCCAGCGCGCGTCCCAGTCCCAACATCACCCCGCCGATCACACCGTTTTTGGTGTAAGGCAGCACAATGCGCCAGATGACTTCCCACGTCGTACAGCCAATGCCGTAAGCGGACTCTTTCATCATCACCGGCGTTTGCTCAAACACGTCACGCATCACCGCCGCAATGTACGGGATAATCATGATGGCCAGAATGACGCCGGCCGCCAGAATACCGATCCCGAATGCCGGGCCGGAGAACAGCGAGCCAACAATAGGAATACCAGACAGGACATTGCCTACCGGCTGTTGGAAGTATTTGGCAAACAGCGGAGCGAAAATGAACAGCCCCCACATGCCGTAAACAATACTCGGTATGGCCGCCAGCAATTCAATCGCCACGCCAAGCGGACGTTTCAACCAGGCTGGTGCCAGTTCTGTCAGAAATAGCGCAATACCGAAGCTAATCGGAATCGCAATAATCAGTGCAATCAGTGAGGTAACGATAGTGCCGTAAATCGGAACCAGTGCACCAAACTGCTCTGCGGGCGCATCCCACTCTTTCGTCCACAAGAAGGCAAAACCGAACTTCTCGATGCTAGGCCAGGACGCCACAATCAGGGAAACAATGATGCCACCCAATAGCAGTAGCGTAACCAGCGCCGCCAGTTTTACCAGCGTGCTGAAGAGGATATCGCCATACTTTCCCGGGGCTTTGATAGTTGGCTTGTACTCCGCCATACGTCTCTCTTCTCGTTTTAACTACATTTGATAAGCTATTGAAGGCAGAGAGGTTACTATCACCTCTCCGCCCCGATACGACTTGTTATTCCACTACGTATTTCCCAGAACCTGACAGCCTCATCAGGCTCCGGTTATCAACACGATGTGTCGATACAATAATTAATACAGTGCTTTACCGCTGCTGTCTTTTACCTGAGTTTTCCAGGCAGCACGGATTTGCTCAACCACTTCTTTTGGCAGTGTGGCGTAATCCAGCGCTTCAGCTTGCTCACCGCCTTTCTTGAACGCCCAGTCGAAGAATTTCAACACTTCAGCGCCCTGCTCAGGTTTTTCCTGTTTGGTGTGAACCAGGATGAACGTAGTTGAGGTGATCGGCCACGCATCAGCGCCTTTTTGGTTAGTCAGATCCTGAGCGAAAGACTTGCTCCAGTCGATCTCTTTAGCCGCGTTGCTGAAGCTTGCGCCAGTCGGGCTAACCGCTTTGCCATCGGCAGAAATCAGTTTGGTGTAAGCCAGGTTGTTTTGCTTGGCATACGCGTATTCTACGTAACCGATAGAACCAGGCAGACGCTGTACGAACGCCGCGATACCATCGTTACCTTTACCGCCCAGACCGGTTGGCCAGTTCACGGTAGAACCTGCGCCAATCTTCTCTTTCCACTCTGGGTTCACTTTTGCCAGGTAGCTGGTGAACACGAAAGACGTACCCGAACCGTCAGCACGACGAACCACAGCGATGTCCTGATCCGGCAGTTTGGCATTCGGGTTCAGTTTGGTGATTGCCGGGTCATTCCATTTTTTGATGTTGCCCAGGTAGATATCACCCAGCGTTTTACCATCCAGCGTCAATTCGCCAGATTTGATGCCAGGAACGTTCACTGCCAGCACCACGCCACCGATAACGGTTGGGAACTGGAATAAACCATCCTGTGCTAATTTGTCGTCAGCCAGAGGGGCGTCAGAAGCACCGAAATCAACTGTTTTCGCGATAATCTGTTTTACACCACCAGAAGAACCGATGCCTTGATAGTTAACTTTATTACCGGTTTCTTTTTGATAGGAGTCAGCCCATTTGGCATAAACAGGCGCAGGGAATGTCGCACCGGCACCGGTGAGGTTAGCAGCAGCTAAAGCAGAAAATGCCGTCAGAGAAAAGGTTGCCGCAACAACACTGGCAAGAGTGGTACGCATCAGTTTCATAATCCCTCCTGTGGGATAATCGACGTGTCGACATGGAGCCGTTATCAATCAGAGTTATCAAATCAGAGTGTAGTTCGCAGGAGGAAAAATAGGACAGTTTGGTGACAGTAAAATGTACGCAATATGACATTTTTATGACAATGGCGCAGGATGCAGGAAAATTCAGGCATCACCAGCCAGAACAGGCGTTCTGACTGGTGCAGGAGATCGGTCAGTGAGTCTGGCTATGGCTAAGTAATTTGTAAATCGTATCAGGCTTATAGCTATCACCCTGATAATAAATCGCCCAGTCGGTTACCCTTGATATATCAACGGAATACACACCACCTTCCTGCATATCCTCAACGTAGAACGGATGATTGATTAATGTTCCCGTCACTACAGTGTCGTCGATTTTTTCGGGTATAAACCACATGTGCTCGCGCTCTTCTCCCTCTTCGCCATGAGGAATGCCAAACTTCACCATAAAGCGCCATTCACTTTCGACAGGTTTAGGTGCTTTTTTTAGTAGCTTAGCTAAAAAACCCGGTTTAGCCGGTTCGTCACTCACGTGGTAGTTTTTAAACATGTTGACGAAATAACGCCAGCGCAGCTGTGCCTTACGTGACATTTCTGCCGTTTCCGCATTCGTGCGCCAGAACATGATGGCATTCTGCTCATCAAATCCTTTGAAGAACGTTTGCAGTACGGGGTTTTCTTCGTTGGTACGAAACAGCATACAGGAAGGCTCCTGATGCACGTCATCCCGATCGGCGCGATCGCCCAGAAACACGCCTTCCGGCGTCCCTTCCAGATCGTAGCGCATGTCTTCCAGAGGCCGCAGTTGATCAATCGGCGTGGATTGATTCACATGCCGCAGCCCTTCTTCAAACGGCAACGCCACCAGATATTCATAGCCGCTGTCCGTTTGCCCGCACAGAATCGGTTCATTAAAGGTAATCTGCTGATTTTGAATTGCATTATTGACAAAACTTCTGAATAAATCCGGGATGCCATAATACGAACTGAGCGTCTCGGGAATAACTAATTCAGCCTCTGTCAGGCCGCATCGCGCCAGACCATGCGAGTGAAACCAGAATGTTGTTGGCGGATCGTTCTCGGTGTCGTACACGGCATGAATGGTATACAGCGATTCAATTTCCGGCAGGACATCATCTTCCAACTGAAAATTCAGCCATTCACGGGTAAACACGTTACCCGCAGCGGAAATATCGATGCCCAGGAGAAAATCCGGTACCACAGCGCTTAATAAACGAAGCTGATGAACGTAGTCTTCCAGCGGATTTGGCCCAAAAATACACTCAACCATCACTTCCTGCGTTGCCGCATTAGCCTGCGCCAGCAGCTCGGGCGAAATCGGGTCGGTTGAATGTATCGGCGTGATGCTATTCTCGGGATCGCGCTCCGATACCTCAAGATAAAAGGTCAGCTCACGATCGTGATGACGACAGGTATAAAAGAATCCGCCCTGTCCCTGCTCGGTATAGCTCACTTCGCCATCGGTGAAAAATGACTGCGCCTCTAGCAGGCTTTCCAGCAGCGGATAGTTCATCTCTCGTGAGGAAAAGGCCACCATCGTTGAAGGTACTTTTTCACCCTTCCCTTCCGCGATATCCAGGTATTGTTGTTTGTTATTCATATTAAGAACAAGTCAGTATTCAATATGGGTAAACCACTATACCCAATAAATTTTTATGAGGAGAGTGCGGAGGACGCAAAAAGAATGGGTATAAAAAACAAGCAGTAGAATGGGAAAAGAAATGAAGGTAAATAACACGATGGCTATTTACCTTCATTTTTAAAAATTACTCTACCGTAACGGATTTCGCCAGGTTACGTGGCTGATCGACATCGGTGCCTTTAATCAGCGCGACGTGATAAGACAGCAGTTGCAACGGCACCGTATAGAAGATTGGCGCAATCACTTCTTCGATATGCGGCAGTGGAATAATCTTCATATTCTCGCTGCTGGTGAAACCGGCATCTTCATCAGCGAAGACATACAGCTCGCCGCCGCGTGCCCGCACTTCTTCGATGTTGGATTTCAATTTTTCCAACAGTTCGTTGTTCGGTGCCACCACAACAACCGGCATATCCGCATCAATCAGCGCCAGCGGGCCATGCTTCAGCTCACCTGCTGCATAGGCTTCAGCGTGGATGTAAGAGATCTCTTTCAGCTTCAGCGCGCCTTCCATCGCGATCGGATACTGATCGCCACGGCCGAGGAACAGCGCATGGTGCTTGTCGGAGAAACCTTCTGCCAGAGATTCGATGAGCTTGTCCTGAGACAGCATCTGCTCAATACGCGCTGGCAGCGCCTGCAAACCATGAACGATGTCATGCTCGATCTGCGCATCCATACCGCGCAGGCGGCCAACACGCGCCACCAGCATCAGCAGAACGGTAAGCTGAGTGGTGAAGGCTTTAGTCGAGGCCACACCAATCTCTACGCCCGCCTTGGTCATCAGCGCCAGATCGGATTCACGCACCAGCGAGGAGCCCGCAACGTTACAGATAGCCAGCGATCCCAGATAGCCCAGTTCTTTGGACAAACGCAGTGCTGCCAGCGTATCCGCTGTTTCACCGGATTGAGATAGGGTAATCATCAGGCTGTTCTTACGCACTGCAGGCTTGCGATAGCGGAATTCGGAAGCAATCTCCACGTCGCACGGAATACCGGCCAGTGATTCAAACCAGTAACGAGAAACCATACCGGAGTTGTAGGATGTACCACAGGCAATGATCTGAACGTGTTCAACCTTCGCCAGCAGCTCATCCGCTTTCGGGCCTAATTCCGACAGATTGATCTCACCGTGGCTGAAACGCCCTTCAAGGGTGTTCTTGATCGCCATCGGCTGTTCGTAGATCTCTTTCTGCATGTAGTGACGATACGCGCCTTTGTCACCAGCATCGTAATTCACTTTTGATTCAATTTCTTCGCGTGCGGCAAGCTGGCCAGATTTATCAAACACGCGCACATCACGACGGGTGATTTCCGCGATGTCGCCTTCTTCCAGGAACATGAAACGGCGAGTCACTGGCAGCAGCGCCAGCTGATCGGAGGCGATGAAGTTTTCACCAACACCACGGCCAATCACCAGCGGACTACCAGAACGTGCGGCAACCAATACACTTGGGTCGCGGTTATCCAACACCACCATGCCATACGCGCCGCGCAGCTGTGGGATCACGCGCTTAACCACGTCAACCAGCGTTCCGCCATTCTGCTGCTGTTCGAAATGAACCAGATGGGCAACCACTTCCGTATCGGTTTCAGAAACAAAGCGATAGCCGCGACCGATCAGCAGTTCACGCAGCGGCTCGTGGTTTTCGATAATGCCGTTATGAACGATAGTGATATGTTCAGAAACATGCGGGTGTGCGTTCTCTTCGGAAGGTTCACCGTGCGTTGCCCAGCGGGTATGGGCGATGCCGGTACCGCCGTGCAGTTCATGTTCTTCGGCTGCCTGAGACAGCACCTGCACTTTCCCCAGACGGCGTAAACGGGCAACATTTCCTTCGCTGTCAACAACCGCCAGGCCCGCAGAGTCATAGCCGCGGTACTCAAGACGGCGTAAACCTTCCAACAAAATTTCAGCAACATCACGTTGCGCAACTGCGCCTACAATTCCACACATCGATGGTATTCCTATAAAAGTGACATATTGTGTCACCAGGGATGTCTTAGACCTGATTGTTCCGGTTTTTCCGGGTTCCCCGAGCCTTGTAGAGAGTTGGGGATTATTATGTTTTGTTCTGTGCTCTGGGAGACTAAAACACAGGACAAAACAACCTCCGCCATAAGCGGAGGTATATTACTCAACGACTATTTCTTTTTCACCGGACGTTGCCAGCCGGAAATATGCCGTTGTTTCACGCGGCCGACCACCAGCTCATTCTCCGCCACATCGTGCGTGACTGTCGTTCCCGCGCCGATAGTCGCACCGCTGGCTACGCTAACGGGCGCCACCAGTTGACTATGCGAGCCGACAAATACATCGTCACCAATAATCGTTTTGTGTTTATTTGCACCGTCATAATTACAGGTGATCGTTCCCGCGCCAATATTAACACCGGAACCGATATCCGCATCACCCAAATAGCTAAGGTGACCCGCTTTTGATCCTTTACCTAAGCGCGCCTTTTTCAATTCGACAAAGTTGCCGACATGCGCGCCCTCAGCCAGTTCCGAGCCTGGACGCAGGCGGGCAAATGGGCCAACGGTACACTCTGCTTCGAGTACGGCATCTTCCAACACGGAATAAGGGCTAATCTCGCAGTCATCGCCAATGATGCAGTTTTTGATCACGCAGCCAGCACCGATTTTCACCCGGTTGCCTAGCTTAACATTGCCTTCCACGACAACATTGACATCAATCACCACATCGCGACCATGAGCCAGCTCGCCACGCAGATCAAATCGTGCCGGATCGAGCAGCATCACACCAGCCAGCAGCAGCTTATCCGCCTGTTCACGCTGATAAACGCGCTCCAGCGCCGACAGTTGCAGACGGTTATTGACGCCTTCAACCTCACTCAGTCGCTCGGGATGGACCGCTTCAACACGCTGACCTTCTTCCGCTGCCATCGCAATAATATCGGTGATGTAAAACTCGCCCTGCGCGTTGTTGTTATTCAACTGGCTTAACCAACGTTTCAGATCTTTGCCGTTCGCAATAAGAATGCCGGTATTGATCTCGCTAATCTGGCGCTGTTCTTCGCTGGCATCTTTGTGCTCGACGATGCCGACTACGGCACCGTTTTCACGCACAATTCGCCCATAGCCCGTCGGATCGTCCAGCTTCACCGTCAACAGGCCGATACCGCCCTGCGGCTTAGCCTCACGTAAACGCCCCAGCGTTTGTGATGAAATCAGCGGCACATCGCCATACAACATCAGGATATCTTCATCATCGGCAAAATGGGGCGCGGCTTGCTGCATCGCATGCCCGGTTCCCAGCTGTTCCGCCTGCAATACCCAGTTCAACGCCGGATCGGCCAATTCACGTTTTAGCAAATCGCCGCCGTGGCCATAGACCAGATGAACGTGCTGTGCGCCTGTCGTCATGGCAGCGTCAATAACGTGCTGAACCATCGGCTTACCCGCCAGTTTATGCAGCACCTTGGGAAGGTCGGAATACATACGGGTTCCTTTACCCGCAGCAAGGATCACCACACTCATTGCACTATTTGACATAAGTATCCTGACAATACAGAGCCACCGCTCCGCAAGAATAAAATGGCCAGCCTGTTACGGCATGAATAACCAGAGTTTACCGAAACTACTGCGTAACGCGGATACTTTTTGGTGAGTTTTTTCTGAAAATCCCGCTAAAAACGACGAATGTTCACGAGAAGAAGATACAAGCACCATACTCTCAACCTAAACAGAAATGACACAGGGTTTCATAAAAAACAGACTTTGTTTTTAAGTATTTCCATTTGTGACACACACAAAAGAAACAGCGTTTCATTTATAGCAATATACGCGGGCGAATAATTCAATAACGAAGGAGATACAATGAAACGTTGTTCTTCACCAAAATGTGATTCATTACGGAAACACCGTTCTTCACGCCTCGCAGCCGTCGCGTTGACGAATGCATTACTCTTTAGCTTTAGTACACACGCCGCGACAGAATCAACCCCTGTCTGGCACGGCATCGCCTTTGGTCAATCAACAGACGTAAACTTCTCATCCAATGTCCTGCCGGAAAAGATTGGTGTTAACGACGTCACCATTAATGGCAAGAAATTAGCACCGGGGGATAACGCTGATTTGTCCGCCCCTATCACGATCGAAAGTCGTGGCGGAAAGATTGCCAACACCCATGACGGGCTGACGTTCTTCTATACGCAGTTGCCTGCGAATGTGAATTTTACGCTTCAGTCTGACATTACCGTGGAACAGTTTGGGCCAGAAAACGGCGCTAAGCCGGCGGCTCAGGAAGGGGCCGGAATTCTGGTGCGCGATATTATCGGCGTGCCGCGTCAGGAACCGCTGAAAGAAGGGTATGAGGAGTTCCCTGCGGCATCCAACATGGTGATGAACGCCATCATGACGCAGGATAAGAAGTCTCATACCGAAATCAAATTGCAGGCTATTTTGCGTAATGGCGTCACACAGCCGTGGGGCAATGCCGGTGCGAAAATTACCAAGACCAGCTACCAGGAAAATGTGAATCTGGAGCAAACGCCGACGTTCCGTCTGAAGCTGGAACGTACCAATGACGGCTTTATTACCTCTTATGCGCCGAAAGGCACGGATAACTGGGTATCAAAAGAAGTCAAAGGCGCGGACGTCGTCACCAAGCTGGATAAAGACCACTACTACGTCGGTTTCTTTGCTTCCCGTAACGCCAAAATCACCGTCAGCAATGCACAGTTGACTACCACGCCGGCGCAGACCAAAGCGTCACCGGAGTTCAAGGCTAAGGCCTATGATCCTTTGCTCCAGGTGATGTCATCGCCTAAAACCACCAGCGAACACTATGTCGTTCAGGCCAGAGCCAACTACGCCGGCACGATCACGGTGTCGCAAAACAGTCAGCCTCTGGGTGAAGCGAAGCAGGTAAAAGCGGGAGAAACCTTATCTCTGCCAGCGAAAATTGCCGGTAATAGCGCTGAGTTCAAGATTGCCTACCAGCCTACGGAAGGCGATGATAAAGCAGTAAAAGAGAGCACGTTCAAGGTTGAAAGAGTGGCCTACGCAGACGCTAAAAATCTGTATGTTTCGCCACAAGGTTCAGCCAGCAATGACGGCAGTAAAAATGCACCTATCGATTTAGCCAGCGCCGTCGCCGCTCTGCCAGCTGGTGGCACAATCTGGCTCAACGATGGTGATTACAGCGCAACTGAAATCCCTGTCAGCGCCAGCGGCCAGCAAAAAACCGTCAAGAACCTGTTTGCTGTCGGCAATAAAGCCGTGATTCATGGCCTACAGCTGAAAGCAAACCATTGGCATGTTAAAGGGATTGAAATCACAGAGAAACCGTTCCGTATCGAGGGGAGTTACAACACCATCGAACGCGTTCTGGCGCACCACGCTGACGATACCGGTATTCAGGTGACTTCGACGGCCGATGTAGGCAGACCGCTGTGGGCTAGCCATAACCTGATTCTGAATTCAGAATCTCACAGTAATCAGGACCCAGGCAAAATTAACGCCGACGGTTTCGCGGTGAAAATGCGTGTGGGTGAAGGCAACGTGATTCGCGGCGCGTTCTCGCACAACAACATCGATGACGGCTTCGACCTGTTTAACAAAATTGAAGACGGCGCAAACGGCGTTGTGGTGATCGAGAATTCAATTGCCATGAACAACACCAGCAACGGTTTCAAAATGGGTGGTGAAGGCCAGCCAGTGGCGCATCAGGTTAAAAACAGCATTGCTGTGGGCAACAAACTTGATGGTTTCACTGACAACTTCAACCCTGGTGCCTTGATCGTTGAAGACAACATCGCGTTAGATAACGAACGCTTTAACTTCATTTTCCGCCCAAGCCCTTACTCTGGTCCGGAAAAACAAGGCGTCTTCAAGAACAACGTTTCGCTGAAAACCAAAGCGGGTAAATATGATGATGCGGTTGTCGGCAATATCGATAACACCAACTACTTCATCAAAGGCGACCGTTCGGTTAACGCGCAAGGTAAGGAAATCACCGTAAATAATTTCGTATCGGTAGCCATCCCTGAGACGTTTACGCGTGATGCCAAAGGCAATCTGGTACTTGGCGACTTCCTGAAGAAAAAATAAGGGCTTCAAGTATCCCAATTAAGGTGGTGGGAAACCTATTTACCGAACGGAAACGGTAGTAACGGAATAGAAGAGTAAAGCGTTTGCGCCATGGACAAAAGCGTCAGGAACGCTTTTGAACGTCGCTTGCGACGGCCCTGCAAGGGTGAATCTCAGGGATGAGATTCATATTGCGCAAGCCGAGCGTACATGGACGTATTCACAGCGTCTTTACGATCTATCCGTTACTATCGCTCGACGCACTTTGTCATACCAAAAATGCCTGCTCTCGCAGGCATTTTTATATGTAACATAGACTTAAATGCAAAAAGGCCAGTCAGTGTGAACTGACTGGCCTTCAATTATTGCAAGCTTATCTGTTACATCGCTTTTCTGGTCAGCTCGATAACACGCAGCTTCGCAATCGCTTTAGTCAGCTCTGCGGAAGCCTGAGCATAATCCACATCGCCATGCGAATTGCGGATATGATCTTCAGCTTTGCGTTTCGCTTCCAGCGCACGTGCTTCATCCAGATCCTGCCCACGGATAGCGGTATCAGACAGTACGGTGACAATATTCGGCTGCACCTCAAGGACGCCGCCAGAAAGATAGATATACTCTTCCTCACCGTGCTGCTTAACGATACGAATCATACCCGGCTTAATGGCAGTGAGCAGAGGGGCATGTCCCGGATAAATACCCAGTTCGCCTTCGCTCCCCGTTACCTGGATCTTCTGCACCAGACCGGAGAACATTTGCTGCTCTGCACTCACGACATCCAGATGGTAAGTCATAGCCATGTCACCCTCCTACAAGGCGTTACAGTTTCTTGGCTTTTTCCACGACTTCGTCAATGGAACCAACCATGTAGAACGCCTGCTCTGGCAGGTGGTCGTATTCGCCTTCCATAATCCCTTTAAAGCCACGGATGGTGTCTTTCAGGGCAACGTATTTGCCCGGAGAACCGGTAAATACTTCCGCTACGAAGAACGGCTGAGACAGGAAGCGCTGAATCTTACGCGCACGGGATACCACCAGCTTGTCTTCTTCAGACAGCTCGTCCATACCCAGAATCGCGATGATGTCTTTCAGTTCCTGGTAACGTTGCAGAATAGACTGCACGCCACGAGCAACATCATAGTGTTCCTGACCAACAACCAGCGGATCCAGCTGACGGCTAGTAGAATCCAGCGGGTCAACGGCCGGGTAGATACCCAGAGAAGCGATCTGACGGCTCAGTACCACGGTTGCATCCAAGTGAGCAAAGGTGGTGGCTGGTGACGGGTCCGTCAAGTCATCCGCAGGAACGTAAACGGCCTGAACGGAGGTGATAGAACCGGTTTTGGTTGAGGTGATACGTTCTTGCAGAACGCCCATCTCTTCCGCTAGCGTCGGCTGATAACCTACCGCAGAAGGCATACGACCCAGCAGTGCAGATACTTCCGTACCAGCCAGGGTATAACGGTAGATGTTATCGACGAACAGCAGTACGTCACGGCCTTCATCACGGAATTTTTCCGCCATGGTCAGACCGGTCAATGCTACGCGCAGACGGTTACCCGGCGGCTCGTTCATCTGGCCATACACCAGTGATACTTTATCGATTACGTTGGAGTCGGTCATTTCGTGGTAGAAGTCGTTACCTTCACGGGTACGCTCACCTACGCCTGCAAACACGGAGTAACCGGAGTGCTCGATCGCGATGTTACGGATCAGCTCCATCATGTTTACGGTTTTACCTACGCCCGCACCACCGAACAGACCCACTTTACCGCCCTTGGCAAACGGACACATCAGGTCGATAACCTTGATGCCGGTTTCCAGAAGTTCCTGTGAGTTTGACAGCTCTTCATAGCTCGGAGCTGAACGGTGGATAGCCCAACGCTCTTCTTCGCCGATGTCGCCTTTCATGTCGATTGGGTCACCCAATACGTTCATGATACGACCCAGCGTTGCTTTACCTACCGGTACTTCGATCGGGTGGTCCAGGTTATTCACGTTCAACCCGCGACGCAGGCCGTCAGAAGAACCCATTGCGATACAACGAACAATGCCGCCGCCCAACTGCTGCTGCACTTCCAGCACCAGTTTTTCAGCGCCGTTCTCTACCTCAAGCGCATCGTACACCTTCGGTACGGCATCTTGCGGGAACTCGACGTCCACCACGGCGCCGATTACCTGGATAATCTTTCCAGTAGCCATCTTGAATCCTCTACGTAATTCGACAATACGTAATTCGTAAACCTGCTTTAAACCGCGGAGGCTCCCCCGACGATTTCGGTGAGTTCCTGGGTGATGCTGGCCTGACGAGCTTTGTTGTATACCAACTGCAGCTCTTTGATCAGGCTACCGCCGTTATCGGTCGCGGCTTTCATCGCAACCATTCGCGCGGCCTGCTCACTAGCCAGATTTTCTACGACGCCCTGATAAACCTGAGATTCTACATAACGGCGCAGCAGGGTATCCAGCAGCGACTTAGGATCGGGTTCATACAGGTAATCCCAGGCTTTCTTCTTCAACTCACCGTCATCCGAAGGCGGTAACGGTAACACTTGAACAACAAGCGGTTCCTGAGACATGGTATTAATAAACTTGTTGCTTACGATATACAGCTTGTCCAGACGACCTTCGTCATAGGCTTGCAGCATAACTTTAACCGGGCCGATCAATTCTGATACGGAAGGGTTATCCCCCATACCGGTAACCTGAGCAACAATGTTTCCGCCTACCGAACCGAAGAAAGAGACCGCTTTGGAACCAATCAGCGCTAAATCAGTTTCAACGCCTTTGTCGCTCCAGGATTTCATATCAGCCAGCAGTTTCTTGAACAGGTTAATGTTCAAACCACCACACAGGCCACGGTCAGTAGACACCACCAGATACCCAACGCGCTTAACGTCGCGTTCTTCCAGGTACGGGTGTTTATATTCCAGATTTCCTAACGCAAGGTGACCAATCACATTGCGTATGGTTTCCGCATAAGGACGGCTGGCCGCCATACGATCCTGCGATTTACGCATTTTGGAAGCGGCGACCATTTCCATTGCTTTGGTGATCTTCTGCGTATTTTGGACGCTTGCGATCTTACTACGTATCTCTTTTGCGCCGGCCATCTTTGCTTCTCCTCAAAGCCTTGCGGCCTGCTTTACAGCAGGCCACCGGGCGTTACCAGGACTGGGTTGCCTTAAAAGTATCGAGGATGCCTTTAAACTTGCCCTCGATCTCATCGTTATAAGCGCCAGTCTGGTCGATTTGTTGCAGAAGTTCGCCATGCTCACGGTCAGCATAAGCCAACAGTGCCGCTTCAAAGCTACCGACTTTCGACAGCTCAACATCTTCCAGATAACCACGTTCCGCCGCAAACAGAACCAGAGACTGCTGTGCGACAGACATCGGCGCATACTGTTTCTGCTTCAACAGCTCGGTCACTTTCTGACCGTGGCTCAACTGCTTACGGGTTGCATCATCAAGATCGGAAGCGAACTGAGAGAATGCTGCCAGCTCACGGTACTGTGCCAGAGCGGTACGAATACCACCGGACAGTTTCTTCATGATCTTGGTCTGTGCTGCACCACCCACACGGGATACGGAGATCCCTGGGTTAACCGCAGGACGAATACCGGCGTTAAACAGGTTGGATTCCAGGAAGATCTGACCATCGGTAATAGAAATTACGTTGGTTGGAACGAACGCAGAAACGTCACCCGCTTGCGTTTCGATGATCGGCAGAGCGGTCAACGAACCGGTTTTCCCTTTCACTTCACCTTTGGTGAATGCTTCAACGTAATCGGCGTTAACGCGCGATGCACGCTCCAGCAAACGGGAGTGGAGATAGAAAACGTCACCAGGATAAGCTTCACGACCTGGCGGACGACGGAGCAGCAGAGAAATCTGACGATAAGCAACGGCCTGTTTAGACAGGTCATCATAAATAATCAGCGCATCTTCACCGCGGTCACGGAAGTACTCGCCCATCGCACAGCCGGCATACGGTGCCAGATATTGCAGAGCAGCAGACTCAGACGCGGTAGCAACAACAACAATGGTGTTTTCCAGTGCGCCGTGCTCTTCCAGTTTACGTACCACGTTAGAAATCGTGGACGCTTTCTGGCCGATAGCGACGTACACACATTTGATGCCGGAATCACGCTGGTTGATGATGGCGTCGATGGCCAGTGCGGTTTTACCCGTCTGACGGTCACCGATAATCAGCTCACGCTGACCACGACCGATTGGAATCATGGCGTCAACGGACTTGTAGCCCGTTTGTACCGGCTCATCAACGGACTGACGTTCGATAACGCCAGGCGCAATCGCTTCAACTGCAGAGAAACCGTCGTGATCCAGTGCGCCTTTACCGTCAATCGGTGCGCCCAGCGTGTTGACCACACGACCCAGCAGGCCGCGACCAACTGGAACTTCAAGAATACGGCCGGTGCATTTTACTTTCATGCCTTCAGCCAGATCCGCATACGGCCCCATGACTACCGCACCAACGGAGTCGCGCTCCAGGTTCAGTGCGATCGCATAACGGTTACCCGGCAGAGAGATCATCTCTCCCTGCATCACGTCTGCCAGACCGTGGACGCGGATGATTCCGTCACTGACGGAAACAATAGTACCTTCATTGTGAGCTTCGCTCACCACATTGAACTGAGCAATGCGCTGCTTGATCAGTTCGCTGATTTCGGTGGAATTCAGTTGCATGCTCCAGTCCCCTTAAGACTGCAAGACGTCTGCCAGACGTTCCAGACGACCGCGAATGCTGCCATCTATCACCATATCGCCCGCGCGGATAACCACGCCGGCCATGACAGACTTATCAATTTTGCAATTCAGCTTCACTTTGCGTGACAGACGTTTTTCCATAGCGGCAGCGATCTTCGACAGCTGCTGCTCACTCAACGTGTTGGCAGAAATCACATCGACGTCAACCGTCGATTCCAGTGCTGCCCGCAGTTGAATAAATTGTTCCAGTACTTCAGGAAGCACTGGTAAACGTCCGTTCTCGGCCATCACCTTAATCAGGTTCTGACCGGCTTCATCAAGTTGATCACCACAAACGGCAATAAACGTTTTCGCCAGCTCAATCGGTGCGACTGCACCAGAAAGCAATTCGGCAATTTGTTCATTGCGCGCTACTTCGGCCGAAAACGCCAGCATGTTCTGCCAGCGATCCAAGGCCTGATTCTCAACCGCAAAGTCAAAAGCTGCTTTGGCGTAGGGGCGAGCTACCGTGACAAATTCAGACATCAGCCCCTCCCTCCTTACAGTTCAGCGACCAGTTTATCAACGATGTCGCTGTTAGCAGCTTCATCCACGGAACGTTCAATAATTTTCTCGGCACCGGCAATCGCCAATACGGCAACTTGCTTACGCAGCTCTTCACGAGCGCGTTTACGTTCGGCTTCGATTTCAGCCTGCGCCTGCGCCACAATCTTGTTACGTTCAGCTTCCGCTTCAGCTTTCGCCTCATCCAGGATCTGAGCACGGCGTTTGTTCGCCTGCTCGATGATAACCTGAGCATCCGCTTTGGCTTTCTTCAGTTGATCTGTCGCATTGGCCTGAGCCAAGTTCAAATCTTTTTTGGCACGTTCAGCAGAAGCCAGACCGTCAGCAATTTCTTTCTGACGTTTCTCGATGGCTGCCATCATCGGCGGCCATACATACTTCATGCAGAACCAGACAAACAGGACGAACGCAATGGCCTGGCCGAGGATTGTTGCATTAATATTCACAGCACAATGCCTCTTTCAAAGTTAAATAAGTTGATGTTTTAACCTCAGCAGAAAACATTCTGCTTAGGCCACCGCAAACATCACATACAGCCCCAGACCAACAGCGATCATCGGGATGGCGTCAACCAGACCCATGACGATAAAGAACTGTGTACGCAGTAAAGGAATCAGGTCAGGCTGACGAGCAGCACCTTCCAAGAATTTACCACCCAGAATGCCGATACCGATCGCAGCACCGATTGCCGCCAAACCCATCATTAACGCGGCAGCCATGTACAGCAGATCCACACTCAGGTTTTCCATGACAGTCTCCAGTTTGTTTCAGTTAAAAACGTTATTTGTTGAAAGAAAATCAATGCTCTTCAGATGCCATCGAGAGATAAACAACCGTCAGAACCATGAAAATAAAAGCCTGAAGCGTAATAATCAAAATGTGGAAAATAGCCCAAGGCACATTTAACAGCCATTGTGACCACCACGGCAACAGACCGGCAATCAGGATGAAGATCAACTCACCCGCATACATATTGCCAAACAGTCGCAAGCCTAAGGAAATAGGTTTGGACAGCAGGCTGACACCTTCAAGAATCAGGTTGATAGGAATAAATACTGGATGGTTGAACGGCTGCATGGTCAGTTCTTTAACAAAACCACCGAGACCCTTCATTTTGATGCTGTAGAACAGAACCAGAATAAACACCCCAAGCGCCATCGACAGCGTGATGTTCACGTCGGCCGTCGGCACAGCACGCAGATAAGCATGCGCCGGATCGTATCCCAGCAAGCTATAAATGCCCGCCCAGGCTTGCGGCAACAGATCGATAGGCAGCAAGTCCATCAGGTTCATCAGGAAAACCCAGACGAAAATGGTCAGCGCCAGAGGAGCAATCAGTTTGCTTTTGCCATGGAACATATCGCGTACGGTGCCATCAACGAAACCGATAATCAGTTCGACAGCCGTTTGCAGCTTACCTGGCACACCGCTGGTCGCACGTTTCGCTACGCGGTGAAAGATAACCAGAAAGAGGACCCCAAGAGCGATGGAGAAAAACATCGAATCGACGTTGATCGCCCAAAAACCCGTCCCGACCTGCAAATGCTGCAAGTGGTGACCGATATACTCTTGCGGAGTAGAGATTTCTCCAGCAGCCATGATGTCTCTTACCCTTTTGTTGTTAATTACGGCAACGATTAATTACGGCCGGTGCCACGATCTGCATAACCAGCACCGATAAATAAGTCAGGCCAAGCGGAAAGAATGCCGCTTTAAACACGCCTAACGCCACCACTAACAGTGCAATGGTGATAAATACCTTAAGCGCCTCGCCAATCGCGAATGACCAGGCCACACGCCCATCAGCAGGCTTGTGTGACTGATGACGCAAGGCAAACAGCACAAACAACACATTCGGTAACCAGGCTGCCAATCCTCCGCCTAATGCAGAAGCAGCAGCGTTGACGCTATTGAGGCTGAAAACAGCACTCAACAAAGCAAAAGTCACTAACTGTAACAACAGCAGCCTTAAGGCTACTTTTCCGCTGTAAAGGGATACAGGCATGACGTTTGCTCTCTCCGTACCTTTTCAGAGGTATACCGAATGACGTATAAAACTGCCTTTACACCACTGAGTCAAGCAGCAAAAAACGAGCAAATTATACGGGTCATACCTGCGAATTCAATCGATAAGTAGCGAAAAGGTGAACAATTATTTAAATTTCTTTCTGAAGCCCCGTTTTTACTAACAATCCTCGCGACTCATGTCTGGTGTCATTAATTTCTAAAGGCCTCCAATCTGTGATATGACTCACATAAAATGGCTTACGAATATTTACAACAGGATGTATCTTTTTTTGTCCTTAGCAATAAAACGTATTTATTTTATTTAATTTCAATAAGTTAATAAAAACACTATCCAAAAATCGCAATAAACAACGTTTCAACCACCTATTGACATTATTGATATCGTTTTTTTACTCAATTAACACAAAAATAACTAAATTTTGATGCCTATGATTTATTTTCGCTCGTTATTATTCAGTGCGAAAGCAAAAGGACAACGCTGAAAAAACGAAGATGTAAAATTTCAGTGATCGCGATACGTTCCAGAACAATGCCACCGATAGACGAGGTGGCATCCTGACATGCAATATTTAGTTATAATTTTTTTGATAAAAAACAAAATTAGTTTGGTTTAAGCACGACCAAATGGCGCTCACCTTCCAGACTGGGAACGGATAAGCGAACAACCTGATCTAATAGGACATCTTGTGGCAAGGATGACAATTCATCCTCTGGAAGTACGCCTTTTAGAGCATAAAACCGCCCTGTCGGTCTGGCCGGAAGATGGCTGCACCAGCTAATCATGTCCTGCAAAGAGGCAAATGCCCGACTGATCACCCCATCAAAAGGGGGTTCTGCTGGAAACGCCTCAACGCGACTCTGCACTGGCGTGATGTTTTCAAGCTGTAGTTCATGCTGAACCTGACGCAGGAAGCGCACACGCTTACCCAGGCTATCCAGCAAAGTGAAATGCGAATCAGGACGAACAATTGCCAATGGAATTCCCGGCAACCCAGGTCCGGTACCCACATCGATAAAACGCTGTCCGTGTAAATGTGGCTCAACCACGATACTGTCCATGATGTGGCGGACAAGCATTTGCTGCGGATCGCGTACCGACGTCAGGTTATAAGCTTTGTTCCACTTATTCAGCATATCAACATACTGTATCAGAAGATTTTTTTGCTTATCTGAAATCACAATGCCAGCCGCGTTTAGCAGATTATCGAGTGTGTTGCGCACAATAAGATCCCGATGAAAAATATGAGGTTAATAATAAAAATAGCCGGAGAACCGGCTATTTAGGGGATAAGTTTACCTTAAATCAGGCGCTACGGCGCAGCAGACCCTGTTTTTTAAGCCAGATCAGCAGAATGGAGATCGCCGCAGGCGTAATGCCAGAAATCCGTGAAGCCTGACCGATCGACGAAGGTTTATGATCGTTCAGCTTGGCAATCACCTCATTGGACAATCCACTCACCTGTTTGTAATCCAGATCGGCAGGCAGCAGTGCATTTTCATTACGCTGCTGTTTCTCGATTTCATCCTGCTGGCGAGCAATATACCCTTCGTATTTGACCTGAATTTCAACCTGCTCTGCGGCCTGTTCGTCGGTTAATCCTGGGGCAAACAGCGGTAGCGCAGTAAGCTGAACGTAATCCACTTCCGGGCGACGCAGCAGTTCTTCACCGTTCGCTTCACGGGACAACGGCGTTTTCAGCAGTGAGTTGACCTGATCTAGCTGCTCAGATTGTGGGTGAACGTGAATATCGCGCAGACGCTGACGCTCTTTCTCAATATTCTCGAGCTTCTCGTTGAAACGTGCCCAGCGATGATCGTCGACCATCCCCAGCTCGCGACCCATTTCAGTCAAACGCAGATCGGCGTTATCTTCGCGCAGCATCAGACGATATTCAGCGCGCGAGGTAAACATACGATAGGGTTCTTTCGTCCCCAGTGTGCAGAGATCGTCAACCAGTACGCCGAGATAAGCTTGATCGCGTCGTGGAGACCAGCCTTCCTTATCGACAGCCAATCGAGCTGCATTCAGCCCAGCCAGCATGCCCTGTGCGGCCGCTTCTTCATAACCTGTTGTTCCGTTGATCTGTCCAGCGAAGAACAGGCCATGAACAAATTTGTTTTCCAGCGTAGGTTTCAGATCGCGAGGATCGAAGAAATCGTACTCAATCGCATAGCCAGGACGAACAATGCGCGCATTCTCCATCCCTGCCATTGAACGAACAATCTGCCACTGGACGTCAAACGGCAAACTGGTAGAGATCCCGTTAGGATAAATTTCGTTGCTGGTCAGGCCTTCAGGTTCAAGAAAGATCTGATGCGTATTTCGATCGGCAAAGCGCATGACTTTGTCTTCGATCGACGGGCAATAGCGTGGGCCGATCCCTTCGATGATCCCGGCATACATCGGGCTACGATCCAGATTATTACGGATCACATCGTGGGTCTTCTCATTGGTATGCGTGATGTAGCACGGCATTTGCGCCGGATGCTGGCTCGCATTACCCAGGAACGAGAAAACCGGCATCGGGTTGTCACCGTGCTGTTGAGCCAGCACGCTAAAATCGATAGTTCTGGCGTCAATACGTGGCGGCGTACCGGTTTTCAGGCGGTTGACGCGCAAAGGCAGTTCACGCAGACGACGTGCTAATGGAATAGAAGGCGGATCGCCTGCACGGCCACCGCTGTAGTTATCCAGCCCGATATGAATTTTGCCATCAAGGAAAGTGCCTACCGTCAACACCACGGCTTTTGCACGGAATTTTAGTCCCATCTGGGTAACAGCACCGACGACGCGATCGTTTTCCACAATCAGATCGTCAACCGCTTGTTGGAAGATCGTCAGGTTTGGCTGATTCTCCAGTGCGGTGCGAACCGCCTGACGATAGAGCACGCGATCCGCCTGTGCGCGCGTTGCTCTGACTGCCGGGCCTTTACTGCTGTTTAGTATCCTAAACTGTATACCAGCCTGATCGACGGCACGCGCCATCAAGCCTCCCATGGCATCGATCTCTTTAACCAGATGACCTTTTCCAATACCGCCAATCGCCGGGTTACAAGACATTTGTCCCAGCGTATCAATATTGTGTGTGAGCAAAAGCGTCTGTTGGCCCATTCGGGCAGAAGCCATGGCTGCTTCTGTTCCGGCATGACCGCCACCGATCACGATGACGTCAAATGGATCTGGATAAAACATGGTACTGCTCCTCGCATTATCGCGAATGATGAGTGGCGAACGATCGTTATTTGCCCTGGGATGGGGATTCTACTCAACTTTGAGCCAACGACCAAGTCCGTTGGATCCTCGTTAATTAAAGAAAGATCTTTTTATTTAAAGATCTCTTTATTAGATCTCTTATTAGGATCGTCATGTTGTGTGGATAAGTGATTATTCATATTAAAGATCAAGAGAATGGCGTTGATCCTTACCTGTGAATGATCGGTGATCCTGGACAGTATAAGCTGGGATCTTAATGCGGGTTTATGCACAGGTCAAAAAACATACTTGGGTTGTTATTGGGATAACTACGGCTTTTACACCTGAATTAAGCATAGTTATCCACATTCAACTGCCGAATATTTCATCTTATTTGAGTAAATTAACCCACGATCCTAGCCATTCTTCTGCTGGATCTTCTGGAATTTGATGCTGGGTGATGTCGATCTCGAGGATTTCACCGATCCGTTTGGCACCTAATTGAGCCAATACACGATCCGCTGTTTGGATCGCGCCACAGAACGTATCGTACTCTTTACTACCGATCCCCACCGCACCGAAACTCACCTGAGAAAGATCGGGCTTTTGCTGTTCCAGCTGTTCAAACAGTGCTTTCAGGTTGTCAGGGAATTCTCCCGCACCATGTGTAGACGTCACCACTAGCCATATACCGCTTTCAGGTAGTGCATCAAGCGTAGGGCCATGCAGAATTTCAGTGGAAAAATCATCCTTCTCCAGCAGTTCAGCCAAATGCTCTGCAACATATTCGGCACTGCCAAGGGTACTGCCACTGATTAAGGTAATGTCTGCCATAGCGATCCCATCCGATAAAAGACGGGACATTGTACGCTGTGATCTGGCTGGGATCTACCTGTGGATAATATGGGTATAGGAAAAAAGCATTACGGCGCGATCGTCCGCATGATGGGGTTTTGCAGGGAGATTAGCGTTTCAGTGGACTGAATTTCATCAATTGTTTGGATCTTGTTGATAAGCACATGTTGCAGCGCCTCGATCGAGCGGCACATGACCTTAATAAAGATGCTGTAATGCCCGGTGGTGTAGTAGGCCTCGACCACTTCTTCCAGATTGTTCAACTTCTCCAGCGCAGAGGGATAATCTTTGGCGCTTTTCAGAATGATGCCGATAAAACAGCATACGTCATAGCCCAGCTGCTTTGGGTTCACGTCCAGACGTGTACCGACAATGATGCCCGCCTGTTTCATTTTCTCCACTCGAACGTGGATCGTCCCCGGACTAACGGAAAACTGTTTTGCCAGTTCGGCATAAGGCGTGCGCGCATTTTCCATTAAGGCGGAAAGAATGCCGCGATCGAGATTATCGATCTGATAAATTTCTGCCACTTTGAGCCTCCTATTTTAGCGAATAATGATTTTATACCGCTCTAAAATGACGGATTAAAAGCACAAGTGCAATTTATCCATAAGATTATTGAATGACTGGCAGTTTTTATTGCTTAATGAATAACTAAATACGATGAATAAGAGACGCGGCAATGAAAAAGCAGTACATCGAAAAACAGCAGCAAATCAGCTTCGTTAAATCTTTCTTCTCCAGCCAGCTGGAGCAGCTTTTGGGATTGATTGAAGTCCAGGCACCGATTCTCAGCCGTATCGGCGACGGCACGCAGGATAACTTGTCCGGTACGGAAAAAGCGGTGCAGGTTAAGGTTAAAGCCCTGCCAGATGCCACATTTGAAGTGGTTCACTCACTGGCGAAATGGAAACGTAAAACGCTGGGTGCGTACGATTTTAGCTTCGGCGAAGGCATCTATACCCACATGAAGGCACTGCGCCCGGACGAAGATCGTTTAAGCCCAATCCATTCGGTCTATGTCGATCAGTGGGACTGGGAGCGCGTGATGGGAGATGGCGAGCGTAATGCGGAGTATCTGAAATCGACGGTGACGCGTATTTATCAAGGCATTAAAGCAACGGAAGCTGCGGTACATCAGGCGTTTGGCATTCAGCCTTTCCTGCCAGAGCAGATTCATTTTGTGCATACCGAAACGTTGCTGCAGCGCTACCCCGATTTGGATGCCAAAGGGCGTGAACGCGCTATCGCTAAAGAACTGGGTGCGGTCTTCCTGATTGGGATTGGCGGTAAGCTGTCCAGCGGGCACTCTCACGATGTGCGTGCACCGGATTATGATGACTGGACGACACCAGGCGAGCAGGAACTGGCGGGACTGAACGGCGATATCGTCGTGTGGAACCCGGTTCTGAACGATGCATTTGAGATTTCATCAATGGGCATCCGTGTCGATGCGGAAGCGTTAACACGCCAGCTGGCGCTGACGCAGGATGAAGAACGTCTGAAGCTGGAATGGCATCAGGCGCTGCTGCGCGGCGAAATGCCGCAAACGATCGGCGGTGGAATCGGTCAGTCTCGTCTGGTCATGCTGCTGCTGCAATTGTCGCACATTGGTCAGGTTCAGTGCGGCGTATGGCCACAGCCGCTGCGTGAGTCAGTTTCCGGCCTGCTTTAATAAGCCTTGCCGTGCTGCCAACGGCGCATTAAGCGGCTTTTTAACCCGGTATCAAAGCGCCAGATATGGTCAAAGATGTGCATGATGCCGGGTTTGCCATGATCGGACATCGCTACAGCATGGAAACGATGTTGTAGCTGCTTCTGCCGGCTTTTCACCTTATTTACCACCTCATCCGGCAACCGCTGGGCGATAAAATCCGAAATCACCACCGCATCGGCATCATGCCAGAGTGCGTCGTCCATCTTATCTAACAATGCTGACAGACAGGCGCTCATATCTGTGCCGCCGCGGAAAGACTGGCTGAGAAAACGTATCGCCTGCTCTAAGCCGTCCGCAGATGTGAGTTCATATTTCACCACGCCAGTAGAAAACAGCATGATGTAGCAACGGCGGTTGTCGGCGAGCGCGATGCGCATCAATGCCAGACAGAAGGCTTTGGCACAGCGTTCATTAAAGCCGCCCATCGAGCCTGACGTATCGACGCAGACGATAAAGGGGCCACGTGGCTGCTGTTCGTTTTGCTGATGTACCACGGGACGCTCGGTGATTTTCTCGCGCCAGCTTTCCCCCTGTAAGCGATAGGTCAGCAGCCGATGTTCCAGCAGGCGACGATAGAATTCATATTCCAGTTCGCTAATGCCCAGCGTGACCAGCTCCGTCGGCATCAAACGCAAAATGTCATCGCTCTGATGCACGCCGCTCACCTGCTCAGGCACGGTGGCGGGTTCCCGTACTCTGACCCGGAAGGCTTCTTTCGGTGCTTCCTGCGTGAGGATGGATTTGGTTTCGCGACTGCGCCCTAAGCGTTCCGCCAGTTTTTGTAATGCAGGCTGGCGTTGCAGGAAAGCGCCGAAATCCAGTAACGGACGGGGATCGGTGTGAATACGCTGTGCCGCGCTGAGATCCCAGAGCCGCCCGGCCGCATTTTCGTTTTCGGCCAGAATAGGTTCGAGTTTGCCGCTGAGGGTCAGGCGTTGTTGCAGTTCATCCAGCAGGATTTCCCGCTCCTGATCCATCAATTGCTGATGCAGTGAAACAGTTTGTAGAGTGAGGCTTAGCCGCCAGCGCTGAAGAAAGAGTGCGTGAAGCCCGCTCGTGACCTTCTGTCCTAAGGTTCGCTCTGGAGAGGCCATGAGCTGTGAGGCCTGTGTCAGAAAGGGGGATTCTACGTTGTTCAGCGTATCCATAATCGCAGGCAGGCGTACCTGAAAAGTCTGATTGTCGATCGATTGTGAACGCTGGTAGCAGCTAAATTCTTTTTCCAGCTCCGGCGGTACCTGTGTGGCACGCAGGCGCTGTTTTAAGGTTTCTTTCCAGTGAGGCAGGTCGTTGAGTAACGCGGACTTCAGGCTGGGATACTTTTCAAAGAAGAAAGCGAGCTGAGGCGTCGCCAGCAGTGTGACGATAAGATCGTCTAACAGCTCGTTTTCATCGATAGACAGCAGCATTTCCAGTGATTCCAGCGTGATCATCGGGCGTTAGTCCTGTTGCTCTGATTGCTGGATCTGCTCAGCGACCTGTTGCAGGCTGGCTTCTATTTTGGCCAACCACTCACTGGGGACAAACAGGCAAGGCTGATGCTGGCTGAATAAGCGGCGCTGTTCGCGCAACTGCATGTTCAGCTTTTCATACTCATCGATAATGTCGGCAGGAAGCGCAATGTCGCGCTTTTCCGGCAGAGAAAGAATAGAGGATTGCAGGCTGATATCACGAACCGTCAGATGTTGGCGATCGTCCACCAGCAGATCGAGACGTTGAGTAAAGCCGATACCGTTGAGCTTGCCCCGGATTTCTCCCCCTTTTTGCAGCCAGCCTTGCAGAGCATTCTTCTCAATGATCAGATGGTTGACTTCAATATCGTGCAGGATCAGCGGGCGTTGCAGCACCAGATCCAGCGTTTCAGCGGCGATCGTTTCAGGCAAGGTGTAATGGAATTTGCGGCCTAGGAAGTGCCCCTGTTTCTCCACCGAAAAGGCCTGTAATTCGCTTTGTTCACGCTGGTATTGCTGACGTCTGCTGTTCACCTGCTGCAAGCGGAACAGCAGGCTTTTCTGCTGGTAGGCGTGTTCGGTAATCAGTAATTCAAGCTGATGCTCGATGAGCGTTAACGTGCTTTGGTCATGCCAGAGACAGTCTTTCAACAGAATGATATCAACCGGCGTAATGGCATCCCGTCCGCAGAAAAACGCGCTGGCCTGAAGCAGGCGCAGGGCTTTTTTCCAGCGCCGATCGGAAATGTAAGGAGCCTGTTCCAGCGCATCAAGCTGCTGACGCAGCGTGTAAATCAGCTCAAAGCCGAATTCTGGCAACGCGACGTGCTCAATATCCTTCTGCCACTGTTGGTACTCTTCATCGCTGACGCTAAGAGCGGGCGGAACAGGGTTATCGCGTTCGCTGCTGTTATTCACGAGCAGCGCACGGAAATTCTGTTTTTCCTGCACGCGATCGAGCCACAGCCGGATGAGCATGCGGTCGTAGAGCGCTTCCAGACCGCCATCCGCTTCCGGCAATTCATTCGACGCGGCGACCAGCAGGCGCATCGGGATCGTGTCTTCGCTGTTGCCATTACGGAAACGCCGCTCGTTAATGGCCGTCAGCAGGGTATTCAAAATGGCGGGGCCCGCTTTCCAGATCTCATCCAGAAACACGATTTCAGCTTCTGGCAGATAGCCAGCGGTCAGACGCTGATAGCGCCCTTCGTCTTTTAACGCCTGAATGGAAAGGGGACCGAATACCTCTTCCGGGGTGGAAAAGCGTGTCATCAGGTACTCGAACGCGTTCGCATGACGAAAAGCGAATTTAAGACGCCGAGCGATCATACTTTTGGCGATACCTGGCGGTCCCAGCAGGAAAACACTTTCCCCGCTTAGCGCGGCCAACAGACAGAGACGAATGGTGTGCTGTCTTTCGTAGAGTCCGTGTTCTAGCGCATGACTGAGACGAGAAATTCTTTCAGCCAATGCTGCAGTTTGACGCATAATTAATCCGTTAGTCCCATGATGTGATGCACCGAAATCGTTTATTTCTGAACCCTATTGATCCCGCTGAAAGCGGACGCTCAGAAAATCCCTACTTTCAGAAAGGTAATGGTAATAATAAACGGCAGATCACAGTTTTTTATTAGAATACTTTTACGGATTATTCACCCTAACGGGGTAAGTAAGCAATAAACCACCTTTTACAGGATGTTTCTTATACAGGTGACCGCATAATAAAAATGGGTTTTTACCCTGATTTGTGCATACTGTGCGCTCTTGGACGAGTTGCTGTGAATGACGCGCTTCGCGGACTGATTAACAACAGAAGATAGATATGAGCTCAGAACATAAACGTTCGCTTCCGGCTGTCACGCTGGCGGCCATCGGGGTGGTTTATGGAGATATAGGAACCAGCCCTCTTTATACGTTAAGGGAATGTTTATCAGGGCAGTTTGGTTTTGGGGTCGAGCCTGACTCGGTCTTTGGCTTTCTTTCACTGATCTTTTGGCTGTTGGTCCTCGTTGTTTCGCTGAAATATCTGACCTATGTGATGCGTGCTGATAACGCAGGCGAAGGTGGGATTCTCACCCTCATGTCGTTAGCCGGGCGCAATACCTCCGATCGCATGACGTCCGTGCTGGTCATCATGGGGTTGATTGGCGGCAGCTTCTTCTATGGGGAAGTGGTCATCACACCCGCTATCTCGGTGATGTCGGCGATGGAAGGGTTGGAAATCGCCGCGCCTTCAATGGACAGCTATATCGTTCCACTCTCGATTGTCGTTCTGACATTACTGTTTATCATTCAAAAACACGGTACGGGTAGCGTCGGCAAGCTGTTTGCACCCGTGATGCTGATCTGGTTTTTGACGCTTGGCGTACTGGGCGCGCGCAGCATTATTGCTAACCCCGAAGTCTTGCAGGCGTTGAACCCGATGTACGCCGTGCGCTTCTTTATTGAATATAAAGCGGTGTCGTTCTTCGCGCTGGGGGCGGTGGTGCTGGCGATTACTGGGGTCGAGGCGCTGTATGCCGATATGGGCCACTTCGGTAAATTCCCTATTCGTCTGGCTTGGTTTACTGTAGTGCTGCCATCGCTGGTGTTAAATTACTTCGGGCAGGGTGCGCTGCTGTTAAAAGACCCGGAAGCCATCAAGAACCCCTTTTTCCTGCTGGCGCCAGACTGGGCGCTGATTCCACTGATGATATTGGCTACGCTGGCGACAATCATTGCCTCGCAGGCCGTCATTTCCGGTGTTTTCTCCCTGACCCGTCAGGCGGTGCGACTGGGCTACTTGCCGCCGATGCGTATCGTACACACGTCAGATATGGAATCTGGTCAGATCTATATCCCCGCCATTAACTGGATGCTCTATATCGCCGTTGTCATCGTGATTGTCAGCTTTGAGCATTCGAGCAATCTGGCGGCGGCTTACGGGATTGCGGTAACGGGTACGATGGTGATTACCAGCATTCTGTTCTGTACGGTAGCGGTGAAGAATTGGCTCTGGAATCGCTATCTGGCGTGGGTATTGCTGGCGGGCTTGCTGATTATCGACGTGCCGATGTTTTTGGCAAACGTGGTCAAGATCCTGTCCGGCGGCTGGCTGCCGCTGGCGCTGGGTATGGTGATGTTTATCATCATGACGACGTGGAAAAGCGAGCGTTTCAGGCTTCTGCGCCGGTTGCATGAGCATGGTAACTCGCTGGATGCCATGATTGCCTCGTTGGAGAAAACGCCGCCGACGCGTGTGCCGGGGACCGCCGTGTATTTCTCGCGTGCGACTCGGGTGATTCCGTTCGCGCTACTGCATAACCTTAAGCACAATAAGATCCTGCACGAGCGCGTGGTGCTGTTGACCATGCGGACGGAGGATGCGCCCTATGTGCTTAACGCTCGCCGCGTGACGGTCGAACAGCTTTCGCCGACGTTCTGGCGCGTGATTGCCAACTATGGCTGGCGTGAGACACCGGATGTGGAAGAGGTCTTTCAGCGCTGCTGGCAGGACGGGTTAACCTGTCAAATGATGGAAACGTCTTTCTTTATGTCCAATGAATCGCTGATTATCGGTGAGCGCCCGTGGTATCTGCGCTTGCGCGGTAAGCTATTCATGATGCTCAGCCGCAATGCGCTGCGAGCTGCGGATCAGTTTGAAATACCGCCGAACAGGCTGATCGAACTGGGGATACAGGTCGAGATTTAAGTGAACCCTCTATACTCGCTATCGTTAACACATAGGCAGCGACTCGCTGTTTGTTATTAGGGAAACACGGGGATGAGGTTCCCGCAGGGACACCTCGCCTCGTGGTAGACCGTGTATCTCGATCTTACCCCAACGCAACGTCCTATAGCTTTTGCCAGTTAACCGACACAATCAGCCCGCCTTCGGGCTGATTGGTGAACGTGACCCGCATGTGGTGCAGTTTTGCGATATTGTTGACGATGGAAATCCCAAGACCGCTACCGGATTTCTCCTGCCCCGGCGGGCGATAAAAGCGTTCGCCAATTCTTGCCAGTGCCTCTTCACTAATGCCCGGTCCGTTATCGGCAACCTGAAAGTCGCGCTCTGTCAGCGTCAGACTTACCGTTCCTCCTTCATGGCTGTAGCGAATAGCATTATCCAGCAGATTGCGCACCAGCAGAGTCAGCAGCAGCGGGTGGCCCTGCCTAATAACCGGGGTGTCCGGTAAATCCAGCGTCAGCTCGATACCCGCGGTTTGCGCTGTGTGGTAATGCGCGATCACCGCCTGTTGCAGGAGTTCATTGAACTGGACGGGCTGCATCCCTTCGGGAGACGATTCGGCATCCAGCCGCGACAGCGTCAGGAGCTGATCCACCAGTCGTGTGGCCCGATCGATGCCTTTATCCAGGTTGACCAGCGCATGGTGCCGCATGGCTTCATCATCATGCGCCAGCTGTGCGACTTCGGTTTGGACTTTCAACGCTGCCAGCGGGCTACGCAATTCGTGAGCCGCATCGGAGGTAAAACGGCGTTCACGAACCAGCATGTCGCTGATGCGGGAAAACAGGTGGTTTAATGCGTTGACTAACGGGCGAACTTCTTGCGGTATGTGCTGCGTCGCCAGCGGCGTACTTTCGTCAGGTAAACGCTGTTGAAGCTCGGCGGTAATGCGTTTTAGCGGTGAGAGCTCACGCGTGACCAGCCAGAACAGCAGCACCAGCATGATCGGCAGGGCGAACAACCAGGGCATTAGGTTGGTTTTTACAATATCCAGCGTCATGTCCTGACGATATTCCCACTCCTGCCCGACAGCAATCACGTAGCGATTATCCGCAGTCGTCAGCCAGACGATGCGCCAGGCATCATTGTCATCGCGTAATCTGCCGTCGGTGAAGCCGTTGCGCGTATAGTTAAAAATGAAATCCTTGCCGTTATCACCATCGTTCAGCACCATTTTCCCATCGCGGGTAAAAATGGCGAAGGCCAGCGCATCATCTTCCTGCTTTCCCTGATTCTCATGTACCAGACTTTTGGTTTTGGGCAGAGAAATTGACTGGATTCGCAATTCATCAGGATTCATGGTGGCCAGGTGTTTGGCAAACAGCATTTGCTGGGTATCAAATAGCTCATTGATATTATGGCGTGTTTGATACCACGAAAGCAGACTAGCTACGCCCCAGCAAATCAATGTCAGCAGCGTAAAACCTGCAATCAGGCGTAAACGCAGGCTGAGTCGGTTCATGGCGCATCCCCCAGAATATAGCCAACGCCATGCACGGTACGGATAAACCCGCTGCCCAGCTTTTTACGCAGATGATGGATATGCACTTCTACCGCATTACTGGAGACATCATCGTCCCACCCATAGAGCTTTTCTTCCAACTGTGCGCGCGTGAGTATGCGGTTCGGATTGAGCAAAAACAGTTCCAGTAACGCCAGTTCGCGAGATTTTAGTATTAGCGGTTCGTTGTTAAGCGTGACGCTCCGCGATCCCTGCTCAAGGGAAACTGCACCGTGCGTTAATGCCGGTTGAAGCTGACCGTGACGGCGGCGAATCAGTGCCTGCAGGCGAGCGGCCACTTCTGTCAGCGCAAAGGGCTTACATAAATAATCATCGGCACCTCGTTGTAGCCCTTCCACTCGTTGTTCCAGCGCATCGCGGGCGGTCAAAATCAGTACCGGTTCGTCATGGCCCGCCTGACGCCACTGGCGCAGAATATCCATCCCGTCCATACCCGGCAGGCTGAGATCGAGCACCACCGCATCATAGGGGGCCGCCTTCAATGCCGCTGCACCTGCTTTACCTTCCATAAACCAGTCGATATTAAAGCCCAGTTTGTTCAGCCCCGCTTTCAGGCCGTCGCCAATCAAGCGATCGTCTTCGATTAACAATATTCTCATGGCTGCCTCGCAGAGAATGCGCTGCTGTTGCGCTTATGCCTTTTCCGGTTTTATACGAAATAGAGAGCCGGTGTGTACAGGTCAAATCGCTGAAACTGGGCAATATCCGGCAATATAAAAAAACAACAATGCGAAAGTTGCTTCCTTAAGATTCTGTTAAGAACGGTTTGTTTTAATCCTTATCGAAGACCGATTACTCCCGCAGGTTGACTGCGAAACGACAGGCAAATAAGGAAGGTAAATATGAAAAAAGCAGCTGCGTTACTCGCCATTACCGCTCTGGTTTCTGCACCAGCATTTGCTGCACAAAGTGGCGGTGGTTTTGTCAATCCGGAAACACCAACCGTTGGTACACATCAAGGGGGATTCACCGATTCGCAGAGTTCCCTCACCACGGTAGATAAAGCTAAAGATTTGCGTGATGACACTTGGGTGACGCTGAGAGGGAATATTGAAAAACGGCTCGGCGATGAAAACTACCTGTTCCGCGATTCAACGGGCACGATGGAAGTCGAGATCGATCACAAACGCTGGAATGGCCAGATGGTTTCACCTACCGATAAAGTGGAAATTTCAGGCGAGTTGGATAAAGAATTCAACGCTGTCGGGGTAGATGTGAAGCAGATTCGTAAACTCTAACGTATTATCCTCTGTTCCCTATTGGCGGGCTGTTGCCCGCCATTTCTCTATTTATCAATCTCCTATAACGACCTCTCGTTACCTTTCTTTTTTTGTTAGCGAAACGTTTCGATGGTGATCACATTTTTTTTATCTCTTCATTGCCTTTCTTGCTTCTTTTTCTAGAATGTTATTAGCGAAACGTTTCGCTGGTGGGGTGATAAGATGAAAAAAGCAGCATTATTGAATTCAGATATTTCTTCCGTGATTTCTCGACTGGGGCATACCGATAGCCTGGTGATTGGCGATGCCGGTTTACCAATTCCTGAAACGACGACCCGTATCGATCTGGCGTTGACGCATAACGTGCCGACGTTTTTGCAGGTGGTTAGCGTTGTCACCAGCGAAATGCAGGTCGAGGCCGCTATTCTGGCGGAAGAAATAATTGAAAAGAACCCCGCAGTCCATGACGCATTACTCGATCAATTGAAGCAACTTGAACAACACCAGGGAAACTCAATTGCATTGCACTATGTTAGCCATGAAGAATTTAAAACCCAAAGCGGCAAAAGCCGGGCCATCATTCGCAGCGGAGAGTGCTCTCCGTATGCCAATGTCATCCTTTGTGCTGGCGTAACGTTCTGAGGCATCAATGCAACCTTTACTGCAACTGCAAGGCATCACGAAATCTTTTCCCGGCGTTAAAGCGCTTTCCGGTGCGGCACTCAACGTCTATCCGGGAAAAGTGATGGCGCTGGTGGGCGAGAACGGTGCGGGCAAGTCCACCATGATGAAAGTTCTGACCGGGATCTATCGTAAAGATGCTGGCAGCATTCATTTTCTGGGGAAAGAGGTCGATTTCAGCGGGCCGAAAGCGTCCCAGGAAGCAGGTATCGGTATTATCCATCAGGAACTTAACCTGATTCCCCAACTCACGATTGCCGAGAATATCTTCCTTGGTCGTGAATTTACCAACCGCTTCGGTCGTATCGACTGGAACAAGATGTATGCGGAAGCCGATAAGCTGCTGAAACGCCTTAATCTGCGCTATGACAGCCGTCGTATGGTCGGGGATTTATCGATTGGCGATCAGCAAATGGTAGAAATTGCCAAGGTGCTGAGCTTTGAATCGAAAGTCATCATCATGGATGAACCGACCGATGCCCTGACAGATACTGAAACCGCTTCGTTATTCAGCGTGATCAAAGAGCTGCAATCTCAGGGATGCGGCATTGTCTATATTTCCCACCGTCTGAAAGAAATCTTTGAAATCTGCGATGACATTACCGTGTTCCGCGATGGTCAGTTTATCGGCGAGCGTCCGGTCAGTGATTTAGAGGAAGATACGCTGATTGAAATGATGGTCGGTCGTAAGCTGGAAGATCAGTACCCACGTTCGAATAAAGTGCCGGGAGAGGTTCGCCTTAAGGTACAGAATCTCTCTGGGCCGGGCGTCGACAGTGTCAGCTTTACGGTGCGGAAAGGCGAAATTCTGGGCGTCGCAGGGCTGATGGGCGCGGGCCGTACCGAACTGATGAAGATTCTCTACGGTGCACTACCGCGAACTGGCGGTAATGTGATGCTGGATGGCCGCGACGTTGTGACCCGTAAACCGCAGGATGGCCTGGCGAACGGCATCGTTTACATATCAGAAGATCGCAAGCGCGATGGTCTGGTGCTGGGCATGTCAGTAAAAGAAAACATGTCCTTAACCGCACTGCGCTATTTCAGCCATGCGGGCGGTCGTTTGAAACATGCCGAAGAGCAACTGACCGTTGCCGACTTTATTCGCCTGTTCAACGTGAAAACGCCTTCAATGGAGCAGCCTATCGGCCTGCTTTCCGGCGGTAATCAGCAGAAAGTGGCGATTGCCCGTGGCCTGATGACGCGCCCAAATGTCCTGATCCTCGATGAACCGACGCGTGGCGTCGATGTCGGGGCGAAGAAAGAGATTTATCAGTTAATCAATCAATTCAAAGAAGAAGGGCTGAGCATCATATTGGTGTCATCCGAAATGCCCGAAGTCTTGGGAATGAGCGATCGCATCATTGTGATGCATGAAGGGCGCTTGAGCGGTGATTTCCCTATTGAGCAAGCAACCCAGGAAGCACTGATGGCCGCGGCCGTTGGTAAGCAATACGGCGCAAAGCAGGAGTAAGTCAGACATGAGTTCTCAATCTATCGCGGCAAAACGCTGGTTCAGCAAAGAGTGGTTACTGGAGCAGAAATCGCTGATCGCGCTCCTGATCCTGATTGCGGTTGTTTCCGCCATGAGCCCTAACTTTTTTACCCTGAACAACCTGTTCAATATTCTCCAGCAGACGTCGGTGAACGCCATCATGGCCGTCGGGATGACGCTGGTGATTCTGACCTCGGGCATCGATTTGTCAGTGGGTTCCCTACTGGCATTGACCGGTGCCGTAGCGGCTTCTATTGTCGGGCTTGAAGTCAATGCGCTGGTGGCGGTGTTTGGCGCGCTGGCGCTGGGGGCGCTGATTGGTGCGGGTACGGGGGTTATTGTATCTAAAGGCAAAGTGCAGGCGTTTATCGCCACGTTGGTCATGATGCTGTTACTTCGCGGTGTGACGATGGTTTATACCAACGGCAGCCCGGTTAATACCGGTTTTTCCGACGTAGCAGATGCGTTTGGCTGGTTTGGTATCGGTCGTCCGCTGGGGATTCCGACGCCAATCTGGATCATGGCTATCGTGTTCGCGGCAGCCTGGTACATGTTGCACCATACGCGTCTGGGGCGCTATATCTATGCGCTGGGCGGCAACGAGTCTGCCACCCGTTTGTCCGGCATCAGCGTTGATAAAGTCAAAATTATTGTCTATTCCCTGTGTGGGCTGTTGTCTGCCCTGGCGGGAATTATCGAAGTCGCACGTTTGTCCTCTGCACAGCCGACGGCGGGTACAGGGTATGAGCTGGATGCTATCGCGGCTGTAGTATTGGGCGGCACCAGTCTGGCTGGAGGAAAAGGGCGTATCGTTGGTACGTTGATCGGCGCACTTATCCTTGGTTTCCTCAACAACGGACTGAATTTATTAGGTGTTTCTTCTTACTACCAAATGATCGTTAAAGCAGTCGTCATCTTGCTGGCGGTTCTGGTAGATAACAAAAGCAGTAAATAACCTTCATTCACACAGGAATTGAGTTATGAATATGAAAAAGCTGGCTACTCTGGTTTCCGCTGTTGCGCTGAGCGCGACTGTCAGTGCTAATGCCTTGGCCAAAGATACGGTTGCTCTGGTGGTTTCTACGCTGAATAACCCGTTCTTTGTTTCAATGAAAGAGGGTGCACAGAAAGAAGCTGACAAACTGGGTTACGAGCTGATTGTGCTGGATTCCCAGAATAACCCAGCAAAAGAACTGGCTAACGTTCAGGATTTGACGGTACGTGGAACCAAAGTTCTGCTGATCAACCCGACCGATTCTGATGCAGTAGGTAATGCGATTAAAATGGCTAACCAGGCCAAGATCCCTGTTATTACGCTGGACCGCGTTGCGAGCAGTGGTGAAGTTGTGAGCCACGTGGCTTCTGATAACGCCTTCGGCGGTAAAGTTGCCGGTGACTTCATTGCCAAGAAATTGGGTGAAGGCGCTAAAGTGATTCAGTTGGAAGGCATCGCCGGAACGTCTGCCGCGCGCGAGCGTGGGGCAGGTTTCATGAAATCTGCTGAGAAAAATAAATTCGCTATGCTGGCCAGCCAACCCGCTGACTTCGACCGTACTAAAGGGCTGAACGTGATGCAGAACCTGCTGACCGCGCACCCTGACGTTCAGGCTGTATTTGCTCAGAACGATGAAATGGCGTTGGGTGCACTGCGTGCACTGCAAACCGCAGGTAAAACAGATGTGCTGGTTGTCGGCTTTGACGGCACTCAGGATGGTGTGAAGGCCGTTGAGTCAGGCAAGCTGGCTGCGACTGTTGCTCAGCGTCCTGATCAGATTGGTGTGATTGGTATTGAAACGGCGGCGAAAGTGCTGAAAGGCGAAAAAACGCAAGCCATCATTCCGGTTGATCTGAAGCTGGTCGCAAAATAATTAAAGAATAAAGCAGGGCTCGCGCCACCCGTTTGTGGTGGCGCATTATTAACGTAGCGGGATTCGACACAATGAAAACGGGTAAGCTGGTGGTGCTGGGCAGTATTAATGCTGACCATATTCTCAATCTTGAGCAATTTCCCCGTCCAGGCGAAACGGTGATCGGTGAGCAATATAGCGTAGCTTTCGGTGGGAAAGGTGCCAATCAGGCCGTTGCCGCTGGTCGAAGCGGTGCAGACATCGCCTTTATTGCCTGCGTTGGAGAAGATGATATCGGCACCCGTATTTGCCAGCAGCTATCCAAGGACAATATCGATGTTTCCGCCGTTGAGGCTATCTCCGGGGAAACAACCGGCGTTGCACTGATTTTTGTTAACGCCGACGCTGAGAACATGATCGCGATTAATGCCGGCGCAAATGCTGCTGTGACGCCTGATTATCTTCATCGTCATCAGCAACACATTATTGATGCTTCAGCATTGCTTATGCAGCTTGAGTCGCCGTTGGAAACGGTCATTGCGGCCGCTAAACTGGCGCATGAACACCAAACGAAAGTGATTCTTAACCCCGCCCCTGCCCGTGAACTGCCCGATGAACTGCTATCGCTGGTCAATATGATCACGCCGAATGAAACCGAAGCGCAGTTCCTGACGGGAATTACCGTTGAGACGGAAGACGATGCGGCTCGCGCAGCACAGGTTCTGCACGATAAAGGCATTGAAACGGTTCTCATCACATTGGGTAGCCGTGGCGTATGGTTAAGTGAAAACGGTCAGGGGCAGCGAATTCCGGGATATCGCGTAAAAGCCGTGGATACTATCGCCGCCGGAGACACGTTTAATGGCGCGTTAGTGACAGCATTGCTGGAAAATAAGCCCATGTCCTCCGCAGTAAAATTTGCCCATGCGGCAGCGGCGATAGCCGTTACTCGGCGAGGCGCTCAGCCCTCTGTCCCATGGCGTGAAGAGATCGACGCATTTTTGCAAACCCAGGGGTGATCTTTGGCCACCATGAAAGATGTCGCCCGTCTTGCGGGCGTTTCTACTTCTACCGTATCTCACGTCATTAATAACAATCGCTTTGTCAGCGACACCATTCGCGAAAAAGTGATGAAGGCCGTTGAGGATCTCAACTATGCGCCCTCTGCGCTGGCCAGAAGTCTGAAAATAAACCAGACCCGCACCATCGGTATGTTGCTCACTGCCAGTAATAACCCGTTTTATGCCGAAGTGGTTCGTGGCGTAGAACGCTGCTGTTATGAGCGAGGCTATAGCCTGATTCTGTGCAATACCGAAGGCGATCGCGACAGAATGAGCCATAGTCTCGAAACGCTGCTGCAAAAGCGGGTCGACGGCGTACTGTTGATGTGCACCGAAAGCCATCGCCCTTTGCCTGAAATGATGAGCCGTTATCCTTCTATACCTATGGTCATGATGGATTGGGCCCCCTTTGAAGGCGTCATGGACGTCATTAAAGATAACTCTCTGCTCGGTGGGGAGATCGCGACCAATTACCTTATTTCTCGTGGCTATAAAAAGATAGCCTGCATTGCGGGTCCAAAAGATAAGACTACCGCCTATAACCGATTAGAAGGTTATCGACAGGCGATGCAGCTCGCTGGGCTATTCATTCCCGCTGACTATGAAATTTTCGGCGATTTTGAGTTTGAAGCGGGCTACCGCGCTATGCAGCAGTTGTTAGCGCTGGAAGATAAACCTGAAGCGGTGTTCACCAGTAACGATGCGATGGCCGTTGGCGTGTACCATGCGCTTTATCAGGCTGGACTTTCTATTCCGCAAGACATGGCGGTTATTGGTTACGATGACATTGAACTGGCCCGCTATATGTCACCACCTCTAACTACCGTTCACCAGCCTAAAGATGAACTCGGCGAATTGGCTGTGGATACACTTTTGTATCGTCTGGAACATCCCAATACTGAACCTAATGCGCTGGTGTTGACGCCGGAATTGATGGTACGCCAGTCTGTCCGATGAGGATTTCGCTCAATTAGCGGCGAAAAATCCGGCATAACGGCGTCTTTTAATTCGCTTTGCTGAAAAAATCCCCACTCGGTAATTTTTTTGCATTTAGCGCTTGTCAGCCGCCGAGAAGTCCCTATAATGCGCCTCCACTGACACGGCAACAGCGACACGCGGTTGTAGTGACAGGAAAAAAGATTCAACGAAGGCGGTCAGTAATGACTTGACTTCACAGCGGAAAAGCATAGTATATGCAGCCCGCGCCACCGATGAAGTGGCACTGCTCTTTAACAATATAATCAGACAATCTGTGTGGGCACTCACAAGACCGTATCTTAACGATATAAAAAGTCTTGAAGAGTGAACAACAGTAAATTCATTACGAATAAACAGTTTTAATTCTTTGAGCATCGCTGACGAGTTCAGCAAATCAAACAAATCTTAAATTGAAGAGTTTGATCATGGCTCAGATTGAACGCTGGCGGCAGGCCTAACACATGCAAGTCGAGCGGTAGCACAGAAGAGCTTGCTCTTTGGGTGACGAGCGGCGGACGGGTGAGTAATGTCTGGGAAACTGCCTGATGGAGGGGGATAACTACTGGAAACGGTAGCTAATACCGCATAACCTCGCAAGAGCAAAGAGGGGGACCTTCGGGCCTCTCGCCATCAGATGTGCCCAGATGGGATTAGCTAGTAGGTGAGGTAATGGCTCACCTAGGCGACGATCCCTAGCTGGTCTGAGAGGATGACCAGCCACACTGGAACTGAGACACGGTCCAGACTCCTACGGGAGGCAGCAGTGGGGAATATTGCACAATGGGCGCAAGCCTGATGCAGCCATGCCGCGTGTGTGAAGAAGGCCTTCGGGTTGTAAAGCACTTTCAGCGGGGAGGAAGGCGGTAAGGTTAATAACCTTATCGATTGACGTTACCCGCAGAAGAAGCACCGGCTAACTCCGTGCCAGCAGCCGCGGTAATACGGAGGGTGCAAGCGTTAATCGGAATGACTGGGCGTAAAGCGCACGCAGGCGGTCTGTTAAGTTGGATGTGAAATCCCCGGGCTTAACCTGGGAACTGCATTCAAAACTGACAGGCTAGAGTCTTGTAGAGGGGGGTAGAATTCCAGGTGTAGCGGTGAAATGCGTAGAGATCTGGAGGAATACCGGTGGCGAAGGCGGCCCCCTGGACAAAGACTGACGCTCAGGTGCGAAAGCGTGGGGAGCAAACAGGATTAGATACCCTGGTAGTCCACGCTGTAAACGATGTCGATTTGGAGGTTGTGCCCTTGAGGCGTGGCTTCCGGAGCTAACGCGTTAAATCGACCGCCTGGGGAGTACGGCCGCAAGGTTAAAACTCAAATGAATTGACGGGGGCCCGCACAAGCGGTGGAGCATGTGGTTTAATTCGATGCAACGCGAAGAACCTTACCTACTCTTGACATCCACAGAATTCGGTAGAGATACCTTAGTGCCTTCGGGAACTGTGAGACAGGTGCTGCATGGCTGTCGTCAGCTCGTGTTGTGAAATGTTGGGTTAAGTCCCGCAACGAGCGCAACCCTTATCCTTTGTTGCCAGCGATTCGGTCGGGAACTCAAAGGAGACTGCCGGTGATAAACCGGAGGAAGGTGGGGATGACGTCAAGTCATCATGGCCCTTACGAGTAGGGCTACACACGTGCTACAATGGCGTATACAAAGAGAAGCGACCTCGCGAGAGCAAGCGGACCTCATAAAGTACGTCGTAGTCCGGATTGGAGTCTGCAACTCGACTCCATGAAGTCGGAATCGCTAGTAATCGTAGATCAGAATGCTACGGTGAATACGTTCCCGGGCCTTGTACACACCGCCCGTCACACCATGGGAGTGGGTTGCAAAAGAAGTAGGTAGCTTAACCTTCGGGAGGGCGCTTACCACTTTGTGATTCATGACTGGGGTGAAGTCGTAACAAGGTAACCGTAGGGGAACCTGCGGTTGGATCACCTCCTTACCAAGAAGATGTGTGTTAAGTGAAGTGCTCACACAGATTGTCTGATGAAAATACTGAGCAAGCGCACCTGTTGATGTCATGAGTGTAGACTCATGCTGACGCGAGCGTGCCGGGTTTATGACCTGGTGCGGATTTTTCGTGTCCCCATCGTCTAGAGGCCTAGGACACTGCCCTTTCACGGCTGTAACAGGGGTTCGAATCCCCTTGGGGACGCCAATCCGATAATGAGTGAAAGACATTATCATGAATATCTTAAAGATGATTCTTCGGAGTCATGTTTACGATATTGCTCTTTAACAATCTGGAACAAGCTGAAAATTGAAACATGACAGCTGAACATGCATGACGGCCTTCGGGTGTGTCGTGGTGAATCAGTCTGTCAATGAGTCTCTCAAATAATCGCAGCGCGATGATGAATCAATCGAAACATCTTCGGGTTGTGAGGTTAAGCGACTAAGCGTACACGGTGGATGCCTAGGCAGTCAGAGGCGATGAAGGGCGTGCTAATCTGCGATAAGCGTCGGTAAGCTGATATGAAGCGTTATACCCGACGATACCCGAATGGGGAAACCCAGTGTGTTTCGACACACTATCATGGCATGAATACATAGTGTCATGAGGCGAACCGGGGGAACTGAAACATCTCAGTACCCCGAGGAAAAGAAATCAACCGAGATTCCCCCAGTAGCGGCGAGCGAACGGGGAGGAGCCCAGAACCTGAATCAGTTTGTGTGTTAGTGGAAGCGTCTGGAAAGTCGCACAGTAAAGGGTGATAGTCCCGTACACAAAAATGCACGAATTGTGAGTTCGATGAGTAGGGCGGGACACGTGACATCCTGTCTGAATATGGGGGGACCATCCTCCAAGGCTAAATACTCCTGACTGACCGATAGTGAACCAGTACCGTGAGGGAAAGGCGAAAAGAACCCCGGCGAGGGGAGTGAAATAGAACCTGAAACCGTGTACGTACAAGCAGTGGGAGCCTACTTGTTAGGTGACTGCGTACCTTTTGTATAATGGGTCAGCGACTTATATTCTGTAGCAAGGTTAACCGTATAGGGGAGCCGCAGGGAAACCGAGTCTTAACTGGGCGTTAAGTTGCAGGGTATAGACCCGAAACCCGGTGATCTAGCCATGGGCAGGTTGAAGGTTGGGTAACACTAACTGGAGGACCGAACCGACTAATGTTGAAAAATTAGCGGATGACTTGTGGCTGGGGGTGAAAGGCCAATCAAACCGGGAGATAGCTGGTTCTCCCCGAAAGCTATTTAGGTAGCGCCTCGTGAATTCATCTTCGGGGGTAGAGCACTGTTTCGGCTAGGGGGTCATCCCGACTTACCAACCCGATGCAAACTACGAATACCGAAGAATGTTATCACGGGAGACACACGGCGGGTGCTAACGTTCGTCGTGAAGAGGGAAACAACCCAGACCGCCAGCTAAGGTCCCAAAGTCATGGTTAAGTGGGAAACGATGTGGGAAGGCATAGACAGCCAGGATGTTGGCTTAGAAGCAGCCATCATTTAAAGAAAGCGTAATAGCTCACTGGTCGAGTCGGCCTGCGCGGAAGATGTAACGGGGCTAAACCATGCACCGAAGCTGCGGCAGCGACACTTAGGTGTTGTTGGGTAGGGGAGCGTTCTGTAAGCCTGCGAAGGTGGCCTGTGAGGGCTGCTGGAGGTATCAGAAGTGCGAATGCTGACATAAGTAACGATAATGCGGGTGAAAAACCCGCACGCCGGAAGACCAAGGGTTCCTGTCCAACGTTAATCGGGGCAGGGTGAGTCGACCCCTAAGGCGAGGCTGAAAAGCGTAGTCGATGGGAAACAGGTTAATATTCCTGTACTCGGTGTTACTGCGAAGGGGGGACGGAGAAAGCTAGGTTATCCGGGCGACGGTTGTCCCGGTTTAAGCGTGAAGGTGGATGACTTTGGTAAATCCGGGTCATCGTTAACACTGAGGCGTGATGACGAGTCACTACGGTGATGAAGTAACCGATGCTACGCTTCCAGGAAAAGCCTCTAAGCTCCAGGTAACATCAAATCGTACCCCAAACCGACACAGGTGGTCAGGTAGAGAATACTCAGGCGCTTGAGAGAACTCGGGTGAAGGAACTAGGCAAAATGGTGCCGTAACTTCGGGAGAAGGCACGCTGATGGTAGGTGAAGTGACTTGCTCATGGAGCTGAAATCAGTCGAAGATACCAGCTGGCTGCAACTGTTTAATAAAAACACAGCACTGTGCAAACACGAAAGTGGACGTATACGGTGTGACGCCTGCCCGGTGCCGGAAGGTTAATTGATGGGGTCAGCCGCAAGGCGAAGCTCTTGATCGAAGCCCCGGTAAACGGCGGCCGTAACTATAACGGTCCTAAGGTAGCGAAATTCCTTGTCGGGTAAGTTCCGACCTGCACGAATGGCGTAATGATGGCCAGGCTGTCTCCACCCGAGACTCAGTGAAATTGAACTCGCTGTGAAGATGCAGTGTACCCGCGGCAAGACGGAAAGACCCCGTGAACCTTTACTATAGCTTGACACTGAACCTTGAGCCTTGATGTGTAGGATAGGTGGGAGGCTTTGAAGCGTGGACGCCAGTCTGCGTGGAGCCAACCTTGAAATACCACCCTTTAATGTTTGATGTTCTAACGTGGACCCGTAATCCGGGTTGCGGACAGTGTCTGGTGGGTAGTTTGACTGGGGCGGTCTCCTCCCAAAGCGTAACGGAGGAGCACGAAGGTTAGCTAATCCTGGTCGGACATCAGGAGGTTAGTGCAAAGGCATAAGCTAGCTTGACTGCGAGAGTGACAGCTCGAGCAGGTGCGAAAGCAGGTCTTAGTGATCCGGTGGTTCTGAATGGAAGGGCCATCGCTCAACGGATAAAAGGTACTCCGGGGATAACAGGCTGATACCGCCCAAGAGTTCATATCGACGGCGGTGTTTGGCACCTCGATGTCGGCTCATCACATCCTGGGGCTGAAGTAGGTCCCAAGGGTATGGCTGTTCGCCATTTAAAGTGGTACGCGAGCTGGGTTTAGAACGTCGTGAGACAGTTCGGTCCCTATCTGCCGTGGGCGTTGGAAGATTGAGAGGGGTTGCTCCTAGTACGAGAGGACCGGAGTGAACGCACCACTGGTGTACGGGTTGTGATGCCAATTGCATTGCCCGGTAGCTAAGTGCGGAAGAGATAACCGCTGAAAGCATCTAAGCGGGAAACTTGCCTCGAGATGAGTCTTCCCTGGGCACTAGATGCCCCTGAAGGGCCGTTGAAGACGACGACGTAGATAGGCTGGGTGTGTAAGCGTAGCGATACGTTGAGCTAACCAGTACTAATGACCCGAGAGGCTTAACCTTACAACACCGAAGGTGTTTTGTGGGTGATGAAAGACTCATAGAGAACGATGTTCAGCTTGTTCAGAGATTGGTTCTGGTGGTTGCGTGATGACGAGAAAGATAAAGTCACCATAGTAACGGCTGGAATGAAACAGAATTTGCCTGGCGGCGATAGCGCGGTGGTCCCACCTGACCCCATGCCGAACTCAGAAGTGAAACGCCGTAGCGCCGATGGTAGTGTGGGGCTTCCCCATGTGAGAGTAGGGAACTGCCAGGCATCAAATAAGTGGAAAGCCTCTGTCGAAAGACAGGGGCTTTTTGCTATGGGGAATTTGGGATGTTATCTGCAACGATTTGCTCACCGTTGTGGATCTATTGCGGTGTATCCGACAGATAACCTGACCGCCAAGATATATGGGGGGCGAAAATCGACGTCCTACTAGACATTACCCAATGGTTCAGTGTGAGCGGTAGTCTATTCCGCACTACAGACTGTTATTTTTGAGCCATTGTCGGATAAAAGCAGCAACCTGTTCTGGTTGATTGATATCGAGCACAGGAAGTCGGGTGTCTATCTCTGTATCCGCTGCAATCGCAATGACATATTCATCGATCAAATCACTTAATTCTCTACCCAACGATTGGCGAAACAAGGCTATTTTAGCGATCTTCTCGTGTTTGAACCCCTCAACCAGCACTAGATCGAGAGCTGATGCATCCATTTTCCCTGCTAGATCGTAAATATTGGGTTCTTCCTGATCAGGCGTCTCCGTCATCAGCGCCCACCGTTGGCTGCTGGCGACAATCGTTTGTGCTGCGCCTGCCTTACGGAGCTCATAGCTATCTTTACCTGGTGTATCAATATCCATCTGATGATGTGTATGTTTAATGAGTCCGACTCGAACGCCATGATGCGTCAGCAGCGGGATGACGTGTTTAAGTAATGTCGTTTTACCTGTACCGCTATAAGCAGCAATAGCGAGCAAGGGGACACGATTAGGATTCACGGTGTTGCTTCTCCCAATTGGATAAATCTTCAGGCGAATTCATATTGCGAAAAGCTTCAGGCTGATCGCTAAATGAAACGGCGTTTGCCCCAACCTGTTCCATAAATAGCAGCAGCTTACGGTTTCCGAGATGCATATAGGTCTCTAGTGATTCAATAAGGTTTTTATTGATTAAGAGTAATGTGGGATGTGGCCGTTCTCCATCAGTGGCATAAGCCGCATTGGCTTCCCCACGTGCTTGCCATAAGCGGTTTACCAGATCGCAAGGGAGTGCTGGGACATCGCAAGGAACGAATGCGACCCATTCGGATGGAGAGGCATGTAATCCACTCAGAATACCCGCCAGCGGGCCTGGAAAGCTTGTATCAACGTCACTAATAACGTGGCAGCCGCTTTGTGCATACACAGCCTGATTGCGATTAGCGCTGATCATGACTTCATTAACCTGTGCTTTAAGCCGAGACAGAACATGCAGATATAGCGGCTCACCGTTCAGTGCTATCAGACCTTTATCGTGCCCGCCCATGCGTGTTGCCCGTCCGCCTGCGAGAATAACGCCTGTAATCATTTCACTTTCCAATTATCGATGCCCACTTTCCTCTACCGAAAGTTTGTGGGGCTAAACCATACGCTATTCTCTGAAAACTTTCGCAGAAGACCAAGTTCTTTCCTCATGTGAGCAAGGCTGTTATTTTTATCGCTATATACTCAATAGCGCTCAAGTCGCTTCCTGCATATTGAAATTTATTGAGTACAAATCGTTTTTAAGGAGAAAAAAATGAAATGTCATCGTGTTAATGAGTTGATTGAGCTGTTGCACCCAGCCTGGCAAAAAGAGCCCGATTTAAATCTGGTGCAATTTTTACAAAACCTTGCACAGGAGGCGGGGTTCGAGGGGCAGTTAAATGAACTGACTGATGATATCCTTATTTACCATCTAAAAATGCGTGATGCAGATAAAGAACAAGTCATCCCCGGGTTGAAGAAGGATTACGAAGAAGATTTTAAGACCGCTTTGCTTCGTGCCCGGGGAGTTATTAAAGACTAGTGGAAAGGAATAACACGTTCATGATGCTAACTATTGCACGCATACCTCTTACGTTGCCTCTAACCATTTGTGGCCGTGATGAATAGTTCGATATTTAATTTTCAGACGCTATTCCCAGATCTGATCGTGGATGCCTTGCTGGATGTTGGGCTGCGCGTTGATTCTGGTTTGACGGCATTAAACAGTTATGAGAACCGGGTGTATCAGTTTACGGATGAAGATCGTAAACGATTCGTGGTGAAATTTTATCGCCCGGAACGGTGGAGTGCAGCGCAGATTCAGGAAGAGCATATTTTTGCCCAGCAATTGGCAGAAGATGAAGTCCCTGTTGTCGCGCCCGTCTCGCTTAATGGGCAAACGTTGAACGTTTATGAAGGGTTTCATTTTGCCGTATTCCCCAGCGTGGGTGGGCGGCAGTATGAAATGGATAATGAAGACCAGCTAGAGTGGGTCGGTCGTTTTCTCGGCCGGATTCACCAGACGGGGCAGAAATCGTTATTCACCGAGCGTCCTACGATCGGGGTAAATGAATACCTGCATGAATCTTATCGGTTGTTGGAGACATGTCCGCTAATACCGAAAATACATCGACATGATTTTTTACAAGCGACCCGTCAACTGATTGATACAGTTGAAACTTATTGGCATAACGATTGGCGACCACTGCGTCTGCATGGGGATTGTCATCCAGGCAATATTTTGTGGCGTGATGGCCCGCTATTTGTGGATTTGGATGATGCCCGTAATGGTCCGGCAATACAGGATTTATGGATGCTGTTGCACGGTGACCGTCGTGAACAACGTATTCAACTGGATATCTTGTTAGAAGCCTATAGCGAATTTGCGGAATTTCAGGAGAAAGAGCTCTCGCTGATTGAGCCTCTTCGCGCGATGCGGCAGGTTTATTATTTAGCTTGGGTTGCCCGTCGCTGGGAAGACCCCGCTTTTCCGAAAAATTTCCCCTGGATGACGGATGCTGATTTCTGGTTGAAGCAAACGGCAATATTTATTGGGCAAACTCAGCTGTTGCAGGAACCTCCTCTACAGCTAATGCCAATGTACTGAAATTAAATGGAGAGAGTTAAATTTATGAAAAAGTTATGGCTTGCGCTGATTGGCGTTGTTCTGGCATTTAGTGCTTCTGCTGCAGAGTTTTCTGACGGCAAGCAATATGTAGAATTAGATAAACCTGCAACCCAAGAGCCTCAGGTTCTTGAGTTCTTCTCATTCTATTGCCCGCACTGCTATCAATTTGAACAGGTTTACCACGTTCCAGATGCAGTAAAAAAAGCGTTGCCAGAGGGTACGAAGATGACACGTTATCACGTGGACTTCCTGGGCCCATTGGGTAAAAACCTGACGCAGGCATGGGCTGTTGCTATGGCGCTGGGCGTTGAAGATAAAATTACCCCGCTGATGTTTGATGCGGTTCAGAAAACACAGACTGTACAAAAACCGGAAGATATTCGCGAAGTCTTTGTGAAAGCCGGCGTGAGTGCGGAAGAGTTTGATGGTGCTCTGAATAGCTTTGTTGTGAAATCTCTGGTTGCTCAGCAGGAAAAAGCGGCCGCCGATTTACAATTACGCGGTGTTCCAGCCATGTTCGTTAACGGTAAATATATGATCAAGAATGATGGTCTTGATACCAGTTCAATGGATGGGTATGTAAAACAGTACGCTGACGTGGTGAAGTTCCTCATTACCAAGAAGTAATTATTTAATAAGTCATGCGGATAAAACCGCATGACTTTATACCTTCCCGCGGTTCATCTTCTTATCTTTTATATCTCATCAGTTCGCAATATCTATTTATCTGTTTGTTTATATCCACAAATTGGATGACGGTTTATCACGCCTTAAAAATAAACAGGTTATATTATAACTTCATGAAATTAATGGGTATAAAAAAATAACTTAAGATAATAGGGGAAATTAGCAATTAAGCGGATAAAACTATTCACAAAGTTATCCACAGGAAGATCTTGCGAGGATCCATGCAAAATCAGCCAATATCTCACGTTAAGGATCGTCTCTTTCCCTGACCTATGGCATGCTTAGCGCTATGACAGACCACAACGATCATGGCAGGCTATGGCTCAGATTGCAGAAAATCCTTTAATACTGGTAGACGGTTCATCCTATTTGTATCGTGCTTATCACGCTTTCCCACCGTTAACAAACAGCGCGGGAGAAGCCACCGGTGCAATGTATGGCGTACTGAATATGCTACGCAGTTTGCTGTTGCAATATCAGCCCAGCCACGTCGCCGTTGTTTTTGATGCGAAAGGGAAAACGTTTCGCGACGAACTGTTCGAAAATTATAAGGCCCATCGTCCACCGATGCCGGAGGATCTACGTGAGCAAATAGAACCTCTGCATAAGATGGTGAAAGCGATGGGATTGCCGCTTCTGGCGGTTTCCGGCGTAGAAGCGGACGATGTGATTGGTACGCTCGCCGTTCAGGCGGAAAAAGCGGGTAAGTCGGTGCTGATTAGTACCGGCGATAAAGATATGGCGCAGCTGGTGACGCCGAGCGTGACGCTCATTAATACCATGAATAACTCGATTCTTGGCCCACAGGAAGTGTGTGATAAGTACGGTATTCCTCCTGAGCTGATTATCGATTTCCTTGCGCTGATGGGAGATGCATCAGATAACATTCCCGGTGTACCTGGCGTGGGTGAAAAAACGGCTCAAGCGCTATTGCAAGGGCTCGGCGGGCTGGATTCGCTCTATGCCAATCTTGATAAGATTGCCGGGCTTTCCTTTCGTGGTGCGAAAACCATGGCGCCGAAGCTGGAACAGCACAAAGACGTGGCCTACCTCTCTTATCAGCTAGCTACTATTAAAACGGATGTCGAGCTGGAGCTTAGCTGCGATCAGCTCACCGTTAACGAGCTGGATGTGGATGAACTGCATCGTCTCTTTTCCCGCTATGAATTTAAACGCTGGTTATCAGATGTTGAATCAGGCATCTGGATGCAGGGTAAAAAGAGCAGCCAGCCTGTTCAGGCTGCGAGTAACGCGGTGGTTGAGCAAGTTGCTGAAGAAGATAATGCGCCTACACTTTCTGCCGACGGTTATGTCACGATTCTTGATGAAAAAACGCTTCTCGATTGGGTTGAGCGTTTAAAACAGGCTGAAGTTTTCGCTTTTGATACGGAAACCGACGGGCTGGATACACTCACCGCTAATCTGATTGGGCTGTCATTCGCCATTAAGCCGGGTGAAGCCGCTTATTTGCCGCTGGCGCATGACTATCTGGATGCGCCGGAACAGTTGGATCGCACCAAGGTGTTGGCCTTGTTCAAACCGCTGCTGGAAGATGAGAAGCTGCTTAAGATTGGTCAGAATCTCAAATTTGATAAAGGCGTGATGCAGCGGTATGACATCGATTTACGCGGCATCGCGTTTGATACCATGCTGGAATCTTATGTGCTCGACAGCGTGGCGGGCCGCCACGATATGGATAGCCTGGCCGAACGCTATCTGAGCCACAAAACCATTACCTTTGAAGAGATCGCGGGTAAGGGAAAAAATCAGCTGACGTTTAATCAGATTGCGCTGGAACAGGCTGGTCCTTATGCAGCCGAAGATGCGGACGTTACGTTGCATCTACACCAGAAGCTTTGGGGGAAACTCCAGCCGCATGCCGATCTGTGCCAGGTTTTCCAGACTATTGATATGCCGCTGGTGCCGGTTTTATCCCGCATCGAGCGTACAGGTGTGCTGATCGATCCTGCTATTCTCGCGGAACACTCAAAAGAGCTCACAATCCGTCTGGCAGAGCTGGAAACACAAGCCTATGAGCTGGCGGGCGAAGAGTTCAATCTCTCATCGACCAAGCAGCTACAGGGTATTTTGTATGAAAAGCAAAAGCTGCCGATTCTGAAGAAAACGCCAAAAGGCGCACCGTCAACTAATGAGGAAGTGCTGGCTGAACTGGCTCTGGATTATCCTCTGCCGAAGTTGATCCTGGAATATCGTGGGTTGGCCAAGCTGAAATCTACTTACACCGATAAGCTGCCGCTGATGATCAATCCGGCGACGAAGCGTGTTCATACGTCTTATCATCAGGCTGTTACCGCGACCGGGCGTTTGTCTTCCAGCGATCCGAACCTGCAAAATATCCCGGTGCGTAATGACGAAGGGCGCCGTATTCGTCAGGCATTCATTGCACCGAAGGGCTACAGCATTGTTGCGGCGGACTACTCGCAAATCGAACTGCGTATCATGGCGCACTTATCCGGTGATAAAGGGCTGTTGAACGCGTTTGCTAACGGGTTGGATATCCACCGGGCAACGGCGTCAGAAGTGTTTGGCATCGCCCTAGATAAGGTGACATCGGAACAGCGTCGCAGTGCTAAAGCGATCAACTTCGGTCTGATCTACGGCATGAGCGCGTTTGGCTTGTCGCGTCAGTTGAATATTCCCCGTAGCGAATCGCAGAAATACATGAACCTGTATTTTGAGCGTTACCCGGGTGTGCAGGATTACATGGAGCGGACGCGCCAACAGGCCGCAGAGCATGGCTATGTGTCCACATTGGATGGTCGCCGTCTCTATCTGCCTGATATCCATTCTCGTAATGCGATGGCGCGTAAAGGCGCAGAACGTGCGGCGATTAACGCCCCAATGCAGGGCACCGCTGCTGATATTATTAAGAAAGCAATGATCGCGATTGACGATTGGCTACAGAAAGACACGCCGAAGGTGAAGATGATCATGCAGGTTCACGATGAATTGGTTTTCGAGATTCATGATTCGGTTATTGAAGAATCCATTAGTAAAATCAAAGCATTAATGGAAGGTTGTATGCAATTGAATGTTCCGTTACAGGTAGACATCGGTACGGGCATGAACTGGGATGAAGCACATTAATGGCCGATTCTTGCGCTATTTCTGTAATTAAATAACAGTATTGTGTGACCTGGTTTAACTTTGTGTAATCGATAACCATTTTCTATGAAAGTAAACAACAAAAAAGCCTTTGTTCCCGTGAAAAAATAGGGTAGAGTTAAAGACGTAGGGTACAGAGGTAAGATGTTCTATCTTTCAGACCTTTTACTTCACGTAATCGGATTTGGCTGAATATTAGCCGCCCCGCTCAGTTTTGAGCGGGGCGTTTTTTATGGGCTTTATCCAGAGTTTTTACCCTCAAAACGCCGGTAGCAGTGTAGCAGACAGCAACATGTAAGCACGGTTTCGTGTGTGAAAAGAACGTTTCTGGTGGGCGATCATTGCGGGAAAGTAGGGGGCGTGATGCGAGTGATGATACTCTGCACCACGCGAAAGGATTACTCTGCTTCTTGTTCTTCCTCAGCGTGTTCCAACGTGCTGAACCAGTTATCCAATTTCTGCCGTAGTTTATCGACGCCGAGCTTTTTCAGTGACGAAAATGCTTCGACCTGAATATCACCCATAAATGGCAAGACAGCCTCGCGAACCATGTTCAACTGTGTCTTACGCGCGCCTGAAGCCAGCTTATCGGCTTTGGTCAGCAGCACTAAGACTGGAAGCTGGACATCAACAGCCCACTGAATCATTTGCTGATCGAGATCTTTCAGCGGATGGCGAATATCCATCAGCACAACCAGACCCTTAAGGCTGTTACGCTTTTGCAGGTATTCACCGAGCGCACGTTGCCATTTGATCTTCATTTGCTCCGGCACTTCGGCATAGCCATAGCCGGGAAGGTCAACCAAACGCACGCCGTCTACCACCTGAAACAGGTTAATCAACTGAGTACGGCCCGGCGTTTTACTCGTTCGTGCCAGGTTTTTCTGGTTGGTCAGCGTGTTCAGTGCGCTGGATTTTCCGGCATTAGAGCGCCCAGCAAAGGCCACTTCAATACCGCTATCTGTTGCCAGATGGCGAATATCCGGGGCGCTGATGATAAAACGCGTCATGTGGTAGTTATATTGCTGGGTCACGATGGTTATCTCTATCTGGATCTCTGTCTGGTTGGGGATTATACCTGTAACTGACAATAAAGGCGGCTTTATCTGTCGTGAAATGCAGCAGACTGATGCGAAAAGAAAAGCTCAGCTGTCTGATGTGGACGCTTTTTTATTCGCGGGCTTTCTGCTAGATTCCGCCGCACTTCCCTTATATCTGTGTACCTGAGAACAATATTATGAACCGACCTGTCAAAGGGGCTGCCGATAAGGCAGGGAAACCCAAAGTAAAAAGAAAGACCCGCGAAGAGCTGGAGCGTGAAGCGCGCGAGCGGAAAAAAGATAAAAAGCATCGTGGCAACGCGTCGGGCAGCCGAACTCAGGAAAAAGCGTCCAACGATCAGCGTTCTGGTCAGCGTAAAGCTGTCGATCCGCGTATCGGCAGCAAAAAGCCTGTACAGCTTGGTGTGTTAGACAGCGCTGTGGCTAAGCCGAAGCCTAAATCGAAGCCTTCTGAACCTGTGGAAAAAGTCGTTGCTGCGAAGCCGACAATGTCGCCGGAAGAAGAGCTGGAAATGTTAGAAAACGATGCGCGCCTGGATGCCTTGTTGGATCGTCTGGATAGCGGCGAGACGCTAAGCGCCAAAGATCAGTCATGGGTTGATGAAACGCTGGATCGTATCGACATCCTGATGGAAGAGCTTGGAATTGAGCTGGGTGATGATGACGAAGAAGAGCCGCAGGAAGATATGTTGCAGCTTTTGAAACGTAATAACCCGAAAGACACGTTCTAATCAATGAAATGGCTGTTTCTGTTCCTGATATTGCTGGTTGCGTTTTATCTGCTCTGTCTGTTCAGTAAACTATGGCTATTGTCGAAGCGTAAGCATCGGTTGCACCGCGCCCTGTTTAACGGGCGCATGAATCAGGTGCGACGCCCAAGACAAAAACGCCGGGAGCGTTTTTGAACGTCACAACGTGACGGCCCTTAGGGCGAGTCTCATGGATGAGACGAGTAACAAAACGCCGGGAGCGTTTTTGAACGTCACAACGTGACGGCCCTTAGGGCGAGTCTCAAGGATGAGACGAGTAACAAAACGTAGGAAACGTTTTTGAACGCCATTTTTGGTGATCTGAAGGAGGGGAAGGATAACCCACCGAGTAAAAACTGGAAGGAGTGAGCGAATATGTCGATACCGTCCGTTGACTGGGATCTGGCCCTGATTCAAAAATATAACTATTCTGGGCCGCGTTATACGTCTTATCCCACAGCGTTAGAATTCAGTGAAGCTTACGATGAGCCGGCGTTTCAGCAGGCCATTGCCCGTTATCCGCAGCGACCGCTGTCGCTGTATATCCACATCCCTTTTTGCCATCGGCTGTGCTATTTCTGCGGCTGTAATAAGCTGGTTACGCGTCAGCAGCATAAAGCGGATGAATACCTTGATGTGCTGGAGCTGGAAATCCGCCAGCGTGCGCCGCTATTCGCTGGACGAACGGTGACGCAATTGCATTGGGGTGGCGGTACACCAACCTATCTAAATAAAGTACAAATCAGCCGACTGATGTCGCTGCTGCGCGAGCAGTTCTCTTTTTCCGATCAGGCTGAGCTGTCGCTTGAAGTCGATCCGCGAGAAATTGAGCTGGACGTCCTCGATCATCTGCGTGCCGAAGGGTTTAACCGCCTGAGCATGGGCGTGCAGGATTTTAATAAAGACGTGCAGAAACTGGTCAATCGTGAGCAGGATGAAGACTTTATTTTTGCCCTTATTGAACGGGCAAAAGCGCTGGGCTTCACCTCAACCAATATTGATTTGATTTACGGCCTGCCGAAACAAACGCCGGAAAGCTTCGCCTTTACGCTACAGCGCGTTGCGGAATTAAGCCCGCATCGGCTTAGCGTCTTTAACTATGCGCATTTACCCAGCCTGTTCGCCGCACAGCGCAAGATTAAAGAAGCGGATTTACCGAGCGCCGAGCAAAAGCTGGACATTCTGCAACAGACGATTGGGTCGCTGACGCAATCGGGCTATCAGTTTATCGGTATGGATCACTTTGCTCGCCCAGACGATGAGCTGGCGGTGGCGCAGCGAGAAGGGAAACTGCATCGCAATTTCCAGGGCTATACGACGCAGGGCGACAGCGATCTGCTTGGGATGGGCGTTTCGGCGATTAGTATGATCGGTGATAGCTATGCTCAGAACCAGAAAGAGCTGAAGCAGTATTATGCGCAGGTCAAAAACCAAGGGAATGGCTTATGGCGTGGGTTACAGCTGACGCGTGATGACTGCCTCCGCCGCGATGTGATTAAGACGCTCATTTGTAATTTCCAGCTCAGCTATGCGCCCATTGAGGCGGAATATGCTATCGATTTTAAAACCTACTTTGAGCAGGATTTAGCACTGCTTGCTCCGCTGGTGGCCGATGGGCTGGTCGAGAGTCAGGAGGACGGGCTGGTGGTGACGCCGAAAGGACGGTTGCTGATCCGCAATATCTGTATGTGCTTTGACGTTTATCTACGTAGCAAGCTCAGAACACAGCAATTTTCCCGCGTGATTTAACTGCTCGGATAGGGTGGCTATCCTGGGAGGAAAAAGGCTTTAATGACAAGGAGATCGCATGTTTTCAGATAAAGAGATAGCCAGAGAATATCGGGATAAGGCACTTAACCTCGCGAATCTCATGTACAACGAGGTAAAAACATTACAGGGGAAAGTGCCTGAAGACGAGCACAAGAAATTTCGTGGCGTTGTAGGGAATGGCATTGTGGACGTATTCGATAAGCTGATTAAAGAGATTGAAGCGATGCATCCTGACCTGAAAGTGGCTGACATGCCAGCCTATGCGGACGCTGAAAAACGTAAATAAAAAACAGCCAGTCGATGTTAGTACCGACTGGCTGTTCTTGAACGTTTATAGGATTAACTAAAGAAGTTAATCAGTGCGGCACACAAAACGGCGGCAATAGCAGCCTGCGGCGAATGGCTTGCCGCGGAGCCAATTTCAGCGCCGTGTGTTGCAACGGAAAGCGTTGCCGCAGAAATCAATGAATCCAGCATGGTGTTCCTCCCGAATCAGCGACACGATCATACTGCTGACTCGAGGCAAGTAAAGGACAAATTAATGACAATTTCGTGCGCCAGATTGTATTTTTTATCACCAGTTTGTTTGTTAACAATTGAGCAATAAAAAAGCAATCTTGCTACTCCATTCCCAGCTCTTTTAATTTACGCGTCAGGGTATTTCTGCCCCATCCCAACAATCTTGCCGCTTCCTGTTTATGCCCCTGCGTATGCCGCAGGGCCGTCGTCAGCAACGTCCTTTCCATTTCCGGCTGTGCCTCTGACAACAGGTTTTGATGACCGGAACGCAGCGCGCGATCGGCCCATTGTGCCAACAGCGTGGCCCAACTGTCCGGCAGAATATGCACGGTGGAATCCGGCGCGGTGGTCTCGAACAGTTCAGGCGGCAGATCCTGAATCAGCACTTCCTGACCGGCGGCCATGACCGTCAACCAGCGGCAGGTATTTTCCAATTGGCGCACGTTGCCGGGCCACGGTAAACGGGTTAGCGCTGTTTCAGCTTCTGGGTGCAGATTCTTCGGCTCAACGCCCAGTTCTTTTGCGGTGGCCTGCAAGAAATAACGCGCCAGGCGAGGGATATCTTCCCGACGTTCGCGCAGTGGCGGCAGATGGACGCGGATCACATTCAGGCGGTGGAACAAATCCTCACGGAACTTGCCTTCTTGCACGCGTTGTTCAAGATTTTGGTGCGTTGCCGCGATAATACGAACATCCACTTTTACCGCGGCGTAGCCGCCAACGCGGTAAAACTGCCCGTCTGCCAATACGCGCAACAGACGTGTTTGTACGTCTAGCGGCATATCGCCGATTTCATCCAGAAACAGCGTACCGCCATCGGCTTGCTCAAAGCGGCCCTGACGAATCTGGTTTGCGCCTGTAAACGCGCCTTTTTCATGGCCGAACAGTTCTGATTCGATCAGATCCTTGGGAATGGCCGCCATATTCAGTGCGATAAAAGGGGCTTTGGTACGCGGGCTGTGGCGATGCAGAGCGTGCGCTACCAACTCTTTACCCGTCCCCGATTCGCCGTTAATCAGCACGCTGATCGACGAGCGAGACAGGCGACCGATGATGCGAAAGACATCCTGCATCGCGGGGGCTTCGCCGATAATGTCCGTCGTCGGGCCATTGATTGGCTGGTTACGCACCGGCTGCTGCTGTTCCAGATAATGGCTGATCGCGCGCTCAACCAGCGCAACGGCTTCATCAATATCGAACGGCTTCGGCAAATAGTCGAACGCACCCTGTTGATAAGCGCTGACGGCGGCATCCAGATCGGAATGTGCCGTCATAATGATGACCGGGAGCATTGGGTGGCGCTGTTTGATTTGCTGTAAGAGCGCTAATCCATCCATCCCTGGCATACGGATGTCGGACAGCAGAACGTCGGGCGTTTGTGTCGCCAGCGCATGCAATACCTGATTTCCGTTCTCAAACGTTGCGCAGGTTAAACCCGCACCAGCAAGCGCGCGCTCAAGCACCCAACGGATGGAGCTATCGTCATCGACAATCCAGACTATCCCTCGTTGCATTGTGAACCTCACTGGCGAATGGGCAGGTAAACCGAGAATTCGGTGTGTCCTGGCCAACTGTTAAATTCAATTTTACCGGAGTGTTGGTCGATAAGACTGCGGGCGATGGAAAGCCCCAAACCTGTGCCCCCTTCGCGTCCGCTCACCATCGGGTAAAACAGTGTGTCCTGTAGTTGAGCAGGTACGCCGGGGCCGTCATCTTCCACGTCAATACGCGCGGCGAGCCGATAGCGCACACCGTGTAACGTAAGCTGAAAAGCCGTGCGAGTACGTATCGTAATTGTTCCGCCTTCCTCGCCCAGCGCCTGTAGCGCGTTGCGGGTAATATTCAGCAGTACCTGTTCAATTTGATCGGGATCGTGCGTCAGCTCTGGCAGGCTAGGGTCATAGTCTTTCACCAGCGTCACGTTATCTGGCTTTTCCAGAGAGACGAGCTGACAAACGCGTTCAGCGACCTGATGGATGCTTTGGGTGACGTGCAGCCCGGGCTGCTGTGGCCCCAGCAGACGATCAACCAGATTGCGCAGGCGATCCGCCTGTTCAATGATGACCTTGGTATATTCCGTCAATGCCGGGTCGGGTAGTGCTTTAGCAAGCAACTGCGCGGCACCACGCAATCCGCCAAGCGGATTTTTTATCTCATGCGCCAGACCCCGGACCAAATCACGGGCGGCCTGCTGTTGTGCATGTTGAAGCTGTTCCTGACTGAGACGGCGCTGGTTATCCATCGGTGCCATTTCCAGTAGGATAAAATCGTTTTGTACCCGCTGAGCGGTGAGCGACATGATGTGCGCTTTGCCATCTACGACGATGGTGACTTCGTTATCCGTAAAACCTTGTCCTGAATCCAGACTTTCACGCAGTAAATCGATATTCAGAGAAAAGTATCCCAGCAAATCGGGCAGCGGCGTGCCGGATAATTTACGCGAACTTTGTGCCAGTAATTGCTGTGCTGCCGGGTTGGAATAGTGAATCGCCAGATCGTTATCTAGCAATAAGATGCTGTTTATCAGGGAATTTAGGATCTGCCCAGCATCGGGCAGCGTGCCTGTTGCCATAACGCAGACTCCCGCACCGTCGTGGTGCATTGTAGTGTGAATGATGGATGTTACGTCGCAACGGCCAATGCCGGTGGTGAAAAAAGCCCATCCGAAGATGGGCTGAAGCGTTTCCACGGCAACAAGAACAAACTTCTTAGTATTCTGTTGTTTATCGGTCATGGTTGGGTATCAGCACACCCAACCACGCCGAGGTAGAGATTAGACGCTGTAGTTACTAGACGCTTAGTTATTAAACGCTGTAGTACAGTTCGAACTCAACTGGGTGCGGCGTCATACGAACGCGGTCAATCTCAGATTTACGCAGTTCGATATATGCTTCGATAGCGTCGTCGGTGAACACGCCACCACGGGTCAGGAACTCGCGGTCTTCGTTCAGTGCAGCCAGGGCCTCGTCCAGAGAACCTGCAACTTTTGGAATCTCTGCTTCTTCTTCCGGCGGCAGGTCGTACAGGTTTTTGTCCATTGCATCGCCAGGGTGGATTTTGTTGATGATGCCGTCGAGGCCAGCCATCAGCAGTGCAGCGAAGCACAGGTACGGGTTAGCTGCTGGATCTGGGAAGCGCGCTTCGATACGACGTGCTTTCGGGCTCGCAACCACTGGGATACGGATTGAAGCAGAACGGTTACGGGCAGAGTAAGCCAGCATAACTGGGGCTTCGTAGCCTGGGACCAGACGCTTGTAGGAGTTGGTGGTCGGGTTCGCCAGGGCGTTGATAGCTTTAGCGTGTTTGATAACACCGCCGATGTAGAACAGCGCCATTTCAGACAGGCCGCCGTATTTGTCGCCAGCGAACAGGTTAGTACCGTCTTTAGACAGAGACATATGGCAGTGCATACCAGAACCGTTATCACCGAACATTGGTTTTGGCATGAAGGTCGCGGTTTTACCGTAGGCGTGAGCCACGTTGTGCACGACATATTTGTAGATCTGAATTTCGTCAGCTTTTTTGGTCATGGTGTTGAAGCGGGTAGCCACTTCGTTCTGACCAGCGGTAGCCACTTCGTGGTGGTGGGCTTCAACAACCAGACCCATTTGCTCCATGGTCAGACACATAGCAGAACGGATGTCCTGTGATGAATCGACTGGTGGAACTGGGAAGTAGCCGCCTTTCAGACCTGGACGGTGACCTTTGTTACCGCCTTCGTAGGCTTTACCGGAGTTCCAGTAAGCTTCGACATCGTCGATAGCAACGTGGGAACCGGAAGTGCTGCTGCCGAAACGGATGTCATCGAACAGGAAGAATTCTGGCTCAGGCCCGAACAGGACGGTATCGGCAATGCCGGAAGAACGCAGGAAATCTTCCGCACGTTTCGCGATAGAACGCGGGTCGCGGTCATAACCTTGCATCGTGCCTGGTTCGAGGATGTCACAACGAATGATCAGTGTAGAATCTTCGAAGAACGGGTCGATCATTGCGGTGCTGGCATCGGGCATCAGAACCATGTCTGACTCGTTAATACCTTTCCAGCCGCCAATCGAGGAACCATCAAACATTTTACCTTCTTCGAAGAAGTCGGCATTGACTTGATGAGCCGGAATGGTGACGTGCTGCTCTTTACCTTTAGTATCAGTGAAGCGTAAATCAACAAACTTCACTTCGTGCTCATTCAGCATCGTCAAAACATGTTCTGCGGACATACTTGGTTCTCCCGATTGGTCATTTATCGTCGTGGAACGAATATCGTTGTGGATTGATGTTGTTGCCGTGAGTAGACTAAAGCTAAAAGTGTGCCAACTTTTTAAATGTGTGCAATGTGTTGCTCCTTGGGGCTTTCTCACGGAAATCCACTGCACCATTATAGTCTAAAGCACCAAAATGGTGCTCCATATGTGAATTATTGCACTTTTTTGGTGCATTCATGTTCGCTTGTAGCGCTTTTGCACCGTGAAAGGGATCACAAAGCAGGCAGCTCTAGGTTGTTTATCATAGATGCTTGTGATCTTGTTTAGTCCCTCGATTAATACGTGTACAATAGCGCGCTATTTCTAAATGCCTGAGGCAAAGCTGTGATCGAAAATTTGCGTAACATCGCCATTATTGCGCACGTTGACCATGGGAAAACCACCCTGGTTGACAAGCTGTTGCAACAATCCGGAACGTTCGGTGAACGTGTCGAAGCAACCGAGCGTGTAATGGACTCCAACGATTTGGAGAAAGAGCGTGGAATTACCATCCTCGCAAAAAATACCGCCATTAATTGGAAAGACTACCGTATTAACATCGTAGATACCCCGGGACACGCCGACTTCGGCGGCGAGGTTGAGCGTGTAATGTCGATGGTTGACTCGGTACTGCTGGTTGTTGATGCGATGGATGGCCCGATGCCGCAAACGCGTTTCGTGACCAAAAAAGCATTTGCCAACGGTCTGAAACCGATTGTGGTTATCAACAAAGTTGACCGTCCTGGCGCGCGTCCTGACTGGGTTGTCGATCAGGTATTCGACCTGTTCGTGAACCTGGATGCGACTGACGAGCAACTGGATTTCCCGATCATTTATGCTTCTGCGCTGAATGGTATCGCGGGTCTCGACCATACCGACATGGCGGAAGATATGACTCCGCTGTATCAGGCGATTGTCGATCACGTTTCTCCACCTCAGGTTGAGATGGATGCGCCGTTCCAGATGCAGATCTCTCAGCTGGACTACAACAACTATGTTGGCGTTATCGGTATCGGCCGTATCAAGCGCGGTAAAGTTAAGCCTAACCAACAAGTTACTATTGTTGATAGCGAAGGCAAAACCCGTAACGGTAAAGTCGGTAAAGTTCTGACTCACCTGGGTCTGGAGCGTATCGACGCGACTGAAGCGGAAGCAGGCGATATCATCGCGATCACCGGTCTGGGCGAGCTGAACATTTCCGACACCATCTGCGATCCGCAGAATGTCGAAGCGCTGCCAGCACTGAGCGTCGATGAACCTACCGTTACCATGTTCTTCAACGTCAATACTTCACCATTCTGCGGTAAAGAAGGTAAGTATGTTACGTCGCGCCAGATTCTGGAGCGTCTGAACAAAGAGCTGGTACACAACGTTGCCCTGCGCGTTGACGAAACCGAAGACGCTGATGCGTTCCGCGTTTCCGGCCGTGGTGAGCTGCACCTGTCAGTTCTGATCGAAAACATGCGTCGTGAAGGCTTTGAACTGGCCGTATCACGTCCGAAAGTTATCAACCGCGTTATCGACGGCCGTAACCAAGAGCCGTTTGAAAACGTGACGTTGGACATCGAAGAACAGCACCAGGGTTCAGTCATGCAAGCCATGGGTGAGCGTAAAGGTGATGTGAAAGACATGATCCCAGATGGCAAGGGTCGTATCCGTCTGGATTACCTGATCCCAGCTCGCGGTCTGATCGGTTTCCGTACCGAATTCATGACCATGACCTCTGGTACAGGTCTGCTGTACTCCACGTTCAGCCACTACGATGACGTGCGTCCGGGTGAAATCGGCCAGCGTCAGAACGGCGTTCTGATCTCTAACGGTCAGGGTAAAGCTGTCGCGTTTGCGCTGTTCAGCCTGCAGGATCGCGGTAAGCTGTTCCTCGGACACGGTGCAGAAGTGTATGAAGGCCAGATCATCGGTATTCACTCACGTTCTAACGATCTGACAGTAAACTGTCTGACCGGTAAGAAACTGACCAACATGCGTGCATCGGGTACTGATGAAGCAACCACACTGGTTCCGGCGATCAAAATGTCTCTGGAACAAGCGCTGGAGTTCATTGATGACGACGAACTGGTTGAAGTTACGCCACAGTCTATCCGTATTCGTAAGCGTCACCTGACCGAAAACGATCGTAAACGCGCTAGCCGCGGCAGCAAAGACGTCTAATTTCAGACGGATTTGTCTTGTTACGCAACAGGGCACCTTCGGGTGCCCTGAATTTTATGCGCTTTCTTCCACTTTAACCTTTCCTTTATATTTCCTCCCTGTTCAGTTTCTCCATTTCCCGCTACAGTGAAAATCCTACGATTACGTCAGGAGGTCACTGCCATGCTGTATATCTTTGATTTAGGCAATGTCGTCATAGATATTGATTTCAATAGAGTATTGGGTGTCTGGAGTAATCTGAGCAGCGCGCCGCTCGCGACGTTGCAAGAGCGTTTTGTCATGGGCGACGCGTTTGAACAGCATGAGCGGGGTGAGATCAGTGACGAGGAATTTGCCACCAGACTGTGTCAGGAAATGGGCATCGCTCTGAGCTTCGAACAATTCACCGCTGGCTGGCAGGCTATTTTTGTCGCGTTGCGTCCTGAGGTTATCGACATCATGCAGCGCCTGCGTCAGGAAGGGCACCGCGTGGTGATTCTGTCGAACACCAATCGCCTCCACTGTTCACACTGGCCTGCGCTATTTCCTGAAGTGGCAACGGCGGCTGACAGACTCTACCTGTCGCAAGAGATTGGATTACGTAAACCGGAGCTGGCGATTTACCAATATGTCCTGACAGAGGAAGGCGTTCCGCCTGCGCAAGCCGTCTTTTTTGACGATAATGCTGCGAACGTCGATGCGGCACAAAGCCTGGGCATTCACAGCATTCTGGTGACCGATCGTCAGGTGGTGCCGGATTTTTTCGCCATGCAGGCGACGACGGCTAAAGCATGATTTATATCGCAGGGGCGGACATCGCCCCTATTGGGAATGATGACATCAGGAGTAGTCGGGTTTTATGATTGCGCTAATTCAGCGAGTATCCAGCGCCAGCGTTACGGTAGAAGGCAGTGTGGTTGGGGAAATCGATAAAGGTTTACTGATCCTGCTGGGCGTTGAGCAGGGCGATGACGAAAAAAAAGCTACGCGACTCTGCGAGCGCGTGTTGGGTTACCGCATATTCGGTGACGATGACGGGAAAATGAATCTCAATGTTCGTCAGGCTGGCGGCAATGTGCTGGTGGTTTCGCAGTTTACGCTGGTGGCTGATACGCAGCGTGGCATGCGGCCTGGGTTTTCTCGCGGTGCGCATCCTTCAGAGGCCGATCGTCTCTATCAATACTTTGTCGGACAGTGTCGTGAGCAAGGCGTTCACACAGAAACAGGGCAGTTTGCGGCGGATATGAAAGTGGCATTAGTGAATGATGGCCCAGTGACGTTCTGGCTACAGACATAGGGTTATGACGTCTGGGGTTGTAATGTCATAGGTTTGTAACGCCATTGTCTTATGAAGTGCTATCGCCGTTGCTGCTCAGCGTATAAATTTGCTTCAACAGTCTGATCTTATGAACCCCGATGTCATGAGGCATCTCGGTATAGAGGAAGGGTTATGTATCATTTGAGAGTACCTGAAAGCGCGGAAGAACTGGATGCGTACTATCAATTTCGCTGGGAAATGCTGCGTAAACCTCTACGCCAGCCGCTGGGTTCTGAACGTGATGCTTACGATGCTCTGGCACATCACCAAACCGTGGTGGATGAGCAGGGAAGGCTGGTCGCGATTGGGCGCCTTTCTATCAATGCAGATAATGAAGCGGCAATCCGTTTTTTAGCCGTTCACCCCGATGTGCGGGGGAAAGGGTTAGGCACGCTGCTTGCGATTACCCTGGAGTCCGTTGCGCGTCAGGAAGGCGCCAAGCGCGTGGTTTGTAGCGCCCGTGAAGACGCAATGGATTTCTTCTCCAAGCTGGGTTTTGTTAATCAGGGGGAGATCACCGCGCCACAAACCACACCTGTGCGGCACTTCCTAATGATTAAACCGGTGGCGACGCTGGATGACATTCTGCATCGTCCTGACTGGTGCGGACAGTTGCAGCAGGCGTGGTACGAGCATATTCCCCTGAGTGAAAAAATGGGCGTGCGGATAAGCCAGTACACCGGAAAGCAATTTATTACCACCATGCCTGAAACGGGCAACCAGAATCCGCACCATACGCTTTTTGCCGGCAGCATGTTTTCTCTCGCTACGCTCACCGGGTGGGGATTAATCTGGCTGTTGCTGCGTGAACGGCACCTCGGTGGAACGATTATTCTGGCGGATGCGCACATTCGTTACAGTACACCGGTGAGTGGCCGACCGAACGCCATCGCTGATTTAGGATCGCTGAGTGGCGATCTGGATCGCCTCGCGCGTGGGCGTAAGGCGCGCGTGCAGCTTAATGTTGAGCTCTTTGGTGATGACAATAAAGGGGCGTTGTTCGAAGGGGTTTATATCGTGCTGCCTGCTCAACCGGATGCACCGCTGGAAGAAGGCGGGTCAGAAGTAGATTAGCCTGCCGCTCGGTATTATGACTGTCTTCTCATCAGTACATCACGCTTCACAATCTCTGGCAGTACCCTCGAAACAAGTCGTACCCCGTGATTTCCACGGGGTTTATGATGCTGTTTCAGCACGTAACAACGTTGCGGATGTTTTGAAAACTCTTATTAAAAAACCGTATTTTGAAAACGTAATATTTATTGCGTTTCTGTCACGGTTCCCTGATGCATTTGCTGTCTGATGGGATGATCATTGCTATCCACACCTTGTAGCGTGCCAGTTAGCGTTGGCTTCAACTGCGTATCAGCGGCAAGCCGTCCATTCAGTTGCAATTGCAGATTTGTATTGCCCGTCGGTGCGGTTGCGGGGTCTGGCCATCCCCAACGTGTCAGAACATCCAGCGGTACGGCGCGTCCTGTCAGTGACAGGGAAAAATTGCGTGCCGGTTGCTGATTGATCGTTGCCTTGGCATCCAGCATGCCATTTTGCGTAAACGCGCTGAGTTCGTTAATGGCGATCTGATTATCGTCGGCTACCAGTGCCATCGAAGGACGGCGGACATCGACTTTATTAAACGTCGCGTCGCTGGCATTAAGATTCAACGACCCTGTCCACATTCCCCACTGGTGATTGCGAGCCAGTAGCAAATTGCTGCCGTAGCCATCTAATGCAGTTAGCTGGAAGGGGAAATCCGGATTGATATCGATCAGCAGATTGCGGTTCGCCGTGAATTTTCGCACATTCACTTCTGCCAGCCATGATGGCAGGGTCGCTTGCCACCGTTGACGCCAGTCGCTGGGGAGCGTGTACTCCATCCCTGCGACAACAAACTCATTCAGCTCTAAACGGTGGTTACTACGCTGCCAACTGCCGTTGGTTCGCAGTAAACCGCCTTCCCAGCGCGTAGAAAACTGCTTGATGTTAACGCCCGCCGGTGACAAGTCCAGATTCACGATAGGGTCGATAAGGTGCATGTTGCCGTTCACAATGTCAGTCGCATTGAATGACAGCGTTCCACCCTCGCTCTGCCAGTCATTCTGCTTAAACGTGACATTTTGCAGGGCAACATCAAGGTCGATAAACGCCCATCCCGGTCCTTCAATACGGGCATCAATCAGATCAAAGCGGTCAACGGTAACAGAAGGCAGTTCGGTCACGGGTTGCCAGAAGGCCTCCGGCGTTCTCTGCGTTTGCAAACGGACATTGCTGAGTCGCAGGTTACCGATCTGCCAACTGCCGTCTTCTGCGCGGCTGGCATTGCCCGTTAGCTGCCCCTGAGCGACATCTGCGCCGAAATTGCTCAGAATCAGCTGATTGTGGTTGATTTCGCCCTGAACCAATACCTGACTGGCGGGAATATCGTTGAGTTCGAGTGAGCGGGCGCTGAGCTGGAACTGCCCCTGTTTACCCAGCACATAGCCTGCCTCGGGCTGCCACGGCATTATGCCGCCGTTAATTTGTTGACCGTTCAGACGCCAATCGCCGTCCTTTGCCTGCAGTGCCATTGTACGCAGCTGTAGTACATCGGCTTCGATAGGGAGTGTGGCGGCCTGTGAGGAAAGGTTTAGCGTACCGCCTTCCAGTTCGAGGCTGGCGAAGTGGCGCGGATCGGTAATTTGACGGGCGCTAAACCCGGCTGAAATTTGCTTTGCCGTGAGTGTCGGTGGCTGATTTTTCTGGCCAAAACTGACATCGGTGAATTGGATATGATCGGCTGTTGACCAGTCATGATTAATTTTGCCCAGTGACAACTGGTAGTCGGTATTCTGGTTTACCCAATTACTCACCCAGCCTGCTGCCCAACTGGTTTGCAGTAATACATATACGACTACTAGCGCTAAAAAGGCTAGCAGCAGTAGGGTCAGCAATAATTTCCCGATAAATTTCATCGTGTCAGTCCATGCCAATCGTCAGGGAGAACTGTTCTTATGCCGCAATTTCCCTGAAGGCTCAATAGGTAATGCTGTTACAGACAGTAAAAAGCGAGCGGTGTTGCATCACCGCTCGCTTTTACATGAACTGAACTGAAATTATTGCGGGCTGGCGCTATTTTTCTTCGTGTGGGAAGACAATATTCAGCACGATTGCCGTAATCCCGCCAGCGGCGATACCGGAAGACAGTAATGTTTTAATCCAATCCGGTGCGAACTGCAGAATCAGCGGCTGCTGCGATACGCCAAGGCCAACAGCCAGCGACAGCGCAATAATCATGATCGCACGACGATTCAGCGGCTCACGGGACACAATGCGCACACCAGAAGCGGCGATCGTACCAAACATCACGATAGTGGCACCGCCCAGAACTGGCTCTGGAATATGCTGCACAAATCCGCTAACGGCAGGGAACAGCCCTAGTGCGATCAGCATCAGCGAAACCACGAAACCCACATAGCGGCTGGCAACACCGGTAAGCTGGATGACGCCGTTATTCTGGCCGAAGCAAGAGTTGGGGAAGGTGTTGAATACGGCAGAAAGGCAAGAGTTCAGGCCGTTTGCCAGCACGCCGCCTTTTAAGCGTTTCATGTACAGCGGGCCTCTGACTGGCTGCTCTGAAACGTCGGAGGTCGCGGTGATGTCACCGATGGTTTCTAACGAGGTCACCATGAAGACCAGCATCAGCGGAATCAACAGGTTCCAGTCAAAGCCTAGACCATAATGCAGCGGTGTGGGCACCATAATGACCGTGTCGTTTTGAGCAGGCGCATTTTCCGGCAGCATTCCCATCAACCAGGCACCCAGATAACCCACCGCCATGGCAATCACCAGCGATGCGACGCGCAGGTAAGGATTACGCTGGCGGTTAAGCAGAATAATAACCAGCAACACCACACCCGCTAAGAGTAAGTTCTTGGGGGCGCCGAAGGTGTTATTACCCATTGCGGCATAGCCGCCGCCGATGGAGGTCAGGCCGACTTGAATCAGCGACAGCCCAATGATCATCACCACAATGCCGGAAACCAGCGGGGTAATAATGCGGCGGGTTAAATGCAGGAAGCGTGAAAGAATGATTTCGGTGAAGGAAGCGACCATCAGCGTACCGAACAGTGCTGCCATCATCGTGGGAACATCTGCACCGCCGTTTTTCAGCGCCAATCCACCCATAATCAGCGGCGTCACGAAGTTAAAGCTGGTGCCCTGAATAGACAGCAGACCAGAACCGACAGGGCCCCAGGTTTTAATTTGTAGAATAGAGGCCAGACCGGAAGCGAAAAGCGACATGCTGATGATGCGCTGCGTATCCTCAGCGGGTAAACCTAATGCCTGACAGATCAGTAGCGCGGGGGTAATCACCGCAACAAACATGGCAAGCAAGTGCTGACTGGCGGCGAACAGCGTTTGCGGCAGCGGCGGCCGATCTTCAAGATGATAGATGAGTTCACTGCGCTGAGGTGCAGCAGCGGCTTCTGTTTGGGACGTTTCCGTGGTGGTAGTCATGATGTAAGTTGGCGTTCCTGAAACGACAAAGAGCGCATTTTAATGATCTCTTTGCTGAAAGCAAACGTTTGCTAACTCATCTTTTCGATATGAATTTTGTCTGATAAGCAAGGCCTTATTATTTAAGGGGATACTTTTAGGAAAAATGCAGAATACATAGCCGCAATCAGGCGTTGGTGTAGCGTGCGCGCTCGGGTAGCCAGCGTTCGATTAGTGCAACGGCATGCTCGGGATAGTGTTCGTGTAAGTGGCGAGCAACGCGCTGTACCTGTGGAATCAGGCCCTGATCGCGCAGGAGGTCAGCGACTTTAAACTCGGCATTACCCGTCTGGCGCGTACCGAGTAATTCTCCCGGCCCGCGAATTTCCAGATCGCGCTGCGCGATAACAAAGCCATCGTTGCTATCGCGTAGAACCTGGAGCCGCTTTTGTGCAGTCTTGCTCATTGGCGTTTTGTAGAGCAGCACGCAGTGAGATGCCACCGCACCGCGTCCGACGCGCCCGCGCAACTGGTGCAGTTGCGCTAAGCCCAGACGCTCAGGGTTCTCAATGATCATCAGGCTGGCATTCGGTACATCCACACCTACCTCGATGACGGTGGTCGCTACCAGCAGTTGCAGTTCGCCCTGTTTGAAAGCCTGCATTACCGCCTGCTTTTCCTGCGCTTTCATGCGGCCGTGAACCAATCCAACCTTGAGATTCGGCAGGGCAGCCTTCAGCTCTTCGCTGGTGGCTTCTGCTGCCTGCGCTTCTAGCAGGTCGGATTCTTCGATCAGCGTACACACCCAATAGGCCTGTCGCCCTTCCTGCTGACAGGCATTATTCACGCGTTCGATAATGTCGCTGCGGCGTGAATCGGGTATGGCGACGGTGGTGACGGGGGTTCTGCCCGGCGGCAGTTCATCAATGACGGACGTATCCAGATCGGCATAGGCCGTCATCGCCAGCGTACGGGGAATCGGTGTCGCGGTCATAATCAATTGATGGGCATGAAAGCCCTGTTCTTCGCCTTTTTCCCACAGCGCAAGGCGTTGATGCACGCCAAAGCGGTGCTGTTCATCGATAATGACCAATGCCAGCCCGTTGAATTGTACCTGCTGCTGGAAAATAGCGTGCGTCCCGACAACCATGGAAACCTGACCGCTGGCGATGGCACCCTGCTGCGCCTGACGCGCTTTCCCTTTTTGTTTGCCAGCCAGCCAGCCGACTTCAAGCCCTAGTGGTTCAAACCACTGGCGGAAATTATGGGCGTGCTGTTCGGCCAATAGCTCTGTGGGTGCCATCAGCGCGACCTGCTTGCCGTTGGCAATGGCGCGTAATGCTGCCAGCGCGGCGACCAGCGTTTTTCCTGAACCCACATCGCCCTGCACCAGACGCATCATCGGGAAATCTTTCGCCATATCCGCTTCAATTTCGGCTACGACACGTTCTTGCGCCTGCGTGGGTTTGAACGGCAGCGCAGCGAGCAACTGTTGCTTCAAACCGTCTTGTGCCTGTAGTGGTGAGGCTTTATGCCGTTGTTCCCCCGCCCGCACCGCGAGCATACTCAGGTTATGCGCCAGCAGTTCTTCCATAATCAACCGCTGTTGTGCCGGGTGTTTCCCGTGCTCAAGCTCGCTGAGCTGCATATCCGGCGGGGGACGATGTAAGGTGCGTAGTGCGTCCGGCAGGCTAATGAGCGAACGGCTTAGAGATTCAGGCAGCAGCTCATCGATGTGGTTGGCATCGAGCAACGCCAGCGCCTGATCGGTCAGTTTGCGGAGCGTGGCCTGACGAACGCCCTCTGTGGAAGGGTAAACCGGCGTGAGCGATTCTTGTAACTCGACCTGCGTACTATCCCCCTGAACTCTATATTCAGGATGGATGATCTCCGCGCCGATTTTGCCACGCTTGATTTCACCATAAGCGGTAACGCGCTGTCCCGGTGCGAGGCTGTTTTTCATCGCGGCGCTGAAATTGAAGAAACGCATGGTCAGCATGCCGCTGCCGTCGCTGATTTGGCAGGTCAACATGCGACGGCTGCCAAAGGTGATGTCGTTGCGTAGGATTTCACCTTCCACGGTGGCATACATACCTGGGAGGAGGTCGCCAATCGGGTAAAGATGCGTGCGGTCTTCGTAGCGCAGAGGTAAATGCAGGAGGAGATCCTGCACGGTTTCCAGCCCGAGTCGCGCGAGCTTCGCTGCCTGACTTGCACCCACGCCAGTAAGTGTACTCAGCGGTTGGGTGTTCAGCAGGCGGCCTTTCATCAGCACTCCGACGATTGCATCGCGGCCCACCACGGGGTATCCGCTACAATCTGACCCTGATGGTCAATATAAGGACGAGGCAGTCCTTTACGTTTTGCGACGCGCGCCAGTACCGGGTAGCCCCCTTCGAAAAGCAGGCGCTGCTGCTCTTCTTCATCAAGCGGGCTGTCTTCACGCTGGTACATACCGGCGATCTGGCGCTGGCGTTGCGCTTCATACAGGATCAACGCTGAGGCAACGGAGACATTCAGCGACTGCACCATGCCAGTCATCGGAATGATGATATCCCGATCGGCCAGTTTGAGCGCTTCGGCAGTAATACCGGTTTTTTCTTGCCCGAGCAGAATACAGGTGGGGCGGGTGTAATCAATTTCCCGAAAATCGACGGCATGTTCAGACAAATTGGTCGCCAGAACCTGCATGCCTTCTGCTTTCAGATGGCCGACTGCATCACCGATATTGCGATGGGTTTTCACCTGTACCCAGCTATTGCTGCCTGCGGCGGAGGAAACCAGCGTTTTCATCCGGCTGGTGGGCCAAATCGCATGGACCTGATGCACGCCGACGGCATCCGCCGTACGGATAACGGCGGAAATATTATGGGGTTTATGCACCTGCTCCATGCAAATCGTCAGATCGGGCTGACGACAGTTGAGCATTTCTTTTATACGTGCATAACGTTGAGGGGTCATGACGATTAATTTCGGTTACGGTTAACTTTGATGACATCCGGCATCACGCGGATTTTACGCATAATATTGGCCAGATGAACGCGATCGAGAGTCGTGAGACGGATAAAGGCACTGTATACGCGGCCGTCCTTCTCTTCCGTATTGATGCTCTGAATATTGGAGTTCGCGGCGTTGATCGCTGCCGTCAGGTTCGCCAGCGCGCCCTGATGGTTGAACATATCGACTTTGATTTCGGCGATGAACTCTTGTTCCGTCACCTTATCCCACTCTACCGCCATGAATTTTTCAGGTTCTTTCTGATAGCCGCGAATATTGCGACAGGATTCATGGTGAATAACCAGCCCTTTACCGGGGCTGACGTGGGCAATAATCGGGTCACCGGGGATAGGGCGGCAGCACTTGGCAAATGAGATCATGACGCCATCTGCGCCTTTGATCGGCAACTTGCGCAGCCCGGTGGTTCCCAGTTCAGATTGTTCGTTCAGCAGATTTTTCGCCACAACGACGCTCATGGCATTACCCATACCAATTTCCGCCATCAGATCGTCCAGCGTAGCGAGCTTCATGCGCTCAAGCTCAAGCTGAATCGACTTTTCAGGGATGTCGGAGAGTTTGCGACCGTTGCCCAATGCGTGATTCAGCAAACGGCGACCGAGGCTCACGGAGTCATCACGCTTGAGGTTTTTCAGCATCTGACGAATTTTGGAGCGTGCTCTGGAGCTCACCACGAAATTAAGCCAGGCGGCGTTTGGTCTGGCACCCGGCGCGGTAATGATTTCAACGGTTTGGCCGCTGGTGAGCGACTGTGACAGCGGGTAAGGCTGGCGGTCGACGCGGGCGCCGACGCAGGCATGCCCGATATCGGTGTGTACCGCGTAGGCGAAATCGACGGGTGTCGCGCCTGCGGGGAGTTCCACAATACGGCCTTCCGGCGTAAAGACGTACATCTCGTCAGGGAAGAGATCGGACTTCACGCTTTCGATAAATTCGAATGAGCTACCGGCGCTTTGCTGGAGTTCCAGCAGGCTTTGCATCCAGCGTTGAGCGCGTACCTGTGCGGTAGTGCTGCTTTCGCCTTCTTTATAGGCCCAGTGCGCGGCAACACCCATTTCCGCCATTTGGTCCATGTCGTCGGTACGAATCTGTACTTCGACCGGCACGCCGTGCGGACCAATCAGAGACGTGTGCAGCGACTGATAGCCGTTGGCTTTGGGAATGGCAATGTAGTCTTTTACCCGACCTGGGCGCGGCTTATACAGGCTGTGAACCTGACCGAGCACGCGATAGCAGGTGTCCAACTCTTTCACGATGACCCGAAACGCGTAGATATCCATGATGGAGTGAAAACGCTGTTCTTTCAGGTGCATTTTGCAGTAGATGGAATACAGGTGTTTTTCGCGACCGCTGACGCGGCAGGCAATCCCGGCTTCAGTCAAACGCCCTTCGATTTCCGACAGGATTTTTTGAATCATCTCCTTACGGTTACCGCGTGCGGCCTTGACGACCTCTTTAATGACGCGATAACGGTTCGGATACAGCGCCTCAAAACCCAGTTCTTCCAGCTCGGTTTTGAGATGATGGATACCCAGTCGATGTGCCAGTGGACTGTATATTTCCAGTGTTTCACGGGCAATGCGGCGGCGCTTGTCCGGGCGCAATGAGCCCAGTGTGCGCATGTTATGGGTACGGTCTGCGAGTTTGATCAGGATGACGCGAATATCTTGCACCATCGCCATGATCATTTTGCGAAAGTTTTCAGCCTGCGCTTCTTTCTTATCGCGGAACTTCAACTTGTCCAGCTTGGACACGCCCTCTACCAGTTCAGCAACGCTTTTACCAAAAAGCTGTTCCATGTCCTGATAGGTGGCGGGGGTGTCTTCTATGACATCATGCAGCAGTGCTGCCATCAGCGTTTCGTAATCGAGACGCATCTCCGCCAGAATACAGGCGACAGCAACAGGGTGTGTGATGTAGGGTTCACCGCTGGAGCGAGTCTGCCCCTCGTGAGCATCACGTGCAACTAAGTAAGCCTGCTGTAAACGTTTGATCTGGTCTTCTGGCAGATAACGTTGAATCAGCAGATTAAGGCTTTCAAAAATGTACAAGGGCGACTCGTGGTGTGATTAACGACGGCCTTCAGCAATCGCGGTAACCGCCTGAATCTCTGCGGCTTCCTGCTCTTGCTGTTCCTGACGGTCACGAACATCCAGAATCTGGTTGTTGATCAGACCTTCTTCGATTTCACGCAGTGCGATCACGGTGTACTTATCGTTTTCTTCAGGAACCAGCGGATCTTTGCCGCCAGTCTGGATTTGACGGGCGCGACGAGCAGCGACCAACACCAGGTCAAAACGGTTACCAATTTTCTCTACAGCGTCTTGAACAGTTACGCGTGCCATAATGTGCTACTCCACAGGAAATAAAATGACTGCGCATCATACTGAAAGAGGCGTCAGTCTGCCAATAGTTTGGTGATTAATGCATCATGCCGAACCTGTTGTCTGCTCAAACGCAGACGTTCGGCGCGAATAATGGTTTTTAGATCGAGCAGCGCCAGATCGAAATCATCATTCACAATCAGGTAATCATACTCGCCGTAGTGCGTCATTTCAGCCACTGCCTGAGACATACGACGGGCAATCACTTCATCGCTGTCTTGTCCACGACCACGCAGGCGGCGAGCCAACTCTTCTTTTGACGGCGGCAGAATGAAAATACTGCGCGCGTGCTGCATCTGGGCGCGGATTTGCTTGGCTCCTTGCCAATCGATATCCAGAAAAACATCAACGCCAGTCGCTAATACCTGCTCAATTGCCGGCCGGGATGTGCCGTAGTAATTGCCAAAGACTTCAGCGTGTTCCAGAAACTCGTTATCCTGAATCATACGCTTAAATTCATCGACTTCGACGAAGAAATAGTGCTCGCCGTGGTTTTCTCCCGGTCGTTTCGCTCGCGTGGTATGCGAAATCGATACCTGAGTGTCGTAAAGCGGCTGAGTTTTTAATAACGCCTGAATCAGGCTGGATTTCCCAGCTCCACTGGGAGCAGAAACGATATATAACGTGCCTTGAGCCATAATGAAGTTTTATTAACGGTTACGGTGGTGAATGGTGATATGCAGCAGAAAAATGCGCATTTCTCCGCATTATACACGCCTATATGTCATCAGTCGCGCTGCGATAAATTCTCCGCTGACTGTTTTTTCGTTATGCCATCGGGAAAATTTTTTGCCAATGTTTCTTTTTTAGATTGCGAAGCGCGTTCCCGTCTTTTTTATCGCTGCTGCAAACGATGAATCATCTTGCGGCGCGTTTAGCATTTCTCCTTTTTTTGCCTCGTATTTTCCTCTCCGTTGCTATGTACTGCGGCCCTTCGCTAATGGATGGCAGGAGGGGTTATGTGGCTCAGGATTCGTACATTTTTAATCATCATCGTCATGGGGAGCATCAGCAATTTCCCTGCCATGGCTGCGGTGTGCCCCGATTGGGATAGCACGCGTTCCGGCAAGGAAATTGATGCATTGCGTCACCAGCTAGAACAGTGGGATGACGTGTATTACACCGAAGGGAAAAGCCCGATAGAAGATGATGTTTACGATCAACTGCGGGACCAGTTAAACCAGTGGTTAGGCTGTTTTCAGCCTCAAAACGCTATTCCTGCTCGGTTACCCGATAATGGTAAGCAGCCTCACCCTGTTGCCCATACGGGACTGAAAAAATTGTCCGATCGTCGACAGCTGATGCAATGGATCGCATCGCGTGAGGATTTATGGATTCAGCCAAAAGTTGATGGTGTGGCTGTTACGTTGGCCTATCAGCACGGTAAGCTCGTGTCTGCGGTTAGCCGGGGTAACGGCCTGCAAGGCGAAGACTGGACGGAAAAGGTGCGCCTGATTCCGGGAATTCCTCATTTATTAACCGACGCGCCTTCCTCATTGGTACTACAAGGGGAGCTTTTCTTGAAGATGACCGATCATCGACAGCGTACCCAGGGCGGCGTTAATGCCCGCTCGGTCGTGGCCGGTGAAATGCGTCGTCATAAGCCATCTCCCGTGTTGTCGCAGATTGGTCTGTTTGTCTGGGAATGGCCGGATGGCCCAAAGACGATGCCCGAGCGTCTGGAGAAATTGAAGGAAATGGGGTTTGTGATGACGGCGGACTATACCCATGCCATTGGGTCATTCGCCGACGCGGAGAAATGGCGTCATCACTGGTATAACAGTACACAGCCCTTCGTGACGGATGGCGTGGTGATTCGCCAGACTAAAGAGCCGCAGGGGCGCTATTGGCGTAATACATCAGCCGACTGGGCGATCGCATGGAAATACCCACCTGTTCATCAGGTTGCGGAAGTGGCTGATGTGACATTTTCTGTCGGGCGGACGGGTAAAGTCGCCGTAGTACTGAAGCTTAATCCTTTGAAATTGGATGACAAATCGGTCAGCCGGGTGAATGTGGGCTCGCTGTCGCGTTGGAAACAGTGGGATGTGTTGCCCGGCGATCGGGTGAGTGTCAGTCTGGCAGGGCAGGGGATTCCACGTCTGGATAATGTGGTATGGCGTGGCACTGAGCGGCCTGCCATCGTTTCCCCTAATGAACATGATTTCCATGCTTTTAGCTGTTTTCGGTATAGCGCGGCTTGTCAGCAGCAATTTTTGGCGCGCTTAGTCTGGTTGAGTGGAGAACATGGTTTAAATCTGGCAGGAGTGCGTGAAGGGATGTGGCTGCGCCTGATACAACATGATTTACTGGAGGATGTGCTGTCATGGCTATCTCTGACGGAGGCACAGCTTAATGCGGTCAATGGCATGGGCGATAAGCGGGCGCGGGATATTTATACAAGCTTGCAGTCTGCACGGCAGATGCCACTATCCCGCTGGCTGCTTGCGCTGGGTATTCCTGTGCCTCGTTCCGCCAGTAGCGCATTGGATAATGTGGGTTGGCTGGCGTTACAGCAATGGACAGCGCAACAGTGGCGACAGTTCTCTGGTATTGGGGAGCGACGCGCGGAAGAGATTATGGCGTTCCTGAAGCACCCTATCGTGGTGGAATTAATTGCCCGATTAGGTCGTGAAGGCGTACATAGATAAGCGGTGGTAATTTTTCATAACAGATTGGGAGCGTGTCTTTTATTTTTTCATGGATTCATTCACATAAAAGGACAATTTTTTTCTGTTCTCTCGACTTAATCATAAGTAAAATTTACGAATTAAAGATCTACGCCTGTTTGCTGTTTTGCGATATAGAATTGCCTGATCGTCTGATTATTTCCGTTGAACTCAGGCATACGGATGTTGTCGTATAACTTCAGATAATAAGAAAGGTTTGTTGGAGCACTTGTCATAATGAAGTTTGTAGCATCTTTTTCGCAACCCAAATTATCGTTTGTCCTGGCAATTTATATTGGTCTTTTTCTCAATATCTCAGTGTATTATCGCCGATTTGATTATTTTTCACTCTCTGCTGGCAGTCAGGTTCCAACGCTTATTCCCGCTCTTGTCGAATTGACCGCGAGTATCTTATTTACCTTTTTCCTGATGAGAATTATTTCACTCGGGGGACGCCGTTTTTATCGGATAATCGCTTCTCTCTTGGTGCTGATCTCCGTTGCTGCCAGCTATTACATGACGTTTTTTAATGTTGTGATTGGCTATGGCATTATTGCTGCGGTCATGACCACGGATATTGATCTTTCTAAAGAAGTGATTGGTTTTCGTTTTTTCCTGTGGATGCTGGTGGTAAGTGCCCTGCCGCTGTTTTTAATCTGGAAGAACTCGCTACGCCATACGCTGATCGAACAGCTTAAATCACCGGGAAAGCGGCTGATTCCTCTTCTGGTTCTTATCGCCGTTGTTGCGCTGGTTTGGATGCCGCTTCGCTATATGGACAACGTTCAGTCAGTGTCCGAGCGAGAATCCAATGTGGATTTGCCCAGCTATGGTGGTGTGGTGGCTCACTCGTATCTGCCTTCTAACTGGTTGTCTGCGTTAGGATTATTTGCGTACACCAAGTATGACGAGAGCCAGGATTCTTCTAATCTTTTCGATCCGGCTCAGCATTTTACCTATGTCCCACCGAAAGGCATTGACGATACCTACGTCGTTTTCATTATCGGTGAAACCACCCGATGGGATCATATGGGGCTGTTAGGCTACGAGCGAGATACGACGCCGAAGCTATCAAAAGAAAAAAACCTGGTCGCATTCCGTGGTCAGTCGTGTGATACCTCAACCAAGCTTTCCATGCGTTGTATGTTTGTGCGGGAAGGCGGTACGGAAGACAACCCGCAGCGAACCCTGAAAGAGCAGAACATCTTTGCCGTGCTGAAAGAGCTGGGCTTTACCTCTGAGCTGTTTGCTATGCAGAGTGAGGTGTGGTTTTACAATAGTATCGAGGCAAACAACTATTCTTTCCGTGAAATGATTGCGTCAGAGAAACACAATGACGGCAAGTCGGTGCAAGATATGTTGCTGGTCGACGAGGTTAAGGAATCGCTGGCACGCTACCCCAAAGGTAAGCACCTGATTGTGCTGCATACCAAAGGTTCCCACTATCTGTATTCCATGCGCTATCCCCGCAGCTATGCGCGCTATCAGCCAGAATGTATGGGCGTTGATGCCTCTTGTACGCGTGAGCAGTTGATTAATGCTTTCGATAATAGCGTGCTCTATACCGATAGCTTTATTGATAGCGTGATCGATCAGGTGCGGGATAAGAAAGCGATTGTGTTTTATGCCTCCGATCACGGTGAATCCATCGATGATAACTATCATTTGCACGGCACGCCGCGTCAGATGGCACCGCCTGAACAGTTCCGTTCACCGATGATGGTGTGGACATCGGATAAGTTTCTGGCTGATCCCGATAACCAGCATGCGTTTGAGCAGTTGAAGGCTCAGCAGCGCGTTGGCAAAACACATCGCCATGAAGAGCTGTTTGATACGATTCTTGGATGTGTGGGATACACATCGCCTGACGGCGGTATTAACCCTAAAAATAACTGGTGTCAGAAACCTGCTAATTGATATGAATCACGGACAAGGACGTCGGTTTCAGGCTGTAAATACAAGAGATGGATACTTTAACGACAGCCGGAATCCTTTTGCTAAAAAGGTATTGACGCTCTAATAAGGTAGCAGTAATATGCGCCCGCATTCGGCGAGTAGCGCAGCTTGGTAGCGCAACTGGTTTGGGACCAGTGGGTCGGAGGTTCGAATCCTCTCTCGCCGACCAACTTTCTTCCTCAGTAAGCCATTCTCAAGTAAGTCATCCTCAATTTTTCTCCTGTTTCGAATCATCGTCTACTCATACTATCGGTTTAAAAATAATCTCGTTTTAAGCACGTTTTTGTTTAAAAAATAGTCGTTTTGAAAAGTTTCCCTTTATAAGTGTAGGGTTTTACCTCCGTATTCTTTGGCGTCGAAAATTTCCATATTTCCTCGGCCTTCAGTTCAGAATGTTCCCAAAAATAGTGTTAATAGTCGCACGTTAATTACCATGAATAATATCTATCTTTTTGTTTTTTAATGATTTAAATAAATTTCAATCCGATTATTTAAAAATAATTCTGACTTTACCTCTTCGTATTTAAATGTAAGTTTATGTGCGGCCAACATTCGCGATAATTATATATTCGCTTTGTTGAAACCGTCTTTTTATTCAAATATGGAAGATGTTTCGATCATGAAAAAAACAACACTGCTACTCTCCACTTTGATTGCTTGTGCCATGGGAATGTCTGCTGCTCAGGCGACACAAACAGTGTCTTTGGGTTATGCTCAGGCGAAAGTCGATGACTTTAAAGATCCAAAAGGGATTACGGCCAAATACCATTATCAGGGCGATTCTGCGCTCGGTATTATCGGTTCTTTCACTTATGTGAGCGCGGAACAAACTGAGTATTATCAGAATTCAAGCAGTGATGTTTATCAGCTGAAATATTATTCACTAATGGCTGGTCCATCTTACCGCTTTAACGAATATGTCAGCGTTTATGGCCTGGCGGGTATTGGCCGCGGCAAATCCACTTGGGAAGAAGACGGGGATGCTTTCCGCCAATCTGGTAGCGAAAGCAAATCCAGCTTCGCTTACGGTGCAGGTATTCAAATTACGCCAGTAGCAAACTGGGCGATTGATATTGGCTACGAAGGCACGAAAATCGATGAAACGCGTGTAGACGGTTTTAATATTGGTGTCGGTTACCGTTTCTGATTTGCCTATTATTGAATACCGGTGGACAGCCTTCCGCCGGTTATTACTGCTTTCCCCCTTCTTTGTTTTTATTCATAAAGCTCTCAATCGATTTATTGCCATTATAGTGAAGCCAGACCAGCAACGATTCATTGTCCATTGGCTTGGCATAAAGGAATCCCTGTATATATTTGACGCCGCGCCGTTGTAAATACAGGAGCTGTTGTTCGGTTTCCACGCCTTCCGCTACGGATTGAAGCTTGATGCGATGGCTCAAAGTAATAATGGCATCAAGAATAGGAGCTTCTTCATCCGGTGATGAAACCGCGCCGACAAATCCCTGGTCTATTTTCAGGCAATCCAGCGGAAAATTTTGCAGGTAAGAGAGTGAACAGTGGCCGGTGCCGAAGTCATCAATGGCAATCATAAAGCCATCTTCACGCAGCTGATGCAGGCGCTGTATGATTTCAGGGCCGTTGCTAATGAGGTTACGTTCTGTCAGTTCCAGCGTAATGTTTAATGAATGAGCGGCGACTTTCTCTGCGAAGCGGTGTACGTCTGATACGAAACTTGGGTGATGCAAATGCTCTGCTGCAACGTTGAGCCCCAGATGGAAACCCGGTTTTACCTGCCAACTGGCGATATCTGACGCTACCAGTTCAAATAAATGTCGTGTGATGGGAATGATCATACTTTCTGCTTCGGCGGCAGAGATAAATATATCGGGTCTAATCCACTGCCCGTCGCTGCGTCGCCAGCGCAGTAGCGTTTCTACTCCAGTACAGGCTCGTGATTCCGTGTCATAGATAGGCTGGTAATAGACGGAAAATTCGCCGTTAGCGATACCCTTACGGATTTCTTCGCGGAAGAATAATTTACGTTTTTGCCAGTACCACATTGCCGTAGTGAAAAGCAGAGAGAGAATAATGGCCAGTGGCAGAAACGTGAAAAATGCCTGCTTCCAGTTGGTGAGTTCCTGGGTGGCGGGGGCGGTAATATTGAGGGTAATCGGAAAGCGGCTCGACTTGATTTCAAGCGCAGAGGTAGAAAATAGGCTCCTGTGCGGCGTAATGGTTGGGCCCGTTTGAATCGGATGACCGTTATCCATTTGCAGGATAAGTTGATAGCCGCGAATCTTGCTAATCGCAGTCATGAGATCGATCAGATATTGCGCATCGACCATGGCATAAGCGCCGTAACCCGTAGGAGGCATCTGGACGAAGATCAGCGCCGGGCGTTCTTTCACGTTATCTGAACCGGCAATCGACAGGCTCCAGCGTTCAGAATAGGTCTCCGGTAGCGGCTGTTGAATGACGCGGCTTATGGGTGTCAGCGTGCTGCCAAACGTTGAAGAGCAATAGACGTCGGTATTATGGATAACGCCGATTGCGCGAAAGTAAGAAAAGACCGAACCAAGACGTTGTAGTTCATCGCCGATGACGTCGCAGGGCTGACCATGAAAGCGCTGGAGGCGATCCACCATCTGCCATGCCTGTGTCGAAATATTCTCGGCATGATTCATTGCGATTTGCGCGGTGGATTCCAAATCGCGCTTTACCATTAATCTGGACTCAACAAACGTGAACAATAAACCCAGCAGCAGTGGCAGCATGCCTGCAACCAGTAACTGCAATATGTTGATTTTAGGTTTACTACGTCTAGGGCTCATCCACATCTCCTTTCTGGCAGCAGAGGCCTATGTAGAGACGTCCTTTTCTCCGTGAATCAAAGGAGAGTGCTGAATAGAGATTATTATAGTGCCTATTTGCTAAAAGGCAGTGCCTGCGCGCACGCCCATGCTGAGCTCCACGCCCATTGGAAGTTATAGCCGCCGAGCCAGCCGGTCACATCGACCACTTCGCCGATGAAATACAGCCCCGACACCGCGCTGGCTTCCATAGTTTTGGAGGACAGCGCGCGGGTGTCAACGCCGCCGATGGTGACTTCGGCAGTGCGATAACCTTCCGTACCGTTTGGCTGCACGCGCCACTGTTGCAGGCTCTGTTCAATCTGCGTTTGCTGTGTGCTGTTGAGCTGTTTCAGTGTGACGTCCGGCAGTTGTCCTAACTCCTGTAGGCATTCAACCAGTCGTTTAGGTAGCCACTGTGCCAGCGTGTTTTTCAGGCTTTGGTTCGGGTGAGCGGTGCGCTCGTCATTAATAAGCTGGGTGAGATCGCGATCGGGCAGCAGATTGATGGTGACGAATTCACCCGCTTGCCAGTAGCTGGAGATCTGCAAAATAGCCGGGCCAGAAAGCCCACGGTGCGTAAACAGGATATTTTCACGGAACGTCACGCCGTTTTCTGCGGTGATGACGGTCGGCACGGAGACGCCGGAGAGCGTTTGCAGCTGTTCGAGCAGCGGCTTGTGTAGCGTAAAGGGTACCAGTGCAGCACGAGTTGGGAGCACGTTGATACCGAACTGTGTGGCAAGCTGGTAGCCAAACGGCGTCGCGCCCAGGCCGGGCATCGACAGGCCGCCGCAGGCAACGACCAACGATGCGCTCTGGAATGATGTGCCGTTGCTTAGCTGGACGGTGAACCGATCGTCTGATTTCTCCACCGAGGTCACTTCACTGCGCAGACGGAGGGTGACATTCGCCCGCTCACATTCTGTTACCAGCATGTCCACGATTTGCTGTGCGGAATCATCGCAGAATAGCTGACCGAGCGTTTTCTCGTGATAAGCGATGCGGTGGCTGTTGACCAGGCTGATGAAATCCCATTGGGTATAACGCGCCAGTGCTGATTTACAAAAGTGAGGATTGTGAGACAGATAGGCTGCTGGCTCTGCATACATATTGGTAAAGTTGCAGCGCCCGCCCCCGGACATCAATATTTTCCGGCCAGCCTTCTTGCCGTTATCGAGCAGTAGAACACGCAGTCCGCGTTGTCCTGCCTGTGCCGCACAAAACATGCCTGCTGCACCGGCACCGATGATGACAGCGTCAAACTGTTCCACAATGCATTTCTCCGATGAGTGATTTTATCTTCTTGGATTGCCACAGGCCGATAAGCCATAGGGCGGCAAATTGTAGTGTTGGTTTTTGTTCGATACCAGCGTAACAATTTGCATATTTTAGTAAAAATATATAATTATTTGATTTTTATTGATTAAGTGATTTATCCATCGATCGTCGTCACATATTAAGTCAAAAAAATGTCATATTTCGCTTTTCCCGACCCCTGCTTGTCGCCGATAATGCGCCGCGTTCATGACCACTAAATGGCCTAACGTTTATGCTACATTTATTTGCCGGTTTGGATTACTACACTGGCCTGATGTTGATATTGGCTTTGTTGTTTGTACTGATGTATGAAGCCATCAACGGTTTTCACGATACTGCGAACGCCGTTGCCACTGTTATTTATACCCGCGCCATGCGTGCCGAGTTTGCTGTTGTTATGGCGGGTGTCTTTAATTTCTTCGGTGTACTGCTGGGCGGCCTGAGCGTGGCCTATGCAATTGTTCACCTTCTCCCCACGGATTTATTGCTGAACGTGAGTTCGGCGCACGGTCTGGCGATGGTCTTTTCCATGCTGCTGGCCGCCATTATCTGGAACCTGGGTACCTGGTACTTCGGTATTCCTGCCTCCAGTTCTCACACGCTGATCGGCTCCATTATTGGTATTGGTTTAACCAACGCGCTGTTGACGGATACCTCCGTTGTGGATGCGTTGAACGTGCCGAAAATGATCAGCATTTTCCTGTCGTTGCTGCTCTCGCCGATTGTGGGGATGGTGGTTGCAGGCCTGCTGGTGCTGGTGCTGCGTCGGTTCTGGAACAACAGCAAAAAACGCAAGCGCGTGCATCTGACGCCTGTCGATCGCGAAAAGCAGGACGGCAAACGTAAGCCGCCGTTCTGGACGCGCACCGCGCTGATTTTATCGGCGATTGGGGTGAGCTTCTCTCACGGTGCAAACGACGGTCAGAAAGGTATCGGCTTGATTATGCTGGTGCTGATTGGCGTCGCGCCAGCCGGGTTTATTGTCAACATGAACGCGTCTGGCTATGACATCAGCCGTACCCGTGATGCCGTTGTCAATTTGCAGGAATACTACAAGCAGCACGGCGACGCGCTGACGCACGTTATCGACCTGTCTCCGCCAGTCATTCCTACGCCAGAAAGCACGATTCCCGGCAACGGTCAGAAAGAGTTTCACTGTGACAGTTCACGCGTGATGATTGCGATTGACCGTACACAGGGTCTGCTGAATAACCTGAAAAGTTACGACCAGCTGAACCCTGACGATCGTAGCAGAGTGCGTCGTTTGCTGATGTGTATCTCTGACACGATGGATCGGGTGATCAAGCTGCCAGAAACGTCGGGCGAAGATAAGCGCTACCTGAGCAATCTGCGTAAAGACATGCTGCAGACGATTGAGTATGCCCCTCTTTGGATTATCGTCGCTGTCGCATTGGCGCTGTCTCTGGGCACCATGGTGGGCTGGAAACGCGTTGCGGTGACCATCGGTGAGAAGATTGGTAAGAAAGGCATGACCTACGCACAGGGCGTTTCGGCGCAGGTGACGGCGGCCCTGTCGATTGGTGTCGCCAGCTATACCGGTATGCCTGTTTCCACCACGCACGTATTGTCCTCGGCGGTTGCCGGGACGATGATTGCGGACGGTGGTGGCGTACAGGGCAAAACGATAAGAAGTATTCTGCTTGCCTGGGTGTTGACGCTGCCTGTCTCAATGCTGATGTCCGGTACGCTGTACTGGCTGGCGCTGAAGCTGATCTAATTGCGATAATTCATCACGCATAAATAAAAAAGGCGATTCTGTGGGGAATCGCCTTTTTACTTTTTATCGACGTTCATGGTGTTAATACCAGAGAGTGTGAGTACCAATAATTATATAAGTACGATGTTTTAATACCATATCATCATGGCAATCAGGCTGATGACAATGAGGCCACACAAGGCGGTCGTGAGCAGGAATTGTCCCCGCACCCGCTCGCAGCGGCGAATAAACTCAGGGTCGTGATGATCAAGATAGCGTTGTGCGTAGATATAGCCTACCAGCCTGATTTGCTTGCTTGGCTGGCCGTGCGAGGTAAAGAATCCCCCTCCGTCAACGTATTGGTAAAGCAGCGGGTCACAGTCACGCAAAACCAGCAGTAACACGCGCAATGAAGAGTAGTACCTCGCCATATTGATGATGCAGACGATACATAAAGCCCAGAAAAGCGCAAATGTACTAATCATGCTTCCCTCCCGGTCGTTCTATTCGTCAGATTCGATGGCCATACCTTCCCGTTGTCCACCTGTCACCGATGACAAGCGCTACTCTTTATCCGCGACGCTTATCTACGACGTTTGTCTGTGACATTTTTCTACGAATAGTTATGCCACGCGCTTGCGCACGATTTTATTGTCATTTTGGATAGCCAACGGCATCACGGCTAGCCCCATTCTCGTTTTCCATCCCAGGGGGCAGCGGACAGGCTCACCGCTCCCTACTTGTAGTGTAGAAGAAGAATGTTCGTTTGTGCCAGAGAGGCAGGCGCAATCGGCATGAAGGACGATTTTCGACGAGATAATGCCCTTTCTGAAAGGAGAAGCTACGCGATTTAACTGTGAAAAGGAGCGGTTTCTACTACACTTATCAATAGAATTAACAGGTTTGAAAACGGGTTGTGATCGACTGAACAGTCCGATAGCGTGGACGAGTGCTATCCTATAATCCGCTGGTAAGTATCAGATTGGCAGGAGAAATATCTGCTAACCCTTAATTAGTCTTTACGGAAGGAGTCTTATTATGGCTTACAAACACATCCTTATTGCTGTTGACCTTTCTCCAGAAAGCAAAGTGTTAGTGGAAAAAGCGGTTTCAATGGCAAGACCGTACAATGCGAAAGTGTCGTTAATCCACGTCGATGTGAACTACTCCGATCTCTATACTGGGCTTATTGACGTCAATCTGGGTGACATGCAACAGCGTATCTCCGAAGAAACCCAGAACGCGTTGGCTGAGCTGTCCCAGAACGCGGGCTACCCTATCAGCGAGACGCTGAGCGGCAGCGGCGATTTAGGGCAGGTGCTGGTTGATGCGATTAAGAAATACGATGTCGACCTCGTACTGTGCGGTCACCATCAGGACTTCTGGAGCAAACTGATGTCTTCTGCTCGTCAGCTGATTAATACCGTACATGTCGACATGCTCATCGTGCCGCTGCGTGATGATGAAGACGAATAAAAATTAGCTTTTTTTGCATTTTTTTTCAGTGATGAAAGGCACGGCTTCTTAGCTGTGCCTTTTGTTATATAACAAAAACTTATAGCAAATTTCTCTTCTCAAATCGCCAAAAAACCCTTCCTATCCCATTGGATTATAACGTTTATCTGAAAAGAAAACGCTTGCTTAAATATCCATCGCCAGTGTTATAGTCCAGAGGACACAACATCATTTTCACCGATCCCACAAGCTTCTGCGTGTCTAAAAATAAAGAAGCAGACGGGGACTTATTCGTTCAATCAGGAGCTGTTCATGGCACAAATCGTATCTCTGGCAAGTTTTCTTGATTCTGTTCAACAACGCGATCCGCATCAGCCTGAATTTCTACAGGCCGTTAATGAAGTCCTTTCCACTCTGTGGCCTTTTCTGGAGCAGAACCCTCACTATGCGGATTACAGCCTGCTGGAACGATTGGTAGAACCGGAACGCGTGATTCAGTTCCGCGTCGCATGGACGGACGACAAAGGTCAGGTACAGGTGAACCGCGCCTGGCGTGTCCAGTTCAGCTCCGCGATTGGTCCGTACAAAGGCGGCATGCGTTTCCACCCTTCTGTTAACCTGTCGATTCTGAAATTCCTCGGATTCGAGCAGACGTTCAAAAATGCGCTGACGACGCTGCCAATGGGCGGCGGCAAGGGCGGCTCGGACTTTAACCCGAAAGGGAAAAGCCAGGGCGAAGTCATGCGCTTCTGTCAGGCGCTGATGACGGAGCTGTATCGTCATCTGGGCGCGGATACGGACGTTCCGGCAGGCGACATCGGCGTGGGCGGCCGTGAAGTCGGTTTCATGACCGGCATGATGAAGAAGCTGACCAACAACACGGCGTGCGTCTTCACGGGTAAAGGATTGTCGTTCGGCGGCAGTCTGATCCGTCCTGAAGCGACGGGCTACGGCCTGATCTACTTCACGGAAGCGATGCTGAAACGCCACGGTCTTGGCTTTGAAGGCATGCGTGTCGCGGTATCCGGTTCTGGTAATGTGGCGCAGTACGCGATTGAAAAAGCGATGGAACTGGGTGCACGCGTGGTTACGGCATCGGATTCTAACGGCACGGTGGTAGATGAGAGCGGGTTTACCCCAGAGAAACTGGCGCTGCTGGAAGAGATTAAAAACAAACGCTATGGCCGCGTGGAAGATTACGCGCGCGAAGCGAAGCTGACCTACCTTGCAGGCAAAACGCCGTGGGAAGTGCCGGTAGACATCGCGCTGCCGTGTGCGACGCAGAATGAGCTGGATCTGCCTGCGGCGCAGACGCTGATTGCTAACGGTGTGAAAGCCGTGGCAGAAGGTGCCAACATGCCAACCACGATCCCAGCGACCGACGCGTTCCTGGATGCTGGCGTACTGTTTGCGCCGGGCAAAGCGGCCAACGCCGGCGGTGTGGCGACATCCGGTCTGGAAATGGCGCAGAACGCAGCACGTTTGGGCTGGAAAGCCGAGAAGGTGGATGCGCGTCTGCACCACATCATGCTGGATATTCACAATGCCTGTGTGCAGTACGGCGGTGAAAACAGCCAAACTAACTACGTGCGCGGTGCTAACGTGGCGGGCTTTGTAAAAGTGGCCGACGCGATGCTGGCGCAGGGCGTCGTGTAACGACTGTTTACTTAAAGCGCCTGTATTCGCAGGCGCTCTTACCCGTCATACTTCAAGTTACAGGTGTGTTGGCTGCGTTCAGTCACCCGAATCACTTACTTGAGTAAGCTCATCGGGATTTCCTCTCTTGCCGCCTTCCTGTAACTCGAATTATTTAGGGTATGTACACGCCAATTATTTAAAATATATACATTTCTTGCTGGACACCGCTTCCTGCCTTTCTTTATCTTAATCAGCATTGCGTATCGTCAGTCTTCTGGTACAACCCGTTCTCTTCAAGGCTTACACCATTGTGAAAATCAAACATCTTCCTTTCGATCAGAATCGTAATGGCTGGTCGGCAGATCTTATCGATAAACCGAATTATCCGCAGCAGCGTGGAAAAACAACGGCGGACTGGCTGGTGATCGGCGCGGGCTATGCGGGGATTGCCTTTGCACAGCGTCTGGCTGAACAGCGCCCGGATAAACACATTATCTTGCTGGATGCGGGTGAGATTGGCGACAATGCCTCCGGGCGTAACTCCGGTTTCGTGATCGATTTGCCGCACAACATCGGCAGTTCGACGGCCGAGCTGGAAAAAGCGGCGGCTTACCGTCGTCTGTTGCAGTCCGGCGTCGCGCATCTGAAAGAGAAGGTGGATCGCCATGCGATTGCGTGCGACTGGAGCGTGGCGGGGAAATATCACTGCGCTGTCAGTTCAACGTTTGACGGCCTGATCGATACCTATGTCCGTGAATTGGACGATTTGGGTGAATCCTATCAGGTGGTGGAAAAAGACGAGCTTGCTCGCCGCCTCGGCACGTCTTTCTATCATCGTGCGGTGTACACCCCCAATTGCATTTTGCTAAACCCGGCGGCGCTGGTGGTCGGGCTGGTGGCGAACCTACCGAAGAACGTGACGGTCTACGCCCATTCTCCGGCGCTGAATATCGAAACGGGATCGCGCATTCGCGTGGAAACGCCGTACGGCGAGATTCAGGCAGATAAGCTGATGATGGCGATTAACGGCGCGGCGCGCGGCCTGCCGCTGTTCAATGGCCGGGTATTTGCCGTGGCGACTTTCGCGACGCTGACGGAACCGCTGAATGCGGAACAGCTAGCACGTATGGGCGACATGCCGGACTGGGGGTTGACGCCGGTCAATGCGCTGGCCAGCGCGACGCTGCGCTATACGCGCGACCATCGTTTCCTGATTCGGGAGCATGTGAAATTTACGCCTGAGCTGGTCAATAGCGCGGTAGAAACCGGACGCCACGCGCGTCGTCACGCGGCTATTTTTGCCCGAATGTTCCCGCAGTTGAGCGATGTGAAGATGGCGCATACCTGGTCAGGCTTGATTAGTGTCACGCGCAACGGAGCACCAATTTGGGGGCAGTTAAGCGACAATGTGTACGCGTCCGCTGGCTGTAACGGGGCGGGGCTGTCGAAGCAAACCGCTGCCGGGCATATTCTGGCGGATTTAGCGCTGGGTGAAGACAACCCGCTGATTAGCGATATGCAATCGCTCGGGCAGGCAAATTACTTGCCGCCACGCCCTTTCCTGGATGTGGGCGTGAACGGCTACCTGACGAGCGAACGCTGGAAAGCCCGCAGCGAGAGATAATACAGCCTGCCAATGGCAGGCTGTGCAGCGTCTTTACGATCTATCCATTATCACCGCTCGACGCATGTTGTCAGCGATCCTGGATTCCCGCTGACGTGTCGGTTAGTTAATGGCCGCGATAATCGTCAGTTGATCGTTCAGCCGCTGTTTGGTCAACGCGTTGGTGGCGCTGTCGCGCTGTTGCGTCAATTCCGCTACGCGTTTCTCCTTCTGCGCGGTATCCGGCAGCAGCAGCGATTTCACGTTGATGGATTGAACGTTGCTGTAGCGACCGTCGTCTGAGGTTGGCACGCTGATTTTCCCGCTGTTGAGCAGCGATTCGATAATGCGGCGTTCGCGCTCATAGCCCTGCAATCCTGCCAGCTTCCAGCGCTGCGGCACCGTACCCTCGTATTGGCCTTTTTTCACCTCGGTCAGATAGCGGATAGTCAGGTTACGAATTGTGCCTGCCTCTTCACCATATTCCGCTTTAGTATCTGACAGTACCGGGAACTGCATACCTTCCAGCACGCCGCCTTTCTGCGTCAGGTGGCCCATACGATAGCTGTTCATGCCCAGACGAATCGGCATGTCATCGGTAACTGGCATGCCGTTACTCATTTTCAGGTCAGTGATGCGCTGCCCGGCAGGTTTTGTCAGGTCGATGGTGTACGTCACGCCGTCGAAGAAATCATTGGTGGAATACTTGGACGCGCGGCGCTGCGGATTGAAGCTGTAAGTCACATCGCCGTCCTGCAACTGGTTGAAGTAACCCGCAGACCATTCCATGTATTTCTTCAGTTCTTTACCGGTGAGCTGATAAACCGTGATCTCGCCGCCAGCGTATTGATAGTTAAAGGCAATGTCCTTCGCGGCGATGGTGCCGACGTTCAGCTTGGGCCGATCGTTATCAATTTGCAGCGCGATGACCTGCGCTTTAGGGGCGTAATGGCGGCTGGCTTCCTGGAACAGGGCGCTGATGCCCGTGTCCTGCACGTGTACCTGAGGAATGCCTTTCACGGCATCTTGCGGCACCAGATCGTGCCCGAGAAGCTGCGCAATCGGACGGTTAGCGTTGGCGCGCAGGGTATTGTGATAAGGCTCGTAGATGTCTTCCATCTTGCGGTCAGAATCCACGTCCTTGATCGAATAGGTATAGCTGTCTTTGTTGATCAGCACGTACTTGCCGTTTTGCTGCTCAAACTGCAAATCGATGCGCGACAGTGCACGACCATATCTGTCCGGTTCGGTGACAATCACGCCATTAATCACCTCTTTGTCTACTTTTACGTGCATATGGCCCGCGACGATGGCGGCTAATTCCGGGTTAGCGCGAGCGATATCACCGACGCCAGTGCCTGGCCGCTGGTTCTCGTTATCGATGCCCATATGGGCGACCAGCACGATGGCATCCACGTTGCCGTGGATTTGCTGGATAACGGTTTTTACCGCCCCGACAGGATCGGTAAAGTTCAGCCCTTTCACGCGGTCAGTGCCTTTGGCGAATTCCGCGGTCATCGGCGTATCCATGCCGATGATGCCAATCTTCACGCCCTGCCGTTCGACAATTTTATAGGCGGGTAAGTAAGGCTTACCGCTTTCCCAAAAAATGTTGCCTGCCAGCGCGGTGCCTTTGAACTGGTCAAGCGAAGTGCTGAGCACGTTCAGCCCGAAATCGAACTCGTGGTTGCCCAGCACCCAGACGTCATAATTCAGGGCATTAAAACCGAGGATCATCGGGCTGGTTTTGTCATTCTTAAAGGTTTCGACAAAGTTACCCTGAATGGTATCGCCCGCATCAACCAGAATCACATTCGGCTGCTGCGCACGAACCTTATGCACCTGCGTGGCGATCTGGCTCAGGCTGCCAGCCATGTTGGCGGTGTCGGTGGCGTAATCCCAGGGAACAAAGGTGCCATGCAGATCGGATGTCCCCAGAATCGTAATATTGACGGGTTCTTGAGCGGCCATAGCAGAAGTACTCAAACAAAGCAGAAGTGACAGAAGCGTTTTTTTCATTATGTCATCTTAGTGTCATAAAAGGGGATAGCGCGGAATTATGCGATTTGCTTCTCATTAGTGCCACAGACTTTGCAAAAGCAGCGTAGGAAATGCGAAGCAGGCTAAGTTTTTAGTCGCCGATACGCTTAGCGTCGCGGCGACGAGATTGTTCAGGCGGGAAGATAGAAATCGAAGCGGTGGCTTTTGGTTTCCAGCATAGACTGCGCCGGTATGCCTGCCAGCGGCGGTGCATAGTCTGGTCGCTTCACCACGACGCGTTTTTTCGCCAGCGCGCGGGCGGGTTCCAGCAGCGCATCGGCATCGTCATCCGCACCCACCAGCGACTGAAACACGCGCATTTCTTTCTTCACCAGCGCGCTCTTTTGTTTATGTGGGAACATCGGATCGAGATAAACCACATCCGGCGGCGGTGTGATATCGCGCAGCGCGGTCATGCTCGACGCGTGCAGCAGCGTCAGCCGCTCCCGTAGCCATGGGCCAATTTCTGCGTCCCGATAGCCACGCTGCAACCCGTCGTCCAGCAGCGCTGCAACCACTGGATTACGCTCCACCATGCGTACGTGGCAGCCTAATGCGGCCAACACAAAGGCGTCGCGACCTAGCCCGGCCGTCGCATCCACGACATCCGGCAGGTAATCTTTTTTGATCCCGACAGCTTTGGCTACAGCCTCACCGCGTCCGCCGCCAAAGCGGCGACGGTGCGCCATCACCCCACCAACGAAATCCACGAAAATAGCACCGAGCTTCGGTTCGTCCTGCTTACGCAGTTCCAGACGTTCCGCAGTCAGCACCAGCGCCATGACCGCATCGGGATCGGAAACCAGCCCCCAGCGTGCGGCCAGAGAAGATAAGGCGCCACTATCGGCGCCTTCCTCTGCGATTAAGCAGATGCTCATCCTTTGATGCCGTAATGCGCGAGCATGGCGTCTAACTGCGGTTCACGGCCACGGAAGCGTTTGAACAGCTCCATTGGCTCTTCGGAACCGCCGCGGGTCAGGATGTTATCCAGGAAAGACTGGCCGGTTTCACGGTTGAAGATCCCTTCTTCCTCGAAGCGGGAATAGGCATCGGCTGCCAGCACGTCTGCCCACAGATAGCTGTAATAGCCTGCGGCATAGCCGCCCGCGAAGATGTGACTGAACGCGTGCGGGAAGCGGCCCCAGCTTGGGCTTGGCACCACGGCCACCTGCGCTTTGATTTCTGCCAGCGTCGGCAGAATCTGTGCGCCTTTCGCAGGATCAAACTCGGCATGCAGGCGGAAATCGAACAGGCCGAATTCCAGCTGACGCAGAATGAATAGCGCGGCCTGATAGTTCTTCGCCGCCAGCATTTTATCCAGCAGTTCCTGCGGCAGCGGTTCACCGGTTTCGTGGTGGCCGGAGATAAAGGCCAGCGCTTCCGGTTCCCAGCACCAGTTTTCCATAAACTGACTTGGCAGCTCGACCGCATCCCACGGTACACCGTTGATGCCCGCAACACCGGCGGTATCGATCTGGGTCAGCATGTGGTGCAGGCCGTGACCAAATTCGTGGAACAGCGTGGTGACTTCGTCGTGAGTAAACAGCGCTGGTTTGCCGTTGACCGGACGGTTGAAGTTACAGACCAGATAGGCGACCGGTTTTTGCAGTTCGCCGTTTCCTTTACGCAGTTTACCCGCGCAGTCGTCCATCCAGGCTCCGCCGCGCTTGTGTTCACGGGCATATAAATCGAGGTAGAAGCTGCCACGCAGTTCACCGCTTTCATCGAACAGATCGAAGAAGCGAACGTCCGGGTGCCAGACATCGACGTCTTTACGCTCTTTGGCGGTGATGCCGTAGATGCGTTTAACCACTTCGAACAGGCCGTTCACCGCGCGTTCTTCTGGGAAGTACGGACGAAGCTGCTCATCGCTGATGGAATATCGGTGCTGCTTCTGCTGTTCGCTGTAGTAGGTGATATCCCAGGCCTGCAATTCCTCTACGCCGTAGTGTTCTTTGGCGAAGGCACGCAGCTGCGCGAGTTCTTCTTCCGCCTGTGGACGGGCGCGTTTTGCCAGATCGGTCAGGAAATCGAGTACCTGCTGTGGGTTTTCCGCCATTTTGGTCGCCAGCGATTTGTGCGCGTAGCTGTCGAAGCCCAGTAGTTGTGCCAGTTCGTGACGCAGTGCCAGCTCTTCTGCCATCACCTCACTATTGTCCCACTTGCCTGCGTTCGGCCCCTGATCGGAAGCGCGCGTGCCGTAGGCACGGTACATCTCTTCGCGCAGCGCCTGATTGGTGCAGTAGGTCATCACCGGCAGGTAGCTTGGGATATCCAGCGTCAGCAGCCAGCCGTCTTGTTCTTTGGCTTCAGCCTGCGCTTTGGCCGCTGCCAGCGCGCTTTCTGGCATGCCATCCAGCTCGGCGACGTCGGTAATCAGCTTGCTCCAGCCCATCGTGGCATCCAGCACGTTGTTGCTGTACTGCGAGCCAAGTTCGGACAGGCGAGCGGAAATTTCGCCATAGCGTTTCTGTTTTTCCGGCGACAGACCGATACCAGACAGCTCAAAATCGCGCAGCGCGTTATCAACGGATTTCTTCTGCGCCAGGCTCAGTGCGGTGTAGTGCTCGCCGTCGCGCAGGCTGCGATAGGCCTGATAGAGTCCAGCATGTTGGCCGACCCAGGTGCTGTGTTCGGACAGCAGCGGCAGACATTCTTCATAAACCGCACGCAGCTCCGGGCTGTTCTTTACCGCGTTCAGGTGGCTGATGGGGGAGAATATGCGGCCAAGACGATCGTCGCTGTCTGCCAGCGGCTGGCACAGATTATCCCATGTAAACGGCCCCGCTTGCGCCACCACACGCTCTACCGTCTCGCGGCATTCATCCAGTGCGGACTTCACCGCTGGGACAATATCTTCCGTTTTGATACTGGAGAACGGGGGCAGGGTAAATGAGGTCAGTAATGGATTCGTCATGGTGCCGTCCTGATAATTGTGGGTGATCTCGTTGCCGGTAAGTGGAATCTGTTGAATAAAGGCCGGCAAGGCGGATATCTACTGCGGATTAATTACTAAGATGAGGTCAAGCGCCGTGAAAATCAATGGCAGAGGGATTATCGCTCGTGACCAAAGGTGCGTTTTGTGGCCTTGGATAGGCCCCGTTTGTCACCTGAACACGGCGGCGAATGCCGTGTTGAATACGTTTTCCTGAAATTTTTTGCACTTTCCCTGCCCGATTTGGTTTTTCGCGTGACCTACCTGATGTGTCTTTTTTTTCAATACTTCAGGGGAATGACAATGGCGATAAACAATCATAAGGGCGGGCGCATCGCGCACAAACCCGCCTTGACGGTGGCGCGGGCAGTGCATCTGGCGCTGTCCGGCGTGTTGATCTTGAGTGCCGGAACGGTCAGTTCGACGCTGGCGGCGGAAACGATGACTGCTGCCGCAGCACCGACCGTGGCGTTTTCCATTCCGGCAGGGGCGCTCGGATCTACGTTGCAGGCTATTGCCAGCCGCGCCAATGTCATTCTCACGTTTTCTCCCGATCAAACACAGAATAAAACCAGCGGGAGCGTGCAGGGAAGCTACACCGTTCAGGAAGCTTTTGCCGCCGCGCTGGCGGGAACGGGATTGAGTGCGGTACAGACGGCCACGGGCTATCGGCTGGAATCCGCGCTTGCCGCTGAAGGAAGCGACGGCAGCCTGATGATCCCGACGCTGTCGGTTGTTGGTGGCACATCGGACAGCGCTGCCGCCGGACGTTCCGTGCTGCGTCAGGCCGATGTTGACCGCGTGCAGGCCGATAATATTGCCAGCCTGCTCGATAAGCTCCCCGGCGTATCGATGGCGGGGTCTCCCCGTCCGGGTGGGCAGAGCCTGAATATCTGGGGCATGGGCGATATGGAAGACGTCAAAGTCGTACTGGACGGTGCGCCAAAAGGCTTTGAGAAATACCGTCAGGGCTCGGTGTTTATTGAGCCTGAGCTGATTAAACGGATCGACGTCGATAAAGGGCCGCATGATATTCGCAGCGGCAACGGCGGCTTCGGCGGTACCATTCACGTTGATACCAAAGACGCTGGCGATCTGTTGCTGCCGGGAGAGAATTTCGGCGGGATGGCCAAATACAGCTATCACACCAACGATCGGCAAAATATCTACAGCGGCGCGCTGTATGGCCGCACTGAAGACGGAATGGCTGACGGCCTGCTCTACATGAGCAAGCGCGATGGCGACAACATCGAACGTCCTGACGGCACGCGCTTTGTCTATTCGACCAGCGACATGGCGTCCTATTTACTGAAGACTAACATCTATCTGACGGACGCTCAGACGCTGACGCTCTCTGCCATGCGTTCCGAATCTGACGGCTGGCAGCCGTTTGCCGCGAAGCGTGACGATATGGCGTCACCCACACAAAGGGAAGTTGATCTCTACGGTTGGGAAGAGGCCTGGCGGCGTAAGCTGGTTTACCGCGATCAGGTCGATAAGAACTACTCGCTGAAATGGAATATCGCGCCAGAGGATCAGCCGTGGCTGAATCTGACGGCGTCATTTGCCACCTCAAAAACCGAACAGCATGACCGACGCCCTGATTCGGCTTCACAGAGTAGCTATCTGGGATCGCTGGGGAACGAAAGCTGGGTGAGCTATAAAGATCAGCTGGCGGAGGTCAGTAACGAAAGCCAGTTCACCACTGGCCCGCTCGATCATAAGCTGCTGGTGGGTATGCGCTGGCATCAGCATAAGCGCGACACGCTGATCTACTATCCATCCGGTAAGAATAACGCCGAGTATAACTACGGCTATTTCCAGCCTTACTACATGCCTGCTGGGGAACAGGAAACCCGCAGCCTGTATGTACAGGATGCGGTGACGCTGGGGAGCGTGACGATCACGCCGGGCGTGCGTTATGACCATGTGACGAATACAGGGAAACCTAACCTCGCGCCACGTTATAACAGCAGCATTCCGGCCGCAGGACATGATTACAGCAGCGTGACCTATACCGGCTGGTCGCCGCGTATTGGGGCGTTGTGGAAGGCGACGGATAATCTGTCGCTGTTTGCCGATGCCAGCCGTACCTGGCGTGCACCGGTCGTCGATGAACAGTATGAAGTGCAGTCTGCCGCGTCCAGCGTGCCGGGAACCAGCCGTAATCTGCAAGTGGAAAGCATCAAAGCATTTCGTCTGGGCGCGATTCTGGACTTCAACAACCTGATGCTGGAAGAAGACAGTCTGCAAATTCGCACCACGCTGTTCCGTAACCGCGGTAAAAACGAAATTTTCTACCGTCGCGGTATCCTGTGTGACGCACAGACGCAGAGTGGGACGTCATCATCTTGTGGGCAGCCGCTCTCTAACTACCGTAATTTGCCGGGCTATACGATTGAAGGGGTAGAGATTGAATCCTTCTACGACAGCCGCTGGCTGTTTGGCAGCCTGTCCTTCTCCTCAATTCGCGGCGAGCGCGATGCGTCACCACGTAATCCGTGGGGCAATAAAACCTGGATCGCCGAAATACCACCGACGACAGCACACGCCACGCTGGGCACCAAAATCCCAAGTCTGGACATGGCGGTAGGCTGGACGGGGGACTTTGTGCGTAAGCAGGATCGTTCACCTGCCGATGGCGATCCACAGGCCGATATTTGGGCGTTACCGAAGAGTAAGGGATACGTGCTGCATGGCCTGTTTGCCAGCTGGCAGCCGCAGGCAATAAAAGGATTTGAAGCGCGAGTGACGGTTGATAACCTGCTGAATACCGATTATTACCCGTATCTGGGCGAATCCGTATCCGGCGTAGGACGTAACGTAAAAATCAGCGTGTTACAGCGTTTCTGATTGCGATGCTCGGGGCGGTTAGAATCGCCGCCCCGTTAGCGGATGATGTTGCATGGGCGTAATGCAAATTCAGCAAATTTGAATAATTTTCGTTTCGGAACTTGACAGTCAGAGGGAAAAAACATAAATAAGAACGATTATCATTCTTATGTTTAAATAGTGCTTTGGGGTAAAGTTCGATGGTGAGGAAAGCGACGGCCAGCGTTAATGACTTTGCCCAGCAGCTCTATTTCGATCACCACCGCTGGTTGTGTAACTGGCTGCGCCATAAACTGGACTGCGCTCAGCATGCGGAAGATCTGGCACAGGATACGTTCCTGAGCGTGCTGATGAATCCAGAACTGCTCACGATTCGCCAGCCGCGCCCGTTTCTGGCTACCGTGGCTCGCCGTTTGGTCGCCAACCATTACCGCCGTAAAAAGATTGAAGATGCCTATCTGGATGTGTTGAGCACGCAGCCGGATGCCTGTATGCCCTCTCCAGAAACGCGTCTGCTTACCCTCGAAATTCTTGAACAGCTTGATGCTGCATTGGACGGCCTGCCAGCGCCGGTCAGGGAAGCGTTTCTGCTGGCGCACCTCCACGGTATGCGCTACAGCGATATCGCCGAACGCTTGCGGGTTTCCAGCAGTTCGGTGAAACAGTATCTGCAACGCGCCAACCTCCAGTGTTTCTTTGCGCTGCCACTATGAACGATCGCACTTTTTATCGTGACCGACAGGGTCAGCCGATTCAGCCGGACAGCGCGCGTGAAGCGGTGGCGTGGCTGACGCAGCTGATGTCCGACAGCGTCACGGAACAGGATCGCCGCGAGTGGCAGCGTTGGCGGGAAGCCTCGCCGGATAACGAACAGGCGTGGCAGCATATCGAATCCGTGTGTGCCAATCTGGGTCAGCTTAACGCACGGGCGGCACACCATAGCCTGTCGACGCTTAACGGTATGCAGCGTCGCAGCGTACTCAAAGCGCTGGCGATTCTCTGTCTGACCGGCGGCGCTGGTGTGGCGGGATCGCGCACCGACCTCTGGCAGTCGTTGACGGCGGATTACCAGACGCAGGTCGGTGAACAGCGCCATGCGGTATTGGACGATGGCACGACGCTGCTGCTGAATACGCAGACGGCGCTGAATGTGGCCTACGGTGACGATCTACGCCAGCTTACGCTGATTCGCGGTGAAGTCATGATCGAAACCGGTCAGGCGGAGAAGGCCGCGTTGTATCCACGTCCTTTCATTGTGACGACGGCACAGGGAAAAGTGCAGGCACTGGGGACGCGCTTTAATCTGCGAGTGCAGGATGAACACACGCAGGTGGCGGTGTATGACGGCGCGGTAAGGCTTCATCCGCAGCAGAACGGTCAGGATATACAGGTGGTGAAAAGCGGACAGACGGCGACGTTCACCACGCAGCGCTGTGGCCAGATAGCGGCGGCGAAAGCAGAGCCTGCCTGGGTGAAAGGACAACTGCTGGCGGATAATCAGCGTCTGGTGGATTTTGTTGATGAACTGAGCCGCTATCGCAGCGGTATCATTCGTTGCCAACCAGAGGTGGAGAGCCTGCGGTTTTCCGGCGTATTCCCGCTGTCAGACACCGATAATATTTTAGCGGCGCTGGTGGAGGCGCTACCTGTACAGGTGCGTTATTTCTCTCGTTACTGGGTTCAGATTGCTGCGCGATAAAATATCCTGCTAAAACGTAATAACATTACTTTTTATGCTGTTTTCACTTTTTTTCTGCCCGATCCCCGTAGCTGAACGACCTACTATTATCTGCTGTCCGTTTTATACCTAACGATGTGATGAAGAACGCATGATGACCTCCTCAGAGCCCCATTCATTGAGAGTGCAGCCCCTGTCTCCACGGCGAGGGGCAGTAGGCTAATGGCTGCACAGACGCTGCAATACAATACGATTCAGCCCGCCACGACGGTTCGTTGGGGGAGCGGCTGGCTGCTGGCATTGGCGTTACACGCGGGGCTGATTGTCTGGATTAGCTACCATGCGCTTGATTCCTCCATTGAAGCGCCACCGCCCGCCATGATGTTGATGGTGGCGGATAGCGTGCAATCGACACCGAGCCCTCAGGATGCGCCTGTCGGCCCGCAGCAGACGCTGTCTACACCGCAAGAGGCGGCGACTCAGTCGGAAAAAATGACGCAGGATGTGCCGCTGCTTGCGCCCGCGCCGAAGCCGGTGATAGCGGCGGCACAAAAGGAAAAGCCGCAGCCGCAGAAAAAAGTGCAGAAAAAAATGGAAAAACCGGTGCTGGAGACCACGCCACAGGAAGAGATTGCGCCATCAGAAAAACCGCCCGCACCCGTCACCAGCGCGCCGCTGCCGGGCAGCAGCCAGCAAGTTGCTGCGCCATATAACAGCGATGCCGCGCAGATGCGCAAAGGGGTGGCGGACTGGAGCAGCCAACTGCTGGCACATCTGAGCCGCTATAAGCGTTACCCGGCGCAGGCGGTGCGGCAGCGATTGCAGGGCGTCGCCCAGATTCGCGTGACGTTGGATCGGACGGGGAACGTTCTGGCCGTTTCGTTAGCCAGCAGTAGCGGCATGATGCCGCTCGATAAGGAATCTGTCACTTTGCCGCAGCGTGCTCAGCCGCTTCCGGCTCCGCCAGCAGAGGTGATAGGGGATAATGCGCAACTCACCATCACCATCCCCATTAGCTTTGATTTACGGGAAGCGCGCCGCTAACTGGCATCCACTAGCGCGGCGTGTGCGCATCGTAGCCTGCATAAAAAAACCGAATCGCGTATGGGTTACCTTGTTCGGTAAAGAACTCTGCGACTCTCTCCCGCTCCAGCCCGTAGCGGCGTGACAACAACCCTGCCTCGAAGGCGGCCTGCTGGCGGTCGCCTTTGGTTTCAGCCAGATTGTGAGCATAGCCACAGATATAGCCGCGCCGATAGTCGTAGCAGTAGGGATTAATGTCGTTGGTGGATTTTGGGTTGGCCGATCTCAGCCCCGCGAGGACGCCCCGCTCAAAATGGTTTCCCATGATAATGCTCCGTGAATGATCGTTATATATTAAATAATATAACGCTTATTTATCACTCACCAGATCTGTTGAAAAATATTCCTGAATCCGTCGTGCGCGGTCTTTTCCCGATCAAGATGTATATACTGTTGCCCTGCTCGCCGAATGGGCTACTGATCTGCGCCTGATGAGCACTCTGGGAATAGGTAGTGTACGGAATGGTTAAATAAGGAATAACAGCATGACGCACCCGCAAGACGCTTCTCTGGCGATTGGTATCGATCTGGGCACGACGAACAGCCTGATTAGCGTTTGGCAAAATGGCGAGGCCCGCCTGATACCGAATGCGCTGAATGATAACTTCACGCCCTCGGCCGTCAGTATTGATGAAGACGGTAGCATTCTGGTCGGTAAACCCGCGATTTCCCGTTTGACCACGCACCCGCAGGTGTCGGCGTCGCTGTTTAAGCGCTACATGGGGAGCAAGAAAGCCTTCCGGCTCGGGGATAAAACGTTCTCTCCCGCCGAACTGTCGGCCATGGTGTTGAAATCGCTCAAAGCCGATGCGGAAAGTTACCTTGGGCACCCCATTAAGGATGTGGTGATCTCCGTGCCAGCCTATTTCAGCGATGAACAGCGTAAGCAGACGCGTTTTGCGGCAGAACTGGCCGATCTGAATGCCGTTCGTTTAATCAATGAACCCACCGCTGCCTCTATGGCTTACGGCTTACACACGCAGGAGTTGGGGCGTACGCTGGTCTTTGATTTAGGCGGCGGCACTTTTGACGTCAGCGTGTTGGAATACGCGTTTCCGCTAATCGAAGTACACAGCTCGGCGGGCGACAACTATCTGGGGGGAGAAGACTTCACGCAGGCGATGGTGAAAACCTGTCTGAAAGCGTGGGAGCTTGAGGGCGTGGAGATTCCTGCGGCGGATCTGGCGCGTCTTTACAGCCATGCAGAAGCGCTGAAATGTCAGCCCGGCTTTCCTTCTCAATCGAATGAGCTGGTATGGCACTGGCGCGAAGAAGAATGGCGCATCGTACTGGATAATGAAGAAATCGAAGCCGCCTGGTTGCCGTTGATGAACCGCATTCGCGCGCCGATAGAACAGGCGCTGCACGATGCTCGCCTGAAACCAGAGCAGCTAGACCATGTGGTGCTGGTCGGCGGAGCATCAAAGATGTCGGTTATCCAGAAGCTGGTGGTCAGGCTGTTTGGCAAATTACCTTATCAGCATCTGGATGCCGATACCGTGGTTGCCAAAGGCGCGGCGGTGCAGGCCGCCTGTCGGTTGCGTGAGCAGGATATCGAAGAAGTGATCCTGACGGACGTTTGTCCGTACACTCTCGGAATCCGAGTCTCTAATGATAAGCAAAGCGGTCTGTTTTCCCCGATACTGGAGCGCAATACGGTGGTGCCGACCTCGCGGGTCGAGACATTTTCCACGGGCTCCGCCGGACAAGACAATATCTGCATCGCGATCTATCAGGGGGAAAGCCCTTACGTCGATAACAACGTGTTTATCGATGAATTCACCATGCCGATAAAAGCGAAATCGTATAAGCAATCCATTGAAGTACGTTTCAGCTATGACATCAATGGGCTGCTGGAAGTGGATGTTAATCTGCCGGACAGCGGCGATAACTTCACGAAAGTGATCGATCGCAGTCCGACCGGCCTGAGTGCCGAGCAGCAGCAGAAAAGTCATCAGAAACTGCAAGCGCTGAAGATCCACCCCAGAGATAACCTGATGAACCGCAACCTGCTGGCGCGGCTGGAAAAAGCCTGGGCGCAGACGCGTCTGGAAGAGCGGGAACAGATTGGCTTCTGGCTGCGTGATTTTGAACAGGTGCTGGCGGGGCAATACGCTCCGGCGATTGACGAAACGCGGCAGCGTATTGAGCAATATCTGGATGAATTCTCTCGTTGATATTTGGGCGGCGTGTCATTGCTACGCCGCCCGATTCACTGTCGTCAGCTAGGCTGGGTGTCCGTTTCGGCTTTCTTGCCAGCCGGAGGCGGCCCGAATTGGTTCCAGCGGTTAAGGCTCGGCGTCAGCAGGGGGAGCAGCAGAAACAGCGGTATGAGTAGAGTGAGGAAACTCATCACCCACGGCATATTGGAACCGATATCGTTATAGCGTCGACGCGTCGCACTCAACAGATTGAGCACGATGAGCACCATCAGTAGCCCTTCAATAAACGCCGGTGGCGACCCGATCCAGTCACTCGCGCGATAGAGAAAATAGCTTCCCAGCCCAGCCTGCATCAGAAAACCGAGACGGCCGATGCGAGCGTTCGTGCGCCACAGTTGCCACCAGTAGCTCTTTTTAGCCTGTGATGTCTGGAACTGACGTTCGCGCCGATCGGCACATTGCAGCAGCACTTTCGACACCAATCTCAGCGTAACGTCTTCGTGCGGATAGGACAGATGCTCGGTTAGAAATTCCTGATCGCTGTTATCGAATAAGGACGTGTCATCCTTCGCACAGTTCTGAATCAGCTTGCCGATGAGCGTGACCCGTTTGTCGTCGGAGAGCTGTTTTAGCTGTTTCTCCAGTTCATCCGACCCTTCGGTAAAGGCGGTGCGGATCGCATCTTCCTGTTCCCTTTCTACGGGAATAGCAGCCAGCCGCTCAAGGTGTTGCCCGGCCTGTTCTTCCTCTCCCACAAGGGCACAAAACGCGTGGAAAAAGATCTGGTAGATGATGGGCGATTTTGCCAGTTCCGTTTGCCAATGCTCATCGGTAAGATAAAAATGGCTTGCAGCGGACTCGCTATAAATCTCCCTGCTGCTGAGATATTCCTCAATAGACGCGGGGAAGTTCATCCAGCAGTGATAGTGCAGCGGATCGGTGAGTTCCAGCTGTTTTTTCAACGGCGTCACCGCATCACCATCGTGGCATTCCGCCTTGCGGAAGAGCCGAGAGAGCGAATGTGCAGGGTGGATTAAGGCCAGTTCGGGCAGCACCGATTGACGCGGTAAACCCAGACAAGACGTTGGATCGGTCATCATTAATGCGATCAGAATAGCCTGTCTCAGTTCCTCTTTAGCGCTGAGATCCTGCGGCGTCTCCGCCCCTTGCGGCACCAGAGATACATCGCACTGGTAGCGTGCGGATAGCTCTACCAGACAATCGTTGATCGGGTCGATTTCTTCCGTATGTATGCCGCTGCGATACAGCTTATTCAACTGATCAAGCGACAGCGGACGCCATTGTCGCAGCCAGGTTTGTGCTTGTAGCCAGGCGGACGATTTCTGGTTAGTGAACACGCTGGGCAACGCCTCTTCTGACGGCGAATACAGCCATTCCGTGAAGGCGTGAATCGCGCCGGAGGTGTGCAGCCAGGATAGGCGCTGTGTCGCCTGAAACTGTAATCCCTGTAAGATCAACGCATACAGCGGTTCCTCGGGCAACGGCTGCGCCAGAATGTCCTGCAACAGGCGTTCATTACCCACGGTTAACATGCTGGCGTGCCAATACAGGCGATCCTGAATCGCCCCCCCGCTGTGCAGCAGAAGATGTCGGTAGATGTCCTGCAAATCCTGTTTGCCCAGCTTCCAACGGGCATAGCTTTCTGCCATAGGCGACAGCGGCAGTTTCAGCGCTTCTCCCCAACGTATCAGCATTTGGGTGTTGTGCTGAGAAATGAAGAAACGCTGGCGCGAATCGTCCAGCGCTAACCCTGTCAGGTCTGGCGCTGGCGTATAGTTGAACGACTGAATCAGTAAGGGAAGCGCATCCGGCTGATGCTGTTTACACCAGTTAATTAGCCATTGTTCCGCCTGTGCATGGCGGGTTTGCTGATAAAGCGTCAGCCACAGAGTAAATGCCTGCTCGTTTTCTCCGGTAAGCGAACAGAGGCTGGCGCTGAGTTCGAGCCATTCCGCGTCGTTCGGGGTCGCATCCAACTGTTGCAGGCAGTAATCGCGCAGGATGGCGTTGGGTACACCGGCGTGGCTGTGCCAGCGCACGAGCTTTTGCATCAGCGACGGGCTGTCGGGCCAATAAATTGCGGTCGGGGTGCGCAGCAGCGTGGCCAACATAAATGCCGGCCGATTCCAGTACATGCCGTTGGCCTGCTGGAAATAGAAGATAGTTTCCAACTGTGCGGGCAGGTTCAGGTGCGATAGCAGGGAAAAATCGAACAGATCCTCATAGCCGAGCGAGTCGAGGAAGTGGCGGACATCTTCCACCCCGTCACCGGACAGCTCCCCTTGCCGCTGCTGCCAGCGCAGGCGTTCGGCCAGCACGCGGACACAGAGGATTGAGATACAAGACTCACTCATCAGGCGCTGAAGCAGCGGCCAGCGAATGCGATCGATCACCTCGAAATCCTGCTGATTCAACAGCTGAATGTAGCGCTCCCAGTGCAGCGGAACGAAACGTTCGGCTGGGTTGCTTAACAGCTGCTCAAACGCGTTAACCAGCGCTTCTGCCTGCTCGGCTAAGGCCTTCTCGGTTGCTGAGGAGGCGTTTTGTGATTCGGCAGGGGTCTGCTCTTCTTCATCCGACAGTACGGGATTCTTCGCCAGCTTACAGGCGGTGTCGTACGCATCGCGCAGCTGTTTAAAGCCCTCTGGGTCGGTTTCCGGGTGAAACTGCGGTACTTTCTGACGATAAGCCTGACGGATAACATCCAGATCCTGAGTCGGCTCAATGCCTAGTCGCTGCCAGCATTGTGTGTCCATTATATTTCCGCTTCTGGTAAGGACTCGGGCTTATCCATTTCTATCGGATCAACATCCCAGTCGAGGTCATGAATCGGGCAGTCCGGGTGGATATAGAGCGTGCCGATCTGGTCAATGTAGTCAGGATTCTGGCTAGCGTTGCTGAAAATGTAGCGCTGGCACTCAGGGTCTTCTTCATCCAGAGTGAGCCAGTAAGTGCGGCCGATTAAGAACGCCGCGTAATAATTTTCCCAACTGCGGTAATAGTAACGCGCCCTGTCGGCTAGCCGGGTGTGAATCCACAGGTTCTCTTTTTCGCTAATCCAGCCGTTGAGTAATCCGATGCGGCTCAGGAAACTCATGCGCCCCAGATCCCAGGCACGGATCCCGCCTTCACCGCATAGCGCGGCCGTTTCGGTCACCAGCGCGAGTGCACCCTGTACGTCTTCAGATTGATTGGTGCAGTAGTGCTGCCATTCGGATGCCGTCAGGTGGTGCCAAAGGTGATAGTAATACGCCAGACGCTCGGCGTGGCCGCCGTCTGTCATATCGTTAATCATTGAGATCAGGCCTTCGCGGGAGGTGATGCCCCAGCTGTTGCTCAGACTGACGGGTTCACCGGGCTCATAGAAGGTCGGCTCGCAGAAGCGGGCACCATACTTGATGTTGAGTGCGACCATCGGGGCGGAAAGCGCCATCAGCCAGCGCTGATATTCAGGTTCCATCAGAATAACGTCCAATTCCATCATGGTTAGCGTGCGATCGTACTTTATGTGGCTCGTCTGGAAAACGAAAAATATCCCACGCTAAAGCAGTTTTTTACACAGATTGGTTTTTACACAAGTTGGAATCAGCTGCGCAATGGGCACGTTTTCCAGACCCCAGAGTAAGGTGATTACGCCAGTCAGGTGAAGGCGCGAAACTGAACGCTCTCTTTCATTACACCCTTCTCATTTATGAGAAGTGGACTGTCATTTATGACTATACCCTTTTAGCTCTGCTGCTTTTATGCTGCGAGGATTACGGAATCCTGCCAATTCGCTAGGTTTTGCGCTGGTTTTGTTCCTGTTCCTCCCGTTTTTGATACATGAATCAGAAAGGGGACTCAGAGTCGTGAATTGACGGAGAAAAAGATGGCACAGTATTTCGACAGAAAACTTAGGAAAGCGACATTGTTGCTCACAACCGTTATGGCACTGACGGCCGCAGGCTACGCAAGTGCGCATGAAGAAACGGCGGGTGCAAAAACTCTACTCGCACATAATGCAGATTTTCAGAAGCAGATAGTGGAAGTCGCAAAAGGCGTTTATGTGGCCGTTGGGTATTCGGCTGCAAACGTGACCCTGATTCAGGGAAAAGAGGGCGCGATTATCGTGGATACGTCGGCGAATCCTGTAGATGCAAAAGCGATCATTGAAGCCTTCGGCAGCCGTATGGTTCGGCCTGTGCAAGCGATCATTTACACACATAACCATCCCGACCACTCCGGCGGCGCGACGGTTTTTGCCGGTAATGACAAGCCAGAAATTATCAGCCACCGTCTTTTGGTGACAGCAAAACCGGATACCGGTCGTGGAAAGCGTGAGGGCGGTGACGCCTTCGGGACCTCCTTACCTGATGACCAATTTATTAATGCAGGCACGCAGCTTGAATACGGTCGTAAAACGCCACACACCCGTGAAGGTTTTCTGCCACCGACCCAAACATTTGACGGTGATAGCAAGAACCTGACCCTTTCAGGCGTAAAAATGGAACTTCTCCATACGCCGGGTGAGTCTGACGAAAACACGGCTGTCTGGCTGCCTGAGCAGAAGGTCTTGCTGGCGGGTGATAATTTTCTGAAAACCTTTCCGAACATCGCTCCGCTGCGCGGTCTGCCAACGCGTAAAATTGACGAATGGATTGCCAGCCTGGACAAAATAATTGCACTGAACGCAGAGCACCTCATTCCCGGACACATGCAGCCAATTAGCGGTGCTACCGACGTCAAGGCTGCTCTGACCGCTTACCGAGACGGCATCAAAAGCGTCTGGGATCAGACGATGGCCGGCATCGCCAAAGGAATGACGCCGGATGAACTGGTACAGACGGTGAAACTGCCTCCAGAGCTGGCAAAAAATCCTTATCTACAGGAATATTACGGCACGGTGGCGTTTACTGTTCGCGGTATTTACGCGCAGCAGGCGGGCTGGTTTGACGGCAATCCAACACACATGTATCCGCTGACTGAGAAGGATAGAGCCACAAGGTTACTGGCTATGACCGGCGGTCAGGTGAACATGCTTAAAAGCGCGGAGAAAGCCCTGTCGTCCGGCGATTTCCAGTGGGCTGCCGAACAGGCGGATTACGTGCTGGCCGTTGAACCACATAATTCAGAAGCCAGAAAGATTAAAGCGGATGCGCTGACTGAGCTGGGCGAACGTCAGAATAACGCGACGGCGCGTAATTATTATCTGACCGTGGCGCAGTATCTGAAGAAAAATCCCTGACCTGCTACCCTTGCTTTAATGCTCTTATCGAATGCCGGATTTATCCGGCATTCTGCTTTCCTAAATGCCTGATTAATTACCGCGTAAAAGGAGACTGATATGAATATGTCTGGAGAGTTGACCGCGTTCATCATGGATCAGCTTTCACCACTCGGTCGTTTTGTCCCGCGTAAGATGTTTGGCTGTCTGGCGATTTTTCACGATGGCTTAATGGTTTTACTTATCAATAATCAGGGTGAGATTTTCGTTAAAACAGACGACCTGAATCGCAGTCTTTTTGATCGGGCAGGGTGTCAGCCGTTCACTTACACCCGCCGTGGAGAGGATGGCAAGCTCAAAACTATTTGTCTGTCTTTCTCACAGTTGCCGGACGATGCGATGGAGGAGCAGGAAACGTTTGTCCGTTGGGTGGCATCGGGTATTGAGGCCGCACGACGCACCGCGAGCCTGAAAGGTAAATCTACCAACGCACCAACGCCGTGAATTATTTTAGCTGTCCGTAAGAGATTACTGAGCAAAACGCAGCCCTGGCGTGGTTGATTTTCGGCGTACTACGTTGCCCCCTTTATCTGCCTCAATATCGGCAGTTTTCAATCGAATGAAAAACGGCCATGTTTCTCAATTTACTGATTTAAGAAGATAAAAACGGCTGGTTTGCGGGGCGGCTCGCAGAGGGGAGTGTTTGACGGGATATTTTCCGTCGCAGACGGTTATACTGTCGGTTAATCGACGTTATTTATAAAAACTTCACCGGAAAGCAAGCATGCTAAGTTACCGCCACAGTTTCCATGCCGGCAATCACGCCGACGTGCTGAAACACACCGTTCAGAGCCTGATCATCACTGCCCTGAAAGAGAAAGAGAAACCTTTCCTGTATCTGGATACTCACGCGGGTGCCGGTCGCTATCAGCTCAGCGGCGAACACGCCGAGCGCACAGGCGAGTATCTGGATGGCATCGCGAAAATCTGGCAGCGTGACGACATTCCGGCTGAACTTGAACCTTACATGCAGGCCGTGCGCACCTATAACCACAACGGCCAGTTGCGCTATTACCCCGGTTCTCCGCTGATTGCCCGCCAGCTGCTGCGCGAACAGGACAAACTCCACCTGACCGAACTGCACCCCAGCGATTTCCCATTGCTGCGCAATGAATTCCAGAAGGATTCGCGTACCAAAGTGCTGCGTGACGATGGCTACCAGCAGTTGAAATCCCAGCTGCCGCCGCTTTCCCGTCGCGGCTTTGTACTGATCGATCCACCATATGAGCTGAAGACGGACTATCAGGCCGTGGTGAAAGGCATTCAGGAAGGGCATAAGCGCTTTGCGACCGGCGTCTTTGCGCTGTGGTATCCGGTGGTGCTGCGCCAGCACATCAAACGCATGCTGAAAGAGCTGGAAGCTACGGGCATTCGCAACATTCTGCAAATTGAGCTGGCGGTGCTGCCGGACAGCGATCGCTACGGCATGACGGCGTCTGGCATGATTGTGATTAACCCGCCGTGGAAGCTGGCATCGCAGATGAAGAGCGTGCTGCCGTGGTTGCATAGCGTACTGGTACCAGAAGGCACCGGACATACGCTGGTGGAGCAAATCGTACCGGAGTAATGCACACGGTTGTGGGGGACGTGGGTCGGTTTTTCCTATCGCAACCATAGGCATAACCTTTATTCGGCGTATGGCTCTGGCGTTACACTCTAGGCAAATTTTATTCACTTAAGCATGGATACACTGATGACCAAACACTATGACTACCTTGCTATTGGCGGCGGCAGCGGCGGTATCGCGTCTATTAACCGCGCGGCGATGTATGGACAAAAATGTGCGTTGATCGAAGCAAAATATCTGGGCGGCACCTGCGTCAACGTCGGCTGCGTGCCGAAGAAAGTGATGTGGCATGCGGCGCAGATTGCCGAAGCGATCCATCAGTACGGGCCGGATTACGGGTTCGATACCACGGTAAACCAGTTTAACTGGGGCACGCTGGTCAAGAATCGTAGCGCCTACATCGATCGTATCCACCAGTCATACGATAACGTGCTGGGCAAGAATAAAGTCGATGTCATCCACGGTTTTGCCCGCTTTGTCGATGCGCACACGGTGGAAGTGAACGGCGAGAAAATTACGGCTGACCATATCCTGATCGCGACCGGCGGTCGTCCGGTTCACCCTGCTATTCCCGGTGCGGAATACGGTATCGATTCTGACGGCTTCTTTGAACTGGATGCGTTGCCGAAGCGTACGGCTATTGTCGGTGCTGGCTATATTGCCGTGGAGATTGCCGGCGTGCTGAACGGACTGGGTTCTGAAACCCACCTGTTTGTGCGTAAACACGCACCGCTGCGTAGCTTTGATCCGCTGATTGTCGATACGCTGGTGGAAGTGATGAACACCGAAGGGCCGACGCTGCATACCGAGTCGATCCCGAAAGCGATTGTGAAGAACGCGGATGGCAGCCTGACGCTGGAGCTGGAAAACGGTCAGTCACAGACTGTTGATTGCCTGATTTGGGCAATTGGTCGTGAACCCGCGACGGATAACCTGAACCTGAGCGTTACGGGCGTGGAGCTGAACGACAAAGGCTACATCAACGTCGATAAATTCCAGAACACCAACGTTCCTGGCATTTATGCCGTAGGTGATAACACCGGTGCCGTCGAGCTAACGCCGGTTGCTGTCGCCGCAGGGCGTCGTTTGTCCGAACGTCTGTTTAATAACAAGCCGGACGAGCATCTGGATTACAGCAACATCCCGACCGTCGTCTTTAGCCACCCGCCGATTGGCACCGTTGGGCTGACCGAACCGCAGGCGCGTGAGCAGTACGGCGACGATCAGGTGAAAGTCTATAAATCTGCCTTTACCGCGATGTACACCGCCGTTACGCAGCACCGCCAGCCGTGCCGCATGAAGCTGGTCTGCGTGGGTAAAGAAGAAAAAATCGTCGGCATCCATGGCATCGGTTTTGGTATGGACGAAATGCTGCAAGGCTTCGCGGTCGCTGTCAAAATGGGCGCAACCAAGAAAGACTTCGACAACACCGTCGCCATTCACCCGACTGCGTCAGAAGAGTTTGTGACGATGCGTTGATGGTGTAGTAGTAAAGGAAAGCGGGTCTTACTGCTTTTCTGAAAAACGAAAATGTGCTGGCTGAATAGTGAACTATTTTGCCAGCATTTTTTTATGTGAGGAAACACATGGTCTAGTTGATTTTTTCATATGGTACTTGCTCTGTTAGCGTAGTGAACTGAGTCAGTCCTCGATTTTTCTCAATAAATAGATAACACATTGTTTTAAAAAGATTGGATGGAATTTAAATAAATACTCATCTAATGATTCATAGTAAATTTAATTTATTGCTAATAAAAATTTTATCTCAAAGTTATTTTTTCATTCATCGTTTTTTGCAGTAATAGGATGCTTTATCATTTTCTCGTTACTGAATAAGACTGTAGTGCGGTCGCTTGTCTTAAATCTAAAAGTAATCTATAGCATGAATTGTTTCCCCATCGTTTGATTGTTGTAAATGTGATGTCATCGAAATCACAGGAACAACACAAGGAATGATTTTATGAGCTATAAAGAAAGTTCAGCACTTAATGACTTTTTCTACGGACTTGATGTAAAGAAGTTACCTGATCAATTTCAGGAGTTAATTGATATCATGGGATTGGAGGATGCCTATATTTTTTCAAAATTATTTGGTGGTCAGTGTAAATATATTCCCAAGTCACCAAAGTGTTTTTGTTTAGATCTCAATGAGGATTCTATCGAAAGATTATGCCATGAATTTGGTGGTTTAAGTATTGATGTCCCTCATGCAAAAAATATTGACAGACAGTTACGCAACCGTGAAATTATCAATTTATTAGATAGAGGGAAATCTCGAACGGAAGTTGCTAAAATATACAATCTTGGCGTAAGGCAAGTGGCTAATATCAAGAAGACAGTGTGCAAATAAACCCCCATGAATATCATCGATAAATAAAAAGCATCCAACACAACTTGGATGCTTTTTATTTATCACTTCTTGTTAAAGACTAATGGTTTTACCGAATTTGAAATCTCCGGATTTTTGTCCAAAATCACTTAATAGATAAGACGTTGCGGTTGTATGTTCTCCCATTGCGATCAGATAATCACCTGTTTCGGTATGGTAGAAAAAGATACTTACGCTTTTTTGATTATTGCCAGAAGAGGCATGTAGCACGGGATGGTCATCATAGACGTAACTGCCCGTCGCTTTTCCTTTTCCAGATGTAATATCATTCATTGCTTGCTTCATATTGGCGTAGCGGTTCTTTTCAAGATAGCCTTCTAATTCCTTTTCTGCCTGAACCTGATTGAAAGGACCGCTTTGTATACCTTGATCAATGATATAAATATCAGACATATTATTTCTCCAAAAGATAGGGGATAAGGAAGGCAGGAACCTACCTGCCTTCCGATTGCTGGATCAGGAAATAGTCCAGGTATTGTTTTGTTGCAGTGTAGCGACAACGCCGTAAATGTTGGGTTCGAACACTAATTCAACGGCATCGCTGATTTGCTCAACATCCAGAATTTCACCTTCTTCATAGTTACCAAATACAATCCAGTAAGAAGGGTGTGGGATAAACTCAATATGCAAATTTGGCTGTGCCGCCTGTACGAAAGTCCCTGCGTTACTCATTCCGATACCGACAGCGGCCTGCTTGAGTGGAACGTTACCGCTTTCATCAATATAGAGTGAACCCGCTTGACCTGTGAATGATGTCGGGCCAAAGAAATATCCTCCATTATAGTCCAATGTGATGGTGTTAGCTGACTGAAGGTTGGCAGGAATTTCTTCACCTCCTTCAAAAATAACACCAGGTTTGACTTCCCCGGTATCTGACCAAACAAAAGAGTAATCAATGTTCCAGCGGAAGGTTTCATGCACATTTGGATTCACGAACTTGCTGAACCACGCCAGTGAGAAAATATTTCTCGCCTTCTGGTCAGGCGCTTTTTGGAAGATTGCTACATTACCTGAATTACTTGAATGGTTGATAAATTCAACGCTGTATTGATTAGACATAATGTATTCCTCTTTATTATGAACCCAGTATTAGGCTCAATTTCTATTATCCATGTGCCTATTTTTAAAATAACGGGGAAGTAAGTCCTGTTAATTATAGATTTCATTTTTTTATGCTGAAAATTATTTCTTTCAATTAAAATGATTATGATGATTAGTAATTTCGTAAGATAAGAAATGATAAGTAATCAATATACCGCAGATGTTTATTAGAAATGATGTAGCTTAATGCTAACTCTCACACTCTCATGTATATAAAGCGTAGGGAGCTAAAAGCAGAAATCAGAGTATGAGGTTAGGCCGATACAACGAGGGCTAACTTGGCTTCCTATCTGTGTGCGTCTCAGCATTTTGAGATAACAGACTGATAATGATTATCGTTAGTGTTTTGTTTATGGTAAGTTGCGGTGAATAGGGTTTATCCCGTGAACTGATTTTCCTTACAAAACATACGGTTTTCTCACTATGTCTTTAGCTACCCGTACAACGTCTTCCGCCTATCGGTTGTTCACCTTACGCTTAGAGAGTAAGACGTTACTCTCACCTTCATTAGCTCGCTGTGTGTTCACTGGCCCGGAAGTGCGCCAGATGAAACTGGATGCGCCGGATCAGCGCATCAAGCTGCTGTTCGCCAGTGAAAGCGGGGAGCTGACGCCGATGGCCGTGAGCGATACCTGGTATCAGGATTATCTGGCGCTGCCGCGTGAGTGTCGTCCGATTTTGCGCACCTATACGCTGCGTTCTGTCTCACGCGAGTCACAGCAGGCAACAATCGATTTTGTGCTGCACGGTGATACCGGGCCTGCTTCAAGCTGGGCGAATCACGCTAAGCCGGGCGATGCGCTACAGATTGTCGCGCCCAATGCGGAGGCCGATGGCGACAGCGGCGGCTATGAATGGGCACCGCACGAGGGCGTTGAGCAGGTGCTGCTGATTGCAGATGAAACGGCGCTGCCAGCGGCAATGGGAATTCTTGAACAGCTGGCTACCCAGCCTTCTCCGCCGTCGGTGCAGGCTTTTTTTGAAGTGCCGAAAGCGGCTGACTGCGTGACATCAGGCGACTTCCCTTTTGCGCAGATTTACTGGCTGCCGCGTGAGGAAACCGGCAGCACAGTATGGGGCGAACGCCTGCTGGCTGCGGTGCAGCAGGACGTGAAGATTCCCGCCAGCGCCTGTACCAACCGTGATGAAATCGCACAGGAAACGCCGGAAGACGAGCTACTGTGGGAACGGGCAACGGCACATCGCCCGTTTTACGCATGGGCGGCGGGAGAGTCTTCCGCCATCAAACGGCTGCGCCGCTATCTGCTCGACGAGCGGCACCTCGATAAAGAGACGATCAACTTTATGGCGTACTGGTCTCATCGCTAAGAGAAACGTCAGGAGGGAGATTCCCTCCTGTGTCTATTTCCCCATCATCTCCGCCAGCTGCTGTGCATCCGGCAGCCCGACGACCTGCTGTAGCTCATTCTTATCATTCAGGTAATAGATGGCGGGCGTGACGTTTGCACCCAGTTCATCCATTAGTCGCTGATTATGCTGAATGTTATTCCAGATATCGCGTGATGAGTCCTTGGGGAACGGGGGCACTGTTTTACCGTTCGACAGTTCATATTCGTGCCAGGCTTTGGCCGGATCGCTGGCGGCAAGAATCGCGGCGGCATAACGTCCGCTTTCCGGTTTGATGACGCCGACCAGTAGCGTTTGCAGTTGGACTTTCCCTGCTTTTACCCACGGCTGTGCCTGTTGCCAGAACTGTTTGCAATACGGGCAGAACGGGTCAGCAAAGACGATGATTTTACGCGGCGCATCCTTCGCCCCTTCGGTGATAAACGACGCCTGCTGTAATTTCTGCCACATCTCTCGACCGGCAGGCACATACACTTCCTGCTGGATTAGCGCTTCACTCAGGTTGTTGCCGTGTTCGTCATACATATAGCCCGAAATGGCATGCTTACCGTCCGGCGTTAAGTAGATGGTCACCCCTACGCCCTGATAGCTACCCAGCCAGCCTTGCACGCCGCCGGGCGCGGTGAACGGTTTGATGATCGTAATACCTTGTTTTTCGATGCTCTTCACCGCATCTGGCAGAGCATCTTGCGCCAGAGAAGGCGCGGAAAGCGTCAATAAAGCGAGCGTGAGGAAGAAACGTTTTATCATGGTGTTGCGCCTGTATCGTGAGTCATTGCCTGCCGGATAGCGTAGCGGAAGGTAAGCGATCGGAGGAGTTTATTTGCGCTTTTTGAACCAGGACCAGATTGATTTGCCTGATGTCTCCGAGGTGCTTGCTGGCGATGGTGCATCGTCAAAAATCTCTGCCAATGCATCGAGGAAATGGTATTTCTCTGGCCGTAGCGTGTTGAAACTCCGGCCACCGTCATCCTCAAGACGGATATTGACGTTGCCTGCGTTTAACTCCTCCATCATCCAGTGGACGAAGGCATCAAGACTGGGAGCGCTGGCTATTTTCCTGTCTTCGTCACGTCCACAGTTGATTACCTGTCCACGCGTACCTTGTACATCGGGATCCAGATCGACCGCCAGATAGTTGCCGCCCCAGTCATAGGCGAAGGGAATCCACAGTGGATTGGCATAAACAGGCTTAACGTAGTGAGGGGGCGTAGATGACATCCCGTAATTCAAGCTGGTGAGATCGTCATCGCTTGATGTATTCACAATCTCTCGCCATCCATCGACTTCTTGCATGACGCGCGCTAGCGGTAAAAAGCTCATGCCATACCACAGGCCGGTATTCTGTTCCATACGCTGCCCGTTGTGCCAGCGATACAGCGCGAGAAAATCATCCGGCACTGCTACGCCGATGTGCTCTATAAAGGCATCGAGCTCGCTTTGCGCTGCGCCGGGGTTTAGGTCTTCTATTACTTCAGGCAACTCATTGATTAACCAGCTTTCTAGATCATCGAGTCTGTGCATCTCATTTTTCGCTATCGTTATGTGATGTTGAGTTGTATGGCCTGGCTGAAGAGATGGATATGACCATGCCCTATCGTCTATTAGGTAGAGATTACTATAAGATAGCGTGTCCGCTAACTTGCCTCATTCTCGATGAGGATGGCGCGTTTTGTGGTTTTCCCTGCTGGAGTGATGAATTACCGTGACGTTGACCGAATCGCTGATTGCTTTTACGTTTGCCGCGACGATATTAACCCTGACGCCGGGTTTGGACACGGCATTGATTCTACGCACCGCGACCGTTGAAGGCAGTAAGAAAGCCTTCCATGCGGCGTTTGGTATTCAAGTCGGCTGCCTGATTTGGGGCGCGATGGTGGCGTTTGGTCTGGGAACACTGATTGCGGCGTCGGAACTGGCCTATAACATCCTGAAGTGGTGCGGTGCGGCGTACCTCTGCTGGCTGGGTTTGCAAATGATCCTGAAACCCAGAACCGAGCTGGTGATGGCGGCGTCACAAGACGCACCGAAGCAGCAGAACTGGTTTCTCCGTGGCATGTTGGGTAACGTACTCAACCCGAAAATTGGCGTGTTCTATGTTTCATTCCTGCCGCAGTTTATCCCTGCCGGCCATTCGGTCGTGCTGTGGACTTACCTGCTTGTTCTTATTCACGTCTTTATCGGCACGCTGTGGTCGTCCACGCTGATTGCCGCTACGCGCCCGCTGTCGCGTTTTTTGCGTCGTGGTTCCGTAGTGAAGTGGATGGACCGAACGACAGGCGTTCTCTTTCTGGCATTCGCCGCGCGTCTGGCTTTGTCCCGGCGGTAGGACGGCTTTAGCATCGATATTATCGATAAACGCCCCTCATACCTCAGAGCCTGCCGAACAGTAGCGCGATGAGCGTGAGGATCGCTTTACTGAGCGGCTGTCCTTTCTCTTCTGCTAACAGATAGAGTGGGGTGGTGCGCCTTTCCCCCTGTTGCAACGGTAATATTTGCAATTCGCCTCGCGTATGCGGTGTTGTGCGCGTCACGATCTCAGCGAGACAGCGCCTCGCGCGTTTTCAACTGCTCCGGCGTTTCATTACGCAGAATTTCAGTCAGATGGATACATTAAGATTTCATGGATAGAACTGACAGGAACGGACGTCAGCCTGATTCGCTATCGTAGAATTTTAGGGAGAGGAATGAATCAGACAATGGTGAAGCAGTGATAGAATAAGTGCATCGTGTTACTTTTAGATAATTTATTCATTATCAACTTATACTTATGAGCAGGTTATAAAAACCAAAAACCATCTTATTTGAATAAGATGGTTTTTAAACTGATGTAGCGTGCTATATATGTCAGTTGAATTTATTCGCTAGCTAATGCAGAGATTCTATCAATAGGAACGAATTTCCATTGTTGAGCGATTGAACCATTAAATTCATATAGCTGAACACGTGTTCCTGCACCACCACGGGTATCATCGTCGATAACATAGGATTTATTCGCCTGGCTCAAAATAAATCCAGGTTTGCTTGCAAAATCCCATTTTTGAGTTGGTTCATTCTGATTGGTTACCTGTAAAACAATATCTGTACCGCTAGTAATAGCTTTGTTTTTAATTGCCAGCGCTAGATTTCCGTCACTCGCCGCCAGTGAAATCACCCCTGTGCTACTATTCAAATCCCATAGAATTTTATCGAGAGAAGAGTCTGCACGGAGAAGAACGGCTTTGGCATCTTTCATCTGATCGGATACGCCTAATGCCAGTGTTTTATCTGCTGCATATTTCAAAATACCAATCATAGTAACTCCCTTGCTATTAATATTAGTCGATGGTTTCTGACTTGCTACATTTAGTCAGTGATTAAACTGTAGTTGTCTTTATTTTTTCTTCCACTGGTTAAATTGAAAAATAATGAGTTAAATGAAAATTAATTATTTTATTTAACTTTTGAATCATGAATGTTTTTATTTTTTAAGGGGTTTTCGGAACATGAATAGACGGGGGGTGTTTTTTGTATTTAGTAGTGATGTATTTAATTATGCGAATGCTAATTATAATTTCATTAAATAAAGTTACGGTGATATATATTAATTAAAATAATTTAGTCTATTCCGTTATTGATGCAGCATGAATATCATCAGGATCAGAATTCATTCCGAATGAGAGCGGCCTGTTCAAGATAGTGAAACAGACCGCTTGGGTATTAATGCTCCGGCCAGAACGGTTCGCCTAGCGTCAGCATCAGTCGGTTGGCCCATGAGAAGAAGGCGGCCGACTGCACCACATCGACAATCTCTAGCGTATCCAATCCCTGTTCTTGCAGCTGTTTCAGGTCGTTTGCGTTGACCTGCGCGGGCGTGGCGGAAAGGCGTGCCGAGAAATCGATCATCGCCTGCCAGCGCGGGCTTTGGCCGATGCTTAAATCCCCGCCGGGGACGACGTCCAGCAGCCGCTGCACATCGCCGTCCTGCTTGGAGAGCTGGCTGGCTTTACGCGCGTGTACCGAGGCGCAGTAGATGCAGCCGTTGACCTTGCTGGTGACGGCGGCGATCAGTTCGCGCTCCTTGCGCGGCAGGCCGCCAGTGGTATAGAAAATCCCTTTATCCGTCAGCGTGCGCTGTTCCAGCACCGGAAGGTTGCGGCCTAGCAAACGGAAATAATCGGAATCGGTGTGGCCGAAGCGCGCCAGAATCGCCTGCTCATCGGCATTGAACTCGGCCAGCGGTTTGGGGGCGATCCACGGTTCCCAGCCCAGTTCTGCCTGAGTAAACGCCTGCGGCGCAGACTTACCGCTGTGCGTCTGCGGTTGGGTATGCCACTGACCTGCGACAGCGGCCTGAGAATGCGGTTGGCTGACGCGATGACCGGCAATCAGGCGATAGCCACGCAGCAATCGGCTTTGAAAATTTACAAACGCGATGAGCTGCGACAGCGTCACGATGTCGTCTACCGACCAGCCCGCCTGTTCCAGCGTGTTGACGTGGGACGCCGAGGCTTGCACAGGCGTTTTCGTCAGACGCTCGGCATGGTTTAGCGCCAGCTGTAGCGTGGGTGTCAGTGCGGGTTCCGGGAAATCTGCCAGCCGCTCGGCATAAAAATGCTGTAGCTGATCGTCCTGCTGCCAGCCGCTGATTTTGGTCGCAAACCAGAAGCGCAGCGATAACGGCAATGTCGCATCGTCTGCGGCGTTAAACAACGCATCGTAGCTGCCCTGAGTGTGACGGGTTGCCGCATCACGGGTTTTTCTGGCGGCGGCGAGGGTGGAATCCGGGCTGATTTCAGCCAGCGCATCCAGTACGTCCTGAGTGTGTAACGTGTTAGCGTGCGTCATGCAATCTCCTGCCCGAGCGGGCTTTTCTGTTTGACGGCGGGTCTCCAGCCCAATGCCGGGGCCACCTGAGTGGCAATCAGCTCAAGCGAGCGCAGAATCAGCGCATGCGGCGGATCGATGGAATGCACCTGGAATGTCACATCGGTCGCACGCTCCAGCGAACTGTCTGCCCGCAGTGACGCGATGACATCCTGCGCGGTGCCGACATGGCTATCGAAGGAGGCGATCAGCGCTTCAATCGAGTCGTGAGGAATCGGGCGGAACGTGCCCGAACGGGCGGCGGAACGATTAAGCCCTTTTTCTGCCAGACTCAGCGCTAATTGACGATCGTCAGCCACGAAAACGCTGCGTGAGCTGAGGATGCGCGGTGCGACGCCCGCAGGCAGCGCGGCCAGATAGGCGTCGATCATCGGGTTTTGCAGATCGGCGAGCGTGGCGTCAGGGAAATGTTCCGGGCGTGGCTGGGTACGAGAGAGCATCAGGCCATCGCCTGCTTTACCTGCTCGCTCCGCGCCTTCAATAGAAAACGTGGCCTGCCAGACGCGCTTATCCAAATGCGGCGCGGCAGGGTAGAGCTGATTACCGTCTTCGCTTAAGGCTTCTCCCCTCCACGCGGCGCGCAGTTTTTCCAGATAGCGCCCGAGGATCTGCCCGCGCTGTGCGCTGTCGTGACCGAATGCGGCAAATGAGGACGGCGTGCCGCCGGAACCTACACCGACTTCCAGCCTGCCGTTGCTGAGTAAATCGAGCACGGCGGTGTCTTCCGCTACGCGTAGCGGCTCTTCCATCGGCAGCGTAATCACACCGGTGCCGAGCTGGATGCGCTGAGTGCGGGCGGCGACCAGCGCCAGAAACACCAGCGGTGAAGGCAGCCCGCCTTCATCAGCGTGAAAGTGGTGCTGTGCGACCCAGGCGCTATCGAATCCCAATTGTTCGGCTTTGACGATCTGTTCCGTCGCCAGCCGATAGCGCTGCTGGGCGGATACGTCATCCAGCAATCGCGTGAAAAATCCCAGCCGTTTCGTTGTCATTCTACTGTCCTTGGTTTAGTGCGAATGGTGAATTTGAGCGTGGTGCGAGCGGGCAAAAGCCGGGTGTTGCTGCCCGGGGATGGCCTCGATGAGTTCACGGGTGTAGCGATGTTCGGGTTGGGCGAAGATCTGCTCCACCGGGCCAGATTCAAGCTGTTTGCCGTGGTACAGCACGGACACGGTGTCGGCGATCTGGCGTACCACCGCTAAATCGTGCGAAATGAACAGGTACGTCAGCCCGAGTGATTCCTGTAGCTCGGCCAGCAAACGCAGAATCTGCGCCTGCACGGTGACATCCAGTGCGGAAACGGCCTCGTCCAGCACCAGCACCTGCGGTTCCAGCACCCGGGCGATGGCGACACGCTGGCGTTGGCCGCCGGACAGCTCGCGCGGTTTGCGTGACAGCAGCGCGACCGGCAGGGCAACGCGCTCGAACATCTCATGAATTTTTCGCTCCCGCTGCGCGGCGGTATGGCGATTAAAATTGCGCAGCGGTTCTTCGACGATGTCGTATAGACGCTGCGATGGATCGAGCGAGCTAAAAGGGTTTTGATAGACCAACTGGATTTTCTGCCGGAACTGCCGCAGCGCTTGACCTTTCAGATGCGTGATGTCGGTACCGTCGATCAGAATGCGCCCCGCGCTGGGGTGATGGAACCCGAGCAGGCTGCGCGCCGTGGTGGTTTTGCCGGAACCGGACTCGCCAACAATGGCGTGCGTTGTGCCGCGAGCTACGCTGAAAGAAACGTCATCCACGGCCCGAAAATGTTCCCCTTTGCGGCCCGACAGGGGAAAGGTCTGCACCAGATTTTCAACCGAGACAATAATGTCAGAATCAGATGCATTGTCGCGCTGTGGACGCGGAGTGGGATTAAGTGACGGCACGTTTGCCAGTAGCGTGCGGGCATAGTGGCTTGCGGGCGCGCTGAGCACCTCAAGTGTCGGGCCCTGTTCCTGGATGTAGCCGTTCTGGAAGACCAGTAGCCGATCGGCGCGCTCGGCCGCCACCCCCAGATCGTGCGTGACGAACAGCACCGCCGTCCCATTCTCGCGCCGTAGCTCATCGAGCAGATCGAGAATACGTTTCTGCACCGTGACGTCCAGCGCGCTGGTGGGCTCATCGGCAATAATCAGCGCGGGTTTTAGCGCAATGGCAATGGCGATCAGGACGCGCTGTTTCATACCGCCGGACAGCTCGTGCGGATACTGCTTTGCCCGCAGCTCCGGCTGGTTTAGCCCCACGCGCTCCAGCAGCGCCAGCGTTTTCTGGCGGATAGTCTGGCGATCTTCCCGCTGATGAATGCGCAGAATCTCGTCCACCTGCTCGCCGATGGTCTGCACCGGGTTCAGGGAACTGGTGGGATCCTGTGGGATCAGACTGATCTGTGCACCGCGCACGCTATCCAACCGCTTCTGCGACCAGCCGCTGATATCCACGCCGTTTAGCCGAATAGCGCCGCGCGTGAGCCTACCGTTCTCGGCGAGTAAACCGATGACGGCCTGCGCAGTGGTCGTCTTCCCTGAACCGGATTCCCCCACCAGCGCCACCACTTCACCGGGCTGAATATGGAAAGAGACGCCTTCCACCACGGTCTGCTCACGGTCGTCACTGCGATAGGCAATCGTGACATTCTCCAGAGCCAGTACGGGCACCGCCGCGCTGGTTTGTAAGCTGGCTGACAGGCTCATCGTTCCGTCCTCCTGATCGACTGGCTGATACGGTTAGCGGACAGCACAACGAGTACGACAATCAGGCCGGGGAAGGTGGTTAGCCACCAGGCGGTTGCGATGTAGTTGCGGCCTTCGGCGATCAGCAGACCCCATTCCGGCGTGGGTGGCGGTGCGCCGTAGCCGAGGAAGCTCAGCGTGGAGATAGCCAGAATCGCGCTACCGAATTGCAGGGCGGCAAAGGCGAAAACGGTAGTCAGTGAGTTCGGCAGGATGTGTCGCCACAGCACGCTGAAAAAGGTGCCGCCGCTGCCATAGGCGGCTTCGACGTAGTCGCTGTGGCGCACGCGCAGCACTTCTGAACGCACCAGTCGGGTGAAACTGGCGACGGAGGTGACGCCCACGGCAATCGCGGCGTTGACCGTGCCGAAACCCAACAGGATGATGACGCTCAGCGCCAGCAGCAGGCCGGGGATAGCCAGTAATACATCAATGCTGCGCATCACGACGCTATCCAGCCAGCCGCCAACCGCGCCCGCCAGCAGGCCGAACAGGCTGCCGAGCACGAGACCCAGCCCGACGGCGATAACCGCGCCCGAAAGCGAGTGCACCGCGCCATAAACGATGCGCGCATAGAGATCGCGCCCCAACTGGTCGGTACCGAGCCAGTAGTCGGCGTCAGGTGCCAGCCGCTGTGCGCCCGCGATACCTTCCGTCGGGCTATAGCCGGTAAACCAGCCGGGGAACAGTGCCCAAAGTGCGACGGTCAGCATGACCAGCCAGGCCAGCACCAGCCCCGGCTGAAAGGCGTAGCGGCGCAGCAGAGGCCGCTTGCGCAGAAGAGGAAACGTAATTTTTTCCAACTGTACGGTAGTCATAGCGTGGCTCCTGGCGTGCTTTTCAGGCGCGGATCGAGAAGGGGATAGAGCAGGTCGACGGCCAGATTGACGACAACAAAGGCGGCGGCGGAAATCAGCACGATGGCCTGTAATACGCTGCTGTCCTGATAGTTCACGGCTTCCTGCGTCAACTGGCCGAGCCCGTTACGGCCAAATACGGTTTCGGTAATCAGCGCCCCCGCAATCAGTTCGCCCAACAGCAGGCCAGCGATGGTCAGTGTGGGCAGCATCGCGTTGCGGGCGATGTGTCGCCAGAGTACGCCGCTGCGGCTGGCGCCTTTGGCGCGGGCGACGGCAACAAACGGCTGGGTTTGCACCTGATCGATGCTGCGCATCAGCACCTGAGCAAGCGGGGCGGAAATCGGCAGCGCCAGCGTGAGAACGGGCAAAATCAGCCCTTCCCATTCGCCGGGGTTAATCACTGGAATCAGCCCCAAGCGGAAAGAGAAAATCTGAATCAGTACGATGCCGAGCCAGAAGGTCGGCACGGAAATAAACAGCGACGGCAGCGATTGCAATGCGGTTCGCAGCCATTGGAACGGCGTTAACGTCGATAAGAACGCGAGGGCAAACGCCAGCAGCCCAGCGGCGATGAAACCCAGCACCGCGAGCAGCAGCGTAGGCGGCAGATTTGCGGCAATCAGCTCGGTGACTGGTACGCCTGCTTGAAGAGAGAGGCCGAGATCGCCACGCAGGATCTGGGCTATCGCATGAAAATATTGTGTGAGTACCGGTGTATCGGCACCGTAGGACAAACGTAACTGCGCGATCTGCTCGGCACTCAGGCCAAGCTCCGGGTTTTGGAACTTGATCAGTACCGCATCACCCGGCATCGCCTGAAGCAGGATAAAAGACAGAGTAAATGCCGCCCACAGGACGAGCAGTGCCTGACCGATGCGCAATGCCAGATATCGGTTCATGATGACCTCCTCCTTCTTTCTTCTGTGTTACTTATCCAGCCAGGTGTTGTAGAAGCTGGGGCGACCGACGGCTTCAAACGCGATGCCTTTTGTTGTGGGTGCACCCGCAAACACCTGCGGTTCTTCAAAAATAGGAATGACGTAGGCTTGATCGATCAGGTAACTCTGCACCTCTCCTACCAGCGCCAGCCGCTTGCTGCGGTCAGTTTCAGCGGCGATGCCATCCAGCAGCGTATTCAGATGCGGATCAACAAAGTCCTTCACCTTGTCGCTGGAACCGCCTTTTTGCAGCAGGACGTTACGTACCGTCGGGTAATACTGGCTTTTCAGCACATCCGGGTCGGCACGGCCTACCATCGCGGGAGCCACGCCGGTTTTCAGCGGATCCAGGCTATCGACGGTTTTGCTGCCCGCATCGCCTGCCAGCACGTTCAGCTTCACGCCGACTTTTGCCCACTGTTGAGAAACCAGCTGCAAGGTTTCTTTGTTCTGTGGTTGCGGCAGGGATTCATAGGCGGTCAGCTCCAGCGTTTTGCCATCCTTTTGCCGTAATCCCTGCGAGCCGGTTTTCCAGCCCGAGTCATCTAGCAGTTTGTTGGCCTGTGCGGGATCGAACGTGAGCTTGCTGGAGAGATCGACATAGCCAGCGGCGGTTTTAGCCAGCGGTGACGTGGCCTGTGGGTAGTTGTCTGAGAACAGCGTATCGATGATCTCTTTGGTGTTGGTGGCGTGCAGCAGTGCTTTACGCACGCGGATATCAGCGACCAGCGGATTATCCGGGCGGAAAACCACGCTGTTATTGACGCCGCGCGTCGGCGGGGCATAAAGATTGAAGCCCTGACTCTGTACCCGCTTCTCATCGTAGGCCTGAATCTGACGAATGAAGTCAGCCTGACCAGAGACCAACGCGCCAATACGCACGCTGTCTTCCGGGGTGACCAGATAGGTAATACCGTCCAGATAGGCGCGCCCCTGATGCTTCGATTTAACCGGTGCCCAGTTGTAATCCTTACGGGCGGTCAGCTTCAGTTCGCGTCCCAGTTTCTCGCTGCTCACCACGAACGGGCCGGAGCCAATAATGTTTTTAGCATTGCCTAACTGGTTGAAATTGCGCTCCAGCGTACTGAGAGACACCAGACCGGAACCGATGGTTGCAGTCCCTTGCAGAAAGCCCGGTGACGGCTTCTTAAAGTAAAACTTCACCGTGAGCGGATCGATGACTTCACTGCGCAGGTAGTTATTGATGACCTCGGAAACCGGTTGGTTGAGCGCCGTATTTCCTAACCCATAGGTATCGAAGTTTTTCGCTACCGCGTTGGCATCCAGCGACGTGCCGTCAGAGAAGCTAACACCGGGACGAATCTTGAACGTGTATTCGGTGTTATCCGCGTTGACGGTCCAGGATTCCGCAATCCATGGCTCGACCTCCAGCGTTTCGGGGTTCTGATACGTCAGTTTATCGGTAATCTGGTTGAGAATGCCGCCGTTCGGGTAAAACCCACCTGCGGGCGTATAGAGGTTGGTGTGCGCCTGCTGTTCCAGATAAATCAGCGTGCCGCCGATTTTCGGTGCGTCGTTCGCTGCCTGTGCACTTAACGCACCGCCCAGAAGGAGCAATGAGGCAAAAATAGTGAGTTTCTGATGAGGATGCAAAAAAGTCGCCACGATGGTTTTCCCTACAGGTGATGGTTTTTATTAAATTTGTTTTTTATCAGGTAAATACGCGTATCGATTACGTCCTGAAACGGGGAATACAGCAGAAGACGTTAACCGCTCGTTACAGCCGATACTTCCATAGGAGGTAAGAAACCGCAAAGAACAATACCGGTATTGGTTATCCAGTTTTTAGTTAGGAAAAAGCATGGTTTTTGCGAGAAATCGCCGCGTTTCGCGTGTGATGATGGGGTTGGTTCGTGGGGAAAAGCAGCGCTGCGAAAGCGTCGTCGCAGCGCTAAGGTCGACTTAGGGTTATTTCAAAACCTGCGGATTCACGCAGTTTTCTTTTACCTGACCGCTCAGGGCGGCAATCAGGTTGTCAACGGCGCAGGCGGCCATGCCGTAACGGGTTTCGTGCGTGGCAGAACCGATGTGCGGCAGCGCCACCACGTTAGGTAAATCCAGCAGTGGAGAATCGACGGGCAGCGGTTCTTTGACAAACACATCCAGACCTGCGCCCTGAATCGTTCCTTTCACCAGGGCTTCCGTCAGCGCGTCTTCATCCACAACGGCACCACGACCGATATTAATCAAAATGGCGCTGGGTTTCATTTTCGCCAGCTGTTCGCGGCCAATGAGATGGTGAGTTTCCGCAGTGAGCGGCAGCGTAATACAGAGGAAATCAGACTCGGCCAATAGCGTATCAAGATCGCAGTGGCGGGCATTAAAACGCTGCTCCGCTTCGGCATGATGACGGCGTGCGTTGTACAGAACCGGCATGCTGAAGCCAAAGTGGGCGCGTTGCGCGACGGCCAGACCAATGCGGCCCATCCCCAGAATACCGATGGTTTTATGGTGAACGTCGGTGCCAAACCAGTCGCTGCCGACTCCCTCTTTCCATTCGCCCGCCTTGACCCGCTCGGCCACTTCCACGACCCGGCGCGCGCTGGCGAGCATCAGTGCCAGAACCGTATCCGCCACCGTTTCCGTCAGCACGGTCGGGGTGTGCATGAGAATCACCCCTTTTTCATTCAGCGCGTCGACGTTAAAGGTGTCATAACCGACTGAAATGGTGGAAGCCGCGCGTAAACGCGGTGCGTGTTGCAGGAAATCTTTATCGACTTTACCGCCGGAACCAATGATGCCCTCGGCCGTTGCCAGTGCGGGGTGGTCGAGGGAGGGAAAGGCGTCAAGTTCAGTGACGGTGAAGTGTTGATCTAAACGAGCGCGCAGGTCGTCAGCAATTTTTTTATACAGGATAACGCTAGGTTTCATCACAAACTCCAGCAGATTAAGGAAGTTAACGTAGAAATAGCTCATCGAATAATCGCGTAGCTGGCGAGAGACTGCAAGCGATACCGCCCCTGCATCTGCCCAAGGTTAACCGTGATTAATGGGGGATTTGCACGATTGGGATGATGAAGGATCGCATACAGACGCGCCACCGCCGCATGTGGAATGCCTCATGAACGGCGCGAGGTCTCTTTATTGCCATTTGATTAATATATTTCCTTTGTGATTGCTATCACTCATTTTCGGGTAAAGCATTACCGTGAAAAACCGATAACCCTATCTACGGGGATGTTTTAGGCAGGGTTTTTTAATGGGGGACGGAAATGCATTTTTTTACCAGGATTATGAGTAACCTCAAGGTTTCTCATAAGCTGTATGGCGGTTTCGGGATTGTCCTGTTGTTGGTCATGATCGCGTCTGGCGTTGGCGCTGTACGATTTTTTATCATCCACGATCTGTATGTTAAAACGACAATTTTGAATGAAATGAATCACTACCTCGATCAGTCAAAAATGGCGAGAGTAAAATATTCATTCACTTTTGCGGATGACAATATCAAGAATCTCAATACCTACATTAGTCAGGCAAGCCAGCAAAAAGAAAAAGCGAAAGCACTCACGTGGGAAACAGAGTATCTGTCTGATTTTAATAAACTTGATCAAGATTTCGCAGATTATGATACCGATCTGAATACCATGAAAGTCGCTGCTAATGCGGTCGTCGAGACGGCAAAGAAAATCAGTCAGATGAATGCCTCCGATGCGTTAACGGCATTTATGACCAACCTTCCCGTCGGCGCGGATGAAAATGCGTTGTCTATGCAGAAGGAAGCCCTCTCACTGCTGTTCCTGAAACTGGTCAACAGCACCTACACCTTACAAAGAGAGAATAGTGAAGCGGCGTTTAACGCACAGAAGCAGGTCTATGCCGAATCTAAGGCATCCTACGATGCGCTGGCCTCGTCGCTCAGCGGCGATCGCCGTCGCGTAGTAGATTCATTTTGGCAAGCATTTGAAAATTATCATCAAACGGCAGAGCAGTACTACGCGCGACTGGGGCAGTTAAAAACCACAGATGTTAAATTCCGGGCAACCGGAGACAGAATGACGAGCGATATCGGCAGTATTCTGCAAAAGCTCGGCGCGAAGAATGATGACATTATCAATAGCTCCGTGCTGCAAACGCTGATTTTAGGGGCGATTGCCATCGTATTCGGTTTATTGATCGCCTGGTCTGTTACTCGACAAATTACCCGACCTATTATCACCAACCTGAAGCTGGCGGAACGGATTGCGGGTGGCGATCTTTCAGCGAATGTCACGGTGGAACGGCATGATGAGTTAGGACAATTAACGACAGCCATGATGGTGATGACGGAGAAATTACGTCATTTAATGACCGATATTCGTCAGAGTGTGTACAGCGTTGAGAGCGCTTCTTCTGACATTGCATCGGGCAATAATGATTTGTCATCGCGTACCGAGCAGCAATCGGCGGCGATTGTAGAAACCGCAGCCAGCATGGAAGAGTTAACGGCTACCGTGAAGAACAATGCCGATAATGCCCGGCATGCCAGCCAGATTGCCGGAGAAGCCTCAACCAACGCCAACCGCGGCGGGGATATTATTAACCGCGTGATTAATACCATGAGCGATATTTCAGGAAGTTCGAAGAAGATCGCTGATATTACGACGGTGATTAATAGCATCGCTTTCCAGACCAATATTCTGGCGTTGAACGCCGCGGTGGAAGCGGCCCGAGCCGGTGAACAAGGACGGGGATTTGCAGTGGTTGCCAGTGAAGTTCGTAGCCTTGCTCAGCGCAGTTCACAGGCGGCAAAAGAGATCGAAGGTCTGATTTCAGAATCGGTTGCTCGCGTGGATACCGGAACTGAGCTGGTTTCTCAGGCAGGAACGACGATGGATGACATTGTGGCTTCCGTGAGCCGCGTGAATGACATCATGGGGGAAATTTCCTCCGCATCGGATGAGCAGAGCCGTGGTATTGCACAAATCGGCAGCGCGGTGGCCGAAATGGATACCACTATCCAGCAGAATGCTTCTATGGTGAGCGAATCCTCAGCCGCGGCGAATTCGTTGCAGGAACAGGCCTCGAAGCTGGCAAAACTGATGTCGGTTTTCCGCATATCTGATTCGGATGTTGCCGGTCTGCCAAGACTGCAAGGGGCGAATACTGGCAACGGGAATACTGGCAACGGGAATTCGGGCACCAAGGCAGCGCCTCGCCTGCCGACGCTCGCGTCGCGGGACAACGGGAATGATAACTGGACAACGTTCTGATATCCCGTTGAGTCGATGACTCAGAAATGATCAATTGAACCGGAGGGAGTGGCATTGGCTGCTCCCTCGTTCGCCCACTGCATGATGAGTGCGGTGGCCTGTGTGTCCTGATTGACGTTTTCCTCCACGATGACAAATCCCTGCTTATGGTAGAACCGGCAGGCGCGCGTATTCTGCTGATACACTTCCAGGCTGAGTAAGGGATACTGTGCCTGAACATGCTGGATCAGCGCTGTACCAATCTGCTTGCCATAATAGGCTTGTTCCACAAACAGCGCGCCGATGAACCGTGCCTCCAGCACGCTGATAAAGCCGATGAGGCTCCCTTGTTCCTCATAAACCCAGGTTTGCGACTGGGGAATATAGATCTCACGTACCGCGCTGGCACTTTCTCGCCAGTAACCTTCACGAATAAACGGATGCGCCAGAGTGGTGCTCTTCAGCCAAAGCTGCATCAGCGGTTCGAGATCGGGGTCGCGGTAAGGCCGAATCATGAGGTGCTTTCCTGATGACAAAAGCAGTCGGTGACATGGTCGTTGACCAATCCACCCGCCTGCATGAAGGCGTAACAGATGGTTGAGCCGATAAATTTGAAGCCACGTTTCTTCAGGGCCTTGGACATGGCATCCGAAACGTCCGTTTTGGCTGGCACCTCGGCGAGCGACGCGGGGTGATTGAGACGCGGTTGGTGTTCGACGAAAGACCAAATGAAGTGCGAGAAACTCTCTCCCTGACTTTCCATCGCCACCCACGCTTTTGCATTGGTGATAATCGCCTCGATTTTTCCGCGATGGCGAATAATGCTGCTGTCCTGCACCAGTCGCTCGACGTCATCCTGCGTCATCTGTGCCACTTGCTCAGGATCGAACTGGTGGAAGCAACGGCGATAGTGCTCGCGTTTTTTCAGGACGGTAATCCAGGAAAGACCTGCCTGCTGGCCTTCCAGACACAGTAACTCAAACAGCTTCTGGCTGTCGGTGCAGGGTTTCCCCCACTCGTTATCGTGGTAATCCTGATATAAGGTGTCTTGTGTAACCCAGCCGCAGCGTTGCATACCTTTCTCCTGATTAGGGTGAGCCGTTCATTGTAAGGCGTCTGTCGCAAGTAGGATTCGATCATGGCACTTATGTTGCTGTATATGCAACCAGTGTTTTGCGGGCGTGCTCGCAGATATGAAAGGTCGTTTGCGGATGGGGCAGAAAGTCGTCGCGGAATCATGAATAATGTTTCGCCAACAGCTTAGGGCTATTTATTCGCTCAAGGCTGTTCAATCGATCATAAGAAAAGCATAGACAGAGACAGGGGTACAGGGAATGGCAGTAGAGTGGGTAGCAGCCTATCTGGCATTAGGCGCGGTAGTTGGTTTTATGGCGGGATTATTGGGTATTGGCGGTGGCGGTATTATGGTGCCAGTGCTAACGGCGCTGTTTGCTGCACAGGGTGTGGAGAATACGCATCTGGTGCATCTGGCGTTAGGCACGTCAATGGCGGCCATCGTCGTCACAGCAATTTCTAGCCTGCGTACCCATCATCAACATCAGGCGGTGCTTTGGCCTGTGGTGATGCGGATTACGCCTGCCATCCTGATTGGGACATTCGCGGCCACCTGGCTGGCGACGCTGTTACCGACGCGGGCGCTGGCGATCTTTTTCTCCTGCTTTATGGCCTACGTTTCGCTGCAAATGGTGCTGAATATCAAGCCAAAACCGCAGCGCCAGTTGCCCGGTACGGCAGGCGTGTCGCTGGCCGGGCTGGTAATTGGCAGCATTTCGGCGCTGGTGGCTATCGGCGGCGGGTCGCTCACCGTGCCGTTCCTGACGTGGTGCAACGTCCGTATTCAGCAGGCGATTGGCACATCGGCGGCTGTGGGGTTACCCATTGCCCTGTCCGGCGCGCTGGGCTACATGATTAACGGCTGGTCGACGACGGGGTTACCTGATTACAGCGTCGGCTATGTGTCTCTGCCTGCCGTTCTCCTGATTTCTGCCGTCAGCTTCTTCACCGCGCCCGTTGGGGCTCGTCTGGCGCACCGTCTGCCCGTGGCGACGCTGAAAAAGGCCTTTGCCGCGCTGTTGCTGCTGTTGAGCCTGAAGATGTTGCAGACCGTTTTTTCAGGCTGATCCTGAAATTTGAAAGATGATGACGGGGGATTTGCACTTGTTGCCGCATTCTGGCTGTATATCTTGCGGTCAGAGGGTATACTGGCGCATTCCTTATAAATCCACTTGTATCGCGCGCGAATCCAACATGCAAAAGTTTGATACCAAGACCTTCCAGGGCCTGATCCTGACGTTACAGGATTATTGGGCTCGCCAGGGCTGCACCATTGTTCAACCATTGGACATGGAAGTCGGCGCAGGCACTTCACACCCTATGACCTGCCTGCGGGCACTGGGACCGGAGCCGATGGCTGCCGCCTATGTGCAGCCTTCTCGTCGTCCGACCGATGGGCGCTACGGTGAAAACCCGAACCGCTTACAGCACTATTACCAGTTTCAGGTCGTTATTAAGCCATCACCGGACAATATTCAGGAGCTGTACCTCGGTTCTCTGAAAGAGCTGGGTATGGATCCGACCATTCACGATATCCGCTTCGTGGAAGACAACTGGGAAAACCCAACGCTGGGCGCATGGGGCCTGGGCTGGGAAGTCTGGTTGAACGGTATGGAAGTCACGCAGTTTACCTACTTCCAGCAGGTTGGCGGTTTGGAATGTAAACCGGTGACGGGCGAGATCACCTACGGTCTGGAACGTCTAGCGATGTACATTCAGGGCGTTGATAGCGTTTACGATCTGGTCTGGAGCGATGGCCCGTTAGGGAAAACCACCTACGGCGACGTGTTCCATCAAAACGAAGTCGAGCAATCGACCTACAACTTTGAACACGCTGATGTCGATTTCCTGTTCAGCTGCTTCGAGCAATATGAGAAAGAAGCGCAGCACCTGCTGGCGCTGGAAAAACCGCTGCCTTTACCGGCTTACGAACGCATTCTGAAAGCGGCGCACAGCTTTAACCTGCTGGATGCGCGTAAAGCGATCTCGGTTACCGAACGCCAGCGCTACATTCTGCGTATTCGTACCCTGACCAAAGCGGTTGCGGAAGCCTACTATGCCTCGCGTGAGGCGTTGGGTTTCCCGATGTGTAATAAGAAAGAGAGCTAAGAGGCAGCAATGACTGACAAGACTTTTCTGGTGGAAATTGGCACGGAAGAGCTGCCGCCGAAGGCTCTCCGTAATCTGGCAGAATCTTTTGCCGCGAATTTCACGGCGGAGCTGGATGCCGCCAATCTGGCACACGGTGACGTAAGCTGGTTTGCCGCGCCGCGTCGTCTGGCGCTGAAAGTGGCACGCTTAAGCGCTTCTCAGCCCGATCGCGAAGTAGAAAAACGTGGTCCGGCTATCTCACAAGCGTTTGATGCTGAAGGCAAACCGACCAAAGCGGCAGAAGGCTGGGCGCGTGGCTGTGGTATTACCGTTGAGCAAGCTGAACGTTTGACGACCGACAAAGGCGAGTGGCTGCTGTATCGCGCCCACGCGAAAGGCGAACAGGCGCAGACACTGCTGGCTGGCATGGTAAGCACTGCATTGTCGAAGCTGCCGATTCCAAAATTGATGCGCTGGAGCGACAAGGAAACGCAGTTTGTGCGTCCGGTGCACACGGTAACCATGCTGCTGGGTGAAGAACTGATCCCCGGTCAGGTATTGGGTATCGATTCCGCTCGTACTCTTCGCGGCCACCGCTTTATGGGTGAAGCTGAATTTACGATCGATAACGCCGAACAGTATCCGCAGATTCTGCTGGAGCGCGGTAAAGTCGTCGCCGACTACGATGCGCGTAAAGCGAAAATCAAAGCCGATGCAGAAGAAGCCGCACGCAAGATTGGCGGTAATGCCGATCTGAGCGACAGCCTGCTGGAAGAAGTCACCTCGTTGGTGGAATGGCCAGTGGTGCTGACCGCGAAATTTGAAGAAAAATTCCTCGCTGTGCCGTCCGAAGCGCTGGTTTACACCATGAAAGGTGACCAGAAGTATTTCCCGGTTTACGACAACAGCGGCAATCTGCTGCCAAACTTCATCTTTGTTGCCAATATCGAGTCCAAAGATCCACAACAGATTATTTCCGGTAACGAAAAAGTGGTGCGCCCGCGTCTGGCTGACGCCGAATTCTTCTTCAATACCGACCGTAAGAAGCGTTTGGAAGATCACCTGCCGCGTCTGGAAACCGTCTTGTTCCAGCAGCAGTTAGGTTCATTGCGCGACAAAACTGACCGTATTCAGGCGCTGGCTGGCTGGGTTGCTGGTCAGATTGGCGCTGATGTGAATCACGCGACGCGTGCGGGTCTGCTGTCCAAGTGTGACCTGATGACCAACATGGTGTTCGAATTCACCGACACGCAGGGCGTGATGGGGATGCACTATGCGCGTCATGATGGCGAAGCGGAAGATGTTGCCGTGGCGTTGAATGAGCAGTATCAGCCGCGCTTTGCGGGTGACGAACTGCCGTCTTCTGCGGTGGCCTGTGCGCTGGCGATTGCCGACAAAATGGATTCGCTGGCAGGGATTTTTGGCATCGGCCAACACCCTAAAGGCGACAAAGACCCGTTTGCGCTGCGTCGTGCCGCCCTCGGTGTGCTGCGCATCATCGTCGAAAAACGTCTGCAGCTGGACTTGCAGACGCTGACCGAAGAAGCGGTGCGTTTGTATGGCGATAAGCTGTCTAATGCCAAGGTTGTGGATGACGTGATTGAGTTTATGCTCGGTCGTTTCCGTGCCTGGTATCAGGAAGAAGGCCACAGCGTGGATACCATCCAGGCGGTATTGGCGCGTCGTCCGACCCGTCCGGCTGATTTCGATGCCCGCGTGAAAGCCGTCAGCCACTTCCGTTCGCTGGATGCCGCCGCGGCGCTGGCTGCGGCTAACAAGCGCGTTTCCAACATTCTGGCGAAGTCTACCGATACGCTGAACGAGAGCGTCAACGCTGCCGTATTGAAAGACGCGGCGGAAATTACGCTGGCAACGCACCTTGTCGTGCTGCGCGACAAACTGACGCCGCTGTTCGCTGAAGGTCGCTATCAGGAAGCGCTGGTTGAGCTGGCCTCACTGCGTGAGCCTGTCGATGCGTTCTTCGATCAGGTAATGGTCATGGCGGAAGATGAGCAGGTTCGAGTGAACCGTCTGACGCTGCTGAGCCAACTGCGTGAGCTGTTCTTGCAGGTTGCGGATATTTCCGTCCTGCAATAACGACAATAGCGTTACGTCATCCCAACCCCCGAGCCGCTTCGCCCGTTCGGGGGTTATTTTTTTCCGCGCCGCAAAGCGTCCCGCCTCACCCCACGGTATCGATTCGTATCGATCCGTATCGACTGACGGCTCCGTTGGTAAAATCCTATCGTCGCTCCGTGTATCTCGATGCTTAAACAATCGGTATTCGTTGTCAGACCTGGCCTTTTTCTGCACAGCCAGCCCGATTCGACTATGCTTATGTCGTAGAAAATCTTGTCATGGAAAATCCGTCGTCAGCGTGTTTTTGTTTGAATAAAGCACGGCTGGCGGGGCAGTAAGCGTAACAGGAGTAGGGAATGAGAAGGCTGATGACGTACCGTTCACGCTGGCTGCTGCCAGTTCTGGTTATTCTGGCGGCATTGCAGCTGGCTGCCTGTGGTGACAGCGAAGCCGATCAGCGGAAGGCATTCGTTGCGTTCCTGCAAAGCGTGCAGTCGCAGCAGGATGGGAAATTGCCGACGTTGACGGAAGAGCAGAAGAAGAATTTTGGCAATTTCACTAACGATTACGCGATCTTAACCACCTTTTCTCAGCAGTTTAATCAGGCGGTGTCTGGCAGTTTAACACCGATGCTGGGGCAAATTTCCCGTATTCGTGTTCCTAAAGACTATCTGACGCAGCGTGATGATCTTCGCCAATCCATCGGGGCAATGAACCTGTTGAGCCAGCATGTGCAGGCGGCGAAAGTGCAGGCGGACAACGCCCATCGGCTGCTAAAACAGCCCGAAGAAGTGCAAATACCCTATGAGCGGTTGTATGCACGCACGGTAATACAGCCTACCAATGCGCTGCTACCCGCCATTCCGAATGCGATTGCCTTCGCACAGAGCCTGATCCAGATCGGCGATTTCCTTCAGGCTCAGGGCGATCAGGCGGTGTTTAATGGCGCGTCTGTGCAATTCCGTACGCCGCAACAGGTGGCGCAATATAACAGCATGGTGGCAGCGTTACCTCTACAGCAGCAGAATTTAATGAATGCGCTCAGAGGAATAACTGGCGTGAACTATCCCTAACCGCGTCGTGCTCCGACGCTTTAGCGATGCGATATGGCAGAGAGGTATTCTGGATAAGATGCGTGTGGCTGGTGAGAGGGTAAAAATAAATTGTGATTAACATCACATAAATAAAACAAATACAGGCATTGAAAGTGTGATTCAAATCACATATAAGGTGCGGTGTTTGTCTAAAAATCTGTTTAGTTTTTCATTTTTAACGGTTTTTTGTGAAGTAAATCACCTATTTGTATCGTTGATGTAGGGTGGTTGTGTGATTTTTGTCACGTTACCGCCATGGAGTTGCGGTATGAAAACAGCGTGTTAGAGTCCGCGCTGCATACAGTAATAATGACGGAAGTCTTCTTGTGGTAATCGGTGTTTTATTGCCACGCCGTCTCACGATAATTACCACGCGCTCTTATTGTCAGCGCGTTTCAATAGGGGTGTGTTTTTATGCTTTCACCAGATATTAAGATCAAGGTGCAAAACTTTGGTCGCTTCCTCAGTAATATGGTGATGCCCAACATTGGCGCATTTATCGCCTGGGGTATTATTACCGCGCTGTTTATCCCTACTGGCTGGTTCCCCAATGCAACATTGGCGAAGCTCGTCGGTCCGATGATTACCTATTTGCTGCCATTGCTGATTGGTTATACCGGCGGACGTCTGGTATTCGGTGAGCGTGGCGGTGTGGTGGGTGCGATTACGACGATGGGTGTGATCGTCGGGACCGATATCCCGATGTTCCTCGGCGCTATGATTGTGGGCCCATTGGGCGGCTGGGCGATCAAACGTTTTGACCGCATGGTCGACGGTAAAATCAAGAGCGGCTTTGAAATGCTGGTCAACAACTTCTCTGCCGGTATCATCGGTATGTTGTTGGCAATCCTGTCGTTTTTGGCGATTGGTCCGCTAGTTGAAGTCTTCTCTCAGGTGCTGGCTTCCGGCGTTAACCTGATGGTACAGAACAACCTGCTGCCGTTTACGTCTATCTTTGTTGAACCGGCGAAAATTCTGTTCCTGAACAACGCCATTAACCACGGTATCTTCTCGCCGCTGGGCATTCAGCAGGCGACGGAAACTGGCAAATCTATTTTCTTCCTGATCGAAGCGAACCCAGGCCCGGGTATGGGCGTGCTGATGGCGTACATGTTCTTCGGTCGTGGTAACGCGAAAGAATCAGCACCGGGTGCGGCGATTATCCACTTCCTGGGCGGGATTCACGAAATCTACTTCCCTTATGTGCTGATGAATCCGCGTCTGATTATCGCGGTGATTCTGGGCGGGATGACCGGCGTGTTTACGCTGAGCGTGCTGGGCGGCGGTTTGGTTTCTCCTGCGTCTCCGGGCTCCATTCTGGCGGTGCTGGCGATGACGCCAAAAGGCGCTTACTTCGCTAACCTTGCGGCCATTGCAGCGGCTTTCGCGGTGTCCTTTATCGTGTCGGCGATTCTGCTGAAAAGCACCAAGCAAAAAGAAGAAGACCTGAGCGACGCAACGCGCCGCATGCAGGAAATGAAAGCGTCTTCTAAAGGTACGGCGACTAACGCGGGTATCAGCGGTGATATGAGCACCGTGCGTAAAATCATCGTAGCGTGTGACGCCGGTATGGGTTCCAGCGCGATGGGTGCTGGTGTGCTGCGCAAGAAAGTTCAGGATGCCGGGCTAACCAACATTTCGGTGACGAACAGCGCGATCAATAGTCTGCCGGACGATGTCGATCTGGTGATTACGCACCGTGACCTGACCGAACGTGCGATGCGTCATGCGCCGCAGGCACAGCACATTTCGCTGACCAACTTCCTTGATAGCGGTCTGTATAGCGATCTGGTAGCACGTCTTACCGCAGCACAGGGTGCCGTGAAGTCTGAAGCCGTCGCGACGCCAGCACCTGCGGTAGCCGACGCACAGACTAACCTGTTCCAACTGGGTGCAGGCAATGTGTTCCTGAATCAGCATGCGACAGACAAAGAGCAGGCAATCCGTTTCGCCGGTGAGCAACTGGTGAAAGGCGGCTATGTCGAGCCTGCGTATGTTGAAGCGATGCTGGAACGTGAAAAGCTGACCTCCACCTATCTGGGCGAATCGATTGCCGTGCCGCACGGTACGATTGAAGCGAAAGATCGCGTGCTGAAAACGGGCGTTGTCTTCTGCCAATATCCTGAAGGCGTTCGCTTTGGCGATGAAGAAGATGAGGTTGCGCGTCTGGTTATCGGTATTGCCGCGCGCAACAACGAACATATTCAGGTCATCACCAGTCTGACCAACGCGCTGGATGATGATGCCGTCATTGAACGTCTGGCACAGACCCAGGATGTTCAGGAAGTACTCGACTTACTCTCCGGTAAAAAGAGTGCCTAATTGATGTGGCTAGGGCCGCCTGCGGGCGGCCTCTTTTTATGTTTTTTTAAGGTTATGTCTCATGAAAGCATTACACTTTGGCGCGGGTAATATTGGCCGTGGGTTTATTGGGAAATTGTTGGCCGATGCCAACGTCGAACTGACATTCGCTGACGTCAATCAGCCGCTGTTGGATGCCCTGAACAGCCGTACAAGCTATACGGTGCGGATTGTCGGCGATAACACGCAGGTTGATACCGTGAGCAACGTTAGCGCCGTTCACAGCGGCAGCCAGGATGCCGTCGCGCTGATTGCCGTTGCCGATCTGGTGACAACTGCTGTGGGGCCGCAGATTCTGGAAAAAATCGCCGGAACTATCGCTCAGGGGCTGGTTAAGCGTCATAACGACGGCAATACCCGGCCGTTGAACATTATTGCCTGTGAAAATATGGTGCGTGGCACTAGCCAGTTAAAACAGCATGTGTTGAAACTGCTGCCGGAAGGCCATCAGGAATGGGTTGTTGAGCATGTGGGATTCGTGGATTCCGCCGTGGATCGCATTGTTCCTCCTTCCGAAGCCGGTAGCGACGATGTGCTGGCGGTGACGGTAGAAACCTTCAGCGAATGGATTGTCGATAAAACCCAGTTCTGCGGTGAGCCGCCAGCGATTCCCGGCATGGAACTGACCGACAACCTGATGGCATTTGTCGAGCGTAAGCTCTTTACGCTGAATACTGGCCACGCGATTACGGCCTACCTCGGCCAGCAGGCGCGCCATCAAACGATCCGCGATGCGATTCTCGACCCGAAAGTCAGAGCCGTGGTCAAAGGCGCAATGGAAGAGAGCGGCGCGGTACTCATCAAACGCTACGGTTTTGATGCGGAGAAACACGCGGCCTATATCAACAAGATTCTCAGCCGTTTTGAAAACCCGCATCTGCACGATGACGTAGAGCGCGTTGGCCGTCAGCCGCTGCGCAAGCTGAGTGCAGGCGACCGTTTGATCAAGCCGCTGCTCGGCACGCTGGAATACCATTTACCGCATGACAACCTGATTACCGGCATTGCTGCCGCGATGCATTATCGCAGTGAACAGGATCCGCAGGCGCTGGAACTGGCCGAGTTAATCCGTACTCAGGGGCCGCAGGCGGCGCTGGTGCAGATTTCTGGTCTGGATGCTGACAGCGAGGTTGTCGCGCAAGCAGTGAATGTGTATAACGCCATGCAGTAATCGGCGTGTCTCGTCATCAGGCAGGTGTGGTCTTTTCGACACGGTGTAAGGTATACGGGCGACGTCGGGGATAGGATGTCGCCACACCTGCCGGTAAGCATGCTGCCGAGATGGGGGATGCTGTGGGCGGGGTAAAAGGGTCGAGAAGTGACGATGGAAGAAACACAGGCGTTTGAAAACCGGGTTCTGGAAGCGCTGAACTCAGGGAAGACCGTGCGCGATTTTATGCTCTGCGCTGTTGAGCTGCTGGCTGAAGCGGTTAGTATCCTGATGTTGCAGGTGTTCCGTAAAGATGACTATGCGGTGAAATATGCCGTTGAACCCCTGATGACGGGAACGGGCCCGCTGGGCGACCTTTCCGTGCGCCTGAAACTGATTTATGGCCTGGGAATGATCAGCCGTAAAGAGTACGAAGATGCTGAACTGTTAATGGCGCTGGGCGAAGAGCTGGCACACGACGATCGGCATTACCGTTTTACCGATGATGAGATTCTGGGGCCTATCGGCGAGCTGCACTGCGTTGCGGCATTGCCTACAGAACCCGCCTTGCCGCCGGGGGCAGACGCCGCCGATCCGCTTCTGGTTAGTATGCAACAGCAGCGTTATCAGCAGATGGTGCGCTCCACGCTGGTGCTATCCCTGACCACATTGATTGCGCAAATCAGTCTGAAAAAGGCGTTTTAATCCCACTCCGCTATATTACGTCACTGCGTCATGTCATGCGGTTCCCGCCTTCACGCAACTCGAATTATTTAGCGTATAGTGTATGCTGTGCCCCGCATTATTCTCCCGTTATATAGGTTATCTTTTATGAAAGAGCAGGAAAAAGCAGAGATCAAGCGCCTTAGCGACCAACTGGATAAGCTGACGCGTAAGCAGACCACGCTGCTGGAACAAGGTGATGCTGAAGCAATCGCCCTCAATCTGGAGGCCTGCGAGAAGCTAACGGCTGAAATCGAGCGCCTGCGTAACGTGAGAGAACAGAAGCTCAGCAAAGAAGCACAGAAACTGGCGAACCTGCCTTTCAAACGTGCGATTACTAAAAAAGAGCAAGCTGATATGGGGACGTTGAAGAAAAGCGTTCGTGGTTTGGTGGTGGTGCACCCGATGACGGCCCTGGGGCGCGAGATGGGTTTAAAAGAGATGACAGGCTTCGCGCCGAAACCGTTCTGAGGTTTCTTCTCTGCGCAGACCGATGCCGGTGATGGATTCGTTGATGAAGCCCCTGTTTAACAGGGGCTTTGTCGTTTTTGGTACGGTTGTTGATATTAGCGCGGCGCGTGCAGACGATGCGTTTGGTCGGCAAACGCGATACCCGCAGGGGTGTCATCATGCTGCGTGTTTGCCAGACGGAAGACGGAAACTGCCTGCTTCAGCAGTCTTGCCTGCTCTTCCAGCGAGTCGGCAGCGGCAGAGGATTGTTCAACCAGTGCGGCGTTCTGCTGCGTGGTGCTGTCCATCTCAACAATCGCCTGGCTAACCTGGCTGATTCCGCGGCTTTGCTCATCCGATGCGGTAGCAATTTCACCCATGATGTCATGCACCTGCGTGATAGAGGTGACGATATCATTCATCGTTTTACCGGCATTGCCAACCAACGTCGCTCCGCGTGATACCTGAGTAACCGATTCAGAGATCAGGCCTTCGATTTCTTTCGCGGCCTGAGAACTGCGCTGGGCAAGACTACGGACTTCGCTGGCAACCACAGCAAAGCCACGGCCTTGTTCACCGGCGCGGGCGGCTTCCACCGCGGCGTTCAAGGCCAGAATGTTGGTCTGGAAGGCGATGCTGTTGATGACGGACGTAATTTCCGCGATACGCTTAGAACTGCTCTCAATCGCCGTCATGGTTTGCACCACGTTATTCACCTGCTCACCGCCTTGTTTTGCGGTTTGAGATGCGCTGATTGCCAGCTTGTTCGCGTGGTGGGCGTTATCCGCGTTTTGCTTAACTGTCGCAGTGAGTTGCTCCATGCTGGCGGCGGTTTGCTCAACGGCAGCAGCCTGCTGCTCGGTACGTGATGACAGGTCTGTGTTACCCGCGACGATCTCGCTGGATGCGTTAGAAATCTGGCTGACGCCGACGCGAATGTCATCGATCATATTGTGCAGGTTGTCATTCATTTTCGACATCGCACTCATCAACTGACCCAGCTCATCTTTACGCGTCGTGTTGATGGACATGGTGAGATCGCCTGTCGCGATTTTCTCAGCCATATTCAATGTGTTGCCAAGCGGTGTGGTGATTTGGCGTGAAATGAACCAGGAAATCAGCAGACCAAGCAGTAGCGTAATCAGCGCGGCGATACTCATTTGCAGCGTGGCATTGCGAATGTCTTCCTGCGATGCCGCCAACTGATCGCTGAGCAGGGATTTAACTACGTCGTTTAACTGTCCGGCGACAACCTGCATTTGCCCCGCCTGCGCCATTTCCTCCTCATAGGCCGGCATATAGGCCAGGACCTGCTCTTCATAATTGTTCATTATTGCCAGAACGGGAGACAGTGTTTCACGCTGTTCGGCAGACAGGCTCTGATACAGGAAGGTCAATGATGTTTGTGCTGCGTTGATGGCATCCGTCAGCTTTTCTTCGGATTCTTTATTGGTAGACAGTAATAACCCACGAACGTGGTAGCGGACGGCAATCAGTTTTTGGTTCAGGTCAGAAAGTAATAATTGAAGAGTAGTGCTGTTGTTGTCCGCCTTTAATTGATCGTTGAGCTGTTCTAGCGGTTTTTCTGTTGTTGAGATATTCCAGCTTTTTCTGACGGCATCCTTTTTTCCCACTGCATTAATATAATTACTTTGTTTTTCCTGATAGCTGGTAATTAATGTGGGAATACTGGCTATTTTCTTGGAATCACTTTCTGGCCAGTGAAATTCTTTTGCTTTTTCAGCGAGTTTACTCACATTGGCAATGTGCTCAACGTTCTTTTTTATATCATCAGGATTATAAGTGGTGCCGTATAATGCGCGGTAATATTTAGCCTGGTTAATTTCATCATTAATATCGTTGCTTAAATTAACTTTATTAATACTGTCTTTCAGCGAGCCAATATGCATAATGCCCGCACCGGCAATCACCATGGTCATCAGCAGAATCAGGAAAAAGCCTAAGCCTAATTTTTTACCGACTTTTAGATTGTCAAAATTCATAGCCATCACATCCCACCACTATATCGTATTGAGTCGAATTCACTATCCTGATGCACACTTGCTTAGCGGTGTTAGCATCTCGGATTACCGCTTACCAAGCTTATCCCTGCAAAACAACCTGATAAAAACCCGCAGTAGATATCGGCACTTTACTCTGAAACTTTATGTGGCAGTGAGCGAGGATAGCCGGCGGACATGCGGCTCGACGTCCAGGGAGGGATAATAAAAAACTGGAATAACAGACTGTTATTCCAGTTTATATTCAAACGCAGAAGAGGCCTGATGGTATCAGGCACTCAGCGGTTTTATTTTTTCGCGCTAGCGAAACGGGCAGCGGCTTCGTCCCAGTTCAACACGTTCCAGAATGCTTTAGCGTAAGCTGGACGAAGGTTCTGATATTTCAGGTAGTAAGCGTGTTCCCATACGTCCAGACCGACGATTGGGTAGCCAGATGCACCAGAAACGGCTTCACCCATCAGCGGGCTGTCTTGGTTTGCAGTAGACACAACGGCCAGTTTACCGTCGTCTTTCAGTACCAGCCACGCCCAGCCAGAACCAAAGCGGGTTGCTGCTGCTTGCTCAAATTTCTCTTTAAACGCGTCAACGCTACCGAAATCACGCTCGATGGCGGCTTTCAGATCGCCAGTCAGCGTCGTGCCGACTTTCAGGCCTTTCCAGAACAGGCTGTGGTTAACGTGGCCACCCGCGTTGTTACGCAGTGCAGTTCTTTTTTCCGCAGGAACTTTATCCAGTTGAGCGATCAGCTCTTCAGCAGACAATTTAGCCAGTTCAGGCAGAGATTCCAGCGCGGCGTTAGCATTATTGACGTAAGCCTGATGGTGTTTGGAATGGTGAATTTCCATCGTTTCTTTGTCGAAATGCGGTTCCAGTGCGTCATAAGCATAAGGCAGCGATGGCAGTGAATAACTCATGTTTAGCATCTCCATGGTAAAAAAAATGTTACGGCACTGTGTTGTTAGTACCGCGTAAGCAATACCTTCATTATAGTTAATTAAATGATATTGAAAATGATTATTCTCGAATGGGTGGCATGAATCAGATTGCTTTACTTCATGATAACAAACGCTTATGTCGTTATTGCACTATGTAAAAACAAATTAATCTATGCCCATCGCCTGCAAAACGCCGCTGCTCTGGCGGTGTCTCTTACGCGCTCAGACGCTGCGGATGTGTGTAGATAGTCGCATGTCCCGGCCGACAAAAACCGACCAGCGTCAGGTTGCAGCGCTGTGCGACCTCCACAGCCAGCGAGGTCGCCGCAGAGACAGCAAACAGGATTTCCACGCCGCACATGGCGGATTTTTGGACCATTTCATAGCTGGCCCGGCTGGAAACCAGTGCAGCGCCTTGCTGCCACCCCTGTTTCGCTCGGGTACCCAGCAGTTTATCCAGCGCGACATGGCGGCCGACGTCTTCGCTTCCCCCGGACAGCGTGCCGTCTGGCGCGACCCAGCTTGCGGCGTGAGTACAGCCTGTCACTTGGCCGATCTTCTGCACATCGCGTAGCCGCACTAGCGCGTTTTCAAGTTTGCTAAGGGAAAATGTCTGTGTGAAGGGGAGAGGGGCGAGCGGTTTGCCGATTTCCGCGAGCTGCTCTACGCCACATACGCCGCAGCCTGTGCGGCCATCCATCGCCCGGCGGCGTTCTTTTAGCCCTGCGAAGCGTCGGCTCGAAAGCTCAATCTGTACTTCGATGCCATTACAGGCGGCTTGTACATCAATGCCGTAGATATCAGCCGGTGATTGAATAATGCCTTCAGATAAGGAAAACCCGAGAGCAAACTGTTCCAGTTCCTTCGGTGAGGCCATCATGACGACATGCGATATGCCGTTATAAACCAACGCAACAGGCACCTCTTCCGCCAGCCAGTCAGACTGTGGCTGCTGCAGCGAATCGGGATGATAGACTGAATGTTGCGTTGCGCCTTCAAGGGCGGCATCCGCTGGTAAATGAACCCCTTCCACCTGAAATACCTGCATGTTAGTAACCCTGGAAATTAAAAGTATTATTTCACCGCGCCTGAAGGGATGCGACTTTTTCTCGCAAGAAACTGTGCGTCAACTCGAAGAGTTGCCTTCTTCTCTGGCCGAATCCTGTCGCTAACCCCATACCCCGTATAGGCTTAATTTAACTGCTTACTGTTTGCCTCTTTTTCACTGCGGCATGGCCGCTCACCCGGAAATGAAAGGAGACTGAAATGGCGCACGATAATCTCGAAGGCCGATCCGCATCTGGCGAATATGGTTCTCTCAATCTGAAAAAACGCTATGACAATTTTATCGGCGGAGCCTGGGTTCCACCTGATGCTGGTCAGTATTTTGTCAATTTGACGCCAGTAACTGGCCAACCGCTGTGTGAAGTGGCCAGTTCGTCAACGCGAGATATTGACCACGCGCTGGATGCTGCTCACAAGGCAAAAGCGGAATGGGGTGGCCTGTCGGTGCAGGAACGCGCGTTGGTGCTTAACCGAATCGCCGACCGGATGGAGCAAAATCTTGAGCTGCTGGCGCAGGTGGAAACCTGGGATAACGGTAAACCGATACGCGAAACCAGCGGGGCGGATGTGCCGCTGGCGATTGACCACTTCCGCTATTTCGCGGCCTGTATCCGCGCGCAAGAGGGAGGGATTAGCGAAATTGACGGCGATACCGTGGCCTATCATTTTCATGAGCCGCTCGGCGTTGTCGGGCAAATTATTCCCTGGAATTTCCCGCTGCTAATGGCCTGTTGGAAGATGGCCCCCGCGCTGGCTGCCGGCAACTGTATTGTGCTGAAACCCGCCAAACTGACGCCGATGTCGGTGCTGATTTTGATGGAACTGATTCAGGATCTGCTGCCGCCAGGCGTCATCAATGTCGTTAATGGGTCGGGCAGCGAAATTGGTGAATATCTGGCGACGTCGAAACGCGTTGCGAAAGTGGCATTCACCGGATCGACTGAGGTAGGCCAGCAGATCATGAGCTATGCGGCGCAGAACGTGACGCCGGTAACGCTGGAGCTGGGCGGTAAATCGCCGAACATCTTCTTTGCCGATGTGATGGACAAGGAAGACAGCTTCTTTGACAAAGTGCTCGAAGGCTTCACGCTGTTTGCCTTCAATCAGGGCGAGGTCTGTACCTGTCCGAGCCGTGCGCTGGTGCAGGAATCTATCTACGATCGCTTTATGGAACGGGCAATCAAGCGCGTTGAGGCTATCCGCATCGGTAACCCGCTGGATAGCAAAACCATGATGGGCGCGCAGGTATCCGCAGGTCAGCTCGACACCATCCTTAACTATATTGATATCGGTAAGAAAGAGGGCGCACGCGTGCTCACGGGCGGTCAGCGCAAGGCAATGCCGAGCGGGCTGGCGGAAGGATACTATCTGGAGCCGACGATCTTGTTCGGTAAAAATAGTATGCGCGTCTTCCAGGAGGAAATTTTTGGACCGGTGCTGGCGGTCACGACCTTCAAAACGATGGATGACGCACTGGAGATCGCCAACGATACGGAATACGGTCTGGGGGCTGGCGTGTGGAGCCGTAACGGCAATATTGCTTACCGGATGGGGCGCGGTATTCAGGCCGGGCGCGTCTGGACCAACTGTTATCACGCCTATCCGGCGCATGCGGCATTTGGGGGTTATAAGCAGTCTGGTATCGGGCGTGAAAACCATAAAATGATGCTGGAACACTATCAGCAAACCAAGTGTCTGTTGGTGAGCTACTCTGATAAGCCGATGGGGCTGTTCTGATTCACGAACGCCGTGCTGTTCTTGCCTTTTCTGGTGAGTACGCATGGCGTTAACCCATATGGTTTGCCTGCATTAATCCGTCCTTATCACTCAGATTTACCCGATTGTTGATAGCTGATCATTGATAGTTGCTGGTTGTTAATAATCGATTGTGCCAGCGCCTAACAACGGCTACGCTGTTTTGAATAGCGCTTTGCTTTCAAGAGGTTGTGCATGACGGATAAGATCGGCTGGATTGATAACCTGCGGGCGTTGGCCTGCATGATGGTCGTTCTGATTCATAGCACAACGTACTATATTACGGCGGGTGGCACGCCGGGCGACGGGCACTGGGATGTGGCGAATATCCTGAATTCTGCCTCGCGCGTCTGCGTTCCGCTGTTTTTCATGATCTCGGGCTATTTATTCTTTGGTGAACGTCGTGCGGGGAAGAAACATTTTCTGCGTATCGGCTTATGTCTGCTTTTCTACAGTACGGTCGCACTGATCTATATTGCGACGCTCACGCCAATTAATGGTCTGAATTCATTGCATCATGCGCTGCAAAAACCGATCTTTTATCACTTATGGTTTTTCTACGCGATTATCGTGATTTATCTACTCTCTCCACTTATTACTATCAAGCCGGTATCGGGTAAATATTTAGCCGTCTTGATTATCTTGCTGGCCGTTGTCGCTAACCCCAATACGGGGCGGGTGGAATTTGAAGGGTTTAAATTACTGCCGGTGAATCTCTATATTTACGGCGATACGTTTTACTATGTGCTGTACGCCGCGCTGGGGCGTGCGCTGGGTATGCTGGAAGTACCAAAGAAAGTCGTGCTAGCCGCTATCCCCTTCTTCATTGCGTGTGTCGCGTTGATTGCGATGGGAACGAAGCACCACACATTACTGAACGATACGTTCACCCAGACATTTTACATTTACTGTGGCCCGCTGGTGTTTCTGGCTGCGGTCAGCCTTCTGGTGGTGTTTAAGCACTACGGTAGCCAGCGGATTTTACCGGGCTTCGCCACCATTTCGCGCCACTCGCTGGCGATTTACGGTTTCCACGCGTTGATCATTCACTATCTGCGTACGCATGATGTGATGCTGCCAGCTCATCCGGTTCTCGATATCTTCTCTGTTTTCGCCATCGCGCTGGGGGCTAGCCTGCTGCTTTCGATGGCGCTACAGAAAATCGATGTGCGTCGCTGGGTGAGTTGACGATTCGTCCGGCGTACCGGACGAACTGGTGCTACATCAGCGGACTCAGCTGCTGGTAGAGTGCCGTAAATGTACGCCTCCGCTCGGCATAGTTTGCGTGACGCTGGGGATCGGGTTGATGAGTCTGTTCCAGCGGTAGCGGCGGCAGGAGTTCTGCCAGTGGCGTATGCGGATGCATGGCGATTTGCGCCAGACGTGCGGCACCCAGCGCAGGGCCGACATCCCCTCCCGTGCGGTATTCCAGCGTTTGACCGCTGATATCCGCCAGCATTTGCCGCCAGTAGGCGCTGCGTGCGCCGCCGCCAATCAGCGTAATACTATCGGGCTTGAGCCCCGTCATATGCAGTGCATCCATGCCGTCGGCAAGCGCAAAGCCCACCCCTTCCAATACTGCTTTTGCCAGTTCCGAGCGTCCGTGCTGGTGGGTGAGTCCCCAGAATGCGCCTTTGGCATCGGGATTGTTGTGCGGCGTGCGTTCGCCGGAAAGATAAGGCAAGAACCACACTGGCGTTATCGTGTCATCGGCTGGTGTCGAGGCGATTTCCTGCAGCAGCGCGGGAACGCTCTCCGCGTGCGTCAGACGGGCGACCCAGTCGAGGCAGGATGCGGCGCTTAACATCACGGACATCAGATGCCAGGTATTCGGCAGCGCGTGGCAGAAACTGTGGACGGCATGCTGCGGATTGCTGAGAAAGCCATCGCTGACGGCGAAGTAAACGCCGGATGTGCCGAGAGACAGCATCGCCTGACCCGTTTGATACAGCCCGACGCCAATCGCGCCTGCTGCGTTATCTCCACCGCCAGCAATGACGGGGACGGGATCCATGCCCCAGCGGCTGGCGATGTCAGCTCGCAGATAGCCGGTAATCTGGCTGCCTTCATACAGCGTGGGCATATGCTTGCGGCTCAACGAACAGACTTCCAGTAGGGTATCGCTCCAGTCTCGTTTGGCAACGTCTAGCCAAAGCGTTCCAGCCGCATCGGACATATCGCTGGCAAATTCCCCTGTCAGACGCCAGCGGAGATAGTCTTTCGGTAGCAGAACTTTATCGATTTGGCGGAAGATCTCGCTTTCGTTTTCTTGCACCCATTTCAGTTTGGGCGCGGTAAAGCCCGGCATCATCAGGTTGCCGGTAATCTGACGCGATGTTGGTACCTGTTGTTCCAGCGTTCGGCATTGGGCTGCACTGCGTCCGTCATTCCAGAGAATCGCAGGGCGCAGCACATTCTGGCGTGCATCCAGCAAGGTCGCCCCGTGCATTTGCCCGGTCAGCCCCAGCGCTTTCACGGCACGAAGGCTATGTGCTGCCGCCAACCCGTGTAATGCCTGATCGGTTGCCTGCCACCAGTCTTCAGGCGCTTGCTCCGACCAGAGCGGATGCGGACGGGAAATGCTCAGCGCGGCGCTATGGCTGGCAACCACCTTGCCTGCTTCATCCAGCAAGATGGCTTTCACACCGGAAGTACCCAGATCAATACCGATATACATAGTGGCTCCTGATAAGCCTCTGCGACAGGGGTTAGTCTGTCGCAGGAGGTGTGGTGTAGTGAGCGTCCCGTTTTAGCCAAATAGGTGGCGGTTAACCAGATTTTCCAGCAATTCCTGCTGGCCACTCTGGTGCTGCGGTGCCAGTTGATGGCTTTCCGCATACCGAGCAAGCGATTCCAGCGAGGCCTTACCTTGCAGGATTTGCTGACCCAGTTCCCCGTTCCAGCCTGCATAGCGTTTAGCGACTAGCTGATTGAGCTTATCATCTTCAATCATTCTGGCGGCAGCCTTGAGCGCGAGTGCCATCGTATCCATCGCGCCGATATGCGCATGGAAAAGGTCATAGCGATCGGTACTCTGGCGGCGAACTTTGGCATCAAAGTTCAGGCCACCCGTTGTGAAGCCACCCGCTTTGAGAATTTCGTACATGATCAGCGCGTTCTCTTCCACGCTGTTAGGGAACTGATCGGTGTCCCAGCCGAGCTGCGGATCGCCGCGGTTTGCATCGACAGATCCGAAAATGCCCAGCGCGACAGCGGTGGCGATTTCATGATGGAAGGAATGGCCTGCCAGCGTCGCGTGGTTGGCTTCCACGTTGACTTTAATCTCTTTTTCCAGCCCAAACTGCTTCAGGAAGCCATAAACGGTGGCGACATCATAATCGTATTGATGTTTGGTCGGTTCCTGCGGCTTCGGTTCGATGAGCAGCGTGCCCTGAAAGCCGATTTTGTGTTTATGCTCGACGACCATCTGCATGAAGCGGCCGATCTGTTCACGTTCCTGACGCAGGTCGGTATTGAGCAGGGTTTCATATCCCTCACGTCCGCCCCACAGTACATAGTTTTCACCACCCAGTTTTTGGGTCGCGTTCATGGCGGTGAACACCTGTGTGGCGGCCCAGGCAAAGACGTCTGGGTCAGGATTGGTGGCCGCGCCTGCGCCGTAGCGGGGATGGGTGAAGCAGTTGGCGGTGCCCCACAGCAGCTTCACACCGCTATCCTGTTGTTTTTCCGCCAGGACATCAGTAATGACCGCAAAGTTATGCAGATACTCTTTCAGTGAGTTCCCTTCCGGCGCCACATCGACGTCATGAAAGCAGTAGTAAGGCACGCTGAGCTTTTGAAAAAATTCGAATGCGATATCCGCCTTGCGCTTCGCCAGCTCCAGCGCATCGCCTGACTGCTGCCACGGCCGGGCAAAAGAGCCGACGCCGAACATATCCGCGCCATTCCAGCAGAATGTGTGCCAATACGCGACGGCAAAACGCAAGTGGTCCGCCATACGTTTACCGAGTATTTCCTGATCGGGGTTGTAGTGACGAAAGGCGAAGGAATTGTTGCTTTGGCTACCTTCATAACGGACTTTTTCGATCTGTTCAAAATAGGCTTGCATTGTTAACTCCTTAGAAACCACCCAGACGGAAGAGACGGGAATGGGATTAATTTTCGGAGTGGATGAAGGTTTCCTCAATTACGTTATTTCACACTGAAATTCAGAGAATTATTAAATGTGCGCTGTGTCGCAAAAATAAGGGCTTTTACTCTGAATACGCTTCGCAATAGGTAACAAAATGAAAATGTGACTCGACAATAAAATATGACCCGTATCAAAAAACGGAAATTAAACCAAAAAACATAATTGGAGGATAAAAATCTGTAATTGATGGAGGGATGTTTAGCGACAATACTTTGCTGGCGATTGGAGTCTTAGGCCCTGCATCTTAAATAAAAAAGGTACTCTATGATGAAAGTTAACCATTTTTTACTCTCAGCTTGTGCCGTATTCATTCTTGCTTGTCAGCCCGGATTCGCGAAGGACGTTAAAATAGGTATGGCGATTGATGACTTGCGTCTCGAACGCTGGCAGAAAGATCGCGATCTTTTTGTTGAGCAAGCCAAAAAGCAGGGTGCTGATGTTTTTGTTCAATCAGCAAACGGCAATGAAGCGACGCAAATTTCTCAAATAGAAAACATGATCAATCGCGGTGTCGATGTATTAGTGATTATTCCTTATAACGGTCAGGTACTTGGTAATGTTATTGCGGAAGCAAAGCGTGAGGGAATAAAAGTGCTTGCTTACGACCGCATGATTAATAATGCGGACGTGGATTTTTATATTTCATTTGATAATGAGAAGGTTGGAGAACTACAGGCGAAATATCTCGTCGATAAGGTGCCTGGCGGGAACTATTTCTTAATGGGAGGCTCTCCGGTCGATAATAATGCCAAGCTGTTTCGTCAGGGGCAAATGAAAGTGCTCACGCCGTTGATCGAGAGTGGGAAAATAAAAGTGGTCGGCGATCAGTGGGTTGATGCCTGGCTACCAGAGAATGCGCTGAAAATTATGGAAAATGCGCTAACGGCGAACAGCAATAAGATTGATGCGGTTGTGGCATCGAACGATGCTACGGCGGGCGGGGCGATTCAGGCGCTTGCCGCACAGGGATTGGCAGGGAAAGTGGCGATTTCCGGTCAGGATGCCGATCTGGCAGCAATCAAACGCATTGTGGCAGGCACGCAAACCATGACGGTCTATAAACCGATCAGCAAGCTGGCGAAAGACGCCGCAGATATCGCCGTGGCGCTCGGTTCCGATAAAGCCCCGGAATCCAACGCTAAATTAAACAATGGGTTGAAAGACATTCCTTCCTTCTTACTGACTCCGATTCCCGTCGATAAATCCAATATCGATTCCACCGTCATTGCCGATGGCTTCCACAAAAAAGCGGATGTGTATTAACGCACTCCACCGCCAATAGATTTCAGGATGTAGGAAAGAAGTTTACGGGCCACGACATAACGTTGTGGCTCGCCACTGTCGCAGGCGAGGCCTGAGACACCTGAATCACGGAGGCCAATGATGCCGCATCTGTTGGAAATGAAAAACATCACCAAGGCGTTTGGCGCGGTGAAAGCCGTAGACAACGTTAGCCTGATGCTGGACGCGGGTCAGGTCTTGTCGCTGTGTGGCGAGAATGGCTCAGGGAAATCCACCTTAATGAAGGTGCTGTGTGGCATTTATCCGTATGGCAGCTATGACGGGCAGATCGTGTTCTCTGGTGATGAGCTACGTGCCAACCATATTCGTGATACGGAGCAAAAGGGCATCGCGATCATTCATCAGGAACTGGCGCTAGTGAAAGAGATGACGGTGCTGGAGAACCTCTTTTTGGGCAATGAGTGGACGCGTTTTGGCGTGATGGATTACGACAATATGTACCTCCGCTGCCAGCGCATGCTGGAGCAGGTCAAGCTGGCTGTCGACCCGAATACCAAAGTGGGTGAGCTTGGATTAGGTCAGCAGCAGCTGGTGGAAATCGCCAAAGCGCTGAACAAGCAGGTGCGTCTGCTGGTGCTGGATGAGCCAACGGCCTCATTGACCGAGCGGGAAACCGCAATCCTGCTGGAGATCATTCAGGATCTGCGCGATCACGGTATTGCCTGCATCTATATCTCGCACAAGCTTAACGAAGTTAAAGCCATTTCCGATGTGATTTGTGTGATTCGCGACGGGAAGCCGATTGGTACGCGTCCGGCTGCCGAGCTGAGCGAAGACCAGATCATTGCCATGATGGTGGGGCGTGAACTGACGGAGCTTTATCCCAATGAACCGCATGTCATTGGTGAAGAAGTGCTGCGCGTAGAACACCTGACCGCCTGGCACCCTGTGAATCGCCATATTCGTCGGGTGGATGATGTCTCGTTTGCTCTACACCGAGGCGAAATTCTCGGCATTGCCGGGCTGGTTGGATCAGGGCGTACGGAGACGGTGCAGTGCCTGTTTGGTGCCTATCACGGCCATTGGCAGGGCGACATCTTTATTGACGGTAAGCCAGTGACCATCAGCAATTGCCAACAGGCGATGGCGCAAGGCATTGCGATGGTGCCGGAGGACCGTAAGAAAGACGGCATCGTTCCGGTGATGAGCGTGGCGCAGAACATGACGCTGGCGGCACTCGACCAATTCACAGGGTCGTTTTCCATGCTGGATGATGCCCGTGAGCAGGACATCATCCGGCAGTCGCTCGCGAATCTGAAAGTGAAAACCTCCAGCCCAGAGCTGGCGATTGCCCGGTTAAGCGGCGGCAACCAGCAAAAAGCGGTGCTGGCGAAATGTCTGCTGTTGAATCCCCGCATTCTGATTCTCGATGAACCCACGCGCGGCATCGACATCGGTGCTAAATACGAAATTTATAAGCTCATTAATGCGCTGGTAAAACAGCACATTGCCGTCATTGTCATTTCTTCTGAATTGCCCGAAGTGCTGGGGTTGAGCGATCGGGTATTGGTGATGCATCAGGGGCGGATCAAAGCGGATTTGGTCAATCGTGATTTAACCCAGGAACAGGTTATGGAAGCTGCATTGAGGAGTGAACATCGTGCTGAAAACATCGCAGTCTGAACAACAACATGTCGCGGGCTCTGCCTCGATGCTGCAACGGTTGAAAAGCATCAATCTTCAGGTCTACGTGATGATTGCCGCCATCATCGCCATCATGCTCTTTTTCACCTACATGACCGACGGGGCGTATCTCAGCGCGCGTAACCTCTCCAACCTGCTGAGGCAAACGGCGATCACCGGCATTCTGGCGGTCGGTATGGTGTTTGTCATTATCTCCGCCGAAATCGATCTGTCGGTCGGTTCGATGATGGGGCTATTGGGCGGTGCGGCGGCGATTTTTGATGTCTGGTTTGGCTGGCCCTTGCCGTTGACCATCGTTGTGACGCTCGCGCTGGGATTATTGCTGGGTGCGTGGAATGGCTGGTGGGTCGCCTACCGGAAAGTCCCTTCTTTTATCGTGACGCTGGCGGGGATGTTGGCTTTTCGCGGCATTCTGATCGGCATCACCAACGGGACCACGGTTTCCCCGACCAGCGAGGCGATGTCGCAGATTGGGCAAAGCTATCTGCCTTCCGGCATGGGTTTTATGTTCGGTGCCATCGGACTAATGGTGTTTATTGCCTGGCAGTGGCGTCGGCGTAGCAGCCGCGCCCGATTAGGGTTACCGGTAAATCCGCCCGCAGGCGATATTGGCCGCCAGACATTTACGGCACTGGTGGTGCTGGGCGCGATTTATCTGCTGAATGACTATCGCGGTGTGCCAACGCCGGTTCTGGTGCTGACGCTGTTGATGCTGGGCGGCATTTTTCTGGCGACGCGAACCGCATTTGGCCGCCGCATCTATGCTGTGGGCGGGAATATCGATGCTGCCCGCCTATCGGGCGTGAATGTCGAGCGCACCAAAATGGCGGTGTTCGCGATTAACGGCCTGATGGTCGCGGTTGCCGGGCTGATTCTCAGTTCACGACTGGGGGCGGGGTCGCCATCCGCCGGGAACATTGCCGAGCTGGATGCGATTGCTGCCTGCGTGATTGGCGGCACCAGTCTGGCTGGCGGCATTGGTAGCGTCGCGGGTGCGGTGATGGGGGCATTTATCATGGCGTCGCTGGATAACGGGATGAGCATGCTCGATGTGCCGACGTTCTGGCAATACGTCGTAAAAGGCGGAATCCTGCTGTTGGCGGTGTGGATGGATACCGCAACAAAGCGGCGCGTATGATGCGACGTCGAGTCTGCGAAGGAAATACGTGGCGGCTCGCAATAATCAGCAAATTATTTTGGCCTCTTGGGGCACTGTGCTATTCAAGGAAGAAGACTTTATTCAAGGAACTTGCGATTAATGAGCGCCAACGGCCATGTTTGAAAAACGCTATCGCATCACGCTGCTGTTCAACGCCAATAAAGTGTATGACCGTCAGGTGGTTGAAGGCGTTGGCGAGTATTTACAGGCTTCCCAGTGTGACTGGGACATCTTCATTGAAGAGGATTTCCGTTGCCGCATTGATAACATCAAAGAGTGGCTGGGCGACGGCGTGATTGCCGATTTTGACGATGGCGAGATCAAGCGGCTGCTACAGGATGTGAATGTTCCGCTGGTGGGGGTGGGCGGTTCCTACCATCAGCCCGAGGATTATCCGCCTGTGCATTATATCGCGACAGATAATTATGCACTGGTGGAAAGCGCGTTTATGCACCTCAAAGAGAAAGGGCTGAACCGTTTTGCTTTTTATGGCCTGCCGGCATCGGGCGGGAAGGGCTGGGCGCAGGAACGGGAGCATGCTTTCCGGCAGTTGGTTGCGGCAGAAAAGTATCAGGGCGTGGTGTATCAGGGAATGGAAACCTCGCCGGATAACTGGCAATACGCGCAAAATCGGCTGGCTGATTGGGTGCAGGGGTTACCGCCGCAGACGGGGATTATTGCGGTGACAGATTCCCGTGCGCGCCATCTGTTGCAGGTCTGCGAACACCTGAATATTGCCGTACCGGAAAAGCTGTGTGTCATTGGGATCGATAACGAAGATCTGATTCGTTACCTTTCACGCGTTGCGCTCTCGTCAGTGGCGCAGGGTACGCGCCAAATGGGGTATCGCGCAGCGAAACTGCTGCACCAGTTGCTGTTGAATCAGGCCGATGTGCCGCTACAACGTATTTTAGTGCCGCCGGTTCGGGTGGTTGGACGTCGTTCAACGGATTATCGCTCTGTGCACGATCCTGCCGTTATTCAGGCGATGCACTTTATCCGCTATCACGCTTGCAAAGGGATTAAGGTTGAGCAGGTATTGGATGCAGTAGGGATTTCCCGCTCGAATCTGGAAAAACGCTTCAAAGACGAAGTCGGCCAGACCATTCACGGCATGATTCATGAGGAGAAGCTGGATCGGGCGCGTAACTTGCTGATATCGACCTCGCTCTCGATTGGTGAGATCTCGTTGATGTGTGGCTATCCTTCGCTGCCCTATTTCTATGCCGTCTTTAAGAAAGGGTATGACATCACGCCGAAAGAGTACCGCGAGCGTTATGGGGAAGGTTATTAAGGCTATCCATAAAAGAAGGTCATGCTGGAAGGTCACGCAGGAAGGCGCGAGGGTGCGCGCCTTATCATTAGGTTGGTGAACGGTTACGCTGGCACGCGCCAGTAATCGTAATCGATGTGCTCAACCTGGAAGTTGGCGTTTTCTTTGTCACCGGTCAGACGGCTGGCGAGGGTAAAGGCAAAGTCGAATGTGACTCCCAGCCCTTTGCCGCTGATCAGATTACCGTCTTCCACGACTTTCTCGTCAACATAAACGCCATCGGTCACGTCTTGCCATAAATTCCCGGAGCAAACGTAGCGGCGGCCTTTCAGCAGTTTGTTACCACCCAGCACGCGGGCGGCGGCGGAGCACAGTGGGCAAATCAGTTTTCCCGCGTCGTCGTGGCGACGGATAAACTCGACGACCATCGGGTTTGCGGCCAGATTTACCGTTCCCTGTGGGCCGCCAGGAATGACTACGGCATCAAACAGCGTGTTCTGATTTCTTTCCAGCAGCGCATCGGCAAACATGCGAATATTGTGATAACTGTGCAGCTCCAGTCTGTCATAGCATGACAGCATGGTGACTTCTATCTTCATACGGTGCAGTACATCAATCACCATAATCGCTTCTGCTTCTTCAAACCCAGGAGCCAGCAGAACGGCGACTTTCTTAGACATAGCATCTCCAGCAATATGCAAGGGAAGGTGTTAACCGCAAGAGAATAGCAAAGAAATATCGCCAAAATGAAACGATGTTTTATTAATGTCGAGTGGGTCTCGTAAACGATTTTTCCTGCTTAGCCTGAAGAGAAGATAGCGCTATACTTGCTAACTTGGTCGTGAATTGGCCACGAATTTTTTTGCATGAAAGTATGACTCTTCTCTTCCTGTCCCGCCAAAAAGATGTTTAAATTATCACTCACTTATTTTGCATAAATATGCATTTGTGAGTGTGTCGATGTTGGTCATCGACCGGCCCGTTTGATGCAGGATGTGCACAGGGCCCGAGCGCTCATGAGTGTATGGCGTAACATAATGGTGTGGGCGACTCAGCTTATCTCCAGAGATCTTTCGAGCAGGGATTATATATATGACAACGATTCTCAAGCATCTTCCGGTTGGTCAGCGTATTGGTATTGCGTTCTCGGGTGGTCTGGATACCAGCGCTGCACTGCTTTGGATGCGTCAAAAAGGCGCGGTTCCTTATGCGTATACCGCGAACCTGGGGCAGCCAGACGAGGATGACTACGAGGAAATCCCACGTCGGGCTATGGAATACGGCGCAGAAAATGCTCGCCTGATCGATTGCCGTAAGCAACTGGTTGCTGAAGGTATCGCTGCGATTCAGTGTGGTGCATTCCACAACACGACGGCGGGCGTGACCTATTTCAACACTACACCGCTGGGCCGTGCGGTTACCGGTACGATGCTGGTTGCTGCAATGAAAGAAGACGGTGTAAACATCTGGGGCGACGGCAGCACCTATAAAGGCAACGATATTGAGCGTTTCTATCGTTACGGCCTGCTGACCAATGCTGAACTGAAGATTTACAAGCCGTGGCTGGATACCGATTTCATTGATGAGCTGGGCGGCCGTCAGGAGATGTCCGAGTTTATGTCACAGGCAGGGTTCGGCTATAAAATGTCGGCCGAGAAAGCTTATTCCACCGATTCCAACATTCTGGGTGCGACGCATGAAGCGAAGGATCTGGAATTCCTGAATTCCAGCGTCAAAATCGTTAACCCGATTATGGGCGTGAAGTTCTGGGACGAGAACGTCAAAGTGCCGGCAGAAGAAGTGACCATCCGTTTTGAACGTGGTCACCCGGTTGCGTTGAACGGCAAGACCTTTGCCGATGACGTTGAACTGATGCTGGAAGCGAACCGCATCGGCGGTCGTCACGGCCTGGGCATGAGCGATCAGATCGAAAACCGTATCATTGAAGCGAAAAGCCGCGGCATCTATGAAGCGCCGGGAATGGCACTGCTGCACATTGCCTATGAGCGTCTGGTCACCGGTATCCACAACGAAGACACCATCGAGCAATACCACGCCAATGGCCGTCAGCTGGGTCGTTTCCTGTATCAGGGACGCTGGTTCGATTCTCAGGCATTGATGCTGCGTGATGCTTCTCAGCGTTGGATCGCTAGCGCCATCACCGGCGAAGTGACGCTGGAGCTGCGTCGTGGTAATGATTACTCCATCATGAACACCGTGTCTGACAATCTGACCTATAAGCCAGAGCGTCTGACCATGGAGAAAGGCGACTCGGTCTTCTCGCCAGATGACCGTATCGGCCAGCTGACCATGCGCAATCTGGATATCACCGACACGCGTGAAAAACTGTTTAATTATGCTGAAACGGGCTTGCTCTCTTCCTCCGCCAGCACGGGTCTGCCGCAGGTAGGCCAACTGCAGGATAAAACAGAGAAATAACGCCCAGACTGAATAATATAAAAATCCGGAATCGTCTCGCGCTTCCGGATTTTTTTTATCCGTTTATCATATGTTTATATTGGTTCTTCTCGCGTTGTTTTTTTGTGTATGAACTCTTGCTGACAATGCAGGTTGCATCTGTACAACCGCCGTGGAAAGGGACAGAATACCTATAAATAATCAGCCAAGATAATAATCTGAAGGCGAAGGATCTGTGGGATGGCGTATCGTTTTTTGAGGTTATGTATTAACTTTTCAATGGAGGAAAAATGTTAGAGATATTTGATGTAAATCACACCTTGTTGTCAGAAACGAAATCAGAAGAGCTATTTACCCTCAGAAAAGAGACGTTTAAAGATCGACTGAATTGGGCCGTGCAATGTACTGATGGAATGGAATTTGATCAGTACGATAATAATAACACGACTTATCTTTTTGGCATCAAAGATAACACCGTTATCTGTAGTTTGAGATTTATTGAAACAAAATACCCTAACATGATTACCGGGACATTTTTTCCTTACTTCAAGGAGATCAATATCCCTGAAGGGAATTACCTGGAATCTAGTCGATTCTTTGTCGATAAATCGCGAGCGAAAGATATTCTCGGCAATGAATACCCAATTAGTTCGATGCTGTTTCTTTCGATGATTAATTACTCAAAGGACAAAGGCTATGATGGAATATATACGATAGTGAGTCACCCTATGCTGACGATATTAAAACGATCTGGCTGGGGAATTCGCGTGGTCGAACAAGGTTTGTCAGAAAAGGAAGAAAGAGTCTATTTAGTTTTTCTTCCGGTTGATGATGAGAATCAGGAAGCGTTGGCTCGTCGTATTAACCGCAGCGGGACATTTATGAGCAATGAGTTGAAGCAGTGGCCTCTACGGGTACCAGCCGCTATTGCACAGGCTTGATGAGCTGTAACTCAACGCCGAGCCGGATGGCATGCTTGGCATTCAGGACGCCAAGTTTTTTCACAACGTTGCCGATATGAAATTTTACCGTGCTGGTTTTGATACCGAGAATAATAGCGACTTCCAGATAGGTTTTACCCATACTGGCCCAGTAAAGGATTTCATTTTCTCGTTGAGAGAATATTTCTTTATTATTTAATTGTTTTTTATTTTCAATCATCTCTCTGCAAAGGGAGATGATTTTTTCATATGCATCAATTAATAGCATCTGAAAGGTGTCTTTTTTCTCTTCAATGAATGTATCAACATCATCTGGATATGAGCTGTCCACGATAATCGATAGCATAGCCAGATTGTCGCCATGATCGTGAAGGACAAAAGTATATCCGTTGATAATATTATATTTCTTAGAGAGATCGAATATCTTGGCAAGCTGTAGTCGTGTGTTAATAACCAGACTTTTCTCCCAAGAGAAAGGCGATATTTTATTAAATGAAGCAAGAACAACGGGATCAATGTGCTGGTATTTATTTTCTTTGTAGAGATTAACCCATTCATCGGGATAGCTGGAGATAATGATCATTTCAGAGGGGTTTTTCTTATTCAGAACCATAAATGAGAATTTGACGCCATCGTAGTGATCCAGGTTTTCATTAAAATGACCTTTGATTACCCTGCTTATTATTTCGCTACTGGAGAATAATGGCGACATCTCATGACCTCAGTCTGAAGAATCAACATCCTTGTAACGGAAAAGTATATACCTACACCTGTACCTAAGTCTAATTGTTATGGGGGAGTGAAAAAACATACAATCGAACGACAATGCTAAGGGCGTGAAGCAAAAGAAATAAATAACGCTCTGGATAAGCGTGATGACTGGCTAACATCAGGGAATGCGAATTAAGCGAGATTTATCAGTAATATAATAAAATTCTTTTACTGTTCTATGGCCTGTATTGTTTACAGGCCGCCAGCAGTTCAGGTTAATTAATTCCACCAGTGCGACTCTTTCTCGAATAACACTCGCCTTTATATTGTTATCCCTTTCATTGTATCTCACGCCTCGTCGATATTGTGGTATTCCCACAGCCGATTGAAATGCACATCGTCGAGATTGCGGACTGAATCTGTGTTACCCGCAAAGGGCCGTGCGGTGGTTGCCGCAGCTCCCCACGGCCGTTCTCTGTCATAGCTGGCGTCAATCGTGCTGTTGCGAATCACTAACTGGCCGTTTGCCGTCTGACCCGGCTGATATCCCGTCTGCCTTGCTCCCTGATCCCAGGCACGCCCCAGTTTGGCCTTTTTTCCTCCGCTGAAGCCTTCGTCTCCCGTGAAACGACACGCCACTGCCAGAAAGCCGTATTGCACCCACGGCATGCTGTCTGGTGCGAAGACGTGAATATCTTTCGCTCCACGGCTGGAAACCGTATGAAAGTGGACGCGCTCGAATACCGCGATCGCGCGCCCAAACACGTAATCGACATCACCCTCAATGTAGCTGTCTGTAATGTAGACCCGGCTGTAGCGGTCCGTGACGTACTCATTCTGGAGGTTGCTGGTATTGACGAAAAACGTATCCTGACGACCGATGAGGCGGACCTTTTCAAGCTGAACCTTGTCGCCGTCGGTGCGTAGCGCCACGGCCTGATGTGCGCAGCCATCTACGGAGTCCAGCAAGGTATTCACCACCGTCAGGTTCTTCATCTGGAAATTGTCGCTTTGCGACCAGACCACGGCGGCACAGATAGTATCAATTGTCGCATTCTGCTTTGACGCACAGAGATCGTACATATACCAGGCAGGATCGCCGGGCTGATATTCACCGTGCGAATTTACCGTTTCCCGGTAGGTTGCCGGTGAAAACATTGAATCCAGCGCGAGTTGAATCACTACGTCATCCGGTTTCTCTCCCGCCCCACATAGCGTGAGCGGTGGCGCATCGGCAGGAATGTAGACCGTGCCGGTATAGGTGCCCGGCAGCAGTTTAATCTCAATCCGGGCCCGACCTTGTTGCGCTCGTAGCGCGGCGTTCACCGCCTGTTGAACATGGGCGTGTGTTGCGCCATCCACCCCCACGTGCGGCCCAACAACCCAGGGCGTCGTCGAGTCGGCCTCAATCGGTGCGGGCTGCCAAACGTCAGCTTCTGTCTGATCATTGTGTCCACGCAGCGTGAAATAGTGCGGGAGCGTGAAGCGTTCGGCTTCCTGCGCGGAGAGAATGGGGCGATGAACTGTGCCGGGGTACGTCGTTTTTGTCATGATCTTATCCTCTCTTAGCGGCAAGATTCTCTGGGATATCATCGGTTCTCTGCCCGAAGCGCAACCGATAGGTTGAGGGCGTGAGCTGTAGCTGCTGGCGAAAATGATGGCGTAACGAGGCTGCGGTACCAAACCCCACCGTTTCGGCGATTTTCTCGATCGATAAGCGCGTGTTTTCCAGTAAATCGCGTGCGGTATTCAGCCGTTCGGCCAGTAACCAGCGCGCTGGCGTCGTACCCGTAGCGGCAGAAAAACGGCGAAGGAACGTGCGTGGACTCATACAGGAAATTGCCGCCAGTTTCGTAACGGAATACTCTTCCGCGAGGTTGGCTCGGACATGATCGATAAGCGGTCCGAGGCGTGAGCGTTCGTAGTCTACCGGTACCGCTTTTTCAATATACTGTGCTTGCCCACCATCCCGATGCGGTGCGACTACCAATCGGCGAGCCACTTGATTGGCCGCTTTGCTGCCGTAATCCCGACGGATGAGATGCAGCCCAAGATCGATACCCGCAGCACTCCCGGCTGACGTAAGCATTGTTCCCTCATCAATATAAAGAACGTCTGGCTCGATGTTGATATCAGGATATTGCATTTTTAACGTGTCGCTGTAGCGCCAATGCGTCGTGGCGCGTCGCCCGGAAAGCAGGCCTGTCGCCGCGAGGACAAAAACGCCAGAACAGATAGAGAGCAGCCTGGCTCCCTGCTGATGTGCTTGACGTAATGCATCGACCAGATGGGCGGGGACGGGCACATCACTGCCTTTCCAGCCGGGAATGATAATCGTCCCTGCCTGTGTCAACAGTTCAAGACCACCATCGGCAACCACGTGGATGCCACCCGTTGCCCGCATCGCGCCACTGTCTAAGCCTGCGACAGCAAACTGATACCAGTCTTCCCCCATTTCAGGGCGTGGAAGGCCGAAGACTTCAACAGCAATACCAAACTCGAAGGTACACAAGCCATCATAAGCGAGTACGACAACAAGCGGATTGAACATCGATTTCCTCACCCCAATAACTTGTCATGATATTGACGATATATGGCAATAATGCCATCTGCCAGCCTTTATGTATCCGTTTTATAGTCGAGTCTCATTCCAATCAGTGAGAAAAATCGATGAGTTACGTGACTGACTATCCCTTTGCTGCTTCTGATATCGCCCAATCCCATTTTTCACGGCGTCTGTCTGTGGAAACAGACTGTGCGGATGTGGCGGGCTCGCTCTCTGACACTCAGCAGGACTTCGTGTTATTGCATGTGGTGGGGTCGACGAAGCACTTTAGCGCGCGCCATATACCGGGGGCGGTTCATCTGCCGCACCGTGAAATCACACCTGAGCGTATGGCCGAGTGGCCTGATGACACGCGGTTTGTCGTCTATTGCGCGGGACCACACTGCAATGGCGCAGATCAGGCAGCATTAAAGCTGGCACAACTCGGTCGCCCGGTAAAAATTATGATAGGGGGAATAACGGGATGGGAAGATGAGGGCTTTGCCTTCGCCTGATATCCCCTGCTTATGGCAGAGGGGCCATCCCTTCTGCCAGCACCTAATTCCCCTGATACCACGTCCAGAGAAGTCACCAGATATGTTTGATGCTGTAGCGTTGATGCTGGTGTCATTTTTATATCTGGCATCGTTCACAGATTTCGCCAAACGGAATAGAAGCACTTATTTCTACTGGTAATATGGTTACGCGATCTACGTCTTGAAATAATATTATCTATCAAATGGTTATAATGCTTTTTATTGAACCTGCATGAATCACTTGTCAGGTCGTCTGTGTTCAACAATACAGTGCTTATTTCTCTCACGTTTTGGTGAGTGACTTATTAATAATCGTGTTATACCACGCTAAAGGTGAACTTCATGGCTGGAGCATATGCACATCTCGCCGTTGTTAATATTGCGAGTGAAATAGGGCGGTTGGAAGAAGCGAAAGTACCTCAGAGCGGTATCCTCGCAGTAAAAAAATATCTTCGTTTCTGTGAATTAGGTTCCGTTAGTCCCGATTACCCTTATTTGGCTATTACCGATTCTGGTGCCGCAAAATGGGCCGATAATATGCACTATGAAAAGACGGGAGATGTGGTTCAGTCTCTTGCCAAAGGTGTTATGGGGCTACAGGGGGCGGAGAAACAAAAGGTGCTAGCGTGGCTGTTGGGCTATGTCGCCCATGTGGTGACTGACATGACGATTCATCCCATTGTGGAAAAGATTGTTGGTCCTTATGCCCAGAATAAACGTGCACATCGTGTCTGTGAGATGAATCAGGATGCTTATATTTTTCCCCGACTGAATTTGGGTGAAGTGGGGCTTTCTGAACATCTTAATTCTGGGATTCGAGGATGTTCGCAGGATGGGCATCTCGACGCAACGATAAAGGGACTATGGGAATCCGCTTTGCAGCAAACTTACGCTCAGGAGTTTTCTAAAAATAAGCCTGATATTGATAAATGGAACGATCAGTTCTTGTTTGTGGTCGACAATATCGCTGAAGAAGGCAATAAATTGATGCCATTGGCGCGTCATGTTGCGGTAGGTCTTGGTTTAACCTATCCCGCTGTCACGAAATTGGATCAACAGTTCCTGGTAAATATTGCCACACCAGAGGGCGCGAAAAACTATGATGATGTTTTTGATCTCGCGGTAACTCATGTCGTCGAGGCATGGCGTTTAGTTGCTGAATCAGTTGAAAAGTCTGATGTAGACGCATTGTCATTCTTTGGCCATTGGAACCTTGATACGGGGCGAGATGTGAACACGGGTAAATTGGTTTATTGGAAGGAGGTTGCATGAAATATATCGCATTGATGAGCGCCTTATTTCTAGCTGGATGCTGCTCTTTTAGCTCGGCGAATCAACAAGAAACGATGTATCCGCTGTCATCTGCCCTAACAAAATTAAGCGCATCCGTTGAAGCAGAAACACGCTATGGCAATCCTGATGCCGCGACGGACAACACGCTTCTGGTTGCTGCAACGGCTCATGATCCTGCGCTTCTGGCTCCTTTTAAGGACTATAAAATGAAGGCAAAGTCTGTAGAAGGGCACTCATTGATATTGGTGTGTAGCGCAGATGGCCGTCAGGCATTGTTAGAAGATGCAGGATGTACCGCAAAAATGGATAAGCACCACTGGCAGGAAAAAGCCAATCCGGGCTGTAACTACACTATCGATATGGCGCAGGTATGCCGCTAATTTTGAGCGCTATGAGCCTGAGACGATAACAATGCCAGCACATTGAACCCGGATGTCCGGGTTCTTTCTTTACTGCGAGTGTGATTCAGAGCACATCAGAAATTTTTGTCCGTTCGCTATTTTACGCTGAATTCCCCTGATACCACGTCCAGATTTTGACCAGCAGTGCCGCTGATACAATCCAACACACGACTGCCGCGAGCAGCGCCTGTGGCAATTTCATCCACGCGGTAAAGTAATAAAGTGAGATGAGATAAACCAGATAAGGAATAACGGACCAGATGCCAAACAGGATGGTGGCGCGCAGCGCTTCCAGTCCACGTTCGGTGCCAACGATATAATGGGCAATCAGCGCGAACGTGGGAAATAGCGGCACCAGCCCTGCAATATAATAGTTTCGACTTTTCGCCAGTACGCTGATGAGCAATACGATCAGCGCGCCAATAACCGATTTGATAAACAATGACATAAGTATAACTTCTGGCTGAATTAAGCATCGTGAATGTACAGAGAATAGCGAAAAAGTATCGGGATGGAATAGTGCGACCGCACAGCTTAAGATTTCAATTCGCGGTGATTTCGTTATTCTTAGCAACAGAATGAATAAATACTGTACGTGATAGCCTGCTCGGTACAGCTAAAACGATAATGAATCTGGAAAGGATTGAAGTTGAAGACGCAAAGTCATGCAGTCACTCAGGGATTGGTTCCACTCAAGATTATTTCTACCGGCAGCGCGCTTCCTGCGCAGCGGGTGACCTCGGCTGAATTAGATGCGCGGCTCAATAAGCCCGCCGGTTATGTCGAAAGCCGTTCAGGCATTATTTATCGCCACCATGCGGACAATCATGCCAGCCAGGCGGAACTTGGTGTGGCGGCGTTAAATGACGCGCTGACGCGGGGTGTTATTCCGCCAGCATCCATCGATCTGCTGCTGTTTGCTTCCGCGATTCCGATTCAGGCGCTGCCTTATAGCGCCAGTCACTTATTAAAAGCGTCGTCCCTGCCAAAAGGGACGGCCAGTTTCGATATTAACAGCAGCTGTGTCAGCTTTATTTCCGCGCTTCAGGTGGCGGCCGGGCTGTTAAATACCGGCGCTTATCGACGCATTGCCATCGTCTCTACCGAACTGGCTTCGCGCGGTATTGATTGGGATGACGAAGAGTCGTCGCTGATTTTTGGTGATGGTGCCGCGTGTGCCATTGTCGAACGCGGCGATGGGCGCAGCGGTATTGCGGCGTGTCTGCTGGAAACCTATCCGAAGGGCAACGAACTGTGCCAGATCCGCGCTGGCGGCACCTTACGTAACCCGCGTGCGGGGATGGAGCTGCATGATTTTCTGTTCCATATGCAGGGAAAACGGTTATTCAGGCAGGCTTCTGCCCTGATCGAGGGCTATCTGCAACGGCTGCTGGAGGCCAGCGGTTATTCGCTGGATCAGATGGCGGCGGTAGTTCCGCATCAGGCCAGCCACCTGTCGCTGGAACATATGCGTAAGCGACTGGCGATCCCGACCGAAAGGTTGATTGATATTTACCGCTATCACGGTAATCAGGTAGCGGCCTCTATTCCGACGGCGCTGCATCATGCCATCGTGACGCAGCGTCTGCCTGAGGGTGAACCCGCGATGCTGGTCGGTACGGCCGCCGGGTTGACGCTGGGCGGCATGGTATTGATCCCATGAGAGTCTTCGTCACGGGCGCGACCAGCGGACTGGGGCGTAATGCGGTGGAATGGCTGCTTCAGGCCGGGCATCAGGTGCTGGCGTGTGGGCGCGATCGCTCGGTGGGGCAGCAGCTTGAAGCACTCGGCACGCAGTTTATCGGTATCGATTTGGTGGACACCTCAGTAGACCAGTTTCGAACGCTGATGGCGGGCTGCGACGTGGTCTGGCACTGTGCTGCGAAATCCTCGCCGTGGGGACAATATGATGATTTTTATCAGAATAATACCGAGGTGACAGCACGGCTGGCCGACGCTGCCGGTCAGTTGGGTATCCCGCGCTTTGTACATATCTCCACGCCCGCGATTTACTTCGACTATCAGCACCACCTGAATATCGATGAAAGTTACCGCGCGGCGCGTTTTGCCAATCACTATGCGCAGACCAAATTTTTGGCGGAAGAGCGCCTTCAGGCGCTGACATCGCGCTACCCGCAAACCACCTACGTGATTCTGCGTCCGCGTGGCCTGTTTGGCCCGCATGACCGCGTGATTCTGCCGCGAGTACTGGAACAGATCGCGGTGGGCGGTGGTGTGCTGCGGCTCCCGCGCGGCGGTGAGGCGCTGCTGGATCTGACGTTTGTCGGCAACGTAGTGGAAGCGATGGCGCTTGCCAGCCAGCGCACGGGGTTAGTGTCTGGCTCGGCGTATAACATCACCAATCATGAACCAGCCCGCCTTGCAGATATGCTTGAGCAACTGCTGACCGGGCAACTGGGGATGAACTATCGCGTCAGGGCGGTGCCGTATCCGCTGCTGCATGCGGTGGCGGGTGGTATGGAGCTGCTCTCGTGGTTTAGCCGGAAAGAACCGCTGCTGACGCGCTACAGTGCGGGCGCGGTGAATTTCGATATGACGCTCAGCGCGGAGAAAGCTAAGCAGGAGCTGGGGTATCGGCCGCGTTTCTCCCTTCAGCAGGGCATCGAGCTAACGGGTAACTGGTTCAATACGCACCTTGCACCGCGGGGTACTGACCGACATGGCTAATATCTCAACGTTTGAAGTCGGGTACTGTCTGCATCCCGGCTGCATGGCGCTGCGTGGTGCGGGATGGAAAGTGTGCCGTTTTCCGGCACGCGTCTGGATGCTGGAAAGTCAGGGCAAGCGCTGGCTCTGGGACACCGGCTATGCCCAGCATTTTACCGATGCCACGCGATCTGGCCTGTTTCAGCTATACCGCAGAATGACGCCGGTGCATTTCGAGACGAAAGACGCGCTGATTCACCAGCTACACGGGCAGGGGATTCAACCGGCGGACATCGACGGCCTGATTATTTCCCATTTTCACGGCGACCATATCGCGGGGCTGCGGGATTTTCCTGACGTGCCGTTTATCTGTTCGGCGCTGGGATGGCAGCAGACGCGGAATCTGCGCGGTTTCGCGGCACTGAAACGGGCGTTTGTACCCGCGCTGATCCCTGAACATTTTGAGCAGGCGCTTCAGTTTGTCGAAAACTTCCCGCTTACCGATCTGCCTGCGGAGCTGGCAGCGTTTACGCAAGGCTATGCGCTGCCGGGTAGCGATAAAGAGATCGTGCTGGTGCCGCTGCCCGGCCATGCCGCCGGACACCTCGGCGCGTTTGTGCTGACTGAAAACGGCTGGGTGTTGCTGGCAAGCGATGCTGCCTGGTCGCCGCATAGTTATCGCGAAGGTCGTGGGCCGTCGCGGCTGGCGAATCTGGTGATGGACGATCCAAAAGCCTATTACCACACGCTGGATCAACTGCACCAGTTGCACCTGAACGGGCAGGTTGAGATTCGGCTGTGTCACGAGGGCGACCTATGATTCCGCTGATGACGATCTGGCACTATTTCCGTGCCAGACGCTTCACTTTTGCCACCCGTCAGGCGCTTGAGCGCCATCAGCAGCGCCAGCTTTCTCGCTTTGCTCGACGGGTGCTGGCTCGCAGCCCCTATTTTCGGCCTTACTGCCAGCTACCCATGACATCCTGGCCGATGATGGATAAAGCCGTGATGATGGCCGAATTCGATCGGATGAACACCGCCGGGCTTAAGCGGGATGAACTGCTCGCCTGCGCGCGCCGCAGTGAGGAAGATCGTGACTTCACGCCGAATGTGAGTGGATTCAGCGTCGGGCTGTCGTCCGGCACCTCTGGGCAGCGTGGGTTATTTGTCGTTAGCCCATGTGAACAGCAGGTGTGGGCGGGAGGCATGCTGGCGAAAATGCTGCCGGACGGGCTACGAGCCGGTGAGCGGGTGGCGCTGTTCCTGCGGGCGGATAACAACCTGTATCACAGCGTGGATAACCGCTGGCTCAGCCTGTCGTTTTACGATCTCTTTGCGCCGTTTTCCGAGCATGTTTCGCGACTGGAAGCGTGGTCGCCGTCGATTATCGTCGCTCCCGCGCAGGTGTTGCGCGAACTGGCGCTGGCGGTACAGCGCGGTGAGTTGCGGCTGACGGTCAAAAAGGTGATTTCCGTGGCCGAGGTGCTGGAACCGCAGGACAAGCAATTGCTCCAGCAGGTTTTCGGGCAGGTTGGGGAAGTGTATCAGGCGACGGAAGGCTTTCTGGCATCGACCTGCGAGCACGGTACGCTGCATCTCAACGAAGAATTTATTCACATCGAGCCACAGTGGCTGGATGACGAGCGCTTTACGCCCATCATTACCGATTTCACCCGCAGCACGCAGCCGATTGTGCGTTATCGGCTGGACGATGTGTTGGTAAAGCAAAAGACGCCCTGTGCGTGTGGTCGGGTGACGATGGCGATTGCCCGCATTGAAGGGCGCAGCGATGACAGCCTGCGATTGCCGAACAGCAGCGGCGAGTCTCAGACCGTGTTTGCGGATCTCTGTAACAGGATTATCGCCAACGCGCTGCCGCTGCATGCCGACTATCGGCTGGTGCAGCAGGGGGAAACGACGCTGCATTTATCCGCCGCATGCAACCTCTTAGAGCTGGAAGCCTGTCGGGATAGTCTGTCGCAGCAGTTTGCGTTGCAAGGCATTGACGTATCGCGGCTACGGTGGCAGTTAAGCGCCGGTGAGATTGCGCCGGAGTTTACGCAAAAGCGCAGACGGATTACCCGCGTGAAGGAGAGTGCATGAGGCTATTTCCGCAAGAAACGATGCTGTTGCGGCTGAAAGCGCTGCTCTTTGGCTGGGGAACGGTCGGGGTGGTGTATCAACTGAGCGCGCAGTTTCAGGGGCAGGGAACGGTGCTGCCGACGTCGTTCGTTGATGAATGGATCCCTTTTAGCGCCTCGGCGATCTGGCTGTATCTCTCCTTTTTTATCATCGTGCCGCTGTCTTACTTATCCTGCCCGATTACGCGTCTGGCGGGGCTACGCCGCGCAACGCAACTGACCGCGCTGATCGCGGGCGCGGTGTATCTGATTTTTCCGACCACGATGGTGTACCCGCAGGTTGTCGGGGACGATCTCTCCACGCGTGTGCTACAGCTTTTGCTGCGTATCGACTCGCCGCAAAACTGTCTGCCGTCGCTGCATATTGCGCTAACGGTGCTGGCGGTATGGGCGATGAGCGATAGCCAGCAGAAGGTGAAAACGGGCTTGTACCTGCTGTGGGGTGCGGCGATTGCCCTTTCTATCCTGCAATTGCGCCGCCATCTGTTTATCGATCTGGTGACGGGGGCGATACTGGCGGGGATCGCAGGATGGGTCTTTCTGCGTAGTCGAGAGGCGGTGAAGGCCATTTCCCCAGCGGCTCCGCTGCCTAACGATAAGCGCCAGCAGGAATGACATTATGATCGATTTAGCATTACCCATTGTTTTCATGCTGGTTGTGGTGATTGGCGAAGCGCTGGCTCTACAGTGGATGCAGCGCGAGAAAGTGAACTGGCATGACGTGGTGTTCAACCTGAATTCAGGGCATATCATGCTGTGGCTTTTTCGCAGCGTGGAAATTTTTTGCTATGGCTATGTCGCGGCGCATTTCAGTTTTGGCTGGGTGGAAACCTGGCCGCCGGTGCTGATGTGGCTGTTCGCGCTACTCGCCTGGGATTTCGGTTTCTATTGGCTACACCGCCTGCACCATACCTTCGGCGTGCTGTGGGCGGTGCATGTGGTTCACCATCAGGGCGAACATTTTAATCTGTCGTTGGGCGTGCGTAACTCCTGGTATTCCTCGCTGACCTCGATTCCGTTCTTCCTGATTCTGGCGCTGCTCGGCGTTCCGCTGTACGTGTTCGTCACCGTTTCCATCCTGCATTACAGCGTTCAGCTCTTTAACCATAATGCGATGACGCCCAAACTGGGCTGGCTGGAAAAGGTGCTGGTGACGCCCGCACACCATCGCGTCCACCACGTAAACGACCGTGCGTACGCCGATAAGAACTTCGGCGGCACCTTCATTTTTTGGGACAAGCTGTTTGGCAGTTTTTGTCCGCAGCTTCCCGACACGCCTTTCCGCTACGGTGCAGGCAGAGAAACGCCATCGAATAATCCGTTTTGGGCCAGTAACCTGCCTTTTCTGTCGTACCTGAAACTGTCGGTGCGTCGTACGCGTCAGGCGACATTTCACTGTACGCCGATGGCGTTGATTGCCGGGGCGATGCTGCTGTTTGCGCTGGTGGTGGGATACGTCTACCTGTATGGCTACGGCTATGATGCCGCCGATCTGTCGCAGGCTGCGCTCTTCCTGCTGCTGGTGGTGGGCGCTGTTGCGCTGGGTGGGATTTCTGAAGGGCGGCGCTGGGGTATTTATGTTTGGCTAGCGGTGGTGCTGCTATTCCCTGCCGTGTTTCTTGTCTATCTGGGCTGGGAAGCACTTTACTGGAAGATTGCGATGCTGATGCTGGCGCTGCACGGGCTGGCGATGGCAGTTGGCTGGGGCCGACGCCCTCTGACCGAGGAGCCTGAAAATGTCTAGTGTGCTTCCCGCCAAACCGTATCCTGCCAAGGGCGAACAGGCTTTCCATCGGGCATTACAGCGGGAAACGTCGGCCTATCTCCGCGCTAATCACGATCATCGCTTTGCCGACAGCGGGCAGTTTGTGAAGGCCGGGATTCTCTTTTTATGCTGCCTTGCCTGTTATGCCCTGTGTTTGATGCAGCAGACGGCATGGGCGTTCTTCCTGAGCTATTTCTCTTTCATCATGCTGTCGATGTTATTGAATATCATCGTGAATCATGACGCCTCCCATAATACGTTTTTCCGCAATCGAACCCTGAATCGCGTGGTCGGGCGCATCGTGACGCTGCCGTTAGGCATCGATCCCGATTACTGGCGCTTGCGTCATGTGGACTTCCACCACATCTATCCGAATGTGGAACATTACGATCTGGATACGGAAGAGAATGGGGTTTTCCGCCAAACGCCTTTTCAGCGCCACCGTCCCTACATGCGTTATCAGCATCTTTACTGGCCGCTGGTGGCCGCGTTCTCGCTCCCTTATATCGCCTGGATTTTTGACTGGGCCGATCGCTTGGGTAAAACCCCCGTCAATGCCCGTTCAGTACAGTTAGGCTACCGCGGATGGATGATTTTTATCGGCAGTAAAGTCGGTCATGTCCTGCTGCTACTGGTGATTCCCATCGTGGTAGGAACGGCACATGGCATTAGCCCAGACATCGTACTGTTAAGCTATTTGTTGGGGCAGATGTTGGCCTCGTTGCTGGTGGTCTTTTTGCTGCTGGGTACGCACTGGGCGGAGGCTGAATTCTATGCCGTTACCGATACGGAAACGATGCCTCAGGGCTGGTATCAGCACAACTTTGCAACCGCCTGTGACTGGCTGCCGACGCCGCGCTGGCTTGAGCGCTGGACGGGAGGGCTGCACTTACATCTGACGCATCATCTTTTTCCGGGGTGGCATCATCGTCATTATCCTGCGTTAGCCGCTATCTTACGGCGCGTGGCCGCCGAGCATGGCATGAACTATCGCTGTATTACCTATCGTGAGCTACTGGCCAGTCAGCGCCGGTTTTTAAAATTGATGGGCGAAGGTAACGATCGGCGCACTGTGCAACGTGCCGTGGAACAGGGAAGGGAGGAAGCATGATGCCCGCACCGCTAAAGCCGCTCCGCTATGAACAAAGCCGCGATCTGGCGTTGCATCGGGCGTTGATGAAGGCCGCGAATGACTATCTGGCAGAAACGGGCGACCACCGTTTCGCCAATGCCGGATTTATCGGCAAGATGCTGTTTCTGGTAGCGCTGTGTCTGACGTTTTATGGTTTCAGCCTCTGGCAGACGACGCTGTGGGCTTTTGCGGGCTGCTACTTTGGCTTTATTTTTACCGCCATGTTTCTGGCGGTGAACGTGGTGCATGACGCTTCGCATAACGTCTTTTTCCGGCTGCCGTGGGCGAATCGCCTGCTCAATATCGTCGTCAGCATTCCGCTCGGCATGGATTCCGACTGCTGGCGGGTGCGGCATGTGATTTTTCATCATGCGCACGTCAACGTGCAGCACTACGATTTGGATATCGAAGAGAACGGCGTTTTGCGGCAATCGCCCTATCATCGGTTTCGCTTTTTTATGCGCGCCCAGCGTTACTACTGGCCGATGGTGGCGTCGCTGACCTTCCCCTGCATCATCTGGTTTTTTGACTGGCTCGATCGGGCGGGGAAAACGCAGGTGACGCGCAATATGGCATTTCAGGGCGTGAAGGGCTGGGGCGTGTTCCTGTTATCAAAAGCGTTGCATGCTCTGCTGGCGCTGGCGATCCCCTATTGGCTGTTGTCGCCGACCATCATTAGCGTTGGATCGCTGCTGCTGGTTTATTTGCTGAGCCAGATGCTGTCGTCGCTGATTTTTGTTGTCCTGATTCTGGGGTCGCATTGGGCAAAAGGGACGTTCTATCAGGCACCGGAAGACGGCTTATTCCGGCATGGGCGCTATCAGCACACCTTTTCTACCACGGTGGATTGGTCTACCCGTCCCGCCTGGCTTGGTTATTGGCTAGGGCAGCTCAATATGCACCTGACCCACCATATTTTCCCTAACTGGAATCATCGGCACTATCCCGCATTGTCGAAAATTATTGCGGACGTCGCCCCGCATTACGGTATTGATTATCAATGTATTACGTTGAAAGCGATTTTGGTTGAGCAGCAGCGCTTTCTTAAAAAGATGGGAAATGGCAGCGAAAAATAACCATTACCCATTTTATCAGCTAGTTAGGTTTTTTATTTTTCAAGGAGCGATACGTTATGCGTTATTTATCTCTGGCCGTTTCATCCCTGCTGTGTCTTTTCGCCTCGTCCGTCTGGGCGATGGATTGCAGCAAGGCCAGTACAGACAGCGAGAAAATGATTTGCGCCAGCAGCCGCCTACAGCAGCTTGATGCGGTATTGAACAAGGCCTATCAGGGTTACGTGAAACAAACGGACAAAGCGCAGGCGCGTCAGGAGCAGCGCGCCTGGTTGGCCGAACGTGACCGCTGTAAGGATGACGTTTGTCTGGGGAATGAGATGGTTTCCCGTATTCAGGCGCTGTCCGGTAGTGAAAATATCTCCCTGATTACACAGGCATCAGACCAGTGGGACTTTGTGCTCAGTGTGGCGACGTGCGATATCGACTCTTCTTACTCAACTTGTGAAGGCTCCGGCACGCTGGATATCTTTAAGAAAGGACGCGGCGACCTGTTCCAGCGTATCACGATGGAAAATATGTTCATCGAGCTGAACAAGAAGGGCGAAGCGACGGCGAATCTGGTCGAGGTTTATGGTGAGAACAACAGTGGGCTGGTGATTGATGACGCTAACTTCGATCACCACGCGGATATTATGCTGCGCAATGGTAATAACGGCGCTTACGGCGGGCCGTCTTACGATGTGTTCCTGTTCGATGTGGAAAAGCAGCAGTTTACCCAGAACGCGCCGCTGACCGAGTTAGCCAGTTCCAACCTCGGCCTGTTCGAGATTGATGAGAAGAGTAAGACCATCACGACGTTTACCAAAAGCGGCTGCTGCTGGCACCAATGGTCTACCTATCAGATAGCGAATAATAAGCCTGTCCTGATTGTCGAAACCACAGAAGCCTACTCCGAAGAGAAGCAGGCGATGGTCGCCACCACCCGTGAGCTGGTGGGCGGCAAGTGGCAGGTGAAGGAAGAGATTGCGAAAATCGACGAGCCGTAAAATTCCCCTGCTCAAAAGACAGACGCTGTCGGCTGGCGTCTGTCACCGCCTCACTTGCATCACACTCTCGTTATTCCCCCAACGTTCTCCGATACTTTGCAAAAGTGTTACGTCAGGCGTGCTCAGTATGACTTTTTTGCCATGTGCCAGACTGAGATGGCAGCCATGAAAAGGTAAATGCCGCGCAGAACGCGCAGCATGGCAAAACTTCACAAAAAAAACGTGTTTCGTTAACAACTCGTTTATGCGTTGTATTCCCTTACCCTACTTTGGAGACGCCTGACATGAGCATCACCCAGAAACGTATGTACATCAACGGTGAGTTTGTTGAAAACAGAAGCGGGAAGTGGATTGATGTGGTGAATCCGGCCACAGAGCAGGTTATTTCACAGATTCCGGAAGGCTCCGCTGACGATGCGAAGAGAGCGATTGATGCGGCAGAAGCCGCACAGCCGGGCTGGGAAGCGCTGCCTGCGGTTGAACGTGGCGTTTGGTTACACAAAATTGCCGACGGTATCCGCGAGCGCGAAGCCGAACTGACCGACACCATCATTGCGGAAGGTGGGAAAACGCACGGTCTGGCGCAGACGGAAGTGCTGTTCACCGCCGACTATCTGGATTACATGGCGGAGTGGGCGCGCCGTTACGAAGGTGAGATCATTCAGAGCGACCGTCCGAACGAAAATATCTTCGTCTTCCGCAAAGCGATAGGCGTCACGACCGGTATTCTGCCGTGGAACTTCCCCTTCTTCCTGATTGCGCGTAAAGCGGCGCCGGCGCTGATCACCGGTAATACCATCGTCATCAAACCGAGCGAAATCACACCCAATAATGCGGTGATTTTCGCCGAAATCATTCACAAAATCGGTTTGCCGAAAGGCGTCATCAATTTTGTTACCGGCTACGGCCCGACGGTAGGGCAAGAGCTGGCTGCTAACCCGAAAGTCGGCATGGTCAGCCTGACCGGCAGCGTGGCGGCGGGTATTGCGACCATGACGGCGGCGGCGCAGAACGTGACGAAGGTATCGCTGGAACTGGGCGGCAAAGCCCCAGCTATCGTAATGGACGATGCCGATCTCGATCTGGCGGTGAAAGCGATTGTCAGTTCCCGCGTCATCAACAGCGGGCAGGTGTGTAACTGCGCCGAGCGCGTTTATGTGCAGAAAGGCATTTACGACGACTTTATCGCGCGTATTAAAGCCGCGATGGAGCAGGTGACCTTTGGTAACACGGCGGAGAAAAAAGCGCTGGATATGGGGCCACTGATCAGCGCGGCGGCGTTACAGCGTGTGGAAGACAAAGTGGCGAAAGCGGTATCGCAGGGCGCGAAAGTGCTGCTCGGCGGCCAGCGTGAAAGCGGTACGGGCTATTTCTATCCGCCTACGCTGCTGGTGGACGTCAAACAGGATATGCCGATCATGCATGAAGAGGTGTTTGGCCCAGTGCTGCCTGTCGCGACCTTCGACACATTGGAAGAGGCGATTGCGATGGCGAACGACAGTGAATATGGCCTGACGTCGTCGATCTATACTCAAAATATCAACACCGCGATGAAGGCGCTGAAAGGGCTGAAGTTCGGTGAAACCTACATCAACCGTGAGAACTTTGAGGCGATGCAGGGCTTCCATGCGGGCTGGCGTAAATCCGGTGTGGGTGGGGCGGACGGCAAGCACGGCTTGCAGGAATATCTGCAAACGCATGTCGCGTACCTTCAATTTCACTAAAAGTGGCTTCACTAGAAAGGTCATTTCATTCGCGGTCATTCTATTGACCGCAAGAATGACACCAACAAGAAGAAGGATGGGAAAGGACGATGATCATCTCTGCTTCAACAGACTACCGAGCGGCGGCGCAGCGTAAGCTGCCGCCGTTTCTTTTCCACTACGCCGATGGCGGTGCGTATGGCGAGCACACGCTCAGGCGTAATACCGCCGATCTGGCGGATATCGCGCTGCGTCAGCGTATCCTGAAAAATGTCTCTGACCTGAGTCTGGAAACGCAGCTGTTCGGCGAAAAGCTGGCGATGCCAGTGGTACTGGCGCCCGTTGGCCTGACCGGGATGTACGCCCGACGCGGCGAGGTTCAGGCTGCCCGTGCGGCGGCACAGAAGGGTATTCCCTTTACGCTGTCTACCGTCTCCGTCTGCCCGATTGAGGAGGTCGCACCGACTATCGATCGGCCGCTGTGGTTCCAGCTCTACGTGTTAAAAGACCGTGGCTTTATGCGCAACGTGCTGGAACGCGCGCAGGCGGCAGGGATCAAGACGCTGGTGTTTACCGTGGACATGCCGACGCCGGGCGCGCGCTATCGCGATGCCCATTCCGGCATGAGCGGCCCGAATGCGGCTATACGCCGTGTGTTGCAGGCGATGGTGCATCCACAGTGGGCATGGGACGTTGGCCTGAACGGTAAACCACACGACTTGGGGAATGTCTCCGCCTATCGCGGCACGCCGACGACGCTGGAGAACTATATCGGCTGGCTGGCCGAGAATTTCGATTCCTCTATTTCGTGGCAGGATTTGGCGTGGATCCGCGAGATGTGGAAAGGGCCGATGATCATCAAAGGCATCCTCGACCCGGAAGATGCCAAAGAAGCCGTGAAATTCGGTGCAGACGGCATCGTGGTCTCCAATCACGGCGGTCGACAACTGGACGGAGTGCTATCGACGGCACATGCGCTGCCTGCCATCGCTGATGCGGTGAAAGGTGATATCACCATTCTGGCAGATTCCGGTATTCGTACCGGGCTGGACGTGGTGCGGATGATTGCGCTGGGCGCGGACGGCGTGATGCTTGGGCGCGCGTTTGTCTACGCGCTAGCGGCAGCGGGCGAAGCGGGTGTGGTTAACCTGCTGAACCTGATCGAAAAAGAGATGCGTGTGGCGATGACGCTCACGGGTGCCAAATCCATTGCCGACATCACCACGGACTCACTGGTGCAGGCGACCCAGCGGCGGTTGGATGGCCTGTAAGCACGGATGATGCGGCGAGAGGCATTTACCGTCTCTTCGCCGCGCTTTCTGATGGTATTTCACCGGACGACGGCTTTTTCCTATATTGCAAACGCCCCACTTCGTTCTATATTTCGAGGGCAGATTGAACGAAGGGGAAATCGTTGTGAATATTAAAGGGCTTACGAAGGGATTCTTCATCCTTATCTTATTTATCGTCACGCTGGCGTTTTTTGACATCCTGGCACCGTATTATTCCGCCATTTTATGGGCGGCGGTGCTGGCCATTATCTTCCATCCGCTGAAAAGCAAAATTCGGCAAAAATTAAACGATCGCAACGGCGTTGCTTCATTGCTGACCGTCCTGATCATCTTCCTGCTCGTCTTCATTCCGTTGGGGATCATTGTTTCCTCGCTGGTGGTTGAAATTAACGGGGTTTACACCCGATTACAGGACAGCAATACGCAATTCCCAGTGGTGCTGGCGGAGCTGATTCAGCATCTGCCGAAGTGGGCGCGACATTTCCTCGCGGAACACAATCTGGATAACGCCGCCAAAATACAGCAAGAGCTTTCTCAGGTTGTGCTGAAAGGTGGGCAATATCTGGCGGGAAGCGTGCTGCTGATCGGCAAAGGGACATTCACCTTCTTCATCGGTTTTGGGGTGATGCTCTATCTGCTTTTCTTCCTCCTGAAGGACGGCGCCTATCTGGTGAACCTGATTCTGGAATCGCTACCGCTTTCCACCCATGTTAAGCATCACCTGCTGGTGAAGTTTGCCGCGGTATCGCGGGCGACCGTGAAAGGCACCGTAGTGGTGGCGATTGTGCAGGGTACGCTGGGCGGTATTGCGTTCTCCATTGCAGGAATAGAAGGCAGCCTGCTGTGGGGCTCGCTGATGGCGTTCCTGTCGCTTATTCCCGCTGTGGGTTCAGCGATTATCTGGGTACCGGCGGCCATCTTCCTGTTCGCGACGGACATGCTCTGGCAGGCCGTTTTCATTGTCGCGTTCTTCGTGCTGGTGATTGGGCTGGTGGATAACATCCTGCGCCCGCTGCTGGTGGGGAAAGACACTAAAATGCCGGATTACCTGATTCTGATCGCCACGCTGGGCGGCATGGAAATCTATGGTATTAATGGTTTTGTGATTGGCCCGCTGATTGCTGCGCTGTTCATCGCCTGTTGGAACATCCTCTCTGGTCGCGATAATCAGGAGAATATTGAAGGCATCGACGAAGATTTTATCGAGGAAGGTCGCCAGCATCCGAGTGTGGCGAAGCCGGAACAGGATGAGGCGCTAGAGGGTCAGGAGGCTGAACGTAAGACCACGGAGTAAGTTCGCTGCGAGTAATGATATCTGATCATGAGTGAGAGGAATTGGTACTGGTTTGGCTGATTCCTCTTACGTCCAACTCTCTTGCCCCTCGGGCGTAATCCACACGACGCCTGCGGGCGCTTTGGCGAAGAACCACAGGCCAAATTCGTCGACATCATCCAATTCATCATCGGACATTTCAGATGGAAAGGCATGGCGGAGTTGGTCGACCTGATGCTTTGGGTCGCCTTGCAGACAGTCTCCCTGACTGGCAAGCCTGATTCTGCCTTCCGCGATGAGCCGTTCCAGCAACGTAAAAAACAGCGCCTGACGCTGGGCGTAGGTTCTGGGAGTGACCCGACACTCCACCGCGATATGTTGCCATATCGCGCCCATCGACAGCCCGTATGCGCTAGTCGCAACAGCATCGTAAATGTCGTTGTCGTCCATATTCGCTTCTCTCTTCAGCATGCTCGCTGGCTCAGCGCGTTGGGTCGTAAGCCTTTGCCTCGGCGTCCCACGGTATGCTGTGATCGTCGACCACGACGTGCCATTCACAGTGTGTCAGGGCGGTGCGGATTTCGGATAAACACTGGCACCAGTGTTGTACGCCAATCCAAGTGGCTTCTTCATTGCTATCGGGGAGTTTGGTCGAGCCTGAGAACACGATGCCTTTTCTGAAAACGTTACCGATTTTCGCGTTGAGGGTGAAATTAAATGATTCCCAGTTTATGCCGTCGCCGGTCGTCAGATATTTCTCAATGTGTTCATTAACGGAATGGCGTTGGACAATCTCCTTCACGGCAGATATCTCTTTTGGGCTCAGGGATTTTTTACGTCGTGCGGTGTAATAGAGAGAAATTGCCACGTTGCCTCGTTTATCATTAGTGTTTAAGGTGAGGTAATACAGGATAAATTTTCGAATAAAAAACGACGTAAAATAATCAGGATGTTCTGATTTTATAAAGGTAAGGGATGGTTATGTTTGGGAAAATGCTTCTGATAGGAATAAGTGCGGTATTCGTCAGTGGATGTTCGGTTGCGACTTATAGCCATAAACTGGAGGATTATCAGGGCGCTGACCGCGTCGGTATGACGTTCGATAACCGCAATCTCGACTATGTTCGCGTTTATCCGACGACCGACAGATGTATTAATATTGATGCACCAGAAAATGGCTATACCAATAATGCGTTTGGGTTCCAAACTAAGCTCAATAATAAAGAACTCGGCTTCCCTGAAATCCCAGAAACGCCAACGATGATTCGTGAGTTTTGGGTCAGCGCGCAACACAATATTGCGGTAAGAATGATTGCTGCTAATGGTGGATTTAGTACCGTCACGTTTAAACCTGTGGTCGGGAATTACTATTACGTCACTGGCGCATTTGCCGGACCTTATTCGCCACGCCGCCTCGAAGTCTATGAAGTATTCAAGACTGAAAAAGGCTACTACGACCGCCGACCGGTCAAAGATTTGATGCTGAAAAACTGCGGCCAATTCTCTTCCAGAATGCAGAAATTTTAATGCTTGGCCAGACAGTGACGCTGTCTGGCCGTCTCACCGAACTTACGTTAACTGTTTCCCAGAAAACGTGCCGGCATACCAGGCATCCATCACCGACAGCAGGTTTTTCACTTCTTCGACGGTCAGGCCGTAAGAATCCGCGTTTTCATGAGGTTTAACGACGAGCAGCGGAACATCCGCACGCGTGTGCAGGTAATCGAACTGATATTCTACCTCGGTGTTGTAAAACAGGCTTCCGCCAACGTTTCCGGCCTTACGTAATTGCTTGATCTGTTTATCTTTCGCGTTCGGATCTTCTGCCCAAATCAGGAAATCACGCAGCGGCTGTGTCTGACGGGCAAAATCATCACGCGTGAAGCCGAAATAGGCATAGCGCTTTCCTACTACTAACGCAATTTTGCTCTTATCGTCAGTAATTCTGACGTTAAAAGATCGCTTATCCACGGTGCAGTCACGAAACTGCGGTTTGTAATCACAGGCAGAAAGGTTCTCGGCTTCATAGACTTCATAAAGGCGCATTGTGGCGTATTTATCGAAGGTGGTGAGCGCCTGACAGCCGGTCAGGGCAAGAAGGATGAAGGGGAGGACGAGATAACGCATGTCGGTTGTTTTTCCCTGTTTTGTTACTGGTGAAGATGTTCCTGAGATGGTGTTCAGTGGCGGTTTTTGGCATCGACATTGTTGATAACCATCATAATTTTCCATTGAACATGTCGATAGTTTCGTCTTTATTCAAATCATTAAAATGAGCTGGGGCTGAAACCTGTCCCTTCATGAAACCAATGCGTGGTACTTGCTCGATAACGGGAGGAGAAACGATAGTGCTGTGGACGATCAGATGGTCCTCACTCGCCTCAGTTAACCGATTGATCATTTTAGATAAATATGGTTTCCCCTCATGATGGTTCACCTTTTCCATTAATCCTCCGAAGCATTGAGCCGAACTTTCAAAAAAGCCGATTTTATGAATGAGCCTACTGATGGTGGAAAAATTGGTCAATCATCTGACGGATGAGAATGTAGGCTGGTTTTGGCGTCGCATCCATTCGGTTGAGAAAGATGGGACAGTATTCCCATAATACTGGTAAAAGTGGGAATATAGTCCCATGTTGTTTAATTTTTGCTCTTTTCTACATTGATTACCTGACAATGTGGGACTATATTCCCATTAATAAATCAATACTGGGAATATAGTCCTATTTTTATGTGAGGTAGATGATGGCCAAGCGAGACATGTATAGGGTGCTGTTTCCAAGGCAACGTAAGATATTGACCACGTTTGGTGAGGATTTACTGCTTGCCGTCAAACGTCGTGGATTCACTAAAAAAATGGTCTGCGACCGTACGGGATTTGATACCAAAACCGTTAATAAAGTGTTCTCTGGCGATCCGGGAGTGGCGATTGGGACTTATCTAAAGGTCATGGCCGTACTGGGTATGGAAGAGAACTTTGCCAAACTTGCAGCGCGCGATGAAGTGGGCATTAAGTTACAGAACATCAAACTGTTGGAGGGCACGAAATGAGCCGGTCCATCGTTGAGGTGTATGCGTCCTGGATGCCGATTGATACTCCTTTGTTGGTGGGGCATTTGACGTTTGCAGAAACCAGTCGTGGCGGTGTGTTCAGCTTCGCTTATGACAAACACTTTTTGACATCCGGCTATCGTTTGCAGATCGATCCCTTATTGGCGTTGCACGGTGGGGAGCTCTATAACGATTTGGCGGATAAAAATTTCCGTGCCTTTCTGGATTCCTCTCCCGATCGCTGGGGACGCATTTTGATGCAGCGACGTGCTGCAATTGAATATCGAAAAGGCCTGCGAGCGACCACGAAACTGACGGAGTTGGATTATCTTCTGGGTGTTCACGATTCCTATCGAATGGGCGGTATTCGCTTTAAGCTGGCTGAATCGCAAGATTTTTTAGACAATAACACCGAATTTTCCGCGCCACCGATGGCGTCGCTGCGTGAGTTGGAACATGCAGCCATGCATATTGAGCGGGATGACAACATCGACAGCGATGATTATTACCGCTGGCTCAAGATGCTGATTTCTCCGGGATCATCACTGGGTGGTGCCAGACCCAAAGCGTGTGTGACCGATGCAGACGGTCATCTGTGGATTGCCAAATTCCCCAATCAGAACGATACATTTGATGTAGGTGCCTGGGAAATGGTGTGTTACCAGCTTGCGCTGGCTGCGGGTGTCGATATGTTTCCGAGTGAAATACGCAAATTTTCTTCTGAATATCACACTTTCCTGACTAAACGTTTTGACCGCGTGGGTGATAAACGGATTCATTTCTCATCGGCCATGACGCAACTACAATATTATGACGGCGAGCAATCCGACGGTGCCAGCTATCTGGAAATCGCAGAATTTTTAAGTAATAGCGGTGCGCAAACCAAAGTCGACCTTGCCCAGCTATGGCGAAGAATCGTGTTTAATATTGCGGTATCCAACACGGATGATCACCTCAGAAATCATGGTTTTTTGCTCACTGATAAAGGCTGGAAGTTATCTCCGGCATACGATTTGAACCCGATAGTGGGTAAACATGGCTTACATCTCAACATCACCGATACCGCTAACGAACTAGACTATGCACTGGCCTTCGAGGTGATCGATTTCTTCCGCTTAAGCCGCGAGGACGCAACCCGTATCTATGATGAGGTACTTGGCGCAGTGAAAGGCTGGCAAACTGTCGCAAACCAGCTAGGTATCAACCGCAGCGAGCAACTTGCCAAAAAAGAGGCGTTTAATGTGTAGCGCGGGTCGGTTTATTGGCATGTTTCTATAAGGACAACATGACGGGCAGCGTCTCTATATTGCGGGGTAATAAGGACAAAACGCCAGCCAATAAGGACGGTTCATCAGAAATTTGTCCTTACTGGGCTCGGATAGGGACAGTTTTAGGTGGGGTTTACAGTGTGAGTTGATGTGGCTTGTTCACTGATTACCAGCAATGCCGGAATCAAATGCGCGCAGGTGTTGAAATAGGCGCTGAGGTGTTGAAGATTTTCTGTGGTGGTTTCTTCGGTCAGCGATTCGCTAACATATTGTAAACCGTGGCATAGCCCTTCTACCGACTCTGCGGCGATTGCGCTGAGATCGTCACGTTGAGCACGACTAAGGTGCTTAACGGGTAACGAAGCGATTAGGCCTCGGAAAATGGTAATGGAACTCTCGGCTGCGGCAGTATTTATCGTGATCATTGGCGATCCTCCTTGAAAGTCAGTACCGCCAATTGTCGATGCTTTTTACGGGTTCAGATACTACGAGTTTCGTAGCCATTCACTTGGTAGTCATAGAAATTAAAAATGCACTGAAAACAGGGCGTTGTGGAAGTCAGCGGAATAGGGTGGAATGAATATTAATATTGAACTAGACAGGTTCGTTGATAAATTTTATGAATATGGTTTCTCAGAAAAAGAAATCACTGAGCAGTTTTATATTTTTTGTGCGGATTTTATATTAAATACCAGAAAGACATAGAAAACCTGACATTTTCAAATCGTTAGGTAGTGCTGAGTTTTCTGCTTCTTTCCTACTTTTTCCATATTGAAAAAATCAGTGGTGATTTTGATAGATAAATATCGGCTGAATAAATTTTTTCTTTCCATTATCAGTTTCATTATCAATCATGGTGGAAAAACAGAGCGAGCTTATACCCATGAAAAAAGAAGTATGACGCTAACAAGCTGATGAGAGCTTCAGAAAACGTCAGGAAGAACGGTTGCCGATGATAATAGCCTTTGTTGTAAAGGGTACCCTTTAAGCGACATGCTTAATTATTTTTTCTATTCAAAAACTACACGAAATAACGGTTTTTTATTTTAAATGCTTACCTGAGAGCGTATTATATCCATGCAGTAGATACTACGGATCTGTGTCGTAGAATGGGATTTTTTGTATGGAGGCATAATGTCCAATCTTATTTATCTTAGCGTTACCGGGGAAAAGCAGGGACTGATATCAGCAGGATGTTCATCGCTGGATTCTATTGGGAACAAGTATCAATCCGCACATGAGAATGAAATTTTTGTTTATGAGTTGGTGAATAACATTAGTCGGGAAGAAAATATTTCTCTTCTTCCTGTAGAAATCAGAAAACCAATTGATAAAGCTACACCACTTTTCGCTCAGGCAATCAATGATAAGGAAAAACTGGAGTGCGTTTTTTCTTTCTATAGAACGGCTCAATCTGGTGGAAATGAACTTTATTTTAAGATGAAACTTCGGGATGCACTTATCAGCAATATCCGTTTTTTCTATCCTAACTCACTGACACATAATGAAGTTCAGCCACAGGAAAGCGTATCATTCAAATTTGCTTCTATTGAATGGGAGCATGTTATTGCGAGAACAAGTGCATACATGCTTTGGCAGAATGTAGCCTATTGATAATATTAAAGTTAAAGGCCGATCTACTTTCGGCCTGATTTTTTTTGAGCCATATTTGATGTTGATAAATACGATTATAGCAATTGAAAGCAACATCAGTTTCATCCAGTGTTCTGGAATAAACGAGACATAAAAAAGCCATAATGCTATGGTTATAAGAACTAAAACCTCAGTGATTATGAAATTTTTTATTATGTTTTTCATAATTGCTTTACTTTTTTCTCGATCTTTTTGAAAAGAACTTTACATCAATATAAATAATGATGCCGATGGAAATTAATATCAACTTAACGCTATGTTCAGGAATAAAAAAGAGGTAAAAGAACCACAGGCCAGCAATCAAAACCAGCATTATGCAGGTGGAAAAAAAGTCTTTTATTATATATTTAATGAAGTTCATTGTTTTATAATTCCATTAATAAAATTGATAACCTCTGTCTCATTATTCTGTGAAATTAGTATGTAAGCTGGTAAGACTGGTTCGATCAGGAAATACAACATTTCAACTTTCATTGAATAAAAAGACCAGTAAAGTGGTGGATTGATATCACGTAAATGGCGGGCGGACATGGAAGCTTTCTGCACTTTGCCATAGAATGCTGTTAAAGTTATTCCATGAAGAGAATATTTGTTGATGTTTTTTCTAACAATGGCTCCAAAACTAAATGAAGACGCAATTGATTTTGCTAATAGATAGGAAATTGACTCTTTTATTGCTCGATTTGTTATCACCTCTGATGTTGTTCCCAATACAGATTTAGCAATCATTAACTGTTTATGTTCATCAAAGTTCTTCATTAAGATATCAACATATATCTTTATCATGTCAAGGATAACATCCTCTCTTTTATATATTTCTACTATTGCAAAGAACATGCGACGGTCTTCAAATTTAAGTTCTTCACATACATCATTATATTTTTCAAAGAGACATGATGCATACCAGCTTGTCCTCTCCATACCATTATATAGATCGGTTGTTAAGCTTATTGTGTTGCTCTTTAATTTCTTTGTTATGTCATCTAAATGGGTTGCGAGAACCTTGTCAGACTCCATTTTGTATTTTAAATATTCTGATGCTTGCATTCTATTATTCCTTTTACAAAATCTTTCTCCTTTTATGCACGAAGCTTACCCGAATAATTGGCAATATTTCAATGTTTTTGCTTGTCTGATAATTTTCATTCTACTAATTATAGGGTGAAATTATTGTTTTTTGAGAGAACACGATAATATATTCTGATATAAACAAAATTTAGTTGTTATAAATTATGATGAAAAAGCCCGCGATATCGCAGGCTTATTGGTTTTTTGATAGCAGGTGATTCTTTGTGAATCGTTACTCGATATTCTGAATCTGAATGTTGATTATTAACAATAAGTTATTTTTATCAGATGGTTAAAAAGAAAATAAAAGAAATTTTACTCTATACCCCCCAATCTACCCACCCTATGGATAGAGAGTTGGCTTACAAAAAGTTGGTATCAAAAGTCAAAGAAATAGCTTTCATTTTAGATAAGTGATGTTGAAACAAAAAAAGAGATGTAAGCAAGGTTTTGACATGATAAGTTAATCTCTTATATATTATCTAATCTCATTATTTATGTGTTAATTTTTTAAATTCGAGAGCTATTCTATGACTATTATTGCTGGCATGAGTTTTAATGATTACCCTGTAATTATAAGCGATCTATTAATTACAGGTGATAATCATGATCAATTTCCCAATAGTTTAATACCTACCCTGTCTGACTGTGAGCCACACTTAATTGATTCAAAATTTTCCATTTGCGGAATGATGAAGAAAATAGAAATAATAAATGAAAATTTTGTAATATCATGGGCAGGTGATGTGTTTGAGGCAATTAATATTATAAAAGCACTTAAGGATAAATTTGAAAAATTAATTCCTGCTGATGAAAATATTCTTTTGGAAATAGGTTCTAGCAAGAATGTTTCTTTTATTTGGTGTGTGATCAGAGACGAATGGCCAATGTTAAATTCATATAACTCTGAGGTTAAAGAAAAAAGCATAAAATCATTTGATAAATTAATTTATTCAGGGACCGGTAGTGAAGCGATTGAGGAAGCCATAGATATTTTTGAGAATAAGCTTCCTGTGGAGAATGTTGAAGATATAGTTGTTGATTCGGTGTGTAGTTGTCTTTTTATGTTCAGTCATTTAATGAATCACGAGTTAATTTATAAAAAACACGCCAATACTCTAAAAGATCGTTTCGGCGGCGGTTATGATGTTGTTTGTTTTTATGACGGTAAATTTCGAAGAATTAATGACATAACTTATCTATATCTTGATGCATCAATTACAAAAAAAGGAATGATAAAAATAGAGGGTTCAGGAACACTTATAAAGCAATTAACTGATGATGATGTAATGTATATCAGGAAAATTAATTTTGAATTTATACATAATATAGACAACGAAGTTCTTGCCACAAAAATAATAGAGGATGATAGTTATGACTTAACTGGTAAAATATCTACTAGAAAGAACGAAAATAAACTAATACAAGACAATGATTTAGCTTCGTCTTTCATGTGTGTTAATGTTAGAGTTAAAGGTTCTGATAAAGGTAGCATGGCTTATATTCATAAGTATGCTAATAGTGTCTCAGCCGCAGAAAAATCAATCAGATTTGCTTGCCAGCACAAATTTTTGGCTATCAAATTTAACCAAAATTACTGGAAAGAATTTGAGAGAAATATTCTAGAATTTTACAAAAGTTAATAATGGATTGAATATGAAAAAGAAAGATTTAATTAATTTTATAGACATTAGTGAGTTGAGAAAAATATCAAGTGTAATCGCATCGTATGATGTGATTGATAACATAAAAAATCCAGACGACATGGCATCTTATCTATATGAAGGTGGTAATAATTTACTGTTCGCATCTAATAAAGAAAATAATGGAACAAACAGAAGACTGCCAAAAGCTATATGGATCAAGGTTAGGAATGAGTTAAACTTGTTGTTGTGTACTGATGATGAAAAATATAGTGATTTATGGGAAAAAATAAATCGAATTGAGAAGATTTCTACGCAGTACGTTATTACGACAATTTCTTTGTTTCTTTGTGATAAATTTAACTTTGATAAGTTAATCGCAGGTGCGATTGGCCAATTTGTTGCTATAGTATTTTTCTTTGCTTTAAAGGTTGGTAAAGAATCATATTGTAGTACTTATATTAAATAGCAGGCTGATTATTGAATGTAATTCAATCTCAAATTTTAGAGCAGGCTATCTATTAAATGATAGTCTGCGCCATTACAAAAAGTTAATATCTTCTATGAGATTTACTTATCACACCACATTTTACACCATCACTATAAAGCACTAATAAATGAGAAACTTTAAAACCTTTGAATAGATTGTAAGCTTTGTGAAAACTTTCATTAGAACCTACAATACTAAAATTATTTCTGATTTTTTGTTTTTCTATTATTTCTTTGTAGGTATGTTCATTTAAATCTTCCATGATACAACCGGAAGAATCTACTAAGTTGAGTAAGAAATCTGCTATGTTTCTCTTATCAAGAATTGATATGACATCGTTTGTCTCTGAGTCTAAACATATGATGAAATTAAATCTTTTTGATAAGTCTAATTTCATATTGTCTTGAACTTCAATGAAGTTTTTATCAATCCTATCTATAAAATGAGGTTTAACTTCATTGGACGGGTCAGGTGATGTACGTATTGCGTCATTTAAAGTTGAATAATGCTTTACCCAATCACTGGTTTCACTACAAAGCCATGAAATCATCTCAATAATATCATTATGCATATTAGTGATATTGAGGTGGTGAATGGGTTCATGATGAGCAATTCGATTTCTAAAATGATTTATATTTTTTGCGCGTGTTCTCAATGTACTCAGGTTTATAGTTGAATGAGGTAATAGTGCAAGTAAATTAACCTGCCAGAAACAGTTATGATATTCACTTCTAAAAAGATTAGACCAAAAATCAAAATTTAAAGTTGATACAATACTATCGGTAGTATCATATTTTGCCCTATTTAAAGCAGTTTGAAGAGAGTTTAGACTATTTGGGTTTAGGTGAGTTTGAAAAACGTGTTCCTTAGGCCACTGGTTGCCAAATTGTTTTATAAATATTTCGTTAATTTTATTACGAAGGGTAATCTCAAGTATATGTAAAGGATACAGAAAAGATTTTGACAGACGGGCATTGTAAAGGTATAGATTGAAGGCATATTCACGGTTGAATCCAGCATTTACAAGATATGGACTAAAACGTGCCGAGGATAGGCGTACTTCAATCAAATTGCCATTGTTTACATATGAATATGGTGCTTGACTATCTGCCATTTTTCGGTATAATTCCTTTTGTAAAGCAGTTGGTGTGATGCTTCTTATGGATCGATTATAAATCCATTACGCGTCCCCAGCAAGAGTACAGAACCCCGTGACAGGCCAGGCGGCCCCTCACGGGGTTTCGCTTTTTGGACTTCTGACTTTTTCTCATCTCTCATTATCCATCAATAAAAATCAACTATCTTCTTGATAAATAAATATTTTTAAAAATAGATTGAGTGTCAGAACTTACTAGACATGGATAAACTATCCTTTGCATACTCTGGTATCAAAAACGAGTAGATCGCTGGTCTGTGTCATATGGTGCAGAAATGATGAAAACCTTTGAGGCAGATGTTTTCCCGTTCATTGGACACAGACTCATTGCTGATATTCAGGCAATGGAATTAATGTCAGTGCTCGAAAAACTGGATGAGCGTGGTGCTACAGAGAAGCTTCGCAAAGTGCGGCAGCGCTGTGGGGAAGTCTGGAAATATGCCATCGTGACGGGAAGAACGAAGGATAGCCCTGCCCTGAATCTCGACAGTGCTTTTGCTCCACATAAAAAAGAGCACTATGCATTTCTGACTGTTGATGAATTACCGGAGTTTTTCCGCACTCTCAATACGTATAGTGGCAGTATCCTCGTAAAACAGGCTATGCGTTTGCAGGCATACACCGGATTGCGTCCGGGTGAATTAAGGGAAGGGCGTTGGTCAGAAATTGATTTTGATAAGCGCTTATGGGAAATCTCCACCGAGCGAATGAAAAAACGGAGACCTCACTGCGTTCCACTATCTGATCAGGTTTTATCTATTTTTGAACAGTTAAAACAAATCACAGGGAATTACCCATTTATTTTCCCCGACAGAGTCCAGAACAGTAAACCAATGAGTGATATGGCGATGAATGTTCTGATTAGAAGACTCGGCTATGGTGGTCGGGTAACCTGACACGGATTTCGTCATACCATGAGCACTATCTTGTATGAGCAAGGCTATCCCTCTGAATGGATTGAAACCCAGCTTGCTCATGTTGATAAGAACGCCATTCGTGGCACCTATAATCACGCTCAATATCTCGATGGCAGACGTGAAATGTTGCAATGGTATGCCGATTATATGGATAGCCTTGAGAAAGGCGGCACTGTCGTCTATGGGGTTTTTAACCAGCGTGCTCAGAAAAAATAACAGAACACAATAATGATTATATTTTAACCAAATGTATGTTTATTAGATTATTTAATCTCACAGGGAAATTCGGTGTCATTTTTTATTTACAGTAAAATGAGAAATTAAATTATAAATCTATAATAAAAATAAATAGCTTAATGAGATATCAATAATGAAGTTTTTATTAAAATGTAAAGTTTAGTTCTTATAATGGCTTTATATTTTACAAAATATTTGACAAATAATAGGTAAGGTCTTTTATTTAAAGGGTTTTCTAGGTCTCAGGTGTGCATAATAAAAATTATGCACACCTGAGACCTAAATGTAAAATTTTAGCTTGTAATAACCCAGAATCAGAGGGATAGATTTATATTTTAATAATAATTTTTTTGTAAAATTTACCCTCGGTTTTTTGATATATATGACACCTATACTTTTTTGTAAAGTATTTACTATTTCAGTATGAAAAAGCACAAATAAAATTAATTTAAATGAACGTAACCGTTAATATATTTGTATGTAAATATTATATTCCGGCGTAAATATATTTTTACGATTGACTTGATTTTTAATTTATTACTGATATTGATATGTTGTCAGGATGACATAAAAATTTTATTTAAATGCAAGGATGCATATATGAAAAAAACAAATATGAATATAATGGAAAGATACCTCCTTCTACTTGATAGATTTGTGGATAAGCTTACGCAATCAGGCTTTGAAGAAAAAGAAATTATAGATCAATCATACCTATTTTGTGCTGGTTTCTATATTAAATATCAACAGGACATAGAAAATTTGACGTTTTCAAATCGTGAAGTCGTGTTGAGTTTTCTGCTTCTTTCTTACTACTGTCATATCGAAAAAATCAGTGATGATTTGATAGATAAAGCCCGTCTGAACAAGGTATTTCTCTCCATCATCAGCTTTATCACCAACAACGGTGGAAGAACTGAGCGAATCTACGTTCATGAGAAGAAGAAGTATGACGCCAACAAGCTGATAAGGGCTTCAACAAGCGTCAGGAAGAGTGGTTGTCGATTGTGATAAAAAGCCCGTAGTTTTGCGCTACGGGCTGATGCTTTCCCTGATGTGGCAGTGTTTTATTTAAAACACACCATTCTTAATTTCACTTGCACCGGCACTGAATTCATAAGAACTGACTTTTTCACCTTTAAACGTGATGATGAGAGATTTGGTTTGTGTGTCATTACCGCCAGTGAATAACCCGCCAATGACGGGGATGAACGAGGTTGCTTTCATCTGACTGTTATACATCGTGTAAATCCATCGATCTTCACCGTCGATCACCATGTGATGATTAGGCTCACCAAATGAAGCCAATACATCCTTTTTTGTGGTTTTTTCTTTGATCAGCTTTGTTTTCACACTTTCCTGATTTTCACTTTTTAATGACTGGTTGCCGCTGGATGAACATCCGACAAGGGTTAGTGTTACGAATGCTGCGATGATGATTTTTTTCATGTGTTTTTAACCCTTGTTTCCATTTACGATTTGGTCAAAGACTTCCATCCACTGATTCATTTGTTTTTTCAGGCTGTTAAGCCCCTGTTGAGATTTAAAAGAGCCTTCTTTGGGGAAAAATCTGATGTGCCATTCTGGATTTTGAATATCTCTCACACTGATAAAAAAGCCAGTCTCATTTTGGTTTCTTGCCATTCTCATACTATTAATATTGTTAGCGGTAACACTTAACCCCGCATCTTCAATTTCAACACCGTGGCTGATGTTATATTGCCACTCTTTAATATCATCAAAGGAGTAAGTTTTTTCGTTATATCCATCTTTGAGAAAGATGAGTCTTTTATTACTGTCGATTTTCATCGATGAATTAATAAGCGTATGACTGTAACAGCCATCGTTATCATCGTTAAAGTTATCGACAGTGGCTTGATTACTTAATTTCAACAGATAAGAGCTTAGTGCGGTAAAAAATGAAATAACACTAATGGGCATCCAAAGCAGTCCCGCTTCCCAAAATGTGCGCATTCCACCAAAGTAAATAGCGATTAACGGGAGGGTGATTGCAATCCAGAAGCGTTTCATTTTGAAAAAATTAATAAATTTCATGAAACCACTGATTTTTTTATGTGGAGTGATTTTCTTTCTTTGAGGCTGAAGCTCGGCTAACGCTTTCTTGTCACGTCTGTTTGTGAAATACGCCCAAATGAGCAGACCGGCACTGACAGGAAGCCAAATAATCCCTGTAAGAACGAATCCACTTTTTCCCATCAATAATGCGATAAGTGCTGGGAGTGATACGGCAATCCAAAAACGTTTCATAGCAAAAATGCTCATGCAAATTCCTTAATAGCTGAAAGTGAAGGTCATATTCGATGTATGAAGAAATCAGAAACTATGCATGAGACGAGTTGTGTCATTTCATAACCTTTCGTTAGTTGAATAAGTAAATAGAACAGTTAAATCAGTGTTTTATGAGATATAGCAAAGCTACATTTTGAACAGTTGTGATTAAACAAAGCAAATCGCTTGTAACGATCGATGGTTTACTTGTGATAGTTAAAAGCTATCATAAATTAAATATAGATCGTTTATATCGATCGTTAATCTTATCTTTTTTGTATGAAGAAGGGCTTAATCTAAGCCTTGTCAGCCCTACATTGAGGGCGATGAATTGCTGTGCGTTGGAGGTATTTCAGAGGTGTTTTTTGGTGCTAATGCAGTAATTTCTATTATTTTCCCGCCAGTGATTGTGGTGTGTCTTTCTCGACGTTTGAGTGTCGGGATTCTCAATTTTTTCAAGATGCTAATAATGGTGTTGAGGTAGGGGATGGTTTCTAACCATCTGAAACTCGTAAGCATATGAGATACCGGTTTTCTGCGGGGAGCGGGAGCTTCTTTTACCGCTTCGGTTACATACGCTTCTTTGTTACTTACAACAGCTTCGTTGCGAAGCACTGTGGGAGAAGTGATAGCGTATTCGTCCTGACCAGCACGGTTATCCTGGATAAGCGCTTCTGTGGGGCTGTTCATGCCTGCTGTCGTGATTTCAGGAGCGGTAGTTATGGCCATATCAATCGCTTCACTGACAGAGGCTTTCAGTGAGAACAGAAAAGTATTGTCGCGTTCCGGTATGTAGTCGAGTTTGCTCTGTAGAGCAGACCAGGAATAGCTTTTGCCAAGCTGAGATGCCTTAAAAGCAATCCCATTGTATTCAAATGAGAAGCCGTTTATTTTTCCTGTCGAGGCAATATTGGGAAGCGCTTTGATATTGTGGGCTGCAAGCTGCTGCACAAGTGCAGTGGTTGATAGTTTGCTGATTAATAATGTATCAAGGGTTTTCTGAATGATGGTTTTCGGACATAGCTCACCAGTCTTTTTCTCCATCATCGCTTCGTTACGTGATTTCTTGCGTTTGGGCTTAGGGTAGGGCGAAGCTGGGGATGGTGATACTACCAATTCCGGCCCCTTGGTTCTGGTCAGTGAATAGTCGCGTTCAAGCTGCTGAATGATACGTGTGCTGATGAGATTTTCGTTCTTACCAAGGTAGAGTTTTCCTGCATAGAGAGAAACTCTGCTGGCTATGATATGAATGTGCTGGCCGTCAGCATCGTCATGTAGGATATAGCATTTCAGATGCGTTTCAGCGAAGCCCATACGCTTCATATAATCGTCAGCAATAGCTACCCATTGAGCATTTGTAAGAGCTTCATTTTTCGGTAAGCGAAGCGAATTGTGCCATACCGGTTTAACCACATCCGGGCGAAGCGTTTTTGTGGTATTAAACTCAGCGATCAGATCTCTGGCTGCATCCCCCATCATGTTCCCACCAATCACTACTGGATCTTTTTTATGGTGAGAGCTTGGTCTTAATGCGTAGAGAACGACACCAGCGAAGTTTTTACCCCGGCTGATCTTCTGCATTCCCTTCATGGGAAGCACTCCACATATTAGTGGTAATCAGATTTGTGCGAAGCTCTGAGATCTGACGTTTCACAGCGAAGAGTTCTGTCTGTGTTAGAGAGCTTCCAACACTTTTATCATCGAGATGGACAACCAGCTTATTCAGCTTCTGCGAAATCTCACCAAGGGTTTTCCAGGCTTCGAGATTAACAGGGGGAATAACGGAGGGAAGGTTATGCTGAAATGCCATACGCAGCCATTCACTTTTGCGATACCTGCCGCGCCTTTCGTTTAGAAGCACCAACTCTTCATCATTAAGCCTAACACTGACACAGTGATAACGAAGGATATTATTAAAAGTATTACCAGTGTTCATATGAACTCCTTTTCATATAAAAATAAAAAGCATATTCCGTATGCTTAGACTTACTTATATGACATAAGCCAATAATGTCAATGCATGGTGTTGATTTTGCTTTTAATTTTTTTCAACCAAAGGGCGAAAAAACAAGGGAGAACTCGAAGAAGCAGCGTAGCGCTTCGTAGAGTTAGCCCTTGCTTTTTACTAATTTAGATAATCAATTGCCAAATTTTTTTCGAGGGGATTGTGTTTTTTTAATATTTAAAGAAGCCTCAAATTATTTCTTTTCATTGAACTCACTGGGGAGGTATGTGTTTTATTATAAATTCAGCTAGGTATTTGTTTATTTCTTCAATGTATTCACAATCATCATTGTGTTGGCTGGTTAATTGGTAATTACCAGTTCCTGGTTTTTTACTATTAGCATTTTTAATTTCTAAGTTGCATTTTGTTATCACATTCAATTTTTTCTTCTTCGATTGTTTTTTCTTTAATACTTAAATAGATTTGATTGATTAGAGGAAATATTCTCTACTTTATTTATTAAAAGATAAATTGGGAAGTGTCTTTCGGGGGAAAGTTTTAACTTGTATAACAGGAAGTCTAAAAATTAATCCGCGACATTAAAAAATAATGAAGAACACAAGTCATGATTATTTTATATCTATTTGAAGACATAGTTAACCTCTCAAATAATCCATCTGTGAAAAAGTTCTTTCTTCTAACATACATTAGTTGATGTTTCAATGAAATTTTTTATTGGTTTTATTTTGAAGTGCTTATGAACGAATTAATATTCAAAGAAATTAAAGGGTTTATAGATGGATGTAATTATAAGTAGGCTAAATAGCTTCGCACATTGATGCTTCACTTCCTATTGTGCAAAACCAACGCTGACGGGAAGTATCACCTACCCAAGTGTAGCGCTATTACGCGAAGCTATTTAGTTATTTTATCGCTAAAAATAACAGTTTTTAAAAATGGGTTAAATATCTTATGCTTCGCTTGGAGAAGAAAAATAATTATAAAGAATCTGATGAAGAATGTTTATTGATAAATAAATCTATAACATTAAAAATAAATACGCTTATGACTGTTTGTATTTTGAAATTAACAATTGGTTATTATTTTCCTGTTTTAAATGATAAAAAAGAGAACTGTGACAATAATTTATCTAACCCTATTTGTATAATTTATTTTGAACAAAAATATATAAAAAAGTTAATGAAATTAATCCTATAGTTGATGAGAAAAAATAAATTCTTATTCTGTTAATTTTTTAAGTGCTTATGAAGAGAAAGTAGTATTGAAATTACTTCATTTTTTTATGGTAAAATTTATAATAACAGATTTCAAGGGATTATATCTAATTTATTGTAAATAGCTTGTAATGAAGATGTGTTTTAAAAAATATTGGTTATATCGAGTATTTAATTATAGGGGAAAATAAATCAGGAGAATTTTTCGCTATATAAAATGGTCTTGATTTGTTAAGTGTCTTTGCCATCTTAGTTAATGGAATTTTATTTTTTCTTATGCTATAATAATATTTGTTTAAATTAAATTTCAATGAGTTAAATATGAGTGAAGAGTTAATTCAGCTTTCTCCTAAATCATTAGGCCGTTATAAATACTTCCGGTTAGGAAGCACAACTTTATCTCAGTTGAAGAAAAATAAAATTATAAAAAATAAGGTAAGTGCCGAAATTTCAATAAAAAAACCTGATGGACTTGTGGTTCTTACTGGAGGAGATGTTAAAGCTGTCATAGAGTATAAACAACCATCAGAACTAAAAACTAGCACATTAATTAATAAGGCTATCGCTCAGGAAATAGTGGTTGCTCGTGAGCTTTGTAAACTTTTGATTGTAACTTGTGGTACGAAAACTATTTGGATTAATGCATTAAATGGTGAGAGAGTATTGGATGAGTCTGGAGTCGAAGTAAAAAAATTATTTGATGTTAAATATATTGAAGAAGATTCACTTAGCACTGAAGAACAATTAAGTTTGGAAAAACTTATAGATAAAATTGACTATAGTTTAACAGAAAATAATAACACAATAATGCTTCCAGAGGTGTTGGACCCTTCACAGTTAGCTAAAACAATTTGGCAGAAAATTTGGATAAACACAGGAAAAGAACCTGAAAGATGTTTATACAATGTTGTTGAGTTGTTTGTTTTTAAATTTTTAAGTGATGTTGGTGTCTTAAAAAATCACCTTAATTTTACTACTGTATATCAAATTATGCAAAGCGAGTCTGCAACGGAAGCTTTGAAGCATTATTCAAATACGTGTCGTAAAGAAATTAGAGATTTATTCCCTAAAGGTGAGGATGGGACAACAGTTATAAATGGCACTATATTTGTTAATGAAAAAGGTGAGCCAAATATTGCCCAGGCAAGTCTATTTGGTGAGGTGTTAGCTGACCTTCAAAATTATGATAATGAGTATGGTTCTTTCAAATATATAAAAAAAGAATTTAAAACAAGACTATATGAATCTTTCCTTCGTCAGAATGCTGGTGTGAGATCTTTGGGACAATATTTCACACCGCGTAATGTAGTGAAATCAGTTATAAAAATGTCCGATGCTTCAATGCTTCGTAAAGGCGCAAGAGTTTGTGATCCATTTTGCGGAGTTGGTGGTTTTCTATTAGAGGCTATAGCTGAGAATAGAAACATTCTCAATGAATTCATACCTTCAAATGGGGAAGTTGAACCTAAAATACAAATAGTAGGTTATGATAAAGGAAGTGACGAGAAAGAGGATGAGAGAACAATTATATTGGCTAAAGCTAATATGCTTATTTATTTCTCGGATTTATTAGTGAAATACCATACAAAAGACTATCTTAAAGCCTTTGCCAAAGGGGCTTTTAATAGAGTTTTTCATTTGCTAAGAACTAATTTAGGTACATTTAAACAAGTTAAAGATGAGCCATATGATCTTATTCTTACAAATCCTCCATATGTGACGAGTGGTTCCAGTAGTTTAAGAAGATCTCTTGAGGAAGAAGGTTTAAGTAATTATTACTCTTCCGGTGGCAGGGGGACTGAATCGTTGGCGATGGAGTGGATCGTTAAAAATCTTAAAATAAATGGTCAGGCCATTGTTATAGTCCCTGATGGTTTACTAATTCAGGAAGCGATGTTGTCTTTCATTAAAGATAACTGCTTTATTGAGGCTATTATTTCTCTACCTTTCAGAACTTTTTATTCAACACCTAAAAAAACTTATATTTTAGCCTTGCGAAAGAAAGAGTTTTTAAGCGAAATTCAAGTAAATCCTATTTTTACATTTATAGTAAGTGACATAGGTGAAACCAGAGATGCTAAACGGTGGGCTACTGATAAGAACGATTTGGATGAAATGTCTAATATGTTTAATCAATTTAAAGCAACTCCTTCTTACTTCATCAGTCAAAACGAAAAGTGTAAAATTATTGATTTTAAAGAGCTTAACTTGAGAAGTAATTGGCTTATTGAAAGACTGTGGACACCTGAAGAAAGAATTTCGATTGGTTTAGATAATGAAATTAGTGAGTTAACCCAAGATGACTTTTTAGATAGAGCAAACGCATTATCCTCGTTATTAGATCAATTTATTTCAAATTTTAGTAATGATGAAAAGAGTCAAAGCATTAGAGATACCCGTATCATAAATTTGGGGGATAATGATATTTTTCAGTTTATCACTCTAAAAACTGGCTGGACTAAAGAAGTTTACCAAAAAATGGATGTTTCCTCTGAGAATAGTATACCTGTATATACTGCATCAGAATCCATAGTAGCTCATGTTTGCGAAGTTAATGATAAAATTATCAGAGTTTCGCCAAACGATAAAGTTTTCTCTTTTGCTTCCAATGGTGATGGTAGTGCAGGTAGGAATTTTATAATTCATGATAAAGATTTTTATGTAAGTAATGACAGAACAGTAATAAAAATTTTGAATGAAAAAATATCTTTAAATTATGTTCTTTTTTGTTTAAGAAACATGAAGAATGACTATGGTTTCAATTTTTCTTTTAAAGCGAATGTATCTAATGTAAAAAATGTGTCATTAGAAATACCTATTGATGCTGATGCTGATGCTGATGCTGATGCTGATTTTGATTATAAGAGCCAAGAGTTAATTTCTCAGAGATTTAGTTTTTTTCAAAATTTCAAAAAGGAAGTTGAGTCAAAATTTTCAGAATTAGATAATGCAATTCTTCCAGTTGAAGAATTTATGAAAAGATAATTATCTTAAAGCCCTTAATATACAGGGCTTTAAAATTAATGAAAATTTTGATAACACCGATATTTTATCTGTGTTATTGCATTGTCTGTTACGCATGAAAATTCTGATACAACCAGTCGAGTTTTTCCCATAAGATGAACGTCAGGATTTCTTTGGCTTGAGGGTTCTTGGTTTCGATCACGGCGTAGATCAACGCTCGGCACTGATCGATGATTTCTTCTTGCTCTAGAGGAGTGTTATCGAACATAACGCACCTCCGTTGTCTGTTGCTGGAACTGATTAAAATAACGATTAACTTGTTTAAGATGCTTATCAATAAGGGAATTGCTAGACTTGCGGATAGCCATGTCGTTAGTCCTATAACGTTGTGGTCAGCCCCTGTCTGGTATTCCACTACCTTTCAGGGGCGAAACTGGTGATGAGTGTAATGTGTTTTTGTGATAGTGTACGTACCTATAAAACTCAGCATAGTTAAAAAGGTACGTACATGTCAACGATAAAACGTGATACTAAAAAATCTTCATCGTTTGGAAAATCACCCACGTTTCAGATTCGGATCTCGCCTGAGTTACGTGAGCAGTTAGATGCAGTCGTAGCAAAAGAGGGAGTCAGCTTAGGTAATTGGTTCAAAGAGCTTGCCCGTAAAGAGCTTCGCAAGAAGGGGATTGAGCCGAAGGGGTGAGAAAACAATCAGTTCCCGACCTCATGATTGTTTTCCCTAAATTTTGACAGGGAAGAGCATTATTCAATTTATAAAATAATTAAATCATTTCTTTAAGCAATTCAGCAACTTTCAAATGAGCTTCTTTTCTTTCTTCAAAATAATCATATCGGTCATAGATGCTTTCAACCCCTTTGAGCTTGTGATTGAGGCATCTTTCGGCGACATGAGAAGGAACAGAAAGAGAAGCAAGCAGACTACGGCAAGTTCTTCTCAAATCGTGGACAGTAAAATACTCAATACCACCCATCTGATTCGGTGGCTGAATTTTCCTGCCGGGTTCGATACCAAAGAGTTTTCCAATAGCCCTGTTCAATGTATCGCTTCCCATATGGGGTGTTTTACTCGCCCGCCGATTAGGGAAAACGTATGCCGAACCGTAAGCTCTTACCTTTAACTCATTTAGTAGCTCAATCGCTAAGGGAGGCAAAGGAATAACAATCCCCACACCGGATTTACTCCTTTCCTTTGGTAATTCCCATTTCGCCTTATCTAAATCAAACTCAGACCAGGTCGCTTCGGTGAGCTCTCCTTTTCGGACACCAAGTAATAAAAGCAATACACAGGCAATATAATTATCACGGCTAAAACTATCACGATGATGTCTGAAAATTTGGAAAATGGTTTTCAGTTCATCCCGACTTAACATCCTTTCTCTGCTTTTCTCTACGCCACCCGCATCATTGACCTTAAATGCCGTTGCCGGATTATTAAGAATTAATCCAAGTTTGATGCCGTGATTGAAGAGTTGCTTCATATACAGCAGAGCATCGTTAGCAATGGTCGGTCTACCGCTGGTCGTAATATTTTGCAGAATAACACGGACATCCAACGGGGTGACTTTGCCCATAGCCAGTTGACCAATATGAGGGGCGATATCTTTTGTAAAAACCCGTTGTGGTATTTGGGGATGTTTCAGTCGTTTAACCAGATCTTGGCTCCAGTCATTAAACAGGTCATTAACTGAGTAAATTTTTTGTGGACGGCTGAGTTTACGCTCAACAATGGGGTCATCACCCGCGATGACTTTCCGGCGTGTATCTTCGGCCTGACGACGAGCTTCAGATAATGACAGGATAGAGACCTTCCCTAACGTGATCTCCCGTCTCTTGGTTTGCTGAGTATATCTCAGCATCCAGTAGGGCTCTCCTTTGGGCGGAACTTTCAGATATAAGCCATGACCATCACCATATTTCCCGGTTTGTCCTGCTTTCAGGACTGCCTGAACGGTCTTAACGGTTAGTGAACCCATCTCATTTTTCCTGCAAAAGTGCGACAACCCTTATGGCGTAAGGAACGACATCTTTGGGTGGGGGGTATATGGTTATAGACCGGGGATTTTTTCTTGTAAAGGAAAAGTTCTCCCCAATATACCCCCCACTTGGCAGTGGTTCTTGATGGTTTTTGAGTGAACTTGGTAGACGATGGTTTTAGTAAAATGCCCTTAAAAACAGGGCGTTGTAGAATTTTATAGACTTGGCTGGAAATTATTCGATGTTTTGAATCTGTTCCCGCATTTGCTCGATCAGTACTTTCAACTCAATGGCTGACGCGGTGACGTCGGCGTTGATGGATTTTGAGGCCAGCGTGTTCGATTCGCGGTTGAATTCCTGCATCATGAAGTCGAGGCGGCGGCCGACGGCTTCTTCTTTTTTCAGGATTTTGTAGGTTTCTTTGACGTGAGCGTCGAGGCGGTCGAGTTCTTCGGCGACATCGACGCGCTGCGCCATCAGCACCAGTTCCTGTTCCAGACGGTTATTTTCCAGCTGTACCTGCGCATCTTCCAGCTTGCTTTGCAGGCGTTCACGCTGCCAGAGCAGGATGTTCGGCATCTGGGCACGGACTTTGACGACTTCGGCGCTGACGCCAGCCAGACGCTGTTCGATCAGACCTTTCAGCGCATTACCTTCGCTTTCACGGGCGGCGATGAAGTCATCCAACGCGCCTTCCAGCGCGGTCAGCAGTTCGGCGCTGATGGCGTCCAGATCCTGCTCTTCCGCCGACATCACGCCGGGCCAGCGCAGGATATCAACCGGATTGATTTCCCCTTCGTCGCTCTGCATTTTGACCCAGTTGGCGGCATTAACCAGCTGTTTCGCCAGTTTTTCGTTCAGGATCAGCGCACTTTGCGCGCTCGGGTCGAGCTCAAAGCGCAGGTTGCATTCGATTTTGCCACGGGTCAAACGGGCGCGGATGCGCTCACGCGCGACAGGTTCGAGACTGCGGAATTGTTCCGGTAAACGAAGATAGGTTTCCAGATAGCGCTGGTTAACGGAACGCAGTTCCCAGGCTGCGCTTCCCCAGTTGCCCTTGATCTCTCGGCGGGCGTAAGCGGTCATGCTGCGAATCATTGGTGCATACCTGTAAAGCAAATGATGAGAAGGATTATAGCGTTGAGTCCCGCGCAGGGGATAGAAAAAAACCGCCTGCCCGGTGTCGCCCGTCGGGAATCAGGCGGCGTAAAGCAGCGTTTCGTTCTGTCTGGCGATGTCGCGACAGCGATTTTTCATCATCTGCTTCAGCTGTAGCGTCGCCTGTGATTGCGGGTTATCGCGGCGGCTGATCAGCGTGACTTCAAAAGGCAGCGGCTGGTCGATAGGGACGATTTTGAGCTGGTCAGCATAGCGACAGGCGGTAAAGAGATCGACGATGCCCGTACCGCCGCCCGCCAGCACCATGTCGGCAATCACCGAGTAGGTTTTGATGTAGAGCGAAGCCGCTGGCTGTAGCGCTTTGTCGCGCAGTGCACGGTGTAACACCTGACCGAGCGGATCCTTATGCTGCATCATCAGCAGATTGTTGTTGCATAGCCATTCCAGCGAGACAGGGCCGTTTATCGCGCTGTCTTTCGGCAATAGGGCAACCATCGTGGACTGGAACAGCGGTTCTGCCAGCAGCTCGGACGGCACCTGCTGACCAAAGATCAGCGCGAAATCGAGCTGGTTTTGCAGGATGTTCTGGCACAGCGTGCTGAAGTGCTCGGTGACGAGTTCAACGTTAACCGAGGCGGCCTGCTTATGAAATTCCACCAGCGTTGGGGCCACGATCATTTGCCCGAACGCATGTGCCGCGCCCAGCCGTACGGAGTGTGCCTTGCTGGTTTTGATTTGTTCGGTGAGTGAACTGATGCTTTGCAGATGGCTGAAAAGTTCCTGCACTTTCGGTATCAGGCGCAGCCCTTCTTCGGTGGCGATCATTCCCTGTGTGCGACGTTCAAACAGGGAAAAACCGAGCTGCTGCTCTGCGTGATTCAATACCCGACTGACGTTCGGCTGCGAGACGTTGAGCAAGCGGGCAGCGCCGCTGATGGTGCCTGCCTGAACAATGGCCTGGAAGATTTCAATATGGCGTAGTCGCATGAGTGCAGGCTCCGGCTGACGCTTTCTGGTGAGCGTCGTATGAGTAATAATCAAAATGCCTGCAATTATTACGCCAGTTTCTAATTTCGTTCCTGCGCGGCCAGCGGCGTTTCTTAATAATAGCTATGCACAATTATGGTGCGCAATGCTCCATAATTGTGCGTTATGGTCGAAAATGGTGCAATTCGACCTGGATAGGTAGGGCGACAGATTTAGCGATAAATATCGGCGACGGGGGCTTCTCCCACATAGCCATAGCCGCGGTACATCCCTTCGCTGTTAAACGGCAGGGCGATGTTGCCCGCTTTATCGACGGCAATCAGCCCGCCGCTGCCGTCCATTTGCAGCAGTTTCTCCATGACTACGCGATCGCTGGCCTGCTGTAGCGTCAGTCCGGCATATTCCATCAGCGCCGAGACATCATAGGCGGCGACGGCACGCATGAAGACTTCACCGGTGCCAGTGCAGGAAACCGCCACCGTCTGGTTATTGGCGTAGCAGCCTGCGCCGATGATTGGGCTATCGCCCACGCGCCCGGCCTGTTTGTTGGTCATGCCGCCCGTTGAGGTTGCCGCCGCGAGGTTACCCGCGCTGTCCAGTGCTACCGCGCCGACGGTACCGAATTTACGGTCGGGATCGATAGGGTCGTTCTGGCCGTCATGGTCGAGGATGACACGGCCTGAACCTGCCTGCGCGTTATGCAGCTGCTGGCGGCGTTCGTCGGTGGAGAAAAACGTCGGGTCAACCATCTCCAGACCGTGCTGCTGTGCAAATGCCTCTGCGCCGTCGGCGGTAAACATCACATGCTGACTGGCTTCGAGTACGGTACGCGCGGCCAGAATCGGGTTACGGATATGGCTGACGCAGCTCACCGCACCGGCATCCAGCGAGCGTCCGTCCATAATGCTGGCGTCCAGTTCGTGGGTTTCCGCGTGGGTGAAAACCGAACCATGTCCGGCATTGAATAACGGACACTCTTCCAACAGGCGAACGGCTTCGGTCACGGCATCCAGTGCGCTGCCGTTTTCAGCCAGAATGCGTTGTCCGCTGGCGACAATCTCGGACAGCGCTGCCAGATAGCGTTGCTCTTTTTCAGCGCTCATAGCCGAGCGGGTCAGCGCACCTGCGCCACCGTGGATCACAATCACGGGCTTTGTCATGCGATAAATTCTCTTTTCAGTCGGTTTACGCCCCGGAATAAGGGGCGGATAAACTGGAATCAGTTTTGCGTCGTCGCCAGATAGGAAAAGGCACCCAGCAGGCTGGTGATTTCCCGCATGCTCTGCGCCGTATAACCTACGGTTATGGCATCCAAACGTTCCACATTCGGCAGCAGACAGAATAGATCGGCCAGTACCGGTTTTGCCACCATCAGTTCGAGGCGGTAGGGTGCCTGAATCCGCGAGTTCAGCGTCCGGTGCGCTTTTTCCACCGCCGCTTTTGCCGCGTCACGAATCACCTGACGCGCCTGTTCGGTGCTGAGGGATTCGGCTGCGTGCTGCGAAATCGCGCGTTTGACGCAGGCATAGTCGGTGGCGGGATAGTAGCGAGCGATCCAGCTCTGGAGCGTGTCGTCACCGCTGACCAGCCAGAGCGGCGTCTTCTGTTCCACGCCGGCGGCAGCGTAGATGTCGCTCTCGCCCATGATTTCACCGTTGATGCGCACGCGGTAGAACGCACGGCCGTTGATGGTATGCGACAGCACGCCAAACTCGCCTGCGGCGCTGTGGTAGCCGATGAACATCAGGCCATCGAACTGCTGTTGCTCCAGACCTTCTACCATCGAATAGCCGCGCGGTTTGCCCTGTACCAGTCGGGCGCGAGCGTCGATGTTCTCCGCGCGCAGATTGACCATTGCCGCATGGCTGTCGGCGACCACCACCTCTGTTGCGCCACCCGCGAACGCACCGTCAATCGCGGCGTTCACTTCCTGCTCCATCAGGCCACGTGCCAGTTGATATTCCGCGGTGCCAGGGCTGCACTGTTCTGGGCGCATCACGCCAGCGATCCCTTCGATATCAGCAGAGATAAACACTTTCATCATCAGTTTCCTACGGGAGAATTTGCTTATGGATAAAGAGTCGCAGCCAGCCTGTCCAACGCCTGTGGCAGCGTCGGACGATGATGGCCGCGAAAACCAGTCACGGCGTCTGCCTGAAGCATGGCGTCGAGTACAGCGTGTTCGGTGGCGTCGGCGGCGGCGCTTAACAGCGATTCAAGCTGCGCATCCTCCGGCGGTTGCGGCTGTGGGCAGGTGGAGAATGCGACGGCGATATCGCCGGAACCGTGTCCCCAATAGCTGCCGAGCCGGCCTAATCCTGCACCGGCACGCTTGGCGATACGCTTGAGCTGGCGGGCATCAAGCGGGGCATCCGTCGCCATGATAATGATGATCGATCCGGCATCCTGCTGCGGCGCGAGCTCGGGCAGGATAGGCGCGATAGCGTCGCCCATCTGCACGCCGTCCAGCGTCAGTGAGGAAAGCGTGCCGAAGTTTGCCAGCACCAACACGCCGAGTGTGGCGTTCAATTCGGGAATCAGGCGCGATGCGGTGCCGATGCCGCCTTTCAGACTAAAGCAGCTCATCCCGCGTCCAGCGCCAACGCTGCCGCGTGCGAAGCGATCTTCGGCATTGTCCAGCGCTTGTTGCGCCATGTGTTCCGTTACGGCCAGTGCCTGAATGTCGTTCAGCCAGCCGTCGTTGCACTCCAGCGCCAGCGGGTTCACCGTCGGCAGCGTGCGACCCAGTTCAGGATTGCGGGCAATGGCATCGCGTACCAGCGTAGTAAACAGCGTGCCGGTTGCCAGCGTGTTGCTGAGCAGGATGGGCGTTTGCAGCACCCCTAGCTCCTCGATCTGTACCAGCCCGACGGGTTTAGCGAAGCCGTTCAGCACCGCCGCGCCGCAGGGGAGAGGCTGGGTGAACAGGTTTTCGCCGGGCGGTATAATCGCCGTGACGCCGGTTTGCACTTCGCCTGCCGCCAATGTGCAGTGGCCGACGCGTACGCCTGCCACATCGCTAATGCTGTTATGCGTTCCGCTAGCCGAGCGCGGCGTACCCAACTGCCGCGTCGTTTTCCAGCGTTGTAGCAACAGCGCCTGCTGCTGCTGTTGATAGTCGTTCATCTGGTGATCGCCTTCCTCAGCTTTTCAGTTTGGGATCGAGCGTATCACGCAGCGCATCCCCAAGCAGGTTAAACGCCAGCACGGTGAAGAAGATCGCCAGACCCGGGAACACGCTGACGTGCCAGGCGCCTGCCATCATCAGGCTGCGGCTCATCGCCAGAATATTGCCCCATTCCGGTACGTCCGGCTCCGGGCCAAGGCCGATGAAGCTCAGGCCTGCCGCGGTCAGGATGCTGGTACCGATACGCATGGTGAAATAGACAATCACGTTAGGCAGCGTGCCGGGCAGGATGTGGCGCATCAGCACGATGCGATCCGGCGCACCGGCGCAGCGTACCGCTTCCACATAGGCTGCCTGCTTCAGCGACAGCGTAGAGGCACGCACGATGCGGGCGAAGACCGGTACGCTGAAGACGGCGACGGCGATAATCACGTTATTCAGGCCGGGGCCGAGGATCGCGACGACCGCAATTGCCAGCAGCATGCCGGGAAAGGCGAACAGCACGTCGGAACCGCGCATGATCAGCGTATCGACCCAGCGGCCGTAGTAGCCTGCCAGCAGGCCGAGCACGATGCCGACCAGCATACCCAGCGTGACGGAGAAAATACCGATATACAGCGAGATGCGAGCACCGTAGATGATACGGCTCATTACATCGCGCCCGAGATCGTCGGTGCCCATCCAGTGTGCTGCTGAAGGTGGAGAAGCCAGCGCCATCCAGTCGGGCTCCATTGGGTTCCACGGTGCCAGCCAGGGGGCGAAAATGGCGACCACAACCAGCAGCAGGACGAAGCCGCTGGAAATTAGCGCCATCGGGTTACGGATAAAGACCTGAACGAAATCGCGCCACGGCGAACGTATCGTCTCTTCATCAAGCGTGGCAACGGCCACGACGGGTTCGGGAGGAAGGTTCATCGTGTCTCCTAACGTAGGCGAATCGCCGGATTGACCACCGCGTACAGCAGGTCGACCAACAGGTTAATGACAATAAATTCAAACACGAACAGCATTACCAGCGCCTGAATGACCGGCTGATCCTGCGTCTTGATTGATTCAATCAGCAGCCAGCCCAGACCCGGCCAGCTAAACACGCTTTCAACCACAATGGAGCCACCGAGCAGGAAGCCAAATTGCAGCCCCAGCATGGTGATGACTGGAATCAGCGCGTTACGCATCACGTGCTTCCAGGTGACCAGCCGATTGCGCAGCCCCTTGGAGCGAGCGGTGCGGACGTAGTCTTCCTGTGCGACCTCCAGAAACGCGGAGCGGGTAAAGCGTGCCATGACGGCCGCTACCGATGCCCCGAGCGTTAGCGCGGGCAGAATGATGTCGCTGGGCTGATTGAAGCCGCTGACGGAAAAGACGCCGAACGGCATGGCGACAAACTGAATCAGCAACAGGCCGAGCCAGAACGGCGGCATGGAAATCCCGCCGACTGCGAAGCTCATCAGCGTCCAGTCCTGCCATTTGCCCCGCTTGAGCGCGGACACCACGCCGATCAGCAGACCGAGCAGCACCGACCAGACAAAGCCCGCCAGCGCTAGCCACATGGTGGGCATAAAGCTCTTGCTGATGACGTCGATAACCGGCTGCTGGGTGCGGTACGTCACACCCAGATCGCCACTGAACAGGCCGCCGAGCCAGTGGACATACTGCTGCGGCAGCGGGTCGTTCAATCCTAACTGCTGACGGGCGGCTTCCACCGCCTCAATGGTCGCGTCAGCACCGGCGTAAATACGTGCCGGGTCACCCGGCAGCAGTTTTATAAAACCGAACACTAACAGGGAGACCACCAGCAGAACCGGGATCATTTCCAGCAAACGTCGGACGATATAAGCAAACATGGCGTTCTCCCTGACCGATTACTTAAATTCAGCCTGATCGAAGATCAGTGAGCCATCAGCCAGCATGTAGACGCCGTCGAGGTTCTTGGTTTTGCCGACAACGTTGTCCGGCGAGCCCAAGAAGACCACTGGTGCATCCTGCCAAATCTGACGCTGTGCATCCGCGTAAGCGGCGGCACGTTTGTCGGCATCGGCCGTCGCCAACCCAGCGGTAATCGCTTTATCCGTTACCGAATTGCTGTAGTAGGAGACGTTATACGCAACCGGAACCCAGGACTCTGTCGCGAACAACGGACGCAGTGCCCAGTCAGCATCACCGGTAGACGGAGACCAGCCGTTGTAGAACAGGTCAAATTCGGCGTCTTTCGGATCTTTAACACCGAACAGCTTGGCGTTACGCATCCCGGAATCCATCGGGGTAACGGTAACCTTGATACCGACTTGCTCTAACTGCTGCTTGAAGAACTGCGCGCTACGGATGTAGTCGGTGCGGTTCGTCGTCCACAGTTTCAGGCTCAGGCCGTTGGCGTAGCCCGCTTCTTTCAGCAGCGCCTTGGCTTTTTCTGGGTTATAGGTGTAGTTCGGCGAGCTCTGGCGGGCGAAGAACTGCACGTCCGGTGCCATCGCAGAAGAGGCAGGAACGCCCATGCCGGCAAAGCCGACTTTCAGCCAGATATCGCGGTTGATCGCGTAGTTAAGTGCCTGACGCACGCGGATATCGTTCAGTGGCGGACGCAGGTTGTTCATCGCCAGCCAGAATTGATAAATACTCGGGTCGCGCTGAATCGCCAGCTTGCTGTCGTTTTGTACGGTGCCGATCAGATCGGAAGGCAGCGGATAAACGGCATCCACCTGACCGGATTTCAGTGACGCCACGCGGGTGGAATCTTCCGGCGTTGGGTAGAAGGTCACGCTGTCGACTTTCGGCCAGCCTTTCTGCCAGTAGTTGTCGAATTTCACCAGCTTCACGTCTTTACCCTGCTGCCATTCGGTGAACTTGAACGGGCCAGTACCGACCGGGTTCACGCGCAGCTGTGCTTCGTCTGGGTATTTTTTCAGTGCTTCCGGGCTGTGCATGACGGCAGACGGGTGCGCCAGCGTGTTCACAAAAGCACCGAAGGATTTGTTCAGCTCGATTTTGACCTGCGTCGGCGACAGTACGGTGACGCTTTGCACCATGTTAAACAGGCTGTTGCGCTTTAAGCCTTTGCTCTGATCGGCCAGACGGTCGAGGTTAGCTTTAACGGCGTCGGCGTTGAACGGCGCGCCGTCCTGGAAGGTGATGCCTTCGCGCAGCGTAATGACGAACTCGGTGGCAGTGTCGTTACTGGTGTAGCCCGTCGCCAGACGCGGCACCAGCTTCATTTTATTATCGAACTGGAACAGACGCTCGAAGATGCCGCTCTGAATGGAGTAGCTCAGCGTGTCCGAGGTATCGTGCGGGTCGAGTCCGGTGATATCGGCATAGATGGAAATGCGAAGGTCTTGCGCCTGGGCGACAGCCGCCAGACACAGTGAGAGCCCGAGGGCAACGGCAGAGCGGCGAACGAATGGCTTCATGGTTTCTCTCCTGGTCAGCTATGAACGTGTGTTGTGTTTTTTAATGCGTTGTTTTTTTATGACTATTTTATTGTCATGGCATCGTGTTTCAGGCGGCCGATTCGTTGTCGGCGACCCAGTGCTGCGGCGCGACCTCTCGGTAGCGCGTTTTGGCGACGGCCTCGCCTGCTTTACGCAAGGGTGAGGGGATTTCGCTGTCGTCAAACTGGCGTGCGCCGCGACGGGTTGGATCGGCAATCGGAACCGAAGCCAACAGGCGGCGGGTATACGGATGCTGTGGATCGTTAAACACCGACTGGCGCGGGCCGATTTCCACGATCTGGCCGAGGTACATCACCGCGACGCGGTTGGCGATGCGCTCGACAACCGCCATATCGTGCGAGATGAAAATCCACGACACGCCGGTTTTCTTCTGGAGATCCATCATCAGGTTGACGACCTGCGCCTGAATCGACACATCGAGCGCCGAAACGGCTTCGTCAGCAATGATGACCTGCGGCTGTAGCGCCATCGCGCGGGCAATCGCGATACGCTGACGCTGCCCACCGGAAAACTCATGCGGATAACGGCGCGCGTGCTCTGGCAGCAAACCGACGCTTTTTAACAGCGCCTGCACCTGCGGTGTCGCTTCTTCCAGCGATTTCACCAGCCCGTGCAGCAGCAGTGGTTCGGCGATGGTGAAGCCAACCGTCAGACGCGGGTTGAGCGAGGCGTACGGGTCTTGAAACACCATCTGCATTTCCCGGCGCAGCGGCTGGAAATCCCGCTCTTTCATCTGGGAAATCTCGTTGCCCTGAAAATGAATGCTTTCGGCTTGGCTCTGTACCAGACGCAGCAGGGCGCGTCCGGTGGTGGACTTGCCGCAGCCGCTTTCCCCGACGATAGCCAGCGTTTCGCCCGGCCAGACGTTGAAATCAATCTGCTCTACTGCATGAACGTGGTGAGTGATGGTGGATAAAATCCCGCTGCGCATGGGGTAATACACGCTCAGCCCGCGAATATCCAACAGCGGCTCGGCGTCATAGCGGGCGGTAACCTGCTCACTCTCTTCCGGATCGGCAGCCTGTCCCAGTAAAGGGAAACGCTTTGGCCAGAGGCTATCGCGCATGTCGCCCAGCTTCGGTACAGCAGCCAGCAGCGATTGGGTATAAGGATGTTGCGGTGCGGCAAAAATCTGTTCGACGGTGCCTTGTTCGACGATCTCGCCGCGGTACATCACCACCACGCGATCGGCGATTTCCGCCACCACGCCCATGTCGTGGGTGATAAACAGCACCGCCATGTCGCTCTGCTGTTGCAGGTCACGCAGGATTTGCAGAATACGTGCCTGCACGGTGACGTCCAGCGCAGTGGTCGGTTCATCGGCAATCAACAGCTGCGGATCGCAGGCCAGCGCCTGTGCAATCATCACACGCTGGCGCATCCCGCCGGACAGCGAGTGCGGGTAGCTTTTCATCACGCGATCGACGTCTGCGATGCGCACCTTGTGCAGCAGCTCACGGGCTTTTTTGTCCGCGCTGGCGGCATCGCAAATTTTGTGGTCAAGCAGCGCTTCGGTGAGCTGATCGCCGACTTTCAGTACCGGATTAAGCGAAGTCATCGGTTCCTGAAAAATCATGGCGAGATCGCGGCCGCGCAGCTTACGACGCGCTTCTGCTTTCATGCTCAGCAGGTCATGCTGCTTGCCGTCGCGTGCGGTGAAACGGAGCGCACCACGTTCGATGTTGGCAGAGTCCGCCAGCAGCCCCATCACGGCGAGTGATGTTACGGACTTGCCTGAACCACTTTCGCCGACCACGGCGACCACTTCCCCTTTATTCACTGTAAAGGAAATGCCTTTTAGCGCCTGATGCGTGCCGGAACGGCCGCTAAAGCTGACGCTCAGATCGTCGATTTCCAGTACAGGCCTGGGGGCGTTACCGGGTGCTGTGGCGGCACCCGCGTGCATGATATCCGTCATGGTCACTCCGGTTGATGATTTAGGGTTACTGCGGTTAATGGCGTCATAGCCAAATTCGGCCAAGGTTGTAGGTCAGATAAGGCGAACTGTCGGCGGCCAGCCAGATAGGGCCGTCGAGATCGACGTGCTCGGCATCGGCGGCGACGGGCAGGGCGGCTTCCATCGCCATTGACGAGCCCAGCGTGCAGCCGACCATAATGCGCAGGCCGTGAAAGTGGGCTTCGCGCACCATCGCCAGCGCTTCGGTTAGCCCGCCACACTTGTCCAGCTTGATATTGATCATGTCGTAACGACGGCGCAGCCCGACGATGTCTCCGCTGTGGCGACAGCTTTCGTCCGCGCAGATCGGAATCGGGTGAGAGAACCGCTGTAAATCCTCGTCTTTACCGACGGGAAGCGGTTGCTCAATCATGGCGACCTGATAAGGCTGCAGAGCGGTAGACAGGCTATGTAAATCCAGCCCGCTCCAGCTCGCTCTCGCATCGATAATCAATCTGGCGTTGGGCGCGGCGGCACGAATGGCGGCGACCTTTTCCAGAATCAGCTCGCGATCCAGTTTGATTTTCAGCAGTAGAGCGCCGTGGGAAACGGCATTGGAGGCGGCGGCGGCCATTCTCTCCACGCTGTCGAGCGCCAACGTTTGCGCACAGACCACGGATGTGGGGGGATGAATGCCGATGCGCTGCCACAGCGTCTGTTTTTCCAATGCGGTGTTGAGCCGCCACAGGGCGCAGTCCAGCGCATTTCTGGCCGCACCCGGTGATAAATCTTTCTGGAGCTGTTCGATGGTCAGGCCGTGTTCTATTGCCTCACGGACCGCAGAGAGCTGGCGACATACGCTGTCGGCGGACTCGCCATAGTGGGCGACTGGCGTACATTCGCCTTGTCCAATAAATCCTTTTTCTTCCAACGCGACGCGGATAACGGTAACCGCGCGACGCGTCCCGTTTTCAGCCGCCATAGGACGGGCTAGTGGCAGATTGACCGTTTCAATTTGCATATGCCGCATCATGATTTTTTCTCATCAACGCTCAGGGGATGAACGGACTATTTCATGATGCATCATCACTGACGAATACTTGTTCATCAGTAGGGTATAACCTCAGGTTATACCATAAGTTTGAGGTATGGCTTTCTGATGCCGCTTTCCCGCAACGTGAGCGATTTCGTGTATAATGCGCGGCAGTTTTCATTGACCCACCGGAGATGAGCCATGCGCCCAACAGGCCGAAGTGCACAGCAAGTACGCCCCCTTACATTCACCCGTCATTACACGAAACACGCTGAAGGTTCCGTTTTAGTCGAATTTGGCGATACCAAAGTGTTATGCAATGCCACGGTAGAAGAGGGTGTTCCGCGCTTTCTGAAAGGCCAGGGACAAGGATGGGTCACCGCCGAATACGGCATGCTGCCGCGTGCGACGCACAGCCGTAACTCGCGTGAAGCCGCCAAAGGTAAGCAGGGCGGCCGGACGCTGGAGATTCAGCGCCTGATTGCGCGTTCCCTGCGTGCGGCAATCGACCTGAAAGTGCTCGGCGAATACACCATTACGCTCGACTGTGATGTCTTGCAGGCGGACGGCGGCACGCGTACGGCGTCCATCACTGGTGCCTGTGTGGCGCTGGCCGACGCGCTGAACCAGATGGTTGCCAAGGGTAAGCTGAAAAAGAATCCGATGAAAGGCATGATCGCCGCCGTGTCCGTCGGCATCGTGAACGGCGAAGCGCTGTGCGATCTGGAATACGTGGAAGATTCCGCTGCGGAAACCGACATGAATGTGGTCATGACCGAAGACGGTCGCATGATTGAAGTGCAAGGGACGGCCGAAGGCGAGCCGTTCAGCCACGAAGAATTACTCACCCTGCTGGCGCTAGCCCGAGGGGGAATTGATACCATCGTTCAGGCGCAGAAAGCGGCCTTAATCGATTGATTTTATAAGCGACCAATTGGTCGCTTTTTTTATATTTGAAGACGAGGAGATGCCGTAATGAAAGCCTACCAGCGCCAGTTTATTGAGTTTGCACTCAGCAAGCAGGTATTGAAGTTTGGCGAGTTCACCCTGAAATCCGGGCGTATCAGTCCCTATTTCTTTAACGCCGGGCTGTTTAATACCGGGCGTGACCTGGCCTTACTGGGGCGTTTTTATGCGGAAGCCTTGGTTGATTCTGGCGTGGAGTTCGATCTGCTGTTTGGGCCGGCTTACAAAGGCATTCCGATTGCGACTACCGCTGCTGTCGCGCTGGCAGAACATCACGATCGTGACCTGCCGTACTGCTTCAACCGCAAAGAAGCTAAAGATCACGGTGAGGGCGGCAGCCTGGTCGGTAGCCCGTTACAGGGCCGGGTGATGCTGGTGGATGACGTGATTACGGCCGGGACGGCGATTCGCGAATCGATGGAGATCATCGGTGCACACGGGGCGACGCTGGCGGGTGTGATGATTGCACTGGATCGTCAGGAACGCGGCCGCGCTGAACTGTCCGCGATTCAGGAAGTGGAACGTGACTATCAGTGCAAGGTGATTTCGATTATTACGTTAACGGATTTGATCGCCTATCTGGCGGAAAAACCAGAAATGGCAGCGCATCTGGATGCGGTGAAAGCCTATCGTGAGCAGTTCGGGGTTTAATGTTGTGAGTCAGGAGCCCGCCAGAGATGTCTGGCGGGCTTTAATCGTGGTGTTTAGTTCAACTGTGCGGCCAGCAGCGGCCAGCGGGTGTCGAATTCCTGCGTCGGACGATAGCGGAATTCAGAACGAATGAAGCGCGACAGCATCCCTTCGCAAAACGCTAACAGCTGGCTGGCTAGCAGCGTTTCATCATGCTGGAAACCTTTGCCATCGCGTAGCTTGTGCTCGCGCAATACCTGACGCAGCTGCGATTCAATACGCTCAAACAGCTGGTTAATACGCCCTTGCAAGCGATCCTGTTCAAACATCAGTGCATGGCCTGTCATGATGCGGGTCAGCCCCGGATTCCGTTCCGCAAACCCTAAAATAAGCAGCAAAATCAGACGCAGACGATTAAACGTTTCTTTTTCGTCTTGCAGAATCAGGTTAATGCGGGTGGTCAGGCTGTCCTCAATAAATTCAATCAGGCTATCAAACATCCGCGTTTTACTGGGGAAATGCCGGTAGAGCGCCGCTTCGGACACGCCAACATTCGCAGCCAGTTTTGCTGTGGTGATGCGTTGGCTGCCGTCGCTGGATTCCAGCATCTGCGCCAGCGCCTGCAAAATTTCCTCGCGGCGATTCCTTTTCGTATTTTCTTTTTCTGCCATGTCTGAAAAGACCCTTGCTAAATATTTGACTGACAAGCACCCGTTAGCGCCACAGTAGCCATTTCCTTTTGGATAGATAGGCGCTGTGGCTTATAGGAATTTTTTACACTATGGGTGGCTGGAGCGCGTTAGCTACGGCCGGAGTGGCCGAAGCCGCCTTCTCCACGTTCGCTGCCGACGAAATCTTCGACCAGATTAAATTCGGCCTGAACGACGGGCACAAAAACCATCTGTGCGATGCGCTCGCCCGGTTCAACCGTGAACGTCTGTTGACCACGGTTCCAGACGGAAACCATCAGCTGTCCCTGGTAGTCCGAATCAATCAGCCCCACCAGGTTCCCCAGCACCACGCCGTGCTTGTGGCCCAGTCCGGAGCGGGGCAGGATAACCGCCGCCAGCCCGGTATCGGCAATGTGAATCGCCAGCCCGGTTGGAATAAGCGTGGTTTCCCCTGCTTTGAGTTCAATCGCCTGATCCAGACAGGCACGCAGATCGAGCCCGGCAGAACCCGGTGTGGCATAGGTTGGTAACGGGAATTGCTGCCCAACGCGTGGGTCAACAATCTTAACGTCGATTTTTTTCATCATAACGGCTGATAATCTCGTCGATTAATTTTTGGCCAAGAAGACGCTTGTCGCACTGCGGCAACGGCGTGTCTCCATCTTGCCAAAAAAGGTGTAACGCATTGGTTTCACTGTTAAAACCATGCCCGGAAAGAGAGACGTTGTTCGCGCAAATCAGATCCAGTTTTTTACGCGCCAGTTTTTGCCGGGCGTATTCTTCCACATTCTGGGTTTCGGCAGCAAACCCGACAACATAAGGACGATTTTTCGTCATGGCGGCGACACCGGCGATGATATCTGGATTTTTGACCAGAGTGAGAGTCATTTCATCGCCCTGCTGATTCTGTTTTTTTATCTTCTCATCGGCAATGTGTTTGGCGCGGTAGTCGGCAACCGCCGCACAGCCAATAACAATGTGCTGCTGGGCCGCGTGTGCCATTACCGCGTGCTCCATCTCCAATGCGCTGCCGACGTCAATACGTGTGACGCCCTGCGGTGTGGCGAGCGAAACAGGGCCGCTTACCAGTGTGACATTCGCACCACGCGCAGCCGCGGCCTGTGCGATAGCAAAGCCCATTTTCCCGGAACTGTGGTTGGTGACAAAGCGAACGGGATCCAGCGCTTCTCTCGTCGGCCCGGCGGTGACCAGAATGTTCAGATGTTGCAGATCGTTGATGGCAGAAAAATGACGCTGCGCCAGCCCGACAATCTCCATTGGGTCGATCATGCGGCCCGGCCCAACATCGCCACACGCCTGACTGCCGCTATCCGGTCCCCAGATCGGTAAACCACGCGCGGCCAGCGTGCGTAGGTTGTCCTGCGTGGGCTCTGCGCGATACATCTGCTGATTCATCGCAGGGACAACGGCGATAGGGGCGGATGTCGCCAGACAGATCGTGGTTAGCAAGTCATTCGCCATGCCGGCGGCGACTCGTGCGATCAGATCGGCAGTCGCCGGGGCGAGAATGACTAAATCAGCCCATTTTCCCAGCTCGATGTGGCCCATTGAGGCTTCCGCCGCGGGGTCAAGCAGATCGTCTGATACCGAGTAGCCGGAGACGGCTTGCAGCGTCAGCGGCGTGATGAAAGCTTTAGCGGCAGAGGTCATGACAACTCGGACGTCGGCTCCGCCATCGCGCAGGCGTCGCACCAGTTCCGGGCACTTATACGCGGCGATGCCGCCGCTGATACCCAGCACGATTCGTTTGCCGGAGAGTGCATTCAGGCTGGAAAATTCCGTCATCATCATGGTCCGATTGAAAGTCAGAAGATGCGCCATTTTACCATAACCTTGCAGTCAGATAGGAATCTTAAGGTGGTTACCGTGGTTCCCCTAAGAAGATTGCGAAGCGCTTCGCAGCCTTTTATCACCGGTGTCGTCCGGTTTTTACGGGCGTGACATGATGCCGTCGAGCGGTATAGGGAGAAGGTGATGGGCTGGGAAAAGGGATTGGCACCGCGTGAAAAACTGGTGCGTTTAGGGGCGGAATCACTAACGGATGTCGAATTGCTGGCGATTTTTTTGCGCACGGGGTTGCCGGGCGTGCATGTGATGCAGTTGGCAGAGGATTTACTGGCGCAGTTTGGCTCGCTCTATCAACTGATGGCGGCCGACCAGTCAGCGTTTCATCGTGCCAGAGGCGTGGGGATATCAAAATATACGCAGCTCAAGGCGATCGCAGAGCTGTCGCGGCGACTATTTTTCTCTCGCCTGGCGAAAGAGGACGCCATGCTGAACCCGGAAGCGACCGGTCAATATTTGCAGTTGCTGTTGTCCCGGCGTGAGCGTGAAGTTTTTTTAGTTCTATTTTTGGACAATCAGCACCACGTTATTCGCCATCAGGAGATGTTTGTTGGTACGATTAACAGCGTGGAAGTCCACCCGCGTGAAATTGTGCGTGAAGCGCTAAAAGCAAATGCTGCCGCGCTAATACTGGCGCATAATCATCCGTCGGGAAAAGCGGAGCCGAGTCAGGCTGACCGTGCGATAACCGAACAGATTGTTAAAGCCTGTCTGTTAATGGAGATCCGCGTGCTCGATCATTTGGTTATTGGGCACGGCGAATACGTTTCTTTTGCCGAGCGCGGCTGGATTTAACAGATATTTCCGCGATCCAATGGGATCTTTAGCTGTTCGGGACTTGAGCACTTACGCTTCAGAGCGTATACTACGCCACCTTTGAGAATCTTGGGTGTGGCGTTAAGAGCCTATCTCAGCAGGTTTATCCTGATGACAGAGTCTTTTCAGTGAAGTTGCTGAGATGGGCTCTAAAGCCTGACGAGGCGGCCAAACCCTATACGAAGCTCGAGCTGATTTGATTTTTGGAGAATAGACATGTCCCGAGTCTGCCAAGTTACTGGCAAGCGTCCGGTGGCCGGGAACAACCGTTCCCACGCACTGAATGCGACCAAACGCCGTTTTCTGCCGAACCTGCATTCACACCGTTTTTGGGTTGAAGGCGAGAAGCGCTTTGTAACACTGCGTGTATCTGCTAAAGGTATGCGTGTTATTGATAAGAAGGGTATTGAGACGGTTCTGGCCGATCTGCGTGCCCGTGGTGAAAAGTATTAAGGAACTGAATCATGGCTAAGGGTGTTCGCGAGAAGATCAAGCTGGTTTCTTCTGCTGGTACTGGTCACTTCTATACCACTACGAAGAACAAACGTACTAAGCCGGAAAAATTGGAACTGAAGAAATTCGATCCAGTTGTCCGTCAGCACGTTCTCTACAAAGAAGCTAAAATTAAGTAATTTTTGCTTCTTGATGAAAACCCGGCCTTGGTCGGGTTTTTTTTCGCCACATGCCAGCCAGCATGTCGATTTGATTTAACGGTTTTGTGTTAAATACTGTGGATAAAATACGCCAGCAGTGACTCCGTATCCCCTGTCTTGCGTGCTGTCACAGAGGGTATCCTGCTGTTTATGCTAACGTAGCCACCTTTATCGGGAGACGCACATGCCTGAATTACCTGAGGTTGAAACCAGTCGTCGGGGAATTTCACCGTATCTTGTCGATCACACCATCCTTTATGCTGAAGTGAGGAACTCGCGCCTGCGCTGGCCGGTATCGGCTGAGATTCTCTCTCTGAGCGATGAACCGGTGCTCAGTGTGCGTCGGCGGGCAAAATATCTGCTGATTGAGCTCACTCGCGGCTGGATTATTGTGCATCTCGGCATGTCTGGCAGCCTGCGGGTGTTGCCGGAATATAGCGAGCCGGAGAAACACGATCATGTTGATTTGGTGATGGACAGCGGTAAGGTGCTGCGTTACACCGATCCACGACGTTTTGGTGCCTGGCTGTGGACGGATAATCCTGAAACTTGTTCTGTATTGGCGCACTTGGGCCCTGAGCCCTTAGAGGCGGAATTCTCTGCGGATTATCTCTATCAGGCCTCACGCGGTAAAAGGACGGCAATCAAACAATGGATTATGGATAACAAAGTCGTCGTTGGCGTAGGCAATATTTACGCGAGCGAATCGCTGTTTGCTGCGGGTATCCATCCTGACAGAGCCGCTGGATCGCTAAATGAAAATGACGCAACCGTATTGGTGGACGTGATTAAACAGGTGCTACAGCTTTCGATTGAGCAGGGGGGCACAACACTGCGTGACTTTTTGCAATCAGACGGTAAACCCGGGTATTTCGCGCAGGAGCTGCGAGTCTATGGCCGCAACGGTGAACCTTGTCGGACATGCGGAACATTGATCGAAACCGCGAAGCATGGGCAGCGCAGCACGTTTTTCTGTCGTCGCTGCCAGAAGTAATCCTATTTTTCTTTTTCAGTGTTATAGCCTAAATATAAAAATTTTCAGAGGGCATTATGAGTCGTGTGGATATCAGCGTCATTGTTCCGATATATAACTGCGAAGAGTTTATCGAGCCTCTTTTTTCATCGTTGCTTGCTCAGGATAATGTCTCTTTTGAAATTATTGCAGTCAATGATGGTTCCACCGATGGCAGCCTTGTGAAATTAAATGAGATAAGCAAATCGGCTACGAATTTGATTGTTGTAAGCCAGGAAAATAAAGGATTGTCGGAAGCGAGAAATACAGGGATTCGGCACGCGAATGGAGAGTGGATTGCATTTGTTGATGGCGATGACTGGTTGGAAAAAGATACGCTATCAACATGGCTCGAAAAAGCTAAGGAACAACGTCTCGATCTCTTGATAGGTAATGGCTTCAAGTTTAATGAAAATCCGGAACAAGAAGTAAAAGAACCAATTCAGACGAAGCAGCCATGGGGTGAGGTAATCAGCGGCGATGAATGGATTATTCGGGGTGTAAAACATAATGAATGGTGCCACTTTGCCTGGTTGCAGCTCATACGTCGCAATATTATCTCATTGAACAATTTAAGCTTTATTCCAGATATGATGCATGAAGACATTCTATGGACGGCGAATTTAGCGCTGGTAACTAAGCGAGTCGGTTTCTGTGAAAAGATGAGTTATGGTTATCGCGTTGGTAATACGCATTCGATAACAAAGTCATCATCAATTGAGAAAATAACCCGCAGAGCAAACAGCTATATTGATATCATGCAGGGGCTGATTTCTCTCGCGACTCAGAAAAAAGATAACGTTACTTTAAATAAAGCGTTAACTCGTCATGCCAATCGAGAGAGTCGTCATTTCTTTGGGCTTCTGCGTAAAAAAATATCATCGCCTGCTATCCGGCAACAGCTAGCTGAAAAATTTATCTCTACGGGTATTGGTGGGAATTTATTTAAAGGAATGACGTCATTTAATGATTTTTGGTATGCCTTGCGTTTTTATTTTACGGTTTACCAATATTCAAAGAAAAAATAATGCCTCTACATCTTCTTTGATAGTTTGTCCAGTAAGGCACTAACGATGGCATCGGGTAAGAAGTGCGAGACGTCACCGCCGTGGCGAGCCACTTCTTTGACCAGAGAAGATGAAATAAACGACCACTCTTCTGATGGCATCAGGAACACGCTTTCGAGAGTAGGCATCAGGTGGTGATTCATTTTTGCGAGCTGGAGTTCATATTCGAAATCGGCAACGGCTCGCAAACCCCGCACAAGAATATTGGCTTTTTGCTGTTGTGCGAAGTGCACCATAAGATCGCTGAAACCGACGACTTCGACGTTCGATAAATGCTGTGTCGCACCCTTTGCCAGCGCTACGCGTTCATCCAGAGTGAAAAGCGTATGCTTGCTCGGGCTGGCAGCGATGGCCAGCACCACATGGTCGAACAGTCGTGATGCACGCGTCAGCAGATCCAAATGACCATTGGTTAGCGGATCGAACGTTCCAGGATAAATCGCTTTGGTTGTCATCACGTCAGCCCTTCATTCGCTGTCTTGGTAGCGCTGTTTTACTGTGTCCGCTGGGGTAAATAAGGTTCCAGTAGCGTAAGCAGCATCTGTAGTGCACCCTGGTTTTGGTGTAACACTTCCACGGCATGTCGACCATAGTAAAGACGATAGTCTTCGTCAGCGAGCAGTTTCCCGACTTCTTTTCCAAGTGAGTCTGCATCGGTCACGGTGATCAGTCCGTCGGCCTGATCGAGTTTGTTGCAGATGTCTTTAAAATTGAACGTGTGTGGCCCCATCAATACCGGGATAGCATGCGCTGCCGCTTCTAGCGGATTATGCCCGCCTCGTTCAACCAAGCTTCCACCGACAAAAGCCAGATCGGCGATGCCGTATAACAGCATCAGCTCGCCCATTGTGTCCCCAATGACGACCTGCGTGTTTGCAGGAGGCTGTTCACCACTGCTGCGCAGTGTGTAGGTGAACCCCAGATTCTCTGTCAGCGCCTGCGTGGTGGAGAAACGTTCTGGGTGGCGAGGCACAAGAATGAGGAGTAAGTCAGGGTAGGTGGCAAGCAGCTGTCGGTGAGCGGCCAGAACGATCGCTTCTTCACCTTCGTGCGTACTGGTGGCTATCCATACCGGACGGTGTGGTGCCCATTGTCGACGTAATGTAATAGCTCGTGCCGCCAGCTCTGGCGTCACGGAAATATCAAACTTGAGGCTGCCGGTCACTTTCAGGCTGGAGCGCTTCAGACCAAGATCGATAAATCGATTCCCGTCCTCCTGATTCTGCGCAGCGACGAGGGTAATGCGCCGCAAGATATGGCGCATGAGCTTTCCGATTTTTTTATAACCCGCAGCAGAGCGTTCTGACAGTCGAGCATTCGCAATAACCAACGGAATGTCGCGTTTATGCAGTTCCGCGATCAGATTTGGCCACAGCTCGGTTTCCATAATAATGACGATTTTCGGACGAACCTGGTCAAAAAAGCGCTTCAGGGCACAGGGTAAATCATAAGGCAGGTAAACGTGATAGACCGTGTCGCCAAACGCTGAACGCACGCGTTCGGAACCGGTTGGCGTCATGGTTGTCACCGTGATCGGCAGATTGGGATAACGATGGCGCAGCGCTCTCACTAAGGGAATGGCGGCCAGCGTTTCACCCACCGACACCGAATGCAGCATGATACCGTCTGGTTTAACCTTCTCTGCACAAAAGCCGTAACGTTCACCCCAGCGCCGACGATAGGCAGGAGCCTTGCGGCCACGAAGCCACAGGCGAAGCCAAATCAACGGTTGGATGAGGTACAGGATAATGGTGTAGAGAGTTTGTAGCATAAGGTTTACTGTTATCGGTTATCGCTGGGATGATTTTATCGGGTTCGTGAGGATAAGGCTACGTTTGGTGGTATCACCCATTCCTCACAACTTTATATTATTACGGGACCATAACCCAGCGTATTTATTGAATGTGTACTGCGCATTAATAATTGCGAGTAGAAAACCGTATTTCCCATCCAAAAACCCCGCACGTAATACCCAGGTTTTTAAGAATGCCGAAGCAGTATGCGTAAGGATACTCAGGTAGCGACATTTTTTTCCCTGGCGGTGCCGTTCTTCCGCCCATGCTGAAGCATAGCGCAGCTGTTTCTGTTGAAAAACGGCGAAGTCTCGGCAGGTTAAATGTAATAAATCGCCTGATAGATGGCTCAATGTGGCTGAACCATAGTCAAGAGACTCGTGCACGCTGTTGTCATTATAATGGTAGTGCTGGTTTGCATAGAGGCGGATAACCTTGTCGGGATACCATCCGCTATGTTTCATAAAACGACCAAGGAAAAAATTGCGTCGTGAGCAGCAGTAAACCGTATTAGCGCCAGTGTCCGAGGCAGTAAGCACGGATTCGATTGATTGCCGTAGCTCAGGTGTCACTCGTTCGTCAGCGTCAATCATGAAAATATAATCACCGCTGGCATAGTTCTGCGCGCGTTGCCGCTGTTTGCCATACCCTGGCCAATCGTCGTGCTGATGGACTTTTGCACCATATTGATGCGCGATCTCTACCGTGTTATCTGTGCTGCCAGAATCAACGACAATAATTTCATCTGCCCACGAGACAGACTTTAGGCAATCGGCGATCAGTTCCGTTTCATTTTTGGTAATCATGACGACGGATAAACGTTTATGCGCGTTCACTATATGCCCTATGGTGTTGAAAATGATGATACAGACGAGAGAGGTGTTCTCTTGCCGTCTAAGCGTTGAACCCAATGGCACCGAGATTTTTAAGTGCCATTGGGTGAGCAGCATGATTCTAGCGTAACGCTATTCTGACGTAACTATGATGGCCTGCTGGGCTGTGGTGATTCATTTTTCTTACGTTGCACAAGCGGAATATGCTTCGCCAGAAGGAGCGCAGTCAGAATTACAAACAGGTGCCCTTCCGTTGAGTCCAAAAGGAATGAGTTAAAGAGATTACCACTTAAATAAATGACCAGAAGAGTAATAAAAATGCTTTTCTCTCGAGAAGGTTGTTTCCAGGCGGCGAGAGCAAAATTGGCCATCCAGAGTAAGAAGATGATAAGGCCTACGGCACCATTCTGTATCGTTTCCAGTAAATACTGGTTGTGTGGGTTATTTACGCTGTAACCTGTTTCTGGGTTGTGATACCAGAAGCTTCCTGCGCCATTGCCCAGCAGCGGAGCCTGCTCAATTAATTGCGTCGCCTGTAAAATAAACGCGGTCCGTTGCCCCATTGAACTGTCACAAGCAGAATACGCATCGCCCGTTTTTTGCTGTAGACAGTTTTGTATTTCGTGGACGCCAAGCGTAATTCGTTCGGCTGCACGGTTAGGAATCGTAAATAACAGGCAAATGACGACAACGCCAGAGCCTATTGCGAGCAGTGCCTGACGCGGTTTCAGAGAGAGCAATGCCCAAGCGCCAATACCTGCAATAAGGGCGATGTATCCGATTCTACCTTGCACCATAAACAGTATGTTGCAGCAAGCGACTAGTGCTAATAGTAGGTAACCGATCCGTCCAGATCCCTGGCTGATTCTGGCTCGCTCAAGCCAGAGAAATACGGCCATGGCCATAAAAAAGTTTTGAGTAATCTGTAGCTTAAAAACGGTCGGGTTCGCAGGGTCGATATGCCCAGGAAATAGATGAAACAAACCACCCGCTAGACTCAGTGCAAGGACAATACCATTTCCCAATAGAAAGCCGCTGAATAACGCCTTGCTCTGTGCTGATTGGAGCACAAAGAATAAAGCAAGAGGCAGGACGTACAGCAGCTTCTTATATTTTTCGACCATCTCAGGCCCTGCCTCATGGTGATGAGTGAGCAGGGATAGCGCTAATAAGCCGATCATCAATGCGGGGAGAATCACCATCGGATGAATAATCATCTGGCGCCAATACTTCATATCCCGGTATTTCAAGACGCAGAGGAGCGCCAGGACCAACGCGACTTTCAACAGTTGATTCGAAAGCGGCAGAGAAAGCCCAAGTAAGAAGGCGGTAATGGTAGGGAAATTTCTCTGATCGGCGTCCGTAAGGATCGCGGGAAAAAAATTAAGTTTCATACAATCTCACAGGTGTAAAAAGCGACTTTTTGGCGTCTTCTTAATTTACATATGAATAGGTTTAGGAAAGCCATTTGCGGGTTGCAGCAATCACGTCAGAGACCGGAATGGCATCAAGGTAACGCTCCTGTGTATTAGTATCAATTTCCTCAGGCTTGGGGAGTGGGCGATAGTCGCCAGCCCATAATAATGTGTGTGGTGCCTGCCATGGATGCCACTGTTTCAGGTTACTCGGGCCAAATAGCGCAACAGAAGGTGTTTGTCGTGCAGCGGCCATGTGCATAGGTGCAGAATCAACACCAATAAATAACGTTGCTTTATCAATCAGTACCGCGAGCTGAGGTAATGCCAACTGTCCGGTCAGATTTACGACCTGCGCTGGGTTTGCCACGTGATTAAGAATGGTTGTGGCTATCTGTAATTCTTCAACTGATGGCCCGCCAGCAAGCACGATGCGTCGTCCCTGATTTGCCAGATGATCAATCAAGGCAGCGAAGGAGAGTGCAGACCAGGTTTTGAACGCCCAGCGAGCGCCTGGGTGGATCAATATATAGTCAGGTAAGCTGTGCTGTTCGAGTAATTGGTTAACATACTTTTCATCTTCTGGTAGCCAGCACATATTCACTGAGGTATCCGTGTCAGGAAGGCTCAGAGGCGATAGGATGGAAAGGTTATTTAAAACAGTATGTTGATCATTATGCTGCGTAGTTTCAACCAACATATCATGGCAAGATTTCCATAAGATGTTGTCTCTTTTTGGCCAATTGAAGCCAATGCTGACACCAGAAGTGAGAAACTTACAGTAAAGCGCAGCACGCCATTGATCGGAAAGGTTGATGATCAGGTCGTATTGTTGCGCCTTCAGCGCTTTCCAAAGCGTACTTTCGCCATGCAATTGTGCACGGATGCCTTCATGTTTGAGATTCCTGTCAACCGTAAAACAGGTGTTAACCGCCGGGTTACCGGAGAGCATGACCTCTGTACCGCGATAAACCAGTACATCAATCTGGGCACTCTCGTAATGCTGTTTCAGCGTCCCCAGGAGCGGGGTGGTCAACAAAACGTCACCGAAATGTCGTAGTTTGATTACCAGAATTCGCTTCACGCGTTCTCTGGAGAGCCGTTTTTCTTTCGAATGCATCTGCATTGCCAAAAACTCGTCGGTTATATAAAAGATTGTAATTGTTGAAAGATTGTTTGGGATGAAATGGTATCCATGGAATTGTCACCAGACATTTCCACCACCTGATTCATCCCGTAGCCGCCAATCAGCCCCGGGTCGGTTGGCCCATATAAGGTGATATTTGGACGATCCAGCGCTGCCGTCAGGTGGCTAAGACCGGTATCGACGGAAACGACGACTTTGGCGCCAGCTAATACCTCGGCGACCTGTTGCAGCGTGAAGCGTGGTAAGACGTCAACATGCGGAAAGCCTTCCGCCAGCCGTAAGGCGCGCTGGTGCTCATGCTCCGCTCCCCAGGGGAGTTTGATGCGTAATCCACTCGGTGCTAATAGAGCAATCAGTTCACGCCAGTGCGCTTCCGGCCAGTGTTTTTCATCACGCGTTGTGGCGTGGAGAAACACCAGATAGCGATTGGCGTCTGCGGGTGATTGGGAGAGAAAACGCGAGGCAATCGCATAGTCGCCGCGCTCGGTGGGTTTCCGATAGTTCAGGCTGGCGGCAAACAGCTCCCGTACGCGCTCGACGGCATGTTGCCGACGGCTTATTGGGTGGCGGTAGTTATAAAACCAGCTTGCGAGTGGTTCACGCGCACTTTTGCAATCCAATCCGTGCTTCTTTCCGTTGGCGAGTCGCGTAACCAGCAGCGCGCTTTTAATCAGCCCTTGCGCATCAATAACCGCATCGTAGCGATACTGGCGTAGCTGGCGTGTGAACTCTGCACGCTCCTGACGTATCGGAGCGCTGAACCAGCTTTTGCGCCAGCGGCGTATTGCGACGGGAATTACGCGAGAAACCGCCGGGTGCCAACTGGGAACTTGCGCGAAACCTTCTTCAACCACCCAGTCGAACTGGATACCGGGAATAGCCTGCATTGCATCGGTTAAGGCGGGCAGCGTATGCAGCACATCGCCCATCGACGATGTCTTCACAATCAGCACTCTCATGCGTCCGCTCCCGGAATGAGACTTTTTCTTGGAACGATATACTTATCCAGTGCGCTGAGTACGCGTTCGGGCTGAATGTCGATCAAACTCTGGTGGTAACCCTGTTCGGCATCGCCTTTGCGCACCCGGTGATAGCCGGTAATCAGGCGAATCACCTCGGCCTGATGGGACAGCGGCGGGGTAAAATCGGGGCTGCTTGGGCCATAAAGCGCGACAAGCGGACGATGAAGTGCCGCCGCAACGTGCATGAGCCCAGAATCGTTGCTGACGACGGCGTGGCAGGCGGCAATGAGCACTACCGCCTGTTCCAGCGAGGTTTTCCCCGCCAGATTAGCGCAATGCTGTCGTGCCTCTTCCGTTAATCCTTGAAGGATATCGTCACAGGCCGAACGGTCATTGGCCGAACCGAACAGCGCTATCTGGTAGCCGCGCTCGATCAGTGATTGTGCCAACGCTGCATAGTGATAATGCGGCCAGCGTTTGGCGGGGCCGAACTCGGCACCGGGGCAAAAGCCGATGATGGGGCGCGCATCGCTGAGATCGAAGGCCTGCATCATGTCCGCAATTTCGGCCTGATTGACCTGTAACTGTGGCCACAGTAACGGCTGCGGTAAGTCTTCGGCCCGACGAATACGGCTACGATCATAGGCTAACGCAGCATAGCGCTGAACCATCAGCGGAAATGCGGCTTTATCCAGCACGCGTACGTCGTTCAGCAGCCCGTAACGCATTTCGCCACGCCAGCCTGTACGCTGCGGAATGTTGGCAAAGAAGGGGACCAGCGCGGATTTAAAGGAGTTAGGCAGCACGTAAGCGCGGTCATAGCCCGCGTCGCGCAGCGATACGCCAAGACGGCGACGTTCGCCCAGCTCCAGTGCGCCGTGACCTAGCGGCATGGCTAACGCCTGATTGACTTCCGGCATCCGTGCCAGCAGCGGACGGCACCAGGCTGGTGCCATCACGTCAATGACCGCTTCCGGGTGTTCAGCCTTCAACGTGCGATAAAGGCTGTGCGACATCATCATATCGCCGACCCAGGAAGGGCCGATGACCAAAATTTTCATACCGCTTATGAATCCTTATCCGATTAAACGGTACGGTTCAGCCAGGCCATATATTCCGCCACGCCTTCGGCGACGGTTTTGAACGGCTTGTCATAGCCTGCGGCACGCAAATTGGTGAGGTCGGCTTGTGTATAAGCTTGATAGCGGCCTTTCAGCTTCTCAGGGAACTCGATGTATTCCACGCTGCCTTTTTTATGGAAAGCGAGGGTGGCATCCGCGACAGCCTGGAAGGATTCGGCGCGACCAGTACCGCAGTTGAAGATGCCGGAAACACCGTTTTGCCAGAACCACAGATTGACGGCCGCGACATCACCGACGTAGATGAAGTCACGTTGGAAGTTCTCGCTACCGGAGAACAGCTTCGGATTCTCACCCTGATTAATCTGGTTATTCAGGTGGAATGCGACGCTCGCCATGCTGCCTTTATGGCTTTCGCGCGGTCCGTAGACGTTGAAATAGCGGAAACCGCAGATCTGCGATTCAGCTTCTGGAAGAATTTCACGCACGTACTGGTCGAACAGGAATTTGGAGTAGCCATAGACGTTCAGCGGCTGCTCGTATTGACGCTCTTCGATAAAGTTATCGTTGCGACCGCCGTAGGTTGCGGCAGAAGAGGCATACAGGAACGGAATGTTGCGATCGAGGCAGTAGTGCAGCACGTCTTTAGAATACTGATAGTTGTTATCCATCATGTATTTGCCATCCCACTCGGTGGTGGAAGAGCAAGCGCCTTCATGGAATACGGCATCGATATCGCCCAGATCGTCACCTGCAACGATGCTGGCGATGAAATCTTCTTTATCCACGTAATCTGCGATGTCCAGATCGACCAGATTGGCGAACTTGGTGCCGTCTTTCAGGTTATCGACAACCAGAATGTCCCGATAGCCGATGTCATTCAGAGATTTTACGATATTGCTGCCGATAAAACCGGCACCGCCAGTAACGATAATCATGGGCGCGACCTTTATTAATCTTGCCGGTGAGGCACCGCGCCCCACACTGTTTATGACCGCTATAATAGCATTTCATTTTACCGCAAGCAGCCAGAGCTTAATTTATCCCGTGTTGCTCCCACGTTTTTAAGATGATTCAGGCCGTGACGAAGCCAGCATTTTCAGACTGTTTACCCCGCATTTCTGCCCACATCCGCTAGCTTAAAAACCATAACGCAATCTTTTTATGGGAGAGTGACGCTATGCCTGCCGCGTTTTATCAACAACTTACTGCACAAATTATGGCTGCACGCACCGAAGGCGTGTTCAAGGAGGAGCGCATTATTACCTCTGCGCAGCAGGCTGAAATCGAGGTGATGGACAGCAACCGCCTGCTCAACTTCTGTGCCAATAATTATCTTGGTCTGGCGGACAGCCCTGAGCTGATTGCCGCTGCAAAAGCCGGATTGGACAGCCACGGTTTTGGTATGGCTTCGGTGCGCTTCATCTGTGGAACGCAGGATATCCATAAAGCGCTGGAGCGTAAGCTGGCGGAGTTTCTGGGAATGGACGATGCGATTCTCTATTCCTCTTGTTTTGATGCTAACGGTGGGCTGTTTGAAACGCTGATGGGGCCGGAGGATGCGATTATTTCCGATGCGCTCAATCATGCCTCAATCATCGACGGTATTCGGCTATCGAAGGCGCGGCGCTACCGCTATGCCAATAACGATATGAGCCAGCTGGAAGCACAGCTGCAACTGGCCAGAGCGGAAGGGGCGAGACACGTCATGATCGCCACCGACGGCGTTTTTTCGATGGATGGCGTCATTGCAGATTTGCAGGGGATTTGCGATCTGGCGGATCGCTATGATGCGTTAGTGATGGTGGATGATTCGCATGCGGTGGGATTTGTGGGCGAACAAGGGCGCGGAACGCATGAACGCTGCGGAGTGATGGATCGCGTTGACATCATCACCGGGACGCTAGGCAAAGCGCTGGGTGGTGCATCGGGCGGTTATACGGCGGGCAAACATGAGGTGATCGACTGGCTGCGCCAGCGTTCTCGACCCTATCTTTTTTCCAACTCGCTCGCCCCTGCCATTGTCACCGCGTCGCTCAGGGTATTGGATTTGCTGGAACAGGGCGGAGAACGGCGTGAGCGTCTCTGGGCAAATGCCCGTCTGTTCCGTGAAAAGATGACGGCCGCAGGGTTCACGCTAGCGGGAGCCGATCACGCCATTATTCCCGTCATGTTGGGTGAGGCGCAGCTGGCACAGGATTTTGCGCAGGCGCTACAGCGGGAAGGTGTTTATGTCACCGGCTTTTTCTATCCCGTAGTCCCCCTCGGTCAGGCGCGTATTCGCACCCAAATGTCGGCCGCCCATACGCCGCAGCAAATCGAATTCGCCGTCGAGGCTTTTACCCGCGTGGGCAAACGTCTGGGTGTGATCATCTGAGGAAACCATCATGAAAGCATTGGCAAAATTGCGGCCGGAAGAAGGCATCTGGATGGTGGACTCGCCCACGCCGGAGCTCGGGCATAACGACATCATGATTAAAATCCGCAAAAGCGCGATCTGCGGAACAGATGTGCATATCTATAACTGGGACGAATGGTCGCAGAAGACGATTCCCGTTCCGATGGTCGTCGGGCATGAGTACGTTGGCGAAATTGTCGCTATCGGTCAGGAAGTTAACGGTTTTCATATTGGCGATCGGGTCTCTGGCGAAGGGCACATTACCTGCGGCTACTGCCGCAACTGTCGTGCCGGGCGGCGTCATTTATGCCGCAATGCTATCGGCGTCGGGGTAAACCGTCCCGGTTCATTCGCGGAGTATCTGGTGATTCCTGCCTACAACGCGTTTCGCATTCCCGACAATATTTCTGATGAGCTGGCCGCCATTTTCGATCCCTTTGGCAACGCGGTGCATACCGCACTGTCCTTCGATTTAGTGGGGGAAGATGTGTTGATTGCCGGCGCAGGGCCGATAGGCATGATGGCGGCGGCGGTATGCCGCCACGTTGGTGCAAGGAATGTCGTGATTACCGATGTGAATGCGTACCGTCTGGATCTCGCTAGTAAAATGGGGGCCACGCGCGCCGTCAATGTGGCGCAGGAAAATCTGGCGGACGTGATGATCGAACTGGGTATGACCGAGGGGTTTGATATCGGTCTGGAGATGTCGGGTGCGCCATCGGCCTTTCGCGCCATGCTGAAAGCGATGAATCACGGTGGGCGCATCGCTATGCTGGGTATTCCGCATGAACCTATGTCGATTGACTGGGGAGAGGTGATTTTTAAAGGGCTGTTTATCAAAGGTATCTACGGACGGGAAATGTTCGAAACCTGGTACAAGATGTCGGCGCTGATTCAGTCTGGACTGGATTTGTCACCGATTATCACCCACCGCTTTCACATTGATGAATTTCAGAAAGGGTTCGATGCCATGCGCTCGGGTCAGTCGGGCAAGGTGATTCTCAATTGGGATGAGGCATAACCCTGCCGAAGCGAACCCGCGCGATGGCAAAAGAGAAACGCGCGCCTGACATTACGGCTGTTTGGGTGCTTCGGTCGCTGCTGAAGCAATCCAGGTCTGCCAGCGGTGCTTGATAAATAGTACGGGGGCGCTTTCCCGAATGCTGCTGCTCACCAGCTTGAAGAACACATCGTTCTTCACCGGTTCCGGCGGCTGTTTGACTTGGCACTGCTGTATACCGCGGAACGGATTACGCGGTTTGACTGGTTGCTGCGGCTGAGGCTCATACTGCCGCGTCGGCTCATTCAGCAACTGGCTGGGGCGGACTAAGACAATATCGGTATCCAGCGTGGGCAACATCTGCTGCAAAACGCGGATGGTTGAAGGGTGTGGATGCCCGATAGCGATAGCGGAACCGCTGCGGCGGGCGATTTGCACCGCACGGGTAAACTGTTTGCGAATCTCGGCTTCGTTTTGCGAGTCATCCAAAAAGACTTTGCGTTTGATGACCTTGACGTTCGTCCCTGCCGCGGCCTGACTTGATTGGCTGCTGCCAATGGTCATGCTATCGAGGAAATAGAGCTGGTAGGCGCTCAGCGCCTGCATGACTTTTTGCATACCCGGCAGGCTGGCGGTCATCGCGCTGCCCATATGGTTATTCAACCCCACAGCGTAAGGCACGTTATTAACCGATTGGCGGATAATGCGCTGAATTTCTTCGCTGCTCATGTCCGGGCGTAACGTATCGCGCTCCAGCGGCTGCTTGCTCATCGGTGCCATCGGCAGATGGATCAGCACTTCTCGCCCTTGCTGGTGAGCTTTGGTCGCCATTTCACGGGCGTACGGCGCGTTGGGTAATACCGCGATGGAGATCGCCGTCGGCATTGCCAGAATCTGGTTCTCATTATGCGGGCGATAGCCGAAATCATCGATAACGATGGAAAGTTTTCCGGCCAGTGCCAAAGGAGACAGGGCGAGCAGACTCAACGCCAATAGTGGTGTTTTGGTTAAATAAGACAAGACTATCTTCCCAGCCAAGGTTGTGGATTGACCGCCTGACCCTGGCGACGGATTTCAAAATACAGTCCAGGCTGACTCTGCCCGCCGCTGGTGCCGACCAGCGCAATGGGTTGGCCTGCCTTGACCTGAGCGCCAACGGAAACCAATGCGCTCTGGTTATAACCGTACAGGCTCATATCGCCTTTACCATGCTGCACAACAACGACCAGCCCGTAGCCCTGTAGCCAGTCGGCCATCAGTACGGTTCCGTCGGCGATCGCCTTCACTTCCGTTCCTTCCGGTGCGGTAATCACCATACCTTTCCAGCGCAGCTCGCCCTGCAACGGTTCACCGAAACGATGCTCAATACGTCCATTAACTGGCCAGATGGCTTGACCTGAAGGTCGCCCTAAACCGCCGGTTCGGGCCATGAGTGAGCGTTCACCTTCAGTCGGTTTGTAACTGCTGCCGCTGCGTTTGGCCTGCTCTTCTTTAGCGCGAACTTTGGCGGCCTCGCGTGCTTCCCGTTCGGCACGGGCTTTCGCTTCTCGCTCAGCGCGGGCGATCTGATCGCGCAACCGCGTTTCATTCTGGCGCAGTTCCGTCAACTGCTGCTGATCTTTTTCCAGCGAACTTTCCAGCGTCGACAGCGTTTTCTTCCGATCGGACTGTGCCTGCTCCAGCGTCTGCTGTTGTTGCTGTTGATCGCCCAGCAGCGTTTTTTGCTGTGCCTGTTTTTGTTCCAGCTGGCGCTTTTGGTCAGCTAGCTCTACGCGCGTTTGCTGCAATTCGTGGATAGATTTCTGCCGTGCTTCATTCAGGTAGCCGAAGTAGGCGAGGATGCGCTCGTTACGCTGGCTTTCTTCTCCGCTCAACATTAATTGCAGTGCGCTGTGCTGACCTTGCCGGAAGGCGGCGTCAAGCTGACGGGAAAGTAGCGTTTGTTGCTTATCCTGCTGAGATTGCAGTTTTGCGATAGAGGCGCTGAGGCTGGTTAATTCTTTATTGAGCGTGGACAGCGTATTGCGCGTTTCATGCAGTTGACGACTGGCCTGAGAGATGGACTGCTCCTGCTTTTTCAACTGCTGGACTAAGGCACTGCGCTGCTTTTGTTGTTCCTGAACGCTTTTTTCTTTCGCGGCGATATCTTGTTGCAGGGTCTTAAGCTGTGCCTGATTATCTTCAGCCTGGCTGAGCGCGGGCAACAGCAAAACGCCAACGCAGAGTGCGCTGACGCAGCGGGTGAGTAGCCTTTGTAATGCAGATAAATGGCGATCGGCGCTACATGCTACTCGACTCTGTACAAATAACGCGTTTTTACTCATAGCGGTGAATTATTCCACGATGAACAGCAGCTTACCAGTTGTCTCTTGTCTGATTTCTATTTCCAGACGTGACAAGCATGGCACAAAGGTGGGCGTCTGGGCGCATCAATATAGAGATAAATGGAAAGCTCGCCGCAGATTCGATACGCTATATTGGCTTACTGGCTGTAATTGCCGTATCGCGCAGGTATACTCAGGAACCTTATATTTTTGTTGCTTAACTGATCCGGGAGTCGTTACACCCCATGCAAGAGATTATGCCATTCATTAGCAAGCACCCTATTTTGAGCATTTCCTGGGTTGCCCTGTTGGTTGCGGTCATTGTGCTTACTGTGAAGAGTAAACTGTCGAACGTGAAAGAAGTGGTTCGCGGTGAAGCGATCCGACTGATTAATAAAGAAGAGGCTGTCGTCGTTGATATCCGTAACCGTGACGACTATCGCCGTGGCCATATTGCCAGCGCATTTAACCTGTTGCCGAACGACATCAAGAACGGCAGCGTAGGTGAACTTGAAAAACATAAGTCGCAGCCGATTATCGTGGTATGCGCCAACGGCCTCTCTTCACGCGAAGCAGCCGAGAATTTGCACAAAGCCGGTTTTGAGCGTGTGCAGGTACTGAAAGACGGCCTGGCTGGCTGGAGCGGTGAGAATCTGCCTTTAGTCCGCGGCAAATAAAACGGTTTGTGGTAAAACTATCCGCATCGTGCCAGGTGTATCAATCATACACCGTGAAAATGGTGGCGATTTTGCAGGATAACCGACAGGCTGATTGCAGTACTACCGTTATTGCAACTACAGTGATTGCAGTATGACAATGACAGAAATGTGCTGACGTCCGCTCACTTATGACGACGGAAGACGTCAAGAGAATCTAACAAAAGGGTATTACTTAACATGTCTGAACAAAACAACACAGAAATGGCTTTCCAAATCCAGCGTATCTACACCAAAGATATCTCTTTTGAAGCGCCGAATGCGCCTCAGGTGTTCCAGCAGGAATGGCAGCCGGAAGTAAAACTGGATCTGGATACGGCCTCTAGCCAGCTGGCTGATGACATCTATGAAGTCGTACTGCGTGTGACCGTAACGGCTTCTCTGGGTGAAGAAACTGCATTTCTGTGTGAAGTTCAGCAAGGTGGTATCTTTACCGTTGGCGGTATCGAAGGAACTCAACTGGCGCACTGCCTGGGCGCATACTGCCCGAACATTCTGTTCCCTTACGCGCGTGAGTGCATCACCAGCCTGGTTTCTCGCGGTACCTTCCCGCAACTGAACCTGGCACCGGTTAACTTTGATGCGCTGTTCATGAATTACCTGCAGCAGCAGACCGAAGGTGAAGGCGCTGCGCAGCATCAGGATGCCTGATGAACGCGTCTGACGCTTCAATGACCGTCATCGGTGCCGGTTCGTACGGCACCGCGTTGGCCATTACGCTGGCGCGTAATGGCCATCGAGTCGTGCTGTGGGGTCACAACCCTGTGCACATTCAGGCGTTACAGGCCGCTCGCTGTAATCAGGCATTCCTGCCGGATGTGCCTTTCCCCGATTCGCTACAGCTGGAAACCAACCTCGCGCAGGCGCTTGCTGCCAGCAGAAACGTGCTGGTCGTTGTGCCGAGCCATGTGTTCGGTGATGTCTTGCGTCAATTGAAACCCCATTTGCGTGCCGATGCGCGTATCGTGTGGGCGACCAAAGGGCTGGAAGCGGAAACGGGGCGCTTGTTGCAAGATGTCGCACGCGAAGCGTTGGGCGAAACCATCCCGCTTGCGGTGGTATCCGGCCCGACATTTGCCAAAGAATTAGCGGCGGGTATGCCGACGGCGATTGCTCTGGCATCAACGGACAGTGAATTTGCTGACGATCTGCAACGGCTGCTGCACTGTGGGAAGAGCTTCCGCGTTTACAGCAACCCCGATTTTATCGGCGTGCAGCTGGGCGGTGCGGTGAAAAATGTCATAGCGATCGGTGCCGGGATGTCTGACGGCATTGGGTTTGGCGCGAATGCGCGTACCGCGTTGATCACCCGCGGGCTGGCAGAAATGACCCGGCTTGGCGCGGCGCTGGGTGCGGATCCTACCACCTTCATGGGGATGGCGGGGCTTGGCGATCTGGTTTTGACCTGTACTGATAATCAGTCCCGTAACCGGCGCTTCGGCATGATGCTGGGGCAGGGAATGGATGTACAGAGCGCGCAGGATAGCATTGGTCAGGTTGTTGAAGGGTATCGCAATACGAAAGAGGTGCTGGCATTAGCACAGCGCTACGGCGTTGAGATGCCGATTACTGAGCAACTCTGGCAGGTGCTGTATTGTGGGAAAGACGCCCGAGAGGCGGCGCTGAGCCTATTGGGGCGCACGCGTAAAGACGAAACCGCCAGGTTATAAAACACGTCGTTCTATGCTGGGCTTCCTAATCCTGGAGGCTCATAGTATCTTCATTTTCTTGTATACGAGCGGTGGTGCTAATAAGCCCGCTGTTTGAGAACAGATATACGTTGTGGTGTGTGGTATCTCGGAGAGTAAGGCAATGTCGACAGAAGAACTGGAACTGGTCTGGACCAATATCAAGGCAGAAGCGCGCAGTCTCGCGGACTGTGAACCGATGCTGGCCAGCTTTTTTCATGCCACATTGCTGAAGCACGAGAATCTGGGTAGCGCATTGAGCTACATGCTAGCGAACAAACTGGCAAATGCGATCATGCCCGCGATTGCTATTCGTGAAGTCGTGGAAGAAGCCTACCGCGCCGATCCACAGATGATCGTTTCTGCTGCGCGCGATATTCAGGCTGTTTGCCTGCGCGACCCAGCGGTGGATAAATATTCGACGCCGCTGCTCTACCTGAAAGGGTTTCATGCATTACAAGCTTACCGCATTGGCCACTGGCTTTGGTCGCAGGATCGTAAAGCGCTGGCGGTCTATTTCCAGAATCAGATCTCGGTTTCTTTCGGTGTCGATATTCACCCGGCGGCGAGAATCGGCTGCGGGATCATGCTCGATCACGCAACGGGCATTGTGATCGGCGAAACGGCTGTCGTTGAAAACGATGTTTCCATTCTGCAATCCGTGACGCTGGGCGGGACGGGTAAAACGAGCGGCGATCGTCACCCTAAAATTCGCGAAGGCGTAATGATTGGTGCAGGCGCGAAAATTCTGGGGAACATTGAGGTTGGCTGTGGCGCGAAAATTGGCGCTGGTTCTGTCGTGTTGCAATCGGTGCCTCCACATACGACGGCAGCAGGTGTTCCGGCTCGTATCGTTGGCCGCCCGGAAAGCGATAAACCTGCTATGGATATGGACCAGTATTTCAACGGGGTCAATCGCGGCTTCGAATATGGCGATGGTATCTAGCCCCACTGCGTAGGCGATTCACCGTTCTGTCTATCTATCTCGAACGTGTCTCAACCAGAATATAAGCCACCGATAAATAAGGTGGTTTTTTGTTATTTCGGCTAAGAAACGTCTGAAAGCACCTCTGAACTCACTATCTATTTAAGTACAGTTACTGTTTATCCCTTCATAATAGGCTGCCTTAGTTTCCCGTCTATATAGGCAGATGACGTAAACTGAACTATATATTCTGGTAAGAACCAAAAATAGCTTTGTCTGGATCACCTTTGTTTGAATGGAATCGTGACGCTGTTACAGAGAACCTTATATGTATTTGAAGCGAATTTTAATCACGTTGAGTTTGATTACACTACCCGTTGTCCCTTTTTTGAGTTACGCAGCAGAAAGCATAAATAATGTAGGGATAAATAATACAAGTAGCACGGCAAATCTCGCACCTGTCGCGGTTGATTCCAGTGAGTCGGCGTCGGATAAGCAGGATGAAAGCTGGTGGCAGAGAAGTAAAAATAATCTGTCTACAACCTGGAATTCGCCGCAGAGCCACGATATTTATATCCCGACGATCACCTGGCATAACCGCTGGACGTACGATAAAGAAAAGACGGATAGGTACAATGAAAGACCGTGGGGCGCGGGCTACGGTGTTTCCCGTCTGGATAAGGATGGGGACTGGCACGGGCTTTATCTCATGGCATTCAAAGACTCCTACAATAAATGGGAGCCTATCGGTGGCTATGGTTATGAAAAGCGCTGGCGACCAACCAGCGATCAGGATTTTCAACTGGGTCTGGGCTTTACGGCGGGTTTCACGATGCGTGATAACTGGAACTATATTCCAATTCCCGTCTTATTACCTTTGGCATCAATAAGCTACAGCAAGCTCTCTTTCCAGGCGACTTACATTCCCGGAACATACAATAACGGTAATGTTTTCTTTGCCTGGTTCAGATGGCAGATTTAATTCCTCAGTCACAGCGCCTCTTTATTTTATAAAAAGAGGCCCTATTTTTTGCTAAAAGAGCAGCACTGACATCATATATTTAATGACGTGGATGCTCCCTGCTAAAGGTTATTTCACGTCACCTCTCTCCGTTGTGAAACTTATTTTTTCGTTTGTTTTCTATTTAATCAAATGTAAACCATATTGACTGAAATTCATTCAGTCATCTCCGTTACAATGGCGATACTTTTTCCTAAGCGGATGTTGTTGTGCCATTACTTACTATCACCACTATTTTGTGGGCATTTTCATTCAGCCTGATTGGCGAATATCTGGCGGGTCAGGTTGATAGCTGGTTTTCTGCGATGTTCCGTCTGACGGCCGCAGCCGTAGTGTTTTTGCCGTTCTTACGCCTGCGGGGTTACACGCCGCGCGTCATTTTCTTGTATATGTTAGTGGGTGCTTGCCAACTGGGTATCATGTACCTGTTCGTATTCCAGGCTTACCTGTACCTGACCGTACCTGAGTTTTTACTTTTTACGGTGATGACGCCGCTGTACGTCACGCTGATTTACGATTTGCTTGCCCGACAGCGCCTGCGCTGGGGCTACGCCATGAGTGCTTTGCTGGCGGTATTCGGGGCGGCGGTGATTCATTACCACGGCGTGAGTGAGCATTTCTGGTGGGGATTCCTGCTGGTTCAGGCGGCGAACGTATGTTTTGCTGCGGGTCAGGTGGGTTATAAACGCCTGATGGAGCTCTATCCGGTGCCGCAACACTGCGCGTTTTCCTGGTTTTATCTGGGGGCGGCAATCGTGACGATAGTCGCGTGGCTGCTCTTCGGTAATCTGGATAAATTACCCACCACAACCTTGCAGTGGGGTGTTCTGCTCTGGCTTGGGATTGGCGCTTCTGGCCTGGGTTATTTTATGTGGAACTACGGCGCAACTCAGGTCGATGCCGGAACGCTTAGCATAATGAACAACTTTCACGTGCCGGCTGGGCTCTTGGTCAACTTCGCTATCTGGCATAAAACGCCAGACTGGCTGAGCTTTATCGTAGGGACGATAATTATTACGTCCTCACTGTGGGTACACCAGCGTTGGGTCGTGAAGCGTCCTTTACAAACGGTAAGTGCTCACAAGCGTGCTGACGCGCCGAACGAATAAACGCATCAATCACCGGTTGGCGCTGCTCTCCGTCGCGGACGGCAGCGTACAACCGGCTCCACAGCCCGTCACCCAGCGATTTAGTCACAATCAGGCCCTGACGCTCGAAGCTTTCCACCACCCAGTGCGGTAGCGCGGCGATGCCCATGCGGGCGGCGACCATCTGAATCAGCAGCAGCGTATTGTCCACGCTTTTCAGCGTCGGACTGATGCCTGCCGGTTGCAAAAAGTGACGCCAGACGTCCAGTCGTTGCCGCTGTACCGGATAGATCATCAGAGTCTCGGCGGTGAAATCCTCCGGTTCAATTTTCTCTTTTCCTGCCAGCGGATGGTCGGGAGCCAGTACCAGCCTGACTTCAAAATCAAACAGAGGTGAATAGTGCAGACCGCTGCGCGGCATGATGTCGGAGGTCATAACCAGATCCAGCTCGCCTTGTTGAAGTGCTGGCTGAGGATCGAACGTCACGCCTGATTTAAAGTCCATCGCCACCTGCGGCCAGTGCTGGTGGAACTCGTCTAGCGCTGGCGTCAGCCACTGAATACAGCTATGGCACTCAATAGCCAGACGCAGCGTGGTTTGGTGCGGCTCATGGCACGACTGCAACGCCTGCTGGATTTGCGGCAACACCTGCTCTGCCAGCTGTAACAGAATTTCTCCCTGAGGCGTAAAGCGCAGCGGCTGGCTTTTACGCACGAATAGCCTGAACCCAAGGCGCTGCTCCAGATCGCTGAACTGGTGAGATAACGCCGATTGAGTTTGGTGAAGTGCAGAGGCAGCGGCGGCTAACGATCCGGTATTGCGCAGTGCTTGCAGCGTTCGCAGGTGTTTGAATTCGATCATGAGAGTCCTTCACGTGACAGTGAATAAATTGCGCTTGTGCTTACTACACTACCTGCGGATTATGGATGTGTAAACATCTGGACGGCTAAATGAGGAATTAACGATGGCGATTGTGAATCACACACTGGGTTTTCCGCGCGTTGGATTACGCCGTGAACTGAAAAAAGCGCAGGAAAGCTACTGGGCAGGTAACGCGACACAGGAGGAGTTGCTGACCGTTGGCCGCGAGCTACGTGCGCGCCATTGGCAACAACAGAAGGATGCTGGCGTTGATCTGCTGCCAGTGGGTGATTTCGCCTGGTACGACCATGTGCTGACCACGAGTCTGCTGCTGGGTAACGTACCTGCACGCCATCAGAATAAAGACGGCTCGGTCGATCTGGATACGCTGTTCCGTATTGGCCGCGGACGTGCGGCAACCGGTCAACCTGCTGCTGCGGCAGAAATGACCAAGTGGTTTAACACTAACTATCACTACATGGTGCCGGAATTCACCAAAGGGCAGCAGTTCAAGCTGACCTGGACACAACTGCTGGATGAAGTTGATGAAGCTCTGGCGCTGGGCCATAACGTGAAGCCTGTTCTGCTAGGCCCGGTTACCTACCTATGGCTGGGCAAAGTGAAAGGCGAGCAGTTTGATCGTCTGTCGCTGCTGCAGGACATTCTGCCCGTTTACCAGCAGGTGCTGGCTGAGCTGGCGAAGCGCGGCATTGAGTGGGTGCAGATCGATGAACCTGCGCTGGTGCTGGAACTGCCGCAAGCGTGGCTGGCCGCGTTTAAACCGGCTTACGATGCCCTGCAGGGTCAGGTGAAACTGCTGCTGACGACCTATTTCGATAGCGTTAGTCAGAATCTGGAAACGATCAAAACGCTGCCGGTTCAGGGGCTGCATGTCGATCTGGTTCACGGTAAGGATGATGCCGCTACGCTGAGCGCCCAACTGCCTGCTAACTGGGTACTGTCTCTGGGGGTGATTAACGGCCGTAACGTATGGCGGGCTGACCTGAGCAACTGGTTCGAGCGTCTGCAACCGCTGGTGGGGACGCGCGATCTGTGGTTGGGCAGCTCATGTTCACTGCTGCATAGCCCTATCGATCTGAGTGTGGAAGTGCGCCTGGATGATGAAGTGAAGAGCTGGTTTGCCTTTGCCATCCAGAAATGTGCGGAGCTGTCACTGCTGTCTCAGGCATTGAACAGCGGCAACGGGCAGGCACTGGACGCCTACAGCGCGCCGATTCGCGCTCGCCGTACCTCCACGCGTGTGAATAACGCCGCTGTTGCCCAGCGTCTGGCGGCCATTACTGCACAGGACAGCCAGCGTAATAACGTGTATTCGGTTCGTGCGGATGCCCAGCGTGAGCGCTTTAATCTGCCAGCATGGCCGACGACGACGATTGGTTCTTTCCCGCAAACCACCGAAATTCGTGGCCTGCGTCTGGATTTCAAACAGGGTCGTCTGGATGGCAATAACTACCGCACCGGCATTTCCGAGCACATCAAGCAGGCTGTGGCTGAACAAGAGCGTCTGGGGCTGGATGTACTGGTGCACGGTGAAGCTGAGCGTAACGACATGGTGGAGTACTTCGGCGAGCATCTGGATGGGTTCGTCTTTACTCAGAACGGCTGGGTGCAGAGCTACGGTTCTCGCTGCGTGAAACCGCCAGTCATCATTGGCGATGTGAGTCGTCCAGAAGCGATCACCGTTGAGTGGGCGAAATACGCACAGTCTCTGACCGACAAGCCGATGAAAGGCATGCTGACAGGTCCGGTGACGATCCTGTGCTGGTCTTTCCCACGTGAAGACGTCACGCGTGAAACCATCGCTAAGCAGATTGCACTGGCGCTGCGTGATGAAGTGGCCGATTTGGAAGCTGCAGGCATTGGTATCATCCAGATTGACGAACCGGCGCTGCGTGAAGGTCTGCCGCTGCACCGCTCTGACTGGGATGCTTATCTGGCCTGGGCAGTGGATGCCTTCCGTCTGAACGCCGCGGTGGCGAAAGATGATACGCAAATCCATACCCATATGTGTTATTGCGAGTTCAATGACATCATGGATTCTATCGCCGCACTGGATGCCGATGTGATTACGATTGAAACCTCGCGTTCCGATATGGAACTGCTGGAGTCGTTTGAAGAGTTTGAATACCCGAATGAAATCGGCCCGGGCGTTTATGATATCCACTCCCCGAACGTCCCGAGCGTGGAATGGATGGAAGCCCTGCTGAAGAAAGCGGCGCAGCGTATCCCCGCTGAACGTCTATGGGTGAACCCAGACTGCGGTCTGAAAACCCGTGGCTGGCCGGAAACGCGTCAGGCTCTGGCGAATATGGTTCAGGCAGCACAGCGTCTGCGTGAAACCCAGTAATAGTTAATGGCTGATGCAATCAGGGAGGTGGTGACCTCCCTGATTTTTTATAGCTAACGAGTAGATAAAAATACGCACTATTTTTCGTCGTATCTCGATTGTTTATTATTTCTCCCCTGCAAATTTTCTTCCTTCCCGAAAATTAACTATATTGTCTTTCCTTTAATAAAATCGCCGCGCTATCCCCCTTGTTTTTCTGCATCGACTGGTAGGTTATTTCTCGAAAAGGATTATTTATCCGCTATCAATATATTTATTCTTCGGCGGAGTTAGTCGACGCTGTCATAAAGCTAGGGAATATTGTGCCGATAAGGTAGACGGCATGGAGGCGGCTCTGGGTTTACCAATAGAGCGAGGTTGTTTGTATTTTTTAACGTTTTATTTATGTTGAAAGTGCACCTGCAATTACTCATTTGTGGGTATTTATATACACCCGCAAAGCATATTTATTTTCCCGAAAAACGATAATTCCCTACTCTGCGGCGTTATTAGACGAGCAGTAGTCATTATTATGTATTACCTAAAAGGAGTGAGACATGAGTTTAGCGAATTGGCGAATTGGCTATCGATTAGGAGGCGGATTTGCCATCTTGATTCTGATGTTATTTACCGTGAGTATTTTTTCTTTGTCTAAACTGTCCTCTTTTCAGGATGGTGCCAGAGATATCGTCAAAGAGGTTTATCCGCAAACGGTAGATGCGAATGACCTCATCGATAACGTGAATGGGCATTTTGTCGCTTATTTGCAGATGATGCTGGTATCCGGTCAGGAACAGCGTCAGGGATATGTCGATCGGATTATGGCGTACCGCAAGGAAATTAGTCGTCTTCTCGACAATCTGGAAAACAATGCGTCAGGCGAGCTTGCCCGTAAACAAGTGGCGGTTGTCCGCGGATTTCGTGCCGAGTTCATCAAGTCTGGCGATAAAATTATCAGTGATGCGCTGGCGGGTAATAACGACGTCGCCGTCGCGGAATTCAATAACACCCTGAACGTCATTCAGCGCAATTACCGTGACTCGGTGAAGCAGTTGGTGAATTACCAAAATAATGCGATGGATAACTCTGTCGAGACTATGGCTGAGGTATACAGCAACACCCGCATGATTTTGCTGCTTATTTTGGCGCTGGGTGCCGTATTTGGGGTGCTGATTGCCTGGGCGATCACGCGCAGTGTAACCCGTCCAATAGAGCAGGCTTTGCAAGTGGCAGACAGAGTGGCGCAGGGCGATCTGACTTCACGCATCACGGTGACCAGCAAGGATGAAACCGGATTGCTGTTGCAAGCGTTGGATCGCATGAACACCAGCCTGAGCACGATTGTCGGCCAGGTGCGTGATGGCGCGGAAACGATCTCGACAGCGGCGTCACAAATCACGGCAGGGAATCAGGATCTGTCATCGCGTACTGAAGAGCAGGCCAGCTCGCTGGAAGAAACCGCTGCCTCAATGGAGCAACTGGCATCCACCATTAAAAACACCGCGGAAAATACCCAGCAGGCGACGGAGATTGCCAATAAGGCGACCGGTGCGGCGAAACAAAGCGGTGATGTCATGCTTTCCGTGACGCAAAAAATGCGCGGCATTCGTGATTCATCCCAGCGTATGGCGGAAATCATCGGCGTGATTGATGGTATTGCGTTCCAGACCAACATTCTGGCGCTGAATGCCGCCGTTGAAGCCGCGCGTGCGGGTGAGCAAGGGCGTGGCTTTGCGGTGGTGGCGGGGGAAGTCCGTTCTCTGGCACAGCGTAGTGCGACCGCTGCGCGGGAGATCAAGGATTTGATCGACGATTCCGTAAGCAAAATTCGTGAAGGCATGGAACTGGTTGATACCGCTGAAGAAACGATGGGTGGGTTAACGGCCCATGTGAAGGACGTACACGGCATTATCAGCGAGATTTCGCAGGCCAGCCGTGAACAGAGTGACGGGATTAACCAGATGAATCTGGCGATTGGACAGATTGATACCACGACCCAGCAGAATGCGGCTCTGGTTGAAGAATCAGCCTCTGCGGCGCTGTCTCTGCAAGCACAGGCCTCCGTTCTGGCGGAAGCGGTGAGTGCATTTAAAATACAGTCATACGGCAGTAGCAACGCTGGGTCTTATGCGCCGATGTCGATGAGCACACCCACGTTGTCTTTGGCGCTGGCAAGCAAAGAGTAAATGACTGCCATCATTTGACGGCGTTGTAACGTAGCACCTATTCCCACAGGGAGGCGACAGCCTCCCTGATTCTTTTCATATGCTACGTAGCGTAAATACATTTTTTCCCCTGCTTATTCAGCTTGTTATCCTTTACTAAGAAATATTCCCATCTCTTTATTTTTAATATCAACTATATCTGACTATCCTTTTATGTAATTGGGGCGTTATTTCTGTTAATGGCTCGTAGATTAATATGTGTTTTTTCCGATCGAAATTTACTATTTGATAGTCAGAGACTATTTATTATTTACTTTTGAATGATTTAAACGATCAAATGATAAAGATCATGGGTGGTGTGCCGATAAGATGGATAACACAGGAGCGGCCATGTCTGCATGAGTGCGGAGAGGGAAGACCATTATTATCACCTCAATAACGTCTCTGCGGTCTTATCCGTTGTATTTGTAGCACTGTTAGATTTATTTCCACTTTTGCACCTCAACACCCGAGGGAAACTATTTGATTTTTGATAGCGCCTCTCATGCTGAGAGCGTGCGTAAAATGCCTATCTCAAGGTATCTCTGGCGCGTCATAAGGTCTGTTCGCCTTCGGATCGCCAACCATTCTCCGCCCTGTGGTTCCATCAATCTGCGACATGTGCGCAATTGACATTGCTATGCATTATCTAAAAGGAGTGAGACATGAATTTAGCGAATTGGCGTATCGGCTATCGACTGGGGGCTGGGTTTGCTGTCCTGATTTTGATGTTGTTTGTCGTGAGTATTTTTTCCCTGTCCAAGCTATCCGGTTTCCAGGATGGTGCCAGAGGCATTGTGAAAGAGGTTTATCCACAAACGGTTGATTCAAATAGCCTTATCGATAATGTAAACAGCATTCTGGTCGCTTATCAGCGGCTGATGCTGGTTTCAGGTGAGGATAAAATCAAGGAAAACGTCGATCGTGTAAACGTATTCCGCCAGGAAATTGGCCGCCTGCTGGACAAGCTGGAAAGCCACACTGTTGAAGAACGTTCAATCTCTCAGCTACGTGCTATCCGTGCGATCCGTACCGAATTTTTGAAATCCGGTGACAAGATTATCAGTGAAGTGGTGGCGGGTAATCGAGAAGCGGCGATTGAGGAATTCAACAACAATCTGAATGTCATCCAACGCCAGTACCGTGATGCGGTAAGACAATTGGTTAACTATCAGGATGATGCGATGGATACCTCTGTTGAAGCCATGGCTGAGGTGTACAGCGAGACCCGCATTATTCTACTGCTCATTTTAGCGCTGGGCGCCGTATTTGGGGCGCTGATTGCCTGGTCAATTACGCGTAGCGTCACCCGACCGATACAGCAGGCTTTGCAAGTCGCAGACAGAGTGGCACAGGGCGACCTGACCTCACGTATCACTGTTACCAGCAAAGATGAAACCGGATTGCTGCTGCAATCGTTGGATCACATGAACACCAGCCTGAGCACGATTGTTGGGCAGGTGCGTGACGGGGCGGAAACGATCTCGACGGCGGCCTCGCAAATCGCCGCAGGTAATCAGGATTTGTCATCGCGCACCGAAGAGCAGGCCAGCTCGCTGGAAGAAACGGCGGCATCGATGGAGCAGCTGACGTCTACCATTAAGAACACGGCGGAAAACACCCAGCAGGCAACAGATATTGCGAATAAAGCCTCTGGTGCGGCGAAGCAAAGCGGCGACGTTATGGTCTCTGTTACGCAGAAAATGCGCGGCATTCGCGATTCATCTCAGCGTATGGCGGAAATCATTGGCGTGATTGACGGCATTGCATTCCAGACCAATATTCTGGCACTGAATGCTGCGGTTGAAGCGGCGCGTGCGGGCGAGCAAGGGCGTGGTTTTGCCGTGGTGGCAGGGGAAGTGCGTTCTTTGGCACAGCGTAGTGCGACCGCCGCGCGCGAGATCAAGGATTTGATCGACGACTCTGTAAGCAAAATTCAGGAGGGCATGTCGCTGGTGGATACCGCTGAAGAAACGATGAGCGGATTAACGGGCTATGTACAGGATGTGAATGAGATCATCAGCGAAATCTCGCAGGCCAGCCGTGAACAGAGTGACGGGATTAACCAGATGAATCTGGCAGTGGGACAGATTGATACCACGACCCAGCAGAATGCGGCTCTGGTTGAAGAGTCGGCTTCTGCGGCGCTGTCTCTGCAATCACAGGCCTCTGTGCTCGCGGAAGCGGTAAGCGCGTTTAAGTTGCAGTCATATGGCAGCGGCAAAACCGCGTCTTATGCATCGACACCAACGCGTACGCCAACGCTGTCTTTAGCGCCAGCGACGGCGAAAAGTAAGGGCAATGACGGCGACTGGACAACGTTCTAAGGCTGTCTGTCTCTGTAAAATCGTCAACAGGTAAAACACCAACGCCACCGTTATTCGGTGGCGTTTTAGATCGTGGAATAAGAGGCAAAACGTGTGAAGGTGTTACGCCACGCCGTTTTTCTGGAACCACGCCAGCATACGCTGCCAGCCGTCGCGTGCGGACTCTTCATGATAGCTGGGGCGGTAATCGGCATGGAAAGCATGACCGGCATCGGGGTAGACGATGATATCTGCCTCCGCATTGGCAGCGCGTAGCGCCTGCCGCATGGTATCGACCTGCCCCAACGGAATCCCTTCGTCTTTCGCACCGTACAACCCCAGTACCGGGGCTTCTAATTCCGTTGCGACATCGACCGGATGTTTAGGGCTATTCAGCGTTTTCTCACCCGTACACTTGCCGTACCAGGCAACGGCCGCCTTGAGTTGCGGGTTGTGTGCGGCGTAGAGCCAGGTGATGCGCCCGCCCCAACAGAAACCCGTTATCGCCAGTTTACTCGCGTCCCCACCCTGTTTAATCGCCCAGTTGGCCGTGTGATCGAGATCGGATAGCACCTGCGTATCGGGCACCTTATACACCAGCTCGGTCAGTATTCGCTGAATATCGTTATAGTGGCTGGGGTCGCCCTGACGAAAATACAGCTCTGGCGCAATAGCCATATAGCCTTGTTTGGCCAGCCTACGGCAAACGTCCTGAATGTGTTGATGAACGCCGAAAATCTCCTGCACCACCAGAATGATAGGGAGCGGCTTGTCATGGTTCGCCGGTCTGGCGATATACGCAGGCAACTGCTCACCCTGAGAAGAAATAGTGGTCTCACTGGCAATGATACCGACAGAATCCGTCGTAATGATGGAGGAGGTCTGCGGTTCTACCGCCGGGGATAGCCCCTGAGGAAGATGTTTGAAGGTCGTCTGTTCATCAGTCTTCATTACGCGCACTCCTGTTATCGGCCGATTTTCATGTGAAAGAGGGATCTCAGAATATCCATCATAAATACTATCAATGATTAAAGAATCTACACTAGAAGACAATTAATCGGCAAAAATGAATTCCCTACCTAATAAATAGTGATGTAAGTCACGTTTTTTATGTATGTTGATGTTTGTTTCTTTTTCATCGGTGACTCTCGTCACTTAAAAAAACGTCATGATGCGCTAGAGTCTTTTTATTGAACGGACGCTGACTGGCTGCGAAAGGCAGCATAGATGAAGCGTCCGGCGCGATTTCTCTGAATACCCAATTGATTGCCCGGGAGGCAGTTATGTCTACATCTGATGTGTTCCATCTTGGTCTGGTCAAGAACGATTTACAGGGCGCGACGCTGGCTATCGTCCCCGGTGATCCTGAGCGTGTTGAAAAAATTGCTCTCCTGATGGATAACCCGGTACATCTGGCATCACACCGTGAATTTACGTCCTGGCGTGCGGAGCTTGACGGCAAGGCAGTGATTGTTTGCTCGACCGGTATCGGCGGCCCGTCAACGTCAATCGCGGTAGAAGAGTTGGCACAGCTCGGCATCCGTACTTTCCTGCGCGTCGGTACGACGGGGGCGATTCAGTCCGGTATCAATGTCGGCGATGTGCTAGTAACCACGGCAGCGGTTCGCCTTGATGGGGCGAGCCTTCACTTCGCGCCAATGGAATTCCCAGCCGTTGCCGATTTCGGCTGTACCACCGCGCTGGTGGAAGCGGCGAAGGCGTCGGGGGCGGCGTTGCACGTGGGCATCACCGCGTCTTCCGATACGTTCTACCCAGGTCAGGAACGCTATGACACTTTCTCTGGACGCGTTGTCCGTCGCTTCCGCGGTTCGATGGAAGAGTGGCAGAGCATGGGCGTGCTGAACTATGAAATGGAATCCGCCACGCTGTTGACGATGTGCGCCAGTCAGGGGCTGAAAGCGGGCATGATCGCGGGCGTGATCGTGAACCGTACCCAGCAGGAAATCCCAGATGCGGCGACCATGAAGCTGGCCGAAACCACCGTCATCAAGGTGTTGCTGGACGCAACCCGCCGCTTGTTAGCCGCTGAATAAGCACAAAAATTGATGGTATTTTGGGCTGGTCATCGTCGATGCCAGCCCGTATCCTGATAGCCTCTTCAGGTTCATCGGGTTAACCTGCACCGTGCTTAGCGCGTGTAATACGGTTGCCTTGCTCGCCTTTCAACCTCGCAAGGAGATGTATGACCGAACCAACGTTGCTTCATCCCTCTTTATTACCGCTGGACGGCGGAATCAATTTCCGCGATTTAGGCGGCAACCGCGCTGCTGATGGGCGGCTTATACGACACGGTAAACTTTTTCGCTCCGGCTCGCTGGATCTGCTGAGTCAGGCTGACTGCGAACACCTTGCTGGCGTGCCGATTTCTCACGTGGTGGATTATCGGGATGCCGATGAAATTGCGCAGAAGCCCGACGTCTTGTGGACGGGGGCCAACTACCACGCTTACCCAGCCAACCCATTGCGCCATGAAGTGACGGCCAATCTGGATTCATTGGGATCCGATGTGCTGGCGGCGTTTGATTCCCGTGCATTCATGTTGGAGCTTTACCGCCGTCTGCCTTTCAATAATTCGGCCTATAAACAACTGGTATCGCTGCTATTGCGGCCGGATGAGGGCGGGTTGGTACAGCACTGCGCCGTCGGTAAAGATCGCACCGGTATCGGTTCGGCGCTGGTGATGTTTGCGCTGGGGGCAGATGAGCAGACGGTGATGGAAGATTACTTGCTCACCGAGACGACGCTGACGCCATTCCGCCAGCAGCTACTGACACATCTGTCGGCAACGCTGAATGAAAAAGCGCTGGGACAGTTCTCTTATGTACTGTCGGTGCAGGAAGAGTTCATCGTGACGGCGTTGCAGGCTATCTACGAACGACACGGCTCAATCGATAGCTGGCTTGAGGCGGAATACGGTCTGGATAATCGCGCGCGGAACTATTTGCAGGATAAATACTTGGCGTGAGGTTTTTGGTGTTAGGCCGGTCAGCTGACCGGCCTTTGTTTTGCTGTGTAGCTTTGCTGCTTGGGTGATTAACCCGTATTACGCATACCCGCCGCGACGCCCGCGATCGTCACCATCAGCGCCAGCTCCAGATCGGCATCCGGTTTTTCCTGCTGACGTGAACGATGCAGCAATTCGGCCTGCAACACGTTCAGAGGATCGGTATAGACGTTACGCAATGCGATCGACTCGGCGATCCACGGCAGATCCGCCATCAGGTGATCGTCGTTGGAGATCGCCAGCACGACATTGATATCGGCGGCCAGCTGATCGCGCAGCTGTTTCCCTAACGGCCACAGCTTCTCTTCTACCAGACGCTGATCGTAATACTCCGCCAGCCACAGGTCGGCTTTGGCGAACACCATCTCCAGCATACCGATACGCGTTGAGAAGAACGGCCAGTCGCGACACATGGCTTCCAGCTGTTCCTGCTTACCGTCATCCACCACTTTCTGCAACGCGGCACCTGCACCCAGCCACGCTGGCAGCATCAGACGGTTCTGCGTCCAGGCGAAAATCCACGGGATAGCACGCAGGCTTTCCACACCGCCGTTCGGACGACGCTTGGCCGGACGTGAACCCAGCGGCAGTTTACCCAGCTCCAGCTCCGGCGTAGCGGCGCGGAAGTAAGGGACGAAATCCGGGTTCTCACGCACGTAGCCACGGTACATATCGCAGGACACGCGGGACAGCTCATCCATTACCTCGTGCCATTCCTGTTTTGGTTCCGGCGGCGGCAGCAGGTTTGCTTCCAGAATCGCACCGGTATACAGCGCCAGACTGCTGATGGTGACTTCCGGCAGGCCGTATTTAAAGCGGATCATCTCGCCTTGTTCCGTCACGCGCAGGCCACCTTTCAGGCTACCCGGCGGTTGTGACAACAGCGCAGCATGAGCCGGTGCGCCACCGCGACCGATGGAACCACCGCGTCCGTGGAACAGCGTCAGTGCGATACCCGCTTTCTCACAGGTTTTGATCAGTGCGTCCTGTGCACGATATTGCGCCCAGGAAGCGGCCATCACGCCCGCGTCTTTCGCGGAGTCGGAATAGCCGATCATGACCATCTGTTTGCCTTGGATAAAGCCGCGATACCAGTCGATGCTCAGCAACTGCTTCATGACATCATCGGCGTTGTTCAGGTCGTCCAGCGTTTCAAACAGCGGCGCGACCGGCAAGGCAAACGGGCAGCCCGCTTCTTTGAGCAGCAGATGAACGGCCAGCACGTCGGAAGGCGTGCGTGCCATTGAAATGACATAGGCTGCGACTGAACCGATTGGCGCTTTGGCGATGACACGACAGGTATCCAGCACTTCTTTGGTATCCGCACTCGGCTCCCAGTAGCGCGGCAGGAGCGGGCGCTTGGAGCTCAGTTCACGGATCAGGAAGGCTTGCTTATCCGACTCTGACCAGCTTTCGTAGTCGCCCAGACCCAGATAGCGGGTAATTTCAGCCAGCGCTTCGGTGTGGCGGGTACTCTCCTGACGGACATCGATGCGTACCAAAGGCACGCCGAAGCAGCGCACGCGACGCAGCGTATCCAGCAGGCGACCATCAGCGATGATGCCCATGCCGCAGGTTTTCAGCGACTGGTAGCAGGCGTGGAGCGGTTCCCAAAGCTGTTCGTTGGTAACCAGCAGATCTTTAGGAGGCAAGCGCTCCTCACCCGTCAGACGTGCTTCCAGATAGCTCAGCGTACTGCTCAACTGCGAACGCAGTGACTTCATGATAGCGCGGTACGGTTCCTGTACCTCGCTGCCGCCGGCCAGTTCCAGCAACTCCGGCGTACATTCGGACATCGACAGCTCGGAAACCAGCACCTGAATATCACGCAGGAACAGATCGGCTGCTTTCCAACGGCTGAGTAACAGCACATGGCGAGTGACTTCCGCTGTGACGTTCGGGTTACCGTCGCGGTCGCCGCCCATCCAGGACGTAAAGCGCACCGGAACTGCATCAACGGGCAGACGGTAGCCAAAAGCCTGTTCCAGCTGTTCATCCAGTTCGCGTAAAAACGCAGGCACGCCTTCCCACAGGCTGTTTTCCACCACGGCAAAGCCCCACTTGGCTTCATCTACCGGGGTAGGACGAATTTTACGGATTTCATCGGTATGCCAGGACTGCGCGATCAGTTGGCGCAGGCGGCGCATGATCTGATTACGTTCATAGTCAGCCAGATCGTTATGGTCGAGCTGCTTGAGGCAGGTATTCACTTCCACCAGTTTGTGGATCAGCGTCCGACGGGTAATTTCGGTCGGGTGCGCGGTCAGCACCAGCTCGATCGACAAGGACTCCACGGCGTCACGGATATCGCGTTCGGTCAGATTTTTGCTTTCCTTCAGACGCTCAAAGGCGTTGGAAAGCAGTGCCGGGTTACTCGCCGCTTCACCGTGCGGTGAAATCGTATGGTATTGCTCGGCGGTATTGGTCAGGTTAAGGAACTGGCTGAATGCACGGGCAACGGGCAACAGTTCATCGTTAGACAGGTTTTGCAGCGTGGTCAGCAGCTCCTGACGATGTTTTTCATTACCTGCGCGGGAAGACTTTGACAGCTTGCGGATTGTTTCGACTTTATCAAGGATGTTTTCACCCAGCGCTTCCTTGATGGTATCGCCGAGAAGCTTGCCGAGCATACTGACGTTACTGCGCATTGCGGAATATTGTTCGTTCATAGTTACCCTGACCATCCCTACCATTTTTGTAAGTTTATTTCACTTGACATATTTTGACGCACTGCCTCCATCTAGCCACGATAAGGCGGATTCGTCAATTGACGATTCTTTCTTCTCCTTATTCTTTGTACTTGCATTGAGGCGGGCTTGGCAATTTGTGAAATTTAATTACAGAGGCGCGGATATTAGGGCAGCTAATTAGAGGAGAGGGATGGCGGGGCGCAAAGGCCCCGCGAGTGCGGTTACGCCTGTTTGGACGCTCTGACGACCAGAATATAAGTCAGCGTGAAAGAAAGCACGATGGCGATGGCCATGCCGGATACCGCGTAGCTAAAGTACGGGCCGATATAGGCTGGCAGGCTGAAAATACTCGACAAGATGTAGCCATACAGCCGGACACCGAAGTACGCGATAAAGGCCGAGGCGATGGAGCTGGCAATCGTTGCGGAGATAAACGCTTTTTTATACTTGGTCAGGACGCCGAAGAGTGCAGGTTCGGTAATACCGAGCAGCGCGGAAACCCCAGCAGACAGCACGACAGATTTGTCCTGACGGGTTTTGGCATGGAAGTAGATGGCAAACGTGGAACCCGCAATCGCCATGTTAGCCATACACATCATTGGCATCAGCATATCAAAACCCTGATTGCTGAAATTTTGCAGCGCAATGGGCGTCATCGCGTGATGCATGCCAGTCAGAATCGCGACAGGCCGAATCGCACCGACCACGAAACCAGCAAAGATAGACGACACATCGAACAGGCTCTGAATAAACAGTGCCAGCAGTTTACCGAGATAGATCCCGAATGGCCCGATAACGGTGAGCGACACCAGTGCGGCGATAAACAGCGTCAGCGTTGGGGTAAACACGGTTTTCAGCACCGAAGGCATGATGCGGTCGACCCAACGATGGATATAGCTCAGTGCCAGCACGGAGAAAATCACCGGGATGACGCTGGCGGCATAGTTGAACACCGGAATGGGTAGCACACCGATGAAGTAAAAGGCGCTGACCGCATTAGGGCTATTGCTGGCTAGTGCCTTCGCCGCTTCTATCAACGACGGGTACATCAGGCAGGCTGCAACAGCCGCTGCCAGATATTCGCTTGTTTTAAATATCCTGGCTGCGGAGATGGCGAGGAAGAAAGGTAAGAAATAGAACACACCGCTGGCGATCAGATCGAGGACGATCACAGTATCGGTTTTGGCAGAGACCACTTTCAAGGCGATCAGCCCTGCCAGCAGCCCTTTGATCATCCCGGCACCCGCGATGGCAGGGACGATCGGACCAAATACGCCGGAAACGGTATCCATGAACAGCGAAATCAGCCCCTTCTTCTGCTTCTGCACGTCCGGCTGTGATGTCGTTGTAGGCGAAAGCTGGGCGTGCAGCAGCTCGTAATACTCATTGACCTGTGGCCCGATAATAATCTGAAACTGTTCACTCTGGTGTTGCGCACCTAATATACCGGGCAGATTTTTGATCGCCTCGGTTTGCACTTTACTTTCATCAATTAAATCAAACCGAAGCCGTGTCATACAGTGCCAGGCTTTATTTATATTATCGTTTCCGCCAACCAGTTTAATGATTGACTGAATAACCTCATTTTTTCCCATGGAATAAACTCCCCGCATAGCCTTATGTTATTTTTGGCCGAATTATTTCCACCGATAGTAAAAACTTAAAGAAGAAAAAACAAACCAATAAAACATGAAGTTCGTCACATGGTTAGCCTGTAAGGGCCTGTTTGTTGCCATTATTCGATAATTGGTCTGGTTTTTTAATCAATTAGATGACTTTTTCAAACCAAAATAAATCTTTTAAATAAGAGGTTTACAATAAAAGAAAAAATAAGTAGAAAACAAAAAAAGAAACTAATTTTAGACTGTGTTTTTGCCGGGTAGCGCTATTCCGGTAAATGCTCTGGAGGATATTTTTGTGTTGCCGACAATCATTACTGACATTGAATGTCTTGTTACCCGCCCTGACCGCCATAATTTAGTGACGGTGGTGGTTCACACGGATAAAGGCGTGACAGGTTATGGCTGTGCGACCTTCCAGCAGCGCCCGCTGGCCGTCAAAGCGATGGTGGACGAGTACCTCAAACCGCTGCTGCTAGGACGAGATGCTAACCACATTGAAGACCTGTGGCACATGATGATGGTCAACGCCTATTGGCGTAACGGGCCGGTTATCAACAATGCGGTGGCGGGCGTCGATATGGCGCTGTGGGACATCAAGGGCAAGCTGGCGGATATGCCGCTCTATCACCTGTTTGGTGGGAAATCCCGTGATGCCATTGCCGCTTACAGCCATGCTGCCAGCGATACGCTGGATGGGCTTTATCAGGAAGTGGATCGGCTGTATGCGCAGGGCTATCGCCATATCCGCTGTCAGCTAGGATTCTATGGCGGTAATCCCGATGCGCTGCACAGCACGCGGCAACCGACGGAGGGAGCCTATTACGATCAGGATCAGTACATGGCCAACACGCTCGCTATGTTCCGTGCGCTGCGTGAGAAATACGGCGATCGTTTCCACATCCTGCATGATGTTCATGAGCGCTTGTTCCCGAATCAGGCCGTGCAGTTCGCCAAAGCGGTAGAAGCCTATCGCCCCTATTTTATCGAAGACATTTTGCCGCCTGCGCAAAATGAGTGGCTGGCGCAGATCCGCAGCCAGAGCGCAGTGCCGCTGGCGACTGGGGAGCTGTTTAATAACCCCGCCGAGTGGCAGAATCTGGTGATTAACCGTCAGGTTGATTTCATCCGCTGCCATGTCTCACAGATTGGCGGGATTACGCCGGCACTGAAGCTGGGCGCATTCTGTCAGAATTTTGGTGTCCGTCTGGCGTGGCATTGTCCGCCGGATATGACGCCTATCGGCGCGGCGGTCAACATTCATCTGAATATCCATTTGCACAACGCCGCTATTCAGGAATTTGTCGCTTACCCGGAAAATACCCGCAAGGTCTTCCCGCAGGCGGTGGAGCCGGAGAAGGGTTATCTGTATCCGATTGAGCGCCCCGGTATCGGCGTTGGGATCGATCTGGACGCGGCGCGGCGGTTCCCCGTCGTCTATCGTCCGCACGAGTGGACGCAAAGCCGCCTGCCAGATGGCACGATGCATACGCCTTGAGTCTTACGGCGACTGGCGGAAGGTCAGGTTATCGCGGTTGAAGGGGATAACGTAGGTACAGGCGTAGTTAATGTCGATGATATCGCTCGATTCGTACACGCGACCGCCCTGTAAAATACCGCGATTAAGAATATGCATCGCCGCCGTGCCTTTCTTGCAGCCCAGCAGCTCAGCCTGTGCTTTGGTGACGTTAACCGCCTGATAATGCGTCAGGTAGTGTGAAATCGCGTAGCCCTTGCTGAGCACATACTGCTGAATCGAGCTTTCAATAATCTTCTGGCTCATGTCTGGGAAATCCGCGGCAGGCATCTTCGATATCTCGATCTGCACCTTGCGGTTATCGACGTAGCGTAACCGGCTGAATTCCCATATGAACGTATTTTCGCTGATAGCAAAAACCTGTTGCTCTTCTCGCGTCGGTAGCCGCTTATGCAGGCTAAGCAGACGGAATGAAATCTGATTAAATTTCTTTTCGGTAATCGAGTTATACACCAGCGGATTGCTGCGTACGCCCTGATTAATGAAGTTACCCGAGCCCTGTACCATATGGATCGCGCCGATGCTGGCGAGCTTTTCCAGTGCCTGACGGATGGTAAAACGCGACACGCCGTATTCCTCCGCCAGTTGGCGTTCCGGCGGCAGCTTTTCCGGCAGCGGATCGGTGTGCTGATAGATTTTGCTCAGTAAATCCTGCGCGATGAAGTCTTTCTTTTTCATGAGCTGTCTCAAAATAGCCCTGCCAGCGTAGCTGACAAGGCCGCTTGCATCGGATCAGTGGTGACAGAAGTGATGAATCACCTGCGAGATCAGGTCACGCGTTGGTTTGATAAACTTGGTATCAATATATTCATCCGGCTGGTGCGCCTGCTCGATCGAGCCCGGCCCCAGAACCAGCGTCGGGCACAGCGTCTGAATAAACGGCGCTTCGGTGCAGTAGTTAACGATTTCCGTTTTCGTCCCCAGCAGCTTCTCTACGACTGACACTAGACGGTGATCGGGCGGGCACTCATAGCCAGGAATCGGAGGGTGCAGCTCGCTGATGGTCAACCGACCCGGCCAGCGCTGGCTGACAGGCTCAAGCGCTTCTGACAGCAGTCCATCCAAATCGTTAAGCGTAATGCCCGGCAGCGGACGGATATCCATATGCAGTTCACAGCAGCCGCAGATGCGGTTAGCGGCATCGCCGCCGTGAATGTGGCCGAGGTTCATGGTCGGGTGAGGAATGTGGAAAATCGGGTTGTGATAGCGTTCCTGTAGCGTGTTACGCAATACCAGCAGATGAGAAATGGCTTCGTGCATCAGTTCAATCGCGTTCACGCCACGCGAAGGATCGCTGGAGTGACCGGACTGCCCCTGAATGCGGATTGCGTTGGACATATGACCCTTGTGGGCGCGCACCGGTTGCAGAGACGTCGGTTCGCCGATGATGGCGCAGTCCGGGCGAATCTGCGTGGATTCGGAGAAATACTTGGCACCGGCCATGGTCGTCTCTTCATCTGCCGTTGCCAGCACATAGAGCGGTTTCGTTAGCTTAGTCGGATCGATATCGCGTAACGCATCCAGAATAAAGGCAAAGAAGCCTTTCATATCCGCCGTACCCAAGCCGTACAGCTTGTTGTCATGTTCGGTCAGCGTGAATGGGTCGCGCGTCCAGCGACCATCGTCGAACGGGACGGTGTCGGTGTGGCCTGCCAACAATAAGCCACCTTTTCCTTCACCAATCCGCGCCAGCATATTAAATTTATTGAGGGTGCCGGGGACCGGTTGGACTTCCACATGGAAGCCGAGATCGCCGAACCAGCCTGCCAGCAGGTTGATTAAGGTATGATTACTTTGATCGAGCGCGCTGTCGGTGGCACTGATGGACGGTGTGGCGATCAATGCCCGATATAGCTCAATAAAAGGGGGTAAATTCATCTTCACTGTTGACAGCCTCTGGTTAGGGTAGTATCAATATTCATGCATTTATTTTGAATAAAAATACAATAATGCTCGGCGAAAGGAAACCCAAAGGTACGGCGATGGCGATTCGTCACTTTCACTGAGTTTCGCGGGTGAACAGCGTACCGACGCTGGTGAGCCCTGTTACCTGTTCCATAGATAAGTAAGAAGGTATACGGATCCCATGCTGAATACGCTGATTGTTGGTGCAAGTGGTTATACCGGCGCTGAGCTTGCGCTCTACCTGAACCGTCACCCACAGATGAACATAACCGCTTTGATGGTTTCTGCGCAAAGTGTCGATGCAGGAAAATTGATTTCTGATTTACATCCGCAGCTCAAAGGCATCATTGATGTACCGGTAAAACCGCTGACCGATGCGGAAGAAGCGGCGAAAGGCGTGGATGTCGTTTTTCTGGCGACTGACCACAAAGTCAGCCACGATCTGGCCCCTGTTTTTCTGGCGGCAGGCTGCACCGTTTTTGATTTATCCGGCGCGTTTCGCGTACAGGATGCCGACTTTTATCGTCGCTACTATGGCTTTGAGCATCAGCACCCTGACTGGCTGGCAAAAGCGGTTTACGGGCTGGCCGAATGGCGTGCTGAAAGCGTAAAACACGCGCAGCTGATTGCGGTGCCGGGCTGTTATCCAACGGCAGCACAGCTGGCGCTGAAGCCGCTGCTGGACGCGCAATTGCTGAACCCGGCGCAATGGCCGGTGATTAATGCCGTGAGCGGCGTGAGCGGGGCAGGGCGTAAAGCGTCGATGACCAACAGCTTCTGCGAAGTCAGCTTTCAACCGTACGGTATTTTCAACCATCGTCATGAACCTGAAATTTCAACGCACCTCGGCACGCCAGTGATCTTCACGCCGCATTTGGGCAACTTCGCTCGCGGTATTCTGGAAACCATCACCTGCCGCCTGCAACCGGACGTCACCCAGCAGGATGTTGCCGAAGCCTATCACAACGCCTATCACGATAAGCCGTTGGTTCGCCTGTATGACAAGGGCGTTCCGGCGCTGAAATCCGTTGTCGGCCTGCCGTTCTGCGATATCGGTTTCTCCGTTGACGGTGAGCACCTCATCGTGGTGGCAACCGAAGATAACCTGCTGAAAGGCGCGGCGGCACAGGCTGTGCAATGCATGAACATTCGTTTTGGTTTCCCTGAAACCCAATCGTTAATTTAATGACTACTGGTCCCGACATTTCGAGGCGCGAAGCATAATGAATCCGTTAATTATCAAATTAGGTGGCGTTTTACTGGATAGCGAAGAAGCGCTGGAGCGTCTGTTCACCGCACTGGTGGCTTACCGTCAGGAGCATCAGCGTCCGCTGGTGATTGTGCACGGTGGCGGCTGTCTGGTGGACGAGTTGATGAAGAAGCTGGCGCTGCCAGTCGTGAAGAAAAACGGCCTGCGCGTCACGCCAGCCGATCAGATCGACATCATCACCGGTGCGCTGGCGGGTTCCGCCAACAAGACGCTGCTGTCATGGGCGAAGAAGCATGATATCAACGCAGTCGGCTTGTGCTTGGGCGATGGCGGCAGCACGACGGTTACGCAGCTCGATGAGTCTTTGGGCTTTGTGGGTAAAGCGGAAGCGGGATCGCCTGCGCTGCTGAACACGCTGCTGTCTGCGGGCTACCTGCCTGTCGTTAGCTCCATCGGTATTACGGCGCAGGGCGACCTGATGAACGTCAACGCTGACCAGGCGGCGACGGCACTGGCGCAAACGCTGGGTGCGGATTTAATCCTGCTGTCTGACGTGAGCGGCATTCTGGACGGTAAAGGTCAGCGTATTGCCGAAATGACGGCAGAGAAAGCCGAACAGCTGATTGCTCAGGGCATTATTACCGACGGCATGATTGTTAAGGTCAATGCTGCGCTGGATGCCGCGCGTGCGCTGGGGCGTCCGGTTGATATCGCCAGCTGGCGTCATGCCGAGCAACTACCTGCGCTGTTCAACGGCGTGGCGATTGGTACACGTATTCTGGCGTAAGTCGTTTCTGGGTATGGCATGATGCGATACCAACATGAATTAAATTCTGGGAGTAATCGTTATGGCTTTGTGGGGCGGTCGGTTTAGTCAGGCAGCAGATCAGCGTTTTAAACAATTTAATGACTCACTGCGGTTTGATTACCGTCTGGCGGAACAGGACATCGTTGGCTCGATCGGCTGGTCGAAAGCGCTGGTGACGGTCAATGTGCTCAGCGAGCAGGAGCAGCAGCAACTGGAACAGGCGCTGAATGCGTTGCTGGTTGAGGTACAGGCTGACCCTGAGATGATCCTGCAAAGCGACGCAGAAGACATTCACAGCTGGGTTGAACAGCGTCTGATTGAGAAAGTCGGCGATTTAGGTAAAAAACTGCATACCGGTCGTAGCCGTAACGATCAGGTCGCGACCGACCTGAAACTCTGGTGCAAAGCGCAGATTGCAGAGCTGCTGCTGTCGGTACGCCAGCTACGTCAGGCGCTGGTCACGACGGCGGAAGCGAATCAGGATGCGGTGATGCCGGGTTATACCCACTTGCAGCGCGCACAGCCGGTGACGTTTGCACATTGGTGTCTGGCTTACCACGAGATGCTGGCGCGTGATGAAAGCCGCTTGGAAGATACGCTGAAGCGTCTGGATGTCAGCCCGCTGGGCTGTGGCGCGCTGGCGGGAACGGCTTATCCGATCGACCGTGAGCAACTGGCGGGCTGGCTGGGATTTGCCTCGGCCACGCGTAACAGTCTGGATACGGTTTCCGATCGCGATCATGTGCTGGAACTGCTGTCCGATGCCTCGATCGGCATGATCCACCTGTCGCGTTTTGCCGAAGATCTGATCTTCTTCAACAGCGGTGAAGCGGCGTTTGTTGAGCTGTCTGACCGTGTGACATCCGGTTCTTCCCTGATGCCACAGAAGAAAAACCCGGATGCGCTGGAGCTGATTCGCGGTAAATGCGGTCGCGTACAGGGCGCGTTGACCGGCATGATGATGACGCTTAAAGGCCTGCCGTTGGCGTATAACAAAGACATGCAGGAAGACAAAGAAGGGCTGTTTGACGCGCTGGATACCTGGCACGACTGCCTGATGATGGCGGGTCTGGTGCTGGAAGGTATTCAGGTGAAGCGTCCACGTTGTAAAGAAGCAGCCGAACAAGGCTACGCGAACTCGACAGAGCTGGCGGATTACCTAGTCGCGAAAGGCGTTCCATTCCGTGAAGCGCACCATATCGTGGGTGAAGCGGTGGTTGAAGCCATTCGTCAGGGCAAAGCATTGGAAGCGTTGCCGCTGGCCGATCTGCAAAAATTCAGCGCTGTGATTGGCGAGGATGTGTACCCGATTCTGGCGTTACAATCCTGCCTGGATAAGCGTGCTGCACAAGGTGGCGTGTCGCCGCAGCAGGTCGCTAAAGCGATTAGTTATGCGAAGCAGCGCTTAGCTTAACTCGCCCACCTCTGTTCTGTTCCCCCAGCGTGGTGTTCCGCGTTGGGGGAATTCCACCGTTACCGATCTGATTCTTCTGCAAATTATCATCTATCCATTTTCATATGGAATGCGGCTCGCATTTTTCTGCTCAGCGTCTTCCCCGCCGGAATTGTTTCTGGACATCCATACAGTATCATTTTACCTTGACCGACAGCGTGAAAGGCCTGCGGAGGCAAAGTGGATATCAGCATATTTTATGGTCTGGGCGGCAGTGCAGTGGGTCTGTTGGTCGGGTGGTTAATTGCCAGCCTGATTCATCAGCAGAAGCTGTCGCGGCATGACACCGAACAGCAACTGCTGGCGCAGACATTGCAGCAGACTCAGCAGTCGCTCAGCGAACAGCAGCAGGCAAAGCAGCTGCACGAACAGCGGCTACGGCAAAACGAGCTGGAGCTGCGTACGGTCCACGCTCAACTCTCTGCCAGCCATGAAAAGCTGCAACAGCTCGGTGAACTCCGCGCCGAGTGCGTGCAGCTCAATCAGGAACTACGGACGCTGCGTGAAATCAATAGTGCGCAGGAAGCGGAGCTGCGAGAAGTCACCATTCGGCTGGAAGAAACCCGTATGGCGGCGGAAGAGAAGCAGCGGCTGCTGGCAAACAGCGAACAGCGGTTGACGACACAGTTTGAGAATCTGGCGAACCGGATTTTTGAACACAGCGGCCGCAAAGTGGATGAACAAAATAAACAGAGTCTGGATAAGCTGCTGATGCCGCTGCGTGAGCAGCTTGATGGCTTCCGTCGTCAGGTGCAGGACAGCTTTGGGGCGGAAGCGCGTGAGCGTCATACGCTGGCGCATGAAATCCGCAATCTGCAACAGCTGAACGCGCAGATGGCACACGAGGCCATCAACCTGACGAAAGCGCTGAAAGGCGATAACAAAACGCAGGGTAACTGGGGCGAGGTGGTGTTAAGCCGCGTACTGGAAGCTTCCGGCCTGCGTGAAGGCTATGAGTACCAAACACAGGTCAGCGTGCAGACGGGGGCAAATAGCCGCCTGCAACCGGATGTCATCGTGCGCTTACCGCAGGGCAAAGATGTCGTGATCGATGCCAAGATGTCGCTGGTGGCCTACGAGCGTTATTTCAATAGTGACGATGACGCAGAGCGCAGTGTGGCGTTGAACGAACATTTGCTCTCGGTTCGCAGCCATATTCGGCAGTTGAGCAGCAAAGATTACCAGCAGCTGCCGGGGCTGCGTTCGCTAGACTACGTGCTGATGTTTATTCCGGTCGAACCAGCTTTTCTGGTCGCTATCGATCGCCAGCCCGAATTGATCAACGAAGCGCTAAAGCACAATATTATGCTGGTCAGCCCGACCACGCTGCTGGTGGCATTACGCACTATCACCAATTTATGGCGCTATGAACAACAGAGCCGCAATGCACAGCAGATCGCTGAAAAAGCGTCGCGGCTGTACGATAAACTGCGGTTGTTTGTCGATGATATGGAAGCGCTGGGGCAAGGTTTGGATAAAGCGCAGGGCACTTATCGTCAGGCGATGAATAAACTTTCCTCTGGGCGTGGTAACCTTATTGGCCAGGCTGAGGGGTTCCGTGCGCTGGGTGTAGAAATTAAACGCACAATCAGCCCGTCATTAGCAGAAAAAGCAACGGCCCATGAGCACGCTGAACGCGATGAATTACCGGATTCCGTAGCGCCCGACGCTGTTTCACCAACCGTGAAAACGGAGGGCGAAGAAGGGGAATCCCCTTTCGCTACCCGTACTGATTCATACTAAATAGGTATGAATTTCGTGGGCTTGGCACCATGCTATGCGAAATTAGTGCAGTGGGGTTTTTATACGGGTCTGGTACACTCTCACCATTAATGGGTAGACCCGAAATTTGACTGAAATAGTAGGCGGATAAGATGGCAAGTGAGCAGGAGAAAACGGCCGACTTTGGTTTTCGGACTGTCGCCAGGGATGAAAAAGAAGTCATGGTGGCTGAGGTTTTTCATTCTGTAGCAGCAAAGTATGACTTGATGAATGACCTGATGTCCTTTGGTATCCACCGTGTCTGGAAGCGTTTCACTATCGAATGTAGTGGAGTAAGACGTAACCAGCGAGTTCTGGATCTTGCCGGAGGCACAGGGGATTTAACCGCCAAATTCTCCCGCATGGTTGGCGAAGGTGGTGAGGTCATTCTGGCGGACATCAACGCATCAATGCTGAAAGTGGGCCGCGAAAAACTGCGTAACAAAGGCATTATCGACAACATCAACTACGTGCAGGCCAATGCTGAAGCGCTGCCGTTCCCTGATGACTTCTTCGACTGCATTACTATCTCCTTTGGTCTGCGCAACGTGACGGACAAAAACAAAGCGCTGCGCTCCATGTACCGCGTGCTGAAGCCGGGTGGTCGCTTGCTGGTGCTGGAGTTTTCTAAGCCGATCATTAAACAGCTGAGCACCGTTTACGATGCGTATTCATTTCATATCCTGCCGAGGATTGGCGAAGCCGTGGCGAGTGATGCCGGGAGCTACCGCTATCTGGCGGAATCTATCCGCATGCACCCCGATCAGGAAACGCTGAAAGGGATGATGAGCGATGCCGGTTTTGACAGTGTTAACTATTTCAACCTCACCGGTGGAATCGTTGCGCTGCATCGTGGGTTTAAATTCTGATTGGAAACGCCAATGCTGATAACGTCTTTTCTGACTGCTACGCTGGAAACCGCGCTGAATCAGCTGCTTTTTCACGATACGGTTTCTTGCGATCGCAGCATGAAGTCTGCCCGCCAGCGCTTACAGGGGAAAACACTTCAGATCGAGCTGGCTGAACTGGATATGCCCTTGGTGCTGGTGTTTAACGAACAGCGGCTGGACGTGATCAGCCAATGGGGCGAGCCAGCGGATTGCTGCCTGAAAACACGCGTTCCGGTTCTGATGAAATTACGCGATCGTCAACAGCTATCGTCGCTGATGCGCAGCGGCGAGCTGGTGATAGAAGGCGATATTCAAGTTGTTCAACAGTTCATCGTGCTGGTTGATCTGGCGGAGTTCGATCCGGCGGAGTGGTTGTCCCCCTATCTGGGCGATATTGTTGCTCAGGGGCTTACCCAAACGGCACAAAAAACCCTGAGTTTCCTGAGACGCTCATTCCATCAGCAGCAACATTTCTTGTCTGATACGCTAACGGAAGAGTGGCGACTGGCTCCGGGAAAACTGGAAAACGCCTGGTTCCATGAGGAAATTGTTGCGCTGGATAAATCCGCCGATACGTTGTCCGAACGGCTGGCGAAGCTGGAGGCTTTACGATGACGCCCAGTGAATTACGCCGCCTTTACGGCATTGTGCGTGTGCTGTTGAGCTATGGTCTGGACGAACTGATTCCTAAAATGCGTTTGACGCTGCCGCTACGTGCGGGCCGTCGTCTGCTGTTCTGGTTACCCAATCGTCACCGGACTAAGCCTTTAGGGGAACGTCTGCGTTTGGCGCTTCAGGAACTAGGGCCCGTGTGGATTAAGTTCGGACAAATGATGTCCACACGCCGCGATCTGTTCCCACCGGCTATCGCCGATCAACTGGCGATGTTGCAGGATAAGGTTGAGCCGTTTGATGGCAAATTGGCGCGCGAGCAAATTGAGCTGTCGATGGGCGGAATCCCCCTTGAAGAGTGGTTTGATGATTTTGACATTAAACCGCTGGCCTCTGCCTCGATTGCACAGGTGCATACCGCCTGTCTGAAAAGCACGGGAAAAGAGATCGTTATCAAGGTTATTCGCCCGGATATTTTGCCCGTCATCAAGGCGGATATGCGCCTGATGAAACGTCTGGCGGGGTGGTTGCCGCACCTGTTGCCGGATGGTCGTCGCCTGCGCCCGCGCGAAGTGGTGCTGGAATATGAAAAAACGCTGCTTGATGAGCTGAACTTGCTGCGAGAAGCGGCAAACGCCATCCAACTGCGGCGTAATTTTGAGAACAGCCCGATGCTGTATGTGCCGGAAGTTTATTCGGATTACTGCAGTGAAGGCATGTTGGTGATGGAGCGAATCTACGGTATTCCTGTTTCTGATGTCGACGCGCTGACAGCCAATGGCACGGATATGAAGCTACTGGCAGAACGCGGCGTTCAGGTTTTCTTCACGCAGGTGTTCCGCGATAGTTTCTTCCACGCAGATATGCATCCCGGCAATATCTTTATTAGCTACGAGCACCCGGAAGACCCGCAATACATTGGTATTGACTGCGGCATCGTTGGTTCGTTGAATAAAGAAGATAAGCGCTATCTGGCTGAGAATTTCATTGCCTTCTTCAACCGCGATTATCGCAAAGTTGCCGAACTGCATGTGGATTCGGGCTGGGTGCCTCCAGACACCAATGTTGCCGATTTTGAGTTTGCTATTCGTACGGTCTGTGAGCCGATCTTTGAGAAGCCGTTGGCAGAAATTTCGTTCGGCCATGTATTACTGAATCTGTTTAATACGGCGCGTCGCTTCAATATGGAAGTACAGCCTCAGCTAGTGTTGCTGCAAAAAACGCTGCTGTATGTCGAAGGCGTGGGGCGGCAGCTTTATCCGCAGCTCGATCTGTGGAAAACCGCCAAGCCGTTTCTGGAAAACTGGCTGAAACAACAGGTCGGTTTGCCTGCGGTTTTCCGTGCACTCAAAGAAAAGGCGCCGTTCTGGGCTGAAAAATTGCCGGAAGTCCCTGAATTATTTTATGACGGGTTGCGTCAGCATAAGATGTTAAAGCAAAGCGTCGATCAGTTGGCCTATGAGTTGAAGACGCAGCAGTCTCGTCAAGGGCAGTCACGATATCTTTTGGGTATTGGCGCAACGTTGCTAATCAGTGGTACGTTATTACTGATCAGCCGTGTTGAAGCCGATATGGTTCCCTCGGGGTTGATGGCCGCAGGAATTGTTGCCTGGATTATCGGTTGGCGTCGAACTCGTTGAAGCAGATCATGATGCACGCCAGAATTACCCGATATAATAACGAGAATTCTGTCGTTCCCCTTTTTGAAAAGAGGTAAATGTTATGGGTGGTATTAGTCTCTGGAACCTGTTGATTATCGCAGTCATCGTCATCTTACTGTTCGGAACCAACAAGCTGAGAACGCTGGGTTCGGATCTGGGTGCATCTATCAAAGGCTTTAAGAAAGCGATGGGTGACGATCAGCAGTCTACTGGCGCAGACAAAACACAGCCAGATGCCGATTTCTCTACCAAGTCTATCGCTGACAACCAATCAGACGCCAAGCCAGGCGAAACGAAGAGCCAGCATAAAGAGCAGGTGTAATCTGTGTTCGATATCGGTTTTGGTGAATTGCTATTGGTGATGGTTCTTGGCCTGATTGTCCTCGGGCCGGAGCGTTTGCCTGTGGCGGTCAGAACGGTTGCAAGCTGGATCAGGACGCTGCGTTCGCTGGCGTCTACGGTTCAGAATGAGCTGTCGCAGGAGCTGAAACTCCAGGAGTTTCAGGAAAGCCTGAAGAAAGTCGAAAAAGCCAGTTTGCAGAATCTGTCGCCTGAGTTGAAAGCCTCAATGGATGAACTCAAAGAAGCGGCAGAAGCGATGAAACGTGGCTATACCGAGACAGTGTCGCCGCAAAAGCCAGATGACCACCAAACGTCAGAAGGTCATCGCGCGACGGCGGAACCGCAGCACAGCACCCCGCTGAGCGATCCCGAAGCGGCCTACGATGGGGTGATTGAAGCGGAAACCGCAGTACGTCCGGCAGTCAGTCAGCCTAAACCTGAAAGCGCTACTGTGGCTGAACATCACCATGATGGTCACAACGCCGCGAGTGATGACGCTGTCAGCAGCGATAATGTCAAACCTGAGCAGTCCCAGTCTTCTGCTGTTTCTGCCCGCCAACCGAGCGATAGTCGTTAGTTTATGGCCGATGAAGAGACTCAACCGCTAATTAGCCACCTGATTGAGCTACGTAAGCGGCTACTGAACAGCATTATCTGTGTGCTGGCGGTATTTATTTCGCTGGTGTACTTTGCCAACGACATTTATCAACTGGTTTCCGCCCCGCTCATTGAGCAATTACCTGCGGGTGCCAGCATGATCGCGACCGATGTCGCCTCGCCTTTTTTTGCGCCGATAAAACTGACGATGATTGTCTCAGTGTTTGTCGCTGCGCCGCTGGTGCTGTATCAGGTGTGGGCATTTGTGGCGCCAGCCCTGTATAAACACGAGCGTCGCTTAATGATGCCGTTGCTGGTCTCCAGTAGTCTGCTGTTTTATATGGGCATGGCGTTCGCGTACTTCGTGGTGTTCCCGCTGGCGTTTGGCTTTTTTGCGAAAACCGCGCCTATTGGCGTGCTGATTGCGACGGACATCAATAACTACCTCGATTTTGTTATGGCGCTGTTCATGGCGTTCGGAATATCGTTTGAAGTGCCAGTTGCCATTGTGCTGCTCTGCTGGAGTGGCGTGGTGACGCCGGAAGAGCTGAAAAGAAAGCGTCCTTATATTTTGGTCGGCGCGTTCGTTGTCGGTATGTTGCTAACGCCACCGGATGTTTTTTCGCAGACGCTGCTGGCGATTCCCATGTATCTACTGTTTGAAATCGGCGTCTTCTTCTCGCGGTTTTATGTTGGCAAAGGCCGACGCGCTGAAACCGAAGAGCCATCGCAGTAACGAACAGTTTCCTGCGGTAGGACGGTAAAATGACCTCTCTTTGAGAGGTCTTATTTTTTATTCGCCAGCGTAAAATCGGCGAACGGTCACGGGCAGGTGAGAGTTATGTTTGATATCGGTGTCAATCTAACCAGTTCTCAGTTTGAAAAAGACAGAGAGCAGGTCGTCATCCGGGCAAAGGAAGCGGGTGTCAGCGGCATCTTGATCACCGGAACAAACGCTCAGGAAAGCCATCAGGCCATGTTACTGGCGCAAGCCTACCCCGATTACTGTTGGTCAACGGCAGGCGTTCATCCGCATGATGCCAGCCAATGGAATGACGGCATCGCTGAACAGCTTCATCAGATGGCAAGCGCCGCCTGCGTGGTTGCTATTGGCGAATGTGGGTTGGATTTCAACCGTAACTTTTCGACGCCAGAAGAGCAGGAGCGGGCATTTAGCGCGCAGTTAGCGATAGCGGCCGAACGGTCCATGCCGGTTTTTCTTCACTGTCGTGATGCCCATTCCCGCTTTATCTCTCTGCTGACGCCGTGGTTGAGTCAGTTACCTGCCGCCGTCGTTCACTGCTTTACCGGCAATCGTCATGAATTGGATGAGTGTCTGGCTGCGGGGCTGATGGTCGGCATTACCGGCTGGGTTTGCGATGAGCGTCGCGGGCTTGAGCTGCGCGCCTTACTGCCGCATATTCCTGCCGATCGGCTGTTGGTGGAAACCGACGCACCTTATCTGTTACCCCGGGATTTACGCCCTAAACCGGCCTCCCGCCGTAACGAACCCTGTTATCTGCCTCATATTATTCGCCAGATTGCGGAGTGGCGTGGAGAAGATGCCACATGGTTGGGACAGACAACAGATGAAAATGCCCGCCGGGTTTTCCGGCTGGCCTGATTCAGGAGAATAATGACATGAGCACTGCTTTTCCCGGCACTTTCCCCGGCCGACGTATGCGTCGCATTCGCCGCCATGATTTCAGCCGCCGCCTTGTTGCTGAGAATCAACTGACGGTGAATGATTTGATTTATCCCGTTTTCGTGATGGAAGGGACAAATCATCGTCAGGAAGTTCCCTCAATGCCGGGGGTATACCGGATGACTATAGACGTGCTTCTGAAAGAAGCCGAAGAGATCGCTAAGCTCGGCGTTCCGGTGCTGTCGCTGTTCCCCGTTATTGAAGCGGATAAGAAATCACTCTATGCCGAAGAAGCCTATAACCCGGATGGTCTGGTTCCTCGCACAATCCGCGCGTTGAAAGACGCCGTCCCAGAACTGGGTTTACTGACAGATGTGGCGCTCGATCCCTATACCACGCACGGGCAGGACGGGATTATCGATGCGGATGGCTATGTGATTAACGACGTCACCAAGGAGATTTTGGTGCGTCAGGCGCTGTCCCACGCGGAAGCTGGAGCCGAAATTATTGCGCCTAGCGACATGATGGACGGTCGCATCGGCGCTATTCGCGACACCCTTGAAGCGCAAAACTTGATCAATACCCAGATCATGGCGTACTCGGCTAAGTATGCGTCGTGCTATTACGGGCCTTTCCGTGACGCCGTGGGCTCCGCTGGCAATCTGAAAGGTGGCAACAAGAAAACCTACCAGATGGATCCGGCCAACAGCGATGAAGCCTTGCAAGAAATTGCGCAGGATTTGCAGGAAGGTGCGGATATGGTGATGGTCAAACCGGGGATGCCTTATCTGGATGTGGTGCGTCGCGTCAAAGATACCTTCGGCGTGCCGACGTTTGCTTATCAGGTCTCTGGTGAGTACGCGATGCACATGGCGGCGATTCAGAATGGCTGGTTGCAAGAACAACCGGTAGTGATGGAGTCTCTGCTGTGCTTTAAACGCGCGGGTGCAGATGGTGTGCTGACCTATTTTGCCAAACGTGTCGCACAGTGGCTGCACGATCAGCATATGCAGCGCTAAGCCTGTTCCCATCCGGTGCGGCATAAGCGCGCCGGGTAGGGAAAACGGACAAGGAACGTCGGACTAAGCTTTCCGAAGGGCTATCTTTTAAAAGGGCTATTGTTTTAAAAGGACTATGTTTTAAAAGGACTAAGCTTTGCGAAACTCGCGGTTATCGATGCTCTGTCTGACCTGTTTATTCAACATATTCAGCAACAGCATCGAGCGAGCTTCGCCGTCAGGCTCGGTGTAGATAGCCTGAAGACCAGAGAAAATACCGTCGGTAATGACCACGCTATCGCCAGGCTGTGGCGTCAGTGGGTCAATGATTCCCTGAACAGGGCGAAGTGATAATTCATCGATAACCTGCTGCGGAATGGTCGCGGGCAGTGCACCGAATCGCACAAAGTTGCTCACCCCGCGCGTCGCGCTGATGGTGGTGGTGTGGATGCGTTCGGGGTCGAACTCCACAAACAGGTAGTTCGGGAACAGCGGTTCACACACTTCCGTTCGTTTACCACGAACGATCTTATCCAGTGTGATCATCGGGCTCACGCAGGTGACATCCTGACGTTCCAGATGCTCTTTCGCTCGCAGCAGTTGACCACGTTTACAATACAGTAAGTACCAGGCTTCCATAATTTCGCAGACTTATGATTCCGACGAGCAAGCATAACAAAAGCGAGCACGGATAAAAAATTTTCGGCAGATATTTTTGTTACCACATTTTGGCGATCGGATTCTTGATAGTGAGCAGATTCTTACCATAAATAGGTGTTGCAGGAAGCGACAGGTTGGCGAAGAGACTTTATAATAGCCAGAACGATAGACTGCCCCCGATGAATAGCATGAAATACCGTGACTTACGCGAATTCCTCTCACTGCTGGAAGAGAGAGGGGAGTTGAAACGCATTACCCAGCCCATCGATCCCTACCTTGAAATGACGGAAATTGCCGACCGAACGCTACGTGCGGAAGGCCCTGCGCTCCTGTTTGAGAACCCCAAAGGCTATGACATGCCGGTGCTGTGCAATTTATTTGGCACGCCGAAACGTGTTGCATTGGGAATGGGGCAGGAAGACGTCAGCGCATTGCGAGAAGTGGGTAAACTGCTGGCGTTTCTGAAAGAGCCAGAGCCGCCCAAAGGGTTCCGCGATCTGGTGGATAAAATGCCGAAGTTCCGTCAGGTACTGAATATGCCGACGAAGCGTCTGTCTTCTGCGCCGTGTCAGGAACAGATTTGGCAGGGGGATGACGTTGACCTGCGCCGGATTCCGGTGATGCAGTGCTGGCCGGAAGATGCTGCACCGCTGATTACCTGGGGGCTCACCGTGACGCGCGGGCCGCATAAAGAGCGGCAGAATCTGGGGATCTATCGCCAGCAGGTGCTGGGTAAAAACAAACTGATCATGCGCTGGCTATCTCATCGCGGCGGTGCGCTGGATTTTCAGGAGTGGTGTCAGGAAAATCCCGGGCAGCGTTTTCCCGTGTCTGTCGCATTGGGCGCTGACCCCGCGACGATCCTCGGTGCGGTGACGCCTGTCCCTGATACGCTATCGGAATATGCTTTTGCGGGTTTGTTGCGTGGTCATAAGACCGAAGTGGTGAAGTGTCTGTCGAACGATTTGGAAGTCCCCGCCAGTGCGGAAATTGTTCTGGAAGGCTATATTGAACCGGGAGAAATGGCAGCGGAAGGGCCTTATGGTGACCATACCGGCTATTACAATGAAGTCGATCACTTCCCGGTTTTTACCGTCACGCATATTACTCAGCGCCAGAATGCCATTTATCACTCGACTTACACCGGCCGGCCACCGGACGAACCTGCTGTTCTGGGCGTGGCGTTGAACGAAGTTTTCGTGCCGATCCTGCAAAAGCAGTTTCCTGAGATTGTTGATTTTTATTTGCCACCGGAGGGTTGCTCTTACCGTCTGGCGGTCGTTACCATGAAGAAACAGTACCCTGGCCATGCTAAACGCGTCATGATGGGCGTTTGGTCTTTTTTACGCCAGTTCATGTATACGAAATTTGTCATTGTCTGCGATGATGACGTTAATGCGCGTGACTGGAACGACGTCATATGGGCGATCACGACGCGTATGGATCCGGCGCGCGATACGGTATTAGTAGAAAATACGCCGATAGATTACCTTGATTTTGCCTCGCCGATTTCTGGCCTTGGCTCCAAAATGGGTCTGGACGCCACCAATAAATGGCCTGGCGAGACGCAGCGCGAGTGGGGACATCCCATCAAGAAAGACCCACAGGTTTGTGCCCGCATTGATGAAATATGGGATGAACTGGCCATTTTTAGTGACAGAGAGCCTCAGCGTTAAGGGCTGCTGCTCTGTTCTCAGTTTTGCTTTTATGACCCTATAGAGGGAATGCATGACAACATTGAGCTGTAAAGTGACTTCGGTCGAAGCCATAACCGATACGGTCTATCGTGTGCGTTTGTTACCTGAAGCGCCGTTTTCCTTTCGGGCTGGCCAGTATTTGATGGTGGTGATGGGCGATCGAGACAAACGTCCTTTTTCACTGGCATCGACCCCGATGGATAAAAATTTTATTGAGTTGCACATTGGGGCGTCCGAACTGAATCTTTACGCGATGGCCGTGATGGAACGCATTCATAAGGAAAAATCCCTGACGGTCGATATCCCGCACGGCGAAGCCTGGCTGCGGGAAGAGAGCACGCGCCCCTTGGTGTTGATTGCGGGCGGAACCGGATTTTCGTATGTGCGTTCTATTCTGCTGACCGCGCTGGCGCAGCAACCCGAGCGTGATATCGCTATTTACTGGGGTGGTCGTGAGTCCCAGCATCTGTATGACTTAACCGAGCTTGAAGGCTTTGCGGCCAAGCACCCGAATCTGCGCGTAGTGCCGGTCGTTGAGCAGCCGGAAGCAGGGTGGGATGGCAGAACGGGGACCGTCCTGAGTGCGGTATTACAGGATTATGGCTCACTGGCAGAGCAGGATATCTATATTGCTGGTCGTTTTGAAATGGCGAAAATTGCACGTGAGCGTTTTTGTAACGAGCGCGGTGCGCTGACAGCGCATATGTTCAGCGATGCGTTTTCGTTTATTTAAAGCAGTCGATAGCAGTAAGACATAAGCAGCAAAAGAAAAATCCCACGGCTGTGGGATTTTTGGTTTCTAGTCGTGCTCTGGCAGAACTTTCCTGTGTTTAGACGCGCTCAAATACCGTCGCAATGCCTTGCCCCAGCCCGATACACATCGTCGCCACGCCAAACTGGGCGTCGCGGCCTTCCATCAGATTAATCAACGTGGTGGAGATACGTGCGCCTGAGCAGCCGAGCGGGTGACCCAGCGCAATCGCGCCGCCGTTGAGATTTACCTTTTCATCCAACTGTTCCAGCAGCCCCAGATCTTTAATACAGGGTAGCGTCTGGGCGGCGAATGCTTCATTCAGTTCAAAGATGCCGATATCGGCCAGACTGAGCCCTGCTCGTTTCAACGCCAGTTTGGTCGCGGGGACGGGGCCGTAACCCATAATCGAAGGATCGCAGCCAACCACTGCCATTGCCCGAATGCGAGCCCGTACGGGTAAACCTAACGATGCCGCGCGGGATTCGCTCATGATCAACATGGCTGCCGCACCATCGGATAACGCCGAGGATGATGCGGCTGTCACCGTACCGTTAACCGGATCGAACGCGGGTTTGAGTGCCGCAAGGCTATCGACGGTGGTGTCTGGGCGAATGACCTCATCATAATCGAAGCGTTGCAGCACGCCGTCTGCATCATGGCCCGCCGTGGGGATAATTTCATGACGAAACGCTCCTGACTGGGTGGCGCTGTGGGCGCGCTGGTGCGAACGTGCGGCGAACTGATCCTGCATCTCACGGCTAATATTGTGCATACGCCCCAGCATCTCAGCCGTGAGCCCCATCATACCTGCGGCTTTAGCTATGGTGCGGCTCAGCCCCGGATGAAAATCGACGCCATGATTCATCGGCACATGGCCCATATGCTCAACGCCACCGATTAAGCAGACATTCGCATCGCCCACCATAATAGCGCGTGCTGCATCATGGAGCGCCTGCATGGAGGAACCGCACAGCCGATTAACCGTGGTCGCAGGGACATTCATCGGAATTTCTGCCAGCAAAGCGGCATTGCGGGCGACGTTGAAGCCTTGTTCCAGCGTCTGTTGCACGCATCCCCAATAGATATCGTCGATCTCACGGGCGTCCAGCGCCGCGTTACGGCTCAGCAGGCTACGCATCAGGTGTGCAGACAGGTCTTCGGCTCTTACCTGGCGGAAAGCGCCGCCTTTGGAGCGTCCCATCGGCGTACGTACGGCATCAACAATTACTACCTTTTCCATATTTCCTGTCCTCATGCCGGTTGACCGTAAGAAACGTCCGCGTGTGGCGCGACCGACGGATAATAGCCTTCATTGCTTTTGGCTTTTTGCTGCAAGCCGTCAGGCACCTGATAGATGGCACCGAGGTGTGCCAGCTGTTGCGCCATCTCGACATAACGTTCGCTACCTAATGTATCCAGATAGCGGCAGGCTCCGCCGTGGAAGGGAGGGAAACCTAACCCATATACCAGCGCCATGTCTGCTTCGGCGGGGCTGGCGACGATACCTTCTTCCAGACAACGAGCGACTTCATTAATCATTGGGATCATCATGCGCGCGATAATCTCTCCTGCGCTGAACGTTTTTTTCGGTTGGCTGATGTCCTGAAGGATCGCATCTACAGCTTCATCCTGTTCTTTACGCAGCTTCCCCTTACTATCGGTTTGATAACGGTAGAAGCCGTGACCATTCTTCTGCCCGAAACGCTGGTGTTCAAACAGCACATCAATCGCATCGCGATAGTCTTTCGCCATGCGCTGTGGGAAGCCCTCAGCCATCACGGCCTGAGCATGGTGAGCGGTATCAATACCGACAACGTCCAGCAGATAGGCCGGGCCCATCGGCCAACCAAATTTTTTCTCCATGACGTTATCAATATCGCGGAAATCGGCACCGTCTCTGAGCAATAGGCTGAATGCAGCGAAATAGGGGAACAGCACCCGATTCACGAAGAATCCAGGGCAGTCGTTCACGACAATTGGCGTTTTTCCCATCTTGCTGGCGTAAGCCACCACGCTGGCGATGGTGCTGTCGCTGGTTTGTGGGCCGCGAATAATTTCGACCAGCGGCATGCGGTGTACCGGGTTGAAGAAGTGCATACCACAGAAATTTTGCGGTCGTTTTAGCGATGCAGCCAGTGAAGCAATCGGGATCGTTGAGGTATTCGAGGCCAGAATCGTATTCTCACTCACGTGCGATTCGGTTTCTGCCAACACGCTGGCTTTGATTTTCGGGTTCTCAACTACGGCCTCAACGACGATGTCGGTGCGCTCGAACCCAGCGTAATCCAGCGTTGGCTGAATACTGGCCAGAATCGTCGCCATTTTCATTCCGTCCAGCTTGCCGCGCTCCATCTGTTTATTCAGGAGCTTAGCGGCTTCATTCATCCCCAGTGCAAGCGGCTTCTCGTTGATATCTTTCATCCGAATCGGCACGCCTTTGAACGCAGATTGATAGGCAATGCCGCCGCCCATAATGCCCGCACCTAGCACGGCGGCCTGCTGCGGTACGGATGTCTCGCCAACCAGCTTCTTCGCTTTGCCTTTAACATATTGATCGTTGAGGAAAATGCCGACGAGTGCACGAGCTTCATTGGAACGCGCCAGTTGAACGAAGTGCTGCGTCTCAAGCTGCAATGCGTCGTCTCGCGTCATGGTTGCGGCAGCTTCGATGGTTTTTACTGCCAGCATCGGTGCCGGATAGTGCTTGCCCGCAGTTTGTAGCACCATCGCTTTGGCGGTGGTAAAGCTCATCATGGCTTCGACCTTATTGAGCTTCAGCGATTCAAGTTTCGGACGTCGGTAAGCCTGCCAGTCCAGTGAGCCATTAATCGCCTGTTTCAACATCTTGATGGCGGCGGGAACCAGCTTGTCATTGGCGACAACGGCTTGCACCAGCCCCACTTTTAAAGCATCGGTTGCGCCGATGTCTTTGCCTGCGGCGATAATCTCCAGCGCGCTGTCCGCGCCCAGCAGGCGTGGTAGCCTGACCGTGCCGCCAAAGCCCGGCATGATCCCCAGTTTGGTCTCAGGCAGCCCGATGCGTGCATCTGTCGTCGCTAAACGAAAATCGGTCGCCAGCACACATTCACACCCGCCGCCCAACGCATAGCTATTAATCGCGGACAGCGTAGGAACGGGCAGATCCTCCAGGCGGCTGAAAATGTTGTTGGCGAAGACAAGCCATTCATGCAGCTTTTCGGCCGGTGCGGCAAAAAGAGAAAGGAATTCTGTGATATCGGCACCGACAATAAATGCCGGTTTGTCAGAACGTAGCAGTAAGCCCTTCAGATTCGGCTGTTCCGCCAGAACGTCCAGCGCTTTACCCAGGCTGGCAACCGTGCGGGTATCTAGCTTGTTTACGGAGCCAGGGGCAGAAAATACCAGCTCGGCAATGCCGTCCTCAAGCCAGTTAAGGTAGAGGGATTCACCTTGATAAAGCATGTTTATCTCCGCTGTTTGTGTGAGTGATCTGGTATGACCAGATAATCGAATTGTGGTTTTAATGTTAACGTTTTGCAAACGAGAGATTAATTTTTTGCCGAATCGATCACAAAGCACCGGACGCTGCCCTTGGGGAATGCCTGTGTTAAAATGGAGAGATCATGTCGTGACGTACAAGGATACTCATGGAAAAGCTGGCTTCTTTATATCATCACCATCTGGCTACGCTGCAAGCGCGTGCTCAGGCGGTTTTAGCGCGCCATCAGCTTGACGCATTACTGATTCACTCTGGTGAGCTGTTGACCGTTTTTCTGGACGATCACGACTATCCTTTTAAAGTTAACCCGCAATTTAAAGCCTGGGTGCCCGTCACGCAGGTGCCGAACTGCTGGCTATGGGTTGACGGCGTTAACCCACCAAAACTGTGGTTCTACTCGCCGGTGGATTACTGGCATAACGTTGCACCGGTTCCCGAGAGTTTTTGGACTGAAGACATCGATATTACCGTGCTACGGAATGCTGATGATATTGGGCAACTGCTTCCATCGCAGCGCGAACGTGTTGCCTACATTGGCTATGCTCCGCAGCGTGCGCAGGATTTGGGGATTCGTGCAGACAACATTAACCCTCAGGGCGTGCTGGATTATCTGCACTACCATCGGGCTTATAAAACGGATTACGAGCTGGCCTGCATGCGTGAAGCACAGAAGACCGCCGTTATCGGTCACCGAGCGGCGCATGAAGCATTCCTGTCCGGGATGAGCGAGTTCGATATTAACCTGGCGTATCTGACGGCCACTGGTCATCGTGATATCGATGTCCCTTACGGCAATATCATCGCGCTAAATGAGCACGCCGCAGTGTTGCACTATACCCAGCTCGATCATCAGGTGCCTTCCGATGTCCGCAGTTTTCTGATCGATGCGGGTGCCGAATATAACGGCTATGCCGCCGATCTGACGCGTACCTATTCTGCGCAGAGTGATGGCGCGTTTGCCCTGCTGATTAAAGATCTCAATCAAGAAATGCTGTCATTGATTGATACCGTTCAGGCGGGAGTGCGTTATACCGATTACCATCTTCAGATGCATCAGCGGATTGCGAAGCTGCTGAAATCACATCAACTGGTGCGGGATATCAGCGAAGAGGCCATGGTGGAGCAGGGGCTGACATCGCCTTTCCTGCCGCACGGCCTTGGCCACCCGCTGGGCTTGCAGGTGCATGATGTCGCCGGATTTATGCAAGACGATCGCGGCACACATCTGGCGGCACCGTCGCAGCATCCTTATCTGCGTTGTACTCGCGTGCTTGAACCCGGCATGGTCATGACGATCGAACCGGGCATCTATTTCATCGAATCCTTGCTTGCTCCGTGGCGTGAGGGCGAATTGAGTCAGCACTTTGACTGGCAAAAAATTGATGCGTTGAAACCGTTTGGTGGTATTCGTATCGAGGATAATATTGTCATTCATGACGGGCGCGTGGAGAACATGACGCGCGACCTGAATCTGGCCTGATGCAAGCGTATCCCATTCCTGCTGCGCCAGTGAGCTTCAGCGAGGAAATCAAGAAAAGCCGCTTTACGACGATCCTGGCGGCAACGCCGGGAATCGACGCGGCAAAAGCGTTTATCCAGCATGTCAGGGAAGAGCATGCTTCGGCGGGTCACCACTGCTGGGCATTTGTTGCGGGTGCGCCTGACGATTCCCAGCAGCTTGGTTTTTCTGACGATGGTGAGCCTTCCGGCACGGCGGGTAGGCCGATGCTGTCGCAACTGATGGGAAGCGGTATCGGTGAGATTACGGCCGTGGTCGTACGCTACTATGGCGGAATCCCGCTGGGCACGGGTGGGTTAGTGAAGGCTTATGGCGGTGGTGTTCAGCAAGCGCTGAAGCTGCTATCGCTGCAAGAGAAAGTATTGCAAAAAGAGTATGGCTTACAATGTGACTATGCACTGTTGCCCCAGGTGGAATCCCTGATCTTCCAGCTTGGTGGAAAAGTTCTGCATAGTGAGTATGGCGTGGAAGTCGTATTGCGGTTCTCTATCCCCGTTAGGGGAACCGAGGAGGCGGCAATGAAATTACGTGATTTAAGCCGCGGCGCGTTGCATTTATTGCCGATTCCATAATAATCCCAGCGCTTTTTATGAATCATTAAGGAATTCCCTGCGATGCACTTGCGCGCCATAACTCGTATTGTCGGCCAGTTGGTTATCCTGTTTTCCGGGACAATGGTTATTCCCGGACTGGTGGCGTTAATTTACCGCGATGGCGCAGGCCGAGCGTTTACGCAGACATTTATTGTCGCGCTGGCGATTGGCATCATGCTGTGGTTACCAAACCGCAAACAGAAGCATGAACTGAAATCTCGCGAAGGGTTCCTGATCGTAGTTCTCTTCTGGACGGTGCTGGGAAGCGTCGGTGCGCTGCCTTTCCTGTTTGCTGAACATCCTAATCTGGGCGTAACGGATGCTTTTTTCGAATCGTTCTCTGGCCTGACGACAACAGGTGCCACTACGCTGGTCGGGCTGGATTCACTGCCTAAAGCCATCCTGTTTTATCGACAAATGCTGCAATGGTTTGGCGGGATGGGGATCATCGTACTTGCCGTTGCCATCCTGCCGATTCTTGGTGTTGGTGGGATGCAGCTTTATCGCGCGGAGATGCCGGGACCGTTGAAGGAAAACAAAATGCGCCCGCGTATTGCCGATACGGCAAAAACGCTGTGGCTGATTTATCTCTTACTGACGATTGCCTGTGCTGTCGCGCTTTGGCTGGCTGGCATGCCGGTATTCGATGCGATTGGCCACAGCTTCTCTACGGTGTCCGTCGGAGGGTTCTCTACCCATGATGCCAGTATCGGCTACTTTAATAGTCCAACGATCAACACCATCATCGCGATATTCCTGCTGATTTCCGGCTGTAACTTTGGCTTGCACTTTGCCCTGCTGAGCGGTCGTAGCCTGAAGGTATACTGGCGTGACCCGGAATTCCGCATGTTCATCTTTGTTCAACTGTCGCTGGTGGCCGTGTGTACGATTGTCCTGTGGTTCCACCACGTTTATGACAGCGGGATGCAGACGATCAATCAGGCGTTCTTCCAGGTTGTCTCTATGGCGACAACAGCAGGGTTTACCACGGATAGCATTGCATCGTGGCCGCTTTTCCTGCCGGTTTTGCTTCTGTGCTCTGCGTTTATTGGCGGGTGTGCGGGCTCAACCGGAGGCGGCTTGAAAGTGATTCGTATTCTGCTGCTTTTCCTACAAGGGTCGCGTGAGCTTAAACGGTTGGTGCATCCGAATGCGGTTTATACGATTAAGCTGGGTCATCGGGCGTTACCTGAACGCATCCTTGAAGCCGTGTGGGGATTCTTCTCCGCGTATGCGCTGGTTTTTATTGTCAGCATGCTGGCCGTCATTGCGACAGGTGTTGATGATTTTTCCGCGTTTGCGGCGGTCGCGGCCACACTGAATAACCTGGGGCCGGGGTTGGGCGTTGTCGCTGAGAATTTTACCTCGATGAATGATACGGCGAAATGGATTCTGATACTGACGATGCTGTTTGGTCGTTTGGAAGTCTTCACGCTTTTAGTGCTGTTTACGCCAACCTTCTGGCGGGAATAGTCCCCATAAGGATAAAGAACAATGAAAGCTTTGATCGTGTTTTCGAGTCGGGATGGGCAAACAAGAGCGATTGCCTCCTATATTGCAAATACGCTGAAAGGAACCCTGGAGTGCGATGTGGTTAACGTACTCAATGCGAATGATATCGATCTGGGCCAATACGATCAGGTCCTGATTGGGGCATCGATTCGATACGGGCGCTTTCATCCTGCGGTAAATCAATTTATCCGTAAGCATCTGACTTCTCTACAGCAGCTACCCAGCGCATTCTTCTCCGTGAACCTCACTGCGCGTAAGCCAGAAAAACGCACGGTACAAACCAATGCCTATACGCGTAAGTTCCTGCTGAATTCTCCCTGGCAGCCGGATTTGTGCTGCGTGTTCGCTGGTGCCCTACGCTACCCACGCTACCGCTGGTTCGATCGGGTAATGATTCAACTCATTATGCGTATAACGGGGGGGGAAACAGATAGCACTAAAGAGATTGAATATACAGACTGGCAGCAGGTTTCCCGTTTCGCTCAGGATTTCGCTCAATTAGCGGCGAAAAATCCGGCATAACGGCGTCTTTTAATTCGCTTTGCTGAAAAAATCCCCACTCGGTAATTTTTTTGCATTTAGCGCTTGTCAGTGGCCGAGAAGTCCCTATAATGCGCCTCCACTGACACGGCAACAGCGACACGCGGTTGGGGTGACAGGAAAAAAGATTAACCGAAGGCAGTCAGTAATGACTTGACTTCACAGCGGAAAAGCATAGTATATGCAGCCCGCGCCACCGATGAAGTGGCACTGCTCTTTAACAATATAATCAGACAATCTGTGTGGGCACTCACAAGACCGTATCTTAACGATATAAAAAAGTCTTGAAGAGTGAACAACAGTAAATTCATTACGAATAAACAGTTACTAATTCTTTGAGCATCGCTGACGAGTTCAGCAAATCAAACAAATCTTAAATTGAAGAGTTTGATCATGGCTCAGATTGAACGCTGGCGGCAGGCCTAACACATGCAAGTCGAGCGGTAGCACAGAAGAGCTTGCTCTTTGGGTGACGAGCGGCGGACGGGTGAGTAATGTCTGGGAAACTGCCTGATGGAGGGGGATAACTACTGGAAACGGTAGCTAATACCGCATAACCTCGCAAGAGCAAAGAGGGGGACCTTCGGGCCTCTCGCCATCAGATGTGCCCAGATGGGATTAGCTAGTAGGTGAGGTAATGGCTCACCTAGGCGACGATCCCTAGCTGGTCTGAGAGGATGACCAGCCACACTGGAACTGAGACACGGTCCAGACTCCTACGGGAGGCAGCAGTGGGGAATATTGCACAATGGGCGCAAGCCTGATGCAGCCATGCCGCGTGTGTGAAGAAGGCCTTCGGGTTGTAAAGCACTTTCAGCGGGGAGGAAGGCGGTAAGGTTAATAACCTTATCGATTGACGTTACCCGCAGAAGAAGCACCGGCTAACTCCGTGCCAGCAGCCGCGGTAATACGGAGGGTGCAAGCGTTAATCGGAATGACTGGGCGTAAAGCGCACGCAGGCGGTCTGTTAAGTTGGATGTGAAATCCCCGGGCTTAACCTGGGAACTGCATTCAAAACTGACAGGCTAGAGTCTTGTAGAGGGGGGTAGAATTCCAGGTGTAGCGGTGAAATGCGTAGAGATCTGGAGGAATACCGGTGGCGAAGGCGGCCCCCTGGACAAAGACTGACGCTCAGGTGCGAAAGCGTGGGGAGCAAACAGGATTAGATACCCTGGTAGTCCACGCTGTAAACGATGTCGATTTGGAGGTTGTGCCCTTGAGGCGTGGCTTCCGGAGCTAACGCGTTAAATCGACCGCCTGGGGAGTACGGCCGCAAGGTTAAAACTCAAATGAATTGACGGGGGCCCGCACAAGCGGTGGAGCATGTGGTTTAATTCGATGCAACGCGAAGAACCTTACCTACTCTTGACATCCAGAGAATTTGCTAGAGATAGCTTAGTGCCTTCGGGAACTCTGAGACAGGTGCTGCATGGCTGTCGTCAGCTCGTGTTGTGAAATGTTGGGTTAAGTCCCGCAACGAGCGCAACCCTTATCCTTTGTTGCCAGCGATTCGGTCGGGAACTCAAAGGAGACTGCCGGTGATAAACCGGAGGAAGGTGGGGATGACGTCAAGTCATCATGGCCCTTACGAGTAGGGCTACACACGTGCTACAATGGCGTATACAAAGAGAAGCGACCTCGCGAGAGCAAGCGGACCTCATAAAGTACGTCGTAGTCCGGATTGGAGTCTGCAACTCGACTCCATGAAGTCGGAATCGCTAGTAATCGTAGATCAGAATGCTACGGTGAATACGTTCCCGGGCCTTGTACACACCGCCCGTCACACCATGGGAGTGGGTTGCAAAAGAAGTAGGTAGCTTAACCTTCGGGAGGGCGCTTACCACTTTGTGATTCATGACTGGGGTGAAGTCGTAACAAGGTAACCGTAGGGGAACCTGCGGTTGGATCACCTCCTTACCAAGAAGATGTGTGTTGCGTGAAGTGCTCACACAGATTGTCTGATGAAAATAACGAGCAGAAATACCTTAATAGGCTTGTAGCTCAGGTGGTTAGAGCGCACCCCTGATAAGGGTGAGGTCGGTGGTTCAAGTCCACTCAGGCCTACCAACTCTTCCGTGAGTGGTATCTAAGGTATCTGTAAGCAACGATGGGGTTATAGCTCAGCTGGGAGAGCGCCTGCCTTGCACGCAGGAGGTCTGCGGTTCGATCCCGCATAGCTCCACCATCACTACCTGCTGTATAGAAAATTTCAGAGTGTACCTGTTTAGGTGCACTGCGAAGTTTTGCTCTTTAACAATCTGGAACAAGCTGAAAATTGAAACATGACAGCTGAACATGCATGACGACCTTCGGGTGTGTCGTGATGAATCAGTCTGTCAATGAGTCTCTCAAATAATCGCAGCGCGATGATGAATCAATTGAAACATCTTCGGGTTGTGAGGTTAAGCGACTAAGCGTACACGGTGGATGCCTAGGCAGTCAGAGGCGATGAAGGGCGTGCTAATCTGCGATAAGCGTCGGTAAGCTGATATGAAGCGTTATACCCGACGATACCCGAATGGGGAAACCCAGTGTGTTTCGACACACTATCATGACATGAATACATAGTGTCATGAGGCGAACCGGGGGAACTGAAACATCTCAGTACCCCGAGGAAAAGAAATCAACCGAGATTCCCCCAGTAGCGGCGAGCGAACGGGGAGGAGCCCAGAACCTGAATCAGTTTGTGTGTTAGTGGAAGCGTCTGGAAAGTCGCACAGTAAAGGGTGATAGTCCCGTACACAAAAATGCACAAGTTGTGAGTTCGATGAGTAGGGCGGGACACGTGACATCCTGTCTGAATATGGGGGGACCATCCTCCAAGGCTAAATACTCCTGACTGACCGATAGTGAACCAGTACCGTGAGGGAAAGGCGAAAAGAACCCCGGCGAGGGGAGTGAAATAGAACCTGAAACCGTGTACGTACAAGCAGTGGGAGCCTACTTGTTAGGTGACTGCGTACCTTTTGTATAATGGGTCAGCGACTTATATTCTGTAGCAAGGTTAACCGTATAGGGGAGCCGCAGGGAAACCGAGTCTTAACTGGGCGTTAAGTTGCAGGGTATAGACCCGAAACCCGGTGATCTAGCCATGGGCAGGTTGAAGGTTGGGTAACACTAACTGGAGGACCGAACCGACTAATGTTGAAAAATTAGCGGATGACTTGTGGCTGGGGGTGAAAGGCCAATCAAACCGGGAGATAGCTGGTTCTCCCCGAAAGCTATTTAGGTAGCGCCTCGTGAATTCATCTTCGGGGGTAGAGCACTGTTTCGGCTAGGGGGTCATCCCGACTTACCAACCCGATGCAAACTACGAATACCGAAGAATGTTATCACGGGAGACACACGGCGGGTGCTAACGTTCGTCGTGAAGAGGGAAACAACCCAGACCGCCAGCTAAGGTCCCAAAGTCATGGTTAAGTGGGAAACGATGTGGGAAGGCATAGACAGCCAGGATGTTGGCTTAGAAGCAGCCATCATTTAAAGAAAGCGTAATAGCTCACTGGTCGAGTCGGCCTGCGCGGAAGATGTAACGGGGCTAAACCATGCACCGAAGCTGCGGCAGCGACACTCAGGTGTTGTTGGGTAGGGGAGCGTTCTGTAAGCCTGCGAAGGTGGCCTGTGAGGGCTGCTGGAGGTATCAGAAGTGCGAATGCTGACATAAGTAACGATAATGCGGGTGAAAAACCCGCACGCCGGAAGACCAAGGGTTCCTGTCCAACGTTAATCGGGGCAGGGTGAGTCGACCCCTAAGGCGAGGCTGAAAAGCGTAGTCGATGGGAAACAGGTTAATATTCCTGTACTCGGTGTTACTGCGAAGGGGGGACGGAGAAAGCTAGGTTATCCGGGCGACGGTTGTCCCGGTTTAAGCGTGAAGGTGGGTGACTTTGGTAAATCCGGGTCATCGTTAACACTGAGGCGTGATGACGAGTCACTACGGTGATGAAGTAACCGATGCTACGCTTCCAGGAAAAGCCTCTAAGCTCCAGGTAACATCAAATCGTACCCCAAACCGACACAGGTGGTCAGGTAGAGAATACTCAGGCGCTTGAGAGAACTCGGGTGAAGGAACTAGGCAAAATGGTGCCGTAACTTCGGGAGAAGGCACGCTGATGGTAGGTGAAGTGACTTGCTCATGGAGCTGAAATCAGTCGAAGATACCAGCTGGCTGCAACTGTTTAATAAAAACACAGCACTGTGCAAACACGAAAGTGGACGTATACGGTGTGACGCCTGCCCGGTGCCGGAAGGTTAATTGATGGGGTCAGCCGCAAGGCGAAGCTCTTGATCGAAGCCCCGGTAAACGGCGGCCGTAACTATAACGGTCCTAAGGTAGCGAAATTCCTTGTCGGGTAAGTTCCGACCTGCACGAATGGCGTAATGATGGCCAGGCTGTCTCCACCCGAGACTCAGTGAAATTGAACTCGCTGTGAAGATGCAGTGTACCCGCGGCAAGACGGAAAGACCCCGTGAACCTTTACTATAGCTTGACACTGAACCTTGAGCCTTGATGTGTAGGATAGGTGGGAGGCTTTGAAGCGTGGACGCCAGTCTGCGTGGAGCCAACCTTGAAATACCACCCTTTAATGTTTGATGTTCTAACGTGGACCCGTGATCCGGGTTGCGGACAGTGTCTGGTGGGTAGTTTGACTGGGGCGGTCTCCTCCCAAAGCGTAACGGAGGAGCACGAAGGTTAGCTAATCCTGGTCGGACATCAGGAGGTTAGTGCAAAGGCATAAGCTAGCTTGACTGCGAGAGTGACAGCTCGAGCAGGTGCGAAAGCAGGTCTTAGTGATCCGGTGGTTCTGAATGGAAGGGCCATCGCTCAACGGATAAAAGGTACTCCGGGGATAACAGGCTGATACCGCCCAAGAGTTCATATCGACGGCGGTGTTTGGCACCTCGATGTCGGCTCATCACATCCTGGGGCTGAAGTAGGTCCCAAGGGTATGGCTGTTCGCCATTTAAAGTGGTACGCGAGCTGGGTTTAGAACGTCGTGAGACAGTTCGGTCCCTATCTGCCGTGGGCGTTGGAAGATTGAGAGGGGTTGCTCCTAGTACGAGAGGACCGGAGTGAACGCACCACTGGTGTACGGGTTGTGATGCCAATTGCATTGCCCGGTAGCTAAGTGCGGAAGAGATAACCGCTGAAAGCATCTAAGCGGGAAACTTGCCTCGAGATGAGTCTTCCCTGGACACTTGATGTCCCTGAAGGGCCGTTGAAGACGACGACGTAGATAGGCTGGGTGTGTAAGCGTAGCGATACGTTGAGCTAACCAGTACTAATGACCCGAGAGGCTTAACCTTACAACACCGAAGGTGTTTTGTGAGATGACTCATAGAGAACGATATTCAGCTTGTTCAGAGATTGGTTCTGGTGGTTGTGTGACACAAAAAAGTGAAACATAACGGCCGGAATGAAACAGAATTTGCCTGGCGGCGATAGCGCGGTGGTCCCACCTGACCCCATGCCGAACTCAGAAGTGAAACGCCGTAGCGCCGATGGTAGTGTGGGGCTTCCCCATGTGAGAGTAGGGAACTGCCAGGCATCAAATAAGTGGAAAGCCCCTGTCGAAAGACAGGGGCTTTTTGCTATGGGCGTTAGGAAAAATTGTTTATACGTATCCGGTGGCAAAAGGCAGTCGGTATCTCGCGTAGATCAGGTAGACTATGTGATATCTGAATTAGTAGGTATTTCCATCATGCCATCGAGCATTATTTCATTAAAGCCTCATAACTCTTTCTCATTATCTGTGTCTGCCTCTCGTATTACGGTTGCAGATACTCAAGAAAAATTGATCGAGGAATGGCGCGTCGCCTGCGTATCACAAGAGCCCATTTTATTGCTAGGAGAAGGAAGTAATGTCCTTTTTCTGGAAGATTTTTTAGGTACTATTCTGCTAAACCGACTCAAAGGTATAGATATTCGCGAAGAAAGCGAGGGCTGGTATCTTCATGTTGGTGCAGGTGAGAATTGGCATCAATTAGTTGAATATACGCTTAAGCGTGGCATTGCTGGGTTAGAAAATCTGGCATTAATTCCCGGATGTGTGGGCTCTGCACCGATACAGAATATCGGTGCGTACGGTATCGAATTACAGCATGTTTGTGATTATGTTGACGTGTTGGATCTGACTGAAGGTAAAGTCATGCGTCTTAGCACTGAGGAATGCCAGTTCGGTTATCGTGAAAGTATATTTAAGCATCAGTATCGTTCTGGGTTTGCGATTACCGCCGTAGGACTTTTTTTGAAGAAAGAGTGGAATCCGATACTTAACTATGGTGATTTAGCCAAACTGGACCCTACAACCGTTACGCCACAGCAAGTATTTGATTCTGTATGCCATATGCGTCGAAGTAAACTCCCAGACCCTGTAGTGGCAGGTAATGCTGGTAGCTTCTTCAAAAATCCAATAATTACACAACAGCATGCCGAACGGATTTTACGAGAGTATCCGAATGCTCCTCAGTATTTACAAGCCGATGGTAACGTTAAATTGGCAGCTGGATGGTTAATTGATCAGTGCAAACTTAAAGGATTCCAGTTTGGTGGTGCCGCTGTTCACGAGAAACAGGCATTAGTTCTGATTAATAAAAATAATGCAAAAAGCTCAGATATTGTTGAATTAGCTCGTTACGTCCGCAACCAAGTTTCTGAAAAATTCTCCATACAGCTGGAACCTGAAGTTCGCTTTATTGCTGCGCATGGAGAGGTCAATGCCATCGAGGTATTATCATGAAAGATATTACAGTTCCTCTTAAGTTGATTAAAATCCTCTCTGATGGGGAGTTTTATTCCGGTGAGTTACTGGGCGAAATGATGGGGATGAGTCGGGCTGCGATTAATAAACATATTCAAACTATACGCGATTGGGGAATTGATATTTTTACTGTAACGGGTAAGGGCTATTCTTTGCCAGCGCCTATGCAGTTATTAGATGAAGAGGTTATCCTTAAGCACCTACCTGAAGGTGGCGTAACGGTTTTACCTGTCGTAGATTCTACGAATCAGTACATTTTAGAGCGATTGGATACACTGTCCTCCGGTGATGCATGCCTTGCTGAATATCAGCAGTCTGGGCGTGGTCGTCGGGGGAGGCAATGGTTTTCACCCTTTGGTGCGAATTTGTATTTGTCCTTATATTGGCGCCTAGAGCAGGGACCAGCTGCGGCTGTTGGGGTGAGTCTGGTTATCGGTATCGTAATGGCCGAAGTGCTACATAAGCTGGGTGCTGATGGTGTTCGAGTCAAATGGCCTAATGATTTATATCTGAAGGATAGAAAGTTGGCTGGCATTCTTGTCGAACTGACAGGGAAAACTGGGGATGCAGCTAATTTAGTCATTGGTGCAGGTATTAATCTACAAATGAGAGAACCTGCTCCCGATACGATTAATCAAGGCTGGATAAATTTACAAGAGGCAGGTATAGAGATTAATCGTAATACTCTCGCTTCGACTCTTATTTCTGAATTAAGAAGCGCTTTGGCCGTCTTTGAACTACAAGGTCTTGAGCCATTTATTCCCAGATGGGAAAAGTTGGATAACTATTTTAATCGTCCGATCCGCTTGATTATCGGTAATCGCGAAATTCATGGGATAGACCGAGGAATCGATCGCCAGGGTGCATTGTTATTAGAAGCCGATGGTTTGATAACACCGTATATTGGTGGGGAAATTTCTCTGCGCGGCGCATAAAAAAGGGGGAATTCCCCCCTTTACATGTTCATTCATTTTCACTTTCTTAATCGAACACATTCAACGGCATGATTAGCACTTTTAGTCATAATAAGACTAGCTCTTTCCCGGGTGGGAAGGATATTTTCTTTTAGATTAAGTCCATTAATTTCCTTCCATAATTGAGATGCAATGCCGACGGCTTCTTCTTTCGTCAATTTTGCGTAATTATGGAAGTATGAATTTGGATTTGAGAATGCACCTTGTCTAAATTTCAAAAATCGATTTATATACCATGTTTGTAGCAGTGTTTCAGGTGCATCCACATAGATAGAGAAATCTACAAAGTCAGAAACAAAAACTCTATGCGGATCATGCGGATAGTCCATTCCGCTTTGTAAAACATTCAACCCTTCTAATATTAAAATATCAGGTTGCTCCAACACTTTATTGTTATTAGGAACGATATCATATGTTAGATGAGAATAAGTTGGGGCCGTGACTTTGTGTGTCCCTGATTTTATATCAGAAACAAATTTTACCAGGCTGTGCATATCATATGATTGTGGAAAGCCTTTTTTCTTCATCAAGTCGCGTTCTTTTAGCACCTTATTTGGATGAAGAAATCCATCGGTTGTAATAAGTTCTACGCTGCGGTGTTCTGGCCAGCGGCTTAATAGCGCTTGGAGTACACGGGCTGTAGTACTTTTCCCTACAGCGACGCTACCTGCGATGCCGATTATGTAAGGTATTTTTTGGCCATCGGTTCCTAAAAACTGCTCAAGCACAGCCTGACGGCGTAAATTAGAGCTTATATAGAAATTGAGCAGGCGAGATAGCGGCAGATAAATTTCCGCGACTTCGTCTAATGAAAGGTCTTCGTTAATGCCTTTGAGCTTAACGATTTCTTCCTCTGTCAGCGTTAACGGGACGGAATCGCGCAAGGCGGCCCATTGGCTGCGGTTAAATTGTAGATATGGCGTGGCCAAGGATTGCTCTCTGTTGCTCATAAGTCGTGTTCTGCCTGCTTCACAGGTAAGAAAAGGGACTCTCAGCTCAGCGAAGAAAACGGGCTATTAGTTTAGCCAACGCGATGATCGCGGCACCTTCTCTTATGCAATAAATTTTTGATAATGGGCAGGTTAACACTTTGCTACTAGAAAGAAGAAGAGAAAATCGGTGCTGTACCCGATGCTTCTATGTTTACGCATCGGGTACTCGCTAGCTAGCGATGGCTTTACCTAAACCATTCACAGCAAAGAGGCGCTTATAATAGATGGCCGTTGGGTGGTAATAACCATCAGGCGTGCAAGCATAGTCTGGCAATTCTCCCAGGTGGCGATAACCCAAGGCACGGTAGAACGCTTCTGCAGGGGAACCTGCTTGGGTGTCTAAGTAGAGCAAGCCCCTCTGCTGTAAAAGTGCGCTCTTTTCCAATAGCTGAATGAGCAGTCGGCCTATTCCCGCTCTTCTTGTGCGGCTATGGACCAGTAATTTTTGAATTTCAGCTCTGTTTTTCCCGTTTGTTTTTTGACACAACTCGAGCTGTACGCTTCCGACAATACCCTCCTCATCGCGCGCTACCCATATCATACGTTCACCGCTGGAAACGGATGTTTGCAAACTATGAAAATATTCTGTGGCTTCTTTATGGGACAGTGGCGAGTGGTATCCAACAGAAGCGCCTTTTTCTACAGCATCTATCAATAGATTAGCCAGTTCCTCACGATAGACAGGTAAGGTTGCTGCATTGAGTTGAACGGTTTTCATCGTATTTTGCCCCTTTGACAGAAATTTATTTTTAACCAAGCAAAATGCATTCCAGGTCTGTTTTCTTAGAAAAGCGAGCAAAATAGCATCGGTCGGTGCAGCGACTGCTCTTCTAAAGGGCAAAACCGTATTTTTGGTGCAAGAGAAACAAGAGGAAGGTTGGTGGCGAAATCACCATTTTGTTGGATAGGGTTGGTGGTTCTTTGCGCTAATTCTTACTGTTACTCTAGATTTATAGCTGAATTTGGATAAAATCTAAGCGATAGCGCATTTTACGCAATTTTTTTGTTGCATCGAGCGTTATGTCTACCTAGAATGCGCAGCACTTGAAGCCGGCTTAGCTCAGTAGGTAGAGCAACTGACTTGTAATCAGTAGGTCACCAGTTCGATTCCGGTAGCCGGCACCATCAAGTACACAATCAGGTGGGGTTCCCGAGCGGCCAAAGGGAGCAGACTGTAAATCTGCCGTCACAGACTTCGAAGGTTCGAATCCTTCCCCCACCACCAAATTCAATCCTGGTAACAGGATATTCGATACGGTAGTAAGACTGAGCCGGATCGACGAAGGCGGGGTCTATAAAATCTTATTCCTCAACTTCAAAATCTACAGAAAAATTAGGTAGCCGAGTTCCAGGATGCGGGCATCGTATAATGGCTATTACCTCAGCCTTCCAAGCTGATGATGTGGGTTCGATTCCCACTGCCCGCTCCAAGATGTGCTGATATAGCTCAGTTGGTAGAGCGCACCCTTGGTAAGGGTGAGGTCGGCAGTTCGAATCTGCCTATCAGCACCACTTCCTTTTCCTCCTCCTGATTTTCTTTCTGTGAATAAATTCAGCAAGCTATCGCTTGGTTGATGTGGTGATACCACCGATTTATCCGTGTCTTAGAGGGACAATCGATGTCTAAAGAAAAATTTGAACGTACAAAACCGCACGTTAACGTCGGTACTATCGGCCACGTTGACCATGGTAAAACAACGCTGACCGCTGCAATCACTACCGTTCTGGCTAAAACCTACGGTGGTAACGCGCGTGCATTCGACCAGATCGATAACGCGCCAGAAGAAAAAGCACGTGGTATCACCATCAACACGTCTCACGTTGAATACGATACCCCGTCTCGCCACTACGCGCACGTTGACTGCCCAGGACACGCCGACTATGTGAAAAACATGATCACCGGTGCTGCCCAGATGGACGGTGCGATCCTGGTTGTTGCTGCGACTGACGGCCCAATGCCTCAGACCCGTGAGCACATCCTGCTGGGTCGTCAGGTTGGCGTTCCTTTCATCATCGTGTTCCTGAACAAATGTGACATGGTTGATGACGAAGAGCTGCTGGAACTGGTTGAGATGGAAGTGCGTGAGCTGCTGTCTCAGTACGACTTCCCAGGCGACGACACCCCAGTGGTTCGTGGTTCAGCTCTGAAAGCGCTGGAAGGCGAAGCTGAGTGGGAAGCAAAAATCATCGAACTGGCAGAGCACCTGGATTCTTATATCCCAGAACCAGAGCGTGCCATTGACAAGCCGTTCCTGCTGCCAATCGAAGACGTATTCTCCATCTCCGGTCGTGGTACCGTTGTTACCGGTCGTGTAGAGCGCGGTATCGTTAAAGTCGGTGAAGAAGTTGAAATCGTTGGTATCAAAGATACGGCGAAATCTACCTGTACTGGCGTAGAAATGTTCCGCAAACTGCTGGACGAAGGTCGTGCAGGCGAGAACGTTGGTGTTCTGCTGCGTGGTATCAAGCGTGAAGAAATCGAGCGTGGTCAGGTACTGGCTAAGCCGGGTTCAATCAAGCCACACACTCAGTTCGAATCCGAAGTGTATATCCTGAGCAAAGATGAAGGCGGCCGTCATACTCCGTTCTTCAAAGGCTACCGTCCTCAGTTCTACTTCCGTACAACTGACGTAACGGGCACCATCGAACTGCCAGAAGGCGTAGAGATGGTAATGCCGGGCGACAACATCAAAATGGTTGTTACCCTGATCCACCCAATCGCGATGGACGACGGTTTGCGTTTTGCCATCCGTGAAGGCGGCCGTACAGTAGGCGCGGGCGTTGTTGCTAAAGTTATCGCTTAATCGCTGATAACATTTGACGCGACACGCGATAAAAGGGCATCATTTGATGCCCTTTTTCTACGCTGTCATGGTAGAACCTATCTCATCAGCGATTGTGAGATATAATCATTGGTGAGATAGGCTCTGTAGATACGGCGTAAATACCGAATTATTCGTTTTACAGAACATCTTTCGGTTTGGTTGCCCCGTGGTTGCGGGGCAAAGTTATTTGTCTGAATCATTGTGACAGGTTGGTTTATGAGTGCGAATACCGAAGCTCAGGATAGTGGGCGTGGCCTGGAAGTGATTAAGTGGCTAGTAGTAGGTGCCTTGCTGGTTGTTGCGATTGTTGGCAATTATTATTACCGCGAATTTAGTCTTCCTCTGCGTGCATTGGCCGTTGTTATCCTGATCGCCGCAGCCGGTGGTGTGGCACTGCTGACCACGAAAGGCAAAGCAACCGTAGCGTTTGCTCGCGAAGCGCGTACCGAAGTGCGCAAAGTAATTTGGCCGACTCGTCAGGAAACGTTACACACCACGTTAATCGTTGCCGCGGTGACTGCCGTGATGTCACTGATTTTGTGGGGGCTGGATGGTATTCTGGTCCGTCTGGTATCGTTTATCACTGGCCTGAGGTTCTAAGATGTCTGAAGCTCCAAAAAAACGTTGGTACGTCGTTCAGGCGTTTTCTGGTTTTGAAGGTCGCGTAGCACAATCCCTGCGTGAGCATATCAAACTCCATAATATGGAAGAGCTGTTTGGCGAAGTCATGGTTCCTACTGAGGAAGTCGTTGAGATCCGTGGTGGCCAGCGTCGCAAGAGCGAACGCAAGTTTTTCCCTGGTTATGTTTTAGTACAGATGGTGATGGAAGATGCTAGTTGGCATCTTGTACGCAGCGTACCTCGTGTTATGGGGTTCATTGGCGGCACATCTGACCGTCCTGCTCCAATCAGTGACAAAGAAGTGGATGCGATTATGAATCGTCTCCAGCAGGTTGGCGACAAGCCTCGTCCGAAAACGCTGTTTGAACCGGGTGAAATGGTTCGTGTCAATGATGGTCCATTTGCAGACTTTAACGGTGTTGTTGAAGAAGTAGACTATGAGAAGAGCCGCCTGAAGGTGTCTGTTTCTATATTTGGTCGTGCGACACCTGTTGAACTAGATTTTGCTCAGGTCGAAAAAGGCTAATTGCCAGATAAGATTTGCTGAAAATAGCGACTTGCCTATGGCGCGAAATTAACCTATAATTTCGCGCCTTTTGTTTTTCAGTGGCCTCAATGGCGACTGAAGCGTAATACAAACCACGGGGAGCCTTTCACTAGGCGCTATTACCCAATCGAGGAAAGTTAAATGGCCAAGAAAGTACAAGCCTACGTTAAGCTGCAAGTTGCAGCTGGTATGGCTAACCCGAGCCCACCAGTAGGTCCGGCTCTGGGTCAGCAAGGTGTTAACATCATGGAATTCTGTAAGGCGTTCAATGCTAAAACTGAAAGCCTTGAGAAGGGTCTGCCGACTCCGGTTGTTATTACCGTTTATTCTGACCGTTCTTTCACCTTCGTTACCAAAACGCCTCCAGCAGCTGTTCTGCTGAAGAAAGCGGCTGGTATCAAGTCTGGTTCCGGCAAGCCGAACAAAGACAAAGTAGGTAAAGTAACGAGCGCTCAGGTTCGTGAAATCGCAGAAACTAAAGCTGCGGACATGACTGGTTCTGATGTAGACGCCATGGCGCGCTCTATCGCAGGTACCGCTCGTTCCATGGGCCTGGTAGTGGAGGATTAATAAATGGCTAAGCTGACCAAGCGCATGCGCGTGATCCGTGACAAAGTTGATGTAACTAAACAGTATGACATCAACGAAGCTGTTGCTCTGCTCAAAGAGCTGGCCACTGCTAAGTTTGTAGAAAGTGTAGACGTAGCTGTTAACCTCGGCATCGATGCACGTAAATCTGACCAAAACGTTCGCGGTGCAACCGTTCTGCCTCACGGCACCGGTCGTTCTGTTCGCGTAGCTGTCTTCACCCAAGGTGCAAACGCTGAAGCTGCTAAAGCAGCTGGCGCTGAATTCGTGGGCATGGAAGATCTGGCTGATCAGATCAAGAAAGGTGAAATGGGCTTTGACGTTGTTATTGCATCTCCAGATGCAATGCGCGTTGTTGGCCAATTGGGCCAGGTTCTGGGTCCACGTGGCCTCATGCCAAACCCGAAAGTGGGTACTGTAACTCCTAACGTTGCTGAAGCTGTTAACAATGCTAAAGCGGGTCAGGTTCGTTACCGTAACGACAAGAACGGCATCATCCATACCACTATCGGTAAGGTTGATTTCGATTCTAACAAATTGAAAGAAAACCTAGAGTCTTTGTTGATTGCGCTGAAAAAAGCAAAACCATCTCAGGCGAAAGGCGTGTACATCAAGAAAGTTAGCTTGTCTACCACTATGGGCGCTGGCGTTGCCATCGACCAGAGCGGTCTGAACGCTGCTGCTAACTAATAGCTTTTGTTCCGCTTTACTCGGGTGTGAGATTTACCTATAATTTTACGCCCGTTGTTCCTCAAGTGGAATGACGCAAGAATTTTTCGGTTGGAGCCTGGCCTATCCAGGCCTCCGTCCAAGACCGCAGGTGTTTCGCAAGAAACTTAATTCTCCTGCGTAGACGGTGACAGAGCCTAAATAACGTTTTTCTTTATTTATAAAGAATAATTTTTTACTGGATTCTGCTCACCGTGTTTCAACGCTTATCTCTAATTTTGGCGATAAGTGAAGTGAGTTCCGGAGAGTTTCTCCGGCTAAATCCAGGAGCAAAAGCTAATGGCATTAAATCTTCAAGACAAACAAGCGATTGTTGCTGAAGTCAGCGAAGTAGCCAAAGGTGCGCTGTCTGCGGTTGTTGCGGATTCCCGTGGCGTTACCGTTGATAAAATGACCGAACTGCGTAAAGCAGCGCGTGAAGCTGGCGTTTACATGCGTGTTGTTCGTAACACCCTGCTGCGCCGCGTCGTTGAAGGCACTCAATTTGAATGCCTGAAAGACACGTTTGTTGGTCCGACCCTGATTGCATATTCTCTGGAACACCCGGGCGCTGCTGCTCGTCTGTTCAAAGAGTTCGCGAAAGCGAATGCAAAGTTTGAGGTCAAAGCTGCAGCCTTTGAAGGCGAGCTGATCCCGGCGGCTCAAATTGACCGTCTGGCAACGCTGCCGACTTACGAAGAAGCACTGGCACGTCTGATGTCGACCATGAAAGAAGCCGCTGCCGGCAAACTGGTCCGCACTCTGGCTGCTGTTCGCGATGCAAAAGAAGCTGCGTAATAGCACTTTCTTTTCTAACGTACTTGCTAACGTATAAACTATTTCTGATTCTTAGGAACAATTGTTATGTCTATCACTAAAGATCAAATTCTGGAAGCAGTAGCAGCTATGTCTGTAATGGATGTTGTTGAGCTGGTTTCTGCTATGGAAGAAAAATTCGGTGTTTCTGCTGCTGCTGCTGTAGCTGTTGCTGCTGGCCCAGCTGAAGTTGCTGAAGAAAAAACTGAGTTCGACGTTGTGCTGAAAGCTATCGGTGCTAACAAAGTTGCTGTAATCAAAGCTGTTCGCGGCGCGACTGGTCTGGGCCTGAAAGAAGCCAAAGATCTGGTTGAATCTGCACCTGCAGTTCTGAAAGAAGGCGTGAGCAAAGATGACGCTGAAGCACTGAAAAAATCACTGGAAGAAGCTGGCGCAGAAGTTGAAGTTAAATAAGCCAACCTTTCAGGTTGCAGCCTGATTTATTAGGCTGATGGCTGGTGACTTTTTAGTCACCAGCCTTTTTGCGCTGTAGGGCATCAATGGGATTTCACACTGTTTAGCCATTGATTTCTCCCAATATTTTTTTCTATTGACGACTTAATATACTGCTTTCCTGCATGGGCTCCATGCCTAAGCAAGAGCAACGAAATGGTTTAAGAGTAATAGAAAGACGTATTACGGAAAGTTCTCTATTTTCCGACCAACATAAATAGTGTTGCATGAACTGTCCTTGTTAGGGCAGACAGAGTGGTTCGACTTGTCAGCTAGCTGAGGAACCCTATGGTTTACTCCTATACCGAGAAAAAACGCATTCGTAAGGATTTTGGTAAACGTCCACAAGTTTTGGACATACCTTATCTCCTTTCTATCCAACTTGACTCGTTCCAGAAGTTTATCGAGCAAGACCCGGAAGGTCAGTACGGTTTGGAAGCTGCATTCCGTTCTGTTTTCCCTATAAAAAGCTATAGCGGTAATTCAGAGCTGCAATACGTTAGCTATCGCTTGGGCGAGCCAGTATTTGACGTTAAAGAATGTCAGATCCGTGGTGTGACGTTCTCTGCGCCGCTACGCGTAAAACTGCGCCTGGTGATCTACGAGCGCGAAGCGCCTGAAGGCACCGTTAAAGACATCAAAGAACAAGAAGTTTACATGGGCGAAATTCCGCTCATGACCGATAACGGTACCTTCGTGATCAACGGTACTGAGCGTGTAATCGTGTCTCAGTTACACCGTAGTCCAGGTGTGTTCTTCGATAGCGACAAAGGTAAAACCCACTCTTCAGGTAAGGTGCTGTATAACGCACGTATTATTCCTTACCGTGGTTCCTGGCTGGATTTCGAGTTTGATCCGAAGGATAACCTGTTTGTCCGTATCGACCGTCGTCGCAAATTGCCTGCGACCATTATCCTGCGCGCGCTGGGTTATTCCACCGAACAGATCCTCGATCTTTTCTTCGATAAAATTGTCTATGAAATCAATGGCAATAAGTTGCAGATGGATCTGGTTCCTGAGCGCCTGCGTGGTGAAACCGCATCGTTTGATATTGAAGCGAACGGTAAAGTTTATATCGAAAAAGGTCGCCGCATCACTGCGCGTCATATCCGTCAGTTAGAGAAAGACGGCATTGAGCGTATTGAAGTGCCTGTTGAATATATCGCTGGCAAAGTACTGTCCAAAGATTATATCGACGAGAGCACTGGTGAACTGATCGGCGCAGCCAACATGGAGCTGTCGCTGGATCTGCTGGCTAAACTGAGCCAGTCTGGTCACAAACGCATTGAGACACTGTTCACCAACGATCTTGATCATGGTGCATACATGTCTGAAACCGTGCGCGTCGATCCGTCAAACGATCGCCTGAGTGCGCTGGTTGAAATCTATCGCATGATGCGTCCTGGTGAGCCACCAACGCGCGAAGCAGCAGAAACGCTGTTTGAGAATCTGTTCTTCTCTGAAGACCGCTATGATCTGTCTGCGGTTGGTCGTATGAAGTTCAACCGTTCTCTGCTACGTGATGAGATCGAAGGTTCCGGTATCCTGAGCAAAGATGACATCATCGAAGTGATGAAGAAGCTCATTGATATCCGTAACGGTAAAGGCGAAGTGGATGATATCGACCACCTCGGCAACCGTCGTATCCGTTCCGTCGGCGAAATGGCTGAAAACCAATTCCGCGTTGGTCTGGTGCGTGTAGAACGTGCTGTAAAAGAGCGTCTGTCTCTGGGCGACCTCGATACGCTGATGCCACAGGACATGATCAACGCCAAGCCGATTTCGGCTGCCGTTAAAGAGTTCTTCGGTTCAAGTCAGCTGTCACAGTTTATGGACCAGAACAACCCGCTGTCCGAGATTACGCACAAACGTCGTATCTCTGCATTGGGCCCAGGCGGTCTGACGCGTGAACGTGCTGGCTTTGAAGTTCGTGACGTACACCCGACTCACTACGGCCGCGTTTGTCCTATCGAAACGCCGGAAGGTCCGAACATCGGTCTGATCAACTCCCTGTCCGTTTATGCGCAAACGAACGAATACGGTTTCCTTGAAACCCCGTATCGTCGCGTGCGTGACAACGTGGTGACGGACGAGATCCATTACCTGTCTGCGATTGAAGAAGGTAACTTCGTTATCGCACAGGCGAACACCAATTTGGACGAAGAAGGCCGCTTCATCGACGAACTGGTTACCTGCCGTAACAAAGGCGAGTCCAGCTTGTTCAGCCGCGATCAGGTTGAATACATGGACGTTTCCACACAGCAGGTGGTTTCCGTCGGTGCATCCCTGATTCCGTTCCTGGAACACGATGACGCCAACCGCGCCCTGATGGGTGCGAACATGCAACGTCAGGCCGTTCCGACTCTGCGCGCTGATAAGCCGCTGGTTGGTACCGGTATGGAACGCGCTGTTGCGGTTGACTCCGGTGTAACTGCCGTAGCCAAACGTGGTGGTACAGTACAGTACGTGGATGCATCCCGTATTGTAATCCGCGTTAATGACGATGAAATGTATCCGGGCGAAGCCGGGATCGACATCTATAACCTGACCAAATATACCCGTTCTAACCAGAACACCTGCATCAGCCAGATGCCGTGTGTGTCTCTGGGTGAGCCGGTAGAACGTGGCGACGTTCTGGCAGATGGCCCGTCAACCGATCTGGGTGAACTGGCACTGGGTCAGAACATGCGCGTGGCATTCATGCCATGGAATGGTTACAACTTCGAAGACTCCATCCTCGTTTCCGAGCGTGTGGTTCAGGAAGATCGCTTTACGACCATCCACATTCAGGAACTGGCCTGTGTGTCTCGTGACACCAAGTTGGGGCCTGAAGAAATTACTGCGGACATCCCGAACGTGGGCGAAGCAGCACTTTCCAAACTGGATGAGTCCGGCATTGTTTACATCGGTGCTGAAGTGACCGGCGGTGACATTCTGGTTGGTAAGGTAACGCCGAAAGGTGAAACCCAACTGACGCCAGAAGAGAAGCTGCTGCGTGCGATCTTCGGTGAGAAAGCGTCTGACGTTAAAGACTCTTCTCTGCGTGTACCAAACGGTGTTTCCGGTACGATTATCGACGTACAGGTCTTTACCCGCGATGGCGTGGAAAAAGACAAACGTGCGCTGGAAATCGAAGAAATGCAGCTGAAGCAGGCGAAGAAAGACCTGACTGAAGAATTGCAGATTCTGGAAGCGGGCCTGTTTGCACGTATCCACGCTGTGCTGGTTTCCGGCGGCGTAGAAGCCGACAAACTGGACAAACTGCCGCGCGAGCGCTGGTTGGAACTGGGTCTGACTGATGAAGATAAACAAAATCAGTTGGAACAGCTGGCAGAACAGTATGATGAGCTGAAGCACGAGTTTGAGAAAAAACTCGAAGCTAAGCGCCGTAAAATCACTCAGGGCGATGATCTGGCACCAGGCGTGCTGAAAATCGTTAAGGTTTATCTGGCCGTTAAACGTCAGATCCAACCGGGTGACAAAATGGCAGGTCGTCACGGGAACAAAGGTGTTATCTCCAAGATCAACCCGATCGAAGATATGCCTTACGATGAGAACGGTACGCCGGTCGATATCGTACTGAACCCGCTGGGCGTACCTTCACGTATGAACATTGGTCAGATTCTGGAAACCCACCTGGGTATGGCTGCAAAAGGTATCGGCGAGAAAATCAACGCCATGCTCAAGCAGCACGAAGAAGTGACTAAACTGCGTGAGTTCATCCAGAGAGCCTATGACCTGGGCGACGATGTGCGTCAAAAAGTCGACCTGAGCACTTTCTCAGACGAAGAAGTGATGCGTCTGGCTGAAAACCTGAAGAAAGGTATGCCAATTGCAACGCCGGTATTCGACGGTGCAAAAGAGAAAGAAATCAAGGAACTGTTGCAGATGGGCGGTATCCCTACCTCCGGTCAGATTACCCTGTACGATGGACGTACCGGTGAGCAATTTGAGCGTCAGGTTACAGTGGGCTACATGTACATGCTGAAACTGAACCACTTGGTTGACGATAAGATGCATGCCCGTTCCACCGGTTCTTATAGCCTGGTTACTCAGCAGCCGCTGGGTGGTAAGGCACAGTTCGGTGGTCAACGCTTCGGTGAGATGGAAGTGTGGGCGCTGGAAGCTTATGGTGCAGCTTATACCCTGCAAGAAATGTTGACCGTTAAGTCTGATGACGTGAACGGCCGTACCAAGATGTATAAGAACATCGTGGATGGCAATCATCAGATGGAACCAGGCATGCCGGAATCCTTCAACGTACTGTTGAAAGAAATCCGCTCGCTGGGTATCAACATCGAGCTGGAAGAAGAGTAATCCCAGCTCGTTGTATTGCTGGCATTCGTCATAGGGACACCTGAACGTTGTTTTTAATAGCATAGTTCAGGTGTCTATCAGGTCTAACTCCGACAGGAGCCAATCCGTGAAAGACTTATTAAAGTTTCTGAAAGCGCAAACTAAAACCGAAGAGTTTGATGCGATCAAAATTGCTCTGGCCTCGCCAGACATGATCCGTTCGTGGTCTTTTGGTGAAGTTAAAAAGCCAGAAACCATCAACTACCGTACGTTCAAACCTGAACGTGACGGCCTTTTCTGCGCCCGTATCTTTGGGCCGGTAAAAGATTATGAGTGCTTGTGCGGTAAGTATAAGCGCCTGAAACACCGCGGTGTTATTTGTGAGAAGTGCGGCGTTGAAGTGACCCAGACTAAAGTGCGCCGTGAGCGTATGGGCCACATCGAGCTGGCTTCTCCGACTGCGCACATCTGGTTCCTGAAGTCACTGCCTTCCCGTATCGGTTTGCTGCTGGATATGCCGCTGCGTGATATCGAACGCGTACTTTATTTTGAATCTTATGTCGTGGTTGAAGGCGGCATGACCAACCTCGAACGCCGTCAGATCCTGACTGAAGAGCAGTATCTGGATGCGCTGGAAGAGTTTGGTGATGAATTCGACGCGAAAATGGGCGCCGAAGCGATCCAGGCTCTGCTGAAGAATATGGATCTGGAGCAGGAATGCGAGCAGCTGCGTGAAGAGCTGACCGAAACCAACTCCGAAACCAAACGTAAGAAGCTGACGAAGCGTATTAAGCTGCTGGAAGCGTTCGTACAGTCTGGTAACAAGCCAGAGTGGATGATCCTGACCGTTCTGCCGGTACTGCCGCCAGATCTGCGTCCGTTGGTTCCGCTGGATGGTGGTCGTTTTGCGACTTCCGACCTGAACGATCTGTACCGTCGCGTGATCAACCGTAACAACCGTTTGAAACGTCTGCTGGATCTGGCTGCGCCGGACATCATCGTACGTAACGAAAAACGTATGTTGCAGGAAGCGGTTGATGCCCTGCTGGATAACGGCCGTCGCGGTCGTGCGATCACCGGTTCTAACAAACGTCCTCTGAAATCTTTGGCCGACATGATCAAAGGTAAACAGGGTCGTTTCCGTCAGAACCTGCTCGGTAAGCGTGTTGACTACTCCGGTCGTTCCGTTATCACCGTTGGTCCATACCTGCGTCTGCACCAGTGTGGTCTGCCGAAGAAAATGGCACTGGAACTGTTCAAACCGTTCATCTACGGCAAGCTAGAACTGCGTGGTCTTGCTACCACCATTAAAGCTGCCAAGAAAATGGTTGAGCGTGAAGAAGCCGTCGTATGGGATATCCTGGACGAAGTCATCCGCGAACACCCGGTACTGCTGAACCGTGCACCAACACTGCACCGTTTGGGTATCCAGGCATTTGAACCGGTCCTGATCGAAGGTAAAGCGATCCAGCTGCACCCGCTGGTTTGTGCGGCCTATAACGCCGACTTCGACGGTGACCAGATGGCTGTACACGTACCGTTGACGCTGGAAGCCCAGCTGGAAGCGCGTGCGTTGATGATGTCGACCAACAATATCCTGTCCCCTGCGAATGGTGAGCCAATCATCGTTCCTTCTCAGGACGTGGTATTGGGTCTGTATTACATGACGCGTGACTGTGTTAACGCCAAAGGCGAAGGCATGGTACTCACGGGTCCGAAAGAAGCTGAACGCGTTTATCGTGCCGGCCTGGCCTCTCTGCATGCGCGCGTTAAAGTGCGTATCACGGAAGAGATCAAGAGCATCGAAGGCGATGTTACGCATCAGACGTCGATTATTGATACGACTATCGGTCGCGCCATCCTGTGGATGATCGTACCGAAAGGTCTGCCGTACTCGATCGTTAACCAGCCTCTGGGCAAGAAAGCGATCTCCAAAATGCTGAACACCTGTTACCGCATTTTGGGTCTGAAACCGACGGTTATCTTCGCTGACCAGACTATGTACACCGGTTTTGCTTACGCGGCGCGCTCTGGTGCTTCCGTAGGTATCGATGACATGGTTATCCCGGAGAAAAAAGCCGAGATTATCGAAGAAGCCGAAACCGAAGTTGCCGAGATTCAGGAGCAGTTCCAGTCCGGTCTGGTTACCGCGGGCGAACGCTATAACAAAGTGATCGATATCTGGGCTGCGGCGAACGAACGTGTTGCGAAAGCGATGATGGAAAACCTGTCCGTTGAGGATGTGGTTAACCGTGATGGCGTGGTTGAGCAGCAGGTTTCTTTCAACAGCATCTTTATGATGGCCGACTCCGGTGCGCGTGGTTCTGCGGCACAGATTCGTCAGCTGGCGGGTATGCGTGGTCTGATGGCGAAACCAGATGGTTCGATCATCGAGACACCAATTACCGCAAACTTCCGTGAAGGTTTGAACGTACTCCAGTACTTCATCTCGACGCACGGTGCGCGTAAAGGTCTGGCGGATACCGCACTGAAAACAGCGAACTCCGGTTATCTGACTCGTCGTCTGGTTGACGTTGCGCAGGATCTGGTTGTGACCGAAGACGATTGTGGTACCCACGAAGGTATCATGATGACGCCGGTTATCGAGGGTGGTGATGTTAAAGAGCCACTGCGTGAGCGCGTACTGGGTCGTGTAACGGCTGAAGACGTGATCAAACCGGGCACGGCGGACATTCTGGTTCCACGTAACACGCTGCTGAATGAGCAGTGGTGTGACATGTTGGAAGAGAACTCCGTTGACGCCGTTAAAGTACGTTCAGTCGTAAGCTGCGAAACCGACTTTGGCGTGTGCGCCAACTGCTACGGTCGCGACCTGGCTCGTGGTCACATCATCAACAAAGGTGAGGCCATCGGGGTTATCGCGGCACAGTCCATCGGTGAACCAGGTACACAGTTAACCATGCGTACGTTCCACATCGGTGGTGCGGCATCGCGTGCCGCTGCTGAGTCCAGCATTCAGGTGAAAAACAAAGGTAGCCTGAAACTGAGCAACGCGAAGTTCGTCGTGAACAGCAACGGTAAACTGGTTATTACTTCACGTAATACCGAACTGAAACTGATCGACGAATTCGGACGTACGAAAGAAAGCTATAAAGTGCCTTACGGTGCGGCAATGGCGAAAGGCGATGGTGCAGAAGTTAGCGGTGGCGAAACCGTCGCTAACTGGGACCCGCATACCATGCCAGTTATCACCGAAGTAAGCGGTAACATTCGCTTCACCGATATGATCGACGGCCAGACGATTACTCGTCAGACCGACGAACTGACCGGTTTGTCCTCTATCGTGGTTCTGGATAGTGCAGAGCGTACCGGTAGCGGTAAAGACCTGCGTCCGGCACTGAAAATCGTTGATGACAAAGGCGAAGATGTTCTGATTCCAGGTACGGATATGCCTGCTCAGTACTTCCTGCCGGGCAAAGCGATCGTGCAGTTGGAAGACGGCGTGAAAATCAGCAGCGGTGATACTTTGGCGCGTATTCCTCAGGAATCCGGCGGTACCAAGGATATTACCGGTGGTCTGCCACGCGTAGCCGACCTGTTCGAAGCCCGTCGTCCGAAAGAGCCGGCTATTCTGGCAGAGATCAGCGGTATCATTTCCTTCGGTAAAGAAACCAAAGGCAAACGTCGTCTGGTGATTTCTCCGTTGGATGGCAGCGATGCTTACGAAGAGATGATTCCGAAATGGCGTCAGCTCAACGTGTTCGAAGGTGAAGTGGTAGAACGTGGTGACGTTGTTTCCGACGGCCCAGAGTCTCCGCACGATATCCTGCGTCTGCGTGGCGTACATGCAGTAACGCGTTATATCACCAACGAAGTTCAGGAAGTTTACCGTCTGCAAGGCGTTAAGATTAACGATAAACACATCGAAGTTATCGTTCGTCAGATGTTGCGTAAAGGCACCATCGTTAACGCAGGTAGCACCGAGTTCCTGGAAGGCGAACAGGCAGAAGTGTCTCGCATCAAGATTGCCAACCGTCAGTTGGAAGCGGATGGCAAGATTACGGCAACGTTCAGCCGCGATCTGCTGGGTATCACCAAAGCATCTCTGGCGACCGAGTCCTTCATTTCTGCGGCATCGTTCCAGGAAACCACTCGCGTACTGACCGAAGCCGCTGTTGCGGGTAAACGTGATGAACTGCGTGGCCTGAAAGAGAACGTTATCGTAGGTCGTCTGATCCCAGCGGGTACAGGTTATGCGTACCACCAGGATCGTATGCGCCGCCGTCAGGCGGGTGAAGCGCCTATCGTGCCTCAGGTGAGTGCCGATGAAGCTTCTGCTAACCTGGCCGAACTGCTGAACGCAGGCTTTGGTAGCAGCGACGACGAGTAAGTCTCTTTACGCTGCACTATCATGCGGTAAATAACAAAAACCCCAGCTATCATGGCTGGGGTTTTTTATTGCGCACATCTCTGTGCGCTACCTAAAGGCCGTCGCAAACGACGTTAAAAATTTCTTCCTGAAATTTTTTGTTGTACAGTAGTGTAAAGTAAATAGAACGGAACCGACATGGACACCTCAACTACGCCAACACTCTCACAGCCTGGCGGCTCATTACCTCAGCAAGATGACTCACTTTCTTCTGATAAAACCCTACAAACACAGTCAGTAAGCCATTCTCAACATCGAGCAAAACGCGCAGCATGGGGCAGTTTTGTGGGGGCCGTTGTCGACTGGTACGATTTTCTACTGTACGGAATTGTTGCCGCTCTTGTATTTAATACCGAATTTTTCCCACAGGTTAGCCCAACGATGGGGACGCTGGCGGCATTTGGTACGTTCGGCGTTGGTTTCCTGTTCCGACCGCTAGGCGGCATGGTGTTCGGCCACTTCGGCGATAAGCTGGGCCGTAAACGAATGCTGATGATCACGGTCTGGATGATGGGCATTTCTACTGCGCTGATTGGTCTGTTGCCGTCGTTTGATTCGATTGGCTGGTGGGCACCGGTGCTGCTGGTTACGCTGCGGGCAATTCAGGGTTTTGCGGTTGGTGGTGAATGGGGCGGTGCGGCGCTGTTGGCGGTAGAGAACGCGCCGAAGAAGAAGAAAGCTTTTTACAGCAGCGGCGTACAAGTTGGCTTTGGGGTTGGATTGTTACTAGCTACTGGGTCGGTATCGGTGGTAAGCAATTTGACGACCAATGAAGAATTTACCACCTGGGGCTGGCGTCTGCCGTTCTTATTCAGCCTGATTCTGGTGGCTATCGCCTGGTGGGTGCGTAACGGGATGGATGAGTCTCAAGAATTTGAGGCGAATAAAACGCTGGGAGAAAGAGCCAATAAACTGCGTTCGTTCCCTATCATGGAAGCACTGCGCCAGCACCCGAAGGCATTTCTGCTGATTATTGCGCTACGGCTTGGCGAACTGCTGACGATGTATATCGTTACCGCGTTTGCCCTCAATTATTCCACGACTCATCTTGGGCTATCGCGGGATATCTTCCTGAATATCGGGCTGCTGGTGGGGGCGATCAGCTGCGTATCTATTCCTTTCTTTGCCTATCTGGCAGATAGCTTTGGCCGCCGTCGGATCTACGTTACTGGTGCACTGATTGGGGCGGCGAGTGCGGTGCCATTCTTTATGGCGCTGGAAAGCCATAACACACTGCTGATTCTGTTCTTTGCCATCATGCTGGCGAATATTGCTCACGATATGATTGTTAGCGTACAGCAGCCGATGTTTACCGAACTATTTGGTACGGCGTACCGTTATAGCGGGGCGGGTGTGGGTTATCAGGTCGCCAGCGTGGTTGGCGGCGGGTTTACACCTTTTATCGCCGTTCTGCTGGTGCAGTTTATGGATGGTTCATGGCATGCGGTGGCAGCTTACCTTGCCATTGGCTGCTTACTTTCGGCGATTGTCGGGATGCGGATGAAGGCAACATCAGCGGACGCCTTATCTCACTAACCTCTCACTTCACCCATCTCGCGTGCCGATACAGATTCAGTGTCTGTATCGGCATATTTTTTACTGCTTTTTAGTCTACTGTTTTTGCCGTGGCGTTATCTGAACCGATCAAGATCGCTTCGCTTTAGCCCAATATCCTTAAGCCCGTCATCGCTCATATTTTGCAGTATCTTCAGCGTTTGTGCTCTCGCCCGCCAGGTTTTCCACAAGCGGAACGGCAAAATCAGCATTAGCCAAAACGGTGACTCGCGGAACGGTTTTTGTGATCGATTCTCATGAAATTCCATATTTTCCCCCTCGCCAGTGAATGATCGCTATGATGAGGTGAAAGGTATTTTCAATACAGACTCAAAAAATTCATTTTTTTAGCATACAGATTGTGTGATATTGCATCTGAATGGTGATTTTCATTTGAATCTGTACTGGTTACTGCGGCGAATCTTGATAGGGAATGATACTGATGACGCGTTATCAACACCTGGCTGGGCTGTTAGAACAGCGGATCGAACAAGGGTTGTACCAAAGCGGAGAACGCCTGCCTTCTGTGCGAGCGCTGAGTGCAGAACATGGTGTGAGCATCAGTACCGTCCAGCAAGCCTATCATCTGCTGGAAACCCGGCAGTTGATTATGCCGCAGCCGCGTTCGGGATATTTTGTCACGCCGCGTAAGGCAACACCGCCCGTACCCGCGCTGACGCGTCCTGCTCAACGTCCGGTTGAGATCACGCAGTGGGAATCGGTGCTGGAGTTGGTGAATGTGCGTCTGGAAACCAACGTGTTGAAATTTGGCAGCGGAATGCCGGATGTAAGCCAGCCGACCATCAAACCGCTGTGGAAAGAGATGGCTCGCCTCTGCCAATATCAGGATCCTCGGATCTTACAATATGACAGCGTATATGGCGTGCCTGCGCTGCGTGAACAGATTGCCCGTCTTACCGTCGACTGCGGCTGCCAGCTGACTCAAGATGATATTGTGGTCACGACCGGATGTCAGGAAGCTCTATTTGTTGCGGTCCGCGCCGTTTGTCAGCCCGGCGACATCGTGGCCGTTGAGTCACCCGCTTTTCCGGGCACGATGCAGATCCTTCGTGGGCTGGATATCAAAGCGATCGAGATCCCAACCGATTCAGTAACAGGGATCAGTCTCGAAGCGTTAAGACTGGCGCTGGATCAATGGCCGATCAAAGCCGTGCTTCTGGTGCCGAGCTGTAACAATCCGCTTGGCTTCATCATGCCTGATGCCCGCAAGAAATCGCTGGTGACGCTGGCGCAGCATTTTGACATCGCGATTATTGAAGATGATGCCTATGGCGAGCTGGCCTATGAATATCCGCGTCCCCGCGCGATAAAATCATTTGATGAAGACGGACGTGTACTGTTGTGCAGTTCGTTTTCAAAGAATCTGGCACCCGGTTTGCGCGTCGGCTGGATCGCCCCGGGGCGCTATCTGGAACGCGTGATCCATACAAAATACATCAGCACGGGATCGACGGTGGTACAGCCCCAGTTAGCCGTGGCAGAATTTATTCGTAGCGGACACTATCAGCCTCATCTACGCCGTATGCGTGCTCAGTACAAAGCTAATCTGGATACGTTTACCTGCTGGGTTCGTGAGTATTTTCCGTCCAATATTTGTGTGAGTCGCCCGCAAGGTGGCTTTTTGATGTGGATTGAGCTGCCTGAATATTTTGATTCGCTCAAACTCAGCCGTGAGGTCAGAAAAGCGGGCATACAGATAGCCGCGGGTTCGCTCTTTTCCGCCTCGGGAAAATACCGTAATTGTCTTCGGCTCAATTATGCCAACCGCTTCACGGAAGAGATGAGGGAAGGGCTGCGCATCGTGGGTAGTGAAATCGCGAAGATGATGCACACTTTTCCTGACCAGAACGTAACCTGATTATTGTTAAGGAAGGGCCGATACGGGTAAGGATAAGTCCCGTATCGGCGGGTTGATGTGCAGAGCCGATAAGTAGCAAACGGCTCTGGCCAGCAAGCTCCGTAATCATGCTCAGGCTTGCCAACGACGCTACTGTATTACTCAGCGAATGCCGTGACGATAGGCCGAATGTCATGTTGCGCGGCGTTATCCTGAGAATGTTGTCTTCCGTGTAATTCTCATTTCGGCTTGCGAGTCGCGTCCCAAATCAGGCGTATCGCTGTCTTATCTGTTCAGTAACTATCTGCCCAAATAACCGTCCCAGTCTTTCCACACGGGTTGGAGACCTGCACGTATGATGGCCTGTGCCACGTCTTCAGGGCGCCGCGAGTCATGCGGTGAAAACTGTTCCAGTTCCGGATGGTCGTCGGCGTAGCCACCCGGCTGGGTTTTGGAAAATGCGCTGACGTTGTTAATTGCGATAGGAATGGCATGATCGCGGAAGAAAGGCGACTCACGCGTGGATAGCGACAGCTCAATATCCGGCGACAGCAACCGGAATGCGCAAATCACCTGCATGAGCTGCGCTTCATCCATGAGCGACGCCGGTTCAATGCCGCCCGCACAGGGGCGCAGACGCGGGAACGAGATAGAATACCGGCTCTGCCAATAGCTCTGTTGTAAGTGCAGCAGGTGTTCCGCCACCATGTAGCAGTCGGTGCGCCAGCTATTGGACAGACCGATTAAGGCGCCCAGCCCGATCTTGTCGATCCCCGCACGACCCAGTCGATCCGGCGTGGCGAGTCGCCAGTGGAAATCCTGCTTTTGTCCTTTTAGATGGTGCAACTGGTAGGTCGCCGGATGATAGGTTTCCTGATAGACCATCACGCCATCCAGACCCAGTGCTTTTAATTCGGCGTACTCGTCCTGCGACAAGGGCTGAACTTCAATCATCAGCGAACTGAAGAGCGGTCGGATCAGCGGAAAGACGCGACGAAAATAATCCATGCCTACTTTACGCTGGTGCTCGCCGGTCACGAGCAACAGGTGTTCAAACCCCAGTTCCTTGATAGCGGCGCATTCACGCAGGATCTCTGCTTCATCCAGCGTTTTTCGCTTGATGTGGTTACTCATCGAAAAGCCGCAGTAGGTACAGTCGTTGGAGCACAGATTGGACAGGTACAGCGGGACATAGAAGCTTACCGTATTGCCGAAACGCTGGCGGGTAAGCTGTTGTGCCCGCTGAGCTAGCGGTTCCAGATAGGTACTGGCGGCAGGTGAAATGAGCGCCATAAAATCGTCACGCGTCAGGTGTGGGGCTGCAAGCGCTCGTTCAACATCGTGTGCGGTTTTACCGTTGATGCGCAGCGTCAGGTCATCCCAGTCGAGCTGTTCCCAGACGGTTTGGAAATCGACGTTCATCACTTTGTCCCTTCTGTTTGCCGATGAAGAAAACCGGTGAGCGGGCTGGTGGCGCTGGCGACAAACTGCTTACTTCCCAGCCCGGCCTGACGAGCAAGCCCTCCGGCATCGACTGCCAGCCGAAATGCGTGTGCCATTGCCACGGGATTGCGAGCAACGGCGATGGCCGTATTGACCAGAACGGCATCGGCTCCCATTTCCAGCGCATCAGCCGCATGGCTGGGCGCGCCAATACCCGCATCGACAATCACTGGAACGCGCGCCTGTTCGATGATGATGCGGAGAAAGTCACGCGTTTGCAGTCCCTGATTGGAGCCGATTGGTGCGCCCAGCGGCATCACCGCCGCGCAGCCGACTTCTTCCAACCGTTTGCACAATACCGGGTCGGCACCGCAGTAGGGCAGTACCGTGAATCCCTCTTTTACCAGTTGTTCGGCGGCTTTTAGGGTTTCGATAGGGTCGGGCAGCAGGTATTTCACATCGGGATGAATTTCCAGTTTCAGCCAGCGAGTGCCCAGCGCTTCACGTGCCAGTCGGGCCGCAAAAATGGCTTCATCGGCCGTTTTGGCACCTGACGTATTCGGCAGCAGCTTAATGCCGAGCTGGCGTAACGGGGCGAGAATGGCGTCGTTGCCGCCGTTCAGGTCAACGCGTTTCATCGCCATGGTGACCAGCTGCGAGCCAGAAGCCTCAAGTGCCGCTAGCATCAGCTCTGGTGTGGCGAATTTCCCGGTGCCGGTCAGCAGCCGTGAAGTGAATGTCGTATCGGCAATGTGCAGCATGTCATCCTCCCGCGATGGCCTGAAAAAGCAAAATATCATCACCGTCCTGCACCTGATACTGCGACCAGGTGGCGTGCGGGATAATGGTCTGATTGATAGCCAGCGCTGTGCCGGGCTGGAGCCGATTGATCTGGCTCAGCAGCGTTTCAACCGTGATGGCCTCCGAAAATTCAAAGGGCTCATCATTCAGCGTGATTTTCATGCCGCGCCCCCGCATACCGGACAATGGGGCGCGCGAGTTAGTTGAAGCGTGTTCCAACTCTGCTGTTTGCCATTGAACATTCTCAGCTTGCCGTCCAACGCGGATGGCATACCAGCCAGCAGTTTGATCGCTTCCAGCGCCTGAAGTGTGCCAATTACGCCGACCACCGGACCCAGCACGCCTGCGGTACGGCAGTTGCGCTGCGGTTCGGTTGTATCGGGATACAGGCAGGCGTAGCAGCCAGCGTGATAAGGCGGCGTGAAGACGGCGAGCTGGCCACTGAAGCCGACGGCGCTCCCGCTGATGAGCGGCTTGCCTGCGCTAACACAGGCGGCGTTAACCGCATGGCGAGTGGTCATGTTATCGCTGCAATCCAGCACCAGATCGACGCGGCTGACGGCATGGTGTAACGCGCCGCCGCTGAGCCTCTCGGTAATCGCAATCGCTTCTGAGTTCGGGTTTAACGCCTGTAGCTGACGCTGGGCCAGTACGGCTTTGGGCCTGTCAGTGTCGCTGGTGCGATACAGAATCTGGCGTTGCAGGTTGCTGATATGCAGTGCGTCATCGTCGGCAAGCAGCAGCGTGCCGATCCCTGCGGCAGCCAGATAGAGCGACGCGGGAGCACCCAGCCCACCCAGCCCCACCAGCAGAACGCGGGCGGCTTTGAGCTTCTCCTGACCGTCTGGGCCAATATCTTCCAGCATCAACTGACGGCTGTAGCGCATGAACTCGCTATCGCTCAGCCCGGCAGACGTTGGATGAGGATTCGTTACCATGTCATGCCTCCCTTCCTTCAATCATCCTGAGTAGCGTCGCGGTTGCTTGCCGCCAGTCTGGAGCCTGCGTAATGGCGCTGACGACGGCAATACTGCCTACGCCCGTTTTCAACACCGAAGGCACTTTGTCGATGCTGATGCCGCCAATCGCAACGGTAGGAAATCGACCTTGCAGATCGGTGATGTGGCGCGTCAGTTCGGCCAGCCCCTGCGGCGCTGATGGCATGTCTTTGGTTTGGGTTGGGAAAATATGCCCCAGCGCGATGTAGGACGGGCTGATTGCCACCGCACGCGCCAGCTCACGATCGTCGTGCGTGGAGACGCCTAAGCGCAGGCCAGCTTGTTTAATCGCGGCCAGATCGGCGGTGTCCAGATCTTCCTGACCCAGATGTACGCCGTATGCCTGATGTTTGACGGCCAATCTCCAGTAGTCATTGATGAAAAGCTGTGCCTGATAGCGGCGACCCAAAGCGATCGCTTGGATCACCTCGGCTTCGGCTTGTTCATCTGACCGATCTTTGATCCTCAACTGGATCGTTTTCACCCCGACGCCGAGTAGTCGCTCGATCCATTCCACGCTATCGACGACGGGATAAAGCCCCAGCCGCTGCGGCGTTGGGGCAAAGGGCGTCGAATCCGTCATTTGCTTTCCTCGGTTTGCAGGCTGGTGGCGCTGTGATAAAGCTCGCTGCCGCGCGAGCGGAATTCCTGCGACATCTGTGCCATACCAACTTCAATCGGTTTGGCTTCCGCTTCCTGTTTCGCGGCGTAGTCGCGCACTTCCTGTGAGATTTTCATCGAGCAGAATTTAGGACCGCACATAGAGCAGAAGTGGGCGACTTTACCGGATTCCTGCGGCAAGGTTTCATCGTGGTAGGCGCGGGCTGTTTGGGGATCGAGCGCCAGATTGAACTGGTCTTCCCAGCGGAATTCGAAGCGCGCTTTTGACATGGCGTTATCACGGATCTGCGCGCCGGGATGGCCTTTCGCCAAATCGGCGGCGTGGGCGGCGATCTTGTAGGTAATCAGCCCCTGTTTGACGTCTTCTTTGTTCGGTAAGCCAAGATGTTCCTTCGGCGTCACGTAGCAGAGCATCGCGCAGCCGAACCAGCCGATCATGGCTGCACCGATGCCGGAGGTGAAATGATCGTAGCCCGGTGCGATATCGGTAGTTAGCGGGCCGAGCGTATAGAACGGCGCTTCGTGGCAGTGCTCCAGCTCTTCGGTCATGTTGCGGCGGATCATCTGCATCGGAACGTGCCCAGGGCCTTCGATCATCACCTGCACGTCGTATTCCCAGGCGATTTTGGTCAGCTCGCCCAGCGTATGCAGCTCGGCAAACTGGGCTTCGTCGTTGGCGTCCTGGATGGAACCGGGGCGTAAGCCGTCACCCAGCGACAGCGCGACGTCATAAGCGGCGCAGATTTCACAGATTTCACGGAAGTGTTCGTACAGGAAGCTCTCTTTGTGATGCGACAGGCACCACTTCGCCATAATGGAACCGCCGCGTGAGACGATGCCGGTCAGGCGTTTGGCCGTCATCGGCACGTAGCGTAACAACACGCCAGCGTGGATGGTGAAATAGTCCACCCCTTGCTCGGCCTGTTCCAGCAGCGTATCGCGGAACATTTCCCAGTTTAGGTTTTCCGCCACGCCGTTCACTTTTTCCAGCGCCTGATAGATCGGTACGGTTCCGATGGGGACGGGGCTGTTGCGCAGAATCCACTCGCGGGTTTCATGAATATAGCGGCCGGTTGAGAGATCCATCACCGTATCCGCGCCCCAACGGGTAGACCAGACCAGCTTTTCCACCTCTTCTTCGATGGAGGATGTCACGGCGGAGTTACCAATATTGGCGTTAACCTTCACCAGAAAATTGCGTCCGATAATCATCGGCTCTGATTCCGGGTGGTTGATGTTGGAAGGGATAATGGCGCGACCGGCGGCCACTTCCTGGCGGACAAATTCCGGCGTGATGTTCTCCGGCAGTAGGGCACCGAAACTTTGCCCCGGATGCTGCTGGCGCAGCACCTCACCGCGAATGCGCTCGCGTCCCATATTTTCGCGAATGGCGATAAATTCCATTTCGGGGGTAATGATCCCCTGTCGGGCATAGTGGAGCTGGGTAACGCGTTTGCCTGCTTTGGCACGCAGCGGCCGTGGCAAATGTTCAAAGCGCAGATGATCCAGACCGGCATCCGCCAGACGCTGCTGGGTGAAATCAGAGCTGACGCCAGATAGCGCTTCAGTGTCGTGGCGTTCTGCAATCCAGCCGGCGCGCAGCTTCGCTAGCCCAACGCGGACATCGGGTTGCGCAGCGGGATCGCCATAAGGCCCTGACGTATCGTAAACCGGGATTGGTTCATTGGGCTCGTATTGAGGGTTGTCTTTACTGCCGCCGAGTAACGTCGGGCTAAGCTGAATTTCTCGCATTGGCACGTGGATGTCGTCGCGCGAACCTGCAAGGTAAATGCGTTTGGAATTGGGAAATGCGGTTCCCTGTAAGGTTTCAATAAACTGCTGGGCGGCGGCACGCTGTTCACGGCGACCCGATTTTGACGACACTGTTTTTATAGACAAAGGTTCTGTAGACATAGCAAGTTCCTGTAAGACGTAAAGGGAAGATTGCTTGTCTGGAGCCGGAGGGAGTAATAATGATATTGAACGTCAGAGCAGGTATGTGGGAATACGCAGCCTTGGGCTCAATAGAGGTGCATTACTCTTGTTCCCTTCGCAGGTATTAACCCGATCAGGTTCCGCGGATCCCGAATTAACGGTCTCAGCCTGTGCGCTCATAAGTTTCGTCATAACGATTGATTTCGTAAAACAAAACACGAGCACGCTAGGCACTCCGACAAGATATGCCCGTCTCTTAAACGGGCCAATAAAACCCCTACACTGTATGTCGGCAAAACGCGGATGTCAAAGCGTGCCGCTTTTGCTTTTACAATGTGTGATGATGTCCTGAAATAACGTCAAATGACGACTATTTGTCGTAAACCTGCTGAATCATTCTGTCTTCTAACGTAAAACGTTCCTCCAGCGCTTCGCCGACGTGGGAAAGTGCCTGCTGGAATTCGAGGCAGTTATCATGGTCGATGGCTGCCGCCAGATGGCTATCGTAAAACGTCATAATTTGCTGCGTGTTATTTTGCAGGGCGAGGTCGAGCTGGGTGGAAAGCGCTAATACTTGTTCGCTGTGCGTCGCTGCTTCATGCAGCATTTTTTCGTATAAATGAAAGTGGCCGGTAGAAAGATAGTCCACCAGATTTTGGCAAAAATTATCCAATGCCTCTTCATCCAGAAGAGAAAGCGTTTCCTTATTCGGCTTGATGCCAACCAAATGATAGTAAGCCACCAGAAGCTGCTTACGCGCTTGTAGCCATTGGTCGATTAACGCATTATTGCCACCAACGTATTCAGTTAGACTTTGTAGCTGGTTTAGCATTGTTGACTCCGTGAACGGTAAGAAATAACTGAAATCCCAGTTATAAAACTTATGTAATCACTCTGAATGTAAAATGCCAGTGAAGTGGCAGTGGAGCAATAAAAAGATATGGAACAGACGCTAAAAGGTGACGAAACCGGCTGGTGGGTGGTTAGCGACGCGGTACAAATCTGGCTCCCTCAGGGAGAATTGCCGCGCGGAACGGCTACGGCGTGGTCGTTGCAGGGGAAAACGGCTCGCCAAATCGGTGAATGGCAAGGACTGCCTGTCTGGCTGGTCTGCCAGGGCCGGGATTCTGATATGGCATCGGTTCGCCAGTTGCTCGATCAGGACGTTGGCTTATTCCAACTGGCGGGGCGAGGCGTACAGCTGGCTGAATTCTATCGCTCTCATCGTTTTTGCGGTTATTGCGGCCATGAAATGGTGCGGAGTAAAACGGAGCTGGCGTGTTTATGTCACCACTGCAAAGAGCGCTATTATCCGCAGATCGCACCTTGCATCATCGTCGCGATTCGCCGTGGCGAGGAAATTTTGCTGGCACAACACAATCGGCATCGCGGAAACATGTACACCGTGCTGGCCGGGTTTGTCGAAGTGGGCGAAACGCTGGAGCAGACGGTCGTGCGTGAGGTGATGGAAGAGAGCCAAATTCAGATAAAGAACCTGCGCTATGTGAGTTCGCAGCCTTGGCCATTCCCTCATTCACTGATGATGGCGTTTATGGCCGAGTATGCGGGTGGCGAAATCAAGCATGACCCGAAAGAGCTGCGTGATGCAGGCTGGTTCCGCTATGACCAACTCCCGCAGTTACCTCCGCCGGGCACCGTGGCGCGTCGGCTTATCGAAGATACGGTGGTACTGTGCCGCGCTTATCACGAGAACGAAAGCTGACGTGGTAGTATTGGCGTCATGAATGCTTGCGTACACCGCGCACCTGCGTCATAGCGTATTCGCTTCATAAAGCGTTCGCCTTATAACGCATCCGTTTCATCACATCCATCCGGTGTAGAACCGCCGTGAGGTTGAAAGGAAAAGAACATGACTGATCTGAAAAACGATCGCTATTTGCGGGCGTTATTACGCCAACCCGTTGATGTCACCCCAGTGTGGATGATGCGTCAGGCGGGGCGTTATCTGCCGGAATATAAGGCAACGCGCGCGCAAGCGGGTGATTTTATGTCGCTGTGTAAAAACGCAGAGTTGGCTTGTGAAGTCACGTTACAACCTTTACGGCGCTATGCGCTGGATGCGGCGATCCTGTTCTCCGATATCCTGACTATCCCTGATGCGATGGGCTTAGGGCTTTATTTTGAAGCAGGGGAAGGTCCGCGCTTTCAGTCTCCGATCGCGTCTCATGCCGATGTGGTTAACCTGCCGGTTCCCGATCCAGAGCAGGAACTCGGTTATGTGATGAACGCGGTGCGGACGATCCGTAAAAATCTCGCCGGGGAAGTGCCGCTTATCGGCTTCTCGGGCAGTCCGTGGACGCTGGCGACCTATATGGTTGAAGGCGGTAGCAGCAAAGCGTTTACCGTCATCAAGAAAATGATGTTCGCCGAGCCTAAAACGCTACACCTGTTGCTGGATAAGCTGGCGGATAGCGTCATTCTCTATCTCAACGCGCAGATTCGTGCGGGTGCGCAGGCGGTGATGGTCTTCGATACCTGGGGCGGCGCGCTGAGCGGGCGTGACTACAAAGAATTCTCCCTGCATTACATGCATAAGATTGTTGATGGTTTACAGCGCGAGAATGAAGGCCGCCGCGTACCCGTGACGCTCTTCACCAAAGGCGGAGGCCAGTGGCTGGAAGCAATGGCGGAAACAGGCTGTGATGCGTTAGGGCTGGACTGGACGAGCGATATCGCCGACGCACGCCGTCGCGTAGGCGATAAAGTCGCGCTACAGGGAAATATGGATCCGTCGATGTTGTATGCCGATCCGGCACGGATCGAGCAGGAAGTGGCATCGATCCTGGCCGGATTTGGACAAGGCAATGGCCATGTTTTCAATCTGGGTCACGGCATTCATCAGGATGTGCCGCCGGAGCACGCGGGCGTGTTTGTTGAGGCTGTCCATCGGTTGTCTCGCCCTTATCACGCATGATTCACAGGAGGTGATGTGATTGATACACAACGGCTGCGGGCTGAACAGTTGGCCCGCGCTTCTGATGTGATTCGGCACGACGATTTACCTTTTGAGCAGCCCACGTTTATCGCGGGTGCGGATGTTGGCTTTGAGCAAGAAGGCTCAGTAACCCGCGCTGCGATTGCGGTAATGCGCTATCCTTCGTTGGAACTGATAGAATACAAGATTGCGCGTATCAGCACGACAATGCCTTATATCCCTGGTTTTCTTTCGTTTCGTGAATGCCCTGGGCTACTCGCCGCGTGGGCGTTGCTTGAACAGAAACCGGATCTACTGTTTGTCGACGGGCATGGGATTTCCCACCCACGTCGTCTCGGCGTTGCCAGCCATTTTGGTCTGCTAGTTGATGTTCCTACGATTGGCGTGGCGAAAAGTCGACTTTGTGGCCGATTTGAGCCATTGGCGGAGAGCGTTGGCAGCCAGCAGCCGTTACTGGATAAAGGCGAGCAGATTGGCTGGGTATGGCGTAGCAAAGCGCGCTGTAATCCGCTGTTTGTGGCGACGGGGCATCGAGTCAGTCAGGATAGTGCATTGCACTGGGTACAATCTTGTATGCGCGGCTACCGTTTACCGGAGCCGACTCGTTGGGCTGATGCTGTCGCATCAAATCGTCCCGCATTTGTGCGTTGGCAACGGCAGCAAGCCGCTAACGTATTGTCGTAAAACTTTAGGAATTCAGGCATAGGGCGTCACTGTGATTTCAGGTACACTGCCGTCCGTCGCCGTTAATGAGCATAAAAATGTTACGTAACCCCATTCATTTACGTCTGGAAAAGCTGGCGAGCTGGCAACATGTCACTTTCATGGCATGTCTTTGTGAACGTATGTATCCAAATTACCACGAGTTTTGTCGTCAAACAGAATTCGGCGACGCGATGGTTTACCGTCGCATTCTCGATCTGGTATGGGAAACATTGGTTGTTAAAGATGCGAAGGTTAATTTCGATAGCCAGTTGGAAAAGCTGGAAGAAGCGGTTCCCGCTGCGGAAGATTACGATCTTTACGGCGTCTACCCGGCTATTGATGCCTGTATCGCACTGGGCGAGCTGATTCATTCGCGCTTAAGCGGTGAAACGCTGGAACATGCGATAGCGATTAGCGAAACGTCTATCCGCACGGTTGCCATGCTGGAAATGACGCAGGCAGGCAAAGAAATGACCGACGATGAGCTCAAGGTTTTGCCTGCAATTGAAGAAGAGTGGGACATCCAATGGGAGATTTTTCGCCTGTTGGCGGCCTGCGAAGAACGCGATATTGAGCTGATCAAAGGGCTCCGTTCCGATCTGCGCGAGGCCGGAAGTAGTAACATCGGGATAAATTTGCATCAATAACGCGATAAAACGTGATTTAAGGCCTGAAATGGCCTGTCTTAAGGCTTCACATTCGCACCCTGTCTGGTCTACATTTGGGGGGCGTAAAAAAAGTGGCTGTCGGTGCGTGTATGCAGGAGAGTGCTATTACACCCTGAAACGGGAAAGGGCATATCCGTCGCACTCGATGCTTAGCAAGCGATAAACACACTGTAAGGATAACTTATGAATAAGACTCAACTGATTGATGTAATTGCGGACAAAGCTGATCTGTCAAAAGCACAGGCTAAAGCAGCTCTGGAATCAACTTTGGCGGCAATTACCGAGTCTCTGAAAGAAGGTGATGCAGTACAATTAGTTGGTTTTGGTACGTTTAAAGTGAACCATCGTAATGAGCGCACTGGCCGCAACCCACAAACCGGTAAAGAAATCAAAATCGCTGCTGCCAACGTGCCAGCATTTGTTTCTGGCAAGGCTCTGAAAGACGCTGTTAAATAAGCCCATGCCGGTTAAAAGTTTAAGCAGAGGGGCGTTTTCGCCCCTTTTGCTTTTACGACGTTTGTGTGGCGCAGGCCTCGTGCTTATAGCCGTGGTAGCTTGTAGTAGCCGCACCGCACCGCCGGACGTTTTCGCCAGCGGCTACGTTGCCGATCGTGGTGTTGTGCGTTTGTGGCGTAAGGATGATGCGCAGAATACGACGGCGCTGACCACCGTATACAACCCGCTTCAAGGCAATGCTCTGGTAGTGACGCGCTATACGTTCCAGCAGGATAAGCTACGCGAGATACAGCGTAATCAGCTCGGGGCGCAACAAGAAGATATGCGTTTGCGCTTTGCAGAAGATGGAACTGTCAGCTTTATGCAGCGGCAGCTTGCCGAAAGACGTGAATCGGTTTCTGATGATGAAATCGCGCTCTACCAGTTCGATGCGAAGCGCATGCTGGAATTGAGCGATGTATTGCGTGCTGGCAAGGTGAGGCTAAAGCAAGGGAAATGGCTGGAAGGGCAGGTGCAGTCTTGTGACGGTACGGTGGTTCGCCCTGATTTTGACAATGACTCGCGTGAATGGATCGCGCAACAAAAAGCCCATGCAACGCGCCCGCTAAACGTCGCGTGGCTGGAAGCGCCAGAAGGGACGCAGTTATTGCTGGTGGTGGAAGATGACGTCTGCCAGTGGGAACCTAAGTAGCCATTAGCTATAAAAAAACCCGGATTTCTCCGGGCTTCAGTATTTATCAGACAACCGTTTATCAGGCTTGCTCGCGCTCAATAGCACGGTAGCCGATGTCTTTTCGACAGAATACCCCTTGCCACTGAATACCCGCTGCTATTTCATAAGCACGTTGTTGCGCTTCAGCCACGGTATTGCCCAATGCAGTAACGCACAGTACGCGGCCGCCGTTGGTGACGACATTAATGCCGTTCAACTTGGTGCCAGCATGGAAGACTTTGCCATCTTCGGCATCCTGCTGCGGTAAACCGTAAATCACATCGCCTGTATTGTAGTCAGCCGGATAGCCGCCTGCAGCCAATACCACGCCCAGAGACGGACGTTCATCCCAGACTGAATCTTTCTGATCCAACGTGCCGTCACAGGCTGCCAGACACAGTTCCACCAGATCGGAACGCAGACGCAGCATAATTGGCTGAGTTTCTGGATCGCCAAAGCGGCAGTTGAATTCGATCACTTTTGGCTGACCATCGGCAGAAATCATCAGACCGGCATACAGGAAACCGACGTAGGTATTTCCCTCTGCGGCCATGCCGTTGACGGTCGGCCAAATCACCTGATCCATCACGCGCTGGTGGATTTCATCGGTCACGACCGGAGCTGGTGAATAAGCGCCCATACCACCGGTATTCGGGCCCGTATCTTTATCCCCAACACGCTTGTGGTCCTGACTGGTTGCCATCGGCAAGACATTCTTGCCGTCTACCATAACGATGAAGCTGGCTTCTTCGCCATCAAGGAACTCTTCCACCACGATACGGTGTCCGGCATCGCCGAATGCATTCCCCGCCAGCATATCCTGAATGGCGTTCTCTGCTTCCTGCAACGTCATGGCGACAATCACGCCTTTACCAGCGGCTAATCCATCGGCCTTGATGACGATAGGTGCGCCTTTGCTGCGTACATAGGCCAGCGCGGGTTCAACTTCGGTGAAATTCTGGTATTCCGCTGATGGAATATTGTGGCGTGCCAGAAAATCTTTAGTAAAGGCTTTAGAGCCTTCTAACTGTGCAGCGCCCTGCGTTGGGCCAAAGATTTTTAGCCCCGCGCTCTGAAATGCATCCACAACACCGATAACTAGCGGTGTTTCCGGGCCAACGATGGTCAAATCGATGTGATTTTCCTGCGCAAAAGCGACTAACGCTGGAATATCAGTGGCGGCGATATCGACGTTGGTCAGCGCTGGCTCAAGCGCGGTACCCGCGTTTCCTGGAGCAACATAAACACGTTTCGCCAGCGGTGATTGCGAGGCTTTCCAGGCTAGCGCGTGCTCGCGTCCGCCATTACCAATTACTAAAATGTTCATTTCGATCAGCTCCAGAATTAATGGCGGAAATGGCGCATGTCGGTAAAGATCATCGCAATGCCGTGTTCGTTGGCGGCAGCAATGACTTCATCATCACGAATCGACCCGCCCGGTTGGATCACGCAGGTAATACCAACGGCCGCAGCGGCATCAATACCATCACGGAATGGGAAGAACGCATCAGACGCCATAGCGGAACCTTTTACTTCCAGCCCTTCATCGCTCGCTTTGATACCGGCGATTTTCGCTGAGTAAACGCGGCTCATCTGGCCAGCGCCTATCCCGATGGTCATGTTGTCGCGTGCGTACACAATCGCATTGGATTTAACGAATTTAGCCACTTTCCAGCAGAAAAGGGCATCACGTAATTCCTGTTCGCTCGGCTGGCGCTCGGTGACGACACGCAATTGAGACGCATCGACCATGCCCAGATCGCGGTCCTGTACCAGCAAACCACCATTGACGCGTTTGAAGTCCAGCCCAGGAACGCGTTGTTGCCAGCTGCCGCTGGTTAATACGCGTACGTTTTGTTTGGCTGCGGTTACCTTCAATGCGGCATCACTGGCAGATGGGGCAATAATCACTTCGACAAACTGGCGGCTAATGATGGCCTGCGCCGTCTCTTCATCCAGCTCGCGGTTGAAAGCGATAATGCCGCCGAATGCAGATGTTGGGTCGGTTTTATAGGCGCGCTCGTAAGCATCGAGAATTGAGCCGCCAATTGCTACGCCGCACGGATTCGCATGCTTAACGATAACGCAGGCCGGCTCTGCGAATTCTTTCACACATTCCAGCGCTGCATCGGTATCGGCGATGTTGTTATAAGACAGCGCTTTGCCTTGTAACTGTGTCGAGGTGGCGACAGAGGCCTCGTGAATATTCTCTTCTATATAGAAGGCAGCTTGCTGATGGCTGTTCTCCCCGTAGCGCATGTCCTGCTTTTTGATGTAGTTAAGGTTTAACGTGCGCGGGAAGTTGCCTGATGGTTTATCGGTTTCACCGTGGTAAGGCGGAACCAGTGCACCAAAGTAGTTGGCAATCATACTGTCGTAAGCGGCAGTGTGTTCGAAGGCTTTGATCGCTAAATCGAAACGGGTTTCGTAGGTCAGTGAACCTTCGTTGGCGTCGATTTCATTAATGATGGCGCTGTAGTCGCTGCTCTTGACCACGATAGCCACATCTTTATGGTTCTTGGCGGCGGAGCGAACCATCGTCGGGCCACCGATATCGATATTCTCAACCGCATCTTCTAATGTGCAGTTCTCACGAGCGACGGTCTGAGCAAACGGATACAGATTCACAACGACGATATCAATCGGCTTGATGTCGTGCTGCGTCATGATTGCATCATCTTGATCGCGCCGTCCCAGAATGCCGCCGTGTACTTTCGGGTGCAGGGTCTTTACACGCCCATCCATCATTTCCGGGAAGCCGGTGTAGTCAGAGACTTCAGTCACCGCTAAGCCAGCATCGGCCAGTAAACGGGCAGTTCCACCAGTTGAAAGGAGCTCGACGCCACGGTGGGACAGAGCTTGAGCAAATTCGACAATACCTGCTTTGTCAGAAACGCTGAGCAGAGCGCGGCGAATTGGACGGCGTTGTTGCATGATGATGTTATCCCCTGGATTTGGGTAGTCAGTAAAGAACGGTATGTGAATATCGTCTTTGTCAGAGCAATAATTGCGGAATAAAGAGAAATATTCAGTTAGCGTTCGCAGAAACACGACGATTTTGAACGGGGTGAATTGTAGCGAAAACGTTTGCGTGATGCTCGTCAATTTTTGAGTAGAATGCTTTCTGTGGATAAGTTTGTGCAAAAAAAGGTATAAGGCGGGGTTTTGCTGTGGAATGCAGCAAACAGTCATTTTTCTTTAAAATACCTATTGCGGCCTGACGAGAAGTCCCTATAATGCGCCTCCACTGACACGGCAACAGCGACACGCGGTTGTAGTTACAGGAAAAAAGATTCAACGAAGGCGGTCAGTAATGACTTGACTTCACAGCGGAAAAGCATAGTATATGCAGCCCGCGCCACCGATGAAGTGGCACTGCTCTTTAACAATTTAATCAGACAATCTGTGTGGGCACTCACAAGACCGTATCTTAACGATATAAAAAAGTCTTGAAGAGTGAACAACAGTAAATTCATTACGAATAAACAGTTTTAATTCTTTGAGCATCGCTGACGAGTTCAGCAAATCAAACAAATCTTAAATTGAAGAGTTTGATCATGGCTCAGATTGAACGCTGGCGGCAGGCCTAACACATGCAAGTCGAGCGGTAGCACAGAAGAGCTTGCTCTTTGGGTGACGAGCGGCGGACGGGTGAGTAATGTCTGGGAAACTGCCTGATGGAGGGGGATAACTACTGGAAACGGTAGCTAATACCGCATAACCTCGCAAGAGCAAAGAGGGGGACCTTCGGGCCTCTCGCCATCAGATGTGCCCAGATGGGATTAGCTAGTAGGTGAGGTAATGGCTCACCTAGGCGACGATCCCTAGCTGGTCTGAGAGGATGACCAGCCACACTGGAACTGAGACACGGTCCAGACTCCTACGGGAGGCAGCAGTGGGGAATATTGCACAATGGGCGCAAGCCTGATGCAGCCATGCCGCGTGTGTGAAGAAGGCCTTCGGGTTGTAAAGCACTTTCAGCGGGGAGGAAGGCGGTAAGGTTAATAACCTTATCGATTGACGTTACCCGCAGAAGAAGCACCGGCTAACTCCGTGCCAGCAGCCGCGGTAATACGGAGGGTGCAAGCGTTAATCGGAATGACTGGGCGTAAAGCGCACGCAGGCGGTCTGTTAAGTTGGATGTGAAATCCCCGGGCTTAACCTGGGAACTGCATTCAAAACTGACAGGCTAGAGTCTTGTAGAGGGGGGTAGAATTCCAGGTGTAGCGGTGAAATGCGTAGAGATCTGGAGGAATACCGGTGGCGAAGGCGGCCCCCTGGACAAAGACTGACGCTCAGGTGCGAAAGCGTGGGGAGCAAACAGGATTAGATACCCTGGTAGTCCACGCTGTAAACGATGTCGATTTGGAGGTTGTGCCCTTGAGGCGTGGCTTCCGGAGCTAACGCGTTAAATCGACCGCCTGGGGAGTACGGCCGCAAGGTTAAAACTCAAATGAATTGACGGGGGCCCGCACAAGCGGTGGAGCATGTGGTTTAATTCGATGCAACGCGAAGAACCTTACCTACTCTTGACATCCAGAGAATTTGCTAGAGATAGCTTAGTGCCTTCGGGAACTCTGAGACAGGTGCTGCATGGCTGTCGTCAGCTCGTGTTGTGAAATGTTGGGTTAAGTCCCGCAACGAGCGCAACCCTTATCCTTTGTTGCCAGCGATTCGGTCGGGAACTCAAAGGAGACTGCCGGTGATAAACCGGAGGAAGGTGGGGATGACGTCAAGTCATCATGGCCCTTACGAGTAGGGCTACACACGTGCTACAATGGCGTATACAAAGAGAAGCGACCTCGCGAGAGCAAGCGGACCTCATAAAGTACGTCGTAGTCCGGATTGGAGTCTGCAACTCGACTCCATGAAGTCGGAATCGCTAGTAATCGTAGATCAGAATGCTACGGTGAATACGTTCCCGGGCCTTGTACACACCGCCCGTCACACCATGGGAGTGGGTTGCAAAAGAAGTAGGTAGCTTAACCTTCGGGAGGGCGCTTACCACTTTGTGATTCATGACTGGGGTGAAGTCGTAACAAGGTAACCGTAGGGGAACCTGCGGTTGGATCACCTCCTTACCAAAAAGATGTGCGTTAAGTGAAGTGCTCACACAGATTGTCTGATGAAAATAACGAGCAGAAATACCTTAATAGGCTTGTAGCTCAGGTGGTTAGAGCGCACCCCTGATAAGGGTGAGGTCGGTGGTTCAAGTCCACTCAGGCCTACCAACTCTTCCGTGAGTGGTATCTAAGGTATCTGTAAGCAACGATGGGGTTATAGCTCAGCTGGGAGAGCGCCTGCCTTGCACGCAGGAGGTCTGCGGTTCGATCCCGCATAGCTCCACCATCACTACTCGCTGTATAGAAAATTTCAGAGTGTACCTGTCTGGGTGCACTGCGAAGTTTTGCTCTTTAACAATCTGGAACAAGCTGAAAATTGAAACATGACAGCTGAACATGCATGACGGCCTTCGGGTGTGTCGTGGTGAATCAGTCTGTCAATGAGTCTCTCAAATAATCGCAGCGCGATGATGATTCAATCGAAACATCTTCGGGTTGTGAGGTTAAGCGACTAAGCGTACACGGTGGATGCCTAGGCAGTCAGAGGCGATGAAGGGCGTGCTAATCTGCGATAAGCGTCGGTAAGCTGATATGAAGCGTTATACCCGACGATACCCGAATGGGGAAACCCAGTGTGTTTCGACACACTATCATGACATGAATACATAGTGTCATGAGGCGAACCGGGGGAACTGAAACATCTCAGTACCCCGAGGAAAAGAAATCAACCGAGATTCCCCCAGTAGCGGCGAGCGAACGGGGAGGAGCCCAGAACCTGAATCAGTTTGTGTGTTAGTGGAAGCGTCTGGAAAGTCGCACAGTAAAGGGTGATAGTCCCGTACACAAAAATGCACGAATTGTGAGTTCGATGAGTAGGGCGGGACACGTGACATCCTGTCTGAATATGGGGGGACCATCCTCCAAGGCTAAATACTCCTGACTGACCGATAGTGAACCAGTACCGTGAGGGAAAGGCGAAAAGAACCCCGGCGAGGGGAGTGAAATAGAACCTGAAACCGTGTACGTACAAGCAGTGGGAGCCTACTTGTTAGGTGACTGCGTACCTTTTGTATAATGGGTCAGCGACTTATATTCTGTAGCAAGGTTAACCGTATAGGGGAGCCGCAGGGAAACCGAGTCTTAACTGGGCGTTAAGTTGCAGGGTATAGACCCGAAACCCGGTGATCTAGCCATGGGCAGGTTGAAGGTTGGGTAACACTAACTGGAGGACCGAACCGACTAATGTTGAAAAATTAGCGGATGACTTGTGGCTGGGGGTGAAAGGCCAATCAAACCGGGAGATAGCTGGTTCTCCCCGAAAGCTATTTAGGTAGCGCCTCGTGAATTCATCTTCGGGGGTAGAGCACTGTTTCGGCTAGGGGGTCATCCCGACTTACCAACCCGATGCAAACTACGAATACCGAAGAATGTTATCACGGGAGACACACGGCGGGTGCTAACGTTCGTCGTGAAGAGGGAAACAACCCAGACCGCCAGCTAAGGTCCCAAAGTCATGGTTAAGTGGGAAACGATGTGGGAAGGCATAGACAGCCAGGATGTTGGCTTAGAAGCAGCCATCATTTAAAGAAAGCGTAATAGCTCACTGGTCGAGTCGGCCTGCGCGGAAGATGTAACGGGGCTAAACCATGCACCGAAGCTGCGGCAGCGACACTTAGGTGTTGTTGGGTAGGGGAGCGTTCTGTAAGCCTGCGAAGGTGGCCTGTGAGGGCTGCTGGAGGTATCAGAAGTGCGAATGCTGACATAAGTAACGATAATGCGGGTGAAAAACCCGCACGCCGGAAGACCAAGGGTTCCTGTCCAACGTTAATCGGGGCAGGGTGAGTCGACCCCTAAGGCGAGGCTGAAAAGCGTAGTCGATGGGAAACAGGTTAATATTCCTGTACTCGTTGTTACTGCGAAGGGGGGACGGAGAAAGCTAGGTTATCCGGGCGACGGTTGTCCCGGTTTAAGCGTGAAGGTGGATGACTTTGGTAAATCCGGGTCATCGTTAACACTGAGGCGTGATGACGAGTCACTACGGTGATGAAGTAACCGATGCTACGCTTCCAGGAAAAGCCTCTAAGCTCCAGGTAACATCAAATCGTACCCCAAACCGACACAGGTGGTCAGGTAGAGAATACTCAGGCGCTTGAGAGAACTCGGGTGAAGGAACTAGGCAAAATGGTGCCGTAACTTCGGGAGAAGGCACGCTGATGGTAGGTGAAGTGACTTGCTCATGGAGCTGAAATCAGTCGAAGATACCAGCTGGCTGCAACTGTTTAATAAAAACACAGCACTGTGCAAACACGAAAGTGGACGTATACGGTGTGACGCCTGCCCGGTGCCGGAAGGTTAATTGATGGGGTCAGCCGCAAGGCGAAGCTCTTGATCGAAGCCCCGGTAAACGGCGGCCGTAACTATAACGGTCCTAAGGTAGCGAAATTCCTTGTCGGGTAAGTTCCGACCTGCACGAATGGCGTAATGATGGCCAGGCTGTCTCCACCCGAGACTCAGTGAAATTGAACTCGCTGTGAAGATGCAGTGTACCCGCGGCAAGACGGAAAGACCCCGTGAACCTTTACTATAGCTTGACACTGAACCTTGAGCCTTGATGTGTAGGATAGGTGGGAGGCTTTGAAGCGTGGACGCCAGTCTGCGTGGAGCCAACCTTGAAATACCACCCTTTAATGTTTGATGTTCTAACGTGGACCCGTAATCCGGGTTGCGGACAGTGTCTGGTGGGTAGTTTGACTGGGGCGGTCTCCTCCCAAAGCGTAACGGAGGAGCACGAAGGTTAGCTAATCCTGGTCGGACATCAGGAGGTTAGTGCAAAGGCATAAGCTAGCTTGACTGCGAGAGTGACAGCTCGAGCAGGTGCGAAAGCAGGTCTTAGTGATCCGGTGGTTCTGAATGGAAGGGCCATCGCTCAACGGATAAAAGGTACTCCGGGGATAACAGGCTGATACCGCCCAAGAGTTCATATCGACGGCGGTGTTTGGCACCTCGATGTCGGCTCATCACATCCTGGGGCTGAAGTAGGTCCCAAGGGTATGGCTGTTCGCCATTTAAAGTGGTACGCGAGCTGGGTTTAGAACGTCGTGAGACAGTTCGGTCCCTATCTGCCGTGGGCGTTGGAAGATTGAGAGGGGTTGCTCCTAGTACGAGAGGACCGGAGTGAACGCACCACTGGTGTACGGGTTGTGATGCCAATTGCATTGCCCGGTAGCTAAGTGCGGAAGAGATAACCGCTGAAAGCATCTAAGCGGGAAACTTGCCTCGAGATGAGTCTTCCCTGGGCACTAGATGCCCCTGAAGGGCCGTTGAAGACGACGACGTAGATAGGCTGGGTGTGTAAGCGTAGCGATACGTTGAGCTAACCAGTACTAATGACCCGAGAGGCTTAACCTTACAACACCGAAGGTGTTTTGTGGGTGATGAAAGACTCATAGAGAACGATGTTCAGCTTGTTCAGAGATTGGTTCTGGTGGTTGCGTGATGACGAGAAAGATAAAGTCACCATAGTAACGGCTGGAATGAAACAGAATTTGCCTGGCGGCGATAGCGCGGTGGTCCCACCTGACCCCATGCCGAACTCAGAAGTGAAACGCCGTAGCGCCGATGGTAGTGTGGGGCTTCCCCATGTGAGAGTAGGGAACTGCCAGGCATCAAATAAAACAAAAGGCTCAGTCGAAAGACTGGGCCTTTTGTTTTATCTGTTGTTTGTCGGTGAGGGCTCTCTGGAGTAGGACAAATCCGCCGGGAGCGGATTTGCACGTTGCGAAGCAACGGCCCGGAGGGTGGCGGGCAGGACGCCCGGCATAAACTGCCAGGCATCAAACAAGTGGAAAGCCCCTGTCGAAAGACAGGGGCTTTTTGCTATGGGAAATTTGGGATGTTATCTGTAACGATTTGCTTGCCGTTGTGGATCTATTGCGGTGTATCAGGTAGATAGCCGTAGCAAATACGGGACATAGGGTAGCTTTTTGGATGAAGAAACCTTCCTGCCTCATCCAGTTTGCGTTAGTTATGCGATAACTCGAACTTTGAGATCCATGATAATGGCGATGCTGGGGGAAGGCCTGCGTAGGACACGCAGGCGGAGTACTTCCGATTAGTGCAGTATTTGTGAGAGAAATGCCTGAGTACGTTCTGAGCGAGGGTTGGAAAAGAAGATATCCGGCGGCGCTTGTTCCACGAGCTCGCCCTGATCCATAAAGATCACCCGATCAGCGACAGTTTTTGCAAACCCCATTTCATGCGTGACGCAGAGCATCGTCATCCCGTCCTGCGCCAGTCCAAGCATAGTATCGAGTACCTCTTTCACCATTTCAGGATCCAGCGCAGACGTCGGCTCGTCAAACAGCATAATCTTGGGCTTCATGCACAGTGAGCGTGCGATGGCCACGCGTTGCTGCTGGCCTCCAGACAGCTGCCCCGGAAATTTATGCGCATGCGCGGCGATACGCACGCGTTCCAGATAGTGCATTGCTAACTCTTCCGCTTCTTTCTTAGGTGTGTGGCGCACCCAGCATGGTGCTAGCGTACAGTTCTGCAACACGGTTAAGTGCGGGAACAAATTGAAATGCTGAAAAACCATGCCGACTTCAGTACGAATTTTTTCGATATTGCGTAAATCATTATTCACTTCAATACCATCAACGACAATCCGCCCTGCTTGATGTTCTTCAAGATGATTAATGCAGCGTATAGTGGTTGATTTCCCCGAGCCGGAAGGACCACACAGCACAATGCGTTCCCCCTGCCTGACTTGCAGATTGATGTCTTTAAGCACATGAAATTGCCCGTACCACTTATTCACATTCTCTAAGGTAATCATGTGATCGGTTGATTGAGTTAATGCGGTCTGATTCATGGATGGCCTCAGTGTGACTTGTGTCCGGTGTTAAAACGATTTTCCAGATGTTGGCTATAGCGCGACATGCTGAAACAGAAAATCCAATAGACCATGGCGGCGAAGACATAGCCTTCTGTCGACATACCCAGCCAGGTGGGGTCGACCGTTGCCTGTTGGATGCTGCTGAAGAGATCGAAAAGGCCGATGATGATCACCAGACTCGTGTCTTTAAAGAGAGAAATAATGGTATTCACCAGACCTGGGATAACCATTTTCAGCGCTTGTGGGAGGATGACCAGCCCCTGCATGCGCCAATAGCCTAAGCCCAGGGATTCAGCGGCTTCATACTGTCCTTTCGGAAGCGCCTGCAAGCCACCGCGAACGACCTCAGCTACATAGGCGGACTGGAATAAGATAACGCCGACCAGCGCTCTTAGCAGTTTGTCGATCGTGGTGCCTTCCGTTAAAAACAGCGGCAGCATCACGGATGACATAAAAAGCACGGTGATGAGCGGTACGCCACGCCAAAATTCGATGAAGACAACGGAAAGCATACGAACGATCGGCAGCGTGGAACGTCGCCCTAATGCGAGCAAGATGCCAAGTGGTAACGCACCCGCGATACCCACGGCGGCGATAATCAGCGTTAACGTGAGCCCGCCCCACTGATAGGTTTCCACTCGGCTGAGCCCGCCAAAACCGCCGTAAAGCAACCACCAGGCAATGAGCGGATACGCCACTGCCCAGACGGCAATGTAGCGTCCGCGATAGGGGATACTTTTTAGGAACATCGGCAGGATACTGAGTAGAGCGATGGCGAGTGCAAAGTTGATGCGCCAGACTTCCGCCGCTGGATACAGCCCATACATGAAATGCCCAAATCTGGCATGAATGAAGACCCAGCAGGCACCCTCACGCGTACAGTCATTGCGAGTTGTGCCAATCCAGTTAGCCTGAAAGATAGCCCAGTTGAGCAGCGGCGGTATGGCAACCCACAATAGCCAGAGGCAAAACAGTGTTAACAGGCTATTACTGATACTGGAGAAGAGATTACGCCGCGCCCACTGCATCGCTTTGAACAGAGGGGACTGACGGCCTTGCGTATAATGGTTCATCGTCATGGCGTCCTCTTAGCGTTCGACTAACGCGATTTTGCGGTTATACAGGTTCATCAGCAGCGAGATCAGCAGGCTGATAGTGAGGTAGACCGACATGGTAATGGCGATAGTTTCGATAGCCTGACCGGTCTGATTCAGCACCGTTCCCGCGAACAGCGACACCATGTCGGGATAGCCAATGGCGGCAGCCAGCGACGAGTTCTTCACAATATTGAGGTACTGGCTGGTCAGTGGTGGAATGATGACGCGCAGCGCCTGCGGGAGGATGACTTTGCGCAGCGTAACGGGGTTCGGTAAGCCGAGAGAACGTGCCGCCTCGTGTTGACCGTGGGAAACCGATTGGATGCCTGAACGAATGATCTCGGCGATAAACGATGAGGTGTAGACCGACAGGGCGACGGTTAATGCCGCCAGTTCAGGGATCAGCACCATGCCGCCGCGGAAGTTAAACCCTTTTAATTCCGGCATATCCCAGTGAAAGGCGGGGCCGAAAATCAGGTGGCTGAGTGCACACAGCACAAGCAACAGGCCTAACGTCAGCGGCCAGGTTCTGCGTGGCTGGCCGGTTAACGCGTGATAGCGCTGGTTACGCCGGAAAACGTCCCATGTCACCACTAGCGTAATAATGAGAGAAAGAAAAAATGCCGCCGCACCCGGTCCCAATTCAGGAGAGGGTAGATAGAAACCACGATTGCTGAGAAAGGCGACATCAAACGCGCTAATTGACTGGCGTGGCCCCGGTAGATTTCGCAGTACGGCAAAATACCAGAAGAAGATTTGCAATAGCGGCGGGATATTACGAAATATCTCTATGTAAACGTTAGATATTTTTCGTAGTAGCCAGTTGTCGGACAGTCGTGCCAGACCAACAGTGAAGCCGAGAATCGACGCAAACACGATACACAACGCCGAAACCAGAAGCGTATTGAATAGCCCAACAAGAAAAACGCGGGCGTAGGTGTCGCCTTGTTGATAGTCAATCAGGTGCTGGACGATGCCAAAGCCGGCGCTTTTATTCAGGAAATCGAAGCCAGAGGTGATGCCCCTCTGTGCCAGATTGGTCACGGTGTTGTGCAACAGGTAGACTGCGACAGCCAATACCGCGATAACAACGACAATTTGATACAGCCAGGCGCGCACCGCTGGATTAGTCAGTGATAAATCACCTTTTACGGTTGGGCGTTGTAGCATGCTGAAACCTCGAAACGGGGGTACTGAGGGGCGCAGCGATCCACTGCGCCCAGGTTTTTCTGATAATTAACGTACCGCTGGCGCGTACTGGATGCCGCCTTTGTTCCACAGTTCGTTCAGGCCGCGCTTAATTTTCAACTCGCTGCCCATACCGACATTACGCTCGAAGATTTCGCCGTAGTTGCCGACCTGTTTGATGATTTTGAAGGCCCAATCGTTCGGTAATTTGAGATCTTTACCGTAGCTGCCTTCGTGGCCCAGCAGGTGGGACATATCTGGCGTGGTGGGTTTTGCTGCCAGTTGGTCGACGTTTTTCGAGGTCACACCCATCTCTTCGGCATTCAGCATAGCGAACAGCGTCCAGCGTACGATCGAGAACCACTCTTCATCACCACGGCGTACTACCGGGCCCAGCGGCTCCTTGGAAATCACCTCTGGCAGAACGATGAATTCAGCAGGTTTACTCAGCTTGATACGCAGTGCATACAGCTGTGACTGATCTGATGCCAGCGTATCGCAGCGGCCAGACTCCAGCGCTTTGGCACTTTCATCAGAGCGGTCGAACGTGACGGGGGTGTACTGCATTTTATGGGTCTTGAAGTAGTCAGCGACGTTCAGCTCGGTATCGGTTCCGGCCTGAATACAGACGGTTGCGCCGTCCAGCTCTTTTGCACTGCTTAAGCCTGCTTTGTTGTGCGTCAGGAAGCCAATACCATCGTAGTAGGTGACGCCAGTAAAGAGCATGCCCATGCCGCCATCGCGGGAAGAGGTCCAGGTCGTGTTGCGTGACAGCACGTCAACTTCGCCGGATTGCAGCGCAGTGAAGCGTTCTTTTGCCGTCAGCGGCGTGTATTTAACTTTATTGGCGTCGCCGAATACGGCGGCAGCAAGGCCGCGGCACACGTCAACATCAATGCCGGAGTATTTGCCGCTGGCGTCCGCATAGGAAAAGCCGGGCAAACCATCGCTGATACCGCATTGCACAAATCCTTTCTTCTGAATCGCGTCCAGCGTTGCACCTGCATGGGCTTGATTGATTGCGGCAAAGAGTGACGCGCCAGCAACCAGAGTAGAAATCACTATTCTTTTCATAATCATCCTAGCGTCTAGAGTTATCTGCTGTTGTTGCAGTACACAGTTGTGTTGCGGTGCACAATGAGGTGCACCATACCTGTCTGTCGGTATGCCGACGTGAGCAGAGCAAAGCAAATAAAATGCCAATTTTCTATTTGCTTGATAATGAAGACGAAAAGGAATGCTTATTGATCTAAGTGGGTAATTCTAATTGGGTATGCACGCACCGTGATAAATGCAAAGAGGCTGATGCGCCCTCTTTTAGTGCGTCAAAATGGAGATCGTGAGGCATCTTCAGGCTTGCCTGCTGAGCAGGGAGGGTCCGGGAACGCGGTAATGTCATCAGCCCAGCGGATGGCGTGGGCTGATGCGGGAAGTGTTAGTGCGTGATGTGGCGCTGATAATACTTTTCGAGTTTCACCTGTAGCTGACTTAGCACGGTGCTAAACATCAGGTAAATCAGCGCAGCCTCGACATACAGAATCAGAGGCTCATAGGTCACGGAAACGATGCGCTGAGCGGATAAGAACATCTCCGGCACGGTGATGACAGCGGCCAGCGACGTATCCTTGATTAAGGAAATAAACGTATTGGAAAGCGGCGGCAGCGACACGAAAACGGATTGCGGGAAGATGACCCAGCGAATCGCCTGTCTGCCATTCATACCGAGAGAATAGGCGGCATTCCATTGGCCTTTCGGAACAGACAAAATGGCCCCGCGCACGATCTCTGAGCTATAGGCACCCACGCTGACGGTGAAGCCAATGAGTGCGGCAGGAAACGCATCCAGAGTAATCCCCGCGCTGGGCAGCCCATAAAAAATCAGGAAAAGCTGCACCAGTAATGGCGTGCCACGGATAACCCAAACGTAGAAATCACCCAGCCATTTCAGCGGCTTGGGGCCATAAAGGCGAACCAGCGCGATGAGAATGCCGAGGGCTAAGCCAAAGATGAAAGACAGAATCGCCAGAGGGACAGTGAATTTAAGTCCCGCAGAAAGCAGACTCCAGAAGGAGTCTGCCATGAGTTGTAGCCAAGGCGGCATGAAAACGAGCTCCGATAACGGTATGCGCTAATCACAGAGCGCGCTGATGACCACCATAATGATGACAGCGCGCTCTGATAACAGTGCGATTATTGAGAAACATCCTCCCCGAAGTATCGCACAGATATCGTTTTATAGGTGCCGTCTGCTTTAATTTCATCCAGAGCTTTATTCAATGCCTCCACCAGTGGTTCCTGATTTTTACGTACCAGAATCGCAGAAGGCTCACCGTCTTTTGAGGTCGCTGCAATCTTCACGTTGGCATCCGGTTTCTGCTTTTTGAAATCCAGGAATGACAGATTGTCGTTTAACGTGGCGTCCGCACGGCCGCTGAGCACCAGATCCAAAGACTGGTTAAAACCGTCCGTCGGCACAATGTCCGCACCGTAGCTGGTGGCTTGCTTAGAGTAATTACTGGTCAGGCTCTGAGCCGCTTTTTTGCCTTTCAGATCGCTGAAATCTTTGAGGGTGGTGTTATCGCCACGGACAACCAGCACCGCCTTGGAATCGATATACGGCTTGGAGAAATCATACTTGGCCTGACGCTCTTTGGTTATGCCAACCTGATTGATGACCGCATCGTAGCGCTTGGCATCAATACCGGCGATTAACCCGTCCCAGCGCCCTTCAATGAATTGGGCTTTCACGCCGAGCTTCTCTGCTACCGCGCGGCCAATATCCACATCGAAACCAACCAGCTGGCCTGATTTATCATGATAGGTATAAGGCGCGTAGGTACCTTCCGTGCCGATCTTGATAACCCCTGCGGACTTGATGGCGCTAAGGTCATCGGCATGAGCGAATACGCTGGTAGCAAGCAGGGCGCTGGTCAGTAAAGCAAAACGTATTTTTTTCATTATGAATTCCTGTGAGTGGTGTGCAGCGATGTGCTTATAACTTTTGTTAATAACGAATCTACGCGACAAAACATCTGTTTATAAATCACGTTGTGTGATTATTTATATCAGAAGTGAATATAGTACTCATGGTGTGTGCACTTTTGTCGCGAACCTTACTTTTGTAGTGAATATAGTGCGTCTAACACGTTTTAACCATGTTGAGTGAAAGAACGATAGAAAAAGTCTATTGCTGCCGGGAATGCTGTCCAACTGTCACAATGCACTTCTATCCTTAAAAGGACGTCATTGCTTTTGCCACTACCTAGCAGGAGACAACAATGAAGATCCGCATCGCCAGCTATAACGTCGAGAACCTGTTCCACCGTAGCGCGATTCTCAACCTCCCCAATTCCAAGCAGATTGACGCCTTGTTGCAGCAGGTCAGGCAGCTTCAGCATCTTCTTGAACAGCCCCAATACGATGATGCCCTGAAAGATCAGGTGTTCCGCCTTTCTATCGCACTGCGCCCTTATATTGATATCCGTACTGACGCGGGCACGCTGGGGCGATGGAAAAAAGAGGACGCTGGCACCGGATTTAGGATCAATAAAAGCTGCCGTGGTCGTGGGGATTGGATCGGCGAAATCGTGTTTAAGGCGCAGGAGTTCAGCAGTCAACAGCGTAAGAATACGGGCAAGATTATTACCCTGCTTAACGCCGATATTCTGTGCGCCGTTGAGGTAGAAAACATGGATGTCCTGCGTGATTTCAACAATCAGGTGCTGGGGGACGATAAATTCAGCCAGTTCGTGATGATCGACAGCCCGAACGATCCGCGCGGTATTGATGTCGCCTGCCTGACGCGTTATCGGATTGCCCAGCTCCGTACGCATATTTTTGATGCCGGAAAGCGCTTCGATCCCGTATTTAGCCGTGATTGTCTCGAAGTGACGCTGGATGCCGGCCTCAAACAGCCGATTTATATTCTGTGTAACCATTTCAAAAGCCAGAGCGGCCAAACGGAAGAAGAGCGGCTGCGTGGGACAGAGAAACGCCGCGATCAGGCCGAACGCGTAGCGGAGATTGTTCAGCAGACTTACGATCTCAAGAAGGATTACGTGGTCATTCTCGGTGATTTGAACGAGGATTCGTCAAACCCCTGGCACAGTTTGGCTCCGCTGTTTTCTCTATCGGATTTACACCCGGTTATCGACCCTGAGCGCCCAGAAAAAGAGCGCTACACCTACTATTTTTCTGGAGGAAAGAAAGGGGCTCGGTTAAACCAACTGGACTACATTTTCTTATCTGCACCGCTGCATCAGGCGGTGGTGGAGTGGGGCGTCGAGCGTCGGGGGATTTATAATATCGACAAGATTGCCGCCAAAGAGGGCGCGGAACCCGTTACGCCGCTACCGGAAGTCACCTCATGGGACACGGCGGCGTCCGACCATGCCGCGCTCTGGGTAGAAGTGGATATTACCTGATGCTCGCTTTATGACTATCATGGCGTGAGAACACAAAGCAATCATAGCCATATAAACAGAGGAAGATAATGAGTAAGCAAGGATTAGAGCAATACCCAGACGCGCTACGCTGGTCATTTGGCGACAGTCCCGCGCTGGCGGATGAATTGCTGCAACTGGTACTGGAAGGGCATAAAACCGCAACCTGTAGCTCGTATCACATGTTCAAAAACGAGGAAACGCCACAGGTCGGCGATTACAACATCGTTCTGGACGGTGCCGGACAGCCTTCCTGCGTCATTCGCACGCGCTCGTTAACGCTGGTGCGCTACTGCGATGTCACCGCTGAGATGGCAGCGAAAGAAGGCGAAGGCGACAAAAGCCTGGCTTTCTGGCGCGAAGGCCATCAGAGGTATTTTGAAAGAGAAGGCACCTTCGCCTCAGATATGCTGCTGGTGTTTGAAGAGTTTGAGCTGATTGAGGTGTTTTGATTCTGTGTTGGTTGCTGCGTGATATGGCAGTGTTTTTAGCAGAGGTGATTATAACGAGCACAATTTTATGTAGTTGCCTTTCTGATTTATCAGAAAGATAATGTATTTATTATTAGTTAATTGGATGAAAAAATGGAAGCTAAAGAGTGTAAAGTACAGGATATCCTTACAGAAAATAAAAAATTTATTATTCCTTCATATCAACGCCCCTATAGCTGGACAGTGGATAATGCCGAGCAACTTATTGATGATATTTATAAAAGCTCTCAGTCTGATGAAAAAGAATATTTTATAGGAAGTATGATTTGTATCAGTAAAGGGCAAAATCATTATGAAGTTGTTGATGGTCAACAACGACTGACAACATTAAGTATTATTGTATCGGAGTTGAAGAAAATAATTCCTATACAAGGAATTAAAGATGATTTGCAAAAAAGAGTTTTACCTATTGATGTTTATTCGGATGAAACCGATGAGCCGAGGTTAATTGTTAGAAAAAAAGAGTATGATCTTTATAAATACTATATACTTCAAGACTTGAAGGATTATAAACCTGAAAAGCCATCTGATACTGATTTAGTATTCATAAGTAATTCTGAGGTGATAAAAAGTTATTTAACTCAACTATCGATTGATGAACTGAAAGTTTTGGCAAAATATATACTTCAGAATGTATATATTGTATTTGTTCAAACCGATGACTTTGCTTCTTCATTTCGGCTTTTTAATGTATTAAACAGTCGAGGATTACCTTTAAGTAATGCAGATTTGTTAAAAAATGCTCTCTTTGAGTCGGCGTCAGCTCATAATAAGAAATCGGAGCAAATTGAGTCGGCATGGTCTCAAATTGAAGATATGGTTGGTGTCAGGAGGCTAGATAAGTTTCTTACACTTCATAAGCTTTCAGAGAAGAGAGATCGTGATAGGGTTTTACAAAAAGGTTTTGAGTCCTTTATTGAAAACTTACAGGGGCAGTTTGGTGGTGATGCTATTGCAATGTCTTTGATGTTAGTTAATTCGGCTAAAAACTACACGAAAATATTGGAGAATGATTTTGAACATTCTTCGATACGAAGAAAAATTGCGTCACTGAGTAATCTAGGTGTGGATGAGTGGATTCCTCCATTAATGGCATTTATGAATAGAATGGCTCGTTCAGATGATTTTACAATAGAGGACTTCTCCCAATTCATTACTTCCTTTGAAAAAGTTTATATGCATGGCTGGTTGAAGAAACAAATTAAGAGCCAAAGGGAAATGGTCTGTTATTCAACTCTGGTTGCTATAAACAATGACATGCCATTTGAATCAGTAATTAATCAGATAAACCAGCATGCTGATAATGTCGGATTTACCACAGCGCTCGATGATGACCTATATGAACCAAGACCTAACCAGGTAAATCTAATAAAAGCAATTTTACTTCGTCTCGATATGGAACAACAGGATGAAAGTGTTATAAAAACCTATACTGGTCGAATAACAATTGAACATATTCTCCCCCAGGCTTTGGTAAATGAATATTGGATTCGCAGATTTAGCCCACAGGATCATGTTTACTGGCTACATAAGATTGGTAATTTAACGCTTATCAGTGGGACTAAAAACTCTGAAGCTCAACATTCTGATTTTATTAAGAAAAAATCAATTTATGAAAAATTAAATAGTAAAAGTTCTTTTGATTTAACAAAGGATGTATGTAAATCTGAAGAGTGGAGCGGAGCTGAACTTGAAATTAGACATGAAAATATGAAGTATCAGCTGAAAAAGCTTTGGTTAGTATAATCTCAAATAAGACAATTAAACCATGGCAGCATACCGCTATGGTTTAATAAATATCGTTTTTTAAAATACATAGAAATTTATCCGAGGATCTGAGTAAGGAAATATATCACCTTGACAAAATTGTAATCCTAATTCTCTACATAAAATGTTGTTGCATGAAAAAATTGTACAGCATCAATTTGGAAAATATTAGGATGTCTGAATACTTATAAAAGTAAATAGCTATGTTTACCGGAATAATTACACTTCCTTCTCTAATTAATATTTTGACTGACGGTAATGAGATAGGTGTCAACGTTCGATAATTCCTTCGCTTTCTGTTCTATTTGCTATATTTACGCATTAAAGCTAACCCCCATTATTTCAGATGAAAGGATAAACAGTTATGCTGAAAAAATTGAGACCGTGATGGAATAACTGGCTGAGTAGGGAAAGATATAACGGCATCTATTTTTAAACTTGGCTCCCCATTCGTTCAGTAAACGATTATTGTGACTTCTTGCTATCGAACAAGTTTGTGATTAACGGCATAATTTTTACCATTAGTTGTTAGAATAACATCATTGATTATGTCTTGAGTAATCAGACCCAATGACTTCGCTTCTTCTATATACAAATCAAGCATGATTCTGGACATAGGTGCTTGCATGATCAACCTACCGTAACTGATCCTTTCAGAAGCTTGGTTCTCGAACTGCTCAACAATTACTTTCATAACTTCCAGAACTCCATCACCTGTACGATTGGGGGGAGTTTGGGAAATGGGGACAAATGGATTATTCGCAACGGGGGGTTTTTCATAAAGAGGGGCATTGTGCAAAGCTCGAATCAGCTCATCAAATGAAAATTCATATTGATCAGGATGAGAAAAATCTAAAAATAGTTTGGAACGGAGGAAATTTGGAACGTTGAAGTGTCCGCTTTGACGAATCAATGGGATGACTTTGTTTGAGTCGATAGTCTTTAATAAGTCGGCTGTAACAATCATTTTTTCGTATCCGACTCCACCTGCACCTGAGTTCGCCTTTTCAACGTATTTATCTGTGCAGACCATGAGTATGCGATCAGCAGAAATTAAACCCTGCTCCATGAAGCTAGGGAGGTCATCGCCCGGTCTCAGATCCCATTGATCCAAAATGGCGTCAACCCCATTGTTTCGCAGACGAGTAGCGAGGTCGAGAACCCATTTTTTGTGTTCTAGGGAGTCGTGTGAGTAAGAAACAAAGGCTTTTGGAATCGACATTGTTTTCCCTACGTGAAGTTTCGGTACGAATTTTTAACTGAGCGAAATAGTTTAGCTTCCCAATCAATGGGTGCATCAGCATTTGACTGTGTTGGCTTATTAACAGTAAAGCAAGTAATTGTAAATCTTCGGTATCAGTTGGCGCAACAGATAGGATATTCCCGAGTAAGCATCCGTTTCTGGCACTGAATTACCTACTAGACTAGCACTAGCCCGTATAACCTACACTACCCACAATAACACTCAGCCTTAAGATTCATCTTTAGGCTGCTTGCGCTGGCGGCGTTTGATCTCACCTTGCATGGCAGAAACGATAAATTGCCCTGTGCTCTCATCCGGCTCTTTTACTTTTTCCATTGCTTCAGCAATATCATGTGGAACTCTCGCCTCAAGCTTTCTTGATTTTGCATTTACTGCTTTCGTTGCCATGACTATTCCTAATGCTGATTGGTGCCAGACAGTATACACAATAAAGCACAAAAAATAGCGTTGACGTGGCTGACACTTAATTTTATAGTGGCTGACACTTTGAGTGATTCAAGGTTAAAAATAGCGAAGCCCGCAGGTGCTACCAACACCTACGAGCCTCTAACCACAATGTTATTGGAGCTAACACTATGGCTGATATCCAGTCTACCCAAACTCGCCCCGAATTTCAGTATCGCTTTCTTGCTTTGGGAACATCCTCCCAGCGTGTCGTGCATATTATCGCTGCCACCGAACGTCAGGCGCGGGAATATTCCCCTGATGGTCATGTCATGGTCTTCGCTGGTTGCCTGCCTGTTCAGGAGGTGCGTCATGTTTGATAACACGCCGTTAGAACCCGAAGAAGCGCTCGATCAGTGTCGTGCGTTGGCTTACGCCATTGTTGAATTGAATAATCCAGAATCGAAAGAGATCTTAACGTTCGTGTTAGCGGAACGGCTAGATAACCTGCACTGACTCTTCCATGCGTCAGAAACGGATAAACAAGAAGGGATGAGTCATTAATAACGAATTCCTCATCTCGCAGACGAAATAGCTCAGGTTGCCACGCAAATAGAAGGCAAAGAAAAAGGCGCTTAACCCAAGAGGTAAAGCGCCTTTTTTCAAATGCTTAACTGATTAGTATCAGTTCATGCCGTATTTTTTCAATTTCTTACGCAGAGTACCGCGGTTGATGCCCATCATCAGGGCAGCGCGGGTTTGGTTACCGCGGGTGTATTGCATCACCATGTCCAACAGTGGCTGTTCAACTTCAGCCAATACCAGCTCATACAGGTCACTTACATCCTGACCGTTCAATTGAGCAAAATAGTTCTTCAGTGCCTGTTTAACCGAGTCGCGCAGGGGTTTTTGGGTTACCTGAGCCTGAGAGTTTACAGTGGAAACGGTCAGTACGTCAGAATTCACGCGTTGTTCGAACATAGTTCTGTCAGCTCTTTTTCTGTTTACGCAAGATTTTCAAAATATGCCTTCAACGCCTCCAGCTGCTCGCTGGCATCCTCAATGGCGTTGAATGTGCGCCTAAACTGGTCGTTTGGGGCATGCTCCTGGAGATACCAGGATACGTGCTTACGAGCGATACGAAATCCCTTGCCTGGACCATAAAAGTCGTGCAATTCCCGTATATGCTCGATCAACAAGCGCTTGACCTCTGCCAACGGCATTGGTGCCAGCAACTCCCCTGTGTCCAGATAATGCTGGATTTCCCGAAAGATCCAGGGTCTTCCCTGAGCGGCTCGTCCTATCATCAGGGCGTCAGCCCCGGTGTAGTCAAGAACCGCTCTGGCTTTATGCGGGTCTGTAATGTCGCCATTCGCAATAATAGGAATGGAAACGGCCTGCTTAACTGCCCGAATGCTGTCGTATTCCGCGAAGCCATTGAACAGGCACGCACGAGTGCGTCCGTGAATGGTTAACGCCTGAATGCCACAGTCTTCAGCCAGTTTGGCAATTTCTACACAGTTACGATGCTCTGGTGCCCAACCGGTACGGATCTTCAGTGTTACCGGTACGTCTACCGCTTTCACTACCGTAGAGAGGATCTGTTTGACCAAATCCGGATACTGCAACAACGCAGATCCTGCCATCTTGCGGTTCACCTTCTTCGCCGGGCAGCCCATATTGATGTCGATGATCTGCGCGCCGGAATCAGCATTAATTCTCGCTGCCGCCGCCATCTCATCGGGGTCACAACCGGCAATTTGCACGGCTCTGATACCCGGTTCATCGCTATGAACCATTCGCAAACGCGACTTGTCTGAACGCCATACTTCCGGGTTGGAAGAAAGCATTTCAGACACGGTCATTCCAGCGCCCATCGCATGACAGAGTGCTCTAAATGGGCGATCGCTAATACCAGCCATTGGGGCTGCTATCAAGCGATTACTAAGCTGAAATTGTCCAATGTGCATAGACAAAAATTGACCATACTGTGCCTGCAAGGGCGCGTATATTACGCATTTTTTACGTCAGATGAAAGGCCAAACTTTGACCAATTTACGGCTATCGATCAATGAAAATGCAGTTCGTAGAGGTATATGAAAATATTATTCATATTTAACAGTGTGTTATGTTTTTGTGCTGGTTTTTTGAACGATAAAATATTCATCTGCTTACAGAATTTTATCTGCAAGCGCGGTCATTTTTGGTGGAGATACAGCAGCCTATCAATGCTTTATCAGTGAAATGCGTTGGTTAATGTGGCAAAAAAGGGTGCCGATTGGCCTGAGGCTGGCCGACAGGCAGTCTGACCAGCCTCGCGACGTGGCTTAATGGATGATGATTCGGCCATTAAGCGGCTGTGTGGGGCGGTTATTCGCGTGATGCATGACCGAGCGGAACTGGTTTATCTGATCGGTAGAGGCGGTGACGGGGTGATCCAGCACGAGCCAGCGAATGCCTTCTGAGCACGGTGGTGTGGTGAGCGATCCACTAAACCGATAGTAGTTTAATGACGTCGGTAACAAGGCCTGAATCGCGATTGGTGTGCGCACGTCCTCCGCCTGATTAACCTGAGCCGGAATCTGCTGCCATGTTGTGGCTAGCGGCAGATTGGCTTCTCCTTCCTGAAACATCAACGCGATAACGGTAAGCGCGTCAGCCGCGTCTTTATAGACAAAATGGCCTTCTAGCGGAAACTGCTTACCGTCAATTTCATTCTCGCTCGGTGCGTGAAAGTGAAACTGCTGCAAGGTGAATGTCTCGTTATCCAATACCAGCGTATTTCCCGGGCCCACGTTAACCTGAACGGTATGTCCGTTATTGATAATGTGCTGTGCTCCTGGCAGGAAGGCTAGCTGTAAAGGGTCGTGCTGGGCGTTCAGTGCCTGACGGATATTGATGGGAGATTGGTTTTTACCGGTTTCACACAGCGAGAAGTCTGGAGACAGCTTTCCCCAGTGTGCGGGGTCGCCGTTGCCTTCGTAGCCCCAGTGAACCGGATCGGCCGCCAATGCGGAAAAGCTGGCGGACAGCATTAATACGATAGAGAGTTTACCTTTCATTTTTCATCCCTTGAAAATAATGATATGGCATCGTTGAGCGCCGGGCGCAGATGACGTCCAGTCGCTTGCCGGCCAGCATAATACGCCAGCTTATCGGGATAAATCATGAGGTATAACAAGAAGAAGCTCGCCCACCGTTGCGTACACGGCGGGCGGAGCGGGAAGAGATAACGTGATTAAGACGCGCGGCGTTGGCCGGTAATGCGGCACCACTCTTCGCGTTCAGCCACTGGATCGAGCGTGAATTTGTCTGCGTAAGCTTCTGCGACGCCTTCAGCCTGTGTCGCCAGTACACCGGACAGGCCGAGGTGACCGCCCGCTTTAGGTAAATCGCTAATCAGCGGTGCCAGCTCGCGTAGCGGACCAGCAAGGATGTTGGCGACGACGACATCGGCAGACAGGTCGGCAGGCTGGTCTTTCGGCAGATAAAGCTCAAGACGTTCGGAAACACCGTTGCGCTGTGCGTTGTCGCGGCTGGCTTGAATCGCCTGCGGATCGATATCAATCCCGATAGCGCGTGCTGCACCCAGTTTCAGAGCGGCAATCGCCAGAATGCCGGAACCGCAGCCGAAATCGATGATGGTTTTCCCTTCCAGATCCAGCCCGTCGAGCCATTGCAGGCACAGCGCGGTCGTTGGATGGGTACCAGTGCCAAATGCCAGACCGGGATCGAGCATGACGTTGACGGCAGTCGGGTCAGGAATGTCACGCCAGCTCGGGCAAATCCACAGACGTTTGCCGAACTGCATCGGGTGGAAGTTATCCATCCACTCGCGTTCCCAGTCTTTGTCTTCCAACTGTTCGATTTTATGTTTAAAGCCGACGCCCAGCAGCGGTTCTTGCTCCAGCATGGCGATAACCGCGTTCATGTCGGTTTCGGCATCGTACAACGCAATCGCGTCGGTATCGCCCCACAGGCGGGTTTCGCCCGGCAGCGGTTCGAACACGGGATTATCGTGCGTATCCTGAAACGTAACGGATACCGCACCGCTTTCCATCATGACGTCACCCAGCTGTTCAGCAACTTTTCCTGAGGTGTTTATTTTTAGTTGAATCCACGGCATAGCAGTCTCTATTACATTTAAAGTGAAGATGAAGCGGCAACCGGCGCTGGTGGATTATGACCAAAGCGGTTGCCAATAATAAACGCCATCAGGCTGAGTAACAGCGATGGCACAATCGGGTGATATCCAGCCAGCTGAAGATTGAAGCTAGCCAGTAAGGTATAGCAAATCGCCCCGGTGAACATGGCGCTAAGCGCCCCCGCAGCGTTCGCGCGTTCCCAATACAGGCCCAGCACCAGCGGCCACAGGAACACCGCTTCCAGTCCGCCAAACGCCAGCAGGTTCAGCCAGATGATCATATCCGGTGGCCGTAATGAGGCCAGCAGCACCAGCAGACCCAACAGTAGCGTGGTCATGCTGGACAGGATCTTGATGCGGCGTTCGTTATGGATCTGCTCTGGGCGCACGCTGAGATAGAGATCCTTGATGATCGTGGCGGAAGCCTGAAGCAGATGCGCATTAATGTTGGACATGATAGCGGCCATTGGCGCAGCGAGAAAGATCCCAGCGGCCAGCGGCGGTAGTACGGTGACCATCAGCGCGGGTAACACCTGATCGGGGATCGTCAGATTTGGCATCACGGCACGACCCAGCGCCCCAGCCAGATGCATGCCGAGCATCAGGATGCCGATGACGATCGTGCCGATGATAATCCCACGGTGCAGCGCTTTGCTGTCGCGATAAGAGATACAGCGAACGGCGGTGTTCGGCAGGCCGATAACGCCGAAGCAGACCAGCACCCAGAATGAGGCCATAAACGGCATCGACAGAATCCCGCCGCTGCCCTGCGGAGAGACCAGCATTGGGTCGATCTGTTGCAGCTTATCCACCGCGCTGTGCAAACCGCCAGCGGCATAGATTACGCCGACCAGCAGGATGACGGTGCCGATCAGCATCACAATGCCCTGCATCGCATCATTCAGCACGCTGGCACGGAAGCCGCCAAACGTGGTGTACAACGCAATAGTGACGCCGAAAATCAGCAGGCCGATGTCGTAAGGGATGTTCGCGGCGGTTTCCAGCAGGCGTGCACCGCCGATGAATTGCACGGCCATCGCACCGATAAACGCGACCAGCAGGCTGATGCTGGCAAACCACACCAGCAGCGGACTGTTGTAGCGGGCGTAAAGCATGTCGTTCAGCGTGATGGCATTGTAGCGCCGCGCCAGAATGGCGAATTTTTTCCCCAGAATGCCCAGCGACAGCAGCATGGTGGGAAGCTGGATCATCGACAGCAGCACCCAACCCAGCCCGTATTTATACGCGGCACCCGGCCCGCCGATAAACGAGCTGGCGCTGACGTAAGTACCGATGAGCGTCATCGCTAGCACAAACCCGCCCATCGAGCGGCCGCCAAGGAAGTATTCGTTAAGAAAGTTGCCCGTCTGACGGCGACGATACGCATAGACCGACAGCCCGAAGACCAGCAGCAGATAGCCAATCAGCGGCAATAAAATTTCAATTTGCATCGTCACTCTCCAGTGAGATATCGCGGAAAATGACGCGAACCATCAGCCAGCACTGCAGCGTAAACACAAGCGGCAGCAGCAGGCAGGCCATCTCAAACCAGTGTGGAAGGCCGGTGATCCCTTGTGTGTTGTCAGGCAAATAGGCGGCAAGCACCCAGGCCACTAAATAAACCAGCGTCAGGCCAAAAGCCCAGCGGGCCTCTCTGTGTGCCTGAGGAAAGCGTGTATCCATGTTCTGCTCCACCGTGAATGGGAGAATGGGTATCGTTATGAACGTCGTGATGACGAAAGCGGGAATTTTACGGCATGTGGGCCAATTGACTAGTAAGAATTACGCCATCAGCGTAAAAGCCAGTCGCGATGTACGCATTATTTGACACGAGAACATTTTACTCCGAGCGCCAACAGGGAGTGAACATGACGGTTTTTTCAGAGTGAAAACGCGGAAAAGGAGCCGAGCGGTTTAATGATTGTCACTTTTGCATCATTAGTTGTCACCTTCGGATGAGCGTGCTTATGGCTCTCTGGATAACACTGGGGTTCCATTAAAAGGAGCCCGATCATGTTGAATAACCCTTCATCGAAATACAAAGCGTATCCACCGATTGGCCTAAAAGATCGGCAATGGCCTGACAAGACATTAACTCAGCCCCCACGTTGGCTTTCCACCGATTTACGGGACGGTAATCAGGCGCTTGCTGAGCCGATGAATGAAATGCGTAAACTGAAATTTTGGGATCTGCTGATTGCCTGCGGGTTCAGAGAGATTGAGGTCGCTTTTCCGTCTGCTTCCCAAACTGATTTTAATTTTGTTCGCTTATTGATCGAAGAAAAGCGTATTCCGCAGAATGTGACGATTCAGGTGTTAACGCAGGCGCGAGAAGATTTGATTGCGCGTACCTTTGAATCGCTGAGTGGTGTACATCGCGCCACCATTCACTTATACAACGCGACTGCGCCGGTTTTCAGGGAGGTGGTGTTCCGTCAGACACGTGATGAAATTATTCAGCTTGCGGTCAATGCGACGAAGCAGATCCGTCAGCTATGTGCTGAGGCGCAGGAGACTGACTGGACCTTTCAATATTCACCGGAAACGTTCTGCTTTACCGAGCCAAATTTCGCGCTTCAGATTTGCGAGGCTGTCGCTGATGTCTGGGAGCCTGATGCGTGCCGTCCCATGATCATCAACCTTCCTGCGACCGTTGAGGTCAACACGCCCAATGTGTATGCCGATCAGATAGAATATTTTTGCCGACATTTTTCCCGTAGAGATAAGGTCTGTATCAGTGTGCATCCGCATAATGACCGCGGTACAGGCATTGCCTGCGCTGAACTTGCTTTACTGGCTGGTGCTGAAAGAGTTGAGGGCTGCCTGTTTGGTAATGGAGAGCGTACCGGTAATGTCGATTTAGTGACGCTGGCGCTTAATCTTTACACGCAGGGAATCTCTCCTGAGCTTGATTTCAGCCACATGAAGAAGGTGGTGGAGGTGGTTGAGGAGTGTAATCAACTCCCCGTCGCACCACGTCATCCTTATGCCGGAGAACTCGCTTTTACGGCTTTTTCCGGTTCGCATCAAGATGCGATTAAAAAAGGGTTTGCAGCACGACAGCGTTCGGCCTCGCCATTATGGGAAATTCCCTACCTTCCTCTCGATCCGGAAGACATCGGTTGCAATTATGAGGCCGTTATCCGCGTAAACAGCCAGTCAGGAAAAAGCGGTGCTGCCTGGCTGCTTGAGCAAAACCATGGCCTCATCTTGCCTCGTCAACTTCAGAAGGCATTCAGTCTGCTGGTACAGAAAGCGTCTGAATCTGAGGGGAAAGAAATGTCGCAGATGGCTGTCTGGATGCTATTTCGTGAGGCTTACGGTTTAGTCGAATTACCGCTGATTCGGTTAACTAAATATACCTGCGATAATCAGCTTGGGCAGAACACAACGCTTTCAGCTGAAATCATTTTCCGCGAGAAAAGACTGAATTTGAAGGGCGCAGGAAACGGTTTTCTCTCTGCGGGCATGACGGCTCTCTGCCGAGAGGTGAAAGCAGACCTTAATATTGTGAGCTATCAGGAACACACGTTAGGTCAGCGTAGTGACAGCCGTTCTGTGGCTTATGTGTGCTGTCAGAACCATGCGGGTGAGTGTGCATGGGGTGTCAGCATTGACAGCGATGTTACCCGAGCCTCTTTGCAAGCGATGTTGAATGCCGCAGGGCGTTTGATTATGGGTTGAAGTAATTGCCGGGCGTCACGCCCATGACTCTGCGAAACATGGCACTGAAGGCTCCCGGGTTGGCATAGCCTAAATCCAGCGCCACTCGGGTGACTTGTTCGCCCTGTGCCAGACGCGTTAGCGCAATCAGCAAACGTGCACGGCGAACCCACTCACTGAATTGCATACCGGTTTGCTGATAAAAATGTCGGCTGAGTGTTCTTACGCTGACATTGGCTTGCTCGGCAGCGTTGGCCACAGTCCAGGCCTCATAGGGGGCCTGACGGACGGCATTGCACAATAATTTCAGACGCTCAGAAATCGGCTCAGGAAGACAAAAAGGAAGCGTATTCATCAAACGTATTTCATCAAGGATCAGTTCATAAATACGTTCGGTCCGACTTCCTGGCTCATAATTAGCGGGAAGTTTCAGGACATCGATGATGAGTTCTCGTAATAAAGGTGTTATCCCCACGACCTGACAGATAACAGGGAGGTCTGCTCTGGCAAGCGGTTCGACAAAAAGTACTCTGGCCTTAACTTCACCCACAATATGTAAGGCATGTGGAATATCTGCGGGTATCCATACCCCACGCGAGGGTGGAACCACCCAGATTCCCTGTTGGGTTTCAACCCGAATAACCCCGCTAAGCGTATGAATCAACTGAGCGCAACTGTGAGTGTGCCAGCTTTCATAATCTCCGTGATTATAGTTGTGTGCGTACGGAATTAATGGTCTGCACGAGAAATCAAAATCGGATTGTCTTGTCACTCTGCAACCACCATCTCATCCTAAAAAAGACGATATATCCTACCTCGTTTGCTTGTGCTAGTCAGCGCTTGAGAACTGCATGACGACTCGGAGGCATAAATAACAAAGGCCAGCATAAGCTGGCCTTTTGACTCGATTGAGCAGTATTTACTGCAAGCCGAGTTTCTTCTCCAGATAGTGGATGTTGGTGCCACCTCTCTGGAAGTTTTCGTCGCTCATGATCTTCATCTGAAGTTCGATGTTGGTTTTGATACCATCGATGATCAGTTCAGCCAGCGCGTTCTTCATACGGGAAATCGCGATTTCGCGTGTTTCGCCGTAGGTGATCAGCTTGCCGATCATGGAATCGTAATACGGCGGTACGGTATAACCGGCGTAAATATGCGATTCCCAACGGACACCAAAGCCGCCCGGCGCGTGGAAACGCGTGATTTTACCCGGGCTTGGCAGGAACGTGTTCGGGTCTTCCGCGTTGATACGGCATTCCACCGCATGGCCGCGAACCTTGACGTCTTTCTGCTTGATGGACAGTGGCAGACCGGCAGCGATGCGCAACTGCTCTTTGATCAGATCCACGCCGGTAATCATTTCGGTTACCGGATGCTCCACCTGAATACGGGTGTTCATTTCAATGAAGTAGAACTCACCGTTTTCGTACAGGAACTCAAACGTACCCGCACCACGATAGTTGATATCGACACAGGCTTTGGCGCAGCGATCGCCGATATTGCGGCGCAGCTCGTCCGTAATGCCCGGTGCTGGCGCTTCTTCCACCACTTTCTGGTGGCGGCGCTGCATGGAACAGTCACGCTCGGCCAGATAGACGGCGTGGCCCTGACCATCAGCCAGAATCTGAATTTCCACGTGACGTGGGTTTTCCAGATATTTTTCCATGTAAACCATGTCGTTGTTGAAAGCCGCTTTGGCTTCCGCACGGGTCATGTTGATGGATTGTTCCAGCTCTTTGTCGCTGCGCACTACACGCATACCACGACCACCGCCGCCGCCAGAGGCTTTGATGATGACCGGATAGCCGATGCGTTTTGCATGAACACGGTTAGCGTCCATGTCGTCGGTCAGAGGGCCATCAGAACCGGGTACGGTTGGAACACCCGCTTTTTTCATGGCGGTGATGGCTGACACCTTGTCGCCCATCAGGCGAATGGTTTCTGCGCGTGGGCCGATGAAGATAAAGCCAGAGCGTTCAACCTGCTCGGCAAAATCCGCATTTTCGGACAGGAAACCGTAGCCAGGGTGAATCGCGACGGCACCCGTGATTTCCGCAGCGGAAATAATCGCTGGGATATTCAGATAGCTTTTTGTTGACGGCGCCGGGCCGATACACACGGTTTCGTCCGCCAGCAATACGTGTTTCAAATCGCGATCCGCACTGGAGTGAACGGCGACGGTTTTGATGCCCAGTTCTTTACAGGCACGCAAAATACGCAGCGCAATCTCTCCGCGGTTAGCGATAACGATTTTATCTAGCATGATAAGCCTCGTTATTCGATGACAACCAGTGGCTCGTCAAATTCAACCGGCTGACCGCTTTCGACCAGGATGGCTTTAACCACGCCTGATTTGTCGGCTTCGATCTGGTTCATCATTTTCATGGCTTCGACGATGCACAGGGTATCGCCAACATTGACGTGCTGACCCACTTCCACGAAGGCTTTAGCATCCGGGCTTGGGGTGCGATAGAAGGTTCCAACCATTGGAGAACGAACGATGTGTCCACTGATGGCAGCCGGTGCTGCTGCAGCTTCCACTGGCGCTGGTGCAACGGCTGCGGCCAGTGCAGGCTGTGGCTGCATCATCGGCGTAGCGTAAGCCTGTTGCATCATCGGGTAGTTAACCGCTGCTGGGGCACGACTGATACGTACTGATTCTTCACCTTCAGAAATTTCCAGTTCGGCGATGCCGGACTCTTCAACCAGTTCGATCAGTTTTTTGATTTTACGAATATCCATGGATGTGGTTCCGTACTCTTTTGTTTAATTGGAAGTTGACAGGCGTTTTACCGCCGTCTGTAAAGCATACTGATAACCATCTGCCCCCAGGCCACATATCACGCCTACCGCAACATCAGAAAGGTAGGAATGATGACGAAAAGGCTCACGTGCGTGCACGTTGGACAGATGAATTTCGATAAACGGAATCGCGACAGCCAGCAAGGCATCACGCAGCGCAACGCTGGTGTGGGTAAATGCCGCCGGGTTAATCAGAATGAAGTCGGTGTTTCCTCTGGCCTGATGGATGGTATCGATCAGGACATGTTCCGCATTGGATTGCAGATGGGAAAACTCCACGTTCAATGCCTGCGCCTGTGTTTCCAGCTCGCTGACAATGTCTGCTAACGTCGTCTTACCGTATTTGTCGGGCTCTCGGGTTCCTAGCAGATTCAGGTTTGGACCGTTCAAGAGCAAAATGTGAAACTTTTCTGCCATTGTGCTGCTATCTCCCGCGATTGACTTGGTGTCGCACAAAATAGCGCGAAGCTATTCGTTTGTCACCTTTCGTGACGAAAATTGTCCGGCCCGAGAAATTAAAGTCGTGCATTATAACCATATCGTGGCAATTCGCAGCTAAATACTGGTCTTATCTGCGGAGATATTCCTGCGCCAGACCGTGAGAAGGCGTGAATCTCACTGCGGTCCGTCACCGGCTTTTCCCGTGTCGCTGCGGCGTTTAGCGCCACCATTGGCGAAATTTCTTATAACGAAACAGCAGCAATATCAGCGCCGCGAGCGCATACAAAATAGGCTGCGGTGAGAGCGTTTTAACTGACCAAAGATAGTGGATAGGCGCAAGGATGGCGACTAAATAGACGAAATTATGCAGTTTTTGCCATTGCGATCCCAACTTGCGCATCATTATCTGTGGCGACGTCACCGCCAGCGCCAGCAAAATCAACCAGCTTATGATTCCCAACGTTAAATACGGTCGGGATATCAGCTCTTTGCCCAGCAGCGCCAAATGATCCAGACCCAGCTCCAGCAGCGCATAGCTCACCAGATGTAACGTCGCCCAGAAAAAGCACCACAGCCCGAGGAGGCGTCGGCAGCGAATAAGCAGCGGCTGTTTGCCGTAGCGCGCTAATGGTGTAACCAGCAGCGTCGCCAGCAGCAATTTCAGCGCCATTCTTCCGGTAAAGTGCTGGATATCTTTGGCCGGGTCGGCACTGAACCACCCTTGGTCAACGGACAATATCAGCCACAGCAGCGGCAGAAAACCAGCCAGATGGAGTAGCACTTTTAACCGGGTAATGTGTTGTAACGTCAGTCTCATGCTGATGTGGATTCCTATCCTGACAAGGTGTTATTGGCTAGACGTTTTGTGTTATTAGCTAGATGTTTTGTGTTGTTAACTAAAAATTATCGCGCAGATTCAGGCTGCGATACAGCGAGGCGACCTGATCGGCATAGCCGTTGAACAACAGCGTGGGTTGGCGCTCAACGTTAAGTAGCCCGCCGGAACCAATGACGCGTTCTGTCGCTTGCGACCAGCGCGGGTGATCCACATGCGGGTTAACGTTGGCATAGAAGCCATATTCATCCGGTGCCGCCAGATTCCATGTGCACGGGGGCTGTTCGCGAGTAAGCCGGATATGCACGATAGATTTGATGTTCTTGAAGCCGTATTTCCACGGCGTGACTAAGCGGATGGGCGCACCGTTCTGTGGCGGTAACGTCTTGCCGTAAACGCCGACGGCCAGCAGCGCCAACGGGTTCATGGCTTCATCGAGCCGCAGCCCTTCTACATAGGGGTAATCCAGCCCGCCGCCCATGAAGCGATCTTTTTGTCCCGGCATCTGTTCCGGATCGTAAAGCGTCTGAAACGCTACGTAGCGGGCATTGCTGGTGGGTTCGGCGTATTTAATCAGTTTGGCTAACTCAAACCCGACCCACGGAATCACCATTGACCACGCCTCAACACAGCGGAAGCGATAGATGCGCTCTTCCAGCGGAAAGCGTTTGAGCAAATCGTCGATATCCAGCGTGAGGGGTTTGGCGACATCGCCGTCTATTTTGACGGTCCAGCCTTCGGTTTTTAGCCCGCCGGCATTCGCTGCCGGATCGGCTTTATCCAATCCAAATTCATAGAAGTTGTTATAACCCGTGACTTTATCTTCCGGCGTGAGCGGCAGATCGAGTTTCCAGTCGGCAGGTTGGCTAAATGTGAGCGGTTTACCCGGCGGCGCTTTCGGTTTATCACCGCCTTTAAACCAGGCCAACAGGTCAGCCTGTGCAGAAAATGGCAGTGAGAGCGCCGCTGCGGAAATACCCAGCGCTTTTAAGACGCGCCGACGCTGATAGAAGAGGGATTCCGGGGTAACGTCGGCTTCCGTGAACTTGCGATGTTTGTGCATGTGAACTCCCGCCAGTCATTATTATTGTTGACGCAAAGTGGCGTTTTTAATGCTTACCGTTCACTTAGTTATAGATTAATTGCGGTAGAAACCGCGACAGGAGAGATGAAATACTTTTTTGCAGGGTGTAACAGCCACCCGAAGGTGGCTTATACCCGTCATACTTCAAGCTGCATGTGCGTTGGCTTCCCTTACTCACCCCAGTCACTTACTTGAGTAAGCTCCTGGGGATTCGCACGGTTGCCGTCTTCCTGCAACTCGAATTATTTAGGGTATAGCGTACAACAAGAAAAAGACGTTAGCTGATTTTCACCAGCGTGCGGCCAGTGACTTTGTTTTCCAGCAGTGCGGCAGCGACAGCAGGGACGTCTTCTAATCCGATTTCCTGTGTGACCTGCTGATAGAACGACTCAGGCAGAATGGTAGCCAGACGCTCCCACGCTTGCTGACGGCGAGCCAGCGGTGCCATCACGGAATCCACGCCTTGCAGGCGAACATTGCGTAAAATAAATGGCATCACGGTAGTCGGCAGGGCAACACCGCCAGCCAGACCGCACGCGGCGACCGTTGCGTTGTAATCCATCTGCGCCAGCAGCGTCGCCAACACGTTATCGCCGACGGTATCCACCGCGCCAGCCCAACGTTGTTTCTCCAGCGGACGAGGGCTTCCGCTGAATTCGCTGCGATCCAACACCTGTTTGGCGCCCAGTTTCTTTAGGTAATCGGTGTTGTCAGCACGGCCGCTGACGGCAGTGACCTGATAACCTAGCTCTGCAAGCAGGGCGACTGCTGTGCTGCCGACGCCGCCGCTGGCACCCGTCACAATAATGTCGCCGCTTTCCGGCGTGATGCCACCGTCTTCCAGCGCCATCACACACAGCATCGCGGTAAAGCCCGCTGTACCAAGAATCATGGCCTTACGCGCATCCAGCGACGCGGGCAGTGGCACCAGCCAATCGCTCTTCACGCGCGCCTGTTGCGCCAATCCGCCCCAGTGGTTTTCACCCACGCCCCAACCGGTCAGGATAACAGGCTGGCCGACGCTAAACCGATCGCTGTCGCTGTGGCGTACGGTTCCTGCGAAGTCGATCCCAGGAACCATCGGGAAGTTACGGATAATTTTGCCTTTGCCGGTAATGGCAAGCGCATCTTTATAGTTAATGCCGGACCAGTTGATATCGACAGTTACATCCCCGGTGGGAAGCTGCTCGGCGTCAATCTCGCGAATCTGAGCGTGGGTCAGTCCGTCTGACTGTTCAAGAACTAAAGCCTGCATGGGCTATCTCCTGTGGCAGGATTAAAATGGGGAAGTCATTAACGACTATAGTTATTACAGGTACTATTTGTTAAAAGGTACTGTTTGTTAAAAAAGGTACTATGTTGCTGGCCTATGCGAACTGATAAAAAACAACAAACTCGCAGAAATAACAATTATTTGGAATAGGACGCAGGGATGGGATTTACGACCAGGTTCTCGATACTCATAGTATTGCTGACGGTTCTCGCCATTTTTCTTATGCTTTTCAGTAGCATATTTAGCCTCTGTTATTATAGCCAGTTGCGAACCGAGCAGCAGCTACGCGAGGTCACGGCCAGTATCGATCAGGCGCTATTAGTGCAATCGCCCGAAAATATTCAATATTGGCTGCCGGGAATGATGAAAACGGCAGGCATTGTGGCGTTGGATATTCAGGATAACGATTCGACCCTCTATTCAATACAGCTGCCCGAGGCCGGCTGGGAACGCACGCATCTCTATCATGAGGTCGAGTTTCCGCTGATGCATCATTTGAACATGACGATCGCCTTAAAATATGTCGACCCGCTGATTGGTTTACCGCGTTTCGTGGTGTCGACGCTATCAGTATTGCTGGCCGCGGGCCTGATGCTCCTCATGCTGTACTTTTCCATTCGCTGGCTGCGTCGGCAGGCTGCCGGACAGGAAGAGTTGGAAAAACGCGCACAGCGTATTCTCAAGGGCGAGCGAGAATCGGTTATGCAGGGCTCGGTACGTGAATGGCCAGTTAAGACCAGCGGGGCGCTCGATCAACTGCTGTCTGATTTAGTGGAAGCGCGTGAGGAACGCGGGCGGGTTGATACGTTAATTCGTGCTTTCGCCGCGCAGGATGCTGAAACCGGGCTGAGTAATCGTCTGTTTTTTGATAATCAATTGACCACACAGCTTGAGGATGGCGAAGAAGTGGGGACGCACGGCGTCGTCATGATGATTCGCGTACCTGATTTTGAAACTTTGCAAGAAACGCACGGCTATACCAGTGCGCTTCAGGAATACCGTTTCACGCTGGTCAACCTGCTATCGACGTTTGTCATGCGCTATCCCTCTGCGCTGCTGGCGCGTTATTTCAGCAGCGATTTCACCGTATTGCTCCCCCACAGCACGCTAAAGGAAGCCACTGCGATTGCCACGCAGTTGGTGAAGTCTATCGATATTCTCCCCGCCTGTCCGTTGATCGATCGCGAGGACGTTCTCCACATTGGTATTTGTGCCTATCGCGGCGGGCAAAGTGCCGAGCAGGTGATGGAGAGTGTGGAAGACGCGACGCGCAATGCGGTGTTGCAGGGCGGTAATAGTTGGTGCGTGTTTGACAGGCAGGTGCCTGACAAAGGACGCGGCAGCGTGAAATGGCGGACCTTGCTGGAACAGACGCTGGCACGCGGTGGCCCACGGCTGTATCAGAAACCTGCGGTGACAAAAGAGGGCGTGGTACATCATCGCGAAATGATGAGTCGGATTTATGACGGGGAACAGGAACTGCTCGCAGCGGAGTATATGCCGCTGGTTCAGCAACTGGGGCTGGCAGCCAGCTATGATCGGCAGCTTGTCGCACGAATTATTGACCTATCAGCAAGCTGGCCTGGAGAAACACTGGCTTTACCGGTAAGTGTGGACTCACTTTTGCAAAAGCCTTTCCTGCGCTGGCTAAAAGAAATGTTGCTGCAATGTCCGAAAACGCAGCGTCAGTGCATTTTATTTGAACTTGCAGAGGCAGATGTCTGTCAATATATCGGCCGCCTGCGCCCGGTTCTCAATTTGATCCTGGGATTAGGCTGTCGCCTGGCGGTTACGCAGGCGGGTTTGACGCTGGTGAGTACGACGTATATCAAGTCACTCCCCGTGGAGATCATCAAGCTTCATCCTGGTTTGGTCCGCAGCCTTGAGCGCCGTCCGGAAAATCAGCTGTTTGTACAAAGCCTGACCGAGGCCTGTAAAGGGACGCAAACGCGGGTGTTTGCCGCTGGCGTGCGAACCAAAGAGGAGTGGCGGATGCTGTTGGGCAAGGGAGTTTATGGTGGGCAAGGCGATTTTTTTGCCGCATCAGTCCCTGTAACGGATGAGCTGAAAAAATATTCACCGCGGCATCGTGTTTAATATAAACGTCCCGTTCAAATTGACGTAGAATGAGGCGGTTGTTAAATCGGTTAGTGTGTGCTTACGTTAGCGGCAATCCGATTAAATGTTAGATTTTATGTCCTGTGTTAGCGCAATTCTGTCGGGTGGACAGTGGTAAGATGCCTTGCCGCCTGAGGAGAAAGCATGTTGTGCCTTCTCCCTGACGCCGACGTGCGCAACTCAGACTTATTTTTCACCGAAGCAGAGCCTTTTCGTGCCTTGTCGCTGCTTCGTGTGGTTGGTAAAGTAGGCGGATTTATTTTTCGCCCCCAGCTTGCAGGATTATCCTTTAGTTATGTTTAAGAAATTTCGTGGCATGTTTTCCAACGACTTGTCCATCGACCTGGGTACCGCCAATACCCTGATTTATGTTAAAGGGCAGGGCATCATACTGAATGAACCCTCTGTGGTTGCGATTCGTCAGGATCGTGCCGGTTCTCAAAAAAGCGTGGCGGCAGTCGGCCATGACGCTAAGCAGATGCTGGGCAGAACGCCTGGGAATATCGTGGCGATTCGCCCGATGAAAGACGGTGTGATTGCCGATTTCCAGGTCACAGAAAAAATGTTGCAGCACTTCATCAAGCAAGTGCATAGCGACAGCTTTATGCGTCCGAGCCCGCGCGTGCTGGTATGTGTTCCGGTCGGGGCAACGCAGGTTGAGCGTCGTGCCATTCGCGAATCCGCGCTGGGTGCCGGTGCCCGTGAAGTGTTCCTGATTGAAGAACCGATGGCGGCTGCGATTGGTGCTGGCATGCCAGTATCCGAAGCGACCGGTTCCATGGTGGTGGATATCGGTGGTGGTACCACGGAAGTCGCGGTGATCTCGCTGAACGGCGTGGTGTACTCCTCTTCTGTACGTATTGGTGGTGACCGCTTTGATGAAGCGATCATCAACTACGTTCGCCGTAACTACGGTTCACTGATTGGTGAAGCGACGGCAGAACGTATCAAGCATGAAATCGGCTCCGCTTATCCGGGCGATGAAGTGCTTGAGATTGAAGTGCGCGGGCGTAACCTTGCTGAAGGTGTACCGCGTGGGTTCACGCTGAACTCCAACGAAATTCTGGAAGCGCTGCAAGAGCCGTTGACGGGTATCGTCAGCGCGGTCATGGCGGCGTTGGAACAGTGTCCACCGGAACTGGCCTCCGACATTTCCGAGCGCGGTATGGTGTTAACCGGCGGCGGCGCGCTGCTGCGTAACCTGGATCGTTTGCTGATGGAAGAAACCGGTATTCCGGTTGTGGTGGCTGAAGATCCGCTGACCTGTGTCGCCCGTGGCGGTGGCAAGGCGCTGGAAATGATCGACATGCACGGTGGCGATTTGTTCAGCGAGGAGTAATCCTGTCTGGAAAAGGGGGGACCGGATGGATGAACGCCTGCGTTTTTCATCTTTCGTGGTTACCCCTTTTTTATTTGCCTGAGCAATGAAATTCGCCCTACGGGGCACCGCTTTGTGACGTTAAAAATCGCCAGGTGCGATTTGAGGTTGCTGTCGAGGAATACGCAAATTTTATGAAGCCGCTTTTTAGCAGGGGGCCTTCCCTGCAATTACGACTTTTTCTTGCTGTCGTTACCGCGATTGTCGTGATCGTTGCGGACAGTCGGCTCGGTTCGTTCGTCAAAATCAGAACATACATGGACACCACCGTCAGTCCATTCTATTTTCTGGCGAATGGGCCCCGTCAGGTTCTGGACAATATGTCTGCCTCACTGGCAACCCGTGAGCAATTAAGCCTTGAAAATACCGCGCTGCGTCAGGAACTGTTGATGAAAAACAGTGACCTGCTGCTGCTAGGCCAGTTCAAGCAGGAAAATGCGCGCTTACGTGAACTGCTCGGCTCGCCACTGCGTCAGGATGAGCAGAAAATGGTAACGCAGGTGATGTCCGCCGGAACCGACCCCTATAGCGATCAGGTGGTGATTGATAAAGGTCAGGCGAACGGCGTGTATGAAGGGCAACCGGTCATCAGCGATAAAGGCGTGGTGGGTCAGGTTGTGGCGGTTGGTCAGTTTACCAGCCGGGTTTTGTTGATTTGTGATGTTTCCCACGCGTTGCCGATTCAGGTGCTACGCAATGATATCCGCGTGATTGCCGCCGGCAATGGCTGCGCCGACGATCTGCAACTCGAACACTTGCCTAACAATACCGACATCCGAGTGGGTGACGTGCTGGTCACATCGGGTCTGGGCGGTCGTTTCCCCGAAGGGTATCCCGTTGGTGTTGTGTCATCGGTCAAGGCCGATACACAGCGAGCCTATACGATTATTCAGGCACGTCCGACCGCAGGGCTACAACGTCTGCGCTATCTGCTCTTACTGTGGGGCGTGGAAAACAACTCCAATACGGCGCTGCCGCCAGCGGAAGTCCATCGGGTTGCCAATGAGCGTCTGATGCAGATGATGCCGCAGGTTTTACCGTCGCCTGACGACATGGGACCGCCGCTTCCTCCTGATACCGCTGCGCCCACCGCCGAGCCGCAAAGAGGCCGCCAATGAACCGTTATCGCAGGCATGGCAACTGGATTATCTGGCTTTCTTTTCTGATCGCCATGGTTTTGCAGATTATGCCGTGGCCGGATGAAATCTATATGTTTCGCCCCTCCTGGCTGACGCTGTTTCTCATTTACTGGGTGATGGCATTGCCACATCGGGTGAATGTCGGCACAGGATTTATATTAGGTCTGATTATGGACCTGATTCTTGGGTCTACACTGGGAGTACGGGCGCTGGCGCTGAGCATTATTGCTTATCTGGTCGCCTTTAAATTCCAGCTATTCCGAAATATGGCGCTATGGCAGCAGGCGTTAATCGTCATGTTGTTGTCGCTGCTGATGGACCTCACGGTATTCTGGGCAGAATTTTTAGTTATTAATGTCTCTTTCCGACCGGAAACATTCTGGAATAGCGTCGTTGATGGCGTACTCTGGCCGTGGCTGTTCCTGCTGATGCGTAAAATTCGTCGTCAGTTTACTGTGCAATAAGGTGATTCATGACTCAGCTTTATCTGGCCTCCGCTTCTCCTCGCCGTCGCGAACTGCTCACGCAGCTCGATATTCCTTTTTCTGTACTGAATGTCGCGGTGGAAGAACAGCGGTTACCGGAGGAGGCGGCGGAAGTTTATGTCCGGCGTCTGGCGCATGAGAAAGCGGCTGCGGGTGTCGTGGCGGCTCCGTCTGATTTGCCGGTTCTGGGTGCCGACACCATTGTGGTACTGAACGGCCAGGTATTGGAAAAACCACAGAATGAAGCCCATGCGGCAGAGATGCTGAGTCAGCTGTCCGGGAAACCGCATCAGGTGATGACAGCCGTCGCGCTGGCAGATAAAGACGATGTATTGAGCTGTCTGGTGGTAACCGATGTCGTTTTCCGTCCGCTCTCGCAGCAGGATATCGAACGGTATATCGCCAGCGGCGAACCGATGGATAAAGCCGGGGCTTACGGTATTCAGGGCAAAGGTGGATGCTTTGTCCGGTCGCTTAACGGGAGCTATTACGCGGTGGTTGGGCTGCCGCTGGTAGAAACCCATGAGCTATTCAGTAATTTTGCTGCGTTGCGGAGTGCAAGAGGAAAACATGACTGCTGAGTTACTGGTAAACGTTACACCGTCAGAAACGCGCGTTGCCTATATCGATGGCGGCATTCTGCAAGAAATTCATATTGAGCGTGATGCGAAGCGCGGCATTGTCGGCAACATTTATAAAGGCCGCGTGAGTCGCGTCCTGCCGGGCATGCAGGCGGCGTTTGTGGATATCGGTCTGGATAAAGCGGCATTCCTGCACGCATCCGATATCATGCCGCACACCGAATGCGTTGCCGGTGACGAACAGAAGAATTTTCACGTCCGTGATATCGCCGAACTGGTGCGTCAGGGGCAGGATCTCATGGTGCAGGTGGTCAAAGACCCGCTGGGAACCAAAGGCGCACGTCTGACGACGGATATCACGCTGCCATCGCGCTATCTGGTGTTTATGCCCGGTGCATCGCACGTTGGCGTGTCACAGCGGATTGAGAGCGAAGCGGAACGCGAGCGCTTAAAGAAAACGGTCGCTGAGTATTGCGATGATGACGGTGGTTTCATCATTCGTACCGCGGCGGAAGGCGTCGGTGAAGAAGAGCTCTCGCAGGATGCGGCGTTCCTGAAGCGTCTGTGGGGCAAGGTGATGGAGCGCAAAAAGCGCAACCAGACCAAATGTAAGCTCTATGGTGAAGTGGCGCTCGCCCAGCGAATTTTGCGTGACTTTGCGGGTGCCGCGTTGGATCGCATTCGCATTGACTCCCGACTGACGTATGAAGCGCTGCTGGAATTTACCGCCGAATACATCCCGGAGATGACCCGCAAACTTGAACACTATGCGGGTAAACAGCCGATTTTTGACCTGTTTGATGTGGAAAATGAGATTCAGCGTTCGCTGGACAGAAAGGTTGAACTGAAATCCGGTGGCTATTTGATCATCGATCAGACCGAAGCGATGACGACTGTCGACATCAACACGGGGGCATTCGTTGGCCACCGCAACCTGGATGAAACCATTTTCAATACCAACACGGAAGCGACGCAGGCGATTGCACGACAGCTGCGTTTGCGTAACCTCGGCGGCATCATCATTATCGACTTCATCGATATGAATAATGAGGATCACCGTCGGCGGGTGCTGCATTCTCTGGAGCAGGCGCTGAGTAAAGATCGGGTCAAAACCAGTATTAGCGGCTTCTCTCAACTAGGATTAGTGGAGATGACGCGTAAGCGCACGCGTGAGAGTATCGAGCACGTGCTGTGTCATGAATGCCCGACGTGTCATGGTCGTGGCACGGTGAAGACGGTAGAAAGCGTCTGCTATGAAATCATGCGTGAAATCGTGCGTGTCCACCACGCTTATGACACCGATCGTTTCCTGGTCTATGCCTCACCGGCAGTCGGGGAAGCGCTGAGAAGTGAAGAGTCGCACGCGTTAGCTGAGGTTGAGATTTTCGTCGGCAAACAGGTCAAAGTACAAATCGAACCCCTGTATAGCCAGGAGCAGTTTGACGTCGTCATGATGTAAATTCGTGCGCTCGTCGTCGGCGACGAAAGAAGGAGAAATTAGTGAGGCGACTGCCCGGAATACTCATCATCACGGGTGCCACTCTTGTCGTGATGGTAGCGCTGTTAGTCAGCGGCTTAAGACTGGTGCTGCCACAGCTCGATCACTTCCGGCCACAGCTGGTGGCCTGGGCGCAGTCTGCTGCCGGTATTCCGTTAGAAATCGGCTCGATGACGGGGCGCTGGGAGTCCTTTGGCCCCACGCTGGAAATTGAAAAGCTTCGCACGTCCCTGCCGGAATCGGACTGGCAGGTTGACCGTATTACGCTGGCGCTGGATGTGTGGCAGTCGCTGCTGCACGGGCGCTGGCAGTTTCGCGATCTCACGTTTCACCAATTAAAACTGGATATTAATAGCCAATTTACCGGGCAGCAGCAGGATAGCAAACTGATGGAGTCAGGGAAGGTCAGCGATCTTTTCCTGCGCCAGTTTGACCACTTTGACCTGCGTGACAGCCACATTACCTTTCTTACCCCTTCCGGTTCCCGCGCGGAGCTGAGCATCCCGCAACTGACCTGGCTGAATTCCGAGAAGCGCCACCGGGCAGAAGGCTTGATCAGCCTGTCGAGTTTTAATGGTCAGCACGGCGTCGTGCAGATGCGTATGGACTTGCACGACGATCAGGGGCTGCTCAGCAACGGTACGTTCTACCTGCAGGCTGACAATATCGATATGAAGCCCTGGCTCAGCCGCTGGATGAAAAACACGACCGGACTGGAAAGTGCCGATTTTAGTCTGGCAGCCTGGTTGAACGTCCGTGACGGCGACATCCACAGTGGTGATGTGTTCCTCAATCACGGAACGGCCAACTGGGGTGAAGGCAGCGATGCGCATCGCCTGAATGTAGATGACATGACGCTGCACGTCAGCCGTCAGGAAAATGGCTGGCAGGTCGATGTGCCTGAGTTGAATCTGGCAACGGATGGCGTCGTCTGGCCGAAAGGTCAGCTCTCAGCTCTCTGGCTGCCAAAGAATGAACACATGTTAGGGCCCGATCGGCAGGAAGCGCTGCGCGTTCGAGCCAGCAATCTGGCGCTGGAGCGGGTCAGTACGCTGCTCCCACTGCTGTCCGGGACGACGCCAGAATTGAAAGCGCGCTGGGATGAACTGCAACCGACGGGCACACTGAATACCGTTGCTGTCGATATCCCTCTGCAACAGCCGGAGCGAACCCGCTTTCAGGCCAACTGGCAGGATGTGAGCTGGAAGCAGTGGAAATTACTGCCGGGGGTCGATCATTTCTCTGGTTCTGCGCGCGGTAGCGCCGAGCGTGGTCAGGTCAGCGTCGAATTAAAACAGAGCACGCTGCCCTATGTGGATATGTTCCGTGCGCCGCTGGAAATTAAACAGGCCAGCGGCACGATTGACTGGCGTAATGATGCACAGGGTCTGGCGCTCTGGAGTCATGGACTAGACGTGCAGGCGAAATCGCTATGGGCTAACGGCGATTTCCGCTATGAACAGCCCGCTAAGCAGGAGCCGAAGCTGGATATTCTGGCGGGTATTCGGCTGACCGATGCGGCGGATGCCTGGCGCTATTACCCTGAACTGTTTATGGGCACCGAGCTGGTGGACTATCTGAGCGGTGCGCTGAAAGGCGGCCGTGTCGATAACGCCACGCTGATCTTTGCTGGTAACCCGCAGCATTTCCCGTATACGCACAACGAAGGCCAGTTTGAAGTCTGGGTGCCGGTTAAAGATGCCACCTTCGAATTTCAGCCGGGCTGGCCTGCGCTGACGCCGCTGGATATCAATCTGGACTTTGCCAACAACGGCCTGTGGATGTTTGCACCGCAAACCTGGCTGGGCAAGGTGGAAGGCAAAAACATTAGCGCGGTCATTCCCGATTATGAAAAAGAGATGCTGCTCGTCGATGGTGAACTGGATGGTCCGGGGCCGGAAGTAGGGAACTATTTTAATCAGACGCCGCTGAAATCCTCGCTGGGTGCGGCGCTGGATGAGCTGAAAATTGGCGGGCCGGTGAAAGGCACACTGCATCTGGATATTCCGCTTGCTGGTGATGATGTTCGCGCCAGCGGTGATATCGCGCTGAACAATAACAGCCTCTACATCAAGCCGCTGGATACCACGATTAAGAACCTCACCGGTAAGTTTCGCTATGAAAACGGCAACTTACGCAGTGACACGCTTCAGGCGAACTGGATGAATCAGCCGATGGCGGTCAATTTCACGACGGAAGAGCAAGCGAAGGCTTTTCTGGTGAATGTTGGCTTGCAGGGCGACTGGCAGCCTGCGCTCTTGCCCGGTTTACCAGCATCGGCCAGCAAAGCCCTGTCCGGCACGGTTGGCTGGAAGAGTACGGTGGCCGTCAACCTGCCGCATTCCGGTAAAACAACCTATGATGTTGATGTACTGGCTGATCTCAATAAAGTAAGTAGTCACTTACCTAACCCGCTAAGTAAACCCGCTGGCGAGAGCCTGCCGCTGGAGGTAAAAGCCAGCGGTGACCTGAATGGTTTCGCGATGCAGGGACGGCTGGGCAAGGATAACCACTTCAATAGCCAATGGCTGCTGAAAGGCGATACCGTGACGCTGGCGCGGGCAAGCTGGCAGAACGGGGCAGCGGTGGCGCCTGCATTGCCAGACGATTCTTCGCTGGTGCTCGATCTTCCGCCGCTGGATGCTGAAAGCTGGCTGGGACTCCTGCCTTCGTTGCGTGCCTCGACATCGGCGGAAGGGAAAAAAGCGCAGAGCGCTTTCCGTTTTCCTGAAGCGGTGACGCTGCGGACGCCTGAGCTACAGCTGCTGGGGCAACAGTGGCACGATCTGGAAATCACGCGCAAAAATACGCTTGCTGGCAGCGAAGTGCAGGCAAAAGGGCGTGAAATTGACGGAACGGTTGAGATACCCAATCGTGGCATGTGGCGCAGCGACATCAATTATCTCTACTACAATCCTCAGTGGAAAGGGAATGAAGCGACCAATCCGGTGGCATTAGCAGAGAAAAAATCACCGCTAAACGACCCGAGTATCAGCTTTGAAGACTGGCCGTCGCTGGCGGTTAACTGTCGCCAGTGCTGGATTATCGGGCAGAATATGGGACGTATTCAGGGAACGCTGCTGACAGAAAAGGAAAAATTAACGCTGGCAGACGGTATGATTGATACGGGCAAGGCGCGTCTGACGGTAAACGGTTCCTGGCAGGAAAATGCGGAAGGCGTGCGGACGGCGCTAAAAGGCCGTCTGACGGGGGATAGCCTGGAGCAGAACGCTAACTGGTTTGGCGTTGATTCACCGCTGAAAGCCGGTTCTTTCGATGTGGACTACGATCTGTACTGGCGCGGTACGCCTTGGGCGCCGGATATTGCCAGCCTGAGCGGAATATTGCACACGCGTATTGGTAAAGGTGAAATTGCCGAAGTGGGCGCGGGTCAGGCGGGTCAACTGCTACGTCTATTGAGCTTCGATGCGCTGATGCGTAAGCTGCGATTCGATTTTAGCGATACGTTTGGTCGCGGATTTTACTTCGACTCGATTCGCAACACGGCATGGATTAAAGACGGCGTGTTGCATACTGATGATATGTTGGTCGACGGTCTGGAGGCCGATATCGCGATAAAAGGCGATCTCGATCTCGCTAAGCGACAGGTCAATATGGAAGCGGTTATCGCCCCGGAAATTTCCGCGACGGTGGGGGTGGCGACCGCATTTGCCGTTAACCCGGTTGTCGGGGCCGCGGTGTTTGCTGCCAGTAAAGTGCTGGCACCGCTATGGAACAAGATTTCGCTGATTCGCTACCAGATTTCCGGTAGCCTCGATCAGCCAAAGATTCAGGAAGTGTTGCGTGAGCCGAACAAGAAGAAAGGCGAATAATGCCGTTGGGGCAGCGCAGCGTACTCAGCCGATTATCTGATAAAGAGTGAAAAACTATGAGCCTTTCGTTTGTCAGTGAGCAGTTACTCACCGCCAATAAATTGAATCTTGACGATCTTTCTGCTGTGCTGGGGTCGCTTAATGAGCGTCGACTGGACTATGCCGATCTCTATTTCCAGTCCAGCTACCATGAGTCCTGGGTACTGGAAGATCGCATCATTAAAGACGGTTCTTACAATATCGATCAGGGCGTGGGTATCCGTGCGATTGACGGTGAAAAGACCGGGTTTGCTTATGCTGATCAGATCACGCTGAACGCATTACATCAGAGCGCGCAGGCTGCACGCAGCATTGTGCGGGAACAAGGCACAGGGACTGCGCACACGTTGGGAGCGGTATCGCATCATGCGCTTTATCCAACGTTGAACCCACTGGATAGCCTGACGCGTGAGGACAAAATTGCGCTGTTGCAGCGTGCTGACACGGTTGCACGTGCCGCAGATGCGCGCGTACAGGAAGTGTCAGCTAGCTTGACCGGCGTGTATGAGCTGGTGCTGGTGGCAGCGACGGACGGTACATTGGCGGCGGATGTGCGCCCGCTGGTTCGTCTGTCGATCAGCGTGTTGGTCGAAGCTGAAGGCAAACGCGAACGCGGTTCCAGCGGCGGCGGCATGCGTGGCGGCTATGACTATTTCTGGGAAGTGGCTGACGGCGAAGCACGTGTTGATGCCTGGGCGAAAGAAGCCGTTCGTATGGCGCTGGTTAACCTGTCGGCGGTGGCTGCTCCTGCCGGGCCAATGCCTGTGGTGTTGGGTGCCGGCTGGCCGGGCGTATTGCTGCATGAAGCGGTTGGTCATGGGTTGGAAGGTGATTTTAACCGTCGCGGCACGTCAGTATTCAGCGGACAGATGGGGAAACTCGTTGCGTCAGAGCTGTGTACGGTGGTGGACGACGGCACGCTGACCGGACGTCGTGGTTCGCTCTCGATGGATGATGAAGGTGTTCCGGGGCAATACAATGTCCTGATCGAAAACGGTATTCTGAAAGGCTACATGCAGGACAAGCTGAATGCGCGTCTGATGGGCGTTGCGCCAACGGGCAATGGGCGCCGCGAATCTTATGCGCATCTGCCGATGCCGCGTATGACGAACACCTATATGCTGGCCGGGAAATCCACGCCGGAAGAGATTATCTCCAGCGTCGAATACGGCCTGTATGCGCCAAACTTTGGCGGCGGTCAGGTCGATATTACCTCTGGCAAGTTCGTCTTCTCGACCTCCGAAGCCTACCTGATCGAAAAAGGTCGCATCACCACGCCAGTCAAAGGTGCCACGCTGATTGGCTCCGGCATTGAAGCGATGCAGCAGATCTCAATGGTCGGCAACGATCTGGCGCTGGATAAAGGCGTCGGCGTATGCGGCAAAGAAGGGCAAAGTCTGCCTGTCGGCGTTGGCCAGCCTACGCTGAAGCTGGAAAGCCTGACCGTCGGCGGCACTGCGTAATTTGCTCTGAATCCTGAGTTCCCTTTAAGACCGCGCTTTATTAGCGCGGTTTTTTTCAGGGGTTGCTATGTAGCGGAACACACAATCAGGACACCGCGGCAATAATTGATTTGAGCTGCTTGATGTGTATTTCATCCCGCTGTACCAAAACGTCTTCCTTAATCTTGAGAACAATGCCTTTTAACAGATCTGTGGTGCTGGAGATATTTGTCGCGGTTTTGAGTACATCAATGTCTGTCGCGACATGCCTGCCTTTAAGCGAAAGACGTTTCTCGGATTTTCCTTTTGCCAAATCACTTTGTAGAAAACGCGGGATATCTTTTGCCGCTGCGTGGTCAGCTGCCAGCGTGTGCAGATAATATTTCATCAGCGTGGGAATAAAATCGGGCTCCCCACCTAATTCGCAACTTGCCAGATTCAGGATGTCTATCATGTGCGCGGGCACTCGACTTTCCAGCGCTTTACGCTGCACATCCAGCGCTTTCTTAATCATGGGGGTCGACTGATGGGGGATGATGGCAACATTTCCGCAGCGTTCGCAAACGCCAACCAAAACCTGCCTCACCACGCCGCTATTATCGCTGAACGGGACGTCTCTAAGCTGAAACGTCGCAGTTTCAAGTGACTGGCATGTGTTACAGAGAGTGGCTTGTGTATCGCCGACTTTGAAAATTTTCATGTCATCGCCTCAATGGTGGACGCTAATAAAGACACAATCCGGCTCGGTAAAATACCATTTGATATACCACGGTATTCCCCGATGGCGGCAACGGATGATATGAACATCAATATGCGCTGCAAAATGATGGGGTGAAGAGGAGTAAGATGGCCCGGCAGATTGATAAATAATATCAATGAGTTCTGTTATTGATGTTTGTCCGGTTGCCAGCAAATTCTTCGTGCTGATGTTCCCTCTGGCTTCATGCAGCACATTACCTGACTGCAAACAGACAATAAGCTGCTTTTTGGCATCCTTGAATCCCATCTCTCACCTATATTGTACGAATTTATTCGTACGTTATCCATGTGATTTTACTTTCCTGAACGAAGGGAAGAGATATAACGCAAGGATGGTGGGATCGGGATGTGTTTTGTATGAAAGAGGGAAACGCCTCGCATTTTCCTCTTTGCAAAACCTACTTTTTTTCCTCGCTATGATTCTGCCGATAGCCCTGATAGGTCAGGGCGACGTTTTTGAAGTATTCCGTCATGTAGTTAATGCAGACTTGTACTTTCAGCGGTAGGTTGTCTTTGCGGGTGTAGAGCGCGTAGACCGGGCGCGGGTCGGAGTGGTAGCGGTTAAACAGAATCTCGATTTCACCGCGGTTAATTTCATCCACGACCCACATGAGCGGCACGTACGCGATACCCGCGCCAGTCTTAAGCCAACGCACCAGCGTTTGTGGGTCGTTAGTGACAAAGCGCCCTTGTGGCGTGACGCGGGTCGAAATGCCTTCCGGGGCGATCAGCTCGAATTCGCTGTCGGGCCGTACGCTGTATTCCAGCCAGGAAAAATTCACCATATCTGCTGGTTTATCCGGCGTGCCGTGCTGTGCCAGATAGCTTTTTGCGGCGCAGACCACCATTGGCATCGAGCCTAAGCGTTTCGAGAACAGGCTGGAATCCTGTAGCGCGCCGACGCGGATAACGATATCCAGCCCGTCGGCAATCAGATCGGGAGCGGGAATTCCGGTGACCAGATTGACGGACAAACCAGGATATTCCTTCAGCATAGCGGCAGTCATGGTGGACAACACATTCTGCGCCATCGTAGAAGAACTGCCGATGCGCAGCGTGCCGATCGGCGTGTTGTTGAAGGCATAAAGCTGCTCATGGACTTCATGTGCCTCATGCAGCATGCGGCGACAGCCGTGGTAATAGATTTTCCCTGCTTCCGTCAAACCAATGCTGCGTGTGCTGCGATTAAGCAGCTTAATCTGTAGCTCATCTTCAAGCTTGGTAACGGTCTGGCTGACGGCGGATACGCTCATCTGTAACTGACGGGCAGCAGCGGTAAAAGAACCAAATTCCACCACGCGGGCAAACACCGACATACTCTTTAGTCTTTCCATTATTCACTCTGGCTTAAAAGTGATTTAGATCACGCTATGTAGATAAGGTGATAATAAGCATCCATAATATAGCCTATCCGGTGGTTCTGGGCAGAACAGAGCCATTCAATGATTGTGTTTATTTACCCAATTAGAGTAATACGCTGATTTCCCATCGTTAGTCAGCCTCTGCTGACATCGCTATTCATCAGTTTAACGCTATCCCATCCGTTGGCTACTCGCCTGCGGGATGAGGCTCTGTTGTCGGTGCTGAAAGGCCGCGCCAGACGACATAATTTACCACCCGGTAGCGCACCTGCTCGTTGCCGCTCTCTAATAGAAAAAGGAAAAGAGGATGAGTTCACTCCCGGTTATGGTGCTGTTCGGGCTGTCATTTCCCCCCGTATTTTTTGTCTTGCTGGTATCGCTGACCCTGTTTTTTGTCGTGAATCGCCTGCTGCAACCGACGGGGATCTATGACTTCGTCTGGCATCCTGCGCTGTTTAACAGCGCGCTGTTCTGCTGTCTGTTTTATTTACTGTTCCGTTACGGTCTGTGAGGTGTCTGTGAAAGCGTTCTTTTTACCCTTGTTTAAACAGCAGGCCGTGCTGATCAAAAAACTGAGCCGCGTGGTTATCACGTTGGTGATTGTACTGTGTGCGATCGTGGCCATTTTTCGTGTCTGGGCGTTCTATACCGAATCACCCTGGACGCGTGATGCCAAATTTACGGCGGATGTCGTGGCAATTGCGCCGGACGTCAGCGGGTTACTGAGCGATGTTCGCGTGACGGACAATCAGCTGGTGAACAAAGGTGACGTGCTGTTTGTCATCGATCAGCCGCGCTACCATCAGGCCGTGGCGCAAGCGGAAGCCGATGTTGCCTACTATCAGGCGCTGGTGACGGAAAAACGTCGGGAATCAGGGCGTCGGGCGCGACTGGGCATCAGTGCGATGTCACAGGAAAATATCGATCAGTCCAGTAATGCATTGGAAACCGCCACGCACCAGCTTGCTAAAGCGCAGGCGGTATTGTCACTGGCGCAACTGGAGCTGGAACGCACCGTGGTACGCGCCCCTGCCGACGGCTGGGTGACCAACCTGCATGTGCAGAGCGGTGAGTTCATTGAACGAGGTAACACGGCGGTAGCGCTGGTGAAGAAGGATTCGTTCTATCTGCTGGCGTACATGGAAGAGACCAAGCTTGAAGGCGTGCGTCGTGGCTACCGTGTGGAAATTACGCCGCTGGGTAGCGAAAAGATATTTTATGGCACGGTTGATAGCGTGGCGGCTGGGGTGAATAACAACAGTAACAGCGCGAACAGTAAAGGTCTGGCTAACGTGGATTCCAATCTGGAATGGGTGCGCCTGGCGCAGCGTGTGCCGGTAAAAATTCGCCTCGATAGCCAAATGGGCGACCTCTACCCGGCTGGCACCACGGCCACCGTGGTGATCACCGGTGAGCAGGTCAACAATGATAAAACGCCTTCGCCGCTCATCCGTCTCCTGTATCGTCTGCGTGAGTTCGGCTAAGTGAGGCGATGATGAAAACTCCGTCGCTAACAGGCTCTATGTTCTTTACGACGCCACAGTTTGCACGCTTGCGCTTTGCTTTCAAGCTGAGCTTCGCGATCGTGCTGTCCCTGTTTTTGGGCTTCCACCTCCAGTTGGAAACGCCGCGCTGGTCGGTGCTGACGGCGGCGATTGTCGCTGCTGGCCCGGCGTTTGCTGCGGGCGGCGAGCCATTTTCCGGCGCGATTCGCCATCGTGGCATGCTGCGTGTCGTCGGCACCTTTATAGGCTGTATCGGCGCACTTGTCATCATTATTGCCACCGTTCGCGCACCGGTTGTGATGTTGATGCTGTGCTGTATTTGGGCTGGCCTCTGTACCTGGGTTTCCTCGCTGGTTAAAGTCGAAAACGCCTATGTGTTCGGGCTGGCGGGCTATACCGCGTTGATTATTATTGTGTCGACGCAGGGGACACCGCTGCTGACGCCGCAGTTTGCCGTGGAACGCTGTAGCGAAATTGTGTTGGGCATCGTCTGTGCGATTCTGGCGGATTTGCTGTTCTCGCCACGCTCGATCAAGCAGGATGTTGACCGCAGTATCGGCGAACTATTGGTGGATCAGTATCGGTTACTGCAACTCTGCATGAGCGGGGCGGAGAAAGATGCGATAGATGCGGCATGGCACGCACTGGTACGCAAAACAACCGCGCTAAACGGCATGCACAGCAGCCTGATGTTGGAGTCCTCGCGCTGGCAGAATAGCAATCGCCGCTTAACGTCGCTGCATACGCAATCGCTCACGATGATTACACAGGCGTGTGAAACCTATCTGATTTTGCAGGACACCCCGACTCCCGTAAAAAGCAGCCTGAAACTGGTGTTGGATCAGCCTGTTGAGTCGTTTCGCGATGTGCATTGCCGTGTGAAAGCGTTGCGCCAACTGATTGCGGCGGACAGTCGTGACGTGCCGCCGATGCTGATCAGTTGGGTCGGAGCGGCGACGCGCTACCTGCTGCTGGCGAAGGGCGTGCAGACCAACGGACGTATCAATACGATTGAAGCCGATGTGCTGAACAGCGAAGTGGAAATTAAAGTGCCATCAGCTGAAACTCATCACGCCATGATTAATGGTTTACGCACTGGCGTGGCGACGGCGCTGGGCTGTCTGTTCTGGCTGAGCACGGGCTGGACTTCCGGCAGCGTGTGTATGGTGATGATTGCGGTGGTGACGTCGCTTGCCATGCGGTTGCCGAACCCGCAGATGATGGCGAAGGATTTTCTTTTCGGGACGATCTACGCGCTGCCGCTGGGGGCGTTGATGTTCATGTTTATCATGCCGTCAACGCAGCAAAGTATGCTGCTGCTATGCCTGAGTCTGGGAGCAATGGCCTTCTTCCTCGGCCTTGAAGTGCAAAAACGTCGACTCGGCTCACTGGGTGCATTGGCCAGTACGATCAATATTCTGGTGTTAGATAACCCGATGACGTTCAACGTCAGTCAGTTTCTGGATAGCGCGATCGGCCAGATCATCGGCTGTTTTCTGGCGTTGATGGTGATCCTGTTGATCCGGGATAACACCAAGGCACACACGGGGAGAACGCTGCTGAACCGCTTTGTGTATGGCGCGGTCTCGGCGCTAACGACCAACACGGCGCGTCGCAAAGAAAACCACCTGCCTGCGCTGTATCAGCAGCTGTTCCTGCTGTTGAACCGCTTCCCTGACGATATTGCCAAGTATCGCCTCGCACTGTGGCTGATCATCATGCACCAGCGTCTGAGAACGCTGGATATTCCGCAAAACGCGGTGCTGTCTGCCTTCCATCGCCAGATTCGTGCAACGGCGGAGCAGGTGATTTTGGCCCGACGCGATAGCACGCGCAGCCGCTATTTCACGCAGCTGTTGGATGAACTTGAACGCTATCAGCAGATGCTGACAGAACAGCAGCTTCCCCCGAGCGTGACAGCGCCGGTGGGACGATTGACCGGGATCCTGCGTGCTTATCAGCATGCGCTGAGCAACTAATCTTAGTGGGCGAGGTGGAGCGGTAACTCTGACGATTAATCCGAGAGTACCGCAGCTCTCGCCCATCACTTCTATACTGAATTATCTATAGCTTCCCTCATAACGTCATGGAATATGACCATTTTCAGGAGGTAACACGATGTCAGGACAAAATTTGCAGGATCATGAACTGTTTAAAACGGGCTACTTTGCTGCGGGGAAATGGCAGCAGAGCGGCGCTACCTTTGAGGTCGTGAATCCGGCGACGGGCGAGTCGATTGCCAGCGTGGCGAAAGCGGGAAAGAAAGAGACGCAGGCGGCGATTGACGCCGCGTATGCCGCGTTTCCTGCCTGGAAGCGTAAAACCGCGAAAGAACGTTCTGAAATTCTGTATCGCTGGTACGAGTTGATTCTGGAGAATAAGCACTATCTGGCGGAGCTGATGACCGCCGAACAGGGCAAGCCTGTGCAGGAAGCCGAAGGCGAAGTCGTCTACGCGGCGAATTTCATTCAGTGGTTTGCTGAGCAGGGCAAGCGGGCTAACGGTGAGATTATTCCGCCTGCGAAACCCGGATCGAAGATTTACGCCACGCGTGAGCCCGTTGGCGTCGTTGTTGCCATTACGCCGTGGAATTTCCCGCTGGCGATGCTGACGCGTAAGCTGGGGCCGGCGTTGGCCGCAGGATGTACCGGTGTGATCAAACCTGCGAACAACACGCCGCTGTCTGCATTTGCGCTGTTGGCGCTGGCGCAGCAGGCGGGTGTGCCGGATGGCGTACTCAACGGCGTGGCGGGCGACACGCAGGCGATCAGCGATACCGTCATGGCGAGCGATAAAGTGCGCAAAATCTCCTTCACCGGCTCGACAGAAGTAGGGAAAACGCTGGTGCGCAATGCCGCAGAGACCATGAAGAAAGTGTCGATGGAGCTTGGCGGGAACGCGCCTTATATCGTGTTTGATGACGCAGATATTCAGGCCGCAGTAAAAGGCGCGATAGCTAACCGTTTCCGTAACGCAGGTCAGGTTTGTGTTAGCGCCAACCGGTTTTATATTCAGGACGGCGTCTACGATGAGTTTGTTTCTCTGCTCGCGGAAGAAGTGAAGAAACTGAAAGTCGGTAATGGTATGGATGACGGCGTCGTGCTCGGTCCGCTGATTGACGATGCCGCCGTTGAGAAGGTGGAAAAGCATGTCAATGATGCGGTGGAAAAGGGGGGCAAGGCGCTTGTCGGTGGTAAACGGCACAAGCTGGGCCACAGCTTCTTTGAGCCGACGGTGATTGTTGATGCCAACGAAGCGATGCTGCTGGCGCAGGAAGAAACGTTTGGTCCGGTTGCTCCCTGCTTCCGTTTCAAAACGGAAGAAGAAGTGATTCAGCGCGCCAACAATACGCCGTTTGGGCTGGCCGCCTACTTCTACAGCCAGAGCTTGCAGCGTGTGTTCCGCGTGGCAGAAGCGCTGGAGAGCGGCATGATTGGTATTAACGAATGCGCGGTTTCAACCGAATTAGCCCCCTTCGGCGGTGTGAAAGAGTCAGGATTAGGCCGCGAAGGCTCGGTTCTGGGGCTGGACGAATTTCTGGAAGTGAAAACCTGGCATTTGGGCGGGTTGTGATCTGAATGGATGCTGCGATCGGCATTGATCGAATCCGATTGAATACCGGAAAACAAGATAGGTAATACGTGGGATGAGTGAGTCAGACTCCTCATCCCACGTTAGCCGTTAGTCTGTGGTTTCAGCCAGTTCGCGCAGATACTGGAAGATCTGACGGGCGGATTTCGGCGGCTTGTTCGTCGCTTTCTCTTTCTGCGCATTACGCACCAGAGAACGTAACTGCTGACGGTCAGCGTGAGGATAAAGCGCCAGAATATCGGGAACCACATCGTCACCTTCTTCAATCAGACGGTCGCGCAGCTGTTCCAGTTTATGGAATAACGCGACCTGCTGATTATGACGGTTGTTCAGCTTATCCAGCGCGGTTTGGATCGGCTCTGGATCGCGGGCGCGCAGCATTTTACCAATCAGCTGTAGCTGGCGGCGGCGGCCTTCTTTCTTGATCCGCTGCGCCAGTTCCACCGCCGCACGCAGATCGTCGTCCAACGGGATCTTCTCCAGGGCGTTTTTGCCCAGCTCGACCAGTTCCGCGCCGAGATCTTTCAGCGCTTCGGCATCGCGCTTTATTTCACTTTTGCTGACCCAGATAATTTCATCATCTTCGTCGTCTTCTTGGTTATCTGGGACGTCATTCAGCCAGTCTTCGTACTTTTGCTTCATGGTTGGCTCCTAAAAAGTGTCCAGGAGCAATTCTTAACGCTACGCGTAGCGGCTCCGGGATGGTGAACAGCGTGCCCACCAGAAAAAAGAGGCTGATACTAACAGGTTTGGGCTTTGTGCGAAATTGTCCGTAGATCCTGTTAGACTAGAAAGCATTATGCTACACCTTTTTATGCTCGTCATACTTCAAGTTGCATGTGCGTTGGCTGCGTTCAGTCACCCGAATCACTTACTTGAGTAAGCTCATCGGGATTCCTTCGCTTGCCGCCTTCCTGAAACTTGAATTATTTAGAGCATATTTCTCTCTACTCATATTTTTCGAGTGGGGATGATGGTGAGCTTTCTTCCACTCATTATGGCAGAACAATGACGATAACTACTCAGGTTGCAGAGCAGCGTAAAGCGCTGGAGCTCGCGGTGGCTCAGGCGCTGGAACTGGCGCGTGCCGGTTCTGATGCGGCAGAAGTCGCGGTGTCAAAAACGACGGGCATTAGCGTCAGTACCCGTTATGGTGATGTTGAAAATGTTGAATTCAACAGCGATGGCGCGTTGGGCATTACGGTTTATCACCAACAGCGTAAAGGCAGCGCATCGTCTACCGATCTCAGCCCGGATGCGATAGCCCGTACCGTACAGGCCGCGCTGGATATTGCTCGCTATACCTCTGTCGATCCGTTTGCTGGCCCGGCGGATCGGGATCTTCTGGCGTTCGACGCGCCGGATCTGGATCTGTTCCATCCAACCGAACTGGATGCGGATCGCGGCATTGAATTAGCCGCTCGCGCAGAGCAGGCCGCATTACAGGCGGACAAGCGCATTACCAACACCGAAGGCGGCAGTTTTAACAGCCACTACGGCGTTAAGGTGTTCGGCAATAGCCACGGTCTGCTGAAAAGTTACTGCTCTAGCCGTCATTCTATGTCCAGCTGTGTGATTGCCGAAGTGAATGGCGATATGGAGCGCGATTATGCCTACACCGTTGGCCGTGCGCTGGATGACTTGCGCAGCCCGGAATGGGTAGGCGAAGAGTGCGCGCGCCGTACGTTATCCCGCCTGTCACCGCGTAAGCTGCCTACCATGCAGGCTCCGGTGATGTTTTCTGCGGAAGTGGCGACGGGCCTGTTTGGTCATTTGGTTGGTGCCATCAGCGGCGGCAGTGTTTATCGTAAATCCACTTTCCTGCTGGATAAGCTGGGTCAGCAGATTCTGCCTGAGTGGCTGACGATTGAGGAACAACCGCATCTGCTGAGAGGGCTGGCCTCTACGCCGTTCGACAGCGAAGGTGTGCGGACACAGGCGCGTGACATTGTGAAGGCGGGCGTGTTGCAGACCTGGCTCATGACAAGCTACTCCGCGCGTAAGTTGGGAATGCAGAGCACCGGCCATGCGGGTGGCATTCATAACTGGCGGATTGCCGGACAGGGGCTGGATTTCAACGGTATGTTGAAACAGATGGGCAAAGGCCTGCTGGTGACCGAACTGATGGGGCAGGGTGTGAGCGGTGTGACGGGGGATTATTCCCGTGGAGCATCCGGCTTCTGGGTCGAAAACGGTGAAATTCAGTATCCGGTCAGTGAGATTACTATCGCGGGTAACCTGAAAGACATGCTGCGCAATATTGTGACGGTGGGGAATGATATCGAAACCCGAAGCAATATCCAGTGTGGTTCCGTGTTGCTGCCAGAGATGAAGATCGCAGGGGAATAAGCCTGCTCTTTGTGAATAACCGTCGCCGTCGGCAGTGTCCGACGGCTGTTACTCTATGCCTTATTAGCACGCATTTATAGCAGAGTAGCACCTTGCTGGTTTAGCGGTGGTACTCGCCTGCGGCTTCTGGCTGATAGAGTAGTTCTAGTACTTCAATTCGTGTTTCTTCACCGTTTGGCAACTGCCAGGTGATCGAGTTTCCCACATGCATTCCCAATAGTGCCGCACCCAGCGGAGCCATCACCGACAGCGGTTCTTGACTGTCCTTCACCGCGGCCGGATAAACCAGCGTGCGGATGTGCTCTTCGTTGGTATTCAGATCGCGGAAACGCACCCGACTATTCATGGTGACGACATGTGAGGGAATTGATGCCGAAGGCAGAATGTCCGCCCGATCCAGCTCCTCATTCAACGCCTGTGCGATATCGCTGTCCGCAAAGGCGGGCTGCTCCAATAACATATCCAGACGTTCTGCATCCAATTCACTAATTGTCAGGTTAGGTTTCGTCATACTCCTCTCCAGTTGGTATTTTCAGATGATATAAAAATAACCCCCCGCACCCAAAGGAGCAGGGGGTATAAGAAAATATTATGATTTATAGAGGTAGATAGTAGGAGGTTCGGAAGGGAAAGTGAAGCGCTCCTTGCTACGAAGGCTGGCTGATAGCCTGCTAAGGAAATGCTAGTCCTCGTCGAACCCGGCTTCGAACAGCCCGATGACGGCGGCAAGCGCCTGCTCTTCATCCGGGCCTGTCGCTTCTACCTCGATGAGCCGCCCTTTGGCCGAGTCCAGCATTAGCATGGCAATCACGCTGCTGGCTTCGGCTTCGGTGCCGCTGTCATTACGCAGTATCACTTCTGCATCAAAGCTCTGCACCAGCTCGAACAACTTCATGGCTGGGCGAGCGTGCATGCCCAGCTTGTTTTTGATTTCAACCGTTTGCCGGACTGTCATAGGTTACCTGGTTGGTCTGGTTTGCCGACTCTTACGAGGGTTTACGTTTTTCCAGCGTACGGTGGCGAGACTGTACGTTCTTACCGCGTGAACGGAAGTAGTCTGCCAGCTGTTCGGCAACGTAGACGGAACGGTGTTTACCGCCGGTACAGCCAATGGCGACAGTCAGGTAGCTGCGGTTATTGGTTTCCAGCATCGGCAGCCACAGTTCCAGATAGCTGCGAGTCTGGTAGATGAAGTTGTGAACTTCGGTGTGCCTGTCGAGGAAGGACGCAACGGGCTTATCCAGACCGGTCATCGGGCGCAGTTTCGGATCCCAATGCGGGTTCGGCAGGAAGCGCACGTCAAAGACGTAATCCGCATCGATAGGGATACCGTGCTTGAAGCCGAACGATTCGAACACCATTGTGAGCTCGCGTTCCCGCTTGCCGAGCAGACGGGTTCGCAGCATCTCGGCCAGTTCATGTACCGACATCTCTGAGGTGTCGATAATCAGGTCGGCGCGTGAACGCAGCGGCTCCAGCAGGTCGCTTTCTTCATCAATCGCGCTTTCCAGTGACAGATTCTTGCTGGAGAGCGGGTGAAGACGACGAGTGTCGCTGTAGCGACGGATCAGCGTATTGCGATCGGCATCCAGAAACAGCAGTTGAGGCGAGAAGCTTGGCGGCAGTTGCTCCATGGCATGCTCGAAGATCTCGGGTGATTCCGGCATATTGCGCACGTCAATGCTGACTGCTGCGGAAATGTTACGTGCCGCAAGCGTATTAGCCAGTTCTGGCAGTAGAACCACTGGCAGGTTATCTACGCAGTAGAACCCCATATCTTCCAGTGCGCGCAGGGCGACAGATTTCCCTGAACCTGAGCGACCACTGACAATCATCAGCACCATCTGACGACTCCCCTCTGGCAACGTGATGGCGAATTTTCATTGCCACTGTTTTTATAAAAAAGTGATGTATAGCTAAAAAAATGACGGCTTAGCGCAGGGATTGCAAGCATTCTCTGAATCCACGGCGAATCGCCCGTCATCGTGAACATGACAACCATCCGGCTTAACCGGCTTCCGTCATAATCTGGTACAGCTCTTCATCGCTTTGCGCCGCACGCAGGCGTCGGCAAACCGTTTTATCCGCCAGCCGCTTGGCAACAAGCGACAGGGTATGCAAATGGGTTTTACATTGTTCCGCTGGAACCAGCAAGGCAAAAAGCAGATCAACGGCCTGATTATCAATGGCATCGAAAGCGATCGGTTGCTCTAACTGGATGAAAACACCGATGGCACCCAGCGCATTATCGTCTTCCAGCTTACCGTGAGGAATGGCAATGCCGCCGCCGATTCCTGTGCTGCCCATCCGCTCCCGAGTCAGGATGGCATCAAAGATAATCTGCGAAGGAATGTTAAGCTGCCTGGCGGCCAGCTCACTGATAATTTCCAATGCCCGTTTCTTACTCTGGCAGTGGACGGTGCTTCGGGTGCACTCAGGACGTAATACGGTGCTGAGCTGCAATACGGGATCGTGGTTCATTTTATTTTCACTTAACGACGCTTTCACTTCTGGTGATCCCGACCCACCCGATGGATGGGCCGAGTTTGTCCTTTGCCAAATGGCAAAGAAGAAAATTAGTGCTGCTTGAGTTTATCTTTATGCTTATTGAGCTGTCTCGCCAGCTTATCAATCAATAAATCTATCGCGGCGTACATATCTGCCGCCTCTGAGGTTGCATGCAGCTCGCCGCCATTCACGTGGAGCGTGGCCTCGGCAATTTGCTGAACTTTTTCCACTCTCAATACCACATTGACCTGATTAATCCGGTCAAAATACTGCTCTAATTTGGCAAACTTGCCATTCACAAAATCACGCAGTGGTTCAGTGATATCGATGTGGTGTCCGGTAATGTTGAGCTGCATAGTGTCTTCCTTCTCTGTTGAGATCAAACCAGTTGTTTACGCTGATTCGACGGTGGGATAGATAAAGACTCTCGGTATTTTGCAACGGTTCGACGCGCCACGATGATGCCCTGATCGGAGAGCAGTGCCGTAAGCTTGCTATCGCTCAGTGGCTTCACGGGGTTTTCCGCTGCAATAAGCTTCTTCACCAACGCGCGGATTGCCGTTGATGAGGCTTCTCCGCCGCTATCGGTATTAACGTGGCTGGAGAAGAAATATTTTAGCTCAAAAATGCCGCGCGGGCTGTGCAGGAACTTCTGTGTCGTCACGCGTGAGATGGTGGATTCATGCATATCCACCGCTTGAGCGATGTCTGCCAGTACCATGGGCTTCATGAATTCTTCGCCCTGCTCGAAGAAATCCTGCTGCTGTTCGACGATGCAGCGGGTGACCTTCAGCAGCGTGTCATTGCGACTTTCCAGGCTTTTGATGAGCCAGCGCGCTTCTTGCAGATTGCTGCGGATAAACTGCCCGTCGCTGTCGTTGCGCGCGCTGTTACCCAGCGCGGCATACTGCTGGTTAATCTGCAACCGGGGGACGCTGTCGGTGTTCAGTTCGACGGCCCAGATCCCCTGAACTTTACGTACCAGCACGTCAGGAATCACGTATTCGGATTCACCGGTGTTGATCGATTGTCCCGGACGGGGATCGAGCGATTGGATCAGCGCCAGCGCTTCTTTCAGCACCTCTTCTTTCAGACGAGTAACGCGGATCAGGCTGCGGAAATCATGGTTGGCTAACAGATCGAGATGATCGCTGACGATCAGGCGCGCTTCGGTCAGACGTGGCGTGTCGTCGGCGAATTGGGAAAGCTGCACCAGCAGACAATCACGCAGATCGCGAGCGGCGACGCCAACGGGATCGAAGCGCTGCACGCGTTTTAGCACGGCTTCAACCTCTTCCAGCGTCACGTCGTCGTCACCGATGCTGTCAAGAATGTCCTGCAACGGTACGGTCAGGTAACCGGTGTTGTCGACTGCATCGACGATAGAGGTCGCGATAGCCGCGTCGGTGTCGGAAAACGGCGTTAGCTCAACCTGCCACATCAGGTAATCCTGAAGCGTTTGCGTGGTTTCGCCTTGATAAATCGGCAGTTCTTCATCGCGATAGTCGGTGCCAGTGCCCGACGGCGTGCCTGCGGAGTAGATTTCATCCCAGGTAGCATCGAGCGGCAATTCTTCCGGCATGTCTCTTTGTTCAAGGGCTTCGCCGGTATCCAGCGAATCGCTGTCTGCCTTTTCAAATGACTCGATTTCGTCGTGCTGATCCGTTTGTTCGAGCAACGGATTGCTTTCCAGCGCCAGTTGAATTTCCTGTTGCAATTCAAGCGTGGACAGTTGCAACAGGCGGATCGCCTGTTGGAGCTGTGGAGTCATGGCCAGTTGCTGGCTAAGCCTGAGTTGCAAACCTTGCTTCATAAATCGCGCTAACGTCCCATAAGTACTGCAAAGATAAAATATTACCCTATCAGAGTCGGAAGCCTTCGCCCAGATAGACGCGTTTCACCTGTTCATCGGCCAGAATATCGGTCGGTGAACCGTGGGCGATCAGGTTGCCCTGACTCACGATGTAGGCTCGTTCACAGACATCAAGCGTTTCGCGGACGTTATGATCGGTAATCAACACGCCAAGCCCGCTGTCACGCAGATGCTCAATGATTTTTTTAATATCCAGTACGGAGATCGGGTCTACGCCCGCAAACGGTTCATCCAACAGGATGAACTTCGGATTCGCTGCCAGCGCACGCGCAATTTCTACGCGGCGTCTTTCTCCACCGGACAGCGATTGTCCCAGACTATCGCGCAAATGAATAATATGGAATTCTTCCATTAGCTCATTGGCACGATCTTCTTGCTGTTCGGTCGTCAGATCTTTACGGATCTGTAACACCGCCATCAGATTGTCATACACACTTAAGCGACGGAAGATAGAGGCTTCCTGCGGCAGATAGCCGATGCCGCGCAGCGCGCGTTCGTGCAAAGGAAGCAGGCTGATGTCGTCATCGTCAATGACGATACGTCCTTCATCACGCGGAACGATGCCTACGACCATGTAGAACGTTGTCGTTTTGCCAGCACCGTTCGGCCCAAGCAGGCCGACGATTTCGCCGGAATTCACAGTGAGGCTGACGTTTTCCACGACCTTACGGCCTTTGTACGCCTTGGCGAGATTTTCTGCGGTTAATGTTGCCATAACTTATTCAGTGACCCGTGGTTGCGGTTGCTGAGAACGAGAAGGCTGGCTCTTGTTCTCTTTCTCCTGAAGCTGGGAAGGAACCAACACCGTCGTCACGCGTTTTCCTTTGTCGCTGGTCGCTTCCATCTGCTGCTGTTTCACCAGATAAGTGATGCGATCGCCTTTGACATTGCTGTCCTGCTGTTCCAGATAGGCATTGCCAGTCAGCACCAGAAAGTCAGTGGCCAGCTCGTAGCGGATTTTCTGCGCGTGACCTTTTACCGGTTTGCCGTTGTCCTGCATCTGGTAGAACGTCACGGGGTTGCCGTAACCTTCCACCACTTCACTGCCTTGCGCGCCCTGTGGACGCGTCACGACGACCTTGTCGGCTTTTACTTCAATCGTGCCTTGCTTCACGACAACATTGCCAGTGAACGTCACCGTGTTGCCCTGCATGTCCAGAGATTGCTGTGCTGAATCAATGTGAATAGGTTGATTGCTATCGCCGGTCACGGCAAAGGCGGAAACGCTGACGGCGAACAGCGAGCTGGCGATCAGGGTGTTACGCATCAGATTATTGGTTTTGGATTTCATAAGAGGTTTTTACCTTTTCGATCAACTCGGCCGTTTTGTTACGCAGATTCCCGCGCATTTTCATTCCGCTTGACGTGAAGCTGGCGCCGTACAGGGTGACTTCATCATCGGAAGAGACGTCCTGCGTGACCAGATTCACCTGGGCATTATTCGTTGTGATGCGCTGAAGCTGTGCGTCTTTCGTCAGGCTATTCACCTCAACGTTGCCGTACAGATAGAGCATCTTGTCTTTTGTCAGCTTGGCGCGATCGGCGCGTACTGACCAGGTTGCGGTGCCTTGTTCATTGAACAGCGTGGCGACAGGCTTGGTAAACCAGCTCAACTGCTCGTCGTTGAAATACTCCGCTTTTTCCGAAATCAGTCTGTAGCTCAGCTTACCCGCAGGGCTGTATACCTGCGTATTCGTCTTTTCGCTGGTATAAACCGGCACGGCGGGGTCGTTTGCACCCGGTGCTGCTACCGTGTCGTCATCTGCAATATTCCAGCCGATGAGGATAAGCACCAACAGGGCCAGAAAAGCGGTGAGCCAACGCTTGGTTTTACTCATATTGACAACCCTTTGGCATGCTCCAGCTTGTCCTGCGAGAACAGAATCAAATCACACAGCTCACGTACTGCGCCACGGCCTCCCGCAATGCGGGTGACATAATCTGCGCGTGGTAACAGCAGCGGATGGGCGTCTGCCACGGCAACGCTCAGCCCGACCTGCGCCATCACTGGCCAGTCGATCATATCGTCGCCGATATATGCCACCTGATTTGCCGTTACTGACAGTTTATCCAACAGATCGTTGAAGGCCAAAACCTTATCCGATTGCCCCTGATAGAGATGGTTAATGCCCAGCGTCTTACACCGATCTTCCAGCAATTTTGCTGAACGCCCGGTAATGATGGCAACCTCAATATCAGACGTCAGCAAGCAGCGAATGCCATAGCCGTCGCGGACGTTAAAGGCTTTCAGCTCTTCGCCGTGATTACCCATGTAAATCAGACCATCGGACATCACGCCGTCAACGTCGCAAATTAACAGGCGAACCTCACGGGCTTTATCCAGTACCTGTTGATCGACAGGCCCATAGCAGGTATCGGTTTGCGCCCTGACTTCACTCATTCACTATTATCCTTTCTTTTTAAACCACGCCAGCTCGCAGCATATCGTGCATGTGGACGATCCCGACCAGACGATCGTTTTCTGCCACCAGCACTGAGGTGATGTGGCGCGACTGCATCAGGTTAAGTGCATCCACCGCCAGCGTTTGCGGTGTGACCCGGATGCCGCCCGCGGTCATCACATCAGCAATGCGCGCGCTGTTCAAGTCAATATTCATGTCGAAGATGCGGCGCAGGTCACCATCGGTAAAGATGCCCTGAATTTTCATATCCGCCTCGCAGATTACCGTCATACCCAGATTTTTGCGCGTAATTTCCACCAGCGCATCACGCAGCGAGGCATCGTGTGGGACATGGGGAATCTCATCACCTGAATGCATGATATCGCTGACGCGCAGTAAAAGTTTGCGGCCAAGTGCGCCACCGGGGTGAGAAAGGGCGAAATCTTCGGCAGTAAAGCCGCGTGCCTGTAACAACGCCACAGCCAGCGCGTCTCCCATGACCAGCGTTGCAGTGGTGCTGGTGGTGGGTGCCAGGCCGAGCGGGCAGGCTTCCTGCGGGACGTGAACGCACAGGTGAATATCCGCAGCCTTGCCCATCGTACTTTCTGGTGCGCTGGTCATGCAGATCAGGAACACTTTCTGGCGTTTCAGAACCGGAATCAGCGACAGAATTTCATGGGACTCGCCAGAGTTGGAAATAGCAATCACGATATCGTGCGGCGTCACCATGCCGAGATCACCGTGGCTGGCTTCGCCCGGATGAACAAAAAAAGCAGGCGTACCGGTGCTGGCGAAGGTCGCGGCAATCTTGCAGCCGATGTGGCCGGATTTGCCCATTCCCATCACGACTACTTTGCCCTGGCAATCGAATATCTTTTTGCAGGCGAGGGTAAAGTTGTCATCAATGTACTGGTCTAATTGCGCCAGCCCATCGCGCTCGATACTCAGTACTTGCTTGCCTGCTTGCTGGAAATCGAAATCGGCTGGTAGTTCATGAGCCTTTTGTAACCTATGGCCGGTTTGTGAGCCATGATCGGCTCGTAGTGCATGATCGGATAGTGCACGGTCAGACTGCTGTTTTAGATGAGCATCTTGTTCAAACTGTGACATACCAATAGTCCTGATTATGATGAAAAACAGAGCGTCTTATGAAAAACAGGTTCTTATGAAAAAAAGAACAGGGTCGTCAGATAGGCGATAAAGGCGCAGCATAATAATGCGCCTGCGCCCTGTCCTATACGGCGTTTTTTGCTGAGGCACAGTGCGGTTAACAGCACGCTCGCCGCCAGCATGACCCAATAGTCGCGCTGAAAAGCCTGAGGGTTCAGTGCGCCCGGCGAGAGCAGAGCAGGTACGCCCAGAACAATCGCAATATTAAAAATGTTCGAGCCAATCAGGTTACCCAGCGCAATATCATCTTCTTTCTTCAGCGTCCCGACGATGGCGGTAGCAAGCTCAGGCAGGCTGGTGCCAATCGCCAATATGGTCAGCCCGATAGTTAACTCACTGACATCGAAGTAGCGTGCAATGACGGTAGCGTTATCCACCACCATACGAGCGGCCATGGGTAAAATAATCATGCCAAGAATCAACCACAGCACGGCGACCATCTGGCTGCTGTCATCCTGCGGGAGTTCCGCTAGTTGTTCGCGCGTCAGGCTATCGCCGCCTTCCCGCTGTGCCTGTTGTGCCATGCGAAGTATCAACACCAGACACAGAATGGCGGCAAAGAGCAGCATGATGCCGTCGGTGCGGCTCAGGTAGCTATCATGCAGTAAAACGCCACACAATAAAGTGACGGACAACATGAGCGGCAATTCCCGGCGCAGAATGGCCGAATGTACCGTTAGCGGGCGAATGAGTGCCGCGCTGCCGAGAATGAGTAAAATATTGGTGATATTGGAACCCAGAACATTACCGACGGCCATGTCGTTCTGATCGTTCAACGCGGCGGTAACCGAAACGATCAGCTCGGGTAGCGAGGTGCCGAAGCCGACAATGGTGATGCCGATAACGAAAGGCGGTAAGCCAAGAGAACGCGCAAGCACGGCGGCACCATAGACAAGACGATCGGCACCGTAAACCAGTAATAGCAAACCAACGAACAAGAGTAGTGTTGCAAAAAGCATGCAGCGTCCTTTAATAGGATATAATCACCGGCCTGTTGTCGAATAAGTCAGTATTTCTGGACGATTTTCGCACAAAAAGCATTTTCTGTGATGAGTGCTAATTCTGACGGTGCTTGGCGAAAAAGTAAAACCTGTCGCGATAAGTAAAACCCAGTAACGGTTTGTGCCGCCATTTTGGACAAGAACTTACGGTAAGTTTTTGTAAAACTCGCACCTTGATGAAAGCCAGCCGTTAGGCTGGAGTAAAAGACCTCTGTATGAGCGTACTGATGGGTAAGGAATGGAAATAATGAACCATGAGGCAACTAATCTGGTCGAGATCCGTGGTCTTAGCTTTCGGCGCGGAGAGCGAGAGATTTTTACGGACATCACGCTGAATGTGCCTAAAGGCAAGGTCACCGCGATCATGGGGCCTTCCGGTATTGGGAAAACCACGCTGTTGCGCCTGATTGGCGGACAGCTACCGCCGGACAGCGGCGAAATCTGGTTTGATGGTGAGAATATCCCGACGTTGTCGCGCAGTGAGTTGTACAACGCGCGCAAGAAAATGAGCATGTTGTTTCAGTCCGGTGCGTTATTCACCGATTTGAACGTGTTTGATAATGTCGCCTGGCCGCTGCGTGAACATACCAAACTGCCGGAAGAACTGTTACGTAGCATCGTCATGATGAAACTGGAGGCAGTGGGACTACGCGGCGCGGCGAAACTGATGCCGGCGGAGCTTTCCGGCGGCATGGCGCGGCGCGCGGCGTTGGCGAGAGCCATCGCGCTCGACCCGCAGTTGATTATGTTTGATGAGCCTTTTGTCGGGCAAGACCCGATTACGCTCGGGACACTGGTGAAGCTCATCGACGAGTTGAATCATGCATTGGGCGTGACCTGCATTGTGGTTTCTCACGATGTGCCGGAGGTGATGAGCATTGCCGATTATGCGTATATCGTGGCCGATAAGCGGGTGATCGGGGAAGGGACCGCGGATCAACTGAGAGCAAACAGTGACCCGCAGGTTCGTCAGTTCCTGGATGGTATCGCCGACGGACCAGTACCTTTCCGCTTTCCAGCCGGTGACTATAAAACGTCGCTGCTCGGTTCAGGGGGTTAACGCAGTCATGTTATTACGGACGTTGGCGTCGTTGGGGCGCCAGGGAATCTCTACCAGTGCCTCGTTTGGGCGCGCCGGCCTGATGCTGTTTAATGCGCTGGTGGGTAAACCCGAATTCAGAAAACAGTGGCCGCTGTTGGTGAAACAGCTTTACAGCGTTGGTGTGCAGTCGCTGCTTATCATCATGGTTTCCGGCCTGTTTATCGGCATGGTGCTGGGGTTACAGGGCTATATCATCCTGACAACATACAGCGCTGAGGCCAGTCTGGGCATGATGGTGGCACTGTCGCTGTTGCGTGAACTTGGTCCGGTGGTGACGGCATTGCTGTTCGCGGGCCGAGCGGGCTCTGCGCTGACGGCAGAAATTGGCCTGATGAAGGCGACAGAGCAGCTCTCCAGCATGGAGATGATGGCGGTCGATCCGCTGCGCCGCGTTGTCGCGCCGCGCTTCTGGGCAGGGTTAATCAGCATGCCGCTGCTGGCGGTGATTTTTGTCGCGGTGGGTATTTGGGGCGGCGCGCTGGTCGGTGTGGACTGGAAAGGCATCGACAGTGGGTTCTTCTGGTCTGCCATGCAAGGTGCGGTTGACTGGCGTCAGGATGTCTTGAACTGCGTGATTAAAAGTATCGTATTTGCGATTACCGTGACCTGGATTGCACTGTTTAACGGCTATGACGCGATCCCGACGTCTGAAGGGATCAGCCGTGCAACGACCCGAACCGTCGTGCACTCGTCGTTAGCGGTACTGGGATTGGATTTTGTGCTGACAGCACTGATGTTTGGGAACTGAGTCGATGCAAACAAAGAAAACTGAAGTCTGGGTTGGTGTGTTTATGTTGATCGCGCTGGCTGCCATCCTCTTTTTATGCCTGAAAGTCGCCGATCTTAAATCGATTGGTAGCGAGCCGACGTATCGTCTGTATGCGACGTTTGACAACATTGGCGGGCTGAAAGCGCGTTCTCCGATCAGAATTGGCGGCGTAGTGGTTGGCCGCGTAGCGGATATTTCGCTGGACGAGAAAACGTACCTGCCACGCGTGGCGATGGATATTCAGCAGCGCTACGATCATATTCCTGATACCAGCTCTCTGGCCATTCGTACCTCCGGCTTGCTGGGCGAACAGTATCTGGCGCTGAACATTGGGTTTGAAGATGAAGAAATGGGCACCGCGATCCTGAAAGATGGAGGTGTGATTCAGGACACCAAGTCAGCGATGGTGCTTGAAGATCTCATCGGTCAATTCCTATATAAGAGCGGCAGCAATAGCGAAGATAATGCCGGTCAATCAGGTACGGAACCGGGTGCCAATCCTGCGGCAACCCCTGAACACAACAACGAACCTGTTCCTTCACATCCATAAGAGGATATCTGCATGTTTAAACGTTTACTGATGGTGGCTTTACTGGTGGTCGCGCCATTAGCCAACGCGGCGGATCAAACGAATCCCTATCGTTTAATGAATGAAGCGGCGGAAAAAACTTTTGATCGTTTAAAGAACGAACAGCCAAAGATCAAACAAAACCCTGATTATTTGCGTACCGTCGTACGTGAAGAGCTGCTGCCGTATGTTCAGGTGAGATACGCCGGTGCGCTGGTTCTGGGTCGTTACTACAAAGATGCGACACCGGCACAGCGTGATGCCTATTTCAAAGCGTTTGAAGCCTATCTGGAGCAGGCTTACGGCCAGGCGCTAGCAATGTATAACGGGCAGACCTATGAGATTGTCCCTGAGAAACCGCTGGGCGATGCCGATATCGTTTCTATTCGCGTCACCATCATTGATAACGGCGGCCGCCCTCCGGTACGTCTGGATTTCCAATGGCGTAAGAACAGTAAAACCGGTAACTGGCAGGCGTACGACATGATTGCCGAAGGTGTCAGTATGATCACCACCAAGCAGAACGAGTGGGCGGCAATATTGCGTCAGAACGGCGTGGATGGCCTGACTAAACAGCTGGAATCCTCGGCGAAGCAGACCATCACGTTGGATCAGAAAAAGTAATTTGGGTACAAACATGGCGAACGCATTGAACTGGCAGACACAGGAATCAACGCTGGCGTTAACGGGCGATCTGGATCGTGAAACGCTGTTACCGTTCTGGCAGCAGCGTGAATCGTTGCTGGCGGGTAAAACGACGCTGGATGTGTCTGGATTAAACCGCGTTGATTCTGCCGGGTTAGCATTGCTGATGCACGTTTATCAGCAGCCGTCTTCAGGCGGAGAGATAACGATTGTCGGTGCCAGCGATCGGCTAAAAACGCTCATTGCGCTCTATAACCTGAATGAAATCATCCCTGTGTCTTAAACGGTAACGCGGGTTACCGGATTCGCCCCTTTAGGCATCGTCTGAAGGGGCGTATTCTTTGTTTAAGATAGCGTCATATTCATCTAAGATACCTCCCTGTAAATCATCTCCCCCTGACATAGAAATCGAGAGCGATGGAAAATAACGAAATTAAAGACGTGCTGATGAACGCATTGGCACTGGAAGAAGCCCATGTTTCTGGTGATGGCAGCCATTTTCAGGTCATCGTAGTGGGCGGACTTTTTGCTGGAATGAGCCGAGTCAAAAAACAGCAGGCTGTTTATGCGCCGCTGATGGAGTACATCGCGGATAACCGTATTCATGCGTTGTCGATCAAGGCTTATACGCCGGAAGAGTGGCAACGCGACCGTAAACTGAACGGCTTCTAAGTATTATTCTCCGTGCGAGTGGGAATAAGCTGCTGGTATCAGTGTGACGACATATTGAATTAAGACATTGAGATACAAAGACTATGGATAAATTTCGTGTTCAGGGCCCAACCCGCTTAGCGGGGGAAGTGACCATTTCTGGCGCCAAGAATGCTGCGTTGCCCATCCTGTTCGCTGCGCTACTCGCAGAAGAGCCGGTAGAAATTCAGAACGTACCGAAACTGCGCGATATTGATACCACCATGAAGCTGCTTGGTCAGCTGGGTGCGCGCGTTGAGCGTAACGGTTCCGTCCATGTGGATGCCAGCGAGGTAAACGTGTTCTGTGCGCCGTACGATCTGGTGAAAACCATGCGCGCCTCTATTTGGGCTCTAGGGCCGCTGGTGGCGCGTTTTGGTCAAGGTCAGGTCTCGCTGCCCGGCGGCTGTGCGATTGGCGCGCGTCCGGTAGATTTGCACATTTATGGCCTTGAGCAGCTCGGTGCACAGATCGTACTGGAAGAAGGCTATGTCAAAGCAACGGTTGATGGCCGCCTGAAAGGTGCGCACATCGTGATGGATAAAGTGAGCGTAGGTGCCACGGTCACCATCATGAGTGCGGCGACGCTGGCGGAAGGCACCACGATTATTGAGAACGCGGCGCGTGAACCAGAGATTGTCGATACGGCAAACTTCCTGAATACGCTGGGTGCGAAAATCAGCGGTGCAGGCACGGATAAAATCACCATTGAAGGTGTTGCGCGTCTGGGCGGCGGTGTTTACCGCGTGGTGCCTGACCGTATTGAGACCGGGACATTCCTGGTCGCGGCTGCGGTATCTCGTGGTCAGATTATGTGTCGCAATACCCGTCCTGATACGCTGGATGCGGTGTTGGCGAAGCTGCGCGAAGCGGGCGCGGAGATCGAAATTGGCGAAGACTGGATCAGTCTGGATATGCACGGTAAGCGTCCAAAAGCCGTTACCGTTCGCACGTCGCCGCATCCGGGGTTCCCGACCGATATGCAGGCACAGTTCAGCCTGCTGAATCTGGTTGCGGAAGGGACGGGCGTGATTACCGAAACCATCTTCGAAAACCGCTTCATGCACGTGCCTGAGCTTATCCGTATGGGCGCACAGGCGGAAATTGAGAGCAACACGGTGATTTGCCACGGCGTTGATAAGCTGTCTGGTGCGCAGGTGATGGCGACCGACTTACGTGCGTCAGCTAGTCTGGTATTAGCCGGTTGTATCGCGGAAGGTGTGACGATAGTCGATCGTATTTATCACATCGATCGTGGCTATGACCGCATCGAAGATAAGCTACGTGCGCTAGGTGCGAATATCGAGCGTGTTAAAGAGCACGAGTAAGCGTTTTAGCTGGTTTATCTTCACAATTAGGTTTGTCAGCCGGGTGGGTTCCCACCCGGTTTCTTGTTTACCTGCCGATGTGACTTTATCAATCGACCTGACATGTCGTTATTGGGTAGGGAATTCCTGAATCGTCATTTGTAGTGTGATTTGATTTTTATCACGCACAATCGTGACTGGAATGACAGTGCCGGGGCGTATTTCCGAAACCTGTTCCATGGTTTCAATAATCGAGCGTGCAGGCTTATTGTTCACGCTGACGATGACGTCTTCGACGCGAATACCCGCTTTATCCGCTGGTCCACCTGGATCGATAGTCTGAACGAGAATCCCGCTTAATCTATCCTGCGCATCACGATTGTTAGTCGACGTGCTGTTCTCAATATTCTCGATCTGTACGCCGTTAACGCCAATATAGCCACGCACCACGCGGCCATCGCGGATGAGTTTTCCCATCACCTTGGTCGCCAGCGCGACGGGAATGGCGAAGCTAATGCCTTCCGGTGTTTCACCGTTGCTACTTTTATCAAACGAGAGGGTGTTAATACCGACCAGTTCACCAAGCGTATTGACCAGCGCACCGCCGGAATTTCCGTGGTTAATTGAGGCATCGGTTTGCAGCAAGTTTTGGCGTCCTACCTGACTTCTTTGCTGACCGTATGTACTAAGACTGACACGGCCAGTGGCGCTGATGACGCCCTGCGTGACGGTTTGCCCCAGATTATAAGGGTTGCCGATCGCCATCACGACATCGCCGACGTGCGGTATGCGGTCTGGATTTATCGGAATAACGGGCAGGTTGACGCCATCAATTTGCAACACAGCCAGGTCCGTCAGGCTATCGGAACCGATCACACGGGCTTCGTACAGCCTGCCGTCTGACAGCTCTATCTGGATTTGCTGCACGTTATTGATTACATGCTTGTTGGTTAAAATATACCCTTTTTCATTCATGATGACGCCGGATCCGAGAGGATGAATGGCGACTTCGTTGGGTTTCCCCTCTTTAGCAACCCGGTTATAAACGTTCACCACAGCAGGCGCCGCATGGCTGACGCCCTGATGGTAGCTTATGGGCGAACCATCACTATTTTTGTCATTGCCTTTCAGAAACGACGTGCCAGACCCGACAAAGGGCAGTACGGCCAGAATAATACCGGCGACGAGGGCACCAAAGAGCGCTGAACGTAATAACTTAGCAAGCATGGCCGTGATTTACTGTGGAAAAAGGGAGATAAGAGGAGGATATCACGAGAAGTTCGGACACCGCATGGTTCGGTGTCCGATTTTTTAACATTAGCGATGTTCTGGCCAGTTAAGCTGCCGAAAAAGACGGCAGGCGATTAACGTAGCAGCAGGTAAATCGTTTCTTCGCCCCGGACGATATTCAAGGCCAGAACGGAAGGCTTCGCTTCCAGCAGTTTGCGCAGTTGCGTGATGTTTTCAATACGCTCGCGGTTCACGCCGATGATGACATCGCCTTTTTGCAGACCGACCTGTGCCGCAGGGGTGTCCTTAGCAACGTTATCGATCTGTACGCCTTTGCTGCCGTCTTTCAATTGGCCATTAGTCAGAGAAGCCCCCTGCAATGACGGTGAAAGCGTTTCAGCACTGGTTGATGCCGATGAGCTGTTATCCAACACGACGGAAACTTCCTGCGGTTTACCATCACGCAGCAGGCCGATTTTCACGGTCTTGCCCGGTGCGGTGGTGCCAACTTTGGCCCGCAGTTCTGCAAAGCTGCTGATGGGTTTACCATCCAGCGTCGTCAACACATCGCCCGCCTTGATACCGGCTTTGGATGCGGCAGATTTCGGTAAGACTTCGCTGACGAAGGCACCGCGCTGCGCGTCGACGTTGAAGGCTTTCGCCATTTCTGACGTCATCTCGCTGCCTTTAATACCCAGCAGACCGCGTTTCACTTCGCCAAATTCAACCAGCTGCTGCGCCAGATTCTGGGCCATATTGCTAGGGATAGCGAAACCGATACCGATGTTTCCGCCGCCTGGAGCCAGGATCGCGGTGTTGATACCGATCAGCTCACCGTTGAGGTTAACCAGCGCACCGCCGGAGTTACCGCGGTTGATGGACGCATCGGTCTGGATGAAGTTTTCTAACCCTTCAAGATTCAGGCCGCTACGTCCCAGCGCGGAGATAATACCGGACGTCGCAGTCTGACCAAGGCCGAACGGGTTACCCACGGCAACGGCAAAATCACCGACGCGCAGTTGATCGGAATCGGCCATTTTTACAGAGACCAGATTCTTGGCGTCATTCAGCTGTAGCAGGGCGATATCGGTCTGCTCATCACGCCCAATCAATTTCGCCTCATACTCACGTCCATCATTAAGCTGGACGCGGATCTTGTCAGCGTTATTGATCACGTGATTGTTGGTGAGCACGTAACCTTTTGCGGCATCAATAATGACGCCAGAGCCCAGTCCTTCAAACGGGCGAGAATTTTGTTTGTCCGTCGGGAAGTTAGGGCCAAAGAAGAACTTGAATTCTTCCGGTACGCGCTGACGCTGTACCTGTGTACCTTCAACATGCACGCTGACGACGGCTGGCAAGACTTTCTCCAGCATCGGGGCCAGACTTGGCGTCTGTTGACCTTGAACCACGGCAGGCAGCGCAGCATTTGCAGCGGGAAGCGTGGACAGGGTCAAACCTATACTCATTGCCAGTGCACTAAATAGTAATGATGTTTTTTTCATTGTTATTAACTCTCTCACGGCCTGCGGATGAATAAAACGATGATATATAAACTTAAAGACACGGTGAAGAGTCAGACTGGCGATCAATGTGTAAAGTTCACTGCTGTTTCGTCAGCAGATTGTAACTATCGCTTTTTTAATGCGTGATCGGACGATGGCAGCCTGCGGTACGCGTCTTAAACGTACAAGCGTTTTAAGCGTAGAACAAGAGAGGGGAAAGCGTGAGACAGAAAGCCCCACGCTTAAGGTAATTGAATGAATTACTTGCGAATCGGGCGTTCGCCACGCAGCAGGCCTGATGCACCGTCGGAATAATCGCGCGGCGGCATGTTCACCGGAGCCTGATCGTTATCCGCTTCTGATTCGGTCAGACGATATTTAAACGGATTATCCTGACCGGGAACGTTAGGTAACAGGTTATTGGAGCTTTTCGCCATGTGTTGATAAAGCTGACGATAATCATCCGCCATGTTATCCAACAGCTCCGCACTGCGGGCGAAGTGACCTACCAATTCCTGACGATAATCTTCCAGTTCGGTTTTGCTTTTCTCCAGCTCATTCTGCAATACCTGCTGTTGCCGCAGCTTACGGTTACCAAAGCGCATGGCTACAGCACCAATAATAATACCGACAACTAAACCTATCAGCGCATACTCCCAAGTCATAATAGCTCCTATTTTGACGTCGTTGTCCCGTAGGGTTTTTCACTTAATAATAGTCACTATAACCGTTAACCTTGCCTGAGTGGAATCCTGATGCTCGATGACAGAAAGGAATGTTGACCTACCGCGGACATCAAGGTTGTTAACTGCGACGATTACGGCTTAAATCGACGACAACACACAGCAAAACACGACTAACTTTTTTCTCAGGGATTGCGATGGCTATGGTTATTCCACAGACAACACAACAGCAAACAACACCCTTGGCGCTTTATCAGCAGGCGCTTTCTGCTGGTGAATATCAGCCGGACGAGGTGCAACGGCAAACCGTTGTGCGCCTGGAGGCGATACATCAGGCGTTATGTGAACGCGCTGCTGATGGCGATGCAGGGGCATCCGACCGCGTGGGGAAATGGCGTAGCTGGCTGGGGCGGCGTAATAAACGTGAATCTGCGCCGGTTCAAGGGCTGTACATGTGGGGCGGCGTCGGGCGCGGTAAAACCTGGCTGATGGATATGTTTTTCCACAGCTTGCCCGCCGAACGCAAGATGCGCCTGCATTTTCATCGTTTTATGCTGCGTGTGCATGAAGAACTGAACCAGTTTCAGGGGCAGGAAAATCCGCTGGAGAAAGTGGCCGACGGTTTTAAAGCCGAAACGGATGTGCTGTGTTTCGATGAATTTTTCGTCTCTGACATTACCGATGCGATGCTGCTGGCTGAGCTGTTGCGAGCGCTGTTTGCTCGTGGTATTGCGCTGGTGGCGACGTCGAATATTCCGCCAGACGACCTCTACCGTAATGGACTGCAACGCGCGCGTTTTTTGCCTGCGATTGAGTTGATTAAGCAGTATTGCGAAGTGCGTAATGTTGATGCGGGTATCGATTATCGTCTGCGTACGCTGACGCAGGCACACCTTTATCTCTCGCCGCTGAATGAAGAGACGGATGCTGCGATGCAGCAGATGTTTACCCGTCTGACCGGGAAACCGTGGCAGACGCCGGGGCCAGTGCTGGAGATCAATCATCGTCCGTTATCGACACTTGGCGCGAGTGACGGCGTGCTGGCGGTTGATTTCCACACTCTGTGCACCGAAGCGCGTAGCCAGAATGATTACATCGCACTGTCGCGCCTCTATCACACGATGCTGTTGCACAATGTGACGGTGATGGAAACGAAGGAAGAGAACACCGCTCGCCGTTTTCTGGCACTGGTGGACGAGTGCTACGATCGCCGTATCAAATTGATTATTTCTGCGCAGGCGTCGATGTTTGAGATCTACCAGGGAGATCACCTGAAATTTGAATACCAGCGCTGTTTATCCCGTTTGCAGGAAATGCAAAGCGAAGAGTACTTACGGCAGCCGCATTTGGCGTAACGCAGGCTGCGGTTTTTTAGTCATTTGCGTGTGAAAAAAGGTCGATCTTTGAGAATGACTTCTCTATAATCTTGCGACCCCACGTTACAACAAAGTTTTTTTTCCCAAAAACTTTATAGTGCCGGCAATGGCTATTCGAAGGGGTAGGTTTGCTGGACTTGATGGTCGTGTGAGCCTCAACTGTTTTCGAGCGTTTGGGTGTTCACCAACGTGTAACTAATTATTGGGTAAGCTTTTAATGAAAACTTTTACAGCTAAACCAGAGACCGTAAAACGCGACTGGTACGTTGTTGATGCGAACGGTAAAACTTTAGGCCGTCTCGCTACTGAACTGGCTCGTCGTCTGCGCGGCAAGCATAAAGCGGAATACACTCCGCACGTTGATACGGGTGATTACATCATCGTTCTGAACGCTGACAAAGTTGCTGTAACTGGCAACAAGCGTACTGACAAGATTTATTATCATCACACCGGTCACATCGGTGGTATTAAACAAGCGACCTTTGAAGAGATGATTGCCCGCCGTCCTGAGCGTGTGATTGAAATCGCGGTTAAAGGCATGCTGCCGAAGGGCCCGTTGGGTCGTGCTATGTTCCGTAAACTGAAAGTTTACGCGGGCACCGAGCACAATCACGCGGCACAGCAACCGCAAGTTCTGGACATTTAATCGGGATTATAGGCAATGGCTGAAAATCAATACTACGGCACTGGTCGCCGCAAAAGCTCCGCCGCTCGCGTGTTCATCAAACCGGGCAACGGTAACATCGTTATCAACCAGCGTAGTCTGGAACAGTACTTCGGTCGCGAAACTGCCCGCATGGTAGTTCGTCAGCCGCTTGAACTGGTCGACATGGTTGGTAAATTTGATCTGTACATCACCGTTAAAGGTGGTGGTATCTCTGGTCAGGCTGGTGCGATCCGTCACGGTATCACCCGCGCTCTGATGGAGTATGATGAGTCTCTGCGTAGCGAACTGCGTAAAGCTGGTTTCGTTACTCGTGATGCTCGTCAGGTTGAACGTAAGAAAGTCGGTCTGCGTAAAGCACGTCGTCGTCCTCAGTTCTCCAAGCGTTAATTTCTGGCTGCTTTGCAGCGAAATCAATGCAAAAAACCCGGTGCTGGTCACCGGGTTTTTTTATGTCTAGCGTTTACCTTTACTGCTATTCCGTTGCGTTTTTTACATCATGCAGGTCGCGATCTTTGACTTCTGGCATCAAAAGGGCAGATAGCAAGCCAATGCAGGAGTAGCAAATTAGCATCACAGCGATGGGATACCATGACCCTGTTATTTGGCAAAAAATACCCGCTAGCAAAGGACCGAGCCCCGTAGCGAATAACCCACCGATTTCTTTGGAAATTGCCATTTGGGAGAAGCGGTTTTTTGAACCGAACATCTCTGCCATCGTGATTCCTTCGATAGCGGCTTGCCCCAGCACCGCGATGTTATGAATCAGGATTAAGCATACTGTTATCGTGGCAACTGCCTGCTCTTTATTCACGATGATTGAAATCATCGGATAAGCGAGAAGAATAGAGCCCAGCGTCAGGATGATATAAGGAATGCGGCGCCCGATTCTATCTGATAGCCACCCCATCAATGGGATTGTCAGAAAGCCGATGACTGAACTAATCATGATGGCATCGGTTGGAACGGCCTTGCTAAATAGTAGTGTTTGTACCATGTAGCCAGCCAGGAAAGTCTGGATAATGCCCGAGTTCCCCGCTTGTCCGAAGCGAAGGCCTGTTGCAATCCAAAACGCTTTCCCTTTTAGCAAAGACCAAAAAGGCGTGTGCTGGTGGGCGACTTCTTTTGTTTCTTGTACCCCTTCAAATACCGGGCTTTCCTTCAGATTCAGACGTAACCAGATAGCAAACCCCATCACCACGAAACTCGCAAGGAAGGGAAGACGCCACGCCCAATCAATGATCTCTTCATTGCTAAAGAGGTAAAACATCGCAGCCCAAATGGCCGTCGCACTCAATGTTCCGCAGTTGGTTCCCATTGCAACCAGTGAGGCGATAATGCCTTTTTTACCTTCAGGCGCATATTCTGCCAGCATGGTACTGGCACCAGAGATCTCTGCACCGGCACCTAGTCCCTGAATAACTCTGAGCACCACCAATAGAATCGGTGCCAGAATGCCAACCTGCTGGTAAGTTGGGAGTGCGCCTATTAATGTGGTACAAACGCCCATTAATGCGATGGTAATAAACAGGACCTTTTTCCTGCCTACTCTATCTCCCATTTTCCCGAAGAAGACGGCACCGACAATACGGGCAATGTATCCTGCACCGTAGGTTCCCATCGCGAGAATTAATGCCATAGCAGCCGATTGTTCAGGGAAGAAAATTTCATGGAAGACCAACGCGGCACCAAGAGAATAGAGCTGGAAATCCATGAATTCTAGTGTGGTACCGAGCCAGCCAGAAACGGATGCCCTGGCAAGATCGGAGGTGCTTCTTTTAACCTTAACTGGAGATGAGTTCATAGTGTCACCATATGATTATTAGATTTAATTCAATATGTGGTGAGGTATAAATACCTGGTGGCACACACGAAAAATCATTTCCAGACAATATGTGGAAATAATTAATCGGTAGAAGAATAAGAAAAACACCACATCTTGATTTTTGGTCAATAGCGTATTGCCAGCATTCCTTTGCCGTATTAATCCGATTTAAAATTGAAGGTGATATCTTTATTAAAATTTAACGAGTACTTTTGAGGAAATATTTTTATCACTTGCCGCAATTAATGCATTTTCAACATCGTGATAAGAATATTCAGCGGAGATAATGGGCTGTGGATTTATAATGCCTTTCTCCAGCCATTTAACCGCAGTAGCAAATTCATTAATGAATCGGAATGATCCTTTCCACGAAAGTTCTTTTACTAGCATTTGTGCAACGGGATATTGAACAGGGCTTGGTCCCATACCAATTTGTACAATCAAACCATTAGGGCGTGTCGCAAAGACTGATGAGGCGATTGCCGCAGGCGCACCGCTGGCCTCGAATGTCACATCAAAGTAGCCTTTATTTTGGTTATAGATTTCCATTGCACTTTCATCAAGCGGATTGACGGAGGCATCGGCTCCCATTTCCAGCGCGATGTTTCTGCACCTTTCACTGATGTCGGATGCGACAATCTCTACGGCGCCTGAGGCTTTCGCTGCGGCAATCGTCAAGGCACCAATAGGGCCCGCACCGATGACCAGGACTTTTTTACCGACCAGGCTGCCTGCGACATTGATGGCATGAATAACAACCGCTGTTGGTTCCGCCAGTGCCATAATTTGCGAAGGGACATTTTCGTCATAGGGATAGCACTGCTGCGCGGAAACCGTGACATATTGAGCAAACCCGCCGTGTACGTGCGGATTAAATTGTGCGCTTCCCATGAATCGCATACTGGCGCATTCGTTCTGCTTGCCTTCCAAACAATAGTCGCATTTGTTGCAAGGCTGGGAAGGATTGATCGCAACTTTTTGTCCGACTTTTAATTGACTATTGGCAGGGGCCTGATGAATTCTGCCAACGAATTCGTGACCAATGACCATGGGATGTTTTATTACAGACAAACCGGCATGGCCTTCATGATAATAATGAATATCTGAACCGCAAATACCGCCGCATTCAACGTTAACGACAATATCATTTTCGGTATAAGTCAGTTCACGACTTTCTACTTTTACGTCTTTTTTCCCATGAACAATACATGCATCAAAGGTAAGCGTATCTTGTTTCATCTTGATACCTCTAAAATAATATAGTGTGGTTTTCCTTTGTCGCGGTGGAGAGCGTTAAAACCACACGTTGACTTATCAATCATCTCTGACAAATATTAGTTTCCTGAGAATCAGAGTACCGCTAACCATCCGCCATCGACATAGATGACCTGACCATTGATATAATTCGATGCATCAGCAGACAGGAAAATAGCCGTACCGATAAGTTCTTCGGTTTTTCCCCAGCGTTTAGTTGGGTTGCTACTTTTGACCCACTTATCGAACTCAACATCTTTAATTAAGGCTTCATTCATGTCAGTCAGTATGTAGCCGGGGCCGATTGCGTTCGCTTGAATGTTATATTCTGCCCATTCTGCCGACATGGAGCGCGTCAACATTTTGATTCCGCCTTTAGCGGCGGTATAAGGGGCGACGGTAGGACGTGCTTGTTCACTGGTCAGTGAACAGATATTGATAAATTTGCCGCCGCGGCCGCGTTTTATCATACGGATTGCAGCCTCGCGCGACACGAGGAATGTTCCTGTCAGGTGAATGTCCATGACGCGCTGCCAGTCCTGTAGCGCGAGGTCGACTAACGGTTGACGATGTTGGATCCCTGCGTTATTAATCACAATGTCGATTTCTATACCAGCGGCATCCATCAGGTTGAATGCATTGACGATCTGGTCTTCTTTTGAGACATCAATCACGTAACCTTTAGCGTTATAGCCCTTTGCCGTTAGCTTTTGTACCGCCTCGTTCAGCGTTTCTTCTCTGATGTCACTAAGTACAATGGCGGCACCGGCCGATGCTAATCCTTCTGCATAGGAAAAACCGAGGCCTCTTGCAGAACCGGTAATGAGTGCAGTTTTCCCTGATAGATCAAATAGTTTTGCGGCATCCATTATCAACTCCTTAACTGATTATTGAGTAGTGAATAGGTTATTTTTTAAGAGGTAGTATTGTCATACATCATGTTGTCATACAACTAACGAGTGGAAGTGATGGTGTCGCTTTGTTATACTTCAATCAACAGTCAAAGCGTTTTTTTGTGATCATGATTCCAATAATTGATTTGAGGCGTTATGGACAATATAGAATCAATACCAAGAAATAATATTGCTGAAGCCGTTTATCAGAAGATGCAGAAAAAAATACTCAGCGGTGAGTGGAAACAGGGTGAGAAATTACCGTCTGAGTTTGAATTAAGTGAAGCTTTTGAAGTAAGTAGAACGAGTATTCGCAGTGCGGTGCAAAAATTGAGAAACCTGGGAATCATCTATACCAAACATGGTCGAGGTTCTTTTGTTTCAAATGAAATTGAAAGCTTCCGTATGCAGGCGAATGACAAGCCGATTCTTCACCTGACGAAAGGTGAATTCATGGACATGATGGTGTTTCGGCAAACGGTGGAATTTAAGTGCATCGAGCTGGCGGCAAAAAATGCAACGGATGAGGATATTGCTCTTATAGAAGATGCACTTAACCGAATGCTGGTCAACAAAAACGACTATAAAAAATACTCTCAGGCCGACCTGGATTTCCACATGGCGATTATCAATGCGGCGCACAATAAAGTGTTTTCACATGCAATTAAGTATGTGAAAAATATGTACTATTTCTATCTAGAAGAGTTAAACCGCGTGCTAGGCATAACGTTGGATAGTATTGATGCGCATATCAAAATTTTTATGGCGATAAAAAATCGTGATGTTGAAACCGCTAAGCTATGCCTGGATCAGGCGATGGAATGTAACATTGTTATGATTAACAACCTCGATAATAACTAACGTGTAAATATCACCCTATTTCTCAGGTCGCTTACCTCTCCTTTATTCCTATGTCAGTAACGGCCTGCTGATGCTTGCTTTATAGCATCGGCAATTGATGTGACTTCGCGATATTTTTGTATCTGAAATGTCCCTCGTAGTGATCCGCTATTTATCTAATTTATTAAAATGATTACCTTTCGTGACACCCCCTTCAGTCTGCTGTACTTCCCTGTTTTCTCTTCGATATAAGTTGCTTTTATTTTTTCCTTTTGATAGTAATACCTCAAGAGATATGATGTCATACAACAAATGAGATTCTACATAATCTGATTGTGGCTATCACAGGAGTTTTTGCATGATAAAGGTAACAAACGTAAAGACGATTCTAACGGCACCGGGTGGCATTGATCTGGTTGTCGTCAAGGTCGAAACCAATCAGGACGGTTTATACGGTTTGGGATGTGCAACCTTCACCCAACGTATTTTCGCGGTTGAAGCGGCCATTAATGAGTACATGAAGCCTTTCCTTATCGGGAAAGATCCTTCTCGTATTGAAGATATCTGGCAGTCCGCTGTCGTGAGCGGCTATTGGCGCAATGGGCCGGTGATGAACAATGCGATCTCGGCTATCGATATGGCGCTGTGGGATATCAAGGGTAAAGTCGCTAACCTGCCGGTCTATGAATTGCTGGGCGGCAAATGCCGTGACGGTATTCCGCTTTATCGTCATTGCGATGGTGCGGATGCGGTCGCGGCGGAAGATAACATCCGTGCGGCAATGGAAGAAGGCTACCAGTATGTTCGTTGTCAGATGGGCATGTACGGTGGAGCCGGGACGGAAGACCTCAAACTGATTGCCACTCAGTTGGATAAAGCCAATATCACGCCGAAGCGCTCACCAAGAACGAAGACGCCCGGCATTTATTTCGATCCTGATGCTTATGCCAGAAGCATTCCGGCATTTTTCGATCATCTGCGCAATAAGATTGGGTTTGATGTTGAATTTATTCATGATGTTCATGAGCGGGTATCGCCAGTTACCGCGTTGCAAATGGCGAAGTCCCTGGAAGATTACAAGCTCTTTTATCTTGAAGACCCCGTTGCTCCAGAGAATGTTGATTTCCTTAGCGTGATGCGCCAACAAACATCCACTCCAATTGCGATGGGAGAACTGTTTGTTCATGTTGCCGAATATAAGCACCTGATAACCAATCATCTGATTGATTTTATTCGCTGCCATATCAGTATGATCGGTGGGATTACGCCAGCCAAAAAACTGGCGACACTCGCCGAATTTCATGGTGTGAGAACCGCCTGGCATGGGCCGGGGGATATCTCACCTGTTGGCGTAGTTGCGAATATGCACATTGATATGAGCATTACTAATCTGGGTATTCAAGAATATACGCCGATGAATGAAGCGTTACGGGACGTTTTCCCCGGCTGCCCGGATATTGAAGGCGGATACGCGTACCTGAACGATAAGCCAGGATTAGGGATTGATATCGATGAGCAAAAAGCGAAGCAATTCCCTGTTGAAGGTGGATTGCCGTCATGGACGAATGCACGCTTACCGGATGGCACGGCGGCACGACCTTAATCTCCGGCTTAACGGTGTCAATGTGCTTTAATTTCGCTTACTTAGAAGCCGACGGCCCTCGTCGGCTTCCAGGGACCTGACTGTTCAGCGCAGGCTAATGCAGGGGATAGATTATTCTCTGGCAGCGTTGTTTAGACTTCGCGATTGCAAATGAAAAATTTGTATTTAATAAAAAAACACTTATTTATCATTTTGTTAAATAAGATTATCCGCTTATATCCCCACAAAACGAACAAAATCTGATAAACTATCCGCCGATTTTATGCCTGTGTGTAGGCTATCGTGTAGCTGTTTAAAACAGCTGGATTTTTATCCGGTGACGTTTACACACATTGGCGAGCAGCATTTCGAATAGCGGTTTGCAGGTTACTGACTGCGCGGTTATTCGCCATATTTTCTCGATAAACTTGGAGGTTTTCATGGCTGTCGCTGCCAACAAACGTTCGGTAATGACGCTGTTTTCTGGTCCATCCGACATTTTTAGCCATCAGGTCCGCATCGTATTGGCGGAAAAGGGTGTGAGTGTCGAGATTGAGCAGGTAGACATGGATAATCTGCCTCAGGATCTTATTGACCTCAATCCTTACGGTTCCGTGCCAACGCTGGTCGATCGTGAACTGACGCTCTATGAATCACGTATTATCATGGAGTATCTGGATGAACGTTTTCCTCATCCTCCGTTAATGCCTGTCTATCCGGTTGCGCGCGGTAACAGCCGCCTGATGATGCACCGCATTGAGAGCGACTGGTATTCTTTGCTGAAGAAAATTACGCACGGCAGCGCTCAGGAAGCGGATGCAGCGCGTAAGCAATTGCGTGAAGAACTGCTGGCCATTGCCCCCGTGTTCAATGAAGCGCCTTATTTCATGAGCGAAGAGTTCAGCCTGGTGGATTGCTATCTGGCTCCGCTGCTGTGGCGTCTGCCGCAGTTAGGCATTGAACTGAGTGGTTCGGGCGCGAAAGAGCTGAAAGGCTACATGACTCGCGTCTTTGAGCGTGATGCGTTCCTGGCTTCCCTGACGGAAGTGGAACGTGAAATGCGTTTGCAAACCCGAGGTTAAACCGTATGGCGTTGTCTCAACTGTCTCCGCGTCGTCCGTATTTATTACGGGCTTTTTATGATTGGTTACTGGATAACCAATTAACGCCTCATCTGGTGGTAGATGTCACTCTGCCGGATGTTATGGTGCCGATGGAGTTCGCCCGTGACGGCCAGATCGTGCTGAATATCGCACCGCGCGCTGTTGGCGGCCTTGAGTTAGCTGATGACAGCGTTCGTTTCAATGCCCGTTTTGGCGGCGTACCGCGTCAGGTTTATGTGCCGATGGCGGCCGTCATGGCGATTTATGCACGTGAGAACGGGGCTGGAACGATGTTTGAGTCCGAACCTGCTTACGAATCTGCAGGTGAGTATGAAGACTTTCAGGAAGGCGCACCCGCTTCAGGGACGGTCATGTCGATTGTCGATAGCTCACCTGATTCTGAAGCGCCTGACGATGGCTCGGGTTCTGATGATGAACCACCACAGCCGCCTAAAGGTGGCCGACCGTCGCTACGGGTCGTGAAGTAATGTTTAAGGGCACCCTTGTGGTGCCCTTTCTTATTCCCGTTGTTCGCGGACTATGCGGTTAACTGAACACCATTCCGCCATCAATCAATAGCGACTGCCCCGTCATATAGTCGGAATCATGGCTGGCCAGATAGGACACGCAGGCAGCGACATCTTCCGGTTCGGAAAGGCGGCCCAGCGTGATGCGTTTGGCGAACTCTTCCGTCGCATAGCCACGCGGTTTCCCTGCGGATTCGGAGATCTTCCGATCGATTTCATCCCACATTGGTGTTTTTACGATACCCGGACAGTAACCGTTGACCGTGATACCCAGCGGCGCTAAATCGCGTGCGGCCGTTTGCGTTAAGCCACGCACTGCGAATTTACTTGAGCTGTAGACGGCAAGTTCGGGGTTGCCCACATGCCCGGCCTGCGAGCAGGCATTGATGATTTTTCCGCCGTGTCCCAGAGATTTGAAGGCATCGAGCGCAGCCTGAATGCCCCAGATAACGCCTTTGACGTTGATGTTATAAACGCGATCGACAACGTCTGGCGTGATGTCTTCAATCAGGGTTGAAGGGGCAACACCAGCGTTATTGACGATGACGTTAAAGTCACCAAAACGCTTTTTGGTTGCGGCAACGGCGGCGAAAACCGCTTCACGATCCGCGATGTCCGCCTGTAGTGCGATGGCCTGCCCGCCGGATTTTTCGATTTCCTGCGCCACGCTGTGTGCGGTTTCTTGGTTATAGTCCACGATGGCGACGGCAAAACCGTCTGCCGCCAGTCTGAGAGCAATAGCGCGACCAATTCCTTGACCGGCTCCTGTTACAAGAGCCACTTCGACTGTCATAGTTCCTTCCTCCTTAATGAAATCCAATCTCAATAAAGACAAGTTAATGCCGGAGGTAAGTGTAGGTCGTTAACGTGATATTGCAGGATTTATTACGAAAGGTTCTTTAGAACCCAGTGGAAAGACGAAGGTTTTATTAGCCTGTTTGGTGTGATATTCCGTATGGGGTGGATCGCTACCGGCTGCTACGGTTCACTTCAGCTTCTGACCACGGCGTTTAGGGAACTATCGATGGTTTAGGGAAATATCGATGAAAGTTGAGCGCTGTCCGACTTCCTGAGAGTAAGAGCAAAGGCGTATATCACCTATGCTATAACCGAAACCAGCGGCGATATTCCCTGTTTATGGGATATTGCGATTCCAGAAGGCAGAACATTAGGAGAGGGAGCTATGCATCAAGGTCGTTGTTTATGCGGCGGGGTGACGATTTCCACGACGCATTCTGTCAGTGAAGTGGCTGTCTGCCATTGTGGTATGTGTCAGACGTGGGGCGGAGGGCCGCTCATGGCGGTGGAGTGCAAAGATCCGGCGATTAAAATAGAAGGCGAAGAAAACATTACGGTATGGCAGTCATCGGAATGGGCCGAACGCGCGTTTTGCCGCGTGTGCGGCACACATCTGTTTTACCGTCTGCGCGGTACGGATGCTTATGAAATTCCAGCAGGTTTTTTTGCCGACGAAGCCAACAAGAAGATGGTCACGCAGATTTATATCGATAACAAACCGAGCTACTACTCGTTTGCGGAAAAGACGCCGATGCTGACAGAGCAGGAGGTGATTGCGCTGTATTCCGGTAAAGACGAATCTGGTAAAGACTAAAAAAGAAAAGGGCAGCCTACGCTGCCCTTAAGAGAAGTGGGTCGTTCTTACACTTCCAGATAGTTCATGATACCGTCAGCGGCTTTACGGCCTTCTGCGATGGCGGTAACCACCAGATCGGAACCGCGTACTGCATCGCCACCCGCAAAGATTTTCGGGTTGCTGGTCTGGAACGCGTTATCGCAACTTTCAGGTGCGACAATGCGACCTTGGTCGTCCAGCTTGACGTCATGTTCTGCCAGCCACGCCATTTTGTGCGGACGGAAGCCAAACGCCATGATGACCGCATCGGCTTCCAGTACGTGCTCGGAACCCTCTACGATTTCAGGACGACGACGGCCGTTGGCATCCGGTGCGCCCAGCGCAGTACGTGCCATTTTCACGCCGCACACTTTGCCCGCGCCATTGATCTCGACGCTTAACGGTTGCAGGTTGAATTTGAACTCGACGCCTTCTTCACGCGCGTTTTTCACTTCGCGCTTGGAGCCCGGCATGTTCTCTTCATCACGACGATAGGCACAGGTAACGTGCGTTGCGCCCTGACGAATCGAGGTACGCACGCAGTCCATCGCGGTATCACCACCGCCCAGCACCACAACGCGTTTACCTTGCATGCTGATGTAAGGCTCGTCTACTGCGGCTTCAAAGCCCATCAGCTGCTTGGTGTTAGCGATCAGGAACGGCAGCGCATCGTAGACACCCTGAGCGTCTTCATTGTCCAATCCGCCACGCATAGACTGATAGGTGCCGACGCCGAGGAAGACTGCATCGTACTCGTCCAGCAGCGCTTTCATCTGCACGTCTTTACCAACTTCGGTATTCAGACGGAATTCGATGCCCATCTCGGTGAAGATCTCACGACGTTTCACCATCACTTCTTTTTCGAGCTTGAAAGAAGGGATACCGAAGGTCAGCAGGCCACCGATCTCAGGATGACGATCGAACACGACAGCCTGTACACCACTGCGTGCCAACACGTCAGCACACGCCAGCCCAGCAGGGCCTGCGCCAATGATGGCGACGCGTTTGCCGGTCGGTTTGACGTTGGCAACGCTTGGCTTCCAGCCCATCTCTATCGCTTTATCATTGATATAGCGTTCGATGTTGCCGATGGTGACCGCGCCGAATTCATCATTCAGCGTACAAGACCCTTCACACAGACGGTCCTGCGGGCATACGCGACCGCAGACTTCCGGCAGGCTGTTGGTCTGGTGCGATAACTCAGCCGCTTCGATAATGCGGCCTTCGTTCGCCAGCTTCAGCCAGTTCGGGATGTAGTTATGTACCGGACACTTCCACTCACAGTAAGGGTTACCGCACGCCAGGCAGCGGTCTGCCTGGGCTTTGGACTGGCTTTCTGAGAACGGCTCGTAGATCTCAACAAATTCAATTTTACGAATCTTCAGCGGCTTCTTGGGCGGATCAACGCGCTGTAAGTCGATAAACTGGTAAACATTCTGACTCATGATGACCTCTTACTGCGCCTGAACCCGCAGCTCGGCTGCGGAACGACTACGGTGACCCAACAATGCCTTCACATCACTTGACTTCGGTTTCACCAGAGCAAACTTCGGTGCCCAGGTCGGCCAGTTAGCGAGGATCTCTTCTCCGCGGTGTGAACCGGTATTCTGTACATGCTCGGTGATCAGGCCACGAAGATGTTCTTCATGGATAGCCAGTTCTTCGACATCCAGCACTTCCACCAGTTCCGGGTTAACGCGTTTGCGGAATTCACCGTCTTCATCCAGCACGTAGGCGAATCCACCAGTCATACCTGCGCCAAAGTTCACGCCAGTACGACCCAGTACGCAGACGATACCGCCTGTCATGTATTCACAGCCGTTATCGCCGATGCCTTCTACCACGGTGATACAGCCGGAGTTACGTACGGCGAAACGCTCACCTGCACGGCCCGCGGCAAACAGCTTACCGCCGGTAGCGCCGTAGAGGCAGGTGTTACCGATGATGCTGGCTTCGTGGCTGCGGAAGGCAGAACCGACTGGAGGACGCACGGAGATACTGCCGCCTGCCATGCCTTTGCCCACGTAGTCGTTGGCATCGCCAGTTAATTTCAGCTCTACGCCGCCGGCGTTCCAGACGCCAAAGCTCTGTCCTGCGGTACCGGAGAAGTGCGCTTTAATTGGATCGCCTGCCAGCCCTTGATCGCCATGTTTCTCGGCAATTGCACCGGACAGCGTCGCGCCGACGGAGCGATCGGTGTTACGGATGTCGAAGTAGAGCGCTTTACCCTGTTTCGCATCGATGTGCGGCTGTGCCTGCGCCAGAAGCTCTTTGTTCAGCAAGCCTTTATCGAACGACAGATTGCTTTCAGTGCAGTACAGCGCTTTGCCCGGCTGAGGCTGTGCAGCGTGCAGCAGCGGCGACAGATCCAGCTTGTTCTGTTTCGCACTGAAACCGTCCAGCTCAACCAGCAAGTCGGTACGACCAATCAGATCCACCAGACGGCTGACGCCCAGTTCTGCCATCAGCACGCGAGTTTCATGCGCGATGAAGTGGAAGTAGTTGGTTACACGCTCAGGCAGGCCGTGGTAGTGATCGCGGCGCAGTTTCTCATCCTGCGTTGCAACACCTGTCGCACAGTTATTCAGGTGACAGATACGCAGGTATTTACAGCCCAGCGCAACCATTGGTCCGGTGCCGAAGCCGAAGCTTTCTGCACCCAGAATCGCCGCTTTGACGATATCCAGACCGGTTTTCAAGCCACCGTCCACCTGAAGGCGGATTTTGTGACGCAGACCGTTGGAGACCAAAGCCTGTTGCGTTTCAACCAGACCCAGCTCCCACGGACAGCCCGCGTATTTCACGGAGGACAGCGGGCTGGCACCCGTGCCGCCGTCGTAGCCAGCAATGGTGATCAAATCGGCGTACGCTTTGGCAACGCCTGTAGCGATAGTTCCGACGCCCGGTTCGGACACCAGTTTTACCGAAATCATCGCTTTCGGGTTGACCTGCTTCAGATCGAAAATCAGCTGTGCCAGATCTTCGATAGAGTAAATATCGTGATGCGGCGGTGGTGAAATCAGCGTCACGCCCGGCACGGAATAACGCAGACGAGCAATGTACGGCGTGACTTTATCACCCGGTAACTGACCGCCTTCGCCCGGCTTCGCGCCCTGCGCCACTTTAATCTGAATCACATCGGCGTTAACCAGATAGGCTGGCGTCACACCAAAGCGGCCAGAAGCAACCTGCTTGATACGGGACACTTTATTGGTGCCGTAACGCGCCGGATCTTCGCCGCCTTCACCGGAGTTGGAGAAACCGCCCAGTCCGTTCATCGCCTCTGCCAGCGATTCATGGGCTTCAGGGCTGAGCGCACCGATGGACATGGCCGCGGTATCGAAGCGTTTGAACATTTCAGAAGCGGGTTCAACGCTGTCGATCGCGATAGCCGCGCCTTCTTGCGGTTTCAGTGCCAGCAGGTCGCGTAAGGTCGCTGCTGGACGCTCGTTAACCAGTTTGGCGTATTGCTCGTAATCGCTGTACTCCCCGGTTTTCACCGCGGTTTGCAGCGTGGTGACGACATCCGGGTTGTAGGCATGGTATTCGCCGCCGTGAACAAATTTCAGCAGGCCGCCCTGTTCCAGCGTTTTACGTTTCAGCCAGGCACGCTTAGACAGGTTCAACAGATCCTGTTCGAAGTCGCTGTAGTTTGCACCGCCGATGCGGCTGACGACGCCCAGGAAGCATTGCGTCGACACGTCTTTGTGCAGGCCCACGGCTTCAAACAGCTTGGAACAGCGATAAGACGCAATCGTCGAGATACCCATTTTGGACATAATCTTGTACAGGCCTTTATTGATGCCGTTACGGTAGTTCAGCATCACGGCACGATAAGGTTTGTCGATCGTGTGGTTATCCACCATCCGCGCCAGCGTTTCGTAGGCGAGGTAAGGATAGATAGCCGTCGCACCAAAGCCTAACAGCACGGCAAAGTGGTGCGGGTCGCGCGCGCTGGCGGTTTCGACAATGATGTTGGCATCACAGCGCAGGCTCTTTTCGACCAGACGGCGCTGAACGGCACCGACGGCCATCGGCGCAGGGACAGGCAAGCGTGATTCGCTAATGCCACGGTCGGAGAGCACCAGCAGCACGGCACCGTCTCTGACTTTGCTTTCTGCTTCGTCACACAGCTTCTCGATTGTCTGTTGCAGCGTTTGCTGCGACGGATCAAACGTCAGATCCAACGTGTCGGCGCGATAGTGCAGCTCATCCTGCGACGTCAGCTGTGTGAAGTCGGAGTAAAGCAGGATCGGTGATTTAAAGCTCAGACGGTGAGCCTGACCTTCCGCTTCACAGAAAACGTTCATCTCGCGACCAATACTGGTCGCCAGCGACATCACATGCGCTTCACGCAGCGGATCGATCGGCGGGTTGGTCACCTGCGCGAACTGCTGACGGAAGTAGTCATAGATGATGCGTGGACGGCTGGACAGCACGGCGAACGGCGTGTCATCGCCCATCGACCCCGTGGCTTCCTGACCGTTCTCGCCCAGCACGCGGATGACCTGATCCAGCTCTTCGCTGCTGTAACCGTACTGTTTCTGGAAGGTCTCCAGCAGCTCATCGTCGAATTCACGGCTGCCGACCTGATCGTCTGGCAACTCTTCAAACGGCACCAGACGCTTAACGTTTTTCTCCATCCACTCTTTGTAAGGGTGACGGCTTTTCAGATCGTCATCGGTCTCGGCGGAGTGCAGGATACGACCGCTGCGGGTGTCGATCACCATCAGTTCGCCCGGACCGACGCGGCCTTTTTCAACCACTTCATCCGGCTGGTAATCCCAGATACCGACTTCAGACGCACAGGTGATCAGCTTGTCTTTGGTGATGACGTAGCGCGCAGGGCGCAGGCCGTTACGATCCAGATTACAGGCAGCATAGCGCCCGTCGGACATCACGATACCGGCCGGGCCATCCCACGGCTCCATGTGCATGGAGTTAAAGTCGAAGAAGGCACGCAGTTCAGGATCCATATCCGGGTTGTTCTGCCAGGCTGGCGGAACCAGCAGGCGCATGGCACGGATGATATCCATCCCGCCGCTCAGGAACAGTTCCAGCATGTTATCCAGTGAGCTGGAGTCAGAGCCGGTTTCGTTGACGAACGGCGCGGCATCCTGCAAATCCGGGATCAGCGGCGTTTTGAACTTGTAAGCACGCGCGCGTGCCCACTGACGGTTACCAGCGATGGTGTTGATCTCGCCGTTGTGCGCCAAATAGCGGAACGGCTGCGCCAGCGGCCAGCGTGGAACGGTGTTGGTTGAGAAACGTTGGTGGAACAGGCAAATTGCCGATTCCAGACGCAGATCGGCCAGATCGAGGTAGAAGCGCGGCAGATCCGCCGGCATGCACAGACCTTTATAGATCGTGACCAGATTGGAGAAACTACAAACGTAGAACTCTTTATCTTCAATGCGTTTTTCGATACGACGACGCGCCATGAACAGGCGACGTTCCATATCACGTTGACGCCAGCCAGCCGGGGCGTTAACGAAAATTTGCTCAATACGCGGCATGGACGACAGGGCAATTTCCCCCAGTACATCCGGGTTGGTCGGAACTTCACGCCAGCCGAGTACGGACAGCGTTTCGTTCTGCAACTCTTCTTCTACAATCCGACGTGTGGCGCGAGCCAGCTCTTCGTCCTGATTGAGAAACATCATGCCAACGGCGTAGTTTTTGGCTAAACGCCAGCCGTGCTCTTCCGCCACCAGACGAAAGAAACGATCGGGCTTCTGAAGTAATAAACCGCAGCCGTCGCCAGTCTTGCCGTCAGCAAGGATTGCGCCACGGTGCTGCATGCGTGCGAGTGCGTGAATGGCAGTACGCACTACTTTATGGCTTGGCTCACCTTCTATATGGGCGATTAATCCGAAACCACAGTTATCTCTCTCTTGGGATGCATCGTACAACATGTTAGTGAACCTCCCCAGGCTCTGTGTGACTCTCACAACCTACTGCGAGAAAGCACCGTGGCGTTGAGCGGCTAGTATTACGCTCTCTTCTTCGGCCTCTCGTGACGGTCTCACAAGTGGTAAATGACTTGTTTTTAGAGGGAGTCTTCATTTACTGCATAAATATGACGAGTCGTGAACCCGTCAGGAAAGCTTCCAGCGGATCCCCAAATTAGCGAGAAAGCCTGTTCAGGTCAAATACCTGTGTAAAATGTGCTGATAAGCGATAATTTTTAATTATACCTATGAAAGATAATGATTTTTTTAGAAAAACTATCTCGATAAATGGATATGGGGTTTAATTGAAGTGTGAGCTGTATCACTATACAAAAGCGCGGGAACCCTTATCCATGCTGCGTTCTCTCTGCGTCGTAGCATATTATGCTGTATATGACTACTTTTAGATTTCATGAAACTATTTTTAAGTATTGCTTCATCTTTTCATTAAGCGAGCATGCGGGATAAGAAAAATTAATTAGCACTGACGTGAGTTTATTTTCACTAAAAGCGAATAAAAATGCATTTCATTGGGATGTGTGTGATTGATCGCGGTCATCGCGAAGGGAGCGAGAGAAAGGTAGTCTGCTGTTCCTCAAGGGAGCAGGTTAGAATATGCAATTGCAAAAATTAATCAATATGTTTGGCGGAAATCTTCAACGTCGCTATGGCGAGAAGATCCACAAGCTGACGCTGCACGGCGGGTTTAACTGCCCAAACCGTGATGGCACGCTGGGGCGGGGCGGTTGCACGTTCTGTAATGTGGCCTCGTTTGCCGATGAGCAGATGCAGCAACGCAGCATCGCGCAGCAGTTGGAAGCGCAGGCGGGAAAGGTGAACCGGGCCAAACGGTATCTGGCGTATTTTCAGGCGTATACCAGCACTTATGCCGAGGTTCAGGTGCTGGAAAACATGTATCAGGAAGCGTTGAAGCAGGCCGAAATGGTGGGGATTTGCGTGGGCACTCGCCCCGACTGCGTGCCCGATGCGGTGCTGGATTTGCTGTCCCGCTATCATGAACAGGGCTACGAGGTTTGGCTGGAACTGGGCCTGCAAAGCGCGTGTGACAAAACGCTGCACCGGATTAATCGCGGTCATGATTTCGCCTGCTATCAGGAAACCACCCGCCGCGCGCGTGAACGCGGCCTGAAAGTGTGTAGTCATCTGATTGTGGGTTTACCGGGAGATGACGCACAGCACTGCTTATCGACGCTGAAGCAGGTGGTTGAAACCGGCGTGGAGGGTATTAAGCTTCATCCTCTCCATATCGTGGAAGGCAGCACGATGGCGAAGGCCTGGCGAGCGGGAAGGCTGCCAGAGCTGGCACTGGACCGCTACGTGGAGATAGCAGGAGAGATGATCCGCCATACGCCGCCGGAGGTGATTTATCACCGCATTTCCGCCAGCGCCCGCCGCCCGACGCTTCTGGCACCGCTTTGGTGTGAAAACCGCTGGACGGGCATGGTGGAGCTGGATCGCTATCTGCAAACGCATGGCGTACAGGGTTCCGCGCTGGGAACGCCTTACCGCTATGCTGATAGGTAATGTGCCGCAGGGCATTGGCGGCTAATGCTGTGCCGTGAATCTGTGCGGCAGCACCGTATAAGCCGTCGTTTTACGTTATGATGCGCGGGTGGGTGACTAAGGGAAATCGCTATGAAGCAAATTCGTCTGTTGGCGCAGTACTATGTTGATTTGATGGTAAAACTGGGGCTTGTTCGTTTTTCACTGCTGCTGGCCTCGGTATTGGTGCTGCTGGCGATGGTGGTGCAAATGGCCGTCACCCTGTTGCTCAGCGGGGAAGTCGAAAATATCGACGTGGTCCGCTCCATTTTCTTCGGGCTGTTGATTACGCCCTGGGCCGTTTATTTTCTCTCCGTGGTGGTGGAACAGCTCGAAGAGTCGCGCCAGCGGCTGGCGAAGCTGGTGGCAAAGCTGGAAGAAATGCGCCATCGGGATCTGGAGCTGAATGCGCAGCTTCAGGAGAATATCGCGCAGCTCAATCAGGAAATCGCCGACCGTATCAAAGCGGAAGACGCGCGCGCGCTGGTGATGAGCCGACTCAAAGAAGAGATGTCCCGCCGTGAACAGGCGCAGATTGAGCTGGAGCAGCAATCTGCGCTGCTGCGTTCATTCCTCGATGCCTCGCCGGATTTGGTTTACTACCGTAACGAAGATAAAGAATTCTCAGGCTGCAACCGTGCGATGGAACTGCTGGTGGGCAAAAGCCAGAAGCAGCTTATTGGTCTGACGCCGCAAGATGTTTACTCCCCCGATATTGCCGAGAAAGTGATGGAAACGGACGAAAAAGTGTTCCGCCACAACGTTTCTCTGACCTATGAACAATGGCTGGTGTATCCCGATGGCCGTAAAGCCTGTTTTGAGCTGCGCAAGGTGCCGTTTTATGACCGGATGGGCAAACGTCACGGGCTGATGGGATTTGGACGCGATATAACGGAGCGTAAGCGTTACCAGGACGCGTTAGAGAACGCCAGTAGGGAGAAGACCACTTTTATCTCAACAATCAGCCACGAGCTTCGTACGCCGCTTAATGGCATTGTCGGGTTAAGTCGCATCCTGCTGGATACGCAACTTGACCCTGAGCAGCAAAAATACCTGAAAACCATCCACGTCAGCGCGATCACGCTGGGCAATATCTTTAACGACGTGATTGAGATGGACAAACAGGAGCGCCGTAAGGTGCAACTGGATAACCAGCCGATTGATTTCACCGGTTTTCTGGTGGATCTGGAAAACCTCGGCGGCCTGCTGGCGGAACCGAAAGGCCTGAAGCTGATTATGGACCAGCATCAGCCTTTGCCGCAGAAAGTCATTACTGATGGAACGCGCCTGCGGCAGATTTTGTGGAACCTGCTTAGTAACGCGGTGAAATTCACGCCGAAGGGTGAGAACGGCAAAAAAGGCGAAATTGTGGTGCGCGTCTGGCATGAAAAAGGCGATCGTCTGCGCTTTGAAGTGGAAGATTCCGGGATGGGCATTCCGGCGGATGAGCTGGAAAAAATCTTCGCCATGTATTATCAGGTCAAAGACCAGCACGGCGGAAAGCCCGCAACGGGTACGGGAATCGGTCTGGCGGTGTCGAAGCGTCTGGCACAGAACATGGGAGGCGATATCCAGGTTTCCAGCACGCAAGGCAAGGGATCCTGTTTCACTCTGACCGTGACGGCACCGAGCGTCGATGAAGCGGGAAGCTGTCTGGACGACGACGATTTGCCGCTACCAGCGCTGCACGTTCTGCTGGTGGAGGATATTGAGCTCAACGTCGTCGTCGCGCGTTCGGTACTGGAAAAATTGGGTAATAGCGTGGATGTCGCCATGACCGGGCAGGAAGCGTTGGATATGTTCGATCCCGATGAGTTCGACCTGGTTCTGCTCGATATCCAACTGCCGGATATGACCGGTCTGGACGTGGCGCGTCAGCTGCGTTCACGCTATGGCAAACGCAGCATGCCGCCGCTGGTGGCGCTGACGGCGAACGTACTGAAAGATAAACGTGAATATCTGGATGCGGGTATGGACGACGTGCTCAGTAAGCCGCTGTCGGTGCCTGCGCTGACGGCTGTCATCAAACAGTTCTGGGACACGCATACGGTGTGGACGGAAGAACCGATGGTTGAGGAGGAGGATGACATGGCAAACGCAGAAGAAGATCTGCTGGATATCCCGATGCTGGAACAGTATCTGGATTTGGTGGGGCCGAAATTGATCCACCAGAGTCTGGAGATGTTTGAACAGATGATGCCGGGCTATCTGGCAATTCTGGATTCCAATATGACAGCGCGCGACCAGAAAGGCATTACGGAAGAAGGGCACAAAATCAAAGGGGCGGCGGGTTCTGTTGGATTACGGCATCTGCAACAAGTCGCCCAGCAGATTCAGACCTCATCGCTACCGGCATGGTGGGATAACGTGCAGGAATGGGTTGATGAGCTTAAGCACGACTGGCGTCATGACGTTCAGGTACTGCGTGATTGGGTAGCAAAAGCCGAAAAAGAATCCTGATACGGTCTGTTGCGGCCACAAGGACGTGGCGAGCAAAACGGGTAGACAATTTGTTTTCGTCTTGCGCGATATCATGCAAAAAGTGCCAACAGCGGCAGATTGGGTGATGTTTACGATTCTAGGGGGATGGGGATGCGAGGGCTTTGCACGTTTTCATACGGTAGAAAAAAATGACCCCGACCGAAGCCGGGGTGCGCGAATTATGCGCCAACACCAGGGAAAACATGCACCTGCATTTAGATCTCAGGGTTTGTAAACTCGCAAGTGCGGATATTCGTGTCTTAACTATGTTCTTAACAACTACAACGTTGCTCTTAACGACTACAACTTACAACAACGACTAAAACCTAGCTACTGTACATCTTCATCAAGCAACAAAATAGCAAATGTAGAAATCTTTGTTACAAGAATCATTAAAATGTGTGATGTAGATTAGTGTTTGTCAATTAAAAAATCAATTAGTTGATGTAATGAAATGAAGGAAAAGATGATGAAACGAGTCGGCATTGTCCTTAGTGGCTGTGGTGTTTATGACGGTTCCGAGATTCATGAAGCCGTATTGACGTTACTTGCGCTGGATCGCGCGGGCGCGCAAGCGGTTTGCTTTGCGCCAGATAAACCACAATTACAGGTGGTTAATCACCTGACAGGTGACGTAACTGGTGAGAATCGCAACGTTTTAGCAGAATCAGCACGGATCGCCAGAGGAAAAATCCAGCCGCTTTCTGCAGCACATGCACAAGATTTAGATGCGCTGATTGTGCCGGGTGGTTTTGGCGCGGCGAAAAATTTAAGTGACTTCGCGACGCAGGGAACGGCGTGTCAGATTGATGAAACGCTGCAATTGCTCACACAGGAAATTTATAAGCAAAATAAACCAATTGGTTTTATTTGCATCTCACCCGCACTGCTACCGACGATTTTGGGTGTACCTGTTCGCGTAACCATTGGTAACGATATTGATACCGCTGAAGCCGTCGACGAGATGGGCGGTATCCACGTGGTTTGTCCGGTCGATGATATCGTGGTCGATGCGGAACATAAAATCGTAACCACACCGGCCTATATGCTGGCTAATTCCATCAGCGAAGCGGCACAAGGCATTGATAAGCTTGTGGCACGCGTATTGGATCTCACCGAATGAGGTGGAACCGAGGGCGTGGAGGCTTATTCACGTGGCTGAAGCGCCTGATTGTTCGGAGTCTGTTGGTTGTCATCGGTGCGTGGCTGGCTGGCATCCTGCTGTTTTCCTTCCTGCCTGTGCCGTTCTCTGCGGTGATGGCCGATAGGCAGATCAGCGCATGGCTGAGAGGCGAATTCTCCTACGTTGCTCATTCTGACTGGGTTTCGATGGAGGAGATCGCCCCGGAAATGGCGCTGGCGGTAATAGCGGCGGAAGACCAAAAATTCCCTCAGCATTGGGGCTTCGACCTGGATGCGATCGGTCAGGCACTGAAGCACAACGAGCGCAACACGCAGCGGATTCGCGGAGCCTCTACGCTCTCGCAGCAGATGGTGAAGAACCTGTTTCTGTGGGATGGACGTAGCTGGGTGCGCAAGGGGCTTGAAGCGGGTATTACCACCGGGGTTGAGCTGGTCTGGACGAAACGGCGAATTCTGACCGTGTATCTGAATATCGCTGAATTTGGCCCCGGCATCTTTGGCGTGGAAGCGGCCGCCAGACGTTATTTCAACAAGCCTGCCAGCAGGCTGACGGCAAGTGAATCCGCTTTGCTCGCGGCGGTGCTACCAAACCCCATTCGCTTTCGTGTGAATGCGCCCTCCGGCTATGTTATTCAACGCCAGCAGTGGATTTTGCGCCAGATGAGGCAGATGGGCGGCGACGCATTTTTGCGAGATAACAACCTGAATTAAGTCGCTTTGTTCGTTTACTATACCGAGAAATTTTCGCGTTAACGGTCGTGTTTTCGACATCAGGAGAAAGTATGCGGTTACGTTATTGGTCAGGTTTACTGGTTGCATTATGTTGTGTGGCTTCCGTTGCCCGTGCGGACGCGGAGCCTAAAGCGTCATCCCCCGATAATCCCTACGCCTTCTTGCAGCAGTCTCAGCTATCCGCAGTAAAACAGCAGCTACAGCAGAAAACGGAAAAGCCGCAGACGCGAATGGCGTACGAGCAGCTTATTTCGGAAGCCGACCGCGCGCTGAAAATAAATAACCCCAGCGTGACGGAAAAGAAATCCACGCCACCCAGTGGTTCAAAGCATGATTATTTGAGCCTCAGCGCCTACTGGTGGCCCGATCCCGACAAAGCTGATGGTTTGCCTTGGATTCGTCGTGATGGGCAGGTAAACCCTGCCAGCAAGGATGAGGAGACCGATGGGGTAAGGCTGGCAAAATTTACTGCCCAAACGCAGGCGTTGACGCTAGCGTGGTATTTCTCTGGCAAACAGGCTTATGCCGACAAAGCCATGTCGATGATCCGTACCTGGTTTATCGACCCCGAGACGCGCATGAACCCTAACCTCGACTTCGCGCAAGGCGTGCCGGGCATCGCGCCGGGCAGAGGCTCGGGCGTGCTGGACGGGCGCTATTTTTCCACCCGCATCGTCGATTCGCTGATTATGCTGCGTCACGCCCCAGGCTGGACGGCGCAGGATGAACAGCAGATGCAGACATGGATGAGTGATTATCTGCACTGGTTGCAAACCAGCAAGCTGGGGAAAAAAGAGGCAACGGCCCAGAACAACCACGGTAGCTGGTATACGGTACAGGTTGCGGGGATCGCCTGGTATCTGGGGAAAATCGACGTGGTGAAATCCATGGCGCAGTTACAGCGGGAAAAATTGGATCACCAGCTGCAACCGGATGGGGCTCAGCCGGAAGAATTGGCGCGTACCCGTTCTTTCCATTACAGCTACTTCAACCTTCAGGCGATAACGGATATGGCTATTCTGGCTTCCCGCGTCGGCGAGAATATCTGGCAGTACCACACGCCAAAGGGAAGCAGTGTGATAAAGGCGCTGGATTTTATGGCACCGTATCTGGATGAAAACAAGGCGTGGCCGCGCAAAACGATGGACAGGCAAAGCAGCCGTCTTATCCCGCTGTTATTGCAGGCGGAGCGTGGTTCGAACACGCCGCGTTATCAGACGCAAATCAGGCAGGCAGGCTTTGCAGAATTGCTCACCGGTGAAGCTGGTGCGCGCGATAAAGAACCGAGTCACATCAGCGTTGAAACTCGCCGCGCACTCTGGCTGCTTAACCCTGTTACGCCATAATTTCCTTGAGCCTCGGCCTCATCAGGCAAAGATATGCGTCCCTGAATCGGGATAAAAAGTGCAGAAATAAAAAAACCGCTGATGTTGTCATCAGCGGTTTTTTGTTTTTTAAAGAAAAAAGCGCGTTATTGCAGGTAGGTGAAGGCCGTCGTGACGTGCTTCACGCCGCCAACTTTACTGGCGATCTCTGCGGCAGAGGTGCCTTCACGCTGTGTCACCAGACCTAACAGGAAGACTTCGCCGTTTTCCGTTGTGACTTTGACGTTAGAGGATTTAACCGTGTCGCTTGCCAGAATCTGTGAGCGCACTTTGGTGGTGATCCAGGTATCCATGGAGGCGGTTCCCATTGAAACCGGCGTGCCTTGGCGTATCTCGTTGTAGACTTCGGCTGCCCCGTCCACGCCGAGGGCGATTTGTTTAGCCCGGCTTGCCATTTCTGTGCTCGGTGCTTGCCCTGTTAACAATACTTTCCCCTGATAAGCCGTTGCAACGATACGAGCCTCTTTTTTCAACTGCTCGTCTTTGCTGATTGCATTCGTCACGCGGACTTCCAGTGTGCCATCGTCAACCTGCGTGCCTACGGTACGCGGGTCCGTGGCCGTTTTGGTTGCCACGGCACTGCCAACAGCAACAACCCCGACACAGCCTTGTAGCAGCAGGGCGATAGACAGCACGGCAAATGCAGAACTTATCCTCATGTAGTGCTCCTTCAATCGTTCTGGTGTGGAAAAAGTGTGTTATCAATTAAATCGCACAGGCAATTTACTGTCAGCATGTGCATTTCCTGAATACGGGCGCTGCGGTGTGACGGGATGCGAATTTCCACATCCTGCGGCCCGAGCAGCCCGGCCAGTTCTCCGCCATCGTAGCCGGTCAGCGCGACAATCGTCATGTCGCGGGTAACGGCAGACTCTACGGCTTTAACAATATCGCGGCTGTTGCCACGGGTTGAAATGGCCAGCAGTACGTCGCCAGCTTGGCCTAACGCTCTGACTTGTTTGGCATAGACCTCTTCATGCAAGCGGTCATTCGCTATCGCAGTTAAGACCACATTATCCGCATTAAGTGCGATAGCCGGTAAGCTGGGGCGCTCTGCTTCAAAGCGGTTAATCATGCTGGCAGCAAAATGCTGCGAATTGGCTGCTGATGTTCCGTTACCGCAGCACAGAATTTTGTTGCCGTTTAGCAGAGACTGCACCATCGCAATCGCGCCACGGGAAATGGCGTCTGGCAAGGCTTCTGCCGCTGCAATCTGCGTTTGAATACTCTCGGTAAAACAAACTTTTATTCTATCCAGCACGTTGAATTAACCTACGTAAATTGAAGGCCATCAAGGAATTAAGATATCCCTGAGTGGTAAAAATGTTATCCCTGTGCGGCAAAGGCGTTAGGGAGCCAGTCGAACTGTTCACCTGTAATTGCCAGCACGTCAAAACGGCAATCCACTGTGTCAAAGCTGGCACCTCGCTGTGCCAACCACACGGCGGCGGCATGCAACAACCGCTGCTGTTTGCGTCGGGTGACGCTGGCTGCGGCATCACCAAAATGGGCGTTGCGCCGATAGCGCACTTCGACAAACACCCAAATATGGCGATCGCGCATGATCAAATCCAGCTCACCGCCGCGTAGCGTAACATTCGCCGCGGTGAAGGTCAGGCCCGCGCGTTCAAGATAACGCCGGGCCTGTTGTTCGTAAACTGCGCCAGCCGCTCGCTGATTCAGAGAACGGGTACCAGTTGACCCTGACGATATTGCTGCCAGGTTAACTGACGATTGATGGTGCAATCCGGCCCTGAACTCAGCATTCCTGTTGCCCCAGGGATCTGGTGGCCCGGAATCTGGCGCATTTCACCGAAGTGGCTGGCGAGCGTCCAGGCATCCATCCCCATGGCATACAAGCGGACTAACGAGTAATCGTTTTTAAACTGGCTGCTGACCTGCTGCATCAGCGCTGGATTAGCACCGGCTAACAGAGGGATATCGCTGAACTGCAACCCTTCCATTTCGAGGCGGAAGTCAGGACCCAATCCGGCCTGGAAGCTACGTGAGCTGGCGTAGAGCGCCGGACGTGCGCGTGAGGTGGTGCGCATGTCGATCATCGGCTTAATCAGCGCCAGCTCGTCTGGCGTTGCGATGATATAGACCGCATCAATATTGCCACTCACGGACGAACTGGTCGTCGGTTGAACCTGTGACGGGATGGTCAGGCCACCGATGGTGGTGCCTGGCTGTGCCTGCTGCTGCGACACGCTAACAGGCTGACCGCTCAGGCTTAAGCCCGCGCCGCTATTAATCGCCTGTTTTAACTCTGCCGTGTTGCCAAAGCGCTGTTGCAGAGCGCTGGTGCCGCTTTGCTGGTTCCAGGCCTGAGCGAATGCGTTAATGATACGGTCGCCCAGTGCGCCGCGGGGGGCTAGAACCAGCGGCTGCTGTTTACCCTGCTGATGGATAAATTTTGCCGCGTCTCGGGCTTCATCTTCTGGAGAGAGGGCGAAGTAGCAGATGTTAGCGCTATTTTCGACGTGTTCCGGCTGGTTCAACGCCAAAATGTTCAGCGGTGACTGGTTGTTCGCCAACTGATCCACTTCATTTTTCAGCAGCGGACCGATGACCAGCGAAGCGCCATCTTGCTGTGCCTGTGTGAGAATATTCGCCAGCGGTTGTGAAGACGTATCATACACTTTGACCGGGAGTGAGCTGGACAGCCCCGCGCTTGTCGCCTGTGCTTCCGGTGCAGGCGTCGGGGTGGCTACCGCCTGATCGCTGTACGGTGCGGGTGATTGGGCATTCTGACCGTCGGATGATGGGACTACCTGTCCGTCCTGCGCAGCATCCGCTGAAGGTGCTGCAGGGGCAGATACGGGGGCGGTGGCTATCTGACCGTTCTTGGCCGCGTTAAAACCTTGCTGGATGGCATTGGCGAAAACCTGTGCCTGACCATTGAGTGGCAACAGCAATGCGATGCTGTTCACCGATGACTGCTGGTAGTTAATGACCTGATTCAACTGCGTAGGCAGCGTTTTTGCAGCAGGATGGTGTGGATAGCGGGTTTGCCAATCCTGAATCGCGCTCTTTAACTGATCGGGAGAAGTACGGTTATCCTGATAGTTATTAAGCAGATCGACCCAGCCTTGCAGCACATTTTCATTCGCATTAATCAGCAGCGAGTTCGACTCCTGCGGTGACATTTGCGTCAGCGCCAGCCAGGTCTGATCGAGGTTCATCTGGTGCTCGTCGCCTTTCAGCAGCGGCTCTTGAGCGATATAGGCTCGCAGCAGCTCAATGGACGGACGGCCTTGTGCGGTTTTGATTTGCGTCTGGTAGTAACGCTGCTTTTGCTCATCGGAAAGCGCGCCCACATCAAGCTGGCTCAGCGCTGCTTTAGCCGCATCCATATTGTTTTGGGCAACGGACAGTTCCGCACTGAGTAACTGCTGTTCTTGCTTTTGCGCTGCGCTTAATTTTTCTGGCAGTGCATTGAACTGCTGGCTTGCCTGAGGGGCTTTCCCTTCCTGTAACAGGGAACGAATAGCAAGTAATTGCCAGTCAGCCTTGTTATTATCGCTACTTTGCTGCATCTGTTGCAGATAATAATCGGATGATGCGTCGGCTTTGCCCTGAACCTCGGGTTGTGGGCTCTGCGGTGCATGACTTGGACAGCCTGCGAGAAACAGTGCCGCTAACAAAACAGGGATAACACGCCCTGCCTGGGTACGGACGAAATGAAAGGGAAGCATACTGTATCCAGTGATTTTTTTTAAAGATGCTCAATATTAAATCGGCAACCCGGATGAAACAATGAATCAAGACCAACAAGCAGACATTTCTGCATCTACCCTCTACATTGTCCCCACGCCAATCGGCAATCTGGGCGACATCACGCAGCGTGCGCTAGCGGTATTGGCGAGCGTTGATCTGATCGCCGCAGAGGATACCCGCCATACCGGTCTGCTGTTACAACATTTTGCGATTAATGCGCGACTGTTCGCATTACACGATCACAACGAACAACAAAAAGCGGATGTGTTGCTGACTAAATTGCAGTCAGGACAAAGCATCGCGCTGGTTTCAGATGCAGGCACACCGCTGATTAACGATCCCGGTTACCATTTGGTTCGACGCTGCCGTGAAGCAGGCGTTCGCGTGGTGCCGCTGCCGGGCGCGTGCGCGGCGATAACGGCGCTCTCTGCGTCCGGTCTGGCGTCTGACCGTTTTTGCTATGAAGGCTTTCTGCCCGCCAAAACCAAAGGTCGCAAGGATAAGCTGCGTGAGCTAGGGGAAGAGACTCGCACGCTGATTTTCTACGAATCCACACATCGTCTCTTGGACAGCCTGCAGGATATCAGCGAGGTGCTGGGAGCCGAGCGCTACGTGGTGTTAGCGCGCGAAATCACCAAAACCTGGGAATCGATTCACGGCGCGCCCGTGGGCGAATTACTGGCCTGGGTGAAAGAAGATGAGAATCGGCGCAAAGGGGAAATGGTGCTGATTGTGGAAGGACATCAGATTGACGACAGCGCGCTGTCTGCGGAAGCGCTGCGCACGCTGACGCTATTGCGTGCCGAGCTACCGTTGAAGAAAGCGGCGGCGCTGGCGGCAGAGATTCACGGCGTGAAGAAAAACGCGCTTTACCGCTATGGGCTGGAGCAAGAAGGCGATAGCGGTGAATCGGAGGATGACAAGTAGGGCAATTTGCCCTATCATCCGCGCCGGAGTTGACCAGACAGTCGCCGCTTCACTGCCGTCCCTTTCGGGGGAGACAGGTGGAGGGGAGGAAAGTCCGGGCTCCATAGGGCAGGGTGCCAGGTAACGCCTGGGAGGCGCAAGCCTACGACTAGTGCAACAGAGAGCAAACCGCCGATGGCCCACGCAAGTGGGATCAGGTAAGGGTGAAAGGGTGCGGTAAGAGCGCACCGCGCGACTGGCAACAGTTCGTGGCACGGTAAACTCCACCCGGAGCAAGGCCAAATAGGGGTTCACATGGTACGGCCCGTACTGAACCCGGGTAGGCTGCTTGAGCCAGTGAGTGATTGCTGGCCTAGATGAATGACTGTCCACGACAGAACCCGGCTTAACGGTCAACTCCCTTCATCATAAAACCCCGCTTCGGCGGGGTTTTGCTTTATGGGGTAGGCAAGATGAATGACTGTCCACGACGCTTTTTATGAAAGAACGCGGCTTAACGGTCAACGCCCTTCATCATAAAACCTCGCTTCGGCGGGAGGCTTTTTCTTTCATCCTGCCATGTATGCCATACCTTTCAAATTAATTGATGTTCTCCATCACATAACTCTGACTTTTTCTGTGTCATAAAGCGCGTAAAGTAAGGCCATCGTGTGCGGCTGCACGCTCGCTGACATCTTTCAGAGGATATGACTATGAACAACACTTCCCGGATGCCTGCACTGTTCCTCGGCCACGGTAGCCCGATGAACGTGTTGGAAAACAATGTGTATACGCAGGCATGGCAAACGCTGGGTGAGACGCTACCGCGTCCGAAGGCGATTATCGCGGTTTCTGCCCACTGGTATACCCGTGGTACGGCTGTGACGGCAATGGAAAACCCGCGCACCATCCATGATTTTGGCGGCTTCCCGCAGGCGCTGTTTGATACCCAGTATCCGGCACCCGGTTCTCCTGAATTGGCGGCGAGAATTCAGCAGGTGCTGGCTCCGTATCCCGTTACCGCCGATCAAAGCCAATGGGGTTTGGATCACGGCTCCTGGGGTGTGCTGATCAAGATGTATCCCGATGCGGATATTCCCGTTGTGCAACTGAGCGTGGACGGTACGCAGCCTGCCGCGTATCACTACGAATTAGGGCGCAAGCTGGCAGCCCTGCGTGATGAAGGCTTCATGATTGTGGCGAGTGGCAACGTCGTGCATAACCTGCGGATGGTGAAATGGGACGGTGACGCTGAGCCGTATCCGTGGGCCATTTCGTTCAATCAATTTGTGCGTGATAACCTGACTTATCAGGGCGACGACCACCCGCTGGTTAATTTTATGCAGCATGAGGGTGCCGCATTATCCAACCCGACGCCCGATCACTATTTCCCGCTGCTCTATGTGCTGGGAAGCTGGGACGGTAAAGAGGCGATCGGCATTCCGGTCGATGGGCTTGAAATGGGTTCGCTGAGTATGCTGTCGGTGCAGGTGGGATAATCCGCTTTTGGTGGCAGAAATGAGAAGGCACGGTCTTCACCGTGCCTTCTATACTCGTCATACTTCAAGCTGCATGTATGTTGGCTGCGCTTAAATACTCGGCCCGTCGTGGGCCTCGCCCTAAAGGGCCGCTGCAAGCAGCGTTCAAATCTGCTCCCGGCAGATTTGTCACCCGAATCACTTACCTGAGTAAGCTCATCGGGATGCCTTCTCTTGCCGCCGCCATGCAACTCGAATTATTTAGAGTATATTTTTCTGCTTAATCCAGAATGGTATGCGGATAGAAGCGCGAGAGATCCTGAGTGATCAGGGCGCGATCTTCACGTACGCCGATACCACAAGGTTGATCGTTTACCAGCCAGCTACCAATCAGCGTGTAGCTGTCGCCGAATTTTGGCAGTTGATGGTACTGCTGGACGATCATCCCTTCTTCGCCGTAAGGGCCATCGGCTGACGCAATCTCTTTGCCATTTTCGACGATCTGGATGTTCGCCCCTTCGCGTGAAAACAGCGGCTTAATGACGTAGCTGTCTAGTTCAGGGTGTTCATCTTCCGCGAAATAGGCAGGAAGCAGGTTGGGGTGGTTTGGGAACATTTCCCACAGCATTGGCAGCAACGCTTTATTGGAAATAATGCTTTTCCAGGCCGGTTCCAACCAGCGCACGCCGGCATCTTCCAGCTTGGTGGAAAACATCTCGCGCAGCATGAACTCCCACGGATACAGCTTGAACAGATTACCAATTACCTGATTTTCAGGGTCGGTAAACTGGCCTTTCTCACCGAGGCCAATTTCCTCAATGTACAGAAACTCGCTCGGCAGACCGGCTTCCAGCGCGCAATCTTGAAGGTATTGCACCGTGCCGCGATCTTCTTCCGTATCCTGACAGCAGGCGAAGTGCAGCAGGCCGAAGCCGTGATTGAGCTTTAGCTCTTCAAAGCGTTCGATCAGCTTTTCCTGAATGCTGTTGTACTGGTCTGAATTCTGCGGCAGATTTCCGGCGTTGATTTGATCTTCCAGCCAGAGCCATTGGAAAAAGGCCGCTTCGTACAGCGACGTCGGTGTATCCGCATTGTTCTCCAGCAGCTTGGCTGGAGATTTGCCGTCATACGCCAGATCGAGGCGTGAATACAGCGAAGGCTGATTGGTACGCCATGAATGTCTGACGAATTCCCAGGTGTGTTTAGGAATTCGGAATTTGGCGAGCAGCGCGTCGCTGTTGACGACTTTTTCCACCACCTGCAGACACATCTGGTGCAGCTCGGCGGTGGCTTCTTCCAGCTCTTCGATCTGGGCAAGTGTGAACTGGTAGTAAGCCTCTTCGCTCCAGTAGGGCTCGCCATACATGGTGTGGAAACGAAAACCAAATTCGGTGGCTTTTTCCTGCCAGTCAGGACGCGCTGTAATATCTATCCGCTTCATCTAATACGTCCTCAGCCGCCCATGCTACGGGAAGAGCTGGAACTTGAACTGGCGCTGCTGCGCTGCATGCTGTTTTGTTTCGCGACGGTTTCACCAAAGCCACCACGCGTGATGGTTGAGGTCGTTGCAGGCTTCGGTGCCAGTGCGGTTTTCGGCACGGTCATCGTGCGGCCTGTTGTCGCGTTGCCATAGTTTTTACCAGCGGCATCAACGAACTGGCCATTGGCCGGGCTGGCTGGCGTTTTTGGACTGAACAGCGGCTGCTGTGCGAAACCGGCACCGCCACCCATCATTCGGCCCATCATGTAACCGGCCATCAACGGCATCCAGGACATACCGCCGCCCTGTTGAGATTCTGCTGCCATACCGGCCTGTGCCGGTGCAGGCGTTTGAGTACACTGCGCTTCGCCGAATTCTGCTACGCAGTCTTCTTTTGTTGCGTATTTCGGTGCCGTTTTTTCTGCTTCTTTTAACGCATTATTGTATGCAGTGGTGCACTGGGCAGCCATTGACGGGTTAGCAGAAGAACAGTCATCCGCATTCTGGTAGAGGGAGACGGTTTCATCAGTTTGCTCGCAGCCCGCGAGGAAAAATACGGCGCTGACGGCCAAAGCAACAGGTGCCAGACGGTGCGTCCGCCATTCCTTGCGGAACGTTTCCTGATTAATATTTTTTGTACGTTTCATCGTGTTTATCCCAGAGCAAAGCATCACGGCCAATAACAAATAAGTGTGCCTAAGAATAGGGGAACGCTGCTTGAATTTAAAGCGGCAATAGGTGTAACGGGAGGTGTCTTTACGTTGCTATACATTAAGAACCTATCCCATTAGGGCTATTTCGTTTGCCATTTTGAACCTGGGCAGTGCTCGAAATCCTCACGTACTACGTGTACGCTCCGGTTTCTGCGCGCTGTCCGCGTCCAAACTGGCTGCACCAATAACGCCTACTGGGATAGGCTCTAAGTCGTGCAACGTTTCGCTTTATGGCGAAAGAAGGTGGTGCCTGTGTTCTGGTACAGTTGCGTTATTTTGTGGAAAAGAGACAGGTATGAAAAAGGGGAACCGTGGTTCCCCTGTATTTGATGCGTGTAAGCGCGGCTACCGATTAACGCTGCGCCGAGGCAGTTGTTGCCAGCGGAGCTGTGTTGTCGGTTACGGTCGGCGTCGTTGAAACCGGCTGACCCAGTGACGCATTCAGCGCCTGCAGATCGGCTTCATTCAGCGTGCCCTGCGCGGATTTGATGTTTAACTGATTGATCAGGTAATCATAACGTGCGCTGGAGAGCTGCTGTTTGGCGTTATACAGCGTAGTGGTGGCATCCAGGACGTCAACGATGGTACGCGTACCGACCTGATAGCCTGCTTCCATCGCATCCAGAGAGCTTTGTGCAGACACTTCAGCCTGTTTGTAAGCGTTGATGCTGCTGATAGACGCGGAAATATTGTTAAACGATGAACGTACCGTTTGGATAACAGAACGGTGTGCACTTTCCAGCAGTTCGCTGGCGCTGACGTAGCTGTGCTGCGCCTGTTTCACCTGAGAGTTGGTCGCGCCACCGCTATACAGTGGCAGAGTGAAGTTAATGCCAACTCGGTGTTGCCCGGCGTCGGTGTCGTTGAAGTTGCCGCTATTCGTCCGTGAACCGGAGTAACGAGTATCGCTCACCCCTGTTGACGCGGTGAGATCCAGCGTTGGCATATAGCCTGTTTCGGCGGAGCGAATCTGCTCACGTGCCAAATCCTGGCTCAAACGTGCGGACAACAGGTTCAGGTTGCGATTTTCCGCTTCTTTCAGCAGGTTATTAACCGCTTCCGGTTTCTGGGTAGAGAAACGCTCGATGTTCAGGCCGGCCAGATGTGGGTAGAAATTTCCGGTGATCTGACGCAGGGATTCCAACGCGTTATCCAGCGTATTGCGGGTCAGCACTTCATTTGCCAGCACGCTGTCATACTGAGCCCGGGCGTTCTGGACGTCGGTAATCGCAACCAGACCCACGTTGAAGCGCTGTGTTGTCTGATCCAACTGGCGATAAATCGCCTGCTTTTGCGCATTGATGTAGGACAGCGAGTCAATAGCACGCAGGACGTTGAAATAGGCGGTCGCCGTGTTCAGCATCAGGTTTTGCTGAGCTGTCTGATAGGTGACGTCTTCAATCCCCGCTTGTTTTTCCTGCAACGTCAGCGCACGCCATTTGGACATGTCGAACAGCGTCTGGGTTAACTGCAATGTCGCGCTTTTCTCGTTGTTGTTGACGCCATTGCTGTCACGGTAACCTTTGTTATAGGTATAACCGGCGTTGATTCCCAACTGCGGCAGTAACGGGCTACGTGATTCGTTAATTTTTTCAAACGCGGCGTCGCGGGTTGCCGCAGAGCTGCGTAAATCAGGGTTGGTACTTTTTGCCTGCTGGTAGACTTGTAACAGGTTTTCCGCCTGACTCATGGCGCTAAAACCGCCCAGGCTCAGACCAATCAGAAGAGGGAGCAATTTCTTCATTTGCATTCCTTGTTGTGCAGCAATCTCGCTATGGTAGCGCTGTCTGTAGACGAATAATTGTCGATTCTATCAGAATCTGCCAATAGGATAAGGTAGCTGAACGTGCCATCTTTCAGCGGAATATGTCCACAAGGTCAGGTAAATCGACCTGTTGGATGATTCAGTGCGGCGTTTTGCTGTTCAGTAAGGCACCGAAAAGTGATGCGATGGGTGAGAACCCCCTCACTTGGCCGACGTCACGCCTAATAAGCGTTCAAAAACAATGATGAGTATAATGACAGCGGATTCCGCCATACAATACCGGATTCCATTAATACTTGTTACAGGAGTGCAGTTATGTCGTCTTCCGCATCCGGTCCGGTTACTTTCACCAAAGATGATGTAGAAATTATTGCACGCGAAACGCTGTACGACGGTTTTTTTTCGCTGGAGCGTTACCGTTTCCGTCATCGCCTGTTTAATGGCGGTATGAGCGATGAGGTCAGCCGTGAGATCTTCGAACGCGGCCATGCCGTAGTGTTGCTGCCTTACGATCCGGTGCGTGATGAAGTGGTATTAATCGAACAGATTCGCATTGCGGCCTATGACACCAGCGCGTCTCCCTGGCTGTTTGAGCTGGTGGCTGGCATGATTGAGCCAGGAGAAAGCCACGAAGAAGTGGCGCGGCGCGAAGCACAGGAAGAAGCCGGATTAAGGGTTGGCCGTTGCCGACCGATAATCAACTATCTCGCTAGCCCCGGCGGCACCAGCGAGCGTCTGGCGGTGATCGTGGGCGAGGTGGATACGCGTACGGCGAAAGGTATTCACGGTCTGGCGGAAGAGAATGAAGATATCCGCGTACATGTGGTGAGCCGTAAACAAAGTTATCAATGGGTTGAAGAAGGCATCGTTGATAACGCCGCGTCTGTCATTGCCTTGCAATGGTTGGCGTTGCACCATGAAGAACTGAAACGTGAGTGGGTGGATTGAATTTATGAAACGTTATACTCCGGATTTCCCGGCCATGATGAGGCTATGTGAAACCAACTTCATGCAATTGCGGCGTTTGCTGCCAAAAATTGATGAAGTCGGTGAAATCGCGGTTTATCACGTCAATAATGCGGTCTATCAACTGACGATTCTTGAGTCTACTCGCTATACCTCATTGGTGGAAATTAAGCAGACAGCGCCCACTGTCAGCTACTGGAGCCTGCCAATGATGAGCGTTAGATTGTATCATGATGCGTTGGTTGCGGAAGTGTGTGCCAGCCAGCAGATCTTTCGCTTCAAAGCACGTTATGATTATCCTAATAAGAAGTTGCATCAACGTGACGAAAAGCATCAAATTAATCAGTTTCTTGCTGATTGGCTAAAGTATTGTTTGGCGTATGGTTCGATGTCGATACCGGTTTTTGATACCCAATAGATTTCAAGACGCAGGACGGCGACAGTCGAGCCAACAAGGGAAGGCAGCGTATTCTGCAATTTGAAAGATGACGGGTAGAGACAGATTTACGTAACCAAGGACACCATTTGGAAAGCCTGTTGACACTGCCTGTGGCGAGTGGCGCCAGAGTCAGGATTTTACAAATAACAGATACCCATCTTTTTGCGGGCGAGCATGAAACCTTGCTGGGTATCAACACCTATCGTAGCTATCACGCTGTGCTGAATGCCATCAAGGCTCGGCAGGATGCGTTTGATTTGATCGTCGCGACGGGCGATTTAGCGCAGGATCACACGCTGCAAGCCTACCACCATTTCTCACGCGGGATTGCGCAGATCCCCGCACCTTGCGTATGGCTTCCGGGTAACCACGATTTCCAACCGGCGATGGTCGATGCGCTGGCTGACGCCGGTATTGCGCCGTCCAAGCATGTGCTGCTGGGTGACAAGTGGCAAATCATCCTGTTGGACAGTCAGGTGTTCGGTGTCCCACACGGCGAGCTGAGCGAATACCAGCTTGAATGGCTGGAGCGCAGTCTGAAAAGTCAGCCCGATCGCTTTACGCTGCTGCTGCTGCATCATCACCCGCATCCTTCTGGCTGTACCTGGCTCGATCAGCATAGCTTGCGTAACGCGCATAATCTGTCTGCGGTGCTGGATCGCTATCCACAGGTGAACACCGTGCTGTGTGGTCATATTCATCAGGAGATGGATTTTGACTGGCACGGCCGCCGCTTGCTGGCCACGCCGTCGACCTGCGTACAGTTCAAACCGCACTGCACTAACTTCACCATTGATGACGTGGCGCCGGGCTGGCGCTATCTGGACCTGCTGCCGGATGGCCGTCTGGAAACCGAGGTCTATCGTCTTTCAGGCAGCGAATTCCTGCCTGACATGGATTCGGACGGTTACTAATGCCAACGCTTATTTATCTGCACGGCTTCAACAGTACGCCACAGTCGGCAAAAGCGACGGCTCTGCAAACGTGGCTGGCAGAGCAGCATCCTGAAATCGATATGGTGATTCCACAGCTTCCACCGTATCCGTCGGAGGCGGCTGAGATGATGGAGTCGCTGATTATGGAGCGGGCCGGCCGTCCGGTGGGTATTGTGGGCTCTTCCCTCGGTGGTTATTATGCCACCTGGCTATCCCAGTGTTTTATGCTGCCTGCCGTGGTGGTGAACCCTGCGGTGAAGCCGTTTGAACTGTTGCTGGACCATCTGGGCGAATATCAGAACCCCTACACCGGTGAAAAATATGTGCTAGAGTCTCGGCACGTTTACGATCTGAAGGTCATGCAGGTTGACCGACTGGAATCGCCGGATTTGCTCTGGCTGCTGTTGCAGACAGGGGATGAGGTTCTGGACTATCGTCAGGCAGTCGCGTATTACACGGCCTGCCGTCAAACTGTGGAGTCAGGGGGCAATCATGCCTTTGTCGGATTTGAGCACTTTTTCGCACCGATTGTGAATTTTTTAGGGCTCACGACAGACTGAATCGTCACCTATGATTGAAAAACGATCCGCCGAAAGCGGTTCGTTAAACACCATTCACTGAACTCAAAGAATTAACGCAAACTATGGCTCAATCAAGTTATAACGCTGATGCGATTGAAGTACTCAGCGGACTGGAACCGGTGCGCCGTCGTCCGGGAATGTACACCGATACCACGCGTCCTAACCATCTGGGACAAGAGGTCATAGATAACAGCGTTGATGAAGCGCTGGCGGGTCATGCACGCCGAATTGATGTGATTCTGCACGCCGATCAGTCGCTGGAAGTCATTGATGACGGTCGTGGGATGCCGGTGGATATCCACCCGGAAGAAGGCGTACCCGCCGTTGAACTGATCCTGTGTCGTCTGCACGCAGGCGGTAAATTTTCCGGTAAAAACTACCAGTTCTCGGGCGGCTTGCACGGCGTAGGGATTTCCGTGGTGAACGCCCTGTCTACCCGCGTCGAAGTTACCGTTAAGCGCGATGGTCAGGTGTACGACATCGCGTTTGAAAACGGCGATAAAGTGCAGGAACTCACCGTAACCGGCACCTGCGGACGTCGTAACACCGGAACGCGCGTGCATTTCTGGCCGGATGAAAAGTTCTTCGACAGCCCCCGTTTTTCCGTCTCCCGTTTGACGCACCTGCTGAAGGCCAAAGCGGTCTTATGTCCCGGTGTAGAAATCATCTTCAAAGATAAAGTTAACAACACCGAGCAGCGCTGGTGCTATCAGGATGGCCTGAATGACTACCTGTGCGAGGCGGTAAATGGCCTGATCACGCTGCCGGAAAAACCGTTTCTGGGGTCGATTACTGGCGATACGGAAGCCGTAGACTGGGCGCTGCTCTGGCTGCCGGAAGGCGGTGAGCTGCTGATGGAAAGCTACGTTAACCTCATCCCGACGCCAATGGGCGGGACGCACGTTAACGGCCTGCGCCAAGGCTTGCTGGATGCGATGCGTGAATTCTGCGAATTCCGCAACATTCTGCCGCGCGGCGTGAAGCTGAGCGCAGATGACATCTGGGAGCGCTGTGCTTACGTGCTGTCGGTCAAAATGCAGGAACCGCAGTTTGCCGGGCAGACCAAAGAACGTCTCTCTTCTCGCCAGTGCGCCGCGTTTGTGTCCGGCGTTGTGAAAGACGCTTTCAGCCTGTGGCTGAATCAGAACGTACAGGCTGCGGAGCAGTTGGCCGAGCTGGCGATTTCCAGTGCTCAGCGCCGTATGCGCGCCGCTAAAAAAGTGGTGCGTAAAAAGCTGACCAGCGGGCCTGCACTGCCTGGCAAACTGGCGGATTGTACCTCGCAGGATCTCAACCGGACGGAGCTGTTCCTGGTGGAAGGGGATTCGGCGGGCGGGTCGGCGAAGCAGGCGCGCGAGCGTGAATTCCAGGCGATCATGCCACTAAAAGGTAAGATCCTGAATACCTGGGAAGTGTCCTCCGATGAGGTTCTGGCGTCGCAGGAAGTACACGATATTTCAGTCGCGATCGGTATCGATCCTGACAGCGCCGATCTCAGCCAACTGCGTTACGGCAAGATCTGTATTCTGGCGGATGCGGATTCCGATGGTCTGCACATTGCGACGCTGCTGTGCGCGCTGTTTGTCCGCCATTTCCGGGCACTGGTTCAGGGTGGGCACGTTTATGTTGCCATGCCGCCGTTGTACCGTATCGATCTGGGCAAAGAGGTGTACTACGCGCTGGACGAAGAGGAAAAAGCGGGCGTGCTGGAACAGCTTAAGCGCAAGAAAGGCAAGCCTAACGTACAGCGCTTTAAAGGTCTGGGCGAAATGAACCCGCTACAGCTGCGTGAAACCACGCTGGATCCCAACACTCGCCGTCTGGTGCAGTTGACCATCAACGAAGACGATGTCGATCAGACGATGGCGATGATGGATATGCTGCTAGCGAAGAAACGTTCTGAAGATCGCCGCAACTGGCTGCAAGAGAAGGGCGACAAGGCGGAGATCGAGGTCTAACTGCCGACTCTGCATTAGCTAAACAAAAAATGACAAGCTGGCTGTATGGTGAGCGAAAAGGCTCATGATACAGCCAGCTTTCTTCTTTTCAGTTCTCAGCAAATCAGCAGACGACCTTGCCACTTATCCTTAAGCCTATTCGTCTGATTCTGTCGTTTTCTTTACGATGCCGGTTAACCACTGCGGCTCAACGTTTCTCACATCTCACCTGCGCATCCCATCCTGACAGGGCGTATTGAACGATATTCTCAAGTTCTGTGCGGCTGGTGCCATCGCGTGATTGCAGCACCATTCCGCCCTGTATCGCGAGAACATAGCGCGCCAGTCCGTTAACGTTCAGCGCGGCGTCCAATTCCCCCTCAGACACAGCTTGCTCAAAGCGTGTTTCTAGCTTTTTCAGCGCCTGCGCGCGCGCATCCCGCACGATAGCGCCAAGGGTGGCATTTCCCTCTTCGCCGACGGCGGACAGCACCAGCATGCAGCCGGGAGGATCGTCTGAGCCGTTCGCGCCGGTGAGCGCTGCGGCTGAATCCATCAGGTAGGCCTGAACGGCGTCACGAACCGTCTGAGCGCTATCGAAACCCGCCCAGACGCGTGGGCCATAGTGTTCGGCGTAGTAGCGAACCGCTTCGGCGTACAGTTCCTCTTTTGACCCAAACGCGGCATACAGGCTGGGCGAACCGATCCCCATTGCGGCGGTGAGATCGGACATAGAGGTAGCGGAAAAGCCCTTGTGCCAGAAAAGGCGTGTTGCCTTTTCCAGCGCTTTTTCGCGATCGAACGCCCGTGGTCGCCCTTTAGCGGGACGCTCCGTTGCGATGTTTTTAGGCGTAAATGAATTCTGCATCGTTCGTTACATAAATGAATTGACGGTTACCCAGAGGGCGTTTATAAAATTATATATCAATCACTACAAAATAGGGTAAGCGATGACTGAACTTGCAGGTAAAAAAGCGCTGGTGACTGGCGCATCTCGCGGTATTGGTGCGGCCATTGCGCTTGAACTGGCGGAAAAAGGCGCAGATGTGGCGATCACCTACCAGAACTCTGAGGCACGGGCATTGGACGTGGTGCGGGCGATTGAAGCAAAAGGCCGCCGTGCCTTCGCGATAAAGGCCGATAGCGCGGACGCTGAAGCCGTTGTGCGCTCGGTGAACGAGGCCGCAGACGCGTTGGGCGGTCTGGATATTCTCGTCAATAACGCCGGGATTGCTCGCGGCGGCATGCTGTCGCAACTGAGCCTTGCTGACATTGATGACACGCTGAACGTGAATGTGCGTGCCGTGGTGCTGGCATCGCAAGCGGCTATCCCGCATTTAGGTCAGGGTGGTCGTATTATCTCGATAGGGTCGAGTGTCGCCGAGCGTGTTCCTATGCCGGGAATGTCGGTCTACGCGATGTCCAAATCGGCGTTACTTTCTTTCACCCGCGGGCTGGCGCGTGAGCTGGGGCCGAATGGTATCACCGTGAATCTGGTGCATCCGGGGTCAACCGATACGGACATGAATCCGGCTGACGGCGAGTATTCAGAGGCACAGCGTTCGTCGATCGCACTGGGTCATTATGGCAAGCCTGAAGACATTGCGGCAGCGGTTGCGTTTCTGGCGAGCCCGGCTGCGCGACAAATTACGGGAACCGGGATCACAGTGGATGGCGGATCTAACGCCTAACGCGATCTTTATCCTGTTTCATCTTGCCGGGGTGGATAAGCCGCTTTGGCAGGATGATGTTCGGACGGTGGCAGTCATTTACAGGTGACTGCGGTATGATGCAAGTACACGATAACGCTTGGTGAAGACCGAATCGACGGCAGGTGTACGCGCTTATGAAAGTCACGCTTGAGGAACTTCAGGCTTTTGTGGTGGTGATCGACACCGGTTCGATCACGGCGGCAGCGGAACAGCTTGGGCAAACCACGTCGGGCATCAGCCGGGCGCTGCGGCGTCTGGAAGACAAGCTGGGGACGACGCTGTTGCATCGTACCACGCGACGCCTCTCCCTTTCCGAAGAAGGCACGATGTTTCTTGAGCACGCCCGTGGTGTGATTCACGCCGTAGAGCATGCCGAAGAACAGGTGTTACTGCGCCATGAGCAACCGAGCGGACGGCTGCGAATCAACTCGGGTTCGGCATTTATGCAGCATGTGATCGTGCCTCTGGTGCCGGAATTCCGCCGCCGCTATCCCAAGATCGTTCTTGAACTCAACACTGACGATTTCATTATTGATTTGCTTGAGCAGCATACCGATATCGCCATTCGCATCGGTACGCTCAAAGATTCCACCATTCATGCCCGGCTGCTCGGTGCAAGCAAGCTGCGTATTGTCGCTAGTCCTGAATATCTACAGCAGAATGGTACGCCCAAGACGGTCGAGTCATTGGCCGATCATCTTTGTCTGGGGTTTACCCAGTCGGAGTCGCTGAATCACTGGCCGCTGCGGCATGGGCTTCAGGACTTCTATACCATCAAGCCAGTACTATCAGCCTCAAACGGTGAGATCTTGCGTCAGCTTGCGTTGCAAGGTGAAGGGATTATGCGTATGTCTACCTTCCTGATCGGGGACGATTTGGCGGCGGGGAGGCTGGTACCGATCCTCACTGAGGAGACGGTGGACGCCAGCCTGCCGGTTTACGCGGTGTATTATCGCAATAGCCAATTGGCGGCGCGCATTACCTGTTTTCTGGATTTCATGAGCGAAAAACTCACGGAGAATCCGCTGTGAGGCGTGACCCACAGTGGTAGGGAAGCGAGCCTAATACCGATTAGGCAACGTGTTCGTCCAGATGCTGACGGTAATTTGCAAGATAAGCTGGCACGTCCGGTGCCTTTATCACATCATTGCAGATGAAGGTCGGCAGTGGCGATAACCCGATGAACTGGTTCGCTTTATGGAACGGCAGATACACGCCGTCCACGCCCACACCGTGGAAGAACTGTTCGGGATCGTTGAAGGCCTCCAGCGGTGCATTCCACGTTAGAGACAGCATGTATTTCCGGCCTTGTAGCAGCCCACCCGAACCGTATTTCTTGCTGGCATCCGAACGGCTGCGGCCATCGCTGGCATAAAGCGAACCGTGACCGGCGGTAAATACCTCATCGATATATTTCTTCAGGATCCATGGCGTATCCATCCACCATCCCGGCATTTGGTAAATGATGGTGTCTGCCCACAGGTAGTTCTGAATTTCCTGTTCAATATCGTAGCCGCTGTCCACGACCGTCACGCGCACGTCGTGACCTTTATCGCGTAGGAAACTGGCGGCGACATCGGTAAGGGTATGGTTCAACTCACCTTTGGAGTGAGCGAATGATTTGCCTGCGTCAATCAGCAAAATGTTTTGCATAGGTCTGCTCTCGAATCGGTTATCAACGAAGATGTTGGGCGTAGTCTAGAGCAGAGAGCAGTGCAGAAAAATGTGCGCTAGCGCATAACACTGTTGACTGAATATCAATAATCAAGAAGCAGAATGACGCCATATTGAAATAATGTGGGTGGGGTAAAAGGCAAGAGCATCCTTCCCTTGCCTTGTTCAGATCGTGTGGCGCAGCTATCGGTATAAGGTGGCTTTGCCTGTCGAACCGAAGAGCGCCATTTTGTAGCGAATCACCTCTTTTGCCGCCTTAATCGGTTCCGGATAGATGGCATTCGGGTCCCACCAGGTTTCACGGCTGAGGATTTCCCGCGCTTTCTGGAAATAGGCGAATTTCATGTCGCTGGAGATATTGATTTTGCCTACGCCAAGCGTTACCGCTTCGGCAATTTCGGCGTCCGGGTTGGCGGAACCGCCGTGCAGGACGAGCGGAATCGAGACCCGCTGCGAGATATCCCGCAGGATATGCATTTGCAGCTCTGGCTTCAGGTCTTTGGGATAGATGCCGTGCGCGGTGCCGATAGCGACGGCTAACGTATCAACGCCCGTCCGGTTGACGAAATCTTCTGCCTGCTCGGGGTCGGTGTAGATCACTTTGCTGACGCCGCCTTCTATCGTGGTGCCAGTATCGCCAATCGTGCCTAATTCCCCCTCCACGGAAACGCCAACGGCATGCGCCAGTTTCACCACTTCGGTCGTAAGCGCCACGTTCTCTTCATAAGGCAGCAGCGAACCGTCGATCATCACGGAGGTAAATCCACACTGAATGGCGCGCAGAACGTGTGCAATCGACGCGCCATGATCGAGGTGAATGACAAATGGCACGGGGCTGCGCAACGTTCTTTCTCGCACATAGGCGAAGAACTCATCGGTCACGAATTCCAGCTCGCTCGGGTGGATAGAGATAATGGCTGGGGTATTTGTTGCTTCGGCTTCTTCCACTACGGCGCGGATAAAGCAGCTGTCGGCCACGTTAAAGGCGCCGATAGCGAAGCGGTGTTCACGCGTGGGCTTAAGGATATCGGTCATTGAAATCAACATGTTATGTCTCTCCTGTGTCGAATAAAGGGCAAAGCGTTCCTGTACCAGTGGAAAACCACTGATGGCGAAAGTCGGTAAAGGGCGAACGGTCAGGCTTGGTTGGCGGAGCCGGACCAACTGAGATAATCGGCGACCGCATCGCAGCAGGCGGATTCCATCGTCGCCAGCAGGTCGGACAGTTCTGTCGTTGGGTGCTGATGCAGCGCCTGTTGCAATGCCGTTTTGCCTGCCTCAAAAACGGCCGCGCCAACGTTGATTTTGGCGACGCCGTGACGGCTGACGCGGCGAATATCGTCGGCCTTGGTGCCGCTACCGCCGTGCAGCGCCAGCGGCACGGTCGATTCCCGATGCAGGGCTTCGAGACGCTCAAAATCAATCCGTGGCGTCACCCCCGGTGGATAAATGCCATGGGCGGTGCCGACCGACACGGCAAGCAGGTCGATACCGGTTTGGCGGATAAAGGGAACGACGTCTTCCACCTGTGTCATTTTCACCGTGGCATCCTCAAGGTCGTAGACGGGCGCATCGGCGATATGCCCAAGCTCGCCTTCCACACAGACGCCTGCGGTTGCGGCGATGGTGACCACCTGCTTTGTGCGCAGGATGTTTTCCGCCAATGGATGGCTGGAGGCATCGATCATCAGTCCGGTAAAACCGGCGCGGAACGCCTGACCAATCAGGCTGAAAGCTGTGCCGTGATCCAGACTGAGCACCACCGGAACGGTGGCTTGCTCGGCCAGCGCCTTGACCAGCGGCACCGCGAGATGCGGCGGAAAGTGCGCGCAGTGACCCTGATACACATTAAGAATCAGCGGCGCACGCTGTTGCTCGGCGGCGGTTATGGCCGCACGGGCGGTCTCCAGGTTGAAACAGTTGATGGCGAGCACGGCATACTGCTGTTGATACGCGTCATCAATGAGGGCTTTCATTGCGGCATACATGGCGGCTCCTGTTATTCGAGAGTGAATTTAATGTCTTCGTCACGCACGCTGCTGTCGTCAACGTCGTCGAACTCTTCATCTGCCTGCGTAACACGTTTCTTAATCAGCGACAGCATCACGCCGCAGATGACCGTGCCGATACCGAGCGCCAGGCAGAACATCAGCGGCTTGGTAAACAGCGGAACCACAAACATGCCGCCGTGTGGCACGGGCGCCTCCACGCCCCAGACCATGATGAGCCCGCCCGCAATGGCCGAGGCGACGACGCAACTGGCAACCACCCTGAACAAGTCGCGTGCGGCAATCGGGATCACCCCTTCGGTAATCATGCAGATCCCCATCGGGAAGGCGGCTTTTAGCGCCTCTTTTTCAGCGCGGGTGTATTTGTAGCGGGTCAGCAGGAAGGACAGCGTGATGCCGAAAGGCGGAATCATTGAGCCGACAAATTTGACGGCTTCCGGTCCGTAGATGCCATCGACCAGCATGCCATCGGCGAAGAGCGACATCGTCTTGTTCACCGGTCCGCCGAAGTCGAAGGTTGCCATCGCCCCCAAAATCGCCCCCATCAGGAATTTCGAGCCGCCCTGCATGGATTCCAGCAGATGAATCAGCGCTTTTTGCAGCCAGACAATGGGCTGGCCGATAAACGTCATCATCAGCAGCCCGGCGATAATGGTGCTGAGCAGCGGCAGGATCATGACGGGCATCAGCCCCTGCATCGAGGTGGGCAGTTTGATGTAGCGACGCAGCAGTAGCACGGTGTAGCCGACTAAGAAGCCGCCGAGAATACCGCCGATAAACCCGGTTTGAATCTGGCCGCAGATAAAGCCCACGATCAGGCCGGGAGCGAAGCCGGGACGGTCGGCAATGGAGTAAGCGATAGCGGCGCTGATGAGCGGTACAATCAGCCCCATGCCCCAACCGCCGATCTGGTTGAGCATCCACGCGATGCTGCCGGTTTGCTTGCCGACATCCGGGCCGCCGATCACCTGACCGAGGGCAATACAGATCCCGGCGGCGACAATGAGCGGGATCATCCAGGAAATACCGGTAAGCAGATGCCGTTTTATTTCCTGTCCAACGGTGATTTTTCTGGTGTTCATAATTATTACCCCGAAATTGAGATATTCAGGCACCCGCTAAAGAACTAGCGACTTTTTCCAGAAATTTAATCGGAGATTTAATAACGACCTCCGTTTTTACTCGAACGACGGGTTTACCCTTAAATCGCTCTTCGCCTGTTATTTTGATATCGATAGCCAAAATAACGACATCGGCTGCGGCTATCTCCTCGGGCGTTAATTCATTCTCCGTACCAATGGTGCCTTGGGTTTCCACTTTAATGGTGTAATTTAAGGCGTTCGCACCCTTAATGAGTTTCTCGCGTGCGATATAGGTATGCGCAATGCCTGCCGTGCAGGCGGCAACACAAACAATATTCATTTTGAGCCTCGTTTTATGTCGGAGTGACGGGCGCTGTTTCTGCGTACTGACTAAACAGCCGAATAATTTTATGGGGATCGGATTCGTCCAGCAGTTGAGCAATCACCTCATCATCGGCCAGTGCACTGGCAACCTGAGACAGCAGGCGAATGTGTGTCGTGTTCTGATCTTCCAGACGCACGGCAAAAAGAATAATGCAGCGAACCTGGCTACCGTCCAGTGTCTCCCAGGGAATATCCTGACGGGTGCGGCCAATCGCGAGCGTGGTTTGTTTGACGGCGGAGGATTTCCCATGAGGGATCGCAATATGGTTTTCAAAACCGGTTGAGCCTTCGGCTTCACGTAACCAGACGTCGTGAATAAAATCCTGTTTATTGGTAATAGCGCCATCGGCATACAACAGATCGGTTAATTCATTAATGGCTTCATCTTTATTGGTCGCGGACATGTTTAACTTCACGCGATTGGCATTCAGTATTTTATTGATATCCATTGAGCACACCTCATCTATAAAATTAAAAAATTAACGTTCGGCCGAGAATCAGTGAGGGACGGCCTGATGCAGCTGATTAGTGATAACTTTTTCGGTCACGCGCTTAATGTCATCGTCGTTAAAAAAGGCAGAAACATAGATGACAGGAATATGTTGCTCTTCCAGATGAATCGTGGAAATAATCAGCTCAATCTCTTCCTGCTGGCAAAACGTTTGCATATTGCTGGCCGAGATCACGCCAACAATAATCCAGTCAGGAAACGCGCGCAGAATACGGTTTTTTAACAGGTGTGACGTCCCTACGCCGCTGGAGCACACCACCAGAATACGTTTATGCGCAATTTGGCGTTCCAGCGCGGCTTGAAAATGAATGGTTAGATAGCCGACTTCATCCTCAGCGACCGGTTTTAATTGAAACCGCTGACAGACTTCACTCATGGCTTGCTGAGTCATTTCATAAATATCGATAAATTCGCTTTTTATATCGTCTAATAACGGGTTGCGAATATGTATTTGGTATTTTAAACGGTTCAGCAACGGCTTAATGTGAATAAGCAATCCTTCATGTAATAACTTATCCGTGCGCAGGTCGATATTGATTAAATCAGAAAATATCTGCGTCAAGGCGCGCGTAATTCTGCGTGATTCACCGTTAGAGAATTGATAACGCAGCAGTTGGTTATTTTCCCGCTCCTCCATCACAATGCCCGAAGAAATAATATATTGATAAATGAACCAGACTTCATCAGAAGGCAGCGTGCTCTCGACCCGCTGCTCTATTTGGCTCACCATGTTTTGAGCGATAGAGAAGATGCGATTATCAACCTGCTGGTGAACGGATTCTTCCGCCATCATTAACGCTTTCCCCTGCGCAATCCGGTGCATCATAATTAAGGTATGCGTGAAAATGTTGATGTAATAAGGCTCGCCGAGCGGATAAGAAAGCTGCTGCTCCATGCCTTGTAACAGTGATTCGACGAAGGACACGTCTTCTTCACCGAAATAATTAATCAGCGCCTTATAGCTGCCGGGGTCGAGACGAGAATGGCTAAGCGGGCCGGGCTCTTTATGGTGCATTACGTCATTAATGAGAGAAGCCATCGCCTGACGCACCTGATTCTCACTGCCTTCAATGTGCGTGCCGCTCTGACTGCGTACCAGCGCCAGCCCCAGTGGATGTAGCCAGCTTTCGATGATTTTCAGATCGTTAACGATAGAGGCGCTGCTGATAAAATAGCGTTCTGACAGCTTGCTGATGGACGTTTCATGAGGTGTATCGCTTAACAGCTGCGAGGCAATTTTGACGCGACGAGCATTGTTGATTAGGGCATCGGTGTCCCCATCGTCCACGACAATTTGCTGTTCCAGCAACGCGAGGTGTCGGTCGTCATCCGTAGTTAACATGATTCCCGCACCGACCTTTTTGTCTGGATAAATATTCCAGACAGAAAGGAAGGCTTCAACAAATTGCATATCACGATAGACAGTTTTTTCCGACACATCCAGGTAATGTGCAATATCTTTAACCGTTACATATCCCTGGTGTTGTAACAGATATTTCAATAAACGGTTCTGGCGAGAGGTGAGTGGCTGCATCATATTACCCTCATGAATTTTTAGATTTTCTGATGCTTATCGAATTGATAACTTTTTCTAAATAATTTCCTGTTTTATTTTCTCTGTACGTTTATTTAAATAGCATGCTGTAGTGATTAATCTAGTCGTGATAGTCGATAGGGACAATACTAAATGCTGTCCGCTGAATAGGACAAAATTAAAACATGACGCTGACGGAATATTAATTGAGATCGCGATCACGTTATAGCGTGAGTTAAGTCAGACGTTCTTATCGATATATTTATTCTTTAATACTGAGAAAATAACGATATTGGCGTCATTAAACGGGATGTGGCGTGAAGAGCGTGTAGAGGAAAATAAAAAGGCAAGAAAGCCGTGGTACGCATTCTTGCCGAGTTGTGGTGATACCCGAATAGTGGTGGCGATGCCCGAATGAGGCACCGCCTTTTTTATTGAATCGTGAGCGACGCGGATTAGAAGTCCACGTTCACACCCAGCTGGAAGGAACGACCAGGTTGCACGGAGAGGGCGCGGTCATACTGTCCCTGCCGATCGTTGGTCTCAATCTGGCGGCTGCTGAGATAATCCCAATATTTACGGTCAGTCAGGTTATACACGCCACCGTTGACTTTCACGTTCTTGCTAATGCGATAGTAGGCGGTCAAGTCAACCATGCCATAGCCGGGAATACGCATATATTCGGTATTCGAGGTGGCGATTGCGTTGCCAGCATTGGTATAACTTTCACGGCTGGTATCCTTCGCCTGTTTCCCTTTCTGGAAGGTCGACGTCAGGGCAGCGCCGTAGCGCTGAGCAGGATCGTCATAGGCAATACCTATCACGGCTTTCATTGGCGCAACGCTGTCAAGATCGACATAGCGGTCGCCGAGGTAGCGCGATTGCGATTGGCCTTTGGTGTAGCCAAACGCCAGCGTGGTGCTGAGCCCGTCAACCGCTGGGAACCAGGTACCTAGCTGTATTTTGCTGCTGACTTCGCCGCCGTAGATATAAGCCTTATCGCGGTTTTCCGCCTGATATATCGTGCTGATATTGCTTGGCACATTGACGAATTTATCGGGGTTAGCGCTACGACGGTAGCGGGTATTGGCGATAAAGTTCTTATACGTGTTGTAGAACAGCGCGGTACGGAAGGTGACCCCCTCCGTCGCTTCCCCTTTTAATCCCCACTCTACGTTGTTGCTGGTTTCCGTTTTGAGGTCGCTATTGCCGATAAAGGCATACTGAGCTGGTCCGGCATAGTTGGCGTCCAGGTTGGTGCTGCCATAAAGCTGGCTGGCATCTGGGAACTGTGCGCCACGACGGTACTGCACATAGGTCGTCAGCGTCGGCGTGATGTCGTAGAGGAAGCTCAGAGACGGCAGGACTTGCGTATCGCTGTTGGCTTTGCCGTACAGTCTGTTGACATCGGATTCACTGATGACACTGCCGTCACCGCTCAGGCGAACCGTGTTGGTCGGTTTGGTACGCTGATGGATAGCGCGCACGGCAGGGACAACCGAGAAGGCGTGCCCCGCCAGATCCCACGTAGCGGTATCCTGCACAAAGCCGCCGACGGTGTAGCTATTGCTATCAGCTTCCGGCTGCATGATGTTATTGGCACCCGTTTGGTTAGGCGACTGCCTGAACGGACGCTCTGTTTTGCTTTGGCTGGCGTTAAGGCCCCAACCGAACTCGTGGCGATCCCAGCTTTTCACCATATGGGTATCGAACCCATAGGTGGTGACATTGTAGTCGGAATAGACGCGGTGGCTATCTGCTGCCGCCATCCCTGTGGTTGCGGGCAGCCAGGTATTGTCGTGTGATTCGCTGTTTTGGAAGTAAATGCGGCTATCAACCAAATCGACCAGCGTGTTGTTAACGGGCGTCCAGCGATCTTTCAGGCTGGCGGTCCAACGGCGTGTCTCGCTGCTCTGTTGCGCCGTGCCGTAAATGGTGTTGTTGCCGCTTGGCAGACTACCCCAGTAGTCATAATGGGTGTGGTTAGTTTTATGGTAATAATCCAGCGTACCGGTGAGCTGATGCTCATCGTTAGCCTGCCAAATGCCGGACGCCAAAATGGCGTTAGAGTGCCAGTTGGCAGGGTACGCGGCGATCTCGTCGCTGTTATTACGCGTTTGCTGGCCGTCGCGGCGGCTGAGAACGACAACGCCGCGCAATTCGTCATCACCGCCTGCTGCGGTGATGCCGTTATGCCAACCATGGTTGGCGGAGTCGTAGTCGCTCTGAAAACCGAAGTAGTCCTGCTTGCCTGCTTTCAGATAGTCATCGGCAGATTTTGGCCGGAAGGAGACGCTGCCCCCGAGTGCGTTGACAGTATTTTCTGCGGAGGTGACGCCTGACTCAATATCGACGCTGCTGTACACGTAAGGGTCGATATAGTCGCGCCCCATGCCGAAGGTATTGAATCCGGCACGGCTGGCGTAGCTGCGGCCCGTGGCATTGGGCAGGGCGATGCCATCGGTATCGATCGCAACACGGTTGCTTTCAATACCGCGAATGTTGTAGCCCGTGTAACCGCCACGGTCGAAGCCGCTTTTCCCTGTATTACTGCCGCCGCTGGACCCGGTTGCGCTCACCAAAGGTTGGTAACGCATGATTGTGCCGAAGTTGTTACCGCCTTCTCTTTGCATGTCTGCAGCAGTCAGCGTTGTGCTTGAACCGGCTTTTTTCTCGACTTTTGGCGAGTGAACCGTCATCACATCGTCAGTCTGTCCCGCTTTCGCCGCCGAATCGTCTTGGTTCTTCACGTTGAGTGCGTTGTTGCCTGTGGTGCTATCCGCTGCCATGCTGTTCAGCGCGACGCCAGTCAAGATGCCGGTGAGAAGAATTTTATTTAAATTCTTGTTAATTAACATAATGATACTCTGCTATAAGGTTGTTCTGGCCAGCGGCGTTGGGGAAACATGGCGTGCTGGTCGCTAACGTCTGCAAGGGAAATGCAAAACGGCGAATAACATTAATTATCATGTGGTAATGATAATTATTATCAATATGCTAAGCATTATCATCTAATGTTGCAACGATGATGAATAATTCTTAATGAAACGGTATGTTTGCTATCAAAAAGGAAGCGACGGGCGATGAATCAACGCTGACTTTCCCTTAACCGCAACTGCGAGATGACGAACAATGCCGATTGAAATCCCCGAATCCGTTCTTCCACTGTTTCACGCGGCAGGCTGGCCGCGTGCTGAAGCGCAACCCATTCCGTCGTTTGTGCCAGAGAATCACCCAGCCTTTGCCATCCTTCACGTGTTCAGCGGGCTGACAGTCGGGCAGTGCGGTGCAGGAGAAGCGTGTGCCAGCGGCGACATCGCTTTTGGTGGCAGCGAGGATTTGCAGCAGGATGAAACGCTGGTGGAGTGGCAAGGCATTCTGAACACGACGCTGATTCTGATCGGCGAAACCCATCATGCGCACGGTGCTCTGCTGATGGATGACGCAGGAGCCTGCTACGGGATGAGCTTTATACATGAGGCATTCTGGTTTGAAGGCGCGTCTTTCGGTGCTGCGGTTGAACGTATTCTGCTTGGCCGTAAGGGGAAACCGATGCTGCGACCCGACCAGACGTCAATTTCTGTGTACGGCGAAACGATTACCGCAGATCACCCGAGCGTTCATCGTTACCGCTAGCCACCTTCTCCGGTAGTCGTCGGATTCACTTCGGTAATCGCCTGATGCGATGATTCTCTGAGGCGGCATCGTTCCCCGTGGCACGGTTCCCTGCAACGTAGTTTTCTGCGAATGGTTCCCTGTGACATCACCTCATCAGATAAGGTACTATTCCCGCCAAACATACCGCCGCTATGGCGTGCCGGAAAGCGTAACCATCGCGCCGCGATGTGAGGGAAGTGAGATAAATGAGTGAGATGACTCATGACGGCGCAGAAAGCCTTGCGCTGCGCACGTTTACCGAAAATGCATATCTGAATTATTCCATGTACGTCATCATGGACAGGGCATTGCCGTTCATTGGCGATGGCCTGAAGCCTGTGCAGCGTCGCATCGTGTATGCGATGTCTGAGCTGGGACTGAATGCCAGCGCCAAGTTTAAAAAATCCGCCCGTACTGTGGGTGACGTGCTGGGTAAATACCATCCGCACGGCGACAGCGCCTGCTATGAAGCGATGGTGCTGATGGCGCAGCCGTTCTCTTATCGCTATCCGCTGGTGGATGGTCAGGGGAACTGGGGCGCGCCGGACGACCCGAAATCCTTCGCCGCCATGCGTTATACCGAATCGCGGCTGTCCAAATATGCGGAAGTGCTGCTGTCTGAACTCGGGCAGGGCACGGTCGATTACACCCCGAACTTTGATGGCACGATGCAAGAGCCGAAGATGCTGCCTGCGCGTCTGCCTAATATTCTGCTGAACGGCACTACTGGGATCGCCGTCGGGATGGCCACGGACATACCGCCGCACAACGTGCGTGAAGTCGCCGCCGCCGCAGTCATGCTGCTGGAAAACCCGAAAGCCTCGCTGGACGAGTTATTGCAGCATGTTCAAGGGCCGGATTTCCCGACAGAAGCTGAAATCATCACGCCGCGCGATGAAGTGCGCAAACTCTACCAGAATGGCCGTGGTTCCGTGCGTATGCGTGCGGTGTGGAAGAAAGAAGACGGTGATGTCGTGATTACCGCGCTGCCACATCAGGTTTCTGGTGCCAAAGTGCTGGAGCAGATTGCCAGCCAGATGCGTGCGAAGAAGCTGCCGATGGTCGAAGACCTGCGTGATGAATCCGATCACGAGAATCCAACCCGTCTGGTGCTAGTGCCACGCTCAAACCGGATCGATATGGATCAGGTGATGAACCACCTGTTCGCCACGACCGATCTGGAGAAAAGCTATCGCGTTAACATGAACATGATCGGTCTGGATGGTCGCCCGAGCGTGAAAGGGCTGGTCGAGATCCTGAGCGAGTGGCTGGTCTTCCGTCGCGACACCGTGTGCCGCCGTCTGAACTACCGTCTGGAAAAAGTGCTCAAGCGCCTGCATATCCTTGAAGGCTTGCTGACCGCGTTCCTGAGTATTGATGAAGTCATTCATATCATCCGCACGGAAGACGAGCCGAAACCCGTTCTGATGCGCCAGTTCAGCCTGAGTGAAACACAGGCTGAAGCGATCCTGGAACTGAAATTACGTCATTTGGCCAAGCTGGAAGAGATGAAAATCCGCGGTGAGCAGGACGATCTGGCAAAAGAGCGCGATCAGCTTCAAGCGCTGCTGGCGTCAGACCGTAAGCTCAGCAACCTGATTAAGAAAGAAATTCAGGCGGATGCGCAGGCCTATGGTGACGAACGTCGTTCACCACTGCGTGAGCGTGGCGAAGCGAAAGCGATGAGCGAGCACGACTTTGTGCCGTCCGAACCGGTTACCATTGTGCTCTCGGAAATGGGCTGGGTACGCAGTGCGAAAGGGCATGACATCGATCCGGTCGGGCTGAGTTATAAAGCGGGCGATAGCTTCCGCGCCGCCGCGAAAGGCAAGAGCAATCAGCCTGTGGTGTTCATTGACTCCACCGGCCGCAGCTATGCGCTGGATCCGATCACGCTGCCTTCCGCACGCGGTCAGGGTGAGCCGCTGACAGGCAAACTCACGCCGCCGCCGGGCGCGACGATTGAACAGGTGCTGATGGCCGCAGACGATCAGCCGTTGCTGATGGCATCTGATGCGGGCTATGGCTTCGTGTGTACCTTCAACGATCTGGTGGCGCGTAACCGCGCGGGTAAAGCGATTATTACGCTGCCGGATAACGCGAAGGCGCTGGCACCGATCGAGATCAAAGGCGACGACAACCTGCTGATGGCGATCACCGCCGCAGGCAGAATGCTGCTGTTCCCAGTCTCCGATCTGCCACAGCTGTCGAAAGGCAAGGGCAACAAGATTGTGTCCATCTCCTCGGCTGATTTTGCGGAAGGGAAAGACCGTCTGACCTGGCTGTATCTGCTGCCACCACAGGCTTCCGTCACGCTGTACTTCGGTAAGCGTAAGCTGGTGCTGCGTCCGAACGAGCTTCAGAAGTATCAAGGGGAGCGTGGGCGGAAAGGCACATTGCTGCGTGGACTACAGCGCATTGACCGAATTGAGGTGGATGCACCACAGCAGATTAGCACCGGCAGCAGCGAAGAATAATTCCTCCATATTGTCATGTGCATGTTGAGAAAGGCGGTGTCATACCGCCTTTCTTTAGTTTCCGGTTGCCATCTTGCAGCAAATTGAATCACCGTGTGTTTTAGCGCGAAATCGCTATACTAGCGGCGGCTGTCGGCTAATGAGGTTGCTATGTTATCCATTTTGCGTTTTTTTATTGTCGTTATCTTTTCGATTTTGATCTGTATTTTTGGCTTGTTTTACTGCCTGTTCAGCCCTCGAAATCCCCGCCATGTCGCGACCTTCGGCCATCTTTTTGGTCGCTTGTCCGTGGTGTTTGGTCTGAAAGTAGAAATGCGGATACCGGAAGAAGCTGCGCATTACGGCAACTGCATCTATATCGCGAATCATCAGAACAACTACGATATGGTCACGGTATCCAGCGCGGTTCAGCCGCGTACCGTTACCGTGGGCAAGAAAAGCCTGCTGTGGATCCCGTTCTTCGGGCCACTGTATTGGCTGACAGGTAACTTGCTGATTGACCGTGAAAACCGCGCTAAAGCGCATGGCACCATTGCCCAGGTCGTGAAGCATATTAAAGAGCGCAACACGTCTATCTGGATGTTCCCCGAAGGTACGCGCAGCCGTGGACGCGGCCTGTTGCCATTCAAAACCGGTGCCTTTCATGCTGCGATTAGCGCAGAGGTGCCGATTGTGCCGATTTGCGTTTCTACGACCAGCAACAAGGTGAAGTTGAACCGCTGGAATAACGGGCTCGTTATCGTAGAAATGTTGCCGCCGATTGATACCCGCGCATATACCAAAGATCAGGTTCGCGAGCTGGCTGCACACTGTCATGATGTGATGGCGGCCAAGATTGCGGAGCTGGATGCGGAAGTCGCGGCGCGCGAAGCAGCAGACAAAAAATAAACTTACCCCATCGAGTTACGTGATTATTTCTTCCGATTGTCTATCCAAGAACGAATCGGAAGATAAACTTTGCTTACGGTTTATTGGATTTACGGAGTCATTATGTCACTCAGCCGACGTCAGTTTATTCAGGCATCGGGCCTTGCGTTATGTGCGGGTATGACGCCACTGGCAGCCAAAGCCAGTGGGAATCCCGCCGCATTGCCGATACCGCCATTACTGGAGTCGCGCCGAGGCCAGCCGCTTTTTCTGACCATGCAGCGTGCCCATTGGGCATTCTCCGGTGACCGTAAGACCTCCATTTGGGGAATCAATGGCCGCTATTTAGGGCCGACGGTGCGGGTCTATGATGGCGATGACGTTAAGCTGATTTACAGTAACCGCCTGAATGAGCCTGTCGCGATGACGATCGGCGGCTTACAGGTGCCGGGGCCACTGATGGGCGGGGCGGCTCGCATTATCTCTCCAGGAACCGACTGGTCACCGGTGTTGCCCGTTCGTCAACCAGCGGCGACCTGCTGGTATCATGCGAATACGCCGAACCGCATGGCTCCGCATATCTATAACGGGCTGGCTGGGCTATGGCTGGTGGAAGACCGAGCCAGTAAGGCCCTGCCGCTGCCCAATCACTACGGTGTTGATGATTTCCCACTGATTATTCAGGATAAACGACTGGATAACTTTGGTGTCCCTCTCTATAACCCGCCTTCTAACGGTGGGTTCGTGGGTGACTCGCTGCTCGTCAACGGCGTGCAAAATCCCTTTGTTGAAGTGTCACGTGGCTGGGTTCGCCTGAGATTGCTGAACGCGTCGAATTCCCGACGTTACGTGATGCGGTTGAGCGATGGGCGAGCGATGCATGTGATTGCCAGCGATCAAGGGCTGCTGCCGGCACCGATGGCGGTAAACCAGCTTTCTCTCGCGCCCGGCGAACGGCGCGAAATTCTGGTCGACATGTCGCAAGGCGAAGAAGTGACGCTAACGGCAGGTGAGTCGGCTGGGATTATGGATCGTCTGCGCGGGCTGTTTGAGCCTTCCAGCATCCTGATTTCGACGCAAATACTGACGCTGAAGCCGACGGGGCTGTTGCCATTAGTCACGGATAACCTGCCGATGCGTTTACTGGCCGACAACATCATTGAAGGTAGCATCAGCCGCACGCGCGAATTCCGTCTGGGTGACAGTCTGCCCGGCATCAACGGCGCGATGTGGGACATGACGCGTGCCGATGTACAAACCCAGCTTGGCCGCTGTGAGCGCTGGATTATCCACGCCGACACGCCGCAGGCTTTCCACATTCAGGGCGTCAAGTTTCTGGTGCGCAGCGCGAATGGTCGGCCACCAGCGGTGGAAGACAGCGGCTGGAAAGATACGGTGTGGGTGGATAACGATGTCGAGCTGCTGGTTTATTTCACGCAGCCTTCCTCAATGGCGTTCCCCTTCCTGTATTACAGCCAGACACTGGAGCTGGCCGATCGCGGCTCGACGGGACAGCTCATCGTACAGCCTGCGATGTAAACCAACCTATAGCCTGCCAGCTTCTCCGCGCTCCCCCTTTTGCCGTGACAAAGGTAACGGCCGCCCGTCTGATGCGCTGCTTGCTCGTCAGACGGCAATGTTCCCGATCCCCATCTGTTTCTTAATGTGATCCACCTCTATTCAGACAAACCAAAATTAAAGATGCAGAGCCGCGCGGACGATACCTTATATATTGATGTTGCTATTAATTAAGGGTGAATTGCGTTTTGCGTCGCGCACTGTTCCGGACCTGATTATTACTAACAGAACATTTTTTATTACAACAATGTCAGCGTCCGAGCGTTTCGTTTCGCTATGAAATCAGGTTCACTTTCTGTTTTAACCTGTACGCAGCCAGAACGCTGCGTCACTAAAAAGGCTGCACTATGCGGGAATTACTGCTTTGGGTCAGGGATCAACTGGCTGGAGCGCCGTCGGCGCCTCGGTACATGCAGCTCGCGTCGTTGCTTGAATCAGAAATCGGCCGCCGTAAGACGTTATCCGGCCAGTTCTTACCCGCCGAAAGACTGATTGCGCAGCAGTTGGGATTATCGCGCGTAACGGTTTCCCGTTCCCTGTCACTGTTGGAAGAAAAAGGGCTGATTGTGCGCCAGCAAGGGGTGGGAACCCGCGTGGCTCAACGGCTTAACTACGCGCTGAGCGCCGAGGATGAAGGATTCACTGCGCTGATATTGAAACAAGGCGGCGTCGCCGGCAGCCTCTGGTTAGAAAAGTCAATACAGGTTCCACCCGCTGCCATCGCCGCGAAAATGTCTCTGCCAGAAGGTGAGGCCGTCACCTATCTGCGACGCGTCCGGCTCAGCAATGGTGAGCCCGTTTCGCTGGAAACCACCTGGATACCGCAAGAATTTCTACCCGACCCCGAAGCGCTTGAGCAGTCTCTCTATCAATATTGGATGGCGCGTGGCGTCACACCGGACAAAAAACGCTATCGTTTCAAAGCGATTGCCTGTACGGCAGAAATCGCTGCGCTTCTTGGTATTGCGGCGGGGGCTCCAGCGCTGTATTGCCAACTGCATGTTTATAACGAACGGGGTGAACTGCTGGAATACAGCGAAGCACATTGCCGTAGCGATGTGTATGAGATTCAGTTTGCTGATTAGATGAGAAGAAAAATGCCAGCCCGGTGAAGGCTGGCATCGAAGATAGATTAGTCGTTTCTCGGTTCGTCAGGGTCCGATCCCAGACGTTTCCCGCAGTCCAGCTTGGCAATTTCACTGAGCTCGTCTTTATCCAGACGGAAATCAAACACCTCGAAGTTTTCCTTGATACGCGACGGCGTGACCGATTTAGGAATCACCACCAGCCCACTGTCCAGATGCCAGCGGATCACGATCTGTGCCGGCGTTTTGCCGTATTTTGTCGCCAGTTTACGGATAATGGGATGGTCAAAGACGCCTTCGCCGCCCTGCGCTAGCGGGCTCCAGGATTCCGTCTGGATATGGTGGATAGCATTCCAGGCATGGAGCTGTCTTTGCTGGAGAAGAGGATGTAGCTCGACCTGATCGATGACCGGCAATACGCCCGTTTCTTCTTTTAACCGCTGTAAGTGGTGAATATGAAAATTACTGACGCCGATACTTTTCGCCAGACCCTGTTCCTGGAGTTTGATGAGTCCGCGCCAGGCATCCACGAAGGTGTTCTGTTGCGGGAGCGGCCAGTGAATCAGGTAGAGATCGATATAATCTAACCGAAGTTTTCTCAGGCTCTCTTCCAGCGCTTTTTGGGGATCGGTGTGATCGCCATTCCAGAGCTTGGTGGTGATGAACACCTCTTCACGCGGCAGGTTCGCGGAACTCAGTGCCTGACCAACGGCTTCCTCGTTCTTATAAATCGCGGCGGTATCGATCGCCCGATAACCGATGGACAATGCTTCAGTCACGGCGATCACCGTGTCCTCACTGCTTGCTCGCCAGACACCAAGGCCCAACTGGGGCATGATATTGCCGTCCGCCAGCTTAACTTTCGGTTGCGTCATCTCATTCTCCTTTTATATCCGTTAATCCATAAAAGTATCATACGGTTAACTGGATGGGCGACCTGTTCATGTCACGGACATTGGGTCACGGACATGGAGCAACGTGATCCCTCGCAGGAACAGGCATATGCTTTCATTCTAGTAGAAAAATTCGTCGGCTATACAGTGCCTGATGATAAAGGGAGCCGATTGGCTCCCTTTAACAGACACAGCATTGAGGGTATATACTCGTCATACTTCAAGTTGCATGTGCGTTGGCTGCGTTCACTCACCCGAATCACTTACTTGAGTAAGCTCATCGGGATTCCCTCGCTTGCCGCCTTCCTGAAACTTGAATTATTTAGAGTATCGATATGGTTAAACGATAGTGTTTTCTCCTCTAACTCGAATGATTAGGGGGAGAGGCGCTTAGCGCGCCGCCTCGTAAATCTTCTGGCTTTCTTCCAGCGTGATGTCGCGATGTTCGCCCAGAGCAGTCAGGCCGTGCTCGCTGAGTTTGGCGACCAGCGTCGGAATGGCGCTGCCATCCAACTGATAGCCAGACATGCGGGTCGGCACGCCCATCTTCTCGAAGAAATCACGCGTAGCAGCAATCGCACCGTCGATACGCTGATCTTCGCTACCGTCACGCAGGTTCCAGACGCGCTCGGCGTATTGCAGCAGCTTGTCGCGTTTCTGGGCTTTTCTTGCCGTCAGCATGGCGGGCAGAACGATAGCCAGCGTCTGGGCATGGTCAAGACCGTGCAGCGCCGTTAATTCGTGGCCCAGCATGTGGGTTGACCAGTCCTGCGGCACGCCTGCGCCAATCAGACCGTTCAACGCCATGGTCGCGCTCCACATCACATTGGCTCTGACCTTGTAGTTCTCCGGTTCAGCCAGCGCGCGTGGGCCTTCTTCAACCAGCGTCAGCAGTAAACCTTCCGCAAAACGATCCTGTACTTTGGCATCGACGGAGTACGTCAGGTACTGCTCAACGGTGTGAACGAAGGCATCGACCACGCCGTTCGCGATCTGGCGAGCAGGCAGGGTGTACGTCACGACCGGATCGAGCACGGCGAAAAGCGGTTGAGTGTGGCGTGAGCGGAAAGCGAGCTTATCGTTGGTCGATTTACGCGTGATGACCGCGCCGTTGTTGGATTCCGAACCGGTCGCTGGCAGGGTGAGCACCGCCGCCATCGCGACGCCGCGATCGATTTCCGCGCCGCCGGTTTGCAGAATATGCCACGGGTCTTGTGCTGCCTGATAGTCCGCGGCGGCAGCGATAAATTTCGTGCCGTCGACGACAGATCCACCGCCAACCGCCAGCAGGAAGTCAATCTTCTCTGCCCGGACGACCTCGACAGCTTTCATCAGCGTTTCGTAAGTCGGGTTTGGCTCAATGCCGGAAAACTCACGGACATTGCGGCCTTCTAAGGCACGATAGACCTGATCCAGCACGCCATTGTGCTTCACGCTGCCGCCGCCGTAGGTGATGAGGATACGGGCATCGGCAGGAATTTCTTTGCCTAATTCAGCAATCTGGCCTTCGCCAAACAAAATCTTGGTAGGGGTATGAAGTGTGAAATTTAGCATAGGTTATTTGTCCAGTTTAAAGCCCTGTTGGAGGATCGCGGGTAAGACTTTCGGGAAATAAATGTGCTGATAGTAGCTGGCGGTGTTATCACCCCAGTTGTCGCCGTCTGCGCGGCCGGTTTGCTGCCAGTGTGCCACCAGCGTTTGGTTATATTGCTCAATCGCCGCAGGCAGAACGTCCTGATGATAGGTTTCATCATGGCGGAAGGAATTCAGCGGCAGGCGCGGTTTCTGATGCGCAGGGGTATCCACGTAGCCAATCGCAACGCCTGCAACGGGGAACGTCAGTTCAGGCAGTTCCAGAAAGTCGATCATCGCCTGTGGGTCGCGACGAATACCGCCAATCGGGACGATGCCCAGCCCAAACGAGCGTGCGGCGGCCATCAGCGTGCCGAGCGCGATGCCGACATCCGTTGTGCCGGAAATCAGGCTTTCGAGGCTTTCATGCGCGTGCTGCTGCTTGTCGCTCATGGCAATCCCAACCTGCGTTTTATGCATATCCAGCACTACGGTGATGAAGACCGGTGCCTGGGCAATCCACGGCTGGCCGCCAGCCAATTCGGCAATGCGTGCTTTGCGTTCTGGGTCGCGAGTGACGATGAGCGAGACCTGCTGAGAGTTCACGGACGTCGGTGCCAGATGTGCAGACTGAATAATGGCATCCAGCACGTCATCGGGAATCGCTTTATCAAGATAGCTACGTTCACTGCGGTGTGAAGTGAACAGTTCAATCGTTTTATTCATGTCTTTTCCCGTGGGATGAAAGGATAACGGTATGCTCAATATTGTCATCAACCCACGTAAGACGTTCAATGCACATTTCTGTTTGCTTATTGCCTATTTCTCCAAAATACAGGAGAAAAGGGTGATAATAATTCGCAGGTATGTCATTTTGTTTCTTCTGTCAGGAGAGAGGCTTCGGACAGGAAAAGCAAACCCGTAGCGAGAGAACACCATTTTGACGCGAACCCAATACATGTTGACGGACAGCCAAAGCATGTCGACGGAAAACCCATGTGGGCAACTTGTTCAGAAACAAGATGTTCAGAAGCAAGACGCTCAGAATCCAGCAGAACAGCAGCAGACCGTGCGGCAGCGCATTGTGCAGCAGGCAATACGCTGTTCAGCTAAAAGCTGGACCACGCCTTCGCTCGTCCCGCAGGTCAAAATTCTGTACACGGAACAGCATCATCCGCGTGTGCCGGTGATGTATGAACCGACGATCGTCATCATTTTTCAGGGCCAAAAGATTGGTTATCTGGGCGGAAAAACGTTCCAGTATGACCCGGAAAACTACCTGTTGATGACGGTGCCGCTGCCGTTCGAATGTGAAACGATAGCCAGCGTTGAACACCCGCTGGTGGGGATGGCGATCCGTATCGATATCCAGATGCTTCAGGATTTGCTGATCGACATCGGTGACGATGACAGCGCGATCCGCCCTTGCTCCTGTACGTGCGGCGTGAACAGTGCCCCGCTGACCGATGAAATTTTATGTGCCGTTGAACGGCTGCTGGATGCGATGAATAATCCGCGTGATGCCCGCGTGCTGGGGCCGGCGATTGTGCGCGAGATTATCTATCATATGCTCTGCGGTGAACGCGGTGCGGCATTACAGGCGCTGGTGAATCGGCACACGCATTTCAGCCAGATAGCCAGATCTCTGCGACGTATCGAAAATCACTACGCCGATAGCCTGAACGTGGAACAGCTGGCGGCTGAAGTGAACATGAGCGTTTCGGCGTTTCATCACAACTTTAAGGCCGTCACCAACACATCGCCGTTGCAGTACCTGAAATCCTACCGCTTACATAAAGCGCGGGTGCTAATGATCAACGAGGGGCTGAGAGCGGGCGTTGCGGCGACCCGCGTAGGGTATGAGAGCGTGTCGCAGTTTAGCCGGGAATTTAAGCGCTATTTCGGTGCGACGCCGAGCGATGAAGTCACGAGAGTAAAGGCCAGTAACATGGCGGTTGAGGAAAGCTGAAGACGTGAAGAAAGCGTTCCGTTGCCCGATTAGGCGACCGCACGTTTTTTGCGCCACACCATGACAGCCATGCCGATCAGGCCGCTAACCAGCAAAATAATCGGGAGCAGGATCAGCGCGGTCATCACCTGATCTTCATAGCGTTTGACCAGCGGAATGTGGCTGAGCGCATAGCCGAGCGTGACAATCCCGCCGACCCACAGCAACCCACTGAGCCAGTTGAAAATCTGAAAGCGCGTATTGTTTAACCCAGAAATGCCCGCCATCGTTGGCAGCAGCGTGCGGATAAATGCTAAAAAGCGGCCAACCAGCAGCGCCATCAGGCCGTGGCGATGAAACAGGTGATGGGCTCGCTGGTGGTAATGGGCGGGAAGCTGCAACAGCCAGCCCTTTACCAAGCGCGTATCACTCAACCAGCGCCCTTGAAGGTAGCTGAGCCAGCAGCCGAGGCTGGCGGCGATGGTGAGCAGAATCATTGTAGGGAAAAAGCTCATTACGCCTTTGGCAATCATGGCACCCGTGAGCAGCAACAGGCTATCGCCAGGCAGAAAAGAGGCGGGGAGCAGACCGTTCTCCAGAAACAGTGTCGTGAACAGAATGCCGTAAACGACCCAAACAACGTGGGGATCGGCCAGTGCACTAAAATCCTGCTGCCAGAGCGCCTGAATAATGTCGTGAACCACACTCATATTACTTCCCGCCAGTGACGATATTCACTATCTCTCAGGCTGCGGCGTGGGACGCTGGGCTACCTGAAATCTACTGCTTATCAAGCCCTAAGATCGATATGGGCAAAACGCCTTGCCGCATGATGAGAATGCAGCAGGGCTTAATGCTTAGTTTTGGTTAAGGTAACGCGGTTTTTGGGTAAGCGTTGACTCATGATTATCATAACGCATTACCCACCGCGCCGCAGGGGAAATCAAGATACGGCGGTTTTATGGCCGTCACACTTTCTATATTTTGTTTCCTGCCTGTATGTGGTTTCCAGCGGTGAGCTTGCTGACGCCTTGCCAGACTAGGCGATCAGCCTGCTGAAACCCGCGGCCAGATCGTCAATCAGATCGTCACTGTCTTCAAGTCCAATATGTAACCGAATAAGAGTGCCGGTAAAATCTACGCCGCCAGCAGGACGGATGGCGGCCAGATCTTCCGGCTGATTCGCCAGTATCAGCGACTCAAAGCCACCCCAGGAATACGCCATGCTGAAGTGCTCAAAATTGTCCAGATAGTTCGCCAACGCTTCTTTGCTTAATTTCTCTTTCAACACAAAAGAGAACAAGCCGTTGCAGCCTTTAAAGTCGCGTACGTAGAATTCATGCCCTTTGCACTCAGGTAAGGCCGGGTGGTTAACCACCGCGACTTCGGGTTGCTCCGCCAGCCATTTCGCAATGCGGATGCTGCTTTCCTGATGCTGTTTGAGCCTAACGCCCAATGTACGCAGGCCACGGCTGGCGACATAGGCGGTATCGGCATCGACCATTTGCCCCATCAGATAAGAGTGTTCACGCAGCTGTGCCCAGCAGCGCTCGTTAGCGACCGCGGTGCCAATCATGGCATCGGAATGGCCGACAATATATTTGGTGGCAGACTGAATGGAGATATCAATATCAAAGTCGAATGCTCTGAATAAAATGCCTGCCGCCCAGGTATTATCAATCATGATGATAATGTCGGGATTGATGCGGCGCACGGCTTGTACGATGGCTGGCACATCGTGGACTTCCATCGTGATGGAGCCGGGCGATTCGAGAAAGACCACTTTGGTATTGGGCTGGATCAGCTCGGCAATATCGGCACCGATCAGCGGGTTAAAGTAGGTGGTGCTGACGTTCATCTTGCTGAGGACTTTATTACAGAAATCCTGCGTGGGTTCATAGGCCGAACCGGTTACCAGCACATGATCGCCTGCTGAGACGAAAGAAAGAATGGCGTTAGAGATAGCCGCTGCACCGCACGGGTACAACACACAACCTGCACCGCCTTCCAGCTCAACCATTGCTTCCTGAAACGAAAAGTGGGTCAGCGTGCCGCGGCGACCATAGAACAGCGCTCCTTTTGCTCGGTTAATCGTGGCGTTTTTTTTGTCCTGCACGGTATCGAATACCAGAGAGGACGCGCGCTGAATAACGGGGTTGACGGAGCCGTGGGTGAATTTCTTGCTGCGTCCTGCGGCGACTAATGCTGTTGCCGTTTTTTTGCTTGTCATAACCACTATCACCTTTTCTGTTCAGTTCTGCCGGATGACTCACTACACCGACGATTCCCAACGGCGATGCAGAGGGAATCGTGGGGCGGGGCATGATTGGATTTATAAGCGTTCGATTGATGAGGTCTACGTTATCACGGCTTGGGCGGCGTGTGGGTGGGTTTTGTCACGGCGGAAAAATGCTTCGCACCGCAGGAATACCCGTGGAGAACGGGCTTTCAGCCCGTTTTGCGGTGAGATGGTTGGAAGTAGGTGAAAATATTTCAGGTCAGAAAATGTCGGGAAAGCGCCATGTTGTTCTGCATTGCGGCGAACAACATGGCGCAATTGGGCGTGCGTTAACCCGTATGGACGCCAAAGAATTTGGGTAGCCAGAGCGAGATGGCCGGAATATAGGTGACCAGCATCAGCACAAAGAAGAGCCCGCAGTAGAAGGGCAGCATCGCTTTAACGACCTGTTCTATCTTCTGTTTACTCACCGCACTAGCGACGAAAAGCACCGACCCCACCGGTGGTGTAATCAGGCCGATCCCAAGGTTCACCAGCATGATCATGCCGAAATGCACCGGATCGATGCCGAGCGAGAGGGCGACGGGCAGCAGAACGGGCGTCAGAATCAGGATCAGCGGTGCCATGTCCATCAGCGTACCGATCAGCAGCAGCATGATATTAATCCACATCAGGATGACGTATTTGTTATCCGAAATGGAGGTGAAAAACTCGGTAATACGCGCGGGCAACTGCATGTAGGTCATGATGGCACCGAATGCGGCCGCGAAGCCGATCAGGATCATCACGATCGTGACGGTCTTGACCGTGCGGTACATCAGCTTGGGCAGTTCCGACCACTTGTAATCTTTATAGATAAACATGGTCACGAAGAAGGACCACAGACAGGCAATGGCCGCAGACTCGGTCGCGGTAAAAATACCAGACAGAATCCCGCCCATAATGATGACAACCGTCATCAATCCCCACAGGGTATCGACAAAGATTTTCAGCGCCTGACGAAACGGCACGCGTTCGCCTTTTGGATAGCCGCGCCGATGGGCAAAACCGACGCACATCACCATCATGGTCAGGCTGAGCAGCAGACCGGGCAGGATCCCTGCAATAAACAACGAGGCAATGGAAACTGTGCCGCCGGTTGCCAGCGAGTAGATCACTGAGTTGTGGCTCGGCGGTGTCAAAATCGCCTGCACGGAGCCGCTGGCGGTGACGGCAGCGGAGAAGTCGCGCGGATAACCCTTCTTCTCCATTTCCGGGATCATCACCGAACCGATAGAAGCGGTATCCGCCACGGAAGAGCCGGATATCGCGCCGAAAAACGTTGAGGCCACGATATTAACCAGCGATAAGCCGCCGCGAATAAAGCCGACAAAAATGTAAGCGAAGCTGACCAACCGACGAGCGATGCCGCCTTCGGCCATGATTGCCCCGGCCAGAATGAAGAAAGGAATCGCCAGCAGTGAAAATTTGTTAACGCCGTTGGTAATCTGAATCATGACTGCCTCAAGCGGCAGATCGATCCAGAATGCACCAACAATGGCGCTTAACCCCACCGCGTAGGCGACGGGAACGCCGACCGCCAGCAGCACGGCCAGGGTAGCAACAAGAATAAATGCATCCATGGTATTGGCTCCGAATTAAGAACTGCCAAGCATTACCACAGGGCGTTTATCCTGCGGGCCGAAAAACATTTTTTCGATGATAAAGAGCACGGTGATTAACGAGCCGATAGGCAGCGGTAAATAACTTTCGCCCGCAGTTAATACAGGAAACTCCGCGACGGGCTGTTCCCATAATTCCATGCAAAGCACGGTGCTGTAGTAGAGAATAAACAGGCTGATTAGCAGCATCAGGAGATTCGACAGGTGAACGCAAACCTTCTTACCGGCTTCTGGCAATCTGTCGGTCAACATACTGACGGCAATATGTGAGTTGGAACGGTAGCTGACAGCGGCACCGACAAAAGTAAACGTCACCATACAAATAATAGAAATGGGTTCTGGCCAGGATAACGCGGCATTCAATACATAGCGTGCGAATATACCGACAGGAATAACAAGCGTCATAATTAATAACGCCAGACCAGAAACCCACATGGCAATACGATAGAGTACATCCATGCTGGAAAGATAAGACTGTGCCATTTTTCCACCTATACTCACTTCGCTGAGTGATAAGCAAAGGATCATTGTTGATATCAGGCTATTAATGGTGGCGGATAAATAGCAGGCTATTTATCCGCTGAGATGAGGTACTGATTATTGGACGTCAGCGACGGCTTTAATCAGATCCTGATATTTGGCACCAAACTGATCGCGAACGGATTGGGTGGCTTTGAAATAGTACTCGGTATCAATTTCATGGAACTGAACGCCACCGGCTTTCATTTTATCCAGAGATTGCTGAGTATATTCATTCCATAGCACGCGCTGTTCTTGCTGTGCTTCTTTCGCCAGCTTCAGGATAAGATCCTGATCCTCTTTAGAAAGTTTGTCCCATTTGGTTTTGGAATACAGGAACAGCTCAGGAATAATGAAGTGGCGGCTCCAGGTATAGTTTTTCACGACAGGCAGGTAATTGTGTGCGACAAACGTTGGTGGGTTATTTTCGGTGCCGTCAATCACGCCGGTTTGCATACCGCTGAAGACTTCGCTGACGCCCATGGCAATCGAGTTGGCCCCCATCGCTTTTAGCGTTGCCAGCGCAACCGGGCTACCCTGTACGCGAATTTTCATGCCTTTGAGGTCTTCTGGTTTCGCCACCGGTTGTTTGGTGATTAAGTTACGCGTTCCTGCATCCATCCAGCCCAGAAAAACCAATTTTGATTTACTGCTATGGGTAATCTTGTCACCAATTTCCTGACCGATTTTTCCATCCAGCACTTTATGCAGATGATCTTCATCACGGAAAATATAGGGCAGCGTGAAGACTTCTATTTCCGGTAAAATAGCGGCAACGGGCGTCATTGATACACGGATAATATCAATCGCGCCGAGCTGCGCCTGCTCAATCATTTGTTTCTCATCACCCAATACCCCGCCGGGGAAGGTTTTAATTTCCAGCCTGCCATTTGTAGCGGCTTTTAATTTTTCTCCCATTTTCTGAACGGCGACGACATTAGGGTAACCTTCAGGGTGAACATCAGAGGCTTTAATTTGTTGTGCCTGAATCGCTTGGCTCATCAGGAGTGCAGTAGAACCCAGACAAACACCGATCAATGTTTTCGACAGCTTCATTGAATTATCTCCAGAGGTGGGGTGACATTATCGATAATCAAAGGGTGATTTAAAAATATAAACCCATGAAAAATAGCGTAATGAAGAGTGGGTTTAATGATGAGAAGACGGCCGCCTATTACGTATTATTGTGGCGTGTGTCAGTATTCTCTGCGAGTTAAGCTAACCTATTATACAACTTCGTAGAATGACTCGTGTCACAAAAGAAAAAGCTAATATGAAATGCTGTTTTATATGGACTTTATTCCTATTTGACTTATAGGAATATACGTAACTTGGTGTTTTTATTTATCTTATTATGTGCATATGTATCTATTTATTTCAGTAAACTTATCGCCAGCCATCATGAAATGGTGTGATAACTTAATGTTGATCACAAAAAGCCGATCGTAAAAACCGTGGCTATCGCGCCGTGTTTTAGGGGGATCTCCCGCCTGATATATTCCTGAATGCTCTTCTTCTTGTCGTTCTTATGCTTTTCCTGCAGATGTGCGAGCAATACCCTCTGAAATCCTGTCAAAACGCAAGGAAAGTGCGTTATCTGATGTAAATAATAATGAGAACGACTATCAATTCGTTCAGGGTTTGGTATCATTTCAGGCTGCGTTATTGCGGCATTATACCTGCGAATATGTGCGGATATTGTACAGAACAGATGATTGTACAGAACAGATGATTGTACAGAACGAATGGTGGAGGCACAGCGTGAAGACGGCTGTCAGTAATACAACTCAACAGGTGTTATCAACCTGGCAAAAAAAACGTGGCGCGTTCAGCGCATTTTCCCGTAGCGTGCTGGTTATCCTGCTGTGTACGGCGGGACTAAGTGGAAATGCGTTTGCGGCTCCAGCAACGGCACCGTTATCGACAGAGAATGCAGCACCAGCCGCTCAGCCTGCTGTTGCGTCGCCTTCCGCTCCTGTGACGACCGATGTGCAGGCACCAGCCTCAGCACTCGCGCTGCCTGCCAGTGCGGCACCGGGCACCAACAACCTGATGAAAACCGATTTGTCCGTCTGGGGTATGTACCAGCACGCTGACGCCGTGGTGAAAACGGTGATGATCGGTTTGCTGCTGGCCTCCGTGATTACCTGGGCGATCTTCTTCAGTAAAAGCGTTGAGATGTCTGGCGCGAAACGCCGCCTGCGCCGTGAGTATCTGGCGTTGGAACAGGCGAAAACATTGGACGACGCGCTGGAAACTGCAGACGCGTTCAAAGCCGGCAGCGTCGCACAGCAATTGCTGGTTGATGCGCAGAACGAGCTGGAGCTTTCCGCACGTTCTGATGACAACAACGGAATTAAAGAGCGCACCGCGTTTCGTCTGGAACGTCGCGTGGCGGCTACCGGGCGTCACATGGGGCGTGGTAACGGCTATCTGGCAACGGTCGGCGCAGTTGCCCCGTTCGTGGGGCTGTTCGGTACGGTATGGGGCATCATGAACAGCTTCATCGGTATCGCACAGACGCAAACCACTAACCTGGCGGTCGTTGCTCCGGGGATTGCAGAAGCCCTGCTGGCGACGGCGATTGGTCTGGTTGCCGCGATTCCTGCAGTGGTCATCTATAACGTCTTTGCTCGTTCGATTGCTGGTTACAAAGCGATGGTCGGCGATGTGGCTGCACAAGTGCTGCTGCTGCAAAGTCGCGATCTCGACGTGGCTGCCAGCAACGATAACCGGGCGTCTTCAGCAGCGCATAAACTGCGGGTGGGTTAAGTCATGGCGATGCATTTGAAGGAGGACGTGAGTGATGACGGTGAAATGCATGACATTAACGTCACGCCGTTCATTGACGTCATGCTGGTTCTGCTGATTATCTTCATGGTGGCTGCCCCGCTGGCAACGGTAGACATTCGTGTCGATCTGCCAGCTTCATCAGCAGCACCACAGCCGCGGCCGGAAAAACCGCTTTATCTGACGGTAAAAGCGGACAAGCAAATGTTCCTGGGTGAAGAGGTGGTTAGCGAGCAGTCGCTGGCGCAGGTGCTGGATGCGAAAACCAGTGCCAACAAAGAAACGACCATCTTCTTTCAGGCGGATAAAAGCGTCGATTATGAAACCATCATGAGCGTGATGGATTCACTGCGTAAAGCGGGCTACCTCAAGGTCGGCCTGGTCGGTGCGGAAACCGCTGCCGCTAAATAACGGCTGAGGGTTGCGTTGTAAGAAGGAATGCGGATGTTCAAACCGCGTTCCTTTTTTACGTCTGCAGGTTTACATCTGGGTGATAGGGCAGAGTGGTTGGGCGTTAGCCTACGCCCGCGAGTCAGGATGACGCCAGTGAATCCGCGTCGGGATATAGCGTCGATCTTCTTCAAGCGGCTGTTGTGCAATCAGGCTGGTCACCATCTCAAAACTGCTGCGCGCCAGATTTTCACAATCCTGCGCCACGGTATCGATCTTCAACGGTAAGCAGTCAAACAGATAGTGATCGTCAAAGCAGCACAGTCGAATGCCGCTTTCCATCAGGTTATGCTGGTTCATATAGCGCAGCACGCCTTCCATCAGGCCACAGGCGGCAACAAACAGCGCTTTTGGCGGACGACCCAGCGTTGCACACAGCTGAGCAAACATTTCATAACCCGCGCTGGGGTGATAGCTGCCGTGAATAATCCACTCCGGCTTGCAATCGATACCTGCGCGTGTGAGTCCAAGCTGGAAGCCTTCCAGACGGTGGCGAGTCGGGGAGATTCGCGGCTGGCCGCCAAGGAAATAGAATTCATCACGATGCTGACGGGCGATACGCTCGACCATTTCTGCCGTGGATTCTACCGCTTCGGAAATCACCATCGGCAGCGTGGAATCACCAATCACCCGGTCAAACTGTATGACGGGCAACTGCTGATTAATTTTCTGATATTCGACATCGCTTAACAGGCTGGAAGCGACAATCAGGCCATCGACCTGACGCTGCACCAGACTGTTGACCGCCATCATCTCCTGACTGGCGTTTTCGTCGGTGCAGGCAATCAGCAACTGTAGTCCTGCTTCACGGCACAGCATTTCCAGCTCGCGTGAAATCACGGCAAAGCCGTAGTTGGTCATTTCCGGCACCACCAGCCCCAGCGTGTTGCTGCGTGAGGAACGCAGCGAACGTGCGTGAATGCTGGGTTGATAACGTTGCTCGTGTGCGACGGCCAAAATGCGATCGCGGGTTTCATCAGAAACGCGAAACTCTTTGCTACGCCCGTTAAGTACCAGGCTGGCGGTAGATTTTGATACACCAGCCAGCGCGGCGATGTCACTGATTGTTATGCGTTTAGTCGGTTTCACCGCGAGGTCTGCTATCAGAAAAAAGGGAAGTTATTCTATCACGCATGACGCTAACAGCCAGTGCTGTAGCGTTAATCGCCCAGAACCGCTGAACGTCATGATCGCCTCGCTTTCCGGGAAATAGCGTGCAGACATCACGGCTTCACCGTCGTTGATAAAAATTTCAACGCTGGAGCGATCGCACAGGATCTGCAATTGGTTCAGAGCGCCGCGCCAGTAACGATGCTCGGGCTCGCCGGTACGACGGTTACGTCGGCTCAGCGTGACGCGTTCACCGTCCCAACAGAGAACCAATTGGGAAGCGAGGCTGAACTGGAATTCTCCCCGCACGGTGATAAGGATTTCCGCGCTGCTAGCGTCCAGCGGAGACGCGTAGTCTGCGGCACCCTGCCAGCTGTAATGCTGTCTGCGCAGCAACTGCAACTCGCGCGCAGGGCGTTGATAAACGCGATCGTCATGCAGCGTGAGTTCACGCGGGCAGGTCATGGTATGGATCCAGCCATGTTCGATCGTCGGTTCAAAAAATTCATTGTCGTCAGGAATCGACATCCAGCCGAACAGCAGGCGTCGCCCGTCTTCACTCAGCGTGGTTTGTGGAGCGTAAAACTCGAAGCCGAGATCCAGTTCGTGGAAATCCTGATGCAGGTAAGCGCCGTTTTCGTAATTGAGTGAGCCGATGAAATAGCCAGCCTGAAAGGTATTTAGGTAGCGTTCCTCTTCGGGGGGAACGCCCTGCGGGCAGCAAATCAGTACGTCTTTGCCATCCAACGGGAACAGGTCCGGGCATTCCCACATATAGCCAAAATCACCGAGCCCGCCCAAACGGGAACCGGCGATCTCGCCGATCTTTTCCCACGCCAGCAGATCGGCAGAACGGTAGAGCAATACTTTACCTTGTAGATCGAGATCCTGTGCACCGAGCACCATGTACCAGTGGTCGTCATGACGCCACACTTTGGGATCGCGAACGTGGCCGGTGTAGCCGTCGGGGAGCGTCAGAACCGCTCCCAGTTTGTCATATTCACCGTTAGGGTTCTCACGGGCGAGGCACTGAAACGCGGTACGTGAACCGTCATCGTATTTGACGTTACCGGTGTAAATCAGCGTGATCGCGCCATGATCCACCACGGCAGAACCGGAGTAGCAGCCGTGGCTTTCATAGCTTTCGCTCGGCACCAGCGCGACGGGCTCATGCGTCCAGTTCACCAGATCGGCGGAACTCCAGTGCCCCCAGAATTTCGCTCCGTGGGCACAGGCTAAAGGATTCCACTGATAAAACAGATGGTAACGCCCGTTGTGATGAATAAATCCGTTCGGATCGTTGAGCAGACCAACGTTTGGAGACAGATGCCATTCCGGGCGATACGGATCTTCCTGTTTCCGTGAATGGCCTGACATCAGGGCGTGCGCCATGCGCTTTAGTAAGTGGACTTCCTTCATTATTCGCTATCCGTTTTATATTTCAGCAGTAAGGAAATGATAAAGGCGGCACCGAACGCAATTAACATCCCAATCAGGTAGTTAAGCATTGAGCCCCCTTGCACAATCGCCAGTCCCGGAAAACCGGTCAGCCCGACGGCCGTCATATTGACGTGATTGAAAACCACCCATGCGCCACCGAGTGCACCGCCTGCCAGCGCCGCCAGGAACGGTTTAATGAAACGCAGGTTGATACCAAATATCGCTGCTTCCGTGATGCCTAGCAGACAAGAAAGCCCGGCGGGAACGGCAATCGCCCGGGTTTTGGCATCGCGCGTTTTGAAGTACACCGCCAGACACGCGCCGCCCTGCGCCACGTTCGCCATCGCCCAAATTGGCAGCAGGAAGTTGACGCCGATATTCGGGTTGCCAAGCAGTCCAGCTTCAATGGCATGGAAGCTGTGATGGACGCCAGTGATCACGATGACGGAGTAGAGGCCGCCGAACAGCAAACCGGCTAGCCAGCCAGCGTGCGTAATCAATGTGCTGAGAACCAAAGAAATGCCATCGCCCAGCGCACGTCCAGCCGGACCAATGAGCAGCATGGCGACAAAGCCGGAAATGATGACGGTCAGGAACGGCGTGACGATGATGTCCAGCGCATCCGGTACGATCTTACGCAGGCGTTTTTCCACGATGCTCATGAACCAGACGGCCAGCAGGACCGGAAACACGGTGCCCTGATAGCCGATCATGGCGATGTCCATGCCGAAGAAATGCATGGTCTGGAAACCACCGGCGACGCCCCAGGCGTTGGTCAACGCTGGATGGGTTAGGATACCGCCCAGCGTCGCACCCAGATAAGGGTTGCCGCCGAATTCCCGTGCGGCGGTAAAGCCGATCAGAACCGGCAGGATAATAAATGCCGCGGAGCTGAACATATCCAGCATGACAAAGATCGCGCTGCTGGAATCGACCCAACCGTAGGTCTTGATCATGCCGAGCAGCCCCATCAACAGACCGGATGCGATAATCGCCGGCATGATAGGGACGAAGATGTTCGACAGCAGGCGCGCCAGACGTTGCAGCGGGTTCAGTTTTTTCGCGGCAATCGAGGCGGCTTCGGATTTGCTCGATTCACTGATGCCTGCCGCTTTAATGAACTCGGCATACACCTTGTTAACTAGCCCTGTGCCGAAAATGATCTGCATTTGTCCGGCGTTCTGGAAGCAGCCTTTCACGCCATCGACGTTCTCGATCGCTTTCTTGTCAGCCAGACTGTCATCATTCAGCACCAGACGCAGGCGAGTCGCACAGTGAGCAGCACTGGCGATGTTCTCTTTCCCGCCGAGAAGGGGGATGAGCGCGGCGGCAGTAGCGTTGATATCCATGTTATTCCTCTTCTTTCTATAGGATATGCGGTTTCTTTGGCGTCGATTAGCGCATCATCGACGCCAGATTCAGGCAATGATTAGAACCAGGTTTCCATCTGGATACCGAAGTTCCATTCGCCGCCTGCTTTAAAGCCGGTGGAGCCAAACGTATCTTCACTGGAGTAGTTATCCAGTCGTTTATCCCAGTCCATGTAGCTGGCAAACACGCGCAGTTCAGGGCGGCTAAAGAAGTTGCCGATATCGCCAACCTTGAACGTTGGTGCGAAGGTCAGCTTGTAGAAGCCGCCGCTAACCTGATTCAGGCTGCGATAACCGCGTGGATCGAGGTCCATGTATTGATAGCTGCCTTCATAGGCCAGTGCAAAGTTTTCGGTGATTTCCTGAATCAGGCGCGCATTAAACGTCACCCATTCGTAGCTATCACCGCTGACGTAACGGTCTTTGCTGGTTTGCGCCAGAATGGATGGCGCGAAGCTCCAGGTCTTGTTCAGCGCGGTGGTACCGTAGGTCGCAAAGCGCCAGGTGTTAGCATCGTTAGTCAGGTTGCCATCGGCACCGATATTTTTCACTTCGCCACCCAGACCGTGACCGTAGAGGATCGCGGTTTTCGATGTCCCGTCGCGCAAGCCGTAGAAGCTGTCGCCGTGGTAAGCCACCATCGCGTGATAGCCTTTGTCGCCCGCATTGGTGTTAGTAACGACGGTGTTATCGCGGCTGGTACCCGTGTTTTCTTTTACGTCGTTGTTCTTCGCGGTTAATCCACTCAGCATGAACTGGAATGGCCCGACGTAGTTGTTCGCGGTAAAGACGTAGTTTTTAATGTCGTTATCCAGCGAGGTAATCTCGCCGAGGCTGCGGCCATACAGCGAGAAGTTACTCTTGGCGCTATCCGCCCATTTCACGTCATAGATCCCGCCGCCGGTGCCCGCGAGGAAGACCACGTCGCTGTCCAGCCAATGAATATCGAAATTATCGCGATCGAAGCGTTTACCCGCCCACAGCGTGGTGTCCTTAAAGGCACCGGTGAAGGTTGGCAGTGAACCCAGCTCGACGAAGGCTTCACGGATGTTCAGGTCGCTGGTGGCCGCCGTCCAGTCGTTATAGCTGCGCTGGCCGTCCGCCATCATCACCTTGAAGCGGGTGGTTGCGCCGTTATCCAGCTTCTGTTTGTGCTCCAGTTTGATCTCGACGTAGGTGTCGTCTTCATTGCCTAAACGGCCAATATGTCCGCCAGTTTGACCCGCAGGGGACATGCCCGGCCCGATATCGGTTTTGGAACTGGTGGCAGAATCATTGATCGACAGGCCGGAACGCGCGTAGCCGTGGAATTCAAATCCATCAGCGAACGACTTCTGCTTGGCCAGCGCCGTTGTACGCTGTTCCACCTGCTGGGTTTTTTGTTCGGTTTGGGTCGTGCGGGTCGCTAACTGCTGGGTTTGCTTTTCAGCGGCATTGGCTCTGGCTTCGGCGGCCTGAGCGCGGGCTTCAGCCTGTTGCAGACGCTGTTCCATAGCGTTCAGGCGGGCTTCAATACTGTCGGTGTTGGCAGCGGAAACATAAAACGGGGAGGAAAGTAATAATCCTATCGTCACAGCAAGGTGGCTTGGCTTCATTTTTTCGTTCTCGTCGTGAAGGAGATTTATTGTTTTTGGATTTTTCGTGTTTAGCTAAATTGCTAAACCGGTTTTTCATGAGGAAAATAAAAGCCAAAAGAAGGGTTAGCAAGAAATTTCATTCACCCGATTCTGTAACTGTGATCCTGACTACAAAACCGGGCGGTAACCGTATCAAACGAGGGGATTAGGGCTTGGCTAGGGGCGTGCGTGCAACTGCTGAGCGTAGGGGAGTGCGGTCATTGCACCTTTCGCCGTGGTAGCCAGTGCGCCGCACCGCTGCGCCTGCTCGATAATTGGGTCCCAGCTGAGCGGCTGTGACAGGTCGTCATACTGCGCCAGACCGTGCAGCAAACCGGCGACGAAGGCATCCCCTGCACCGGTAGTATCGACGGGCGTTACCGACGGCGCGGTAAAGTGTTGTAGCCGGTGACGATCGTGCAGCCAGACACCTTCGCCGCCCAGCGTTACCAGCAAGAGTTGGGTAGGGTAGCGCTGTATAAATTGCTGAATCCCCGCTTCAACATCCGGTGTTGAACAGAGAAAGGCCAGTTCTTCACGCGATAGCTTCACCACGTCGGCCAGCATCAGCGCCTGTGTCAGACAGTCGCGCAGTTCCTGCTCGCTTTGCCAGAGGTCGTCACGGATATTTGGGTCAAAACTGACCCGTCCCTGCGCAGCTTTCACCTGCCGCATCGCCGCAAATGCGGTACTGCGCGAAGGTTCCTGTGAGAGTGCGATGGAACAGAGGTGCAGCCACTCTCTCTGGCTGAACACCGGCAGGTCTTCCGGCTGTAAAAACAAATCGGCACTCGGGCGCACCATGAACGTGAAGGTGCGTTCCCCTGTTTCATCGAGGCTCACGACCACGGTTGAGGTTCGGTGGAGCCTGTCGTGCGCCATATAGCGAGTATCAACGCTTTCCTGTTCCAGCACTGTTTTTAGAAAATGGCCAAAAACATCGTCACCGACACGACCAACAAAGGCACTGTTTCCCCCGAGTCTGGCAATGCCGACCGCCACATTGGCGGGCGCGCCGCCAGGGCATTTCAGATAGCGTTCCGTATCTTCCGGGATGAGATCGACAACCGCGTCGCCCATGACCCAAATTCTGTTTGCCATAACGTTACTCTTATCAATGATAATTAGACTGTTTGCTAAAATAGAAGAATCGGTTTAGCTAAGCAATACTCTTCACCGCAGAGACACATCCACATCAATAAAACGCACATTTCCACATCGCGTTGGCGAAAATTTATGCGATAGTCATCACGTTGCCACGGTCATCGGACTAAATAAACGGGCCTGTTATCCGATATCTATGGGGCGTGGCTGAATTAAGCCGCAAAAAGGACGAATGGAGAAGGATATGCATTACCCCACCTCTTTCCGGGTTTGCCCCGGTGCGTAATTACAACCTGCTTTGGGGAATATGGGCGATATGGGCTTTATTGGTTATCGTCTGGCTTATTGATATTTATAGCGAATTTCCCCTTCGATATTACGGTCAGGGAGTGGCAGCCGTACTCGCCGCAAGTGCCACGATCGCATTTTTCTACACTGTTAAAAGGAATAACACGATGTTTTCATTCGATAAAAACAAAAAAGACGCAAAAGAACCGCAAGAGCGCAGTGAAATAAACAGCTCTCCCGCTATCAGTCCATCGAACGAGTTGATTAATTCAGTGAACCCTGTGCGTGTGAAAAAAGACACCTTCATTTCTCAGGGCGCGCGCATGACGGGCTCTCTGGCCGTGGATGGCAACATTACCGTGGAAGGCCGGGTAGAAGGTGATGTGCAGTGTGATAACACGATTAAAGTGGAGCACACCGGTCAGGTAAACGGCGAAATGAAATCGCAACAGATCGTCATCAACGGTCGCGTTGAAGGACGCATAGCTGCCAGCGTTGTAGCCATTCTGGCGCAGGGAAAAGTATTCGGCGACATTTTCACCGATGAACTCTCCATCGAAAAAGGCGGTGTCTTCACCGGCCAATCCCACCCGCTGACCCCGCCAGCGCAAAGCCAGGAAAAACTGACCTACGTGGAAAAGAAAAAAGAGAAACCCGCCAAAGCCCCCGCAGAGCAAGAGAACGTCGTCGCGTTAGCGAGCAATGCGCCCACGGCGTGATATTGTCGGGAAAGGTCACTCTGACAGGTAAAGTCTATGGACAAGGAAGACATCATCGGCCGGCGCTACTTCCAGTATTGGGGAAAAGCAAAAAAATCGGCAGATGCGCTGGAAGGGGATGATTATCACCTGCTGCCTTATCACGGTTTGGATGTGGCAGCCTGTGGCTATTTCTTATTAAAGGGAAACTATTTTCAGGCTAACCATGTGCTGCGTGAACTGGCATCTGGTGATGATGATGTCGCCGCATGGTTTGCGTATTTTCTGGCCTGGCACGATATCGGAAAATTTGCCCGAGGTTTTCAGGGCAAATATGCCAACCCTGATTCCCCGTTAGTCCAGCATTCGGGGCAGTCCGGGAGAGACAGGCATGACGATCTGGGCTTCTGGCTATGGACGATGCGTGATGACATTCCCAATTTATTTCCTTTAGGGACGAAAAAGCCCACTTCGGTGGCGAAAAATACGCTGGAGATCTGGCTGAACATTGTTACCGGGCACCACGGCAAACCGGCGGCGGAATGCAAAGGCAGTCTGGCTTTTCATCGTGATGACTATCTGGCGGTAGAATATTACCTGCATGATCTGGAAACGTGCTTTCCCGACGCGTCTACGCTCCCTGCCTGCTTCGCTGACAAAGGCTGGCGAAACCGGCTGAAGCAGCAAAGCTGGGCGCTGGCTGGCTTGACGGTGCTGGCAGATTGGTTGGGCTCGCGCCAGCAAGATTTCTGCTATTGCAGCACGCCGATGCCACTCGAAACCTATTGGCGTGAACACGCGCTGCCGACGGCAGAAAGGGTCATCTCGCGTTTGCCACGAACGCCGTCTACCGCTCCTTTCCATTCTATCCAACAGCTCTTTCCGTTTATCCAGCGCCCAACGCCGCTGCAACAGCAGGCGCTGGAGGCTGATATTTCTGCTGACGGGCCGCAGCTTTTCATTCTGGAAGACGTGACTGGCGCGGGGAAAACAGAAGCTGCGATGGTACTGGCGCATCGGCTGATTGCGCAGCAAAAAGCGAGCGGTATTTATGTCGGCTTGCCGACGATGGCAACGGCGAATGCTATGTACCTGCGGCTTGCCAAGGCCTATCGCGCATTATATTCATCAGAGCACAGCCCTTCGCTGATGCTGGCGCACGGAGCGCGGCATATGTCGTCAGCCTTTATGCAATCGCTGTGGGAGGGCGACAGTCAGGGACAGACGCAGTACGACAAGAAGGAAAACGCCGCTAGCAAAGACTGCAACATCTGGTTTGCGGACTCGCGCAAGAAAGCGCTGCTGGCGGATATCGGCGTGGGGACGCTCGATCAGGCGCTGATGGCGGTGATGCCGTTTCGTCACCAGTCGCTGCGGGTGTTGGGGCTACAGAACAAGCTGCTGATTCTTGATGAAATACATGCGTATGACGCCTACATGAGCAAGCTAATCGAGCTGTTGATTGGCTTCCATGCGCAGCAGGGCGGTAGCGTGATTATCCTCACCGCGACGCTGCCGCTTAATCTGCGGGAAAAGCTGACGTGGGCGTTCGCGCAGGGGATAGCGTGTGAGGCTGTACAGCCTGACCCCGACGCGGCTTATCCGTGGATGACACAGTTAACGCGGGGGGGCCTGCGGGAAACGCTGTTGGATACGCGGGCGGAAGTGCGACGCGAGGTCAAGATTGGTTGGTTGACTGAACGGTTGCAGGGCATCGAACGTGTGAAGGTTGCCGTGGCGGCGGGGCAATCGATCTGTTGGATCAGGAATACGGTGGATGACGCCATCGCCGTGTATCGCCAACTCATTGAGGCGGGTATTGCAGAGGAAAATATGTTGCTGTTCCACAGTCGTTTTGCCTTTTGCGATCGCATGGCGATTGAGGAACAGGCGCTGACGTGGTTTGGCAAAGACAGTACGCCGGAGCAACGTGGTGGCAAAGTACTGATTGCCACGCAGGTGGTTGAGCAATCGCTGGATATTGATGTCGACAATATGATTAGCGACCTTGCGCCCATCGATTTGCTGATTCAGCGTGCAGGGCGGCTACAGCGGCATATCCGGTTTCTCGACGGGCGTCGTAAAACAGAGTCGGATACGGCGCCGCTAACGGATGAGCGCCCGGCTGCGGTGCTGCACATTATGGCTCCCGTCTGGCAACCAGAAGCGGAAGCCGACTGGCTAGGCGATGAACTGCGAAATAGCGGCTACGTTTACCCCGATCATGCTGCGCTGTGGCGTACGCAGGCGATATTACGCGAACACGGTGCGATAAAAATGCCGGAAGCGGCGCGACAGCTGATCAACAGCGTGTATGAAGAACAGATCGCGGTGCCTCCGGCCTTGGAAGCGATAGCCTGCACGGTTCTGGGGAAAAACTACGGCCAGCGTTCTTTCGCACTACAGTCTGCGCTGGCGTCGGTACACGGTTACTGTGCTCAATCCAGCGACTCTGGCTGGAGCGATGCGGTAGATATCTCCACCCGCATAGGAGAGGAAACGCTGGATCTGTATCTGGTGTGGAAACCGGAAAACGACGGCGAACTCCCGCAGCCTTACGCCACATCGGAAACCTTCGGCTGGGAGCAAAGCCGCGTGCAGGTGCGGGTAGACCAGTGGAAGAAGCGTAAAACCGGATTGCCCATATTGGAAGGTGAAGCACTGGAGCAATTTCGGCAGCAATTACACCGCCCACAGGCCGAAGTGCTGCTGCTGAATCGGGGTGAAACCCACGCGTTTTACAGTGAGCGGGTGGGATTGATGCTCAGTCAATAAATGTTTCAACAGGCACATTAAAGTAGCGAGAAAAGTCCTTAACTTGCTGTAATGTCATGGTTCGCTTACCGTTAATAATGTCAGAGATGACGCTTTGTGTTGCAATTTGCTTTAAATCTGACTGTTTCAGCCTTCTTTCTTCAATAAAAAAAGCTAAGGCTTCAGCCTGACTGACGTGGGGCACATCCCGATTTTTCTTTTCATATTCATAGACTCTGTCCGCGATTAGCTCTGCAAAAGTGGCTGGAATATCATTGACATCAGAAGAATGGAGGTAAAGTTGATTGATACACTCCATTCTTTCCTGAAGATCTTTATCGTCTTCAATAGGTTCCATACAGGCAGAGAGTAAAACAGACAGGCTGTTAAGCTGCTCAGAGGCTTCCTGAAGCAGAAGAGGTAAATTTTCGATGAGCCCGCTGATTCCTACAGAACGGTTAGAACCCAGAGATGTATTTCGCATAATTCACCTTTTTGCCTTCGTTTGAGCTTTCCACCACTTATCGTACTCGGCGTGAGAGCACACGTCTTTCACATACAAAGAACCCGTACTAGGGTTTAACCATGCTATGATTCTGCAATTGTTACCATGTATATCAAATACATATATATCAAGTGGTCCTTTGCGGCTTTCGTTTTCTAGCAATGTGAAAGGTATGCGATCGACATTCCAGCAAGATGTATTTCGCCATACATGACATAACTGTTCGTAGGACTCAAACCGCAGTGATGGCTTGTCAAAAACATCCAGCCATAACTTCAAACCAACTCTCCATTTCGCATGCTTTTTCATCGCATCGGTGATGGCCTTGGCTGAGATGACTCTCATTCTTGCTCCCTAATAATATCGCAAATTGCGATAATTGCAAAAATACGGCGCATTCGGTACCCCTGAGGGCGCGCTGTTAACATACAAAATATCCCTTTTTGCGGAATATCTTTTTCTGCTATTCCCTGTGTTTTTTGCCAATTAAATAGCGCTTGCTGAGTGAATCTGACAATCGCTTAACGATTGGCTGACGCCACGCATAGCGTGCCCGTTATCACTTTGAAGTCATTCGGATTCTCACCCCGGAAGCCGATATTTCGGCAGCGAAGCAACTATATCGCCAGATGTCGGAAGCAGGCAAACAGGAGTTTCCACTCTTATCGAACGAATTGGGGTTTTTGCGAGCAGTGCCGTAATTGGGGGGGTATCGGTTAGCTATTTGCAAGGAATATGCTGGTTTCGTGCGATGAAGTGGCTTAAGAATAGTGAAATAGCTGCGCACGAAACATTCACTACATCGACATACAGCAAACGAGTGCGAGTACAGTAGTATCCTCAGCCATAAACGTGAGCCATCTCTCTGGCGTCGCGGGCTGAATGCGTTAAAAAAGAGACTGTAGAACCAGCCGTAATCGGCTTGCCGCAGGGACGCGGCGTACACAGGAGGTACGATGTTTTCATTGATTGAAGAACCTTGGTTGCCCGCCGTCTTTGCGGATGGTCGGATGGGTAACATTTCCCCGCAGCAGCTCTCCGACGACAATATTATCGATCTTGCCTGGCTGCGTGCCGATTTGCAGGGGGCGGGCTATCAGCTTCTTATCGGCCTGCTGCAAACCGCCTATGCCCCCGTCGATGGCGATGGCTGGACCGAGGTCTGGGAAGAAGGACTTGGCTCCGACTTTTCTCAAGCGTTAGCCACGCTGGTACCGGCGATGCAGTTTGGCGTACAGAAGCCCGCGTTTATGCAGGATTTTGCCACGCTCGACAGCGATCCGACGCCAATTTCCGGCCTGTTGATCGATGCCCCCGGCGGCAACACGCTCAAGCTGAATAAAGATCACTTCATCAAGCGCGGCACGGTCAGCACTATGTGCCCACACTGTGCGGCAATGGCGCTGTTCACGCTGCAAACCAATGCGCCATCCGGCGGGCAAGGGCACCGCACCGGGATGCGCGGCGGTGGGCCAATCACTACGCTGCTTATGCCGGAAAAATCCGGTCTGCCGCTGTGGAAAAAGCTCTGGATGAACGTGGTGACGCAAGAGGTGATGCCCAAGGGCAAACCCGATGCCACGGTGTTCCCGTGGTTAGCGAATACGCCCACCAGCGATGGCACTCACCCGCCCGTGACGCCGGAAAATGCGCATCGGCTGCAAGCCTATTGGGGCATGCCGCGCCGTATTGAACTGGATTTCACCACGCTACAGACGGGTGAATGCGATCTGTGCGGCACGGAATCGACCACGCTGCTCACGCAGTATCGCACCAAGAACTACGGCATTCAGTACGACAGCTGGCGGCACCCGCTCACTCCCTATCGTCATGCGCTGAAAGGCGATGCCCCTTTTCTGTCGGTGAAAGGGCAACCGGGCGGGCTGGCGTATCGTGACTGGCTAGGATTGCTGGTGGCGGTGGAGGATAAAATCAATCACACGTATCCCGCTGCGGTCGTGCACCACAATGCCCAGCGAGATGAACTGCGTAGAGACTCTGGGCTGTGGTGTTTTGGCTACGATATGGACAACATGAAGGCGCGTTGCTGGTATGAGCACCATGTTCCGCAGTTGTTTGCCTCTGCCCGTTTTCGTGATGATCCTCTTGCGCTACGTGAATATAAAGACCATTTGCAACTGGCGGTGGAACTGGCGCGGGACAGTGCCACGCTGCTGCGTCAGATGATTAAAGAAGCCTGGTTTTCGCGCCCTAAGGACGCAAAAGGGGATTTCAGTGCCATTGATGTCGCGTTCTGGCAGGAAACGCAGCCTGATTTTATGCGGCTGTATCAGTCGCTGGCTCAGGGGAACTCCCCCGCTACGGCGCTGAAAACGTGGCAAAAGGCGCTCTATCGCTATCTGTTGGAGAACTACGATGCCCGCGTGTTTAGCAACCCAGACGAACACCGCGATCTGGTTAAGGCGGCGGGAACGCGGAAAAAGCTGAGTGCGTTTTTCTATAAGCAAAAAGCGTCAGAAACCATTAAACAAATGCAGGAGGCAGTGGATGGCAAACACGGCTGATTTTTTGGTCATCAACAAGGATGACGCAAAAAAGATTAGTGACTGGTTCGAGGCGCTACAAAATCGCCACAGCGCTGCGGGCAATGGCCGTGCGCGACGGGCAGAGCTGCGCCGTGCCACTCCGCCTTATGGCGTGCTGACCTGTCAGGGATATCACGATTTGGCCGGGAAGCTGGCGGCGCGGCTGGAAAAGGAACACCACATCGTGGCACTGGCGATTTTTGTTTCTGTCGCGGCACACGCGGCGAAAAACATGTTGAAGACCAGCTTCGCTGCCCAGCTAGGTGAAAAACAGGGCGGCGACCGTCCTTTTCTTTCCGCTTTGCGCTTTGAACGGCTCCAGCGGGCGCAAACGCCGGAAGAACTGTATCGCCAGCTTTTCCGTGCGGTGCAAATACGCGGTGAGGCAGGTGTAAACCTCCCTTCACTGGCGGACGGTATTTTCCTGTGGGTGGACGAGTGGCAGGCGCGGCAGGAAAACCGCGCGCCGGCGCTTCACCCTTTGCGACGCAACGCCGTGCGCTGGGCGTGCGAGTATGCGCAGGCGTCACAAAACATCACCGCCGATGAGCCAGACACGACAGCAATGTTAACGACAGAAACGTCAACGACAGCCTCAGACAAGGAATAACTGATGACCACTTTTATCCAGCTTCATTTTTTAACCGCTTATCCGTCTTCTAACCTGAACCGTGATGACGCGGGTCGTCCGAAAACCGCCATCGTTGGCGGCGTCGAGCGTTTGCGGGTGTCCTCGCAAAGCCTGAAACGTGCATGGCGTACCTCTGAGGTTTTTGAGTCCGCAATGGATGGCCATATCGGCACCCGCAGTCGTCGTATTGGGCGTGATATCTACACTGCGCTGATTGCCGGCGGTATGAGTGAAAAGCTGGCCGATGAGGCGGCGAAGAGCATTGCTGAGCAATTCGGTAAACCGAAAAAAGAAGAAAAAGGCAGTAAAGACCCGCTGGAAAAATACGATATCGAACAGCTTGCTCACTTCAGCGTGGGGGAAAGAGCGCTGATCGACCAACTGGTTGCTCGTCTGATCGCAGAATCACGGAAGCCGAATAGCGAAGAACTAAAGTTACTGCGTAAGGACGCCGCCAGCGTCGATATCGCGCTGTTTGGTCGGATGTTGGCCGCCGAGCCAGAATTCAATGTTGAAGCAGCCTGTCAGGTAGCACATGCGCTGGGTGTGAGTGCCGTCACCATCGAAGACGACTTCTTCACAGCGGTGGATGATCTGAATACGTCAGCCGACAGCGGATCGGCGCATATGGGCGAACAGAGCTTTGCCTCGGCGCTGTTCTATCACTATGTCTGTATTAACCGCGATCTGCTGCTGGAAAATCTGAATAACGATGAAGAGCTGGTGGCGCGTACCCTGCGTGCGCTGACGGAAACGGTGCTGACCGTATCGCCGGGCGGCAAGCAGAACAGCTTTGCCAGCCGGGCGCTGGCAACCTATGCGCTGGCAGAAAAGGGAAGCGATCAGCCGCGTACCTTGTCGGTCGCATTTTTCAAACCTATTCGCAGTGACGATCAGGTCAATGATGCCATCGATCTGCTGTGCCAGCAAAAGGCCAAATTTGACCGAGTGTACGCCTCTGGGGGCCGTGTTCCTTCCTATGAGCTGAACGTGGAAGCGACAAATGAGGGCGGATCGCTGCAAGGGTTACTGGATTTTATCAGCCAGTAGGAGCGTGATATGGATAACTATCTGGTCTTCCAGGTCTACGCCCCGCTGGTGTCGTGGGGAGAAGTGGCGGTGGGTGAAGTGCGCCATACCTCTACAGTGCCCAGTCGTTCGGCGTTGCTGGGGTTGCTGGCAGCGGCGTTGGGGATCCGGCGTGACGATCGGGCCGCGCTGACGGTTTTCAACCAGCATTACCACGTGGCGGTGCGGCCGCTTTCCGATCGTGAAACCTGGCTGAATGACTACCACACGGTGCAGATGCCGAAAGAAAACCGCAAAGTGCCGCGCTACACAAGACGTGATGAATTGCGGCCGGAGGCGGGGCAATCGCTCGAAACCATGCTGACCTCACGCGAATACCGCTGTGATGCCTATTACCACATCGCCATTAGTGCCACACCGGATGCACCTTACGCGTTAAGTGCACTGCGGGATGCGTTGCTATCGCCGGTGTTTACGCTCTATTTCGGGCGTAAAAGCTGTCCGCCTGCGCTGCCGCTGGCACCACACCTGTTTGCTGGCACGCTGGCTGAGGTGTGGCAGTTAGCAAAGCAGACACTAGCACTGAACGACCTCGCATTAGAGACGATCGGTCGTGCCGAAGGCGTGTGCTACTGGGAACAGGAAAACGACACGGGGCTAACGGCGCAATACCGCGTCTCACGGAACGATCAGCCCGCCGATCGACGGCGCTGGCAATTCACTTCCCGCGTGCAATATGCCGGTAGTGAAAAGGGAGAGGAATGATGTATTTTTCCAGAATAACGCTGAAAACCAATGCGTTGCCGCGTGTGATGGCGGAAAAGCGGCTGCACGCGGGGGGCTATGCCAGCCACCAGTGGCTCTGGCAGCTCTTCCCCGAGCATCTTCAGAGATCGTTCCTGTTCCGTGAAGAGGAACATGAGACCAAAAGTCTGTTTTACCTGCTCTCTGAACAGGCACCGCAGGCAGGCCATAACCTGTTTCAGGTGGAAACTAAACCGTATCAACCGCAGTGGCATAACGGCATGACGCTGGCGTTTTCGCTACGTGCTAACCCGGTGGTCACGCGGGACGGCAAGCGTAGCGATGTGTTGATGGATGCGCGTCATCAGGCGAAAGCTGCCGGGCTATCTGGTGTAGAACTGTGGCAGCATCAACAGCAGCGTGCTCATGACTGGCTGGTGCGTCAGGGGGAAAACGCGGGCTTTACGGTGTCGTCGTGTCAGGTCGATGGGTATCAACGTCATCGCCTGAACAAGCCAGGCCAGTCGGCGGCGATTATGTTCAGTAGCGTGGATTATGACGGGGTGCTCCACATTACAGATGCTGAACGCTTTGCGACAGCTGTCCGGCAGGGGTTAGGAAAAAGCAAAGCACTGGGATGCGGCTTGCTGCTATTGAAACGGGCGTAGCCTGCTCTGTTACAGGGAGAGTTGACGATGTATGTTCCGCTCAATCCGATCCCGCTCAAGGATCGGGTTTCACTCATCTTTCTGCAATACGGGCAGATTGATGTTATCGATGGTGCGTTTGTGCTGGTGGATAAAACCGGCGTGCGCACGCATATTCCCGTGGGGTCGGTTGCCTGCATCATGCTGGAGCCGGGTACGCGGGTTTCTCATGCGGCCGTGCGGCTGGCTGCGACGGTCGGGACGCTACTGGTGTGGGTCGGCGAAGCCGGTGTACGGCTGTATGCGTCTGGTCAGCCCGGCGGTGCGCGGTCGGACAAATTACTCTATCAGGCCAAGCTGGCGTTGGATGAGGAATTGCGCCTGAAAGTGGTGCGCAAAATGTTTGAGCTACGCTTTGGTGAACCTGCGCCAAGCCGCCGTTCGGTCGATCAGCTCAGGGGAATTGAAGGTGCCCGCGTGCGCCAAACGTATACGCTGTTGGCGCAGCAGTATGGCGTGAAATGGAATGGCCGACGTTACGATCCGAAAGACTGGGAACGAGGCGACAAGGTCAACCAGTGCATTAGCGCGGCAACGTCCTGCCTGTATGGTATTACGGAAGCTGCCGTGCTGGCGGCGGGCTATGCACCAGCAATCGGGTTTGTCCACAGCGGCAAACCGCTTTCTTTTGTCTACGACATTGCCGACATCATCAAATTCGAGGGGGTGGTGGCGAAAGCTTTTGAAATTGCAGCCCGCAACCCTGCCGAGCCGGATCGTGAAGTGCGGCTTGCCTGTCGTGATATTTTCCGCAGCCAGAAAACGCTGAGCAAACTAATTCCCTTGATTGAGGAAGTCTTGTCTGCGGGTGGCATTACGCCGCCGCTACCGCCGGACGATGCACAGCCGCCTGCAATTCCAGAGCCGAAACCGTTTGGTGACAGCGGCCACCGGGGGCAGGGTTAAATGAGCATGCTGGTGGTTGTGACGGAAAATGTCCCGCCGCGGTTGCGCGGCAGGCTGGCGGTGTGGCTATTGGAAGTCCGCGCGGGAGTGTATGTCGGTGATACGTCACAGCGGGTGAGAGAGATGGTCTGGCAGCAGATTATCGAACTGGCAGAACAGGGCAACGTTGTGATGGCGTGGGCGACGAATACGGAATCCGGTTTTGAGTTCCAAACCTGGGGCGAAAACCGCCGAATGCCGGTAGATCTGGATGGCCTGCGGTTAGTCTCTTTCTCACCTATTGAAAATCAATAAGTTAGCGATCTTTAACAACATGGAAAAATCGGTAGAATTTTTTATGCCGAAAAAAGTGTTATAAAACAACTCTCTACTTTTAGAGTGTTCCCCGCGCCAGCGGGGATAAACCGTGGATTGCCGGGATTTATCCTGCGGAGCTGGGGTGTTCCCCGCGCCAGCGGGGATAAACCGCCATCTACCTCTCAGGATGTTGGTGAGTTTGTGTGTTCCCCGCGCCAGCGGGGATAAACCGTTGCCGTTAGTTCCTTGGGTTAATCCTGAAAAGTGTTCCCCGCGCCAGCGGGGATAAACCGGACCGCATCATCCTTACTGATGATATTCCTGGCGTGTTCCCCGCGCCAGCGGGGATAAACCGCACAATGACTGGATTTGTGAATGCTTGCACATGTGTTCCCCGCGCCAGCGGGGATAAACCGTCGGGCTTACCACAATTTCGTTGCTTGCCTGTGTGTTCCCCGCGCCAGCGGGGATAAACCGGGTTAGCATCATACGATCCAATAGACAAAGATGTGTTCCCCGCGCCAGCGGGGATAAACCGAGTTTTCGGCCATAGTCCAGCGTTACGGCTGGGTGTTCCCCGCGCCAGCGGGGATAAACCGACCTACGGCATATACATCATTCTCAGCAGTAAGTGTTCCCCGCGCCAGCGGGGATAAACCGAAGTGATCGGCGTGCTGTCGGTCAATTGTCAGGTGTTCCCCGCGCCAGCGGGGATAAACCGGCTAATACGCCACGCTCAGAGCGTCGCCGTCTGTGTTCCCCGCGCCAGCGGGGATAAACCGACCTCAACCGTTGCGCCCGACAATTCAATGATGTGTTCCCCGCGCCAGCGGGGATAAACCGTCCACCTTAATCGACATGGCGAAAAAATCTAAGTGTTCCCCGCGCCAGCGGGGATAAACCGGCGAAAATATTCAAAAACAACAGCGTGGCCATGTGTTCCCCGCGCCAGCGGGGATAAACCGCGCACCCATGCGCCCTGATTTAGGTCGGCTTTGTGTTCCCCGCGCCAGCGGGGATAAACCGGGCAGATTGCGGAGGCTGCAAAAACGGTCCTTGTGTTCCCCGCGCGAGCAGGGATAAACCGCTGGGCGTTAATGACATCAAATCGACAACGAAGTGTTCCCCGCGCCAGCGGGGATAAACCGCATTGAATGTATTTGGTTTGTCTGGTGAATTGGTGTTCCCCGCGCCAGCGGGGATAAACCGGACTGCCAGTCTGACGATCCTCCGAGCCCAGCAGTGTTCCCCGCGCCAGCGGGGATAAACCGCGATCGATTGCTGATTACATCAACTCGCTGGAGTGTTCCCCGCGCCAGCGGGGATAAACCGGTAAAACGTCAGAAAAAACTGTTATTGCATCAGTGTTCCCCGCGCCAGCGGGGATAAACCGCATTGACCCCTTGTTATTCCCGCTTACCGGTTGTGTTCCCCGCGCTAGCGGGGATAAACCGTAAACACGAAAGTCATCGGGTAATTGCGTCGAGTGTTCCCCGCGCCAGCGGGGATAAACTGGGCTTATACCCCTTGTTGCATGTTGGTCTAAATATCCCCCGCACGGAACCAAATCCCGCTGCTGGCTGGCGCGATGGGGGATTGCGTGTCAGTATTAAAGCACGCCATTTTTGCACTCACCGTTACGGTGAGGCGCTATGCCAATGATTTTTGTCTTCCATACGTTACCGTAAGGAGGTGATATGAAAGTTGAAGCCGCAGAGTCGTCCGTCTTTGCCAGCCAGCAGGTGATGGCGAAGCGTTCGACAGAGCATGCAGAGAAAGCGGCGCTGTCCGAACAGCTTCAGTCTTATCAAGCGGGCAGCGGTGCCGTTCCTGTGGGTCAGACGACGCGGTATGATTTCACCCGCATTAGCCCTGCAGAGCTGTATGAAACGGGTGAAGGCCTTGTCAGCAGTGGGCGGTTGGGGCGTGAAGAGGGTTCCGCGCTGCTGGGTTTTGTCTCGTCGCCGAGAGCCGAAGGGGGAAGTATTCCGCCTTCCAATGTGTTCCAGCCGATTAATGTTTTCGACACCATTCAGCAAGGCGTCGCGGGCGCATCATCCCGTAGCGAAGTGCAAAATACTGAAAGCCTGCAGCGTGCCGCAGAGGCGCTGAACCGCTTTCAGGGACAGGTCTCCAGCATTAGCGTTTACGTTTAGCGTATTTCAGTGCGCCGTAGTCTGATGACGTCTCCCTATCCCCGCGTTTGCGGGGATAGTTGTTTTATACCGCGCTCAGCGTGGGGTTCGAGCTTTGATTTCCGTCAGCAGCGTGATTAGCGCCTGCACGTTATCGTCCTGCGTGCGCCAGGATGACACGCTGATGCGCAGTGCCGGACGTCCTTGCCAAACGGTACCACCAAACCATGCCTTGCCCGACGCCTGCAACGCGTCTCGTATCGCCGTCGTTTGGCTGTCAGTTTCTCCCCGCAGCAGAACCTGATTAAGCACAACCCGATTCAGTATCTCAAAACCCGCATGGCGCAGGCCGTCGGCGATGAAGGTTGCCTGTCGGCAGTGTCGTTCGACCATCTCCGCCACGCCGTCGCGCCCCAGCGTACGCAGTGCCGCCCACACCGGAATGCCGCGCGGCCGGCGGGAGAACTCGAGCGTCAGGTTCTTCTGCGCATCTCGCGCCGCACTGGAATAGACGGCATCCGCGTTCATCGCTTCCGCCAGCACGTCCGCATCGCGGCAAATCGCCATCGCACAATCGTAGGGTGTGTTCAGCCATTTATGCGCGTCGGTTGTCCAGCTATCGGCCAGCTCGATGCCGTCGGTGAGCGCCGTGTGGGACGAGGCTCTGGCCCACAGCCCGAAGGCACCATCAACGTGAACCCAGGCACCCGCTGCTTTCGCGACGGGAATGATCTGCGCAAAGTCATCGAACTCGCCTGTGTTGACCTCGCCCGCCTGCAAACAAAGAATCGTGCGGTCGTCCAGCGAAGGAAGCTGCGCTACGTCGATCTGCCCAAACGCGTTCACGGGCGCGATACGTAAATGGCGTAGCCCAAAGCCGAGTACGCGTAGCGCTTTCTTCACGGTGATGTGCGTCAGTTCCGAAATCACGACCTTAATTTCAGGTGCGCTGTTCAGTCCATCGTTGTCAAAATCCCAGCCTTGTTTTGCCAGTAGAGCACGACGTGCGGCGGCCAGACAGGAAAGTGTGCAGGCGGTGGCGCTGGTGCCGAAACCCACGGCGCTGTTTTTGGGCAAGTTCAGCGCATCGAGTACCCAGCGACTGGCGAGGCGTTCCAGCGTGGCGGATACCGGCGAGTTATCAAAGGTGGAGGCGCACTGATCCCAGGCGATCATTAATCGCTCGGAAGCGGCGGCGACCGGCAATGAAGCACCGATAACAAAGCCGAAATAGTTTGGGCCATTGGAGGCGGTGGTGGCCGGTGAGCCGACCTCATCCAGCAGCGTCAGCGTGCTTTCGGGCGAGAAGCCCTGTTGCGGCAGCGCTTCATCAAAACGTGCCAGCGCGGCGAGGGCAGCGGCATCGGGGAAAACCCGACGCTGTACAGTCTCAGACAGATAGCGTCGGCCGCGCTCGTCGGCATCAGCCAGTAACGTCAGTTCGCTCATGCTTTTTCTCTTATCAATAGGATGGTGTGTTTATCCAGTAGCGTTGTTCTGCTATCACGATGGCGTGGAGGCGGCCGGTGACGGCGCTGAGGTGTGCAGCGTCACTTTCCAGAAAAGCAGCGCCGTCAGGCTGACGGCTGCGCCAAGGAGGCACACGCCTGACCAGCCCGCAGCGTCATACGCCGCTGTCGTTGCCATCGCGCCAAGTCCGCTGCCGATGCTATAAAACAACATATAACAGCCAACCAGACGACTGTGCGCATCGGGATGCGTCTTGAAAATCATGCTTTGGTTGGTGACGTGAATGGCCTGTCCGCCCAGATCGAGAACGATAATGCCGACCACCAGCGCGAAGAGAGAATAGGGCGCTAACCACAGCGGTAGCCACGATGTCAGCAGCAATAACAGGGCGATGCCGCTGACCCACTGTTCGCGGCCTTTATCAGCCAATGAGCCCGCTTTTACCGCCGCTAGTGCGCCGAGAATCCCCACCAGACCAAACGCACCGATAACCGTATGAGAAAAGAAATACGGTTCGCGACTCAGCGGCAGAACCAGTGCGCTCCAGAAAATGCTCAGGGCAGCAAACATCAGTAAAGCGATGGTGCCGCGTATTTGCAACACCCGTTCTTGACGCAGCAGGGTCAGCATAGAAAGCAGTAGCGTGGAATAGCGTGGGCGCTGCCGGGCAAGCGGCTGATGCGGCAGTGTGCGCCATAACAGCACAGCAAGCAGAAGCATGAGCAGCGCGGAGAAAAAGTATACGCTGCGCCAGCCTGCGACATCGGCGATGAAGCCGGATAGCACGCGCGCCAGCAACAGCCCAATCACCACGCCGCCCTGTGCCGCACCCACCACGCGCCCACGCTCCTGCGGTGCGGCAGCCGTTGCGGCATAAGCAATCAGCCCCTGAGTCATTGCCGTACCGAGCATGCCCACGGCCAGCATGCCGATCAATAGAGCGAGGGGCGTGGTGGATAGCCCAACGGCGATCAGCGCTACGATGAGCGCACCCAACTGGGCGAGCATCAAATAGCGTCGATTGAGGATATCACCCAGCGGCACGAGCAGAATTAAGGCCAGCGCACAGCCAAGCTGTGTTGCGGTCATCACGCCACCAACGGCGGCGATACTGATGTGAAAATCTACCGATAGTGCATCCAACAGCGGCTGTGCGTAATACACATTGGCGACGCTGAGGGCGCTGGCACAGGCAAACAGCAAAACTAACGCGCGCGGCAATGTCGTCTGCGTGCTGTAAAGATCGCCTTCGGTAACGGATGACGTGGTATGAATAGGGCTTGTTTTCATCGTATTGGCTTTCATGGCTCAATTTGGTTTCAAAATAAAACCACTTGAAGCATAAATACTCTGGTTTTATTCTGCAACCAAAAACGTGCGGTCAGTTTTCCGCCTGTGGGTAAGGCAGGCAGGATGAACAGGAAAAAGGGGAGTAAGTATTCATGGTGAAGCGCAAAAGTCTGAAAGAGGATGCGTGTCCCGTCGCCCGTGCGCTGGATGTGGTTGGCGATCGCTGGGCGTTGCTGATTATCCGCGATGCCTTCGACAATCGCCGCCGTTTCGGCGATTTTCAGCGTAGTTTGGGCGTTGCCAAAAATATTCTTATCGATCGTCTGCGCACCCTGGTTGAGGAAGGTATTTTGTCCGTTCAGCCCGTTTCCGAAGGCTCGGCCTATCAGGAATATATCCTGACGCCAAAAGGCGAACAGCTATTCCCGCTCGTTGTGGCGCTACGCCAGTGGGGGGAACAGCAGCTGTTTGCAGAGGGAGAACCTCACTCCCTGCTATTGGATAAACACACTGGCCAGCCTCTGCAAACCATGCTGCCGCATTCTGCGGAAGGGCAGTTAGTGGTCGGGCAGGATACGTTCGTTCAGAAAGTGGATTGAGGCAGCGTAATGCAGAAAAAACTGAGAGAAACAGGTAGCGATCTTGAGGCAATCTCCCGCTATTTGAAGAAGTTGCACGTACTGACGTTATGCGTAGGTGAAAATTCGGAATTATGGTGTGCGAGTTGCTTCTATACTTATGACGATCAACAGATAGCCTTCTATCTAATGACGGAGTTGCAGACGCGCCACGGAGAAATAATGGCAAGGCTGCCGCAGGTGGCCGGTACGGTGAGCGGTCAGCCGAAGAGCGTCATGCTGATTAAGGGCGTGCAGTTTCGGGCGCAGGCGGTGCAGTTGGACGGGGGTGACGCGCAGCAGGCCAGAGCGCGATACAACGCGCGTTTCCCTATTGCCCGGGCATCGCAAGCGCCGATTTGGCGGCTCGATCTGACAGAAATCAAAATGACGGACAATACGTTGGGCTTTGGTAAGAAGCGCCACTGGCAGCGCTAACGTTTGTCATAACTAACATTTTCCATACATAACAATTTTCCATACATAACAACAGCAACGTAAAAAGATGGGATAGTGAAAGACGCTGAGCAAGGGGGAAAACCGATGAGCCGAGTACTGTTATTAGGTGCAACGGGGTTAGTGGGGCACGAGTTGTTAGAGCTGTTGAAAGCCAATAATCGGGTAGAGACGATCTATGCGCCGACCCGTAAGCCGCTGGCACCGTCAGAGAAAGTGGTCAATCCGCACGATCCCGATCTCTCTGCCGCGCTGGCGCAATTGACCGATCCTGTCGATATCGCGTTTTGCTGTCTGGGATCGACGCTCAAGACGGCAGGCAGTAAGCAGGCGTTCCGTTATGTGGATTACACGCTGGTGGTGGAAGGATCAAAGGTAGCGCTGGCGCTAGGCGCGACGCACCTGTTAGTCGTCAGTTCGCTGAGCGCGAGTGCGACGTCGCCTTTCTTCTATTCGCGCGTGAAGGGAGAAGCGGAAAAATCGCTGCGTCAGCAAGGCTGGCAGCATCTGACACTGGCACAGCCGTCGATGCTGCTGGGGGAAAGAGAAGATAGTCGTCCGCTAGAAAGTCTGGCCGCGCCGCTGTTTCGCCTGTTCCCGGCAAAATGGCGAGCCATTGAAGGGAAAACGGTCGCGCAGGCGTTGTTGAATCAGGCGTTCTCACCCGAGCCCAAAGCGCGGGTCACTGTGCTCGAATCCGATCAATTACGTTCACTGGGTAAGCAGCAGGCGCTTCAGTAACCTCTTGTCGATCAACGCAGACGGTGGACAACCTGATTGCTGCTGCCGCGCCAGATCAGTGCGGGATCTTTCAGATCTTGCACAAACTTTCCATCGACTAACACGTTGATGAGATCGACCACCTGCTGTTGCTCCGGTGTCAGTTCCGCCAGCACGTAGCCCGTCCAGACCCAGATATCTTTGCCGGCGCATTCCGCGCGTATCCGTTCGACCAGCCGCAGGATGTCAGGCACATTCCGTGGGTGAAGCGGATCGCCGCCAGACAGCGAAATGCCCTGCCGTGGGATCGCCGTATCCTGGAGATCGGCGATGATCCGATCTTCCTGTTCCTGTGTAAACGGCTGACCTGAGTTGAGTCGCCAGGTACTTTTGTTGTAGCACCCCACACACTCATGTACACAGCCAGCGACAAACAGCGTGCAGCGGGTGCCGGGGCCGTTGACGACATCAATGGGATAATACTGGTGGTAATTCATACGGTAGAGCCCATGTTGTAAAGCGGGCGCGTGTTGACTGTGCCGCGAAAGGTGGGCCGCATCGCTGCGGCCCGGAAGGGATTATCCCAGTTGGCCGTTACCTAAGTGCTTGATTCGACGCTTCACTTCTTCCTGCTTACCGGCGTTGAACGGGCGTGCATCCGGGCTGCCGAGGTAGCCGCATACGCGGCGCGTGACGGAAACGCGGGCCGAATCGTGATTGCCACATTTCGGGCAGGTGAAGCCTTTGCTGGTGCACTCGAATTCACCGGTGAAGCCACACTCATAGCATTCGTCGATCGGCGTGTTGGTGCCGTAGTAAGGCACGCGGCTGTAGCTGTAATCCCACACGTCTTCCAGCGCTTTGAGGTTGTGTTGCAGGTTCGGGTATTCGCCGTAGCAAATGAACCCCCCGTTAGCCAGCGGCGGATAGGGTAGCTCGAAGTCGATTTTCTGGTAAGGGTTCACCTTCTTCTCCACATCGAGGTGGAAGCTGTTGGTGTAATACCCTTTGTCCGTCACGCCCTGCACGACGCCAAACTCGGCGGTATCCAGACGGCAGAAGCGGTCACACAGGTTTTCGCTCGGCGTGCTGTACAGGCTGAAGCCGTAACCCGTTTCGTCTTTCCACTGCTCGGTGGCGGCTTTCAGGCGAGTGATAACGGCCACGGCTTTAGCACGTAGTGCTTCGTCATCAAACACGTGCGTTTGGCTACCGAAGAGGGCGTTAATCGTTTCATGCAGGCCGATGTAACCCAGTGAAATCGAGGCGCGTCCGTTCTTGAAGATATCCGCAATGCTGTCGTCTGCTTTTAAGCGCACGCCGCACGCGCCTTCCATATACAGGATTGGCGCGACGCGAGCTTTCACACTTTCCAGCCGCGCAATGCGCGTCATCAGCGCTTTCTTCGCCAGTGCCAGACGCTGATCGAGCAGCGTCCAGAAGCGGTCTTCATTGCCTTCGGCTTCCAGCGCAATACGCGGCAGGTTCAGGCTGATCACACCTAAGTTATTGCGGCCGTCGTGAATCTGCTGGCCGTTTTCTTCATAAACGCCGAGGAAGCTGCGGCAGCCCATTGGCGTTTTGAACGAACCGGTGACGTTGACGACCTGATCGTAGTTCAGAATATCCGGATACATGCGCTTGCTGGCGCACTCCAGCGCGAGCTGTTTGATATCGTAATTCGGATCGCCCGCTTTGTGGTTCAGACCGTCGCGAATCGCAAAGACCAGTTTTGGGAAGACCGCTGTTTTGTGGTTTTTACCCAGCCCGGCAATACGGTTGCGCAGAATCGATTCCTGAATCAGACGCGATTCCCAGCTGATGCCGAGCCCGAAGCCAAAGGTCACGAACGGCGTCTGGCCGTTAGCGGTGTGCAGCGTGTTGACCTCATATTCCAGTGACTGGAAGGCGTCGTAGCACTCTTTTTGCGTGCGGGTTAAGGCATAGTTTTCCGCATCTGGAATCTGCCACTCTTCCGCCACGGCTTTATGTTTCGCATGGCTGGCGGTGACGAACGGCGCCAGAATCTCATCAATACGGTTAATCGTGGTGCCGCCATAAATGTGGCTGGCGACCTGCGCGATAATCTGCGCGGTGACGGCGGTAGCCGTGGAGATCGACTTCGGTGGTTCAATCTCCGCGTTGCCCATTTTGAAGCCGTTGGTCAGCATGCCGTTCAGGTCGATCAGCATGCAGTTGAACATCGGGAAAAACGGCGAGTAGTCGAGGTCGTGATAGTGAATCTCACCGCGCTCGTGTGCCAGTACCACATCACGCGGCAGGATGTACTGTTTGGCGTAATGCTTGGCGACAATACCGGCCAGCAGGTCGCGCTGGGTGGGAATCACTTTACTGTCTTTGTTGGCGTTCTCGTTCAGCAGCGCCATGTTGCTCTGCTCGACCAGACCGCGAATTTCCTGATTCAGGCGACCGTGGCGTTCACGCGCAATATCGCGGTCATGGCGGTATTCGATGTAGGTACGCGCCAGTTTTTTGTAATTGCCGGACATCAGCAGGTTTTCGACCGCGTCCTGAATCTCGCGGATATCTACGCGCGATTTATCCTGCATTTGTTGAGCGACCGCACAGGCCACAGTTGCACAGTAGTCTGCATCATTGACACCGGCTGCATGTGCCGCGCGTTCGACCGCCTCTTTGATTCGCACTTCATCAAAAGGCACCTGGCAACCGTCCCGTTTAATCACTACTGGTTTCACGTTTTCTTCCTCTGGAAAGGTTATCCACAGGCGAAAACCGTAACTGACAAGGGTTACAGAGGGCTGTGGATGACACTGTGGATAAACACTATATGTAGTTCATGTTTACAGGATAGGCACTATATATTGAAATTGCGTAGGGGTGTTTGCGCTTTTATCGCTGTAAAATTGATGTAGAGCAAAGAAATCCTCATGTCGCGGGGAATTTGAGCCTGAACAAAAAATAGGCAAAAAAGGCGATGAGAATGGGAAGGCTTGCTACGCGCGGCTTGGCGGAAATTTGTTTGTTTTTTGACCGTGATGTGTGCTGCGAATGTCAATAATGTTGTTGTGGTGAAAGAAAGAACAGAAAAAAAGCGCACCGGTTACCGTGCGCTTTTTGGGGATATTGCGGTGATATTTAGCGACGAACGGCGATCGCTTCGATCTCGATCTTCACGTCTTTTGGCAGGCGTGCGACTTCAACGCAAGAGCGAGCTGGGAACGGTGCGCTATGTTCGTTGAAGAAGGCTTCATACGCGGTGTTGACCAGCGCGAAATCGTGCAGGTCTTTCACAAATACGGTCATTTTCACGATATCGGAAACTTTCAGGCCAGCGGCTTCTACGATCGCCTGAACGTTTTCCAGTGACTGACGCGTCTGAGCGGTGATGTTATCTGCCACCAGACCGCTTTTCGGGTGCACGGGGATCTGGCCGGACGTGAAGATCATGCTGCCAAGGTCGACGCCCTGAACATAAGGGCCGATGGCGGCTGGGGCGTGCTCAGTGCTGATAATGCGTGACATGGTATCTCCTTGATGGGGGCGTAAAAGGAACGCGGACGCCGCCATTATTCAAAAAAGCCCCGCGACAGGCAATGTCCATCGCGGGGCAACACAGAAAACTAGCGATCTTGCAGTACCGCCTGACGCTCAAATTCTTTCTCGCAGTACTTACATTTGAGGTGAACGTCGCCGTCGCGCTGCTTCACGCTGAATGACGATGAAACCGGTTCGCTGCGGCTGATGCAGTTGCTGTTCGGGCAAGTGAGCACGCCAGTAATGTGGTCTGGCAGTGTCGGCACCAGCTTGCGCACGACGTCATAATCATCGATCTGATTGACGGTCGCCTGTGGTGCGTAGATTGCCAGCTGATTCGCCTGCTGTTCGGTCAGGAAGACGTTCTCTATCTTGATCAGATCTTTGCGCCCAAGATGGTTGGACGGCAAGTTCAGGCCGATGGTGATGCGCTGGTCTGTCGCGGTCAGTTTAAACAGCGTCAGCAGCTTAAAACCCACCTGTGCGGGAATGTGGTCGATCACCGTGCCACGTTTGATCGCTTCAACCTGTAATTTATTATCGTGTGTCATGATGGCTTCTTCCTCTTACAGAACCAGTTCGCGATTCAGGACCAGCGCCAGCAGCGCCTGACGGGCGTAAATACCGTTGCCTGCCTGCTGGAAATAATAGGCGTAAGGCGTGGCATCCACATCAATGGTGATCTCATCAACGCGCGGTAGCGGGTGCAGTACTTTCAAATTCGGGCGAGCGCTGTGCAGATCGTCGGCGCGCAGGATAAACTGGGATTTGATATTGATGTATTCGGACGGATCCAGACGCTCTTTCTGCACGCGCGTCATGTACAGAATATCCAGCTCGCCGGCGACGTCGTCGATGCTGTTGTGCAGGCTGTAAGCAATATTCTTCTCTTTCAGCATGCTCAGAATGTAGTCCGGCATCGCCAGCGCATCTGGGGCGATGAAGTAGAAGCGGTTGCCTTCAAACTTCGCCAGCGCCTGCGTGAGTGAATGCACCGTGCGGCCATATTTCAAATCACCGACCATCGCGATATTGATGTTATTCAGTCGGCCCTGCGTTTCCTGAATGGTGAACAAATCGAGCAGCGTCTGCGTCGGGTGTTGGTTCGCGCCGTCGCCAGCGTTCAGAATCGGAATACCGCCGGAGAACTCGGTCGCAAGGCGGGAAGCGCCTTCCTGCGGGTGACGCATTACGATGGCATCCACGTATTGGCTGATGACGGAAATGGTGTCGGCCAGCGTTTCGCCCTTTTTCCCCAGCGATGTGTTGTTGCTGTCAGCGAAACCGACGACGGAGGCACCGAGGCGATGCATCGCGGTTTCAAAGGATAAACGCGTCCGGGTGGAGGCCTCGAAGAAGCAACTGGCAATCACTTTATGTTTCAACAACTCAGGCTGAGGATTGGCTTTCAGGCTGGCGGCGACACGCAGCGTCAGCTCCAAATCTTCCCGGCTGAGGTCGTTAATCGAAATAATATGTTTTTGATAGAGCGGATTGACCATGTTGTCTTTCTCCTAACGTGTACACAGGAAATGTCGTATCTGGTTGCCCGGATTGTGGGCCAAAAAAAAGCCCCTCATTGAGGGGCTTTCTTCATTGAATAATTGAGCAACGGAAAGGAAAACGCTAGCTGGCTGCCGGATGGCAGTTGTGGTTGAGAACCAACATAAGCAGCGGATTTTTTGGTGTAACGGTGCATGACCCCTCCCAGCAAACTGTCGGGAATTATACGCGCCGACTAGGCTATTTCAAGCAGAAAACGTGGTTTTTTACGCATCGCAATCGGTTGCGGGTCGCGTGCTGTATGCATAACGTGCGTGAGTGGGAGAAGGTCAATGGGGAAGAGTGGTGGGCAGTTCACTTTTTCGTATTAACACGCTGGCGGGCGTCACATTTGGAGAGTATAAGGATTGTAAAACAGAGTTTCATTTTTATATCAACGAGGGTTTTTATGATTACTGGCAACGTCCACCACCTTGAACTGGTTCCTTATCTGCCTGCCAAACTGCGCGAAGCGATTGAATACGTGAAGCAAAACATTACGGCAGACACGCCGCTGGGCAAGCATGATATCGAAGGCAACAGTGTGTTTGTGCTGATCTCCAACGATAGCACCGATCTGCTGGAAAAACGCCGCGCCGAGTATCACGCTAAATATCTGGACATTCAGATCGTGCTGTCTGGTGTGGAAGGGATGACGTTCAGTAACCTGCCTGCGGGCAAGCCGGACACCGACTGGCTGGCAGATAAAGACATTGCTTTCCTGCCTGCGGGCGAGCAGGAAAAACAGTTTGTGATGCAGGAAGGGGATTTTGTCGTCTTCTTCCCAGGCGAAGTGCATAAACCGCTGTGTGCCGTTGGTGAACCGGCACACGTACGCAAAGCCGTAGTGAAAATCGACGCGTCACTGGTGGTGTAAACCGCTGGAAAGCCTATCCCTCCCCGCGCTGGGGAGGGAAGTAAACCTTATTCCTGTACCAGCGTGGCGACCATCACCGCTTTGATGGTGTGCATGCGGTTTTCTGCCTGATCGAACACGATGCTGTGCGCGGATTCAAAGACCTCATCCGTGACTTCCATTCCACCGTGCAGACCATATTGCTCCGCCATTTGTTGGCCCATCGTCGTCTGATCGTCGTGGAACGCAGGCAGACAGTGCAGGAACTTCACCTGCGGATTACCCGTTGCGGCGATCATTGCCATGTTCACCTGATAGGGTTTCAGCAGCGCGATACGCTCTTTCCAGGTCTCTTTCGGTTCCCCCATAGAAACCCAGACATCGGTATAAATGAAATCTGCGCCCGCGACGCCCGCGGCGATATCTTCCGTCAGCGTAATGCTGCCACCGGTTTGTTCTGCCGCCGCCTGACACTCAGCCACCAGACCGTCATCCGGCCAGCAGGCTTTTGGCGCAACGAGGCGTAAATCCAGCCCGGTCAGCGCTGCCGCTTCCAGCATGGTGTTGCCCATGTTGTTGCGCGCATCGCCAACATAGACGAGCGTCATCTCTGACAGCGGTTTACCCGGCAAATGTTCCTGCATCGTCAGCAGATCCGCCAGCAACTGCGTAGGGTGGAATTCATTCGTCAGCCCGTTCCAGACCGGAACGCCCGCGTATTGCGCCAGCGTTTCGACAATTTGCTGGCCGTAGCCGCGATATTGAATGCCGTCGTACATTCTTCCCAGTACGCGCGCAGTATCCTTGATGGATTCTTTATGGCCGATTTGGCTGCCGCTTGGGCCGAGGTAGGTCACTTGCGCGCCCTGATCGTATGCAGCAACTTCGAAAGAGCAGCGAGTACGAGTCGAATCTTTTTCGAAGATGAGTGCGATGTTTTTACCTTGCAGGCGGCGGGCTTCTGTCCCGTTTTTTTTGTCGGCTTTCAGTTTCGTTGACAGGGCTAAAAGATTGGCAATTTCTGCGGGTGTAAAATCCATTAACCTTAAAAAGTGACGCTTATAGAACGGTTGCATGATGTACCTCTCCATGTGGCTCAACACTATCCCCGTCATACTTCAAGCTGCATGTGCGTTGGCTTCTCTTACTCACCCCAGTCACTTACTGATGTAAGCTCCTGAGGATTCGCGCGATTGCCGCCTTCCTGCAACTCGAATTATCTAGGGTATATCTATTGGATTAAAAGCTACTCATTGAATTAAAATTCACTTTATATGTGTAATTATTCAAATTCAAGTGGTGATATCAAACTTTGTGGTGGAGCAAGCCGCAGGGCTGTGGGACAATAAGTCATATTACGTCGTTTAATGAGGACTGAGGCATGGCAAACCGCGAATTACTGGAAGAGCAACGGGAAGAGACACGCCTGATCATTGAAGAACTGCTGGATGATGGCAGCGATCCTGACGCGCTCTATACCATTGAACACCATTTCTCTGCTGAGAAGTTTGAAGTGTTGGAAAAAGTCGCTGTAGAAGCCTTCAAGTTGGGTTATGAAGTGACGGATGCGGAAGAACTGGAAGTGGAAGATGGCGTGTTGCTGATGTGCTGCGATGCTATCAGTGAAGTTGCGCTGAAGGCGGAGATAATCGACGCGCAGGTAGAACAACTGCTGGCGCTGGCAGAACGCCACGGCGTGAATTACGACGGTTGGGGCACCTACTTCGAAGATCCAGATGGTGAAGGCGAAGAAGACGGGGATGATGAAGATTTTTATGATGAAGATGATGACGGCAAGCGCCACTAATTATTGAGTCATTAACTCGAAAGAATACGCCTCACTGAAAACGCCGCCGGAACCCCTGCGGCGTTTTTTATTCGGTATGACAGCGCGTGATTACTGCATCTTAAGCTGATTACAGTGCCTTCAACATCGTCACTTCACAGTCGGTGTGGCCCGTGTTACCCATTGAGTGGGGAATCAGCTCGAAGCCCAGTGACTCATACAGTCGGATCGCGCTGGTCAGGTGGCCGGTTGTTTCCAGATAGCAGCGGCGAAAGCCGTGCTGACGCGCAAAATCAAGCGCCTGTATCGCCAACTGACGTGCCAGCCCTTTTCCCCGCACGACGGGTAGGAAATACATTTTCTGTAATTCACACACATCTTCTTCACCTGCGACCAGCGGAGCAATGCCGCCACCGCCAACCACGCGGCCTTCATATTCAACCACCCAGTAGGCGCTTTTCGGCTGGCTATAGAGGGCAAACAGCGCGTCCAAATTAGGATCGGAAACGGTGTAGCCTTTATCAGCCGTCAAACCAAATTCAGCAGAAACCTGGCGGATGACCTGAGCGATAGCGGCATCGTCTCGCGCAGTGATTGGGCGTACCTGAAGATTGGCGGAGGTCGCGGTTGTCATAATACGTACTCTTGCTCTTACGGTTTACGAGGGGAATGATCCTGGCCGATTGTAATACCATTTCAGACCACATTGATGCAACGTCTATGCCCGTTCTTCCTGCTGTTCTTCGCGTGGTATCTGCGGTGATTTTTATGCCATATCCACACTAACGCGCCAGCATTTTCTACTGTTAAAGCCATAATATGACGCTCTGGAGCTTGAATTATCTAAGATATAAGTAAAATTTCCTGCAATCTCTTAAGATATAAATATTTAGGTCGCGCTATTCCTTACGATTTATAAGACTACTCAGTTGTTTAATTACTGTTAACTTTTATTGTTGTCGTTAACAAGACATGCTTAAATAAGCCGCTTTTTGTATGCCAATAACGTGTCTAATGAAACGTTTATGAGGCTTATTTCTTTTAGGATGAAAGGTCTATGACTATCAATACTTCAGAAAATAGCGCGCAGCATCGCGTGCAGTTTCATGGTAAGGCTGGGGAATATTTTGCAATTTGGCTGGTGAATGGATTATTAACAATAATCACCTTAGGTATTTATTCTGCCTGGGCGACAGTGCGCCGCCGCCGTTATTTTTACGGCAACACGGAAATTAACGGTGACCGTTTTGATTACCACGCACAGCCCATTCAGATCCTCAAAGGACGTTTGCTGGTTATAGCCGGTATTGTTCTGTTTTATATCGTATTAGCGATGTCACCGACGTTAGGAACTATTCTCGCATTGGCATTTGCGGCATTGATTCCGATTATCGTGATCCGCAACTGGCGTTATGACGCTATTATGTCGAGCTATCGTGGTATTCGCTTTAACTATCACTGCCAGACGGGGCGTGCGTATTGGGTGTTGCTGCTTTGTCCTATCCTGCTGCTGCTGGCGTTTTATGCTGTTTTAGCGGTTGCGATGTTCATTGGTATGCGGAGCGATAGCCCGATTATCATTACACTCATCGTGCTGGCGCTGGTGGTTCCTGGGTTTGCTGCGGTCAATGGCATCATGAAAATGATGCAGCTTGATTTCTATGTTAATAACATGTTCTTCGGCAAAACGGCGTTTAAAGCGGAGTTGACGAAAGCGGCATTTATTAAATTCGCCCTGATTAGCCTGCTGATTTTTGTTCCTTTCTTGATCGCCGCGCTGTCATTCATGGGGTCGTTCATTTTTACGCTGTATCAGATTATTATGATGGGCGCAGATTCGGACACCATTGCCATGATGCTGCTGAGCAACGTCTTCAATATGGTCATGATGTTCGTTGTGGCGCTGCTGGGTGTGCTGGTTTCCAGCAGTTATCTGGTGGTCGCACAGCGTAATTATCTGTTTAATCAGACGTCGCTGAATGGCGGTGTGAAATTGCACTCTTCCATGCAAACCATGTCTTACATGGGGCTGCTGATAACCAATAGCCTGATCACTATTTTCTCTTTGGGTTGGGCTGCACCGGTGGCAGAGATTCGTCACGCACGCTATATTGCGAATGCGACAGCGGTTGAAGGCGATCTGGCACTGCTGCATGTTCAGGCTCATCAGGACACAGCAAACAGCGCACTGGCCGAAGAAGCCGTGCAGGCGCTCGATTTGGGTGTCGGTCTCTAAGGCAGGAATATGAATATTGAGGGGCATTATCAATACCCCGGATTGGCGGCCCGCGTGGCCGCTTCTCTTCATTTAACGGACAACGGTTCGATGATGGTGTTGAACACCGGGTCATCGAATACGACATTTGCATTAGAGCAGGTCACGGTTTCCGATGCGCTGGGCTCGATTCCTCTAACGCTCACCTTTCCTGACGGTGGTCGCTTTGTTCCTGCCGACGATCCCACTTTTCGCACGTGGTATTCCGCACGACATCGCCCGGGACTTGTCCATCGTCTGGAACGCCATAAGCGTGGCGTCATTCTCACGCTACTCGCCACAATCTTGCTCGTCATAAACTACGTTTACGTGGTACTGCCGTGGGCAAGCTCCGCGCTGGCGCTACGGATGCCTAGCGCTATCGAACAGCAACTGGGGCAAAATACGCTAAAGCTGTTACGGCACAGTGATTTTAAGCCTTCTGAACTGCCTGTTGAGCGCCAGCAGGCGATGCAAACGCTGTTTCAACAGGTTATGCCCGCGGACATGCGGGAAGACAAAACGCCACTGCGTCTGGAGATCATGTCTGCGCCTATCGGGCCGAATGCTTTTATGCTGGCAGATGGCACGCTGATTATCAGTGACGATCTGGTGAAGCTGGCGAAAAATGACAACGAGTTGGCCGCGGTGATGCTGCATGAAATGGGACACCACGCCTATCGCCATCCAATGCGCATGGTGGTGCGTTCATCGCTGGTATCGCTGACGTTCATGTGGATGACGGGAGATGTCAGCGGCGTCGGGGATACCTTGTTGCAGTCTGCCGCTTTTATCAACGAGATGCAGTTTTCTCGCGATATGGAACGGGAAGCCGACGCATGGGCAATAGCCGAAATGCAGCAGCAAGGGCGTTCGCTTCAGTCGATGCAGGCAATGTATCGGGCCTTGATCGCTAACGACCGCAGTCAGGATGAAATTGATTCGCTGGATTTACCTGACTGGCTGAGTACGCACCCGGATATGGATGAGCGGCTGAAAGCCATTGAAAGCGAGATGAATAAGCACTAATCCTCAGTTCTCGATTCTCACCTCCGATCTAACCCTGCCTTATGTCGATCGTGTGCGGTGTCACCGCACACGATCTCCTTCTGACGAGATATTTGAGCAAAAAAAGCGCGCTTTGTTGTTTTTATAAACGCGAATGCCGAGTGAAAAGCATGAACTGCGTAGCCGGACGATTAACAGGAATACGTTAAATATCATCCTATTAAAAACTATCTGTAGAATCTCTCGCGATAAATAAAAAAACCAGACAATAATCTCTTTTTATTATTAGTTCGCTTATGTTTATTGGGATTTTTCCTAATAGACATTAAAATCGCGGCTTCACGACTTCATGATTACCGAAGAGTTATTTATGATTAATCGAATTCTATCAGGGGTGGTGGGCGCATTTCTGTTAATGCTGTCACCATTAACGCATGCACAGGCCAATTTCCCAGAGCCCAAAGAAGGCGACTGGATTGCGCCAGAATTTACCTTCAACAGCGGCGAAAAATTAAAAGATCTGCGTATTCACTACTACACGATCGGTGATAAAACCAAGCCCGCTGTCTTACTGCTGCATGGAACGAACCAGCCGATTAAATCACTGCTAGCCAATGGCTTTGGCGGAGAACTGTTCGGGCCGGGTCAGGCGCTGGATAGCAGTAAATACTTTATTATCATGCCGGAGAGCATCGGTTCTGGAAAATCGTCCAAACCGTCAGACGGCTTACGGATGAAATTCCCGCAGTACGATTATAACGATATGGTGCAGGCACAATATCGCTTAATCAAAGAAGGGCTGGGCATTAACCACCTGCGTCTGGTGATGGGATATTCCATGGGCGGCATGCAAACCTGGCTCTGGGGTGAAAAATACCCAGACATGATGGATGCGCTGGTTCCAATGGCATCGCTGCCAAACGAGCTGTCGGGTCGTAACTGGATGATGCGCCGCATTTTGATTGAATCCATCAAGAACGACCCAACGTGGAATAACGGTGATTACACGCAGCAGCCGCCAACGCTGAAAACAGCCAGCATTATGTTCAGTATCGCCACCACTGGCGGCACGCTCGCGTATCAGAGCAAAGCACCGACGCGCGCACAGGCGGACAAACTGGTCGAAGATCGCCTTGCGGCTCCGTCAACCAGCGATGCGAATGACTTTATTTATATCTGGGGCTCGTCTGCAAATTATAACGCGGCACCGGAACTGAATAAAATTAAGGCACCTGTGCTAGTGATTAACTCTGCGGATGATGAGCGTAATCCTATTGAAACAGGCATCCTGGATAATGAGCTTAAGAAAATTAAGCAGGCGACATTGTTCCTTATTCCCGCCAGCAAAGATACCAGTGGGCATGGCACTATGATGTCGGCGAAGTTTTATAAAGATGAGCTACAACGTTTCTTAGAAAAGAATCCGTCTCAGAAAAATAATAAAAAATAAATACTCATGACCGGCAGAAAATCTCTTTCTGTCGGTCATCGTTTGCTTGTTACCTTTCTTTATTTTATTACGGTTTTATAACGAATTTATTTCAGTTCGTGGGAATTCACACGTCTGGAAAATGAATAATGACTATTACGTAAATAACGGAACGGCTCTGCTCTGGAGCTCATCCTTTCTTATTTTAGGCCACAGGGATAATTTATGTTTCGTAAGATAAAGATCCGTACTGCACTCAGCATGATGGTGTTTTCGTTAGCGGCGTTACTGCTTTTCGTCGGCGTGTTAGGGTTGGTTGCCGTTCAGTCAGGGAATAAATCATTTGCTCGCGTCGATATGGAAGTGCTGCCAGGGCTGGTTGCGCTGAATGACAGCTCAGAACTGCTGTTGCGTGGTCGGTTGGATTTGCGTCTGTACGAATCATTAATGGGGAAAGGGGATGTCGAGGCAGCTAAAGTCGCGCTAGGACGCGCCAGAGGCAAGGTCGATGGTGCCAGTGAAAAGTGGCAGGAATACCTGAAATACCCGCAGTCCGAAGCAGAAAAAGTCATTTCTTCGGATATGGCCGAGAAACGCAATACGCTGATGCAGGAGTTTATCGATCCGGCATTTGCGGCGCTTAACGCAGGGAATCTGGATGAATATCGCCAGCGCGCCGGGAAATCGACAGTGCTGTATGCCGCGTTTGATAAATCCTCTAAAGCGCTGGTTGCCTTCAAGCTGAAGAGCATTGATGAAGCCTACGCGGATTCCAATGGGCGTGTGCAACTGATGGAAACTATCCTGTACGGTGCGATCGCCTGTGCGCTGCTGCTGGCGGCGTTGGCCTGGTCTGTGATGACCAATATGATCGTGAAACCGTTGAATCAGGCGATTTCCGTCTTTGACCGCATCGCCGAAGGCGACCTGCGGGCGCAGATTGATAGCAGCGGAAAAAATGAAATCGCGCACCTGTTTGCTGCGGTTCAACGTATGCGCGACGGGCTGGAAAACATGGTGCGCGTGGTGCGTAACGGAACCGATGCGATCAGCGTCGGTGTTGAGGAAATTGCCTCCGGCAACATCGATCTCTCCAGCCGTACCGAACAACAGGCGGCCTCGCTGGATGAAACCGCGTCAAGCATGGAACAGATCATGTCGACGGTGAAAAACAACGAAGACAACACGCGTAAAGCCAACGATCTGGCGCTGAAAGCCTCTAATTCCGCGTCTCGCGGTGGGAATGTTGTCTCCGAAGTGGTGGATACCATGCGTTCCATCAAGCAGAGTTCTGCCAAGATCTCCGACATTGTTGGTGTAATCGACGGTATTGCCTTCCAGACCAACCTGCTGGCGTTGAACGCTGCGGTAGAATCTGCGCGTGCGGGTCAATACGGTAAAGGTTTTGCTGTGGTGGCTTCCGAAGTGCGGATGCTGGCTGCGCGCAGTGCGACGGCAGCGAAAGAAATTGGCACCATGATCGATGATTCTCTCAGCCGTATTGAAAAAGGCGCGGGTCTGGTTGAAGTCGCCGGTAACACCATGGACGAAGTGCTGATGGATGTGAAAAAAGTGGTCGATATCATGGATGAAATCACGCTGGCTTCCAGCGAGCAGAGCCGCGGCATTTCGCAGATCAATATTGCCATCAATCAGATGGATGGTGTGACCCAGCAGAATGCGTCCTTGGTATCCGAAGTGGCGACCTCGGCGAATTCACTTCAGGAGCAGGTTGTTAATCTGCAACAGTCCGTTTCCCGTTTCCAGATCGCAAGGGAAAACATGGAAATGGGCAACGTGCTGCCCGGTTTGCGCCGAAACATTGCGCTGGCCGATGCCCGCTAATCGTTAACCGATCCCCATCGCCTGTTTTCGCTCATGCTGGTTGGCCAGCGAAGACAGGCGATTCATGTACGCACTCATCAATCCATAAATGGTGTTGAAGCGATAAACGGCACGGGAACCGTCAACGTTAACCAGACGCCGTTATCCGCCTGATAAAAAACGAACCCCTGCTGATGCATTTCCCGCGCCTTTATTGTTAATACCACGGGCTTGCCGTGCCGTTGGCCGACGTTTATCGCTGTGGCTTCATCGGCAGACAAGTGCACATACTGACGTGAGCCAGAAAGCAAACCCTGCTGATTTATTGAGTCGACAAATCGGGTTGCTGTTCCATGGTAAAGAAAGTCGGGCGGTGTTTTAGGCTCGTAACGCAGATCGACCTGTGATGACGAGTGTCCTTGTGCTGCGCGGATTGATAACCCATCCGGTGAAATAGAAAAGCGCTTTTTATCACTGCTATCGACGACATCTTGAATCACTTCTCTGGTAAGAAGGCGTCCGTCTTTTGCCGCACCGCTAATCAGTTCCGCTATGTTTGCCCATCCTTCGCTGTTCAGCGTGAGCCCAATGGTTTCGGGCTTGTGCCGTAAAACGTAGCTCAGAAATTTGCTGACTTCAGCATGATTCGTGTTGCTCATTGTGTTCTCCATCCATGCATTTTGCGAAGCGAATAGATTGTAATTGAAATACTTTTTACGCGAATAAAAAGTAAAAAGCCTCGTTTTTCAACGAGGCTTTCGTACTTACCGTACTACCGCTAGAAAATCGGTGAGCGTTACAGCTCAGCGATGACTGTGTGCTGCTCCAGCAGTTTGGCTTTCGCTACGGCGTAACCGTCCAGCTTCTCACGCTCTTTGGCGACGACCGCTTCCGGTGCGCGTGCCACAAAGCCTTCGTTGGACAGCTTGCTTTCGATGCGCTCAATCTCTGCTTCGATTTTCGCTACTTCTTTCGTCAGACGATCCAGCTCTGCCGCTTTATCGATCAGGCCTGCCATCGGAATTAACAGCTCGGCACCATCAATGAGTTTAGTGACGGAAACCGGACCTTTATCGCCCGCAGGCAGCAGCGTAATGCTTTCCAGACGCGCCAGCGTTTGGATAAAGCTGCGGTTCTCTTCCACGCGACGCTGTGCTTCAGCAGTGACATCACGCAGTAAGACTTCCAGCGGCTTGCCCGGCGCGATGTTCATTTCCGCACGAATGTTACGCACGGCGATAATCGCCTGCTTAATCCACTCCAGATCGTTCAGCGCCAGCGTATCTTCCTGCGCGGCATCAAACTCAGGGAACGGCTGCAACATGATCGTGTCGGCGTTAATGCCTTTCAGCGCTTTAACGCGTAGCCAGATGGTTTCGGTAATGAACGGAATAATTGGATGTGCCAGACGCAGCAGCGCTTCCAGTACGGTAACCAGCGTGTGACGCGTACCGCGCAGTTCCGCTTCTGAACCGCCATTCATCACTGGTTTCGTCAGCTCCAGATACCAGTCACAGAACTGGTTCCAGGTGAATTCATACAGAATACCGGCAGCAATATCAAAGCGATAACCGTCCAATGCCTCACGGTAGGCTTTCACAGTACGGTTGAATTCTGCCAGAACCCAGCGGTCAGCCAGTGACAGCACTTTCTCGCCTGCGCCAAAACCGCAATCCTGATCTTCGGTGTTCATCAGCACAAAACGGCTGGCGTTCCACAGCTTGTTACAGAAGTTGCGGTAACCTTCCAGACGCTTCATGTCCCAGTTGATGTCGCGGCCGGTAGAGGCCAGCGCCGCCAGCGTGAAGCGCAGAGCGTCCGTACCGTGCGGCTCGATACCGTTCGGGAACTGTTTCTCGGTGCGCTTGCGGATTTTTTCCGCCAGCTGTGGCTGCATCATATTGCCGGTACGTTTTTCCAGCAGTGCTTCCAGCGAAATGCCGTCCACCATATCCAGCGGGTCGATCACGTTACCTTTGGATTTGGACATCTTCTGACCTTCATCATCACGGATCAGGCCGGTCATGTAGACGGTATGGAATGGCACCTGTGGTTTGCCGTCTTCATCTTTGATGAAGTGCATGGTCAGCATGATCATGCGGGCAATCCAGAAGAAGATGATGTCGAAGCCGCTGACCATCACGCTGCTTGGGTGGAACGCTTTCAGATCGGGCGTTTGCTCTGGCCAACCCAGCGTAGAGAACGTCCACAGCCCGGATGAGAACCAGGTATCCAGCACGTCTTCGTCCTGATTCAGAACGACATCGTCAGCGAGGTTGTTTTCACTGCGTACTTCCGCTTCGGTGCGACCCACATAGACGTTGCCATTGGCATCGTACCAGGCCGGAATGCGGTGACCCCACCACAGCTGACGGGAGATACACCAGTCCTGAATGTCGCGCATCCAGCTGAAGTACATGTTTTCGTACTGTTTTGGTACGAACTGGATGCGGCCATCTTCTACCGCTTCCACCGCCGGTTTAGCCAACACGGCAGCACGCACGTACCACTGGTCGGTCAGCATCGGCTCAATGACAACGCCGCCACGGTCGCCGTAAGGAACGGTCAGATCGTGCGCTTTGATCTCTTCCAGCAGGCCAAGCTCATCGAATGCGGCGACTAACGCTTTACGCGCGGCAAAACGCTCCAGACCCTGGAAGGCTTCTGGAATCTCGCTGCTGCAAGCGGTGCTGGCTTCGCCATTGGTATCAAAAACTTCAGCGCTCTGACGGATATCGCCGTCGAACGTCAGGATATTGACCATCGGCAACTGGTGGCGTTTACCGACTTCGTAGTCGTTGAAGTCGTGAGCTGGCGTGATCTTCACGCAGCCGGTGCCTTTTTCCATATCGGCATGTTCGTCGCCAACGATCGGAATACGACGGCCAATCAGTGGCAGGATCACCTCTTTGCCGATCAGATCTTTATAACGCGGATCTTCCGGGTTAACGGCGACGCCAGTATCACCCAGCACGGTTTCCGGGCGGGTAGTCGCGACGACCAGATAGTCTTTCCCGTCAGCGGTTTTCACGCCATCGGCCAGCGGATAGCGCAGGTGCCACATCGACCCTTTCACTTCGCGGTTTTCGACTTCCAGATCGGAAATTGCGGTGCGCAGTTTTGGATCCCAGTTCACCAGACGCTTGCCACGGTAAATCAGGTCTTCTTTATACAGACGGACGAAAACTTCTTTCACCGCGTTGGACAGGCCTTCATCCATGGTGAAGCGCTCGCGTTCCCAGTCAACGGAGTTGCCCAGACGGCGCATCTGATTGGTGATGTTGCCACCGGATTCGCCTTTCCACTGCCAGATTTTGTCGATGAACGCTTCGCGGCCGTAATCGTGGCGAGTTTTGCCTTCTTCTGCGGCGATCTTGCGCTCAACGACCATCTGCGTGGCGATACCAGCGTGGTCGGTACCTGCCTGCCACAGGGTATTTTTACCCTGCATACGCTGATAGCGAATCAACGTATCCATAATGGTTTGCTGGAAAGCGTGACCCATATGCAAGCTGCCGGTGACGTTGGGCGGCGGGATCATGATGCTGAAGCTTTCTTTACTCGTGTCGCCGTGCGGCTTGAAGTAGCCTTGCTTTTCCCAGTGTTCGTAGAGCGGCTGCTCGATATCTTGCGGGTTATATTTCGTTTCCATTATGCTCAAAATTCAGTGAGTTGGCGGCGTAGCCGTGGTCAATTGGAAGCCGACGCTGCGATAGGTTTTATAGCGGTCGCGCGCCAACTGTTTCAAGGATTCTTCGTAAGGGACAAAGTCTATCACTTCATGGAAAGCGGTGGCAAAATCTGCGAACTGCGGCAATAGGCTGATCAGCAGATCCCGTGGCGCGTTGCCACGCCGTTGCGGCCAGGCCAGTTCGACCGGCGCACCGTGGCGCGGCCCTTCGCCTGCCAGATTGTGCGGCACGAATGCGCTGGGATCGCGCTGCCACAGCGCCTCGTCCAGTCTGATGGCCTGCTGTTCGTCTTCACAGGCAATCAGCACGCGCTTTCCTGCTCGCCAACGTTCTGCCGCCAGATCGCATGCCAGTGCCTCATGGGCGCTGAGCTCACCGCTTTTGCTGTCGTGTTCGAGAAGATAGAACGTTGCGTTTTTCATTGTTTACACTATTGATTGCTAAGAGCCAGAAAGTGATAAGGGCCGGAAGTCCGGCCCATAAGACGGCAATTACTTTATAAGAATAAGGCAATCGCTGGCGCTGGTCATCGCCGTTGACGTGAAAGTCTTATTCTACGTCGTTCTGTCCGGCGCGGTTAAGCAGGAACTGTGATAACAGCGCGACCGGGCGACCCGTTGCGCCTTTGGCTTTACCAGAACGCCAGGCGGTGCCTGCGATATCCAGATGCGCCCAGCTGTACTTACGCGTAAAGCGCGACAGGAAGCAGCCTGCGGTAATCGCACCGCCTGGACGACCGCCAATATTCGCCATATCGGCAAAATTGGATTCCAACTGTTCCTGGAATTCGTCGGTCAGCGGCAGACGCCATGCGCGGTCGCCAGACTGCTCGGACGCGCTCAACAGCTCATGCGCCAGCGGATTGTGGTTCGCCATCAGCCCGGTGATGTGGTGCCCCAGCGCAATCACGCACGCGCCGGTCAGCGTTGCGACGTCAATCACCACGTCCGGCTCATAGCGCTCAACGTAGGTTAGCGTATCACACAAGACCAGACGGCCTTCCGCATCGGTGTTCAGTACTTCTACCGTTTGGCCGGACATCGTGGTCAGCACATCGCCCGGACGGTATGCGCGCCCATCGACCATGTTTTCACAACCCGCCAGCACGCCGATGATATTCAACGGCAGCGCCAGTTCGGCCGCCATGCGCATCACGCCGTAGACCGTGGCCGCGCCGCACATGTCGTACTTCATTTCGTCCATGCTGTCGGCAGGTTTGATGGAGATGCCGCCGGAATCGAACGTCAGCCCTTTACCTACCAGCACAATCGGGCGGGTTTCCGGGTTTGGATCGCCTTTATATTCGATCACGGACATCAGCGATTCATTCTGCGAGCCTTGGCCCACGGCCAGATAGGCATTCATGCCCAGCTCTTTCATCTGCTGCTCGCCAATCACGCGCGTGATGATGTTCTGGCTATAGGTATCGGCCAGTTGACGCGCTTGCGAAGCCAGATACGCGGCATTACAAATATTCGGCGGCATGTTGCCGAGGTCTTTCGCGGCTTTGATACCCGCAGCAATCGCCAGACCGTGCTGAATGGCACGCTCGCCGCTGGTCAGCTCACGGCGCGTCGGCACGTTGAAGACCATTTTGCGCAGCGGACGGCGCAGCTCGACCTTGTTGCTCTTAAGCTGATCGAAGGTGTACAGCGTCTCTTTTGCGGTTTCGACCGCCTGACGCACTTTCCAGTACGTGTTACGGCCTTTCACGTGCAGCTCGGTCAGGAAGCAGACCGCTTCCATCGAGCCGGTTTCGTTCAGAGCGTTGATCGTTTTCTGAATCACCTGTTTGTACTGGCGTTCATCAAGTTCGCGCTCTTTACCGCAACCAATCAGCAGAATGCGCTCGGAAAGAATGTTAGGTACATGGTGCAAAAGCAGTGATTGCCCCACTTTGCCTTCTAATTCACCACGGCGAAGCAACGCGCTGATATAGCCGTCGCTGATTTTATCGAGTTGTTCGGCAATAGGGGACAGACGACGCGGTTCAAACACGCCGACGACAATGCAGGCACTGCGTTGTTTTTCCGGGCTACCGCTTTTTACGCTGAACTCCATGTACTCTCCTGAATCTTAAAGACAACAGCGGGGGCAACGGCTAGAATGTGACACTCCGTAATACTTCCCGCCGTTGCGTTAACATAACCTGTGTTAATCTTAACGACGTAACGAACCTGTTTTAGTGACTAATAAGCAGGTTCTGATACAACAGCTCAAACGCAGTGTGTTGTAATACAGTTTTAGCTAAGAGGGCAGCCAAAAATGAGTATAAATGGCGCGTTAGCGAAGAAACTATCGATTTTCCTGCAAAAAGACAAGTTTTCACAGGCGTAATTAAGCGTGATCATCATTCGATATCTGGTACGGGAAACCTTTAAGAGTCAACTGGCCATCCTTTTCATTCTGTTACTGATTTTCTTTTGCCAGAAATTAGTACGGATACTGGGCGCCGCTGTTGATGGTGAAATCCCGACAAATTTGGTTATCTCCCTGTTGGGATTGGGCGTACCAGAAATGGTGCAGCTCATCCTGCCATTAAGTCTATTTCTTGGCGTATTGATGACGTTTGGCCGCCTCTATGCGGAAAGCGAGATCACCGTCATGCACGCCTGCGGGTTGGGCAAACGCGTGCTGTTGAAAGCCGCGCTGGCCCTGGCGGTGTTCACTGCCATCGTCGCCACTATTAACGTCATGTGGCTTAGTCCATGGTCGTCGCGGCATCAGGAAGAAGTGCTGGCGGAAGCGAAGGCCAACCCCGGCATGGCAACGCTGGTAGAAGGGCAGTTCCAGTCCGCACAGGGTGGCAACGCGGTGCTGTTTGTCGGCAATGTCAAAGGGTCAGAGTTTGAGCACGTCTTTCTGGCACAGCTGCGCCCCAGCGGTAACGCACGGCCTTCTGTCGTCGTCGCCGATCGCGGCCATATCAAGCAAAACGAAGATGGTGCGCAGGTCGTGACGTTGGATAACGGTTCGCGTTACGAAGGCACGGCGCTGCTGCGTGATTTTCGTATCACCGATTTCACCAACTATCAGGCCGTGATTGGTCACCAGAGCGTGACGCTAAATAATAGCGACGTGCAACAAATGGATATGAAGACCCTGTGGCATTCGGATGCACACGATGCGCGAGCGGAGTTCCACTGGCGGCTGACGTTGATTCTTTCGGTGCTGATCATGGCGCTGATGGTGGTGCCGCTGAGTGTGGTGAATCCACGTCAGGGCAGGGTACTGAGTATGCTGCCTGCGATGCTGCTGTACCTGATTTTCTTCCTGCTGCAAAGCTCGCTGCGTTCTAACGCCAGCAAAGGAAAAATCGATCCCATGATATGGGTCTGGCTGACCAACCTGATGTACTTCGGTATCGCGGTCATGCTTAACCTCTGGGATACCGTGCCGATGCGCAAAGTGCGCGCCCGCTTTAAGCCTCGTACCCTTAAAACACAAGGAGCGGCCTGATGTTTGGTGTATTAGACCGCTATATCGGCAAAACGATTTTTACCACCATCATGACGACGTTGTTCATGCTGGTGTCGCTCTCCGGCATCATCAAGTTTGTTGACCAGTTGCGTAAAGTCGGGCAGGGCGAGTATTCGGCGCTGGGCGCAGGGCTGTACACGCTGCTCAGCGTACCCAAAGATATTGAGATCTTCTTCCCGATGGCGGCGCTGCTGGGCGCGTTGCTCGGGCTGGGCCAGCTTGCAACCCGCAGCGAACTGGTGGTGATGCAGGCTTCTGGCTTTACCCGCTTGCAGATTGCGACTGCCGTGATGAAAACTGCGATCCCGCTGGTGCTGCTGACGATGGCGATTGGCGAGTGGGTGTCTCCGCAAGGGGAACAGATGGCACGCAACTACCGTTCTCAGATGATTTCCGGTGGGTCGATGATCTCTACGCAGGGCGGACTGTGGGCAAAAGACGGCAATGACTTTATCTATATCGAACGAGTGACGGGCGATAAAGAACTGTCTGGCGTCAACATCTACCACTTCGACGATAAGAACAAGCTGCTATCTGTGCGCTATGCGGCCTCCGCCGAGTTTGAAGATGACAGGAATGTCTGGAAGCTCTCGCAGGTTGATGAATCTGATTTGAGCGACGGTAAACAGATTGGTGGCAGCCAGACGTTCAGCGGAGAATGGAAAACCAACCTGACGCCGGATAAGCTCGGCGTGGTGGCGCTGGAGCCGGATGCGCTGTCGATCCGTGGGCTACACAATTATGCCAAATACCTGAAACAAAGCGGGCAAGAGTCGAACCGCTACCAACTGAACATGTGGAGCAAAATCTTTGCCCCGGTCTCAGTGGCGGTGATGATGCTCATGGCGGTCTCTTTCATCTTCGGCCCGCTGCGTAGCGTGTCGGCGGGTTCACGCATCGTGATAGGTATCAGCTTCGGCTTCCTCTTCTACCTGCTGAATGAGATTTTCCGCCCACTCAGCCTGGTCTATGGCATCCCGCCGATCCTGGGCGCGATCTTGCCGAGCTCGGTGTTTCTGTTCATCAGCGTAGCGCTGTTGCTAAAACGCCGATAGGACCCAGTCATTCCAAAAAAGCGCCGAGCGGATAACCCTTGGCGCTTTTTTATTGGTCGTGACAAATTGCCCTCGGCAACGCCCCTTACCACTTTATATTAAGGTGAAGCGGGCATAACGCGTTGCTAAAGATGATTTTTTCAGCACTTAACCGAACGCAGAGTGGATTAACGTTGCGCGTGGGCCGTCAAACGGTATAATGCACCCGTTTTCCGCATACTACTTCTGTGCCGAAGTGGCGAAATCGGTAGACGCAGTTGATTCAAAATCAACCGCCGCAAGGTGTGCCGGTTCGAGTCCGGCCTTCGGCACCATTTGATAGTTCGAGAACGTCCGTAACAGTCCGTAAGTTACTAAAAAGAAAGCCGAAAGGCTTTTTTTTTGTCCTCAAGAGTCCGAGCACATCCGTTGCAATCCAGACCCCACAGGGGGCATAATTGGGGGCATCCCCACTTCGATTAGAAATGTGCCCCCAAAATGAAGCTCAACGCCCGCCAAGTCGAGACTGCCAAGCCAAAAGATAAAACTTATAAGATGGCGGACGGTGGCGGCCTGTATCTTGAGATCACCCCACGCGGATCGAAATACTGGCGCATGAAGTACCGCCGCCCAATCGATAAGAAAGAAGACAGGTTAGCTTTTGGCGTATGGCCGACGGTTACCCTTGCTGATGCTCGCGCTAAACGTGATGAAGCCAAAAAATTGCTGGTTCAGGGCATTGATCCTAAAGCCGAGCAAAAAGAAATACAGGCAGAATCTGAGGGGGCATATACCTTCGAAACGGTCGCCCGTCAGTGGCACGCTAGTAACAAGCGCTGGGGGGATTACCATCGTGCGCGGGTTATCCGGTATTTGGAAATGTATATTTTCCCCGAAATCGGTGCATCGGATATCCGTAAGCTGAAAACCAGCCACCTTCTGGCACCGATCAAAGCCGTGGATGCATCGGGCAAGCATGACGTCGCTCAACGGCTGCAACAGCGTATTACGGCGATTATGCGTTACGCTGTCCAGAATGATTACATTGAGTCTAATCCGGCTGGCGATATGGCCGGGGCGCTAACTACGACTAAAGCCCGTCACTATCCCGCTTTACCTTCCGTCCGCTTCCCTGAATTTCTTTCACGTCTGGCGGCCTACCGTGGCCGGTTACTTACCCGTTGTGCGGTGGAGTTAATGCTGCTGACGTTCGTCCGTTCCAGTGAACTGCGTTTCGCTCGGTGGCGTGAGTTTGATTTTGATAGCGCAGAATGGCGTATTCCCGCACAACGAGAAGAAATTGAAGGTGTGAGATATTCCTATCGTGGCATGAAAATGAAAGAAGAGCATGTTGTGCCGCTGAGCAATCAGGCGCTTGCTGTACTGGAAAAATTACGAGCCTTGAGCGGTGATAATCCCCGGCTTTTCCCCAGCGATCACAACCCTGAAAAGGTGATGAGCGAAAACACGGTCAATAGTGCGTTGCGTACCATGGGTTATGACACCAAGACAGAAGTGTGCGGCCACGGTTTCAGAACGATGGCGCGTGGTGCGCTGGGTGAGTCTGGCTTGTGGAGTGATGACGCGATAGAACGCCAGCTAAGCCACTCTGAACGCAATAATGTACGTGCGGCATATATTCACACGTCTGAGTATCTTGACGAGCGCCGGTTGATGGTGCAATGGTGGGCTGATTATTTGGATGCTAATAAATTTACGTACATCAAATCTTTTGATTTCGCTCGATTAAAAAAGTACTAAATCTCACATAAGTTGGTACAGAATAAAATTTGCCGCAAATCTATTTTTATTATAAATAATTGATTTTTTTATTTGTTTGTGTTAATGGTGTTTGAATTTCCGAATACTCATTCATTTCAAATTGGCGATTTTATGGAAATATCAAAAAATAAAGTATGGGAAGCCAAGGAATGGGAAGCTCACGTCAATGATCTTCTCCGCCTTAAGTTTGGAGAAGAAAATTATATTCCTATCCCTGACTTTCATAATGGTGATGCAGGAATTGAAGGATATTGCACACAAGGATATGCTTTTCAGTCTTATTGCCCTGATGAAGCATGCGCGGTTGATAAGTTATATGAAAAACAAAGAGACAAAATGACAGCGGATGTCGGAAAGTTCGTTTCAGATAAAAATGGATATTTAAATAAAATACTACAAAATACAAAAATAAGACGTTGGATTTTAGTAGTGCCGAGGCATTTATCTAAACAATTGAATGTGCATGCAACAAATAAAGAAACTGATGTTTTAGCTGCCAACTTACCTTATGTTGATAATAATGATTTTAAAGTGTTAATTTGGGATAGAGACAATTTCAAGAAAGAAGAAGACGAATTAATTAGTAGCGGATTAAGATTATTAAGAATAGAACTTCCTCAAGTTGATATAAGTGATATCGATCATCTTAAAGATAATAGCAGCGAGTTTGGGGATAATATATCAAGGAAACTTAGGAAGATAAAGGATAACGAAAGCCAAGTTAAAAATGCATCAACGCTCTTATTAAGAAATATTGTTATGTATAAAAACGTCATGAGCGATCTAAAGGATAACTATCCAATTTTACATGAGAAAATAACAAATGGTATTTTGGATCGTGAGCAAGATTTGTCATTAGCATTTTTTGACTCTGAAATTTTGACTCCAATTCAGCAAATTGAATTTTTAAATAATAAACTCAAAGAATCTAGCCGTCTTCATCAAGATAATCTAAAATGTATTTCGACGGGAGTAGTTGGTGATTGGCTAATGCGTTGTAATTTGGATTTTTAATCATGGATATTTTAAAAGAAATTCCTGAAAAGATGACATTTAGCTCAACTGGGTCTCCAGTTGAGCCAGAATTAAGACCAATTTGGAGAATATCCTTGCTAACTATTATTCTTAACAAACTCTGTAGAGGTTCCTCAGCGAGTTTGAAAAAAATGCAAGTTTTATATTCTTTGATATCATCCTCTGATAAAAGATTACGATACTTTTCTGATGGGGCCTGTGCGGATATTAATATTCGCTTTGATCCGCTTTTAGATAAGGCAATTTCATTGGGGTTGGCTGAAGGGGTATTTTCTCTAGACACAGCAAAGAGTGTTGTTCTTACTAATAAAGGGACGCTTTTGTCTAACAAAATTTATAAAGATTCAACGTTGTTTGTGTTTGAGAAGGAATTTATTGAAAACTATACTAGATCCGAGTTTTCCGATAAGAAGATCGATCAGATATTATATAAAGGAATTATATGAGCAAGCTAAAAATTGAACGCTTAATAATTAGGACAAGTACAAGTGATGGTATTTATGGGGCAGACCTGAAGTTTGATTATGGACTAAACATCATAAGCGCTGAGAACTCCTCTGGTAAATCAACCTGTATTCAATCAATAATATATGCATTAGGATTAGAAGGTATTTTGGGGCCGTCTAGAAACAATCCTTTAAAATCTGCTTTAACAACTAAATTAAGGGATTATCATGATAATGAAGTTCTAGTTAATGAATCGAAGATATATCTACAAATTGCTAATGAAAATGAAAAAACAATTACCATATTAAGGAAAAGTAATAGTAATGCTTCAAAAATAGTCACTGTCTATGATTGTGAGTTTGACAGGATTAACACACAAAATTTCACTGATTTTTTTCTAAAAGATCCAGGCTCTGCACAGCGTGAAAAAGGTTTTCATTATTTTCTCTCTGATTATTTAGGGATAAGGCAACCACAAGTGATTAAATATGATGGAACTAAGTGTCCATTGTATATTGAATCAATTTTTACTGTTAATTACGTAGAGCAGACAAGAGGGTGGGGCGGCATACTGAACATTACTCCTACTTATTTTGGTATAAAGGATTTGTCACAAAATATACTTGAATATACTCTTAATCTAGATGTTCGTGAAATCAGAAGGAAACGAGAGATATATTTAGATGAAAAGAAAAATCAAGAAACTAAGTGGCTTAATACACTTTCAGACTTAGAGTCTAATGCAAAATCTTATGGTTTCTTTGTATCAACAAGAATACCTGAAAAAATTACAACAAAATCTGAAATCTATCAGGATAGTGATTTATATACACTAGATGATGATAATAATGAGATTTCATTACCACAGGATAAATCTAATCATGAAAAGGAATTAGAAGCTGTTAGAGAGCAGTTAAAGAATGATGATGATTCAACCGATGGAGAGTTAGATTTAATTCTTGATGACATGAGAGCAAATTTAGCAAATCATGAAAACGCACTCTCGCTATTAATCTCAGATATAGAGGCCAATAAACAATATATTATATCAATAAACAAAAGTCTTAATGATACTAAAGAAAGTTTGAGGAAATACAGAGATATTGAAAAATTGCAGTTATTAGGTTCACAGGAAGAGTTTGCTTTTGTTGAAGATAGCTGTCCAACTTGTGGTCAAGCTATAGAGAATACTTTGTTGCCAGCAACCTTGGATGGTAAAATATTAACCGTTGAGGATAATATAAAATATCTAGAGAAGACTTTTGCCGTATTTGATAGTTTAGCAAAAAGTGAAAAATTAAAGTTTGAAAAAAAAGAAGCAACATTAAAAGTAGCCAACGCTAGAGTTAGAGAATTACGTTATCAGATTAAGGAAATTCAGCGTAGTATTTTATCTCCTGTAAACTCAGGGCTTAGAGAGTTGATAAGAAAAGAAGTAAAGCTGGAAAAAGATATTGACGGTTTAAATTCACTTTTGAATTTTGAAATGGATAAAAAAAATACACTTCTTGCAGTTCTTTCCGATTGGCGGGAATGTAATAATAAATTGGCAGTTCTTCCGTACGATGGATTTACACAAAAAGATAAATTAAAGTTGAAGCTATTAAGGGATTCATTCAAGTCTAATTTACAAGACTTTGGATACAAAAGTACTCCAATTGAAGGTTTTGATTTATCGACAAACACATACAAACCCACTGTTGACGGTATAGATATTGGTTCTGAAGCATCTGCTAGTGATAATATTAGGGTGATTTGGTCATATTTATACTCATTATTGATGCTAGACTCCAACTCGAATGATATATCCACGAATCACTTAGGGTTGCTTGTTATGGATGAGCCAAGGCAGCAGGAGACCAAAGATGTTAGCTTCAAAACATTCATTAAAAAAGCGTCAGATTCGTATCTGGAAAAAAAACAGATCATAATGGGTACTAGCGAAAAATATTCTGATTTAATTGCTATGTTGGATGGCTTACATGTGAATATGTTACATTTTGAGAGTAATATAATTCGTAAGCAATAAATAGTCTCAATATTCTGAAATATAAACATATGAATGATTTAATAATGTATTGAAGTTCCATTGTCTGTACAATTAAGCGATATATATTATATTTTCGCTTAATTGTGCTTCTTTTGGGGGGTATTACATATATCTAAGGAGAAGTTCTACTCCTATGCGCATTACCATACATGAATGCCTCGTTGGCTATTGCAATTTTTTAAATTCATTTCTCACCAGCTTTAGCTGGCTATCGAGATATTTAAGTCATTTAAAGTTGGCGCGCAATGCTATCTCTTCCACTCTACCCCGTCGCGCGTACCCTCTCCCCGCCTGCCCGCTCTCACTAGATCATGCACTTTCCATGCATGGTACAAATTGCTCCAGAAGCCTTGTAGCAAGGGGAAACAGGCGTTTTTGAAGTCTCCTCATGCATGCAAATCCATGCACCGTATGCATGCACGGTCAAAAAATCGCTAGCCAGAGAAAAAAGCTCACAAAAAAGCCCGCGCAATGGCGGGCGACTTTCTGATGCTGACGGTAATGAAATTATAATCTGGCTAATTAATTCCGTAGGGCTGAGGCTGGGTAATCCTTATATTTTTTCTGCATAGCCGGTGATAACGGAATATCCGGCACCGGCAGATCGCGTCTATTCGATGGCTGAATAATTTCCTCTATCGATTCCAGTGTCCGAAAGGTTGCGGAGCATTCAATATTCCGGCACTGGTGATAACGCTGCTTGACGTTCTCCGATAACGGGCGACTGGTGCGGGCATGGGCGGCATGGCCACAGAACGGGCAAGACATCATTTAGCATTCTCCCGCTGTTCGCGTATAGCCTGACCTTTTTGCATCCGTTTGATTGGACTGGTCAGCAAGGCTTCACTGATATTCTGTAGGGGTGGGCTATACAGGCCGATTTCCTGCAACAGTGCCTCTTCTTTCATGTCAAATCGATAACTCTCCATCCGGCTTTCAAGTTGCTGAGTCACCTCCTGTAGCACAACCTGATTGGCGCTTGCCGTAAAGTTCACATGATCATAGACCTGCTCGTCGTGTGATTGCAGGGAAAGCGCATGAAGCCGTAAAGCCATGCTCCTGATAAGCGGTTCTACCGTTTCCATCGTTTTTTCCAGCTCGTAAGCGGCATAACTACGCATCAGGGAGCGGTGAGCATTTTGATAATCCAGCCCGCTTTTGGCAGCGGACAATTCAGCTTGTTCTTTGTCCAACTCTAACGAGGTCACCAGACTGTCATATTCTTTCGCCAGCTCTTTGTGGGATACCTGCTGTAAATGGAGTGACTTCAAATCGTCTGACATCTGGCCGCCTGCATCACGGAAGCGCTGCCGCCAGTCGTTTTCCAGTAACAGACTTTTTTCCTGTTCCACACGCTGCTGCTTTTGGGCATTTTCAATCGCGCTGATCACGTTCTGTAAAGCACTGTTATCTTTCTGATAGGCGGCCTTAGCATTGTTGTAGTAGTTACGTTGTTTGGTGATACGTTCATTCAGTATTGAAGCGGAAGTTTTAGTCATGGCCGTTGTCCTGTTTGGGTTATCTGGTAGCTATTGTGCAATTCACCACACAACCCCCGCTATCTGAGCCTGTCCTGCCATCGACCACACAAAACAATCTCACCTTTAGGCGGTTTGCCCGATTTAAAACCAACTCTTTTATAAAACTATTCACTACTCTTCACCTGAGAAAAAAGAATAGATAAATCAATAAATAAAGAAGTGAACAGTTGATAAAAAACTCTTCACCGAGTGTTCACACTGTTCACCCGGTTTTTTGAGCCTTTTTTCTGGCGAGCAGTTTTTACGATGTTATTTCCTATAAATAGCGCGGTGATTAATAGTCATAAACACGTAGACTTTTCTCAAATGAGAAACAAAGGAAAACTAAGAGAAACAATGACAATCCGGTGGCAAAAAAAGCCTGTTTTTTGCTCACCAATGGCACAACAGCCCCTTGTTGCTACCCCTGAAAATATTCACATAATAGCGAGCTACCAGAGCAATCCAGCGCCATCCGGCCAGAGCCGGGCGGACATAAACGAGGTAGCGTCACATGTTGTCAGCCACACCCCCAACACCCATTCCTGCTATGCCCCCGATGCCACAGCATCCGGCCAGAGAGCGTTTAATGCGCCTGCCGGAAGTGCTGCACGTTACCGGCATTTCCCGCTCGACGCTGTATGAACTGAGCAGCCGCAAAGCCTTTCCCGCCAACGTTTCGCTGGGTGGGAAAAGTGTCGCGTGGGTTGAGTCCGAAATTCATCACTGGGTGGCCGAGCGTATCGCCGCCCGCCAACAGGAGAACCACGCATGATCACCTTCACTATCGCCGGTCAGTCGGTCACGCTTGATGAACGGGAAGCCCTCAATCTGTGCGATCAACTGCTGCCCGCCATTCGCAACCCGGCCACCGTTGCCGCCCGTGAACAGCGTTTCGGTGCATTGCTGCTGAGCGTTGCACCGACGCCCGCCGCCTCTGATTCACCTCGGCGTTACTGCGCATCCCGTGCCGGTGATGCGCTGACCAACTGCTGAGGCTGTTCATGACTGCGCAATTTATCCGTTTCCCCGGCTTGCCTGCCGGGGCTTTTTGGCGTTATAGTTTCTCGGCTGTCGCAAAATCGACAGCCGGGCGTAGGAACCCGTGTTACTTCAAGGCGACACCAGACGCGCCATGCGTCTTTTTTTATGTCGTGGTCTTAGCACACCTGCATGCTATTCGGCAGCATTTACGCCGTAACTGCATCCAAATTATGGTGGCTCAGGCGGGGCAGCCTTCGGGCTGGCCGGTTCCCTTGAAGGCCGGTATTCCTACCCCCGTCTGGGCTACCACCCATGAGTGTAGGAACTCCGGTGGTAGCGATAACCGTTACTTCAAGGAGACTGCCACATGGCTACGACCCTCACCCCGTCACACCCGCAATTTACCTTTCTGTTTCTGGCCGTGCGCCGCGCCGAATTACGCGCCTTACCGCACCGTGAAGCCGTTATCGCCCCGGATGAAATCAGCGCCCGCCGTTTACTGGCGCGTGACTATGTGCTGTCTTTTGCTGGCCGTCTGCCTGCTCAGGGGGTTAGCCATGTTTGATTCTACCCCGCTGACCCTTGATGAAATCGCCGACCAGTGCCGCGCTCTGACGCATGCCGTGATTGAGCTGGATAACCCGGTAGCCAAAGAAGTGCTGACGTTTGTACTGGCTGAACGGCTGGAGCTGCTGGCCGTGACGCTGCAAAGCCCGGAAGTGCCGGAAACCGAGAACGGGGTGAGCGCATGAATAGCTTAGCCGCCCGTCTCAATAATCAGGATACCTATCCCATTCCCCACGCTGACTACCTGCGCCTGTCTCATGCGCACCGCGTTGGTGTGATGTTTCTCGATATGCTGGACGCTCAGCAATGCGGCATGACCGCCGCCAAACCCAATACGTTACCGGCCGATGATATGGCCGCACTGGTGGCGCTGCTGACTGACCAGATAGGCCACGTCATGACCCACTGTGAAGCCCACCTTTTCACCGCACGGGAGACAGCACAATGAACAGCAATAATCAGTCCTGTATTCCGCTGGAAGTGCGTACTGCCGTGTACCGCCGCGCTGTGGCACAGGCCTATCTGGATAACTGCCGGGAAACCGGCATTGCCCTGAACTGCAACCTGACCGAACTGGAAATTGCCATTGCGCTGGAGCTGGAGGGCGCACATGTGCGTGAGCACGGTATCGCTACCGGGATGGAAATCGCCTGCGCCATGCTGGGCGATATGGTGCAACCCACGTTACTGACTGATAAACCCCGGTTAACCGCGCTGGGGCACATCATCATGGGGGAGCTGTGCCAGTGTGCGACAGCGACGACCCCAACTACCACACTGCATTAAGGGGCAACGTATGGCACACCTTACCGTGACACAGACCGTGAAACGCGCCAGCGGCCACTGGCCGCAACTGCTCCCGGCAGTGGGTATCCGCGTTGATGCCACCGGGCAGCATACCGCCTGCCCGATGTGCGAGGGCAAAGACCGTTTCCGCTTCGATAACAAAGAAGGGCGCGGCACATGGTTCTGTAACCAGTGCGGCGCAGGTGACGGCCTGAATCTGGTGGAAAAAGCCCTGAAACTGACGCCGACAGAAGCCGCCCTGAAAGTGGGCGCGTGGCTGGGCGACCTGCCGGACAGCCCGGCAGCGTCAACACCAGACGACGCAGACAGCGAGGCCGCCCGGCAACGGGCGGCGGTTCAGGCACAGGCAAAACTGAAAGAGGCGGTGACGCAATCCGGTAACGCGTATCTCAGCGCCAAAGGCTGGCCGGATATCGCCGTGCCAACCTTACAGGGTAAGCCGCTGCGCGTAGGCGGTATCACCTATCAGCCCGGTGATGTACTGGTGCCGCTGACTACACCGGACGGTGAAGTAGTGAATCTCCAGCTTATCAATGCACAGGGCGACAAGCGCACGTTAAAAGGCGGGCAGGTCAAAGGCGCTTTTCACGCGTTCAGCGGCAAGCAGGCCAGCGTTATCTGGCTGGCTGAGGGCTACGCCACCGGCTTAACGCTGCATCAGTTAACCGGTGATGCGGTGTATGTCGCGCTCAGTGCGAACAACCTGCCGTCCCTTGCCCGTGAGCTGAAAACCCGCTACCCGGCGGTCACGCTGCTGATAGCCGCTGACCGGGACGAGAACGGCACCGGCCAGACCAAAGCGGAACAGGCTGCCGCTGCCGTCAATGGCCGTGTCGCACTGCCGCCGGTGTTTGGTGACTGGAATGACGTCTATCTTGCCGAGGGTGCCGACGCCACCCGGCAGCATCTGAACGCGTTTACTCAACCTGAATCGGTCAGCCCGTTTGCGTCGCTGGGTGAGGCTGAATTCAAGGCCATGAGCGCCAGCGAGAAAGCGGAGAAGATACGCGAGCATTACCGCGATACGCTGGCGATTGACGCGTTCGGGGAAACCTTCTTCCAGTATCATAACGGCGCGTGGAAAGTGTTGCCCTACCGCCTGTTAAGCCGGGATATCGCGGCGCTGTTTCAGAAGATACACGCCCCCTTTACCGCGTCCGGGATTGGCAGCGTGTTAGATACCCTGAAACTGATTATCCCGATGCAGGAGAAGCCCCAACGCCGGTTAATCGGTTTTCGTAACGGGGTGTTTGATACCGTCAGCGGTGAATTTAAACCGCACCGCCGGGAGCACTGGCTGAATACCGTCAATGATGTGGATTACACGCCGTTTAAGGCCGGGGAAAATCTTGCCGACAATGCCCCGCACTTCTGGCGCTGGCTGACCCGTGCCGCCGGGAACAGCGCGGATAAGCAGGAGCGTATTCTGGCCGCGCTGTTTATGGTGCTGGCGAACTGCTACGACTGGCAACTGTTTCTTGAAGTCACCGGCCCCGGCGGCAGCGGAAAAAGTATTCTGGCAGAAATTGCCACCATGCTGGCCGGGGAGGACAACACCACAGCGGCCACCATCAACACCATTGAATCATCCCGTGAACGCTCGTCGATTATCGGCTTCTCATTAATCGTCCTGCCTGACCAGGAAAAATGGAGCGGTGACGGTGCAGGCATTAAAGCCATTACCGGCGGCGATGCGGTGATGGTTGACCCGAAATACCGTGACGCCTATTCCACCCGTATTCCGGCGGTGATTCTGGCCGTGAACAACTCGCCGATGCGCTTTAGCGACCGCAGCGGCGGCGTGTCCCGTCGCCGGGTGATTATCCACTTCGATGAAACCATCCCGGCCAGCGAACGCGACCCCAAGCTGAAAGAGAAAATCCGCGCAGAGCTGGCGGTGATTGTGCGTCACCTGATGAAACGTTTTGCCGACCCAAACGCTGCCCGAACGCTGTTACAGGCACAGCAACACTCCGCCGAAGCACTGGAAATCAAGCGGCAGGCTGACCCGCTGGTTGATTTTTGCGGTTACCTGCTGGCACACAGTGACACCACCGGGTTGTATATGGGCAACGCCAACATCACGCCGCGTAATCCGCGTAAATACCTGTACCACGCTTACCTGTCTTTTATGGAGTCACACGGCCACCAGAAGCCCATCAGCCTGACGGCCTTTGGTAAGGTGCTGCCTAACATGATGTCGGAATACGGGCAGACATACCTCAAAGGGCGAACCAATCAGGGCATACAGACTAACCTTGAGCTGAAAGACGAATCAGACGCCGACTGGCTGCCAAAATGTGAGATTGCGAGGTAAAGATACCAAATACGACGAAACCGGCTCCGGCCGGTTTTTTTGCGTCAAGATACCTCAAAGAGTGATGAGTTACTCATCACCTGTTCACCAACTCATCACCCATTAATCCATTGATTAGTAAAAATAAAAATCCGTAGTGAAGAGAGTGAACAGTTTTGTGTAAAATCTTTTTATTTGGTTTCACGTTTATACCATAGCGTTGCTGCTTTTTTGATTAAGTGCTAAATTCAGTATCAAATATCATACTTAAAAGGGGCTAGTTATGTCCGTACAACCTATTCTTGCCAATGCTGCTGTGAGTATTAGCGACTTTAAAAAATCGCCCAATGCCGCGCTGAAAGAAGCTAACGGCGAGCCTGTAGCCGTGTTAACCAATGGCCGTATCTCTGGCTATTATGTTTCCCCGGAAACATGGGAAGCGCTGGCCGACTATCAGGAAGATATCGAACTTGCCAAAATTGCCCGTTCCCGGATGAAGGGGAAACGTGTGAAGGTCGATCTGGATGAGTTATAAGCTGGAGTTTGAAGAGCACGCGCTGAAAGAATTTAAGAAGCTGGGTGCACCCGTGCGGGAGCAGTTCACCAAAAAACTGAAAGAGATTTTACAAAATCCCCACGTTCCCGCCAACCGGCTTCACGGAATGGCTGACTGCTACAAAATCAAACTTCGTTCCGCTGGCTATCGGTTAGTGTATCAAGTGCTTGAGCATGAGATCGTGGTACTGGTTTTAGCTGTGGGCAAACGGGAACGCTCAGAGGTTTATAAAGCAGCCAAAGACCGATTATAAGATCGGGCTCGACTATCTTGTTGTGCAACCTATCTATCCAGTGATGAGTAATTCGTCACGTGTTCACCAACTCATCACGCACTAATACATTGATTAATAAAAATAAAAAACCGTAGTGAAGAGAGTGAACAGTTTTGTGCAAAATCTTTTTATTTTGGCTGAGTCATTATCATTATGTGTGTTCGGTTAGGATCCGTTGCACGGAATCGAATCCGGACGGATGATAATAAATATCATTTACAGGGTGTTTGCCTATCTCATTGATATATGGCTAAAAATCACTTGGGGGCACAAAAGGGGGCATAAATTATTTATTTTTTAATTTTATTGTTGATATTCAATATCTTATTTCTATACATGAGTCCGGCCTTCGCACCATTAGTATGAAAATTAAGTCACCTCAGGGTGGCTTTTTTTATGTCTGAAATCGTCCAGTAACCTCCATATGTATTTGTAATATAAATATTTTAATTTCATCCCCCTCCTGCGATTTTTTGAAAACTAACGCGATGTCTATAAGACGAAAGTGCTGAATGGTCGTTTAACGCGGTCCAGGAACATGCTCCTTCGACGGGATGTTTCCGACCAGATATTCCGAAGTCAACTGGACGAGTGTGCCAGAGTACTCCCATTCCGGTATGAAATCGGGTGCGGTGTTTCGAATCCTTGGGGAATGATATCAGGGGAAAAATCGGCCCGTAGACCTGACGGTCTACAGGCGTTTGGTTTACTGCGATGCTAACATGTTTTGAAGCGCAGTAAGCTGCCCTTGTAATTTCTGCAGTTCCATCTGTTTTTGCATTTCTGATTCGGAAGGGCGGTTTTGTGCCTCTTTCATGCTTTTTTCCAGTGCGGCGATCTCTTTTTGTGCCGTTGCGCGCCCTGCATTCTTTTTCTTCAGCTGTGCCACCAGATTATTCATCGAACGCTGTAACTCTTGTTGCGACTTACGTTTAGTGGCAACACTGGCATTACTTTGCGCCTTTTCCTGCTCAATAGCGGCATACACGGCATTGAACTCTTTATTCAATTCCTGTTCATGTTGCAGCGTCTGCTGTTTCTCTGTAACCCGTTGATCCCACGTTCCAGAATAGTTGCAGTTAAATTTAGTGACGATACTGACGTCACCGGTTGTCGGGTCACAGCTCTGCGGGTTGGTAACGCATCCAGCTAGCAGGAGTGTGGTGAATACTGGCAATAAAACGCGCATGGGAATTTCCTTAGCTAACTTTCAGGGCGGTACGCTGGTTATAAAGGCTATCCAGCTCGCTCTGTAATGAACCGATTTTGTCACGCATCTGGGCAATTTCTGTATCTAATTTTTTGGTGTTATCGCCGGACTTTTGCATATCTGTTGAGACGTCCTGCCACTGCTTCTCATGTTTTTTCATATCGGTAATCGTGTTACGCAAATAGGCGATGTTTGCATCTATCCCTTTGATCTGTTTTTGCATTTCCTCTTTTTTCACCGATTTTGTCGCAATTTCCTTCTCTATTTTGGCAATGGTTTGCTTATCACTGGCGATGACCGACTTCGCCACATCAGATGCGCCTTGAATTCGGGTGTTTTCAGCCTGGATATCTTTAATCGATGCATTTAACTGCTCTTCCTGAGTGGCGTATTTTTTACGCTGGTTATCCAGGTAAGCATTGGTGCCAACACCGATACCACAGCCAGCCACGGCTGCCGCCGCCATACACAATGTTTTATGTTCGGTGTCGCTGACTGCACAAGCCAGCATTCCTATCGCCGCACCGGCGGCACAAGCCTGCAACCCTGATTTGTTAAAGAACTCCATATCCTCGCTCTTCGACAGACGTGGATCGACGCCGCTACCCCCCAGGCTTGATGAATTTTGGCAGCCAGCCAGAAGTACAATTAATCCCGCGATTGTTGCTGTGCGTAATGCTTTAAACGTTACCATCACCTACTCTCCTTCATATTTATTAGTTATTGTTTTTGCATGCGTTAAGCCACGCATCCCGTGCCACTTTGCCATCCTTCCAGTACCCCTGAAGGTTTTTCCAATAGGTATCCAGATATCCGTTTAGATTAGTTTTGCCACGTGCCGCCATTAGCTGCTGTACGATGGCGATCTGTGGTTCGATAAGAGATTTGTTATAGGTCGAACCGATGTCCACTAGCGTGTCAGCGTAATAGCTGGTGATAAAATCGAGGGCTTTCTGATGCTGCCCTAACTGTTCCTGACGAAGAGAGCAGTTAGCATCTAGCTGATTACCCGCTGCGCAGGTTTTTGCATTGAGCTGATTAAGGCGATCAAGAAATTCGCCGTCATCTTTCATCTTTGTGCATAAAAATGCGCCTAACTGTAGTGATGTTCTTATAGCTTGATCGCGCTGTTCATCTCGCAACTGGCTGTTGGCGCGCAGTTCACCACGTAGTTGTTCCAGCTGTTTCTTTAGCACCTCATCTTGCACTTTGGCGGAAATTTCATTGAGATTTTGCAACGAGCCTGTCGCGCCTCCATCACTTGTGGTGCTTTTTTCCGTGCCGAGGGCCTGCCACTCTTTTTCAATTTCTTTGACACGATCGCGGGATGTGAGCGTTGTTGATACCAAAACCAGCCTCATGCCTGTCGTTTTACTGCCGTTCTCTCCCTTGGCGTCGTAATAGGGCTCTTCACCGCGCAGCGAGCTACGAATATCGCTCTGTACCGTTAAAATGCTTCCTCCGCGCACGATATAGCCACCGGCTTTACCATGTAAGCGGTCGAGCTTGTTAAGGCGAAAGGGTTCGAACATTATCTCGGCAGCATTGCCAAGCATATCGTGCAATCCGAGTGGGTTAGGCTGTAACAAGCCCGTTGGCTGGAGTTTCCCATTTGCTGATTGCGCGCCAGCGAACCAGGCATAGCCATTCATGCCTTCTGGCATTGGGAAATGCTGGTCGCGGAATTCTGATGATGACACTGATTGCCCGCCTCGGGCGGCAAATTCCCACTCGGTTTCGGTAGGTAAGCGGAGAAAGCCAGGTTGTCCGTCGTCTTTAGGCAAACTCGCCAGCTTCTCTTTCCGTAACCAGAGGTTGTAACGGTTAGCAAGGGACATCGCATCCATCCAGCCAATATTCACTTTTGGCAGACGGCCCTTTATATCTGGCGTCGGGCACTCGCCAGAGAGCGCCAAATACTGTAAATCGCTCAGCTCATACTTCGCCATCAAGTAGTAGCGGCTCTGTCCTTTTTTTTCAGGGAAACTGCCTGCGATATGCTCCTGACGGGCTTGCTCGACATATCCCCATTCATCACCTTCCTGTCCGACAACAATCCCGTAGTCATCCAGCAGGTTATTTTGCGGAATAATCACTTTCCTAAACGCCATCGCGCCATCGCAGGGGAGAGGGAGGATGACATCATCTGCCAGCGGTTTCGGGTTCCAGAATTTCTCATCCCAGGTTGCCTGCGCGGCGCAGGTATATCCCATACCCATCATAACCAGGCCCAGCACCAGTTTAAATTTCACGTAGACTCTCCGCAGGTTCGATTTTCAGCGCACGCAGCGCACCGATGGCGGCAACGCTTAACGCCACCGCCAGTACGCACAACAGTGCAGTAATAAAATGAATGGGATCGAGGTGGCAAACGAACATATGATCGGGAAGGGATGTGCCAAGCAGACGATTAAACAATTCGCTTCCCAATAGATAAATCGCTAACGCGATACTGAATGCCACACCCGTAAGGCAAAGCGCCTGGATCACGATAAATAGGGTGATTGCCTGACGGCGAAAACCGAGAAGGCGCAGTACGGCCATGTCGGTGCGTTTACGGTCGATATTGGCGATAAAAGCGCCGATCAGTGAGGCGATACAGCCGGAAGCCGAGATCCATGCGATGACCGCGAAAATGAGACCCAGTACGCGATCGATGGCGCGCACAGATTCGATCTGTGCCGCCTGAGTGACCGATTCGATATGCTGCGCTTCCAGCCAACGAGCCAGTGGTGCCACATCATCTAGCGTGCTGGCATAGAGTCGCGCTCGGGCAAAGCGTAGGCGCTGCCGTGGTGGCTCTCCATCGCTTACTTCAAGTAAAGAAACCTGAAAACCATCACGGTAATCTTCCAACGCGACCAGAAGCGGCAGGGAGATAAACGCAGCAGGACGAGTGAATTTGGCCTCATCAAGTACCCCACTGACAAATAGCTCAATGCTCGCACGCTGGTTCTGCCCTTCAAGATTGCGGTTGACCCGCAGGTGGAAGCGCCCCCCAACCTGAACCGCAAGGCGGCGTGCCGCACTGGCGCTTAATACCACTTGCGTATCTTGCTGTAGCGGAGGAATGCCCTGTAGTAACGGGTCGCCTTCTCCGGTGGGGATCACCTCAGCATTCGCGGCAAAATGCTGACTGTCGCGCACCAAATCTGCCTGCGTGTTCAAAGAGCGAGTGAGAGGAACAGTAAAACCGACTTCTGGGCGCTGTGCTAATTGTTCCAGCCAGGCGAGGTCGTAGTTGCCATTCCCGGTCATACGCACTTCCCGCGTGCGAGGATCGTCCAGCAGGTCATGGCGTAGCTGGTTGACGATGCCGTTCTTCAGGCCAAACAGTAATAATAATGGTGCGATGACTGCAATCAGCGAAAAGACAATACATAGCGTCACTTTGCGATCGTGCAATAAATCGCGCAGCGCCATACGCAGCAAAAGCATGCGAGCGGGTTGAAATTCAGGCAGGGAGGAAGACACTTTGCCCCTCCGTTACCGATGCTTTGTAACAGCGCAGGCCCAAATCCGCCACTCGCTGCCAGTCATGGCTGACAATAATGACGGCCATGTCTAGCGTTCGAACCATCTCAATCATCAGTGCAAAGAGCCGTTCTGCATTGTCGGGATCCAACGCCGCCGTTGGTTCATCGGCCAGAAGTAAACGTGGTCGGTGGGCAATCGCCCGAATAAACGCCACGCGTTGGCGCTCGCCAATCGAGAGTTGAGAAGGCATCTTGCCGAGTAATGCACGGATGCCTAATCGATCGATGGCGGTATCCAACCACTCTGCGTGAGTGGTCATCCCTACCAATTGTCGAGTCAGGTGGATGTTTTCCGCAACGGAAAACCACGGTAACAACCCGCCATGTTGAAGCATAAATCCCAACGTACGTGCCCGGATAGTGGATAACTGGACTTCATTTTCCGCCAATAGCGGCGTAGCGATATCCAGTTCGCCCAGCCGATACTCCTTGAGGCGTGCTGGACGCAGGAGTGTCCCCATCATTTCCAACAGCGTGCTTTTTCCACATCCACTGGGCCCGACAAGGGCGGCGATATCGCCACGAGACAGCACGAATTCAGGTAATGATACCTGGTAGCCATTTGCTCCGCCTCGGCGGATGTCCATATCGCAGATCCGTATCATTAGGGCAGATTTTCTAGAGGAACCGGGTAGACGTTATCCCGAGGGTCGCTGCCAGGTGCCAGTGCGATCCAGCGGTCAACATCCTGATTGTAGCGTTGGTAGTAGCTGAGTTTGGTGTTCAGGCGGCGAATAAACCGTTCCTGTTCGAGGCCATCCCAGCTTTTCCAGGTTTCTTCATCCAGGCTCAACACCTCACTCAGGTAGGGGAGGCTGTCGATGTATTCGCCCAGAAGCCCCATCTCACCAAGGCGGGTGGCACTCTTGCTTTTTGCCTGGTTCGGATCATTTCCCATGGTTGCTGCCAGCGAACGCAGACTGGCAAACATATCATCCGGCGAAATCATCCCTTCATTAGCCGCGTTGATGATTTTTTTCATCACATCGCTTAAATCGCTCAGTTCGCTCTTAGTGAGCAGTACCCGGACTTCTGTGGCTGGAATATTTTGTTTCACCAGATCGCGGTCGCTAATCCACGACTTAAATACGGGTGGCACCTGCGTCCCCTGTTTTTCGCCAAGGTAGGCAAGACGCATCGCATTGCTCAATTTTTCTGCATCGCTTAACAGTGGATTCGTTTGCTTGCCCGCGTATTCTGGGCTGGCACCGAGCGCACTGCCCACGGTATTCTCGCCACTCCAGGCTGTTTTTATCTGCCCGGTAATGGCGTTAGCCAGCCCATCGACCATTTTGCCAAAGTTGTTCACGTCACCAGAATCGATAGGGTAATACAAAGGCTTATGCAGAAAGGGGTTCAGCGTCAGATCCTGATATTGAGCTTCTGCCGAGGCGTGGTTTTTCTTTCCATTTGGGGCTTTCAGATGCATGGCGTAAAGTGCCACGCCACGGTACGCGGCTTCCTGACGCACCTGAGCAGCATCGAGTGACGTTGAGGATAAGCTATCTGACCCCTCAAGTGCCCCGGCATCGGTAATCAGTACGACATAACGGGCACCAAACTGGGTCCAGTCCACTTGGTCCAGCGCCATCATTACGCCACCGTAAGCATCTTCATCCATTTTGCTGCTTGATACCGTGGCCTGCTTAAGGTCATGCACTTTGGCGAGAAAGTCTTTACCGCTTTTCACCGTGTTGGGGTCAACATACATTTTGCTGTCGTACTCCAGACCCGGCACGACTTTGACGCTGGAGCGGTATGCGACCAAGCCAAACTTCACCTTATCCTGTAGCTGTTCTTTCTCAATGCGTTGATAAATCTTATCGATAGCCTCTTTAGTGCGTTCAATATAAGGCCCCATGGAAATGGTGGAATCGATCACGAACACCACTGACGCAGAGAAGCCTTTCATCATATTCTTTTCGTTCTGCCCATTTTTTTCGTCCGACGGGGAACCACCCGCCCCCGTTGTTGCATTGGCTTTTTCGCTAACCGATGCGACATTCAGGACACGAACCTGGAAGCCGGTGTCGGTGAAAATATCATCCGAACCGAGTACTGGCAGAAGATAGAAATTTTTAAGTTGATCAACCATGTAATCTGGCTCTCTGGCCAGAACTTGCGGTACGGGCTGATTATGCTTCAAACGTGTCAGAAGCGGATCCAACATGGCAGAGGGCTTCTTGCTATTAAGAATGGCTTCAACGTCACTCTTATCGCGGAAGAACAGCATCGGATGGCGGCCTGATGGGTTGGTAAAGGCCAGCGTCAGCTGCATCTTCCAATCCACGGTACAAGATGATTTCATCCAACCGGAAACGCGCCCTAAGCTATCCGGCCCTACCTGTAACCATTCATCCTGCCCATTTTGGCTGCGTTGATAAACGTAGAAACGGCTAAACGCAGGCTGCTCTTTGCCTGAATCGCCCATTTTATCCGCTAACTCACAGCCTGGATAAGTCAGCACGCGTTGGTACAGCGTGCGTTTTCCTTCCTGCAGCAGTGGCTTTTGATCGGCAGAGAGTGCTGGGAAGCTAAAGGCGGCGGCACAAAATAGGCCACTGAACCAGTGAACATAATTCATTCTTTTATCCTATTTTTTCAGCGCGGCTAAGCGGGCTTTAGCATCGTTGTTTTGCGGATCTTTATTGACGATGGTTTCGTACCAGTAGGCTGCTGTCTGTGCATCAGGGCTGAAACAACCACCGGCTTTCGCCGTTTGCGGATCGTATTCCTGGGCGTAGCGCATTGCCATTTGCGTATCTCCCGACTGCGCTTTGTAAGCGTATAAACGTTGGGCAATGTCGCAACGCTTACCTGCTTTGGCTTTGCTAATAACGTCAATCAGTTGAGCACTGCTCGGTTGGCTGCGCAGGCAACCTTTGACAAATTCCAGTTCATCGCTGTTTTTCATCTGATCATCACCGCAAGGCCCACTAACTTTGGCGACGGAGGGCGCGGTAGTGGTTGCCGCAGCAGGCGTTGGGCTGCGAGTAAACCACCACGCTGCGGCGGCAAGCAATATTAGGATGAGGATCACGATGGCGATCAGCACACCCGTTTTACCGGACTTGGGCTTATCGCTGGATGCATCGGTTCGTACCTGAGGTTGCGGTACGGGCGCAGGAGGCTCCGGAGTGGGTTCTGGATTAGGTTCTGGCTGTGGTTCAGGGATGGAAATTTCCTGAACGGGCGCTTCTTCCACTGGCTGGACAGTCGCTAATGGATTATTTTCACCGCTTGCCTGAGAACTCAGTAGACCATCGGTGATGGTGAGTACGCCAACATCACTTGTGGCGATATCTTTAACCGTAATCCTGTAAGCAGCTTGGCGATTTGCCAGCAGCGGGTCGAGAAACGTGGGTCCAACCTGCACGCCAGGTACATCGTCGTACTGTGCCAGAGGCGATAGGGTTAAAAAGACTTCACCGCTACTCCACTGCCCGTTGTTACCGAGATAAAGATGGTCCTGATTACGTAACACCGAGATCGTGACACCTTCCTCAGCCCCTTTCCATGCCCGTAACAGCAGCAGTGCATAGCCAGGCTGGACAGGTGTTAAGGGTTTTAGTTCTGGTTTGATCACGTCAGGTTACTCCTGTGCAGTTTTAATACGGTGAATGATTGCGCCGAGTTTTTCATTTTGTGCCACGCTGATCTCCCGACCCACTGAATGGCCTGCGTTCTCGGCGATCAACGCTTCCAGACCGATCAGCCAATCGATAATAAAAATGGCACTGTAGTTAAGCTGTTGCGGTGTCAGACATGTGAGACGCTCGTCATCCATCCACTGTACGCTGTCGCATTGCGTCGGGCGGGTGAAAATGGCCTGATCCGGCATGTTGGGGCGAACGGGGCGTTTTGCCTCGGGGACAGTCAAATAACCAAGCCAGGTGACAAAATTGCTCATCACGTGCAGTACGCGTGATACCTGACGTTCGACCATACGCTCGCGGCGAACACCTGCCTGCTCGGTGTTGGCCATTACGCCAACCAGCGCATCTTCTAGCTTCAGCCGTAATAAACCCGTGATCAGTTCATCTACCAATTGCACGATGATTGGCCTTGGCAGATTGATATAGTTCAACATTGCTGGCGTTTCTGGCAGGTCGCGCAGATGGTTAATCCAAAGCTGTAATGCCTGGCGAGCAAAGGTGGTTTCATGACTATGCACTGCCGCTACGGGGGTATCGAGACCAAAGGCATCGTCAACGCCGATATCAAAAAAGTCGGCCTCTTCCTCAGCAACGTCCTCCGTTTCCACCGAAATTTGCTGCAGGTAAAGCTCCTGTAGGGATCGCCGTGTGGGGACAAGACGTGCTAACAGCTCACCGTGCATGCCATTACGTTTTTTCAATGCGGCGAGAATCTCTTGAGCGATGAGATTTTTTTTCGCAACTTCTTCTTCACCTTCGGGCTGATACCATTTCCCTAATCCCCTTTCTACCAGTTCATCGCGCATATCCTGTAACTGCTCTGCAATGCGCTCCATCTTCACTTCTGGGCGAGCGACTTGAGAGAGGTAATCGGCCATCCGGCGCATCCCCCCGTCATTCAGGTTGAGCATGGCGTCCCAGGCGGCTTCCGGGTTGGCGATATAGCGCGTAACGGCACCATCCTCCAGGAAGGTTTTTCGCATCAGCGCCAGCTGCGCTTTGCTTTCTTCGCGGATGGCGTTTTCTTTCTCGTTCTCTATGTGGATGAACGGGGTTATCTGGCCAGGTTTACGTACTAGAAACGTGTTATTGAATGCCTGTCCCGGCTGCCACTCCTGCAGCCATTGATATTTACCAAAGCGTTCCGTTATCGCCATTTTGATCATCCCTCCAAGTCCCCAGGACTGACGAAGAATGGCTTCGTCATGGGATAGCCCTTGGCTGATGCGCAAATCAAACATGGTGAGCGCCCATATTAAACCGGGCAATCGGCGTCCGCGTGCCTCTGGGTCTGCGCCCTGCGTATAGTTGATCCACTCATTCAGTACATCACCAACTTCTTTTACATCAGACTGTTTGGTAGACGCGGTGCAAACAACTAATACGTTCATGTCCTGATTTTCAGTATATCGCTCAAAGAGATAGGCGACTTTCCCGCGAAGGATTAACTGCGCAAGCGGGTTACTGTCTTCACTTTTCACTTCCCGACGTATGTCATCCATCGACTCAACGCCCAGACGACCGCGATAACCAGGGAAATCGAGTAGATCCACCGATTCAAAGAGAGATTCACGAGGAGGCGCGAGCAGCGGAATATGCAGCTCAACCGTCAGAACGGCCAACTCTGCCAGAGAGATGTCAACGGACGTACCCGCTTGGCCATCCTTCACAGGCGTGACTTCAATACGGACATCAGGTTCTTTATTCAGACGTTCCAGCATATCAACGTTCATAATGCTGTCGTGCTGAACGAGTAAGCCATCTTTTTCCTGTACTAGCGCGTGTAGCGGAGCCCAAACTTCATGCGCGCCGCCCACGCGTTGCAACGTCTGCGCAAACTGGGTGTAGGCTTCGGTTAGCTCCGGTATTTCGCCCCATAGAACAGAAAAAAGCAGCCCGCGATCGTTCGGCGTCAGCCAGGGGGCCAGCACAATCGCCTGAGGCCAATAATGCAATGCCAAACGGCTTTGGCTCTTTCCTGCATGACGACTGAGGTAGTCCCACAGCGATACAACATCATCTTCTGTTACGCCAGGAACCCGAGAGGAACAGCGGCGCTTTGACAGTGCGGTCAGCAGGTTATGGGTTCGCTTTTCATCATACTGCCAGTTAAATTTTTCCTGATTAAAATCATAGATAAAAGCATTCGCCAGGATTTTCCCCATCTCTACTTCACTGAAGAGGAGAAGGGAAACGTGTTTATGTTCAGGCGTGTTAGCGGTGCGTCTGCTGAAACGCGTGACTAATCCCGTGGCTTCTTTCCCTCCACCTGGTGGATTGATGTGCTTCAGGAAATCAAGCTGTTTACCGGCAAGCTCTGTCTCCAAATTACCGTTTTCGCCTGCCGCCAGTGCGGAGATCAAATAGGATTTACCTGCTTGTGATAAACCAAAGAAGCCCACCGTCATCGGTTTCGCCGCCGCCTGCGCCAGCCTGCGGGCTTTGTTACGGCTGCGACGTAGGCTAAGCGTCAGGTGATCGGCTTCCTTATCCAGATTCTGAGCGTCTTCACGTACGGCCGCGATCCAGTCAATCGCCTGCTCTGCGCCAGCTTCAACATTGTGCCAGCCCTGAATAATTTGCTTGGAATTGATGGTATTCATTAGCTTTTAACGCTCCCGCTATCCAGCCAGTAATGGGTTTCTCCCATACCGTTACCGACCATAGTGTTCAATTGGAATGCCACATCTTTTCGGCTGTAGTTACGGCGTGCATTCTCCATCTCCAACGATTCAATGCGGAATCTTTCTGGACTGACGGCCTCTTCACCATTGCGGGGGCGTCCTTGCTCGGCCAGCAACTGCAGACGCATAACCGCATCGCCTGCGAGTTCACTGGCAAGATTGGGGTTGGTTATCTTCAAGGTGTACAGTGCCGATGCAGGCCAGCGCTCATTATCAAGCTGTCGGAAACCAATACGGACTTCACCACGGGACTCAAACCCTTGGGTTTGATTAAGCTGGAAGTTATCGGCATCCAGATCGATATCGCGGTAAAAGACGTTACTGTCTTTAATGACATTGTTACCGTCCAGCATGCCCAGATAGCGAATGGTGGAATAGGGCACAAAATTTGCTGTACGGAAGTAAAAATTATTCAGCCTGGAGTTTTCTGCCAGCAGACAGAGCATGGCTCCCACGACGGCGGTAGATTTGGGATCATCAATGCATCCCTTTTTGTTAAACGGATACCAGCCGCCAGTTTCATACCCATGTAGTGGAAGAACGCGTGACGGTGGCACGGGCTGTAGCTGGCGGATCAGTGCTTGAATACCGGGCAAGCGTGATGGACGACCGGTCAGCAACAAGATATCGCAGTTGTAATGCCACAGGACTTCACATAGCGCACGTAGGCTGTGACAAATGTTCATCCGCCCGCTACGCGGATTGATAAATTCGTTGTGCAGTTGGGATAAATCGACTTCTAACGGAACATCAAGGATCGAGAACGGGAGACTGTTATCAGACTGTCCAGAGCGAACAGCATCGTTCACATAGTCCTGCACTTTTTGCGTCGGTACGTTTATCTCCAGTAGTTCACGGAACGTGTAACTCAGAAGCTCACGTCCTTCATCCGGCTGATATTCTTCGTAGCGATGTAAAATCGCCAATGCCAACGGCGCGAAAATTTGCAACGTCAATTGCTGGCGCAATACCTGCTTGCCTGCCTCAATCGATTCGCTGCCAAACAGTTGTGACATGATTGATTCGGACGCAATATCGCTGTGTCCTACTTTCATCATCGCGGCTTTTACCGCTGGCTGCAGATAAAGGCGGATGACATCGAGCAGAATATCGTCTCCCGCGACTTTAAACCCTTCACGGAATAGCTGTTTGGGGATGATGCGTACGTTAATACCCTGGCCTTCATCCAGGGTATAGCGGGAAATCACCAGGTCTGTCGTTCCTCCACCAATATCGATCGAGGCCACTTTCAGGCTGCGTTTTTCCGTTCCTGATATCTGGTTATCTGGGCGACGGGTGGCGGAAAAAAATTCGTCGGTGCGCCCACCAAAATAATTTTGCGTCTCGTTATACAGGTAGACAAGTTGCCCACAGGTAGCCTCATCCCATTTGACATGTACGCCCGGGTGGGGATGCTTCAATTGCTGCGGATCGTTGCCTTCATATTCCATCGCTTCCCAGCCGAGAGATTTCCACACCAGACGAATCGCATCGTGCATGCTTTGTTCGAAAATGGCGCGCTCGGGTTTCGGCATGGCTGGTGGTACGGTCATAATGACATTACGCAACCGACGTGGCGTGCTGGCATGGTTCATTTTCAACCGTTGTGCTGGGCTGTTAATTTGCATTAGCGCCTGACTCAGCACTTCTGACAGCATCATGGTCATTAGCGAACTGCGGCTGTAGATCGGTGAAAATACGGGCATCCGCTCATCTTCGGGGACGCGGATTAATAATTTGCCCTGATCGTTAAGCATGTAGAGCAAGGGAGCGGCAGTCGCCAGCGGTTCACGATCTGATTTCACGAAGGCCTGACTGAATCGCCAGCCTGGCGAATAGGATTGATCGTCCCAGAGGTATCGCTTCGGACTGGAAATGCCCGTTGAGCCTTCGGTACCAAGACGTTGGGCCGCCATGCGAAATGCTTCACCGCCAACTCGACCGATTGTCGGCCAGGTAAAGGCATCGCTACGCCCACTCTTTAGAGAGAAATCCTGCTTACCAAATTCCGCCTGAGCAAACTCCAGACGGCTGTCAAACGGTTCATTATAGACATATTGGGGTTGACTGAGATCGCGCAACTGCAACTGGTAGAGTTGTGATAATCCCTTGTTATCATCACGATGCTCTTCAATAAGGATGCCGCAGCTTCGTGAGTTACCAATATCTAGCACCAAATCGACCGGGATTGCCGTATCGCGAATTTTGACGTCGTTAACCTGTACTTCCGGGATGTGAATGGTGTCGGCCAGTACACTGAGAAGATTCAGGTAATGCGCCTGATGTTCTTTAAGCGCCAGTTTTTCTTCATTGTCTTCATAGTGTTGGCGTAACCGCTCCTGAGCCTGAGTGGTGTAGACATCTTTCAACCACTCCTCTACCCATTGTTGGGAAAGAAAGTCGCCCATTTCGTGCACGTGTTTGGCCAACGCAAAACCCGCGCCAGAACGCACGTCATCCTCACTGGGAGCCAGATACTGGGTATTGGTGCGATCGGGGAAAATTTTGGTGTCAAAAGTCAGGATGGCACGCCAGGTGTTGCCTTTATCGTCCGGCTCGGCCAGTTCATGAAATTGAACGCGGGCCCAGTTTGCTGGCCCTTGTGAAAAGGCGCGTGGCGGGTTGAAACGGAAAAAGGGGAGAGGGAACCAGATTCCCTGATACAGCCGCAATGAGTCTTCAATTGCCAGAGAATACTCGGACTCGACGGAACGTGGCGCTTCGTTATCCTGCGTCGGAATGTGGTATCTATCTTCGCGCTCGTTATAGGCCAGTCGCAGAATAGGGCCGTCACCTTGTTGGCGTAGAAATTCACCGTACTCTTTGCGTGGAGGTAGCGTAAAAGCAAAATCAAGAAATTGGATCCCGCTGTCACGAATGAGTTTGACCTGTTTTTTAAAATCAGTGAGTTCAGCCAGCATTTAGTTACTTGCCTCCTGCTTCATCGAGATAGGGAAAAGAGTATTGGCATCGTAACGGCCTTTACAATCCGCGATATTTTTCGCGCCAGGCGTGCAGAGGATTTCTGGCATCTGATAAACCGATCCATCGGTGCACTGGGCTTCACCTTGGTTATTAATGGTGAGCTGACCTGAACGCGTCAGTGCATTAATTACCCCTTTGCAAGAGACGCCATCACCACGCACCATCCGTACTTCACCTTTGCCACCTTTGATCTGGTAGCTTAGGCTCAGAGGCTTACCCGTGCGCCCATCCTGAATACCCGCGCCGGCATGCCAGCGTCCGTTCAGAAAAGCCGTATTGCCTTGTGCAAGTGCCTCCTGTGGCAGGCTCAGCGGCGTTTGAGTTCCTGTCGTCGTATTTACGGCTCCGGAAGCGGCCGAAAGAGAGGGATCAAGTGCGGCAGTTGGAGCCTGTGTCGGTGGTGTACCTTCCGATAGTGTACCTTCCGATAGTGTACCTTCTGATAATGGTGTTCCTAACTGAGGGATATTTAGCTTCCCGGAGTCAGTATTGGCAGATATCGCTGTAGATATTTCGCCACTGACTGAACTGATACTGGATGCTGTCATGGTCAGGCTTGTGCCTTCCATCGTCGTGGAAGCCGCTGGCAGTTCAGGTTTATTCAGGTTTATTGCCGGTAACTCGGGTCCCTTCATGCTGAAGCTGGGGAGGGGAATCGTGATGCCCGGAACACAACCGCGCAGCAGAAGCAGCGCCAGTAATAGAAGCAGCAGCAATGGTAGTAACCAGTACAGCCAGACAGGTAGCCGCCGCCGTGCATTGTGCCGAGCAGGGGGAGTCGAGGCGTTAATGCCAGCATCCGTCGTAGCAGAGGGCATGCTTACCGTAGCGGCTGTGGTTGTAGCCGGAATGGTTGTAGCCGGAATTAATGGTGCCGCAGTACGTAAGCAGTCCAGCGGGTCGAGTCTGGATTGCTGCTGAGCGTTCACGAATCCCCAGAAACTGATCACAGGTTTTCCAGCCACGAGCCAGACGTGCTGCTGATCGGGAAACTGTAACGCTTTTTCCAATAATTGGCCGAATAACCGCTGTTCTGGTTGAGTATTTCTACGCTGCTCTTCGCTTAGCTGGCGTAATGCTGCCTGACTGACTTCTAGCTGGCTTAGCGCGGCCTGACGTTCACTGTCGGTAGCGGCAGACCATGGAATGATGTCACCCGAAAATGGCGCATACCAATCGATGCGATTGCCATGCTCATTGATTTGGGGGATAGCGAGGGTATCCGCTATAACGTGCTGTTTTCGCAAACGCAGTGTTTCACGAAGTTGCAGTGCTGAAATATGCACCGCTTGTCCGTTTTCGCCCATGGACTGATATTTATCGAGCTTATCACTACACAGAAACATCTCTTTCACGTTTGCAGGCCTTTGCTTGTGTTAATAAAAAAGTAAAAAGACGCGATATAATCTTTTCGAGATCGTTAAAAATGCCGCGTACGAGTAAGTTGATTAGCCTCTACGCTAAAAGCTATCGATGTTTCATTGGTATCGTTCAGGTAGAACACATCTATCCCACTGATTGGAATAGATGTGTTCTTTGGCACTGAATTGTTTTCTTTGCGACGACGCTTCCGTTGCTATGAGGACTCAGCCCTGCTATTCACACCCTTCAGGAATATACTCTTTCATGGCCTTATTCATGATATTGCTGAACTCCTGAGTATTGTTCACGGCAAAAACACTACCGCCAGTATTGGCGGCAATGCAATTTCCTGCGCCTGTACTGAGGATATCAACAACATTGATTTGTAGCCGAGGTTTGCTTTTTTTCAGTTGTTTAGCGACTGCACACGGATCGCCGCCACAGGTTTCCTCTCCATCGGTGACGAGCAGGATGATCGCATCACGATTGACACCATCGACCAGTTTACCAGCATGTACCAATGCTTCTGCCAGAGCCGTTTTGCCTAGCGGTTCAATGCGATTGATCCGGTTTTTCAATTCTGTACGCCGCGATGGCGGGAATGGCCCTGAGACGCTGACCTGACGGCAATCGGCTGCGGCTACCAGACTGATATTCATGTCGTTGGGTAATTTATCAATAATATTACTTGTTGAACGGCGTGCGAGGCTGATCCGGCGCGGTTCACGTTCAACATTCCCGAGGAGTGTCAAGCTTGCCACCCAAAGATCTATCTCATCCTGCGTGGCATCCATACTGACTGCCATTGAACCGGATGCATCAAGAACAACCACCACTTCTGGAGCCTGCTGAACGGTACGCTGTGCCGGACAAAGTGCCTTAGTGGATAGCGGAGGTGTTGGCGGTATGACTTTTTTGGGTGGCACGGGTTTTTGGGGTTGTACAGGTTCCGCCGGTGTTAACGGTTCGGGTGGTTGTTCGGGTTCTGCTTGCTTAACAGGCTCTGTTGGCGTGACAGGTTCTGCCTGCTTAACAGGTTCCGTTGGTGTGACGGGTTCTGCTTGTTGTACCGGTTCCGTCGGCGTCACTGGCAGGCAGCCGCGCAATAAGAACAGAGCCAATACGACCAGCAATAACAGCAGCAATAGCCACGGCCACCAGATACGGCGAGGTGTGACTACTGGGGGAGCTATCGTCACTGGCGGGGGCGACAGCTCCGTCATGACAGGCTGACCACCAATCACCCAAATGCTTGAATCAGCAGGTTGCTGGCTGGCAAAAGTCAGCAGCCGCAGCACATCTTCAGGTACACGACTGTCTTGAGCTAATCTATCCTTTAACTCACTGATTATTTGCTGTTTTTGTTTTAACAGCGCTTCTGCTCGCCCCCTTTCTGGTGCGGGCAGATCCGTCAACCGAATCGGCTGACCATTCATCTCGCTATACCATTCGATAGCACCGTCATCGGCCTGTACTGGGCGTGCAAATATATTTCTATGGGCCAGCGATAAATGTGGTTCAACGGCGGAAAGCATCGCGGAATAGCATGTCATCTGCCATTGTAAGTTCGATGATTGTTCAACAGTCCTTGTTATTCTTATCATTTGGGCAGCAACGCTATCGATGTAAGTAGATTGATCTGATTGAAAATGAAAGCCAATATAGCTTATATAAAGGATGTTAATAAGATTAATCTTACTTGGCAACCTCTAAAATTTGAGATAAGTCAATCCAATACACCATTGTTTGCTTAAGCTTACAAACGCTGTTGCATCGGGTTATTTGCTGCATTTTCTGGCTGGTGAGCGACGCAATGTTTCGCCACTACTCTACTTTTTACCCCGCTGAACACCCGCCCATTGACCAATGACAAGGTAGCGCTGGTAGCCCCTTCTTTATAATCAGGCCCGTTTCTCTTCTCACTGGTGTGGACGCATGGCTTACCAACTTAACTTTAATTGGCCTGAATTCTTAGAAAAATACTGGCAAAAACAACCTGTTGTATTGAAGAATGCTTTCCCGAATTTCGTCGATCCGATTACGCCGGATGAGCTGGCGGGTCTGGCGATGGAGCCGGAGGTCGATAGCCGTTTGGTCAGCCATAAAAATGGTCAGTGGCAGGCCAGCAACGGGCCGTTTGAGCATTTTGATAATCTGGGTGAAACCGGCTGGTCGCTGCTGGCTCAGGCGGTGAACCACTGGCATGCGCCGTCTGCTGAACTCGTGAGCCCGTTCCGCGTGTTGCCGGACTGGCGTTTAGATGACCTGATGATCTCCTTTTCCGTACCGGGCGGCGGCGTGGGTCCGCATATCGATCAGTACGATGTCTTCATCATTCAGGGGATGGGCAGCCGCCGCTGGCGTGTGGGTGACAAGCTGCCGATGCGTCAGTTTTGCTCGCATCCTGCGTTGCTGCATGTCGATCCTTTCCCACCGATCATTGATGAGGATCTTGAGCCGGGCGATATTCTCTATATTCCACCAGGCTTCCCGCACGATGGCTTCACGCATGAAACCGCACTTAACTACTCCGTGGGGTTCCGTGGACCGAACGGCAGAGACTTAATCAGCAGCTTTGCTGACTATGTGCTGGAGAACGATCTTGGCGGTGAGCACTATAGCGACCCTGATTTGACCTGTCGGGAACATCCGGGGCGGGTTGAGGACTATGAGTTTGACCGTCTGCGCGAGATGATGATCGACGTGATCAATCAGCCAGAAGCGCTGAAAGCGTGGTTCGGTCGCTTTGTGACGACGCCGCGCCACGAGCTGGATATCGCGCCGGCAGAACCGCCCTACAAGCCGGATGAGGTTGTGTGGGCGCTGATGGACGGCGGTGTGTTGACGCGTCTGAGTGGACTGCGCGTTCTTGAAGTCGGCGGTAGCTACTTCATCAACAGTGAACGGCTGGACACGGTCGATCCGAAAGCGGCGGATGCACTGTGCCGTTACACCGTTCTCGGTAAAAAAGAGCTGGGTGCGGCGCTGAAAAATCCGGCATTTGTGGTTGAATTAACCGGCCTGGTTAATCAGGGTTACTGGTTCTTCGACGAATAACACGCTTCTTAGTTGCGGCCTCCGAGAGCATTCTTGCATGGTGTGGTTTGAGGCCGCGTCCTATCGTATGAAGGGTCTTCTATTGCTAGCAATTAGTGATTTATTGAATTAATTGGTAATGGATAACTGAGCTATCTTCTAGGGGAATGTGAAATTCAATCACCCTGGAGAGATGTCATGTTCTATTTTCCTCAGATGCTGCGAAAACTCCTGACGTTATTTCTCATTATATCCGTTGGTATGATCCCTCTGCTTTCCTCGGCGGAAACAACGTCTCCTGGCTCGTTAGTAGAAAAAACGACGCTGGATGCGAAAAATGGCTTACAGGAGGCGGCAGAACAGTATCTGATTCGATACCGTTCGTTGAGTGGCGTGGATGGAAAAAGCCCACGGGAAGATACCGCTGCCGTTTTCATCCCGAAAGGCGAAACGCCAAAAGGGGGCTGGCCTGTCGTGGTATGGACGCATGGGACGGTGGGCGTGCAAACAACCTGTGCCCCTTCTCTTAATCCGCATTCAGGGCGTGATGGGCAGTATCTGAATACGTGGCTGTCGCTGGGGTTTGCCATCGTGGCACCAGACTATGCGGGGCTCGGGTCTGCTGGTTTGCATCACTACCTCAATGCGCGGGGAGAAGCGTGGAGCGTGTTGGACAGCGTGAAAGCTGCGCTTAGTGCATTCCCGCTACGCAATCAGTTGACCCTTGTGGGGCAGTCGCAAGGGGCACACGCGGCCTTTGCGAGTGCAGGCTACCAGCCTGACTATGCGCCGGATCTGCATATTGTCTCAACGGTGCTGACTGGCGTACCTTATTTTGACGATAAGACCTCTGCCGCGGCAATTTTTGCCGGGGATGCAGGGGTGAAAGAGGGCGGCGATCCTAAGATTCCCTATGCGATGTACATCTATCTGTCCGCTGCCGATACGACAAAAGGGCTGAATGTTGATGATTATTTTACGCCGAAAGCCGCTGCTGATGTGTCCGCCGCGCGTGAAATGTGTATCGACGAGTTAACGAAAAAAGTGATGAATGATGGCCTGAATGCGGGCAATAGCCTGAAGCCTGCAACACAGGGATTACTGGAAAGTCAGACGCCAAGTTTGCGCTATAGCACCCTAAAAATCGCCCATCCGGTATTCATTGGAACCGGCACGCAGGATATTGATGTGCCCACCATTATGCAGCGCGTATTCGCGCGTGACGTGGCTAAAGCAGGAACGTCGGTTGAGATGCATGAATATAAGGGGCTAGATCACACTGGAACCATGAATGTTTCACTGCGGGACTCGGTTCCTTTCGTACTGAGAAATTTGCACGCTGATGCGAAAAAACACTAAGCGACATCTTATGCCAACGCCGTGCTGCGACCGCCGGTTAGGATCGGAGGGGCAATAAGCCTTGGCATATCTGATCGCAAATATGCAAGCAGACAATCAATACTGGCGTACTGCAAATAATGCGCAAGAAAAAGCCCGAAGTTTCCTTCGGGCTAGCGCGACGGAAAACGAAAATTAAACGGCTTCGTTTTCGTCAGTGTAGCGTTTGGCTTTGTAGGCCGGGTGCATCAGATTCTGGATGGAGAAAATATCGTCCAGCTGTTCTTCGGTCAGCAGGCCGCGTTCCAGCACCACTTCACGCACGCTCTTACCTGTTTCGGCACAGATTTTCCCGACGATATCGCCGTTGTGGTGGCCGATGAACGGGTTCAGGTAGGTCACGATACCGATAGAGTTGAAGACGTAAGCTTCACATACTTCTTTGTTAGCGGTGATGCCGTCAACGCATTTTTCCAGCAGGTTGTAGCAGGCGCTGGACAGAATCTGGATGGATTCGAACATCGCTTGGCCGATAACCGGTTCCATAACGTTCAACTGCAACTGACCCGCTTCTGCCGCCATGGTGACACAGGTATCGTTGCCGATGACTTTGAAGCAGACCTGATTGACTACTTCTGGTACCACTGGGTTAACTTTGGCTGGCATGATGGACGAGCCCGCCTGCAGTTCCGGCAGGTTGATTTCATTCAGGCCAGTGCGCGGGCCGGAGGACAGCAGGCGCAGGTCGTTACAGATCTTCGACATTTTAACTGCGACGCGTTTCAGGGCGCTGTGCATCATCACGTAAGCGCCACAGTCGGAGGTCGCTTCGATCAGGTCTTCAGCCGGTACGCAAGGCAGACCGCTGACTTTTGCCAGATGTTGAACGGCCAGCTTCTGGTACTCATCCGGCGTGTTCAGTCGTGTACCGATGGCGGTTGCGCCCAGGTTCACTTCCAGCAGCAGCTCGGCGGTGCGCAGCAGGTTACGGTTTTCTTCTTTCAGCAGTACGTTGAACGCGTGGAATTCCTGACCGAGAGTCATCGGTACGGCGTCCTGTAACTGGGTACGGCCCATTTTCAGGATGTTTTCGAACTCTTTCGCTTTGCGCTCAAAGCCATCGCTCAACTGGGTAATCGCTTCGACCAGTTTCAGGATGGAAGTGTACACCGCGATACGGAAGCCGGTTGGGTAAGCATCGTTGGTCGACTGGCATTTGTTCAAGTGGTCGTTCGGGTTCAGGTATTGGTATTCACCTTTCTGGTGACCCATCAATTCCAGACCGATATTCGCCAGCACTTCGTTGGTATTCATGTTGACTGACGTACCCGCACCGCCCTGATAGACATCGACAGGGAATTGGTCCAGGCATTTACCGTTATTCAGCACTTCATCACAGGCTTGCAGAATGGTATCGGCAATTTTACGTGGGATGGTTTGCAGTTCTTTATTCGCCAGCGCAGCCGCTTTTTTTACCATTACCATAGCGCGGACAAATTCTGGAATATCGCTGATGGTGCTATTGCTGATATAAAAGTTCTCAATCGCACGCAGCGTATGGATACCATAATAGGCATCAGCAGGGACTTCACGGGTACCTAACAGGTCTTCTTCAATACGGATATTCGTTGACATGGTTCTTCTTCCTTTTTCTTGTTCGATGTACATAGCATCGTTTTCAATATTAAGACTATGATTTTTTTAGGGTTTGTCTTTCCTGTTTTTTGATTTTCAGGTAACACGAACCCATCACGATTTGTATAAAATCATGACTAAAAAGCGTTCTCGGGGAGACGAACATTGAATTAGCATCGTTAAATGGCTAGTGGTGGATATGTTCCTCCATTTTCTGTCTCCCAATCATAAATAGGTTATTCGGTATTATCCGGGTTGATCTCAACCAGCTTTTCTATTCCGCGGTTCAGCGTTTTCAATTTTGGAATAAATACGGTTTTAATAATGTCATGTGTGACATCACACGCTTCTTCAAAGAACGCGCTGTATTCATCACGGTGGCCGACAATATACAGCGAGCGCTTGATATTCAGCTGTTCCGGCATATGCGTTAGCACCTCACGGGAGTGTGCAACGGATTGCAGGAAACTGAGCGGAGTGGTTACCGCCCAACCGATACCTGCCGCCACCATCGACGTTAAGGTATCCGCATTATCAAATTCGAGCATGTTTGGTACGCGGACATCGATGCGTCGCAAGTAACGCTCAATCTGCATGCCAATCTGCGAGTTCCGGTTAAAGCGTACCAGCGGTAGTGCGGCGGAAAGCTCACGGATGTCCTCAACCGTTTTAATGCGTTTGCGGTAATCCGGCGGCGTGATAATGAAATAGCCTTCGGAAAACAGCTGGTGACGCACCACGCTATCGCTGTCGATCAGTGGGTCGCTGGTGACGATCAAATCCAGCTCGCGTCGCATTAACGCTTCACCCTGCTGCGGGCTGAGCCCGGTACGAATCAGCAACTGCGATGAACTCTTCATCAAACTCTTGGTAAACACCGAACCGCAGGTGATAGCAAACGAATCCACCAGGCCGATACGCAAGTCAGGTTTAATCCCTTTTCCCGCTTCCAACACCTGCGCCTTCAGGTTCGCAATCTCCTCCGTCAGGATTTCTCCCCGGTTTTTCAACGCAATGCCGTAAGGCGTCAGGACAAAGGGGCGACGAGCCCGGTTTACCAATTTGACGCCGAAATCTTCTTCCAATAACCGGATCGTTTGTGAAATGGCAGAAGGTGTCAGACCGAGCCGCGTCGCGGCTGCCGTCATGCTTCCTGCTTCCGCCATCGTCACAAAAACATAGACGGCGTACATATCGATCGATTTATTGGCGGACACTGTGCGTTTAACCATGTGAGTTTGCCTACGCTGCAAGGTGAATGTCGTCGAAATATGAAGCGTTAGTCTATCTCATCTCGTTGACTACGACCTCGCTAACTGATGTCAGAATAGTCGGCTAACTTCAGAAAAAATACAGGTTGCATCACTGATTAATTTTTTCTTATTTCTAGCTTTAGCGGATCTGAAGATGAAATGAATGACACGGTGTGGCTGCTAGAGCACCGATTGTATTCTCCCCCTTGTTAGTGTTGTTTTTATACATAAATACAGGGGATTGCGGATTTTGCTGTTATCCGGCGTAAAAAATTATGCTGAGGAGATAGCTGGCTTCGGATGAGCCGCAGGACGCGGCGAAAGCTTGCGCCACGTCGGACAAAAACGTCAGAGACGTTTTTGAACAGCACTCGTGCTGGCCCGAAGGGCGAGCCCCATTTATGGGGCGAGTAAACGTGTCGCAAGCGGTCCGCTAAGTCAGATACCGACGAAGATACCGCGTCAGCGGCATAATTTCCGCCGAAAGCCTGGGGTCACGGGGCGAGCGGCGTGTGAGCCGTCCCGTGTCGGGCGCGTGCTACGAAGTCGCATGAAAATGACGTCATTATCGCGCACGAAACTACCTCAACGGCAGCATAAAAATGTGGCTAAGACTCAACCTGAGTAGTCATAACGTATTGTTTTTACTGTGTGGTAAGAGGTACGCCACTCACTGCCGTTACTGTACGAACGTGGCGTTCAGCCTGTTCACACATTTCCAGCAGTGCCGGAATCAGGTGCGCGGTGGCGTTGAGACAGGCGCCGAGCTGACTGAGGCTTTCTTGCGGCAGTTCCACGTCGTTTTGTAGTGTGTCGCCGAGGTAATGCAGGCCGTGGCACAGGCCTTCAACTGATTCGGCGGCAATCGCGCCGAGGTCGCAGAGCTGAACGTCATCTAACTGCGCGAAAGGCAGGCTGGCGATCAGATCGCGGAAAATGGTAATGGTGCTGTCAGCGGGTGTGGCGTGAGTGTCCGTCATGGTCATTTTTTCCTTGAGATAATTAAGTCCGCCACCACACAAGGTTCCAAACTTGGGGGGTGACACAGACAGGATTGGAACCCCGGCTCTCAAGAAGACCGGTCAACCTTGCGGTTGCCCTGCCTGCGTCACCATAAAGAGTGTGCACGCAGCCCCTGAAAAAACAAAGCGTTTTTCAGTCTTGAGAGGTTCGGGGTTCCAAGCCCGGCTGCGGATGTTGCCGCAGCACAGAGACTCTATTCCAACGGCGGAAAACGTGGAATAGGGTGGATGGATTTACAGTGGAATTACAGCGTGTTTTGGAATGAAGGTCGCAGAAGTCGATTTGGTTTTGGAAATGAGCAGGATTGTTCTTTTATTTTAATTGGCTGTAGTAAAGGATATTTCGGTGTTTGCGGGAAATAGTGACAGGGGATTGTCTTGAAAAAGTTCGCATTTGTTAACGATGCTGCTGAAAGGGAATATCGATCGCTTCCTGCTGATATACAGGATGAATTTGGAAAAGACTTGCGCCTCATTCAGTATGGGCAAGATCCTAAATTGCCAATTGATTTCCTCGATGGGGTTGGTATCGGCGTTATCGAACTAAAGATAAACGGTAGTCCTGCATATCGATGTGTCTATGTTGCCAAATATCTTGATACCGTAGTGGTTTTGCATTCTTTTAAGAAAACGACCAACGGCGTTGATCGTAAAGCTAAGGAGGTGGCCGAACAACGGCTAAAAGCGCTTATGGCTGATGTCAGGGAGACTGAACGCTGTAAAAAACGTTAGCCTGCTGATTCGATTTCAGTTATCGCGATTGATGCCTGATGTAGGCTTGGCATCGACATCTTCGCGCGGAAACCGAGTGCATCCAGCATGTCGAACATGGCGTCAATAGTGAAAAGCTCAATCTTGGCATTTTTCAGTTCTGAAACGCGCGACTGGCTGATACCCAGTTTTTCCGCTGCTTCTTTTTGTGTCCAGCCTTTCTCTTTGATTAAATTAGTGATCATGATCGATAAATCCATTTTCATTGCCATCTTGCTGGCAATTTCAGCGTCATGCGTTACATGAAACGGACTTTCGTAGAATTTTAGCGCCATAATGCTTACCTCCTTATCTCAGTAAATGAAATATCTAATATTTTAGATATTTCGTCAAGTTTACTGGATGGAAAGTGTCCTGTTGATTTTGTGTTACCTGTCCCGTTTCAACTCCTCCCAGCTCAGCCCAAAACGCGCCAGATATTTACGCAGTCGGTCAGCGTCGTTGGGCTTCTGTTTTTGCTGGCGTGAGACGGCGAACAGCTGGCGGCCGGCTTCGGAGAGCGAATTGGCGGTACGACAGACGTCGAGCACGGTTTCAAGCTGGCGCTGTTCGAAGAGGTCGATGTTGGCGAGTTCTGGCGGTAGCGCGGTTGTCGGGGCATCGCTTTGCCAATTGGCCCGCAGGCGCGTGATTTCTTCCTCTACCAGTGCCACGGTGATGCGTCCTTGTTCTGCCAGCGTCGCCATGCGGGCGATGGAAGAGCCGAGTTCGCGGAAGTTGCCGCGCCACGCGGCCTGCGATGAGCAGGCAAACGTGAGATAGCGCTGCCGTGCGTCTTTATCGAAGCGGATCTGCGTTTGGTGATCGCGTGTGAAGCGCTGGAGTTCGTAGTCAATATTCGGTTCGATATCTTCTCGACGTTCCGCCAAGCCCGGCAGGGGAAAGGTCCACATGTTGATACGGGCGTAGAGATCTTCACGAAATTTTCCCTGTGCGATCCACTCGTGCAGGTTGCGGTGTGTGCCAGCGATGAGTTGGAAATCGCTGCTGACTTCTTTATCTGACCCAAATGGTAAAAAATGTTTTTCTTCAATGGCTTTGAGCAGCATGGCTTGTTCATCGAGCCCGAGTTCGGCGATCTCATCCAGAAACAGCATCCCGCCGTCCACTTCACGTAGCAGTCCGGTTCTCGCCTGCAACGCACCGGTAAACGCCCCTTTTACGTGGCCGAACAGTGTCGACATCGCGTTATCGCCACGCAGCGTGGCGCAGTTAACCGCGACAAATCGACCGCTGACCAGATGGCGGGACTGGCGTAGCTGATAGATACGCTGTGCCAGAAAGGATTTCCCCGCACCGGTTGGTCCGGTTAAGAGCATCGGCGCGGTGGAGCGCAGCGCGACGCGTTCAATCTGGTCGATCAGCGCGTTGAACGTGTTGTTGCGCGTTTCGATGCCCGATTTCAGGAACGAGACGGAGCGCTCCTGCTCATGCTGAAAGCGGCTGGTGAGAGTCGCGTAGCGGCTGAGATCCAGATCGATAACGGCATAGATGCCCTGCGGTGCGGGGCGATCCGCTTTCTCCCCCGGGGCGGTTTGCAGCAGCTTGGCGGGTAGATAGCGGGCTTCGGTCAGCAGGAACCAGCAAATCTGTACGACGTGAGTACCCGTGGTGATATGAACGAAATACTCTTCGTTCTCGGTATCGAACGGGTAGCGGCTTGCAAAGTCCAGAAAAGCGCTGTAGACCTCTTCCAGATTCCACGGATCGCGCAGCTCAACGGCCTGAAGCGTGACCCGCGTGGCGGGTGACACCACGGCGATATCCTCCGCCACCTGTTGTGCCATTCCTTCGTTGCGTGACTGGTGCAGCAGTTCCAGGCGGTCGACCGGAAAATCTGGCTGCTGGCACAGGCCGACGGTGGGCCGCCATTTGGTCCAGCGATTCTCCCGTTTACCTCGTTTGTCCAACGTGGTACCCAGCACACCAATGACGACGCGACGCTTCATGATATACCTTTATATAAATTATTATCCTATAGGATAAATTTACCTGTTCTTTTGTTTCGTTGCTAGTTTGCATGATTTGTTTTTTAACTATTAATTATCAATTGGTTATATTTTTATTTTGTTGTTTTCAGAAAACTGGCACGCCTTTGGCAATACCTATAGCGAATAATGACAAACAAAGAGAATGAAAAATGGAAGAAATGAAAACGCAGGATTACGACATGATGTCGCCCGTGAATAGCGCACCGGTAAAAATGTGGACGCAGGGCGTGCCTGTGGAACCAGAAGCCCGTGATCAACTGCTGAATACGGCCAAAATGCCGTTCATTTTTAAACATCTGGCGGTGATGCCGGATGTGCATCTGGGAAAAGGATCGACGATTGGTAGCGTGATCCCCACGCGTGGCGCGATTATCCCGGCGGCGGTCGGCGTGGATATCGGTTGCGGAATGATTGCGGTGCGTACGTCACTGGTTGCCAGCGACCTGCCGGATAATCTGCTGGGGCTGCGTAGCGCGATTGAACAGGCGGTGCCGCATGGACGTAGCGTAACGCGTTCCAAGCGTGATGTCGGTTCCTGGCAGAACCCGCCGCAGACGGTGGATGCGCACTGGTCACTGCTGGAACCGCGTTTTAAACGTTTGACGGATAAATATCCGAAGTTGCTGAAAACCAACAACTATCAGCATCTGGGGACGTTAGGAACGGGTAACCACTTTATTGAAATCTGTCTGGATGAAGTGGATCGCGTGTGGGTGATGTTGCACAGCGGGTCACGTGGTGTGGGGAACGCGATTGGGTCGCTGTTCATCAAGCTGGCGCAGGAAGATATGCAGCAGCACATTGCGAATCTGCCGGACCGTAATCTGGCGTATTTCGAGGAAGGTAGCCTGCACTTTGACGATTACATTGAAGCGGTTGAGTGGGCGCAGGATTTTGCTCGTCATAACCGTGAAGTGATGATGTCGCATACGCTGGCGGCGCTGTCCCGAATTGTGACGAAGCCGTTTACCACCCAGCAGGAAGGCGTGAACTGCCACCATAACTATGTGCAGCGTGAAACGCACTTTGGTGAATCGGTGCTGATCACCCGTAAAGGAGCGGTGTCGGCGCAGAAAGGTCAGATGGGGATCATTCCGGGGTCGATGGGGGCGAAGAGCTTTATTGTACGTGGGTTGGGGAACGAAGAGAGCTTCTGTTCCTGTAGCCACGGCGCGGGGAGAACCATGAGCCGTACCGCCGCGAAAAAACGCTTCACCGTGGAAGACCAGATTCGCGCGACCGCACACGTCGAGTGCAGAAAAGACAGCGACGTTATCGATGAAATCCCGATGGCGTACAAAGATATCGATAAGGTGATGGCGGCACAGTCATCGCTGGTGGAAATTGTGCACACGCTGCGTCAGGTAGTGTGTGTGAAAGGATAAGAAGAGGGCAGGGAATATGGCATCGTACGATTTACTCCTGCACCAGTTAGAAAAGCTGGTGGCCTCACCAGATAACTATTATCGGCCCGCGCAGGCTGATGCACTGGGGTCAGCGTCACACCTGATAACGCTCACGCGTCACTATAACGGGCATATTCGGCAGCGTGCGGTGCTGTGTCTGGGCTTCATGGACGAGATCTCGGCATTACCAGCGCTGATTGAACGGGTGAACGATTGGGCTGAACCGGTGCGCCGCGCGGCTAAACAGAGCGTGCGGCTGCTGTTAACGTCTGATAACACCGCGTCTTTTGTCGCCAACTTGCCTGCCATTTTCTGGTTGTTGCAGTGCCAGCGGGAAGATCATCAGCCGCTGGTGGATGAAATCGTGAGCTTTCTTTCTGAGGAGGCGCACGCGCCGTCGCTATTCGCGGGGTTGTGTTCGGAAGACAAAACTGTTGCCCGACTATCATTGGATATTCTGGCTGAGCGTGAGCGGTTCCCGTTGAAGCAGATCTTTGAGCAGGCAATGTTGCATCACGATCCGTTAGTCAGAGCGAACGCGGCGCGGTATCTGCTAAGTGCGGACAAGGACGTCGATCGCGATGTGTTGACCATTCTGTTGAAAGACTCGTTCGCCCCCATCAAGCAGGTGGCGTTGCAGTACGTGATAGACAATGCGTTCCCCGTGTCTGAGTCTCAACTGATTGCTTTACTGTTTGATAAGAATGCATTGGTGCGTCAGCGAGCCTCAGCGTTACTGCGCGAACGAAACGACGATCCGGTTGCGCATTATCTTGCTGCACTGGATCGGGCGAGTACCGTTACCGTGCGCAAAACCACGCTCTGGGGGCTGGATGAGCATCGCTATGACGGCATTGTGGCGCTGGCAGAGCGCAATCTGGACGAACGTTATCCCAGCCTTTACTACAGTGCGTTGCGCATTCTTATTCTGCGTACGGGTGACGATGCACGTGAGCGGCTGCTGGATTCTCTGCGCAATCCTTCGATTGCTATTACGAAGGTGGCACGGAAGCTGTTTTACCAGCAGAAAATTTATCTGTCGCTGTCTGAACTTCAATGTTGTCTGGACCGCGCGTCTTCCAGAGAACACGTTGAGGCGTACTACTTTCTAGCGCATAAGCTGAATAAATGGGATTGGCTGGTGTTCCTGCTGGATAACACTAAGTCAGAGAATACGGCACTCACGCAGACTGGCGTGGCGTACTGGGTACAGCGGTTCAACCGTTCGGGCATGTTACCAAATACCCGACAGCAGGCGCGTCTGCGGACGCTGCTTGATGAAAACCCACACGTCATCTCGCGCGACAGCCCCTATGTCGCCCTGTTTTTGTATCGTTGATTTTCGTATGAAAAAAGAACAGGAAAAAGTGGAGAGGATCGCGTAGAGTGACAACACAACTGACACCACGGAGGCGGAAATGAGTACCATCCATTTCAGAATCGATGAAGAAACCAAGCAACTGGCGATGCAGGCTGCTGAACGTCATCAAGTGAGCCTGACGGAGTTGATGCGACAACGAGCAGAGGAATTGGCAGAAGAAGAGCGTCAGTATCAGCGCAACGCGGGTGATGAATGGCTGGAAGCGCAGATTCAGGACGCGTTTTCTCGTTATGATGCGGGTGAAGGTGAGTTCGTCAGTAATGAAGACGTCAGCCAGAGAATGGATGCATTGAAAGCGCGGGCGGCGCGGGGTGAGCTGTGATATTTAAGGTCCGGTGGGAGAAGCGGGCACTGGCAGATCGCGAAGGAATATACCGCTATCTGTATAAAGAGGCGGGGTTGGATGTTGCGAATGCGGCGGATGAAAAGTTTATCTCATCGGTATCGTTGCTCGAAGCCACGCCAGAAGCCGGTCTTGATATCGGAAAATCGGGGGAACGGCGGAAATTGGTCCTGACGCGATTCCCCTTCATTATTATTTATGCACTCAAGCGAAAGATAAACGAAGTGCATATCCTGCGTATATTACATACCTCCCGCAAGCTATCGGCATCTTACCGATAACCTCTTTACCCCTGCGCCAAAAAAATATGCTCACGATGGAATGCCATCTGTGACAGGTTGGGCGGGTAGGCATAATGCATGTGCTTGCCTTCGGCTGGATAATTGGTGCGGGCTGCGCTAACGTTCTGACAGCCTTCCCATCATGATGCGAGAGACTATGTCCCGTTCTTCTATTCCCTTGTTTCGTCCCCTGTGCGCGTTGGCTCTGCTGGTGCTCGCGGGCTGTGCCAGCAAGACTGCGACGACACCGGAATCGCGGCCTGCTGATGTCCGTGCTCAGCTACTCAAGCTGTTGCCGGACAACGTGAAAGATCGTCAGGGCTGGGCGACCGACATCGCCACGGCGTTCACCACGCAGGGACTCGATCCCAGCAATGAAAATCTGTGTTCGGTACTGGCTGTAACCGAGCAGGAATCGACGTTTAATGCCGATCCGCAGGTGCCGAATTTGTCGAAAATCGCCTGGCAGGAGATTGACCGCCGTGCTGAGAAAGTTCATGTACCGGCGTTTCTGGTACGTACCGCACTGCTCATCAAATCACCGAACGGAAAAAGCTACAGCGAGCGGCTCGATAAAGTGCGTACAGAAAAAGAGCTCAGCGCGATCTTTGATGATTTCATCGACATGGTGCCGATGGGGCAGACGTTGTTCGGTCGGCTGAATCCGGTGCATACCGGCGGGCCGATGCAGGTGAGCATCGCGTTTGCGGAAGCTAACGCGAAGGGCTATCCGTATACCGTGGATGGCACGATTCGTCAGGAGGTGTTTAGCCGTCGTGGCGGGATGTACTTTGGCATCAAACACCTGCTGGGCTATCCGGCGAATTATCCGCAGTCGCTATACCGATTCGCGGATTTTAACGCGGGATGGTATGCCAGCCGAAATGCAGCGTTCCAGCGTGCTGTTAGCCGTCTGACGGGGATCAAGCTGGCGCTAGACGGTGACTTAATCAACTACGGTTCGGATAAAGCCAGTGCTACGGAGCTGGCGGTTCGCGCGTTGGGGAAGCGGTTGGACATGAGTGACAGCGCCATTCGTCGCGCGCTGGAGAAGGGTAATAGCCTCGATTTTGAAGACACCAGCCTGTATGAGCGCGTCTTTGCGCTGGCGGATAAATCGGGTACGAAGGCGCCGCGCGCCATCCTGCCGGGAATCACGCTGGAAAGCCCGAAAATCACGCGCAAACTCACCACAGCGTGGTTTGCCCAACGGGTCGATGATCGTCGCCAGCGGTGTTTGGTAAGAGCTAAATAGGCAAACGCCCCCACCGAGGGCGTTGCCGTTATTATGGTGAGTCGTGCGTCAAACCGGCCACTGGCTGAGTTTGATGCCGCGTTCTTGCGCATTCTCGCGGAAATCTTCCAGCATCGTGCGGACATCGGGGTCGATGTAGTCGGCGTTGTCGTGTTCCACAATCACGACGCTGTTGGCGGGGATCTTGTTGAGCAAGCCTTGCAGACGTGGGTTGTGTACAAACGTCAGGTTCTGCTGAAAGCTCAGGACAAAGTGATCGCCGTAGCGTGTGAGCTGCATTGCGTTGCGGTGGCTTTTGTAAATGCTGAAGGCCAACTGGGTCACGATGCCAATCCCGATGCCTGCCAGCATCCCAAACACAATGATCCCGACAACAGTCGCGGCGAAAGGCACGAACTGTTGTAAACCCTGACGCCACAGCAGCAGGAACTGTTGCGGAGAAGCCAACTTATAGCCGGTATACAGCAGCACGGCTGCCAGGCTGGCAAGCGGAATGACGTTGAGCAAGTCGGTCATAAACAGGCCGCAAAGCAGTAGCAGCACACCGTGTAGCAGGATGGAAAATTTGGTACGCGCGCCGGCATTGACGTTGACGGAGCTGCGTACGATCACGGCAGTAATCGGCAATCCGCCCAGAAAACCACTGAGCAGGTTCCCGATACCTTGCGCGCGCATCTCTTTATCCGGCGAAGGCGCAGGGTGCTGCGGACGAATTTTCTTCAGCGCTTCCTGACTTAACAAGGTTTCCAGGCTAGCCACCAGCGCCAGCGTTACCGCGACGACATAAACCGCCGGGTTCTTCCATGCCTGCCAGTCAGGACGCGTCATCTCCCCCATCAACTGTTCCAGACTGCCAAATTCCGGCAGGACAATACGCGGCAGGTTATCGACCATTTCGGAGGACAAGCGCTCACCGTAGACGGTAAAGAGTCCGCCAAAGAGCACGGCGACCAGCGGGCCGGGAAGCCAGCTAAATGCGCTGATTTTCTGCACGGGCTTGGTGGTCCAGAGCCAAAGAATTGCCAGCCCGACCAGACAGACGGTCAGCGCGCTGGCGGAGAATCCCGGTTCGGAGGCGTCGAAGAGCGATTTCAGGCTGTCCTCTCCATCCGAACCGAAGGCGAGTGGGATTTGCTGAATAATCAGCAGGATGCCGATAGCAGACAGCATGCCTTTAATCACGGTGCCGGGGATGAGCGTAATGAAACGCCCGGCGCGCAGCAGGCCCATAATGCATTGCAGCACGCCTGCGAGCATGATCGCCAATAGCAATGCCGAAAACGATCCCAGGCTGGCGATAGAGCCGGAGACGATAGTAACCAGACCGGCGGCAGGGCCGCTGACGGCGTAGCGAGATGGACTGAATAGGGTGACGACGATACCGCCGACGACGCCGGTCAACAGACCGACAAAAGGAGGAAGACCGCTGGCCTGCGCGATACCGAGGCTCAGCGGCAGAGCAACAAGGAAGACGACGAGCCCCGCGGGGATATCGTGTCGGAGTGTGCTCAGATTCATGGGGATGCCTCCTGTTTCTGGGCGTGACGGTGGATGAGTTCTTTTAGGTGACCGCTATGCAGGTCGTAGACGCAGCCGAAAACATCAAGCTCGACGCCATTGCGCCAGGCTTTCTGTACCGGTTCACAGGCGATCAGGTGGGCGAACTGTGCCAGCACGTTGGCTTCCACCAGTTGATTCTGGCGCGTACTTTCATCGGCATCGCTATCTTGCGAGGCAGCAATATGCGGCGAAAGTGCCTGACGTAGATCCGTGATGCGGCGGGAAAGGGCGGAATCCTCCTGAGCGAGTCCCATGTCGGGTAGGTTCACTGCCGCCTGAACACCGCCACAGCCATAGTGGCCACAGAGCACGATGCGGGAAACATGCAGGTATTCGAGGGCATATTGCAGCACGCTCATGAAATTATCGTCGTCTGCCACCACCATATTCGCGATATTGCGGTGAACAAAAAGCTCGCCGGGGGCAGAACCCGTCAGCACTTCGGCAGGAACACGACTGTCTGAACAGCCGATCCAGAGTGAGTGGGGCGTCTGGCCCTGCGTGTGCTTTCTGAAATAGTGGGGATGGCGCTGGCGACGCAACGTAGCCCAACTACGGTTTTTGGCTAATAGGGGTTTTAATGTTGTCAAAGTAAACTCTCTCTTTAGAAAACACAGGAATATTCCCGCCCAGTTGGGAAGGAAAACGGAATCATTAATTATTAGCCTTCACTTAATTAAGGTGGGCATAATTAAATTTAGTTCTGGTGTTTTCTAAATTGTGACGTTTATTGAGAATTTTCTTATATTTTAATTTTTTATTTATATAAATGAATGATTATTTAATTTATTTAAAAACAATGCCTTGTGATTTATTTCCTTATGATAAGAAAAAACTATTTTACTTAACCTTCTTTGAGGCTAGGTATTTAATGTTGCATCGATATTGCAATTTACATCCTTATTGCCAGGCCTTTTTATATAAAGTAATGCGTTATCGACATCCACTTTAATTAGTTAATTAAAGTGACGAGGGTACCAATTATAATTATGTTTGGAAATATAAAATAGATTTTACCTCTATTAACCCAATATAAAGTGTGGAAATAAATAGAAGAGATAGAGAGGAAATATAAAGGAGAGATAGAGGGGGAAGTGATGAGGGATATATCGTCTAAATAATGAAGTGGAGCCGGGCTACATCGCCCGGCTAAAAGGACAGCAGATATCTGCTGTCGGTCACCTCAGTTCGAGTGTCTTAATGCGCTACCTTGCTAACAGCGCTTGCCGCAAAGGCTGCTGCGGTGCGTTGTCGTTAACCTTGAAGCGGCTGACCAGCGATTCCATTTTAATCGCCTGTTCATCCAGTAACTGGCTGGCAACGGAAGCCTGAGAAACCAGCGTCGCATTCTGCTGCGTGACCATCTCTAGCTGGCTGAGCGCTTCATTAATTTGCGCGATGCCCAGCGATTGCTCATCGGCGGCGACCGCGATTTCATTCACCAGATCGCGCACTTTACGGGTGCCGGCGACGATATCGTTAATCCCCCGGTTCGATTGGTTCACCAGCTTTGTTCCTTCGCTGACGCTGGCAATGCTGTCGGCGATGAGCGCGCGGATTTTGCCTGCTTCGTCGGCACTGCGCTGCGACAGCTGACGTACTTCCGCCGCGACGACAGAGAACCCGCGGCCATGCTGCCCCGCTCGTGCGGCCTCAACCGCCGCGTTCAGCGCCAGCAGGTTGGTCTGAAAGGCAATCGCATCAATGGCGGAAACCACCGCGTTCACGCGCTGGCTGGCGTCCTGAATTCTTTCCATCGCACCGCTGGCCGATTCGGTAATGGTGCCGACACGATGAGCCTGATCGTCCACCTCGGTGGTCAACTGACGCGCCTGTCCGGCAAAGTCGGCGGTTTGTTTTACCGTAACGGTAATCTCTTCCATGCTGCTGGCGGTTTGTACCAGCGAAGCGGATTGCTCTTCGGTACGCTGCGCCAGATCCTGATTGCCGTTGGCGATCTCGCTGCTGGCTTGTCCGATTGTTTGCGAGCTGCGCTTAATACTCACCACCATATCGGCGATGTTTTCCAGTGAGGCGTTGTACGCCTGATTCAGCTGCGACAGTTCGTCGGTTCCCGGCACGCGCAGGCGGCGCGTAAGATCCCCACCCATCTCGCGAATGGTCGTCAGCGTTTGTTGAAGCTGCTCGTTGATGCTGCGCATGACCATGGAAGCAAGACCGAGTGCCATGAGCAGAGAAACCAGCGCACCGACCAGATAGCTAATCCAGGACTGACGGGCATTGGCGGCTAAGGTATTCACCTGTGCCGTCAGGTCGTTGGTGGCGAGCTGTTCAACCTTTTTCAACTCATCGATTTTTGCCGTTTGTTGGTTAAACCACTGGCTGGCATCGATACCAAAATTGCCGCCAGGAGAAGCGATGGCCTTATTACGCATCTGAAGTGCGCTTTGTGCAGAAGGATTGTTGAGGGCCTGCTCAAAAGCCTTACGCAGCTCGGGATTGGCGAACATATTATAGGCCGTGGTATAGGCCTCTCCTCGGCCAACCATCTGGTTCAGACGTTCGAACATACCGGCAGCAAAGCTATTGGCAGAGAACGTGTTGGAGAGCACGGCGCGTTCAAGTCCGGCCTGCTCTTTGACGTTCAGCAGGTTGTAGTAGGCAGCCAGCCGCTGGGCGATACCGCCATCGCTGACCAGATGAGTCATATCCCCGACGATATTCAGCAGATAGCTGACGGAATCGGAATAGTAGCCGATGGCTTGGGCAACGGGTATCGATATGCTATCGACACTGCGGCGATGCTCTCCGAGCTGTTGCATTTTCTGCGAGACGCGCCCGAGTTCTTCGCTGACGGCATCCCCAAGCTCGGCGCGGCTCAGGTTTGCGGCGGTTTGCTCAAGCACCTGCTGTGCCCGATCGGTGGCTTGCCGCTGCGTGGTAAGCTCCGGGCCAAAATTTTTCCCCTGACTGCCAAAATAGCCTGCGCTCAAGCCGCGCTCACGCTGTAACTGGTGAGCGTACTCGCCTGCATCGCGCGCCAGCGTGATGAGCTTCTCCATACGGATCATTTCATTTTCTGTACTACGGCGTTCCACCACACCCGAAAAACTGAACCAGAGGAGGGCAAGGATGGGCGGGAGAAGGGCAAGAATGAACTTACTACGGATCGAGATGTGATGAAGGGATTTCATAGGTGTGCTCCATAGCCTGCAAGTCGTCCGTTCCTGACATGTGCAGTTTGCAAAAGTAGACAGGGGTTTATTTTAGTTTCGGCCTAATAGGGGAATGGTTTAGCGCTGACCCCATGATTCCCTTAAAAAAACCATGCCTATTTTGCTTACCACCCCATTAATAAGAATATATTGCTTATTATTTAATTGTTTATATCTTTTTCTCTGTTTTTTTTGCGACAAGATCGTTAACTTATACTACATCTAAGGTGGTATGTATTTTTGCCACTGTATCGGTATTTTTACAGTCTAGATGACGGTAAGCAGCATTGTGACGTTAATCAGTGAAATCAGGGTAAGAAAGAAGACAACGATCCTGAATGCATGGCGAGAAGGTTTCATAGCGGCTCCTGATTTGGCGGGCGACAGCGCACCCGCCGGAAGAGGTGAAGAAGGGATCAGAACCACTGGCCGAAGCGGCGAATATAGGCGCGTTTGACCAGTTGAGCGACGGTGCAGTAGCCAATCAGCGTGGCAGCCAGCCACGGGAAATATTCCCACGGCAGCGGCTGTAAACCGACCAGCGGCCCCAGCGGGGAGAACGGCAGATAGATACCCAGCGCCATCACCAGCCCGGTCATCAGCATCACTGGCAACGCAGCTGTACTCTGAATGAACGGGATCTTCTGGGTACGCAGCATGTGGACCACCAGCGTTTGTGATAGCAACCCCTCAACGAACCAGCCTGACTGAAACAGGGCCTGATGCTCAACGCTGTTAGCGGCAAATACGAACCACATCAGCGCGTAGGTGGTGATGTCAAAAATCGATGATGTCGGCCCGATACACAGCATGAAGCGACCGATATTTTTGGCATCCCATTTGCGCGGTTTACGCAGGAATTCCTTATCCATTTTGTCCCACGGCAGCGACAGCTGAGAGATGTCGTACATCAGGTTCTGAATCAGCAGATGGATCGCCAGCATCGGCAGGAACGGAATAAAGGCGCTGGCGACCAGCACTGAAAATACGTTACCGAAGTTGGAGCTGGCGGTCATGTTCAGGTATTTGATGATATTCCCGAACGTCTCGCGCCCTTTGATGACGCCTTCTTCCAGCACCATCAGGTTCTTTTCCAGCAGAATGATATCGGCCGATTCTTTGGCGATATCCGTGCCGGTATCGACAGAAATCCCGATATCCGCATCGCGCAGGGCGGGGGCATCGTTGATACCGTCGCCCAAAAAGCCGACCGTATGGTTATTCCCTTGCAGCGCTTTCAGCACGCGAGATTTTTGTAGCGGCGTCAGTCGGGCAAAAATGGTGCGCTGCTCTACCAGCACGCCGAGCTGTTCATCGCTGAGCGCATCGATAGCGTTGCCTTCCAGCACCTCGCCCGGTTCCAGCCCGACATCGCGGCAGATCTTGCTGGTAATAATCGCGTTATCGCCCGTCAGAACTTTCACCGTCACACCGTTTTCATGCAGGGCGCGAATGGCGGCAGAGGCGCTTTCTTTCGGCGGATCGAGGAACGTCAGCAGGCCGCAAATTGTCAGGTCGCGTTCATCCTCGGCGCTCAGCGGCAGCGTGCTGCCCACCGGACTCAGTTCACGGGTGCCGATCATCAGCACGCGGAATCCTTGCTGGTTGTAGTTCTCCGCCAGCGTTTTCAGCGTACTGCGGCGCTCGTCGTCCAGTTCATACCGCTGCCCGTTTTCACTCACGTGCGTGGCGACAGCCAGCATTTCTTCTACCGCGCCTTTGCAAATCAGGCGTTGCTGGTTGTGTTCATCGGCAACGATGATGGACAGACGGCGGCGAATGAAATCAAACGGTAGCTCATCGATTTTGCGATAGCGACCCAGTGCGGCGATGGCCGGATTATGACGACCAAAATGCATGATGGCCTGATCCATCAGGTTTTTCATGCCGCTCTGGTGCGCGCTGTTGAGCCAGGCGAGCTGGAGTACGCTCGCGTCGACCTGACCCTGCGTATTCAGATGATGTTCAAGGATGATGCGATCCTGCGTCAGCGTGCCGGTTTTGTCGGTGCACAGGACGTCCATCGCGCCAAAGTTCTGAATCGCGTTCAGCCGCTTGACCACCACTTTACGCCGCGCCATGGCAATCGCGCCTTTTGCCAGATTGGAAGAGACAATCATCGGCAGCATTTCCGGCGTCAGGCCGACAGCGACCGCCAGCGCAAACAGGCTAGCCTCCATCCAGTCGCCTTTGGTGAGGCCGTTAATTAGCAGCACGACAGGCACCATTACAATCATAAAGCGGATCAGCAGCCAGCTTACGCTGTTAACGCCGCGATCGAAGGCGGTTTGGGAACGGGTGCCGACAATCGATTTTGCCAACGAGCCAAAGTAGGTGTGGCTACCCGTCGCCACGACGATGGCCGTTGCCGTACCGCTGGAAATGTTGGTTCCCATCAGACAAATGTTGGAGAGCGCCAGCAGATCGCTTTCGCCGCCGCAGCCTGCGGGCTGACAGCCTTTGGCGCTGATATCGCTGAAGACGTCGTATTTTTCGATCGGCAGCGATTCACCGGTCAGGACGGCCTGACTGACGAACAGATCGCGTGATTCCACCAGCCGAACATCCGCTGGCACCATATCGCCGGCGGAAAGCGTCAGAATATCGCCGGGAACCAACTGCTGAAGCGGAATTTCCTGCATGACGGCGGTGGCGCTGGAGTGAGGGCGGCGCAGCACGGTGGCCGTTGTCCGCACCATCGATTTCAGTGCTTCGGCGGCTTTATTGGTTCGAAACTCCTGCCAAAAGCGCAGCAGGCCGCTCAGGCTCACCATCACCAGAATGATGATCACACCAGTGAGCGACGTCTCTTCATTATGGCGCAGCGGTAGCCAGTAATCGGTGAAAAAGCTGATCGCGGCCAGCGCCATCAGTACGTAAATAAACGGGTTATTAAACGCGGCGGCCAACTGCACCAGCGCGTGCGGCGCTTTTTCATGGGCGACGCGGTTTTCGCCATAGGTTTGCTGGCGCTCAATGACGTCATCATGGCTTAAGCCGTGCAGATGCGTATTCAGGTTAGCCAGTGTTTGATCGAGGCTGTTTTGCGCCTCGCGGGCAATCGCAAAGGTGGCCGTGGGGGTCTTACGGGCGCGGCGATACCCCGTTTGCGTGATCATATCGGTCATGATGCTGCTCTCTTAATGTTGCCTGTCCGCCGCGCACGGGCGCGCATCCCGGATAAAGGGACGTAAAGCGGAAAAAAATGAAGGTATTAAGGGAGGTAAACGGCGCAGACGGAGAGAACAGAGAGGTCGGGGAAGAAGACGGTCCTTATTCTAACAGATGCGGTTTACCGGGCCATCGAGGGTGCTCGTCCATGTTGTCTCCTTATCGCCGTGCGGCGAGATGTAAAAATAGTCGTCAGCTGACGAAACCGAGTGCGTAGAAATAGATTGCGCAGAAACCTGATACGCAGAAAACGGGTACGTAAAAACACAGCACGTAGTGTAGTGGTGCAACTATAACCCCGTTTGCCTAAACCAGACGTCAACGTTTGTTCATGAAGCAAACAGGGTGAGTTAGCCGTTATTAGAAACAATAGTTATCAGAAACAAGAGAGCTCAGAAACAAGAGAGCTCAGAAATAGGTGGCTGCCCCGCCGGGTTGCTGGCGGGGCAGAGGAGAATTAATGAATTCTCAGCATGTGATCCTGATTAACTTTGAAGAAACGAACCGCATCACGCAGCTGTGCACCCTGTTCCGTCATGGCATGTGCTGCCGTGGCGGATTGTTCAACCAGCGCGGCGTTCTGCTGAGTGACCCGATCCATTTGTTCTACCGCCACGCTAATTTCTTTGATGCCGATATGCTGCTCGTTGGAGGCCTGAGAAATCTCCGCCACGATATCTGTGACCTTTTTCACCGACAGCACAATCTCCGACATCGCCTGGCTGGCTTTGTCTGCCCGCGCGGAACCGTCGGTAATCTTCTCGACGGTGCCTTCGATCAGCGTTTTGATTTCTTTGGCGGCGTTGGCGCTCTTCTGTGCCAGCGTCCGGACTTCGCCTGCTACGACGGCAAAGCCTTTCCCTTCGCTGCCCGCTCTTGCCGCTTCTACTGCGGCGTTCAGTGCAAGGATATTGGTCTGGAAGGCAATTCCTTCGATCACGGCGATAATATCGACAATCTTCTGCGAACTGTCGGAGATCTCATGCATACGCTTGAGCATGTCGTCCACGATAAGCCCGCCCTGAGAAGCCGTTTCGGAGGTTTGCTGCGCCAGTTGGCTGGCTTCTTTGGCGTTATCCGCATTCTGGCGTACGGTGTGCGTCAGCTGCTGCATATTAGCCGATGCCTGAATCAGCGAAGCCGCCTGCTCTTCGGTACGCTGCGACAGATCGCTGTTGCCCTGAGCAATCTCGTTGGACGCCAGCGAGATGGATTCACTGCCGCTCATGATGGTATGTACGATGCTCATCAACTGCTGGTTCATGTAGTTGATGGAGGCCAGCAGGCTGCTGTTGTCCCCTTGGCGCAGCTGGATTTGCGCCGTCAAATTACCGGAGGCAATCTCCGTCATGATTTCCTGAGCGTAATGCGGGTCGCCGCCGAGCTGGCGCGAAATATTACGTGAGATAACGGTCGCGATAATGGCCGTCGTCAGCAGGGCGAGCAGCAGCAATCCCCAGACATAGTACTGTGACGTCCGATAAGTCGAATCGGCACTGGCAACGATATCTTTTGCCGTCGCCACTTCCATATCTACCAGTCGGGCCAGATCTTTCATTAGCTGACTACGATATTTGGAAGAGCTTGCCCCGCTGATTTTACTCGCTTCAGCCAGATCGCCCCGATTGACGGTATCAACCAGCGTGGCGTTGACCGCGTTAAAGCCGGAGAAATTTTCGCCAATGACCTTAATCAGCGCTTTTTTATCCTCGCTGTTAGCTACGGTTTGGTAGTTCTTAAATGCAGCAAGAAAGGCATCGGCATTTTGCAGTAATTCTTTGCGATGACCTTCGCGCTCTTCAGGCGTTTTGGAGTCGATATATTGTATTTGCTGCAAACGCGTTTCAGACAACGCGCCGCGCATTTCCAGGCTATATCGCACGCCGGGCAGGCTGCTGCTGCTTAATCCATCAATACGGTTATTATTAACGCTAAGCTGAAGTAGTGAAACCACACCTAATAACAACATCATGGCTATCAGGACGGAAAAACCGAGTAATAACTTAGAGAACACTGTGAGTTGGGAAAATTTCATCGTTATTCTTATTGATTATAGAGAGAAGGTAGTAGTGATAACGGCAAAGAAAATAAGATCTTTATAATACCTAATTCGATAAAGAGAGGTTGGTGAATAAACGGAACTTAATAATAATCAGATTCATTATGGCGACACTAAATTCTGTTTATTTTTAAACTGGCAATGGATTATTTTTAAATGAAGGGCGGTTGTTAAGGATTGTTTTAATAAATGTTTTTATTTTTAATGTGAAAGATGGATATTTCACAAATAGGAAAAATAAAATGTGACTGCCATCAATAATCGATAATTATTTATACCCGTCATACTTCAAGTTGCATGTGCGTTGGCTGCGTTCAGTCACCCGAATCACTTACTCAAGTAAGCTCATCGGGATTCCTTCGCTTGCCGCCTTCCTGAAACTTGAATTATTTAGGGTATGTAACTTAAAAATAATAGGTAACGGGATTCATTAATTAAATGACACATTATTTCTTTTTTATAGCTTCAACAATAATGACACAGCGGTAATGTTATTACCGCTACACGATGATGCGTGGTTCAGAGAATGCGTTAGTCCAGATAGAACACCGGTTCCAGCGCATCGCTAACCGGGCTGTTATCAGGGTTGGCGGGCATGACGTCGCTCATGTGTTTCCACCAGCGCTGGCAGACGTCCGTTTGTGCAATCGCTTCCCAGCGTGCTTCGGATTCGACCTCGACATAGCCGAACAGCAGATTGCGCTGCTTATCCAGAAAAATGCTGTAGTGGTGTGCACCGTGATTCTTAAGCACCTCGGCCAGTTCCGGCCAGATAGGATTGTGGCGACGCTGATATTCATCGTGGCTGTCAGGAAAAACTGACATCACAAAAGCCTTACGCAACATGGATGAATCCCCCGTAGTCGTTGGCAGAACGCCACGGCGGTGAGGCCGTGGCGAGTTGAGGCTGAAGGTAATGTTATGCTGAAAGTAGTTTATGCTTAAAATCTGCTACACGCGCAGCGCGGCTTCCATTGGCGTGACGCCGAAACGTTTACCCAACGCGATCAGCTCTTCGGTTGAGATCGTCTGTTTCTTACCGCCCATCGATATCACTTTCACCATCACTTCGGCGGATTTCTCGGCGGTATCGATCAGGCCGAAAGCTTCATCCAGCGTCGGGCCAGTGCCGAAGATACCGTGGAAAGGCCACAGCACCAGCGAATGGCGCTTCATTTGTTCGGAGGTGGCATCGCCAATGGCATCGGTGCCCGGCACCATCCACGGCACAATCCCCACGCCATCCGGGAAGACGACCAGACACTCCGTGCTGCCTTCCCACAGTTCACGGGTGAACTTAGCGGTATCCAGCTCCAGCACATAGCTCAAGGCAATTAGATTGGTCGCGTGGCAGTGCATGATAACGCGGTCGCGTCCGTGAGTGACGCCCATACGGACAATGTGCGACTGGAAATGCGAAGCCAGTTCAGAAGTCGGCAGGCCGCCGTTGGTGAGCCCCCAGAAAATGCGGTAGCCTTTACCGTCGCTATCGACCTGCAACACCACCAGTGAATCTGCCGGATCCAACCGCACGTTGCGGAAGAATTTGCCGGAGCCGGTGACGATAAACCAGCAGTCAGCCAGCGCAGGCATCGGCTGCGAAAGGGCTTCATGACGCGGCTGCGGGTAGAAATCGCTTTCATAAGGCGTCACATCCTCAGCCGTCAGGCGCAGGCTGACGTTACCGCCGTTACGTTCGTCCCAGCCTTTGAGCCACATGTCGCTGGTGGCTTTAATCATTCCCTGTACAAACCAGGAAGAGAGAATTGCTTGCATAATCTTACCCTTGACGTTGAGTGAGGATGGTTTCTTCATACTGACGCACCTGTTGCAGCCATTCGCTGCCCGGGATGACGTCATGACGCTGGCAGTAGTGTTCCCACACGGCCTGCCACGGCAGCGATTTTTGCTCTTCCAGCAGGGCCAGACGCGCGGTGTAATCGCCGTTTTGTTCCAGTGTGCGCAGCGTTTCCGTGGGTTCCAGCAGCGCGCGCAACAGGGCTTTCTTCATATTGCGGGTGCCGATGACCCAGGCGGCGATGCGGTTGATCGAGGCATCAAAGAAATCGAGTCCGATATGCACGCGGTTGAGCAGTTTATGGCGCACAATTTCGTGTGCGATGGCCTGCGTTTCATCATCCAGCAGTACCACATGGTCGCTGTCCCAGCGTACCGGACGGCTGACGTGCAGCAGCAGACGCGGAACGTACAGAATCGCACTGGAGATCTTGTCGGAAATCACTTCGGTCGGGTGGAAGTGTCCGGCATCCAAACAGAGCGCGGTGCCGCGGCTGGCCGCGTAGCCGAGGCAGAATTCGCTGGAGCCGACGGTGAAACTTTCCGCGCCGATCCCGAACAGCTTGCTTTCCACCGCGTCGATATGATGTGCCTGATCGAGCGGCTCGGCGATGACCTCATCCAGTGCGCTGAGCAGCCGCTGGCGGAACGCCAGACGATCGATGGTCAAATCTTTCATACCGTCCGGCACCCAGATGTTCATTACAGACGGCGTGCCGAGCTCGCGTCCGAAGTAGGCGGAAATCCGGCGGCTGGCCTGACAGTGTTCAATCCAGAAGCGGCGTACTTTTTCGTCCGGGTGCGACAGGGTAAAGCCGTCCTCGCTCAACGGATGAGAAAAGCAGGTCGGGTTAAAATCCAGCCCAAGCTGGTGGCGCTTGGCCCATTCAACCCAGGTGCTGAAATGCTCGGGGGCAATCTCGTTGCGGGCGACGGGCTGGGCAGATTCCAGATAGATGGCGTGCAGGTTCAGCCGTTTGGGACCGGGGATCAGCGCAAAGGCCTGTTCCAGATCGGCACGCAGTTCATCCGGCGTGCTCGCTTTGCCGGGGTAGTTGCCGGTGGCCTGAATACCGCCGGTGAGTGGCCCGCCGGTGTTCTCGAATCCGGCCACATCGTCGCCCTGCCAGCAGTGCATTGACACCGGAATCTGGTCGAGCTGTTCCAGCACGGCCTCTACGTCAATATTCATGCTGGCGTAGCGCGCTTTTGCCAGTTGCCAGGCGGTTTCAATTGGTGTGCTCATTGCGTAGTCTCCTTTTTGCCCTGTGGGGCGGTTTCTGGCTGGCTGAGCGCCTGAAAACGACGCCAGTGCCCGGCAAAATCACTCTCCGCACGCGGGGTATAGCGATGCAGAGGGAAGTTATGAGTCAGCATGTGCCGGAATGCGGCAAGGTCGGTGACGGCGTCCAGCGCCATCAGTTGGCAGCCGATATTGCCAAGCGTCGAGGCCTCGACCGGCCCGGCCAGAACCGGAATCTGGCACACATCGGCGCACAGCTGGTTCAGGAAGGCGTTCTGGCTGCCGCCGCCGACAATATGCAACTGGCGGATTGGCGCGTGGCGCAGTTCGCCCAGTTCCAGTACCACCTGTCGGTAGAGCAGCGCGAGGCTGTCGAAGATGCAGCGTGCCAGTTCGGCATCGCTTTGGGGCACGGGCTGGCCGTGCTCACGGCAATAGTCGCGGATCGCCTGATGCATGGACGGCGGATTGATAAAGCGATCGTCATTCGGGTTAATCAGACTGACAAAAGCGGGCAGAGCGGCGGCGGACTGAATCAGCGCGCCTAAATCCTTGATGTCACGCTCCTGACAAACGCGCTGTAGCAGCCACAGCCCCATGATGTTTTTCAGTACCCGATAGGTGCCATCCACGCCACCTTCGTTGGTGATATTGGCGGCCAGCGCCTGCGGGCTGTTAAACGGCGTGTCGCTCTCGATACCCATTAGTGACCAGGTGCCGGAACTGAGGTAGGCGCTGTCGCGGCTCAGCAACGGTGCGCCGACCACCGCGCTGGCGGTGTCGTGCGTGGCGACAGCGGTGACGGGAATCTGCTGTCCGCTTGGCGCTGTCCAGTTCCCTACAGCGTGTCCCGGCTGCACCGGATCGCTCAACCAGCGGCGCGGGATGCCCAGATAGTCCAGCAGTTCGCTGTCCCAGGTTTTCTGCTCCAGATTAAGCAGTTGGGTCGTGCTGGCATTGGTGTATTCGCAGACCAGACTTCCGGTGAGACGATAGTGAAAATAGTCGGGAATCATCAGTAGGTGTGCCACCTGATTCAGATCGTCAGATGATGTGTCACACAGTGCTTTAAGCTGGTACAGCGTATTAAACGGCAGGAACTGAATGCCGGTGCGCTGATAGATCGCCTCACGCCCCAGCTCGGCGGTGACGGTAGCCATCACGCCGTCGGTGCGGTGGTCGCGATAGGAATAGGGTAGGCCAACACGCTGCCCGTCCTTATCCAGCAGCACATAGTCCACGCCCCAGCTGTCTATCCCGATGCTATCGGGGGTGATACCCATGGCATCGATTTGGTGTAATCCGGTGAGGATGTCGCCTTCCAGCGCGGCCAGATCCCACTGGTGATGGTTGTCCTGAAACACCAGCGTATTGCTGAAACGGTGAATTTCTTTCAGCGTCAGATGCTGCGTTGCGGTGTGCAAGGTTGCCAGCATGACCCGACCACTGGATGCACCTAAATCCACCGCCACGATATTCTTCACCGCCATAGCCGCACTCCTTACTTGTTGGATGTGTTGCAGTGTAAGGAGCGGTAACAGAAGACACCTTCCTATGAGTGCCATCTACAACAGGCGGCTGGCAAAATGACAAAGCTGACCGTGAAAGGGCTCACAATCTGGGAAATTATTCAGGGAATAACCATGAAAAAATCAGGGAAAAAGCGGTGTGATCCTTGCCACACTTCAATCAATTAGGCGGTGCGATCTTAAAAAAAGAGCAGTCAGATGGCGTGTGGGCGACGGTATTTGAAGGCCGGTTTTGTGGCTTCTGACTACCCTTTTTCAAAGGCTGCACTTTTGCCAGAGGCTGAATGGAGAACTGAAATGACGTTACTTCGTGGTGATGATTTTTTTACTTCGCGTGCCGTAACGGTTGCGGTGGAGCCGCGTACCCCACAAGCGGCGTTTCCTGAGCATTATCATGATTTCTGGGAAATCGTGCTGGTGGAGCAGGGTGCTGGCGTCCATGTGTTTAACGATCAGCCCTACGCTCTGTGCAGCGGTTCGGTATTCTTCGTTCGCGATAACGATCGGCATCTGTTTGAAGATGTCGAAGGGCTGTGCCTGACCAACATGCTGTACCGCTCGCCGCGCGGATTCCGCTTCCTTTCCGATATCGCTGCCTTTTTACCGTATGGCCCGAACGGCGAGTGGCAAGGGCAATGGCAGGTGAATGCGGCGGGGATGCAGCAGTTGAAACAGTCGATGAACAGTCTGGCGGAGCTGGCGCAGAGCGATGCACCGGAAGCGATTGCCGCCAGCGAGAGCCTGTTTCTGCACATTCTGGTACAACTGCGCCAACACTGTTTCCAGACGCAGGCCAACGGCTCCGAGCGTCAGGGGGTACAGGCGTTGCTGGGTTGGCTGCAAAACAACTACAGCGAAGAGGTAAACTGGGGCAGTCTGGCCGATCAGTTCTCGCTGCCGCTGCGAACGCTGCACCGTCAGCTCAAACAACACACCGGTATGACGCCACAACGCTATCTGAATCGGTTAAGATTACTGGAGGCTCGTCGGCGGTTGCAGCAGAGTGATGATTCCATCACCACTATTGCGCACGCCTGTGGATTTAGCGACAGCAATCACTTCTCGACGCAATTCCGCAAGGCATTCTCGCAGGCACCTAAGTCACTGCGCCATCAGGCGTTTTCTCGTGAAGAGTAGGTAACGGCAACTGCGGGTGAGGGAATGACGACAGTAATACGGGGTTTGAAATTACAGACTGAAGACTATTTCCTCACCGACAAGAATGCCGTGATGGTTGCCGAACGGCATCCACAGCCTGTGTTTCCGCTACACCATCATGATTTCGACGAACTGGTGATTGTCTGGCGTGGCAATGGCCTGCACCTCTGGAATGATGTGCCTTACCGCATTACTCGCGGCGATATGTTCTATGTCTCCGCGAACGATCGCCACAGCTATGAATCCGTCCACGGGCTCGAACTGGACAACATTCTCTATATTCGCAATCGCCTGACGCTATCTGCCGACTGGCAAGCGTTACTGCCGGGCGGGGAGCTGCCACAAAGCCAGCGCCACTGGTGTTTAGGCTCGGAAGGCATGGATACCCTCCGCGAGAAGGTGGATGCGTTGAGGCAGGAGTGTATGAAGTCGGATGCGCTGTCGCTGCAACTGAGTGAAGCGCTGCTGCTGCAGATTGCGCTGCTGGCGGCGCGCTATCGCCACACGCCGGATAGCCCACAGCTGGCCGATGCGCATCAGTTGGATATGTTGATGAATGCGCTGCGTGCCAGTATCGCAGCACCGTTCCGCTTTGAAGCCTTTTGCGAACAGCACCACTTCAGCGCCCGCAGCTTGCGTTCGCGCTTTAAAGAACAAACCGGCATGAGCGTGCCGCACTACCTGCGCCAGCTGCGGCTATGCAAGGCGATGGAGCTGCTGCGTTATGACCTGCAAACCATCGGCGACGTTGCCGCGTTGTGCGGTTTTGAAGACAGCAACTACTTCTCTGTGGTGTTCCATCAGGCGTTCGGCGTTTCACCCAGCGCCTACCGCCAGCGCTTCCTGAATGTGGAGTGACACCCGCATCATTCAGGGTTAATATCATTGGTGACACCAGTGATATTAATCGGAGCACATCATGGCTGACACGCCACGCCAAACCACGACGCTGCGCATCGATCAGGACATTAAAGAACGACTGAAAACGTTGGCCGATGACCGCCATAGCTCAGCCCATGCGCTAATGCTGGAAGCCATCACCGAATACGTGAAGCGTGAAGAAAAACGCAGTCAGTACCGTAAAGAGGCGCTGGCCGCGTGGGAGGAATACCAGAGCACTGGCGAGCACATCACCGCCGATGAGACGGTCACCTGGTTAGAATCCTGGGGTTCTGGGAGTGAACAGGATGCGCCTGCATGCCACAAGTGATTGTTTCAGAACGCGCAAGACGTGATTTGCAGCGTCTGCAGGATTTTCTAAAAAACAAAAATGCGCTGGCTGCGAAAAAGGCCGCTGAAGTTTTGATTCGGGGCATTCGTCAGTTAGAAGCGCTGCCGAATATCGGGCGACCCGTTGAACATCTCCCTCTTGAATATCAGGAACTGGTGATCGAATTCGGCAGCAGCGGGTACGTGATGCTTTACCGCCATGATGAACTGACTGACAGAGTAGTGATCCTGACCGTCAAGCATCAAAAAGAAGCCGGTTACCAAAACCCTTAATCCTGTCCTCTGAGATTACCCATTCGCCAAATTCAGCGTGCCACTACACGCCAACAGCGCTACTCCGCCACCGTTGAAAGCAGCAGGCGCGTGTAAGGGTGCTGCGGCTGATTGAAGATCTGCTCGACCGGCCCCGTTTCTACGATATCCCCGTCTTTCATGACCGCGATGCGATGGCTCATATGCTGTACCACGCCTAGATCGTGGGAGATGAACAGCATCGTCAGCCCCAGTTGGCGTTGCAACGCCACTAGCAAATCCAGCACCTGCGCCTGTGTGGTGACGTCCAGCGCCGAGACCGGTTCGTCGCAGATCAGAATCTCGGGTTCTGAAGCCAGCGCCTGTGCGATCGAGACGCGCTGGCGTTGCCCGCCAGACAGCGCTCTGGGACGACGGCTCAGCAAGTCGGGCGTCAAGCCGACATACTCCAGTAGTGTCAGAATGCGCCGCTGTTTCTCATCATCGCTCAAATCGCGACGCAGGCGCAGCGGCTGGTTCAGGATCTGGGCGACGGTAAATTGTGGATCGAACGAACTGAGCGGATCCTGCGTGATCGTCTGAATGCGTGCGCGCAGCGGTCGGCGCTCGCGTTCCGTTAACGTGCTCCAGGCATTGTCCGCGAGTCGGACTTCACCGCTGTCCGGCTTTTGCAGCGCCAGAATGACTTTGCCCAGCGTGGTTTTCCCCGAACCGGATTCCCCAACGATGCCCAACGTTTCGCCGCGCTTGATCTGGAGAGAAACCTGATTGACGGCCTGCATCCGACTGCCGTCAGGGCGCTTGAACGACACCGCAATCCGATCCGCCGTGAGTGCAATGGCGTCGCCGGTGTTGGTGTGATTGGCTGCCAAAGAAGCGGGTGACGGTGCAATGCCGCTCTGTAAAGGGTCAGCACCAGCCAGCCACTTTCCACGGGTAGACGCGGTCGGGATCGCCGCCAGCAGCTTGCGGGTGTAGGGATGCGTCGGCGCGGACAGGATCTGCTTCGCCTCACCGCCTTCTACCAGCGCTCCTTGCTGCATCACGATGACGCGATCCGCTACCTCTGCGACAACGGCGAGATCGTGGGTGATCAGTAAAACGCCGTGCCCAGCCTGCGCTAATGCGGTGAAGACTTTCAGCACCTGCTTTTGCACCGTGGCGTCCAGCGCGGTGGTGGGTTCATCAGCAATCAGCAGCTGTGGGCCCGCCGCCAACGCGGAAGCGATAAGCGCACGCTGACGTAGCCCGCCGGACAGTTCATGCGGATACTGCGCTGCGCGATTCTCTGGATCGGGAATGCCCGCCTTCGTCAGGAGTTCGGCGACGCGTGCGGGAATCTGCTGGCGAGGCAACAGGCGATGGGTCAGAATCGGTTCGGCGACTTCCTGCCCGATCTTGCGCAGCGGATCGAGAGACACCAGCGCATCCTGCAAAACAAAGCCGATTTCACGGCCACGAATCGCCCGCCAGTCGCGGTCGGTCAGATAGCGTAAATCACACAGGCTACCATCATGGCGCGTGAGCTCAATCGCGTTTGCCTGTACGTCAACGTTTTCACCGGCCAGACCCACCAGCGTGCGGGCGGTGACGGATTTCCCCGAACCCGATTCGCCGACCAGCGCCAGAATTTCTCCGGCATTCACCTGAAAAGAAAGGTTTTTAACCGAACGAACGGGGCCGAAAGGACTGGGAAATGTGACGCTCAGGCCGTCTACGCGCAGCAGCGGCGTTTTTGCGGACGTTTCTGAAGATGAATGAGAGGGGTGAGAATGTGTGTTCAGGCTCATCGTGCCTCTCCTTTTGCCAAAATGGCTTGTAAACGACGTCCCAGCAGCGTGATGGAAATCACCGACAGCGCGACGACACTGGCGGGCAGCAGGCTGACCCACGGTGCGATATCAAGGAAGTTGCGTCCGTCAGCCAGTAGCGCGCCCCATTCGGCGGTCGGTGGGACGACGCCCAATCCGAGAAAGCTCAGCGCCGAGGCGGACAGCACCGCGTGGCCGACGCCAATGGTGGCGACAATCAGCAGCGGGCGCAGCGTATTGGGAATGATGTGGCGGAAGACGATATACAGCGGGTGTTCACCCAACGCAATCGCATGTTCAACGTAGCCGGATAGCCTGACTTGCAGTACCTGAGAACGAATCAAACGCGCATAGCCAGCAATCCCCGCCAGACCAACGGCCAGCATAGTGTTTTCCGGTCCGCGTCCCAGGACGGCGATCACCAGCAACGCCAACAGCAGATCGGGAAACGCCAGCATGATGTCCAGCAGACGTACCAGAACCTGCCGGATGCGCAGCGGTGCGAGCACCGACAGCGTGCCAAACAGCACGCCGCCGAAGCAGGCGATCAGCATCGCGCCGACGCCAATCCCCAGCGACAGCGAGGTGCCGTGAACGATGCGGGAAAAAATGTCACGTCCCAGCTGATCGGTGCCGAACCAGTAAGTGCTATTCGGCGACTGGAATACCGCGCCCATATCCATTTCGTCGGCGGTACGGCTGGTAAATAGCGAGGGGAAAAAGACCGCCAGCGCCAGCAGGAAAACGATAGCCGCAGGCAGCAACGTCGGCGTGCTCAGCCACGGGCTGCGATAGGTTTTTCTTGAGGGTGTCTGCGTGAAGGGCATCGGTTCACTACTCATGGGCGCTCGCCTTCTTGCGTAAGCGGGGATCGATAATGAGGTACAGCGCATCTACCAGCAGGTTGATAACGACGAACAGGAACGCGGACAGCATGACGACGCCCAGCACCAGCGGCATGTCGCGGTTTTCAATCGCGCTCAGCGTGACCTGCCCGATACCCGCGCGGCCAAAGACGGTTTCGGTCAGCACGGAGCCGCCGAGTACGCTTGCCAGCAGCGTGCCGGTCAGCGTTGAGGCGGCCAGCGCCGCATGGCGTAAACCGTGGCGGAAGCGTAGCCGAATTTCACTGACGCCGCGCGTGCGCACGGTGAGCGAGAACGGCTGGGAGAGTGCATCTTCCAGACCGTCGCGCAGCACCTGACTCAAAATAGCGGCAATCGGTAGGCTCAGCGTGATGACTGGCAGCACTAGCGACATGACGCCATCGTTACCCGTGACCGGAAACCATTGCAGACGAAAGCTGAACAGGCTTAGCAGAACGATACCAATCCAGTAGACCGGCGTGCTAAGCAGCGTGAGTTCCAGCCAGGACACACTGGTACGCATTACACCATAGCGACCTGCGGTCAGCAGTGCGCTGGTGATGGCAAGGAGCAGCGCCAGAATCAGGCCGCCGAGCGCCAGCGGTAGCGTTTCATGCATCGCATCGCTAATCACGCTGCCGACTGGCAGGCGATAAAGATAGCTGACACCAAAATCACCCTGTAGCGCCTGTCCGCAGTAGCGCAGATATTGCACCCACAGCGGCTGGTCGAGTCCAAATTGTTTGATGAGCACGGCGCGATAGGCTTCATCCACCACGTTATCGCCGCCGCTAAGAATGGCGACCGGATCGCCGGGGATCAGTTTGACAGCAATAAACGTCAATGTGGCTGCGCCCCAGAGCACAGCCAGAATAGTGAAAAGACGTTTACCTATCGCGTACAGATTAACGTTTAATCCAGACATCATAGAAGTTCGGTTTTGCGTTGGTGGCCCAGCTTATGCCCTGTACCTGTTTGGACAGGCCGAGTTGGTAGGCAGGAATATACAGCGGAACAACATACGCCTGATCGATGACCTCACGCTGTATTTCGCTATAGAGCTGTTTACGTTCTGCTTCGCCCGCGCCGATGGCTTTTCTCAGCTTGTCATTCAGCACGCTGATACGCGTAAAGTTGTTGCCGTTCGGTGGTGCATAGGCTGAATCGAAGACGGTACGCAGAATATCCGGCTCTGCACGCACGAAGAAGTTAGAAGCGATATCGTACTCGTTGGCATTGGTGCGCGTGGTGAATTCACCCGCATCAACCGGCGTCAGTTTGACTTCGAAGCCTGCCTGCTTCACCTGATATTGCACCGCCTGGAACAGCGCGACATCCGCAGCTTCAACGTTGGTTGAGGCGTAAACGAAGCTGACGCTCAGGCGTTGGCCATCTTTGGTTCGGAAGCCTTCGCCGTCTTTCTGTTTCCAGCCTGAGTTATCCAGCAGTTCGTTGGCTTTTTTCACATCAAAGCCCCAGCGGGATGCAACGCTCGGATCGTAGTACAGCGTGGCCGGGCCGAGCACGTTATCGGCGGCTTTCAGCGTACCGAAGAAGGCGACTTTCACCGCCGCGTTGGTATCCACTGCACTCTGGAATGCCTTACGCACCGCGACATCCTGGAAAGGGCCTTTGGTGGTGTTGAGATAGAGTACACGGTTAACGCCCGGGTTCTCATAGGTGATCACTTCCAGCTTCGGATTGCGCTTCACCGTCGGGAAATTAGCCGGTGGTACGGCGTCAATCGCCTGAATCTGACCGCTGCTCAGTGCGCCGAGGCGAACCGACGCTTCCGGCAGATATTTGAACACCAGACCGTCCAGATAGGCTGGTCCCGTGTGCTTGGCATAACCCGGTCCCCAGTTGTAATCAGGACGCTTCGTCAGCTTGCTGCCGCTGCCTTTCACAAAGGAATCGAGAATAAACGGACCGGAACCCACCACGGTGGTGCTAGTGTTTGGTGTTTTCTTCAGGTAAGTCGGTGATTGAATGCCCAGATACGGCAGGCTCAGGCCTTGTAACAGCGCCGCAAACGGTGAGCTGTAGTGGAGCACAATCGTATAATCATCCGGCGTTGAGATCTTATCGATAGGACCTAACAACGATTTTGCGTAGCTGGAGGTGGTTTTCGGATCGAGAATACGTTCGATGTTGTATTTCACCGCTTCCGCATCCAGCTTGGTGCCGTCGCTGAACGTCACGTCCTTGCGCAGGTGGAAGGTGTACTCGGTGTTGTTGTCGTTAATTTTCCAGCTTTCCGCCAGCCAGGGCGTAAAGCGGTTATCTTCCGCCTGTCCTACCAGTGAATCCACCACGTTACGCGCAATCAGCGCGGTAACGCCGTAGGCCGTAATGTGTGGGTCGATAATCGGCGTATCGCTGCCCAATCCAACATTCAGAATACCGCCAGACACCGGTTTTTCTCCGGTTTCCGCCGCGTACGCGCCGGGGTTGAATGCAAACAGTAACGAGAGTAACCCTGCGGCGAGAGTCGTAACTTGCGGATGATTTTTTTCCATTCCCTGTGTCCCTTACCAATGACATGAGGCCATACACGGCGGTCTTTTCGCTACTCTAAAGGGTGGCCTTATGCATGTAAAAGAATAAAAATTGATTTTCAATTCCATAAAAATATATATGCGAAAGGTTGTTACGCCTCTGCGACAGGGGGGATTGCCTATCGCTACACGGGCGTGAGGAACATCAGCGCCCGGATTGGTTCGGCATTGATTAATAAACAAGCGAGAATGAAGCGTGCTAGATTTTTCATCCCCTCGAACTGCCGAAAATGAATATCAGCTTTTTTTGAGGTGAGGAAATATTCTGAGTGAGAGGAATGCAGGGCGAGAGGATGAGTGACTGAACTGTTATTCTTTCACAAAAAAATAACCAGGTTATTTCTTATTGATAATATTATTGGTGAATTATTATTCTTTCGCATCATTTGGGATATACATTTTAGACATGTTAGAGAATCTGGTTTTTCAATGATTGAATAAAAGTTTCACAAAAAATAAACGTGTGATTTATTCTTTTTATTTTTATAAAATTTAAAACTGCGTTCCTAATAACAAAATAACCTAGAGAGATTGTTCGATATATCAATTAACCTCTTTATAAGTACATGATGTCTATGTAAGACTATAACCTTTAATGGTTAGATTGGTAAAAAAATGAACTTCTTTGAACAAACATCTCCCTCCCGGAGACGCTATGGATTAGCTGCTTTTATTGGTTTGATTGCAGGTATTGTTTCATCTTTCGTTAAGTGGGGCGCAGAAAACCCGCTTCCTCCACGTAGTCCTACTGATATGTTTACCGGTGCTTGTGCACCAGAATCACTGATTAGAGCGGCCGAGAAAATTGATTGCTCTCGTAATTTTCTTAACCCTCCCTACATCTTTTTACGCGATTGGCTTGGGGTTGTTGACCCTAATGCGGCGGTTTATACCTTTGCCGGCCACGTATTCAATTGGGTGGGTGTGACGCATATTATTTTCTCTATTGTTTTCGCTGTAGGTTACTGCGTTGTTGCAGAAGTATTTCCTAAAATAAAATTATGGCAAGGTCTGTTGGCTGGTGCGCTGGCTCAATTATTTGTCCATATGATTTCTTTCCCATTGATGGGGCTTACGCCATCTCTGTTTGTTCTCCCTTGGTATGAGCATGTATCAGAAATCGTAGGCCATCTCATTTGGTTCTGGTCTATTGAGATTATTCGCCGTGATTTACGTAATCGAATGACTCACGAACCTGATCCTGAGATTCCTTTGAGTGCTTCACGATAGGCTGTGATTTTATTTTAGATAATGTGAAATAGTGCGATGCTTATTATTTAAGTATCGCACTATTAATAAATCAACTGCTTCTAATAAATCAACGGTTTCGATCTTACCCACGAACAATTTTCTCCATGAACAATAGCCTCTCGCACCGTATGACGACGAGAAAGGCATTCAACGGGGAAACGATGGATTTAGGCAGAGGCAGAAAACGTCATCTATTCTGTTTCGTCCGTCCAAACGTCTTCATATCCTGCTCGATCGATAATGAATTTCGTCCCTTCGGGTAAAAAGAGATACGGTACGACTTCAGGCAGCGTGTCCGCTAAATGACTGGTGTGAAGAGCCTGATAAAAACCGCTCTCGGATGAATGCTCGCCACAGTGGATAAACCAGCTTATCGTGCCGTTTTCTGGCAATGTGATTCGGGTTCCGTAAATGGGCGAGCGTTGTAAGGTATCTAAAGCAATCGCGACCATGTCTTCTGGAGGATGCTGCGGTAATTGGTACTTATCGCAGGTCTGTTTCTGTCGCGCATTGGGTAGGGTTCGATCTGCATTTTGCATGGTTAAGTCCGCTGTCGCTTTTCGTGCATGCCGGAATGTTCGAAAATACGTTATTTCACCTGAGGGGCTAGCCGTGGGCACCTAGCTATCCAGCCACCAATTTAAAAGCGTTTCGTCTTCATCGTCGTCAATGTTCTTATAAATATTCGCAAAGTACCATTCGATGCCTGTTTTTTCGCGAAAGGCGTCGAAAACGTCGGCAATCTTATCCATCCCATTTCTTGCCGGAACGGCCAATGTCAGATTTCCCTGAAATACGCCGTCTAATGTTCCGTTCAACTGGCTAACCACATCATTCTCTAAACAGGTGATGTTTTCAGGGGAGATCTCATCGGCATAAATATGAATGCAAAAATTGCCGCCTCTTTTTAACACTTCCGGGTGCGCATGCTTGTCTTTAATGCGGAAAATATCTCCACGCGCCAGGTTTAATGCAAGGCTGGGAGAAGACAGCAATTCGTAAGTGTCCTTCTCGATTTCCCGGACAGGTAACTCTTCAAACACGGGCTTATCGTCATGTGCGACATAGACATTAACTAACATAGGTTCAGTGATTACCAATACTTGAGTCAGTGAAGTAAAACGCTATCCCGATGTTAGCCCAAAATACGCTGTCGTATCTTGTTTTCCGTACGTCTGGGAAGCGCGTTATTCTCATCTTTCACCGGTATTTCACTCTACGAGGGCAAATACAGCAGCAGAAATGGCGTTTTTACCAGGGCAGGATATAGAGAGGAATACACATCAACGGCTCAACGTATTTTTCCGCCAGTTGATTGACGCTATTGTCATCGCGTTCGGTACTCGCTTTGATGATACCGAACGCGATGATAGGGCGCTTACGCGGCCATGCCTAACCCGACGATATTCGCTGCCAGAATAATGACCACGCAGCCGAGAACCAGCATACGTACTGGTTTTTGCCCCACGGCCTTCCACTCCTTAAACAGTAACCCGACGATGCCGCCGCACAATACGTAGAAACTCATGTGCAGCATCCAACTGATGTAGGTGTAATCGGCTGGGATATTGGCGTGTCCCCAGGCATAAAAGAAGAACTGCAAATACCACATGACGCCGCCCAGAATGGCGAAGAGTGCGTTGGCAATCAGCAACGGTTTGGCTTGTGCCAGATCGGCTTTTAATGAAATTCCCTTGCAGGTCGCCAAACGGATGAAACAGAAGCCTAGGTTGACGATGGCACCGCCGCCCATAATCACCACGTAGCTGGGAAGTGCGACATACAGTGCACTGATCCCCAGCTCTTGTGCTGCGGTGTGCATGGGTTTCGCAGCATCCATCGCAAAGGACATTCCTGCGGAGAAGATGCCGCACATCACGGCCAGAATCAGCCCTTTTTTCAGGTTGAATTCCTCGGCGCGAATACCGAGCGCACGCTCTTTCAGTAAACCGGCATAGCTGACAATCGCGACGCCAATGACCGCGACCAGCACGCCCAGTAGCGTCATGCGTCCGCCTGCCGAGCCAAACAGAATGGAGAACTTGCCTTGCAGGACGGGCGTCATCAGCGTGCCGATAATCAGCGTCACGCCGATAGCGATACCGATGCCCATCGACATGCCAAGGTAGCGCATCGTCAGGCCGTAGTTGATATTGCCGATCCCCCACATCGCGCCGAAGAGAAAGACGGGGAGTAGGGTCGCCATATCGAATGAACCGTAATAACGCCAAAAATCAGGCAGTAACCACCAACTGATGCACCAGGGCAGGATAATCCACGAGAAAAATCCGCCCAGTGACCACATGGTTTCCCACGACCAGTTTTTGACCTGCTTAAATGGTGCATAGAAGCAGGCCGCGCTGGCCGCTCCGATGAAGTGCCAGAAAATACCAAGGAAAATAGGATCGCTCATGCGTAACCCCTTGTTTTATTTTGTGGTAAGCCTGTATTCGGCTCTGAATGTAGAGTGCAGTGTATGATTGCTGCCAGACCTGCTGGCGCTAGACAGTGTAGGAAGGTGAAAAAGGGTGAACCTTCAGATGCGTGCCACGAGCGACAGGAGGACGGCATCGGTTTGAAGGTGGGGGCCGGTCCGATCACAAAACGCGGAAATCATCGTTGAGGGCAAGACAGGGCAGAGCATTCTGTAAATGGTGCATTCTGCTCAAGAATTGATTAACACCACAGCAGGACTTTTCGCTATTATTTCCCTCTTTTCCACCCGCATATAGTGAGTTATGGAACGTTTTATTGAGAATCTGATGTACTCATCGCGCTGGCTGCTTGCCCCCGTTTATCTCGGGCTATCGCTGGGATTGTTGGCGCTGGCGATCAAGTTTTTCCAGGAGGTGTTCCACGTCCTGCCTAATATCCTGGATATCGCTGAAGCAGATTTGGTGCTGGTGCTGCTGTCACTCATCGATATGACGCTGGTCGGCGGATTGCTGGTGATGGTGATGTTGTCCGGTTACGAGAACTTTGTCTCGGCGCTGGATATCTCCAAAGGCAGAGAAAAGCTGAACTGGCTCGGTAAGATGGACTCCGGCTCGCTGAAAAATAAAGTTGCCGCCTCGATTGTCGCTATCTCGTCGATCCATCTGCTGCGCGTGTTCATGGATGCCCGTAATATCCCGGATAACAAGCTGATGTGGTACGTGATTATCCATTTGACGTTTGTGCTGTCTGCACTGGTCATGGGGTATCTGGATCGCATGTCGCGTTACGAAAAAAGCAAAACGGCATAATGAACGCCGCACGGTTTGCGTAGCCAGATGAAAGAACAGATCCTATTGTTAACGAAGTGATTTTATCAACACGCTTTGTTTAACGGAGGATATTATGCCGCAAACCGATCAAATTAACCGCCGTGTGGTTCTGGCTCAGCGCCCGCACGGCGCGCCAACACAAGAGACTTTCCGTCTGGAACAGCAGCCTATCCCACCGGTCGATTCAGGACATATCCTGCTGCGTACGGTGTTTCTCTCCCTTGACCCTTATATGCGTGGCCGCATGAGCGACGCCCCTTCTTATGCTAAACCCGTCGAACTGAATGACGTGATGGTCGGCGGGACAATCAGCCGCGTGGTGGAATCAAAACACCCAGATTATCAGACCGGCGATTGGGTGCTGTCCTTCAGCGGTTGGCAGGATTATGCGATTTCCGACGGCAAAGGATTAACCAATCTGGGTCAGTCGCCTACAAATCCTTCCTACGCGTTGGGCGTGCTGGGTATGCCGGGCTTCACTGCGTATATGGGGCTAACGGATATCGGCCAGCCTAAAGCGGGTGAAACGCTGGTGGTGGCTGCCGCGACTGGCCCGGTTGGTGCGACGGTTGGGCAGCTCGGGAAATTGAAAGGCTGTCGGGTTGTTGGCGTGGCGGGGGGCGCGGAAAAATGTCGCTATGCGGTTGAAGTACTGGGATTTGATGCTTGCCTCGACCACCGGGCGGATGATTTTGCTGAACAACTGAAACAAGCCTGTCCAAAGGGAATCGATATCTACTTTGAAAACGTCGGCGGGAAAGTCTTTGACGCCGTGCTGCCGCTGCTGAATACCTCGGCGCGTATTCCGGTGTGCGGATTAGTCTCTGGCTACAATGCTACTGGGTTGCCTGATGGCCCAGACCGCTTACCGCTACTGGCGGGGACTATCCTGAAAAAGCGTATCCGTATGCAGGGATTCATCATTTTTGATGATTATGGTCATCGCTTCGATGAGTTCTGGAAGGATGTGTCGCCGTGGGTGGAAGAAGGTAAGATCAAATATCGCGAAGAGATCGTCGACGGGTTGGAAAACGCCCCCGAAGCCTTTATCGGCCTGCTACATGGCCGCAACTTCGGTAAATTAGTGGTCAGAGTTGGACCCGATGCCTAATACACCAGACTCGCCGCTGCGGCGGCGAGTTTTGCACTCGACAGAATGTGTTACCAGTACGGGCAGATAGTCACACGTGTATAGAAACTGCCTGAGTAATACATGAGAATAACAAGGTAAGTAATTATTCTTGGTGGTGTTCGTTTAACCAAAAGAAAAGGTATAGACAAAGGGATGATAATGAAATTTGAAAAACTATCAGAATAACTTCTCGGGTTTTCACAAAAATTTTTAAGTGAGCTGTCACCAAATAGCCATTCATATTCGATTGTAGAAAAAGCATGGATTAAAAAAAGACACAAGGCAGAATAAGAATAAAAATAGATGTTATCGATGTGATTTTTTTTTAACATGCTTTCAAATTCCTTTTTGAATTCTGATGAAAAATTAATCTTACTATTTAATAAATGAGATATCAATCGTTCTGTTTTTATCATCTTGCATTAAATTAACCTCATCATGTCCTTTTATCCATACTTCACTTATATTTCCGTAACTCCATGGGATGCTTTTGGATTTTTTAAATCCAAGCGTCTCTATGTATTTTACCAATTCAGTTTTACGCTCAGGCATTGGGTTATAAAAAACTACGCCATTGGTTAATCGCCGCGTGCCATCTGGTGAGTAATAGTAAAATTCGTAGTTGTCAGAAATAATAGATATGTCTTTTACTTCATCTAGAGTTAAAGTATAATGTGTAAAATGATCATCTTTTTTATAGTGGTAACTTTCTTCGTAGAAGAATCCTGCGAAAATAATAAATATGCCAATTGAGATAAATAGTAAAAATATTGCTTTTATAAAGTCACTGTATTTAAATTTCAACATATTATTGTCTTTTTTATTCAATTCGTCAATTTTATTGGTTTATAGTTTATTCAAAATAGACTAATTTGGACAAAGACTGATTCGTGTATAGAAACGGTATGAGTGATACATAAGTATCGCAAGATAGGTGATTATTCTTAGTATGTTTCGTTCAATCAGAAGGCGATTAGCCAGAAAAAAGGGTATAGATAAAGGAACAATGATAAAACTGAAAGAACCATCAGTATCGCCTTCTGGAACCTCACAGAAATCTGCAACTGAGTCACCATCTATCATCCATTCATACTCAGTGGTAGAAAAAGCATTGATCCAAAAAAGGCATAAAGCGGAATAGGCATAAAAATAAACATGATAGAGGTATTTTTTTGCTCGTGACATTGATATTTCTCCTGGCTGCATGTTTATGCTACGGCCTTTGCATAACAGTTGTACTGCTATAAAGCAATTTTGTTACTTTTTCGCGATGACTTAACATTCTTCTACCATATGACGTCCAGTCCCTTACATCTACCAAACTTTTTTCTGCATTTATCGAACGAATAAAATCACTGTGACTGCGTTCAATGCCTCTATTATAGCGTGAACCAGCAAGAATAAACTGCTCGTCTGTTAGGTTCAACGTGTCAGCACCAGGGTAGTCGTAATTGATTAACTCATAAAGATGGCGTGCGACCATCGTAAGATTGAAATTATCTTTATTTAGACAAATGGAGATGTACGTTGCTTCAGCATTTTTCAATTCACTGGGATTCTTGCCGAAAATTTCGGCAACCACCCTAATTTGCATAGCGATAATACCTATTGATGTTTTCTCTGGAGGCGGTATGATTTTTTCCATTCCTGACCAACCACCGTAAGAATAAACCACCTGTCTGCCAAATAATGTTGGATATTTGAAATAATCAACCATACCTCCGGCTTCGGAACGAGCAACCAAAGCAAGGAGCGTTGCTGGTATTTTATATTGTCGAGCAATATCTTTTATTTTCTCTTTATGGAAAATAATATAACTATCCTTGTATTTATTTAAATAATCATCACCGCCAAATGTTTTCCACCAAACGAAGTCAATAGGCGACCAACGTGGGTAGTTCTTTCCCCAATCAGAAAAACTAAGGTCGCATTCGTTGATAATATCATTGAATTTATTCATGGTTTATCAGTACATATTCTCAGTTAATATGCTGTATCCCGATGTCCCTGCAATATTGTGCTGGCAGGTAATGCTTTCATAACGCAGACTCAGGGTTTCAAATGGCTGCATGTCGTTATGTGTCAATGAGTTGGGGTTTTGATTAGAGAGGTTGACAATAGACGCATCTCTCAATGTGATTGTCATGTAGTTCTCTTGGGTCCCGCTGGCGGAGGTGCGGTAATACCTCAATTCAACTTCCATTAGCTCATTGTTGGCGATGCTGGTGAGCAAGAGCGGTGTGGATTTATCAACGACTTTGGTTACGGAAAAGGGGTGATGATTGACGTGTCGATCTCTTGATAAGTCGTAATTTGTGGCATAAACAAAAATTTCATCTTCGTGACCAGAGATATGTTTATTTCCTACAGAGTCGATACTTAAACACCCTTCAGAGATCAGTCCCTGAATTTTTCCGGTGATCTTCATGAAAATAGAATTAGCCATTCGTGTAACTCCCTGTTAAAAAATCCTTGTTAGAGACGTTATAACGTAAATCTTTATTAAATAAAAGAAGAACTCGGCTATTTAATAAGAAATAGGATTCCTGCCAGGAAGATATCCTTTCCAAAATACCATAATTGATTGTTTTAAATTACAATTAGTTGTGCGGGGCGGTTTTTTATTACTCTGCTAATTATGTTTTGATGATGGCTTTATTATATAAACAAAAAATAATGATCGATTAAATAACAAAGGAGATGGCTAAAGAAATTAGTGATTTAATTAAGATGAAAACGTTATTGATAATTCGCCGCTTAGGCGGCGAGCTTTATTATCTATTCTGGTTTTATTATTTTCCGATGCTAAGCCAGTCTGGCAGATCGTGTAAACCCATTGCCTGACGTACCAGCGTGGGTTTAATGCCGGGCAATTTATCCGCCAGCACCAGACCGACATCACGCAGCAGCTTTTTCGCCGGATTATCGCCGTTAAACAGCTCGCGGAACCCCTGCATGCTGGCGAGCATCACTGCGGCGCTGTGTTTGCGGCGGCGTTCATAGCGTCGCAGATAAAGGTGTTGGCCGATGTCTTTGCCCTGCGCCTGTAAGCGCTTCACTTCCGCAATCAGTTCGGCGACATCCATGAAACCCAGATTGACGCCTTGCCCCGCCAGCGGATGAATGGTGTGCGCTGCGTCGCCGACCAGCACCAGCCGGTGTGCCGCGAAGCTGCGAGCGTAGCGGCCGGTCAGTGGGAAAGTCTGGCGTTCGCTTTCTAGTTCACATAGCCCCAGGCGCATATCAAACGCCATAGCGACCTGACGATTGAATTCTTCTGCTGGCAGGCTTTGCATTGCCTGAGCCTGCTCCGGTGAAAGCGACCAGACAATTGAACAAAGGTGAGGCTCGTCCAGCGGCAAGAACGCCAGAATACCGTCACCGTGAAACGTCTGACGCGCAACGGATTGATGAGGGTGTTCAGTTCGAATATTGGCGACCAGCGCGTGATGGCCGTAGTCCCAAAAGGTCAGCGGAATATCCGCATGCTGGCGCAGCCACGAATGCGCACCGTCCGCAGCGACCACTAGCCGGGCGGTCAGCATGCTGTCGTCCTGCAACGTAATAAAGGCTTCGTTCTCGCCCCAGGCGACCTGTTTTAACGAGGCGGGGGAGAGTAGGGTTATATCGCTTAACTGTGAGGCGCGTTGCCACAGCACCTGCTGAATTACCGGATTTTCAATGATATGCCCAAGGTGGGAAAAGCCGAATTCTTCACCGCTAAAGCTGATTTTGCCGAAGCTGTCTTTGTCCCATACCTGCATATCGTTGTAAGGGCTGACGCGTTGCGCCACGAGATTTTCCCAGACGCCGATATGGCGCAAGAGGCATTCGCTGGCGGCATTGATGGCGGAGACGCGCAGGGCATGGTCTTTCCCGAGCGGCTGAGGTTCGGTCGCCTGTTTCTCCAGCACGGCGATACGCAGGCCACTGCTCTGTAAGCCGCAGGCTAGCGCCAGACCGACCATACCGCCACCGGCAATAACCACGTCGAATGATTGCATTTCCGTCTTTTCCTGTTGGCGAGCTTAATTAACGTTCTACCCAGCCTAGCGTGCGACGAGCAAAGGCGTCGCGCATCAGCGGCAGGTTATTCATGGCGATCAGACCCAGATTACGGCTGATTGTCAGCGCGGCATAGCGGTTAGCGAACAGCCTGACCAGTCCATCGGTGATCGCCACCGTGCTGTGTTGATCGGGTGTGCGCCGTTGTTGATAGCGGTTGAGTACCGTGTACTGGCCGATATCCTGCTGGTTTTTTGCCGCATCGACGAGGGTTTCCGCCAGCGACATCACATCGCGAATCCCCAGATTAAAGCCTTGTCCGGCAATCGGGTGCAGCGTTTGTGCCGCATTACCCACCAGCGCCAGCCGATGGCTAATATGCTGGCTGGCCGTGAGTAAGCGCAGCGGATAGCTGTGGCGTTCGCCGATATGGGTGAACTGCCCCAGACGCCAGCCGAAAGCCTGCTGTAGCTGTTGGCGAAATTCGGCTTCGCTCCACCCATCTACCTCATGTTGACGGTGTTTGTCATGGCACCAGACAAGCGAGCAGCGCCCGTTGCTCATCGGCAAGAGCGCCAGCGGGCCGTGCGGGGTAAATCGCTCGAACGCGCGGCCGCGATGGGGTTCGGCAGTTGTCACATTGGCGATGGTCGCGATCTGATCATAGTCATGCTGCTGCCATTGAATGCCGCAGGACTGCGACAGCATGGAGCGCGAACCGTCCGCGGCGACCAGTAATTGACCCGTTAGCTCAGTGCCGTCGTCCAGCGTTAGCGTCGCATTATCCTGCGTCCGCGTGACGGCCACGACTTTGGCTGGGCAGTGCAGACGCACGCCCGGTGCCTGTTGCAGCAGGGAAAACAGGCGTTGTCCGACGTCGTGCAGTTCAACCACATGGCCTAATGCCTGAACGTGATAGTCCGAGGCCTTCAGGTTCACCACGCTGGCGTGCCCGCGTTCGCTGACGTGAATGTCGGTTATCGCCGTTGCATTACCCGACAGCGCTTGCCAGATGCCCAGCGCTGCGAGCTGCTGACGTGTGCCATCAGACAGCGCGAGGGCGCGTGCGTCAAAACCCGGATGTTCCTTGTCGAGTGGCGAGTGTGCCTCGATCAGGTCAACCGGGATTGCGCCCTGCGAAAGCTGCGATATTGCCAGCGCCAGCGTTGCGCCCGCCATCCCGCCACCGACAATCATGACCGCCATGCTGTTGTCCTTTGAAAGGGCTGCTTAGTGTTGTTTATCATGCCGTTGCGCCATGAGCGCTTCGATGGCATCAGCGTCTTTGATTACGCCAGCCGTCAGGTTTTCATTGCCGTTTTCGGTGATCACGATGTTATCTTCGATACGCACACCGATTCCACGGTACTGCTGTGGTACTTTGGCATCAGGCGCGATGTAAAGACCCGGCTCGATGGTCAGTACCATACCCGGTTCAAGCGGGCGGCCCCGATCGGTGGTGCCGTAATTGCCTACATCGTGTACGTCCAGACCCAGCCAGTGACTGAGGCCGTGCATGAAGAACTGGCGATGTGCCTGCTCGGCAATCAGCTCTTCCACTTCACCTTTTAGCACGCCGAGCTTGATAAGCCCGCTGACCATGATGCGCACCACTTCTTCGTTCACTTCACGGATGCTGCGACCCGGACCAAACAGCTCCAGCGCGCGCAGCTGTGAGCGCAGCACGATGTCGTAAATGGCACGCTGCGGCGCGGTAAATTTACCGTTCACGGGGAAGGTGCGGGTAATGTCGCCAGCATAGCTTTTGTATTCACAGCCAGCGTCAATCAGCACCAGATCGCCGTCGCGCATTTGTGTTTCATTTTCGGTGTAATGCAGGATACAGGCGTTTTCGCCGCTGCCGACGATGGTGTTGTAAGAAGGATAGCGAGCGCCGTGACGGGTAAATTCGTGGTGAATTTCGCCTTCAAGCTGATATTCATACATGCCGGGGCGACATTTCTGCATGGCTCGCGTGTGGGCCAATGCGGTAATTTCACAGGCGCGGCGCATTACGCTGATTTCTTCCGGTGATTTAAACAGGCGCATTTCATGAACCCATTGGCGCCAGTCGGTCAGTGTAGCAGGGGCAGCAAAACCCTGACGGGTGCCGTTGCGCAGGGTGTCCAGCGCGGCGAAGACCAGCTTGTCGGCATAATCGTACTGCCCTTGCGCGTGGTACACCACGTCCAGTCCATTCAATAAGAGATGCAGCTGTGCGCCGATTTCGCCAAACGGCAGGGCGCGGTCAACGCCGAGTTTGGCGGGTGCCGCTTCCTGACCGAGACGACGACCAAACCAGATTTCGGCCGTCAGATCGCGTACGCGGTTGAAGATCACGCTGTGATGATGTTTGGCATCGCTTTTTACCAGTAGCAGCACGGCTTCCGGTTCGTTGAAGCCGGTGAAATACCAGAAATCGCTATTTTGACGATAAGGATAGTCACTGTCGGCATTGCGCTGCGCTTCCGGCGCAGAAAAAATAATCGCCGCGCTGCCCGGTGCCATTTTTTCCAACAGTACCTGACGACGACGAAGAAATTCTTGTGGATTCATCACCTGCTCCTGAAAGTAGTCCGTGCGGTTACCTTTCCCTTCTGCCTTGCATAACAATCAATGCAGCGTCGGTTTTTGCTGCTCGGGCGCAGTCACAACGCGCTGGCTGGTAAACTCGGTATGACACAAAATGGCAGAAACGCGAACATACTCAATCACTTCTTCCAGCGATTGCTCCAGCTCTTCCTGATCTTCATCTTCGTCGTAGCCAAGCTGTGCGATGTTGCGTAAATCTTCGATGGCTTCTTTCAGCTCACCTTTGGCTTTGTTCAACTGCGGTTGAGCCACGCCCAGCCCAAGCAGGAAGTGGTTGACCCAGCCCGCCAGCGCGTCAGCGCGATCGAAAACGCTCACGCTATCCAGCGAATCGTCCGGCAGGAAAAGCTGGAACAGAAAACCATCATCTTCCAGCGCTTCACGCGTAGCCTGGTACAGGTCCTGAAGCGGCTGCGACAGCGTCTGGGTAAACGCCATGCCTTCATTAGTCAGTTCAAAAACCAGCGTTCTCCAGCTATCGTCATGGTTTCCACCACACAGCATCCCACTGATCAAACCGTGCATTTCTGCTGCGGTCAGCGCGACTTGCTGTTGGTGAAGCAGTTGGTCAAGGCCTTCATAGGCGGGAAACGTATTCTCTATAGACATGCGGATTCGTCATCGTTGGCTGGATTGGTTCGTGCTATGCTACCACCAAGCTCCCTTTCGATACCAGAAAGGGCTTGTATCTTAGATCTCGGCTATATATAGTTGCGCCCGCTTTAACGAGCCCGATGTAACGGGTAATGCTCATGCTATGCGGCACGCAGGCGCAAGAACGACAAAAGGCAGGAAGGTGGTATGTCTGCACAACCAGTAGATATTCAAATTTTTGGCCGTTCGTTAAGAGTGAATTGCCCGCCAGAACAACAGGATGCGTTGAATCAGGCTGCGGAAGATCTTAACCAGCGGTTGCAAGATCTTAAAGTTCGCACTAGAGTCACAAACACTGAGCAACTGGTGTTTATTGCCGCGCTGAACGTGTGCCATGAGCTGGCGCAGGAACGGGGTAAGACGCGTGATTATGCGTCGAATATGGAACAGCGTATTCGTATGTTGCAGCAGACCATCGAACAGGCGTTGCTGGAGCAGGGCAAGATCACCGAACGTCAGGGTGCACAATTTGAATAACGTCGTATTTTGACAAAAGTACGGTGTTTTTACGCGATAAGACGTGCTAAGGTTTATCGCGAGTAACGAATAAAATTTCTCTGAGATGTTTGTCAGCGGGCCAGTCCCCTGAGCCGATATTTCATACCAACAGAATGTAATGCTCTGCGGTTGGTGAGCACGCTCGGTTCGTCCGAGAAGCCTTAAGACTGCGACGTTATGTTCACCTTGAACCAAGGGTTCAAGGGTTACAGCCTGCGGCGGCATCTCGGAGATTCCCTTTCTTTTATCATTCTTGACCCGTGGCGAATGCAGCCCATGTCATCTTCTGATTCATCTTCATCGGCACTTCCCGATACCTCACTCTCTTCTACGGCAGCATCGCGTCAGCAAATTCGTCAGGCTGTGCGGCAGAATCGGCGTTTACTGACGTCAGAGCAGCAGTCGCGTTTTGCGCAACAGGCGTGTGAGCGCGTCATGGCGCATCCGAAAATCATACAGGCAGATAGCGTGGCGGTATTTCTGTCATTTGATGGCGAGCTGGATACGAACCCGCTGATTCAACAGCTGTGGCGGCAGGAGAAACGCGTTTATTTGCCGGTTCTGCATCCGTTTCGCACCGGGCATCTGCTGTTCCTGCGCTATGCGCCGGACACTGAGCTGGTACGCAATCGTCTGAAGATTATGGAGCCGCGCCTGGATGTGCGTCAGGTGCTGCCGTTACCGCTGTTAGACATCCTGCTGACGCCGCTGGTGGCGTTTGATCATCTGGGGCAGCGGCTGGGTATGGGGGGCGGGTTTTACGACCGTACGTTGCAGTATCGCAACCAGATGTCGCGTGGGCCTTACCCGATCGGTCTGGCCCACGATTGTCAGCAGGTGGATGCACTGCCAGTGGAAAGCTGGGATATTCCGCTGCCGGAAATCATTACCCCCTCCCGCCATTGGCAGTGGGACACGCGCTAGCTTTTGAGCGGTTCAGGCGAGCGATCGTGACCCAGCATCTGCTGTACCAATTCCACGCAGTGCAGGAAACGCGAATCGTAGTCCGACTCTTTGATGTAAACGTACGGGATATTATTGTTAGCCAGCATCGTTTTCAGCAGATCCTGGAACTCCGAGCGGGCGGCGGTGGTACCTAAGCTACGCAGCCCGTCGGCCACCCACGGCGTGTTGTTTTCCAGCAAAATCACCAGATCGAAGCGGTATTCATCGATCAGCGCCTGAACGAACGGGTGCTCACGGCCCTCGTATTTCTTGCAGAACGCCTGCGTGGTGACAAAATCGGTGTCGATAAAGGCCACTTTATTGGCATATTTCACTGCAAAATCAATGTACTGTGCCTGACCCAGCGCTATCTTGTCGTAGTCGGAATACTGCAACGCCATCTCGTCGCCGCCCAGATGGGAGAACACGTAATCGCGGCCATATTCCCAGGCGCTGGTGGTGTTGAAGATATTCGCCAGTTTGTTCACCAGCGTGGATTTACCGCTGGATTCGCCGCCAAGAATGGCCACGGTACGCACAAAGAACGGCTTCACTTCGGTCGGGATATAGTCCCAGTAGCGGAAGGGATCGTGACGAATCTGCGAACCGCTGATGTTCATAAAGGAGCGCTGCGGGTCGATCAGGACGGCCTCGATGCCCAGTTGCTCACGGTATTGTGCGGCATCCTGCTCTTCGCTGGTGTAGACGAAATTCGGCGTGATGCTTTTTTCCTGCATAAACGCCTGAATTCCTTTGCTCCACACATCCCAGCCGTGCGGGTAAGGCTCCATTCCTTGCTCATTGAAGGCGTGAATATGAATATTTTTCTGATATTTAAAGGTCTGCAATAGCCAGCGCAGGCGGTCGCTGACGGTGGGCTGCTGTGACATCGAGCTGTTCTCAAACAGCAGGCGGTCGCGCGGTTCGTCGTAACCTAAAATCACATGCAGTTCATCGACCTGGCTACAGGCTCGTTGAATCAGATAAATGTGGCCAGTGTGTAGCGGATAGAACTTACCGAAGACGACACCAATGCTCTTTTCGTAGCGCGGGAATTCCAGTTCAAGAAAGCGATGCAGCGCTTCCAGCTTCTGGGCGCTAGGGCTTTTGATTTTGGCATTAAGTAATTGACTGAGATAGCCTTTGGTCATATCGGTCGCGTCAGCAACCTGCTGTAGGGTGCAACCCTTCTGCCGGATAGCGGATTTCAGGTAATCAAATGATGACATGGTGCAGCACTCTTGTTTAGCTTACTAAACAAAATACCACAGAACAGGGCAACATCCGCTACTCTTTCCCCCTGTTTAGTTCAGGATGAAAGGGGACGGATGGCCTTCTGAGGCTTGTTTAGAGATCGTCGAGGATCGCCAGCGCGTCGGCCAGCTTTTTCACGCCGAACACCTGCATGCTGGCAGGGACTTTCTTCGGCATATTGGCATGAGGAACGATGGCGCGTTTGAAGCCGTGCTTGGCGGCTTCGGTAATCCGCTCTTGGCCGCTCGGAACCGGGCGGATTTCGCCCGCCAGACCGACTTCACCGAAGATGACAAGATCCTGCGGCAACGGGCGGTCACGGAAGCTGGAAACCAGCGATAGCAGCAGCGCTAGGTCGGCGCTGGTTTCGGTGACTTTAACGCCGCCGACGACATTCACGAATACATCCTGATCGGACATCTGCAAGCCGCCATGGCGATGTAATACCGCCAGCAGGATCGCCAGGCGATTTTGCTCCAGCCCGACCGCCACGCGACGCGGGTTGGCCATCATCGATTGATCCACCAGCGCCTGAATTTCGACCAGCAGCGGACGCGTACCTTCCCACACCACCATGACTGAACTGCCGGACGTGATTTCGTCACCGCGGCTGAGGAAAATTGCCGACGGATTGCTGATCTCGCGTAGACCCTGTTCCGTCATCGCGAACACGCCCAGCTCGTTAACGGCGCCGAAACGGTTTTTATGGCTGCGCAGGGTGCGGAAGCGGGAATCGGCATCGCCATCCAGCAGCACGGAGCAGTCGATGCAGTGTTCCAACACTTTCGGCCCAGCGAGTGAACCGTCTTTGGTGACGTGGCCGACCATCACGATAGCGACGCCGCGCGTTTTTGCAAAGCGCGTCAGGTAGGCGGCGGTTTCACGCACCTGCGCCACGCTGCCGGGTGACGATTGAATATCCGCGAGATGCATCACCTGAATGGAGTCGATCACCATCAGCTTCGGCTGTTCCTGCTCGGCAATCAGGCAAATCTGTTCGATGCTGGTTTCCGACAGCATATTGAGGTTTTGGGTCGGCAGGTTGAGACGATGCGCCCGCATCGCAACCTGCTGCAAGGATTCTTCCCCGGTGACGTACAGGGTTTTCATGTTCTCTGACAGCTTGCAGAGCGTTTGCAGCAGTAAGGTACTTTTACCCGCGCCAGGGTTACCGCCGATCAGAATCGCGCTGCCCGGAACGACGCCGCCGCCCAGAACGCGGTCAAACTCCTGAAAACCGGTGGAAAAGCGCGGCAGGGCTTCAAGACTGATTTCCGAGAGCTTTTGTACCCGGCTGACGCCAGCGCTTTCGCCCGCATAACCGGTGAGACGGTCGGAACGTGATGTTGACGCCGAGGCCAGACGGACTTCGGTAATGGTGTTCCAGGCATGGCAGGCGCTGCACTGCCCTTGCCAGCGCGGGTAGTCAGCCCCGCATTCATTACATACAAACGCCCGTTTGACGGCTTTTGCCACGTCTCACCTCCCACTGATTAACGCTTTTCGTGTCTCATACTGCCGCTCAGGATGCACAGCACGCCGGTCAGATCGGCATGACGGATGGTTACCGCAGACTGCTCATTGACCTTCGGTTTGGCGTGATAGGCAATGCCTAAGCTGGCTGCCTTGATCATCGGCAGATCGTTCGCGCCGTCACCAATCGCAACGGTCTGATGCATTGGGATTTCCAGCTTTTCCGCCAGCTGTTGCAGCGTGGTCGCTTTATATTTTGCATCGACAATCGTGCCGATGACATCGCCGGTCAGCTTGCCGTCTTGCATGCCTAATTCGTTGGCAACGGCGGCGACCAGACCTAATTCATCACGCAAATAATCAGCAAAGTAGGTAAACCCGCCTGATGCAATCGCGACGTGCCAGCCTGCTTCCTGAAGCTGGCTAACCATATTACGCAGGCCCGGCATCAGTGGCAGCGTTTTACGCACCGTCTGTAAGATATTGGCGTCGGCACCTTTTAATGTTCCTACGCGCTGGCGCAGGCTGGCCGCGAAATCCAGCTCGCCACGCATCGCGCGTTCGGTGACTTCAGCGACCAGTTCACCTGTGCCCGCCAGTTTGGCGATTTCATCAATACATTCGATCTGAATCGCGGTGGAATCCATGTCCATCACCAATAAACCCGGCGAACGCAGCGTTGGCGCGTTACGCATGGCCGCGACATCGATGCCCAGTTCGTGGGCCAGCTTGGTTGCACGCGGCGTCAGCGTGCCGGCTAAACGCACGACCTGATAATCGCCCACGTTCCAGGCGCTCACGATCACCATCGCGCTCCCCAGCTTACGCTGGTAGCGGGAAATCAGGTTCTTATCGAGAACGTCGCTGTAGATCAACCAGCCGGTGTCGCCAGCGCGGTAGTCAAGCGGCATCACTTCGTCACCGCTTAGTGATAGTGGCAGTCCCGGCCAACAGTTGATCTCATCAGGGAGATCACGATAGGTCAGACTATTCGACATGGGGTAAATCCTCTGCTGGCAGTAGTGCGATAAAGTCGTGCGATAAAGAGGGATGCGGCGTCGACCAAACATATCCCTCCAAAAACTGGGCAACAAGCTATCCTATCGTCGGCGCTTCTGGCAACATGAAAGTATCCAAATCGTGTAAGGATTATCATGGTTCGCGCCCGGGTGAAATTTCGTCTACACCGCACGGCAATTGTGCTGATTTGCCTCGCTCTGCTAGTGGTATTAATGCAAGGTGCGTCCTATTTCAGTTTGAGCCACCAGATGGCGCGATCTGAACAGGTTGAAGATCTGGCGCGTACGCTTTCCAGACAGGTGGCTTACAGCCTTTCGCCGTTGATGGGCAGCGTGGACGATAATAGTCAAAAAATTAATACCATCCTCACACAGCTTACCGATCACAGCCGCATTCTGGATGCCGGCGTGTATCAGCAGGACGGCTCGCTGGTGGCGCATATCGGTGAGCAGGTGCAACTGAGAGACAGGCTGGCGCTGGATGGCAATCGGGTCGGTAGCTACTTTAATCACCAGCTGGTGCAGCCGATTGAGGGAAAAGAAGGGCCGATCGGCTTCCTGCGGATTACCTTAGATACGCATGTACTGGCGACCGAAGCCAGACAGGTCGATAACACCACCAATATTTTGCGTCTGATGATTTTGCTTTCATTGGCTATTGGCATCATTCTGACCCGCACGCTCTTGCAGAATCGCCGTACCCGCTGGCAGCAGTCGCCTTACCTTCTCACGGCGAGTACGCCAGTGAAAGAAGAAGGGGATGAGGCAGAGAGCGATACGCGGTCGAACGACGGGACGGTAGTGAAAAAGGACGAGGAAGAGAAAGGCCTCTGACACGCAATGGCTCCCGTACAAACCGAGCGTTTGTACGGGGAGTGTGTGCTATTTCAACTGCTGCTGAAACTGGAACCAGTGAGACTGAAATTTGCTGATGACGGAGAGATGATCGTTTTGGGTATAGCGGTCAGACGCCGTTGCAGAGATATAGTTACGAAAGCTGTCAAACAGCGAATTAGCAGGTGTCGAGGCTGCAAGAGAAAAGATTTGCTGCCGTTGAACCTGCGTGGCCGATGTGCCTTCCGCATTTTTTTGCAATTCCAGAAACGTGGAGCTGGCCTTATCGGTGTCTCCCGCGTCGACGCTGCGCTGATACTCATCTTGTAGGATGTTTTTTTCCAGATTACTCAGCGCGTCAGACTGGTGTTTGATGAAATCCTGAATATCTTTATCGGCTTTCTGGTGAGCGCTGCTATCCACATAGCGGTTTTTCAGTTCTTCCAGCTTTGCGGCTTTTAGCGTGATTTCGATGCTATCAGTGGTATAGCTCCATGTTGTCACATCAGATGGTTTCGACAGTGCTTGATGAACCAGACCGACAAACTCTTCTTTACTGATGCCGCTGTCTTCTTTGAGGTTATTTGACCAGAGCTCAAGCGCCATTTCGTTTGTGCCGATGGGATCAACCGATAGATTGATATTCGGGTTGGGACCGGAGACGTTTCTTTGCCGCGCGAGATCGCGGATCTGGGCCTCTGTCCGCTGCGCATTTTCATCTATCTTGGTCACGTCAGGATGTAGGGGCTTGCCGGCATTTTCTTTCAATCGAGCCATCGCTTCCGCAGAAATTTTTATATTGTTGGGGAAGGTGACGGTTTTTCCGGTAATAGGATCGATGATGCGTGTGATGTCGCTGCTGGCCGTAGTGGACTCTGTTGTCGTGGATTGTGCTGTAGTCGATGATGTCGCGGTGCTTTGGGCCTGAGAATTGCTATAACCCGTATTATTTACAGACAAGCTCATACTCTCTCCTTAAGTGCGATCAAATGGTTAAATATTGACCCAAATATTATCGGCAAAGATAAATGATAACTTTATAAATGATTTATGGCGTAATTGTTGATGGTGGTATCAGAACGGTGACGGCGAGCATGATATCTCCGCGCTGTTTATACCATCACCGATTGTGTCTGCACGTTAAATCAGGGAAAATGCTCGGCTACAGTTTATTTCCGCTTTGCCTGACGATCTGACATCGGTGTGTTGTTGACTTGATGCTGACGCCGGGTGGCTAACAAAAGAAACCTGAAAATCATGTCTCCAAGTGAATACGCCCGCGAAGTCTCCAAAAGAAGAACGTTCGCTATCATTTCTCACCCCGATGCCGGTAAAACCACGATTACCGAAAAGGTCCTGCTGTTCGGACAGGCGATCCAGACTGCCGGTACGGTAAAAGGGCGTGGTTCGAACCAGCATGCGAAATCCGACTGGATGGAGATGGAAAAGCAGCGTGGTATCTCCATCACCACGTCCGTGATGCAGTTTCCCTACCGTGATTGCCTGGTGAATCTGCTGGATACCCCAGGGCACGAAGACTTCTCCGAAGATACCTATCGCACGCTGACGGCGGTGGACTGCTGCCTGATGGTGATCGATGCCGCAAAAGGCGTCGAAGATCGTACGCGTAAGCTGATGGAAGTCACTCGTCTGCGCGATACCCCGATTCTGACGTTCATGAACAAACTTGACCGTGACATCCGCGATCCGATGGAAGTGCTGGATGAAGTCGAGAGCGAGCTTAAGATTGCCTGTGCGCCAATTACCTGGCCGATTGGCTGCGGCAAACTGTTCAAAGGCGTGTACCACCTTTATAAAGACGAAACCTATCTGTATCAGACCGGTAAAGGCCATACGATTCAGGAAGTGCGCATCGTTAAAGGGCTGGATAACCCGGAACTGGATACTGCCGTTGGCGAAGAGCTGGCTGCACAGCTGCGTGACGAGCTGGAGCTGGTGAAAGGAGCATCGCACGAATTTGAACTGGACGCGTTTCTGGCTGGTGAACTGACGCCAGTCTTCTTTGGTACGGCACTGGGTAACTTCGGCGTTGACCACATGCTGGACGGCTTAGTCGCCTGGGCTCCTGCGCCGATGCCGCGTAAAACGGATACCCGTGAAGTAACGGCGGCGGAAGAGAAATTCACCGGCTTTGTGTTCAAGATTCAGGCCAATATGGACCCGAAACACCGTGACCGCGTGGCGTTTATGCGCGTGGTGTCCGGGAGATATGAAAAGAGCATGAAGCTGCGTCAGGTGCGTACGGGCAAAGACGTGGTGATTTCAGATGCGCTGACCTTTATGGCGGGCGACCGTTCCCACATTGAAGAAGCCTACCCCGGCGATATCATCGGGTTACATAACCACGGCACTATCCAGATTGGCGATACGTTTACACAGGGTGAAGACATGAAATTCACCGGTATCCCCAACTTTGCGCCGGAACTGTTCCGTCGTATCCGCCTGCGTGACCCGCTCAAGCAGAAACAGCTGCTTAAAGGGCTGGTACAGCTGTCTGAGGAAGGCGCGGTGCAGGTCTTCCGTCCACTGACCAACAACGACCTGATCGTTGGGGCTGTCGGTGTGCTGCAGTTTGATGTGGTCGTTGCCCGTCTGAAAACGGAATACAACGTTGAGGCGATTTACGAGTCGGTGAACGTTTCTACCGCGCGCTGGGTTGAGTGCAGCGATGTGAAGAAATTCGAAGAATTTAAGCGTAAGAACGAACTGCATCTGGCACTCGATGGCGGGGATAATCTGGCCTATGTCGCTCCGACGATGGTGAACCTGAACCTGACGCGGGAACGCTATCCAGAAGTGACGTTCCACCAAACGCGCGAGCATTAATTTTAATCGGTGGCGCTACGGTTTCATGAAAATTATCGTGACTGTGGCGTTTACATCGTGACCACATTGTTAAAATAATCATCACCCGGTTATGCTTGGCTTTAAGCCAAAAGTGCCGGGTGTTTTTATTTTTAAATGTATTTAAAAACAATGTATTACCCTGCTTTTTCCCCTGCTGTGATTTCTCGCTTCAGTGCAACAGACAAATCTGAATTGCTGCGCATATTCCCTTGCTCCCCTGTGATTTTCCATTCTGTAGGCTATAGTTAACAGCGTGTTAACTGATTTAGCTTGTTCAACTGTTAGTGCAATTTAAGTTGGTTCATTATTTTGATTTGTTTCGCCTTTGCAATTCAATACTCTGATTTTTTTATGCAAGTAGAGGGAATCATCGGAGTATTGATAACGTCATTATCACCTTGATTTGCTGATGACGGTGCAGGCGTTAACGTGACCCAAATCGGTTATTTCGGGTTTATAGAAGAGCATAAGAAGGAAGACATCGATGAAAAAGACCAAATTGACACAATCGCTGATCGTAGTTGCTCTGGGTTCTATTCTGGCTGGCGGTGCCATGGCTGAGGAAACGTTAGGGCAGAAAGTAGAACGTATCGCGGACACAACTGGTGCAAAAATCGATAGCTCCGCCAATAAAGCATCTGACTACGTCAGTGACAGCGCGATCACAGCAAAAGTGAAGAGTGCGTTGTTGGAAGACAAATCGATTACCAGCAGCGACATTTCCGTTGAAACATCAAATGGCGTCGTCACGCTGAGCGGCTTTGTCGGTAGTCAGGAATTGAGCACCCGTGCGGTGCAAATCGCTACGCAGGTTGAGGGCGTCCAGTCCGTCAGCGATAAACTGCAGGTGAAAGATTCCCAATCACAATCGGTTGGCGCTTATGCCGATGATGCTGTGATTACCAGCACGATTAAAGCCAAACTGCTGGCAGATGACATTGTTCCGTCCCGTAAAGTGAAAGTCGAAACGCAGGCTGGCGTCGTGCAGCTGAGCGGCGAGGTGGACAGCAAAGCGCAGTCCGATCGGGCTGAAAGTATTGCGAAGGCCGTTGACGGCGTGAAAAGCGTCAAGAACGACCTGGCAGTGAAATAACCGTCGCCATACCGTACAGGGTTATCCGTAATCGCGGATAACCCTACCTAATCCGCACAATAAAACACCACTTGTGGATACGCAGTCAGGACGCATGAAGCGCGTCAGGATGACCACCATGATTTTTCATTTTTTGTCTGGTAAGGAGAGCGTATGTTTCGTTGGGGCATTATATTTTTAGTTATCGCACTGATCGCGGCAGCACTGGGCTTCGGCGGATTGGCCGGTACAGCAGCTGGCGCGGCGAAAATCGTCTTTGTGGTCGGTATTATTCTGTTTCTGGTTAGCTTGTTCACGGGTCGAAAACGGCCGTAGCACAGCACCTTCTTTCATTCTTTCTCCACAGAAAGAAATGTCATACAGAGCACACAGCCGCGCCACGCGGCTGTCATATTTTACCGGCACACTATCTTCTAATACGACCCGCGTATTTGCTGCATTTCGACAGTTTATCAGGAGGGTTATGATGAATAGCGATATCGTTGTTGGCAAATGGAAACAGTGGAAAGGGAATTTCCTGGCACTGTGGGCTGATTGGTTTGACAGCGACTGTGCCTGGCTGGAAGGGAGTAATGATTACCTGTCCGGCGTCTTGCAAGAGGGTTACGGAAAAGCGCACGAAGAGGTATCCTCAGAGAAAACCACGCTACACTGAGGCCTCACCGCAACGACAAGTCCGATTCTGCCATGAGGCTTTGGCAGGGTATTACTTGGGCGTAGATTAGGTCGCCTCATCTTGACGGGCCTAATCTTGACGGAGAGAAGCAACGTGCTTTCTGAACGACACCGCTTTATCGATACCCACTGCCATTTCGATTTCCCCTTATTCTATGATGATGCACCGGAAAGCCTGCGTCTGGCGCAAGACGCTGGGGTTGAGCGCATCATTATTCCGGCTGTGGCTTCTCAGCATTTTGAGCGCGTGTTGACGCTCGCTCGCACCTACTCTCCACTTTATGCCGCACTGGGTCTTCACCCGCTGTATATCGCTGAACATCAGGAAAGCGACCTGCTCCGTCTGGAAGAGGAACTGCGTCAGTTGCCTGTAACGCTGGTGGCGGTGGGGGAGATTGGGTTGGATCTCTATATGCCGGAACCGCAGTTTGAGCGGCAGCTTACCTTTCTTGAGGCTCAGCTTCGGCTGGCGAAAAAATACGATCTCCCGACGATCCTGCACTCGCGACGCAGCCACGACAGGCTGGCGCAATTGCTCCGCCGTATCGACGTGCCGCGTACTGGCGTAGTTCATGGGTTTGCAGGCAGTCTGGCGCAGGCGCAGGCCTTTATCCGGCTGGGCTATTACATCGGCGTGGGGGGAACCATTACCTATGACAGAGCGAACAAAACGCGTCAGGCGATCGCGCGGCTGCCGTTAGATCGGCTGCTGCTGGAAACTGACGCGCCCGATATGCCGATGAGTGGCTATCAGGGGCAACCCAACCGACCCGAGCGCATTTCGTGCGCGTTTCAAACGCTTTGTGAGTTACGTGCAGAACCGCCTGAAGAGATTGCTGAGGCGCTGTGGCAGAATTCGTTCAGGCTGTTTGGGCGGCTTACCCCGACATAACACTGCTACCGTTATGCTGAAACTCTTCCCCTAAAGCGGAAGCCTGTTTGCTTTCGCTTTTCTTTATTTCTGTGCAACAACAGACAGAACAGCCATTTCGATTTCATATACCAACCATAAAATTGTGATGAGGATCACTTTTTGGTGTTTTGGACTGTTCGATGTTGTATGTATTTGTGACATAAATTAGCGACCTTTACGGGCCTATCTCTATAATCGGCTCGCCAGCGCGTGCTTACCGCTCTGGCGACACGATTTTTATTATGCTCTCACTTTTTTCACGCGTTATAGGGAACTGCACATGCAACTCGTTATGAGTCTCATCGGCATGATTGTTCTGATACTGTGCGCGGTTATGCTGTCCAATAACCGTAAAGCTATCAGATTGCGCACCGTAGCCGGTGCTTTCATTCTTCAGGTCGGTATCGGTGCACTGGTGCTGTATGTACCCGTAGGCCGCAAGATTCTTGAAGGTTTGACGGGCGGTGTAGCAAACGTTATCGCCTACGGAAATCAAGGCGTTTCGTTCATGTTTGGCGGTTTGGTATCCGACAAAATGTTCGAAGTATTTGGCGGTGGTGGGTTTGTTTTCGCACTCCGCGTATTGCCGATTATCGTCTTTTTCTCTTCCCTTATCGCCGTGTTGTACTACATGGGCATTATGCAGTTGGTCATCAAGGTACTCGGTGGCGGATTGCAGAAACTGTTGGGAACCTCCCGTACTGAATCGCTCTCTGCGACGGCCAATATCTTTGTCGGCCAAACGGAAGCGCCGCTGGTGGTTCGTCCGTATATTGCCAACATGACGCAGTCAGAGCTGTTTGCGGTAATGTGCGGCGGGTTGGCGTCGATTGCAGGTGCGGTGATGGCGGGCTATGCCCAGATGGGCGTGCCGTTGGAATACCTGATTGCGGCCTCCTTTATGGCTGCGCCGGGTGGGTTACTGTTCGCCAAACTGATGGTGCCGGAAACGGAAAAAACGCACGACCATGATGAGATGGTTGGCTTTGTTGATGAAGACGATCGCCCGGCTAACGTCATTGATGCCGCGGCAAGCGGTGCGGCTTCTGGTATGCAACTGGCGCTGAATGTGGGCGCGATGTTGCTGGCGTTTATCGCCTTGATCGCCGTGTTGAACGGTATTCTGGGCGGTATCGGCGGCTGGTTTGACTATCCGCAGCTGTCACTGGAACTGATTCTGGGCTGGTGCTTTGCGCCTGTCGCGTTCCTGATTGGTATTCCGTGGAGTGAAGCAACTGTGGCGGGCTCGTTTATTGGGCAGAAGCTGATCGTCAACGAGTTCGTTGCTTACATGAATTTCAGTGAATATTTGAAAGCGGATAATGTGGTGCAGGCCGCGGGTTTGCAGGTTCTGTCGGATCATACCAAAGCTGTGATTTCGTTCGCGCTGTGCGGCTTTGCTAACCTTTCGTCTATTGCTATCCTTATTGGAGGTTTGGGCAGTATGGCACCGACTCGGCGTCAGGATATTGCCCGCTTTGGTTTGAAAGCGGTTGCGGCAGGTACGCTTTCTAACCTGATGAGCGCCTGCATCGCAGGGTTCTTCTTGGCCCTGTAAATGTAACCAGGCATTCTTGCAGTAGCGAGATGATGGGCGGCGAAAGTCGCCCATTGTTCGTTTAAGTCCCTACATTTTTCAGGGATTAAACGTGGCCTATGCAGCATTTACCGAATGCGGGTGCGATATGCTTGCCTGAGTGGAGCAACATGCTTTCTGCTTTTATTGATGATGTTGAATGGATTACTTTTCCACGGGCAACGGACGGTGCCGCCTACCCAGGTATTACTGCTCGCTGCCATTTCCATTTGTCTGCCTACGACGACGCGCTTTTTGCCGAGGCGAACATTCCTTTCTCCGACGCGCTAGAACGCGCCGTACCGAAACGCCGCGCCGAATTTCTGGCTGGGCGCTGTGTCGCCAAACACGTGTTAAATAAGCTGGAACACCCTGATTTTGTTCTGCATAGCGGGGAAGACCGCTCGCCGCAGTGGCCGGGTAATATTGCCGGTTCGCTGAGCCATAACAAAGACAGCGTACTCTGCGCTGCACATTTACGGAGCGACGCCCTATCGTGCGTGGGGGTGGATATCGAAGGATTTATGTCCGACGAACGTGCGCAATCGCTGTGGCCCGGCATCATTGGTGACGAAGAATTCCAATGGTTTCAAGAGCGGGAAGAAGCATTTAGCTGTTTGCTGACGATCAGCTTCTCAGCGAAGGAGAGCCTGTTTAAGGCGCTTTACCCGCAGGTCAGGCACTATTTCGATTTTCTGGATGCCAGACTCGTGGCGCTGGATATCACCAAACGCGAGTTTGAGCTGGAACTGCTGACCGATCTGACGCCGACGTTTTACGCCGGACGCCGTTTTAAAGGCGCATATCTGTTAAGAGAGTACGACGTCACCACGTTTCTCTGCTGCTAAAAAAGCCCGCGTTAGCGGGCTAGAGCAATTGGCATCAGAACTTATAGCTCACGCCGCCGTACACCGTACGTCCAGACAGGAAGTAGTCGTTGTTGGTAGCAACGTAATCCCGTTTTTCGTTGGTTAGGTTCGTGAGGCCCAGTTTCAGGTCTACGTTTTTAACCGGCGTATAGGTGGCACCGATATCCACGGTATTAAAGCCGCGTGTCTTGCTGGCTTCCTTATCAAACAGATACTGGTTACCCGTGTACTGATAGGACACGTAGGCTGATAAGTTATCCAGCGCCTGCCAGTTCAGCTGCGTGTTAACCGTATTTTTCGGGGTTTGCTTCAGGCGCATTTTGGTTGTGCGGTCTTCGGCATCCACAATAGTCCAGTTAGTGGTCCAGTTCAGGTCATCTGTTACATCGACCCAGAATGAGGTTTCAATCCCCTGAATTCTTGCCTTATTCACATTGATGTAGCTTATTCTTGTCATTCCAGGCAGTCGTGTTTCTGTCTGGATCATATCTTTTATGTCGTTGTTAAACAGAGTAACGCCTGCCCCGAAGCGTTCTGCTTCATAGGCGGTACCAAGTTCATAACTTATCGCAGTCTCTGGTTTAATATCGGGATTTCCGACTTTCTGGCAACCACCACGGCAGTCAACTATTGAGTAACCTCTTGTTGATTGTGCAAGCGTTGGTGCCTTGTAGGCTTTGCTAACACCACCTTTTATTACCCAGTTATCCGTCAGACTGTAGGTTGCATAAGCACGTGGGCTAAACTCGGTTCCATAGACTTCATGCTGGTCGGCACGGCCTGCAAAAGTTAATGCCAGATCGCCGAGTTTAAATTCGTCTTGTAGGAAAATAGCCCCCTGACTGACATCAACGCCCCCACCTGGTAAATTCATCGTGTGTTTTAGAGATGTAAGACGATACTCACCACCGCCTGTCAGCAAATGATCACCCAGATAGCCGGAAATTTGGCCATCAATAGTGTGGTTATCTTGTGTCGTATCGGCTCTGCCGCCTTTGAGCTCTGAGTTATCCATCAGCTCTACGTTTTCATAGTAGTAACGCAGTCGCGTATCGACATTCTCCCAACTGCCGTTATGCGTTAATCCTAAGCCAAGGCGATCCATTTTTTGGATATTACGTTTTGCTACACCATAGTTGTTCCAGGCTACATCCCGATTATCTTTGGTGTAGGTCACATCAAAATCTAGGCTTTGCCGATCGTCAATTAGCCAGCTCAGATTCCCTAACAAATTGAGGTTATCGCGCTCTTCAAGCGCATCGGTATTAGGATTTTTCGATAACTCGGTACGCCAGGCATCACGTTTGCCGCCATCAATAATGAGGCTGCCCAGCAACGTATTCTCTATCAATGGGCCGCTGACGTAGCCGCTTAGGCGGTTGTGGTCGCCGCCGGAACCTTCAGTCGGTGCTTCAAAGTTATAGCCGATCTCGCCCGTGGCTTTATCTCCCGGCTGGCGCAGGATCACGTTTACTACACCGCCTAGCGCGTCGGCTCCGTACAGAGAAGACATGGGACCACGGATGACTTCAACGCGATCGATGGCGGAAACGGGGAGGGAAGCAAGATCAAAATCGTTAGCGTAGTCGCTGATCAATGCTTCGCGTGAGTTAACTCGACGACCATTGATCAGCAGTAATGTGTAGTCCGCTTTCATTCCACGGATCTTGATTTCGTTACGGCCATAGGTAGATGACGGATTGATATTAATCCCCGGCAGCTTTTTCACCGCGTCGGAAACGTTATTCACCGACATCTTTTCCAGCTCGGCGCGGGTGATGACAGAAACGCTGGCGGGGGCGCTTAGCGTGGTGTGTTTCGTCTGCGTTGCTGTCACGACGATTTTTTCATCTGCCGCGTTTTCTGCCTGTACGAGAGCAGGCAGTGCCAGTAACCCGGTCACCAGCAGGGCGCGATACACCTTGCTGTGTGGGAAATGATGATATGAAAAACGATTTTCCGGTTTTAGCTGCATGTCAAAGACCCCATCAAAGAGTGGAAAAATATCCCCGTAAATAGCGTGTTGTGTTGCGTATATTGCCGACCCACTCGTACGTGAATCGATCGGTTTATTGCCCTGTATACCCGTCATACTTCAAGTTGCATGTGCGTTGGCTACGTTCACTCACCCGAATCACTTACCTGAGTAAGCTCATCGGGATTCCTTCTCTTGCCGCCTTCCTGAAACTCGAATTATTTAGGGTATTGTCTGTGCCGTTTGGCGTGCGGCCATCTTTCGGCTGCGTTCAGCCAACTGCGGAATTAAGCGCATGGTCAGCAGCATGGCGGCCAGCGCAAATACGGCGCTGGCGATAGCAAGCTGTGAGAAGCCGTCAATTTTTCCCTCGGCAGAGGTGCTCAGATAAGCGGCAGAGGCGACGCTGGCAAGCCCAGACGCCACGTTGGCCGCGGTTCCCTGATAGGACATGAAGGCGGCGCGCTGATGCGGTAGCGGAATACCTGCGGTAATCGCCAGCGTGCTGCTGGAGCGGGCTGCGCTGAGCGCCATGAACAGGGTGAACACCAGATACAGGGAAAGTGAAAAAGGCAAAACGAAACCGCAGAGAATGACAACGGCCAGCAGCAGCGTCGTCACCACGATCGTCCGGCTGGCATAGCCTCGATCCAGCAGATTGCCGCATAGCTGCATGGTCACCATGCTTGCCAGCCCGCCGCAGAGATAGAGCAGGGAAATATCATCCCGTGGGAAAGCCAGATTGAACTGAAAGTAGTTGGAAAAATGGGGGATCAGCAGGAAATGCCCGAACATTTGCAGCGACATGATCGTCAGCCCCAACAGGAAAAGGGGCGATGCCAGCAGGTCATGTAATACCGAAGCGGGCGCTGTCGTGGGTGATGAACCTTGCTGAACCCGATGCGTCGGCGGCATGGAAGGAAAAAACCACAGCACTAACAGCGCCAGTAGCAGGCCGCCGAGGCCGAAAATATAAAACGGTGCTTGCCAGTTAATACGGTGAGCCAGCTCCAGCGACAGCGGCATGATGACAATTGCCGCGAGTGAAAAACTCATGCCGACATACGCCAACTGCTTGCCGCGCTCGTTGGCTGGCACAATATCGACAACTGCCGCCATCAGGACGCCAGATGCCGGCCCGGCCACGCAGCCTGCCAGAATAAACAGCAGTAAAAGATGGGTTTGACTGGTGGCAAACATGCAGGTGGTCGTCAAACCGAAGCGCAGGGTTAGCAGCACGATCAGAGCATGTTTACGGTTAAATCTGTCCAGATAGGGAGCGGCGAGGAAGCCGACGATGGCAGAGGCAAACGTTGCGCCGCCGCTAATGTAGCCAATGTTCTTGGCATCCATCGACAGTGCGCTGATGAAATCGGGGCCTAGCGGCATCACCATCATCAGGCTACCGAGGGAAAGCATGTTAATTAGCAACGCCAGATGCACAACAGATCGGGTGTGCGGGCGGTACATGCTTTCATCCATGACAGGCTCACATTTAGACACAGTTAGTAAAATATTTGCGCAGTCTAGCGCAGCTTAATTTTTCTGACAATGAATGATAAGTATTTTCATTATCATCTGTGATGTGGGTTTTATAATCAATACATTCCTGTTGCTAACCATTATCCATTCTGAAACATGCACAAAAAATTGATTAACATCAATTTAACCCCTAATTACTGGGAGTGAATTACCATTCTGTGGAAGGATTGACCGAACACGTTACTTCAGTGTAATTTAACTGCGCTTAATATAAATGATAATGATTTTAATAATCATTGGTATTTAATTTGCGAGCGCAGGAGCTGTCTTGTGGATACACTGATTACAGAAACTGAAGCATCTAGCGGACTCACCTATTCGGAACAGACCGCTTTTTTATATGCATCGGAACACCGAAGCCTGTCTACTTCTGGCTTATTTGAACGTATTTCTTCCCCTGTTTGTGTTCCGGGCTCGCACGATGACAGGCTTAGCCCTGCAATCGCGCAGGCATTCCAGCGAGCGCGTCAGGCAGGGCAGTCGCTGCCTATTGTTGTAGGGGCGATTCCCTTTGATACCACGCAACCGTCTTGTCTCTATATCCCTGATAGTTATACCGTTACGACGAAATCTGAACTCGTCAGCCGTGCCCGTAAGCACACGGCGGCGGGCCCTACCGCGTTAACGTTAAACAGCGTCCCGGACGAATGTCAGTTCAAGTCCATCGTGGCAGAGGCCGTTGAGCGCTTCCGCCGTGGTGAACTGAGCAAAGCGGTGCTGTCACGTATTCTGGACATCGAGCTGGCGAGCCCCGTTAAGGCGCAAACGATCCTCAATAACCTGATGGTGCAGAACGCCGGTGGATACCACTTCTCACTGCCGCTGCCGGATGGTTCGGTATTGCTGGGTGCAAGCCCGGAACTGCTGCTGCGTAAGCAGGGGAATGTCATTGTCTCTAATCCGCTGGCGGGATCGGCGCGACGAATGAACGATGAACATCTGGATTACCTGAACAGCCAGCGTCTGCTGAAATCGGGTAAAGACAAGCACGAGCACAAGCTGGTGGTGGACGACATCCGCCAACGCCTGATGCCGCTGTGTGCGTCGTTAACGATTCCATCGGTACCTTCGCTGATGCACACCGCTTCCATGTGGCACCTGTCTACCGCTATCCGCGGTGAACTGGCGAACCCAGAGATGACGGCGCTTCAGGTCGCCTGCCAGCTCCATCCGACCCCCGCACTGTGCGGCTTCCCCACGCAGGAAGCGCGCCAGTTGATCGCCGAGCTGGAACCGCACGATCGTGGCGTATTCAGCGGCATCGTCGGTTGGTGTGATGCCAACGGCGATGGTGAGTGGGCGATAGCGATTCGCTGCGGCACCATCAAACACAACAAAGTCCGCCTGTTTGCCGGCGCGGGGATTGTTGAGGCGTCCGTCCCCGAGGATGAATGGGCTGAAACCGCCGCCAAATTAAACACGATGCTGAATGCGTTTGGGCTTAACTCAGGTGTGGATGGACTATGAGCATTGAATTTACGCCCTGGCCAGAGGAACTGGCGCAGCGTTATCGCGACAAGGGATACTGGATCGGTCTGCCGTTAACGGATGCCTGGGAGCGCCATCTGGCGACGCAGCCTGACGCCGTTGCGGTGGTGTGTGGCGAGCGGCAATGGAGCTATCGCGAGCTGGATCGGCAATCTTCCGCGCTGGCATCGCGCCTGACGGAAAGCGGCCTGCGCTGCGGCGACACCGCGCTGGTGCAGTTACCGAACGTGGCCGAATTTTACCTGACCTTTTTTGCGTTGCTGAAAATGGGCGTCGCGCCGGTTAACGCGCTGTTCAGCCATAACAAGCTGGAGCTGCTGTCGTACGCCACGCAGATCGAACCACGTTTACTGATCGCTTCGGCCGAACATCCACTGTTCGGCAACGGTGAGTTTCTGGATCGGCTACAGACGCAGGTTCCCCGCCTGCAAACGGTGGTGATGCTCGGCGACAGCCCGCTGGGGCACAGTTTGTCAGACTGGTTGCAGCCGTGCGCGTCGACCAGCCAGTATCAGCCTTCTGCGTCGGGGCAGGTCGCTTTCTTCCAGCTTTCTGGTGGCAGTACCGGTACGCCGAAGCTGATTCCCCGCACTCATGACGATTATTACTACAGCGTGCGCCGCAGCGTGGAAATTTGCGAGCTGACGCCTCAAACCCGCTACCTTTGTGCCTTGCCTGCGCCGCATAACTTCCCGCTAAGTTCGCCCGGTTCGCTCGGCGTGTTTTACGCCGGTGGACGCGTCGTGCTGGCGCCCGATCCGGGGGCGATGACCTGCTTCCCGCTGATCGAACGCCATCAGATCGATATTACCTCGCTGGTGCCGCCCGCTGCCGCGCTGTGGATCCAGGCGGCCGAACAGTTTGGTGACGCACTGCGTAGCCTGAAAATCTTGCAGGTGGGTGGTGCAAAGCTGAGTGAAACCGTCGCCCGTCGTATTCCGGCGGTATTGGGCTGTCAGCTACAGCAGGTGCTCGGCATGGCGGAAGGGCTGGTGAATTACACCCGACTGGACGACAGCGACGAGCACATTTTCACGACGCAAGGCTATCCGATGAGCCCGGACGATGAAGTGAAAGTGTTGGATATCGACGGTAATCCGGTGCCGAGAGGCGAGGCGGGGCTGCTGGCGACACGCGGCCCGTATACCTTCCGCGGCTATTACCGCAGCCCGGAACACAATGCCCGCGCCTTCGACAGTGAAGGCTTCTACCACTCGGGCGATGTGGTGCAGATGACCGAAGATGGCTATTTGCGCGTGGTCGGGCGGGAGAAAGATCAGATTAACCGAGGCGGTGAAAAGATTGCCGCGGAAGAGATCGAAAACCTGTTGCTCAAGCATGACGGCATTCTCCATGCCGCGCTGGTGTCCATGCCCGATCCGGTCATGGGCGAAAAGAGCTGCGCTTTTCTGGTGGTCAGCGATCCCTCGCTGAAAGCCATCACGTTAAGAAAATATCTTCGCAATCAGGGTATTGCTGAATTCAAACTGCCGGACCGCTTCGAGATGATCGACACCTTGCCTGTTACGCCGGTCGGCAAGATTGATAAGAAATTGCTTCGTCAGCGCATCCAGACCCAACTTAGCACTCAAAATAAATAAGGATTTTGTGATGGCAATCCCTTCTATTGCTTCTTATCCCCTGCCGCGCGCACAGGATTTCCCTGAGAACAAGGTTTCCTGGGCGTTTGAACCTGAGCGCGCGGTGCTGCTGATTCACGACATGCAGGACTATTTCGTGAATTTCTATGGCGCGGATAGCCCGCTGGCGCAGCAGTTGATCGAGAACATCGTGGCGTTGCGAACCTACTGCAAAGCACAGGGGATTCCGGTGGTGTATACCGCGCAGCCGAACGCACAAAGCGCGGCCGACCGGGCGCTGCTGAACGACATGTGGGGCGCAGGGCTGAATAATCATCCTGAAAAACAGCGCGTCGTGAGTGCGCTGGCACCGGATGAGCACGACACGGTGCTGGTGAAGTGGCGCTATAGCGCATTCCACCGCTCACCGCTGGAACCGATGATGAAAGAGATGGGTAAAGATCAGCTGATTATCTGCGGCGTTTACGGGCATATCGGCTGCATGATTACCGCGACGGATGCCTTCATGCGCGACATCAAGCCGTTCATGGTCGGCGATGCAGTGGCGGATTTCTCACTTCAGGAACACCAGATGGCGCTGAAGTACGTGGCGACGCGCGCCGGACGGGTGGTTAGCACGGCAGAACTCACAGGAGCAAAAATGGCACAGGCACTGACGAAACAAGGACTGAGAGCGCACCTGCTGACCTTGATCGACGAAGAAGACGATCAGTTCGATGAAGATGAAAACCTGATCGACTACGGTCTGGATTCGGTGCGGATGATGTCGCTGCTGACCGAATGGCGTAATCAGGGCGTAACGCTGAGCTTTGTCGATCTGGCGCGTAACCCTAGTCTGAATGCCTGGTGGGCGCTGATCGAAAAACAGCAGGGAGCCGCATCATGAAGCCGTTGAGCGTTGCGCAGCGCGGACTGTGGTTAGGTCATGCCCTGAACGATGATAAGGCGACGTTCAACACGGCGGAGTGCATCGCGTTTGATGGCAAGGTCGATATTGAAGCCATGCTGAGCGCGATCCGTCAGGCGGTCATGGAGTGCGAGTGCCTGTATTGCCAGTTTGTTGAGGTCGAGGGTGAACATACCGGCCAGCCGGAAATCGGCTTTGTGGCTTCACAACTGCCGGTGCCGATTGGCGTGCTGCCGATTATTGAACTGTTGCCTGCGCCGATGAAGGATGAAGAGCAGACGATACGCCAGTGGGCGCGTGAGGAAATCGCCCAGCCGCTGGATCTGCTGAACGGATTACCCTGTCGCTTTGCGCTGTTGTGCGGTGAAAAACGTGATTTTCTCTACAGCTGCGTGCACCACATTGCGCTGGACGGCTTTGGCACGACGATGCTGTTTCAACGCATCGCCCAGATCTATACCGCACTGACGGCGGGGCAACCCGTGGCGGTGGCGGAGTTCGGCCCGTTCAGCGAGGTATTGGAAGAAGAACAGCAGCGTGATGCCAGCGGGCAGACGACGCAGGCGCGGGATTTCTGGCTGGAAACGCTGAACGCGATGCCGGAACCGGCCAGTTTCAGCGAGAAGAAAGCACCGATTGCAGCGCGTTTTTTGCGCCAGAGCAGCGTGTTGCCGACGGATATCTGGCAGCCACTGACCGCACTGTGTGAAGGCAATAAAATCAGCTGGCCGGATCTGTTTCTGGCGATGCTGGCGACACACCTCAAGCTGGTGTCCGGCAGCGACAGACTGACGTTCGGCATGATGGTGATGAACCGTATCGGTTCCGCCTCGCTGACGGTGCCGAGCATGCAGATGAATATCGTGCCGCTGTGCATTCAGGTCGATGAGCAGGCGGACTTTGTCACACTGGCACAGCAGGTTGCCCGCACCAAACGCACGCTGCGTCGTCATCAGCATTATCGCTATGAGCATTTACGTCGCGATCTGAACCGCGTCGGCGGTGAACAACGGCTCTTCGGCCCGCTGATCAATATCATGCCGTTCGATCATCCGCTCAACTACGGATCGCTGTCGTCCAGCACGCTGAATCTCAGCGCCGGACCGGTAGAAGATCTGACGATCGAGATCCACTTCAAACCCGATGGCACACCGGTATTGGATTTTGATGCCAACCCGGCCTGTTACAGCGCAGAAGCGCTTGCCAGCCTGCAAGAAACGCTGTTCGCGCTGCTTCAACGCTGGCTGGCACAGCCGCAGCAGACCAGCGGCGAGCTACTGGGGGGCTGGCTGCGTGAAGAGCGCGAACTGGCACTGATCACCAGCCGCGAACCTGAACCTTTTGTCGAACCGGTTCTGACGGCGATTGCCAAGCAGGCGCGTAAAAACCCGCATCATCCAGCGCTGACGCAGCGCGACCGGCAGTACAGCTATCAGCAACTGTTGGATCTGAGCGGTCAGGCCGCTGCGGCGCTGCATGAGCGCGGCGTTCAGCCCGGTGAGCGCATCGGCATTATGCTGAACCGCAGCCCGGAAACCATCATTTGCCTGCTGGCCGTGATGCAGTGTGGCGCGGTGTATGTGCCGCTCGATCCTGAACAGCCGCACGAACGTCAGCAGCACATCATCCAGATTGCCGGGCTACGCACAATTGTGACGCAGGCGGACTACCAGCATCGGCTGGCATCGGTCTTTTCCGGCGAGATCGTTCTGGCGGGGCATCTTCTGTCATCCAGCGCACAGGCTGCCGCGCTGCCGCCTGTGGAAGCGAGAGACGGGCAGATTGCCTATGTCATGTTCACCTCGGGATCGACCGGATTACCGAAGGGCGTGGAGATCGGCGCCAGCGCGTTAGATCACTTCACGGCGGCGGCATGCCAGCGCTACGGCCTGCGTGCGGCGGATCGCGTGCTGCAATTCGCTCCGTTCAATTTTGATGCCAGCATCGAAGAAATTTTTGCCACGCTGACCAGCGGTGCGACGCTGGTGCTGCGCACCGATGAGATGCTGGAGTCGATTCCGACCTTTGTCGAGCAGGTCGAAGAGCAGGCGATTACGTTGCTCGATCTGCCGACCGCATTCTGGAACGAATGGGTGGTGGGGCTGAAAACCGGCACGCTGACCATGCCTTCCGCACTGCGTGCCATCATCATCGGCGGTGAAGCGGTGTACCCCGAACAGCTGGCGCAGTGGCAACGCCATGCGCCGGATACGCTGCGCTTAATTAACACCTATGGCCCAACCGAAACCACGGTGGTGGCGACCAGCTGCGATCTGCAAACGCAGTCTGCCGATGTAGCGCAGCTTCCTATCGGTCTGCCGTTGGCGGGTGTCAACGCGCTGATTCTGGCGGCGGGCGACCGCCCTGCGGCAGAAGGGGAACTGGTGCTGTTAGGGCCAACGCTGGCGGCGGGTTACATCGGTACAGAACACACGGCGTTTACGCAAATAGCGGTGGGCGATCAGGAGCTTCCGGCTTACCGCACGGGTGACAGAGTCCGGCTGGAAAAAGGGCAGCTGCTGTACCTCGGGCGCATGGACAACGAATTTAAAATCAGCGGCTACCGGATTCAGCCAGGGGAAGTCGAAGCCCATCTGCTGGCGCAGCCGGACGTTGATGAAGCCTGCGTGCAGGGCATTGTTTACCCCAACGGCGTGCGGCGTCTGGTAGCATTTGTCGCCACGAAAGCCGGTGAGATTGATGCGCGTGCGCTGAAACAGCGTCTGGGCAGCGTACTGCCGCCAGCAATGATCCCGACCGATTATCGCGCCTTCCGCCAGTTGCCGAAAACTGGCTCCAACAAGGTCGATCGCAAGCGTCTATTAGCGGAATACCGCGACGAAGCACCGGCACAGGCGTTAGCCAGCGAAACCGAGAATCGGGTTAGTGCCATCTGGCAGCAGATCCTCGGCGTGTCGGGGATCCAATCGCGGGATAACTTCTTCGAACTGGGCGGACAGTCGTTGCAGACCATTCAGATCGTCAACCGTCTGGCCGCCGAATTTTCCGTCAGCATCAAGGTGTCTGATGTGTTCGATCATCCCCAGCTCAGCGACTTCTGCCGCTATCTCGACGACCGGCTGTCACAGGATGAAAACAGCGTGGAAATGGTGTGGTAGGGAAAATGATGAACAAGGCACAACCTCTTCAGTTTGATTTCAGCGGCCAGACCGTCTGGGTCACCGGTGCGGCGAGCGGCATTGGCGAAAGCATTGCCCGCCAGTTTGTCGCACTGGGCGCGAACGTGATCGGCTTCGACCGCGCATTCCGACATTACGATCATCCGTTTACTTGCGTGACGCTGGATATCAGCGAACCGGACAGCGTAGCGGCGGTCTGTCGCCAGCAGTTAGCAGAAACAGGGCTCGACGTTTTTGTTAATGCTGCCGGGATTCTGCGTCTGGGCGACATCGACGCGCTGAGCGTGGACGACTGGCACCAGTGCATTAACGTCAACGCCTCTGGCGCGTTTTACCTGCTAAACGCTCTGGTTCCGCATTTCAAGCAGCAGCGCCGTGGCGCGATTGTCTGCGTCGGCTCCAATGCCGCGCATGTTCCCCGTCTACAGATGGCGGCGTACTGCGCTTCAAAAGCGGCGCTCACCAGCCTGTCCCATTGTGCTGGTCTGGAGCTGGCACCTTACGGCGTGCGCTGCAATCTGGTGTCGCCGGGATCGACGGATACGCCGATGCAGCGCGGCATGTGGCACAGCGCCGATGCCGAACAGCGCACTATCGCGGGCTTTCCTGACCAGTACAAACTGGGGATTCCGCTGGGCAAGATTGCTCAGCCGGAAGAGATTGCCAATACCGTGGTTTTTCTGGCTTCCGATCTGGCCAGCCACATCACCATGCAGGACGTGGTGGTGGATGGCGGGGCAACGCTGACGGCCTGATTTGCTGAGAGAGTGACAAGTCATGAAAGATATCGTAACGCTGTTAAAGCAGCTGGAACGGCAGGGCGTTCGTCTGGCGTTGAATGCACAGGGACAGCTGATTTCGCAGTCCAACAAAGACGCGATCACGGCAGACATTGGGCGCACGATTAAGGAAAACAAAGACGCCATTGTGCGCTGCCTGACGGCGCAGCAGGCGTTTGAGCGACCCATCACGCCGCAAAATGCCACGTCTGGCCCGCTGTCGTCATCGCAAAGCGGACTGTGGTTTATCGAGCAGTACGAAGAGCAGTCACACCTCTACAATATGCCGGTCTATTTTCGCCTGACCGGCACGCTGGATGTGGCTGCGCTGGAGTTTGCCTTTGACGCGCTGGCGCAGCGCCATGCCAGCCTGCGCACCCGCTTTGTGGTCAATGAACAGGGCAAGGGTGAACAGCGTATCGATGCCTATCAACCGTTTGTGATACAGCATGATGACTTCTCACTGCTGCCGGAAGCCGAGCGGGAAGCGCGCTTGCAGCAGCAGGTAAAAGCGGAAATCAGTCGCCCGTTCGATCTCACGGCGGGCGATCTCACCCGCGTGCGGCTGGTGAAAATGAGCGAGCGGGTGCATGTTCTGATGATCACCCAGCACCATATTATTTCCGACGGCTGGTCGGTGAAGAATATGTTTGCGGACTTCAAACCGGCTTTTCTGGCCTGTCAAAACCGCCAGCCTCATCCCGTCGAGCCGACCCAACTTAACTATATCGATTACGCACACTGGTTCAATTCTGCGTCGTTTCTGGATTACCACAACGAATTCAAACCGTTCTGGGTTGAGCGGCTGACGGGGATTCCTGAGGTGCACAGCCTGCCGCTGGATAAACCGCGTCCGGCACACCAGAACAGCGGCGGTGAAGTGATCTTCTCCGCGATCAACAACGATCTGTGGGATAAGTTTAAGCGCCTGTGCCAGCGCTACAATACGTCTAACTTCATTGGCCTGCATGCGGTGTTCTCCCTGATGCTGGCGCGGATCAGCGACGAGAAAGATATCGTCATTGGTTCACCGCTGGCCTACCGCGAGCGGCCGGATATCGAAGATGTCGTCGGCTTCTTCGTTAACACCATCGTGCTGCGCACCCAGTTGCAGGATCAACAGAGCTTTGTCGATTACCTGCAATATTGCCGCGAGCAGGATCTGTCAGCGTTCGATCACCAACTCTACCGTTTTGAAGCGCTAAGCGAGGCGATCGGCTCCGATCGCACCACCGCGATCAACCCGATCTTCCAGGTGATGCTGGTGTATCAGGCCAAAGTGGATTTCAACGATCTGATCCCCGGTTGTGATGCAGCGGAAGAAACGTCGCCGGTGCTACCTGCCAAGACCGATATTTCGGTCAAGGTGACAGAGCTGATGGGGGAAGTGCGGCTGGACTGGCTGTTTGCCACTGCGCTGTTTGAGCGTCAGACGATCCAGTATTACGCCGACCGCTTTATCCGGCTGATTGAGGCCGTGGTTGAGGCACCGGAAACCGATGTCTGGCATCTGCCGCTGATGGAAGCGGAGCGCTTTGTCTCCGTGCTGGCGGAGAGTCAGCAGCTGCCGCGTAGCTATCCGCAGCCGCAGCTGACGGTAACCGACGTGATTGAAGCCATCGTCCAGCGCGATCCCCAGCAGCTGGCGATAGCTTTTGACGGCGAACAGCGCACCGATACGCTGACGTACGCTGAACTGAACAGGCAGTCGAATCAGCTGGCGCACTGGCTGCACCGTCAGGGGCTGGGCGAACAGTCGCTGGTTGGTGTGCTGGCGAAGCGCGATCGCTATTTTGTCATTGCGCTGCTGGCCGTCTGGAAAGCGGGCGCTGCCTATGTGCCGCTGGATCCCGACTATCCGCCGGAGCGGCTGCGCCACATCATTACCGATGCCAATCTTGCCGTCATTCTCGGCGGCGATGGGCAGCAGCTGGCACAGTGGTCTGCCGAACAGTGCATCGATCTGACCGATCCTACGGTTGTCGCGCAGTGGCACCATCTGCCGGGCGATGAACCGCCAGCCATTCCGCGCCATGCACAGCAGCTGGCACAGGTGATCTACACCTCGGGATCGACCGGTCTGCCGAAGGGCGTCATGATCGAACACGGTTCGCTGATCAATCTGCTGGACGATCATCGCGAACGTATCGATTTCACACCGCAAAGCACCATGTTCAACTGCATGTCGCTCTCGTTTGACGCCGGTAACATGACGACGCTGCTGCCGCTGAGCAGCGGTGGCACGCTGGCGTTTGGCGAACCCAACGATCGGGCGATTGTGCAGGCCGAACAGGCGGGTGCGACGCATCTGATCCTGCCGACGGCGCTGATGTCGATTCTCGATCCACAGCACGTTAACGGCATTCAGGCAATTGGCATGGGCGGTGAAGCCTGTCCGAACGCCGTGGTGGAAAACTGGGCTGATAAGGTCGCGCTGTACAACATGTACGGACCGACGGAGTGTACCGTTACCGCGTTGAGCACCCGCCTGCGTAAAGGTCAGCCTGTGACCATCGGGAAACCCATCGCCCATATTCAGGCGCTGATTCTGGACGCAGCAGGACAGCTGTGTCCGGCGGGCGTGCCGGGTGAACTGTGTCTTGCGGGACTTGGGCTGGCGCGCGGTTACCTCAATCAGCCGCAGATGACCGCCAGCCGCTTTGAACACATCACGCTGAATGACGTGAACAACACCGAACAGAGCACGGCGACGCTGCGTATTTATCGCACGGGTGATAAGGCCAGACTGCTGAACAACGGCGACTATGAATACTGTGGCCGTATTGATGAGCAGATTAAGCTGCGCGGCTACCGCATTGAGCCGGGTGAAATTGAGGCACAGCTGGCGGCGGTATGTCCGTCGCTGAAGCAGGTGAAAGTCGTTGTGGCACAGGTCGGGAACCGTCCGGCGCTGGTCGCTTATGCCACGGTGAAAGCCGGCTGCGGCACGCCGGAACCTGCCGCGGTGCTGATTGATGTCGCGAAACACCTGCCGGAATACATGGTGCCGTTCCGACTGATTCTGCTGGAAGACATGCCGCTGACGCCGAACGGCAAGCTGGATACGAAACAGCTGCCGCCGGTGCTGGAGGCAAGTGAAGGCGACGGTGAAGCCGATAATCCGCTGGAAGCGGACGTACTGGCGATTTGGCGCAGCGTGCTGAATACGCCGCTGGGCGTTGAGGATGATTTCTTCCGCTTAGGCGGTGATTCCATCCTTAGTATTCAACTGACGACGCGCTTGCGCAGCGCGGGCTATGTCTGCACGGTAAAAGACGTTTTCGAAGCAAAAAGCGTGCGGCGTTTGTGTCGCGTGCTGGCACAAAATGATCGTGACACAGGTGTTGTGGCGGAGCAGGGCACGCTGGAAGGCGAATTCGCGCTGCTGCCGATTCAGCGCTGGTTTATGGAACAGCCGCTGGCACGTCCTGAGCACTGGAATCAGGCGGCGATGATCCAACTGCCGGACGTGGATACCGAACGCCTTACCACGATGTTGCAGGCGCTGATGGCGCAGCATGACGCGCTGCGTCTGGCCTGTGATGCTGACGGGCAACGCTATCTGATGGATGTGCCTTGCCCTGCGGTGTCAACGCTGGATTATCGCCAGCTCGGTGACGACGGCCTGCAACAGGCGTTTACCGCATTGCAGAGTGAATTCGATCCTGCGCAGGGAAGGACGATGGCCGCCGCACTGGTACGTCACCATCCGCAGGCGGACACGGCTGTGTTCCTCGCTTTCCACCATCTGGTGATTGATGCCGTCTCCTGGCGCATTCTGGTCGACGATCTGGAACGGCTGTACCTCGGTGAACCGCTGCTGCCGAAAACGTCGAGCTATCGCCAGTGGGGTGCCGCGCTGCATAGCTATGCTACGCAGCATGCGGAACAGCTGACGTACTGGCAGGTGCAGGAAAACGGCGTGGATCAGACGGCGCTGATGGCGGCGAAAGATCCGCAGGGCCTGGCCAGCGCTGCGATTCTGACGCTGGACGCGGAAACCACAGGCCAACTGGTGAGCGAGGCTAACCGTGCCTTTAATACCGACGTCAGCGATTTGCTGCTGGCGGCGCTGACCCGCACGCTAAACGATCTCGGCTGGGGCGATAAAGCCCGCATCATGCTGGAAGGGCACGGTCGCGAGGCGATTGATCCGACGCTGGATGTCAGCCGCACGGTAGGGTGGTTTACCAGCACCTATCCGGTGTGTCTGCAAGATCGGTCCGACTGGGCTTCCCTGATTAAATCCAGCAAGGAACAGCTGCGTCAGGTGCCGGATAAAGGCGTCGGGTTTAACCCGCTGCGCTACCATCACCCGGAGGGCGGTTCGCTGACGCTGTCGCCGATTGTGTTCAACTATCTCGGGCTGTCGGTTCAGGCGGCTGGCGTGTGGCGTCCGGTGGATGTCGCACCGGGAGGCTGCGTTTCGCCAGAGAATAAACCGGAGGAGGTTATCAGTCTCCACGGTGGAATTGCGGGCGGACAGCTGACGCTGCGTCAGGTGGGTTGCCTTAACCAGCGCGACAGTGAACGTCTGATGGCGCAGTTCACGGAGAATCTGCGTGCGCTGACGGCAGCCTGCCTGACACAGCTACATCACGGCACTGCCTTTACCCCCAGCGACTTCCCGGCGGTGACGCTGAGCCAGACACAGCTCGATAGCCTGTCGCAGCGTTATGACATCGACACGCTATTGCCGCTGTCATCGCTCCAGCAGTCGATGCTGTATCACCGTCTACGCTGTCCGCAGGACGATGCTTATCATCTGCAAACGCCGATTCGCTACGCGCAGGCGCTGGATGTGGAAGGCTATCGTCAGGCATGGCAGCGTCAGATTCAGCGTTTCCCGGCGCTGCGTGCCGCGCTGGAAAGCGAGTATGCCAGCGTGCAGGTGATTGTGACGCAGGCAGACCTGCCTTTCTACTATCAGGATGTCGCGCAGGAGGCCGATCCACTGGCTGTCATCGAACGCTATCGCCAGCAGGATTTACGCACCGGATTTAACTTGTCGCAGCCGCCGCTGTTGCGCATTGCCTGTTTCCGTTTGGGTGAACAGGATTATCGGGTGCTCCTGAGCTGTCACCACAGCGTGATTGATGGCTGGAGCGGCCCGCAGTTGCTGGGCGCGGTACACCGTGATTATCAGACATTTATGCACGGCGAAACATCCGCGATTCAGGTGGATCGTGCTTATGTGGATTATGCGCGGCATGCCGTGGCGCAGCAGTCCGCTGTTGAGGCTTTCTGGCAGCAGCGGCAGCCGCTGTTGGCGCACACGAACGATGTCGCGATGCTGTTTGCGGCGGCGGGGAAACGTGCCGATCTCAGCCAGCATCTGACGCAGGTTGAACCGCAGGTCACCGGCGTCAGCCTGAACGAGCAGGATCAGGCTGCACTCATCGCTTTTGCCCGCGAGGTGGGCGTTACGCACAGCATTATCGCGCAATACGCCTGGCACCGGCTGCTGGCGCGGTCGACCGGCGATGCGGTCAGCATTGTCGGAAACGTGCTGTCGGGCAGGGAAAGCCCGGTGGAGGACGTGGCGAACAGCGTGGGTCTGTACATCAACAGCCTGCCGTTGGCGCTGAGCTGGCAGCAGCCGGTATCGCTGCAACAGCATCTGGTGCAGTTGCAGAATGAGCTGATGGCGATGAACCAGCATGCTACGCAGTCGCTGATTGCGCTGACGGCCGGACGCTCGCGTTTGTTCAACAGCCTGTTTATTTATGAAAACTATCCCGGAGCGAAAGCAGAACAGGGCCAGCGTGCTGACGATCCGCATCGGCTATCTCCCGAGTTCTCAGCCGCCTATGAAAAAGTCGAGATGCCGCTGAATCTGGTGGTGCGTGAGCAGGCGGGCTGCATGCTGCTGCGCTTCGAGTTTGACGCTGATGTGCTGGACAGTGCGCAGGCGCGTCGGGTGCTGATGCGCTGGCATGATGAAGTGGTCGCGCTAATCAATAGCTCACCGCAGCAGCCAGCCGAGATTATCGGCCATGAGAAAGCGACAGGCTCGGTGGTTGCGCAGAAAACGGTGGCAGATAGCGGTATTAGCCAGCCGGATACGCCATCAGCCCAGTCGCTGCTGCGCGTGTGGGCGCAGGTGCTACATCTCGGTGAATCCGGCCTCTGGTCGCAGACGCTGTGTGAAAGCGGTGTCGATTCGCTGCAGCGTATTGCGCTGGCACAGGCATTGAGTCGTGCGTTAGCGCAGCCGGTGAGCGTGGCGTTATTACAACGCTACCCGTCACCGCAGGCACTGAGCGGGTATCTGGCACAGTCGAGGGTTACCGCCAATGAGGAAACGCTGTCATGACAGGGAACGATGAAGCAGTGGGGAATCCGCTGGCGGATATCCAACAGCCCACGGCCTTTGGGCAGCGGGCGGGGGCCGCGAACGGTGAACAGCGGCACAGCAGTGAATTGGTTAAGCACTATCCCACGTCGCTGGTGAGCGCGGCGTGGAGCTGGCTGCTGTACAAATACAGCGGTGAAGAACAGGTGTGTGCGGCGCTCGTCACGGACGATCTTCCTGACAACGTAAGGCCGCTGATCGCCAATTTTCAACAGCGCGATCGTCTCGTCAACGAGTGGATCGCCGCCGTGGGATCGTCGTGCGATCCGCAGTCCACATCAGAGATGCTGGCAGCAGATAACCAGCATGCGCTGTTTAGCAGCCTGCTGATCGTGGGGGAGAGGGTATCGTTACCTGCCGTAGTTCAGAATATGGCGCTCATCGTGCAGGTTCAGCACGATCGAGTCATTCTGACCGCACCCGATGGGCAGTTCGACAATCGGCAGCTACAGCGTATGGCCTGCGATCTCACGCAGCTACTTGATGGCCTGCTGGCACAGCGCTGGGAGCGGCTGGCGCAGATTCGCTTCAGCCCGCAGGTGGCACCGCTACCGCACAGGGCGACAACGCTCGCATTGCACGATGAACTGCTGACACGTCTTACTGAGGAAGCTCGTCAGGATCGTGTGGCGATCGCCTTTCAGGAACGCGAAATTCGCTATCGGGAACTGCTGCAACGCGTGGCGCTGATTCAACAGGCGCTGGCGGCGCAAGGGGTGATGGCCGGTCAGCGCGTGGGGCTGCATCTTAGCCGTCAGCCTGACACCGTAGCGGCGCTGCTGGCCTGCCTGTTTTCTCAGGTGACGTTTGTGCCGCTGGAGCCGGATTTTCCGGGCGAGCGTCTACAGGCGATTCAGCAGGAAGCGGCGCTGGCAGCGGTCTTGCAGGACGGCTATACCGGTGGTTCGCTGGCGTTTGACTGTCCGATACTGAACCTGTGTGATTTACCGTATGCCGCCAGCGATTCCACGGCGAGCGTACAGCTGGCGCGGACCGGTGGGCCGGAAACCGCGGCCTACATGATGTTTACCTCCGGTTCGACGGGGAAACCAAAGGGCGTGGTGATTGGTCAGCGGGCGCTGCAAACCTTTATTCATGCCAGCGTAGATCGGCTGGCTTTAACGGATAACACCAACTGGCTGCTGATTACCACGCTGGCGTTTGATATCTCCATGCTGGAAGTGTTTGCGCCGCTGTGGGTTGGTGGCGTGCAGCATCTGACTACGCATGAGGAATACAAAGATCCGCAGGCGGTCGCGGCGTATTTGCAGGCTAGGCCTCAGATCAACGTATTGCAGGCCACGCCCGCGTTTTGGCGCATGATGTTCAAGGCGGGCTGGCAGGGCAAACCCGATCTGGTGGCGCTGTGCGGCGGTGAAGCGCTGGATCTGCGACTGGCGCAGCGTCTGGTCAGCCGTTGTAAGACGCTGTGGAATTGCTATGGGCCAACCGAAGCGACAATTTGGTCGCAGATGGCGCAGATTGACGGCGCCGCGTTGGAGAACCAGCACACGGTCGCGCTGGGCAACACGCTGGCGGGCTACCAGCATTTGGTGATCGATGACGATCGTCATCCGCTGTCGGAAGGGATGGTCGGCGAACTGTGCATTCTCGGTGAAGCGCTGAGCAGTGGATACTGGCAGCGTGACGATCTGACGCAGGATCGTTTTATTCAGCAGCCGGAGTCTGGACAGCGAATGTACCGTACCGGCGATAAAGTCCGGCTGCTGGCGGACGATCGTTATCAGTACCTTGGCCGCTTTGACGATCAGGTGAAATTACGGGGATTTCGCATCGAGTTAGGGGAGATCGAGGCGCAATTGAAGCGGATCGAGCAGGTGCAGGATGCGGCCGTCAAACTTCAGGGTGAAGGGGATGAGGCGGTGCTGGTCGGCTACGTGGAATATAAACCCGGCTCGGAGATAACTAAACTGGCACTGCGCAAACAGCTGCATCAGTTCTTACCGGCTTACATGGTGCCGGGGCGCATTGTGGTGCTCGACAAGCTGCCCAAAACTGGCAGCGGTAAGGTCGATCGCAAGCGGCTGACGGATGTCTGACGGTAAGTAGGGCAGCGGTGCTGCCCTTTCACCGCGATAAGCGGTTTCCTAATACACCAATAATTAGGGAGCGAAATCGGAGTTGGCCGTTATCTGGCGTAAAAAATTATGCTGAGGCGATAGCAGGCTTAGGATGAGCCGCATGGACGCGGCTCAAGCTTGCGCCACGCCGGGAGCGTGTCGCAAGCGGTCCGTTAAGCCTGATACCGACGAAGGCATCGCGCAGCGACATAATTTAGCCAAAAGCCAGGGTTCACAGGGCGACGGCGACTGAGCCGCCCTGTGTCGGGCGCGTGCTACGAGGTAGCATGAAAATGACGGTATTGTGGCGCACGAAACTGTCTCTGCGTTCACATAAAATGTGACTAAGAGACAGCACGATGGGGGAAGCCTACTGGTGCTCCTGACGGGCGTCATCGCCAAACGTGATTGCACGTCCACGCGCATCCATTTTTGCTTTGTCGCGGTTGAAGCCCATTTTGGCGCGAACGCCGCCCAGCATGCCGCTGCGTTGATAGATTTCGTTCGCCCGATCGTGGTTGTATTGGCTATCAGGCGTGATTTCCAACGCGCGGTCGATCCACACTTTGGCCAGATAGCTATTCTGGGCGACGCCCGCGCCGGTACGGAAAGCATGAGCATAGTAACCCGCCGCATAGTCGCGGTTGGCATCATCTTCGTCGTTCCATAATTCGGGCAGGACGACATCTACACAGACGGCCTGATCTTCTGGGATGTTGCTAAACAACAAGAGTGAACTTAGCTCTCTCGCCGAACGTTGCCAGACGGTTCTGCCTAGATTAGGGCTACGCAGTACGCTAAACAGCAGTGTGCTGGCACGCTGGTACTGTTCCGGTGTCAGCGTGTCATTTTCATTGATCAGATTATAGGCAACGTTGTACATGCTAACGACATGGCCTTTCTCCGCCGACACTTCCTTCCAATAGCGTGATTTTTCGTGATCTTCATAAGGTGAAGGGTCGCGGCCGTGCATACGTGATAGATAACCGGAGTAGAGGTCACCGAGTGATGCCATTGAGGAGACTTCCCCCCAGCTCGCGGCTTCGTGTAAAAGAAAGACCCCTGCCTCTTCGGAAACGGATTCGAACAAGTTAGCGGCCGCCTGACCGAAGTTTGTATCTGATTTCATGAAGCGGCAACGTGCGAGCAGCGCATCGCTATCAAATTGGCCTTTTGCGATACCGTAGAAGCCAAATTTACTGGCGAGCGCGGCGATAGCGGTCTCATACGCTGAATCCGCCCACGCCTGACAGCGTTCCAGAAATTTTGGCATCAAATTGAAGCGGTCTTCGATACCGGCAAAGTTCACACAGCTGATTAAGGTGTCGAGTGCTCCCTCATCAGGGTGTGATTCAGGAAGATCAACCTGCCAGGCTTCAACCATCAGGTCATAGGCCTGTTGCATATCGACCTTATTCCAGTGGATCTCGCCATCTTCTTCAGTTCGCGCATATGTGCTGAGGAAGCTGGCATATTTGCGCAGGACTTTAGCCCGAACATCCACATCAAGTTCAAGCGTCAGCAGCCAGTCGAAGGTTTTTCGGCAGTACGCCACGTTTTCTGTGTCCTGAGCATCGGGCAAGAGCACGTCATAGCCAAGGTAGTCCCAACACTGTGTAACACGTAGGCTGTTACGTTCGGGCTCTGTCAGCGCTTCACACAGTGGTCCATCAATAAATTGCGTCATTGCCTCATGGCTACCGCCCCAGCGTGGATACAGGAAGTAAACGCACTCTTTGCGAATCGCTAAGTCCTGGGGACGAGTGGCTAAGGTGACGCGCAGCCAGTAGTGCATGGGCTCTTCCCATTCGTGTTCCTCTCTGGCTGGTAGCAAAGTGGGTAGAGCAACAGGAAGCTCAACAAGTTCTTGCGCACCTTCATTACGCAGGTGCTGTAGACCCGCTTCCCAAAGTTCGGGCTCAACTTGCGCCTGACGCTGTGCGTAGGTCAGAGGCTCACCGCCTTGCAGTAGGACACCCAGCCACTGTGGTTCGCCTAAATAGCAGGTTAGACGAAACAGACGTGAAAAGGTCAGGGCAGGTCGCTGATGTAGCGCACTGGCGCGCAGGTAAGCCGCGACGCCCAGATCGCGAGCCAGTTCCGCTCCCATCCAGCGATCGTCTTCTACATACTCTCCGCCATTTGAGGTACGAATCCGCGCGGCGGCGTTCTCCCAATATTGCCCGGTGAGATGATGCGCGTGATAGCTCTCAGGGTGGGCGGCAACCCATGCCTGCAAGTGCGGCAGGGTATCGGCATCAGATACCGCTGGGTCAAAGAGCGAATTTACGTGCCAGAGATAGGTATAAGGCAGATTAGGGCCGTCCAGCCAAATCTGGTGTTCTTGCTCCAGCAGGGTATCAAGCGCATCGAATTGATGCGTCGCGAACATCTCGCGCAGCTGCGCGCGGCGCTTCACCAATGCGGTGAGTGAGTCAGAAATTAATGTCATAGCGTAAATTCTTAGCCTGTTGTTGAGTCATCATGCCGACAACATCGCGCGTGATCAGCGGCATGTGCAGGCAAGATTTCGGGGGATTACTGTGTTGTATCTACTTGATAATGATTACAGTTATACCAACAAACTGGTGTTCAGACAGTGTTATTTACATAAATGTAAACAACCGTTTAAAACGGTGTAAATGGGGAAGGGGGTAAGAGGCATGCTTTGATATCGTGTCACACCGCAATCGTGAAACAGAAATCAAATTGTCATAAGTTCATGATAACATGAAAATATTGTCGATTTCTCATCCTAATGGTTTACCTGCGAGTGATAGGCTCAGCGATGAGCATGCATAAGAGTTCGACTTCCTTTCTCTCTCCCCATGATGTAGCCGCTGTGTATCGAATTAAATAACCAAAAAAAACTAAATTTCTAGTTTTTTAGTATGAATAAAGTCATGTGTGTTAAGCAATGTCCTGTTTTATTAATTTTATTCTCGTTCAAATCGATTCCATTTCAATAAGGTAGGTGAAATTAAAAAATAAACAAAAAATTTTCAACCCTATTGAAGAGTTGTTTTCAATGAATAGAATCAAGTTGTTGGTATATTTAATTTAAATAAATATACCCGTCATACTTCAAGTTACATGTGCGTTGGCTTCATTCGGTCACCCGAATCACTTACTTGAGTAAGCTCATCGGGATTCCCTTACTTGCCGAATTACAAGGCTTATAAATAAGCCTTGCCCTAGCGGGCCAACGCTTTGCGTTGTTCAAACGTTAACGTTTGTCCTGAAACTCGAATTATTTAGGGTATATAACGTTGCATGGTTTTGTGATTGTTGTGCTTGGTTTACTAGGGAAAGTATACCCCCAACTCTATGGTACATAGGAGATAACCATGTCTATCATTTTATCGAATCATACCCCAACGGATTCCTATAAGGGGTGCACGCCGGGTTCACGCCGTAGTGCGCTCCGTGAATTATTACAGCAGCAAAAAGGCATTCGTGTGATGGAGGCTCACAGTCCGCTTTCTGCTTTATTAATAGAACAAGCCGCTTATGAAGATGGCGATATTCATTATCAATTTGATGCATTTTGGTCGAGTTCACTCACGGATTCGACCTTGCGTGGAAAACCCGATACCGAGCTGGTTGATATCAGCCATCGTTTCCATGCCATTACGGAAATATTTGATGTCACCACTCGCCCGTTAATTTTTGATGGCGATACCGGCGGACAAACGGAGCATTTGGCACACCGCATCCGGGCTGCCGAAAATCTGGGTATTTCCGCCATGATTATCGAAGATAAAACGGGTCTGAAGAAGAACTCTTTATTTGGCAACGATGTAAAGCAAACGCAGGCTTCTATAGAAGATTTCTGCGAAAAAATTACCACGGCCAAAAAAGCACAGCTGACGCCCGAATTTATGCTGATCGCGCGTATTGAGAGCCTGATTCTGGACGTCGGCATGGAGGATGCACTAAACCGCGCCCTGCATTATGCTGATGCCGGTGCCGATGGCATTATGATTCATAGTCGGCATAAGAACCCTTCTGAAATTTTAACGTTCGCCAGACAATTCCGCGAACATTACCCACATTTACCGTTGGTTTGTGTTCCAACTAGTTTTAACGATATTACTTTCGATCAGTTGATTGATGGCGGATTCAATATCGTTATTTACGCCAACCATATGCTACGTGCGGCTTATCCTGCCATGAAATCCATTCTGCCAGAAATCCTCAAGCATGGTCGAACGCTGGAAGTTGAGGATAAATGCATGTCGATAAAAGACATTCTGGATCTGATACCCGGCACGCGATAACGCCCTCTATTAGGGTGTCAGTATAATTATTTTATAACGCTATTATTTAGCGCTGTAGGCTTATTGCTGTTATTGAAGCAACGCCATTATATTGCCCCTAATTATCCGTGCCACATAATGAAAAAACCAAGGCGTTATCATCGCTATTAAATACAGCGTGATGCGCAGGGGAGGTTTATTGTGATTGACCCGAATAAGCTTATCGAATTTCTTGTTCAACGTGGCGTGCATTTTTTCAGTGGCGTCCCAGATTCATTATTAAAAGCATTTTGTCTGGCGATTGGAAGTAATAACGGGGGGCTTGCCCACCGTATCGCGAGTAATGAAGGTTGCGCGGTGGGCATGGCGATGGGGCATTATCTGTCGACGCGAACGCTGCCCGTGGTTTATATGCAAAACTCGGGGTTGGGCAATGCGATCAATCCCCTCTGCTCTCTGGCTACGCCGGATGTTTATGGCATTCCACTGTTACTCATTATTGGCTGGCGTGGTGAAGTCGATGAGAGTGGTAAACAACTGCACGATGAGCCGCAGCATGTCATGCAGGGGCGAGTCACGCTGCCTCAGCTCAATGTGCTTGATATACCGCATATCGTGCTGGATAGCTATAACACGCCGCCGTGGGATGACATTCAGGCGTTGCTCCAGCGTGCGCATGATGAACACCGTCCTGTAGCGCTGGTGGTGAGAAAAAATACCTTTTCCTCGCCAGCGGCATCCGCCAACCCAACGGCTGAATCGGCGCTGATGCGGCGAGAAGCCATCGTCGCAGCCTGCCTGAACGTGCTGCCGTCTCATCTCCCTATCGTCAGTACCACGGGCATGTTGTCCCGTGAACTCTATGAGCTGCGTGAACAGCGCGGGGAAGGGCATCAGCGAGATTTTCTGACCGTCGGTGGCATGGGCCTTGCCAGCCAGATCGCACTGGGCCTGTGTGATGCGCAACCGCAGCGGAAAGTCGTGTGTCTGGATGGCGATGGGGCGTTGCTGATGCACATGGGCGGACTGACGAACACCGCTCAGGCCAGCAACCTGATACATATCGTTATCAACAACGGTGCCCATGACTCCGTGGGAGGACAACCTACGGCGGCGTCCCGCTTACCGCTGGCCCCTATCGCTGCCGCCAGTGGCTATGGCGCTACGTACTACGCTGAGACGGAAGAGGCCTTACAGGCTGCACTGCAACAGGCGTTGCAGGCGCAATGTAGTCAATTCATTGAGGTGCAATGCCGCGTGGGTCATCGCAGCGATCTGGGGCGGCCTGCGACCTCTCCCGCGCAAAATCGCGATGCCTTTATGCACTTTCTTAATACACCTCCTCAACTCTCTTGATGAGCGGCAATACCTGAGTATTGCCCACCCCTTAGCGACAAGGATTGCCGATATGACTCATTCTGTTTCTTTAGTTGGCGTTGGTGTATTAGGAAAAGCGATCTCGCTCAGACTATTACAGCGGCATTTTTCGCTTCGCGTGTTCAACCGGACTCACCGCAAAGCGAACGAGGTGGCTGCCGAAGGTGCTCAAGCCATCCCCGAACTGCACCAGCTGTTCACGCAGGAAAAACAAATTGTGCTCATCTGCCTGAAGGATGCGGAGGCGATACGTGACGTTTTTCAGTCGGAGGAGGTTATACAGAAGCTGACCCGCTATCGTCCTGTATTACTCAATATCAGCACGATAGGGCCGGAAGAGAGCCGCTGGATGGAGGCCTTTTTTCACCGACACGGCGCGCATTATGTGGAATGTCCGGTGTCGGGCGGGCCGGAAGGCGCACGGCAGGGCAAACTTGCCGCCTGGGTCGGGCCTTGTGCGGATGACGTTGCCAGCGCGGTTAACGACGTCATCACCAGCCTGTCGGATCGCTATGTGCTGATGGCAAGTAATCACAGCGCACAGACCATGAAGGTGATTAATAACTATTGTGAGGCGGTGCATCTGCTGGTGGCGGCGGAAGCGCTATTGCTGGCGGAAGGCCACGACATCGCCCCGGAGGTGCTGGCAAACGCGCTGACGCTGGGGCGCGGACGCTCGACCTATATGGAAGTGATGCTGGATCGCTATCTGAACCCGCGTGAAGCCGTGTCTGTTCCGTTATCCATTCGCCTGAAAGATCTCGATCTGGCACTGACGCTTTTCCAGCGCTCGACGATTCAAAGCGAATTCTTCGATACGGCGCGCCAGTGCTATCAAAATACGGCGGATCTCTCGGCCGAGCCTCAGGATCAAACTGCCTGCTTTTCTTATCTCTCACGGACTTTGCCAGCGGGGAGGGACTAGATGTCAGAGCTAACACAGCGACAACGCTGGATGTCGATTCTCGCTCACAGCGATCCTGCCGCGCTGGAAGCACACTGGGACACGCTGCATTTTCCAACGGACTACCAGCTCTTACGCCCGACGCAGATCGGTTTGATCCAGCTGCAAGGGAGAATGGAGGTCGACGGCCCGCGCTTTATTGTGGGTGACATGACGGTGACCCGCGCGGCGGTGCAACTGGAAGATGGAACATGCGGCTACAGCTATATCGCGGGCAGAAACAAGCCGCATGCCGAGCTGTGCGCCTGGATCGATGCACTCCTGCAAACCCGATCCTCTTTCCATGAAATCTGGGAGCGCATCATCACACCGTTAGCAGACCAACAGCGTGCGCGTCGTGAGCAGCAACAGCACGACGTCGCGGCCAGCCGGGTGAATTTCTTTACTTTGGTCAGGGGGGAATGATTTGTCATGACAACGATGACGGGCTTCGCCCACCCCGTATTTGGCACACAGCTCTGCTTTCGCAAAATCGTGAAGGCCATGAGCGAGCCGGGTTCTCTGGTCACGGTTCCGAATGTCTCCGGTCTGGAATCGATGTCGTCCGCCACGGCAGCCACGCTGCTTACGCTGACCAGCCACACCACGCCGCTGTTTATCGATCCCAAGATCGGTAACCCGCTGCTGCTGCGTACGCTCTGCCTGCATACGAACGTGCCGATCGCCACGAGGCTCGACGAGGCTGACTTTGTGCTGCTGAGTGGAAACCGTTTTTCTTATGACCTGATGGCGCTCTCCTGCGGCAGCGAAGCCGAACCCGAAAAATCCACCACCGTTATTGTCGAAGTGGAGGGGATGCATGACGGGCCTTGCCTAAAACTGACGGGGCCGGGTATCAAGACACATCGCATTATCTCCCCCCGTCTGCCCGGTAGCGTCAGGGACTACCTGTGCAACCGCCCCCATGCCTTCCCGACAGGACTGGATTTTCTCTTTACGTCTGGGAAAAAGCTCTTTGCGATCCCCAGAAGTACCCACGTGGAGGAATGCTAATGTACGTTGCCGTCAAAGGTGGGGAAAAGGCCATTGAGGCCGCCCACCAGCTACAAGCCTGCCGCCGCCGCGGGTGCACGGATGTACCAGAATTAGACTGTTCACAAATAGAACAGCAGCTTAATTTAGCCGTCGATCGCGTCATGACCGAAGGCAATATTTACGACCGCCAACTCGCTGCGCTGGCCATTAAACAGGCCAGTGGCGATCTGGTGGAAAGTATCTTTCTCTTACGAGCCTACCGTTCCACGCTGCCACGCTGGGGAATTAGTCAGCCGCTTAATACGCCGGATATGCGCCTTGAACGCCGCGTGTCGGCCATTTTCAAAGATTTACCGGGTGGGCAGCTACTCGGTCCGACCTATGACTATACCCATCGCCTGCTGGATTTCTCGCTGCTGGCCGACGGTGAGGATCCTGTCGCGCCGCAGCCTGACGCCGTTGATGAGGATGACGCGATGCGTGAACACATTCCTCACGCGTTTCAGTTCCTTTCTCAGCAGGGTTTCGCACCTGAACGAGACAACAGTGACGATCGCGATCCGCCAGATATCACGATGGATCCACCGAGCTACCCCGGCACGCGGGCATCGCGTCTCCAGCAGCTGTTTCGCGGTGACGAGGGGTTTCTTCTCTCGCTTGGGTATTCCACCCAGCGCGGCTATGGCCGCAACCATCCGTTTGTCGGAGAGATCCGCACGGGCTATATCACTGTGAGCATCGTCGCCGAAGAGGTGGGCTTTGCCATCGATATTGGCGAGATCTTGCTGACCGAATGCGAAACCGTGAACGGCTTTGTGAAACCCGCCAACGACGCGCCGCATTTTACCCGTGGCTACGGGCTGGCATTCGGCCGCTCGGAACGTAAAGCCATCACGGTGGCGTTAGCCGATCGCGCCCTTCAGGCTGCCGATTATCAAGAGGAAATTCGCGGCCCGGCTCAGGATGAGGAGTTCGTTCTTTCTCATGCTGACAATGTGGAGGCGGCAGGATTTGTCTCGCATCTGAAGCTGCCGCATTACGTCGATTTCCAGTCAGAGCTGGAGCTATTAAAACGACTACGTGAGGAATACCTCGCGTCTGTGCCAAGGAGTAACGCGTGATGGGCCAGACAACGATCTCCCGCCAGAAAGACAGCCAGCCAGAAACGGAATGTCACGGTTCAGATACGGAATACAACTATGCCTATTTGGATGAAAGCACGAAGGGCATGATACGGCGTGCGATCCTGAAAGCGATCGCCATCCCTGGGCATCAGGTGCCATTCGGCAGCCGGGAAATGCCTATGCCTTACGGCTGGGGCACCGGCGGCATTCAAATCACCGCCAGCATTATCGGGCCGGATGATACGCTTAAAGTGATCGATCAGGGATCCGACGATACGACCAATGCGGTATCGATCCGCGCCTTTTTCCGCAAGGTGGCACAGGTATCAACCACGGAAAAAACCCATGAAGCGACGCTGATCCAAACGCGGCACCGTATTCCTGAAACGCCGCTGAAAGAGGATCAGATCCTGATCTTTCAGGTGCCGATCCCTGAGCCGCTGCGCTTTATTGAACCGCGCGAAACCGAGACGTGCAAAATGCATGCGCTGGAGGAATACGGCGTGATGCAGGTGAAGCTCTATGAAGACATTGCGCGCTTTGGACACATCGCTACGACCTACGCTTATCCGGTGAAGGTGAACCATCGCTACGTGATGGATCCGTCACCCATCCCGAAATTCGACAACCCGAAGATGGACATGATGCCCGCGTTGCAACTTTTTGGTGCCGGGCGTGAGAAGCGGGTCTATGCCGTTCCGCCCTATACCTCGGTGGAAAGCCTCGATTTCGACGATCATCCTTTCACAATCCAACAGTGGGACAAGCCGTGTGAGCTGTGTGGTGCACGCGACAGCTTCCTTGATGAAGTGGTGATGGACGATGACGGCACGCGTATGTTCGTCTGTTCCGACACCGACTATTGCCAGCAGCGCCAAAACCAGGGAGGAGAACCGTCATGACGACAGCGCATCACGCATCCGACAGCCCGCTGCTCGATGTGCGACACCTCACGCACCTGTATGCGCCGGAAAAAGGCTTCCGCGACGTGTCATTTCAGCTGTGGCCGGGGGAGGTTTTAGGGATTGTCGGCGAATCGGGGTCAGGAAAGACCACGCTGCTGAACGCGATCTCTGCACGGTTGGCCCCGCAGGAAGGTGAGGTGATCTATCGCAACGCCGGGCAGCAGGCGCTCTCGATCTATGACATCAGCGAACGGCAGCGGCGCGCGCTGGTGCGCACCGAGTGGGGGATTGTCTGGCAGCATCCGCTGGCGGGATTACGCCCCACGGTGTCTGCGGGTGGCAATATCGGCGAGCGGCTCATGGCTATCGGTAATCGGCATTATGGCGATATCCGCAGCAAAGCGGCGCAGTGGATGGAAAACGTCGAGCTGCCCGAAAACCGTCTGGACGATCTGCCGACCACGTTTTCCGGCGGGATGCAGCAACGCCTGCAGATCGCACGTAATCTGGTGACGGCACCGCGACTGATCTTTATGGATGAACCCACCGGCGGGTTAGATGTATCGGTACAGGCGCGACTGCTCGATCTGCTCAGAACGCTGGTGGTGGAGATGCAGCTCTCCGTCGTCATCGTGACGCACGATCTTGGCGTCGCCCGCTTGCTGTCGCACCGTCTGCTGGTGATGCAGCGTGGGCGGGTCGTCGAGCAGGGATTGACGGACAGGGTGCTGGACGATCCGAGCCATCCTTACACCCAACTGCTCGTTTCTTCCATTCTGTAAATCCAGACAAAAGGACGCTTGATGGATACGCAATTACGCATCGAGAACGTTGATAAAACGTTCGTGTTATATAACCAGCAGGGCACACGATTGCCGGTTTTCCATGACATCAGCCTGTCCGTGAAAGGCGGTGAATGTGTGGCGCTGCACGGGCATTCAGGCAGTGGCAAATCCACGCTACTGCGTTCCCTGTACGGCAACTATCAGCCTGATGGCGGGCACATTTGGGTACGCCATCGCGAACGCTGGGTCGATATCGTCAACGCGGACGCCCGCCATGTGCTGGAAATCCGTCGTGAAACCGTGGGCTGGGTCAGCCAGTTTCTGCGCGTCATCCCACGCATTAGCACGCTGAACGTGGTCATCCAGCCTTTGCTGGAACGCGGTATGTCTCGTCAGGAAAGCGAGATTCGTGCCGGTGAACTGCTGACGCATCTGAACGTCCCTGAACGGCTTTGGTCGCTCGCGCCCGCTACCTTTTCCGGCGGTGAACAGCAGCGCATCAATATTGCTCGCGGGTTTATTGGTGATTACCCGATTTTGCTGTTAGACGAACCGACAGCGTCGCTGGATGCCAAAAACCGACTGGCTGTCACACAGCTCATTAACAATGCGAAAGACAAAGGGTGTGCCATCGTCGGTATCTTTCACGATGACGAAGTGCGTCAGGAGGTTGCCGATCGCCTGTATACGATGTCAGTGAACGCCATGTCGATGAACACGCTGCCGATAGCTTCCAACGCTCAGGAGACCGCAAATGATCATTAATAACGTCAATATGGTGCTCTCACGGGAAATCATTCATGGCTCACTGGAAGTGCGCAACGGCGTGATCCACCACATCAGCGACAGACCCAGCCGTCATCCCGGTGCGCTGGATGGCGAACAGGCCTGGCTCCTGCCGGGGCTTGTCGAGCTACATACGGATAATCTCGATAAGTGTTTTACGCCGCGCCCCGGCGTTAACTGGCCTGCTGAAGCGGCGATGCGCAATCACGACGCGTTGATTATCTCCAGCGGGATCACCACCGTGCTGGATGCCGTCGCGGTGGGGGACGTGCGCGATGGTGGGCATCGGCTTGAGAACCTGCGGCGCATGACGGATGCGGTATTGCACAGCCAGCAGCACGGCACCAATCGGGCGGATCATCATTTGCATCTGCGCTGTGAACTGCCGCATCAGGATACCTTTCCCCTCTTTGAGCAACTGGCGGATATTCCGCTGGTCGCGCTCGCGTCATTGATGGATCACTCTCCGGGACAGCGGCAATTTTCCTCTCAGGAGAAATATCATCAGTATTACAAAGGCAAGTATCACCTCAATGATGAACAAATGGCCGCGTTTGAGGAGGAGCAACTAGCCGGTTCACGCCGTTGGTCGCAGCCGAACCGCGAGGCCATTGTCCGTCTTTGTCACGACAGAGGCATCACTCTGGCCAGCCATGACGATGCGACGCCGGAACATATCAGCGAAGCGCATCAGCATCGCGTCGCCATTGCCGAATTCCCTACCACCGAGATCGCGGCGCAGCAGGCACATGGCGTTGGCATGAATGTGCTCATGGGTGCGCCGAATGTTATCTGCGGCGGCTCACATTCCGGCAATGTGTCGGCACATCATCTGGCGACGCTGGGCGTGCTCCACATCCTCTCTTCGGACTATTATCCGGCCAGCCTGCTGGAGGCGGCGTTCATGATTGCAGAGGATGAACGCAATGATTACGACTTGCCGCGAGCGATGGCGCTGGTCAGCCACAACCCCGCTCAGGCGCTGCAATTTGACGATCGCGGCTGTATTGAAGAAGGGCGACGAGCCGACCTGCTGCTCGTCAAACGGCACGCGCCGCAGATGAAGCTGATGCGCGTGTGGCGTCAGGGCGTGCGGGTATTCTGATCATGCCGAAACTCATCTACCTCATTGGGCCTTCCGGCGCAGGCAAAGACAGCCTGCTGCGGGCGATTCGTCAACTGGCGCTGCCCCGACTGCTGGTGGCGCACCGGTACATTACCCGTCCCGCTGAAATTCAGGGAGAGAACCATATTGCGCTGACCCCAGAGGAATTCGCGAACCGTCAGCAGCTTGGTCTCTTCGCGCTCTATTGGCAGGCGCATCAGTGCCATTATGGTATCGGGATAGAGATTGATGACTGGCTACAGCGGGGGAATGACGTCATCGTGAATGGCTCGCGGGCTTACCTGACTCAGGCGCGTGAACGCTATGGCAACACGCTGTTTCCGATATGTTTGACTGTCTCGACATCGGCACTGCGAGAGCGGCTACGCGCCAGAGGACGGGAAAGTGAACAGCAAATTGCCACGCGTTTGCAGCGGGCGGAAGAAGAACAAAGCCGCTTAGCAAACGATTGTGTTTTATTGAATAACGACGGCGATCTGCAACGCACCTTATCCACCTTTCGGTCGCTGCTGCCGTTCGACTGCGCTTGTGAGACGCGCAGCGAACGATAGGCCGAGTGGCAAACGCACCGGAGAGCAGGAGAAAACCGATGGCAGCAAATATGGCAGCAAATAGTGACGGGATTGTTTTTCACTTTCTGGGAACTGGCGGCGCACAGCAGGTTCCCGCCTTTGGCTGCGAATGTGAGATTTGTCAGCAGGCGCAACGCGATGAAAAAAAACGGCGTCGTGCCTGTAGCGCGGCAATCACAACACAAAACCGGATCATCCTGATTGATGCCGGATTGCCCGAACTCGCGCCGTATCTGCTTCCCTATCCGATCCGGCATATTTTGTTGACCCACTATCACATGGATCACGTTCAGGGATTATTTCCCCTGCGCTGGGGCTATGGCGATCCCATTCCGGTCTTTGGCCCCCCGGATGAAGCGGGCTGCGACGATCTCTTTAAGCACCCTGGGATTCTGCATTTTCAGCCGCCTCTGATACCTTTCCAGCCCTTCGAACTGGACGGCATCAGGTTCACGCCAGTTCCCCTAATCCATTCCAAATTAACCTACGGTTACCTCATCCAGACACCGACGCAGACGCTGGCCTACCTGACCGACACCATCGGCCTACCGCCCGAAACCGCTCAATTTCTCTCCGTCCACACGCTGGACTATGCGATTGTCGACTGCAGCCACCCTCCCCAAACGACGCCACCACGTAACCACAATGACATCACCCATGCGCTGGAAATTTTTACTCAGCTAAACCCCAAACAGCTGTACCTGACCCACATCGGCCACGAACTGGATCGCTGGCTCCAAACGCAAACGCTGCTGCCTGAGAACGTTCAGGCGGCGTATGACGGGCTGGTGTTGGGGTTGTAGGGTTGGGGGGATCGTCGGGCGAGGCTTGTGAGCGGACTCGCAAGCCTTAATGTGGGAGAACGCAATAGCGTATTAAATGACTCAGTGACCGTGAACAGTCAATCCTACCAACCGTGTAACAATAGGACGGACAATCAGTATGCAAACAAAAGCGGCTGGCATGGCAACCTGATAGGCATTCATCACATTTTCCATGTAATGTGGCCCCATTCCAAATTCGGCCAGAATGATGACCAGACACATCAGAAATGCCATGATGGTCGCCATATAAAGAGCAAATACGTAGGGTAAAGTGTGCTTCGGTAAGCGGAATCGCGGGGTATTTTTAGCAACAGCATTAGTCATCAAGTTATCCTGGTTAACAACGGTGAGTGAAACGGCTGCTAACCTATCAAGCTAACCAAGACGGCAGTAGAGCCGTTATGCTTTAATCATTATTAAATAAAAGTAACGAATCAAGCGTTGGGGATAATATGGATGTGTTAGGGCTGATTAGCAATTTTATCCGTGTGGTGGAGAACGGCAGCATTGCCGCTGCGGCACGAGCTAAAGGTATGAGCCCGGCGGCGGTAAGCCAGAGCCTTTCCCGGCTTGAGACACATTTGGGCGTGCGCCTGATATCGCGCACCACTCGTAGCATGACATTAACCGAAAACGGTAAACGTTATTTCGAGAAAGTACGTCATATTCCACATGACATTGAGCTCGCCTCGCAGGCTGCTGCGAGTGAAACCAAACTGCAAGGTCCGCTTTGCATCGCGACGACTGCCGCGTTTGGTCGGTACGTTATCGCTCCACTGATGCCTGCTTTCAAAGAATCTTTCCCCGATATTGATATCGAACTGATTAGTACCGATCGCAACGTCAACCATCGGTTGGAAGGCGTTGACGTCAGTATCCGCATCGAGGCACAGCTAAACGATCAACTGATTGCCAGAAAAATCGCATCGCTGCCATTTATCTTCTGCGCGGCCCAGGCCTATCTGGATCGTGCGGGTACCCCTCAGACTCCCGAAGAACTCAGCCAGCACGCCTGTCTGGTTTTCCGCTATCCCACAGATGGGCGTTTTCTTCCCTGGACATTTATGGTCAATGGGCAACCTGTTAACGTGAAGCTCAACCCCAAATTCATCAGTGATGATATTGATATTATTGCAAAAATAGCAGAAAACGGAGGCGGTGTTACCCGTTTGGCAAGCTTTGTTGCCCAACCGTTGATAGACAGTGGTCAACTCACGCCTTTGTTCTGCTCAGACCGCAGTAACGGTAACCACGTAGAGTCTTTACCGATGAATATTTATGCCTGTGTCAATGAACGTTCGGCACTGAATTCAAAGGTAAGGGCATTTATTGCGTTTTTAGAAGCTGAGATTTAAGGCGATGGCGCAGCGATTTTCTGCGTAAATACCGTTAAATGTAGGCTCAGTGCTAGGCTGGTTTCTTTGAATTAGTGGTGCTGGATTCGGGGTTATACTTACTGTTAATTATTGGTTTTTTCACAAGAAAATGGTGTTTTAGCGGCCTGTAGTGTCGTTATGTGTGGGGTAGTTCCACACATAACGCTCGTAACTCCACGTATAGCGGGGCTAACAATCTACATTTTGGAACGGGTGTTTCGAGATAATGCATCGAAATCATTGTGATAAATATATTGATTTAACTGATATTTTTTATTGTTTTTTGAGATGTTTCTAGGCGTCAGTTGAGATAACTAAACATCATGGCTCAATTCAATCTCTTTAAGCTTCTGAGTCCAGGCTAAAAATGTTGTTCCAGAACCTTCTCAAGCTTACCTACTGCCGCGCTAAATTTGGCCGGATTTTTAGCATGTAAAGCCGATAAATTACGCTGTTTCCAGCGAATGGCGGGAAGATGTTGAATATCAGGATAGCGATACAGCGACCAGTCAGGGTTGTTTTGCTTATAGCTGAGTAAGAATTGCCGGTCCTGAGCGGTAAAATGAGATTTCAACGCCTGCGGCAGTAGAGTCGCTACTGATAACAGCGATTCCAGTGAGGTTTCCTGCTGCGTCATACCTGAAAATTCCTGTGCGTATAGTGTGGCGATCCGCGATGTGTCCCAATTCGGTGCCAGCAGTTCGGCAATAGGGCGAGGATGTCCTGCCAGATAGCAAAGAAAACCATCAAAAATCTCACGCGTCATGCACGGTTTTTCCAGCATATTCAGTACATCAAATAGATCGCGCGGATGCTGGCGGTCAAGCGCAGCGCAGATTTTACCGCCGTAAAGATCTGCCAGAGAGACAACGCTCATGGTGGTGAAGCCGTATTCCATTTCCACTTGCTCACATACCGGCATTTCTGCTGGGGGCAACAGCAGCCCACGCCAGACTGGGCTGACTTCAATCTTTATCTGCGCATCAGCGGTATTAACGATGATGCGTTTTTCATCGGCTTTATTCTCCTGCTGGATCGCAGTGATCCCCTGTCTGCCGTTCAGCGATTCCGTAATACGCATCAATGCATCGTCAATACCGATTAGATCGGTATCACGATCTATGAAGGTTTGATAAACCAGATCGATATCTACCGATAGACGAGGAAAATCCTGCACAAATAAATTAATTGCTGTGCCGCCTTTCAGCGCGAAGCAGGGCTCCTTCGCCACATACGGCAGGGAGGTCATTAACAGCTTGACCTGTCGGGCATAAATATCACGCTGATCCATCTTCGACTCCTTCCGATTTAAACTCCCTGGGAACAGTGATCTGGTAATCCGGTTCCAGCCAGCCGCCGGGGATAATTTGCCGCTTTCCAGCGCCTGTTTCTATACCACTTTTATCGAGATACTGAAAATAAGGATGTCCATTGCGCTGGGCAAGGTAGAGCATCACCCGGTTGGTTTTTACCGAATGGCTGGCTGAGAGTAGCGCCTGTAATTTACGCGGGCTGAGAAGGTTTAGCCCCTGAAACAATGCATCTGCATGCTCAAACGATATTTGTGCGGGAACGCCGCTGGCGATTTCGTATGCGGCAAGTTCTGGCACGCTGCCAGTCAGCCGCCGATCGCCGATTCTCAGTTCTGTCGTGAATGGCATCACATCAACTGACAGGCCTGATGTATAGAGCACGACAAAGGTGGCGGATGGTTTAAAGGCGGTGAACCATCCCGGTAGCTTTATATAAGCCGGGAGCGTGAGCCAAATTTGAGGTTTGCCCAGTTCGGTATAATGGGAATAGCCCTGTAGCGCAAGGCTGGTCAGCCCTGCTACCCGCACAGGTTTTTCCCATTGAGTTTGCAGGCAGTAAACCGCATCCACCCAGTCTGGTTCACGACCCGTCCGGCAGTAAACGCCATGAGCGATCCGCCTGAGCCAACCGTTTTGGACATAGACGTAAGAGAGCTTACGGTCTATGCCGTTGCGGGTAAGCCATGACTGTAGCAACACCTGACCGGGCAGGGTGTTTTGCATCAGCCAGTTTAGATAATTTGTCAAATGTCGCCTCTGAATAGACAATTTTGAAAATTATTAAACTATCTTAGGTTCATCCGTTCTGCATAACAAGATTGAGTTTAATTATTTCATGATATGTCGCCTTTAAATCGACATATTATTAAAAATATAAACCTTGGATGGTAACGGGTACCCTCAGCTCAACTGATGGTGGGCTACGTGTTACCGCAAAATATGGCGCGGACGTTGACCGTGCTGTTGGGGGAACTGGTTCGCCATTTTGCCGTAGGGCTGAAAGCACCGCGCTGGGTTCGTACTGCGGACGGCGTGAAGTTTATTGATGAGGTGGCCGAATGAATCAACAAGACTGGCATCCCGCCGATATTATTGCGGCGCTGAAAAAGCGGGGAACATCGCTGGCGGCGGTTTCGCGTAACGCTGGGTTAGCGTCTTCCACGCTGGCAAATGCGCTGAAAAGGCACTGGCCCAAAGGGGAACGGCTGATTGCGGAAACGTTAGGTTCATCACCTGAACAAGTATGGCCGTCACGCTATAACACATAGCCGAACCCACTTCAGAACCCAATCCCCATAAGCAAAAAACCAGCCGTTAGGCTGGTTTCTTTAAATTAGTGGTGCCCGGACTCGGACAAACGCCGGAGGCGTTGAACAGCGTGCTTGTCGCGCTGGCCCTGAAAGGGTGAGTCGCTTGCGACGAATAATCGAACGGTGTTCGATGAAGAGTCCACACGCCATAAACGAAAAACCCCCGCCAAAGGCGAGGGTTAAGAATTAGTGGTGCCCGGACTCGGAATCGAACCAAGGACACGAGGATTTTCAATCCTCTGCTCTACCGACTGAGCTATCCGGGCAACGGGGCGCATTAAACCTTAATCCCGTATGATCGTCAACCCTATTTAGGGAAAAGCTGTTCAACTGCTTAACTTTACGGCAATCTGATCGGGTAGGCGTCGATTTTGCACAAATCTTCCAGAATTGATGCCTATGAACGGGTAATGCTGATAGCGAAAAGAGGGGAGCGAGATGGCGAACGACTGGCTTGAGCTACGTCAGCATGCAGATACGGGAATTGAGACGATCAAGGCGCATTTTGAAGGGCACGCCTACGATCCGCACTGGCACGACAGCTACCTTGTGGGGGTGACGCTTTCCGGTACGCAGCAGTTTCACTGTCGCCGTGAGCGACACCGGAGTCGTCCGGGTGACGCTTTCTTGCTGGAACCGGGTGAAATCCACGACGGTGACGCGCCGGTAGATGGCGGGTTTACCTATCTGACGTTCTACCTCGATGAACAGTGGCTGACCAATGCGCTGCACGGCTTATATGCGTCCACGCCAAGAAATTACTCGCTTCATTTTGCGCAAACACTCACGCGTGATCCACATCTGGTTCGTTCGATTGGCGACACGTTCGTCACGCTTCACAACGATGAAATGAAAATTGTGCAGCAGAGCGCCATGGATAACCTGCTCTCACAGATTACCGCACATTGTCACTGGCGAAAAAGGTTACCCTCGCAGCTGCAAAGCACGGCGGTGGCCCATCGCGCACGCGATTATCTTTATGCGCATCTGGGCGAAAATATCGGTCTGTCTGACCTCGCGCGGGAGACGGGCACCGATCGCTTCACGCTGACACGTTGCTTTAAACGTGAATTTCATCTGGCTCCGCACGCTTGGTTGATCCAACTGCGTTTAGCGAAAGCACGGCAGTTATTGGCATGCGGCGATCAGCCTGCCGACGTGGCTGCGACCTTAGGTTTCTCCGATCAAAGCCATCTTGGTCGTTGGTTTCAGCGGGCGTATCGGATCTCGCCCGCCCATTACCGTCGGTTGTGCACAAACCTTCCAGACGTTTCCAGAAAATAGCGGCACAGTCAGGGCTCTTCAAAAAGGAGTGTCCTGTGAGTTTGATGCCGTTTCTGCTGTTTGCATTTGTCGCCTCGATAACGCCGGGGCCAACAAATATCCTGATTTTAACCAATAGCCAGCGCCATGGCGTGAGAAACACGCTACCTGCGGTGGTCGGTGCCTGTGTGGCAGCAAGCGCTATCGTCCTGATTTCCGGTGCTGGCGCGGGAGAGATGCTGCGTCAGTATCCGGTGGTTCGTCAGGTGATGAGCTGGGCGGGTGTGCTGTGGCTAAGCTGGATGAGCTGGCAGTTATTCAGGGCACCTGCGACTAATCTCTCTGGCGAATCACACAACCGGTTTACGGCTCGTGCTGCGGCGTTGTTACAGGTGATTAACCCGAAAACGTGGATGATGGCATTGGCTGTCGTGAGTTTGTTCGCCCCAGCGGGGGAGCATGCATTGCGGGAGATCTCGATAATGGCGCTGTGGTTTTTGATTATCTCGATGGCCTGTTTGGTGTGCTGGGCAGGGCTGGGGAAGGCCGTAAACAGGGTGTTTCGCACCACCGTTGCAATGGTGCGCTTTCAGCGCCTGATGGCGCTGTGTCTGTTCATTTCCGCCTGGGCAGGCATGCTCGCTTAGGTCAACGCGCCGTTTTTGCGGCACAGCGCAAAGCGTAAGACATCTTCTGCCAGCCGCTGCGCGGTGGCGATGCTGGCGGCCTGATGCTTGACCAGCAGGTTGCTCAGGCAGCCTTCCAGAATCAATTCCATCTGCTGTGCCACCATCTCAGGATCGTCGGTTTCCAGCTCTTCCAGCAAATCGCGGGTGTACTGGTAAGACGCCAGCTTCTGCTGTTCCGCAATCTGGTGGATAGGGTGATTGATATCAGGGAAGAAGCTGCACGCCGCAATAAACAAGCAGCCCGGATAACGCTGTTTGTTCACCGACTCGTGCAGTACCTGATAGCGTGCCAGCAGCTTTTGCTCGATGCTTTTCTCGTCGTCCAGGAGAAGCTGACGCCGCCAGGTATCGACCTGCTGGCTATGGTGGCGCAGGCCGTCGTACAGCAGTGCCTCGCGATCCGGCCAGAATGGCGTCAGTTCCTCTACCGGAACGCCTAGCCTCTCCGCCAGCATATCCAGCGTCGTCATGGCAAAGCCGTGCTGCTCCAGCAGAGTAAGCGCATGTTCAAGAACATCTTCCCGTTGCATTAGGTCTCCTCCAGAAGCACATATAACGTGTTGTTTATGGGCTGAATTTCTGTAAATGTGCCTGAAATTGTTCAGCATTCATAAAACCGGTGACGCGCGAGCCGGGGATCTCTTTCCCCTGAGCGTCAAAGAATACGATGGTCGGCAGCCCTAAAACTTGTAGCTTTTTCAGCAGCGCGTTTTGTTCTTCGCGGTTAGCGGTGACGTCCGCCTGTAGCAGCGTGATGCGCGACAGATGGTTTTGCACCGCCGGGTCGCTGAACGTGTATTTCTCGAACTCTTTGCAGGCAACGCACCAGTCAGCGTAAAGATCGAGCATAACAGGCTGAGCGCTCTTTGCCAGCGCACTGTTGAGATCGGCAATATTGGCGACAGGGGCGAAGTTCAGTGCTGAGGTATGCGCTTGCGCCACGCCAGCCGGAGGAAATGCCCAGTCTTGCAGCGGCTTGGCGCTGATCACCACGCCTGCCAGCAGCAGTAGCTGTACGCCACGCATCCAGCCTTTGCTGCTGCGCAGCGTCAGCATGAGCGCCCAGCCGAAGAAGGCGATGCCGAGTGCACTCCACAGCCGCATTCCCCATGTCTCGCCCAGAATGCGTTCAAGCAGGAAGACGGGGAGCGCCAGAATAATGAAACCAAACGCTTCCTTAACGTACTGCATCCACGGGCCGCTGCGCGGCAGCAGTTTGTTGCCGAACAGCGTGACCAGAATGAGCGGTAAACCCATGCCAAGCGCGTAGAGATAAAGTGTGCCGCCACCTGCCAGCATGTTGCCGCTCTGGGCGATGTAAAGCAGGATGGCGCTGAGCGGCGCGGTGGTGCAAGGGGAACAAATTAACCCAGCCAGCGCGCCCATGCAGAATACGCCAGTAACGGAGCCGCCTTGCTGACGGTTGCTCCACTCTGTCAATCGGGTCTGTACCGATGACGGGAGCTGGAGCGTATACAGGCCAAACATGGACAGCGCGAGTGCGGCAAACATCACCGACAGGCCAATCAAAATATAGGGATGCTGGAGCGCGGCCTGAAAGCGTAAGCCGGCGGCGGCGACAACCAGCCCGAGCAGCGTGTAGGTCAGCGCCATGCCCTGAACGTAGGTCATCGACAGCAGTAGCGTTCGGCGCGGCGTCAGCTGTTCTTTTCTGCCCAGCACCAGACTGGCAATCAGCGGGTACATCGGCAGGACGCAAGGTGTGAAGGCGACGCCGATACCAATCAACAGCGCCCACCACGGCGAGAACGGCATCGGCGTGGTCTGTGGCGGTGGCGTTTGGGCTGATGCGGTATTCGATGTGTCTGTGCCTGAGTTAGCCAGCACCTGACTGAGAGGAACAACGCGCGTTTCCGGCGGATAGCAGAAACCAGCATCGGCGCAGCCTTGATAGGTGACTTTAACGGTCGCGCCGCTCTCGGCCTGTTGAATGGGAACCGTTAGCGCCAGCCGATCCCGCAGGATAAAGACTTGACCGAAGAATTCGTCGTTATGGCTTTCACCCTGTGGCAGTTCCACCTTGCCAAGCGTGGCACCGTTCCCTTCGATCTTGATTTGCGCGCGGTACAGGTAGTAATCGGGATGGATATCCCAGCGCAGGTTGAGTTGGTTATCCTGCTGCTGAAACTCAAAGGCGAAAGCACTATCGACCGGCAGAAACCGTGACGTCGTGCTGTTGCCAAACAGTTTCTGACCGAAAGAAGAGGCGGCCACATTCGGTGTGCCGAAAGCCGTCCATAACAGGAAAATCAGCGTAAAGATGCGTTGAGCCATGTCAGATAATCGCTATCGCCCCCGGATACCGGCAGAACTAACAGCTCCGGCGTATCGTAAGGGTGTTGTTGTTTCAGGTGAGTCAGCAGGGCTTGCTGATGTGAGGTATCGCTTTTTATCAGCATTTGTACTTCTGATTGCTGTTCGAGCTTGCCTTCCCAGTAGTAGAGCGAACGTGCGCCGGGCAGCAGGGTGACGCAGACGGCGAGTCGCGTTTCCAACAGCGAGTCGGCAAGCCGTTGCGCGCAGGCGTCGTCAGGTGCGGTACATAATATGACGACAGCATCGCAAAGCGGGCGGTCAGACATCACATCCTCCGTGTCAGATGAACAAATTCCAGACAACCAGAGCTACACTATACCTTGCTTTATTGTTTGAAGGGAATGCGGCGGATCGACGAGTTAAGTCGATCCGCGAAGTGCTGCCTGAAAGGCAATTTTTAGATCAGGATGCTGCCGAGGATGAAACCAAATATCACCGATAGCGTAATCGCCATCACGCCCGGAATCAGGAAGGAGTGGTTAAACACAAACTTGCCGATGCGCGTTGAGCCGGTGTCGTCCATCTCTACGGCGGCTAACAGCGTCGGATAAGTTGGTAGCACGAACAGCGCGGAAACGGCAGCAAAAGACGCCACGGCCGTGACCGGAGACACGCCCAGCAGCAGCGCAGCAGGCATCAGTGCTTTTGCTGTTGCCGCCTGCGAGTAAAGCAGCGTGGCAGCGAAGAACAGCACGACGGCCAGCATCCACGGGTAGCTTTGCAGCAGTGCACCAGCGGTATCCTGAATATCGGAAATGTGCGCTTTAACAAAGGTATCGCCCAGCCAGGCCACGCCCATCACGCAGATACAGGCGCTCATGCCGGACTTAAACGTGCTGGCAGAGAGGATGCGCGCGGTGTCGATTTTGCAGGTGATGCAAATCAGCGTGGCGATCGTCAGCATAAAGACCACAATCGCTTCGTTACGTGGCAGAACCGGATTCTGAATCAGCCCAACCGTGCCGCTGATCGCCGTGGCATACAGCACGACAGCGACGATGCCGATCAGAAACAGCATCACGGAAAGTTTGGCGCCCGGTTTGATCTCATGCTGGCTATTGCCGCGCAGCGTGGTTTCACCTTTTTTCAGACGTTCCTGATAAATCGGATCGTCTTTCAGCTCTTTGCCCAGGAAGTTGGTCACAATTGCCGTCAGCAGGATTGCGGCGAGCGTGGTTGGAATACAAATGCCCAACAGCAGCAGATAGCTGACGCCGTGCGGCTCAAGAATACCGGCGACAAACACCACCGCCGCCGAGATCGGCGAGGCAGTAATGGCGATTTGCGAGGCAACGACGGCAATCGAAAGCGGACGAGAAGGGCGAATACCCTGCTCTTTGGCGACTTCGGCGATAACCGGCAGGGTGGAAAACGCGGTGTGTCCAGTCCCAGCCAGAATCGTCATGAAGTAGGTGACCAGCGGCGCGAGAAAGGTGACGTATTTCGGGTGTTTACGCAGCAGTTTCTCCGCCAGACTGACCAGATAATCCATTCCGCCCGCCACCTGCATTGCGGCGATGGCGGCGATAACGGCCATGATAATTTCAATGACATCAAAAGGGATTACGCCGGGCTTTATCTGAAACCCCAGCGTAAGAACAAGCACTCCCAGGCCACCGGCGAAACCAATGCCGATGCCTCCCAGTCGTGCCCCCAAATAGATGGCGAGCAGAACGATCAGTAACTCAAGACCAAGCATGACTATGCTCCTTAATTAATAAAAAAATTCAATCTACTCGTCATACTTCAAGCTGCTTGTGCGTTGGCAATACTCGACTCATCACGGAGTCTCGCCCTGAAGGGCCGCCGCAAGCGGCGTTCAAATCGGCTAAGCCGATTTGTCCTTACTCACCCCAGTCACTTACTCGTGTAAGCTCCTGGGGATTCATGCGGTTGCCGCCTTCACGCAACTCGAATTATTTAGAGTACATAACTTATTCTTATGGCCGTAGACGGCAAAAAATAAAGGCACGGCGTTCTTCGTGAACGGACGTGCCTGTTGGTATTAGGTGTTGGTGTTAGGGAAGCTCGTTTTCATCGGTGTAGCGTTTGGCTTTGTACGCCGGATGCATCAGGTTCTGGATGGAGAAAATGTCATCCAGTTCGGCTTCCGTCAGCAGGCCACGCTCCAGGACAACTTCACGCACGCTTTTCCCCGTTTCCGCGCAGATTCTGCCGACGATATCGCCGTTGTGGTGGCCGATGAACGGGTTCAGGTACGTCACAATTCCGATGGAATTGAAGACATAGGCTTCACAGACGCTCTTATTGGCGGTGATGCCGTTGACGCATTTCTCCAACAGGTTGTAGCAGGCGTTGGTCAGAATGTGGGTCGATTCAAACATTGCCTGACCGATGACCGGCTCCATCACGTTTAGCTGTAATTGCCCGGCTTCTGACGCCATCGTGACGCAGGTGTCGTTACCGATGACCTTGAAGCACACCTGATTGACGACTTCCGGCACGACCGGATTCACCTTGGCGGGCATGATCGAGGAACCCGCTTGTAGCTCCGGCAGGTTGATTTCATTCAGGCCTGCACGAGGGCCGGAAGAGAGCAGACGCAGGTCATTACAGATCTTTGACAGCTTCACGGCCAGACGCTTCAGCGAACTGTGTACCATCACATAGGCACCGCAGTCTGACGTGGCTTCGATCAAATCTTCTGCTGGCACACAGGGCAGACCGCTGACTTCCGCCAGACGCTGCACCGCCAGTTGCTGATAGCCGTCTGGCGTGTTCAGGCGCGTACCAATTGCGGTCGCGCCCAAATTGACCTCAAGCAGCAGTTCCGACGTGCGCAGCAGATTTTTGATTTCTTCCTGCAACAGCACGTTAAACGCATGAAATTCCTGGCCGAGCGTCATCGGTACGGCGTCCTGCAACTGGGTGCGGCCCATTTTCAGCACGTCTTCAAATTCTTTGGCTTTGCGCTCGAACCCATCGCTCAACTTCGCTATCGCCTCCGTCAGCTTCAGGACGGACGCGTAGACCGCGATACGAAATCCGGTGGGGTAGGCGTCATTGGTGGACTGGCATTTGTTCAGGTGATCGTTGGGGTTCAGATACTGGTATTCGCCTTTCTGGTGGCCCATTAACTCCAGACCAATATTGGCTAATACTTCGTTGGTATTCATATTGACCGACGTGCCAGCGCCCCCTTGATAGACATCGACCGGGAACTGATCCATGCATTTGCCGTTATTCAGCACTTCATCGCAGGCGCGGATGATGACGTCGGCGATTTTTTTCGGGATAGTTTGCAGCTCTCTGTTAGCCAAGGCCGCGGCTTTCTTCACCATGACCATACCGCGCACGAACTCGGGTATGTCACTGATTTTATTGTTACTGATGTAGAAATTCTCGACGGCGCGCAGCGTGTGAACGCCATAATACGCGTCTGCGGGAACTTCTCGGGTGCCTAACAGGTCTTCTTCAATACGGATGTTTTCTGACATGAGAGTGCTTATCCTGTTGTGCGACTAGTGATGCAACTAGACGTTGTGGGCTGGTGTGTCGGGCGGCGTTATCTTGGGAAACTGTTATTTCAGAAAAACAGCTATTTCAGAAAATACAGTGTAGCCTCGGATAAACCGTCTTATCGCGGCAATAGTCTCGGGATGTTTGACCAACCAGGTATCCATTGCCGTGAGGATATGTCGTTACGACAGCGAAAAACAGGTGTTTAGATCACTATACTGGCGTTCTCTACCACGACGGTAAATGAACTGTGACTGTAGTCACGAGTCACTATTTTAGAACAATAATCGTAGGGCGGCGGCTTGAAAATGCGCAAAGCCGTACCCATTTCAGTAAATCATGATGTGCCGGATCGCAGAGCAGGCGCGCATTTTACCTAATCCATTGGTAGTAAATCCGATGGGTGGTAAAGCGTACTGGGTTTTCAATAGCGATGGCTTAACACGTTCTGATTAACAGACGTTTTTATTAAAACAGTACGCGTAAAACACACAGGAGTACCGGGTGCGCTGGTTACCGTTATTACTTATTTTTCTTTTGGCTTACATCGAGATATCGCTGTTTATTCAGGTGGCTGAGGTGCTTGGCGTCGCCATGACGCTGTTGCTGGTTGTCTTCACGTCCTGCGTGGGCGTCTCGCTGGTGCGTAATCAGGGGATGAAAACGCTGGTGCAGATGCAGCAGAAAATGGCGGCAGGTGAAAGCCCGGCGGCCGAGATGGTAAAAAGCGTTTCACTGGTGCTGGCGGGCTTCCTGCTCCTGATTCCGGGCTTCCTGACTGACTTTTTGGGGTTGTTGTTACTGCTGCCGCCGGTGCAAAAAAGGCTGACGCTCAAACTGATGCCCCACTTGCATGTCTGGCGTTCTGGTCCCGGAGCTGGCCCTGGTGCGTCGTCTTCCGGCGGTAACACCTTTGAAGGTGAATATCAGCGCAAGGATGGTGGGCGCGCAAATATTGAACACCGTGACGATAGTGACAACCGTTAACGTCAAGACGAACTGAAAAGCAGATAAGGATTATCATATTGATAATCCTTATTTTTTATCAGAATTCAGCGACAGGCAGACGCCTAACGCAAAAAAAATGAATTTTTTCCCTTGAAGGGTGGTGAAACGCCCCCACTTAGAACACCACAAGGCCGATTATGAAAAGCATAATCGTTATGAAACATAGTTGTTATGAAGACATAGTCGGCGTTTATCCTAAACCGATATGGACTTTCTCAAAGGAGAGCTATCAATGAATATTCGTCCATTGCATGACCGCGTGATCGTCAAGCGCAAAGAAGTTGAGTCAAAATCTGCTGGCGGTATCGTACTGACTGGTTCCGCTGCTGGTAAATCTACCCGCGGTGAAGTTCTGGCCGTAGGTCACGGACGTATCCTGGAAAATGGCGAAGTGAAGCCGCTGGATGTGAAAGTTGGCGACATCGTTATTTTCAATGATGGCTATGGCGTGAAAGCAGAGAAGATTGATAACGAAGAAGTGTTGATCATGTCTGAAAGCGACATTCTGGCAATTGTTGAAGCGTAATTGCGCGTAATCATCTGAACTGAAAGAATTTGAGGGAAATAGACCATGGCAGCTAAAGACGTAAAATTCGGTAATGACGCTCGCGTGAAAATGCTGCGCGGCGTAAATGTACTGGCTGATGCAGTGAAGGTTACCCTGGGCCCGAAAGGCCGTAATGTCGTGTTGGATAAATCCTTCGGTGCACCGACCATTACTAAAGACGGCGTATCTGTTGCGCGTGAAATCGAGCTGGAAGACAAGTTCGAGAACATGGGCGCACAGATGGTGAAAGAAGTTGCCTCTAAAGCGAATGACGCAGCAGGCGACGGCACCACGACCGCAACCGTATTGGCGCAGGCTATCATCACTGAAGGCCTGAAAGCTGTTGCAGCGGGCATGAACCCGATGGATCTGAAGCGCGGTATCGATAAAGCCGTTATCGCCGCTGTTGAAGAGCTGAAAGCACTGTCTGTACCGTGCTCTGACTCTAAAGCTATCGCTCAGGTTGGTACCATCTCTGCTAACTCCGACGAAACCGTAGGCAAAATGATTGCCGAAGCTATGGACAAAGTCGGTAAAGAAGGTGTGATCACCGTTGAAGAAGGTACCGGTCTGCAAGACGAGCTGGACGTGGTTGAAGGTATGCAGTTCGACCGTGGCTACCTGTCTCCGTACTTCATCAACAAGCCGGAAACCGGTGCTGTAGAACTGGAAAGCCCGTTCATTCTGCTGGCTGACAAAAAAATCTCCAACATCCGCGAAATGCTGCCAGTACTGGAAGCGGTAGCGAAAGCCGGCAAACCGCTGGTTATCGTTGCTGAAGATGTTGAAGGCGAAGCGCTGGCAACGCTGGTGGTTAACACCATGCGTGGCATCGTGAAAGTTGCTGCGGTGAAAGCGCCGGGCTTCGGCGACCGTCGTAAAGCAATGCTGCAAGATATCGCGACGCTGACTGGCGGTACTGTTATCTCTGAAGAGATCGGTCTGGAGCTGGAAAAAGCGACGCTGGAAGATCTGGGTCAGGCAAAACGCGTTGTGATCAACAAAGACACCACTACCATCATCGATGGTACGGGTGAAGAAGCTGCGATCCAGGGCCGTGTTGCTCAGATCCGTCAGCAGGTTGAAGAAGCAACGTCTGATTACGACAAAGAAAAACTGCAGGAGCGTGTGGCTAAACTGGCTGGCGGCGTAGCCGTTATCAAAGTTGGCGCAGCAACTGAAGTTGAAATGAAAGAGAAGAAAGCACGCGTTGAAGATGCTCTGGCTGCGACTCGCGCCGCGGTAGAAGAAGGCGTGGTTGCGGGTGGTGGTGTTGCGCTGGTTCGCGTTGCAGCTAAACTGGCTTCTCTGACTGCTCAAAACGAAGACCAGAACGTGGGTATCAAAGTTGCGCTGCGCGCGATGGAAGCTCCACTGCGTCAGATCGTTTCCAACGCTGGCGAAGAGCCATCTGTGGTTGCGAACAGCGTTAAAGCAGGCGAAGGTAACTACGGTTACAACGCAGCAACTGAAGAATACGGCAACATGATCGACTTCGGTATCCTGGATCCAACCAAAGTCACCCGTTCTGCGCTGCAGTTCGCGGCTTCCGTTGCTGGTCTGATGATCACCACCGAATGTATGGTTACCGACCTGCCGAAAAGCGATGCACCTGACTTAGGTGGCGCTGGTGGTATGGGCGGCATGGGTGGTATGGGCGGCATGATGTAATGTGACACCTTGTTGCCGGAAGCCATTTTCTGGTGACAGGAGTCAGGTTACAGAAGCTCGTCTTTCTGTCCTTCAAAGAGCACTATCTGGTCGCGAGACTGGGTGGTGCTTTTTTTATGCACTGCATTGCTGAAATGTTGCCGTATCGTTGATGAATGCGTTTATCGCGTGTTATCGGGGGAAGCATTCTGCGCTACAATGGCGAAGTTACTTTATTTACGAATACCTTTTTATTCAAAACAACCCTGTTCGGAGTAGGGACAATGTCTGACGATGCGTCTACGCTTCTGCGCTCTATTTCCTGGTTTACTGAGCCCCCTTCGGTATTACCTGAGCACATTGGTGACTGGCTGATGGAAACCGGCTCCATGACGCGGCGACTTGAAAAATATTGTGCCCAACTGAAGACCATCCTGTGCAGTGAGAAATTCATTACGCCACAGGCGCTGGGCGAAGAACGCGAACAGCTGCCGTACAGTGAACGTTACTGGCTGCGTGAAGTGGTGCTGTATGGTGACGATCGTCCCTGGCTTTTTGGCCGTACCATTGTTCCGCAACAGACGCTCGACGGCACGGATTCAGCCCTGACGAAAATAGGCAATCAGCCGCTAGGCCGTTACTTGTTTGGGCAAAAGGCGCTGACGCGTGACTATATTCATACCGGATGCAGTGAAGGCTTATGGGCGCGGCGTTCCCGTCTGTGTGTCTCGGGTTATCCGTTACTGTTGACCGAGCTTTTCTTACCGGAATCACCGATTTATTTCAGCCGGTGATGAAGGTTGGCAGGTAATTTGAGGAGATAAATCCTTGGAAAGAAGTGTTACAGCAGGGAAATGGCTGGCTTATTGTCGCTTGATGCGAATTGATAAACCGATAGGTTCTCTGTTGCTGCTGTGGCCAACGCTATGGGCGCTGTGGCTAGCGGGAGGCGGGGCACCTGCACCGTGGACGCTGTTTGTTTTTGTCGCTGGCGTTTTCTTGATGCGTGCGGCGGGCTGCGTCATCAATGATTATGCCGATCGCCATTTTGACGGCCATGTAAAACGTACCGCTTCTCGCCCATTGCCCAGCGGTGAGGTGAGCGAACGAGCGGCCAAGGTGCTGTTTGTCGTGCTGGTCTTGTTGGCGTTTGGCCTGGTGCTGACGCTGAATAAGATGACGATCTGGCTGTCCGTTGCGGGGCTGGTTCTGGCGTGGGTCTACCCGTTCATGAAACGGGTCAGCCATCTTCCTCAGTTTGTGCTGGGCGCGGCGTTTGGCTGGTCAATCCCGATGGCTTACGCGGCGGTGAGTGAAAGCCTGCCAGCGAGCTGCTGGATGATGTTTGTCGCGTATATTTGCTGGACGGTCGCCTACGATACCCAATATGCGATGGTGGATCGTGATGACGACCTGAAGATCGGCGTGAAATCTACCGCGATCCTATTTGGCCGGTTTGACAATATTATCATTGGGTTGCTGCAGTTCAGTATGCTGGCGTTGCTGCTGGCGTTGGGCATCACCACCGGATTAGGAATGCCATACACTATTTCGCTGCTGGTGGCTGCGGGGATGTTTGTTTACCAGCAAACCCTGACCGCTGGGCGCGAGCGTGATGCCTGTTTCAAAGCCTTTCACAATAATAAATACGCGGGTATGGCGATATTCATTGGCGTACTGTTTGGCCTATAGGGCTAACCGACAGAGACAAAAAAAGCAGCGATTTCTCGCTGCTTTTTTTATGATGGAATGCTCAGAAGTGCTTGTCATGCCAAACGTATTCACGGCTTGATGGCGGCGCGTCGTCCGCCATTTTCCCGTGATTGTCCGGTTAATCCTGCTTTGTCTCTTCGAGCTTTTCTACCGGCTGACTATTGGTTTCCACCTGACTGGCGGCTTCCATTTCAGCGGATGAGCTGGCGCTTTCGATAGTCAACCGCACTTCCGGGGTGATCAGATCGCCGAGGATATTGTAGATTGCCACGATATCGCCTTGTGCCGCTTCCGCACTGTCGGTGATATATCCTTCTGTACGTAAGGTCGCGACCAGCGTTGAGAACACCGCTTTATCAAAGAATTCCGGCGCGTTGATACCGTGCAGGACGGACAGACGCTGCGCCATGTTCCGGCTTTCTTTCTCCAGCGTTCCACGGTTGATCCCTGGGTTCGCACACAGTAAAGACAGCGTGATTGCATAGCGTTGCAGCGTTTCACGCACGCCTGCTGACAGCAGTTGCAGCGTACGGATGCGCGGCGGATTGATGGCTAATTGACCGTCACGGCTGCACAGTAGCTCTTGTCGAATCAGTTCATTAGCCAACGTCTCCAGCACGTCCGGCAACTGCTCTTTGGAATAGTGCAGGAACAGCTCAGCTTGCAGCAGCGGATAGATCAGCGCGATTTGCCGTACTACTTCGGCAAGCGTAATCCGGCGATGGTGGATGACGATGCTGGCGATCAGCGACGGCAAGACCAACAGGTGCTGGATGTTATTGCGGTAGTACGTCATCAGTACCGCCTGCTCGCGCGGCAGAATGATGATATCGCCAATGCTATCCTTCTCGACTTCAAACTTGTTCATGCCCAGCGCGTGTTCCAGCAGTTCATCCGCTGTCTTCTTCGGTGCCGTAATATCTTTGTGATAAGGCACCTGGCGCAGCAGCTGGAGGTAGCAATCCAGCTGTTCGTGCATTTGTTCACGCGTCAGCGAGCGCTGGCGCGAGGCTAACAAGGCCGTAGAGCACAGGTTCATCGCATTTGCTGCCGCAGAATTGTTGATGCGCACCATGATATCCATAGAGATATCCTGCACCGTCGGCGTTAGCCAGCTCGGGCGCTGTGCTTCAATCGGATCAATCGCGTCACGCCATTGCGGAACATGCTGGTTCAGATAGGTTGTCAGCGGGAGAGGTTCACCGAAGTTCACGTATCCCTGGCCGAGATTACGCAGTTTGCGTAAACCGCGCACCATCTGCATAAAGCCTTCTTTTTCCTTCACTGCACCGCGCAGCTCTTTCGCATAGGTGCCGACTTCCATCACATGCTCGTAACCGACATAAATCGGTACCAGCGTGATAGGGCGTGTACCGCCTCTCAGCATGGCCTGAATGGTCATCGCCAGCGTACCGGTTTTCGGCTCTAACAGACGGCCTGTGCGTGAACGTCCGCCTTCCATGAAGTATTCAACCGAATAACCGCGGGCAAACAGCTCACCCAGATATTCACGGAAAATCGTGGAATACAGTTTGTTGCCTTTGAAGGTACGGCGAATAAAGAACGCGCCAAGACGGCGGAAGATCGGCCCTGCTGGCCAGAAATTCAGGTTGATGCCGGCGGCGATATGCGGCGGCACTAAGCCTTGATGGTACAGGACGTAGGATAGCAGCAGATAATCCATGTGGCTGCGGTGGCAGGGCACGTAGACAATGCCGTGACCATCCTGCGCCAACTGGCGAACGCGTTCGGCGTTGTGGACGTTAATCCCCTGATAAAGGCGGTTCCACGTCCAGCTTAATACGCGATCCGATAGACGCACGGCTTCGTAGGAGAAGTCAGCGGCGATTTCTTCCATCAGCGCAATAGCGTTCTGCTGCGCTTTCTCAGTAGAAATCTTCTTACTGCGCGCCTCGTCGTCCACGGCTTTCTTGATCGCTTTGGAATCCAGCAGCTTGTTAAATAGCTCCTGACGCACCGGTAAACGTGGTCCAACTGCCGCCAAACGTTGGCGGGAGAAGTGCATACGTGCGACACGCGCCAGTTTGTGGGCTATGGTTTTGTCAGTACCATGCTCGGTCGCCATATAGCGTAGCGATACCGGGCTGGAGAAGCGGACAAAGCTGTCGCGGCCTAGCCACAGGACGGCGAAGAATTTCTCGATACCGTTGAGCAAGCGCAGGTGTGGTGCGGCCTGAGCGTGGCCTTCCCGACCCGGAGAACGCCCAAACATCACAGAAACCGGCACCATCTGTACGTCTAAATCTGGATTGGCACGATGCAAATCCAGGTAGTCGTGGAACAGCTTGACGGATTTCTGTTTGGGAACGTAATAGCGGAAGACGCGCGGCCCGTCATTGATAAAGACGTGGCTAGGCAGTTCGACGCCATTGAATTCGAACGACTGCGAGGGATCGGGTAGCCCCAATGCCAGGCATTTCGCTCGTAGCGTCAAGAGATCCGCCTGAGAGTTATAAGGCAGAACATAGAGTATAGGACGTGAGGGGTCTAACCCCAGCTCGACCACCGGATCTGCGGGAATAACTTTGCTCTTCACCAGCAGTTTCAGTGGGAGATTCAATAATTTATAGTAAATTTTACGCCAACCTGACATAACAACATGGAGCCTCTTGTTAGCAATGCGCCGCAAGGATACCAGAAACTGCGCCGGAGATCTGTGGTGATGAGACAACGTAAGCGCGTTAAAATGCGAACTATTTTGCATAAATAGAGGAGGATAAATGAATAAAGCAACGGGGATGACCCGGATTATTAAGGCGACCGGTTATTCCTTTAAGGGGCTGAAGCAGGCGTGGCAGCATGAGGCGGCATTTCGTCAGGAAACGATACTGACCCTTGTCGGCGTCATTATCGCGTGTTTACTGCCGGTTACGCTGGTCGAAAAACTGCTGCTGATTGGGTCTGTGGTACTGATTATGCTGTTTGAGCTGGCCAATAGCGCCATTGAAGCCGTGGTCGATCGCATTGGTCTCGAGCACCACGAATTATCCGGTCGGGCGAAAGATATTGGCTCGGCGGCTGTCTTTGTTGCCATCTTGTTAGCCGCTGTCGTCTGGGGCAGCATCCTCTGGCAACATTTTGCCTGACGGCGCGCATAAATGAGTAAAAGTCAGGAGCTTTACCGATATCTCCATTCCCAATTGTGGCTTACCTGTATATACTCACAGCAAGACTGTATAAACAACCAGGGGGCGGAATGAAAGTATTAACAGCAAGGCAGCAGCAGGTTTATGACCTGATCCGCGATCATATTGCGCAGACCGGAATGCCGCCAACGCGCGCGGAAATTGCTCAACAGCTGGGGTTTCGCTCTCCCAATGCGGCTGAAGAACATCTTAAAGCGCTGGCGCGCAAAGGCGTGATTGAGATTGTATCGGGCGCGTCTCGTGGTATTCGTCTACTGATGGAAGAAGAGACAGGTATTCCTCTGGTTGGTCGCGTGGCCGCAGGTGAACCGCTGCTGGCACAGGAACATATCGAGTGTCACTATCAGGTTGACCCTGCGATGTTCAAACCCAGCGCTGATTTTTTGCTGCGGGTGAGCGGCATGTCGATGAAAGATATCGGTATTATGGATGGCGATTTACTGGCCGTGCATAAAACAGAAGATGTGCGTAACGGTCAGATTGTCGTCGCGCGTATTGACGATGAAGTGACGGTGAAGCGCTTGAAAAAGCAGGGCAATACGGTACACCTCCTCGCTGAAAATGAAGAGTTTGCCCCGATTGTTGTCGATCTACGTCAGCAAAGCTTTTCGATAGAAGGCTTGGCGGTTGGCGTGATTCGTAACAGCGACTGGAGCTAACCATTCGCAGAGATGCACTGCTCGTCCGTCTGGGTCAGTGCATCATGTTCAGTCTGTTAATCTGCTAACCATATATATTTAGTTACATTTCGCGCGCGTTTTCTATGATCCCCATTATCCTTCTGTTTTTTCACTGCTTTTTTCGGTGATCTTCCCTTTCTTAACGTTCATTCCAGTCACAGATTCCTGATATTTCATGTTAAGTGAAATATTCGACTATAATTTTTATCAAGGTAAGCATTTTTATCTTGATTGATCGTTTGTCGATTGATCATTAGCCATCACATTTAGATAGCCCGGTAATCAAGGGAAACAGTGGCGAAGAGCACCGTCATGGTTCACATAGTTATGATGCTGCTTACTGAATAAAACTATTTATCTGAAACTGACGCATGAGTCGTTAGTCACGATTCGTTTATGCGCAATGCACCTAAGGTACGGAGATTCTTATGAATAAAGACCAAGCCAGCGGTAACTGGAAACAGTTTAAAGGTAAAGCGAAAGAGCAATGGGGCAAATTAACGGATGACGATCTGACGGTCATCGAAGGTAAACGTGACCAACTGGTGGGGAGAATCCAGGAACGCTACGGGTACGCAAAAGAAGCGGCAGAGAAAGAAGTGAAACACTGGGAAGAGCACCACAAATATCACTGGTAGCTATCACGGGTAACAAAGGTGATGTCTCTCTCCACAGAAAAAACGATAGCCCTTGGGCTATCGTTTTTTAATCGGAACACTATGGTCGTGATCGCAATGATCCGGCTGCTTGCATGATGCAACTTCCTGACAGCCTCCGCACAACCCGTGTGCTTCCACCACGCTGTGACGCAGCGTAAATCCCGACTGTTGAGCCAGACTACGCAGCGTTTCTTCCACGCCTTCGGTTTGACGTTCTGTGACTTGCCCACAGCGGTCGCAGATGAAAAGGGCGGACGTGTGGCTGTGGTCTTCGATATGGTGACACAGCACATAGCTGTTGTTGGATTCGACGCGATGAATGAAACCTTGTTCCAGCAGAAAATCCAGCGCGCGATAGACGGTCGGCGGTTTCGCCTGAGGTTCAGAAACGCGCAGCAGATCCAGCAGGTCATAAGCACTGATAGCACCGGACTGCTGTGCCATAAGGCGTAAAACCTCTAACCGCTGCGGCGTGAGACGCACAGCGCGCTGCTGACAAATCTGTTCAGCCTGGGCAAGAAGTTTGTCCTGTTTGGTTGAATCCATTGTCATATCACCCTGACGCATTGAGGAACAAGACGGATATCTTACCACGACTGAATAAAAACGCCGAACTGGCGGCGTTTTCCTGCGAAAACCACTTCCTGTAAAAACAACGAACAGAAGCCCCTGCAAAAACAACGGACAGAAGCGTTACACGACCAGATCGATGAGCAGTGCCCGCAAAGGCGACTCTGCCTGTAGCGTCAACGCCGTTTCTTCCTTAATGAAGGCTCCGTCGCCACAGTGCAGTGTTTCACTGTTCTGATTGCCTTTTACCGCCATTGAACCGTGAATCAGCTGGAGGTAGGCCTGATTCCCCTGTAGCGCGATTGTGCTTTGCTCATTCTGCTGGAGGTCGACATGGTGAACCCAAACCTGCTGGCGCAGTTGCAGGCTATTGTGTTCACCTTCCGGTGAGGCAAGCAGCGTATGGTTCACTGAACTCAACCCCATGCGCTGCAACGGGCTGTTCTCGCGGGTCTGGCAGGCATTCAGCCATAATTGCAGCCGCGTCAGCGGTTTGTTGGCGTTGGTATTATGTTCGCTATAGCTGACGTTTGGCTGCGTAGAGAGCAGCAGCACATCTCCGGCTTTGGCCTGAATGTGGCCGCCGTTGCTGTCGCGGTATTCTGCTTCGCCCTGAAGAATAATGTTCAGAATATCAACCCGTGGGTAGGTTCGTGGCTGGAATGATGCCCCCGGTGCCAATACTTCCTGATTGAGCACGCGCAGAGACGCGTAGCCCAGCAGCTGTGGGTCAAAATAGTGACCAAAAGAAAAGGTATAGCGCGCCTGCAACCAGCCATAGTCGGCCTGGCCGCATTGCCCCGCTGCTCTTCGTGTGATCATAATTGTTATCCCCCCAGAGAATTATTTATTGAACTGATAGTAATTGTGTGGACGTTGGATTGTTAGCTAGTTAATCTGGTGGGTATGTTCAAAATTCCTGAATGAGTACGAAGATGGCGAAAGAACGAGCATTGACGCTGGAAGCTTTGAGGGTGATGGATGCGATCGATCGCCGTGGCAGCTTTGCCGCTGCGGCAGACGAGCTGGGTAGGGTGCCTTCGGCACTGAGTTATACCATGCAGAAACTGGAAGAAGAGTTAGATGTGGTGCTGTTCGATCGTTCCGGGCATCGTACTAAATTCACGAATGTCGGGCGGATGCTGCTGGAACGCGGACGTATCCTGCTGGAAGCTGCAGATAAGCTCACGACGGACGCAGAAGCGCTGGCGCGCGGTTGGGAAACGCATCTGACGATTGTGACGGAAGCGCTGATTCCGACTCAGCGAATTTTCCCGTTAATCGATAAACTGGCGCTCAAAGCCAATACGCAGGTATCGATTCTGACGGAAGTGCTGGCGGGGGCGTGGGAGCGTCTTGAGCAAGGGCGTGCCGATATTGTGATTGCGCCAGACATGCATTTTCGCGCGTCTTCCGAAATGAATACCCGCAAGCTGTATACGATGAATAACGTTTATGTCGCCAGCCCAGATCATCCGATTCATCAGGAGCCTGAACCGCTGTCGGATGCAACTCGGGTAAAATACCGTGGGATTGCGGTGGCAGATACCGCGCGCGAACGCCCGGTACTGACCGTGCAGCTGTTGGATAAACAGCAACGTCTGACGGTGAGTTCGCTGGATGATAAACGGCGTGCGCTGCTGGCGGGATTAGGCGTCGCGACTATGCCTTACCCGATGGTTGCACAAGATATTGCCGAAGGGCGTTTGCTGGTGATTGGGCCTGAGCATCAGATGGAAAGCCAGATCATTATGGCCTGGCGGCGAGACAGCATGGGCGAGGCAAAGTCCTGGTTCCTGCGTGAAATTCCGAAACTGCTGAACCAGCCCTAAATCCCGCGCTTTTCGCGGCAAGGTGTGGTTCCGCACCTTGCCGCTCTATTTCACTACTGCTCAGCGAAAATCGACAACAACCCTAGTATAAATCGACAAACGTCTTATCGCGCTGGTGAGGTTGGTTCAGATCTTGTTCTGGACCCAGCGAAATCACGCCATGCGGATTAATCGTGCCGTGGCTACGATAGTAGTGGTGACGAATGTGCGCCATATCGACGGTATCGGCGATGCCGGGCATCTGATAAATATCACGCAGAAAACCGAACAGATTTGGATAATCGCTCAGGCGATATTTATCGCATTTAAAATGCGTGTGATAGACCGGATCGAAACGGATCAACGTCGTCCACAGCCGCAGGTCGGCTTCGGTTAACTGTTCACCTGTCAGATAGCGCTGTTTTGCCAGAATGCTTTCCAGATCGGAGAGCGCGGTGAAAACGGCCGTAGCAGATTCATCATAGGCTGACTGGCTTGTCGCAAAACCAGCTTTGTACACACCGTTATTGACCTTGTCGTAAATCCAGCCGTTCAATTCGTCAATCTGAGCGCGTAGCGCTTCTGGGTAATAATCTCCCGCCGTTGCTCCCACGCCATCAAAAGCGCTATTCAGCATGCGGATGATATCGGCAGATTCGTTACTGACAATGGTGTGCTGCTCAGTATCCCACAGGACAGGTACGGTCACCCGACCGCTGTAGTCTGGCATGGCGTGCAGGTAGAGCTGGTAGAGGAATTCGTGCTGATAGAGTGAGTCACCCGTCGCGGCTTCAAAATCGGTACCGAACGTCCAGCCATGATCGAGCATGAGTGGATGAACCACCGAAACGGCGATGTGATCTTCTAACCCTTTCAACTGTCGCATGAGCAGCGTGCGGTGCGCCCACGGGCAGGCAAGCGAAACATAGAGATGATAACGGCCGGACTGGGCAGGAAAGCCACCTTTGCCGGTGAGGCCGGGTGCGCCATCGGGCGTTACCCAGTTGCGGAATGCGGACTCTGAACGCTTAAAATGGCCGCCGGTAGATTTGGTTTCATACCAGGTATCGTGCCATACGCCGTCAACCAGTTGTCCCATAAATCCTCCCGTTAGTGAGTGATGATAAAACAACGGCAAGCCTTGTATGCTTGCCGTCTCATTCGGTATTCGACTATTAAGTGTAGTACAGGCCGGAAAAGGCTCGTCTTACCACTTTTTGCCCAGCAGGCGGTCGATACTAAATGCGCCTGGGCCTGTTACAGCCAGCAGGAGGTAGCCGCCAGCGATGGTCAGGTTTTTCATGAACATCAGTTGGTTCATGCCTTCCGCAAAGTTAGAGTGGAAAATCAGTGCAGTCAGCAGCGTAAAGCCCGCAGTGAACAGCGCGACGGTACGCGTCAGCAGACCGAACAGAACAGCCAGACCACCACCCAGTTCCAGCAGAATGGTCAGCGGCAGCAGGAAGGACGGCACGCCCATCGCCTGCATATATTGTTGTGTGCCTGCATAGGCATCACCCAGCTTACCGTAACCTGCAACGATAAACAGAATTGGCATTAAGATACGTGCAACCAGCAGTGCAGTACTTTCTAAATTTTTCATCATCTCTCCAATTAATTTTGTTGTGGGCTATATTGCCCTGTTTTGTTTGTTGTAGCAGGTGTGGTCTGAAAACTTGGCCCGCCATCAGGTTATGGGCAGATAGTATAGAGAGATGATTTGCGCTTCCAGCGAGTATAATTGTTGCTTTATTTCAGAAAAATTGATGTTCAGTGAATTGTGCAAGAACGCGCGGTAATGACATGAGCGCGTTAGGTAAAAGTCAGATGAAAAATGTCTTATAGATAAGGCAGATAAGCCGAGATGATAGGAAGGATTACGGACGTGGTTCAAACGTTTTGCGAACGAGTCTGACTGTGCCCCACAGCCCGACGAGGCGGCGTCCCCAGCGAATCATGCGGCTGGGATGGCGCACGCCATAGAGCGCCACGAGGCTGGAACCCACGATCCAGTATTTACGCCACTGCATCAGGCTTTGCCAGCCGCGATCATAACGGGCGGTGGTATCCAGCCAGTGCTTCTTGCCTGCTGATAAATCCAGCCGCTGCTGCTGTATCTGGCGCAGTAGCTGGGTTTTTTCTCTGTCTCGCTGTTGACGCTGGTTCATTTGGGATCGTCCTCCAGCAGCGATCTGTCGGTCGCCAGCTCCTTACGCGTCGCTTTGAGCAAGGTGGAACGACGTACCTTCACGAGTGTCCATATACCGCCTATCAGCGCCAGTCCGAGCAATGTGGCGGTAATACACCCCAGCGCAAAGAGGCGATATTGTGGATCGATGCCCCAGATGATCAGCGCGATCAGGCTCATAATGCCAAAAGCGGCAAAAAGCAGCGTCAGGCCGACCATAATCAGCAACTGAATCAGATTGGCTTTCTCTTCCTCTAATTCAATTACGGCTAGTCGAACGCGGCTTTCCACCATGCTGACAATAATGGAGATGATGCGCTGAGCAGAAGCCATGACCCCGCTTGCGGGGCCTTGTTGTGATTTATCCGTCATAGCAATCCGCTAATTAGCGACGAGACAGCAGGACGCCAAGCACGACACCGACTGCTGCGCCAATGCCGACACCGGTCCACGGATTCTGGCGTACATAATCGTCCGCAGATTCAACCGCTTCTTTGGTTTGGGAGGCGATGCGCTCACCGGTATCGCTCAGGCGACTGCGGGTTTCTTTCAGCGCGCTTTCTGCCTTATTACGCAGCTTGTCGAGTTCCGCTTTAGATTTATCGCTGGAGGTGCTTAATACTTCTTCCAGCGTGTCCGCCAGTGATTTCAATTCGGCGCGTAGGTACTCAGAATTTTGATCTTTAGCCATATTAATAACCCTTCATGTTATAAACCTGAACGTTAACTATAGCTTAAGCTGAGATTTATGCTGCCCTAAACGGTACGGACAATTCTGATAACTCGCTGTAAATTTTAGCGATTTGGTTTTTGAATACAAAATGAACAGTGGTCGTGTGTTTTTTAGGGGCAATGTGGTGATGGGCTATTGCGATGTACCACGTTCTGCGGCGCGCAATTCCTGCTCGGCTTCAGCCAGCTTTCTTTCGCGCTTGAGGGTCTTCTCGGCGTCATCCCCTTTCTGGCGGCTTTCGTTCAGTTCCTGCTGCCGTTCAGCGACGTCTTTGCGTTTTTCTGCAATTTCTTCCTGACGTTTCTCTGCTAATCCGGCATCCGTGCAGTGGGTTTTCACGCCGTCCAATGCCTTCTCTAACCCGTTGATGCGATTCTGATTGCCGTGCTTACGCGCTTCATCGATTTGGCGCTGAATCTCTTGCGCTTTCTGCTGACAGGTCTCTACCTGATTGGCGGTATTCGCCAGTGCATGGCCGGAAAGCAGGACGGATAAGGCAATAATGGATGGAGATAGTTTCATCTTCGTTACCCCAGTTTGGATTGTTTCTGTGTCAGTTTCTGCTGCCAGAACGGTGTCGGGGTTGTCACTTGCTGCGCGGTAATCGTGACTTTAGGTAGAGACAAACGTAGGACATCTCTGGCAGCGATACTCTGTTCTGGCGAGGCCAGACGGACGATCAGGCTATCTTGCTCTGGCGTAATGCTTTTGATCGCAATCCCTTTTTCGTTGAGACGCTGATACACGTAAAAGCCATCTGGCAACGCGGCACCGTCATAAGGCTTGATGTGTAGCATAGCATCGTCCTGGGAGCGGCGTAGTGACTGGGACTGCGTCAATGCAATCATCGGTAGAGCAAGCAATAGCAGTATACGGCCTGCTTTCCTGGAGAAGAGCTTAGAGAATAACCCGCTGATTGACACGGTTAGCTCCCTTTTTCTGTGTTATCTGCTTTAGCGTCACGTTTTTTACGCCACAGGACAAAGAGCGATCCAAACAGGCCGATAAACAGCAGCACCAGCGGCAACATCATCAGGCAGAACATCAGCTCGTCTTCATATTTCAGGAAGACCGTTGTTTTTCCTAAGGCGAAGCCCAGCGTAACCAGAATAAATACCCACAGGAACCCGCTCATCCAGTTAAAGAACTGAAAGCGCGCGTTATTCAGGCCAGACAAGCCTGCGATGGTAGGGAGTAACGTTCTGACAAAAGCCAAAAAACGGCCAACTAAGAGTGCGGACAAACCATGACGGTGGAAGAGCTGGTGAGCGCGCTGGTGATAGTGCGCGGGCAAATGTGATAGCCAGCCCTGAACCACTCCCGTATTGCCAAGCCACCTCCCTTGAATATAGCTGGCCCAACAGCCAAGGCTGGCGGCCGTCGTCAGGAGGAATATCGTAAAAGGGTAATTCATTGTGCCCTTGGCAACGAGGACGCCGACTAAAATGAGCAGGCTATCGCCGGGCAGGAAAGCGGCGGGGAGCAGGCCATTTTCCAGAAAGATAATCAGAAACAGTAATATGTAGATGGTCCATACCAGCTTCGGGTCGGCTAAAATATCGAAATCCTGATGCCAGAGTGCGTTTAACAGTTCTTTGATTAATTCCATCCGGTATTCCTAATACTGCTGTTGCATTTTAGCCTTGGCGACAATCACGCTTCTGGACATGATAAGAGTGAATACAGTGCTAATCCCGTCATACGTCAAGTTGCCTGAAACTCGACGTATTTAGGGTATATCAGGGCACAGGATTATGATTTTTTGATGATCTCTGTTTTTCTGCCTGATAGTGGAGCTGGCGTCTGACTTGATGCTCGCTTTTCGCTGCGAACCCGATAAACAGGCTGCCTGGGGATTGTTTGGTCTTGGCAGACTTTGCATCCAAAGCGACGGATTAAGCGTAAGAAAGACGCGTTAACTGTAACAAAATAGGTGTTACTGAGACAGAAAAATATTACGACAACTGGGGCGGTTTGGGGGGATTTTTCGAAGAAGAGTGGGGATTTCTGCGATATTTTACACTCGCTGACAGAAATCAACGTTTTCTGACTTTTTCCCTTTGGTGCAAAATTTTCCCCCTTCGCTCAAAACAAGGGGGAGGATGCCTATTTAGGACTTGCCCGTGTGTATCTGGTCGAGGTGGACGACTGGATTCTCGGCGAACATATAGCGGTCGACGTTGAATTCGAAATCATCCGTCGTGGCACGAAATAGCATCTGTTTGGTATTTTCCAGATGTTGCCACATCGCGAGTTTGGCCGCGTAAGGATCTTTGCGAATCAGTGCCTTAAGGATGCGGTCGTGCTCTTCGCACCAGCTTTCAATCGACTTGTCGTCAATGTGCTCATGCAGTTTGCGCCAGTAAGGATTATGAATCCGTTGGCTCCACATTTTCTCGACGATGGTTGCCATCGCAGAGTTCTGTGTTGCCAGCGCGACCTGAACGTGGAATTTGAGATCCCACTGAGAATCACGAAAGCGATCTTCTTGCCGCGCGTATTCCTGAATCTCCATCAGTTGGATGATGTCCTGACGGGTCACCTGCGTGGCCGCAAATTCGGCAATGTTGCTCTCAATAAGCTGGCGAGCCTGAAGCAGCTCAAATGGACCCGCCGCGACAAATTCACTATCGCCGCTATTAATGAACGGATTCTTCTGCTGGTTGGAAATAACGTGAATGCCTGAACCCTTGCGTACTTCAACGTACCCTTCGACTTCCAGCATAATAATCGCTTCACGTACCACGGTGCGGCTGACGTTCATTTCTTCCGAAATATAGCGTTCTGCCGGTAATTTTTCGCCAACCTGGTACATACCGCTTTCAATGCGTTGTTTTAATTCTGCGGCTAACTGCTGGTATAGCCGGCGGGGTTCAGTGAGTGCCATGATGATGTCTACTCTCGATAGATGACGGTCCATGTGCCACGTCAGGGCCTGAGTGTCTATCTCGTTAATCTTTCAGGGATGATTTGTTATACCACTTAATCATAGCAGCAACCAATGTTGTGGTCACAGTTATCGCGGTGTGTTATCGGAGGGAGGTGGCTCACCCAGTCGCAGATCATACCGGATGAGCCAGGATAATGCAGGAATTATCAGTGCTGGTTGGCTTCTTTCAACGTTTCCGCCGTGGCGGCGACTTCTGATGCGGGTTGGTTTTTCAACACCGTCCAGATGACGACAGCCCCTAACAGATCGAAGACGGCCAGTGCAGCAAACAGCGGGCTGAAGCCCAGCGTATCGGCCAGCGCACCGACAACCAGCGCAAACATGGTACTTGCCATCCAGGCCGCCATCCCGGTTAAACCGTTCGCGGTAGCCACTTCATTACGACCAAATACGTCAGATGACAGGGTAATCAGCGCGCCGGACAATGACTGGTGCGCGAAACCACCGACGCACAGCAGGGCGATGGCGACGTAAGGGCTGGAGAACAGCCCGATCATGCCCGGTGCGATCATCAGTACTGCGCCCATCGTGACCACCAGCTTGCGGGAAACGATCAGGTTCACTTTGAAATATTTCTGGAACAGCATCGGCAGATAGCCACCCAGAATGCAGCCGATATCGGCGAACAGCATCGGCATCCAGGCGAACATGGCGATTTCTTTCAGGTTAAAGCCGTAGGCTTTAAACATGAACAGCGGGATCCACGCATTGAACGTTCCCCAGGCGGGTTCAGCCAGAAAACGCGGCAGCGCGATGCCCCAGAATTGACGGTTACGCAGGATCTGCCAGGCGGACATCTTCTTCGCGTTATTGGTTTGGTGCTGTGCTTCCTGCCCGCTAAGAATGTAGTCACGCTCTTCGTCGCTGAGTTTCTTCTGATCTTTCGGATGCTTATAGAAGATAAGCCAGCAGATAGCCCAGATCAGGCTTAGCGCACCGGTAATGATGAAAGCCATTTCCCAACTGTGTGCCACTATCGCCCACACGACCAGCGGTGGCGCGATCATGGCGCCGATGGATGACCCCACGTTGAAGTAACCTACCGCAACAGAGCGTTCTTTTGCCGGGAACCATTCGCTACTGGCTTTCAGGCCAGCAGGGATCATGGCCGCTTCTGCCATACCGACCGCGCCACGGGCGATCGCTAAACCCCCCCAGCTATTTGCCAGCGCGGTGCCCATACAGAAGATGGCCCACAGAATGGCGAACATGGCATAGCCAATTTTTGTGCCAAGCAAATCCAGTACATAGCCGGCGATGGGCTGCATAATGGTATAACAAGCTGAGTAGGCAGCAACGATGTAAGAATATTGCTGTGTAGTGATGTGCAACTGATCCTGTAACGTCGGTGCGGCGACAGAAATTGCATTACGCGTCAGATATCCCAGCACGGTGCCAATGGTCACCAGGCCGATCATATACCAGCGTAATCCTTTGATTTTACGCATTTACTTTCTCTCCGAGTCAATAAAAACACAGTGATGGCTCTTGAGTGGCGTCACGGTGTGATGTGTCTTGTGATGTTGTGCGACACGTTTTGTTGTTGTGCTGAACAAGAAAACCCTTCTCTTTGTGAGATAGCGATTGAATCCCTGCTTAAGGCAGCGCTACAATAATTTGTCATACAACTTTAAAAGTTGAGTGATATCACAAAACCATTATTTTTATATGGAATAGCGGATTCCTCGCTTAAACCGAGAGAGACAAGCCGTTTACGGCGATAAATGCTGAGTTATTGTACTGTTTGTTACATTTTTGCGATCATGACCTCACAAATACTGTGAGATATCGCGCATAATTGGTGTGATATCTTTTAACGGTCAACTAATTTGGTGCACAAGAAGCACGGTAAGGAAGAGAACATGCCCCAGTTTCTGAGTGAAGATTTTCTGTTAGACAGTGAATTTGCCCGTCGCCTTTATCATGAGTATGCCGTCGACCAGCCGATATTTGACTATCACTGCCATTTGCCGCCTGAGCAGATCGCGGAAAACTATCGCTTCAAAAATTTGTATGACATCTGGCTGAAAGGCGATCACTACAAGTGGCGTGCGATGCGCACCAACGGCGTGCCTGAGCGTTTATGCACGGGTGATGCCAGCGATTGGGAAAAATTTGAAGCCTGGGCTGCTACCGTGCCGCACACCATCGGCAACCCGCTCTACCACTGGACACACCTGGAACTGCGTCGTCCATTCGGCATCACCGGCACGCTGCTGTCGCCGAGCACGGCAAAAGACATTTGGGATCGCTGCAATACCATGCTGGAGCGCGATGACTTTACCGCGCGCGGCATCATGCAGCAGATGAACGTGAAAATGGTGGGTACGACAGACGATCCGATTGACGATCTGCGCCATCATAAAACCGTTGCTCAGGATTCAAGCTTCTCTATCAAAGTGTTGCCGAGCTGGCGTCCGGATAAAGCGTTCAACATTGAGCTGGCAACCTTCAACGACTACATGGCGAAACTGGGTGAAGTCTCCGACACCGACATTCGTCGTTTCAGCGATCTGCAAACTGCGCTGACCAAGCGTCTGGATCACTTCGCCGCGCACGGCTGTAAAGTATCTGACCACGCGCTGGATGTGGTGATGTTTGCCGAAGCGGATGACGCCACGCTGGATAACATTCTGGCGCGTCGCCTTGCTGGTGAAACGCTGAGTGAACATGAAGTGGCACAGTTCAAGACTGGTGTACTGGTCTGGCTGGGTGCGGAATATGCGCGTCGCGGCTGGGTTCAGCAGTACCACATTGGCGCACTGCGCAACAACAACCTGCGTCAGTTCAAACTGCTGGGGCCGGATGTAGGCTTCGATTCCATCAATGACCGTCCGCTGGCTCAGGAACTGTCTCGCCTGCTCAGCAAGCAGAATGAAGAAAACCTGCTGCCGAAAACCATCCTTTACTGCCTGAATCCGCGTGATAACGAAGTGCTCGGCACCATGATCGGTAACTTCCAGGGCGAAGGGATGCCGGGCAAGATGCAGTTCGGTTCCGGCTGGTGGTTCAACGATCAGAAGGACGGCATGCAGCGCCAGATGACTCAGCTCGCACAGCTTGGTCTGCTGAGCCGCTTCGTCGGTATGCTGACCGATAGCCGTAGCTTCCTGTCTTACACCCGCCATGAATATTTCCGCCGCATCCTGTGCCAGATGATTGGCCGCTGGGTGGAAGATGGCGAAGCGCCAGCCGACCTGCCGTTGCTGGGCGAAATGGTGAAAAACATCTGTTTCGATAACGCTAAAAACTATTTTGCCATCGAGCTGTAATTCCACCGCATCGGTGTGAGTTGCACGAGGGACGCGGCAGTTAAGCCGCGGCTCTCGGTGTCTCGGTCTTTTGTCATCGGCACCGGTGGTGATTCGGTGCGGGTGAATATGAATATAGGGCAAGGATGACGGTGGTCGATCGGTCGTGCCCTGAATGTGAGATTTGTCCTAAGGTAGCCTGTTAATGCAAACGTTAAATCGTCGTAACTTCCCCGGTCGTCAACACCCGGATCGGGTCATCCAGTTTGGTGAAGGCAACTTCCTGCGCGCCTTCGTTGACTGGCAGTTGGATTTGCTGAATGAGCACACCGATCTGGATGCGGGGATTGTCGTGGTTCGCCCGATTGATTCTGATTTCCCGCCCGCGCTGGACACGCAGGATGGGCTGTACACCACGATTATCCGTGGCTTGAACGAGCAGGGCGAGGCGGTGCGTGAACCCCGACTGATCCGTTCGGTAAACCGTGAAATTAATGTGTACCGTCAGTTCGATGAGTATCTGGCGCTGGCGCACGATCCGAATATCCGCTTCGTTTTCTCTAATACCACCGAAGCGGGTATCAGCTATCACGCAGAAGATCGCCTCAGCGACGCGCCGCCTGTCAGCTTCCCGGCGAAATTAACCCGTCTGCTGTATGAACGTTTCTCTCACTTTGATGGCGCAGCGGATAAAGGCTGGGTGCTGCTGCCGTGCGAGCTGATTGATTACAACGGCGTGGCGCTGAAAGAGCTGGTGCTGCGCTACGCCGCACAGTGGAAACTGACGCCAACGTTTACCGCCTGGCTGAACGATCACAACACCTTCTGCTCGACGCTGGTGGACCGCATTGTGACGGGTTACCCGCGTGCCGAAGTGGAAGCGCTACAGCAGGAAATGGGCTATCAGGATACCTTTTGGGATACGGCAGAACACTTCTACCTGTTCGTGATTCAGGGGCCACAGTGGCTGGCGGAAGAATTGCGTCTGAACAAACTGGATCTGAACGTCCGTATCGTTGATGACATCAAGCCGTACAAAGAACGTAAAGTCGCGATTCTCAACGGTGCTCATACCGCGCTGGTGCCAGTGGCATTCCTGGCGGGTCTGGATACCGTTGGCGAATCGATGAATGATGCGCTGATTGGCAAATTCGTAGAAAAGACCATTGCCGAAGAGATTGTGCCGGTATTGGATTTGCCGCATGACGAACTGACGTCGTTTGCTCAGGCTGTGCTCAGCCGCTTCCGTAACCCGTTCATTCAGCATCAGCTGTTATCTATCTCACTGAATGGCATGACCAAATTCCGCACCCGTATTCTGCCGCAGTTGCTGACCTACCGTGAGCGTCACGGTGAGCTGCCTGCTCGCTTGACGTTTGCGCTGGCGGCCTTGATTGCCTTCTATCGCGGCGAGCGCAGCGGTGAAGGCGATGCGTTACAAACCTATCCATTGCAGGACGATGCACACTGGCTGGAGCGTTATTCCACGCTGTGGGCGGGCGTAAAAGAGAACACCGTCAGCCTGGCTGAGCTGGTGAATGTTGTACTGCGCGATGCCGATCACTGGGAACAGGATTTAACACAGGTTCCTGGCCTGGCTGCGCAGGTGACTGAACAGTTACAAACCATCGTTGAGCGCGGTATGCGCGCAGCTGTGGAAGGTTATTGCTAATCAGCAAGAAGGGTTATCCATGCAAAGTATTATAAAAATTCATTCTCTGGACAATGTGGCTGTCGCCCTGCGTGATGTCGAGCAAGGCGAAACGGTGTCGGTGGATAGCCATACGGTGACACTTCAGCAACCTGTCGTGCGCGGACATAAGTTCGCGCTGGAAACCATCGCACCGGGAGAAATGATTACCAAGTATGGCCTGCCGATCGGCCATGCGTTGGTGTCTATTGCTCCCGGAGAACACATCCATTCCCAGAATGCGAAAACCAATCTGAGCGATCTGGATGAATATCAGTATCAGCCTGAGTTCCTCGAACTGCCTCCACAAATGGGCGATCGGGACGTGCAGCTCTATCGTCGCAAAAATGGTGATGTGGGTATCCGTAATGAGCTGTGGATCCTGCCAACCGTTGGCTGCGTGAACGGGATTGCACGTCAGATTCAGCAGCGTTTCCTGAAAGAAACCAACGATGCAGAAGGGATCGACGGCGTTTACCTGTTCAGCCATACCTTTGGCTGTTCACAACTCGGTCAGGATCACGAAAACACCCGTACGATGCTGCAAAACATGGTGCGTCACCCGAATGCGGGGGCGGTACTGGTGATCGGCCTGGGCTGTGAGAACAATCAGGTTGACGCATTCCGCACGACGCTGGGTGATTTTGATTCCGATCGCGTGACGTTCATGGTGTGCCAGCAGCAGGATGATGAAGTCGAAGCGGGTCTGGAACGGCTGCATACGCTGTATGAGGCGATGCGCCATGACAAACGCGAACCGGGTAAGTTGAGCGAGCTGAAGTTTGGTCTGGAATGCGGCGGTTCCGATGGGCTGTCTGGTATTACTGCCAACCCGCTGTTAGGCCGTTTCTCTGACTATCTGATTGCTAACGGCGGTACCACTGTGCTGACCGAAGTGCCGGAAATGTTCGGTGCGGAACGTATTCTGATGAGTCGCTGCCGTGATGAAGCGACGTTTGAGAAAACCGTGCACATGGTGAACGACTTCAAACAGTACTTCATCGCGCACGACCAGCCGATTTACGAGAACCCCTCGCCGGGTAACAAAGCGGGCGGGATCACCACGCTGGAAGAGAAATCACTGGGCTGTACGCAAAAAGCTGGACAGAGCAAAGTGGTGGACGTGCTGAAATATGGTGAGCGCTTACATACCCCAGGGCTCAACCTGCTCAGCGCACCGGGGAATGATGCCGTCGCAACCAGCGCGTTGGCGGGAGCCGGTTGCCATATGGTGCTGTTTAGTACCGGACGCGGCACACCTTACGGCGGATTTGTTCCTACCGTAAAACTGGCGACCAACAGCGAGCTGGCGAAGAAGAAACCGCACTGGATTGATTTCGATGCGGGGCGTCTGATTCATGACATGCCGATGGATGAGCTACTGAGCCAGTTTGTCGAGCTGATTGTCGAGATTGCTGACGGCAAGCGGACGAAGAATGAAGTGAACGACTTCCGCGAATTAGCCATATTTAAGAGCGGCGTGACGTTGTAAATATTATCCATTCCAATTAAAATAAAACGGCGTTTCATTTTTATAATGGCGCCGTTTTTTTTCGCCACAACTTTTTAGAGGCAGGGATCATGACACATTATTGGATTGCCCAGTCTGTTGGTGTACTGGCATTTCTGGTCGGTATCACCATGTTTTTCAACCGTAACGATCAAAAATTCAAAATACAGCTCTCGGCATACAGCGCCGTTATTGGCCTGCATTTCTTCCTGATGGGGGCAAATGCGGCAGGTGCCAGCGCATTGTTGAACTCGGCACGTACGCTAATCTCACTGAAAACGCACAACATCCTCGTGATGTTTGTCTTTATCTCACTGACGCTGCTCTTTGGTTTGTCGGGCATGAACCATGCGATGGAACTGCTGCCGATAGCGGGCACGGTCGCCAGTACCTGGGCGCTGTTCCGGACGTCTGGGTTGACGACGCGCTGCGTGATGTGGTGCTCAACCGCCTGCTGGGTCGCGCATAATATTTGGCTGGGCTCGATTGGTGGGTCGCTGATCGAAGGCAGTTTTCTGCTGATGAACGGCTTTAATATCATCCGCTTCTGGCGCATGCAGCAGCGCGGCATCGACCCGTTCAGTGTAGAGAATAAAGCGTAATTTCAGGTGTTTCTCGTAATCTAACGCCGTTCGTTTTGACGCGAACGGCGTTAGAGGAAAGGGGATAATCAATCCCTAATCCGTTACAGCAGATTCAAACGCTCTTTTTCCGCCAGTTTGGCGTCTTCCGCGTGACACACGGCGGCGATGAACATCACGTCCGTCGAGGAGTTCACTGCGGTTTCTGCCGAGTCCTGCAATACACCAATGATGAAACCAACCGCAACTACCTGCATGGCGATATCGTTGGAAATACCGAACATGCTGCATGCCAGTGGAATCAACAGCAGTGAACCGCCCGCCACGCCCGAGGCACCACAGGCACACAGTGAAGCCACGACGCTTAGCAGCAGCGCGGTCGGCACGTCAATCTGAATACCCAGCGTATGGGCGGCAGCCAGCGTCAGCACCGTGATGGTAATTGCCGCGCCTGCCATATTGATGGTGGCCCCCAGCGGGATGGCGACAGAGTAGGTGTCTTCATCCAGATTCAGTTTGCGGCACAGTTCCATATTCACTGGAATGTTGGCGGCGGAGCTGCGGGTAAAGAAGGCGGTCACGCCGCTTTCACGCAGGCAGCGCAGCACCAGCGGATAAGGGTTGCTGCGAATCTTCCAGTAGACGATCAGCGGGTTGACCACCAGCGCGACCAGCAGCATGCCGCCGATCAACACCATCAGCAGATGAGCATAGCCCCACAGTGCGCCGAAGCCGGTTTCCGCCAGCGTTGAGGCGACCAGACCGAAAATCCCCAGCGGTGCGAAACGAATCACGACGCGCACAATCATGGTGACCGCGTTGGAAGCATCGTTAATCATGTTCTTCGTGCTGTCCGAACCGTGGCGGAATGCAATGCCCAGACCAACGGCCCAGACCAGAATACCGATGTAATTTGCATTCAGCAGCGCGTGAATCGGGTTGGCGATGACGCTCATCAACAGCCCTTCCAGCACTTCGACAATACCTGATGGTGGCGTGATGTCGGCGGCCTGCGCGTTGAGCGCCAGCGTGGAAGGGAAGAGGACGCTTAGCACGACGGCAATCAGCGCCGCCGAGAAGGTGCCGATGAGGTAAAGAAACAGAACCGGGCGGATATTGGTTTTCTGCCCTTGCTGGTGGTTGGCGATAGACGCCATGACTAGTACTAATACCAGAATGGGGGCGACGGCTTTCAATGCGCCGACGAACAGCGTTCCCAATAAGCCAGCCGCCAGCGCGGCCGGCGTGGACAGTGAAGCCAGAATAATACCGGCTGCAAGCCCCAGAAGAATCTGTTTAACCAGGCTGCCGTGGGTAATGTACTGCAAAAAACGAGAGTGTTGAGTTTCCATAATTTTGACGGGATAACCGTTCCGCTAAGTAGTTGTTTGTACGGAGCTGACACCTCTGGCTTGTGCCGGGTGGCTTTGTCTTTTCGTAACGAAGTGTGTTTGCGTGTATCAGTATATGAAAATTTATTTTTGAGAAAAGCAATGATGTGGTTTTTTATGACGGACATCCTTGTCCGTCACCCTTCGGGCCGTTGCTGTGCAACGTTGAAAAACGTTTCCGGCGTTTTTTTATGACGGACATCTGTGTCCGTCACCCTACGGGTCGTTGCGTAGCGCATATGTAGGAACGGAAACAATCGAATGAGGAAAGCGAACGCCGCACGGGCGAAACCGTGCGGCGAGAGGGGGGAAGCGTTAACGCCCGGCGCGTTTGTTCACCCAGACGTTGATCAGCATGGTGATGACCAGAATGCTGGCAACGACGCTCAGAGAAACAGCCACCGGAATATGGAAAATGTCGATGAGCATCATCTTAGTACCGATGAAGATCAGGATGACGGCCAGACCATATTTCAATAGCGAGAAGCGTTCAGCCACGCCAGCCAGCAGGAAGTACATCGCACGCAGGCCGAGAATAGCGAACAGATTCGACGTCAGCACGATAAAGGGATCGGTCGTGACGGCGAAAATAGCAGGGATACTGTCTACGGCGAAAATCACGTCGCTGATTTCAACCATAATCAGCACCAGAAACAGCGGCGTGGCATACAGGATGCCGTTACGACGGACGAAGAATTTTTCATTCTCGATACTATCCGTCATGCGCAGACGACTGCGTAGCCAGCGCACCAGCGGTTTGTCGCCGATCGCTCCGCCATCTTCTTTCGCCAGCGCCATTTTAAGGCCGGTGAACAGTAGGAATGCACCGAACACGTAGAGCAGCCACTGGAACTGCGTGACCAGCCAACTGCCGCCAAACACCATCAGCGTTCTGAGAACGATGGCACCCAGCACGCCGTAAATCAGCACGCGGCGTTGGTATTGCGGGGGAACGGCGAAGTAGCCGAAGAGCATCAGCCAGACGAAGACGTTATCGACGGCAAGCGCTTTCTCGATCAAATAGCCGGTCAGGAAGGCGAGCGACTGGGCGTTGGCCACCTCGCGACCCATCGTGCCATCCAGATACCACCAGAAACCGGCGTTGAACAGCAGAGAGAGCGTGACCCAGATGATAGACCAGACGGCAGCCTGTTTGAACGTCATTACCGTCGACCCTTTACGCCCTTGATAGAGCAGGTCGATGGCCAGCATCACTATAACAATGGCAGCGAAGCTGCCCCATAACCATGGCGTGCCGATGGTGTGCATAGCAAGATCCTTAAATAGAAACAAAAACGGCCAACATCGGAAGGACGCTGGCCGCTTGTTATTAAAGCTGCAGATGCACCTCGCCTTCCGGCAAGGTCTCACTTACAACATTAATGAAGCTGTCTCATCAAGGTTGCCCGGTAACCGGATGCGTAAAGCATCGTAATGACGATTGACCGGCGGAAAAGTTACTCCCCTTTGCCTGACAGAAGATAGGTGAAAAGATGATCCTGGTCAAATAATTATCGCTGTCTTACTCCGCATTTCCCGGCGTCGCGGCATCGGCAGGAAATACGACACCCGTTTGGCGGCGAATTTCCGTCAGCAGCCCCGCGACGGTACGCGAACGTGCCAGTTCCGCATGGTTAATGTCGTTATCGTTGACCAGCGTGGCAAAGACCTCGGCTTCGTACAGCATGCTGTTGATATGCTGCGGCTGGCTGAGATCCACCTGCTTGCCTTCACGCGGGATGAATTTCACGTTATGGCATTCGGATACTTTTTCAATCACCAGCGACCCGTCTTCCCCCTGAATTTCGCTGGGGATAGTGGAATGGCTGACTTTGGAATGGACGATGGTCACATCGAAATCGCCGTAATTCAGGACGATGCTGCCATGTGCGTCTACGCCGCTTTCCAGCAGTGTCGCGCTGGCCTGCGTGGTACACGGCTCTCCCCACAGCGCTACGGCGAACGCCAGACAGTAGTAGCCGATATCCATGATGGAACCGTTGGAGAACGCCGGATTGAACGTGTTGGGGTTCTCACCTGCCAGATAGAGCGGGTAGCGCGAGGAATATTGGCAGTAATTCAGCACCACTTTACGCAGTCTGCCGACTTTTGGCAGCGCCTGCTGGATCACGCTAAAGTTGGGTAGGCTGGCAGTTTTGAAGGCTTCAAAGAGTACGACCTGATTTTCTCTGGCACAGGCGATCATTTGTTCGACTTCATAGCGGTTGGAAGCCAGCGGTTTTTCGCAGATGACGTGCTTGCCGTGGCTCAGGAAAAGCAGCGCCTGTTCGCAATGCAGGGAATTAGGACTGGCCAGATACACGGCGTCGATAAGATCGGATTTCGCCATGGCTTCCAGTGAATCAAACAGCGTATCCACCATGTAATCAGTTTGAAACGGCTGCGCTTTTTCTGCCGTACGTGAATAGATAGCGGTGAGCTTCAGTTTGCCGGTTTCATGTGCGGCATCAACAAACTGACGGGTGATCCAACTGGTTCCTACAATGGCGAAGCGAATCATAAGCGTTTGGTATCCTGAAGGCATTTGTGATGACTATGCAGATTATCACGGTGAAATGACAAGGCAACGTCAATCATTTCCGGTTCTGGCAGAGAAAAGCATTTACTGACGGGCTATTTTAAGGGATAAACAGCGCAAATTTTATGATGCAGGAGAGGCTAATGAGCCAACTCGAATTGGAAACGTGCAACCTGACGTTGGTGCGTTACCCTCAGGTCGCTGAAAACTCGGCGCTACAGGCATGGGATGCCGCAGATGAATATCTGCTGCGTGAACTGGCTAGCATGGAAATCGCGCCGGGCCCGCGCCTGATTTTCAATGATACGTTTGGTGCGCTGGCCTGCGGTTTACAGGCGCAATCGCCCGTTAGTATCAGCGACTCTTACCTGAGCCAACTGGCGACGCGACATAATCTGGAACTGAACGGTTATGCTGTCGATGCGGTAACCCTGTTGGATAGCATGGCGGAACTACCGGATGCGCCCGCGCTGGTGGTGATAAAAATACCGAAAACGATCGCGCTGCTGGAACACCAGTTGAGAATGTTGCGCAAGGTCGTTACGCCACAAACGCGTATCATCGCCGGGGCGAAAGCACGGGATATTCATACCTCTACGCTGCAGCTGTTTGAACGCGTGATGGGGCCGACGAAAACCTCGCTGGCCTGGAAAAAGGCGCGTCTGGTTCACTGTGAGTGGGCGGAACTAAAAGTCAGTGAGCAGCCACTTACTACTGAGTGGGAGCTGGATGGTTACGGCTATCGCATTCAAAACCTGGCTAACGTGTATTCGCGTAATGGGCTGGATATCGGTGCCCGTTTCTTTATGCAGCATTTGCCGGAACAGATAGACGGTAAGATCATCGATCTCGGCTGTGGCAACGGCGTCATTGGGCTGGCGGCGCTAAAAGCTAACCCGGAGGCCACCGTCGGCTTCTTTGATGAATCCTACATGGCAGTGGCATCGAGCCAGACGAACGTTGAGGTTAACTGCCCGCAGGATGTTGAGCGCTGTAGCTTCGTGGTGAACCACGGATTGGCTCGCGTTAAGCGTGATACGTTGCAGGCCGTATTGTGTAATCCGCCATTCCACCAGCAGCAGGCCGTGACGGACGAAATCGCCTGGCAGATGTTTATGGATGCCCGCCGCTGCCTTCAGGTCGGCGGAGAACTGCGCATCGTGGGGAATCGCCATCTGGATTATTTCCACAAGCTGAAGCGCCTATTCGGTAACTGTGAAACCCTCGCTAGCAACACGAAGTTCGCGGTACTGCGCGCGGTGAAAACGGGGTCGTCCCGCTAAGCGGCTCCTGCTTCGTGAGGCTAACTCAGCCTCACGAAGCGGAATCTGTTTCGCAAAACTGACTTTTCTCCACGAACTCAATGTGTCCCACGAATTACAATATTAACGCCAGCCGGGTGGCCTGCTCGATCGCTCTGCGTGCGTCTAATTCCTGCGCCACATCGGCACCGCCAATCAGGTGAACGTGACATCCGGCAGCCAGTAAGGGGTCATACAGCTTACGGTTAGGTTCCTGACCGGCACAGATAATGATGTTATCCACTGGCAGACAGCGCATTTGCTGGTTGTGGATAATGTGCAGCCCCTCATCATCAATATGATCATATTCCACGCCGCCCAGCAGTGTTACACCGTGGCGCAGCAACGTGGTGCGATGTATCCAGCCTGTCGTTTTCCCCAGATTTTCACCGGGCTTACCCGCCTTCCGCTGTAATAACGTAATGTCCCGCTGGTGGGGAAGTGCGTCAGGCTGTTGAGGTAGCAGGCCGCCCCGATGCTGCAACTGCTTATCGATACCCCATTCCGCATAAAAGTCGTCATGTCCTGCCTGAGAAGACTGGGGGTTAAGACGATGGCTGTCGTTAGGAGGACTATTATTGTTCAAAAGATAGTGCGTATTGTTTAAAAGATAGTGCGCGGTATCGAAACCGATGCCGCCTGCGCCGATAATGGCAACACGCTTGCCGACCGGCTTTTTGTCGCGCAGCACGTCCAGATAGCTCAACACGCTAGGGTGATCGATACCTGCAATCGCGGGAATACGTGGCACGATGCCACAGGCCAAAATCACGTCATCAAAACCGAGTAAATCAGCGGCGGTTGCCTGCGTGCTCAGGCGCAGCGTGACGCCGAGCAGCTCTAACTGCCGACGGTAGTAGCGCAGCGTTTCATAAAATTCGGCTTTGCCGGGTATCTGTTTGGCAATATTGAACTGGCCGCCGATATAAGAAGAAGATTCGAACAGCGTAACCTGATGGCCGCGTGCGGCGGCGTTGACGGCAAAAGCCATACCAGCAGGCCCCGCGCCGACTACCGCAAAGCGTTTACCGACTCTGGCGGGCTGGATCGGCAGTTCGGTTTCGTGGCAGGCGCGCGGGTTGACCAGGCAGGACGTGACCTTGCCGGCAAAAATCTGATCGAGGCAGGCCTGATTGCAGCCGATACAGGTATTGATTTCATCTGCACGTCCCGACTGCGCTTTTGCCACCAGTTCCGCATCGGCGAGAAAAGGACGCGCCATCGACACCATGTCAGCACAGCCTTCGGCTAAAAGCTGTTCTGCGACGCCGGGATCGTTGATGCGGTTGGTGGTAATCAGCGGGATGCGGACTTTCCCCATTAGCTTTTGCGTTACCCAGCCGAAGGCTCCGCGTGGCACCAGCGTGGCGATAGTCGGAATCCGCGCTTCATGCCAGCCGATACCAGTATTGATGAGGGTGGCGCCTGCCTGCTCAATTGCCTGCGCCAGTTGCACAATTTCTTGCCAGCTTGAACCTTCTTCTATCAGGTCGAGCATCGATAAACGGTAAATCAGGATGAAGTCCGGCCCTGTTCGTTCCCGCACGGCGCGAACAATCTCAAGTGCGAAGCGGCTACGGCGCTGGAAATCGCCGCCCCATTCATCATCGCGATGGTTGGTGTGCGTGACCAGAAACTGATTAATCAGGTAGCCTTCTGATCCCATAATTTCCACGCCGTCGTAACCCGCCTGCTGCGCCAGTGCGGCGCAACGGGCAAAGTCGTCGATGGTTTGCACAATATCCTGCGTGCTCATTTCTCGTGGTGCAAAGCGGTTAATCGGTGCTTGAATGGCCGATGGTGCGACCGGATCGGGCTGATAGCTGTAGCGTCCGGCATGGAGAATTTGCAGTGCGATTTTCCCGCCCGCGTCGTGTACCGCCTGCGTCAGTACCTGATGATGCGCGAGCTGCGCCTCGTCATGCAGAGTCGCGCCGCCTTTGGCAACGGCACCTTTGGCGTTTGGCGCAATGCCGCCTGTGACAATCAGGCCTACGCCGCCCTGCGCCCGCTCACGGTAAAATGCCGCCAGCCTTTCGGTGCCGTCTGGATGTTCTTCCAGACCGGTATGCATGGATCCCATCACCACGCGGTTCTTTAACGTTGTGAAGCCAAGATCGAGTGGGGAAAGCAGCGTGGGGTAGGCAGTCATTGCACTCTCCGGTGAAGTTAACTGGTCTGATGAGTCATGGTGTTCAATCTAGCCGTAATTGAGAGAGTTGTGAAATTTATGTTTATTTATTGTGATTGATGTCATTGCGAACCTTGGGGAGAAGCGCGTGCAGACAAGGGATCGTGCATTGGAGTGTTTGTTGTCGGGGGCGTGTGACATTATAATCCGCGAGTTTATTGTGCAAAGGTATCGTTATGCGGGTGGAAGAGTTGGAATATCGGCTGGATAGCGCGCTTCGGGCGTTAGAGCAAAGCGTTCAACGTCAGCAACAGACGTGGCGGCAGGAACATCAGTCCCTCCAGCAGCAGTTGCTTCAGGCGAAAGAGCGTGACGCTTACCTTTGTGCGCAGATTGAACGGCTCTCCGCACAGCTGAGCTCGATGGATAGCTCGCCGGAGCGTAATCCGCTGATTCAGAAAATGAAGGTTGTTCATGCCCATCTTGATGTGTTGGCACAAGAAGCCAGCGCCTTTAGGCGTTCACTGCGGTAACGCGTTAACGCAATCCTTCCGCTTCCTTACACAATTCCTCCTCATTCTCCATAATTGCCGCAAATGTGGAGCCGACACTTGCAGAGATTTACCCTTGCTCTAATTAACTGAAGGTGTCGGGCCTATACTTTCTCTCGTAGCACGGCACTCGCCGTCGACAAGTCAATTCAGAGAGAGGAATAGAATATGCGTAAACTCACTGCAATGCTGGTTGCTTCTTCCTTGGCATTGGGCGCGGCAGGTATCGCGCATGCTAATGACGCACCGAAAGGTCCCGGCCCGGAACACAAGATGATGATGAAAGAAGGGCGGGAGCATCGTGGCATGATGGGGCCGGATGCGATGTTTAAGGAGCTGAATTTGACGGAAGCGCAGAAGCAGCAAATTAAAGACATCATGAAAGAGTCCCGCGAGAAAATGCACAAAGCGATGCAGGACGATCGTCGTGATATGCATAGCCTGGTTGCATCCGATACGTTTGATGCCGCAAAAGCACAGGCACAGTTGGATAAAGCCGACGCCGCGCACAAGGCCAGAATGCTTAACGGACTGGAAACCAAGAACAAAATTTACAACGTTCTGACGCCAGAGCAGAAAAAGCAGTACAACGACAATTTTGAAAAACGACTGACTCAACCGCCAAAACCTGACGGCAAGCCTGTTCCTGCGGAATAACGCGTCCGCTCGGAAATAAATATACTCTAAATAATTCGAGTTTCAGGCAGGCGGCAAGAGAAGGAATCCCGATGAGCTTACTCAGGTAAGTGATTCGGGTGAGTGAACGCGGCCAACGCACATGCAACTTGAAGTATGACGAGTATAAGTCAACAAGACCACCGGATTGATGTATTACCTCACGGGTAATGCCTCGGTCCGGTGGTTTTTTATTTATTTTCCCGCCGCCATCGCACTGTGAGTAGGGAAATGATTAATGCTATTCTCACGCGGAGACAGCAGGTGAAATGATCGGATAGCGGGCGGTAAAGGACAGATGAATCACGATTTGACGTTAAAAACTATAAAATTCATGCCGCTGCTGTTTCTGACTACTCTCATCGTGAGCTGTATGGGATTTCGGTTTCGGGTGTTGGATGAGCTGTCGCTGTTTTGGCCCGCCAACATTCTGGTGTTTTGCCTCATGATCAGTTTCAGAGCCAGAAGAGGGGCGATAACAGGTAAAGCGCTTTTTATCTGTAGCGGTTTTTTGGTGAGTTATGCCGCGATGCTATCGGCTGCGTTACTGATGGACAATAACTCACCGTTAAAAACCAAGGTGCTGTTATGTTTGTGCAATATGGTTTTTGTGGTGACAGCCTGGTGCGCGTTTTGCCTGATGTGTCGGTTTACCGGAAAGTGGTCGACATTTGAAAAATTCACCAAGTATTACGTCTATATTATTTTTGCTTCGACGTTTGTCGGCGCGTTCTTATCTGGCGTGGCGTATGGGGTTTATGCGTATGTCTACGATACGGGAAACCGCTATGCCGAGTTTATGGACTGGTTCAGTGAGCAACTAGGAACCGGTATTATCCTCGCGTTCTTTTTCCTGCGGGGTAAAGACATCCTGCGCGCGTTACGGAATATTCCGTTGTGCCCTAAGAACATCAGAGAAAATATCTTTCCCTTTCTGGTCTTCATCATTTTCTTATTAGTGAGCCTCTTTTTCCTGGATGCCAGCCTGATTACGCTGTCCGTTATTCCACTCACGCTGTGTGCGTTCAATTACTCTTTTCCGATCATGTCGTTGCTCTGTGCGATTACCGGCGTGATACTGAATTATCTCTATATTAATCAAGTCGGTATACTCATTGACTCGAATTCCGAAGCATACATTAATTCGTTTCTCACTACGGCGCGCCTGAATATCGCGATGTTAATTATGGCGATGTTAAGCGTCTCTCATTTTGTCTCGATGAACCGGCGGCTGATTAAAATCATCGAAAGCAGCAGCCTGAAGGATGCGCTCACCAACACTTTCAATCGTCGCGCTTTTCTCAGCATGTTGAACGGGCGGCAGGGCGTGCTGATGAATAAGAAAAAGCGCCAATTAACGCTGCTGTTTTTGGATATCGATTATTTTAAGCAGGTCAATGATACCTACGGTCATGCCTGTGGCGATGAACTGATCGCCAGCTTTGCCCGTATGCTGAGTGCTACGATTCGTCCGAGCGACATCCTTTGTCGCTGGGGTGGGGAGGAGTTCGTCATTGCGGCTTATGACCTGACGGCTGAGCAATCCGAAGCCATGGCTGAAGCGCTGCGGCGTCTTACGGAATCCACGGCGTTGACGCTGTCCGACGGCCGGAAAATCCATTTTACGACCAGTATTGGCGTTGCCATGTTTCCCCAACATGAAGGCGGCAATATTTACGATCTGATCGGGCTGGCGGACGAGCAGTTGTATAAAGCGAAAGCGCAGGGGCGTAATCGCGTCTGTATGCGCCTGGTCGAAGAGGTCTGACTCTTCCCTTGACCTTCCCCTTACTGGAACGTCTACCCTCAAAGTTACTGTGACTGATTGAGGGGTTGTGATGAAGAAAGTCCATTTGTTATTAACGGCAGCGTTGCTGGCTCCGTTTATTTCGTTCGCGGCCGACAGCGCGCATAGCGGCCACGGTGCTGCGAACGACGCGTCGCCCTCCCAGCAGGCGTATAAGAAAGGGATGGATGCGATGCATAGCGATATGATGGAAGGGATGCAGTCCAGCGACCCTGATATTGCCTTTGCCAAAGGGATGATTGCACATCACCGTGGCGCGATTGATATGGCAAAAACGGAGCTGCAATACGGCAAAGACCCGGAGTTGCGTAAGCTGGCGGAAGAGATTATCAAAGCCCAGCAGCCGGAGATCGACCAAATGGAAGCCTGGTTGAAGAAGCAGAACAAGCCGTAAATTTACCTATGGCGCCTCTTCTGAGAGGCGTCATTTTGTTTTTATCAGGCCGTGGAGCGGGCGGCTTCGCACGATTGATGAAAATTTAGTGACTGTTTTCACAGAATAAAACGTAGAGATAGCTTTCTCCGCGTGAACTTGTTAGAAAACAGGAAAGGACGTCACCAGAATTTTCTGGGCGAGACCTGGATAAAGCAGCGTATAGCACGCTGCTTTATCCAGGTTTTTTTTTGCTTATTTTCCAGCTGGCCAGCGGATAACAAGCGGGATGACGTGTATCAGGCAGTTGCAGCCATTGACGAAACGGGAAGTCATTATGAATAGCAAAGTGCTCGCTGAAAATATTCTGAGGTTGGTCGGAGGAGAGACGAACGTTTCGACTCTGGTGCATTGTGCAACACGCTTGCGCTTTAAGATTGTCGATCACGGTAAAGTCGATGTGGCTGCGCTTGAGGCGCTGGAAGGCGTTATTACGGTTATCAACGCATCAGGACAATTGCAGGTGGTGATCGGGAACCGCGTGCCGGAGGTATATCGCGCGTTTGGTGCGATCTCCAAATTGCTGGAAGACGGCGACGGGAAACGTCAGACGGCAGAAAGCGAAGCATCAACGTCTGCGATGGGGCGGCTGATCGATCTGGTTGCCGGGATCTTTACCCCCTTGCTGGGGGCGATGGCGGCGGCAGGTGTGCTAAAAGGGGCGCTGGCTATCGTCATTGCGCTCGGCTGGCTTAATACCAAAGAAAGCACCTATGTCATCCTGCATGCGGCGTCCGACAGCCTGTTTTACTTCCTGCCGATGCTGCTGGCGATTACCTCCGCGCGTAAATTCGAAACCAATATTTTTGTGGCGGTGTCGATTGCTGGTGCGTTGGTTTACCCGACGATTCAGGGGCTATTTGATGCCGGTCAGCCCGTGACGTTCTTCGGCCTGCCCGTTGTGATGATGAAATACACCTCCTCGGTGATTCCGATTATCTTCAGCGTGTGGCTGATGTCGTATATCGAGCGCTTCCTGAATCGCCATATCCACGAAAGCGTACGCAATATTCTGACGCCGTTCTTCCTGTTGGTGCTGATGGTGCCGCTCACGCTGATGACCATCGGGCCGATTGGTATTTCGGCCAGTAAGCTGATTGCGTCGGTGTTTGTCAGTATCTATAGCTTCAACCCGATTATTGCCGGGGCGCTGATTGCGGCGGCATGGCAGATTTTAGTGATCTTCGGTGTGCACTGGGGCTTCGTGACCGTCTTTATTAATGACCTTTCGGTCATGGGACACAGCTACCTCAAAGCGGCATCCAGCCCGTCGGTCTTCGCTCAGTCTGGTGCGCTGTTGGGCGTCATGGTGCGTACCAAAGATAAAAAGCTCAAAGCGCTGGCGGGCAGCACCTTTATCGCCTCGCTGTTTGGCATTACGGAACCTGGCGTTTACGGCGTCACGCTGAAGCTGAAGAAACCGTTTATCTGTGCGGTGATCGCAGCTGCACTGGGGGGCGCGATCGTCGGTTACGCGAAAAGCTCGGCGATCTCCATGGGAATGCCCGGCTTGCTGACGCTGCCGATTTTCTACGGCGAGGGCTTTATCGGGTTCCTCATCGGTTGTGCGATTGCTTTCGTGGCCAGTTTTGTACTGACGGTTATCGTTGGGTTTGATGAACCGACGCAGCCTGCCGAGAGTACGCCGGCTCCCACGCATTCACCCACCACGACACCGGCTGCGCCAGTATCGCGCCAGCAGGCCAATGCTGTGCCTCTACCGCTGAAAGACGCACCGGAGACGGCGGAACAACTGGGGTCGCCAGCAAAAGGTGAACTGATCTTGCTGGAGGAGGTAAATGACAAGGTGTTCTCTTCCGGCGTCGTCGGGCAGGGGGTCGCCATTCTGCCGCAAGAAGGTCGTATTTATTCGCCGGTGGACGGCATGATTGCCAGCACGTTCGCCAGCGGCCATGCCGTCGGTATTCTCTCGCAAAAGGGTGCGGAGATTCTGATTCATGTCGGCATCAACACGGTACAGCTGGAAGGTCAGCATTATCAGATGCACGTTGCAGAAGGCGATAAAGTGACAAAAGGCCAACTGCTGCTGGAGTTCGATCTGGACGCGATCCAGAAGGCGGGCTACGACACGGTGACGCCGATGGTGATCACGAATGCGGAAGAATATCGCGTATTCAGCCTCGGTGCGGCACGTCAGCAGCAGGCCGGAGAGACGGTTATTGCGCTGGTGTAATGCAATTAATCAGACGGCGCTGTGTGAATACGCCGTCTGATTTTCTCTATCATCTTATGTTCTATAGGGTTGCAGCGATTTTCCGTTGCTGTTAATCACATCCTGATACCAGTAGAAGCTGTCTTTGCGCCGACGCTCCAGCGTGCCTTTGCCGTCATCATCGCGATCCACATGAATAAAGCCGTAGCGTTTTGACATCTGCGCCGTCCCCGCGCTGACCAGATCGATTGGTCCCCAACTGGTGTAGCCCAGCAGTTCGACGCCATCGTCGATGGCTTCACGTACCTGAATCAGATGGCGACGCAGGTAATCAATGCGGTAACTGTCGTGAATGCTGCCGTCCTCTTCCACCACGTCGCGTGCACCCAGACCGTTTTCCACGATGAACAGCGGCTTCTGATAGCGGTCATACAGCTCGTTCAGCAGGAAGCGCAGGCCTTCGGGGTCGATCTGCCAGCCCCATTCGGAGGCCTCAAGGTGTGGGTTAGGAATCAGACGGATGATATTGCCGCGTGAGGACTGATATTTCTCCGGCTCGAAGGTCGCGCAGCCGCTCATGTAATAGCTGAAGGAGACAAAGTCTACGGTGTGGCTCAGATCGTCTTTATCCTGCGCGGTAATGGTAAGTTCGATGCCATTTTCCCGGAAATAGCGCTGGATCCAAGCCGGATAGGTGCCGCGTACCTGCACATCGCCGAAGAACAGCCATTCACGGTTCTTACTCTGCGCTTCCAGTACATCTTTCGGATGGCAGGTCATGGGGTAGCGTACCGCGCCCAATAGCATGTTGCCGATTTTGGCATCCGGGATGATGTCGTGACAGGCTTTTACCGCGCGTGCGCTGGCAACCAGTTGGTGGTGAATGGCCTGATAAATCTCTTGCTTCGAAGGCTCGCCACTCAGCCCGATGCCCGTAAAGGGTGAATGCAGCGCCATATTGATTTCATTGAAGGTCAGCCAGTGCTTCACCTTGTCTTTGTAGCGGCTGAAAACGGTACGGGCGTACTTCTCAAAATGGTCGATGACGGCACGGTTGCCCCAGCCCCCCAGCTTTTTCACCAGCCCGTAAGGCATTTCATAGTGCGACAGCGTAATCAGCGGCTGAATCTGGTGTTTTGCCATTTCATCGAACAGGCGATCGTAGAAGGCCAGACCGGCTTCACAAGGTTCCGCTTCATCACCTTCTGGGTAAATGCGCGTCCAGGCAATCGAGGTGCGTAACACCTTAAAACCCATTTCGGCAAACAGCTGAATATCCTGCGGGTATTGATGATAAAAATCGATGGCCTGATCTTTGATGCAGCTAATGCTCTCATCGCGTTCCGTCACCGGACCATGCACGCCTTTTAGCTGAAGATCGGAGGTCGACACACCTTTACCGTCTTCATTCCATGCGCCTTCAACCTGGTTTGCTGCGACTGAACCGCCCCATAAAAATCCGTCGGGGAATGCTTTCATGGTATTTCTCCTTATCGTTTTCTACATCATTACGCTGCGTCGGGCTGTGGCTCCGCGCTGGGAACCGCCGGATGACAGGCAAAAAAAAACTTGGGCAGAAGAGAGTATCACTACTCACCTCTGCCCAAGTCTCGCCCGCCATTGGCGGTAACGTCTTGTTAGAACACTATACAATCCTGAATCTCTGCGGCAATGCCCCCGTCTGGTTATGTGACGCGAGTCACGGCATCTCTGCTGGTACCACATCGGCACAAGACAGAATGCGATATCGGAAAAGCTAGGATATTTTCTGGTCTTATCGTTGTGTATAAAAGAATATAACGATTGCGGGGTAATACAGTCCTATGGCTGATGTCATCTATGAGGAGAAAATAGCGTGCATCTTTATATGTTTTACCTGGGAGGGAACGCTGGGAAGTCCAATATCGAAGTCCATGATATCCAGTTTGTAGCGGCTGAGAAGCCAGAGGATGCCTGGCCTGCACTGCGGGAGGCGTGGTTTGGCGACCCTGATAAAGTGCATATTGATGGCTATGCGCGTTTGACATGGGCTGATGGTTATACCGTTACCCTTTCGGATACGCGACCAACGGACGACAATCGGCTCTTTTTTGTCAACGCGGGTGCTTATCACCCGTCAACGCTGGCGGAACTGCATGCGTTCGATTTATTTGTGGCGAAGAGCGCACAAGAAGCAAAAGCGAAAGGATTGGCATCACTCCTTAATGGCGCGCTGCATCAGCATAAGGACAACCTTAAGGATGTCGATGACTGTCTGCTACTTGAAAAAATCGACGGTTTGTATATCCATCTGACACCTTGTGCAACCGGCGTTCCCTTCACACCAGAATGGCAGGGCTACCAGCCGATCGGTCTCTGATTTCGGTATCCTGCGCTCCCGAATTAAGCCAGTAGAACACGTTGACGTGGTATACCGGCTTTTCTTCATCGACATACATAACGGAAGGATCAGATGAACCAGAAGTGAGCGGCGGTCTCTGGTCCTGCACCACCGTGATGCAGCTACGCTGCACGGCATTCCCTCGTTTCCCCCTCTCTCTCGCTATATCTGGCCGTGCATAACGGTGGCACGCAACTTGCTTCTCAAGCATATAGCGATTCCGCAGGTTTGCCTCAACGGTGAGTACAACCTCGGTCAGGACAACGGCGTCCACATCATCATGCTTTTCGCATTACGGCGAGAGCAGGGGGATGTGGACGTTTTTTTATGTCTGGATTCGTCAGGTTAAGCCTTTCTTTTACGAGGTTGTAACACGTCGGTCCGATGGGAGTCAGTCATGAATGCCAAATCCTCAGCGTGTGTAAAAAGTGTTTGCCCTTACTGTGGGGTCGGTTGCGGTGTGGTGATGGAAGTAAAAGATAATCGCGTGATCAAGGTGTCAGGCGACAAGACGCATCCCACCAACTTTGGTCGACTGTGTACTAAGGGAAATACGAGTGGGCAGGCTCTTGCTGAATCAGGACGGTTGGAGTACGCCTACCTGCGTGCGGATCGTCAGCACGAATCGGTCAGGGTTGATATGGGGAAGGCCATCAAGGAAACCGCGCGGCGGTTACGGGCGATCATTGATACTCACGGTCCTGATGCGGTGTCGCTTTACGTCTCCGGCCAGATGTCGCTGGAATCCCAATATCTGGCGAATAAGCTTGCTAAGGGCTTCATCGGGACGAATAACATTGAGTCGAACTCACGCCTGTGTATGGCCAGTGCGGGGAGCGGCTACAAGCTTTCTCTGGGGTCGGATGGGCCGCCGGGCTCCTATCAGGATTTTGAACATGCCGATGTCTTTTTTGTCATTGGTGCGAACATGGCCGACTGCCACCCCATCCTTTTCCTGCGGATGATGGATCGCGTTAAAGCAGGCGCTAAGCTCATCGTGGTTGACCCACGCCGCAATACCACGGCGGACAAAGCGAATCTGTTCCTGCAAATTAAGCCCGGTACGGATTTGGCGCTACTTAACGGCCTACTGTATCTGCTTGTCCAGAATGGGCACACCGATCCTGCATTTATCGCCGAGTTCACCGAAGGGTGGGAGGCGATGCCTGAGTTCCTTGACGACTATCGCCCAGAGACGGTGGCGGAGATAACCGGGCTACCAGAGGCCGACATCCGCAAGGCGGCGGAATGGATTGGTACCGCGCCGGAGTGGATGAGTTGCTGGACGATGGGGCTTAACCAAAGCACGCACGGCACCTGGAATACCAATGCGATCTGTAACCTGCATTTAGCCACAGGCGCTATTTGCCGCCCCGGCAGCGGCCCATTTTCTCTGACGGGGCAGCCCAATGCGATGGGCGGGCGTGAAATGGGCTATATGGGGATGGGATTACCGGGGCAGCGTTCGGTGCTGGTGGAGAAAGATCGCGCGGCTATTGAGGCCCTCTGGAACGTCCCTGCTGGCACGTTGCGCACCGATCTGGTCGGGGGCACCGTCGCCATGTTTGAAGACATGATGGCGGGCAAGATCAAGGCGTGTTGGATTATCTGCACCAATCCGGTCGCCACGGTCCCCAATCGTCAGAACGTGATTGCAGGGCTGCAAGCTGCTGAGCTGGTTATCACACAAGATGCGTTTCTCGATACCGAGACTAACCGTTATGCCGATATTTTGCTGCCCGGTGCGCTGTGGGCTGAAGCGGAAGGCGTGATGATCAACTCCGAGAGAAATTTGACGCTAATGCAAAAGGCCGTTGAACCGCCCGGCGAAGCGATGGCCGACTGGCAAATTATTGCTAACGTGGCCTGCGAGATGGGCTATTCGCAGGGATTTAGCTACAGTTCGGCCTCTGAGGTGTTTGAAGAAATCAAGCAATTCTGGAACCCGAAAACCGGCTATGACATCCGTGGTGCCAGCTATGAGCGCTTACGGCAGGCTCCTTTGCAGTGGCCCTGTCCCCCTGATGATAAGCAAGATCGTCACCCCATTCGCTATCTTAATGACGGTTTGAGCCAGACGCGTAAAGACCTACCAGACGGCACGCGGCCGCGTCTTGTTTTTGCGACCGAAAGCGGTAAAGGGGTATTCCTGCCTCGACCGCATATGCCACCTGCCGAAATGCCGGATGGTGATTTTCAGTTCGTGTTGAATACGGGTCGCTTACAGCACCAGTGGCACACGATGACGAAAACCGGAAAGATTCCAACGCTTAACAAGCTCAACCCAGGACCCTTTATCGAAGTGCATCCCGAAGATGCCATCGCGCTTGGCATTCAAGATAAGGATTGCGTGGAAGTCCGTTCACGTCGAGGGCGTGCAGTCCTTCCTGCCATCGTTACTGACCGAGTACGTCCCGGCAACTGCTTTGCACCGTTCCACTGGAATGATGTCTTTGGTGACGATCTGGCGATTAACGCGGTCACCAGTGACGCCATTGACCCGATTTCCCAGCAGCCTGAATTCAAGTTTTCTGCGGTGGCGCTGGCGCGGATCGCTGAACCATCAGCGCTTATTTCTCCAGAGCGGGAGAGCCGTTCTGCTGCTGTTCCTGTATCGGAACACGCTGAGGCGGGTACGCCGAATAACGACATCAAGGAACTCGACATGAAACACATTGATGCGCTGGCCACGCTGCTTGGTCTTGATGCGCCTCCGGCGATGACGCTGAGTACGCACGAACAGCATTATCTGCAAGGTTATATTGCGGCTTTGCGTACCGACGCATCACGATTAGCTGGTGGCATACCCGTGCTGCCTGCCACAGCACCATTGGAACCTTCAAGACGTCTGATGCTCGACGGAATGCTAGCGGGGCTTTTTGCTCGCACCTGGCTGCCTGATGGCGGCATCGCTTCGCGACCCATGTCCTCTCCTGTGATCGCGGGAGGGACATCGCCGTCACCTGTTTTGATTTTATGGGCATCATCGACTGGCAATGCGGAAGGCTTTGCAGCACAGTGCGCCGAACGTCTGAAAACGGAGGGACATGTCGTCACGTTGTCCGAGATGGATAGCATCAAGAGTGTAGATCTGCCTGCAACGCCGCGCGTGCTCTTTATCGCCAGCACGTTTGGCGACGGCGATCCTCCTGATAATGGTATGAATTTATGGACGGCATTGCAGGCGGAGGCGGCCCCCAGACTGGCTGACGTGACGTTCGCCGTGCTGGCATTGGGTGATTCAAACTACGACCAGTTTTGCGGCTTTGGCCGTCGGCTCGATGCACGGCTGGAGGCTCTGGGTGCGAAGCGTTTATTAGCACGAGTCGACTGCGAGCCTGACTATCAGGATACGGCAACAGCCTGGCTGGACAGTATGGTTAACGTTCTTGCGGGAGCACCTGTGCCAGCGGCAAGTCACATTGCTACCACTGCGACAGCGGTACTGGCTGATGAGGATGAAGAGCGTGTGCTGGCGCCTGCCGTGGTAGCGGCTCCCACCTTCAGCAGGAATGCACCTCTGCCAGCACGCCTTGCCATCAATCAACTGCTTAATGCACCGGGCACGGAAAAAGAGACCCGGCAATTCGCCTTTGATATTTCAGGCTGCGATATGCATTACGAGGCTGGTGATGCGCTCGGCATCTGGCCAACTAACAGCCCCGAACTGGTGAGCGATATGCTCTCTGCACTCACACTCGCGCCTTCTACTATCGTGGCTGTCAAAGATAAGGGGAAGATGACGCTTGCCGAGGCATTATCTCAGCATGTCGAGATTGCCCGTATCACGCCGGAGATCTTGCAGTTTGTTCGTGAACGTTCGGGTCATCCTATTCTTGTCGATCTGTTGAAAGAAGAACGCAAGGAGGAGCTCAAACAGTGGCTGTGGGGACGGCAGATTATCGATTTACTACGATCGTTTCCGATTCAGGTTCAGGCTGACGAATGGTTGGCCGTGCTCAAGCGGATTCAGCCGCGCTTATACTCGATCTCGTCCAGCCCGAAAGTCACCCCACATCAGATCCACCTGACTGTCTCGACGGTGCGCTATAGCATGGATGGCAAACAACGTGGTGGTGTGTGTTCAACCTTTCTGGCTGACCGAGCAGCAGAGGTGCCCATTTTCATCCAAAAGTCAGCCCATTTTCGCATACCGAAACACGCTGGTATGCCAATCATCATGGTGGGTGCAGGCACGGGCATCGCACCTTTCCGAGCTTTTCTGCAAGAGCGACGAGCGATGAAGGCCCAAGGTAAGAATTGGCTTTTTTTTGGTGAGCAGCGCGCCGCGACCGATTTCTACTATCGTGATGAACTGGAGGAGATTCAGCGCGATGGTTACCTGCACCGATTGGATACGGCCTTTTCGCGTGACCAAAGCGAGAAAATTTATGTGCAGCACCGTATGTGCGAACAGGGCGCTGAATTGTGGCATTGGCTAGAGGAGGGGGCGTATTTCTACGTGTGTGGCGATGCCAGTCGCATGGCTAAGGATGTTGATTTAGCGCTCCGGCAAGTGGTACAGGTTCATGGCGTAATGAGCAATGACGAAGCGGCAGCCTATGTTGCCAAAATGGCGCAGGACAAACGCTATGTACGCGACGTGTACTGATTTCCCCGCTGTACTCGTGGGGCTGGGGCTTTCTGTTGACGCGGCGTTAGGCGTTTTATCACCTAACGCCGTGATTTCATGACGTTACTTCGCTTTCAGTGCTTTGACGACGGCTTCGCCCAGCGCTTGAGCGGATGCCGGGTTTTGGCCGGTGATCAATCGCCCATCAACGACGACTTTATTTTCAAAGATTGGGGCTTCTTCAAATGTTGCGCCATCCTTTTTCAGTGCCGCTTCAAGTTCAAACGGAACGATCTTGTCGTAATTACGGGACACTTCTTCTTCCGCGGTAAAACCGGTAAGGCGACGGCCTTTAATCAACAGTTCACCATTGCTGAGCTTCACATTCAGCAAGCCTGCCGGACCGTGGCAAACGGCACTGATGATGTCATTTTTCTCGTACATGGTACGCACGATGTTGATCAACTCAGGATTGTTGGCGAAATCCCACATTGGTCCATGTCCTCCAACCAGCAGGATCGCGCTATATTTCGCGGGATCAACCTTTGCCAGGGGGATTGAATTAGCCAGTTTGTTGCGGTGTTCCGGGTTAGTCCAGAAATCTAGGCTTGCCCGATCTTTGAGATCGAATCCGTCAAACGGAGGCATCCCGCCCTTGGGGCTCGCAATATCGTAATCCAGCCCAGCTTTGTCAAAAACCTCGACCGGATGAGTGAGTTCTGGGAACCAGAAACCGCCAACGAGATCGGGGGTTTTTTTATCCAGACTGGAGACGACGATTAATACCTTCTCTTCTTTCAAATTGGCCTGGGCGAAAACAGGGGAGGCTGCGGCAAACACAGCCATCGCGGCGATAAGACCAGCACAGCGCTTGATGATTGACATAAAAAACTCCTTTCAGCAGGTGGTGATGGTCGCCACTATATCCGTGATAATTGGCTGAAAACAGACGGTAAAAACGGAACGTATTGTTTAAAAAATCGATGTAATCACTTTATATTGCCGTGATAAATTATCGTAAAATGCGTTTTATGATCCCTGTGTTGCATGACGATGAGGAACCCTGATGGGGCAATCCGATAGTTTTGATGGACTGGCAGAATTTCTGGCTATAGCGAAACGCTTGAGCATTCGCAAAGCCGCGCTCGATCTGGGTAAGACACCGGGAGCGGTGAGCCTGTCGCTCCAGAAACTGGAGCATCGCCTCGGCGTGCTACTTTTCCACCGCACGACGCGTAAGATGGCATTGACGGAAGCGGGGGAAGAGCTGCTGCTGAGAATCGGGCCTGCGGCACACGTTATCGCAACAGGTTTTGAAGATGTGGCTCAATCGGCAAAAAAACCATCGGGGACGTTGAAGCTGATCGTCGAGCGATTAGCATTGCCCCATGTTATCGAGCCGCTCATCCCTGCATTTCGTCAGGCGTGGCCGAATTTGAATATCGATATCACGGTGAGTAATCGTCACGATAACTTCGTCTCTGGAGGCTATGATGCCGGCATCATGATCGGTTCATATATCGAACAGGATATGATTGCAGTACGGCTCTCCCCACCATTCAAGTGGGCGGTATTCGGTTCGCCGGACTATTTCAAAGCGAACGGTAAGCCTAAAGCGACGCGCGATCTGGAGCATCACGAATGTATTCGCTTTCGTCGCCCTGAAAAGGGAGATATTTATCGGTGGGAGTTTGTCGAAAATAAAGAAACTGTAAGAGTTGAGCCAGCCGGTACAATTACCGTGAACGATGGCGAGCTCATGCGTAGCCTCGCGGTCAGGAGCGTTGGGCTTATTTACTCATCCACTTTTCATACTTCACGCGAACTGGCAAACGGCACGCTGGAAGCCGCGTTACTCGATCTCTCACCCGGAAATGACGGCCTCTTTCTTTATTTCTCAAGAGCCGCGAGGAATCAACCGAAATTGCGTGCGTTTATCGACGTGTGTTCGCAGATAATTAAGACGTGAATGCGTCTACCCTAATAGTTTCGCTGTGAAAATAACTCTGTAAAGCCCTCCTTTTCAGCGGCATGTACGCCAACAGCGGTAAACATCACAATACCGCTCAACACGCAGGTTAAAATCTTACTCATGAGCCCCTGTCACGGTATTTGTCGTGATTCACGCTATTTTTATAGTGTATTTATCTTAAAGATAAAGTGATAACAGCACATCAGAAAACGATAGGTGCAATGAACGTGGTATTTGTCGGGCATTCTGCGGGGGTAAAGTATCTGAATTACTGTTTAGCGTAACGGTTAGATAGGGTAAAAGTTGTTGCCGTTGGTCATCTGAGAGTATAATTTTTACCACTTTTTTACACTCTATCCGGCTAAAATTCTTTGACAAGTTTTGCCGAGCGTGAACTTAGCCTAATGACAACATCGAATTCTCATCTTTCACACCCAAAATACCGCCCCGACATTGACGGGCTAAGAGCCGTTGCTGTTCTTTCTGTTGTGGCTTTCCACGCCTTTCCTGATTGGATGAAAGGTGGTTTTATTGGTGTTGATATCTTTTTTGTTATCTCCGGTTTTTTGATTTCCACCATTATTTTCGAGAATTTAGATAAGGGAACATTCAGCTTTTCTGAGTTCTATGCACGCCGTATCAAGCGGATATTTCCCGCCTTGCTACTGGTCTTGACTGTTTCTATTGTATTTGGCTGGTTTGCTTTACTTGCTGATGAGTATAAGCAATTAGGTAAGCATACCATGGCGGGGGTTGGATTTGTTTCCAACTTAGTGCTATGGGGCGAATCTGGCTATTTTGATAATGCCGCAGAAACTAAACCACTTTTGCACTTGTGGAGCTTAGGTATAGAGGAACAATTCTATTTTCTCTGGCCTTTGCTGTGTTGTCTTTTCTGGAGAATGAATTTTCGCCGAATTGCGTTATTACTGAGTTGTATTTTGGCTTCTTTTGTTCTGAATATTTATATGATAAGGAGCGATGGAGTCGCAACGTTTTACTCTCCATTGACCCGATTCTGGGAACTGTTGTTCGGTAGTTTATTGGCGTTTATCGTTCTTTATCACAAGAGCTTTGTCGATAAGTTTCAAAAAAATCAGTTTGTGATAAATGGCTTCTCACTATTTGGTTTTTTGATCTTGGGTTTTGGCTTTTTATCCATCAATAAAGATGCATACTTTCCTGGCTTTTGGGCTCTGATTCCCGTTATTGGTGCTGTTTTAATCATTTTTGCTGGCCCTAATGCGGTGCTCAATCGTTTGTTTTTGAGCAATAAGATCGTGGTGTGGTTTGGTTTAATCAGTTTCCCTTTGTACCTGTGGCATTGGCCGTTATTGACCTTTTTGAGAATTGTCGAAAGAGGCACGCCAGATCGTTTTTTGCGATTAGCCGCTGTCTTTTTATCGATCTTATTGGCCTGGCTTACGTATAAATTTGTTGAAGGGAAAATAAGAAAATCAAAGGGATATAGATTTGTTGGTACGTTGGTTCTTTTAAGTGTTGTACTATTTTTATCTGGTTCTGCTGTTTTTTATAAAGATGGATTTGCAGAACGCAAGGCTGTGACAACGAGTGATTTTACCAAAGAGGTCCAGTATCAGTTTATGGGACCAATATGGGCCTATACAAAGAATGAGACTTGCCTGTCTGAATACCCTTATAAAGATCAGAATAATCTAGCTTGGTGGTTCTGCATGAAGAGTGGAACTAATCCGCCAACGATTCTTCTTTTGGGCAATAGCTACGCAAACCAGCTCTATCCTGGGTTCGCTAAAAATGAAAAATTGAAGCACCAGACTATCCTTTCGATAGGAACGTGTGGGGTTGGTTTTGATAACTCTGGTGACGATCCGAGAAGCCCTTGCTATGGTTCCAGGATAACCGATCAAGCAAAATTTATTGATGACATTATCAAGAGAACACCATCCATAAAATTTGTCATTTTAGACGGTTTGTCACGACAGCCATCTAGCGATGAGATTGCCAGAGTGATTCAACGCATCGACTTCCTTGAAAAACAGGGTGTGAAGGTCATTATTTTTACGCCACACATAAGACCGGGTTTTCATCCAAAGGCCTGCTTTAAATCGCCCCTTAAACAGCATCCAAAGGATTGCTTGGTTTCCTCTGATGTTCGGAGTTCCATTCTGAAAGATTTCAGCCCACTGCTCGTGGCGGTTAATAAAACCCACCCCGGCGTGCTTGTTTTTGAACAGAATGATGTCTTCTGCGATAGAAAGGACGGTAAATGTTCTTATGTTAAGAATGGCCTTCCATTATATCGTGACGAGGGTCATACCTCAGAATATGCTTCACTGCTGCTTCAGGATTACTTTACTAAGTGGGCATCGAGTCATGTTCCATCGATTCTCGACTCAGCACCCGCTGACAATTAAGAGTGTGAGTACATCTATTTTAGTTTCACACTTTTCTTGAGGTAGTCAGCTTTTCGGCTGGTATTTTCCCGTACCAGCCTATTCAGATATTCACGGGGCGCTTGCTGTTATAGTCATACAGTGAGCATCCCGTGGTTCATTTGATTTTATTCCCCGTTCTGAACAGGTAAAAAACCCGTCTTTCTGTCTGGTATTTCCGATTAAAACCCTTCGATAAAATATTCCGGCTGACTCGATTTGATAAACCTCAAGCTACGCTATTGAGATGGTAATGGTCGATATTGCTAATACTATGATGTGTTTCTCTCAATCGAGAAGCAGGCGAGTTAATACTAGGTGAGTCATGGGTGAGGTAAAGCGCGGTGATGGTGTTTGCTAACCACTCATCCTGTTTGAAAACACTCTGGAAAAAGCAAAGGAGCTGCGCTATTAACGCAACTCCTTAAATTTGGTGGCCCCTGCTGGACTTGAACCAGCGACCAAGCGATTATGAGTCGCCTGCTCTAACCACTGAGCTAAGGGGCCGAATGGGCGATGATTATACGGTAATGTGCAGGGGGAGGTCTATAGCCTATCTGCCGGGTGGTGGTTTTATACTCAAGATAGCTTGTTGTTATTCTTATCAGAATTTACGATGGCTGTAGTCAACGGAAGTAGGGAAAGACATGATTACCGATATTCTGGCTATGAATCTTCAGGTTGTTTTCTGTGGCATCAACCCTGGGCTGTCGACGGCCCATCACGGTTATCACTTTGCGAATCCCAGTAATCGCTTCTGGAAAGTGATTTATCAGGCAGGCTTTACTGAACGTTTGCTGACACCCGCGGAAGAACAGCATCTGCTGGATACCGGATGCGGCATCACCATGCTGGTGGAGCGCCCAACGGTTGAAGCCACCGAACTGGGGCGAGACGAGCTGCTGCAAGGCGGCAATGCGATTGTCGAGAAGATGACGTACTATCAGCCGCGTGCGCTGGCGGTGTTAGGGAAGCAGGCGTTCAGTCAGGCGTTTGGTATCAAGAAGGTTTCGTGGGGGCGTCAGGAGCAGCGTATTGGCGAGACGCAGGTTTGGGTACTGCCGAACCCTAGTGGGCTGAACCGTGCGACGCTGGAGTCGCTGGTGGCGTCGTATCAGGAACTGCATCAAGCGTTGCAGAATAAGGCGTGAAACCAATCTGAGCGTTTTTGACGGGCAAAAAATAACCCCGGCGGACCGGGGCTATTTATCATGCAGTTATCTGAAGTGTGGATTAGCTAAGGAGTGAATTAATCATCCAGGAAGCTACGCAGCACTTCGGAACGGCTTGGGTGACGCAGTTTACGCAGTGCTTTCGCTTCGATCTGACGAATACGTTCACGCGTAACGTCAAACTGTTTGCCCACTTCTTCCAGCGTATGGTCGGTGTTCATATCGATACCGAAACGCATGCGCAGGACTTTCGCTTCACGCGCGGTCAGGCCAGCCAGTACGTCGTGTGTCGCAGAACGCAGGCTTTCCGATGTGGCGGAATCCAGCGGCAGCTCCAGAGTCGTATCTTCGATGAAATCGCCCAAATGTGAATCTTCATCATCACCAATCGGGGTTTCCATTGAAATCGGCTCTTTCGCGATTTTCAGCACTTTACGGATTTTGTCTTCCGGCATCAACATACGCTCAGCCAGCTCTTCCGGCGTCGGCTCACGACCCATTTCCTGCAACATCTGACGAGAGATACGGTTCAGTTTGTTGATCGTCTCAATCATGTGTACCGGAATACGGATGGTACGCGCCTGATCGGCGATAGAACGGGTGATCGCCTGACGGATCCACCAGGTCGCATAGGTCGAGAATTTATAGCCACGGCGATACTCAAACTTATCTACCGCTTTCATCAGACCGATGTTACCTTCCTGAATCAGGTCGAGGAACTGCAAACCACGGTTGGTGTATTTCTTCGCGATAGAAATAACCAGACGCAGGTTAGCTTCCACCATTTCTTTCTTGGCACGACGCGCTTTCGCTTCACCAATCGACATACGGCGGTTGATGTCTTTAACCTGCTCGATCGTCAGGCCAGTTTCTTCTTCGATCTGCTGCAGTTTTTGCAGGCTGCGGGTGACGTCTTCTTCAACATCATTCAGCTTTTCAGACCATGGTTTGCCCATGGCGACTGCTGCGGCAAACCATGTGTTGTTGGTTTCATTGCCAGTGAACATCGTGACGAAGTTTTTCTTCGGCATTTTGCACTGTTCAACACACAGCTTAATGATCAAACGTTCCTGAGTACGAACGCGATCCATCATGGAACGCATGCTGTTAACCAGGAAATCAAACTGTTTTGGCACCAGACGGAACTGTTTGAAGACTTCGGACAGATTCAGGATTTCCTGTGCTGCCAGCGCATGGCTACGACCGTGGGCTTTGATAACCTGACGGGTCGTTTCATATTGCTCACGCAACTCGGTGAACTTCTCACGCGCCAGCTCAGGATCGATGCTGTTGTCGTCTTCTTCTTCCTCGTCGTCTTCTTCCTCGTCATCATCGTCCATTTCTTCGCTCGAAAGCTCAGAACCAACGTGAGTCGCGGTAGGCGCAATGTCCTCTTCCGCATTAGGATCGACGAAGCCAGTAATCAGGTCGGACAGGCGGCTTTCGCCCGCTTCGACGCGGTCATACTGTTCCAACAGGTAAGTAATGGCTTCAGGATACTCCGCAACAGAGCACTGAACCTGGTTGATACCGTCTTCAATACGCTTGGCGATATCGATCTCGCCTTCGCGCGTCAACAGTTCAACGGTACCCATTTCACGCATGTACATGCGAACCGGGTCGGTGGTGCGACCAATTTCCGATTCAACACTGGATAGAACCTGCGCAGCAGCCTCTGCCGCATCTTCATCGGCATCATTGGTGTTTTCGGCCAGCAACAGATCGTCTGCATCCGGTGCTTCTTCCATCACCTGGATGCCCATGTCGTTAATCATCTGGATGATATCTTCGATCTGATCCGAGTCGATGATATCTTCCGGCAGATGGTCATTGACCTCAGCATAGGTCAGGTAGCCTTGCTCCTTACCACGGGTGACAAGCAGCTTCAGCTGTGACTGCGGGTTTTGCTCCATAAGACGGTATCCACACTTCAGAGTATTTGGGTTGGTGTCGGTCAGCGTAGTTCGCTAACAATAGCATTAGGGGTATTTTTCTTATCGCCGCGGCCCCTGTAGCGGCTCTTTGCAGGGCTCAACCCTGCTATTTATCGGCAATTAAGCCTCTGTATCAGTGTTTTCTGGTCAACGCCAGTTGCAACGACCAAAGCTCTTTTTTTTCTTTGGCGTTGAGCCCATGCGTTCTGTCACGGGCAATCAATGTTTCTTGTCGCTGTTTCAACAGCTGATCGTAGAGCTCTGCCAGACTGATTCTGAACTTCTCGTCGAGCTCTTCCTCTACGATCATATGGTTCCATGAAGCCATAGTTTCAAGCTGTTTGCGGTACTTGCTGTCGCGATATTTTTCCAACAGCAGACCCATGTTCATCCCAGGGCTGGCATTGCAGGTTTTCACCAAGTCCTGAAACAGGGATAAACCAGCCACTTTGTCTTCTTCAATGCCTTCCAGCGCGAGGTCAGGCACCTCTGCTGCCAGTCTTGGATTTTGTACTAAAAGCCCTATAAGTATACGCATAGTTGTGACTTTTAGTTGCGGCGGCTGGTAGGATTGAGCCTGCTCTGCCACTTTTGGGAGCAGTCTGTCCAACTGGCTGTCGTCCAAAATGCCTAGCTTGTTGCCGAGCTGCTGGCGCAAATACAGCCGCAGCGTTTCTCCCGGTACCTGGCCTATCAGCGGCAGTGCCAGTGTGCTGAGCTTGGTACGGCCATCGGGTGAACTCATGTCCACCTGCTGTTGCAGCGTCTCAAACAGAAACTGCGACAGCGGTAGGGCCTGTTCCATGCGCTGTTCAAAAGCGACTTTGCCTTCTTGACGCACCAGCGTGTCGGGATCTTCACCGTCTGGCAGGAACATAAAGCGTAGCTGGCGACCATCGTTCAAATAGGGTAGCGCAGTTTCCAGCGCGCGCCATGCCGCTTCACGTCCGGCACGGTCTCCGTCGTAACAACACACCACCAGATCGGTGGCGCGAAATAGTAACTGAATGTGATCGGCGGTCGTGGAGGTACCCAGCGATGCCACCGCATAATCAATACCAAATTGCGCCAGCGCCACCACATCCATATAACCTTCAACAACCAGCAGTCGTTTGAGTTCTGGGTGATTTTGCTGCGCCTCATACAGGCCGTACAACTGGCGACCTTTATGAAAAATTTCTGTTTCCGGCGAGTTAAGGTACTTTGGTGTACCGTCGCCTAATACGCGTCCGCCGAAGGCAATGACTCGTCCCCGTTTGTCGCGGATGGGGAACATCACACGTTCGCGGAAGCGGTCATACGTTCTGCCCTGATCGTTAGTCACCAGCATGCCGGCATCGTTCAATGTGCTGCGGTCGTCATTATTGCGGCCAAAGCGCTTTAAAACGTTATCCCAGCCGGGCGGGGCGAAGCCAATCGCAAAATGGCTGATCACTTCTGCACTTAAACCGCGCTGTTGCAGATACTGCAACGCTGGCGTACCGACTGATTGGCTTAGTGCTTGTTGATAGAACCCACTGAGCTGTCCCATCAATTCGTACAGACTTTGCCGTTGGTGACGCTCTAACTGGGTTGGGCCAGTGCCGGTTTCATAAGGCACTTCGAGGCCGTATTGAGTGGCAAGTTCTTCAATGGTTTCAACGAATTCTAGACGATCGTAATTCATCAAAAAGTCTATGGCGTTGCCGTGTGCGCCACAGCCAAAACAGTGATAGAACTGTTTGTCACCGTTTACGGTGAATGAGGGGGTTTTCTCGTGATGGAACGGGCAGCACGCATGATAGTTTTTGCCCTGCTTTTTCAGTTTGACGCGCGCGTCAATGAGATCGACGATGTCGGTGCGAGCCAGCAGGTCATTAATAAATACGCGTGGGATTCGTCCAGCCATAAGCCCCTGGTGTATACCCTTCTGTAAGATGGTTACATTGGATATAGCTTATAAACGACAACAAGCCGCGCTTCCTTTCGGAAAGCACGGCCTTACGTATGCAACTGCTAAGTCTGCGGATTAATCACGCGTTGGAGGGAAACCCTCCTGAAAATTAATACAGACGAGTGCGGCGTGCGTTTTCTCGAGCCAATTTCTTCGCGTGACGTTTCACTGCAGAAGCTTTAGCGCGCTTACGTTCGGTCGTTGGTTTTTCATAAAACTCACGACGACGAACTTCAGCCAGAACGCCTGCTTTTTCACAGGAACGTTTGAAGCGACGCAGAGCTACGTCGAACGGCTCGTTTTCACGTACTTTAATTACCGGCATGTGCCTCTCACCTCAATAAATTCGGTTTGCCGCTGGCCTTGTGCCAGCCTTTTCAAAATGGTGCGGAATTCTACTGCAAACGTGACGCCTTTGTAAAGCATTGCGGTGATCATAAAACACCCAACCGCGGCCAGAGCAGAAATCAGGCCGCTTATGGTAGACTATCCACAGTTTGAAGCAAGCGGCATTCAACGGGCGCTTGTATCGTCATCAAAGTAGGAACAGCAATGCGCGTATTGGGTATCGAAACATCCTGTGATGAAACCGGCGTGGCCATTTATGACACAGAGACCGGTTTGCTCGCTAATCAGTTATACAGTCAGGTCAAATTACATGCTGATTACGGCGGCGTAGTGCCTGAGCTCGCCTCACGCGATCACGTGCGTAAAACGGTTCCGTTAATTCAGGCGGCGCTGCGCGAAGCTGGGCTACAGGCTGACGATATCGATGGCGTGGCTTACACCGCTGGCCCAGGTTTGGTCGGCGCACTATTGGTGGGCGCGACGATTGGTAGGTCATTGGCATTCGCGTGGGGTGTGCCGGCGATTCCTGTGCATCACATGGAAGGGCATTTGCTGGCACCGATGTTGGAAGATAATCCGCCAGCGTTTCCCTTCGTAGCGCTGCTGGTTTCTGGTGGCCATACGCAGCTTATCAGCGTGACGGGTATTGGTGAATATCGCCTGCTGGGCGAGTCGATTGATGACGCGGCGGGTGAAGCGTTTGATAAAACGGCGAAATTGCTGGGATTAGATTATCCCGGCGGTCCAATGCTGTCGAAAATGGCGCAGGCGGGGGATTCCCAGCGCTTCACGTTTCCGCGCCCGATGACCGATCGGCCGGGGCTGGATTTCAGCTTCTCCGGGCTAAAAACGTTTGCGGCTAATACGATTCGTAGCAACGGCGATGACGATCAAACGCGTGCCGATATTGCACGTGCCTTTGAAGATGCCGTAGTAGATACGCTGGCGATAAAATGTCGTCGCGCGCTGGATGAGACGGGCTTTAAACGACTGGTCATGGCGGGGGGCGTGAGTGCAAACCGGACGCTGCGCCAGCGCTTAGGGGAAGTGATGGTGAAACGCGGTGGTGAAGTGTTTTATGCACGCCCCGAATTCTGCACAGATAACGGCGCGATGATTGCTTATGCGGGCAGTGTACGTCTGGTTCATGGCGCGAGCCCGACGCTGGGCGTATCCGTTCGGCCACGTTGGCCATTGGCTGAATTGCCTGCGGTGTGAGGCGTTAAACGCAATAGTCGCTACGTGTAGCGGGTCTACACGTAGCGAAAAACGTAGTAAAAAATACCTAGCAAAGAGCGAATGACAAAAAGCGGCAGCGGACGAGCGGGTTACAGCTCTTGTTCGAATAGCACCAGAATAGCTTCGTAAAGCTGTTTGACGCTGAAGCCTCTTGCCGGGGTGGTAAAGATGGTGTCATCCCCTGCGATGGTGCCGAGAATACCTTCTGACTTCCCAAGTGAGTCCAGCAGGCGAGCAATGAGCTGTGCGGCTCCAGGGCTGGTATGGATCACGACAACGGCATCATTGTAATCTACGTCCAGCACAAGGTTCTTCAGCGGGCTGGATGTCGTCGGAACGCCAAGTTCAGCGGGGAGACAATACACCATCTCCATTTTGGCATTGCGCGTGCGCACGGCACCAAATTTCGTTAGCATGCGTGACACTTTGGATTGATTGATATTTTCAAATCCTTCGTCTTGCAATGCCTGAACAATTTCACTTTGAGAACTGAACTTCTCTTCCTTTAACAGCGCTTTGAACGCTTTAACGAGGTCTTCTTGTTTTGTCGAATTTCGCATTCTGCACCGGATTAATTGTTATGGTTAATCTTCCTATTATGCAGTTGTGTGAATTTTTATGCAATTAAGTCGCGTATAATTCCAGTCCCTTTCATCAGATATGCGTTAGTCGCTGTTTTCAAAAAAAATCGACTCTCGGGTAGTCCGAAAAATGCGTCCTGCGTCACATAAAAGTAAATCAAATGTTATCAGAATGATGTTGTTTGGACGCCATCGATCGGTGTAATGTAGCGCACAGGTTAATCGCACGTGAATGAACACCGCGTTATAGCTCAATAGCTTATTAACTTTACTTACCTTTCAAACGAATGGTTGTTTTTGATTTATTATTAGAGACATAGCGTATTTTTTGTCTCTCATGTCATTTGTAGAAAGATAAGTAGGTTGCTCGTATCCCCATTTTTATATTCTGTTTATAACCAAATGAATTCACGGCACTTTTTTATTTTATGATAATAAGGAGTTTAGGATGAAAGTTGCAGTTCTCGGAGCAGCAGGTGGTATCGGTCAGGCACTCGCACTCCTCCTCAAAACCCAGCTTCCTTCAGGTTCAGAACTATCCCTTTACGATATCGCCCCAGTAACGCCGGGTGTTGCCGTCGATCTGAGCCACATTCCTACAGCAGTGAAGATCAAAGGCTATAGCGGTGAAGATGCTAAACCAGCGCTTGTTGGTGCAGATATCGTGCTGATCTCCGCAGGTGTGGCACGTAAACCTGGTATGGATCGTTCCGATCTGTTCAACGTCAATGCTGGCATTGTGCGTAATCTGGTTGAGCAAATTGCGGTTACTTGCCCGAAAGCCTGTATCGGTATCATCACCAACCCGGTGAATACGACTGTTGCCATTGCAGCCGAAGTGCTGAAAAAAGCGGGCGTATACGACAAAAACAAACTGTTCGGCGTCACCACGCTGGATATCATCCGTTCCAACACATTCGTTGCTGAGCTGAAAGGCAAACAGCCGCAGGATATTAATGTGCCTGTTATCGGCGGACACTCTGGTGTGACGATCCTGCCTCTGCTGTCTCAGGTTCCTGGTATCAGCTTCAGCGAGCAGGAAGTGGCCGATCTGACCAAGCGTATCCAGAATGCGGGCACCGAGGTTGTTGAAGCCAAAGCCGGTGGCGGATCGGCTACGTTGTCGATGGGCCAGGCTGCGGCACGTTTTGGTCTGTCTCTGGTTCGTGCGCTGCAAGGCGAAAGCGGTGTGGTGGAATGTGCATACGTTGAAAGTGATGGCAAATATGCTCGCTTCTTCGCTCAACCGATTCTGTTAGGCAAAGACGGCGTCGCCGAGCGTAAAGACATCGGCACACTAAGCGCTTTTGAGCAAAATGCGCTTAACAGCATGCTGGATACGCTGAAGCAGGATATTGAGCTAGGCGAGACGTTCATCAAGAATTAATCATTGAGATTCTTGTAATACGTGACGTTGAATAAAAAGCCGGAGATTGATATCTCCGGCTTTTCTTTTTTAATCGGGACGGATGAGTCTTTTTCTGTCGATAAGCTCATTGGTTTCTGGGTTGTAGTACCGGCTGGGCCAAATCTCTGAGGGGTGAATACCCAGCGCATCGGCAATAAGCCATTCCCCCTTGGGCCAAGGGCGTGAGAGCGCATTGGCTAACGTCGATGAGCTTAATCCGGCCGCTCGCGATACCGCCGCCAGCGTCGTGTTTTTCTTGCGCAGTGCAGCAATGATATCAGCGGGATGCCAGTCTTGTTTCCTTAAAATCATAATCCTTCCCTTATTTGCTATAAGACGACTGTCGATTAGTGGTATAAATAACGGATGTTAGTTATATGCCGAACTAACATGACATTATTATTTGGAAATAATATAGCATTAATTTTCCTTAAAATTCTCAATTAATTTCCAAATAAGCGCGTTTTTGTTAGGGATGGCACTATCAGGATGAAAGGCAATGAGAAAAGAGTGGTTTGCTACCAGCGAATTGGTTGGAGTCGGCGGCCTTCCGAAATCAAGACAAGGATTAAATAAGCGCGCCCGCGAGGATGGATGGGAGAAGCGTCGCCGTAAAGGCGTCCAGGGAAGAGGAGTGGAGTACTCAATTCACAGCTTGCCGGATACGGTAAAGAAATCCCTATTACTCGAAACCGAGCCTTCCGCCTACTCGGCGAAACAGCCTGCGGCACTGGCCGTATGGATGCAAATTTACCAGCAACTATCTGAAAAAGAACGAGATGATCTAATCGCTCATATTCTGCGAGTCGGGGTGTCCTCCACGCTGAGCCAGTTGGGTATTACGCCATCAGATGAGGAGCCAATCTCATCAATGGAAATTGACTGAGCTACCGGGGGCGATCTCTTAGATTGCTGACGTTGGTGCTAAAAAGGAACCTGTATTTTCTTTCGCTTTACCGTATTGCTTCTGGCCGCGATGTTTCGGCATCGCGCTGGATTTAATCATTTCTTTATTACTTAGGTGTGTCGGTAACGCGTAAAAGTTAGCGGTTTAGGTAATTATAGTCTATTATATGGAAACTTTTGGGCGAGTTGACGTAATGCCTGTTCAAAACAAACAAGGGAGTGACGAGTATGGACAAAGAATGGTTTGCAACAAGTGAGCTGGTTGGCGTAGGTGGATTGCCTAAGTCGCCGCAGGGGTTGAACAAGCGGGCGCGAGACGACGGTTGGGAAAAGCGCAGGCGGAAAGGGGTTCAAGGGCGCGGTGTCGAATATTCTATTCGCAGTTTGCCGAATGAGGTCAGGAACTCTCTGCTCGTAAAAGAGAATCCGCCAACTGAATATTATCGTATCGATAATGAGCCGACCCTGCTGTCATCGTGGGTGCATATTTTCCATCAACTTTCCGTTGATGAACGAACCCGGCTGATTAATTTCATCTTGCGTGAAGGGACAATAGCGATGTTGTCTCGGCTGGATGATGTCACAATCGACCAGACTGCCTAAGTCTGGTGAACGAGTAGCGCTGCAAGGCAGCGCTACTTATGAATCAACGATCTTATCAGGTAAGAACCTTACACCACGTTAGAAATCGCGCTGTACGGCTAAATGGGCAAGGCCTTCGAGCGCCATACGGTATGGTGTTTCCGGCAGTTGCTGTAGTGCGCTAATTGCCTTATCTGCCTCTTCTTCGGCACGCTGACGCGTATAATCAAGTGAACCGCATTGCTGCATGGCGGAAAGAACCGGTTCCAGCAGATGACGCCCGTTTCCTTCTTCAATGGCCTTGCGAATCAGCGAGCTCTGTTCTGCATTTCCATGACGCATCACATGCAGTAACGGCAGCGTTGGCTTGCCTTCATTGAGGTCATCGCCCGTGTTTTTACCCAGCGTTTTGCCGTCTGCGCTGTAATCGAGCAGATCGTCAATTAACTGGAACGCGGTGCCCAGGTAGCGGCCATAGTCCTGAAGCGCTTTTTCTTGCTCTGGCGTCGCGCCAGCAAGAATGGATGAGGATTGCGCTGCGGCTTCAAATAAACGCGCCGTTTTACTGTAAATGACGCGCATGTAGCTTTCTTCAGTGATATCCGGGTCGTTACAGTTCATTAGCTGCAAGACTTCGCCTTCAGCAATCACGTTCACCGCTTCTGACATCAGCGCCAGCACACGTAACGATTCGAGGCTGGTCATCATCTGGAAGGCGCGGGTATAGATGAAATCCCCAACCAACACGCTTGCTGCGTTGCCAAAGGCGGCATTTGCTGTCGCTTTACCCCGGCGCATGTCGGACTCGTCTACCACATCATCATGTAGCAGCGTTGCGGTGTGGATAAATTCGATCAGTGCGGCGACAGTGACATGCTTATCACCGTTATAGTCGAGGGCTCTGGCTGCAAGTACCGCAATCATCGGGCGTATACGCTTTCCACCACCGCTGATGATGTAATGTCCAAGCTGGTTTATCAAAACGACGTCGGAATTCAGCTGTTCAAGAATGACGTTATTAACAGCCGCCATATCCTGTGCAGTCAATGCTGTAATTTGTTCTAGATTCATGGTTTGTGCCAACGTATGTCTTCAACACTGCCGTAAGATTGCTGTTGCATATCGGCAAGACGGAACTTATTGCGCCGATTGTACTTGAAAAATGAGAGAGATAAACGGCAGTTGATACGTTGTATTCTTTTTCTTCACATCCGTTGATTATGCACTTGTCATCCTCAGTATTTTTGCGTAGAATTCGCGCCCTATTATGAATATTTATAGCGCGCTCTGAAACCTATTAACGGGTGCGCGGAAAGCGGAGTTTTATATGTACGCAGTTTTCCAAAGTGGTGGTAAACAACACCGAGTAAGCGAAGGTCAAACCGTTCGCTTGGAAAAGCTGGACATCGCAACTGGTGAAGCCGTTGAGTTTGACCAAGTTCTGATGGTTGCCAACGGTGAAGAAATCAAAATCGGCGTTCCTTTCGTCGATGGCGGTAAAATCAAAGCTGAAGTTGTTGCTCATGGTCGTGGCGAAAAGGTGAAGATCGTTAAGTTCCGTCGCCGTAAACACTACCGTAAGCAAGCAGGCCACCGTCAGTGGTTCACTGACGTGAAAATTACCGGCATCAGCGCTTAAGATTAGGAGAGCGGATTAAATGGCACACAAGAAAGCTGGCGGTTCAACCCGTAACGGTCGTGACTCTAACGCACAACGTCTTGGCGTAAAACGTTTTGGCGGCGAAAGTGTTCTGGCTGGCAACATCATCGTTCGTCAACGTGGTACTAAATTCCACGCAGGAACTAACGTTGGCTGCGGGAAAGACCATACTCTGTTTGCTTTGACTGATGGTAAAGTTCAGTTTGAAGTTAAAGGCCCGAAAAACCGTAAATTTATCAGCATCGTTGCTGAATAATTTTTCGCATTAGGTCTTACGGATTTAAGCCCCGCAATTCTTTGCGGGGCTTTTTACATTCTGATTCTGAGTAAACCATCTGGATAAGTATGAATACTAAACAACAGACGGGTATCGGTCTGTGTCTGGCGCTGACTACGGCTGTTTGCTGGGGGGCGTTACCGATAGCCATGAAACAGGTTCTGGTAGTGATGGAACCTTATACGATTGTTTGGTATCGCTTTTTTATCGCGTCGATTGGACTCGGCATTATTCTGTCATCCCGTAAGACGTTGCCGCCAATGCGGGTTTTCCGGCATCGGCGTTGGTGGGTTCTGCTACTGATTGCGACGGCTGGACTGCTGGGTAACTTTGTTTTCTTTAGCTCGTCTCTGCAATATCTGAGCCCGACAGCGTCTCAGGTTATCGGGCAACTTTCCCCTGTAGGTATGATGTTCGCCAGCGTACTTATCCTAAAGGAAAAGATGCGCGGCACGCAGGTCATTGGCGCGATCATGCTGATTTGCGGTCTGATCCTGTTCTTTAATACCAGCCTGATTGAGATTTTTACCCGACTGACCGATTACACGCTGGGTGTGCTGCTGGGTGTTTGCGCCTCGGCAGTATGGGTATCCTATGGCGTAGCGCAGAAAGTTCTATTGCGACGCCTGACATCGCAGCAGATTCTGTTTCTGTTATATGTGCTGTGCGTCGTCTTTATCACGCCTTTTGCCAAGCTTGAGGTTATTTTTCAACTGAGCAACTGGCAGCTTATTTGCCTGCTATTTTGCGGTGCGAATACGTTGATTGGCTATGGCGCGCTGGCGGAGGCAATGGCCCGCTGGCAGGCATCACAGGTTAGTGCGGTCATTACGTTGACGCCGTTGTTTACGCTGCTGTTTTCCGATCTATTGGCATTAGGATGGCCGACTTTCTTTGCTGCACCAGTACTGAATTGGGTCGGTTATGTGGGTGCTTTTGTCGTTGTTGCTGGCGCTATGTTTTCCGCTATCGGGCATCGCCTCTTACCCGGCAAGAAAGAGCCCGTGCCGCCATTGATGGTGCAGAAGTAGCCGAAAAAAAAGCCTATTGCAGCGGTCACGGCCGCCTTTTGACATTCTGCATGTGTTGTTTATTTTTAATACAGATGAAATTATTGGAGCAGGCAGGTACAATCCGCTCCTTTGCTGGAATGTGTTCTGGTGCGTCAGTTTTTTAATGGTGAGTAGAAATATGCTACATGCCGTAAAATCAAAAAGTTACGCCAAGAAGAACCAATAACAAGCCTAAAACACGTAGATATTCTCTATTGGTTTTTTGCGGAGAGAATCAATGAAGTTTGTAGATGAAGCCACAATTCTCGTTGTGGCAGGCGATGGCGGTAACGGTTGTGTCAGCTTTCGCCGTGAAAAATATATTCCCAACGGCGGTCCTGACGGTGGTGACGGCGGCGATGGCGGTGACGTTTATCTGCTGGCAGACGAAAACCTGAACACGCTGATCGACTATCGTTTTGAAAAATCCTTCCGCGCTGAGCGTGGACAAAACGGGCAAAGCCGTGACTGTACGGGTAAACGCGGCAAAGATATTACGATTAAAGTGCCTGTCGGTACCCGTGTTCTGGATCAGGGAACCGGCGAAGTTCTGGGCGATATGACGCGCCATCAGCAGAGCCTGATGGTGGCGAAAGGCGGCTGGCATGGTTTAGGTAACACGCGTTTTAAATCGTCCGTCAACCGTGCTCCGCGTCAGAAGACCAGCGGTACGAAAGGTGAAGAGCGTGAGCTGACGCTGGAACTACTGTTGCTGGCTGACGTGGGCATGCTTGGCCTGCCTAACGCAGGTAAATCGACCTTTATCCGCGCAGTATCAGCAGCAAAGCCGAAAGTAGCGGATTATCCGTTTACTACGTTAGTACCAAGCCTTGGCGTTGTCCGTATGGATAGCGAGCAGAGCTTTGTTGTGGCGGATATCCCTGGTTTGATTGAAGGCGCATCTGAAGGCGCTGGGTTAGGGATTCGTTTCCTGAAACACCTTGAACGCTGCCGCGTACTGTTGCATCTGGTTGATTTAGCACCGATTGATGAGTCAGATCCAATTGAAAATGCCAAAATCATTATCAACGAGTTAGAGCAGTATGGCGCGGGTTTGGCAGAAAAACCGCGTTGGCTGGTTTTCAACAAGGTTGATTTGATCGACAAGGCTGAAGCGGAAAAACGTGCCAAAGAGATTGCGGCTGCGCTTGGCTGGGATGATAAATACTATCTGATCTCTGCAGCGAACCGTGAAGGCGTCAACCCACTTTGCTGGGATGTGATGAACTTCCTGAAAGCCAATCCGAAAGTAACGGCGATTGCCGAAAGCGCACCGGAAAAAGTGGAGTTCATGTGGGATGATTATCACCGCGAACAGCTGGCTGAAATAGAAAAAGAAGCCGAAGAAGAGTGGGATGATGACTGGGACGATGAAGATGATGAAGGTGTTGAGATCATCTATCAAAAGTAATGCGTTCTTCTGTTAGTCAGGTCTTACATACGCGGGCTTACCCCATCAGGGTAAGCCCGCGTTGTTCTTTTAATTGCTCTGATAAATATCTTTATAGAGGCGGCTTTCAAATCTCACCAGAGGGACGCGACGTGCGCGCTGGTCTTCTGGCGGCACGGCATAGCCAGACAGGAACTGGACGAATGCCATACGCTGGCCGCTCGCGGTAGTAATGAAGCCTGCCAGATTGTATACGCCCTGCAATGCCCCGGTTTTAGCCGAAACCTTGCCATCCACGCCAGCTTCATGCAGGCCGCCACGATAACGCAGCGTGCCGTCATAGCCGGAAAGCGGAAGCATCGTGATGTAATTCAGTTCATTATCGTGCTGTGCGATGTACTGCAAGACCTGCATCATCGTTTCCGGTGAAATCAGGTTATGGCGCGACAGGCCTGAACCATCGACAACAATGCTGTTTCCTAAATCTACACCCGCCTTCTGACGCAGAATTTGTCGCACGGCATCTGCACCCGCGCGCCACGTACCCGGCACGCTAAAACGCTCATGGCCAATAGTACGAAAGACCGTATCGGCAATCATATTGTCTGATTTTTTCAACATGATAGTGAGCAGGTCGTGCAACGGCGCTGATTGTGTCTGAGCCAGTACGCTTCCTGCCGGACCAGGCTGCGTCTGGCGACGAAGGCTGCCTTTAATACGGATATCAGCCTGCTGTAGCTCATCTTTAACGATAGCGCCGGCATAGCTGGCCCCGTCCTGAATCGCGAATGCCAGCGGAAGCGGTTCTGTGCGCTGAACCAGACAGCCGGTAAGCGTAAAGCGATTTAATTCCCCAGGGACGACATCCAATTCGCAGTATTGGGCATCGGCTGAACCTTTAGCCAGCGTGCGGACTTCGCTGAACATTTGCACCGGATAATAGGATGCAACGCGGATAAACGCATTATCACCCGCTTTAGGCGCACTGTAGAGTGAGACGGAGAAGCAGTTGCGATCGACAATCGCGGCACCCGGCGGGGCGCTGAAACACTGTGTCATATCGTTCCAGGGCCAGCCCGGCGCTTTATCGTGACTGGCGAACACTGAGGTGTCGATCAGCACGTCCCCCGCGATTTCCTGTATCCCGCGCTTTCTTAATTCTTGCACCATATTCCGTATTTGCTGGCGCTTAAGCGTAGGATCGCCGCTAAACCGTACGATGAGATTACCGTTCAGAATACCGCTGGTAACAGGCCCGTGGCTTTCCATCGTGGTGATGAACCGATAATCTGGACCTAATTGCAGTAATGCAGCTAATGCGGTTATCACCTTTTGCGTACTGGCTGGAAGCGCCATTTGCTGGCTATTGAAGGCCATACTGGGTGTTGTTGCGCCAACTTTTTGTACCAATAGCGCCAAATTGGCACCGTCTGGTAAATATTGGCGATGGGCCTCAACAGAAGCTGCATTGGCATGCAGAACAAAAGCGCAGGCAAGTCCGGTAACAATCGATGAAAAACGCATAATCTCAGCTAATAACGGGGTAACGTGTGGTCATACTACGGCGCAACAAGGTCTAAAGTAAACGATGACCCTCATTGAACTCTGGGGTAAAATACGTATCAAAATGCAAAACAGCTGCTAGCCTGGAAATTTTGTTCCGGGGCTGGTTGCTTTTGTTTTATGTCCAGTGAGGGCTGGCACGTTGCAGAGACTCCGTCGCCTTTGATTTTTAGCGCGTCAGGATGACGATTATTTGAGTCTTACGGACTTTTTTAGAGGTATAGACAATATGAAACAATTTCCGATGACGTTGCGTGGTGCTGAAAAATTGCGCGAAGAGCTTGACCACCTGAAATCTGTGCGTCGACCTGAGATTATTGCGGCGATTGCCGAAGCGCGTGAGCACGGCGATCTGAAAGAGAATGCAGAATATCATGCCGCACGCGAGCAGCAGGGCTTCTGTGAAGGACGTATTCAAGACATTGAAGCTAAATTATCTAACGCACAGGTTATCGATGTTACGAAGATGACTGCGAACGGGCGTGTTATTTTTGGTTCCACCGTGACGGTGATGAATCTGGATAACGATGAAGAGCAAACTTATCGGATTGTTGGTGATGACGAAGCAGATTTTAAACAGAATCTGATCTCGGTAAATTCGCCCATCGCGCGTGGTCTGATCGGCAAAGAGCAAGATGACGTTGTGGTTATCCGTACGCCGGGCGGCGACGTGGAATATGAGATCCTGAAGGTCGAATATCTGTAAACTTTGCCGTATTGTTGATTAAAACAGCAAAAATTGTAAAGAAAAGAAAAAGGCCGCTTGCGGCCTTTTCTCTAACCGAGAGGCATGGCACCTTTCCGTTAAAACCGAGTATCCAGAAATAAAAAGTGTTATCGTGGTAACACAATTTTACGTTCTTTCGCAGGACGGTAAAGCACCAACGTATGGCCGATAACCTGAACGTTAGCGGCACCCGTTTCACGAACAATCGCTTCAACAATCAAGGCTTTGGTTTCGCGGTCTTCTGTCGCTACTTTTATCTTGATCAGTTCGTGATGTGCCAATGCTTGTTCGATCTCAGCCAAAACACCTTCGGTGAGACCGTTATTGCCCAGCATGACAACCGGTTTTAGCGGATGTGCCAAGCCTTTCAGGTGTTGTTTTTGTTTATTACTTAGGTTCATTGTCTTTTTTACTTAGGTTGGGATTGAAAACGGGTCATTCTACCGCCATCTCATGATTATAACCAATTTGACTGTTCTGATTGGTAATATGTGAGAAGTTTCTCCCCACCACGAGCGTGTTACTGAGAATAGTTGGAAAATCGATGGCGAATAAAAAGCGTTCTGCAAGTTCCAGTCGCTGGTTGCAGGAACACTTTAGCGATAAATATGTGCAGCAGGCCCAGAAAAAAGGGCTGCGCTCGCGTGCTTGGTTTAAACTTGACGAAATACAGCAGAGCGACAAACTGTTTAAACCCGGTATGACAGTTGTGGATTTAGGCGCTGCGCCGGGCGGCTGGTCACAGTATGTGGTCACGCAAATTGGTGGAAATGGTCGAATTATCGCGTGTGATATTTTGCCGATGGATCCGATTGTTGGCGTCGATTTCCTGCAAGGGGACTTTCGTGATGAACTGGTCCTTAAAGCCTTGCTCGAAAGGGTTGGCGATAGCAAAGTTCAGGTGGTGATGTCTGACATGGCCCCTAACATGAGTGGTACACCAGCCGTTGATATTCCGAAGTCGATGTATCTGGTTGAATTAGCACTTGGTATGTGTCGGGATGTATTAGCGCCAGGCGGAAGTTTCCTGGTGAAAGTGTTTCAGGGAGAAGGCTTTGATGAATACCTGCGGGAAATTCGCTCCCTGTTTACGAAAGTGAAAATTCGTAAACCAGACGCCTCACGTGCCCGGTCTCGTGAAGTGTATATTGTAGCGACAGGGCGGAAACTGTAGTACCCTAACGCTGTTTTTTAACACAGTTGTAATATGAGGTTAATCCCTTGAGTGACATGGCGAAAAACCTAATTCTCTGGTTAGTCATCGCAGTGGTGCTGATGTCTGTTTTCCAGAGCTTTGGGCCCAGCGAGTCGAATGGCCGTAGGGTGGATTATTCAACCTTCTTGACTGAAGTGAATCAGGATCAGGTCCGTGAAGCACGTATTAACGGGCGTGAGATCAGTGTTATCAAAAAAGACAGCAACAGATACACGACTTACATTCCTGTCAATGACCCCAAGCTACTGGATAACCTGCTAACGAAGAACGTGAAAGTCGTTGGTGAGCCGCCGGAAGAACCGAGCTTGCTGGCTTCTATCTTTATTTCTTGGTTCCCGATGCTGTTACTGATTGGCGTCTGGATCTTCTTCATGCGTCAAATGCAAGGCGGCGGCGGTAAAGGCGCTATGTCCTTCGGCAAGAGCAAAGCGCGCATGCTGACTGAAGATCAGATCAAGACGACGTTTGCTGATGTAGCGGGTTGTGACGAAGCGAAGGAAGAGGTGAGCGAACTGGTTGAGTACCTGCGCGAACCTAGCCGTTTCCAGAAACTGGGCGGTAAAATTCCTAAAGGCATTCTGATGGTCGGCCCGCCGGGAACCGGTAAAACGTTGCTGGCAAAAGCGATTGCCGGTGAAGCGAAAGTGCCTTTCTTTACGATTTCCGGTTCTGACTTCGTTGAAATGTTTGTCGGTGTCGGTGCTTCTCGTGTCCGTGACATGTTCGAACAGGCGAAGAAAGCCGCGCCTTGTATCATCTTTATCGATGAAATCGACGCCGTTGGCCGTCAGCGTGGCGCAGGTCTGGGCGGTGGTCACGATGAACGTGAACAAACGCTGAACCAGATGCTGGTTGAGATGGACGGCTTTGAAGGCAACGAGGGCATTATTGTCATCGCCGCAACTAACCGCCCTGATGTTCTTGACCCTGCGTTGCTGCGTCCAGGTCGTTTTGACCGTCAGGTTGTGGTTGGCCTGCCAGATGTTCGCGGCCGTGAGCAGATTCTGAAAGTTCACATGCGTCGCGTACCGCTGTCTCCAGATATCGATGCGTCAGTGATTGCACGTGGTACGCCAGGCTTCTCTGGTGCGGATTTGGCTAACCTGGTTAACGAAGCCGCATTGTTCTCCGCTCGTGGCAACAAACGCGTTGTTTCGATGGTCGAGTTCGAGAAAGCGAAAGACAAAATCATGATGGGTGCAGAGCGCCGTTCCATGGTAATGACTGAAAAGCAGAAAGAATCGACGGCGTATCATGAAGCGGGGCATGCGATCATTGGTCGCCTGGTGCCTGAACACGATCCGGTTCATAAAGTGACGATCATTCCGCGTGGTCGTGCGCTGGGTGTGACGTTCTTCCTGCCTGAAGGCGATGCGATCAGCGCCAGCCGTCAGAAGCTGGAAAGCCAGATCTCTACGCTGTACGGTGGTCGACTGGCCGAAGAAATTATTTATGGCGTGGAACATGTCTCTACGGGCGCGTCTAACGACATCAAAGTGGCAACCTCGATTGCACGTAACATGGTGACGCAGTGGGGCTTCTCTGAAAAACTCGGTCCGTTGCTCTATGCGGAAGAAGACGGTGAGGTATTCCTCGGTCGTTCCGTGGCAAAAGCCAAGCACATGTCAGATGAAACCGCGCGTATTATCGATCAGGAAGTAAAATCGCTGATTGAACGTAACTATGTGCGTGCTCGTGAGCTGTTGATGGCAAACATGGATATTCTTCACTCAATGAAAGATGCGTTGATGAAGTATGAAACCATTGATGCGCCGCAGATCGATGACCTGATGGGACGTAAGAAAGAAGTACGTCCGCCAGCAGGTTGGGAAGAGTCTCGTTCTGACAACGATTCTGGTAACGGTGGCGGTACACCTAAAGCCCCTACGCCAGTGGATGAGCCGCAGACACCTAATCCTGGTAATACGATGTCTGAGCAAGTGGACGACAAATAATCCGCCTGCGATTCACATCTGTAACTTACGAAACCCCAGCTCAGGCTGGGGTTTTTTACTGGGAGTGTTCTTCGAACCACATTTCATGCTAACTACACCAGACTGCGGAGGTAAATCATGCAACTGGTCGCCAGAGACTCAACGCTGGATCTTTCCTGCCCACACATCATGGGCATTCTTAACGTCACGCCGGACTCTTTTTCCGATGGTGGTAAACACAACAAGCTTGATGCGGCATTACTGCACGTTCAGGAGATGGTTAATGCTGGTGCGACCCTGATTGATATTGGCGGTGAATCGACGCGTCCCGGTGCGGCTGAAGTGAGTACGGAAGAAGAGCTAGACCGTGTGGTACCCGTGGTTGAAGCGATTGCTAAACGCTTTGACGTCTGGATCTCGGTCGATACCTCAAAGCCGGAAGTGATGACAGCATCGGCGCAGGCGGGAGCGCATCTGATTAATGATATTCGCGCTTTGCAAGAGCCTGGAGCTCTGGAGGCGGCGGCGGCAACAGGTTTGCCAGTATGCCTGATGCATATGCAGGGTATGCCGAGAACTATGCAGCACAAACCGCATTATGATGACCTGATGCAGGACATTGGCGATTTCTTGCAGCAGCAGATTGATCGCTGTGTGAGCGCCAATATTCCGAAAAGTAAGCTATTGCTGGATCCTGGGTTCGGATTCGGTAAGAATCTTGCCCATAACTATGCGCTTCTGGCTCGTCTGAGCGAGTTACATCGTTTTGAACTGCCTCTTCTGGTTGGCATGTCGAGGAAATCCATGATTGGACAGATCCTCAATGTGCCGCCTGCGCAGCGGGTTCATGGCAGCATCGCCTGCGCAGTGATTGCGGCGATGCAGGGAGCACAGATTATTCGCGTGCACGATGTTAAAGAAACGGCTGATGCCATGCGCATTGTTGAGGCCACCCTTTCTGCGAAGGAATAAAAACGAGATGAGTAACCGCAAATATTTTGGTACCGATGGCGTACGTGGCAAGGTTGGTGATACGCCGATTACCCCTGATTTTGTGCTTAAACTGGGTTGGGCCGCAGGGAAAGTTCTCGCGCGGCATGGTTCTCGTAAGATTATCATCGGCAAAGATACCCGTATTTCTGGCTATATGCTGGAGTCTGCGCTGGAAGCCGGGCTGGCAGCTGCGGGTTTGTCGGCTTCTTTTACCGGTCCAATGCCTACGCCTGCGGTTGCTTATCTAACCCGTACGTTCCGTGCTGAAGCGGGTATCGTGATTTCTGCTTCTCACAACCCGTATTACGACAACGGTATTAAATTCTTCTCCATTGACGGCACCAAGCTGCCGGATGACGTAGAAGAAGCGATCGAGGCTGAGCTGGAAAAGCCGCTGACGTGTGTTGAGTCGGCTGAATTAGGCAAAGCCAGCCGCATTGTTGACGCAGCTGGACGCTACATCGAATTTTGTAAGGGAACGTTCCCGAGCGAACTGAGCCTTAACGGTTTAAAGATTGTCGTCGATTGTGCCAATGGCGCTACCTATCATATCGCCCCTAGCGTATTGCGCGAGCTTGGCGCTAAAGTCATCGCCATTGGCTGTGAGCCTGATGGGATGAACATCAATGAAGAATGCGGGGCGACGGACGTCAGACAGCTACAGGCACGCGTACTGGCTGAGAAAGCGGACGTTGGGCTGGCGTTTGACGGCGATGGCGATCGGCTCATCATGGTCGACCATTTAGGTAACAAGGTTGATGGTGACCAGATCCTGTATATCATCGCCCGCGAAGGTCTACGCCAGGGGCAACTGCGCGGTGGCGCGGTGGGTACGCTGATGAGTAACATGGGGCTTGAGGTGGCGTTAAAGCAGCTGGGTATCCCGTTTGCTCGTGCCAAAGTGGGCGACCGCTATGTATTAGAAATGATGCAGGCAAAAGGGTGGCGCATCGGGGCAGAAAACTCCGGCCATGTGATCCTGCTGGACAAAACCACGACGGGTGACGGTGTGATTGCCGGTTTGCAAGTCCTTACCGCGATAGTGAAAAACCATATGAGCCTGCATGATTTATGCAGCGGTATGAAGCTGTTTCCACAGATTCTGGTCAATGTGCGGTTTACAGGCGAACACGATCCGCTGGAAGACAAAAACGTGCAGCAGATTACGCAGGATGTGGAAAAAGAATTGGCCGGACGCGGGCGGGTATTGCTGCGTAAATCCGGTACTGAGCCACTCATTCGCGTTATGGTTGAGGGTGAACACGAAGAGACGGTCATCGCGTTGGCGAATCGTATTGCCGATGCGGTAAAAGCCGCTGGCTGAGGGCGTTTTTGATTCGCCAATCAGGGAGATAAGGCTTTCGATAGGTCTCTTGCGTCGAAAGCCGCTGTTTTTTTCTGCAATCAGCCTGTGGTGACCAAATTACCCTTGCGTACGCTACATCCTTTGGTTAGTATTCAGACCCGCTTGATAAGGGATGTTCTACATCCTGCTTCGCGGAATGACACGCGGTTTACCGCCAGAATATAGCATCTCCATGAATCATGGGGAAAACGGTTAACGGGTACGACTATGTACGAAGCTCTATTAGTAATTTTCCTGTTAGTATCGATCGGGCTGGTTGCCTTGATCATGCTGCAGCAGGGTAAAGGTGCTGATATGGGAGCGTCGTTCGGAGCAGGTGCTTCTGCCACTTTGTTCGGTTCGAGCGGCTCTGGTAATTTCATGACCCGCATGACGGCGATACTGGCGACCCTGTTCTTCATTATCAGTCTCATTCTGGGCAACTTAAGTTCGCTGCAGAAAAGAGGCGGTGCATGGGATAACCTGAGCCAGCCAGAAAAAGCCGAGCAGACGACAACGCCTGCTACGCCTTCAACGCCGGCGAGTGACATTCCGAAGTAAGCGTTTTAAAGCAGTAATTGTGATGCCGTGGTGGTGGAATTGGTAGACACGCTACCTTGAGGTGGTAGTGCCCGATTGGGCTTACGGGTTCAAGTCCCGTCCTCGGTACCAACATAAAAAATAGACGTCAATCGACGTCTATTTTTTTGTCTTTAATTTACGTCCCAACGCCTTACAGGCGCACCAGCTGCTTGCCAAAGTGTTTGCTGTCTAATAAGTCGATAAAGGCTTGAGGCGCATTCTCTATTCCCTCAATAATGTTCTCTCGATATTTTAACTGCCCTTTCTCCACGGCATCCAATAGCCAGATATTTGCTTCCGCATAGTCTTTAAACCATTCCGTCACAAGAAAAAAGCGGCTTAGCGGGGCGTCGGGCAGAGAAGAGAAAAATGCTACCGTGCTGGATGCGTCAACGTCAGGATCCTGATTGTATTGTGCCGCACTGCCACAGACGGGGACTCTTGCGCCTTCGTTAAGCAGTTTGGCAACAAAAAGTGAAATCCTGCCGCCAACGTTTTCAAAATAGATATCAATTCCGTCAGGGCAGGCGGCCCGCAAGGCGTGATTTAAGTCATCTTCTTTATAGTTAACACAAGCATCAAAGCCTAATGTCTCAACGACATAGCGACATTTCTCTTCGCTTCCTGCCAGACCGACAACCCGGCATCCAGCCTGTTTACCTAACTGACCGACGACGGAACCTACGCCCCCTGATGCGGCGGATACCACCAGCGTTTCTCCCGCTTTAGGTTTGGCAATTTTGTTCATGCCAAAATAAGCGGAACGTCCCGGTGTGCCTACCACGCCGAGAAAAATAGAGGGTGACAGAGCCGTTGGCGGCAGGCGATGCGTAATAAAATCCTGAGGCGTGCCGACATAGTATTTCTGCCAGCCTGAAAAGGTGAACACGCAATCTCCAACCTTAAAGTGTGGGTTCTTCGTTGCCACGACGTAGCCTACCGTTTCACCTTGAATCACTTCCCCCTGTTTGATTGGGCTCACATAGGCTGTGTTCTTGTTAAGCCGTGGGCGTGTATAAAGGTCAATGGATAGCCATTTGTTTTCAACCAGATATTCGCCGGGCTGTAGTGCATTGATATGGCGTTCTTCGAGCCTGAAATCCTCTAACTGTGCGGGGCCATCAGGATGACGATTCAGTACAATCAGCTTGTTTTCTAACGGGTTCATAATATTCCCTATATTTAGCATTCATGATGTTATGCACTACCTGCAGCGCTGATCAGGCAGCGTTATCGTGTGCGAGTGAGGACCAGCGATACTTTGGCCATCGGAAACTGAAGATCACCAGCAGTAGCGTAAGAGGCCATCCGCTGATGAGGACAAGCGTATCCATCGGCAAACCAGGCTGGCGGGAAAGGAGGTAGATAATGATGGCTTTCACCAGGTAAACCAGAATCCAGACCAGTGATACCTCGTTCCAGACGCGGACGTACTGCGGTGTGCCATAAACGGGGAGTGTCTTCAGCGCTGGCGTGGCTTGTTCCGCCAATGTTTGTATGACCGGATGCCCCTTGATGCTGTAAATGGTAAAAATAATCACGGTTGAAATTGCGCCGCTGACCGACAAAAAGACGCTCTCTTGATGGATATCGAACAAGATGACGCCTTCCAGATAAAGGTAGTGGCTAAGCCCCGATACCAAGATGAGAGCAATGATTGGCAGGTAACCTTGCCAACGGCTGATGAGTTGCAGTACACCGGAATAGATCGCGGTTATTAACAGCGCGACGCCAGCCCCCCATTGTAAAAATGCGATGTTATACATAACGACCGGTATGATGATGGTCAGAAGCGCATCGCGCGATACCAGATATCGCCAAACGGTTAACGACGGGGGATGGCCCATGTTTTCTCCTCACTTACGTCATAAAGTCGCCGTTCTGCGTTTGAAACCGCAGACGGCGAATGTGTTATTGCCATACTTTTTTGAGCTGTTCGGCTATGCGGGAAATGTGCGGTGCGTTCATCATTGAGATATGATCGCCGGACGTCGGCAGTACCGTCAGGCAACCTGAAGTGAGGCGACGCCACCCCAGCCCCGACTCTGGCAGGCGGATACGGCCGGGTAAAATATCTTCTGCCTCGACGACCAGCACATCACCTGAGTAGATCTCGCCACGGTAAGCGTCCGTCGCATAGATATGGGTTTGCAGGATGTTGATAAAGTCCTGAAATTCTCCAGGCCCAATCGACTCAGGCACCAGTCCCACACGTTTAAATTCGGCCAGAAAGCGCGACGTTCGTTGCGCATTGCTCATGTCTGCAAGCGACTGTTCCGAAAGATCGAAAGATGCACCGGTAAACAAAGCCACTTTATGCGCAAAATACGCCAGACGCTCCGCCTCGTTCATGTCTGCTGAGCCATCAATGTTGATCTCTGGAGCAGGCTGGTCCAACACTAACACCGTCGGTGTTATGCCTTTTTTCGCGAGCTGCTGCGCCATTTCAAAAGCGATAGTTGCACCGAGAGACCATCCTCCGAGTACCAGACGGGAGTGATGAACGATGTCGCCAGCTTCTGAGAGATAGAAAGCGGCAAGCGCTTTGATATCGGCGTTATAAGGCTGGTTAATGCTGAAATCGGGTACCTGAATGCCATAGATCGGATAGCGCTCGCCCAATTCACGCGCCAGCCCGGAATAACACAGCACGTTACCGCCAGCGGGATGGATCAGAAGCAAAGTAGGGTTATCTTCAGGCTGCCCACGATTGATCGTTACCCTTGCGGCTTGAGTCTGCGATCCCTTGTCTTCAATCACGCGGGCCAACTCGGCAATGCTGCTGTTTTCGAACAACTGCCCCAGAGACAGGGATGTCCCAAAGTGCTGATTAACGCTCAGGATGAGCTTTAATGCGCTGAGAGAATTCCCACCAAGGGTAAAGAAGCTCTCCTGCGTATCAATCGTCTCGCTTTGTAAAATGTCGCGATAAATTTCATGCAGGTCGTGTTCACGCTGATTTTCCGGGGCATGGAATGCTACGCGCTTTTCTACTGAGGGTTGGGGTAACGCGGCATAATTTATCTTACCGCTGGCGGTTAATGGCATCGTGTCTAGCCATACCCAGCGTTCTGGCTGCATATAGTCTGGCAGTTTTTTTTGCAGCGCCGTTTTCACTGTGGCCTGACTGGGTTCATCAATGCCGCACAAGTACGCGGTTAAGACAGTTTCGCCGTGGGGCAGCGTGTTTTGTTTAATAGCAACGTGGGTCGCATTAGCAACCTGTTGTAATGCCTGTTCGATCTCCGTCAGCTCAACACGGTAGCCGCGCACTTTAACCTGACGATCCAAACGCCCCATAAATTCAAGATTGCCATCAGGCAGGAAACGGCCTTTGTCACCGCTGCGATAAAGCCGCTCGCCCTCAAGGTAAGGGTGAGGAATAAAGCGTGCGTTATTTTGATCTGGCAGGCCGATGTACCCTTCTGCGACATGCGAACCGCCCAGATAAATTTCCCCTGGTAATCCAGCCGGAACGAGCTGGTGATAAGGATCGAGCAGCAGAACATGGCTATCAGACAGAGGTTTACCGATAGGCAAATAGTCGCCTGAAAGAAGACTGAGATCGTCCGGCACCGGATAGGTGGTGACGCCGACGGTGCATTCGGTTGGCCCATAATGATTGAGGATGCGGCAAGACGTTCGGAACTCGCGTATACGCTTGATGAGTGACAGAGGAACGCGTTCTCCGCCGATAACCAATAACTGGCGAGGCAACAACGCTTCAGCCTGCGGTGACGTCAATAACGTCGCTAAATGCGACGGCGTAATCTTTATGCAATCGACCGGGTATTGCGCCAGATAAGCGAACAGCTCCTGTGGGGAGCGGAGTAATTCCGTGCTGATCACGTCTAACTGACCCTGATGAATCAGCGCGGGGAACAGTACCGTGTGTGCCAAATCGGTGGTGAAGGATGAAAACATGCCGTAGCGGGCATCGTGCGGCAGGTTGAGCACGGGCCGAATGGCCTGACAGTAGTGGCTAAGCTGCGAGTGTTTGACACGAACGCCTTTCGGTTTGCCGGTACTGCCCGAGGTATAAATGATGTAAGCCGGACCATCCGTAGCCTGTGGCTGCGATGGGTTGCTTACCGGCATCATGCTGCGATTTTGTCTGACGTAGAGGCAGGGGAGCCCGTTACCGGGTGCCTGTTCGTCGATGATGACACAGCGGGCGGTGGAATTTTGCAGGATGAACTCAACCTGTTGTTCAGGGAGATCGATATCGATGGGAACATAGCATCCGCCTGCTTTTAACACGGCCAGAATCGCGACGACGTAATACTCGCTTTTCGGCATGAACAGCGCGACACACTCGCCATGAGCAATGCCGTCTTTCTGGAGCTGATGAGCCAGCTGGTTTGCCCGTTCATTGAGCTGAGCATAGCTGAACGTGCGGCCTTCACAGCGAACCGCGATGGCATCGGGATGTTGCTGTGCCTGTTGTTCAAACTGCTGATGAACCGCTGGCGGGAATGTGTTAGCGGTCGGGCGGCATTGTGCGATTGTCGCGCGGCGTTCTTCGTGGCTTAACAGTGAGATATCCCGAACGGTTAACTGCGGCTGGGTGATTAAGGTTTCAAGAACGGTCCGCAGATCGTGCAGCATGCGCTGGATGGTGCTGCTGGAAAATAATGCGCTGCTGTAGTTCATGGTGAACAGCAGGCCGTCGCTATCCTTGTCTTCTTCTACCCATAAATTCAGATCCAGTTTTGCGGTGCCGTAATCCACTTTTAACGGCTTATATTTGAACCCGCCATGGCTGCTGTGAAAATGGGGGAAGACCTGATACGTCAAGATTGCCTGAAAGATGGGATTGATCTGGGGATTACGCACATAGGTAATCTCGTCCAGAATATAATTGAACGGCACATCCTGGTATCTCAAGGTTTCTTCACACTCGGCGCGCGCGCCCTCAATCAGGGAGGCGACACTGGCATGAGGATCGATATCAAAACGTAATGGCAGGGTATTCATGAATAGCCCCATCATGTTTTGCGTGGCAGGTAAATTTCGGTTGGCAAACGGTGCGCCGATGATGATTTCCTGCTGCCCGCTGTATTTATGCAGCAGGAGCTGGTATGCCGTGAGGATAACGTGGAATTGTGTCGCCTGATGCTGTGTCGCACAGGTTTGTAAGCGTTGGCAGAAAGCCGCATCAAAGAACTGGCTGGCGATTCCCCCAGTGGTGCTCATTTTGGCTGGACGTGGGTAATCCGTCGCCAGATCTAACTGCCCTGTGATGCCATCCAGCTTCTTCGCCCAGTAGGCCAGCCCGGTCTGGTATTGGCCCTCGGTATACCACCGATCTTCCGCCAGTGCATAATCGGTGAACTGGAGCGTTTTTTCGCTGGGTAATGTCCCGCCCTGTAGCAGACGAAAGTAGTTTTCCATGAGCATCTTGAAGAACACATTGACCGTCCACCCGTCGGAAATAATATGATGGAATGTCAGGAACAGCACATAGTCATATTGATGGGTTTTGACCATATGGAGATAAACCAAGGGGCCATTCTCCAGATCAAAAACAATATTCCCTTTCGCCTTGGCCGTCTCCGAGACATATTTTTCAATGTCCTCTTCGCTGAATGCGGAGATATCTTCAAAGCTGAACGTGAAAGACATGTCGTCAGCAACGCACTGGCACACGTCGTTATCGACCAACCGGAATGTCGTACGCAGAATGTCATGTTGTTGCATCAGATAGTCGAGCGTTTGCTGTACTCGCTGCGGCTCCATGTCGTGCTCGATCCTGCAGGCAAGCACATAGGGATTATTGTAGACCTGACTATCGTCAAGATATTGGGAGAGCATCCAGATGCGCTTTTGCGCGCTGGTCATGGGGAAATGTACTCTGCCGGGTGTCGCGTGCGGAACAATGGCTTTGCCTGAGGCTGCGTTGCCTGTTTTCTTCTTTTCTCTTGCCAGCTTTTTGAGTTCATCCAGGCTAAGCGAAGTCAGTTTTGCGGTGGGAAGCTGCGTCATTATCGAGTCTCATTTTGTGACATTCGGTTTTACATTAGCGGCCGCCTTCGAGATGCATACTGAAGGCGGCCGTTCCCTTATTCCTGCAATAAGGCTTCCAGCTCGGTAAGGATCAGCGTTGCTAACCCTTTCACGGTCTGGTTCTGGTAAAACAGATCAACGCGAATATCGATTTCAAATATGCCGGAAACGGTAGAAACGACCTGTACTGCCAGCAGCGAGTTACCGCCCAGTTCAGTAAAGCTGTCGTTAACCCCGATCCCCGAGATCCCCAGAATGGACTGCCAGACTTTGACGATCTCCTTCTCGATATCGTTTTCTGGCGCAACGTAATCCACTGAGAGGGCCGGTCGGGCATACCCTTCCGTTGCTTCGCTATCCTGCAAGATGAATTCCGGCGTTTCCTGTTCAGGAATTGACTCATAAATGAGCTGATCCAGATCGCTGGTGACGACGACTAACTGTTCAAATTCCAGATGTGCGAGCTGGCGTTTTATTGCATCCAGCCCTTCTGGCAACAGAATGTCTTTATCTGCCAGATTCACTTTTACTGCTGCTGTAGCTGCCGCTGATGTGTTTTCTGACGTAGCAAGCTGATTGCCCATCGTCATCTTCATCAACGTGTAGTTTTCCAGGATCAGCAGTGGAACGCCCTCTGGTGAAAGGAACGTGATATCCATGACGATGGCGTTATCCTGCGGCTGATAAGCCTGCTTGAGCCTGGCGTGGACGTAGCACTCTTGCCCCAGTGGCGATAAGAAGGTCATCTTGCCATAGCTGATAGGCAGGAAATTCTCCTGTGTAATCAATGACAGGCAGGAGATGGCTGTAGCATCAATCACTGCGGGATGGTACGAGTAGCGGGTAAGATCGTGCGTATACTCGCTTCCCAGCACTTTGTGGATCAGCCATTCGTTATGGCCCTGAACAATCTCGCGGTGGTTGTTCCAGCGCTGGCTAAACGACAGGAAATTCTCGCCCGTGTTGGCATTACCCAGCTCGGTGATAAACGGCGCGTAGGGAACCTGCGTGGTGCAGCGCTGTTTGATGGCGTCAATCGATTGTGGCGTGAGGTCAGCCGTTGGAGCGCCGTGGCCTATGCTTCCGAACGCGTGTTCTTGCCATGCCAGCTCAAGCACGCCCCGAGTCTTGAGGCTGAACTTATAGCCTTTCCCCTCTGGCGTGGTGAATAGCCTCATCTGACGCGGCCAGGCATCGGTATAGATCACCGGCTTGGTCAGCATCAGGTTCTTGACCTGAAGGCTTTCCTGAGGCTTAAAGCACGTCATGAATTCATGCAGTAGCGATAAGATTGTCGCCCCGACCAGTGAAGGTTGTTTCGCAAGGCGGTGCTCATCGATAACCCAGTCCTGCGTGGTGAGATTGACCTGATAGCTTTCCTGCGTGCCTTCACGTTCCAGGTGCGTCAGCAGGTCGCCTTTGGTTTCCTCAACGGCAGCCAGCTTGCTGTTTTTCTTCTCCTGCAGCTGTTTGCCCCAACGGACGGCCATTCCCACATCGCCCCATTTTCCCCAGTTCAGCGAGACGGTGCGCCCACGACGATGCTGGTTGCGATAATGCGCAAAGGCATCCATAAACGCGTTACCCGAGCAGTAATCGATGCGGGCTTCGTCACCGACAATGGAGGTAATAGAAGAGAATAAAATAAAGAAGTCAGGCTGTTTGTCCTGCAGCAGCTCATCTAGAATGAGCGATCCTGCCACTTTGGGATCGAGCACGTTGGCGCAATCGGCGTCATTCTTCAGCGCAATGATACCGCCGCCAGCCACGCCTGCCGTATGGAACACGCCATCGACCTGCGGGAACGCGGATAGCATCTCGCGCATACCGTGATAGTCATTCACGTCGACCTGTGCCAGATGTATCGTGTTGCCACGGGCCTCCAGACGTAAAATGCTCGCCAGTTTTTCACTGATAGGATCGTCAACCGGATGCTGTTGGATCCAGGCTTGCCACTCTTCACGCGGCGGTAACGCTGCGCGGTAAGTCAGGATGATCGCCGCATTACTGTTTTCAGACAGGTGGTTGGCGAGCAGTATCCCCAATCCGCCGAGGCCACCAGTGATGAGGTAGACGCCGTCGTCTTTCAATTCCGCAGGTAAACCGAGGGCATCCTGCTTCAGATGCACGGCCTGATAACTTTCTTCCCAGCGCTGGTTTCCGCGGTAAGCCACCAGATTGCCGTGTGTGGCGATATGGCTTTCTGCAATCAGGCTGTGGGCAAACTCATCAAGCTGTTCGGCGTTTTGTTTAAGATCGATATCCACCAGATGGCATTGCACTTCAGGATATTCGTGATAGAACACGCGCGAAGGCCCAACCAGTAACGCATTCTCTGGTGACGCGATGCGCTCACCCATCACGCTGAACGTGTTGCTGGTGGCGAAGGTCACATGCAGATCGTCCAGCAAATTCTCGTTCACCAGCGCCTGCTGAAGATAGAGGGCAGGGTAGAACGTGTTCAGCGGTGAGGAGAGATAAGTGTGGTCAAGCGGCTGGACCTGTTCCGCTGCCGTCAGGTTCCATAAATACAGGATACGTGATGGGCGTAATCCTTGTTCTGTCAGGCTTTTCAGCAGCCGGACATAGTCGGCACGCGAGGATGCATCGAGGGTGTATCGGCCTTCGGAAAGCGCTTCCTGATACTGCGTTCCCGGGCTGACGAAAAAGACCTTATGCCCGTCCTTTTCCAGCAGTTGTTTCGCACGTTCGGCGATACCCAGCGTATCCGTCAGCAGCAGCCAGCAGGTGTTCTCGGCTTCAACGCGTTTGCCCGCCATATATTTCGCCGGAATGGTTTTCTTCCAGGTCGGCATATAAAACCAATCGCCGATGTCCGCCTGTTTCCGCTTTTTAGCCTTAACGGATTGCTCACTCTGCATGTCATTACTGGTTGACGACAGGGCTGGCAGGGCGAAGCGTTTACGCTCGAAAGGGTAGCCCGGCAGCGGGATACGGCGACGGTGCTGCTCTGGATGATGCTGATGCCAGGGAACGTTTACGCCGCTTGCCCAGAGCGCACCGAGCGTCGACAGGAGATGCTCGCCGGATAAGGCCACGTCTTTCGCCGTTGGCAGGGAGGCATAAATCAACGCGCCGTCTTCTGCGCTGAAATGCTGCTTGGCGGACGATTCCAGCGAACGTCCCGGTCCGACTTCAAGGAACACGAAATCGTGATGTTCTTCAGCCATCAACGTTTTGAAGGCGTGAGAGAACAGCACCGGATTACGTACGTGACGCACCCAGTAGTCGCTGTTCTTCGCCAGCGCTTCCGTCACCCATTCGCCGTTAACGGTAGAAACAAATGGGATCTGCGGCGCGTGCAGCGTGATGCTATCAATGACCTTTTTGAAGGCAGGCAGCATGGGTTCCATCATGTGCGAGTGGAAAGCATGCGAAGTATCCAGATGTTTGCAGAAGATATTGCTGTCTTCCAACTGCTGTTGGAAACGCGCGACATCGTTTGAAGCGCCGGCGATGACGCATAATCCAGGGTAGTTAACCGCCGCAATTTCCAGTTTGCTACCGTGAAGTTTAGCCTTCAGGCTCTCTTCATCGAGCAGGACGGCAAGCATATCTCCTGCGGGTAATGCCTGTACCATCTTGCCCCGCATCGCGACGGCTTTCAGTGCATCTTCCAGTGAGAACACGCCGGACAGGCAGGCTGCCACGTATTCCCCCACGCTGTGACCGATCATGACATCCGGCTGAATGCCCCATGACATCCACAATTTTGCCAGACTGTACTCGATCACGAACAGGGACGGCTGGGTAAACTGGGTTTCATTGATGCGGGACTCGGCGATATTATCGCCGTCCTGAAAGATAATCGACGTCAGATTGACGTCCAGAATTGGCTCCAGATAGTCACAGCATTGATCCAGGCTCGCGCGGAAAACATCGTAGGTGTCGTACAGTTCACGCGCCATATTGACGTACTGATTGCCCTGTCCCGGGAACATAAACACGACGGATTTTTGGTTTTTTCCCTGCTGCGTCACCACCAGTGAAGGCTGATCCAGCTTGGCCAGCAGTGAATCGCGATCCTTCCCGATAATAGCCGTGCTGTGAGAGAACTTTTGTCTCCCAACCTGCAAGGTGTAGGCGATATCTGCCAGATTGGCATCGTCATGCGCATTGAGATAGTCACGCAGGCGATGTTTCATGTCTTCCAGCGCCGTGCGGCTTTTCGCGGAGAAAGGCAAAACCAGCAGGCTGTTGTCATGGGTATCGCCCGCTTTTAGCGACGGTGCGGCTTCCAGAATGACACAGGCATTGGTGCCACCGACGCCAAAAGAGTTCACCAGCGCACGATGCGGTGTTTCTGACGGTTCCAGCTCACTGAGTTCGGTGTTCATGATGAACGGGCTGGTTTCAAATTCAATGTTAGGGTTTGGCGATTCGAAATGGAGCGAGGCTGGCAGTTTGCCGGTTTCCAGCGCCAGTGACGCTTTGATGAGGCTGGCCATGCCTGACGCCGCGTCCGTATGGCCGATGTTGGTTTTCACCGATCCCAGACGGCAATATTGGGTTTTATCCGTGTATTCCTGAAACGTCTGTGTGAGCGAGGTGAATTCGATGGGATCGCCCAGCGCCGTCGCGGTGCCGTGAGCTTCAACAAAGTTGATCGTGGCGGGATCGAGTTGCGCATTGGCGATCGCCTGTTTGGCAACGGCGATTTGCCCGTCGATGCTCGGTGCGGTAAAACCGGCTTTCAGGTTACCGTCGTTATTCACTGCGCCGCCTTTCAGTACGGCATAAATATGGTCGCCGTCGCGTACGGCGTCATTCAGTCGTTTCAGTAATACGACGCCAGCACCGCGACTGAACACTGTGCCGTTGGCTCGCGAGTCGAAGGCATAGCAGCGGCCATCAGCGGATTCCATGCCGCCTTGCATGTAGGGGTAACCCCGGCGTTCTGGCGTGTCCACGGAAACACCACCCGCGACGATCAGATCGCTTTCCCCGTTCAGCAGGCTGTTCATACCCATCACGACGGCGACCATCGCGGTTGAACAGGCGGTCTGTACGTTAACGCTCGGCCCTTTGAGGTTGAGCTTGTAAGACACTCGGGTCGTTACGTAGTCTTTATCATTGTTGGTGACAACCGACGCACCGCTGGCGTACTTCTGCACTTCAGGATGGGCATTCACTTTACTCAAATGCCAGGCGGTTCCTGTTCCGCCGAATATGCCCACTTTTCCAGGGTAGGTGGCAGGGACGTAGCCAGCATCTTCAAACGCGTGCCAGCAGCATTCCAAAAAGACACGATGCTGTGGATCCATAATTTCGGCATCGCGGGGCGTAATATCAAAAAAATTAGCGTCAAAGTGCTGTGCGTTACCCAGAATCCCCCGACGGCGAATATAGTTGGGCGAGGCGATCATCTCTTCTTCAATGCCTGACTCCCTCAGTTCTTCTTCACTGAATGTGCTGATCGTCTCCACGCCGTCCAACAGGTTTTGCCAAAATATTGCGGTATCTTCTGCACCGGGAAAGCGAGCCGACATTCCTACAATGGCAATATCCTTATCGCGGAACTGTTCTTGCTGTTTCATTTCATTACCTCACCGTGAATATATTCGCCTCCTATTTCACGGCGCAGGCCGCTAACCTTCTCTCTCCGAATACTATCCAGAGGAAGAAAGGTCGACGTCCTACGCCGTGAATATAGAAGGGACAGCTACATTAAAAGTTAATTACTTTTTGCTACCTGCAAAGCCAGCAGTAACCCGGCTGATGAGGCTTTGCAGGTTAGAGGCCGACGGGTGTTGCAGTGATGCTTTGATTGAAACAGGAATGGCTGGAATAGACTTCGCACGCCAGTATTTCTTGGTGTTAGGAAGAATTTTCTGGCCAATCGCATAGTAGTGAGCGGGCTTGGATGAATTTTGGTGACTCAGAACAAATTTAATTGCCGAAGCCACTTTCGCTTTGACTGCCGAGGCAGCGTTCAATTGATTTGCAGACATGGTATTACCACCTATTATCAGTGAAATAAGGATGATGAAACACATTGCCCATTGTTGGGCGGTTATTCCCCTGGAGTATCAATACGCTTTTTGGCGTAATTACTTCTTGCTGCTTGATTTCCCAGCGTGTACTTCGCTAATACGTTTGCTTAGCATCTGTACCGTTGGGTATTGGAATAAATCAACAATAGAGATAGGTGACTCCATTTTGTTTTTTATTTCGCGATAAACCTTGGACATCAGCAGGGAATTGCCTCCTGCATCGAAGAAGTTCTCTTGAATAGAGACTTTTGGATTATTGAGTACGGTCCGCCAGATAGAAATAATATTTTTCTCTATCTCGGAAGGTAATATTGCTTTGTCGTTTGACATTTTTTCACCATTAGTTATTTACGCAGGAACACAGCTTGGATTTATCAATTTTTCCATTGGGGTGCGTTGGCATTTTTTCCAACGCAACGAAATGAGAGGGCACCATGAAAAAAGGCAGCGTCTTGGCAAGGTGCGCTTTTATCTCTTGAATATCGATGTGCTTTTGATGCCGTAATACATAAAATGCTGAGAGTGATGGCGCTGCGTTTTCCGAGCGCTTGTCGAGAATAACGGCAGCATGGTTAATTTGCGGCAGCGCCTGTATGTGCGTTTCTATTTCCGCCAGCTCAATACGGTGTCCGCGCAATTTAACCTGACTGTCTATTCGGCCAATGAACTCCAGAACGCCATCGACACGCTGCCTAACCCAGTCGCCGGTTTTATACATTTTCTGCCCGGTCTGATGGCTAAACGTGTCATCAACAAATCGCTCCTGCGTCAGCTTTTCCGCATGCAGATAGCCTTTTGCCAGAATATCCCCTGCCAGATAAAGTTCACCGCTTTCTCCCAGTGCGACAGGCTGTTGCGCCTCATCTAATACATAAACGATGGCGTGAGGGATGGGCTTGCCAATCGGAGCAATTTTTTCTTCTGCTCCCGGCTGGCAGAGCCAATGGCAGGCAAAGATTGTTGCCTCTGTCGGGCCGTAGAGATTGTGGATCTTTCCCGGATATTGCAGGGAGAGATCGTTGACCAGCGTTTGATCGAGCGCTTCGCCACCAGAAAAGATATGGCATAGAGAGGTGCAGCGAGATAGCACCTCCGCATCCACAATGACGCGCAGTGCCGTCGGTACGAACTGTGCGACCGTGACCTGATGACGGTGTATAAATTCAGCCAGCAGCTGCGGATCGTACTTGGCATCCTCGGTAATGACCGCACAGCTTGCGCCGGCGATCAGCGGCCAGAAAATTTCCCACACTGAGACATCAAAGCTGAACGTGGACTGGTTAAGGACCACATCGTCGTGCTGTAGCACGAAGGCGCTTTGCATCCACGCCAGATAATTGACCACCGTCCTGTGGCTGACCATGACGCCCTTTGGCGTGCCGGTGGAGCCGGAGGTGTACATCACATAACAAAGCTGTTCTTCACTGACCGAGGGAAGCGTGTGAGTAGCCTGAACGCTCAGATCGATCTGGTTGATGTCAACGATCTCACGATGGCTTGGTGCCAGCGTAAGCGCGTGGGCATTGTCGGTAATGACCAGACGCGCATCGGCATGATTGACCATGTAATCCAGACGCTCGTGTGGATAGTAAGGATCAAGCGGTAAATAGCAGGCTCCGGTTTTCAATACGCCGAGCAGGCTGACGATCAGGTTCGGGCTTTTATTCAAATAAATACCGACAACATCCTTCGGCTTTACGCCCCGCTGCAATAGATCGCTCGCCATTGCGTTTGCCCGCTGATCCAATTGCCGGTAGGTCAACGTTTCTGTATCGCTTCTCAGGGCGATGGCGTCCGGCGTTTGATGCCGCTGCTGTTCAAATAAGGTGTGGAGCACTCTTGCCGATGCCATGGTCTGATCCTCTGGTGATGCCAGGGGTCACGCCGGGCATCCTTTTACGCGTTATGCAGGTACGGCACACATGCACTATGCCGCTGAGTAATTGCCGCTGAGTAATATTGCTGCTGAACAATATGCTTTGATTATGATGACGCTTCTTGTTGCTCCGCAGGTGCTGGTGGTGCGGCGTTTTCCGCTACCTGCGGTGCGCTTTTCTCTGCGGGAATACTGGGTCTGATTGCAGCATCGGTCAGAAAATCGATGACGCGCATGAGCGCTTCAGGCGCGGGTTGACGTTTTACCTGCGTGTGAATGCTGTACTTGGCACGCGTGTCCGTCGCTCGGGTCTGCGCTGACTTGTGTGATACCCGACCGGCCATTTTGACTTTGAATGGCCCCCATCCCAGTGACGCCGCCAGATTGCCGTCTTCTCCGGTATCATCTGATGAAGATTCACTCTGTGTGACTTCAAGCTCGAAATCGATCGTCCCTTCTTCAATAGAAATAATCGGATGGGTAATCGCGGCAATGAGCGGTATGCGCATCGTTTTTGTCACGGCACCTTTTGCGACTCCGCTTTCATCAATAAGCGTTTCGTCGTAGTCGAATTGGATGGCGACCGCTTTATTATTCTGAATGCATACGGATAATAAAAAATCCGTATAGGCTTTGCTGGCTTGGACCTGTGCGTTAATCATTGCTTGTAATGGCCCGCTAATCATATTTTCCAGCGGTAGCGCATTAATAACAGAACCGATAAATTGTGAATCCATCGGAGCCTCCAATTATCTGCGGATAGGGTGTGATGCACTGTCAATAAAAATAGCAAAGGGAAGGGGAAATAATACCCGTCAGGGTACGGGGAGACTTTCGTATTCTGGCATAGTCCTTTTGGGATATAGGCAATACTGTCTTTTATTTGTTAAACCCATACTCAGGCATGCGCGTTATTTCATGTGTCTTTCCTGGTATTAGCATGACGAACCCATCATTACGTGTTCTTATTTTTACAGCATTAAATTTTCACCGCGTGAGATACCGGAAGTCGCGTTATAACCATTCCCGAAAAAAGCATCCTTTTACAATATGGAAGGAAAATGATGAAGAATAGAAAAACGGTCTTTGAAATTATCTCTGAATGGTCACTGAAAAGTCCCGATAAAACGGCGGTGGAATTTAATGGCGACAGGCTGAATTATCAACAACTAGAATCTCAGTCGTGCCGTTTGGCAGATTATTTGTTATCATATTATCCAGATAATAAACGGGGCAGAATTGCCGTTTATCTGGAACCTGGTGTGATGATGCCTGTGGTCTTGCTGGCTATTTTAAAAGCAGGACATACCTATGTTCCGCTCTCGCATTTTCATCCGTCAGAAAGAATTATGCAGATCCTTGATGATTCTTCGACATTTTTACTTATTTCCACGCGAGCGATGTTAAATAAAACGGCTATCGATAAGGTTTTTCCCTCTACGCTGGTAGTAGAGGATATCCATTATCCTGCGTCGCCAGTGACGACGCTGCCACCCGTTTGCGAAAACGATCTTGCTTATATTCTCTATACCTCCGGTTCTACAGGTAAACCAAAAGGGGTGGCCATTGAGCACCGGAACCTGAGTTATTACCTGAACTGGTTTAATGAGGATGTGTGGCCAGAGACCCGTGCGACGCTCCCTCTGACATCGACACTCAGCTTTGCCGCTGCCGTGACACAGCTTTATGCGCCTTTATTGCGCGGCGACACCCTGTTTATTTTGCCTGCTGACAGCTTGAATGAGCCGGAGGTTTTATTACGCTGGCATCAGCAACATCCCGACGGCGCCATTTACTGCGTGCCGACCGTTTGGGATGAGCTGTTGCGCTATCAGGCATCTTCTTCTCACGCGTGGGCATTACCTAAAACGGTTTTTCTCTCCGGCGAGCCTGTCTCTTTTGATTTAAAAGAGCGTACGTTCCAGCAGATTCCTGATGTCAGGCTCTTTAATCTGTATGGCCCGACGGAAACGACGGCCAACTGCTCATTTGCTGAATTAAAGCCGGGGAAAAATGTGACGCTCGGTAAGGCACTGCGTGGCAGCGAAATTATGATCGTGGATGAGAGTCTACGTCCCGTGGCTGAAGGGGAAGAAGGCGAAATTTGTGCATTCGGTGAAGGTGTCGCCCGTGGCTATATTAACCGCGATGAATTAACGCAGCAGCGTTTCTTCACCCATGTTCGAGCCGATAAACGCTCCTGGGGGCACCGTACCGGCGATCTAGGGAAAATGACGCCAGAAGGGGAGATCCTGTATCTGGGACGTATCGATCGCCAGATTAAGATTAATGGCATTCGTATCGAGCCTGAAGAAGTCGAAATTGTGTTACGTCAGCATGGCGATATCGACAAGGCGCTGGTGCGGCCGATTCAGGAAAACGGGCGTCAGCGTCTGGTCGCCTATCTGGTGAGCCGTAACCCGTCGCTTGCCACGAACGATCTGCGCCGCTTCTTGCAGGATAAACTGCCGCGAGCGATGCATCCGTCCCACTTTATTATGCTGGAAACCCTGCCCAAATTGCCTAACGGGAAATTGGATGTGAGCCGGCTTCCAGAGCCTTGTCCGCAGCGCCCTGAGTTGGGATATCCGGTTAAAACCGCAGGTAATGAGCTGGAACAGGAACTGATCGATATCTGGCAAGAGGTGCTTGGCTTTCGTGAACTCGGAGCCAACGATAACTTTTTCGATTTAGGGGGCGATTCGCTTCAGGCGATGAAAGCCCGACTACTGATTAGAAAAAGGCTATTTAGTGAAATTGATTACCCGTTATTTTTCAACAACGCGACGCCCCATCTGCTGGCTTTCATCGTCCCTTACTATGTGAACGATGACGAGCCTGCGTTTAACGAGAACAACGCGGATATCGAGGTACTCGCCCCCTCATCGCAGCAGCGCTATTTTCTGACGCTGGACCAGCTCAGTCCGGAGCCGTCGGCCTATCAATTGGCTTTCCGTCTGACGATAAAGGGCCCACTGGATGAGTCTGCCGTAGAGTGGAGTATTCGGCGTATTCTGGAAGGTAATCCGGTGCTGCGAACCCGCTTCGATCTGGATCGGTTACAGTGCCTTGAAGGGGATTATCCGATCGAGGCGATCCCGATTGAACAGCTGACGGCATTCTCTCCCGATGGGGGAAGGAATACGCTGAGCGACCGACGACTGCTGGAGCTGATCAGTACGCCGGAAATGGATGTAGAGCACTCGCCGCTCATCTGTTTTCATCTGATTTCGCTGACAACACAACGGCATATTCTGCTGGGACGTGTACACCATACGGTATTCGATCATGATGCCATTGGTTTGTTCTTCCATCAGTTTGTTGATTACGTCCGTGCTTATAGCGCCGGCGATCGCAGCTATCGAATAGGCAGTGAAAAACGTTATCTGCACTATCGGCAGCAGCAACGGCGCACCAAAGATCAATGCTATCTGAGAGAGCGGCAGTTCTGGCTGGACAAGATGGAGGATTACCTGGCAGCAGGAGCCGATGCGACGGCATTCCCGCTCAGTGACAGCCTGGACGGAGAAAATTATTGGTGCATTTTGTCAGATACGCTGACGCAGGCGATAAAGCACTATGCCCAACAGCATCGCACGACGCCGTTTGTTTGCATGCTGACCGCTTTTACCCAACTGCTCAAAACGACAAACTATCGTCATGTTCCCATCGGTATTCCGGTGTCGAACCGTATGTTGACGGAAAACGCCACCACAATAGGCTGTTTCGTTAACATGGTGGCTTACTACGATGATGCGCCGGCTCAGGAATCTTTCAGCACGCTTTTGACCCGCAGCCAGAATAAGATCCATGCGATTTTGGACAATCAGACGTTGCCTTATGATGTGTTAATGGCCGATGTCCGGGCTAAAGGATGGTCTGATAAGCTGCGTTTTCCTGTGAGTTTTAACTATCTGACGGCCATGCCGCCAGCCGTACAGATTAATGAAACTGCCTATCAGATTACGGATATTGCTAATCATCAGGCTCGGCTGGATTTAACGCTCTCTGTTTATGACGATGAGGCTCTGGCGCTGTGTTTTAATTATCAGCAGGCGGCTTTTAACGCGGCAGAGATTGCTGCGCTGTCCCATCAGTACCACCAAATTCTGATGGATGTCGTACAGCCAAATACGGCTCTCTTGTGCAGTAACCTGTAGAGAACGCTAACGAAGGTGTCCCGAATTGAGACACCTTCGTTGAGGAACCCCGCATATAGGATTGGCTTTATTGGCAAAGCATTGACTGGGGGGATGAACATATCAGGAAAGGGAAAGCAGTAGCAGGAAGGCAACGAGGTGCCTTCCTGCCATATCGACGACGTGCGGTTGAAAACCCTCATTCTTAGGAACGCTTGCCTTCAAGAACGCTCACTCTCAAGAACGTTTGCTCTCAAGAGCATTGACCTTTAAGAACAATCTCTTAAGGGTCTGGTGGGGTTTTGTCATCGGGCGTTTTTTTCTGGGCCTCATTAATCAAATGAACGCCTTTTCTGGCCTGTTTTATTTCCGATGCGACATCCAGAATATCGTTATTCTCTCGATAGCTGAAGAAATTTGCCAGCAGCGTAACCAGCCCTACGCTAATAGCGCCAACCAAATAGCCTAATCCTATTGCGTTCTCCATTTTACTAATATTAACGTGCAGCAATTCGGCGATAATCCCTACCAGTGAGAAAGCAGCTGAAATGCTGATGATGATAATGATTAATGCGGCAATGAACTTGTCGTAATTATTCAGTTTCTGCGGTCGCCAAAAAAAAGAAATACTGAGGCCGCCGAATAATCCTGCAACTGATGCAATAATATCACTGATCAGAATGTCATAAATGATAGGGAGTTGTGATGTATCCATAATATATCCACGATGATTTACTCTGTGAAATAGCGTTTTTTAACTTCTGTTGACTATTAATTTGGTGTGATGGCTTGTAGGAAAAGGGCTTTCTCTGCTTCTCTACGGCGAAGGAGTCCTTCCACGACTTGCTCACCATCTTTGTCCCAGCGTGGGAATTGATCAGCTGCGCCGGCATAGTCACCTTGGTTAAGCAGGCGTAATAATGTCGACGTCTTCAGACTATTGACCCCCAGGTTGTAGGTAAATGATGTTAATGCACCAAATTGATTTCCGTTGAGATCAACGTTCACATAATGCTGAACACCCGTTTCCGCCGTTTTTAAGTCCTGCCGTAACAATAAATCCGCTTCCTGGAGGGTAATTCCATTATCAAAATTTTCATTTGGCAGTATTAAATGTCCATATCCAATCGTCCATTTACCTGCGGTGTCACGATACTTTGTTAATTTAAGACCTTCAAAACTCTTAATCAGAGAGAGACCCGCTTCATTGATCGTGTCTGGAATATTAGCCATTGTTTTTTTCCTCTTGCGTTATTCGGGGGAGAACGAGATTGGTGTATTCATCAATTAACCGCATGATACTTTCTGGAGGATCCAGCGCAGTGAATTGCATTTCTATATCGACGTGCTGACTATTTCTGCCTTTTTTGTTTTTGCCTGAAGGCGACATGCTGACGTGAAAATTAGTGATGTTATGATCGTCTAAAGATGAGGTGATTTTGTCCTGGCTGACCGCATCGGTTCTCACCGTCATTCGCACTTTCATTTTTTCCAGCATCAAGCCCCTTGGGGTAGAAAGCGCAACCAGTGGTAGTTCGACGTGGTGCCGGGGATCGAGTTGAATCGCAACCGTCTTCGGGGTTAACACGCCATCAGCGTCACGTGCAAAAAAAGGTTCGAGAGTCTGTTGATATTGATGAGCGATAAATTGATTGGCGGCGGTGGCAGCATGCTGCATACCGCGAGCAATGTCTGCTAGCGTCATTGCCTTTGATGACGCCATGCTATCGTTCTGTGTGACATGGGGATTTTTCCCTTGGGCATTATCACCCTTGTCTGTTTTTTTATTTTCCCCCGTTATCCAGCTCTTAAACGACATACGTTCTCCTTATCTTATTCTTCAGACAATAGACATGAATAGCCTGGGGTTAAATAAATGATAATTTGAGAAAACGTTAACAGCTAATAAGGGTGGTGCGTATCAGTCATTGTGTTAGAGATATAATGTAATATGACATAGGCCATTTCCCTCTCTTTTATTTTTCCTGTTTTAAATTGGCAATAAATATTTATTGTGTTTATGAAATCATTACGCTCTTAGGTCTTATTTTGAGATAATATTTCATTGCTAAGAGTATTCCTCTTTGGGGCGGTTTTCTGAAATTATCATGTCAGTATGCACGAATAAATATGGCTCAGTCTATAAGGTAAACGGCATATGCCAAATGGCGTGACATCATATCTTTCAAGATAGGCTAAAACTTCTTAGAGGGCATTTTTAATAAAATAAAGGTAAATGGAGATTGCACAGTGAATGTTGTTATTATTGACAAGTCCCCTGTTTTCATTCAGGGGTTATCTGTTGGGCTGAATGATTTTATGCACGATGCCAATATTGTTGGCGTAAAAGACATTGACGATGTATGGCCTTTCCTTGAAGAGATGAACAACGCTTTTATTTTACTCAATTGTAATAAAGAAAGTGGCGAGTACAGTTCTTTCCTGGAAGCACTGCATGAGAAATATATTAACGTCAGTGTAATTATTATGGTTGATGCGATTGAAAGACATATTTTGAATAACTATCTGAAACACCATGTGATGGGCGTAATTCTTAAAACATCGCCAGTTGATTCTATTGCCCAAGCATTAAAAACGGTGTCGATGGGTATGGTCTGTTTGCCGGATGATGGGGTGATTTATGAGGGGTGGAGTGTCGATAACAGTGTAAAAGGCAAACTCAGTGAAAGGCAGCATGAAGTTCTGCAACTGATTGCGTCAGGGGCTTCTAATAAACAAATCAGTCGAACATTAAACATCAGTGCAGGCACCGTGAAGTCACACCTGGAGTCGATTTTCAGGCGGCTTAATGTGCGTAACAGAACACAAGCTGCGATCGTACTATTAGAAGAAGAACGAAGATAAATTCTATCCTATTATATTATTCAGTTATTGTTTGATTTTTAAGCATCAGGGAATCCCCCACAGCGTCACCTCTTTCCGCTATTTCTGGCGTCCGTGCCTTTTTGCAACGGTTGGCCCGCTTTGCAGCTAGCGTGACGACACAAGATCTGCTTCCTACAGTGGAATGCCCATCATCGCGATGGCCGCTTCTACGCCCTTTATGGTTCTTGACAAAAAAACGTATTACACGTATAAAAATCGCCTTCGAACCAATCCTATGGATGACTTGCATTTATGCAGTTGTCAGCGTAGTATTTGCCACGATTTCGGACGCGGGGTGGAGCAGCTTGGTAGCTCGTCGGGCTCATAACCCGAAGGTCGTCGGTTCAAATCCGGCCCCCGCAACCACTTAACTTCCAGTAAAGTGTTTTTTCAAATACGTTCTTCACTCAATTTCTATCTCTTTTTGCAGTGATTTTTGAAAAAATCCTTCACCGAAAGTTATGCCGCGCTGGTTAGCGGTATTAGGGTCCAGTTGCATAAAGCCCCGATTTTTCGGGGTTTTTTGTTATTTGGCAACAAACAACTGGGCTATTAGGCCCTTTTTTTATGTCTTGGGGGTGGACTTGTCCACATTAGAGCAAAAATTAACAGAGATGATTTCAGCACCCGTTGCCGCATTAGGCTACGAATTGGTTGGGATTGAGTTCATCCGCAGTCGCCAATCGACGCTGCGTATCTATATTGATAGTGAAGATGGGATCACTGTTGATGATTGTGCTGATGTCAGCCACCAGGTCAGTGCGGTATTGGACGTAGAAGATCCAATCACTGTCGCCTATAACCTGGAGGTGTCGTCTCCAGGGCTTGAGCGTCCCTTATTCACGGCAGCACATTATCTGCATTTCGTCGGTGAAGAGGTCACAGTGGTGCTGCGTATGGCAGTCCAGAATCGCCGTAAATGGTTGGGTGTGATCAAAGCTGTTGACGGCGAAATGATCACCATAACAGTGGAAGGCAAAGATGAAGTATTCGCGCTGAGCAACATTCAGAAAGCGAATCTTGTACCCCACTTTTAAAGTTTGGATGAGGCAACTAGGATGAACAAAGAGATTCTGGCTGTTGTTGAAGCAGTTTCCAATGAGAAAGCCCTTCCGCGCGAGAAGATTTTTGAAGCGCTGGAAACCGCGCTGGCGACAGCGACCAAGAAAAAATATGAGCAGGAAATTGATGTCCGCGTCAGTATCGATCGCAAAACGGGCGATTTTGATACCTTCCGTCGTTGGTTAGTGGTGAATGAAGTCACTCAGCCAACCCGCGAAATTACGCTTGAAGCGGCACAGTTTGAAGATCCTGCTCTTGATGTCGGCGGTTACGTTGAAGATCAAATCGAATCCGTAACGTTTGACCGCATTACGACGCAAACGGCAAAACAGGTTATCGTACAGAAAGTTCGTGAAGCAGAACGTGCGATGGTTGTTGATCAGTTCCGTGAGCAAGAAGGCGAGATTATCACCGGTGTCGTGAAGAAGGTGAACCGTGATAATATTTCGCTTGAAGTCAGACCAATCGATGGCTCTAACACCAGTGCAGAAGCGGTAATTGGCCGTGAAGATATGCTGCCTCGTGAAAATTTCCGCCCTGGCGACCGTATTCGTGGCGTGCTGTACTCTGTTCGTCCCGAAGCTCGCGGTGCTCAACTGTTTGTCAGTCGTTCCCGTCCGGAAATGCTGGTTGAACTCTTCCGCATTGAAGTGCCAGAAATCGGTGAAGAAGTTATCGAGATTAAGGCAGCGGCCCGCGATCCGGGTTCACGTGCAAAAATTGCAGTGAAGACGAATGACAAACGTATCGATCCCGTCGGTGCTTGTGTCGGTATGCGCGGTGCACGTGTGCAGGCTGTTTCCAGCGAGCTGGGCGGCGAGCGTATTGATATCATTCTGTGGGATGATAATCCTGCGCAGTTTGTCATCAATGCCATGGCACCTGCCGATGTGGTATCGATCGTGGTTGATGAAGATACCTGCACGATGGATATCGCTGTTGAGTCGAGCAATCTGGCTCAGGCGATTGGTCGAAACGGGCAGAACGTACGTTTGGCTTCCCAACTGTTGAAACAGCATCGTTCAGACGATCGTTGGGAACTGAACGTGATGACAGTGGAAGATCTTCAAGCCAAGCATCAGGCTGAAGCACATGCTGCAATCGACGTCTTTACCAAGCACCTTGATATTGATGACGAGTTTGCCACCGTGCTGGTTGAAGAAGGTTTCTCCTCCCTTGAAGAACTGGCTTACGTGCCAATCAAGGAACTGTTGGCCATCGAAGGCCTTGATGAAGAAACCGTTGAAGCATTGCGTGAGCGTGCGAAAGCCGCATTAACAACGCTGGCACTGGCGCATGAAGAAAGCCGAGGTGACGGTCAACCTGCTGAAGACTTGCTTGGCTTGCCTGGGCTGTCGCGTGAGTTGGCATTCAAGCTTGCTGCGATCGGTGTTTGTACGCTGGAAGATCTTGCTGAACAGGGTGTTGACGACCTGACAGATATTGAAGAGCTCAATGATGAGCAAGCGGGCGAATTGATTATGGCCGCACGTAATATCTGTTGGTTTGGCGACGACAACGAATAACGAACTGTAGCAGGAAAGGAACAGCATGACAGATGTAACCGTAAAATCGTTGGCCGCAGAGATTCAGACTCCGGTTGACCGCCTGATACAGCAGTTTGCTGATGCGGGAATGACCAAGTCTGCATCAGACTCTGTGACCCAGCATGAAAAAGAAACGTTATTGGCGCATCTGAACCGCGATCGCGGTAATGCACCGAGTAAATTGACGCTGCAACGCAAAACGCGCAGCACGTTAAATGTCCCTAGCACTGGCGGAAAAAGTAAGTCGGTGCAGATCGAAGTCCGCAAGACACGCACTTATGTAAAACGCGATCCGATTGATGCCCAACAGGCTGAAGAGGAAGAGCAGGCACGGCGTGAAGCGGAAGAACAGGCACAACGTGCCGCTGAAGAGCAGGCTAAACGCGAGGCCGATCTGCGCGAAGCTGCTGAGAAAGCGAAGCGTGCTGCCGACGAGCAAGCCAAACGTGAGGCCGCTGAAAAAGCTAAGCGTGATGTAGCGGAAAAAGAAAAAGTGACGAATCAACAAAACGAAAATATGACCAAGCCGGCTCAGTCTGAGAAAGCGAAACGTGAAGCGGAAGCTGCCGAACTTAAGCGTAAAGCAGAAGAAACTGCACGTCTTAAGGTTGAAGAAGAAGCGCGTCGTATTGCTGAAGAAGCTCGCCGTATGGCTGAAGAAAATGCCGGGCGTTGGGAAGCGGAAAGCGCTAAACCTGAAGAATCTGCCGATTATCATGTGACGACTTCTCATCATGCCCGCGAAGCGGAAGATGAAAACGACCGTCAGGTTGAAGGCGAGCGCCGTACCCGTACTCGCGCAGCCAAAGTCACCAAGCAGAAGAAAGGGAATCGCCAGTCTGAGTCCAAGGCTGACCGTGAAGAAGCGCGTGCTGTTACCCGTGGTGGTAAAGGTAAACGTAAGCCAAGTACATTGCAGCAGAGCTTCAATAAGCCTGCTCAGGCAGTGAACCGTGATGTGATCATCGGCGAAACGGTTACCGTTGCTGAACTGGCTAACAAAATGGCGGTTAAAGGCTCTCAGGTCATCAAAACGATGATGAAACTGGGCGCAATGGCAACCATCAACCAGGTCATCGACCAGGAAACCGCGCAACTCGTCGCGGAAGAGATGGGCCATAAAGTTATCCTGCGTCGTGAAAACGAGCTGGAAGAAGCGGTAATGAGCGACCGTGATACGGGTGTTGCGGCTGAATCCCGCGCGCCAGTCGTGACCATCATGGGCCACGTTGACCACGGTAAAACCTCACTGCTTGACTATATTCGTTCAACCAAGGTAGCAGCAGGTGAAGCGGGTGGGATTACCCAGCACATCGGTGCTTACCACGTTGAAACCGACAACGGTATGATCACGTTCCTGGATACGCCGGGACACGCCGCGTTTACCGCAATGCGTGCTCGTGGTGCTCAGGCAACGGATATCGTGGTACTGGTTGTCGCAGCGGATGATGGCGTGATGCCTCAGACCATCGAAGCGATCCAGCATGCGAAAGCAGCTCAGGTTCCGGTTGTTGTTGCAGTCAACAAAATCGATAAACCTGACTCTGATCCAGATCGTGTGAAAACTGAACTGTCTCAGTACGGCATCATGCCGGAAGAGTGGGGCGGCGAATCTCAGTTTGTCCACGTATCTGCTAAAGCCGGTACCGGTATCGACGAACTGCTGGATGCGATTCTGTTGCAGGCCGAAGTTCTGGAACTGAAAGCGGTCCGTAGCGGCATGGCGAACGGTGTCGTGATCGAATCCTTCTTGGATAAAGGTCGTGGCCCGGTTGCAACCGTACTGGTTCGTGAAGGTACGCTGAATAAAGGCGATATCGTTCTGTGCGGCTTCGAATATGGCCGTGTTCGTGCGATGCGTGATGAATTAGGCCGTGAAATCACGTCCGCAGGTCCTTCTATTCCGGTAGAAATTCTCGGTATGTCCGGTGTGCCTGCTGCAGGTGACGAAGCGACGGTTGTTCGTGACGAGAAGAAAGCGCGTGAAGTTGCCTTGTATCGTCAGGGTAAATTCCGTGAAGTTAAACTGGCTCGTCAGCAGAAATCTAAACTGGAAAACATGTTTGCCAACATGACAGAAGGTGAAGTTTCTGAGCTGAACATCGTTCTGAAATCTGACGTTCAGGGTTCTTGTGAAGCAATTTCCGATTCACTGCAGAAACTGTCTACTGATGAAGTGAAAGTGAAGATCGTCGGTTCCGGTGTGGGCGGTATCACAGAAACGGACGCCACGCTGGCAGCGGCATCGAATGCGATTATCCTTGGCTTTAACGTTCGTGCAGATGCATCAGCTCGCCGCGTCGTTGAAGCGGAAAGTCTGGATCTGCGTTATTACTCCGTCATCTATGATTTGATCGACGAAGTGAAACAGGCGATGAGCGGTATGTTGGCGCCTGAATATAAGCAAGAGATCATCGGTCTGGCCGAAGTGCGTGACGTCTTTAAATCACCGAAATTTGGCGCTATCGCCGGTTGTATGGTGACGGAAGGTATCGTTAAGCGTCACAACAAGATCCGTGTACTGCGTGACAACGTGGTGATCTATGAAGGCGAGTTGGAATCTCTGCGCCGCTTCAAAGATGACGTTAACGAAGTCCGTAACGGCATGGAATGTGGTATCGGCGTGAAGAACTACAACGACGTTCGCCCTGGCGATATGATCGAAGTCTTTGAAACGATTGAGATCAAACGTACGATCGCGTAATCCGTTTTCAGCGACGACGTAAGTGATTCGTAAGGGGGGCCTAGTGCCCCCCGATTTTTACTGGAGAATTTATCATGGCAAAAGAATTCAGCCGCACCCAGCGCGTTGCGCAGGAAATGCAAAAAGAAATCGCCATTATCATTCAGCGTGAAGTGAAAGATCCGCGTATCGGCATGGCGACTGTATCTGGTGTGGAAGTGTCCCGCGATCTGGCGTATGCCAAGGTTTTTGTGACCTTCCTGAATGATAACGAACCAGAGCAAGTTCAAACGGCAATCAAAGCACTGCAGGATGCGTCTGGTTTTATCCGTACCCTGGTTGGCAAAGCGATGCGCCTGCGTGTTGTCCCGGCACTGACATTCTCCTACGACAACTCGTTGGTTGAAGGGATGAGAATGTCCAATCTGGTGACCAATGTGATCAAAAACGATACGGAACGTCGTTCTGTTACGGGCGAAGATCAGGAGGATTAATGAGTCGTCCTCGTCGCCGTGGCCGTGATATACACGGCGTATTGCTATTAGATAAGCCGCAGGGCGTGTCGTCTAATGATGTTTTGCAGAAGGTAAAACGGATTTTTAACGCCAACAGAGCGGGCCATACGGGGGCGTTGGATCCATTAGCCACCGGTATGTTGCCGATTTGCCTTGGGGAAGCGACGAAATTTTCCCAGTATCTGCTGGATTCTGATAAACGCTACCGTGTTATTGCCCGACTTGGGCAACGGACTGACACTTCTGATGCCGATGGCAACGTGATTGAAGAGCGTGCGATTGGTTTTTCTGCTACCGATCTGGAGCAGGCGCTGGAAGGTTTTCGTGGTACCACGCAGCAAGTGCCGTCCATGTACTCGGCGCTGAAGTATCAGGGGCGTAAGCTGTATGAGTATGCGCGTCAGGGGCTGACGGTTCCACGTGAAGCGCGTGAAATCACCGTGTACGAACTGCAATTCATTCGCTGGGAAGGTGATGAGCTAGAGCTGGAGATTCACTGTTCGAAAGGCACGTACATCCGTACCATTATTGACGATCTGGGCGAAAAGTTGGGCTGTGGCGCGCATGTGATTTACCTGCGTCGTTTACAGGTTGCCACTTATCCTACCGAAAGAATGGTGACGCTGGAGCAGCTAGCGGCTTTGTCCGAGCAGGCCCAAACACAAGAGCTCCCACTTTCGCAGAATCTCGATCCGCTGCTTATGCCGATGGAAAGCCCAGTCATTGACTTTCCTGAGGTAAATTTGACGCCGGTTGTCGCGGGTTATTTGAAGCTGGGGCAAGCGGTTCAGGCAGCGAATGTGCCCTCGAACGGCATGGTGAGAATCACCGAAGGTGACGAACACAAATTTATCGGAATGGGCGAAATCGATAGCGATGGCCGCGTTGCGCCACGTCGTCTGGTTGTTGAGTTTCCGGTGTAAACCCGCCTGTTGCTGCCTTGCTATCGCAGAACGCTGAGGGTAGAATAGCGCGGCTTGACTATTGGGTGGCTGAATTAGAGATCGGCGCCTGTTTTTTTATCTATAATGTTTGGAGTATTACAATGTCTCTAAGTGTTGAAGCTAAAGCTAAAATCGTAGCAGACTTCGGTCGTGGCACTAACGATAGTGGTTCTACTGAAGTTCAGGTTGCTTTGCTGACTGCGCAGATCAACCATCTGCAAGGCCACTTTTCTGAGCACAAAAAAGATCACCACAGCCGTCGTGGTCTGCTGCGTATGGTTTCTCAGCGTCGTAAGCTGCTGGACTACCTGAAGCGTAAAGATGTAGCACGTTACACCAGCCTGATCGAGCGTCTGGGTCTGCGTCGCTAAGTCTTCTGAGTTTCAGTGGGAAGGGGCCTCTTTTGGCCCCTTTCTTCTAGGAAGCGTTAGCAAAACAGAGTAGTGTATTGTTGTTAATATGATCTTTCATTACAGAGGTTCGCGCGGCTAATGAGAGGCTTTATCTGCATAAGCAAGATAAGGGTTGTCATTAGTCGTGAGGATGTAGTGTAAAGGTCGGGAGTTCACTGGCGCGTTTATCTTGAATACGTGTAGCGCGCCCCAGCTAAGGATATTATTTTGCTGAATCCGATCGTCCGTAAGTTCCAATATGGTCAGCATACCGTCACGTTAGAGACAGGTATGATGGCACGCCAGGCTACCGCCGCTGTGATGGTAAGCATGGATGACACCGCAGTATTCGTTACTGTGGTCGGCGCGAAAAACGCCAAACCCGGCCAAAGTTTCTTCCCATTAACGGTTAACTATCAGGAGCGTACTTACGCTGCTGGGCGTTTCCCTGGTGGTTTTTTCCGTCGCGAAGGCCGTCCAAGCGAAGGCGAAACGCTGATTTCTCGCTTGATCGACCGCCCAATCCGCCCTCTGTTCCCAGAAGGTTTCCTGAATGAAGTTCAGGTGATTGCGACCGTCGTTTCTGTTAACCCACAGGTTAGCCCTGACATCGTTGCCATGATTGGTGCCTCTGCGGCGTTGAGCCTGTCTGGTATTCCATTCAGCGGCCCTATCGGCGCTGCGCGCGTCGGTTACCTGAACGATCAGTATGTCCTGAACCCAACGATGGATGAGCTGAAAGAAAGCCGTCTGGATCTGGTGGTTGCAGGTACGGAAGGCGCGGTTCTGATGGTGGAATCCGAAGCCGACATTCTGAGTGAAGATCAGATGCTGGGTGCTGTGGTGTTTGGTCACGAGCAACAGCAGATCGTTATCCAGAACATTAACGCTCTGGTTGCTGAAGCAGGCAAACCGAAGTGGGAATGGCATGCGCCAGAAGTTAACGTTTCTTTAGAGCAGCGTGTACAGGCTTTGTCTGAAGCACGTCTGGGTGACGCTTACCGCATCACTGAAAAACAAGAGCGTTATGCACAAGTTGACGTCATCAAAGCTGATGTTGTTGCCGCTCTGCAAGCCGAAGACGAAACGCTGAATGCGGGCGATATCCAGGAAATTCTGGGTAACGTTGAGAAAAATGTCGTACGTAGCCGCGTGCTGGCTGGCGAACCGCGTATCGATGGCCGTGAAAAAGACATGATTCGTGGTCTGGATGTACGTACTGGCGTGCTGCCGCGTACTCATGGTTCCGCACTGTTCACCCGTGGTGAAACGCAGGCGTTGGTTACGGCAACGTTGGGGACTGAGCGTGATGCGCAGAATATTGACGAACTGACCGGTGAACGTACCGATCGCTTCCTGCTGCACTACAACTTCCCTCCGTACTCTGTCGGTGAAACCGGTATGGTCGGTTCGCCTAAGCGTCGTGAGATCGGTCACGGTCGTCTGGCTAAGCGTGGCGTGTTGGCAGTTATGCCGAAGGCGAACGAATTCCCGTACACCGTGCGTGTGGTGTCTGAAATCACGGAATCCAACGGTTCTTCTTCCATGGCGTCTGTCTGCGGTGCTTCTCTGGCACTGATGGATGCGGGCGTGCCAATCAAATCAGCCGTTGCGGGTATCGCGATGGGTCTGGTTAAAGAAGGCGACAATTTTGTTGTTCTGTCTGACATTCTGGGTGACGAAGACCACCTGGGCGATATGGACTTCAAAGTTGCTGGTAGCCGTGAAGGTATCACCGCGCTGCAGATGGATATCAAGATCGAAGGGATTACCCGTGAGATCATGCAGGTTGCTTTGAATCAGGCCAAAGGTGCACGTTTGCACATTCTAGGCGTGATGGAGCAGGCGATCAGCACACCACGTGGCGATATCTCTGAATTCGCACCGCGTATTCACACCATCAAGATCAGTACTGATAAGATTAAAGATGTAATCGGTAAAGGTGGTTCTGTGATTCGTGCGCTGACGGAAGAAACAGGCACGACTATTGAAATTGAAGACGATGGTACTGTGAAGATCGCTTCAACCGACGGCGAAAAAGCGAAACATGCGATTCGTCGTATTGAAGAGATCACTGCCGAAATCGAAGTCGGCCGCGTGTATCAGGGTAAAGTTACCCGCATCGTTGATTTTGGTGCTTTCGTCGCTATTGGCGGCGGCAAAGAAGGCCTGGTGCATATTTCTCAGATCGCCGATAAGCGCGTAGAGAAAGTGACTGACTACCTGCAAATGGGTCAGGAAGTGCCGGTCAAGGTTCTGGAAGTTGATCGCCAGGGCCGCGTGCGCTTAAGCATCAAAGAAGCAACTGCGCAAACTCAGGAAGCGGCAGCCCCGTCTTCTGAGGAATAACGACTGTTAGATAACGGTCTTATGGCACCTTGCCTGATTATCATGGCAAGGTGCTGCGTGTATCGTAAGGGAATGGATGTCCTTGCGTTGAGCGGTCCGGGACAGGATGTTCATCCAATGTTTGTCTTCGGGAGTGGGAAATGAAGCCTTTCTTGCGCTGGTGTTATGTTGCAACAGCACTCATGCTGGCAGGATGCAGCAACACGGATTGGCGTAAAGACGCAGTATTGGCGATTCCGTTACAGCCTACTTTGCAGCAGGAAGTGATCCTGGCACGCATGGAACAAATCCTTGCAAGCCGGGCATTAACCGATGATGAGCGAGCACAGCTATTATATGAGCGCGGAGTGCTGTATGATAGTCTCGGGTTACGGGCATTGGCGCGGAATGATTTTTCACAAGCGCTGACGATCCGCCCTGATATTCCAGAAGTTTTTAACTATTTGGGTATCTATTTAACGCAGGCAGGCAATTTTGATGCTGCCTATGAAGCGTTTGATTCTGTACTAGAGCTTGATCCAACTTACAATTACGCGCGTTTAAACCGGGGCATCGCTTTGTATTATGGCGGTCGCTACCTGTTAGCGCAGGATGATCTGCTGGCGTTTTATCGAGACGATCCGAATGATCCTTTCCGTTCGTTGTGGCTGTATCTTGTGGAGCGAGAAATCAATCCAGAGACGGCCAAAATTGCGTTGAAGAAACGCTATGACGACGCCAAGAAAGGGCCTTGGGGATGGAATATTGTCGAATTCTATCTGGGCAGTATCAGTGAAAAAACACTGATGCAGCGTTTACAGGTAGAAGCTACGGATAACACTTCGCTCGCTGAGCATCTCAGTGAAACTGACTTCTATTTAGGTAAGCACTACCTAAGTCTGGGGGACAAGAACACCGCCTTGGCGCTGTTCAAGCTGACGGTTGCCAACAACGTTCATAACTTTGTTGAGCACCGCTATGCATTGTTGGAATTGGCGCTATTAGGCCAAGAGCAAGACGACCTATCAGGATCGGACCAGCAATAGCTGACGAACACTTAATCAGCCTGAAAAACTTCGGTTATCACCTTCACGGGTGAGGGCTTTTTTGTTCGCTTTTTAATCCAATTTGAGCCGGTTCACACTTTTCAATGAAAATGACTGAAAATTTTCACGACGAGTTATGTAGACTGGCCGCCATGTTTAATGAGGCACGTGTACATGACTGATTTAGTAACTTCTTTTGCCGATTTGGGGCTGAACACCTCTATCCTTAATGCCCTGACTGATTTGGGCTATGAAAAACCGTCTCCGATTCAGGCGGAATGTATTCCTCACCTGCTGAATGGTCGCGATGTGCTGGGTATGGCACAGACCGGTAGCGGTAAAACAGCAGCGTTCTCTCTGCCATTACTGAACAATCTGAAACCTGAACTTAAAGCACCACAGATTCTGGTGCTGGCACCGACCCGCGAGCTGGCGGTGCAGGTAGCAGAGGCCTGCAATGATTTCTCCAAACATATGCACGGCGTGAATGTTGTCGCACTGTACGGCGGCCAGCGCTATGACGTGCAACTGCGCGCTTTGCGTGGTGGTGCACAGATCGTTGTGGGTACGCCAGGCCGTCTGCTGGATCACCTGAAACGCGGTACGCTGGATCTGTCCAACCTGAGTGGTTTGGTGCTGGACGAAGCTGATGAAATGCTGCGTATGGGCTTCATCGAAGATGTTGAAAACATCATGGCTCAGATCCCTGCTGAACATCAGACTGCGCTGTTCTCTGCGACCATGCCTGAAGCGATTCGTCGCATTACGCGCCGTTTCATGAAAGATCCACAAGAAGTTCGCATTCAATCAAGCATTACTACGCGCCCAGACATCAGCCAGAGCTACTGGACGGTGCAGGGTATGCGTAAAAATGAAGCGCTGGTACGTTTCCTGGAAGCGGAAGATTTTGATGCGGCGATTATTTTCGTTCGTACCAAAAACGCGACGCTGGAAGTGGCCGAAGCCCTGGAGCGTAGCGGTTACAACAGCGCCGCGCTGAACGGTGACATGAATCAGGCGCTGCGTGAGCAAACGCTGGAGCGTCTGAAAGATGGTCGTCTGGATATCCTGATCGCGACCGACGTTGCGGCGCGTGGTCTGGACGTTGAGCGTATCAGCCTGGTAGTGAACTACGATATCCCGATGGATGCCGAGTCTTACGTCCACCGTATTGGTCGTACCGGTCGTGCAGGTCGTGCGGGCCGCGCTCTGCTGTTCGTCGAAAACCGTGAACGTCGCCTGCTGCGCAACGTTGAACGCACAATGAAGCTGACCATTCCTGAAGTGGAATTGCCAAATGCAGAATTGCTGGGTCAACGCCGTCTGGCTAAATTCGCCGCTAAAGTACAGCAACAGCTGGAAAGCAGCGATCTGGACATGTACCGTGCACTGCTGACAAAACTGCAACCACAGGAAGAGCTGGATGTCGAAACGCTGGCTGCTGCGCTGCTGAAAATGGCGCAGGGCGAACGTCCTCTGATTCTGCCGCCAGATCCGGTATTCCGTCCTCGTCGCGAATTCCGCGATCGTGATGAGTCTCGCAGTGATTCACGTGGCGATCGTCGTCGTGATCCTCGCGATTCTCGTGACAGCCGTGACGGTGACCGTCCACAGCGTCGTGAGCGTCGTGATGCTGGCGAGATGGAACTGTATCGCATTGAAGTGGGTCGTGATGACGGCGTTGAAGTGCGCCACATTGTTGGTGCTATCGCCAACGAAGGTGATATCAGCAGCCGCTACATCGGTAACATCAAGCTGTTCGCGTCTCACTCGACGATTGAACTGCCGAAAGGTATGCCGGGCGACCTGTTATCACATTTCACCCGTACGCGTATTCTGAACAAACCAATGAATATGCAGTTGATGGGTGATGCAGTTGCACAGCCAGAACGTCGTGGCGGTGGTCGTCCTGGTGGCGAACGTCGTGATGGCGCAGCACCACGTCGCTCTTTCGGCGGTGGTGAACGCCGTGAAGGTAACGGTAACGGCGGTGAGCGTCGTGAGCGTTCTTTCAACCGTGATAGCCGTGACGGTGCTTCACGCGCTCCACGTCGTCGTCCTGCTGACGCATAAGCTACGATTTTTTAAAAATCTACTGCAATACAAAACGACCCTGAACGGGTCGTTTTTTTTGGTCACAACAAACTCACTCGTTCGATATTACAGCGTCTGCCGTACATCCATTGCGATTTCAAACGATCGCAGTCGCGCCTGATGATCAAAGATTTGACCGTTGATCATCACTTCATCCGCCTGCGTTTCACGTAAAAGGCTCTGCAATCCATGACGAACTTTCGCGCTATCGCCAACAATCGACAGCCGCAGTGCTTGCTCCGCACCAAACTGTTCGGCAGGTGAGCCGACCGTGTCGATGTTTTCTACCGGCGCGGGCAGCGGGCCTGGCGTACCACGGCGCAGATTGATGAACTGCTGCTGCATCGAGGTGAAGAGGAAACGCGCGTCCCGATCGCTATCGGCCGCCACCACATTGACGCAAACCATCGCGTAGGGCTTGGCGTGGGTGGCTGAAGGGATGAAGTGTTCGCGATAGAGACGGAATGCTTCCAGCAACATATCGGGCGCGAAATGCGCGGCGAAGGCAAAAGGTAGCCCCAGTCTCGCGGCCAGCTGTGCGCTATACAGACTCGAACCTAATAGCCAGATCGGAACGTGTAAGCCTTGTCCCGGGACGGCCTGGACTCCCTGACCCGGCTGTGCATCGGCGAAATAGCGTTGCAATTCCTGCACATCGCGTGGGAAATCTTCGATATCGGCATTAAGGTGGCGACGCAGCGCCATCATGGTGCGCTGATCGGTGCCGGGCGCACGGCCTAATCCCAAATCGATACGGCCAGGATACAGCGATTCCAGCGTACCGAACTGCTCGGCGATGACGAGCGGTGAGTGGTTCGGTAGCATCACGCCGCCGGAACCGAGACGAATGCGCTGTGTTCCCGAAGCAAGATAGCCGAGAAGCACGGAAGTTGCTGCGCTGGCGATACCCGTCATGCTGTGGTGTTCCGCCAGCCAATAGCGGTGATAGCCCCATTTTTCTGTATGCTGCGCCAGATCCAGCGAGCGATGGAAGGCGTCACGCGCTGTCGCACCTTGCGGAATCGGCGCAAGATCGAGGACGGAAAACACGGTGGGTTGAGAAGACATAGACATAATATGGCTCACTTTGTTGTTCACTGACTCCACCCATTTGGTGGATGCTTAACGCCGTCAGTCAATGATGAAAGTCAGATCAGTATGCGGGAATGTCGCGGTTATACGTAGTTCAAAGGTGCGCTTAGGAAGGAAAGGGCGGCTGGCCGCCCTGAAAGGAAATGCGTTATTGAACGAGTTCAAGGCCAGCGACGCGACGCCAGTAGCCGTTGCAATCCGCCTGATTTTCCAGCGTTAATGGCGCATTGCCTTGTTCGTTGGCGCGAAATTTATCCAGCATCGCCGGCGTGCTGATATCGTTCGGGGACAGCCGGACGATATCGACCAGATCCTGCATTGATGTCAGTTCGTTGCCGAGGTTGTAGCAATAGCCGCTTTGCGTCTGAATGCCGTTGAGGACAAACACCTGCTGGTTCTCCTGTGACAGCATTTTTCTGCCTTGTGGATAGCTGAGGCAGCAGGTTTCGCATTCATCCTTCGGCCGATCTTCTGAACGAGCGGTAAAGCAGCGGGCGGAATAGGCTAGCGGTAAATGACCATAGCTGAGCACTTCTACTTCAAACTGATGGCGAAAGCCAAGCTTGTCACACTGATTCAGTAAGTTTTGCAGCCAGTCTCGGGATAGCTCAACTGGCATGCACCAGCGCACCATGCCTTGTTTATGCAGGACTCGCAGCGTGTACGCGTTGTAGCAGTTGAGCGCGTGTCCGGCGACAAACGGCAGATTGCGTTCGGCGGCGATGTTAACTGCGCCCAGATCGTTTGCTTCCAGCAAGAACTCGCCGTTCTCCACGTAGCGTTTTAGCTCGGTAAGTTCAGACGGCGCTTGTAAGAGCGCCAGCGTAGAGATCACCACCTGCTTTCCGCTGTTGGCGACCTCACGAGCAACGTTGAACCAGTCTGCCACCTTCATCAGGCGGCGCTTGCTGCACACCGTTTCGCCGAGATAAATGATATCGGCGCTGCTGTTCACCGCGGCCTGATAAAACGCCTCAACATCCTCTTTAGGCCAATAGTAGAGAATATTCCCTAATGCGTATTTCATGTGTTCTCCTGCTACTGCCATTTGCGGTGATAAGCGCCGAGCGTGGTTTGTGTGCCTTCAGCCACTGCACCTAACGCATCCATCCAGGCCTGAGTGGGAACGAATGTCTCAGGATTGGCGCGGCAGCGATCGATAGCCTGTCGCCATACCTGCGTAATCTGGCTGACGTAGGCCGGGCTGCGCTGGCGGCCCTCTATCTTCACGGAAGCAATATTGGCAGCCATCAGTTCAGGCAGCAGTTCCAGTGTGTTCAGGCTGGTTGGCTCTTCCAGTGCATGGTAGCGCTGCCCATCGACTAAATAACGCCCTTTGCACAACGTGGGATAACCGGCGTTTTCATCATCCTGATAGCGGTCGATCAGGATATTGTTCAGGCGTGATTCCATGCCGTTTTCCGTCTGCTGCCAGCGTACAAATCGCGCCGGCGAGCAGGCACCTACGGTATTCGGTGATTCACCAGTCAGATAAGAAGAGAGATAGCAGCGGCCTTCCGCCATGATGCACAGGCTGCCGAAGGCGAACACTTCGAGCGGCACGGGGCTGGTGCGGGCGATTTGCTTCACCTGATGGATGGACAATACGCGCGGCAGTACGATGCGTGAGACATCGAAATGGCGATGATAGAAACGGATCGCTTCGGTGTTTGTCGCGGAAGCCTGAACCGACACGTGACGCTCAATGTGAGGATAGCGTTCGGTAGCATATTCCAGCATGGCGAGATCGGCGAGGATCAGCACGTCGGCCCCGATCTGCGCAGCCATATCCACAGCGCGTTGCCAGCGCTGATAACCGTCCGGATGCGCAAACGTATTGATGGCGATATGCAGCTTACGCCGATGACGATGCACGTACTCGCGCGCTTCCTGTAGCTTCTTGTCGGTAAAGTTAAGCCCGGCAAAATGACGTGCGTTGGTGTCATCTTTCAGGCCGATATAGACCGCATCTGCGCCATTATCGATGGCAGCTTTCAGTGCCGGCAGGTTGCCAGCGGGGCAAAGCAGTTCCATACACAATCCTTCATTAATCCCTTCGGGGCCGTAGCTGCTCGGTACGATCAATGATGTTCAGACTGACGCTCGCGTTTATGACGGGCATTCTGCCTCTCACCCTTGCGGGTTGTCGTAAGCGATTTTTTATCAGTCGATGAATGTTGTTAACGATTGGGAATCTTAATTAACCAAATCGGTAAGGACTTTGATTTAAGGCAGTTTATGGTGCTAATCGTCGCGCAAGGACAAAATCTGTTGGGCATAATCGGATAACCGACTAAATTATTGACATAGACCTCTGCCGCGTGCGGTGGATGTGGCAAAATGCTTGCAGATTATCTGAACAGTCAGATTGCTTTAAGAGGAGTACGCCAGTGTTGGAAAAACTACGAGCGCAGATTGTGCGTCAAGGGCCGAGCTTATTAGGTAAGCCACTCAAGTTCACTCCCTTTGCGCTACAGCGTCAGGTTTTGGAACAGATGTTGGGCTGGCAGTTCCGTCAGGCGCTGGAAGAGGGCGATCTGGCATTTCTCGAAAGCCGCTGGCTGAAAATTGAGGTGCGTGATGTCGGCTTGCAGTGGTTTATGACGCTGCGTGATGGTCGTCTGGTGGTGAGCGACGCTGAGATGCCGGATGTCAGCTTCAGTGCAGATGCGAACGATCTGATTTTGATCGCCGCGCGTAAAGAAGATCCCGATACACTCTTTTTCCAGCGTCGTCTGCGCATTGAGGGTGATACCGAGTTAGGTTTGTATGTGAAGAACCTGATGGACGCTATTGAGCTGGAAGCCATGCCTGCGCCGCTACGCATTGGCCTGCTGCAACTGGCGAACTTTGTTGAAGCCGGCTTACAGGAGGGCGCAGTGCAACCAGCGAATCACGCGCCAGTATCATGCTAGTTCGGGTGGAAATTCCCGTTGATGCCGCAGGGATCGACAACTTATTGCGCCGTGCTTTTCCAACGGGCGCGGAAGCGGATCTGGTTCATCAACTGCGTGAAGATGGCTTATTGACGCTCGGCGTTGTGGCGACTGACGATGAAGGTGGCGTGGTGGGCTACGCGGCATTCAGCCCGGTGTTGATCGACGGTGAGGATCGCCAGTGGGTGGCGCTTGCGCCGTTGGCGGTAGATGACAGCCTGCGCCGACAGGGCGTAGGGGAAAAGCTGGTCTACGAAGGGCTGGATGCACTGAATGAGTTTGGCTACACCGCTGTCGTGGTCTTGGGTAACCCCGCGTACTACTCCCGTTTTGGCTTTGTTCCGGCGGTAGAACAGCAGCTACATTGTCGCTGGCCAGACAGCGAATCGGCTTTTCAGGTCTATCCGCTGGCAGATAATCATGTTGTCGGTGAGGGGAGTCCTGAGGGCGAAAGTGGGTTTGAAAGTGCAAGCGGGCTGGTGGAGTACGCTGAACCGTTTAACCGCTTTCTCTAACGCGACTCGCTAACCGATAGCGCATCAATACATCGTATCTGAAATACATAGCGTCCTGGGCTGGTCTTGTACCAGCCTTTCTTTTTGGTTTTTGCTCAACTGTTTAATGCGATATTCCAGTTTGAGTGCGTCTGAGCGATTGCCCACCCGACAGTGAAACACCAGCGTTAACTCGCCTTTTCCCCGCAGCGCCTTTGCCCCTTTTCCCGTTTGATGCTGATTCAGGCGGCGGCTGACATCCGTTGTGATACCCGTGTACAGCGCCCCAGCGACCGTGCGCAGTATGTACAGATACCAGAGGGAGTCTTCGGCGTGTTCGGTCATGGTGTTGTCTGTGAATTATTTTTTGAAAAAGCGGCTCTGCACAGCTAAACATAAATAGCACTTCACACCAATGGTATTTCAAACAATTAGCATTTCAAAACACTAGCATTTCAAAGAACGGGCATGACATTACATCAATAGCCGTTATTCACCGACGTGCATTTCTTTTACGGATAGGGAAAAACGTATGACACTGAAACGATATATACCGCCCGCGCTGGCCGTGGCGTTCTCTTCTTGTTTCCTCCCACTGGGCTATGCCGCTGAACTGGCAGAGAAAGATCGGGAAACGATTGTGAACGCCGTCACGAATTACTCGGGCCAGATGACGACCGTTGCTCAGCAGATATGGTCAAAACCCGAACTGGGCTATTTGGAAACCAACACCTCCCAACTGCTACAGAATGAGTTGAAAGCCGCTGGGTTCAGCGTTGAAGCGGGTGTCGCGGGCATCCCAACCGCGTTTGTGGCGACGGCGGGGAAACCCGGCGGGCCGGTTATCGGTATTCTGGCCGAGATGGACGCGCTGCCGGGCTTCTCTCAGGCCGCGACGCCGGAGCGTTCGCCGGTTGCGGGTATTGAGGCCGGGCATGCCTGCGGGCATCACCTGTTTGGTGCGGGATCGGTGGGCGCGGCGATTGCGCTGAAACAGTGGCTGGAAGCAACGGGTAAACCGGGGCAAATTCGAGTATACGGCACGCCAGCGGAGGAAGGCGGTTCCGGTAAAGTCTATATGACGCGTGAGGGGCTGTTTAAGGATGTGGATGTGATGCTGCACTGGCATCCCGGCGATGAGAATTCTGCCTCGCAGGACTATTCGCTGGCGAACGTGAACGGTAAGTTCCGTTTCTATGGCCGCTCTGCACATGCCGCGATGGCACCAGAGAAAGGGCGTTCCGCGCTGGACGGTGTGGAGGCGCTGAATTTTATGGTGAACGCGATGCGGGAACATGTGCCGCAGGAAACGCGCATTCACTATGTGATTACCGATGGCGGTAAAGCGCCGAACGTGGTGCCGGACTTTGCCGAAGTTTACTACTACGTGCGTCATCCCGATCCGGCCGTGGTCGCCAGCGTGACCGATCGCATCCGTAAAGCGGCGGAAGGCGCGGCGCTGGGAACCGAAACGCGTTATGAATTTGAAATTCTCGGCGGCGTGTACAGCCTGTTGCCGAATGACGTGTTGGGAAAAGTGATGGATGACAGCCTCAGAAGCGTCGGGGCACCGCAGTGGGATAAGGCGGATACGGATTTTGCCACCGCGCTACAGAAAACGTTGGATCAAGCCAAACTGCCGCCGCTTTCCAGTGCCAGTCAGGTCGCGCCGTACCATTTTGGTGAAACGGGTTATGCGTCGACCGATGTGGGCGATGTCAGTTGGGTAGTGCCGACGGTCGGGCTGGGAACGGCGACCTGGGTGCCGGGTGTACCTGCGCACAGCTGGCAGGCGGTGGCATCCGGCGGCATGGCTATTGGCTATAAAGGCATGGATGTTGCAGCCAAAACGCTGGCCGTCACAGGAGCGAAGCTACTGAGCGATCCCGCATTAATTCAACAGGCGAAAGCGGAGTTCGACAAGAGTCGTGGCGAGAACTTCCACTATAAGCCGCTGCTGGGCGATCGGAAACCCGCGCTGGATTACCGTAAACCTTCCGCAGGGAAATAATTTTCCTGCACTGCCAGCGGTTTCTCCCTGTGGTTAGAGAGAAACCGCTATGCTTACTCCATGACTTCAATCAGAAGCATCGGGCGATCTGCGACTGTGTGCTGCGGTCTCTTTATTCCTTTATGAAGGGGGAGATGGCCGACAAGGCTGTCACGGTTAATTCATCGGGTGAACCTTATCCAGGGAAGTATATGTGATAAAAATCACATATAATTACTATCTATTGCATTTCTCTTACATCAAGTGTGAATGAATGCACAAAATAGTCCGGCATGGCGTGTTCCAATGTCTAATAAATAGGTTTCTTTCGATGTCATTCTTTCGGTGTTGAAATAATCACAGAATGAAGGGTAGAGGAAGGCTGATTGCGGTGAGAAGGATCTCGGTGCCGCTACAGGTTGTTTCGCCTGGGCGCTATCTTCAAGGAACCAAGTCCGCTCGCCAAACGTGCTGGTTTTGCACCAGTTAATGTTCAGGGCCGGTTAGACCGGCTGACGAGTTGGAGTGTTGTATGACCAAGCTGACCACGGCCGCGCAACGCGCGCTGGCGCTGATGGATTTAACCACGCTGAATGAGGATGATACGGATGAAAAAGTGACGGCACTCTGCCGTCAGGCAAACAGCCCGGCCGGAAAAACGGCTGCTATCTGTATCTATCCACGTTTTATCCCTCTGGCGAAAAAGATCCTGCGTGAGCAGGGTACGCCGGATATCCGCATCGCAACGGTGACCAACTTCCCTCATGGCAATGATGATGTGGCAATTGCGGTTGCAGAAACCAAAGCTGCAATCGCCTACGGTGCTGATGAAGTTGATGTCGTATTCCCTTACCGCGCACTGATCGCAGGCAACGCGCAAATCGGTTTTGAGCTGGTTCAGGCATGTAAAGCGGTGTGTCAGGATGCTCACGTGCTGCTGAAGGTGATCATCGAGACGGGCGAGCTGAAACAGGAAGCGCTGATCCGTCAGGCGAGCGAGATTGCCATTGATGCGGGTGCCGATTTCATTAAAACCTCGACCGGTAAAGTGCCGGTGAACGCGACGCCAGAAAGTGCGGCGATCATGCTGAAGACGATCCGCGATAAAGGTGTGGGCGAGCGCGTTGGCTTTAAAGCGGCCGGCGGTGTGCGTAACGCGGAAGATGCCGCCATCTACCTGCAACTGGCGGACGATATCATGGGCGCGGAATGGGCGACTGCACAGCATTTTCGCTTTGGCGCGTCCAGTCTGCTGGCGAGCCTGCTGACCACGCTTGGCCACGGAACCGCGGCTCCACAGGGCGGCTACTAAGCACGCGTACAGGTGCACTATTTTATTTGTGACAACGCCATTCTTGACAACATATTGTTTATAAAAGCATTTGTATTCATGGTCGCGTTGGATTACCACAGCAAATGTGATCGCAGCAACAGGCTGCGGAACCACATCAGAATTCATCAGGAGTACAGACCTTGTTTCTGATTCAAGAAATTATTCGTAAGAAGCGTGACGGAAAAGCTCTGAGCGAAGAAGAGATCCGCTTCTTTATCAACGGTATTCGTGACAATACCGTCTCCGAAGGCCAGATTGCGGCGCTGGCGATGACCATCTATTTTCACGATATGTCGATGGACGAGCGCGTGGCGCTGACGCTGGCAATGCGTGACTCCGGCACGGTGCTGGACTGGAAGAGTCTGAACCTGAACGGTCCGCTGGTGGATAAACACTCTACCGGTGGCGTCGGGGATGTGACTTCGCTGATGCTGGGGCCGATGGTCGCCGCCTGCGGGGGCTATGTCCCGATGATCTCCGGACGCGGCTTAGGGCATACCGGCGGCACGTTGGATAAGCTCGAAGCGATTCCGGGGCTGGATATTTTCCCGAACGATGAAGATTTTCGCCGCATCATCCAACAGGTTGGCGTCGCGATCATTGGGCAGACCTCCTCACTGGCTCCGGCGGATAAACGCTTTTATGCCACGCGTGACATTACCGCCACGGTCGATTCTATCCCGCTAATCACCGCGTCAATTCTGGCGAAGAAACTGGCTGAAGGGCTGGATGCGCTGGTGATGGACGTCAAAGTGGGGTCGGGGGCGTTTATGCCGACCTATGAACTGTCCGAGCAGTTGGCGCAGGCGATTGTCGGCGTAGCGAATAACGCGGGATGCCGCACCAGCGCATTGCTGACGGACATGAATCAGGTGCTGGCCTCTAGCGCTGGTAACGCGCTGGAAGTGCGGGAAGCCGTGCGTTTCCTGACGGGAGAGAGCCGCAATCCGCGCCTGTATGATGTTACTATGGCGCTATGTGGTGAGATGCTGCTGGCGGGCGGACTGGCAAGTTCGGCGGACGACGCACATTCACGTCTGCAAGCCGTGTTGGATAACGGCAAAGCTGCTGAAGTCTTTGGTCGCATGGTCGCCGCACAGCGTGGTCCGGGCGATTTTGTCGAACACTACGATCGTTATTTGCCGGTGGCGACATTAAGTAAGCCGGTCTTCGCGACGTGTGAAGGCATTGTGACCGCAATGGATACCCGCGCGCTAGGCATGGCTGTCGTCTCGCTGGGCGGCGGACGCCGTCAGGCCACGGATACGATCGATTACAGCGTCGGTCTGGATAGCATGATCAGTCTGGGTGAGCGTGTTGATGCGCAGCGCCCGCTGGCGGTGATCCACGCCAACACGGAAGCGCAGTGGCAGCAGGCGGCGAATGAAGTTCGTGCTGCGATCCAACTGGGCGACACCGCGCCAGAAAAGACCCCGATGGTCTATCGTCGAGTGAGCGCAGAAGCGTGATCGCACAGGGCTGGTTAGTGGTCGTCTTGAATTGATTTTCCCCTGCCTGTCGGCAGGGCGTTAGCGCAGAGCTGCGCAGGAGAAAAAGAATGAAACGTGCATATATTATGGTTCTCGACTCGTTTGGGATCGGCAGCAGTGCTGATGCAGAACGTTTTGGCGATGTCGGTTCGGATACGCTGGGCCATATCGCTCAGGCGTGTGCCGCGGGGACGGCGGATAAAGGGCGCAGCGGCAAGCTGCATTTGCCGAACCTGAGCCGTCTGGGGCTGGGTAAAGCCGCCGAGGCCTCAACGGGAACGTTCCCGCCTGGGTTGGATGAAAACGCGGACATCATCGGTGCTTACGCGCACGCCAGCGAAATCTCCTCGGGCAAAGATACGCCGTCTGGTCACTGGGAAATTGCCGGTGTGCCTGTCCTGTTCGACTGGGGCTATTTTAAAGATGAAGAAAACAGTTTTCCGCAGGAACTGCTGGAAAAACTGGTGAAACGCGCCAATCTGCCGGGCTATCTGGGCAACTGTCACTCTTCCGGTACGGTGATTCTGGATCAGTTGGCTGAAGAGCACATGAAAACCGGCAAGCCGATTTTCTACACCTCTGCGGATTCCGTGTTCCAGATTGCCTGCCATGAAGAAACGTTCGGTCTGGATAAACTGTACGAGCTGTGTGAGATTGCCCGCGAAGAGCTGACCGAAGGCGGCTACAACATCGGGCGGGTGATCGCACGTCCATTTATCGGCGACAAACCCGGCAACTTCGAGCGTACCGGCAACCGTCACGATCTGGCTGTTGAACCACCTGCGCCGACCATCCTGAAAAAGATGGTGGATGAAAAAGGTGGCGAAGTGGTTTCCGTCGGTAAGATTGCGGATATCTACGCGCAGGTCGGTATCACGAAGAAAGTGAAGGCTACCGGCATCGATGCGCTGTTTGATGCCACGCTGAAAGAAATGGATAGCGCGGGCGACAACACCATCGTGTTTACCAACTTTGTTGATTTCGATTCCGCCTACGGCCACCGCCGCGATATTCCGGGCTACGCTGCCGCGCTGGAGCTGTTTGACCGCCGCTTGCCAGAAATGCTGTCCCGTGTGAAGGGGGATGACATCCTGATTCTGACGGCCGACCACGGCTGTGACCCGAGCTGGCACGGCACCGATCACACTCGTGAGAACGTCCCGGTGTTGATCTATGGGCCGAACGTGAAACCGGGGTCATACGGCCACCGTGAAACCTTCGCTGATATCGGGCAGACGGTCGCGGCCTACTTTGGCCTGTCGCCTATGGACTACGGCAAATCGATACTGTAAAACACACCGTTTTTTACGTGAAACTTGATTAATTAAGGAATAAACGCATGGCTACGCCACATATTAATGCAGAAATGGGTGATTTCGCGGACGTTGTACTGATGCCGGGCGACCCGCTGCGCGCTAAGTACATTGCAGAAACCTTTCTGGATGATGCCCGCGAAGTGAACAACGTGCGTGGCATGTTAGGGTTCACGGGGACTTACAAAGGCCGTAAAATTTCGGTCATGGGTCACGGTATGGGCATCCCATCCTGCTCAATCTATGCAAAGGAACTGATCACCGAATTCGGCGTGAAGAAGATCATTCGCGTGGGTTCCTGCGGCGCGGTACGTGAAGATGTCAAACTGCGCGACGTGGTGATCGGTATGGGCGCCTGTACGGATTCCAAAGTGAACCGTATGCGTTTCAAAGATCACGACTACGCGGCGATTGCCGATTTCGACATGGTGCGTAATGCCGTTGATGCTGCCAAAGCACGCGATGTTTCTGTCCGTGTCGGTAACATCTTCTCCGCCGATCTGTTCTACACGCCAGATCCGCAGATGTTCGACGTGATGGAAAAATACGGCATTCTGGGTGTGGAAATGGAAGCGGCCGGTATCTACGGCGTAGCGGCTGAGTTCGGTGCTAAAGCGCTGGCCATCTGTACCGTTTCCGACCACATCCGTACTGGTGCGCAGACCACGTCAGAAGAGCGTCAAAACACCTTCAACGAAATGATCGAAATCGCGCTGGAATCCGTTCTGCTGGGCGATAACGAGTAATATCACATCAGCCCGGACGTTCGCTCCGGGCTGTTTTTCCTTTCACATCTTTCCGTAAGCAACCTGCTGATTGTCCGCCGCTGGCGGCGCAATAGAAGGCTCGTCTGTGTGATTCTCTGTTTGCGCTTTCTTCTCTGCTTCGAGCGGCGTTAACCGTACCTGATATTTGAAACTGGCCAGTACGGCAGGCTGGTGGCTGACGGCCAAAACAATGGTTTGTGGCAGCGTAATCCTGATGTGCTCTAGCAGTTGAAGCGCCGCCGCGTCATCGAGCTGGCTGGTGGCTTCATCCAGACAAAGCAGCGTCGGGCGCAGCAGTAGTGCACGCGCGAACGACAGACGCTGCTGTTCGCCGCCCGATAGTTCCCGACTCCAGTTCGCTTTGTCGTCCAGACGAGGAATCAACGCGGCCAGCCCGGTTTGTTCCAGCACCGCAATCAGCTGTGCAGTATCCGCTAACTGCGCCTGCGGATAACACAGCACCTGACGCAGCGTATCCTGCGGTAGATAGGCCTTTTGCGGCAAAAACAGCGTGCGGCCTGCGGGGAAATGCCACTCTCCTTGTGAAACAGGCCACAGCCCTGCCAGCGCCCGCAGTAGCGTGGTTTTTCCCGTGCCGCTGGCTGCGTTAAGCGTCGCCCATTCGCCAGCCTGAAGCGTGAGCGTCAGCGGGGCGAAATACGGTGAACCATCGGGGCGCGGTACGGACAGCGCGTTGATATGCAGAGTATGGCCTTCATGACGCGGTGCCTCTGGCGTCGGCAGCTGCTGTAAGCGATGCTGGAATTCCCACAGTCGCTCAATGGTGGAAGACCACTGAACCAGCTGGCGATAGGCATCGATAAACCAGCCAAAGGCATCCAACACATAACCGAAGGCGGATCGCGCCTGCATAATCGCCCCGAGGCTAATCTGACGTGCGAGAAACAGTGGCAGGGTAGCGAACACCGGAATAATCAGGCTGAAGCGGAAATAGCTGGTCGTAAAGCTCTCTAGCCGGAATTCCCGCGTCATTAAACGCTGCCAGTTTTGCACGATGGGCTGGAAATACTGCCGCATCCGCTGCTGCTCGGCGTCACTTCCTTGGTAGAAGGCAATCTGCTCGCTGTTATCCCGCACCCGCAGCAGCGTGGCGCGATAGTCGGCCTCTGTTCGCTGACGTTCAATATTCAGCTTGTGCAGGCGGTGCCCTAGCAAGTGCGTCACCACGCTGGCTAGTGCGGCATAAACCAGCGCGATCCACACCAGATAGCCGTGTATCGTGATGGTGTAGTCGGCTAGCGTGAAAGTATGGACGCCGGAAAGCTGCCAGAGAATGGCGATGAAAGAGAAAAAACGAGCGGTGTTTTTCAGCAACGAGAGCAGGAGTTCGAGGCTTTGTTCTATCAGCAGGCGAATATCTTCCGCGATGCGCTGATCGGGGTTATCCAGCCCTGAGTTGAGCTGATAGTGGGCGTGATTGCGCAGCCAATCCTGCTCATACTGGTGCGTCATGGTATCGCGCCAGCGGATAATCAGCTGTTTCTTGAGCCAGTTGCCGCAGATGATGACCAGCACGAACAGCAGCGTGTAGGCCAGATAGCGCACGGCCATATCGTAGACTGACGCGTGCTGAAAATAGTCTGCCAGCGCGTCGTAAAAATCCCGGCTCCAGTTATTGTACTGCACGCTGATCCACACGACGGAGAGCGTCAGGCTCATAATCAGCAACAGTAATAACCACAGCAACGTGGCACGTGTAGTCAGCCAGAAAGGCGCGACCAGTGAATAAAAGCGTCTAAGCGTTTGCATAATGGATGGGGCGATGGCCTGCCAGCAGAGGCTGGCAGGCGTGTTCGCTTAGAAATTCCACTTCGCTGTCAGCATGAAATTACGCGGATCGCCGTAATAGTTGTTGCCGCTAAGATGGCGGTTATTCAGGTTTAAGAAGTAGGTTTTATCCGTCAGATTATTACCTACCAAATTGAAGCTCAGGTTTTTGCTGTGTTGATAACGGATATTGGCGTTAAACAGGGTGTAACCGCCCTGATGCAGGCCATAAGCCCGGTTCGGGTAGGTTTGCGTCTCGGTCTGTGCCGTCATACCCGCGCCAATCGTCCATTGGTTCAACTCACCCGGCAGATTGTATGAGGTGTAGAGCTTGAACATATGCTTCGGCGTGCGCGGGCTGAACTGTGCGGCTCTTTCGCTTGCGCTTCCTTCAAGATATTTACTGTTGGTCAGGGTATAACCGGCCTGAATCTGCCAGCCTTCGGCCAGTTTGCCCGTGATATCGAACTCGACACCCTGGCTGCGTACTTCGCCTTGAGCCTGGGAGCAGCTTGTCCCGATCAGGCAAACTGAGCTATCCGCGACGGCCATCGCGCGATTCGCCTGAATGATGCGGAACAGCGCCAGCGAGGTATTCAGATCGCCATCAAAGAACTCGCCCTTCACGCCGGTTTCATAGTTGGTGCCGGTAATGGCGGGCAGCAGCTTACCGTTGCGATCTTTCTCGCTCTGCGGTTTGTAGATCTCGGCGTAGCTCAGATACCAGGTGTAATTATCGGCGAAGTCCCACAGCAGGCCGCCGTAAGGTACGAACTCATTACTGGCATGCAGGCTGCTGAGTGAGGACGTATTGCGGAAATGATTAGTGAAATATTCGTCGTAACTGTAGGCGCTGTAGCGGCCGCCCAGAATCAGTTTCCAGTCATCCGCCAGCTCGAATCTGGCCGTGGCGAACGCACCGCGCTGGTACAAATTAAAGCGGTCGTTGTAGTGATTGCTGTAGAGACTCGTATTTGACCAGTCTGGTTCTGCCAGCGAATTCGGCTGCCAGTTGAAGATATTCACGGTGCTGGTGTTGTTGATGCGGATGTGGTTGTTATCGAAGTTCTCTTTCTGATAATCACCGCCCACCACCAGTTCATGGTTGCGTCCCAGCAGCTCGAACGGACCGTTCAGGCTCAGGTTGTAACCCCACTGTTCGGCCTTATTGTCATAACGCAGGTTATTGTTCAGCGAAGAATTTCCCGTTGCCGGATTAACGCCGCTTGTGCCATTCATGATGCCGATATAGCTGCTGTCCGCGCGGGAATGGATATAATTCAGTGCAGTTTTCAGCGTCCAGTCGTTATCGAAGTGGTGCTCCAGTTCGACAAACGGGTTAATTTTTTCAAACTCGATGCGGTTCCAGCTTGCGCCCAGATAGGTGGAACGCGGTAGATTCAGGCTGCTTTTATTGGTGGCGAACGGGATGCCGTACACATCAGGCACGCCTCGGGTCTTTTGCCAGTTGATGCCACCGGTGACCGTGGTGGATGGCGTCAGATCGTAGGCCAGCGTGCCGAACAGCACTTTTCTTTCACTGTGTTCGTAATCTTTAAAGCTCTGCCTATCCTGATAGACGCCAACGAGACGGCCGCGCAGGCTGGCATCGTCGTTCAGCGGCCCGGAGACATCGAGCTCGCTGCGGTAATTATCCCAACTGCCCGCGCCAACGCTGCCGGATGCCTGAAAGTTGTGGGTAGGCTGTTTGCGCACCAGATTAACGGTGCCGCCGGGTTCGCCATTGCCTTGTGACAGGCCAGATGCCCCGCGCAGGATCTCGACGCGATCATAAATCGCCAGATCGGGCGATTCGCTGGAGGTCTGAACTGCGCCCATATTGGAGACGCTGTTCTGGCTGGAGAAGTTCACCCCGTCTTCCTTGATATTATCCATCACGAAAGCGCGCGATTCGTATTTCACCTGATAGCTATTCTGATTGACCACGTTAATGCCGGTGGTTTGCTTCATCGCCTCATCCAGCGAGGTCATATTCTGATCGTCCATGCGCTGGCGTGTGACGACGCTCACCGACTGCGGCGTTTCTCGTGGCGACAGGTTCAGCTGTGTCGCGGTGTTCATGCTGCGCGTGGTGTAGGACTGGGTGCCTTCGGTTACGCCGTGGCGGTTGACGCCCGCGACGACCAGCATTTCATCCCCCTGCGGTATTCTCTGTAAGCGCCAGACTCCGTTAGGCTGCGGAATCACCTGAAGTCCGCTTCCGGCGAGCAGCGCCGAAAATCCGCCGTCGACGCTGTAATTCCCTTGCAGAGATGACCCCGTTTTCCCTGTTGCCAACTGTGCATCGCCGACCAGATAAACGCCCGACTGGGTGGCAAATTGGTTTAGCTGCTGGTTAAGCGGCCCGGCAGAGATGGAATAGGTTTTGGTTGCCGCCGCGACTGCTGTTTCTGCTGCGGTGGCGGTGGAATGCACGAACAATGGTGCGCCGCACAGCAACAGATGAACGGCCATTGCCAGTTTGGAAGGAGTGCGCTGTGTAGAGAAAAATGGAATCAATGCCATGAAAATTCGCCTTCTGACCCAGAGTAAAAATTGGTGGTTTTACTGTGAATCGAACGACAGTGGAAAAAGGGGAACTCAAAAGAGAAAATTTTTTGGCTGTATCCCCAAAAACGGTAGCCAAAAAAGAGGGCGATATCAGCGCGGTTCGACGGTCACCCACCACGGAAAACGGCGATGGATGCGGACCGGGAAGGCCTGCGCCAGCATGTTCAGTGCCATGTCGGTATCGGTTAAAGGGAAGGTGCCCATCACGCGTAAATCCGCGATGGCAGGCTGGCACGCCAGATAGCCGTGGCGGTAGCGGGACAGCTGCGCCACGACGTCCCCCAGCGGCATGTTATCCGCCTGGAGCACGCCGTGTGACCAATCGGCATCGTTCTGCGGGTTGGGCACGATGTTACCCTGACCGTCGGCATTAAAGCGCAGGTGATAGCCCGCGCTGACCCGACGTGCGGCGGTGGCGTACTTGGCGCTGACGTCGACCGCGTGTTGGTAAACGGTTAGCGTGGTGACATCCGGTTCCTGCGCAATGCTGAAGCGTGTGCCCAGCGCCTGCAAGCGTCCTTGCGCGGTGGTGACGAAGAAAGGGCGAGCATCTGCGGCGGTATCAATCAGAATATCCCCCGCCAGCAGGGCAATTTCCCGACGCTGGTCGCTGTAGCGGATATCAATCGCGCTGGCGGTGTTCAGCCACAGTCGGGTGTTGTCCGGTAAGGTCAGCGATTTGATTTCTCCTACCGCACTGTGATGATCGGCCGTCATCGCCAGCAGCGAGCCTTTTAACGGCGTGTGACGGTAAGTCAGCCAGGACAGCAGAGAACCGGTGCTGAGCAATGCGGTGAGCTTGAGTGCACGGCGGCGAGTCATCGGTGCAGACTTGTGCAGCAGCGTATTCAGCGCGGGTTGTTGACTGTCGCCACGCAGCGGCTGGAAACGTTGGCTGACCGTTTGCACGAATTCCCAGGCCTGGCGATGTTCCTCGCTTTCGTCCATCCAGCGCTGCCAGTGGCGGTAGTGCTCATCGTCAGGTTCCCGATCGCACAACTGGGCGTACCATTGCGATGCCTGCTGCAAGGCGATAAAGCTGGGCTTATTCATGAATGAACGGCCTGACCGTCCGCGTCTATCTCCGCTTCCAGCAGTACACAGTGCAGCATGGCCTGCGCCATGTATTTTTTCACCATACGTTCGGAAACGCCCAGCGCCGTAGCAATTTCCCGATAGGGCAATCCCTGAACCTGCGCCATGATAAAGGCTGCACGCACCTTCTCCGGCAGCGCACGCAGCATGGCATCAACCTGATATAGCGTTTCGAGAATGATGTTACTGTCTTCCGCCGACAGGGCAACCGGCTCCGGCTGTTCGGCTAATGAGGTGAGCCAGACGCGCTCAATTTCCCGTTTGCGCCAGAGGTCGACGCACATGCCCTGCGCCATCACGCTCAGGTAAGCCCGCGCGCCTGCGTGGCTGTCGAACTGGCGTGGTTTCAGCAACAGCCGTAAAAATACATCCTGCGCCAGATCGGCCGCATCACACAGATTCCCCAGCCGTTTGCGCAATAGCCCTTGCAGCCAGCCGTGATGCTGACAATAGAGCTGATGCAGATCTGCTGAGGTATCAATATTGGCTGATGACATGTCTGGTGCCTGAAACGGAGCGATAGGAGGTCAAATTTCAGGCGCATATTAGTTGAGAATGATTTTTATTTCAATGCTAAGGAAAATGTGGGTACTGATGGCTAGGAGACACTCGACATGCCAATACACAATATCCCACCAGCATAGTGCTAACAGGGGGATCGTTTAGTTAAAATCAGTAGACTGACCTTTAGGTTGATCATGGCGACTCAAGCTTCACATTTAACAGCGCCTTTTCCATCAGTTGCCCCAGCATTGCCAGCGCGTTGTGAATCGCTTGGTTCTCAGTCCCTTGCTCCAGTGTAATGCCGAGACTCCCGGGTGATGGCAAAATACTTCCCATTATGTGGAGATTGCTGGGTATCCCGATTCGAGTTCGCACGGTAATACCCAGTCCGGCCTGCACTGCTGCCCAGATACCGCTCAGGCTATGGCTGATAAACACCACTTTCCACGCTATACCAGCCCGGTCTAAGCAGGTTGTGGCACGTGAACGCATCAGGCACGGGCTTTCAAGCATCACTAACGGCAAGGGTTCCCCCCGCGCGAGTAGTGTGTTGATGTCTAAATCTGGATGCTTTATCCACTCCAACTGGCACTGGTCGATCAGTCGGCCTTCGCGCGTGATATTCTCCGGCTGCCACAGTAATGCCATATCAAGTGCGTTGTTATCAAGCGCGGTGAGCAGCACCTGGTTACGATCTACTCGCGCAATAATCCGCAGCCCCGGATGGTGGCGTTTGAACTCGCCCAAAATACCAGGCATCAGCGACTCGCCAAAATCTTCCTGCATGCCAATGCGGATTTCCCCCTGCAATAGTTCACCTTTCACCGCTCGCTGCGCCTCATCATTCAACGCCAATAGGCGACGGGCATAGCCTATCAATATCTCGCCTGTATGGGTCAACACCAGGTGACGGCCCTGCTTTACCACCAGTTTGGCACCGCATTGTTGTTCCAATTTTTTTAGTTGGGCGCTTATCGCCGAGGTTGAGCGGCAAAGTCGTGTCGCTGCCAGTGCAAAGCTGCCGCACTCCATACCCGTCACAAAACTGCGTAGCGCATCGAGGTCAAGCGTCAGAGAAAGTTTGTCCATTATCGTCCTGAAATTTGGGATGGTTGTTTGAAAATAATTTGATTTTCGGGATGAAACTATCGCGCCAGAATTGTTCTACTGTCAATACGGAGAAAATACCATGGCGAAATCGCTTGATCGTGAAACTTTGGCTCGCGTCGCACCGAAACTGGCCGAACTGAGCATAGACACACTGTTTAATGATATTTGGAAACGTGAAACGCTTTCCCCGCGCGAGCGTAGCCTGATCACACTGGGAGCCCTGACGGCACAAGGGCGCGTGCAACAGCTTCCTTGGCATATCAACTTCGCACAGCAGAATGGGTTAACCCGTGAAGAGATCGTTGAGGTTTTCACACATTTGGCATTTTACGCAGGCTGGCCAGCGGCAGTTTCCGCCCTCGGTTGTTTGGAGGAATAAGGAAATGCCTTTCACTCGTATCACCCTGCGTCAGGGTTATCGTGACGCACAGATAAGTCAGATCTCCGATATTCTGCAACAAAGTCTGATAGATGAGTTTGCTGTCCCGCCTGCCGATCGTTTTCAGATATTTGAAACGCTGCCAGCCGGCCAGCGCATATTTGACAGACGTTATAAAAGTGCCGGACGTAGCGAAGATTTTATTCTGTTCCATATTTTTGCGGGAAAACCCAGAACCCGTGAGCAAAAGCGAAACTTCTTCCGCATGCTAAGCGAACGACTGCATGGCGCGCTGAATATTCATCCGGATGATGTGATGGTGATAATCCAGTTCAACACTGCCGATGAATGGAGTTTCAGCAATGGGCAGATGTTGTCGGAGGAGAGATTATGATTGTGATGCAATACCGTTCCACTCTGCTAGCTCCCAACTAAGCAAAAAAGCTGCTATCGCATAATGAAATAGCAGCTTTTACCAACCTGTTCTCTTAACTGGCCAATATGAGACCCAAGCTCCAGGTCATCCCGACACGTTACTTAATGGCCTGAGCCGGAACCTGTGCAGCGCTGTTAAAGCTGATCTCGTTGATGGCGCTCCATTTGTTCACATCGGTGCCAAACGTATCCAGCTTGAAGAATTTCGCTTTAACGGCAGGGAAGGTGAATTTTTCACCGTCTTTGGCATTGCTGGAGGTGACCAGATTCTCAGCCAGCTTTTTCCAGGTTTTCCCGTCGGTGGAGTAGGACACGGAGAACTTCAGTTTGCGCTCATCCGCTTTGAAAGGAACCAGAACAAAGTTCTCAACCGATTGTTCTTTATCCAGTTCTAACTGAACCCAGCTCTCACCGTTTGCCGCCCAGCGGGTTTTTACATCGCCATCGGCAATGTTGGCCGGTTTGTGGCCCTTGTCTGAATCATAAGCGGAGGCTGTCACCGCCGTTACTTGTACCGCGTAAGCGGAAAGAGAGAATAAGCCGCACAGAAGCGTCGTAGCCAGAGTGTATTTTTTCATATTATTCCTCGTAGATAACGGATAAACCATGGCATGCCTGCAAACCAGAAACATGAAATGGAACCTTATTGTGATAAAAAAGAAACGAGGTTTTATTTGTAGCGATCACGTTGCGGGGATTTTTCTGTCAGGAAAAAAGGCAGAGCGGGACGGGGCGCACATTATGGCACCCCCGAGTAGCGAGTGCCGTAGTAGATAAAGAGGTTAGCCGAGTGGCAGCGCCATGAGAATGGCGTCTTCCCGACCTTGTGCCGTGGGGTAGTAATCGCGGCGCACGGAGACTTCGTTAAATCCCAGATTTTCATACAGCGCGATGGCTCGCGCGTTTGACTCGCGGACTTCCAGCCACAGCGTCAGAATGCCGCGTCGCTCCATTTCGTCGATCAGGTGTTCTAAGAGTTGGCGACCCAACCCCTGACGCTGATGATCGGGATGCACCGCGATGTTGAACAATGTCGCTTCATCCAGCACGACCTGCGTGATGGCGTAAGCGGCAAGCTGCCCGTCATGTTCCAGTTTCAGGTTGAAATAGCGCTCACCCTGATTGCTGATAAACGTCTTTTCCGACCAGGGAAAGGCGTGGCTGACTTGTTCAATTTTGAAGGCTTGTGCCAGGTCAACTGGCGTCAGGGAAGATATCGTGTTCATGTTCACAGATCTGTTGCCATAGCGCCCGTTTGGCGTTGGCATTTTGATAAAGTTCGGAAAGCAGAGGGCTGGAAAGCTGAACTCCCTGTAGCGCAATAGGTTCCGCGATGCCCAACCGCCAGCTATGGCAGCGTGCATCGGCGGGCAGCATGTCGATCTGCTGTGGCGTCAGGCGATAGGCTTGCGCAGGCGTGAGCGCCAGACTGTGCAGCACGTCAGTTAGCAGCGGTTCATCATCGGCCAGCGGCTCGGCGGAGACGATCACCAGACGCACCTGCTCGGGCAGACTGACGGCGATTTCGCCTTGCAGCACCGTCGGGCGACGCAATGTCCACTGCGTAATCCCCAGTTGCTGTAGCAGCCTGTCACGTCTTGATTCCATGCGTTATCCTGTCTGGCGTGCGAGAAAATGATTCGTGCCTATGCTAACAAACCCCGTCAGACTGCGCCAACGTCGGTGCGGTTATTTCCTCTCCGCTCTGCAACTTCGGGGACGAAGCGTATATAATCCCCCGCTCAATGATTAAGGAGCCGTAGCCCGATGTCCGCATTAACCCCCGCCAGTGAAGTCATACTGCGCCATAGTGACGAATTTCTTTCACGCCGAGTTCTGTTTGCCGGTGATTTGCAGGATACCCTGCCCGCGCAATTTGAGGCGGCGTCGGTGCGTGTCCATTGCAACCAATATCACCACTGGCAACAGATGGCAAAGCCACTTGGGGATAATGCTCAATATGGTCTGGTGGCGGATGCGGCGCTGGTGGCGGATAGCGACACGCTGATTTATTACTGGCCGAAGAGCAAACAGGAAGCGGAATTCCAACTGCGTAACCTGCTGTCCCTGATGCCGGTCGGTGCGGAAATCTTCGTTGTCGGAGAAAACCGCAGCGGCGTGCGCAGCGCGGAACCCGTGCTCTCTGACTTTGTTGAGTTGGCAAAAATCGACAGCGCGCGCCGCTGTGGGCTTTACCACGGTCGGATCGACAAGCAGGCCAGCTTCACGCTGGATGACTGGTGGGACGAGTATGTGACGGACGGCGTGACCGTCAAAACGCTTCCGGGCGTCTTCAGTCGTGATGACCTGGATCCGGGTAGCCGACTGCTGCTGTCTACGTTTGAGCCGCATATGAAAGGCAAAGTGCTGGATATCGCCTGCGGTGCGGGCGTGCTGGCATCGGTACTGGCGAAACAGTCGCCGAAAATCCGCCTGACGTTGAGTGATGTCAGCGCAGCCGCTATCGAATCCAGCAAGGCAACGCTGGCGGCGAATGCGTTGGAAGGCGAGGTGATTGCGAGTAACGTCTATTCCGACATTAACGGTCGTTTCGATATGATCGTGTCTAATCCGCCGTTCCATGACGGCTTGCAGACCAGCCTGCAAGCCGCGGAAATGCTGATTCGTGGTGCGGTGACCCATTTACCGATTGGCGGACAGTTACGCATCGTCGCTAACGCCTTTCTGCCTTATCCGGCGCTGTTAGATGCCGCCTTTGGTAGCCATGAAGTGCTGGCGCAGACCGGACGCTTTAAAGTGTATCAGGCCACTGTGGGTCGTCCGCCGCGCACAGGCAGCAAAGGTCGCCGTCGGTAATCTTACTGATTCAAGGCTGCCATGCTCTCCTTGCCGTAGCGTTCACCTGCTGCGGCATCGGGCGGGAAGATGGCATCAATGGCGGCCAGTTCCTCTTTCGTCAGAGTGACATCCAGCGCCGCGACGTTTTCTTCCAGATAGCGGCGGCGTTTAGTACCCGGAATCGGCACGATATGTTCACCCTGTGCCAATACCCACGCCAGTGCCAGCTGTGAGGGCGTAACCTGCTTTTCCTGCGCCAGTTGGTTAATTTTCTCTACCAACTGCAGATTTTTGCCGAAGTTTTCCCCCGAAAAGCGTGGATTGGTACGACGGAAATCGTCGGCAGCCAGATCGTCCGGGCTGCGAATCGCACCGGTCAGAAAGCCACGTCCCAGCGGGCTGTAAGGCACAAATCCGATACCCAGACGCTCACAGGTGGGCAGAATTTCGGCTTCCATATCGCGGGTCCATAGTGAGTATTCGCTCTGTAACGCCGTAATAGGGTGCACGCGATGCGCACGTTCCAGCGTGGTGGCGGAGGCTTCACTCAGGCCGATGTAACGAATCTTGCCTTCCTGAACCAGCTCGGCCAGCGTGCCGACCGTCTCTTCAATGGGAACGGTTGGATCAATGCGGTGCTGATAGTAAAGATCGATAACGTCTGTGCCGAGTCGCGTCAGGCTGCCTTCCACCGCGCGGCGGATGTAGTCCGGTTTACCGCAGACGCCGCGTGCGTTGGGGTTTGCCGGATCGCGGATGATGCCGAATTTGGTCGCCAGAAAGACCTGCTCACGCTTGCCTTTTATCGCTTTGCCGAGCAGCAGTTCGTTGGTGTGGGGGCCATACATATCGGCGGTATCCAGCAGCGTGACACCCAGTTCCAGTGCGCGATGCAACGTGGCAATGGATTCTTTTTCATCCTGCGCCGTGGAGTAGAAATCACTCATTCCCATGCAGCCTAGCCCAATCGCCGACACCTGTGGGCCGTTCGCGCCTAATTTGCGTTGTTGCATTGTCATCATCCTCATCTCGTTGGCAGTGCAAGCAGTCTGGTTGTTTATCTAACAAAGATAAATACCGCTTTTTATGCAACACTATTCAAAAATAACTAACAATGGTGGCGGCGATGGATCACATTCAGGCGATGCGGGTTTTTGTACGTATTGTCGAACTGGGCAGCTTCAGCCGCGCGGCGGAGCGACTGACGCTGCCACGCGCGACGGTGAGCAACACCATCAAACAGCTTGAAGCACGGCTGGGGGTACGTTTGCTGCAACGCACGACCCGTCAGGTGCAGATCACCGATGAAGGGCGCGTTTATTATGAACGCTGTCTGCAATTGCTGGCGGAAATTGAAGAGATCGACACGCTGTTCACGCAGCAAAAGCAGCAGCCTGTTGGCAAAGTGCGGGTGGATATGCCGCACTCGCTGGCGCGGGAGATTGTCGTTCCGGCGCTGGGCGAGTTCTACGCGCGCTATCCGCAGGTGACGCTGATGCTGAGCGCCAACGATGCGGCGATTAATGTGCTGCGTGAAGGCGTTGACTGTGTGCTGCGTGCCTGGCAGACGGACGACGAAACGTTGGCGACCCGCCATTTGCCGTCAATGCCGCAGATTACCTGTGCGTCGGCCGACTATCTGGCGCGATACGGCGTGCCGCGTTCGCTCGATGAGTTGTCGGGGCATCAGATGGTCGGCTATTTCTCTTTGCGTACCGAACACCGTTATCCGTTGGAATTCATGTCGGGTGATGAGTGCATTACGCGTATGTTGCCCGGTGCGTTGCAGGTTAATGGCACTGATGCCTACATCGCCAGCGCGCGTGCCGGACTGGGGATTATTCAGGCACCGCGTCGCGGCCTACGCCCGTTTCTGGAAAGCGGAGAACTGGTGGAGATCCTGCCGGAAATGCCGCCGCCCGCGATGCCACTTTACGTGATGTATGCGCCTGGTCGCTTTCTCGCGCCACGGATTCGGGTGTTTATCGAATGGCTCGATGAGCTCTTTACGCGCAACGCCGCAGCGAGATGATGATTTTTGCAGCAAACCCCGCATTCCAGAGGAAATAATCATTGACGTGAACGCGAAAACCTCTAGAATTCGCCCCCGTAGTGATATTGCGTAAAGCAGTGTTGCGAAGGTGGCGGAATTGGTAGACGCGCTAGCTTCAGGTGTTAGTGTTCTTACGGACGTGAGGGTTCAAGTCCCTCTCTTCGCACCAACATCACTACAGCGGTTCTGGTTTGTCGAACCGAAGCAGTAATCAGTGTTACATGATAGATTGCATGACAGAATTGCGAAGGTGGCGGAATTGGTAGACGCGCTAGCTTCAGGTGTTAGTGTTCTTACGGACGTGAGGGTTCAAGTCCCTCTCTTCGCACCATGTCGTGATAGATTTAGCGTGTAAGATAGGTTTGCTGCATAAGACAAACAACGTTCTCAGTGCGAAGGTGGCGGAATTGGTAGACGCGCTAGCTTCAGGTGTTAGTGTCCTTACGGACGTGAGGGTTCAAGTCCCTCTCTTCGCACCACAGATTTATTCTGTATCTTCCTGATTTTCATCTCTGTTTATTCTCTTTTATCCCGTTTCTGGCTATAGCGCTTTTCTGCGTTCATTTACCCATCTAGCTTTGTGTACCCTTTCTTTTTTCTTTATCCACGAGCACTTACAGCGTCGTGAGATTAAACGTGACGGACAGCGCCGCCAAACCGCCAGCCAGTGCAATGCAGGATGGCAGCAGTAAATAGTGGCGTAAACGTTGATGGAACAGCATAACAAGCGTCGCCAGCAGGGCGATGGCGATAATCACTTTCAGGTGCGTCAGATTCAGGTTAAGCAGCGCCAATAGCGGCATGATGGCACAAGGCAGCAGCACGCCCCAGGCACTGGACAGATGCTTCCCCATACACCAGCTCACACTCCATAGCCCGCAGGCTGTGATCATTGCTGTCAGCATTTTTCCACCCGTCAAAAAATGATAATGATAACTAATATCATATAAGAATTTATATCAATTACTAGCTTTTTGACGAGCAGATTGTTGGAATTTTCTACCTAGGTGCGTTAATCGGGATGTTGGGTACTTAAATGCTGGCGTATCAGGTGGATCATATTCACGATAGCGGGCGATCGCTCATGTTTGCGCCAGATAGCCGCAATTTGTGTATGGACTTCGGGCATACCGATATCATGATAGGTCACATTATCCGCCTTAATACAGGCGAGAGATTCCGGCACAAGCGTGATGCCGAAGCCTGCGGCGACCATCCCGATGGTGGCTGTTAACTGCGGAGCAAAGGGGCTAGGTCTGGGGCCATAGCCTGACAGATAGCAGGTGCGGATAATCATATCGTGCAACCCCGGACACACCTCGCGCGGGAAAATAATCAGCGGCTCCTGACGCAGTTCGCTGAGTGAAACTTGCGTTTTATGGCTAAGCACGTGTCCTGCGGGTAACACCAGTTTCATCGGTTCTTCGGCCAAAATTTCCCCGTTAATCTCATCACTGAGATCGCAGGGTAAGCGCAGAAATGCGATGTCGATATTACGTTCTTGCAGCGCAGTGATGAGCGCAGCCGGATTTTCCTCCTTTGGTAGCGGCTGAACGTGTGGATGCTGCTGACAGTAACGATGCAGCAGCGCAAGCACGGTTGGATGGAACATGGCCGACGGCGAAAACCCCACGTTCAGGCTCCCTTTCTCACCCCGCGCAATGCTTCTTGTCCGCGCGATGGCCGAATCGGTCAACTGCAAAATCTGACGAGCATCCTCATACAGCGCTTGTCCCGCTTCCGTCATTTCTACGCCGCGCGTCAGTCGCTTGAACAGCGGTGTACCGATCTCCTGCTCGAATTTCTTGATCTGCTGGCTGAGGGGCGGTTGTGACATCCCCAGATTTTCCGCCGCACGCGTGAAATGCTTAGCTTGTGCAACGGCGACAAAATAGCGCAGATAACGTAGCTCCATTTACGTAACTCCATATGTTTCCGATCTTGAAATGACCTTCATTGCATATTGGAATTTTGTCCTCTTCCGCGTCAATCTTTATCTAAATATTAATAATGTTTAAGTAAGTGGTGCGGTGAGAAGGAAGGTATGAAAACGAATATCGTTGATCAATCCTGTGAAGAAGCCTTTGCTAGCTACGCCTATGACTTTCGGCGACAGCATGCAGACAGCGTTATTTATCAAACCTCATTAATGAGTGGACTAATAAATGGCGTATACGAAGGTAGCCGAACGATGGCTGAATTACTGGAGCATGGTGACTTTGGATTAGGAACATTTAATAGTTTGGATGGGGAACTGGTTGCCTTGAATAGCCAGATTTTCCAGCTGTTATCCGACGGCAGTGCGCGGGCAGCGAAGCCGGAGCAGAAAACGCCGTTTGCGGTCATGACGTTCTTTCGTCCGACAGAAACGATCCGTTTTGATCGCTGGACCTCGCGTGAAGACGTGCATCGCCAGATCGATGAGATAGTGGGAACGGATAACCTGTTCTGCGCCTTGCGCATTGACGGGAATTTTCGCTGCGTTGAAACCCGTACCGTCCCCCGGCAGTGCCGACCTTATAAACCGATGCAGGAAGCGGTTGAAGGGCAACCGACATTTCATTTTGAACACCGTAGCGGCAGCGTTATTGGTTTTCGTAGTCCAGCTTACACTCAGGGAATTAATGTCGCGGGTTACCACGAACATTTCATTACTGACGATCGCCAGGGCGGCGGCCATATTCTGAATTATGACGTCGGCCACGGCACGTTGACGTTTGGCGTGATTGCCAAACTGATCATCGATCTGCCTCAGGATCGGGAATTTCTCAATGCCGACCTGTCCTCAGAAAACCTCAACAGCGTCATCAAGTCAGTAGAGAGCTAGTCATTTCATCGGAGTCATGTCATGGAAAAGTCCACCGAACAGCAAAGCTGGAGTAGCGGAGCCGAGCTGATTGTAAAACACCTGGAAGCGCAGGGCGTGAAGCATATTTTTGGTATTCCCGGCGCAAAAATCGATCGCGTGTTTGATGAGCTGGAAGACTCGACGATCCAAACGATCCCTGTACGGCATGAGGCGAACGGCGCGTTTATGGCAGCGGCGATAGGGCGTCTCACGGGGAAGGCGGGGGTGACGCTGGTGACGTCCGGTCCCGGCTGTTCGAATTTAGTGACCGGGCTGGCAACGGCGACCGCAGAGGGAGATGCCGTTGTGGCGCTGGGCGGGGCGGTTAAGCGGGCGGATAAACTCAAGCTGACGCACCAGAGTCTGGACACCGTTAGCCTGTTTCAGCCGGTCAGTAAATTCAGTGCGGAAATCACAGCGTCTTCTGCCATATCGGAAGTGCTGGCGAATGCGTTCCGGGCAGCGGAGAGCGGGCGTCCGGGGGCGGCGTTTGTCAGCCTGCCGCAGGATATCGTCAATGAACCGGTTATTAGTCCAGTGCTGGCGTGTCCGAATTTGCCGCTGCTAAATGGCGCGCCACATAGTGATGTTGCCGAGGCCGCCAAGCGGCTACGGCAGGCTAAAAATCCGGTGCTGCTGCTCGGATTAATGGCTAGCCAGCAGGAAAATGCACAGGCGCTGCGTCGTTTCCTTCACCATAGCAAACTGCCTGTGACCAGCACGTATCAGGCTGCTGGCGTGATCGATCAGCAGCAGTTCGATCACTTTGCCGGACGTGTCGGATTATTCAACAATCAGGCTGGCGATAAGCTACTGCAACAGGCGGACGTGATCGTGACCGTGGGTTACAGCCCGATTGAGTACGATCCGGTTTTGTGGAATAGCGGTAAGGCGACGCTGATCCACATCGATGTGCTGCGGGCGGAGATCGACAGCGCGTATCGTCCCGATATTGAGCTGCTGGGGAATATCGCGATGACGGTGGACACGCTGAATGCCTGCATCAGCGAGCCGTTTATCTTGTCTGCTGATACACAGTTCGTATTGCAGGATCGTCAACGCCAGCGTCACGATCTCAGTACGCGCGCGATCGACATGGCGGGGTTTGCGATCCACCCTCTGCGTCTGGTGCGGGCGATGCAGGATATCGTGAACGAGGATGTCACGCTGTGTGTGGATATGGGGAGTTTTCACATCTGGCTGGCGCGTTACCTGTATAGCTTCCGGGCGCGACAGATTCTGATGACCAACGGCCAGCAGACGATGGGCGTGGCGCTACCGTGGGCGATCGCCGCATCGCTGGTGCAACCCGGCAAAAAAGTGGTGTCCGTCTCCGGCGACGGCGGGTTTATGCAGTCCAGTATGGAGCTGGAAACGGCGGTGAGACTGAAAAGCAATCTCCTGCATATCATCTGGGTGGACAACGGCTACAACATGGTAGAAATCCAGCAACTGCACAAATATCACCGCCCGGCGGGCGTGTCGTTTGGGCCGATTGATTTTAAAGCGTATGCGGAAGCATTCGGCGCAAAAGGGTTTGCGGTTGAATCTGCGGATGAACTGGTTAGCAAACTCCGTCAGGCGATGGACGTTGACGGCCCCGCCGTCATTGCGATCCCGGTTGATTATTCCGACAACCACTGGCTGATGGAGAATCTGAATATTAGCGTGCTGATCTAACCGTTAAATGGGTTACCCGCCCGTGCGATATCGGGCGGTTTTGTGTAGCGTTTCTCTGAATAATACAGTGTGTAGCCGTATGGTTTTATTTAGAATCATCGGCATGGTCACACGGTAACGGGAAGGGAAACACCATGCTGAAATCTGTACGGCGACTCATCAGACGCGGCCTTATCGTCATCGGCATTATCGCGATGACGCTGTTGGCTATTCGTGTTTATGATACGCAAAGTGGGCCGCCGCTTGCGCCTTGGCACACCTATGTGCCGGATGAATTGTCGGTTGATGTGCTGGATAAAAGCGACTGGTCTGCGTATTTAAAGCAGGAAGCGCTCATCTTTCAGCAGGTCAATCAACATGTCACGCAGGAACTGGATGAGGATGAACAGCGTCCGGTTAACCGCTATTTTTCGGGTAGCCCGGTTTATCCTGGGAAATTCCAGCATGACTGGAACCGATCCTATGAACTATCGCCAGAAGGGGAACTGAAAGGCGCGGTGGTGATGTTGCACGGCCTGACCGATTCCCCCTACAGTTTGCGACATATCGCGGAACGCTACCGTCAGCGTGGTTTTTTCGTTGTTGGAATTCGTCTGCCTGCGCACGGGACGGTGCCGGGGGCGCTGACCGATGTGCAATGGGAAGATTGGTTGGCAGCCACGCGTCTGGCGGTACGTGAGGCGACATCGCACCTGACGGTACAACAGGGCCAAAGGCTGCCGCTACATATCGTCGGTTTTTCCAACGGCGGGGCGCTGGCGCTGAAGTACACGCTGGATACGTTGGATAATCCTGCGCTGGCGCGTCCCGATCGGCTTATCCTTATTTCCCCTATGATCGGCATCACCAGCTATGCCCGCTTTGCGGGGCTGGCAGGGCTACCGGCTATCTTTCCGGCCTTTGCCAAGTCTGCCTGGTTAGGCATCTTGCCGGAATTTAATCCCTTCAAGTACAACTCATTTCCGGTAAATGGTGCGCGGCAATCTTGGTTGTTAACCCATGAGCTTCAGAGTCAGTTAAGCCGGAAAGCGCAAGCGAATACGTTGGTTGATTTACCGCCAGTACTGACGTTCCAATCGGTGATGGATTTCACCGTTAGCACGCGTGCGGTCATTACGGCGTTCTATAACTTGCTGCCAGCGAACGGGAGTCAGTTGGTTCTCTTTGATGTCAATCGTACCGTCAATTTTGGCCCGCTTCTGCGTGAATCGACGAATGGTGCTGTCAGCCAGCTGTTGCCCGCGACACCACGCCATTATGATACAACGGTGATTTCTAACGCTGCGCCGAACAGTTCTCATGCCGTGGCGTTTGATGTTGCAGCGGGGACGATGCAGGAACAGACTCGCGAGCTGGGGATGGACTATCCATCGGATGTGTATTCGTTATCGCACGTCTCGCTGCCGTTCCCAGATTCGGATTCGCTGTATGGCCGTTTCTCACAGAATCCCACCGAGTTTGGATTACCGCTGGGAAGAATTACCCCCAGAGGAGAGCGTTCCGCGCTGGTGGTCGATCTGGATACGCTGCTGCGCCTGTCTTCGAACCCGTTTTATCCCTACCTGATTCAGCGTATTGAAGAGAAGATCCCACGATAGCGAATACCACCCGCGGTGCGTTGCGGGTGGTGCTAAGCGTACTTCAATAAATCGACCGATACAGCGCTTTAATCTCATCGATATTTGTATCGCGTGGATTGCCGCCGGTGCAGACATCGTCAAAGGCGGCCTGTGCCAGTGCCGGGATATCCTCTTCTCTTACTCCGACATCACGCAGTCTCGGTGGAATATCCACATCGTGGGAAAGCTGCCGCACGGCGTTAATCGCAGCTTCCCGCACGTGGGCTATCGTCATCTCAGCCGCGCCTTTTACCCCCATTGCCACGGCGATGTCTCGGAATTTTTCACCCGTATAATCCGCGTTGTAGGCCATGATATGCGGCAGCAGGATCGCGTTAGCAACGCCGTGCGGCGTGTTGTAAAACGCGCCGAGCGGATGCGCCATGCCGTGTACCAGCCCAAGTCCGACGTTCGAGAACCCCATGCCAGCGATGTATTGTCCCAGCGCCATCTCTTCCACGCCTTTTGGTTTCCCGGCGACGGAATCGCGCAGTGAACGGCTGATAATCTCAATGGCCTTCAGATGCAGCGTATCGGTCAGTTCCCAGGCGGCTTTGGTGGTGAAGCCTTCAATGGCGTGTGTCAGGGCGTCAATCCCCGTAGCGGCTTTCAGCGAGGCAGGCATGCTCATCATCATGTCGGGATCGACGATGGCGACAATCGGGATGTCGTGCGGATCGACGCACACGAATTTGCGGCGTTTTTCTTCATCGGTGATGACGTAGTTGATGGTGACTTCTGCGGCCGTGCCGGAGGTGGTCGGGATCGCGATAATCGGGACGGCAGCGCGTCGGGTGGCGGCAACGCCTTCCAGACTGCGGACATCGGCGAATTCAGGGTTATTGATAATAATCCCGATAGCCTTACAGGTATCCTGCGGTGAACCGCCGCCAACCGCGATCAGATAATCGGCCTGTGATGCCTTGAAGCGCTCGACGCCCCTTTCCACCACGGCAATGGTTGGATTGGGAATCACCTCATCGTAGATCTCGTAGGGTAAGCCTGCCGCATCCAGTTTCGCCGTGACGTTGGTCGCGACGCCAAATTTAACCAAATCCTTGTCCGTCACCAGCAGCGCTTTTTTGAACCCCCGTCGTTTCACTTCATCGACAATGTGGGCAATCGCGCCCGTGCCAAAGTAGGACGTTTCGTTAAGGATCATTCTGTTAGCCATCATCTATCTCCTAATCACGTTTGATTTTGATAAAGCGAAAAATGCATGTCGCGCAATTCCTTGCTATTAGTGTGGGATAATTGGGGTCTCAGCGCCTTCCGTCAGGTGCCATGTCATCTTGTTTGCTGGCACTGAGGTAAAGACGCCTGAGAAACGGTTCACAGAATCGGATGATGATGATGGTGGAAGGTAGGGAGTCAGGTTGGGAGTCGTTGTTGGTTTTTGATTGAAAAAATCTAATTTAGGTTTGTTTTTATCATTACATTATCTAATCCGAACGGTGTTTTCAGTTGGGTGGCAATGCCTGCATTAGCCAGTTTTAATGTCATTAATTTGTGGTTTTCGCTGATTTAAATAATTTACATGCTTATTTTTGTTAATTATTAAGAATATTACGCTGCTTTGTTTTTTGTGGGCGGCTCGACTTTCTTTGTCTTCTATATAATTTATCTTATGTCTGAGAGAGTGGTTTAACCTGCGCGTCGGTGGTAAGTTCAGTCATAAGATATCGTTTGCGCAGTGTGTTTTATCGCCTGAACGCCATGCGCTGAAGAGGGATGAAGAATGGCAAAGCAGACCCCGTTGTACCAACAACATCTGGCCGATGGCGCCAAAATGGTGGATTTTCACGGCTGGATGATGCCGCTGCATTACGGTTCCCAACTGGATGAGCACCACATTGTGCGTCGGGAAGCCGGCATTTTTGATGTTTCCCACATGACCATCGTCGATTTGCACGGCGTGAGAACGCGTGAATTCCTGCGCTATCTGCTGGCGAATGATGTCGCCAAACTCACACAGCCGGGCAAAGCGCTGTATACCGGCATGCTGAATGCCTCCGGCGGCGTCATCGACGATCTGATCGTTTATTTTCTCACGGAAGACCATTTCCGGCTGGTCGTGAACTCCGCGACTCGCGAGAAAGATCTCGCCTGGATCGGGCAGCACGCTGCACCGTTCGGGGTTGAAATCCGTGAGCGCGACGATCTGGCGCTGGTCGCGGTGCAAGGTCCGCAGGCGCAGGAAAAAGTACAAGAAATCCTGAAGGCAAAAGACCTGAGTGATGCAGACGTGACTGCTGTTGCCAGCATGAAGCCGTTTTTTGGCAAGCAGGCGGGCGATTTCTTTGTTGCCACAACAGGTTATACGGGCGAAGCCGGTTATGAAATCGCGCTGCCGAATGAGCAGGTGGTCGATTTCTGGCAACAACTGCTGGCAGTTGGCGTGAAGCCATGCGGACTGGGCGCACGCGATACGCTGCGGCTGGAAGCGGGGATGAACCTGTACGGTCAGGATATGGATGAAGGCATTTCGCCGCTGGCCGCCAATATGGGCTGGACAATCGCCTGGCAGCCGGAGGATCGCGAGTTTATCGGGCGTGAGGCATTAACGCATCAGCGTGAAAAAGGGACCGATCAACTGGTTGGTTTAGTGCTGACGGAAAAAGGCGTATTGCGCAATGATTTACCTGTGCGCTTTACTGATAGTGATGGCGTGGTGCGAGAAGGGGTCATCACCAGCGGATCGTTCTCGCCGACGCTTGGCGTGAGCATCGCGCTGGCGCGTGTTCCGGTGGGGATTGGTGAGCAGGCGATTGTGCAGATTCGTAACCGCGAACTGCCTGTCCACGTCACCAAACCCGGCTTTGTCCGCGCCGGAAAAGCCATCGTTCAGTATTGATAGCGGCTTGCCTGTAAAGATAAGCGCACGGGATTAACGACTTTAGGAAAGGGGATGCAATGAGCAACGTACCAGTAGAATTAAAATACACCAGGTCGCACGAATGGTTGCTGCACGAGGGCGACGGTATCTACAGCGTGGGCATTACCGAACACGCGCAGGAGCTTCTGGGTGACATGGTCTTTATCGATTTACCGGAAGTGGGCACGGTCGTCGCCGCAGGTGATGACTGCGCGGTGGCAGAGTCGGTAAAAGCGGCGTCGGATATTTATGCGCCCATCAGCGGTGAGATCGTGGAAGTTAACGAAGATCTGGAAACCGCCCCTGAGCTGGTCAACAGCGCGCCTTATACCGATGGTTGGCTGTTCCGCATCAGAATTTCTGATGAGTCTGATTTGGACGAATTGCTTGATGCCGAAGGCTATCAGGCGTCGTTAGAAGAAGACGAGTAGTTATCGCGCCCCCGGTTTTGCTGAACCGGGGGCGTTTTGTTTTATTCGCCCGCGTCGTCTTTCAACGCGGCAGCGATCACGATTGATGCAGGCACGATTGATCCAGGAAATTACTGTAATGACCCAGACACTCAGTCAACTCGAACATGACGGCGCGTTTATCGAGCGCCATATCGGTCCTTCCGTCAGCCAACAGCAGCATATGCTGTCGGTGGTCGGCGCGACGTCGCTGGATGCGCTGATCCGCCAGATTGTCCCGGTGGACATTCAATTGCCTAGTCCGCCAGCGGTGGGAGAAGCGGTGACGGAACATGAGGCGCTAGCTGAGCTGAAGGCCATTGCAGGACGCAATCAACGTTATAAAAGCTACATCGGCATGGGCTACAGCGCGGTGCTGATGCCGCCGGTGATTTTACGCAACCTGCTGGAAAACCCAGGCTGGTACACCGCCTATACGCCGTATCAGCCGGAAGTCTCTCAGGGGCGTCTTGAAGCGCTGCTGAATTTCCAGCAGGTCACACAGGATTTAACTGGTCTGGATTTGGCCTCTGCCTCGCTGCTGGATGAAGCAACCGCAGCGGCGGAAGCGATGGCAATGGCGAAGCGCATCAGCAAGCTCAAACAGGCCGAACGTTTCTTCGTTGCTGACGACGTGCATCCGCAAACGCTGGACGTGGTGCGTACCCGTGCGGAAACCTTCGGTTTTGAGATTGTCGTCGGTAAGGCGCAAGACGCGTTGAAAGACGATGCAGTGTTTGGCGTTCTGCTGCAACAGGCTGGGACAACGGGCGAACTGCACGATTACAGCGACCTGATGGCGGCACTAAAAGCGCGTAAGGTCGTCAGCTGCGTGGCGTCGGACATCATGGCGCTGGTATTGCTGGCTGCGCCGGGCAAGCAGGGCGCGGATATCGTCTTTGGTTCAGCACAGCGCTTTGGCGTGCCGATGGGCTACGGTGGGCCACACGCGGCGTTCTTCGCCTGCCGTGATGAACATAAACGTGCTATGCCGGGACGTATTATCGGCGTGTCGCGCGATGCGGCAGGCAACACCGCGCTGCGCATGGCGATGCAGACGCGTGAGCAGCACATTCGCCGCGAGAAGGCGAATTCCAATATTTGTACCTCGCAGGTGTTGCTGGCCAACATTGCGGGGATGTATGCGGTATTCCACGGGCCGGAAGGGCTCAAACGTATTGCTGGGCGCATCCACCGTCTGACCGATATTCTGGCGGCGGGATTAACGCAGGGCGGGCTGCTGCTGCGTCATCGCAGCTGGTTCGACACGCTGACGATTGAGGTTGCGGACAAGGACGCGGTGCTGAGCCGGGCATTAAGTTTTGGCATTAACCTACGCAGCGATTTGGCAAGCGCCGTGGGCATCACGCTGGATGAAGCGACCACGCGTGAAGACGTTTTGGCGCTGTTTGCGGTGCTGTTAGGTGACGATCACGGGTTGGATATCGACGCACTTGATGCGGCCATCGGCCAGAAAGCGGCAACGATCCCCGCCGGGCTGGTTCGCCATGACGCGATCCTGTCGCATCCGGTGTTCAACCGTTATCACAGCGAAACCGAGATGATGCGTTACCTGCATCGTCTGGCGCGTAAGGATCTGGCGCTGAATCAGGCGATGATCCCCCTTGGTTCCTGCACCATGAAGCTCAACGCGGCGGCGGAAATGTTGCCGATTACCTGGCCGGAGTTTGCTGAACTGCATCCGTTCTGCCCGCCGGAACAGGCGCTGGGCTATCGTCAAATGATTGAACAGCTATCAAGCTGGCTGGTACAGCTGACCGGCTATGACGCGATTTGTATGCAGCCCAATTCGGGTGCGCAGGGCGAATACGCGGGGCTGCTGGCGATCCGTCGCTATCATGAAAGCCGCAATGAAGCCGGCCGTCATCTCTGTCTGATCCCGAGTTCCGCCCACGGTACGAACCCGGCATCGGCGCAGATGGCGGGGATGGACGTGGTGGTGGTCGCCTGTGACAAGCAAGGCAATATCGATCTGCACGATCTGCGTGAGAAAGCGCAGGCGGCGGGCGAACAGCTTTCCTGCATCATGGTGACCTATCCATCCACTCACGGCGTCTATGAAGAGACGATCCGCGAAGTGTGCCAGATCGTGCATCAATATGGCGGTCAGGTGTATCTGGACGGCGCGAACATGAATGCGCAGGTCGGCATCACGACGCCGGGCTACATTGGCGCTGATGTCTCGCACCTGAACCTGCATAAAACCTTCTGTATTCCGCACGGTGGCGGTGGGCCGGGCATGGGGCCGATTGGTGTGAAAGCGCATCTGGCACCGTTTGTACCGGGTCATCAGGTGGTAAAAATCGAGGGTGTGCTGACGGAACAAGGCGCGGTCTCTGCGGCACCGTTCGGCAGTGCTTCTATCCTGCCGATTAGCTGGATGTATATCCGCATGATGGGCGCGGAAGGGCTGAAACAGGCTAGTCAGATGGCGATCCTGAACGCCAACTATATCGCGACGCGCTTGCAGCAGGCGTATCCGGTACTCTACACCGGCCGTGACGGTCGCGTGGCGCACGAGTGTATTCTGGATATTCGTCCGCTCAAGGAAAGCACGGGCATCAGTGAAATGGATATCGCCAAGCGTCTGATCGACTACGGTTTCCATGCACCGACCATGTCATTCCCGGTCGCGGGCACGCTGATGGTGGAACCAACGGAATCGGAAAGTCAGGTAGAGATCGATCGCTTTATTGACGCGATGTTGGCGATCCGCGCCGAAATCAACCGTGTCGCGCAGGGCGAATGGCCGCTGGATGACAATCCGCTGGTTAACGCACCGCATACGCAGGCGGAGCTGGTGGCTGACTGGACGCACCCGTACAGCCGTGAGCTGGCGGTCTTCCCGGCAGGCAGCGAACACAAATACTGGCCGAGCGTGAAGCGTCTGGACGACGTTTACGGCGACCGTAACCTGTTCTGCTCGTGTGTGCCGATGAGCGATTATGCGTAATTAACTGCGATCGTTAAGATTGTTACTGCCAGTGATAGGCGGACACTGAGTTATCGCATCAACGATAGTTTCAGATACCGCCTTGTATCATCTAATCAGTTAGGCATAAGCAGTGGATAGAGATAGCCCAAAATGGAGAAAAGATGAAAGTCAGACTTGCAGAACCTGATGAAGCAGAAGAATGTTGGGAGATCAGGAATCAGGCTATCCGCCATGGATGCAAGAGCAGCTATGAAGCGACAATTATTGCTGCATGGACACCAGAATCTATGCCGGAGGGATACAAGCGAGCTATTGCTACTAACCCTTTCTTTGTTGTTGTGGGTTTAGATAACAGACTGGTTGCTACGGGCTTTCTTGATATTTCTTGTCGCAGTGTTGAGGCTATTTTTACCTTGCCTGAGTATGTTGGGAGAGGATTGGGTGGAATGATTCTTGACGCTATAAAGCATGAAGCACGCACACGTGGTTATGAGCAATTAACATTATCCTCAACCCCTAATGCTCACTCTTTCTATCAAAAGCATGGTTTTTTGTTTCAGCAGGAAAGCTTATATCAATCCACTCTTACTGGGAGTGAGATGCGCTGTATAGATATGGTTTTCAAATTATAGTATTGGCTGCTCTGCGGCTTGTATGGTGCCAGCTCATCGTTGTACTGAATTTAACACCTCAACTTAGCCAGCGAATTATTTACTTTCGAAAACAAACTGTCATTAAACTGACGCCCCACTGACACGCTAGCGTTCTAGGGTAAGGCCTCTGTGTTTCACACTGAACGGCCTTTGAGTTATGCGTGCAAAATGCTTTCCCTATCTTGTGCTGTTGCCGACGCTGGTTTTTTTGCTTGCCTTCACCTATTTCCCTCTGTTGCGCTCGGTCATCGACAGCCTGTATGACACCCGGCTGAATGCCGATACGCCGCTGTTCGTCGGGATGGATAATTTTGTGCGTCTGGTGCAGGACGCCGTGTTCTGGCAGGCCCTGCTGAACAACGTGCTGTATATCCTGATGACGGTGGTGCCCGGTGTGCTGCTGGCGCTGTTGCTGGCAGTGCTGCTGTGGGAAAACACGCGGGTTAACCGCTGGCTGCGTACCGCTTTCTTCTTTCCGATGATTATTCCGCTGGTGAGCGCCGCGACGCTGTGGCTATTCATCTTTATGCCGGGGCTGGGGCTGCTGGATTACTATCTGGCGAAAGTGTTTGGCCCGATGAACAACAACTATCTCGGCATGAGTGACAGCGCGCTGGTGGCGGTGAGCGTCATTGGTATCTGGAAATTCGCCGGCTACTACATGCTGTTTTTTCTCGCTGGTCTGCAAGCCATTTCAGCCTCTGCACGCGAGGCGGCACTGATGGAAGGGGCTTCACGGCGTCAGGTGTTTTTCTACGTCACGCTGCCGCTGCTGCGACCAACCATCGCTTTTGTGGTCACCATCGCCTTTATCTACGCCATTACCCAGATCGACCATGTTGCCGTGATGACGCGCGGCGGGCCGAATAACGCAACGACCGTGCTGCTCTATTACATTCAGGATCTGGCGAATGATACGCACGATCTGGGTAAAGCCTCTGCGGCTACCTTCCTGACGCTGGCGATGCTGTTCGCCTTTTCCATTATGAATCTGAAAGTGCTGGAGAAAGGGGCGCATTATGAGCGTTGATCACCCGAATGTTGAGAACCTAAGTGTTGACGCTCGGCATGTTGCAAACCGCAGCGTTGCCAATCGCCATCCGCTTCGCATCACGACGCGCTTCACGCTGCCGCTGTTGCTGATGTGCGCCGCGTTACTGTGGGTCAGCCCGTTTATCTGGATGCTGTCTGCTTCCGTCAGCACCAGCAGCTTTGGCGTGGATATGGCCTCGCTGCTGCCGCGTCTCCCGCTGACGCTCGATAACTTCCGCGATGCGTGGGACAGCGCCGACTGGTTACGGCTTTACACCAACACGCTGATCTTTGCGGTCGGCACGTTTCTGGTACAGCTGGTGACGATCACCACGGCGGGCTACATCTTTGCCTATCACGAATTTCGCGGCAAAACGCTGCTGTTCTACCTGCTGCTGATTCAGATGATGATCATGCCTGTCGTCATGATGGTGCCGAACATGATGACGCTCAAACAGCTCGGCCTGCTTAACACTCTGACTGGCGTGATGATGCCGTATTTCGCCTCGGCGTTTGGCGTGTTTTTGATGCGTCAGGCGTTTCTCAATATCGCCAAAGAGATCGAAGAGGCCGCGTTGATGGAAGGCTGCCGCTGGTGGCAGGTGGTGTTTCACGTCCTGATTCCGATGACCTGGCCGTCAATTCTGGCTTTCGCTACGGTCAGCATTACCTACCACTGGAACGAATACCTCTGGCCGCTGATGGTGCTCAATGACCCCGACAAACAGGTGCTGACCATCGGGCTGGTCTCGTTCGCCATGGGCGCAGAGTCCGGCGGGCAGTGGGGATTGATCTGCGCGGGCACGCTGCTGGTGTGCTTGCCGCTGATGGTGGCTTTTGTGGTGTTCCAGAAGCAGTTCCTGAGCAGCTTCGGCTTCTCGGGCATTAAGTGAATCGCGAATGGGTTAATGCGGGTTAATTAAGCATGGTTTTTAGGAGAAACGCGGGGATGAGGTTCCCGTAGGGATGCCTCGCCCCGTGGTCGCTCCGTGTATCTCGATCCTTAAACGATCGGCGTTCGCCAACGGGCGAAATAACGATAGAGGTGGTGGTTATGTTGCTGGCACAGATTTCCGATCTGCATTTTCGCAGTGAGGGGCGCAAGCTCTATGAATTTATTGATATTAACGGGGAAAACGCCAAAGTCATTAACCAGCTAAACGCGCTGAGCGAGCGGCCGGACGCGGTGGTGATTAGCGGCGACATCGTCAACTGCGGAAGCCCGCAGGAGTATCAGGTGGCACAGCGCGTGTTGCAGATGCTGGATTACCCGATGTACGTGATTCCGGGCAATCATGATGACAAGCAGCATTTCCTCAACGCGATGCGCCCGCTTTGCCCGCAGTTAGGCGATGATCCCGAGAACATCCGCTATGCGGTGGATGACTTCCCGATGCGCCTGCTGTTCATCGACACCAGTCTGGCCGGGCAGGCGAAAGGCTGGCTGACACCGTCCACGCTGGGCTGGCTGGAGCAGCAATTACAGGATCATTCAACGCGCGAAACGGCGATCTTCATGCACCATCCACCGCTCCCGCTGGGATCGGCGCACATGGATCGGATCGCCTGCGAAAACGGGAGCGAACTGCTGACGCTGATCGAGCGTTTCCCGCAGCTGACGCGGATCTTCTGTGGGCATACGCACCGCCTGATTATGACGCAGCATCGGCAGGCGATTATTGCCACCGTGCCGGGCACCGTCCATCAGGTGCCGTATTTCTACTATGACGATACGTCGTACTACAACCTGGAGCCTGCCAGCGTGGTCATGCACCGCTACGTGCCAGTCACTGGGCTGGTGAGCTACAGCCAGTCGATTGCCTCGTACCCTGGGCCTTACCTCTACGATCCGCGTATCAGCTGTCCGGTGGATGCGTAATGGCCGTGATTCAGTTACGTAATATCAGTAAACGCTTCGAGCACATGCAGGCGCTGGCGTCGCTGTCGCTGGATATCGCTGACGGTGAGTTTCTGGTGCTGGTCGGGCCGTCTGGCTGCGGAAAAAGTACACTGCTGCGTATGCTGGCCGGTCTGGAAGACGTGAGCGATGGGCAAATCCTGCTGGGTGACGATGACATTACGACGTGGAGCCCGAAGCAGCGCAATTTCTCGATGATCTTCCAGAACTACGCGCTGTTTCCGCACCTGACGGTCGAGCAGAACATCACTTTCGGGATGCGGATGCGCGGTGAGCCGAAAGCGGAGTATCCACAGCGCGTGCAGCGCGTTGCCAGCCTGCTGCAGCTTGAACCGCTACTGAAACGCAAACCGGGAAAACTGTCCGGTGGTCAGCGCCAGCGCGTAGCAATGGCGCGGGCGATCGTGCGCGATCCGCACTTGTTTTTGATGGATGAGCCGCTGTCGAATCTGGATGCCCGCCTGCGCAGCGATGTGCGGGACGGCATTATGGATCTACACCGGCAGTTGAAAACAACCACCGTTTACGTCACGCACGATCAGATCGAGGCGATGACGATGGCGGACAGAATCGCCGTGCTGGATCGCGGCGTGCTGCAACAGGTTGGTACGCCGGAACAGCTGTATTCGCACCCCGCAAATGTCTTTGTCGCCGGATTTATCGGCACGCCCGCAATGAATATGGTGACGCTGCCTTGTGCTGATGGGCAGGCATTTCTACAGGCATTGTCTGTGGCGCTGCCCGCCAGTGAAGAAACGCGTTCATTAACCCGTGTACTGCTCGGGATCCGCCCTGAGCATATTACTGAACACGCCGCGTCAGACGGCGACTTGTCATTGTCGGGAACGGTGAAGCAACGGGAGCTATTTGGCGCGGAGTATCTGATTCATGTGGATACGCCGTTGGGGAATATTCGCTACCGTCGGCCAAATCGCGATGGCGTGCCGGATGTCGGCGCCTCCATTGTGCTTCATTTTTCACCGCAGGATTGTCATTGGTTTTCCGGGCAAACCGCCCGTAATTTATCCCAGGAGAAAAGAAATGCGTAAGCCCCGTATGATGGCGCTGGCAATCGCCTTGCTGATGTCTGGCCCTGCGCTGGCGAAAGAGAGTATCGATTTTATGTTTCCCGCACCGGTTGATGGCAAGCTGACGATGGAAATGACGCGCATCATCAAGGAGTACAACCAATCGCAGGATCAGGTGGAAGTGCGTGGGATCTTCACCGGCAATTACGACACAACCAAGGTGAAAGCGGAAGCGGCCGCCAAAGCGGGCGATCCGCCGGCGCTGGTAATTATGTCGGCAAACTTCACTGCCGATTTGGTCATCAAAGATGAAATTCTGCCGATGGACGAGCTGTTCAAATACGGCAACGAAAAGGCCACGCCTTTCCTGACTAAAAACTTCTGGCCCGCGCTGCATCAGAACGCGCAGGTGATGGGCGTGACTTACGCGATCCCGTTCCACAACTCGACGCCGATCCTTTATTACAACGAAGACATGCTGAAGAAAGCGGGATTCAACGAACCGCCGAAAAACTGGGATGAAGTGATTGCGGTAGCGAAGAAGCTGACCGATCCGGCGAAAGGGCAGTGGGGCATCATGATTCCGTCCACGAACGATGACTACGGCGGCTGGATGCTGTCTGCGCTAACGCGTGCCAACGGCGGGGCGTATTACAATGCCGACTATCCGGGCGAAGTGTATTACAACACGGCATCAACCAAAGGCGCGCTCCAGTTCTGGCGCGACTTAGTGTATCGCGACAAAGTGATGCCCGCTGGCGTACTGAATTCCAAACAGATCAGCGCCGCATTTTTCTCCGGCAAGCTGGGTATGACGATGCTGAGTACCGGCGCGTTGGGCTTTATGCGTGAAAACACCAAAGATTTCCAGCTTGGCGTAGCGATGATGCCGGAAAAAGAGCGTCGTGGCGTGACCATCGGCGGAGCAAGTCTGGTGAGCTTCAAAGGGATTTCTGAAGAACAGAAGAAAGCGGCCTGGCAGTTTATGAACTATCTGGTCAGCCCGGAAGTGAGCGGAAACTGGAGTCGTTTTACTGGCTACTTCGCCCCGCGCATGGCGGCCTACGATCTGCCGGAAATGAAGGACTATCTGGCGAAAGATCCGCGTGCGGCCATTGCGCTGTCACAGCTGCAATACGCCCATCCGTGGTACGCCACCTATGAAACGGTTGCGGTGCGTAAAGCGATGGAAAACCAGCTGGCGGCGCTGCTAAACGATCCGGCGAAAAAGGTCGATGACGCGGCAGCTGCCGCACAAAAAGAGGCGGACGGCATCATGAAGCCTTATGTGGATAAAACCGCGCTGCGGGATGTGAAATAGTCACATCGCGCCCCACGGCTTAACCGCCAACGGGGCGCGATAATGTTAATGCGCGGTCTGAGAACGCATACTCGCCGAGCTGCGTGACGATGACAGCGTAAAGGCGGAAATTGCAGTGAAGGTAAGTGCGATGCCGCCCAAAATAAGGTAAGTCTGGTTGAAGCCAATTCGGTCGTACAGGTTGCCCGCCGCGGAGGAGAGGAATATCGCCATAAACTGCTTGGCGAACTGGAAGCCCACCAGATAAATCGTGGCCGACAGGCGCGAATCAAACGTATTGGCGATGTATTTGAAAACCCCGATAAGCAGCAGCGGTACTTCGAAGGCATGCAGCATTTTCAATATGATCACCTCCGTGACGGACGTGGCACAGGCCGATCCCAAAATCCTGATCGACATAATCGTTCCCGCCACCAGCAGCGCATTTTTAGCGCCGATCCGGTTAATAAGCCACGGCGTACAGAACATCACCAGCGCATTTGCGGCTTCCCCCGCGGTGGTGACAAAACCAAATATCTGGTTGCCCTGTTCCTGCGAGCTAAAGAACGATTTAAAGAAGTTAGCGAATTGCTGATCGTAGACGTCATAAATGCAGGCGACGCCGACCACATACAGCACCAGCAGCCAGAACTGACGGTTAGCCAGCAAACCTAACGCCAGCTTCACACTAAAAGGCGAGGCGTTAGCCCCGAGCGAGTCCATGACGGCGGCGGTTGGGTTGCTTTCCGTCTTCGCCAGACACAGCAGCACGATCAAGATAATCGCCGAGCCGGATCCCATCCAGAACACGATATCGGGGTTAATGTTAAACAGCATACCTGCCGTTGAGGCGCAAATTCCCCAGCCAAAACAGCCAAACATGCGCGCCTTGCCGTACTCAAAGTGGTGCTGTCGGCTAATGCGCTCAATGTAGGCTTCAATGGCTCCGGCTCCCGCACTGAAAGAGAACCCGATATACAGGCCACCGACTAACGCACCCAGTATCACGTTGATTTTTAATAGCGGAGCGAAGACATACAGAAAGAAAGGAGCAAAAAAGAGTAACAGCACAGAGATCACCCAGAGCAGGTGCTTCTTCATCCCTAATTTGTCGGACAGGATACCGAGGAACGGCTGAAACAGGATTGCGAACAAGGACAGGAAGGAAAACACGATACCGGTATCGGTTTTGTTAAGCCCGATAACGTCCGCCAGCCAGATCGGTAAAAACGGAAAGCACGTGGCCATGATAAAAAAATAAAGAAAGAAGAACGCGCCGAAAATCCAGAAGTTACGGTTGTTTTTGTAGTAGCACGAGGTAGTAGGCATCTGTATTTCCCTCTGGAGGGTAGACGTTATCATGACGCGGGACAATGCTGTCCCGCGCGGTCGTGTTGTGTATTGGTAATGCAAAGAAAAGGTTATTTACTGACGGTATCCGGCACCGCGGAAAGCCCGATCAGAATGGCGGTCTCCGGCGTCAGGACGGGGAGGGCAAGACCGGCCTGCATCAGCCAGTCGCCGGAAACCACGATTGGCTGACGTAACCACGGTGGAAGCTCACGCATAGTGCCGCCGCCTTCACGCACCGTTTTGATTTCCGGACCATCCAGCAGCGTGACTTCATAGCGAGTGTCGGGCTGTAGACCGGGGAAGCGGAGCGTACCCGCCAGCGAATAAGCCGGCATGCGTAGCTGAGCTACCTGGAAAACGGCATGCTGCCGATCGTTGCTCACCACACCGGTGACCTGCACCGTATCGTCCGGCATCTCGACCCGCCAGGTGGTGCCGCTGTGCAGCAGCGGGCGCAGCGTTTTATGTAGCTGGATGTAATGGCGATAGCCTTCCAGCTCGTCGTCATCGGCCTTCACCGGATCCAGCTCGATGCCCATATGGCCGAACAGGGCGGTCAGGCCGCGAAAGGCGATGTTATGACGCCGATAGGTAGCGTGGCAGCGAGCATGCCCGATGTGTTGCCCCATGACTTCTGGTGGAAAGAAGTAGCTCATGCCGCGTTGGATAGTCTGGCGCTCCAGCGCGTCGTTGTTATCTGACACCCAGAAGCGCTGGGTACGCTCTAGCACGCCGTAGTCGATGCGGCCGCCGCCGGAGGCGCAGGATTCAAATTCGATATGGGGAAAACGCTGGCGCAGGGTATCGAGCAGACGATAGAACTGTCGGGTTTGCGCATCGGCGGCCAGACGCCCTTCATGGCCGGGTTGTACCAGTTCGCGGTTCATATCCCACTTCACATAATCGACCGGGTGCTCATCCAGTAGCCAGCTCAGCCGCTCCAGCAGATACGCGAAGGCCTCGGGCTGGTTTAAATTCAGCACGTACTGATAGCGGCCTGTTGGCTGTGTGTAGCCGGGCAATTGCAGCACCCAGTCAGGATGGGCGCGGAACAGGTCGGAATCGGGGTTGATCATCTCCGGTTCGACCCAAATGCCGAACTCCATCCCCAGGGCTTTGACATGCTCAATCACCGGCATCAGTCCGTTAGGGTATTTTTCCTCGTCCAGATACCAATCGCCGAGCGCGGCTTGGTCGTGGTGACGCCCACGGAACCAGCCGTCATCGATAATGAAGCGCTCCACGCCGGCGTCGGCGGCCTTGCTCGCCATCTGCATGATGTACTCGGGGGAGTGATCGAAATAGATCCCTTCCCACGTATTGAGGTGTACCGGGCGTGGTTTATCGTCGCTGAATTGGATCAGGGACTGACGTAAGAAGGTGTGATAGCGCTGACTCATGCCGTTTAAACCGGCATCGGAGAAGGCGGCGTAGACCCACGGCGTCGTGAGGGATTCCGACTGCGCCAGCGTGATTTCACCCGGCAGATACAGGGCTTCCGCCTGGACGACGCGACGGCCATCCGTTTTGATATCGGCACGCAGGCGGTGATTGCCGCTCCAGCCTAAATGCACGCCCCATACGGCACCATGCTGTTCGCTGAACGCGGACTCGCCGAGGATAAAGGCGGGGAAATATTCATGGGAGCTTCTTCCCCGACGGCTTTCCTGAATAAAACCGCCGTGCTGCAACGTGAGGCGGTGAGCCTGAAACTCACGCAGCCAGCGGCCGTGGAACGCCATGACGTCGTTCGCCCGTTCCGGGACGGGCAGCGTGACGGCGAGGCGCTGTACTTGCCAGGCATCCGCACGCAGATTCTCTAGCGTGTGGCGCAGTTGCAGGACGTCGGTCTGCGGATCCAGACGCAGTTCGCTGATCAGGCGAAGCCCGGCCTGTGCATCTTCCGCCGTGATGGTGAGCGTATTGTCCTGAACCTCAGCCTGCGTCGTCGTGAAGATCGGCGCAGCGTCATAGCCTGAACGGTGCCCCTCAATACCCGGCGAACCGAACTGACCACGCCCGTATTCCATCGCCAGCGTCAGAGGAAGATCCACATCCAGACGACCATTAGCGACGGGGCGTTGCAGAGAAACGATATCTTCTGGTGAAAAACCGCGCAGCCGTGGCCCCCAGTAAAGAATTTCTGCCGCTGGGGCGCAGCGTACGATGACATCGCACTGTGCGCTGGTTAATTGAACAATATCACGCATCATGAGGAGGATTCCAAATTACGAATAGTGGATCTCAGTGAAAACTTAAACGTTTAAGTCATCAACTTAAACGTTTAAGAAATGTGATGTTGTTAAAATAATCGTTAGAAAATGGAAAAAGGTTGCGATGAGGATGTGAAGATCATCTTGCTGACGGTTGGTGTAGCAAACCAACCGATGACTTTATTAAACGTGGTCGATAACGGAATAGATTAGGCGGGAAAGCTCGTGTTACCGAGGCGTAACGTTGGCTGCCATAACACCTGCAAGTTTTCTACGGCTTCGCCCGCGATCAGCGCCTGCATCATGCTGGCAATCTGTTCGCCAACCTGCTCGCGAGTTGCCTGTTCGATGGCGGTCACGGTGATGTCGGTCAGGCTGTCTTGCGGCAGGCCGTCATACATCACTAATGCGATGGGGTGTGAACCGGAAAGCCGCCCCGCCTGCTGCAATGCCGCAACGGCACCGTCGCCGTGGACGTTGCCATCCATCACCATCGCGGTGGGCGGCTCAGACAGCGCCAGAAGGTCGAGCATGGCCTGATAGCCCGCGCGGCGCGTGGGATTCACACAGCGCAGATAGGCGTCGTGAAACGGCAGGTCGTGGCGTTGCAGGGCATCGCGATAGCCCTGACGACGCTGCATGATAAATGCCTGCGGGTGATCTTCGCTTAACATGGCGATACGGCGATGCCCAAGCGCGATCAGGTGTTCGGTTGCTAACGCCATGCCTGCGCGGTTGTCAAAATCGAACCAGGCGTAAGGGTGAGGGAGCTGGCTGCGCCCCAGCGCCAGAAACGGGACGTTATTATGTTGCAGTAAGGTCAGTCGTGCATCCTGCTCGCATGTATGTGCCACGATCAGCGCATCGATACGGCGGCTGGCGATCAACCGGGCGGCACCCTGACAGGCGTCTTGCTCGTCAGCCAGCAGGAGAAAATCGACCTCATGCTGTGCCAGTTTGCGGCTGATCGCGCCAATCATCTCGAAAAAGATATCGTTACTCAGGGAAGAGGCGTAGGGATAGACCAGCCCGACGGCGTTGCTTTTGCCCATTTTGAGGCGGCGTGCGTGCGTATTGGGGCGATAGCCAATACGCGCCGCTTCTTCCTGAATACGCTGGCGCGTGGCGTCGGAGATATCCCGATGGCCGTTCAGCGCACGACTCACCGCCGCCACGGACAAACCCAGGTTATTTGCGATTGTTTTTAAAGACATCACCCTCTCCTGACGTGCATGCCCGGCGACGGGGCGTCTAGCGAGAAAACCGAATTATAGCAACCAGCCCTTGGCTTTGGCGTCTTCCAGATGTTGCTGGAGGTATTGCCACAGTTCCGGGTTGATCGTGGCGATGAACTCGGCGCGGTCAAGAACCTGTTCCAGACGGATACCGTTTTCTACCCAGCTTTGGCCGCCGTTAGACAGGTTCATCAGCATCGGCATGACGCGGTCAAGCACCAGAGCGAACTGGGCGCTGGGGGTTTCATTCGCTTCGTATTCTTCCCACAGATCGTGGAATTGCTGACGCTGTGGCTCGGGCAGCAGGCCGAAAATACGGGCGGCGGCGGCGACTTCCTGATCGTGAATCGCCAGACGAGCGGAAAGATCGTAAACGAGCACATCGCCTGCATCGATTTCGACGATGTCGTGAATCAGCGCCATTTGGATCACGCGCTGGATATCTACGCCTTCACCGGCATAAGGCGCCAGCGCCATGGCCGCGACGGCAAAGTGCCAGCTGTGTTCGGCAGAATCTTCGTGACGTTCGCTGCCGATAATTTTGTTACGGCGCTGCACGCTTTTTAATTTATCGATTTCTATCAGAAAGCCGAAGACATCGGTCATGGAGCCGAAATTCAGAGTAGATGGGGCAGATGACATGAAAAACTTACCTCTTGCAGTGAACACGATGCAGTAAAAATCATGCAGTGAAACGATATGTAGTGAAAACCAAAACGACATGTAGTGAAAACTACAGGAAGGCGCTGTGAGCGTCAGAACCGGATGACCGTTAATGCGAATAGCCGGTAAAAACGGCAGAGCCCTTCAAAAAATAGGGAGATATCAACGTCGATCATTGTAGGGGATGTCGCCCGAGATTGACATGAATGATTACACGCTAAGTGAGAGAGAAAGCCGAAAGTCAGGTGAGTGTAAATATTTTAGCTTACACGTGTACACTGAAACTATTCTCAGTTAATCTGCTCAAAGGTTAAACACCTGCGTCTGCGTCCCCTGCGTGAAAAGGGGAAAGGCAAGGTGGATAACGTCAGCACACGACGTGTACTGTTGAATACTGCGGAATCGATTGATGTCAAAAAATGAACAAATGCCGGATTACTCTCTGGCAGAGGAAATTGCGAACAGCATAAGCCACGGAATCGGTGTGATTTTCGGGATTGTGGGGTTGGTTTTATTGCTGGTGCAGGCGGTCAACAATGATGCTGGCAGCGTGGCGATTACCAGCTACAGCCTCTATGGCGGCAGCATTATCCTGCTATTTTTGGCATCGACGTTGTATCACGCGATTCCGTCTCAGCGTATTAAGCCGTGGCTGAAGAAATTTGACCACTGCGCCATCTATCTGTTGATTGCCGGAACCTATACGCCGTTTTTGCTGGTAGGGCTGAATTCACCGCTGGCGCACGGCCTGATGGTCGTCATCTGGAGCATGGCGCTGCTGGGCGTGATCTTCAAACTGGCGTTTGCTCACCGTTTTGAAGTGCTGTCGTTAATTACCTATCTGGTGATGGGCTGGCTATCGCTGGTGGTGATTTATCAGATGGTGATGAAGCTGGCGGCGGGGAGCGTGACGCTGCTGGCGGTGGGCGGCGTGGTGTACACGCTGGGAGTGATTTTCTACGCCTGCAAGCGCATTCCCTATAATCACGCGATTTGGCATGGATTTGTTTTAGGCGGCAGCGTTTGCCACTTTCTGGCGATTTATCTTTATATTTAAGCCTGTATAAAGCGCATGAGCCAGTTTGGCTCATGCGCGGTATCACTCGTCGAATTAATCCGTTATCTCATACGGCAGCGGCTGAACCGTGAGCTGGCTTTCGGCATCGTCACGAACGCGCAAAACGTTTTCTGCGGTGAGATCGTTATTTAGCACTGCCTGAACCCACACGTCACCGTTCTGCAATTGGCTGGCTGCCAACACCGTACCGGTACGACGCCAGTTCTCACCGAGCTGCAATTCGAGATCGTCCCCCGCCTGCGGTGCCTTATTCGCCTTACCCGCCAGCCAATAAAGCGCACGCTTGTTGGCCCCGCGATATTTTGCCCGAGCGACCATTTCCTGGCCGGTATAGCACCCTTTGCTGAAACTAATCCCATTTAATGCCTGTAAATTAGTCGCTTGCGGGATGAACTGCGCACTGTTTGCGCTGTCAATGATGGGCTGACCTGCTTCAATATCCAGCGTCAGCCATTGACAGCTGTCATTCAGGCTGACTTTATCGCCGAGCTGTTCAAGCAGCGATGCACTGTGCTCAGGAGACAGTACCAGCAAGAAACGTTCTGCAGGATGGGCGAAATGCAGTAAGGTAGCCCCTTCGTGCTGCACAACAGGGTGTTCAGCATCTGGAAGCTGGCTAAATACAGAGGCCAGCTGTTCGCGGATACCGGCACCCGCCGCGCCCAGCAGAATGGCGTTGTCGTCCGGTGCGATGGTTGTTTTCGAGAAAACGGCGTATTTTTTCAGTTCGTTAAGCTGGGCGTCGCGTAGATTACGGCGTTCAATAAAAGCAAAGCCTTCGCCGTGATGGAACAGACGCAGGTTGCTCCACATTTTTCCTTTTGCGTCGCAGTGGGCGCAAAGGATGTGCCCATCGTCAGGCAGCGCGCCGACATCCGCGGTGACCTGCCCCTGAAGATATTTGACGGTGTCCGGCCCGACCATCGTGACCAGCGCCCAGTCATCCAGAGAGATGAGCGTAGCGGCCAGTTGAGCGGAAGCAAACGGGGGTTGTGATGCAAAAGGGCGTTGATGAGCCGTATGTTGATTAACCATATAGTACAATCCTGCGCTAAGGGCGATACCCGAATGACCTAATGGTAAAAGAGCGCTCAGGGTTTGCAAGTGGTTATTCACGCTGCGTTATTGCAGAGCACATCCTGATGCTGATGAGCGCACTCGGCGCGGCGCACACCAGTAAACTATGTCAAAATGTTACTATTAGTTGATACCCGCTACCGGAATCAGAGTACACTAGCGGCAAGCAGCGATAACAAGGTGGACATGAAATATGGAAATCGATAATAAATCACGCATTCATTGGGCATGCCGCCGTGGTATGCGCGAATTGGATATCGCGATCATGCCGTTTTTTGAGCATGACTATGACACACTTAATGACACTGATAAGCGCACGTTTGTACGCTTGTTACAAAGCGACGATCCCGATTTATTCAACTGGCTGATGAACCACGGTGAACCGGAGGACGGAGAGCTGAAACGCATGATTTCCCTTATTCAGACGCGAAATAAAGATCGTGGCCCAGTGGCGATGTGACCTTCGCGTTTCCTGGCGCATGCAACTGTTATCATTGGTTGTGCATGGCCTATTAGTATTGCTCATTCTGCTGGCACCGTGGCCGGACGGCTATGCGTGGCTATGGCTATGCCTGGTCACGATGGTGATGTTCGGTTTTATCCGTAGCCAACGGAATATTAAATCCCGACAGGGGGAAATCGTTCTGCTCAGCGAAACGACCCTGAACTGGCGGCAGCAGGAATGGCAGATCGTTAAACGACCGTGGCTGCTGAAAAATGGCGTATTACTGTCATTGCAAGCGGTTAACGGTAAAGACAAGCAACAGCTGTGGCTGGCATCGGACAGCATGGGCGACGATGAATGGCGTCACTTGCGTCAAATTCTTTTGCAGCAGAAACACTGGGCAAGATAGCAGCACGTTGGACATGTTTTTATTCGGTCATCGTTTGGCCGTGCTTTGAAATTGATTGGATATAACTGATGACTAAGCCCGCAGTGCAAAAAAATGGTCTGCACCCTCGTAATCGCCACCGCGACCGTTATGATTTTCCCGCGCTCAAACAGAGCTACCCTGCGCTGATCCCGTTTGTAAAGGTGAATGCCTACGGTGATGAGTCCGTGGACTTTGCCAATCCTGAGGCGGTGAAAACGCTGAATCAGGCGCTGTTGCAGCATTTTTATCAGATTGAGCACTGGACGATTCCAGAGGGCTTTCTGTGCCCGCCAATTCCTGGTCGTGCCGATTATATCCATCATCTGGCTGACTTGCTGGCGGAAGATAACCGTTCGGTGGTGCCGCGCGATGCGTCCGTGCTGGATGTCGGCTGTGGTGCCAACTGCATCTATCCGCTGATTGGACATCGCGAGTACGGCTGGCGTTTTACTGGCAGCGAGATCAATCCGCAAGCGATGAAAGCAGCCAATGAGACGATTGAGGCGAACCCCGGCTTGAATCGGTCGATTCGCCTGCGTCGTCAGAAGAACAGCAAAGCGATACTGGCAGGGATTATTCACAAGAACGACACGTTTGATGCCGTCATGTGTAATCCGCCGTTCCATGCGTCTGCGGAGGATGCTCGTCAGGGATCGCAGCGCAAACTGCATAATCTGGGGCTGGATAAGCGCTCACCGCTGAATTTTGGCGGGCAGCAGGATGAGCTGTGGTGTGAAGGTGGCGAGTCCGCTTTTATTGGTCAGATGATCAAAGAAAGCGCGGGTTTCGCCCGTCAGTGCCTGTGGTTTACGTCGCTGGTGTCGCGCAAAGAGAACCTGCCGGAGATTTATCGTGCGCTGGAAGCGGTCGACGTAGAAAAAGTCAGAACGATAGATATGGCGCAAGGCCAGAAGCAAAGCCGTTTTGTCGCGTGGAGTTTCCTTGATACCGCGGCGCGTACCCGCTGGTTACAAAAGCGTTAAGCCACTTCAACGTCTACAAATATCAATATTCGCGGATACCGGTCACAACGGTATCCGCGAACGTGTTACTCGACGGTAATCGTATCCGGTTCCTGTTGGGTCACCTTCAACGACGTGCCCTGAATCGCCATAAACACCGCTTCCCGTCGGGTCAGGTAGCCTGTGACGGGATGGGGTTTAATCGCGCCAGTCAACGTGGTATCGGTGATGATGCCACAGCCTGTTGCGTGCGCGATTTGCTGTGCTGTCTCGTCAAACCTTGAGAAATCGATCGCGTAATACTGCGGCACATCGCATTTCCCGCCCAGATTTCTGGAGTATTCCTTTGTGCCTGTTTGAGCACAACCGGCAAGCAATAATCCTGCGACCGCTATGAGTAACATTTTCATCGTGCTTACCTCTGTTGAGTCGTACTGTTTACAGTAATGACGCCATTTCTTGCAGGATCTGTTCGCACCACTGTTCCAGTCGTTCATCGCTGAGATCGTATTGGTTCACTTCGTCCAGCGCCAGCCCGACAAAGTGTTTGCCGTCGGCAGTCAGCGGTTTCGGGCTGGTGAATTCGTAGCCCTCTATCGGCCAGTATCCAACGAATGTGACACCCAGCGGCAGCAGTTGGTCATGCAGCATGCCCAGCGCATCAAGGAACCATTCGCTATAGCCAAGCTGGTCGCCCATACCGTAGAGCGCGACGACTTTGCCTTTGAGGTTTAGCGTCGCTAGCTGGCCCCAGATGTTCTCCCAGTCTTCCTGAATCTCACCGAAATCCCAAGTGGGGATGCCGAGAATCAACGTACTGTAATCTTCCATACGTTGAGGGTCGACATCCTTAAGGTTGTGCAGATCCACCAGTTCTTCGCCCAGAATGTCGCGAATTTTTTCCGCCGCCATTTCGGTGTAGCAGGTGCTTGAGCCGTAAAACAGACCGATTTTCATACTATCTATAAGTCCATGATTTAATTATTTTCTACAATCAATGCATTGATTCAGTCTCTGTGCAGCGATGCCACTGCCTAAAAGCGGCAAGTCCATAACTCATGTGCAGCAGAAAACAGGTAATGGGTGCCATATTCGATGATATTGAGGTCTTTTACAATCGCTGGTGACACTCGCGGTGCAGAGCGATTGGCTTAAATTGAGGGGGAAGGAAGCGGATTGGGGGATGATTTCAGAGGGAAGAGCGTATCTCATTACAGCATTCAGGATCTCTGCATTAGCACGCCCGCGTCTATATCGAGAGTGCTAACGAAGATAACTCATGACAGCACGAACGCTTACAGTGCTAACGCATTAACTACTGCTTCCGGCATTGATGGGCGACCATTTGTCAGGCAAGTCGCGACAAACGTGGCTTCTGCGTAAGGGACGCCACCAACCTTGATTTGCTGAACGAAATTGACACGATTACGTTTCTCGTTCTTTTCCAACTGACAGGTCACTTCTAATTGATCGCCTTTTTGCAGGCTTTTACGAAAGCGCAGAGTGTACTCCAGTACCATGTAAATCTTTCCCTGCTTGAACTCTTCTTCAATATCAATGCCCAGCGCTTCTTTCATAAAGGCATGTCGCGTCCACTCCATGTAAAACGGGTAGTAGAGGCCGTCGACGACGCCCTGAAAGTCGATATGACTGTCCTCGACTTCATAATGTTTTGAAAACATTTTTGCATCCTAATTTGATTGTTGTACCGAACGGATTTGTTACATCAACAGGCCTGTTGGTATACCTCACTTAATTAGCGTGGTAAATGCGAAAATGTATCAAAGTGATAATAACAAGATGTGATGATTTGGGGTGGTAACGGGTTGGTGCTGGCGTGAAAAAAAGAAAAGTGTAGTGAGGGCCGTAGCCCTCACTGAAGGGATATTATCCCAGAGACTGGTGACGCGTTTCCTTGGTCGCCAGCAGCGCGATCAGCGTCAGCGACGCCATGGCTGCCAGATAAACACCAACGTAGAACAGGCCATAGTTAGCCGTCAACCACGCCGCGATATACGGTGCGACCGATGCACCCAGAATCGACGAAACGTTATATGAGAATGACGCGCCGGTGTAGCGCACTTCCGTCGGGAACAGCTCCGGCAGCAGCGCACCCATCGGGCCGAATGTCAGTCCCATGATGCTCAGACCCAGCACCAGGAAGCCCATTACCAGCGCCTGATTACCTGAACCGAGCATATAAGGGAACAGCATGGCGAAGACGATCATGAGGCAAGTGATAGTAATCATGGTCTTACGGCGGCCAAAAGCATCCGCCAGATAGCCAGCAACCGGCACCATCAGACCAAAGCCGATCACCGCGATCATCAGCATCAACAGGAAACTGTTACGCGAGAAGCCAAGCCCTTTAGGTTCTGGCGCCGTACCGTACGTCATGGAGTACACGGTCATGATGTAGAACAGCGTGTAGGTCGCCAGCATGATGAAGGTGCCGAGAATCGTGACCTTCATATGCTTGCTGAGCAGCGTGCCCAGCGGCATACGTACCTGCTTACCGGCTTTGACCGCTTTGGTAAAGACGGGAGCTTCATGCAGAGAGATACGGACATACAGGCCAACCAGCACCAGCGCGGCAGACGCGACGAACGGCACGCGCCAGCCCCAGGTCATGAACTGCTCTTCCGTCAGTAGCCAGGACAACAGCAGGAAGGTGCCGTTAGCGAAGAAGAAGCCAATCGGCGCGCCAAGCTGGGGGAACGACCCATACAGCGCACGTTTATGGGACGGGGCATTTTCGGTCGCCAGCAGCGCCGCGCCGCCCCATTCACCGCCCAGACCCAGCCCCTGGCCGAAGCGTGCCAGTGCCAGCAGAATCGGGGCAAAAATACCAATGGTTTCGTAGGTCGGTAACAGCCCAATCAGAACGGTTGAAATCCCCATGGTCAGCAGAGAAGCGACCAATGTGACTTTACGTCCGACGCGGTCGCCAAAGTGACCGAAGACTGCCGAGCCAATCGGGCGAGCCACAAAGGCAATCGCAAAGGTTGCCAACGACTGTAGCGTGGCGGCAGTCGGATCGCCCTGTGGGAAGAAAATGTGCGGGAAAATCAGCACCGCGGCAGTGGCATAGATATAAAAATCGAAAAATTCGATAGCGGTGCCAATTAATGACGCAACAATCACTTTATTGCGTGAGTTTACGGGTGGCGCTTCCGCTTCGGCATCGAGAGTGGGAGTGATGGTGGTGGCTTGCATAATGTTTCTTTATTTTAACAACACGAACGGCCATTCTACGCACAGAAAAATCGGCTTTTCAACGTTGATTAAGTAAGGTCAATGCCAGTAGACATGCGGTTTCAAGGAGCCTGTTCCGCTATATTGACGATACATAAAATATAATGTGCCACGGCCTTATTTTTGCCGGAGAATGTTATGGCGATGTTGATGTTCACGGAATATGTGAGATCGCACACAATTCTGTTTGCGAGAGAATGCGGACTTGATGAAGGTGTAAAGTCGCCGCTTCATCGGCATAATATTGCCAATCAGTGAAGAAGGACACAGCGATGCAAGAACACGATCTGGCGCTTATCGAACAGTTTCTCGATGCGCTGTGGCTGGAAAGAAATCTGGCAGAGAATACGCTGGCCTCTTATCGGCTGGATCTGCGAACGCTGGCAGAGTGGCTTGCGCATCATGACAACGATTTGTTGCAGGCACAGTCGCTCGATCTTCAGGCGTTTCTCGCTGACAGAGTTGAGGGGGGCTACAAGGCCACCAGCTCGGCTCGCTTGCTGAGCGCGATGCGCCGCTTCTTTCAGTACCTTTATCGGGAAAAGCGTCGCAGCGACGATCCGAGTGCGGTGCTGTCATCGCCAAAACTGCCGCAGCGTCTACCCAAAGATTTGAGCGAGGCGCAGGTTGATACGTTGCTCAACGCCCCAAGTATTGAACAACCGCTGGAATTACGCGATAAGGCCATGCTTGAGGTATTGTATGCGACGGGGCTGCGTGTTTCCGAGCTGGTCAGTTTGACGATGAGCGATGTCAGCCTGCGGCAGGGCGTGGTACGCGTGCTGGGGAAAGGTAATAAAGAACGGCTGGTGCCGCTGGGTGAAGAAGCGGTGTACTGGATCGAGTATTATCTGGAACATGGTCGTCCGTGGCTGCTGAATGGGCAGACGCTGGATGTGCTGTTTCCCAGCAATCGCGCACGGCAAATGACGCGCCAGACGTTCTGGCACCGCATCAAGCATTATGCGGTGCTGGCGTCCATCGACAGCGAGAAGCTCTCGCCGCACGTCTTGCGTCACGCGTTTGCAACCCATTTATTGAACCACGGCGCGGATTTACGGGTCGTACAGATGCTCTTGGGGCACAGCGATCTTTCCACGACGCAGATTTACACCCATGTTGCGACGGAGCGGCTGAAACAGCTGCATCAGCAGCACCATCCGCGCGCATAGGGATAACATAACCAATCGAGTCACTATCAGAGTAACAGGATGTTATCTGGCTGACGGGACACCCCGTTCACTATCACAGCGCATGGGTACAATGCTATTTTGCTACGGACCATGCTGCGAAAAACAGGATTGATGAAATGAAAAAAGGGTTATTACTGCTTTCTTTGCTGGTGGCGACGGCGACCAATTTTGCGCACGCTGATGATGCCGCGATCAAGCAGACGTTAACGCGTCTGGACATGCAGGGGGCGGAAATCCTGCCTTCGCCGATGGCGGGCATGAAAACCGTCATTACCGATAGCGGCGTGCTGTACATCAGCGAAGACGGCAAGCATTTGCTGCAAGGCCCGCTTTATGACGTGAGCGGTACCATGCCGGTTAACACGACCAATAAGATCCTGATCGGAAAGCTGGATGCGCTACAGGAACAGATGATTGTGTATAAAGCCGCGCAGGAAAAACACGTTATCACCGTGTTCACCGATATCACCTGCGGCTATTGCCACAAACTGCATGAACAGATGAAAGACTACAACGCGCTAGGTATTACCGTGCGCTATCTGGCCTTCCCGCGTCAGGGTATGAAATCGCCGGCAGCAAAAGATATGCAGTCCATCTGGTGCGTGGCCGATCGCAATAAAGCGTTTGATAGCGCGATGAAGGGCGACGCGATCTCGGCAGCAACGTGTAAAACCGATATCGCCGCGCATTACCAACTGGGTATCCAGTTTGGCGTGCAGGGCACCCCTGCCATTGTGCTGCAAGACGGTATGGTCGTACCGGGATATCAAGGGCCAAAAGAAATGCTGGCGATGCTGGAAGCACATAAAGCCTCGAAAAAAACCGGCGGTTGATGCTACGTGGATATGATTACCCAACTCCGCCGGCGTCCGCTGGTGGAGGACATTGATTTACCTGACACCGTTCCGCCTTTGCTGCGCCGCCTTTATGCGCAGCGCGGCGTGAAAGGTGCGCAAGAGCTGGAACGTAGCCTGAGTGGTTTACTCAATTACCGTTTGCTCAGCGGCATTGATAAAGCGATTGACCTGCTGCAACAGGCGCTAGCTGAAAAGCGCTGCATCGTCATCGTTGGTGACTTTGATGCCGATGGTGCCACCAGCACGGCGCTCACCGTATTAGCGCTGCGCAGTATGGGCGGCGTGAACGTGAAATATCTGGTGCCGAACCGTTTTGAAAACGGCTATGGGCTAAGCCCGGAAGTGGTGGCGCAGGCTGCCGCGCTGGGTGCTGAAGTGATTGTGACCGTGGATAACGGGATCTCTTCTCACGCGGGTGTCGAGGATGCGCACCGGCGCGGTATCACGGTGCTGGTCACCGATCACCACCTGCCGGGCGAAATCTTGCCTGACGCCGATGCCATGATTAATCCCAATTTGCCTGACTGCCAGTTTCCCTCCAAGGCGCTGGCTGGCGTAGGTGTCGCGTTTTACCTGATGATGGCCCTGTTCGTGCGCCTGCGTGATAGCAACTGGTTTACGCAACAGGGGCTGACGAAGCCGAATCTCACCGAATTACTGGATCTGGTCGCATTGGGCACGGTGGCTGACGTGGTGCCGCTGGATGCCAATAACCGAATTCTGGTCGCTCAGGGGCTGAATCGCATTCGTGCGGGCGAGTGTCGTCCGGGCATTCGGGCGCTGTTGGAAGTGGCGAACCGCGATGCCAGCCAACTGGTCGCCAGCGATTTAGGCTTTGCGTTAGGCCCACGGCTGAATGCTGCCGGACGGCTGGATGATATGACGGTCGGCGTTGAGCTGTTATTGAGTGACGATATTACTCAGGCGCGCATGCTGGCTAATGATTTAGATGCGTTGAATCAGGATCGTCGGGAGATCGAACAGGGGATGCAGGTTGAAGCGCTGCGCCTGTGCGAATCGCTGGAGCGCACCCGTACTGAGTTGCCTTATGGGCTGGCGATGTACCACCCGGAGTGGCATCAGGGCGTTGTCGGTATTTTGGCGTCGCGTATTAAAGAGCGTTTTCATCGTCCGGTGATTGCCTTTGCACCGGCTGGCGACGGTATGCTGAAAGGGTCAGGGCGTTCCATTTCCGGCCTGCATCTGCGTGATGCGCTGGAGCGGCTGGATACGCTGTATCCCGGCATGATGGATAAGTTTGGCGGACACGCGATGGCGGCAGGATTATCGCTGCATGAAGACCGCTTTGAGGATTTTCGTCAGCGCTTCGGCGAACTGGTCGGTGAATGGCTCGATCCGTCTCAGCTTGAAGGCGTCGTTTGGTCTGATGGCGAACTGATGCTGCCGGAACTGGATCTGCTCTCAACGGCAGAAATGCTGCGCTACGCGGGGCCGTGGGGACAGGCGTTCCCTGAACCGACGTTCGATGGCTGCTTCCGCATTCTGCAACCCCGCCTACTCAAAGAGCGCCATTTGAAAGCGATGTTTGAACCGATCGGTGCAACAGGGCAGGTGCCGCTGCTAGATGGTATCGCGTTCAATATCGATACCACCATCTGGCCAGATCCCAGTATTAAAGAAGTGGAAATGGTGTACCGGCTGGATATTAACGAGTTTCGTGGTAAACGCTCGGTGCAATTGATGATCCAACATCTGTGGCCGCGCTGATACCCGTTATACTTCAAGCTGCTTGTGCGTTGGCTGCCCTTACTCACCCCAGTCACTTACCTGAGTAAGCTCCTGGGGATTCGAGCGGTTGCCGCCTTCACGCAGCCCGAATTATCTAGGGTATAGCGTGAACCGAATACGGCGGGCAGAAAGTCTATAAAATAGGCCTTTTATCCGCTAGAATGGCGGGTTACACCATTCCGTTGTCAACGACTTAACGTAAGAATATAAAAAATCATGTTTGAAATTAATCCGGTAAAAAACCGCATTCAGGATCTGTCTGAACGTAGTGCCGTTCTTAGGGGGTATCTTTGACTATGATGCCAAGAAAGAACGCCTCGAAGAAGTAAACGCCGAGCTGGAACAGCCTGATGTCTGGAATGAGCCTGAACGCGCTCAGGCATTGGGAAAAGAACGTTCCTCGCTGGAAGCTATCGTCGACACCATCGATCAATTGACTCAGGGTCTGGAAGATGTGAACGGCCTGCTTGAGCTCGCGGTGGAAGAAGACGACGAAGAAACGTTCAATGACACCACGGTAGAACTGGACGCGCTGGAAAATAAATTAGGCCAGCTCGAGTTCCGTCGCATGTTCTCCGGCCAGTACGACAGTGCGGATTGCTACCTGGATATTCAGGCGGGTTCTGGCGGTACGGAAGCGCAGGACTGGGCCAGCATGCTGGTGCGTATGTACCTGCGTTGGGCGGAAGCCAAAGGGTTTAAAACCGAAATTATTGAAGAGTCAGACGGTGACGTGGCTGGTACGAAATCCGCCACCATCAAGATCATCGGTGACTATGCGTTTGGCTGGCTGCGTACCGAAACCGGTGTACACCGTCTGGTGCGTAAGAGCCCGTTCGATTCCGGCGGCCGCCGTCACACCTCATTCAGCTCCGCGTTTGTCTACCCGGAAGTTGAGGACGATATCGATATCGAAATCAATCCGGCCGACCTGCGTATTGATGTGTACCGCGCATCCGGTGCGGGTGGTCAGCACGTTAACCGGACAGAGTCCGCGGTGCGTATTACCCACATTCCGACCAACATTGTCACGCAGTGTCAGAATGACCGTTCCCAGCATAAAAACAAAGATCAGGCGATGAAACAGCTGAAAGCGAAGCTGTACGAGTTTGAGATGCAAAAGAAAAATGCTGAGAAACAGGCGATGGAAGACAACAAATCTGATATCGGCTGGGGCAGCCAGATTCGTTCCTATGTTCTGGATGATTCGCGCATCAAAGATTTACGTACCGGAGTGGAAACACGTAACACTCAGGCGGTACTGGATGGCGATCTGGACAAATTTATTGAAGCAAGTTTAAAAGCGGGGTTATAAGAATTCACATGGCTGAATCACAATCACAGGGTGCCGATCAGGCGCAAGATCTGAATAACGAATTAAAAACGCGTCGTGAGAAGCTGGTGGCGCTGCGTGAAACCGGGATCGCATTCCCGAATGATTTCCGCCGTGACAGCACGTCCGATCGTCTGCACGCTGAGTTCGATGCCAAAGAGAACGAAGAGCTGGAAGAACTGGGCGTTGAAGTGACTGTCGCGGGCCGTATGATGACCCGTCGCATCATGGGTAAAGCTTCTTTCGTGACCTTGCAGGACGTCGGTGGCCGTATTCAGCTGTATGTTTCCCGCGACGATCTGGCGGAAGGCATCTATAACGAACAATTCAAGAAGTGGGATCTGGGCGATATTCTGGGCGCGCGCGGCAAGCTGTTCAAAACCAAGACTGGCGAGCTGTCCATCCACTGTACCGAACTGCGTCTGCTGACCAAAGCGCTGCGTCCGCTGCCGGATAAATTCCACGGTCTGGCCGATCAGGAAACGCGTTATCGTCAACGTTATCTGGATCTGATCGCTAACGACGAATCTCGCAATACCTTCCGTATTCGTTCCAAAGTGATGGCGGCGATCCGTAGCTTCATGGTCGATCACGGCTTCATGGAAGTCGAAACGCCGATGATGCAGGTGATCCCCGGCGGTGCGTCTGCCCGTCCGTTTATCACGCACCATAACGCGCTGGACATCGACATGTACCTGCGCATCGCGCCGGAACTGTATCTGAAGCGTCTGGTTGTGGGTGGTTTTGAACGTGTGTTCGAGATCAACCGTAACTTCCGTAACGAAGGCGTTTCCCCGCGTCACAACCCTGAATTCACCATGATGGAACTTTATATGGCGTATGCCGATTATAAAGACCTGATTGTGTTGACGGAGAACCTGTTCCGTACGCTGACGCAGGACGTGCTGGGCTCGACGACGGTGCAATACGGCGACCAGACATTCGACTTCGGTAAGCCGTTCGAGAAGCTGACGATGCGTGAAGCGATCTGCAAATACCGTCCTGAAACCAACGTTGCCGATCTGGACGATCTGGAGAAAGCGACCGCGATCGCCCAGTCTCTGGGGATCAAGATCGAGAAAAGCTGGGGTCTGGGCCGCATCGTGACCGAGATCTTCGAAGAAACGGCAGAAAGCAGCCTGATCCAGCCGACCTTCATCACCGAATATCCGGCTGAAGTGTCACCGCTGGCGCGTCGTAACGATCAGAACCCAGAAATCACCGATCGCTTTGAGTTCTTCATCGGCGGCCGTGAAATTGGTAACGGCTTCTCCGAGCTGAATGACGCCGAAGATCAGGCAGAACGTTTTGCTCAGCAGGTGAACGCTAAAGATGCAGGCGATGACGAAGCGATGTTCTACGACGAAGACTACGTGACTGCACTGGAGCACGGCCTGCCGCCAACAGCGGGTCTGGGTATCGGTATCGACCGTATGGTGATGTTGTTCACTAACAGCCACACCATCCGCGACGTGATCCTGTTCCCGGCAATGCGTCCGCAGAAATAAGACACAGGACGTAAAAAATAACTCTGACGTTGTCGTCATACTTTATTGAACCGGTGCAATTGCACCGGTTTTTTTATTATTGGCAAAGGTCGTCGAGCGGTAATAACGGATAGATCGTAAAGACGCTGTGAACACCTCCCTGTGCGCTCGGCTTGCGCGGATATGAATCTCATCCTGAGATTCACCCTTGCAGGGCCGTCGCTAGCGACGTTCAAAAACGTTCCTGACGTTTTTGTCCCTGGCGCAAACGCTTTACTCTTCTATTCCGTTACTACCGTTTTTTTTCGGCGAATGGGTTTACTAACTATCTGGCACGACATAACCGCGTTTTATCTCCGCATTTTGCCGTCATTCTGTGATTGTCGCCCAACGGGGGAAGATGCTATTTTCAGGCATTCATTCACTGCCGGAACACCCTCATGATGACGTACCGCGATGCCTGGTTCGAACTGGCGCTGTTAACTAATGGCCGCAGTTTTCCACGGCATACGCACGACGAGTTTGTCATCAGCGCCAATCTCAGCGGGCTGGAAACGGTCTGGCTGGATGGAGAGACCTTTGTTGCCACCAACGATATGGTGACGACCTACAATCCCAATCAGCTACAAGGTAGCGACAACGCGTTTGACCGCTGGCAGTGCGCATCCTTGTACGTTCACCCACAGGCATTCGAACATTATTTCCACCAAACCTTTCGGTTCTCACGGGGCTGGAATCCGTCAGCGCAGTTGGCGTCTGAGTTAAAACAGCTCGTCACGTCTGATTTGGACGACAGCACGCGTCAGGAGCGTATTATCCTGCTGCTGGCGGGGTTGATGGAAAATCAGCATCATGTCCCGTCTCAGGGACAGGTCAAAGAAGCAGAGCGGATCACGCGGATTAAAGACGGGTTGCTGAACGATCTTAGCGATGTCCCCACGCTCGACCAGCTCGCGCAGCAGGAAAACCTGTCAGTCGCACATCTGGTACGCTCGTTTAATCAGGCAGTCGGACTACCGCCGCTGGCGTGGCTGATGCAGCGACGCATGTGTAAAGCGCGGGAGCTGCTGCGGCAGGGCGCTGCGATTAGTCAGGTTGCGGGCGATGTCGGGTTTGCCGATCAGGCGCATTTCACCAAGGCTTTCAATCGTTATAACGCCATGACGCCGGGGCAATTCCGCCGTATCAATTTTTGACAATACAGCGTTTCCCTTCGACTCTACACTCGCCTTATTGCTTAACGCTCGAAGGGAATACCATGCTGTTAGTTGTCTTCACGGGGATGCTGCTATCCCTGTCGCTCTGTCTCGATCTGGGAATGGTCAATACCGCGATTATTAACCGTGGGCTGCGGCACGGCGCGCGCTCGGCGTTTTATATCGGGCTGGGTTCCTGTTTCGGCGATCTGTTTTATGCCACGCTGTCAGTGCTGGGTCTGGCGGTGGTGTTTAACCTGACGTCCGTCCGCTGGGTGTTATGGATTGGCGGCGGGCTGATTCTGATCTGGATGACGTTCAGCATGGCGCGCGCGGCATGGCGTGACTATCAGGTTAAACGCTTCGCCGACCTGTCTGCGACAGCGAATACGGCGGATTTTACTGCGCCCCCAGCCCGCTATACCGAGTTTTTCAGCGGCGTCGGTATGGCGCTGGCGTCACCGACGGCGTTACTGTGGTTCGCTGCGATTGGTGGCACGATTATCGCGCAGTCTACCGATGGCTCTGCTTTCATGATCGGCCTGTTTCTTCTCGGCTTTTTCGTCGGCGGCGTGCTGTGGACGTTCTTCCTTGCCGCGTTGGTGAAGTACGGTCAGCGTCTGCTGAAAGAACGGATCTCATTCTATTGCAGCCTGATTTCTGCGCTACTATTTGCCTACTTTGCCTGGCACGTCATTTCCAATGGCTATGAGACGCTGTTTCTACCGCTCTCCACAGCCGCATAACCGGCTAAAACATCAGCACTTTGCCGGGTTTTTTACTTGCTCGGCAACGGCATAGCGCTATAATGCCAGTCGCTTCTGCGTGCGAGTGTAGTTCAATGGTAGAACGGCAGCTTCCCAAGCTGCATACGAGGGTTCGATTCCCTTCACTCGCTCCAAGTTCTCTTCTCTCAATGTCCATCAAATCCAGCAATCACAAGGCTTCACGCTACTTCTCAGTCGTTTAGGGAAATAACGCGTCTATGACCGGACATCGGCTCACTCTGAGTATTCAGGCAATGGGACTAATGCCAGTGTTAGACAAATTGTATGAACGTCGATCCACCTGGAAATGTCGCAACGCTTTGAAAATATAAAGTTTATTTCTAATAATTTGTTTATATTTTACAAAATATCTTATAAATTATAGGAGAGAATTTTATTTAAAGGATTAGCGCTGATTTTTTAAGTGCCAGGTAAGTTTAATACTAATAATTTTAAACAAGGAGAGGTGTTGCATGAGTCTTTTATCTAAAATAATGACACAAATTAAGGGCTTACTTCATGATTCCGTAGATAAGGCATCTGATGACGGCCGTACTGCACGCCAGCTTATTCGTGATGTCGGTGAGAATGAAGAAAAAATCAAAGGGGCTTTAGTCGAAGCCAGATCTCAAGCGATTATTGCTAAACAGAAAGTCGAAGATAAACAATCTGCAATTGCTCTGTCGAAAAAACGAGCGGCAAAGGCTATTGAGTTGGACAAGGAAGATTTGGCAAGAACTATTCTTTTTGAAAAAAGACAGCAGGAAAGTGATTTGGTCGTGCTTCAAAACCAACAAGCTAAATTTGATAATATTGTAGTTACATTAACTTCACGCTTTAATGACATTCAGAAAAAACGCTCTGAAATGGAAAGAAAGGCAGATAGTATCGACTTGCGTTCTAAAGTTGCTGCGGCAACTGAAGAAGCTACAAAATTACTTGATGTAGGTAATTTTTCTTCTTATGACAGCGCTTCTAAAGTATTTGACCGTTTAGAAGATAATATTGCAAAAAAAGAGGCAAGATCGCAGGCTCGTGGTGAGTTTATTGATGCAGAGAAAGATAAGCAAGACGAGTTGGCTTCTCTTGATAGACATGGTCTTGATGAGTCAATTGAAGATGAGTTAGCGGCATTACGTGCTATGAATAAAAAGCAAGAATAAAATAATAGTCATCTTCGAAGGTATAGGAATATACCTTCCGTTTTTTTCCAGTAAGAGATAAGAGGTTATATGAAAAGTGTCAGTTACTCTATTATTAAAAGTCTTCTTTTTTCGGTAGCTATTCTTTTTTTTATGGGAGTGACAAGTGGAACTGATTTTTCACCACAAAAAGCCATTGCTGCTCAAAAGCAAGAGGTGCCTAAACCAAGTGAAATAAAAGCAGCTGTTAATAGTGGTAATTGGATATTAGCTCATACTCTTATCAAAAAAGTAGTGGTAGCTCATCCAGATAAACCTCAGTCTTGGTATATGAGGTCTCAGATTGAAGAGCGATTAATTCCAAGTGGAAAAGCTACACCACAAGACGCGTTAGCTTCTTTAAATAAGGCGATGGAGTTAGACCCTACTTATTCTTTTGGTACTTCTTATGAGAATGTAACAGAACTGCATGATAGATTAACGACGAAGGTTAATGTTTCTGAAGGTAAACTTCAAGTATTTACTCCAGATAACGACCCTATTCTTAACAAGAGTAAGGTTATTACACCATCAGAAACAGAACCTTTAGTGACTCAAGAGATAAATAGGTTAAGTGATAATAAGAAATTAGAAAACATTATTTCAGCTTCAGAAGTGGTCGAAGAAGCTGAAGGCGATTCTTCAAATATTACCGAGTATCTTGTTGTTATATTTATCGCCCTTTTCCTCTGTTGTTGTGTCTATTCCTCATTTAAAGAAGAGAAGGAGGGGCTTAATAAAGCGAAAGAAAAAGAATTAAAAAGAATTAAATCATTGAGCTTGGCTACACAATTAGATGATATGTTATCTAAGGATATTTCATATATCGAACTGGATTTGCCTCGTGAGTTCGATAGCGAAAGCATTATTATTAAATATAAAGAGAGAAAACAAGAGCTTGTTTCTATAATGGAAGCGCTTTTGGATAAAGGTCGGCAAAGCATTGCAGACGAAATTACTAAATTAGATGAGTTATCAGAGTGTCATGTTACTGAACGGAATATGATAAAGCAGGCTGTTGAAAAAACTAAATTCCATATGAATGGTGTTGAAAGTAAGCATGGTAAAGAGCTATTTGAAAAAATAGAAAAAACGTGTTTGACGTTTTTATGTGATAGGCTTAAAAAGATTGATGATGTTATTAATGAATCACCAGGGAACTATAGTTCCATGTTGAGGATTTCATTAAAGAATGTTTCTCATTCCTTTGTCGAAATTCAAAAAGATAATAATGAGATTTGGATGAGAGCAACTGATGTTAATGTTTATTATGATAATGTGGTTTCTGAAAGAATTGCTGATAAATTAAAGGCAATAATTATGGGGTTTTATTTCTTTGAGGGGCTTTTTGAGAAAGAAAAGCAAATCTATCGAGATAAAATGGAAGCCCAGCGTAGAGCGTTAATTGAAGAGGATTTGCGGATCAACAGGGAGATGGAAGCGAGCGCAGCACATAAGAGAGAACAAGAAATTCGTGAGCAAGAAAGGATGATGGAAGATGAGGAACGTCGTAATAATCCACCAAGGACGATATATCACAATCGATCAAGTAATAATGGTGGAGGTTTTCTTTCGGGGTTTATCGCAGGTAGTATTTTGAATAGTGGTAATAATAAGTCTAATAACGGCAATTCTACTAATAGCGGTACTACTAGTTCTAGTAAAAATAGTGGTAGCAATAATCGTTCATCATCTGATTCTATCTTTGATTTTGGAAAGAGCGATAGTGGGAAGAGTAATAGTGGATTTGATTTTGGTAAAAGCAGTAAAAGCAGTGGTGGTTTTGATTTTGGTAGTAACAAAAATAATGATGATAAATGGTAAGTTTGAAATTATTCATACTATGAAATTTTCTGTGCCACGTTACTGAGGTCAATGCTTATGAAACCGCATCCGATACGCGAAATTATTGAAGCCTGTGATAAAGCAATCTCTGAGCACAATTTTGATGCTCTGATGAGTTATTACGCTGAGGATGCGGCACTGGTTATCAAGCCAGGCATGGTTGCGAGAGGCAAAGATGATATAAGAAAAGCATTTGTCGCTATTGCCGATTATTTTAAAAACCAACTCGTTGTTGAACAAGGAAATATGCAGGTCATTGAGGGCGGTGGAGATGCTTTAGTTATCATGGAAACCGTTCTTCATTATCCAGATGAGCAGGGGAGTATTGTCACCACCACGCGACGAGCGACCTACGTGTTCAGGAAAGACGCTGATGGGAACTGGCGTTGCACGATTGATAACTCCTATGGAACGACACTTCTTGACTGATTCTGTTGAGCTAATGCAGGCGCGGTTATTCTGACGCGCTTTACTCTGATTGTATTAACGTGGCGGCGCTAACATGTCCGCTACTATGATTGAATTTGAGGCCAGCGAGTGGCCTCAATTCCTTTTATTTACCCGGTTTCACCACCGTCGTCGTCCAGTAGGGTAAATCCCAGGTGCCGCCCAGGCGGATCATACGGCATGAGCCTGTGAACGATGCACTGCTCTGCTGGAATGCTTTGCCATCCCATATCCATGCGTTATAGCTCATGCAGTCCGCGAGTCCGCGCCCTTTATGCGCAGAGGTAATTTCACCGTTTTCGTAATCTGTGCCATCTGTCGTCACGAGCTGTGGCTGAGTCTGCATGGCGTTATCGATGACCCAGTAGGCGTAGCCTTCGTTATAAGCCGCGCGCCAGCAAAGGGTGCTGAGCAGGGACATACTGTCATTGAGTGGTGTGAGTTCAATCGGTTCTGCTGCTCTGTCATCCTGTGGTAGAAAGTCATAGCAGTTATCTTCCTTTAGCGTCTTGAGCAGTTTTTTCTGGATAGCCGACTGTTCCGCGTCCGTCAGAGTCCGCGATGCCTCCTGCTTAGTGATTGCTGCGTAGATAACGGGGGCAGTTACAGCAGATAACTCACTGCTTTTATTTCCTTTTTTGGTGATGGCATCCGTTGTCCCGATGCGACCTTGTTTCTCATCCATTTTTAGCAGTACCGCGTAGGCACCCGCCCCAGACAGTTCGGAAACGACGCCATTGTGATGAAACGCCACTTTCCCGCTTCCTTTTAGTGCCTGTAGGACGAGGGGAACCTGTGTCTCATTGAGCTGCCAGAGGTTGTCTCCGGTTGAGATGAGTCGTCCTTTATCCACGCCGTCAATGGTTAGCGTGAGTGTGGTGCTTTTAGGAATTGCCTGGTATACCTCTGCGAGTATAACGTCGGCCGTTATTGGCGTATTTTGCCCGGCATGACGTGTGAGAAGCAGTGAGACACCGGGAATATCTTCCTCTTCTCCTGTGTACTTCTCTTCTGGCGAGTAGCCGGCAGCCCGACACGTTAGCGTGTTATCACAAACCACTTCCCAGTCTTTATGAAAGAAAGTGCTATCAGCGAAGGTTGTGGCAAACGCCAGAACAGGAATCCCCGTGATCAGTATGGTTAGCATAGAGAGGCGGGCAGGGAGAGAAAAAGTCATTTTCCATCAAGTCCTTGATTACGTTTTGGCTTGCTGCTGGCCTATTTTCGCTGCCAGAAAGCCAGTCACTTTTTTGGTATATACCAAGATGTTAGCGTTAGACGGCGTGATATTGCGAATATTTCTTGTCCGACCACTCCTTTATTAAAGGTGAATCGGGTATGATGCCGCTGCCGTTAACCGTTCATCGGCTGCTCAAAATCCCCTCTGTGTTATCAGCATGTTTATTCTGCTTTTTAACCTCACGCGTGATAACGGCCAGAAACAGTTTTCCACACAGTTGAAACGATCCCTATAAAAAAGTGTCATGATAGATGTAGCGCGATGAGAACGACTCTTTATGCGGTACGCTGTTAATCACTTAAAGACGAGTATCATGAAGATTAAGCAAACATTTACCAGGGCATTACTCCACCCGCGCTATTGGACAACTTGGTTTGGTCTTGGCGTGCTGTTTTTATTAGTTCAACTCCCTTATCCGCTGCTGATGAAACTCGGGAGCAGTGCAGGTCGTCTATCTCGTATCTTTCTTAAACGCCGGGTGTCGATTGCCCGACGCAATCTTGAATTGTGCTTCCCTACGATCTCCAACGATGAAAGAGAAGCGATGATCGACAATAACTTCGCTTCGCTCGGGATGGCATTAGTCGAAACCGGTATGGCCTGGTTCTGGTCCGATCGCCGCGTGCGCCAGTGGTTTGATGTTTCAGGGCTGGAGCATTTACAGCACGCGACCGCAAAAGGTCAGGGCGTAATGGTGATTGGTATTCACTTTATGTCGCTTGAGCTGGGCGGTAGGGCGATGGGGCTGTGTCGACCGATGATGGCGATGTACCGTCCGCACAATAATAAAGCGATGGAAATGGTACAAACCTGGGGACGGTCTCGTTCCAACAAAGCGATGATCGACCGTAAAGATCTGCGTGGCATGGTGCAAGCGCTAAAACGGGGTGAAGCGGTATGGTTCGCTCCCGATCAGGACTACGGCCCTAAAGGCAGCGTTTTTGCCCCGTTCTTTGCGGTGAAAAATGCGGCAACCACGAGCGGCACGTACACGATTAGCCGTCTCGCAAAACCGGCGATGATGACGACAGTGCTGATTCGCAAGCCCAATGCCTTGGGTTATCAACTGGTGATTCAGCCTGAATTACAGGATTATCCTTATCACGATGAACAGGCTGCGGCGTGTTACATGAATAAGGTGATTGAGAAAGAAATCATGCGTGCACCCGAACAGTACCTCTGGCTGCACCGTCGCTTTAAAACCCGCCCGGCAGGGGAAGTGTCCCTCTATGCCTGATGAGAACTGCGCCTGATGCGAAGTGCCGCACCGGTTTTCATGCGGTGCGGCACTGCTGATGGTGCTTTATTCTTTTTCTAACAGTAGCCCGCGTGGAGCGAAGGATTTTTTCATCGCGCCAACGCATTCGCGGCGTGCCAGATAGCGGTAGCAGCCAGCAGCAAGGAATGCGCCGATAAACCAGCTGAAGTTGGCCGCATCGCGCCACTGTGGCGTGAAGGTGATAATCAGCCCAATAGTCACCGCGGGAATTAACGCCATTATCGCATTCGGATTAAAGCCGTTTCGATACCAGTACTTCCCTTTTGGCGTCGCGTCGAACAGATCGTCCACATAAACTTTCCCTCCTTTGATGACATAGAAATCCATCAGCAGAATGCCGAACAGCGGGCCGATAAAGGCACCGAGTACGTCGAGCGTGTAGTGAATCAGCTCTGGCGAGTTGAAGAGATTCCACGGCGTGAGCAGTACGGATCCGACTGCGGCGATCATACCGCCCGTGCGGAAGCTGATACGCTGCGGCGAACAGTTGGAAAAATCAAACGCTGATGAGACGAAGTTAGCAACGATATTGATCCCTATGGTGGCGATAATCATAGTCAGCACGCCAAGCGCGACGGCAAAGCCGCTGTCAATATGCGAGACGGTTTCAATCGGGTCGGTAATCATGCGGCCGAATAATGACTGTGTTCCTGAAACGATCACCACGGTGATAATAGAGAACAGCAGAAAATTGAACGGCAGACCCCAACGGTTGCCCCGACGGATTTCCTGCATGCTTTTACCGTAGCGAGAAAAGTCACCGAAATTCAGCAGCGGGCCGGAAAAGTAGGAAACGACCAGCGCAGTGGCGGTGAGCATTTGCCAAAGTTGTTCGCTGGTTGTAAGTGTTTTGCTGGTCAGCGTAAAAGAAATATTCTCCCATCCGGTCTGGTAAACAATCCAGATCGCAAGCGCCGTCATCACCACATAAACCGCCGGGCCTGCAAAATCGATAAAGCGTTTAATCGCGTTCATGCCATGCCAGAACACGAGAGCCTGCAGGAACCACATGATGCCAAAGCAGATCCATCCCAGTGCTGACAGGCCGAGCCAGTGACTCTGTGTCAGTGGGGAGAGCGCAGGATAAAACTTCAGCAGAACCAGCATGAGTGCATGCGCGGCCAGATATGTCTGAATGCCGTACCAGGCAAAAGCGATGAGGCCACGAATGACGGCGGGAATATTTGCGCCGAAGACACCGAATGCCTGACGGCAAATCACTGCATAAGGAACGCCGCTCATCTGGCTGGGCTTCGCGACCAAATTTGCACAGACCTGCACAATGCAGATGCCCACAAGCAGGCACAGCAACACCTGCCAGCTTGCCAGCCCCAGCGCGAAAAAGCTGGCTGCAACCACGTATCCGCCCATGCTGTGCACATCTGACATCCAGAATGAAAAGATATTGTACCAAGACCAGGTTTGGGTACGTGTCGGTGCCAGATCCTCATTGCAGAGTTTTGGACTGTACGCGTTGCTACCATTACCTGTAATCATTTTTTCTGGCATGGAATCTGCTCCTTTTACCCTAGTCGTGAAATGAATGACGTTATGTATGTAAAAAAGGAGTTGCATTAATCAGGCCAAAATTAATTTCTTGTATACATATTTTATGTTTTTTGTGTACGATTTGATGAGAATGTGACAACGAGAAGAGCGAATGAACTACACTTACGGACTGGGAAATGAGCAGTTTTTGCAGCAAAAAGATGATGTTATCTATCAGGCTCTGCTCAACGCTATCGTCGAACACCAATTACTGCCGGGCACCAAATTGCCGGAGGAAGCGCTGGCAGAGGTGTTTGATGTGAGCCGAACGGGAATTAGAAAAGTCTTACAACGTCTTGCTATGGTGCAGATGGTGACGTTAACGCCCAAACGTGGTGCGCAGGTGTCGACCCCCTCCGTTGAAGAAGCGCAGGAAATTTTCCAGACTCGCCGCTTTATTGAGTGTGCCAATCTGTCTGAAGTGGTGCTGCACTGCCAGTCTCCTCACTTGACGGCGTTAGAGCGGCTGATCGCGGCAGAGCAGCAGGCACACGCAGACCAAAACGGTGCGGAAGCGATCCGCCTGTCTGCTGCATTCCATATTCAACTCCAGGCGATCTCTGGCAATACCGTGCTAACAGGAATCGTGTCGCAGCTGACGTTGCGCTCATCACTGGTTATCGCGGCCTATGGCACGCCGTGGCAGCAGGGGTGCCGATGCCACGATCACCACGATCTGCTGGCGTTACTACGGGACAAAAATGTCTCAGGGTTAGCGGAAGCGATGACGCAGCATTTTGATGACATTGTTGCCAGCCTGCGTTTTGACCGGGATGACAACGTGGAGCCGGATTTCCGCCGACTGTTCGGCCATATTAAGGAGAAGCTCGCGTGAAACCTTGCGTAATTCAGGTGATTAACCCCAATACCAGCCTTGCCATGACCGAAACGATCGGTGCCGCGGCTCGCGCTGTGGCATCGCCAGGAACGGAGATTGTCGCGGTGTGTCCTTCTCAGGGCGCGCCGTCTATTGAGGGACATTTTGACGAAGCGATAGCCGCGATTGGCGTGTTGGAACAGGTGAAGCTGGGGAAAGCGCAGGGCGTTGACGGGCACATTATTGCCTGCTTTGGCGACCCAGGCCTGCTCGCGGCCCGTGAAGTGGCCAGCAAGCCGGTCATCGGCATCGCCGAAGCTGCCATGCATATGGCGACGCTGGTGGCAACGCGTTTCTCGATTGTTACCACATTACCGCGCACCGTCATCATCGCCCGCCATTTACTACAGCGCTATGGCTTTGAACATCACTGTGCTGCGCTGCACGCGATCGATCTGCCGGTGCTTGCGCTGGAACAGGATAGCGGGATCGCACAGAACAAGGTGCGTGAATATTGTATACAGTCTCTGCGTCAGGATGGCGTGGGAGCGATTGTACTTGGGTGTGGTGGAATGGCCGATCTGGCGCAGGAACTGACGCAAGAACTGTCGATTCCTGTGATCGACGGCGTCAGTGCTGCCGTCAAGCTGATTGAGTCATTGTCGGCACTGGGATTGACGACCAGTAAACAGGGCGATCTGGATTACCCGATTGCCAAGCCGCTGAGCGGCATGTTTAGTACGCTGCGTTAAAAAAGGGAAAGGACATGATCACAGCACCTGCTGCAATGATGTACGGCATTGAGAGCGATTATCCGCGTGACCTGATTGGATATGCGGGACAGCCCCCGCATGCTAACTGGCCTGAAAATGCACGCATTGCCGTGCAGTTTGTATTGAACTACGAGGAAGGTGCGGAAAATAACGTCTTACATGGTGACGCCGGGTCCGAGCAATTTCTGTCCGATATTATTGGTGCGGCGAGTTATGCCGATCGTCATATGTCGATGGATTCGCTGTATGAATATGGATCACGTGCCGGTTTTTGGCGTATCCATAATGAGTTTCAGCGTCGCGGGTTACCGTTGACGGTATTCGGTGTCGCAATGGCATTGGCGCGCAACCCCGCCGTGGTCGAGGCGATCAAGTTGGCTAATTATGACGTAGTGAGCCACGGCTGGCGCTGGATTCATTACCAGCATATGGATATCGACACCGAACGCGAGCACATGCATAAAGCCATTACTGTGCTGACGACGTTATTTGGTCAGGCTCCGCTTGGCTGGTACACCGGCCGCGACAGTCCTAATACCCGCCAGTTGGTCGTCGATAACGGCAACTTTTGGTACGACAGCGACTACTACGGTGACGATCTGCCATTCTGGATGCCAGTCAAAAAAAGCAATGGTGAGGTGCAGCCGCATCTGATCGTGCCGTATACGCTGGATGCTAATGATATGCGTTTTGCCTCACCACAGGGGTTTAACAGCGGAGATCAGTTTTTCACCTATCTGAAAGACAGTTTTGATGTGCTCTACGAGGAAGGTGAAACCGCACCTAAAATGCTATCCATCGGGATGCACTGTCGTTTGCTAGGGCGCCCAGGCCGTTTTCGTGCGTTACAGCGTTTTCTGGATTACGTTCAACAGCATGAGCGAGTATGGATTTGCCGCCGTCAGGATATCGCCGAGCATTGGCGTCAGCATCATCCGTATGTCGCGCCGTAAAACACAGAGAATACCGGAAACAAAAATGGCTACCGGATGGCAGCCATTTTAGGGTGGTTAACGTACTTGAGTACGATTAACGGAAGATAGCGTGGGGGTTAACACCGCGATAGGTTTTGCCCAACGCTTTTAATATTTGATTGATTTTGCGGACAACGCGCATCTTTTTTATCCCCACGATTCTTAAATAATTATTGGTTGAAAGTACCAAAGTTGATGTTGATGTTTTCAAACATAGCGATGATTTTGTTCAGCAGTTTCATGGTCATTTCCTCGTTGTTAGTTGATTTGTTTTCTGTGATGCTGTTCACGTTTTTAAGAATACTCGCACTGATACGGGTGGTCAACTTTTTTGTGATGCGAATCACAAAAAAATGAACGATCAGTTTGTGAGGAGTAAACCGCTGTTTTGATTTCCGTCTAAGAACCCTTTCTGCTTTTTCTTCATACTGACCCATTTTCTGCGGGTGGCCTGATTGAGCATTACCTGTACTGGCTGTGCGCTTCGTTATCGGACAGATGACGTGAGATAGGTAAATTGTCTCGATTAGCAGTTGAAATAAGCGCGGGTGAAGCGGGATAATCACGCGCTTCACATTGCCTGACACCGTCTTATCCAGCTTGCTTTAGTTCAGCCTGTTTTTGATACAGCAGTGTCTTGATATAGCAACGTTTTCCAGCTTTGCATCCAGCGAGTTAATCGTTTGCGTGCGGGGTTATACGGTTCATGATGCGCCAGCGATGCTGGTGCGTTCGCGGAACAAGGCCGCGGGAACCGTCAGAATCGATCTTAAATAATAATGGCATTTCAGGGGATACCACCATGTCAAACACCACCCGTCAGGCAGGCTCGCAAGGCTCGCTTGATGCTTTTTTCAAAATTACACAGCGCGGCAGTAACGTGCGTCAGGAAGTGTTAGCTGGCCTGACGACGTTCCTGGCGATGGTTTACTCCGTGATTGTGGTGCCGAGTATGCTGGGCAAGGCCGGCTTCCCGCCGGCAGCCGTGTTCGTTGCAACCTGTCTGGTTGCCGGGCTGGGGTCGCTGCTGATGGGATTGTGGGCCAATCTGCCGATGGCGATTGGTTGTGCGATTTCGCTGACGGCATTCACCGCGTTCAGTCTGGTGCTGGGGCAACAAATCAGCATTCCTGTAGCGCTGGGTGCGATTTTCCTGATGGGGGTGCTGTTCACCATCATTTCCGTCACGGGTATCCGCTCCTGGATCTTGCGTAATCTGCCGATGGGCGTGGCGCATGGTACGGGGATTGGTATCGGTCTGTTCCTGCTGATTATTGCCGCCAACGGTGTCGGTCTGGTGGTAAAAAACCCGATTGACGGCCTGCCAGTCGCGCTGGGTGATTTCACTTCTTTCCCTGTCATTATGTCCCTGCTGGGGCTGGCGGCGACTATCGGTTTAGAGAAGCGTCGCGTACCGGGCGGTATTCTTCTGGTTATCATCGCGATCTCTATTCTGGGGCTGATTTTTGACCCGAATGTAAAATACGCTGGCTTCTTTGCGCTGCCGAGCCTGACGGCGGCTGACGGTTCGTCGCTGATCTTCAGTCTGGATATCATGGGCGCATTGCAGCCGATGGTTCTGCCGAGCGTGCTGGCGCTGGTGATGACCGCCGTGTTCGATGCCACGGGTACGATCCGCGCGGTAGCCGGACAGGCGAACCTGCTGGATAAAGACGGACAAATCATCAACGGTGGTAAAGCCCTGACCGCAGACTCCGTGAGCAGCATTTTCTCCAGTCTGGTCGGAACGTCTCCGGCAGCGGTTTACATCGAATCCGCAGCGGGTACGGCAGCCGGTGGTAAAACGGGCTTAACGGCAACCGTTGTCGGTGTCCTGTTCCTGCTGCTGCTGTTTGTGTCTCCGTTAGCGTATCTGGTGCCTGGCTATGCCACAGCCCCCGCGCTGATGTACGTCGGCCTGCTGATGCTGGGCAACGTCTCCAAACTGAACTTTGATGACTTCGTCGATGCCATGTCCGGTTTGGTATGTGCCGTATTCATCGTGCTGACCTGTAACATCGTGACCGGTATCATGCTGGGCTTTGGCGCGCTGGTATTAGGCCGCATTTTCTCCGGCGAATGGCGTAAACTGAACATCGGCACCGTGGTGATTGCTGTCGCGCTGGTGGTGTTCTACGCTGGCGGCTGGGCGCTGTAATCCTTTCCAACAGACCTTCTGGCGCCGTCCAAAAGGTCTGTCATTCCTCGTCTTTCCTTCCTCTTTCCCTTCCTTATCGTTTCCGACGCCAAACGCGATTTTATGTGCCTTTTTATTGGCTTTGGGTTGATGTTACTTGTGTGATAATCAGAGAAGTAATTACTTTTCTTCTTCACCCAGAAATCCATTTTCATACCGAGCTAAATGCGTTAAATATGGAAGAGCAGTTTGCTCGCTAACAGGCAGAATTTTTTGATTTAGGAGTACGTCTAAGGAAAGCATGGAAATATTTTTTACGATTCTTATTTTGACCCTGGTTGTATCCCTGTCCGGGGTCGTTACCCGCATTTTACCTTTTCAAATCCCTCTGCCTTTAATGCAAATCGCGCTTGGTGCCATCCTTGCCTGGCCCCAGTTTGGTTTGCACGTTGATTTCAATCCCGAGCTGTTTATGGTGCTCTTCATTCCGCCGCTGCTGTTTGCCGACGGCTGGAAAACGCCGACGCGTGAGTTCCTGAGGCATGGCCGGGAAATTATTGGTCTGGCGCTGGTTCTGGTGCTGATTACCGTGGTGGGCATCGGCTATTTCATCTACTGGATGGTGCCGGGCATGCCGCTGATTGCGGCCTTTGCGCTGGCCGCCGTGCTGTCGCCGACGGATGCCGTCGCGCTGTCTGGCATCGTCGGTGAAGATCGTATTCCGAAAAAGCTGATGGGCATTTTGCAGGGCGAAGCGTTGATGAACGATGCGTCCGGTCTGGTGTCGCTGAAATTTGCTGTCGCGATTGCGATGGGTACGATGGTGTTTACGGTTTCCGGTGCGACGCTGGAATTCATGCAGGTTGCGTTGGGCGGGCTACTGGCGGGCGTCGGCGTGACCTGGCTATTCGGTAAATCGCTGCGCGCTATCAGCCGCTGGAGCGGTGATGATGCCGCGACGCAGATCGTGCTGCTGTTGCTGCTACCTTTCGCCTCGTATCTGATTGCCGAACACATCGGTGTGTCGGGCATTTTGGCGGCGGTGGCGGCGGGGATGACCATCGGGCAATCGGGCGTCATTCGTAGCGCGCCGCTGACGATGCGGCTGCGTGCGAACGGCGTGTGGTCGATGTTGGAGTTTGTGTTTAACGGCATGGTGTTCATCATGTTGGGCCTGCAATTGCCGGACATCCTGGAAACCTCGGTAACGCAGGCAGAGCTGGATCCAACGGTTGAAACCTGGATGCTGTTTACCGATATCGTGATTATCTATGGTGCGCTGCTGCTGCTGCGTTTCTGCTGGCTGTGGGTGATGAAAACATACAGCACGCACATCCAGAAAAAGCGCCCGATGATCTTTGCCGAGTTTTCCACGCGCGAGCTGTGGATTGCGTCCTTTGCCGGCGTGCGAGGGGCGATTACGCTGGCGGGCGTGCTATCCATTCCGCTGCTGCTGACGGATGGCACCGCGTTCCCATCACGCTATCAGCTGGTGTTTATCGCTACGGGCGTTATTTTGTTTTCTCTGTTGTGTGGCGTGCTGGCGTTGCCGTTTCTGCTGCGTGGTGTGGTGGTCGCGGACAAAGCCGCGCATGCCAAAGAAATCCGCATGGCACGCATGGCGGTGGCAGAAGTGGCGATCAAAAGTATGCACAAAATGGAGGAGCGTCTGGCCGCCGATCGAGAGGAAAACATTGATGAGCAGGTGCTGAAAGAAGTCAGCGCGCGCGTCATTGGTAATCTGCGCCGACGGCTCATTGATAAAGACGATCCTGAAAATGGCCTGCTGATTGAGAATCTGGAGCGGCGTTTTCGTCTGACCGCGCTGAATTCCGAACGTGCGGAGCTGTATCACCTGCGTGCCACGCAGCAAATCAGCAATGAGACGTTGCAAAAAATGCTGCGCGACCTCGATCTGATGGAAGCGCTTCTGATCGAAAATGAGTAAGACGCGGTGAGACGATCCCCGTTACCGCGTTGATTTCTTTCTCTTCTCTTTTCTTCCTCTGCATCCCCATGGCGTAAGCGATGGGGATGTTTTTTATGCGCCCAGCCTAAGAACGACGTCAGGCGATTGTAAACTGCTTGTCACTAAATGATAATGATTGTTATTATCCGTAGGACTTTTCTCATAAGTGAAAAGTAGAGCAGTAAAAAAACAGAAAACTAAAAAACCAGAAGCACAAAACGGCCCGCACGGTATCAACATCGTGTGGGGTGAATGGCTGTTTGAAGGACCAGATAAAATAAACGGACATTAACCCTGAATTAATTATGTAATAAGCCACGTTTATAGGGGAACATTATGCGTGTATTAGTGGTTGATGATGATTCTGTGCTGTGCCATTGGCTGGGGTCTAAATTACATTCCCACGGCCATTCTTGCCGAATGGTGCACGATGGCGCACACGCATTAAAAGCGATCAAGGATGAAGTTTATGATGTCGTTCTGTTAGACAGAATGTTACCCATCATGGATGGATTTACGGTATTACGTGAATTACAAGGCTCACGTCATCCGCCTATTATGTTGCTCTCGGCGCTGGATCGTGATGTCGATCGGGTGATGGGTTTAGAGCTTGGTGCGGAGGATTATCTCGGCAAGCCTTTTAATTTTAATGAGCTTAGATTACGTCTGGATATTATGGCGCGGCGCGGTAAACGCCATGTCGATAATCCTTCTATGCTGACCTTTGAAGACCTGCAGCTTGACCGTATGCAGCGCGTTGCATGGCGCGGTGGTAAGCGCATCGACCTGACCGATAAAGAGATCAAGTTGCTGATTATATTGATGGAAAATCCGGGGCAGGCGATTACGCGTACGATGCTGTTAGAGCGCGTATGGGGTTATAATTTTGATCCGCAGACCAATCTGATCGACGTTCATATGTCAAAACTGCGGGCAAAAATTGATAAAGGCTTCCCGCGTCCATTAATTAAAACGCTAAGAGCGATGGGCTACGCATTAGGCGCGGTAGATAAGGACAAAACCGATGTTGGCAGCCACGCTGAATAAAATAAAAATAAAGAAGCTCGGGCAGCGCTGGCAGGTAAAAATAAAACACTGGCAATTACTGGGGGCAAGCCAATATCCCGGCTTTTTGTGCACCTCTAATTTTCGCCAGGCAATAACCATTGTTTTTCTGTTCTTATTGATGATGCTGATGTGTATTGTCGGCTTCAGTTCATTAAGTGAAACGCTGATTAGAACGCATGTCCGCGAAGTTATTCTGGGTAATATTTACGACTATTCGATGCAGTCGCGTTTAACGAATGCCGATAGCCTGATTACGCAATTACGGCAGGATAATCGCGCGAAAGGGGATGAATTACCGCTGTTTCTGGTGATGGATAAACACGGTGATATTCTGTATCACAATCATCCATTAAGAGCGCATCCACTCCCTCCCCATTCTGCAAACTCACACCCTCTGGAAATGCGGCAGCATACCGATTGCCAGATGGATGTCAGCTGTCTTAAAGCCGAAATCTCCAGCTCTGACGACCCGGATCTGATCGGTTTGTCCGTGATGTTGGATGACGGGGGCGTGCTGTTTACCGCTTACAACATTCGGCCCATGTTAGAGAGGGTGAGGACCATCCCGCTCGTGGCGGGGGCGGGACTGTTTGTCGTGCTGCTTTTCTGCCTGTTTGTCAGCCGCCATTTCAGCTTACGCAGCTTGCGCAGCGTGGAGAAAATCCGTGCGGCGCTGCATCGCTACAGCAGCGGTGAACAACAGGTGCGTATGCCGCTGTCGCCTTACGACGATGATTTTGACAGCCTGAGTGCCGATATTAACCAGAATCTGGAACGCATTGAGCGCCTGATGGAGCAGGTGCGCAGTACCTCCAGCCATGTTGCGCATGAACTGCGTACGCCGCTGACGCATCTGCAAAATCGCCTGTTCAATCTGACAGAGCGGGCAGGGCTGGATAACGACATTCGTGATGAGTTGAATCTGGCGGTGGACGAGGTGCATAAAATCCTCGGGCTATTCCGTACCGTGATGCGCATCGGTGAAATCGAAAGTGGGCGCTGTGTGCACCAGTTTGAGAACATTGAAGCGCGCCAACTGCTGGAAGAAATTGCCGAATATTATCAGCCGCTGGCGGAAGAGCGCGGCTGTCGCCTGAAGATTGAAATTAAAGCCGGAATTCAGCTCTTTGGCGACCGGGCGCTGTTGTTTCAGGCATTGGCCAATCTGGTAGAGAACGCGCTGAAATACGCGGCGCAGGGAAAATACATCACGTTGAGCGTGACGCTGTACCGTGGCTGGATCGCCCTGAGCGTTGCTGACCGCGGTCCGGGTATTCCGCCGGCGCTGCATGCTAAAGCGTTACAACGCTTTCAGCGGCTGGATACCTGGTTTCAGTCTGGCTACGGGCTGGGATTATCTCTGGTTCAGGCAATTACCGACCTGCACGGTGGCAAACTCTATCTGGACTCCTCAGAGCCGGGACTGAACGTTTATCTGTGCCTTAATCGCTGCTAATCCTCTTTTTTCCTCGATGAATACGACGCGTGGTAAGTGGGTTTTCTCTGCTTACCACGACGATTTTCTCTTGATTGTTTATGAATATCCCTGCAAAAAACATGAATATTTATTAATTTTTCCTGCAATGTAAAGTGTGTTAATTATTGATTTATATTGATAATTTTTTGTATGGAAAGATTAACGAATATTAATGTTCTACTGCTTGCGGCTCTTGATAATAAGTCTCATTATTAATCTTATTATCATCATGGCTCCCCCCGAATTTCCGAGTAGGCCATGATTTCTTTGCCTGCGGATTAGAGAGTCTTCCCATGAAAAATATGAAAGCGAAACTGCGTTCTTTCCTGCGTGACGAGAGCGGTGTAACGGCAATCGAATACGGCATTCTTGCAGCGGCGATGGCGGCAGCTATCGGCGCTATTTTCGGCGGTGACGGTATCTTCGTGAAAGCGCTGAATGAGAAATTCAGCCAAATCGCCGATCAAATCACCGGTACGGGCACCAGCGGCGGTACATCCGGCGCAGCGAAATAAGTACGAGATGGCGGATTACGCGCACTGGCCGCAGACGGTACTGCTGATGGGGTGCCTGCTGTGGTGTATCAGTACCGACCTGTTAGTACGCAAAATTACGAATCAGGCGGTACTGATTTTATTGCTGGGCTGGCTGTTTTTCAGCGCTTCACATGTCCTGCAATCCGGCGCGTTAGATATGTTGGCACTACAGAAAACGCTCTGGGCGCTGCCAGGCGCGGCGGCAGTACTGGTTGTGGGATTTTTGCTTTTCCTCACCGGCAGATTAGGCGCCGGGGATGTCAAGCTGATGAGTGTGCTGTGCCTGTGGGTTGGGCAAGGACACCAGATCGTTTTCGTCATGGTGACGGCGCTGGCTGGCGGTGTTCTGGCGCTTAGCTTGCCGCTGCTGAATACCGTACCCACAGCGGTGGCGATGGGCATTCAAACCACCAACCGGATATTCAAGAGTCGGTTGCCTATGCCACCCGCGTTGCCCGCCGATCTTTCTCAAGGCATACCTTACGGCGTCGCCATTGCGTTCGGCGCGATGTATGTCCTGATTTTTCCCTTGTTTTAATTCTGTCGCAGCTTTAAGACACACACGCTAGGGTAGGCAAGTTGAAATGAAAGTGAACTCTACATACGTACTGTCAGGCGCACTCGTGCTGGCAGGCATTGTTGCGCTGATGGTGCGTAGCCATCTCTCTTCTGAACCCCCTGCGCCGCCTCCGGCAGTGGTTAAAGCGCCGGAACCGATCGCTGTTCTGGTCGCGGCGAAAGATCTTCACCCTGGTGATTTCATTGATTCCGCATCACTGCGCTGGCAAACCACTGATGAATCAGTTTCCCGTTCGTTTAACTTCGTTCGCGGCCAGGATAGCCAGTCTCTGCTATTTGGCGCAACGCTGCGTGAAACCATCGCGGAAGGTGCGCCACTGACCAGTAACGTATTGGTTAAGCCGAATGAGCCGGGTTTTGTCGCTGCCGTACTGCGTAAAGGCATGCGTGCCATTTCCGTTCCGACCAGTGCGGTTGCCAGCAATGCCGGATTAGTGACGGCGGGCGACCGTGTCGACATCATCCTCAGTATGAAAAGAGACGATCAGGCAGAGCTGCCGCCAAGTCGTCTCCAGCCCATTGTTATGCCGCTTTTGGCTTCGCAGACCATCGTGCGCGACTTGCGTGTATTGGCGCTGAATGAACGAACCGATGCACCGATCTACCCACGTACGGATGTCAGTGCGGAAGACGGTAGCGGGCTGGGTGCCACGGCGAAAAGCCGTGAATCTGCCACGGCAGGCACCCGTTCGCGAACGGCGACTTACCAAACCGTCACGTTGGAAGTGACCCCGCAGCAGGCCGAAGTGCTGGCTGTTGCCAAAGAGCTGGGCATGCTGCACTTGGCGCTGCGCAGCGCCACGCCGGATGAAGCGGCCGATCCGCTGACGGGGCGTCCACTTGTGACGACCGTGCCACAGGCGACGGACATCTACGGTGCGTTTTCCAGCGGGGGTCATAAGGTCAAAACGTATCGTGCTGAGCAAAAAGACGTGGTGACGTTCCCCTCCCGATAGAACGAGTACGCAATCTGACAGCCTGCGGGGAGAGCCGCGAGCTGCTCATGGAAAAATGAAGCCCATTACGGAAATTAAGTAAATGACGATGTTTTCGCTGTTTTTGAAATCGGACTTTCGGGGTACGTGCAAACGATTGCTGGCCGCTGGCCTGTTTAATGCGGTATTGCCTGTCACGCTGACGACGATGATGTTGCCTGCAACCACGCTGGCGGCTGGGGTATCGGTAGCGCCGGTAACCGATGAGGTGCACCTGACTGTGAATCAGGGACGGTTACTGCATCTTGATGCGCTGCCGGACAGCGTGCTGGTGGCCGATCCGAGTATTGCCAGTTTCGAATTGCCTTCACCGGGTAACCTGTTTGTCTACGCCAAAAACGTCGGTACTACCACGCTCTACGCGATGGATGAAAATGGCAATGTGATCAACGCCATTCGTCTGGTATCCGAGCATGATTTGAAAGCGCTGGGTGAGCGCATGAAGCGTGAATTCCCCGGTGCGGATATCCAACTGGAAGCCTCGATTCCCAGCGGTGTGATTGTGCGCGGTAGCGTCGATACCCCGCAGGATGCCAAACGCGTCATTGACAGCATACAGACTTACATCAAGTCATCTGTAGGCGGTGGTCAGGGCGGCGGTGGAGGCGGTGGCGAAAGACTGCCGGGCTCCAGCGAAACGTCCGGTAACGTAGTGAACCAGCTAAAAATCAAAACGCCTTCGCAAATCAATATTCAGGTGCGCGTGGTGGAAGTGTCCCGCAAGTTAACCAGCGAACTGGGCTTCAACTGGGCGGCATCACTGAGCACTGGCAGCGGCAACATGACCGCAGGCAGCGGATCGCGTCTTAATCTGTTCAACGCCACGACCGGGAGATTTGCTAACCCAACGGATGCGGGCTTCCTGAACTTCGGCCGTTCCAGACTGAGTGGCTTGTTAACCGCGATGAACCAGCAGGGCATGGCGACCGTGTTGGCTGAACCCAACCTGACGGCGATGTCAGGGGAAACCGCTGCGTTTGCCGCAGGGGGCGAAGTGCCAATCGTCCTGATCACCAACAACAGCGTCAGTATCGATTACAAATCCTACGGTGTGATTCTGCGCATGACGCCAACTCTGCTGTCTGCTAATCGCATCAGCCTGCACATTGCACCGGAAGTCAGTGAGCTAACCGACGTCGGTTCCGTACAGCTGGAAGGTGGATCGCGCATTCCGGCCTTAACCGTACGCCGTGCGGATACCACGGTAGAGCTAGCCAGCGGACAGAGTTTTGCACTGGCGGGGATGCTGCGCAGCGCCGGTAGCCAGACGATCAACGGCGTGCCGGGATTAAGCAGCGTTCCGATGTTTGGCCGCCTGTTTGAAAGCGAAGCTACCAGTCAGGAAGAAACGGAATTGGTGATTATCGCGACCGCCTATGTCGTTGAGCCGGTTAACGCGGGCGATCTTCAGACGCCGGGACAAGGCGTGAAAATGCTGGATTCGTCCATGCCGCGCTCTGCATCTATCGGCTATCTCTACTGAGTCCGCGAGGGGCAATAAAACATGAAAACGATCAACAACAGTTACCCTCAGCTTCGCCCACTGCACATGCGTGTGGCGGTGCTTACCGCCGTTGTTCTGCTGGCGGGATGTGGATGGAATAAGCCGATTAACGACGTCCGTATGCAGCGCTTCGATCAGCCTGGGCTTCAACCGATTGCCGTCCAGCCTTCATCGGTATCAGTACCGTTACTGGTTGCACCGAACGGGCGCGGGTTCCTTCCTGAATCCCTGAAACAGCTGAATATCATGCTGAAGGATCAGGGACGGCTATCCGCACAGACGCTGACGCTTATCCCGCACAGCACAAGCGGTGAGCAGATGGCAGGACGACTGGCTACCGTGCTGAAAAACGCCGGTGCTAATCCACAGAATGTGAAGCAGATGCGCCGTTCTACGGCGAGTGGACAGAATGGCGATCTGGAAGTGATCTCCGAGGCGCTGGTGGTCAAAACCACCCGCTGCACGATCAACGACCCCAATCAGCTGATGGTGAAGCCCTATGAGGCAATTGGTTCTCTCGGCTGCGCCACGCAAAACAATCTGGCGATGATGGTCGCCGAACCACGCGATCTGATTCAGGCCAAAGCGCTGGATAGTGCGGATGGCGTGGCGGCGGTCAATAGCATCGAACGCTATCACAAAGATGAAGTGAAAGAGCTCATCGACATTAACTTTGAAGAAGATTAAGGGCGTGACATTCCATGAGTGAAATTACCCCTAACGATGGTGAAGAACTGGCGTTACCGCTGGTGGCGTTTGCCAATGACGTACGCGACGTAGCCGATATCGGCGATCTCTTTACTCGCCTGAAACAGCCGGATGTACCGGTGATGTCCGGCGGTATCGCTGCGGCGCGTCAATGGTGTGAACTGAATGTCCCGCCGCGCATTTTGCTGGTGGATCTGGAAGGGGCGCACTGGCCGCTTCCGGCACTCGAAGAGCTGCTGAGCGTCTGCGGCCCCACCAGTCAGGTGATTGCGACGGGCAAAGAACAGGATGTCGGCTTGTACCGCGCCCTGCTTCAGGCGGGCGTGGTGGATTATCTGGTGAAGCCGTTCACGCTGGATCTGCTGGCGGCAACGCTGGCGAAGTGTGAAGGCCAACAGGCCGGACCGGAATATGCCCGCATGGGCAGGACGATTGCGGTCGTCAGCGCCAGCGGCGGAAGTGGTGCCAGTACCGTGGCGATGGGGCTGAGCCGCCTGCTGTCCGGCGAGCGTCATTTGCCTGTGGCACTGGTGGATTTTGACCGTCGTAACGGCGACCAACTGCTGTTGCAGGGGCAAACCGATGACGCGGGTTTGGCGGCGGTGTTGGGAACGCAGGAACTGGATACCCGACTGCTGCAACGCGCCATGCTGCGCGTGGATACCCGTCTGCACCTGCTGGCACAGAAGCCAGAGCTGGGAGAATTGGCCCCGGTTGACGTCGATAACGTGCTGAATCTTGGCGGTGCGCTGTGCCGCATGTTCAATCAGGTGATTTGGGATCTGCCCAGTAGCTACCCGACCGGTGCACTCGACGTGCTGACCTACGCGGATCTGCGCATCATCGTGACGGAATTGACGCTTCAGGATGCGCGTAATGTACGGCGCGTGCTGAATGAGATCGGCGACGAAAGCGAAGGACAGCGTCTGTTGCTGGTACATAACCAGAGCCGTTTTGCTACGACCGCGCCGTTAAGCCGCGATCAGTTCGAACAATTTACCGGCCGGAAGATTGATGTCGTGCTGCCGAATGCGGGTCACGCGCTGTCACAGAGCCTGACGCTCGGCGCACTGAATCTGGCCGCGGCACCCGCTTTCCAGCAGGGATTACGCCAATTGGTCGATCTGGCCTGCGGCGTACGTGCCAGACCGGCGGAAAAACGCTGGTTCTCGCGTTGGTTAAAACGCGCCTGATGATGTTCAGCGTTCACCGTTTTTCAAAGGGTTACGGACATGTTGATTCGTAAGAATAACCTGCAAAAAAGTGAAGCAGGAAAAAGCACGCCTCAGCCTGCGCCTGCTGCCAATGTGGCAGAACTGAAAACGCGCCCGGCTGCGGAGAACCGCACACAGCCTGCGGCGAATACCTCTTCTGGAGCGGCACCGGCTGCCCGCCAGACGGACAACCGAAACAGCCAGCGTCGGATTATCCGCGCACAGCTCTACGATCAGATCGACGCGGGTAAAGCGGCGATGATGGGACGCGACAAGCTGCTGGTGCAGATCGAAACGGTGATCCGCCGCATCTGTGATGAGCAGCGCTTGCAGCTTTCTCGCCAGGAAGAGGAAGCCATCGCCACCGAAATGCTGGATGAGATGACTGGGATCGGGCCGATCCAACCGCTGCTGTCGGATGACACGGTCAACGATATTCTGGTCAACGGTGCCGGTCAGGTGTTTGTCGAGCGTTTTGGCAAGCTGGAACTGTCGCCGATTACCTTCATTGATGAAGAGCATGTGTTTAACACCGCGCAGCGTATTGCCGCTGCGGTGGGGCGTCGTATCGACGAAGCCAGCCCGATGGTAGATGCGCGTCTGCCGGACGGTAGCCGCGTCAACGTTATCACCTATCCGCTGGCGATCGACGGCACCACGATCTCGATCCGTAAGTTTATGCGTCGCAACCTGTCGCTGGAAATGCTGGCAGAGCGCCGCTGCATGTCCTATGCGATGGCGGATGTCCTGAACAAAGCGATGCAGGCGCGCGTTAACGTGATTGTCTCGGGCGGAACGGGGGCGGGTAAAACCACCTTACTGAATGCGCTGTCGCAGAAGATCGGCAGTACCGATCGCATCATCACCATCGAAGATGCCGCCGAGCTGCAATTGCAGCAGGAGCACGTGGTGCGGCTGGAAACGCGTCCGGTCAGCGCCGAAGGCACGGGCCGCGTCGATCAGCGCGATCTGATGCGTAACGCCCTGCGTATGCGCCCTGACCGCATCATTCTGGGTGAGGTGCGCGGCGGCGAAAGTTTTGACATGTTGCAGGCGATGAACACCGGTCACGACGGTTCGCTGTGTACGGTGCACGCCAATACCTCGCGCGATGCGATACAGCGTCTGGAAAACATGGTGATGATGGCGAACATGCAGCTGCCGCTGATGGCGATCCGCCGTCAGATCGCCAGTGCGGTTCACCTGATCGTGCAGATCGAACGTATGCGCGACGGCATGCGCCGCGTGGTATCCATCACCGAAGTGTGTGGCATGGAGAACGAAGTCATTCAGCTTCAGGATCTGTTCAGCTTCAACATTCAGGGGATGGATGGACAGGGTCTGTTGACCGGTGAATATGTTCAGCACATTCAGCGTCCGCAGTTCTACAGCGATAAAGCGCATCTGTTTGATGCGCAATGACGGGCTGAGGAGACGCCGATGAGTGATTTACGCCTGAATCTGATCACGCTGCTGGTATTTTGCAGCGTGCTGATGCTGTTTCTGGCGGTCAACGCCTGGAAAAAGTCACGGCAGCAGCGCATGCAGCGCGAACAACGCTGGCAGCAGATTTTGAACGAGGTCAGCCCGTCGGCTGCCACCGTAGCGTCTGATTCCATTCTGCGTGACGAAATCAGAACGCCGCTGATGGGTGTCCCAGTTATTGGGCGCTGGCTGGCGATCCTCTGGGCGCAGATGACGTTCATCGGCTGGAAAAAGAACCTGCTCCAGCGCTCTCTTTCGCTGGCGGCGGTGAGCTTGATTCTCGGCATGATTCTGGGACAACGGACCCTGCTGCCGCTCACAATGGGGCTGATATTTACGCTGATGCTGTTTATCAGCATCGGCATGCTGCTATTCCGTTCGACGCTGCAAAAACACCTGAAAGCGCTGCGCGAAAGCCTGCCGGAAGCCATTGATGCCATTACCCGCAGCTGCCGTGCCGGTGTACCGGTGGCGAATACCTTCTCAATTGTCGCGGAGCACCTGACCGGGCCGCTGGCGAATGAATTCAAGACGATCGATCACTGGCTGCGGCTGGGGATTCCGCTGCGTCAGGTGATCCAGGCCTCGGCTACACGGGTGCCGATGTCCGAATACCGTTTCTTCGTGGTGATTTTGATCATCAATCAGGAAGCGGGTGGGCGACTGGGGGAAACGCTGGAGCGTCTGTCCGCTACGCTGCGTGAACGTCGTGAATTGCAACTGAAAGTGCAATCCAAAACGTCGGAAGCGCGGGCATCCGCCAAGATTGTCGCCGCACTGTTCCCCGGCTGTCTGGCCTATCTGTACATGAAGTCACCGGAGGATTTCAGTTTCTTATTCTCCGATCCGGTAGGAACGACGGTACTGATTTACGCCTTGTGCAGCGTCTCGGTCGGTATGTTGATCACGCACGTGATGGTTAAACGGATAGGGTAAAGGGAGAGCTACTCATGACTGTTTTTGACGATCCCTTACTGCTGCTGGCGCTTGTGCTGATGGTGGCGGGAATCTATCTGGCCCGTACACAACATAAAATCCAACAATACAAACAGCTGGAAGTCCGCATGCGCGGGCATTTACCCAGCGCCTCTATAGAGGCGGCCTCTCAGGAAAACATCCTGAGAGGCCAGGGAACTGCATTATCCCCCCTGTTGGAAAAGCTGTTACAGCCTCTCGCCACCCAGGGCGAGCGCCTTTCAGGATCGGATCGCGATCGCCGCAATCTGCGCCGCCTGCTGGATCTCGCCGGGCTCCGCCGCAACGAAGCGGTGGGCTGGCTGGTGATGGGAAAATTTGCTGCCGGGGCGCTGCTCGCTATCGCGCTGGTGTGGGGATGGTTGCCACCCGCTGACCGCGCAGGCCTGACGGGCGTCGCGGCGGGGCTGATTGGCTTCTTTGTCGGTTCGATGGTGCCGGAATGGTGGTTGAAATGGCGTGCGGCAAGCCGGGGCGAAAAACTGGCGCGTGCGGTGCCGGATGCGCTGGATCTGATGGTGGTTTGCGCCGAAGCCGGTCTGCCTATCGGACGCGTATTGCAGGTGGTATCGAAAGAGCTGGGGCTGTCTTCACCAGAAATGGCGGATGAACTGCACTACACCGCCGCCGAATTACAGATCCTGTCGGATCGTACGCTGGCGATGAAGCATCTGGCGGAGCGAACCCGCGTCAGCGAGATCGAAAGTATGGTGGCGACGCTGATTCAGGCGGAGCGCTACGGTACGCCGTTGTCTCAGGCGCTGCGCACGATTGCGGATGAAAGCCGCAAGACGCTGATTCTGAGTCTGGAAGAGAAGGCCGGTAAATTGCCTGCGCAGCTGAGCGTGCCGCTGATGGCGCTGATCCTGCCACCGATTATCGCCATTATGGCGTCGCCTGCACTGGTACGCGTGGTCCGCCTGCTGGCGCAATAGCATTTTATTTACAACACATTGATTTTTAAAACATCGATTCCCGGTATGTGCCGGAAATCACAACGGTTACAACCGATGGAGTTATCGAAGATGGTCGATCTGGTAGCAAAACTTAAGCGCGGCGCGCCTATGCTGGCACTGCTGATTGTCAGTACCGTGCTGGCGGGATGCAGCAGCTCGATGGCGATTAAAGGCAGTAAAGATGAAGGCCTGCGTTTGGCACGTCTGCTGCGCGATCAGGGCCGTGTTGAAGCGGCGACAGAAGTGTATGCACGCCTCGACAGCCGCGATGCGCTGAAAGGCGCAGAGATGTTGGAGTATGCCAGCGTGGCGGCTCTGGCACGTTCACCGCAGCAAACGCTGGAGCTGTACGGACGAGCACGTCAGGCACTGGGCGGCGATACCAACAAAATGACGCCGGAAGAAGCGCTGGCGGTGTGTCTGGGAATGGGTCGTGCGCAGCTGGCATTAGGACGTAATGCGATGGCGCAAACCGACTTTACCTGCGCGCTGAAAGCACAGCCGAACGACGCGGGTGCACTCAATGGCATGGGCGTGGTGATGGATGCCTCTGGCAAACACGCCGAAGCGCGTCAGTTGTTTGAAAAAGCGTTGCAGATAAACCCGGCAGATGTCGCGGCACTCAACAATCTGGCGCTCTCATGGCTGGCAAGCGGCAACGCGGACAAAGCCATTTCGCTGCTGCGTTCGGTGGATGACAGCAACGCGACGGGCAGATTGAATCTGGCACTGGCCTACCTCTCTGGCGGCAGAGACGATGAGGCGCGTTCGGCGCTGGCGACCATTGCACAGCCGCAGCGTATTGATGGCCTGATTGACGAGCTGAATCAGCGTTTACAGCAGATGCAGCAGGATAAATCCCGTGGTGAAGCGCTGCTGTTATCCAGCCGTCAACGCCTGCAATTGAGTACGCCTGAGTAATGGCGTGGCTTCGTAATCTCGGCCCGTGGCGTGATGAACGTATCGTGCCGCGCCATGAACGCCACTGGCGCAGCACGCGCGGTGTGATCGCGACAGAAGTGGCGTTTCTGGTGCCGGTGGTGCTGGTCGGGGTAATGATGCTGTTTGAACTGGCACGTATCGGGCTGGTGATCGCCGCTGGCAGCGCCGCGCTGGATAAAGCCGTGCAGGCTTTCCGCCTCGATAATCTCGCATCGGACAGCGCGGAACAGATGGGAACCCGTCTAAAGGCGCGCATGGTTGAAGCGGGATACGGCTACCTCAAGGAAGACGATTTAACCGTCAGCGTGTTGCATTTCGACAATCTGAGCCAGCTTGGCGGGCTGACGAACGGCAATGGCAATCAGGACAACCCGAACGGCGAGGAAACGACAACGCTGCCGGTGTGGTCCGTGACGGTGCAGATTAAAAAGGCGTTTATTACGCCGCTGCCGGAGGTGTTAACGCTGGGTGACACCTTCCGCTATCAGTACAAACATGTGTTTGGGACGGAACTGCGCAATGACTGATCGTTTACTGAAAACCAGTCGTTTACTGAGCGGGATACGCCGCTTCTGGTTTTCTCGCCGTGCTTCTACTGCGGTAGAAACGGCGTTAGCGTTCCCGATTGTGTTGGCGATTGGCTCGCTTTGTGCGGATATCTACACCGTCGGGCTTGAACGTACGCGTATGGAACAGCGTGCGGGCGCTATCGCATCAATATTAGCGATGCAGCAGAAGTTGGATGAGAACGGCCTGCAAGGGCTGCTCGATACGGTGTTGCCAACGGAAGGTTTAGGTAATTACCAGCTGTTAATCAGCAACGTGCGCCAGACTGGTGAGCTGCACTGGCAGTTGAGCAGGGGCACGGCAGAGGCACTGTGTGCGGAAAGTGAAACCCTGCCGGAAGAAGAATACCTCCCTGAACTACCTGAAAGGGACCGTGAAGAGGGCAGCAAAAATATCTCCATGATTGTGGTCGAGATCTGCCGTCAGGGGAAAGATGTGAGCCTGCTGGGTGGCCTGTCGCTGGGCGGCCTACTGCATACATCGTCAGTCAACCGGGTCGCTGTCGACGTGGTTGAACTGGACGAGGTACTCAGAAAAGAGGCTGGTCTGGAAGAAAAAGATCAATAGCGACGGATTTTATACCGGACATTTTTATACCGGACATAGAAGCGGCAAATAGACCGCAAACGGCAGCGAGCTTCTCGTTACCGGAATAATGAAACACTTAAAAATCTATAGGCATATGAGCAATGTCGTTTTTATTTTCCCGTTTTATGGGCGGGTTGAGTACGCGCTGAATCCAGGAATACAGGATAGGAAGGAATGAAAAAAACCTTACAGAACAGAAGAGTAAAAAAAGACGCTACCGGAATTACTCTGTTCTGGCGTGAACGCCTGTCTGCCTTTATTCAGGAGGAAAAGGGCGCGGGCACCGGATTCTATGCACTGGGGGCGATGGCGTTATTGGTGACGGCGGCTTTTATCGTGGATACCTCCACGGCAACCGGTGATGCCACGCAGATCAAGCGCGCGACGGATGCTGCTGCGTTGGCCGTCGGGCATCAGGCGACCATAAATGGCGAAGAATACAGCCAGGAAGAGACCAATAAGCTGGCGTATGACTACGTCAAAAATAATCTGGGGATGAATAAGGCCCTGAGTGAAAAACTGGAGGTGGGCGATGTGGCCGTCACGGAAGGGCGCAACAGCGAGACGCGTAAAACCTATACCGTTACCGTCGCCTTCGAAACCAAGCCCAGTTTGCTGAGCCTCGGGGCGAGGAAGCAGGAAGTTTTCTCGACCGCCGAAGTCATCAACCGGCCGACCGAAGTTGCGTTTGTCATGCCAGTGACGGGGGATATGAGTGAGGGAGATATCCGTTCGCTGAAAAGCGTTAGCCGCAGTTTCGTCGAGCGCATGCTGAGTAGCGCAGACGGCAAACGTGACAACCTGTGGCTATCGCTGGTGCCGTATAGCCAGTCGGTGAGCGTGTACGACGCGGCAGACGCCAACCGCATTCGGCGCTGGTCTGCACCGGGGGCGCTGAATCCGCCAGAGCTGCGTTCGCTGTTTGCCAGCGGCGTGGTCAGTAGCATGGCCGACCGCCGCTTCCCTGATCGTCGTGCCAACCTGCTGTGCATGTATCGCGGGCTGGGGCGGGAAGAAAATTTCTTCTGGGATGAACCCCCTGTCGGCCAATTCAAGGTCTATTACCGCCACGATTTGCCGCAAAACGGCAGTCCCGGTGCACCTCCTATCTCCTGGCGTGGCCCTAACCCTGATTTCGATGATACCGATGCGGTGGATACTCGCTGGATCGTGGCAGACAGAGGGTGCCCGAATGCCGCGCTGATGCCGCTGACCAATGAAGAAAGCAAGCTGAATCAGCGTATCGAACAGTTTTCTGCCCGCTTCAACGTGAACTACGCCATCGGGATGTCATGGGCGGGTGCGGCGTTGTCGCCCAACATGCGCGGTTCAGACGGCTGGGGTGATGCCACGCTGCCGCTGGATTTCAATCTGGACGGCAACGGTGACGGGCAAAAGGTGATCGTGATGTTGGCTAACACGATTGGTAACTGGTTCGACACCGATGGCTACAACTTCAACCGCAATGCATTCAGTGGCCAAACCGGCACGGATCCCGCTCGTACCTTTGCCGCGCAGCGCTTCCGCGATCTGTGTTCCAGCTTCCGCGCGCGCAACATCAAATTCTATTTTGTCGGTATTCGCCCCGGCGACCCAGAAGATTTTGGCCGCAACCTGTTCGACGCCGAAGCGACGCCAGGACTGCTGATTTGTACCGAGGGTGAGAAACGGATGAGCTTTATCGATGGTGCAGGCTTCGGTGCTGAGGGCGTTGAGGATCAATTGATCCGGCGTCTGGATCGTATTGCCGGCCAGATCGAAACCGAGGGCGGCTATGTTCGGCTGGTTGAATGACCGCTGAAGGCAGCCAGGAATGACGCGATTTGCCCCTTTATTACAGGACATAACACGATGACTTTTTCCCGCTCAAAATCTGGTTCAGGCTTAACGCGCACGCCGCGTCAGGCGTGGGTACTGGAACCGCGCATGATGTTTGATGCCGCTGCTGTGGCAACGGTGGCGGATGTAGCCGCGCAGGTTGTGGTGGCAACGGATACCGCACCGGGTGTTGATGCGACACCCACCAAGGCGACAGTCACGATTACCGATACCAGTGACAGCTTCCCGGCGGTCGATCTGTTTAGCGATGTTAGCGTGTCGGCAGGTAAAGACGGGCAGGAACTGAAAGATCTAGTGATTACCGTTAACCGCACGGGCGCGAATCAGGCATTAGTCATTGATGGCACTGAAATTACATTAGAGTCTGGTAATGGGGCAAAAACGACTGTTGGTGCTGGTCAATATAGCTATACCGTTGCTGTCAGTGGCGCGACGACAACCGTCACCGTTAGCATTGCTTCATCTGAAGCGTTTGAACCGACTGACGTCGCTAAGCTGATCGACGGCATTGCCTATAAACCATTAGACAACACTGTGGCTGGCGGTGATGTTGTGGTGACGCTGAAAAGCCTGAGCGATGAGGGCGGCGATGATACCGATACTGCCGATCTGAATATTCACGCTACCGTTACCATCGACAGCAAGATCAATGTGGCACCCGTGGTATCCGCATCGGATGCGCCTGAACTGGCTGAACTCATTATTGTTCCGGGTATGGAGTCGCCACAGGACGTGCGCTATTCCAGTACTGGCGATTATGCCTACTCCATCGGAAGTGATGGCACGCTGGGGGTCTTTACCGTAGGCGAGCACGGCAAACTGACGTTGAGCCAAACGCTGAGCGGGATCAGCGCGCTCAAGGATGTGAAAGAGGTCGTGCTGAGTGCGGACAACCGTTCTCTGTACGCTGTCAGCGGTAATAGCAATATCGTTGCGCTGAGCCTCGATAGCAATGGGCAAGTGGTTCGCCTCAGCGGCAGTGCCGAGCAACCGGAGTATACCCGGACGATTGCGGCGCAAAACGGCAATATTACCGGACTGGCCGTCTCCGGTGATGGTACCCAGGTTTATATCGCCACGCAGTGGAATGGCATGGTCATCTTTACTCGCGATGCGACGACGGGTGACCTGACGTTCCTTCAGCGCGTGAATGACAGCGGAATTGATCGTAGCGGCATTGTGGCGAGCAGTGGTAACTATGTTGTCACGATTGGAATGGGGGCGAAGCATACGCTATCGATTTTCCAACGGGGCGAGGACGGAACATTAACGTCTGTCGCCACGCTGGAAACGTCTGGGGAAGGTTATGGCGCGGTAGATTATCAACTGGCGATCTCGAAGGATCAGCAGTTCATCTACATTGCCGATCCTGACAGCGGCGAAATTAGCGTCTATCAACTGCGTGACGGAACTGATGGGAAAACGTTGGTTCACACTGACACGAAAACTCTGGAAGGCGTCAATGCACTCTATCTTAACGCCGACGGTAGCCAGCTCTATGCCTTGAGCAGCGAAGGTGCATTACAGATTTATAGCGTAAACGTGTCGACAGGGGCGCTACGTGAAAGCGGCCAGATTAAGGATATTGGCGACACGCGCGGCATGGTGTTATCGCCCGATGGACAATCACTTCTGATTGCCGGCGAGACCATTCAGCGCTTTAGCGCATTACGCACTTATCTCTACGGCAGTGACTTACCGTTTGCCGATCATATCGCACTTTCCGATAGCAATCTGGATGTGTTAAACGGCGGTGCAGGCAATTATAACGGCGCTGTGGTGACTATCGGCCGTGAAGCGCCTTCCGCAGACGATCAATTCGGCTTCAGTACAGGTAACAACCTGACGCTGCAAGATGGAAAAATTCTGCAATCAGGCACAGAGATTGGGACGTTCACGCAGAATCAAGGCGTGCTCAGCGTGACGTTTACCGCTGATGTGACGAAAGAAACTGCTAATAACGTCCTGAAGCAGATTACCTATCGCAACGTCGGTAGCCAGAGCTCTGCCGAAACAGTGATGTTGGCGGTGACGGCGAATGATGGCGAGTTGAACAGCACGGTGACCACTGTCGCGCTATTGCTGACCGCTAATAGTGCGCCGACGCTGGTTAGTCAGGGCGGAAATAACCTGACGCTGGATACGCGCGGTGGCTCCGTCACGCTGTTCAAAGATACCGCGATTAACACCGGGGAAGCCGGACAGGCGCTGACAAAACTGTCGATCGGGATTGATGGTCTAAACAACCCGCATCAGGAATACCTGACGATGGATGGTACGGTTATCGATCTGAGTAAGGACAGCGCGGGCACGACGGTGAGCGGCTACCAGTATACCTACACCTATAACGCCCTGAGTGGTGAGTCTTCACTGGTGCTGAGCAGCGTTCAGGGCATCAGCAGCATGGCGATGATGAAGCTGATTGATGGCTTGAGCTACTCGGCTGGCAAAGAGAGCACCAGCGCCAACGGCGTGCGTACCATTACGCTAACCGAGTTGCAGGATAACGGCGGCACCGCCAATGGCGGAAGTGATACCGCGACGCTGACGATATCTGGCAGCGTTAATCTGGCCTTAAACGATGCGCCGGCGATCGAGGCGACCTACTCCCCTGATGCCACGTTGTTTTACAACGCAGGGACGCTAAGCGGCTACAACGAACGTGTCTCGGCGATCAGCGTCTCTCAAGATGGTAAAACCCTGCTGGTCACCGGCAGCGAAGGGGACAATAACAGCGGCAAGACCTATCTGCGCGTTTATGCCCGTGATGCAGAAACCGGTAAATTGACGTTGTTACAAAGCTTCACGCAGGGCGAACAGGACGATCCGTCCACCCCTGCGATTGAAGTTAACGGCCTGAATACCATCACCACGCTGGTGCAATCGAAAGATGGCACCAGCGTGTATGTGGCGGGAGGCAGCGGAAGCGCCTACTCGCTGGTGCAGTTTACCCGTGATGCCACAACGGGACAGCTGAGCTATGTCGGCGTGGTTGCCACGCAGGGCATGAATGGCGTCAGCGGCCTGGATGCGGCAGTTTCCGAGATCGTGCTGTCCGAAGATGGCACTTCGCTGTACACCATTAACGGCGTGACGCCGACGGATGGATCAACCACTAAAAACGCCGTTGTTTTCTTCTCGCGTGATACCACCTCCGGTGCGCTGACGTTTGTCGGCTCGCTGATTGGCAGCGACACCATTCCGGTGAGAAGTCCGAGCGGCATTGTGCTGTCCAGCGATGGCACATCGGCTTATATCTCTAATCTGGGGAATAACAGCATTACCGTACTGTCGCGCGATGCAGAGACGGGCGCCCTGGACTACGTCACCACGATCAATAAAAGTACCATAGCGGCTGATACGAACAGCGCGGAGATTCCGAAGGACGATCGTTACCTCAATGGTTTGCAGGATATCGTTATCTCACCGGATAACCGTTTTGTGTACGTGTCATCAAACTCGCAGGGCACTGTTTCAATTTTCAGCCGTGATGTGGACACCGGGGCGCTGACCTACGCCGGGACGTTGAATCTGTATAGTGCAGGCCATATTCCTGCGAACGCACTGGCGTTACGTGAACTGGTGATGTCCGAAGACGGTTCGGCGCTGTATGTTGCGGCGTTCGGCAGTAAGTCACTGTTGGTGTTTGGTCGCGATAGCGATTCCGGTGCGTTAACGTATCGTAATAGCGTTGAACTCTCGGTTAACACCGTCAACCATCTTGCCGTCAGCGCAGATGGAAAGAATATTTATGCCGGGGTCAGTACGTTCTTTGCCGGGCTGAACGTGCTCACGGCGGCCGCACATGCACCTTATAGTCAGACGGCGGACATGCCGTTTGCTACGAGCGTCACGTTGTCAGATCCGGAGCTGGATGCTGCCGATGACTACGAGGGTGCGACGATTACCGTTAGCCGTAACGGCGACGCATCGGCAAATGACCACTTTGCTTTCCAGGACGGGGACGATCTTACGCTGGCCGGCAGCAGTATTCAGTATCAGGGCGCGACCATTGCCACCTTCAATGTGAGTGAAGGCGCGGTGACGATTGTCTTTACCGAGAGCGTCACTAAAACGGTCGTCAATCAGGTTCTGCATCAGGTGACCTACCGTAACGAGGGCGACACGGCGGGGTCGTCAATCCCGCTGAAAGTCACCTTTAGCGATGGTGCTAAGGAGACCAGCCTGCTATTGACGCTGGTGCCGAATAAGCCACCCGTGGTGGATAACGTAGAGTACGTTCCGCCATCTGCGACGGCGGGACAATCGTATACCGCAGAACTGCCAGAAAACCTGTTCCGCGATCCTGAAAATGGCGCGCTGACGCTGCAGGTCAACGGTCTTCCTGCTGGGTTAACCTTCGATCCTGACACGCGTACGATCTCCGGTACGCCAGCGCTCAATGGCGCAGGATCCTTTGCTATTACCGTGGTGGCGAGTGATGCTTCGGGCGAACAGTCCGAGCAGACGCTGACGCTGAGTATTGCATCCGATCCTGCGCAAGTCCCAACTATCGGCGGTGAATCCAGCGCCCTGCAGAATATCGGCACCCTTGATGGTTATGACTCCAATAGCTATGTGGATGTGCTTAACGGAGTGAAAGACAGCGAACTCTCTGCGGATGGCAAAACGCTCTATGTTGTGAGTTCACCAGAGAGTGGTTCGGCAGTGCTGAGCGTCTTTGTACGCGATGCGGAAGGTAAATTTACCCTGTCGAAGACCTTCTTTAACTATCGATCCGTTTATAACGAAGAGACGGAACAAAACGATGAGGTTGTGGACCATGCTGGATTGGCGGGCGCATCAGACGTCACCCTGTCCTCCGATGGACAATACCTGTATGTGATCGGCAGTGAAGGCAACGCGGTGACAATCTTCCACGTTGGCAGCGACGGTGAACTGACGCAAGCAGGCGTTCTGGATCAGGCGGAGTTGGGCGGGCGTTCGCTGGATGTGCGTTCCCAGATTGTTTCTCAAGGTGATTACCTCTATGTGACGGCTGCCCAGCCCAACAGCAATATAGACGACAGCCGCAGCGTGCTGGTATTTAAGCGCGGGACGGACGGTACCCTGACGGCGGTTGCTCAGGCCGCCGATAATCTGATTGGGGCGAGCCGTCTTGTGCTTGATCCAACCGGACGCTACCTGTTTGTTTCCGGTTCCGGCAGCACAGTCGGCGTCACGGCTTTCAGCGTTGATGAACAAGGGGCGCTGGCTCAGGTCGGCCAGATTAGCGGAACGAGCGAGTATTATATCAACGGGCTGGCGCTGTCGCCCGATGGAAAAACGCTGTATGCGATTCATGCTGATGTGGGCAATTACACGCTCAATACGATAGCGGTGGGCGCCAACGGGTTGCTCACGCTGGTATCGACGGAGCCGTTTGCCGATGACGGAGGCGACTCGGGTGAAGCGTTGGCAAGCAACCTGGTGGTTTCCGCTGATGGTACCGCGCTATTTGTGATCGGGAAGAACATCACTATTTTCTCCCGCGCTGAAGATGGCAGCCTGACGCTGAAACAGACGATTAGCAGCGGCTGGGATAGCTCACTCGGTATCAGTTTCTCGTCGTTGCAAAACATAGCGTTGAGTGCAGATGGCAAGCTGCTGTACTTGGTTGGTGGCGATAAGGTTCATGTGCTGAATGTCGGTACGGCTGGCGCAACCTATACCGAAGGCAATGATGCTACGGTGCTGCTGCCATCAGGCCGCCTGTCCGATCCGCAGTTAGATGCGTTAAATAACGGTGTGGGTGACTATAACGGTGCCACCATCACGGTGGGCCGACAGGAAGGTGGGCAACCGGAAGATACCTTCGGCCTAAAGGCGGATAATGGTTTAACGCTTGATGGCGACACTATCCTAAAAGGTGGCACCGCGATCGCCACCTTTACGCAGGTTGATGGTGTGCTGACGGTGACCTTTACGGCATCGGTAACCCAAGCCGATGCGCAGAACGTGCTGCGCCAGATCACCTATCACAATACCAGTCAGGATCCTGAACACGCGGGTTCGTCGCCAGCATTCACCTTCAGCATGAATGACGGCGACAATAACACCACTAGCATGGATATCACCGTCAATCTCATCGGTGTGAACGATCCGTCAACGTTGACGACGACGGTGCTCAACCCACAGATTCCGGGCAACGGCGAGTTCGTTAAGCTGTTTAAAGATACCCATGTCGACACCATCGAGAGTGGGCAGACCATTTGGCAAGTGGTGCTGACATTTGATGTGTCAGGGCCAAATGAGACGATCAGCGTCGATGGCAGCACGATCGTGCTCGAAAAATCCAACGGGACGCCGCGTACTGCCAGCGGTTTACAATATTCCGTTGATGTTAAGGACGGTAAAGCGACGGTTCTCCTGTATGTCGGGAGAGACGCGAGTGGAACCGCTGCGATTATTGACAGCATCGGCTACAACTATCTGGGCAGCAACCCGAGCGGGGAACGCCACGTTACCCTGATGATTAAGGAAAATAATTATAACGGCAGCGCACCAGAAACCACGTTGGATCAGGCGATTACGCTGACGCTGGTGCCTGAGGCAGAAACCAATACTGCACCGGTTATCACGATTCCGGGCACGACGCCGACGTACACCGAGCGTGCCGATCCTATTATGCTGGCACCAGACGCAACGGTGTCTGATGCGCAGATGGACAAGCTCAACGGCGGCAAGGGTAACTACGACGGCGCGACGCTGAAGATTACGCTGGGTGACGGTAAAACGGCGTTGGATAAGCTGGGCTTCAGTGCTGATAACGGCCTGACGTTATCAGGCGAAACGCTTCAGAAAGATGGCGTCACCATCGGTCAGGTCAGTAATCAGGATGGTGTGCTGACGATTCGCTTCAATGCGAATGCAGGCACGATCCCGACCACGGAAGATGTGCAAAATACGCTGCGCCAGATTACCTACGCCAGCGACAGCCGCACGCCTGCCGCACAGGTTGCCGTGACGGTGACGCTGTCCGATCGCTATCTGGAGTCTCAGGTTACGGCCTTGTCGGTGGCGATTACCGCTATTAACGACACGCCTGTTGTGGCAAACGATCCGGTACTCTCTGCCGATGAGCTGCGTCTGGTGAATACGTACACCGCGATTAGCGGGCTGGGCACGGTGACGGCTGCCGCCCGCACGACAGACGGTCTGGCCGTGTATGTCAGTGATGATAAAGGCGCGATTGCCTTATTCCAGCGTGATGCGAACAGCGGCGAATTAACCTATGTGCGTACCTTCGCCGCCGCAGAAGGCGTGACCGGAATAAGCCAGCTACAGGTTTCCGCCGAGGGTAACAGTGTGTATGCGTTGCGTGCCGACGGCAACGCGATTGTCTGGTTTAGCCGGGATGCGAACGGTGAGTTGACCCATAAGGCCACGATAGCAAGCGATTATGATATTGATAATGGCAACCTGAATAATATCAAAGGGATTGCGTTGTCTGATGATGGGAAGAATCTTTATCTCATCAATAGCTACAGCGACCAGTTAGCCTATTTCAGCCGTGACACCGCAACAGGGGCGTTAACCTATGTTGAGGCGCTGGGCGGCGATATGAATAATCCGCCTTATCTGTGGGCCCCGACCAGTATTCTCAGCCGCGGCAATCTGTTGTTTGTTACCACGGCAATCAACGACACCTCGACGGTGATTGTTTATCAGCGCGACGACAGCGGCAAACTGACGCCATTGGGACATGTCCGCGACTTTACCGACGCGACAGGTAATACCGTACAACTCTCAGGGCTGGAGCAGATAACGGTCAGCGCCGATGGACATAGCATCTTTGCCGCCAATGCAGGGCAGATTGACGCCTTCTCGCTGGATACCGCTACGGGCACCTTCACACATATTGCTCGCGTCGCGGCAGAAGGCACGGTGAGTGATATTGCCCTTTCTGCGGATGCGCGGGTGCTGTACGTCACGCAAAGCGACGGTGCGCTCACTCGCTATGTGTTGAACGACCAAACGCTGACAAAAATCGATACGCTGAAAAACGCAGGTACGAGCTTCGCTCATCTGCTGCCGGTTGACGGTGGTCTGATTGCGCTTGGCAACGGTGTGTCGGTGCTGGATGAAGTCTCTCGTCTGCCGGTTTATCGCGTCGATGGCCCGGCAATTATCGTTGCACCGTCTATCGTCCTCAGCGATGCGGAACTGGATGCCCTGAACGGCGGTGCGGGAAATTATCAGGGGGCTTCAATCACGCTACAGCGTGGTGAAACGGCATCAGCCGGCGATCGCTTCGATTTTACCGCGGGCAACGGTTTCGCCTTAGCGAATGGCGTCATTAGCAAAGACGGGCAAGCGGTAGCCACCTTCACGCAGGCGGACGGCAAGCTCACCGTGACCTTCACGGCTGCCATTTCCCGTGCGGATGCGACAGCGCTGGCACGCCAAATTAGCTGGGCGACGAGCGCCCCGCTGACGGGGAATGCGACATCGCTGACGCTGGTGCTCAATGACGGCGCAGCTGATTCTGCTGCGCAGGCGCTCGGCGTTACGCTGTCGAGAGAGGTGAACCTGCCGCCGGTGGGTCATGCTGAGCAGTTCACTCCGCCATCGGCGCAGGCGGGCACCCGCTGGTCTTATACCTTACCGGGTACGCTATTTACCGATCCTGAAAATAATGCGCTGACGTTTACTGTTAATGATGCGCAACTGCCAGACGGCGTGCGCTTTGATAGTGCAACACGGACGTTCAGCGGCACACCGTCAGCAGCCGGTGTGTTCAACCTGACAATTACCGCCACGGACAGCGCAGGCAACGCGACGGCAATGAATGTGGCGCTGACGGTCAATGCTGCTTCAACGCCAGTCGACCCCGGCACACCAACAGAGCCAGTCAATCCTGATAACACCGCAACAGCGGCACCGGTGATTCTGGTGCAGCAGGGCGTGAGCCTGCCTGTTGATTCGAGCGAAAGAGAGCGCGACCAGCCGCTGGGGGCGATTGTCGCCGATCTGTCTCGCCCGGAAGCGCAGCCACTACCGAACAACATCGTTACCGAACCTGTGCGTCAGCGCGATGCCGACACGGCACGTCAGTCGGATGCCCCTTGGGTGCTCGATCCGGTGATGTCATCGCTGATGCCAACGCTGGAGCAGGTCAACTTCTCTTCGCGTGCTGAAGCGTCTATGCGCGACAACGCCGCACTGCGCCCGACGGATTCCAACCTGTTCCTGAGCGTGCGCGGTCAGACAACGGCGCTGGAGTCGGCTTTCAGCAGCGTGCAGGGGGCGTTACAGCCGGATGCCTCCGGCGCGCTCGCCTTTAGCCTGCCGCAGCGCATGTTCAGCGTGCGTGAAGGCAATGCCACGCTGACGCTGCAATTGGCGAACGGGCGTCCGCTGCCTGCGTGGGTGCAGTTCGATGCCCGCAACGGCGTGGTGCGTATTACCGATGCTAGCGCGGTGCAGGTTAATCAGATCCAACTGGCGCTGAAAGCGCAGGCTGCAGACGGCACCAGCCGGATCGTACCGATTACGCTGCAAACCGGGCAGGGCGATGGCGCAGAGATGGCAACTGACCGTGGCGCGATGCAACTGCCTGTCCACTCTGATGCACTCCCTGCAGAAAACCGCGATGCAGAGCGGTTAGCGCCTGCGGGGAAAACCGCCTTTACCGAACAGCTGCGTCAGCATCAGCCTGAACAGGATGCGCTGCTGGCGGCGCTCAGTGAGCTGAGCAGTCTGCGCGCGTAACCAAGCGCAAACCTGGTAAAGCGCAGATCGAATACCGAGACGAGATTTTATTACTTAACCACTAACCCGGGCGCTTGCAGGCGGAAACCACTCCACCGCCTGCAAGATGAAGGGAACAGACAAATAGAAGATGGGGAGAACCCGGGTGAATCAGCACATAGCGCATTTCTGGGATAGCCAGCAACACGACAGTCAGCAGCAGAACGTTCAACACGAGGCTAGACCACGCACCGCGGGTTCCCGGGCGTTACGGATCGCGGTAGCCCTGGCTTGTCTGGGTCTGGCTGGCTGTGCCGTCAAACCTGAGCCGGTTACGATCGAACAACAGGTTGCACAGGCGCTGAGCGACAGAACGCAGATGTTCGCCAATCAGGAGCCGGTGCGCGGCACGATTACGCTGGATGAAGCGATTGCCCGTGCGCTGAAATATAACCTGCAACAGCGGGTCGCACTGCTGGAACAGGCGATGGAAGATGACCTGTTGGGCGTACAGAATCTGGACATGCTGTTACCGAAACTGACCGCCCGCGCTGGCCTGCAAACCCGTGATAACGTCGCCGGTTCCAGCAGCGAAAATATCGCAACAGGGCAACCGTCATTGGTGCCATCCACCAGTCAGGATCAGACCCAGCGTACCGCCGATCTGACGATGAGCTGGAACGTGCTGGACTTCGGTATCAGCTATTTCAACGCCAAAGTGCAGGCGAACAAATCGCTGGCGGCGGAAGAGCGCCGTCGTCGCGTGGTCGCGGATATTACCCGTCAGGTGCGAACGGCCTACTGGGAGGCGGCAACGGCACAGCGCTTGCAGCCGGAAGTGACGACCGCGCTGACGCAGGCGCGTCAGGCGCTGGAATATGCGCGTCAGACCGAACAACAGCGTCTGCTGGCACCGGTTGAGGCACTGCGTTTCCAGAAAAACATGCTGGAGATGGTGCGTCAGTTAGAGATTGTCGACAGCGATCTGGTGGTGGCGAAATCCCGTCTGGCCGCGTTGATGAACCTGCCGCCGTCAAGCAAATACGATGTCGTCGTACCGAGCGAAAGCAGTCTGGTCGCACCGAAGATGGCCTACTCGCTCGACGATCTGGAAAACTTCTCGATGGTTAAACGCCCGGAAGTGCGCGAAGAGAGCTATCTGGCACGCAATAGCGTACTGGAAACCCGTAAATCACTGCTGCGTCTGCTGCCGGGCGTGTCCCTGTTTGCCGGTATCAACGGCGACAGCAACAGCTATCTGGTCAATCACCAGTGGGCGAACGCAGGCGTTCAGGTCAGCGGCAACCTGCTGAACGTTCTGTCATGGTCATCGGTGAAACGCGCCGGACAGGCGAATGAAGATCTGGCGGAAGTTCGTCGTCAGGCGCTGCGCATGGCGGTGCTGACGCAGGTGAACGTCGCCTGGCAGGAATACCAGCAGAGTACGCAGATGTTTGGCCGCTATCAGGAACTGGCGCGGATTCAGCGCGGTATCCTCAACCAGACCACACTCAGCGTACAGCATCGTGCCGAAACGCAAATGGAACAGGTGCGCGTCAGCACGGAAACCATTCTGACGACCCGCGCGCGTGACCGCAGCTTTGCCGATGTGCAGAACGCGCTCGGCGCGGTGTATCAGGCTGCCGGGCTGGATGTACTGCCGGATAACGTGAGCGATGTCAGTCTGGCGGCGCTGAGCAGCTCGATTGCCCGCACCACGGGTAACCTTGAAAAAGGTGGCGTCGCGGTACCGCGTCTGTCTCTGGCAACACCGGCTACGCCTGCCACCACGACGGCGTCGACTAAAACAGCGTCTACCCCATCCTCTGCGCCTGCGGTGAAGCCAATTGCCTCGTCGACGACGGCACCGTCGGCTAGCGCGGGTAAGCCCTATCGCGTGGTGAACACGGATATGTGGGATAACCTGCAATCTCTACAGGCGGGAGGTTCGCGTTAATGGCTTTTGGCATGATGCGTCCGCTGTTGCTGGTCAGTGCGTTAGGTCTGCCCCTGTTGGGGCAGGCTGCGACGACGGGAGACATTCGCGTACAGCTTAGCGCGCAGCGCTATACCGTGTTATCCAGCGAAATTGCCGGGAAAGTGACGGATATTGCGGTGAAAGAGGGTGAACACTTCAAGCAGGGCGATACGCTGGTGACGTTTGACTGCACCGTGCTGCGCGAGAAGCTGAATTATTCAAACGCCGCAGAGAATGCCGCGCGTAAAAAGCTGGCGATTGCCGATCGGCTGGATAAGCTCAATTCGATCAGCCTGTCGGATGTCGATCAGGCGCGATCGTCGGTGTCGATGGCGCAGGCCGAAAGCGGTGTCAATCGCGCCATGCTGCAACGCTGTGTGATTAAAGCGCCGTTCTCTGGTCGCGTGACGGAAACCAAGGTGAAGCGTTGGGAATCCGTGCCGGAAGGCAAAGAGCTGTTAGCGATTTATGATGACAGCGCGTTTGAGCTGGAAATGATCGTGCCGTCGCGCTGGCTGGTGTGGTTAAAGCAGGGCAGCACCTTTCAGGTCGTGCTGGATGAAACCGGTCTGAGCTATCCGGCGGAAATCAGCCGACTCTCTTCGGCGATCGATCCGGTTAGTCAGTCGGTAAAAGTTTTTGGCCGCATTGCCCAGTCTACCGCCGGATTGCTGCCGGGCATGAGCGGCGTGGCGCAAATCGTACCGCCTGATGCCGGTAGCGTGTCACCATGACCGAACGGAACACGACGGTAGCACAAACTGAACAGGATACCCGGCTGGCACTGCTGGCCGAGCTGTTGCAGCTGCAAAGCCGTGCCAGAGCGCGTGAGACGCTGGATGAGCTGGCGTTTTTCATCGTCAACGAGACGCACAATGTCGTGAAGTATCGGCAGGCGCTGCTATGGGACTGCGATAAACGGCGCTTGCAGGCTGCTTCTGGGCTGGCCTCGCTCGATCACAACGCGCCGTTTTGTACCGAATTTAGCCGCCTGTGCCGCCAGTGGCAGGAAGAAGGGCGTCAAACGCAGGCGCTGCAATGCCGTGAGCTGCCTGCCGATGACCAAATTTTGTGGCAGGAACATCTGCCGGAATTTTTACTCTGGCTGCCGCTGCGTTTACCGCAGGGCGATACGCCGCTGGTGCTGGTGTTAGCGCGGGATAGTGCGTGGCTGCCTGCCGAGATCGTGCTGCTGGAAAAACTGGCAGATGCCTATGCGCACGCCTGGTCGAGCCTGTGCAAAGTTCGCCGTCGTCCGTCGAAAACGCCGCCTGCCAGACGCCGTTTGATCGTTGCTGCGATCGTGGCGCTGGTGCTGATCTTGTTGATCCCGGTTCGCCAGTCGGTGCTGGCTCCGGCAGAGATTGTCGCGCATCGTCCGGTGATGGTGCGTGCGCCTGTGGCGGGTGTGGTGGATAACATACTGGTTCGCCCTAATCAGACTGTCAGCGCTAATCAGCCGCTGGTGCGACTGGACGTGCGCGAACTGGAAAACCGGCTGGAATCGGCCCGACAGGCTTTTGCTACTGCCGATGCTCAGTATCGTCAGGCACAGCAGCAAGCGCTGTTCGATGCTAACAGCAAAGCCAGCCTGGCCGTGCTGCAAAGCCGCCGCGAGCAGGCGCAGAGCGAGATGGATTTTCTGCAACGTCAGCAGGAACGCATGCAGCTCGCTTCCCCGCGTGACGGCGTGGCGATTTTTGACGATAGCAGCGACTGGATTGGTCGCTCGGTGGCGGTGGGAGAACGCATCATGATGATTGCCGATCCACATGATGTTGAGCTGGAGATCCAACTGCCTGCGGCGGATGCGATTGCGCTGGAAAATGGTGCGGACGTGCGCCTGTTCCTCAATGTTGCGCCGAATTCGGCACAGGACGCGCGGCTTGAACAGATTGGCTATCGCGCCGCACCGACGCCGGATAATGTGATGGCCTATCGGCTACGAGCCCGTTTTACGCAGGATGACCCGCAGCTGCGCGTGGGCCTGAAGGGGACCGCCAAGCTGTACGGGAAACGCACGGTATTGTTCGTTTACCTACTGCGTAAACCGCTGGCATCCCTGCGCGTCTGGCTGGGCGTCTAACGATGGCCGGAGGTGCGACGCCAGCCGCTGGGCTTAGCCCGTTACGCGATGAACTGATCCTGCACGCTGGACCGGCTAACCGCGACGGATCGCCCAGTTGGACGCTGGAAGATCCGCTGCGTGGTCTCTATTTTCGTATCGGCTGGGCAGAAATGGCGATGCTATCGCGCTGGTCGATGGGGAACGCGGCGCAGATCGTGGCCGACGTTAACCAAACTTCTGCACTGACGCTCGATGACAGCGATGTGCAGTACTTTAATCGCTTCTTGCAGGCGAACAGCCTGACGCGCGTTTCCGGCGATGAGGCGCTGGCGCAGTTTTCTCGTCAGGTGGAACAGTCACGCGTTTCGATTTGGCGCAAACTGCTGAAGAACTACCTGTTTTTTCGCATCCCCTTATGGCACCCCGATCGCTTTCTGGGCGCAACGCTGCCGTGGGTCGAACCGTTTTTCAGCCGGACTTTCCTCAAACTGACACTGCTGGTGGCCGTGCTGGGGCTCTTCCTCGCCGGACGTCAGTGGGAAACGTTCAAGCATACCTTTCTGCATTTCTTCACGCTGGAAGGCGCAGCGCTGGCGGGGCTGACGCTGTGCTTTACCAAGATTCTGCATGAGTTCGGCCACGCCTACACCTGCAAGCGTTTTGGTGCGCGGGTCGCGACGATGGGCGTCGCGTTTCTGGTGATGATGCCGGTGCTGTACACCGATACGTCCGGCTCGTGGAAGCTCACCCGCCGTCGGCAGCGGATGGCGATTGGCGCAGCGGGCATGATGACCGAGCTGGTGCTGGCGGCGTGGGCGACGCTGGCATGGAGCTTCTTGCCGGACGGCATGCTGCGCAGCGCCGCGTTTATGCTGGCGACGACGACCTGGATCATGACGCTGGCGATTAACCTCAGCCCGCTGATGCGATTCGACGGCTATTTCCTGCTGTCCGATGGATTGCAGATGCCGAATCTGCAAAATCGTGGCTTCGCTATCGGCCGCTGGCAGATGCGGGAATGGCTGTTCGGCTTAGGCGATGCGCCGCCGGAGCACTTTCCACGCTGGCTGCAACGCACGCTGGTGGGCTATGCCTTTGCGGTGTGGATATACCGTTTCTTCCTGTTTACCGGTATCGCGATTCTGGTTTACCACATGACGTTCAAACTGCTGGGGATGCTGCTTTTCGCGATTGAAATCGGCTACTTCGTGGTGATGCCAGTGGTAAATGAAGTGCGCGAATGGAGTAAACGCCGTAAGGATTATCGTATGAACCGTAATATGACGACAACGCTGGTTGTGAGCGCCGTGGTTCTGCTCTTGCTGATGATTCCCTGGCAGCGCGGCGTGTATGCACCGGCGCTGCTGCGGGCGGAACAGCAAAGCAGCCTGTATATGCCCGTGCCCGCGATGATTCAGCGCATTGACGTGAAGGTCGGCCAGCCTGTGCAAGCGGGACAAACGCTGTTTACGCTGTCGTCTGACGCGCTGGCGCACGAACAGAAACAGCTAGAGCGACAAATTGCCACGCTGAATTGGCAAAGCACCTTTCAGGTATTCAACAAGGAAGCGGCTGGCGATCACCAGCGGGTAAAGCAGGAGCACGAAGCAGCGCTGCAAAAGTTACAGGTCTTGCAGCGTCAGTCTGAGCAACTGACGGTGCGTGCGCCGATAGACGGCGTGGTGGCAGACATGACAACGCCTCTGGAAACCGGTGAGTGGCTGGGGCAGGGCGAATGGCTGGCGGTTGTCACCAAGCCAACCGGCGGGCTGGTAGAAGCATTTGTATCGGAAAAAGACTGGCAGCGGCTTCGCACGGGCGCAAAGGGGACGTTTTATTTACAGGATGTGAGCCGCTCGTCGCTGCCGCTCACCATTGTGGAGATTGCCAGCACGGCAACCCGCGATCTGAATGCCGCGCCGGAACTGGCATCGATTTATGGCGGAGATATTGCCACGCTGAGCGATTCACAACGCAAGCTGCATCCTGAACAGGCCGTTTATCGCGTGCTGCTCAGTCTGCCCGACGATTATCGTGCTCAGCCGCAGGTGCTGCGCGGCACGGTGGTGATGGACGGTGAGGCGCAAAGCCTGTTGATTCGCGGCTGGAAAGTGGTATCCGCCGTACTGATTCGCGAGCTGTCATTCTGATCAGTTTTGATTTCTGCGATGTCGATCCTGACTTTCTTCCCGCTATTGCCAGATTCTTGTTTGTGCTGGCAGTGGTGTGAAGGAGAGGGAGGATCTCCTCGATTATGTTGTTCCTGTTATCTCTATTCTATCTGTTTAAAATATTTGGCTTTTTACACTAGTGGTAAGGCTGTTACGTGACATCGAGATACACGGGGCTACCACGGTGCGAGGTGTCCCTGCGGGAACCTCATCACCGTGTTTCCCCTAATATCTGACATTGGCCGTTACCTGAACCACTGTGATCCGACTGAACACAAGAGGGCTGACTGTGAAGCGATCTGTCTTGTTGTTGGTGGGGGCCATGCTGGCACCCTATAGCTATAGCGCGCAGGATAATGCGGTGTCGTTATCCGTTTCTGGTTTGAATACCGTGCTGGATAACGGCTTGCTGAAGGTCGCGTTCGGGGAGGATGGCAGCGCGGTGAGCATGGTGACGGGAGGCAAAAATATCGTCACCAACCTGTCCGGCGCGGCGCGTGACCCAAGCAAAACGCGTAGCGCCTACCTCGATTACTATATTAACGATACTCATGCTAAAGGCGTCAACGATTTTGTCCCCGAGCGGGTAGAGGTGCTGCGCAACGATCGTGATATGGCGCATGTCGCCTATATCGACGATCGAGACGGGCTGTTACGGCTTGAATATCACCTGATTATGCGTCGCGGTGTTAGCGGGCTTTATAGCTATGTCGTTGCTGAAAATAGCGGAACTCAGGACGTTAAAGTCAGTGAACTACGTAACGTCTATCGCTTCGATCCCGCCCGGTTAGATCATCTCTACAATGGCGATCGTCAGGGTAAACCGCTGCTCTACAGTCAGCTTGAAGCGTCGCCGAAGGTGCAGGATGAAACCTGGCGATTGCCGGATGGCAGCATTTATTCCAAATATGATTTCGCCGGTTACATGCGTGCCGCGCCTTTCTGGGGCGTTTTCGGTAACGGCGTGGGCGCATGGCTGATTCATGGCAATCGAGAGTATTTCTCCGGCGATGCGCTCAAGCAGGATCTGCTGGTGCATCAGGATGCGATCATCCTGAACTACATGACGGGTTCGCATTTCGGCACGCCGGATATGGTCGCTCCACCAGGCTGGAAAAAATTCTACGGTCCGTGGCTGCTGTATATCAATCAGGGCGATACCGGACACATGTTGGCGGATGCTCAGCGTCAGGCGCTGACGGAAACTGTCAGTTGGCCGTACAACTGGGTGGACGATTCTCGCTATGCGCGCGAGCGCACGCAGGTGAGTGGGCGCGTTGCCAGCCAGCAGCCCGTAACCGTCGTGCTTTCGTCATCGCTGGATGAACCGTTTGATGTGCAAACTCGCGGCTATTCGTATCAGGCAACCACCGATGCTCAGGGGAATTTTGCGATTCCCCATGTCCGTCCGGGCAATTACCATCTGGCAGTATACGCAAACAGCGGTACACAGCCGGGAATATTGGCAGAACAAACGCTGTCCGTTTCCGGTGATAAGCAAGTGCTGCCTGTGATTGCCCTGCCTAAAGCCGAGCCGGTTGTGTGGGCGATTGGGCAAGCCAATCGGCAGGCGAGCGAATTCCGCTTTGGCAATGAGGCACGTAATACCCGTTGGCAGCATGAGGTTCCGGCAAACCTGACGTTCGATATTGGCCGCAGCGACTATCAGCGTGACTGGTATTACGCGCAAACCAAACCGGGAAAATGGGATATCCGTTTTGCCCTGCAACCTGAGAAGAAAACCTATTTCCTGAACATCGCGTTGGCGGCCGCGAGCAACAGCGGCATGAGTGAACCGACCATGCCACAGCTGGCGGTAGCGGTGAACGGCACCACGTTGGAAACGTTGACTTACGCAAATGACAAAACCATTTATCGCGGTGCGCTACAGAGCGGTCGTTATCACATCGCCCGTATCCCTGTGTCATCCCGCTTTCTGAAAAACGGCAACAACACAATCACGCTGCAATTAAAAGGCGGCAGCGTGATGTATGACGTGGTGACCTTAAGCGAGGAATAAACCCCGTTTTAACAAGGTGAAGCGCTGGGTTCCGCAGAACGGTGGGCAGGGATGGATAGCCCACGATAAAAAATTACTTCTGCTCGCTGCGGAGCAACTGCGTCATCTCTTCATCGGACAGTTGGGTAACGCGCTGAACTAGCTCCTGCTCCATCTTGTTTTGCAGTAACTGGCGGGCGATGTTTAGCGCGCTAGATTTCATCCCTTCTTGCATACCTGCCTGCATCCCCTGCTCAAATCCCCTTTGGTGTAATTGTTGTGCAATGGTCATTGTGTCCTCCTTATGCGTTGACAGGGGCTCAGCCACTGAATCAATGAACCTGTCTATGCCAGACGTGTTGCCCACTGTCGCGACGTACAGTAATAATGCGTGCCGCAGTGGCAAAGACAGATTCCAGTGTTCAAATAATAGCCCGATGTCGTGCGCCAATTCCAGCATATCCCGTGTTCTGATGTGTTTCTGCACGAGTTCCAGCAGTGCGGCACGGCGGTGCGTTTTGATCTCTTCATCTGGAATAACGGTCAGGTCTATCAGCGGAAAGGCATGATGGTAAACCTGTGCTGCCAGCGGTGGATCGGTGAAATGATCCAGCCACTGCATACTATACGGATAAGGACTACGCTTGCCGTGATAGAACAGGAGTGGAATAACCACGGGTAACGACTGATGACCCTGTGATAAATGCTGCTGCATTGCATCAAGGCAATAGCGCAATAACCGGAAAGCCATGAGCTTGTCGGGGCGACTTTGATGCTCTATGACGCAATAGATATACCCAGAACCAGAGCGAGTTTGCAGTGAGTACAACATGTCTGAAAGACGTGAGCGTAATGTGTTTTCGATAAACGATGCAGACTCCAACTGCAATGTACTGAAATCGCACTGTTGCTGAATAGCGGGTGGTAAATGGGCGGCAAGAAAATCTCTGGCGATATCAATATCACTCAAAAACTGTTTGAAGATGGCGTCGTGAGGTTGCATCGCATCCTTTCCCTGTGATGTTTATGCAAACACCCTAGCGGAACGTTCAGGGAAGAACAGAAGGCCGATAACTATCGTGAAGCCGCCCCGCAAAAATCTTTCAATAGCGCGAAGCGTTGGATGTCAGAGAAGAGCTGGCCCGCATTTCGCGGGCCAGAGAGAGGAAGGTTAGTGGGAACTGCCTTTTGATGCACCTACGCCGGTTTGTGAGCGGACAAACTGTGCATGGAAGCGTGCGCGTTCCTGTTGTCCGGCTTCGGAACGATCGGTGATGGAGAAGAACCAGATACCGATAAACGCCACCAGCATGGAGAACAGCGCTGGATAGTCGTAGGGGTAAATAGGCGTAGCGTGACCGAGGATTTTCACCCAGATCGTCGGCCCCAATATCATCAAAATGACGGCGGTCAACAGACCCGCCCAACCGCCGATCATTGCGCCGCGCGTGGTGAGCTTCGACCAATACATGGAGATGATAATAATCGGGAAGTTACAGCTCGCGGCGATGGAGAACGCTAACCCGACCATAAAGGCAATGTTCTGGTTCTCAAACAGGATACCGAGCGAAATCGCCACCACGCCCAGCACCAGTACGGTGATTTTCGAGACTTTCAGCTCATCACGCTCCGTCGCTTTCCCTTTCTTGATCACGTTAGAGTAAAGGTCGTGGGACACGGCAGAGGCACCCGCCAGCGTCAGACCCGCGACGACGGCCAAAATGGTGGCAAAGGCCACGGCGGAGATAAAGCCGAGGAAGAAGTCACCGCCGACCGCATCGGCCAGATGCACGGCCGCCATGTTATTCCCACCGATAAGCGCACCCGTTGCGTCCTTAAACGCAGGATTCGCGCTGACCAGCAGGATGGCACCAAAACCGATGATGAAGGTCAGGAAGTAGAAATAACCCATGAACCCCGTGGCGTAGAACACGCTCTTTCGTGCTTCTTTCGCATCGCTGACGGTGAAGAAACGCATCAGGATATGCGGAAGACCGGCTGTACCGAACATCAGACCTAGCCCAAGGGACAACGCGGATATCGGGTCAGAAACCAGTCCGCCGGGGCTCATGATCGACGCGCCTTTTGGGTGAACCGCCATCGCCTGTTTGAACAGGGTATCAAAGCTGAAGCCTACGGATTTCATGACCATGACAGCCATGAAGGTGGCACCGAACAGCAGCAGGACGGCTTTAATAATCTGCACCCATGTGGTGGCGAGCATGCCGCCAAACATCACGTACATCACCATCAGAATACCGACCAGCACCACGGCAATGTGGTAATTGAGGCCGAACAGCAGTTCGATGAGTTTCCCCGCGCCCACCATCTGTGCGATGAGGTACAGCGCCACCACCACCAGCGAACCACAGGCGGAGAGGCTGCGGATCGGGCGCTGTTGTAAACGGTAGGAGGCGACGTCAGCAAAGGTATAACGCCCAAGGTTACGTAGCCGCTCTGCGATCAGAAACAGAATAATGGGCCAGCCAACCAAAAAGCCGAGTGAGTAAATCAGGCCGTCGTAGCCGGAGGTATAGACCAGCGCAGAAATACCGAGGAAGGATGCAGCGGACATGTAGTCGCCCGCAATCGCCAGCCCGTTCTGGAAGCCGGTAATGTTGCCGCCCGCCGTATAGTAATCACTACGCGAGCGGGTTTTCTTCGACGCCCAGTAGGTGATATACAACGTGCCGCCGACGAACAGCAGAAACATCACGATGGCCTGAATATTCAACGGCTGGCGCTGGACATCCCCCGTGAGGGCATCCGCTGCCCACGCAAGCACTGGCAGCGTTAAAAGCCCGAACAGCATCATAAAGCGTATTTTCATTGCTTTACCTCATCCAGTAACTGCTTGGTCAGACGATCAAATTCACCGTTAGCGCGATACACATAGACGCCGGTCAGAATGAAGGAAATCGCAATCAATCCCACACCAATCGGAATGCCGCGGGTAATGCTGGAGCCTGGAGCGATCGGCGTTCCCAGCCAGCCAGGCGCAAAGGCGATCAGCAGAATAAAGCCGACGTAAAGCACCAGCATGATGAGTGAAAGAAAAGCGGCAAAACGCTGTCGCTTGTTGACCAGTTCTCTGAATAAGGGGTTACTTTCAATCCGTTGATAAATGGCACCATTCATCGTAAGTCTCCAGTAATCTGTAGGGTTGAGTGCTACCGCGACGTCACCATCTGATTTATCGCCACCCACATTCCCGCAAGCCACATCATGGCTTACGGGAATGAAGAGAGTGGTGGGGTAGAGGGTTATTGAGAGGCGGTACTCATAGCCTGCTTTTCTTCGAGCAGTTTTTCGACGACGCCAGGATCGGCCAGCGTTGAGGTATCCCCCAAATTGCTGGTGTCACCGGCGGCGATCTTACGCAAAATACGACGCATGATTTTGCCGGAACGCGTTTTTGGTAAAGAGTCAGTCCAGTGCAGGATGTCTGGTGTAGCAATCGGACCGATTTCCTTACGCACCCAGTTGCGGACTTCTGTATACAGCTCGCTGGACGGCTCTTCGCCGTGGTTCAGCGTGATATAGGCGTAAATAGCCTGCCCTTTCATATGGTGCGGAATGCCGACCACGGCCGCTTCGGCAATCTTGGGATGGGCAACGAGCGCTGATTCGATTTCCGCCGTCCCCAGACGGTGCCCGGAAACGTTCAGCACGTCGTCAACGCGACCCGTGATCCAGTAATAGCCATCTTCGTCACGGCGCGCGCCGTCACCGCTGAAGTACATGCCTTTAAAGGTAGAGAAATAGGTTTGCTCAAAGCGGTCGTGATCGCCAAACAGGGTTCGAGCCTGACCCGGCCAGGAATCTACGATGACCAGATTGCCTTCAGCGGTGCCTTCTTGCGGGTTGCCGAGGTTATCGACAAGTGCAGGCTGTACACCGAAGAACGGGCGTGTCGCGGAACCGGCTTTCGCTTCAATCGCGCCCGGCAGCGGGGTGATCATGAAGCCGCCCGTCTCCGTCTGCCACCAGGTATCGACGATAGGGCATTTGCCATTGCCGATTTTGTTGAAATACCATTCCCAGGCTTCTGGGTTGATCGGCTCACCGACGGAACCCATGATCCGAAGGGATTCACGCGATGTGCCCTCGATCGCTTTATCACCTTCAGCCATCAGCGCGCGGATCGCGGTGGGAGCGGTATAGAGGATGTTGACCTTATGCTTATCGACCACTTGCGCCATGCGGCTGGCGTCCGGCCACGTTGGTACTCCTTCGAACATCAGCGTAATCGCACCGCATGCCAGTGGGCCATAAAGCAGGTAACTGTGCCCCGTGACCCAGCCAACGTCCGCCGTACACCAGTAAATGTCGTCGGGGTGATAGTCGAATACATACTTGAAGGTCAGCGCAGCATAAACCAGATAACCGCCAGTGGTGTGCAACACACCTTTGGGTTTACCGGTCGAACCTGACGTATAAAGAATAAAGAGCGGATCTTCCGCATTCATCTCTTCTGGTGGACAATGATCGTCTGCTTTTTCAACCAGATCGTGCCACCACAGATCGCGCCCGTCCTGCCATTCACCGATCTTACCCGTACGGCGGAAAACGATAACGCTGGAAATGGTGGTGACGTTCGGGTTCTTTAACGCCTCATCAATATTCTTCTTCAGCGGAATCACTCGTCCGGCGCGTACACCCTCATCGGCAGTGATGACCAATTTGGCGCTGGAGTCGATGATACGCCCGGAAATCGCTTCGGGAGAGAAGCCCCCGAAGATCACCGAATGAATCGCCCCGACTCTGGCGCAGGCCAGCATTGCCACCGCTGCTTCCGGCACCATTGGCATATAAATAGCAACAACATCGCCTTTTTTGATGCCCTGCGACTTCAGCACATTGGCGAAGCGGCACACGGACTGATGCAGTTCACGGTAGGTGACTTTTTTACTTTCTGTCGCGTCATCACCTTCCCAGATGATGGCGGTTTGATCGCCACGCTCGGCCAGATGACGATCCAGGCAGTTTGCTGCCACATTGAGTGTACCGTCTTCAAACCAGCGGATACTGATGTGGCCGGGGTCGAATGAGGTGTTCTTGATCGTTTTATAGGGTTTGATCCAATCGACGATCTTTCCTTGCTCGCCCCAAAAGGCGTCGGGGTCGTCAACGGACAGCTGATACATATTTTTGTATTGCTGGGCATTTATCAGTGCATTTTCCGCAATTGAAGCGGGAATAGCGTGTTTATTATGTTGTGTCATAGCGCTTCTCCTTAAACATGTTAATGCTATGTCAAATAATGGTTAATTCTAGTTAACCAGTTATCTTTGTTTCTTTTTTGCGCGATTGATCACGCAATGCAGGAAAAGCAGTGGGGCATTACTTAAAAGATAGTCTTTTGGTGCAGAAAACAGGCAACTTTTTCGTGGTAGTCAAAATGCAGTAAGTGATGTATGTCACAATATGACTGCCAGCAGAATTATCAGTGCTGTTATAATGTCATTAACGATCAATTCATTGTTTTCAATAGATTATATCTATTGTTATCAAGTTTTTGATCGCCCTTTACGATCAAAAGGCATAAAGATCCCGCTTATTCAGCCGATAGTAAAAATCCTGTTCAGAGTATATTCCTACGTAGGCCAGCTATTTAGCGCGTTCAACTATGGCTGATGTGTTGAAATTTTGTTCCAGTTGTTAATTATATGTAGACTATTAATGAAATAGATTTATCTGATTATCAACGGGCAGATAAGTGTGAATAATCTACACTTTAGGTAGGTTGCACAGCACAGATGTGGAACCTCTTAAAAAGCGTAAAGATGCCGTGTGCTAGCCGCTGAAAAAAGAAAAATGAAGTGTTATTTTTTGTGTCTGATTCAGAAATATCCGGTTTCCAAAAATAAATAACATAGATATACCCAACATCACTGACGCTGAGTAAGGCGGCAGCTGTTTGAGCCCCGGTAGCCTGAGAACGTGTAAACAGTTCCGGTTAGCGAAATTCACTATTTTCATTAAGTGATTTTCTGGGGTGGGGAAGAACACTATTAGTCCGGAAACCTTTTAAATTCCGGTAGGTTGATTGCTTATCAATGGTGCGCCGTGGCGTCATGGCGCGCTGTGAGATATCTTTTTACATAGCATGATGCAGAGGAAACAATGAGTCTGATATTTGGCCGGAATGAGATTTTAGGCATGCTTTCTCAACCAGTTCAGAATGATAGACGTGCAGTGGCGGTGATTGACGAGAAATGTAAGGTCGTCTGTGCGAATTCTGCCTTCAACGCCCATTTTGGATTGCGTGCTGAAATGAATACGCCCGTCTCAATTGATGATGTACTACCCATCAACGTGAAGTTTGCCTATCACGATTTTATGACGAATTCCAACATGTTGAGTACGCGCGTGGTCTCGGATTTGTTGTCTGATGGCTTTACCAAAAAGCAGCTCAGTACGCTGTCTTTTTCGAAGCTGAACGTTGAAAATCGAGTGCTTTCTCTGCTGATCCTAAATCAGGATGCGGTTGAGCCTTCGACGAATTTAGCGTCATAAGCTTGAATAATCGGAGATTATCTGGCCGGAAGACTAGAGATGTGTATTTTCCAGTGGAAAATAATGACAAAAGAAAAATTATTATTAGTAACGCTGCTGCGGCTGACTTAGCATCGTTTCCTCAACAAGTAATCGATTTCTCTAATAGTCGCTGACGGCCAGTAGAACGATAACGTCGAGCCAGTTTTTCGTGAATGAAGAATGAAGGGCACTCTTTATTAACGACGACGATGTTAAAATTAAGAAAAATAGAGAGTTAACTATTTTATTGCATATAATATGCTTGTTCAAAATAAACAGCGAAACGTTTCGATATCATCCAGCCTTTCCTCTTGTCTATTCACACCGCCTCCTGTCTGTTCATAAATTATTCCCTTAGACATCTTGGGTTATTAAACGCTGGCAATAAGCTCTGTAAATTTTCTTTATTTTTAGCGTGTTGAATCCTAAAGGATGACAAATGAATAAGTAGACTATCGTCTAATTATTGATGCAGCTTAGCTGATATAGCGCTTATCGCCGATAGCACGTTTTCATAAAAATCGACGTCAGTTTTTTATTAATCACCGTATCGGTTTACCAATAGCGGCAACGTATTTTCCCTAATATTTCTGATTGATAACGGGTTGCTTTAATTATTTTTCGATTTTTGGTTCCCCTTTTTACTCTCTCAATTGGCATAGCTTCTGAAAACAAGCATTTCTTATGCGATAGGGGATAAATAATGGTTAAATTCCGTACCCACCTATTGGCGCGTACTTTACGTGCTGGGGTACTTGGGGCATCGTTTGCCTCAGTGCTGCCAATGGCGGCGGCCTATGCTGCGTCTGCGGCGCCTGTCCAGCAATATGCGGTGTCGTCGGGCCCGCTCAATCAGGTGCTCAATCAATTTGCCCAGCAGGCTGGCGTATTGTTGTCTTACGATCCGGCTGTCGTGGCGGGTAAGCGCGGTGCGGGGTTGCAGGGGAACTACAGCGTTGAGCAGGGTTTCCAGCAGATCCTCAGCAATAGCGGCCTAAGCGCACAGTACAGTGCCGATGGTAGCGTGACGCTAGTGCAGCGCACGGCGAGTGATCCCGTTCCCGTTTCTGCACCTGTTACCGCTAAAAACGATCGGATCGTCGTTACTGCTCCACCGAATACGGCAATGAAGCTGGATGTGCCGATTTCAGAGACGCCACGTGCGGTGGCGGTTGTGACGGAGAAGCAGATCGAAGAGCGCGGTGCGCAAAAGATCGATCAGGCGCTGCGCTATAGCAGCGGTATTCTCGCGACGCCATACGGGCCGGACAATAAAGCCGAATGGGTGACGATTCGTGGATTTAGCGATCAGTCACGGTTCCAGAATGGTCTGGCGACGCTGAATGAAGACGGGTTCTACGGCCAGCAGATTGAGCCGTTCGGCGTCGAGCGTATCGAAGTCCTGAAAGGCCCCGCCTCCGTTCTGTACGGGCAAAACCCGCCGGGCGGTCTGGTTAACGTCATCAGCAAACGACCAACGCGTTTGCCGCAGGGGAAAGTCGAGCTGGAATACGGCTCTAACGATTATCGCCATCTGGCTGTCGATAGCGCAGGTCCGTTAAATGATGACGGCTCGGTGCTGTATCGGGTTGTTGCGCTAGCGCGTGATACCTCGGGTGAGATGGATTTCTCGAAGAGCAAGCGCCTTTATCTGGCACCGAGCGTCACGTTCCTCGGAGAAGACACGGAATTGACCGTGTTAGCCAGCTACATGGATACGAAATCCGACACGACCAACGGCTTTAAGCTGCCGTACGGTACATTACATGGCACGCCGTTTGGCAAAGTCGGCTATAAAACGTCGCTGGGCGAACCGGGGATGAACCGCCACGACAGCCGACAGTTCAACTTAGGTTATGAGTTCACGCATCATTTCAACGATACCTGGACGTTCCACCAGAATGTGAATTATGCCTATCTGAATTTGGATCTGCGCAATGCTTATGCGCTCGGGATGTATACCGATCCGGTAACGAATGTTGTCAGCGATCGATTAGCCAATCGTGGGCTGACCTACCGTGACGGTTTTGCGCAAAACTGGGCTACCGATAACCGTCTCGTTGGCGAATGGCAGTGGGAAGATATTGAAAATACTCTGCTGCTTGGGTTCGACTACCGCCGTGCCAATACGCAAAGCCGTGATGGGAATCTGTACTCCTTTGGCCAACCTATCGATATTTTTAACCCGGTTTACGGCAACTACACGTCACCAGATAGCCAACTGTTCGCTCACCGCTCTGGCCGCCATCAGACGGGCTATTATGTCCAGAACCAGATTAAGTATGACGAGCGTCTGATCTTCTTGCTGGGTGGACGTTATGACGTGGCGAAGTCTCGCGACCGTAATTTTTCATCAGGCGCGGATACTCGCACCGACGATACCAAATTTACCAAGACTGCTGGGGTAATGTACCTGTTTGATAACGGTATTTCCCCTTACGTCAGCTACTCGGAATCGTTCTTGCCGGTGTCGGGTCGTGATGGTTACGAACGTCCTTATGTACCGGAAGAAGGCCAGCAGACGGAAGTTGGCGTGAAATATACGCCAGAAGGCTTTAACGGCTATGCTTCTGCTGCCCTGTTTAATCTGGAACAGAAAAACGTTAAAACGACGGATCCTAAAAACCCTAATCTGACTATTCAGGCGGGGGAAGCGCGTTCACGCGGCCTTGAATTGGAATTGAGCGGTGAGGTTTACACCGGTCTGACGCTGACGGCAAATTACACATACAATGAAGTGGAAACGACCAAATCCGGTTCTGTCGGTGAAGTGGGTAAACGGCTACCGGGACTGCCTGAACAGATCGTGTCTGGCTGGGCGACTTATGCCTTTAACGGCAAGCTGGAAGGATTAAGTATTGGCAGCGGTGTGCGCTATGTGGGCAGCTCTTACGGTGACATCGCCAATTCAGCGGACATGAAGGTTCCTGCTTATACGCTGTGGGATGCGATGATCGCCTATGATTTCAGCAAAGACTGGCGCTTGCAGGTTAATGCAACCAACCTGACAAACCGTGAGTATGTCAGCGCCTGTAACTATTGGTGCTACTACGGTGAAGGCCGTAACGTTAGCGCGAATGTCAGCTATCGCTGGTAATCCTCCTTCTCGACTCTCACTGAAAGAAGCCCTCGGGCTTCTTTCTTTTTGCATGCAACGCCCTTCTTTTTCACGTAATCGGCATGATAACCGCGAATAGTCGTTGACTTTGTTGTTAATGATAATGAAAATCATTTCATTGCTGTCACATTGAGCGAATACCGTGAAGAGTCCCGCCGCTGTCTGCCCCAATCAGCCTGAAACCTTAACTGTTCAGCAGATTTATCATGACCATCATGCCTGGTTACAGGCGTGGCTGCGTCGGCGTTTGGGGTGTTCACAGCAGGCTGCGGATCTGGCTCAGGATACGTTTCTACGTTTGATCTGCCAACATCAGGCCGAACGTATTCGTGAACCGCGTGCCTGGCTGACGACGGTTGCCCACGGGCTGGTGGTGAATCACTGGCGACGTAAAGACATCGAGAATGCCTATCTTCAGGTGCTGGCGGAGCAGGAGTTTACTTTTTCACCCTCGCTGGAACAGCAGGCTATGGTGGTTGATGCGCTGATGGTCATTGACCAAATGCTGGCGACGCTGCCGGGCAAAGTGCGTCAGGCATTCTTGCTCGTGCATCTTGATGGCCTGACCTATCGGCAGGTTGCTGAACAATTAGCCGTTTCCGAGCGGATGGTGAAAAAATATATGGCACAGGCAATGCTGAATTGTCTATTGTGTCAGGACTTATGATTTCCTCTATTACTTCTTCTATTCCGAAAGATGTTCTTCATGCCGCCTCTGAGTGGTATGCCACGCTGTATGACGAAGACTGCTCCGAACACGAGCGTCAGGCATGGCAGCGATGGTTACATCAGGATGACACCCATCGGCTTGCCTGGCAGCAGGTTGAACAGATTCACGCCCGCTTCCATGCGGTAGACAGCCAATTAGCCTCTTCGGTGCTGAGCAAGCGGGGTGGGGAACGTCGGCGCATGCTCAAACTGTTGGCGATTGCCAGCCTTACCGGAGGCGTGGGCTTTAGCCTGCCGTGGGAAAGCTATGCGGCGGATTACCACACGGGAACGGGCGAAACGCGTGAGCTCAACATCGAAACGGGGATGACCGTCTGGCTCAATACGGATTCGGCATTGAATCAGCAGGGCAACCCTGCGTTGTCTCAGCCGCTGACGTTTCAATTGCTCAAAGGTGAATTGATGTTGGACAACCGAACGGCCCATGCTGCTCGGTTGACCACGCCCCATGGCGATCTCGCTGCTTCTGCACATTCCTGCCAATTAGCGCTGCGCTATACGTCCGCCCACAGCGTCCTCTCCGTTTTTAGCGGTGAGGTCTTGCTACAAACGGCGGTACCCGCTGCGCAGCGCGTGACGGCAGGGCAGCAGGTTATCTTTACCCGTGACAGGAGCAGTGAACCCGCGCCCGTTGAGAATTTCCGCCAGAGCTGGCGCAAAGGGCAACTGGTCGCGGATAACATGCCGTTAGGACAGCTTGTTAATGAAATTGCCCGCTATCACCACGGTTATTTTCATGTTGATTCTGCGGTGACGATGCTACGGATTTCGGGCGTTTTTCCGCTACATGAAACCGATCGCCTGCTTGACGCCATTGCGCGGACGCTGCCCGTGAAGGTGACCCGGCGTTTTTCCTGGTGGGTGGATATTCGTCCGAGCTAAAACACGGCTGGTATTTCGTTGGTAAAACACCAAAAATATCCCTCGTTTGTTATCACTCGCAGAGTAGACGTCAATCTGGCGCATATATATCAATCTGTTGGTACTGAAAAAGGCGTAACATACTCCACAAAGAGTACCCTCAGCGTTGCCTCTTCATACGGGATGTCATCATGCAGTTACTGAATCTGAAACAAGCTCGCCTGTTGAGCTTTTTCTTTATTATGGGTGGCCTGCTTATATTGCTGCCTTTACGCCTGCTGGCCTGCTTTATCGCCGGTTTTTTGGTGTATGAAATTGTGAATTTACTGACGCCCTATTTTCAACGGGTCATCAGCGGTAAGCGTGCCCGCTGGATTGTGGTCGCGGTGATCAGCACGTTGGTCGTCAGCCTGTTGAGCCTATTGTTTGGCAGCCTGGTCGGGCTGTTGATGCAGGAAATGAAGGATACGGCGGCCTTCAATGTGCGCATTGGCTATATCCTCAATGATATTCAGCAGCAGATCGTCCACTACTTACCAGGGTATCTGCCAGTCAGTATTGAAGAGCTCCAGCACGAGCTGCTGCAATGGGTTCAGGCGCATATTGTGATGTTGCAGAACATGGGGAAAAGTTTTCTACATGGCTTTGTGACGATGCTGATTGGTATGGTGCTTGGCGCGATTGTCTCGCTTTATAACGTCGATAAAGATACGGAAAAACCGTTACTCAAAGCGGAGTTACTCCGTCGGGTTTCTCTGCTGTCGGCTTCGTTCCGCAACATCGTTTTCGCTCAGGTGAAAATCTCTGCGGTTAACACGGTGCTGTCTGCCATTTTCATTCTTGGCGCTCTGCCGCTGTGTGGTGTCCATCTGCCGTTTGCCAAAACTCTGGTGGTGCTTACCTTCGTTTTCGGCCTGCTGCCCGTGATTGGTAACCTGATCTCCAATTCGATCGTTTTCCTGTCTGGCTTATCGCTTTCATTGCCGATTGCGCTGGTCGCGCTGGTGTATTTGATGCTGATTCACAAGTTCGAGTACTTCCTGAATGCCCAAATCGTTGGGACGAGGATCAAAGCGCACGCGTGGGAAATCCTGCTGGCGATGTTGGTGTTTGAAGCTGCGTTTGGCTTGTCCGGTGTAATTGCAGCCCCGATATATTACGCTTACCTGAAAAGTGAATTGAAAGAAGCTTCGTTGATTTAATCCCGCCCGAGCGGTTAATCAAAACACGACGCTCTAACACGACGCGCTAAATGAATCAGCCCAATACGAGATTGGGCTGATTGTTTTTACCTGATACCTGTCTTCAATAAACGTTTGTATAAACGAACGTCTTCAATTAATGCTGTGCAGTGGCAACCTGCGGTTTAGCCTCTTCTGACTGAACGCCTAATGGGTTGTTACCCCAGCACTTCTCATATTCCCAGCCTGTCAGCTCTTCTGCGACAGCACGAGCATGAGCCGGGACATCGGCAATCGCGCCGCCCGCTTTGATACGTGCAATCTCTTCCAACAGAATGGCGTGGTTCTTACGATCCAGCTTCATCTGCGTGGTGTAGTAAATCGCAACCAGCGCAAGACCGATAACACCCAGCGAGAACACGCCAACAATCGCCTGTACGGCAGTTTCTGGCTGCACTGACTGCCCGGAGACAAAGCCGAATTGGCTCAGCGTCCAGCCCATCGCGAAGACAATCACAGAGCGAACCATTTTACCGGCAAACGTCATGGCTCCGGCGTAAATCCCTTCACGACGACGCCCGGTCAGAACTTCATCCACATCGGCCAGGAAGGTATAAACCGTCCAGGGAATGTAGTAGATCCCCCCCGTGCTCAGGCCAAATACGGCGGTAATCGCGAACAGAACAAAGATGGTCATGTCTTCTGACCAGTTAGCGAAATAGAGCGCGGCATACGCCATCACGCTGACAATCACCACCATCAGAGCCAAACGGAATGGCCGAGCAAAGCCCATTTTGACGCAGATACCGATGAAGGCTGCGGTAGAAATGAGCTGCATAATCGAGCTGAAGCTATTGAGGTGTGATACCAGCGCCGTATTCTGCTTCAGACCAAAGACGATGAAGTAGGTGAACGCGGAAGCGAAAAGCCACTCAGCGCCAAAGCCAAACAGATACATTCCCAGATGCTTGCGGAAAATACGCAGACGGAAGGTGGAAACCATATCCACGCTCAGCTTTTTCATTGCTTGCCACAGGCTGGACGTACTTTCACGGACGATTTCATTGACCGGGCGTTCCCAGGATGTCATATACAGTGCGATCATCGCCGCACACATAATGGCACCGTAGACCAGACCGGTGTAGAAGAATGGCGTTGCTGAATCTTTACCGTAGATGGCAATAAACTGCCCAGGAATGAACGCTGCCAGGAAGTTGGCGATTTTACCGAAAATGGCTTTAGAACCTGTCAGTTTAGAGCGCAGTTTAAAGTCAGAGGTCATCTCGGTAGCCAGCGTCTCATACGGCACCATGATCGAGGTGTAAATCAGCTCGAACAGCACGTACGTCGCCAGATAGTACCAGAAGCCAAAGCCTTCAACCCATAGCATGGGGTAGACCAGTACCAGCGGGACACCCAGCAAAATAAAGAAGCGGCGGCGGCCAAATCGGCGACCAACCCGGGTGTTGTAGAAGTTATCGCTGATGTATCCCATGATGGGGTTACTGATCGCATCGATGATGCTGGCAACGGAGAAGATAGCGGCAGCCTGAACCAATGTTAACCCACAGAATGTGGTGTAAAAGTACATCAGCCATGCGCCGCTGATAGCAAGCGCGCCACTGCCAAGCAGGTTCGCGCTGCCGTAGCAGAACGTGTGTTTAAAAGAGATTGGTTTATTCATGATCAGCCTAATTACAAAGATGAAACAATATTTCAGTTCTATTGAACTATCATTTCTTTATCATTTGCTCTATTGAAAAGAAAGTAAACTGGCGATCACGCTTTAGCGCGCTTTTAATGACGATCTGTCAGACAGATCATGAAATAAGATATTTTAATTTGCTTTTTATAATTTTTTGATCGTTCATTTGTGTTCTTAATTTACAAAATATGTAGATTTATTACGGAAAAGCGGCGCGCGTGCAGATTGGTGACGAAGTGATAGTGGGCGCTACCCCACAAATCGATAGCGTGATGTGAAATAACGCATTGACCGCAGAGAGGAAATGTCGTCATCATCCCGCCCAGTTTACTTTATCGTATTCCCTCATCAGGAGCCGTAACGTGAGTCATTTGCTGGTCTATGCCATTATTTATGTGATTTTTATTGCCGTGGTTGGGTTGTTTGCTTTTCAGGCGTGGTTGCCTTCGTCCGCACCGCGTGGGCTGAGAGATCGTGCAGGTATTTTGGTCGGGGTATTGCGTTGCGTTACGCTGTTTCTCGTCGTTTCCGCACTACAAATTCTGTTTCCCAATTCGCTGTTGGACAAGCTCGTTTGGTTGGTTGCCGTGGCGATGTTAGTGATCGCGGTCATCGGTGGGGGAATGAGCTGGTCAGCGCTGCCGTGGCTGGATGAAACAAAGGGGAAAAGTCGCACTCTGGTGCTGGGTGTCCAGAGTGCGTTATACCTTGCGCTGCTTGGATTTATCGTTATTTAAAGTCTTGTACCAGTGCGGCCACGGTGTTCTTTGCGCCGTGATCGCGCAGCTTCAGATAAGCCTGTGCGATAGCGTTGAAGACATCGTGGTTTGCTGACAGATCCTCGCCGAAAATAGAACGAATATTAAGAAACGCGCTGACCCGCTCGGCGCTATCTGACGTTTCCTCAACAACCTGTCTGAGTTTATCAGCCAGCGGATCGCGGATCTCGATAGGGTTGCCTGCATCATCTTTCCCGCTGACATAACGCATCCAGCCAGCGATCCCTAATGCCAGACAGCGATAGTCTCCTCCATTACGCACGTGCCAGCGAAGCGATTCCAGCATGCGCTGGGGCAGCTTTTGTGAACCATCCATCGCGATTTGCCAGGTTCGATGCTTGAGCGCGGGGTTGGAAAAACGAGTAAGCAGCTGAACGGCGTAGTCTTTCAGGTCGATATCCACCACGCTGAGCGTCGGTGCCTGCTCCAGCAGCATGAGATGAGACACGGCACGGCGATAGTTCTCGTCATTCATACAGTCGCTGACGTGATCATAGCCGGCGAGATAGCCCAGATAGGCTAGAAACGAGTGGCTGCCGTTCAGCATGCGCAGTTTCATTTCTTCAAACGGCAGTACGTCATGCACCAGCTGCACGCCCGCTTTCTCCCACTCTGGACGTCCGGCAGTGAAATGATCTTCGATCACCCATTGAATAAAGGGTTCACAGGCTATCGCACAGGGATCGGCGACGCCAAGGTGATCGGCAATTTCCTGCAACGCTTCTGGCGTCGCGGCAGGGACAATGCGATCCACCATCGTATTCGGGAAAGAAACCTTAGCCTCGATCCAATCGATCAGGCTCTGATCGTTGAGCCCCGCCGATTCCAGCACGGCGGCTTTGGCCGTTTTGCCATTTTCCGGCACGTTATCGCATGAGAGGATGGTGAACGGCGCAATCCCGCGTTCGTGACGCAAGCGCAGTGCTTCCGCCAGCAACCCCGGCACTGAGGCTGGATGACGAGGATCGATGAGATCCTGCTGAATCAGCTTGTTGGTCCGATCCAGCTTGCCGCTCGTCCCGTCCATGCAATAGCCTTTTTCGGTAATCGTCAGGGAAACGATGGCGGTTTCGGGTGCGGCGAGTTTCTCAATAATGGCGGCAATGCCTTCTACTTTTGCATGTAATGATTCACACACGGCACCGACGACAATCGGCTGATTGCCCGTCGCCGCTTTTTCCAACACGGTAAACAGATGATCCTGTTGGCGCAGCGCCGTGATCATGGTGTCGTCGCTGAACAGCACGACTTCACAAATTCCCCAGTCTCCTCCCACCATATTCAGCACGCGATCGGTGAGCAGTGCCTGATGAGCGCGATGGAAAGCACCAAAACCGATATGGACGATGCGTGGCTTCAGCGCCTTACGATCGTAGTGGGGGAATTGGACGCTAGCAGGCAATTCGCAGGTAGCGATATTTTTTATTTTATCAGTCATTTATTGCGCTTCGGGTGGGGGGATTTATAACGTTAAAAGTAGCTGTGATTTGCAGGCGGTGCAATACGTGACGCGCAGATAGGTTACGGTGCGCACGTTTTTTTCTCTGCGCAAATTTTATCGCTTTTTCAGATTCGGTTCAGCAGTGGAGCTCGGTTTTGTGAGGAGGCTTCAGCGTAATAATGTAACGCTGAAATTTAGTCTTGTTTTTACTAACTTATCTCCATTTCTTCTACATCATCAAGTGCGTTTCCCGATCGCTGTCTGCTATTTTGTCTGGATATTTTCCTCACTCCAACGATCAACAAAAAGGCCCGTAAGATGAAACTTGAATCCCTCGCGCTACATCATGGTTATGAATCTGAAGCGACAACGAAGTCCGCAGCCGTGCCGATTTACCAGACGACCTCTTACACATTTGACGACACGCAGCACGGCGCCGATCTGTTTGATCTGAAGGTGGCGGGCAATATCTATAGCCGTATCATGAACCCGACGAATGCGGTGCTGGAGCAGCGGCTGGCGGCCATTGAGGGCGGCATCGGCGCGTTGGTGCTTTCCTCCGGTATGGCGGCAATTACTTATTCACTCCAGGCGCTCACGCAGGTTGGGGACAATATCGTCAGCACCAGCCAGCTATATGGCGGCACCTATAACCTGTTTGCCCACACTCTGCCGCGTCAGGGGGTTGAAGTACGAATGGCCTCTTTTGATGATTTTACGACGCTGGAATCGCTGATTGATGAGCGCACCCGCGCTGTTTTTTGTGAATCTATCGGGAATCCGGCAGGAAATATCGTCGATATTGCCAAAATCGCGGAGATTGCGCATCGCCATGGCGTCCCTGTGATTGTTGATAACACAGTGGCAACGCCCGTGCTGTGCCGGCCTTTTGAGCACGGTGCAGATATTGTCGTCCATTCACTGACTAAATACATTGGCGGTCATGGCACCACAATCGGCGGCGCGATTATCGATTCCGGCAAGTTTGACTGGGTCGCGAACAAAGCGCGTTTCCCGTTACTGAATGAGCCCGACCCGTCTTACCACGGTGTGGTGTATACCGACGCTTTCGGTCCTGCGGCTTATATTGGGCGCTGCCGCGTGGTGCCGCTGCGCAATACCGGTGCAGCGCTTCCTCCTCATAGCACGTTCTTGCTGTTGCAGGGGCTGGAAACTCTCAGCCTGCGCATCGAACGCCATTGCAGCAATGCGGAAGCGCTGGCGGGCTACCTGAATCAGCATCCGCTGGTTACCTGGGTCAACTATGGCGCGTTGCCGGATAGTCCTTATAAAGCAAACTGCGACAAAATTACCTCGGGTAAAGCGTCTGGGATTATCAGCTTTGGCATTAAAGGCGGGAAAGCATCAGGGGGGCATTTTATTGATGCGCTGAAGATGATTTTACGACTGGTGAATATTGGCGATGCCAAATCGCTTGCGTGTCATCCGGCAAGTACCACGCATCGGCAGTTGAATGCGGAAGAGCTGGCGAAAGCGGGAGTGAGTGAGGATCTGGTCAGAATTTCGGTCGGTATTGAGCACATTGACGACATCATCGCTGATGTGGCGCAGGCGCTGGAAGCTTCACAGAAAAAGTAAACGGTAGGGGAATGAAAGAAACGCGTTGGAAACCTGAATGAGTTTCCAACGCGTCATAGGCGATTATGAACGGCTAGCGTCGGTCACTGCAGCAGTCGGCTGTGATTCCGCCGGTGCGGCATTTTGCTCCGCATTAAGGCTATCTTGCGGCTGTGCTTCTGGTGCAACAGGTGCCGCAACAGATTCAACCGGAATGGCTGGCGTGGCTTGCTCGATCAGACCATTGATTTTGGTCGGCATACCAGAACGTCTCTGGATTGCCTGATCGACTTCGCTGGTGTTCACGCTGGCGTCGGCCAGAACTTTGCTCACTTTTGGCGTCATGCTGATCGGTGCAGGAGAATCGGAATGGAATTCTTCTACCGTGCGGGACAGCGGATTGTGAACTTCAACATAGCGTGAACCATCTGGCTCAACGGTGGCTTTCACTGGCTCATTGATGAACTGAACGCGAGTACCGACCGGAACGTTGTTGAACAGATACTTGATATCATCGGCACGCAGCCGGACGCAGCCGTGGCTTACGCGCAGACCAATACCGAAGTTGGCGTTGGTGCCGTGGATCGCGTACAGGTTACCGATGTACAGCGCATACAGCCCCATTGGGTTATCTGGGCCAGCTGGGAAAACTTTTTGCAGGGTTTCACCGCGTGCCGCATATTCTGCGTGCATCTTCGCGGTTGGTGTCCAGGTTGGGCCCGCTTTCTTGCGCTGAACAGACGTTGTCCAGTTAATCGGCGTATCTTTACCTAACTCACCAATGCCGATTGGCAGCACGACCACGGTCTTGGAGCCTTTCGGATAGTAGTACAGACGCATTTCTGCGCTGTTGATGACAATGCCTTCACGCGGTGCATCTGGCAGAATCAACTGATGAGGAATGACCATTTTGCTGCCGGGAATCGGCAGGTAAACGTCCGCATCTGGGTTGGCTTCCATCATGTTGCTCAGGCCCATTTGGAACTGTGCTGCAAAATGTTCCAACGGCTGTGTGCTATCTTCCGGTACGGTGATTTCGATATTCTCGCCTACCAGTCGGCTGTTAGCCGCAGGCAGAGGATAAACAACGGCAAAAGCGGCCTGGCTGAATGCGGCGGCTGCAAGAACTAAAGTAAAGATCGCGCGAATACTCATTTTCGTTTCTTTATTTGAGTGGTAAATGCACCCCCCGAATCAGGAGGCTGGTCTGCTAGGGTCGCCATGACGACCGGATGCGCATTATATGTGCAGAATGGCCTCTGAGGGAAACAACATGTGTAACTAATCACACTTTTTGGCGCACGAATGAGAAAGAAAGCAGCGTAGAGTGAACCTCGACTCAATTTTCCCCGTCTAACGTGGGTTTTTGAAAGCGGCGATTAGCCAGTACCGGGAGAATCTGACGGGCATACGCCAGTCGTTCTGGGCCAATGTCGGCATAGATGAGAGCCGGTGTTTCCGGCGCCTGAACCACGACAACGCCTAAAGGATCGACCACCATGCTGTTGCCGATATTCTTGACGCCGCATTCGCCAACGGCGACGAGATAGGTCGTGTTCTCCAGTGCTCTGGCGCGCACCAATAATTCCCAATGCGCCTCTTTCAGCGGCCCCTTAATCCAGGCAGAAGGGAGAACGAGTACGTCTGCGCCGTCCAGCACCAGACGGCGTGCAAGCTCAGGGAAGCGGATGTCATAGCAGGTCATCAGTCCGACATTTAACCCGGCGATAGTCAACAGCGGCGGAACCTCTTCGCCTGCCAGTACGTTTTCCGATTCCTGTACGGAAAACGCATCGTACAGATGCAGCTTCCGGTATTGAGCAACGATCTCGCCGTTGCGCAGTGCCAGCAGCGTGTTCCAGACTTTCCCTTCGCCATTCGGGATATGCACACACAGCATGGTCGTCAGATTGCTGTCTTTGCTGGCTTCCAGCAGATGCGAGATAAACGGGCCATCAAGCGGTTGAGCAGCAGTGAGCACCATGTTGGGATTGGTGATGTCGCGAGCCAGCACGCCTTCGGGCAGCACCAGCAGGTCGGCACCGTTTTGCTGTGCTGACGACATAAACTCAGTGATGGTCGTGGCGTTTTGCTGCCACTCGCGGTCAACGGCGAATTGTCCCAGTGCGACTTTCATGCTTGCTCCTTCGTGACCCGATTAATCGCGCTTGGCTGGCATCATGCGCAGCAGCGTGTTGTCTTTCATAACATAGTGGTGGAACAGGGCGGCGGCGGTATGTGCGGCAATGAGCCAGTAGCCTAACGGTGCCAGCGTTTCATGCCAGCCAATCAGCGTTTCAGCCAGGTCGAAATTCGGCGTCGCGGCTGTTGGCATGCCGATACCAAAAAGCATCCAGTCCCGACCGCTGTAATAGCGCGAAGCAACGCCCAGTATCGGCAGCGTGATAAACAGCAGGTAAATAACGGCGTGGGTAAGCGAACCCAGCGCACTTTGCCAGCGAGGCGGCTGTGGCGTAATGGCGGGCGAAGTATGCCGATGGCGCAAGAACAGGCGAGCCAGCATGAGAACCAGTATGGCTACGCCGCAGCTAAAGTGCGTCACCATCATCACGGTGCGCAGCAGCGAACCGCGTTCAGCAAATCCGCGTAGCTCGATGGTGGCATAAGTCACAACGAGCAACAGAAAAACCAGCCAGTGCAATGCAATCTGCGATGGTGCGAACTTTCCTTTCATGTTTCGTCCTCTGCGACGTTGAGAGCGGTTTGACACCGTAACGAGCGAATAATCTCATAAAGTATAAGGTAACTTGCGTCTTGTCAGCCCCTCTTTACCGTGCCTGACAAACTGGACTATCCGCGCTGGATTCTTCTGTATTCAACCCCGTCTGGACAGGGGAAAACGCAACGGCTCGTAAGGGGGGCGGCCATGGATGGCACGCCATAAAAAGTTTCCGGGAGAAATTTTTAACGTTGCATCAGCAACGGCCCGTAAGGGTGGCGGCCATGGATGGCACGCCATAAAAAACCGGCCGAAGCCGGTTTGGGGAGGAATAATTATTCCTGTGGGTTTTTCTCTGCCTTGCCGGCCATCATCGTCAGGAAGTCAAAGCGGCGACGCAGATCCAGTTCCGCTTCTTCATAGAGCTGCGCGGTTTCTTCCGGCATCATGCTATTCAGGCGGCGGAAGCGTTGCTCTTTCATCAGCGTTTCGCTCAGGCTGCTTGATGGCGGACGAGAATCGGTGACCAGCGCGGCTTTCCCTTCTTCGGCACGACGTGGGTCGAAGCGGTAGAGCGGCCAGAAGCCCGTTGCCGTCAATTGACGCATCTGATCGTGGCTGAATGCCAGATCGTAGCCGTGCTCTTCACACGGGCTGTACGCGATAATCAGCGATGGGCCTGGCCAGGCTTCGGCTTCCTGAATCGCTTTCACCGTCTGGTTCAGCTGTGCGCCCAGTGAGATCTGCGCAACATACACGTGACCGTACATCATGACGTTGATGCCGAGATCTTTACGCGCTTTGCGTTTGCCTTTCTCGCCAAACTTGGTGACTGCACCCAGCGGTGTCGCCTTGGACTGCTGACCGCCGGTGTTGGAGTAGCACTGCGTATCCAGCACCAGCACGTTGACGTTTTCGCTCAGGCTCATGACGTGATCCAGCCCGCCGTAGCCGATGTCGTACGCCCAGCCGTCACCACCGATAAGCCAGATAGATTTGTCGACAAAGTGGTCGGCTTCGCTCGCCAGCACCTTGGCATCGTTATCATTGATGGTTGTCAGCAATCCACGTAGCTGTTCAATCTGCTGACGGCGCAGGTCGGGCACGATGGACTCTTCCTGCAACGCATTAACCAGATCTGGCGGCAATTGCGGTGCCAGCTTGTTTAGCAGGCGCACGGCACGTTGGCGGTGCTGATCGACGCTCAGGCGGAAGCCCAGGCCGAATTCAGCGTTATCCTCGAACAGTGAGTTAGCCCAGGCCGGACCGCGGCCGTTGGCATCCGTAGTCCACGGCGTGGTAGGCAGGTTACCGCCATAAATCGATGAACAGCCCGTTGCATTCGCGACCAGCAGACGATCGCCATAGAGCTGCGTCAGCAGCTTGATGTACGGCGTTTCGCCACAACCGGAACAGGCTCCAGAGTACTCGAACAGCGGCGAAATCAGCTGAGAAGTGCGGATATCGATACGTTCCAGCGTGGATTTGTCGATTTCCGGCAATTGCAGGAAGAAATCGAAGTTCTCTTTCTCCGCCGTCAGATTATCCAGACGGGATTCCATATTGATGGCTTTAATTTCTGGGTTCTGCCGGTCTTTGGCCGGACAAACTTCCACGCACAGGTTACAGCCGGTGCAGTCTTCCGGGGCAACCTGCAACACGTATTTCTGGCCGCGCATGTCGCGGGCTTTCACATCCAGCGATTGCAGTGAAGCAGGTGCATTTTCCATCGCGTCGGGCTGGACGACTTTGGCGCGAATAGCCGAGTGCGGGCAGGCAGCGACGCAGTGGTTACACTGTGTACAAAGCTGCGGCTGCCATAACGGAATCTCTTCCGCGATATTGCGTTTTTCCCACTTAGTGGTGCCAGTCGGCCAGGTGCCATCGGGTGGCAGGGCGGAGACGGGCAGCGTATCACCCAGGCCAGCCAGCATCGCGGCCGTGACGGTTTTGACGAAATCGGGTGCGGCGTCGGAAACCACCGGTGGGCGCTGCGGGCTGTCTGGGTTGACGGCTTCCCGCGGCACTTCTGCCAGCGCTTCTAATGTGGCGCTCAGCGCCTGCCAGTTACGCTCAACCAGCTCCTGACCTTTACTGCCGTAGCTCTTGGCGATGGCGGTACGCAGTTTTTCTACCGCCACATCAGCTGGCAGAATCTGTGACAGGTGGAAGAACGCCATCTGCATGACGGTATTAATGCGCGCGCCCAGATGACACTCGCGGGCAATCTTGGCGGCGTTGATGCAGTACACGCGAGCGTTGCGCTGATTCAGCCCTGCCTGCACTTCCTGCGGCAAACGGTGCCACAGATCGTCGCTGCTATACGGCGAGTTGATCAGGAAAACGCCGCCGGGCTTCAGCCGTTCGACCATGCTGTACTTATCGATAAACTGCCACTGATGACAGGCAACGAAATCGGCCTGATCGATCAGGTAGGCTGAGTTGATCGGATGCGGGCCCACACGCATGTGGGAAACGGTCAGGCTACCGGCCTTTTTCGAGTCATAGACAAAGTAGCCCTGCACAAACATCGGCGTGGTTTCACCGACAATTTTGATCGCATTCTTGGTCGCAGAAACGGTACCGTCACTGCCCAGACCGTAGAACAGGGCTTCGAGCGATGCGCTACTTGGAAAATGCTGTTCCGGCAGTGGCAAAGACAGATTGGTGACATCGTCATAAATCCCGACAGTAAAGCGCGGTCGTGGGTTAGCAAGTGCTAACTCATTAAAGATCGCCTGTATGCACTGTGGGGTAAATTCTTTGGAAGATAGCCCGTACCGGCCACCAATCACGCGTGGCATAAGTGAACGCTCACCAGCGGAGAACGCTTCGGCTAGCGCGGTCATCACATCGAGATACAGCGGTTCTGCCAGCGCACCCGGCTCTTTTGTGCGATCCAACACCGCGATGCTCTTCGCCGTTTGCGGAATGACGGCCAGCAGATGTTTGGCGGAGAACGGACGATACAGGCGGATTTTCACTACACCGGCTTTTTCGCCGCGCATCAACAGCGTATCGACGACTTCTTCGCAGGTGCCGACGCCGGATCCCATCAGGACGACGATTTTGGTCGCTTCCGGGTGACCGTAATATTCAAACGGCTGGTACTGGCGTCCTGTCGCGGCGGCGAAATCGTTCATCGCCTGCTCAACGTGCTCATAGCCTGCGTCATACCAGCGGTTGGTGGCTTCGCGCGCCTGGAAGAAGGTATCCGGGTTAGAGGCGGTACCACGAATCACCGGGCGTTCCGGTGTGAGCGCTCGCTCACGGTGTGCATCAATCGATTTCTGTGGCAGAAGCTGGCGGATTACGTCATCGCTCAGCGGCTCAATCTTATTAATTTCGTGTGAAGTGCGGAAACCGTCGAAGAAATGGATAAACGGCAGACGGCTGTTCAGGCTGGCGATTTGTGAAATCAGCGCAAAGTCCTGCGCTTCCTGCACATTGCTGGCGCACAGCATGGCACAACCGGTTTGGCGCACGGCCATGACATCCGAGTGATCGCAGAAGATAGAAAGCGCATGCGTCGCAACCGTACGAGCTGCGACGTGCAGGACGAACGGGGTTAGTTCACCGGCCAGCTTATACAGCGTGGGGATCATCAGCAGCAGACCCTGCGATGAGGTGAACGTGGTGGCGAGTGTGCCCGTCTGCAATGCGCCGTGGACGGTAGCGATCGCGCCGCCCTCCGATTGCATTTCAACAACGCGGGGCGTATCTCCCCATATATTCAGCCCGCCGTCGCTCGACCAGGCGGCCGCGTGTTCAGCCATGCTGGAACTAGGGGTGATGGGATAGATGGCGATGACTTCATTGGTTCGCCAGGCCACGGAGGCGACTGCGTTATTACCGTCGGTGGTGATCATGACTTATAGCCTTCTTGCTCACTAAGCCTTTCATTTTACATGGTCTTTTCGGGCGATGAAAATGATTGGGCATAAACGAAAATACGATTTTTATCGGAGGATTATCGCATTTCAGGAAAAAAGAGGGTGGAACGATGTAAACGGAGTTGTATCAAACTGTGTTTTATCCCCGTCATACTTCAAGCGATCTTTCTACGCGCGGTGTTCGTATGAAGGAGAGCCCGCGTTTCCTAAAGTTGCGTATATCATACACCTCAGAGCGGGTTGATGTCTTTTTGTACCTATTGAAGGGTATCGCCGTATGATTTTGTTTGCTCATTACTGCCATGACAGGTAGCGTGCTTATACTAAAATAACATCTGTAATCAATGTATGAAGGAACCGAACGATGGCAAATGATGAAATAAAAAATAAATTGGTTTCCGTACTGGCTTCACAACAGGCGCAGGGAAAAACGCCAGAACAGGCCGTCGAACATATTCTTCAGGCATTGGGTGGACGAGCCGGTGATGTGTCCCGTATTTCGGTTTTGACGTCGACATTAATCGCCGATGTGCTTTATACCGTGTATCAGGAGACAATCACGTACCAGCAGATTGCGGTGATTTTACGCAAACTGTGTTACGCCGCTCGCGACATTGCCGTTGCATCACACGCCATCTATCCCCAACTCACCGTTCAGGAAATCGGCCAGCTCTTACAGAGCCCGGAGATTTATCCGACGATCGATCGCGCCGCATTGCTTGATGCGCTGACCTACGCCAACTTTTCCAAAGCGGAAAGTGAGCAGGTTGCTGACGCTCTCGGCATTTAATACCAGAACAATGTGCTACCGGAACAGAACTGAAAATCAGACAGTCAGGCTTGTGATTTTCCTATCGCCGCAATCAGTTCGTTATGGGATGTGCCACCAGCCTGTGTAACAGACTTTTAATCCACTGACTGGCTTCCGAACGGCTATTGCGGCGATGACTGTATATCTTCACGCGATAGGGTGGCACGGTGAAAGGCAAGGCGTGAATCCGCAACGGCAGGAATTGCGCAAAGATTGTCGCGACGTTGCGGGGTAATGCCATGATCAGCGTTGAATCAGCGATGATAAACGGCGCACTCATCATGGAAGGCGTCTTCAGTGCGATATGACGCTTTTTGTTGAGCTTATCCAGCGCGTAGTCAATCACCCCGCGGGACTCATTCCAGGGCGTCACGACAAGATGCCGGGCGGCGAGGTAATCATCCAGCGTAAGCGCCCTGCCTGACAGATAATCCGCGGCGGTGATGATGACATAGCTGTCTTCAATCCAGTCTATCTCCTCAATTTCCCTGTTTTCCAATTGCGTCATGTCGGTGAACCCTAAAGCAAAGTCGATTTTCCCTGCCAGCAAGTCCGTAATCGCGACCTTCTGCGGCGAATAAACCAGATTGAATTTGATATGGGGTGCCAGCTTTTCCATGTGCGCCATCAGGGTAGGAAACACCGAAAACGCGGTGTAATCGGTGATGGAAAAGGTGAAACTTTCCGTGCTGCGAGCGGGATTAAAGCGTGGGCGCGGCGTCAGACCTTGCGTCAGCAGCGCCAGACTTTCCGCTATCGGCTCTGCAATATCGTCCGCCACTACGGTCGGATGCATGGTGTTGCCAACCCGAAAAAACAGTTCATCGGAAAACGTATTGCGCAAGCGCGTCAGCGCGTGGCTGACTGCTGATGCGCTCATCGCCAGCTCTTTTGCCGCTGCGGCGACGGATCGATGCTGGTACACGCTGTTAAATACCACCAGTAAATTTAAATCGATACGCCGTAAATCCAGATGCATGATGTTCATCAGTCGCTGTAGAGAATGCAGTTCATACAGTATTTTTAATCCGGTAGCATGGCAAGCCTTGGTCATAGTTAGCGTTGGAAAAATTAGCACCGGAGAAGAAAGACTTTATGAACCCAGCCTTTATGAATATAGCCATCCGCCCCGCGCAGAAATCAGATGCGAGCGTGATTCTGGATTTAATTATCGAGCTTGCTGTGTACGAGAAAGCGCGCCACGAAGTGCTGGCCTCGCTTGAGGATATTGAGCGCTCGTTATTTGGTGAGGGCGCGACGGCTGAAACGCTGATTTGCGAGATTGATGGCAAGCCTGTCGGCTATGCGATTTTCTTCATGAGCTACTCAACCTGGCTGGGGAAATACGGCATCTATCTGGAAGATCTCTACATTGCGCAGGCGTATCGTAATGCGGGAGCGGGCAAAGCGCTGCTGAAACAGGTTGCGCGTCTTGCACAGGAAAGACAGTGCGGACGGTTGGAGTGGAGCGTGCTGGACTGGAACCAACCCGCGATCGATTTCTATAAGAGCATTGGCGCGAAGCCGCAGGATGAGTGGGTCCGCTATCGGATGGACGAGAAGGGGATCGCTGATTTTGTCACGGCATCGTAATGGTGTTGCTCCTGCTGACCTGACGGCAGCAGGAGCCAGTCAATTAACGCGTTGACGCTGCCAATGTTGTGCCTGCCAGAATAAAGATCCCGCCCGTCGAGCGGTTAAACAGTTTGATGCGGCGCGGATTGGAGAAAAGGCCCGATAAACGACGGCCGGTGCAGGCATAGATGAACATGATGCTGAAATCGAAGACCGCCCAGGTCACAGCAAGAATAATGAGCTGCAAAGCGTGCGGGGCGCTGGTATCGATAAAATTTGGGAAGAGCGCAGCGAAAAACAGCAGATCTTTCGGATTACTGATCCCGACCAGAAAGCCTTTGCGGAATAGCGGAAACCATCCCGGAGCCGAGGCTTCCTGTGTGTCCTGCTCCGCGGTGCTCATATCCTTAGAGCGCCATGATGCGATGCCCAACCAGATGAGATAAACCGCACCAACAATTTTTAATGCGATGAATGCGGTGGTTGACGCAGCGAGAATGGCACCTAACCCCAGTGCTGAACAGGACATCAATATCATTGCCGCGCTGACGCCGCCGAGTACGGTTGCGGTTGCGCGTGAAGCGCCGTAGCGTAAACCGTGCGACATGCTGATCAAGGCTGATGGGCCCGGAATGGCAATCAGGGCGATGATGATGCCTGTATAAGCCAGCCAGAGGTGAAGGCTCATGATTTCTCCTGCGTGTAGTTCACTGTGAAAGCGTGATTGAGAGCGGTGATGTGAAGCGAGATATATTCACATATATATCGCTATTTTCCAACGCGTGATAGTAACAGAAAAGGGGCTAATGGCGCTCGCCCTCTTTATCAACATTCTGTTGCTGACATTGGGGAGCACAGCCGGTTGGATATGGGAATCGAGCAGTGGGGAATCCACGGTTACGCCATCTTAAACATTAGTTCTTAAACAGAACTTTTTGCTCATAGCCGTTTTCTTCTATTACTTGGTACGTATTGCCTGACGGAGTGCTTAGCATTGTGCTCACTTGTGTCAACCCACAGCTTTCTTGATAGCTGACTTGATATTGCAACTGGTCAAAGAAATCTCGCAGCAATGGCCTGATTTTCTCGGTGGCAAATTGATGGGGGCTTTGTAGATAGAAAGACGAGATGTCTAATTGTTCCGTCATTCCAACATTGAAATCGATAATGAAATAGGTGTCGGAGAGTGAATCTGAACGATATACCCAAATGTCTCCCTGACCGCAGGCTACATCATCAATGTAGTGATCGTACAGTTTGCACAGATCCACATCAATATCTAACTGGCTTAAAACAGCCTGCATAATTGCATTGGGAACAGCAATGTCGTCATCGTTTGGGTAAGTGACGAGATCACAAATGCAGGTGCTAATTGAAAAAACGGTTACTGGTATAGTCTGCATTTTCCGACCTTGGTTAATGTGTTCGCTTGTAGTTACAGGCGAACGATTTCCATCTTAATACCCGTTATATTTCAGGGTATGTAGCTTATCTCAATTGACCTTAGCATGCTTATCTTTCACCCGTAAACTTCCGTTTCAGCAAAATCTCCCCGGCCTTCTGGTGGCTAGGGAGAGCGGTTGAGCATGAAAATAATCAGTAAACCGCGCCTGACATTATTCCTTCACGCTTAAATCGATATCGCCAAAATAGCGTTTCTGTATTTTTGCATATATGCCTTTTTGAACGATATCTTTCAGCCCCTGATTGATGAGCTGTTTTGTTTCCGTATCGTCTTTGCGTATACCGTATGCAGAACCGAGGCTAAATAAATCCGCATCGGTGACTTCCTCTCCTTTTAGCTCAAAATCTTTACCCTGTGGGGTTTTTAAAAATCCAAACGCGACGGCAACCGACGGACACAGTGCGCCTTCCACTCTTCCTGATTGTAAATCCTCATAAATGGCTTCCTGATCGGGATAGTTTTTAACAATCACCCCGGCAGGTAGCCAATATTTATTGGCGTAGGCTTCCTGAATGGTACCTTGCTGTACCGCGATATTTTTCCCGCGCAGCAGCTCAGCCTGGGGAAGAAGATTGGATTCTTTCCTTGCGACAAGTTTGGTGGGAACGTGGAAAACATAGTCACTGAAAGCTATCGATTCTTTTCTCTTGCGTGTCACGCCAAGTGGCGCAATGACGTCTATTTTTTTGGCGAGAAGGGCGGCAATCTGGGAATCAAATGTGTTGACGATATAGTCACATTTTGCATTTACCGATTCACAGATGGCATCGGTTACCTCGATTTCAAATCCCGACGGATTACCATTTTTATCCATGCTCTGAAAAGGGGGATACGTTAAATCGACGCCGATACGCAGTATGTCCGATTTAGCAAATGCAAAGGGTGAAATAGCAAAAATGGCAACGATCTTCAGGAGAGATAATTTTCTGAACATAGCAGTAACACCTCTTTTTAGTCGTATAAAATGAATATCAACATTCCGGTATTCGTATTATCACCAGTGATAGGACGTAAATTGGATCGCACATCGTCATCCAGCCCACGTTTGAAAAACTGACGTTAATTTACACTTGAAATTATAACCAATTGTTATTATTTGCTTTCGGAATGTAAGATTGCGCTATCGGTGATGTCCAAGCGTGTAAACAGGAAATATATTCCAGTAGATGATTTCATTTTGGCGGGGTGCTGATGTTCATTGCAGACCGAAAATCGACCTGAGCGAGTTTCCGATATTTTAATTTATTAACCTTACTAAATGTACCAATAATACGGTGGAATTGGCGACCTTGAAGGTGAGCGCTACTTGTAGGTAAACCGATAATCGACAATATACGTGCCGAGTTCATTGACCCGCGCGGTGATCCATAACTCATCCATTCCTTGCCTTCTTTTTTTGAACAGCATTTCTTTGTTGGTGCATAGCTGTTTAAATTGCCCTGTATGGACATCTTTAACCCATATGCCGGCTTCGCAACGACTACTTTTTCCTGTGGATGGCCCAGGAAAAACAATTTTATAGTCGGATGTGTAACTAATCACCTCATCGGGGAACAGATAAACATACACGTCAAAAATATTCACGATGGAAAGAAATCCCAGCACGAAGCCTCCGAAAAACATTTCGAGCATGTGCTTTATTTTCTTCTTTACCGACCGAGAATAGATCGCCCGGCCAGCAAAGATAAGCCCCAACACGATCCCAAACGTAAGGTAGATAGTGAGTTCCGGAAATGTCTCGATCAGTACCGTGCGACGTGACAGCTGTGAAGCCCAAAGCATGTACCAGAAAATAGATAGCATGATGGATAAGACGAGGAGAGTAACGAGAAAATCCTTCGACAATAAATAGGTTATCGCTTTTTTATAAAGACGGTGCATCTATCCATGACCTGTATCAATAGCGTGTTTTGTTGGTATTTTACATGACTTGATGGCTTAAAGGATCAATAGGATTACTTGTTGTGGTTCGGGCATTTGATCTAGTTAGGTAAACCTGCCCGTATGCTGAGTTCATGTTAGGCAGTACGGCCAATGAGAATCCAATAATCAATATCGCCCGCTATGCAGAAAAAATATAAGGATCATTCGGTTTCAGCTCTGTGTAATTGATTAGCCAGATTATAATTTCATTGTCACTAATACCCGGGATTTTTTGTGAGCTTTTTTCTCTGACTAGTGATTTTTTGATCCTGCATGCATACGGTGTATGGAATTGCATGTAATATTTACTCTCGAATCTATCCTACGGCACCAGTATTGGCGCGGCCTGAGTGTCTCCATGCAATTGCATGAAAAGCGCTACATAAAGCGGGCAGGCGTGGCGGGGATAGCATTCGCGCGCCAGCGATAAAGTGTTTATTTATTTTTTATTTAATTTTGTGGCCTGAGTGGGTCGCTGTGCCGCGCTGATTCTCGTGAGTGTTGGTGGGTTAGTGTGATGCTATTCGAGAGCGTGACGGGCTTCTGAGTCTGCCAGTTGAGAGGTAAGAAAAAACCACCTAAAAGGCGGCGAAAATCAGCTATTCCGGCGTTCATCGTATCGCTTCTGAAGCTGCTATTTTCCTGACGTATTATTCGGGCCTATGCGGCCATTGCCTCGCAATGCAACTGCATTAAACCGACACACAAAGCGGGAAGGCGAGGCGGGGAGAGCATTGCGTGGGTATACAAATATAAGTAGTTGCAATTTTAGACTCAAAACGGTAGATCATTTGAACTAAACGTCGAATCATTGGGAAAAAAGTACTATATGAAGATATATGTTACTCCTCATTCAAGAAAAGACTCGCCAACTAATAGTGCAGAATATGAAATCATGTTGCAGCGGGATGATTGGAATGATTATAGTTATATTACTAAATATCATCTTTATTTAACGAAGAAACTGACTGGTTCTGATGAAATAGAATATGTTGGTGCCGTCAAAATAATAAAAAAAGGACAGGTGGCTGATTATTCATACATGGTAGAGCTTGGTGAACTACCACCTTTAAGTTCAGAATATTGTTCTGTTGGGCAATCCTTAGATTACTACACAAGGCTCTCTAAACTTAATAATGAAGTTAGAAATGCAATTCTAATGTCTTTACGCGATATCAATCTATTTGATTATGAATCGGAGGGTTTTAAAGATGAAAATGTCTGGGCCTCTTCGGTAATGAGGGATTTAAAAGATGATGATGATATATTTCTTTTGCCAAAATACATTTTAGAACACAACTTTTCATCTATTCCAAGTATTGATGTGAAGTTTGAGTTCTCTCATGAGAGAATGTTAACTTCTTTGAAGTTAGATTTTGATTCTAAACAATATGGTTATTTTAATTATCAAAAGTTACCATGCCGTATGGCTGTAATAGTCGGGCGTAACGGTACAGGTAAAAGCACAACATTAGCGCGATTATCTAAAGTAGCATTCTCATCGACTCAAGATAGAAAGAAAGACATTATAAGCAGTATCGGGGAAATCTATCCGGAAGGACTCGGGTTTCCTAAAATAATTAATTTGTCTTATAGTGCATTTGATAGTTTCCAGATTCCCGGTGTAACTTATAAAGAAAAAGTTCAACTAAAGAATGATATAGCAAAAGGAAAAGGGCGATATATTTATTGTGGTGTAAGGGATGTATGTGCGGAGTTGGAACTTGAACTACAACAGTATAGTGATACTGACATAGAGGAAATATATATTTCCTCAGAGCGTCAAGAGAGAACCATTTTAAAACCCTTAGAGATTCTAAGTAAAGAATTTAATGATGCATATATTAAAATTCAGCAAGATGAATGTAAAAATAAAACATTGCAAAGTGTATTATCAAAGTTAAAGGAAGAGGCATCTATCTCGACTATTGTAGATGACATGCTTGAAGATAGTTTTTCAGAAAACCCCGCAGCTTATTTTTATAATTTAAGCACAGGGCATAAGTTTGTTTTACATTCAATGTTGCATATAATTTTATATGCCGAAAAACGTTGTTTTGTATTCTTTGATGAGCCTGAGACTCATCTTCATCCACCACTTCTGGCTGTTCTTATGAGCGCCTTGAGAATCATACTTAATAAGGTTGATGCTTTTGCTATTGTAGCCACGCACTCACCTGTCGTTGTACAGGAAACACTTAGTAAGAACGTGAATGTTATAACTAGAAGTGGGAGCTTAATAGACTTTCAGAGGCCTGAGATTGAGACTTTTGGCGAAAATATTGGTTCTATAACATCGGCTGTATTTTCACTGACATCGCAGGTGACAGATTATCATGACGAACTTGATAAACTTATAGAAAATTATAAGGAACATGATAATGCAATTGAATTTATAGAGTCTTGTTTTGACCAAGGGTTAAGTATTCAAGCTCGATCTTACATACTGTCTAAGTTAGCGACTAAGGTGGAATGATATGTGGAAATTATCCCTACCTCATGACAATGGAAGACTAGATGAGCTATCCACAGCGTTGACATATAAAAATGGTTCACCTAAGTATACTTTACTTCAAGGAGAACAGGAGGAAATAGAAAAAATATATGATTTTTATCACGAAAATAGAGGCTTGCCACATAAGTTTTTGGAAGGACAAAGGATCAGTGCAGCTTCAAAAGATGCTTTAAAAGCATGTTATGCTGAAGTTCAAGAAAATGGCCGTTTGTCTGATTTGAGAGCGCGTTTATTCTTAAGTGCTAAAAAATGTCCATTATGTGGTATTGAAGCAACTACTGATTTAGATCATTATCTACCAGAGTCTAAATATCATTGTTTATCCATATACGCAAAAAACTTAATTCCTACTTGTCATAAATGCAATAATAAAAAAAGAACAGCAGTTGTAAATAATGGGGTGGGTTTTTTACATTTATATTACTTTGAAGAACCTACAGAGGTTTTTTTTATTGCAAATACAGCCATGAATGATTCAGCTCTTAAAATATCATTTTCTATTGAGCAAATACCTTGTTTCAGTCAGGGTGTTTATGATTCTTTATGTTTTCAAATAGAACGTATTAACTTGAATGATAGGTTGGTGGCTGAAGCGAATGATTTTTTAGGTAGTATGTTTGTGTCGTTTGAGATGACATTTGACTCTTCTGGAAAAGAAGGGTTGAGAGCATTATTAAAGCGTACAAGAGATAACTATACTCAACGGTTTGGGTTGAATCATTGGAAAAGAGCGTTAATTGATAGCTTGTCAATGAATGAGGAGTTCCTAAATGGGGGATTTAGAATAGCTTTAGGAACCCCTGTGGAGGACTAAGGATTTGTGTGGGGTAAAACATATTTACCCCACCACTCCATTAGTTCAACTCTTTGCGTTAGATAAATTGATCTATTATATGCCCGTCTTACTTCATTTTTGTCTACATGAGCTAGAGCACTTTCAATTATATCAGAATTAAAACCTTGTTCATTCATTGCTGTACTAGCAATCGAACGCAATCCATGCGCAACAAGCTTACCTCCATAACCAATTCGCTTAAGAGCTGCATTTGCTGTTTGGCTATTCATAGGCAACTTTGGATCATTTCTATTAGGGAAAATAAATTCACAGTGGCCACTAATTGACTTCATTGCTTCCTGAATCTCTAGTGCTTGAAGTGATAAAGGAACAATGTGCTCACGCTTGGCTTTCATTCGTTTGGCTGGAATTGTCCAGAGCTTTGCACTGAGATCGATCTCTGCCCATCTAGCACCAGAAGTCTCTGATGGTCGTACAAGAGTAAGGGGCTGCCACTCAATCAGACAGTGAGTCGGTACAGACAGATTTGACATAACCAAAGACCTCATCAACTTTGACAATTCTTCTGGCCGCAACGTAGGCATGTTTTGCTTTTTGGGTTTCTCAAAAGCCATACCTACTCCTGATACAGGATTAGCGTCAATTAGACCGGTATTAACTGAGCAAATCGTGATTTCGTTAATACGCTGTACTAATCGGCGTACGGTCTCTAGTGCACCACGCCGCCTTGATTGGTTCCAGCGCCTCAACAATCGTTCTGGCTTTAATTTCCTGAACAGGCATGGTACCGATTGTCGGAAACAGATCCTTATCTAAAGAACGTCAAATATCTTTCGCATAGTCTTCTGTGACGCTCTTGCTTTTAATCTGGAACCAGTTGCCACAGTTGAGAAAATGCTGTCTAACTCAATCTGGCGTTGTTCTGACGCTTGTTCCTGCTGCTGTTGAGGATCTATGCCTTGTGCGAGCGTAATTAAATGCTGGTCACGTATCTGACGAGCTGCTGCGAGCGTAAGGGCAGGATATAAGCCGAAACTCAAATTGGTTCGGCTACCACCGATTGGACGTTGGTAGCGGAAGCGCTAGAATTTTTACCAGTTGTTTTGACGAGTAGGAATAGGCCACCACCATCATGCAGGGTGAAGTCTTTTTCGCGGGGTTTAGCTTTAAAGATTTCGTTGTTAGTGAGAGGGTGTGTGATGCGCGCCATGTTTGGATCTCTTCAATAATTGGTACACGTTTAATGGACCACAGTATGTCGTGTACCTAAACGTGTACCAATTATCTCCGGATTTAGCTGGATGCTCTTGGACTATTACAGACATAAAAAAGCCGCTGAACCTTGCGGCTAGCGGCTTTTTCACGTTTCCGGCCTTATCTGGTAATAACCGGAATCTAAATTGGGCTGGGGGAATCTGAATATTTCACGTAACATAATGATATTGATGTTTTAAGTGTGAGTTAAGACTTTATTGGTATACCTAAACGTATACCAATGCAGAAAAGTGATAGATTTTTTTGCTAACGTTCTCACCCTATGAATCCCACCTTTTTGTTACCTCAATCTATGATAATCTTTTGATAAGTACACGTGAATGTCACTTTTTAGTGGTTTTGGCGTAGACTTGACGGATTGTTTCTATTCAAGTATATGTGCATAACACAATTATGTGGTTTTCATGTGGACTTATGAATGGACAGGATCACTGCTATTGAGCGTTTAAATGCTTTCGATAAGCAAGGGCGTTATGTCTTCACCTCCCGCGATTTAGCCAAGATTTTCCATGAAGATACGCCCAGAGCGTTTAATGCCGGGCTAAATCGTTTAGTCAAAGATGGCATTCTTACCCGTGCGATTCGCGGTGTGTACGTTTATAACCATGCCAAAAGCAAAGATGCCTATACGCTTGAGCGCATCGTTTTAGCGCTACGCCGTGGTGAATATAACTATCTTAGCCTCGAATCTGCCTTGTCTGAATATGGCGTGATTTCTCAAATACCGATTGACCGGATCACGGTGATGACCACCGGACGTTCCGAAGAACATAAAACGCCTTTTGGGGTGATTGAATTTACCCATACCAAGCGGCCACCAGAGCAGATTTTGCAGGATACCTATTTTGGCAATTCCCCGTTACGGCAAGCAACGAAGAAAACTGCCGTGAGGGATTTACGCCGCGTTGGGCGTAATACCCACCTGATTGACGAATCGGAGCTATATCATGAATCAGAAAGTTAACTTTGCCGAATTGGTCAGCAAAGCGGTGGAATCAGCCGAGCTTGAAGGTTTGCGCAATGTGGTGGAGAAGGAGCTTTTGCACTACGACATCCTCTATTGTTTGGATAATGGGCGCTTGCTAGAGCAGCTTACTTTTCAGGGAGGGACATCGTTAAGGCTGTGTCATGGCGCAAACCGCTTCAGTGAAGATTTGGATTTTGCCGGCGGTGTCGCGTTTTCTGGCGCAGACCTGAAGAACATGAAAGCCTGTATTGAAGATTATCTGGGGAATCGGTACGGCCTTGAGGTCAAAGTGAAAGAGCCACATGAACTGCGGAATGAACCCGGTTATGAGGACGTTCGCATCGACAAATGGCAGGTATCCGTGACCACTGCACCGGAAAAACGCGATATGCCAAGGCAACGGATCAAGATTGAGATCGCCAATATACCGGCTTATACCCGAACGCCGATGACGTTAAAACGTAACTATGAGGTTTTACCCGATGGTTATTCCGATACGCTGCTCATGTGTGAAACGCTGAATGAAGTGATGTGCGACAAACTGGTTTCGCTTGTCGCCACTACCAAATATATCCGCTATCGTGACCTTTGGGACTTGCCGTGGCTGATCCAACAAAACGCGACTTATGATATCGATCTGATTCGTAAGAAAATACAGGATTACCGCATCCCTAATTATGATGATCTACTGGCACAGCGCATACAGAGCATCGATCAGGTTGTGGGGGATGGTCGCTTTAGCGCTGAAATGCGGCGATTCCTGCCACAAGCAGTATTTGATAGAACGTTAGGGCGTGAGGCTTTTAGCCAATATTTAAGCAGCGAATTAAAAGCACTCTTAAGTGCGTTACAGCAAGCGTTAAAAGGAGAGGGCGGGAAAGTGCCGTTCGTCATGTAAGTGTCAGTAGCCAAAATAAAAAGATTTTTCACAAAACTGTTCACTCTCTTCATCTTTCATTTTTTATCTTTATTTTTAAGTGGTTAACAGTGAACGAGCAGGCGACAAGTCACTCATCACCCATGCAGGTAAGATACTGCCAGGCTGCAATTGTGGTAATCTTTATCGCATATATATGCGGATTAAAGGTGAAAGCACATGCGCTATGAAATGGCGGTACTCGCGGCTCTGGTACAAGAGGATTCCCCTAATACGCACTCTATCGTAACCGCTACAGGTATCTCTGAAAGAAAAGTACAGGAAGTGTTAAACACGCTCCAGTCAACGATGGATATCAGCATTACTCGTGTAAAAAGTGGCAAACGGCAAGCCCTGTCTATCTCGTCATGGGGGGTGTTCGGTGACGGGGAACGGCTGGTTGAGAAACTGAAAAATACCGATCTGTTGATATTCAAACAACATCGTAAAATCACCACCAAAGCGTTGCCAGACAAAACGCGCTCCTCGCGCATGGTGACGCTGGAAGAAAAGCGTGATTACTACAACCAGGTGAAACTCAAAAACTATCGTGACAGTATGCGCCTTGAGGGATTCAATATTGAAGATACACCACTTCCCGCTGACAAACAGGAAAGGGAAGCGCTGAGAAAAAACCTGATTGCCAAGTATAAAGCGGGTGGTTATGTCTGATAAATACGGCTCAGGGCAAGATCCTTATACCTACCCTGATAGCGATGTTCTGATAAATAAACTCTGCATCAACGATGACAGTAAATTCGACGATGCGGAACGTCAACTATCCGAGCTGGCCGTTCTTGATATTGAATTTGAAGAACCGCCTTACGATTTACATTATTGGTGTGGGCTGCACGGGAAAATATTTGGGGATTTATTCGATTGGGCAGGAGAAATACGGCGTATCGATATTTCTAAAGGTCAAACACGTTTCTGCACCGTATCCCGTATCGAAATTGAAGCCAATAAAATTTTTACACGGCTATCCAATGATAACTTTTTACAAGGCCTTGAACGTCCAGCGCTAATAACTCAGTTAGCAGAATATTATTCAGATTTGAATGTAATTCACCCGTTTCGGGAAGGCAATGGACGTTCTCAGCGTTTACTGTTCGAGCATATGATTATCAATTGTGGCTATGGTGTCTCTTTCGAAAATATCGGCGTTCAGGAATGGTTAGCGGCTAACGTGGCCGGATACCACGGCAATACTCAACCATTAGTCGATATTTTTGAGAAAAGTATTCTCTGACATCCCAATAAAAAGATTTTTCACAAAACTGTTCACCCTCTTCATTCTGGGGTTTTGCTATTACTAATCAATGTATTAATGGGTAATGAGTTGGTAATGAGTGACTCATCATCGATTGCGGTCTTTTCGTTTCTGGCTTCTACCTCGCCGACTCACATTTGGGCAGCCAGTCAGCGTCTGATTCGTCTTTCAACTCAAGATTGGTCTGTATGCTCAGTTTGCGTATACCTAAACGTATACCAATAGTCACCGGATTCAGGCGAATATCGTCGGACTATTACAGACATAAAAAAGCCGCTGAACCTTGCGGTTAGCGGCTTTTTCACGTTTCCGGCCTTATCTGGTAATAACCGGAATCTAAATTGGTGGAGCTGGGGGGATTTGAACCCCCGTCCGGAACCACTCTACCGTCGGTACTACATGCTTAGTCTATCTTTACATTCGCTTGCCAGCTGCGAATAGACACGCCACTAACAAACTAGCCTGATTAGATTTAGTGCTTCAACCCCAGGCAAGGCATCCACACGATCTCTTTTGGGTTTGACCTCTCTTGATCCCCGTCCTAAGAGCGGAGGCTAGGGAGAGAGGGCTAAAAGCAGGTTATTAAGCTGCTAAAGCGTAGGTTTCGTCGTTTGCGACTATTTTTTTGCGGCTTTTTACGAGGCAAACCGCCCCTCGGCATGCACCTTGGGCTTTGCAAATCCCGTCGAATCCAGAATCAGCCCCCAAGAAACTGTCGCCAGTATACCAGAACTTACCGTTGTTAAGCCAGTGGCTTAGCGATTGGCGTTCTTCATGATACGGGCTTTGTCTAACTTCCATTCACGTTCTTTGATGTCATCACGCTTGTCGTGATCTTTTTTACCTTTCGCCACGCCGATTTTGACTTTGCTCCAGGCATTTTTCCAATACATGGACAGTGCGACGACCGTGTAGCCATCGCGACTGACGCGGCCAAACAGCGAATCCAGCTCGCGCTTGTTGAGCAGGAGTTTGCGCGTGCGCGTGGGATCGCACACAACGTGTGATGAAGCCACATTCAGCGGCGTGATCGTTGCGCCAAACAGGTAAGCTTCACCGTTCATGAAGGTGACATAGCTGTCGCTGAGGTTTGCTTTGCCTGCGCGCAGTGATTTGACTTCCCATCCTTGCAGCGCAAGGCCGGCCTCAAATTCTTCCTCAATGAAGTATTCGTGACGGGCGCGCTTGTTCTGCGCAATGGTGGCGGAACCGGGTTTGTATGCTTTTTTCTTTGTCATAGTGCCGTCATTATACTGGATGTCATTGGGAATGAAATCCCCGCCGTGCGTCCGTGTCGTGGTTAATGATATCGTGCGATAAGCTTCGCAGAATTTTTGTCTGTCGGGCTATCAGTGCTATTATTTTGCGCGTTTTATGAATCACGGAAAATAGTATGCCAAAGATAAGTCGTTCCGCACTGGTGCCGTTCAGCGCTGAACAGATGTACAAGCTGGTGAATGATGTCGCTTCCTACTCCGCGTTTTTACCGGGCTGTACGGGGAGCCGCGTGCTCTCCTCCTCAGAAGGGGAGATGACCGCCGCAGTGGACGTTTCCAAAGCAGGTATCAGCAAGACCTTTACCACCCGTAATACGCTGACGCACAACCAGAATATCAATATGCAGCTGGTCGATGGCCCATTCCGTCAGCTGGGTGGCGACTGGCACTTTACGCCGCTGAGCGCCGATGCCTGTAAAGTCGAGCTGCATCTGGAATTTGAATTCACCAATGCCTTGATTGAACTCGCTTTTGGCAAAGTATTCAAGGAGCTGGCGGGAAATATGGTCCAGGCTTTCACGCAGCGAGCAAAAGAGGTCTACAGTGTCCGCAATGCAGGTTGATGTGGTCTACGCGTTGCCGGAACGCCAGTATCTACGCACGGTGAAGCTGGAAGAAGGCAGTACGGTTGAGCAGGCGATTGTGGCATCGGGCCTGCTGGAACTGCGCCATGATATCGATTTGCAGGTGAATAAAGTCGGTATTTACAGCCGCGCGGCGAAGCTGGCCGATGTGGTGCAGGAGGGGGATCGTGTAGAAATTTATCGTCCGCTGATTGCCGATCCGAAAGAACTACGTCGTCAGCGCGCAGAACGTGCTAAGAGCAAATCCTGAACGATGTCGTTGAACGGCACATGACGTTTTCCTGAGCGTCCTTATCGAAATGCCCTTACAAAAAAACACAGGCAAACCTGAAGTGTTCAGATTTGCCTGCTGTTATACCCGTCATACATCAAGCCGCGTGTGTGCTGGCTTCCTTCACGTACTCCGCCCATTGTTGGCTTCGTTTTAACGCGTCGCCTCTGGCTGCCAGAATCGTTCATCCTGATTCAGCCGAACGGCATTGAAAGCATTAATCCAGCGCGGGCTTGTTGTTGATGTTGGTTAACACGCCACTGCCGCTGAAGGTCAGCGTCAGCGTCTGCTGTTTTACCGATTCATGGCCAGGCTGCTGGCGGAAGATGTAAAACCAGGTATCGCTGCCAAACGGATCCTGCATCATAGGTGTACCCAGCGTATAAGCGACCTGTTGTTTGGTCATGCCGGTGTGAATTTTCGCAACGTCAGCCGGTGCCAGATAGTTTCCCTGATTGATGTCCGGCCGATAGACCACCTTTTCCAGTGTGGAACAACCGGCAGTCAGCATAACAACCACCGCGGCGACGACAGTCAGCGTTTTACAGCGCATAGTGATTACATTCCTTAAGGGCATAGGTTGCCGATGATAATAGACCTTGCAGGACTTGGAAACCTGCAAGGCGATTGTATGACCTCAGGAAGGTAAAAAAGTTGAGCTTTTTTACCGGTGATGCACCTTTCTCGCCCTTGTCGGCAGCATATTTTAGGCTGCCAGCAGTTCTTTGGCATTTGCCAGCGTATTTTTGGTGACGGCGCTGCCGCCTAAGAGGCGTGCCAGTTCTTGTAGCCGAGCACGTTTATCCAACGGTTGCATCAGCGTTTCCGTTTCTGCACCGTCCGTTTGTTTACTCACGAAGAAGTGCTGATGACCGCAGCCCGCGACCTGTGGCAGGTGCGTCACGCACATAACCTGTGTAGATTCGCCGAGCTGGCGCAGCATTCTGCCGACGATGGCGGCGGTTGGTCCGCTAATACCTACATCGACTTCATCGAAGATCATCGCTGGTGTGTCCATTTTCTGCGCGGTGATCACCTGAATAATCAGTGCGATACGCGATAACTCACCGCCCGAGGCTACTTTTGCCAGCGTCTGATGCGGCTGGCCGGGGTTCGTCGTCACGCGGAATTCGATACTGTCGGCACCGGTGGCCGTCAGGTTGTCTGGCGTAAATTTCACATCAATGGTGAAGTGGCCGTGTGGCATTGCCAGTTCACGCATATTGGTGGTGATGAGCTGTGCCAGTTCGCTGGCGTGGTGCTGACGGCGCACGTGCAGCTGTTCTGCAAGGTGCAATGCCTGCTGATGGTATTCGCCGACGGAAGCGTTAAGCGCGTCGTGGTCGCTTTCCTGCTGTTCCAGCTGTTGCTGTTCTTCCAATAGCTGCTGATGGAACGCGGGGAGCGCTTCTGGAGCAACATGGTGCTTGCGTGCCAGCGCGAGCTGGCGCGACAGGCGTTGTTCCAGTTCATACAGCCGAATCGGATCGAGATCCATCTGCTCGCTGTAGTGGCGCAGCTCATCGCTGGCTTCGCTAAGTTGAATGCCGGCTTCTTCGAGCATGGACAGCACGCCAGACAGTTTGTCATCCATGCTGATGAGTTCGCCAAGCTGATGTTTTACGCTGTGCAGCATGCTGATGATGTTCTGCTCGTCGTCTTCGCTAAGCAGTTGCATAGCTTGTTGGCTCATCGTCAGTAGCTGACCGCTATTCGCCAGACGCTTATATTCAACGTCAATCTGCTCATATTCACCGGGCTGTGGGGCGAATTCGTTTAGCTCTTTTAATTGGTATTGCAGCAGTTCCCGGCGGGCTTCGCGCTCAATGGCCGCCTGTTGCAGCTGCGCCAGCGCGCGGCAACTTTGGTGCCACTGATGCCAAACCTGCTGCATAGCAACCAGCAGCTTTGGTTCATCGGCATAGGCATCCAGCAGGTGTTTTTGATGATCGGGGCGCAGCAGTAGCTGATGAGCATGCTGACCGTGCACCTGAATCAGATGCTGGCCGAGTTCACGCAGTTGAGACAGCGGCACGGCGGTGCCGTTAATAAAGCCGCGTGAACGACCATCGGCGCTAATGACGCGGCGTAGCAGACACTCGTTGCTGTCATCCAACTGGTTTTCTTCCAGCCACTGACGTGCCGTCGGGGTATCCGCCAGCGCAAAGCGGGCGCAAATGTCGGCGCGGGCAGCGCCCGGCCTGACCATGCTGGCGTCAGAACGATTTCCCAGACATAAACCGAGGGCATCAATCGCAATTGATTTCCCCGCACCGGTTTCCCCGGTGATTACGCTCATTCCTGACTGAAAATCGATTTCTAATTCGCGCACGATGGCGAAGTTACTGATAGTGAGTTGCGCCAGCATGATAAACCCCTGTATGTAATCACATGTGATTGCATACAGTATAAACTGGTTTTATATACAGTAAAGTGGCTGGGTAAAATTTTAGAATAATTTTTTTGACCAGCCGAGTTTAGAACTTAGAGTGTTGAAATAGCTGTAATTTTTTGGGTGAATCAGATTCAGGTAATGTTCGCTGCGGCGAATGAGGACTTCTTCGCCTTCCTGTACCGGTAACGCAATCTGGCTGTCGCAGCTGATTTCCAGGTCATTGGTAATGCAAGAAAATTTCAGCCGAATCGTGCTGCTGCTGTTGATGACCAGCGGGCGGGCAGACAGCGTATGCGGGAACATGGGCACCAGCGCAATCGCATCCAGCGACGGCGTCAGAATCGGGCCGCCAGCGGAAAGGGAATAGGCGGTGGAGCCGGTGGGCGTGGCGATAATCAGGCCGTCTGAACGCTGGGAGAAGGCGAATTTGTCATCAATATAAACTTCAAATTCAATCATATGCGCGACTTTCCCGGGGTGCAGCACCACTTCGTTAATGGCGGTACTGATGCTGTCCTGCTGGTTTGCGCGGCAAACGTGCGCTTCCAACATGAAACGCTGTTCGCTCAAATAATGGCCGTCGAGAACGTCAGAAAGCTGCTGCTGCGCCTGATCAGGATCGAGATCGGTCAGAAAACCGAGGTTGCCACGGTTCACACCGATCACCTTGATGTCATAGCGCGACAGCACGCGCGCTGCGCCGAGCATGTTGCCATCACCGCCAACGACAACCGCCAAATCCGCCTGCTGGCCGATGTCGGCAAGGCTCGCTGTCGGTGCGTCTTTTAGATTCAACTCACGGGCGATCTGCTGCTCGATCAGAACCGAGTAACCTTTGTCGGTGAGCCAGTGATAGAGCATCTCATGCGTTGCCAGCGCCGTTGGGTGGCGCGGATGGCCGACAATGCCAATACAATTAAACGGCCTGTTCATTGTAAGCGGTGTGTTCATTGCTGTTTTTGTCCTCAGCGTGGTGTATCGGCAGCGGCGGGAACCAATATATGACGGGTTCCCTTGAATCCCCGATTTTGATCCCCATAATAAGCAACTAGCGAGATTAATGCTAAACCGCGGAGAATTTCATGAGTAGTAAAGAACAGAAAACGCCTGACGAGCAAGTCCTGGATCAAAAGGAAGCAGCAAAAGGGCAGCAAGCGGATGCCGCGCCAGAGACGGCAGACGTAGCTGACCCGCGTGATGCGCGCATCGCAGAACTGGAAACTCAGTTGAGCGAACTGCAACAGCGTGAACGTGACAATATGCTTCGCGTCCGTGCTGAAGCCGATAACATTCGCCGCCGTGCGGAAATGGATGTTGAGAAAGCGCACAAATTTGCGGTAGAGAAATTTGCCAGCGAAATGCTGCCGGTTATCGACAACCTGGAACGTGCGCTGGATACGGCGGATAAATCCAACGAATCACTGGCTGCGATGATTGAAGGTATTGAACTGACGCTGAAATCGTTGTTGGATGCTGTACGCAAGTTTGGCATCGAAGTTGTGGGTGATGTGGGCGTACCGTTTAACCCAGAAGTGCATCAGGCAATGACGATGTTACCTTCGGCCGATCACCAGCCGAACCATGTCATGATGGTCATGCAAAAAGGCTATACGCTGAACGGTCGTTTGCTACGTCCGGCGATGGTCGCGGTATCAAAAGCACAAGACTGATTCTGTCTGCTTTTACGCACCATCGGCTTTTTACGTACCATAGTGACAGCGTATCTTCATTCCAAACCCCGTGCCCTGCATGGGGTTTTTTGTTTATATTTTGTTAAGATTTGTTTGATAAAAAAGATGTTTTTTAGGTTTTGAATGACTCATCATCATTAACTATCAAAAGAATTGGTATTACCACTCTAAATGCACTTGATAATCATTATCGTTTTTGTGAGAGTAATAAAACACCAGTGTTAGAAGGGTCATACTATGCCGGGTAGCCGTGTTATTGAATCAACAAGCCGCACATCGAGGAAGGTCAAACTGTCTTTGATGGGCCCGGCGTTTATCGCGGCGATTGGTTATATCGATCCGGGTAACTTTGCCACTAATATCCAGTCTGGCGCGGCCTATGGCTATACGCTGCTGTGGGTGGTGGTGTGGGCGAACCTGATGGCGATGCTGATCCAACTGCTGTCCGCCAAATTGGGGATCGCAACGGGTAAGAATCTGGCGGAACATATCCGCGATCGCTTTCCGCGTCCGGCCGTTTGGGCGTATTGGGTGCAAGCCGAAATTATTGCGATGGCGACCGATCTGGCCGAATTTATCGGTGCGGCGATTGGTTTCAAACTGCTCTTGGGCGTGTCGCTGCTGGAAGGCGCGATCCTCACCGCCATTGCAACCTTCCTGATTTTAATGCTGCAACAGCGCGGGCAGAAGCCGCTGGAGATGGTCATCGGCGGCCTGCTGCTGTTTGTTGCCGCGGCGTATATTGTCGAGTTGGTCTTCTCTCAGCCTGAGCTGTCCGCGTTAGCCAAAGGGATGGCGATTCCTAGTCTGCCAACCTCCGATGCCGTGCTGCTGGCCGCAGGCGTGTTGGGGGCGACCATTATGCCGCATGTGATTTATCTGCATTCTTCCCTGACACAGCATGAAGGTAGCCATACCCGTGCCGAGCGTTATTCGGCGACGAAAGTCGATGTCGCAATTGCGATGACCATCGCTGGATTCGTCAACCTGGCCATGATGGCGACGGCAGCGGCGGCGTTCCATTTCAGTGGTAATCAGGATATTGCCGATCTGGATAAAGCCTACCTCACGCTGGAGCCGCTGCTGGGTAAAGCCGCCGCGGTCATTTTCGGTCTGAGCCTGGTGGCTGCTGGCCTGTCCTCTACCGTCGTTGGCACGCTGGCGGGCCAAGTGGTGATGCAGGGATTCGTGCGTTTCCATATCCCACTTTGGGTGCGCCGCACCGTGACGATGCTGCCGTCGTTTATCGTGATTCTGTCCGGTATGGATCCGACGCGGGTGCTGGTGCTGAGTCAGGTGGTGCTGAGCTTCGGGATTGCGCTGGCGCTGGTTCCCTTGCTGTCCTTCACCGGCAACCGTGAACTGATGGGGTCGATGGTTAACGGCAAATGGGTTCAGCGCATCGGGCAACTTATTGTCGTACTGGTAGTTTCTCTCAATATGTATCTGCTGATTGATACGATGTTGGGGATATAAAGCGGGTGCCACCGATTGTTACGTCAGAATAGCGTGGCACCTTTCCACTCTTTATCACCAGCTTTCTTACTTGCTGGCCTTCCTCAACTCCGTCACCGGCACGCCGCCGATTCCCCAGTTGTCCGTTTCGACCTCATCAATTACCACCACGGTGGTTTTGGGGTTTTTGTTTAGCACATCGACCAGCAGTTGGGTCACGCCTTCAATCAATTGACGCTTTTGTTCAGCGGTGACGCCTTCATTGGTGATTTTGATGTTGACGTATGGCATGGATTCTCCGGGATGATGGTTATGGCTGACGGTAGGGAAAACAGAGCCCTGCCGCGATAAAAAGTGCTGCTGCGCTACACAGGATCGCTGGCGCGACAGCGTGGGTATTCGTCAGGGCGCTGGTGAGCAGTGGGCCAAGAATCTGGCCGATGCCGTAAGTGAGCGTCACCAGCCCAAGCAGGTTGATGCCGTGCGGTGCGCGTAGCCGCTTGGCTAAGGGCATCACCAGCGAGGTCGTTCCCATAAAAGTAGCACCAAAGCCGATACAGCTGAATATCAATGCCACGGGGGAGTGGCTGAACAGCGTCAACAGGACGCAGCTTCCCTGAATGAGCAGGTTTGCTGTCAGGCAGGATAACGTTCCCCAGCGGCTGGCAGCCCATAGCCAGAAAAAACAGCCAGGAATCACCGCCAGCCCAACCAGCGACCATAAATGCAGGGACAAACGCGGCATGTCCAGTGCGGTCACCATCAACGGCAGATAGGTAGCGATGATGATGTACCCGAAGCCCGCGAGGCCGTACAGCAGTGCAAGCCGTCGCCAGCCAAGTAGAGGCGGTTCATCAGCATTGACCATCGGTTGACGTGCGACGGTGGATTGATGCGGTGAAAGGATAAGTAGGGCGAACATAAGTAGTACGGCGATCAAAGCCGCACCCCACCACAATGGCTCGGCGGTGAGGGCGTAATGCCGTCCGATGACGATGTATTCATTGCCCAACACGATCCCCACGCCAACCCCGGCATAGAGCGAGGCGATAACGAGAGGATTCCTTGTGTGGTGCAAAATAGTCAAAGAACCGAAGATCATCATCGCTGCGCTGGCGATCCCAGCGAGGAAGCGAACGATCATGACCAGCGTCGTATCGGTGGTCAGAGCCATCGCGAAGAGCAAAACGCCGGTTGCGGCCGCTGCGGCAAACAGCAGGAACATGGGTTGAGCGGTTGAAGCGCGGCGGCTAAAAGAGAAAAACAGGCTACCGAACAGATAGCCGGCGTAGTTCGCGCTGGCAATATAGGACAGTTGACCGAAGGTGAAGCGACCTTCCTCCAGCATCACAGGCAGCATCGGCGTATACAAAAAGCGCCCTAGTCCCATTCCTAACGCCAGCACGATCGTCCCGAAAAGGGCAAGAACCAGCGTATCCGATTGGGCGATATAGCGAGGACGTTCCGTCATTCGATGGCTCAGGGGTGAGAGAGTATGTCGTTATCCTGCCCGTTTTCTCGTCAAATGAAAGTGAATAGTAATGAGCAGGTTGGTGACGCAGAAAGAACGTTCTTTGGCAGGAAAACGACGGAGAGATACGTGCAACGGATATATCAAGCCCGACTCCGCTGGAGCGATCTCGCGGGAGTCGGGCTTTTTTACCGCGGCTGCGGTTAAGCGATGGTTTTACTGAACGCATCGACGGCAACAATCGCGTGGGCGACGTCTTCGGCCGTTAGCCTGCTGTCCAGATTTTTCAACGTATCGGCGTCACTGCACGCCAGTTCACCCACTTTGATCAGATTCTCAAACGGCTCATTTTCCAGATGCAGATCTTTTAACAAGGTCGGCATGTTGATGGCGCGGTAGAAGCGGATGTAGTGGGCGATTTCCTCATCAGGCCGCTGCTCCAGCACCATATGCGTTAACGTGCCGTAGGCAACTTTTTCTCCGTGTGTGAGGTGGTGGATATCGCCTTTGATCGCGGTAAATCCGTTGTGGATGGCGTGCGCGCCAGCCAGCCCGCCGTTCTCAAAGCCCAGACCGGAAAGCAGCGTGTTGGCTTCAACCACGGATTCTACCGCCGGTGTGACCACGCCTTTTTCCACGGCTTTATAGGCGCTGTAGCCATAGGTTAGCAGCGTTGTTTCGCAGGTTTCGGCAATTGCCATGCCCGCCAGCGTGGGTTTACCGCCCACCATGGAGAGGGCGTGAGAGCGCTGAACGGCCTGTGCTTCGACAAACGTGGCCAGGCCATCGGCAATGCCGGAGGCGAACAGACGCGCGGGTGCCTGCGCACACACGGCGGTATCGACCAGCACCAGATCGGGGTTCTTATTGTAAAAGCGGTAGGATTCAAACACGCCGTCATCGGTATAGATGACGGACAGCGCGCTGCACGGTGCATCCGTTGAGGCCACGGTTGGGACGATAGCGACGTTGTGTTTTAGCTCATCGGCGACGGCTTTTGCCGTATCCAGCGTTTTGCCGCCACCTAATCCAACGACGATATTCGTCCCTGCGTCACGCGCCAGCTTGGCAAGACGGGTGATTTCGTTGCTGGAAGCCTCACCGTTAAAACGCTCGTAATGGTGTCCGATGCTCGCCTGTTTGAGTGAGGCATCGACGCGCTGGCCGATGATGTCCCACACCGTGCTGTCCGCCATCAGAAACGCTTTCGCACCCAGCGGCTTGAGCTGTTCGCCCAGTAGATCCAGCACGCCGCGACCCTGAACATATTTTCCAGGTGAAGAGAAAATGAAATGACTCATGTTATCTACCTCGATGATGTTATTGGAGAAGTGATGCGGTATTGAATCCGCGTAAATCATGGAAGGCGGTTGCGATAAGCGCGTTATGACGAACTGACGGTGGTTATAGGGCGACGAAAACGCAGCGACTTCCCGGAACGTGAGTTACTGAAGATTCAGTATAGACAATGCACACAGGCTGGCTGAAAAGTACGGCCGGGTTGCCGAGGATTTCGTGTTATGTAAATCATGTGGTTAGCGTTTATTGAACGAGATGTTTCCGTTTGGCTTACGTTGCACAGCCCGTTTATGCTGGGGCTAAAAGGGGATATGATGAATTTGCACCGTTATAATGAAAACGATTGTAACGAAGCGTTATCACCAAAAAATCCCTTCAGTCATCGAGCATCGAGGTGTTTGCATGTCGTCTCCCATTGATATCGTCGAAAAGAAGCTGCTATCCGATAATTGGTATATTCTGAATAAATATACATTTGATTTAAAAAGAAATAATGGCGGCGTCGTTCGCCAGGTTCGTGAGGTTTATGACCGTGGTGATGGCGCGACGATTCTGCTGTACAACCGGGCGAAAGGCACGGTGATTCTGACACGACAATTCCGTATTCCTACCTACGTCAACGGCAACGAAAGCGGCATGCTGCTGGAAACCTGCGCGGGTTTGCTGGACGACCATTCGCCCGAAGAATGTATCCGTAACGAGGCCATCGAAGAAACCGGCTATGCGATCGGCAACGTGGAAAAGCTGTTCTATGCCTACATGTCGCCGGGCAGCGTGACGGAGCGTGTGTACTTTTTCGCTGCTGAATACGATGAGTCGCAGAGGGATAATCTGGGCGGTGGTGTGGAAGATGAAGATATCGAGGTGCTGGAACTGCCGTTCAGCGAAGTCGTCGCGATGATGAACGATGGCCGAATTAAAGACGGCAAGACCATCATGCTGCTACAGCACGCGATCATCCGCGGCTGGTTTGCCAAGGCATAGGCATATTTTGCGGCACACGGGTATCCCCATGTGCCGCTTGATTTTCTGTGGTAACGCTTTCATTTTTGCGTAATTCCACGGTGAAGGGGGGATTATGGTTAATATGAGCTGATTAACCTTTTTACACTGTTATTTTTTGTTTTATTTTCAATGGTATGTGGTGGTTTTTGTTTTTGTTTTCATCATTTTTATGGGCTGGTATGGGCTTTATAGGAGGAAATTTTTCCTAAATTTTTTGTATTTAGATCGAATATTTAGTCATTTTTCTCCCTGTTGTGTGACCCGTATCACCGGATGAAAGAATGTAAGCGGTGTAACTCGTTGCTTCATTATGCAGTAACTCATATTCTCTCTTTACAAAAAGTAAAGAAGGACTGCTCTGATGAAGATCAAGAATAAAGTATCTACCCTATTTGCAGTTTCATTCCTCACGCTGGGCTTATCGAGTCATAGCCTGGCTGCTGAAGTCACCGTGTGGGCCTGGGATCCTAACTTCAATGTCGCGGCAATGCATGAGGCATCGTCGATATATAAAAAAGCCGATCCAAGTTTTAGTCTGAAAGTGATCGACTCAGGTAAAGAAGATATTGAGCAGAAATTAAATACCATGTTGGCTTCAGGGGTTAAAAACTCGCTTCCTGATATTGTGCTTATTGAAGATTATAATGCTCAGAAATATCTTCAGGCTTATCCTGACTCGTTTATCCCATTACAGGATGCTATCGATTATAGCCAGTTTGCACCTTATAAAACGAAAGTGATGACGGTAGGGGATAAGGTATACGGTGTTCCTTTTGATTCCGGCGTGGCGGGAATGTTCTATCGACTCGATTATCTGGAGGCTGCCGGATATAAAGAGAGTGATATGGTGAATATTACCTGGGATAAATATATTGAAATCGGTAAGCAGGTAAAAGCGAAAACCGGTGTTGATATGCTGACCTACGATATGAATGATGTGGTTCTCCCTCATATTATGATGCAGTCCGGTGGAGAATGGTTCTTCGATAATCAAGGGCAACTCAACCTCACCAAAAACAATGCACTGAAAGAAACGTTAAAAACGATTAAAGCGATTAATGACGCGAAAATTGCACGTCCTATCTCAGGCTGGTCGAGCTTCGTCGGGAGTTTTAATGCCGGAAAATCGGCGAGTGTGGTTTCTGGTGTATGGGTGATTGGCTCCATTAAAAGTGCTGAAGATCAGAAAGGAAAATGGCGTGTTGCGCCGATCCCACGGCTGAACCTCGACAAAGCGGTACATGCTTCCAATCAGGGGGGATCGAGCTGGTATGTCTTAAAAGGTGGCAAAAATACTAAACAGGCGATTGAATTTTTGCAGAAAACCTTTGCGGCAGATAGCAATATGTATCAAACCCTTTTGGTTGATCGCGGTGCGCTCGCCACCTTCCTTCCCGCCACTTCCGGCCCTGCTTACGCGGTACACGATCCGTTCTTTGGCGGGCAACCCGTGTTTGCTGATTTCTCTAAATGGGTGACTGAAATTCCACAGGTTTCCTATGGAATGTATACCCAGGAAGTGGATAACGCCATTGCTGCTGAAATACCTGCATTACTGAAAGGCGATTCTGTTGATGACGTTTTAAAACGCGCCGAAGCGACATTAAAAAATCAGATTATGCAGTAGCGAGTGTGAGCTTGAGGGCGGCAAGCCCTCAAGTATTTCTCTCCAGAAATCGATGGTGTGATAATGATGTATAAACCTAAAATGAATAGGCTTTATAACATCAACGGCTGGGCTTTTGTCGCTACCGCTGTTGGGTTAATTGCCTTAATGACGATATACCCTATTTTCAAATCACTTTGGCTTTCTTTTCAGTCTGGCCGTGGTGTGGTGACACAATTTGTTGGCCTGGGAAATATCATTCGTTTATTCAGTGATCCTATGTTCAAAACGGCACTTTGGAATACCTTAACGTTTCTGGTAATCCAAGTTCCCATTATGATTCTATTATCACTGGCTATTTCTTCTTGTTTGAACTCGTCTCAGCTTAAATATCGTCAATGGTTTAGAATAGCGATTTTTTTACCCTGTGTAACCTCACTGGTGGCCTACTCCATTCTTTTCAAGAGTATGTTTGAACTGGATGGCGTGATTAATTCATTCTTGCTGTTTATTCATGTTATTGACGATCCGATTCCGTGGTTATCCGATCCTTTCTGGGCGAAAGTGACCATCATTATTGCCATTACATGGCGTTGGACGGGATATAACATGATATTTTATCTTTCAGCTATGCAGAATATTGATAAATCGATTTATGAGGCCGCCCGAGTCGATGGTGTCAGCCCAATTAAGCAGTTTTTCTTCATCACCATACCTTTATTGAAACCGGTTATTCTTTTTACCAGTGTGACATCAACCATTGGCACATTACAGCTGTTTGATGAAGTCATGAATATCACGAATGGTGGCCCAGCAAATGCGACGCTGACGTTATCGCTTTATATTTATAATCTGTCATTCAAATTTGTACCGAACTTTGGCTATGCGGCAACGGTTTCATACGTGATTGTTGTTTTTTCAGCAATACTTGCGCTGATTCAGTTTAAAGCAGCACGGAAGGGATAATATGAGAAAAAGTAAAATTAACAGCATACTGATGCATATTTTTCTCGTGCTGATGAGCATTTTCTCGCTTTTCCCATTCTATTGGATGGTGGTATCGAGCACGAATAGCACCAGCCAAATCAACATGGGGAAATTCACGTTTGGCGATCAATTACTGGTCAACTTTACCAATCTGACGAGTCAGGTGGATCTGGCATTAGTGTTTTGGAATACCTCAAAGATTGCGTTGATTAGCACGGTATCGACGCTGGTGGTGTGCTCTATCGCGGGTTATGCCTTTGAGATTTATTCCAGCAAGAATCGTGAACGTGTCTATGTGGCGCTATTAACGACGATGATGATCCCGTTTGCGGCATTAATGATCCCGCTTTTCACCATGTTTGGTAAGGCTGGCTTACTGGATACGCATTTTGCCGTTGTCATGCCGACGGTGGCCGGAGCCTTTATTATTTTCTACTTTAGGCAATGTACGAAAACGTTTCCGAGAGAGTTGATCGATGCTGCGCGCGTGGAAAGCGTCGCGGAGTGGAAAATTTTTCTGTATGTCTACGTACCGATTATGCGAGCCAGCTATTCCGCTGCATTTATCATTGTTTTTATGACGTCATGGAATGCCTTTCTCTGGCCGCTTATTGTCCTCCAGTCTAATGAATTAAAGACGATTAATCTGGTGTTATCCAGCTTTGCTTCTGCCTATTCTCCAGACTTCGGGCTTATTATGGTGGGAACAGTCATCTCTACTCTTCCTAGCTTACTTATCTTCTTCGCCATGCAAAAGCAATTTATCGCCAGCATGACGGGCGCAGTGAAGTAATACGCGCGCAATGGCAAATTAAGTTTGAGGTTCAACATGGCTGATATTTTATTAAAAAATATAGTGAAGCGTTACGATAAGACTGAAACCATCCATCGTATTAATCTTGAGATTAATTCAGGCGAATTTGTGGTCTTCGTCGGCCCGTCGGGGTGTGGTAAATCGACGTTGCTGAGAATGATCGCAGGATTGGAAGATATCACGGATGGCGAAATTCATATTGATAACCGTTTAGTTAACCATTTCGATCCCGCAGAGCGGGGGATTGCGATGGTGTTCCAGTCTTACGCGCTGTACCCGCATATGACGGTGGCTGAAAATATGGGGTTTGGGTTGAGAATGAACGGGCACCCCAAAGCTGAAGTCGAAAAAATGGTGCGCAAGGCCGCGATGACGCTCCAGCTAGAAGCACTGTTAGACCGCACACCGAAACAGTTGTCTGGCGGTCAGCGTCAGCGTGTTGCGATTGGGCGTGCCATTGTGCGCGATCCTAAAGTGTTCTTATTCGATGAGCCCTTATCGAACCTCGATGCCGAATTACGCGTGGAAATGCGTTTACAGATTGCCCGGCTTCATCAGGAAATGCGTAACACCATGGTTTATGTGACGCACGATCAAGTCGAAGCGATGACGCTGGCGGATAAAATTGTGGTGTTAAACAAGGGATATATTGAGCAGGTTGGGACACCGATGGCGCTCTACCATAAGCCAGAAAATCTTTTTGTCGCTGGTTTTATCGGTTCGCCGAATATGAATTTTCTACCTGGCGAAGTGCTACAGGTTGAAGGGAGCAACGTGAGTATCTTGATCAATAAACTCAATACACTTTCCGTTAATCTTGCTAACCACGGGTTGTGCGCCGATCAGAAAATTACCGTGGGTATTCGCCCTGAACACCTGAGTATTGACCCGAACGGTGGGGACGTCAGCTTGTCGATCACGAGTGAGGTCACGGAAAGGTTGGGCAATGCGACCTATATTTTTGGTGCGTATTCTGGCGTTAATAATTTCAAGGTTCATTTGTCGGGTGATAATAGTATTGTGCCTTACTCAACGATTCCGCTGACGTGCCGTAGTGAACATCTGCACTTTTTTGATGAAAATGGAAAACGGATTAATTAAAAATAAAATGTCTGTCATGACGAGGATAACGCCATAGAAAACGTCATGTTAAATAAGTGAAAAAATTAGAAAATAGCTAAGCAGCCATTAATGGCTGCTTGGTTTATTCTGTGAAATTTATTTTTACCAGTATCCCCTCTATTTTTAATCTGTACCTGGGTATTTATGTAATAAATACCCTTTAAGCGTGTTACCTCAAGGAGAAATGAATGAAAAAGAATAATTATTCAGGAATCATCTCTATATTGTTAATGCTGTTTATAGGGTTCATGTCAGCCAATCTGGCGAAAGCAGCGCAGCCGTTTGCTTATGGCGCGGATATTGGCTGGGTAAAACAATTAGAAGATCGAGGGGTAAGCTGGCGTGATGATGCAGGAACGCCGCGCGATGTATTACAGATATTGCGCGATCACGGCATAAACGCTGTGCGGCTGCGTATTTTCGTTAATCCCGACCCCAGCGCGCTATGGCATAAAGATAATACGACCTGGACGATGCTTGGCTATACGGATAAAACCCGCGTGGTGGATGCCGCGCAGCGCGCCAAAGTGATGGGAATGCGCGTCATGGTGGATTTCCACTACAGTGATGTTTTCGCGGATCCGGGTCATCAAATAAAGCCAGCGGCGTGGGCGAACTACAATCTGAGTCAATTAACGACGGCCGTTTATAATCACACTCATGAAGTGATGACTGCGTTGGTATCCGCTGGCGTGACGCCGGAATGGGTGCAGGTCGGCAACGAAATGAACCCGGGAATTTTACTCCCGGAAGGCAGTACCAGCCGGTTTGCCAATCTAACGCAGCTACTGAATGCGGGCTATGATGCGGTTAAAGCGGTCAGCCCTTCCTCTAAGGTGATCAGCCATCTGGCGCATGGGAATAATAATTCAAACTCTCGCTGGTTTTTTGACAATTTCCTCACCACGCACGGTGGGAAAACCGATGTGATTGGCTTTTCGTTCTATCCCTACTGGGAAGGGAAAAACTATTGGGAGCTCACTGGTGCTCTGGCGAGCAATCTCAATGATATGGCGAGCCGATATGGTAAGGAAGTCATGGTCGTTGAAGTCGGCGGTTTGGAAACCAACCCGACAGACAGTTACTGGACGATTAGGGATACGATTAATCTTGTTAAAGCGGTGCCGGGAAATAAAGGAATTGGGGTTTTTTATTGGGAACCTGCGGGTAATGCAAAGGTGTTACCGGACGGCTACGCGTTAGGCGCGACGACGCAAGTTTCAACCAATGTATTGCAATTTACCCGAGCGCTGGACGCGTTTGCCGAATCACAAATCAATTTCATCAACGGAACCCGTTATAAGATCGCTAATCGACATAGTGGTAAATCGCTTAATGTTGTGAGCGGTTCGCGTGAAGACGGCGCATGGGTTGAACAATACAGTGACGGCAACTGGGACAGCCAGCGTTTTTATTTTAATGCGATTGGCAATGGTTATTTCAATCTGGTGAATGTGAATAGCGGAAAGTACATTGATGTTAATTTCAGTGCCAATGAGGATGGTGCGCAAATTCTCCAAATGTATAACACCGGCCATTTTAGCCAGCAATGGCTGATTTTAGATGCTGGCGATGGCTATTATAAAATCATGAATAGGAACAGTGGGAAGCTTTTGGATGTTAACAGCCGTTCAACAGAGAACGGTGCATCCGGTATTCAATGGCATGATAATGGGGGATGGAATCAGCTGTGGAAAATAACCGCTAATTGACGTTCTCTGGCCGCGTAGCTTGCTTACGTGGCCGCTTTATTGGTAAGGATAGGAAAGATAAGTGCACGTATTATAAAAGGGCATCGTTGAGTGTGAAGCTTTCGCGCCAAACCATCTCATAACCAATCTGTACGTGTTTTTTATAATAGCGTCCTGCCACCAATTCTAAAAACAGATCGACGGCGGCTTCGCCCATTTCAGTGGGGTAAAGTCGCATTGTGGTCAAACTGGGATTGAGATGTTGTGCTGTGGGGATGTCATTCATCCCAATCACTTTTATTTGCTTAGGAATGGCAATACCTTTCTCTTGAATCGCCCGGTACACGCCAATAGCGATAATGTCTGTCGCCGCGAACACGACATCAGGCCACTCTTTTTGTTGCAGCAACTCATTCATCGCCTGATAGCCGGACTCAATACAGAATAACTGACTGACCTTGCATCGCGACTCGTCGTAGATATTGTGTTTTTGCGTTATCTCCTGAAATACATGCAACCGGCTTTCATTGTTCCCTATAAATGCGGGGCGCTGAGCGCCGCTATTCACAATGTAATGTAATACTTCGCGTGCGGCCGCTTCCCGATCAAAAAGCACGGCGTCACATTGTTTATCGAGAGGGGCCGAGTCGATAAAAATCAGGTTTTTATTTAATGAATAAATTAAGGCGATGTCGCTATCGCTAAAGTGACCTACGCAAATGATCGCCTGCGCCTGAGCTAAAGTCTGGCTATTGGATGATAAATTGGTGGTGAATAGATTGCGTAACGAAATATTAAAATGGTGGCAGCGGTTTTCAATGCCAATACGCATTGCGGTGAAATAAGGGTCGTTAAGTTCTTCTGAGGGCGTAAGAAAGTGGACGACGGCGAGATTTAATACGTTTTCATTATCCATTTTGAAATGAGAGCGGACAACAAGCGAGTTCTCTAACCTTTTTTTCTGCTGCTTACGTTGTGTAGGCGATAAATAGGCCAACTCATGGGCGATTTTCTTGATGAGTTGGCGCTTTTCTTTGGTTATGGACAGGCTGGGATCGTTATTAAGTACGCGAGAAACGGTCGAGGCTGCCACCCCAGCTTTTTGAGCGATATCTGTAATCGTTGCCACAAAAAATTTTCCATAATTTGCTTATGAAAATGATAGTAGCCAATGCCTTATTGATTGAACATGCCCAGTACCCAAAAATGCGATGAAACTTTCAGTAATCGCCGTGTCACCCGCATGGGGTGTTCCTTGTCCAAATGGACTATCAGGGATGGGGTCTTGCGCGTGTTGCACTTGTGAGGTCATCAGAACGAGGATGTGCAGCAGCGGCAGGAAAACCGCTGATCAATTTATCGCCGATTGGGCGCACTTTCCTGTTCTGGGGTGATACGGACGATATGAATAATCAGGTACAGCATTTCATCGTTAGAAATGTCGATGTTCAGCAGGTTGTGAATATAGTCTTTGATCAGTCTGCTGCATTTATAGGCATCAGGATATTCTTTGGTGACCTGCTCAAAAATAAAGTCATCGTTTGAATGAATCAGGCTATTTTCCAACAGACGCTGAATAAAGAATTGCATGTGCGTCAGGAAGCGTGAGTAGTTAATGGATTCTTTATCAATCACGATATGGAAGTTGTACTGAATGATATTAAAGATATCTTTCAGCATTTTGACCGACTGGAGCGTGTTCTCCATATTCTGGACGTCGGTTTGGGCGTTGACCAAATGGAAGGCGATATTGCCCGCTTCCTCTTCGGGTAATTCCAGATTCATTTGCTGGTTAATGTCGTTGAGTGCCCGCGAGGCTATCGCAAACTCCTGCGGGTAAAATCGTTTTACTTCATACAGCAGACGGTTTTGTATGCTGATGCCTTTGCGATAGCGCTCAATCGCAAAGCTGATATGGTCGATCAGCGTAAAAAAGACCTGTTCGCTCAGGCGACCATGAAGTTGTCGGTTCGCATCATCAATAATCTTATTCACGATGTGAACATATTCTTCCCCGACGTGCTCAATCAGGCGAGCAAATTCGCGTGGCGATGTGCCGTCCTTGAGAATAAAGGTCTTCTCAATTTTGGTCGGATCGAGGATATCGCCGGTTTTGCTGTTAAAACCGATCCCTTTTCCCATGACAATGATTTCGTTGTTATCTGCATCGGAAGATAACACCAGGCTATTGTTCAGTATTTTTATTGCTTTTATCGGTTCAGCCATCATGCGTTTCTTGAGTGATATCAGTGGGAGCGTCAGTAAAATAATAACCCATTTCTTCTCTTTCATGTTGCGGGGCGTTTGCCCGCAACATGAGTGATTCAGAGTGAGCTTATCCCTGTTTTAACAGCGTGTACTGGGGCGTCAGTATTAGGATTCCCCAGGAAATAGCCGCGCGCCATTTGATGCGATGACGCCCTGATACCAGTAAAAACTTTTCTTTTTGATGCGGCGCAGATCTTTCAGATCGAACTCATCGCGGTTCACATAGATAAACCCGTAGCGTTTACCGTAGCCCTGATGGGTGCTGACCACATCGATCGCCGACCACGGACAATAGCCAATAAGATCAACACCATCGCTGATGGCGAGCTGCATCTGTTCAATATGACGGGCAATAAAATCGATGCGATATTGATCGTCGATCGTCCCGTCGGCCTCAAGCTTATCCGGCGCACCCATGCCGTTTTCCGTAATCAGGATTGGCAGATGATAGCGCTCGTAGGTTTTACGCAGCGTTAAACGCAAACCAATGGGATCGATCACCCAGCCATAAGGCGTTTTATCGACGTGCGGATTGTCCGCCGCGCGATAGACACCGGGTTCACCCAGCATGATTTGCTGATCGCCCGCGCGGGCGCTGATATCCGATGCATCGCCTTTACTGGCGGCAATGGTGGCGGTGGAGTAGTAGTTAATCGCCACGTAGTCGGGTTTGCCTGACTGTAGGATGTCGTCATCGCCGGGCAATGTTTCCGGCGCGAGGCCGCGATCTTCCAGATAACGCCAGGCCAGCGCGTTGTAGCGGCCGTGCACCGCGACATCCAGAAAGCTCCAGCAGCGCAGCGTTTCCCAGTTGTGCGCGGCGATGGCATCTTCTGGCTTGCTGGTGGCCTGGTACATGGAGGTGGTGTTGATCGCCGGGCCAATCAAACCGTTGGGCGCGAGTTCGTGGCACAACGCCATGACCTGCGCCTGTGCCAGCATCATGTGATGGTTCTGCTGGTACAGCACTTTTTTGGATGGCAAAACGCCACCTTCCGGCAGGCCAATCGCGCCGGGGTGCAGAATCATGGTGTTCTGCTCATTAATCGTCAGCCAGTATTTCACCTTGTCGCCGAAATGCGTAAACAGCGTGCGGGCGTAGTGAACAAAGGCGTCAATCGTGGCGCGGTTCTGCCAGCCGCCCTGTGCTTCCAGACAATAAGGCAAATCGAAATGGTAGAGCGTGACGACCGGTTCGATACCGTGCGCGTTCAGTTCATCAATCAGGCTGTTGTAAAACGCGATGCCCAGCGGATTTACTGCACCGGTGCCGTCGGGAAGAATACGCGTCCAGGCAATGGAGAAGCGATAGGCCTTTAACCCGAGCTCCGCAAACAGCTGCACGTCTTCTTTAAAGCGATGGTAGTGATCGCTGGCCACGGTGAAGTCGGCGGTGTTTTCCGGGTGCAGGCATTTATCAATGATCGACGGGCTTTTCCCCTCGGCCTGCCAGCCTCCTTCGACCTGATAAGCCGAGGTCGAAGCTCCCCACAGGAAGCCCGCAGGGAAGTGTTTTTGCTGTTGGTAATGCATATTTTCTCTCACATCCGGGAAGAGGCATCGGGCAGGGCGCCCAATGCCTCTATGGGGATTAGGCGTTCACTTTAATGATGGTGTCCAGTGGTGCGATCGGCTGTGGTGCGGTACAGACGACGCTGGCGTAGTCATCGCTGTTGATGATCACCACTGGTGTAATCGGGTCGTAGCCCAGACGCATGATTTCATGCAGATCGAAGCTAATTAGCCTATCGCCCGCGCTAACCCGGTCACCCGGTTTGATATGACCGGTAAAGTGCTTGCCGTTGAGATTCACCGTGTCGAGGCCGACATGAATCAGTAATTCCAGACCGTTATCTGTCCGGATACCGACGGCATGTTTAGACTCAAGGAACGTGATGATTTCGCCACTAACCGGCGCGACGACTTCGCCCTTGTCAGGAATAATCGCCACGCCTTGTCCCAGTAAACCCTGTGAGAATACGTCATCGTTGATGTCACTCAGTGCGACCAGCTTGCCGGACAAGGGACTCATAATCGCTTGCTGTTCCGCGTGACTTTCCGTCGCCTGTGGTTTTTTGGCGGTCTCTGTTTCCGAGGTAGACGGACCATTGGTGGTTGGTGTGGTCTCGGTTTCATCCACCGGATCGTCGAATCCCATGATCCAGGTGAGCGCAAACGTGACGACAATCGCAATGGCGCAGGTGATCAGCGCATGGACGATGTTCATCGGGTTTTCACCAATAAAGGCGGGCAGCGCCGCGAGACCCGGTGAGACGAAGGCATAGCGAACCAGCCCGGCCAACCCGGCATAGATCCCCGCACAGCCCCCTCCGATCATGGCGGCAATCAGCGGTTTCTTCAGTTTCAGCGTCACCCCGTACAGAGAAGGCTCGGTGATGCCCAGCAGAGCGGTGAAGCCTGCGGAAGAAGCCAGCTGTTTTAAATTCTTGTTCTTGGTTTTAAACGCGACGCACAGCGTGGCCGCACCCTGCGCGATGTTGGAGGCCAGCATGCCGGGCCCGTTGATCATCTCGAAGCCGTTGCGAGTCAGCTGCGAGGTAGCAATCGGTGTCATCGCCCAAGCGGTGCCGGTGATCACCAAAAACGGTTGCAGACCGCCCATCAGCATCGGAATAAGCCAGCTCGCTTTTCTGTCAATGATCGCCGCACCGCTGGCGACCAGGTCGTTGAGGAAAATCCCGAAAGGCCCAATCACCACCAGCGCGAGCGGCGCGGTAAACAGCAGCACGATCATCGGCTTAGTGAAAAACTTGATCATCGAGGGCGAGATCTTTTCGGCAAACTGCTCGATGTAAGACATGATCCATACGGTCAGAATGATCGGTAATACCGATCCGGCATAGTCCGCCAGCCGCACCGGGATACCGATAAAGCTGATGGGGCCGCCGGAGGCCAGTAGCTGAGCCAGATTCGGGTGCAGCAGTGCGCCCGCAATCGTCATCGCCAGAATCGGGTTACAGGCGAACTTGATGGAGGCACCGTAAGCCAGCAGCACAGGCAGGAAGAAGAAGGCGGCATCGGAGATAGTGTCCAGCAGGCGATAGGTCGTGCTGTCGGCGGAAATTAACCCCGTCAGCTTGAGGATCGCCAGCAGGGCTTTAATCATCCCTGCGCCGGTAATCGCCGGGATAACGGGCGTGAAGGTGGTGGAAATCACGCTGATGATTTGCGAGAAAATGCCGCCTTTTTTCTGCGGTTCTTTACTGCTGGCAGTGCGCTGGCCGTTCATCTCGCCAATCTCGTTCAAAATCGCGCGATAGGTGATTTGGACATCGTTGCCAATGACCACCTGGAACTGACCGCCGCGATCGACCACGCTGATGACGCCGGGGAGTTTGGCAATCGCGTCTGCCTGTACGGCATCGCTGTCGTTGAACTCAAAGCGTAAGCGGGTGGCGCAGTGGGTCAGCTTGCTGACGTTCTGCTTGCCGCCGCTTAACGCGAGGATGTCGACGCCAAGTTTTTGATAATTCATTTTTTGATAATCCATAGCTTTACCCTGTGTTGACGCCAATTAGGCCAAAAAAAAAGACCAAAATAAAAATGCACCTCTAAAAAAGAGGAAATGCATTTTTACTTTGGTCTTGCCTGCCGAAGCAGTAGCACGCCGCGATAAAAATAGGCTGGTGCAACTTATGGTGTTGCGCCGCAATATCAGCATGTGGCGCTGGAGTCATGCAATGTGCTCAGATGAATTAATTGATCTGGATCACAAACAATGTGGCTGCTTGCGATCCTTTTGCGCACGGTATCGCAGTTTTATCGCATCAATTTTACCGCGTTGCCGCTTTACTTCAGCAGCGCCTGCGCTTTTTCAACGACGTTATCGACGGTGAAGCCAAACACTTCGAACAGCAGCTCAGCCGGAGCCGATTCACCGAAGCTCGTCATGCCGACAATCGCGCCGTTCAGGCCGACGTACTTGAACCAGTAGTCCGCGATACCCGCTTCAATTGCTACACGTGCCGATACCGCTTTCGGCAGCACCGCTTCACGATAGGCCGCATCCTGCTTGTCGAACGCATCCGTAGACGGCATCGACACCACGCGCACCTTGCGGCCTGCGGCAGTCAGTTTGTCATACGCGCCGACAGCCAGTTCAACTTCAGAACCGGTGGCAATCAGGATCAGCTCAGGTTGACCCTCGCTGTCTTTCAGCACGTAGCCACCTTTCGCCACGTTTGCCAGCTGCTCAGCGGTACGTGACTGCTGTGCCAGATTCTGACGGGACAGGATCAGCGACGTCGGGCCGTCCTGACGCTCAATGGCGTATTTCCACGCCACCGCCGTTTCCACCTGATCTGCCGGACGCCAGTTGCTCATGTTCGGCGTCACGCGCAGGCTGGCCAGCTGTTCAACCGGCTGGTGCGTCGGGCCGTCTTCGCCCAGACCGATGGAGTCGTGGGTGTAAACGTAGATGCTGCGGATTTTCATCAGCGCGGCCATACGCACGGCATTACGCGCGTATTCCACAAACATCAGGAAGGTCGCGGTGTAGGGTACAAAACCACCGTGCAGCGCAATCCCGTTGGCAATCGCCGTCATACCGAATTCGCGTACGCCGTAGTGGATATAGTTCCCCGCGTGGTCTTTATCCAGCGAAACCGAACCGGACCAGATGGTCAGGTTGCTCGGTGCCAGGTCAGCAGAGCCGCCCAGGAATTCGGGCAGCAGTTTGCCGTAGGCTTCCAGCGCGTTCTGTGACGCTTTGCGGCTGGCGATTTTCGCCGGATTCGCCTGCAAATCGTCGATAAATTTCTGTGCGTCCGCCTGCCAGTTGGCCGGTAGTTCACCGCCGGTGCGGCGTTTGAACTCGGCAGCCAGCTCAGGGTACGCGCTGGCGTAGGCGGCAAACGCCTCATCCCAGGCCGCTTCCTTACGCTGACCGGCCGGTTTCGCATCCCAGGCGGCATAGATATCAGCCGGGATCTCAAACGGCGCGTGCGCCCAGCCCAGCTGTTCGCGGGACGCTGCCACTTCTGCATCGCCCAGCGGTGCACCGTGGGAGTCGTGCGTACCAGCCTTGTTCGGTGAGCCGAAGCCAATCACGGTTTTGCACATCAGCAGCGACGGCTTGTCGGTTACCAGTTGGGCTTCACCGATAGCGCGTTTGATGGCGTCCGCATCGTGACCGTCCACGCCGCGCACCACGTGCCAGCCGTAGGCTTCAAAGCGGGCGGCAGTATCGTCGGTAAACCAGCCTTCAACGTGACCATCGATGGAGATACCGTTGTCATCATAAAACGCGGTCAGTTTGCCGAGCTTCATGGTGCCGGCCAGCGAGCAGACTTCGTGAGAAATCCCTTCCATCATGCAGCCGTCGCCCAGGAACGCGTAGGTGTGGTGGTCGACAATCTCATGACCCGGGCGGTTGAACTGCGCGGCCAGCGTGCGCTCGGCAATCGCCATACCCACTGCGTTGGCAATCCCCTGACCCAGCGGGCCGGTGGTGGTTTCAACGCCGGCGGTGTAGCCGTATTCCGGGTGACCCGGCGTTTTGGAATGCAGCTGGCGGAAGTTTTTCAGTTCTTCAATCGGCAGGTCATAGCCGGAGAGATGGAGCAGGCTGTAAATCAGCATGGACGCGTGGCCGTTGGACAGCACGAAGCGGTCACGGTTGGCCCAGTTAGGGTTGGCCGGATTATGGTTAAGATAATCGCGCCACAGGACTTCGGCGATATCGGCCATGCCCATCGGTGCGCCCGGGTGACCGGATTTGGCTTTCTGCACCCCATCCATGCTCAGCGCGCGGATAGCATTGGCAAATTCTTTACGAGAGGACATGCTTGACTCCAAAAGTTACAGCTTGGCCGCCAGCAGCGTTTCCAGCTTTTGTTGATCGGCAGCGAACAGACGAATGCCTTCCGCCAGTTTATCGACGGCCATCGGATCCTGATGGTGCTCCCAGCGGAATTCAGCTTCAGAGAGCGGAGAGGGATGATGGAACCCTTCGGTTGACGGTGTCTGCTGTCGTTCAACCGGCGCATTGCTGTTTTTCAACTGTTCCAGCAGCGCAGGGGAGATCGTCAGGCGATCGCATCCGGCCAGCGCCAGAATCTGTTCCACTTTGCGGAAGCTGGCGCCCATGATCACGGTTTGGTAACGGTGGCGTTTGTAGTAGTCATAGATATTACGCACGGAGATCACGCCGGGATCGTTGTCTGCCTGATAGTCGCTGGTGGGCTGCTTTTCCTGATACCAGTCATAAATCCGGCCGACAAACGGGGAGATCAGAAAGACGCCCGCTTCGGCGCAGGCGCGCGCCTGCGCAAATGAGAACAGCAGCGTCAGGTTACAGTTGATCCCTTCTTTTTCCAGCTCTTCGGCGGCGCGAATCCCTTCCCAGGTGGCGGCGAGTTTAATCAGAATACGTGAACGCGGAATGTCTTTTTCCTGATACATCCCAATCAGTTTACGGGCTTTGGCGACGCACATCCCGCGATCGAACGAGAGGCGGGCATCCACTTCGGTGGAGATGCGCCCCGGAATACTTTTCAGCACTTCTGCGCCGATGTTCACTGCCAGTCGGTCACTGGCGTTGATGAGCCGCGTTTCCGAGCTACCGCCTTGCTGATTCGCATAGGCAATTGCGTCATCAAACAGCGGTTGGTATTGAGGCAGAGTGGCGGCTTTCAAAATCAAGGACGGGTTCGTGGTGGCATCTTGCGGTGAAAATTGACGAATGGAGTCGATATCGCCGCTATCGGCGACCACCACGGTAAATTGTTTAAGGGCTTCGAGTTGGTTCATGAAGGAGCTCCTTGATGTAAATAGAGAAATGGCATGCGCAAAACAGAGCCAACACACTGCACCATGAGGTCGTGGAATAACATGCGCTTTTTCCGATTGCTGCGGTTGGGCTTTCTCGACTAGAGCACTATTTTGCTGCACGGAAAGTCGGCTGAGCGAACAGTAAGACGGACGGCCAGTCAGTCTGGGGATAACTGCGGGCCGTCAGACAGGATTACCGATGATTTTCCTGATGCTCGTAGTAGCTGATTTTCTCGACTTTTGGTGCGGATCCACCGCCTTCAAACTCGGCATCCAGCCAGGCACCGACAATCTCTTTTGCCAGTTCGGGGCCGATAACCCGCGCACCAAGCGCGATTACCTGCGCATCGTTACTTTTTCTGGCCCGCTGGGCGGAATAGGTGTCGTGGCACTGAGCGGCACGAATGCCATTGACCTTGTTCGCCACGATACACATACCGATCCCGGTGCCGCACAGCAGGATCCCACGCTGGTGCTTACCGTCTTTAATCGCGTGCGCCAGCGTGTAGGCAACATCGGGATAGATCGGGTTTTCTCCTGTGGGATCGTAGCTGTAGTCGGTCACCGTCAGCCCTTTCTGCTGTAAATAATCAGTAATCGTGTTTTTCAGATCAATCGCGGCGCTGTCTGCACCAATTGCAATCGAGAGCATATCTATCTCCTGCCTGGCTGAGGGTCAAAGTGAGCCTGATATGTCGCTTTCGCTAAGTTGTTTATAAAAAACATTAATAAACAGACGCTAACGAGAATCTCTCTGCCTGATTCCGTACATTTCCGGCCTTTTCATGGCTAAACATATACCGCTTCTTTCAAATGTTCAATGTGTGATTATTTGTTTTTTGTTTTCTCGGAGAGGATGAGGTAATTAAAAGAGTGATCTTGGTCACTTTTACGGCTTTTAAGGCGCTATTTTACCTTTTTGATACATATTTAGATCATGCTCACAATTTTTAAACAGAGAGATAGGCAAAAGACTGGGGCAAATATATCGTTCATATGTTCACAGCGTGTGTTAATGATCTAAATCTTTAGAGGGCATAACAATGTGTCAGACCTGTATGCAAACCATAAAAAAGACAACGAACAACAAAGGTCACACCGGGTATCGAATGACGAAAGAGGATGAAATGCAGGAACAGCCTGGCGTAGAGGCAATGACAGGGAAGGGGTTGGCTATCGGTAGTAAGGGGGCTGTATGAGTAAAGTATCGGCTGCTGCAACGGCGGGGCAATCTGCCACAAAACCATCCACCACAACACCATCTGCTGTAGAGCAATCGGCCATTCGCAAGATCTCCTGGCGTTTGGTGCCTTTCGTCGGCTTGATGTTTTTCATTAACTTCCTCGATCGTACGGCTATTTCGTTCGCGGGACCGAATGGCATGAACACCGATCTTGCGCTCACCGTGGCGCAGTTCGGACTGGCTTCTGGCATTTTCTTCATTGGTTATATTCTGCTGGAAGTCCCAAGTAATCTGGCGTTGCACCGTTTCGGCGCGCGCAAATGGCTGTCACGCATTATGGTGTCGTGGGGCATCGTGTCACTGCTGTTTACCTGGGTAAGCAGTATTGAAGGGTTGTATATCCTACGTTTCCTGTTGGGGATTGCGGAGGCGGGCTTTTTCCCTGGTGCGATCTTGTTCCTCAGCATGTGGGTGCCTGCCCGCTATCGCAGCAGAATTCTGTCACTGTTCTATCTGGCACAGCCGCTGACGGTGGTGTTAGGTGCGCCGCTGGCTGCCTGGCTGATTGAGCAGCACGGCCTGTTCGGCCTGTCCGGTTGGCGGGTGATGTTCCTCGGTGTATCTGTTCCGGCCATTATCGTCGGTATCATTACCTGGTTCTATCTGGTGGATCGTCCGGCCGATGCCAAGTGGCTTAACGCCGATGAGAAACGTTGGCTGGTCAGTGAACTGGAAAGCGAACATGCCACTAAAAATCACAGCAAACACCCTAGCGTGATGACCGTGATGTTCAATAAACGCGTCTGGGTACTGTGCCTGATTTACTTCGGTTTTATTTACGGCCTCTACGCGCTGGCGTTCTTCCTGCCCACGATTATCGCGGGTTTCCAACAGCAGTTCGGCACGACGTTCAACGTCATGGATAAAGGGCTAATTACGGCTATCCCTTACTTGCCTGCGGCCATCGTGATGTATTTCTGGTCGCGTGATGCAACGCGCCGCGGTTGTCGTTCATGGCACATCGCCATCCCTGCTTTGACCGGTGCGATCAGCATTCCGCTGGCGCTGTTTATGGAATCCCCGACGGCGACCATTGCGGTGATTACCGTAACGGCCTGCTCCATCTTTGCTGCGCTACCTAATTTCTGGACATTGCCGACCCAGTTCCTGACGGGAGCGTCAGCAGCGGCGGCCATCGCACTCATCAATACTATTGGCAATGTTGCCGGATTTTCAGCGGGATACATCACCGGTGCGGTGCGGGGTGTAACGGGAACCTACGTGCTGCCCATGATGATTGTCGGCGGGCTGATGCTGCTCTCCGCCGTGTTGATTGTCCTGCTCAGCCGTTCGGATCGGGTATCGAAGGCCGTATCAGCCACACAGGAGCATTAATATGACGTATTTGTTCAACCAACCTTCCGCCTTTGCCCGGGAGCTGACCGAAGGCTTTGTGGCGGCGCATGCTGACAAAGTGCGTCAGGTACCAGGCGGTGTGGTCAGAAGCACTCGCAGTCGTGAAGGTGGGGTCGCCATTGTGGTCGGGGGTGGCTCCGGCCACTACCCGGCGTTTGCCGGACTGGTCGGGCAGGGGCTGGCGCACGGCGCGGCGATGGGCAACCTGTTTGCTTCGCCATCAGCCCAGCAGATCTGTAGCGTTGCCCGAGCGGCACACAATGGTGGTGGCGTACTGCTGACGTTCGGTAACTATGCGGGCGATGTGCTTCATTTCGGACAGGCTAAGGCGCGTCTGAATGCGGAAGGTATCCCGTGTGAGCTGCTGGCGGTTACCGATGATATTTCCAGCGCGCCACTGAACGAATGGCAAAAGCGTCGTGGGGTAGCGGGCGATCTGATGGTCTTTAAGGCTGCCTCTGCGGCGGCGGAAGCGGGCTACGATTTGGCTGCCGTACTTGAGGTTGCCGAGCGCGCCAACCAGCGCACCCGCTCGCTCGGCGTGGCCTTCTCTGGCTGTACCCTGCCGGGCGCGGAACACCCGTTGTTCACCGTTCCTGAAGGAATGATGGCGGTAGGCATGGGGATTCACGGCGAGCCAGGTATCCGTGATGTCCCTATTTCAACCGCTGATGAACTGGCTGAGCTGTTGGTCAGTTCACTGTTGAAAGAGGTACCGCAAGGCATCACGACGCTCTCCGGACAGCGGATTAGCGTGGTACTCAACGGCCTCGGCGGGGTGAAATACGAAGAATTGTTTGTGGTTTATCGCCGCGTTTCACAACTGCTGGTTGAACAGGGGCTGACGGTGGTCGAGCCGGAAGTCGGTGAGCTGGTAACTAGCTTTGATATGGCGGGTCTATCGCTCACGTTGTTCTGGCTCGATGAGGAACTGGAGCGTTTCTGGCGTGCGCCTGCTGATGCACCGGCATTCCGTAAAGGCAGTATGTCTCCCGCCGAACCGCTGGCTGAGCGGACATTCACGGCAGAACTCGATGTGATCCCAGCCGCGACGGCGGCATCGAAAGCCACGGCACACTGTGTTGCGGCGGCGTTGAACGCGGCGCGTGACATTGTACTGGCTAACGTCACCGAGTTGGGCCGTATCGATGCCATTGCCGGGGATGGCGATCACGGCATTGGCATGGAGCGTGGGGTGATTGCCGCAGCGGAAAAGGCCGCGGAGATGCTGGAGCGGCAGGCAGGCGCTGGCACATTATTGCAACGTGCGGCAGATGCCTGGGCCGATCGCGCAGGAGGAACGTCTGGCGCAATCTGGGGTGTCGCGTTGAATGCGCTGGGAACGGTGTTGGGTGATGAACAACGTCCTGACGGTCGTCGCGTGGCTGACGGTATACGTCAGGCCAAAGAGAGCGTGATGCATTTCGGTAAAGCGAAACCGGGGGATAAAACGCTGGTGGATGCGCTCATCCCCTTTAGTTTGGCACTGACGCAACGAGTCGAAGCGGGAATGCGCTTGCCAGAAGCCTGGCAGCAGGCTGCACAGTGTGCCCAACAGGCTGCTGACGACACGGCACAGCTGTTACCCAAAATAGGTCGCGCTCGCCCGCTGGCAGAAAAAAGTCTGGGCACGCCCGATGCGGGGGCAATATCGCTAGCCATGATCCTTGAGGCGGTGTCGGCCGTGTTGAACAGCGATACGACGCCGACTCCTTCGCATCAGACGGCGACGCAAGCGGAGAGTGAGCGATGAGTTCGCGCAAATTAACGCTGGGCGTCAGCCTGAAAATGTATTTCGGCTATCAGCAGACACTCGACTGGTGCCAGAAAATCCATGAGATAGCCGAACAGCATCCGCTGGCATCACTGCCCTCGGCCCGGCTGTTTGTGCTGCCCGCCTTCCCGACGTTAGCGCCCGTAGTGCAGCGCTTTGCCCAGTCATCCATTCATGTCGGTGCACAAGATCTGCACTGGGCGGATAACGGAGCCTTCACCGGAGAAGTGAGCGGCACCATGCTGCATGAAATGGGGTGTCGCTATGTCGAAATCGGGCATGCCGAGCGTCGTCGCTATTTTGGCGAAACGGATGAGCATTTCGCGCTGAAAACGGCGGCGGCCTGGCGTAATGGGCTAACGCCGGTGCTGTGCGTGGGCGAGGAGAAACGTGGCTCGACGCAGCAAGCCATCGACACCTGTCAGGCTCAATTAGACGCGGCACTGAATCTGGCCCAGAAGCAAGAGCTGACGGGCGATTTGGTACTGGCGTATGAGCCGCAGTGGGCGATTGGTAGTACGGAGCCCGCCCCAACAGCGTACATCAGCGAGGTCTGTCAGGCATTAAAACAGCATTTTCCAACACAGGCAGGCGTGCGTGAGGGGCGAATTATTTATGGCGGCAGTGCCGGGCCGGGATTGCTGAGTCAGCTTGGTGACGCCGCTGATGGCCTGTTTTTGGGGCGTTTTGCCCATGACCCGTCTGCGTTTAACGCCATTATGGATGAAGCCTTCATGCTCTGTTTGCAGGCGTAAGTGAGAGGAAATAAATATGGCAATTGGATTAAGTACCTATGCGTTCTTCTGGCGAGCCTCTTCCCGCGTGCCGAATCCGCTGAGGTTGGAAGCCATGCTGGAGCAAACCGCAGAGTCTGGTGCGGGCGTTTTCCAGATTTGTGATTACGCGGCGGTGGAAGCACTCTCGCCTGCCGAGTTGGAAAAATTGCGGCAGCGCGCGGTCGATCTCGGTATTCAACTGGAACTGGGAACACGAGGGCTCGCCACGGATCACTTGACACGCTATCTCACGATGGCGCGCGCGCTGGATGTCCGTTTTATCCGCACCATGTTCAACACAGCAACACATAAGCCGACACAAGACGAGGCGCTTGCCTTGCTGCGCCGCGTGCTGCCTGAGTTTGAGCAGCACAACATCCAACTGGGATTGGAAACTTATGAGCAGGTAAGAACGCGCGACGTGCTGGCGGTCGTTGACGCCATCGACAGTCCGGCACTGGGAATTTGTCTCGATCCTGGCAACTGTGTTGCCGCCCTGGAATATCCGCGTGAGGTGATTGAACTAACGGCCTCGCGGGTAGTTAACCTGCACATCAAAGATTTTGCGTTTGCCCGTCAGGAAGGTTGGGTGGGCTTTACCTATTCCGGCTGTCTGCTGGGAACTGGCCTGCTGGATTACGACGCGCTTCACCAGATCGTTCGTCCGAACGAACGAAACATTAATCAGATCGTCGAGCATTGGCTGCCGTGGCAGGCCAATGCGGAAGAAACGTGCCGTCTGGAAGACGCCTGGACGCGCCATAGCCTGAATTATCTCTACACGCGCAATCCCGATGCGAACCGTTCATCACACATTCTTTGAATATCCCAAATCCGAGGAGTAACAATCATGGCTGCTGAATTAAAAACCATTACTGTACTGGGCGCTGGCGGTAAAATGGGCATGCGTATCTCTGCCAATTTCCAGAAAAGTGACTATCAGGTGTTTTACTGCGAGAACTCACCGCGTGCGCAGGAGCAAGTGGTTGCCGCGGGCAGAGAATTGTCCGTTGCTGAGCAGGTGATTCCTGAAAGCGATGTGGTGATTCTGGCCGTTCCTGATATTGCTTTGAAAGTGGTCTCTGAACTTGTTGTCCCGCAGATGAAAAGCAACGCGGTGCTGCTGACGCTGGACCCGGCAGCGGCCTATGCCAATCTTATCGCCAAGCGTGATGATATCGATTACGCCGTTGCCCATCCGTGCCATCCTTCCGTATTTCTGGATCGCTTCACGCCGGAAGAACATGCCGATGCATTTGGCGGCGTGGCCGCGCCACAGCACGTTGCCGCCTCTTATGAGGCGGGCAGTGACGAGCAGAAGGCCACCTTAGCGCGCGTGGTTAAAGTGATGTATGGCCCGGTGATTGACGTGCACTGGGTGACGGTAAAACAGCTGGCCTATCTGGAACCGACGCTGGTTGAAACCGTAGCCTGTATGGTTGGCACGTTGATGAAAGAAGCGCTGGATGAAACCATCAACACAATTGGTGTGCCGGAGGCCGCAGCGAAAGCTATGCTTTATGGACACATTCAGATCGCGCTGGCGGTGGCTTTCCGCAGCACGAATCCGTTCTCGGATGCGTGTATGATCGCGATTGAATACGGTAAAGAGAACATCATCAAGCCGGATTGGAAGAAAATTTTCGACGAGAAAGAGCTCGATCTGGTGATTGCCAAAATGCTGAAGATTGATGCCATTCAGCGGTAATGTGTCACGTTGCCGGAGTCAGCCTTTTTGTCTGGCTCCGGCGCTTCTGCCTCTGTCCGTTTGCGCCACCATCAGGGATAATCTCGCTGGGCTTGAGCCTCTTCTCCCAGCGTGTAACAATTATTCATTGCGACGGTTTTCATCTGTAGACACAGCGTCTGTATAAACCGATCCCCTTGTGTAAGGAAAATGTGACCAGATGGAAAAACAATCAGGATCTCAGGAAAGCGAACTTCTGACTGAAATCGCCGTTGCTTATTATCAGGACGAAATTACTCAGGAAGAGATCGCCAAGAAATTCGGTATTTCGCGCATCAAAGTCGGGCGTTTGCTGAAACGAGCGAAAGAAGAAGGCATTGTTGAAATTACCGTGCGCTATCATCCGGTCTTCAGCACGCGTCTTGAACAGCAAATGCTGGAGCGCTTTTCGATCAAGCGTGCGCTGATTGCACTCGACCATCAGGATGAAGAAGAGCAGCGTCGGCAGGTTGCGGCACTGGTTTCCAACTATCTGGCGCTGTCGTTGAAAGACGATACCGTGGTCGCCGTTGGACAGGGACGTAATGTGGCGGCGGTCGCCGACCATGTGAGCAACGTGACGGAACGTAACTGCCGCTTTATCTGCGGTATCGGCGGAACACACCGTCCCGGTGATGCGATTAACGCCGACCATATCAGCCGCCGTCTGGCAAAGAAATTTGGTGGCAGCAGCGAAACGCTGTATTCACCCGCTTATGTCGAAAACCGGGCGCTCAAAGAAGCCTTCATGCAGAACGGCACCATTAAGGAAACGCTGGATCGGGCGCGCAAGGCCGATATCGCGCTGGTGGGCATTGGGGATATGAATGAGAACAGCTACATGGTTAAACTCGGCTGGTTCACCCCGCATGAAATTATTGATGCCAGCCTCAATCAGGGCGTGATTGGGGATATCGCCGGATATGACTTCTTTAACGCGCAGGGTCAGCATGTGGATACGGTGATGAACGAACGGGTGATTGGCGTGAGTATTGAAGAGCTACACAAAATCCCTTGCGTGATTGCGATTGCTTCTGAAAATACCAAAGCCTTAGCGATTCTTGGCGCGCTGCGCACCGGAGCCATCGATATTATCGCCACCAGTGCAGGCAACATTCGTACTATTCTGAATATGACGCAGTAACCTCTCTTTCTCTGTTGCGTGGTGTGTTTGCATCACGCGACGATCTTCCCGTTTTCTCTGAATTTCTCTCAATTATCCCGTTTGGTGTATCCGACTCCGGCTGCAAATCGAACAAAAAACCGTCAAATAAAATAACTATATTAACCAGCATTCCCCCTCAGTTTTTGCCATCCTCGGTAGTTTAGCCATACGCAAACACTATACTGGGTACTCTTGACCCTACAGACACAACACAACAAAACCGAAAAGGTACATAAGATGGATGAACAGCTAAAGCAAAGTGCCCTTGATTTCCACCAGTATCCGATACCCGGCAAAATTCAGGTTTCCCCGACTAAGCCGCTGGCAACACAGCGCGATCTGGCGCTGGCGTATTCTCCCGGCGTTGCGGCTCCCTGTCTGGAAATTGCGGCAGATCCGCTGGCTGCCTACAAATACACCGCGCGCGGCAATCTGGTCGCCGTGATCTCTAACGGAACGGCCGTTCTTGGTCTCGGCAATATCGGCGCACTGGCCGGTAAACCAGTAATGGAAGGCAAAGGCGTTCTGTTCAAAAAATTCTCCGGCATTGATGTTTTCGATATCGAAGTCGACGAGCTGGATCCAGACAAGCTGATCGATGTGATCGCTGCGCTGGAGCCGACGTTCGGCGGTATCAATCTGGAAGACATCAAAGCGCCTGAGTGCTTCTACATCGAGAAGAAGCTGCGTGAGCGCATGAAGATTCCCGTCTTCCATGACGATCAGCACGGCACGGCGATCATCTGTACCGCTGCGGTTCTGAACGGCCTGCGCGTAGTAGAAAAAAATATCTCTGATGTGCGTCTGGTGGTGTCCGGTGCGGGCGCGGCGTCTATCGCCTGTCTGAACCTGCTGGTGGCGCTGGGTCTACAAAAGCACAACATCGTGGTGTGTGATTCGCGCGGCGTGATTTTCCACGGTCGTGACGAAAATATGGAAGAGACCAAAGCGGCGTATGCGGTGGAAGATAACGGTGCCCGTAAGCTGGCGGACGTGATCCCAGATGCAGATATCTTCCTCGGTTGCTCCGGTCCTGGCGTGCTGACGCCGGAAATGGTGAAAACCATGGCTCCGCGTCCGCTGATCATGGCGTTGGCAAACCCGGAGCCAGAAATTCTGCCGCCGCTGGCGAAGGAAGTGCGCCCGGATGCGATTATTTGTACTGGCCGTTCTGACTACCCGAATCAGGTGAACAACGTGCTGTGCTTCCCGTTCATCTTCCGTGGCGCGCTGGATGTGGGTGCGACCACGATTAACGAAGAGATGAAGCTGGCTTGCGTACACGCGATTGCCGATCTGGCGCTGGCAGAGCAAAGTGAAGTGGTGGCATCTGCTTACGGCGATCAGGAGCTGTCATTCGGCCCGGATTACCTGATCCCGAAACCGTTCGATCCGCGTTTGATCATCAAGATCGCACCGGCGGTAGCGAAGGCAGCGATGGATTCCGGCGTGGCGACGCGTCCGATCGAAGATTTCGATGCCTACATCGAAAAACTGACCCAGTTCGTCTACAAAACCAACCTGTTCATGAAGCCGATCTTCGCGCAGGCGCGTCAGCAGCCGAAACGCGTGGTATTCGCGGAAGGTGAAGATGCGCGCGTGCTGCACGCCACGCAGGAGCTGGTGACGCTGGGTCTGGCGTTCCCGATTCTGATTGGTCGTCCGAGCGTCATTGAAATGCGTCTGCAAAAGCTGGGACTACAGCTGACCATCGGTAAAGATTTCGAAGTGGTCAATAACGAATCGGATCCGCGCTTCAAAGAATACTGGAGCGAGTATTTCGAACTGATGAAGCGTCGCGGCGTATCGCAGGAAAAAGCGCAGCGCGCGGTGATCGGTAACCCAACGCTGATCGGGGCCATCATGGTTCACCGTGGCGAAGCGGATGCGCTGATTTGCGGCACGATTGGCACCTATGAAGAACATTTCGACGTGGTTGAGAAAGTGTTCGGCTATCGCGAAGGCGTGCAGGCTGCGGGGGCGATGAACGCGCTGCTGCTGCCAAGCGGCAACACCTTTATCGCCGACACCTACGTCAACGCGGATCCGACGCCGGAACAGTTGGCAGAAATCACGCTGATGGCGGCAGAAAGCGTACGCCGTTTCGGTATCGAGCCGAAAGTCGCGCTGCTGTCGCATTCCAGCTTCGGCACTTCGGATTCTCCGACGGCGCAGAAGATGCGTGCCACGCTGGCGCTGGTCAACAAGCTGGCACCGGAGCTGGAGATCGATGGCGAGATGCACGGCGATGCCGCGCTGGTGGAAGCCATCCGCCGCGAGCAGATGCCTGACAGCCCGCTGAAAGGTTCGGCCAACATCCTGATCATGCCGAACATGGAGTCTGCGCGTATCAGCTATAACCTGCTGCGCGTGTCGTCTTCAGAAGGTGTGACGGTAGGGCCGGTACTGATGGGGATCTCGAAACCAGCCCACATCCTGACGCCGATTGCCTCGGTACGCCGGATCGTGAACATGGTGGCGCTGGCGGTCGTGGAAGCACAAACTCAGCCGCTGTAAGTCATTTTCTGTCATACAGACAAACCCAGCCAGAAGTCGGCTGGGTTTTTTATTTATCGCAATTTATCGACCAAATAGTCGCCTGACTAAGATGAATCAATGGAATAATTTTGGTTTTATGCCATGATCCCGCCTCGTCTTTAGGGGGCGACTCCCCCGGACTTGATAAAAAAACCAACGAGCGACTATCGGTTATGGCAACACGCGCAGTGAAAGAGAACACAGTAGAAAAAAGCGGTACAGGAAAGCGTCTTCCTTCGCTGTTTGGCGGGTCGATGATTATTGCAGGAACGATTATTGGCGCCGGGATGTTTTCCCTGCCGGTGGTGATGTCGGGGGCCTGGTTTTTCTGGTCATTTGCCGTGCTGGTGTTTACCTGGTTTTGTATGTATCACTCGGGCTTGATGATACTGGAAGCCAACCTTAATTATCCGACCGGCTCCAGCTTCGATACGCTGACTAAAGATCTGTTGGGCAAGCGTTGGAATGTCATTAACGGCATATCGATCGCCTTTGTCCTCTATATCCTGACTTACGCCTACATTTCGGCGAGTGGTTCCATTATCCATCACACGCTTGCTGAGATGTCGATTGATTTCTCTGCACGCATTGGTGGCTTCCTGTTTGCGCTGTTTGTCGCGTTGACCGTGTGGTGGAGCACCGCCGCAGTGAGCCGTATGACCGCTTTTTTTCTGGCAGCAAAGGTACTGACCTTTTTCATGACGTTCGGCAGCCTGCTGTGGAATGTGAAGCCAACGGTATTGTTGAATGTGGCGGAGCCGGCACCCAGTTATCTGCCTTATGTGCTGATGACGCTGCCATTCTGCCTGGCGTCTTTCGGTTTTCATGGCAACGTCCCCAGCCTGGTGAAGCACTACGGCCGTGAACCGCAGATCATCAAGCGCTGCTTGTTTATTGGCAGTTTGCTGGCGCTGGTGATGTATGCCATCTGGCTGATTGGTACGATGGGAAACATTGCCCGTCCTGACTTTATCGGGATTGCGGAGCGGGGCGGTAATATTGATGTGCTGGTGCAGGCGTTGGGTGGGGTGTTGAACAGCCCTTATCTGGACGTGTTGCTCACCGTCTTTTCCAACTTTGCCGTCGCCTGTTCGTTTCTCGGCGTGACGCTGGGGCTGTTTGATTATCTGGCAGATTTGCTGAAGTTTGACGATAGCCGAATGGGAAGAGCCAAAACAGCGCTGGTGACCTTTCTGCCGCCGGTCATCGGTGGCCTGCTATATCCGAACGGCTTTATTTATGCGATTGGCTTTGCCGGGCTGGCCGCTACGGTGTGGGCGGTGATTACGCCTGCGTTGCTGGCTCGCGCGTCGCGCGTCCGCTTCGGTAGCCCGCTGTTTCGTGTGCGGGGCGGTAATGCGATGATTGCGTTGGTGCTGCTATTTGGTATCGGCACCGCGCTGATACACATTCTTTCCAGCCTCGATCTGCTGCCAGTGTATCGCTAAGTCAGTATCGCCATCCTGTTTTGCCTGTTAAAAGAGCAGCAAACGCGGGATGGCGAGAACTTCAGGCCATTATGGCTTTTTTGACTGCTGCAACCACTTGTCCAGCTCATTAGCAAACTGCTGACGGTCCCGCTGGTTTAATGCGCTGGGGCCACCGGTTTGTATCCCGCTGGCTCGCATGGTATCCATGAAGTCCCGCATGTTCAGCCGTTCCCGAATGGTATCCGGCGTATAACGCTCTCCGCGCGGATTCAACGCGATGCCGCCTTTTTCTATCACTTCCGATGCCAGCGGAATATCCGCAGTGATCACCAGATCGCCAGCTTCAACGCGTTGCACGATCTCATTGTCGGCGACGTCAAATCCCGCCGAGACGCGCAGCGTGCGAATAAAGCGCGACGGCGGTACTTTTATGGTCTGGTTAGCAACCAGCGTGACCTGTGTTTGTGTGCGATCCGCCGCGCGAAATAGCACTTCTTTGATGACGTTAGGACAGGCGTCGGCATCGACCCAAATCTGCATGACTTATGCTTCCTTGTTGTGCGTGTGATTTTCTGCCAGCCAGTCTTTGGCCTGTAAAAAATCTTGATACAGCAGGGCTTCCGGGCTACCCGGTTCAGTCTGATGCTGGTATTCCCAGCGTGCCAGCGGTGGCATGGACATCAAAATTGATTCGGTGCGTCCACCGCTTTGCAGACCAAACAGCGTACCGCGATCCCAAATCAGGTTAAATTCCACATAGCGGCCACGACGATAGAGCTGGAACTCGCGCTCGCGTTCTCCCCAAGGCAGATCTTTACGCCGTTCAACGATGGGCAGATAGCCATCAAGGAAGCCGTTACCGACGGCGCGAATGAAGGCAAAGCTGGTAGCAAAATCGGGCTCGTTGAGATCGTCGAAAAAGAGTCCGCCGACACCGCGCGCTTCGTTACGGTGTTTCAGGAAGAAGTAATCGTCGCACCACTTTTTATAGCGCGGGTACACATCGTCACCGAACGGCTGGCACAGGTCGTGAGCGGTCTGGTGCCAGTGTACTGCGTCCTCTTTGAAACCATAATAGGGCGTAAGATCGAAGCCGCCGCCAAACCACCAAACCGGTTCTTCTCCCGGTTTCTCGGCGATGAACAGGCGCACATTGGCGTGGCTGGTGGGGATATAAGGGCTCAGCGGATGAATTACCAGCGACACGCCCATTGCCTGAAAGCTGCGGCCTGCCAGATCCGAACGATGGGTGCTGGCTGAAGGCGGTAACGACTTACCGATAATATGAGAAAAATTTACGCCCGCGCGTTCAAAGATGCGTCCGCCGGACAGCACGCGACTGCACCCGCCGCCGCCTTCGGCACGTAGCCATTCATCTTTAGCGAAATCAGCTTCGCCATCGATCGCTGCAAGCTGCTGGCAGATATCTTCTTGTAAGCTAAGCAAAAAATGTTTTACCGCATTGACGTCAGACATAGTGGGCATCTCGTTTCTTTGGCGCTGGGGCACAATAATAAAGGCGGGCAGTATACCATCAATAAAATCGATCCCCGGTCACCTGTTGTGTGATTCCTGACGGCGGCGCGCAATTTGAGATTGCGTCTGATAAAAATCACGCGATAATCACGATTTACCTTATTGCAAAATGGCGACTGTGATGGAAATCCGCATATTCAGGCAGGATGACTTTGAAGCCGTGATCACCCTCTGGGAACGCTGTGATTTGCTGCGCCCGTGGAACGATCCTGAAATGGACATCGAACGTAAGCTCAATCACGATCCCGATCTGTTTCTGGTCGCAGAGGTGAACGGTGAACTCGTGGGATCGGTGATGGGCGGTTACGACGGCCATCGTGGATCGGCATATTATCTGGGCGTACATCCTGATTTTCGCGGACGCGGCATTGCGAATGCGTTGATTAGCCGTCTGGAGAAAAAGCTCATTGCCCGCGGCTGCCCGAAGATTCACCTGATGGTGCGTGAAGACAATGATGCTGTCATCGGCATGTATGAAAAGCTCGACTATGAGATCGTTGACTGCATCACGCTGGGAAAACGCCTGATTGAAGATCGGGAATATTGATCGCTATTGCGTTGATGCTAAACCGTTATCCCTGCACCGCCTCTCCCCCGAGTTATCCCCTTTAGTAAAAGTGCGCCTCTGTTAGCGCACTTTTTTCATTTAACCTCAATGCGTTACTGTGATTTGTAATGATATTGCCTGCAGTTTGTTAGACTTTGTGGGTAACAGTTTTCATTTGTAAAACGATTCTCATTTGTATTATTATTTATTAATGTTGTCCGATCGGCCTTGACATGTTTTTTCGTGTTCCGATCTTGCTTACATTTTATCGCCTGGAAGATTGTGATTGCACGACTGACACCAGGAAGTTGAAGTTTAAGAGATGGAGTTGGATAGTGAGTCGTGAAAATCTTCAGGGGGCTTTGCTGGGTGCGAACCGCACTGGCCGCAGCGTATTGCTGGGTTCTCGTCCTCTTGCTCATTCCTATCCAACCGCAGCGCTGACCGCCGATGTGCCTAACTGGCGTTCTCTGGCATTCTTTGTTTTGTCCTGCGTAGCGCATGCGGCGCTGGCGCTTTTCTTTCTATTGCACTCTTCCCCGAAAGAAAGCATTGAAGATATGGCGGGAAATGCAGGCGGAAGCATGCAGGTCACGATGATGGCTGCGGCAATGACGCAGCAGGCTGATTCATCCCCTCCTACAGCAGAATCTTCCGATCCTCCCGTTGTGGCGACGCAAACCGTTTCTTTAGAACAACCTATTTCCCCCCCGTTACCAGAACACTCCAACCCGGTTATTAAACAACCTGTCATTGAGCGCAAGCCTGTCACACCCGTTGCGGAAAAGAAGCCGCCCGTGCGTGAGAGAAAGCAGCCTGAAAAGAAACCTGAGAACAAACCAAAAGAACAACAGCAGGTGACGCAGCAGCAGACAGAGAAAAAGAGTGAGTCTCCCGTAGCGACAAGCCAAACCGGCGATGCGCCTTCACCAATGCAAGCCTCTGCTGGTATGCCGGGGAGTGCAGCAACCGCTAAGGCTGGAGAAAGCGATAGCGGTCAGGCTGCGCGTGGTGCAGGGAAAAGTAATAGTCAAAATTTCAAAGCGCTGCATCGTCGCGTGAATTATCCCTCTCGGGCAAAAGCGCTGGGTGTGGAAGGAAAAGTGCGCGTCAAATTCGATATTACCGGCAGTGGTACGGTCACTAACGTACAGATTCTGTCTGAAACGCCAGACGGCGTATTTGGCGATGATGTGGTGAAAGACATGGCGCGCTGGCGCTATCGCACGGAGGCTCCGGTGGATAATCAGATCGTTTCCATCGTTTTCAAACTGAATGGACACATTCGGGTTGACGACCAGCAATAAATATTACACGTGGAATTTACAATAATATTTTATTTTTCAAATAATTATGCTTATTGGGGATTTTGAATAAATGAATAAGAACGTCTATTTAATGATGCTTTTGTCATTATTATCAGGGCCTGCACTCGCACAGCAAAATGATACCTCTGCCGATGAAAATCAGCAGAAAAACAAGACAGAAACCGAAGAAGAACAGCAGGGTGATTCCTCTTCGGAAAACGGCGAAGATACGATTTTAGTCCGCTCAACCCCGACCAGCCAGTCGATGGGGACGCAGATTCTGAATGCTGAGCAGATTAAAAAAATGCCAACCGGAAACGGATCGGTAACGGAGTTATTAAAGAATAACCCCGCTGTGCAGTTCTCGAACACGGCGAATAGCAGCAATACGCCGGGTGAACTCGCCCCAGAAAACGTCTCGTTCCACGGCGAGAAGTTTTATAACAATAACTTTATGATCGATGGGTTATCGAACAATAGTAATATTAACCCTGGTGCTAATAAGGGAGTGCTAGATGGCGATCCAGATGGTTACAACCCGACAGATTTACCCGCTGGCGGCACACAATCGTTCTGGATTAACTCGGAGCTGATTGAATCGCTGGAAGTGTTTGATAGCAACGTGTCCGCTAAGTACGGTGACTTTACCGGCGGTGTGGTAGATGCCAAGCTCATGGATCCCAAGTTAGATAAAGCATCCGGCAAGATCTCTTATCGCACTTCGCGTGATAGTTGGACCAGTTATCACGTTGATTCTAGTATTAGCGAAGAGTTCTATTCAGGTACTAACCTCTACTACCAGCCAAAATTTAAGAAGCAGTTCTATTCAGCTACCTTTAATCAGCCGTTGAGCGATAAAGCGGGCTTTATTTTTGCCTATAACCGCCAGCAGTCAGATATTCCCTATTATCAGCAGTATTTACAGACGTGGAAAGATCAGGAGCGGAGCAGTGAAACCTACCTGTTAAAAGGTACCTATCTGACGGACAACGGCGATATTGTTCGCATGACGGGAATGTATTCCCCGCATGAATCTAAATATTACAAAAAGAATATAAAGAACGGTGCATTTACCAATACCGGTGGCGGTTATCGCTTCAATATGGAGTGGGATCACAATGCCACTTGGGGGAAAGTGACCAGTCTGGCTGGGTACCAGTTTGAACAAAACAAGATTGAACATGAATCTAACGAATTTATTACTTGGATCAACAATGCGCCTTCGTTAGGTTTTGTCTCCCCGTCACTTGACTGGCAATCATCAGTTAGAAATTCACAGATTGGTGGATATGGCAGATTCGCCACAGAAAAAAATACCACCACCTTCAAGCAGGACTACGAACTCAACCCTGCTTTCTTGTTGGGAATGACCCATCAGGTTGATTTCGGCTGGCAGGCTGACTTTTCGAATGCACAGTATCGTCGTTTTCAGGATGCCTATACGAGTAATGCTGTGGCTCGGGTGACTAATGTCAATCCCAACGTAGTGTGCCTACCTGGTGATTCAATGTGTATTCCCGGTGAGCAATTTGCAGGTACCCGTACACTCTTTCCTGCCCGTTCCGTGCAAACCAGCTATAGCAGTTATGCAGTCTATCTGCAGGACAGTATGAGCTACGGTCGCCTTGAAGTGACCCCGGGCGTGCGTGTTACTTACGACGACTTCCTGGAAAATCTGAATTTTGCTCCGCGTTTCGCCGCTTCTTATGATGTCTTTGGCGATCGTTCAACACGCGTATTCGGTGGGGCCAACCGCTATTATGCATCGAATATACTGTCCTATAAGCTACGTCAGGGTATTGGTTCGAGTGTCCAGCAAAGTCGCACGTCATCGACTGCGCCGTGGACATCCAGCCCAGCAAGGATAATGGGCAACAACTATGATGTTTCTGATTTAAAAACGCCTTATAGCGATGAAGTAACACTGGGGTTATCACAGCGCGTGATGAATACCGTGTGGACGGCCAAATGGGTCAACCGTCAGGGCAAAGATCAGTTTGGTGCTGAATCAATGACCGTTGCTGGGCAACGTTACCGTGTGATGAATAATGACGGCCAGACAGAGGGAAATACATTTTCTCTGGAAGTACAGCCAATCAGTCCGCATCGCTTTAGCTTTGCTGAAGTGAACTGGACATTAGGTGCCGGTATTGCGAAAAATAAAGCTAATTCGATTTTTTACTACGATGATCTGAATAATGACGAACAGCGGGTGATTGTTGACGGTAAGCTGATGTACAGGGGCGAGATGGATGCAATGGATTTCAATACCCCTTGGACTGCCTTCCTGAACGTGGATACTTACTTCCCAGCGATTCGTCTTAACTGGGGCCAGCGCGTGGGCTATACCTCCGGCTACAAAGGCTATCTGACTGCGTCATCACAGACAGTGTGCCCTGGCGGTAGTCCTGCCTGTGACGTGGACCCTAGCTTTTCAGGGAGTGTTGCGGAACATGTTTCAACTCAATACAGCGACTTTATCTCCTACGACTGGCGTTTATCTTATTCGCAGCCTGTCTACAAAAATCAGACGCTGGACATCACGTTGGATGTACTGAATGTGCTTGATAATGTGGTAGAAACTAGTCAGAAATCGAGTTTCAATACCGCCATTGTCACCTACAAACCCGGCCGTCAGTTCTGGCTTGGTGTCGCTTACACCTGGTAAATCCTATGCCCCGTCATTCGTCACATTCTGACGAATGACGGGGCATTTTGCATTGATGCATTCAGAAATTGCCTTGCAGGCAAAAATAAAAACGAAAAGGTTGTTATGAACTGGAAGAAATGTTGCTGGTTATCGCTAACGGCTGTTGGCCTGTTAGCGGGGAGTCTGGTGAGTCAGGCCGAAGAAATCAAAAGTCCGCTGCCGGTTTTTAAAGAAGGGACGCTGGCGAATGGATTTCGCTACACCCTCGTGCCGCTGGAAGGGCAGAAATCGCGGGTCGATATTCGCCTGATTGTTGATGTCGGCTCGATCGATGAGAAAGACAATGAATCCGGCGTGGCGCATATCGTGGAGCACATGGTGTTCCGCGCCAGCGAGGCGTTTCCTCAAGGCGTAGGTACCGAACTGCACAAGCAGGGGTGGATTCGCGGTCAGAGCTATAACGCGGTGACCAACTACGAGCGCACCATGTATATGATGAGCCCGCCGAAAGGGAATCGCGATCTGGGCACGACGCTACAGGTGCTGAGCCAGATGACGGGTCATGCCAAGCTGCTGCAAAACGATCTCGACGATGAGCGCAAAATTATTCTGGAAGAGTGGCGTGGCAAACTGGGCGTAGCGGAACGCATGAACCAGCAGCGCGTACAGGCGATTCGCCATGATTCTCGTTATCCTTCCCGCCCGACGATTGGCACCGAAGCGTCGATTAACGACACGCCAGCCAGCGTACTGCGGGATTTCTATCAACGCTGGTATCACCCGTCGAATATGCGTTTGATGATTATTGGTGATATCACGCCTGCGGATGCAGAACGCGAAATTCAACGCTATTTTGCGCCGTTGCCAAATGTGGCTGTGCCAGCCCGTGATTACTACGAGCCGCTGTTGAAACCGCAGCTCAACGTCGCGCGCTTACAGGATAGCCAAAGTGGCAGCAGCCAGGTGTCATTTGTCTATCGTTTCAATGACAAAGACACATTCGGTCAACCTGAGTATCGCCACCGCTTGCTTACGCAAATCACGATGTCTGCGTTACTGCGCCAGGTTCGTCGACAACAGGCGGAGCTGCCGCAAGACGCCAGTAGCCTGGTCGTGCGTAAATCGGATATTGGGAAAACCACGGCAGCGCTGGGCTTCTTTGCGAATGTGATGCCGGGTGGCCATGACGCGGCGATGTCTGCCGTACTGAAAGAAATTGAGCGGTTTAAACGCTATCCGTTAAACGAGCAGGATATTACAGAGATCACCTCTGACATTCGTGAAGTCGCGCAGCGTATGGCTAACAAGCAGGAAGTACGCGAGTTCTCCGATTGGGTTCAGCAGTTGACCATTGTCTGGCAGCAGGATCGTCCTTATGTCGGTAGCCAGCAGCGCGGTAAAGACGCGCTGGAAGCACTGGATACCATCACGGCAGAAGACGTGAACCACCATTTGCAGCGCTGGTTAGCGTCACCGGATACGTTGGTACAGTTTAGCGTGCCGGGCGCGACGCCGTTCACGTTGCCGACGCCGGATGCGATTCGTAAGTTACAGGCACAGTGGGCAGCCGCGACGCTGGCACCGTTACAGGTAGAAAAAGAGAAAGTCATCCCTGAACTGCCAGCTGTAACGCAAAGTGGCAAACGCACGGCGGTGAAGACCTTCGCCGCGCAGAAGGTCGAGCAGTGGCAGTTGAGCAATGGTGACCGCGTAGTATGGCTGCGTGCGCCAGAGGCGGGTAAAAAAGTCTACTTCACAGCCGTGAGCGACGCGGGATATTTATCGACGTCGACCAATCCGTGGCAGGTACAGCTGGCAAGCCAATTAGTCAACCAAAGCGGACCGGCAACATGGAGCGGTGAAGCGCTCAGTAACTGGAAAAAGGAAAAAGCGCTGTCTTTGGGCATCGCTCAGGAAGCGGATCAACTGACGGTAAGCGGGAATGCGCCAACGGGTGAATTAGCAAACCTGTTAGCGTTATACCGTGAGCTGAATGTAGCTCCAGGTATCGATCCTGACGTGATGAAAGAGAGCATGATGGGTCTGGCGCGTCAAAAAGCCAATGACGATCAATCGGTTTCAGGAAAACGGGCCAGTGATATCGCCAAATTGCGTTTTGGTGCGCCAGCCTGGCAGCAGCCTGAAATTGCTGAGTTGAAGCAAATTTCAGCGCCGGCGCTGCTTTCACAGTGGCATAAAGCGGTGTTTGCCCCGGTCACCTACTATCTGGTGGCGGATATGCCAGCGGCACAGATTTTGCCGCAGGTTGAACGCTATCTAGCGACGATCCCGCGTCAGCCTGCTGGTGAAGTGAAATCACATCTGGCGCTGCCGGGTAAACGTGAAGCGACATCGGCCATCAGTATCGAACCGCGTGCTGATATCCGCACCTGGAGCTTCACGCCGCATACGTGGACGCCACAGGCCGCCGTGCAGGTGAGCGTTGCCCGTAATCTGGCGAATAAGTACCTCAAAACCAGCCTGCGTGATGATGCGTTAGGTATTTACCGCATGCGTCTCGATAGCGAACTGGAAGATAAAAGACAGCGTATTGAAACGGAAGTGAGCTTCTCCAGCGCGCCTGAACGTGCGCAGGAGTTGTGGACGCTGGCTGAGAAAGCCTTTGCTGAACTACCGACGAAGATCACTCAGCAGGATGTCGATGAGCAGAAAGCGCAGTTCATCCGTGCAGAAAAAGGGCGTCAGAGCGATCTCACAACGATAGAGCGCCGTCTGATCCTGAGCTACCGCCACTATAACGACCCACGTTATCTGAGCAGCGTATCCAAACTGGCTGACAGCATCACGCTGGAAGAGGTACGGGCAATGTCGGCGAAGCTGTATAACCCGGATAACCGTGTGCTTTACATCACCTTGCCGCAAGAGGTGAAAGAGTGAAAAAGATAGCGGCACAGTTTGTCGATCTCTGCCGCCCTTTTTGGCGGGGAAAACAAGGCTTATTAGCTCTGTTACTTCTTGTTGCTGCCATCAGTATGGGATGGACCATCGTCTATCTCAACGTATTGCTCAATGATTGGAGTAAAACGTTTTACGATGCGCTAGGAACGTTTGATAGCAGCTTGCTGCTCTCTCTCATGAAAGAGTACGGCATCTATATCCTGATTTATATCGTGGTATTTGTGCATCAGGACTGGTTCACTCGCTGGCTGATCATTCGTTGGCGCAGTGCCATGACGGAAGAGTTAGTGAATAGCTGGTTGGCAAAGCGAGCGTTTTATCGGATGTCGATAGTGGGAAAAATCGATAACCCCGATCAACGTATCGCTGAGGATATCAGCTTATTTGTTGATAAGACGGTGAGTCTGGTGGCGTCATTTTTGGTTGTGACTGCCCAGTTGTCATCTTTCGTCATCATTCTCTGGGAACTGTCGGGAGTACAGCGCTTTACGCTGTTCGGTGAGGAGTGGGTAATCAAAGGTTACCTGGTCTGGGCCGTCATTATCTATACCGTGTTCGGCACCTTGATTACGCATCTGATCGGTAAACGGCTGCACGGTATTAACTATGAGAAGCAACGTGCTGAAGCGAATTTTCGTGCGTCTTTGCTGCGTAAGCATGATAACGCGGAGCAAATTGCACTATATGGTGGCGAACAGCAGGAAAAAAGCCATCTTAAGCGTCAATTTTCTGCGATTGTCTCTAACTGGTGGCGTTCAATGAATGCGGAACGTAATCTGGGCTTTTTCACCACGGGTTACATGCGTATTAGCTTGATCGTCCCTATTTTTGCTGCATTACCGGCCTTTCTCAGCAAAACGGTAACGCTAGGTGGGTTGATGCAAATCCGCGGAGCGTTTGCTCAGGTGCATGGTGCGTTGAGCTGGTTTATTCGCATGTATCGCGAATTCATGGAGCTTTCCGCGAGCATGGAACGTCTGAGCCAGTTCAAACAGGAAATCAAACGCCATCAGTCTGAAGATGAAGTGGTTCCGGTCGGTGAACGTCTGCAACTGGATCAGCTTTCTTTCACCACGCCGCAGGGTTCTCCGCTGCTGCAAAAGGTGGACCTGAGCTGTGAAGCGGGTAGCTGGAGTAAGTTTTCTGGCCGCAGCGGGCTGGGAAAATCCACGCTGCTGCGTACGTTAAGCGGTCTGTGGCCGTATTACGATGGCCGCTGGCAATCGCTGGAAGGCCGCAGCCTGCTGTTACCGCAGCAAAGCTATCTGGGGCAGGGGACGCTGGCAGAGATTCTCTGCTATCCGCACCCGGCACTGGCTGACAGCGAGATGCTGCGTCAGACGCTCGATAGCGTCGGGCTGGGCGCGTGGCGCGATCGTCTGGATGAGCAACTGAACTGGGATCGGGTGTTCTCCGGCGGGGAGCGGCAGCGTGTCGCCTTTGCCCGCGCGCTGATTGCTAAACCCGATACGCTCTATCTGGATGAAGCGACGAGCAATCTGGATCATGACGCCGCCAGACAGCTTCTGGCACTGGTCAAGCTGGCGTTGCCAGCGTGTACCGTGGTGGCGATTACGCACCAGACGGAGCTGGACGATCTGTTCACGCACCGTTATGACTTAACGGATTTTGCCTCACAGCGTAGTTGATGTTCTTCGCAGGCCTTCCGGCTCTCGGGAGGTCTGCGGTTCTGGTAGGTTTCTTTTCGTATGCCCCCTATAATCTTCCGCAGGATTATCCCGTCTTTTACGGCACTTTTCGTTGCTTGCAGACTCCAACCCCCATCTTGCTATGGTGGCTGACGATGGAAGCCGTTCAATCTTGAGGAGTACATGCCATGAATTTTCGCCCGCTGGGTTTATCGCTGGTGCTGGGTTTACCGCTGTTGCTGACCGGATGCAGCACGCTTTCCAATTTCTCATGGTCGAGCCTGTCGCCGTTTAACTGGTTCGGCAGCTCGCTGGAGGTTACCGATGCGGGTGTCGGCGGCATTAATGCCGGTACGCCACTGTCCGAAGGGGCGCTACAGAGCGCGCTGGATGGCAGTTATCAACTGCGTAGCGGAATGGGGACGTCCAACGGTCAGCTGGTCGCGTTTTATCAGGCGCTGGATAGCAAAGAGGTGAAAATGATCATCAGCGGCCAGCCGAAGGGCAGCGTGCGCAAAGTTGAGGTCATGGATCCGGCGATTGGCAGCGCAGGTGGCGTGAAAATTGGTGATGCTTTTAGCACTACCTACAGCAAAGCGTTTGAATCCTGCCAGTTGGGGCAAGGTGATGATGCGCAGAGCGTAGAATGTGCCGCCCCGCAGAGTACGCATATCAGCTACGTCTATTCCGGCGAATGGAGCGGCCCGGAAGGCTTGATGCCGCCCGACGATATCCTGAAAACCTGGAAAGTGAGCAAAATCGTGTGGCACGCGCAGGCGCGCAACTAAGCTAAGTTACGTCTCGTAACGGGCTAATTTGTTTTTACGCAAGGTAAAAGTCAGGCGGCTTCCGGTATGATACCTGTGCCGCCTGATATCTTTTTCGGCAGCCATATTCGCCATAATGACCGTAATAAACCATAACAACAAAAGAAAAAACTGACGCTTGAGGAAGCAGAAATGACACCAATTCAAAGCGGTATTTTATTGGAACACCGCCGTTTTGCCATTTTTATGGAAGCGATGATTCAGGGAGAGTTTGATGCTATCCGGCAGGGATGCAAAAAATTCTGTCAGACGTTACAAGAGTTACAGCAGCAGTATCCTGATGCGGGATTGGGCGCTGTGCTGGCATTTGGCAACGACGTTTGGCGCGATCTGGATTGCAACCACGGCGCAGCGGAGCTGAAACCGTTCACACCGCTGGGTAACGGGCTTGCTCCAGCCACGCAGCGCGATCTACTGATTCACATCCAATCACTCCGTCATGATGTTAATTTTACGCTGGCACAGGCGGCGCTGGCCGCGTTTGGCAGCGCGATCCGTATCGAAGAAGAGACGCACGGTTTCCGTTGGGTGGAAGATCGTGATTTAAGCGGCTTTGTCGACGGCACGGAAAACCCGCAGGGCGATGCCCGTCACGCCGTGGCGATTATCCCTGAGGGCCAGCCGGATGCAGGCGGCAGCTACGTGTTTACCCAGCGTTGGGAACACAATCTGAAGCAGCTACAGCGTTTTAGCGTGGAACAGCAGGAACAAATGATCGGGCGTACGAAGCAGGATAACGAAGAACTGTCCTCCGATGAACGCCCTGTAACGTCGCATCTTAGCCGCGTAGATTTAAAGGAAGACGGCAAGGGGCTGAAAATTCTGCGCCAGAGCCTGCCTTATGGCACCGCGAGCGGGAAAAACGGACTCTACTTTGTCGCTTACTGTGCGCGTTTGCATAACATTGAGCAGCAGTTGCTGAGCATGTTCGGCGATCGTGACGGCAAACGTGACGACATGCTGCGCTTTACGCGCGCCGTCAGCGGCAGCTACTTCTTTGCGCCTTCTCTGGATCAGCTTTTATCGCTGTAAGCTCTGACGCATTTTCCGGATGCCTGCACCTGTGCAGGCATCCGTTCTGTGAGTTTTCCCTTTTTCCACTTTCCTTTATCGGGCTATCTGGCCGCACTTTCCTTTTCCCTCCCGCTTTTTCCTCTCGTCTCGCTCGTTTTGTGGTTATGTACTTTAGCGCTTAAAAATCCCGAAATGATATATATAAAGGTTATATGTTAACCGTCACTTCCCCCTACACTGATTGACGCTATACCCGTCATACTTCAAGCTGCCTGTGCGTTGGCTGCCCTTACTCACCCCAGTCACTTACCTGAGTAAGCTCCCGGGGATTCGCTCGGTTGCCGCCTTCACGCAACTCGAATTATTTAGGGTATATACAAAAACGGCTATGTAACGGCTCCGACAACAAAGCCTACCGAATAGGCTCTAACTCTGACAGGACATAAGATGAATCAAGTACAGGTGAAAGGCTGGCTGGTGAAAGGTTCTCTGGCGCTGTCATTACTGCTGGGCGGGCAGAGCGCTGTCTCTGCTACCGAGCTGCTGAACAGCTCTTATGATGTGTCGCGTGAGCTCTTTGTGGCGCTCAATCCCGGCTTTGAAAAACAGTGGTTGTCGCAGCACCCTAACGATCCGCTGACGATCAAACAGTCGCATGCCGGTTCGTCTAAACAGGCGTTGGCTATTCTGCAAGGCCTGAAGGCCGATGTCGTGACCTACAATCAGGTGACGGACGTTCAGATCCTGCACGACCGCGGGCAGTTGATTCCCGCAGATTGGCAGACGCGTTTACCGAATCACAGCTCTCCGTTTTACTCCACCATGGCCTTCCTGGTTCGCAAAGGTAATCCTAAAGGGATTCACGACTGGAACGATCTGGTGCGTGATGACGTTAAATTGATTTTCCCGAATCCGAAAACCTCCGGCAATGCCCGTTATACCTACCTTGCAGCCTGGGGCGCGACCAGCAAAGCCAACGGTGGCGACGAGGCCAAAACGCGCGCGTGGATAACGCGTTTTCTGGCGAACGTCGAAGTCTTTGATACCGGTGGCCGTGGCGCAACGACCACGTTTGTGGAACGCCAGTTGGGCGATGTACTGATCAGCTTTGAATCCGAGGTGAATAACATCCGCAACCAGTACGGTGTCGAGAACTACGAGGTGATCGTCCCGAAGGTCAACATACTGGCAGAATTCCCCGTGGCGTGGATTGATAAGAATGTGGAGAAGAACGGCACTGAACAGGCGGCAAAAGCCTATCTGAATTACCTCTATACGCCAGAAGCACAGAAAGTGATCACCGATTTTTACTACCGTGTGAATAACCCTGAACTGGCGCAAACGCTAAAATCTCGTTTCCCAGAGACCACCTTATTTCGGGTAGAGGATCAGTTTGGATCTTGGCCACAGGTGATGAAAACCCACTTCGATACCGGTGGTGAACTGGACAAACTGTTGGCGGCTGGTCGTCAGTAATGGCTTTGAGGTCTGGTAACTTCTTTTCTGGTTCAGGTAAACGGGTGCTGCCGGGGTTCGCGCTGAGTTTGGGCAGCAGCCTGTTGTTCGTCTGTCTGATTCTTTTACTACCCTTAAGTGCGCTGGTCATGCAGCTCTCAGAAATGAGTCTGGCGCAGTACTGGGCGGTGATCTCCAACCCGCAGGTGGTGGCGGCCTACAAAGTAACACTCCTGGCGGCGGGGCTGGCGACGATATTTAATGCGGGATTCGGCCTGTTAATGGCGTGGATTCTGACTCGTTATCGCTTTCCCGGCCGAGCCTTGCTGGATGGATTGATGGACTTACCCTTTGCGCTCCCGACTGCGGTGGCGGGGCTGACGCTGGCTGCGCTGTTTTCAACGACCGGCTGGTACGGCGCATGGCTGGCCGAATTCGGCATCAAGGTATCCTATACCTGGCTGGGCATTACGGTTGCGATGGCGTTCACCAGCATTCCTTTTGTCGTGCGCACCGTCCAACCGGTGTTGGAAGATCTGGGGCCTGAATACGAAGAGGCGGCGCAAACGCTGGGCGCGAATCGCTGGCAGTGTTTTCGCTACGTCATTTTACCGGAGTTAACCCCGGCACTCTTAACAGGCACCGCGCTGTCGTTTGCCCGCAGTCTGGGCGAGTTCGGCGCCGTGATCTTTATTGCGGGTAACATTGCCTGGCAGACGGAAGTCGTTTCGCTGATGATCTTTATCCGCTTGCAGGAGTTTGATTTTCCTGCCGCCAGTGCGATTGCCTCCGTCGTGTTAGCAGCATCCTTATTGATCCTGTTTGGCGTCAACGTGCTGCAACGCCGTTTTGGTCAACGGACCCGGAGCGTGTAATGGCAGAGATACCGACTGTGACGTCACGGCGTCAACCTCATCCGGTTCGGCAGGAACGTAACTGGGCGAGAACCGCGTTGATTGCACTGGGCGTGATATTATCGCTCATCATGCTGGTCATCCCTTTGGTGTCAATTTTTGCCGCTGCGCTATCGCACGGACTGGGGGGCGTCTGGCGTAATCTGAGCGACCCTGACATGCTGCATGCCATTGGCCTCACGCTGCTGGTGGTCGCGATTGTCGTACCGGTGAATCTGGTGTTTGGTACGCTGCTGGCGTGGCTGGTCACGCGCTTTCAGTTTCCGGGGCGGCAACTGCTGCTCACGTTGATCGATATTCCTTTTGCTGTTTCTCCGGTGGTAGCGGGTTTGCTGTATCTGCTTTTTTACAGCACCAACGGCCCGGTTGGCGGTTGGCTGGATGAGCAGGGGATACAGCTGATGTTTGCCTGGCCGGGCATTGTGCTGGTGACGATATTTGTGACCTGTCCGTTCATGGTCAGGGAGCTGGTTCCGGTAATGATGAGCCAGGGCAGTCAGGAAGAAGAAGCGGCGGTGCTGCTCGGTGCGTCGGGCTGGCAGGTGTTCTATCGGGTGACGCTACCGAATATTCGCTGGGCGCTGCTGTATGGTGTGGTGCTAACGAATGCCCGAGCGATTGGTGAGTTTGGCGCCGTGTCCGTGGTGTCAGGCTCGATTCGCGGTGAAACCTACACTCTGCCGCTACAGGTCGAATTGCTGCATCAGGATTATAACAGCGTGGGGGCGTTTACCGCGGCGGCGCTGTTAACCGTGATGGCGATACTGACGTTGTTCATCAAAAGCGCCTTGCAGTGGCGTGTGAAGCGGCAAATGAATAAACGCTAACTTTACTCTTTTCTATCACTCGCGCCGCATGCGCGAGGCTTTTTAGGACTCAACTTGTGACAACGCTTGAGCAGTGTATTGGCAATACCCCGCTGGTGAAATTGCAGCGCCTGACGCAGGGGTTAAACAGTGAAATCTGGCTGAAGCTGGAAGGAAATAACCCCGCCGGATCGGTAAAAGATCGGGCCGCATATTCCATGATCCAGCAGGCGGAGAATCGCGGTGACATCGTTCCCGGTGACCGGCTCATTGAGGCGACCAGCGGGAACACCGGCATTGCGCTGGCGATGATTGCGGCGGTAAAAGGCTATCGTCTGCGCCTGCTGATGCCGGACAACATGAGCTATGAACGCCAGACCGCGATGCGTGCGTATGGCGCGGAGCTGGTTTTGGTCAATCGCAAGCTGGGGATGGAAGGGGCACGGGATCGCGCAAAACAGATGGTGCTGGCGGGAGAAGGGAAAACGCTCGATCAGTTCAATAACCCGGACAATTCGCTGGCACACTTTCTGACGACTGGCCCGGAGATCTGGCAGCAGACGGCAGGTAAGGTGACTCACTTTATCTCCAGCATGGGAACGACCGGCACGATTTCCGGCGTCAGCCGCTATCTTAAGCTGCAGAACCCAGCGATTTGCACGGTGGGATTACAGCCTGCGGAAGGCAGCCACATTCCCGGTATTCGCCGCTGGACGCCGGACTATATGCCAGGGATTTTTCGTGCCGATCTGGTCGATCGCATTCTGGATATGACGCAGGTGGACGCCGAGAATACGTTACGCCAACTGGCGCGTCAGGAAGGCATCTTCTGCGGCGTCAGTTCCGGTGGCGCTGTGGCTGGCGCACTGCGGCTTGCGGCAGAAAACCCCGGCAGCGTGATTGTGGCAATCGCCTGCGATCGTGGCGATCGGTATCTGTCCACCGGGGTATTTGACTGACGACTATTCCCGCTCCAGCGCGTGAATCGGTTCCATCCGTGCGGCTCGTCGTGCGGGGAAGAAGCCGAAGATAATGCCGATCAGGCTGGAGCACAGGAACGCGGCAATAATCGAGGAACTGGAATAGATCATCGCGAAATTACTGCTGAACTGGGCGAATAGCACGCCGATAGCCAGCGACAGCCCCACGCCGATGATGCCGCCGAACAGGCAAACCAGTACCGCTTCGATCAAAAACTGCTGCATGATATCGCTGGTGCGTGCGCCAACCGCCATACGGACGCCGATCTCCCGGGTTCGCTCCGTGACGGAAACCAGCATGATGTTCATCACGCCGATCCCGCCGACCAGCAGCGAGATCAAGGCAATCATCGACACCAGCAGCGTGAGCGTGGTGGTGGTTTTCTCGATCATCTGACGGATGCTGTCCGTGTTCATGATAAAGAAATCTTTCGTACCGTGCCGCTGCGTCAGCAGGGCGGTGATGCTTTTCTCCGCGACGTTCATATCCACATTGTCTTTCACCCGCACCGTGATGCTTTTCAGGTACGACTGTCCGACCATGCGCTTCATCACCGTGGTGTACGGCACCCAGACATTCAGGTTTTCATCGCTACCGAAGCCTCCCTGATTCTTACTGACGACGCCGATAATCCGCACGGGCAGCGAGCCTAGCAAAATCACTTGTCCAATGGGATCTTCGCCGTGAGGAAAGAGCTTGTTAAGCGTATTTTTATCAATCACGGCGTCCTGCTTCAGTTCATCGACGCTACTGCGCGGGAAAAGCACGCCGCGTTGCAGGGTGTAGCCACGCACGGTGAAGAACTGCTCGCCAACCCCGGAAATGCTGGCGGAAACGGCAATGTTGCCGTAGCGCATCGTTACGCTGGTGGAAATAGAAGGCGTAACGCTATGCACGTAGGGCTGCTGCGTCAGCGGCTGGATATCACTGGCCCGCAGCGTCTGGATGGCGCTGGCATCCATGTCGCCGAAGTCTTTGCCAGGGAAAATTTCCAGCGTGCTGGTGCCCATCGAATTGATATCGGCCAGCACCTGTTCCTGTGAGCCTTTTCCCAGCGCGACCACCGAGACGACAGACGCGATACCGATGATGATGCCGAGCATGGTCAGGAAGGTGCGCATCCGCTGGGCGTTCATCGCCAGCAGCGCCATTTTAAACGCGTCGATAAAGCGATCTTTGAACTGATTCAGAGCGGACGTCGCCGGAGAGCTGGTGGCTTCCGTTGACGGCACGGCGGCCTCTTCGGGGCGCGTTTGTCGGTCGGCAATCACTTCGCCATCGCGCAGTTCGATGATGCGCTGAGCGTGTTCGGCAATCGTCATATCGTGGGTGACGATCACGACGGTATTGCCCTGCCTGTGCAGATCGCGAAGTATGCTCAGAACCTCGTTGCCGCTGTGGGTGTCCAGCGCACCGGTTGGCTCATCCGCCAGAATAATGCCGCCGCCGTTCATCAGCGCCCGTGCGATACTCACGCGCTGCTGCTGGCCGCCGGAAAGCTGGCTGGGCCGATAGTGGAGGCGACTTTCCAGTCCTAGCCGAGTAAGCAGCTCTGCCGCCCGTTGACGGCGCGCCAGCCGGCTTTTTCCGGCATAAATGGCTGGCACTTCAACATTCCCCAGAGCGCTGAGATCGCCGAGCAGGTGATAGCGCTGGAAAATAAAGCCGAAATGCTCGCGGCGCAGTTCCGCGAGCTGGTCGTTATCCAGTTCGCCAACGGCGCGTCCTGCCACCTGATAATCACCAGAGGACGGTTTATCCAGACAGCCGAGAATATTCATCAGCGTCGATTTTCCTGACCCAGACGCCCCGACGATCGCCACCATTTCTCCCTGATTGATGGTCAGGTTGATGTCTTTGAGGACGGTGACGTCCTGTTCGCCGTTGGAAAAGCGGCGGGTAATACCGGTCAGCTTAAGTAAGGATGTGGACATACGTTACATCCCCATCGGTGGGCCAGGATGCGTAGACGCGACATCGCCGGACGATGGGCTGACAACGACCTGTTCCCCCACGCTGAGCCCCGAATGAATCTGGGTGCGCACGTTATCGTTGAGGCCAAGCGTCACCAGACGCGATTCAACCTTCTTGTTCGCATTCACGACCTGCACGTACCACATGCCGTCACGCGAGGTTAACGCCGTCGCGGGAACAACAATGGCGTTTTTCACTGAAGACAGCAGAATATACACCTGCGCCGTCATGGAAATGCGCAAGACGCCATCAGGGTTTTTCACATCGAACAGGCCGTTGTAATAGATTGCGGTACTGGATGATGAACTGGAACTGCTGCTTGAACTGGATGAGGTTGTGGTCGAGTCCGTGTTGATGGAGTCTGGCGCTGGTTCAATTGAGCTCAGCGTGGCTTCGTAACGGTTATTCGGTTCGCCCAGAATACTGAACCACACGGGCATGCCGGTTTTCACCTTGACGACGTCGGCCTCTGAGATTTTCACCTTGATGGTCATGGTGTCCAGATTGGCGACTTTGGCGATGGTCGGCGTCGTCTGAATCGCGTTGACCGTTTGCCCCGCTTCAACCGGAATGGCCACCACGGTACCGTCCATCGGTGAACGAATTTGGGTGTATCCCAGATTAACCTTGGCGGTGTTGACGGTAATCTGTGCCTGAATGATTTGGGCGTCCAACGCGTCGATATTGGCTCTGGTAGCATCCAGCGTCGCTTTTGCGCTGTCGTAGTCGGCCTGTGCCCCAACGCCACGTTTCATCAACATTTGCTGACGCTGCCAGCTTAATTCGTTATTACGCAGTTCCGCCAGTTTGGCCGCTCGCTGTGCCTGAATGTTTTTTAACGCGGCCTCACCGTTTTTTAGCGTGTCCTGCTGAGTGAGGTCATCAATCTCAGCGATCAATTGTCCCTTTTTCACTTTATCACCCAGTTCGACGTGCAGCGCTTTGATTTGCCCCGAGGCTTGTGCACCGACGCTGACCTGCTTCTGTGCCTCAATTTTACCGTCAGCGAGCACGGTCTGTTCGAGATCCGCAATCTCGGCGGCGGTGGTAAGCGCATTGGGTGCTGGCGATGGCTTATTGAAAAACAGATGAAGAACTACAGCAGCAGCGATAAGGCCAAGCGCGATCGTCGTACGGCGTCGTGTAAAAAATCGTGATTGCATCAGGGGAAGTCGTCCTTAATTCATGCATCTGAACGGGAATAAATAACGCAGGTGAGTAATTTACCCCGAGTCCGTAAAGGTAGCGGTAATCTTTGCTGAAAGAAATGGTAAGGATTAAGTAAATCTGGCTGCGAATATTCACGCCAGGCCTGAGAATACATCATCTATACCCATCATACTTCAAGCTGCTTGTGCGTTTCCTTCCCGCAACTCGAATACGTAGGGTATACCCGATTAATGAGGACAGGATATGAATATTTTACTGGTCGATGACGACGTAGAGCTGGGCGATATGCTCTGTGAGTATCTGAATGCGGAAGGGTTTTCAACCTCGCGGGTGCTGACGGGCAAAGAGGGCGTCGATGGCGCGATATCGGGGGATTACACCGCGATTATTCTGGATGTCATGCTGCCCGATATGAGCGGGATTGACGTGCTGCGCCAGATCAGAAAAACCCAGCAGTTGCCCGTCATTATGCTGACGGCGAGAGGCGACAACATCGACAGAGTTATCGGTCTGGAAATGGGCGCGGATGACTATATGCCTAAACCTTGTTACCCGCGCGAGCTGGTGGCAAGACTACGGGCGGTACTACGTCGTTATGACGATCAGCCGAGCACAAAGCGCGACGAGAGCCTTGCCGCCAGCGGCGATCTGGTGTTGAACCCTGCCACGCGCATCAGCGAATGGCGTGGGAAGCCGTTTGATCTGACGGCGTCTGAGTTTAATTTGCTGGAGCTGCTGTTGCGTTCCCCGGAGCGGGTGGTGTCAAAAGATGAGCTGTCCGAAAAATGTCTGGGGCGTCGCCGTGAAGCGTATGACCGCAGCGTGGACGTGCACATCAGCAATATTCGTCAAAAGCTTGGCGTCTTGCCTGGCAACACCATGACGATTGAAACCGTGCGCAGCGTGGGATACCGGATTCGCTGATGATGATTCGTGGACGACTTTTCTGGAAGATACTGCTCGGGTTCTGGCTGACGTTTCTCGTCATGTCTCAACTGCTGTGGCTGGCTTTTTCTTTTTACGGCGAGCGACATAAGCCGTTGGAAGAGATCGTGGTGTCGCGCATTGCGACAATGCAAACGGAGATGGTGGCGGCTGCGCTGCAACATGGCGGCTTGGGTGAACTGAACGATGTGATGTCGCTGCTGCCGCAGCAAGAGCAGCAATACATTTCCGTCACGGAATCGCCGCTGCCGCTGTCCGATCAGGAGTTGGTTTCTGGCTCGCAGAACGCGTTGCTCGATGAGGCTTTTGCGCCGGATAAACGTGGCATGCCGCGTGCCACGCACATTATCAAGCAGGTCAACGGCCCAGCCGGAAAGTGGTATCAGATTCGCTATGACGCCGAGCTGCTGCGCAGTGAATTTCGTCCCCCTCGGCCAGTCGAATTTCTCAACGTGCCCGTGCCGTTTATCATCATTGCGGGGTTTGGTGGCCTGTTGTTCAGCTCGGTGCTGGCATGGAGCCTGGCTCGTCCGCTAAGTCAGATTCGTGCGGGGTTTGATCAGGTTGCGCAGGGCGATCTGAACGTGCGTCTGCTACCGGTGATGCATAAACGTCATGATGAAATCAGCGATGTCGCGCGTGATTTTGATTCGATGGTTGAACGACTGGACAGTCTGGCCAGCGCGCGTGAACAGCTGCTGCATGATGTCTCCCATGAGCTGCGCTCCCCGCTGGCGCGTTTGCAGCTCGCTATCGGGTTGATACGACAGAATCCCGACAATATAGAGAGTTCCTTGCAGCGTATTGAGCGTGAAGCTTTGCTGATGGATAAGATGATTGGCGAACTGCTGACGCTATCGCGCACGGAGCATTCTGGTATTGAGGAAGCCTATTTCGATTTGCTGGGGCTGGTGACTGCCGTGGTCAATGATGCGCGCTACGAAGCGCAAGTCACCGGCGTTGAAATCCTGCTGACGGCCGATGAGGACGAAGACTACACGACTAAAGGCAATGCGGAGCTGATGCGCAGGGCGGTCGATAATGTGATGCGCAACGCGCTACGTTTTTCTGCTCCCACGCAGCAGGTTTCCGTGTCGCTCATTGGCAATGAACATGAGTGGACGATTCAGGTCGCCGATCAGGGACCCGGCGTGGAGAAAAGTAAGCTTTCCAGCATCTTCGATCCTTTCATTCGTGTTGATTCGCCGCTGTCTGGCAAAGGCTATGGGCTGGGGCTGGCGATTACCCGTAAAGTCGTACTGGCGCACGGCGGGCATATTGAGGCGGATAATGGTGAGCAGTGCGGGTTAGTGATTCGCCTGTGCGTGCCGCGCTGGAAAGCCTGAAACGAAAACGGCACCATCCGGGTGCCGTCTCGTGCAAACGTAGTAAACCATCCGTAGAAGGCGGCTTACTTTTTGATACGGATAACCGGAGTTTCACCGACAACAACCGTACCACTCAGTTTGGTCAATTCCTTGATTTCATCCATGTTGGAAATAACCACTGGTGTCAGAGTAGACTTCGCTTTTTCTTCCAGCAGAGCCAGGTCAAACTCAATAACGAGATCGCCTTTCTTCACGCGCTGGCCTTCTTCAGCGATGCGCTTGAAGCCTTCGCCTTTCAATTCAACGGTATCAATACCAAAGTGCACAAACAGCTCAATGCCGCTGTCAGACTCGATGGAAAACGCATGGTTGGTTTCAAAAATCTTACCGATGGTGCCGTCTACCGGTGCGACAATCTTGTTGCCAGTTGGTTTGATGGCAATACCGTCACCGACGATTTTCTCTGCAAATACGACATCAGGAACGTCTTCAATATTGACGATTTCGCCGGACAGCGGGGCAATGATTTCGATGCTGCCAGTGTCTTTTTTGTCGTCAGAAACCAGAGACTTCAATTTATCGAACAAACCCATGATTCTCTCCTAAGCATTAATATTGGGCCAGCGTATACCCTAATCTTTCAAGTTGGTGTGGCATTGGTTTTCTTCGCTACCCCGACTGCGAATCTATCGCCTGTCGGGGTGCTGATTGCCACCTTGAAACCTATTAGGTAAAGCAGAATCAGCAGAGCGTTTTTTCTTTAATAAAGCGGCTCACCAGATTGCTTAACTCTTGTGCTGTCGGTTGAGCGAGTGCTTGTTCCGCCAGCGCCTTCGCATCTTCGTAATTCGCATTACGGATGATTTTCTTGATGCTCGGGATAGAGATCGCACTCATGCTGAATTCGTCCAGACCCATTCCCAATAACAGTAGTGTAGCACGTTCGTCACCGGCGAGCTCACCACACATCCCTGTCCACTTGCCTTCGGCATGAGACGCGTCGATGACCTGTTTGATCAGAGTCAGGACAGCAGGGGACATCGGGTTATAGAGATGAGAAATCAGCTCATTACCGCGATCAACTGCCAGAGTATACTGGGTTAAGTCATTTGTCCCAATACTAAAGAAGTCGACTTCTTTGGCTAAATGTGGCGCGATAGCGGCGGCGGCAGGTGTTTCAACCATCACGCCGACTTCAATGCTTTCGTCGAAGGCTTTACCTTCTTCTCTCAGCTGTGCTTTCAGTATCTCCAGTTCGGCTTTCAGCTCACGCACTTCTTCCACGGAAATAATCATCGGGAACATGATACGCAGCTTGCCAAATTTTGATGCGCGCAGAATGGCACGCAGCTGGGCATGCAGGATTTCTTTACGATCCAGACAGATACGGATAGCACGCCAGCCAAGGAACGGGTTCTCTTCCTTCGGCAGGTTCATGTATGGCAGATCTTTGTCGCCACCGATATCCATGGTACGGACGATAACAGCCTGAGCGCCAACGGCTTCGGCAACCGCCTTATACGCCTGGAACTGCTCTTCTTCGGTAGGCAGCGAGTCACGATCCATGAACAGGAATTCGGTACGATACAGGCCGACACCTTCTGCGCCGTTACGCTCAGCACCCGCGACATCACGCACGGTACCGATGTTGGCACAGACTTCAACCTGATGACCGTCCAGCGTGATGGCCGGCAGATCTTTCAGCTTAGCCAGCTCATACTTTTCAGCGTGATATTGCTGCTGAACCGCTTTTAATTCTTCAATTTTATCCGCAGTCGGATTTTGATAGATCTGGTTGTTTACGGCATCCAGGATCAGATAGTCGCCGTTTTTAACCTGCTGGGTCACGTTGGTCGTGCCGACGATCGCAGGCAGTTCCAGCGAACGGGCCATAATGGACGTGTGGGACGTGCGGCCACCGAGGTCGGTGATAAAGCCCAGCACTTTGTCCAGATTCAGCTGCGCGGTTTCTGACGGTGTCAGGTCCGTTGCAACCAGAATGACTTCATCCTGAATATCGCCCAGATCGACGATAGGCATATTGAGAATATTTCTGAGCAAACGCTTCCCGATATCACGCATGTCTGCGGCGCGTTCTTTCAGATATTCATCATCAAGCTCTTCCAGTGCTTTAGCCTGGTTTTCGATGACGGAAAACGCAGCGGCGTCGGCGGAAGCATGTTCATCTTTAATCAGGGCTATGATTTCCTGCTCGAACTCTTCATCTTCCAGCAACATGATGTGGCCTTCGAAGATGGCTTCTTTCTCTGCGCCCAGCGTCTCGCCCGCTTTCTTCTTGATAGCTTCCAACTGTGCGGATGCTTTGGAACGGCCAGTCAGAAAACGTTCAATTTCCTGCTCTACCTGATCCGCAGAGATTTTTTTCCGGTTGATGAGAATTTCATCTTCTTTCAGTAACAGTGCCTTACCAAAAGCAATACCCGGTGATACTAATATGCCTGAAATCATAACCCTACCTTACTCGATTCTGGTGTTCACTAAAAAACTCGTCGGTTACTCGAGCTCAGCCATCAGCTTGACCAGGTGTTCAACCGCTTTTTGTTCGTCTTCGCCTTCCGCAGCGATAGTAACCACAGTTCCTTGTGTTAAGCCGAGTGTTTGTAATTTGAACAGGCTCTTGGCGCTAGCGCTCTTGCCGTTGGACGTCACGGTGATTTCTGAGGTGAAGCCTTTGGCTTCTTTGACGAACTGAGCAGCAGGACGAGTGTGCAGGCCATTTGGTGCGGTGATAGTCACTTCTTGCTGGAACATGCTTTTTTCCCCAACTTATGGATTAGATTAATGTTGTGGAACTAAAGTCTAGTTGATTCACTGAACTTTAGCCTGTTTGGTTAGCTCCTGATTTATGTTACAGGGGCGGGCCACGATGCGACAAGAAAACCGTCAAACGTATTTCCTGAATAAAATACCATCAAACACCGCAGCTTCCGCTACCCATTATCTTAACCTCAGTCGCAAAACGGCGATGTGGGCTATCGTGCGCAGGGGAAAAGCATGTGACGGGGCGTGGTATTTGTCGGATATTAATTTCACGCATCAAAATAATTGTTCGGTTAAATACTAAACCTGATGTAGAAAAGCAATCCACATGTGGTGGAAAGTTTGAACTGTGCCACAAAAAAGCACCTAAATAGGTGCTTTTTTAACACATTGGTCACTTGTTGTTCGAGTGTGACCGGGAGGTTATTGTTGCAGTTCCTGCTCGGTGAACAGGTCGGCAAAGAGTGCTGTGCTGAGGTAGCGTTCGCCGGAAGAAGGCAGAATAACGACGATAGTTTTATCTTCAAATTCTTTTTCTTTGAGCAAGTTCAGCGCTGCGGCAACGGCGGCACCGGAAGAAATACCCGCCAGAATGCCTTCTTCTTCCATCAAACGGCGCGCGGTGCTGATCGCTTCTTCGTTCGTCACTTTCTCTACGCGGTCAATCAGTTTCAGATCCAGGTTACCCGGAATGAAACCCGCGCCGATGCCCTGAATCTTGTGCGGGCCTGGCTTCAACTCTTCGCCTGCCAGCGCCTGAGTGATGACGGGTGAATCGGTAGGTTCAACCGCCACGCTGGTGATGGCTTTGCCTTTGGTGTTCTTGATGTAGCGGCTGACACCGGTCAGCGTACCGCCAGTACCGACGCCAGAGATAAAGACATCAACCTGACCATCGGTATCTTCCCAGATTTCTGGGCCGGTGGTTTTCTCGTGAATTTCCGGGTTAGCAGGGTTGCTGAACTGCTGTAGCAGCAGATAACGCTGCGGATCGCTGGCAACAATCTCTTCTGCCTTGGCGATGGCACCTTTCATGCCTTTCGCGCCTTCTGTCAGCACCAGGTTAGCACCCAGCGCTTTCAGCAGCTTACGACGCTCGATGCTCATGGTTTCCGGCATGGTGAGCGTGAGTTTGTAACCGCGAGCTGCGGCGACATAGGCCAGGGCAATCCCTGTGTTTCCGCTGGTCGGTTCAACCAACTCAACACCTGGTTTGAGAACGCCGCGTTTTTCTGCATCCCAAATCAGGTTGGAGCCGATACGGCATTTTACGCTGAAGCTGGGGTTGCGGGATTCCACTTTAGCCAGAATGCGTCCGTTGCCGATACGGTTCAGGCGAACCAGCGGCGTATGGCCGATTGTGAAAGAATTGTCTTCGTAGATCTTGCTCATAGCCTGTCCTTATAACTGTATGAAATTTTTGCGAACGTAGAGAGAATACTCGTTCACACTTTTCAGTGAAGTAAAGAATTGCTATATCGTTATGTTCTTAAGAAATATCTTTTCATTACAATAGAAAGCACTGGCCGTTATCAGCCAGTGCTTGCTGTCTTTTTATGGCGCTTTTTTCGGCAGGGTTGCTGATAGAGAGCGATAGCGATCCACCCACAGCTGCGTTGCGCCGCATACTGCAACGGGCATGATGACCAGATTCAAAAAAGGCACCAGCGTAAACAGGCTGACCAGAGCGCCAAACTGCATATTGGCGACTTTATGGCGACGTAATGCCTGACGCATCGTGGCAAAGCCCACTTTGTGGTTATCAAAAGGATAATCGCAGTATTGAATCGCCAGCATCCACGCACTGAACAGGAACCACAGTACCGGCGCGACAGTTTGTCCAATGCCGGGAATGAAATAGAGCAGCAGTAGCACAATCGCGCGTGGCAGGTAATACGCCAGTTTTTGGATTTCGCGCTTCATGATGCGTGGGACATCTTTGGCGATGCCGAGTATGCCGCTGTCCGGCAGCGTCTGGCCGGTGAGTTTTGCTTCCAACTGCTCCGCCAATAAGCCGTTAAACGGTGCGGCGATAAAATTGGCGATCGTGCTAAATAGGTAGCTGAATACCAGCAAAATGGAGAGCACGGCAAGTGGCCAAATGAGGTAGCTGAGCCATTGCAGCCAGCTCGGAATATGGCTCATGATCTGCGGAATCCAGTCGTTCAACTGGGTGAAAAGCCACCAGAAAGCCCCGCCCATCAGTATGATGTTCATCAGTAAGGGCAGAATAACGAAACGCCGGATGCCCGGCAGTGAGATCAGGCGCCATCCGGCAAGAAAATAGTGTATGCCGCTACGAATCTGGCCAGTGGTATTGCTGTAAGGCGATTTTTCGGAGGATGATGATTTTTCTGGAAACATGGTGCCGATAGACTCAGTCATTTGTTTGTTGAGGCATCATATCGGGATGATCTTATGCTGACTAGCCCGCATTTGGATGAAAAAACAGCAAAAAAGTGCGTTGTATCTATCTTTATTGTCATAAAGTACCGTGCAGGCTTGCACTTGTGTACTCAGGCAAATAGAGTTAGTAGTATAGGTATTTGCCGTGGTGGCAATGTTTTGTTGGAACAATTGGGATAGCAATGATGCAGGACTTGCGTCTGATATTAATCGTTGTTGGCGCGATCGCTATAATAGCGCTTTTACTGCACGGCTTGTGGACTAGCCGTAAAGAACGCTCGTCCCTTTTTCGTGACCGCCCAGCTAAACGTGTAAAGAAAGCGCGTGATGAAACGCCGCTTGACGATCTGGATGAAGGCGTTGGCGAAGTTCGCGTGAAGGGTGCCCGCCCGCAGCAGAGTGAGCCTTCATTTGGCAGCGCTTCACTTGATAACTCATCATTTGATAACGCGTCATTTGATAATCCTCCATTTAATAACCCTTCACTTAATAACAACAGTGCACGTGAAGACGTTCGTTCAGAGGCGAAATCGCCGTTCGAGCATTTGTCTCCCGTGTCTTCTTACGATCCTCTGCTGGATGAAGCTACGCCGGTAGATTCTCCACGTGCGCAGGTACGTGGCGATACTCACCCGCAGGTTGTCGCACCTAGAGAAACCCCGATTTCTGAACCGAGCGGTAACGCTCCGCGTGAGTCGTTTGCGTATGATGCACCAGCATCGGCTCCACAGCAGCCTGTTGCACATTCTCTGCATGAAAAAGTTCAGCCCGCGCCTGCACAGCCTCAGCAACCTGTTGAGCCAGTTGAACCCGCAGCGGCAAAAGAAGCGGTTCTGGTGTTGCACGTTGTGGCGCATCAGGGCGGTGTCATTGGCGGCGAACTGCTGCTGCAAAGCCTGCTTCAGGCCGGTTTCCAGTTTGGTGAAATGAACATTTTCCATCGCCATGTGAATCCTGCTGGCGCAGGGCCGGTGTTGTTCAGTCTGGCCAATATGGTTAAGCCCGGTTCGTTTAATGTCGATGCCATGTCCGAGTTCTCGACGCCCGGCGTGTCCATTTTCATGATGGTGCCGTCTTATGGCGATGCCAGCCAAAACTTTAAACTGATGTTACAGTCTGCACAGCGCATTGCTGACGATGTTGGCGGTGTGGTGCAGGATGATGAACGTCGTATGATGACGCCGCAGAAGGTTGAATCCTACAAAGCCCGCATTCGCGATGTGCTGAAAGCCAACGCGTGAAAGCATAACGTGTGTGAATGCAGTGGGTGAGAAAGAAGCCTCCGTTAAGGGAGGCTTTTTTTATTCTTCGATCGTGGCGTGGTGTAGAAAGGCAAGAAAAGGGTGAAATGCTGTGAGTGAAGCAAAAGGATTAAAACAAGAGCTTGGGCTGATTCAGGGCGTGGGGTTGCTGTCTACTTCTCTGCTGGGGACTGGGGTGTTTGCGGTTCCCGCGCTGGTCGCACAACTGGCACAGCAAGACAGCCTATGGGCGTGGCCGATCTTGATCCTGCTTGTTTTTCCTATCGCCATTGGCTTTGCCGCGCTGGGGCAACGTTTTCCTAATGCGGGCGGGGCCGCGCACTTTGTTAACCTCGCTTTTGGGCCGCGTATGGCACGGGTGACCGGCTGGCTATTCCTGTCCGTTATTCCGCTGGGGCTGCCTGCTGCCTTGCAGATTGCCGCCGGATTCTGGCAGGCGGCATTTGGCTGGAGCGATCTGGGGCTGCTCTGCGTACAGCTGCTGACGCTAGGCGGTATCTGGCTGCTTGGCTTGCGCAGTGCGGGATCCAGCGCCAACATTCAGATCGTCATTGCGATGCTGGTGGTGGGGTTGGTTGCCGCAATCTGGTGGCAGGGTGATATCACGCCCGCGCATATTCCCTGGCCGTCGGTGAGTGAGCTGTCATGGTCTAACACCTTCGGCGCGCTGGCTGTGATGTTCTGGTGCTTCGTTGGCCTTGAGGCTTTTGCCCATATGGCGACGGAATTTCGGGCACCGGAACGTGATTTTCCACGGGCTTTACTGATCGGCATGCTGGTCGCGGGGGCGGTTTATTGGGGATGTACGGTGGCCGTGCTGCATTTTAAGGCTTACGGTGAAGGGATTGCCGCAACCGCCTCACTGCCGGGTATTGTCGTGCAGCTGTTTGGCGAACACGCGCTGTGGATTGCCTGCTTTGTCGGGTATCTGGCTTGCTTTGCCAGCGTGAATATCTACACGCAGGGATTTGCCCGTTTAGTCTGGTCGCAGGCATCGAAAGGAAGCGCATTAGCGAAGCTGTCTCCAGGGCAGGCACCGGTGAATGCGCTGTCAGTTGTAGTGGCCTGCTGCCTGGTGTGTTGCCTGTTGATTTACTGGCTCAGGCTGCCGCTGGATATGCTGATTGTGTATGCGAACGGCATCTTTGTGTTGATTTATCTGCTGTGTATGCTGGCCGGATGGCGTTTGCTGAAAGGGCGGGCGCGCGTGATGGCTGCAATCGGGGGCCTGCTCTGCTGTGCGCTGTTGCTGATGATCGGCTGGAAATCGCTGTATGCGTTAATCATGCTGGCTGTGCTGTGGCTGTTCCTGCCGCGTAAGCAGGTCGAACTGATTTCCCACTGAGTCGTTTATTCTGAATTCCGTGACGTGAAATCTGGGTTTCGGGTAGGCGGGATAGGGAATTGAGCAACGCCCTGATGAGGGCGCTGCATCGCGATGATGACGGGGGGATTAGTCGTTTTCCGGCGCTGCGGCAGGCTTTTCTTCCGCAGACAGTTTCGCTTCCAGCTCGGTCATACGCTGTTCCAGACGGGCAATCTTCTCGCGCGTGCGGAGCAGAACCTGCGTCTGAATATCGAACTCTTCACGGTTCACCAAATCCAATCGGGTCAGCTGTGCCTGCAAGACCTGACGAATCTTTTTCTCCACATCATCACCCAATTCCCGGATACCTTTTGGCATAGATTCATGCACTTGACGGGCGATTTGCTCAATCTTCTTTGGGTCAATCATGTCGCTTTCCTGATTAGGTTATGTAAGTTATTACTATAGCAAGTGTAATGGGTATAAATGAAATCTGACATCTGCTTTGCACATATTCAGCATGGTTTTACTGTAATTCAGAATAGTTTTACTGTAATCCAGCATACGTTTTGCCCTATTTCCTGTGGCGGATCAATTGCCCTATCGAGGTATTAGCGTTATAGTAAACCCGCTTATTCTCAGGGCGGGGTGTAATTCCCCACCGGCGGTAAACCAGTACACATACTGGAAGCCCGCGAGCGCTCTCGCTGTTTTCTCCGATTTAATTATCGATTTTGCAGCGTGGGGTCAGCAGATCCGGTGTAATTCCGGGGCCGACGGTTAAAGTCCGGATGGGAGAGAGTAACGGTATCTGTCGGGCTATATGCCCGCTCGCGTTATTTTTGTTAACTATTACTATGCAACCAGTAGTAGTGGTTACTCCTCAAGCTCGCCCTGATTCTGGTAATCCATAATAACATTGAGGTTTTTTACCATGAATCAGACATTACTTTCTGAATTTGGCAATCCTACCGAACGCGTAGAACGCGCACTTGATGCATTGCGTCATGGCCGCGGCGTGCTGGTGTTGGATGATGAAGATCGTGAAAACGAAGGTGACATGATCTTTTCCGCTGAAAATATGACCGTTGAACAAATGGCGCTGACGATTCGTCACGGCAGTGGCATTGTGTGCCTGTGCCTGACTGAAGAGCGTCGCCAGCAGCTGGAATTGCCGATGATGGTGGAGAAGAACTCCAGCCATTACCAAACGGCATTCACCGTGACGATCGAAGCCGCCGAAGGCGTGACGACGGGCGTTTCTGCTGCCGACCGCCTGACCACCATTCGTGCCGCGATTGCTGATAACGCCAAGCCGAGCGATCTGAATCGCCCTGGTCACGTATTTCCGCTGCGCGCCCAACCGGGTGGCGTGTTAACGCGCGGTGGTCACACTGAAGCGACGGTTGACCTGATGACGCTGGCGGGCCTGAAGCCGTCTGGTGTTCTGTGTGAACTGACGAACGATGATGGTTCAATGGCGCACGCGCCGGAAGTGATCACGTTTGCCAAACAGCACGATATGCCGGTGCTGACGATTGAAGATCTGGTGGCTTACCGTATTGCGGCAGAGCGCAAAGCCAGCTGATTCACGCAGCGCATAGAGAAATAAGAAGGGCCGAGTAATCGGCCCTTTTGTATTTTATGGCGTTAGGTTTTTTAACGGCTAACCGGTGCTTACGGCTTTCTTGCCAGCAGCGTGGCGAAGCGCAGCTTGATGCGGTTACCCTGCGCATCGGTCTTGTGTAGCTCGCCCATATCCTCGTTGTATTTGAGGATCTCCCAATCGGCGTAATAGTTCTTCAGCTCGTTTTCTTTAAAGGTGAACGAGAAAGGCATCGGGCACGGACAATCTTCCGTCGACATCGCGGCGATAATCAGGTTATAGCCACCGTTAACGGTGCTGTCCTGCATATTGCTGATGATGTGCGGAATACGATCGCGTTCCAAAAACATCAGCACGACGGTCGACAGGATAAAATCGTACTGCTCTTTGATTTCCGCCAGGTTGATGTTGTAAACGCCCGCCCGGATGTTTTCCAGCGCTTCGCTCTTGATGATGTTATTCAGCGAATCAATGCTTTGCTCGTGCTTATCACAGGCCGTGACGTCAAACCCGCGCAGGTTCAGGTACAGTGAGTTACGCCCACCGCCGCAGCCTAAATCCAGCGTTTTGCCCGGTTTGATGTGCTGCACGGCGTTGATCACTTCGGAATGGGTACGCGTCAGACCGTATTTCTTATGGTAAAAATCTTCCGCGGAGCAGAAAAAGCTGAGCTGACATTCGAGATCGTCAGAAAACGAGACGATGCGGTGCCACGCCTGTGGCTCAACAAACGGCGGCTGGTTCTGCTCGGAGAAGTGGAACGTCTCCAGCGTCTCGCCGTCTTCGGTCAGCATGGAGAAGGTCATTTCCCCTTTCAACACGGTCAGTTTTGCCCAGGTGCCTTCCTGCGTGTTGTGCTTTTCCTGAAACGCGGCAGGCAGCGTCTGGCTGTTCCACTGCGGCATCTTCTTATAACAAATGAGATCTTGCATTGTTACCTCGGTCTGTAAATTCTAAAAGCGATAGCCGTATTCTATTAATCCGCACGCAGGCTGACCAGAAAATATGTATTTTAAATGCATTATTTATTTTGCTGTCTCAGGCCGTAGTTTAACTCACCGTGGAAAGCTGTCGCAGCAGTGGAAATGCTTCTTTCATCCGCTCACCACCGACCACAAAGGCGCGTAGCACCTGCTGACTATCCAGCGCTTTCGCCACCATCCCCTGTTCGTTCCATTCCTGCTGCCAGTGCAAATCACCGCTGGTGGTATCGCCTGCCATCTGTAAGGGAAATAGCGGCGTCTTGATTTTAACCAGCATCGGCGGCAGCGTTAGCATCTCGTTGGCCCCCAGCAGGTTTTTCGCCAGCGTAATCGCGCTGAGCTGAATCGGCTGAAGGAAGGGCAGGAGTTTACCGCCAATCTCTGCGCAGTCGCCCAACGCATAAATCAGTGGATCGGTGGTCTGTAACTGCGCATTGGTCTGGATACCTTTCTGCACCGTTAACCCCGCTGCTTTTGCCAGTTGCGTGTTGGCCTGCAAGCCGATAGCGGAGAGGATTTCGTCTACTTCGATAGATCGACCATCGGTAAATGTGGCCTGTACGCCGGTTTCGGTTTTCTCCAACTGTTGCAGGGTCGTGTTCAGCAACAGCGAAACGCTCTGCTGCGTTAGCGTGAACTGTAGGCGCGCGCTGACTTCAGGCGGCATCAACGCGGGTAGAATGCTACTGGCGCAGTCAACCAGCGTGACTTGTTTTCCGGCACGACCCAAATCCATCGTCAGTTCGGTACCAATGAGTCCGGCACCGAGCACCAGTACGCGTTCGGCCTGCCAGAGCCGACTTTCGTGGGTACGATATTCCTGCTGACTATTGAGCGTCAGCATATGTTCGCGCCCCGGAATCGGCGGCACCATCGCGCTGGCACCGGTCGCGAACACCAGCTTGTGGTAATCATAGCGGTCCGCGCCACAGACGACCTGTTGCGCATGGCGGTCAATGGCGGTGACGCGCGTATTGGCCAGCAGCGCAATGCGGTTTTCTTCGGCAAACGCGGTTGCCGACATCTTGGTCAGATCGTCGGCGTGCTGTTGCAGGCTCATCACATGGCTCAGATCCGGCTTGTTGTACTCATCGCCGCTGTCGGCAGTAATCAGGCGGATAGGGCAGTGTGCATCCAGCTTGCGTAGCTGCCGGATGAGCTGGCGGGCGGCAAAGCCCGCGCCAATAATCACGATATCTTTCATCATCCTCTCCTTAGCGAATCGGATTGAAAACGTCTTTGCCCAACCCACATTCCGGGCAGAGGAAGCTGTCTGGTACGTCCGACCACATGGTGCCAGGGGTGACATCCTGCATCGGCTCACCGAGCGCCGGATCGTAGATCCACTGGCAGACGCTGCACTGCATACAGCCGTTTTCTGACTGTGCCGCTGGCTGTGCGGTTGCCTGTGGCGCAGCGACTTCATTGCATCCGCAGGCGCTCTCGGCTGGGGCGCTCACATTCTGCGGGGCGATGGTGGTTTGCGGTGCCGCAGCGGTCTGTTTTACGGGCGAGATGACGCGACGGGCAGGCGTATTATCCAGAGGATGCAGTGCCCACTGACGCGCGATTTCACGGCCGTGTTCGCGACAAATTTCCAGCGCGGAACCGTCAGGACGCCATTTGGTTTTCAGCGCCAGCGTGGTTTCGAAACCAGCGTCCATCAGACGGGTTTGAACGCGGTCTACCGCGCCGCCGTTCCAGCCGTAGCTGCCGAACGCCGAGGCTTTCTTGTTTTGGAAACGCAGACCGGTGATCTCTTCCAGCATGGCGGCGACCTTCGGCATCATCACGTTATTCATGGTGGATGAGCCGACTAACACGCCTTTCGAGCGGAAGACCTGTGTCAGGATCTCGTTCTTGTCGTGACGGGCGACGTTATAAATTTTTACCGCTACGCCGGGATCGACATCGTTGATACCTTGCGCAATTGCGTCGGCCATCATGCGGGTGTTATTGGACATGGTGTCGTAAAACAGCGTGATGCGATCTTCCTGATAGCTGTCTGCCCACTTCAGATACAGGTGAATGATCTGGGCAGGATCGTCGCGCCATACCACGCCGTGCGAGGTTGCAACCATCGACAGCGGCAGGTTAAAGCCCAGCACTTCGTGGATCTTGGCGGTCACCAGGCGGCTGAATGGCGTCAGAATATTGGCGAAATAGCGTTGGCACTGCTCGAACAGTTCAGTCTGATCCACTTCATCATTGAACAGGTGCTCATCGCAGTAGTGCTGGCCGAACGCATCGTTACTGAACAGCACGGCGTCCTCGGTCATGTAGGTCATCATACTGTCCGGCCAGTGCAGCATCGGCGTTTCGATAAAGATCAGCTGCTTACCATTGCCGATATCCAGTGTGTCGCCGGTTTTGACCGTGTGGAAATTCCACTCAGGGTGATGATGGTGACCGGTAATGGAATCGATCGCATTGTGGGTGCAGTAAATCGGCGTGTTGGGAATACGCGCCATCAGCTCAGTCAGCGCCCCAGCGTGATCCTCCTCGGCGTGGTTGATCACGATGTAGTCAATCGTGTTCAGATCCACTTCCGCCATCAGGTTTTGCACAAACTCACGGCTGAATTTGTGATCGACGGTATCGATCAGCACAGTTTTTTCTTCACGGATCAGGTAGCTGTTGTAGCTGCTGCCTTGCAGCGTCTTGTATTCGGTGCCGTGAAAATCACGGACTTCCCAGTCGCGTTGTCCAACCCAGTGGATATTGTTCTTTACGTGAATCGTCATGTTCTGAAACCTCAATAGTCGTATACGGGAATATGCTGTAGAGATTGCAGGAAGCGTGCCAGTTTTTAACTTATTGATTCATAACGTTTTAATAAATACTGATTGTCAAAATGACATACTTTATCTATTGTCTTAATGACACAGGTTCTGTCATTAGGACACACCATGACGCTCTCTATTAACGCCCTTGCCCGTATCGCTATCGAACTGCAAATGGGGCTATCGAATCAGGATCGTTTCCAGCGCTTAATCAACAGCCTGCGCCAGCTGCTGCGCTGTGATGCCTCGGCGCTGTTGCGTTACGAGAATCAGCTGTTCCGCCCGTTGGCGATCGACGGTCTGGCACCGGATGTACTGGGGCGACGCTTTCGCCTGTCCGATCATCCCCGTCTGGAGGCGATTGCCCGCGCGGGTGACGTGGTGCGCTTTCCGGCGGATAGCCAGCTTCCCGATCCCTATGACGGGCTGATCCCTAGTCAGGAAGATCTTAAGGTGCACGCCTGCGTCGGCCTGCCGCTGTTTGCCAATCAAAACCTGATTGGGGCACTGACCGTGGACGGTATGGATCCCTGTCAGTTCGACCATTTTAGCGATGAAGAACTGCGGCTGGTGGGGGCGATGGCGGCAGCAGCGCTAAGTAACGCGCTGCTGATGGAGCGTCTTGAGCGGCAGTTGCCCGCGCCGGTCCGTGCTGAAAGTCCGGCGGCGGAAAGCGTCGAAGAAATGGTTGGACTGTCGGAACCGATGCAGCGCTTGAAGAAAGAAGTCGATATTGTCGCGGGCTCCGATCTGAACGTGCTGATCATGGGGGAAACCGGCGTTGGTAAAGAGCTGGTGGCGCGTGCAATCCATCGTGGTTCCAGCCGCGCAAGTCATCCTCTGGTGTACCTGAACTGCGCCGCACTGCCGGAGTCGGTCGCGGAGAGTGAGCTGTTTGGTCATGTGAAGGGGGCGTTTACCGGTGCGATCCACCATCGAACCGGCAAGTTTGAAATGGCGGATAACGGCACGCTGTTTCTGGATGAGATTGGCGAACTGTCGCTGACGCTACAGGCGAAGCTGCTGCGGGTATTGCAGTATGGCGATCTCCAGCGCGTGGGGGATGACAGCAGCCTGAAAGTGAACGTGCGCGTGCTGGCGGCGACTAACCGCGATCTGCGGCAGGCGGTGCTGGATGGCGCTTTCCGTGCCGATTTGTTCCACCGTCTGAGCGTGTTCCCGCTGTCTGTACCCCCGCTGCGTGAGCGCAGTCAGGATGTGGCGTTGTTGGCGGGATTCTTCTGCGAGCGCAGCCGCGTGCAACTGGGGCTGGCACGGCTGGCGCTGACGGCAGACGCGGGTGCGCTACTGGAACAATACGACTGGCCGGGGAATGTGCGCGAGCTGGAACACGCTATTTATCGTGCCACCGTGTTGGCGAGAGCAGGGCAGGAATCGGGCGAAGTACTGTTAGGCCCTGAGCATTTCAATCTTGAACTTCCCTCCGAGCCTGTTCATACCGCCGCAGGCGCGTCGGGCGCTATCGACACCGCACCCGCGTATTTCATCAACGGCGGCCTGCGGGAGGCAACGGACGATTATCAGCGTCGGATCATCCAACAAACGCTGGCACGCCATGAGGGCAACTGGTCATCCTGCTCCAGAGAACTGGAAATGGACAGCGGCAACCTGCACCGTCTGGCGAAGCGGTTGGGCATCAAATAAAAAACGCCCCGAAAATTGGGGCGCTGTAGACCGTAGACAAACCTATTTACCGAACGAAAACGGGAGTAACGGAATAGAAGAGTAAAGCGTTTGCGCCATGGATGGCGCAAGCCGAGCGCACATGGACGTGTTTACAGCGACTTTACGATCTATCCGTTACTCCCGCTCGGCTGACGTTAGCTGCTAACCTCTAATCACGGTTGGAGTGAGTTAACCGCATTTCACGCACTTGGCGCTCTGAATCACCTGGAAGAAATCGTTGCCTTTATCATCGACCAGAATAAAAGCTGGGAAATCTTCGACTTCGATTTTCCAGATGGCTTCCATTCCCAGCTCCGGGTATTCCACGCAGGTTAGGCTCTTGATGCTGTTCTGCGCCAGAATCGCTGCCGGGCCGCCGATGCTGCCGAGGTAGAAGCCGCCGTGTTTATGGCACGCGTCGGTTACCTGCTGGCTGCGGTTGCCTTTTGCCAGCATGATCATGCTGCCGCCGTTGGCCTGCAATAAATCGACGTAGGAATCCATACGACCAGCGGTCGTTGGGCCTAACGAGCCGGACGGGTAGCCTTCTGGCGTTTTTGCCGGGCCTGCGTAGTAAATCGGGTGATCTTTGATGTACTGCGGCAAGCCTTCGCCGTTATCCAGACGTTCTTTCAGCTTGGCGTGAGCAATGTCACGTCCCACGATGATGGTACCGGTCAGGGAAAGACGGGTGGATACCGGATACTGCGACAGCGTTTTCAGGATCTCGGCCATCGGACGGTTCAGATCGATTTTAACCGCATCGCCTTCGCCCGTTTCACGCAGATGTTCAGGAATGTATTTGCCCGGATTCTGCTCTAACTGCTCCAGCCAGACGCCCTTACGGTTGATCTTGCCTTTGATGTTACGGTCAGCGGAACAGGACACGCCCATACCGACTGGGCAAGATGCGCCGTGGCGCGGCAGACGGATAATCCGCACGTCGTGCGCAAAATATTTACCGCCGAACTGCGCGCCCAGACCCAGATCGCGCGCGGCTTCCAGAATTTCCTGTTCCAGCGCAACATCGCGGAATGCCTGACCGTGCTCGTTGCCTTCGGTCGGCAGTTCGTCGTAGTACTTGGTCGACGCCAGCTTAACGGTTTTCAGCGTGGTTTCTGCCGAGGTACCGCCAATCACAAACGCGATGTGGTACGGCGGACAGGCCGCGGTGCCCAGCGAGCGCATTTTCTCGATCAGGAAGCTTTTCAGTTTACCCGGCGTCAGCAGCGCTTTGGTTTCCTGATACAGATAAGTCTTGTTGGCAGAACCGCCGCCTTTGGTGACGAACAGGAATTTATAGTCTTCGCCTTCGGTACTGTAGAGGTCAATCTGTGCGGGCAGGTTGGTGCCGGTGTTAACCTCTTTGTACATATCCAGCGCGGCGTTCTGCGAGTAGCGCAGGTTGTCTTCAACGAATGTGTTGTACACGCCCTGAGACAGCGCTTCGGCATCATTACCGCCAGTCCAGACGTTCTGGCCTTTTTTACCGACGATGATCGCCGTACCGGTATCCTGACAGGTCGGCAGAATACCCTTGGCGGAAATTTCGGAGTTGCGTAGGAATTGCAGGGCAACGTATTTATCGTTTTCGCTGGCTTCCGGATCGCTAAGAATATCGGCAACTTGTTGCTGGTGAGCGGGGCGGAGCATGAAAGAGGCATCGTGGAAGGCTTGCTGGGCCAGAAGGGTCAACGCAGCTGGCTCGATCTTCAGGATATCCTGACCTTCAAACTGTGCGACAGAGACAAAGTCGCTGCTCAGCAGGCGATATTCGGTGTCATCTTTACTGAGTGGAAACGGATCTTGATAATAGAAGGGTTTATTCGACATTTTTTTCTCACTTGCAATTGCATCAATTAGTAAATTTTCACCTTATAGGATTCAGAATCTTATTATTAAGGCGTATTACCGCAGCACTACAGGGATGTCTCGAATACAAAAGTAGTAATCACCATAATAGTATGGTTTTTTGTCGGGAAGTACCACTTTGGTACATCACAATAATAATGATGTGCGTGTTATTTTTTTCCCTGTAGCAGACGCATGGAACGGTTGCGCGGCATAGGTTTCCTGTGTGCGGACGCCACGGGAAACGGCACGCGATTTAACGTGAAAATATTCCTCTTTTAATTGGCTTAATTAAGTAAAGTAAACGGTGAGATTAAAAATAATAACCACTTCATCTTTAATGTTATTCGTTGGCGATATAAAGAAACCGTTATTGGCTTTTTATCGCGTCATGAAAAAAACAGACCGATCACAAAAGCCACGGTGCGGTGGCCGATGTGATGACAGATGTAATGTTGCCAATCCAGTGACGGAGTTATGGCGGCGTAGTTTCTTGTTGGGCAAGGAGATTATCGATCATCCACAGGCCTGCTGGGCCAGGTGGATGGGGCTTGGACCAGACAACGTCCACGTCAATCCACTGCGGCCAGCCTGCCACAGGCAGCTCCACCAGTTTCTGTTGGTCGTATTGCGCCACCAGCCAGCGTGGCAGAATGCTCCAGCCGTGCCCCTGCTGTGCCATTTCCAGTAGCATCAGGTAGGACGGCGCAGACCAGACGATCCCTTCCGGTTGCAGCCGATCGCTGCGTTTATAGGTATTGAGATAGAGCTGGCGGACGGTCGCTAGCTGGCTGCGCGTCACGGTTTTTTCCGTTGTCAGCGGATGCGCTGCCGACACGAAGATGGCCATGTCGGTCTTAATCTGCAAACGCGCGGCGGCAATATCGGGCGGGTAATCTGTCTGGGCGCGCACTAGCCCGACATGCGCACGGTTCATTTGCAGCAGATCGATCACGTCATCACCTTCCGCAATCAGGCATTCAAACTCAATATCAGGAAAATGCTGGGCGAAACGTTGAAGCACGAGTTCGTAGTGAGGCGCTTGCCAGATATCGGACAGCACAAACGTCAGACGGGGTTCAATATGGTCGGCCAGACGGATCGCCAGCCCATCCAGCTCTTCGCTGGCGGATAAGATCGCCTGTACGTGGGAAAGCACTTTTCTGCCCGCCAGCGTGAGCACCGGCTGGTGACCGGATCGATCAAATAACGTCAGCCCCAGATCGGCTTCCAGATTGGCGATGGCCGCGCTGATGGTGGACTGACTTTTATGCAAGCGCCGTGCGGCGGCGGAAAACGAGCCCGCATCAACGGTAGTAACAAAAGCCAGCAGGGATTCCGGTGAATATCGCATCGTACCTCTATCGTTTTTATCGATGGAATCTAACTGTACTCTACCACCTTATGCGATGAAAATAAGGCCGTAATACGATGCCATCCATGGTCATGGCGAAAATTGACCAGCAACGTGCAATAAATAAAAGTGAATGTGTTATGCAGAACAAAACCAGCAAAACCTTACGTGAACGTGTATACCATGCGGTGGGCTTTGAACTGATCGCGTTGTCGATCTGTGCGCCAGCGGGCGCCTGGCTGCTGAATAAGCCGCTCTTCGATATGGGGGCACTGGCCATCATGCTGTCCAGCGTCGCGATGATCTGGAACATGATCTACAACTCGATATTCGATCGCCTGTGGCCTGCGGACCGTGTTAAGCGTCGGCTGCCGATTCGTATCGCTCACGCCCTGGGGTTTGAAGGCGGCTTTATCCTGATTGGTTTGCCGCTGGCGGCGTGGATGCTGAACGTCACGCTGTGGCAGGCGCTGATGGTAGAGATCGGCTTCTTCCTGTTCTTCCTGCCGTACACCGTGGTGTATAACTGGGCCTACGATACGCTGCGGGAGCGTATTATGAATCGCCGTCGTCATGTTCAGCAGGTATCGACCAGTTCTCGCCTGCGGTAATGCTGCGCGTTACCGGTGTGTCAGCTTAAAGCTCTGATACGCCGGTAGTTCAAGCGCTCGCCATAAATACCAGGATGCCACCGTGCGATAAGGCTGACAGTGCAGGCTCAGTGCCTGCAAATCGCGCGGTTTCGGCATGTCCTGCAAATCATAAACGTAGCGTAACCCCTGCCGAATACCGAGATCGTCGAGCGGCATGATGTCGGTGCGTTCCAGCGAATAAATCAAAAACATTTCGACCGTCCAGCGTCCGATCCCCTTGAGCGACGTCAACTGCTGAATAAGCGTGTCGTCATCCCTCTCTGCGGCCTGTTCGAGACTGGGCACGAGGCCGCTCAGCGCACCCTGTGCGATGCCGTGCAGCGTATCCGCTTTGCGGGCGGAAAAACCGCACTGCCGTAGCGTGTCGGTGGAGCAGGCCAGTATCTGTTCCGGGGTGGGAAAGACATCGCCATGTACCCGCAGGAGTTTTGCGACCATCGCATCTCCGGCACGCGTCGTTAGCTGCTGATAGGCAACGGCACGCATCAGCGCCTCATAGGGTTCCCGATGTGGCGCGGTCTGATGGCGACAGTCGCCAATCTGTTCGATCAGGCTGGCCCAGCGCGCATTGATGGCGCTGAGATGGGTTTTGGCCTGCTGCGTGAAATCCAACGGCGGATGGGATGGCATAAACGGCTTCCGTGATGAGAATGCAAAGGGCAGAAAACGAGCATAGGAGATTGCCGCATGGCGCGCCATGTGGAAAGGGCTATTCGGATGAAAAAGCAAGACGTGGCGAGGGGGATTACACACTGTCGTAGGATCTGTCAGGACGGATATTTCAGCGGCAGGTTATGCCGCTGTTACGCGTTAATAATACTCGCCGTGCCGATAGTCCCAGGTGGTGAAGGTATCAGACAGTAGCGACATCACCTTGTCCACATCCAGCCCCTTGCGTATCAGCGCTGGGCACGGATATACGCTCCGTCTTCCTTTCTGTTCCGGTATCAACTGACCGTCTGTATCCACCATCGACACCATCACGCCTTGCTCATAGCGTGTGTCATGGGACTTATTCGGCTGGATAGATTTCACGTAATCGTCGGCTTCGATAATCAGATCGGCAAAGGCACTGATCCGTTCACCGATACCTTCTACCTCGCCTCGGTTTCCTTTGCCTGATGGATTGGCTGAACTGGCAAAGGTTAATTTGCCGTACTTTTCCCACAGCTCCTGCGTGAGGATTTCGCTCGGTGTACCGAACTTAATCACGAAACAGCTGGTTTTGCGATCGTCCATCATCAGCGCTTTCGAGCCGTCTTTGGGGATACGCACTAATGCGCTGTCGTGCCAGGGAAGGATGCAGCCCAGCAGTACGTCGGCATCCCAATGGCGTTGATATAACTGCTCGATTTCTGGGTTTAGCTGCGCCAGCGCTTTTAACTGCGCGATGGATCCACACAGTACGACGCCCGGCTTGCTTCGGTTGCGCTGTTTGGCATCAAATTTTCGTTCCAGCCCAGCCTTATCTGAAGCCATGATGATGTAACCCACTTTGGTGGGCGAAACGATGATTCCCCCGCCGCGTGACATAATCTGCACCGCATCGTCATGCAACCCGCCATTCCAGTGAACTTTACTGCCGCTCATATCGCCCCCTGATTGCAGAGAAAAAAACTGAGTCTCACCGTGTACCATTTATTTGCATCACAGGTTTGTTCAAAAAGTAACCGATGGTGTCGGTGGAAATATCAACATCGGGGCGATCCGAATGAAAAAGCAAGAGTGGGACGTGTGCACAAGGTCGCTTCGGTTTAGCGTTAGCGCATGGCATGACTTTCAGTAATAGTAAGATTGGCAGTAATGCCGAGATTGGAGTGAGGTGTACAAATGCGTAACGATACGATGCTGAGTGATACGCCGTTTCAGGATGCCGACTCGCGCTGGCAGGCGGTGGTGACGCGCAATCAAGCGGCTGATGGCTGCTTTATCTATGCGGTGAAAACCACGGGGATTTACTGTACGCCCTCCTGTGCATCACGCCAGCCGCGGCGTGAAAATGTGGTGTTTTTCGCGACGGCCGACGAGGCGCAGGCAGCGGGTTTCCGCCCGTGTAAACGCTGCCGTCAGGGAACACTTTCGCGGCAGGAGCAGCAAGCGCAGCAGATTGCCCGCGCGTGCCGGATGATTGAGCTGTCGGAGCATCAGCTGACGCTGGCAGTGCTGGCTCAGGCCGTGGGGATAAGCGCATTCCATTTTCATCGCGTGTTCAAAGCCATAACTGGTCTGACGCCCAAACAGTATGCCAGCGCCCATCGCCATCGGCAGCTGCGTGAACAGTTGGCTGATAGCGGCACGGTGACCGCTGCGATTGCCGCAGCGGGCTATGATGCCAGCGGGCGCTTTTATGCCGAAGCGGGCGCACATTTGGGGATGACGCCGACGGCGTTTCAGAATCGGGGGAAAGGGATGACGATCCGCTTTGCCGTTGGTCGCTGTTCACTCGGCGAGGTGCTGGTGGCGGAAAGCGAGAAAGGGATCTGCGCGATCCTGCTGGGGGACGATCCTGACTCTCTGCTCAACTCGCTTCAGGAGATGTTTGCTAACGCACAGCTGATCGGCGGCGATGCGGCGTTTGAACAACGCATGGCGCAGGTTGTCGGGTTTGTTGACGATCCTGCAATTGGGCTGACGCTGCCGCTGGATATTCGCGGTACGGCATTCCAGCAGCGAGTCTGGCAGGCGCTACGGGCGATTCCGGCTGGAGAAACGCTGAGCTATCGTGACGTCGCTGAGCGCATTGGATCGCCGGCCGCCGTGCGCGCTGTCGCGGGGGCCTGTGCGGCGAACCGACTGGCGGTCGCGATTCCCTGTCATCGCGTGGTTCGGCATGACGGCGCACTATCTGGCTATCGCTGGGGCGTTGTGCGTAAACGCGCCCTGTTGGAGAAAGAATTAGTGGAGAAAGAATTGGCTACGGATCCACAAGGGGAATCGTCATCGTGAATTTTGATTTATTTGCCGATGAAGCACCGCGTCGCTGGACGGAAACGCTGGCTCCAGGCGCACTCGTCCTGCGTGGTCGCGCCTATGACGATGCTCCGGCGTTGCTTGCGGCACTGAAAGCCGTCACCGCGCGTGCGCCGCTGCGGAATATGGTGACGCCGGGCGGCTTTGTGATGTCGGTGGCGATGAGCAACTGCGGGCCGCTCGGTTGGGTGACGGATGAACGTGGCTATCGCTATACCGCACAGGATCCGCTGAGCGGAGAGGCGTGGCCCGCCATGCCAGAAGTTTTTTCCCGGCTGGCGAAGCAGGCGGCGAGCGAAGCGGGTTTTGCTGATTTTGAACCGGATGCCTGTCTGATCAACTGCTATGACGTCGGCACGCGCATGTCTCTGCATCAGGATAAAAACGAACGGGATTTTCATCAGCCAATCGTGTCCGTCTCGCTGGGGCTCAGCGCGACGTTCCTGTTTGGCGGCATGGCGCGTAGTGATAAAGCGCAGCGTGTTGCGCTGACGCATGGCGATGTGGTGGTCTGGGGCGGTAAGTCGCGGCTCTATTTTCACGGCATTCTGCCGTTGAAAAGCGGCAGCGTGCCGGAAGGGATGCCCGATGAATGCCGTTTTAACCTGACGTTTCGTAAAGCTGGATAGGGGAACCACAGGGATGCTTCCCCGGTGGTCGCCCCGTATCTCTCAATGCTCAAACGATCGGCATCAGGTTTAAGTGCTGGCGCTTATTTCTTGCTGAACTTCATATAATCGAGGGCGCTTTCTGCCGCGATACGGCCGGAGTTGAGCGCAAAGCCAAACGTGCCGCCGCCTAACAGCAGGTCATAGGTGTCACCGTACATGCCGGCAGCATCATTACCCGTGACGTACAGGCCCGGAATAACCTCGCCGGATTTATCGATTGCCTGCATTTTCTCGTCAATCTTCACGCCGCCCAGTGTGCCCAGCGCGGCAGGCTGCATTCTCACTGCATAGAATGGACCGGTTTTGACCGGACGTAGGTAATCCATGTTTTTGTTAAACACGTCGTCCCGCTTTTGCGTCGCAAACTTGTTGTTTTCTTCCAGCGTATGCTTCAGCACGCCCGCATCAACGCCCATCTCTTTCGCCAGCCCGTCGATGGTGGCGGATTTGAAGACGAAGCCGCGATTTTTCTGACTTTCCTTCGTAAATTCGCTATCAAATTTCGTCAACTTGGTATTGGCGATCACCCATTCACCAATCGGCACATCGATACCGTCTTCGACGTAATGCTTACGGGAGGTTTCATCGAAAATGGAGTACATGATGCCGCCTGCTTTTGACAACGCGTTGCCGGAGTGTGGCCAGATGATGACGTTGGATTCATCGGTAAAGCGGCGGCCGTGTTGGTCAACCCACAGATAGGGCTGACGCGCGGCGGCCAGCAGGTGAGAGTTCGGGGCGTAGTCTGGCAGGCCGGGACGATAGGCTTGCAGCAGGCCCAGACCGTCCGGTTTGGCACCCGCTTTCCAGGCCATATTAATTCCGTCGCCGTCTTTACCGACGTTGCCGACCATGATGGTGTCAGGGAAGGCGGCGTATTTTTGCAGCATCTCTTTATTGTTGGCATAGCCGCCGGTCGCGATGATGACGGCCTTGGTGTCTATCTGGACGGTGTTGCCGTCGCTATCTTGTGCGATAACGCCCGTCACCTTGCCATCTTTCACGACCAGATCTTTGCCCGCCGTTTTCACCAGCGTGGTGACATCCATGCCTTTAAACTGCTCGTGGAATGTCTTGATCAGGTGGCGTCCGTGGCCGGGGCCGTCGATCACATGCCAGGTCAGCATGCCACCAGGGCCGCCGGGGCCGATGTATTCAAACTTGATGCCTTTCGATTTCACCCATTCAATCGTGTCCGCCGAGCGGTTGACGAAAGCGCGCACCACGAAGGGGTTAGCCATCCAGTGGCTGTAATCCATGATGGTCTTAAAGGCCATATCGGGCGTGACGACGATCCCCTGACGTTTCTGCAGGCTGCTGTTGGCGGCGAAGATACCTTCGGCAAAGTTACCCGTGCCGCCGACAATCGGTTGTTTTTCCAGTAAGACGATTTTCGCCCCTTTCTCTGCGGCGGCCATCGTTGCCGACGTGCCCGCCGCACCCGCGCCGATAATAACGATATCCGCGCTTTTTGGGATTTCCGGTTTCACCGCGTCTGCCGCCTGCGCGGTAGACCAGCTCATCATCGAGAGACAGAACGTCGCGAGTACACTTTTTCTGAAGCGTTTCATGATGTTTTCCTTAATGTCATTCGTATTCTTACAATGCAGTCGTGCTGCGTGTGGAGAACCAACGGGATTAATTCGCCTTAGCCTGTGAGTACGCGTCTTCCGCCGCTTCTTTCACCGCTCCGCTGGTCATCGTGGCGCCGGACACGCCATCAACCTGAATGCTTTGCTTTTCGGTCATGGTTTTCGCGAGTTCGATGGCGGCTTCCCCGCCGACTTCCGGCGTTTCTTCCGGGGCATCAATCGTCGATTTGAGGACTTTCCCCTGCGCATCGATATCGAGCGTAACGGTGACGTCCCCGCCGATACCCTGTCTCGCGGCGGAATAGGTGCCAGCTTTAAAATTTCCCTCTTGCGCAACCGCGCTTCCCATTGCGAATAACAGGCAGAGTGGAAGGATTCCTGAGCAGATTTTCATATCAATAGTTCCAGTAGTTTTTGAATGAATACGGTGAGTAACCAATTTATCTCCCATAAATAACGCTATCTCCCATGAATAAAGTGATGGCCGTCATCGTTATTGAGGGGCTTGAATATCAGGCAGCAAAGGGGTAAGCCAATGCCGAGTAATAAAAACAACAGGCTGAAGTGATTAAGGTTGAAGAGGATTTCAAACTGAGAAAGAAAACGTAATACCGGAAACGTCAGCGTCATACTGAGCATGACGGAAAGTAATTGGCTAATGGTTAGCAGATTATTACCGCTGTGATACGTACTGTTATTCAGGTTGCTAAAGGCCAGCGTGCTTTCTGCTGAATATAAGGTCGAGATCAGCACGCCTAACAGCATGGCGATGATGCCGATAAGCGGCATCGATTTCTCTTGCACGGCAACGCTCAGCGCGAGGATACACAGCGACGTTACGCTGGTTGTCAGCATCAGCAGTCGACGGTAGCCAATACGCTTTACCAGCGGTTCGAACACCAGTTTTGACAGCAGTGCACCGCTGGAAAAGAGCAGCAGAATCAGGCTGGTTTCCACGGGTTTACAGGCCAGCGTCGTTTGCAGCATTAACGACAATACGACAGGAATTGATGCCAGTAATGTGCGCGTTGCGACGCCGCCAATAACGCCGACAGAAAAGGTTCTGATGCCGAACAGGGCGCGAGGGAATAATGCCGTCTCTGCGATGAGGTGCTGCCGATAGTAAATAAATACCAAGCCCAGCGTGCTGCAAGACAGGAATAGCATGACGAACGTTGGCAATATATTTTTCGTGGCGGTGGTTAACATGAAGGCCACGAGAAATAACATCAAAATGGGAAAGGCAACTTCATAGGCACCCGTGCGGGCTGTCTCTTTTATGGTAGCAACAGGAATATATCGGGTTGCCAGAAAAAAGCAGAGTAAAGCCAGCGGAATATTAACGAGGAAAATAGCCTGCCACGAGAGAAAGCTAACCAGAATATTGCCGAAAACGGGGCCGATCAGGGTGCCGAGTAATCCCAATAAGGTTACCCGATTCAGGAAGCGTAATTTCAGCTCCTGCGGTGTGGTGCGCAATATCACGGTTCTGATGATGGGCAGCATGAGCGCACCGCCGATGCCCTGAATAAAGCGGAAAACGCTTAAGCTGCCGAGTGTGGTTGCCGTCATGCACAGCAGCGAACCGAGCGTGAAAATGGCAATCGCGATCTGGTAGGTTTTCCGTTCCCCTAGCCGTTCCGCCAGCCAGCTATTGGCCGGCGTAAACGCGACGACCGTGACAATGTAGGCGATCACAATCGCTTCCATATGCAACACCGGCTGGTGCAGCGACTGCGCAATCGCAGGGATGGCGACATACACCATGGTGGTATCCAGGGATTGCATGAAAAAGGTGGCCGAAGCAATCCAGAATAAGACCCATGACGTGTTCATTCAGGCCACCGTCATTTGTCCGGCATAAAGCACGAACAGTCGTAGCAGGAACACGCCGAACAGGCTCATGGCGGCTAACGTAATCAGCTGGCCTTTGCCGGAATGGGCGGAAGGCTTGCGCACCTGATTGGCAATGAATGGGATCACAATGCCGATGCCGATAATGCCAATCCAGAATACGCCGCCCCAGAAGCCCGAGAGCGCGGTCTGCGCGGCGACAACCTTTTGCCCGCCGCCAAGCAGCAGCCCGATAAAGAACGCAAACAGCAGGAACAGTTCGGCATACACCACAGGTGTTTCTACGCGGTGGATGAAGTGCAGAGAGCGTGAATGCCCCGAGCTCGAGCTCCCCCACGCACTGGCCAGCAGCATGACAGCAATGCCTGAGGTGGTGCCGGATACCAGAAACAGGACGGGCAGAACGGGATTATTCAACAGCGGGAACGATTTCAGCGCGGATAGCAGAAAGCCGGTATAGCAGCCGAGCAGGATCGCCAGTACCAGCAGCAGGTTTTCAATCACCGCAGCCCTTTTGACGATCATCGCCGTTAACTTACGCGCTCGCGCAGCCAGCGCGGGCCGGTGCCAGACGGTCTCAAGCTGCGTCAGCCATCCGTCATGATAAAGCGTGATGATCCATAACAGCATCACGACGAAGTACACCTGAAACAGCATCACACCCAGCGACATGATTGAGGTCGGGTTGTAAAAGACCATCAAATACCAAAAGGTCAGCGGTCGGGTCAGGTGAAAAATCAGAATCACCAGCCCGAGGATCACGGCGAGTGGTGCTACGATGGCCGTGGCTTTGATGATGCGATTGCTGCCGCGATATTCGCTGGGAACGTAATGCCTGAGGAGCATTGAGAGCGACACCATTCCCGCTGAAATGCCGACCAGAAGAAGATAAACGGCGATGGGCCAATCCCATACCAGCGTGTCGAACGTGAAGGCATTATGCATTGTCGATTGCTCCTCGTTTCCCCGGCATACGGTAGAGCTGGGGTTCTGTGCCCAAATAGACCTTGGAGCGGTAGGTCGCGTTGCTCGCGATCATCTTGGCAATGTTGCTTTCAGGATCGTTGAGATCGCCAAATACCAAGGCTTTGGTGGGGCAGATTTCGACGCAGGCGGGTTGCTTTCCGGCGGCCAGATTGGTTTCCCGACAAAAGTTACATTTGTCTGCCGTCTTCGTGACTGGGTTGATGAAACGCACATGGTAAGGACACGCGGCAATGCAGTAGCGGCAGCCCACGCAGCGCTTATCGTTGACGTCGACGATACCGGTGAGCGCGTCTTTAAAGGAGGCTCCTGTTGGGCAGACCGCAACGCAGGGCGGGTTTTCACAATGCTGACAGGATTTACGGAAAAATTGCTTAATGGCGCGCGTCTTCTCGACGGCAGGAATATCGACGGTTTGCAGTATATCCAGCCGGGTTACGCCATCGGGCACGTTATTGGTCTCTTTACAGGCCTTGATACAGGCTTTGCAGCCAATACAGCGCATTTCGTTATGCAATAAGCCATATTTAACCGCTAATTTACCCTGCGTTTTTTCAGGTTCATTTTGCGCTTGTGCGAGACCGATATGCCCACTAATGGCAATCGTTCCCCCCATATAAGCAATAAAACGACGGCGAGATAATTCTTCCATATTATAAATCTTCACATTGGGGTGATAGCCGCGCGAACGCTAGATATGATTAATCCAGCAATAGCGTTAATATTTCGCAGTGTGGCGCTAATAGGGAATAACGTTCCGTTATTACGATGAAAATGATCAGTAGGCCACGTTGTTATTGTGGTTTTATTGGAGCATGGGGATTAACGGTTAAGTGTGCGGTTGGTCACGTTTGTTTTTTTGTAGATCCGTATATAACAAATGTCGATTTGTTATAAATGCATTGTTATTTTTCTCGTTCGTTTAAGAAATTATGTTTCTATTATATGGATGCAAATTTCTGTTTTTATTTTTGTGATAAAAACGAATAATTGATGTGTGTCAGATTATCTATTTTTTATGTGAGTAATAAATGGGGGTGAAATGGATAATGACTTTTTTCGTAACAAATAAAAAACGTTAGTGCATATTTGGCACTAACGTTTTCTTAACAAAATAATGGGTGGATATACTAAAAACCGTAAACGGGTATTAAGGTTTTAGGTGTTTATCAAGAAAGCCCACGGTAATTTTCATGATTTCAGGCTGTAGCCAATGCGGCCCGCCGTGCTCGGCACCTTTAACGCTGTAGTAGGTGGATTCGATATTTTTCGCCGTCAGAGCCTGGTGCAGTCTTTCGGTCTGGCGTGGAGAAACCGAGGTATCGTTTGTGCCATGCATAATCAGGAACGGAGGTGTGGTGCCGCTGATAAAGTTAATCGGGTTAGCCGCTGCTGCTTTATCGGGATAGCGGGTAATCGCGCCCCCTTCATTAAATACTGCGGTGCCGTTGACCCAGATCGCTTCTGTTGCAGAAGGCGATGCGTGTTTCTGAACGACATCGTCAGGGAAACCTTCACCGACAAGCGTCAGGTCGGATAAACCATAGAAATCAATGACGGCCTGGACATCACTGCTTTGGTCGAGGTTATCGCCTTTATCGTAGGCTTTTGAGCCATTTGTCGTCCCAGCAAAGGCGGCCAGATAGCCCCCAGCAGAGGCACCGAAAACCGCAGCATGCTGGCCGTCGATACCAAATTTTTTCGCATTAGCGCGCAGATAGCGAATAGCGGATTTTACATCATCCAGCGGCGCGGGGAAAAGGACGGTAGGTGCGACACGGTATTCCATACTGGCAACCACATAGCCCGCTTCGGCAATGCTAAGGCGCTGTTGCAGATAATTATCTTTATTGGCGTTAATGAAGCCGCCGCCGGTAATGAATAATACGACCGGAAGCGCGGTTTTCGCTTCAGGCTGAAGGATATCCATTTTTAATGCGACGTTAGGGTAGCCACGCATCGATACCTGAGAATAAACGACGTCAGAGATTAACTTCACCGAGGTGGTTTCCTGCTTTACGGTGATTTCATGTTGATTCTGTGCTGCATGGATTGCGGTAGTACTCATCATTGCCAAGGTTGCTAATCCTATTTTTGCCGTTTTCGAATAATCCATATCTTAAGTCCTTTTGTTAGAGAGATGTAAATTATTTGTCTTGTGATGAACGATGTTTTGTTTGTAAAAATAATATTAAATAATCTTTATTAAAATGAGTTTATCATGCTTGGTGGGATTAATTATTTCCTCCTTGATAATAAGTTGACTATATCTGCTATTAACGCTATTTCTCATGAATTAAATGTGCATCTAATCACATTTGATTATTTACAAATCCCTATAATTGTCATTATGGGTGGTTATAAACGAGACAGTTGATGCGTAATATAAAACAATGTTCAGCATAAAGCGTGTGATTTATTATCAGGAACTCATCCGGGTCGGGAGTTTCACTAAAGCGGCGAAGGCGCTGAATATCTCTCAGGCGTTCTTGTCGCAGGAGATCGCGCGGCTGGAACTTGAAACGGAAAGAAAACTGATTAACCGAACCACCCGGCAGTTTTCTCTGACGCCATTCGGGAAGATCTTTGCTGACAAAATTCAGGGGATGATTAAGGAACATTATGAGCTGGAACAGTTCGTCAGCAGCTATGAGGAAAGCACGGATGGTGCGTTGTTGGTTGGCGTGATTCCGATTTTTAACCGTCTGGCTCACTACAATATGTTTAACCTGTTTCAGAAAGCCTATCCCAATATCGATATCTCTTTCATTGACGGCGTCAGCACCGATTTGCTGGAAAGGGTGCGCAATGGTGAGATCCACCTGTCTTTCTCGACGCCTTTTGATGAGTACTTGAACGATCCGTTGTTTCATCACACCATTTGTCAGATCGATGACATTGTTGCGGTGATGGCAAGGTCGCACCCGCTTGCCGACAGTAAGACGCTCAGCTTGCCGCAGATGGTAAAAGAAAAGCTGATCGTGCCGCAGAAAGGGACGGGGGAACACGCCGCTGTTTCTGAATCTTTCACTCGGCAGGGCATCAACCCCAGCTACTTTCGCGAATGCAGCAACATGGACATCATTATGGATCTGGTGATTAACCTGTCCGGCGTGGTCTTCCTCTGTTCGTCTGTCGCAAAAAGCCTGACCGCTTACGACGTCGCGGTTATTCCGCTGGAAGAGCAACTGAAAAGGACTTTCGCCATTAGCTATCTAAAGCGCAGCACGAACATTCCCATGGTGCGTCTGTTTCTGGATTTCCTGCAAGACTACAACAGCGAGTCCGTCCGGTAGGGCGCTTCCTTGTTTGGAAGGTGCAGATATCCAGATAGTTGGTCCCCTCGGTTGGTCTGGGTTGCTCGTTTTGTAATCATGAAAAAAGAGGCTTATAGTATATCTTACCTATAAAAATCAGCGATATATGTAATCCATGTGTAGTGTCAGGCTATGCTATTTGGAATCTTTAAATAGCGGAAGCCCTTGGGATTTTCTCCAACGCTTTATTTCATTAAGAACACCTTCAGGTGAGTCATCTCTTTCATCAGGCGGGTAAAAAATCAAACCATTCCCTTCAGGATGAAACACAATTTTATCAAAATGCTCAACCAAACTATCTATGTGTGTTTCTAATTCTTTTCCTCTAAGCCCCAGAGGGTTATCAAAAAATTCCTTTAGGTAAGAAATAAACTCCGCTTCAGTATAGTCCTCAAGCTTTTCTTTTAAATTCATATATTCACCATCATTTTTAATGCAAGCCAATATGATTTTTGGGGGTGTTCACTCTCAAATTATCAATATTATATACTTCTCCACTGTGCTGTATATTTTTAACATGATGAATTTCAAACCGTTTTCTTTTTCCTACCTGCTCTTCAGGTATAGCAAAAGGGGAATTGCCTGCCCTAATCATGGTCTGATTGGATCGATTAAACTGAACCATTAATTCAGGACACTCTGCCACGGCTAACCAAAATGCTTCCCTAAAGTCATCAAAGCGTTCAAATTTTTTCCCTATCAGCTTATCTGCGACTTGAGCAGGCACTGGCGCACCTAATCCTGAACTGGCGGATTCCAGCCATTTACCTTCATCACTCAATACCTCACCTTTTCCTGTTACGGTGCCGGGTTTATCCCGCGCTGATTGCAGATAAACATAGAGTGGTTTTATCTCTGATCCATCAGGGAAGACTAAGATCCAGTCATTAAAATCATGCTCATCTATTGCAGGAAACGGTAGCGTGGTAGTTTCTATTTCATTCTCGGGGATAGGGTAGATCAGGATGGTTGGTTGACTGATGGGGTTTACCGGGCTTCCGGTATCCGTTACAGGCTCTGATCCATCAGGTTTTTCTGGTGTCCATGTGATGGTCGGGCCATCTAAGCCGGGAGCAGGTGTGAAGGTGTAGCCCTGAATCTTCGCATCCCACACCATATTGGCAACGCGAACGCCTTCATAGCGTGTTCCTTCCCCCGTGTGCACGCCATATACCTGCATCTTGCCATGAATATCAGGGCGCCAGAAAAACCGGACGCGTGTTGTTGCCGTTTCGCCCGCCCAGCCTTTACGCCGTAGCTCATCTTCCAGCCAGTATTCGTCTCGTCCTGGAACCTTATCACTGCCTTCCCCCGCAGACGGAATATAGAGCGCGGAGGCTAATGCGCCAATATACGGTACACTTCTTGCCGCGCTCAGCACGCCACCAAGAGACCATTCTCCCCAGACTTGTGTCATGACTCCCGTCGCGGCCAGTAAGCCGACATCAGCACTGGCGACGGGCTCTTTCTGTTTCTCTGTGACTACCGGGTCGATAAGCGGTTTGGCAATGGGGGCTGGGGAAAGCGTTTTGTCATCAGCAGCGACCAACAAATCAAACAGGGTCTTATACCAGGGTTCTTGTGGGAGATGTTTGGGAGGAGATGGCTTGGGTGAAGAGGTTGCGGTTTCTGATACTGTTGTTTTCTTCTTCGTGGCCTGTGCATGTTGCACGATTTCATGCGTATTACTTGCAGCATGATAATCATAGCCACAGCAATCGTCTTGTTCGGGCTGGGCAAACAGCACCATGTCCCCGAAATTTTTGACTGGCTCTTTTTCCGTCCTTGTACGAATACAACTTTTATCCTGTAAACAAGATTTGGCGTACACAGGAGGAACGGTCAGCATGGGTGTTAATGCCAACAACGGCGCACGATTTAGTACTGCCTGTCTGGCGCAGTCCTGAACCGGAGATTTATACGGCGTATCACCAATAATAACGTTGCCACTACCGGAAATAATCACACCACCACAATTGATGCTGTCTCCAATACGCGCAGCAGGCTTGCCGTTAATAATGACGGTGGATGAACCTTCGGCTATTTTTCGGGAATGGAGACCATGTGGTGTATTGGGGCAATCGTGAAGCAGAACCGCATCGCCTTTACGGGCAGCAGGTTGACCATTAATGATCACGTTAGGGCTGCCTTCGGTTATCGGTGTTTCAGGGAAGCAATTGTGACCACTTCCTGTGTCGTTAAGACGGGCAGCACCTGGCATCGTCATTTTCCTTTGACAGTAAAACAAGCCTTTTGATGGCTGAATGTTGGGCGTTTTTTATTGGGGATTCAATACCGGAACCGCTACCAGCCTCGCATATAGTGGCCCGAACATTGACCGCACGAACCGCGGCCTACCTTTTATCTCCCTACGTTTTCCTCCCTCGGCGCACCTCGGTTTCTCTTCCCGACCTTCATGGGTTTTAGATAAATGTTGCAAATGTGAATAAATGTGAGGTGATTCAAATTATCTCGATTAATATACTTGTATGGTAGTCAGCATAAACGAATGGCTACATGCACAGAAGGATAAGTAACGTGAAGATTGTCAGCGCTGAAGTGTTTGTCACCTGCCCGGGACGGAACTTTGTCACCCTGAAAATTACGACAGATAGCGGATTAACCGGCCTCGGCGATGCGACGCTCAACGGGCGTGAGCTGCCGGTCGCCTCTTACCTCAAAGACCATGTGTGTCCGCAGCTGATTGGCCGCGATGCGCACCAGATCGAAGATATTTGGCAGTATTTCTACAAAGGCGCGTACTGGCGTCGTGGCCCGGTGACGATGTCTGCCATTTCGGCAGTCGATACCGCGCTGTGGGACATCAAGGCCAAAGCCGCCAACATGCCGCTCTACCAACTGCTGGGCGGCGCATCGCGCACGGGCGTCATGGTGTATTGCCACACCACGGGTCACTCGATTGATGAAGTGCTGGACGATTACGCCAAGCATCGCGATGAGGGCTTCAAGGCGATCCGCGTGCAGTGCGGCGTGCCGGGTATGAAAACCACCTACGGCATGGCGAAAGGCAAAGGGTTGGCGTATGAGCCAGCGACGAAAGGTAACTTGCCGGAAGAGCAACTGTGGTCGACAGAAAAATACCTTGATTTCACGCCTAAGCTGTTTGAAGCGGTGCGTGACAAGTTTGGCTTCAACGAACACATGCTGCACGACATGCACCACCGCCTGACGCCGATTGAAGCGGCGCGCTTTGGTAAAAGCATTGAAGACTATCGTCTGTTCTGGATGGAAGACCCAACGCCTGCGGAAAATCAGGAGTGCTTCCGTTTAATCCGTCAGCACACGGTTACGCCGATTGCGGTGGGTGAAGTCTTTAACAGTATTTGGGATTGTAAACAGCTGATCGAAGAACAGCTGATCGACTACATCCGCACCACGATTACCCACGCAGGCGGGATTACCGGCATGCGTCGCATCGCCGACTTTGCGTCACTTTATCAGGTGCGCACCGGTTCGCACGGGCCGTCGGATCTGTCGCCTATTTGCATGGCGGCGGCGCTGCATTTTGACCTCTGGGTGCCAAACTTCGGCGTACAGGAGTACATGGGGTATTCGGAGCAAATGCTGGAAGTGTTCCCGCATAACTGGACATTCGATAACGGCTACATGCACCCAGGCGAAAAACCGGGGTTAGGCATTGAGTTTGATGAAAAGCTGGCGGCCAAATACCCCTATGACCCCGCTTATCTGCCGGTTGCCCGTCTGGAAGACGGCACGTTGTGGAACTGGTAAGAGTGGAATAGGTAATCAGAGGCCAAAATATGAAAAGCATTGTGATACAGCAGCCGAATTCGCTGGTGATTGAAGAACGTCCTATTCCACAGCCAGCGGCAGGTGAAGTTCGTGTGAAGGTAAAGCTGGCTGGTATCTGTGGCTCGGACAGCCACATCTATCGCGGGCATAACCCTTTTGCCAAATATCCGCGCGTGATCGGGCATGAATTTTTCGGCGTGATTGAGGCTGTGGGTGAGGGCGTGGAGGCATCCCGTCTGGGCGAACGCGTTTCGGTCGACCCGGTAGTGAGTTGCGGTCACTGCTACCCTTGCTCAATCGGCAAGCCGAACGTCTGTACTTCGCTGGTGGTGTTGGGTGTGCATCGTGACGGCGGATTCAGCGAGTACGCTGCCGTACCGGCGAAGAACGCGCACATCATCCCGGATGAGATTCCTGATGAGTTTGCTGTGATGGTCGAGCCCTTCACGATTTCAGCCAACGTGACCGCACAGGTGAAGCCGACGGAGCAGGATGTCGCCCTGATTTATGGTGCGGGACCGATGGGGTTGACCTCGGTTCAGGTACTGAAAGGCGTGTTCAACGTGAAGGAAGTCATCGTCGTCGATCGCATTCCTGAACGTCTGGATATGGCATTACGCAGCGGCGCGGACAGGGTCATTAACAACGCATCGCTGTCATTAAAAGACGAGTTGGAAGCGCTGAATATCAAGCCTACGCTGATTGTTGATGCTGCCTGCCATCCATCTATTTTGCAGGAAGCGATTACGATTGCTTCTCCTGCGGCACGCATCGCCATCATGGGCTTTTCCAGCGAGCCTTGCCAGGTCAGCCAACAGGGAATAACCAGCAAAGAGATTTCCATTTTCTCATCGCGCTTGAATGCCAACAAATTCCCAATCGTGATTGAGTGGCTGAAAGCAAAACGCATCGATCCGGCAAAACTGATTACCCACCGGTTTGATTATCAGGAGGTTGTACAGGCAATTGAAGTTTTTGAAAAAGATCAAAAACGCTGCTGCAAAGTCCTGCTGACATTTAATGATGCATGACACGTTATTGGCAACAGGGGATGTATAAAAGGAAAAACTATATCGGCTACATAATAATATAATGATTCCTTTGAAGTAATTATTTCTCTCTTAATCACTCCAGACCATTAATAACGGGCTGGAGTGGATTGCGACACCATGATGAACGGTAATTTTACTTACTGTGCTCTACCATAATTACAAATCGTCGAGAGTATATATATGAATACGCAAATCGCATCTGGACAAGATAAGCCTGTAAGAAGTACCTCTGATTTAGTCAAGGCGGCGGTGTCCGGCTGGCTGGGCACCGCATTAGAATTCATGGATTTCCAATTGTATTCGCTCGGTGCGGCATTGGTCTTCCATGAAATATTCTTTCCTGAACAATCGGCTGCAATGGCGCTGATTCTGGCAATGGGAACCTACGGCGCAGGCTATGTCGCACGTATCGTCGGTGCCTTTATTTTCGGCCGTATGGGGGACTCCATCGGTAGAAAGAAAGTACTCTTTATCACCATTACCATGATGGGGATCTGTACCACGTTAATTGGCGTACTACCAACCTACGCACAGATTGGTATTTTCGCGCCCATCTTGCTGGTGACCTTGCGTATCGTGCAGGGGTTAGGGGCGGGTGCCGAGATTTCCGGTGCCGGTACCATGCTGGCTGAATACGCGCCGAAAGGGAAACGCGGGATTATTTCCTCATTGGTTGCAATGGGTACCAACTGTGGCACGCTCAGTGCTACGGCTATCTGGGCCGTCATGTTTTTTGCCCTCTCAAGAGAAGAGTTACTGGCGTGGGGTTGGCGTGTACCGTTCCTGGCCAGCGTAGTCGTGATGATCTTCGCGATCTGGCTGCGTATGAACCTGAAAGAAAGCCCGGTTTTCGAAAAAGTGAGTAATGATGTCTCGGGCACTGAAGAGCCGTCACCTGCTCTGGTGGTTGAGCAAAGCGAGCAAAAATCAGTACTGTCCATGTTCAAAAGCAAGGCGTTTTGGCTGGCAACAGGATTACGCTTCGGACAGGCGGGAAATTCAGGATTAATTCAGACCTTCCTCGCGGGATATTTAGTCCAAACGCTGTTGTTCAATAAATCTATTCCGACCGATGCATTGATGATCAGCTCCATTATTGGTTTCATCACCATTCCATTATTAGGATGGCTCTCGGATAAAATTGGTCGCCGCGTACCGTATATTATTCTGAATATCTCGGCGATATTGTTAGCCTACCCAATGCTGTCTCTTATCGTTGATAAAGAGAATAGCGTTAACGTGATTGTCGTCAGCATTATCATTATTCATAACTTCGCGGTACTGGGATTATTTGCGCTGGAAAATATCACCATGGCGGAAATATTCGGTGGACGCAGCCGCTTTACGCAAATGGCGATTGCCAAAGAAACCGGTGGTTTGGTTGCCGTTGGTTTTGGTCCGGTGTTAGCGGGTATTTTCTGCAACATGACCGGTTCCTGGTGGCCGATTGTCGCGATGATGATTGTTTATTCTGTGATCGGTTTATTTGCAGCTATCTGTATGCCGGAAGTGAAAGACCGTGACTTGGATGCATTAGAAGACGCGGCGTAACGTTCAGATTGTCATTGTTCGAGTTGCAGATGAGTTGACCTGTCTGCAACTCGAATCATTTAGGGCACAGACATATTTTTTGAATCACCTATCAGGGATAACGATGAGTATCAGTGAATTTTCTACTCTTAAACCGCAGGTTGTGGTGCCGCGTTACGACCGCAGTCAGCTAAAAACACGTATTGCGCATATTGGCTTTGGCGCATTCCACCGGGCGCATCAGGCGGTCTGTGCCGATAAGCTGGCGGCGGAGCACGGTAGCGACTGGGGCTATTGCGAAATTAACCTGATTGGCGGCGAGCAGCAGATTGAAGCCATTCGCCAGCAGGATTTGCTGTGGTCGGTTTCCGAAATGGCGGACAGCGGCTGGAATAGCCGGGTCATCGGCGTGGCAACCCGCGCGCTGCACGCGGAAGTCGAAGGCATCGAGGCGGTGCTGGAAGCGCTGAGCGCGCCAGATATCGCCATTGTGTCGATTACCGTCACGGAGAAAGGCTATTGCCACCATCCGGCGACGGGGCAGTTAAATAGTGAACATCCGCTGATTTGCCACGATCTGGGGTTACCCGCAGAACCACGCTCCCTGCCCGGTGTGATTCTGGCTGCCATCAAACGCAGACGGGAACGCCAGCTACCGGCATTCAGCGTGATGTCCTGCGACAATATGCCGGAAAACGGGCACGTCACGCGTAACGTGATCGTGCAACTGGCCGAGTTGCAGGATATCGAACTGGCGCGCTGGATTGAACAGCATGTCACCTTTCCGTCCACGATGGTAGACAGAATTGTTCCGGCTATCACCGAAGAAACGCTGGAGACAATTCAGGGACAACTGGGCGTCGTCGATCCCGCGGGGATCGCCTGTGAACCGTTCTTCCAATGGGTGGTTGAAGATAACTTCGTCAACGGCCGTCCCGCGTGGGAAAAAACCGGTGCGGAGCTGGTGCAGGATGTTCTGCCGTTTGAGGAAATGAAGCTGCGTATGCTGAACGGCAGCCACTCGTTTCTGGCGTATCTGGGCTACCTTGCTGGCTATCAGCATATCAGCGAGTGCATGCAGGACAGCGACCTGGTCGCGGCGGCGCATCATCTGATGCTGCGTGAACAGGCGCCGACACTGCGTACGCAGGGTGTCGATCTCGCCGCCTATGCGGATGCGCTGCTGGATCGCTATCGCAACCGTGCGTTAAAACACCGCACCTGGCAAATTGCGATGGACGGTTCGCAAAAACTGCCACAGCGGATGCTGGATTCGATCCGCTGGCATCTGGCACGCGGCAGCCGTTTTGATGCGCTGGCGCTCGGCGTGGCGGGATGGATGCGCTATGTGGGCGGCGTGGATGAGCAAGGAAAACCGATTGAAATTAGCGATCCGCTGAAAGATTTGATCGCTGAAACGGTGCAACGCAGCCCGGAAGGCGAAAGCCGAGTCGCGGCGCTGCTGACGCTGACGGCGATTTTTGGTGAAGACTTACCGAAGAACCCCGTCTTTGTTGATGCGGTGACGCAGCATTACCTGTCGCTATTAGCGAAGGGCGTGAAGGAAACATTGCAGGATACCAACTGGTAGGATGAAAGCGCGACGGCGGTAGCCGTCGCGTAACTGCATGAGATAGCCGCGAATCATAAAACAACACAGGATGAGGCGAATGCCGACGATGCCTTGCCCTGTGTCCCCGATCTCACCACGACAGGCGTTGTAACACTGACACTCACCGCGCTAAGCGTGTATCATAAGCGGTAAATTTCTCGGGTAAGCACAGCGGCATGGACACCTCTTTTCAGATCAACAACAACGAACCAGTCAACCAGCAAATTTATCGCGTACTGCGCAAAGACATTGTGGAATGCAATATTCCGCCGGGTAAACTGCTGTCTGAAAAAGAAATTTCTGTGCGTTTTGACGTTTCCCGCCAGCCGGTCAGAGAGGCTTTTATCAAGCTGGCAGAGGCCGGACTGGTGCAGATCATGCCGCAGCGCGGCACGTTTGTGATGAAGATCTCCGAACAGCGCGTGGCGGATGCCCGCTTTATCCGTCAGGCTCTGGAGTGTGCGATTGTGCGCCGGGCGGCAGAAATGGTGACGGAAGAACATCTGCTTACGCTGGAGCACAACTTACGCCGTCAGGAACTGGCCGCGCAGAATGATCAGGTGCGCGAGTTTCTCAGCCTTGATGACAGCTTCCACCAGCTTCTGACGCAAATTGCCAACTGTCCACTGGCGTGGGAAACCATCGAATCGATTAAAGCGACGATGGACCGCGTACGTTTTCTCAGTCTGAGCCAGGTTTCACCACCGCCCAGTCTGATCCAACAGCACTACCTGATTTTTAGCGCTCTGAAAGCGCGCGATCCTGATGCTGCCGAAAAAGCGATTCGTGAACATTTGCAGGAAATGATCTATTCGATCACGCCGATTGCGCAACAGAATAGCGACTGGTTCGAGCACGCCTGAACGCGTTGACCTGAGTGTGTTGAACAGTGGCTTCCCCGTCTCCGGTGGAAGCCATTTCACAGAAGACTACCTGATCGGCTGTGGCAGGGTAATCACCCACAGTTCGTTATCGGCTTCTGGCTTCTCCAACGGTTTGATGGCTAACGTCGTCTCAACTGCCTTGCCATCTCGCGTCAGTTTGCCATCGGCAGTAACCTGATAGTCGTCCGCCTTATCTTTCGCTTTCACCGGTGATTGCAGCACGGATTGCAGGCCAAAATCGTTGTCGTTAATGACGGCCAGCGTTTGCTTATCGACCAGCGCCAGACCTTCCACTTTCTCCTGCTGCCAGCCGAGCTTACGCAGATCCACCAGCTCCTGCTTGCTCGCCAGCGTAATGCCACGTTTTTCCAACTGGGCGAGATCGTCAAACTCCGGCGATTTACCGTCAGCATCGAACGGTGTCAGGTCACTCGCCTTGCTGAGATCGACCAGATAGATGCGGTTCTGCATTTGCTTGTCTTTATCCGCGCCTTGCTCGACCAGCAGAATACGCTGATTATCCAGCGCGACGATATCGCCGATCTTGGCATCCTTTGCTTTCTTATAGCTGTCGATGTTGATGGGGTAGCCCACCATACGGCTGGTTTTGGTTTCCGGGTTAAACATCACCAGACGCGTAAACTGCGCTTTGTTTTTGCTTTTGCCGTCGATATCCAGCGTGCTTTGCACGGCCATGACGATCGTACCGTCCGGCAGGCGCGTCAGCCCTTCAAAACCTCGATTCGGCTGACGCCACTTAATGATATTCGGTAAGCCGCTGGCAACCGAGTGTTCGTTGCCCGCAGGCGTCGGCCCGAATTTTTGCAGGATCTTCCCGCTGGCATCAACGTGGATCAGGAACGGGCCGTATTCGTCACACAGCCAGAAGCCACCTTTGCCATCCGGCGTAATACCTTCGGTGTCCAGACCGCGCTGGCTGGTGCTGAGCGGTTGCAGCGCATCGTTCAGCGCCACTTCGTTGGTGGTACCGATAACGTCCGCGGGCAGCGGCAAGCCGGTGATATTACCCTCGGCATCGTGCAGCGGACGGGCGTTGATCGCCTCGGCAGCTTTCGCGCTGACCCGAATATCCATCATCAGCGGTGCGTAGTCAGGGCTGGCGAAGATCTTGGCTTCTTTCTCACCGACCAGTGGTGCATCGGCATTCGGGCCGCGATCGGTGACGGTGGTGAACATCAGATCGTCGCCCTGTTTGCCGGTGAAATAGAGGCCGGAGCCAATACCGACAGGCAGACCGTTGGGGAAGTTCTGGGCGAATTTGCCCTGATAGGCAACGCGTTCGCTGGCTGGGAAGGTGACGACGTAGCGCGTCACTTTCTCACCTTCGGCCTGAACGCTGAACGGCAAAAATCCGGCAACCAGCAGTGCTAACAACGTATGTTTCATGCTATTCCCCATCAAATGTCATTCTGGTGGTGGCTACGGTGCGTTGACCGTACCGACTATCGTGGACGAAGGGCTGTTTTCCTTCTCTTTCTCTTTCATGCCACCCGGATCGGGCCGCGGGTAATCATAATCAATGCGCAGAGGATGCGCGTACTCGCTGTTCCACAGTTGTGTATAAAGCATGTCTACCCGCTGTGCCATCGCTGGGTTCTGAATCACCATCTCCAGATTGCGCGAGTTATCCAGATAGCCGCCGCTCCAGTTGCTGGTGCCGATCCAGGCTTTCTTGCCGTCGATGGTCATGATCTTACTGTGAATCACGCGAGCAAAAGGAATGAAGCCGCCGCTGGCTTGGGGTATAGACACCGTTTTTATCTGGATGTTGGGTAGCACTGCCAGACTTTTCAGGTAAGCGATATTCGGCATTTTGGTGCTCCATTCGGACACCATCAGCTCGACTTGTACGCCGCGTGCGGCGGCGGTGCGAATCGCGTTATCGATCACCGCGTAGTACGGGCGCGTTTTATCCGGGCCGTAGGAGAGTGGGACGTAATCCATCACCTGAATGCGGACCAGTTGCTGGGCTTCGTCCAACAGGCGGGGGAGTTCTTCTTCGGAATCTACCACGCCAGCGGGATTAAACGCTTTGGGGCTGGCAACCAGATAGTTGCCGGAGCGGTCAGCGGGTTGCGTTGCGGCGGGCAGCGGCGGAACGGTTTCGCCTTGGGTCAGTCGCGCCTGTGCCTGCCAGTCTTGTTCAAAAATAGCGCTAATCTGAGTCACAACGTGGGGATCGTCGATCAATAATCCCGTTTCGTGAATGTGCTCCAGCGCTCGCCAGTCAAGGTTCTGGCTACCCATGTAAGCCTGTTTGCCATCAACCAGCAGGTATTTGGCATGCACAATACCGCCGCTCAGGCGTTCAAAGGGAATCACGCGCAGTTCCAGATTCGGAATCGTTTTGAGCTGTTCCAGCGTGTCCTGCGTGGAAATTTTTAGCCCTTTTTCTTCAAGCAGCAGGCGGATTCGTACGCCGCGTTCTCCGGCGGCACGCAGATGCTGTAAGACGGTATCAAAGCGCGTTCCCGCCTGATTCGCGACATAGAATTGGCCTAACTCAATGGTGTGCTGGGCATGATCAAACAGCGATATCCACACCGCATCGCTGGGGCGTAGATCGGGGGCGGTCAGCGTGGTTTCCACCGGGGCGTCATACACTAATTCATAGCCGGGAATGCGGTAGCCGCTCGCGCTGGCGTTGGCATGGGCTGACGCACTCACAATAAACAATACGCCTCCTGTCAGCAGTGTGTTGATGTAATGCTTCCAGCATCGCCCTGAACTCGTGAAACCACCACGATTAAGCATAGCGTTTCTCCGCCATTGCTTTGTCTGTCATTGCACTGTCTGTCAGGGAATGGTGCGTTACAGCTGGGCCCGCTTTCTGTTGGCGAGTATGCGGCATTCCGGCGCGAATCAGCAGGACTTTCAGCATTTCGTTGATGTGTTCCATTCGGCTTTGCAGGAAATTGTTCCCCAGCAGGCAAACCAGCGCGATGGCGATCCCCAGTCCGGTCGCGTACAACGCGGTTCCCATTCCGGCAGAAACCTGGCTTGGGTCGGAGATGCCAGCGGCAGATAGCGCTTTGAAGGTTTCGATAATCCCCATGATGGTACCGAGCAGCCCCAGTAACGGTGCTGCGGTGACGACGGTTTCCAGAATCCATAGTCCACGCGACAGCTGCGGCTTACTTTGCAGATATTGTGCGTCGATCAGGTCGTTAAGCGCATCGCGGTTTTCTGCCTGATGTGACTGCGCCAGCACGGGCGTGACGACGGCGATGGGCAGACTGGGGCGCTGTGTCAGCGCGTCCGGCAGATCGTGGACGTGGCGAATATCCGCCGTTAGCGCGCGTTCCAGCCGTTTGGCCTGCCGACGCGTATAGGAAAAGTAGAGACTGCGTTCGATGATGATCATCAGGGCGATCACCAGTGAGGCGTACATGACGTAGAAAATAATCTCGTGCAGCATATCGGCGTTCATGACCTGATCCTTCTATTGCCTTGTTGGGCGTTGTTTGTGATGAGCGCCAGCGCGGGAAACCGCGCTGGCGTATGACATTATTGGATTAGAACGTGGCTTCCAGTGAGGCGCTGAAGGTGCGTTCTTCCCCGACGTTGTAAAACGGTGTGCCTGCCGATACGCCGTTATACGATCTTGAGTTGAAGCTCACTGAACGCGCGGAGTCGAGGTACTCTTTGTCGAACAGGTTGTTGACGCCAAAGCGTAAGGTGGCGCTTTTCACGATCTTCTTATCCACTGGCAGATAGACACCGGCGCTGAGATCGAAAACGGTACGTCCACCGATCTTCTCGTCATTGGTCATGTCGCCGTAGAACGATCCGACATAGCGGCTATTTACACCGGCATAGTAGAGGCCATCGTCATAGCCCAGTCCGAGGTTGAGCATATTTTTCGGCGCGTTGGCGACCTGCTTGCCCGTGGTGGGGAGCTGGCTACCGCTGGTGGCGAGATTGTTTTTCTGCTCGGTGTCGGTATAGGTGTAAGCCGCAAAGTAGTTGAAGCTATGTGGCAGTTTGCCGCTCCATTCCAACTCCAGACCTTTGTTTTCCACTTTCCCGGCGTTGATCATTTCGTAGTCGCCATCGGCGTTACGGCTGGAGATTTGACGATCGGTAAAGCGGATAAAGAACAGCGAGGCGCTCAGCAGCATGTCCTCATCCTGGAAGCGCCAGCCGAGTTCCTGATTCCAGCTCAGCTCAGGTTTGGTATTGATGGAATCGCCAACGTTGTACAAGACGTAGTTGGGCGGGGTACGCATGTTGCGCGTGATGTTATAGAACACCTGATTTTCGGTATTGATGCGGTAGGCCGCGTTAAAGCTGGGCAGGAATTCGTGGTACTTCTTGTTCTTTTTCTCTGCGACGTTATACAAGCTGCCAAGGTTAGTACCGTCACGTTCTACGTGCTGATAGGCCAAACCGCCGGTGAACGTCCATTCTGGTGAGAAGAACCAGGTGTCCTGCACCCAGATTTTATGGGCAGGTGTGACGGTAAACTGGTTACGGCCTTGAACCACTTTCCCGTTCGCGTCGGTGATCTGATCCGCGTCGCCGGGTTTGCCGGAGATGTTAGCCGGCGTGCCGTCGCTCTTAATCGGAATGAACGGTTGCGTTTGACGCTGGCGGGCACGCTCGAACCAGTAGCCGATATCCAGACTATGCTCGTCGCTAAGATCCCATTTCAGCTTGGTGGTGATACCCGGCCGCCAGGTTTCCGTCCACGATGGGCGGTAGTAGGTGTTGGAGGTCAGATTGCTGAGATCGTAGTTACCCGCGCGATCTGACGTCGCGGATAACACGCTGGCGCTCCCGCTGCTGAAGCTGCCGCCGTTCGTTGAGAAATAGTAGGGCTGTAACGTCAGCGCCAGATTATCGCGCAACTGCAATTTCTGCGTGAACGTGACATTCAGCGTTTCAAAGTTATTGCGGTTGAGTTTGTAGTATTGGGAAATTTGTCCACGGCTGTTGTAAACCGGCGTCGTGGCGTAATCCATCTTACGCCCGTTTTGCTCGAACTGCCGTTTGCTCAGCGTTGAGTAGTTGATGGTATCTTGCTGATTGTATTTCATAATCAGGCTGCTGCTGTGGCCATTTTCATGTTCATACAGGCCGTTCCACTCGACTTTATCGGCACGGGAATAGCCTGCGCCGCGCCATTTGTCGGAGTCGGTATACGAGTAGGAGAGCCAACTGCTGAAGCCGTTGTGTTGACCGGTTTCCAGACGTGCGAAGGTCTTGCTGAGGTTGTTGCTGCCGAACGTCTGTTTAACGAAGCCGCCAAATTCTTTCGCTGGACGGTGGGAAACCAGCCCGATGTTGCCGCCGCTGGCCCCGATGTGCGGGCCGTCCATTTCTGATGAACCCTGGGTAACGAAGATCTGCTCCAGGTTTTCCGGGTCGCCCATGCCGTTCGGGTACACGGCGTAGTCGCCGGAGTCATTGACGGGAATGCCGTCGGATGACAGGCCGACCTGATCCGCACTCATGCCGCGCATGGTATAGCTGACGCCGCTTAAGCCGCTGGCGTCGTTGCTGCTGACGTTCAGGCCTGCGGTGTATTTCAGTTTATCAATGGCGTTGCCTGTTGCGGGCATCTTATCCAGCGCGTCTTTTGTCACGGTCGAGCGTGATTTAGCGCTGTCTTCCTGCACCATTAATCCTGCGCCGAGTGGTTGTCCCTGTACGTTGATCGTGCCGACATCTGTCGCGTCTTCCGCCAGCGCGGAGCCTGCCAGTAATGCGCCGACGACGGACAAACATATCCCAGAAAGTTTGAACGGTTTCATTTGACAATCCCAGTATTATCAGTGGTTTATTAATCAACATGTTGTTGACGTTATTTTTGCTGATTCACTCTCTTGCTCAGGCGCGGAACACTACTGCGCCTGATAATCGAACGTGGCTAAAAAGCGTTTTGTGTTTTGTCCTGCAAAGGCGTCGGCGGGGAAGGCCCGAACCTGTTTTATGCTCTGTAGGCTGGCTTGCGCCGCTCGATTTAGCAGCATGCTGCGTGCTTTGCTGCTGATGCCGGAATCGATGACGCGTCCTGTGCGATCGACCTCCAGCCAGACTTCAACGCGACCTTCGGGACGTTCGAGTGACGCCTGACGTCCGGTTGGATAGCGCTTGGTTTGTTCAAGCTGCGCACGCAGCGCCTGCGCATAGCTATTTTCCAGCGCGGCGACATTTACCGACGGCGCGGAAGGGGCAGACGGTGCCGGGCGCTTGGCCGGAGCTTCCGGGCGTGGTGTCGTCGGCTTGGCTGGCGTGGGTGTTGGCTTAGGTTTGGTTTCCGCCTTGGGCTTAACCTCTGGTTTAGGCTTCGGCTTCACCTCCGGTTTCGGAGGCGTAACCGGCGGGGCTTCTATGATCGGATCGGGTTCATTAACCGGCGTCGGCTCAGACTCGGGTTCAGGTTGTGGCACCGGTTCTGGCTCAGGTTCAGGAATCGGTTCGGGCTGGGGAATCGGTTCCGGTTCAGCCAGCGTGAGCGCCATGGCCGTTTCGTCGTACTGCTGCTGAACTTTCAGCGGCGGCTGTTGGCTGGCGAAGAACAGGCAGGTGGCAAAGACCGGCAACGGCAACCAACTGATGGCGTGGCGGGAGCGATAGAGCTGATACATGTCACAATTTCCGGGTAGCGATAGAAATGGACGAGAACCCACCCTGACGCAGGGTATCCATCACGGCGACCAGACGTTCAACCTCGACGCTTTTATCGCTGTTGATAATGATGGTGGTTTGCTGATCTTGCTGCTGCTGTTGCAGCGTCGTAACGAGATCGCTCAGGGCCATCGGCTGTCCGTCCAGCTCAAGATGATCCTGTGCGCCAAGTGTGATGATCGCTTTTTTCTGCGGCTTAAGTTGCTGTGCGCTGCCTGCGGCGGGGAGCTGCGTTTTCAGGCCTAGCGCAGGAATAACGTTCATGCTGATCAGCACAAAAAAGACCAGCAGGAACATCATCACATCGATCATGGGAACCAAATCGATGTGGGCTTTTTGCTTCTTGGGTTCGTTCCAGTTTCTCATTACTCACTTCCCTACAGGCGCGAATGTCTGAATGTCTGAACAGGGCAATTCGCGTGGCGCCGAAACAAAGCAGCCAATATAGGTAGGGTTTGTTTAATTTTTTTTACATTTATGTGATTAATTTTTCATATGGATACGTTTAAGTGGTAATTTTTTGTCAAAAAATAAGTTTTTTTGATGTTTTTACATCATTTATAACAAGGGAGGAATTCCCTGAGAAAGGGAGGGGTACATAGGGCGGGGGGCTAAGCGAGATAAATGAATGGCCAGCAGAGTCGCTGGCCGGATCGTTATCCCTTTCCGTGCGGTTTCCTGAAAGCGAAAAAGAGTTGTAGCGTATTGCACAGCACCAGAACGGCGGTGATGACGAACACCCAGCGGAAGCCCATCAGAGCGGACACGCCGGACCCCACTAGCGGCCCCAGGACGTTGCCCAGATACATGAATGACTGGTTATAGCCGAAGATGCGGCCTGTTACCTGCTGGCTGCTGTATTTGACTAACAGCGCCTGCACGGTTGGCATCAGTGCGCCATCGGCAAAGCCCAGCAGAAAGCGCAGGATGCCGAGCTGTGTAGGGCTTTGTACCATCGCCATGACCAGAAACAGCAGTACGCTGATCGCCAGTGCGGCGATCAGGACGCGATGTGCGCCGATCCGGTCGCCTAAACGGCCAAGTCGTGGGGCGGATAGCAGGGCGGACACGCCGGGAATCGCGGCAATCACGCCGCTGATAAAGGCAATATTGTCGGTGCCGGGAGCCAGATCGCGGATGAACAAGGTCAGGATGGGGCTGATGGAGCCATTCGCCATCTGGATCATCATTGTCGTAATGAACAGGCAGATGATGAGCGCCGGATACGGCAGCGACGCGAAGACGGCTTTTCCGCTGAGTCGATTCTCTTTGGTGACTTTAACCACGCTCTCTTTAATCGCGAAAAGCGTAATCAGGAAGCTGGTAAACAGCATGCCACCGGTGATGAAAAAGACGATGCGCAGCCCGATGTAGTCGGCCATAAAGCCGCCGAATAGGGGGCCGAGAATGACGCCAGCGATCTGTCCGGTCGATAGCATGCCCAGCGCCCAGCCGCTTTTTTCACGCGGAACCTGTGAGGCGATCAGCGCCATCGCGTTGGGAATGTACCCAGAGGTCAGCCCCATGAGCGTGCGCAGGATGAACAGGTGCCATACGTTGGTTGCTAACCCTTGTAACGACATCACGATCGCCATGCCGAGTGCGGCGCGCAGCAGCATGAGCTTTCGCCCTTTACGGTCGGCGAGGCTTCCCCACAGTGGCGCAACGGCGGCTGAGACGAGGAAAGACGAACTGAAGATCAAACCGGACCACAGGCTTAGCGACTCGTGCGAGTGAACGCCAAGCTGCTCAATGTACAGCGGCAAGAAGGGTAATATCTGGCTCATGGCCAGCCCGGTGAAAAAACATCCCAGCCAGGCAGAGAAGAGGTTAAGTTTCCAGGTTTCCATGGGGGTCGGAACGGGCCTTCATCAGCGAATAACCAATGGCGAAACGGTGGTGACTGTGCGCGAAAAAGTGTGCTAACCGACAGTGAATGGCGCTCAATTGATAACGGACAGTGACTAAAATTTCGTCTTTCATCATGAGCATAGCATAGCCAGCGGCGTATTGGTCACTGATGGTAATGATTCGCAACAAAAGAAAATCAGCGTGGGTATAGGGTGGATTGGGGGAGGGGGCAGGTGAATTTTATTGTGTGACTTACGTCACAAAAAATGTGCTTTTGCTCAACAAGGGTGTACAATTCATCACCATAAAGCGGGGCACTGCCATTAAGACAAGTCATCGCTAAAAAGTCATTCCATCGCGTCATTAAAATAACGAATTAAGTCAAACCAAGGTGAAAAAAGTGCGTAACTTCTTTAAAAAAATGCTGGCGGCTTACCTGAATACTTATAAAGACGTGCCGCCTGGCGCACTGTTCTAAGAGTCTGTGCTATGCAAACAGGCCGCCATCATGGCGGCCTGTGTATTTATGGGGATCCGAGAATCAACGTAACGTGGTTCTCGGATCCTTTTTTGTGGTGATATTACTTCGTGCTGTAGACCGGAACGGCCGTTACTTCTGGCACGGCTTCGGTCAGGTAAGCACCCGCTGCGCTGCTTCTGACTTCATTTTCATCAATAAAGCCATAGAACACGCCCTGCGACGCGGAAGTGCCGCGAATTTCCGCATCTCCACGCATCTGCGCATTGCCTGACAGCACAATGCCGCGCTCAAACGCTCCCGGCCCCATGAAGACCGTATGCAGCCGCGCGTTATCGCGTACCACGGTATTGCCCTGTAGCACCGTCAGGCCGCTGACAACGGCGCGTCCTTCCACTGTCCCGCTCAGAATCGTTGCACGATCTTCAATTCTGGCGTTATCCCTCACCGTCCCGCCGATGACGCGAGCGTAAGGCCCGACGTACGCGGTAGGGGCGACATTGGCTGCGTTGGATACCCAGCCGCCGCCGTTGGCGTGACGGGAACCGTTAGCGGTTGGGTTCGGTGCGCCAGGCTGGCTGCCTTCCGGCCAGACGCCGGTGAAATCAGCCATCCACGGATAGCGGTAAAGGGAGTAATAAGCCTGATCCCACTTGATCTTCTGCATTTGCGACGGCGTGCCCATGACCACCATGTAAATGCCGCGATCGTCCTGACGAATCGTGAAGTTTTTCACCGTGGCAGATGCGCCGCGCTGCAATTCACTGTAGCGAGAAACGCCGTCCGAGCCGACAGCGACAATCCCCCAACGCCAGTCGGAATTAGGCTGCGGCATGGTTGCCGGATCGTTTTTCAGCCCAGGGAAGCGGGTAATGGCCGATTTACTCTGCACCATGCCACGGAATTTGACGGTGATTTTCGTCGCGCCACTTTCCGGGATCAGCCGGACGATGTTGTAGCCCAACTGCTGCGGAGCCTGATCGAACGGTACGGAGAAGCGACGGAGGCTGGCGCTGGCACCAACAACCGGCTCAAGCGTCGTGGTTCTCAGCAAACGGTCGGCGTTATTCTGGTTGGGTTGTACCGCACTATAGCCGCCGTAGGTTGAACGATAGAAACGGCCACGATCGAAACCGTCTGGATCGACGTAATCCCAGTTGACGTTGTGCATCGCCCAGTCGCCGAAGACGTCGTTGAATTCAGACTGGCTCCAGCCCATGTTGCTACGCAAAACGGACAGCGGATCGGCAGTCGATTGACCACTTTCGCCCCATTTCGGCGCTTTTGCCCACATATCGTTGATGGCACCATAGCCAAAGCGATTCTTCAGGTATTCCATAAACTGCCAGTTGCAGTAGCGGTTACGCGTTGAACCCAGATAAATATGTGAGTAGTTGACCTGCATTTCCGAACAGTGTGCCGACGTACCGCGGAATTCATCCATCTGGTGCGTCATCCAGTTCGCGTGGGATTCCCAAATCCAGCCAACGTAGTTATCGCCTGAACTCTGGAAGCCGCCGGTTTGCCCTTGCAGCGCATGGGTAAATTCGTGCGCCAGCCCCCAGTTATCCTTGAGTGACGCTGGGCCGATCCACATCCCCATGCTGCCACCGCCCGCAATACCTCCGCTGAGCCCAAAGGTCGGGTCGATGTGAATATTGGCTTTATATTTCACGGTCTGTTTGCAATAAGGCTCGGGGAACTCAATTTGTTTAATAAACTTATCCCAAATTTGTTCCAGCTTCTGCCCCGCGGCAACTGCATCATTACGGTTAACGTCGTTATTATTCCAGCGGAAGGCAAAGTGCTCAGTCTGGTATTTCACGGAAGGCATATCGGTGATGGAATTATCCACCTGCCAGTTGCCCGCGACACAAGCCTCAGCGGCGTTTGCCGTATTGACCATCAATGCGCCACTTAAAACGAGTAGACAGTTTAGTGGCGTGAGAAGTGTTTTTATTTTTGGCATAAATCCTTTTCCTAGCATGACTATTGCTAATCAGCCTTATTATTTCACGAGAGAGAATTCCTCGTTGATATATAAGACCCCATCCCAAGGCCATCATGGCCTATATCCGTTATACTTCAAGTTACCTGTACGTTGGCTCCTCGTTCACCCCAGTCACTTACTGAGGTAAGCTCCAGGGGATTTACTGCGTCGCCGCCTGCATGTAACTCGAATTATTTAGGATCTATTTTGCTTAAGTAAAAAACATATCGGCCTCTGTAAGAAGAGGCCGACTGGATTATAGATTAATTTTATCTTGTTACCTATTTCATTTTAAATTTTGCTTATGCCCGAGTTTCCTAAAATAAACGTGGTTATTGGTGTAATACTTTATTAACCAATAAAGCAGGCTGGCTGCCAGTAGCGAATTAAATGCCGGTACCCCCCACTCAAAGGCTAATCCGACGATAGCACCGGCAATGCTGGCAATAATAGCGGGCCAGCCAATCAGCGGTGTTTGTGCGCTGTCGGGTAATAGGCCTTCGGCACGACTGGTTTCGAGCAATACTTTGTGGGTGCGCAAAATATAATAATCAACCAGCATCACCCCGATAATCGGTGGGAACAGTACGCCTAATAGCGTCAGGAAATCGATAAAGCGGTCAAGAATACCGGCAACGGAAAGCAGTGTGCCGATGAGTCCAATTACCAGCGTGATCGAGACATAGCGTAGTTTCTTCCCCGTGACGCCCTCTATTGCATTGGCGATTCCCAAAGAGGAGGAATAAAGGTTGATATCGTTCACACGCAGTGTCGAAAATATCACGGCAATTAGCCCGATGCCGCCAGCTGCCTGAGACATAATCGTCACAACGTCTGCGGTATTGAGCGCGCGGGCAATAATGATGGCGAGGCCATTCACGATAAATTCCCCGACGATAATCGACATCATCGTCATCCAGAAAACGTGTTTCCCTTTTTGGGAATAGCGCGTCATATCGGGAGTAATCAAACTCGCGACGATACAGCCGCCCACAACCATTGTTGCGCCAGCGCTAATAGAAATGGCTTCACCATTAGGTGCAGAAGCGATCAGTTCAGCAATATTGTGGCCGGAGAGCGTCATGATCGAAATATAACCGACGACGATAACAAACATCGGCACAGCAATTTTGGCCGTGAAGCGCAACGCCCTGAAACCAAAGGCAACCAGTAGCGTCAGCGCAATGCCGGACAGCGCAGCAGACCAGCCAAAGCCGAGCTTATCCGCCATCGCAAAGTTAAGCGCTTTGGCGAATACGGCATTCTGGACGCCAAACCAGCCGATGAGGCTAATGGCGATCACCAGCCCAATCAGGACGGAGCCAATACGGCCAAAGCCGCACCAGCGTGCGAGCAGGCTGCCCGACATCCCTTCTTTCATTCCCGCGTAACCCAGCCCTACGGTCACTACGCCAAAAATGGCGCTGCCAATAAAGATGGCGAGAAATGCCTGGCCTAACGTCATGGAATGGCCGAGTACCGCGCCTAACATAAACTGGTCTAGCGCGGTTAACATGCCGATGTGCACTAATGCCACATTGAAAAAAGGCAGCCGGACACTCAGCGGAACGCGGCTGACCGGGTAGTCATCTATTTTTTCCATAGGGATATATGTGCTTATATAAACTGAATGCCTTTCGTGATGAGTGAACGGGGAATATAACCGTCTACACCAAGGTTCCGACAAAATGCTTCAAACTGAGGTAGAGAGTGCGTGTCGGTTTTTTGGTACATGTTATAGACTCTGTTCTCTATTGTTTTCGGCGAGACATTCATTTTTCGGGCAATTTCCTTATTTGAAAAACGCTGCAATAGCAGAAATATAATGTCGAGCTCTGCCGGTGTAAAAACATCGGTAGCGATTTCCGTGTGTAATACGGTGGGTTTTTGCTGATTGATATAGATCAAGGGAGAACGCGAATCTAACTGTCTGGCACTCCACATGGTTCCAATACAGAGCTTGTTTCTATCAAAAATAGGAATCTTCTCGCTAACACAAGGTGTGAGTGTTTTTTTGCCATACCAGTAATGTGTTTCGATCACTGTCACCCGTTTCTCACTATTCTCTGTCAGTCTGTCGTGTTCTTTTAAATCATCGGAGAGTTCTGCCCAACTGGCAGGGAATTCATCATCAAAGCGCCCCTCGATATCAAATCTTTCCGGTGTGCTTGTATAAAAATAGGCTGCTTTGTTCATGTAAATATGCCGTGATGATAAATCCTTAATACCCCATGGCTCGCTTAAGGACTCGATCATCGTAATCAAATTATGAATGTAGTCAGTCATGTGTTCCGCTGATGGTGACATTCCGCCCTCCTTGAGGGTGTGTTAATTAAATAAATATTAATATTTAGCTTTGGTTAATAGTCTATAGATCATTATTATCTTGCTAACTTATTAAGTTTCGAGCGATTGACTATCATGATTATTTTTGTCAGGCAAGGGTGCTTTTTACCTTTTATGGCTTTCTATTCTTGTGCTATAATTTTACGCCACGACGTTTTACGCTAATTATATGTCGATAGCGTCACAAAATTAAGCCAATATTCGCCGCACCAGGGAAATAATACCGAATCCTGTAAGGGATGGTATTTGGTCTTACATCAAAAAATAAAAAATACATTATTTACACGTTACTCACTGACTCTTCAGCATTTTTATATCGTTAATTCCTCTGTGTCCACATCAAGATTCAGAGTCTCGCCCGGTTTATGCCAGCGAAATGCATTACTGTTTCGCTGGCATCCTTCTCCCGTTCATCCCTTCTGTCTACGTATGTTGCAACCTATGCAAAAAGGCGACATTGTTACTGCCTATCATGGCATGGCTCCAGTCTCTCATGACGTTGTTCTGACGGACTGCTCGATAGCGCGCCATTTTGCCATTCACGTTTTGCTATTCATTTTTTCTATTCACATATAGAGGCCGGGGAGCGGGTTGCATGTCGTTAAAAGCCTTACGCACGTTAGTCGCGATTGCCCAGTATGGATCGTTTGCCCGCGCGGCTGAAGCCGTGTGTCTGACGCAATCGGCCGTCAGCCTGCATGTCCGCAGTCTGGAAGAAGACTTCAAGGTGTCGCTTTTCGATCGCTCACGCCGTATTCCGGTACTCACGGAAGCCGGACATCGCGCGGTGGAGCAGGCGCGGGACATTCTTGCGCAGTATGACGGTATTGCTGCCGAGTTAGGCGAGGGCGGGGAGTTGGCCGGACGCCTGCGAATTGGCGCGATCCAGACTGCGTTGGCTGGCGTTTTGCCCGCCGCGCTGGCCGCATTGCGGCGTGCTCATCCACGCCTGCGTGTTCTGGTGAATTCGGGGATGTCAGCAGAGCTGGCAATTCGCATTGATGCCGGTGAACTGGATGCTGCCGTGACTACCGAGCCGGTAAAACCTTACCCAACCGGCTTGGTGAGTACGCCGCTCTATCAGGAAGGATTCTGGATTATTGCGCCACCGACGCTGGCGTCTCTGGATGCCAGACAGCTTCTGCAAGATCATCCTTTCATCCGTTTCGATCGTCGTGCCTGGGCTGGGCGAACCATCGATCGCGAGCTGCGTCGCCAGCGGTTGCGGGTACAAACTGATATGGAGCTGGACAGTCAGGACGCGATTATGCAGATGGTCACCAGCGGGCTTGGCGTGGCGGTGATTCCGCTGTCCGAACGGGAGGTGAGTCGTTTGGATAATCTGGTATGTATCCCCTTTGGCGAGCCTCAGCAGCAGCGGCGCGTTGTGCTACTGGAGCGCGAAGATCGTCCGGCAGCGCGCCTCGCTGCGGCGCTGGCGGAAGCGATCCGAACGCAGACTAGTGACGATGCCATCCATGAGAAATAATTGAGCTAATGTCGAGTTAATCTCGTTTTTTTCTCATCAGAAGTCCCGCTATGGTAGTGCCTGTTTCTTCAATTCAGGTATTGAGCCATGGCGTCCAACCCGCAATCCTTCGCGCTTTCACCTTCTGCGCCGTGGCGTGTCAGATTATGATCGTCTCGCTCCTGCTGGCGCTGTTGCCTATCGCGTTACTGATCGTGCTGGGATCGTGGTTACGCCAGCGATCTTTTTTGGCTGCGGCATTTTGGCCACAGGCTGAAAGGCTGGGTTATTACATTCTACTTCCCGCACTATTTCTGCATGGGCTGGCGACGGCGCGTCTGGATGGCGTGCCGGTCGCGGCAATGATCCTGACGCTGGTGTGCTCAACGTTGGCTGTCTCTGTCGGGTTGCTCGCAGTACGCCGATTATTGCCCGTTGATGATGCGGCGTTTACCTCGGTATTTCAGGGCGGCGTCCGTTTTAATAACTACGTTGGTGTGTCTGCCGCCGCTGGGCTGTTTGGCGCACACGGCGTAGCGCTCGCGGCCGTCGCGAACGCGGCGATTGTGCCGACGGTCAATATTCTCTGTGTCTTGGTCTTTGCCCGCTACGGCAATGCCGGGACGCCGTCATTCAAGAATATCGTGCGGCTGCTGGCACTGAATCCGCTAGTGGTGGCCTGCGCGATCGGCATTACTTTGCAGATGACCGGATTAGGTTTGTCGCCGGGGATTGAGCCGGTAATGAAATCATTGGGACAGGCGTCGCTACCGCTGGGGCTGCTGTGCGTGGGTGCAGCGCTGGATTTCTCTGCCGCGCGTAGCTGGCTGCGGCCTGTTGTGATGGCATCATGCGCGAAATTTGTTGCGATGCCGCTGGTGACGATTGCTGCCTGCTACCTCTTTGGTCTGTCTGGCTCGGCCGCGATTGCTGCACTGCTGTTTCAGGCGCTGCCGACGGCATCGTCGTCTTACATCATGGCTCGTCAGTTGGGTGGTGATGCACCGTTGATGGCGGGCATGATTGCGGTTCAAACACTGGTAGCAGGCGTCGCGCTGCCGCTTGCCGTCCTTGGGCTGAGCGGACTGTTATAAATTCCTCGTATGTTCTTTTTGTAACAATGCCTTGTTAACGGCATGGTGATTTGTTCTTTTCTATCTATTTGTATTTTAAGTAAATTAATCCTTACGTTGAAATGACAATAATAATGCGTATAGTTATCATTTACTTTTCTGTGCAAATGTTGACAAGACACGCCTCAGCATCTCGCCAAAATCACCATCAGTTAACCGAGGATATACCATGTCTTTTAGAGTTACTCGCGCCGGAAAAACGCGCGTTTGTGATTCTTCGCTGGCCGGAGTAAAACCATTCGGAGTCTCTCTTCTTGCCCTGTTGATTTCAGCCTCTTTCCTGCCTGCTCAGGTCGCTGCCGAAGAAAACCCAGCTTCAGGCGATACGCTCGTTGTCAGCGCGAACGCCAATGCTAACGCCGAGGCTAGCGACCCGCAGGATTACAGCGTGAAAGTCACTAACGCCGGAACGAAGATGACGCTGACGCCGCGTGATATCCCGCAGTCGGTGAGCGTCATCAGCCAGCAGCGTATCGAAGATCAGGGCCTGCAAACGATTGGCGAGGTCATGGCGAACACGACCGGTGTGTCCTCTAAAATTATCGACTCCGAGCGTATGACGTATTTTGCGCGTGGCTTCCAGATTAATAACTATCTGTTCGATGGAATTCCTACGGTCGTAGACGAAATTTGGGATTTCGGTGATTCCGCTTCTGATACTGCAATCTATGATCGTATCGAAGTGGTGCGCGGAGCGACGGGATTGATGACGGGAACGGGCAATCCTGCCGCGGCAGTAAACATGGTGCGCAAGCATGCCGATAGTCGTGAATTTAAAGGCTCGGTATCCGGCAGCTACGGCTCGTGGGATAAACAGCGGATGGTGGCCGATCTGTCTGCGCCGCTGACGGAGTCCGGCAATGTGCGTGGGCGCGTGATTACGGGCTATCAGGATAACGACACCTGGCTCGATCGTTACCACAGCCGCAAAAAATTCCTCTATGGCGTGATCGATGCTGATGTTACCGATTCGACGACGATCTCCCTCGGTTATGATTATCAGGAAAGCAATACCGATAGCCCAACGTGGGGCGGATTGCCGACGTGGTTCACTGACGGCAGTCGTACGCATTTCGGCCGTAGTTTTAACACCGCACCAAACTGGAGCTACTCGGATAAAACCTCGAAGAAGGTTTTTGCCGATCTGACTCAGAGTTTTGATAACGGCTGGCAGGTGCGTATGAACGGGACGCATGGTGAAACCAACTTCGATTCCAAGCTGATGTATGCCAATGGGTTCCCAGATAAAGATACCGGGATACTGGTTGATCCGTTCGGCGGTAATGTCGGTGCTTATGGCGGATGGAATAAGGGAACCCGTAAGGTTGATGCGATTGATACTTACGCGTCTGGCCCGTTCGAATTACTGGGACGCCAGCATGAGTTGATGGTAGGCGGTAGCTATACTCGGCAGCGTAATCAATTCGCTAATGCCCAATCGACGATAAGCCCTGCGGATATGGGCAATTTCTACAACTGGAATGGCAATATTGCCGATCCTACATGGGGGTCTTGGGTGGGTAGCACTTTTGTGCCGGGGCTCTGGAATAATGATTATGAGCACTCAACCACACGACAAAAATCCCTCTATACCTCGGCACGATTCTCGTTAACGGATCCATTGCACCTGATTGCTGGCGCACGTTATACCGACTGGAGCATCGTTGGAACGACAGGAAATACCAGTAAGAATCGTGTGACGCCTTATGTTGGCTTGGTGTATGACATCAACGATACCTGGTCAACGTATGCCAGCTATACCGATATCTTCCAGCCACAAACGAAAAAAGGTGTAGATAATCAATATCTGTCTCCTACAACTGGGAAAAATTATGAAGCGGGTGTGAAGGGGGATTGGTATAACAGTCGCCTGACGGCTTCAGTTGCGGTCTTCCGAATTGAGCAGGATCGCGTAGCTCAAACTGCGCTTGAGAAGAATGTGGTGACACAAGAAACGGCTTACGAGTCTGTTGATGGTGTCGTCAGCAAAGGGATCGAATTTGAAGTGAACGGCGCGGTGACGGATAACCTGCAAATGACGTTTGGCGGTACGCGCTATGTTGTTGACGATCAGGACGGTAAGTCGGTTAACCCAGATCAGCCGCGCACGTCGTTCAAGCTGTTTACCCGCTACCAGTTGCCAACGTTGCCGGAGTTGACCGTTGGCGGCGGCGTGAACTGGCAAAATGGTATCTGGCAGGAGGGCTCTGGCCCGCAAAACACCACCCTGCGCGCCGAGCAGGGCAGCTACGCGCTGGTTAATCTGTTTGGCCGCTATCAGGTGACCAAACAGCTGGCGGTACAGGCGAACATCAATAATTTATTCGATAAAGAGTATAGCGACTACCTTGCACCTTATGCCGTGTATGGCACGCCGCGTAGCGTCTCGATGACCGTTAACTATGCTTTTTGACGATCAACGCTTTCTGATGATCGATAATGCTGTCTAAATCTTAAGTAAAACATCATCCCCCGCCGACAGCATCGGCGGGGGATGTTATCAACGAACCAGCGAGGGCCGTTTAGCGTTAAACGACCAGTTGGGGATTAAAAACTGCATTCCGAGCGCGTCGTTACGGTTTTTATCCGGTAGTGACTGATAAAGCCGATGCGCCTCCTCTACCCGTTTCCTGTTCAGCGTAATCCCTAATCCTGGCCCTTCCGGCAAGTGCAAATGGCCTTTTTCAATTCGCGGGGATTCATGCGTGAGCTGCTGTCCATCCTGCCATATCCAGTGGGTATCAAACGGCGTGATGCGTTCGCCCGGTGCGGCTGCACCCAGATGCGCGACCATGGCGAGCGAGATATCGAAATGGTTGTTGGAATGGCAGCCTGTAATCAGTCCCCATTCCTGGCACAGCTGCGCCACGGTGTTGGCATGGCGCATGGTCCAGAAGTGCGGGTCGGCCAGCGGAATATCGATAGTGTTCAACTGGAGCGCGTGGTTAAGCTGACGCCAGTCGTTAGCAATCATATTGGTTGCCACGGGAATGTTAGTGGCGCGTCGGAATTCGGCGAGGGTTTCCCGGCCGGAATAGCCGTTCTCTGCGCCGCACGGGTCTTCCAGATACGGTATTTGCCCCTGTAGCTCCCGCCCCAAACGTATCGATTCATCCAGAGACCAGCTGGCGTTGGGATCTACGGTAACCCGCGAGCCGGGGAAGTGACGCAGCAGCGCTTTTACCGTCTCGACCTCTTTTTCGCCGTGATGCACGCCGCCCTTGAGTTTGAAATCGTTAAAGCCGTAAAGATCGCTGGCGGCTTCCGCCAGACGGATCACGCCATCGCTGTCCATGGCTGCCTGATGGCGCAGATAAAACCAGTCATGTTTTCCGGTTTCGCCGGGCAGGTAATTCATGTCGGTTTTCGTGCGGTCGGCGATGTAAAAAAGGTATCCGAGAATCGGAATCGACTCGCGATGCTTTCCGCTGGCCAGCAGTTCCGCGACCTGAAGGTTTAAGAACTGCCCGGTCAGATCCAGTAGGGCGGCTTCCGTCGCTGCTACCGCGTTATAAAATTTCTCCGGGTTCATCTGTGGAATGTGAATTGCGGTGTTATCGCTCTGCCCGCTACTCAGGTTGCGCTTATCGCTTTTAAACAGCGTGCTCAACGTCGTGTTCAACTTGAGTAATGAGGTTCCCTCCACCTGCGGAATAAAATCGTTGAGCACCGCGAGCGTGCTGGAATGGCAGGGGCATTCTCCTACGCCGGTATGGCCAGCGCTGTCTGTCAGCGTCACCAGAATTCGGGTGAAGTAGCAGTTGTGCGCACCGCCAATATTCAAAAGCATGCTGTCATATCCGGCGACCGGAATGACCTCCATTTTTTTAATGATAGGGCTGTCAGACATTTCGATGCTCCATAGGTTTGAATGAACTAGGCGGCGTGGTATGTGTGTTACGCAGCAATAAGAACAGGCCGGTCACGACGGAAACCGCAGTCAGGGAATAGAGCCCGCCCGTTGTGCTGCCGGTTTTTAATTCCAGATAGCCAAAGACGGTAGGCGCGACGAAGCCCCCGAGGTTGCCGATGGAGTTGATCAGGGCGATCCCCGGTGCGACGATGGAGGCAGGCAGGTTGCCCTGCGGCATCGGCCAGAAGAAGGTGGCGCTGACCTTTGATCCAATGCAGGCAACGATCATGGCGAAGAAGCCGAACCACGGCGATCCGATCGTCGCCATAAACGTGCCGCAGGCGGCAATCAGCATGGCGACGCCCAGCGCTTTAGGTAAGTGCTGGCGATGTTTGTCGCTAAATTTACCAACCAGATTGATGGCGATGATGGCGCACAGCCAGGGTATAGCGGTGAGCAGCCCGATACCGAAACTGCTGAATCCCTGAATGCGTTGGATAATCTGCGGGAGCCAGAACACTAGCGTGTAGCCCGTCATTGTCATGGTAAAGAAGATGGCACAGTAGAACAGTGTCCTGCGGTCCGTTAGTAAGCGCAGTTTTCCGGTGTTTTCCTGCTGTGCATCGCGCTCTATTTCTTCCTGCTGTAGCTGTTGCCCGAGCGCCTGCTTCTCTTCTGCGCTGAGCCAGCGGGCTTTATCAGGGCTGGATACCAGCACAAAGGCTGCCAGAATCCCGACCAGAATCGATCCCGCGCCTTCTAAAAACATCACCCATTTCCAGCCTGCGATGCCGAGGAAATCATGCATCATCAGGATGGCTCCCGTAATCGGGCCGGAGAAGAGAAACGCCCCCGCGCTGGCGCTGAGGATCAGCGCCGTTGCCCGGCCACGCCAGGCGTTGGGCACCCAGAGCCGGAAGTAATACAGCACGCCGGGGAAGAAACCCGCTTCGGCTACGCCGAGCAAAAAACGCAGGACATAAAACTGCATCGGGCTAGTGACAAAGCCTGTCGCGACCACGACGGCTCCCCAGGTAATCATGATGCGTGTCAGCCACACCCGCGCCCCGAATTTCTTCATCATCAGGTTGCTGGGGACTTCAAACAGCGCATAGCCGATAAAGAAAAGCCCTGCGCCAAGGCCAAATGCCGCCGCGCTGATACCGGCATCGGTCTGGAGTTCTGCTTTTATAAATCCGATATTTGACCTATCTATCTGATTAATAATCAACATAATGGCCAGCATCGGGATAATACGCTTGAAGAATTTGGCAATGGCTGAGGCGAGATACGCCTCTCTGGTGTGGTTAGATGATTCGGTTATTGTCGTTGTCATTTTTACACCCCGCGTAGGTAGGTTACGAAAGTGTTATAGAAAATGAGTGAAAGGAATAACCATGTGCAGATGCCCAGCATGCGTTGGGCTACTCCACAGTGGCGGCGAAAATGAAGGCGGCCAGCGCGATTAGGAAAAAGTGAGGAAATATCACGTCTGCGACGGCGGTCACAGCCTGACGGGGGAGGCGTATCAGACATTGACGCTTTTTATTCGTTTGCTAAGGTAATGGAAAAAACACGCTATTCACTCACCATCATTACCCGTCAGGAAGACAGAGAATGATCTCAACGCAATACATCAGCAGAGTCGCACTGGTTCACGAAAAGGTGGATTCATTCGAGGCCTATCCGTTTTCTATTCCGTCTATTCGCTCGCTGGATAAACTGGAACTGCACCCGAAAGTCACTTTTTTTATCGGCGAAAATGGTGCGGGAAAATCCACGCTGTTGGAAGCCATTGCCGTTTCGATGGGGTTCAACCCGGAAGGCGGCACCCGCAATTTCAACTTCGGTACGCGTACCTCGCACTCCAGACTGTCGAATTTCCTGCGGGTGGCGAAAGGCATCAAGAAGCCTAAAAACGGTTTCTTCCTACGCGCGGAGAGCTTCTTCAATGTCGCGACGGAGATTGAACGGCTGGATAGCGAACCTGGTTTTGATCCGCCGGTGATTGACTCTTATGGTGGCCATTCGCTGCATGAGCAATCCCACGGCGAATCCTTTATGGCACTGCTGCTCAATCGTTTTGGTAAAGAGGGGATTTATCTGCTCGACGAACCGGAAGCGGCGCTGTCGCCCAGCAGGCAATTAAGTGCGATCGCCCGCATGCACGATCTCATCCGTGAAGGATCGCAGTTTGTTATCGCGACGCACTCTCCGATTCTGATGGCGTATCCCGATGCCACTATCTTTCAGTTCGGTGAAGACGGCATACAGCAGGTCGCGTATGAAGACACGGAGCACTACCAAATCACGCGTGCTTTCCTGAATAACCCTGAGCGCATGCTGCGTGAGCTGATGGCGGAATAGGGGGTAGCCCCGCTATAAATAGCTTAAGGTAAAATTCGCCGTTGCCATGAAATCGCCGGACTGAATCAGATCGTCGCGTATCTTTTCGATGCGGGCCGAAAAGGGAATAGTGTTGTCTCCGCTTTGCAGCACAATGCGGTCCGTGCTGCTGTTGATGCCGACCAGTTTGTTCGCATGATAAATGCCAACTGCGATGCCTTTGGCACCGGAAGGCGTATCCAGCGCCAGCCGCTTGGGCAAGAGCGGTTCTTCTTTGCCTGAAAAACGGATAGTGACGTTTTGGTAGGTATCCAGATTGCAGTCCGTGAGGTTAATCGTGAAGTCATGCCAGTCGCCGTAGCGATTGGCTTTTAACGTGCGGTCAGAGACTTCACTCATGTCCACCACAATCGCCTTGCTCTCCGTACTCACATTACAGGCGGCGTTGACGACTAAAACGTGGAAGGTCACTTCGTGATCGTCCAGCATGGTCCTCTGCTGCGCAAAGGATGTACCTGAAGACAGCACCATGACGCCAAACGTGAAGGCGAGCAGCGGGTTGCGCGACGTGGCTTTCGCTACCGTATTGTTGTGCTTTATCATCGTTACGATCTCGCGTAGGAAGACGGATTAATGATAATTAAACCGTAGGATAATATTTTTCTCGGTATCGCCTACCACTGCGGGGCCGGCGGCATAGAGCCGAGCCGTATAACGCCGTTCAACCTGGCCGCTTGATGCCGTCAAGCCGTCAACCAGACCGATGAACTGGTTAAACACCACGTTATTGCCGCTGCGTGTATCTTCGATCTTCAACGTAGCGCCATTTCCCATGTTCATGCCGTCTATCCCGACGAGTGAATTTCCCCGCGACGAAGCATCAAAGTTGATGTCCAGGTCGAAACCCTTGCCGCAGTCTTCTCCGCCGTCGGTCGATACGTTGATGTGGAATTCCGTTTGTGCCAGCACGTTAGCCTCCGTACCTGACCACGCTCGGACCGTACCAAAATCGACATAGCTGTCGGGCGAGACGTTGATTTTCGCGGCACACTGCATAATGTCGATGCCGTGTAGTCCTGACAGGCTGAGGCCATAGTTGCTGTTGGGTTTGTTGTTGATGCCTCCTTCACCGTCGATCTGGAAGACGCGTAGCGAATCGACGCCCGCCGTGGTATCGGTGATATTTCCCGTTTTTTCGAGGTAGAGCTGCACCGTAACGTTTAGCATGGTCGGGTTGGACGGCGGTGACGAGCCGCTTGGACCGGGTAAGATCCACTGCCCCGTGGAGACGCGAGATGCGGTGGTGCCGCCGTTGGTAATCACCCCGAGATCCTGCCCGTTATAGATGATGCCAATCCCGACCCCTTGGCTGATGACTTTGCCTTCAGGGTTGGGATAGAAATAGGACATCTCACCCTGCGGGCGCACGGATTGATACGCCCAGCAGGCCAGGCTGCGGGTATAGGGTTTTGATGTCCACAGACGGCTGCCAATTGGCAAGGTTGCAGGGATTTTTAGCGTACCAATATCCTCATAGTCGTTTACCGGGCCTGTCACGGTGCCCAGCCGGCATTCCAGCGCGCTGGCGTTAAACGCCGTTAAGCCGAAAAAGAGCGACGCGCAGAGGGCGACATGGCGATGTTGACGAGCAGCTAACCAAGACATAGCGGTTCCCTGTGGCTTATTTACGGATGGCGGGCTGGCACTGGTTTTGTGCGCAGGTAAAAGGCAACTCCAGATGGCCGCCGTAATCGTTGACGTAGTACAGATAGAAGCGATCGACCGCGCCGTCATTCACCTCAACCGACAGCGTTGAGCGTGGCGCGACCATAAAGGCGTTTCCCTTCAGCAGGCTGGTGGGGTTGGCGCGCGTCGCTTTGGGCTGTTTCAGGATGCCGCTGACCGTGATGTAGTACGGCGTGGGGTTTTCTACCTGAAAGGTGTTTCCCGTTTTGCGGACGATCAGTTTTTCCTGCCATATTTCGTCTTTGGCTGGCTTTACGCCACGGGGGCGGAAGAACACCTTAATTTCAGACTGAATGGCTATCTGTAATACGTTGGGCTTGTCCGTCTTGGGGGGAATTTCCCGGACGTTAAGGTAAAACAACGATTCGCGGTCGGTTGGCAATTGGCTGATTTGTTCTGTTTTGACCAGACGGATCAGGCTATATCCTTTCGCTTCTATGCGCTGTAGCGGCGGCAATACCATCAGCGGTGTCGTCACTTTATTGTGCCGATCATCCGTCAGCCAGGACTGCGCCAGAAACGGGTTCTCCACGTTTTGGTTCATCAACATGACCGTCGCCGATTGCTCCTCATCGTTAAAAATAACGCGGGTGCGATCGAGGCTCAGGGCGCTATAGGCTGTGGGCATCAAAAACAGGCAGCCGATGAGGAATCCTGCTGCTCGCTGATAAAATGTGTGTTTCATAACGTACTCTCCAGATTTTTCTCTTTCTTCGCGCCGCTTATTTACAAGGAAGCAGCAGGGCATCAAGGTGATTTAAGGTGGCGGGTAGGGTGATGGCGCACTGTGTTCTGCCCTCCCAGATGACGGACAGCGTTTCGTCAGGCGATACGCCCGTGATATAGGCCTGCCCGCCGTTGGTGATCATGGCGATATCGCGGCCTTTCTTATTTTTGATCTGGGCGGCGAACGGGGGATTTTTGCCATCGGCCAGCGCGACGTGCGCCATGATTTTTGCCCCGCTCACCACGTCGAATTTACGGTAGCCAATGGCACCTTCGGTCAGCGTGCCCTGAACGACCGTCGTCACCGCTTCAATGTGTTGCGGTAATTTTTGAAGATCAATGCGGGTCGATACGTCGTAGTAGCTGCTGGTGCCAGCAATCACGGCCAGCCCATAGCGGTTGGTCTCGACCTGACTACCGGTGAACGGCACGCCCGCTTGTTCGGTATCGACCATGATGCGGGTGCCGCCCTGATTACCTTTCGGGTGTGCTGCGACGCCGTGGCGGGTGGCGGTAATACCGCCGCGCAGTGAACCGTTCAGGTAGGTATAGCGATCTTGCTGCCAGGCGACGCCCACGGTGGCGTCCGTCATCGGTGCCAGATGGGTATAGTTGCCGCTCAGGTAAGTATTCTCTTTGCTGTCGTGCCGGGTGCTCAGATTCCAGGTGCGGCGCGGATCGGCGTTATTGGAATAGGTCAGCGCCTGATTGCTGCTGTCGTTATAGCGCCCCATGCTGTAGCTCAGGCGATCCTTCTCGCCGAGCGGGATAGAAAAGCTCAGATACAGGCTGTCATCGGTACGGCGGTTGAATTCGGTGCGATAGGCCGAGAGATTCGCGGCAATGCCTTTAACTGCGCCGATATCGAAGTACTTATTTAGCGAAATCCCATAGCGATCCTGCTCTGCTTCATTCCAATAGGTTTGGCGCGTATAGGTCACGTAGGTCGACAGCCCGCTCAGCAGGGGAGATGATTCCCGCGTCGCGAAGTTTTTGGAGAGCGTAATGGTGTAGCGCTCTTTTTCATTGCGATAGCGGCTATCGAGATTCAGCGCATAGAGATACTGCGCCATGCTCATGTAGGTCTTTTCTGAAAAGCGGTAGCCCGCAAAACTGATCTGGCTATCGAACGAGTTGAAATATTTAGACCAGTTAAGTGAGAAAGCGTGCCCCATCTGCGACGAGGACGTTGCTGGCAGCGTCGCGCGTGACTGTGTGATATCCGCCGACAGCGCGCCCAGCAGGTAAAGGTTTTTCCCTATGCCTGCCGACCAGGACTGATAGCCATCGGACAATATGCTGCCGCCGTACACCGACCATGCGTTGGATAATCCCCATGAGGCTTCGGCAGCAGAAAAGGCCGGGCCTTGCAGACGGTGGTTGGTATTCGAAGGTTTACCCGCGGCGAGTTTGTACTGTACGTGTCCCGGCCGTGTCAGGTAAGGCAGGTTGGCTGATTCGGTCTGGAACGTGGTCACCGTGCCGTCTTCTTCCGTTACGCGGACATCCAGCGTACCGCTGACGCCGTTCTTCATATCCTGAATGGCAAAGGGGCCGGCAGGTACGGTGGTTTCATAGATCAGCCTGCCATTTTGCGTCACGGTTACCGTCGCGTTGGACTTGGCGACGCCGCGAATTTCGGGCGCGTAGCCGCGCAGCGAAGGGGGAAGCATGTTCTCGTTATTGGCTAATGACACGCCGGTAAAGCGATAGCTATCGAACAGGTTGCTGCTGAAATATATTTCCCCCAGCTTGAGATCGGCTGAAAGCGTTGGCAGCGGACGATAGGCGTAAAACTGATCCCACGAGAAGCTATCGCGATTCGCGTTGCGCGATTTTTGCAGAAAATAGCGATAATCGGCACGATAGCGCCAGGCTCCCTGATTAAATCCGGTGGTGCCGTAGCTGCTGAGGTAGTGTGATGTGCCTCTGCCGTTGGTCTCACGGCGTACGTTCCCAACGAGGTTATAGTCCAGCAGCGCACCGCCGATGCCGTGATCCCACTGTTCGGGTGGAATCCAGTTGCGATCGCTGTACGCTAGCCAGGCTTGTGGGATCGTAATATTTAGCGTTCCCATGCCTATCTGGTTAGAGACGGTGACGCCAGCAATAGGCGTCAGATCGACACATGCGCCGTTATTCCATAATTCTGCTTTGTCACGCGCCTCTTTTTTCAGCGCCAGTTTATTGACGAGTTCGGGCGAGAGACAGGCTGTTGGCCGAGCGCGATGATTGCCTTCCGGCAGGTAGTTAATCATCTGCTGCTGTATTTCACGCGCGTTGACTTTTATTGATAAAAGATAGGTACCGGGTGTGACATATTCGGGATCGGAAAAGTGGCTAAGATCAATGTCATTACGATCGTCGACATCCAGTACGTTAACGTTAAATTCCGTTGCACTGAGCGATGCTGTATTCAAAGAAAAAATAAAAAAACCGTAACGAAATAGCGCGGGTTTTATTTTTTCTTTGAACGTAATATTTTTCATTGCCATAGGAATAGGTGCTTGAAAAGATGTCGCGTTGTGGTTATCCATTCATGTATTTCGACATGTGGAATGAATAGGATAATAGGGGAGGAAGCCTCCCCGTTTTTATGGATACCCTGTTGTTAGCGCAATAGATTGTTAGCGCAATAGAATTTTATTGATAGGACACAACAAAATTAGCCGTGCTGGCGAAGGAACCTGTCGTGATGACTGGCGATTCCCCTTCCTGTGGCGTTGGCAGTTTGGCAACATAAGACGTGAAGGAGAAAGTATTATCTCCATTTGCCAGCGGTGTAGCAGGAACGGCTGGTGTGGTTCCGTCGAATTTAATTTTTTCGCCGACGCGTTCTACGGCAATACCCGCACCGGTTGCACTGCCGTTTAATGCCAGCAGTTCATTATTGGTTCCAGATGCTACGCCGCCGGAGAAAACAATTTTGGCACTGGTTGCGGTATCCAGGCTGCAATCTTTTAATGTGATATCAAACGGTTTGATTTCTGACGTGCCGCCGTTTTCCAACACCGTTTTGCTGATTTCGCCAAACTCGATCGTTTGGTGCAAATCATCCTGAGATACTGAGCAGGGCGTATCAATAATTTTTCCTTTGAACGTCACCGATCCATTATGTGAGTCTGCGGCATGTGCGCCGACAGAAAATATCACGGAGATGAGGGATGCCAGGGTGATCTTTGATAATTTCATATTATGCTCTCTCGGTTGGTTACTTTATTTAAAAAATGAGCACGACTCGCATGAATGTTCACGCATTCATGCACAACGAGTAATGCCTTCTCTTTTGTAATGTCTTTTCTGACTGATTGGTGATTTGTCGTGTTTCATGCGGTGAATATATTTCCGCTTGCCTAACCAACGACTCTGAAACTGGGTGTATCGTAGTGTTGAATGGTTTTTCGGTCAAATATATTGAATTAATTATATTTATTTAGATTAAATGTTTTAAATTTACATTTATTTAGTTTTTTGTTCTGTTTTTTTGTTTCCATGTTCCGACGCGAAATTATAAGCTATAAATATAATTATCGAGATAGTTTATTTAATTCAATGTGTTATTTGTTATTCCGTGTCTTTGATGTGTGTTAGTGCGGAATATCTGTTGGTTTGTAAAAATAATGAAATGTCTTTTTATTTATATATATCTTAAATGAAGGGTAAATAATCTTTGACAATAAATAGGTAAGTTTTTATCCTTGCCTGAGATAGAGCCTGTGAATTGAGGTATATAATTGTTTTTGCTTTTATAGATAACGTATTTTTCGTTGTGGTATGGTGATTTTAAGACTATTCCATAAGTTTTATCATCATAAATGATGTATCTATCAGGCTGATTATAACAAACGAATAGCGCTTCTTAATCTTGATGGAAAAGCACGTATGGTTTATTTGATTAATGACTTAATCATTTTTAATGAAGGAGAAGGAACGCTTACATGGATAGAACGTGAAAATGAAGCAATCTCTCTGAGCTTTCCTATTTCTCGATTGCTCTGTTTGCTCATTGAGAATCAGGGGGTAACGCTAAGCCGCGATTTTTTGTTAAAGGAGGCACTAGAAAAGCACGCGCTTTGCCCTTCTCTTAATAATCTAAACAACTATTTATCTCTGTTAAGGAAGGTATTACGCGAATTCGACCTTGCGGATTCGATTGTGACTATTCCTAAGCTAGGTATTGTTTTTAACGTGGAAAGCATTGTTTCCTATCCAACGGCAGATGGAGGAGAAGAAGAAACGTTAAATAAAGGGGGGGGGAAGAACGTTGAAGAGGAGAGTGATGAAGAAAAAAAGCCGTTTTCTATAAAGCACCTCGCCATACCTGAGCCAGTAAAAAAACAACAATATATCCGGTTCCTTCTCATCTGGACAATGGTCGCTGGGATTTTCCTGCTTGCGTTGGGAAACGTAAACCGTTTCCCGTATCGACACCTTGTCGATGTGAAGATGAGCGGGAAGTGCGATCTTTTCTATTTATATGACAGCGTGGGTTATCCTCTCCCAACCGACTATGAAAACCTGTGTTCAGATAACACATTATTCTTCCTGTCGAAAAAAATTGTTATATCTGGAATGCCGGATAAGAAAAGCGAAATCGTTATTTCCTGCAAGAAGGACGGGAATGGATGTGTGACTTATGTTAATAATTAAAGTTAGAAAGAAAATTTTTTGCACCACATTGGTGCTTTTTATTTCATTTTCTCTGGGAACCCTTTTTTATTTAAAAAGCAATTTATACAGAAAACCACTGGTGTGTCAGGGGGAGGTAAAGCTCTATGCGGGAGATCAGCAGATCAGAAAGGAATATGATGTCTATTTTTATCTCAATAAACAAAATAGAGCGCTGGTTTTGGTCAACGGCTTTTACATTGGCGAGGATGGTGTACCCCTAACGATTCGGCGTACGTTCAGCTTTGATTCAGTGTGGGAGGGGAACCGTCTGGTGGTGAACAATATCGCGATGAGTAAGAATACCAACGATAATGCCCCCGATGAGGCGATCCCCATTCTGGCTGAAAATGATGTCATCCAGTTCGAAATGCTGACGAAGCATACCTATCTGATTAGTAACGTCCAATCAAAAATGGCCTGTAACATTCGCGATTAATGGGGGATTGGAACGGTGTGTACACATTAATCGCTATGCAGGATGCATTTCACAACACGCGTTGTATAAAATCATCAATATCTTCAATTGCTTGCTGAAATTCAGTGAGAGTAGGGTTAATAATCAGATAGTCAGAGTAACCGTTTAACAGCGCGCCTAGCTGGCGGGAAACGCGCTGGGTATCCGTATTTTTAAAAGCTCCGGACGCGACGCCTGATGCGATGATCTCTTCCAACAGGGCAGACCATTTCGCTGTCATGACATGGGCGAGTTCGGCGTACGCGGTATTGTGAACGGCCAACTGCCATAGCGATCCATACAGATTCCAGATGACGTCCGTGGTGTCCGGCAGGTAATTCTTCACCAGCGCATGCAGTTTCTCTTTCGGCGGTAACGTGGCGATTTCTGCCGCGACCTCTTCCAAATCCGCCAGCATAAACGCCGTTAGCGCCTCAATCGACAGCGTCTGCCAGTCAGGAAAGTAGTGATAAAGGTGGCTACGCGAAATACCAACGTGTTCCGCCAGCTCGCGCGTTGTCACTTTCTCTATGCCTTTCTCAATAAATAGCTCGATTGCGCCATCAAGGATTTTGTCTTTTAGCGCTTTCGTCGTCTCTTTCATTACCGTCCCCGCGTTGACTTTGAGCAAGTGCTCAAATACAATTTTTGTTCTTGAGCAACCGCTCAAGTATAACTCTGTTAGATGCTATTCTCATGCAAACCCATAATATCAGCGAACCGGTCAAGGTTTCGCATAGTGCCGCTGTCACCCTTAAAAAACTTGGCAAGCTGCATGGCAAAAAACTGATTCTCACCCTGCTGCTGGTGGTGGCGGAGAATGTGACTTATCTGCTTTATCCCCTGATGGCGGGTTTTGCCATTAACGCGATTCTGAATGCACAGCCTTGGCACGCGGTGCTGTATGCGCTGATGGTTTTCATTATGTGGGCGATTGGTGCGGCACGGCGCAGCGTGGATACCCGCACGTTCGCCCGTATTTATGCTGCACTGGCCGTACCCGTGATTTTGGCGCAGAGAAAAGAAAACCATAACCACTCAACCATTGCGGCGCGGGTGGCGCTCTCACGCGAGTTCGTGGATTTTTTTGAAATCCACCTTCCAGTGCTGATCACGTCGCTGGCGTCGATCATCGGTGCGGCCGTGATGCTGCTGGTGATTGAGTCCTGGGCGGGCGTGGCCTGCATCGTCATTCTGCTGTTTTTTGCGTTGTTCCTGCCAAGCTACACCCGCAAGAATGAAGCCTTGTTTGGCAAATTAAATAACCGCCTGGAAAAAGAGGTTGGCTTTGTCAGCAGCGCGACGGCGGCTTCATTGACCAAGCATTACCATGTGCTGGCTGGGCTGCGCATTCGCCTGTCAGATCGTGAGGCGCTGGGCTATCTGGCTATCGGGGCCGCCGCTGCGGTCCTGTTTTCACTGACGATTGTGTATATGACGCTTAACGGCGGAACCAATGCGGGGCATATCTATTCGGTGATGACCTACATGTGGATGTTTGCCATGAGTCTGGACGACGCACCCAGCCTGTTAGAAAAATACTCGCAGCTAAAGGATATCGGTAAGCGCGTGGATACGGGCGTGGTGTGAGTGAATCGTGGGGGCGATGAAGTCAGTAATACGCCAGTTTTCCGTTGAAATAAGCAACCCAGCGATGCCGCTGGGTTGCTGAATCCGTGTTCGCGACCGGCTTTCTGCTACGCCTCTTTCAATGGCAGCGTCGTCATGCAGGTCTGACTGTCGTCATAGGTTGCAAACGGTGAGCTTGCCACGCGTCCCTGATAGGTAACATTAATCGTTCCTTCAATATTGCGTGGTAACCATACGCCGACAAAGCCGTTCTGGTGGCTACTCAGTGTTTTTTGCACGATAACATTGCCCGCTTTATCGGTGATTTTTACGTCAAATGCGGTATTAGCGAGCTCACCCTGACACCCGGACAAACTGTGATTGAAGCAAGGGTGGGTTTGCTGAATATAGGGGGCGAATGAAAGATAGAATTTATTTCCCAGCGGATAGCTATACTGCTGCTGCCCATCGGATAATTTCAGTGCTTTGCTGGTAATCGACGCGCTGTAGGGCAATGGTCTTGCCTGCGGCGATTGATCGATAACATCGACGATCTGCTCGACCGTTTTCCCCGCCAGTCCTTGTTTAGCCAGAAACGCGTTAGCGTCAGCTGTTGCTGCAAAACCGGAACCGCTTAATGTCAGACCGAGTAGCGCCGCCATCATCTTTAGCTTCATCATCATTTCCCCTCAATAGAGTCATCATCTGGAATCACAGGCTATGACGTTACACCTTCCCCCTACGGGAAGGTCAAAAGATGGGGAGTATAGAAAGGTAAATTAATGTATTTACTGATTTTTTATTGATTTTGGTCAATTTTAAATCAGGGTGAGCGGCGGCGATGTCAGCGCTATTATTGATGTGGCGCATGAGTCAGGTGTTCTTAGGTCTCACTTACTGACCTGACCAGTAAAACTCGATGCGGATCCCGCTTGGCTCATAGCACATCATATGCATGGCCGGGCCACCACTAGCCAGAGCGGGCGCAAATTCAATGTTGATGTTATGCGCTGATAATTTCTCAGCGATCTCAAACAGCGCCGCTTTGCTATCAACCTTAATGGCAAGATGATGCAAGCCGACATGACTTTTTCGATCAAACTGAACAGGCTCGCTGGTTTGTACCTGCCAAAGTGTGAGCATTATCGTTCCATCGCTGACAAAAATGGCGGGATAATCCTCTTTTCGTTTTACCTCTTTCCATCCCAGAAGCGTGGTAAAAAAGTGCGCGCTTTCTTCCAATGCTGATACCGTCAAACCAATATGGTGAACGCCTTGTGTAAGTGGTGAGTTCATGGTTACTTCCTCAATGAGAGATAAAGTTAATAGTGGCTGCTTGTTCGTCGGTTTGTTTTACCGGTGTGTGATAGACACCGAGTGATTACTGAGAAGGATGAGGGAAGGCTAACTGTCTCGCGTGCCGGCGATAAACATCCTCGCCGCGGGTTAGGCCAGTAAATTCCGCTCTCACGATCATCCCTTCGATAAACGTCATGATAGCTTCGATTTTGTCTTCTTTTTCTGGTTCTTCGGCAGTGAATATCGATAGCAAGAATGACTTGATCCAGGTTTTATGGCGCAGGGCCAGAGCTGTAATGGCTTCGTCTTGCCCTTTAAATTCAGCCAGCGCATGCATGAACATACACCCCTTAAAGTTGACGGTTCGGAACCAGGAAAAATGCCAGTCCATCACGGCATCCAGACGACTTTCCGCGTCGTTAGCGCCAGATATCACGCTGGCTAACCCTTCCTCAAAGCGTGTATGTCGGCGAGCCAGCACGGCTTCAATCAACTTATTCTTTGAGCCGAAATGGCGATACATGGATGTTTTAGAGACACCCGCCTTATCTCTAATTAAATCAACGCCAACGGCGGTATAGCCAAATTCATTAAACAGCGCTTCCGCGATATCTAAAATGTGCTCTCTCTTGCCCATGATCTCTTTCATCGTTTTTCTTCATCAATGATGGGTTGTTTTTACGTGGACAGATCTGTACTCTTCGCTTGATTGTGTACAGATCTGTACACTTAATCTAGCACAGCAATTTCATAACACCATGTTTTTTTATCGGGGATGGCCATGAAGAGACTCAGAGGGGGCGGTGCTTTGCCACCAAAGCCAACATTTATCCAGCTAATGAAAGGGTTAGTGGGTGGGAGCATAGGGATTCTGATCCTAAGCTATTTGGGGCAGTCCAGCGGTGTACCTTGGTTGATGGCCCCCTTCGGGGCAACCTGCGTCATTTTATTTGCTGCGTCAGCATCGCCATTCGCGCAGCCAAGGAACGTGATTGGAGGACATTTCATTACGTCAGCCGTGGGTCTGATTGCTTTGTATGGGTTCGGCGACACTCTCGTTGTGCTGTCACTGTCTGTTGGCGTAGCGATAATGCTGATGCAGTATTTTCGCGCGGTTCACCCACCAGCAGGTGCCAACCCGCTGGTGATCATTCTGGCAGGGAAAAGCGCCGTGGGATTTGAGTTCTTAGTCACACCCGTTCTATTGGGGAGCATTGTGCTGGTGGCGATCGCCGCCGTGATCAATAACTATGCCGAGGAAAGTCACTGGCCTGCGTATTGGCACGGTATTGGACAGCGTAAGCGCCAGCCCTGAGATGGTCTGACTCAGGGATGAGGATACGTTTTTGAGAATGAATGGATAGCGGTTGTTATAAAAAAATAATAAACGGTCTTGATGTTTTTTTATCGTTTTTGGGGCATATAAAAACTACCTCTCCGGATATTTTAAGAGCGAAAATATGAAAAAAATAAAATGGCAATCATCCATTGTATCTTCAAAATTTGCTCTAATCGTTGGGTTTTATTTTTTAGTGTATTAATTAAAATATTATCGCCAGTACGATACTGGCGATAATCTCTATTTTTATTAAAGTATTTGGTTTTTTTTGCTAGCTATAATTATTTACATTAGTGATTGCCGTATCTAAGGGAATTACCTTGTATTTCCAGTATGTTATTTTTTGGGCTTTAGGCTTGCCGGTTGGGCCAAAATATTCTTTCCATGCGGTATCGCTTGTCAATAGATCTGAAAACATCTTGCTTAGATCGCTTTTTGTCCATATTTTTTTGTAACCCTTAGCGCCCGAAGGTGCTGGTGCGGTATGTTTTACATATTTTTCAACGGAATATTCATTTTCATATGCCATAAAGACGGTATAGACGGGCTCTTGTGATATTCTGTCTTGATACCAGGGAATGACGACGAAGTGGTGCACGGTCGGCCCAACAAGGAAATGCCACACTGAGGTCTTTGAATCGGTACTGGGGAAGTCTAGGGCAATATTAATTTTTTTCTGCATGTCTTTGTTATTTTCAATCACATTGCCACTGCCTGAGTCATCCTGCGTCTTGCCATAAACAGCACAACTCATTGTTGTGGAAACTCCGGTACAATGATCGACTTCCATAAGCTTAGTATTAGCAACTATCGCATTTATTAATGCATCATTAGGCATACGAACATTCCTTATATCTTGAGGTATATAATAGTTGGTGTATAAAATCATATTCGTGCTACGAAACTGAAAATAACAATGACCGCTTAAAAAACATAGAACTGGTACTCTGGTTTGTAAATTATTAAAAGGGACTAGGGGAAATAGCGGAGGGAATGGTGTGATTTATCGGCACAGCTCAATAAGCTTTGCTGAATCATTCTGAGTACAGGTTAGTAAAATGGTCAGGATGGCGTGCTGACCCTTCACGCCTATCCCTAATAGGGGACGGGAGTTTTACTGTCCCGCGCTACACCGTTGCACCATAGAAATAATCACGTGGAACAGTTCATCTTTAGCCTGTTGTTCCGTAATAATCCCTTTAACGGCGGCATAAGATAATCCTTCGGCGGAACCGAGCATGGCCCGCAGCGCGGCATCATGAAGAGGTTTACCTGCGCAGAATGGAGCAAAGAGATCGCGGCATTTTTCCGTGAAGGTAGCATCGTACTCCTGCCTGATTTGTTCAAGCTCGGGGGTTCCGGTGAGCGCCGCCATAACATTAGGCATTTCACGGCCCTGAAGCAGTACGCAATCAATGTACGCGGTGGCAATCACCGCAGCCAGCTTATCGAGCACGGGATCAGTTTTACGGATCATGTCATCCATAATTGCCGTCTGGCGAGCATCATATTCCTTATAAAGTGTAGCTAACAGCCCCGATCGATTAGTAAAGTGATCGTAAACCACCGGCTTCGTTACACCTGCCTGTTCCGCCAGATGCCCAAGTGTCAGCGCTTCAGTACCTTCCTCTCGAATAATCTGCCAGGCGGCTTTGATCAGCTGTATATGGCGATCTTCTCTTGATAAACGCTGTCGTGCCTGTGGTTTAGACATTGGCAATATTATCCTGTTGACATTCTTATGTACCAAAAGTAACTTACCAATAGTAGGTTACTGTTAGTATATTAGATTATCGCTGACATCGTTCTATAGCAATAGGGAGTACCCGGAATGCATGCATTACTTGTCGTTTCTCATCCTGTTCATACCTCACTAACGCACAGTGTCGCTACCGCGATTGCGCAAGGGATCGCTGGGGCAAACCCAGAAAATACGTTTGAAATCGCAGATCTTGCACAGGAAGGCTTTAACCCGGTGTTTTCTGTGTCAGATATGGCGGCTTTTCAGCGTACCGGAGTAACACCGGCTGACGTCGTTGCTGAGCAATTGCGTATTGATCACGCAGATGCGCTGGTGCTGGTGTTCCCGATTTACTGGTGGTCCATGCCGGGGCTGTTGAAAGGGTGGATCGACCGCGTGTTTTCAAACGGCTGGGCCTATGAAGAAACTGCCGATGGGAATGTGATAAAGAAACTGGGACATTTACCGGTGCATCTTGTGGCGCTGGGTGCCGCTAATCAGAGAACATTTGAAAAGCGTGGCTATGCGGATGCTTTTCATGCACAGATCGATCACGGGATTTTTGACTACTGCGGCGCTTCAGTATTGACGTCTGAAATGCTACTGATGCCGGAGTTGGGAACGCCAGAGGCGTGTATCGATGCCGCGCGCCATATTGGTGGCCGCATTTTCCAGTCATCGTTATTTTAAATCATCGATAACCAATCCTATTTTTAAAGCCAAAATATCTTTTAAGCATGCCGCTTTAATTTCTTATTTATTCTGGCCGGATGGTAGATGGCTGATTACCGTTCGGCCAAACGGATGATATGTTTTTAGCCTCATTTCCGCATACTTTGCGTACCGTCATCAATGACGAGCTAGATCGTAAACTCATCCTCGCTATGAAATCAGAGAATAAAGGGAAATATATGAATTCCGCTGAGCATATTAAAAGTATTTCAGAAATCATGATGATGCCTTTGGCCGCAAAAGCATTATGCGTTGCAGCGGAAATAGGGATAGCAGATAAAATAGGGGAGCAGGGGACAACCATCGCTGAATTGTCAAAGAAATGTCAGGCTAGTGAAAAGAACATTTTTGACATCATCAAGGTGCTTGAGGTCTTTGGCTTTTTTGAAGTGAAAAATGAAAGTATTATTAAAAATAATGCACGTTCTGCGTTGCTGATGTCGGATAACATCAGTTCAATGAAGCATTTCTGTATGCTGTTCGGCAATGAATACTATCAGGGATTTGATGGGCTATTGCATACGAGTCGTACGGGGGAGTCGGGTTTTAAGCAGGTCTTTGGGCTGACATTATATGAGCATCTGGCGCACTCCGCATCACGAGCAGACATTTACGATCTTGCTATGCGGGATTTATCTCGCCCGGTGGGATATGTGCTGGCTAAAGAATATGCGTCTCTTTTTAAAACGGCTGGCAGCGTTGTTGATATTGGCGGCGGTAGCGGCGTTATTCTGACTGAGCTTATAAAGCAGTATCATCATTTAACGGGGTGTCTTTTCGACATGACCGGTGTCTGTACCAGAAGCGAAAAGCGTGTCGCACAGCACTATCCTGAATTGAAAGAAAGAATGGTTTTCACTCCCGGCAGTTTCTTTGAGGCTATTCCTTCTGGTTATAATATTTATCTGCTTAAAAATATATTGCATAACTGGAACGACGAATTCTGCCTGAAAATATTAAAAGCCATCGCGCAATCAATTGGGCACTCAACGCTACTAATTATCGAACCTTTGCTAGAGCATGAGGAAACCTCACCAAGGTTATTGATGAATGCGCTTTTTCAATCCGTCATCTGCCAGGATGGCACGCGATACAGAACGTTGAAAGATATGGAAAATATTCTGACGTTAAGTGGATTAATCATCGTTGGTACAAAGAAAATAACCACTGGTCATACGGTCGTTGAGATTAAATTAAACGCGGCGCCGCAGAGGTGAATATTGCAAGTGCTCTATTTCTCTGTGTTTTTCTCATGGCTTTCTAATGACTACTGTTATTAAAGCCATGTTATTAAAATCATGTTATTAAAAACAGTATTGACACCGTTTTTAAAATCCGTAGATTGGAATTACAGCAGTAAAGTTTCAGTCTGCTGTGATGTTAAAGACATCGAATATGTTCTTTAATAAGTATTTTGCGATACAGGTCACGAAATATTTTTGTATGGGGAGTCGATGTTGAGAAAAATGCATACTCTCACATCGATGATGCTTTAAGGCCACGTAGTCAGTACCGACAATCGCAAAAATGGGGCGAAAGCGCGATGATGTAAGGCCATGATTTTGTTTTGATTGGTTGCGATTAGTTATCGGTTTAGTGAGTGAAAGATATCGCAACGGGAGTAAGGCCACGCATCAAAGAGTCTATATCGCGATGGGGGATGTACTTGTTAACCTGCCATATCTTTGAATGGTGATAAGGTTGGCAGACTGTTTAAATCAGTAAATATAGGGAGGTTTAGCTCATTTTAGTACCCAATATTCTCTGTTATAAACGTGTACATTTGAAGCAGTACCAATAGTAGTAAAATGTTATTAAGTCAATGAATGTTAAATCTTAAATCTGCAGTACCTTAAAAGCCCTGGCTAATATAGTCAGGGCTTTTATCATTTGGAACCGTTGCTATATCAAGCCGTTATTTCAGATGTTTTTGCAACTCTGCACCTGCCTGCTCCAGCGCGGTGATGACGGTCGGCTCTTCGCTCAGCGGATTCAGCAGGCCGTAATCATGGATCATGCCGTTGTAGCGAGTCACGGTCACGGGTACGCCTGCGGCATCCAGCTTACGCCCGAACGCTTCGCCTTCATCGCGCAGTACGTCCAGTTCTGCCGTCTGAATCAATGTTTGCGGGAAGCCCTTCAACTGTTCAGTACTGGCACGCAGTGGGGAGGCAAGAATGTTGTTACGGTCTGCCGCACGGGTCGTGTAGTTATCCCAGAACCACTTCATCATATTTTTCGTCAGGAAATAGCCCTTTTCGTACTGGTTGTAGGACGCGTTATCGAAGTTCGCATCCGTTACTGGCCACAGCATGACGTTATAACGAATTTTCGGCCCGCCGAACTGTTTAGCCTGTAGGGCAACAGACGCGACCATATTGCCACCGACGCTGTTACCGACCAGCGCCAGACGACTACCGTCCACACCAATTTCCTGACCGTGCTCGGCCACCCACTGCGTCGCCTCATAAGCCTGATTGATGGCTACAGGGAAGCGTGCTTCAGGAGACGGGGTGTAATCCACGTACACCGCTGCTGCACCAGACGCCCTGACCAGATCGCGGATTAAACGCTCGTGAGTGGGGAAATCACCTAACACCCAGCCGCCGCCATGGAAAAACATGAACACCGGCAACGTACCGGATGCATTTTCCGGCTTCACGATTTTCAGCTTAATAGCCTGACCGTTCACCTGGATGGTTTTTTCAGACACCTGTGCGGCTGGCAGTTTCACGCCCTGTTGTGCGCCGATCAGAACCTGACGCGCTTCCTGCGGAGTCATCTGCTCTATCGGTTTGCCCTTACCGGAATTCAGGACATCAAGAAACGCCTGTACCCCCGCGGTCGGTGCTGGGGCATTGATCGGCTGCGCAGAAGCGACGGATGTCATAGATGCGAACACGGCAGAAGTCAGGATGGTGGAGACAGTTTTCATGATGTTGGCCCTTTTTAAAATCGTGAGGTTGGTAGGTTCAATCGGGGTACCTTTTATAATCACGCGATTGAATCGCGCAAACAATACTTGCGCACAAGTTACTTTTGGTCAAACGTTATTTATAATTTTTTTTAAGCTTGTGAGTAACGGAGTATTTAAAATGAAAGAAAACAGTACCCTGGGTGAATTGCTGTGCTTCTCTCTGTATTCGGTCGCTAATGCACTGATCCGTCAGTATCGGCCGCTGCTGAAAGAATTCGATCTGACCTACCCGCAGTTTGTCGTCCTTCTGTCCCTGTACGATCAGGACAATATCCTGCTCAAAGAACTGAGTGAGAAAACGCTGTTTGATTCAGGCACGCTGACGCCGCTTGTCCAGAAGCTGGAAGCCAAGGAATTTTTAAACCGGGTTGCGGTTGCGGGTGATGAGCGGATGAAAAAAGTGGTGCTGACTGACAAGGCGCTTGCGTTGAAAGAACGGATCGTCGACCTGCCAAATCAGATGCGTTGCTCTATGCGTATGAACGATGAAGATCTGAATATGCTGCGACAGCTTTCCAAAAATCTGCTGGAAGATTTATAGCTGGGTAGGGGAAAGGTCGATTTCCTATCGAGGATTCTCGAATCGTCTGGTCGATTAGGTGGCGCTAATAGTTCAAAAGAAGGGGCAGTGACAAATGCCACACCCGCGCTGGGTGTGGCATAGCGTGTTATTGTGCGCGAACTCGCACGCCTGCAAAAACAATCACCATTGCGGATACCAGCAATAATCCGCTGCCAGCAAACACACCGCTGGCTCCGTTGAGGTCAAATATCACCCCGCCACCCGCTGCGCCAGCCCCGATCGCAAACTGGATCGATGCCACCAGTAAACCGCCCGCGCTTTCGGCTTCGTCCGGTACGGTGGTTGCAAGCCAGGTTGACCAGCCTACGGGAACCAGGCCAAACGCAAATCCCCACATTGCCACCAGCAGACCATCCAGTATCGCCAGATGTCCAAAGGCCGCCATGGTCAGTGCCAGAACGCCCATCACAAAGGGCACAAGTGCCAGCGTCAGGCGTAAGTTTCGCGCCAGTAGATAACCGGCAATCGAAGTACCGACAAAATTGGCGAGGCCAAAGCCGAGTAAAATCAGGGAAATATTTTCGACGCTTGCCTGCCCGACGGTTTCCAGAAACGGGCGCAGGTAGGTAAAGAACGCGAAATGTCCGCTGAAGATCAGCACAGTTGCCAGCAGCCCGCCGATCATGCCCGGACGGCGCAGCACGCGAAGCAGTGTTCCCAGGCTACCGCTGCTTTCCGGCTTCATCGATGGCAACACCCACAGCTGCCAAAACAGCGCCACAACACTCGGCAGAATGCAGAGAATAAAGACGTTTCGCCAGCCAATCAAACTCCCCAGATAGCTGCCAAGCGGCGCGGCAACGACGGTGGCAATCGAGACGCTGGAGAAGATCACTGCCAGCGCTTTAGGCACTTTATCCTTGGGCACAAGACGCATCGCCGTGGCGGTGGACATAGCCCAGAACCCGCCAATGGCAATCCCCAGCAGTAAGCGCCCGAATAGCAGCACATGCAGATTGGGAGCAAACGCCACCAGCAGGCTGGAGATGATTTGCAGCACCGAGAAAAACATCAACACCCAACGGCGGTCGATGCTTTTGGTTGCCGATGTGATGAGCAATCCGGTCACCAGTGCGACCAGCGCCGTCGCAGTCACCGCCTGGCCTGCCATTCCCTCCGTGACGCCTAGACTTGCTGCCATCGGCGTTAATAAACTGGCTGGTAGAAACTCAGCCGTAATCAGGCCAAATACCCCCAGTCCCAGTGAATAAACGGCTCGCCAGGCGGGTTTGGTGGGCGCGATGGCCTCACTTGCCGCTATACATGAATTCATCTGTTACTCTCTCGTTAGAAAAATGTGACAACCGTCACGAAGCATAGAGCGTTCCACATGGACGATCTATGACATATACTCTTCACTTATTGATTATTCGTCCGGAGTTGTTGTCATGACCGTTCAGTCACCCGATTTGATCAGCGAACTTCTGCGTGGGATGCGTCTTTCCGGGGTGACCTATCGCCGAATTGAAACCCACTCTCCTTTTGGTGTGGCGTTCCACTACGTGCCTGGCAAGGCGCAGTTTCATTTTGTCAGCCAGGGTGCGGCGCTGCTGCGTATGGAGAGTGGCGCGACGTTTGTGCTAAAAAGCGGGGACGCGCTGTTTATCCCCAACGGGAATTCGCACGCGCTGCTCTCTGACGAAAAAGCTGACGTTACGCCGGTATCTGCATTTCCCAGCGAACCGATTTGCAATTCGGTGTGTGCGATTGACTGCGAACCCTGCCCAGACACCGAAAACACGGTGATCTTCAGTGGGTGCATGGATTTTGAGCTGGGTGGAATGCAGCCGCTGATCAAAGCGATGCCGGAAGTCATGATGGTGAGCCGCCTGATGTCGACCTGGCCGGAAATCCATCCGATTCTTGCGGCCATGGAACGTGAGTCGATGACACGCCAGGTAGGATTTGCCGGCATTCTGGCGCGACTGGCCGATGTGGTTGCGGCGCTCATCGTGCGTGGATGGGTTGAAGCAGGCTGTGGTAAAGCAACGGGCTGGGTGCAGGTATTGCGTGACCCGAGGCTGAGCCGGGCGATTTATGCGATGCATCAGAATCCGGGCGTCAACTGGAGTGTCGCGGAACTGGCAAAAGAAGCGGGCACCTCCCGTTCCGTTTTTGCCGAACGCTTTCTCTCCGCAACCGGGACTACGCCCGTAAAATATCTCAGCGAGCTGCGTATGCGCTTAGCTGTTCAGTACATCCGTCATGAACATCAGCCGATTGAAACGGTGGCGCTACGTCTGGGTTACGGATCGCTGGCGGCGTTCAGCCGCGCATTTAAACGCATCGTGGGCCATGCACCGGGAACGCTGCGGGAAACCAGCCAGGCTTCTGAGGAGGTTTGACACACGGACTGCCACACAGGAAGCCACGTTTTTTACTGATATCCCCAGTGGCTGGATAACGTTACTGAGTTAATTACATCTCACCATTGTCATTATCGTAATGTAACGATATGTCATTTTTTATCGGGGTTCAAAACCTGAATATTTTTTGCGATATCATCAATCTTATGGCTATATAGCTGTAATGCCGTTGGTTTGATCAACAACGGCATATTTTTCCCCATAACCAAACTTCAACAGCGAACCATCCAGACTATTACTGCAATATATTCAGGCTTTCTTGCAGCGAGAGAATATCGTCTGGCGATCCTTTACCTTCTACGGTATTGGTAAAGTAGTTGTAATCGAGATCAATCCATTTCTGCAATTTCGCTTCATAGTTCTCCGGATATTGTGCCTGCTCGATAGCCGGTAGTGTCTTATAGTGGTCCAGCACCTCGCTAAAGAAACCGGTCAGTTTCCCGCTGCTGTTGTATTCCGCCATCGCTTTGGCGACCACCTCTTTGCGCCATGCATATTCCTGATCGTATGACTCTTCCCATGCCGCTCTTCTTTCGTTGGTGGTATAGAGTCCACTGTCGTCATAGGTAATTAAAGCAAGCTGATCGCGTGAAAGGCCGGCAAACGGATTCTTTCCGGAACCATTAACAAATTTTGTGGCATCTGCTGCCCTGCCCAAACGTTCAGTATCGGAAGAATCGGGCACTTCAGCGTTATTAATCGCCCGGTTAGCGTCATAATCTGGCCCAGTGATTTTTTTGAGCAGCGTGGTGGCTTTTTCGCCGAGTTCTTTTCTGCTGAGGCTCGCATACTCGGCATCAGCACGGTTTGCGCTGTCGCTTAATTGCTGCGCCAGAGAGGAAAACACCACCTCTTGTTTGGTCTGGCTGTCGGCGTTTACGGTCACGCTATCCGCAGTGGCAGACTGGGTTGCCGCGCGCTGGGTATCTGCGGCCTGTGTGCTGGTGCTATAGGGGGTTCCAACCTGGTTGATCATACCTGAATTTCCTTCTGGCACTATTTTTTAAAGCGTTGGATGAATACGGTGGATCCGTATCGAGCATCGCTTCTCATCAAAACAATAAAGATATCGGTCAGTGAAGGGCAATCTTTATACGTTTGGGTGCTAACGGGTCACTCCCGTTCGTCGAACTGGATGACTCGCAATCTGACCCACACATTCCCCGATACGAAGGGATAAATCAAAACGCATAGGAAAAGATCTTTACGTCAACTTATTGAATCAAGAAACAGAGGAGCAGACTTGTCTGAACGGCGAAATTTCATACATTATCCACTACACTGGAATAATTATCGAATAAAAATATTTAAATTTAAATAATGATAAAATAAATATTTATAGAAATTAATAACATGGAAAATTATATCTTATACATTAATTATTATGATTGTGGGTACTAGCAGTTTGTGTTTTTTGCCAAAATTTTCTTTAAGATTGCTCTGATTGTTATTCTAAAATTTTTTTATGTGATGTATTATCCGTCACGGAGAAATGCCAATAATAAAAAACTTAATGGATTAAGATAAAAAAGTGTCTACTAACCGGATAAATATTTCCTATGGAAATGATTTTTTTGTTATTAAATTGATGGACTTTTTATCAATCAATTTAACATTAATAGTCAGCGCCAGTCTATTTATGATGGGCGCTTTCGATGATGTCATTATGATTAGTCTGCTATTCTCAACCTCTTTTTTACTTATTGGGGAATATACTGGTCTATATCATCATGGCCTTAAAAATATGCAGGCCGGTGGGCAGCGAAGACTGTGGGGTTCCGCATTATTTTCGGTCATCTTTGTGGAGTTAGTCAGGAGTTATGCCGGTACGCTGTACTCGCTGGGTCTATTGCATCAATTCGATAATATCTATTTTTCCGCAACGCTGTATTGGTATATTCTTTCGCTATTTAGCCTCTATATCACGCGTTTAATTACGTTTAAATTTACGACTAAAAAACGGATCCGAATTGCTATTGTGGGATTAACGCCCGGCGGGTTAGCGGCGGAAAAAGCATTGCTTAAAGAGTATGCCAACATGCAGTTAGAATTGGCTTTTTACGATGATCGTAGCCCATCCCGTTGTGGCTATCTGTTTAAGAGCCAATTTAAAGGTAAAGTGAGTAAGCTGGTTGAAGATGCTAAAGCGGGAAAAGTGGATGAAATTTATATTGCGCTGCCGATGGTTGCGCTACAACGCATTCGTTATTTTCTGTCGATGATGTCCGATACGACGGTAGATACCTACATCATTCCCGATCTTTATTCCTACAGCTCATACGTATCGCAGTTTCGCTCCATCAATAACATTCAGACCATCAGTATTTTCAGATCGCCGTTTGATGGTATTGGCTCGGTGATTAAGCGCGTTGAGGATTTAGTGATTGGTGGTGTTATTACGCTGATGATTTCGCCATTGCTGCTGGTGATTGCTATTGGTATCAAACTGACGTCACGGGGGCCGGTGTTATTCAAGCAGGATCGTTACGGCCTGAGCGGCAATAAAATCAAAGTGTGGAAATTCCGCTCGATGCACGTGATGGAAAACGCCGGCGTCGTGACGCAGGCGACTAAAAACGATCCGCGTGTTACGCGTTTTGGCGCATTTTTACGCCGGACTTCGCTGGATGAACTGCCGCAATTTTTCAATGTATTGCAAGGGACGATGTCGATTATTGGCCCGCGTCCTCATGCCGTCGTGCATAACGAGCAGTATCGCCAGCTAGTCGAGAATTACATGATTCGCCATAAAGTGAAGCCTGGAATTTCAGGCTTGGCGCAGGTTAATGGTTATCGCGGCGAAGTAGATACCCTCGATAAAATGGAAAAACGGGTTCACTACGATATTGCCTATATTCAGAGTTGGTCCCTTTGGTTGGATATCAAAATTATCTTTAGAACCATTTTCAAAGGCTTTATCGGTGAAAATGCGTACTGAATGGATCATCGCCGCTGGAATGATAATCCCCCTCCCATCCTGGGCTGACCTGATGCCGAAATCGCATATCGGCATCGCCGGTATTGATTTTCAAAGCCAGGTGGGGCTGGACTATGGGCATGAGAATAACGTGACCTATCAGGCTGACGATCGGGACGCGGTGAGTTCTCATTTTCAGAGCGTCAGGCCAATGATTAAGGCCATTGGCGCGCGCTATCAGGATCAATATCTGTTGATGTATTCCGGTGATTATCGTCGTTACGACAGCGATCCGGCGGATAATTACACCGACCATTTCTTTCGCTTTAATGGCGCATGGCGCTACGGGTTGAGGCATGGATTAACGCTCAGTCTTGAGGAGGCGCTTGGGCACGAAATGCGTGGGCGCGGTATTACCGAAGGTTTTCGACCACAACAGTTCAGCGATTTCGGTATTCATTCGCCGTTGGGTACCGCACTTTTCAACAGTGAATTGCGTTATAGCTATGGCGCGCTGAAAGGGCGCGGTAAAGCCGACGTCGCGCTGCTGTTTAGAAAACTGCGGTTAGGCGGCTCTGAGGATATTAAAAATGCCGATATTGATTTTTATAACTATGTTCTTGGGCAGGAATGGCACGAGAACGGTTTGATCGCCGAATTATCTGACCAATACTCGTCGGCAACGCGCTTTCGCTACCGTTTTATTGGTAATCAGCGGCGTTATGAAATCGATTCGCAAAAAGATAGTGATGAATATTATCTGGAATACGGCATTAAATCGCAGCTTACGGGAAAAACCGGTATTGATGCCAATGTGTCCTGGCTCTACAAGACATTCGATAATAACCCGAACGCCAGGGATTTTAGCGGGATAAACTGGGATATTCAGACGGAGTGGAAACCACTTAAACAATCCATTTTTACCGTACATACATCGCAGCATATCAAAGACCCGTCAGAAATCGGCGGCTATATCCTGGTTTCTAAATACGGCATCTCTTATCAGCACTTTTGGCTTGTCGATCGTTTCTCCACCACGTTTGACTATTCATACCTGACGGACGTTTACAAGAATTACCCGCGAGATCGTAAAGACAGAAACAGGGTGTTCACTTTCGCCATGAGTTATAACTTCAGGCCCTCTATTAACGTTGAATTAAAGTATCAACTGAACACGCTACGTTCCAATCAAGATAGCGATTCTTTCTTTATTGGCCCTAACGACGATCGCCAGGTCGTCAGAATGTTGGGCCGTGATAACTCTCTGATTATGTTTACGGCTAAGGTACAGATCTAACGTGAAAATAATAAAACTGTGCATTTTCCTGTGCCTCAGCGTCTGGCTAGCGGGATGCTCCCCGCCGAGCCAGCGGCAAATGGACAAACCTGAAAGTGAAACCATCGGTTATCCGTTAGATGAAGGCGATGCTGTCAATATTCTGGTGTACGGCGAGCCGGAGATGACGATGAAGTTCATGCTGGATAAAAGCGGCGCGATTACCTTCCCCTACATTGGTCGACTGGTGTTGAAAGGGAAAACGCCAGAGCAGGTAGGCGAGGAGTTGGCTAATCGCCTACGCGGCGACTATCTGCAAAATCCGATGGTGACGGTCAGCATCGCCGAGTTCCGGAAATTCTATATCACTGGTGAAGTCGAGAAACCGAACGGGTATGCCTACGAGCCGGGCTTAACCGTTGAAAAAGCGCTGGCGCTGGCCGGCGGATTTACCGATCGCGCAGACCGCAAGGATGTAGGTATTCGTCTATCGAATAGCAATCAACTGATTGAAAATGTTGATGTAAGACGTGTCGTTCATCCTGGCGATACCGTGATTGTCGGTATGAGCTTTTTCTGACCATGAGTCTATCTATCGTGGAAAATGGCAGAAAATTGGAAAGCATCATCGATTTCTCCAGATTTGCCCAAGAAATCAAACAGAACGGCTGGAAGATCATACTGGCCGGCCTGGTTGTGGCGGTAGTGGCTTACCCGCTGATTAGCATGATCACGCCCAAATATGTGTCGACCGCAACGGTACTGCTTAAAGCACAGCAGGATAACGTTTCGCCTTTACCGCAGGTCGATGGTTATGATTCCACCCGTAGCGGCTATTACGAAACCCAGTATGCCTTGATGCAGTCACGTATTGTGCTGGAACAAGCCGTGCGGGACATCAAGCTGGACCAAAACCCAGCGTTTAACGGCGGTACAGACAAAAACGCGGATAACCGTGGCGATGCGCAACAGCGGGTCGATCACGCACTGGATTCGATAGTGGCAAACCTCACTATCACTGGCGTTCGCACCACGCACCTTGCCACTATCTCATACGAATCGGCGTCTCCTGAACTGGCGGCCGACATCGCTAACGGCGCGGCGCAGGCATTTATTGACTATACGGCTAGGCAAAAGCACCTCAAGACACTGAAAGCCAAAACATTGAACCAAAAACAGATGGAAGAGGTGTGGCAGCAAGTCGTCGAGCAACAGGCCGTCATCGACCAATTTCTGAAGAAAGAAGGGCTGCTGACTTTCCGCGGCGTGGATGGCTTCGAAACTGAACAACTGGGGATCGTCACCACCAAGTTAGCGGATGCCACCCAACGTCGCATCAGGGCTGAAACGAACTACAACAGCGTGCGTTTGAATGTGGGTACGTCGCTGGAAAACATCATTTCTCTGCCTGATATTTCTAATCATGCCCAAATTCAGGATTTGCGCATTGCGCTGATTCAGGCTCGGCGTTCTTTATACGAGTTACGGAAACGCTACGGGCTGAAGCATACCAAAATTTTAGAAGCCGAAGCCCAGGTTCAGGCGATTGAAGAGCAGACCCACACCGTGTTACTCGAACTGGAAGCGGGGCTGAATAAGCAGTATCAGGCGGCGTTGAGGGATGAAAAATATTATCAGCAACTGCTGGAGCAACAGAAAGCGGATTTCCAAACGCTGGCGTCTAAACGTGATGAATACAACAACCTGACCACTGCGCTGGATAAAACAAAAGAGCTGTATAAGGCGCTCTATCAGCGCACCAAAGAGCAGACGCTGGCAGGTAACTATTTAGAGCCGGACGCGATACTTTACGACCCTGCCGTACCGGCGGACCACCCGTCGAAACCTAATAAAGCGATGCTGCTGGTTATGGTGGTCATGCTAACCCTGATTTTCTCGGTGGTTTACTTCATCGTGAGAGCTGCGCTGGATAATTCAATCAACAGTATCAGCCAGATGAAAAAGCGCCTGAATGTGTCGCCGGTGGGGGAAATTCGCATCTTCGCCAGTGGTGTGAAGCGCTCACAGGTTGTGCGTTTGATAACCAAAGCGCCGCTGTACGTTGATATTGTCCACAGCATGCGAACCCACATTTTGTTATCGCATCCATCCTGCCAGGCCATTGCCATCAACTCGGCAGAGCATGGCGAAGGGCGATCGTTGCTGGCGCATTTGCTGGCGACATCTTTCAGCGCTGACCAAAAAACGCTGCTTATCGACCTGGATTTTTTTAACGACGACGGGCTGACGCAAGACCTGGCGCCCCCTTCCGCTATCGGTGTGGCAGAACTGCTGCAAGGGCAATCACCGTTGGATGCCGCACTGGTGACAATCAGTGAAAATTTGAGCTTCCTGCCGCGTGGCAATGCCTTGATGTCTTCTTTACTGATGCTGTCGTCCGAACATGTCGTGACGTTGATGGCAGAGCTGAGAACTCGCTATCAGCGAATAATCGTTGATGTGGCCGCAGTGAATCAAACGCAGGATAGTCAACTCATTAGCCGGGTAATAGACGGGGTGGTTTTTGTGCTGAAAGCCGGCGAGTGGCGTACGGGTGATGTGCTTAATGCCATTGAGAAAGTTAATCAGCACCGCGCGGTGCTGATTGGCGCGGTAATGAATCGGGTTGCGGATAAAAACCTCGAAACCAAAGAGGGGATACGTTCCCTGAACCATCGTATGAATGCGCTAATCGACAGTACTGGTCACCTGTGAGTTTATTAAAAAGATGAGTTTACTAAAAAGCGTTTCTACCATTGCGGGTTCATCGGTGGTTTCACAGCTAATTGGCGCGCTGTCTATCTGGCTGATTTCGCATAAATACAACATGGCCGAGGTGGGGATCTACGCGCTGAGTTACAGCATCGTGTTGGTGGGGGCGCAGGTCTGTACCTTTGCATCGCAACTGCTGATTCCGAAACAGCAAGACAGTGAACTGGCGCAGAGTGTGGTGTTCAGCACACTGCAAAGCCTGCTTACCGCGGTGCCCTATGCGATGTTGACCGCATGGCTGTTTCAGCGAAATGTGTTCTTTCTCTATCTGCTCACGCTGTCCTATGCGCTGGTGCTGATCTCGGAGAATTTGTCGCTGCGCGAGGGTAACTACCGTTTTCTGGCCTTTCAGCGACTCGCTGTCTCGGTGGTGGTCGTGCTTTCGCTGGTGTTCACTTCACATACCACCGCGTTTTATTGGTCCTGGGCCTGCGCCATGATGGTGCTGATTAGCGGCTGTATTCTGTTCTCGTTCAATATTCGCACCGTTACGTTTGGACATTTTAGTCCGCAACGTAATAGAGCTTTCTTTCATCAACATGCTCATCATCTCACCCGCGTTGGCAGCGCCGAAGTGTTGGCGATGGTTAATAGCAATTTACCGATTATGCTGATTAACTTTTGGTTTTCCGCGTTGACGGCGGGGTATTTCTCGGTGGTGAGCCGTTTTTGTTTGTCTCCGGTGGTGATCATCGGTAATGCGGTGCGTCATTCTATTTTTTCAACCTGGTCTGCCGATTTCAGAAACAAACGTTTTAACTATGATGAGTTCAAAAAAATTCGTCTGGTATTATTGATGTCGGGGGTGGTCTGCACGCTAGGCGTGTTTATTTTCTATCCGTTGGTGATGCATCTATTTTTTAGCGAGGAGTGGATTAACTCCATTCCAACCTCTCGCTATATGTTGCCTTATTTATTTCCGGCACTGGCGGTGTGTCCGCTGACGGTGATTGAACTAATATTTGGATCTCATCGCTATTTTTTGCGTATTCAATTAGAACAATTGAGTGTGGTATTAATCGCATTTGTGATTTTACCTTATTTTTATAATCACTATGCCACATCAATAATTCTTTTTTCTGTTCTGACGTTTGTACGCTACGCGTTTATTTATCTCAAAGTAAATAAACGTGCTAATAGGTTGAAAAATATGATGACAGAACCATGATCTTGAATACCGGGCTTTACCTACAGGTTTATGTTGTTATCACGCTGGTATTCTGCGGACTGACGCAGTATTTCACCGGTTTGCTGGCGGTGCTGTGGTTACCCTTTATTTTGGCGCTGAACATGGTGGGGTTGCTGATTATGCAGACTCGCTACGATAGATTGCAGTTGGATACGCAGGAATTGATGGTTCTCACGCTTTACCTCTCTTTTCTGGCGATGGCGGGATTATCTACCCTGTTACAGGGCGGAATAACCGTCACTATCGTTGGGTTTAAAAACGAGGTTGCATTGTCGCTGATGATGTTTTGCCTGCTGCTGGGATTTTGCCGCGAATCACAGATTTATCGCGTGACCCGCAGTTTGTATTGGGTGTTCTACGCGCAGTTCCCGGTGGTGATTTATCAGGTGTTGTTTGTTTTGCCGCGGCGGGTAGCATTGCGGGGAGAAGACGAAAAATGGGACTCGGTAGTCGGCACTTTCGGCGGCGACCCGATGGGCGGGGGAAATACTGCGGCGATGGGGTTGTTCTGCCTGTTGATTATGCTGCTGAAAGTCTCGGAATTTAAACATGGTCTGACGTCATTTAAATCCACGGCGCTGCATATCGTTTTGGGATTTAGCTTGTGTATCCTGGGGGAAGTGAAATTTGTGATCCTGATTTCACCGTTATTACTGGCCTGGGTTTGGTTAATGCCGAGCTACATCAAAGGCATGAATAGCGTAAACCTGAAAGCGATTTTGCTGATTTTCACCGGCATGGCGTTGCTGATTACCGTGGCGATTACCATTTTGGCCTCGGGTTACTCCTCGGCGTTTGGTGGCGATCCGACGAAAAGCGCGATGAGCGTATTTCTGGATTCATTGAATTATATTTTTGATACCAGCTACATTATGGAATCCGGGGAACTTGGGCGTCTTACTACGCTATTTTTCTGGCTGAAAAATCACGATATGTGGGGGATCTCCGGCACGTTGTTTGGCTATGGATTAAATGCGACAAATAGCGGCAGCGCTGTCTCTCCCGGCTTTTTGAATATCATCTATAACCTGATCATTGATTCAACTTCATTAAGTGTACTGCTATGGGAAGTCGGCGTGGTTGGAACGCTATTTTTCATCGGGTTAATTATTTATATCTTAATCATTACGCAGCCAAAGCCGGGACTAGATCGTAATAAATTAGACCAGCAGGATCTGCAACTGCTGAGTTTTTCTCCGGCCTTTAACGTTTTTGCGGTTGGGTGCCTGTTGAGTCTGCCTTATAGCCAGATCCTGATGATTATTCCCATGCTGCAATTTCTATTTTATTTATCCCTGGGCTCAAGTCTGGTGATTCGCCATTCTGTCCGCCGTTATATCGGAAAACTGTATGAGTGATAAACCTTTTATTTCAGTGAGTATTAAGACATTCAATGAGGCGGAATGCATCGAAAAAACCATCGACAGCATTCGTCGCCATATTGTGGATTACCCCCATAAAATCATTGTTGCCGATAGCTTATCAACCGACAACACGCAGCAGCTTGCCAGCGCCAAAGGCGTTACCGTGGTGTCGCTGACTGAACCGTCCGAACGCTGCTGCGGTGTGGGGCATCAGCTTGGTTACCTGTACAGTCAAGGGGATTATTTACTGCTAATGGACGGCGATATGGAGCTGGAAGATGGCTTTATTGAGCAGGGCATCGCATTTTTAACCGCACACCCTGATTACGCCGGCGTGGCTGGAACGGTAGAGATGGATGGCGCGGCGAACTATGAGTTTACATCACGTAAACAGCGCCTTCATAAAATATATCCGTTGGGCGACTGCGGCCATTTAGGCGGTGGGGGGTTATACCGCCGCTCGGCAATTGAAAAAATAGGTTATCTCACCAACCGCAGCTTGCATGGTTATGAAGAGGCTGAATTAGGCATTCGCCTGCGCTATGCCCACTATAAATTACATCGACTTAATGTGCCTTATTTCCGTCACACGTCGTACACCATGCCAACATATAAAATGCTGCAATATCGTTGGCGGAACGGTTTTCTCTGGGCTCCGGGCGAGCTTTTACGCAGCGCATGGGGGATGCCTTATTTCCGTGAGGCATTGCATATCGTTAAAAACGAGGCAGTTTTTGCGGTTTATTTGCTGGTGCTGTTGATGAGTTTATTGACGTTTAACGCCGCTGTTATTGGCATCGCGTTGCTGCCGTTACTCGCTTTTGTGGCATTAAAAACGATTAAGAACCATTCACTGCTGAACGGGGGACAGAGTGTGATGAACCTGGCTGTGTTTTCTGCGGGATTGATAAAAGGGTTAACCAGACCTGTGCGCGACCCTATGACACCACCAAGCAGCAAGGTTATTCATGAATAGGCAGGTATGATGAAAGTTTTATTGGTCAATAAATTTTTCTATATCAAGGGCGGCGCTGAAACGGTTTATTTTCAAGAGATTGATATGTTGAAAAAGGCTGGCGTTGACGTTATCGCTTTCTCTATGCAGCATGAAAATAACTTCCCGTCAGACTATGCACCCTATTTTGTCGGTAATGTGGATTATCATCAAAACAGCAGCGCGATTGGGGCAATTAAAACCGCGGTTAACTTTATTCATAATGCTGAGGCATGTAAGAAATTGCTGGTGTTATTGCGTAAAGAAAAACCGGATATTGTTCATTTTCACAATATCTACCACCAGCTCACGCCGTCGTTGATTAAAATTGCCCGTCAATTTGGGTGTAAAACCGTGTTAACGGCTCATGACTACAAGATTATCTGCCCTTCGTACACCATGCTGCGCGATGGCAAAGTCTGTGACGCGTGTTTAACCGGTTCGGTATTTAACGCTTTTAAATATCGGTGCCAGCAAGGTTCTGCATCGAAAAGTCTGCTGCTTTCGTTAGAAGGTGCCTGGCAGAATATTGCCAAAAATTATCAGGCGCTGGATGTGATCGTTTCACCCAGCGAATTTCTGCGTAACCAATTAATGCGCAAGCTGCCGAATGTTCGTATTGACGTGATTGTTAACGGTATTAATGACAGCCTGCCGGTGGAGGATGTTAAAGACGACGGTTATTTGCTGTTTATTGGTCGCCTGAGTCGGGAGAAAGGCGTTGCTACGCTTGCCAGGGCGCATCAGCAAATGCGGAATAAAATTCCGTTAAAAATTGCGGGCAGCGGGCCGCTGTATAACGATTTGGTCGCGCAATTTCCGCATGCGGAATTTCTGGGTTACAAACAGCAGGGCGAAGAACTTAACCGGCTGATTAAATACGCACGCGCGGTGGTGGTTCCTTCCGAATACTATGAAAACTGTTCAATGTCGGTACTGGAGTCGATGGCATTCGCTAAACCGGTCGTAGGCGGGCGTATTGGCGGTATACCTGAACAAATTCGCGATAAGATAGACGGCATTTTATTCGAACCCGGCAATGTGCAGGCATTAGCCGATGTGCTGGATGACTTGGCGTTGAATCCGCAAAAAGCCAGAGAAATGGGATTAAATGCGCGCCAACGTCTTCGCGAAAAATATTCATTACGTAAACACACAGAATCGCTATTGGCGCTTTATCGGGAAATAGTAATCGAAAAATAATATGACTACGAAAATTACCGTTCTGGGAACACGTGGTATTCCAAACGTGTTGGGTGGTGTGGAAACACATTGCCAAAATTTATATCCGACGATTAAACAGCAATTCGACGTGGATATTTGCGTTCTCGCACGTTCACCTTATGTGAATTATAAAAAATCACAATATCAAGGCGTGATGACTCGCGCTTTACTGTCGCCGAAAAAACGTTCATTAGAGGCTATCGTTCATTCGGTGCTGGCGGCATTTATCACCTGCTTTGATCAGTCCACGGTGGTGCATGTTCACGCTATTGGTCCAGGTCTGGTGGTGCCGCTTTTGCGTTTGCTGGGTAAAAAAGTGGTTTTTACTCATCATGGCCCAGACTATGACCGCCATAAATGGGGATTCCTGGCAAAGAAAGTTTTATTGCTGGGTGAAAAGGTTGCCGTGAAATATGCCAATGAAGTGATTGTGATCTCCGAAGTGATTAATAATATGATCAAGCAGAAATATGGCCGCAATGATGCCCATCTTATCTATAACGGTGTGAATCTACCCCAGCGACTTACTGCGGACGTTATCCATCAAACATTGGTGCGTTTTTCTCTTCAGCCACAACACTATTTGGTTGCGGTTGGCCGCTTCGTGGAGGAAAAAGGCCTGCATGATCTTATCGCGGCCTATCGGCAATCGGGCGTCACGATGCCACTGGTTTTGGTTGGCGATGCCGATCATCCCACTGCGTATAGCATGCGATTAAAACAGTTAGCCCATGAAACCCCGAATGTGATCCTGACCGGATTTTTAACCGGCCAGGAACTACAAACTGTTTTCTCACAGGCTAAACTCTTTGTGATGTCGTCATATCATGAAGGGTTACCCATTGCGTTGCTGGAGGCCATGTCATTCTCATTGCCTGTCGTGGTCAGCAATATTCCAGCCAATCTGGAGGTGAAATTAGCGCCAGAAACGTATTTCAATGTAGGAGATGTGGCTGATTTATCCGAAAAAATCACGTTGCGCTCTAAATCGTTATCTGTTGATTACTCTGAATATTTACAAAGGTATAATTGGCAACACATCGCGGAAAAAACGATGACCGTTTACACCGCAGTAAATAAATCAATAGGTTAATAGTGAATGAATCGAATAAACGCCCGTTAGTCATTGAGCGCTTCTATGAAGCCCTTGATGGAAAAACCGATACAGAGCTGACCTCGGAACAGCGGCTGGCCGTTGAGCAGGCGGTGATGTCGATTACGGCATCTTCAATGCATTGGGTCGACGTGCGTAAGAGTTTCCCTTTTTTGAACAAGCGCTATTACTTCGTTTTTTTGTTCGGTCTGGATCACCGCAAGCGTCCACGCAAAGAGTCAACGCTGTTTCGCATACTGCTGACTGTGTTGATTCTGTTTACTGGCTTGTCCTGCATGCTTGCGGCGCTATTGATGCTTTACATGATTAAGTCTGCCTTGGGTATTGATATTTTCCCACATTTCCACTTAGGAATTTGGGATTGGTGGCTCAGCCTGAAGGATCACTGACCTCCGGTTTCTGCTGATGTGGAAATAAGGAGTCATAAGTGCATTGTAAAATTATCGCTGTAGGAGGTTTGCTATTTTCTGTATTGGGTGTGGCCGATGGCGTGATGACGACCGTCACTCCCAGAGGGCTAAGTGGCCCGCTAACGAACCCAGGTACTGGCGTCGCCAGCTTTAACAAGGGTAATGGTACAACGTTATCGCTGGCTGATTATCCCAACACCGGCATTGAATACGATCGCTTGTACTGGAATGAACTCGAACCGGTAGAAGGCCAATATAATTTTCAAGCCGTGGACGCTATTTTCGAACTGGCTAGCCAGCATCAACCGCCGATGAACGTGGGGTTGCGCTTTATGGCGCTTGATGAGCCTGCCAGTGGTTCAAAGATTCCTGACTGGCTGATCCAAAAAGGCATCAAGGGTGAATGGACGCCGGACAAAAAAACCTTTGTGCCGGATCTGGGCGACCCGGTGTTTATCGAATACAGCCAGCGTTTGCTTAATGCTTTTGGGCAGCGCTATGACGGTAATTCGAATTTGGCTTATATCGATATTGGGTTGGTGGGGTCATGGGGCGAGTGGCACAACACCAATTTCCCGACCATTACGCCGCTGCTTGAACGCTACACATCAGCTCAGTTGGATAAGTACGTGGAAATGTATTTTGCCGCGTTTCCCAACAGCCCAAAAATTATGCTCATTAACGGCGGCGACACGTTGGCCAACGCAGTGAAGCAAGGTGCTGGATGGCGCGCGGACTGCTGGGGAGACTGGCATAATTTTTCGACTACATGGAGCCACATGCAAGATGATTACCCGCAGCGGCTGCAAAACGCGGAGGGGCTTTATCCCAATTTTAGTTCTGCGTGGCAACGTGCGCCGGTGAGTCTGGAAATCTGTGGTCATATGTCGGAGTGGCAGAGCGTGCAGCACTATACTCGTGCGCAAGTGCAGGTGGCCTTTGACTGGGCGTTGGCACAGCACGCCAGCACGATTAATCTGAAATCGCGCAGCGTGCCGACGGAATATCGGGACATTGTGGATAACGCGTTGACCAAACTCGGCTATCGTTTCCGCCTGGCCTCGTTAACTCATGAGTCTGAACTGGCACAAGGGCAGAGCCTGACGTTAAACCAGCAGTGGTTTAACGACGGCGTAGCGCCCATTTATCTGAAATATGATGTGGCCTATCGGGTGGTGAATGATGCCAACACCGTAGTGAGTATGGGAAAAACGGCTGATGACATCCGCACCTGGTTGCTAGGGCAGCATACCTTCGTCTATCAATTGACGATGCCGGAATCGCTGCCAGCCGGGCAGTATAATATTGAAATGGCGATGCTGGATGCAAAGGGAGTATCGCGAATTAATCTCGCCAACGAGGGCAAGCAGGCCGACGGTTGGTATCGAATTTCCACGGTAACGGTGCGCTGAGCACGGAATTAAGAATAGATATTCATATGCTGAAAAATATCGGCCATGTATGGTGTGAAATAAAAGCGGCAGGCAGTATTAAAGCTAAACTAGTCATACTGCTGTTTCGCCTTTCAACCATTTACCAGTCATCAAACGCGCTGCTGAAAATTATCAGCGTTCCTTTTGTTGTCCTGAATAAAGTGATTAATGAGTGGCTGTTCTGTGTGGAAATTCCGCACAGAACTCAAATCGGTTTTGGGCTGAAAATATATCATCCGCACTGTATTGTGGTGAATTCCGATGTAATCATCGGGGCGAACTGTACATTACGGCAGGGGGTCACCATTGGTAGCGTGATAAACCGTGAAGGTCATGTCACCAAAAGCCCGGTGCTGGGTAATCAGGTGGAGCTTGGTGCCAATGCCATTCTGCTAGGCGACATTACAGTAGGTGATAACGTAAAAGTCGGCGCGGGAACCGTGGTAACAAAAAGCCTTGCTGCCGGAAAGGTGGTCGTAGGGTATGGAACCAGGGAATTGAATTGAGTGTGTATGCTCATTTCTATGCGAATGTCATGTGACAGCGGGTCGCCATTCTTGCTGGCTTAAGGAAGAAAGGCACAACATTGGCGGCGATACCAAGGGCATCAGTGTAAGCGCACCCGTTTTAGTTCCACGCACTTTTTGAGATTTCCGGGGTTTCAGCCATCAGCCGGTATTCTTCCGGCGTCAGGTGATTCAGGGATTCATGAGGGCGCTCGCTGTTATATTCAGCCAGCCAGCGCTCTGTCGCCAGCGCTTCCCGGTTAAAATCATCCACCACGTTGAAGGTCCGGAAGCGTTTGCCGCACACCAGCGCATCGTGCATAAAATCGATGGACCAGCTCTGGCGTCGCCAGCGGAGCCGGGTTACGCACCGGCAAGCGCTGTTTTCCCTTACGGCGAAAATTCAGTTTCAGCAGGCAGTAAATCCGGTGCACGCGCTTATGGTTCCAGATATTGCCCTGCCTGCGCAGCACCTGAAAAAGCTTTTTAAATCCGTATCGTGGATAGCGTTCAGCCGCCACGGTCAGCGCCATAATGACTGGCTCATCACGTCGCGTATCCGGCTGATAACGAAATACCGTCCTGCTCAGCGACAATGTCCTGCATGCCTGACGTAAACTCATGGCAAACTGCGCGGTCAGATAGCTGACCAGCTCACGCTTTATCGCTGGTTTTAAAGCTTTTTTTCAATAACGTCTTTCAGGGCGCGGCACTCGAGACTCAGGTCCGCAAACATCTGTTTCAGCCGGCGGTTTTCATCCTCAAGGTCCTTCATCTTTTTGATATCAGAGGCTTCCATGCCGCCGAACTTCACTTTCCAGTTGTAGTACGAGGCCTCAGAGATCTCGGCCTCGCGGCAGACGTCTTTAACAGTGCGCCGGCTTCGACGGGCTTCAGAACGGCGATGATCTGGTGTTCGGTGAATCGTGCTTTGCGCATGGCAATCTCCTCCAGAGACATATTCAGTATGCCGGAAGATCTCTAAATGTGAATGGTCCGGTTAAGCGGGATACTTACACATCAATTTAAAATAATTAGGCGTATAATAAAAAATATATATTTTTGACAAAGTTTTTCATGACGCCTACTCTTTATGTAAAATAAATCTCTCCCAGTTGTGCCTAATAGATAACTTAACCTAATCATTAAGTTAGGTTATTTTTCAATTAAATTTTTATTATAACAACTTAGCGTTGAAAATAATTAACTGTAATTAATTAGCTCGCTTGGTTTTTGAAATAGAATACTATTCCGTTGATTGTGTTTGTTTTTTAGAAAAATGAAAGCAATACAGAGAAATGATTAGCATCATATTATGGTTTTAAGTCGGTAGTTATTTTATTACACCGGAAATCTATTCTTTGAATATATATTAAATTATTTATTCTAAAGAATGTATGCTTTAACTCATTCAAATATAGGAACTTTTTATGTCTAAATTCATTCCTAATGGAAGCTATCAAAAAACGGCCTCACAGATCAATTCTAACCTTTATGGTAAAGCCCAGCGTAGAGATCAAACCTGGGTTGCTGCAGGATTCAATATTACTGACCTATCAGGTGGCCTTGTAAACTGGGATGGTGCCCTGCAACCGGAAAACGCTCCCCTTCCAACCGCAGGCTTTGTACCCGGCGGTTCCTACAAACAAACCACGCAAAATATTGCCGTTACGTTAACGGCATATTGTCAGAAAAAAGACGGTAGTTGGCAATGGTCTTCATTGGACATAACCAATTACAAACAGGGTGATGGCGATATTGCAAATATCGATGGCATACTGAAGATTCAAAAATAAATCATTGCGAACGGTAGTGCGAAGCCTGCATATAGATTTGTGTAATTGCCTGATTTTGATACATTCAATTCAACATCAAATGAAGGCTAATTTACGCACTAAAAGCGGTTGCAGGCTCTAACTGACGCACTGACCAAAAAATCTCAGAACCCTGATGATTCATCCCGTTCGCCACTTGCTCAAAAAGGTCAACTTCGAGGTAGCCCTGAACGTTAAAATGACCCATCACCTGGGCTAACCTCCTTCCCATTGATTAACACAATGCGATGTTAGTAATGTCTTCACTAGCTATATGAGGACGTCCCCACGAAGGAGGATTTTTCTGACGAAAAATTCATCAGCATCGCGCTTTGGTGTCTCGACAATATCACGTTGCATACCGACAAACATTTTGTAATGGCTGGATCGTTTACACGATCACTAGTTCCTATTTTCATCCGCAAAGGAACCATTCTGTGCGATAAATTGGGCGACGTTTTCCATCCCTTCGTGATTTTCCTTCTTCCACTCTTCAGTTTTGATACGGCGGACTTCTTTGCCTATGACGTTATTCACCAGACCAGAAATAGGTATCCCGGTAGCATTGGGAATCTGATTATCGTTTTTGTCCACGGCAATGCTAATCCGGCGTTTCATGGCCGTGTTCCTCTTTAACCAAGAGCTTTATATTTTGCGGGGATCTTAGCAATAATGCTGGCAGGGTCTAGAGAAAGTAAACGGCAAAGTATGAGCCCGAATCATAGGGGCGGAGGGATAGCACGCTCGTAGAGAACCGAACCCCGTTCAGAACCCAATCCCCAAAAGCAAAAAACCAGCCGTTAGGCTGGTTTCTTTAAATTAATGGTGCCCGGACTCGGACAAACGCCGGAGGCGTTGAACAGCGCGCTTGTCGCGCTGGCCCTGAAAGGGTGAGCCGCTTGCGGCGAATAATCGAACGCAGTTCGATGAAGAGTCCACGCGCCAGAAACGAAAAACCCCCGCCAAAGGCGAGGGTTAAGAATTAGTGGTGCCCGGACTCGGAATCGAACCAAGGACACGAGGATTTTCAATCCTCTGCTCTACCGACTGAGCTATCCGGGCAACGGGGCGCATTAAACCGTATTGGCCACGTGGCGTCAATGGGTTTCTGTCACAAAGCGGAGCGCCTGCGCTATTTTCAGGCAATTGTATTATTTGCTAGCCAGTTTCTGGCGATCCTTTCAGCACGCTTAGCGTGGTAACGTTTCTTCCTGATTCGCGTGGCATGTTTCGTTGCACTTTTTACCGTGTTGAGTGCGGGCTGGATTGTTGAATTTGATGAAGAATAATGCCAATATTGCGCGGTTTTTAACGTCCCGTTCACCTGAACGCCCCTTTAAGCGTAGTTAGCGTATAGCTAAAAGAGGATCGCCGATATGTCAGATTCATTGCTCATGGTGCAAAACGCTCGCGCCAGTTCGTTGATGACGTCGCTGTGCGTTTCTTCTTATCACCGCTGCGCGGTTTACTTTTCTCCCCGTCGATTATCCTCCTTCACCATGCGGTGAGGCGTTCGTTCGCTCGCTGTTAGGCATGAGTAAAAATAGAGTACGGCTCTGCTTTTACTGATGTCTATCGGATGGTGCTGGCTCCAGTTTTTCCATTCTTAGCCTACAGTTTACCTGTAGGGATCATACGCTTGTCGTTATTGATTGGCATTGTGATTGGTCGGGATTGTTATCCCTGAACGGTGTCTTCCAGGCACGTACACTTACCTTTAACCGTTTGGGTTTGGTTACATGAAACAGTTAAAAATTGCGGCGAATGCAGCGGTTGCCACCCGTTTAATCACAACGCGCGAGATTGTCGCGTTGAGTCAGACCGACTTCACGGATGTGGCGGCGGTCGTGGTTTCTATTGAGGAAGCCCGTAGCGGCATTCTGTCGATATTGCAGCACACCGGTTTTAGCATTCCGGCGTTTGTCGAAGAGCCTGATGAAGATAAAGAGCTGGATGTTCTGCCTGCGGGCAGCGAATGGCTGGTTCTTGATGACGACGGCGAGCACGCCAACGTGCTGGAGCGAGCGGCGAAAGCCTATCAGGATACGCTGTTGCCACCGTTTTTCGATACGTTGACCAAATACGTCAACATGAAAAACACGACGTTTGCCTGCCCAGGGCATCAGGGCGGTCAGTTCTTCCGCAAGCACCCGGCGGGGCGTCAGTTTTTTGAGTTTTACGGTGAGAACGTGTTTCGTTCGGACATCTGTAACGCGGACGTCAAACTGGGCGATTTGCTGATCCACGAAGGGGCGGCGAAGAAGGCGCAGAAGCACGCTGCGCGCGTGTTTAATGCCGATAAAACCTATTTCGTGTTGAACGGTACCTCCTCGGCGAACAAAGTGGTGACGAACGCGCTGCTGGCGCGCGGCGATCTGGTGTTGTTTGACCGCAACAACCATAAATCCAACCATCACGGCGCGCTGATTCAGGCGGGTGCGACGCCAGTTTATCTGGAAACCGTGCGTAACCCGTTCGGCTTTATCGGCGGCGTGGATGCGCATTGTTTTGATGAAGCCTATCTGCGCAAGCTGATCGCGGAAGTTGCGCCGGAACGCGCCAACGAGCCGCGCCCGTTCCGTCTGGCCGTCATCCAGCTTGGCACCTATGACGGCACGATTTATAACGCGCGTCAGGTCGTCGATAGTATCGGGCACCTGTGCGACTACATTCTGTTTGACTCCGCCTGGGTCGGCTATGAGCAGTTTATCCCGATGATGGAGCAGTGCTCGCCGCTGTTGCTGGATCTGAATGAGAACGATCCGGGGATTTTCGTGACGCAGTCGGTACATAAGCAGCAGGCCGGCTTCTCCCAGACCTCGCAGATCCACAAGAAAGATACTCACATCAAAGGCCAGCGCCGTTTCTGCAACCATAAGCAGCTGAATAACGCCTTTATGCTACACGCCTCGACCAGTCCGTTTTACCCGCTGTTCGCCGCGCTAGACGTCAATGCCAAAATGCATGAAGGGGCAAGCGGGCGTCGTATGTGGATGGACTGCGTGAAGCTGGGTATTGAGGCGCGTAAGCAGCTGCTGACGCGTTGTTCGCTCATCAAACCGTTCGTGCCTGTGACAGTAGGTGGCGCGCTTTGGCAGGATCACGATACGGAAACCATCGCGCAGGACGTGCGCTTCTTCAACTTTGAGCCGGGCGAGAAATGGCATGCGTTCGAAGGGTATGCGGAGGATCAGTATTTTATCGATCCTTGCAAGTTACTGCTGACGACGCCGGGTATTGATGCGATCAGCGGCGATTATACCGAATTTGGTATTCCGGCGACGATCCTGGCCAACTACCTGCGCGAGCACGGCATCATCCCTGAAAAATGCGACATGAACTCGATCCTGTTCCTGCTGACGCCAGCGGAAGACGCTGCAAAAATGCAGGAGCTGGTGAATGCGCTGGTGCATTTCGAAACGCTGATCGCCCGTGATGCACCGCTGAGCGAAGTGCTGCCTAGCCTGTATCAAAAATACAAAGAGCGTTATCGCGGTTACCGGCTGCGTCGGCTGTGTCAGGAAATGCATGATTTTTACGCTCAGCACAACGTGAAAGATCTGCAAAAAGCGATGTTCCGCAAAACCGAGTTTCCGTCCGTGGTGATGTTGCCACAGGATGCCAACAGGGAATTTGTGCGCGGGAGTATCGAGCTGATTCCTATCGATGAAGCAGAAGGACGTATCGCAGCGGAAGGCGCATTGCCGTATCCGCCGGGCGTACTGTGTGTCGTGCCGGGGGAAACCTGGGGCGGGGCGGTACAGCGCTATTTTCTGGCGCTGGAAGCGGGCATTAATCTGCTGCCGGGCTTCTCGCCGGAATTGCAGGGTGTTTACAGCGTCGCGGAAGAAGATGGCAGCAAGCGTCTGTACGGTTACGTAGTAGAACAGTAATTACGGATAGCGGTAAGCTAAGACACTCAGGCTCGGAAACGAGCCTGAGTTTTTTCTATCTTAACCTTAACGCAGGCTGGATTCCTGCGGGTCGGCGAGCTTCACGGCTTCACGCTGCTTTTTCAGCCCGCGCCAGCCGATAATCAGCATGATCGCCAGTACCGGAATTGTCGCAACCGTCCAGGTGCCGTTCGGGTAATCAAACGCCATCAGTCCCAATACGCTCACCAGAAAAGCCAGCGTCAGCCATGATGTCACAGGCGCACCGGGCATTTTGAACGCCACCGGCTTGGCTTTCCCCTGACGAATCGCTTTGCGCAGCTGCATCTGACACAGAATGATGAATGCCCAGGAACAGATAATGCCGAGCGAGGCGATATTCAGGACGATCTCGAATACCTGCGACGGCACCACGTAGTTCAGCACCACGCCGATAATGTGGATGCCGACCGTGACTAAAATACCGGTATAGGGTACGGACTGGTTGCTCATTTTCGACAGGAAAGCGGGAGCCGATCCACCCAACGACAGCGAGCGCAGAATGCGGCCCGTTGAGTACAGGCCGGAATTCAGGCTGGACAGCGCGGCGGACAGCACCACGATATTCATGATCGTGCCGATATAGGGCACGCCCAGCTTGCTGAAGAAGGTCACAAACGGGCTTTGTCCTGCCTGATAGGCGTTCCACGGCAGCAGGCAGACCAACAGCGCGACGGAGCCAACGTAGAACAGGCCGATACGCCAGATGACGCTATTGACCGCTTTCGGCAACACCTGCTCTGGGTTCTTACATTCGCCTGCCGTGGTGCCGATGATCTCGATACCGGCAAAGGCAAATATCACCCCTTGAACCAGCACCAGCGCGGGCAGAATGCCGTGTGGGAATAGGCCGCCGTTATCGGTAATCAGGTGCAGGCCGGGCGTGTTGCCATCCAGCGGGCTGCCCGTGCCGAGATAAACCGTGCCGACCACCAGAAAAATGGCGATGGCTGCGACCTTAATCAGCGCAAACCAGAATTCCATTTCGGCAAACCACTTCACACCAATCAGGTTCATCAGCGTGACGATGGACAGTGCACTCAGCGCGAACAGCCACTGTGGGACATCGGCAAACGTGCCCCAGTAGTGCATGTAGAGCGCGACAGCGGTGATGTCGACAATCCCGGTCATCGCCCAGTTGAGGAAGTACATCCAGCCTGCCACATAGGAGGCCTTTTCACCCAGAAACTCACGTGAGTATGATACGAAGCTGCCGCTGGTGGGGCGATGCACGATCAGTTCACCCAGCGCGCGCAGGATGAAAAAAGAGAAAATGCCGCAAACCAGATAGACCAGAGCCAGCGCTGGCCCTGCCATTTGCAGACGCGCACCTGCGCCAAGGAACAGCCCGGTGCCGATGGAGCCGCCAATGGCGATCATCTGCACATGGCGATTGCCGAGACTTTGGTGATAACCCTTTTCGTGGAGACGCTGCTCGGCGGCATGACGCTCGCCATGAGGGGAGGAATGTTGTGTCATTGATGTCCGTGCTTTCCTGTCTATCACGCATCTCTTGGCGATGCGTTCGCTATTATTATTTCGAATTCAATTGGTTATGTTTTCGCCTGTGACATTTTTTTATGTCGGACATTCCTGTCCGCCGCATGGCAGAAAACAACGGCAGCGATGCTACCTTTTCCTGTGTGCTGTGGCAAAAAATGGATAGTGGGAAAGTGTGTCAGAGCGTGATGGTGTGGGGCGCGGGGTATTAGACGGGAAATATACCGCCCCGGTTAGGCGATCAAATCCGGGACGGGAAAAGCAAAAAAGCGACAGTTTACGCGCCTACATCTGCGCGCGTCGGCCCCTGAAAATGGATAGCGTTGATATGGCAACTGCGCGGTTGGATGAGCACGAAACGCATGGTTTCCCATATCGAGCGGGCGTTCAGCAGATGTTCGCCCATTTTTTCCCCACTAGCCGGATAGTCATCCAAGCCAGTGACCTCAAAGTCTGGCGGATAAAATCCTGTCACGCGGATATTTTCCTGCGCGACATGATGCGCCAGATTCTGGCTAAAACCGCTCATGCCGTGTTTGGCGGCGAAGAAGGCGGGGTGGGCGATAGAGTCGTGGAACTGCGGGATGCCGCAGACGGAAACCATCGCCAGAATGTCGGCACCTTGCGAACGGCGTAAGCTTGGCAATAGCGCTTTGGTGAGCAGGATAGAGCCAGTCAGGCCGGAGTTGATGGTGCTGACGATATCCATATCGGTGTCTTCCTCCCCCAATGCGCCTTCCAGCCATTGGGCGGCGCTGAGTACCAGAATGTCGACGGGCGCGCTGTCTTCCAGCAGCTGTGCGGAAAAATCTCTGACCGAATCAGGATTGGCAATATCGCACTGATACGCACGCGCTGTGCCGCCTTCCTGATGAATGATGTCGACGCTGGCCTGTGCATCGGCCAATTTGCGGGCGCAAAGATCGACCTTCACCCCTTCGCGAGCCAGCCAGACGGATACCGCTTGTCCAAAATCGCGGCCACCACCGGTGACAATCGCGCGTTTACCTTTCAGCATCATGTGTTCCCTTGGCAACGTGTGTTCTTCCGTTGCTGCGTATCCGGTGACAGGGCGGGACGCAGCATAAATGTGTTCGTTAGGTTTTCTGTGAAGCTGCCTGCGCGGCGTCTTCTTCCGCCTGCCGTAAAATGGCTTTGGCGACCCACTGCGTGACATCCTGAATGCCGTCTTCTTCCAGGTGCCAGATATCTTTCAGCACCAGGAAAACCTCCGAACCATAAATAAGCGATAAGGCATAAATCACCCGCTGTTGTGCTTCCGGCGTAATTTTTCCTTCCAGCGGTTCTGTGGCTATTTTGAGCAAGCGTTTACGATTGCCACGCGTCAGTGTATCCGTATGCAGGCGGTTAGAACGGCGATCGGCCCATTGTTGAAGTGAAAGATGTAACGCCGCACGCAGCGCACCTTCATGTTCCAACATCCTTGGATAGGCAAAGCGCAGCAGTTCGGCAACGCGTTCGCTGGCATCCGGCTGTGTCGGGTGCCATGCCAGAATCGGGCCGAGGCTTTCACCGACAACGGCGGAGACTAACGCACTTTGCGTCGGAAAATAGCGGTAGGCCGTCGCGCGTGAAAGCTGAGCCGCAGCGGCAACATCCGTAATGGAAGGGAATATGCCTTGATCGAACATATTCATGGCAGTATCAATTAGTAAACGACGGGTTTTCGCCCGCGTTGATGTCAGTTTTTCATCCCGTTCAATCACATAGACCTCATTGAATTTTCGGGCCGGACGCTATCGGGCAGCACGGCGTGTCGCCTGAACTATAGCAAATTGAGTGATTCTTGTGCCACGTCAAGCTTTCTTACTGTTAATGTAATGCCATACATAACATTTTGAGACTTTTGTCTCATTTGGGTATTTAATGGTTTGTCTTTCTGATACTCAAGTCTCAATATGGCGACAAATTAATCTTATCTGTTTTTGTTTTCTTTTAATTGTCATTTATATCAATCTGTTAATTGTTTCGCTAACGGTGGGAGGGATACCAAGTGGGAAGTGAAGTTGGCAGCGTTTATATTGCAAGTACCGCTGATACTAAAGGAAAAGAACAGATTTACGTCCGCGATCTGATTGCCGCTACGGGCTTAAAAACCGTCACGGTCGATCTGTCAACGACACCGCCGTCAGCAGAGACACGGGGGTCAGAGGTGACAGATATCAGCGCCGCAACGGTGGCTTCTTACCATCCGCAGGGCGCATCGGCGGTGTTTTGCCATGACAGAGGGCAGGCGATTAGCGCCATGGCCGTTGCGTTTGAGCACTTCATGCTGTCCCGCGATGATATTGCCGGGGTACTGGGGCTCGGCGGCTCCGGCGGAACCGCGCTGATTACGCCTGCGATGCAGGCGTTACCGATTGGTATGCCGAAGCTGATGGTCTCGACGATGGCCTCCGGCGATATCTCCGGTTACATCGGTGCCAGCGATATCAGCATGATGTATTCCGTTACCGATGTGGCGGGCCTGAACCGCATTTCTCGTCAGGTTCTTGGTAACGCCGCGCACCAGATCGCCGGCGCCGTGAAGTTTCATATTCAGGAGCATCATGACGATAAGCCCGCGATTGGCCTGACCATGTTTGGTGTCACGACGCCGTGCATTCAGGAAGCCAGTGCATTGCTGGAAGCGGAGTTTGACTGTCTGGTCTTTCACGCGACGGGCAGTGGTGGGAAAGCGATGGAAAAGCTGGTGGACAGCCATTTGCTTACAGGCGTGCTCGATCTCACCACAACTGAGGTGTGCGATTTACTGTTTGATGGCGTGCTGGCCTGCGGGCCGGAACGGTTTGATGCGATAGCCAAGACGCAGGTGCCTTATGTGGCGTCCTGCGGCGCGCTGGACATGGTGAATTTTGGTTCTCCCGCCAGCGTGCCGGAGAAATACGCGCATCGCCTGTTCTACAACCACAACGCGCAGGTCACCCTGATGCGGACCACGATAGACGAAAATATCGCGATGGCGCGCTGGATAGGGGAGAAGCTGAACCGCTGTGAAGGCGAGGTGCGCTTCCTGATTCCGGAAGGCGGCTTCTCCGCGCTGGATGCACCGGATCAAGCATTCTGGCACCCGGAAGCACGTGACGCGTTTATCAGCACGCTGGAGAGCGTCGTGCAGCAAACGGCAAGACGACAGATTATTCGTCTGCCTTTCCATATTAACGATCCTTTATTTGCCCATGCCGCTGTCGATGCGTTTCGGGAATTAGTGAAATAAGAAGGGAAAAAGTATGAAGTCAGGCATGAATCGTCAGGAATTGCTGGCAAAATTCCGCGAAATGATCGCGCGCCGCGAACCGATTATCGGCGGTGGTGCAGGAACAGGCCTTTCCGCGAAATGTGAAGAAGCGGGCGGTATCGATCTGATCGTGATCTACAACTCCGGGCGCTATCGCATGGCAGGACGAGGTTCGCTGGCTGGCCTGTTGGCTTACGGCAACGCGAACGAGATTGTCGTGGATATGGCGAAAGAGGTGCTGCCGGTTGTGAAGCACACGCCAGTGTTGGCGGGCGTAAACGGGACCGATCCTTTCTGTCAGTTTGATAAGTTTCTGGATGACCTGAAAGCGCTGGGTTTTTCTGGCGTGCAGAACTTCCCAACCGTTGGGCTGATTGACGGTAATTTCCGCGCCAATCTGGAAGAAACTGGCATGGGATATGCGCTGGAAGTGGACATGATTCGTCTGGCGCATGAAAAAGACATGCTGACCACGCCTTACGTGTTCAGTGCGGCAGATGCCGTCGCGATGACGAAAGCGGGGGCGGATATTATTGTGCCACACATGGGGTTAACCACCGGCGGCAACATTGGCGCGGAAACCGCGCTTAATCTGGCGGATTGCGTTCCATTGATTAATCACTGGGCGGATGAAGCGAAATCCATCCGTAAGGATGTGATTGTACTGTGCCACGGCGGGCCGATTTCAACACCGCAGGACGCACAGTTCATTATGGATCACTGCCCGCAGTGCGATGGCTTTTACGGTGCCAGCTCTATGGAGCGCCTGCCGACAGAAACTGCATTAACGGCTACTACACAGCAATTCAAAAAAATTAAGCGTTAACAGACTTTTTTGGTTCTATACCCAACGGACTTCCTAAAGCAGGAAAGAAGGCGGGTAAATTTTGCGCCAATATCAGGGAATGCGGCCAGCACATGCTGGCCGTAGTTTTTTGTGTATTAAACAGAGGTACTAAATAGCGTTTTAGGTCGCATTGGTCAGAAAGTCATTGTTATAAATGCTATTTTTCACAGTGCAGAAACTTCGGAGAAATAGGTATGACATGGCGTATCACGATAGGACTACTTACGAACTTACTACTCAGCTTTGCCGTTATGGCAAACACGGGCATTGGGTTTCAACCAATAACGTTAGCGGATGAGGCCACTAACAGGCCGTTGGACGTCGCCGTCTTTTATCCGGTTTCGTCATCATCGCAGACGACGACCATGGGTGAAAATATTGCTTTTCCCGGCATCGCCGTGAGTAAAAATGCCGTGCCTGAGTCCGGTGAACACCCTTTGATTGTGGTTTCACACGGCTATGGCGGGAGTTGGTTTAATCAACTGTGGCTGGCGCAGGCGTTGGTTAAACAAGGCTATATTGTCGCCGTGCCCAATCATCCTGGAACCACGACGAAAGACATGCGCCCTGAGAACGCTCAGGCACTGTGGCAACGGCCTCATGATATCAGCCGCGTCATTACGGCATTACTCACTACGCCAGAGAAGACGGGGCAGGTTGATGCGAAGCGCATTGCCGCTGTGGGTCACTCGCTGGGGGGATGGACGGTGCTGGCGCTGGCTGGTGGGCGTTTCAGTACGGAGCAATTTGAGAAAGATTGTCTGGCGCACGTCGGGCTGGCGTCCTGCAAAGCCTATGAAAAGATGCAGGTTGCAAAAAGCGCCGCATCGCGTGCGCAGCTTGATAAGTCACTTGCAGATCCACGCATCAGCGCGGTGGTCTCGCTGGATATGGGGTTGGCGCGAGGGTTTACCGCAGAGAGTCTGGCGGCAATAAACATTCCCGTCCTGATTATGGCAGCGGGGTATCCCAATGACGAGCTGCCTGCCAAGCTGGAATCCCACGATCTGGCGCAGAAGCTGTCGCCAGCGCATTCAGCGTATAAAGAAATTGCCGACGCAACGCATTTTAGTTTTATGCAGCTTTGTAAACCGGGGGCTGTTGAAATCATCAATGCCGAGAGCCCAGGCGACGGCATGATTTGTCTCGACGGCGGTGAGCGTTCCCGTGAGCAGATCCATCAGGAAGTTGGGAAGGATGTCAGCGATTTTCTTCAGGCGGCGTGGCGGAAGCCGTAGTCTGTTCCTGAAGTGGGTACTGACTACGCCAGACGCTCGGACTTACCCCCGTTAGCCGCAAAAATTCGCGGTTGAAGTTTGATTTAGTCTGAAACCCGCTGGCCAGCATGATATCTGTGATTCGATCATCCGTTTGGCTGAGGAGGCGCTTAGCCTCCTCGATGCGATATTCGTTCATCACCTGCGAGAAATTACGACCGTGAACGCGGTTGATGGTTTCGGACAGGCGTCGGAGCGGTATGCCCATGCGTCTGCTCAGGCGCTGAAGCGTCATGCCCGGATCGGTGTACAGCGCGTGAGTGCGGATGAAATCATCTAACGCTTTCGCGAGTTGATGTTCGTCTTCTGTGGCGGGTACGGCTTCAGGCTTCTGGTCAGGCGGAACGACAAGCCCTGCCTGCGGGGATGTGCGGTATGTGACGATCAGCAGGGTCAATATCGCCAGCATGATGATGTGGAATGCGGTGATGATGGTCGCCGCGCTATTTCCGCTGTAGAACGCGATATCCAGAGCAATGACGGTGTCGATAGCGCCGGAGATAAGCAGATACAGCCCGGCGATAAACGGCGCGCTTTTCCATCTGGGTGATGACGTTTGCAGACGGCGAGCGCTGTCAATCAGCGCGGCCCCATAACCGAAGTAAATACTCACCAGCATCAGATCGATGAGCGGAACGGTTATTCTGTTCTGGATGGCGCCTGCGCCAAGGATGAGTAAAGGCGGTAACAGATGCCAGAGAGAGCGTCGGCGTCTGCGGGTTATGTCCTCAGATGCCTTGTCACCGTAGGTGAAAAGGCACAGCCATAGCAGCGGCGGAATTAATGCGGCAATCGCGGGTTGAATAAACGCGGGTAAGGCAACATGACTGCCCCAGCGTAACGCCACCAGCGTCAGGGCAAGACAGCTTACGCCGATGAGTACCGCTTCTGCCGTTGCACTGCGTTTTTTGGTGTTCTTGTTATGAGAAGGGTTGTGAATAGCCAGAAACTGGATGCGAAAAAACAAAATAACCAGCAGAAGTGCGGTAATAAACGGTAAAGGAATCGCGGTCATTGTGTTTATCAACAACGTTATTGTAGATATCTGGTCTGATGAAACCGCGCTGCCGGAGTAAACCCGGTAGCGCGGCGTTCTGTGGTGCGCGTGAATTAGCGGCGGTAATTTTTCTGTGCCGTGTTCACTTTGTACAGATAGCGACGTGATTCACCAGACGGGTGCTTCGTCGTCAGCGTTTGGTAGACATCGCTCGGTGACATGTTGTTGATAATGCCCACGGCGCGATCGCGATCGCTGGAGAAGACGCGCAACACGCTGCCTGCGCCACCGTTATACGCGGTGATGACGGCATAGCGTTTCGACGTCGGGTTCTCAATGCCGGCCAGATAGCTGTTCTTCAGAATCGACAGATAGGCGGTACCCGCGTCGATGTTTTGTTCTGGATCGAACAGATAGCTGCGGCTTGGCTGTCCCCATTTCCCTTTCATCTTGAAGACGTCGCGTCCTGCGCTGTGCTGTACCACCTGCATCAGGCCCAGCGCATCGGAACGGCTGACGGCGTAAGGGTTGAAGCTCGATTCTGTCTGCATAATCGCCAGAATCAACGACTCTTCAATGCCGTAACGCTCGGAGGCTTTCCGCACCAGCGGCAGGTATTTGTGCGCACGCTTATCCAGATGGTTAGGGACAAGCTGCATCGTGACCGACCAGATAACGTGCATGCCGGAGGTGCGTTTTTGCAGACGGTTCTGGAGCAGGTAATCTGCAAAGCTGGCGGCACGGCCTTCCCAGCGGATCGGCTGTCCGGTGTTATCCAGTACCTGTCCGTACAGCAGCGGTTCGCGGCTGATTTGAATATCGTTAGCGTCGGAATACAGATCGGTGTTACTGGCGTCATCGCCCATCAGCAGGGTCGTGATAATCGCCTGGCGCAGGCTGGCAACGGAATTGGTTGCCGAAATGGTTTCGATCGTGATTGAACCGGCATCAAAGTTGATGTGGCTACGCGTCTTATATTGGTCGGTGTATTTGACGTAGTCTTTCGGGCCGGCGATCAGTACTTCATTCATCCCCCAGATATTTTCGATGTTGTTGGCGAACTGGCCCATCAAAATATCGAAGGCGTTGGTATCCTTGAGAAACTCTTCGTCGTTGGCATTCCCTTTGTTTCCTGAACAGGAAACCAGCAGTGGTGCAATCACCAGCAGAGCTAACATTTTCTTCATATAACAAGCCGTGTCGGAATGGGGACGTAAGCGGGCCCGAAAGCCCGCAATCTCAGTGGCTCGGAGGCGTATAGCCTTCGATGTGTACGTCCTTCCCTTCAAACAGGAATTTGATCATTTCCTGTTCCAGCAGCTTACGGTCGTCAACGTTCATCATGCTGAGTTTTTTCTCGTTGATTAGCATGGTTTGTTTGGTTTGCCACTGCGCCCAGGCTTCTTTGGAAATTTCGTTATAGATGCGCTTGCCCAGATCGCCGGGATAGAGCTGGAAATCCTGCCCTTCGGCGTCGCGTTGTAAAAAAGTACAAAAAATCGTTCTGCTCATGCTTCTTCCTCATCAATTTCGCAGGCTTTCAAATGTGTTGACTGCGGGTGAGCCAACTCCCTCAGCAAGCGTTCTACCGGGGCGGCCAGTCCGACAGACGGCGGCTGCGCTAAGTTATACCAGAGACCTGCATCGTCATCCATGCAGGACCGGTTTTGTGAGCGGTCGGTCTGCGATACGTCCAGCCAAAGCGGGACGATATCCAGATGAAAATGGCTAAATGTATGGCGAAACGCGACAAGCTGTTGCAATCCATCAGGATTCAGACCGCGTTGTTGCAGCCAGAGTTCCAATTCCCGACGTTCGCTGAACTGTGGGAAGCAAAATAGCCCGCCCCACAGGCCGACGGCAGGGCGCTGTTGCAGCCAGACCTGAGAACCCTGTTGCATCAGCAGGAACCAGCCGGTTTTCTCCGGCAGCGTCTGCTTCGGTTTCTTGCCGGGGTATTGCGCCCAGCTATTGTTGGCGTAGGCAATGCAGCCGGTGTTCAGCGGGCACAGCTCGCACTTGGGACGGCTGCGGGTACAGACCATCGCACCGAGATCCATCATCGCCTGATTAAACTGGCTGACGCCCTCGGCTGGCGTGACGTCTTCACTCCGTGCCCACAGTTTCTTTTCGACCTCTTTCTTGCTCGGCCAGCCGTCAACGGCGTAGCAGCGTGCCAGCACGCGCTTCACGTTACCGTCGAGAATGGGGTAATGCTGGCCGAGAGCGAGCGACAACACCGCGCCGGCAGTGGAACGTCCGACGCCTGGTAATGCAGCGACTTCATCAAAGGTGGTGGGGAACTCGCCGCCGTGACGTGACACGATGGTCTGTGCCGCTTTGTGCAAGTTACGTGCGCGGGCGTAGTAGCCCAGCCCGGTCCACAGGTGGAGCACTTCGTCCAGCGGCGCTGCCGCCAGTGCGTTTACGTTCGGAAAGCGTTCCATAAAGCGTTGGAAATAGGGAATAACCGTGGTGACCTGCGTTTGTTGCAACATCACTTCGGATAGCCATACTTTATAGGGAGTTTTCTCAAGCTGCCACGGCAGGGTTTTGCGGCCATAGCGTTGATACCAGTCCAGCACCTGATGGGCGAACTGTTGCGCTTGCATCATAAAATGGGGTCACTATCCGACAGATAAAAAGTTTGACAGCGATTCCAGCACAGAGTGAATGTGCTGTAAACCGGAACTTTCCGAGGCAGTGGGCTTGCTAAACCACGGTATCCTTGCATAATGCGCGTTTCCTTAATGAAATCGGACAGCAAGTAAGCACTCTTTATGATTAACAACGTCATTTCACCGGAATTTGATGAAAATGGGCGCCCGATGCGTCGTATCCGCAGTTTTGTCCGCCGTCAGGGGCGTTTGACGAACGGGCAACAGCTGGCGCTGGATAACTACTGGCCGGTGATGGGCGTGGAATATCAGACCGAGCTGGTCGATTTTAACGCGCTATTTGGTCGTGACGCGCCGGTAGTGCTGGAAATTGGGTTTGGGATGGGCGCCTCGCTGGTGACGATGGCGGCACAGCATCCTGAGCAGAATTTCCTCGGTATCGAAGTTCACCTGCCGGGCGTGGGAGCCTGTCTCGCTGCCGCACAGGAGGCGGGAATCAGCAATCTGCGCGTGATGTGTCACGATGCGGTCGAAGTGCTGATGAATATGATCCCGGATGGCTCGCTGTCTATGGTTCAACTCTTCTTCCCAGACCCGTGGCATAAAGCCCGCCATAATAAACGCCGTATCGTCCAGGTACCTTTTGTCCAACTGGTACGGAGTAAGCTGAAAGCCGGCGGCGTGTTCCATATGGCAACAGACTGGGAACCTTATGCGCAACATATGCTCGAAGTGATGACCTCTGTCACCGAGTACCGTAATCTTTCCAATAATAATGAGTACGTTGAGCGGCCGGAGTCCCGTCCGCTGACGAAATTTGAAGCACGTGGCCAGCGTTTGGGGCATGGCGTGTGGGATCTGATGTTTGAGAGGATAAAATAAAATGGCACAAGCTCGTAGCCGTCGTTTACGTAAAAAGCTTCATATCGATGAGTTTCAGGAATTAGGTTTTTCTGTCAGCTTCCGCTTTCCAGAAGGCACTAGCGTAGAAGATATCGATCAACTGATGGATAAGTTCGTTGACGACGTCATTGAACCACAAGGACTGGCATTTGAAGGCAGCGGTTATTTGCTCTGGGAAGGTCTGATCTGTCTGCAAAAAATTGGTCACTGCACCGAAGAGCATCGCCAACTGGTTAGCCGCTGGTTGGAAGAGCAGAAACTGACGGACGTGAAAGTCAGCAACCTGTTCGATATCTGGTGGGATCTGCCAGAACACCTGCTGTAATCCTTGGTCTTATCAAGGCATGCCTGAGCTGATTCTGGCTCAGGCGTTATCCGCCTCCTCAACGGGCGGATTACCGCTCTCCCGCTACTGCCGTTGTTTTCTTCAGGAGAAAATATGTCGCGTAAAATAACCTTGGGTTTATTGATGTTGCTGTCCTGGCAAGCGCAGGCGGCCTACCAGTGCAACGTGAATCCGCAGGACGACATCATTATCAGTCCGCAACACGTACAGGTCGTGGGTGCCAGCGGCAATTTACAACTCTCTCCGCAGGGCGATATCGTCCGTAACGGTACGCCGCTGACTCTGAATGCCGAACAGCGCCAGAAGGCCAAAGCCTATCAGGCAGATTTACGCCAGCAGCTGCCGTGGATCGATCAGGGCGCGCAGCAGCATCTTGAAAAAGCGCGAGTCGCGCTGGATAACGTCATCGTGCAGGAGCTTGGCAGCGACAGCAATGTGCGCAATCGTCTGACTACGCTGGATAAACAGCTCAAGCAGCAGATGAACCGAATTATCGAACACCGCACCGATGGCCTGACGTTTCACCATCAGGCGATTAAGCAAGTTGAGCAAGATGGCAAGCAACTTGTGCAGCAAAGCATGGGCGGCGTCTTGCAGGACAGCCTGAACGAAATGGGCGTGAAACAGATGTCCAGCGGCGGCAACCCGCTACAGGCGATGATGGGCAACCTCGGTGGTTTGCAGAAAGCGATTCAGGCCGAGTGGAACAATCAGGAGCTGGAGTTCCAGCGCTTCGGCAATGACGTATGTAGCCGCGTCACATCGCTGGAAAACCAGCGCAAGAGTCTGTTGCAGACGCTGAAGTAAACTGGCGTCGCTTAAGGAAACGGGCTGAGGCCCGTTTTTTGATCGTCCTTTTCCTCACCCCTTCCCCGTATTTTCCTTTTCGGTCTGACCGCTTTACCTGTAACCGAATGCCTCATGAAATTCATTGATTGTTACCTTCATGCGTTATGACTATTTGTACTAGTAACATAGAGTGACAATCACATTTATGTTCGAACAGGGTGTCGTTAATGCTCTCGATGTGGAAAATCCCTCCTTTCAAAAATAATCCTTTTAACAACCATTTCTTTAAAAGTACTTCATGTAAAAACAATGAAATATATATCACGTCGACGTCGCGGTATGCCGGTATGAACGGTGGTCGTGATGGTGCTCGTTACCGCGTGCTTGCGATGGGGTTACTGCTGTTTTGTCCTGTAACATTATGGGGCGCGGATAATTTTCGCACGGCGGAGTATGAGCGTAACGGTGCCGCACTGGATTCGATCAACGCGGCAGAAGCCTACAGTCTAGGTTTCTCGGGGAAAGGCGTTGGCGTTGCGGTCATTGATGCTACCGGCGAACTGAGCGGTGATGAATTTGCCGGACGGGTGGATTCGGGCGCGGGGTGGATCTCATCGCCATGGAATGGGACATCTCATGGCTACGCGGTTGCGGGCGTCATTGGTGCGGCGAAAAACGATAGCGGCATTCACGGCGTCGCCTATCAGGCGACGCTACTGCCGTTAGGAACCACTTTTTCATCGAATACATTGGTTAACGCCCAGCTTAACGTGCTCGACCGTCCAGATATCAAGATCGTTAATAATAGCTGGGGATACAGCATATTTAACGACACGGTGCAGACGTTCAGCGCCGATCGTCAGATTGAATTGTTGGACGGTATCATCAATAACAATCTGATGATTGGTACGGAGATGGCAAAACAGGGCCAGTTAACGGTGTTTGCTGCCGGGAACGAAGGCCATCTGACGCCGTCGATTAATGCTGGGTTGCCAACGCTATTAGATGCCTACGGCATTGACAATACGATTGCCAATAACTGGCTAAGTGTTGTGGCTTACGACCCTTCTCAACGTCCTTCCAGCGCGGCGTTTATTGCATCATTCAGCAATCTGGGATTTGGAGCGTCGTCTTATACGCTGCTTGCGCCGGGCGTGAATATTGTTTCTACCAGAGATGCGAACACCACTGAAAAATTCAGCGGCACGTCATTTTCGACGCCCTATGTTTCGGGCGTTGCCGCGCTGGCGTCTGAGGCGTTTCCGTATCTGAACGGTAAGCAGCTCGCTGATATTCTTTTGTCTACGGCGACGCCGCTCACGAGGAGTAACACCCCGCGTGCGGTGTTGCTCATCCACAAGAATTACGATGACCATCAAAACTATCTCAGTAGTGACCTCAATGTTTACGCGACGGGCAATGCCGTTACGTTTAGCGATGAGGAAATGACCGTCTTTCTGGCGCGGGTCAGAGAGGATGCGTTCTTCGATAATCTTACGGATGAACAGGTGCGCAGCGCGATTCGTGCTCGCGCCAGCGCGCAAAATATCAATGTGCTTACGACGGAGGATTACCAGTCGCTGTTTGGTCAGGGGATGGTTAATGCGTACAAAGCGGTGCAGGGGCCGGGCGCATTGAATGCCCAGAGGCTAAGCAATAGCGATCTCAGTAGTGGAACGTTTAACGGTAACTACGCGATCTACGGGGTTGATACACAAGGATATTCCAGCACCTGGAGCAATGACATTGCACAGGTGAAAAATACGACCAGCAGCAGTCCTCTGTATCAGTTGGATGTTGGCTTGCGTAAGCAGGGCGCAGGGGCGCTTTATCTGACGGGCAATAACACCTATCTCGGGCCGACCATTGTCGAAGGCGGCAGCGTCGTGGTGGGCAGAGTGGCGCAGGGGAGCGGCAGTCTGGCGGGGGATGTCTGGGTGCAATCTACGGCGACGCTGGGCGGGCACGGCAACATCGCAGGCACCGTCACGCTTGAGAATGGCTCCACGCTTTCACCCGGCGCATCCGTTGGCACATTAACGGTCGGCAATGTGGTGTTTCAGCCCGGCAGTCTTTATCACTATGAGATTGATGAGCAGGGCAACGCCGATGGCCTGAATGTTACACGGGATGCGACCCTGGCGGGCACCGTGGTGCTGGATGCGCCTTCGCAGTCATTGGGCGATCGGTTTACCCTCTTGAATGTCGGTGGCACCCTGAGCGGCAGCTTTGATGGTTTAACGTCCAACTCAACCCAGCCTTTCCTGCAAGATACGCTGAGCTATGGCAACAAGCAGGCTTATCTGGATGTGGTACGCAATAATCGCGCCTTTAATGACGTTGCTACCAGCCTTAATCAACGCGCCGTTGCGCAGGCGATCGAGAGCCAGAATAGTGGGCCGGTTTTCTCTGCTATCGCGAACAGCCGCAGTGAAGCGACCGCACGGGCTGCCTTTGATAACCTCGATGGCGAGATTTACGCCGCCTCGCGTGCCGCATTGCTCCAGCGTAGCCGGTACGTGCGAGACGAGATCAACAGCGCGCTGCACGATGAAAATGCACAATCGCTTTGGCTGAGTACGTGGGCGAACAAGGGGCAGTTCGATGAGACCACTGAATCCTCACGCGTTAACCACAGCGGCTATGGCTTTTTAATCGGTAACGGTAGCCCTGTCGGCGAAAGCAGCACGCTGGGTGTCGTTGTCGGCGCAGAGAAAAGCAAGATCAAAACCGATGCGCGTGCCGCCAGTAACGATATGACGGCCTATCACGTTGGCAGCTATTGGGGAACGGGCTATAGCGGCATCGCATGGCGATCCGGTCTGGTCTACAGCTATCTGGATATGGGCAGCGAGCGAGACATTCAGGTGCCCGGACTCACGAGCCGCGCGCAGGCAGATTATCATGCGCACCTTTTTCAGGGATTTGCAGAAGGGAGCCATCGGTTTGCGTTCAATGACAGCTTAAGCGTCGAGCCTTATGGCAACCTCTCGTATGCCTGGCTCGATCTCGCGGGCGGTCAGGAACACGGTAGCGCTGCTGCGCTGCGCTGGGAACGTCAGGGCAGCGGGGCCGGATACTCAACGCTGGGCTTACGCGGTGAGGCGTGCTGGTCTTCACTCTCACCTGTTCGGCTTTATGCCGATGCGGGCTATCAGCGACGCCTGACGCCGGATCGTAATCAAATGCGGCTGAGTTTTGTGCAAGGCGGCGATGCTTATACCGTCCACTCTGCCACTGACGATCGCGATGCGCTGTTAGTGCGGGCGGGCGTCACGTTGGCGATTAGGCAGAATGCGACGCTGTTGCTGGGCTACCAGGGCCTGATGAGCGATAAAATGAGCGAAAACAGCGCCAACATGCAGTTTGGACTCACATTCTGATACTGAAAATCATCCCCCACGCGCGGGTAAGCCGTGTGTGGGGCGTTTGGTACAGGACTGTCGTCCAGTGAGGTAATGCGCTGCCGATAGCCATACATCGTTAGCAGCCTATCGAAAAAAGTTCATTTTTGTGCCATGTCTGATTAACGATATCGACATGTTCCCCCGCCAATATTGTTCAATATTTATGCATTCCAGCATTCGCCTTCCGAATCGTATTAATGCCCCGTGTTTCTGGGAGATTTTTTATGATGCAGTTGTCCAGACATCCGACCACGCTCTATCAGGCGATTGCCGCCCGGTTAGAAGAAGCGCTACGTGAACGCTACAAATGTGGCGACTACCTTCCCTCTGAAAAGCAGCTGGCAACGCACTACGCCGTTAATCGCCACACGTTACGCCGCGCCGTGGATGACTTGGTGAAAAAAGGGCTGGTTCAACGCCGTCACGGTGTGGGGATCTTGGTGCTGATGCGGCCTTATGACTACCCGCTGCATGCGCAGGCCCACTTTAGTCAAAACCTGCTGGATCAAGGCAGCAACCCCTCCAGCGAACGACTCTTTGCGATGCTGAGTCCGGCCAGTCAGGAGATTGCCACCACGCTGGGCTGTGGCGAAGGCGATAACATCATCCACTTGCGTACGCTGCGCCGGGTGAACGGCATTCCCGTCTGCGTCATTAACCATTTCCTGCCCAATCTTTCCTGGTGGCCGCACTTACAGCAGTTCAATAGCGGCTCGCTGCACGACTTTATTACCGAGCGACTGAATCAGACGCTGGTTCGCATGCAAACGCGCATCAGTACGCGTCTGGCTCAGGCTAAAGAGAGTCGGCTGCTGGAAATCGACGCGCAGGCACCGCTGCTGTGTTTGCGCACGCTGAATAAAACCGCAAGCGGTGAGATCGCCGAGTACTCCGTCAGCCTGACGCGCGGCGATATGATCGAACTGACGCTGGAGCACTAGATGGATACGCTAACACACCGTCAACGCTGGCTCTCGGTGCTGGCATTCAGCCCGGTTGTCGAGCTGGAAAAGCGCTGGCACGCGCTCAATTTACACCCGCAGTACGCCCTGCTGCGCGCCGCTGAAATTGGCCTGACTCGCCTACAGGCGAGAATGGGGGGAACGGGCAAGCGCTTTGTGCTGGGGGATATGACCATCACTCGTGCTGTGGTGCGTTTGGCAGACGGTACGTGTGGATACAGCTATGTGGCCGGTCGCGATAAAGCCCATGCCGAGCGCTGTGCCGTTATTGATGCGCTGTTGCAACAGCCGGAAAACCACGATCGGTTGCAAGAGCATCTCATCACCCCTCTGGCGGCGCAGCGTGCCGCGCTGTGTGAACAGCGCGCGCGTGAAATTGCCAGTAGCAAGGTCGATTTCTTCACGTTGGTTCGCGGGGATAACTGATGTCTATACAGGCGAGCTTTGCGCAGCCGGTGGCTGACGCGCAGTGTGCTTTTCGGCGCATCCTCAAAGCCGTAAGCGAGCCGGGCGTAACGGTGACCTTACCGTTACAGCAAGGCTGGGGGCGGCTCTCTCCCGCTTCGACGGCGGTGATGCTGACGCTGGTCGATCGCGACACGCCGCTCTGGCTGGATGACGCGTTGGATGATGAATCCCTCCGCAGCAATCTGCGTTTTCATACCGGTGCGATATTGACCCGCGATGAATCGGCGGCCTTCGCCTTGCTTCATGTTTCGTCAGCCATCGCGCTGTCGCGGTTTTCTGCGGGTGACGTCATGTCACCGGAAAAGAGTACCACGGTCATCATCGAAGTCAGTGGCCTGACCGGAGGTACGCCGCTGCGCCTGAGTGGGCCGGGGCTGGAAACCTCACGCGTCGTTGAGCCGCAATTGCCGCCGGACATGCTGCGCTATCTCTGTCACCGTCCCGATCCCTTTCCGCAAGGTATCGATCTGATGTTCACCTGTGCCGATGCCCTGATGGCATTACCGCGCACCACCCATGTGGAGGTCTGCTGATGTATGTCGCTGTGAAAGGGGGAGAGAAAGCGATCGAAAATGCCCATCGCTTACAGGAGGATCTGCGCCGTGGGGATCGTGATATCCCGGAAATTGACTGCCAGCAGGTTGAACAACAGCTTGGGCTGGCGGTCGATCGCGTGATGACCGAAGGCGGTATCTACGATCGTGAACTGGCGGCGCTGGCAATCAAACAGGCCAGTGGCGATATAGTGGAAGCTATTTTTCTGCTGCGTGCGTATCGCACAACGCTGCCGCGTCTGGCGGACAGCCTGCCGCTAATGACGGCAAACATGCGGATTGAGCGACGCATTTCCGCGGTCTACAAAGATGTGCCGGGCGGTCAGGTTCTCGGCCCTACCTACGATTACACTCACCGTTTACTGGATTTCACGCTGCTTGCCAACGGTGACACACCCGCGCCGTCCGTGGCAGAGATACCGCTGGAAGCAACGTGCCCGCTGATATTTGATCTGATGACCCGCGAAGGCTTTGCCGTCAGGGAAGAGGATGACGGCAGCGAACCGTGCGATATCACCCGCGATCCGCCGAGCTATCCCGCTTCGCGTTCGGCACGTCTGCAACAGCTGGTACGGGGCGATGAAGGATTCCTGCTGGCCTTAAGCTACTCAACACAGCGCGGCTATGGCCGCACTCATCCCTTTGCCGGAGAGATCCGCACCGGCTTTGTCACGGTAGAGATTGTGCCGGAGGAGTTGGGTTTTCCGCTGGAAATCGGCGAAATCCTGCTGACCGAATGTGAAATGGTTAACGGGTTTACCGACAGGGATGAGGAAGCTCCGCACTTTACCCGAGGCTACGGGTTGGTGTTTGGTCGGGCGGAGCGTAAAGCCATGTCGATGGCTCTGGTGGATCGTGCGCTGCAAACCGCAGAGCATCACGAACGAGTGACCAGCCCGGCGCAGGATGAGGAGTTTGTGCTGTCGCACGCGGATAACGTCGAGGCGGCGGGATTTGTCTCCCACCTCAAATTACCCCATTACGTCGATTTTCAGGCCGAGCTGGAATTATTGAAACGTCTGCGTCAGGAGTATCAGGAGGGCAAAGATGCATGAGTTAAGCGGCTATAACCCCGGCTATCTTGATGAGCAAACTAAACGTACCATCCGGCGCGCTATTTTGAAGGCGGTGGCGATTCCCGGCTATCAGGTGCCGTTTGGTGGACGGGAAATGCCGATGCCCTACGGCTGGGGAACCGGCGGTATTCAGCTCACCGCGAGCCTGATTGGTGAAAATGATGTGCTGAAAGTGATCGATCAGGGCGCGGACGACACGACCAATGCCGTCTCTATCCGGCGTTTCTTCCAGCGCGTGAGCGGGGCGGTGACCACCGAGCGCACCGTCGAGGCCACGCTGATTCAGACGCGCCACCGCATTCCTGAAATGCCGCTGAAAGAAGATCAGATCCTGATCTATCAGGTGCCTATTCCCGATCCGCTACGCTTTATTGAGCCGCGTGAGGTCGAAACGCGCAAAATGCATGCGCTGGAAGAGTACGGCATCATGCAGGTGAAGCTGTATGAAGATATCGCTCGCTATGGTCATATTGCGACAACCTATGCGTATCCGGTGAAGGTGAACGATCGCTATGTGATGGATCCTTCGCCCATTCCCAAGTTTGATAACCCTAAAATGCACCGGATGCCTGCGCTGCAACTGTTTGGCGCGGGTAGAGAAAAACGCATTTACGCCTTGCCTCCTTACTGTGACGTGAAAAGTCTGGATTTTGACGATCACCCGTTCTGCGTACAACGCTGGGATCAGCCCTGTGCGCTGTGCGGGTCGCATGACAGCTACCTTGATGAAATCGTGATAGATGATGAAGGATCGCGTCTGTTTGTCTGCTCCGATACCGACTATTGCCGTCAGCAGCAGGAGAAACAAAACCATGAATCGCAGTGAACAGCCGCTGCTGGCGGTCAATAACCTGACGCACCTTTATGCGCCGGAAAAGGGCTTTGAAGACGTCTCGTTCGAGCTTTTTCCCGGAGAAGTGCTGGGGATTGTCGGCGAATCGGGGTCGGGAAAAACCACGCTATTACAGGCTATCTCGGCACGTTTAACACCACAGCAGGGAACGATTAACTATCGGGGACGCGATTTATATCGCCTGAGCGAAAGTGAACGGCGACGTCTGCTGCGCACCGAATGGGGCGTGGTGCATCAGTATCCGCTTGATGGCCTGCGCCCGCAGGTTTCGGCCGGTGGCAATATTGGTGAACGGCTGATGGCCGCCGGGCAGCGCCACTACGGTGAGATTCGCCAGCAGGCCAGCCGGTGGTTACAGGACGTTGAGATCCCGGTCGCGCGTATTGACGATCTGCCCACTACCTTTTCTGGCGGTATGCAGCAGCGTCTGCAAATTGCCCGTAGTCTGGTGACGCGCCCTAAGTTGGTCTTCATGGACGAACCGACTGGCGGCCTTGATGTTTCCGTACAGGCTCGCTTGCTGGATCTCTTACGGACGCTGGTGCGTGAACTGAATCTGGCGGTGGTGATCGTGACACATGATTTGGGCGTCGCAAGGATGCTGGCTCACCACCTGATCGTGATGAAACAAGGGCGGGTTGTCGAAAGCGGCCTGATTGACCGCGTACTGGACGACCCCAGACACCCTTATACGCAACTGCTGGTTTCGTCAGTCCTGAGCTGATGGAAGCCTCACGAATCCCGCGCCAGCGCGGGTGAATCAGGTTGTAATCAATCGGAACACGCCATGAACACACAGCTTCGCGTTGAGCATCTTTATAAAGTCTTCGTGTTACACAATCAGCACGGTGCCGCTTTGCCCGTGTTGCATGACGCCAATTTTGAGGTCAAGGCAGGGGAATGCGTGGTGCTGGATGGTCATTCCGGCAGTGGCAAATCGACGCTGCTCCGCTCGCTGTATGCCAACTACAAGCCTAACAGCGGCCATATCTGGGTCAAGCATCACCAGCACTGGGTCGATTTGGTGAACGCCCCGTCACGGCAAATTCTTGCCATTCGCCGCGACACCATTGGTTGGGTCAGCCAGTTTTTACGGGTGATTCCCCGCGTCTCCACGCTGGATGTCGTCATTCAGCCCCTGCTGGAGCGCGGTCTGGCGCGTGCTGAGTGTGAGGATCGCGCCAGACAGTTGCTCGTCCGGCTCAATGTACCAGAACGACTCTGGTCGCTACCGCCATCGACCTTCTCCGGGGGAGAACAGCAGCGGGTGAATATTGCCCGAGGGTTTATCGCCGATTATCCGATTCTCCTGCTGGATGAACCGACCGCGTCGCTGGACAGCGGCAATAGCAATGTGGTGGTTCAACTGATTGAAGAAGCCCGTGAGGGCGGGGCGGCGATTGTCGGTATTTTCCATGACGGTGCGGTGCGTAACCGGCTCGCCACGCATTTACACGCTATGCAACCTTATCCTGGGGTGCAGCAACATGATTATCAATAATGTCCGTTTGGTATTGGAAAATGAGGTGGTTTACGGATCGCTGGACGTGCAAAACGGCGTTATTGTTCACGTCAGCAGCGCATGTAGCCAGCAGCCTGGGGCTTTTGATGGCGAAGGGGGATTCCTGTTGCCGGGGCTGGTGGAGCTGCATACCGATAATCTCGATAAATTTTTTACCCCGCGGCCAAAAGTGGATTGGCCAGCCTACTCGGCTATGAGCAGCCACGATGCGCTGATGGTGGCGAATGGTATCACCACCGTGCTGGATGCGATTGCCGTGGGGGACGTGCGGGATGGTGGTCATCGTTTCGATAATCTCAACAAAATGGTTGAGGCGATCCGTCAGGGACAGGAAAAAGGGCTAAACCGCGCCGAGCACTGGCTGCATCTGAGCTGCGAACTGCCGTATGACGCTACGGTGCCGCTGTTTGAAAAACTGATGAATACCCCCGACCTATTGCTGGTGTCATTGATGGATCACTCGCCCGGCCAGCGTCAGTACACATCGTTGCAGAAATACCGCGAATATTTTCAGGGAAAATATCATCTCAGTAACCTACAGATGGACGCGTTTGAAGAAGAACAGAGGGGATTGGCCGCTTGCTGGTCTCAGCCCAATCGGCTGGCGATCGCGGCACTCTGCCGTAAAAAAGGGATCGCACTAGCCAGCCATGACGATGCCACGGTAGAACACGTTAACGAATCCCTTCAGGTGGGCTGTGCGATTGCTGAATTTCCCACTACTGAGGCGGCGGCGAGATACTCACACGACCGAGGGTTGCTGGTGTTGATGGGCGCACCCAACGTGGTACGCGGCGGTTCGCATTCGGGCAACGTATCCGCCAGTCAGCTGGCGCAGCAGGGCTTATTGGATATTCTCTCTTCCGATTACTACCCCGCCAGCCTGCTTGATGCCGCGTTTCGTCTGGCACAGGATGAGAGCAATCCTTATGACCTGCCGCGCGCTATCACCTTGCTGACGCGCAATCCTGCCCGCGCGATTGGGCTACACGATCGCGGTGTGATTGCTGAAGGAGGGCGTGCCGATCTGGTTCTGGCTCATACGCTTCACGGCCATGTTCATATTCGTCATGTGTGGGCAAAAGGGCAGAAGGTGTACTAATCGATTGATTTGCTTATTAGCGGATGTTGGCGCGGCTAAGGATAGCCTCACAAATCGTTTCAATTGGTCATTATTTAATCATTTTCTATTCATTAAACCATCACGCCATCTGTTCTTAATGAGGGGGCTACCTCACCACAGTGGATATCAAGATGGCACAGGCACAATTGAAATCTGGCCTCGAATTCAAAACGCAGTTGCAGCCCGTTCGGCCACAAAAGGTTCTGTCCGTTCGTGGCGTGGGGAAAGTGTGGTCTCCACAACACCGGGTGCTAGATGACGTTAACTTCGATCTGCACACGGGAGAATTCGTTGCCGTCATTGGCCGTTCCGGGGCAGGAAAATCGACGCTGCTTCATCTGTTAAACGGCACGATTTCAGCCTCTGGCGGTGAAATCATCAATTACAGCGGTGAGCAGCCACAGGATATTATCAAGCTACGCTCGCGCCAGATACGCCAATGGCGCGCCCATTGCGGCATGATTTTTCAGGATTTCTGCCTGGTGCCGCGGCTGGATGTTCTCACTAATGTCTTGCTGGGGCGCCTTAGCCAAACCTCCACGCTCAAGTCACTCTTTCGTGTGTTTTCTGACGAGGACCGCGCGCGCGCCATCGAGTTGTTGCAATGGTTAAATATGCTGCCGCAGGCGTTACAACGCGCGGAAAACCTCTCAGGCGGCCAGATGCAGCGTGTCGCTATCTGTCGGGCTCTCATGCAGCAGCCCAGAATTTTGCTGGCCGATGAACCTGTCGCGTCGCTCGATCCCAAAAATACTCGCCGCATCATGGACGTCTTACGGGAAGTGAGTCAGCAGGGGATTAGCGTGATGGTTAATCTGCACTCGGTGGATCTGGTGAAGCAGTACTGCACGCGGGTTATCGGGATCGCCCAAGGGCGCATTGTTTTTGACGGGCATCCAACGCAATTGGATGAGCCGCTGCTTCATACGCTGTATGGCGATGAACTGAACGCACATTAATGCGATATGCATTGAACACGATGTGTATTTAAGACTGTGTGCGTTTAACACGATGGCCTTTGACACGAGAACAGGTGATAACAATGAGAAAGATCTTTGGTTTGGCGATGATGTTAACCAGCTCACTGACCGTCTTCAGCGCGACGGCGGCGGGGACGCCCAAAGAGCTGAATTTGGGTATTTTGGGCGGGCAAAATGCGACACAGCAGATCGGTGATAACCAGTGCGTCAAACAGTTCCTTGATAAAGAGTTGGGGGTTGAGACCCGATTGCGTAACGCTTCGGATTACTCCGGCGTCATTCAGGGATTGCTGGGGGGAAAAGTCGATCTGGTTTTGAGTATGTCGCCGTCGGCTTTCGCCTCTGTCTATCTGAAAGATCCTAATGCGGTGGATATCGTCGGCATCGCCGTTGACGATAAAGATCTGTCACGCGGCTACCACTCCGTGGTGGTGGTCAAAGCCGACAGCCCGTACAAAAAGCTGGAAGACCTGAAAGGGAAATCCTTTGGTTTTGCCGATCCCGATTCCACCTCGGGCTTTCTGGTTCCCAACCAGATTTTCAAACAGAAATTTGGCGGGAATAACGACAACAAATACAACAATTTCTTTTCCAGCGTGACGTTTTCTGGCGGCCATGAGCAGGACATTCTGGGCGTACTGAATGGTCAATTTGACGGTGCCGTCGCCTGGACATCGATGGTGGGCGATTACAACACGGGCTATACAGCAGGCGCTTTTACCCGCCTGATCCGAATGGATCATCCGAACCTGATGCAGCAGATCCGGATTATCTGGCAATCCCCGCTGATTCCGAACGGCCCGATTCTGGTCAGCAACAAGCTGCCTGCGGATTTCAAACAGAAGGTCATTACTGCGGTGATGAAGCTGGATAAAGATCAGCATGAATGCTTTACCAAGGCGATGGGCGGGACTCAGCATATCGGTCCGGCAAGCTTGAATGATTACCAGCACATCATCGACATGAAACGCGAACTGACGCAGGGCAATCGCTGATCGAGCACAGGCGCTTCGCCGTTCCCTAAACGCCCGTTCGGACGTGACATCGAACGGGCGGCAACATTTCGATCCGCTCATCAAAGCCAGGGCATGACATATCGCCCGATAAACAGGACACTGTTTTGAAGAATGACTTTGAACAATATTATCAACAGATTAAAGGGCGACAGAAGCGCGAGGCGCTACTGTGGTCTTTGCTGCTAGCTTGCCTGTTTCTGGGGGCGGGCAAGGTCGCTGAATTCAGCCCCGCAACCATCTGGTCTTCTCTGCCGAGTTTTTTCAGCTATTTGCACGATACGCTGCCTGTATTGCACTGGCAGCAGCTTCTGGCGAACGCTCATACCGAAGGCTCTCTGGCTTATTGGGGATATCGGCTGCCGATACAGCTGCCGCTGATCTGGGAAACGCTGCAAATGGCGCTGGCTTCCACGATCGTTGCGGTGGCGGTTGCCACGATGCTGGCATTCTGTGCCGCCGCGAATACGCAAAGCTCGATGTTACTGCGTATGACTATTCGCGCGCTGGTGGCGTTTTTACGCACCATGCCGGAGCTGGGTTGGGCGGTTATGTTTGTCATGGCTTTTGGGATTGGAGCCATGCCCGGCTTTATTGCGCTGGCACTGCACACCGTCGGCAGCTTAACCAAACTGTTTTATGAGTCTCTGGAAAGCGCTTCGGATCGGCCAGTACGCGGTCTGGCAAGCTGTGGTGCCAGTAAGCTCCAGATTATGCGTTTCGCCTTTTGGCCACAGGTAAAGCCGATTTTTCTCTCCTACAGCTTTATGCGTATGGAGATTAATTTCCGTTCCTCCACCATTCTTGGTCTGGTTGGCGCGGGCGGCATCGGCCAGGAACTGATGACCAACATTAAGCTCGATCGCTACGATCAGGTCAGTATGACCTTATTGCTGATTCTCGTTGTGGTCTCGCTGCTGGATGGTTTATCCGGCTATTTACGCCGCCGCGTGGTAGAAGGACAGTGACATGAGAACCGTGACGTCGCCTGATGTCGAGCAATTGAAACAGCAGCACCCCGACCTGTTTCGTATACAGTCGCGCTATCTACGCCGAGTCGCACTGCTGGCGCTGGCGGTCACGCTGTATTACCTGTTCTTTTTCCAGACTTTTGGCATCAGCTGGCAGCAGTGGGTCAATGGCTCGGCGCAGCTGGGACGCTATTTTTTACGCATGTTTGTCTGGCATGATTTTCTCAATTGGCCCTTTGGTTACTACCTGTCGCAAATTGCCATCACGCTGTCGATCGTGTTTGCGGGGACGGTAACCGCGACCTGTATCGCACTGCTACTCTCCTTCTTTGCGGCGCGCAACATCATGCAGCGTCGCGGGTTACGGCCGATTGCGCTGCTGGTTCGATGTCTGTTGGACATGATGCGTGGTATTGATATGGCAATTTGGGGGCTGATATTCGTGCGAGCCGTCGGGCTGGGGCCGCTGGCGGGATTGTTGGCCATCGTGATGCAGGATATTGGCCTGCTCGGCAAGCTCTACGCGGAAGGGCACGAAGCCGTCGAACGTTCACCCGGACGAGGCCTGAGCGCGCTAGGAGCCACTGCGCTGCAAAAACACCGCTTTGGCATTTTCACACAATCGTTCCCCATTATTCTGGCGCTCAGCCTCTACCAGATTGAATCGAATACCCGCTCTGCCGCCGTATTAGGCTTTGTCGGCGCGGGCGGCATCGGTCTGGTTTATGCGGAGAACATGCGCTTATGGAACTGGGACGTGGTGATGTTTATCACCCTGATTCTAGTCGCGATAGTGATGGTCATGGATGGGATATCGTCTTGGTTGCGCAAGCGTTATATCACCGGTAAGGATATTCCGCTTTTTCAGCCCAAAAATAGTTCAATCCTTGATTAAATGCTTGTTTTTCTAAGGTTAATCCGCCTCGTATACACAATTAATGCAGGATGCAAACGGGGTTGACCGTTATCCGGCGTAAGAAATTATGCAGCGGTGGTCATGACCGCCGAGTGAGCGGCATGGATGCCGCGAAAGCCAGTGCCGCGTCGGGAACGCGTCACTGGCGGCTCGTCTAGCGGTCATGACCACCGATGGCATCGCGCAGCGACATAATTTAGCCGGAAAGCCTGGGTTCTCAGGGCGGCGGCGACTGAGCGCCCTGAGTCGGGCGCGTGCTACGAGGTAGCACAAAAATGGCGGTATTGCGGCGCACGAAACCGTCTCCGCATCTGCATAAAAATGTGACTAAGAGGCTGTAGGTAAAAGGGAAAGGGGGGAACTGGGGCTTATCAGCCCCAGTTGAGCAGTTATGGCGCAGGGAACGTGAACCGGCGGTGGATCGCTTCCAGCTCGTCGAGGATCTCGCCGTCCAGCGTCAGGTTCTGGCTGTCGAGGTTGGTTTGCAGCTGTTCCAGTGTCGTCGCACCCAGCAGTGTACTGGCGACGAACGGTTGCTGACGCACAAACGCCAATGCCATTTGCGCCGGATCCAAACCGTGTTTTTGCGCCAGCGCGACGTACTCGGCAACCGCTGCCTGAGCCTGTGGGCCAGTATAACGGGTGAAGCGGCTAAACAACGTGTTGCGTGCGTTAGCGGGTTTCGCGCCGTTCAGGTATTTCCCCGTCAGCGTACCGAATGCCAGTGATGAATAGGCGAGAAGTTCGACGCCTTCATGCTGGCTGATTTCCGCTAAGCCGACTTCGAAACTGCGATTCAGCAGGCTGTAGGGGTTCTGAATCGACACGATACGTGGCAGATCATGTTTTTCCGCCAGATGCAGATAGCGCATCACGCCCCACGGGGTTTCGTTGGAGACGCCGACGTAGCGGATCTTACCGGCACGCACCTGTTCATTTAGTGCTTCCAGCGTTTCCAGCAGCGTGACGACCGATTTGTCTTCAGTATATTGCGGTTTGTCATCCGTATACTGATAGTTCAGCTTGCCAAAGCAGTTGGTCTGGCGCTGTGGCCAATGCAACTGATAGAGATCGATATAGTCGGTATTCAGGCGTTGCAGGCTGGCATCCAGCGCGGCACGGATGTTTTTTCTGTCCAGCGCCTGCTGTGGCCTGATGCTGTGATCGTTTCCGCGCACGGGGCCGGAGACTTTACTGGCCACAATCAATTTTTCACGTCCGCCACGGGATTTCAGCCAGGAACCGATATAACTCTCGGTTAGCCCCTGTGTTTCCGGGCGCGGAGGAACGGCGTACATTTCTGCTGTGTCAATCAGGTTAACACCTGCGGCAATGGCGTGATCTAACTGAGCATGAGCGTCTGCTTCGCTGTTTTGTTCGCCAAAGGTCATCGTACCAAGACCCAGCACGCTCACTTCTAAAGAACTATGGGGAATACGGTGATATTGCATTGCCAGCTTCCTTATGTCTGAAAATAGCAGGCGTATTTCTCCTCATTTCCGCATGATTTGCTGCGATTCCAATGAGTTTGGGAAAACACACCTGAATTCGACTATAAACGAAGCCGTGGCGAGTGGGGAAGTCTCTTCTGTTGCCCTTCAGCAGGATTTTGCCGAAGAGCGTCGTTCGATGGGGTGAATATCGGGCTAACGTTGCCGTTAGCGCTGCACGATCTGGGAGATTTGATCGCTGTTGATTTGTTTCTGATTACCTTGCTCATCGGTATAGCTGAGCAACCCGGTATCTTTATCCAGCACGGGTTTTCCCTGCGTCAGGAGCATTTGTCCCTCTTTTGTCGCCATCACGTAGTCACTGGAACAGCCTGCCAGAGTGAATAATAACGCCAGTGTGATTGCCATTTTCATCCGTACTTTCATCATATTAACCCGTTCATAAATGCCAAAATCTAAGGTGAGTCTAGCAAATGGTTGCGGGGGATAACGTAGGAATAATGGAAAAAATGTGTTTGGAGGGAATTAATATTGTGTAATCAGGCGACTGGTCGCCGCCTGATTATGACGTCTAGCGCTTTGAACGCTCGCTATGCGGCGATCAGTGTGCTGCTTTTTCTTTTTTACTGCGCAGCAGGTTCAACGCCTCAACGGACATCGAGAAGAACATGGCGAAGTAGATATAGCCTTTCGGTACGTGAACGTCGAAACTTTCCAGAATCAGGGTGAACCCGACCAGGATCAGGAACGACAAGGCCAGCATTTTGACGGACGGATGGCGTTCGACAAACTCGCCGATAGGACGCGCAGAGAACATCATCACGAGAACGGCAATAATGACCGCTGCCATCATAATAAACAGATGGTCAGACAGGCCGACAGCAGTGATCACCGAATCCAGGCTGAAGATAATATCCAGCATCATGATCTGCACAATCGCGCCAAAGAAAGAGTACACCTTGGAAGTATGGTCTTCTGAACCGCCTTCGACGGTTTCGTGAATTTCCATACTCGACTTCCAGATCAGGAAGAGCCCCCCGAAGAACAAGATCAGGTCACGTGTGGAGATTTCATTGCCAGCGACGGTAAACAGCGGGTCGGTCAGACGCATGACCCAGGCAATAGAAGCGAGCAGTCCCAAACGCATTAACATCGCGCCCATCAGCCCGATGCGGCGAGCTTTGTTTTGCTGGGCTTTAGGCAGTTTGGCGACAACCAGAGACAGGAAAATAATGTTATCGATCCCAAGAACGATTTCCAGAATAGTCAGCGTTCCCAATGCTAACCATGCGTTCGGATCAACAATCCAATCAAACATTATATCAATACACCTTAAACGAAACGTAAACGATATTATACTCTGCCAGCTCGGGGCGTAGGCAAGCGAAAGTGTGATGTCGTAGAGATATAACGTTCATACTTTGCATTGCAGCCGTGTGCTGGCGTCCCTTTTGCTCTGGGTTGGCGTCAGGCTTTTCCCAGATCGATTCCCTTGTCGCACGATTGCTGCGTAATAGAGTGCGGCGTATAAGGCTAGTGTACGATGAAGCGGGGCGCTGATGAAGCATCGTGCTAATAGAACATCGCTCTAAGGAAATTCAACGGCTGAGCTGCATAAAGTGGCGGGCCAGTAGCGGCGCGGTAAAGGTTTTCTTCAGATAGAACCCGCGTGGCAAGGTTAGAATCGGTTGACCAAATTCGCCAATCGCCTCGGTTAATGCCCGGCTATTTGCCGCTTTGGGGCGTAGCTGTAGCACTTCGCCATGTCGGGCGGTGATGCTTTCTACCCGGCCAAGCACGATCAGATCCATCAACTCTTCCCAATCGCAGCGCAGTTGTTCCTCTTCTTCTTCATTGGGGCTCCAGATCAGCGGTGTGCCAATACGGCGTTCCCCCAGCGGAATGTGCCGCGAGCCTTCCACCGGAATCCACAGTACCCGCGCGAGCTTGTGTCGTACGTGGCTGCTTTCCCACGTCACGCCGCTGTTGCCTGTTAATGGTGCGACGCAGACGAACGTGGTTTCCAGCGGTTTGCCCTGTTCATCAATAGGAATGGTTTTGAGTTCAACGCCGATGTCGGGGAAATCCTGCTCGGGTTTGCTGCCTGCGCTTGCACCCAGAAAACGCTCCAGCAAGATACCAATCCAGCCTTTATCACGTTTCAGGTTAGCGGGAAGGGGCAGGCGGGCGATGTCCGCTAATTCCGCGAGATTATAACCCGCGAGGGATTGCGCGCGTTCCAGCAACGTGTGCTCACTTGCCGGCGCAGTCGTGTGAACCGTGGGTGAATTCATAGCGTATAGCTCGATATTTTTTCGCTCAAAAAAAACACAATAGACAGAGAGTACCAGTGCACAGCCTGCAAGACTGTGGAGAAAAACAATAATAGCATGATTCGTAGTGCTTTTTTTTAGTGTGATGGCGATCACTTAACACCGTTTTGCAAACTGTGCACGTATAGCCACCGACAATAAACAGGATCTTACACTAGGTTATCCACAGATTTCTTGGATAACCCACATAAACATGAATTACTGGTTCGATTTACAGCCTTGACTCCCGACCTTTTTGCTGTTTTTGCCTATTTATTGCCTGACTTTGAGGCATTCCCTGTGGATAAAATCGTCATAGTGCGATCTTTCGCCAATCTTGCGTTGTATGCCATTTGAACAAAAAAGAAGGGGTTGATTTTTTACGTGAGATGGTTTGTAATTTAATGAATATAAAGAATTATTTTTTAATTCGCATTAATATTTTTTCTTCATGAGAAATGAGTTTTACTCACTTCTTCATGGGTTCTGCACAAAGATGTCCACAGAAAAAGTGAATAAATTGCCGATTCCGGCCTTCACATGTTTATAACTTTGATCTTATCTGTGGGTTATCTTACTTTTATTCGTATCACATGCTTTCTAAGCAGTGGTTTACCGCCTGACGGGAGTGTGAAACAATCAGGTCATCTTTGCATTGATGTTTATCGAGGTAGTCGGTGATCGATGATGATGGCTACCGCCCAAACGTTGGTATTGTAATTTGTAATCGGCAGGGGCAGGTGATGTGGGCCCGGCGCTATGGTCAGCACTCCTGGCAGTTTCCACAGGGGGGGATTAACCCCGGTGAAAGTGCTGAGCAGGCGATGTACCGCGAACTGTTTGAAGAAGTCGGGTTAAGAAAAAAGGATGTGCGCGTATTGGCATCTACCCGTAACTGGTTACGCTATAAATTACCAAAGCGTTTGGTGCGTTGGGATACAAAACCGGTCTGTATCGGCCAAAAGCAGAAATGGTTTTTGCTACAGTTGATGTGTAATGAGTCGGATATCAATATGCAGAGCAGCGGCACGCCGGAATTTGATGGCTGGCGCTGGGTGAGTTACTGGTATCCGGTACGTCAGGTCGTCTCTTTTAAGCGAGATGTGTATCGTCGCGTGATGAAGGAATTTATCAATCCGGTGATACTGCTTCAGGAGAGTGTTGCGGCTCGGGTGGTTACCCCATCTGGTCCTCGGCGAAAAAGAGGGTAATTCAGGCACATTATGCTCACGCGCTTGCGAGAAATTGTCGAAAACGTTGCGGCAACGGCCCGCCTTAGTGATGCGCTGGACATTCTGGTCAATGAGACCTGTCAGGCTATGGACACGGAAGTCTGTTCCATTTATCTGGCCGATCACGATCGTCAATGTTATTACCTGATGGCAACGCGCGGGTTGAAAAAGCCGCGCGGGCGCACGGTTACGCTGGCGTTTGGGCAAGGTATTGTCGGGCTGGTCGGGCAACGTGCTGAGCCCATCAATCTGGCCGATGCGCGTGCACACCCTAGTTTCAAATATATCCCCGCCGTGAAAGAGCAACATTTCCGCTCTTTTCTTGGCGTTCCCATTATCTACCGTCGCCACCTGCTGGGCGTACTGGTGGTGCAGCAGCGTGAACATCGTCAGTTTGATAAAAACGAAGAATCGTTCATGGTGACGCTGGCCACGCAGATGGCCGCTATTCTTTCCCTTTCACAGATAAAAACGCTCTTCGGTCAATACCGTCAGACGCGCGTTAGGGCGCTGGTGGCTGCACCCGGCGTGGCGATCGCCCCCGGCTGGCAGGATTGTACTCAGCCTTCTCTGGAACAGGTTTTCCCCGCATCGAGTCTGGACAGCGAGCGTGAGCGCTCCCGTTTAACGCAGGCGCTGGAAGAGGCAACGGCGGAATTCCGTCGCTTCAGCAAGCGGTTTAGCGCCAGCGCGCAGAAAGAGAGCGCGGCGATTTTCGATTTGTACTCGCACTTGTTGAACGATGCGCGGCTCAAGCGAGAACTCTTTCAGGAAGTGGATGCGGGCAATGCCGCCGAGTGGGCCGTGAAGCTGGTGATCGAGCGCTTTGCCGCGCAGTTCACCAACTTGCAGGATACTTATTTACGCGAACGGGCGGGCGATCTGCGTGCGTTGGGGCAACGACTGTTGTTCCACCTCGACGATAACGCGCAAATCATGGGGCAATGGCCTGAGCGCTTTATCCTCGTAGCGGATGAATTAACCGCCACGCTGCTGGCGGAACTGCCGCCGGAGCGTCTGGCGGGCGTTGTTGTCTATGACGGTGCCGCGAATTCGCATGCGGCGATTCTCGTCCGTGCCATGGGCATTCCGACGCTGGTGGGCGCAGACATCCAGCCCGAACTGCTGCATCAGCGACAGCTGATTATCGACGGTTATCGCGGCGAGCTGCTGGTCGATCCTGAACCCGTGCTGGTACAGGAATACCAGCGTCTGTTGACGGAAGAAAATGAGCTGACTCGCCTGGCCGAAGGCGAGATGGAACAGCCTGCTGTACTGAAAAGCGGCGAACGCATTCAGGTCATGTTGAATGCGGGGCTCAGCGCTGAACACGAAAAACGCTTTATCAATCAGGTTGATGGGGTGGGTCTGTATCGCACGGAAATCCCGTTTATGTTGCAAAGCGGATTTCCGTCTGAAGATGAGCAGATGGCGCAATATCAAAGCATGTTGGCGCTTTACCCTACGCGCCCCGTGATGCTGCGCACGCTGGATATCGGCGCGGATAAGCCGTTGCCTTATCTGCCTATTAGCGAAGAGAACCCGTGCCTTGGCTGGCGCGGCATTCGTATTACGCTCGATCAGCCTGAAATCTTTCTGATTCAGGTGCGCGCGATGCTGCGTGCCAACGCACATATTGGCAATCTCAACATCCTGCTGCCGATGATCAGCAGTCTGGATGAAATCAGCGAAGCGCGTCGCCTGATCGATCAGGCTGCGGGCGAAGTAGAAGAATTGCTGGGCTTCCCGCAGCCCAAGCCGCGAATTGGGATCATGATTGAAGTCCCGTCGATGCTGTTCCTGCTCCCTCATCTGGCTTCCCGCATCGATTTTGTTTCGGTTGGTACCAACGATCTGACGCAGTATCTGCTGGCGGTAGATCGTAACAACGCTCATGTGGCATCGCTTTATGACAGTCTGCATCCTTCCATGTTGCAGGCGTTGAATATGATCGCCGTCGAGTGCGAGCGGCATAATATTCCGCTTTCCGTGTGTGGTGAAATGGCGGGCGAAGCGCTCGGCGCACTGCTGCTAACCGGGCTGGGCTATCGCTCACTCAGTATGAACGGACGTAGCGTTGCGCGAATTAAATATCTGCTGCGCCAAATTACGCTGGCGGAATCGCAGGCGTTGGTGAAGCAACTACTCGGTGCGCAGAGTGCGACGGAAGTTCGACAGTGGGCCGCGATCTTCATGGAAGAGCGCGGATTGGGCGGCTTGATTCGCGGCGGACGCTAATCCGTCGCGGTGCGGTATTGACGGAGACATCAAGATTTAATTGCGAGTAAATGTTTAACAACGACTCAATGTTTTACAGAACTTTTCCCCTCCGCGATCAACGAGCGTGGGTGCGTATGCTATGATTCGCCACCGCGGTTCGCAGGAACAGATTCATTCTCCTGCCTTTTGCCTATCAATGACGATCCCAAAAGTAGGGATAACACAATAAAATATGTGGTGAATGATGACGACAAGCTATCTGGCGTTTCCTCAGTTTGATCCCGTGATTTTCTCAATCGGCCCGCTGGCGCTGCACTGGTATGGGCTGATGTATCTGGTGGGTTTTGTATTTGCCATGTGGTTGGCGGTGCGTCGGGCGAATAAACCGGGTAGCGGCTGGACCAAAGATGAAGTAGAAAACCTGCTGTATATGGGGTTCCTTGGGGTCTTCGTCGGTGGGCGTTTGGGCTACGTCCTGTTTTATGCCTTCCCGTCATTTCTTGAAAACCCGCTCTATCTTTTCAAAGTCTGGGATGGCGGTATGTCGTTCCACGGCGGCTTAATGGGCGTTATCTGCGTCATGCTGTGGTTCGCTCATCGTACCAAACGCCATTTCTTCCAGGTTGCTGATTTTATTGCTCCTCTGATTCCTTTCGGGCTTGGTGCTGGCCGACTGGGCAACTTCATCAATGGCGAACTGTGGGGACGCGTGACGACGGATACGCCGTGGGCCATGCTGTTTCCTGGTTCGCGCGGCGAAGATATGGCGCTGGCCGTCAGTAACCCGCAATGGCAGGCGATTTTCAATCAGTACGGCATGCTGCCGCGTCATCCTTCCCAGCTGTATCAAATGATGTTGGAAGGTGTGGCGCTGTTTATCATTCTGAATATCTTTATTCGTAAATCTCGGCCGATGGGCAGCGTTTCAGGGCTTTTCCTGATCGGTTATGGCATGTTCCGAATCATTACTGAATTCTTCCGCCAGCCGGATGCGCAGCTGGGGCTGTTCGGCGGCCTGTTCAGCATGGGGCAAATTCTGTCTCTGCCGATGGTGATCGCTGGTATTCTGATGATGGTCTGGGCCTACCGCCGTCAGCCTGCACAGCAATAATCCGCCGTCCTTCTTTAATATTTGTGGTGAGGTAGTATGAAACAGTATCTGGATCTGATGAAAAAAGTGCTTGAAGAGGGCACGCCGAAAGCCGACCGTACCGGCACGGGCACGCGTTCTATTTTCGGCCATCAGATGCGTTTCAACTTGCAGGACGGGTTTCCGCTGGTTACCACCAAAAAATGCCACCTGCGTTCGATTATTCATGAGTTGCTCTGGTTCCTGAACGGCGATACCAATGTTGCTTATCTGCATGAAAATAAAGTCAGTATTTGGGACGAATGGGCGGATGAGAACGGCGATTTGGGGCCGGTTTACGGTAAACAGTGGCGTTCGTGGGGCGCTGCCGACGGTCGTGAGATCGACCAGTTGAAGAATGTTCTGACCCAGTTGAGACAAGATCCAGATTCTCGCCGTATTATCGTGTCTGCCTGGAACGTGGGTGAGTTGGACAAAATGGCGCTGGCACCGTGCCACGCGTTTTTCCAGTTCTACGTGGCGGATGGCAAACTCTCTTGCCAGCTTTATCAGCGCTCGTGCGATATCTTCCTCGGTCTGCCGTTCAATATCGCCAGCTATGCGCTGCTGGTGCATATGGTGGCGCAGCAGTGCGATCTGGATGTCGGTGATTTCGTCTGGACTGGCGGCGACACGCATCTGTACAACAACCATCTGGAACAGACGAATCTACAGTTGAGCCGTGAACCACGCGCGCTGCCTAAACTGGTGATTAAGCGCCGTCCGGATACGCTGTTCGACTACCGCTTCGAGGACTTTGAAATCGAGGGATACGATCCACATCCCGCCATCAAAGCACCGGTTGCGATCTAAAGCCTCTCCCATGTTTTCGAGGGCCGCGTCATGCGGCCCTTTTTGTTATTTCTCTTCGTGCAACGGACCTACCGCTTCCTGAATCGATGGTGCTGGGGAGTTTTTAATCCCATCTGCCGCGATAGACATGAGAGTAAATAATTCTTCCTCACTGGTCATTTGCATTTTGCGGCCAGCATGAGATTTCATCTGTCGAGATGACACTGTTGCACGGTAATCTGTCGGCTCTTTATTCATAACCACCTCGCAAAATGACGATTTATTAGCCACATTGTCGCGCATTATTTACTCTTCCTCAATGTGCTATCTCCGATTTGAATACGATATGAACCAGTTGAGTAAATCATCTGCTTTCTCTCACCGTTATTGATTTCATTTCGATCTCCTCATCCTGAGTTCGATTCCTCCTTGCCACCGACTTACTCGGGGTGCGACATTACCTCCTTCACCGCGTGGTTTTTCCTGCTATTCCCTCGTTTTCCCTAGCTCCCCGCACGCTTTTTCTGTTGTTACACCGTTGCAGTAAAACATTGCGAGCCGCCGCGTATAACGTGGTTAACACGCTGTTTTTACAGATAAGACTCACTATCCTGACGCCATGAAAACAGGGAATCGACAACGGCGAGGGTTCACCTTGCTTGAATTATTGGTGGTGCTGACGATTGTGGCGCTAATGGCGGGCGGTGGTTTGCATGGCTGGATGCAGTACCAACAGGCAATCCGTCTGGAACAGAGTGCGCAGCAACTGCTGGACTTTTTGAGTCGGGTTCAGGCGAATGCTTACTGGCATAACGAAACCCGTACGGTGAAGCTCATACCGCAGGGGGAGCTATGGTGCATGGTGGCGGGGCAGAATGAAAAACAGGCAGAGGAGACGTGCCGTGAGAACCATTCGGGGCAGTTCGTTCGCCGTACGCAAGATGTTGTGCTGGCAAAGTTCACAAGCAACGTTTTTACGTTCTTTGGCTTGCGTAACGCGGCACAGGCTGGGCACATCTCGTTGTCGAATTCTGCGGGTCAGCTACGCCTCATCATCTCGGTGAGAGGACGTATACGTCTGTGCAGCGAGGCGCAGGTTGTCCTGGCGATTCCCCTATGCTGAAACCGCTCGTGTTTAAACAAACAAAATTGAGGCAACCAAGGCCGGAGTATAAGCAGCGTGGATTCACTCTGCCGGAAATCCTGTTAGCACTGAGTTTAGGGAGTCTGATTATGCTGTCGGCGGCGCAGTTGTATCCTCTGCTACGCAGTCAAAGCCAGGACAGCGCACAGCTTTTCCGGCTGGAGCAATTGTTCAGTCAGGTGGCGATGGGGGTTGAGAAAGATATCCGTCGTGCTGGTTTTTGTGCGGGAACCTGTCAGGGAAAGGCAATTAGCATAGGGAAGTATCCGGGCGAGGCGGAAAACAGCTGTCTGAATGTCTCTTACGATCTGAACCGAAATGGGGTTTGGGATGGTGGGGAACAGCAGGATGCCGAGTCTTTTGGCTATCGCCTGCGCGGTCGGTCGTTGGAAATCCAGAGTGGGGCGCATAACTGTCAGGGCGACAGGTGGGAGAAGCTGTTTGATCCGCAAGAGGTGGTGCTCACGGTGTTCCGGTTACAGCGCCTGTCTGCACAAAATGATGCGGCGTTATATGAATTACAGCTCGCTGGTTATTGGGCCAAGCGTCCTGCCGTTCGGCAGCATACTTCCCGCCTTATTCTTGGTCGCAACCAATGAGAAAAGGACATCAGGAGGGAAGTGGAACGCTGGCTATGGTGCTGCTCATCGCCATTATCGGCCTGCTGTTGATGTCTGGTTTGCAGCGCCAGCTTGATGCTGCCATTCAGGTGGGGAACGATGAACGGCACTATCTGCGAGCGTTCAATCAGGCATTGTCCTCGCTGAACTGGGGAAGGGGACAGCATTGGAGCACGCTAACGGAAAACTGGCAGTGCCAGCAGTTGTCGGCAGAACAGCTCGTAGTGTGCCTGCGTGCGGCCTCGGATGGAGAGCAAGGATTACTGCGTGGCGAAGGGGCTCTCCCTGCTTCAGCGCGACCGTTGACGTTGTACCAACGGGTGTCCTTTTCGGCACTGTCGTCGGGCCAGATTGCGATTAAACCATTGGGTAACGGCTGGCTGGATTTTTGTCCTGATAAGGAGGCGACACGCTGTGATGCAACGGAATAGCGCGCTGAACAAGGGGATTGTGAGCCACCAATCTGGCTTTAGCCTGCCGGAGACGCTGGTGGCGGCGCTGCTGTTTGCCGTGTCGCTGATGGGGCTACTGCAATATCACCAAATCTTGCAGCAGTCATTTCAACACCAGTTGCAGCAGCGTCAGGCCTGGCGATTTGCGATGCAGCAGTTGGAGGCCTATGAAGCGGGTGTTCGGTATAATCCGTCTGATATTGATAATACCGCGTCTCTTGCGAGTAAAAACTGGCAGTTTAGTGTGTCAGAGCAGCTCCAGAATGGAGAATGCCGTCAGGTAACGGCAAGAGTCATGACGCCACGTCGCTATCAGGCTACACTAAACCGTTGGTTTTGCCTGTCATCGCCTGTTGGGTAGGCATACTTGGGTAAACTATGAACTATAAATCGTAAGCCGCGGCGAGCAGGAGCCAGAATGTTTAGAATCTATCACTCTAATCAGTTAGATATCTTGAAAAGACTGATGGTTGAGCTGATAAAACGTCAGCCGCTTGCGGATCCCTTCCAGCAGGAAGTGATTTTAGTTCAAAGCCCGGGGATGGCGCAGTGGCTGCAAATTGAACTGGCTGGACACTTCGGGATTGCTGCCAATATTCAATTCCCGCTGCCCGGTGTTTTTTTGTGGAATATGTGTCGCCATGTGCTGCCGGATATTCCAAAAGAAAGCGCCTTCAGCAAGGATGCGATGACGTGGAAGCTCATGCATTTGCTGCCCGATTTGTTGACTCAGCCTGATTTTGCGGCCCTTAACCACTATTTGCAGGATGACGATAACCAGCGCAAGCTGCATCAGCTTGCCGGACGCGTAGCGGATCTTTTCGATCAATACCTGATTTATCGCCCGGAATGGATCAAGGCATGGCAAGAAGGGAAACAGGTTGACGATCTCGGCGGGAATCAGCTGTGGCAGTCCGCGCTGTGGCGCGCGCTGGTGGATTACACGCGCGAGCTGGCGCAGCCCGAATGGCACCATGCGATTCTGTATCAACGCTTTATTACTGCGTTAGAACAGGCAAGAACGTGCCCGAAAGGCCTGCCGCCACGCGTTTTTATCTGCGGTATTTCGGCGTTACCCCCCATCTATTTACAGGCGTTGAACGCACTGGCGCGCCATATTGATGTGCACCTGCTATTTACCAATCCCTGTCGCCATTACTGGAGTGACATTCAGGATTATAAATTTCTGGCGAAGCTAAAAGCCCGCAACCGCCGCTTACATCGCTTTGATGGCGAACAGACTGATGAAACCCGCCCGCTCTTTCGCGATCCTTCACAGGCAGAAACGTTGTTCAACGACGACGGTAAACAGTCGATTAATAATCCGCTGCTGGCATCGTGGGGAAAGCTGGGGCGCGATAACCTGTATCTGCTGGCTGATTTGGATAGCGTGCAGGAGATCGACGCTTTTGTTGAGTCGGATGGCGAAAATCTGCTGCAAACCTTGCAGCGCGATATTCTTGAGTTGGAAGACCACGCGGTAGTGGCCGTCAGCCATGAAACGCAGAACACCAGCATGCAAAAACGCCTGCTGGCTCTCGACGATCGTTCGATCGATTTCCACGCTTGCCACAGCCCGCAGCGTGAAGTGGAAGTGCTTCACGATCGGCTGCTGGCCATGATGGCTGACGATCCTGAACTGATGCCGCGCGATGTCATTGTGATGATGGCGGATATCGACAGCTATACGCCGTTTATTCAGGCGGTGTTTGGCAACGCGCCAGATAACCGCTACCTGCCTTTTGCCATCTCCGATCAGCGTGCGCGACATGCGCATCCCGCCTTGCAGGCGGTAATCAGCCTGCTAGATTTACCGACGAGCCGTTTTACGGCGGAACAGGTTCTGGCATTGCTTGAAGTGCCCGCGCTGGCCGCGCGTTTCGGTATTCAGGAAGAAGGGCTACGGCGTCTGCGCCTGTGGGTGGTGGAATCCGGTGTGCGCTGGGGACTGGATGACGACAACGTACGCGATCTGATGCTGCCGCCAACAGGGCAGCATACGTGGCGTTTTGGCCTGACGAGAATGCTGCTGGGCTATGCGATGGACAGTCAGGTCGGCGATTGGCAGGGTGTGCTGCCTTATGATGAATCCAGCGGATTGATTGCGGAACTGGCCGGTCAACTGGCTGAACTGCTGATGCAGATCCACCATTGGCGTCAGCGCCTGTCTCAGCCGCGCGTGCTTGTTGATTGGTTACCGTTATGTCGAGAGCTGATCGAAACCTTCTTTGACGCTGACAGTGAGACCGAAGCGGCGCTGGCATTAGTTGAAAAACAGTGGCAGTACGTGATTGGTATGGGCACGATGGCGCATTATCCGCAACAGGTACCAATCTCCCGGTTACGTGATGAACTGTCGCGTCGTCTCGATCAGGAGCGACTCAGCCAGCGTTTTCTTGCTGGTTCGATCAACTTTTGTACGCTGATGCCGATGCGTTCCATTCCGTTCAAGGTTGTGTGTTTGTTGGGCATGAATGACGGCGTTTATCCTCGAACGCTTCCACCTCTCGGATTCGATCTGATGGGGCGGAAAATCAAGCGCGGCGATCGTAGCCGACGTGATGATGACCGCTATCTATTTCTTGAGGCGCTGCTGTCGGCGCAGCACAAACTCTATATCAGCTATATCGGGCGCTCGATCCAGGATAATACGCGTCGCTATCCTTCCGTATTGGTCAGCGAACTGACGGAATATATCGCGCAAAGTTACGTCCTGCCGGGCGATGAAGCGCTGGATATCGATAGCAGCGCGGAGCGCGTGGTGAAGCACCTTTGCCGCGAACATAGCCGTATGCCTTTTGATGCGAATAACTTCCTGTCTGCACCGCAGCCGTTGAGTTTTGCGGCCGAGTGGCTGGCGGCGGCGAACCGAAAAGGGGAAGCTCAGCCTGATTTCGATCGCGAAGCGCTGTCCGCAAGAGCGAGTGATAGGGATGTCAGTCTGGACGATTTGAAGCGTTTTTATCGTCATCCTGTGCGAGCCTTTTTTCAACTGCGGCTTGGTGTGAGTTTTATGCTGCACAGCGATGAGCTGTTGGATGAAGAGCCCTTTGTGGTTGATAGCCTTAACCGCTATCAGTTGAATAGCGAGTTGCTTAATACCTTGATTAATGAAGGCGATACGGAAAAACTGTATCGCCGTGCCAGAGCCGCGGGTGAGTTACCCTATGGTGCGTTCGGCGAAATTTACTGGCAGGAACAGCAGCAGGAGATGGCGCAGTTGGCTGCGCGTGTGCGTGATGAATTAACGCCGTCGCTGTCGGTGAGTCGGGAAGTCGATATCCTCCTTGACGGCGTGCGCGTCAGCGGCTGGCTGAATCAGGTGCAGCCGGATGGTTTGCTGCGCTGGCGTCCCGGCACGCTTTCCATGAAGGATGGCATTACGCTGTGGTTGGAGCATCTGGCCTACTGTGCAACGGGCGGGCAGGGTGAAAGCCGACTGTATGGGCGGGAAGAGACGGCGTGGCGCTTTGCTGCCTTGTCGGAAGTACAGGCCAGAGAACATTTGGCTGTCATGCTGGATGGTTATCGTCAGGGAATGAGCAAGCCGCTGTTATTGCTCAATAAAGCGGGGAGCGCCTGGCTGGCTGAATGTTATGATCGCGAAAGCGATAGCCTGCGGTCGGATGAGGAGGCGCAGAACAAAGCGCGCGCCCGTTTACTGCAAGCATGGCAGGGCAACATGGGAATGCGGGGTGAGGGGGAGGATTATTACCTGCAACGCATTATCCGTGAGTTGGATGAAAAGCGAATGAATGAGGTGATTGAAGCGGCGCAAATCTGGCTACTGCCACCGTTCCGCTCTAATCTGGCGTGATGAGTTTGTTTTGGGTAATGCCCGAGTCGATTTCGAGGTGCGAGAAGATAACGCACTGTAACGTGAAAAGTGATGGATATGAAGTTGGAGAATTGCATGCGTAAACAGTGGGTCTGGATTACCGGGTGGTTTCTTTTATTCACATTCTGGCTTCCGGCGAGTTGGGCTGATACGGGCTGGCAGCCGCTGGCTCAGACGATTCGAAAAAGCGAAAAAGATCCGCGGCAATATCAGGCGATCAAACTGGATAATGGAATGACCGTTCTGCTGGTTTCCGATCTGCAGGCACCCAAATCGCTGGCATCACTGGCGCTGCCTATTGGCTCGCTGGACGACCCCAATAATCAACTGGGATTAGCGCACTACCTCGAACACATGGTGCTGATGGGATCGAAACGTTACCCAGAGCCAGAGGCGCTGTCCGAGTTTTTGAAAAAGCATGGCGGTAGCCACAATGCCAGCACGGCGTCTTACCGCACGGCGTTTTATCTGGAAGTGGAAAATGACGCACTGCGGCCAGCTGTCGATCGGATGGCGGACGCGATTGCGGAACCGCTGCTCGATCCGGTGAATGCCGATCGTGAGCGTAATGCGGTCAATGCGGAATTAACGATGGCGCGTTCGCGCGATGGTCACCGCATGGCGCAGGTAGGGGCGGAAACGCTGAACCCGGCGCACCCAAGCGCGCGTTTTTCGGGTGGCAATCTTGAAACCCTGAGCGATAAACCCGGCAGCAAACTGCATGATGAGCTGGTGAAGTTCTATCAGCAATATTACTCCGCCAACCTGATGAAAGGGGTGATTTACAGCAATCAACCTCTGCCTGAACTGGCGAAACTGGCGGTTGATACCTTCGGGCGCATTCCTAATCACAACGCCAGCGTTCCTGCGGTTACCGTTCCTGTGACGACGGAAAAGCAGCGCGGCGTAATGATTCACTATGTTCCTGCTCAGCCGAGAAAACAGCTGCGCATTGAGTTTCGCGTCAGCGATATTAGCCAGGAATTTCGCAGCAAGACGGATACCTACATAAGCTATCTGCTTGGCAACCGCAGCCAGAATACGCTCTCTGACTGGTTGCAAAAGGAAGGGCTGGTTGAGTCTATCGGTGCGGGTTCTTCGCCGATCATCGACCGTAATGGCGGCATGTTCGCTATTTCAGCCTCGCTGACCGATAAAGGCCTGGCACAGCGTGATGAAGTGATCGCTGCGATATTCCGTTACCTGCAACAAATCCGCACAGAAGGGATTCAGCAGCGCTATTTTGATGAGATCGCGCATGTTCTGGATCTGGATTTCCGCTATCCATCCATCAGCCGTGATATGGACTACATCGAATGGTTGGTTGATACCATGCTGCGCGTGCCGGTCGAACATACGCTGGATGCGCAGTATGTTGCCGATCGCTACGATCCGAAAGCTATCGCCGCACGACTGGACGAGATGACGCCGCAGAACGCGCGCGTCTGGGTCATCAGCCCGAATGAGCCGCATAATAAAGTGGCCTATTTTGTCGATGCGCCGTACGAGATGAATAAAATCCCGTCAGCCACATTCGCAAAATGGAAAACGCTGGGGCAGAAAATGTCACTGTCGTTGCCGACGATCAACCCCTATATCCCGGATGATTTCTCCCTGATCAAAGCCGATAAGGCGATCACTAAACCGACACTTCTGCTGAATCAGCCGGGGCTGCGCGTGCTGTATATGCCAAGCCACTACTTCGCTGATGAGCCGAAAGCGGAAATCACGCTATTCCTGCGTAATCAGGAAGCGCGCAGTACCGCCCGTAATCAGGTGCTGTTTGCGTTAAACGATTATCTGGCAGGTCTGGCGCTGGATGAACTCAGCTATCAGGCTTCGATCGGCGGCATCAGTTTCTCCACCCGTAGCAATGATGGTCTGGTGATTAGCGCCAATGGCTATACCCAGCATTTGCCACGGTTGCTGCTGACGTTGGCGGATGGCTACGCCTCCTTTACCTCGACGGAAGCACAGCTGGAGCAGGCGAAATCCTGGTACATACAGCAATTGGATGCGGTAGAGAAATCAAAAGCTTTTGAACAGGCGTTACAGCCGGTTCAGGCGATATCGCAATTGCCTTACTTTGAGCGTGCAGAACGTCGTAACCTGCTGAAGGATATCCGTTTACAGGACGTGGTTAACTACCGCAAAGACCTGCTGCAAAAAGCCACGCCGGAAATGCTGGTCGTCGGCAATCTGGCACCAGAACGAGTTACCGAGCTGGCGAATACGCTGAAGGCGCATCTGAAGGCTGGTGGCGAGAATCTGTCGCGCAGCGATGATGTCAAAGTCAGTAAGCCGCAGCTTGCTAATCTACAGCGCCCGGGCAGCAGCACGGATTCTGCGTTAGCAGCGGTGTATGTACCGACGGGGTATTCGGAAACGGAAAGCATGGCGTATAGCTCGGTGCTGGGGCAGATCGTTCAGCCTTGGTTCTACAGCCAACTGAGAACGGAAGAGCAACTGGGTTACGCGGTGTTTGCCTTCCCGACGACGGTCGGCCGACAGATGGGCATTGCCTTCCTGCTGCAAAGCAACAGCAAACAGCCTGCTTATCTGTATCAGCGTTATGAAGATTTTTACCTGAAAGCGCAAAAACGACTGCGTGAAATGAGTGAAGAAGAGTTCACGCAGTATAAGCAGGGCGTGATGAATGAACTGAACCAGCGTCCGCAAACCTTAGGTGAAGAGGCTAGCCGACTGCGTCGCGATCTGGATCGGGAAAACTTCGCTTTTGATTCACGCGAGAAACTGCTCGAACAAATCAAACCGCTGACGGTCACGCAACTGGCAGACTTCTTCCAGAAGGCGCTGAAGCCTGAAGGATTGGCGATTCTGTCGCAGGTTTCCGGCAGCCATCATGGTAAAGCCGACTATGCCGCACCGAAAGGATGGCATACCTACGCGGATGCGTCTTCATTGCAGAAAACGTTACCGCGTGAGAAAGCGCCTACGATGATCCCTGCGCCAGCAGCATCGACAGCGGTCGGTAAGGTTTCAGCAGAATGAAAAATGCCGCGCCGCAATCATTAGACGTTATGACGTTGCCGCTCCTCGGGGAGCGGCTGATTGAGGCGTCGGCCGGAACGGGGAAAACCTATACGCTGGCTGCGCTTTACCTGCGCCTGCTATTGGGGCTGGGGAAGCAAGCCGCGTATCCACGCCCACTACTGGTCGAGGAAATTCTGGTTGTGACCTTTACGGAGGCTGCGACCGAAGAGCTGCGGGAGCGTATTCGTGCCAGAATTCACGCGTTGCGCATCGCCTGCCTGCGTAAAAGCGCGCAGGGTGAAGAGGCAGAGAAGCCTAAAGATACGTCGCTAGCGCAGCTGCTGGCGGAGATTTCGGATCACCGCGATGCGGCCGACGTATTGCTGGCGGCCGAACGACAAATGGACGAAGCGGCGATCTACACGATCCACGGCTTCTGCCAGCGTATGCTCAGTACCAATGCGTTTGAATCCGGCGTGCTTTTCGAACAGGTGCTGATAGAAGATGAACAGCCGCTGCGCCGTCAGGCCTGCGCTGATTTCTGGCGTCGTTACTGCTATCCGCTGCCAGTCGAAGTCGCACGCATTGTCGGTCTGGAGTGGAAAGGGCCGGAAAACCTGTTGGCCGATCTGGCGCCTTATCTGCACGGTGAAGCGCCTGCGTTTCGCTTGCCGCCAGAAGAAGATGAAACGCTGCTGAGTCGACATGAGAAGATCGTGGCGACGATCGATGCATACAAACAACATTGGCTGGCGTCAGCCGCGGATCTGGAAGCGCTGATTAGTGCTTCTGGCGTCGATAAACGCAGCTACAGCAGTAAGCATCTTCCCAACTGGCTACAGAAAGTCACGCTGTGGGCAGAGCAGCCGACGCTGGATTATCAACTGCCGAAAGATCTGGTGAGATTTTCCCAGCAAACGCTAATCGAGAAAACGAAGAAAGGCGAACCGCCTGTCCATACCCTCTTTGAGGAGACCGAACGGCTGCTTGAAGCGCCACTGTCGCTGCGCGATTTAGTCATTGTTCGCGCGCTGTCGGCGATCCGCGAGTCGGTGAGTGAGGAAAAACGACAGCGAGCAGAACTGGGGTTTGACGATCTGCTGAGCCGTTTGGATGTTGCGTTGCAACAGCCTGGCGGGGAACAGCTTGCCAGCGCCATTCGCGAACGCTATCCGGTGGCGATGATCGATGAATTTCAGGATACCGATCCTCAACAGTACCGTATTTTCCGAACGCTGTACGTCGGGCAGCCGCAGTGTGGGCTATTGCTGATCGGTGACCCTAAGCAGGCTATTTATGCGTTTCGCGGTGCGGATATTTTTACCTACATGCACGCGCGCGGAGAAGTCGCTGCGCATTATACGCTGGGTACGAACTGGCGCTCGTCGCACCAGATGGTACATGGCGTTAATCGTCTGTTTGAACGCCTCGACTCTCCTTTTATTTTTCAAAACATTCCTTTCCTGCCGGTCAAGCCTGCTGAGTCTAAGCGCGGTTTGGTGTTTGAGGTCGCGGGGCAGCCTCAGCCTGCGCTGCAATTCTGGCTAACGGGTTCAGAACCGATTGGCGTAGGAGATTATCAACAGCAGATGGCGCGTCAGTGTGCGGCGCAGATTCGTGACTGGCTGGCGGCCAGTCAGCGCAATGAAGCCTGGCTGGTTACTGACGACTCCCGCCGTTTGGTCAGGGCATCCGACATGAGTGTGCTGGTGCGTAGCCGGCGTGAAGCCTCGCTGATTCGTGACGCGCTGAGCCGTTTGTCCATTCCCTCTGTATATCTGTCCAATCGCGACAGCGTATTCAGCACGCCGGAAGCCAGTGATATGTTGTGGCTGTTGCAGGCGGTGCTGGCACCGGAACAGGAACGCACGTTACGCAGCGCGATGGCGACGGCTCTGATGGGGCTGGATGCCGAACAGGTTGATGCATTAGGTCAAAGCGAAGCCGCGTGGGATGCGTTGGTAGATGAATTTGCGGGCTACCGTACTCTGTGGCGTCAGCGCGGCGTACTGCCGATGCTGCGTGCGCTGATGAACCAACATCAGCTGGCGGAGAACCTGCTGGCGAGCGCGGAGGGTGAACGCCGCATTACCGATATTCTGCATATCGGTGAGTTATTGCAGGATGCCTCTGCAACCCTTGATAGCGAACATGCGCTGGTGCGCTGGTTATCACAGCAGATTGTCCAACCTAATCCGCAGGCAGAGAATCAGCAGCTACGTCTGGAAAGCGATCGTCACCTGGTGCAGATCGTGACGATCCATAAATCGAAAGGGCTCGAATACCCGCTGGTATGGCTGCCTTTCATCAGTAACTTCCGCGTGCAGGATCAGGGGATTTATCACGATCGCGAGAGCTATCAGGCTGTATTGGATCTGCAAAACAATGAAGAAAGCCAGACGCTAGCGGAAGAAGAGCGGCTGGCGGAAGATTTACGTTTGCTGTATGTCGCGCTAACCCGTTCTATCTACCACTGTAGCGTAGGCGTTGCGCCGGTTCAGCGATCGCGTAAGAAAGACGGCAGCAGCGATATGCACCAGAGCGCGCTGGGCTATTTACTCCAGCGCGGTAAAGAAGCTGAAGCTGCCACGTTAGTCAGCGAGCTGGAAGGCATGGTTGGCGACGGTATCGCATTAACGCCGCTACAGGCGACGGAAGAACAGCGTTGGCAGCCGGATAGACCGGAACTGGCAGAGCTGCGGGCTCGCCACATCGAACGCCAGCTGCGCGACGGCTGGCGAGTAACCAGCTATTCGGGGCTTCAGCAGCAGGGTTCTGCAAGCGCGCAGGATCTGGTGCCGCGTCTGGATATCGAAGCGATAGGCGAGCGGCAGGAGGCGGATGAAACCCAGCTGACGCCGCATACGTTCCCGCGCGGCGCGAGTCCGGGAACGTTTTTGCATAGCCTGTTTGAAACGCTGGATTTTACTCAGCCCGTTGAGGATGACTGGCTAGCCGAGCAGTTGCAACTACAGGGATTTGAAGCGCACTGGCACCCGGTGTTAAAGGCGTGGATGGATACGCTTTTGCATACGCCGCTTAATGAGCAAGGGATCGTGCTATCGTCGCTGGATAACGCCGATAAGCAGGCCGAATTACAGTTCTATATACCGATTGATGCGCCAATACAGGCGGCGCAGCTCGATCGGCTGGCGAAACATCACGACTCGCTATCTGCACGCTGTCCGGCGCTCTCTTTTCAGCAGGTGAAAGGCATGCTGAAAGGGTTTATCGATCTGGTGTTCCGCTGGGAAGGGCGCTATTACCTGCTGGACTATAAGTCCAATTGGCTCGGCCCTGATGCCAGTGCGTACACCCAAACAGCCATGATGCAGTCGATGGCCGAACATCGCTATGACCTGCAATACCAGCTCTACACGCTGGCTTTGCATCGCTATCTCCGTCATCGCATTGCGGATTATGACTATGAGCGCCACTTTGGCGGGGTGTTTTATCTGTTTTTACGCGGCGTTGAAGCGTCTCACCCCGGCAATGGCATCTTTGCCTGTCGTCCCTCTGCTGAATTTGTTTTCGGGCTTGATGCGCTCTTTAAGGGAAAGACGCCTGACGATGCTGATACAGGAGTTCCCTCATGATTGCGTTACTTGAAATGGCGCTGACGCGGCGGTTACTGCGCCCGCTGGATGTTCAGTTCGCCAGAATGCTGGCGGATGAGACAAAGCCCGATCTGCTGTTGGCCGCGGCCTGCCTGAGTGCACATTCGGGCGCGGGGCACGTGTGTTTGCCGCTGGAGAACTTGCAGGCCCAGACGCTGTTTGACGGCCGCGAGCCTGAGCTGGCACAACAGCTGCTCACGGAGGCAGGGCTAAACACGGTTGCCGCATGGCGGCAGCGCTTACTGACGTCCGATGCCGTCAGCGACGGCAGCCAGCCGACGCCGCTGGTGCTGCAAGGAGAAAAGCTGTATTTACAGCGTAGCTGGCAGAGTGAAGGCCGCGTGGCGCGGTTTATCGCCAGCGAGCGCGATACGATCCCCGTTGATGAACCAGCGATCCGAGCGGTTCTGGATCGGCTGTTTCCTGACGTGGGCGAAGGGGTTAACTGGCAGAAGGTCGCTGCGGCTGTCGCCTTGACGCGCCGCATTGCGGTGATTTCCGGCGGGCCGGGAACGGGGAAAACCACGACGGTGGCCAAATTGCTGGCGGCGCTAATTGAGCTGAATACGGGAGAAACGTTACGTATTCAACTGGCTGCGCCGACCGGGAAAGCGGCTGCGCGGCTCACGGAATCGCTGGGGCAGGCTCTGCACCGTCTTGCGGTGGATCCATTGTTGCGGGATGCGTTTCCGCAGGAAGCGACAACCCTGCACCGGCTGTTGGGGGCGGTGACAGACAGTCAGCGCCTGCGTCACCATCAGGACAACCCGTTACATTTGGATGTGCTGATTGTGGATGAGGCGTCGATGGTCGATCTGCCGATGATGGCAAACGTGATCGCCGCGCTTCCGCCACACGCCAGAATTATCTTTCTGGGTGACCGCGATCAGCTGGCGTCCGTCGAGGCGGGTGCGGTGTTGGGCGATATCTGTCGTTTTGCCGAGGCTGGCTATAGCCGTGCACGGGCGCAGCAATTGCAGCGGCTGACGGGCTGTAAGCTGGATGAACGCGGTCCTGAAGGGCAAACGACAGTCAGTGACAGTATCTGTCTGTTGCGCCGGAGCTACCGTTTCGATCCGCATTCCGGTATTGGCCAACTGGCGCTGGCGGTGAACGGCGGCGATGATGCTCGTGTGCGTACGGTGTTAAACGGCGAGTTTGCTGACATTACCTGTAGCCCGTTAACCGAGGCTGAAGAGTATCAGGCCATGCTGGCGCAGTGTGTCGCAGGGTATCGTGATTATCTGCAACTTATTGCGACGGGAGCCACGCCGGACGCTGTGCTGCTTGCCTTCCAGCGCTATCGCCAGCTATGTGCATTGCGCGAAGGGCCATTTGGCGTAGCAGGGCTGAATCAGCGCATCGAGCAGGCTTTGCATCAGGCTAGGCTGATTCAGCGTAGCCGTAATCCGCTTAACCGCTGGTATCCCGGCCGACCGGTCATGATTGAACGTAACGATGCCGCATTAGGCCTGTTCAATGGGGATATCGGTATTGCCATGATGGGAGACAACGGAGAGCTGCGCGTATTTTTCCCGTTGCCAAATGGCGAAACCAAAGACGTTACGCCAAGCCGTCTGCCGCCGCATGAAACGGCCTATGCGATGACGGTGCATAAATCGCAGGGATCGGAGTTCGATCATACGGCGCTGGTGCTGCCGAACCACTATTTACCGGTGCTGACGCGAGAGCTGGTGTATACCGCCATCACGCGTGCACGCCAGCGTTTGTCACTCTATACCGATGTCCGCATTCTCTGTCGGGCGGTGAAAACGCCAACGCAGCGCTATAGCGGCCTGGAAGAGAGAATTAGCGCGCTGATGAATGGCGATACACCTTAACGCATTTGCGTTGCAGACTGGCAAGGCCCACGGCGGGCCGAGTCGGTAAAGGCAGCTAACGTACATGCAGTTTGACGTGTGGCGGATAGAACGTCAGGTGGTTAGAACGTCAAATGAATAGAGCGTCAAATGAATAGAACGTCAAATGAATAGAACGTCAGGCGGATTCGCGTTCAATCAGCGAAAAACCGATATCCACGATAGGGGAGGGCACGCTTTTCCCCTCAATCTTTTCTGCCAGCATTGCCGCCGCGTCGGTGCCGATCTTCCAGCGATCGACTCTGACCGTGGTAATGGTCGGTGTGCTGTGTGCAGCGAAATCGAGATCGCCAAACCCCATGACTGCCAGTTGCTTCGGTACGTCTAATCCTCTGGCGGCGGCTTCGATCATCACGCCCTGCGCCAGCGTATCGGAACTGCAAATAATGGCATCAAAGTCCTCTCCATCGGCGAGCAGATCGCTCAGCCCTTGACGTCCTAACGCCAGCGTCGCAGGCCACGGGGCAATGGCTTCATACACGTAGCTTCCCGGCTGTTTTTGTATGACGTCGTAAATCCCTTTCTTACGCAATCCGGCACGTGCGTCTTCAGTCCACACCAGACCGAAGCGTGAATGTCCTTTGCCCAGCAAATAATGCCCGATGGCGTTCCCGATGCTTTCATGAGAAAAACCGACCAGCATATCGAGCGGCGTCGGGGTGAGATCCCAGATTTCGACGACGGGGATCGTGGCGTTGAGCAGAAGACGTTTGAGCTCGGGCGTGTGGTGAATTCCGGTGAGGACGATGCCGTCCGGGCGACGAGAAAGCAGGGTAGCGACAAGCTCTGCCTCGGATTCATTGGTATAGCCAGCGACGCACAGCAGCATGTGGTAACCGCGTGCGGCCAGCTCATCGCTGATCGCCTGAACAGTATCAACGAACATGTTGTTATTGATTTGTGGCACCACTACGGCAATCAGCTTACTGCGTCGGGAGGCGAGCCCGCCCGCTAACATATTGGGGATATAACCCGTGGCGCGGACGGCTTCCATCACCTTGTTCACGGTTTCTGCACGAACAATCTTCGGATTGTTCAACGCGCGGCTGACGGTCATGGGCGAAATACCTGCGGCACGCGCCACATCTTCAAGCGTGGGAGCACGTGGCGGCATGCTGCTGGCGTTCTTATCGCGTTTCAATCACGGGTTCCCTTCTGAGGCTGCGCGCGCATTCACATGTCGCTGGATTATCGTTGATGGCACATCGGTTTACCAGTCGCCTGTGTTTCTGAAAACCTGCCGAATTGTCTCGCCTTTTCGGGCTAGCTGGGCTGTATTCCCGCTGTATCCTCTTACTTTTTTTGGTGATTGCGCAATCATTAATTTTGTCTCTCGATGCATGGTTTTATCGTGATAATGATTATTATGTGATCTGCATTGCATGTTTTTTCTTCATTTATCGCTATCTTCCTTCTGTTTATGAATGTTAGCGCAATCATTTTACGAGGTGAGACATGACCATCAGTGCAAATTCAGCAGCGGTTAGCTATGCAAAAGTCACGAACGTCAGAACGGCCGCCGAGTCGGGCGATCGAATCGAATGGGTAAAACTCTCTCTGGCATTTTTGCCGCTGGCAACGCCGGTGAGTGATGCGAAAGTACTGACCGGAAGGCAGAAACCGCTGACCGAAGTTGCCATTATTTTTGCGGAAATCCGCAGTCGTGATGGGTTTGAAGGAGTCGGATTCAGCTATTCCAAGCGGGCGGGTGGACAGGGCATTTATGCTCACGCGAAAGAGATTGCCGATAATCTGCTGGGCGAAGATCCAAACGATATCGATAAGATCTATACCAAGCTGCTGTGGGCTGGCGCATCGGTTGGCCGCAGTGGGATGGCGGTGCAGGCGATTTCTCCGCTCGACATCGCGCTGTGGGATATGAAAGCCAAGCGTGCGGGTTTGCCTCTTTCGAAGCTGCTCGGCTCACACCGTGATTCCGTGCAGTGCTACAACACCTCCGGTGGCTTCCTGCATACGCCATTGGATCAGGTATTAAAGAATGTCGTGATCTCCCGTGAAAGCGGTATCGGTGGGATCAAACTGAAAGTCGGGCAGCCGAATACGGCGGAGGATATCCGTCGCCTCACGGCGGTGCGCGAAGCGCTGGGAGATGACTTCCCGCTGATGGTGGATGCCAATCAACAGTGGGATCGTGAAACGGCGATTCGGATGGGCAGAAAGATGGAAGCCTTTAACCTGATCTGGATTGAAGAGCCGCTGGATGCCTACGATGTGGAAGGCCATGCGGCGCTGACGGCGGCGCTGGATACGCCGATTGCGACTGGCGAGATGTTGACCAGCTTCCGCGAGCATGAACAATTGATCCTCGGTAACGCCAGTGATTTCGTCCAGCCGGATGCACCGCGCGTGGGGGGGATTTCACCTTTCCTGAAAATCATGGACCTGGCCGCGAAGCACGGCCGTAAACTGGCACCGCATTTTGCGATGGAAGTGCACTTGCATCTGGCGGCGGCCTATCCGATTGAGCCCTGGCTGGAACACTTCGAGTGGCTGAATCCGCTCTTCAACGAGCAACTAGAGCTGCGCGATGGGCGCATGTGGGTATCCGATCGTCTGGGGTTAGGATTTACGCTGAGTGAACAGGCAAGGAAGTGGACAACGCTGAGCTGTGAGTTTGGCAAACAGCCATAAGCGGATGAAAACGTCGTGAGAGAATGAAAACAACGTGGCCGATTTTACGATCGGCCACGAGAAGTGTTATCGAGCGGAATAGCTCAGAGATCCAGCACCAGAATCTTCGAGCGACGCTGGTAGTTATACAGCGCCTGCTTTTTCTTCGGCAGCATTTCCACTTCGGCGGGTAAAAAGCCGCGCTCCTGGAACCAGTGGATGCTGTGCGTCGTCAGCACGAACAGCTTTTGCAGACCCTGCTGACGCGCCTGAGCGGCAACGCGCAGTAACAGCATATCGCCGCGCGATGAGCTGCGGTAATCCGGATGAACCGCGACGCAGGCCATTTCGCCGATGCTTTCTTCCGGGAACGGATAAAGTGCGGCGCAGGCGATAGTCAGGTTATCGCGTACCACGACGGTGAATTTGTCGATCTCCATTTCCAACTGCTCGCGTGAGCGTCTGACCAGAATGCCTTGTTCTTCCAGCGGGCGAATCAGCTCCAGAATACCGCCAATATCATTGATGGTCGCACGGCGAACCTGCTCGGCGCTTTCCATCACGATCTGCGTACCGATACCGTCGCGTGAGAACAGTTCTTGCAGCAGCGCGCCGTCGTCCTGATAGCTGATCAGGTGGCTACGGCGTACGCCGCTGCGGCAGGCTTTGACCGCGCCGCGCAGGAACCGGACCGTACCCGAATGGTAATCACCAGCCTGTTCCAGTGCATCAATACGCTGCTGCGCATCGTCAGGGAACAGCTCGGAAATGATGTTGCCTTCTTCATTGGTTACGCCCTGCGAGGAGCAGAAACCGATCATCTTTTCCGCTTTCAGCTTAATAGCGAGCTGGGTTGCGACCTCTTCCGAGGTTAAATTGAAACTTTCACCGGTGACTGAAACCGCAACCGGGCCGAGCAGCACAATTGCACCGCTATTCAGCTGGCGGTGAACGGCTTCTTCATCAATGCGGCGAATACGGCCGCTATGGCAGTAGTCCACACCATCATCCACGCCAAGCGGCTGCGCGATAATAAAGTTACCGCTGACGACATTAATGTGGGCACCTTGCAGCGGCGTGTTGTTCAGGCTCATCGACAGCCGGGCGGTGATGTCCAACTGCAACATTCCTGCCGCCTGCTTGACCAGTTCCAGCGTGGTGCTGTCGGTGATGCGGGTATTTTTATGGTAGAGAGGCTCGTAGTGATGCGTTGTCAGGTTGGCATCGATCTGGGGGCGAGCACCATAAACGACCACCAGCTTGATCCCCAGACTGTGTAGCAGCCCGATATCATTTACGATGCTAGAGAAGTTGGCATGTTCAATGGCTTCGCCACCTAACATGATGACAAACGTTTTGCCACGGTGGGCATTGATATAGGGAACTGAATGGCGGAAGCCCTGAACCAGTTCTGTACTCCGTTCCTTCACTGCGAGCCCTCTTTGCATTTTTATTCGTAATTTCTGTATTTTTATTCTTTATGACGTAAAAGGCAAGAGGAAGTATTAACCAGAAAAGTCAGGATTCTGTTTCATCTTGCTACCATGCCCTAAATAATTCGAGTTGCGTGAAGGCGGCAACCGCGCGAGTCCCCGGGAGCTTACATAAGTAAGTGACTGGGGTGAGCAAGGACAAATCGGCTTAGCCGATTTGAACGCCGCTTGCGGCGGCCCTTCAGGGCGAGGTTTAGAGATAAGCCGAGTATTGCCAACGCACATGCGGCTTGAAGTATGACGGGCATGCAAAGGATTTTTGCATGACAGCGTGGAGCAGATTCGTTAAAGTTTTTGACAATTTTTACCTTTATTCATTTTTTAATGGCCTATCCCGTGCATTCGCAACACAACAATGCAGGATAGCGCACAGCAATCAGATCGGAGTGGCATGTCTCATTCGAATCATCATCTGACTCGACGGCGTCTATTACAAAGCGCAGCAGCAACCTGGCTGTTAAGCGTAAGTGGTGTAGGAATAGCAGCGACGACGCAGGTCGTGGCCGTGCGCGTCTGGCCGTCCTCCGCCTACACCCGCGTCACATTGGAATCTAATCACCCGCTGAAATATAAACAGTTTAGTCTGAGTAATCCTGAACGCATCGTGGTGGATATCGAAAATGTTCATCTGAACAGCGTGCTGAAGGAGATCGCCAGCCAGTTTAAGTCAGATAGCGACCCGCTGATTAAAGAAGCGCGCATCGGCCAGTTTGATAAAACCACTGTGCGCCTGGTGTTGGAGCTCAAGCAGCAGGCGACGACCAAAGTCTTTACGCTGGGGCCAGTGGCTGAATTCAAGCACCGACTGGTGCTGGATTTGTATCCCTCGGCAGGGCGCTACGACAACGAAGACGATCCGCTGCTGGCGCTGCTGGAGGATTACAACAAAGGCGATCTGGAACGTACGCTGCCAGCAGAAGCGCCGAAAGCCGGGAAAGCCGGACGGGATCGTCCGCTGATTATCATGCTCGACCCCGGTCACGGCGGTGAAGATCCCGGTGCGATTGGCAAGAATAAAACGCGCGAGAAAGATATCGTGCTACAAATTGCCCGCCGCTTGCGTAAGCTGATCGACAATGAATCCAACATGAAAGCCTATATGACGCGTAATGAAGATGTGTTCATTCCGCTGCGCGTACGGGTGGCGAAAGCGCGTAAGCAGCGTGCCGATCTGTTCATTTCGATTCATGCGGATGCGTTTACTAATCGATCGGCAAGAGGATCGTCGGTTTTTGCCCTCTCGAAGAAAGGGGCAACCAGTACTGCCGCCAGATTCCTGGCAGAGACCCAGAACGAATCGGATTTGATCGGTGGCGTGAGCATGAGTGGCGATCGCTATCTGGATCACACCATGTTCGATCTGGTGCAGACCGTGACGATTGGCGACAGCCTGAAGTTTGGTAAAGAGATCCTGACTCGGTTGGGCAGGGTGAATCGTCTGCATAAAAACAGTGTCGATCAGGCCGGGTTTGCGGTATTGAAAGCGCCGGATATTCCTTCTGTTCTGGTTGAGACGGCATTTATCAGCAATCTGGAAGAAGAGCGCAAGCTACGTACCAGCCATTTCCAGCAGCAAATTGCGGAATCCATTTTTGCAGGAATTAAAGCCTACTTTGCCAGTCAGGCTGAGCGGTAGTTGATGTTGCCGATGTAGAACGCACGATGACCGCGCCTAACTGGCGCGGTTCAGAGGAATGATGTCTGGGGCATGGTACGTATAAATAGGTAGTACGTAGAAAACAAAAAAGCACCCATTAAGGTGCTTTATCGCGCAGTTCTTAATTTAAAGAACCTTAATTGGTTGCGGGGGCCGGATTCGAACCGACGACCTTCGGGTTATGAGCCCGACGAGCTACCAGGCTGCTCCACCCCGCGTCCGTAATGACTTATTTTACTGCTTTCACATTTCTTGATGGACGACTCACATCAATTGGTTGCGGGGGCCGGATTCGAACCGACGACCTTCGGGTTATGAGCCCGACGAGCTACCAGGCTGCTCCACCCCGCGTCCGTACTGACTTATTTTTACTGCTTTCACATCTCTTGATGGACGACTCACATCAATTGGTTGCGGGGGCCGGATTTGAACCGACGACCTTCGGGTTATGAGCCCGACGAGCTACCAGGCTGCTCCACCCCGCGTCCGTGGATGCGCACTATACTCTCCATGAGCATTGATGCAACCTATTTCTATAAAAAGCGCGGTATTGGGTTGTCAGGTGATTGATTTACCACCTGATAGGTTGTTTTATGACCGCTGCGTGGCGATAAGCAGAACTCCTGGCTTTTGTTACGCCGCGTGCCGAACGGCATACGCTCGAACCGTGGATTTATATGCTGTCCCATTCCTTTATCGATAGCCGTTTGTTATCGTTCGACGGTAAATTTTTTGATGTAAAAAGCGAGCGCAAAGATGAAGGGACGGTGGGGAAAATACGTGCTGACCGCAGTGGTCATTGCCATTCTGGCGGGGTGCCAATCCAGGCCAACCGATCGCGGGCAGCAATATAAAGATGGTCACCTCAACCAGCCTCTGGAATTGGTGAATGAACCTAATGCCAAAGGAAAACCGGTCAACGCACGGGATTTCATGACCCAGGTCTCTGAAATTCGGTCGGCGTCACCTAATCTGTACTCGCGCAATAATACGACCTTTCAGGCGATTGAAAACTGGATGATGTCCGGTGCCGATACTCGCGAACTGAGCAAGTTTGGTCTGAATGCCTGGCAGATGGAAGGCGTTGATAACTTTGGTAACGTGCAGTTTACCGGTTACTACACGCCGGTGTTGCAGGCGCGTCATACCCGTCAGGGCGAATTCCGCCATCCTTTATATGCCATGCCGTCAAAGGGCAAAAAGAACCGCCGACTGCCAGATCGTGCCGGTATTTATGCCGGTGCGCTGGATGAGCGTCTGGTTCTCGCCTGGACCAATTCGCTGGTCGATAACTTCATGATGGAAGTACAAGGCAGCGCCTATATTGATTTTGGCGATGGACGCCCGCTGACGTTCTTCGGCTATGCGGGCAAAAACGGCCACGCTTACCGCAGTATTGGTAAAGTGCTGATCGACCGTGGTGAAGTGCCGCGTGAAGAGATGTCGATGCAGGCCATCCGCAAGTGGGCGGAGCAGCACACCGAGTATGAAGTGCGTGAACTGTTTGAGCAGAATCCTTCCTTTGTGTTCTTTAAGCCAATGATGTCTGCGCCCGTCAAAGGCGCAAGCGCGGTGCCGCTGGTGGCGAAAGCCTCCGTTGCCTCTGACCGTTCGCTGATTCCGGCAGGCACGGCTCTGTTAATGGAAGTGCCGCTGCTGGATAACGTTGGTAAATTCACCGGCAAGTATGAAATGCGCCTGATGATCGCGCTGGATGTCGGCGGGGCGATTAAAGGCCAGCACTTCGATATGTATCAGGGCATTGGGCCGGATGCAGGTCACTCGGCGGGTTTCTACAACCACTATGGCCGGGTCTGGGTGTTGAAGAACGCGCAAAGCAGCCCGACGAACAGTTCAGGATCGCTGTTAGTCAACAATCCACAGTAATCGTTCTTTCGTCTGAAATCTCAGAAGTGGTGTTAGGATGAACCACTTCTGAGATGAAATACTTGCTCTCCACGCGCCAGAACAGAATCAGCTTTTAAAGCCGTATTTGCTGCTCAATCCTAATTCGTTCACGATACGAACGCCGGAATCCAACGCTTCGCCCTGCAAGCCCCGCAGCGGACGGCGCAGGCTGCCTGCCGGTAACCCGACTGCCTTCATCAATGATTTCACCGCCACGGGATTGATTGCCGAGTAGGTATAGTGCAGCAGCGGCAACAGATGCTGATACGCCTTACGGAAGCGTTCTGCATCCTCGCCGTTTTTCCACGGACGAGAAATTTCGGCTAGTTCTGCTGGTGCAATATTGCCCGTCATGTTGGCAGTTCCATGTCCCCCCAACGACATCGTTGGCACCACCAGACCCAGATTGGGCGAGTCGCAGCACATTACCGACACATCGGGATTGCCTGCCAGCACTTGTGCAACCTGGCCCACGCGGGTGGTGGATTCTTTATGAATAACGTAGTTTGGGTGTTGGAAAATACGCAGCAGCGATGTCCAGTGCAGATCCGTTTTTACACGTGGTGGGTTGTTATAAATCCCTAATGGCAAATCGGTCGCATCTGCAATTTCCAGAAAGTAGCTTTCGATGTCACTCTCACTGGCACAGATATAGGCGGGGGCGGCGATAATGGCACCGTCTGCGCCGTTGTCATGTGCATAGCGCACATAGTCAATGGTGGTATCGGTATTGTTACCGGTACAGCCATAGAACAGCTTCATTTTGCTGGTGCTGTATTGTGCGGTTCGGCGGATGATCGCTTTTCTCTCATCTGGGGACAGCATGGACACTTCCCCGGTTGAGCCCATAATCAAAACGGCAGCCGTGCCGTTGTCTTCCTGGAATTTTAATAACGCTTCAAATGCGCCGAAATCCACGCTGCCATCGTCATTGAAAGGTGTAATGAGGGCAACGAATGACCCTTCAATTTTTTCTCTGCTCATGTCTGTTTCCTGTCGGTTTAAACGTGTTACGAATAACGAAAAATCAGGACTGAAGGGATGTCTCAGTCAGTGGTTTGGCGGTAAAACCCGCCTCGACAAAACGTAATAGGTGCGATAGCACGCGATCGTCATCGCGGTTGTCACACAGCCCTTTGGAGAGCAGCGCCAGACGGCCAGAACGCGGATCGGCGTCGGTTAACACATGCATGGCGGCACCGCGGGCAAATTCATAACGCCAGATCACTTCCGCGCGCGATAACGCCGGTAGCGCACGAGAAAATGCATCGATAAAACGGTGAGCGACGTGATCGAACTGCGCTGAAAGCAGGGCAGTGACCTCCAGACCTGGCGTAGCCCGCAGATGCTGTAACAGGCGAACGACAATGCGTCCGCCGTCGGGCGTGCGAGCCGTTTTAACCAGCGGGCGCAAGAGCGCATCCAGCAGCGCGGCAACGGGCAGTTCATCACCGTGATTAGCCTTTTCCACCTCATCCAGCAGACGCGTTCTTTCGTCATTTAACGGGCCGAGAACGTTGTCCAATACGGCACGCAGTAACCCTTCTTTCGAACCAAAGTAATAATTCACCGATGCCACATTCACGTTGGTGGCTTCCGTTATTTCGCGAATCGTCGTTAGCTCACTGCCTTTGCAGGCGAAGATCGTGATGGCCTCACGCAGGATGCGCTGCTTAATGTCAGCCTCTTTTTCTTTGCTTTGATCTTTGGTTTTCAATAACGCCACCATGATTCATCCTTTTTGCTCACGCTCGCCGTCGGATGCACCGACGTCATGCATTGTTAGATTGAGGTCGTGGGGAAATGCGCTCCCGCTAGACTCGGTTCCTGATAACGTCAGTTCTGGATAACTCACTCCTTGGTAAACCCAGTCCTTGGTAAACCCAATTCTTGATAAACCAATGTCGCCCAATAGCGGATCCCTAATGGGATCAGCGCATCATTAAAGTCGTAGTGCGGGGTGTGTAGGTGATGCACGTTGGGCGCATTTTTTTCGCTGTTACCCAGCATCATGAAGGCACCGGGGCGCTGCTCCAGCATGTAGGCAAAATCTTCTGCACCCAGCAGCGGCGTCATTGCGGTGTTAACCTGTTCGAATCCGACGACCTGCGCGGCAGCGTTAACGGCTAACTGCGTGGCGTGCGTATCGTTAACCAGCGCGGGATACTGCCGTTCATAATGCACGTCGGCCGTTGCGCCAAAACCTTGTGCGGTGCTGTGTGCCAGCTCTCGCAGGCGCGTTTCCAGCAGGTGGCGAACGCTCGGCGAATAGCTCCGTCCGGTTCCTTTAAGGATGACGTTATCCGGGATAACGTTTGGGGAATGGCTGTCACCGCCCTGAATATGACCGATGCTGAGCACCGCCGCGTCCATCGCAGGGACGTTGCGGCTGACGATGGTTTGCAGGCCCAGCATAAATTGCGCGGCGGGCAGCGTCGGATCGATAGAGAGGTGCACGCCTGAACCACCGTGTCCGCCCGTGCCGTGAAACGTGACCTGCCAGGTGTCGCTGGCCGCCAGCATCGGGCCGCTGCGAATCGCGAATTGACCCACCTCGATACCGGGTTTGTTATGCAGGCCAAACAGTCGGTTGCAGGGGAACCTGGTCAGCAGGCCGTCATTGAGCATGGCAAGTCCGCCACCTAATCCTTCTTCTGCGGGCTGGAAAATAAAATGTACCGTGCCAGCAAAGTCGGGGTGCTGAGACAAATAGCGTGCGGCACCCAGCAGCATGGTGGTGTGCCCATCGTGTCCGCAGGCATGCATTTTCCCTGCATGCACCGAGGCATAGGGCAGATCCGTTTTCTCATTGATATACAGCGCATCCATGTCTGCCCGCAGGCCGATGCTGTCTTCACCGGGATAACGGCCACGTAGGGTGGCGACCACGCCCGTTCCACCGATGCCGGTGGTGACGGCAAGCCCCCATGCCGCCAGCTTTTCCGCCACCAGTTGCGCAGTAGCAACCTCTTCAAAGCCGATTTCTGGGTGCTGATGAATATGGTGACGAATCGCAATCAGCTCAGGTAAAAAATCCTGAATGACCGATTCCATCGCTGCTTGATCAATAGCGGTTGATGTATTCACTTGGCGTTCACTGTGCTTATCCATGCGCCTGCCTGCTCATCAGCTGTGGAGATACAGGCGTTTCGCGCTGCCCGCCGCCGGGGACGGCATCGATCAGTTTGCGGGTGTACGGGTGCTGTGGCTGATGCCAGATGCTGTGGTGATCGCCACTTTCCACGCAGCGCCCGTTTTGCATCACCATGACCCGGTCGGCGATATAGCGTACTACCGCGAGATCGTGGGAAATAAATAGCAGCGACAGGCCCATTTCGTTTTTTAACTCAACCAACAGATTGAGGATCTGCGCCTGAATAGAGACATCAAGTGCGGACACCGGCTCGTCGCAAATCACCAGCGAAGGACGTACCACCAGCGCACGGGCAATACCGATACGCTGGCGCTGGCCACCGGAAAATTCATGGGGATAGCGGCTCAGGCTGCTTTGCGGCAGACCAACACGATCGATGATATTTTTGATCGCCTGCTGTCGCTGCGCACGATCGCCAAGGCCGTGCACAATCAGCGGCGTTTCAAGGATATGCTGAATGCTGTGGCGTGGATTCAGCGACGCATAAGGGTCTTGAAAAATCATCTGTACCCGCTGACGCAGTGCTTTCAGCCGTGATTCTTTTAGCGTGGTGATGTCTTGCCCATCGAACACGATCTGCCCGTGTGAAGGTGGTAGCAGGCGCAGAATGGTTTTGGACAGGGTGGATTTACCACAGCCGGATTCGCCCACCAGACCGAGCGTTTCACCGGGCAAAATAGTCAGTGACACATCGTCAACGGCGAGCACCTTGCCCTGCGCGGTTGAATAGCGAGTATGAATATTTTTCAGCGAGAGCAGCGGTGGCTGGCTCGTATCGGTGGCTCGGTGAATTAAGGTGGGCGGCGTCAGCAGCGTAAAGCCTTCATCCATTGGCGCGTGATGGATTTCCGCCAGCCGATGGGTGCGGTAGTGCCTGTCCTGATCCATGTGCAGCGATGTCGCTAACAGCCCGCGCGTGTAGCTGTGCTTGGGGGCGAAATGGTGTGTGGATGACTGAAACAGGTCGGCTGCCTGTGCTTCTTCTACCTTTTGCCCGGCATACATCACCGCTACACGGTCGGCCCATTGCGCCACCAGCCCAAGATCGTGGGTAATCAGCAGCAGGCTCATCGAGAATTCACGCCGCAGGTTATCCAGCAGCGCCAGAATCTGTGCCTGAATGGTGACGTCCAGCGCCGTGGTCGGTTCATCGGCAATGAGCAGACGCGGACGGCAAGCCACTGCCATAGCGATCATGACGCGCTGACGCTGTCCGCCAGACAGGTTATGTGGGTAGTCATCCACCCGGCGCGCTGGTTCAGGGATCTTGACCAGATCCAACAGCTCGATGGCGCGCGTCTGTGCTTGTGCGGGCGTCAGCGTTTCATGCAACCGCAGTGTTTCGCTAATCTGTTGCCCGATGGAAAGTACTGGATTGAGCGAGGTCATCGGTTCCTGAAAAATCATCGACAGCGCATTACCACGCAGCTGGCGCATCTGCCGGTCTGGTAGAGTAAGTAGATCCTGTCCATCAAACAGGATGCGCCCGCTGATTGTTCCCGGTTCGGCGACCAATCGCATCAGGGACAGCGCCGTCGCGGATTTACCGCAGCCGGATTCGCCGACCAGCGCCAGCGTTTCTCCGGCGTTAATCGTCAGGTTGAGTCCTCGAACGGCCTGATGACCGGGAAAATCAACGCGTAAATCTTGAATATCGACCAGCGGCTTCATGCGCTTCTCCCCCGTAACCGTGGATTCAGGGCATCGTTCAATGCGTCGCCCACCAGATTCAGTGACAGCACGGTTAAGACCAGCGCGGTGCCGGGCAAGGCGGTAAGAAACCAGGCGGTACGCAGCGATTCTCGGCCCGCGCCGATCATGCTGCCCCAGCTCACGCGGTTCGGATCGCCAAAGCCCAAGAAGGAGAGTGCGGATTCAATCAAAATGGCCGAGGCGACCATGACCGACGTGGTGACGATGATCGACGGCAGCGCGTTCGGTAGCATTTCCTGAAAGATGATGCGCAGGCTGGAAAATCCCTGACTGCGTGCGGCTAACACAAAATCGCTTTCACGCAGCGAGCGAAACTCGGCCCGCACCAGACGTGCAATCGTCGGCCAGGAGGCAATACCGATGGCCAGTGAAATCAGCGTCACCGAAGGGGAACCGATGGCGACCAACACCACGACTAACAAAAAGGTCGGGAAGGTCTGGAACAGTTCGGTGATGTGAACCAGCAGGTCATCAACCCGACCGCCAAAATAGCCCGCCAGCGCACCGACGACGGTGCCAATTAACAGGCTGACGATGACCGCCGAGAAGCCAATCTGCAAAGAAACCTGTGAACCGTGGACGATTCCAGCGGCGACATCCCGGCCCATCGAATCGGTTCCTAACGGGAAATCAGGATTTTCGCCCGGCCACAAGAAAGGCTGAGCGACCATATCCAGCGGATCGCCGGGATACAGCAACGGTGCGAAAGCGGCCATCAGAAATACCGTAATCAGCAACAGCAGGCCAGCCATCCCGGCGGGGTTGCGGACAAATGCACGCACCTCCGGTGACAGGCGAAAAGGCATTTTTAACGGGCGAGTTGCTGCTGAGCTAACGCCGTCCGCTGCGGCTTTCTTCGGTGTGAGATTTTCAGGAGAAAAGTGATTCATATCAGCGCGCCTTAATTCGGGGATCGAGCCAGGATTGCAGTAAGTCCACCAGCACGTTAGCCAAAATGACTAAGAAGGCGGAAAGCAGCAGGACGCCTAACAAGACGTTGAAGTCACGTGCCATTACCGCTTCCAGCGCCAGACGGCCCAGTCCCGGCCAGCTAAAGACCGTCTCGACCACAGCCGCCCCGCCCAGCAGATTGCCGAAGTGCATACCGGCAACGGTCGTGATAGGCAGCAGCGCACAGCGTAGAATGTGCCTGACGGTAACCCACAGCGGCGACAGCCCTTTGGCATGTGCGGTGCGCACGAAATCCTGCTGGGCAATTTCCAACATGGCCGCGCGGGTCAGGCGGGCGTAAATGGCGATAAAAAAGCTGCTCAGTGCCACAACCGGAAGGATGGCATGCTGCAACATATCCTTGAAATATGCCCAGCCAGTGAGGTTCGCGCCGATGGTGATATTGCCGCCGCTTGGTAGCCAATCAAGATGTACGGAAAACAGAATCAGCGTCATCAGGCCGATCCAGAATCCCGGCGTGGAGTAGAGCAGAAGTGCGATCAGCGAGAGCAGGCGGTCGGGCCATTTACCCGCCCACACCGCCATGATCGTTCCCAGCGTTATGCCGATGATGATGGCGAAAACCTGTGACAGCAGCATCAGGAACAGTGTGCCCGGTAGCCGTGACAGGATCAGATCCATTACCGGCGCGTTGTAGCGAGGCGAAAAGCCGAGGCTGAACTGCGCCAAATTGCCCAAATAAACCGAAAGCTGTTGCAGTATGGGTTGATCGAGACCGAACTGAGCGCGCAGGTGTGCCATCGTCGCTTCGGTTGCATTGCCTGCCTCGCCAGCCAGCACATCCACGGCGTCTCCCGGTACCAGCTGCAACAGGAAAAACACCAGAATGATAATGCCAATCGCCGTTGGCAGCGCGTGAAGCAGGGTACGCCATAGTACGCGCCCGATTCGTTCTACTTTATTCATCACATACCTTCATGAGAGTTCCCCTGCCCGCGCAGGGGAATGTCGTATTACGATTACTGATCCAGCCACACGTCGGCCAGACTGCCGTTGACGCCCTGAATATCGGTGACGACGTTATGTACGCGCTTGTTGTAAATCGTCTGGCGCTTAATTTGGAGCAGGTTTAAATCGGGAATATCCGTGGCGATGATGCGCTGGAACTGCTTGTACAGCTCCACGCGTTTTTCAGGATCGGTTTCTACCGAGGCCTGCTCAAGCAAACGATCTACTTCTGGATTGCTGTAATGTGAGCCGTTGCCGAAAGGTACGCCCGGTTGATAGGTTTTTGACCAGTACAGACGCTGTACGCCCACGGCAGGATCGAACAGGTTCGAGATGGAACCATTGTTGAAGTCAAAGTCGCGGTCGGTATAAACGCGCTTAACGAAGGTGGCGAAATCCTGTGAGCGAATGGTGACGTCAATCCCCACTTTGGCCAGTGCGGATTTGAGGTATTCCGCCACGCGTTTGAAGCTATCGCCATAGGGCATGAAATCATGTACCAGCTTGAAGCGGATACCGTTTGCCTGACGTGGGAAGCCGGCTTCGTCCAGCAGTTTGTTCGCTTTGGCAATATCGAAGCCATAAGGTGACGGCGTGGCATCATGGAACTGCGCCAGCTCTGGCGTAATCGGCGTCGGTGAACTGACCGCATAGCCGTACCACACCACATTTTTCAACACATCAATATTGATGCTGTGCGCAATGGCCTGGCGAACCTTCAGATTCTTCAGGTAAGGGTTATCCAGATTGAACTCAATGCGGGTTTGCGTTGGGCTGTAACCGTAGCCAGCGGTTTCAATGCCCAGCTTGGGGTTTTTCTTGATGCGTTCAATTTCACTCAGCGGAACGGGAGAGTCGCTTCCCAGATCGAGCGCGCCGGTTTCAAGCGCAATTGTGCGAGTGGCGGCATCGGGAATAATCTTCACCACCAGTTTATCGACGTAAGGCTTGGGACTGTCCCAGTAGTTCGGGTTACGTTCATACAGGATATGGCTGCCACGAACCCATTCTTTGAAGACGAACGGGCCGGTTCCAATCGGTGCGGTATTGTGGGGATTCGACAGAATGTCTGTGCCTTCGTATAAGTGTTTCGGCACGATAGGCGCTTCGTTAGCGGAGAACGTGCTCAGCAGGTAAGGTGCGGGTTTTGACAGTTCCAGGATCGCGGTATACGGATCCGGGGTTTTCACTTCGGTGACGTTAGCAAACGTGCCCTGACCGCGTGAATTGTATTTTTTGACGGTCAGAATAGAAAACGCGACGTCCGCAGAGGTGAAGTCTTGCCCATCATGCCATTTCACGCCTTTACGCAAATGGAACGTATATTGTTTGCCGTCCGGGCTTACTGACCAACTGGTCGCCAGCTGCGGGGTCGGCTTCATATCGAAATCGTAATTCAACAGACCTTCAATCACCTTGGCGTTGACCTTCATCACTGCGCCGCTGGTGCTGACCAGACTGGTTAATACGGGCGGTTCAGGCTCGGCCAAAAAGTTCAGCGTGCCGCCGCGCTTTGGCGTCTGCGTTTCTGCCTGTGCGGCAAGGCCGAAGAGCGAAGACGTCAGAATCAACGCTGACAAGAATAGATTTTTTTTCATATTTCCCATCCGTATGCAGAGGGCAGCGTTGTGCGCTCCGCCTTTATTTTTTTAATGGCGTGTTTTGAATGATGTGTTTTGGGTGAAAAAACCGTTCTCTTCAGGAGGAAGAGAAATCAGGCTGAATTAAGTCAACATCGGGGCAGTAAAATAGCGTCATTACCGTTGCTGTGTGGCGTAATGGGTTTCATGCTGCGTTCCTGGTTTGAATAACGAAAAAATAATAAAACTGCCTGAACCACTTCTTTATTTTCTGGTTAAACCCTAGCCCAACGTGTGTTTTAAACGAACGTTTAAATATGGATAAGTAATGTCACATTACGCATAAGCTATTCACGCTTCTTGCTGTTGGGGACACAGATAATTCGAGTTATTATCCAGCCTGCTAATTACTTATCCTGAGGTTGTCATGGCGATTAAACGTTATCCACATCTTGCGCACTGGGGCGCGTTTACCGCTGTGGTTGAAGACGGCAAACTGATTCGCTGCGAGCCATTTGCCGACGATCCGGCACCGTCCGCCATGCTAGATTCCATCGTGCCGCTGGTGTATTCCGACCGACGTATCCGTCGGCCTTCGGTGCGTCGCTCCTGGCTTCAGAAACGCGAAAACAACGACAGAACGCTGCGTGGCCGGGAAGACTTTGTTGAAGTAGATTGGGACGTCGCGCTCGATCTGGTCGCGCAGGAAAATCGCCGTATCCGCGATCGCTACGGTGCGGACGGCCTTTTTGCCGGTTCTTACGGCTGGTCGTCTGCCGGGCGCTATCACCACGCGCGTTCTCAGGTTCGACGCTTCTATTTCTCCGGCGGCGGCGCGGTCGATCAGCAGGGCAATTACAGCTGGGGGGCGGCGCAGTTCTTCCTGCCGTACGTGATTGGCACCTTTCATCCGCTGACGGGCAAGGTCACCGAATGGCGCAGCGTTGCCGAACATTGTGATATTTTCCTCGCGTTTGGCGGTCTGGCGCTGAAAAACGCACAGGTGGCATCCGGCGGGGCCGGGCACCACACGCTTAAGCCCGCGCTGGAAGCGCTGGTGGCGAAAGGAATTCCGGTCATCAACATCAGCCCGATGCGCGATGACTGCCCTGAATTTGTGAATGCCGAGTGGATTCCAATTCGCCCGAATACCGATGTCGCCTTGATGCTGGCACTGGGCTATGAGATTCAGCGTTTGGGCGCTGACGATAAGGATTTCCTGCAACGCTACTGCGTCGGTTATGAACAACTGAGTGACTATTTGCACGGTCGCGGCGACGGCGTGGTGAAAACCCCCGAATGGGCCAGCGACATCACAGGCATTCCCGCCGAGCGCATCCGACGTCTGGCGCAGCAGTTGATCGGCGTACGCAGTTTCATTACCTGTTCTTACTCCGTGCAGCGCGCCCATCGTGGCGAACAGCCTTACTGGATGATGATTGCGCTGTCTTCCATGCTGGGCCAGGTGGGGTTACCGGGCGGCGGATTCTCCTTCGGCCACGGTTCGATGAACAGCGTCGGCAACGAGCGTATTTCAACGCCTGCGCCAGCGTCTCCATCAACCCCGAACGCGGGGAAGGCGATTCCCGTGGCGCGTATCGCCGATATGCTACTGCATCCGGGAACGCCTTATACCTTTCAGGGCGAAACCCACACTTATCCCGATATTCATCTGATTCACTGGGCGGGCGGTAACCCGTTCCATCATCACCAGCAGTTGAACCGTTTGGTGGACGGCTGGCGCAAGCCGGATACGGTGATTGTGCAGGATATCGTCTGGACGCCAGCGGCGCAGATGGCGGATATCGTGCTGCCCGTCACCACGACACTAGAGCGTAATGATATCGGTGGGTCGTCTCGCGATCGCTTTATCTTTGCCATGCATCAGGCGATTGCGCCGCAGCATCAGGCGCGTAATGACGTGGATATTTTCAGCGAATTGGCAGAGCGTCTGGGTTATGGCGAGGCGTTCACGCAAAATCGCAGCGAGCAGCAGTGGCTGGAACACCTTTATGAGGAATGCCGTTCAAGGCAGCGAGATGCCGCTGACCGCTGGCCGTCATTTGAGGATTTCTGGCAGCAGGGACATGTGGAAATCCCGATGGATGAAAAGCCGTTTGTGTTCTTTGAGGATTTCCGCCGCGATCCGCAGCAGCATGCGCTCAGTACGCCAAGCGGTAAAATTGAACTGTTTAGCTCAGCCATCGCCAGCTATGGCTATGCGGATTTTGCGCCGCATCCTGAATGGCAGCCTCCCGTTGAATGGCTGGGTGCCAAAAGCACGGAAGAGTGGCCGCTGCACTTTATTTCCATTCAGCCGTCCGACCGTTTGCACAGCCAACTGGCCGCTACACCGCAGGTTGCCGCGAATAAGACCGCAGGAAAAGAGACGCTTTACATGCACCCGCAGGACGCCGCTGCGAGGGATATCGTCGATCGCTCGCAGGTGGAAGTCAGAAACGCGCGTGGCCGTATTCTGGCGGGCGTACAAATTACCGACGGCGTCACACCGGGCGTGGTGATTATGTCCACCGGTGCCTGGTTTGAGCCCGGCTTCGGCCAGAAAACGTGGCATCCGGTTGAACAATCAGGAAATGCGAATGTACTGACGCTGGATATCGGCACGTCGCCGCTGACGCAGGGACCGAACGCCATGAGCTGTCTGGTGGATGTCGTGCGGGTTTAGCGCTATTCTGAGCCGCTTTTTCTCGCGGTTTTATTTTCCTGTGATTTTGTTTTCGTAAGGTTGGTTGAATGAGTACGCAATTATCCGAAGCCTATTTGCAACGCTTCGGCGGCACCGCGCGGTTGTATGGGCAACAGGCGCTGGCGCTGTTTTCTCAGGCTCACGTTTGCGTGATTGGTATTGGTGGCGTCGGCTCTTGGGCGGCTGAGGCGCTGGCACGTACCGGCATCGGCGCGATCACGCTGATCGATATGGATGATGTGTGTGTCAGTAACACCAACCGGCAGATTCACGCGCTGCGTCAGCACACCGGACAGTCGAAGACGGAGGTGATGGCCGAACGTATTCTGGCGATCAACCCGGAATGCCGCGTCACCTGCGTGGATGATTTCATTAGCGCAGAAAATGTGGCCGAGCTGCTCGACCAGAACTTCAGCTATGTGATTGACGCTATCGACAGCGTGCGTCCGAAGGCAGCGCTGCTCTCCTACTGCCGGCGCTATAAGATCCCGGTGGTGACAACCGGCGGTGCGGGCGGGCAGATCGATCCGACCCGCATTGAAGTCGTCGATCTGGCGAAAACGATTCAGGATCCGCTAGCCGCCAAGCTGCGTGAGCGGTTAAAGCACGATTTTAACGTGGTGAAGAACAGCAAAGGAAAGCTGGGCATCGACTGCGTGTTTTCCAGCGAACCGCTGGTGTATCCGCAGCCTGACGGTTCCGTCTGTGCGTCGCGCAGTACGGCTGATGGGGTGATGCGTATGGATTGTGCGTCAGGCTTTGGCGCTGCGACGATGGTCACCGCAACCTTTGGATTTGTTGCGGTATCTCATGCGCTGAAGAAGATGATAGCGAAAAGGGAAAGGGCGTCTGCGCCGCAGAAATAAATAGCGCGAATACCGCTATTTGTCCGCAGCCTCTTGTTCAGCAATCTCCTTGATTCTGGCGGCCAGCGCCGCCAGTCCGCTTGAACGCGAAGCGCTGAGCTGCGCGCGAAGCCCTAGCTTATCGAACAGCGCCAGCGGATCGTGCTGCAATAGCGCTTCTGGCGTTTCTCCCTCTACGGCGGTTAACAAGACCGCCAGTAATCCCCGCACAATGCGCCCGTCGCTGTCGCCGTAAAAATGCAGCCTGCCGTCTTCCTGACGTTGATGACCTAGCCAGACGCGATTTTCACAGCCGGATAATGAAATCTCCTCGGTTTTCAGCTCGTCTGGCAACGTTGGTAACGCCTTTGCCAGCAAAATGAGCTGCCGATAGCGATCTTCCCATGCGCGGCAGGCATCGAAGCGGGCCAGCAGGTCGGCGACAGTGGTGTGGTGGCCAAAAGGATGCGTGGTGTCAGTTGTCTGGGTCATGGTTTAGTCGATCAGTAATTCAAGGGCGTTGCCCACTGCGGCGATCAGCGCAGCAACATCTTGTTGGTTGTTATACGGGGCAAACGAAGCGCGGAGCGTGCCGCTGACACCGAGTGCGTCCATCAGCGGCTGCGCACAGTGATGTCCGGCGCGCAGTGCGATGCCGCTTTCGGCTAGCAGCGTAACCAGATCGCTGTGGTGCACATCGGCAATATCAAAGGACAGCACGCTGGAATGCGGGCTACGGAAGCTGCGAAAGCCGGGGAACTGCGCTAAATACGTTTCGGCAAGCTGCGCTAACTGCTGGCTATGCTGCTCTGCGGCGTGCCAATCCAGCGTAGTCAGCCAGTCGAGTGCCGCAGACAGGCCAAGCACGCCGGCAATGTGCGGCGTTCCCGCTTCAAAGCGCTGTGGAATCGCCTGCGGTTTGAAACTGTCAAAGGACACCTGCGTCATCATCTTCCCGCCGCCTTGCCACGGCATCATGCTTTCCAGCAAGGCGGTTTTGCCGTACAGCACGCCAATCCCGGTTGGGGCATAAAGCTTGTGTCCGGAAAATGCGTAGAAATCGATATCCAGCGCCTGCACATCGGGTGGGCAATGAACGATGCCCTGTGCGCCGTCAACTATCACCACCGCACCATAGCGGTGAGCCAGCGCAATCGCACGCGCCAGATCGGGCTGGCCGCCTGTCACGTTTGACATCTGTCCCAGCGCCAGCAGGCGGGTTTTTGGCGTGATCAGCGTGGCGAGCTGTTCGATATCCGGTAACAAGTCCGCGCCTATCGGTAACTTCACGATATTCGCGCCCGTTTGCTGCGCCACCATCAGCCACGGAATGAGGTTAGCGTGATGTTCCGTTTCGCTCACGACGATCTCGTCGCCGGGTTGAAGGCGAGGGCGCGCATAGCTCTGCGCGACCAGATTGATCGCTTCCGTCGTGCCTCTGGTCCAGACAATGGAACGCGGATCGTCTGCGTGGAGCAACGCGGCAACTTGCTCACGAGCGCCTTCAAAACGCTGCGTTAACGCCTGCGCGCCGCGATGCTGGCTGCGATGCACCGTACCACTCTCGCTGCCATAGAACGCCTGCACAGCATTAATGACGGGCTGCGGCTTCAGTGCGGTCGCGGCGCTATCAAGATAGACAGTTGAATGCTGGAGAGCGGGGAACTGTTGGCGAAAGGTGGCGGGGTTAAACGGTGTCATGAGCATCCTCTTTTGGAGGGCAGATCCTGTCCCATTTTGTCGAGAGAGACAAGTTTAGGACTATGCCTAATGCGATTTTATGGAAAAAAAAGCAACTATTGCTACGCTTTAAAGTGTTAATTTTCAGGATTTCCTGATGAATAAGGTTAACTAGAAAACATTTAAATTCATTGAGGGTTAACTATGAAGAATAAAATTTCTATTTTTGCCGCTATCGTGATGGCGTTTTCTCTGGCAGCCTGTTCCAGTAATTACGTCATGCATACCAATGACGGTCGTACCATCGTCGCAGAGGGGAAACCGAAGGTTGATGATGAGACGGGTATGATCAGCTATACCGATGCCTACGGTCAGCAGCAGCAAATTAACCGTGATAATGTGAAAGAAATGGCGAAAGGGAAATAGTGCCGTTTGCCCATCATCACACGTTGCCTGTTAAGCTGTGCCAGATGCTAGATCAGCGTGCCATGGCATTCAGGCGTGAATCGTAAGCAAAAAAAAGCACCGCAATTTGCGGTGCTACACAAAAAATCACTTTGGACAGACAGGGTAAATGTACAGGAAGTGAATAGGGTAGACTCGCTACCACATCTGCAAAAGGCAGACAAACAAATAGCAAACACAACATCACAACCACAAGCCAAAAGCACCTCAGGTCACCCCTCCGCACTTTTCGTTCCGGCCCAGGAAGTTGCGCTAATATAGGTATTTGCTGGTACATCCTCAACGGACAAATTATAATGTCTCGGATTACAAAAACTAATATATGTACCCGTCATCTTTTCGTTGTGGAGAGGTTGGTCGCTGTCGATTATTTTGATCGTGTAGACAGCGGATCGGCTGGGGCGATTTCCGATTGTCGCCTTTCTGCACCTTAAGCGTTATTGGGTACGAATGTGCCTGATAAATCGCTGATTTAGCGTAAACCAAAAGATTTCATTCATGTCAAAACGTCTCCCTCCGCTCAACGCATTGCGCGTTTTTGATGCGGCGGCTCGCCATTTAAGTTTTACCAAAGCGGCAGAAGAACTGTTTGTTACGCAGGCTGCCGTCAGCCACCAGATTAAGTCACTGGAAGATTTCCTGGGGCTTAAATTATTCCGCCGTCGTAATCGCTCCCTGCTACTGACGGAGGAAGGACAAAGTTACTATCTTGATATCAAAGAGATCTTCTCCTCTTTGAATGAGGCAACCCGTAAGCTGCAATCCCGCAGCGCCAAAGGCGCATTAACGGTCAGCCTGCTGCCTAGCTTTGCCATTCATTGGCTGGTGCCGCGTCTTTCGAGTTTTAACTCCGACTACCCAGGGATTGATGTGCGTATTCAGGCGGTGGATCGCGATGAAGATCGGCTGGCGGATGACGTGGATGTCGCGATTTTCTACGGTCGGGGAAACTGGCCGGGGCTGCGGGTAGAAAAGCTGTACGCCGAATATCTGTTGCCAGTTTGCTCGCCGGTGCTGCTGACGGGGAATCATCCGTTAAAAACGCCGGACGATCTGGTTGCACATACGCTGCTGCACGATGCGTCGCGTCGTGACTGGCTGTCCTATACGCGCCAGCTTGGCGTGCAGATTAACGTGCAGCAAGGGCCGATTTTCAGCCACAGCGCGATGGTGTTGCAGGCGGCCATCCACGGGCAGGGCGTCGCGCTGGCAAATAATGTGATGGCGCAGACGGAAATCGAAGCGGGGCGACTGGTGTGTCCGTTTAACGATGTGTTGGTCAGCCGGAATGCTTTTTATCTGGTATGTCATGACAGTCAGGCAGAACTGGGTAAAATAGCCGCCTTTCGCCATTGGATTCTGGCGCGGGCAGCCAGTGAACAGGAAAAATTTCGCTTCCGCTATGACAACGGCACGCGCTGAAGCCGTGTCAGCTGGCTGATTAACCGAATAACTCACGTAGATAACTACGTTTCAGACTGATGACAGATCTATTTGCAGAATGAGAATGGCGGTCTTTGTCAGCAACCTCGTTTATAGGTAATAACGTATAGGTAATAACGATGAATAGTCGTTTCATGCTGGTGTTTGCTGCTATCAGTGGCTTCACTTTTGTCGCGCTGGGCGCGTTTGGCTCTCACGTTCTCAGCAAAACGCTGGGTGTAACGGAGCTGGGTTGGTTGAAAACCGGCCTTGAATATCAGGCATTTCACACGCTGGCGATTTTGGCGCTAGCGGTTGCGATGCAACAGCGAACCAATCTGTGGTTTTACTGGAGCAGCGTTTTTCTGGCGTTGGGAACGGTACTCTTCAGCGGAAGTTTGTACTGTCTGGCGCTTTCTCACCTGAAACTGTGGGTTTATGTGACGCCGATTGGCGGAGCCTGTTTTCTGGTGGGGTGGATATTATTATTGATTGGCGCACTGCGTCTGAAGAGAAAGGCTGAACGCCATGAATAAAGTCATTTTGTATTGCCGTCCTGGGTTTGAGAAAGAGTGTGCGGCAGAAATAACGGAAAAAGCCACGCAGCATAATGCGTTCGGCTTCGCACGGGTAAAAGAGAACAGTGGCTACGTCGTGTTTGAATGCTATCAGCATGAAGATGCCGAACGTCTGGTCAAAACGCTGCCGTTTCATGAGCTGATTTTTGCTCGCCAGATGTTCGTGAGCGGTGAACTGCTACGCGACCTGCCGCCAGAAGACCGCATCACGCCCATCGTTGGTATGCTGACTGGAGCCATTGAACGCGCGGGAGAGCTGCGCGTTGAAGTTCCCGACACCAATGAAAGCAAAGAGCTGATGAAGTTCTGCCGCAAATTCACCGTGCCGCTGCGCGCGGCATTGCGCGAACACAAAATTCTGCTGGGTTATGAAAAAGCGGATCGCCCGGTGCTCCATGTGCTGTTCATTGCGCCCGGCTGCTGCTATGCCGGTTACTCTTATAGCAATAACAATTCACCGTTTTATATGGGGATCCCACGCCTCAAGTTCCCTTCTGATGCACCAAGCCGCTCGACACTGAAGCTGGAAGAAGCGTTTCACGTCTTTATTCCTGCAGACGAGTGGGATGAGCGTCTGGGCAGCGGTATGTACGCGGTGGATTTAGGTGCCTGCCCCGGCGGCTGGACTTACCAACTGGTTAAACGCAGCATGATGGTTTATGCGGTAGACAACGGCCCAATGGCACCGAGCCTGATGGACACCGGACAGGTGATGCACCATCAGGCGGATGGTTTCCGCTTCGAGGTACCGCGTAATAACGTGTATTGGCTGGTGTGCGATATGGTGGAGAAACCGGCGAAAGTCACCAGCCTGATGAGTGATTGGCTGATCAAAGGCTGGTGTCGTGAAGCGATATTCAACCTGAAGTTGCCGATGAAGAAGCGCTATGAAGAGGTATCGCAGAATCTTGCCGTGCTGCGCGAACGCCTAAGCGAAAATGGCGTTAATGCTGAAGTGCATGCCAAGCATTTGTATCATGACCGTGAAGAAATCACCGTGCATGTTCGTCGTTTCTGGAGCGCAGTGCCCGGCCGTCGCGACGAGCGATAGTCTCGATCTGGTGCGTATCTGGGAGTCACTCAGGTACGCATCCGTATTTATCTGCTAGTGAGAATGCGGCTGAGCGCTATTCTGCACCGGCAGCCTCAACTGTTGAAGATTGCCATTAAGCGTTAAATCGGTACGCAGCGTCGCAACCTGACGGCTGATCAGTGCCATTTCTTTATGCTGCTCCAGCTTCTTACGCCACTTCTCTGGTACGGTTTCCAACTGCTGATACAACGCCTCCAGACTCCCTGCCTGTTGCAAAAGCTGTGTGGCACTTTTAGGACCGATTCCTGCGACGCCCGGAATCTTACTGCTGCTAATGCCTGCCAGCCCCCAGTAGTCCGTAAGCTGCTGCGGTGACACACCAAATTCCTGTTCGATAAACGGCAGATCCAGCCAGCGTTTCTGAAAGTAATCCCTGATCTGAATGTGTGGTGCCAGTAGCTGGCAATACCCTTTGTCAGTCGACACGATCGTTGCCTGATGACCTGCGGATGACAGCTTGGCGGCCAGCGTAGCGGCCAGATCGTCAGCTTCATTGCCGGGACTATGCCAGCTTGCTACGCCGACGGCGGCAAATGCCGCTTTAATCTGCGGGAGTTCCTGCTTCAGATTCTCCGGCATTGGCGTGCGTCCTGCTTTGTAGTCCGGTAGGAGCTGGTGACGCCAGCTGGTATCGCGATCTTCATCATCAAAGACGGCGACAGCATGCGTAGGCTGACTGTTTTGTATGAGTTGATGCAGCGCATGTTGGCATGCTGTGATACAGGGAGAACCTTGTACCGCATGAATGCGACGTATCAGATTGAGCGCGTCGACAATCAGCAAATGGACGGGCATCGCGTAATTCCTGATGTGATAAGAGGGGGAAGCCAGGCTTCCCCACAGAGGTACGACCGAGCGGTAAACCGTTAGGAGCAGATTTCGTAGCAGGGGATATAGGCGCTGCCGGGCAGCTTCATGCGCTGTTGTGCGACAAAGCCCTGTAGCAGCGTATCCATGCTTTTCATCATCTGCGGGTCACCGTGAATTTTGTACGGCCCACGTTGCTCAATCGCCTGAATACCGACTTCCTTCACATTACCAGCCACAATGCCGGAGAACGCCCGACGCAGCGCGGCAGCCAACTCTTCAGCGGGCTGATTAGGATGCAGGTTGAGGTCGGCCATATTTTCATGTGTCGGCTCAAAAGGCAGTTGCAGATCGGGTGCGATGCGCAGTGACCAGTTAAAGCTGTAGGCATCGCCCGTGTGGCGGCGACTTTCTTTCACCTGCGGCATCGCTTTCTTCATCTGACGGGCGACTTCTGCGGCATCATTAATGATGATCGAGTAGTAACGACGCGCCTGACGGCCCAGCGTGCTAACAATGAATTCGTCCAGTACGCGGAAATAGTCTGCACTTTCCTCCGGCCCGGTCAGGATAATCGGCAGCACCTGCTCGCTGTTTTCCGGGTTCATCATAATGCCCAGCAGATAGAGGAACTCTTCCGCCGTTCCAACCCCGCCGGGGAAAATAATGATGCCGTGTCCGATACGGACAAACGCTTCCAGACGCTTTTCGATATCCGGCATGATAATCAGTTCATTGACCAGCGGATTCGGTGGTTCAGCGGCAATGATGGACGGTTCAGTCATGCCGATGAACCGTCCTTCTTTATAGCGCTGCTGCGCGTGACCGACAGCGGCACCTTTCATTGGTGCTTCCATCGCACCCGGACCGCAGCCCGTGCAGATATTCAGTTCACGCAGGCCGAGCTGACTGCCTACCTTACGGCCATACTGGTATTCGATTTCATTAATCGAGTGGCCGCCCCAGCAAACCACCATGTTCGGTTCTTCCCCGACGTGGAGCGCTCTGGCATTACGCAGGATAGAGAACACCAGATTGGTGATATGGGCGGAATTTTCCAGATTCAGGTTCTGATAGCGACCTGCGCTGGCGATTTGGCCATTGACGAACAGAATGTCGCGCAATACGGCGAACAGGTTAGCCTGCAAGGCTCGAATGATGTTGCCGTCAACGAAGGCGTCTTCCGGCGGGTTCACCAATTCCAGTTTGACGCCGCGCTCGCGGCGCAGCACGTTGATATCAAAATCTTCATAACGAGACAGCAGCTCTTTACTGTTATCTGTCTGGCTACCGGAATTCAGTACGGCGAGGGAACAGTTGCGAAACAAACGGTAGAGATCGCTGCTGGCTGTGCTTTTCAGCATGTCCACTTCCAACTGCGATAACAAATCCATCGATCCCAATGGGCTGATATGTGTAATCAATTTTGCTCCTTGAAACGCAATATAATTCGCGATGCCATGCTGGCTGCCGAGAGCACGTTCCGTTGTTACACGCTCGACGTTTCAGCAGCACGGCACGAATGTCATTCATTTAAGGCGCTACGCGCATGCGTTAAATACCGCGAGCCTAAATGAAACCTACTTGAGCACCGTTCAGACGTTATGGATCTTTTGTTGTCTGGCACACCACCTTAACGCGCTGCCATCATTTTTTCCAATGTTGGCGGCAGTCTGCTGCCTAACTTGCGTGACGCTACGCATATACCCGTCATACTTCAAGTTGCATGTGCGTTGGCTGCGTTCAGTTACCCGAATCACTTACTTGAGTAAGCTCATCGGGATTCCTTCGCTTGCCGCCTGCCTGAAACTCGAATTATTTAGGGTATCTTATCGTGCGGAGCTGTGATTTATCGGTCGGTTACTGGCGCGGCAGGCGGCCATTTGGCGCGTTAAACGGTGTGTTGCTGCGCCACGGATTGATGTCCAGCCCGCCGCGGCGGGTATAACGGGCATACACGCTGAGTTTTTCCGGCTGGTAGTAGCGCATGATGTCGTTAAAAATTCGTTCCACACACTGTTCGTGAAATTCGTTATGATGACGAAATGAGACAATGTAGCGCAGCAGTGCTTCACGGTTGATGCGCTTGCCGCAGTAGTGAATCTGTACTGAGCCCCAGTCGGGCTGATGGGTGATCAAACAGTTGGATTTCAGCAGGTGGCTGACCAGCGTTTCTTCAACGACTGGTGCGTCCTGTTCGTTGGTCGCCAGATAGTCGGCGTTGAAGTCGTAGCTGTCGATCTGAATGTCCTGGTCGTCGATGCACTCGCCTGTGAATCCCGCTATCGGCTGGCCTTCAAGCTCGCTGAGTTTGAAAAGCGTGATGCTGACATCCCCCTGTGCGCAATGCGCCAGATCCTTGGCTAACGTTGCGCGTACGCTTTCCCAACTGTCGAATGCCGTCTGATTAAAGCTGTTCAGATACAGCTTAAAACTTTTTGATTCAATCAGATTCAGGCTTTCCGCATTGAGATGCATTTCACCAACGGCTACCTGAGGCACGCCGCGATTGTTCAGCCAGGAAAGCTCATAGAGCGTCCAGATATCCGCGCCATGAAAAGGCAGGCTGTCAGGATAAATGCCGAGTGGATCGCGGTTCAGGCTACGTGGCACGGGTTGCAGAAGTGCGGCATCATAGCGGTCATGATAGGGAGTGGGTTTGCCCAGTGTCAGCCCGCTCAGGGCTTGATGCTTGTCATAGACGGACATGCTGTTACCTTGATGTGATAAGCGTGATGGCGAATAGTGTAACCTGACTAAAAGAGTGATGAGAAAAATTATGGAGCATGAGGTTGTTTCAGCGCTGACGGCGTTCACCCAGCGCTATGTTGCCTGCTGGCAGCAGGAAAAGGGGCATCTGCCCGCCAGTGAAGCACTTTACGGTATACCTTCCCCGTGTATTGTCGAAAATCATGACGATACGGTTTACTGGTTGCCACAGCCTTTTGTGCCTTCAGCCGCATTGGATGGTGTGGAACGTGCGCTGGAAATCAGCCTGCATCCTGATGTCCATGCTTTTTACACCGCGCAGTATGCCGGGGATATGACGGCGCAGTTTGATTCGCTATCGTGCCAGCTGTTGCAGGTATGGAGCGAAGAGGATTTCACCCGGATGCAGGAGAATTTGATTGGCCATTTATTAACGCAGAAGCGCCTTAAGCTCACACCGACGCTGTTTTTAGCAACGACCGATTCAGAGCTGACAATGGTGTCGCTGTGTAATGTTTCCGGGGAAATCATCCTGGAAGAATTCGGCACCAAAAAGCGTCAGACCTTAGCGCCAACGCTAGCGGTGTTTCTTTCTGGCCTTAATCCATTAGCGGTCTAATGGTTAATCGAATTTCACTTTCTGCTTTGTGAGAGATCTCTTACATTCTCTGTAAGAAATGTCTTATCTTTAATGTTGAAAATATGTTTCATTTTTATTTTTTCATTATTAATTAGATGATTATAAGAAAAATCCGCAAGGTCACTTAAGGGGTGTTGAGAAACACTGTCAATTACCCCTTGCTGAAAGCTGACAATTAATACATCTTATTACTTAAGTTAGTAACCGGTTACAGTGTGTGTAACCGTTACTATAAGTAACAAAATAACGTTACTGCACTCGGGTTATTTTCAGGAAGAAACATTGTTTCAGGAAGAGGCATTGTTTTAGGAAGAAACGCTGTTTTAAGGATAAACACTGTTTTAGGAAGAAACAGTCGCTTCAGGAAGAAGCGTTGTTTTCAGGAAGAAGAACGGTTTTCAGGAAGAAACATGGTTTCAGGATGAAATCAGGGACACCTCCAGGAAGGAGACCGAGAGCCGATTAGGAATATCGGTGGGGCAGGAGCCTAAAGGGATTGAATCACGGAAGATACAGGATGGAAACGTCAGGACGAAAGTGGGACGCCAGCAAGGATTGTGGGTTAGGACGACCAAAAAGGAAAAGTTTTCACGGATGAGCAGGGATGCAAATGTGTAGCGGGATAGCTATAAAACGAACCGGGGGTACTGAGCAATCAGTACCCCCAATTTTTTGCCTGTACTATTTTTTCCTGTACTACAAACCCCTTTCCCCCGAATGCAGGGATGTCGCGCTAGCGAATCAGCAATGCGCAAAACGTGATACCTAAGTCATCGCTGAATATTGACGTTGAATCAGCGTTCAGAATTTGCAGTTAGTCTGAAAATTTACTAAATTACGGTTTTAGTAATTTATCGGACTATTTAGCAAAGGAAACGCAGTGATGAAACTCAATGTAAAAATGCTGTCAGTCACACTGGGCCTGTTTACCAGCCACGCTTTCGCACACACCGTCTATGAAAATGCACGGATTTATACCGTTAACGATCGGCAGCCAACGGCGTCCGTTCTGGTGGTGGATCAGGGCAAAATTGTCTACGTCGGTGGAAATGATGGGGCAAAGCCATTCAAAGCAACGGCTACCGAGCTGGTGGATTTAGAAGGAAAAACGCTACTGCCTGGCTTTATTGAAAGTCACGCTCACCCTGCAACAGTCGCCGTGATGGAAGCGGGTGATTTTGTGTATGTTGACGGCGCAGCAGCCCTGCCGCAGATTCTTAGCCAATTAAAAGCGTATTTGTCCGCACACCCGAAAGCTAACTATTTGCTGGCGCAAGGATTTAATGTTGCCTCGCTGGGGTTGCCGCCAGGGGCGTTGCCGACTGCCGCTGATTTAGACACGGTGTCTGAGAGCGTTCCGATCGTGGTCTATGACAGCGGTATGCACGCCGGGTGGGCGAATAGCGCTGCGTTGAAGGTCGCCCACGTCGATGCGAACACGCCCGATCCTATTCCGGGTAAGCATTATTTTGAGCGCGATACCAAAGGCAACCCTACCGGTTTTATGCACGAAAGTGCGATGCACAATGTTGTCGATGCACAGCAATTTAACGCGGTAGAAAACGTTGCCGAGAAACTCCAACCGATTTTAAAGACCTACCACTCGCTGGGTTTTACGGCGATTACCGACGTCGGCGATACGTTTAGCACGACAGTGGCTGCCATTGCCCGCTTAAACGATCAGGGGAAGTTGAAGGTATATTATCAGCGCGGTTATTTTTATGATGCGGCCAAATCGACTGAACAAAATATTGCCAGCCTTAAAGCCCTGCGTGAAAAATATCATCAGGGTAATTTGTCGATGAATCTGTATAAATTATTTATGGATGGCACGATTGAAATGGATTCAGGAGCGATGTACCAGCCTTATCCCAACGGTAACGTCGTCGAGCCATTTTTAAGCCAGCAGCAGATTAACGACAATGTCGCTGCGGCGTTGAAAGCGGGCTTCTCTGTGCATGTACACGCGATAGGTGATAAAGCCCAGCAGTCGATTTTAGACGCCTTTGAGGCTAACAAAAAAATCAATCCGCAGTTGGCCCGCGTGATTGCCCACAATCAGGTATTTGAACCGCAGGGCGTGCAGAAGTTTGCTGCGATGAAGGACAATTTATTCCTGCAAACGACGCCAAACTGGACGGTGGTCAATGAAAAAGATGAGACCAAAACCAAAATTGGTCAGGATGCCTACAATCATCAATATCTGCTCGGACAAGCGGCACGCGAGGGCGTCGCGGTAACGTTCGGCTCTGACTATCCTGCGAATACCTTTGATGCAGTGAACCCGTTCAGTCAAATGTATCACGCCATCAAACGCGGTCAGCCAAATGCTGGCTACCTTCCTCCAACCGAGGCGGCAATGACGTTAGATCAAAGCTTGCGGGCTTACACGATTAATGGCGCGAAACAGCTTGGTATTAGCGAGATAACCGGCAGTCTTGAGGAAGGAAAGAATGCCGACTTTATTATCGTGGATACCGATATTGGCAGCGTGGGGCTGGAAAAAATGAAAGATACCAAGGTGTTGGCAACCTATTTCAAAGGGGAAAAAGTGTACTAACGTACATCGTACCCAATACCGTTCGTATCCAATACAATTTGTATCCACTATAGTGCGGCGGCATGGAAGGCCGTCGCCGAATGACTTCCCCGGAAGCTGGCAAGCATCAGTGACTGGGGAAGTGACAACGCTGAGTCGAGTGGTTGTCGTTCCCAATAGCGCAAAGCCTATGGATGGGACGGGTAATTCTATCAATGCCTCTGTCACCCGAAATATGTTGGGTAGATAATGCAGTGAGTGGATTTTATTATCCTGGCGATTTTAAGCGCTTAGCCCATTTGTAGGATATTTCATATGCATCGATTAGATGAGTTAGGCAGACAACTCAATCACCTTGATAACTTGTTTCAGCAATGGATGAAGAAGTTAGGCTTTAATCAAAACGCCTTTGCGGTGCTGCACTCTTTGGCGGTATCCCCAGATGGAAAATGCACGCAAAAATATATTTGTGAGCGATGGAGCCTGCCTAAACAAACCGTGTTTAGCATCTGCAAGTTATTCAAAGAACAAGGGCTGATTGATATCACCGAAAGCGAACATGATAAGCGGGAAAAGATCCTGACGCTGACTGAGCTGGGGAAAAAGCGCACTCAACCGATTTTGACGCAATCGCAGATATTAAGTGAGCGCGCTTTTGGGGCGCTGGGTCAGGAACGAACGCAGCAACTTTTCTCCAATTTAGAGGGATTTTGCACGCTGTTTGAGCAAGAGATGGAGAATGTACCTGGGGTGAGTGAGTAGCAGAGTTGTCTTTTCACTGGCGATTGGGTCAGGCTGATATCAGTGCTATGCTTTGCCGCCATTACTGTTGGCGTCAAGGGCGAGAAACCGCATGAGTAGAGAGAACCAGGTTCGTCAGTCATTATTCGATATTGAACGTGCATTGAGGGAAAGCCCTTTCTGGCAGGTTGTTCCGCCGGAAGAGGCGGCGTTTAACAGCACGGAGCCTTTCAGCCTCGATACCATGAAACCCGAAGAGTGGTTGCAGTGGGTCTTTTTGCCGCGCATGCATGCCTTATTGGACAGCGAGCTAGCACTGCCCGCTGAGCTGGTTTTACTGCCTTATTTCGAAGAAGCGCTGGAAGGGTCGCCAGAAGAGACGGCGGCGGTTCTGTTGCGTATCGGGCTGCTTGATGAGCTGTTCCGCCCGGATGCACAGGATGGCGCAGCGCACGATGCTTGAGATTATTTATCAGGATGAGCATCTGGTTGCCGTCAATAAACCCAGCGGCTGGTTAGTCCATCGTAGTTGGCTGGATCGCAAAGAAAAAGTCGTGGTGATGCAGACCGTGCGCGATCAGATCGGCCAGCACGTGTATACCGTTCATCGTCTCGACAGGCCGACATCCGGTGTGTTGCTGCTTGCGCTGTCCAGCGAGGTCGCACGTGCGTTATCCCAGCAGTTTGAATCGCATCAGATGCAGAAAATGTATCATGCCGTTGTGCGGGGCTATGTGCTGGATGATGGTGTGATCGATTATGCGCTCACCGAAGAGCTGGACAAGATCGCCGACAAGTTTACCAATCCTGATAAGGCACCGCAGCCTGCTGTTACGCATTACCGTTCCCTGGCGCAGGTCGAGATGCCGGTTGCCATCGGCCGTTACCCAACGGCACGCTACAGTCTGATGGAGCTGAAACCACAGACCGGGCGCAAACACCAACTCCGCCGCCATATGTCACATATCCACCATCCGATTATCGGTGATACCGCGCACGGCGACTTGCGACACAATCGCGGTATGGAATCGCACTTCTCCTGCGGCAGGCTCATGCTGCATGCCAGCGAGTTACAGCTGAATCATCCGGTGAGCGGGCAGCCATTGACGTTGCAGGCGCGTTGGGATGCGCCGTGGCAGGGGGTGATGACTCAGTTTGGCTGGCAGGGGATTCTCCCTGAGTTTGAAGGGGTTGAGTTTCCCGCCGACTCAGGTCAGGATAGCGAGCATTTCGTCGAGTAATAGCGGTCTTATTACCACCGTCTTATTTTTGTATTACATATATCGAATTAAAAAGGGAGTCAGAAGCATGGCGCAGATTGGTATTTTTGTTGGTACGGTCTACGGGAATGCATTGCTGGTGGCCGAAGAAGCCGAAAATATTCTCAGAGATCGTGGACACGAAGTTAAGGTCTTTGAAGATGCGACGCTGGAATCCTGGCTGGACTACCGCGAGCAGACGGTTTTAGTTGTCACGTCGACGACGGGACAGGGCCAGTTGCCTGATTCTATTGTTCCGCTTTACGCCGCACTGCGTGAAAAAGGCGGTTACCAGCCCGCGCTGCGCTATGGCGTGATTGCGCTGGGTGACAGCAGTTACCCGAATTTCTGCGCGGGTGGCCATCTGTTCGATGCGTTATTGCAGGAAATCGGTGCTAAGCGCCTGGGTGATGTTTTGGAAATTGATGCTGTCGATCATCCAGAACCAGAAGTGATGTCATGCCCGTGGGTTGAAGCATGGGCGGATTTAGTTGACGCGCAATGATGCCGTGCTGAAATGACAAACGGGAGCCTGATGTGCTCCCGTTTTCGTTTGCGGCCTGTTGAGATCATCGCCTTAGCGATTCTTGGTCAGCTTCTCTAAATCCGCTTCGATTTCGGTAATTTTGTTGGAAACGACGCTTTCCAGATGACGCAGATCGTCAAGGATTTTGCGTTTCAGATCGACTTCAACCTGTTCCTGCTGGCAGATCTTGTCTAATTCATCAATCACATAGCGCAGATTTGGGCTGATCTCGTTGATCTCTTTGTAGCCCTGTCCAGAGTTATCTGCCACGACGGTCTTGCGCTGGCGCGGATACTTGAACTTCACGCTTTTAGCGAAAAACTCGCCCTTATCTTTACGGAAATAGATCTTCAGGATGTCGTTGTTCGCTTCCTGACGCAGGCTATAGCGATCGATATCATCGGGATTGGTAATGCCCAGGCTTTTTAGATTGTCATACATAGCGTCACCTTCTCGGTTTTTAGATAGTCCTGATTATCATGCCAGCGAGAACCTACGCTGTTTATACTCGTCATACTTCAAGCTGCATGTGCGTTGGCTGCGTTCAGTCACCCGAATCACTTACTTGAGTAAGCTCATCGGGACTCCTTCTCTTGCCGCCTTCCTGCAACTCGAATTATTTAGGGTATACCCGCCATACCGAAGTATTTAGGGAACATATAAATAACTTATCGTTCGTACATAAAAAAACGGCGGGTGATTAACCCGCCGCTTCTAGTTTAGTCGATGGTGCGTAATAACTCATTGATACCCACTTTTCCGCGGGTTTTCGCATCCACTTTCTTCACAATGACGGCACAGTACAGGCTGTAGCTGCCATCTTTGGACGGGAGGTTGCCGGAAACCACAACGGAGCCAGCTGGTACGCGGCCATAGTGGATTTCGCCAGTTTCACGATCGTAAATACGGGTGCTTTGGCCGATGAACACGCCCATGGAGATGACGGAACCTTCTTCTACGATCACGCCTTCTACCACTTCAGAACGCGCGCCGATGAAGCAGTTGTCTTCGATGATGGTCGGGTTAGCCTGCAGTGGCTCCAGAACGCCGCCGATGCCGACGCCGCCGGACAGGTGAACGTTTTTACCGATCTGAGCACAAGAACCGACAGTTGCCCACGTATCCACCATGGTGCCTTCATCAACGTAAGCACCGATGTTGACGTAAGACGGCATCAGTACGGTATTACGTGCAATAAACGCACCTTGACGCACGCTGGCGGGAGGCACTACGCGGAACCCTTCACGCTGGAAACGAGCTTCATCATAGTTTGCAAATTTCATCGGCACTTTGTCGTAATAACGAGTTTCCGCGCCTTCCATTACCTGGTTATCGTTAATACGGAAAGAGAGCAGCACGGCTTTCTTCAGCCACTGATGGGTAACCCACTGGCCGTCGATTTTCTCTGCAACGCGCAGGGCGCCGCTATCCAGCAGACTGATAGCCTGATTGACGGCTTCACGCGTGACGGTGTCTGCGTTTGCCGGAGTGATTTCAGCGCGACGCTCGAAAGCCGTCTCAATGATGTTCTGTAATTGTTGGTGCATCCTGATTTCTCTTTCCTGATTGTAAAAATTAACTCAATGGTACTTTATCGTTTGGGTTAAGGGCTTCTGTCAACCGTTCTTGCAATTTAAGGCGTAAATCCGGCTTTAATGCCCGCCTGTCGCTGTCGGCCAGAATGAAAAGATCCTCTACCCGCTCGCCGATTGTGGAAATGCGCGCACCGTGCAGCGACAGGTTGAGATCGGCAAAAATTTCACCGATACGTGCCAGCAGCCCCGGTTGGTCAAGCGCGCTGAGCTCCATGTAGCTACGTCTGTCCGTATGTGTCGGCAGAAAGTTGACTTCGGTTGGCACGCTGAAATGACGCAACTTGGGTGACGGTCGGCGCACGCGCGGGTGTTGATAGTGCCGATGTGTCAGCGCCTGTTCCAGCGCGTGGCGTATCATTTCATGCCGATCCTGCGCCAGCGGGCTGCCGTCCGGTTCCAGCACGATGAACGTATCCATCGCCATGCCGTCGCGGCTGGTAAAAATCTGCGCATCGTGCACGCTGAGGTTGCGTCTATCCAGTTCACCGGCGACCGCCGCGAAAAGATAAGGTCTGTCCGGGCTCCAGATAAAGATCTCTGTACCGCCACGGCTGGCCTGATGGCTGATCAGCACCAGCGGTTTGTTGACATCATGCTCCAGCAAGTGGCGCGCGTGCCAGGCAAGCTGATTTGGCGAATGGCGCAGGAAATAATCGGCTCGGCAGCGGCTCCAGATGTGGTGCAGCGCTTCTTCATCAATATTGTCCATACGCAGCAGCGCCAGTGCCTGCAAGCGGTGATGCCGGACGCGTTCGCGTAAATCTGGCGTATTTTGCATGCCGCGGCGCAGTTGTTTTTCCGTCGCGAAATAGAGTTCACGCAACAGGCTCTGTTTCCAGCTGTTCCACAGCGTTTCATTGGTGGCGCAGATATCGGCAACCGTCAGGCTAACCAGATAGCGCAGACGGGTTTCGCTCTGCACTTCCGTAGCAAATTGCTGAATGACGGTGGGATCCTGAATATCACGACGCTGTGCGGTGACGGACATCAGCAGGTGGCAGCGCACCAGCCAGGAAACCAGCTGAGCTTCACGCGAATTCAGCCCGTGCAGCGCGGCAAACTCCAGCACATCCTGTGCACCCAGTTCCGAGTGATCGCCCCCGCGACCTTTCGCGATATCGTGGAACAGCGCGGCCAGCAGCAATAATTCGGGCTGCGGCAGGCGAGGGTAGAGCTCGACGCACAGCGGATGCTGTGGTCGCGTATCCTCGTCGGCGAAGCTTTCCAGCTTGAGCAGAACGCGGATCGTGTGCTCATCTACCGTATAGGCGTGAAACAGATCGAACTGCATCTGACCGACGATGTTCCCCCACAGCGGCATATATGCCCACAGCACGCTGTGGCGATGCATTGGCAGTAGCGCACGGCTTACTGCATGCGGGTGGCGCAGAATATTCATGAACAGCTGGCGCGCTTCTGGGATGGTGCAAAGCGGGCTGGCGAGATGGCGACGAGCATGGCGCAGTTGGCGCAGCGTGGTGGAGTAAATGCCGCTGATGTCACGGTTGCGTACCATCAGGTAGAACATGCGCATGATGGCTTCCGGCTTTTTGATAAACAGGTTTTCATCGCGCAGGTCCAGCAGATTGCCGCGTAGCTGAAATTCATCGTCAATCGGGCGGGGCTTTTCACTCGCGTCCAGCGCCAAAATTGCTTCGTCAAAGAGCTGCAACAGCATCTGGTTCAACTCGCTGACGCGACGCGTCATACGGTAGAAATCCTTCATCATGCGCTCGACTGGCGTGTTGCCTTCACCCTGATATTGCAGCAGCTGTGCGACGTTCAACTGCCTGTCGAACAGCAGCCGATTGTCGTAACGCGGCAGGATCAGATGCAGGGCGAAGCGGATGCGCCACAAAAAGCTTTGGCACTCGTTCAGCTCTTTACGTTCCGCCTCGGTTAGAAAGCCGAAACCGACCATTTCATTGAGCGAGGTTGCGCCGAAGTGACGTCTCGCGACCCACAGCAGCGTGTGAATGTCGCGTAGCCCGCCCGGGCTGCTCTTGATGTCGGGCTCCAGATTGTAGCTGGTGCTGTGGTAGCGCTGATGGCGTTCCTGTTGTTCGGCGATTTTTGCCGGGAAAAACGTGTCTGATGGCCAAAATTCATCACTGAATACGTTTTTTTGCAGCGAGAGAAAGAGGGCGACGTCGCCGCATATCATGCGGGATTCGATCAGGTTGGTGGCAACGGAAATATCTGCGCGTCCTTCCTGTAAGCACTCTTCCAGCGTTCTGACGCTATGGCCGACTTCCAGCTTCAAATCCCACAGTAGGGTGATGAATTGGCCGACGCGTTGGGAATGTTCTTCACTCAGCGCTGTCTGGCTCAATACCAGCACGTCGATATCGGAAAGTGGGTGTAGTTCACCGCGGCCATATCCGCCTACGGCGACCAGCGACGTTTGCGCGATATTTTCAAAGCCGTAGAAATACCATAGCCGCTGCAACAGGCGATCGATGAACAAGGTTCTGGCATCAATCAGCTTTTCTGCGCTGACTCCGGAGCGGAATTCTGAACCGAGCCAAAGCTGAAACAGTTCCAACTGCTGTTTTAACGTCTGACAATCTAGCATGTCATCCGCGTAGGTCAGCGGTGAAGCGGGCAACTGTGCGGGTGCAATGGGGTCTATAGGGCTGTTTGATGAGGCAGCGTCAGGTGGTGTACTGTCTGGCGAAAAGCGGTTATCTGTCATAGCGCAGCCCATAAAAAAACGCAGCGCGCGTTTTTCAACGTCGCTTGCGGCGGCCCGAAGGGGGGCGTACTTTTGCACGCCATAAAAAAGCCGGCATCTGCCGGCTTAGTGTTTACTGTTCATGCGTGATGATGTTGGGGATGGTGTCATCCTTTCGCAACGTCATTATTTCGCAGCCGTTATCGGTTACCACAATAGTATGCTCGTACTGTGCCGACAAGCTGCGATCTTTGGTTTTTACCGTCCAGCCGTCTTTCATCGTACGAATACGGTAATCACCGGCATTGAGCATAGGCTCGATCGTGAATGCCATACCCGCTTGCAGCACGACGCCACCGTCGTCTGCATCGTAGTGCAGCACCTGTGGCTCTTCGTGGAAGCCCTTGCCGATGCCGTGACCGCAATACTCACGCACTACGGAGAAGTTATTCCCTTCCGCAAATTGCTGGATCGCTTTGCCCAGCGTGCGCAGGCGAATGCCCGGCTTAACCATTTTCAGTGCCAGATAGAGGCTTTCCTGCGTGATGCGGCAGAGGCGCTCACCCAGAATGGTGGGTTTGCCGACGATAAACATTTTTGACGTATCGCCGTGGAAATCGTCTTTGATCACGGTGACGTCGATGTTGACGATATCGCCGTCTTTCAAAATGCGTTCTTCGCTAGGAATGCCGTGGCACACCACTTCGTTGATGGAGATGCAGACGGATTTCGGGAAGCCGTGGTAGCCCAGACAAGCAGAAATGGCCTGCTGCTTGTTGGTGATGTGATCGTGACAGATTCTGTCTAATTCGGCAGTGCTCACGCCCGGTACCACGTGGGGTTCGATGATTTCCAGGACTTCGGCAGCCAGACGGCCAGCTACGCGCATTTTTTCGATGTCTTCAGGAGTTTTAATTGAAATTGCCATTGATGATTGTCCGCAGGTGCTTATTAAGCACAAAAATTAAGAGCGATAACTAATAACTTATGTTACCAGCCATGCCGTTGGCTTGCCAAACTATCATTCTGATTTGTGGACGATTGAATAACAAATGTTGGTGTCGCTGGGGGATTTATGGTATAAAGCGCGCCGATGATCCGGCTGGATATCGGTTACACGGTATTCAACCACATCGACTAAACTCACTTTGTGTAAATAACACACACATGTCGGCACGTTCGCCGGGGTGCTCCTGAGGTGTTTCACCGGATGGGGTCGGCGCAATGGGACATGTGGAGGCATAACCCCATACTTAATTAATAGAGGTAATCATGGCAACTGTTTCCATGCGCGATATGCTCAAGGCTGGCGTACACTTTGGTCACCAGACCCGTTACTGGAACCCGAAAATGAAGCCATTCATCTTCGGTGCACGTAACAAAGTTCACATCATCAACCTTGAAAAAACTGTACCAATGTTCAACGACGCTCTGGCTGAGCTGAGCAAAATTGCTTCTCGCAAAGGCAAAATTCTGTTCGTTGGTACTAAGCGCGCAGCAAGCGAAGCGGTAAAAGATGCAGCCAACAACTGCGATCAGTTCTTCGTGAACCATCGTTGGTTGGGCGGTATGCTGACTAACTGGAAAACCGTTCGTCAGTCCATCAAACGTTTGAAAGATCTGGAAACCCAATCTCAAGACGGCACGTTCGACAAGCTGACCAAAAAAGAGGCGCTGATGCGCACTCGTGAACTGGACAAGCTGGAAAACAGCCTGGGCGGTATCAAAGATATGGGCGGTCTGCCAGACGCGCTGTTCGTTATCGACGCCGATCACGAGCACATCGCAATCAAAGAAGCTAACAACCTGGGTATTCCGGTATTCGCAGTGGTTGATACCAACTCCGATCCAGATGGCGTTGACTACATCATCCCTGGTAACGATGACGCAATCCGTGCAGTTAGCCTGTACCTGAGCGCTGTTGCTACTGCTGTCCGCGAAGGCCGTTCTCAAGATCTGGCTGTGCAGGCAGAAGAAGGCTTAGTAGAAGCTGAATAATAAGTCTGGCTCGTTGAGCCCTTATTAACCAGGTAGTACTAGTTTGGTTAGGGGCCTTTTTATGGCCCCTTTTTCACTTTTAAAGCTGTTTGGTCGTGACGACCAGGCAGAACAAATCTTCCGAGGATTTTAGAATGGCTGAAATTACCGCATCCCTGGTAAAAGAGCTGCGTGAGCGTACCGCTGCGGGCATGATGGAATGTAAGAAAGCGCTGGTTGAAGCTAACGGCGACATCGAGCTGGCAATCGAAAACATGCGTAAATCTGGCGCAATTAAAGCAGCTAAGAAAGCAGGTAACGTTGCTGCTGATGGCGTGATCAAGACTAAGATCGACGGTAACTACGCTGTGATCCTGGAAGTTAACTGCCAGACCGACTTCGTTGCTAAAGACGGTGGTTTCCAGGCATTTGCTGACAAAGTGCTGGACGCTGCGGTTGCAGGCAAAATCACTGACGTTGACGTGTTGAAAGCACAGTTCGAAGAAGAGCGTGTTGCTCTGGTTGCGAAAATTGGTGAGAACATCAACATTCGTCGCGTTTCCGCTCTGGAAGGCGAAGTTCTGGGTAACTACCAACACGGTGCGCGCATCGGTGTTCTGGTTGCCGCTAAAGGCGCTGACGAAGAGCTGGTTAAACACCTGGCTATGCACGTTGCAGCAAGCAAACCAGAATTCGTTAAGCCAGAAGACGTGTCTGCTGAAGTGGTAGAAAAAGAGTACCAGGTTCAGTTAGAAATCGCGATGCAGTCTGGCAAGCCGAAAGAAATCGCAGAGAAAATGGTTGAAGGCCGTATGAAGAAATTCACCGGTGAAGTTTCTCTGACGGGTCAGCCTTTCGTTATGGATCCAGCTAAGTCTGTTGGTCAACTGCTGAAAGAGCACAACGCTGACGTGACTAACTTCATCCGTTTCGAAGTGGGTGAAGGTATTGAGAAAGTTGAGACTGACTTTGCTGCTGAAGTTGCAGCAATGAGTAAGCAGTCTTAATAGCAAAAAAAAGAGCCGCCAGTTGGCGGTTCCTTTTTATCCAGCCCAAAGAGTTTTCGTTTGCTTGGTTTCCTGCATTCAGATAGGAGCCGAGTGGAACAGTTTTGATTTTTACAATCCCCCAATACGACGACAGCCTGTAGGATAAGAACACCATGGCAACCAATGCAAAACCCGTCTATCAACGAATCCTGCTGAAGCTCAGTGGCGAAGCTTTACAGGGAACTGAAGGTTTTGGTATCGATGCGAGCATTCTGGATCGCATGGCTCAGGAAGTGAAAGAACTGGTTGAGTTAGGCATTCAGGTCGGTGTGGTTATCGGCGGTGGTAACCTGTTTCGTGGCGCGGGTCTGGCTAAAGCGGGTATGAACCGCGTTGTGGGCGACCACATGGGAATGCTGGCGACCGTCATGAATGGTCTGGCAATGCGTGATGCGTTGCACCGTGCCTATGTGAACGCTCGCCTGATGTCTGCTATTCCGCTGAATGGCGTCTGTGATAACTACAGCTGGGCAGAGGCGATTAGCCTGCTGCGTAATAACCGCGTAGTGATCTTCTCCGCCGGAACAGGCAATCCTTTCTTCACCACGGATTCTGCGGCTTGTCTGCGCGGCATTGAGATTGAAGCGGATGTCGTATTGAAAGCGACAAAAGTCGATGGCGTCTATTCTGCCGATCCAGTGAAAGATCCTTCAGCGACGATGTACGAAACGCTAACCTATCAAGACGTGTTAGAACGTGAGCTGAAAGTCATGGATCTTGCGGCGTTCACGCTGGCACGCGACCATAATTTACCAATCCGTGTTTTCAACATGAACAAGCCTGGCGCACTGCGTCGCGTTGTCATGGGTGAAAAAGAAGGGACGTTGATTAGTCAGTAATAACGGCTCACGCCAATTATGGGGTACTATACTCCCCAGTATTGCGCCATACGCCAGCCGCGCGCTGGCATTAATTATTCACCGGGTCATGTACTGACATGGCCTGCCAGGCAACCAGTTTTCAAGGGTTCACAACGTGACTAATGAAATCAGAAAAGATGCTGAAACGCGCATGGACAAATGTGTTGAAGCGTTTAAAAACCAGATCAACAGAATCCGCACCGGCCGTGCATCACCGAGTATTCTTGATGGCATTCAGGTTGAATACTATGGCAGCGCAACGCCACTGCGCCAACTTGCTAACATCGTGGTAGAAGACTCCCGTACGCTGGCGATTTCGGTATTCGATCGTTCGCTTGGCCCGGCAGTTGAGAAAGCGATCATGGCTTCCGACCTCGGCCTGAACCCGTCTTCTGCTGGTACCGTAATCCGTGTTCCGTTGCCACCGCTGACGGAAGAGCGCCGTAAAGACCTGATCAAAGTGGTTCGTGGCGAAGCAGAGCAGGGTCGTATCTCCGTACGTAACGTGCGCCGTGATGCTAACGACAAGTTTAAAGCACTGTTGAAAGACAAAGCGATCAGTGAAGACGAAGAACGTCGCGCTCAGGACGACGTGCAGAAGCTGACTGACAACTTTATTAAGAAAGTTGACGTTGCTCTGGCAGAGAAAGAAGCGGAGCTGATGGAGTTCTAATCAGCCTGTTGAATAGTGCGTCGCAGGGAATCTGTGGGCTTGCCCTCTTTTTTCCGGCGGCGCTTTATTTTATGGTTATACAAGGAATGGGTGAAGGCTAGCCCCTCTGGGTAGTAAACAATTTTTTGCTGTGTATGTGCCTGCGGCTATCGTGACTGTGATCGATAGCAGAGATATATCATGGTAATCGTCTCAGACTCGTGTACCTTCCTGTCATCAAATCCGGTTATTCAGAGCATTTTTAATGAAGCAACTGACAATTCTTGGTTCCACTGGCTCTATTGGCGTCAGTTCGCTGGCCGTCATTAAAGCCAATCCCGATAAATTTGCCGTACGCGCGTTATCCGCCGGGTACAACGTCAAGTTGATGCTGGAGCAGTGCCTCACTTTCCAACCCGCCTATGCCTCAATGGCTGATGAAGCCTCAGCAACTGCCCTGCGCCAGCAGTTGGCGGAATATGGTTGCAAAACGGAGGTGCTGGCTGGCGAGCAGGCCGCGTGTGACCTTGCTGCATTAGAGGGGGTCGATCAGGTCATGGCCGCGATTGTGGGTGCGGCGGGGTTATTACCAACACTAGCGGCAATTCATGCCGGAAAACAGGTGTTGTTGGCGAACAAAGAATCACTGGTTACCTGCGGACGTCTCTTTATGGACGCCGTGGCGCAAAGTGGCGCACAGCTTTTACCGATTGATAGCGAACATAATGCGATTTTTCAGAGTTTACCTGAGCAAATTCAGCGACAATTAGGCTACGCTTCATTGTCGCAGCATGGGGTCGAACGTATTGTTCTGACCGGTTCCGGTGGGCCGTTTCGTGAAACTCCGGTGTCGGCACTGGCAGACATGACGCCCGATCAGGCGTGTGCGCATCCAAACTGGTCAATGGGGCGAAAAATTTCGGTTGATTCTGCCACGATGATGAACAAAGGGCTGGAGTATATCGAAGCGCGCTGGCTGTTTAATGCTTCTGCCGAACAGATGGAAGTCATTATTCATCCGCAGTCCGTGATTCACTCGATGGTGCGTTACCGTGATGGCAGCGTTCTGGCGCAGTTGGGATCGCCCGATATGCGTACGCCGATTGCCCATGCAATGGCTTATCCTGAACGTGTGGCATCAGGTGCAAAAGCGTTAGATTTTTGCCAGATTGGCGCGCTGACATTTTTGGCACCGGACTATGCACGCTATCCTTGTTTACAGCTCGCTATTGATGCTTGTAATCATGGTCAGTCGGCCACCACGGCATTAAACGCCGCAAATGAAATTGCGGTAGCGGCATTTTTGCAGTCGCAGATCCGTTTTACGGATATTGCCGCGGTAAATCGCCATGTTATTGAACAACTTACATTACCAGAACCCAGTAGCGTTGATGATGTTCTGTTTATCGACCGCTGGGCCAGACAGGTCGCAACACAGGCCCTGACACATTACGCGCGATAGCGGGATAGCGCCGTGGCACAATTTGTTCATGTGCGGTGGAGGTGGTATAGTCTGCGCCACTCAATGGTTGATTATGCGAAAGTTGTTTAATCGACCGTGAAGCTAAGCCGTGATCGTTCACGGCTTTTTTTGCGCTAACGGGGTCTGATGTTACGGAAGGACTGTTGTATTTCTTGCTTGAGGAAATAAGTACGCGTTATGCCGTCCGATAATCAAAAAAATACTAACGATCTGCCATCCGCCGGGCCGCGGCATGTTGCCATTATCATGGATGGCAATGGTCGCTGGGCAAAAAGCCGGGGGAAAATGCGGATTTTTGGCCATCAGGCTGGTGTAAAGGCTGTGCGGCGTTCGGTCAGTTTTGCAGTGAGCCAAGGGCTGGACGCACTGACACTTTACGCATTTAGCAGTGAAAACTGGAACCGTCCGGCGCAGGAAGTTTCCGCACTCATGGAACTGTTTGTTAGAGCGCTGGATAGCGAAGTGAAAAGCCTGCACAAGCACAATGTTCGCTTGCGGGTCATTGGCGATATCGGCCGCTTCAGTCCGCGTTTACAAGAGCGAATCCGCCGTTCAGAAGCACTGACGGAAAAGAATCAGGGGCTCACACTGAATATTGCCGCGAATTATGGCGGCCGTTGGGATATTATTCAGGGAGTACGGCAACTTGCAGAGCAGGTGCAGGAAGGCATTCTACGCCCTGATAGCATTAATGAAGCGTCATTATGTCAGTACATCTGTCTGCATGATCTGGCTCCGGTTGATTTGGTGATCAGAACCGGTGGAGAACACCGCATCAGTAATTTTCTTCTGTGGCAAATTGCTTATGCTGAACTTTACTTTACTGATGTCCTCTGGCCTGATTTCGATGAACAAGTCTTTGAAGGTGCGCTGAATGCTTTTGCACAACGCGAGCGCCGCTTCGGGGGAACAACACCTATCGATGCTGATGCATCCTAGGGGGAACTTTTGCTGAAGTATCGCCTGATTACTGCTTTTATTTTGATCCCGATTGTTATTGCAGCACTTTTCTTGCTGCCTCCTCTGGGATTCACGCTTGTTACGCTGGCTGTCTGTATGCTGGCGGCATGGGAATGGGGTCAGTTGGCAGGGTTTGCCTCTTATGGTCAACGCCTGTGGCTCGCGATCCTGTGTGGTTTCTTGCTGGCGCTGATGCTGTTATCACTCCCGGCCTACCATTATTCCGTCCATATTCCGCAAATCAGTATCGCGCTCTGGTCATCACTGGTGTGGTGGGGTGTCGCGCTGCTGTTGGTGCTGTTCTATCCGGCTTCCGCCTCATTCTGGCGTCATTCGCGTACATTGCGGTTGGTGTTCGGTATCATGACGATCGTGCCGTTTTTCTGGGGCATGGTCGCGCTTCGTCATTACAATTACGCGATTAACCCATTTGCTGGTGCCTGGTGGCTGCTGTACGTCATGCTGCTGGTGTGGGGCGCGGACAGCGGTGCCTACATGTTCGGTAAACTGTTTGGTAAGCGTAAGCTCGCGCCAAAAGTTTCGCCGGGCAAAACCTGGGAAGGCTTTCTCGGTGGTCTGGCAACCTCAGCGCTCATCTCCGTGCTGTTTAGCCTGTATGCGCCATTAACGGTAGCGCCATCGACGTTGTTGATGTGTTCTATCGCCGCTGCGCTGGCCTCGGTGTTGGGTGATTTGACGGAAAGTATGTTCAAACGCGAGGCGGGCATCAAAGACAGTAGCCATTTGATTCCGGGGCACGGTGGTGTGCTCGATCGTATCGACAGCCTGACTGCTGCGGTTCCTGTGTTCTCTTGCCTGATGCTGCTGCTGTTTAAAGTGGCTTAGAATAAAGCGGTAGAGCTATTTATGCTGAGTTTTCTCTGGAATCTTGCCGCGTTTATCATCGCACTGGGTGTGCTGGTCACTGTCCATGAATTTGGACATTTCTGGGTAGCGCGCCGCTGTGGTGTGAAGGTCGAACGCTTCTCCGTCGGTTTCGGACGTGCGCTATGGCGTCGTCGCGATCGTACCGGTACAGAATTTGTGATTGCGCTGATCCCGCTTGGCGGCTACGTGAAGATGCTGGATGAGCGCGTCGACACCGTTGCGCCAGAATTTCGTCACCAATCATTTAATAGCAAAACGGTCTGGCAGCGTGCGGCTATCGTTAGCGCGGGTCCGATTGCCAATTTCCTGTTTGCCATTGTGGCGTACTGGCTGGTGTTTATTCTCGGCGTACCGGGCGTGCGTCCGGTAGTGGGTGAAATACTGCCCAACTCCATTGCGGCGCAGGCGGAAATGTCGGCGGGAACGGAACTAAAGTCCGTTGACGGTATCGAAACGCCTGATTGGGATACTGCGCGTCTGGCCCTGATCGGTAAAATCGGCGATAGCGATGTTGTGATCGGAACCGCACCTTTAGGCTCTGATCGTGTCGTTCAGAAAACGCTGGATTTACGCGAGTGGCAGTTTGAGCCTGATAAGCAAGATCCTGCCGCTTCGCTCGGGATTATTCCGCGTGGGCCGCAAATTGAGCCGGTACTGCATCAGGTGCAGGCTGGGTCGGCGGCGGAAAAAGCAGGTTTGCAAGTCGGAGATAGGATCGTTAAAGTCGACGGGCAGGCGCTAGCGCAATGGCGTGATTTTGTTATCGCCGTGCGTGACAACCCCGGACAATCTATTGCTCTGGAGGTGGAGCGCAACGGCTCAACAGTCCCGTTGACGTTAACGCCAGACAGCAAATCTGTGGGAAGTGGCAGAGTTGAAGGGCTGGCAGGCGTTATGCCAAGTGTGACGCCGCTGCCTGAAGAATACAGGACTGTGCGCCAGTATGGGCCGTTCAGTGCGATCTACCAGGCAACAGATAAAACCTGGCAACTGATGAAATTGACCGTCAGTATGTTAGGGAAACTGGTTATGGGGGATGTTAAGCTGAACAACCTGAGTGGTCCCATTTCGATTGCTCAGGGCGCAGGAATGTCAGCAGATTATGGATTGATTTATTACCTGATGTTTTTGGCCTTAATCAGCGTCAATTTGGGGATCATCAATCTGTTCCCTCTGCCGGTATTGGATGGTGGACACCTGCTCTTTCTTGCGGTTGAAAAGTTGAAGGGCAGGCCGGTTTCTGAGCGTGTGCAGGACGTTAGCTATCGCATTGGTACAGTGTTGCTGATGTTGTTAATGGGACTCGCACTTTTCAATGATTTCTCTCGTCTCTAGGCGCGGGATTAGGTTAGGAAAAACGCATAACAACGATGGCGATCAAAAAGTTGCTCATAGCGTCGCTGCTGTTTAGCAGCGCAACCGTATACGGTGCAGACGGGTTCGTAGTGAAGGACATTCATTTCGAGGGCCTGCAAAGGGTTGCCGTCGGGGCGGCATTACTCAGTATGCCAGTCCGCGTTGGTGATACCATCGGTGACGATGATATCGGTAACACCATCCGTGCCTTGTTTGCGACCGGAAATTTTGAAGATGTTCGTGTCCTGCGCGATGGCGAAACGCTGATTGTGCAGGTGAAAGAACGTCCAACCATCGCCAGCGTCACGTTTTCCGGCAATAAGTCAGTCAAAGACGACATGCTGAAAGAAAACCTGGAGGCCTCTGGCGTGCGCGTCGGTGAAGCGTTAGACCGCACTGCGCTCACCAGCATCGAAAAAGGACTGGAAGATTTCTACTACAGCGTGGGCAAGTACAGTGCGTCGGTTAAAGCCGTTGTCACACCACTCCCGCGTAACCGCGTAGACCTGAAACTGGTCTTCACGGAAGGCGTTTCCGCCAAGATCCAGCAGATTAACATTGTCGGTAACAAAGCGTTCAGCTCCGACGAATTGATCTCTCGTTTCCAACTGCGTGATGAAGTGCCGTGGTGGAACGTGGTCGGCGATCGTAAATACCAGAAACAAAAACTGTCTGGCGATCTGGAAACGTTACGGAGTTTCTATCTGGATCGCGGCTATGCGCGTTTCAACATCGATTCCACACAGGTGAGCCTGACGCCAGATAAAAAAGGCATCTACATCACCATCAATATGACGGAAGGCGAACAGTACAAGCTGTCCGGCGTAGCGGTGAAAGGCAATCTGGCTGGTCACTCTGCGGAAATCGAAGGGTTGACGAAGATTGAACCGGGTGAACTCTACAACGGGACGAAAGTGACCCGGATGGAAGAGGACATCAAGAAGCTGCTGGGTCGTTATGGCTATGCCTATCCACGTGTGGTCACACAGCCGGAAATTAATGACGCAGACAAGACGGTGAAATTAAACATCAACGTTGATGCCGGTAACCGTTTCTATGTGCGTCATATCCGCTTTGACGGTAACGACACGTCTAAAGACTCCGTTCTGCGCCGTGAAATGCGTCAGATGGAAGGTGCCTGGTTAGGCAACGATCTGGTTGAGCAGGGCAAAGAGCGTTTAAACCGTCTGGGATACTTTGAAAGCGTTGATGTAGAAACGCAGCGTGTTCCCGGCGTGGCCGATCAGGTTGATGTCACGTATAAAGTCAAAGAGCGTAATACGGGGACATTCAACTTTGGTGTCGGTTTCGGTACAGAAAGTGGCGTGAGTTTCCAGGCTGGGGTCCAGCAGGACAACTGGCTGGGAACGGGTAATTCCGTTGGTATCAGCGGGACTAAAAACGACTACCAGACGTATGTTGAGCTGTCACTGACCGACCCGTACTTTACCGTCGATGGCGTTAGCCTCGGTGGCCGCATATTCTATAACAAATTTGAGGCATCAGACGCCGATCTGTCCGACTACACTAACGTGAGTTATGGCGTTGGTAGCACCTTGGGCTTCCCGATTAACGAGAATAACTCACTGCGTGTCGGTCTGGATTATGTGCATAACGATCTGTCGGATATGAGACCGCAGGTGGCGATGTGGCGTTATCTGGATTCCGTGGGCGTTAATCCATCTGTGGTTCAGGAAGGGAATAAATCTAGCGCTGACTTCAAAGCGAACGATTTCTTCCTGAATACCGGATGGTCGTATAACAATCTGGATCGTGGCTACTTCCCGACGAAAGGCACACGTGCGTCTGCGAATGCCAAGATTGCCGTACCGGGTTCGGACAACGAATACTACAAACTGACGTTTGATTCGGCGAGCTACTACCCGTTGAGCGATAGCGGTAACTGGGTGGTTATGGGCCGTACGCGCGCAGGTTTTGCGGATGGTATCGGTAGCAAAGAAGTGCCGTTCTACGACAACTTCTATGCGGGTGGTTCCAGTACGGTACGTGGCTTCCAGTCGAATACGATTGGTCCTAAAGCGGCGTATTACCGGTGTGCTGCGGGTGCGACGTCTTATTCCAATTGTCCGATTGATTCGACCAATCTGGATGACGCCGTTGGCGGTAACGCGATGGCGGTATTGAGTGCGGAACTGATCGTGCCAACACCATTCATCAGCGATAAATATGCGAGCTCCGTACGTACGTCCTTCTTTGTGGATGGCGGTACGGTATGGGATACCAACTGGAAAAATACACCTGCAACGATTGCCGCGGGCGTGCCGGATTACAGCAAGGCGAGTAACTTCCGTGTTTCCAGCGGTATCGCGTTGCAATGGATGTCTCCGCTTGGGCCATTGGTCTTCTCCTATGCCCAGCCGGTTAAAAAGTACGATGGAGACAAGTCGGAGCAATTCCAGTTTAACATTGGCAAAACCTGGTAGTGTGACGTCAATAGGTCGTATGCAGGGAATGTCGCATCATGATTCGTTGAGACGAGCCTTTCGTTGATATGAATAGTTCATGGGTATGAATGGTCGAACATAAGACCTTCATACCATGACGCGATGCTCATAATTAAAGTGTTAAGACACAAATTAGGTTAGGTTGAGGAGTTTATAGTGAAAAAGTGGTTATGTGCCGCAGGCCTCGGTTTAGCATTGGCTGCTTCAGCCAGCGTTCAGGCTGCTGACAAAATTGCCGTTGTTAACGTTTCCAGCATTTTCCAACAGCTGCCGCAGCGTGAAACCGTTGGCAAACAGCTGGAAAACGAATTCAAAGGTCGTGCTTCTGAACTGCAATCGATGGAAAACGATTTACAGGGCAAGATGCAGAAACTGCAACGTGATGGTTCTACCATGAAAGCGAGCGAGCGCAGCAAAATGGAGAAGGACGTCATGGCGCAGCGCGAGCAGTTCTCGACTAAAGCGCAGGCTTTTGATCAAGACAACCGCCGCCGTCAGATGGAAGAACGTAACAAAATCCTGAGCCGTATTCAGGATGCGGTGAAAGCCGTTGCAACCAAAGAAGGTTATGATGTTGTGATTGACGCTAACGCTGTTGCGTATGTCGCCAATGCGAAAGACATTACTGCCGATGTGCTGAAACAGGTTAAATAATACATGTATTCAATTCGACTGGACGCGTTAGCTCAACAGTTGGATGCACAATTACACGGTGATGGCGATATCGTCATCACCGGTGTTGCTTCTATGCATTCAGCAAAAACTGGGCAAATTACGTTTCTTTCCGACAGTCGTTACCGTGAGCAACTGGCCGGGACGCAAGCGTCAGCGGTCGTGCTGACGGAAGCGGATTTACCTTACTGTCAGGTTGCGGCGCTGGTAGTGAAGAATCCCTATCTGACCTATGCGCGTATGGCGCAACTGTTGGATACGACACCGCAACCAGCAACTGATATTGCACCGAGTGCGGTTATTGCTCCAGACGCGACGCTGGGCCAGAACGTGTCCATTGGTGCAAATGCCGTTATCGAATCTGGCGCACAGCTGGGTGATGGTGTTGTCATTGGCCCTGGCTGTTTTATCGGTAAAGATGCCCGCATTGGTGCCGGTACGCGTTTATGGGCAAATGTAACGATTTATCACCGCGTTGAGCTGGGTGAGCATTGCCTGATCCAGTCGGGAACCGTGATCGGTTCTGACGGCTTTGGCTATGCTAACGATCGCGGCAACTGGGTGAAGATCCCACAGCTGGGTACAGTCAGAATTGGCGATCGGGTTGAGATCGGTGCGAGCACAACCATCGATCGTGGTGCGTTGGATGATACGGTCATTGGTAATGGTGTTATCATTGATAACCAATGTCAGATTGCGCACAACGTTGTGATTGGCGACAATACCGCGGTAGCGGGTGGCGTCATTATGGCGGGGAGCTTGAAAATTGGTCGTTATTGCATGATCGGTGGTGCCAGCGTGATTAACGGGCACATGGAGATCTGCGATAAAGTGACGGTAACGGGAATGGGGATGGTCATGCGACCAATCACTGAACCTGGGGTATACTCTTCGGGCATTCCTTTGCAACCCAACAAAGTGTGGCGCAAAACTGCAGCGCTGGTGATGAATATTGATGAGATAAGCAAACGGTTGAAAGCCGTTGAACGAAAAGTCGATAACGTTTAATCACTCGCGTTTTATTTGCGGCCTGCCTGAAGACACCTAATTTAGGGTCTGCGCAGGCCGTGTTGTTGATGGCATCAGTTTTTATGGACAGGAAGAGTATTTTGACTACTGACACTCATACTCTGCATATTGAAGAGATTTTAGAATTATTACCGCACCGTTTCCCGTTTTTGCTGGTTGATCGGGTACTGGATTTTGAAGAAGGGAAGTTTCTGCGGGCGGTGAAAAACGTCTCTTTCAACGAACCCTTCTTCCAGGGCCATTTCCCGGGCAAACCGATTTTTCCCGGCGTGCTGATTCTGGAAGCCATGGCTCAGGCCACCGGTATTCTTGCGTTTAAAAGCGTAGGTAAACTGGAACCGGGTGAGCTGTACTATTTCGCCGCTGTAGACGAAGCGCGCTTTAAGCGCCCCGTGCAGCCAGGCGATCAAATGATCCTTGAAGTTGAATTCATCAAAGAGCGTCGCGGCGTTGCGCGCTTTAAAGGTGTTGCCAAAGTTGATGGCGAAGTGGCCTGTGAAGCGTCAATGATGTGTGCTCGCCGTCGGGAGTCCTGATAACGTGATTGATCAAACCGCCTTTATTCACCCTAGTTCGATTGTTGAAGACGGTGCCATTATTGGTGCTGGCGTTCATATTGGCCCGTTCTGCTATATCGGTTCTCAGGTTGAGATCGGTGCGGGGACGGTGCTGAAATCACATGTCGTCGTCAATGGCGTCACTAAAATTGGTCGCGACAACGAAATCTATCAGTTCACGTCAATTGGTGAAGTGAATCAGGATCTCAAATATGCCGGGGAACCGACCCGCGTTGAGATTGGCGATCGTAACCGCATCCGTGAAAGCGTCACGATTCATCGTGGCACGACACAGGGCGGCGGGTTGACTAAAGTCGGTAGCGATAACCTGTTGATGATCAACACGCATATCGCACATGACTGCGTAGTGGGCAATCGTTGTATTCTGGCGAATAACGCGACGCTGGGTGGCCACGTTTCCGTCGATGATTTTGCGATTATCGGTGGGATGACGGCCGTGCACCAGTTCTGCATTATCGGTGCCCACGTCATGGTTGGCGGATGTTCCGGTGTAGCGCAAGACGTGCCGCCGTATGTGATCGCGCAGGGTAACCACGCCACGCCGTTTGGCCTGAATATTGAAGGCCTGAAGCGTCGTGGATTCGAAAAAGACACCCTGCACGCGATTCGTAACGCGTACAAGCTCCTCTACCGCAGCGGCAGAACACTGGACGAAGTGAAACCGGAAATTGAAGCGCTGGCGGCTGAACACCCGGCTGTGCAGGCGTTTACCGATTTCTTTGCCCGTTCTACTCGCGGCATCATTCGTTAATCCATGTCATCACGTCCTTTGACTATTGGGCTGGTCGCCGGAGAAACTTCCGGCGACATCCTTGGCGCAGGCCTGATCCGGGCGCTTAAAGAAAAGGTGCCTGATGCGCGGTTTGTCGGCGTTGCCGGGCCACGTATGCAGGCCGAAGGCTGTGAAGCCTGGTACGAGATGGAAGAGTTGGCTGTCATGGGCATTGTTGAGGTGCTTGGACGACTTCCCCGCCTGCTGAAAATTCGGCGAGATTTAACCCAGCGCTTTAGCGAACTTCAACCCGATGTTTTCGTGGGCATTGATGCACCTGATTTCAATATCACGCTAGAGGGCAACCTCAAAAAGCGCGGTATCAATACCATTCACTACGTCAGTCCTTCCGTATGGGCATGGCGTCAAAAACGCGTTTTCAAAATAGGTAAAGCGACCAATCTGGTGCTGGCTTTTTTGCCTTTTGAAAAAGCGTTTTACGATCGTTTCAATGTACCTTGTCGCTTTATCGGTCATACGATGGCCGATGCGATGCCGCTGCACCCCGATAAGCTGGCTGCACGTGCGACGCTGGGTATTGCACCGGATGTACCTTGTCTGGCGCTGCTGCCGGGCAGTCGCGGTGCAGAAGTTGAAATGCTTAGCGAAGATTTTCTCAATACGGCTGTGTTACTACGCCAGCATTTTACCGATCTGGAAATCGTGGTTCCGCTGGTCAACAGCAAGCGCCGTGAACAGTTCGAGCGGATAAAAAGTAGCGTGGCGCCCGATCTACGCGTACATCTGCTGGATGGGCAAGCGCGAGAAGCCATGATTGCCAGTGATGCCGCTCTGTTGGCATCGGGTACGGCAGCGCTGGAGTGCATGCTGGCTAAATGTCCGATGGTTGTAGGGTATCGCATGAAGCCCTTTACCTTCTGGCTGGCGCAGCGCCTTGTCAAAACACCGTGGGTGTCTCTGCCGAATTTGCTGGCGGGACGTGAGCTGGTGGCCGAACAGCTACAGACGGACTGTACGCCGGACAAGCTGGCCGCTGCGCTGCTGCCTCTGTTTGCCGATACAGAAAAAATGGCTGAGCTACGCGCGACGTTTGTGGATTTGCACCAGCAGATCGGCTGTAACGCCGATGAGCAAGCGGCTCAGGCGGTGCTGGAATTAGTCAAGCCGTGTTAATAAAACCATGTTAATAAGATCATGAGTGAAATATTTGTCTATCCGCAGGCGAGCTGTATCGCTGGCGTTGATGAAGTGGGCCGTGGCCCTCTGGTTGGTGCGGTCGTAACGGCTGCGGTGATTCTTGACCCGACTAGGCCAATTGTCGGGCTGGCGGACTCCAAAAAGCTGAGTGAAAAACGTCGACTGTCGCTCTATGATGAAATCAAAGAGAAGGCATTGGCGTGGAGCCTTGGCCGTGCGGAGCCGGAAGAGATTGACCAATTGAATATCCTGCATGCTACCATGCTGGCAATGCAGCGTGCGGTTGCCGGGTTGGCTGTCGTGCCTGATTTTGTTCTCATTGATGGCAATCGTTGCCCGGCTTTGCCGATGCCCGCTCAGGCGGTCGTAAAAGGGGATAGCCGCGTGGCAGAAATCAGCGCGGCCTCGATTATGGCGAAAGTGACTCGCGATCGTGAGATGGTCGAGTTGGATCAACGCTTCCCCGCTTATGGTTTTGCCCAACACAAAGGCTATCCAACGGCTTTTCATCTGGAGAAACTGGCCGCACTGGGTGCCACTGAGTTTCACCGTCGGAGCTTCGCGCCAGTCAGACGTGCATTAGGTCTGGCGTAAACATCATCATTAACTCTCGGTATGGCGTGGGCACGTAAGCGTGCCGTTGCCATGCTGACTAATCGATAAATTCTGGGATCTGGAGATGGCCGAACCACGTTTTGTTCACCTGCGTGTTCACAGTGACTATTCCATGATCGATGGGCTGGCCAAAGTCGGTCCGCTGGTAAAAAAAGCGGCGGCACTCGGCATGCCAGCGCTGGCGATTACTGATTTTACCAACCTGTGTGGGCTGGTTAAATTCTATGGCGGCGCGCATGGCGCGGGAATCAAGCCCATTATCGGCGCAGATTTCTGTGTCGAAAGCGACGAATTGGGGGATGAGCTCGCGCATCTTACCGTCCTGGCCATGAATAATGCTGGCTACCAGAATCTTACGCTGCTGATTTCCCACGCTTATCAACGAGGCTATGGCGCTGCCGGGCCGACGATTGACCGGGATTGGCTTGTTGAACATCAGGAAGGGCTGATTTTACTGTCTGGCGGCCGCCGGGGTGATGTCGGTCGATTTTTGCTGCGTGGTAACCAGACGCAGGCCGAACAATGTCTGGCCTTTTATCAGGAACACTTCCCCCAGCGTTACTATCTGGAACTGATCCGCACGTCCCGCCCCGATGAAGAAAGCTATTTGCACGCCGCCGTCGAACTGGCGACGAAGCACGGGGTGCCCGTGGTGGCAACCAATGAAGTGTGTTTTATCAGCACCGATGATTTTGACGCTCACGAAATCCGCGTGGCCATTCACGATGGCTACACGCTTGACGATCCCAAGCGTCCACGTAATTACAGCCCACAGCAGTACATGCGTTCCGAAGAAGAAATGTGCGAGCTGTTCGCGGATATCCCCGAAGCGCTGGCGAACAGCGTTGAAATTGCCAAGCGTTGTAACGTAACGATTCGTTTGGGTGAATATTTCCTGCCGCAGTTCCCAACGGGCGACATGAGTACGGAAGACTTTCTGGTTCAGTGCTCGAAAAAGGGGCTGGAGGAGCGTCTCGAATTCCTGTTCCCCGATCCGGAAGTGCGCGCTGAGCGTCGGCCTGAATATGATGAACGTCTGGATATTGAACTGGGCGTTATCAACCAGATGGGGTTCCCCGGCTACTTCCTGATCGTAATGGAATTTATTCAGTGGTCGAAGGATAACGATGTGCCTGTTGGACCGGGACGTGGTTCCGGTGCGGGTTCGTTAGTGGCCTATGCGCTGAAAATCACCGATCTTGATCCGCTGGAATTCGACCTGCTGTTCGAACGCTTCCTCAATCCTGAACGTGTTTCCATGCCTGACTTTGACGTCGATTTCTGTATGGAAAAACGCGACAAGGTCATCGATCACGTCGCGGAAATGTACGGGCGTGATGCGGTATCGCAGATTATCACCTTCGGTACGATGGCGGCGAAAGCGGTTATTCGTGACGTAGGCCGCGTGCTTGGGCACCCTTATGGGTTTGTCGATCGTATTTCAAAGCTGGTGCCGCCCGATCCGGGCATGACGCTGGAAAAAGCGTTTGCTGCTGAACCGCAACTGCCGGAAATTTATGAAGCCGATGAGGAAGTTAAGGCCCTCATCGATATGGCGCGTAAGCTCGAAGGGGTAACGCGTAACGCGGGTAAACATGCGGGTGGGGTGGTGATATCCCCCACCAAGATTACCGATTTCGCGCCGCTATATTGCGATGCGGAAGGCAACCATCCGGTTACCCAGTTCGATAAGAACGACGTGGAATATGCCGGGCTGGTGAAGTTCGACTTCCTTGGCCTGCGTACGCTGACCATCATCGACTGGGCGCTGGGAATGATTAACGCCCGTCGCGCGAAGCAAGGGCTGGAGCCGATTGATATTGCGGCGATTCCGCTCGACGATAAGAAAAGCTTCGACATGCTGCAACGCTCGGAAACCACAGCGGTATTCCAGCTTGAATCGCGCGGCATGAAAGACCTGATCAAACGCCTTAAGCCTGACTGCTTTGAAGATATGATCGCACTGGTGGCGTTGTTCCGTCCCGGCCCGTTGCAATCCGGCATGGTAGATAACTTCATCGACCGTAAGCATGGCCGTGAAGCGATCTCGTATCCTGATATCGAATGGCAGCACGAGTCACTTAAGCCTGTGCTGGAGCCGACCTACGGCATTATCCTGTATCAGGAACAGGTCATGCAGATTGCGCAGGTTCTGGCGGGCTATACGCTGGGCGGTGCGGATATGCTGCGTCGTGCGATGGGGAAAAAGAACCCGGTCGAAATGGCGAAGCAGCGTGGTGGCTTCGAAGATGGTGCCAAATCTCGCGGCGTAAACGGCGAACTGGCGGTTAAGATTTTCGACCTGGTGGAAAAATTCGCCGGTTATGGCTTTAATAAATCTCACTCCGCGGCCTATGCGCTGGTGTCTTACCAAACGCTATGGCTGAAGGCGCACTATCCGGCAGAATTCATGGCGGCCGTAATGACGGCCGATATGGACAACACGGATAAAGTGGTCGGTCTGGTTGACGAATGTTGGCGGATGGGGTTAAAAATCCTGCCTCCCGACATCAACAGCGGACTGTATCACTTCCACGTTAACGACGATGGCGAGATTGTTTACGGCATCGGTGCGATTAAAGGCGTGGGTGAAGGCCCGATTGAGGCGATTATCGAAGCGCGTAATCAGGGCGGCTATTTTAGAGAGCTGTTTGATCTTTGCGCGCGTACCGATATTAAAAAGCTGAACCGCCGCGTGCTGGAAAAGCTGATTATGTCTGGGGCGTTTGACCGTCTGGGGCCGCATCGTGCCGCGTTGATGAATTCATTGCCTGATGCGCTGAAGGCTGCCGATCAGCATGCGAAAGCGGAAGCGATTGGTCAGGTGGATATGTTCGGCGTGCTGGCCGATGCGCCTGAACAGGTTGAGCAATCCTACAGCACGGTGCCGCCGTGGCCGGAGCAGGTGGTGCTGGATGGTGAACGGGAAACGCTGGGGCTGTACCTGACCGGCCACCCGATCACGCAATATATTAAGGAAATTGAACGCTATGCCGGTGGCGTGCGTTTGAAAGATATGCACCCGACGGATCGGGGTAAAATGACCACTGCCGTTGGGCTGGTGTTGGCGGCCCGCGTCATGGTCACCAAGCGGGGTAACCGTATTGGTGTCTGTACATTGGACGATCGTTCCGGTCGACTTGAGATAATGCTGTTTACCGATGCATTGGAAAAATATCAGCATTTACTTGAGAAAGACCGTATCCTTATCGCCAGTGGACAGGTCAGCTTTGATGACTTCAGCGGCGGGCTTAAAATGACCGTCCGAGAGTTAATGGATATCAGTGAAGCGCGGGAAAAATACGCGCGCGGGCTTGCTATCTCGCTGACTGACAGGCAAATTGATGACCAGCTATTAAACCGTCTCCGCCAATCGTTGGAACCCCACCGATCGGGGACGATCCCAGTGCATCTCTATTACCAGCGTGAAGATGCGCGCGCCCGACTACGTTTCGGCGCAGCATGGCGTGTAACGCCTGCCGATGCACTACTGAACGAGCTGCGCACATTAGTGGGTAATGAGCAGGTGGAACTGGAATTTGACTAATATAGGAATACTATGAGTCTGAATTTTCTTGATTTTGAGCAGCCGATTGCAGAGTTGGAAGCGAAAATTGACTCGCTGACCGCAGTCAGCCGTCAAGACGAAAAATTAGATATTAATCTGGACGAAGAAGTCCAGCGCCTGCGTGAGAAGAGCGTTGAACTGACGCGCAAAATCTTCGCCGATTTGGGTGCCTGGCAGGTTGCGCAATTAGCGCGCCATCCACAACGTCCTTATACGCTTGATTATATTAAGCATATCTTTACCGACTTTGATGAGTTGGCTGGCGATCGCGCCTACGCCGATGATAAAGCCATTGTTGGCGGGATTGCTCGTTTGGATGGGCGTCCGGTGATGATCATTGGTCATCAGAAAGGGCGTGAGACCAAAGAAAAGATTCGCCGTAATTTCGGCATGCCTGCACCGGAAGGCTATCGCAAAGCGTTGCGCCTGATGGAAATGGCCGATCGCTTCAAGATGCCGATCATCACCTTCATCGACACGCCGGGAGCTTATCCGGGCGTGGGCGCAGAAGAACGCGGTCAGTCTGAGGCTATCGCGCGCAACCTGCGTGAAATGTCGACGCTGCGTGTACCAATCATCTGTACCGTTATCGGCGAAGGTGGTTCCGGTGGTGCATTGGCTATCGGCGTGGGCGACAAAGTCAACATGCTGCAGTACAGCACCTACTCGGTGATTTCACCGGAAGGCTGTGCGTCTATCCTGTGGAAGAGCGCAGATAAAGCGCCGTTGGCAGCAGAAGCCATGGGCATTATTGCGCCGCGTCTGAAAGAGCTGAAACTGATCGATACCGTGATCCCTGAGCCGTTAGGTTCGGCGCACCGTAACGTCCCAGCGATGGCAGAGTCTCTGAAAGCGCAGCTGCTGGCCGACCTGCTCGACCTCGACGGCCTGACAGAAGAAGAGCTGTTGAACCGTCGTTATCAGCGTTTGATGAACTATGGTTACTGTTAAGTACAGTGGCTACTGCTGATAAGGTGATTGTCTGATTGATGTGTTATCAATCAGGCGATTCTGGCGTTACTTTGAAAATCCGTTGTCAGAAATGACAGCGGATTTTTTGCTATGAGGGTTTGAAGCATGCTGAAGCTTCTTGATGTCCATCACATTGCGGTTATTGCCTCTGACTATGAACGCAGCAAGGCGTTTTACTGTGGTGTGCTAGGGTTTACGTTGAACAACGAGATCTACCGTGAAGCGCGGCAGTCGTGGAAAGGGGATCTCTCGCTGAATGGGCGTTATACCATTGAGCTGTTTTCTTTCCCCCACCCACCTGCGCGCGTGAGCCGTCCGGAAGCCTGCGGCCTGCGTCATCTGGCTTTTGCGGTGGCTAACATAGAACAGGCTGTCGCCTCGCTGGAACAGGCTGGCGTTATTTGTGAACCTGTCCGGATCGATCCTGAAACGCAGCAGCGCTTCACCTTTTTCTCCGATCCTGACTGCTTGCCTTTAGAACTGTATGAGATCTGATACCGTGGACTGCACCGAACCTGATGATCGATTGCTCCAGACGATCGCGACGCAAACAGCCGGATGCGGGTCGATCTTGCTGGCCTACAGCGGTGGTCTGGATTCTAGCGTGCTATTGCATCTGCTGGTGGTTCTGCGTCAGCGTTCTGGGCTACCCATCCGTGCGGCTTATATTCATCATGGTTTAAATCCGCTGGCCGATAGCTGGGCTGAACATTGTCGTCAGCAGTGTGAACGCTGGCAGGTGCCCTTTGCCTCGCTGTCGGTGACGGTTGAGGCGCAGAACGGCGGTATCGAGGCTGCGGCCCGAACGGCACGTTATCAGGCGCTGCGAGCGCATCTGCAAGACGGGGAAACCTTGCTGACGGCGCAGCACCTTGACGACCAGAGCGAAACGTTTTTACTGGCGCTTAAACGCGGCAGCGGGCCTGCCGGGTTATCTGCGATGGCGGCTCAAGGTACGCTCGGTCATTATCGTCTTGTGCGTCCGCTGTTAGGCATTTCTCGCTTGCAGTTGGAAGCCTATGCGCAGCGGCATCAGCTTGACTGGATTGAAGATGACAGCAATCAGGATGAACGTTTCGACCGCAATTTTCTACGTCGTCAGATCTTACCGCGATTGACGCAGCGCTGGCCGCATTTCTCCTCCGCCGTCGCGCGTAGCGCCCAGCTTTGTGCCGAACAGGAACAGCTGCTAGATGAGCTGCTGGAGGAGTCATTGCAGGCGTTATGCCAGCCGGATGGCGCGCTGAATATTGACGGTCTGGTAACGCTAAGTCCGGTGCGTCGTTTTGCACTCCTGCGTCGCTGGCTGGCGCAGCAAGGGGCGGTGATGCCCGCGCGTGAACAGCTACAGCGACTCTGGGATGAGGTAGCGACGAGCCGTCAGGATGCGGAACCGATATTGCAACTGAATCAGATGCAGGTTCGCCGTTTTCGTCAGCATCTCTATCTGCTGCCGCTGATGCCGTCACTCAAAGACCAAATTATCCCGTGGCAGTCGCCGTCATGCCCGTTGTCGCTACCCGATAATCTGGGCACGCTGTCACTGGCCGATAGCGGCGTGGAGATTCGCGCGCCGGAAAACGATGAGTCGGTGAGTATCTGTTTTTCGACTAGTGGAACTGTGCATATTGTCGGCAGAGCCCACGGGCGACAAATCAAGAAACTCTGGCAGGAGCTGGGCGTTCCGCCCTGGTGGCGCGACCGTACGCCGCTGGTGTTCTACAACGAGCAACTGATTGCGGCAGTGGGACGATTCGTCACGCGAGAAGGGCAGGCGAGAGAAAACCAGCCGGTATGGCGCATTGTTTGGGAAAAGTAAGTTTGGGAACAATAAGCCAGGGGAAAAAAGCTGAGGGAAAAGCCTGACGCTGAGGCTAGTACTGAAATAAAACGGACAACCTGCGTTGTCCGTTTGGGAAGCATTGGTTCAGCGTTTGCCGCTGAATGAAAGGAGAAGTCTGTCAGGATTCGCTGACGACGACCTTCCCGATTTCAGGATGACTGAAACTGACGATGTGGTCGAGACGCAGTTCGCGCGTTGTGCCTGAGGCTTCAATCACCAGATATTCGACCTGCTTACGTGAGATCATATCACTGGCTTTACCGGTCACAACTTCACCATTGCGTAGTTCCAGCGTCAGCGTCAAATTCTGCTGACAGGTGGCTTCCAGGCTGTCGTAATCATCACAGTTGATGGGTTGATATTCATTACTCATTGACATAGTCACTCACCAATAAGTTAGCGGCGGCAAAAGCGGCCTGTTCCCTGACGGAGGATGGCAACGCATCATTCGCGGCAATGCCATCCAGGGTTTTTAAAACACAACCCAGCGAATCGGGTATATAGCCCAGATCGCCACTGGCGATCTCTGCGTATAAGCGACGTACTAATTCACAGTATTCTTGCACTATATCCTCCCTTAAAAGCTTAGCTCGGTAGATATTCATGCATCATCACTAGCTGCGGTGCGCGATGTTGTAAGCCTACGAAGATAAACTCTATTTATCAAACCGACTATAGCATAGGCACTAACAGGATATCAGTAGTCCTTAGAGGCCTAATCTATCGGTTACGTGGCAGATATCACCTTTACTGTGAGGATGGCGCTAACTCAAGTAAACTAGGAGGGAATAAAGACGAGGTCACTGATGGCATTAAAAGCAACGGTTTACAAAGCAGCAATCAATATTGCCGATATGGATCGGAATTTTTTTCACGATGCGAACCTGACGATAGCGCAGCATCCGTCTGAAACCGAGCAGCGTATGATGCTGCGGCTTTTAGCGTGGATTTGCCATGCTGATGAAAACCTGCGTTTTACCAAAGGACTCAGCGCAGATGATGAGCCGGAAATCTGGCGACGTAACGATACGATGGAACTGGAACTGTGGATTGAGCTAGGCCTGCCGGATGAAAAACGGCTCAAGAAGGCCTGCAATCAGTCCCGTGCCGTGGTGTTGTATGCCTACAGCGAGCGTGCGGCACAGGTTTGGTGGAGTGCGATATCGGGCAAGGTCTCTGGGTACAAGAATCTGGCTATCCGTTTTCTGGATGATAATCAGCTGGCTCAGCTTGCCGGACTGGTTCAACGCACGATGTCATTGCAGGCAACGATACAGGACGGCACGATCTGGTTGTCTGACGATAAGAATAGTCTGGAAATAGCATTTTCTGAGTGGAAAATTCCTCAGACTCAGGGATGATAACAGATTGGATATATTCCAGATCGTTGAGTAAGAACGATAAAAACAGGGCAGAGACGGCAGGAAAATAATGATGAAAAAACTGGCTATCGGTGTGCTGTTGATTGCAGGGATTTCTGGGTTGATCGGGTGTCATACCCGCTCGCAAGTTCAGGAAGAACCCCTTAAACCAATGGCACAAAGTTATCGTGGCGTTTTACCCTGCGCGGACTGCGGAGGGATTGATACGTCACTATTTTTGGAAAAAGACGGGACTTTTGTTCTTCGCGAACAGTATCAAACGACACGAGAGGGCAACAACACGTTCGCGTCCTATGGGCAATGGCGACGCACCGCGGACAAGCTGGTGTTGACGGATAGTTCGGGCGAAAAACGTTACTTCCGCCCGGTTGATAACTCTCTTGAAATGCTGGATCAGCAAGGGTTGCCCATTAATTCTTCTCTTCCTCGCCAACTGACGGCAACCAAGCAGGCATTGCCGGATACGCCGATGTCGATGAAGGGCATGTACCGCTATCTGGCGGATGCAGCGACGTTCTCTGACTGCGCAACCGGAAAAACGTTTGTGGTGGCGAGTAATGCCGTGCTGGAAAGGTTGTACCTTCGTACGACGGCGTCGGCGGGGGAACCGGTGCTGGTTTCCTTTACCGCGCATTTCGCCGTGATTCCATCAATGGAAGAAGGTCAGATGGTGAAAGCGGTGGTCCCTAACAGCAGTGATAACGCCCGCATGAACGCGAGGGCAAACTGCGATACACAGATAGACTAACGCAGCGTTAAAAAGAAAAGGCACTGATTCCAGTGCCTTTTTCGTATCGATTACGCGTTAGAGCATTTTCTTTAGCTGGTAAAGCCAATCCAACGCCTGACGCGGCGTGAGCGCATCAGGATCGATGGCTTCCAGCGCTTCCATTGCCGGTGACGGTTCGTCATTACTCAGCAGCGCTAGCTGCGCGCCATCGATATGGCTGGATGACGCATTATTCGATAGCGTTTCCAGCTCCTTCAGCTTCTGGCGCGCGCGCTTAATCACTTCTTTCGGTACGCCAGCCAATGCGGCGACGGCAAGGCCATAACTTTTGCTGGCTGCACCATCTTGTACGCTGTGCATGAAGGCGATGGTATCACCGTGCTCGCGCGCATCTAAATGCACGTTCACCACGCCTTCCATTTTTTCCGGCAGAGTGGTCAGTTCAAAGTAGTGCGTTGCAAACAGCGTCATCGCTTTGATGCGGTTCGCCAGATTTTCGGCACAGGCCCAGGCCAGCGACAGGCCGTCATAGGTGGAGGTTCCGCGACCGATTTCGTCCATCAATACCAGACTGTTTTCCGTGGCATTGTGCAGAATATTCGCTGTTTCTGTCATTTCGACCATGAAGGTAGAGCGGCCGGAAGCCAGATCGTCGGCGGCACCCACACGAGTGAAAATACGATCGACGGGGCCAATGACCGCCTGATCCGCAGGCACAAAGCAGCCGATATGCGCCATCAGCACAATCAGTGCGGCCTGACGCATATAGGTACTTTTCCCGCCCATGTTGGGGCCGGTGATAATCAGCATACGACGCTGTGGTGCCAGCGATAGGGGGTTCGAAATAAACGGCTCACGAAGCACCTGCTCGACAACGGGGTGACGACCGCCCGTAATTTTGATGCCGGGCTTATCACTCAGCGTCGGGCAGACGTAATTCAATGTATCGGCACGTTCGGCCAGATTCGTCAGAACGTCCAATTCTGCCAATGCGGCGGCGCTTTGCTGAAGTTCAGCCAGATGAGGTAACAGCAGATCGAAAAGCTCATCATAGAGTGCTTTTTCGAGCGCCAGCGCTTTACCTTTCGAGGTCAGAACTTTGTCTTCGTACTCTTTCAGTTCAGGGATGATATAGCGTTCGGCGTTTTTTAGCGTCTGGCGGCGTACATAGTGGATCGGCACCAGATGGCTTTGACCACGGCTGACCTGAATGTAATAGCCGTGTACGCCGTTGAAGCCGACTTTTAGCGTATCGAGCCCCAGTTTTTCGCGCTCGCGAATTTCCAGACGATCCAGATAATCGCTGGCACCGTCAGCCAGTGCGCGCCACTCATCAAGCTCTGCATGGTAGCCCGGCGCGATGACACCGCCGTCACGTACCAGCACGGGCGGTGCTTCGACAACGGCGCGCTCCAGTAAATCACGTAGCTCATCAAATTGCCCAATCAGGCTGACCAGACGACGAACGGAGTCGGTATCCAGTGGCGCAAGCTGCTCACGAATATCGGGGAACTGCTGGAAAGCGTGGCGCATACGAGCCAGATCGCGCGGGCGTGCCGTGCGCAACGCGAGTCGCGCCAGAATACGTTCCAGATCGCCGACCTGTCGCAGATAGGGTTGCAGATCGGGCGTGATGTCCTGCAATGCGCTAATGGCCTGCTGGCGCTGTGTGAGCGCATCAATATCGCGGCTGGGCATATGAATCCAGCGCTTCAGCATTCGGCTGCCCATTGCCGTCACGGTGCAGTCCAGTACAGCAGCCAGCGTATTCTCGACGCCGCCGGACAGATTCTGCGTCAGTTCAAGGTTACGGCGGGTGGCCGCGTCCATGATGATGCCGTCCTGCTGGCGCTCCATGGTAATCCCGCGAATATGCGGCAGCGAGGTGCGCTGGGTGTCTTTTGCGTATTGCAGCAGGCAGCCAGCGGCCCGTAATGCGAGCTTGGCCTGCTCTACGCCAAAACCGGTCAGATCGCGGGTGCCAAATTGCAGATTAAGCTGCTGGCGTGCTGTGTCGGGCTCAAATTCCCACAGCGGACGGCGGCGCAGCCCATGGCGATTTTCGATCAAATCCATGGACTCGAAAGATTCGGGGTAGAGTAACTCTGCCGGATTGGTGCGCTGTAACTCAGCCGCCATGGTTTCCCGATCGTCTGGTTCGCTCACGCGGAAACGTCCTGAGCTGATATCCAGAGTGGCATAACCGAACCCCCGACCGTCCTGCCAGATTGCGGCCAGCAGGTTATCCTGCTTTTCCTGCAATAGCGCTTCGTCGCTGATGGTTCCTGGCGTGACGATACGTACAACTTTGCGTTCTACCGGACCTTTGCTGGTGGCGGGATCGCCAACCTGTTCGCAGATAGCGACGGATTCGCCCATTTGCACCAGTCTGGCAAGGTAGTTTTCAACGGCATGGTGAGGAACGCCCGCCATCGGTATCGGTTCCCCTGCTGAGGCACCGCGCTTCGTCAGCGAGATATCCAGCAGTTGAGAAGCTCGCTTGGCATCGTCATAGAACAGCTCGTAAAAATCGCCCATGCGGTAAAACAGCAGGATTTCCGGATGTTCAGCCTTTAACCTAAAGTACTGCTGCATCATGGGAGTGTGGGCAGTGAAATCCTTGTCGGTAGAATCTTTCATATTGATTTTACTCAGTCTTAACGCTTTTGTTCGTTCAGGTGACGGCGCTGGGTTTGATGAAAAACCTTGCTGATGGCCCATCACCTGAGCATTGAAATGGAATGCCAGAAGTATACTGACTGACGGATGAAAAACATCACCCGCGAATGCGCTATCTTACCACTGGTGGCCGTTATTTGGCGTCAGACGACGTTACCAGACTGGGACCGGGATGCGTATGCGATTTTTCCTCTATTGCTCAGGCGCGCGAGGCGGCTCGCAAGTTTGCCTGGAAAAGGTATAAGGTCAATGAGGGAAGGATTAAGTCAGATCGGGGAACAATCAATGTTATTGAGCTTATAATGGGTGACATTTCTGCCTAATACCGCAGTCAACCATAGGGTAAGATTGCAGTAGCAAAAGAAGATGTTAGCCTCGACAATGGGTTCAAACAACTGGCTCGTCAGGAATTGAGAAAGTAACGGATTGAGCCGAAGGGCTGAAAGTTAGCTGATTAGCAAAACAGATAACCAAGGGAATGGATGATGGATAAAAGAGCACTAATCTTAAAATCAGGATTGACTGTCAGAGAGCTACTTCGTCTGAAAAATAACTATGTGTATGTCAAAAGCGATGATTTTAAATTTAATACCCTAACAAAGAAAGCCGAGTCCTTTGCAGACTATATTTTTATAGTTGCACGTTTATGCTGGGAAGCAATGTATCTTCCTTTCTTCATGAGCCTATTTTTTTCTGTTTATGATTTTTATAAAAATGGAAATGTAGTTGCAAGTTTAACAGTGTTTTTTATTCTTTTTTCTATAATTATTTTTTGCGTTTTAAAAGTTGAGAGTAATTATTATAGTATACGCATGATTACGGTTGTAAAATTAATTGCATTTAAGTTTTCATTATAGATAGTGAATGGTTTTACCTAGGTATGAGTTTTTTTTACTATTAATTTAGTTGTCAGCCATGATAAAAGTAGTGCTATTAATACAAGGAAGGTAATTAATGAATCTAAAGACGAATTCATTATGTTAAATGGGTTGGTTAGCTTTGCAATAAATAAGTAAACCTTTTCAGGTAAGTATTTAAATACTAGCTCAAATAAAAAGATTATATATATCACGCTAATTATTAAAAATAAAATTGTTTTTTTCACTTTATCCATCCTTCTTATTTTCCTCAACATAAGGTATCATTTTAAGTAAAAGGATTTTAAAGTCAAATTTTATGAGGTACGGGATGACTATTGCTTATCTGAAACAAAAAATGCAAGCAGACCGAATTATTGCGTTGAAAGTTGAGAATGCACTTGTGGAAATTAAGCAGGATCTTAGGGAAACTGCGGATACCTTATATTCTGGAGTAGAAAGAGTAAGTTGGTATGGTTCTTGTCTTTTCGATGATTATAAAGATGTTTGTCGGCAGTTAAGGAAAGAAGATTACAGAATGCTTATTGCTGTTAAGCAGGTGTATCTAAGAGATGATGTTGTTCTTGATATGGTTGAGATTTTTTTCAAAAAAAAGCTAATAAGAATAAGCGAGGAAAAACAAAATAGTATTTTACAGGAGGTTGCAAAAAAAATAGCTGAACACGCCTCCATTAAATTTAGCAAATTATCCCTTGCTTATGTAATTGCTAAAATAGTCAGAACATCGAGAGATTTTAATGATTCACATACCAAAATTATTAATAAAGGTAGTCTGGCTGTTGTACAGGTGGGAAGTTTTTATGGAAAAATGCAAAAAGCAGCGATGGCAGCAAGAAGATTAAAAAATATAGAGCCAGAGTATTATTGGGAGTTATATAATGAAAAAATCGAGTCGTTGTATTTTTTAATTGAACCTGAAATGTCAAAAATAATATACATGACTAACTCCGGTTATTATAATGAAGATGATGTCATTTATTTGCTAAACCAGGTTTTAAAAAAATGAAATGGATTGTTGAATGGTTAGGTCAGTCTTTTTTTTATTTTGTACCTGTTATCGCTATTGTTTTAGGTGGTGTTTTTTTTGTTAGTTTTTTTCCAAACTGCGGATTCTATCTTACCGTTATATGGGTGTTTATTGTTGTTTTTTTATATGTGAAATATTCTAAATGGTATTAGCAATGTTTAGAATATTTCACTGTCAGATGTTAGTATTTTACTGTTTCCCATAAAATGTAAGAACTGGTTCTTGCTACTACATGCTCCCATTCGATTGATGCAAATTTAAAAGAAATGCTTTCATGAGGTTGAACCTCATTATGTGTTAATGAATTCGGATAATGAAATTGTATACCTGCAATAACTGCATCTCTCAGCACCATTTTAAAGTAGAGCTCGTTGCCACCGGATTGGGACGTTCTGTAAAACAGAAATTCACAGGTTAGTTTTTCGTTATCGCTTAATGCCTGAGCCAGAAGTGGGGTGGCTTTATCTATTGGCTTTCTTATTTCAACGGGATACAAAGAAACGTTATCTTGCCTCGTTATCTGATTCATTAATTCATAGACGAAAATTTCATCTTCATGGGAAGCCTGATATTTATTGCCGATGGAGTCTGCACTTGAACAGCCCGCAGAGATAAGACCTTGTTTGATGCCAGTGAGTTTTAGATAGATCAAATTTGCCATTATTTATTCCTTAATGTTATCCATAATCCTGTCCCATAAATCCTTTTTCCTATGGGAGGGATAATTTCTGCATTTTTTAGCAAATGAGTCAATAGCCGTTATCGTATAATGTGTATGATTCAAATGGTTATTTATAATATAATTATCGTGATTATTATTTGTGTGGATGTTGATTTTTTATACAAGGCGAACCGGGAATGTGGTCCATAAGCATCGTAAAATTAACACTAAAACCTGATGCTTGGCGGCTTTTTAGATATATTCCCAGTGATTATTATAGAAAAATAAATACGATGAGCAGAGCATCGCTGATGTTGAAGATGATCGGGGCTGGAAATAAGATACGAATAATGTCTGATATATATAAAGATGACTCTCTTTAAGATAATGGGCTGGATTAGCCCATTTTTCCTTTTTTCTTTAGATAGGAGTATGATTTGTATGCTAAGTTCATTGGGATAAGGTAATATATAGTTAAAGTGAAAAATATCGTAAATATAAAATGAACCAATATTTCCACTCCATCATTGGATATGTTAAATAGGGCATTGATGATAAATGAAGAGATAAGAATTGCTAATATGAAAAACCCATTGAAAAATGCCTTTTTCAGTGAGTGTGTTAACATCGATAAGGTTTCCTCACTATTACCTCCACGAGAAATTAATTTTTTCATTTTAGTAATGTCGTTTTGTGTGAAACCATTCTCTAAGAGTTCCTTTTCTGTCTCTTGGTCATTCATGTTCATTCCCCTTTATTAATCTATATGACTTATATGCCAATTTCATTGGCCCTATGTGATAAACTAAAAAAAGAGAAAGCATCATGACAAAAAAATAAACAAAAAATTCAATTAAATCAGTCGGTGTATTAAAAGTAAAATTAATGGTAAATGCAGAAATTATAACAATAAACAAAAAACACCCGTTATAAAATCGTGTTCGTAATGTATGAATCAGTCTCTGTAGCGTTTCTTCACTATCCTCACCGCGAGAGATTATTTTTCTCATGAAGTTAATATCATTCTGTGTGAAACCATTCTCTAAGAGTTCTTTCTCTATCTCTTGGTCATTCATGGTTTTTTTCTCCTAACTTTTATTATACTTTATAGGGCGTAGCAATATGTTAACACTATCGCCCACGGTTATGTATTAGTAAGCTGAATCAGTCCATAAGAGGAAAGAACTGGTTCTTGCTACCACATGCTCCCATTCGATTGATGCAAACTTGAACGAAATGCTTTCCTGTGGCTGGGTTTCATTATGTGTTAATGAGTTAGGATAGAAAAACTGAATGTCATTGATAATGGCGTCTCTTAGCACCATTTTAAAATAAAGTTCGTTGCCACCCGCTTGAGAGGTCCTGTAGAACAGGAATTCACAGGTTAGTTTTTCGTTATCATCTAATGCCTGTGCCAGAAGAGGCGTCGCCTTATCTATCGGTTTTCTGATTTCTACAGGATTGAGGGAAACATTATCCTGCCGAGTTATTCTATTCATTAACTCATAAACAAAAATTTCATCTTCATGGGAAGCCTGATATTTATTTCCGATGGAGTCTGTACTTGAACAGCCCGCAGAGATAAGACCTTGTTTGATGCCAGTGAGTTTTAGATAGATCAAATTCGCCATTATTTATTCCCTAATGTTATCCATAATCCTGCCCCATAAATCCTTTTTCCTTATGGGTAGGTAATTTCTGCATTTTTTAATCAATGAGTCAATAGCGGTTATCGTATGGTGTATATCACTTACCATGATTGATTTCTGAAGTGATTAACATGCTAATTATTTTTAAATTAACTAATCAGAGGAGGGCAGGAGGGACTATACAACTCTTTATATTGGGCTGATTTATCAGTGTGAAAAGATAAGTGGGGGCTAGTTTTCCACAATAGTCTGGGCGCGCGAGGCGGTATGCAAGTATTCCCAATGGCGTGATGCCTCGCGCTGATCCCTTATTCTGCGCGTGATTCAATGGCCTGAGTTTTTTGCCAGCTCGGCAGATTTTTCAGGCGCTGTGAGTAGCGATGAATATTCGGGAAGCGCTCACCTGGAACGAGTCTCTCCACGACGGTGTTAATAACAAAGCCCAGCATAATATCTGCGCCGCTCAGCTGATCGCCCACGATAAATTCCCGTGAAGATAACGCATCGTCTAAGAATGAAAAGACTTTCTCGAATTCGTTGTCAGCGTAATCTTCGAGGAAATTCAGCGTGGTGCCGGTATTCTTTTCAAACTCGCCAAAGATCTTCAATAAAACCGGGAGCATGGCGGAGCTTTCCGCAAAGTGTATCCATTGAAGGTAGTCAATGTATTCGGTCGTGCTTGCATCCGGGGCCAGGTGTTTTGCGTGGCGATTGATCAAGTATTCAACGATAGCGCCGGATTCTGCGATGATCTTGCCATCTTCTTCAATCAACGGCGATTTACCTAAAGGATGGATCGCTCTCAAGGAGGCCGGTGCTAAATGCGTTTTTTCATCCCGCTGATATCTGACAAGCTCATAAGGTATCCCTGCTTCTTCAAGCAGCCAGAGGATACGAACAGACCGCGAATCATTAAGATGATGCAATTTTAATCCCATATCACGCTTCCTTAAATCCTGATGGTTTGAGCTGATCGCTATGATGTTGTTTCCATTACGCGTATTGATCCCATGTCACACAGGCAGAGTAGCGGTTCTGCTGGCTCGCGGCTAACAAGGCTATTTTTGAAGGGGCATAAATATTTTTATGAGGTGGTTATGCCCACGAATGCTGGATAAAAAATAGGACCCGCTATCACCGCACCACACACATTGGCTGTCCTGATACGGGTTCGGCGTGGATCTCCGCATCAATGCTGAACACCTGCTGTAGTAATGCCGGTTTCATTACCTCGTGCGGTGAGCCCTGCGCCATCACGCGTCCACCTGCCAGCATCACCAGATGATCGCAGTAGCGGCTGGCCTGATTCAGATCATGCAGGACGGTCACGACCGTTTTGCCAGCCTGATTGAGTTCACGCAGCAGTTTCATTAACTCGACCTGATGATTGATATCGAGGTAGGTTGTCGGTTCATCGAGCAGGACGACGGGCGTATCCTGCGCCAGCAGCATCGCCAGAAACGCCCGCTGACGCTGTCCACCGGACAAATCGGTTAACCGTTTGTCGGCGAGGTCGACGATGTGCGTCTTCTCCATTGCGAGCTGCACGCGCTGGCGATCGTCCGGCGATAACCGTCCCCACAGTGATAGCCAAGGGCTGCGCCCGTAGGCCACCATGTCACGCACGGTGATCCCCTCTGGCGTCAAATGCTGCTGCGGTAACAGCGCCAGATGGCGTGAGAGCTGGCGGGCAGAGAACGCAGAGAGCGGCTTGCCGTTGAGCTGAATAGCGCCGGATTCCGGGGTAAGCAGCTTGGCAAAGCACTTCAGCAGCGTTGACTTGCCGCAGCCGTTGGGGCCGAGCAGGGCAGTAATTTTTCCGGCGGGTAGCGACAGCGACAATCCGTCAAGAATACGCTTGTTGCCATAGCCCGCTGTCAGGTTTTGTGTTGTCAGTTCCATTTAGCGCATTCTCACGAGAAGCCAAAAAAACCAGGGCGCGCCGATAATGGCAGTGAGCACCCCTGCGGGTAATTCCATTGGCGGGTTCAGCGTGCGCGCCAGCAGATCGGCCAGCAGCAGTACCAACGCACCGGCAACGGCAGAAGTTGGGAGGAGCCAGCGGTGCCGCCCTCCCACCAGATAGCGGATCAGATGCGGCACCACGAGGCTAATAAAGCCGATAGGCCCGCACACGGCCACGCTGGTTGCGGCGAGCGCGACGGCGAGTGCCAATCCCCAAAACTGAATGCGTCCGATATTCACGCCCAGCGTGCTGGCGCGGTCGTCGCCCAGCGCGAGCAAATCCAGATCGCGGCAAAAACGTAGGCTGAGCGGAATCAATACGCAGAGGACAGGTAGCGCGACCATCACGAATGACCAGTCACGTCCCCACAGGCTACCCGTCAGCCACAGCAGCGCGTTGTTGATATCCTGCGGACGGGAGAGAATCAGGTAGTCGGTGACGCTTGCCCAGGTGGCAGACAGCGCGACGCCGATGAGTGCCAGCCGCATCGGGGATGATGTTCCCGCGATGATCCGTAGGAGCAGCAGCCCGGCAATGCCCCCGATAAACGCGAACAGCGGTAGCCAGATCACGGGCAGCGCAGGCACCAGCATCAGTGCGCCGACGGTCGCCAGACTCGCCGCGTGGTTCACGCCGAGAATATCCGGTGATGCCAGCGGGTTACGCACAATCCCTTGCACCAGCACGCCGGAAATAGCCAGTGCCGCGCCGACGAACAGCGCGAGCAGCACGCGGGGCAAACGGTATTGCGTCAGTACATAATGATGTTCACTGGCGCTATGCCAGCCACTCATCAGCGCCGACCACGGCAGCGGAATCGCGCCCATGCGCAGCGACAGAATGCTGGTGGCGAGTAGCAGCAGCGTAATCGAGATGAACACAATCATGGGGCGCATTATCCTCGCCTCCTTGCCAGCCACACGAAACAGGGAGCGCCGATCAGTGCCAGTACCGCGCCAGCAGGCAGTTCGCCCGGCCAGGCGAGCGCACGGGCAAGCAGATCGGCCAGTAACATAAACGCCGCACCCATTAGCATGCTCATGGGGAGCAGCTTTCTTTGGTCATAACCGATCCAGAAACGCGCCAGATGCGGAATTAACAGACCGATAAACGCCACCGGACCGGCGACGCTCACGCAGGCCCCCACCAGAATCAGCACGGCCAGATTGAGGATCAGGCGCAGACGACCTAAGTTGACGCCCAGCGTGTGGGCGCTCACGTCACCGATGTTCAGCAGATTAAGCTGGTTAGACAGCAGCAGGACAGCAGGAGTGACGGTGATGACGAACGGGAAGAGTTGCCAGAATTCCACCCAGCGCGCGTGCGATACGCCACCCGCCAGCCAGTAAAAAATGCCATAGGCGTGATCTTCCGCCAGCAGGAGCGTAATCCGCGTTAAGGCCATGCACAGCGCAGAAAGCGCGACGCCCGCCAGAATCAGCCGATTGCGATCGAGCGTTTGTCGCCAGCCGCCGCCTGCGGCCATCACCATCAGCCAGCACAGGCCGCCGCCGCAGGCGGCAACAAAGGCGATAGGGTAACCGGAGAGTGAAGAGCTGAATGCGCTGGTCAGCGCCATTGCCAGCGCCGCGCCGCTGTTGATGCCGAGCAGAGAAGGAGAAGCCAGAGGATTATGGGTCAACGTCTGAAGCAGGGCACCGGACAATGCCAGACTGGCGCCGATCAGGACGGCAACCAGACTGCGTGGCAGGCGCAGGTTGAGCACCAGTGCCTCGGGGAGCGAAGAAGGCGATCCCGTTACCAGTGCCTTGAGGGCACTCAAGGCGGGAATGGGGATCGCGGAATAACAGAACAGGCTAAGCCAGAACACGCCCAGCAGTGCCGCTATTGGCAATCCCCAACGCCAGAATGGGTGAAAACTTTGCCTCATTGCTCGCTGCTGACGCTAACGGGCTGATGCTTAAAAATTTTCACCGTATCGCTGCCGATGCGTTCCGCGGCAAAAATACCGCGCATCCGCGCCCAGGCATTGCTGTCAACGGCGGCAATCTGCTGCTTTTGCTGCGCTTCCAGCAGGTTCCAGAGCGTATCTTGCTGCCAACGTTTCACAATACTTTCTTCGCGATAGTGCGTCACGATCAGCCACTGTGGGTTAATCGCCAGCAGCTGTTCCAGATTGATGGAAGCCATCGGCGCATTGTTAATGGGTTTCGGGACGTTCAGGCCAAGTGCGGCCAGCACGCTGCCGGTGTAGGCATCGCTGGAGTACAGGTTAAACTGCTGTTCGCGTGAGGTGCCGAAGACCACATTTGTGCCTTGGGGAAGCTGGGTGGCGTAGGCTTTCATCGTCTCGCGATGCTGGGTCAGACGAGCCTGCATCACGCTGTCTTTCCCCAACACCTTGCCGATGATCTCCGCTGAGTGCAGGTTCTCTTCATAGGTTTCGTTGCGCGACTTCAGCAGCAGCACTGGTGCAATCGCTTTCAGTGCCGTGTAAATGCCGCTATGACGGCTGCTGTCGGCGATAATCAAATCCGGCTTCAATGCGCTGATGGCTTCCAGGCTCGGCTGTGCGCGCGTGCCTACGGAATGCCAGGGTTTAAGGTGTTCGCGGACTTCTGTCAGGATCCGGTCTGGATCGTTGTCATCGGCGATGCCGACCGGGCTGACATCTATCGCTGCCAGCGCATCGGCAAAAGACAGTTCCAGCACCACAATACGCTGAGGCGGCGTGTCGAGCGTAAAGGAACCTTGTTCATCCTGCACGGTTACCGCATTGGCGCGGCCCAGTCCGAACAGGCAAAGCGTAGTAATCAGTGCAACGCGAATTAGAGCAGACATAGCGTAACCCCATAGTGGTCATTATCGTGATCGAATAAGTCATGATCGTTAGTCAGGCCGGGCAGTTGCCCGGCGAGCGCGTATGGCGATCAGAATTTCAGCGAGCCCTGCATATAGAAGGTGCGGGGCTGACCGGCATAAATCCCTTTGTTGTTGTCATCGCTGTTCGAGCGTGTGTAGTAATCGTGGTCGAACAGGTTTTTCACACCAAAGGCCAGATTGAGATCCGAGAACTGCGGGCCAAAGTCGTAAGCTGCGCGTGCGCCCCACAGCATAAAGCCGGGGATACGTCCGGCGCTGCCATCGGCGCTTTCGGCAACGGTGTTAGCGTTATCGGCGAACTGGCTGGATTGGAACTCGCTGTTCAGGTTGAACGTCCAGTTGCCCGGCTGATAATCAACGCCGAATCCTCCCCGATGTTTTGAAGAGAAGGGCACCTGATTGCCGTAGGTATCGCCCGCTTCGCGAATTTCAGCATTCACATAGGCATAGCGCGCATAAACTGACACCGCGTCTAAGCGGGGTGACAACTCGGAGAGATGATAACGAGCCTGTGTTTCCAGCCCAGAATGGCGGGTTTTTCCCCGCGTGGTGACGGTGTTGTTGGTCTGATTGGAGTCATACTGGTTATTGAAGTTAACCAGAAAAACGCCCATTTCTGCCGTCAGCGCGCCGTCGTCGTAGCGGGAACCGACTTCCCAGGTGCGCGCTTTTTCTGGTTCCACTTTGCCGCTTTGAGCAGCCTTGCCAATTCGGCTGTACTGTACGGTGCCGAATGATCCTTCGGTGTTTGCATAAAGATTCCAACTCTCGTTAACGTGGTAGAGCACGTTCAAGGCAGGCAGCGGGGCGTTGTAACTGACCGCTTCGCCCGTGCCTTTCAGCGTGTTGTCCTGATGAGATTTGATGTGCTCAAAGCGCATTCCGGGCGTAATTGTCCAGTTGCCGATATCAACGCGGTCGTCGATGTACCAGGCGTGCGCTTCTGTACCCGCACGGGTTTCGCGATCGATAGGGCTGCTGGCGCTTGGCAGCGTCTTGCTGGCGGTGCTGGTGAAGTAACGCACCTCATGGGTGGATTCGATGACATAGCGGTAGCCGACGCCCACTTCATGAGCGGAAGAGCCGAGGGTAAAACTTTGGCTGTAGCGCGGTTCGATGCCACGTACCCAATATTCGCGTGGCGACAGGGTAATGATCGAATTCTGTTCCAGATAGCCACTGCGCAGCGTGCGCGTGTAGAAGCCCTGAATATTGAATTTATGCTGCTGATCCGGCTGGTATTGATAGCCCAGACTGGCGAGCTGACGACGCCCCCAGAAGCGATCGTACGGACGCGTTGACTGCCAGCGGTCCGCATTGTAATCGGCACGCGACAGGCCGCCCGGCATATCGGCGCTGCCATCGTAATATTGCAGCAGGCTGTTAAACGTGTGCACGTCGTTTGGCGCGTAGCGGCTTTTCAGCATCACGTCGTCAATGCGCGTCGCGCTGTGCTCGCGCCAGTCGCTGCCGCGCGTGCCGGAATAGAGCAGCGCCGAACCAAAACCGTTATCCGCCGTGCCGCCAACCAGCAGGTTGTGCGTTTCTTTCGGGTTGTGTTGTGAAGACGTCGGGCTGTGTTGGCCCTCTATGCCAGCGCTCATGCCAAATTCTTTCGGGATCGCCCGGGTGACGAAGTTCACGACGCCGCCGACGCTCTGTGGCCCGTAGCGTACGGCACCGCCGCCGCGCACGACATCAATGGCGTCCATATTGCCAAGTGAGATGGGCGCGAGGGAAAGCTGTGGCTGACCGTAGGGCGCAAACGGCACCGGAATGCCGTCCATCAGTACGGTGGAACGGCTGGCAAGGCGCGGGCTGAGACCACGAATACCAAAATTCATGGCCAGATCGTGGCTGCCCGTGCCGTTATTTTCCGGCGCATACACGCCCGGCATACGGTTTAAGACATCGCGCATCGTGGTGGCACCGGTCTTGGCGAAGTCCTCACGACGGATCACATCGCGTGCGCCGGCGTGTTCAAAGACGTCATTTTCACGCGCTTCCCCCAACCAGTCGCCAACGACCGTCAGCGTTTCTTCCGCTGCTGCTGGGATCGGTTCCAGCGTCCAGGCGTTATCGCCGAGCGCCTTCAGTTGCAGACCGCTACCCGCCAGCAGGGCTTTCAGACCGCCGTCAATGGTGTAGTCGCCGTGCAGGCCGTTGCTGCGTTTACCCTGCGTCAGGCTGGCATCGACCGACAGCGTAATCCCGCTGCGGGCGGCATAGTGGTTGAGCGCTTTGTCTAACTCGCCAGCAGCAATATCGTAGCGTGCGGTGGCGGGAACTGTCGCGGCGTGGGCCATCCCTGTCGTAAGACCGACTGTCGACAGCAGGCTGAGCTGTATCGCCATGGCTAAAGGGGTTGCTTTACGAAAGGCGCGTAAGAGCGTCATAACATCTCCATCATCATTTTTGTTCTATACACCTAAGTCGAATGAGAGGGAGAAAAAGGACAATCAAGAATGATAATTTTTTTCGTTATCGTTTAGCTTACGGGAAGGATATTGACCCAGTAACGAGTAATGTATTGAATTTTAACAGGAAGTGTTTTCTCGATGATCTGTAACACCGTATCGGTATTTTTCAGCGGGAAGGTGCCGCTTAACCGCAGCGTCGCGACCTCTGGGCTACAGCGCAGTACGCCGTGACGATAGCGCGATAGCGTCGCTATCACATCGCCGAGCGGCTTATTGCTGAAACTGAGAATGCCCTGCGCCCAGTTGCTGTCTTCTTCCTCTGCGGATTGGATTTCATCCAGAGCCCGCGCGCTGAAGCGCAGGCTTTCGCCCTGACGCACGATGCGCTCTTGGGCCGGATCGTCGGCCAGTACGACTTTCACCGCATGATGTTGCACGCTCAGTAGCGTGCTGTCGGATTCCTGACGGACCGTAAATTCAGTGCCGAGTGCGGTCAATTGCCCGTGTCGCGTTTGCACGTAGAAAGGGCGGCTGCTGGCATCCTGTCCGGTGGTAATCGCGATTTCGCCGTACCAGAGGTGAATACGCCGCTGCTGTGGATCGAAGCGAACATCGACGGCGCTGTCGGTGTTCAGCGAAAGCAACGTTCCGTCTTCCAGACGCTGCTGACGGATTGCCCCTTTCGCCGTGGTGTAATCGGCGCGAAGGCCCGTTCCGGTGTCGGAACGCCAAAGCTGCCACCCGCCACCAACGCCTAACAGCAGTAAAAGACTTTTCATCACTCGGCGGCGAGTAAGCTGCGTATCCTGAAGGGCGCGGTGAGCGACGTTGCCAGGCACGACGTTCATCTGGCTGCGCAGATTTTCTACCTGCGACCAGGCCCACTGGTGATCCCGATTTTGCGCATACCACTGCTGCCATTTCTCAGTTTGCTGGGGGCTCACGCGTTCGTCGCTCAGTACCGCATACCAATGCGAGGCGGAGCGCAAGGCCTGACGCTGGGAATCGGTTAGCGTCAGGCTCACAGCCCGTGCTCCAGACGGAACAGCAGGCAATGCTCCGTGGCTTTGGCAACGTATTTTTTGACGGAACTGATGGAGACATTCAGCCGTGTGGCGATCTCGCCGTAGGCCATGCCATCAAGCTGGGAAAGCAAAAACGCCTGTCGTGCTTTGTGGCTCAGGCCGTCGAGCATGAGATCCACCTGCTGGAGCGTCTCAAGCTGCTGTTGCTGGATCTCTGGTGAGGGCGCAAGCGCCTCCGGCAACTGCGCCAGCCTATCCAGATAGGCTATCTCCAGCGCATTGCGGCGAAAGAGATCGACCATCACGCGTTTGGCAACGGTACATAGAAACGATTTAGGATCGCGGATTGCGGTCAGCGACTCGCCGTTCATCACGCGCAGGAAGGTGTCCTGAGCAATATCATCGGCGTCAAAGGAGGATTGGAGCTTGCCCGTTAGCCAGTGCTTCAGCCAGCCGTGATGCGAACCATAGAGCGATTCGAGCGTCAGTTCAGCAGAGGGCGTGGCGTGGTCAGATATCATGGGCAGAAATAGAAAAAACGTATCGACGGTCAATAATAGGGCGCTATGTTAATATGATAATGGTTCTCATTACAATTAAATCACAGCGCGATAGCGATAAGAAAAAAGTGATAGAAAGCAACTGGCTGTTTTCTAAGGTAAATAGGAAAGCAAATAGAAAAGTAAATAGCGATGTCGCCTTTGCCTGAGAGGCGCTGTGGAACTCGACGGTTACCGATGTCTTAAAATCAGAATTATTTGAGATATCGATACATTGTCGAGAAGGGTTGTGTGCTATGTTGGATTTCTCATAATGATGCTGCGTCACTCCTATGAAAAAAAGCCTTCTAGCCTATTTTCAAACGCTCTATTTTAAGAAAAGTTTTTTCTTATTATCCTCCAGCCTGTTTTTTACTTTGGTTGCGCTTTTTGCGTTAGTGCTTGCGGTTTATTCGACATTTTCGCTCAGACAGTTTGAAAGTGAAGTGGATGATTTTTCTGATGTTACGGTTGAACATGCCGGGAAAATCATTCAGCAGGCCACATCCGCACTCGATATTTTAGAAAAAAACTATCCACCTTATTGTGATAGTCCGCATCTGGATTTATTGCGTAAAATTGCTTACGACAATGATTATATCCAGGATGTGGTCTATATCGATGGGAATCGGCCTCGCTGTTCTTCGATGCTGAGTGACATTAATTCGATGTTTCTTCCATCGCCCGATTTTCACTATAAAAATAGCTATAATATTTGGTACAAAATCGAAAGTCCGCTGAATAAAAATAAGCCGATGATTTATGTCGGCGCAACGCGTCATCTTGTGGTGCTAAATCCACGTTCATTTCTGGATGTCCCCTCCTACAGCTATAATATCCAGTACGCATTACTGGAAAAAAATAAGCTGGACGGTCGAGTTATTCTGTCGGACTCGATGAGTAGCCATATTTATTCCCGTTTGACTTCAGGGGGAAATAACCCCGATAGATTTTATATTGACGATAAATATTATGTCTTGAAACCCCTGCCGGATAGCGATCTTACTTTAGTAGTCCGGGCGGATAAACCTGCGAAATTTTCATTCTACCTAACGATTTTTTTCTCTGTTTTTCCCATTTTTATGCTGATGTCTCTGCTGCTATCAGAGATTATCACCAGAAAATTCCTGGTAATTCAAAGCCCGCGCTATGTTCTCAATCAGGCGCTGAGGCAAAAAGAATTTGAATTACATTATCAGCCGATTATTAAATTGGATACCGCTCAGGTCGTGGGGTGCGAAGCGCTGATTCGCTGGCGTCATTCGGACGGTCACCTGATTACGCCAGACTCTTTTATTCCCATGATTCGTCAGGTTGGCTTGATGAAAGCGTTAACTTTATTCGTCATTAATGAGGCGCTACAAACGGCCAGCGTACTGAAAAAAAGTTACCCTGACATGTTTGTCTCTATCAATCTTGAGGCGGCCGAATTTGAGGATATGTCCGTTTTCAATTATCTCGTGGAGCAGGTTGCCATATACGAACTCGACGGTGCTAATGTTAATGTCGAATTAACCGAATCATCGATGATCGAACCCCAGAAAGCGGCGCCGATGGTGGAGCTGTATCAGCAACAAGGCATTGATGTCGCGATTGATGATTTTGGTACTGGCTATTCCGGGCTGTCGTATCTTGAGCGGGTAAAAGCCAATAAGCTTAAAATCGACAAATCCTTTGTTGGGAATATTAGTGACCATTCACCGACTGATATTGTGCTGTCTCATATTGTTAGCATGGCGCACTGCCTTAATCTGCATATTGTTGCTGAAGGGATTGAGACTTCGAATCAGGAAGCCTATCTGAAAAGCCTTGGTGTGGCGTATGCGCAGGGCTGGCTGTATTCCAAAGCGTTAACGCAAGAAGACTTGCTTGCGTTTCTGGCGGCAAAAGGTGAAACAGCGTCGGATGAGCCGTAAAGTCACGATAAACGCGCTTCACTATCAAAAATACGCATAAAAGGGTAAAATATCGAAAATATGGTAGTTACCTAATGATATTTATTACTTTTTTATTGTGAATTTTTCAGGAGTTTATCATGCAACAGTTACCTCATTGTCCAAAATGCAGTTCTGAATATACCTGGCAAGAAGGCGAGATGCTTAACTGCCCGGAATGCGGAAATGAGTGGTCGGCGGCAGGCGATGCGCCAGCGCAGGATGACGCTTTAGTGGTGAAAGATGCCAACGGTAACCTGCTGGCGGATGGCGATACGGTAACGGTCATTAAAGACCTGAAAGTTAAAGGTAGCTCAACGCCGCTGAAAATTGGCACCCGTGTGAAGGGCATTCGTCTGGTGGAAGGCGATCACAATATTGATTGTAAAATCGACGGTTTTGGCCCGATGAAGCTGAAGTCCGAGTTCGTGAAGAAAAACTGATTCGGATGTAATAACGCGCGCGTCGGCCTTCTATTTGAGCGGCGCGCGGCATTTTTTCACCTCTGGCTGGTTTTTTCACATCAGACAATCCTTTACCATAGCCTGTATTGATTTCTTACCTGGCTATACGGATATCTGATGCGTCATTTGGTTCGTTTTCTCCCTCTGCTCGTTTTGCTCTCGGCCTGTAGCAGTCAGCCGGCCCCTCCTCCCGCAGAAGCGCCTTCAGGTAATCCTTTTAAAGGTGGCTTCCTGCTTGAACCCGCACACAATGTTCATCCGCTAGGCGGTGATTTTGCGACTAACCCGGCTACCGCACGGTTTGTCGATAAAATGGTGCTGGAGCACGGTTTTAACCGTCAGCAGCTGCATGATGTGCTGGTGCAGGCGAAAAGTCTGGATTGGGTGATTCGTCTGATGGATAAACAAGCCCCGACATCGCGCCCGCCTTCAGGGCCGAACGGTGCCTGGAACCGTTATCGCAATCAGTTTATTACGCCAGACAACGTGCAGAACGGCGTGGCGTTCTGGAATCAATATCAGGATGCGCTACAGCGCGCCCAGAACATTTATGGCGTTCCGCCTGAGATCATCGTTGGCATTATTGGCGTTGAAACCCGCTGGGGTCGAGTGATGGGGAAAACGCGCATCATTGATGCCCTGGCAACGCTGGCGTTTGATTACCCGCGACGTGCCGATTACTTTGCGGGCGAGCTGGAAACCTTCCTGCTGATGGCGCGTAAAGAAGGCAACGATCCGCTCAGCCTGCGTGGCTCTTACGCGGGGGCGATGGGCTATGGGCAGTTTATGCCGTCATCCTTCAAGAACTACGCGGTGGATTTCGACGGCAACGGACATACTAACTTGTGGGATCCGGTGGACGCGATTGGCAGCGTAGCCAATTATTTCAAAGCACACGGATGGGTGAAAGGCGCGCCTGTGGCGGTGCAGGCAAACGGTCAGGCTCCGCTGCTCCCGAACGGTTTCAATACCCGCTACTCGCTCACGGAACTCCAGGCCGCGGGATTAACGCCACAGCATTCGCTGGCGGGATACAGTGAAGCCAGCCTGCTGCGGCTGGACATCGGCACGGGCTACCAATACTGGTACGGACTGCCGAACTTCTACACCATCACGCGCTACAACCACAGCACACACTACGCGATGGCCGTATGGCAGTTGGGTGAGGCCGTAGGCCGCGCACGACAGAACCAGAGCTACTAAGCTCTTCCCTTTACAGGCTGTCTCTTCGTCATATTTTCAATGCAGACGCAGAGACAGTTTCGTGCGCCATAACGCGGTTATTCATATGCTATACCGAATACGCGCCCGACGCAGGGCGCTCAGTCGCCGCCGCCCTGCGAACCCAGGCTTCTGGCATAAATTATGCCGCTGCGCGGTGCCATCGGCATTCGTGACCGCTAACCGAGCCGCCAGTGACGCGTTCCCTACGCGGCACTGGCTTTCGCGACGTCCTGTCGCTCACTCGGCGGTCACGCCCACCGCTGCATAATTTTTTACGCCAGATAACGACAACCCCATGAGCAGTCGCCGCATCGCATGCGATGCGAAATCTCACTCTTCCTAATCCTCCTTTTGCCTCAAATTTTCCCTGAATCACCCTCAATACAATCCGCATAGACACCAGCAGCGTCTTCATCGGACTATTCCTGCATAGGGTTCTTCCTATGGCGCAACAAACCGAGGCGATGAATGACGACGATGATGGTGGTGTTCCTGCTGGCTGGCGTGGTGAAAGGCGTGATTGGTCTGGGGTTGCCGACCATCGCGATGGGCCTGTTAACGCTGGTGATGCCCGCCGCCAGTGCGGCAGGGCTCTTGATCGTCCCTTCGCTGGTGACCAACATTTGGCAACTTGCCTGTGGCCCTGCCTTTCTCAGCCTGATTAAACGATTTTGGACGCTGTTTGCCGGGATCATTATTGGGACGTTCTGGAATGGTCTGCCGGCGCTGACCTCATCATCGTCATGGACGAGCGCGGCGCTCGGCGGCATTTTAGTGGTTTATGGCCTGTGGGGAATCATGGCGACGACGTTGCCGCAGCCGGGACGTCATGAAATCTGGCTGTCGCCGCTGGTGGGCTACATCACCGGCGCTATCACGGCGGCAACAGGCGTCTTCGTCATTCCTGCCGTGCCTTACCTGCAATGCCTGCGGCTCAATAAAAACGATCTGGTGCAGGCGCTGGGGCTGGCGTTTACCGTTTCCACGCTGGGGTTGGCGCTACAGCTGATGCAGGGGATGGGGCTACAGGGCATCAATCTCTGGCAGTCGATGCTGGCGCTGATTCCCGCGCTGCTGGGCATGATGATGGGGCAACGCCTGCGCCACGCGATTAGCGAAGCGGTTTTCCGGCGCTGCTTCTTCATCGGGTTGATAGCACTGGGCGGATACATGGCGGCACGCGGGCTACTTTAACCTGCTGCGTTCTCTGTCGTAATAAACGTCACGAAATCCTGAACATAACCGGGCAGTGCGGAAAACTGGCGGGAGCAGACCACCAGATTACGCGTCGCCCAGTCGTCTGCTAGCGGGATCGTGCGAATCGCCAGCCGTTCCATCATGCGCTGTGCTGCATGTCGTGGAAGAATGCCAATACCGATACCGCTGTGAATCACCTGCGTGACGGCGTCGAAGCTGGCAAGACGCACGCGGTAATTGAGGCGTTTTCCTAACCTTTTGGCATGTTCGTCAATGTGTTCCTGCAAAGCCGCGCCTTCGCTAAGCCCGATAAATTCGGCGTCGGCAATGGCGGAAAAGGTGAGCTGCTGTGCGCCAGACCAGATGCTATCACGGGGAACGACAACCACCAGTTCGTCCTGACGAAACGGGCGCGTTTCCAGCCCGTCGAGCGGCACGGAATCGGCCACAATGCCAAGATCGGCGGTTTGATTGCGAATCGCATCGACGATATCGCGACTGAGTTTTTCATTCACCGCCACGGATATCTGCGGGCAGACCACCAGATAGCGGCCCAGCAGGGCGGGCAAATATTCATTCAGCGCCGCAGAGTTGCACAGCAGCGGAATATGGCCGCGCAGCCCTTTGCTGTACTGGTGTAATTCGCTGCGCATATGGTCTACCTGACGCAGGATAATATGGGCATGGTGCGCCAGCGAAAAGCCCGCGTCGGTGAGTGAGACACCCGCCTTTGAGCGTAGCAGCAGCGGCACGCCAAGTTCATCTTCCATTCCCCGGATTCGCTCACTGGCGGCCTGCACGGTCAGGCTGGACGCCGCTGCGCCACCGGTAATGCTGCCTGCTTTCTGAGTATTGAGAAACAGCCGGAGATCGGTTAAATCGAATCGCATAGAGGGAGTCTGTCTCGGAGAAGCCGATACCCCTATTATGGTCATGAGTCAGGGCGACGGCAATCGCCCAGCCTGCGACTTACTGAAACTCCACGCGATTTCTGCCTTTTTCCTTGGCCTGATAGAGCGCCGCATCTGCGGCACTGTAGAGCGCATCGAAACGGGTTTTCTGTGGGGCCCAGCTGACGCCAAAGCTGGCGGTGACGCGCTGTTGCGGCAGTACGCTGAGCGGCATTCTGTTGAGATCCTGATGCAGGCGGCTGGCGAGTGAGACGGCCTGCATGAGCGTGTGCCCTTCCAGCAGAATGGTGAACTCTTCACCGCCGACACGACCAATGCTGCTGGTGGTATTCAGCACGTTCTGCACGCGCGAGACCAGATCGCAGATCACGGCGTCGCCGGTGGGGTGACCATAGGTATCATTCACCTGCTTGAAGTGATCGATATCCAGCACGATGAGCGCGGCCTGATTGCGCTCCAGCGCGTGGTTGATGCGTTCAATAATCGCGCCGCGGTTATACACGCTGGTCAGCGGATCGTGGCTGGCTTTGTATTCCAGCTCGACGGCCAACTGATTGAGCTGCGCGTTCAGACGGTTCAGCTCTTTCTCCGCCCGGTCGCTGCGTGAAATCAGGCGGTGCGACTCGCGTACTAGCCGCTGATAGTGGTCGGTTAATGCCAGCAGCGTGTCGCGATAGACTTCGGCTGGCCTTTCCTGCTGGTTAGCGATATTGCGCGCGGCGAGCAGAATGTCGTATTCCGGTGTAAACAATTCAATTGTGCTCATGATTATCACTCAAAATGGTGCTGTGAAAGGTCAGGGCAGGGAAATCGATGTGAAGCTCTTCACCAAATTCTTCCGCAATGTCGTCGTCTTTGTCGTAATACCAATACAGCGCAATCGAGAGCGTCTGTTCCGCAGCCTGATTAAGCAGATTGAATAAACTGAACAGCATCTTGGTGCTGGAACTGTTGAAATAAATCAGGGAGACGTGAATTTCGATGCTCGGCAGTGCTTCATCCGGCGGCATCGTTTCGGCGTAGGCCGTCAACGCGTCCATATACGCCTGAATCTCGGTGAGCAGCGGGCGATAAAACGCCGCGGCGTTCTCAGGGTAAGATTCGCCGGAAAGATAGAGACGGTGTGTGTCAAAGTGAAAATCAACCGTCGGGGTACAGGATGTCCCCGAAATATGGAGGTTGCTTAGGGTTGTTATATTTTTCATGTCAAATGATTGCCTTCAGATAAAACGTAGATAGCCCCGTTGATACATCGGCCCGAAACGTAAACTGGAGTGGCTCACTGGCATCCCGCGCGACGGTCAATAGCCCCATGTCCGCGCCTTTGCTTGATGACGGGGTTTCATCACGCAGAGAGACTTTGTAGGCGAGTCGGATTTCATCAAGCGTCATGCCGCGCAGCGGTTCAAGACGTCCCCGCAGCGTCTCGACATCGTCGGGGTGTATCGGGTTGGCGCACAACAGGAAGTATTTCCCATTTTCGTAACCCAGACACACGGAGCCATGACGGACTTCGACGGTGTGATCGAGCGCGGTTAACGGTGCAGCGGAATAGCGGGTAATGTTCTGCACCATTTCGACGAACGTAGAGAACAGTCGGCGACGGATGCCGGCAGGAAGCTGCTTTTTCTCCAGCTGTAGCCGCATAGTTTCGGCCAGTGAACTGATGATGTTTTGTGAAAAATAGCCCACGTAATACAGCGTGATGTCATGCTGGTGTGAGGGCGAAAAAAATTCAGTGTATTTGATGTTTGGCATCATTCTGTCTGCCTGATTAAACAAAAGTCGAACAATGTCGGAAGCCCCAAAATGTTAAATCGTCTCGCCGGGTCTGATCGCCCTGGTAGATCTTGTGTGCCGACAGGAGCTGGTTAGCCAGTTCGCGCATCGGCTGATGTTGATGGTGCTGGAGGTACTCCTGTAGGCGACGTTTACCAAACATAATCCGGCGTTCCCCGCCGATTTGATCCGTCAAGCCATCCGTGGTGGTGAAGAACATATCGTTATCATGAAGCGGCAATTCATAGCTCGACCACTGGTAGTCATAAGGCGTTTCGGTGTAGCCGACCCCCATACGATCGCACTGGAGCGGCGTCAGTTGTCCGGTACCGCGTTGCAGCATGAAGGCGGGCATGCGCGCGCCGGAAAACGTCAGTGTGTTGCGCGTCATATCGCAGAACACCAGCATCGCGTCGCAGCCGTCGTTAGAGGTAGAAAGCTGACGCGCTTCGTCACGCTGCCCCAGCGTATCTTTGATATGACGGTTGATCGCCTGTAATAGCTGCGCTGGCAGCATCGGGCCGTGCTGTGTTAGCGCCTGTTCCAGCGCGGAAGAGAAAATCAGCGTCATGAATGCGCCGGGTACGCCGTGTCCGGTACAGTCCGCGACGGCGGCAAGCCAGCCGTTCTGATAGGTTTTAAAGGCATAACAGTCGCCGCCGACACAGTCTCGCGGTTCCCAGGCTAGACACCAGTCGGCAAGCGTGCGGGACATCGCCTGCGTTGACGTTGTCAGCATCGCTGTCTGAATCACGCTGGCATATTCGATGCTCTGCATAATTTGCTGATGTTGGCGCAGGTGCATATCGGAGACGGCCTTGATCAGATCGATGCCTAATCCGATACCGATATAACGCCCGTTCTCGGTGATCATAAAGCCGTCCGTCAGCGATTTATCACCGGTAATCACCGTTTGATCGGCGACGTCGTTCAACGATGCCAGCGCGTCGATAATCAGCGGGTTTTTATCCATAAACGCGATACAGCTCTTTTTGTCGTACAGCTCACGATAAAAAGGCCGAGACATCTGCGAGAGAAAAATATGGCGGTTGATGAGGCCGAAAGGGCGTCCATCCTCCACGACAGGCAGGCTGACCCATTCTTTATTCTTACTGAACAGCTGCAATACGGTGGCATTGTCGGTGTCAGGAGAAACATCCGGCAGAGGAATACAAAGATCTCGCGCCACCGGTGTACCCCGGAGGAGTGGTCGGGCGCAAGGAACGGGCATGGCGATCATGGTTAATCTTTGGGCGGATTTATCTTTAAGTCAAAATACCTGCCCTTGATGACCAAATGATGACAACTCCCCGTTTTCGGTAAGGCTATTGCGCGTCCAGTACGTTTGCCATGATCTGATTTTGCCAGTCGAAGTAGGGGTTAAAGGTCAGGCGCACATGGGTTTTGCCATTTTCCACGTATCCCCAGTCGGAATACCACAGCGTGCTGCGATCCTGACAGGTTTTTAGGTCGTTCAGGGGTTGGCCGTTGGCGCAGATGACGATCGCTCCGGTTTTGCCGTATTCCTTATTGTCTGGTGAGAACAGGAGCGACATGTGCGAGAACTGGCTGATGCGCCAGTCGGGCAGCGAGCCTGTCCGCACCAACACGCGTGAGGAATGGATACCGGCAGGGCGATCGCCATACCAGATCAGACGGCTGCGCGGGTGGGTAAACTGTTTATCGAACGTGTCGACAATGTACGTTGTATCGACGACGGAATCATGTTCCGCCAGCACGATTAGCACCGGTTTGTCATAAGACTTTTTGGCAAGCTCTGAACGCACCCCACTGCTGGAATAATAATATTGGGCGAAACCGTTGGTCGGCACACGCATATAGCGGGTTGCCAACTGCTGAGGATAGCCAGGGCGCGGCGGCATCAGCCAGTCGGTAAACACGGACAGCAGCGGCGTCATGAAGTCGTATTTTTCATTGGATTTAATCGCGGGCGAAAACAGCACCAGCCCTTTGATTTCAGGGTGTTGCAACGCGTATTCCAGCACCAGATTGCCACCGGTGGAAAAACCGCCCAGATAGACCTCATCGACTTCTTTACTGAGAATAGCGGCCTGTTCGGCGACGACTTCGCGCCAGTCATCGACGGTGACGTGCAGCAGATCGGATGGCTGGGTGCCATGCCCCGGTAACAGCACGGTTCTGACCAGAAATCCCTGTTCGACCAATTTTGGGGTGATGTCAGTGAATGAACCGGGTGAATCTCCCAATCCGTGCACCAATAAGATGGCTTTCTGTGGCTGACCGAGGGGGCGGGTTTCGCTGGGGGTGTTCCAGCGTAATTCCAGCTGTTTATCCGTGGTTTGGAAGGCGCGGTGTTGTTCTACCCAACGCGTCGTGTCTTGCTGATAACGCTCGAATGACGTTTGCCCTAGTGGCGCGATGTCGCGCGAACTGCTATTGCATCCCACGATAAAAAGCACACCGACCAGAGTGAACAGGCTCGCCATCACCTGCTTCCAGGTGGTCCACGAAACGAACCGGAATACGTTTATTGTCATTTATGCTCCTTGCCTATTGGGCAACATCAATCTGCTCGCGAACGGGGTAATGGCGTTTCGACAACACTATATCTGAAATTATTTCGCGTGCAGATTGCTCAACGTGCTGCGCTGTATGGCTTCATGTTATACTTCGGACAACTCTGGCGTTTTTTCTGTCTTTTGGTCAGGCCAATATTGCGGTGGCCGATGTTGAATAAAGGGATGGCGGTATGCGTTTATATCAGCAGATTGGCGACAATCTTCGCGCGGAAATTCTGAAGGGAAACTATCAGATTGGCGACCGCTTGCCTCCCGAGCGTGATATTGCTGAAACCTACAACGTCAGCCGCAGCGTGGTGCGTGAAGCCCTGATCATGCTGGAACTGGAAAAGCTGATTGAGGTGCGTAAAGGCTCTGGCGTTTATGTCATGCAACTGCCAAGCGCGCAGGGAAAAGACAGCGTGGTGGACAGCGGCTATGGCCCCTTCGAGCTGATGCAGGCGCGTCAGTTGCTGGAAGGTGAAGTTGCGGCGTTTGCCGCGATGCAGGCGACCAAGAGCGACATCTTAAAAATGCGGCAGGCCATTGAACAAGAACGGGCATCGCTTGAGAACGGCAGCGTGGATGAAAGCGCCGATGAACAATTCCATTGCCTGCTGGCGCAGTCCACTCAAAACAGCGTCTTAGCCAATATGGTGTATGAGGTGTGGCAGGCGCGTAAACGCAGCCCAATGTGGCAGGGCATTCACTCCCATACCGACGATTTCAGCTATCAGCGCCAGTGGCTGGACGATCATGAAAAAATCCTGCGTGCCGTGTCTCGGCGCGATGTGAACATGGCGCGTCAGGCAATGTGGCAGCATCTGGAAAACGTAAAAATTAAACTGCTGGAAATCTCGAACGTGGACGATCCGGCCTTCGACGGCTACCTGTTCGAGTCTGTTCCTTCTCGTCTGGAATCCTGATTCCCCTGTATACCCGTCATACTTCAAGTTGCATGTGCGTTGGCTGCGTTCACCCACCCGAATCACTTACCTAAGTAAGCTCATCGGGATGTCTTCTCTTGCCGCCTTCCTGAAACTCGAATTATTTAGGGTATATGTCCCTGTATGAATTTTCTCTCCGGCATCGCATCGGTGTACGGAGAGAAAAGATATCAGACCAAATAACCCATTCCTGACTCTTTTCCTCACGGTTTCAGCCTAAATACGCATGATGTTAGTCCAAAATGCGAATTTTTTGTGTAATTGGTCAATCAATTCGTGAGTTTCGTTTGACAGCCTGTCCCGGTGAGGTAGGCTTTTCCTATTCTCGACGAAAACTAACAAGCTCGACGAAAACTCACTATCTTGACGAAAATAAAAGGGTAACTCGGTATGGAACAAACCTGGCGTTGGTACGGCCCGAACGATCCTGTCTCACTGGATGATGTTCGACAAGCCGGAGCGACCGGCGTGGTGACGGCATTGCACCACATCCCCAATGGCGAAATCTGGTCGGTTGAAGAGATTGAAAAGCGCAAAGCCGAATTGAAGGCAAAAGGGCTGGTATGGTCGGTGGTGGAAAGCGTACCGGTTCATGAAGAGATCAAAACCCAGACGGGGAATTATCAGCAGCATATTGCCAATTACCAGCAATCGCTGCGTAACCTGGCGCAGTGCGGCATCGATACGGTGTGTTATAACTTCATGCCTGTACTGGACTGGACGCGAACCGATCTGGAGCATGTTCTGCCGGATGGTTCAAAGGCGCTGCGTTTCGATCATATTGCCTTTGCCGCTTTTGAACTGCATATCCTTAAGCGTCACGGTGCTGAAAAAGACTACACGGCGGATGAACAGGCACAGGCTGCCGACTACTTCCGTGCAATGAGCGAAGAGGATATCGCGCGCCTGACAGGCAACATTATCGCCGGGCTGCCGGGCTCGGAAGAGGGCTATACGCTGGAGCAATTCCGCGGCCGTCTGGCGGAATATGATGGTATCGACCATGTGAAACTGCGCGAGCACCTTGGGTATTTCCTCCGTGAGATTGTGCCCGTTGCGGAAGCCGTTGGCCTTCGCCTTGCCATTCACCCGGACGATCCACCGCGTCCGATTCTTGGGCTACCGCGCGTGATGTCGACGATTGACGACATGCGCTGGCTGAAACAGACGGTCGATAGCCTGCATAACGGCTTTACCTTCTGCACAGGATCGTACGGCGTACGGGCCGATAACGATCTGGTGACCATGCTGGAAACATTTGCCGATCGCGTGCATTTCACCCATCTGCGTGCGACCTGTCGCGAGAAGAATCCCAATTCCTTCCATGAAGGGGCGCATTTGCAGGGGGATGTGGATATGGTGGCGATTATCAAAGCCATTCTGGCGGAAGAATTGCGGCGTCAGAAGGCGGGCGATCGCCGTCCGATCCCGATGCGGCCAGATCACGGGCATCAGATGCTGGACGATCTGAAAAAGAAAACCAACCCCGGCTACTCGGCAATTGGGCGGTTGAAAGGACTGGCGGAACTGCGTGGCGTCGAGCTGGCGTTGAAACGCACGCTGTTTACCGAATTGCAGCAAGGGTGATGAAATGAAACAGACCGTGCTTATTCAAGCACGGTCTGCAGGTGACTGATGCGTCGGGACCCCAGAGGAGGTATTAATTTATATGTGAATTCTGCTGGCAGAATTACAGGGCTTTAACGTTTGAACGGCTGACTTTGCAGTTCTTGGTATCCCATTGTTCGCCGTATTTCTCGGTCTTCCCTTTCCCTTTCTCTATACCTTTAAACTCTTCACATACAGGTGGTTTACCCGCTTTGTAGCCTTTAATACGCAGATCGCGGATTTCAGCGACATCGCCAAAGTTACGGTTTACGCCAGCGATGCTGTCGATGGTGCCGTTAACGGTTGCGCTGATGATAGTCAGGTTGCGTGGGCCACCGTTGTTGGTGCAGTCACCGCAAGAGCGCCACAGTTTGCCGTGCTGACCGGTCAGGGTGAAGTTGCCCTGTACGATAGTGTGGCTGTTTTTGGAGTTCTGCTGCAGCACTTTGTCTGGCTTGCCGCCAGGGCCATTGGTGGTGTTATGGGCAACACCGCCGACGATGGTCATGGTGTTACCCAGATTGGTTGCCGCATCTTCACAAACGTCTTCCCAGATCACGTTTTCAATACGGCAGTTGCCTGACTTACAGTGGATACCGTCAGAACCGCCTTTTTCAGAGATGCGCAGGTTCTTAATGGTGGCATTTTCCAGCGTGATAACAGGAGGCTGCTTATCACTGTCGCCTGAACAGCTCAAACCCAGAGTAATACCACCGCAGTCGACGGTTTTGTTTTTAATTACCGCACCCGCTTTACATTCTGGACTGGCTGCCTTAAGCGGCGCTGCACGCAATGGCGCAGGTGCCGTTGAGGCGGCATTAGATTTCAGAACGCTATTATTACCGCTAACGGTATCCACCCAATACCAATAGTCTGACTGTGGATTGGCGGTTAAATCGGTAAAGGTTCTGTCTGTGGAATTGAGCTCTGCGATTTTTTCGCTGCCTGCCTGAGCACTACTGGTGCTGCGATACACATCCTGGCGAACAACATTGCCTGCATCGGTAGACCAGCTTAAATAGGTGGCATTGTCTTTTTTCAGCAGCATCAACATGGTGTCATCAGCTTGAGCCTGAAAAGAAATAGCAGCGGTGCATAAAAATATCGGTGTTAAATACTTAAACATGTGTTTTTCCTTGTAAATTAAACGGATATTTTTTCTCTTTATTTATTCCAAATAAAGAGGGAGTCCTTGCGCATCGAAAAGGATTATATAGCAGAGAATATGAAATGAATAATAATTCGGCGAAATTGTTGAGGTTAATCAGATTATTTAATTTAGTCTGTTATTATTTTATTTTTAATTTTATTTCTCGTTTATTATATTCTGTTTAATTATTTCTTTTGGATTAATAAATATTCGGAAGGTTCTTATTAAGAGAATAAGAAAAGTGAAGGATGTAGCGAGGTGAAAATCTTATCACTCGCCTACGGCTGTGCGTGATGGGATTCGGTTTGTTTCCACGTTTCGTTGATGTGCCATTTACTTTTCTGGTGATAATTTAATCATGCATAAAACTGGATGCTTCTTTTAATAAACATTGGCAAATTTTTATGTAAACGGAATTTTATTACTCTACATATTCATATGCGACAATTTTTAGTTTCTATAAAGACGTTTCATTTTTCTTAATTAAGAAAAAAGAATGCGCCATTCTTTTTTAGTCACAAGAAATTGCGGATATCTATAAGGGAAGGTTTGACATGGAATATCAATCAGGCAAGCGAGTTTTATCACTATCATTAGGGCTCATCGGGCTGTTCAGCGCATCGGCATTTGCTTCTGACTCACGAACGGTGAGTGAGCCGAAAGTACCGTCTTCCTGTACGGTGCTTAAAGCGGACAGTAGCACGGCCACCAGCACCATTCAAAAAGCGTTGAATAATTGTGGACAAGGAAAAGCGGTAAGGCTGAGTACAGGAAGTTCGTCTGTCTTTCTGAGCGGCCCGCTTTCCCTGCCTTCAGGTGTCAGCTTATTAATCGACAAAGGGGTGACGCTGCGAGCGGTGAATAACGCCAAGTCTTTTGAGAATGCGCCATCATCCTGTGGCGTGGTTGATAAAAACGGCAAAGGTTGTGATGCATTTATTACCGCCACGAGCACGACAAATAGCGGAATCTATGGGCCGGGCACGATTGACGGGCAAGGGGGCGTGAAGCTTCAGGATAAAAAGGTGAGCTGGTGGGATCTGGCTGCCGATGCTAAAGTGAAAAAGCTAAAACAGAATACCCCCCGGCTGATTCAGATTAATAAGAGCAAGAATTTCACGCTGTATAACGTTTCCCTCATTAACTCCCCGAACTTCCACGTCGTGTTCAGCGATGGTGATGGTTTCACCGCCTGGAAAACGACGATCAAAACGCCGTCCACCGCCAGAAACACCGACGGGATCGATCCGATGTCATCAAAAAACATCACCATTGCCCACAGCAGTATTTCGACAGGCGACGATAATGTGGCGATCAAAGCCTATAAAGGCCGTGCCGAGACGCGCAATGTTTCCATTTTGCATAACGAGTTCGGAACCGGACACGGCATGTCGATCGGCAGCGAAACGATGGGCGTTTACAATGTGACGGTCGATGATCTGAACATGAACGGCACCACGAATGGCTTACGCATTAAAAGTGACAAATCGGCTGCCGGGGTGGTCAATGGCGTTCGGTATAGCAATGTGGTCATGAAGAATGTGGCGAAACCGATCGTGATTGATACGGTGTATGAGAAGAAAGAGGGAAGTAATGTGCCTGACTGGAGCGACATTACGTTTAAAGATATTACGTCCCAAACCAAAGGCGTGGTCGTGCTGAACGGTGAGAACGCGAAAAAGCCGATCGAAGTGACGATGAAGAACGTCAAACTGACCAGTGATAGCACATGGCAGATCAAGAACGTCACCGTTAAGAAGTAACGCGATTAAAAAATCGTTCTGTCATAGCAGCGCCGTGCGGGAAACCGTGCGGCGCTGTTATAACAAGAGCGAATTTAACGCTCACGCAGCGCTTCATTGACCTTATTCAGCGGTTTAATCAGATAGTCCATCACGCTTTTTTGACCGGTTTTTATCTCCACGCTAGCGACCATGCCGGGCACGATGGGGAATTTTTCCCCGGCTTTGTTGGTCAGCTCTGCCTGCGTGGTGCGCACATAGACTCGATAATAAAACTGATCGCGCCTGACTTCGTCCTGAAGGGTATCCGGCGACACGCTTTCGACTTCGCCCGTTAAATTGCCGTAGATGGAAGCATCATAGGCGGTGATTTTGACCGTGGCGGGCAAACCCGGCCGGATATAGGCAATATCGCGCGGGTTGATGCGGGTTTCGATCAGCAACTGATCTTCCAGCGGTACAATTTCCATCAGCTTGCCGCCCGGTTGCAGCACGCCGCCCACGGTCGTTACCTGAATGTCTTTCACAATACCGCGTACCGGTGACGTGATGGTAGCGCGCTTGAGCTGGTCGGCTTTTCCACTGACTACTTCCATCTGGGCTTCCAGATCGGCGTTGTTTTTGACCTGTTCTTCCCGCGCCCGTACGGCATATTGGTTGTTCGCTTCGTCGATTTTTCCGCGAATTTCGCTAATCTGACGGCGTAATCGAATCACCTCGACGGCGCTGGCGGCACCGCGCTGTACCAGCGGCTCCGTCATCCGCAGCTCTTGCTCCACCAGCCGCATAGACTGTTGCAGATTGGCGACCGTTTCATCGCGATTGCGCAAGCGTGATTCATAAAGCTGACGTTCACGTGCGGCTAGCGCTGGCTCCTTCATGGTTTCTTCGCTGAAGATTAGCGGTGCGCCGCTGAGCTCGGCGTGCAGGCGTTCGGCGGAGGCGCGCAGCGTTTGCACGCGGGAGAAGGCTTCGCCGTAGACGGACTGGAAGCGGTTGATGTCCAGCTGCGCCAGTACCTGACCCTTCTCGACAACGTTACCCTGCTGCACATAGATCTGCCCGATGATCCCGCCGTCCAGGCTTTCAATCACCTGTGCGCGGGTCGACGGCGTGACTTTGCCGCTCCCGACGGAAACCTCATCCAGTACGGCGAAGGTGGCCCAGATAAAAAACGCGATCAGCCCCAGCAGGCTGAGCCAGATAATGGCGGAGACGCGTCGCCCCTGGCGTTTCAGGTCATCATGGATAGTGATGCTACTCATTGTCTTTCCCCTTACGCCACGCTCTGTGCGGTGTCTGCCGGTTTGCTGACCGCTTTCAGGATCTGATCGCGCGGGCCATCCGCCACGATGCGCCCGCCATCCATGACGACCACGCGGTCAACCAACTTGAGCAGCGCTGGGCGGTGTGTCACCAGTACCAGCGTGCGTCCCGTGAGCCAGCTGCTTAGCTGGTGGATAACGTGGCTTTCCAGCTGTTCATCCATCGACGCGGTGGGTTCATCCAGCAACACGATCTGGGGATTACGTAACAGCATCCTGCTAAGCAGGATCATCTGCCGCTGCCCGCCGGATAAACCGCGCCCGCCTTCATGAATAATGCGATCCAGACTGGAAGCATCCTGTTGGATCAGGCTGAGCGCGCCGCTAATACGCAGCACCTGCAACAGTTCCTGCTCAGTCGCGTGTGGGTTGCCGAGCATCAGGTTTTGCCGCAGGCTGCCGAAGAACAGGCGCGATTCCTGTGACAGAAAACCCAACTGGCGGCGGACATCTGCCGGATCGATCTGGCTGATATCAACGCCATCAATAATGACCTTGCCGCGCGTCGCGGTGGCCTGATTGGCAAGCAGCTTGAGCAGCGTGGATTTCCCCGCACCGACCTTACCCAGCAGCGCCACTTTTTCGCCCGGTTTGATCTCCAGCTTGCCGACCTGCAAGGCGGTATCGCCCTTTTCGGGGTCGTAGCTGTATTGCACGTTGTGCAGTTGGAAGTGTCCTTGAAGGATCGGACAGTGCGCCATTTTTCCCTCTTCCGGCCGATCCAGCGGTTTTTGCAGGAGGTCATCCAGCCCGGTCATGGCGGTTTTCGCATGCTGCCAGCGGGAAAATACCATTGTTAGCTGCATGAGCGGGGCGATGGTACGGGAGGAAAGCAGGCTACAGGCCACGAGCGTACCGGTGGTGATATCGCCCGCCATCACCAGATAGCAGCCGAAGACCAGCATGCCAGCATAGGTGAGCTGTTGAACGGTCGATGCCCAGCCGCTGAGCCGTGCGCCCCATACGCGCTGCTTCATCCCGATAGCGGCGCTGACTTCGTGAGTTTGTTCCCACTGGCGCTGGAAGTAGGGTTCGGCCTGCAACGCTTTAATATCTTCGATCCCTTCAATGGATTCGACCAGCACCGCATTGCGCAATGCGCTTTCACGCATCCCTTCTTTGGCGAGCTTCGCCATCGGCCATTGCAGCAGCAGGCCGGGGATGACAATCAGCGGGATTGCCAGCATGGGAATAAACACCAGCGGACCGCCGATCATCGCCATGATGCCGAGAAACAGCAAAACGAACGGCATGTCGGCTGCCGCCCCGACGGTCGTCGAGGTCAGCAGTTCACGCACCTGATCGATTTCTCGCAGCTGTGAAATAAACGAGCCAGTGGATTTCGGTCGAGCCTCGTTTTTTATCGCTAGCGCACGGGCAAACAGCATCCCCGACACGTTAAGATCGATGCTTTTTCCCATCAGATCGGAGACGATGGTGCGTGATAAACGGATGGCATACTCTAATGCGGCGGCCAGCAGCACGCCGAAAAACAGCACCCACAGCGTGGGGATCGACTGCGCCGGAATCACGCGGTCATACACCTGCATGGAGAACAGAATCCCCGCCAGTGCCAGAACGTTACCCACGATAGACGCGAGAGAAATTTCCCCGATCTGTCGTTTTGCGCCGCGAAAGTGCTGCCAGAACCAGTGCTTGCGGTATGGTTTGACGAAATCATCGATGCGGGTATCGCGGCCACGTTCTGCGATGCCGACCAGCACGATAATCCCCTGACTGTGTTTGATGAGTTCTGTCAGTTCGGCTTCGCGTTGCAGGTCGCCGCCGTCATTCAGCCAGTAGGTGGCGATGCCTTCCTCATTCAATGATTCGATGACGATCACGCCGCCGTCATCGGTTTCCGCCAGTACTGGTAAGATCTTGTTGCGCCAGCGGAGCTTCTCCGTGTGGCGCAGGCTGATGCTCAGCCCCATCAGGTGGCTGATTTGTTCTAACTGACGGGCGATTGGCTGCTGTTCGTACCAGCGCATCTGCTGGCGTACCGACTGGATATCGACCACCTGTCCATAGTGGGCGGCGGCGCGGGCCATGGCGGCAATCCAGATCTCCGTTTTCGTTGCTTGTGTCATTGATATTCCTGCATGTTCTTATCCGGCAGGCAAGCCGGCTTACAGCGACGGTAACGTCTCGCCAGTGGTTTCATGACGCTCAATACCCAGCATATCCAGCAGATTATCGACGGCAGCGGCGTAGTTAACCGTCGCCTCCCAGCCGTCGTATAATGCGCCGATGCGTGAGGTTTCGGCCTGCAACACGTCTTGTTCCACGCTGAGCAGGTCGTTCAGGCTGCGCTTACTGAGCTTGTACTCATCCTGATAGACGTTGCGGGTGTAGGTCGCGCTGGTGATTTGCTGCTGACTGGCTTTTTCACGCTGCTGCGCACCGATGAGATCGGCATAGGCCGTGGAGGCTTTCTGGTTCATATCCAGCTTTGCCGCTTCGACTTCGGCTTGCGCTGCTTCGCGCGTGCCTGACGCGGCATCAACGCGAGCACTGACGGCGCCGCCCTGATAAAGCGGGGCTTCTACCACCAGCTGTAGCTGATCGTCCCAGTAATTACGCCTGTCGGTTTCATAGCGGGTGCGGCCCGCCTGCACGGCAATGGTCGGCCAGTGTTGCGCTTCTGCCTGACGAATCCGGTGGCGCGATGCCTCTTGTTTGGACTGCGCGCTCAGCACTGCATTACTTTGCTGGTACGGGAGTGCCTTGAGCGTAATCTTTTGTTGCAGCAGCGCGCGTGGTAGATCGGGCAGGGCGGTGGGGATAACGCCGGTCAACACGCTGAGCTGCGCCAGCGAGGAGCGCTCCAGCGCACGGTACTGTTCCAGCGTCGCTCTCATACCCGCGATGCGAGTTTCCGCTTGCAGGATGTCGGATTGCGTACTGAGACCGGCCTCGGCGCGGAGCGTCGCGGTATCTTTTACCACATTGAGTGACGTGATATTGCGCTCGGCCGCCTGACTCAGTTCCTGATAGCGTTTGACTTTCAGGTAGGTGAGTAAGGTTTGCTGACCGACCGTGGTCATGGTGCCGTAGAGCTGATAGCGATAAGCATCTGACAGGCTGTGTTGTTCATCAATGCTGCCGCCCGTCTTCCCGAAATCGTACAGGAGCTGTTTCAGCGTAAGACCCGCCGTAGAATTGTTGCTCATCGTGCCGCCGGTATCACTTTGATCTGACCGGCCAACGTTGCCGCTTAGGCCGATTTGCGGGAACCAGGCGCTTTGTGCCACGCGCAGGTCGGCTTCGCCAACGCGAATTTGTGCCGAGGCCTGTGCGATTTGCGGGTTGCGTGCGAACGCGCGGAGAATGGCCTGCTTGAGATCCAGGCTATCGACCTGCTGCTCTGTTGGTGCGGCGGACCAGTCAAACGCGACGGTCTGCGCGAACGTTGGCGAACTAGAGAAGAGAGGAAGGCCACCTAAGGCCAGCCCGAGCGCCAGCACACCGCGCGGCGTGTGATGGCGTAATGTGCGCGTCAAAAAAGCGCGATTGCGTGGAAAAAACATGCCCCTGATAAAAAATGGTTTGTGCATCAATGACCCCTGTTTTCATCACTCTTTGTTTTAGTTCCTTTACACATATTTGTGCCGCTATCGAGGCAGTTTCGTACCGTCTCTTGGACACGTATCTATGCCGCTGCTGAGGCCATTTCGTGCGCGATAATGGCGCTTTTTTATGCTATCTCGTAGCACGCGCCCGACTCGGGACGGCTCAAACGCCGCTCGCCCCGAGACCCCAGGCTTTTGGCGGAAATTATGCCGCTGGCGCGGTTCCTTCGTAGGTATCAGGTTTAACGGACCGCTTGCGACACGTTCCAGACGTGGCGCAAGCTTTCGCCGCGTCCATGCGGCTCATCCTAAACCTGCTATCTCCTCAGCATAATTTTTTACGCCGGGTAACAGTAAAACCTCATCATAAGAGGACTGTCGTTACACCATATTGACGAGCAGGCCTTGCTGTACCAGTACATCTCCCAGGTTGTTGGCGCTATCCAGCGATGAATGGTGGTAGACGTCGAAACGCTGACCATCAATATCGCGCTGTCCTACCGTGCTCCAGACGCCTTCGCCCGGAATCAGGTTCACCTGATTGCCTTCTCCCCCGACGATCAGTAAATCGTCTTCTGGGCGGTCGGTGACATTCAGAGCGCGGTCGAGATCCAGCGTGATGCTGTTGGTACCGTTTTGGCCTAAATCGAAGACCTCCACGTTGTCGATTTTCAGCCCCAGCGCGGTAAGGTCCAGATTGAGATCGGAGCCATCCAGAACCAGCGTATCAATGCCGTTGCCGCCATCGATCTGGGTAAAATCGAGCGTTGAGAGCGTAATGAGATCGTCGCCTTCACCCCCTTCGACATCCTCGCCCGTTTGCACACTGCCGTCGGCAAGATTGATGACAACACCGCCGATGGCATAAACGCTGTCTTCCACTTCGGTGCTGGCGCTATTGTCGATGGTGTTCGTCTCGCTGAGCGCAGCCGCCGCCATTTTCGAGCTGACATTAAGAGGCTGCACATCCGTGCTTTCCCCGGTGTCGAGCGGTTCACTGGACAGCGAGGCCACCTGCGCGAGGCTACTATCGTCAACGTCCAGCGCCATCATGCTCATTAGCGGTAACCCGAGAGAGATACCGGAGGTTAATCCGGCGGATACGCCGGTGAAGTTACCCGCCTGATCGGTGACGGAGGCTTCAACCGCCGTACCCAGCAGCGCCGTCAAAATTGCGCCAACGTTCAGGACGTTGATCCCCAGCAGTGAACTGGTGAAATGCGCGCTCCACTTGCCATCGGCACCGACGGTACCCTGTAGCGTCTGGCCGAGCAGCGTGACGGTCACTTTGGCACCTTGCTGTACGTAGCGTGATGTTCCGCTGACGGTGATGCCGTTTGCCAGCAGGCCAACGGTGTTGCCAATCAGCGATCCCACTGCATCAATGCCCAACTGCGGCAACTGGTGCGTTTTCACGATCACGTTGCTGCTGGTGTTGTTGGTGTTGCCATAGCGGTCGGTAACTTTGACACCGACGGACAAATTGCCATCGGCGATGTTGAGCAGGTTAGCGCTCGGTACGCTGATGCTCCAGGTGCCGTTGCTGGCGACCGCGGCGTTAAGCACGAGCCCGCCCACGGTTAGCGTGACGCTACCGCCTGCCGCATTGGTTGTGGTTCCGCTGATGATCTGGTTTATGCCCGCTTCGGCCAGATTCAGGTAACCGTCCCCACCAAACAGGGAGCCGAGGCTGACCGTTGGCAGCGTGTGAACGCCCACGCCGATTGACGCTCCTGCGCTGGTACTTTTTCCTGCCGCGTTGGTCAGAGAGGCATTGAGGGAAAGCGTGCCGTCAGTCAGATTGTTGAGATCGAGTGAAGGCAGGCTGACGGACCAGCTACCGTTGCTTTGCACCACGGCAGAGTAGGTCTTGGTACCCAGTGAGATCTGGATCGTGGAACCTATCGCATTGGTACTGGTTCCGCTGATGACCTGACCTGCCGCCGCTTCGACCGCATTGAGCAGGCCGTCACCGCCAAAGAGCGGATTGATGGTCAGCGTCGGCTGGCCGTTAATCGCCACGCTTACAGTACCGGTTTGCGTGCCGACGTTACCTGCTGCATCGACCAGACGAACGCCGACGTTAGTGACGCCATCCGCAAGGGCTTTCAGGTCGAGGCTAGGGACCGGCAGGCTCCAACTGCCGTTTGCACCGACCGTTGTGGTGTAGGTTTTACTGCCCAGCGTGACGTTGATCGCGGTACCCGCTGGCACATTGGCCGTGGTCCCGCCGATGAGCTGCGTACTCAACAGACTAGGAAGATCTAGTACACCGTTGTTGAACAACGGATTGAGCGTGATTGTCGGTGGCAAGATGGCGATGTTGAGGCCGGTGCTGACGCCCGTGCTGTTGCCTGCCGGGTCGGTTACCGTCGCACTGACGGTGAGGTTACCGTTCGTCAGGCCAGACAGTTGCAGTGGCGTAACGCTGGTGCTCCAGGTGCCGTCACTGCCGACGGTGGCGTTCAGCGTCAGGGTGCCGATGCGAATTACGACGGACGATCCCGCGACGGCGTTAGTGGTGGTGCCGCTAATCGTCTGCGTCAGCGCGGCTTCTGCGGCATTGAGGAAGCCATCACCGCCAAACAGTGAGCCAAGGCTAATTGTCGGCAGGGTTTTGGCAATAATATTGATAGCGTTATTGACCGTGCCGATATTGCCGGACGTATTCGTGACCGACACATTCAGCGTGGTGTTGCCATCGAGCAGCGTGCTGAGATCGGACGGTTGCAGCGTCAGACTAAACGCGCCACCCGCCCCGACCGTAGACAGGAAGGTTTTGCCGCCAAGGGTAACTGAAACCTGCGATCCGGCGCTGGCATTGGTCACCACGCCACTGATGGTTTGCGCCACCAGCGCTTCTGCCGCGTTGATGAAGCCATCGCCGCCAAATACCGGGTTCAGCGTAATCACCGGCTGGGCGAAATCAAATTTGATGCCGGCAGTGCCGCTGGCGCTATTGCCGACGCTATCTGTCGCGGTAGCCGTCACGGTGAAATCGCCGTTGCCCAGACCTTGCAGCGTACCCAGTACGCTCGGGGTGACAGCGGCACTCCATTTACCATCCGTGCCGACAGTAGCGGTAGCGACTTGTGAACCCGCAATGCTAAGCGTAATGGTTCCGCCTGCCAGACCCGTAGCCGTGCCGCTGAGGGTTTGATTGACCAGCAGATCGGCCAGATTCAGCACGCTATCGCCAAAGACTGGATTCAACGTAATACTCGGCAAGTTCTTGATGACCGTCGGGACGTTGACTATCTGGCTGGCTGTGTTGCCCGCGTGATCGGTGACCGCGACGCCCAGCGACAGCGTTCCGTCCTGTAGAGCCTGCAAGTCGAGGGCAGGGACGGATAAGCTCCATGCCCCGCCTGCACCGACGGTAATCCCGGTGTAAATTTTGGTGCCCAGCGTCACGGCGACCGTTGCACCCGCGGCGATATTCACATTACTGACCACGCCGCTGATAATCTGGCTGGTTACGACGTCCGCCGCATTCAGCGCGCCATCCGTGAAGGCCACGACGGAGTTAATGACCGGCAGCGATTTCAACACGTCAATATCGACCAGTTGATTCTTCACGTTGCCGTGTGAATCGACAATATCCACACTTACTTGCAGCAGTCCGTTGCTCAGCAAACTGAATCGATCGGCCGGAATCGAAATACTCCAGGCACCATTAGCGCCGACGGTGCCTTCCAGTGCTGCACCGAGTCCGTTAATGACGACTTTCGCGCCGAGATAGTTGCCGGTTGCGTTACCGCTGATGACCTGTGTGACCAGTGATTCGGCCAGATTGAGGATGCCGTCGTTACCGAAGATATCATTAATGCCTGCGCCGAGCGTTTGGTTCAGTGCGACGTCCAGCGTGGCATCAAAATGCGCAGTGTTGCCGGCGGTATCCGTCAGCGTGACGCCGATGACCTGTGCCCCGTCTGTCAGGCTTTGCAGATCGGCGGACAGGATTGGAATACTCCAGTTGCCGTCAAGGCCTACAGTGGTGGTGCCCGTCAGCGGTCCTGCGGTTAAGGTTACTGTGGCCCCCACTTCTCCTCTGCCGGTAATCGCTGCGCCAGCCAGTGCTTCAGCCAGCGTCAGGATATTGTTATCGAACAGCGTGACGCTGAGCAGCGGGATGTCGGTATCAACGGTAACGACCTGCGTATCCGTTGTGGTATTGCCCGCTTTATCGGTGAGGGTCGCCGTGATGGTGTGGCTGCCATCCGCGAGCAACGCCAGATCGGCGGCCGGCACATTGACACTCCAGTTTCCTGTCACAGAAACCTGCGCGTTGTAGGTTTTCCCATTCAGGCTAATCGAGACGATTTGCCCGGCATCTGCGACTGAGGCGGTACCGGTAATCGCCTGTTCCGTCGTCATTTCCGTGGCATTGAGCACATTGTTCGTAGCCAGAGCGACAATATTCAAGTCGGGCGCGACGGTGTCCACGGTGACGATCGTGGTCAGGGTCGCGTCATTTGATGTCGCCGTTACGCTGATCGGCCCCTGACCGGCAAAGGTAGGCAGGGCTGCAATAGTGGTACTCCAGTTACCGTTGATATCGGTGATGGGATCAGGCTGAAGTGCTACCCCGTTGACCGAAACGAGTATGTTAGTCATCGCGGAAGCTGGCCCGATCGATCGACCGGAAATCGTGATACTGCCGCCGATCTCGACGGCGTTGATGATGTTGTCGGTCGAGATCGGGTTAATGGTCATCACCGTTGGAGGCGGTGTCAGGTTGACGTTAAAGTTAACGCTGGATGGGTCAGTTGGGTTCCCCGCTTTATCCTGGGCACTGACGGAAAGCGTGTGCGACGTATTGGGTAAAACCTGCAATGCAGAAGGCGGAATATTAACGCTCCACGTACCACCAGTAAGCACTTTCGTGGTGTAGTCGACGCCATTCAGCCTGACGGTGACGTTTTGCCCAACCTCCAGCCCGGTTGATGTCCCACTGACTGCCTGCGTGGCGCGGCTTTCGGTATAATTAAGACCGTCCAGACCCGCAAAAGTGGTAATGGTGACGGTGGGGGCCGCTTGCACGGCAAGGATTGCCTGAGAATTCAACGTAGCGCTGTTGCCCAGGCTATCCGTTGCCGTAATGCTGATAGTGTGGGTGCCGTCAGCAAGCTGGGAAAGCTGGGTTGGGGTAAGCGTTGCGGTCCATATACCTCCGCTAAGCTGTACGACAAGCGGCTGCCCGCCAAGTGTGACATTTACGCTTACCGCATCACCGGCGTTACCGCTTAATGTTCTGCCCGCCAGTGTGCCAGCTTCGACAATATTCAGATAACCATCGTCAAACGGCGTATTCAGCGTAATGGCCGGTGGGGTGAGATCGCTGGTAAAGGAAATCGGTGCGGAGCCCACGTTGCCAGCTGCATCGACGGCCGTCACCGTGATGGTATGTGAACCGTCGGCCAGTGAGTTCAACGCATTCGGCGGCAGCGTCACCGACCAGTTGCCAGCGCTGTCTACCGTCGCGGTGTAGCGGATGCCGTTGAGGTCGATCTCCAGTTTAACGCTTTGCCCGTTGCCGCCAATCTGCGTGCGGCCAGAGAAAGTGAGTGCAGAGGCAGCTTCGGCGCTGCTCAGAATATTATCGAGACCAAACGGGACCACGTCGATAAGCGGGGCTGGCAGCGTTTGCGCCGAACTCACATCGAGCGAGGCGCTGGTGCTGGTATTGCCGACCCAGTCGGTGACCTTGACGCTAATGCTGTAGTTGCCTTCGGTGAAGATGGCCAAATCGGCAGGGCTCAGATCTCTGGACCAGCCGCCCAACCCGTCAGCGACGGCGGTAAAGGTGGTTTCTGCCAGCGTGGTTTTATTGGTCACCGTTACGATGACTTCCTGACCCGTGCTGGTAATACCGGTTTTACCGGTTAATGTCTGGATGGCCTGAATTTCAGTGGCGTTCAGGATGCCGTCGCCAAACGGCAGATCCAATGTGGCTGCAGGCAGGGTGGTGGTCAGCACGCTTGCTGTGGCTGTTGTGGTGCTGGTGTTGCCCGCAGAATCGGTCACGATGACGGTGAAATTCACCGTGCCATCCGGCAGGTCGATCAGTGCCTGGCGACCCAACGATAATGACCAACTGCCGTCGGCATTCACCGTCGCGGGGAGGCTTGTGCCGTTAATGCTGACCGACACGGTTTGCCCCACGTTGCTGGTGAGTCCTGTTTGCCCGGAGAGCGTCACGCCCGGCTGCGCATCGGCCAGACTCAGTTTACCATCGCCGAAGGGGGTATCCAGCGACGCAACGGGAACGCCCACAATGACGCTGGTGAAGGTTCCGCTGCCTGAACCGGTATTGCCTGCATGGTCCGTGGCGGTCACGTTGATGGTGTGTGTCCCATCACCCAGTGCAGCGAGATCGGCTGCGGGCAGCGTCACACTCCACTGGCCGTTTGCCGCTACGGTCGCGTTGTAGGTGGAGGTGATCGTACCGTTGGTTACCGAAACCGACACGCTCTGGCCTGGATCGATGAACCCCGTCGTGCCCGTCAGGAGTTGATCGACCGTGCTTTCTGTCTGATTGAGCACGCCATCAACAAACGGGGTGGCGATACTGACGGCGAAATTGGTGTTGATGACGACATCCAATGCGCCGCTCGCACTGCCGGTATTGCCTGCACTGTCTGTGACCGTCGCACTGACCTGCATGTTGCCATCTGCCAGAATGCTTAGCGCATTGGCCGGAATCGTGGCGCTCCACAAGCCGCCCGCGAGCGTCACGCCCGTCGTGGTGTAAGTCCCTATCGTGACCTGAATGGTTGTCCCGACAGGCAGATTGGTGTAACTGCCGCCAATCGTCGTTGCCGTCGCCAGCTCCGCGACAGTCAGGACGTTGTTGTCATAGAGCGTATCCAGCGTCAGCGTCGGGAGCGATTGCGTTTTTAATGTGATATTAATGCTGGTGGCGCTGGCATTTCCGGCGCCGTCGGTCACGCTGGCCTCAAGGGTTTTCACGCCGTCGCCCAGCGCCAGCAGGTCGTTCGCTGCAATGGCGATTTGCCAGACGCCGTTGTTATCGGCGACAACGCTATATACTGCTGTACCGACCTTGACCGTAACCAGAAGGTTTGCTTCGGCCTTGCCGCTTAACGGAAGCCCAGCCAGCGCATCAGCCAAACCGATGTCGCTGGTGTCAACCAGCATATCGATAGACAGCAGCGGTGGGACAGTATCGACTGTAAACGGGTGGGTTGCCGTAGCTGGGTTCTGTGCGATGTCGTTTACTGCCGCGGTCACATTCTGGCTGCCCTGCGGCAGATTTTGCACATCGCTGGCGGGAACGGTGGTGCTCCAGCTACCGTCAGCGCCAACGGTCGCCAGATACGTTTTGCTATTCAACGTCACCGTGACGCGCTGTCCCACCTGAACATTCGTCGTTGAACCAGAAATGAGCAAGTCGGATTGCGTATCCTGCGCGCTGACGACATCGTTGCCGGACAGGGGAGCGATGGTGATGGCTGGCAGGTTAGTCGCATCGGTGATGACGGTAATGCTATGTGTTGCTGAACCGGGGTTGCCGCTCACGTCTGTTACGCTGGCATTCACGGTCTGCTTGCCATCAGGGAGGTTGCCGACATCTGTTGCAGGGACCTGTACGCTCCAACTGCCATCCGCACCCACGGTGGCGAAATAAATTCCACCGTTGAGTGTGATAGTCACTTGCTGGCCCTGTTCCACATTCTGGCTGCTACCGCTGATGGTCAACGGCTGGCCCGATTCGGCCAGATTGAGGTAGTCATCGGTCGACAGCGTGGCGATCGTCAGAGTCGGTGCTTTGGCCGGATCGGTATCCAGCGTAATCGAATGGCTTACCGTGCCGGTGTTGCCGGCAGCATCGGTCAAGCTGGCGGTGATTGCCGTGATGCCGTTCGGCATATTTTGCAGGTCGCCAGCAGGCACGGTGACGCTCCAGGTGCCATCGGCCTGTGCCAGCCCCTGATAGATCTGCCCGTTGATAGTGACATTAACAATGATAGGACGGCCGCTGTCGTTGATGGGCGACGTACCGCTGATCTCCAGTGGCAGAAGGCTTTCCTCAATGTTGATGATATCGTCAATGCCAATCGGATTGATGGTCAGCACCGGTGGGGTCAAGTCAACCAATGCGCCGCCCTGAACGGTGGAGGTATTGCCTGCCGCATCGCTGACGGTCACAGAAATGTCGAGGAGGCCATCTGGCAATCCCGTCAGAGCGGACGGTGGCAGTTGCAGGCTCCAGTTGCCACTACTGTCCACCGTGCCGGAATAGACCGTGGTGCCAATGGTGACGCTGACGGTTTGCCCGGCACCACGCAGGCCCGTTGTGCCGTAGAGTGTTTGTCCGGCCTGAGCGTCGCTGAGATTCAGGTAACCGTTGCTGAATGGCATATGCAGCGATGCCACCGGTGGATTGTGGATGCTGACGCCCAACTGCTGCGTCCCCGACAGGGCATTACCCGCCTGATCGACCGCCGTGACGTTAACCGTGATGACGCCATCTCCCAACACTTGCAGATCGCCAGGTTGAATGGTGGCGCTCCAGGTGCCGTCTGGCTGCACCTGTACGGTGTAGGTTTTCCCGTTGAGGATGACGTTGACATCCGTGCCCGGTGCCACGTTGACGGCACCGCCGTTAATCGTAATGCCGTTTGCCGCTTCCAGCACGTTTAGCTGGTTATCCCCGGTGATTGGCGCAATAGACAGCCCGCTCGCGTTAGTGTTAACCGTGACGGTGCTGCTGGATGTCGCGGTATTGCCAGAGACATCACTCACGCTGACGGTAATCGTCTGGCTGCCGTTAACCAGCAGTGCCATGTCGGCATCTGAAATCGTGGTGCTCCAGCTTCCATTCGACAGAACCTGTGCGGTATACGGTTTGCCATTGAAGCTAATCGTTACCGTCTGGCCTTGCTCAACGTTTTTACTGGTGCCGCTGAGCACCTGGCTGACCCGAGCTTCTGCCCCGTCAATAATGTTGTTGCCGGCGAACGTACCAATGGTGACGACCGGTGCGTTGAGCGGACTGGCATCGACGACAATGGTTTGCGTTGTGGTCGTGGTATTGCCTGCGGCATCGGTCAGGCGTGTCACGACGCTGTAATTGCCATCGGACAGGTTGCTCAGATCGGCTGACGGAATGGTGATGCTCCAGGTGCCGTCACTGCCGATGGTGCCGCTGTAGGTTTTGCCATTCAGCGTGGTGGTGACCGTTTGCCCCGCGCTGGACGGTGAGGCGGTGCCAGTGAGTAACTGACTGCTTTGTACCTCGGTGCTGTTCAGAATGTTGTCAGTAGCAAAGTTGCCCGCCGTTAAGGTAGGCGGTGTACGCGCCACGGTAACGTTACTGGTTAGGGTGCTGCTGTTTCCGGCTGCGTCGCTGACGCTCACCTGCAATGCGGTGGTGCCATTCGGCAGATTTTGCAGGCCATTCGCAGGCAGAGAAATCGTCCAGTTACCTGCCGTATCGACGAGCCCTGTGTACGTCACGCCGCCGAGTGTGGCGGTGACGGTTTGCCCTGGTGAGGCGATACCGGTTGTGCCGCTGAGCGTCTGAGTCACGCCCGCTTCTGCGGCATTGAGGATGCCGTCGCTGAACGGTGTGTTCAGCGTCAGCGCCGGGCTACTGTGAGTGAATACCTCGATGGTACGGCTGCCGCTTAACACATTCCCTGTACTGTCTACCGTGGTGACGGTGAGGGTTGACGTACCATCGGCTAATGCGCTGACGTCCGCCGCAGAAACGGTAATGCTCCAGGTGCCATTCGGCTGAACCACCCCATCGTAGCTTTTCCCGTTCAGCATAATTGTGACGGTGGTGCCCGCCGTCACGTTCTGACTACTGCCGTTGATGGTCAGATCTTGTGCCGCTTCGGCTTGGTTCAGTTTGTCATCGCCCGCGACGGTATCGATGGCGATACCGCTCAGGGAGGTATTCACCGTAATCGTCTGGCTGAGTGTTGCCGGGTTACCGCTGACGTCGTTGACGCCGATCGTGACGGTATGCGTGCCTTGTGCCAGATGAAGGAGATCGACAGACGGTACGCTGACGCGCCATTGGCCGTTGCTGTCAACCGTTGCGGTGTAGGTATTATCGCCGAGCGTCACGGTAACGCGCTGCCCCGCCTCGACATTCAGGCTGCCGCCGCTGATGATTTGTGCGACGTTGATTTCGCCTCCGTCGATGATGTTATTGAGCGCGATGGCGTTGACGGTGAGCAGAGGCAGATTGGCCGGACTGGCATCCAGCGTTAATGCCCCTGTGACGTCGGTGCTGTTGCCTGATGCGCCGGTCAATGTTGCTGTCACTGTGTAATTGCCGTCAGCCAGCGCCTGAAGATCGGCGGCGGGAACGGTAGTGCTCCAACTGCCGTCAGCCTGAATCTGCGCCTGATAATTTTTATTGTTGATCGTGACAATCACCGTGCGCCCAGCTTCTGACTGTAGCGCATTGCCTGAAATCGTCTGATCGTTCAGGCTTTCGGTAGCGTTGATGATGCCGTCGTTGGTCAGTGGTTTCAGCGTCAGAAGAGGGCGAACCGTATCGACGGTAATATCTCTCATGCTCTCTATGCTGTTGCCAGCAATGTCAGTTGCTTCTACATGGATGGTCTGTACGCCGGATGGGAGGGATTGCAGGTCGGCGGCGGGAAGCGCAGCACTCCAGTTCCCCTGATTATCCACGGTTGCCGTATAGGTTTTGCCGTTCAACGTGATGATGACGCTTTGGCCCGCCCCGGTAATCCCGGTTTTCCCAGTCAGGTTCTGCCCGCTGGCCGATTCGACGATATTCAGTATGCCGTCACCGAAAGGCTGGTCAATCGTTGGCTGTGGCAGGTTGTTAATATGGATATCAATATTGCGGCTGGCGGTGACAGGGACATCACCGGGGTTGGCGACGCTGGCGGTAATGGTCGCGGTGCCATCCGGCAAGGCGAGTATATCGCTGCTCTCGATTGTGACGCTCCAGCTCCTGTTTGCGGCAATCGTACCAATATAGGTTTTGCCATTGAGCGTGACGGTGACGCTTTCTCCCAGAGTCACGTTGACCGTCGAACCTGAAATGATCAGCGGCTGTGAGGCTTCCAGACGGTTGATCTGGTTATCAATCGCGACAATGCTGATGGAGATACTGTCATTATCCATATCAACATTGGACCAGTTCTCATGACTGCCCTCGTTTCCAGCCAGATCCGCGACCTGCGCACTGATGGACACGGTGCCCTCAGAGAGCTGCGCCATGTCGGCGGCGGGGATTTCTACGCTCCAGTTGCCACCGCTCTTGATGGCGGCGAAGTAGAACTTGTTGTTGAGCAGAATGGTCGCAACCTGACCGGTTTCCACGTTCGCGCTGGTACCCGTCAGCCACTGGCTGACTTTGAGATCGGCCGCGGTGATGACGTTATTCTCATTGACGAAGGCATTAACGAAGATCGTCGGCTGGAATGCCGGATCTGCGCTGAGTGTAATGGATTTCTCAACGCTGACGGTATTCCCGGCGGCATCGCTCAGCGACGCGGACAGTTTGTAGCTGCCATCGGCCATACTGCGTAGGGCGGCCGTAGGTAAGTTGATACTCCAGTTGCCATCGGTGCCAACAACCCCGGTATAGAACTGTCCATCGAAGGTGATAACGACAGTACGACCCGCTTCGCTGATTGAGGCGGTGCCGTTGACGGTCTGGTTGCTTTGCGATTCGACCAGATTGATGGTGTCATCGCCGGCAATGGTGCCGATAGTCAGGGTAGGGGCGGTAAAGTCGGTCGGGCTGATAAACGTCTGGCTAGCCTGATTGCCTGCGGCATCCTGTGCGGTTACCAACAGGGTATTGTTACCTTCCGGCAACTGCTGGAGATCGGCCGCAGGGACGGTGACTTTCCAGTTACCTGCCGTATCAACCGTTCCCGTATAAGATTTCCCGCCGAGGGACAAGATGACGGTCTGACCCGCACCGCTGATGCCGGTGTGGCCAGTAATCGTCTGGCTGACCAGCGCCTCTGCACCGTTCAGTGAACCGTTGCCAAACGGGGTATCAATCGTCGGTTGCGGCAGGGTGTGAATGTGAACGCCGAGCGTGTGACTGTCCGTTACGGCACCGCTTCCCGCCACATTCACGCTGGCGGTGACGGTGGCATTGCCATCTGACAGAAGCTGGAGGTCGGCACTGGGGATTTGCAGCGTCCAACTGCCGTCCGCGGCAACGGTGGTGGTGTAATTTTTCCCGTTCAGCGTCACGGTCACCGTCTGCCCCGTTGGGACATTGGCGGTATTCCCGCTGATCGCCAGCGGTTGCAGGGATTCTGCCCGGCTTAACAGGTTATCGCTGGCGATAATGTTGATGGCGATGCTGTCGCCAGACTTATCGACGTTGATATTCTGGCTTCCGCTCGCGGCGTTGCCCGCTTTGTTACTCACGTTAACGCTAATGCTGTGCGCACCGTCCGCCAGCAGGGCGATATCTGCGGTTGAAACGTTGATGCTCCAGATGCCGCCGGATTGCACGGTAGCAAGATAGGTTTTCCCATTCAGGCTGATGGTGACAACCTGTCCCGCCTCAACGTTGGTGGTGGTCCCGCTCAACTGCTGGCTGACTTTTGCTTCTGCGCCATCAATGACGTTATCGTCCGCGAAATTATTGATGGTAATGGTTGGCGCGGTGGTCGCACCGCTGTCAATGGTCAGCGGTCGGGTAACCGTTGTGGTGTTGCCTGCGGCATCGGTCAGCGTAATGGTCAGGTTCTGGGTACCGTCTGCGATAGCGACCAGATCGGCCGTTGGCAGCGTAACGCTCCAGTTTCCGTCGCTGCCAACGGTGGTGGTGTAGGGTTTGTCATTCAGCGTCACAGTGACCGTGCGACCGGCTTCGCTGAGCGAGGCTGTCCCGCTGACCACCTGATTGACGGCCAGTTCTGCGCCATTGAGGACGTCATCCTGAGCAATCGCGGAGACGGTGAGCGTCGGCGGCGTCGTATCCACGGTGATATTTTGCGTTACGATGGTTTCGTTGCCTGCGATATCGCGGACGACGATCTCCAGCACGCTGATATTGTCCGAGGGCAGGCTTTGCAGCACGTCTTTAGGGATCGTAACCGTCCAGTTCCCGTTGGCATCCACCGTTCCGGTAACGTAATTCCCGCCAATCGTCAGGCTGACAGTCTGACCCCTGCCGCTAATCCCCGTTTCCCCGCGGATGACCTGATCCTGCGCGGCTTCGGCGCCATTTAATACGCCGTCGGCGAAAGGCGGTGTCAGCGTAATGGAAGGGAGCGTGTTGATATGTACATCCAGCGTGCGGTCGACGGTGACGGTATCACCACTGATTCCCTGTACGCTGGCGGTAAGGGTATTACTGCCGTCTGACAGCAAAAGCAGGTCGGCGCTGGGGATGTCCAAAGACCATTTGCCGTCTGCTCCCGTGGTGGTGGTGTAGGGTTTCCCGTTCAATGTCACTGTGACGGTTTGGCCTGCGGCAACGTTGGCCGTTGTGCCATCAATCGTTAGCGGCTGCCCGGCTTCCACAGCATTCAGGCGATTATCAAATGAGATGATGCTGATGTTGACCGCTTCGGCGTTGGTGTCCACCGTGATGATTTGTGGCGGTAGTGTGGTGGTGTTGCCCGCTTTATCCGTTAATGACGCCACCAGATTGTAGGTGCCGTTAGTCAGCGCCTGAATATCACCAGAAGGAATGAACACGCTCCAGGCGCCGTCGCTCTCTACGGTGGTGGTATAGGTGATGCCGTTGAGTGTCACCGTCACGGTCTGGCCGACATCCGACAGGGAAGCCGTACCGGAGACAAACTGTGAGGATTGCAGTTCGTCGGCGGTGATCAGGTTGTTGCCGGTAAACGGTGACAGGGACAGCTCTGGCGGTGTGGTATCGACAATAATGGTGCGGTTGACCACGGTGGTATTACCGGCGCTATCACTGATCGTAAATGACATCGCGTGCTCGCCTTCACTCAGTGCGCGAAGGTCTGCGGCAGGTACGGTCAGGGTCCAGGTACCGGCGGCGTTAATGGTCGTGGTATATGTTTTTCCATTAAGCGTGATGCTGACGTTTCGGCCGACTTCACCGGTTCCGTTGAGGATCTGGCCGTTTGCCAGCTCTCCGACGGTGAGGTAGTTATCGCCCGTGAATTTATCAACGGTTAAATTCGGCGGCAGGGTATCAATGGTGAGATCGATAGTTTTCTCATGGATGACGCCGTTTGCACCCGGTACGCTCACTTTCAATGCATAAACGCCGTCTTGCAGCCCGGTAAATGCATCGGCTGGCAGCGTAAAGCGCCAACTGCCGTCGGCGGCAATGGTGGTAGTGTAAACCACGCCGTTCAGCGTGATAGTGACGGTTTGCCCTGCATTGACGCCGGTTGTTTTCCCGCTGAGGACATGGGGCTGGCCGATTTCCGTACGGTTTAGCCCGTTATTTCCGGCAAAGGCATCGACGGTTAAGGGTTCTTGCGGTGGCGGTGTGGAGCTGTTGTCATTGCTTGATGACGCAACCGCGACGGCGACCCCAGCGACAGCAGCTCCGCCGACGGCGACCGCACCCAGAATGCTGCCCAGTGTGGTTGCAGATAACGTGCTGGTGGTTGTGCTACCAATCAGTAATGACGTCATATCGCCCAGCGCGGTGTATTCTGGCGTAAGGGCAACGGCTTCCGCCGCGAGTGCGGCGCCTTCTGCCGCGGCTGCGCCGGAGAACTGTGCGTGGATGAGTCGGGTGCCATCGTCAAAAACCAGCTCGCTGTGATAACCGGCGGCATCCAGAGTAAAGAAGCTTTCATAGCGGACGGTGGTACCGTCTTTCATGTGCAAGATAAGATCGTTGCCAACACGCTCATAGCGAGACACCACGTCGGGTGTGCCAAAGATTCTGACGGTGCTGCTTTCAAGCAATTCGATATTCGTTGTTCCCTGAGGAACGGCGTTGATGAACTGACCACTATGACGCGACAGGATATTTGCATTTCCCGCAATAACATTCATATCTGACATGAAATAGCCTCTTGCTTATCTGCAACCATTGTCTTAATACCTCTCACGGCGGATTGGAGCCGCAACGGGAGACGTATGGGGATATGCACCGCCAACACAAAAAGAGGGGGTGCTAAAGCTGACCTGGTTCAGAAACAAAAAGCAGTAGTCGTCAAATATGATTAATAATATTGCTGTGTATCCCTCTGCTATGGGGATTAGGTTATCGGGGTCATATTCACCCAATTCTTGATATTTATAGGTGTGGCTTAACTAAAAATCCAACTTTTTTGAAATGTTTTGAAAATAAAAAATGTGACAATATTCTTACGTATTAAATAACTTAGCGACATTACCCTTCTAGTCTTATCATTACCACACTAATTATCATGTTAAATTACCATCTCTTAGCGCATTTTGTGGCGTGGCAATACGCCTTTTGTCCACATTTGAGCCGGAGGCGATGGGGGATACTTACCGTGAAGATAGCGTCTTTATCTATATTTGTTGTATCAATTTGTGTTTTTGTTAATGCGTGGCGTTAAACGAAACGTGTTGCCAGTAAAGTAATAACGAAGCGTGATAATCAATGACTTTTTCTTATGGTTGGTGCTGGCGGTGTCGGGTGTGGGGTTTGCAGATATGGCGTCTGGCGTAACGCTGGATATGAGAATTATTCTTGATATCACGGTCATCCCCATTACACTGCGGGCGATTGTTTTCATCAGAGAGACCAGGTTGTTATGGAGTTGCTCCGCATTGTTTACCAGCAGTACCGTTGGCCATTTCTGGCCGTTATCCTGTTAAGTTTGTTGAGTGCCGCGCTGGGCATTGGGCTTATTGCCTTTATCAACCTGCAATTGATTGAAACGGTCAATCAGTCGTTGAGCGTATTGCCACAATTTCTGGGCTTGCTGCTCCTCCTGATGGGCGTCACGCTGGTGTCGCAATTGGCGCTGACCACGCTGGGGCACCACTTCGTTTATCGTCTGCGTGGGCAATTTATCAAGCGTATTCTGGACACTAACATTGCCCGTATCGAACAGATCGGCAGTGCGCAGCTGCTTGCCAGCCTGTCCAGCGATATCCGCAATATCACGATTGCGTTTGTGCGTCTGCCGGAGCTGATTCAGGGCATTGTGCTTACCCTCGGTTCGGCCGCTTATCTGGCCTGGCTTTCCCCGAAAATGCTGGTGGTGACGTCCGTGTGGATTGCGATAACGCTCTGGGGCGGCTTTATGCTGGTTTCCCGCGTGTATAGCCATCTCACTAAGGTGCGAGAAGCGGAAGATCGTCTTCAGAAAGACTACGAAACCGTGATTAACGGGCGTAAAGAGCTGACGCTCAACCGTGAACGGGCACAGAAGCTGTATGAAGATATTTATCAGGCCAATGCGCAGGATTACCGACAGAACGTGATTCGCGCCGACACCTTTCACCTCAGTGCGGTGAACTGGTCGAACATTATGATGCTGGGCGTGATTGGCGCAGTCTTTTTCATGGCCAACAATCTCGGCTGGGCGGATACCAACGTGGCGGCGACGTACTCACTGACGCTGCTGTTTTTACGCACGCCAATGCTACAGGCCGTTGGCGCACTGCCGACGCTGTTGAGCGCACAAGTCGCGTTTAATAAGTTGAAACGTTTCGATTTGGCGGATTATCAGGAACCGTTCTCCGCTGCGGTTGCCCCTGCCGACTGGCACACGTTGGAACTGCGTGACGTGGTGTTTCGCTATGACGATTCCGGCTTTGAAGTCGGGCCGATCAATCTGGTGATAAAACGTGGCGAACTGGTATTTCTGATTGGCGGGAACGGGAGTGGAAAATCGACGCTGGCGATGCTGCTGACGGGGCTCTATACCCCGGTTTCCGGCTCGCTGCTGCTGGATAACCGCCCCGTTACGGCGGAAACGCGCGAGGATTACCAAAAGCTATTTTCTGCCATCTTTACGGATTTCCACCTGTTCGGACAGATGATGGGGCCGCACGGAACGGAGCCGGATACGGCGCTGGTCGATAGCTGGCTGGATCGTCTGAACATGCGGCATAAGCTGACGCTGGAGAAGCATCAGGTGATGAACTTACAGCTTTCTCAGGGGCAGCGTAAGCGTGTGGCGCTGCTGCTGGCCGTCGCCGAACAGCGGGACATCCTGCTGCTGGATGAATGGGCGGCCGATCAGGATCCGCAATTCCGCCGCGTGTTCTATCTTGAGCTGTTACCGCAGTTGCGTGCATTGGGGAAAACGATTGTGGCGATCAGCCATGACGATCACTACTTTGAACATGCCGATCGCCTGCTGGAAATGCATCAGGGAACGCTGTCAGAACTGACGGGCGACGCGCGTGAACAGGCCTCGCAGGATGCCGTGGCGCAGATTAGTCGGTAACGTTAATCAGCGCGGCGGAATGCCGCGCTGTGAGGCATCACACATCGTTAATGTGAAGTCTGACAGGCATATATTAATTCGTTGAATTCTGGGGCAGAATAAGCGCCAATGTTGGCAGGCTGCTAACAGAGTGGACGTTTTTTACTTACAGATCAGGCACCTGACGTATCTGGTCTGCCACTTAACTCAATAAGTTGGTATATGTTATGAAAAGGATGTTTAACGCATTATTCGTTGTTGTTTTTGTTTGTTTTTCGTCTCTGGCAAATGCGGCAGAAAACCTACCTAATATTGTTATTCTGGCAACGGGCGGTACGATTGCCGGTTCCGCTGCGGCCAATACGCAAACCACGGGGTATAAAGCGGGTGCGCTGGGCGTAGAGACGCTGATTCAAGCGGTGCCAGAGCTGAAAACGCTTGCCAATATTTCAGGCGAGCAGGTTGCCAGCATCGGCAGTGAAAATATGACCAGCGATGTTCTGCTGAAGCTGAGCAAGCGCGTGAACGAGCTGCTGGCACGCAGCGATGTTGATGGCGTGGTGATTACGCACGGTACGGATACGCTCGACGAATCGCCTTACTTCCTGAACCTGACGGTGAAGAGTGACAAACCGGTGGTCTTTGCCGCCGCGATGCGTCCGGCAACGGCAATCAGTGCTGACGGCCCGATGAACCTGTACGGTGCAGTAAAAGTGGCAGCGGATAAAAACTCTCGCGGCCGCGGCGTGCTGGTCGTGCTTAACGACCGTATTGGTTCTGCTCGTTTCATCAGCAAAACCAACGCTTCTACGCTGGATACCTTTAAAGCGCCAGAAGAAGGCTATCTGGGCGTGATTATCGGTGACAAAGTTTACTACCAGACGCGTCTGGATAAAGTTCACACCACGCGTTCCGTATTTGACGTGACCAACGTCGATAAACTGCCAGCCGTTGACATTATTTATGGCTATCAGGACGATCCAGAATACATGTATGACGCCGCCATCAAACACGGCGCGAAAGGGATTGTGTATGCGGGCATGGGCGCAGGTAGCGTATCCAAACGCGGCGATGCTGGCATCCGTAAAGCGGAAAGCAAAGGCGTTGTTGTTGTACGCTCCAGCCGTACCGGCAGCGGCATCGTACCACCGGATGCGGGCCAACCTGGTCTGGTTGCCGATTCTCTGAGCCCAGCTAAATCACGCATTCTGCTGATGCTGGCGCTGACAAAAACGACGAACCCCGCGGTGATTCAGGATTATTTCCACGCGTATTAATCGTCCGATCGGTTTGTAGTGTGATTAGCCCCGCTTTTAAACGCGGGGCTTTTTATACTCGTCATACTTCAAGCTGCAGGTGCGTTGGCGTCGTTCAGTCACCCGAATCACTTACTTGAGTAAGCTCATCGGGATGCCTTCGCTCGCCGCCTTCCTGCAACTCGAATTATTTAGGGTATATTTCCTGTCATTCCATTTTTACTTTTAGTTATTCAACTTTTCGTTTCCACTGAGAAGTCACTTCCCTCTCTGTTGATTTTATCGGTATGATTCAGCCCACGACAAAGCAGGTAATCACCCCTATTTATCTTTGATACCCGAAATAATTCGAGTGGCGGGACTGCCTACGTGCGTCCAGCTTGAAGTATGGCGGAGCGGGTGAATTAAAGAAGAAGGATACGTCATTACATGACACACCCCATTTTTATGGTTGGTGCCAGAGGCTGTGGGAAGACCACCGTTGGGCATCAACTGGCGCAGGCGCTAGGATATGACTTTGTCGATACCGACCTGTTTATGCAGCAGACCACCAATATGACGGTGGCTGATGTGGTTGCGCAGGAAGGCTGGCATGGGTTCCGCCAACGTGAAAGTCTGGCACTTCAGCAGGTGACGTCCAACCGCTGCATCGTCGCGACAGGCGGCGGTATGGTGCTGGCGGAAGCCAATCGGCGCTTTATGCATGATAAAGGCACCGTCATTTACCTCCACGCGGATGCCGAACTGCTGGCCCAGCGGCTGGAAGAAAATCCGCAGGATAACCAGCGACCGACGCTGACTGGTCGTCCTATCGCTGAGGAAATGGCTGATGTACTGGCCGCGCGCGAGGCGCTGTATCGCGGTGTCGCGCACCACGTCATCGATGCCTCACAAACGCCAGAAGCGATTGTGGCAAGCGTGTTGAAGGCACTGCGTCCGTCGGCAGCATAGGAAGGTGGACCGGGCACTGGCAAAATAATCACCAGTCAGTGTTACCGAACACCAACTTTCAATGAATAGATCGTGACAGTGGCTCGACTCTCCTTTTAAGATGAATTTCCTGAATTTTTTCGATGATAGGTGCCGCGCTATGCTGAATGTAAATGAGTATTTTGCAGGGAAGGTCAAATCAATCGGTTTTGAAGGCGACAGCATTGGCCGCGCCAGTGTCGGCGTCATGGATGCGGGTGAATACACCTTTGGAACCGGGCAGCCGGAAGAAATGACGGTGATCACCGGAGCATTGAAAGTACTGCTGCCAGGCGCACCGGATTGGCAGGTTTTCACACCGGGAGAAACGTTTTTCGTTCCGGGAAAAAGTGAGTTCAACTTACAGGTGGTCGAGCCGACCTCTTATCTGTGTAAGTATCTGTAATTTCTATTCTCTCTCTGTAGAGTAGATCATTCTCGCCGCGTTATGTACTACATAACGCGGCGTTTTCTTATGCGAGTCCTGCCTCATTCCCCTTTCTCCCCCCAACGCGGTTAGCGTCTTTCTCTGCCATTCTTCCCCTGATGGTAATAAATAATGCTGCAAAAATGTTAAGTAGCTCAAGTAATGAACGCAAAGGTATTTAAAAGGTATTATTAATTGGTATTTTAAAGGTGTACCTTACTCAGTCATGAAGGATGTAAATATGAAAACTACAGCAAAGCTGTCGTTCATGATGTTCGTTGAATGGTTTATCTGGGGAGCCTGGTTCGTTCCACTCTGGCTTTATCTGAGCAAAAGCGGATTTACGGCGGGTGAAATCGGCTGGTCGTATGCCTGTACTGCGATTGCCGCGATCTTGTCGCCGATTCTGGTGGGATCGCTCACCGATCGCTTCTTTGCCGCGCAAAAGGTGCTGGCAGTACTGATGTTCGCCGGGGCGATACTGATGTACCTGGCGGCGCAGCAAACGGAGTTTACATATTTCTTCCCGCTGCTGTTGGCCTATTCGTTGACCTACATGCCGACTATCGCACTGACTAACAGCATCGCTTTCTCGCATGTGGCCGATGTGGAGCGTGATTTTCCACGCATCCGGGTATTGGGAACCATTGGCTGGATCGCTTCCGGGATCGTCTGCGGCTTTCTGCCGACATGGCTCGGATTTAACGATATTTCGCCCACCAATATTCCTCTGCTGATTACGGCTGCCAGCTCCGCGTTGCTTGGCTTCTTTGCGTTTTTCCTGCCCAATACGCCACCGAAAAGTACCGGCAGGATGGATGTTAAAGTCATGCTGGGGTTGGACGCGATTGTGTTGCTGAAAGACAAAAACTTTCTGGTGTTTTTTGTCTGCTCCTTCTTATTCGCGATGCCGCTGGCGTTTTATTACATTTTTGCCACGGGCTTCCTCACCGAAGTCGGCATGAAAAATGCCACTGGCTGGATGACGCTGGGCCAGTTCTCTGAAATTTTCTTTATGCTGGCGCTGCCGTTTTTCACCAAGCGATTTGGTATTAAAAAGGTATTATTGCTGGGGCTAATTACGGCAGCGATCCGCTATGTCTTCTTCGTCTACGGCGACGCTTACCACTACTTCACGTATGCACTGCTGTTCCTCGGCATTCTGCTGCACGGCGTGAGTTACGATTTTTACTATGTGACCGCCTATATCTACGTTGATAAAAAAGCGCCGGTGCATATGCGTACTGCCGCGCAGGGGCTGATTACGCTCTGCTGTCAGGGATTCGGCAGCCTGTTGGGATATCGTCTGGGTGGCGTGATGATGGAGAAACTTTTTGCCCACGGTGAGCCGGTGAACGGCCTGACTTTTAACTGGACCGGCATGTGGCTGTTTGGCGCGGTGATGATCGCGATTATTGCGCTGATCTTCATCCTGTTTTTCCGTGAATCGGATAAGACGATCTCGACCATTGATGTAGACGGTGCAAAAAACAAGCATTTCAGTACAGAGGAAAGCAAATGAAACAAGAACGTATTCTCGGTGCCTTATACGGCCAGGCTTTAGGGGATGCGATGGGTATGCCATCGGAACTGTGGCCGCGAACGCGCGTGAAAGCGCATTTTGGCTGGATTGATCGCTTTTTACCCGGTCCGGCGGAAAACAATGCGGCGTGCTATTTTGGCCGTGGTGAGTTTACGGATGATACCTCGATGGCGCTGAGTCTGGCCGACGCCATCATTGAATGTGAAGGTGAAATCAATGCCGATGCGATTGGCCGGCACATCCTGCAATGGGCGGAATCGTTCGACGCATTTAATAAAAATGTACTCGGCCCAACCTCTAAAATTGCGTTGAAGGCGATTCGACAGGGCACGCCGGTCAGCGAGCTGGAAAATAATGGCGTCACGAACGGCGCGGCGATGCGGGCGTCTCCGCTAGGCTGCCTGCTGCCTGCGCACGATCTGGATGAATTCATCGATCAGGTGGCGCTGGCATCCAGCCCGACGCATAAATCCGATTTGGCAATTGCGGGAGCGGTCGTCGTTGCCTGGGCTATTTCCCGGGCGATCGACGGTGCCAGCTGGCAGGAGATTGTCGATGCGCTGCCGTCGGTGGCACGCCACGCGCAGGAAAAGCGTATCACGACGTTTAGCGCCTCCCTTGCCGCGCGTCTGGAGCTGGCGCTGAGTATCGTGCGTCGTGCAAACGGTACGGAAAGTGCCAGCGAGCAGCTTTATCAGTTGATTGGTGCGGGAACGAGCACCATTGAATCCGTTGCTACCGCCATCGCGATGGTGGAACTGGCACAGACCGACCCAAATCGCTGTGCGATTCTGTGCGCCAACCTTGGAGGGGATACCGACACGATCGGGGCGATGGCGACCGCAATATGCGGTGCGCTGCACGGGGTCACGGCGATTGATGCCGCGTTGAAGCAGGAGCTGGATGATATTAACCAGCTTGATTTTTGCCGCTATGCCAGCCTGCTCCAGCAATATCGATCAGCACGGGAGGTGTGATGAAGGCCAGCGAACTTGCCGCAAAACTGGATGGGCTAACGACACGTCAGCCGCTGACCATCATCGGGGCGGCGGTGATTGACGTGATTGCCGATGCTTACGCCCTGCCGTATCGCGGGTGTGATATCGAACTGAAGCAGCAAAGCGTGAATATTGGCGGCTGTGCCTTGAACATTGCCATCGCGCTTAAACGCCTTGGGATAGCCGCACAAAACGCTTTGCCCGTCGGGCAGGGCGTGTGGGCGGATATCATCCGTCATAGTCTGGAAAAGCAGAATATCACCACGGTGGTACAAACCGACTCGGGAGACAACGGCTGGTGTCTGGCGCTGGTTGAACCGGACGGTGAACGGACTTTTATGTCCTTCAGCGGGGTTGAGAACCAGTGGAGCGACAGCTGGCTGGCGTCGTTATCCGTCGCATCGGGGAGTTTGGTCTACCTTTCTGGCTATCAACTGGCGGCACCGTGCGGTGAACGTCTGGTGAGCTGGCTGGAAAATTTGCATAACGTCACGCCATTCATCGATTTTGGCCCACGTATTGCTGATATACCGGCAAGCCTGATGGCTCGCATTATGGCGCTTCACCCTGTGGTTTCCCTTAATCGTCAGGAAGCGGACGTGGCGGCGGACCTGCTCGGCGTGTCGGCTGATGTACAAACGCTGGGGCGAGCCTGGCAGGAAGCATACCGTGCTCCGGTGATTATTCGTCAGGACAAAGCGGGGGCGTGGTATTTCGATGCCGCTTCTGAGGGCATCGTTGCCCCGTTCCCCGCAACGGTGGTGGATACTATCGGGGCGGGGGACAGCCACGCAGGCGGGACGCTAGCCGGCCTGGCCGCAGGGTGGTCGTTGGCCGATGCCGTCACGCTGGGGAACGCCGTTGCTGCTTGTGTCGTGAGCCACCGTGGCGGAGACTGTGCGCCTACGCTGGCTGAACTGCGTGCGCGGTTACTCCTCGCAGACGAAAACGTATAGATCGCTGCGGCAATAGCTGATGCTGTACTCAATGGGCCGGTTCTGTGGGTCGAGTGCAATTTGCTTGATGACCAGAACCGGTACTTTATTATCAAGCTGGATGTGTGACTGAAACTCAGCATCGGGCATACGGGCGCTGACGCGGCTGCGCGTACGCTGCGGATTGATGTTCTGGCTACGAAAATAGTCATAAAGCGAGACGCCGATATCGTCAGCGTCAGCGATCAGATCAACAGGAACATACGATTCTTCAATCGAAACGGCGTCCTCATCCACATAGCGAATACGTTTCAACAGAAAAACAGGGGTGTCTGGCGCAATAGCCAACTGCTCGGCCACTTCCTTGCTGCTTTTTACGATCTGTTTGTTCACCCACAGCGTATTGGGCTTTTTGCCCCGCAGCACGACCTGCTGTGAAAATCCGCGCGCCTCTTTCAACGAATATTCAAAAATATTATTGATTTGCGTGCCGTAGCCGCGCACGCGGGTCACCACGCCTTCTTCTTCCAGCGTCTGCATCGCTTTGCGCACGGTAATGCGCGACACTCCAGCCAACTGGCTCAGGTCACGTTCTCCCGGCAGAATATTGCCATGTTCCAATGTGCCGCTGCGTACTGCATTTTTTACTGTTTCGGCAAACTTTAGGTAGAGTGGGGTATTGTCTGTTGCCGCAAAGCGCTGCGTAAGCTGTTCTATTAATCGAGTATGCGCGTGTTCCATTCTTCTCTGATCCTGATCGGCTTGCGTAGACGTCATAATACCACTGGTCTTATTACCTCTATACTGAAAATGGCAACCGCGTGTTACCACATAAAATAAAATGTTTTTAGTAATTTTTAGCATGTTGCTCTGTAATGAAAGTATCATCTATTCTTTGTAACGCTAATCATTAATTCCATATATGAGTTATTTTATTTAATGATTTTTATTAATTAACAGGGTAAAAGAATGTCACGATTATTAGGAATAATCCCTGATTTGTTAAAATGCAACACATTACGGCATGTGCTAATAATTTTACATTATGTGGTTAAGTAAGTTTTTTATTTTATTTATTTGCTTTAATTTGGGTGTTTATGTTGAATTTCCGATTGGAAATCCATTTGATGTCTTCTTTTTTATAAGAGTGTGGTTAAACGTAGTAACTATTTTTCTGAGTTTTAAGATAAATAGCGGTTGTTGAATGTGATCGCATTCAAGTTTTATTTTTCTCTGCCGTTATGGATAGTATAACTATTCTACGCAAAGAGTATTTTATGCTGAAAACGACCCGCTCCCGCATCCTTGCGGCCTGTTCGACCATTGTTGTGCTTTCACTTGTTATCAATACCTTTCTTAATTACACCATCGCCAATAACGCGAATAAGGAATCGATCCAGAATACGCTGAATGCGGTAGCCACTAGCCATAGTATTGCGATTAGCGACTGGGTTGCTTCTAAAACGCTGATGATTTCTGCGTTGCACGACCGTGTCATCACCGATGAGGATCCGATTCCGCTGTTTAAACAGATTGCGGCATCCGGCGGACTCCTGAATGTGTACATGGGTTATGCCAATGGCACGGCCAAGTTTGCCGATTCTGGCGGTATCCCTCCCGATTACAACCCTACTGTCCGGCCCTGGTATCAGCAGGCGGTGAAAGAGGGCAAACCGCTGGTCACTGCCCCTTACGTTGATGCGGTGACGAATACGCTGGTGGTTTCTTTCGTTGCTTCCGTGGTGGAAGGCGGAACGGTCAGAGGCGTCGTCGGTAGCGACGTCACGATGAAAAGCGTGATTGAAAACGTCAAAGCGATTAACCCAGCCAAAGATAGCTTCGGTGTTCTCATCGAGCGTAGCGGTCTGATCATTGCTCACCCGGATGAAAAACTGACGCTGAAAAATATCACCGACATTGCCCCTGGGATTGATCTGAACGACATTCTTTCAGCCGATAGCGCCCGTGATGTGGATTTTTCTGGCGTGACAAAGCTCGTGGTGGCAAAACCCATTGCGGGCACGAACTGGTTCATGCTGGTGGCGTTGGATAAAGCTGAAGCGACAGCGGGCATGAATTCTCTGCTGTCTACCTCTGTTATTACGCTAGTTGTTATCGCGCTGCTGGGCACGCTGGTGATTGGTTTCATCATTGCGTCTGCGCTCAAGCGTCTGCTGCAAATTCGCGACGCAATGGATGATATCAGCAACGGTAATAACGATCTGACGCAACGTCTGCCGGACGAAGGGCATGATGAAGTGGCGCAAATTGCCCGCTCGTTTAATATCTTTGTCGACAAGATCAGTCAGGTCATGATGCAGATTCGCGATATCAGCGCATCGCTTCAGGTGGCAGCGGATGAAATCTCGGCGGGGAACAACGATCTCTCTGCGCGTACTGAATCTGCGGCATCGAGCATTCAGCAAACCGCAGCCTCGCTGGAAGAAATTTCTGCAGCGGTCACGCAGTCGGCAGGTTCTGCGCAGCAGGTTAACGCGAAAGCGCTGCTGCTGTCGAAAGATGCCGGTACAGGCGGAAAAGTAGTCTCCGATGTGATTGTCACGATGGAAGAGATCGTGGTCGCGTCTGGCAAAATCGGCGATATCATCGGCGTGATCGATGGCATTGCATTCCAGACCAACATTCTGGCGCTTAACGCCGCGGTAGAAGCGGCGCGTGCGGGTGAACAGGGCCGTGGTTTCGCCGTGGTTGCTGGTGAAGTTCGCAGCCTGGCACAGCGCAGCGCGCAGGCTGCAAAAGAAATTAAAGAGCTGATTGAATCGACGGTCTCCAGCGTGACGTCTGGCTCTGTGCAAGTTCGTCAGGCCAGCGACACGATGAATGAAATTGTCGGCGGCGTCTCTACGGTGAGTTCGGTGATGTCTGAAATCACACATGCGGCTGATGAGCAAATGCGTGGCATCAACGAGATCAACAAAGCGGTCGCGCAGTTGGATTCGATGGTGCAGCAAAACGCCGCGCTGGTGCAGGAATCTGCTGCTGCGTCGGGTGCGTTGCAGACACAGGCTGAAGAACTGAACGCCGTTGTCGGAGCATTCCGAGTCTAACGGGTTCAGGCACTAAAGAGGTATTGCCCACCGGACATTGGCGGGCAATCACCGACTGCATTAACGATCGACTGTATTAAAAATCGACAGCATTAACGTTGGGCTTCTCCGCCCAGTGCTTCAATCAGATTCGCAATCAATGCCGCCAGCTCGCTGGTCATCAAAATAAAATCGGCATCAAACCGCTGAGCAAAATCTTCCCGATCGATATCGTCGTTTTGTTCCCGCAGCGTATCGGAGAACTTCAAGCGTTTTACCGAACCGTCCTCGGACAAGACCAACTGAATCCGTTCCTGCCAGTCCAGCGCCAGCTTGGTGACCAGTTTGCCTGCTTCAATGTGTACGGCGATTTCATCGCAGACCAAATCCTGTTTTTTACAGCGGATAACGCCGCCGTCTTCCAGAATGGCTTTCAGTTCTGCTTCATCCTGTAGCGCGAAACCTGCCGCTGGCTCACCGGAGCGAACCCACTCGGTCAGCGTCAGCTCGATAGGGTTTTCCATCGTCAGCGGCACAACGGGCAGCGAGCCCAGCGTTTTACGCAGCAGCGCCAGCGTATCTTCCGCTTTTTTGGCGCTGGCGGCATCGACCATAATCAGGCCGTTAACCGTATCGATCCACAGCCAGACTTGGCTGAAACGGCTGAATGCACGCGGCAGCAGGCTATGCAGTACTTCATCTTTCAGCGAGTCTTTTTCGGTTTTTTTCAGCTTGCGGTGCTGCTCCGCTTCCAGACGCTCGATTTTGGCCTGAAGGGTTTGCTTGATGACAGGGGAAGGCAGGATTTTTTCTTCTTTGCGGGTGCAGATAACGATTTGCCCATTAACGACGTGCGTTAAGGCATCGCTATGGGATCCCATCGGCGATACCCAACCCGTTTTCATCATATCCTGACTGCCGCACGGGGTGAACGCGAAAGCGCTGAGCCGTTTTTCCAGTTCGTCCGCAGACAAAACGTTATCTTTGGACAGCACGCTGTCCCGGCTTAGGCGGTAAATCATTAAGTTCTTAAACCACAACATGGTGTTATCCCTGACTGGGCGCGCAGGTTTGCACGCGGGTTTGTAATGTTGCGCGCATGATAACGAATTCGAAGCGGTTATGTGGAATAAAATACCGGGATTCAGAGGAATACCTATCACGCTTTGAATGGCAGTTGATTGGTTTCTCTGGTTATACCCGTCATACTTCAGCTGCATGTGCGTTGGCTGCACGACTCGAATTATTTAGGGTACTTATCCCTATAAGAACGTTTTCAGGTCGGTGGCGAATTGCCTCGGGCCTATTTACAACACGCGGGGAGACATCATGAGAATCGGTATCGATCTAGGCGGGACGAAAACGGAAGTCATTGCGCTGGATGATGAGGGGCAGGAACGTTTTCGGCAGCGTATGCCGACGCCAAGAAATGACTACCCGGAAACGCTGCGGACTATCGTCACGCTGGTGGAAATGGCTGAAAAAGCCACCGGCTCTCGCGGCAGCGTCGGCGTGGGGATCCCCGGTACGCTGTCGCCGTTTACCGGTAAGGTAAAAAATGCCAACTCCACCTGGCTCAACGGTCAGGCGCTGGATCTCGATCTCGCCACGCTGCTGAATCGGCCCGTGCGAGTTGCCAATGACGCAAACTGTTTCGCGGTTTCAGAAGCGGTTGACGGTGCCGGGGCTGGGAAGCAGACCGTCTTCGCCGTCATTATCGGAACCGGCTGCGGGTCGGGTATTGCGCTGAACGGCCAGGCACACGTCGGCGGCAACGGTATTGCGGGCGAGTGGGGACATAATCCACTGCCCTGGATGGATGACGATGAGCTGCGCTATCGGCAGACGGTTCCCTGCTACTGCGGTAAGTCTGGCTGTATTGAAACGTTTATCTCCGGCACCGGATTTGCCGTGGATTACCAGCGCCTGAGCGGCCAGCCGCACAAGGGCGAGGCCGTTATTGCCTTAGCGGAGCAGGGCGATCCCATTGCAGAACTGGCATTACAGCGCTATGAACATCGTCTGGCAAAATCGCTGGCGCATGTGATTAACCTGCTCGACCCTGATGTCGTGGTGCTGGGGGGCGGAATGAGCAACGTTGCTCGCCTCTATCAGACCGTGCCGGAAAAAATTAAACCGTGGATCTTCGGCGGTGAGTGCGAAACGCCCGTACTTCAAGCCATACACGGCGATTCCAGCGGGGTACGCGGAGCCGCCTGGCTTTGGCCGAAGACGAAGTAATTGCAGATCGAATGATGGCTACACGGCGTACTGCGGCGCCAGCCGGCTGACGCCCAGCCCGTTAATCTTCTGCACTTTGATCTGTACCGGAATACGCTCTTTCATGGCTTCGACATGGCTAATGACGCCGATGGTTTTACCGGAGGCGTTTAGGTTATCGAGGGCATCCAGTGCGATATCCAACGTCTCGGCATCCAGCGTGCCGAAGCCTTCATCCAGAAACAGCGAGTCGATGCTGGCTTTGTGGCTGACCAAATCGGAGAGTGCCAGCGCCAGCGACAAACTCACTAAGAAGCTCTCGCCGCCGGACAGCGTACGCGTATCACGCTCTGCGTCCGCTTGCCAGGTATCCATCACCAGCAGCTCCAGATCGTCACCGGGTTTCCGTTTTAACATATAGCGTCCATGCAGGCGGGAAAGCTGGAGATTGGCGAGATAAACCAGATGGTCCAACGTTAGCCCCTGAGCAAACTTACGAAATTTATGCCCGCTTTGTGAGCCGATGAGCGTATTAAGACAGCTCCAGTCGTCATACATTTGCTGACTTTGGGCGATCTCATTGAGCAAATCCTGCTGATTCTGACGCTGTTGTTTATCGTCAGCCAACTGACGCTGGAACTCGCCCTGTTGCCGCAGGTTGGTTTTCAGTGTTTCATCCAGCGCTATCAACTGCTGCTGTACCGCTTCCTGTGTGATGTCTTCCATCAGGGAAGCGGGGCGCTTTTGTTGATGGGCGAGCAGCTCACGTTCAGCCTGCTGGTTAAGTGCCGCCGCCTGCTGCAAACGCTGATACAGTTCTTCCTTCCATGCCTGCAACGTCTGGCGTTCCTGCTCATCAAGCAGCGCATTGAGGAACGTGGTTTCATCGGCGAAAGTGCTTTGCTGCAACGCCTGAGTAAAACGTTCGATCGCACTCTCATGCTGGCGTGTGCTCTGTTCATACTGCTGTTGCGTGCTAGCCAGTTCTCCCGTCAGACGGCTTAACGTCGTTTCGGTGTGCTGACGAGCTGACAGGGCTAGTCTGAGTGCATCGTCGTACTGCTGGCTGGTGCGCTGTAGCTGTTCGCGCACGGTAGCGATCTGCCTGTCCCCAAACAACACCAGCCGCGCTTGTTGGCTCGCGTTAAGCAACGCAAGGTGCTGTTCCAGGTGCTGTTGCTGCGTTTGGAACTGCTGTTTTGCCTCGGTCACGCTGCGATTCAGATGCTGAAGATCGCTTTCCAGCGTGGCTAATAGAGGAACTAAGCGAGATTGCTCCTGCTCTTTGGTTTTCCAGTCTTGCCACTCGTTCTCGCGCTGAGCCAGCCAGTCATTCTGGGCATCGGCCTCCGGCAGAGGAAGGTTTAAGGTTGCCAGCGTCTGCGTGATTTCCTGAGTATGCTGCGTGATCTGCTGGTGCACGTTTTGCAGCGATTGATCGATTTCTTGCTGCGTAACGTTTAGCGAGGCTTGCTGCTGGGTATTCAGCGCGATTTTCTGGTCGAGTTCCCGCTGCAATGCCTCTGCGGTAGTCAGTAAATCCTTACTTTCCTGCCACTGTTTTTGCAATTGCTCGCGTGCGGTAATCTGCTGTCGAATATCCTGTTCTTCAGCTTCATTTTGCGCAAGCCAGGCTGCGATCTCATCTGGCTGTTCCAACGTGTAGTTAACTTGTAAGCGCTCACTGACATCTTGCCACTGTTGCAGCAGGGCGTGATGTTCGCTATCGATCTGAGCGATTTCCTGTTGCAACAATTCCCGCTGTTGCGCTAGCGAGGCCAGCTGTGCGGTCGTATTCGCCAGCGCTGTCGTTAACTGGTTCACGTCCTGCTGTAGCGCCGTCAGGCGCTGCTGGGTTTCAGACGGTTGCAGCGCCTGATAGCGTTCAATAGCGGGATGCTCGGTTGAACCACATAGCGGACATGCTTCTCCGGCCTGTAACCGCTGACGTTCGGCTTCCAGCTTAACGATACGCTCTTCCTGCCGATACACCGTTTCCAGATCGACCAGATGCTGGCTGCGCTGCTCATGCTCGGATTGCTGCTGTTTCTTTAAGATTTCTGACTGGCTAATATGCCCTTGTACCTCATTCTGTTTGGCGAGGTACTGCTGCTTGCGAACATGCAGACGCTGGAACTGGTCGCTGATTGTCGCGAGTCGTTGGCGTTCAGCATGCTGGTCAATGCGTTGATTAAACTGCTGTTGCAGGACGGAAAGCGGCTGGTGCGCTTCCTGCTGTTGCCGTGTCTCATCGTGTTGCATGAACTGCTGACGGGCTGTATCAACGACCGCTTGTTGTTCACGCTGCTGTGCCGCCAGAGTCAGAGTCTCTTGCTGTAGCGTTGTCGACTGTGCTGTATGTTGCGCCTGTTTTTGCTTCAGCTTCTCTTGCTCGTCCTGAAGCTGGCGCAGTTGGCGAAACTGGGTGCGCCACAGAGGAAGTTGTTCTCCCCACTGCTGATGGTGCGCGTGTTGCTGGCGGTAAGACTGGATCTGTTCAAGCTGCTGTGTAGCCTGCTGCTGTTCCGCTGCCGTCTGGGTTTGTTTGCTTTCATCGGCGTGCAGACGAGCCTGCGTTTTTGCCAGCTCGTCCTGTTGCTGCGCTTTTTGCTGCTCCAGCGTGGCAATGCGATGGTCAAGTGGCACAACCTGTTCGTTGATCACCTGCTCTTGCTGCTGCCGTACCCGTTTGTGCTCACTAACATCCCGCTCTGCTTTTTCTTCCTGTTGGCGTAGCGCGGTTAACGTCACCTGTTCGGCGGCCTGCTTCCCGGTCAGTTGTTCAATACGCTGTGCCAGCGTGAGAGATTCCTGTCGGTAGCGCTCTCGTTCCTGATGTAGTGGCCTCAGTTTTTCTGCTGGTTCGCTGTGAGTTAACCTGTCGAGCTGCGGTTTAGCCTGCTGAATGGCGGATTCGGCGCTTGCATGTTGCGCCTGCGTATTGGTTTTCTGCGTGTGCTGCTGCGTCAGTTGCTCAAACCAGCGCAGCGTAGTCAGCGCTTGCTCACGTTCGACGTTGCCCCGTTGCTCCTGCTGGATCAACTCGGCAAGCTGTTCTTCCACCTGTTGGCGCTGGTCGTCGGTTAAAAGCTGAATGCCAGATGCGCGTGCCTGTAACGTGCTCAGTGCGACGTTTGCCTGCTTGTGCTTGTCATAGACGCGTTCGGAAATCAGGCCGTAAATGTCCGTGCCGGTCAGCTCTTCCAGCAGTTCCGCGCGGTCGTCTGCTTTAGCGTTGAGGAAGGCGGCAAACTGCCCCTGAGACAGCATCATGGATCGCGTGAAGCGGCCGAAATCCAGCCCGGTGAGCTGCGTGATCATCTCTTTCTTATCATTGAGCTTTTCACACAGAATTTTGCCGTCTTCAATGAGCGCGAGTTCGGCTTTGGGAGACTGCAAATTGCCGTCTGGGGCATTTCTTGCCCGACGCTGGCTCCAGAAGGCGCGATATCCGACGCCTTTAACTTCAAACTCGACTTCAGCAAGACACTCAGCGGTGTTACGCGTCATCAGGTCATTCTGGCTGGCGGAAAGCAGGCCAAGTCGTGGTGTTTCGTGGTACAGCGCCAAACAGATCGCATCCAGCAGCGTGGTTTTCCCCGCGCCGGTCGGGCCGGTAATGGCAAATAAGCCGTTGCTGGAAAATGGCTCCTGCGTGAAATCGATCTTCCATTCGCCTTTCAACGCATTAAGGTTTTTTAAGCGCAGACTGAGAATCTTCATTTGGCCGTCTCGCTATTGTCCAGTTCATCAATAACCTGATTAAACAGCGTGCGAACCCGCTGTTGGCGACTGTCTTCCATATCTGTCTCCGTGACCAGACGACGTTCAAAAACGTCATGTACGCTCAGTTCGTTTAGCGTTTCCTTGTCCTGTCGGGTAATAGCCTGCAGGCGTTGTTCACGGGTGCGGCGCAGCAGCAGTACCTCCACGGGCAGGTTCTCGGTCATCGCCTGAATGCGTTTTTGCATGTTGCTCAGATAATCCTGCGTGTTGATTTCAATATCCAACCACACAGGCTTATCGCCCTGATAGTTCTTGAAGGTGGCCAGCTGTTGTTCAATGTCGCTCAGGCTACCTTTAATCAGCTGCATCGGCTGAGTCATGGGAATCGGCAGGATGTCTATTTTCGGTGGCACGTCAGGTGCAAAGCTCACCAGACAGACGGATTTCTCGCTGTTTAGCTCATCAAAGCTCAACGGGATGGGCGAACCGCTGTAGCGAATATGTTCGCTTTGGGTCACGCGTTGCGGGCGGTGAATATGGCCGAGCGCGATATAATCCGCAGGGGGAAAAGCCTGAGCAGGGAAGGCATCGAGCGTACCAATATAGATATCGCGTACGGATTCTGAGGCGGTTGCGCCAATCGTCGTCAGGTGCCCGGTTGCGATAATGGGCAGCGGCAGGCCAAGTTCGTCGCGTTTTTGACAAGCCAGTTGGTAACACTGCTGGTAGTGCGCGGTAATCGCTTCCTGTAGCGCCAGCTGTTTTTCATCCCCGGATTGCCCGGCTTTGCTGGTCAACACATCACGTGGACGTAAAAACGGAATCGCGCAGAGCAGGGCTCCGGGCTGTTTTTGACGGTTTTCTAGCAGGAGCACCTGTTGGGCTGGATCGTCGCTGGCGCAGGCAATCACTTGCGTGTTCAGACAGGCCAGCAGCTCGCGAGATTCATTTAGCATCGCGACAGAATCGTGGTTACCGCCGAGAACGATGAGCTGGCAGCCTGTGCGCTGTAGCGCGACCACGAAGCTATAATACATTTCCCGCGCATAGCTGGGGGGCGAACCGTTATCAAAAATATCGCCAGCAACGATAATGGCATCGACCTGATGGTGTTCCATCTGAACAATAAGCCAGTTCAGAAAAGCCTGATGCTCAGCAGCGCGGCTTTTGGTATAAAAATATTGTCCTAAATGCCAATCGGCGGTGTGGATAATGCGCATCGTGTTCTCTCGATATTCATACCGCGTGGCGGTGGATGACGTTGTCATTATTTATTATGTGAAAGGGTGTGTCGTCGCTCTGGTGCTTTGTCATCGTAATGCCATGATTATATATAGCAGGGATGGCGGCTGTCGCGGTGGAATCAGACGTTTGGAAAGCGGCTCGAAAAATCGGATGTACGCGCTGTAACAATCGTGCAGAGCGGTCCGTGCGTTTTTCATAAATCTGTCATAAAACTGACGCATAATGCCTCCGCCTGCTAACAGCGACGATGATTAACGACAGGATTAACAATGGCAAAACGCATATTAGTCGTGGAAGATGAAGCACCAATTCGTGAAATGGTCTGCTTTGTACTGGAACAAAATGGTTATCAACCCGTTGAAGCTGAAGACTATGACAGCGCGGTAACGCAACTGTCGGAGCCATTCCCGGAACTGGTGTTATTGGACTGGATGCTGCCAGGCGGGTCGGGCCTGCAATTCATCAAGCATATGAAGCGCGAGGCGCTGACGCGTGATATTCCGGTGATGATGTTAACCGCGCGCGGCGAAGAAGAAGACCGCGTGCGCGGGCTTGAAGTGGGTGCGGATGATTACATTACCAAACCGTTTTCACCCAAAGAATTGGTGGCGCGTATCAAAGCCGTGATGCGCCGCATTTCACCGATGGCGGTGGAAGAAGTGATTGAAATGCGTGGCCTGAGCCTTGATCCTTCATCACATCGCGTGACGACCGAAGAGCACGCGTTGGACATGGGGCCGACGGAATTTAAACTGCTGCATTTCTTTATGACGCATCCTGAACGTGTTTATAGCCGGGAACAGTTGCTGAATCACGTTTGGGGCACTAACGTTTATGTTGAGGATCGTACTGTCGACGTCCATATTCGTCGCCTGCGTAAAGCGCTGGAAACCAGCGGACATGACAAAATGGTGCAAACCGTTCGGGGAACGGGCTACCGTTTTTCAACGCGTTACTGAGGTGATCGTAACCGGAGAAATATTAACGTGCTAGAACGTTTATCCTGGAAAAGGCTGGCATTGGAGCTAGCTTTTTTTTGTTTGCCCGCTTTACTGCTGGGGCTGATTTTTGGCTATCTGCCCTGGTTTCTGCTGGTCGCCGTATTAGGCTTACTGTGCTGGAATTTTTATAACCAGCTAAAACTCTCTTATTGGCTGTGGGTTGACCGCAGCATGACGCCGCCGCCCGGCCGCTGGAGCTGGGAACCGCTGTTTTACGGGCTCTATCAGATGCAGTTGCGTAATCGACGCCGACGCCGTGAGCTGGCGCTCCTGATCAAGCGGTTTCGCAGCGGTGCCGAATCCTTGCCCGATGCCGTGGTGATCACCACCGAAGAAGGAACGATCTTCTGGTGTAATCATCTGGCGCAGCATCTGCTGAATTTCCGCTGGCCGGAGGATAACGGTCAGAATATCCTCAACTTATTGCGCTATCCCGAATTCACGAATTACATGAAAGGACAAGATTTTAGCCGTCCTCTCACGCTGCAGTTGAATAATTCCCACCATGTTGAATTCCGCGTGATGCCCTATTCCGAAGGCCAGCTATTGATGGTGGCGCGTGATATTACGCAAATGCACCAGCTTGAAGGCGCCAGACGTAACTTTTTTGCCAACGTGAGCCATGAACTGCGTACGCCGCTGACGGTGTTGCAGGGCTATCTGGAAATGATGCAGGAAGAAACGCTGGATGCGGCGCTACGCGGAAAAGCGTTGAATACCATGCAGGAGCAGACCCGACGCATGGACGGGCTGGTCAAACAGCTGCTGACCCTGTCCCGTATTGAGGCGGCGACGGCAATCGATCTGAATGAAAAGGTCGATATTCCGTTGATGCTGCGCGTATTGCAGCGTGAAGCGCAGACGCTGAGTCAGGGGCGTCATGAGATCGTCTTTCGTGTGAACGAAAGCCTCCGCGTGTTTGGTAATGAAGAACAACTGCGCAGTGCGGTATCCAATCTGGTGTATAACGCGGTCAACCATACGCCAGCGGGAACGCGTATCGAAGTCTGCTGGCAGAAGATCCCACAGGGCGCGCAATTTCAGGTCAGCGATAATGGGCCGGGCATTGCGGCCGAGCACTTGCCGCGCCTGACGGAACGCTTTTATCGGGTGGACAAGGCGCGCTCACGACAAACGGGCGGCAGCGGGCTGGGGCTGGCGATTGTGAAGCATGCGCTCAGCCATCATGATTCTCGTCTGGAGATCATGAGTGAGGATGGTCTGGGCTCACGTTTTGTCTTTACGTTGCCGAATCGGTTGATTGTCCCTGCCTCTCTGGCTGAAAATACGGTGAAACCTTCAGCCTGACGGAAAACGCTATCTATGACATCCGCCACTCGTATTGCGGGCGCTTTTTTGCTGCTGCTCAGCGCGTTGTGCTCCGCACAGCCTCGTCAGATGCTGGCGGGTAACCTCTCCAGCGCGGGGTCGGATACGCTGGCTAACCTGATGGCCTTTTGGGCGGCGGATTTCAGCCAGCATTACCCGAATGTGAATTTACAGATACAGGCCGCCGGCTCGTCCTCTGCGCCGACGTCTCTGGCATCCGGTGCCGCGCAGCTTGGGCCGATGAGCAGGGCGATGAAGGCCAGCGAAATTGAGGCGTTCGTCCAGCACTATGGCTATCCGCCGCTGGCGGTGCCGGTGGCAATGGATGCGCTGGTTGTGCTGGTCAATCAGGATAACCCGCTACCTGGGTTGAACTTGTCGCAGTTGGACGCCATCTTTTCAATTACGCAGCGCTGCGGTAACCATCAGCCGATAAAACAGTGGGGTGATGTCGGCCTGCAAGGCAGTTGGGAAAAGCGCACGCTACTGCGCTATGGACGAAACTCGGCGTCGGGAACCTATGGGTTCTTTAAGCAAAAGGCGCTATGCCGTGGCGATTTCCTTCCTCAGGTTAATGAGTTACCGGGGTCAGCGTCTGTGGTACAAGCGGTTGCGGCGTCAACCGATGCCATCGGCTATGCCAGCGTGGGTTTTCGTACCAGCGGCGTGAGAATGCTGCCGTTAGCCGCACAAGGCACCGACTACATCTACCCCTCGACTGAAAATATCCGTAGTGGTTTATACCCTTACACCCGCTATCTCTATATCTATGTAAACAAAGCGCCCAGCCAACCGCTGGAAGCGTTGACGGCGGCATTTTTAGATCGTGTGCTGTCCGAAACGGGGCAAGCGCTGGTAAATCAGGATGGTTATTTACCGCTGCCGGAAGAAACGCGTCGTCAGGCGCGTCAGCAGATTGGCCTGCCGCAATAATTCCCCCTTTCCACTACGAATTTGTGATGTTTTCACGTCAACGTGAACTTTCTTCATGTGACGTGAAAATTCTTCCATTGCCCTGTGATTCGCCACGTGACAGGATAGTTTTAAATTTAGACGTCCAGATGGCTAAATAAGATTAAATGTAACTATCCCTCTGGGCAAATATTTCATATTGAAACTATCTGTCAGTACGCTTCTTTCCCGAAGATCGGTGCTGGCAACATGTCAGGAGCGACATATGGCGAATACCTTATCCCCTTTCCGTGCCGATAGCGTCGGCAGTTTCTTGCGTCCAGCAGCGATTAAGGAAGCACGTCTTCAGCATCAGGCGGGTGAAATTGATGATACCGCGCTGCGTAACATAGAAGATCGTGAGATTCTGCGGGTGGTAGAAAAGCAGCGTGAAGCGGGCCTGCAGGTTGTGACGGATGGTGAACTGCGTCGTGCCTGGTGGCATTTCGACTTCTTTGCCGATTTGAACGGCGTGGAGCGCTACGAAGCCGATCACGGTATTCAATTCAACGGTATTCAGACCAAATCCCATGCGATTCGCGTCGTGGATAAAGTGAGTTTCAATCCCCAGCATCCGATGCTCGATCATTTCCGTTATCTGAACAGCATTTCTGGCGATGCCGTCGCTAAAATGACGATTCCAAGCCCTAGCGTGATGCATTTCCGCGGCGGCCGCAAAGCGATTGATGCGACGGTTTATCCCGATCTGGCGGACTATTTCGACGATTTGGCACAAACCTGGCGCGATGCGATTCACGCATTTTATGACGCAGGCTGTCGTTTCCTGCAACTGGATGACACCGTATGGGCCTACCTGTGTTCTGACGATCAAAAACGCCAGATCCGTGAACGTGGCGAAGATCCGGCACAGCTGGCTCGGACCTATGCTGATGTGCTGAATAAAGCGCTGGCTGATAAGCCTGCGGATCTGGTTATCGGTTTACACGTCTGTCGCGGTAATTTCCGTTCAACCTGGATTTCTGAAGGCGGGTACGAGCCTGTGGCAGAAATTCTGTTTGGCGAAGTGAATGTTGATGCGTTCTTCCTGGAATACGATACCGAGAGAGCCGGTGGATTTGAGCCGCTGCGTTTTGTGAAGCCAGGCCATCAACAGGTGGTGCTGGGACTGATCACGACGAAGAATGGTGAGCTGGAACAGGCAGAAGTCGTGCAGGCGCGTATCGCGGAAGCGGCAAAATATGTCGATCTCAGCCAGATTTGCTTAAGCCCACAGTGTGGCTTTGCTTCAACGGAAGAGGGCAATAGCCTGACGGAAGAGCAGCAGTGGAATAAGCTGAAGCTTGTCGTGGATATCGCCAATCGCGTGTGGTGATACCGATGAGGTAGCGCTATCTCTGCAACAGGTATACAGAGGCTGGATCATTCGATCCGGCCTTTTTTGTGGCCGTTATCCAGCTTTCCACTCACGGTATTTTTGTGAAATATGTTTTTTTTATGATCGAACAACGCATTTTATTCCTTTTTTTGTCAGTTTTATTGCAATGAAATATCGATAAATGCGCAAATCATGTGTTATGCAAATCAGGATAAACCAATTTATATTCTTATTTTTTGGCATAGTTAGGCCATATACTCTGGTTTTTGGATCTCTGCTTGTCTTTTTACGCTATAAACGTTTTACTTAGCACCCAATATGGCTGTGCAAAAAATAACTCCTCTGTACTCGTCATACTTCAAGTTGCATGTGCGTTGGCCGCGTTCAGCCACCCGAATCACTTACCTGAGTAAGCTCATCGGGATTGCTTCGCTTGCCGCCTTCCTGAAACTCGAATTATTTAGAGTATATGACCGCCATCTTTCGCGTTTCCAGAGTGCTGGCGTCAGCTTCGAGCTAGCCCTTTGTGAATGGCTTCTGGCGGCGATAAACAGCACCGTTTTCTTTTTATCGATTTGATACAGGCAACACGACATAACTATGAGTCATCGTTTAACTTCCAAAGATATCGTGGCATTAGGTTTTATGACCTTTGCTTTGTTCGTGGGGGCAGGAAATATTATTTTCCCGCCGATGGTGGGATTGCAGGCGGGAGAGCACGTTTGGACCGCAGCGCTCGGCTTTCTGCTAACGGCGGTTGGTCTACCTGTGTTGACCGTGATCGCGCTGGCCCGGGTTGGCGGTGGCGTTGATGCGCTCAGCTCGCCGATTGGTAAAAAGGCCGGTGTTGTTCTGGCTACCGTGTGCTATTTGGCCGTTGGGCCACTGTTCGCCACGCCGCGCACGGCAACCGTCTCGTTTGAAGTCGGTCTTGCTCCTTTGGTCGGCAACGGAGCCTCTCCGCTGCTGATTTATAGTCTGATTTATTTTGCCATTGTGATCGCGATTTCCCTGTATCCGGGCAAACTGCTGGATACGGTCGGCCATGTATTGGCACCGTTAAAGATCATTGCGCTGGCTGTACTGGGCATTGCTGCGGTGCTGTGGCCTGCCGGTTCGCCTATCCCGGCGACAGAAACGTATGAGCAACTGCCGTTCTCTAATGGTTTCGTCAACGGTTATCTGACGATGGATACGCTGGGCGCAATGGTATTTGGTATCGTGATCGTCAATGCGGCGCGCTCGCGTGGAGTGACCAGCTCCGTGCTGCTGACGCGTTACACCATGTGGGCAGGATTAATTGCGGGGATCGGTCTGACATTAGTCTATTTGAGCCTGTTCCAGCTCGGTTCCGTCAGTGGTGAACTGGTGCCGCAGGCGCAGAACGGTGCAGAAATTCTCCACGCCTATGTGCAACATTCGTTCGGCAACATGGGAAGCAGCTTCCTGGCGTTGTTAATCTTCATCGCGTGCCTGGTGACGGCGGTGGGGCTGACTTGTGCCTGTGCTGAATTCTTTGCGCAATACCTGCCGTTGTCTTACCGCACGCTGGTGTTTGTGTTGGGAATGTTCTCGATGGTGGTGTCTAATCTGGGCTTGAGCCATCTGATTCAACTTTCCATTCCTGTACTGACGGCGATTTATCCACCGTGTATCATTCTGGTTTTATTGAGCTTTACGCTGCGTTGGTGGAATAGCGCTTCACGTATTGTGGCCCCCGTCATGTTAGTCAGTCTGTTATTTGGCATGATTGATGGTATAAAATCGTCGGCCTTCAAATCGCTGTTGCCAGAGTGGAGCCTCAACCTGCCGCTGAGCGAGCAAGGGTTGGCCTGGCTGCCACCGTCACTGCTGATCTTACTGGTTGCGGTAATTTACGACAGACTTTGTGGCCGTCAGGAAGTGACGGTACATCAATAATATCGTTAATGCCTGATAGCGCTGGGGCGGTAGGGATAGCGTACTGCTCCAGCACAAGGTTGGGTTTATGCACCACAGGTCTTTGCCTGTGGTTTTTCTTTTTGTAATGTTTTTCTTTATATAAGACAGGGTTGCTTATCAATGGAACAACCATCCTCCAAGCTCAAGCGTGGGTTAAGCACGCGGCATATCCGCTTTATCGCCCTTGGCTCGGCGATCGGAACCGGTCTGTTTTATGGTTCCGCGAGTGCGATCCAAATGGCTGGCCCCAGTGTGTTACTGGCTTATCTGATCGGCGGTGTTGTCGCGTATATCATCATGCGCGCACTGGGCGAAATGTCGGTGCACAACCCGCAGTCCAGCTCGTTTTCCCGCTATGCACAGGATTATCTCGGGCCATTAGCGGGGTATATCACCGGCTGGACCTACTGCTTTGAGATGCTGATTGTCGCCATTGCCGATGTGACCGCGTTTGGCATCTACATGGGCGTCTGGTTCCCTGCCGTGCCGCACTGGGTGTGGGTTCTGAGCGTGGTGCTTATCATCGGTGCCATTAACCTGATGAATGTGAAAGCCTTTGGTGAACTGGAGTTTTGGCTCTCTTTCTTCAAAGTCGCCACCATTATCATCATGATCGCGGCCGGGATCGGCATCATCATCTGGGGTATTGGCAATGGAGGGGAACCGACGGGGATCCACAACCTCTGGAGCAATGGCGGGTTCTTCAGTAACGGTGTGATGGGGATGATTCTGTCGCTGCAACTGGTGATGTTTGCGTATGGCGGAGTGGAGATTATCGGGATTACGGCCGGTGAGGCCAAAGACCCACAGAAGTCTATCCCTCGCGCGATTAACTCTGTGCCATGGCGTATTCTGGTGTTCTATGTCGGTACGCTGTTCGTCATTATGTCAATTTACCCATGGAATCAGGTAGGCACCAACGGAAGCCCATTCGTGCTGACGTTCCAGCATATGGGCATTACGGCGGCGGCAGGTATCCTGAATTTTGTTGTGATTACCGCGTCACTGTCGGCGATTAACAGCGATGTTTTCGGCGTTGGCCGTATGCTGCACGGGATGGCAGAGCAGGGGCATGCACCGAAGGTGTTTAGCCGTATTTCCAAACGCGGCATACCATGGGTCACGGTTGTTGTGATGATGATGGCGCTGCTGGTGGCGGTGTATCTGAATTACATTATGCCCGGTAAAGTTTTCCTGGTGATTGCTTCACTGGCCACCTTTGCGACGGTGTGGGTGTGGATCATGATTCTGTTTTCTCAGATCGCCTTCCGCCGTCGTCTGAGCCCGGATGAAGTGAAGGCGCTGGCGTTCCCACTGCGCGGCGGCATCGTGACCTCCGTGTTCGGCATCGTCTTCCTGTTCTTCATCATTGGTTTGATTGGCTACTTCCCGGACACGCGCGTGTCACTGTATGTCGGCATCATCTGGATATTGCTGCTTTTAGTGGGCTATGTCTGGAAGAAGAAGCGTCAGAATACGGTAGCGGCACAGAATTAAGTTAGTCGCTTGCTACCAGAAGAAGCGAGGTTGCTGACAAAGTCCGCAGAGCGGGAGTAACGGATAGATCGTAAAGACGCTGTGAATACGTCCATGTACGCTCGGCTTGCGCCATCCCTGGCGCAAACGCTTTACTCTTCTATTCCGTTACTCCCGTTTTCATTCGGTGTCAGCCGCTTTCGTTCCTTTGCATGAGATATTACGCTTTCGGGGCCGTCATTTGCTGCGCCATGACCCGCATATCGTGGCCGGTTGGGATTTGATGAATGCGGAGATCGAACTCCGGTAAGATCGCAAAGATATGGTCGAAAATATCAGACTGAATGCTTTCATAATCGACCCAGGCGGTTGTGTTGGTAAACGCATAAATCTCCAGCGGTACCCCTTCTGACGTTGGCGCAAGCTGCCGCACCATCAGCGTCATCCCCTTATGAATACCCGGATGGGTGCGCAGATAAACCTGAAGGTAGGCGCGGAAGGTGCCTAAATTCGTCAAACGACGGCCGTTCAGCGGTGATGTCAGGTCGGAGTCGGACTGTGCGTTATGTTGTTCCAGTTCACTCTTCTTGTTCTGAATATAAGGCGACAGCAGCTTGCTGCGCAGCAATCGCGCCTGCTCGTCTTCCGTCATAAAATGCACGCTGGTGGTATCGATATTGATACTGCGCTTGATGCGTCTGCCCCCAGATTCGGACATCGAACGCCAGTTCTTAAAAGAATCGGAGACTAACGCGTAGGTGGGAATGGTGGTGACGGTATTGTCCCAGTTTCTCACTTTTACCGTTGTCAGCCCGATATCGATAACAGCCCCGTCAGCGCCGTATTTGGGCATTTCGAGCCAATCTCCCAGCGTTAACATGTCATTGGCGGAGAGTTGGATGCCCGCGACCAATCCCATAATCGGATCTTTGAACACCAACATCAGGACGGCGGCCATCGCGCCTAACCCACTGATTAGAATCAGAGGCGATTTCCCGATAAGTAATGACACCACCATGATGCTGATAACGATGGTGGCAATCAGTTTCAGGCTCTGGAAGATACCGCGCAGCGGCAGCTGGCTGGCGACTTTGGTTCGGGCTGAAACGTTGAGCAGAACATCGAGGAGCGAGAACAAGGACAGCAGCGCAAAAACCATGATCCACACCTGGGAACAGATGATGAGCGCTTCACGGGTTTCACTCTGCGAGGGAAGCCACACAAAGACCTGAATATTCAGGATCACCCCTTGTAGCAAGAAGGCCAGCCGGTTAAACAAGTTGTGTTGCGTCAGCGCCTGCTTCCACCCGTGTCCCTCGGTTTTTCCCGGCTTATTGAGTGAGCGCAGTACCATTCTTTTCAGCACAACCTGATGAAAAATCAGGTGGATGACGGCAGAAATGAGCAATATCAGCCCGAGAACAATCAGTAACGCAATGAGGCTAGCGTGTTGTATTCCAGCTTCTCTCAGCCATAGCGCGAGATTTTGTTGCATGCGTTCTCCTTTTATTCCAGTGAATCTGTCGTGCATTAACACGATGTGGCTTTAAGGCTAAGGATTTAGCGCCCCTAGTCAACCTTTTGTATTATTTAAGATATCGTCGGGAAGAGACGGTGAGAGGTGAAGAAGAACCGAGGGATAACTTGCGGGCAAAGAAAAAGCCAGCCGCATCGCGACTGGCTTGGCCATCATATTGCCATGTCGGCAGGATGAGGAATTACAGCTTGTCTGCGTTCTCAGACAGGTATTTCGCTACACCGTCTGGTGACGCGCCCATACCGGATTTCCCTTTTTCCCACTGCGCCGGGCACACTTCGCCGTGCTCTTCGTGGAATTGCAGGGCATCAACGGTACGCAGCATTTCATCGATGTTACGACCCAGCGGCAGATCGTTCACCACCTGGTGACGAACTACGCCGTTTTTGTCGATCAGGAAAGAACCACGCAGTGCAACACCAGCTTCTGGGTGCTCAATGCCGTAGGCCTTCTGGATTTCGCGCTTGATGTCAGCAACCATCGCGTATTGCACTTCGCCGATGCCGCCTTTGTCCACAGGGGTTTTACGCCATGCGTTGTGAACAAACTCGGAGTCGAAGGAAACGCCAACCACTTCTACACCGCGTTTCTTGAACTCGGCATAGCGGTGATCGAAAGCAATCAGCTCTGACGGACAAACGAAGGTGAAGTCCATCGGCCAGAAGAAGATCACGGCAGCTTTACCGTTGATGTGCTTCTTCAGGTTGAAATTTTCGACGATTTCGCCACTGCCTAAAACGGCAGCTGCGGTGAAGTCTGGGGCTTGACGAGTTACCAGGACCATAATTACTCCTGTAGATAGCGGTTAATGATCGGATGATATAAAAAACAGCGAGTAGTATAGGGACTCTGCCTAAGTGAATACAGGCAAAGAGACCAATCAATGAGATAGCTTCTGTCTATTGAACTCATCGCTATTTCCTTTCAAGGGGCTAGATTAACCCTTTTGATGGAAAGGACAATACGCCGCGTAGAAAAACGGAAAAGTCGCGATCTTACAGCTGCTGCGCTTTCGCTAATTGCATCATCCGTGGATAAAACTGCCAGAAGAGTGTTTCAAATTGGTGATAGTGCTGCTCGATATCCTGAAAAGAGCCGGACAGCGCAGCCAGTTTCGGACGGCGTACCGACATTCTGTGTAGCACATCGGCGATAAACGGCAGCTCTGCGTAACGGGTCATCCAGCGTTCCGGCCACAGATAGCGATTCAGGTTCTGAAAGCGTTCCGGCGTTTGCGCCAGATGCGGCTCGATTTGTGATTGCGCCTCGTCGATAAAGGCTTGCAAGGGCGTGTCCGGCACCAGCTGTAGCCAGTGACGCGCAAGATAGTGATCCCACAGGACATCCAACGTAATCGGCGAAACGCGGCGGAATTCATCGCTGAAATACTGACGCGCCTGTTTGACTTCCGGCAGGCTGTCGGTCAGCGAATCAACGCGACGATGCAGACGAATACCCGCGACGATCTCGTCAGCGTAGCTGTCTTGCGGGTTGCCGCGCACAAAATCCGCCATCAGATTACCTAATAGGGAGCTGTCGGCCAGCGTGGCCAGGTGGAGGTGGGCAAGAAAATTCATCGTGACAGTATATACCTTTTCTATTGGATATCATGCATTCCACGACTCAGGTGCTTATTTCTTGCAGCCATGCGCTTGCGGCTCTAGACTAGGCCGCCCATTTTTAATGTATTACAGCTAAGTGAATTGCCATGCGTGTTGCCGATTTTTCGTTTGAACTTCCTGAATCATTGATTGCCCATTATCCACAAGCGGAACGCAGTGGTTGTCGCCTGCTATCGCTGGACGGGCCGACGGGAAATCTGACGCACGGCGTGTTTACCGATTTGCTGGATAAACTGAATCCCGGCGATCTGCTGGTGTTCAACAATACGCGCGTGATTCCTGCTCGTCTGTTTGGCCGTAAAGCCAGCGGCGGCAAACTGGAAGTACTGGTCGAGCGTGTGCTGGATGACCATCGGGTACTCGCGCACGTTCGGGCGTCAAAAGCGCCAAAACCGGGTACGGAACTGCTGCTGGGCGATGACGAAAGCGTCAAGGCCACGATGACCGCTCGCCACGATGCGCTATTTGAGCTGCATTTCGATGATGATCGTGATGTTCTGTCGATCCTGAATGATATCGGCCACATGCCGTTGCCACCTTATATCGACAGGCCTGATGAAGATGCTGACCGTGAGCTTTATCAGACGGTGTATAGCCAACGTCCAGGCGCCGTAGCGGCACCGACGGCGGGCTTGCACTTTGATGAGCCGATGTTGGCCGCGCTGCGCGAGAAAGGCATCGACATGGCGTTCGTTACGCTGCACGTCGGGGCGGGGACTTTCCAGCCTGTACGCGTCGATACGATTGAAGATCACATCATGCACGCCGAATATGCCGAAGTACCGCAGGACGTTGTTGATGCTGTTCTGGCGTGCAAAGCGCGGGGAAATCGTGTGATCGCCGTTGGTACTACCTCAGTACGTTCACTGGAAAGTGCCGCGCTGGCCAGTCAGAACGCGGCGATCGAACCGTTCTTCGGCGATACCAAAATTTTCATCTATCCGGGCTATCACTACCGCATTATCGATGCGCTGGTGACCAATTTCCATTTACCCGAATCGACGTTAATCATGCTGGTGTCGGCCTTTGCCGGTTACCAGAACACGATGTCTGCCTACCGCCAGGCGGTGGCAGAGCAATATCGCTTTTTCAGCTACGGTGATGCGATGTTTATTACGCACAATCCGATGGCCGAACAGGAAAACGTGGGCTAAATCCACTTTCCACATAATAGGAACGCCACAGACCACGCTCTGTCAGGCGTTAATACATCATTACCATCAGACTGTTTTTCTGATGCCGGAGGCTAAGTGAAGTACGAATTACAAACAACGGACGGCCGTGCGCGACGCGGTAGATTGATTTTTGAACGTGGCGTAGTGGAAACCCCGGCTTTTATGCCCGTGGGGACGTACGGCACGGTGAAAGGCATGACGCCGGAAGAAGTGAAAGAGACCGGCGCACAGATTCTGCTCGGCAATACGTTCCATTTGTGGCTGCGTCCCGGTCAGGAAATCATGAAGCTGCATGGCGATCTGCACGACTTCATGAACTGGCACGGCCCGATTCTGACGGACTCCGGCGGTTTTCAGGTGTTCAGCCTCGGCGATATTCGCAAGATTACCGAACAGGGCGTGCATTTCCGTAACCCGATCAACGGGGACTCGATTTTCCTTAGCCCGGAAAAATCGATGGAGATTCAGCACGATCTCGGTTCCGACATCGTCATGATCTTTGATGAGTGTACGCCGTACCCTGCCGATTGGGATTACGCCAAGCGCTCTATGGAGATGTCACTGCGCTGGGCAAAACGCAGCCGTCAGCGTTTTGATGAGCTGGAGAATAAAAATGCGCTGTTCGGTATTATTCAGGGAAGTGTTTACGAAGATTTACGTGATGTATCCGTAAAAGGGCTGGTAGACATTGGCTTTGATGGGTACGCTGTGGGCGGTTTGGCTGTAGGTGAGCCGAAAGAAGATATGCACCGTATTCTGGAGCACGTTTGCCCGCAGATTCCAGAAGATAAACCGCGCTACTTGATGGGCGTTGGCAAGCCGGAAGATTTAGTCGAAGGTGTCCGCCGCGGTGTCGATATGTTTGACTGTGTGATGCCAACGCGCAACGCACGTAACGGGCATCTCTTCGTGACTGATGGCGTAGTGAAAATCCGTAATGCGAAGCATAAAGATGATGTCAGCTCGCTGGATGAACACTGTGATTGCTACACGTGTCGCAATTATAGCCGCGCCTACTTGCATCATCTTGACCGTTGCAACGAAATACTCGGAGCACGACTCAATACCATTCATAACTTGCGTTATTATCAGCGTTTAATGGCAGGTTTACGTCAGGCCATTGAAGAGGGTAAATTAGAGCACTTTGTGGTGGATTTTTACCAACGCATAGGCAAACCGGTTCCGCCGCTTGCTGAAAAAGACGTTGCCGCAAGCAACTGATAGCCCGTTTGCTATGCATTGTATCTTGTTATGAATTGTATTTTGTTGTGAAGCGTTTTTACGATTATAAGGTTGATAACTTATCTTTTTGATAGCTTATCTTTTGACAAAAAAGAGGATATTTAAATGAGTCTTTTCATCTCCGATGCTGTAGCTGCAACCGGCGCTCCGGCTCAGGGAAGCCCGTACTCTCTGGTTATTATGCTGGCCGTTTTTGGTCTGATTTTCTACTTTATGATCCTGCGTCCTCAGCAAAAACGCGCCAAGGAACACAAAAAGTTAATGGATTCTATCGGCAAGGGCGATGAAGTCTTAACGACCGGTGGTCTGGTTGGTCGCGTAACCAAAGTGTCCGAAACTGGCTATATTGCGATTGCGTTGAACGAGACCAATGAAGTGGTTATCAAACGTGATTTCGTGGCTGCCGTGCTGCCGAAGGGCACGATTAAGGCCCTGTAATTTCCGATTTTCCCGAAGGGAACTGCCGTGTTAAATCGTTATCCTTTGTGGAAGTACCTGATGCTGGTCGTGGTGTTGTTTGTCGGCCTGCTCTACGCACTTCCTAACCTATATGGTGAGGATCCGGCGGTACAAGTTACTGGCGCGCGGGGAACCGCCGCCAGCGAAACGACGCTGATCCAAGTCCAGAATGTTTTAAAAGAACAGAACATTACCAGTAAGTCGATTGCATTGGAAAACGGTGCAATTCTGGCTCGCTTCTCTAACCCTGATGTTCAGCTCCGTGCGCGTGAAGCGCTCGTTAATGAGCTGGGCGAAAAGTTCGTCGTTGCACTTAACCTGGCACCTGCTACGCCAACCTGGCTGCGGTTGTTGGGCGCTGAACCGATGAAACTGGGGCTTGATCTGCGCGGCGGCGTTCACTTCCTGATGGAAGTGGATATGGATACGGCGCTGGGTAAACTACAAGAACAAACTATGGACTCTTTGCGCAGCGATCTGCGTGAGAAGAACATTCCTTATGCCTCCGTGCGTAAAATTGATAATTACGGTGTCGAAATTCGTTTCCGTGATGCTCAAACGCGTGATGAGGGCATCAACTATCTGACGACTCGTCACCGTAATCTGGTTCTCAGCAGCAGCGGCAGCAACCTGCTGCGCGCAGTGATGTCTGACGAACGTCTGCGTGAAGCACGTGAATACGCCGTACAGCAGAACATCAATATCCTGCGTAACCGTGTGAACCAACTGGGTGTTGCTGAGCCTCTGGTACAGCGTCAGGGTGCCGATCGCATCGTCGTTGAGTTACCGGGTATTCAGGACACGGCGCGCGCGAAAGAAATTCTTGGTGCAACCGCTACGCTGGAATTCCGTCTGGTCAACAGTAATGCTGATGCAACCGCAGCGGCGAACGGCCGTGTGCCGGGCGACTCTGAAGTGAAGAACATGCGTGACGGCTCACCTGTGGTGTTGTTCAAGCGTGTGATTCTGACGGGCGACCATATTACCGATTCGACATCGAGTACGGATGAATACAACCAGCCTCAGGTGAATATTTCTCTGGACAGCGCGGGTGGTAACACCATGTCCAACTTCACCAAAGACAGTATCGGTAAGCTGATGGCGACGCTCTTTGTGGAATACAAAGACAGCGGCAAGAAAGATGCAACTGGCCGTTCGATATTGGAAAAACACGAAGAAGTGATCAACGTAGCGACGATTCAGTCGCGACTGGGTAACAGCTTCCGTATTACCGGCATTGATAACCCGAACGAAGCGCGTCAGCTTTCTCTGCTGCTGCGTGCGGGTGCGCTGATTGCACCGATCCAGATCGTTGAAGAACGTACCATTGGACCAACTCTGGGGATGCAAAACATCACTCAGGGGCTGGAAGCCTGTTTGTGGGGCTTGATCGCATCGATCCTCTTTATGGTCTTCTTCTACAAGAAGTTTGGTGTCATCGCGACCAGTGCACTGGTTGCTAACCTGGTGTTGATTGTCGGTGTGATGTCGCTGCTGCCAGGGGCGACGCTGACCATGCCGGGTATCGCGGGTATCGTGCTTACGCTGGCGGTTGCAGTCGATGCTAACGTACTCATTAACGAACGTATCAAAGAAGAACTCAGTAATGGTCGCTCCGTGCAACAGGCCATTCATGAGGGCTACAAAGGTGCATTCAGTTCGATTGTTGATGCGAACGTCACGACGTTGATTAAAGTCATCATCCTGTATGCGGTTGGTACCGGTTCTATCAAAGGGTTTGCTATCACGACTGCGATTGGGATTGCGACCTCAATGTTTACGGCGATCGTCGGTACTCGTGCCATCGTTAACCTGCTTTACGGCGGTAAACGTATCAACAAGCTGTCTATCTAGGAGTGCGTTGTGGCACAGGAACAGGAATACAACATTGAACAACTCAATCATGGGCGTAAAGTCCATGATTTCATGCGCTGGGACACATTGGCATTTGCCATTTCCGGTCTGCTGATCATCGCTTCTATCGCGATTATGGGTGTACGTGGTTTCAACTGGGGACTCGATTTTACCGGTGGTACGGTCATTGAGATTAACCTTGAGAAACCGATCGATCTCGATGTCCTGCGTAGTTCATTAGAGACCTCCGGGTTTTCAGAGCCGCAGGTGCAGAATTTCGGTAGCAGCCGTGACGTAATGGTACGTATGCCACCCGTTTCTGGCAGCGAGAACGAAGCGCTCGGTAACAAAGTGCTGAAGGTGGTGAACGATACCTTCCAGCAGCATGCGACGGTGAAACGTATTGAGTTTGTCGGACCGAGCGTGGGGAGTGATTTGGCACAGGCGGGCGCATTGGCGCTGTTGTCTGCGTTGATTGCTATCCTTATTTATATCGGTTTTCGTTTTGAATGGCGTCTGGCGATGAGTGCCGTGCTGGCTTTGGCGCACGATGCGATCATCACGATGGGTCTGCTGTCTCTGTTCTCTATTGAGATTGACCTAACGATCATTGCGTCGCTGATGTCGGTAATTGGTTATTCACTTAACGATAAGATCGTGGTATCTGACCGTATTCGTGAGAACTTCCGCAAGGTTCGTCGTGGCACACCTTACGAGATTACCAACATCTCTCTGACACAGACGTTGCATCGTACCATCATCACATCGGCGACCACGCTGGCGATGATTGTGATCCTCATGGTCTTCGGTGGTGCATTGTTGCATGGCTTCTCGTTGACGATGTTTATCGGTGTGATCATCGGTACGATCTCTTCTATCTACGTTTCTTCCGCTCTGGCGCTGAAACTGGGTATGAAGCGCGAACACCTGATCGTTCAGAAAGTGGAAAAAGAAGGGGCGGACCAACCGTCTATCCTGCCTTAATCTGCTGACTGTAAACATAAAAAACCCCGCATTGCTGCGGGGTTTTTTGCATCTTAGCGTTGGGAAATGTGCTTACTAGGGGGACTCGGTCGCGGCAACAGGTGGCGGACTCTGTATTTCCTGAACCTGATGTAAACGAACAAAACCGAGTTCTTCCGGCGACAGGCCGCTCAGGCGCAATTCAATAATCGCTTCGGCTTTTGGTAACAGAGTAGGGGAGACGACAAACGACTGTGTTTGCGTGTCGCCAGCTAAAGGCTTCCCGCTCACAGGATCGAGCCGTCCCCAGTCAAGCTGTGCGCCAAAGGCCGGTAGCCCCTTCGCATCAAGCGTGCGAATGTGCAGCAACGCGCTTGTTCCGTTCGCTTCCGTCTCGATATTGCGTAACGACACGTTGAGTCTGCCAATACTGCTTTCCAGCACAGTGCTGGTTTGCGCTGCTGGCAGTAAATAAACGCCGGAGGTGGACTGGGAATTCAACGCATTTTGTCGCTCTAATGCCGTGGCCTGATCGGTCAGCGTTTGTAATTGCTGATTGAGCTGGCCTATCTGATTTTGCAATTTGGGCATCTGGCGCTGTTCAGCGCACCCTGCGAGCAAAATTAGCGCTGGCAGGAAGCTCAGTACGCGATATCGGGTTCTCATGTCTGTGGTTCCCCTTTCGATGTTTTTATTCATTGATCCGTTGATCCCTGTTGCTGAGTTTAGCTGTGATTAAGCCTAAGTCATAGGTGAGACAGCTTTTTTCATCCTATTACCGGAAGAGATGCGAAACCCTTCGCAACGTGGATCAGGAGTTTTGGTTAGTCCGTTAATTCAGGGTAAACTGTCGCTACGTTTAAGGATTACTGGTCAGGACACATCATGCATTGCCCATTTTGTTCCGCTGTTGATACCAAAGTCATTGATTCCCGTCTGGTCGGCGAAGGTTCGCAAGTACGTCGTCGTCGGCAGTGTCTGGTTTGTCATGAACGCTTCACCACGTTTGAAGTGGCTGAACTGGTGATGCCGCGAGTCATCAAAAGCAATGAAGTACGCGAACCTTTTAATGAGGATAAATTGCGTAGCGGCATGCTGAAGGCGCTGGAAAAAAGGCCGGTCAGTTCTGATGACGTCGAAATGGCGCTTAATCACATTAAATCTCATCTTCGTGCGACCGGAGAACGCGAGGTGACTACCAAGATGGTGGGCAACCTGGTGATGGAAGCGTTGAGAAAGCTGGATAAAGTGGCTTATATCCGCTTTGCATCGGTGTATCGCAGTTTTGAAGATATCCGCGAATTTGGCGAAGAAATTGCGCGTTTGCAGGATTAAGTCGCGTCGACGCAATAGAAATAAGAGGTTCGGGAATGAGCGCTTTTCAGGAAAACGGTCACTTGCCGCAGGATGAATTATACATGGCGCGCGCGCTAGAGCTGGCGCGCCGTGGCTGTTTCACGACAGCTCCCAACCCTAATGTTGGCTGCGTGATTGTTCGTGATGGCGAAATTGTAGGTGAAGGCTATCATTTTCGTGCTGGTGAGCCACACGCTGAGGTGCATGCGCTGAGAATGGCGGGGGAGCGTGCACGTGGTGCGACGGCCTACGTCACGTTGGAACCGTGTAGCCACCATGGGCGAACACCGCCTTGCGCCGATGCGTTGATTACGGCTGGCGTTTCCCGCGTGGTTGCTGCGATGCAGGATCCGAATCCACAGGTGGCGGGGCGTGGTTTGCATCGCTTACAGCAAGCGGGAATTGCCGTCAGTCATGGTTTGATGATGGCTGAAGCAGAGAAGGTGAATGTCGGTTTCCTGAAACGCATGCGGACGGGCTTTCCTTACGTGCAGCTTAAAATGGCGGCGTCTTTGGATGGGCGTACTGCGATGGCGTCGGGAGAAAGCCAGTGGATCACCTCACCGCAGGCGCGGCAGGATGTGCAGCGCTTTCGTGCGGAGAGTGCAGCGATTCTGAGTAGTAGTGCGACGGTGTTAGCTGACGACCCTTCTCTCACTGTACGCTGGTCAGAGCTGGGGGCCGATGTACAGAAACGCTATTCAGAAGCGGATCTCAGGCAGCCCGTGCGGGTGATTGTGGACAGCCAGCAGCGGGTCACACCACAGCATCGGATTATTAGCCAACCGGGTGAGGCCTGGCTGGCGCGCGTGCAGGCGGACGAACAAGCGTGGCCGCAGGGCGTTGAACAAGTGATGCTACCGCAGCACAATGGCGGTGTTGATCTGGTGGCGTTGATGATGGTGCTGGGGAGACGGCAGATTAACTCCGTCTGGGTCGAAGCTGGGGCCAGTCTGGCCGGTGCGCTGCTTAATGCTGGCGTTGTTGATGAACTTATCGTTTATCTTGCCCCCAAGCTGTTAGGTGAAAATGCCCGTTCGCTGTGCCTCTTACCCGGACTGGATCAGCTGTCTCAGGCACCGGAATTTGATATCGCAGACGTTCGCCAGGTTGGCCCAGATTTGCGATTGCGCCTGAAACCTAAATTCTGATGTGTATGTAAATACGTGGCGCAGGTCCGACAAAACCGGATACGTGCCAACAAAAATTATGATAGAATCCGCCCCCCTGCGGGCCATAAAGACCAGATACAAGGAAAGCTATGAACGTTATCGAAGGTGTTGTTGCTACTCCTGATGCCCGTGTGGCGATTGCGATTGCGCGTTTTAACCATTTTATTAACGATAGCCTGCTGGAAGGTGCGATTGATGCACTGAAGCGCATCGGTCAGGTTAAAGATGAAAACATCACCGTTGTTTGGGTGCCAGGTGCTTACGAACTGCCATTGACGGTTCGTGCGCTGACTAAAAGCGCGAAAAATGGCGGATATGATGCCGTGATTGCTCTGGGAACGGTCATCCGTGGTGGAACAGCGCATTTTGAATTTGTTGCTGGCGAATGTAGCTCAGGCCTGTCCTCTGTTGCGATGGACAGTGAAATCCCTGTTGCTTTCGGCGTTCTGACGACGGAAAGCATTGAGCAGGCGATTGAGCGTGCCGGTACGAAAGCGGGGAACAAAGGTGCTGAAGCTGCTTTGACCGCGCTAGAAATGATTAATGTATTGAAAGCGATTAAGTAAGCCTGATTAAGTAAGGGGAATTCCGTGAAACCTGCTGCTCGTCGCCGCGCTCGTGAATGTGCGGTTCAAGCGCTTTACTCCTGGCAGTTATCTAAAAATGATATTGCCGATGTTGAACACCAATTCCTGAGCGAGCAGGATGTCAAAGATGTCGACATTGCCTATTTCCGTGAATTGCTGGCGGGTGTTGCCACTCAGGCTGAGAAGCTTGATCAACTGATGGCACCTTTCCTGTCTCGTCAAATTGAGGAATTAGGACAGGTTGAAAAAGCGATTCTGCGTTTGGCGATGTTTGAGCTGAGCAAGCGCGAAGACGTTCCTTACAAGGTGGCGATTAACGAGGCCATCGAACTGGCTAAAATCTTCGGTGCTGAAGATAGCCATAAGTTTGTGAATGGCGTGCTGGACAAAGCTGCTCCGAGTGTACGGAAAGGCAAGAAGTAAAATGAATCGAATCAGGGCCGGATATCCGGCCCTGATCGCTTTTGAATGATAGGCTGGCTGGAAAGGTTATGGTTGAAGGTGAGTTTGACCTTATTGCCCGCTATTTTAATCGGGTCCGAAGTTCACGTCGCGATGTTGAGTTAGGCATCGGTGATGACTGTGCGTTACTGACGGTGGCAGATAAGCAGATGCTGGCGGTGAGTACCGACACGCTGGTATCTGGCGTTCATTTCCTACCTGATATCGATCCCGCCGATTTGGGTTACAAATCTCTGGCGGTCAATTTAAGCGATCTGGCTGCAATGGGCGCCGATCCTGCCTGGCTTTCTCTGGCCATTACCCTACCTAAAAGCAATAGCCAGTGGCTATCCGCGTACAGCGACAGCTTGTTTGAGCTACTTGATTACTATGGTATGCAGTTGGTGGGTGGTGATACGACGCGCGGCCCGCTGAGCCTGACGCTGACTATCCACGGTCTGGTGCCAGCAGGTCGGGCGTTGACGCGTCGCGGAGCCAGAATTGGTGACTGGATTTATGTTACTGGTTCATTAGGCGACAGCGCGGCTGGTCTGGCTATCCTCCAGAATACCCTGCACGTTGAGGATGAAAAGGCACGTCAGGGATTGATCCAACGTCACCTTCGTCCTCAGCCGAGAATTTTGCAAGGTCAGGCACTGCGCGATCTGGCCAGCTCAGCCATCGATCTTTCTGACGGCCTCATCTCCGATCTACAGCATATACTTAAAGCCAGCGAGTGCGGCGCGCGTATTAATCTGGAATCGATCCCACAATCTGATTGGCTACGGGGCTGCGTCGATGAAGAACAGGCGTTGCGTTGGGCGCTATCTGGCGGCGAAGACTATGAGCTGTGCTTCACCGTGCCGGAAATTAACCGTGGTGCGCTGGAACTGGCCTTGGGGCATCTCGGCGCTGACTACACCTGCATTGGGCAAATCGGGCCTTCCTCTGAAGGGCTACGCTTTTTCAGGGATAATAAAGCGACCGAGCTGAACTGGAAGGGGTATGACCATTTTAGCGAGCAAAACTGACTCTGCGAACAAGGCGAAAGGTGCTGAAGTGGCAAAACGCCGCTTACGGCTGAGTAACCCGTGGCACCTGCTGGCAACCGGGTTTGGCAGCGGTCTGTCTCCCTGGATGCCGGGTACGGTAGGATCGCTGGCGGCGATTCCACTGTGGTACTTCATGTCGTTCCTGCCGCTTGAATTGTATTCGCTGCTGGTCATGCTGAGCATTTGTATCGGTGTTTACCTGTGTCACCAGACGGCAAAAGACATGGGCGTTCACGATCACGGCAGCATCGTCTGGGACGAATTTGTCGGCATGTGGATTACCCTGATGGCGATCCCGGTGGATAAATGGCAGTGGGTGGCGGCTGGGTTTGTCGTCTTCCGCTGCCTGGATATCTGGAAACCCTGGCCGATTCGCTGGTTCGATCGCAACGTGCATGGCGGCATGGGGATCATGATCGATGATATTGTCGCGGGGGTGATCTCTGCGGGTATTATCTACTTCATCGGCTATCACTGGCCGATATTCTGACGCTATTGTGTTATTGAACGACTGACATTATTGAACCGGGGCCATGTGCCCCGGTTATCGTTAGTGGCTTATTCCATCCACTGCGCGATTCTGCGCTCGATGCCAGCGGCATCCAGACCCAGATCGGCACGGATTTCTTCCTGAGAACCTTGTGGGATAAAGACGTCCGGCAGCCCAATGTTCAGCACCGAGACAGCAAGGCGTTTCGCCATCAGGAACTCATTCACGCCGCTTCCTGCGCCGCCCATGACCGCATTCTCTTCCAGCGTCACAAACGTGCTGTGAGATTGCGCCAGCTCTTCAAGTAACGCTTCATCCAGTGGCTTAACAAAACGCATGTCGACGAGTGTGGCGTTTAACTTCTCTGCCGCAATCTGGGCTTCTGGTAATAGCGTCCCGAAATTCAGGATTGCGATCGTTTCGCCCTGACGACGCACCACGCCTTTCCCGATTGGCAGTTCTGATAGTGGCGTCAGCTCCGTCCCCGTACCGTTTCCGCGCGGATAGCGCACCGCCGTAGGGCCTTTCTGGTAGTGATAGCCCGTGTGCAGCATCTGGCGACACTCATTTTCATCGCTGGGCGTCATGATGATCATGTTCGGGATACAGCGTAAGAAAGAGAGATCGAACGCGCCCTGATGCGTCTGTCCATCCGCACCAACAATACCGCCGCGATCGATAGCAAACAGAACGGGTAGATTCTGGATCGCCACATCGTGGATGACCTGATCGTAGGCACGCTGCAGGAAAGTGGAGTAAATAGCGACGACCGGGTGATAGCCGCCAACTGCCAGACCGGCAGCAAACGTGACGGCATGCTGTTCGGCAATCGCGACGTCAAAATATTGCTGCGGATAGTCGCGGGAGAATTGCACCATGCCCGAGCCTTCGCGCATTGCAGGCGTGATTGCCATCAGCTTGCTGTCTTTGGCGGCCGTTTCCTGAAGCCATTGACCGAAGATTTTGGAATAGGTCGGCTGAGCACCTTCTTTGCTTTTCGGCAATGTACCGCTGGCCGGATCGAATTTCGGCACCGCGTGCCAACTGATCGGATCCTGCTCGGCAGGAGCGTAACCTTTGCCTTTCTTTGTCATGATGTGCAGGAGCTGCGGGCCTTTCAGGCTTCGCATATTTTTCAGCGTATGCGCCAGCGCCTGAACGTCATGACCATCAACTGGGCCGATATAGTTAAAACCCAGCTCTTCAAATAGCGTGCCCGGCACGACCATGCCTTTAAGGTGTTCTTCGGTGCGTTTCACCAGCTCTTTGATAGGCGGCAGGCCGGATAAGACCTTTTTACCGCCTTCGCGCAGGCTGGCGTAGAGCTTGCCGGATAGCAGCTGCGCCAGGTGGTTGTTCAGTGCGCCGACGTTTTCTGAAATCGACATTTCATTGTCATTCAGCACAACCAGCAGATCGGATTTGATGTCGCCCGCGTGGTTCATCGCCTCAAAGGCCATGCCCGCGGTAATCGCGCCGTCGCCAATCACACAAACGGTACGGCGGCCTTTGCCTTCACGCTCGGCCGCAACGGCCATGCCCAGCCCGGCACTGATTGAGGTGGATGAATGCCCGACGCTTAATACGTCATATTCGCTTTCATCACGCCATGGAAAAGGGTGCAAGCCGCCTTTTTGACGGATCGTTGAAATACGATCGCGACGGCCGGTAATGATCTTGTGCGGATAAGCCTGATGGCCGACGTCCCACACCAGATGATCGAAAGGGGTGTTATAGACGTAATGCAGTGCAACCGTTAATTCAACCGTCCCTAACCCTGAAGCAAAATGGCCGCTTGAACGGCTGACGCTGTCCAGCAAATATTGGCGCAGCTCATCGCACAGCTTTGGCAAGCTCTCTTTCGGCAACAACCGAAGTTCATCCGGTGTTTCCACTAACGCCAATGTAGGGTACTTCGCGGTATCAAAACTCATTAGAGACTCATTAGGTAATTACTTATCGCGTTCAACGATGAAATTCGCCAGCGCTTGTAATGGGGCAATATTCAGGGGAATTGAGCTGGATGCGACGAGGTCGTCAAGCGATGCCAGTGATTCCTGATAGAGCTCCTGTGCTTTTTTTCGTGCGTTATCTAACCCCAGTAAACTGGGATAGGTGCTTTTACCTAGCTGCTGGTCTGCACCCTGACGTTTGCCTGTCGTCGCGCTGTCGCCAACAACATCGAGAATATCGTCCTGAACCTGAAAAGCGAGCCCAATCGCATTAGCGTAGCGATCCAGATGGGGCAACGCGTCGCGGCCTGCTTCACCGGCTGCTAACGCGCCTAGTCGGACTGCAGCGCGAATCAAGGCACCGGTTTTGTGGCGGTGAATCCGCTCTAACGCGGCCAGATCGACCTGATGACCTTCCGCTTCCAGATCGAAAGCCTGACCACCGCACATGCCTGCGACGCCACTGGCGTGAGCCAATTCTGAGAGCATCGCCAGCCGATCGCGGTCAGAGACCTGTGGCATCGGTGCATCGGCCAAAATGGAGAACGCCAGCGTTTGTAATGCATCGCCTGCCAAAATGGCATTGGCTTCGCCAAATTTGATGTGGCAGGTCGGCTGTCCACGGCGTAAATCGTCGTCGTCCATCGCCGGCAGATCGTCATGAATCAATGAATAGGCATGGATACATTCGACTGCCGCGGCAGGGGCATCCAGACTCTCTAACGGCATGCCAAACAGTTCGCCAGTAGTATAAACCAGAAACGGGCGCAGGCGTTTGCCTCCTAAGAGTGAGCCATACTCCATCGCATTGACCAGTGGACTACTCTGAAAGGGGAGGTCGGCGATGAAATGCCCCAACATACGGTTCGTGCGTTGGTAATGCGCATTCAGTTTCGTGCTGAAATCGGTCATAGCGAGTCGTTATCCGGCGTAAACGGTGACAGCGGCGCTTCGGGATCGTCGCTCAGCAGGATTTGTACGCGCTGTTCCGCCTGTTGCAGTTTTTGCTGACCCTGGCGAGCGAGCTGGATGCCATGCTCAAACTCATTTAGCGCATCGTCCAGCGGCAGTTCGCCTGATTCGAGGCGGGTAACGATTTTTTCCAGTTCGTTCAGCGAGCTTTCAAAGCTGACTGGCTGCTCGGTCTTCTTAGGCATAGTGGTTTCAGAATCCTGGTGTTATACGCCGTTGGCTTGTGGCGGCAGAGCGTGGTGTTGCGTGTGGTCATCCGTGGATGCGCAACAATTATACGGTTAAAGCGCACAGTATATCTTCATATAATGATATACTCCGCGCCCTGGATGCTATTGGTAAAATCATCCCTGTTCTGGCTGATTTTACCGATAACGTGATTTTAGTGCTCAGGGTAAATTTATTTACGCCTTTCTGACCAAGTAACGACAGCCACCATGAAGTTTATCATTAAATTGTTCCCGGAAATCACCATCAAGAGCCAATCTGTGCGGTTGCGCTTTATCAAGATTCTAACCGGAAACATTCGCAACGTATTAAAACACTATGATGAAACGCTGGCGGTTGTCCGTCACTGGGATCATATCGAAGTTCGGGCCAAAGACGAAAGCCAGCGTGAGGCGATTCGTGATGCGCTGACAAGAATTCCCGGCATTCACCATATTCTGGAAGTTGAAGATCACGCCTATACCGACGTGCACAATATCTTTGAACAAGCGCTGGCGTTGTACCGTGAGCGGTTGGAAGGCAAGACGTTTTGTGTGCGAGTGAAACGCCGCGGTAAGCATGAATTCAGCTCACAGGACGTAGAACGCTACGTCGGCGGTGGTTTGAACCAGCACATTGAAACGGCGCGAGTCAACCTCACTGCACCGCAGGTCACCGTGCATCTGGAAATCGAGCAGGACCGTCTGCTGCTGATTAAGGGGCGCTATGAAGGTATCGGCGGTTTCCCGATCGGTACGCAAGAAGATGTGCTGTCACTGATTTCCGGTGGTTTCGATTCCGGCGTATCCAGCTATATGTTGATGCGTCGCGGATGTCGTGTGCATTACTGCTTCTTCAACCTTGGCGGTGCAGCACATGAGATTGGGGTGAAACAGGTCGCACACTATCTGTGGAACCGCTTTGGTAGCTCACATCGGGTGCGTTTTATTGCTATCGACTTCGATCCTGTCGTGGGTGAAATTCTCGAGAAAGTCGACGACGGCCAAATGGGCGTCGTGCTGAAGCGCATGATGGTGCGTGCGGCCTCCAAAGTTGCTGAGCGTTACGGTGTTCAGGCGCTGGTGACGGGTGAAGCGTTAGGGCAGGTCTCTAGCCAGACGCTGACCAACCTGCGTTTGATCGATAATGCCTCCGACACGCTGATTCTGCGTCCGCTGATTTCTCATGATAAAGAACACATTATCAAACAGGCTCGCGAACTGGGGACGGAAGATTTCGCCAAAACGATGCCAGAATACTGTGGTGTGATCTCTAAAAGCCCGACGGTGAAGGCGGTGAAAGCGAAGATTGAGGCCGAAGAAAGCCACTTCGATTTTGCTATCCTGGATCGCGTGGTGAGTGAAGCCCGGAATATTGATATCCGTGAGATCGCCGAGCAGACTAAGCAAGATGTGGTTGAAGTGGAAACGGTCGCGTCATTTGCGCCAACCGACGTGCTGCTGGATATCCGTGCACCGGATGAGCAGGACGATAAGCCGCTTGAACTTGATCAGGTCGAAATCAAATCCTTACCGTTCTACAAGCTGGGTACGCAGTTTGGCGATTTGGATCAGAGCAAAACCTATCTGCTCTACTGTGAGCGTGGCGTGATGAGCCGCTTGCAGGCGCTGTATCTGCGTGAGCAAGGTTTTACCAATGTGAAGGTATACCGTCCGTAATATAGAAAGGCGCGCAAGCGCCTTTTTCATCTACGTTAATCGCGATAGTTATGAATGCCCGGCGGCAGGATGAGCTGTGCGGCGACTTCGGCGGCTTTTTCTTTGCCCAGCAGTAAATCAATAATCTTCAAGGCGAAATCCATGCTGGTGCCTGGCCCCTGCGTGGTTAACAGATTCACGCGCGGATCGTAGACGACACGCTTTTCCATCCATTTTTCTGGCGCAATCTTATCCTTAAACGCAGGATAGCCCGTCATGTTTCCGACGGGGAACAGCTGATGATATTCCAGCACCAGCGCAGGCGTTGCACACATCGCAGCGACAATTTTCCCTTCCAGATGCGCTTGTCGAATGCATTCCACCAGTATTGGGCTATCGCGGAAGCACTCCGCACCTTGCAGCCCACCCGGTAACACCAGCACATCGAAAGGCCGATCGGCGACGGCAGCCAGTGGGGCATCCGCCAGCAGCCTTACCCCACGTGAGCAGACGATTTCCAGATTGCCATCGCTGGCTACGCTGGCAAGCGTGACCTGAATACCTGCCCGGACAAGCAAATCGATGGTCGTGACGGCTTCAGTTTCTTCACTACCAGGTGCCAGACACACCAGTGCCGATGCGGTCATAATCATTTTCCTTTTGCTTAATGTAGTCAAACAGACGGGCATTTTCGGGGAGCGTCAGGCCGTGGAGGCGCGCTCGGTGCAGTAAATACCCGGTAATGTAATCAATTTCGGTATGCCGCTGAGCGATGATGTCCTGCAACATCGATGAGGTGTTTGCCGCCGTGTTCTGAATAATTTGATTCACGTAGAGCAGCAGACTATCTCCCGATGTATGGAAGCCTTCCCGTTCCATGACGCTGGCCACTTCCTGACAAAGTGACACAATCAGTTCTGGATAGGCAGAAAGTTCGCCATTAGTGCAGTGATATTTCACCGTTAGCGGATTGATGACGCAGTTAGCCGCCAGTTTCAGCCAGCAGGTGGCGCTAATGTTGGTGTGCCAAGCCACATCAGGCAAGGCCTGATGCAGCACCTCAGCTACATGGCTTTGGCTGCTGTCACCGTTAAATGTGCCAATATGCGTTGTGCCTGCCGCAACGTGTACGACGTTATTGATGTCGCGTCGGGCGGCGTGGGTGGTGATACCGAGCACTAGCGGATGTTGTAGCGGCGGTAATTCTTCCCGTGTGCCCATCCCATTGTGCAAAAGTAGAATCGTGCACTGTGGGTTGAGCTGCGGCAACAGCACGGTAACGGCATCGGAAACCTGCCAGGCTTTTAGCGTCACCAGCAGAAGTTCGCTTTGGGCAAGGTGATCGGGGTCGTTCGCTGTCAGGTTGAGATTACAGTGCTGGCCGTCCAGCATAGTGACATTGACTGGACAATACGGTTGCGGAATGCGCAGCCATCCCTGGACATCATGCCCTTGCTGATGTAACGCAGCGAGCCAAAGTTGACCCAGCGCGCCACAGCCAAGAACGGTGATTTTCATGTACGTCTCCCCTATTTGATGCGGGCGCTGTCGTTCTGCCATGATAGGCTATCATTCATGTCACGATCTTGTGTTATTCGGCCTGTTTGCCGGATGCCGAGTAAAAATCGGGATTGTGTCTGGCATCTTGCTTATCGCAGAAGAGCGGTTATTATGCTCGCCAGCCAAATTTGTCAGGAGAGCGAATTATGCCATCTTTCGATATTGTTTCGGAAATTGATATGCAGGAAGTCCGTAACGCGGTGGAAAATGCGACGCGCGATCTGAGCACCCGTTGGGATTTTCGTAATGTTCCGGCCAGCTTTGAACTGAATGAGAAATCACAGAGTATCAAAGTGGCCAGCGAGTCTGATTTTCAGGTACAACAGCTGGTTGATATTCTGCGTGAAAAGCTGGTTAAGCGCGGTATTGAAGGCGGTTCGCTGGATATCCCAGAAGAAATGGAACACAGCGGAAAAACGTACAGCGTGGAAGCGAAGCTGAAGCAAGGTATTGAAACGACGCTGGCGAAGCAAATCATCAAGCTGATCAAAGACAGCAAGCTGAAAGTGCAGGCGCAGATTCAGGGTGAACAGGTTCGCGTCACCGGTAAATCACGTGATGACTTACAGGGTGTGATGGCGTTGATTCGCGGCGGGAATCTGGGGCAACCGTTCCAGTTTACCAACTTCCGCGATTGATACTTTTAGTCAGCCGCCGATGAACAGAAAGGCCAGCAAAAGCTGGCCTTTCTATTTAGTTCTGTCCTACCAGCTGTTCTAGCTGCTGCCGATTGGTCTTTTTGTTGTCGATCTTCACATAGGCGCTCTGTTCATCCGGTACGACGACAACTTCTGCAACGCCGGGTTGGGTACGTATTTTCTGTTCCAATTCACTATCGCGCAGCGCTAAATCAGGCAGTGTAATTCTGAGGCTGCTGAGATAAGGCGGTTCTTGCATGGTGAAGCTGACGAGTAGCCAGATGGCCGTAATGGCCGCGCCAGCCATAAAGACGGCAGACGCGCCATAAAGCTCAAACAGTCCGCCGCCGAGGCTCCCGCCAATTGCTACACCGATAAACTGCGTGGTGGAATAAACGCCCATCGCGGTGCCTTTATATCCCGCAGGTGATTCCTTGCTAATCAGCGAGGGCAGCAGCGCTTCCATGACGTTGAAGGCCAGGAAGAACAGCTGTACGCCGATGATAATTTGCCAAAGATGGTTGCCCGCCGACCATAAGACAACCTCTGCGGCGATCAGCACCACGATGCAGCCGATGAAGACCTGCTTCATTCGTCTTTTCACTTCCGCATAAATGATGAAAGGCACGACGCCGACAAAAGAGATCAGCATGGTGGTCAGATAGACTTTCCAGTGATCCTGCGGTGCTAACCCCACAGATTCCATGACTCGGGGGAGGGCGACGAAGCTCGACATCAATAAAATATGCAGACACATGATGCCGATATTCAGTTTCAGCAGGCGGCTATTGCTGAGCACTTTGCGGAAACTGCCGCGCACCATCGCCGATTCTCGATTCAGAACGTGCTCAGGTGCGGAAGGAATCAGCGTCAGAGTAATGACAATACCTGCGAGTGACAGAAGGGCGATGCCCCAGAAGAGCGCCTGTAAACCGAAGGCATGGGTAACGATAGGCCCAACGACCATCGCGATAGCAAAGGTGACGCCGAAGCTCACACCGATAAATGCCATGGCTTTGGTTCGGTTCTGCTCACGCGTCAGGTCGGAAAGCAGCGCCATAACGGCAGCGGAGATTGCCCCCGCACCTTGCAATGCCCGGCCAAGGATAATGCCCCAGATAGAGTCGCTCAGTGCAGCGATGACGCTACCGAGAGCAAAAATCAACAATCCCCCAACGATCAGGGGTTTTCTGCCGATGCGGTCAGAGGCCAAGCCGAAGGGAATTTGGAAAATAGCCTGCATCAGGCCATAAATGCCAATGGCAATACCGATCAGCGCTTCACTGGCACCCTGTAAGGCCATGCCGTAAGTTGTCAGGACAGGCAACACCATAAACATGCCAAGCATGCGCAGTGAAAAAACGGCTCCCAAGCCCCATGTGGCGCGTAATTCGCCAGGGGTCATTTTATTATCGTTCATGTGTACCTCTGAAAAGCAATTGCCACTATTTTAGTGCGTTCTTGGTCAGACAGTAAACGATAGGTTTGTTACGTGATTTGGCGGAGGAGAAAGTAGGGGAGGGGAAAAGAAAAAATGCAGGGGCGTTTTTCAACGTCGCTTTTGCGACGGCCCGAAGGGGACGTGCAGAAAACAGGACATAAAAAAACAGGCGGACAAGCCACCTGTTTTTCTTAATATATGTAACGCTACTTGTGATTAACGCAGGTAGGTCAGCATGATTTCATGCGCGGGTGCCATTGAATCCACAGACATCATGACGCTCAGTGACGTAATCGCGACAATGGAGAAAACAAACAGTTTTCTTGCCCATACACGATCATCAATCGCGTTTTTATAGCCTGACAGCGCCATACCCAACCACCAGACGCTCACTGCTGCGGCAACGATCAGATATTTATAGCCAGCATAGCCGCCGAGAGACAGCATCAGAGTCGCTACTGCAAACGCCACGATGTACAGCGTGATGTGGTGTTTCGCAACGGAGATGCCTTTCACAACAGGCAGTACCGGGATGTTGGCGGCCTGATAATCCTTGAAGCGAAAAATCGCAATCGCGTAGGAATGCGGCATCTGCCACAGGCTAAAGATCAGCAGCAGAATCAACGCGCCAGCGTCGAACTGGTTGCTGACGGCACAGTAACCGATAACCGGTGGTGCCGCGCCAGACAGGCTGCCAATCAGCGTGCCATAAACAGAATGCCGCTTCATGTACAGACTATACACACCGACATACACGACGAAGCCCATCACCGCCAGCCACATGGCCAGCGGGTTAGCCGCGATGTAAAGCAGAGCAAAGCCCGCAATACCTAACAGCGATGCGTAAACCAGCGTTACCTTCAGCGAAATCAGTCCCTTTACCAGAACCCGATTTTTGGTTCTCTCCATTTTCTTGTCGATGTCGCGGTCAATGACGTTGTTAAACACGCAGCCAGATGCAACGACTAACGACACACCCACGAGGGTGGCGAAAAACAGGGGATAATCAATGCGGCCTTGGGCCGCAAGGAGAAATCCACCGATAACGGAAATCAGATTTCCGAAAATAATTCCTGGTTTAGTAACTTGCAGGTATTGCTTAATCATCTTTTACGGCTCTGTTACTGGATCATCATATTGTGGTGTGCGCTCATCATAATCCAGATGGAGCCCACGACGACAATAGCGATAATCAGGACGGCAAACACAAGAGCCACCACGTTCCAGCGCTCTTCTGAGGACGTATTCAGGTGCAGGAAGTACACCAGATGCACCAGAATCTGAACCACTGCACATCCCACCACCGTGAAAAGGATGGCGCTATGCGAGGCAGTGCCGCTCATGACCATACTGAAAGGAATCACTGTCAAAATCACAGACAGAACAAAACCTATCACGTATGACTTAACGCTGCCGTGGCTGGCACCTGAATGATCGGTTGTTGAATGACTCATTACATTGCCCCCAGCAGATAAACAACGGTGAAGACACAGATCCATACCACGTCGAGGAAGTGCCAGAACAGACTCAGGCACATCAGACGTGTTTTGTTGGTTGCAGTCAGGCCACGTTTAGAGACCTGAATCATCATGATGACCAACCAGATCAGACCGCCCGTTACGTGGAGCCCGTGAGTGCCGACCAGTGCGAAGAAGGCTGACAGGAACGCGCTGCGATCCGGACCATAGCCTTCCACGATCAGATGATGGAACTCATAGATTTCCATCCCGATAAACACCAGACCGAACAGGAAGGTCACGCCTAACCAGGTATTAACCTGAGATTTGTTGCCCTTGTTCATGGCGATCATCGCCATGCCGTAGGTAATACTACTGAACAACAGCGCGAACGTTTCCACCAGCACGAAAGGCAGTTGGAAAAGCTCTTTCCCGCTCGGGCCACCCGCAGTACCGTTAACCAGTACCGCATAAGTCGCGAACAGTGACCCGAAAATAATCAGGTCGCTCATCAGGTAGACCCAGAAGCCGAATACTTTATTGGCGCCTGTGTCGTGGTGCCCATGCTCTGCATGGGCTGTATTGTGGTTAGTCAGAGTTTCAGTTGACATGTTTCACGCCTGCCTTACTGAGTTGATCAAAATTCTGATTCTCAATTTGCTCAATTTCTTTAACCGGCACGTAGTAATCCACGTCTTGATTAAAGCTATGCACAATCCAGGTCACAATCATGCCTGCGAAGCCAGCGATGGCCAGCCACCAGATATGCCAGATCATGGCAAAACCGAATACCAGGCTGAATGCGGAGATAATCACACCGGCGCCGGTGTTCTTCGGCATGTGAATCTCTTCATAGCTGGCAGGGCGCTTGTAAGCTTCACCTTTCTCTTTCGCTTCCCAGAACGCATCACGCTCGTCAACATGCGGCACGACAGCGAAGTTGTAGAACGGCGCAGGAGAAGAGGTTGCCCACTCCAGCGTACGCCCACCCCACGGATCGCCCGTCAGGTCACGGTTCTGGTGACGGTCACGGATACTGACGTAGAACTGGATCACCTGACACAGCACACCGATACCGATCAGCACTGCACCGATGGATGCCACAACCAGCAAGGCGTGGAATTCAGGGTTGATTTGCTGGCTCAGACGACGCGTCATCCCCATGAAGCCGAGGACGTACAGCGGCATGAAGGCAACGAAGAAGCCAATAATCCAGAACCAGAACGCACGTTTACCCCAGGTTTCGTTCAGGGTGAAACCAAAGGCTTTCGGGAACCAGTAAGTGATACCCGCGAAGCAACCAAACACGACGCCGCCGATGATCACGTTATGGAAGTGAGCAATCAGGAACAGGCTGTTGTGCAGGACAAAGTTTGCGCCCGGTACGGCCAGCAGTACGCCGGTCATCCCACCGATGGTGAAGGTGATGATGAAGCCCGTGGTCCACAGCATCGTGGAGTGAGATTGAATACGGCCTTGATACATGGTGAACAGCCAGTTGAAGATTTTAACCCCGGTTGGGATTGAAATAATCATGGTGGCTATACCGAAGAAGGCGTTGACGTTCGCGCCGGACCCCATGGTAAAGAAGTGGTGCAGCCAAACGATGAACGACAGAACCGTAATCGCAATGGTTGCCCACACCAATGAGGTGTAGCCAAACAGACGTTTTTTACAGAAGGTGGCAACCACTTCGGAGTAAACACCAAAGATCGGCAGCACCAGAATGTAAACCTCAGGATGACCCCATGCCCAAATCAGGTTGATGTACATCATCATGTTGCCACCCATATCATTGGTAAAGAAATGGGTGCCGAGGTAACGGTCAAGCGTCAGCAGCGCAATGGTAACGGTCAATATTGGGAATGCGGCGATGATCAGCACGTTGGTACACAGTGCCGTCCAGGTAAATACCGGCATTTTCATCAGCGTCATGCCAGGTGCGCGCATCTTCAGAATGGTGGCGAAGAAGTTAACACCCGTCAGCGTAGTACCGATACCGGATATCTGTAGACTCCATATCCAGTAATCGACCCCGACGCCGGGACTGTACTCCTTTCCTGAAAGCGGCGGATAGGCCACCCAACCCGTCTGGGCGAACTCACCGACCCCAAGAGAGAGGTTGATCAAGATAACGCCGACAACAAACAGCCAGAAGCTGAGGGAGTTCAGGAAGGGGAAAGCAACGTCACGCGCACCGATCTGCAAAGGAACCGCAAGGTTCATCAGACCAACGACGAACGGTGTCGCCACGAAGAAGATCATGATCACACCGTGGGCGGTGAAAATCTGATCGTAGTGGTGAGCGTTTAGGAAGCCTTCTTGCCCGGCAGAGGCCAAAACCTGCTGGCCGCGCATCATGATGGCATCGGCGAAACCACGAATCATCATCACCAGACCGACGATGATGTACATGATACCGATTTTCTTGTGGTCGACGGAAGTGAACCATTCGGCCCACAGCCATTTCCACTTACCGAAATAGGTTATTGCCGCCAGCAGCGCAAGGCCGCCAACGATGATCGCCGCCACGGTGACCATGATAATGGGTTCGTGATACGGAACCGCATCGAGTGTAAGTTTTCCGAACATCGTATTATCCCTCGGCTCCTTTGTGCGAGCTATGCTCGCCCATGTTCATACCCTCACCGTGTTGCATGTTTTCTTCGGGCTTCATGCCTTCACCATGATGTTGCATGTTCATGCCGCTGCCTGTGAATTTGCGAATAAGATTATTAAACAAATCCGGCTGGACACTGGAGAAGTATTCGACAGGATGGAATTCACTTGGTTTAGCCAAGGCGTTGAATTCATCCATAGTATTCAGTGTCTTAGGGGACGACCGAACGTTCGCAACCCACTGGTCGAACTCTTGTTGAGTTGGTGTAGCAATCGCGGTGAACTTCATACCAGAGAAGCCTTTACCACTATAGCCGCCAGAGATACCGTCATATTTGCCCGGTTCGTTAGCGATCAGGTGGAGCTTCGTCTGCATTCCGGCCATGGCATAGATTTGTCCACCAAGACGAGGGATGAAGAAGGAGTTCATCACGGAGTCGGATGTAATCTTGAACGCAACAGGTACGTTGGCAGGGAAAGCCAGTTCGTTAACCGTCGCGATACCCAAGTCCGGGTAAACAAACAGCCATTTCCAGTCAAGCGAAACAACTTCGACATTGATAGGTTTGACGTCTGACACCAGTGGCTTATAGGGATCAAGCGAGTGGGTCGTCTTCCAGGTAATCGTGCCAAGAATGACGATAATGATAATTGGTACAGTCCAAACTACTGCTTCTATCTTATTGGAGTGTGACCAGTTCGGGGTATATTTTGCCTTTTCATTGGAAGCACGGAACTTCCAGGCAAAAGCTATCGTCATAACGATAACGGGAATCACAACGATCAACATCAGCCCGATGGCAGTCAGTATTAACGATCTTTGCTCTAACCCGATCTCTCCTTTGGGGTTCATCAGCGCCATATCGCAACCGCTCAGCAGAGCAGTGGCTGCAAATAAAGACAGCATCCCAAAAATTGTATTGTATTTCTTGAGTCTCATCTAGCGACCTCAATAACAAGGGCTCTATTGTCATTTTACGCGAGCGGGCATTTTACGGGAAGGTTACTGCACTGTAAACATGATTAAGGTTATGTCAGCCGTTTGTTGCTGTTTTTTGCCCTTAATGTCACAAAGATAGCCAAAATAAAAATGGTATTGAAAAACAGCAAATTAAGAGGCTACCCCGATAAGAGTATGGATGGATAATAAGAAATTACAACTCACCGTAACGCTTATTTTCTATTTCCGATTTAGTGAAAATTTTTGTTCAATCTGCGTTTTTGATGACAAATGAAATTAGTTCTGGCGGATTTTTACGAGGAAATAAAATTCCAGCTAGCAAGATAATTATGGGAAAAATAATTAAATAAAGGAAAACTGTAATAGGTTCAGGCAGCAGATGCGCGCTGCCTGAACAAATATCGTCAGTGTGTTGACGGTTTTGACTCGCGCCGAAGTGACAGATAATCCAGCAAGCTACCGAAGAAAATGCCCAGCAGAGCGAGTGCGCCGCCTGCGGCGAGCAGGTATTCTGCTACCTCTGGCAGTGAGGACCATTCCAGCGCATTGCTGATCAGCAGCATGAGCCACAATGCCAGCACGATCGCACCCAATCCCAACACATATAAGGCTTTCTTGTAATAGTTCTGGAAGTTTGTGCGTAACTGAAAGGTGTCGGTTTTCTGGGTGAACTCCAACGTCTCACGGCAGATAAGCAGGATGGCCAGGCCCGGTAACGCGGCAAAAATCGAGAACAGGTAGAACCATGCCCAACCATAGGATTCGACAAACCAGCCTGCGATAGGGCCAACGTAAACCCGTCCGACGGCGGCAAGGGCGGAAAGCAGAGCAAACTGTGTGGCTGAGAACGACTTATTACACAGCGTCATCAATAGTGCGACGAATGCTGCTGTCCCCATACCGCCGCAGAGATTTTCCAGAAAAACAGCGGTAGCCATGGTGAACAGATTTTTGGCGGTGATAGCGAGCAGCCAGTACCCCGCGTTGGATACGGCCTGAAGAATACCAAACAGCATCAGCGCTCTGAACAGGGAGAGCCGCTGCATCAATAATCCGCCGTAAATGGCTCCCACGATGGTGGCGAAGAGTCCAAGCGTCTTATTAACCAGCCCGACATCACCCGCATTGAAACCAACGCCGCGAATCAGGAAGGTTGTCGTCAGGCTGACCGCAAAGGCGTCACCGAGCTTGTATAACACGATAAGCAGAAGAATGAGCCAGGCGTTGTTGCGTGCGAAGAAATCGCGCAGGGGGGCAACAATCGCTTGTTCCATGCTGCGTGGTGCTGGCTGACTATTCAGTGGTTCCGGTGCTAACAGGGTCGCGAACACACCGATCAGCATGAGTCCTGCCATTAACCAATAGGTGGCCTGCCAGCCGAAATAGCGATCGGCCATCCACAACGCCAGTCCACCAGAAACCAGCATCGCCAGACGATAACCTAATACCGAGGTGGCTGCGCCCGTACCGCGTTCTTCTGGGGGAAGTAAATCCGTCTTATAGGCATCAAAAACAATATCCTGAGAGGCGGAGCAGAACGCGACCAGAACCGCCAGCGCAGCCAGCCACCAGAGATCGCGAGCCGGGTTCATAAACCCCATACCAATAATGGCAGCAATCAGCATAAGTTGACTGAGTATCAGCCAGCCGCGGCGTCGGCCGAGAAACGGTGGGGTGTAGCGGTCCATCAGCGGGGACCACAGGAATTTGAATACGTAGGCCTGACCAACCAAAGAGAAGAAACCAATGGTTTTCAGATCGACATTCTCGACGGTCATCCAGGCTTGCAAGGTGCCGGAGGTCAATGCCAGTGGTAAACCGGAAGCGAAGCCAAGCAACAGCATAAAAAGCGAATTACGTTGGCTGAATAAAGCAATGATGCGACTAAACATGAAGAGTCCTTTCCCTTGCTCCGTGAGCGTTCAGGAGCAAGGGAAGCGGCGTACAGAAATTAACGGGCGTTTTCTTTGACGAAGCTGCTTACGCTGGTGTCTTGTGCCATGTCGTTGATGACATCGCCTAACACGGTGTTAACTGCATCGGTGATTTTTTCGTTGCTCGCAGTGAAAGCACCCTGAACGTTATAGGTTGAGCGGTAGTTCTTCACCTGCTTGTTGCCATTTGCCGCCTGAGAAATGATGGAGATATCCGCTTTGGTAGTGATGTTGTAGCGCAGGTTGCCTTCGGAGACATCGGCGTACAGGTGGTTAACCACGATCTGCAAGGCTACCGGGCCGCCAGTACCGATCATGTAACCACGCGCGGTCATTTGTTTCTCCAGCGCTTCTTGCAACAGGAAACGTAGATCGCGAGAAGGCGTCAGCGTAATCAGTTGGCCATCGCGATTCACTTTCGCCAGAGCCTGATCGGCGCGTTGGTCTGCACCATTGATACTAATCGTTACGCCCATCAGCGTCGGGTCCTGGGAAGGCAGGCTGATTTTGGGGGTGATGTTCAGCGTGTTGCTTTTTGCTGCACATCCTGCAAGCAGAATGACGGCCAGAAGAGGGAAAAATAATTTTTTTAACATTCGTATTTTCTCAGTAATGATTAGTGTGGTGAGCTGACAAATATTGTTGATATCATATCATCGCCACAGGCAGGAAAAAGAGCCGATAGCAGGTAAATTGTCCTGAAATTCATCTTTTTCATGCCGTTGACCCGGAAAAACGTTTTTATCACATCAATACCGCCGATGATATCTCCACTCTTCGCGACCCTTTTTCTTCTTTGTCATGCCGCTCTTAGGCATAACAGATTGAAAAAACGCTAAGGTTATACTGATTCGGACATCGGTGAATGACAGCAATGTCGCGTTGATATCACATTTTCCCCAAGCCGAAAGGGTAGTCGTATGATGCGTGAAACGATAGAAGAAAAGCTGCGTGTGGGTTTTGAACCCGTTCATTTAGAAGTCACTGATGAGAGCTATCGCCACAACGTGCCTGCGGGAGCGGAAAGTCATTTTAAAGTTGTGTTGGTCAGCGATAAATTCACGGGCGAACGTGTGATTGGGCGGCATCGCGCAGTCTATGCCGTACTGGCCGCGGAGCTGGCGGGGTCGGTGCATGCACTCGCGCTACATACGTATACGACAAAAGAGTGGAGCAGCTTGCAAAATGCCGTCCCTTCTTCACCGCCTTGCGGTGGCGCTGGCATCCTTTCTTAATTCATTAATATGGCCCGTTCCTGACATATCGGGGCGGGTTACTGACAAAAGTGTGAATCCGTTGCTGTAATAGTCTGCCCGCCGTTCTCGACTCATCCCCTCTATATCGCTATAATGCTGCGTCTATTTTTCCTGAATGTATTCGGGACGCTTCTGACTACAGGGACGGGGTTGGCAATTTCCCGGTTCTGCGAGGTTTATTTAAGCCTGTGCGCCTTGGTGCCAGCGCTGAATCAGCCCTGCTGTCGTGAGAGTTTTCGTCGCGAGAATAGTTTTGGGGTTGACCGATCACTGTGATTTTTTGAGGTAACAAGATGCAAGTTTCAGTTGAAACCACTCAAGGTCTGGGACGTCGCGTAACGATTACCGTTGCTGCTGACATCATTGAGAGTGCGGTGAAGAGCGAGCTGGTCAACGCGGCCAAAAAAGTACGTATTGACGGTTTTCGTAAAGGCAAAGTGCCGATGAATGTTGTTGCTCAGCGTTATGGTGCCTCCGTGCGTCAGGACGTATTGGGTGACCTGATGCAGCGCAACTTTGTTGACGCGATCATCAAAGAAAAAATTAATCCGGTTGGCGCGCCTAACTATATCCCTGGCGAATATGCTGTAGGCGGCGACTTCACTTACTCTGTTGAGTTTGACGTGTATCCGGAAATCGAACTGAAAGGTCTGGATGCGATCGAAGTTGAAAAACCGGTTGTTGAAGTGACTGATGCTGACGTTGATACCATGCTGGACACGCTGCGTAAGCAACAGGCAACCTGGAAAGAAACCGACCGCGCTGCGGCAGCGGAAGATCGTGCAACGATCGATTTCACTGGCTCTATCGACGGTGAAGTCTTTGAAGGCGGAAAAGCGTCCGACTTCGTTTTGGCAATGGGCCAGAACCGCATGATCCCAGGCTTTGAAGATGGCATCGTTGGACACAAAGCGGGTGAAGAATTCACTATCGACGTGAACTTCCCAGAAGATTACCACGCTGAAAACCTGAAAGGAAAAGCGGCTCAGTTCGCTATCGTCCTGAAGAAAGTTGAAGAGCGTGAGCTGCCTGAACTGACTGAAGAATTCATCAAGCGTTTCGGCGTGGCGGATGGTTCTCAGGAAGGTCTGCGTGCTGAAGTTCGTAAAAATATGGAACGTGAGCTGAAAGGCGCGGTGCGTAACCGTGTGAAAACTCAGGTTCTGGACGGATTGATCAACGCTAACGAAATCGACGTGCCAGTTGCACTGATCGATGGCGAAATCGACGTTCTGCGCCGTCAGGCTGCACAGCGTTTTGGCGGCAACGAGAAGCAAGCGCAGGAATTACCGCGTGAGCTGTTCGAAGAGCAAGCTAAACGTCGCGTTGTTATCGGTCTGTTGCTGGGTGAAGTTATCAGCACCAATGAGCTGAAAGCTGACGAAGCACGCGTTAATGCGCTGATCGAAGAGATGGCTTCTGCTTACGAAGATCCGCAGGAAGTTATCGAGTTCTACAGCAAAAACAAAGAGCTGCTGAACAACATGCGTAACGTCGCTCTGGAAGAGCAAGCGGTAGAAACCGTACTTGCTAAAGCGAAAGTTGTTGAGAAATCAGTAAGCTTCAACGAGCTGATGAATCAAACTGCTACAGCATAAACATTGTTGATTGCGTAGCAGGGAGCTTTCCCTATCAAAAGCCCGTGCCTTATGGCGCGGGCTTTTTGCTTATAGGTTTGTGCGATCTTGATGGTTATCGTTTCGATTGTACTTTATCTCTGGTGTTTACCCTCTCAGCCCCATCGGCGTATAGACGAGGAATGGCGGCCTGAAATTGCACTATTATTAAAGCAGACAAAGAATTTATGAGGTCAGGCAAAGGGTTAAACCGCAGGTTTGCCGTGCCGATAACGTGTTAAGAATAAAATAATTGGTTCTTTAATAGAGAACGATTGATAGTGTAAGCTTGAAATACAATGCGTGTGCCCCCACTCACTGAAGAGGAAAAGTAGGCACAGCAGGTAAGGATTCTCGGCCATATGGGTTGTTCAGCAAGAGCGAGGCAGGGTTCCATGGTCATCCCCCCCTATCTCTAGTAGAATTGAATAATACTATGATTGAACAGCGCAATGATTGAACAACGCTAAGAGTGCCGGACGCATTTTATCTAGGAGACGTGAATGTCATACAGTGGCGAACAAGAAAGACAAGCACCTCATATGGCGTTAGTGCCGATGGTGGTTGAACAGACCTCGCGCGGGGAACGTTCTTACGATATCTATTCCCGTCTGCTAAAAGAACGGATAATCTTCCTGACTGGTCAGGTCGAAGATCATATGGCGAATCTGGTTGTGGCACAGATGCTGTTTCTGGAAGCCGAAAACCCAGAAAAAGACATTTATCTGTACATTAATTCCCCAGGTGGCGTCATTACTGCCGGTATGTCCATTTATGACACCATGCAGTTTATCAAGCCAGATGTCAGCACGATCTGTATGGGACAAGCCTGTTCTATGGGCGCGTTCCTGTTGACGGCGGGAGCCAAAGGTAAACGTATTTGCCTGCCTAACTCGCGCGTCATGATTCACCAGCCATTGGGCGGTTTCCAGGGGCAGGCAACGGATATTGAAATCCATGCCAAAGAAATACTGAAAGTGAAAGCCAAGATGAATGAGCTGATGGCGAAACATACGGGTCAGCCTCTTGAAGCGATAGAGAGAGACACCGAGCGCGATCGTTTCCTCTCTGCCAGTGAGGCAGTAGACTACGGTTTGGTAGACTCCGTATTCACTAACCGTGGGTAATAATTCGCCATATTAGCGGTCTGGTGTAGCTAAAAATCAGTGTTCGACCGATAGTCTGTTGTGCGAGGTTATTTTACGCGTATTGGCTATAAGTATCGGCGTTCGTTGTAGCGGTATCGCTGTGGTTGGCCTGCGGGCAAAAGACGAAAAAGAGGTTTAACTCATGACAGATAAGCGCAAAGACGGTTCAGGAAAGTTACTGTACTGCTCTTTTTGCGGCAAAAGCCAGCATGAAGTGCGTAAGCTGATTGCCGGGCCGTCGGTGTATATCTGCGATGAATGTGTTGACTTGTGTAACGACATTATTCGCGAAGAAATTAAGGAAGTGGCGCCCCACCGTGAGCGCAGTGCGTTGCCGACGCCACACGAAATTCGCCGCCACCTTGACGATTACGTTATCGGCCAAGAGCAGGCCAAGAAGGTATTGGCCGTTGCGGTATATAACCACTATAAACGCTTGCGTAATGGTGACAGCAGCAACGGGATCGAACTGGGTAAAAGTAACATCCTGCTGATCGGCCCTACGGGGAGCGGTAAAACGCTGCTGGCTGAAACGCTGGCGCGCTTCCTGGATGTTCCGTTCACCATGGCGGATGCCACTACGTTGACCGAAGCGGGTTATGTTGGTGAAGACGTCGAGAACATCATTCAGAAGCTGTTGCAGAAGTGCGATTACGATGTGCAGAAAGCGCAGCGTGGCATTGTCTATATCGATGAAATCGACAAGATTTCTCGTAAGTCAGACAACCCGTCGATCACTCGTGACGTATCTGGTGAAGGCGTGCAGCAGGCGCTGCTGAAGCTGATCGAGGGCACGATCGCCGCAGTTCCACCGCAGGGTGGTCGTAAACATCCGCAGCAGGAGTTCTTGCAGGTTGATACCTCTAAGATCCTCTTTATCTGCGGCGGCGCGTTTGCGGGTCTGGACAAAGTGATCGAGCAACGTACCGATACAGGTCGCGGTATCGGCTTTAATGCGACGGTTAAAGGATCGGCTGACAAAGCAACAGAAGGCGAGCTGTTAAGCAATGTTGAACCGGGTGACTTGATTAAATTCGGTTTGATTCCTGAGTTTATCGGCCGTCTGCCTGTAGTGGCTACGCTGAGAGAACTGAGCGAAGAAGCGTTGATTCAGATTCTGCGTGAGCCAAAGAATGCGCTGACCAAACAGTATCAGGCGCTGTTCAACCTGGAAGGCGTCGAGCTGGAATTCCGCGATGAAGCGCTGACGGCGATTGCCAAGAAAGCGATGGCGCGTAAAACCGGTGCACGTGGCCTGCGTTCTATCGTTGAAGCAGCGCTGCTGGATACCATGTATGACCTGCCATCGCTGGAAAGCGTGGATAAAGTCGTCATTGATGAATCCGTGATTGCGGGCCAATCTGAGCCATTGCTGATCTATGGCAAGCCTGAGACACAGCAGGCGTCCGGCGAATAATTAATCAATTTGGCCGCATCAAAAAATAAAAATGGGGGATTTTATCCCCCATTTGTTTTTTACACGCATGCTGGTCGTTGAATGTGAGATATTTATCCCCATATACTCAAATACCTATTTGATGAAACCCGTGAAAACCGCGTTTCACGAGATTCCCATAACCTGGCGGAAACGAAACTAAGAGAGAGCTCTATGAACCCTGAGCGTTCCGAACGCATAGAAATCCCCGTATTGCCATTGCGCGATGTGGTGGTTTATCCGCACATGGTCATTCCGTTGTTTGTTGGTCGGGAGAAATCGATTCGGTGCCTTGAAGCCGCAATGGATCATGATAAGAAGATCATGCTGGTGGCACAGAAAGAGGCCTCAACGGATGAGCCAAGTATTAACGATCTTTTCTCGGTAGGGACGGTAGCCTCAATTCTTCAAATGCTGAAACTGCCGGACGGCACGGTAAAAGTGCTGGTCGAAGGGTTACAGCGTGCGCGTATTACGACGCTTTCTGACAGCGGTGAGCATTTCGCTGCACACGCAGAATATCTTGATTCCCCAGCGATTGATGAGCGCGAGCAGGAAGTGCTCATGCGCACGGCGATCAATCAGTTTGAGGGATACATCAAGCTGAACAAGAAGATCCCGCCGGAAGTGCTGACATCTCTGAACAGCATTGATGATGCCGCGCGTTTAGCTGACACCATTGCTGCGCACATGCCGCTGAAACTGGCTGATAAGCAGTCTGTACTTGAAATGTTCGATATCACTGAACGTTTGGAGTACCTGATGGCGATGATGGAATCCGAAATCGACCTGTTGCAGGTAGAAAAACGGATTCGTGGCCGCGTTAAGAAGCAAATGGAAAAAAGCCAGCGTGAGTACTATCTGAATGAGCAAATGAAAGCCATTCAGAAAGAGCTGGGTGAGATGGATGACGCACCGGATGAACACGAAGCGTTAAAACGCAAGATTGACGCGGCGAAAATGCCGAAAGACGCGCGTGAGAAAGCCGAAGCAGAATTACAAAAGCTGAAAATGATGTCACCGATGTCAGCGGAAGCGACGGTGGTGCGCAGCTATATCGACTGGATGGTGCAGGTGCCGTGGAATGCGCGCAGCAAAGTGAAGAAAGACTTGCTGAAAGCGCAGGAAATGCTGGATACCGACCATTATGGTCTGGATCGCGTGAAAGAACGCATCCTCGAATACCTCGCAGTACAGAGCCGGGTCAGCAAGATCAGAGGGCCGATTCTGTGTCTGGTAGGGCCTCCTGGCGTGGGTAAAACCTCGCTCGGTCAGTCTATCGCCAAAGCGACCGGACGTCAGTATGTGCGTATGGCGCTGGGTGGTGTGCGTGACGAAGCGGAAATCCGCGGTCACCGCCGTACCTATATCGGTTCCATGCCGGGCAAACTGATCCAGAAAATGGCAAAAGTTGGTGTGAAAAACCCGCTATTCCTGCTGGATGAGATCGACAAGATGTCTTCGGACATGCGTGGCGATCCGGCTTCTGCCTTGCTGGAAGTACTCGATCCTGAGCAAAACGTGGCGTTTAACGATCACTATCTGGAGGTCGACTACGATCTGTCCGATGTGATGTTTGTTGCGACGTCTAACTCCATGAACATCCCGGCACCGTTGCTTGACCGTATGGAAGTCATTCGTCTTTCCGGCTATACCGAAGACGAAAAACTGAATATCGCCAAACAGCATCTGCTGCCGAAACAGATCGAACGTAATGCGCTGAAAAATGGCGAGCTGTCGGTAGAAGACAGCGCGATTGTTGGCATTATCCGTTATTACACGCGTGAAGCTGGCGTACGTAGTCTGGAGCGTGAAATCTCCAAGCTGTGCCGTAAAGCAGTAAAAACGCTGTTGATGGATAAATCCACTAAGCATATCCAGATTTCGGGCGATAACCTTAAGGATTTCCTTGGGGTACAGCGCTTTGACTATGGTCGTGCGGACGATGAAAATCGCGTAGGGCAGGTGACCGGACTGGCCTGGACGGAAGTGGGCGGCGACCTGCTGACGATTGAAACGGCCTGCGTACCGGGCAAAGGTAAGCTGACTTATACCGGTTCACTGGGTGAGGTCATGCAGGAGTCGATTCAGGCTGCGCTTACCGTGGTTCGTGCCAGAGCGGAAAAATTAGGCATCAATGCTGATTTTTACGAGAAGCGTGATATCCACGTTCACGTTCCAGAAGGTGCGACGCCGAAAGATGGTCCGAGTGCGGGTATTGCGATGTGTACCGCGCTGGTTTCTTGTTTGACCGGTAATCCGGTGCGTGCCGATGTGGCGATGACGGGGGAGATTACCCTGCGTGGTCTGGTACTGCCGATTGGTGGTCTGAAAGAGAAACTGCTGGCTGCACACCGTGGTGGTATCAAGACGGTATTGATTCCTGATGATAACAAGCGCGATCTGGAGGATATCCCACAGAACGTGATTGCCGATCTGGAAATCCATCCGGTGAAACGTATTGAGGAAGTGTTAGCGTTAGCGTTGCAAAATGCGCCTTCTGGTATGCAAGTGGTCTCGACGCCTAAAGCCAAGACCAAAGCCAAGGCAAAATAGTGACCTGTCGCAAAAACCCTTGAGAAAATCAGGGCTGGTGAGTGAAATCGTGCTTGCCAGCTTTTTTTTGTACCGCTAAGTTAGAGCACTGTTAGTTTTAGCCGTAACTGGCTAAGCATGACAGCATTGATAATAAGTTACGTGTCGCGTCTTGGGACATTGAAGCGCGATAAGAGAATTCCAGAGGGGATGACAGAGTGAACAAGTCACAATTGATCGACAAAATTGCCGCAGATGCTGATATTTCCAAAGCGGCAGCAGGGCGTGTGTTAGATGCAATTATTGGTTCCGTTACCGAATCCCTGAAAGAAGGGGATGATGTTGCTTTGGTTGGTTTTGGTACTTTCTCAGTGCGCGAACGTGCTGCTCGTACCGGCCGTAACCCGCAAACTGGTAAGGAAATCAGTATCCCTGCGGCGAAAGTACCAGGATTCCGTGCTGGTAAGACGCTGAAAGACGCCGTTAACTGATTATTACGTCACAGGTTTGGCGGATAACCACTTTGGTCGCCAAACAATACCTGACGCAATGGTATTGGTAGGGTAAGATACGAGGCGCATCATTTTATGATGTGCCTTTTATTTATTAGGACTATACATACCCGGCACATGGCAGACGTGGCGGGCAATAAGCTTAAATGCGCCCTAGCCTTGTATTGGGCTATAGCAATCGCAAGGATGCATGGCTCCGGCCAGCGCAGGGAGTTTTATCCATTCTACAGCGGAGTGTTGTCACATTATGATGGACAATTTACGTACGGCCGCGAATAACGTCGTGCTCAAAATTATTCTTGCTTTGATCATCGCATCATTCGTTCTAACTGGCGTTGGTGATTATCTTATTGGTGGTTCAGGAGATTACGCTGCAAAGGTGAACGGGCAAGAAATTACCCGCGCACAGCTTGAGCAGGCGGTACAGAACGAACGCAGTCGTCAGCAGGAAACCTTGGGGGAGAATTTCTCTCTTCTGGCGAGTAATGACGGCTATATGCAGCAATTGCGTAGGCAGGCACTCTCCCAACTCATTGATGAAACCTTGCTGGATCAGTATGCCAACAAGCTGGGGTTGAACATCAGTGATGAGCAAATCAAACAGGCGATCTTTGACGTTCCTGCGTTTCAGACCGACAACCGTTTTGATAATGAAAAGTATCTGGATCAGGTTCGTCGCCTTGGCGTAACGCCGGATATGTATGCGCAGATGCTGCGTAAGCAGCTGACTTCACAGCAACTGATTCGCGGCTTTGGTAATACCGCATTCCTGCTGCCGCAGGAGATCGATAATCTGGTGAAACTGGCTGCACAAGATCGTGTTGTCCGTGTTGCAACCATTGATATTGCTGCCAAGGCGAAAGCGCAGACGGTTGCTGACGATGAGATCCAGAGTTATTACGATCAAAACAAAGGGAATTTCATCGCACCAGAAGAATTCAAAGTCAGCTATATCACGCTGGATGCGGCAAGCATCATGGACGGCGTGAAAGTAGACGATGCAGCCATCAACGATTTCTACGAGCAGAACAAGAGCGCCTATTCCCAACCTGAGCGCAAAAAATTCAGCGTGATTCAGGTGAAGAATGAGGCCGATGCAGCGTCTATTCTGGATGCGCTGAAGCAAGGTGGTGATTTCGCTACGCTGGCGAAAGAAAAATCAACGGACGTTATCTCGCGCCGCAACGGTGGCGATCTGGGATGGATGGACGAAAACAGCATGATTGATGAGCTGAAGCAGGCAAAACTGACAGAGAAAGGTCAGGTTTCCGAAGCGATTAAATCCTCTGTTGGTTATCTGATTGTGCGTCTGGATGATGTTCAGCCGCAGCAGGTCAAACCGCTGAGCGAAGTGCGTGCCGAGATCGCTGAGAAAGTGAAGCACGAGAAAGCGCAGGATGGTTACTATGCGCTGCAACAAAAAGTCAGCGAAGCGGCCAGCAATGACAACGAGTCTCTGGCTTCAGCAGAAGAAGCGGCTGGTGTGAAAGCCACGCAGACCGACTGGTTTACGCGTGAGAAAGTTCCCGCTGCGCTGAACTTCCAACCGGTAACGCAGGCTATCTTTAGCGGTGCTCTGCTGGGCGAGAACGGTGCTGCGGGCAACAACTCCGATGTGATTAACGTCGACGGCGATCGTGCTTTCGTTCTGCGTATCACTGAGCACAAGCCTGAAAGTACTCGCCCTCTGGATCAGGTTCGTACCGAGATCGTAGAGACGCTGAAACGTCAGAAGGCTGAACAGCAGACTCGTGTAGACGCTGAAAAAATTCTGGCTGAATTGAAGCAAGGTAAAGATGACGCGCTTAAAGCTGCGGGCCTGAGCTTTGGCGAGGCAAAAACGATGTCTTCTATCTCTCAGGGTGATGCAACGGCCGAAGCAATCTTTGCTATGCCACATCCAGAGAAAGATAAGCCATCTTATGCGATTACTCAGGATCAAGCCGGTAATGTCGTGCTGGTCGCGCTGGATAGCGTGACGCCACATCAGCTAAACGATGAGCAGAAAACACAGTTTGCTAGCCAGGTTCAGCAAGGTTCTCTGGGCGCGCTGTTTGATTCTCTGCTGTCCAGCTTACGCAGTGAAGCGAAAATCAAGATGGGCAATGCGGCGCAAGAACAGCAATAAGCTCCGCAAAAATTTGCAAATCGTTGCAACAACAAAAGGCCGCTTTCGCGGCCTTTTCCACATTTAAATTCTGCTGTTTGCGGTGTTGATGGGTCTGCGGCAAGGTAGCCGTGCTGTCACACACAAGGAGGAAACAGCATGAAAAAATCAGGAATAAAAGCACTGTGCTTAATCATTGGGATGAGCTTGTCTGGGTTGCCATTACTGAGTCAGGCGGCACCTAAAGCCGCCGACAGTACGGCAACAGCGGTGAAGTCTGCGCCAGCAGATCAGAAAGCGGAAAAAGCAACGCTTCCTGATGGTGATGAGGATAAGGTAAGCATTAATGCAGCAAGCGCCGCTGATTTGGCGGAAATAATGAACGGTGTTGGCCTTAAAAAGGCGGAAGCGATCGTGACCTATCGTGAGCAAAATGGTCCTTTTACTCAGATCGATCAATTAACTGAGGTCCCGGGAATTGGGGCGGCGTTGGTTGAACGAAATCTCTCTCGCTTAAAACTGTGATGTCAGTCGCAGCCCAGTCGAGCACTTCCTCTGGGCTGCGAACCTCTGCTAGGCTAATTATCAGGTCATACCAGTTGTTGGTTTTGTCACAGGAGTATTACCGTTATGCAGACTTTCATTACCGTTCGTGGTTATCACATTGATGTTTATCAGCACGTTAATAACGCGCGCTATCTGGAGTTTCTGGAAGAGGCGCGTTGGCAATGGCTGGAAACGTTGCCTGCTTTTGGCTGGATGCATAGCAACAATGTCGCTTTTGTCGTAGTGAACATCAATATCAACTATCGCAAGCCTGCTGTTCTCGGTGACGTGCTGCGTATTGATAGCGAGCTACTACAGATGAATACGAAAAGTGGCGTGATCAGCCAGAAGATAACCCGAGTGTCTGATGAAAGCGACGTAGCCGATGCCACGCTAACGTTTGTCTGCATCGATTTATTGACGCAAAAAGCACTGCCGTTGGAGGGAGAACTGCTGGAACACCTAAACGAGATTCGCCGTTAACATGAAGCAACAGGCCACTACCTGTACGGTGTGGCCTGTTGTTTTTACATGGCGTGATGGTTCTGCATGTAGAGTTCTGCATAGCGACGTGAAGTCTCAGCGTAACCCTGCTTTCTGCTTCAGCGATGCCATGATAGCCACTGAGTCGTTTTGATATTGCGCGAGCCCATTTGCTCGCAAATGGCAGGCGGCACATTGACCACACCCATCACCCTTGATGCCGTTATAGCAAGTTAACGTGTGGTAACGAACGGTATCGAGTTGCTGGTAATGATCCGCCAGCGCCCAGGTTTCGGCCTTATTAAGCCACATCAGCGGGGTTTCAAAACGGATATCGCGGGCAATACCTAAAACAATAGCCTGGTTCAGTGCCTTGACGAATTCGTCGCGGCAATCAGGGTAGCCGGAAAAATCGGTCTCACATACGCCGGTAATGACGGCCTCGGCACCAACCTGATAAGCGTAGATGGCAGCGAGCGTCAGGAAAAGAATGTTTCTTCCCGGAACGAAGGTGTTGGGGATGCCCTGCGCATTGGCATCGTAATCGGGGACTGGGATACTGTCACGCGTCAGGCTGCTGGTGGCGAGTTCGTTCAGCAAGCCGACGTCCAGAACCTTATGCGCTGTTGCCCCCAGTTTCTGACTGAGTTCCCGAGCGACATCAATTTCCGCGCGGTGGCGTTGCCCATAATCGAAGGTGATGCAGTGGACGTCATCATAATCTTGCAGAGCCTGAATCAGGCAGGTTGTGGAATCTTGTCCACCGCTAAAAACGACAACAGCACGCTTCATTCTTCATTCACCTTAACGCGACGTTAACCGCAATACGTCTGCAACGCACAGCGGTGTAAAGTCACTATTTTACCTGAAAAGCTATGTTATCTGAAAAAACACGCTATCTGAAAAACACGTTATCTGAAAAAACCTGTTACCTGAAAAATAGCTCGGCTGTCGTTACATCAGGCTGGATTCAGGGGAAAGGTGAGATATCTCTGGGTTGTTCAGCACATTGAGATAAGGGCTAATGTCGCCAATATTTTTTTCTACCCAACTGCTGTTGTAGTAGGTATCCAGATAGCGTTCGCCGCTGTCGCAGAGCAGAGTCACAATCGCACCTTGTTGACCTCGGTTCACCATCTCTTTGGCCAGTTGCAGCATTCCCCAGACGTTGGTGCCGGTGGAAGCACCTGCTTTGCGGCCTAACACGCTTTCCAGCCAGTACAGTGTTGCGATGCTGGCGGCATCCGGCACTTTGATCATGCTATCAATGACGTCAGGAATAAAAGACGGCTCGGCACGCGGGCGGCCAATACCTTCGATCCGACTGCCGCATGGGCCAGTGATGGAGCGATCCCGCTGTTGGTAACAGTCGTAGAAGACGGAGTTTTCTGGATCGACGACGACCAGTTGTGTATCCAGCCCCTGATAGCGAATGTAGCGACCGAGCGTGGCTGACGTACCGCCAGTTCCTGCGCTCATCACGATGTAATCCGGCACGGTATGCGGTTCACGTGCCATTTGGCGGTAAATGCTGTCGGCAATATTGTTGTTGCCGCGCCAGTCGGTAGCGCGTTCTGCGTAGGTGAACTGATCCATATAATGGCCGTTCATCTCTTGCGCGAGCTGCTCAGATGCCGCATAGATTTGTCCTGCCTGTTCAACAAAATGGCAGCGCCCGCCATAGAAAGCGATTTGCTCGATTTTTCTTTTTGCGGTGCAGGAAGGCATGACGGCGATAAACGGCAGGCCAAGCAAACGTGCAAAATAGGCTTCTGACACGGCGGTGCTGCCGGATGACGCTTCAATAATCGGCGTGCCTTCTTTAATCCAACCGTTGCACAGCCCGTAGAGAAATAAGGAGCGTGCCAGACGATGCTTCAGACTGCCGCTGGGATGTGTGCTTTCATCTTTGAGGTAAAAATAGATACCGGGATAATCCGGCAGGGTCAGACGGATAAGATGCGTATCAGCCGAACGCTGAAAATCTGCTTCGATAGCGCTGATGGCATTTTTAACCCAGGCATTAGTCATGATGAAAACTCGGTTAGGCAGTGATGCGAATAGAGTAACGAGTTTTCAGGATAAAAAAATTACCTTTTTATCTCCTTGTGACTAATTTAAGGGAATAATTTACCCTTATTTTCTTTATATATGGATTTTTTTTCTACTGAGGCGAATGGCGAGTTGCTATCTTTAAAATTATGATAACAGCGGGGTGGGGGTGCAACGAAGGTCGGTAAGGTCATTGCTATGTCGATGTTGCCAATAATGCTATCACCATGATTCTGGGCGGGAAGAACATTACTTTTCTCTCTTAATGGGGGAGAGTAGGGGGTGTTTTCTATCGGCGGCGCTATTTTTAGGTAAAACTACATTAGGTAAAACCATATTAGGTATAACTATGCTGGATAAAATTGATCGCACACTGCTGAATATGCTGCAACAGGATTGCACGCTTTCGTTACAGACGCTGGCCGATGCGGTTAATCTGACATCCACGCCGTGCTGGAAACGTCTGAAGCGTCTGGAAGAGGAAGGGATCATCCGGGCTCGGGTGGCGCTGCTGGATAATGAACGTCTGGGGTTAGGTCTGACGGCGTTTGTTTTATTGAAGACGCAGCAGCATAACCGCGACTGGTATCAGACTTTCACCCGCGTGGTGTCCGATATGCCGGAGGTGCTGGCTTTCTATCGTATGGCTGGCGAATACGATTACCTGATGCAGGTTCAGGTCGCTGATATGAAAAGCTATGATGATTTCTATAAACGGCTGGTGAATGGAATTCCCGGGCTGGTCGATGTAACATCTAGCTTTGCTATGGAACGAATCAAACATACCACGGCACTGCCCTTATCCCTGTGATTCATCATCCATCCGTCTTTTGTATAATCGCTTGTCTGAGTCTGTCATGACCCGTCTGGCTATTGGAATGAAAACCGCGTGAGACTTTTTGCTCAACTGAGTTGGTATTTTCGCCGTGAATGGCGGCGTTATCTGGGTGCTGTGGCGCTATTGATTGCGATTGCTATTCTCCAATTGCTGCCCCCTAAACTGGTCGGCGTGATTGTCGATGGTGTAACGCAGCACGGCATGTCGATGGCCGAAATGATGAAGTGGATTGGCGTGATGCTGTTGACTGCCATCATGGTCTATCTGCTGCGCTACGTGTGGCGCGTGTTTCTGTTTGGGGCGTCATACCAGTTGGCGGTTGAACTACGAGAGGATTTTTATCGCCAACTGAGCCGTCAGCATCCGGCATTTTACCAGCGCCACCGTACCGGCGATCTGATGGCGCGCGCGACTAACGATGTCGATCGCGTGGTCTTTGCCGCCGGAGAAGGCGTGCTGACGCTGGTCGATTCAATGGTGATGGGCTGTGCCGTACTGGTTGTCATGTGTACTCAAATCAGTTGGGAGCTGACCCTGTTGGCGCTGCTTCCGATGCCGGTCATGGCGATTTTCATCAAACGCTATGGCACCCAACTGCATAACCGTTTTAAATCCGCACAGGCCGCGTTTTCTTCGCTTAACGATCAGGCGCAGGAAGGCTTGACCAGCATTCGGATGATTAAAGCCTTCGGGTTGGAAAACTATCAGTCCGCGCGTTTTGCACAGGTTGCGGCGGACGCCGGTGCCAAAAATATGCATGTTGCCCGCGTTGATGCCCGCTTCGATCCCACCATTTATATTGCCGTCGGGCTGTCGAATTTGCTGGCGATTGGCGGCGGCAGTTGGATGGTGATTAACGGTTCGCTGACGTTAGGTTTGTTGACCAGCTTTGTCATGTATCTGGGATTGATGATCTGGCCGATGCTGGCGCTGGCCTGGATGTTTAATATTGTTGAGCGTGGTAGCGCGGCATATAGCCGTATTCGTCAACTGCTTGCGGAAGAGCTCGTGGTGAAAGACGGTGAGGAATCATTGCCTGCCGAGCGAGGCGTGCTGGAAGTGAATATCTCCGCGTTTCGCTACCCGGATAATACCCGTGATGCTTTACAGCATATTCAGTTTACGCTGGCACCGGGCAATATGCTGGGGCTGTGTGGGCCGACAGGCTCGGGGAAAAGTACGCTGCTGGCGTTGATATTGCGTCATTTCGATACCCAATCGGGAGAAATTCGTTATCACGATCGTCCATTGAGCGCCATTCGGTTGGATGAACTGCGCAGCCGTTTTGCCGTTGTGGGGCAAATGCCTTTTTTGTTTTCCGATACCGTGGCGCAAAACATCGCACTGGGTCGGCCTGATGCTACCCAACAAGAGATTGAACAGGCGGCGCGGCTTGCGAGCGTTCATGACGACATTCTGCGTTTACCTCAGGGTTACCAGACGGAGGTCGGAGAGCGCGGCGTGATGTTATCAGGCGGTCAAAAACAGCGGATCGCGATTGCCCGAGCGCTGTTGCTGGATGCTGAAATTTTGGTGCTGGACGATGCGCTGTCTGCGGTTGATGGGCGAACGGAACACCAGATTTTGCAGAATCTCAAAACATGGGGCGAAAAGCGGACGCTGATCATTAGCGCACATCGCTTGTCAGCTCTAACCGAAGCGAATGAAATCGTTGTGTTACAGCAAGGACAAACGGTGCAGCGTGGCACACACCGGACGCTGGCGGCACAACCCGGCTGGTATCGGGATATGCACCGTTATCAACAGCTGGAGGCGGCGCTGGATGATGTGCCGCAGTTGGAAGGAACGAGAAATGAATAGTCCTCAACAGTTTTGGCCAACCCTGAAACGTCTGCTGGCCTATGGTTCCCCCTGGCGAAAACCGCTGTTACAGGGCGTCCTGATGCTGTGGATTGCTGCAATCGCTGAAGTCTCAGGCCCTGTGTTGGTGAGCTATTTTATTGACGATTTGGTAGCAAAAGGCCAGTTCCCGCTGGCGATTGCGGCGGGCCTGGCAATGTCCTATATCCTGCTGCAAATCCTGGCGGCCTCGCTGCATTATTTCCAGACACTGCTGTTCAACCGCGTTGCGGTCGGTGTCGTCCAGCAACTGCGCATTGATGTGATGGATGCGGCGTTGCGCCAGCCGTTGAGTACATTTGATACGCAACCCGTAGGGCAACTGATTTCACGCGTTACCAATGACACCGAAGTGGTTAAAGACCTGTACGTCATGGTGGTGTCAACGGTATTACGCAGTGCGGCGTTGGTGGGGGCGATGCTGGTGGCGATGTTCAGCCTGAACTGGCAGATGGCGCTGGTTGCACTGATGATTTTCCCTGCGGTAGCGACGGTCATGGTGCTGTACCATCGCTTTAGTACGCCGATTGTGCGCAAGGTACGGAGCTATCTGGCTGACATCAATGATGGCTTCAACGAAGTGATTAATGGCATGGGCGTGATTCAGCAGTTTCGCCAGCAGGCCCGCTTTGGCAAGAAACTGGGGGCCGCCAGCCATGAGCACTATGAAGCGCGGATGAAGGCACTGCGCCTGGAGGGTTTCCTGCTGAGGCCGTTGCTGAGCCTGTTTGCCGCGATGGTGCTGTGTGGCTTGTTAATCCAATTCGGTTTCAGCTCAATGGGATCGGTTGGCGTCGGGGTCTTGTACGCGTTTATCAACTATTTGGGCCGTCTGAATGAACCGCTGATTGAACTGACAACTCAGCAAACGATGTTACAGCAGGCGGTTGTCGCCGGTGAGCGTATCTTTGAACTAATGGATGGCAAAAAGCAGCGTTACGGCGATGATGAGCGTCCTCTGGCGACAGGGCGTGTCGATATTGACGATGTCTCTTTCTCGTATGGCACAGAAAAACGCGTGCTACAGAATATTTCTCTGACGATACCAGAGCGCGGATTCGTCGCGCTGGTCGGGCATACCGGCAGTGGGAAAAGTACGCTAGCCAGTTTGCTTATGGGGTATTACGCGCCAGATGAGGGTGAGATTCGACTCGATGGCCGCCCGCTGTCGACGCTCTCTCATGCGGTCTTGCGCCAAAATGTGGCAATGGTGCAACAGGATCCGGTTGTGCTGGCGGAATCCATGTTTGTGAATGTGACGCTGGGGCGTGATATCAGCGAAGAGGCCGTCTGGCGCGTGCTGGAAGTAGTGCAGCTTGCTGAACTGGTTCGGGCTTTTCCTGAAGGGTTGCATACGCGCATTGGCGAGCAGGGGAATAACCTGTCTACCGGACAAAAGCAGCTGTTGGCGATTGCGCGGGTACTGGTGCAAACGCCTAAAATCCTGATTCTTGATGAAGCGACGGCGAATATTGACTCAGGTACGGAGCAGGCGGTGCAAAAGGCGCTGCGCATTATCAGGGAACAGACAACCTTGATTATCATCGCCCATCGGCTTTCCACTATCGTTGAGGCCGACACGATTATGGTGCTCCATCATGGGCAAACCGTTGAGCGGGGAACGCATGAGCAACTGCTGCAACAGCAGGGGCGCTATTATCAAATGTATCAATTGCAGCTCGCCGGAGAGGATCTTGCAGCCACCAGCACTGAGCCTTGTCCTGCGCACTGAGGCTTACCTGGGAGAGTATCTCGGTCTGCACCGCCTTGTGTGGTGCAGACTGACAGTCTATTCATGGCTTCGCACCATCAATAAGCATCGTGATTCTGGTTTTCCCCCGCACTGCACTGAAAATACTCTTCGTGCACTAAATTAGTGCAATTCTTGCCCGATTCTTCCTGCATTTTGTTCCCACCGGGTTTTCTTTTTGCCCTTTCTTATCGTTAATAGCGTTCTCTTTCCTGATTTGTGCCAGATAAATCATTTATGGCACACCCTTTGCTTTAGTCATGACGTAGACCGACTTCATAGAGCATGTAATCGAACAAGTGACGGGCGAAAGCCTGAACGTAATGGCTAGGGGGAAGATAAATGAAACTGGTTACTGTGGTGATAAAACCATTCAAGCTGGAAGATGTACGTGAAGCGTTATCTTCTGTCGGCATCCAGGGACTCACCGTCACTGAGGTGAAGGGATTTGGTCGTCAGAAAGGACACGCGGAGCTATACCGCGGCGCAGAATACAGCGTTAACTTTTTACCCAAGGTAAAAATTGATATCGCGATTGCAGACGACCAACTGGATGAAGTGATCGATGTTATCAGCAAAGCCGCGTACACCGGAAAAATTGGTGACGGCAAAATTTTTGTCGCCGAGTTGCAAAGGGTTATCCGTATTCGTACGGGTGAAACTGACGAAGCCGCACTTTAATAACACCTAGCGTAGATACGTAAATAGGGATGGATGAAAATGAAAAAACTACTCTCTTCATTAGGTTTTGGTGTGGCGGCATTACTCCCGTCCTGGGCAATGGCTGCGACACCGACGATTGATAAAGCGGACAACGCTTTTATTATGATTTGTACCGCACTGGTACTCTTTATGACTATACCGGGCATCGCATTGTTTTACGGCGGCCTGATTCGTTCTAAGAACGTTCTGTCCATGATGACGCAAGTGAGCGTAACGTTCGCGATGGTTTGTATCCTGTGGGTCGTTTACGGATATAGCCTGGCCTTCAGCGAAGGTAACGCCTTCTTCGGTGGTTTCAGCACCTTTATGCTGAAAGGCATCGGGATTGAATCCATCAGTGGCACCTTCTATCAGTTTGTACACGTGGCTTATCAGGCTTCCTTTGCCTGTATCACCGTTGCGCTGATTGTCGGGGCGATTGCTGAGCGTATTCGTTTCTCTGCTGTACTGATCTTTGTTGCGCTGTGGCTGACGTTCTCCTACCTGCCGATGACGCACATGGTATGGGGTGGTGGCTATCTGGCTGCTGATGGCGCGCTGGACTTCGCTGGCGGTACGGTGGTTCACATCAATGCCGCAGTTGCTGGGTTGGTTGGTGCTTACCTGCTGGGCAAACGTGCTGGTTTTGGCAAAGAGGCCTTCAAACCGCATAACCTGCCGATGGTGTTTATCGGTACGGCGATCCTGTACATCGGCTGGTTTGGTTTCAATGCGGGTTCTGCGGGTGCTGCGAACGGTATCGCCGCTCTGGCTTTCCTGAACACCGTTGTCGCGACTGCCGCTGCAATTCTGGCATGGGTTGGCGGTGAGTGGATGGTCCGCGGTAAGCCTTCTCTGCTGGGCGCATGCTCTGGCTGTATCGCGGGTCTGGTGGCAATCACGCCAGCAGCGGGTACGGTTGGTGTGGGTGGCGCACTGATCATCGGTCTGGCTGGCGGTGTTGCAGGCCTGTGGGGCGTAACGGTACTGAAAAGATGGCTGCGTGTGGATGACCCATGTGATGTGTTCGGTGTTCACGGCGTGTGCGGTATCGTTGGCTGTATCCTGACTGGCGTATTCACTTCTGCATCACTGGGCGGTACCGGCTATGCAGAAGGCGTAACGATGGCACACCAGATTTGGGTGCAGCTGTTCAGCGTGATTGTTTGTCTGGTGTGGTCTGGCGTGGTGGCATTTGTCGCCTTCAAGATCGCGGATATGGTTGTCGGCCTGCGTGTACCTGAAGATCAAGAGCGTGAAGGTCTGGATGTCAACAGCCATGGCGAGAGCGCTTACAACCAATAAGATCGCGTAAATTAATCAGTGAGATAGTCAGAATACAGTAAGCAGGCGTGGGGGAGACTCCACGCCTGTTTTATTATCAGTCTTAAACCAACCCCCTCCAGATGAGGTGGTCTTTTACGTTACGAGGCTGCCACAAGGTTTACGGCTGGCGACGACGTATGACGCCTTCCTGCACGCTGGATGCAACCAGCACGCCTTCCCGGGTATAGAATTGCCCACGAACGAAACCACGAGCACCGGATGCAGACGTGCTTTCTACGGTATATAACAGCCAGTCATCCAGCCGGAAATCACGGTGGAACCACATTGAGTGATCGATGGTAGCGACCTGCATACCCGGCTCCAAAAATCCAACGCCGTGAGGCTGTAAGGCCGTGAGTAGAAAATTGCAGTCAGACGTATAGCCGAGCAGATATTGGTGAATACGCTTATCGTCCGGCAGCGTGCTACTGGCACGACACCAGACGTGTCGCACCGGCTCGTCTACTTCACCTTTTAGTGGGTTATGGAATTTAACCGGGCGTATCTCAATCGGGCTGGCCTGAATAAATTTATCGTGAAAACGGGGCGGCAGAAGGTGCTGCATGTCTTGTGCGATTTCCTGCTCGGATTTCAGATTTTCTGGCGGTGTGACGTTTGGCATCACATTTTGGTGCTCGAACCCTTCTTCATGACTTTGAAATGAGGCCGTCATATAAAAAATAGGGCGGCCATTCTGGATAGCCCTAACGCGTCTGGCGCTGAAGCTGTTGCCATCGCGCAGGTTTTCAACGTCATAAATAATCGGTTTCTGGCTATCGCCGGGTAGCAAAAAGTAGCTGTGGAAAGAGTGAATGTTGCGCTCGACGGGGACAGTCTGTTTAGCGGCTGACATGGCCTGGCCGACGACTTGCCCACCAAAGACCTGACGCAGCCCCAAATCATCGCTTTGTCCACGAAATAGCCCTTCTTCGAGTTTCTCTAAATGCAGGAGGTCGAGAAGGTGTTGTAGTGATTGACTCATGGTATCGGCCCCAATGGATGCGAATAAATAATTATCTGTTTGTTTTTTAAGGTGTAAAATATTTCGTTATGGGTTTTTACTGCAATGAATGTGTGGGTTTCAGGAAAATATCAGAATTTTGCACCATCATTATTGTGTTGGGTGAATCATACTATTTATGAGTGCCGGTTTTCGATACCGGTAGTCTGACAATAATAAAGGAGACTGACCGAATGAAATTATGGCATATATTAGGCGGTATCACGTTATCGATGACTCTGGTTGCATGTGCACAGAGGAATGATTATGGCGTTTCTCCTCAAACTGGCGCACCTGTCACCTCTGTATCTTCACAACGCCCAGCTGTTGCAATGCCAGCGGTAACCGGTACGGTGAATATTCGTCAGCGCATTGCACTCCCTCACAACGCCGTTTTAACCGTTACGGTGTCTGATGCATCGCTGGCGGATGCACCTTCAAAAGTGATCACTCAGCGCGTGACGCGTACAGAAGGAAAGCAGGCACCTTTCCAATTCGAATTACCGTATAACCCGGCTGATATTCAGCCCAACGCGCGTATCTTACTCAGCGCAGCCGTTGCGATCGATAATCGCATCGTGATGGTGACGGAGAACGTCTTGCCGGTTATTAGCAACGGGGTAAATAACGCCGATTTGGTGCTGGTACCTGTCGCCTCTGTTCCCTTACCCGCGAAAAATCAGGGATCAATGATGTCTAACCCGACAAATCAGACTCCTCATATGCTTCAGGGGCAGCCTGACTCGTCATCTATGGCACCACAGACCATCTGGTAATTTATCTGGATACGCGCCGTTATGGCGCGTATTGCCAGCGATATTTCGCAAGATCAACTTTTCCCTGACGATTGAAAATGATGCCCTCCGCCTGTAGTGCTGACTTTTGACGAACATAGTCTCCACCGACCAGCGATATTTCGCCTTTACGATTGATTACCCGATGCCAGGGGAGTTTGCTGTCTTTCGGCAGACGTTTTAATACTCCGCCGACTTGCCTGGATGCTCTGGGTGAATCGGCCAGTTGCGCGATGTCGCCATAGGTCGCTATTTTTCCGTAAGGGATTGCCGCGACGATTTGAAAAACGCGCTGGCGGAAATTATCGTTTTCTTCTGACATCCGCGGATATTCCTGCTGTTCCTAAACCGATTGAACATCATAGTGGCACAGTGGGGTGGGTAAGAAAACAACGGTTAGTCGGTGTTAGCTTGCAATTGCCTATCCCATCGCCGATAATGCCCACCGCTTTGTGACACGTTGCGATTATCATGTGCAAGCTGTTATAAAGTCGTCAATGGAGGCCCTGTCGGTTCTCCCGCAACATTAACCTGTGGATTCGGTCAGGTCCGGAAGGAAGCAGCCGCAGCAGGAGACGTGTGTGCCGGGATGTAGCTGGCAGGGCCTCCACCATTTCAGCCCTCGTTAGCCGCTTCATCGCCAGACTGGTCTTCATCTCCTGCACATAAACGACATTCTCTGCCATAAACCCGTTGTCTGACATGCATAAACGCTGAGCCGCCATTCTTTGTTCGACAGGTGCCATTTACCGATCGCTGTTTCTTCGAGAGGATAACTGTGTATCTTTACCTGGCGAGTAATAATTGCGGTAATTATTATCTCCTCTGTTTTCATCATGGGAATACTATCAGTGATGCTATCGATGCGATTGTTATATACCCGTCATACTTCAAGTTGCATGTGCGTTGGCTGCGTTTAGTCACCCGAATCACTTACTTGAGTAAGCTCATCAGGATTCTCTCTCTTGCCGTCTTCCTGAAACTCGAATTATTTAGGGTGTGAACAATAAATGCTGGGGAAATAAGCATGAGATGTGAGGGAGAATTCATTTTTACTTAATATAAAAAATACAATTTGTTACAAGTCTTACGCAATTAATACGTTAAAAAGATAATAAAAACAAAGGCCGATAATATTATCGGCGCAGTGTAATTAATGTCAGTTTTTGTATGCGTTTCGTTAGGAATTAACGAACGTATCGCCATACTGCAGTAGGGACTTTGTCGTAGAGTTTGTTCATCGTCAGTTCTGCCAGGCGATGATCGGCTGCGGAAAAGAACATCTCCAGTTCATCATTAGAGAGTTCATACTTGTTTTTTTCAATAACGCGTTCGAGGGTGTCAATGGTTGTGCATTTACGCAAACGCATCAAATAGTCGATTTTTTTCATAATGGCCTATGCAAGCAGTACCTGGTGGTTAAAAAATATAAATAAATTATTGCTTAAGTTTTAGCAGGCGTACAGATGTTCTCCCCTGAGAACATTCCGAATAATTTTGCTTTGGACTTCTGCCAACGCCGTAGTTCAGCATCATTAATACCATAGTTGCTAAACAAGACGTAAGTATCATCCAAATACTTTTCAACCTGCTCTGAAAGCTCACTTTCGTTAGGGTATTTTATTTTAAATGTGAGAATAAACGTAGCGATATGCTCAATAAGTTCATTTAATTGGAGATTGATCGCAGATGTTGGATCATTGACCCAGCCGTGACTGCTATCGCCTAACGTCGCTATGCTTTCGTCACACAGATTCTCACATAAGAATCTGAGTTGGGCAATATCATAATGTTTTGGTGTGTACTCATCCATATCAATCCCTCCGTTAAGCCGTTATTCAGTGTTACTGCGGTTAACACCTGGTAAACAGGTAGACTGATGAAGCTTACAAGATAAAACGTTAACGCTGTTTCGTATTCATGTTGTTACAGACAGAGTGTTGAACCATTGTGATTTGTTCTGTAGTGAATGAGAAAACAGTGATTATCGTCCCTCCTAGTATCTACTATGTCGCGAAATAGGGTTGGCGTAAATACCAACATCTCATGACTTAACCTTAAGTATAGCTATACCATGGTGGTTACGGTTACGTCATTCTATATATGACTATAGCAAAAGCGTTCGTAAAATTCGCGGATAATAGGTAAGGTTTTCACTGCTATTTATTTTGATTAATCCTCAGATTTTTTTGTTGTAACAATGAGCATAGAATAAACTCGTCTGCGGCTTATTTAATTATTTCTATCTGAAAATATGAGAAATGGCAGAAGGAATGCGAAGAGATTGCTCAGCGGATAAGGGCTTTTGGCACTCGTTATCTTATTGTTTCAGCAGTTTTTTCATGCGAATCATCCCGTGCAGTCGTGTTAGCGTCATAACACTGACTGTATCGGGATGAAGTCGAGAAAGATTAACCTTTTTTCTTTTTTCCGCCTTGTACGGCCTTAAAGCGCGGGTTGGATTTGCATATAACGTAAACTCGCCCGCGACGGCGGACCACAATACAATCCTTATGACGATTCTTTGCTGAACGTAGCGAACTAAGCACCTGCATTTTATAGCCCTCTCTGATTACTTGAAGAAGTTGCCAAAGCGCTGCTGGAAGCGCGCTGTGCTGCCTTCTTTGGAATATTCTTTTTGCTTCCCGGTATAATAGGGATGCGATGCCGAAGAAACGTCAATGGTGACGTAAGGGTAGCTGGCCCCCTCCAGTTCAATGGTTCGATCGGTTTTAATCGTTGATCCCGTCTTGTAATAAACATCCGCGCTGGTGTCATGAAATACCACCGTGCGATAGTCAGGATGAATACCTGCTTTCATAGCCGCCTCATTTGTTATGTTATAACATATCTATCATGTTGCGCTTTTTTGACACGAGGATCAACCATTATGTTGTTGCAAGGCTGCAGCATTCTCTAAGTCACTATAGAGGCGGATAACGATGCAAACGGCTCTGTGCTCGTTTGGTGAGAATGAGCTGAGAGGAAGGGCAGGAAAGTAAAAAAGGCCGCTAGGCGGCCTTTAGGGGAGATATTGATGGATGTTCAGCCTTAGTGTGCTGTTGTGTCGTCTACTTTCTTGCCAAAACGGCGGCGGACAACAACAAAGAACACCGGAACGAAGAAGATAGCCAGCACGGTTGCTGTAATCATCCCGCCCATTACGCCAGTACCAACGGCGTTCTGTGCACCGGAGCCTGCACCACTACTGATAACCAGCGGCATGACACCGAGGATAAAGGCAAGTGATGTCATCAGGATTGGACGCAAACGCATACGAACGGCATCAAGCGTTGCTTCAATCAGTCCTTTCCCTTCTTTCTCCATCAGATCTTTAGCAAATTCGACAATCAATATGGCGTTCTTCGCCGATAGCCCTATGGTTGTCAGCAGGCCCACCTTAAAGTAAACGTCGTTTTCAAGACCTGTCATATTCGCTGCAATTAACGCACCGATGATCCCCAATGGAACAACCAGCATGACGGAGAATGGTATTGACCAGCTCTCATAAAGCGCTGCCAGACACAGGAACACGACAATCAGTGAAATGGCATAGATTGCAGGTGCCTGGTTGCCAGATAACCGCTCTTGATAGGACATACCCGTCCATTCGTAGCCGATACCTTGCGGTAATTGGGTCACGAAATTTTCCATCAATGCCATGGCTTCACCGGTACTCTTACCTGGCGCGGCTTGACCTTGGATCTGCATGGATGGTTGGCCGTTGTAACGTTCCAGACGCGGTGAACCATATTCCCAGTGGCTCTGCGTGAATGCAGAGAATGGCACCATTTGTCCGTTGCTACCGCGGATGTACCAGTTTTTGATGTCATCTGGCAACATACGGAAAGGGGCATCGGCCTGAACGTAAACTTTCTTCACACGACCGCGATCGATAAAGTCATTTACATAAGAACCACCCAGCGTGGTTGCCAATGTTGAACTGATATCCGACAGTGACACACCAAGCGCCTGTGCTTTTTCCTGATCGATATCGAGACGGAACTGTGGTGTATCTTCCATCCCGTTAGGACGAACTTGCACCAGGGTATCAGGACGTTGTGCCGCCATGCCTAGCAGTTGGTTACGTGCTTCCGTCAGTTTTGCATGCCCAAGGTTAGCCTGGTCAATCAACTGGAAGTCGAAACCTGTTGCGGTACCCAGTTCGATAATCGCAGGAAGGTTGACTGCGAAAACCATCGCTTCTTTATACTGGCTAAAGGCTGCGTTAGCTCGGCCTGCAATCGCCATAACTTTATTTTCTGCACCGCTTCGTTCACTCCAGTCACTCAGGCTGGCGAAGGCCAGACCGGCATTCTGCCCACGGCCAGAGAACCCGAAACCCGTCACGGTAAACACAGACTTGACGTTACCTTTCTCATTCTCGAGATAGTAGTTCGTCATTCTATCCATGATTTTCTGCGTGTTTTCCTGCGTTGCCCCTGAAGGCAACTGAACGATGTTCAGGAGAACACCCTGATCTTCATCTGGCAGGAAGGACGTCGGCAAGCGTAAGAACAGAAATGCCAGACCGACAACAATCAGCAGATAGATGACCAGATAACGGCCCGTGCTGCGCAGAATATTTGCCACACTATCGGTGTAGTGATGCGTGCTTTTCTCGAACAGTCTGTTGAACCAGCCGAAGAAGCCTTTCTTCTCACCGTGATCGCCTTTGGCGATTGGTTTTAGCAGCGTTGCGCAAAGCGCGGGCGTCAAAATCAATGCGACCAGAACCGACAGCACCATCGCAGACACGATTGTGATGGAGAACTGGCGGTAGATTGCCCCTGTGGAGCCACCGGTAAACGCCATCGGGACGAATACCGCGGACAGAACCAGCGCAATACCGACCAACGCGCCTTGGATCTGCTCCATGGATCGTTTTGTCGCTTCTTTAGGCGGTAGACCTTCTTCCGCCATGACACGTTCCACGTTTTCCACGACGACGATGGCGTCATCCACCAGAAGCCCGATGGCGAGAACCATCGCGAACATCGTCAGGGTGTTAATGGAATAACCAAACGCGGAGAGGACAGCAAACGTCCCCAACAAGACGACCGGCACCGCAATGGTTGGGATCAGCGTGGCACGGAAGTTCTGCAAGAACAGATACATCACCAGGAATACCAGTACGATGGCTTCCACCAGCGTTTTCACTACTTCGTTGATGGAGATCTTAACGAAGGGCGTTGTATCGTACGGGTAAACGACTTTCAGGCCAGCAGGGAAGAACTCTTCCGCTTTGGTCAGTGCATCTTTTACAGCGGTTGCGGTATCCAGCGCGTTTGCACCGGTTGCCAGTTTGATACCGATACCGGCAGCGGGCTTACCATTGAAACGCGCTATAACGTCGTAGCCTTCTGCGCCCAGCTCAACGCGAGCAACGTCTTTAAGGCGAACCTGAGACCCATCAGCGTTCACCTTCAGCAGGATTTTAGAAAACTCCTCGGCTGAATTAAGACGGGTCTGCGCAATGATCGAAGCGTTCAACTGCTGACCGGGAACCGGTGGAGCGCCACCCAACTGCCCTGCGGCGATTTGGTTGTTTTGCACTCGGATCGCTGCGGTAACATCGCCGGCTGTTAACTGGTAATTATTCAGTTTGTTCGGATCCAGCCAGATACGCATCGCGTACTGGGAACCAAACAGCTGCGCATCACCTACGCCGGATGTACGGCTGATTGGGTCTTTAACGTTAGCAGCCACGTAGTCAGCGATATCTTCCTGTGACATTTTACCGTCTTCACTGATGAAGGCGGCAACCATGAGGAAGCTGCTACTTGATTTCTGAACGTTAACCCCTTGCTGCTGTACTTCTTGCGGCAGCAGCGGCATGGCCAGTTGCAGTTTGTTCTGCACCTGGACCTGCGCGATGTCCGCGTCCGTACCTGCGTCAAAGGTCAGCGTAATCTGCACTGTACCTGAGGAGTCACTGCTTGATGACATGTACATCAGGTTATCGATACCGTTCATGTTCTGTTCGATAACCTGCGTCACGGAATCTTGCAGCGTTGATGCATCGGCCCCTGGATAGTTTGCTGTTATTTCAATCGCGGGTGGTGCGATCGTTGGATACTGGGCAATCGGTAATTTAACAATTGCCAGCAACCCCGTCAGCATCACCATGATGGCGAGTACCCATGCAAAAATGGGTCGATCTATAAAAAACTTAGCCATGAATTATACCGGCTCCTGTTAGAACGTCTTAAGACTTCGCGGGTTCTGCTGACGCTTGCTGCGCCTGCTGATTTTCTTGAGCGACTTCTTTAGCTTTTACCTGCGCACCAGGTCTGATTTTTTGCAGACCAGTGACGATAACGCGATCGCCCGCTTTCAAGCCTTCGGTAACCAACCATTTGTCACCAACTGCCTTACTGGTTTTAAGCGTGCGAGGTTCTACTTTATCGCCTTCTCCAACCACCATCGCTGTGGCCTGACCACGTGGATCGCGGGAGACACCCTGCTGTGGAACTAACAAGGCTGTTGGGTTAACGCCGGAATCGAGGCGCGCGCGTACAAACATTCCGGGGAGGAGGTTGTGCTGTGGATTAGGGAAAATGGCACGCAGCGTAATGGAACCGGTGGTTTCATCTACCGTGACATCGGAGAATTCTAATGTACCTGCCTCAGTATATTCAGTACCGTTTTCCAACAGCAGGCGGACATTGGCTTTGCCTTCACTTTGTTTCAGCGTGCCGTTTTCCAGCTCTTTCTTCAGTTGCAGGAAATCATTACTGGACTGCGTGACGTCAACATAAATCGGATCAAGCTGTTGAACGGTTGTTAATGCTGTTGCTTGCCCAGTTGCGACTAATGCGCCTTCCGTTACCGTTGATTTACCTACACGGCCTTCGATTGGCGAATTAACTTTGGTGTAAGCCAGATTGATTTGTGCGGTGTCCACTGCTGCTTTGGCAGCCTGAACGGCAGCATCAGCCTGACGAGAAGTCGCGACAGCCTGATCGTAATCCTGCTTGCTGACGTAGCTGGTGCCCAACAGCGGCTTATAGCGATTAACGGTCAAACGGGCAATTTCTGCCTGAGCCTGAGCCTGAGCGAGTGAGCCTTTGGCGCTGTTGTAGCTTGCCTGATATGTCGCGGGGTCGATCTGATACAGCGATGCGCCAGCTTTAACGTCAGATCCTTCAACGAAGTTGCGTTTGAGGATAATGCCGCCAACCTGTGGGCGAACCTCAGCAATGCGGTAAGCACTTGTGCGGCCCGGCAGCTCGGTCATTACATTCAGTGCTTCCGTCTTTAACGTAACAATACCCACTTCAGGCATCTGCTGCTGTGCGCCGCCTTGCTGGTTGTTGCCGTCATCACATCCTGCGAGCATTAAGCCGCCGGAAAGCATCAGAACTGCCGCCAGAGGCGTTAGCCCTCTGTTTTTGTTCATAGATAAACCTCAAGTGTCCGATTTGAAATTGACCAATGGATCACAAGCTCAAAACCCATTGCTGCTATAGTCTTATGTTCATGCTATGTTACATACATACTTGAATGTATGTAAATCTCACTTTCCTTCAAATACAGCGGTATGGCACGAAAAACCAAATTATCATGGCACGAAAAACCAAAAAACAGGCTCAGGAAACCCGACAACAGATACTGGATACTGCGTTAAGAGTGTTCTCTGAGCATGGTGTGTCCGCGACTTCATTGTCTGACATTGCCACCGCTGCTGGTGTGACCCGCGGTGCTATTTATTGGCATTTTAAAAACAAAGCCGAAATTTTTGACGGAATCTGGGCGTTGGCAGAGTCAAAAATAGATGAGTTTAAAATAGAGTATCAGACAAAATTTCCTGATAATCCACTCCGCGTGATGCGTGAATTATTGATTTATATGCTGCGTTTAACGGTTAGTGATACGCACTGGCGTTCCATTATGGAAATCGCTTTTCACAAATGTGAGTTTGTCGGTGAAATGTTGCAATCGTACAACGCGCGCAAAGAGCTCTATCTTTCCTGCTATGTCGATATTGAAGAAAATCTGATTGAGTGCATCCGTCTGGGCATGTTGCCGACGGATATCCATTCTCGTCGTGCGGCAATTGCGCTGCGTGCCTATTTTTCTGGTGTGATGGAGAACTGGCTATTTATGCCGGAAAGTTTCGATCTCGATCAGGAAGCCCCGTCGCTGGTGGATGCCTTTATCGATATGTTGCATTTTAGCCCGGCGCTACGTAAACCCGCTGAGTAAGCTATTGAACGACGGTGCTAGCACTCGTTGCCTCTACGTGCTGAGTTATTTTTGCTTTAGGTAAAGGATTTAGCGCCACCTTCTTCTTGTGATAGCTTCTTTTCAAAATCGGTGCGCACAATCTCTAATGCGGCCAGCACGATACGCGGTTCGATCTGGTTTTCTTCCAGCAGCATAATCAAATCGACCGCCAGCTTGACGTCGGGTGGGGCGTTTTCAAGTGACATAAACCAGTTCCTCTTTTTCCTCGGCGAAGCCGCCGCGCTATAGTCCTTGTTCCCGGCGTTCTATCTGACGCTCCAGCCGCGACAGCGCCTGACGGCAGCGTGACAGCCGTCCTTCCAGCGCCGCCAGCTCTTTTTGCAATCGCTGTTGTTCGCTGAAGAGCGTCTGCGTGGTGAGCAGGCTTTCTCTATCCTGAATCATGGAAAGTAAACGGCGTTCATAATCCTGATGTTCCGCCAGCTTGTGATACACATCTTCCGGCTGTGGGGCGGAATTTTGCTCCTGCCTGCGTAATGACTGCGTCGCCAGCTCCCGCTGCAATGCGGCTATCTGGCTGACTAGCTTTTCAGCCAGAAATGCCACGCGATCGGTGCGCTGTTCTGCAACTAACTGCTTTATCGCGTGCAGGTTTTGTTCAACTTCGGCGCGATAGTCACGTAGCCGAGTGCCGTAGCTGCTAAAAAGCTGACGATCAAAGCGCGATTGCGGCACGGCTTTATCCGCCAGCGGTTCAAGCTCTTTCGCCAGCGTGTTAATTTGTTGTTCAAGTGCCTGCAGCAATCGATGCGTGTTCACTTTTTTCCCTTACGGTAAGGCTGATGATTCAGCGAGTCGGCGCGTGGTAGATCGGCAGAGTGAGTCTGTGTCGCCTTAATACACTGCATGAGGATATCTTAACTAATTCATCGGGCAAGGTGGTGATAAAGTGTTATGGGTATTGTCGTAGACAAAGCTTATTGAGTAGATAACGCATAGTGGTAGTGAACAAAGTATAAAGGTGAATATGTATCGCGTGTTGCTGATGATATTGGGGTGGGTTTCCGTTGTGCTGGCAACGTTGGGCGTCGTGTTACCTTTATTACCGACAACGCCTTTCTTGCTACTGGCCGCCTGGTGTTTTGCCCGCTCGTCCCCGCGTTTCCATGACTGGCTGCTGTACCGCTCCTGGTTTGGCAGCTATCTGCGCCATTGGCAGAAACATCGTGCGTTGCCGCCGGGGGCAAAATGGAAGGCAGTCACCATGATTCTGTTAACGTTCGCGCTGTCGCTCTGGCTGGTTAAGCTCATCTGGGTCAGGATTTTGTTGTTGGTCATTTTGGCTATTTTACTGACCTTCATGCTTCGTTTACCCGTGATTGATCCAGAACAACAAACGCAGGGCGCAGATCCGAAAAGATAGCGTAAGCGGCGGCCTCTGTGACGGGAATACAAAAAATACGCACCCAGAGTGCGGATAGTTGCATTTACCCGTCACTTTGACTAAATTTGACCGTTTTCGTGCGCGGGTCGCCATTTTCCTCTTTGTCATAATGCCTCTTCATCACCTCATGCGATGATGAAAGCCTTGTGGTGACCGGCATTTGTATGTTCAGAATGTTTTATCAGGCACAACTATGATGACCGTAACAGCGCAGCAGCAGGCAGAATTAATTAAAAACAGTATCAAAAGCATCCCCGATTATCCGAAGCCGGGCATACTGTTCCGTGATGTCACCAGCCTGCTGGAAGATCCTGTGGCCTATGCAGCCAGTATTGAGATGCTGGCAAACCGTTACCGCAACACCGGTGTGACGAAGGTTGTTGGTACGGAAGCGCGTGGTTTCCTGTTTGGCGCTCCGGTTGCGTTGGCGCTGGGCGTGGGTTTTGTTCCCGTGCGTAAACCGGGCAAGCTGCCACGTCCGACTATCAGTGAAAACTATGAACTGGAATACGGTTCAGATACGCTGGAAATTCATGCAGATGCGATCTCCGCTGGCGACAACGTGCTGGTGATTGACGATCTGTTGGCAACTGGCGGTACGCTTGAGGCCACGGTGAAATTGATCCGTCGTCTGGGTGGTTCGGTCAATGATGCTGCGTTTATCATCAATTTGTTCGATCTGGGCGGCGAGCAGCGTCTGACCGAGATGGGCGTCACCTGCTATAGCCTGGTTGACTTCCCCGGACATTAATCATAACAGTCTCGCCGATAGCGGCGTGGCTGTGTTAGCATGATCGCCTCAATAACTCGACTGTTGCGGTATTGATGAGCTATCAGGTTCTTGCCCGTAAGTGGCGTCCCCAAACCTTTACCCATGTTGTCGGTCAGGAACATGTCCTGACCGCGTTGGCTAACGGCCTTTCCCTAGGCAGAATTCATCACGCGTATTTGTTTTCCGGCACCCGCGGTGTCGGGAAGACGTCGATTGCCCGTTTGTTGGCAAAAGGGCTGAATTGCGAACAGGGCGTGACGGCAACGCCCTGTGGTCAGTGTGACAACTGCCGTGAAATCGAGCAGGGTCGTTTTGTCGATTTGATCGAAATCGATGCCGCGTCTCGCACTAAAGTCGAGGACACGCGCGATCTGCTGGATAATGTGCAGTACGCTCCTGCGCGTGGGCGGTTCAAGGTGTACCTGATTGACGAAGTACACATGCTATCGCGCCACAGCTTTAATGCGCTGCTGAAAACGCTGGAAGAGCCACCTCCGCACGTCAAATTCCTGCTGGCGACCACCGACCCGCAAAAACTGCCGGTGACCATTCTGTCGCGTTGCTTGCAATTTCATCTCAAAGCGCTGGATGTCGAACAGATTCGTGCGCATCTGGAGCAGGTATTACAGGCAGAAAATCTCGTCAGTGAGCCGCGTGCGCTACAGCTTCTGGCACGTGCTGCCGATGGGAGCTTGCGTGATGCGCTGAGTCTGACCGATCAGGCCATTGCCATGGGGCAAGGTCAGGTCACGACCGCTTCCGTCAGCCAAATGCTGGGTACGCTGGATGATGAGCAGCCGTTGGCACTCATTGAGGCGTTGGCGAAAGGTGATGGTGCGCAGGTCATGTCGCTGTTAGACCAGGTCGCGGCGCGGGGTGTGGACTGGGAATCGCTGTTGGTCGAAACCCAGACGCTGTTACACCGTATTGCGATGGTTCAATTGCTGCCTGCGGCGCTGGGTGATGATTACGCTGCGGTTGAAGCCCGTATGCGGGAACTAGCGCGTGCGCTGCCACCGGCGGACGTTCAGCTTTACTATCAGACGATGCTCATTGGCCGCAAAGAATTGCCTTTTGCGCCAGATCGTCGGATGGGCGTTGAAATGACGCTACTGAGAGCGCTGGCGTTTCATCCCAGTCAGGTTATCGCTGAACCCGTGGCACCCGTAAGCGCCGCGCCTGCTCAGGTTGCGCGTGCGCCTTCTATTCAGCTTCCTGTACAGCAGCCCGGTGCTACAGCATCGGCGACGGTTCGTGCGCCAATTCAGCCAAGCAGTGAGCCGCATGAAAACGTGCAGCCTCCATCTTATTCTCCCGAACCGCCGATGGATGCCTCTGCGTATGCGCCACCGTTAGGAGAACCGCCTGCTTCAACGGGTTCGGCGGATCAATATGGTGAGGGCGAGCTGCCTGATGCGACTTCTCAGCTGTTACAGGCTCGCAGCCAGCTCCTGCGAAAACAGGGGAGTACGCCACCAAAAAAGGCTGATCCGGCAGCGTCTGACAATACGCGGCCGGCAACCTCAGCGCTGGAGCGATTAGCTTCTGTGACTGAGCGCAGCATTCAACGGCAAAACGCGAAGACATCTCCCTCCGAGCCCAAAAAGCCGGAAGCGTATCGTTGGCGGGCGCAGAATAAAGTCGAAGAAGAGAAGGTCGACGTCGCAACGCCAAAAGCGCTGCGTTCGGCATTAGAACACGAAAAAACGCCGGAGCTGGCAGCACGGCTGGCGGAAGAGTCACTGGAGCGAGATGCCTGGGCGGCGGAAATCCATCGCCTGACGCTGCCAAAGCTGGTACAACAGCTGGCACTCAATGCGTTTAAAGAGAGCGAAGAGGCAGGCAAGGTTCATCTGCATCTGCGTTCATCCCAGCGGCACCTGAATTCGCCGGCGGCGCAAAAGACGCTGGCGGACGCATTGACGGCTCACTACGGGCATCCTGTAGAATTACTGATTACTGAAGACGACAATCCGGCGGTGCGGACGCCGCTGGAGTGGCGTCAGGCCATCTATGAAGAGAAGCTGGCGCAGGCGCGTCAGTCAATTCTGGCCGATACAACGATTCAAACGCTGCGGCGTTTCTTTGATGCGGAACTGGACGAAGAAAGTATCCGCCCTGTTTAACCGCTGCGAGTACGCAGCCCGACGTGATAGAGAGAAAACTATGTTTGGTAAAGGTGGAATTGGCAACCTGATGAAGCAAGCCCAGCAGATGCAGGAAAAAATGCAGCAGATGCAGGAAGAAGTGGCGAATCTGGAAGTCACGGGCGAATCGGGTGCAGGTCTGGTGAAAATTACGATCAACGGTGCGCATAACTGCCGCCGTGTTGAGATCGATCCAAGCCTGATGGAAGACGATAAAGAGATGCTGGAAGATCTGATCGCTGCGGCGTTCAACGATGCCGCTCGTCGTATCGCGGAAACGCAGAAAGAGAAAATGGCAGCGGTTTCCAGCGGTATGCAACTGCCGCCGGGCTTCAAGATGCCGTTCTGATGCAGACCAGTCCGCTTCTTGAGTCATTGATGGAAGCGCTGCGCTGCCTGCCGGGCGTTGGGCCCAAGTCGGCGCAGCGCATGGCGTTTCAACTGCTGCAACGTAACCGCAGTGGCGGTATGCGTCTGGCGCAGGCGTTGACGCGGGCGATGTCCGAAATCGGTCACTGTAGCGATTGTCGGACATTCACCGAGCAGGACGTTTGTGCGATTTGCTCGAATCCGCGCCGCCAGCAAAACGGGCAGATTTGTGTGGTAGAAAGCCCGGCTGATATTCACGCCATTGAACAGACGGGGCAGTTTGCTGGTCGGTACTTTGTTCTGATGGGACATTTGTCGCCGCTGGATGGTATTGGCCCGGACGATATCGGTTTGGGGCGGCTGGAAGAACGCCTGCAGGTGGAATCGATAAGCGAAGTGATTTTGGCGACTAACCCGACGGTAGAAGGCGATGCGACGGCAAACTATATCGCTGAACTGTGCGCACAACACGGCGTGATGGCCAGCCGCATTGCACACGGTGTTCCCGTTGGCGGTGAGCTGGAAATGGTCGATGGCACCACACTTTCCCATTCACTTGCAGGTCGTCAGCCTTTCCGGTTTTAATCTGTCGGCTGCCAGTATGATTATCTGGCAGCCGCAGTCTTGTTTTCCTCTTTCCTCTCACCGTTTTCTTTTTTCGCTGAAATTTACCCCTTGAAATCACCTTGGTTTATCCCCACTTGCTACTTATCGTCAGTTTAATCAGCCTGAATAATATTAGGATTGAGGTAAGCAACAATGAGTATGAAAGGCCAAGAAACTCGCGGGTTCCAGTCCGAAGTTAAGCAACTCCTGCATTTGATGATCCATTCGCTCTATTCCAACAAAGAAATCTTTCTGCGTGAATTGATCTCCAACGCCTCCGATGCGGCAGACAAATTACGTTTTCGTGCGCTGTCTGCACCAGAACTGTATGCGGGCGATGGCGACCTGCGCGTGCGGGTGTCTACGGATAAAGAAAAACGTACGCTGACGATTTCTGATAACGGTATCGGCATGAGCCGTGACGAAGTCATTGATAATCTGGGTACGATTGCGAAATCCGGCACCAAGGCTTTTCTGGAATCTATGGGTTCCGATCAGGTTAAAGATAGCCAACTGATTGGCCAGTTCGGCGTGGGTTTCTACTCCGCCTTCATCGTGGCAGATAAAGTGACTGTGCGTACCCGTGCCGCGGGTGCGAATGCCGATCAGGGCGTGTACTGGGAATCTGCCGGCGAAGGTGACTACACCATCGCTGACATCACCAAAGACGATCGCGGTACGGAAATTACTCTGCATCTGCGCGAAGGTGAAGACGAGTTCCTGGATGACTGGCGTGTGCGTTCCGTCATCAGCAAATATTCCGACCATATCGCGTTGCCAGTAGAAATTGAAGCCCAGACGGAAAGCGAAGAAGAAGGCGGTGAGTCTACCGTTAGCTGGGAAAAAATTAACAAGGCGCAGGCTCTGTGGACGCGCAGCAAGTCAGAAGTCAGCGATGAAGAGTACAACGAGTTTTATAAACACATCTCCCACGACTTTACCGATCCGCTGAGCTGGAGCCACAACCGTGTGGAAGGTAAGCAGGAATATACCAGCCTGCTGTACATCCCTGCGCGTGCACCGTGGGATATGTGGAACCGCGATCATAAACATGGCTTGAAGCTGTACGTTCAGCGCGTCTTTATTATGGATGACGCCGAGCAGTTCATGCCGAACTACCTGCGTTTTGTTCGTGGCCTGATTGATTCCAACGATCTGCCGTTGAACGTTTCCCGTGAGATTTTGCAGGACAGCCGTGTGACGCAGAACCTGCGTAATGCACTGACTAAACGCGTGCTGCAAATGCTGGATAAACTGGCGAAAGACGATGCGGAAAAATACCAGACGTTCTGGCAACAGTTTGGTCTGGTGCTGAAAGAAGGCCCGGCGGAAGATGGCAGCAACCGCGAAGCGATCGCGAAACTGCTGCGCTTTGCCACCACGCAATCCGACAGCTCCGCACAGACGGTATCGCTGGAAGACTACGTTAGCCGGATGGTGGAAGGTCAGGACAAGATCTACTACATCACCGCAGACAGCTACGCGGCGGCGAAGAGCAGCCCACATCTGGAGCTGTTCCGTAAGAAAGGCATCGAGGTATTGCTGTTGTCCGAGCGTATTGACGAATGGATGATGAGCTACCTGACCGAATTCGACGGTAAATCCTTCCAGTCAGTCAGCAAAGCGGATGATACGCTGGATAAACTGGCTGATGAAGAAAACGATGCGCAGAAAGAAGCACAAAAAGCGCTGGAGCCGTTTGTTGAGCGTGTGAAAACCCTGCTGGGCGAGCGCGTTAAAGATGTGCGTTTCACCTACCGTTTGACCGATACGCCTGCGATTGTCGTAACGGATGCGGACGAGATGAGCACGCAGATGGCGAAACTGTTCGCAGCGGCAGGCCAGCAAGCGCCGGAAGTGAAGTACATTTTTGAACTGAACCCGGAGCACGCGCTCATTAAACGTGCGGCGGACGTTTCTGATGAGGCGGAGTTTGGCGAGTGGGTCGAGCTGCTGCTGGATCAAGCTCTGCTGGCCGAACGCGGTACGCTGGACGATCCGAACCTGTTCATCCGCCGTATGAATCAGCTGTTAAGTGCCTGATAGTGATATCCTCCAGACCCCGGTGTTAACCGGGGTCTTCCCCCCGATTTTACGTTTCCTTCCGTTATTGGGCGTTTCTTCGTCTACACTGAATGGCAACATTGGGCAGACGGCAAACCGTATTTTTAGGTATCTTGCTTTTTTTCATCTGCCTGCGCGTTGCTGAAGCGAGCCCGTTCCTTGAGCATAAGCGTCTGGAATGGTATGGTTTAGCGTTTTTCAAATTTATTTTATAAATATTACATAGCAAGGGGATTTACGCGATGCGTATTATTCTGCTGGGCGCTCCGGGCGCAGGCAAAGGTACTCAGGCTCAATTCATCATGGAGAAATACGGTATTCCGCAGATTTCCACGGGTGACATGCTGCGTGCAGCGGTAAAAGCGGGTACTGAATTGGGCAAGCAGGCTAAAGAAATCATGGACGCAGGTAAACTGGTCACTGATGAACTGGTCATTGCTCTGGTTAAAGAGCGCATCGCCCAGGAGGATTGCCGTAACGGTTTTCTGCTGGATGGCTTCCCACGCACCATTCCACAAGCTGATGCGATGAAAGATGCAGGCATCAATGTGGATTACGTTATCGAATTTGCAGTTCCTGACGAACTGATCATCGATCGTATCATTGGCCGTCGCGTTCATGCGGCGTCCGGTCGTGTCTACCATGTAAAATTCAATCCGCCTAAAGTTGAAGGCAAAGACGACGTGACGGGCGAAGATCTGACTATTCGTAAAGACGATCAGGAAGATACCGTGCGTAAACGTCTGGTTGAGTACCATCAGCAGACTGCCCCACTGGTTTCCTACTACCAGAAAGAAGCGGAAGCAGGTAACACACGCTATTTCAAAGTGGAAGGCACGCGTAAAGTGGAAGAAGTTCGCGCAGAACTGGAAACCATTCTGGGCTAATTTTTCTACACGAATCATACCCAAACATCTGAATGCCAGACGACCGTCTGGCATTTTTTCGTTCTGAAATCCTCGTTTGCTTTGTTTCCTCTATTGATAGCATTGGCGTTATCCCTGCTATCTACCCGTATTTGTTTAGCTTTTTTTCGCTACAATAGGCATTTGATGTTACGCACTGGCGGGCTGAGAGAAAGCCTGCTTCTCCATAAAAGGAAGACGGCGATGAAACAAGAGAAATACGGCGTGCTGATGGTGAACTTAGGGACGCCCGATGCCCCGACGCCGCAGGCGGTAAGGCGTTATCTGGCGGAGTTTCTAAGCGACCGACGCGTAGTGGATACGCCGCGTCTGCTATGGTGGCCGCTGCTGCGCGGCATCATCCTGCCAACCCGCTCACCGCGAGTGGCGAAACTCTATCAGTCGGTCTGGATGGAAGAAGGATCGCCGCTGTTGGTGATTAGCCGTCGACAGCAGCAGGCACTGGCCGCGCGTATGCCGGAAACGCCCGTTGAGCTGGGGATGAGCTATGGTTCGCCCAGTCTGCGTTCGGCGCTGGATAAGTTACTGGCGCAGGGTGTCACGCAGTTGGTTGTCTTGCCGATGTATCCGCAGTATTCCTGCTCAACCACTGCAGCCGTGTGGGATGGGTTAGCCGCGCAGCTGCGTGATAATCGTCAACTGCCTGCAATTCGCTTTATCCGTGATTATGCCGAACACCCTGCTTATATTGCGGCGTTGAAGCACCGTGTCGAGCAGTCTTTTGCTGAACACGGCGAACCCGACAGATTAGTGATTTCCTATCACGGCATCCCGGTGCGGTATGCCAATGAAGGGGATGACTATCCGCAACGCTGTCGGGCGACTACGGAAGCGCTGATTGCCGCGCTGGGGCTGCCGGAAGGCAAAGTAATGATGACCTTCCAGTCGCGTTTTGGCCGTGAACCCTGGCTGACACCCTATACGGATGAAACCATGCAGGGGCTGCCCGCGCAGGGAATCAAACACATTCAGATTATGTGTCCCGGTTTTGCCGCGGACTGTCTGGAAACGTTGGAAGAGATTCAGGAACAGAACCGTGAGATCTTCCTGCATGCAGGCGGAGAGGCTTTCCACTATATTCCTGCGCTCAATGACGATCCGCTGCACATCGATCTGCTGGAACAGTTAGTGAGTAAAGCAGAGTAGGGGCGAGGTTGCCTTGTCTGGTGATGTTTGAAGGCATGGCGTACAGCGTAAAAAAATGGCGGGCAAATTAAGCCCGCCATTTTTGTCTCTAACGTGTAGCTATTTAGATAGGGCACGCCTGAGGTGCAGGAGGGATCTCATCCAGCTTCAGCAGCGTGATCATGCTATTGGCGATTTCCCGCTCACCCATTACCACTTCGTTGGCACCGTGCTCGGTAATGTAGCTGACTTCATCGTCATAGTGCGCGCGGGCGATAATCTCCAGATCGGCGCGCTTCTCACGGGCTGCCGCGACGATTTCACCCGCCTCATAGCCGTTCGGAATGGTCAACAATAGCCAACGAGCGCAATCCAGACGCGCAATATCCATGATTTCAGGCTTGGTCGCATTGCCCAATACGGCTTTGATTCCCTGTTCACGCAGTGCATCAACACGCGTACGTGAGTTCTCAATCACAACGATGGGAATCCCAGCCTGATGCAGTTTGGCTCCAATCAGGCTACCAACACGGCCATAGCCAACCAGCAGCGCATGATTGCACATATCGACAGGAATCTGTTTCTCTTCCTCAATGGCTTCTTCTACGATCTGCTCTTCGATGGTTTCATGCTTCGCCAGATAGCGCTCAAGCAGCGTAAACAGCAGCGGGTTTATCATGATGGAGAGAATGGCCCCGGCCAGCACCAGATTCCGTCCTTCTTCGGACAGCAGCCCCAACACAATGCCGAGCCCAGCCAAAATAAAGGCAAATTCACCGATCTGCGCCAGACTGGCGGAAATCGTTAATGCTGTTCGCTTGGAGTGACCAAAGAGTCGAACCAGCACGAAGGCGGCGGCTGACTTACCGAACACGATAATAGCCAGCGTGATCAGCACGGAAATCGGGTCATTCAGCAGGATCATCGGATCAAACAGCATACCGACGGAAACGAAGAACAGTACGGCGAAGGCATCGCGCAGCGGCAGCGTGTCGTGCGCCGCACGCTGGCTGAGTTCAGATTCGTTCAATACCACACCAGCGAAGAATGCGCCCAGTGCAAAGGAGACATCAAACAGTTTCACCGCGCCAAAGGCGATGCCGAGTGCCATGGCTAACACCGCCAGCGTGAAAAGCTCGCGTGAGCCGGTGCTGGCGCTTTTTGCTAATACCCACGGCACCAGACGGCGACCAACGACAATCATCAGGGTAATAAACGCAATCACTTTACCGATGGTCCAGGCTAAATCGGTCAGCAGTTTGCTGGTGTCGGCATGCTCAGCGCCGATCATGTCGCCGAATGCCGGTAGCAGAACCAGCGTAAGAACCATCGCCAGATCTTCTACAATTAGCCAGCCGATGGCGATTTGGCCACGCTGGCTATCAATAAGCTGTCGTTCTTCCAACGCGCGTAGCAGCACTACGGTACTGGCGGTTGAGAGGCAAAGGCCGAAAACCAGGCCGCTCGCCAGGCTCCAACCCAGCATGGTGGATAACCCCATTCCAAGTAGCGTTGCCACGGCAATCTGGGCTATCGCACCGGGAATGGCGATGGACTTTACCGCCATGAGATCTTTCAGCGAGAAGTGCAGACCAACACCAAACATCAGCAGGATGACGCCAAGTTCAGCGAGCTCTGATGCCAGTGAGGTATCGGCAACGAAGCCGGGGGTAAAAGGACCGACAAGTACGCCTGCGGCAAGGTAACCAACAAGGGGAGAGATACGCAGGCGGTTTGCCAGAATACCAAGGAGGAAAGCAAGAACCAGCCCCCCAGCGATAGTAGAAATTAGCGGTGTTGCAGCATGCATCCCAACTCCTTGTGCCATAGGTGAAACGTCATTGAGCGGATTTACCCTTCTTGCCTTGAAGTTACAGCGTGGTTAGCGGCGCTTACGTACCCTTATCACTCTTATTATGTACCGAAAAGCGTATTGGGATTCGTTCGTTTGCTGTCTGGCTGCAACGCCAATTATTCTGGGTATACACAAATTCTATTGCATATAGCGAAATGTTGCTTGGATAAAAGTGGTATTTTATGAAAAATATCAGTTTCTCCAGTTAAAGGTAGTGTAACACAGATTTAAGGATGGTTTCTCGCGATAAGCATTGATAAACATGCGTAATTATTCTGATAGCGTGATGTTCTTGGCAGTAATGCCTTACTGCTTTCCTGTGTATTCAGCGGAATAATTTTATCCACCGGCGTAAAACGCCGGAAAACAGAGGATAAACGGTGTGATGCTGGATTATTCCGATGAAGCATTCATATTAGCAAGAGTTCGTGACGGCGTGACGACAGTGCCAAGCCAGCGTGATATCACTCTCTCTGCTATACCTCATCTGATTTTGTCGGCTATCGCACATTGCTGGCGGACAGCGTGAATACGCCTCGCGCATTGTTCATCTTGCTGTGCTAATTTGTGTGATGAATTTCTCAGTGGTCCCACTGGGTCTTTAAAATAAACGGAGATTTATCATGCGCTTTTCAATAAAAGCTCTGGGATGTGCGATGGCGGTATCGCTCGCACTAACACCTGTAATGTCAATGGCTTGGGAAAAAGACAAAACATACGCCATCACTATTTTGCATACCAATGACCATCACGGCCATTTCTGGCATAACGATCACGGTGAATATGGATTGGCCGCACAAAAAACGCTGGTCGATCAGATCCGTCAGGAAGTGGCGAGTAAAGGTGGCAGCGTACTGCTGCTTTCCGGTGGTGATATTAATACCGGTGTGCCTGAGTCCGATTTGCAGGATGCCGAGCCAGATTTCCGCGGTATGAACATGGTCGGCTATGATGCAATGGCACTCGGCAACCACGAATTCGATAATCCGCTGTCTGTCCTGCGTCAGCAGGAGAAATGGGCGAAATTCCCGCTGTTATCGGCCAATATCTACCAAAAAAGCACCAGTCAGCGCTTGTTTAAGCCTTATGCCCTGTTCGACAAGCAAGGTGTGAAAATCGCAGTTATCGGCCTGACAACGGATGATACGGCCAAATTAGGCAATCCTGAGTATTTTACCGATATCGAATTCCGTAACCCTTCTACGGAAGCGAAGCAGGTTGTTGAGCAATTGCGTAAGAGCGAAAAGCCGGATGTGATTATTGCCGCGACGCACATGGGGCACTATGACGACGGTAATCACGGTTCTAATGCGCCGGGTGATGTGGAAATGGCGCGTAGCCTGCCTGCTGGCTATCTGGACATGATTGTCGGCGGCCACTCGCAGGATCCGGTCTGCATGGCGCAGGAAAATAAAAAGCAGGTGGATTATGTGCCGGGCACGCCTTGTGCTCCCGATCGTCAGAACGGCACCTGGATTGTTCAGGCGCATGAGTGGGGTAAATATGTCGGCCGTGCCGATTTCACATTCCGCAATGGTGAATTGAAACTTGAGCATTACCAACTGATCCCGATCAACCTGAAGAAAAAGGTAGAGAAAGACGGCAAGACCGAGCGTGTTTTCTATACGCATGAAATCACGCAAGATCCTGACGTCATGAAAATGCTGACGCCGTTCCAGGAAAAAGGGCAGGCACAGCTGGGTATCAAGATCGGTAGCGTGAAAGGCAAGCTGGAAGGCGATCGCAATCAGGTGCGTTTCCGTCAGACCAATCTGGCGCACGTGCTGCTGTCTGCACAGCTTGAGCGTGCAGGAGCTGATTTTGCCATCATGAGCGGCGGCGGTGTACGCGATTCAATTGAATCCGGTGATATCACCTATAAAGATGTACTGAAGGTTCAACCGTTTGCCAACACGCTGGTTTATGTGGATATGAAAGGCAGCGACGTCGAGAAGTACCTGGCTGTCGCGGCAAATAAAAAGGTGGATTCTGGAGCCTATGCGCAATTCCTTAACGTCAGCCTGACAGCAGACGGGCAGGGCGTACAGAACGTGAAAATCAAAGGCGAGCCGTTGCAGGCAGATAAAGTTTACCGTATGGCAACGCTGAACTTTAATGCGATGGGTGGCGATGGTTATCCGCGCCTTGATAATCTGCCGGGCTATGTGAACACCGGTTTTGTCGACGCTGAAGTGCTGAAGCAGTACATCGAGAAGCATTCTCCGCTGGATGCGGAAGCCTATGCACCGAAAGGTGAGATCGTTTATAAGTAACAAATTAATTAACAAATAATGATGGCGGTTCTTGTCTCTTCACTGATGACATAAACCGCCATTTTTTGGGGTTATCCTGAGATAATCATGCCGCAGTTAAACCTTTAATTCCCATAAGGGATTAAATCTAATTTGCTGATTTAATTGATTAAATAATCTTATGTTTAGTAAAGTGCTTTAAAATAACAGACCTGCCAAATACACGATACTCCTGATACACCCTAACTAACGGAGTAGTCGGTACTATGAAAAACGTAAATATTGAAATCAACGTCTGTGGCAGCACGGGAAAATCAACCTGTGCTGTTAATCCCCCTATTCAAACTGATCCCCACACTTGCTGCCATGTAGATATGGATAATCAGTGCGAGCCGCAACCCGGTGTTTCTGGCGTTACCTCCGTATTCGGACGTACCGGTGTCGTAACCGCACAGCCCGGCGACTATACGGCCGATCAGATTACCGAAACCGCCACCAGAAAATTTGCTTCACCGGATGAAAAAGCGATCTGGAATGCAAAGCAGGATGCATTAATTTCTGGCACCACCATCCGCACGCTCTTTGGGCAATCATTGCTGGGCAGCGGTGATATCTCACTGACGCCAGCGCAAATGGGCGTTGCGGCCGCAGGTCACACGCACACCACAGCGGACATCACCGACTACACGCAAAAAACGAAGCAGCTTATCCATTCCTCGCTGGAAGCTGGGGCGGGTGTGACGCTGAGTTATAATCCGGTGAATGAGAAAACCATCATCAGTGCTGCTGGGGGTTCCGGCAGCGGCGGTTCGGGTTATATCGTTGCCGAACGCCAGGGCGCAACGGCAGGGCAAAATCATGCATTCAGTATTCGTCCACAAAGTACGTTTAATCTTGCAGCGTATGCGCTGAAAGAAGAAGCCGGTGCGGCGAATCAGACTTACGTTGTTGATGACTTTAATGCATCGAGCGAGCCTAATTACAACGCGACCAATGCAGTTATTTGGGATGGTACGCTGCATCCAGATACTGGCGGAAGCGTTGAACTTGCTAAAGACGGTGAGTTTTATTCATCAGCGATTAAAACTGGCAATCGTGCGGTCTCAATTAGTATACTAAGCGGGTCAATTGTACCTGCAATGACTGCCGATTCTGATCGGGGTTATGTTGCATCTGCGTCATCAATATATTCTCCGTCATATCCTGCATATATTGCATTTGATAGAAATGATTCCAGCCCAAATAATGTGCGTGACTGTTGGGCCTCAAATCAGAGGCCGACAAACAGTAATCCACAGTGGTTGTGTTTAACATTCCCTAGTCATCAATTTATTACTGAATATGCAATCACAAACCGTGTATATGCTGGACTGTCAAATCCCAGGTCGTGGCAATTACAGGGTAGCAATAATGATAATGATTGGATCACTCTACATACTGTATCAAATGATGAAAATAACACATCGGGCGCTGTCCGCCGATTTACAGTATCTACGCCAGGGCGATACGTGTCGTATCGATTATTGTTCACGGCATCAAATGGCGGTGATAATTTTGTGTGTATCAAGGAATTATCATTATTCACGGGCTCAAAGATGTTACTGAAAGATGGTGAACAATGGTTTACCGTGAAAAATGGCGTTTTGTCTAATGTTCCGGTTCCAGCCAGCGTTAGTGATTTTATTCGTGATGGCTTTACCGCATCAGGAAATATCCAACAATATTCATCTGGCAATATATATTCAGGGGAAGGGATACATGTTGACGTTCGTTACACGCCACAATCCCAGATAGCAATTCAGCGTGCTCGGCTTTCTGCTGGTTTTTGGTCACAAATCAATGCCGCAACATTAACCGCGACGCAAACTGGCAACGGTAAAGCACGCGTCGCTGTGACGCGGGATCTGGTTAACTGGCATGTGTGGCGGAACGGGGCGTGGGTTGATGTTGGCGCGCTGCCAGCCGATACCTCAGGTGCAGAAGCACTGATTGCGGACGGTATGACGCCAGCCGAGTTCGGCGGTATTACGACGGCACAGTGGGCGCAGCTGTTTGCATCCAATAACGGCGTGCCGGATTCTCTCGCGTTTGCATTTGCACTTGATATCACCGATCCGGTCACCGACGTAGCGACCATTGATCGACTGGTGCTGAACGTCAACGATGCGTCCAGTTGGAAAGTGCAGTCGCCTGCGGAAGTGGAAATCCGCTGGCGCACGGACAGCGTGACATTCCGCACCGCGACGGCAGGTAATTACAAGCTGGCGTATCAGATTCCGTAATTATTTTTCAGATTATATCGTTTGGATGGCCGCATATTTGCGGCCTTTTTCATTTTGGGTTTTATATAAAAGGAAAAGATGGATTAGTAAAGTACGTTGAAATAATGCACTGTGAAAATAATAGATACTCCTTATTCTTTTTATTAACGGAGTCATCAATACTATGAAAGATATCAATATTGAAATTAATGTTTGCGACAGTACAGGAAAATCAACCTGTACTGTTAATCCGCCTATTCAGCTTAATCCTCATTCTTGTTGCCATCCAGACAATGGCGGCGGTCAGGAGCCTGGTGTTTCGGGCGTTGCTTCCGTATTCGGACGGACTGGCGTTGTAACCGCACAAGCGGGTGATTATACCGCCGATCAGATCACTGAAACCGCCACCAGAAAATTTGCCACGCCTGATGAAAAAGCAGTCTGGAATGCAAAGCAGGATGCATTAATTTCTGGCACCACGATCCGCACGCTCTTTGGCCAGTCTCTGCTGGGCAGCGGCGATTTTTCACCGACGCCAGCGCAAATGGGCGTTGCGGCCGCAGATCACACGCACACTACAGCGGATATTACCGACTATACGCAAAAAACGAAGCAGCTTATCCATTCCTCGCTGGAAGCCGGGGCGGGTGTGACGCTGAGCTATAATCCGGTGAATGAGAAAACCATTATCAGTGCTGTTGGTGGTTCGGGCACAGGCGATTCGGGTTATATCGTTGCCGAGCGTCAGGGCGCAGCGGCAGGGGAAAACCACGCATTCAGCATTAGTCCACAAAATACGTTTAATCTCGCGGCGTATGCGCTGAAAGAAGAGGCAGGTGCGGTAAATCAAACTTACGTTGTTGATGACTTTAATGCATCGAGTGAGCCGAATTACAATGCGACCAATGCGGTTATTTTTGATGGCGCAATGCATGAATATACCGGCGGTCTATTCACACTTAATAACCATGATGGTATTTATTCTGCACCAGTTCGAGCTGATGGAAAGTCGATTAATCTTTCCGTTGTTGCAAAATCTGTTGTTCCGAAAATGACATCAAATACAAATCCAATCGGATATGTCATTAGTGCCAGTGATATGTCCAGACCTCAATTTTTACCCTACTTTGCATTTGATAATGACAATAATTTATCTAGCAATGAATATGATTGTTGGGGAGGGTTAAATGCTGCGACTGTAGCCAATCCTCACTGGATTAGGGTTGACCTACCAACTCCGACAACAATTTCCGGTTATAGCTTTGCTAACAGAACGGTCATTTATAATAATGGTCCGAAAGACTGGATTTTTCAGGGCTCTAATGATGGGGGGGCAAGCTGGGATGACTTACATGTTGTAAATAATGATGTCAATAATACGCTCGGCGCTGTCCGTCGCTATAATTTCTCGCCTGCGGGAGAATATAAGAGTTTTCGGCTGTTTGTTACCGCTGGTGGCAATAACAATAACTACCTGACATTAAAGAAATTTAACCTATTTCAGTCTGAAAAAGTTTTAATTAGCAGCAAGGGTAAATGGTATTCTGCAAATAATGGTTCATTGACTGAGATTTCCTCGGCTGATTTTGACAGTGGGTTTACTCATTCAGGCTGGATTTCAAATGAATCAATCTCTGATTTGCTGCCAATCAAGATTGTTGGTAGTGCTCAAATTGATTTACGGTCGTCGTATATTCCTTATACGCAGATTGCTATTCAAAAATCACTGACGTCTACCGTGTGGTCAAAAATCAATGCCGTAACACTAACCGCAACGCAGACGGGCAAGGGTAAAGTGCGTGTCGCTGTGACGCGGGACTTGGTGAACTGGCATGTCTTGCGGAACGGGGCGTGGGTTGATGTGGGTGCGCTGTCAGCCGATACCTCAGGCTCAGAAGCACTGATTGCGGATGGTATGACGCCAGCCGAGCTCGGCGGTATTACGACGGCACAGTGGGCGCAGCTGTTTGCATCCAATAACGGAGTGCCGGACTCACTCGCGTTTGCGTTTGCACTCGATATCACCGATCCGGTGGCCGATGTTGCGACCATTGATCGACTGGTGTTGAACGTCAACGATGCGTCCAGCTGGAAAGCGCAGTCATCTTCGGAAGTAGAAATCCGCTGGCGTACCAACAGTGTGACATTCCGTACCGCGACGGCAGGTAATTACAAACTGGCGTATCAGGTTCCATAATTCTTCTCCCGATGACATCCTCAAATGGCCGCATATTTGCGGCCTTTTTTCATTCTGGATTTTATATAAAAGGAAACGATGGATTAGTAAAGTGCGTTGAAATAATGCACTGTGAAAATAAGAGATACTCCTTATTCGTTTTATTAACGGAGTAATCAATACTATGAAAGATATCAATATTGAAATTAATGTTTGTGACAGTACAGGAAAATCAACATGTACGGTTCATCCCCATACGTGTTGCCATGTTAATAACGAATGCGAACCGCAACCCGGTGTTTCCGGCGTTGCCTCCGTATTCGGACGGACTGGCGTTGTCACTGCACAAGCGGGTGATTATACTGCCGATCAGATCACTGAAACCGCCACCAGAAAATTTGCTTCGCCGGATGAAAAGGCAGTCTGGAATGCGAAGCAGGATGCATTAATTTCTGGCACCACTATCCGCACGGTCTTCGGTCAGTCGCTGCTGGGCAACGGTGATTTTTCACCGACACCTGAACAAATGGGCGTTGCGGCCGCGGGTCACACGCATACCACCACGGATATCACCGACTACACGCAAAAAACGAAGCAGCTTATCCATTCCTCGCTGGAAGCAGGGGCGGGTGTGACGCTGAGCTATAACCCGGTGAATGAAAAAACCATCATCAATGCTGCTGGTGGTTCCGGCAGCGGCGGTTCGGGTTATATCGTTGCCGATCGTCAGGGCGCAACTGCAGGGCAAAACCACGCATTCAGCATTAGTCCACAAAATACATTTAATCTCGCGGCGTATGCGCTGAAAGAAGAGGCGGGTGCAGAAAATCAGACTTACGTTGTTGATGATTTCGGGGCATCCAGTAAAGCAAATTATGATGCAACGGATGATGCTATTTTTGATGGTACGGTAAATTTGTATCGCGGCGAGACTTACTCATTAATTAGTGATAATGCGTTTTATTCATCACAAATCAAAACTGGTGGTGAGTTGATATCAATTAATACAGTAAAGAAAACTGTAATACCTAAAATGACGTCAAATAGCCAAGACGGCTATACCGTATCCGCATCTACATCAAGTCTGCCCAATTTCCCTCCATACAGAGCATTTGATGGAATTACGCAAACAACGGCTCCGGGTGATTGTTGGGCATCAGAAAACGTTCTGAATTCAACTAATCCGCAGTGGCTACGAGTTGATTTTCAAAAGCCAATGATGATTGGTTCATATATGATAAAAAATAGAGGAGCAAAAAACAGAACGTTCGTAGACTTTACAACGCCGAGAACATGGGAGTTACAGGCTAGCAATGACGGGAATTCATGGAAAACAATGCATTCCGTTATTAATGATGTAAATACTGAAACTGCGGGGGAGAGATTTTTTACTATCCCCAATCCCGAGTATTTTACGTCATATAGATTATTTGTCACTCTAACTAATGGGAATGGGCTCGGAGTGACAATAGGCGAGTTTCAGCTATATTCACAAAATAGTGTTTTGATTAAATCCCGCTCAAACGACTGGTATTCATCACGTTCTGGAATACTATCTGTAGTACCTGAACCGCATGACGCGAATGATTTTTTAATGTCTGGGTTTGACTCATCGGGAGAAATTCAGAACTCGCAACTAAACGATCTCATGCCGATAAAAATATTTTCGGCTAACGAAATCGATGTGGAAACACTATATACACCGTACTCGCAAATCATTATTCAAAAATCACTGACGTCTGCCGTGTGGTCAAAAATCAATGCCGCAACATTAACCGCAACGCAGACGGGCAAGGGTAAAGTGCGTGTCGCTGTGACGCGGGATCTGATTAACTGGCATGTCTTGCGGAACGGGGCGTGGGTGGATGTTGGTATGCTGTCAGCCGATACCACAGGCGCAGAAGCACTGATTGCGGACGGCATGACGCCAGCCGAACTCGGAGGTATTACTGCGGCACAGTGGGCGCAGCTGTTTACATCCAATAATGGCGTGCCGGACTCAATCGCATTTGCGTTCGGACTCGATATCACCGATCCGGTCACCGATGTTGCGACCATTGATCGACTGGTATTGAACGTCAACGATGCGTCCAACTGGAAAGTGCAGTCGCCTGCGGAAGTGGAAATCCGCTGGCGCACGGACAGCGTGACATTCCGCACCGCGACGGCAGGTAATTACAAGCTGGCGTATCAGGTTCCGTAATTATTTTTCAGAGTATATCGTTTGGATGGCCGCATATTTGCGGCCTTTTTTCATTCTGGGTTTTATAGATAAATGAACAGTGAGTTAGTAAATCGCTTTAAAATAATACGGGCGTCAAATAAACGATACTCCTGATGTACCCTCACCAACGGAGTCATCAGCATAATGCAAAGCGTAAATATTGAAATTAATGTCTGTGACAGTACGGGTAAATCAACATGTACTGTTAATCCGCCTATTCAGCTTAATCCTCACTCTTGCTGCCATTCAGATAGCGGAAGTGGCCAGGAACCTGGAGTTTCTGGTGTTACCTCGGTATTTGGGCGAACTGGCGTTGTAACCGCACAACCAGGCGATTATACGGCCGATCAGATTACCGAAACCGCCACCAGAAAATTTGCCTCGCCGGATGAAAAAGCGATCTGGAATGCAAAGCAGGATGCACTAGTTTCTGGCACCACTATCCGCACGCTCTTTGGCCAGTCGCTGCTGGGCAGCGGTGATTTTTCACCGACGCCAGCGCAAATGGGGGTTGCGGCCGCAGATCACACGCACACTACAGCGGACATCACCGACTACGCGCAAAAAACGAAGCAGCTCATCCATTCCTCGCTGGAAGCGGGGGCGGGCGTGACGCTGAGCTATAACCCGGTGAATGAGAAAACCATTATCAGTGCTGTTGGTGGTTCGGGCACAGGCGATTCTGGCTATATCGTTACCGATCGTCAGGGCGCAACGGCAGGACAAAGTCATACGTTTAGTGTTAGTTCACAAAATACATTCAATCTCGCGGCGTATGCGCTGAAAGAAGAAGTCGGTGCAGCAAATCAGACTTACGTTGTTGATGACTTTAATGCGTCGAGTGAGCCAAATTATCACGTGACGAGTGCGGTTATTTTTGATGGCATGGCGAGTCTTTATACTGGTTCAAACTATCAGTTCATCCCTGACGGGGATTTTTATTCTGCTGAAATAAAAGCCGATGGAAAAGAGATAGACATTTCGTTAATAAATGCATCTTCTTCGTCTGTCATTCCTTTAATGACGTCTAATACATTACCTGTAGGTTATACAGCGAGTGCGTCTAATGAGTCTCTAGGGACCTATAAAGCCTTTATCGCATTCGATGGTTCTAATAATTCAGGCCCACCGCCTAACTGCTGGGGAACTGATGGCACATGGGTACCTTCTGTTGCACGTCCTCACTGGCTACAAATTGATTTACCATCTAAAGAAGCCATCGGTGGTTATCAAATTACCAACCGTAGCCAACTGGATATGGGAAATGTACGAACATGGAAACTTCAGGGCAGTAATGATAACGGTGTAACATGGAGTGATTTACATTCCGTTACCGACGATATGAATAATGATCCCGGTGCGGTGAGAAACTTTACTCTCTCACAATCCGCTAGTTACAAAACTTACCGTCTGTTAATTACGGCTATTAATGGTAGTAGCCCATATGTCACTATTTCAGAATTAAAATTTTTCTCACCGAATGAAAAGTTCGTCATCAACACGGGTGGGAAAAACTATGGTTTCTCAGGTAACGTACTGACTGAAATCACTGGTGAGCTGACTTCTGAAAAAATAAATCTTTTAGGTGTATCAAGTGTTGATTCATTAAATACGACACTGCCTAATTTCACTACTTCTGTAAAACTGATTTCTGCTCAGCCGATTAGTGTACGTACAATATATACTCCATTAGCACAGTCAGTAACTCAGAAATTATTAACATCAGCGGGCTCATGGTCACAGATTAATGCCGCAACACTAACCGCAACGCAGACGGGCAAGGGTAAAGTGCGTGTCGCTGTGACGCGGGATCTGATTAACTGGCATGTCTTGCGGAACGGGGCGTGGGTGGATGTCGGTGCGCTGTCCGCCGATACCACAGGCGCAGAAGCACTGATTGCAGACGGTATGACGCCAGCCGAACTCGGCGCTATTACGGCGGCACAGTGGGCGCAGCTGTTTACATCCAATAATGGTGTGCCGGACGCTCTCGCATTTTCGTTCGCACTCGATATCACCGATCCGGTGGCCGATGTTGCGACCATTGATCGACTGGTATTGAACGTCAACGATGCGTCCAACTGGAAAGTGCAGTCGCCTGCGGAAGTGGAAATCCGCTGGCGCACGGACAGCGTGACATTCCGCACCGCGACGTCAGGTAATTACAAGCTGGCGTATCAGGTTCCGTAATCGTTCACCACATTCAACACTCTACCGGCCGCGAACGTCGCGGCCTTTTCGTTTTATACCGCCCAATTTATCCCCAGCCACTTACTGCGTCATTCTAACCGCTTAGCTCGCTATTCTGCCGCCTACCCAAATACCTGCTCCACGCGCGTACGCGATGGCGTAATGTGCCGCCACTATTTTCTTTTATCTGAAATACGCGATAACCCGCGTTATCGCACGACGCATTACCAGGGTTTATTTTTCTAAAGCTAACAAAATCAAACGATTGTGATTTTTAATTGAAGGATGTCTTATGAAGAGCAGTTCCATTCTTAAACACATCCCCTGGATGATTCTTGGAATCATCGGGGCTGCCTGCCTTGGCGTAGTCGCACTACGCCGCGGTGAGCATATCAGTGCATTATGGATTATTGTTGCTTCTGTCGCCGTTTACCTCGTGGCTTATCGATACTACAGCCTGTATATCGCACAAAAAGTCATGCAGTTAGATCCGACCAGAGCAACCCCCGCCGTTGTGAATAACGACGGTCTTAACTATGTTCCGACGAACCGTAACGTCCTGTTCGGGCACCACTTTGCCGCTATCGCAGGGGCGGGTCCGCTGGTTGGGCCGGTGCTGGCCGCGCAGGTCGGCTACTTGCCGGGCACCTTATGGCTGCTGGGCGGCGTGGTGTTGGCGGGTGCCGTGCAGGACTTCATGGTTCTGTTTATTTCGACCCGTCGTAACGGCGCGTCGTTAGGCGAAATCGTTAAGAAAGAATTAGGCCCGGTACCGGGTACGATTGCGCTGTTCGGCTGCTTCCTTATCATGATCATCATTCTTGCCGTGCTGGCGCTGATCGTGGTGAAAGCACTGGCAGAAAGTCCGTGGGGCGTCTTTACCGTGTGTTCTACGGTGCCGATCGCGCTGTTTATGGGCGTTTACATGCGCTTTATCCGTCCGGGTAAAGTCGGCGAAATCTCGGTCATCGGGATCGTGCTGCTGGTGCTGGCAATCTGGTTTGGTGGCGTAGTGGCACATGACCCGTACTGGGGGCCGGCACTGACCTTCAAAGATACGACCATCACCTACACGCTGATTGGCTATGCCTTCGTGTCCGCACTGCTGCCAGTATGGTTGATTCTGGCACCGCGTGACTATCTGGCGACCTTCCTGAAAATTGGTGTCATCGTCGGTCTGGCGATTGGTATCGTAATTCTGAATCCTGACCTGAAAATGCCAGCGGTAACGCAGTTTGTGGATGGTACAGGTCCGGTCTGGAAAGGTACGCTGTTCCCGTTCCTGTTTATTACTATCGCCTGTGGTGCCGTATCTGGCTTCCACGCACTGATAGCTTCCGGTACTACGCCTAAACTGATGGCTAACGAAAACGATGCGCGTTTCATCGGTTATGGCGCCATGCTGATGGAGTCTTTCGTGGCAGTGATGGCGCTGGTTGCGGCATCTATCATCGAACCGGGTCTGTACTTCGCAATGAATACCCCGCCGGCGGCGTTGGGTATTACGATGCCGGATCTGCACCGTCTGGGCACAGCAGATGCGCCGATGATTCTGGCACAGCTGCAGGACGTATCCGCACACGCGGCGGCGACCGTGAGCTCCTGGGGCTTCGTGATTTCTCCTGAGCAGATTCTGCAAACGGCGAAAGACATCGGTGAACCTTCCGTTCTGAACCGTGCAGGTGGTGCACCTACTCTGGCTGTCGGTATCGCACACGTGTTCCACCAGATCATTCCTGGTGCCAACATGGGCTTCTGGTATCACTTCGGTATTCTGTTTGAAGCGCTGTTCATTCTGACAGCACTGGATGCGGGTACGCGTGCAGGCCGCTTCATGCTGCAAGACCTGTTGGGTAACTTCGTTCCGTTCCTGAAGAAAACCGACTCCCTGGTTGCCGGTATGATCGGTACAGCCGGCTGCGTCGGTCTGTGGGGCTACCTGCTGTATCAAGGCGTGGTCGATCCGCTGGGCGGCGTGAAGAGCCTGTGGCCGTTGTTCGGTATCTCTAACCAGATGCTGGCTGCGGTAGCGCTGGTGCTGGGTACGGTTATCCTGATTAAGATGAAGCGTACACAGTACATCTGGGTAACGCTGGTTCCGGCGATTTGGCTGCTGATTTGTACTACCTGGGCGCTGGGTCTGAAACTGTTCAGCGACAATCCTCAGCTGGAAGGCTTCTTCTACATGGCGAACATGTTTAAGGGCAAAATTGCGGAAGGTGGGGCCGATCTGAGCGCGCAGCAGATTTCGAACATGAACCATATCGTGACCAACAACTATACCAACGCCGGTCTGAGCATTCTGTTCCTGATCGTGGTGTACAGCATTATTGCGTACGGTATTAAAGCGGCACTGGCTGCACGTAAAGTGGCTGAGCGTACCGATCAGGAAACCCCGTATGTTCCGGTTCCTGAAGGTGGCGTGAAAGTCTCTTCCGGCCACTAAGTGATTCGCGCCCGTCAGATTTTGCGAGACAGCTAGCAAGGCTGAACGTGAAAGATGACGGGTACAGATACCCTGTATAATGTATAACGTTATACAGGGTATCTTTTATCTAGCCGCTATTGCAGGCGATGGTCTGGAGGTAATGATGTTTGGCAATCTGGGAAAAGCAGGAAAATATTTGGGCCAGGCGGCGCGTATGCTGGTCGGTATGCCAGATTATGATACCTATGTGCAGCATATGCAGACTAATCACCCCGATAAACCTGCGATGACGTACGAAGAATTCTTCCGCGAACGCCAGCAGGCGCGTTACGGTGGAGACGGCAAAGGCGGGATGCGCTGCTGTTAACGACTTGGGACCTGTTATGACTCAACCTTTATCCTCTGATGTGACTAAACCCGTGTATGTCACGATTCTGACCGGGTTTCTCGGTGCAGGAAAAACGACCTTATTACGGCATATTCTGAATGCCGAGCACGGCTACAAGATTGCCGTGATTGAGAACGAATTCGGCGAAGTCCCGATTGATAATACGTTAATCGGCGAACGGGCCAGCCAGATTACGACGCTGAGCAACGGCTGTATCTGCTGCACGCAGTCTAATGAACTGGCCGATGCGCTGCTCGATCTGGTCGATGGCGTGGATAACGGTACGTTGGATTTTGATCACGTCATCATTGAATGCACAGGTATGGCCGATCCAGGGCCGGTGGCGCAGACCTTCTTCTCGCATGATGTTATCTGTGAACGCTTTGTTCTGGACGGGATTATCACGCTGGTGGATGCCGTACATGCGCAGCAACAGCTCGATCAGTTCACCATCGCCCAGTCGCAGATTGGCTATGCCGACCGCATACTGCTAACCAAAACCGACGTAGCAGCCGAAGACGAAACGCTGCTACCGCGTCTTCAGCGGATCAATGCGCGTGCACCGATCTACCCTGTGGTACATGGCGATATCGATCTGAGCGTGCTGTTTAACATCGACGGTTTTGTCCTCAGCGACAAGCTGGACGTGAAAACGCCAGTATTTCGCTTTGTTGCTCCTACGCAAAATAATGTGCAATCAATCGTTGTGTATCTCGATAAGGCGGTTGAGCTTCAGTCTGTTTCCGATGTGATGGAAAACCTGCTGCTGCAATTCTCCGATAATCTGCTGCGTTATAAAGGTATTCTGGCCATCAACGGTGATGACCGCCGCCTGCTGTTTCAGGGCGTTCAGCGCTTGTATAGCGCTGACTGGGACAGAGAATGGCAGCCTGATGAAGAAAGAAAGAGCGTGCTGGTGTTTATCGGTGTGGATTTACCTGAACAGGAAATCCGTGACGCTTTCGCTCGCCTGACGGCATAACGCTATTTATCTTCTCTGTGCTGGTCTCTCAGGCCAGCACGATTTCCCTCGGTCCTACTTTCTTCTACCTCCCTTGCACGGTTTATGTGATGCACTGCCTGACAAGGTCGGCCTCTGTCATACGTAATTTTTCTTGGTGTGAATAGGGCAATTGCACTAAAAAAATCCTACCTTATTGTAATTATTACGAATACATCTAAAACGTGATCGGCTCTCGCTTTTTAATGGAATAGGAGTGGTATTTTATTAAAACGACATTTCATTTTTTAGTGAGGTTAAGTATGCGTAGTGGTCTTGCCCTGTCATTAATGGCTTCCTGCATCACGTTGGGTATTCAAGCGGGTACCGCACAAGCGGCCAGTTCAGTGAAATTTCCCGATAAAACCTGTGACGTAACGCAATACGGGGCCGAAGGCCACCGCCTACAAATCGCACTGAATACCCAGGCTTTTCAGAAAGCTATTGATGATTGTGCTGCGGCCGGCGGCGGAACGGTACACGTTCCTCGCGGTAACTATCTGGTCGATCCGCTGTTCCTGAAAAGTAACATCAGACTGGATCTGGCAAAAGATGCGACCATCGTTGCGTCGACCGAAGAAGCGGCGTATCGCGCGACGGAAAAAACCAAGTACGCTGAAGCGGAAAATGGCTGGCTTCCCTTTATCAGTATTGCCGATGCACAGAATGTGGCTATCACTGGGCAGGGCACGATTGATGGACAAGGTGCTGTCTGGTGGGAACGCTGGCGCGAGAATATTCGTGCAACCGGTAAGAAAGGCGGTACCGATCGCCCACGTCTGATTTATATCAAAAGCTCTAGTAACGTGCTGGTGGACGGCGTCACGCTTACACATTCCCCGAGCTTCCACGTTGTGATGCGTTACTCGCATGATGTGGATGTGAACGGTACCCGGATTCTGTCGCCGTGGCATGCGCCAAACACCGATGCTATCGACCCGATCGACAGCCAGAATATCCGTATCACCAACAACTATATCGACTGTAATGACGACCACATCGCGATAAAAGCCGAGAAGCCGGATAGCCGCTTTCCGAATGGCGTCGTGGATAACATCTATATCGCCAACAACATTCTGAAGCAGGGGCGCGGCATCTCTATCGGCAGCGAAACCTCCGGTGGTGTGAATAACGTGCTGGTCGAAAATAACCAGTTCGAAGGTTCCATGTACGGTATTCGTATTAAAACCCTGCGTGGTAAAGGCGGTGAAGTGAAAAACATCACTTACCGTAATACCAAAATGGTGGATGTTGAAATCCCGCTGGTCTTTGCCGCTTACTACAAAGCCGCGCCGATTGTGCAGGCGGAAGTAGACAAGATGCTAGCCGAAGGCGGCTTCACGATGGGTGAGCAAATTTACCCGCCGGATACCGATCCAGCGCAGCCATTTGATCAGTACAAGACGCCGCATTTCAGCAATGTGACGATCGAGAATCTGGAGTCGACCGGTAAGACCAAGGCTGCTGCGTATATCATCGGCGTACCGGAAGCGCCGCTCAGTGGTTTCCACTTTGATAACGTGCGCATTGATGCAGATAAAGGGATTCGCGTAAGGAATGCGGAACTTCAAACCAAAGGCCTGACGCTGAATGTGAAAGAAGGCCCGGTGATGCAGTTGGATAAAGGGGCGAAAGTCGATCAGTAATCGATTATACCCTAAATAATTCGAGTTTCAGGAAGGCGGCAAGGGAAGGCATCCCGATGAGCTTACTCAAGTAAGTGATTCGGGTGACTGAGAGCAGCCAACGCACATGCAACTTGAAGTATGACGAGTATATGAAGCGGTAGCAGGGGACACACTGGCCGTGGAGTCCTCTGCTATCTGCTTCGCTTTGATGCTACATCGCCTGGCTGGTTATGTTCGTTTAATGGCGGGCATTAATCATGCTTGGCGATATCGGCAAAAGTGGCGCGCAGCAGGCGTGCCAGATCGTCAGCCGACAGCTCAATATCCAACCCACGTTTACCACCGGAAATGAAAATAGTACCGAACTGGCGCGCCGGTTCATCAATCACGGTCGGCAGCAGTTTCTTTTGCCCCAGCGGGCTGATTCCACCTACCAGATAGCCTGTTACGCGCTGAGCGATGATTGGATCGGCCATATCGGCTTTTTTGGCCGACAGCGCGCGAGCGACTTTCTTGAGATCCAGCATGCCGGCGACTGGCGTGACGGCCACAGCGAGATTTTTCGCATCACCATTCAGAGAAACGAGCAGCGTTTTATATACCTGTTCTTTATTCAGCCCCAGCTTTCTGGCCGCTTCTTCGCCAAAATTGGTTTCGTCGCTGTCGTGGTGGTAGCTGTGTAGCGTAAAGGCGACCTTGTTCTTTTCGAGCAGATTGACTGCGGGTGTCATGATTTCACTATCCTTAACCCTGTAGCGGGCTTTATCTTGCGGACGCGGCTACGCGCCATAATGTGTTTTTCATGGAATTGCGGTATGACCGTTTTTGAGCAGCGTGGGTAAATTCTCATCGCCATACAGATGCAGTGCGCCTACGGCCACAACGTAATTGCCGGGTGGCAACGCCTGAAGCTGCTGTTGCCAGCGGCGATTACGCTGCCCCATTAGCAGGTCGGTCATTTCATTGCTGAAAGTCGCGGGGATATCCGGCGTATATTTACCGGGCCTGCTGTCTAGCCACCAACCGACCATCGTTTGTAGTAAATGCGCGTTGGTGCGCCAGTGTTTAATTGTATCTTCCAGCAACAGCAGGCCGCCCTGCGGCAGTTGTTGTAATAAATCAACCTGCGTCTGCTGACCTTCCAGTTCGATAACCTGAATACCGTGAGATTTCGCGGCGTTAATCAACTGGTAATCGATGCCGTAGTCGGGACGTAAGCCCAGCAGCTGCGCCTGTCTCGCTTGCAACATCAGTGCGGCCTGCCAGGCCGGCAGCGTACTGATATTGCTCTCATCGAAAGAAAGCGACTCACAAATCTTTTGCAGTTGGTGGTAGTTTTCCGGGCTGAGGCGCTGCATGAGCGGCGGCTCGGCGTCACTGTGGCCGAAAGGGGAATGTGAATCGGATATATCAGCTTCGACGATAAGTGCGGTCGCCTGCCGGAGCTGTTGCAGCAGCGTATCGGGCAGCGGTGCCATATCTTTGCTACCCATATGAATACTACCGACCAGATGCAGCTGCCGTTCATTGGCAAGCTGAACGTCTATCGCCGGGTAGGCATAAGCCAGCGGTGAGATAAAGCCAAGAAAAGTCGCGATTCTACGCAGCAGTTGCCCCATTGATTCCGTCTCCTGATGTGGAATAACTATGCTAAACGCTAGACGCGGAACAATACAAGGTATACCAATCCTAAGGGCACGGAAGCCTACATGTTTGATTACTCACTTCCTATCGATTCTCCCTAGGCGTAAAATATTGATGAGTGTGTATTGGTGTGTATAATAAAAATCAGGTTAGGAGGATACATGAAATCAACCGACCTGATAAAGGAGCTGGCAGCGGCAGGTTGTGAGTGCAAACGGCATAACGGCGGGAGTCACCAAATATGGTGGTCACCTATTACTGGAAAAACGTTTCCAGTGCCGCATCCAAAAAAGGATTTACCACTTGGAACTGTCAAATCCATCAAAAAAATGGCGGGGATCTGATCCCCGCCTTTTCGGAGGCAATATGTTTTTTTCAGTCGGTGTAGAAACGCCAAAAGATGATGCTACGGCATATGGGCTGATCGTTCCGGCATTGTGTACTGATGATTACGGCTGCTTCTCTGCGGCGGACAGCCAACAAGAGATTGCACGTATGGCGCGGGAAGCGATTTTAACCCTTATTGATGAAGCCGTGAGCCGTGGAAATCTGGACATTAGACGACTTAATGACGCTGGATACCTCATCTATGCGGCGATGCCAGATTTTGCGGACTACGATAGTTGGTTCGTGCTGGATGTCGATCTATCGGCTTTTGAGGGAAAGCCACAGCGATTGAACATTTCTCTTCCCGATACGTTGATACAGCGTATTGATAATCGCGTGCGAGAGCAGCCGGGTACTTATCGCGATCGCAGCCATTTTTTGGCAGAAGCTGCACGCCATGAACTGGAGTGAGCGCGGTGGAATAGGTCTGGTTGCCAGCGATAAATATTGTGACGGTGTTCGGCAAAGGAAAACGCGGCACGTTGTTGAGACGTGCCGCGTTTGCATTACTGATGTTTAGGTTTAAAACGCAGCAGGCGGTTGGCGTTGCTGACCACCGTGATGGAGGAGAGCGCCATCGCGGCACCTGCTACCACTGGGCTGAGTAGCGTTCCCGTCAGCGGATAGAGTACGCCCGCGGCAATTGGAATCCCCAGCGAGTTATAGATAAACGCGCCCAGCAGGTTTTGCTTCATATTGCGCAGCGTGGCATTGGAGAGCGCCAGCGCATCGGCGACGCCGTGCAGGCTATGGCGCATCAGCGTGATGGCGGCGGTTTCAATCGCAATATCGCTGCCGCCGCCCATCGCAATACCGACATCGGCCTGCGCCAGTGCTGGCGCATCGTTGATGCCGTCGCCAATCATCGCCACACGTTTGCCCTGAGCCTGTAGCTTTTTGATGGCTTCCGCTTTGCCGTCTGGCAGCACCCCGGCAATCACCTGATCGATACCCGCGTCTTTCGCGATGCTTTTCGCCGTGAGCGGGTTATCCCCCGTTAGCATGACTAACTGATAGCCCTGCTGGTGGAGGCGTTGCAAGGCGCTGACGCTATCCGCTCGCAGCGGATCGTGGATAGATAACACCGCAATGATGTGACCATTCGCCGCAAGCAGTACCGGCGTGATGCCTTGCTGAGCCTGTTCATTGATCAGCGCTTCGCCTGCGGTGATATCGACCTGATGCTGTTTGAGCAGGGCTGGATTCCCCAACAGCAGGTCGGCGTCTCCGATCTTGCCGCTGACGCCGAGACCGCGCAGCGTACGGAACTGCTCGGTTGGGGCGAGCGGCAGATTTTCTGCGCGTTCAAGAATCGCTTTTGCCAGCGGGTGATTCGAGCCTTGCTCCAGCGAAGCCGCCCAGGTCAGCGCCTGTGCTTCCATTACGTCACCGAAAGTATGAACTGCCACGACGCGAGGCTGTCCTTCGGTTAGCGTACCGGTTTTGTCAAACACCAGCACATCCAGCTTGCTGGCCTGCTGTAAAGCATCGGCATCCCGCACCAGCACGCCAAACTCCGCTGCCCGTCCGACGCCGGAAATAATCGACATCGGCGTTGCCAGCCCTAGCGCACAGGGGCAGGCAATAATCAGGACGGTCGTGACGATAATGAGCGTGTAGACAATCTGCGGCTGTGGCCCCACGAAGAACCAGATCGCGCCGCTGAGAAGCGCGATGGCCACAACGACGGGAACAAACACGGCAGAAATACGATCCGCTAGCTGGCCGATAGCGGGTTTGCTGCTTTGCGCCTGCCTGACCAGTCGTATGATTCGCGATAGGGTAGTTTGGTTGCCGATCGCGTCCGCCCGAAAGAGCACGCTGCCGTCGGAAACCAGCGTGCCGGCGTGAACCGTATCACCGGACGTTTTGGATTGCGGGATCGGTTCCCCAGTCAGCATGGCTTCATCTACCCACACTTCACCTTGCAAAATCTCACCGTCGACAGGAATACGATCGCCGGTTGTCAGGCGCAGCGTCATGCCGGACTGTACGTCGGACAGCGGAATGGATTTCTCACCTTCCGGCGTCACGACGCGGGCAGTGGGCGGCGTCAAATCTAGCAGCCGTTCCAGCGCACGAGAAGAGCGCTGACGAGCGCGTTGTTCCAGCGCATGACCGAGGTTGATTAAACCGATGATCATGGCGCTGGCTTCATAGTAAAGGTGACGCGCCGCCATCGGGAAAAGATCCGGCCACAGGTTAACGGTAATAGAGTAAAGCCAGGCTGCACCCGTTCCCAGCGCGACCAGTGTATCCATGGTTGCCGTGCCATTTTTCAGGCTGCGCCAGGCGTTACGGTAAAAATGACTGCCAGCGAACACCATCACCGCCAGCGTCAAAATACCGATGACCAGCCACGGCGTTTGGCTTTCTGGCGTCAGACTCATGCTGCCGCCCAGCACGCCCCACAGCATTAGCGGTACACCGAGCAGTAATCCCAGCGCGGCCTGCCATTGGAAACGGCGAATAGCCTGCTGAGAGCTTTGCTGCTGGCGCGCGCGGCGTTCTTCTTCGTCCTGAATAATTTCCGCGCCATAGCCCGCTTGCTCAACGGCAGCAATCAGCGCTTCCGGCTCGGCATGACCGCTGACCAACGCACTGCGTTCGGCCAGATTGACGCGCGCCTGCGTGACGCCGCTGACGTTTTGCAGCGCTGTCTGTACGCGGTTTACGCAGCTGGCGCAGCTCATGCCCTGAAGCAGGAGCTGCACGCTGTCGTCATCGCGGGTGGCGTGTATTGTCGTTGCCGGAAGAGTACTCTCGGCCGCTGGCAGCGCTTCCGGCGTTGTCGCTACCTGTGCCAGCGGCTCAGTTTTTGGGTGAGCGTTCTCCTGCACGCTGGCGTGATAGCCGGCTTCTTCAATGGCACTAATTAGTGTCGAGGCCTCAACGTTGCCATACACGGTTGCTTGCTCTTTGGTGACATCCGTCGCCACAACGCCGGGAAGGGCTTCCAGCACTTTACGTGTCGCGGCGACGCAGTGGTTGCAGCTCAGCCCGGAAAGCTGGAGGGACACATCTGGCGTAGTAGCAAGCTGTGCTTCGTAGCCAGCCTGTTCAATGGTATCGATCAACGTCTGCGAATCAACGTCGCCGCTGACGCTGGCGTACTGTTGGGTAACGTCGGTTTGTTCGACCGCAGGCAGCGCGTCCAATGCTTTTTTAACGCGTTGGACACAGTGTCCGCAGGTCAGTCCCTGCAATGACAACAAGACAGTTTGTGACATAGTAATTTTTCTCCCGTGATCACAGCCGGCGGCGAAAGACATTGACCGGCCATCTGATTTCTACTAGTTATTGGGTAAGGTAAACCTTCTAGCAAGGGGAGGGTCAAGGGGGAAATCATGAATATCAGTGATGTTGCGAAAAAAACCGGTCTTAGCAGTAAAACCATTCGCTTCTATGAAGAGAAAGAACTTCTGACTACGCCGCTGCGTTCTGAAAATGGTTACCGCAGCTACGATGATCATCACGTCGAAGAGCTGACGCTGCTGCGCCAGGCGCGTCAGGTTGGTTTTAATCTGGATGAATGCCGAGAGCTGGTGACGTTATTTAACGATCCGCTGCGGCGAAGTGCGGATGTCAAAGCGCGAACCTTGCAGAAAGTGCAGGAAATCGAGATGCATATCGAAGAGCTGAAAACGATGCGTGAACATTTGCTGGCGCTGGCCGAACAGTGTCCGGGAGATGGGGGAGCAGACTGTCCGATAATCAATAATCTGGCGGGCTGTTGTCAAAAGAGAAAAGAGTGATAAAGGGGAGACAGGCTCCCCCAATAATGCGTTATGTTAGCGCTCAACCGGTCGCACATGCAGCGTGATACCATCAATGGCAATCACTTCAACATGCGTACCGACGGGCAGATCCTGTTCTGATTTCACGCGCCAGCTGCTGTCACCGATGTTTACCCGGCCGAAACCGTTGATCACCGGATCGGTCAGCGTAGCGCGCAGGCCAATCAACTGCTGCCCGCGCTGGTTGAGTGTCGATTGCGGGCGTGACAGCGTCCGTTTGCGCAGCCAATACCACCAGAGCAGTGCAGTAACGATCGTCAGAATGGCAAAAATCGTTCCCTGCCATGGCCAGCCCATCGGCATGACCCACGTTAGTAGCCCAACCAATACCGCCGATAAGCCGCTCCACAGTAAATAGCCACTGGCGCCCAGCATTTCGGCGGCTAACAGCAGACCGCCGAGCGACAGCCAGAACCAGTGCGCATTTTCCATCACCAGTTCAATGCCCATTATTGACCTCGGCTATCTTTGCTGTCTTTAATCAGCTCCGTAATCCCACCGATGGCCCCCATCAGGTTGCTGGCTTCCAGCGGCATCATGATCACTTTGCTGTTATTAGAAGAACCAATCTGCTGCAACGCATCAGTATATTTCTGTGCAACAAAGTAGTTAATTGCCTGAATGTTACCTGCTGCGATGGCTTCGGATACCATTTTGGTCGCCTGTGCTTCCGCTTCTGCCGCACGCTCACGCGCTTCGGCCTCCAGGAACGCGGACTGACGCAAGCCTTCTGCTTTCAGGATCTGTGACTGTTTTTCCCCTTCGGCTTTCAGGATCGCGGCCTGACGTACCCCTTCGGCTTCCAGAATATCGGCGCGTTTGTTACGTTCCGCTTTCATCTGCGCGTTCATCGCAGCAATCAGTTCTGCTGGCGGGCGTACGTCACGGATCTCAATACGGGTGATTTTAATGCCCCACGGGTTAGTGGCTTCATCAACAATGTGCAGCAGGCGGGTGTTAATGCTATCGCGCTGAGACAGCATCTCATCCAGCTCCATGGAACCCAGCACCGTACGGAAGTTGGTCATGGTGAGGTTTACGATAGCCTGTTCCAGATTGCTGACTTCATAGGCGGCCCGTGCGGGATCAATGACCTGAATAAAACAGACGGCATCAATGGCTACATTGGCATTATCGCGAGAGATAATTTCCTGAGAGGGAATATCCAGCACCTGTTCCATCATATTAATTTTGCGGCCGATACGATCCATAAACGGCACGACCAGATTCAGCCCCGGCATCAACGTTTTGGTATAGCGACCAAACCGTTCCACAGTCCATTGATATCCCTGAGGTACGATTTTGATGCCTGACCAGACGATGATAAGTGCAACAAAGATCAAAATAGGAATGACGGTGAGCATGTTTTAAAACCTCCAGGTTGTTTTATTTCAGTCGAAAGACGATTTCAGCGGATAGTGTAACTCACTTGAGTATGAAAGCGGGCAGGAAATACGCCCGCCAGCGCGAGCGATAGGGAGATTAGCCTATGGGGAAGAACGGGGCTAAATATCGAGTTCGATGTCGCCCTGCGGCATACAGCAGCAGGGGAGGATTTCATCCTGTTGGATGCAGGCCAGCGGGGTTTGGCGATACGCTACTCTGCCTTTTACCAGACGCAGCCGACAGGAGCCGCAATAGCCGGAGCGGCACTGATATTCAATGCTGACGCGGTTAGATTCCAGCACATCCAGCAGGGAAGGGCCGTCGTCTGAACAGGAAAACTGCGCACCGGATGTGCGCAGCGTGATCGTTGGATTGCTCATCGATTACAGCTGGAAATCGCTCAGGTCATCGTCGCTGATTTCTGAATCGATCTGACCGACCAGATAGGAACTGACCTCAACTTCTTGTGGCGCGACCTGTACGTTATCGGACACCAGCCAGGCGTTGATCCACGGGATGGGATTGGTGCGCGTCTGGAACGGCAGCGGTAGCCCAACCGCCTGCATGCGGATGTTGGTGATGTATTCCACGTACTGGCACAGAATATCTTTGTTCAGACCAATCATTGAGCCGTCGCGGAACAGGTATTCAGCCCACTCTTTTTCTTGCTGAGCAGCAAGCACGAACAGGTCATAACACTCTTGCTGACACTCTTCGGCAATCTGCGCCATTTCTGGGTCGTCATGGCCAGAACGCATCAGGTTCAGCATGTGCTGCGTGCCGGTCAGGTGCAGCGCTTCATCACGGGCAATCAGCTTGATGATTTTGGCGTTGCCTTCCATCAGTTCGCGTTCTGCAAAAGCGAAGGAACAGGCGAAGCTGACGTAGAAGCGAATCGCTTCCAGCGCGTTCACGCTCATCAAACAAATATACAGCTGCTTTTTCAGCGTATGCAGATTCACGGTCACGGTCTTGCCATTAACCTGATGTGTCCCTTCACCCAGCAGATGGTAGTAGCTGGTCATCTCAATCAGCGAGTCGTAGTAACCGGAGATATCCTTGGCACGTTTCAGAATCTCTTCGTTCGTTACGATATCGTCAAACACCAGCGACGGATCGTTCACGATATTACGAATGATGTGCGTGTAGGAGCGTGAGTGAATGGTTTCCGAGAATGCCCAGGTTTCCACCCAGGTTTCCAGCTCAGGGATAGAAATCAGCGGCAGTAGCGCCACGTTCGGGCTACGTCCCTGAATGGAATCCAGCAGCGTTTGGTATTTCAGGTTGCTGATGAAGATATGCTTTTCATGATCGGGCAGCGCCTGATAGTCGATGCGATCGCGCGACACGTCAACTTCTTCTGGACGCCAGAAGAAGGACAGCTGTTTTTCGATTAGCTTTTCGAAAATTTCATACTTTTGCTGATCGAAACGCGCCACGTTAACTGACTGACCGAAGAACATCGGTTCGAGCAACTGGTCATTCTTGTTCTGTGAAAAAGTGGTGTAGGCCATGAGTCTCTCCAAAAAAATGCCGTGAGCATTTTTTAACGCCGCGTGTGAAGGCCCATAAGGGGCGGGCAGCGACGCCTGCTATAAAAGATGAAAGGCTGCATCGGCAGCCTTTCATTATTGGCTTAAATCTTACACGCGCCGCCTTCGCAGCCGTCGTCCTGCGGTTCTGCCAATAGGTCATCTTGTACGTCTTCAGCGCCGTCACGGGTGTTTTGGTAATACAGAGTTTTAACACCGAATTTGTAGGCCGTGACCAGATCTTTCAGCAGCTGTTTCATCGGTACTCGACCTGATGGGAAACGTGACGGATCGTAATTGGTGTTGGAGGAAATCGCCTGATCGACAAACTTCTGCATCAGACCCACCAGTTGCAGATAGCCGTCGTTATTTGGCATATCCCACAGCAGTTCGTAAGCATCTTTCAGCGTTTCGTACTCTGGCACAACCTGGCGCAGAATGCCGTCTTTGGATGCCTTGACGCTGATATGGCCGCGCGGTGGTTCAATACCGTTGGTGGCGTTGGAGATCTGAGATGACGTCTCAGACGGCATCAGCGCAGACAGCGTGGAGTTACGCAGACCGTACGCTTTGATGTCGTTACGCAGCGCTTCCCAGTCGAGATGCAGCGGTTCGTTACAGATCGCATCCAGATCGCGCTTATAGGTATCGATAGGCAGAATACCCTGCGAATAGGTGGTTTCATTGAACCACGGGCAAGCACCTTGTTCGCGTGCCAGCACATTCGACGCCTTCAACAGATAGTATTGAATCGCTTCAAACGTTTTGTGTGTCAGGCCGTTGGCGCTGCCGTCGGAGTAACGCACGCCATTTTTCGCCAGATAGTACGCGAAGTTGATCACGCCAATACCCAGCGTGCGGCGACCCATCGCACCACGCTCTGCCGCGGTAATCGGGTAATCCTGATAATCCAGCAGGGCATCCAGCGCGCGCACGGCCAGCGTCGCTAGCTCTTCCAGATCGTCTAAGCTGTTGATGGCTCCGAGGTTGAAAGCCGACAGCGTACACAGCGCGATTTCACCGTTTTCATCATTCACGTCGTTCAGCGGCTTGGTCGGCAGTGCGATTTCCAGACACAGGTTGGACTGGCGAACGGGTGCAATTTGCGGATCGAACGGGCTATGCGTGTTGCAGTGGTCAACGTTCTGAATATAGATGCGGCCCGTAGAAGCACGTTCCTGCATCATCAGGGAGAACAGTTCGACCGCTTTGATGCGCTGTTTGCGGATGCTGTCATCCTGCTCATATTGCACATACAGGCGCTCGAATTCATCCTGATCGGCGAAGAAGGCATCGTACAGTCCGGGTACGTCAGACGGGCTGAACAGCGTGATGTCTTCACCTTTTACCAGACGTTGATACATCAGTTTGTTCAACTGCACGCCGTAGTCGAGGTGACGAACGCGGTTGCCTTCTACGCCACGGTTGTTTTTCAGCACCAGCAGGCTTTCCACTTCCAGATGCCACAGCGGATAGAACAGCGTGGCAGCCCCGCCGCGTACGCCGCCCTGAGAGCAGGACTTCACTGCTGTCTGGAAGTGTTTATAGAAAGGAATACAGCCGGTATGGAAGGCTTCACCACCGCGAATTGGGCTGCCGAGCGCACGAATGCGGCCCGCATTGATGCCGATACCGGCACGCTGGGAAACGTATTTTACGATCGCGCTGGAGGTCGCGTTGATGGAATCCAGGCTGTCGCCACATTCGATCAGCACGCAAGAGCTGAATTGACGCGTTGGCGTACGCACGCCCGCCATGATTGGCGTCGGCAGAGAAATTTTGAACGTAGAGATCGCGTCATAAAAACGTTTAACGTAATCCAGACGCGTCTCACGTGGGTAGCCGGAGAACAGGCAGGCAGCGACCAGAATGTACAGGAACTGGGCGCTTTCGTAGATATCACCGGTGACGCGGTTTTGTACCAGGTATTTCCCTTCCAGCTGTTTTACCGCCGCATAGGAGAAATTCATGTCACGCCAGTGATCGATGAAAGCGTCCATCTGGGCGAATTCTTCCGGGCTGTAGTCTTCCAGCAGGTGTTTGTCGTACTTACCCAGTTCTACCATCTTGGTGACGTGAGTCAGCAGAGCTGGCGGCTCAAACTGGCCGTAGGCTTTCTTACGCAGATGGAAGATAGCCAGACGCGCAGCCAGATATTGATAATCCGGGCTTTCGCGCGAGATCAGATCGGCTGCGGCCTTAATGATGGTTTCATGGATATCAGAGGTTTTGATGCTGTCATAAAACTGAATGTGAGAACGCAGTTCCACCTGAGAAACGGAGACATTGTGTAAACCTTCTGCGGCCCAGGTAATGACGCGGTGGATTTTATCCAAATTGATCTTTTCTTTACTGCCATCGCGTTTGGTAACGAGCAAGCTCTGGTTCATGTTGGGATTTACCTGTTGGTGAAAATAAAAAATATCCCCTGTTTATTCACAGAAATGCCTCTGTGACTAACTCTGTGGATAAATACTAGATATAGATATTTTTTAATAAATGGCTACTACATGGTGAGTATTCTAGTCTGGATTCGTTTGAGTACAAGGCTTGATTTTGGTGTTAATTTCAGGTTGCCGAACCGTTGGTTTCTCGAAATCCTGATTTTGTAAGGGCTAAGAGGATGTCAATATTCTGTAAAAAAAATAAGTCGTGGTCATTTTGTTGGTTTTTCAGGTAAAACCTGGAAAATTGCGCGGTGAAAAACCACGCAACTTTTAAGAGTATTCTTAATCGGTTCTATTTATCGTGGCGAGTGTGCAGCATGTAGTTCACATCCACGTTTGGACCCAGTTTAAAATGGTCCGTCAGCGGGTTGTAGTGCAGCCCGGTGATATGCTTTTCACGCAGTGGTGTACTGTCAACCCAGTGCATCAGTTCTGCTGGTCGAATGAACTTCTTAATGTCGTGCGTGCCACGCGGCACCATTTTTAGCACGTACTCAGCACCGATAACGGCCATCATCCACGCTTTTGCATTGCGGTTGATGGTGGAGAAAAAGACGTGCCCACCTGGCTTGACCAGCTTAGCGCAGGCCTGCACCACGGATTGCGGGTCAGGCACGTGCTCCAGCATTTCCATGCAGGTGACGACATCGTAGAGGCCCGGATGCGCGTGTGCATGCGCTTCTACCGTTTCCTGCACGTAATCGACGGCGACACCGCTTTCTAGTGCATGTAAACGCGCGACTTGCAACGGTTCTGCGCCCATATCGAGCCCGGTGACGTCCGCGCCTTCACGCGCCATGCTTTCGGCCAAAATGCCGCCGCCGCAGCCGACATCTAGCACTTTCTTGCCAAACAGGCCTTCCGCGTGCTGTGAAATATAGCCCAGACGCAGCGGATTAATGCGGTGCAAGGGTTTGAATTCACCTTCTAAATCCCACCAGCGTGAAGCGATAGCCTCAAATTTGGCAATCTCCTGATGGTCAACGTTCGGAGTTTGATTTTCTACATTCATGTGTCATCACTGCCTTTCGTCATCTTTATACTGCCGCGAGTATACTCCCTTCGCGCTGCAACGTGCAGCGGTGTCGCTTTTCTCCGCGGGATACTTTTCTCAACAAGGTGCTTTTCTCTGCAAGGTAACGTTCATTGGGAAAACCGTCTGTTCAGAGCGGAAGGGAGTTTCCCCCGAAACGGCGCTTTGTGATATAATTTTTCACCTTTTGAACAGTTCACCTTATCTGAACGGTTCACTTTTCTGAACACGGGTAGATGCCTAAATAGAGGGATAGCGGCTCCATGAGCGACCTTGCCAGAGAAATCACACCGGTCAACATTGAAGAAGAGCTGAAAAGCTCGTATCTGGATTATGCGATGTCCGTTATTGTCGGGCGTGCATTACCAGATGTTCGAGATGGACTGAAACCGGTACACCGCCGCGTACTGTATGCGATGAGCGTACTGGGTAACGACTGGAACAAACCGTATAAAAAATCCGCCCGTGTCGTCGGGGATGTCATCGGTAAATACCACCCACACGGCGACTCTGCCGTTTATGAAACCATCGTACGTATGGCGCAGCCTTTCTCACTGCGTTACATGTTGGTCGATGGTCAGGGCAACTTCGGTTCGATTGACGGCGACTCCGCGGCGGCAATGCGTTATACCGAAATTCGCATGTCGAAAATTGCTCATGAACTGCTGGCCGATCTCGAAAAAGAGACGGTCGATTTTGTGCCGAACTATGACGGCACCGAGCAGATTCCTGACGTCATGCCAACGCGTATTCCCAACCTGCTGGTTAACGGTTCTTCCGGTATCGCCGTCGGGATGGCAACGAACATTCCACCGCACAACCTGACGGAAGTGGTGAACGGCTGTCTGGCATATATCGACGATGAAAACATCACCCTTGAAGGGTTGATGGAACACATCAAAGGCCCGGATTTCCCAACGGCGGCGATCATCAATGGCCGACGCGGCATTGAAGAAGCTTATCGCACTGGGCGCGGTAAAATTTATATCCGTGCGCGTGCTGAAGTGGAAGCGGACGCGAAAACCGGACGTGAAACCATCATCGTGCATGAAATTCCGTATCAGGTGAACAAAGCGCGCCTGATCGAGAAAATTGCCGAGCTGGTCAAAGATAAGCGTATTGAAGGCATTAGCGCACTGCGTGACGAATCCGATAAAGACGGTATGCGTATCGTCATCGAGATTAAGCGTGACGCCGTAGGCGAAGTGGTCCTGAATAATCTGTATTCCCAGACGCAGCTTCAGACGTCATTCGGCATCAACATGGTCGCTCTGCATCAGGGCCAGCCGAAGATCATGCCGCTGAAAGACATTCTGGTTGCGTTTGTGCGCCACCGCCGCGAAGTGGTGACGCGTCGTACCATTTTTGAACTGCGTAAAGCCCGTGACCGTGCCCATATCCTGGAAGGTCTGGCGATTGCGCTGGCGAACATCGATCCAATTATCGAACTGATTCGCCGTGCGCCGTCACCTGCTGAAGCGAAAGCCTCGCTGATCGCACAGGCGTGGGAACTGGGCAGCGTGGCGGCGATGCTGGAACGTGCGGGCGATGATGCCGCGCGTCCTGAGTGGCTGGAGCCGGAGTTCGGCATCCGTGACGGTCGCTACTACCTGACGGAACAGCAGGCGCAGGCGATTCTGGATCTGCGTTTGCAGAAACTGACCGGCATGGAGCACGAGAAGCTGCTGGATGAATATAAAGCGCTGTTGGCGGAAATTGCCGAGCTGCTTTATATCCTCAATAGCCCTGAGCGCCTGATGGAAGTCATCCGCGAAGAGCTGGAAGCGATCAAAACGCAATACAGCGACGAACGTCGTACGGAAATCACGGCGAACACCGCTGACATCAACATCGAAGACCTGATCAATCAGGAAGATGTTGTCGTCACGCTGTCTCACCAAGGTTACGTGAAGTATCAGCCGCTGAGCGATTACGAAGCACAGCGCCGTGGCGGTAAAGGTAAGTCTGCCGCACGTATAAAAGAAGAAGACTTTATTGATCGTCTGCTGGTGGCCAACACCCACGATACGATTCTGTGCTTCTCCAGCCGTGGCCGTCTGTACTGGATGAAGGTGTATCAATTGCCGGAAGCCAGCCGTGGTGCGCGCGGCCGTCCGATCGTCAACCTGCTGCCGCTTGAGGCCGATGAGCGTATCACCGCGATTCTGCCAGTGCGTGAATACGAAGAAGGTCGCCATATCTTCATGGCAACCGCGAGCGGTACCGTGAAGAAAACGGCGCTGACGGAATTCAGCCGTCCACGTAGTGCGGGGATCATCGCGGTTAACCTGAATGAAGGTGACGAGCTGATTGGCGTTGACCTGACCGACGGTAGCGATGAAGCGATGCTGTTCTCTGCGGAAGGCAAAGTGGTTCGCTTCTCCGAGCAGGCGGTGCGTTCCATGGGCCGTACGGCAACGGGCGTCCGTGGTATCAATCTGCAAGGCGAAGATCGCGTCGTTTCTCTGATCATTCCTCGCGGCGAAGGCGATATCCTGACCGTCACGCAAAATGGCTTTGGTAAGCGTACTGCCGTGAGCGAGTATCCGACCAAGTCGCGTGCGACGAAAGGGGTTATCTCTATCAAGGTCAGCGAACGTAACGGTAAAGTGGTTGGCGCGGTTCAGGTTGATGCCGCAGACCAGATCATGATGATCACCGATGCGGGAACGCTGGTGCGGACGCGCGTGTCTGAAGTCAGTATCGTTGGCCGTAACACGCAGGGTGTTACGCTGATTCGTACGGCGGAAGACGAACATGTTGTCGGCCTGCAACGCGTTGCCGAGCCGGTAGAAGATGAAGAGCTGGATGGCGTGGTAAAAGTTGAAGGCGAAGTTGCCGAAGACGATGATGCTATCGACGACATTGATGGCGATGATGATATCGCTGAAGATGACGAATAAGCCTTTCCATTAAACCGGAATGAGTAGGGTAAGCCAGCGCGATGCGCTGGCTTTTTTTATCGACTCTCGGTAGTGTATCAGCCAACTGGTTCTTCCATTATTCAACGGTATCCATTTGAAATATCTCGCCTCATTCCATACCACATTAAAGGTGTCCCGCTATTTGTTTCGGGTTCTGGCGGTCATGCTGTGGGTATTGGGCGCGCTGATATCCGTTTTTTATGTCACTAAAGTATTGAATGAAAAAGAATCAGAGCTGCGGCAGGAGTATAACCTCAGCTTTGATCAGTCGCAGGGTTACATCCGACATGCGTCGGATATTGTGCGTGAACTCCAGTATCTGGCGGCAAATCGCCTGATGCTGGCAAGAGAAAAGGCAGAGCCGCCAGCGGAAGGGGGCCCCGGTGTCTCCGTTTATGCGCTGGCTCCCGGCGCAACCTGTTCCACACAATATGGTGGGAATGCGGCGCTGCTTTCATTGAGCCATTTTTTCAACGGCTGGCAGGATAATTTCTCTGCCGTCTACGATCTTAACCGGGTCTTTTTTGTCGGTGGCGATCGGCGCTGTATGGTTGATTTTGGCATCCGTAACCAGTCACTCGACCGTGATAACTTGCTTAAAAATGTGCAGGATCGGTTCCAGGATCAGAAGAAGAGTCGCACCCAAAGCGGACGCGATGAAACGATCTATTGGATTACCCCCGCTTCGATCCCCGATGTCGGCTATTTATATGCGCTGACGCCGATTTATGTGGATAACAAGCTGGAAGTCATCATGGGGATTGAACAGACGATTCGTCTGGATGATTTCGTCACCATGGGTAAATTTCCGATCAGTGCCCGGCTGCTGGATCAATATAATCAGGTTGTTTTGCAGTTTTCCGATGATAAAGAGCGTTACGCTTCTTCGGTAGACGGCTATCCCTCCGATCATAATTATTTTGGCTATGTGAATGGGTATGATGAACTCATTCTGAAGAAGTCGCTGCCGCCGACGTCATTCAGCATCGTGTATTCGCTGCCGTTGAAGGTGCTGCTCTCCCATATCAGCGCCTTGATGATCAACATGCTGGTGCTGAATATGCTATCGGCTATCTTGCTGTTTGTATTGGCGCTGGTGTTTGAGCGGAAAATGCTGTTGCCAGCGGAAGTGAATGCGTTCCAGTTGGAAGAAAACGAGCAGTTTAACCGCAAGATTGTCGCATCGGCACCGGTAGGCATTTGTATCCTGCGTATTAATGACGGCACGAACATCCTCAGTAACGAACTGGCGCACAACTATCTCAACCTGCTTACCCACGAGGATAGGCTGCGCATTACCCGCATCATTTGCGAGCAGCAGTCCAAGTTTGTGGATGTCATGACCAGCCGCAATCATCACCTGCAAATCAGCTTTGTCCATTCGCGCTATCGTAATGAAAACGTGGCGATTTGTGTGCTGCTGGATGTCAGCGCGCGCGTCAAAATGGAAGAATCGCTACAGGAAATGGCGAATGCCGCCGAGCAGGCAAGTCAGTCTAAATCGATGTTCCTTGCCACCGTCAGCCATGAATTGCGTACGCCGCTGTACGGGATTATCGGTAACCTCGATTTACTGCAAACCAAATCGCTGCCGCAGGATGCCAATCGTCTGGTTGCCGCGATGAACAACTCTTCCTCACTACTGCTGAAAATCATCAGCGATATCCTCGATTTTTCCAAGATTGAGTCGGAGCAGTTGAAGATTGAAGCGTGTGAGTTTGCGCCGCATGAAGTCATCAGCCACATCACCAGCAACTACCTCCCGCTGGTGGTCAAGAAACGCCTGACGCTGTACTGCTTTATCGATCCGAATGTGCCGGTCAGCCTGTTCGGCGATCCCGTACGTTTGCAGCAGGTGTTATCTAACCTGCTGAGTAACGCCATCAAATTTACGGACACGGGCTGCATTATTTTCGAAGTCGGCTGCCGCGATGGTTATCTGGAATTTGTGGTGCGTGATACCGGCGTGGGGATTCAACCTCGCGAGGCGGTGAAGCTGTTTGACCCGTTCTTCCAGGCCGGAAGTGGTGTTCAGCGCCATTTTCAGGGCACGGGCTTAGGGCTGGCGATTTGTGAAAAGCTGGTCAATCTGATGGATGGAGACATTACCATCGAATCGGAGCCGGGGCTCGGTAGCCTGTTTGGCGTCAGAATTCCGTTGTATAAAGCGCACTATGCCCCAGCGGCGATCAATGCCAGTCTGCAAGGGAAAACGTGCTGGTTGAGAATACGCAATGCCCGGCTGGAGGCTTATCTGCTGACGCTGTTGCAGGATCAAGGGTTGCAGGTGGCGCGTTATCAGAATCAAACCGTGTCGCCTGATGATGTGATGATTAGCGATTACGCGTCAGAAGAGGACGTTACCGTTCGGGCGCATATCGTGATGAGTGGCTCGCATAACGGGTTAGCGCAGGAAGTGAGCGATGGGCACTGGGTGCAAGGGACGTCCACGCCTCAACATCTGCCGGATTTGCTGGAGAAAATCTATCGCTCAGAAAGCGAGGACAGACATCGCATCGAGATTTCACCGCCGCTGACCAGCTACGTACGGGCTGAGAATGGCGACATTATGATTCTGGTGGTTGACGATCACCCCATCAACCGTCGACTGCTGGCGGATCAGCTCAGTTCTCTGGGCTATCAGGCGATGACGGCGAATGATGGCGTGGACGCACTGGGCGTATTGAGTAAAAACCACATCGATATCGTGCTGACGGATGTCAACATGCCGAATATGGATGGTTATTTGTTCACACGACGTATGCGCGAGCAGGGGTTACGTTTCCCGGTTATCGGCGTAACGGCAAATGCGTTGGCGGAAGAAAGAGAGCGTTGCCTTGGTGCTGGGATGGACCACTGTTTGTCAAAACCGGTTACGCTGGATACGTTGCAGCAGGCGTTAGCGCATTACAGTAATGTGGTGCGTCAGGCGAGAACTTCTGAGGAATAACCTGCACCAGCGGCTGCTGGTGCAGGAGAGGACATCCTTAGTCTACCTGCGTCGCGCCGCCGTTAACGGAGGACAGGTAATTCAGCAGGGCGATATCGTTCTCGACGCCCAGCTTGGTCATGGCTGACTTCTTCTGGCTACTGATCGTTTTGATGCTGCGATTCAGTTTTTTGGCGATTTCGGTAACCAAAAAGCCTTCTGCAAACAAGCGCAGCACTTCACTTTCTTTCGGGGACAGGCGTTTGTCGCCGTAGCCGCTGGCGCTGATTTTCTCCAGCACTTTGGATACGCTGTCCGGCGTGAATTTCTTCCCTTTTTGCAGGGCAGCCAGCGCTTTGGGTAAATCGGTCGGCGCACCCTGTTTCAGTACGATGCCTTCGATATCCAAATCCAGCACTGCGCTCAGAATTGCCGGATTATTGTTCATGGTAAGAACAATAATAGAAAGGTGAGGAAAATGGCGCTTAATGTATTTAATGAGGGTAATACCATCGCCGTATTTATCGCCTGGCATGGATAAATCGGTGATTAAAACATTAGCGTCCAGCTTAGGTAGGTTATTGATCAGCGCTGTTGAGTCTTCAAATTCGCCAACCACATTGACCCATTCAATCTGCTCAAGCGATTTTTTGATGCCAAAAAGAACAATAGGATGGTCGTCGGCAATAATTACGTTTAAGTTACTCATCGTTTTGGTTACTCATCTTGTTGGCTACCTTGCTGCCCTTTAGGTTCTGCTGGGGATAGTAATGCACTGACAAACCTCTCAATTTCATGAAGGTTAGCCTCGATCTGTTCACTATCATGCGCGGTAATATGCTGTTCAAGCTGTTCACACAACTGCTTGCCAGGATGCAGATTAAGCATGGCAAACACGCCTTTCAGCCGGTGTGCCGTCTGCGAAAGCGACGGAAAATCGCCTGCTTCCACTTCAGTATACAGCCTCTTTAAATCATCCGGTACTGTCTCCACGAACAGCGAATAATAGTCGCTTGCTGCTAATTGTGCGGCGTAAAATTCGACATTATCCGGTTCCCCTTCCTGTAGCGCATCGGGTGATGTTTCCAGTTGTAGCTCAATCAGCTTAAGTAATGCCTCCAGCAGGAGGTGGCTGATATTATAATTCACCCGCAAACGGCGCGGGCCCAAAGGCGTTACTGTGTCATCGTCATGACTCAACAGCAGCGTATAATCTGCTTTTTTCTCCGGGTCGTCAGTCATGCAGATATCTGCTTCCTGATTAATCTGGCGTTCATCACTAACCAGATAATTCGCGCCCCAGCCCGTCAGCATATTGCCGACAATATGCTGTACTTCATCAGACGTCACATCCAGCAGAACGGTAATACCATCCAGCAGTTTTTCTTCCTCAACGGGAAGCGCTTCCGGCTCCAGTTTTAGCGTCAGAATATAGTGTGTGCCTAATCCGGCCTTACTGTTGATAGCTAACGCGCCGCCCAGTTTATTACAGAGTTGATTGCACAAAAATAAGGTCAATCCTGAATTTTGTCCGAAACGATCGGACGTCGCAGGATGCAGGAAAGGGTGTCGAATATTTTCCTGTTCTTTGCCTGAAACATTCGTTCCCGTATCGCTGATCTGAATAATCAGCGTATCTGACTCATTATTTTTTCTATCAATCGATACCGTAATCTTGCCGTAATCCGTATTGGTCACCGAATAATTCAGCAACAGCGCCAGCGTCTTTTTCAACAGCTCGGCATCGCCCACGTAGGTTTGATTCATATCCAGATTGTAATGATGGAATAGGGTCAAACCTTTTTGATTCAATCGTGGCAGCAGCTCAAGGAGAACATGGTCGATAGCCGTCAGCAGTGAAAAACTCTCGTTAACCACGTTCCATTCCTGCGCTTCCAGCTTTTCGTGCAAGGCAATATTTTCCAGCAGCTCAATCGCGCAGCGGGTATCCGCCGTTAGCTGATCCAGCGTGGGTGTCGGTACGGTTGCTGTCTCGCTGTGGCGTAGCGCATGAATATGCTGCCGTAGTGAAATCAGCGGCTGTTTGAATTCGCTGAGCAGGTTTTGGAATAACCGTTTTCTGGCATGAATATTCTTTTCGTATTCACGCTGGGCGAGCAGCAGTTTGCGCTGTACCAGAATCTCTTTATCCTGTTCACGCAGCAGGAAGAGGCAATAGTCAGGCGAATATCGGCTGCGGATTTGGCGTATTTCATACATCTCATTATTAATCGTGACCTGAATGACGCCCTGATGTTCGTCCGCCATATTGGTGATTTTTTGCAGGCTCAGGTGCGGAAGCAACTGCTCTGCGCGCTCATTCTGTATGACGACTTTATTGTTGCTGAAATCATAAACCAGCACGCCCATTGGGATTCTGCCCGTGGTTTCGCGGTAAATATTCAGCGTCTTTTCCAACTGGCGAGAGACATCCTCGCCGGGATGCGCATACTGCCGACGGAAAAGATAAAATCCGACGACGGACAAACTCAGCAGAACCAGATTCAGCAGCAGAAGCCAGACGTTATTACGCAATGAATCAATAATCAGGGCTTTTACTGGCACCTGAAAAACGATTTTTATCGGTGCATTGACGAGCGTGGCGGAGATTTCAAGATTCGAGCCATGAAGCTGAACGTCAGCCGAGCCTTCACCATTATTGTTGTCCATATTGCTGGCCGCCGGCGTATCCGGCTTCAGCATAAGATGCTCACGCGGAATGGTGTCTGGGATTAAATCGTTAATCGGTAAATCGAACGCCAGAATCGTCGCCAGATGACCCGGCTGGTTGAATGTGGTGCGCAGCGTAAAATAGTAGTCGTTATAGAAGCGTAATTTACGCAGCGGGGAAAAACTTTCGCGTTCGTCTAATATATTCGCCTGTTGCAGCATTTCCGTCCGGCGGGCTTCGGCGATGACCGTAATGTAATTACCACGGAACTGCGAGGAGATATCTTTCAGCGTCTGCGTGGAAATCATCGTCAGGCTGTTGTCGATACCGTTCAGGTAATACATGGAATAGACGCTATTCTCCGCTCCCCAGAGAATATCAAGATAACGTGATATCCGGCGAACCGAGGTCAGTGTCCCTTTATCGTGTTGCCCAAAAATCAGTGCGTCCGTTTTCTGACCGTTTTTTTCTACGTAGAAAACATTCGGCATTAAATTAATGGCGGTAATGTTGGTGTCGCTCGCGGCTGGCTCGCTGTTCAGGCTGCCGTATATTTGATAGGTGAAAAAACGATAGGTATCGACGCGTTTTTGTATGCCCTGAGCAATGGTCGTCAGCGAGTGTTTTTTGTCCGCCAGCAAATCGTTGATGTAGTTATAGCCAAACGTTCCGGTAATCAGGAGCGAGAGCACGGTAAGGAGTGAAAAATAACGCAGGATCATGGCTGGCATCAATTAACGCTCCTGATTAGCGGATAACGGCACGTGCGCTGGCGCTAACGCCCAGCAATAGCAGTGCGACAAACCCGAATGCGGTAGCCAAATTGCTGAACTGTGCAATAAAGCCAAGAATGGTCGGGCCGATCAGAATACCTGCATAGCCTACGGTAGTAATGGAGGCGATGGCCAGATTCGGCGGCATGATCTTTTGATTCCCCGCTGCGCTGAACAGGATCGGCACCACATTCGATGCGCCGATACCCACCATCACAAAGCCAAGAATGGCGGTGATCGCATTATCAATGCTGATTGTTAACACCAGACCGAGTGCGGCGCAGAGGCTGCCGCCGGTCAGAATCGCATAGCGACCGAGCGCATTAACGATGCGATCGCCGTTCAGCCTGCCCAGCGTCATCGCGACGGAAAACGCCGCATAGCCCATGCCCGCCTGCGCGCCGCTCAGGTTACGTTCAACCGTTAAAAAGAGGGCGCTCCAGTCCAGTATGGACCCTTCGGCTAAAAACATGATGAAGCACAGTGAGCCAATGAACATCACCCAGCCGCGCGGGATGACAAACAGCGGGCCGCCCTCATCTTGATTTGTGGTGCGCAGCAGGTGTTGATGCGCTGTTACCATCGCTATCAGCATAAGTGCGACAATCGCCAGAATTGCCATCAACGGAGACAGGCCAAGCCACAGCAGGGCGCTGACGCCGCCTGCGCCGACAATCCCCCCGATGCTAAAGAAACCATGAAAACCGGACATCATCGCCCGGCCGCTGGCCCGTTCGACGATGACGGCCTGAATATTCATCGCGACATCGATCATCCCCATGGACGCGCCGAAAAAGAGCAGCGTTATCGCCATCAGAGGCAGCGTTTCTGCCTGCGTCAGCGCGGGCAAGACCAGACAAAGCAGCGCGCTTGCCAGCAAAATAACGCTGCGGCACCCCAGTTTACTGGTGAGAAAACCGGTCAGCGGCATGGCTAAGAGTGAGCCAATACCGAGAGAAAGCAGCAACATCCCCAAAGAGGCATCACTGATAGCCAGCCGCGTTTTGACAAAGGGCACCAGCGGCGCCCAGGACGCCATAGCAAAGCCCGCAACAAAGAAAACGATGCGCGTGGCTGCCTGTGCTTTCTTGCCTGGCAGATTCTGATTAATGCATAACGGGTTGGAATTCAGCGTTGTACTCATCCTGATGAAGCTATCCAGTCGACGTAACAAAGGCCTATTTTTACCATAGTTAGCGGTCTGAATGGAAAGAATCCTGATGTACGGTTTTGGCGTGAGGGAAGAAGGTAGAGGTGAGGGAGTGGAGCGGGCAAAAAAATGCCGATTAGATAATCGGCAAAAGAATCGGTCAATTGAAGCAATAATGATGATGGAAGAGGATTTTAGAGCGATGCGCGCGACCCGTTTTGCCGTTTGGTGCGATTTTAGCCCGTGTTCACCGTTATGGTCATGAAGATAACCCTAAAAAGTGCGGTGGGACGTACCCTGCTGAGGGTAGCCTGTTGGTCTTGCGTAACCTCTCACCCACGACGTGTTTTTTTCCCGTATAATCCCCTACTTTGTGTTAGGTCTCCGGGGTAACGGTGAAACAACTTTCCGACTTGCTGCAGCGTCTGCAGCAGGATTTGCGCGAGCCACAGCCTGAACGCGCAGGTTTCAGACAAATAACGCGTTCGTTGACTCTCAACGACGCGTCTGAGCTATTGCCGTGGCTGGCGACTCAGCCAGTGTACCCCCAGTTCTATTGGCAGCATCGTCAGGATCGTGAAGAAGCCGCCGTGTGCGGCAATGTGTGCGGGTTTCACCACATTCAGGATGCTGAGGCATTCCTTGTTCAGCAGCAGTGCGATCCCGATGTGCGCATCTGGGGGCTGAACGCGTTTAATCAAACGAAAGAGGGCGGCGCTTCTTCACCCGGCTACCTGTTTTTGCCCCGTGCGGAACTGCGGCGTCAGGATGATACGCTCAGCCTGACTATTAATCTGTTCAGTGACACGTCATTGCAGCAGGATGCTATTGAAGCCTCGGCGTTTATTAATCTGCTTCTTCCACCCGCTCCTCAGCCTCTTTTGCATGCGGAGGTGCAGTCCGTTGGGCATCAGCCGGAGCGTCAGGGATGGATCGATTTGCTCCAGCGCGCGCTGCATGACATCAATGCCGGGCTGATGGAAAAAGTGGTTCTGGCGCGGGCAACCACACTCACGTTGACGCAGCCGCTACAAGCCACCACTTTTATGGCCGCCAGCCGAGCGGCAAATCACCACTGTTTCCATTTCATGCTGGCGCACGATGCACGTCATGCGTTTCTCGGTTCCAGCCCGGAGCGGCTTTATCGCCGTCGGGGTAGCGAACTGGAAACGGAAGCGCTGGCGGGGACGGTGGCAAGCGATCGCGATGCGCACAAAGCCACGGAACTGGCCAACTGGCTGATGAATGACACCAAAAATCAGTGCGAGAACATGCTGGTGGTGGATGATATTTGTCAGCGATTACAGCAGTCCGCGCTGTCATTGGATGTGATGCCGCCGGAAATTGTGCGCCTGCGTAAAGTACAGCATCTGCGCCGTACCATTCACGCCACGCTGCGCACCGCATCCGATAGCGCGTGCCTGAATGCGTTACAGCCCACGGCAGCCGTCGCGGGTCTGCCGAGACAAGAGGCTCGCCGTTTTATTGCTGAACATGAACCGTTTGAACGCGGCTGGTATGCGGGTTCCGCAGGTTACCTTTCGCGTCAGCAGTCTGAATTCAGCGTGGCGCTACGTTCGGCAGAAGTGCGGGATCATGTTTTAACGCTTTATGCCGGAGCCGGAATTGTGGCAGGTTCTGATCCAGAACAAGAATGGCAGGAGTTAGAAAACAAAGCAGCAGGGCTAAGAACCCTGTTAGACGGTGATATGTCATAGTTTTGTTTTATGGTTGTTGTGCGAGGTACTGGTTTATATCAAAGTCAGCGCGATAAAAAAAAATATAATAAGGCTGATCTCGATGTTTGCTGAAGGTCAACCAGGCCGACAACAGTTCGATCATTCGTATTTTGCCTATATCCATCATTTTCTGTGAGCATACAGCCAGTACACAGGAAGATGGCGGGAATAACCTGCAACCTGAGTTGTTGAGTACAACATGTCAACAAGTGTATTTAATCGCCGCTGGGCTACATTACTGCTGGAATCGCTGACCCGCCACGGTGTCCGGCATGTCTGCATCGCGCCTGGTTCTCGTTCCACCCCGCTGACGCTGTCTGCGGCGGACAATCACGCACTGATTTGCCACACGCATTTCGATGAGCGGGGGCTTGGGCATCTGGCGCTGGGGCTGGCAAAAGCCTCACGTGAGCCGGTTGCGATTATCGTGACGTCAGGCACCGCCGCGGCGAACCTTTATCCCGCCATCATCGAAGCTGGGCTGACCGGCGAACGGCTGGTGGTGCTGACAGCCGACCGCCCGCCGGAACTGATTGATTGCGGTGCGAATCAGGCGATTCGCCAACATGCACTGTATGCTTCACACCCCACGCTGGCGCTGGATTTACCGCGCCCCACGCCCGACATTCCGGCTAGCTGGCTGGTTTCCTCTGTGGATAGCGCAATGGCGCGACTGACGCACGGCGCGTTGCACATTAACTGCCCCTTTGCTGAACCGCTGTACGGTGCCGATGACGGCACGGCGTATCAGGACTGGTTAATGACGCTGGGCGACTGGTGGAACAGCCGTGAACCCTGGCTGCGTGAAATGCGTCAGAGTACGCTGGCGGTACAGCCGGACTGGCCGCAGTGGCGACAGAAGCGGGGCGTTGTCCTCGCCGGTCGCGTGACGCCGGAACAAGGCGCGCGACTCGCGGCGTGGGCGAACGAACTGGGCTGGCCGCTGATTGGTGACGTCCTGTCGCAAAGCGGGCAGCCGTTACCCTGTGCGGATATTTGGCTGGCGCATCCTGACGCGGCGGCTCGTCTGCGGCAGGCGGAAATTGTCTTGCAGTTCGGCGGCAGCCTGACCGGTAAGCGCCTGCTGCAATGGCAGGAACAGTGCCAGCCGCAAGAATTCTGGTTAATTGACGATTTACCGGGACGGTTGGATCCGGCTCACCATCGCGGGCGTCGTCTGGTGGCGGACGTGGGCGAATGGCTGTCTGCGCACCCGGCACATAAACAAGCGCCGTGGGCGGATTTGTTGGCGGATATTGCCGACAAAACGCAGCGGCAGATCGACGCGCATCTGGCTTCCCGTTTTGGTGAAGCGCAGCTGGCGCAGCGGATACCGGCGCTGTTGCCGCCGGACGGACAACTATTTGTCGGCAACAGCCTTGTAGTACGCCTGATCGACGCGTTGGCGCAACTCCCGCAGGGATATCCGGTGTACGGTAACCGCGGAGCCAGCGGTATTGATGGCCTGATCTCCACGCTGGCCGGTGTACAGCGTGCCACGTCAAAAGCCACGCTGGGCATCGTCGGCGATCTTTCCGCGTTATACGATTTGAATGCGTTGGCGCTGCTGCGTCAGGCTCCCGCGCCGCTGGTGCTGATTGTGGTGAACAATAACGGCGGCCAGATATTTTCCCTGTTGCCGACGCCGGTTGCTCAGCGTGAAGCGTTTTACTGCATGCCACAAAATGTGGAATTCGGGCACGCGGCCGCGATGTTTGGTTTGAATTACGTGCGTGCCGAGTGCTGGGAACAGCTGGCGAATACGGTGGCGGATTGTTGGACTCAGGGCGGCGTCACGCTGCTGGAAGTGGTGGTTGAACCGAAGGACGGCGCAGCAACGCTTAATGAACTGGTCGCGCAGGTGGCGACGTGGGCGCACTAGAGTTTCAAGGGCTAAGCTGCCGGAAGGTGACGCATGGCGCGGCGGATTCTGGGCAGCCGTGGCTGGTGTGCCTGCATGGTTTATTAGGCAGTGGCGAAGACTGGCTACCCGTTCTGCCGTTTTGTCGTGACTGGCCGGTGTTGCTGGTGGATTTACCCGGACACGGCGCATCGCGAACGATTTCCACAACAGATTTTGCCGATGTCAGTCGCCAGTTAAGCAAGATGCTGTTGGATCAAGGCATTGAGAATTACTGGCTGCTAGGCTATTCGCTCGGCGGGCGTATCGCGATGTATCACGCCTGCAACGGACAACATGACGGCATGCTGGGGCTGCTGGTCGAAGGCGGTCATCCCGGTCTGGCAACGCCGGAATTGCGTACGGAGCGTATCCAGCATGATGCACGCTGGGCGCAACGCTTTCGTCAGGAGCCGCTGCCAGCGGTCTTGCAGGACTGGTATCAGCAGGTGGTGTTTGCCGATCTGGATTCAGCGCAGCGTGAACAGCTGATCGCGCGCCGCAGCGCGAATCACGGTGCGTCCGTTGCGGCAATGCTGGAAGCCACCTCGCTGGGGCGACAGCCCTTTTTAGCGGAACGCCTCCGGCACCTGTCGATACCTTTTGTTTACTTATGCGGTGCCAGCGACGTGAAGTTTCAAACGCTGGCGGCGCAATACGGCCTGCCGTTACTGAGCGTGGCTCAGGCGGGTCATAATGCTCATCAGGCGAATCCAACGGCCTATGCCGAGCGGGTTCGCTCTTTTCTTTTGCATCACGTTAAGGATTGATAACTATGCTTTATCCGAGTGAAGATCTGCTTTACGCACCGATTGAATGGCACGATTGCAGCGGCGACTTCGCCGATATTCTCTACCATAAATCCATCGATGGCATTGCCAAAATCACGATTAACCGTCCTCAGGTTCGCAATGCTTTCCGTCCGCAAACGGTAAAAGAGATGATTCAGGCGCTCGATAATGCCCGTCACGACGACGGCATCGGGACGATCATTCTGACTGGCGCTGGCGATAAGGCATTCTGCTCCGGCGGCGATCAGAAAGTACGCGGCGACTACGGCGGTTATCAGGATGACAGCGGTGTGCATCACCTGAACGTGTTGGATTTCCAACGTCAGATCCGTACCTGTCCGAAACCGGTTGTCGCGATGGTCGCGGGCTATTCCATCGGTGGCGGACACGTTCTGCACATGATGTGCGACCTGACGATTGCGGCAGAGAACGCGATCTTCGGTCAAACGGGTCCACGCGTCGGTTCTTTCGACGGCGGCTGGGGCGCGTCTTACATGGCGCGCATCGTCGGTCAGAAGAAAGCGCGTGAAATCTGGTTCCTGTGCCGCCAGTACGATGCGGCGCAAGCGCTGGATATGGGACTGGTTAACACCGTGGTTCCGTTGGCCGATCTGGAAAAAGAGACGGTACGCTGGTGCCGTGAAATGCTGCAAAACAGCCCGATGGCGCTGCGCTGTCTGAAAGCGGCACTGAACGCAGACTGCGACGGTCAGGCTGGCTTGCAGGAACTGGCGGGTAACGCCACCATGCTGTTCTACATGACGGACGAAGGGCAGGAAGGCCGTAACGCGTTCAACGAAAAACGTCAGCCTGACTTCAGCAAATTCAAACGGAATCCGTAATGCGTCAGGTCACTCTCTATCGTTACAGCGTGCCGATGGAAGCCGGAGTGGTGCTGCGCAATCAGCGTCTGAAAACCCGCGATGGGTTTATCGTTCGCCTGCAAGACGGCGAGCGATTGGGCTGGGGCGAAATTGCGCCGCTGCCGGAATTCAGCGTGGAAACGCTGGCAGAGGCGGAATCAGCCGCGCTTGAACAGCTAACATCGTGGGCGGCAGGGGCGGCATTTTCTGACGATCTTCCGCCTTCTGTTGCTTTTGGCTTGAGCTGTGCGCAGGCCGAACTGGATCAGCGTCTGCCGCAGGCGCAGGCGGCGGACTACCGCAAAGCGCCATTGTGCAGCGGCGATCCTGACGAGCTGTTTGACATGCTACAGGCGATGCCGGGCGAGAAAGTGGCGAAGATCAAAGTCGGCCTGTACGAAGCGGTGCGTGATGGCATGATCGTTAACGTACTGCTGGAAGCCTTGCCGGATCTGAAACTCCGTCTGGATGCCAACCGCAGTTGGACGCGTGCCAAAGCAGATGGCTTTGCCCGCTACGTTGCACCGTCATTGCGTTCGCGCATTGCCTTTCTCGAAGAGCCTTGCAAAACCCGTGAGGAATCTCGTGAGTTTGCGCGGGAAACGGGTATCAGCATTGCCTGGGACGAAAGCGTGCGCGAGGCGGATTTTCGGGTGGAAGCCGAGCCGGGTGTGAGCGCGATTGTGATCAAGCCTACGCTGGTCGGCAGCCTCGCTCGCTGCCAGCAACTGGTGCAGGAAACGCATCAGGCTGGATTAACGGCGGTGATCAGCTCCAGCATCGAATCCAGTCTGGGCTTAACGCAGCTGGCGCGTTTGGCGCATTGGCTGACGCCGGACACGATCCCAGGGTTGGACACGTTGGATCTGATGCAGGCGCAGGTGATTCAATGCTGGCGGGAGAGTGCGCTACCGCTGCTGGCTGCTGAGCAACTGGACGTGGTATGGCAATCCTGACTGACTGGCCGTGGCGACACTGGGCTAACCAGACGTCCCAGCCTGTTTCGTTGAATGAACCCGTTTCGTTGAATGAGTCTGTCGCCTTGATTGACGACGAAATCCGCTGGAACTGGCAGTCGCTTGCCCAGCGGGTGGATCATCTGGCAGCGCATTTCACACTGCAAGGTGTGATGGCCGACAGTACGGTCGCGCTACGCGGGAAAAATAGCGTCCAGATGCTGTTCAGCTATTTGGCGCTGTTACAGTGCGGCGTGCGCGTGCTGCCGCTGAATCCACAGTTACCTGATGCACTAACCGAGGCGCTGCTGCCCACGCTGAATGTGGCGTATGGTCTGTGCCTGAATGATAAACCGTGGCCGAATGCGATACGCACGCTTTCTTTGCCGCCAATTTCTTTGTCACCAGACTCTGCGCCATCAGGCGATACCGAAGAAAGTCACTGCATCGATCGATTACGCTGGCAGGCCGAGCGGCTGGCGACGCTGACGCTGACATCCGGCTCCAGCGGGATGCCAAAAGCAGCGGTGCATTCATTTGCTGCCCATCTCTCCAGTGCGGAAGGTGTGGTGCAGATGATGGCGTTTTCCTCCAGCGACAGCTGGCTGTTGTCACTTCCGCTCTTTCACGTTTCCGGGCAGGGCATCGTCTGGCGCTGGCTTGCGACTGGGGCAACGCTCGTTGTCCGCGCACATCAGCCTCTGGATAGGGCATTGCGCGATTGCACCCATGCTTCTCTGGTTCCAACGCAACTGTGGCGACTGCTGTCAGAGGGGACATTCCCTTCGGCACTGAAAGCCGTATTGCTTGGTGGCGCGATGATTCCGCAGGCGCTGACACAACAGGCGGAAGCGCGAGGCGTCAGCTGCTGGTGTGGCTATGGTCTGACGGAACTGGCGTCCACGGTCTGCGCGAAACGTGCTGACGGGCGTTCGGGCGTCGGCATGCCGCTGCACGGGCGAGAGATTCGGCTGGCGGAGGATGAAATTCTGCTGCGTGGCAGCACGCTGGCCGCGGGCTATTGGCGTGACGGAAAACTGATTCCACTGGTCGATGATGACGGCTGGTTCCACACGCGGGATCGCGGGCGATTTGCCGAGGATGAATGGCACATTCTGGGGCGTCTGGATAACCAATTCTTCAGCGGTGGAGAAGGGATTCAGCCCGAGAATATCGAAGCCGTATTGTTGGCGCATCCTCATGTTCAGCAGGCCTGCATTGTGCCTGTTGACGATGCGGAGTTCGGCCACCGTCCTGTTGCGGTATTGGAGGTGGCACAAGCCACGACGCTTGATGCAATACGCGATTGGCTACAGCCACAGCTTGCCGGATTTCAGTGCCCGGTCGCGTATTATGCGCTGCCCGCTGAACTGAAAAATGGTGGGATTAAGCTTTCTCGCCAGCAGGTGAAAAGCTGGGTCAATGCCATGCACCATTCGCCCAACACAACAGGCCGCGCAGCGCGGTCGTAGGTTAGTTGTCCGGTGCGCTGGTGCCGGATTTCGCCACCTTTCGCGGATGATTGGCCTGATTATTGGCGCTGGTTTCACGATCAAACAGCGCCAGCTTCTCCAGAAACCACATGTCCTGAAACCGCATCGGGCTGTGCCTGTCGGAACTCATCGTGTGAGGGGTATCCATCGCCGTAGCGCGTTTTTTTGTGGCTAATTTTCCTTCTCTCATCATCGTTTCCTTCTGCCTGTTTTATCGTCATCCATGGTGATTACTATTATTCACTTTGTCTTTTTTGAGCAAATAGGCCGCGCTTATTGCTGCTATTGTCAGCAGCGCTGAAGGCAAACTTTCATGATTCTTAAAAGAATAAATCGCTGCTCAGGGCAATTTCATGCTGGAGTGAGGGGGCGTTTCGGGTAGAATCGGCAACGATAACACCTTTACACGCGCGTTTAACGACGGTTTTTAAGGATATTGAAAATGAAAAAGTTTGTGATTGCCTGTGCGGGAAGCTTGTTACTTGCAAGTGCTTCTGTACATGCCATTAGCCTTTCCGGGGAAGCAGGTCGCGATTACGCTGGTGCCAGTGCGGGCTTCGGTCTGGGCATTCCTGGGCTTGCGGGCAATGTGAGCTATGCCCACGGCGACAACAACAATGATGTATACGGCTTCGGCCTGGGATACACCATTCCTGTTGGTCCACTCAAACTGACGCTGGGTGGTAAAGCGCTGTACCTGAATCAGGATCACGGCAATGATGGCTATGGCGTCGCACTGGGCGGTGGCGTGCAGTGGCCGCTGAGCCGTCAGTTCTCGCTGTATGGTGAAGGTTACTATTCACCGGATTCCTTCTCCAGCCATGTCGACCACTATGTTGAAGGGAAAGCAGGCGTACGCTGGCAGGTGTTTGCACCGCTGAGCGTTGATGTCGGCTACCGCTACATCAACATGGCGCGTGAGAACGGCCCGGATAACAGACTGGCGGATTCTGCCTATATTGGCGTTGGTCTGAGCTTCTAATAGCTATCTGAAGTTCGAAAGAAAAAGAGCGTGAATGTTGAGTTCACGCTCTTTTTTTATGACGGACATCCTTGTCCGTCACCCTATGAGCATAAAAAAACGCTCCCAGCGTTTTTTTATGTATTGGATTAACCAATGAGAAGGTTAACTAATCGACGGTAGCCAGCCTGCCACCATCGCCAGTTGGATCAGGATAATCGCTACGCCGCTGGTGAAGACCAGTGCCAGGACCGGCGCGCCACCGCGCGTTGCGCGTATTTCAGGGCGCTGTTTGCGTACCTGCCAACTCAGCAGTACGGGAATAAGCAGTGCCAGCACGGCCAGCGCAATCGCCGCATAGCCTAGCGCCATCACGAACCCTTGCGGATAAAAGAGAGCAAACACCAGCGGGGGAATAAAGGTCAGCAAGCCCGTTTGCGCACGCCCGATAATGCTATTTTTACGTTTAAACAGATCGGCTAAATAATCGAACAATCCAAGTGCCACGCCGAGGAAAGAGGTCGCCAGTGCCAGATCGGCAAACAGGTGGACGGCCAGTTCAACGTGCGGTGAGGCAACCAGCGTGCGAATAGCCTGCATCAACCCATTCAATCCCGCCTGATCGGCCAAAATAGCGTTGAATGTTGAAGAACTGAGGCTGCCCAGCATCACAAGCTGCCAGAAAATATAGGCAATCAGCGGTATCACGCTACCGATAAGGAATATTCGGCGCAGCTTACGACTATCGCCACCCATGTAGTGCACGATACTGGGGATACTGCCGTGAAAGCCGAACGACGTCAGGATAACGGGTAATGCCGAGAGCGTCAGACCCTGTTGCAGCGGCAGCGTCAAGAGGTTGACTCGCTGAATATGCGGCACCATGACGGCCAGCATGATGACAAGCATCAGTACTTTGCCGCTAAACAAGATACGGTTAAACAAATCGACGGAGGAGGTGCCGATACAGACGATGCCTCCTGCAACCAGCGTGAAGAGCAGAATGCCTGCGGATAATGGAAGTGAGTAGCCACTCCACTGGCTGATGCTGCTGGCGAGCAGCTCGCCTGCGCCGCTGATATACGCTGCCGTGAGCGCATACATCAGAAATAGCATACTGAAACCGGTGATCCACTGTCCCCATCGGCCGAGGTAGATTTTTGCCAACGTGCCTAGCCCGGTGTGCGAGGGCTGATGCTGATACACTTCAACCAGCAATAAGGCGCTGTAACACATCAGTGCCCACAAACCGATTAATATCATCAATGTCGTGCCAAACCCGACGCCGGCGGTTGCTAGCGGCATCGCCAACATTCCAGCTCCGATAGTGGTGCCTGCAACGATAAAAATGCTGCCAAGAGTACGATTTTTCACCTATTCCTCTATAAATAGCGTGGCTATCCAGATATTTTTGGCAGCAGGGTAGAGTATTCAATGATTTCTGTCAAAACGCCGTTACGAGGGGTGTAATTTTATATTTACACTGGAGTGAGGTTCGTCGACGGTGGCGTATTTTGTGGCGGGCTGAAAGAAATATTGTGTTTGTTCATCCGACTTTTTAAAGTGGTTTCAGGATCGTCACGAGGAATAAAAAAATGCTTAGGGTCGAGATGTTATGTACCGGCGATGAAGTGCTGCATGGTCAGATTATTGATACCAATGCGGCCTGGCTGGCGGATTATCTGTTTCAGCAGGGATTACCGATGACCAGCCGGATGACGGTGGGGGATGATCTCGATGCGCTGGTGACGGCGATAACGCAGCGTAGCCAGATAGCCGATATCCTGATTGTGAACGGCGGCTTAGGGCCGACCAGCGACGATCTCAGCGCGTTGGCAGCGGCTACCGCCGCAGGAGAAGGGCTGGTTGAGCACGCGGAATGGCTGGCGCGTATGGAGGCGTTCTTTGCCGAGCGTGGCAGAGTGATGGCACCGAGCAATCGCAAGCAGGCGCAAATCCCCGCCAGTGCGGAAATGGTGGATAACCCGGTTGGCACCGCCTGTGGCTTTGCACTGCAATTGAACAAGTGCCTGATGTTTTTTACGCCAGGCGTGCCATCTGAGTTTAAAGTCATGGTCGATCAGCAAATTATGCCGCGCCTGCGCGAGCGTTTTGCTGTCGCAGATGCCCCGCTGTGCCTGCGCTTGACCACCTTTGGCCGATCCGAGAGCGATCTGGCAAGCCAGTTGGACGGCATGGCGTTACCGCCGGGCGTGGTGCTGGGCTACCGCTCTTCTATGCCGATTATCGAGCTCAAGCTAACCGGCCCTGCTGCACAGCAGGAAAACATGGAGCAACTGTGGGAAACGGTGCGCACCGTGGCAGGGGAAAATACCATTTTTGAAGGAACCGAAGGATTACCGGCACAGCTAGCACGGCGTCTGGCCGAGCGTGATATGACGCTGGCAGTGAGTGAACACTTCACGGCAGGATTGCTCAACTGGCAGCTCCAGTCGGCAAATACGCCGCTGGCAGGCGGAGAACTGCTGGCAAAGGTTGAGGATACAACTCTGTCTGGGCTAGCGGACTATGCTCGCCATCTGGCGGAGCGTCAGGGGGCGTCGTTAGCGCTGGTTGTGGGTAACCGGAATGATGCTGAGCTGTCCTTAGCGCTGCATACGCCGGAAGGATCTTTCGCCCAAACGATACAGTTCAATGTACAGCGTTACAGCCTGAAAACGCATCAGGAAGTCGTTGCGATGCTGGCGATGAACATGCTGCGCCGCTGGCTAAACGGCTGGTCAGTGTACGGCGGACACGGTTGGATTACGGTGCTGAAGACGCTGTAGTCAGCGGGGAATTACCGAGGATCTTATCCTTAACCTGCCTTAGCCACACTTCTATTCGGCTTTCGGGGTTAGTTTCGTGCGCGATAATACCGTTATCTTATGCTACCTCGTAGCACGCGCCCGACACGGGACGGCTCAAGCGCCGCTCGCCCCGTGACCCCAGGCTTTCGGCGAGAATTATGTCGCTACGCGATACCTTCGTCGGTATCTGGCTTAACGGACTGCTTGCGACACGTTCCCGACGTGGCGCAAGCTTTCGCCGCGTCCTGCGGCTCATCCGAAGCCAGCTATCTCCTCAGCATAATTTTTTACGCCGAGTTAGCACGCCCGAAACTATCACAGCAATTCAGCATAAAACGATAAGACGGGTATTCGCCTGAAAATAAAAAGGCCAGAATCAACGTTCTGGCCTTTTCCACAAGAGAATCAATACAGCAACGAGTAGAGCTGTCGACGGTAGCGGGCGGCGAGGGCGTCGCTGGTGCCGAGGGCGGCCATGATGTCCATTAGCGTTTTACGTGCGCTGCCGTTAGCGGCGGCCAGATCTTTCTTCAGGAAGCCCATCAGCAGTTCGAGCGCTTCTTCGTTACGCCCAACCTGATGCAGTTGCAGCGCCAGCTGTACTGCCAGCTCCGCATTTTTCGGGTCGGCGTCCAACTGCTGCTGTAGATGCTGAATTTCTGGCGTATCTGCTGCCTGTTTCAGTAATTCAATCTGGGCAACAAGGCTGTGATAGCGGGTATCCCTGTCTTGCAAAGGAATGGTGGCCAACACGGCTTCCGCATCTTCACTGCGGTTGATCTGAATCTGTACTTCTGCCAGCATCAGACCGATGTCGCTGCGCTGCTGGCTGAGTTGCCAGGCGTCTTTCAGCAGTTGCATCGCTTCCGGCAGTTTGTCTTCCTGAATCAGTTGCTGCGCCTGTGCGACTTTCAGCTCTTCTTCTTTCGGCAGCGCGCGTTTCAGCAACTCACGAATGGCTTCTTCCGGCTGTGGCCCCTGAAAACCGTCCAGCGGTTGCCCGTCTTTAAACAGATACACGGTTGGGATTGAGCGCAGGCCAAACTGGGCGGCTACGCGCTGTTCGGCATCACAGTCAACCTTCGCCAGAACAAACTGCCCGGCGTATTCCTGCGCCAGCTTGTCCAGTACCGGTTCCAGTTCCAGGCAGTGCTGGCTACGCCCCGACCAGAAGTAAAACAGGACTGGCAGTGTCGTGGAGTGTTCCAATACCTGATGCAGGTTGGATTCATTGACGTCAACGATAGTCGCTTGTTGTTCTAACATGAGTAGTCTCTCTTACTTCTTGAATTCATTTGACTCTTAGATGGGGCCTGTTGGTGTCACTTACAAGCCTTGTGCAGAGGTGAGTGCGCAATACATCGCCCTCTGCGACCTTATCCTCGTAATACCTTATCCAGAAGACACCCCGGTAGCAAACGACGCAGCCAGGTTAAGGCGTGAGCCACCAGCGTCACGGGATAGCGTAATTTAGGCCGTGAGCTTTCCAGCGCATGATGGAGCTTCGGTAATATCGCTTCCGGCGGCAGCGTGAAGCGCTTGGCGATGCCGGGGTTGGTGACCGGCTTGTCCGTCTGCGTCTGTGCGACATTATTGGTAAAGCGCGTACTGATTGGACCGGGCTCGATCAGGCTGACGTGCAGGCCGCTGCCGTGTAATTCCATACGCAGCGCATCTGACCAGGCTTCCAGCGCATATTTGCTGGCGGCATACGCACCGCGACCCGGCGTTGACACCAGTCCCAGCACGGAACTGGTCTGGATGATGCGGCCTTCACCGTGCGGCAGCATCGCAGGTAATAACCGCTGTGTGAGCTGATGCGTGCCGAACAGGTTGCTGGAAAACTGCCGTTCAAGCTGCTGGCGCGAAATAGTATTCAACGGGCCATACAGGCCGTATCCGGCGTTATTAAACAAACCGTACAGGCGGTTATCGGTCAGTCTGATCACCTCCGCAGCGGCTTGCTCCACGCTGGCGCTGTCATCCAGATCGAGCGTAATCGCTTCCAGACCTAGCGCGGTCAGGCGAGCAACATCCTCTGTACGACGGCAGGCTGCAATCACGCGATAGCCACGTTTTTGCAGATCCTGAGCGGCAATCAGGCCAATGCCGCTGGAGCAACCGGTAATGAAGACCGTTTTTTGCATAACTTTACCTAATTCAAAAGCCTATTTATTAAGACTCATGGTTAACTAAGGGTTCCAGCTGCTTCGCCATCCATTCTGCGATAAACGGTTGGGCATCCCGGGTTGGATGGATGCCATCTTCCATCATCCACTCCGGTTTAAGATACACCTGCTCCATAAAGAAAGGCAGCAGCGGAAGTGCAAACTGCTCCGCCAATTTGGGGTAGATATTGCTGAATGACTCGGTGTAGCGACGGCCATAGTTGGTCGGCAAACGGATCTGCATGAGCAACGGCTGGGCGTTAGCCTGTTTGACCAGCGTGATGATTTTCGTCAGATCCTGCTCGATATTGGCTGCCGGAAATCCCCGGAGCCCATCATTGCCGCCCAGTTCAATCAATACCCAACGTGGCTGATGCTGTTTCAGCAGGGCAGGAAGTCGCGCCAGCCCTTGTGCGGTGGTGTCACCGCTAATACTGGCGTTAACCACCGCGATGCCTTTTTTCTGCGTCTGCCACTGTGTGTTCAGCAGCGTTGGCCACGCGTTAGCGGCCGGCATCTGATAGCCCGCACTGAGGCTATCGCCCAGAATTAATAATGTGTCAGCGGCGAAAGCGCGTACGCTGCATAATCCCAGAAGCAAAAGGACGAAAACATGTTTGCGAAGACCAGCCCAGCGAGTGCTACGCCAAGCGAAACTGCGCACGTAGAAAACATTCTTGAAGTTCATCATCTTAGTAAGCACGTTGGTCAGGGAGAAAATCGGCTTTCCATCCTTACCGGAGTTGAGCTTATTGTCAAACCTGCGCAGACAATTGCCCTGATTGGGGAATCTGGTTCGGGGAAATCGACCTTACTGGGGATTTTGGCCGGGCTGGATGATGGCACCGAAGGCGACGTGAGCCTGATGGGCAAGTCACTCAACGCATTGGATGAAGAAGGTCGTGCGGCGCTGCGCGCTCAGCATGTTGGTTTTGTCTTTCAGTCTTTCATGCTGGTGCCGACGCTGAATGCGTTGGAGAACGTGCAATTACCTGCGTTGCTGCGCGGTGAAAGCGACAGCCACAGCCGTGGTCAGGCCGAGCAGCTGTTACAGCAGCTCGGGCTAGGTGAGCGCTTACATCATCTTCCCGCTCAGCTTTCCGGCGGTGAGCAGCAACGTGTGGCGCTGGCGCGCGCGTTCAGCGGTCGTCCTAACGTCTTGTTTGCCGATGAGCCTACTGGGAATCTGGATCGTAAAACCGGTGAACGCATCGTTGATCTGCTGTTTTCCCTCAATCGCGATTATGCCACCACGCTGATTCTGGTGACGCACGATGAACAGTTGGCGGCGCGCTGTGAACGACGTCTGCGGTTAGTCGACGGCAAGCTGCGGGAGGACGCATGAGCTGGCGGTGGTTCTGGCGCGAATGGCGCTCTCCTTCCTTATTGATCGTCTGGCTGGCGCTAACGCTGGCTGTGGCTTGTGTGCTGGCGTTGGGCACGATCAGCGACCGCATGGAAAAAGGGCTCAGCCAGCAGAGTAGAGATTTTCTGGCAGGCGACCGCGTGCTGCGTGCATCGCGGCCTGTCGCGGACACCTGGCTTCAGGAAGCAGAGCAGCGCGGGCTGACGCTTAGCCGCCAGATTTCTTTCATGACCATGACGTTTGCGGGCGATACGCCGCAGCTGGCGCAGGTTAAAGCCACCGACCAACGCTATCCGCTGTACGGCAACTTGCAGACGCGCCCCGAAGGGCTGCATACGGAAGCGGGAACGGTGCTGGTGGCTCCACGCCTGCTTGCCTTACTTGAGCTGAAAGTCGGTGACATGCTGGACGTCGGCGATACCTCGCTGCGCATCAGCGGTGAACTGATTCAGGAACCGGATTCCGGCTTCAATCCGTTTGAGACTGCGCCACGTATTCTGATGAATCTGGACGATGTCGAGAAAACGGGGGCGATTCAGCCTGGGGGCCGCATTACCTGGCGCTACATGTTTTCTGGCAATGAGAAGCAAATTAGTGAATTCAGCAACTTCATCAAGCCGCAGCTCAAGCCCGATCAGCGCTGGTATGGCATGGAGGATTCTGAAGGGGCGCTGAGCCAGTCGTTAAAGCGGTCGCAGCAGTTCCTGTTGCTGTCGGCGCTGCTGACGCTGCTGTTGTCTATTGCCGCAGTCGCGGTGGCGATGGGGCACTACTGCCGCAGCCGCTATGATTTGGTCGCTATTCTAAAAACGCTGGGGGCAGGCAAACAGGCGCTGAGGCGATTAATCATCGGGCAGTGGCTTTCTGTGCTTGGTCTGGCGGCGGTTTGCGGTAGCGTGCTTGGTCTGGGGTTTGAGGCGCTGCTGATGAAAATGCTGGCGCCGGTGCTGCCTGCGACACTGCCTGCCTCCGGGCTATGGCCGTGGGTATGGGCGCTGGGATCGCTGGTGCTGATCTCACTGCTGGTTGGGCTGCGTCCCTATCGACTGCTGCTGGCGACACAGCCGCTGCGCGTGTTGCGTCAGGATGTGGTGGCGAACGTGTGGCCGCTGCGCTATTACCTGCCGATCGTCTTGATTATTGTCGTCGGGCTGCTAGCCGTGTTGTCCGGTGGCGGCGTACTGCTGTGGTCGCTGCTTGGCGGCGTGGCGGTGCTGTCGCTACTTTTGGGTGTGATTGGTTGGGGCGGCCTGCTGCTGCTACGGCGTCTGACGGTTAAACGACTGGCGTTGCGTCTGGCGATTAATCGCCTGCTGCGCCAGCCGTGGTCGACGCTCAGTCAACTGGCTGCGTTTTCGCTGTCCTTCATGCTATTGGCGCTGCTGCTGGTGATGCGCGGTGATTTGCTGGAACGCTGGCAGCAGCAGTTGCCGCCGGGTAGCCCGAATTATTTCCTGCTGAATATCACGGCAGATCAGGTGCCACAGATAAGGGATTTCCTTTCTCAGCATGAGGTGATGCCGGAGCAGTTCTTCCCCATTATTCGTGCGCGCTTGACGGAGATTAATCAGCAGGTTGCGACGGAAGTGATCCACGAGGACGATCCGGGGGGTAACACGGTGAACCGTGAGCTGAACCTGACCTGGATGAACGGGATCCCGCAACACAATGTGTTGGTAGAGGGCGAAGCGCCGAAGACGGGCGAAGTCTCAATGGAAGAGAAAGAAGCCAAAGAGATGGGGATCAAGATTGGTGATACGCTGACCTTTACCGGCGACACGCAGCCATTTAGCGCTACGGTGACCAGTTTCCGTCAGGTGGATTGGGAAAGTCTGCGCCCGAATTTCTTCTTTATTTTCCCTGTGGGGGCGTTGGATAACCAGCCGCAGTCCTGGCTGACCAGCTTCCGCTACGATGGCGACGAGAAGATGATTACGCAACTGAATCGCCAGTTCCCGACGGTGAGCGTGCTGGATATCGGCAGTATTCTGCGTCAGGTTGGGCAGGTCTTGCAGCAGGTAAGTCGCGCGCTGGAGATTATGGTCATCCTGGTCCTGTTCTGTGGCGTGCTGCTGTTGCTGGCTCAGATTCAGGTCGGGATGCGTCAGCGACGTCAGGAACTGATGGTGTATCGAACGCTGGGGGCCGGGTTGCGCTTGCTGCGTACCACGCTGTGGTGTGAGTTCGCGGTGCTGGGCTTAGTTGCGGGAACGGCGGCGGCGATTGGCGCAGAGTCGGCCCTGTGGCTGTTGCAGCGCAAGGTCTTTAACTTTGCCTGGGAACCGAATATCGGGATGTGGATAGCACTGCCGTTAATCGCGGCGTTCCTTCTGTCGCTCTGCGGCGGCTGGCTGGGACTACGACTCTTACGAGGTAAAGCACTGTTCCGGCAGTTTTCGGGGTAATATTGCGTATAAGAATACGCCATTTTCTCTGGGACGAATTGCTATGCAAACACAGAGAAAGTTTCGTGCGCAGTACCGCCGCCACGTTTATGCAAAACCTTATAAGCGCCCGACGCAGGGCGCTCAAGCGCCGCAGCCCTGCGAACCCTGGCTTCTGGCTAAATTATGCCGCTACGCGGTTCCATCGGTGTTCATGACCGCTAACCGAGCCGCCAGTGACGCGTTCCCTACGCGGCACTGGCTTTCGCGACGTCCTGTCGCTCACTCGGCGGTCAAGCTCACCGCTGCATAATTTTTGATGCCGGATAACAGAGAAACTCGATCTTTTTACCTTACTGACTGATGGAACTTCCCGGCGCTTCGCCGCCGGTTCCCGTCACGGTTTTGTGCTTCGCCAGATATTGATGTTGGAAAATGCACATGCGGATCGTGTTGCGATATTCACCGTTGATGAAAAACTCGTGGATCAGTTCGCCTTCGACCTCAAACCCGAGCTTGCTGTAGATGTGGATCGCCTTCTGGTTTTCCTTATCCACAATCAAATACAGCTTGTAGAGGTTCAACACCGAAAAGCCGTAATCCATCGCCAGCTTGGCTGCCGTGCTGGCGTAGCCGCGGCCTTGATACGCGGGATCGATAATGATCTGAAATTCCGCGCGGCGGTGGATATGGTTAATCTCCACCAGCTCAACCAGACCGACTTTGGTCTGCTCGTGTTCAATAATGAAGCGCCGCTCGCTCTGGTCATGAATATGCTTGTCGTACAGATCGCTGAGTTCGACAAAAGCCTCGTAAGGCTCTTCAAACCAATAACGCATCACACTGGCATTGTTATCCAACTGATGAACAAAAGTGAGATCGTCCCGCTCCAGCGGTCGTAGCCGAACGGAATTGCTCGTACCGGACATAGTGAATCCTTAATTGATAAAAGGGACGTGAACCGTAGTTACCGAGGTCACGCTAGCATGAGTATGCCAACGCTAGTATAGCGGCGGGGAGGCTGGTGCTGAACGCTGAATGTGGAATGAAACACAGCAAGGTGCCCCGCATCGGTGAGACGCGGGGCGAAAGTGCATCAGAAATCGACGCTGGCGCGCAGTACCACCTGACGCGGTTCACCGACGGCGACGCGCAGATTGTTACCGCTGGAGGGATAATAGGTCTGGTCGAACAGGTTCTTCACGTTGAGTTGCCATTTCACCTTGTAACCGTTGAGCGGCAGACTATAGGCAACAAAGGCATCGGCGACGGTGTAATCATCCAGATAGAAGGTATTTGCTGCATCACCCGCGCGACGGCTGACGTAGCGCGCGCCTGCGCCAGCACGAAGATCGTCACCAGCCGCCAAACCAATGTTGCCGAAGTCCTGCGTCAGGAACAGAGAGGCGGTATGGCGCGCAGCGTTAGGCATGCGTTTGCCGTTATTTTTTGGATCGGCAGTGACGCGAGCGTCGGTATAGGCATAGGAACCGATCAGGCTTAAGGAATCGGTGATATTGCCCGCCAGATCCAGTTCGACACCTTGCGAACGTACCGTGCCTGCAGTGCGTGTTACCGTTTGACCATTTATCAGCTCGTCCACCATTACGTTTTGTTTTTCAATATCGAACAACGCCACGTTACCAGTAATGCGGTTGGGCAGGTCCCATTTGGTTCCTATTTCGTAAGATCGTCCTAACTCTGGTGGCAGTGAATCGATTTGTGTAGCGATAGAGGTGTTCGGTTTGAATGATTCACTATAGCTGGCATAAAGCGAAGAATAGGATGTCAGGCTATAAACCACACCCGCACGTGGGACAACGCGACTGTAGGTGCTGTCAGTACGCGTGACAAACGGACGCCCTTTGCCAGACATCGTATCGAACGTGTCATAACGCAGACCACCCAGCAACTGCCAGCGATCGTTAAGACGAATAGCATCTTGCATAAAGAAGGCTTTGCTATCGATATTTTCACGCTGATCGCTTTCGGCGGCGAGAACGTTAGTTGACGCAGGGAGCTGCCCATAGACCGGATTATAAATATCAAATCCAGATGTGCTCTTTGTTGCACGAATCATATCACCACGGAATGTTCTGTCTGCTTCGTAATCAAATCCAAGCAGCAATTGGTGATTGATGCGTCCCCAGTCCACATCGCCATTCAGCGTCAGTTGGACGATTTGAGCCTGAGAATGTGCATCGGCGGTTGCATCTGCACGTCGAGTCAGTATTCCTGTGTTAGCGTTATAACTCATCGCCCGCGCCTGATTGTCGCTGTAGCGGTTGCGGTTATACGAATAGGTCAGGCTGCTTTTCCAGCGGTCATTCAGATTACGGTCAACCTGCATGGTGACGCTGTCCTGATCGCCGCGTGTCGCATTGTAGCTTTCATCAAAGCGGCGATCACGTGGCGTATTAACCGGCTTGCCCGTCCCCGGATCGATAAGAGTGCCGCGATCGAAAGGTGTCAGGTATTCCATATGTTCGTAGGCTACGCGCACGGTGGTGTCTTCGCCGTACCACATCAGCGACGGCGCAACCGTCGTCTGGCGGTTACGCCCGAAGTTGCGCCAGTAATCAGTTTCATCGTGATCGACCACCATACGGTAAGCCAAGCCGGACGTACCTAACGGACCGGTGACATCCAACTGCCCGCCGCCGCCTTTGAAGCTGCTTCCCCAGCCTTCAATGTGCGTTTTCTGTACCAGTTCGGGCTTCTTACTGATGATATTGATCACGCCGCCGGGTTCGCCCATGCCGTAGAGCATGGAAGCCGGACCTTTCAGAACTTCAACGCGTTCGCTGCTGGGCGTAAAGTTACGTGCCTGAATGGAGCGAACGCCATCACGAAAGATGGATCCGTCGCGATTATCGCCGAAGCCACGTTTGATGATGGCATCCTGTGTGCCGCCCAGCGTATTGGACTGGGTGATGCCGCTGACGTTATACAGCGCTTCATCAATGTTGCGTACCGCACGATCGTCGAGTACCTGAGTCGGAACGACGTTGACGGCCTGCGGGACATCCAGCAGGCGGCTTTCCGTACGGGTGCCGGTCACGGTTTTATGCGGCTGATAGCCGGCTTCTTTTCCTGCCTGATCGCCAGTGGTGGCGTTTACCACTATTGTGTCTGCTTTGCCATCAACGATGGCTGCCTGAATGCTAAACGGCAACAGTGCCAGCAGCGGCCAGCCGTGACGTAACGTGGTCTTTTTATTCATGTGAAATCTGACTCCAATAAATCCCTGAAAATTCAATAGGTAAAAACTGCTGATAAAGTTGTTGTAGTGTTTGTTGCGGATCGATATCGGCAAATCGCTCCGGGTAGAGCGCCTTGGCAAACATTTCGACCATGACGACGTGGTACGGGCTGAGGTAGAAGTTGTGCCACATGCTCCAGGCATGGCCTGTTTGCACGGCGCGCAGGTGAGACAAAATAGGTTCCTGACGGATAAGTGTGTCGAAGCTCTCTTTCGCCTGCTCTGCATTAACCAGAGGTCCGAGCATCAGGCTGGAGAAACGTTTGCCCTCCGGCCCTGCCATGCCGGTGGCGATATAGACGTCGGGATTGGCGGCCAGCACGCGCTCCGGGCTCAGCTCTCCGTAGACGCTATTGATGGTGCCGCTGGCAATATTCTCGCCGCCAGCGAAAGTCAGCAGATCGCCAAGGCTGCCGCCGACCGCCGTGGTGCAGCAGGTGTCCCGTCTGCCCAGATGCAGATGCAGCATGACCGTCGGTTTCTTGCCGTGATATTGCGCGATGCGTTGGCGAATCACGTCCATATGCTGCTGATAGAAATTGCTGAAGGCGGTAGCGCGCGAAGATTGATTCAGTACTTCACCGAGTAGATGAATACTGGGCAATGTGTTGTTAAGCAGATCGATACGCAGATCGACGTAAATAAACGGGATCCCCGCACGGGTCAGCGTTTGTTGCAGGAGGTCTTCATTAGCCGCATTTTTTGCCAGCCGTGGCAGAATGACCATGTCGGGTTTTAACGGCAGCAGCATCTCTGCATTCATCGCTTGCAGGCTGCCGTTACCTAACTGGGGGATCTGGCTCAGCTGTGGGAATTTTTCGATATAGCGTGACCAGCTCTGCGCATCGTAGCGCGCCATATCTCCCGGCCAGCCGACGACATGTTTTGCCGGATTATCAGGTTGGAGCAACGCCAGCGTATACAGCATGCGGCTCTCGCCAAGAATGATGCGTTGAGGATTGTCTGGGATCGTGACCTGTCGGCCTAAAATGTCGGTGACGGTTTTTGCCTGCAAAAGTGGGCTAAGAAACAGCAGGCAAAGCAGTAAGACGGTACGCATGGTGGAGTTCACAAAATTTAAGATGGGGAAAGATAATCATTGTCATTTTCGTTTTCAACCGATGAAGAGTGTGTGTAATTTGGGTTGATAGAAATGTCCTTTTTTATCTGAGTCTTAGTGATTATTTCGTAAAGATTAGTAAATATTTAAAGCGCAGAGAGGGAAGGGAAAAGGGTGATAATTAATGAGTGGATGTAGAAAAGAAGACGTAATAAAAAGTAAGGCTCCGCAGGGGAGCCTTACTCTATGATGAAGCGATGAGCTGACAACATCACTCGGCAGCGTAGCCCTGTGGTGGAATACGCACGCTGTCCAGCCAGGCTTCATTATCACGCATCACCAGTCTGCCGTTCAGGAACCAGTTGATGACCATCGGATAAATCGTATGCTCGTGCGTCTTCACGCGCTCGCTCAGGCTTTCTTCCGTATCGTCACTGAATACAGGCACTTTCGCTTGCAGAATCAGTGGGCCGCCATCCAGTTCATCGGTGACGAAATGGACGGATGTCCCATGTTCCCGATCGCCATTTTCCAGTGCCTTGCGATGTGTATGCAGGCCGGGATATTTGGGCAGCAGAGAAGGATGAATGTTCAGCATTTTGCCGGCAAACTGGGCAACAAATTCCGGGCTAAGAATCCGCATGTAACCTGCCAGAACCACCAGCGCCGGCTCATATTGCTCAATTTCATTTGCCAGTGCGGCATCAAATGCGGCACGGTCGGCAAAGTCTTCAGGGTTCAGGACGCACGTAGGAATATCCGCATCCTGTGCGCGTTCTAGCCCGTAAGCCTCCGCATTATTACTGAATACGGCGACGATCTTTCCTTTAAGGCGTCCGTTCTTACAGGCGTCAATCAACGCCTGTAAGTTGCTTCCATGACCTGAAATCAGCACAACGATGTTTTTCATCAGTTAATAACCACTGCGTCTCCGGCATCGGTTTGAGTAATGACGCCGATTTTCCATGCGTTTTCGCCGCTGCTGTTGAGTAATGCAACGGCCTCGTCTGCCTGTTCGGCTGGCAGTGCGATGATCATACCAACACCGCAGTTGAAAGTACGATACATTTCGTGACGGCTGACATTACCGGCCTGTTGCAGCCAGTTGAAAACGGCAGGCCATTGCCAGCTGGATTCGTCGATCGTCGCCTGCATGCCTTCTGGCAGAACGCGTGGGATATTTTCCCAGAAGCCGCCGCCGGTCAGGTGAGAAATGGCGTGGACATCGACTTTCTCAATCAGGGACAGTATAGATTTCACGTAGATTTTGGTCGGGGCCAGCAGGTGATCGGCCAGTGATTTGCCTTCCAGCTCGAACTGCTCTGGATCGGTCTTGCTGACTTCGAGCACTTTGCGCACCAGCGAATAGCCGTTTGAGTGCGGGCCGCTGGAAGCGAGGGCAACCAGAACATCGCCGTTCTGCACTTTGCTGCCGTCAATAATTTCTGATTTTTCTACGACACCGACGCAGAAGCCGGCAACGTCGTAGTCTTCACCGTGATACATACCCGGCATTTCGGCGGTTTCGCCACCGACCAGCGCACAGCCTGATTGCTTACAGCCTTCCGCGATACCGGTAATCACACTGGCAGCGGTGTCAACATCCAGCTTGCCTGTGGCGTAATAGTCGAGGAAGAACAGCGGCTCAGCGCCCTGAACGACCAGGTCGTTCACGCACATTGCAACCAGATCGATACCAATCGTATCGTGGCGTTTCAGGTCCATCGCCAGGCGCAGTTTGGTGCCGACTCCGTCAGTGCCGGAAACCAGAATCGGTTCGCGGTATTTTTGCGGTAAGGCGCACAAGGCACCGAAACCACCCAATCCACCCATAACTTCCGGGCGACGGGTCTGTTTCACTACACCTTTGATACGGTCGACCAATGCATTGCCTGCATCGATATCCACGCCTGCGTCTTTATAGCTGAGAGAGGTTTTGTCGGTCACTGCTGAGTCCCCACGAAGGTTACGGGTCGTATTCAGAAAACACGGTATTTAGAAAACATACTGTGGTAAAAATAATGCGCGCTAATTCTAACAGTGTAGGCAATCGTTTGCGAGTGATGAGTCATCGGCTGGCTATTTTTCGTTAATGGCGACAATTTCTCTTCTCGGTTGATCTGGATCAGGCTTAATCATATGGCGCTAAGTAAAAAAGGCGGTATAATCCCGCGATTTTTTTTACGACGGGCTCTTGTGCCCGCCGCCCTGCGGGCCGCCGCAAGCGGTGTTTAAAAACGCGTTTGGCGTTTTTGTCCGTCCACTAGCCGATGGGGAGATAATGATGAAGATCGTCGAGGTGAAACACCCACTCGTCAAACACAAACTGGGTTTGATGCGTGAGAACGATATTAGCACGAAGCGTTTTCGTGAGCTGGCTTCCGAAGTGGGAAGTTTGCTGACTTACGAAGCGACGGCTGACCTGGCAACCGAAAAAGTCACCATTGATGGCTGGTGCGGTCCGGTTGAAGTCGATCAGATCAAAGGCAAGAAAATTACCGTCGTACCGATTCTGCGTGCAGGATTGGGAATGATGGAAGGCGTGCTGGAAAATGTCCCTAGCGCGCGTATCAGCGTTGTCGGCATCTACCGTGATGAAGAGACGCTGGAGCCTGTTCCTTATTTCCAGAAGCTGGTTTCCAATATCGAAGAGCGCATGGCGCTGGTGGTTGACCCTATGCTGGCAACCGGTGGCTCAATGATCGCGACGATCGATCTGCTGAAAAAAGCGGGTTGTCACAGCATTAAGGTGCTGGTGCTGGTTGCCGCTCCAGAAGGGATTGCCGCACTGGAAAAAGCCCATCCAGATGTCGAGCTTTACACGGCATCCATCGATAAAGGCCTCAACGAGCAGGGTTACATCATGCCGGGCCTGGGTGATGCGGGCGATAAAATATTTGGTACGAAATAACAGGTAAGCCGACTTGATAGTCGGCTTTTTTTTGGCGTAAACCTAAGTATTTCCTATGGTGCGCCACGGCCTGTGTTACGTCACACGCGGTTCTTTTATACATCAGCAGTCAACAGATTCCTGCTTCACTACGGTGGGGCGGGATAAGTCTGGCTGTGAAACTCCAAATAATTCGAGTTTCAGGAAGGCGGCAAGGGAAAGAATCCCGATGAGCTTACTCAGGTAAGTGATTCGGGTGAGTGACCGCAGCCAACGCACATGCAACTTGAAGTATTACGAGTACATAAGAAGTGTGGGTCTACCTGCACACATAAATAGTAACACTACAGAGGATATTGAAGATGACTCGTCGCGCCATCGGGGTAAGTGAACGACCACCCTTGTTACAAACCATCCCGTTGAGTTTCCAGCATCTGTTCGCGATGTTTGGCGCTACCGTTCTGGTACCCATTCTGTTCAAGATCAATCCGGCAACCGTACTGTTATTCAACGGTGTGGGCACGCTGCTTTATTTATTCATTTGTAAGGGCAAAATCCCGGCGTATTTGGGGTCGAGCTTCGCGTTTATTTCCCCGGTTTTACTGCTGTTGCCGCTGGGGTATGAAGTTGCACTGGGTGGCTTCATTATGTGCGGCGTGTTGTTCTGTCTGGTGGCGCTGATTGTTAAGAAAGCGGGCACCGGCTGGCTAAATGTGCTGTTTCCGCCTGCGGCGATGGGGGCGATTGTCGCCGTTATCGGTCTTGAACTGGCGGGTGTCGCAGCGGGAATGGCTGGGCTGCTGCCTGCCGATGGCGCTTCTGTCGATTCTACTGCGGTGACGATTTCACTGGCGACGCTGGCAATCACCATTCTGGGCTCGGTGCTGTTTCGCGGTTTTCTGGCGATCATCCCGATTCTGATCGGGGTACTGGCGGGCTATGCGCTGTCGTTCGCGCTGGGCGTGGTGGATTTGACTCCGATTCGTGAAGCACATTGGTTCGCGATGCCGACATTCTATACGCCACGTTTTGAGTGGTTTGCCATTCTGGCGATTCTGCCTGCGGCGCTGGTGGTGATTGCGGAACACGTTGGTCACCTGGTGGTGACGGCGAATATCGTGAAGAAAGACCTGATGCGTGAACCGGGGCTGCACCGCTCCATGTTCGCCAACGGCATTTCTACCGTGCTGTCTGGTTTCTTTGGCTCCACACCGAACACGACCTACGGCGAAAATATCGGCGTGCTGGCGATTACCAAAGTGTACAGCACCTGGGTGATCGGCGGTGCAGCAATCCTCGCGATTCTGCTCTCCTGCGTGGGCAAACTGGCGGCGGCGATTCAGGCTGTACCGGTTCCCGTTATGGGCGGCGTATCGCTGCTGCTGTACGGCGTAATTGGTGCATCCGGTATTCGCGTGCTGATTGAATCCAAAGTGGATTACAACAAAGCGCAGAATCTGATCCTGACCTCAGTGATTCTGATCATCGGCGTCAGCGGTGCGAAAGTGCACCTGGGCGCAACCGAACTGAAGGGTATGGCGCTGGCGACGGTTGTTGGTATCGGCATGAGTCTGGTGTTTAAGGTCATCAGCCTGTTCCGCAAAGAGGAAGAGATCCTCGATGCGCCGGAAGAGAACGACGCGCGTTCATAACCGCGTTATTCCTCCCCTGTTGAGGCCGTGCGTATCGCGTCCTCAACAGGGGCCGGTTTCTGTGATAAACTCGATCCGTTTCCTGCCCGTTTTGCTTGAGGTGATTCTGAACACGCCGGCACAGCTTTCATTGCCACTCTACTTACCCGATGACGAAACATTTGCCAGTTTCTATCCGGGTGAAAACGCGTCTCTTCTTGCCGCCGTCAATAATGCTTTGTATCAGGAGCATGGTAGCTACATCTATTTCTGGTCACGCGAAGGGGGCGGGCGCAGCCATTTGCTGCATGCTGCCTGCGCCGAATTGTCGCGTCAGGAACGTGCGGTGGGCTATGTGCCGCTGGATAAACGTGCCTACTTTGTACCCGATGTGCTGGAAGGGATGGAGCAGCTGGCGCTGGTGTGTATCGACAACATCGAATCTATCGCGGGCGATGAAGAGTGGGAAATGGCGGTGTTTAATCTGTATAACCGCATTCAGGAAACAGGGCGTGCTCGGCTGTTGATTACTGGCGATCGTCCGCCGCGTCAGCTGAATTTACGTCTGCCCGATCTGGCTTCTCGCCTTGATTGGGGACAAATCTACAAGCTGCAACCATTGTCGGATGACGAAAAAGGGGAAGCGCTACAGCTGCGTGCCAGACTGCGCGGATTCGAATTGCCGGAAGACGTCAGCCGTTTTCTGCTTAAGCGCCTGGATCGGGAAATGCGTACGTTATTTATGACGCTCGATCAGCTCGACCATGCTTCCATCACCGCACAGCGCAAGCTGACCATTCCTTTTGTGAAAGAGATCCTCGGGCTGTAGTTAACGATCGTTATTAACGATCGTCGTTGAGGATCGCTTACGGCTATCGTTTTACCTACAACTACAGTATTTCCAGCACCTGTTCCGGCGGACGGCCAATACGTGCCTGACCTTGTGCCACGACGATAGGGCGCTCGATGAGCTTCGGATTATCGATCATCGCCTGAATCAGCTGCGCTTCCGTTAGTGCGGCATCGGCCAGCCCCAACTGCTGATAAATCTCTTCTTTGGTTCTCATCAATTCGCGCGCGCTAGTCAAGCCCAACTGCTTGATAAGCTGAGCCAGCGTTGCGGCATCGGGCGGCGTGTCGAGATAGAGCACGACGTTGGGCGTGATATTGTGTTCCTGTAGCAGCGCCAGCGTTTCACGGCTCTTGGAGCAGCGTGGGTTGTGGTAAATCGTCACAGGTGTTTGGGTTGAGGACGGTGTCATCGTCATGCTCCTTATCAGGATTTCTGGTACTGGCGGAAGCGCTGCTGCAACTGGCGGAGCTGGTCAATGCGGGCGTCGTAACGCGCCTGTTCCAGACTCCCCAATTTAACCAGTGAACTCGCGTTGCTCAGTAACCGAATAGATTGATCGAGCTGGCCGCTGAGTGCCAGACTCTCCGCTCGTGCGGCCAGTTCTTCTGCCCGCTGTCCTTGTGCTGCTGCGGCTTGTGCCAGCAGATCCCAGCCGTTCGAATCGTCAGGGTGCGCGTAGGTGTAGCGATACAGTATTTTGCTGGCGGCAGCGGGCTGTTTCCCTTCCACATAGGCATTCGCCAGATTAAGCTGAAGTACCGGGTTCGCCTGCATTCCGGGCACGTTTTGTAAACGGGCGATAGCCTGTGTCGCGCGACTTTGTCCCAGATCGATATCCGTCATCATATCCAGAAACCACGGATTTTCAGGCGCGCTGCTTAGCAGCGGTTGCAGCACATTACGTGCTTCATCGTACTTCTTCGCCTGATAAAGCTGTATCGCGCGGCCATATTTCGCGGCCAGTTGCTCTCGTACGTTGCCTTTTTCCCATTGCTCCAGCAGATCGTTGTTCAGCGGACGTTCCGGTGAGCCATACATACCAAAGGTGCGTATTTTGGCGAACAGGAAATCCTGAGAAGATTGCACCGGCGTTGAGCGCATCTGGTTGGCGCGGTTGCGGGCATCGGACAGGCGGCTTTCCGGCAAGGGGTGAGTCAGCAACATTTCCGGCGGTCTGGAGGCATAGCGAGATTGGTCCGCCAGCTTTTGCAGGAAGTTCGGCATGGCCTGCGGATCAAAGCCCGCGCGCTGCAATACCTGAATACCGATACGGTCGGCTTCCTGCTCGTTCGCCTGCGTGAACGTAATCATGCCCTGCTGCGCGCCCGCCAGCGTGCCGCTGAGCGCCGCCATTCCCAACTGTGGGTTGGCCATCGCCAGCAGAATAGAACCGAGCGCGCCGACCCAGGTGAGTGGGGCGCTACGCTGCTGTGATTCCATGCTTCGTGCCAGATGGCGCTGGGTAACGTGAGAGATTTCATGTGCCAGCACCGAGGCCAGCTCGCTTTCGCTATCGGCGTAGCGAAACAGCGCGGAATGCAGCACTACGTTGCCGCCGAAGAAGGCGAAGGCGTTGATGTCGTCATTACGGATTAGGTAAAAATGGAACGGCGTACGCACCGAATCAGCCTGTTTGACCAATCTGTTGCCGAGCTGATTAATGTAATTGGACAGCAGCGGATCGTTGATAAGCGGCGCACCCGCTCGCAGCTGGCGGACGTAAAAATCGCCCATTGCCAGCTCCTGATTGATACTGAGCGTACCGCCTGCGGTGGTGCCGATATCCGGCAGCCGATCCTGCGTGTCGGCCTGAGCAGGAAGCAGGTTGCCAGCCAGTAATGTCCCAAACAGGACGGACATGACCGTTTTTCTTAACCGAATAGACATAACGGAAGATAACCTTATCAACAGCTAACGTGAAAACATTCTGCTGACTATCTTAGCCAGCGATGGCAGACAAAGAAATGCCCGAGCGGGAAAAACGTGGTGAAGAGAGAGAATGGCAGAGAAAACCGGCACGTATGACGGTGCCGGTGGACGAGCTGAAAACCGCGAATCAGGCGTTTTTCAGATAATCGAGAACGATGTCGTGGTGGTTGCTGGTTTTGAAGTCGTCAAAAACCTTCTCTACCTTGCCGTTTTCGTCGATCAAGAAGCTGATGCGATGAATACCGTCATAGGTTTTCCCCATGAAGGTTTTTTCTCCCCAAACGCCAAATCCTTCTGAAACCTGATGATCTTCATCAGAAAGCAGCGTGAAATTTAAGACTTCTTTCTCGACGAAGCGGGACAGCTTTTCTGATTTGTCCGTGCTAATACCGAGGACTTCAACGCCATGTTTTTTCAAATCGTCCATATTATCGCGCAGGCCGCAGGCCTGAACGGTGCATCCTGGCGTCATCGCTTTAGGGTAGAAATACACCAACACTTTCTGTCCCTGGAAGTCGGTTAAATTTACTTGTTCGCCATCTTGGTCGGGCAAGCTAAATTTCGGTGCAATATCACCGGCTTTCAGTGTGTTCATCACGACTCTCCGTCTTGTTTCTCTTCATGCTGTGGATATACCCATAATCTTTCAGCGTTATGCTACTGGGCATAGTTAACGACGCTAATACTGCCTTGTGCGTGCAATTCTGTACATAGCTGATGAAAGGCTGGCTCAATAATTGAGCTATCCAGCGTGGCAGAACTGTGTGCGGCAATCTGAATATACAGCTGCGGCGGCTTGTCACCCTCGGCGGGCTGGGTTTTTGAAACCAGCTCAGCAATGTTTAGCTGATGAGAATCGAACAAATCGGTAAAACGTTCGATGATGTGAGGGGAGTCGGCAACGTCAACCTTCACCCAGACGGTAGAAGGGGTTGGTTGGCTAGCCTGTGACTCCGTCCGCTTCATCACGATCAGCAAATCCATCTCCGCGCCTTTCAGCGGCAGGGTTGATTCAATCAGCGTTATTGCGTTCCAGCTACCGGACAGCAGCATAATGAAGGTGAACTCTTTGCCCAGCATAGCAAGACGGCTATCTTCGATGTTGCAGCCACAGCTACTGACGTGGCGCGTAATCGCATTGACAATACCGGGGCGATCGACTCCCAGCGCGGTAATAACCAGATAGTGTTCTTGTGAGCTTGGCAACATCATGCTTCCTGTCTTTTTTCCCATTAATCACATGGTAAACATAAAAAATTGCCTGGAGCAATTTTTAACGCCGCTTGCGGCGGCCCGAAGGGCGGTGGGCAGGGATAGCCCACCGTAAAAAACTGGAGCAATTTTTAACGCCGCTTGCGGTATATCAGACAATATTTCGTGATTGTAGACATTCCGCGATAAGGTAAGCACTGGTCATTGGAGATAAAGCGCCTTTCATCATGCGACGCCATCAAATAAACAACGACTGGGTAAAACAGGCTCAGCATCCCGCCTCGTTCGAACGAATTGAGGCTTTTTTCCGTGGCCATGGCTACGATCCCCACCGGCACGATACCTATGCGATTGGACGGACGCTATCCGGTGTGCAGCGTTTTCACTATCGCGGCAGCCTGTGCAATAGCGTGTCGGGGGGAACGCTGGTGCTTCATCCGGATGAGATTCATGATGGCGAAGCGGGTTCTGTCGACGGATTTCAGTACCGCATGATTTACGTTGAGCCCGCGCTGATTCAAAAAATACTCGGTGGTAAACCTTTGCCCTTCATTAACGGCGGTATATCCAACGATCCACGTCTGTTTGCGGCAACAGAACCGCTGCTCAGAGCAATGGAAGAGGCGTTTGATGAGTTGGAAGAAGACGATGTGCTCTACGATCTGGCGCAGGCACTATCGGCCGTGGGTGGGCAGCGGCATCCGCGGCGTTTGTTTGACTATCACGCTGCCGAGCGGGCGCGTGAATATATTCATGATGCTTTTGATAAGACCATTACGCTTGATGAGCTGGCACAGGTGAGCGGTCGGGATCGCTGGAGTCTGACACGCGATTTCCGCGCACTCTTCGGCACGACGCCGTACCGCTACGTCACCATGCGCCGTCTCGAACACTGTCGGCGACTCATGCTAGCTGGTGGCAGCCTCGTCGATATTGCTGCTCAAGCCGGTTTCGCCGATCAAAGCCATATGACGCGCCATTTCGTAAAGGCATTTGGCCTTTCTCCCGGCCACTGGCAGCGCATGTTCACTGCGCTTTAGCCTGCTTGCACAATCGTTCAATACAACCGGTACTCTGCTTCGCTAGCCTGAGGGCGTCATCATAAGGAGAGACGATATGTATAAATCCATTAATTTTGCCCAAAAATTAGCGTTATTTGACGATCGCTGGCAGCCGAAAGTGATCGCTGAGATGAATGACTATCAGTTTAAAATCGTTAAAATTCAGGGCGATTTTATCTGGCATTCCCATCCCGAAACGGACGAAACGTTCATCGTGCTGGAAGGCCAACTGAGAATCGATTTTCGTGACGGCAATGTGCATATCAATGCTGGGGAAATGTACGTTGTCCCAAGCGGCGTTGAACATAAGCCTTATGCAGAGCACGAAGTAAAAATGCTGCTCATTGAACCGAAAGGCGTGCTGAATACGGGTCATGAAGGCGGCGAGCGGACGGCTGAAAATGATATTTGGATTTGACCGGTTGAGTAAAAAACAACCTGAAACGTCCCGCGAGTGACGGATAAGTCGCAGTAAACGGGCTGCTTTTGTACCAAAACGTCAGAAGCATTTTTAATTTCGTTTACTGCGTCATAAAAAAACCTGCGTCAGGCACCTACAACGCCCTTGTCCGCTTGCTTTTGCATAGAAGTCAAAAGTACCATGAAGCACTTGTTTGTGGAGGGGATGGCCAATGTTTACGGGAAGTATTGTTGCGCTAGTTACGCCGATGGACGCCAAAGGCGCCGTCGATCGGGCGAGCTTGAAAAAACTGATTGATTATCATGTCGCTAGCGGTACATCGGCGATTGTCTCTGTCGGCACGACGGGGGAATCCGCCACGCTGAGTCACGACGAGCATGGCGATGTTGTGCTGCTGACGCTGGAACTGAGCGACGGACGTATTCCTGTCATCGCTGGAACCGGTGCGAATGCTACCGCTGAAGGCGTTTCACTGACTAAACGCTTCCATGGCACCGGTGTTGTTGGCTGCCTGACGGTTACACCGTACTACAATAAACCGACGCAGGAAGGCCTGTACCAGCACTTCAAAGCGATTGCCGAGCATACCGATCTGCCGCAAATCCTGTATAACGTACCTTCCCGCACCGGCTGCGACATGCTGCCGGAAACCGTTGCCCGTTTGTCCGAAGTGAAAAATATTGTCGCAATTAAAGAAGCGACGGGGAACTTAAGTCGGGTAAGCCAGATCCAAGAGCTGGTTAGTGAAGACTTCATTTTGCTGAGCGGCGACGACGCCAGCGGTCTGGACTTTATGCAACTCGGTGGTAACGGTGTGATTTCCGTAACGGCGAACATTGCTGCGCGTGAAATGGCGGAACTTTGCAAGCTGGCGGCACAGGGCAATTTTGTTGAAGCGCGCCGTTTAAATCAGCGCCTGATGCCACTGCATCAGAAATTATTTGTTGAACCCAATCCTATTCCGGTGAAGTGGGCCTGTAAGGAATTGGGACTCATGGCGACCGATACGCTGCGCCTGCCGATGACACCGCTGACCGATTCCGGTCGTACGGTGATGGGGCAAGCACTTAAGCAAGCGGGTTTGCTGTAATCGTTAGGGAGATTTAATGAGTTATTCATTACAAAAGTCGATGGTGGCGAAAGTTGTTGGCATATCACTCGTGATGTTGCTGGCGGCTTGTTCCAGCGATCAGCGCTATAAGCGTCAGGTCAGTGGCGATGAATCCTATCTGAAGGCTCCGGCGCTGCACGCGCTGAATACGCCTGCCGGGATGATTTTACCGGTGCAGAACGGGGATTTTGATATACCGCCAGTTACCCTGAATGGTGCGGTCGGCAAGGAGCTGGATATCCGTCCTCCAGTGCAGCCATTGGCTTTGTTGAATGGTTCCCGTACCCAGATATCAGGAGATACGGCAACGCTGTTGTTAGAAAACAGTGCGCAAAACAGCCAGCTCTGGTCTCAGGTTATCCGCGTGTTGCAAGACAAGGCGTTCACCATTGCCAGCCGTCAGGATGCCAGCCAAACGTTGACGACCGACTGGATCTCATGGCCGCGTGAAGATGAAGATGTCCCGTATCAAGGGCGTTATCAGATTTCCGTCCAGCAGCAGGGTTATCAGGTCGCACTGATCGTGAAACTGCTGGGATTACAGCTGAACGGTCAGCCGGTGACGGAGGGCGATCAGGCTCAGCGCTACACTGGCCTGATGCTGAATGCGCTCAGTAATGGTCTGGATGCTCAGGCAACCGCACGCGAAAACGCACTGGCAAACCGCACCATTGGTTCGCTGGATGTGCAGAGCGGGGCGGATGACACTGGCTTGCCACTGCTGATTGTGCGTGGTCCGTATACCGTGGTGTGGGATCGTCTGCCTGTCGCGTTGGACAAAATCGGCATGAAGGTTAACGATCGCAGCCGTCCGCAGGGTTCTGTCTCCGTGACGTATCGTGCACCGAGCGGCGGAACCTGGGATGACCTGGGTGCGAAAAATCCTGAACTGCCTAACGGCGATTACAAATTGCAGGTCGGCGATTTAGATAACCGCAGCAGTCTGCAATTTATCGACTCCAAAGGGCATACGCTAACCCAGTCTCAGAACGATGCGCTGGTGGCCGTATTCCAGGCGGCGTTCAGTAAATAACGCATAAATAAACCAAGGGTCGGATTATCCGGCCCTTCTTCATTCAACAATCTCTACCCGAATTGACGGGCGCTATCGGCAACCGTTCGGGGAAGCGTTAAATATCGGGTCGTACTTGTTGACCCTCACTGTGTGGAGTAATTAAAGATGCAAAAGCTAGCTGAGCTGTATCGTGGAAAGGCGAAAACCGTCTACACCACCGAAGATCCCGATCTACTGGTGCTGGAGTTCCGCAATGATACATCAGCAGGAGACGGTGCACGCATTGAGCAGTTTGACCGTAAAGGAATGGTGAATAACAAGTTCAACCATTTCATCATGAGCAAACTGGAAGAAGCTGGAATCCCAACGCAAATGGTGAGCCTGCTGTCTGACAATGAAGTGCTGGTGAAAAAGCTGGACATGGTGCCGGTCGAGTGTGTCGTGCGCAACCGCGCGGCGGGATCGCTGGTAAAACGTCTGGGTATCGAAGAAGGCATCGAGCTGAACCCGCCGTTGTTCGATCTGTTCCTGAAAAACGATGAGATGCATGACCCGATGGTGAACGAATCTTACTGCAAGACGTTCGGCTGGGTGAATGAAGAGAATCTGGCTCGCATGAAAGAGCTGAGCTACAAGGCGAACGACGTGCTGAGCAAATTGTTTGGCGACGCCGGGCTGATTCTGGTCGATTTCAAGCTGGAGTTCGGTCTGTTCAAAGGTGAAGTTGTGCTGGGTGATGAGTTCTCACCAGACGGTAGCCGCCTGTGGGACAAAGAAACGCTGAACAAAATGGATAAAGACCGTTTCCGTCAGAGCCTCGGTGGCTTGATTGAAGCGTATGAAGAAGTTGCGCACCGTATCGGTGTAAAATTAGACTAACTGCGCAATCGTTTACGTTCAGGTCGCCGGTCGGCGATAGGCTGACGGCCTGAATGTTTTGCCCATTTCTCTCTCGAAAAGCTGCCTTTCTATTCTCGTCTCTGCCCGAATGATTTGCTCACTTGGCCTTTACTTCGATTCCTGCCCCTGACCCTGATTAATGTTATCATCGCGGTTTGCTTAACACTCAATCCGACTACTTTCGACAGACTCGCATCCATGACCTATCTCGATCCAACATTGTTAATTCTGCTCGTCCTGGCGGGGCTGGGTATCATCAGCCACAACATGACCGTCACGCTGGCGATTTTGGTTCTGCTGGCGGTACGTATCACACCGTTGAACAGCTATTTTCCGTGGGTGGAAAAATACGGCCTGAGCATCGGTATCGTCATTCTGACGATTGGCGTGATGGCACCGATTGCCAGCGGAAAAATTACCGCCAGTGAAGTCATGCATTCCTTCCTGCACTGGAAATCTCTGTTGGCGATTCTGATTGGCGTTGCCGTGTCCTGGCTTGGCGGACGCGGCGTGTCGCTGATGAGCAACCAGCCCTCCGTGGTAGCGGGGCTGCTGGTGGGCACGGTTATGGGCGTGGCGCTGTTTCGCGGTGTTCCCGTTGGACCGCTGATCGCCGCAGGGTTGCTTTCCCTGCTGATTGGCAAGACCTGATTCATCTGGCGCGTGTGATGATGTTGCGTGATTTTCTCCACAGCCAACGCCAGCAGCAGCGCTATGGCGTCCGGCGATTGCTGGTGCTGAGCGGCGAACCGAGCTGGTGTGAAGAACAGGCGCTGGCGCTCAGCCGCCAATCGTCTGGTGACTGGCTGTGGATCGGCGAGTCCGCGCCTGATTCCGTCACTGCGCTGCCAGCCAGTCGAGTGCGGACGCTCCTGGGGCGGGAGTTTCTTCACGCGGTGTTTGATGCGCGCAAAGGCGTGGACGTCGAGGCGCTGGCGATGCTGTCAGGCACGCTACAGGCCGGTAGCTGGCTGATTATGCTGGTGCCGTCGTGGCAGACATGGCCGACCTTGCCGGATGAAGACAGCCTGCGCTGGAGTGAACAAGAACAGCCGATTGCTACCCCGCATTTTATCCAGCATTTTCAGCGCCAGCTGTTGGCCGATGAGGACGTGGTGCTCTGGCAGCAGGGTCAGGAAGTCGTGATTCGGCCACTTGCCGCGCGATCGGACTGGCAGCCTGCGAACGGTGAACCGACAACGCAACAGCAGCAGATTCTGCATGAGCTGAATGCCGCAGAATCTGGCGTGTTTGTGATTACCGCACCGCGCGGGCGGGGGAAATCAGCGCTGGCGGGCATGCTGACGCAGCGCAGTCGGGGAGCCTGCTGGATTACCGCACCTTCCCGTGCCGCGGCGGAGATTCTGCAACAGCACGCACGTACCGAGAAGCAATTCTGGGCTCCGGATGCGCTGCTCGCACATTGCCGCCTTCATGGCGCGCCCGATATCGACTGGCTGTTAATTGATGAAGCGGCGGCGATTCCGTCTTCCGTACTCTCCGCGCTGTTACCGTATTTTTCCCGCATTCTGATGACCACGACGGTACAGGGGTACGAAGGCACCGGACGGGGATTTCTGCTGAAGTTCTGTGCGACGCTGCCTCAGTGGCGGGCGTTTACGCTGAAAGAGCCTCTGCGCTGGGCCGCTAACGATCCGCTGGAGCGGGTGTTGGATCAGGCGCTGCTATTCAACGAGCCCGACGCGTTTCAGTCCCCGCCACAGCCCGCTCGATCTATTCCCTCTTCTGCGCTGGAAAGTCGAACCGAATGTGCCGACGACTGGCTAATACATCCTGAGCGTCTGGCATGGTGCTATGCGCTCTTGTGCAGCGCGCATTACCGTACTTCGCCGCTGGATTTGCGCCGCCTGATGGATGCGCCGGGTATGCATATTGCCAGCGCACAGATGGCGGGCGAGATGTGTGGTGTGCTGTGGCTGGTGGAGGAAGGTGGACTGTCGGACTCGCTGGCTCATGAGGTATGGGCAGGACGGCGACGCCCGCGCGGTAATCTGGTGGCGCAGTCGCTAGCGGCACACGCTGGTTTATGGCAGGCACCGACGCTGCGTGCTCGCCGCGTGAGCCGGATTGCAGTGGCATCGTCATGTCGCCGACAAGGGATTGGCCGTGCGCTCATTGCAGAACAGAGGCGTGAGGCACAGCGACAAGCGTTGGATTATCTGTCGGTTAGCTTCGGTTATCAGCCAGAACTGTGGGCGTTCTGGCAGTCGTGTGGGTTTCAACTGGTGCGTATTGGCAGTCATCTTGAAGCTAGCAGTGGCTGTTACAGTGCGATGGCGGTGCTGCCGCTGAGTGACGCAGGGCATAGACTGGCGGAGCAGGGAAGTCAGCAATTGGCGCGTGACTGGCATTGGTTACAGCGCCTGATTCCGCTTAACCTCGCACTGCCGCAGACAGGAAATACCGAGCTGGATGAAGACGACTGGCGTGAGCTAGCGGGCTTTGCGTTTGCGCATCGGCCGATGGAGGCCAGCTTCGCCGCGCTTTGCCGCCTGTTGGTTCACACTGCATTGCCGCTGCCTGCGCTACGCCTGCTGGCGGAAAAGCCGGGTGAAAGCGAGCAGATAACCATGACGCTGGGGCTGACCGGCAGGAAAGCACTCCTGAAACGCTGGCGCGAAGAAACCGCCAGCGCATTGGTCGATCTCGATGCGCAGCGGTGTGAGAGCTGGAGAAGAAGCGTAATGTAGGTATAGATAGCAACACGAAATCCGCTCATCGCGTCACTTTTCAGAGACACGTCGCGAATTTTTGCAGCACGTTTGCTATTTCCAATGCTTCCGATGCAGAGAGCTCAACGGGATCGTGATGTTCTGTCATTGCTTGGATCTGGATAGATGTGCCTTGTTCGATCCAAATGCGAACGGCTCCATCACTGGTTTCAAAATAGTTTTGCGTCGATTCGTCTTGCATGGTTATTCACCCGAGTGGGAAAGTGTGTGGATGTGTTGCCTGAAAATCGTCACATCGATAGTCAATGTGCTATCAAAAAAGTAAAAGCGTGGCGAGCTCATCGGCTACGTGTGTTCTATGAGCATCCAGCGCTATCTTGATATCGGCAAGCTCACCACATAGCGTGAAAATCCCATCGTTCAACACCTCTCCATCTGGAGTACATGCAATCAGCTTAATCACGTTCTCACTGTTGCCTGCATCCTTTCCCTCAAAAATAAGCTCAACTTCCTGAGGGAATAGACTGATATAAACGATAAATTGACCGCTTGGATACTCAGTGTTTCCAGAGCATTTGGTTAATACACCTTCATATTGTTCAGAAACCGTTTCATAAATACTGTCCAAAAACTGTTGAAGAGTGGAAAAGATTTCTTCTTTTTCTGCCACGCTCACCTTCCTTATTACATCCTCTAACAACGGTATCAACCGTGCCTCGATAGCAATGTTAATCGTTACCTGTCATGGCTATTCGACCATTTTTTTACTATTGAATCATCAGGTTTATTGGAGGGGCGGCAGGCTTATCTACTTTTTCGCTATCACGCATGATGCTGACAGTGTGGCTGCCAGCATCATGCGTGATCGGAAGGACGCGTCAACGCCGCGTTATGGAGGTGCAGACTGCGGTATCAGTCCAGCTGTGATTTGAAGGCGGGCGCACGACGAAGCAATTCCCATAGCGTTTCCTGCAAGGGGATTTTCTGCGCTTCTGACAGCTGCGGATAGCGCTGATAAAAAGCGTCCTCTTTCGCAGAAAAATCTGGGTTCTCCTGAAGCCATTGTTCACGTAGCGCGATAATTTGCTCGTCCGTTAGCTTTTTGCTCGGCGTGGCGTCTTCCTGTGCCTGAAACCAGCGGAAGCGTCTATCCGGCGTTGCGCGTTCTTCTCTGCTCCATCCATCTTTAATTTGCAGGAGTTGCGCCAGCGCGAAGCCAAGAGTGGTACTGATGCTCCGCCAGCTATCAGCGTCGGACGCGGCAGGTGGTGGCGATAGGCTGGCGAGTATTGTCGCAATATTCTTTTCCAGGCTCAGTTCGGTAGCCGCTTTTTCTTCCCAGCTTATCGCCTGCTGATGCAGTGCCGTCCATTCGCTTTCTGCCACGGCTTCACCCGCTAGCAGCCGTGAAATTGCCTGAACCCACTGTTGGCGCAAGCCATCTACGGTTTTATCTACCAGCCAGTCAGACCACGGATTCCCTTCGTGACTTAACCAACGGTGCAGCCATTGCAGCGCAACGCCATCTACCGTTTTTCCCGGAGCAAGTGCCGCAAAGAGGGCATCAACCTGTTCTGGTGTGGTGCTCGGCAGTTTTTCCAGCAGTAAGCCGAGCGCGGCAGGTAGTCCGGTGATGCGTTCAAAGATGCGAATGTCTGCACTGTGCGCCAGTGCAGCAGAGACTGAGCCTTTGTTGTCCTGCCAATAGGGGGAAAACGCGTGCTCGATATTGCCGTCCGCTGCATGCTGACGTAGCCGCTGGTGGAGGAACGTGTGTAGCGAAGCATCATCATAGAACGTGCTCCACGTAACGCGGGTATCTGCCAGCGGCTGTGCGGTGTTCTGTATCGCAATCTCGTGCGATTCCAGCCAGCCGCGTAGCTGTGCCAGCGTTTTCACGCCGATCTGCCGTGAAATCTCTTGCCCATTTTTAAACAGCAGCAGCGTAGGGATACCGCGCACGCCAAAACGCTGCATGAATGCCGGATATTGCTCCACATCCAGCTTGGCGACGGTCAGGTTGTCTGGCGTGTTATCGGCAATCGTGTTCAGCAGAGGAGCCAGCGTTTTACACGGCTGGCACCAGGGCGCCCACAGATCGAGCAAAATGGGCTTATCGCTAGTCGTGAGCAGCGCATCCAGCGAGGTGTCGCTGGCAGTGATAATGGCGTCTGACATGGTGTCTCCGTTCAGAGAAAATCGTGAGTAAATTGAGTAGGGGCAATGAACCGTGACGCACGGCTTACTGCGAGCCGCCTACGGTCATGTTGTCGATACGAAGCGTTGGCTGGCCGACGCTGACGGGCAGGGATTGGCCTTCTTTGGTGCAGGCGATATTGCCGTCATCCAAAGCCAGATCGTTGCCTACCATCGCGACGTGTAGCAGCGCCTCTGGCCCGTGACCAATCAGCGTGGCACCTTTAACCGGGCGGGTGACGCGTCCGTTTTCAATCAGGTAAGCTTCCGTGGTGGAAAAGACATATTTCCCGCTGCTGATATCAACCTGCCCGCCGCCGAAGCCGACGGCGTAGAGGCCGTTTTTGACCGATGCGATCACTTCTTCGGCGGGATATTGTCCAGCTAGCATGTAGGTGTTGGTCATGCGCGGCAGCGGCAGCGCGGAGTAGGAAGCCCGACGCGCGTTGCCCGTCAGGGCGGTATTCATCAGTCTGGCGTTGAGGCTGTCCTGTAAATAGCCGCGCAGGATGCCGTCTTCGATTAACGTTGTACACTGCGACGGCGTGCCTTCATCGTCCACATGCAGCGAACCCCGCCGGTTGGCGAGCGTGCCGTCATCCACGACGGTAATGCCCGGCGCGGCAACGCGTTCTCCTAATAGGCTAGAAAATGCGGAACTGCCTTTGCGATTAAAATCACCTTCCAGCCCGTGCCCGATAGCTTCATGCAGCAAAATACCGGGCGAACCAGCCCCGAGGATCACGCTGTAAGTGCCTGCTGGCACCGGGCTGGCATCCAGATTATTCAGCGCCTGATCGACGGCCTGATTAACCCACTGGCTGACCGTCTCGTCAGCAAAGAATCGGTAGTCGAGGCGTCGCCCGCCACCGCTGGAACCATTTTCCCGACGACCTTGCTGTTCGACGACGACATTGATGACCAGATTCACGAGTGGGCGCACGTCGGTGGCGAGTCTGCCGTCATGTCGGGCGATCAGAATGGTTTCATGTGAAGCATTCAGGTAAGCCGTTACCTGCGTCACGCGGGGATCGCGGGCGCGCGCCTGTTTGTCGATCGAGAGCAGAAGCTGACGTTTATGTTCTTCGGTTACGGCAAGTAAGGGATTGTCTGACGGGTAGAGCGCGGTAATGCCGTGCGGCAGCGATGCGGGTAGTGCCACACTGGCGGTCTGTCCCTGGCGGCTGATTTCTCTTACGGTATTGGCCGCTTGCAGAATCGCCTGCGGACGGAGGTCATTGGTGTAGGAGAACGCCGTTTTCTCGCCGCTGACGGCGCGGACGCCAACGCCCTGATCGCGACTAAATCCCGTTGGGCGCACGATACCGTTTTCTAACTGCCAGCCTTCTTGCTGGCGGCGTTGAAAATAGAGATCGGCATAGTCCACCTGACGCTGCATGATGTGGTTCAGCGCGTGCGTTATCTCCGTCGTTTCCAGCGAAAATGCCGACAGCGCAGGTGAGACTGGCGCTCTGGAAGCGTGTATTGCCATGATGGTGATCCTGTTTCTATGACGCGATGTGGGATTACTGCCCGGCGATCTGCATCTCTTCAATCAATAGGGAACCGCAGGAGAGATTGCCCTGCGTGTGGATGTCCGCCCCGAGCGCGACGCATTGCAGGAGCAGCGTTTTCAGGTTGCCCGCAATGGTGATCTCTTCGACCGGATACTGAATTTCGCCGTTTTCGACCCAAAAGCCCGCCACGCCCTGCGAATAGTCGCCCGTCATTGGGTTCAGTCCGTGCCCCAATAGTGTGGTCACCAGCAGCCCTGTGTGCATCTGGCGCAACAGCGCTGGTAAGTCATCGCCAGCGCGACTTTGGCTGCTGCTGACGGTCAGGTTATAGGATCCACCTGCGTGTCCGGTCGTTGTGAGCCCCAGACGTCGAGCGCTGTAGCTTGAGAGAAAATAGCCTTGTGCAACGCCGTCGTGGATGACATGCCTAGGAGTCGCGGCGACGCCTTCGGTATCAAAGCAGGCGCTAGCCAGTGCCCCGGGAATAAACGGATTTTCATACAGGCTCAGGTGCGGTGCAGTGATGGTTTCACCGAGGCACTGACCCAGAAATGACGTGGAGCGATAAAGTGCCGCGCCGCTCAGCGCACCGACCAAATGATGAACCAAGCTGTGCGCCACGGGGGCATCAAACAGCACTGGACAACGGCGGGTTGAGAGTTTTCGTGCACCTAGCTGTGCTACTGCACGTTGTGCGGCGGTATGCCCGATAGTTTCTGGCGTAGCCAGCAGCGACGGTGCTCTGCCGGTGGTGTGCCAGAAACCCTGCTGGCGTTGTGTATCGTTACGGGCAATCGCATGGCTCCACAGGGTGTGCAACGACGTCGGGTAGCCCGCCGAAAAACCGGCAGAGTTCGCCAGAATAAAATCTCCCTGCTGTGAGGTGATTTCCGTGCTCTCGCTGTAGCCATGTTCATGTGTGGTATTGGCGGCCTGCTCGGCACGCAGCGCCAGCGACAGCGCTTGCTCAACCGTCAGCGTATCGGCGTTATGCAGCGCAAGATCGTAAATATCACGGGCGAAATGCTGCGCTTCTGGCAGACCGCTACACGGGTCCTCATCAGCATATTTTGCCAGCGTGCTGGCAGCGTCCACGGCATCCTGCAACGCTTCCTTGCTAAACAAGGTCGAAGAAACGGTGCCTGCGCGCTGGCCGAAGTAGACCGTAACGGACAGGAAGCGACTTTGGTTTTGCGTCAGCGTATCAATATCGCCGTTCCTGACGCGGATCGTACGGCGGTTTCCCTGCGAGACGCTGACGACCGCCTGACTCGCGCCTTTTGCGGCCGCGAAGTCCAGCACGTCTCCGGCCAGCGACTGAAGCGTGTCGGTCTGCGACGTAGCAAGAACGGGGGATTCATCAAGAGAAGGCATTATTCGGTATCCATGCGTGACAGTGTTCTACTCATGATGTGCAACGAAGAAAGAAAAGCGTCACCGCGCGACGAAACTTTTTTACGCAGGGGTGTTTTGATGAGGAGAGAAAGTGATGCGCTCTGATGCTGGCGCGGCTGTCAGCACCAGAACGCAAAGGGAGGTCAGGGGGCTTTGACGGGTTGCAGGACGAAATCGATTTTGCTCAGGCCACGCTGCTGGGCACTTGTCATGACATACGCCACTCGACCATATTCGACGGCCTGATCGGCAAACAGCCGTATATTGGGGTGAGTGCCTTCGGCTGAGGCCGCATCGAGTTTGGCGATCAGTTGGGCATCATCAACGGCTTCTTTATTCCAGTTAATTTGTCCGGTTGCAGTAATTGCGATATCGACAGCCTGTGGATCTTTCTTGATTTTCTCGACGCTGGCGCGCGGCAGTTCCACTTTGACGGCATGATTAATGACCGGCAGGGTAATCATGAACACGATCAGCAGCACCAGCATGACATCGATAAACGGCGTCATGTTGATGTCGTTAAGCAGGGCGTCTTCCTGACTTTCAAACGGGGATGACATACTCATGGCGATATTCCTCTTCAGGCGGAGCGCTCAACGGGGTGACTCGGCTCATACCGCGCTGCGCTATTCAGGTCGGTAATACTGGTATCCACGCGCGCGCCAGTCAGCAGATAAGCGTGCAGATCGTGCGCAAAGCGATTCATGGCATGCAGGACGATGCGATTGCGGCGGTTGATCGCGTTGAAGCCTAATACGGCGGGAATCGCCACGAATAGGCCAAACGCCGTCATGATCAAGGCTTCACCGACGGGGCCTGCAACCTGAGCCAGATCGGGCTGACCAATAGTGCTGATGGTTTGCAGCGCGTGAAAAATACCCCACACGGTGCCCAGTAGACCGATAAACGGCGCGGTACTGCCGATAGAAGCCAGCGTGCCGAGGCCGGATTGCAGTTTCCCTGAGTTGGTGTCCAGCGTGTTGCTCAGGCCGCGTACCAGCCAGTCGCTGAGATCGACGTGTCCGCCTAGCGTGGAAGAGAATTTGTGTGGGTGTTTCAGCAGCGCATGTCCTTCGATCACCAGATCGCGGAACGGGTTAAAACGCTGCTTACCGAATTTCTCGACGCTCTCTTGCAGGCTGGTCGCCTGCCAAAAAGTATTCCGACTGTATTGCACGCTCTTGTTCAGGGTAAGCAACTGCCGTGCTTTGAGCAGCATGACCGTCCATGACAGCAGCGACATGATCAGCAGAATGATGGCTACCGAGTGGGTGACCACGTCGCCCTGCTGCCAGAAATGGTGGATATCTAACGTGTTCATGTGTGACCTCTTATGCAATAACCTGATTCGGGCGTGTTTGCGAAATAGCAAATGCGCTATTTCAACGCGGGTGCTTTCTTAGTGAGTCAGCCGGAAATTAACGGGCTGAATCGTCATGACGGTAATGGCCTGTCCATTTTCGCGGTAAGGCGTACAGCGTGCCTGCGCCACGGCTTCAATCGCGGCCTGATCGAGAGCGTCATAGCCGCTGCTGCGAGCAATGTCGTGTCGAATCAAGCGTCCCTCAGGGCTAATCACCAAACGAACCAGCACGTTGCCTTCCTGCTGGAGACGCTTGGCGCGGCGAGGGTAGTCAGGTTGCGGGACGACACAGCCAACGGATGCGACCTGCTTAGGCTGAGCACCAGGACTGTTCTGCATCAGGTTGCCCTTGCTGGCGGTCATCAGCGGGCCTGGCGTCGCTTCCGGTGTAATGGGAGACGGCTCCGGTGCCGGACGCGCCGCAGGCTGACGCTCGGCGGTGGTTTTTGGGCGAACGGGCTGCGGTTTTACCACTGGCTTAACCGGCGGCTGGTGAATCTCTTTTTTGACCGGAGGCGGCGGTGTTTTCTGTTCCTCAACGACTGGCTTTTCAGGAACGGGCGCAATTTCACGCTCACCCTGTTCTGATGTCAGCACGGGTGGCTCCGGCGACGGTTCGGGAATCGGTTCGGGTTCCGGTGCTTCAACCATCGTGGCCTGAATGCTGATACTGGCTGCTGGATTGAGCAGGTTGATCGGTGTGTATTCGGTGGTTCGCGTGATGAGTAAGGCAGCGACACCTGCATGGATCAGCGCGACCGTCAGAAAGCTGAGCGCAATCTTCCCCATTTCTCCCCGGGCGGGCACCGCCACCGTCATACTGCGCGATAGCTGTGCGGGTGCGACGTCATGCCGTGCGGCAGGTGCCGCATCAATGCGCGCGTTTAACGAAAGGTGTTGCACGGATGCCTGTTGCACGTTTTCCTCTGCTGCTCTTGCTGACGGTGTCGGACGCTTTATGCTGCCCTGAACATCGGGATTGTGATGACCTCTATTAACGATGTGCAACGAGGCAGGAAAAGTGTCACCACGTGCGTGAAATTTTTTGATGGCTTACCGTTTATGTCGGTTTGGCAGCGCGAATATGTATCCAGTAATCGGTGGTATGTACGATGGCTATAGGCATGGTTTGCGCCAGTGAATCCAGCGTGTAATTCAGGTTATCTAGCGGGAAATTGCCGCTGACGCGCAGATCGGCGATAGCGGGATCCAGCCGAATAATGCCGGGAGTGTAATCACGCAGTTCGCTGATGACCGACGCCAGCGAGCGATCGCGGACTTCCAGACGGCCCTGCATCCAGGCGATTTCTTCCTCAGACGTGACGGCAACCTGATAGAGCGTTGAGCGATCGAACCAGACGCCTTGCCCCGCGTGAAGGTTCAGGCTTTGCCCTGCGTGGTTAGTCACCTTGGCGATGTTATCCAACACGCCGACGTGGATGCCGCCGCTTTCATAACGCACGTTCACATTGGCCTGAAGCGCGACGATATTGCCCATGTGGGTATCAATAATAAAAGGGCGCTGTGTGTCCGACTTAATCTTCGCGAAGACACCACCGTTGAGAATGCCGACCTGACGAAGGGTATTTTCTGGTTCCACATTGATATCGACGGCAGTACGCGCGTTCAACATGAGCGTGCTGCCATCGCTGAGCGGAACCTGCTGGCGCTGTGCCGTGGCGGTCTTCACGTCAGATAGAAGCGGTGACAGGGGGTAATGCTGGTTAAGTAGCAGGCTGCTTAGCGAGGCGACAGCCACCATGCCCAGCCCATATTGCAGGACTTTGCGCCGACCTGAGGGGGCTAATAGCGCCTGGCGAATCGGTTCGTGAGGCAGCGCGGCGAGAAGCGGCTGAAATTTCCCCAGCGTTTGCTCGATGCGTTGGCAGGCGCGCTCATGCAGCGGATTTTCGTATCGCCAGCGGCGGTATTCATCGTAATCGGTCTGTGTTGCTTCGCCGGAACGCAGCAGCACCATCCATTCAATCGCCTGTTCGGCAATTGGGTCATCCATGTGTCGTCTTGCCATGCGGTTCACCTATAAGTCGCTGCTGTCCTGCGTGGCCAGATAGCAGTTGGTCAGCGCTTTGGCGATATATTTTCTCACCATACTGGCGGAGACATCGAGCTGTACGGCAATGTCGGCATAGGTCATGCCATCAAGCTGGCTGAACAGAAATGCCTGCCGTGCTTTGGTGGATAGTCCATCCAGCGCCTGATCGATAGTGAGCAGCGCTTCCATCAACAGCTGTTGCTCTTCCGGCGACGGATGGTGAAATTCAGGTTTACTTGCCAGCGCGGTGAGATAGGCTTTTTCCAGATCGCGGCGACGCCAGTTTTCATACAGTACGCGTTTGGCGAGCGTGGTGAGCATCGCGCGCGGTTCCTGTACGTTGGCAAGATTTGGTAGCGAGGCCAAACGTAGAAATGCCTCTGAGGCGACATCCTCCGCTTCACAGCCGTAGGCAATACGGCGGCGTAATTTGTCCGTTAGCCAGCGATAATCGCTGCGAAATATCAGCGACAGTAAGTCGGGTTTTTTAACAGCCTCTGTGTACATGGGCATCCTTAAATCGCGTAAATCACAACAATGCTTGAACCGGGATACCCCAGGGCCGCAGAACAAAAGGAACGATGCGTCCTGTGCTGTTTTTAAGTCAAAATTTGCAGGAGTCAAACCACGTTTTTTTTCTATCGTTAGTTAGAAATGTTCTGTTACTGATTGGAATGGGTAAATCGCTATTTCTGGATGTTTCTTAGCGGGAGATAAAAAAGGCGATTCAGAAGAGTGATTCATTTTTTATATTTAAAAATACAGAGAAAAGGTTTTTCCAAATCAATCTGTTTTCTACCGAGAAAAAATAATTACGGGAAAAATGACTTTCCTGCTGTCACTTTTTCATCGTCATTGCACAAATCATACGAAGACCAATAAAAACTGATTTTTTGAAGCAATTGACGAGGGAAAAATGAAAAAAGGTAATGCTGCCTCTCCTGCTCTGGGGCTGAGTGTTAGGAAGCGCTTATTCTTCACTACTATGCTGACAATGAATTCTGCGTTATTCGTGGGGGCGACGACCGTTCCTGTGGCTGCATATGCGGCGGGTGAAAATGACACCGTGGCATTTTCTATTCCTGCGGGCGACCTGCAAAAAGGGCTATTGGCAATCGCCAATCAAAGCAAGCAGACACTCTCTTTTAATCCTGCGCTGGTGGCGAATTACCAGAGTGCCGCGCTGAATGGCAATTATTCAACGCGTCAGGCTATTTTACGCTTACTGCAAGGTACGCCGTTATTACTGACGACGACGGATAATGGCACGCTGACCATTGTTTCTTCCCGCGCTAATGATGCGGAAGTGGCGCAGGCGAGTGACAAAACGCTGCCAGCGATTACCGTCAGTGCAGGCAGTGAAGATGAAACGGTATTGAACCCTGGCACTTCCTCTTCCGCTTTACGCACCAGTACGTCGTTGCAGCAAACGGCACAGTCGGTTCAGGTGATCAGTAATAAGCTGATTACCGCCCGTCAGGCCACATCGCTGGAAGAGGCGTTAAAAAACTCGGGCAGCGTGGTCACCATTCAGTCAAACCGCGGTACGCCTACGTATTGGATGCGTGGCTATGCCGTGACGTCCGGTGCGACGGATGGCCTGTCGGGTTCCAGCAACGCCGGTATTGGTCAAGGTACGGCGATTGAGGGGATCGAACGTGTCGAAGTGTTGAAAGGGCCACAGTCGGTGCTGGCGGGGAGCAGCTCCGCTGCGGGAACGATTAACGTTGTGCGTAAAAAACCGGTAACCGAACCGTTGCATGTCCTCAAAGTCGAGGCGGCGCGTTACGGGGAATTTAAAACGGCTATCGATCTGGGTGGCGCGATTACGGACGATAAAGCGTTCAGCTACCGTTTGAATGCCTCAACCATGAAATCTCAGCACTCCTTTCCTGATTACAATGGTAACCACGGCGATTATTTAGCGCCAGCACTGACCTGGAAAAACGACAATACGCGGATCACCGTTGGTGCGGAAGTGAATCAGGCACGTAAATCGGGACCTGCCGGAACGATTTACGCTAACGGGAGAATACAGAAGCTGCCGGAATATCGTCTGGGAGATAAAGACGACCATAACAAGATGAAAACGACGAATGCCTACTATGAACTGGAGCAAAAACTCGTCGGCGATTGGACATTTAACAGTAAAGCGGGTTTCCAGAGTACGGCCTCGCAGATGAAGATGAACGAAACGCTGGATATCGCCGCCAATGGCAACAAGATCAGCCATCCGCTGGCCTATAAATCCACTAATCAGACGTGGAGCCAGCAAAATGATATTCGCGGGAAAATCGAAACCGGGCCCGTCACCCAGACCTTGTTGCTCGGTCATGACTATAAGCATGAACGCTACGCCAGCTATGACGGCAACTTTATCCTGATGACCAATGGGAACGTGTATAACCCAGACTCGTTGGTGTTCCCCGGCATCGGTGAACCGAATAGCCGGACATACACGTCCAAGCTGATTCAAAGCGGTTTCTTGTTCCAGGATCAGATCGATGTCTTTGACCGCCTGCACTTCCAACTGGCGGTGAAGCGGTCAACATGGAACAACAGCTATTTGGTGGGAACGCGGGCATCGACGTACACCGCGACCAAATGGATTCCCAATTACGGCATTAGCTTCGATATCACACCGGACGTTACGATTTACGCCAACTTGCTGAATAGCTTTAGCGGCAGCGCGCAGATCTCGCGTTCAGGCGTTCAACTCCCGCCAACGACAGGGCAGTCGAAAGAGGCGGGGCTGAAGTTTAACCTGCTTGATGACAACCTTACCCTGACGACAGCAATGTTCAGCATTGAACAGAAAAACCTGACGGTGAGTGACAGCAGCGGTTTCCCCATTGCGACCACGGGGAGAAAGAGCGAAGGCTTTGACGTTGACTTGAATGGTTCCCTATTGCCGGGCTGGGATGTGACGGCCAGTTATACCTATTCCGAAAATAAGGATCCGAACACGATTCGCTCCAGCAGCACCAATACACCACGTCACTCGGTTAACGCATGGACATCCTATGAAATACAGTCCGGCCGTTATCAAGGCGCGGGGGCTTCGGTAGGGATAAACGGCACGTCGGATACGCAAAACGGCAGGAGAAACGAGAGCTTCAGAGTGGGAAGCCAGTTCTCAACCGATACGTCGGTATTCTACCGTCAGCCTGACTGGTCGCTGACGTTGGGCGTCAATAACGTCTTCGATCGCGATATCTATTACACCAGCACGACGCCGCTGTATATCGGGGTGAAAGAAGGGCGGACGTGGCGTCTCACTGGGACATATTCGTTCTGATAACCCGTTCGGCCAATCTGTTAGACAAATAACGAGAACGGTTATTCACACGAATCAGCAGGTAGAAACGGCGCATGAACGCAAGCGAGACGAGCACGACAAGGCCGGGCATCGGCCAGATTCTGATGCCCTATTGGCAGACGCCAGAGAAATATCTGGCGCTGTTTATTCTGGCAGTGATTATTAGCATCAATCTGGGTACGGCTTACATTAGCGTGGAGGCGAACCGAGTCTCGGGGAAATTCACCGATGCGTTGATTGGGCTGGATTGGGAGCAAATAAAACCGCTGTTTATCTTCAGCTTCATCCTCGGTTTGAGCGCCATGATGCTGAGATGGGTAAACGTGCTCAGTCAGGGCTATCTGGCGTTGCGCTGGCGTACCTGGATGACGCTCCACTATATCCGGCGCTGGACGGGGACATCGGCTTATTACGAAATAGAGAGAGACGGTGCGCTGTCGAATATCGATCAGCGTATCGCCGATGACGTTAACGAACTGGTGTCGGCCTCGCTGAACTTTTTTCTCAGCCTTATCTCGGTCGTCATCAGTACCGTCACGTACACGGCGCTGCTATGGTCGGTGTCCGGTGTACTGCGTTTCTCGTTTATGGGCAGCGACTGGGCGATATCCGGCTATATGGTTTACGCTCTCTATATCGAATATATCCTTCAGGTTGCGCTGTCGCACTGGCTGGGTAAGGCGTTGATAAAACTGAATATGAACCAACAGAATGCGGAAGGTGACTTCCGCTTTCTGGGCGTTCAATTACGCGAAAATGCTGAACAGATTGCCTTCTATCAGGGAGGGGCGCGGGAAGGTGAACGGCTGGCCCAGCGGTTTGCTCGCGTGCGTGACAATGCGCTGTCTGTGCTGTTGCGTGGTTTTAAGGTGTCGTTTGGTCAGAGTTTGTTTAGCCATTTTCTTTCACCGTTACCGACGCTATTGGCGCTGCCACAGCTGTTACGTGGAGAGATCACCTTCGGCGATTTGACGCGGATTCAGATGGCTTATGGTTCTCTGGGGGCGACGCTGAGCTATTTTATGCAGGCGTATCAGTCCTTCACGCGCTGGCTGGCGCTGACGAAGCGTTTGCAGGATATGGAAGCTGCGCTGAACAAAAGTGTGCGGACGTCATCGCCTATTCGGGTGACGGAGCATGATGGTCTTGGGTTTTCCTGTGAGAATCTGCGGTTGTTAACGCCGGATGGCCGTGCGCTGACAGCGTTAGATGACTGGCAGGTCTTGCCCGGTGAGCGCTGGATGATTAACGGCGCATCTGGCGTGGGTAAAAGCACGCTGCTGCGCGCCTGTGCCGGGCTATGGCAGCACGGTAGCGGTGCGATTTCACTGCCTCGCCACTGCCGCACGCTGTTTTTACCGCAGAAAAGCTACCTCCCGACGGGAGCGCTGAAAGCGGCATTGTGCTACCCCAGCAACGTGCGGGATTTTACCGACGAGCAGTGCCGACAGGCGCTCATCGACAGCAAATTATCGGACATGGCCTCGCAGTTGGATGATGAAGATCGCTGGCAGCAGCGGTTATCCGGCGGTGAGCAGCAGCGAATGGCGATAGCCCGTGCGTTGCTGCATCGGCCCGATTTTATTTTTCTGGATGAGGCCACCAGTGCGCTCGATCCTGAAACCGAGCAGCAGGTGTATCAGGCATTGATCACTGCCTTACCTGACAGCGCGATTATCAGCGTGGCGCATCGGGAATCGCTGGCGGCTTTGCATACTCATCATCTACACCTGACGCCGTTAGCCGAAAGCGACAGTCGGCATGAGAAGGATACCCATGCGGGCGATGATGCACCGCCGCATCCAGATTCGGATAGGGCATTTAGTGAACGTGGTTTTGCCTGGCGCGGGGAGTGATATTTTCTGCTGTCTTCAATGAAATAACTCCGCTCTAACATGGGCGGAGTTATTGCGTCTCTAGCAGTCTAAAAACCAGAGGCGCTTTCCCCTGTTTCTCTGGGTAGTCGGCAATTAATGTGAGGTCAGTTTTCTTCTCTCCAGACCAGAGCTGACACTCTATTCTCTTTTGCTGAGGGGCTGCATCCATCACGTAGCTGCACAGCGGTGTCCTACCCGTTCTATCAGGGGTAAAGGCGATGTCGTAAGGCGGAAGCGTTAACTCCGCCAGGTTTTCCCCCGCGCTATCCAACTCCTCAAGAATCTCTTCGTAAATAGCAGGGCTCACGCCAAAATCCACTAAAATAGCCGGATCGCCATGTTGGATGCTGCGCAATAGCTCGCTCACGAGTCGATACATTTCATCATTGTTACCTGCCATCGCTCATTTCCTTGGTTTTAGAAAATATGGCGACATGCTAAGCGTTTTCACCGGTGTCGTCTTCATCGGCGAGTAATATCTTCATCATGCCCTGTGGGTTATTTAAAAACTGCCGCGTGATTTGATAATGCTCCGTATCCTGCCATGCCACCTGCTGAATACCGTTTTCATTGAACTGATAAATCACTGAATTAGGGTAGGCCAGAATAATAGGTGAGTGGGTAGCGATGATGAACTGGCACCCTGCGTTCACCAACTGATGGATACGCGCCAGTGCGGTGAGCTGCCGAGTGGGAGACAGCGCAGCTTCTGGTTCGTCCAGCAGATAAAACCCGTTGGCACCGAAGCGGTGGTTTAACAGCGCCATGAATGATTCGCCGTGCGACTGCTGATGGAGCGAAACACCACCGTAAGCCAGCTGAATCAGGCCGGGATCGATATTTTCTATTTCTGTCGCCACATTGAAAAAACTTTCTGCCCGTAAAAAATAGCCGGTGCGCGGACGTGTTATGCCTTTGACGATGCGGAGATAGTCGCTCAGGTTGGAATGGGAATCACGAGTGCTGAAATTGAAATTACGCGAGCCGCCTTCCGGGTTGAACCCCATCGCGATTGCCACGGCTTCGAGCAACGTCGATTTACCAGAACCGTTCTCGCCGACCAGAAAGGTGACATCAGGATGAAAGCGGATTTTTTCGAGATCGTTTATCGCCGGAATGGTTAATGGGTAAGCCTGCGGGTCGAGTGTTTTTTGCGGATGAAAATAGATGCGCTGCAAATAGGGTTTATTATTCTGTTCCACTTTATTTTCCCCATAATACTGAGACGAATTTACTCGTTCCTGGATGGTGTTTTTTTATGAGAACGATGAAAGGTTTTCAGCGTAATAAGGCCGCCTATCAGAAAAGGGGCACTGGTGATTCATGCGTTAATTAACGGGCTAACGCTATTGTTTTATTATTTTACGCGGTTTATCGCCTGCGACCTATTTGATGTTTCATAATTAAATTGGCATAGAATAGATAAAATATAGCTATATAGAGCACATGACGATAATCATTAATTCGCCACGAGAAGATGGGGCTTTCTGTTTAAATCACTCCCTCTTTTGAACGATGGCGTGGATATCAAATTGACGCCGACGGAGATGCCGCCAGCGTCATGGGTGATTAGAAGGAAACGTCGACGCCGCCACGTAATACTTCTTCGTTACCGCGCTCGGCAAAATGTTTGTCAGCACGCAGGAAGAAACGCGCATCCGCCGCTTTACCGACATCCAGCCTCACGCCTGCCCACTGCGAGTCTTTGTCCAGTCGAATGCCCGGAATATCGAGGCGCTCTCCTTCACTGCCCAGTCCGCTCCAGCGGGCAGAGACATCAAGCGATGGGTTGGTAAACGCATGTTGGTACTCACCGCTAAGACCGACGCTGCTCCACCATCCCTGATTCCATTGCAGCAGAGCGCGCAGGTTAAGCCCTGTCAGACCAACGGTACGCGAATAGTCGTTGCCTTCTCCCGTCAGACCCAATGCGCTGCCGGTATCCGTAAAGCCGCCGGTAGACAGGTAGCTGTATTTGAGTCCTGCATAGGGTTGAACGCTAAAGATATCGTTGAGTGCAAATTCGTATCCCGTTTTGAGCAGGCTTTGCCAACTATCGCTTGAGGTGCTGCTGGAAACGGCTTCGACATTATTCAGCAGGATAGAACGCTTCAGCTTATCGCGGCCGTGTTGATAGCTCAGGTTGCCCTGAACGAACCATTCCGGCGTGAGGTTATAACGCGCGTAGGTCATAACTCCGTGCAACTCATTCTCACTACTGCCGCCGCTACCGTCGTAGTCGGCTTTGATCTGGCTGTTGGTATAGGCAATCCCGGCGCGCAATCCTGGAGTGTTGAAGTCGGTATCCGTACCAATGGCCGTCAGGGTGATATCGTAATGGCTACCCAGATAGCCGGATTGTTTCAGGTCGCCACGCAGCTTGCCGGTTTCAATCCACAGGCCGTAGTTTTTCCCGCTTCCTAACAGATCTAACCGATTGTTCAGGAGCTGATTCTGGTAATCCAGGCTGTTAAACAAAATGGCATTGCTGGATGCATGCGCCTGACCGGACAGCGAATCCAGCGCGATGGCTGCGGCACCCGCGCTGCCTAACTGCTGGAAGGCGGCTGCTTTCGCCAGCAAACTGGATTGCTGTTCGCTGGTTGAGGACAAGGCTGACCAGCGGTCAGCAACCTGTAGCGCCGATTCGATATTGGCTGCGGTCTGCAACTGTGCGGCGCTTTGAAAGCCGCTGCTGGTGACTGCATCTACGGTGTTGAGGCGACTGAATGCGCCGGTGACATCGTTGCTGCCGTAAGTCAGGTTTCCCGTCAGGAATAGCCCGAGGTCGGTGGTGCTAAACGTGCCACTGATACCCTGATTGCTGTGCAGCAGCGTTTCCTGCGTCTGGACAATGTAGGTGTTGCTGGGCAGGCCAACGCGTAATCCACCATTTAACGTAGCTGTTCCCTCTACGGTAAACGGATTTGCCAGCGTCACGCTCAGCAGGCCGCTGCTGCCCTGAGTATAGTTACCTGCGACGGTCAGCCCGCCTTCTGCGGTGGTGGCAACGATACCCGTGTTATTCACATTACCGCCAATGCGGCCTTTTCCTGCCAGCGTGCCGAAGCCGGATACGCTGGCATTGCCCGCAATTGAACCATCAACGTACAAACGGTTGGCGGTGATTTGTGTATCACCTTTATAGGTGTTGGTGCCGGTCAAATGCAGAGCGCCACCTGCATTGCTGGCACCGTTGACGATCAGGCCGTAGTCGCCGCTGATATCGTTAGCGAACGTGTAATCCCCCGCAGTTAAACGAGCGGTGAAGTTATCGGCATAAAACATCGCCGGGCCTTTTACAGCTTTATCGACGTCCAGATCGCCCCAGCCAAAGGTATCGTTATAAGGGCGTCCGTTGGCTGTATCGGCTACCGCGATATAGGCGGGATGAAAAATACTTCCTGTGACGTTACCCTCGCTGTCCCTGATGATTTCATAGTAAGAATTCTCCGCGTCGTATCGGGTATAGCCATCGGTGTGGTAGGTCGCAGTGGTGAGTAATGTCTGTTGCAGGTTGTAGCCAGTCATCCACGGATAGGCCGCCTGGACTCGGGATGCTCCGCCTGCAACGCGTGGCGCGGCAAAAGAGGTGCCGTGCGAACGTTCTGACGAACTGCTGCCCGCAACGGGATAATCCACATAGCCTGGCGCGCTCATGCAGTAGGCCGCGACATTGCCGCACTTGTCAAAAAGGTAAAGTTCAGCAGGGCGCTCTGTTCCCTCCTGCCCGACCCATTCAGGTATGTAGCCCGTAACGGCCAAAATGCCTTTTTGCAGCGAGGCATCGCTAAAAATGAGTGGAATCTGAGTATTAGGCGAGGGGGTGGAACCAGAATTGTTCCCCGTGGCGACGATGCTCAGTGCCTCGGCATCGACGATGCTTTTCAGTTCGTTACGGACTAAGAGATAGCTAAAGTTGTTTCTCGCGGCATTAAGTGTCTCGGCGGTCGTTAACCGCTCATCTGCGGCGTAGGACATATTGATGATTTTCACGCCTGAATTGAGCAGCCAATTCACGGCAGACGTGGTGTTTTGATAGTCAAAGCGATTATTCAACGACGTTTGTGCAATATAGAGTTCGCTGTCTGGTGCCACGCCTCCCACATAGTTTTCTGTTGCCAGACCCGCTAACGCCAATGCCACCAACGTACCGTGGCCGTTAACGCCCTGATTATCGTTAAGCTGTGAGCCGCCGACAAAAGAGGAAAAGTGCAGATTGCCGTAATTAAACTCTGGCCGAGCCGCTTCCAAACCGGAATCAATAATCCCCACTTTAACGGCGGATACTGTCGGTGTTTCCGGTGTGGTTGGGGTCGTGGGTGTTGTCGGCGTCGTTGGGGATGGCAACGTTGGCGTGACGCTGGCAGTTTCACCGCCACCTCCGCTACTACCGCAGCCTGCCAACATCAGCAATGCGATACTGATATTGGCCGCGATGATGGATTGCCGAAATGTTTTTCTTTTTAACGAAACTGTTCTTTTTAACGAAACTGTTCTTTTTAACGAAAATAGCTGTGCTGCCATCGCCATTGTTTTTTTCCCTGTATTTATTGAGAACATAGAGCCGCCTCCCAAGAAAAACAGGGATTTGGAAAGTCAATTGCCGTTAATGAGAGACGTTATTCTGCTGAATAAACCCCATTTGCATGAAGGACGGTTTCTGGTAGAAAAGAGCCTCATTCTCCTTCACTGATCTTTGTGCAATAGCCACAGAAAAGTGACAGCGAGAGCGATATAATTTTTTATTAAATCAGGATAAGCCGATGCTGGAATTGCGCCCCAACTGTGAGCACTGCGATTGTGATTTGCCGCCGGATGCCGAAACGTATATCTGCTCCTACGAATGCACGTTCTGTCCTGACTGCGCGGATACCGTGTTTCATCACGCCTGCCCGAACTGCGGCGGCGAACTGGTCAAACGGCCGGTGCGCCCGGCACGCTGTCTGGTAAGCGATCCGGCGTCAACGACCCGTATTATCAAACCGCACTGACAGGGTGGACCGGATATCCCCTTTGTCGTTGCAAAAAATGGAACATCTCATTCAGTAATTCCCGATTTCTCCTGTTATTGCGCGGCGTATAGTGAGAGCTAACCGTACTTTATGACGAATATCGGCAGGTGACGTGTTCGGCGCATGCCTTCAGGAGAGAAATGTGAATCAAGATTATGTTGTTGTTCAGCAACCTTCGGAAGCGAATCGGTTAATCCTGCTATTTCATGGCGTGGGTGATACCGCCGCAGGCATGGCGCAGATTGGGCGCTATTTTGCTGCCGCCTTACCGCAGGCGATGGTGGTCAGTATTGCCGGGCCGTTCAGTACTGGCTATGGCGACGGGCGGCAGTGGTTCTCTGTTCAAGGTGTCACGGAAGAGAATCGGTTATCTCGTATTGAAGCAAACCTGCCGCGTTTTATTGAGACGGTGCGCCACTGGCAGGTGCAAAGCGGCGTGAGTGCGGAACAAACCGTGCTGGTGGGCTTCTCGCAAGGCAGCATTATGTCGCTGGAGGCGTTGAAGTCTGAATCCTCGCTGGCTGGGCACATTATTGCGTTCAGCGGTCGCTTTGCTGTGCTGCCAGAAAAAGCCTTTGCTGATGTTGCAGTGCACCTGATTCACGGTGAAGCAGACGGCGTGATTGTGGTTGGACATGCGCATGCTGCCGCGCAGCGCTTTCAGGAACTGGGGACGTCGTTTACGCTGGATGTTGCCCCCGCTGTCGGGCACGGCATTGATGAACGGATGCTGAAGCAGGCGCTGGCCTACCTCAAATAAAAATCTATCCCGCTATACCCGTCATACTTCAAGCTGCATGTGCGTTGGCTTCTTTTAACTGACCAGCCCATTCTGGGGCTGGTTTTAAAGAACTAACGCGTTGCGCTGTTCAATCTGCTCACGTTTTATCACGCCGCTCGAATTATTTTCTTTATTCCATCAGATTATCTTATTGCTCATTTCTTAATTTCTCTATTCAACGTAGAGACTCTATTTTTAGGAGTGAGAATTTATCCATATCAAAAAGAATATAATCCATATTTGAATGTTAAATAATATAGGCAATGTTTTTATTTGTGTTGAGTGTTCAATATTTATCTTATTTTTTCAGATATAAATATCGCATCCTTATGGAAAAAGAGGGTGTGCCATGTTTAAACGTATTAAAGTCATTACCATCCTTGTTATCTTATTGTTTGTGTTGGGGATATCTCAATTTTTAACCGGTGCGCTATCCGTTCGTGCATTGACTAACGACAGAGAGGGATTCCTGGTTTCCCAACGCTCTAACCAGAATGTAGCGGCCTTTACTGATGCATGGATTATGATGAATCAGACGCGTATCGCTATCGGTTCTATTATACAAAACATGATGATGGGGAATGCGGATAAAGAGGCTATGCAAGCTCTTTTACAGCAAGCCAAATCGCAATTGGCCGCCTCAGAGAGTAGTTATAAACACTATTTGTCTCTGCCTAATACGCCCGGGTTGGATGAAGCATTATCCAAAAAACTTGAGGCGAGCTATACCGCTTACGACAAGCTACTGAATGATATTGTGGATTCGCTTTCCGGTGGGTTAGCGGGGGCAGCGATGAAATTGAGTAGCGGTGCCACGCCGCTGAATGTGGCAATGCAGGATGCCTATATTACGTGGCGGGCGGCGCAAAACCAGCTGTCGGATGACGGGCTACAGGAAAACCACGCGGCATTTGAAACGATGCTGTGGCTTCTGGGCGCACTTTCCGTCGTCGTCGTGCTGGTGATTATCCTCAGTTGGATCGGGCTGCAGCGTATTCTTTTGCATCCGCTGCGTACGCTCATGCAACACATCAGCGCGATTGCCGAGGGCAATCTGACACATCCTATTGATACGACTGGGCGCAATGAGATGAGCCAGCTTGCGGCGGGGCTACATCATATGCAGCAGTCATTAATCCGCACCGTGAGTCTGGTGCGCGACAGCTCCCACTCCATCCATTCTGGGGCCAGTGAAATCTCGGTGGGCAGCAACGATCTGTCTTCGCGTACGGAGCAGCAGGCCGCATCGCTACAGGAAACCGCGGCCAGCATGGAGCAACTGACCTCGACGGTGAAGCAGAACTCAGACAATGCGCGTCAGGCTACGCTGCTGGCAAAAAATGCGTCGGAGACGGCCAATAAAGGTGGAACGGTCGTCGACAATGTTGTGAAGACGATGAATGAGATCGCCGACAGTTCACAAAAAATCGCCCACATTACCAGCGTGATTGATAGCATCGCCTTCCAAACCAATATTCTGGCACTGAATGCGGCGGTAGAAGCGGCGCGAGCCGGGGAGCAAGGGCGAGGCTTTGCCGTGGTGGCGGGGGAAGTGAGAACGCTGGCACAGCGCAGTGCTCAGGCCGCCAAAGAGATCAAATCGCTCATTGATGATTCGGTTAGCCGCACTAATACCGGCTCTTTGCAGGTGAAAGACGCGGGTGACACGATGAAAGAAATCGTCGGTGCGGTGAGCCGGGTAACGGATATCATGGGGGAAATCGCCTCGGCGTCCGATGAGCAAAGTCGGGGAATCGATCAGGTTGGGCAGGCGGTCAATGAAATGGATCGCGTCACCCAGCAAAACGCCTCGCTGGTGGAAGAATCCGCATCTGCCGCAGCGGCACTGGAAGAGCAGGCCAGATATTTACAAAACGCGGTGGCGGTGTTCAAGATTAATCAGGCAGCAGAGCAGGAACACCGTGCCGAGAGCGCGCCTTCGCTTGCTGCATTACCAAAGTCACTGTTGCCTAAACCCGCTCATGCCGGGCCATCGAATGCGAATTGGGAAACGTTTTAGCGGAAATGCGTGTTTAACGGAAGTGTAAGCATCCAAACCGCCTGCGCGGGGCTTAGCTCGCGTGCAGGCGGTTTGCGAGGATAGGTGTCAGGGTTTTTTCTTCGGCCAGTCGTCGTCTTCTTCCTTGTCCCACTTGTCGTTGTTGTCACGGTGTGGAGGCAATTTCGGTTTATTGAGCAGAAAACGCGTATGGTCAACGTTGCGCAATTCTTTGATGCCGTTAATCAGCATGCCTATCAGGACAATCAGAATTATCCACCAGTAATCAGCCAGCCATGCCATGGTTACGCCTCATCAACATTATGAATATAACGGGTAAACAGCTGCGGCAAGTTCTGACTGAGCCAGTGGTAGCCTGCAATGTCTTCATCTTGCCAGGCGGCAAGAATGAGGTCGGGTGTAAGCTGTTCTTCCGCATACTGTGCTAGTGGATAATAGCTGATATGCCAGAGTTCGGCTGCGACACCGCCGAGATCGTGCGCATAAGGTCGATAAAAACCATATTCATGCATGTGCGCACTCAACCACGTATTCAGTGCGTCAAAGTAACCGCCTTCTTCATATTCCCACGGCTCCAACTGGAGCGAACGGCCTGCGGGTAATAAATCGGGGTCGTAGATATCGAGATCGCTGCCCCAATGGTGGCGGCTGGAACCGGGCATAGCGGACCAGCGCAGAATCGCTTCACAGCGCTCGCCTTCGTCCAGAGATAACACGTCCAGCGGCTGGCTGTTGGCATCCATGACGGGACGCTCGCCGCGAAATTTGCCATTCCAGATCTGACGCTGGCGCTCGAAGTCACGAAACGTGCTAGCGGGTTGTAGGTTAAATCCCGCCGTTTTTGCCGCCTGCTGTAGCGCCAGAAACGCGGTTACCGCCTCCGGTTGAAGACGATGACGACCCTGTAAAGCGGCCAGATGTTGATCGCTTTTACCGGTTAACGTAGCTGGCGTCATCATGCGATGAGCTGCTCCATAATGCGCTGGTACATGCGGCTCAGCAGTTGCAGGTCTGCCGCGCTGACGCATTCATCCACTTTATGGATCGTGGCGTTCACGGGACCCAGTTCAACGACCTGTGCGCCCATGCGGGCAATGAAACGACCATCGGAGGTACCGCCGGTGGTCAGCAGCTCTGGGGTAACTTCGTTGTAATGTTTGACGGCATTTACCACGGCATCGACCAGTTCGCCGCGTGCGGTCAGGAATGGCTGGCCGGAGAGCTTCCAGTCGATGGTGTAATTAAGCTGGTGGCGATCCAATAATTCCGCTACGCGCTGCTGGATTAACACATCCGTCAATTCGGTGCTGAAGCGGAAATTGAACTGCACAAATAACTCGCCGGGGATGACGTTATTGCTGCCGGTGCCTGCCTGAATATTGGCGATTTGCATTGTGGTCGGCGGGAAGAAATCGTTGCCCTGATCCCACTCGGTGGCGATCAGTTCGTTAAGCGCCGGTGCTGCGCGATGAACGGGGTTGTCCGCCAGATGAGGATAAGCAACATGCCCTTGCACGCCGTGTACGCGCAGATTCGCGGTGATAGAACCACGACGGCCATTTTTTACCACATCACCGACAACATGCGTACTGGACGGCTCGCCGACCAGACAGTAGTCCAATCGCTCGTTGCGGGCCATCAGCGCGTCGACTACTTTTACCGTGCCGTTAACGGCGCTGGCTTCTTCGTCCGAGGTAATCAGGAACGCCAGACGCCCTTGGTGATTAGGATGGGCGGCGACAAAGCGCTCAGCGGCAATCACCATTGCAGCCAGTGAACCTTTCATGTCCGCCGCGCCACGGCCGTACAGCATGCCGTCACGAATGATGGGTTCAAACGGTGGATGCTGCCAGTGGCTTTCATCGCCGCTGGGAACCACATCGGTGTGTCCGGCGAAGGCCAGCGTTTTTCCTGTGCCGCGCCATGCCCAGAAATTCTGGGTATCGCCAAAATCCATCGCTTCGACGGTAAAGCCAATCGCCGTCAGGCGTTCAATCATGAGCGCCTGGCAACCCTCGTCATTCGGGCTGAGGGAAGGGCGTTTAATTAACTGTTGAGCGAGCTCTATGACTGGGCAAGACACGTTATTTGTTCTCCGCAATAAATTTCTGGTAGCTGTCGGTACTGAAACCAAGTAGCGCGTGGCCGTCGTCGGTTATCAGCAACGGCCGTTTAATCACCGCTGGCTGTTCCAGCATCAGGTTTTTGGCGGCCTCTGCGCTGTCGCTGGTATCGCTGTTGATCCGTTCACGCAGGTCTTCACTGAGTTTACGCCAGGTCGTTCCGCGTGTGTTGAGTAAGGCCTGAAACCCCAGTTGGTCGATAAAACGCTGTAGCAGCTGTTCATCCAGACCGTCGGCACGGTAATCATGGAAGCGATACGCCACCTGTTGATCGTCCAGCCAGCGGCGCGCTTTCTTTATAGTGTCACAGTTTTTGATGCCATACATGGTCAGCGCCATAGGGATAAAATCCTTTCTGCTTATTGGGTTGCATGACGATTGCTGTTCAGGACAACACAGCCTGACTGAGCCTAATCGTGCGATAGCCCAGCATGCCGAAAAAAGGCGGGGAGATCTACTGTGAACTGTGTAGCAGAAATGTGAGGAAGTATAGTTTTTATACTTTCATAACACTTTTTCCTGATTAAAAAGTGTGCATATAATGCGTCGCCGTTAATCACCAAGAGGTTCGCATGGTAGAAGTAGAAGTAAGTACTTGGAAAGATTTTATTGAAGCAATGTTACGTAAATAATAACGAGAAGTACTGTTAGTCATTGCATACCATACCAGGAATAAAATCATACGAATAAAGCAGTATTGAGTCTCTCAATACTGCTTTTTTTCTTTGTGAAAAGGGGAAACCTGAGTGAATAAAAGAGGCTATTATTAGTTTGCGTATGAATTTTATTTTATCTAATTAATTCATAGTTATGACTGGTTAAGCGCAAATTTCGCAGCGGCAATCGCATGGAGCCTGCTGGTATCAAAAAGAGGAACTTTCGCATCCTGGGCGCTGATTAACAGCGGAATCTCTGTACACCCTAGAATGATGCCTTCCGCGCCTTGCTGTTCAAGCTGCTGGATAATGTCCCGATAGACCTGCCGCGATGCGTCGTTAATGTTTCCCAGACACAGTTCATCGTAAATGATGCGATTAACGGCTTCTTTTCCCTCATGGTCAGGAACTATCACCTCCACGCCAAATCGTTCCTGAATGCGCTGGCGATAGAAATCCTGCTCCATTGTGTAGCGGGTTCCAAGCAAACCGACTTTCTTCAATCCGTGCTGTTTCAGGTTGGCACCGGTGGCATCGGCAATATGCAAAAGAGGAAGCTGGCAGGCGCGTTCAACGTCATCGGCCACTTTATGCATGGTGTTGGTGCAGATGACGATCGCCTCTGCTCCCGCCTGACGTAATCCTACTGCGATATTGCTGAGTACAGCGGCTGACTGCTCCCAATCACCTTGTGACTGCAACCGTTCGATCTCGTGGAAATCGACGCTGTGCAGGATGATTTTGGCGGAGTGCAGACCGCCAAGTTGGTTTTTCACATACTCGTTGATAATGCGGTAATACGGGATGGTAGATTCCCAACTCATGCCCCCGATCAGACCCAGCGTTTTACTTACCATGATGCCTTCCTTCATATCGTAAAAAGTGATGAATTGGTCAGAACTGAACTCTCTGCGTTCTGCATCGGGTTAAAATAGGACAGCTGAGTTGCGCGGTATACATTTTTAGCGACTTTTATCACTTTTTATCCAACTTCAACTGGACAAAAGGCCAATCTATTGTTGTACTGTACCTGACACAGATTTTGTGTCTTTCATTCATGTAAAGGTAAGTTTGATGTCTAAGATTAAAGGTAGTGTTAAGTGGTTCAATGAGTCTAAAGGCTTCGGTTTCATCACTCCTGAAGATGGTAGCAAAGACGTGTTCGTACACTTCTCTGCCATTCAGAGCAATGGTTTCAAAACTCTGGCTGAAGGTCAGCGTGTAGAGTTCGAAATCACTGACGGTGCCAAAGGTCCTTCAGCTGCTAACGTTAACGCTATTTAATTATACCGATTTCGTGAAAAACCCGCCTATGGCGGGTTTTTTTTGCTTCATTTTCCACGTGCTACCAATTTCCACATGACATCAGTGTGTTGTCACCCACGTGACCAGCGCAAACGCCAGTGCGGTCATGAGCAACGAACCCGCCAGATTCAACAGGACGTGTAACCCCGCCGCCGCCAATTGTCCACTTTGCAGGAACATGACGACTTCTGCGGAAAAGGTCGAAAACGTCGTTAAACCGCCGCACAGCCCGGTGGTAATCAATATTTTCCAGTCCTGATCGAGATGAGGATGGCGCAGGAAGAAAGCGAGTGCGCCGCCAATAACAAAAGCCCCGATCACGTTGGCAAGCAGAGTGCCCAGCGGCAGCGTTGGATACAGATTGTTAAACTTCACGCCAAGCTGCCAGCGCGCCACGCTACCGACTCCGCCACCAATAAATACCGCGAGTAATGTACTAAACATAGAAACCTTTCTTGGGTTGTTTTGCCTGAATTGCTTTTGTGGTCTCGGAGAGTATGGGGCAGGACGCTACGCCCTCTCTGCGAGGTGGACGTAGACATCATTAGCCGAGTGGCGGTTGTACCCTGTTTTTAAGGCTGTCAGCGTTTTGGCTGCGCGAGGGTAGGGAGGAATGTCATCTCCGCTGTAGTAGGGAAAGTTTACGCCGTCAGAAGGGACTTTTGTAGTGCTGCCGAGGTGAAAGTTGTAAAGCAATCTGAATACGGGCGAAAGTGCTTTTGCCGCGTCTTACTTTTTTATAGATGCAATTTGTTACAGATGCAAATTGTGTCGTGCTGCATAAGGTCTTAGATAGAGGACATAGAGTAAAAGAATTATTTTCAATAAAAATCGTTCTCGTTCGCTGGCGTCTCCAGCATCTAAATCAGGTAGGTTTGTATGGAAGGTATCAGTATTGCCAAGCTGTTGGTGATTGGCGCGTTAATCATTCTACTGTTCGGTACGAATAAACTTCGTAGCCTCGGCGGTGACTTGGGCGCGGCGATTAAAGGCTTCAAGAAGGCGATGAGTGATGAGCAGCCGGCAAAGACGGATGATACGGCAGCGCTGCATGATTCATCTCGTAAAGAACCCTGATCGCATCTCACACAGCAAAACGGACGGCAATTGCCGTCCGTTTTTTATCCCACACAAAAAATGTGTAAATATGTATGAGCGCTTATTTTACTTCGATGCCCTTTGCCTGTAGGTCGGCATGGTAGGACGAGCGAACAAATGGACCGCAGGCAGCGTGGGTAAAGCCCATCGCCATCGCTTCGGCCTTCATCTCATCGAATTCATCCGGGCTGACGTAGCGTTGTACCGGCAGGTGATGGCGGCTCGGCTGTAAATATTGTCCCAGCGTTAGCATCGTCACACCGTGGCGGCGCAGGTCACGCATCACTTCCACGATTTCCGCATTGGTTTCCCCCAATCCAACCATCAGGCCAGATTTGGTTGGGATATCTGGATGCGCTTTTTTAAAGTTTTCCAGCAGCTTCAGTGACCACTCATAGTTCGCACCAGGGCGAACCTGACGGTAAACGCGTGGTACGTTTTCCAGATTGTGGTTGAACACATCTGGCGGCGTGGCGGTCAGGATCTCTAACGCGCGATCCATACGTCCACGGAAGTCTGGCACCAGCGTTTCGATGCGGATACTCGGGTTTTTGCGGCGAATGGCGCTGATACAGTCTGCAAAGTGCTGGGCTCCGCCGTCGCGCAGATCATCACGGTCAACGGAGGTGATCACGACATAGCGTAAACCCATGTCATGAATGGTCTGTGCCAGTTTCTCAGGCTCATTGGCATCCGGCGTAAGCGGGCGGCCGTGTGCAACGTCACAGAACGGGCAGCGACGGGTACAAATGGCACCCAGAATCATGAAGGTGGCGGTACCGTGGTTGAAACACTCCGCCAGATTCGGACAGGACGCTTCTTCGCAAACTGAGTGCAACCCGTTTTTGCGCATGGCCGCTTTGATTCCCTGAATACGGCTTGAATCTGCCGGAAGTTTAATCTTCATCCATTCAGGTTTGCGCAGAAGCTCTTGGCGTTCGGTGACGACGGTACGTACCGGGATTAGCGCCATCTTATCGGCATCGCGGTATTTAACGCCGCGTTCGATCTGAATCGGTTTACTCATGTTTGCGTAAGTTCCAGTTCTGAATCGTTTCTTTAAATTTGTAATTCAAATTCAAAGGATTATGTTTTTAGTTAAACTTTTTTTTAAAAAACTATAAAAATTATATCATCTTGCCTAACCACAATCAGCCTTTGCGCGATCAAAATGAAGAAATTATGTGAATAAAATGTAATTTATCAAAAAACGATCGTCTAACTGACTGATTTTTATTAACAGGATGAGATGCGCTAACCAGGAAGCGGCTCACCCTGAACGTCCAGATTCCACGAAACAAATTCGGGTGCGGAGTAGCCGACTAACTGCAAAAAGGTGTTCACCAGCACAGGGGCGGTGTCATCTACCGTGACGCCCGGCACCAGATCGCTGAGTTGCGTCATCTCCATTCCGGCGTAACCACACGGGTTGATACGCAGGAAAGGGGAGAGATCCATGGCAATATTGAGCGCCAGCCCGTGGAAAGAGCAGCCTTTGCGAATACGCAGCCCTAGCGAACAGATTTTACGCTCGCCTACGTAAACGCCAGGCGCATCAGGGCGCGCATGAGCTTCAATCTGGAAATGTGCCAGTGTGCCGATCACCGTGTTTTCGATGGCAGTGACGAGCTGACGAACGCCGAGCTTGCGACGTTTCAGATCAATCAACACGTACATGACCTGCTGGCCGGGGCCGTGGTAGGTCACCTGACCGCCTCTGTCACTCTGAATCACGGGAATATCACCGGGCATGAGGACATGTTCGGCTTTGCCTGCCTGACCCTGCGTAAATACGCGAGGGTGCTGAACCAGCCAGATTTCATCTGGGGTTTTATCATCACGTCGGTCGGTGAAATTATGCATCGCCAGAGAGACGGGTTCATACGGCTGTACGTCAAATTGGCGTACGATGATCTTATCCTGTAGCAAGTGTGTCATCTTCAGGTTAAGGAAAGGTGGGGGGATTATAACGGCGGGAAGCCTCAGCGAACAGCACTTTGCAAAATCACAAAACCCTGCCGTACTGGCCAGTTTTCCCGCCCGTTTTGATTACAGTACGACTTTTACAGAACCCCAGGTCTTACAGAACTCATGCTTTACAGAATTCTATGCTTTACAGAACCATGCGCACGATGTCGATGTTGCCCAGTTCTTCGTACAGCGTTTCGACCTGCTCAATGTGTGTCGCAGTGATGGTGATGGAAACGGAGTGATAATTCCCTTTGCTGCTGGGTTTGATCTGCGGCGTGTAGTCGCCTGGCGCATGACGCTGTACCACTTCAACGACCAGATCGACCAACTCTGGTTTTGCCTCGCCCATGACCTTGTAGGTAAAAACACACGGGAATTCAAGCAGTTCGTTTAATTTGGTTTTCATTTGCGCTCCAGAGAGAGTAATACGTCGGCATTATTCCGGCGGTATTAGCACTGACATCAGTACAGTATACTAAAAAAGCATAACTCCCGCGTTCTGCGGGAGTTATGGATGGTATCTATATGGGGACGTTTTGGCCCCACACAAGGGGGATTAGCCGAACCAGTGATGGAACATCAGTTTGATGTAGTCGATCATGCGGCCAAAGATCCCGCCTTCTTTCACTTCGTTCATGACCACCAGCGGGCGCTGGTCGATGGTTTTGCCATCCAGTTGGAAGTTGATGGAACCCACAACCTGATTTTTGGCTAACGGCGCATGCAGTTCCGTGTTGTCCAGAACATAGCTGGCTTTCAGATCTTTCATACGGCCGCGCGGAATAGTCAGGTAGGCATCTTTCTCAACGCCCAGCGCAACGCGGTCGCTGTCGCCAAACCAGACGGGCTCAGAAGCGAATTCTTTGCCTGCTTTCAATGGCGCGACGGTTTCAAAGAAGCGGAAGCCCCAGGTCAGCAGTTTCTTACTTTCTGATTCGCGGCCTTTGGCGTTACGTCCACCCAGTACCGCAGAAATCAGGCGCATCTGGCCTTCTGTTGCCGAGGCGACCAGATTAAAGCCCGCTGATGACGTATGGCCCGTTTTGATGCCGTCAACATTCAGACTGGAATCCCACAGCAAACCGTTACGGTTAGGCTGACGAATATTGTTGAACGTGAACTCTTTCTCTTTGTAGGTCGCATATTCTTCTGGCACATCGCGGATCAGCGCCTGACCGATCAGAGCCATATCGCGTGCCGAACTGAACTGGCCCGGCGCATCAAGACCGTGCACGGTTTCAAAATTGGTATTTTTCAGCCCCAGTGCTTTCACGTAACCGTTCATCAGGTTAACGAAGGCATCCTGACTGCCGGCAACGTAGTCAGCCATCGCGACGCAGGCATCGTTACCAGATTGCAGAATGATGCCGCGGTTTAACTGGGAGACAGGAACGCGGTCGCCCGGCTTCAGGAACATCAGGGAAGAGCCCTGGAAGGTCGGGTTGCCGGTTGCCCAGGCATCTTTACCGACGGTAACGATGTCGTTCGGGCTGATTTTTCCTGATTTAATGGCCTGACCAATTACGTAGCTGGTCATCATTTTCGTTAAGCTGGCCGGATCGCGGCGCGTGTCGGCATTCATTTCCGCCAACACTTTCCCAGAGTTGTAATCAATCAGGATGTAGGATTCAGCATCGATTTGCGGGACGCCAGGGATCATCGTTTTAAGATTGATATCTTCGGCATAGGCAAAGGAAGAGGCGCTAATGGCGAGCAGTGCGCCAAGCGCAGTACGTTTAGTAAAACGAGACGTGTTTACAGTATTCATGATTGGAACAACAACATCCGTGGGTATGAGTTAAAAAACGAGCCACACTATAGCAGATGGGAAATAGGCAGGCACCAGACATTACGTTACGTGATTTTGCAAAAGGGCGGTATGTTCAATGCCATAGCCGCCGTTTTCGCTGCGTGAGTCTGCCGATTATCTGTTACTAGAGGGTGCTGGGTGCGGCGGTAATAAACGACTGCTGCTGAGCTTCGACTGACAAACGTTGTTGAAGTTCAGCGGCTTGCTGACGATTCTGGAATGGCCCCAGTTGAATACGATACAGGCCGCCGCTCGCCGTGACTTTCCCGGCCACGCGGAAGCGTTCGCTCAGGCTGCGCTGCCAGGTTTGCGCGCGCTGTTGATCGCTCAATGCACCGACCTGAACCACATAGCGCCCCGTGGCAGATGGCGTTGCAGTCGCGGGAGCGGCAACTGTTGCAGCTGCAGCTGGCGCGGCGTTCATTGGCGCAGCGGATGATGATGGCGCTACCGCTGGCGTCACGCTGGACTCAACTACGCCAGCACGCAGGGCGGAAGGTGCCCCCAGAAAACCACCGCTGTGCGACGGCGCGCTGCTCTGCGGTTGTGTGCTTTCTGCTGGTGCACTCAGGCTGCTATTGCTAATCGGGCGCACGGCGCTGTTGGGCGTTGGCGACGTCGTTTCCATCATCGGTGTGCCCAGTCCGCTGGCACCGAAGCTCGGACGTTCCGGCAGCGCGAAGCTTTGCTTAGCGACGGTGGTGCCCACGGTTCCGGGGCCGGAGAGCGTACCGTCTGGTGCGACGCTGATGAAGTCCACTTTTACTTTGGTATTGTTCGAGATATTCAGCCGATCGCCTGCGGCTTTCGACAGATCGATAATTCTGCCCGGCGTATACGGCCCGCGGTCGTTCACGCGTACTACCAGACGGCGACCGTTACTCAGGTTGGTCACGCGGACATAGCTTGGCAGAGGCAGCGTTGGGTGGGCGGCGGTTATCGCATTAGGATCAAACGTTTCGCCGATTGACGTGCGGTTACCGCTGGCTTCTTCGCCGTACCATGCGGCTAAACCTGTCTCGCTAAAATTTTGCGGGTTTTTGACAATCTTATAGCTCTTGCCTTTGATGCTGTAGTCTTGCAGCGTACCCTGATTGTAGGGTTCGTAACGCGGTTCTGCGCCACCGATCTCTTCCGTCGGTCCGCTGTAAACCTGAGTCACGGGCGGCGCAGGCTGCCGCTGTTCCGTTGTGGTACAGGCCGCAAGCGCCAGAGTTGCTACGCCGACCCAAAGCCAATCCTTACGCATTGCTCACCTCGTGTTATAAATTCTTAGATAGCAGTTTGCGGTGAGTATGTATCGACATGACGATACCGAACCCCGCCATTAAGACGACCAGCGCCGACCCACCGTAGCTGACTAGCGGCAGCGGCACGCCAACGACGGGAAGTATACCGCTGACCATCCCGATATTGACGAACACATAGAAAAACAGAATCAACATCAGCCCGCCGACCATTACCCGGCCGAACGAGGTTTGCGCATTTGCGGCGATGACCAAGCCACGCATAATCATGAACAGATACATGGCGAGCAGAACCAACACACCGATTAACCCAAGCTCTTCAGACAGCACGGCAAAGATAAAGTCGGTGTGGCGCTCTGGCAGAAACTCTAACTGAGATTGGGTGCCATGCAGCCAGCCTTTTCCAGACAGCCCGCCTGAGCCTATCGCAATTTTCGACTGAATAATATGGTACCCGGCTCCGAGCGGATCGCTTTCTGGATCGAGCAGCATCATGACTCTGGCGCGCTGATAATCATGCATCAGGAAAAACCAGAGTATAGGAATAAAAGCAGCAAGTAGCAGGACGGCGATGCCAATCAAGCGCCAGCTCATACCGGCGAGGAAAAGCACAAATAGCCCTGATAGCGCGACCAGAATCGAGGTACCTAAGTCGGGCTGCGCGGCAACCAGCAGCGTAGGGACAAAAATCAGCACCAGCGCGATTGCCGTATTTTTTAACGACGGCGGGCACATATCACGGTTGATAAAACGCGCGACCATCAGCGGTACGGCGATCTTGGCAATTTCTGACGGCTGAAAACGGATAAAGCCCAGATCCAGCCAGCGCTGTGCGCCTTTACTGATTTGCCCAAAAATATCCACGATGAGCAACAAAATTACGCAGACGATATAGAGGTAGGGCGCCCAGCCTTCGTACACGCGTGGGGGAATTTGCGCCATCACAATCATCACCGTAAACCCCAACACGATTTGAACGACTTTTCGTTCCATCATGCCGATGTCTTGCCCGCTGGCGCTCCATAAGACAAATAGGCTATAGCCCAGCAGTGCCAGGATGCAGAGAAGAAACGGCAGATCGATATGGATTTTCGCCCAGAACGATCCCTTTTGTTGGCTATCGGTCATGACTATCTGTTACTCACTCTCGCTACCCGGTGGCGCAGGAGGCGCACTGGGTAAATCGGTATTGTTATCACCCAGCAGAATATGATCGAGGATCTGGCGGGTGATGGTGCCAACGGTCGGACCTGCTCCACCGTTTTCCAGAATAATCGACATCGCTACTTTAGGGTCTTTATAGGGGGCAAACGCAACCATTAATTTATGGTCACGCAGATGTTCTGCGATCTTGTGCGCATTATAGGTTTCGTTTTCTTTCAGGCCGAAAACCTGTGCCGTACCGGATTTGGCCGCAATTTTATAAGGCGCATCCTCAAAGCTTTTGTGGGCAGTACCGTTAGGCCGATTAGCTACGCCATACATCCCATCCTTCGCCACTTCCCAATAGCCAGAGTGGATGTTGCCAATTTGCTGATTCTCTGTCTGCCGGAAAGGCACAATCTTGCCATTTTCCCGCGAGCTATAAAGCAGGTGCGGCGTTTTGACCTGACCGTCGTTGATCAGCGTCACCAGTGCCTTATTCATTTGGATAGGCGTTGCGGTCCAATAACCTTGACCAATCCCGACCGGAATCGTATCCCCTTGATACCAGGGTTTTTTGAAGCGTCCTAATTTCCACTCGCGCGTTGGCATATTGCCTTTGCTTTCTTCCGAAATATCGATACCGGTTCTCTCGCCGTAACCAAATTTGTTCATCCATTCGGACAGGCGATCGATGCCCATGTCATAAGCGACCTGATAGAAGAAGGTATCCGCGGACTCTTCCAGCGATTTGGTGAGGTTAAGGCGACCATGTCCCCATTTTTTCCAGTCGCGGAAGCGCTTTTCGGAGCCCGGCAATTGCCACCAGCCAGGATCGAACAGGCTGGTGTTCGTGGTAATCACGCCCGCTGTCAGGGCGGAAACCGCGATATAAGGTTTAACGGTGGAGGCAGGGGGGTAAATCCCCTGTGTCGCGCGATTGATCAGCGGACGATCGGGATCGCTTTGGAGTTTTGCGTAATTCTTGGTGGAAATCCCGTCGACAAAGAGGTTGGGATCGTAACTGGGCGTGGAAACCATCGCCAGAATACCGCCGTCGCGTGGGTCGGTGACAATCACGGCCGCACGGCTGCCTTCCAGCAGTTTCTCGATATAGATTTGCAGGCTTAGATCCAGCGTCAGATAAATATCACGCCCGGCCTGCGGTGGCTGTTCGTGGAGTTGGCGGATCACGCGGCCACGGTTGTTAACCTCAACTTCTTCATAACCGGGCTTGCCGTGCAGCAGGTCTTCGTAATGACGTTCAATCCCGAGCTTACCAATGTCACGCGTGGCGGCATAGTCGGCAATTTTTTCTTCTTTGGTCAGCCGCTCTACTTCTTTATCGGTGATTTTGGAAACATAGCCGATGACGTGCGTCAGTGCAGAACCATAGGGATAGTAGCGGCGCTGGTAGCCTTTCACTTCAACGCCGGGGAAGCGGTATTGGTTGACGGCAAAACGAGCGACCTGAATCTCATCGAGCCCGGTTTTTACCGGAATAGAGGTAAAGCGGCGTGAGCGCTTGCGCTCTTTTTCAAAATTTTCCAGATCGCTATCGGTCAGATCGACGACAGGGCGCAGAGCTTCCAGCGTATCTTTAAGGTTGTCGACTTTGTCGGGTACCAGTTCTAACTGATAGATAGTGCGGTTCAGCGCCAGCGGGGTGCCGTTACGGTCATAGATAATGCCGCGGCTGGGCGCGATAGGAACCAGCTTAATGCGGTTCTCATTAGAACGTGTGCGGTAGTCATCAACGCGCACAATTTGCAGATGATAAAGATTAGCGACTAATACACCGGAAAGCAGCAAAATGCCCAGAAAGGCTACCAAAGCACGGCGCACAAACAGGGCGGACTCAGCCGTATAATCACGAAAGGGTTTACGTTCTACTTTCATCCAGCGTTATTTCACAGGTTTCATCGTATCGCCTTACTCCCGATGGTAAGGGTGATTAGTCGTAATGCTCCATGCACGGTACAGGCTCTCCGCCACCAGTACACGAACAAGCGGGTGCGGCAGCGTTAATGGCGAGAGTGACCAGCTTTGTTCTGCTGCGGCTTTGCACTCCGGCGAAAGTCCTTCCGGTCCGCCAATCAGCAAACTGACGTCGCGTCCGTCCTGTTTCCAGCGCTCTAGCTGTTGTGCCAACTGCGGCGTCTCCCAGCGAGTCCCGGGTATGTCCAGCGTAACAATGCGGTTGCCTTTGCCTACTGCGGCTAGCATCTGTTCGCCTTCGCGCTCCAGAATGCGTTTGATGTCCGCATTTTTACCCCGTTTCCCCGCCGGAATTTCGAGTAATTCGAAAGGCATGTCCTTTGGGAAACGGCGCAGATAATCGGTGAAACCAGTCTGCACCCAGTCGGGCATTTTGGTGCCAACGGCGACCAGTTGCAGTTTCATACTAGCCCCACAATTTTTCTAATTCGTACAACTGGCGGCTTTCTTCTTGCATGACATGAACCATCACGTCACCTAAATCGACAACAACCCAGTCAGCAGCGCTTTCGCCTTCAACACCGAGTGGAATCAGACCTGCGGCGCGTGAAGATTGCACGACGTGATCGGCGATAGAAGCGACATGACGCGTAGAGGTACCCGTACAGATAACCATGTAATCGGTGATGCTGGACTTACCCTGCACGTTAAGTGCAACAATATCCTGGGCTTTTAAGTCATCGACCTTATCAATAACGAAGTCTTGGAGTGCTTGGCCTTGCAAAGGTTCCCCCTCAATGGCGTTTTGTCAGCAACTGACGAACGCGTGTGGCGCTGAATTGTTTAGGAAAAAGGTGAATCACCGAGTAATTGCCGAGAATTCTCGTGTTTCCCGGTGATTGAAACCAGCCGCGGAGTATATCACGCACTTTTACCGAGTGGTATAAAGCCCGTGGCTGATGGGCAGGAAAAGCGGTGTTATTGGTACAGGCCGCTTTCGTCGATGTAGCTGAGCACGGCGGGGGGTAATAAATCGCGACAGTCCAGACCTTGCTGGCGACGCTGGCGAATGTCCGTGGCGGAAATGGTGACCAGCGGCGTGTCTGCTAAAAAAATCCGTCCCTGCGGTTGGCGATGAAGATCGGCCGGCGTGTGCGTCAGATGATCGTCCAGCCACTGCTGTAATTCGGGCGTTTCCAACGTCGAGCGATAGCCGGGCCGAGCGCATACCAGCAAATGACAGACGCTAAGCAGATCCTGCCAGCGGTGCCAGTGGTGCAGCGTTAGCAGCGAATCTTGCCCGATGATAAAGCCCAGTGGTGCATCTCGGCCTTTTTCAGCACGCAGCGCTTCCAGCGTATCGATGGTATAGGAGGGCGTTTGCCGTTGCAGTTCACGATCGTCCACGGTAAATAACGGGTTGCCTTCCACGGCCAGCTCAGCCATATGAAAACGCTGCCGGGAACTGGCTTCGGGCTGCTGCCGGTGCGGCGGAACGTTATTGGGCATCAGGACGACCTGGGTCAGTCCCACGAGCTTTGCCAGTGCAGTCACTGGCTGAAGGTGACCGTAATGAATCGGGTCAAACGTGCCGCCAAAAAACGCGGTCAGGGATGGCGCTGCGGGTGACGTATTCAGATGAATGCCTCCGGCAAGGCTTTGCCGCACAGAAGCATGGCAAGCGATTCCAGTTCAGACCAAACGGACTGACCATAGTCTTGCTTTAAGGTTATTTCCACCTGCGTTAGCAATCGTACGGCCTGCTGTAGCTGTTGAAGAGAAAGCCGCTGCAGTGCCTGAGTGAGCAGGTCACGCCGGTTTTGCCACACTTTTTGCTGATCGAAAAGCGTACGCAGCGGCGTGTCTGACATGCGCCGTTTTAGCGCCAGCAGCTGTAGCAGTTCACGCTGTAGCGTGCGCAATAAAATGACAGGCTCGCAATCTTCCTGTTTTAACTGCTGCAAAATGTGCCAGGCGCGTTTGCCTTTGCCTGCCAGCAGCGCATCAAGCCAGTGGAACGGCGTGAAGTGAGCGGCATCATTGACTGCACTTTCCACGCGCGGCAGGGTCAGTTTGCCATCGGGATAAAGCAGCGCCAGCCGCTCTAACGCCTGAGACAGCGCGAGCAAGTTGCCTTCATAGCAATAGCAAATGAGCTGCGTGGCCTGGTCATCCAGAGTTAACTTCATGGACTTGGCACGTTGAGCAACCCAGCGAGGGAGCTGGGCCTGTTCCGGCGTCAGACAATTGATATAGACGCTGTCTTGCGCCAGCGCTTTAAACCAGGCGCTGTTTTCCTGCGCTTTGGTCAGCTTATGACCGCGCAGAATCAGCAAAATATCGGGGTGCAATAATCCAGAGAGCTTAACCAGATTTTCACCCATCGCGGCATTTGGGCCGTTTTCCGGCAAAACCAGTAAGAGCGATTGGCGCGAGGCGAATAGGCTGAGCGCCTGACAGGTGCTGAAAATCGCATCCCAGTCGGTATGAAGATCCAGGATGAAGCTGAAATGCTCGCTGAATTCGTGCTGTTGAGCGACCCGTTTGATGCTGTCGAGACTTTCCTGCAGCAGCAGCGGGTCTGAACCAAAGGCCAAATAACAACCGCGCAGCCCCTCATGGAGCTGCGCGGTGAGTTGTTCGGGGTAAAGCCGAATCATGAACGCGTGGCGGCAGCGGTGGAATCGGTAGACTGCAACCGATTTTTGACTTCCTGACTACCGTTGACGGTCAGCAATTTACGCACCAACTGCTGGGCAGCCTGCTCACGCATTTCCTGACGGACGATGTCCTGTTCAGCATCTTTCGCCAGTGCAGCCAGCGGGTTATCAAAGAACGTGCGGAACACCGTCACGCTGAGCGGATAAATATCTTCACCCGGCATCAGCACCTGCGCTTGCAACGTTAGCACCATCTGGTACTCCGCTGTTTTACCGTCCTGAAAAATAGAGACGGTATCGCGCGTTTCGCTTGAGCCCAGTACCCGCAGAGACGGGATATCCTGACGCGTCGCATCGTCAACGATTTTCACATCGCTGAGACGGAGCTGCTCACGTACTGCACGCGTTAGCGGACCATAAGGATCGCTGCTGTCGAGCACCAGTGTTTGTAACTGCGCAGGCACTTGTGTCGTGCCGCGCAGATGAAAACCGCAGCCAGCGGTGATTAACACCGCCAGCCCCAGCAACAACGTGAATAGACGATGTCGCACAGTTCCTCCTTGCCTTAACCCACAACCAGGTTAAGCAGTTTGCCAGGGACATAAATCACTTTGCGAACCGTGACGCCGTCCAGATATTTCGCGACCAGCGGTTCCTGTGCAGCGCGTTCGCGAACCTGTTCTTCGCTTGCGTCAGCGGCAACGGTGATTTTACCACGTACTTTACCGTTAACCTGAACAACAACCAGCTTGGAATCTTCAACCATCGCGTTCTCATCTGCAACCGGCCACGGCGCAGTATCAACGTCGCCTTCACCTTGCAGCGCCTGCCACAGCGTGAAGCAAACGTGCGGCGTGAACGGATACAGCATACGAACGACAGCCAGCATGATTTCCTGCGTCAGGGCGCGATCCTGATCGCTGTCCTGCGGCGCTTTCGCCAGCTTGTTCATCAGCTCCATGATGGCGGCGATCGCGGTGTTGAAGGTCTGGCGACGGCCGATATCGTCGGTCACTTTAGCAATCGTTTTGTGCAGATCGCGGCGCAGTGATTTCTGATCTTCCGTCAGTGTAGCGATATCCAGAGCCGTTACCGCACCTTTCTCAGTATGCTCGAAGGCTTGTCTCCAGACGCGTTTCAGGAAGCGGTTTGCGCCCTCTACGCCGGATTCCTGCCATTCCAGCGTCATTTCCGCCGGAGAAGCAAACATCATGAACAGACGCACGGTATCTGCACCGTATTTCTCTACCATGACCTGCGGGTCGATGCCGTTGTTTTTAGACTTCGACATTTTGCTCATGCCCGCGTAAACCACGTCACGACCTTCGTTATCGACGGCTTTGACGATGCGTCCTTTCTCATCACGCTCAACGGTTACGTCGGTCGGAGACACCCAGATGCGTTCGCCGTTATTGCCCAGATAGTAGAAGGCGTCGGCCAGCACCATGCCCTGACACAGCAGGCGTTTGGCGGGTTCATCAGAGGTCACCAGACCAGCGTCGCGCATCAGTTTGTGGAAGAAGCGGAAATACATCAGGTGCATGATGGCGTGTTCGATACCGCCAACGTATTGGTCAACGGGCAGCCAGTAGTTGGCAGCAGCCGGATCCAGCATTCCCTGATCGTACTGCGGGCAGGTGTAGCGCGCGTAGTACCAGGAAGATTCCATAAAGGTGTCGAACGTGTCGGTTTCACGCAGCGCTGGCTGACCGTTAACGGTTGTCTTCGCCCACTCCGGGTTAGATTTCAGCGGGCTGGTGATGCCATCCATCACGACATCTTCCGGCAGGATCACTGGCAGTTGATCTTCTGGCGTTGGGATGACGGTGCCATCTTCCAGCGTCACCATTGGGATTGGTGCGCCCCAGTAACGCTGACGGGAGACGCCCCAGTCACGCAGGCGATAGTTGACTTTACGCTCGCCGATGCCTTTTTCTACCAGCTTATCGGCAATAGCGTTGAATCCAGCCTCGAAATCCAGACCGTCAAACTCACCAGAGTTGAACAGGCTGCCTTTCTCTGTCATCGCCTGAGCGGACAGATCGGGCTCGCTGCCATCGGCGTTCAGAATAACTGGCTTGATGGACAGATCGTATTTGGTGGCAAATTCCCAGTCACGCTGGTCGTGGCCTGGAACGGCCATCACTGCGCCCGTACCGTATTCCATCAGGACGAAGTTGGCGACCCAGATAGCGACTTTCTCACCGTTCAGCGGGTGAATCGCATACAGGCCAGTGGCCATGCCTTTTTTCTCCATCGTCGCCATGTCGGCTTCGGCAACTTTGGTATTACGGCATTCTGCAATGAAATCGGCCAACGCTGGGTTGGTTGCGGCAGCTTGCGCAGCGAGAGGGTGACCAGCGGCAACGGCAACGTAGGTCACGCCCATGAACGTATCCGGGCGCGTGGTGTAAACGGTCAGTTTCTCGCCGCTGTCTGCCACGTCAAAGGTGATTTCCACACCTTCAGAACGGCCAATCCAGTTACGCTGCATGGTTTTGACCTGCTCAGGCCAGCTTTCCAGCGTATCCAGATCGTTCAGCAGTTGGTCTGCGTAAGCGGTGATTTTGATAAACCACTGTGGAATTTCTTTGCGTTCGACTTTGGTGTCACAACGCCAGCAGCAGCCGTCGATAACCTGTTCGTTCGCCAGTACGGTCTGGTCGTTCGGGCACCAGTTAACGGCGGAGGTTTTTTTATAAACCAGACCTTTCTCGTACAGCTTGGTGAAGAACCACTGTTCCCAGCGGTAGTAGTCTGGTTTACAGGTCGCGACTTCACGATCCCAGTCATAGCCAAAGCCCAGCAGTTTGAGCTGGTTTTTCATGTAGTCGATATTGGCGTAGGTCCAGGGGGCTGGCGCGGTGTTGTTTTTAACCGCTGCGCCTTCTGCCGGCAAGCCAAAGGCATCCCAACCGATCGGTTGCAGAACGTTCTTGCCCAGCATGCGCTGATAACGGGAAATCACGTCGCCGATGGTGTAATTACGGACGTGGCCCATATGTAGTCGGCCAGAAGGGTAAGGCAGCATGGAAAGGCAATAGTATTTTTCCTTGCCGGGCTGTTCGGTGACTTTAAATGTCTGCTTCTCTTGCCAGTGAAGCTGGACGTCCGCTTCTATCTCTTCTGGGCGGTATTGCTCTTGCATGGCTGCCAGGGGTCCTGTTTAGTGAAGAATCGCTACGTGAGTAGCCTGTTCTGATTCATAACAAAAGATCCGCATAGCATAGCCGTAAGCGGCGCGGGCAACAACACCCAGCGCCCGACTGAGGAATATTTCTGATCTGTGAGTGACATACTGCGAGGCGTTGCGCAAATTGGCGACAATTTATCAGGCGTACCGAAAAAATAATCTAAAATAGAGAGAGATAGGCAACGTATCGGTTTTTGGCTCGGTGTGCCAGACAGCGAATAGTCGTGCTTTATCACCTTTCAACCCGCTTAATTCAGGAGGAAGCATGAATAAACTAGCCCGCTATTACCGCGAGTTAATGGCTTCAGTGACGGCCCGGCTGAACAATGGTGAACGCGATCTCGACAGTCTGGTGCAGAGCGCCCGCAAAACCCTGCAGGAAGGCTCGGAACTGACGCAGAAAGAAATCGAGCAGGTGATTCAGGCTGTTCAGCGCGATCTGGAAGAATTTGCCCGCAGCTATAACGAAAGTCAGGATGAGTTTACTGACAGCGTGTTTATGCGAGTCATCAAGGAAAGCCTGTGGCAGGAGCTGGCGGATATTACGGATAAAACGCAGCTAGAGTGGCGTGAGATCTTCAAAGACGTGAATCATCATGGGGTGTATCACAGCGGTGAAGTGGTGGGGCTAGGTAATTTGGTGTGTGAGAACTGCCATCATCATATTGCATTCTACACGCCGGAGGTGTTGCCACTCTGCCCGAAATGCTCACATGACCTGTTCCACCGCCAGCCGTTTCAGCCGTAGGGCTGTAGGAGCAGTAAATAAGCTGCCTTACGACATATTAAGATTTTTGGCAAACCGATTTACAGAACGAGAACGGTGATAATGGGATAGAAGAGTAAAGCGTTTGCGCCATGGATGGCGCAATCCGAGCTTACACGGATGTACTTGCAGCGTCTTTACGATCTACCCATTACCACCGCTCGACGCGCTTTACCAGTCAGCAGCGTGCCTTGCGGCACGCTGTATCTGATTATTAATGCAGGATTTTCGCCAGGAAGTCTTTCGCGCGTTCGGACTGTGGGTTATTGAAGAAATCATCCTTGCGGGTGTCTTCAACGATTTTGCCCTCATCCATAAAGATCACGCGGTGTGCCACTTTACGGGCAAAGCCCATTTCATGCGTAACGACCATCATGGTCATGCCTTCTTGCGCCAATTCAACCATAACGTCCAACACTTCGTTGATCATCTCTGGATCAAGTGCGGATGTTGGTTCGTCAAATAGCATCGCGATAGGATCCATACACAGTGCGCGCGCGATGGCGACACGCTGTTGCTGACCGCCGGAAAGCTGTCCTGGGTATTTGTTGGCGTGCGCCGCCAGCCCAACGCGTTCCAACAGCTTCTGCGCTTTAGCTTTGGCTTCTTCACGATTACGTTTCAGCACTTTCACCTGCGCCAGCGTCAGGTTCTCGATAATTGATAAATGCGGGAATAGTTCAAAGTGCTGGAACACCATCCCGACTTTGGAACGCAACTGGGCCAGATTGGTTTTCTTATCGTTAACGGCAATGCCATTGACGGTAATTTCACCTTGTTGAATCGGTTCCAGACCGTTTACGGTTTTGATCAGGGTTGATTTACCAGAGCCAGAAGGCCCGCAGACGACCACGACTTCACCTTTTTTTACTTCTGTGGAGCAGTCGGCTAGCACCTGAAATTGGCCGTACCATTTAGAAACATTTTTCAGGGAAATCATCAAACCGTCCTTTTTTTCAGGTAACTGACCAGCATTGAGGCAGTAATGCTGAAGAGAAAATAAATGAACCCGGCAAACAGGATCATTTCAACTTGTGTTCCGTCACGCTCGCCGATGGTTGAGGCGGTACGGAAGAAATCAGCGAGGCTGAGCACGTAAACCAGTGAGGTATCCTGGAACAGAACAATCCCCTGCGTCAGCAGCAGCGGCACCATCGCGCGGAATGCCTGCGGCAGAATAACCAGCTTCATGGATTGCCAGTGCGTCATGCCTAATGCTAACGCCGCGGAAGATTGACCGCGTGACACGCTGAGAATACCCGCACGAATGATTTCCGAATAATAGGCTGCCTCGAATAGCGAGAAGGCTACCATAGCTGAAATCAGTCGAATATCGGTTTTCGGCGATAGCCCAAGCACATTTTGTAATAAGCTAGGAACCACCAGATAGAACCACAGCAGCACCATGACGAGCGGAACGGAGCGGAACAGGTTCACATACAGCTTGGCGAACCAACTGATAGGCTTGATCGGCGACAAGCGCATCACCGCCAGAATCGTGCCCCAGACAATCCCGAAGACCACCGCCGTTAGCGTAATTTTGAGTGTGACGACCATCCCCTGAATCAGGTACGGCATGCTTGGCCCAATTGAGCTCCAGTCAAATTCATGCATGATTTATTTGCTCCCCATATTGCCCGGCAAACGGGTTTTTCGCTCAACGACCTGCATAATCAACATAATGATGGCATTGATGCCAACGTACGCCAGCGTGATGGCGGTAAAGGATTCATACGCGTGGGCGGAATAGTCCAGCAGTTTTCCTGCCTGTGCCGCCATATCAACCAGACCAATCGTGGAAGCGATGGCCGAGTTTTTTACCAGATTCAGCATCTCTGAGGTCAGCGGCGGAACAATCACACGGTACGCATTCGGCAGTAACACATAGCGGTAGGTTTGCGGCAGCGTCAGGCCCATCGCCAGCCCGGCGGCTTTCTGGCCGCGTGGTAGCGATTGAATCCCTGCACGCACCTGCTCACAAACGCGCGCTGCGGTGAAGAGCCCCAGACAAATCATTGAGGACAGGAAGAATTGAATATTGGGATCTAGTTCGGCTTTAAACCACATACCGATGTTGACGGGAAGCAGTTCAGGAACCACCAGATACCAGGTAAAGAACTGGACAATCAGTGGGACGTTGCGAAATAGTTCGACGTAGCAAGTACCAATGCCCGCAAGGAAACGATTTGGGACGGTACGCAGGATTCCAAATAAAGAACCAATAAGAAAAGCTATAATCCAGGCACAGATAGATAATGTGACGGTGACTTGCAGACCGGACAAAATCCACCCGAGGTAGGTTGTGTTGCCGAAGGGGGCGGCTTGTAGAAATATGCCCCAGTTCCAATCTATTGACATAACGAACTCCGGTAAAAAAAGGGTAGCGAAGCTACCCTGAAGATTGATGAGCGGCCATATTCCCGTTCTGTTTCAAACTACAGGTGTATTGTTTATTTTCCTGTTTATCGAAATTTCTCGGGGCAACATGTGATGGGGAACGACCATCACATGCCTGTCTGTCCTGCCACGAATCAGCAATCAGAGGGCAGATAGCTCTGCCCTTATTCTCATTATTAATTAGTTTAGCGCTTTGTCATTTGGCGCCTTGAACAAGGCCTTCATTTCATCTGACAGTTCAAAGTTCAGGTTGAGATCTTTTGGCGGAATAGGCTGTTTGAACCAGCGATCGAACCATTTTTCAGCTTCACCGGAGGTCTGAACTTCAGCGATGGTGTCATCAACCAGTTTCTTGAATTGTGGATCGTCTTTACGCAGCATACAGCCGTAGGCTTCTTCAGACTGCGCTTTGCCCACGATATCCCACTGATCGGCGTTTTTCGCTTTCGCACGTTCACCCGCCAGCAGTGCATCATCCATCATAAAGGCGACAGCACGGCCGCTTTCCAGCGTACGGAAGGAGTCACCATGGTCTTTCGCACTGATGATGCGCATTTTCAGCTGTTTTTCTTCATTCAGCTTGTTCAGCAGAACTTCAGAGGTGGTGCCGGAAGTCACTACGACGGTTTTACCCGCCAGATCCGGGAAGTCTTTTACGCCGGAATCTTTTTTGGTTAACAGACGCGTACCGACCACGAAAATGGTGTTAGAGAACGCGGCTTGTTTCTGACGTTCCAGGTTGTTAGTCGTTGAACCACATTCAAAATCAAAGGTACCGTTCTGCAACAGTGGGATACGGTTCTGAGAGGTGATAGGGAGTAGCTTGACCTGCAGATTAGGCGCATCCAGTTTTTTCTTAACCGCTTCGACAATTTTGTCAGAGTAGGCTTGAGAGTAGCCGACCACTTTTTGCGTGTTGTCATAGTAAGAAAAAGGCACGGACGATTCGCGGTGTCCAATGACGATCACGCCATTATCTTTGACCTTTTTCAATGTACCGGCCAGATCTTCAGCCTGAGCTACGCTGGCGGCGGTGCCAAGCAGAAGCAGTGATAATGCCAGTTTACGCATTTGCATGTTCTAACTCCTTTGCTGTCGTTATATACCCGTCATCTTCAAGTTAACATTGTCTTCAAGCTAACATCGTATTGCTGTATCACTCATAATGCTTTGTGACTTCTCTGTGATAACGCTGCACCGTTAAAGCGCGAAGTTACTGTCTATACAGTTAAAAAGTAGCTGATTGTAAATAGATTGAAATAGAAATGTTTGTTTTTTGCGATATCCGCCGCACCAAATAACAGCAATGTCAGAGGGTGGCACCAATTTGGTGCGTTACTTGCCCCAATAGAGAGCTTTACGCCGACGTAATATCCAAAAAAATACAGAAACAACCCTTTACAGGGTAATAAGAGGCAAATACCGTGCCATAAATAAAAAAAGGCATGCAAAAGCATGCCCTTAGGGATGTGAATAGGGGCTGGTTATCGGCGACGCAAACCGAAGAAAACGGCAGCAACACCGCCCAGTAACGTAATGCTCCAGAGCGGCCAGGAACCGAAGCGCGCATAAGGCGTTATCCCCGTTGCTGGCACGACCTGCGTGCTCAGCACCGCACGTGTAAACTGCGGCAGACTGGCGCTGACATTGCCATCAGGGGTAATCACCGCTGTGACGCCGTTATTGGTACTACGAACCAGAGGGCGACCTAATTCCAGTGCGCGCATGCGTGCCATCTGGAAGTGTTGCCACGGGCCGATTGAATGACCAAACCAGGCATCGTTCGAGATGGTCAGCAGCATATCGGTGTCTGGCCGGAAGTTATCACGCAACTGCTGGCCTAAGATGATTTCATAACAAATGGCGGCGTTGAGCTTGAAGCCGTGAACAGACAACTGAGGCTGAACGTAGTCTCCGCGGCTGAACGATGACATGGGGAGATCGAAGAACGGTGCCAACGGACGTAACAACGTTTCCAGCGGGACAAACTCGCCAAAAGGCACCAGATGGTTTTTGTTGTAACGGTTCGTTGTGGGGTAGTGATACGGATCTTTGTCGCCCAAAACGATGACTGAGTTATAAAAATCGGTTTTATTACCCTCACGCCGGATATCGACGATACCCGTAATCAGGCTGCTATTACGACTACGCAGAATGTCGTCAATTTGCTTCAAATAGGCACTCTGACGGCTTTCAATATCAGGAATCGCTGTTTCTGGCCAGATAACGATAGGGGCCTTGTCCATATAGGGCAGGCTGTTATCCAGATAGATTTTCAGCGTGTTCAACAGCTCATCTTGTTCCCACTTCATGGCCTGAGGAATGTTGCCCTGAACCAGAGCGACATTGACGGCGCGTTCAGGTTCTAGGGTATACCACTGCACGTTGCGCAGCGGCCATGATAAAACGAAAATGCCGATAGCAATGGCCGCCGGAACGACTTTGCGTTGAGTGATGGCATAAACGAGTAGCCCGCTGAGGCTCATCAATAGGAAGGTAATGGTGTCAATGCCCAGAAGGGGGGCGATACCTTTGAGCGGGCCGTCAATTTGGCTGTAGCCGAATTGCAGCCACGGAAAACCGGTGAGCACCCAGCCGCGCAAAAATTCAGTTAGCTGCCAGAGCACGGGAGCGGCAAGTGCCAGACGCCACAGCGTTGTTTTCGGCCACAGGCGTGAGAGTAGGGCAGCAAACAGCAGAGGGTAGAGCGACAAATAGGCGGCAAGCAGAACGACCAGCGCAACATTGACAGGGCCGGGCATCCCGCCAAACTGCGCGATGCTGACGTAAACCCAGTTAACGCCGCTACCGAACAGACCCAGTCCCCAGCAAAATCCTATCCAGGCTGACTGACGACTCGTACGGTTGAGCGTCAGTGCCTGTAGGCCCATGAGCGAGATAATCGCCGCAGGCCAGAAATCAAAGGGAGAAAATGCCAGCGTGCCACAGGCACCAAATAAGAGCGCCAGCAGGGCTTTAACCCGCTGGCGTTGTAGAAAAGAAGCGACAACCATTGCCAAATTATTCTTCCAATTTTGGTTGAGGGGCATTGTCAGGGATTCTGACATGAACCTGAATAATACGGCGGCTGTCCGCCATCGCAACCTTAAACAGGTAACCTTCTATGTCGATGGTTTCGCCGCGGGCAGGAAGATGGCCGAAAGACTGCATAACCAAGCCGCCAATGGTGTCGACCTCATCATCGCTGAACCGTGTACCGAAAGCCTCGTTAAAATCTTCGATATCGGTTAACGCACGAACGGTGTAGGTCTGGCGATTAAGCTGACGAATATCTCTGTCTTCTTCATCATCGTATTCGTCTTCAATTTCGCCGACAATCAACTCAAGAATATCTTCAATCGTGACCAGGCCGGATACGCCACCAAACTCATCGATGACAATCGCCATGTGATAGCGCAGTGAGCGGAACTCGTTCAGCATTCTATCAACGCGTTTACTTTCCGGCACAACCACGGCGGAACGCAGAACTTTATCCATACTGAAGGGCTCGGAATCGCTGCGCATAAACGGCAGCAAATCCTTCGCCATCAGGATGCCTTCAATGTGGTCTTTATCTTCGCTAATAACGGGGAAACGAGAATGGGCGGATTCGATAATCACGTCCAGACACTCTTCCAGCGTTTGATCGCGCTTGAGCGTAATCATCTGCGAGCGAGGGATCATGATGTCGCGTACACGCTGGTCGGCGATATCCATGACGCCTTCGAGCATATCTCGTGTTTCAGGATCGATCAGTTCATTCTGTTCGGAATCACGAATCAGAGTGAGTAAACCGTTACGATCTTTTGGCTCGCCGTGAAAAAGCTGATTAAGAATAAGAGAAAAGAAGCCCTTTTTGGGACTGGGTGCATCGCTGTTTTGAGAATGGTCGTCGCTCATGCGTTTTAATTAACATCACTCTTGTTAAGGGATTATTGCCAGCCGTTGGAATCGACACAGCGGCTGACGTGGAGCAAAGAAGTTCCCGATATCTTCCCGATCTCGGGCTAGATAAAATGTATTTCTATTTATTCGGTGAGGCCATCTTTTTCTGCAAGGTAAGGATCGGCATAGCCCATACTTTGCATAATCTCGGTTTCCAGCGCCTCCATTTCTTCGGCTTCGCTGTCTTCGATATGGTCATACCCTAGCAGATGCAGGCTACCATGGACAACCATGTGCGCCCAGTGCTCTTCTACGGTTTTTTCCTGCTCTGCGGCTTCACGTTCGACAACCTGACGACAGATGATTAAATCGCCAAGCAAAGGAAGCTCGACCTCTGGCGGTGCCTCGAAAGGAAACGACAGCACGTTGGTCGGCTTGTCTTTACCGCGATAGGTGTTATTCAGGTCGCGGCTCTCTGCCTCATCCACGATGCGGATGGTGACTTCAGAGACTTCCTGAAACTGTGGCAAAACGCCTTCCAGCCAGCGCTGAAAGTCTTTTTCTTCCGGTAGCCCCTGTGCTTGCTCGCTGGCGATTTGTAAATCCAGAATCACCTGACTCATTTTTGCTCCTGATCTGATGCCGCAGCCTGTGCTTCACGCTTACGCTGTTCTGCTAAGGCGTCTTTACGTTTCTGCTCGGCATTTTCCCACGCTTCATAGGCATTCACAATCCGTGCAACCACCGGATGGCGCACCACGTCTTCGCTGTGGAAAAAGTTAAAACTGATCTCTTCCACATCGGCCAGTACTTCTATTGCGTGGCGTAAGCCGGATTTCAGATTCTTCGGCAGGTCGATCTGCGTGACGTCACCGGTGATGACCGCTTTTGAGTTGAACCCGATGCGTGTCAGGAACATTTTCATCTGTTCGATGGTGGTGTTCTGGCTTTCATCCAGAATGATAAAGGCATCGTTCAGCGTTCGGCCACGCATGTAAGCCAGTGGCGCGACTTCAATGACGTTGCGTTCGATGAGCTTCTCTACGCGCTCAAAGCCCAGCATTTCAAACAGAGCATCATAAAGTGGGCGCAGGTAAGGATCGACTTTCTGGCTCAAATCGCCAGGCAGGAAGCCCAGCTTTTCACCGGCTTCAACCGCAGGGCGCGTTAACAGAATACGGCGAATATCCTGACGCTCCAGTGCATCTACGGCGGCAGCGACGGCTAAGTAGGTTTTCCCCGTTCCCGCCGGGCCAACGCCGAACGTGATGTCGTGATCGAGGATATTGGCGACATACTGTGCCTGATTCGGCGTGCGCGGTTTGATCACGCCGCGTTTGGTGCGGATGTTGACCACTTTGCCATAGTCAGGAACGTGTTCCGCAGACTGCTCCAGTACGCGAGATTCTTTAATCGCCAGGTGGATTTGCTCAGGATCGATATCACCGATGACGCCACGTACTGGGGCTGTATCGACATACAGACGTTGCAGGATATCGGCGGCAGCTTGCGTCAGCAGGTTTTTACCGACCAGCTTAAACTGGTTATCGCGACGATTGATCTCGATGCCTAAACGGCGCTCTAACTGCTTAATATTGTCATCAAACGGACCGCAAAGGCTGAGCAGGCGTTGGTTATCTGCGGGTTCAAGGGCAATCTCTTTTGTCGTTACGTTCAAATTATTCCTCTTGAGCGTTACTGCGCTGGCACTTTCTGCCGGCACAAAATGAACAGTTGTCAGACGGCCTGATGTGTCAGCCATATGAATGAATTATTCATCGTGAATGCCCGATGGTGCAAGTCACAATCATGATATTGGGATGCCGCCTCGCAAAAGCAAATGTAAGCGGCATGAAATTGAAGCGGATAGCTCGCCATAAAAAATGGGTGGCAAAGCCACCCATCAATCACGCTGAGACTGAAACGTACATCGGTTACGGCTGATAGAACCCGACGCCGATCTCATTCTCTTTGCGGGTACGCGCAATCACGGAAGACGGTGATTCATGTACGCGCAGATCCATTTGATCTTCGGTGCGCACCACGATGCCGCGCAGCGAGTTGGTATAAACATCAACGATTTCCACATCGACGAATTTACCGATCATATCTGGCGTGCCTTCAAAGTTGACGACGCGGTTGTTTTCCGTACGGCCAGACAGCTCCATCACGCTCTTACGTGAGGTGCCTTCTACCAGAATACGCTGGACGGTGCCCAACATGAGGCGGCTAAACCGCATGGCCTGCTGGGTGATGCGCTCTTGCAGAAGATACAGACGCTGTTTTTTCTCTTCTTCCGGCACGTCATCGACCATATCCGCAGCCGGTGTTCCCGGACGGGCAGAGTAGACAAAGCTGTAGCTCATATCGAAATTCACATCGGTAATCAGCTTCATCGTCTGTTCAAAGTCAGCCTGCGTTTCGCCAGGGAAACCGACGATAAAGTCAGAACTGATCAGAATGCCCGGACGCGCGTTGTGCAGTTTACGGATGATCGCTTTGTATTCCAGCGCGGTATGACGACGTTTCATCATCGTCAGCACGCGGTCGGAACCGCTTTGTACTGGCAAATGCAGGAAGCTGACCAGTTCCGGCGTATCTTCATAGACGCTGATAATATCGTCTGTGAATTCAATCGGATGGCTAGTGGTAAAGCGGACGCGGTCAATCCCGTCAATAGCGGCAACCAGACGCAGCAGCTCAGCAAAGGAGCAGATTTCACCGTCATAGGTTTCGCCGCGATAGGCGTTGACGTTCTGTCCTAAAAGGTTAACTTCACGTACGCCTTGCGCGGCCAGTTGAGCGATTTCGAACAACACATCATCGCACGGGCGGCTGACTTCTTCACCGCGGGTATAAGGCACCACGCAGAATGTGCAATATTTATTGCAGCCTTCCATGATGGAGACGAAAGCGGTTGGCCCTTCGGCTCGCGGCTCTGGCAGGCGGTCGAATTTTTCGATTTCAGGGAAACTGATATCCACGATCGGGCTACGGGTGCCCTGTACGTGATTAATCATTTCCGGCAGGCGGTGCAAGGTTTGCGGGCCAAAAATAACGTCAACGTAGTGCGCACGTTCACGAATATGCGCGCCTTCCTGTGAGGCCACGCAGCCACCGACACCAATAATCAGGTTCGGATTGAGATCTTTCAGCGTCTTCCAACGGCCAAGTTGATGGAAGACCTTTTCCTGCGCCTTTTCACGGATCGAACAGGTATTGAGCAGCAGGACATCGGCTTCTTCAGCGATTTCAGTCAGCTCATAGCCGTGCGTACTTCCCAGTAAATCAGCCATCTTTGATGAATCGTACTCATTCATCTGACAGCCCCAGGTTTTAATATGCAGTTTTTTTGTCATCGACTTACCATTACTCAGTGCGGATAAGAAAGATTCCCCTCATTTGGGGTGGGTATTGTAATCGCTCGCCGACGTTGTGACCAGCGCCGGAAACCACGCTGATTTGATAACTCCTTACTTTCTATAAAAATGCGGCTTTTCTGAAAAGTTACCCGTAAATCCAGTACACTATTTTCATGCATTTTTACTGGTGTGAATAAACCAGAACCAGAGAGGATAAAGCCAATATGCATTACGATGCGATTGTGGTTGGCGGTGGCATGGTCGGCGCGGCTGCGGCGCTTGGGTTGGCACAGCAAGGATTTCAGGTTGCCGTGGTTGAGCAGGAAATGCCGACGCCGTTTGATGCCGCCAGTCCGCCTGATTTACGGATCTCGGCGATTGGCTATGCGTCGGTTGCGCTATTGAAAGAACTGGGCGCATGGCAGCGAGTGCAGCAGATGCGCAGCGCGCCTTACCGGCGGTTGGAAACCTGGGAATGGGCGAATGCCAGAGTCGTTTTCGATGCTGCCGACATTCACTTGCCCGAGCTGGGTTTTATGGTGGAAAACCGCGTGCTGCAACGGGCGCTCTGGGAAAGTTTACAGGAAGAGGAGCGCTGTCACTGTTATTGCCCGGCTACGCCACAGAACCTGCAACGCACCGATGATGGCTGGTGCTTACAGCTTGCCGATGGGCAGCAACTGACGGCTTCGCTGGTGGTTGGAGCTGATGGCGCGAATTCTCAGGTTCGCCAGTGGGCGGGGATTGGTATCAACGGCTGGCAGTACCGCCAGTCTTGTATGTTGATCGGCGTTGAGACCTCGCAGCCCCAGCAGGATGTGACCTGGCAACAGTTTACGCCGAGCGGCCCGCGTGCATTTTTGCCGCTGTTTGACCAGTGGGGATCGCTGGTGTGGTACGACAGTCCGCAGCGTATTCGTCAGCTTCAGGCGATGCCGCTTACACAGTTGGATAAAGAAATTGCGGCCGCGTTTCCTGAGCGATTGGGTACAGTCAAGGCGCTCTCCGCTGGGTCATTCCCGCTGGTCAGACGCCATGCACAAACCTATATCAAGCCAGGCTTGGTGCTGTTGGGTGATGCCGCGCATACCATCAATCCGTTGGCGGGGCAGGGTGTTAATCTGGGGTATCGCGACGTTGAGGCGCTGCTGGACGTGTTAATTAATGCGCGTAATGCAGGGGAAGAATGGGCTTCTGAGCGCGTGTTACGCCGTTATCAGTGCCGCCGTATGCCGGATAATCTGATGATGCAAAGCGGGATGGACCTCTTCTATAACGCGTTCAGTAATGCGTTACCGCCGCTGAGCTTTGCGCGCAATATGGCGCTGATGGTTGCGCAGCGCGCTGGCGTGTTAAAACAGCGCGCATTGAAATATGCCATTGGTGTTTGATGAGTAATGAGGATGCCGCCCGCTACAGCACAGGCTCGGCGGTGAAGATAATATCGGTGTCCTCATTAGTTGTTGCCATAAAGCGTACATGTCCTATCTGCCTCATGCCTTTACCTGAGGCCTGGCTATCCTGAAGCAGACCGAACATCATCTCGGTCATCTCAGGGCTTTCGAGACTATTTTCACCTGACAACGCCCCGCCCAATAGCGCAGAAAACGCGGCAGTGACGATTTGCAGATTCTGTCTTGTTGCATCGGGGGATTCTGACGCGGCGTTGAGTATCACAAGTCCATTAAGCTGCTGGCTTTTACTCTCTACCGACCCAATTAATCCGACGTGCTCATTAAAAATGTGCTGAAAATCATCGATGGACGTTCCCTTTTCCAACTTAACGGTCAATTCGAGAGGGATATTGAGTTTCTTCAGATTGGCATTCATCCGGTCAGCGAACGTTTGCGAAGACATCTTAAAAGAAGGGACGCTAGCAGCATCAGCCGGTGTGATGAAGCAAAACAGCAATGCCACGCTGAGTAGCAGTTTGCTTAACTGCGCACGCATCACGGATCGCCGCAATTGGCTGAAACCATGAATAACAGAGGATGTCGATAAAACCTTCATGCCCGCCCTTTTGAGAAAATCGAATGATTGGTTTGCATATGTTAGCACCAGACTATGTTAATACCAGACATAACAAAACGGGGCGACATCTTTCGATTGTCGTCCCACCTGCGTTTTTCGGGTATCGATTTTATTTCTCTACAAACGGGGGCGTCAGCCTGCGCTACTGCCGAGATTCTTGTGTTACAGTTTCCCTTCTGCAATATCGAAGTTAACCACTCCTTTAGTTTTCAGATCTAAAGTGCATGCATATGTCATCGTCGTTTTGTCGTTAAGGATATTTGTGAATTTGACTTTGTCGCCGATGAACGTTAGCTGATTGCTTTTGCTGTCTAGTAAAAAGCGGGAAAAGAGACTATCGATTATGTCGTCAGCCCATTCGTAATTGTATTTTGAGGCTTTTTCTACAAGAGGCTTACAGTGAGCTGTAGCGTCAACAACATTGGCTTTGAAAAGGCATTGCCCATCGGTAGGGCTACAAACTTTTGGTGCTGCACTTTCCTCATCACTGCTAATCCAACGGAATATTCCCCACCCGATAGCAGTTAGAATAACGATCATAACTAACATCATGCCCAATGTGACGCCTGGGTCTTTAATCCCGCAGTGTGGGCAAACTTTTGCCGACATGGATACTTCTTTTTTACATTCTCTGCATTTCGTTAATGCCATGTGGAAATTCCGTCTTCAAAATAACAGCTAAGAAAATTGAACATAACAAGAGGCGCTTTTTGTCTTTCTGTCGCCACTTTGTCGCCATGCATAACAAAACGGGGCGACATCTTTCGATTGTCGCCCCGTTTCTTTACTGTTTTACCAGCTTTATTTGGCTGGGGTACGAGGATTCGAACCTCGGAATGCCGGAATCAGAATCCGGTGCCTTACCGCTTGGCGATACCCCAAAAATATGGTGGCTACGACGGGAATCGAACCTGTGACCCCAGCATTATGAGTGCTGTGCTCTAACCAGCTGAGCTACGTAGCCAAATGTACTGCTAATGTTACTTCACTTCAACAAATCTTCTACTATCAAGTAGATGGCTGGGGTACCTGGATTCGAACCAGGGAATGCTGGTATCAAAAACCAGTGCCTTACCGCTTGGCGATACCCCAACAGGACAACGAATTTTTCAGCATATGTTTTGAAATGGCTGGGGTACCTGGATTCGAACCAGGGAATGCCGGTATCAAAAACCGGTGCCTTACCGCTTGGCGATACCCCAATCACTACAAAACACTAACAAGCTTCGAAAAGCGATGTCAGACCGAGAAGATGATATGGTGCGGGAGGCGAGACTTGAACTCGCACACCTTGCGGCGCCAGAACCTAAATCTGGTGCGTCTACCAATTTCGCCACTCCCGCAAAAAAGATGGTGGCTACGACGGGAATCGAACCTGTGACCCCAGCATTATGAGTGCTGTGCTCTAACCAGCTGAGCTACGTAGCCATCTTTTCCGCGTCACCTTCATCGGCGTTGCGGGGCGCATTATGCGTAGTTGGCCTAATTGCGTCAACTAGTTTTTTCCCGAAAAGTGCCCTCAATGTACCGTTTGTTTGGGTTGTGAACAGTATGGTGAGAAAAACGCCAAAAAGCACGCATTCCCAGTCAATTAAGCGTACAAAAACGGGCCATGAAAGGCCCGTTGATTGAAGAAATTAAATCGAATTATTTGTAGGCTGACTGGTGTACGCCAACCGCACGGCCTGATGGATCATCCAGTTTCTTGAAAGATTCATCCCACTCAATCGCTTTAGCTGACGAACAGGCGACTGACGGGCCACCCGGTACGCATTCTGCTGCGCTTGGAACCGGGAACAGCTCTTCGAAGATTTCACGGTACAGATACGCTTCTTTGGAGCCCGGCGTGTTGTACGGGAAGCGGAAGCGAGCTGTCTCCAACTGCTGATCGGTCACCTGCTGAGCCGCTACTTCTTTCAGCGTATCAATCCAGCTGTAGCCTACGCCGTCAGAGAACTGCTCTTTCTGACGCCATGCAACGCTGTGCGGCAAGTAGGATTCAAAGCACTCGCGCAGGATGTGTTTTTCCATCTTGCCGTTGCCACACATTTTGTCGCGTGGATTGATGCGCATAGCGACATCGAGGAAGTTTTTGTCCAGGAACGGTACGCGAGCTTCCACACCCCAGGCTGACATCGCTTTGTTCGCGCGGGCGCAGTCGTACTGGTGCAGTGCCAGCAGCTTACGCACGGTTTCTTCATGCAATTCTTTGGCGTTTGGTGCTTTGTGGAAATAGAGGTAGCCGCCGAACACTTCGTCAGATCCTTCGCCTGACAGCACCATCTTGATGCCCATTGCTTTGATTTTACGGGACATCAGGTACATCGGCGTTGAGGCGCGAATCGTGGTGACGTCATAGGTTTCGATGTGATAAATCACGTCGCGAATCGCATCCAGCCCTTCCTGCACGGTGAAGTGAATTTCGTGGTGCACAGTGCCCAAGTGGTTAGCGACTTCCTGCGCGGCTTTCAAATCTGGCGCACCTTCCAAACCGACGGCGAAAGAGTGCAACTGAGGCCACCAAGCTTCACTACGCTCGTCATCTTCCACGCGACGTGCCGCATATTTTTTGGTGATTGCAGAGATAACGGAGGAATCCAGGCCGCCAGAGAGCAACACGCCGTAGGGCACGTCAGACATCAGGTGGCTTTTCACCGCTTCTTCCAGCGCATCGCGCAGCGCTTCTTTATCCGTTTCGTTGTCTTTTACTGCGTCGTAATCAAACCAGTCACGCTGGTAATACTCGCGAATTTCACCGTCTTTGCTCCACAGGTAGCTGCCAGCTGGGAATTCTTTGATGGTGCGGCAAACCGGCACCAGCGCTTTCATTTCAGAAGCGACATACAGGTTGCCGTGCTCATCGTAACCCATGTACAGCGGGATGATGCCGAGGTGGTCACGGCCAATCAGGTAGGCGTCTTTTTCGCTGTCATACAGGGCAAAGGCGAACATGCCGCGCAGTTCATCCAGAAATTCTGGGCCTTTTTCCTGATACAGCGCCAGAATCACTTCGCAGTCGGAGCCAGTCTGGAAAGCGTAACGGTCACCGTATTGCTGACGCAATGCCTGATGGTTATAAATTTCACCGTTAACGGCCAGAATGTGGGTGCGCTCGGCGTTGTAAAGCGGCTGTGCGCCCGTGTTGACGTCAACGATAGACAGACGTTCGTGAGCCAGAATGGCTTTGTCGCTGGCATAAACGCCGGACCAGTCTGGCCCGCGGTGACGCATCAAACGGGATAACTCCAGCGCTTTCTTACGCAGTTCAACAGGATCGCTTTTCAGATCAAGCACACCAAAAATAGAACACATACATGACTCCCAGTAATGACAGGTTCGAACTCAGTGCCATTGATTTAGCATCAAAGTGCCATAGGAATTCAATATTATTTAATGAAAAAAGCCATCGGCGTGGTGTTTCGTTAATTTATTCGGTTTTTTGATGTTGATTCGTCAAATTCATAGAAGGGAAAGGCCGAATTTTTAGGGATTACATAATCCGGCCAGAAAGGGAATCAGGCATTTTCGAGCAATTGCTGTAGCAGCACGCCGTTCAGCATCGCCCGTTTGACCAGAGCGAACGCGCTGATAGCGGAAAGGTGGTTGAGGCTGGATATCTCAATCGGCAGGTTGTGACGAAATTCTTTCAGCACCTGTGCGTTGATGCAGCGTTGGATCGCAGGAAGCAGCGTTTTTTCTGCTTCGGTGATTTCACCAGCAATCACGACTTTCTGAGGATTGAACAGGTTGATTGCGATGGACAGCGCTTTGCCCAGATTGAGTCCGGCCTGTTCGATGACTTCACGGGCGAGGGCATCACCACGGTTTGCCGCTTTGCAAATCGCAGAAATCGTGCAGCTATCGATAGAAAGCTTACTGGGATAGCCCTGACCCAGCAGGTGTTGTACGCGTTGTTCAATGGCGGCGTTGGCGACGACGGTTTCCAGACAGCCGAAATTGCCGCAGTGGCAGCGATCGCCAAGTGGATCGATCTGAATATGGCCGATCTCGCCCACGTTGCCGTTACTGCCGAGAAAAATTTGCCCGTTGACGAGAATACCCGCGCCTGTGCCGCGATGGACGCGTACCAGGATGGAATCCAGTGAATCGTGGGTGGCACCGAAATAGTGTTCTGCCAGCGCCAGGCTGCGGATATCGTGACCGACAAAGCTGGTAACGTTGAAGTGACGTTGCAGATTTTCGACCAGTTGCCAGTTATTCGCGCTGATGTGTGGCATATAGCGGACGATGCCCGCAACGGGATCAACCAGCCCCGGCAGCACAACCGAGATCGCAATGAGCTCGCGAATACGGCGCTGATGGCTGGCGATAAAGCCACTGATAACATGAAAGAGTGCGGCTTCTAGCGACTCCTGCGTTTTTTCTTGTAGATCGTAGTGCGCTTCTTCCAGCGCTTTTCCCTGCAAATCGTACAGCGCAATGGTGACGTCATAGCGACCAAGGCGTACCGCTATGGTATGGAAAGGGCGGTTTTCAGTGATAATCGAAATGGCGCGTCTGCCGCCGGTGGAGGCCTGTTGATCGACTTCTTTGATGAGCCCACGTTCCAGAAGCTGGCGGGTGATTTTGGTCACGCTGGCGGGGGCAAGCTGGCTCTGTTCTGCTATCTGAATTCGTGAGATCGGACCCTGCTGGTCAATCAGGCGGTAAACCACCGCGCTGTTTAATTGCTTAACCAGATCGACATTCCCTATCTGCGCTTGTCCGCCTGTGGTCATTAAGAAGTTACTCGCTTAGGTTTAACTCAACGTTGGGGTAAACCTTATCTCAGTTTACCTCAACGTATTTCCGCTTTACCCCAAGGCGTTTCTCGTTTTATCCCCAAACAGGATTACCGTTAACAAACGTCTTGAGAATGTGATAGTCACGGTCAAAGACGGTCAGGTTGGCCACTTTACCGCTTTCAATACTGCCTAACTGCTTATCCACGCCGATGGCGCGCGCAGGGTAGAGCGTTGCCATCCGAATCGCCTCATCCAGCGCGATGCCCGCGTGTTCGACGCTATTACGTACGGCGTCGATCATCGTCAGTGCCGAACCGCTCAGGGTGCCGTGTTCATCGACACAAATACCATCACGGTAGTATATGGTTTTACCAGCAAAAATGAACTGGTCAATATCCGCGCCGGCCGGTGCCGTGGCGTCGGTCACCAGCACCAATTTATCGCCCTTGATACGTTTACTGTTGCGAATATTGGCCCAGTCAACGTGTCGTCCATCCGCGATAATACCGCAATAGACTTCCGGGGCGTCGTAAATCGCGCCGACCAATCCGGGTTCGCGGCCTGTCAGATACGGCATGGCGTTGAACAGGTGGGTAGCGAAACGAATACCAGCGGCAAAACCCCGCTTCGCCTGTTCCCAGGTGGCGTTGGAATGCCCGGCAGAGACGATAATGCCCGCCGCTGTTAGCTGGCGGATAACCGACGGTTCGACTTCTTCCGGTGCCAGCGTGATTTTCGTAATGGCATCCGCGTTGGCGCACAGGAAGTCGACGAGTTCCTGCGTTGGTTTGCGAATAAAGGCAGGGTCATGTGTGCCTTTCTTGAGTACATTCAGCCACGGACCTTCGAGATGCAGCCCTAGCGCCTGATGCTTATTCTGCGCCAGCCAGTCTCTCATCACATCGATGCTGTGCTTCATAAATGCATCGCTGGAGGTAATCAGCGTAGGTAAAAAACTGGTACAACCTGAACGCTCGTTCGCCTGCTGCATGATCTCCAGCGTCTTGACGGAGATCGTGTCCAGCGAGTCGTTGAACTGCACGCCGCCGCAGCCGTTCAACTGGAGATCGATAAAACCCGGGGCGAGGAACGCACCGCTCAGGTCGTGTTGTTCAATGCCGGCAGGAAGCTCGGCAAGTGGGCAGACTCGTTCGATCAGCCCATCAGCAATCACGACGGCGTGATTATCCAGAATCTGATGGCCGGTGAAGATCCGGCTATGGGTTAATGCGTACATCATCGACTCCCGCATCGGTTAGAGATTTTTCATGCTTTCCGTTTCTAACTCACGGAAATATTTAACAGTTTTTACCTTCAGCTCCATTGTTGAAGGCTCGTCACAAACCATGATGGCTTTGGCGTGAAGCTGCAGACAGCTGATGGTCCACATATGGTTAACGTTGCCTTCTACTGCAGCCTGTAGCGCCTGCGCCTTGTTACGACCGGTCACCAGAATCATCACTTCTTCGGCATCCAGCAACGTACCGACGCCCACGGTCAGGGCAAATTTAGGCACCAGACTGACGTCCCCGCCGAAGAAACGGGAATTAGCGATACGGGTTTCTTCTGTCAACGTTTTGATGCGGGTGCGGGAGGCCAGAGAGGAGGCGGGTTCATTGAAGGCGATATGTCCATCATTGCCCACGCCGCCCATGAAAAGATGAATTTTCCCGTAGGACTTTATTTTCTCTTCATAGCGGCGACATTCTGCTGTGGTGTCTTCTGCGTTGCCGTTCAACAGGTTAATGTTTTCACGCGGAATATCAACGTGATTGAAGAAATTCTGATGCATGAAGGTATGATAGCTTTCTGGATGGTCGGTCGGCAGACCGACATATTCATCCATATTGAAGGTGACAACGTGTTTGAAGCTCACGAGATCGGCTTTGTGCATGGCGACCAGCGATTTGTAGGCCTCCAGCGGTGAACTGCCCGTCGGCAATCCCAGAATAAAAGGGCGCTCTGCGCTGGGCTTGAAAGCGTTAATTTTCTCAACGATGTGGCGGGCGGCCCATTTTCCGACGTCGGCGGCGGTGGTTAAAGGAATGAGTCTCATCGGCGCTCTCCTGATTTTTTAGTGGAATTAAATACGTTATTGCGCAAATCGCGCCAGTTGCGCGTTTTGTCTATGCATTAAAATTAGTCTACTCCGTTTTTTTTAATCTTGAAATAAGTTGGGGTTTTATTCAGGTATAAACTTTTTGTATGCAGTTTTTTGGTGATTTTTATCACATAATTACGGGGTTTAATTTGTGTAGCGAATTATTTTTCTTACACTCCCCCTAAGAACCACCGCTGCCACGTTTTCTCGACAATGACGTTTTCGACAGCGACGTTCTTCGGCAGTGAAATTTATTGGCAGGTTTGTTTGCCCCACAACATTTCATTACCTCGCAAAGGTAAGAGAGGGAAAAGTGAGTACTCTGAGCTATTTACAAAAAGTCGGTCGGGCATTGATGGTGCCTGTCGCGACGCTGCCTGCTGCCGCTATCCTGATGGGGATAGGTTACTGGATTGATCCGGTTGGCTGGGGAAGCGAGAACGCGTTGGCGGCTCTCCTCATCAAATCGGGTGAGGCGATTATCGGGCATATGGCCGTGCTGTTTGCTGTCGGTGTCGCGTACGGTATGTCGAAAGATAAAGATGGTGCGGCGGCATTGACCGGTTTTGTCGGTTATCTGGTACTGACCACGCTGTGTTCACCGGCCGTTGTTGCCATGATCCAACGGATCCCTGTTGAACAGGTACCCGCCGCATTTGGCAAGATTGAAAACCAGTTCATCGGGATTCTGGTCGGTGTCATGTCCGCTGAACTGTATAACCGCTTCAGTCAGGTTGAATTGCCTAAAGCACTGTCTTTCTTCAGCGGACGCCGTTTGGTTCCGATTCTGGTTTCTTTCCTGATGATTCTGGTGGCGTTCATTTTAATGTACGTCTGGCCGGTGATTTACAATGCGCTGGTGTCGTTCGGTGAACACATTCAACGGATGGGGTCGGTCGGCGCTGGGGTTTATGCCTTCTTTAACCGCTTGTTGATTCCTGTTGGATTGCACCATGCACTGAATTCCGTGTTCTGGTTTGATGTCGCGGGTATCAACGATATTCCTAACTTCCTGGCCGGCCAACAGTCTATCGATTCTGGTAAAGCCGTCGTGGGGATCACTGGACGTTATCAGGCAGGCTTCTTCCCGATTATGATGTTTGGTTTGCCGGGTGCCGCGCTGGCGATTTATCACTGCGCACGCCCTGAAAACAAAAGCAAAGTGGCCGGGATTATGCTGGCGGCGGCATTTGCTTCCTTCTTTACTGGGATCACTGAGCCGCTGGAATTCTCCTTCATGTTTGTTGCGCCGGTGCTGTATTTCCTGCATGCGTTGCTGACCGGTTTTTCTGTCTTTATCGCAGCCAGCATGCATTGGATTGCCGGTTTTGGTTTCAGTGCGGGTCTGGTCGATATGGTGCTGTCCTCACGTAACCCGCTGGCCACCCAGTGGTACATGCTGCTTGCTCAGGGGCTGGTATTCTTCGTCATTTACTATGTGGTGTTCCGCTTTACCATCACTCGCTTCAATCTGTTAACGCCAGGACGTGAGCTGGCTGTGAGCGGTAGCGAAGCCGATGGCTATGACGTGAGCACGGCGTCTGCAGGTGAGAAATCAAGCGATACGGCGACGCTGGCGCGGGGCTATTTGCAGGCACTTGGCGGAAAAGCCAATCTGACGGGCATTGATGCCTGTATCACACGTCTGCGTTTGAACGTGGCTGATTCCTCTCTGGTTGATGATGCACAGGCAAAACGTCTTGGCGCGGCGGGCGTTATTCGTCTGAATAAGCAGAGCGTACAGATTGTGGTGGGTACGCAGGCTGAATCGATAGCGACCGCGCTGAAAGCAGAGTATGACAAGATATAATGACAAGGTGTAATACGACGATGTTGATCGTTTAACGCGGTGTTATACCGATGAAATGGATAGGGCGAGATAGCAATCTCGCCCTTTTTTTTCGTTATGAATAATTAAATGAAACTAACGGTTGTTTCCCAGCGTAGCTTGTTGGATCATTGTCGGTTATACGTCGTTTTAGCATTGAGGAATGAAGAATGAGTGAGGCTGAAGCCCGCCCAACCAACTTTATCCGTCAGATTATTGATGAAGATCTGGCGTCCGGTAAGCATGACCATATTCAGACGCGTTTCCCGCCAGAGCCGAACGGCTATCTGCATATTGGGCATGCAAAGTCTATTTGCCTGAATTTTGGTATCGCGCGTGACTATCAGGGGCAATGCAACCTGCGTTTTGACGATACCAATCCGGTAAAAGAAGACATCGAATACGTTGAGTCGATCAAACGTGACGTTGAGTGGCTGGGTTTTTCATGGAGCGGCGACGTTCGCTATTCTTCTGATTATTTCGATCAACTGCACGCTTATGCGGTTGAGCTGATCGGTAAAGGGCTGGCTTACGTTGATGAACTGACGCCTGAGCAGATTCGCGAATACCGCGGTACGCTGACGGCACCGGGCAAAAACAGCCCTTACCGCGATCGCACCGTGCAGGAAAACCTGACTCTGTTTGAAAAAATGCGTAACGGTGGGTTTGCGGAAGGTACAGCCTGCCTGCGTGCAAAAATCGATATGGCATCGTCCTTTATCGTGATGCGCGATCCGGTGTTGTATCGCATTAAATTTGCCGATCACCACCAGACGGGCAACAAGTGGTGCATCTACCCGATGTATGACTTCACCCACTGCATTTCCGATGCGCTGGAAGGGATCACGCATTCGCTGTGTACGCTGGAATTCCAGGACAACCGCCGTCTGTATGACTGGGTGCTGGATAACATCACCATTCCTTGCCATCCACGTCAGTACGAGTTCTCCCGCCTCAATCTCGAATACGCGATTATGTCCAAGCGTAAGCTGAATCAACTGGTGGTGGAAAACGTCGTTGAAGGATGGGACGATCCGCGTATGCCGACCATCTCTGGTCTGCGTCGTCGTGGTTATAGCGCAGCCTCTATCCGTGAATTCTGTGTGCGCATCGGCGTAACGAAACAGGATAACAACGTGGAAATGGCCGCGCTTGAGTCCTGTATCCGCGACGACCTGAATGAGAACGCGCCGCGTGCCATGGCGGTGCTGGATCCGGTCAAAGTCGTGATCGAGAATCTGTCAGCCGAGCACGAAGAGTTTGTCGCGATGCCAAACCATCCGAACAAGCCAGAAATGGGTTCACGTCAGGTCGCATTCAGTCGCGATGTTTACATCGATCGTGCTGACTTCCGTGAAGAAGCCAACAAGCAGTACAAGCGTCTGGTGCTGGGTAAAGAAGTGCGTCTGCGTAACGCTTATGTGATCAAAGCAGAGCGCATTGAAAAAGACGAGCAGGGTACTATCACCACGATTTACTGTAGCTATGATGCGGAAACGCTGAGCAAAGATCCGGCTGATGGTCGTAAAGTGAAAGGCGTTATCCACTGGGTTTCTGCGGCTCACGCGGTACCAGCTGAATTCCGCTTGTACGATCGCCTGTTCAGTGTGGCAAACCCTGGCGCGGCGGAAGACTTCCTGTCGACGATTAATCCAGATTCACTGAAAACTACGCAAGGTTTTGTGGAAGCAAGCCTGGCGCAGGCAGAAGCTGAGAAAGCGTATCAGTTTGAGCGTGAAGGCTATTTCTGTGCTGACCGCGTTTACTCCAGTGCAGAACATCTGGTGTTTAACCGTACGGTTGGGCTACGTGATACCTGGGTAGGCTAAGGCCACCAGTTAGAAGACAAAAATAAAACCGCCTCGGCGGTTTTATTTTTTTATGCGGTCGATTTATCGTGTGGAATCGTGCAGGGTTTCATCCTCTCGGCAATCCCCTTCACTGCAATGCCCATAAAGATACAGACTGTGGTTGGACAGTTTAATGCCGTGTCTTTCTGCGATCTCACGTTGACGTGCTTCGATATATTCATCGCGGAATTCAATGACTTTGCCACAGTCGAGGCAAATTAAGTGATCGTGATGATGCTGCTGCGTCAATTCAAAGACGGATTTGCCACCTTCGAAGTTATGACGGGTTACGATACCCGCATCATCAAACTGGTTGAGTACGCGATAGACGGTAGCGAGACCAATCTCTTCGCCCATATCAATCAGTTTCTTATATAAATCTTCCGCACTGACGTGATGGCAGACAGGGTCCTGTAACACTTCCAGTATTTTCAGTCTTGGAAGAGTGACTTTCAGGCCGGCCTTCTTTAATGCGGTATTGTTGTCAGTCATGCGGGTTTAATCCTGTTGCTTACTTATCAATGGAGGCTGCCTAGCCTATGACATCGGTCGGCTCAAAAAATGCAAAAGCGTCTCAATTATAGAACCGCGCATACAAAATGAAAACAAGGGAATGTTAACAATATTGTCCCCATTCACACTATTGGTATACAACGCAATTCGTTGTTGATGAATGAGGAAATGATGATGCACATACAAAGCCGATGGGATTATTGTACAGGTTTACTGATAGAAGTTAAAAAAATGTATCAATTATTATGAAAGGTTTTACCTATCAATGCTGTTTTCGGCTCTGATAGGGATTATCAGAGCCGAAATGGCTTAGCCAACCAGTTCTTTCAGGTTCAGCTCATCGCTGATCTGTTTCACCCACGTTGTTACGCGTTCGCTGGTCAGTTCAGGCTGACGGTCTTCATCGATAGCCAGGCCGATGAAGTGATTGTCGTCGGCGAGCCCTTTAGAGGCTTCAAAGTAATAGCCCTCTGTTGGCCAGTGGCCGACAATTGTCGCGCCGCGAGGCTCAATAATGTCACGGATGGTGCCCATGGCATCACAGAAGTATTCTGCATAATCTTCCTGATCGCCGCAGCCAAACAGGGCAACCAATTTTCCTGTGAAATCCACTTCTTCCAGCGACGGGAAGAAGTCATCCCAATCGCACTGAGCTTCACCGTAATACCAGGTTGGAATACCCAGCAGCAGAATATCGAAACCTTCGAGGTCTTCTTTGCTGCTTTTGGCGATGTCATGAACATCAGCGACGTTGGTGCCTAACTGCTGTTGAATCGTTTTGGCGATGTTTTCAGTGTTGCCGGTATCACTGCCAAAGAATATTCCGATGAGTGCCATGAATTAAATAACCTCTTGATTCCTAATGGTATGGTGTAATGTTTCACCCACTTATCTGTTAATAATAACAGACACTCACATCGGGAGAAACTCGTATCGGTAAGGATGCGTAAATCAAGAGCGTGTGACGTGCGAAGGTGAGTAAGGAAACGAAACGTATCTCTGTGTGATACTAAATTCCTCATAATGAATAGGGTTTATGTTATTGTCTGAGATTCAGTACACATTTCCTTAATATAATTACGGTTATATATTTGCAACGATGTTTCATTTTTTATGGATGTATTTTTTATTTCTCTGGTTGTTTCAATTGTAATTAAAAGCAGACTTCTGTTTGTGAAAAATAAAAATCACGGAGCGGTACGTTACTATTCCTGAGAGTTAAAATGCACACAAAAGATAATGTTTTATAGGACTGAAAATCTGTAACATTTCTCGGGAATATTCTTAATGAATGGAAATAAGAACTATAACCATTTGCAGCTGAAACGATGCAATCATGAAAGAAAGGGTTTTATTCTTTTGATGTTAAAGAATAAAATGAAAACTCATCTCAAATCACCTTATTGCCTAATGGTATGTCCGTGCCAACACAAGCAGGACGCGGGTGCGCGGCACGTTTGATTGCAACTCTCTGATTAAAATACTTATATCTATAGAAATAGGTGAATTTATTCTCAGTGTGAAAAATTATATTAATAAATATAGCGAGAACGCTAAATATTCTCTGTATTTAGCCGATGAGTTAGCGTGGTTTTTGAGTTTTCAACTCGGTGAAATGTGAACGCTAGGGAGAAGTGACCTGTTTCATGGTGTGAATTTTCTGATTCATATCGGTTGATTAGCGATAAAAATCTTTTTAACCATTTTCCTGATTTGGAGTGAGCTATGAAACTTATAAAAAATATTGCCATCAGAACCGCGATGCTGTGGGTTCTGGGCATTTTTTGTGTTCTTTGGGGTGGCGTGTCGATATATACCATGTTCTCTTTTAAAGAGATGACGGCGACCTCGAAAACCAGCACCTTGCTGGTTCAGAACATGAATTTTATCAACCAGGGCAACGATCAATATTTCCGAATGGTAACCCGTCTGGCGCGTGCAGTTGATGCTCGTCGCAGCGGTGATAATGCTACCGCAGATAAAGAGCAGGCTTCTGCACTTGTCGCGTTGGATAAACTGAAATCTGATTTGGTGGCGTTTAATGCTATCGATCATGCGGGTCTGGATGCTGCGCTGGTACAGGCGGTCAGCCGTGACTGGAATAACCTGGTGACTCAGGGCGTTGAACCGCTTTACCAAAAGGCCGTTGCCAACGCGCTGGATGACTACCAAAATCAGGCCAAGAACGTTGTGCCACCATTGAGTCGTCAGTTTGGCGCCTCTCTCTCAGCATTCAGTAACGCCAGCGCAGAGAAATTTGATGCCGCAGGTGTTCGTTTTGAACAAATCACCACGATTGGACAGAACATTTTGCTGAGCGGGTTGATTATCGGCCTGGTCATGCTGTTCCTGACCGACCGCTATCTGGTGGTATGTCTGGTTCGTCCGTTAAACGATCTGCGCTATCACTTTAGCGTGATTGCTTCCGGCCACTTGGGCAAACCGATTCTGGACTTTGGTAATAACTGTGTCGGTCGCTTGTTCCCACTGCTGCGTGAAATGCAGGGGAGTTTGGCTAGCACGGTTAGCACGATCAGAAACAGCACGGATTCCATCTATCAGGGTGCTTCTGAGATTGCCGCAGGCAACAACGATCTGTCTTCACGTACCGAAGAGCAGGCTTCCGCGCTGGAAGAAACTGCGGCGAGCATGGAGCAACTGACGGCAACGGTGAAACAGAACGCCGAAAACGCCAACCACGCCAGCCAACTGGCATTACAAGCCTCGACAACGGCGAAGAAGGGCGGTGAAATCGTTGAGAACGTGGTGAAAACCATGGCGGAAATCTCCGGCAGTTCGAGAAAAATCGCAGAGATCACCACTGTGATTAACGGCATCGCGTTCCAGACCAACATTCTGGCGTTGAACGCGGCGGTAGAAGCGGCGCGTGCGGGTGAACAAGGTCGCGGGTTTGCCGTGGTGGCGGGCGAAGTCCGCAGCCTGGCGCAGCGCAGTGCGCAGGCAGCGAAAGAGATTGAAGGGCTGATTTCTGAGTCTGTTCGCTGTGTGGATACCGGCTCCAATCTGGTTAGCGACGCGGGTGACACCATGCAGGATATCGTTCGTGCGGTGACTAACGTGACGGATATCATGGGCGAAATTGCGTCGGCATCGGAAGAACAAAGCAAAGGGATTGCGCAGGTTGGTCAGGCCGTGGCAGAAATGGACAGCGTGACGCAGCAAAACGCCGCGTTGGTTGAACAGGCCTCGTCAGCAGCCTTGTCGCTGGAAGAGCAGGCGGCGCTGTTGAACCAGACTGTATCGCTGTTCCAACTGTCCGATACGCAGTCAGGACTGCAAGTGGCGGCAAAACCGGTGCAGAAAACGCCGGCGATTGCCCCGCGTGCAAGCAAGGCGCTACCGCCCAGTAACGACAACTGGGAAAAGTTCTAAGCGTCGTTTTAATCTGAGATAGCGTGTGTAATCTTGGGTGAATGTTCAGGCGGCGTCAGAAATGGCGCCGCACAAGATGTGAATACTTAAGTTATTTATAAATATCAGGTTACGTCAATCAGGATTGCTGTTCGGCCAACTGCGCCAGCAGCATCTCTTCAATCAATTCACTGCGGCTAATGTTCCGCTCTTCAGCAAGGCTGTTCAGGATATCGACGGCGTCGCTGTTAATCTTTAATTCAACACGGCGCAACCCACGAACTTTATCGCGACGTAGTTGATTACGCTTGTTGATTCTTAGTTGTTCGTCACGCGTGAGCGGGTTGGTCTTGGGGCGGCCCGGACGACGCTCGTCTGCGAACAGATCCAGTGTGGTGCGATCCGTTTGTTCTTTTGCCATAAGTAATGATACTGCAAGGTATTCGGACCAAAATACACCGCGCTGCCCGTCTTGTTTAAAAGATACAACCGATGCCTATTCTCATCCTGCTACAGGATTGTCAGGTGGCGGTTTTCTATCTGTGAAACATGTTGGGAGTGATGCGTGCATTTTGATGAAGTGGTTACAATGCTTGTGGCTGAATCAGCCGTCCCTCTACTGCGGGCGCCATCATACCCTAGCCGCACTGGCGGCGACAACGGTTAACTGCCGCCGTTATCATGAATCCGCCAGTGTCAGTGTCGTCTGGTTAATTCGTGTCCAGAAAACGGTGGATAGCGCGCAAAACCGCATCGGGTTTTTCTGAATGAACCCAGTGTCCAGCACCGCTGATCACATGCGCACGCGCTGCTGGGAATTGACGCAATAGCGAATCGCGGTAGGAATCGTCCAGATAGGGAGAATCGCCGCCGCGAATGAACAGAATTGGCCCTTGCCAGGCCGGAACCTCTTGCCAACCAACGATGTTTTCGTACTCATCCCACAGCACTGGCACGTTAAAGCGCCACTCTCCCTGTTGGAAGGATTTCAGCAAAAACTGAATTACGCCGTCTTCTTTTATGTGCTGGCGCATGAGTGTTGTCGCTTCTGCGCGTGATGTCACGCCCGCTTCCGTTACGGCACGCAGCGCGGCAAAGATCGTGTCGTGGCGACGCACCTGATAATCCACCGGTGCGATATCAATGGCGACCAGCTTGTCCAATCGTTCGGGAATGAGCGCGCTGAGCGCCATAGCGACTTTTCCGCCCATTGAATGCCCAATAACGATAGTGCGTTCGATGTTCAGTTCATCCAGTAATGCCAGCACATCCTGCGCCATCGCTGGGTAGTTCATCTGCGATGAACGCGGCGACAAACCGTGATTACGTAAATCGATTTGCAGAATGTCATGCGTGTTTTGCAAATCCCGGCCCAATACGCCAAGGTTATCTAATGTACCAAACAGGCCATGAATCAGGACGACAGGGAGCTTATCTGTGGGCTGGTGCGCATTTTGCCAGCGATGATTCAATTTCATGGTGAAGTTCATTCAGAGAGACATGGGCTTAGGGTATCATGACTTTAGAATGAATGTTGTCGCTGAAGGAACAGTATAGCCACTTGAAGGGATGTGAAAGGCATTGGGGCATAGTCTGACTTTTGCTATTGTCCCATTATGCCGCTGTTCGATAATGTTTGAACGCCTGTATAATCCTTTTGATTTGAGTCATCTATCCATCGATGTCGGGTTACAGAAAGGAAAATGTCTCTGTAATTTGCATGGTAATGGGTAAAAACAGCACTGGATAAAGATGAAAACTATTGAAGTCGACGAAGAGCTTTATCGTTATATTGCCAGCCACACACAGCATATTGGTGAGAGCGCATCAGATATTTTACGGCGCATGCTGAAATTTACCGCTGGGCAGCCTGTCACAACGCCTGCGGTAACGGCTGCCGCAACGACGACGTCTCAGCCTGCCGCTGCACCGAGCCCGCGTGATCGGGTACGAACCCTGCGTGAGCTGCTGCTGTCGGATGAATACGCTGAACAGAATAAAGCCATCAATCGCTTTATGCTGGTTCTGTCCACGCTGTATACCTTATCGCCGCAGGAATTTGCTGCCGCGACAGAATCTCTTCATGGCCGCACCCGCGTCTATTTCGCGGGCGACCAGCAAACGTTGCTTCAGCATGGCACACACACCAAGCCCAAGCATATTCCGGGCACGCCATACTGGGTGATTACCAACACGAATACCGGTCGTAAACGCAGCATGGTTGAGCACATCATGCTGACGATGCAGTTCCCAGCGGAACTGACAGAAAAAGTGTGCGGAACCATCTAATTATTTATCTATAGCCTATATCAACCACTTATCTAACTACAGCGTTAGGGAGAAGCGCCAATGGCTAATCACCCAAGGGCCGGACAGCCTGCCCGGCAGAGCGATTTGATTAATGTGGCACAGTTAACGTCACAATATTATGTGCTGCGCCCGGAAGTCGGCAACACAGCGCACGCGGTGAAATTCGGTACGTCTGGCCATCGCGGTAGCGCGGGGCGTCATAGCTTTAATGAACCGCACATTCTGGCGATTGCGCAGGCGATTGCAGAAGAGCGTAAAAAGCAAGGCATCAGCGGCCCGTGCTATGTCGGTAAAGATACTCACGCGCTCTCCGAGCCGGCGTTTATCTCCGTGCTGGAGGTGCTGGCTGCCAACGGCGTGGATGTGATCGTTCAGTTGGATAATGGTTTTACGCCAACGCCTGCGGTGTCTAACGCGATTCTGGTTCACAATCGTCAGGGCGGTGCGCTGGCGGACGGCATTGTGATTACGCCGTCCCACAACCCGCCGGAAGATGGCGGGATCAAATATAATCCGCCGAACGGTGGCCCTGCGGATACCAACCTTACCAGTGTGATTGAGACGCGTGCGAACGCGCTACTGGCGGATGAACTGCGTGACGTGAAGCGCATTACGCTGGATCAGGCATTGAATAGCGGACACGTCCATGAACAGGATCTGGTTCAGGCCTATGTCGAAGGGCTGGCTAGCGTGGTGGACATGGCGGCGATCCAACGCGCCGGTCTGAAGCTGGGCGTCGACCCGCTGGGCGGTTCCGGTATTGCCTACTGGCAGCGTATCGCAGAGCACTACAAGCTGGATCTGACACTGGTGAACGATGCCGTCGATCAGACATTCCGCTTTATGTCGCTGGATCATGACGGTGTGATCCGTATGGATTGCTCGTCAGAATTCGCGATGGGTGGGCTGCTGGCGCTGCGTGACAAATTCGATCTGGCGTTTGCCAACGATCCTGATTATGACCGCCACGGTATTGTCACGCCTTCCGGGCTGATGAACCCGAACCACTATCTGGCGGTGGCGATCAACTATCTGTTCCAGCACCGTCCTCAGTGGGGACAATCTGTTGCTGTCGGCAAAACGTTGGTATCCAGTGCGATGATCGATCGCGTAGTGGCAGATTTGGGCCGTAAGCTGGTAGAAGTGCCGGTTGGCTTCAAATGGTTCGTTGACGGCCTGTATGACGGCAGCTTTGGCTTCGGCGGTGAAGAGAGTGCGGGGGCGTCTTTCCTGCGCTTTGACGGCACGCCGTGGTCGACGGACAAAGACGGCATCATTCTGTGTCTGCTGGCGGCGGAAATTACGGCCGTGACGGGTAAAAACCCGCAGCAGCACTATGATGAGCTGGCACAGCGTTTTGGCGCGCCGAGCTACAACCGTATTCAGGCTTCCGCGACGCATGCGCAAAAAGCGGTGCTGTCTAAGCTGTCACCTGAGCAGGTATCAGCCAGCACGCTGGCGGGCGATCCGATTACTGCACGCCTGACCGCTGCGCCGGGTAACGGTGCATCGATTGGTGGCTTGAAAGTGATGACGGAGAACGGCTGGTTTGCTGCGCGTCCTTCCGGTACGGAAGAAGCCTACAAGATCTATTGTGAAAGTTTCCTCGGGGCGGAACACCGCGAGCGAATCGAGAAAGAAGCGGTAGAAATTGTCAGTGCGGTACTCGCAACGGCTAAATAAGTGAAAAGGCGCTGCTTGCAGCGCCTTTCAGACTGCTGACAAAGTCCGCAGAGCGGGTGTAACGGATAGATCGTAAAGACGCTGCAAGTACGTCCATATAAGCTCGGGTTGCGCAGATATGAATCTCATCCCTGAGATTCACCCTTTCAGGGCCGTCGCAAGCGACGTTCAAAAACGTTCCTGACGTTTTTGTCCCTGGCGCAAACGCTTTACTCTTCTATTCCGTTACTCCCGTTTTCATTCGGCAAATAGGTTTGTTCAACGGTCTGCTTTTTTTATCTTGTACGGACAGAAAACGCAGAACGCCTTTATCCCAACGCGACCAGTAGCGCTCCGACGGAAATCAGCGCCACGCCGGCTCCCGCCATCAGCGAAATTTTTTCTCCCAGCAGAATGACTGCCAGTACGACCGCGAAGACCACGCTGAGCTTATCGATCGGCGCGACCTGTGCGACGTTACCGTTCTTCAACGCCACAAAGTAAAATAGCCACGACAGCGCACCGGCAACGCCGCTGAGCACAATAAACAACAGGGCTTTCTTATTGGCGACAATCTCACCGACCAGCGCCAGCTTGCCCTGTGCGACCACCACGCCCACCAGAAAAAGTGCCATGATGACGGCACGAATTGCTGTCGCCGTATTGGCGTCCAAATTTTGCAGACCGATCTTGCCAAATATCGCGACCATCGCGGCGCATACAGCAGACAGCAAGGCGTAAATTAACCAACTACTCATGACGGCGTATTCCTGAAGAAAAGACAGGCACGTACTGCGGGAGCGGTTCTCCACGGACGTTGCCTGATACAGGAGGATGATTTTACGGCATAAAACGATAGCCGATAGCGGTTTCAGTCAAGAGATGGCGCGGTCTTGCCGGATCGCTTTCCAGCTTCTGGCGCAGATGCCCCATATAAATGCGCAGATAGTGGCTATGCTCGACGGCGTTCGGCCCCCAAACCTGTGTCAGGAGCTGGCGTTGCGTCAGCACTTTGCCGGGGCTGGCGAGCAGCGTTGCCAGCAGGCGAAATTCGATGGGCGTCAGGTGCAGTTCCTGACCGTCGCGATTCACCTGCCGATTAAGTAAATCGACAGTAATATTCTCGAAGCTCACCAGCGGCGTTTCCTGCTGTGTATTGCTATGACGACGCAGCGCGACGCGCAACCGTGCCAGCAGTTCGCCGATGCCGAACGGTTTGGTCAGGTAATCATCGGCACCGGCATCCAGCGCGTCTATTTTATCCTGCTCGTCGGTGCGGGCAGACAGCACAATCACGGGCAGGCTGCTCCACTGGCGTAAATCGCGGATGTAGTCGATACCGTTGCCGTCCGGCAGGCCCAAATCGAGAATAATCAGATCGGGCTTACGCGTGGCCGCTTCCAGCAAACCGCGCTGCATCGTTTCTGCGTCAAACACGCGACAGCCTTCGCCTTCCAGCGCCTGACGAACAAAACGACGGATCTCTTTTTCATCCTCAACGATCAGAATAGTGGCCTGCAATGGATTCAGTGCTCCTCAATATCTTCCGGTTCGAGATCCGGCGGTGCCGATAGCGGTAGCGTGAAGTGGAAAGCGGCACCGCCGCTTTCCGCATTCGTTGCCCAGATACGGCCGCCGTGAATTTCCACAATTGCCCGACAGATCGCCAGCCCCAGCCCCACGCCGGGAATCGACGACTCTTTGTGACCACGGGAAAATTTATCAAAAATCATGCTTTCTTGACCAGGTTCAATCCCCGGGCCATTGTCCTGCACGATGATTTCCAACGCATTTTCCTGCGTACCAGGCTGCGAGGCTGTGTTCTCTGCAATAAGGCTGGTGGGAATAACGCTCGCTGAAATCGCGATGGTGGCCTGCTCTCCAGCGTACTTCAGCGCATTCTCCAGCAGGTTAATGAACACGCGTTCCATCAGCCCCGCATCACAATAAACCAGAACCATCTCATCAGGTAGATTAACCTGAATGGTGTTTTTCGCCAGTGCGCTTTCCAACTGTTGTAGGGCACTGCCGATGAGTTCCTCCGGCGTTTGCCACTCTTTGCGCAGGTTAAAGCCGTCCGACTGAATACGCGCCATATCGAGCAAATTATTCACCAGCCGCGTGGTGTTTAAAATGTGCTGGCGAATCTGGTTGGCCTGCTGAGCATAAGGCGACCCTTCGCTTGCCAGATTCAACGTTAGAATCTCGGCCTGACCAAACAGGACGGTCAGCGGCGTGCGGAGGTCGTGCGAGAGCGCGGCAAGCAGCGAGTTACGCAACTGCTCACGCTCGGCATCCAGCCGGGCATTTTCCGTACTTTGCATCAGATGCAGACGCTCCAACGCATTGGCGATCAGCACGGTAAAGGTTTCCAGCAGGCGCTGCTGTTCGGGGATCATCAACTGACGAGCGTTATTGGGCTCGATCGCTAACACGCCGAAGATTTGCTGTGTGGTGGCGAGCGGCAGGATCTGATACGACACGCCGGGCAAGGTGGACGTTCCCGCGCCGGCCGGCGCGCGATGATCGAAGCTCCAGCGGGCGATAGCACGATCGACAATCAACTGCTGACCGTCCCGCGTGGGCTGTGCGAGTTCGGGCGACGTATGATGCAGGCTATCGGCGAGCAGAACCGCGATTCTGGCCTGAAACGTCGTGCTGAGAAAATGCTGGCTGGCTTCGACAATATCGGCGCTGGACAGGCTGCGGTTCAGCGCCTTGGACATCTCATACAGATGGCGGACGCGCTGCTCGCGATAGCGGGCGACTCTGGCCTGATAGCGCACGCCAGCGGTCAGATTACCGACCAGCAGGCCGACGCCAAGCATCACCGCAAAGGTGACCAGATATTGCGCATCCGACACGGCGAACGTGCCGCGCGGTAGAATAAAGAAGAGATCAAAACTGGCGACGTTGATGACGGCGGCGAACACCGACGGCCAGCGGCCAAAGAAAAGCGCGACGATCACCACGGCCAGCAGATAAATCATCACCAGATTGACCGGCTCCAGCATGGCGAACGGCGACCATGACGCGAGCAGGGTGATAAAGGCGCACAGCAGCGTGGCGAGCCCGCAGCCAAACAGCTGCATACGCCATTTTTCTACTATCCCGCGGGCATCAGGCGTTTTAATCGGTGTGGCTGGCGCGTCATCCTGCACGGCCACCACGACCAGATCGAGATCCGGCCCCAGTCGGCCGAGCCGTTCGGCAAAGCGGGTGCGCCACCACCAGCCGAAGCGCTGCTCTACGTGGCGGCCAATAACGATCTTGCCGAGATTATGTTCACGTGCATAGCGCAGGACGGCAAGCTCTTCGTCGGGTTCTGACAGCGTAACGGTTTCTGCCCCTAAATCCTGTGCCAGCTTGAGCGCCCGCAAGATGGCGCGCCGCTGTGGTTCAGGCAAGCGGTGCAGACGCGGGGTTTCGACGTAAACGGCGTGCCAGGCGCTGCCCAACCGTGCCGCTAGCCGTGCGGCCGTACGCACCAGTTTTTCATTACCCGTGCCGTGGCCGATGCATAACAGAATGGCATCGCGCGTATGCCAGACCTGTTCGCGTCCTTTTCCGGCACGCATGGCGCGCATCTGATCGTCAACCCGATCCGCCATGCGCCGCAGCGCCAGCTCACGCAGGGCGATCAAATTACCTTTACGGAAAAAATTCTCGACGGCGCGCTCGGCCTGAAGCGGCAGATACACTTTGCCCTCATTCAGGCGCTGCCGCAGATCGTCCGGCGGCAGGTCTACCAAAATCACTTCGCTGGCCTGATCGAAGATGGGATCCGGTACGGTTTCCCGTACGCGAATTCCCGTGACGCCGCCGACCACATCGTTCAGGCTTTCCAGATGCTGAACGTTCACTGTCGTAAAGATGTCGATACCGGCATCGAGCAGTTCCTGCACGTCCTGCCAGCGTTTTGGGTGGCGAGAGCCGTTGACGTTACTGTGCGCCAGTTCGTCGATCAGAATAAGCGCCGGACAACGTGCCAGCGCCGCATCCAGATCGAATTCGACAGTGTGGCGACCGTGGTGGCGAAAATGCTTGAGCGGCAGCAGCGGTAAGCCATCCAGCAGCGCAGCGGTTTCGCTACGGCCGTGGGTTTCGACCACGCCGACAAGGATATCCAATCCTTGAGCGCGTAGCCGCTGGGCTTCCTGCAACATGGCATAGGTTTTCCCGACGCCCGCGCAGGCGCCAAAAAAGATCTTCAGCTTGCCGCGCGGTGGTGTACCGACCTGAGCTAGCAGGCTATCGGGATCCGGGCGACGATCTTCACCGTCAATCATGTTCTATCCCTTATTAGCGCGGCCTGAACCGTGGTCAGGCCGCAGCAAAGACGGCGGGGAGTCTGGCTCCCCGTATAATCATTAATAGTAACGCACTGCCGATTACGGCAGGGGTTTTTCCTTATCCAGTGCCAGATTCAGCAACAGGACATTGACCGCCGGCTGCCCAATGAACGCGGGCTTACTTGTTTCGGTAAAGCGATCGATCAATTGCTGCACCTGCTGGAGCGACATTCCTCTGGCCTGCGCGATGTAGAGCGCCTGATAGCGTGCGGCCTCTGGGGAAATCTGCGGATCCAGACCGCTGCCGGATGCCGTCAACAGTTCAGCAGGCACCGGCTGCTGATTGCCAACCGCCTGATGCCAGTGAGCGGCGCGTTCGCCGATCTGTTTGTCCAGCGCCGGATTGCTGGCGGCCAGATTGCTACCGCCGGACGCCAGTGCGTTATAAGGCGCATCTGATGTGGCGGACGGGCGCCCCTGAAAATAGCCCGCCCGACTGAACGCCTGCCCGATCAGGGACGACCCCACGGCGGTATTCTCGCGGTAAATCAGCGATCCGTTTGCCTGTGCCGGGAACAGCCACTGTGCCAGCACCGTTGTTAGTAGCGGGTAGGCCAGACCGGTAACCAGCAGCAATAATAAGAATAAAAACAAAGAAGAACGTAAATAGCGCATAGCGTATACCCGTCAGTCCTTAAGCAAGATTCAGCCCAGTCAGCAACACATCAATCAGCTTGATACCGAGGAACGGCACCAGCAGCCCGCCAAGACCATAAATCCACAGATTGCGGCTTAACTGCGCCGCGGCGCTCATGGGGCGATAGCGAATCCCTTTGAGCGCCAGCGGGATCAGAAACACGATAATCAGCGCATTGAAGATCACCGCCGACAGCATGGCCGAGGTGGGGGAATGCAACTGCATCACGTTGAGCGCATTGAGCTGCGGATAGGTGGCAGCAAAAGCAGCCGGGATAATGGCGAAATACTTCGCCACGTCGTTGGCGATACTGAACGTGGTCAGCGAGCCGCGTGTCATCAGCATTTGCTTACCGATGTGCACGACTTCGATCAGCTTGGTTGGATTGGAGTCCAAATCAACCATGTTGCCCGCTTCCTTTGCTGCCTGCGTGCCGGAGTTCATAGCAACCGCCACATCGGCCTGCGCCAGCGCGGGAGCATCGTTCGTGCCGTCGCCCGTCATCGCCACCAGTCGACCTTCGGCCTGATACTGGCGAATCAGCGCCAGCTTGGTTTCCGGTGTCGCTTCCGCCAGAAAATCATCGACGCCAGCTTCTGCGGCAATCGCTGCTGCCGTGAGCGGGTTGTCGCCGGTGATCATCACGGTTTTGATCCCCATACTACGCAGCTCGGCAAAGCGCTCTTTGATGCCGCTTTTCACGATATCTTTCAGTTCCACCACGCCAAGCACGCGCTTGCCTTCTGCAACGACCAGCGGCGTCCCTCCGCTGCGTGCGACGTTGGAGACCGCTTCTTCGACCTGATGCGGGAAGTCGCCGTTGTTCGCTTCGATGTAGCGGCGCAGGGCATCGACGGCACCTTTACGAATGGTGCGCTGACCGAAATTGACACCACTCATGCGCGTCTGAGCCGTAAAGGGAACAAAAGTCGCGTCCAGCGACGTTAAGTCTTGTTCGGCCAGATTAAAGCGCTGCTTCGCCAGCACCACGATACTGCGGCCTTCGGGCGTTTCATCCGCCAGGGACGCGAGACGCGCGGCATCAGCTAGCGCCTGTTCGGTCACACCCGGTGCGGGCAGGAAAGCCGAAGCCTGACGGTTGCCCAGCGTAATGGTGCCGGTTTTATCCAGCAGCAGAACGTCAATATCGCCGGCCGCTTCGACGGCACGCCCGCTGGTGGCAATCACGTTAGCCCCCAGCATCCGGCTCATCCCAGCCACGCCGATAGCCGATAGCAGGCCGCCGATGGTGGTGGGGATAAGACAGACGAGCAGGGCGACAAGTACAGTCACGCCGACAACATCGCCGCTGTGATTCGCCTGTACGCCGAACCAGGAGAACGGGTAGAGCGTGGCAGTGACCAGCAGGAAAATAAGCGTCAGCTCGATCAGCAGAATGGTCAGCGCGATCTCGTTCGGCGTTTTCCGGCGCTGTGCCCCTTCGACCATGGCAATCATCCGGTCGAGGAAGGTTTCGCCGGGATTGACGCTGCACTGAATCACCAGCCAGTCGGACAGCACGCGTGTGCCGCCGGTGACGGAGGCGAAATCGCCGCCGGACTCACGGATTACCGGCGCGGATTCTCCGGTGATGGCGCTTTCATCGACGGACGCGCCGCCTTCCAGCACCTCACCGTCGCACGGAATGGTTTCACCCGCGCTCACCAGCACGATATCGCCCTTGCGCAGGCTGTCGGCTGGCACCGATTCCGAGCTGGCATCGTGATGTGGCGCGGCGAGCTTGTTAGCCCAACTGGTTTTCTTAACGCCTTTCAGCGCATTTGCCTGCGCCTTACTGCGACCTTCCGCCAGCGCTTCGGCCATGTTGGCGAACAGCACGGTAAACCACAGCCAGAGTGATACCAGCCCGGTAAACACGGCGTTCCCTTCCGTTTTGCCGGCAAGAATCGCCAGCCAGACGAGGGGGGTCAGCATACTGCCGAGATACACCACGAACATGACCGGATTGCGCCACTGCACGCGTGGGTCGAGTTTCTTCAACGCATCTTTCAGCGCCGAGCGGATTAACGTTCTGTCAAACAGCGCTTGCTGTTTACGTTTGCCAACGTGGCGGGAAACCTCGCCCTGCTGGGCAGAGGCCGGTTCCTGTGTTGCCTGATGATTCATCGTGTGACGAGTCATAAAATGTCTCCAGCCTTAGTGAGTCAGGCCGAACTGTAAATGTTCAGCGACTGGCCCTAACGCCAGTGCAGGGATAAACGTCAGTGCGCCAATCAGCAGAACGATGGCGATGAGCATGCCGATAAACAGCGGACTGCGGGTGGACAATGAGCCTTTGCTTTCCGGCTGGCGCTTTTTCACGACCAGCGAACCGGCGATAGCCAGCACGGGGATCATGACGGCAAAGCGGCCCAGCAGCATGGCGACAGCGAGCAGAACGTTGTAGAACGGCGTGTTGACGCTCAGGCCGGCAAACGCGCTGCCGTTGTTGTTCGCGGCGGAGGACACGGCATAGAGCACTTCGCTAAAGCCGTGCGCGCCGGGGTTCAGAATGCCGCTGCGTCCGGCTTCCGTACTCAGCGCCAGCGCCGTGCCGAGCAGCACTAACGCAGGAGGAATCAGAATCGCCAGTGCCGTCATCTTCATCTCGTAGACTTCGATCTTTTTGCCCAGATATTCCGGCGAGCGGCCAATCATCAGGCCGGCAATAAAGACGGTCAGAAGCACGAACAGCAGCATGCCGTACAGGCCAGAACCGACACCGCCGAACACCACTTCGCCAATCTGCATCAGCCACATGGGAACCATGCCACCGAGGGCGGTGAAAGAATCGTGCATCGCGTTTACCGCGCCCGTCGAGGTAGCCGTGGTGACAACCGCATACAGGCTGGACGTCAGAACGCCAAAACGCGTCTCTTTACCTTCCAGATTTGCGGCGCTGTCCGCGCCTAATGCCAGCAGATGCGGGTTACCGTTGACCTCCATTTTCATCACCACGGCAGCGGCGACGATAAAGATCAGCGCCATCGCCCACAGCAGCGCGTGGCCCTGACGCTTGTCGCTCACGGCTTTGCCAAAGGCGAAGCACAGCGCGGTAGGGATCAACAGGATCGCCAGCATTTGCACGATGTTGCTCAGCGCGGTCGGGTTTTCAAACGGGTGCGCCGAGTTGGCACCAAAGAAGCCGCCACCGTTGGTGCCGAGCAGTTTAATCGCTTCCTGTGAGGCAACCGGCCCCATCGGCAGCGTTTGGGCTGCGCCATCCAGCGCGGTCAGATGCTGATAAGGCAGCAGATTCTGCAACACGCCCTGACTGACAAAAAACAGCGCTAGCAGCAGGGACAGCGGCAGCAGCACATACAGCGTGATGCGAAACAGATCGAGCCACGCGTTGCCCAGCGTGTCGACGCAGCGGCGGGAAAACGCGCGGATTAACGCGAAAGCAACGGCGATGCCGCTGGCAGCGGACAGGAAATTTTGTACCGTTAGGCCAACCATCTGGCTCAGGTAGCTGAGCGTGTTTTCACCGCTGTAAGCCTGCCAGTTGGTGTTGGTGACAAAGCTGATTGCCGTGTTTAACGCCAAATGCCACGACAACCCCGGCATATTTTCTGGGTTAAGCGGCAGAATCCCCTGCGCCATTAACAGGACAAACAGGACGGCAATGCCGATCAGGTTAAGCGTCAGAATAGCCGCCGCATACTGTTGCCAGCGCATCTCCGACGTATCGAAAGCGAAAAGGCGCGCCGTTCCTGATTCAAACTTTTGCAGGAGCGCACCCGTTTCGCCCTCAATCAGACGGGCCAGTCCGCTGCCCAGCGGCTGGGCTACGATCAGTACCGTGAGCAGCAGCCCAAAGATCAGTAAAAAAGCGTCAGCGGCCATCAGAATTCCTCCGCCTTCAACAAGGCATAAACCAGATAGACCAGTAACAGCAGCACGAGCAGGCCGCCTAAGACGATGCTAAGCGTCACAACACACCTCCAGAACAAAATAGACAGCGTCAGGGTAGGAAAACGCAGGAAAAGAAGGTGCAAATTTCCCGTCTGTGAGCGTAAAAAAAGTATAAAAATGGGCTGAAAAGTAGACGGTGGAAGCGGTAATGGCACTACGGTGCCAACAACATCGTTTGCGGTGGGAAGGTGGTATCAAGAGAAAGGGATAAAGTGATCCAATCTAAAACCATAAATTAACTAATGGTAAGTTTATTTTTAACGTTGCTGTAACTTAATGACGTGATGATGAAAAAACTGGCGATTATTTCATCTTTTACTGGTCAGATGAGTAGTAAACTTTCAGAAAAGGCGGTAAAATTTTAACCAATGTCACAGTTCTTATTTTATCGTTATGAAAAGCACCGCTGAACAAGGGTGCTTATCCCAGAGGAGGATCGTTATGTCGCTTTATACTACTTATCCCTTGCACCGTATTCTCCTGCGTCGCGCTGCCGTGGTTGCCATCGGCGTGCTGGCGTTACCGGTGATGCTGTTCCGTCGCGATCGGGCGCGTTTTTACAGCTATTTACACCGCGTCTGGCTGAAAACCAGCGATAAACCCGTGTGGATGGCGCAGTCCGAAGCCGCCGCCTGCGATTTTTATTAAGAATACCGCGCCAGGTTACCGTTGACCGCTCTGCGCGCGTAGTCGTGAATGTAGTAGTGAATAGTGACGCCAGTACTTTATGCATATTGAATTGCATACTGACGCCACAAGTTTGAAACAGTCAACGGCACTGATTAAGCGCCATTTCCGCTACGGATGTGGCGCTTATTTTGTTTTTAGCGCATGAAATCGTAATGCCAGCAACATCACCGATAGGCTGATCAATACGGCAACGCTTGCCATCGCCATCCCATCTCCGACGGAACCTTGCTCAAACTGACGCCAAACGAAAAGGGACACCGTTTGCACACCCGCAGGTGATAACAGGAGTGACGTCACCAGTTCGCGGGATGCGACAGCAAAAACCAACATCATTGCTGCCAGTAGACTAGGGAAGACCAGCGGGAACACAATCAGCCGTAATGCTGCCATTGCACTAGCGCCGTGAACACGCGCTGCTGACTCCAGATTACTGCCGATTTGCGCCAATGCAGCACTGCTATAGCGGACGGGGTAGGGCAGCAGTAGGCAACTGTATGACAGCAGCAAAATCACCCAGGTGTTATAGGGCGTGATCGGCCAGAAGCTTTGGTTCCAGGCGAGTATCAACCCTACTCCGACAACAATGCCCGGCAGCGCGGCGGGTAGCATCGATAGCCCATCCAACACGGCGGCTCCCCGAATACGCTTGGCGACCACAAACCAGGATGCCAGAAAGCCGACCACCCCCGTCAGTAACGCGCTGCCGACCGCCAGCCCCAGACTGGTCGTCAAGGCGGGTAGCGCGTCGTTTTCGTAATCAGCCAACATGGTGAAGTGCTGCCAGGTTAAATTTTGCCAGGAAATCGCGCTAGAGATGGTGGCAGAAAACGCGGTAATCAGCATGGACGCCAGTGGAATCCCTACGGCCAGCAGACCGACGGTGCTAAACAGCACTAATACCGGCCAGCGCCATACGCCTAAGGGGCGAGTAACAATGGCAGCGGGTTTACCTGTGGTGGTTTCCACATTGTTACCGGAGACAATCGCCCGCTGTAGGGTAAATGCGCAGAGCGCAATGGTGACCAACAGCAAAGACAGCACTGCTGAACCGGAGAGGTCGATCGGCCAGTCTGCCAGACGTTGCTCGATGTTTGTCGTCAGGACCTGAATACCGGCGCGCGACCCCAGTGCAGCGGGTATGCCGTATTCTTCGATCGCCAGCGTGAAGGCAAGCAGCAGGCTGGCCGCTGTTGCCGGTAGTGATAATGGCAGCGTGACTCGCAAGAAGGCCTGCCAGCCGCTGGCACCGTGAACGCGAGCGACATCCGCCAGACGATTTCCGCTCGCGGCCATACTGCGTGAAACGGCGAAATAGACGACTGGGAAAATATTCAGCGTCATGACACCAATCATGCCGGGCAGTGAAAACAGAACCTCACCGAGTTGAATGGGCAACAGCTGTTCTGCATAGCCTCGTGGCTGTAGCGCTAGCATCCACGACAGCCCGGCAATATAAGGCGGGATCAGGAATGGAATGAGAAACAGTAAATCCCAAAATCTTGCCAGCGGGAGCGCAAAGAGCCCGCGTAACGCACCGAGTGGAATAGCAATGACCGCACAGCACAGAGCAACACCCAATCCAAGCAGCAGCGTATTTTTCAACAGGGCGAATAGCCGCGCCTGTGCAAAGACGTCCGCAAATGCCGAGAACGGGTTCGAAAAAGATCCTGCACCCAAATTTGGGAAGATCGCCTGTAGCGCAACGAACAATACGGGAATGCCAACCAGAGTAAAAAGTACCGCCACCGTAAACAGTGGCAGTAAAGCAAATTTGTTCATCTGATACTCCAGCCTTGCTGACGGTCGTCAGCAAGGCATTATCTCGTGTTCTGTAATTCGAACTATCCAGGGGTATGGCTGAACAGGCTTAGCGCTGACCAAATAAGGTAGCAAAGCGATCGAGAACGGCAGCACGGGACGCTGATGCGCTATCGCCTTCCGGCAGCAACGTCAGGCTCTTAAACAGAGGGCGTTTGGCATCAATATCCTGACGTGCTGGCATCAACCAGGCTTCAGCCACTGCTTTTTGGCCTTCAGGCGACAACATGTAGTTGATGAAGTCTTTTGCCTGCTGTTGGTTTTTGCTGCTTTTCAGGATCATCATCGGGCGGGGGGCAATGACAGTACCGCTGGAAGGGAAAATGACTTTAATGGATTCGCCAGACTCCATGCTGCCGTAAGAAACGTAATCCACAGCCCCGAAGACGGCGGCTTTCGCCCCTTGCAGCACGGGCGTTAATGCCTGGGCGTTCGGTCCGGCGATGATCATGCCGTTAGCTTTTAGGCGATCGAACATGTCCCAGGCTTTATCTTTTTCCGCATTTTGCAAACCAATCAGTAGATCGAGCGAAGCACCGGACAGCGCGGGATCTGGCGTGGTGACTTTATCTTTAAATTCAGGCTTGGTGAGGTCGTTCCAGTCTTTGGGCTCTGGCGTGCCGCTCTTGCTGTTCCACACAATGCCCAGTGCGGAAATGCCCTGTGCCACGTAGAAAGGGGTTTTAAATTGCGCAGGCACGGTGGCCGCGTTCGGGCTATCAAACTCCAGCAGCCAGCCGCGCTGCTGCAAATCTGTCGCCGTATCCCAGGAGGCGGAAATCAGGACATCGGCACGTGGATTGGCCTGCTCGGCTTCCAGTCTGGCCATGACTTTACCGGTTGTTGCCTGAAAAACATCGACCTTCACACCGGTCTGCTTTTCATAACCTGCTGCCAGTTTCTTTGCCAGTGCTCCCGGTCCGGCGGTGTACAGCGTCAGAGCCTGTGCGCTGCCTGCTACCGCTGCTAATGAGAGAGCTATACCCATAATGATGCCTCGTTGATTCATGGTAAACAGTGTGTTTTTCATTGCATTTTCCCCAAAGTTAAAGAGTGGTGATATCAGTAATGTGGCCTTGCGACATGTGAACAATACGGTGCGCCAGTATGTTGGCTTCGCCTCTGTCGTGGGTGACGTACACAGCGGTGGTACCAAGATGGCGTAAGAGCGATGCCATCTCCTGACAAAGTGATTCACGTAGATCCCGGTCGAGATTGGATAACGGTTCATCGAAGAGCAGGATGTTCGGCTCCGCGATAATGGCGCGCGCCAGTGCGACTCGCTGTTGCTGGCCGCCGGATAAATCGGCCGGTTTTCGATCGGCAAAATCAGCCAGACCGACGCGCGCTAGCGTGACTTCAACGCGTTGGCGGCAGAGATCGCGCGGAACCTTCCTCATCAGCAGCGGGAATCCGACATTTTGTGCAACGGTCATATGTGGCCAAAGCGCATAATCCTGAAAGACCATGCCTAGATTGCGCTGCTCTGGCGGCAGGGATAGCTGATGACCGGCAACCTGACGATCGCCAAAATGAATGGTGCCCGCATCCGGCTGTAACAGACCGGCCAGCAGCTTTAGCAACGTGCTTTTGCCGCAGCCGGAAGGCCCCAGCAGGGCCAGAATGGTGCCTTTCGGCACATCGAGGCTGATGGAATCGAGCACCGTTTTGCCTGCGAAAGCGTGAGACAACTTGTCGATTGCAATCGCGGCGGGCGTGGCGAATTCAGCAGTGGTCATCATCACCTCCGTGCAACAATGGGAGGCGATATCCATTTTGATATCGGTGGATCGGACGGGCGCTTTCGCGCTGCCTGGTTAAAGGGCATAGGAAAGCATCCCGCCAGTAAAGCAGGGGAAAAAACATGGGGTATCCTCTTTGGGACTCTATATCGGAATGGGGATTGTAGTGGGGGAATAAGGCTATTTGATGACAGACGAAACGATACCCGTGGTGCACGTTTTGAATATCAATACCGCTCGTAGAGAAAACCGGCTTATTTGATCGACATAATCCATCAATCTCATGATTTATTACTTTATTCTTCGCTGCGACTGCACAGAATCGTGGTGAAATCCGCTATGCTGGTCAGAGGGTTTGCAGAATGCCATCAAGGTAAACCCTATTGACCAGCGTAAGGATAAATCATGACGCTTGAACTCATCCCTGTTGGTATCAGCGCCTGTTTACTCGGTAATCCTGTGCGATTTGATGGCGGGCACAAGCGTTTGACGTTTGCCGCTGAACAACTGGCACCCTATTTTCGTTTTGAACCGGTCTGCCCGGAAATGGCGATTGGTTTACCGGTGCCGCGTCCGGCGCTCAGGCTGGTGCGTAAAGGGGAAAGCCATATCACGCTGCGTGCCAGCAATGGTTCGCCGTTGGATGTCACCCAGCAGATGGCGGCGTTTTCCGCTGACAAAGTCAGCCAGCTTCAGCACTTATGCGGTTATATCGTCTGTGCCAAATCGCCGAGCTGCGGTATGGAGCGCGTGAAGGTTTACGATGAAGCGCAAAAAGATGCGCGTAAAAGCGGAGTCGGCCTGTTTACGCAGGAGCTGATGCGGCAAATGCCCTGGCTACCGGTTGAGGAAGACGGACGCCTGCAGGATCCCGGCTTGCGGGAAAATTTCATTGAGCGCGTTTATGCGTTACACGAACTGAACCAGCTATGGCAAAACGGGTTGAGCCGTGGTGCGCTGATTGCCTTTCATAGCCGCTATAAACTCCTGCTGTTGGCACATTCCCAGCCGGAATACCGCGAGTTAGGGCCGTTTGTTGCGGGGATCGATAAGTGGGAATCGCTGGAAGACTACATCGTTGAATACCGGAAGCGGTTGATGAAGCTACTGTCGACGCCTGCGACGCGGCGCAATCACACCAATGTGTTGATGCACGTGCAGGGCTACTTCCGACGCCAGCTTAATTCTCAACAGCGACAGGAACTGGCGCAGCTCATCGATCGCTATAGGCAGGGTTTGCAGCCGCTGCTGGCACCTATCACGTTGTTAAAACATTACATGGCGGAATACCCCGATGCGTATCTGGCTCAGCAGCGTTACTTTGAGCCGTACCCCGAGGCATTACGCCTGCGTTACGGACACTAGTTTGACCGCCCGAGGAATTTCATGAGCACCCATGTAGTCTGGCTACGCAACGACCTGCGTGTTACCGATAATCTGGCGCTGTACGCGGCCTGTCAGGATCCGAACGCCACCGTGTTGGCGGTCTTTATCGCCACGCCGGCGCAGTGGGAAAAGCACGATATGGCACCGCGTCAGGCGGCCTTTCTGCTGGAGAACCTGAGGTTGGTGAAGCAGGCGCTGGCCGAGAAAGGTATCCCACTGCATTACCACGAATGTGCTGATTTTGCGGCGTCGGTTGACTGGCTGGTACAGTTTTGTGCGCAGCAGCAGGCGACCGATCTTTTCTACAATTACCAGTATGAAATCAACGAGCGGTTGCGTGATAAGCAGGTGAAAGATCGGCTGGCCGATAGCGTGGTTTGTCACGGTTATCATGACAGCCTGTTGTTACCGCCGGGTAACGTGCTGACGGGTAATGGCGAGATGTATAAAGTGTTTACGCCCTTTCGTCAGGCCTTTATCAAACGTCTGCTGGAGTCGGATACGACGTGCGTACCGGCACCGGACGCGCGCGGTGAACCGATCAATAACACAGCGGAACTGGCACCGTTCAGCTATCCGCAGTGTGGAGTTGATAGCGACGATTTCCCCAGCGGCGAACGTGCGGCGTTGCAGCAACTGCGCCGTTTTTGCCGCGAGCAGGTGCAGGATTATGACCAGCAGCGGGATTTTCCTGCGTTGCCCGGCACCAGCAAACTTTCTCCGTATCTGGCGCTTGGGATCGTATCGCCGCGCCAGTGCTTTAACCGTCTGCGTGCCGAATGCCCGGAGATGTTGGAACGGCGTGAGGGTGGGGCGTTTACCTGGTTTAACGAGCTGGTCTGGCGTGAATTTTACCGCCACCTGATTGTGTCCTGGCCGCAGCTATGTAAACACCGACCGTTCACCGCATGGACGCAGTGGGTGAAATGGCGAGAATCGCCGGAGGATTTAGCCGCCTGGCAGCAGGGAAAAACGGGCTACCCGATTGTGGATGCAGCGATGCGTCAACTGAATGAAACGGGATGGATGCACAATCGCCTGCGTATGATTTGCGCCAGTTTTCTCGTCAAAGATTTACTGATCGATTGGCGGGAAGGCGAACGCTACTTTATGTCGCAACTGCTGGATGGCGATCTGGCGGCGAATAACGGCGGCTGGCAGTGGGCAGCGTCGACAGGCACCGATGCGGCACCTTATTTTCGTATTTTTAACCCGACAACGCAGGGCGAGCGCTTCGACCCTGAAGGCCGGTTTATTCGTCACTGGCTGCCCGAACTGGCCGCCGTGCCGGATAAAGATATTCATCAGCCCCATCGCTGGGCTGACAAACACCACCATCAGCTGAACTATCCGCTGCCCATCGTCGACCATAAAACCGCGCGTCAGAATACGCTGGCGGCGTTTGAGGCGGCCAAAAATATCGGTATGGCGGATAACGATCGAGAAGAGAAAAGTAAGTATGCGTAATGTGGAATTGGAAAGAATCATTAACGAGAAACTGAGTACGGCGACGTTTCAGGACTACGCACCGAACGGTTTACAGGTTGAGGGGCGTGCGGACGTAAAACGTATTGTGACGGGCGTAACGGCCTCACAGGCGCTGCTGGATGCGGCGGTAGAAAAGCAGGCCGATGCGATTCTGGTTCATCACGGCTATTTCTGGAAAAACGAACCGCAGATTGTCTGTGGTATGAAGCGTAACCGGCTGAAAACGCTGTTGCTCAATGATATCAACCTGTACGGCTACCATCTGCCGCTGGATGCACACCCGGAACTGGGGAATAACGCCCAACTGGCGGCGCTGCTGGAGATTCAGGTGCAGGGCGCAATCGAACCGCTGGTGCCGTATGGCGAACTGGCGCAGCCCATGACGGCAGACGCTTTTTGCCGCCGTGTAGAAAAACGACTGGGGCGTAGCGTGCTGCATTGTGGGGATAATGCACCGCAACAGATACAGCGCGTGGCCTGGTGTACTGGCGGCGGTCAGGGTTTTATTGAACAAGCGGCCCGCTTCGGGGTCGATGCGTTTATTACCGGTGAAGTGTCTGAGCAAACGATTCATATCGCGCGCGAAATGGGGCTGCACTTCTTTGCTGCCGGACACCATGCCACCGAACGCGGCGGCATCAAAGCGTTGGGCGAATGGCTGGCGGCACAGCATGGTTTTGATGTGACATTTATTGATATTCCTAACCCGGCGTGATGGGTTGAAAGTCTTGGGATCGCACAGGAATGATGTCACATTTTCGATATTGGCATCGTTGTTGCTTCGCTGTTGAGAAGAAAACTTATCAGTAAGCAACGCTAATCATTTAGCCATGTTCACCATGACGGATAAAACGCGATTCAGGAGGAAAGATTGCAACGAGCACGGTGTTATCTTCTGGGCGAGAGGGCTGTCGTTCTGGAACTGGAACCGCCAATGTCGCTGGAGAGCCAGCAGCGGATATGGGGGCTTGCCGAGCGCCTGAATCATCATGAAGAGGTGCTGGAAGCGATTCCGGGCATGAACAATCTAACGGTGCTGTTGGCGCATCCACAGCAGGTGGCGCTGGATGCGATTGAACGTTTGCAGCGCTGGTGGGAAGAGAGTGAATCGCTGGTGTTTGACCCACGCGATATCGATATTCCTGTTGTGTATGGCGGAGAAGCGGGGCCAGATCTGGCGGACGTTGCCGCGCACAGTGGCCTAAGCGTGAGTCAGGTTGTGGAAGCACACGCAGCCGCACAGTACGTGGTCTACTTTTTGGGCTTCCAGCCGGGCTTTGCCTACCTCGGTGGATTAAACGAGAAGCTGCATATGCCGCGTCGTGCCGAACCGCGCCTGCGCGTGCCGGCGGGGTCGGTCGGGATTGGTGGCGCGCAGACGGGGATTTATCCGCTGACGACGCCGGGTGGCTGGCAGCTGATTGGCCGCACGTCGTTGAAGCTGTTTAATCCACAAACGATGCCGCCAACGCTGCTGCGACCTGGCGATAACGTTCGGTTTCTGCCACAGAAGGAGGGCGTATGCTGAAGGTTATCCATGCCGGCTTGCATACTTCGGTGCAGGACGGTGGTCGCGTCGGCTTTCGCCGTTTGGGTATCAGCCAGTCAGGCGCGCTCGATCTGCCTGCACTGACAATGGCCAACCTGCTGGTGGGCAACGCGGAGAATGCTGCCGCGCTGGAAATTACGCTGGGCAAGTTTACCGCAACATTCACCACCGCCTGCTGGGTGGCACTGACCGGTGCGGACTGTCATGCCGACCTCGATGGCAAGCCGCTCTGGACCGGCTGGCGTTTCGCCGTGAAGCCGGGACAAACGTTGAAAATGCGCATGCCGCGTAACGGAATGCGCAGCTATCTGGCTTTGTCCGGCGGGGTGGACGTGCCGGAAGCGCTCGGGTCGTGCAGTACCGATTTGAAAGCCGGTTTTGGGGGCTTTGACGGACGCTTGCTGAGGGATGGCGATGAACTTCCGCTGGGAACGCCAACTCGTGAACTGACGCGAGAAGTCGGTATCAAGCAACTGCTGTTCGGCAATCGCGTGCGGGCCTTGCCGGGGCCGGAATATCAGGAATTTAGTGAAGAGATGCAGGAGCTGTTCTGGCGAACGTCTTGGCAACTGAGCCCGCAAAGTAACCGCATGGGCTACCGTTTGCTGGGTGCTGAACTACAGCGCGCCGCATTGCCGGGTAGCAAACCGCGCGAGCTGCCATCGCATGGGCTGCTGCCGGGTGTGGTGCAGGTTCCACACAATGGTCACCCTATCGTACTGCTGGCGGATGCCCAGACAACCGGCGGTTACCCGCGTATCGCGACGGTGATCGAAGCCGATTTATTCCATTTGGCGCAAATCCGGCTCGGTGAACCGATACATTTTATTCACTGTACGCAGGCACAGGCGCAAAAAGCGGCCGAAGAACAGCGACGTTACCTCGAACAGCTGGCGTGGAGGCTGCATGATTATTGATCTGAATGCCGATCTGGGCGAAGGCAGTGAGAACGACGAAGCGCTGCTCAAGCTGGTGACCTCTGCCAATATTGCCTGTGGGTTTCATGCCGGTGATGCACAAACTATGCGCCAGTCCGTGCGTTGGGGAATCGGCTATGGCGTCGCGCTTGGTGCACACCCGAGCTTTCCCGATCGTGAAAATTTTGGCCGTAAGGCGATGAATGTGCCTGCGGAAATTGTCTTTGCACAGGTGGTGTATCAGCTTGGCGCGCTCAGCGCGATTGTCGCCGCTGAAGGCGGTACGCTGTCGCACGTTAAGCCTCACGGCATGCTTTACAATCAGGCGGCATGTGAACCGGCGCTGGCCGATGCGATAGCCAAGGCAGTGAAAGTGGTGAATCCGGCGTTACGCTTAGTCGGGCTGGCGGGAAGCGAGTTAATTCGTGCCGGACAACGGCTGGGGCTGGAGACGCGCCAGGAAGTGTTCGCCGACCGCTGCTATCTGCCTGACGGATCGCTGGTGCCGCGCACTCAAGCGGGGGCATTGATTAACAGCGATGAACTGGCGCTGGCGCAAACGCTGGAGATGATTCAACGTCAGCGGGTCAGAGCGATTGACGGTTCCTGGGTGAACGTGCAGGCGGATACCGTGTGTATTCACGGCGATGGACAACACGCGCTGTTGTTTGCCCGCAAGCTGCGTAACTGTTTTAGCCAGCATCAGATCGCTGTTGCTGCGGCATAATCATTACTTTTTATATGACGGGGAAACCGATGAAAACCGTTTTGATCACGGCGTTTGAGCCTTTTGAGGGCGAAGCGATTAATCCCTCCTGGGAAGCGGTAAAAGTCCTTCATCAGCGGGAAGTTGGCGGTGCGCGCGTAGTGGCCTGCCGTTTATCTTGCGTCTTCGACCTGTCGCTGGAACAGCTTTACCGCGCGATAGCCGAATGGCAGCCGGAAGTGGTGATCGCGGTGGGGCAGGCAGGCGGCCGTGCTGATATTTCTGTCGAACGCGTGGCGATTAATATTAATGATGCCCGCATTGCTGATAACCGAGGTAACCAGCCGATTGATACGCCAGTGGTGGAAAAGGGACCAGCAGCCTATTTCTCGACGCTGCCGGTGAAAGCGCTGGTGCAGGCATTGCGTGCAGCGGGCATTCCCGCCTCGGTATCGCAAACCGCAGGGACGTTTGTCTGCAACCATGTGATGTACGGGCTTTTACACCAGTTACATCAACAGGGCGATGTGGTGCGTGGCGGATTCGTTCATATTCCGTATTCGCCTGAACAGGCCGCACGCCACCCCGGTGAACCGAGCATGCCTACACCGTTAGTCACGGCGGCGCTGGAAGTGATGATCAAGCAGTCGCTGGTGCAGCAGGTTGATGTGGTGGTGACTGGCGGTGCTTTGCACTAGTGTAGTTAATCGCACAATACGTATGATTTTCAGGGAGTAAGGTATGCCGGAAGGACCGGAAATTCGCCGGGCGGCCGATAAACTGGTTGAGGCCGTTGTGGGAAAAACGCTGACGCGTGTCTGGTTTGCGTTTCCAGAACTGAAGCCATACGAGGCAGAATTGGTTGGGCAGCAGGTCAGGCAGATCGACACGCGCGGAAAGGCGCTGCTGACCTATTTTAGCAACGATCGGGTACTGTATAGCCACAACCAACTGTATGGCGTGTGGCGAGTCGTGAATGCCGGTGAATCGCCGGAAACGAAACGGGATTTGCGCGTCCGGCTGGAAACGCAGGATCGCGCCATTCTGCTTTACAGTGCGTCCGATATTGAAATGCTGACGCCGGAGACGCTCTCTACGCATCCTTTCCTGCAACGTATTGGCCCCGATGTTTTGGATCTCTCACTGACGACGGAACAGGTGTGTGAGCGTCTGTTATTACCGCGCTTTCGCCGTCGCCAGTTCAGTGGGCTGCTGCTGGATCAGGCTTTTCTCGCCGGGCTGGGGAATTATCTGCGTGTCGAGATTCTCTGGCAGGCACAGCTAGCACCGCAACACACGGCAGCGCAGTTGAATGAGGAACAGTTACAGACATTGAGTCGAGCGCTGCTGGAGATTCCCCGTTTGTCCTACAACACGCGCGGCACCGTTGATGAGAATCGACATCACGGGGCGATTTTTTCGTTCAAGGTTTTCCATCGAGAAGGGGAACGCTGCGAGCGCTGCGGCGGGATCATTGAAAGAACGATGCTGTCATCACGCCCGTTCTATTGGTGTCCGCACTGCCAGAAGTAATAATGTGAGTTATTTATGCGCAAGATGAATACGTTAATTCCAGAAATGATTGTCTCTGACTTACAAAAGAGTCTGGCGTTTTATTGCCATGTTTTGGGATTTCAGATTGAGTACGACAGGCCTGAAGATAAGTTCGCATTCCTTTCATTTCATGGGAGCCAACTGATGCTGGAACAGGATTACTTAACCGAATCGCCCTGGCGTGTGGAACCGTTAGAACCGCCGTTTGGCCGCGGTATGAATTTATCGATTGAGTGCCCTGATGTTCAGGCGCTGGCGGCGGCGATTGAACGTGCTGGCTATACGCTACGCAGGCCAGTGGATACGTGCTGGTATCGCGATCATGAGGTGTATCACGGGGAAAGTAATTTTCTGGTACAGGATCCGGATGGTTATTTATTGCGATTCACGCAAAGTTTAGGTTGTAAGTCATCCCTTTAGTGCAATTGTAAAAAAGGCCGGAAAATCCGGCCTTTTTTATGCGTACGGAATGGATTAATCGTGTTTCAGATTGGATTTGAAATCACGTTTGTCGTAGCCGGTATACAGCTGACGTGGACGGGCAATTTTGATGCCGTCGTCGTGCATTTCGTTCCAGTGTGCAATCCAGCCCACGGTACGCGCCATCGCGAAGATAACGGTGAACATGGAAGACGGAATACCCATCGCTTTCAGGATGATACCGGAGTAGAAGTCCACGTTCGGGTACAGTTTCTTCTCGATGAAGTACGGGTCGTTCAGCGCGATATTTTCCAGCTCCATCGCCACTTCCAGCAGGTCGTCTTTTCTGCCCAGCTCTTTCAGCACTTCATGGCAGGTTTCACGCATGACGGTAGCGCGCGGATCGTGGTTTTTGTACACACGGTGACCGAAGCCCATCAGGCGGAAGGAGTCGTTCTTGTCTTTTGCACGCTCGATAAACGCAGGGATGTGCTCCACGCTGCTGATTTCTTCCAGCATACGCAGGCAGGCTTCGTTCGCGCCGCCGTGCGCCGGTCCCCACAGCGAGGCGATCCCCGCGGCGATACAGGCAAACGGGTTCGCGCCAGACGAGCCAGCAGTACGCACGGTAGACGTTGAGGCGTTTTGCTCGTGATCGGCATGTAGGATCAGGATACGGTCCATGGCACGTTCCAACACCGGATTCACAACATATTCTTCGCAAGGCGTAGAGAACATCATGTGCAGGAAGTTACCCGCGTAGGACAGGTTGTTTTTCGGATAAACAAACGGCTGGCCCAGTGAGTATTTGTAGCACATTGCTGCAACGGTCGGCATTTTGGACAGCAGGCGGTAGGCCGCGATTTCGCGGTGGCGCTCAATGTTAATGTCCAGTGAATCGTGATAGAACGCCGCCAGTGCGCCCGTGACGCCGCACAATACGGCCATTGGATGTGAATCACGACGGAAACCGTGGAACAGACGAGTAATCTGCTCATGGATCATGGTGTGACGCGTTACGGTGGTCTTGAAGGTTTCATACTGTTCTACTGTCGGGACTTCACCGAACAGCAGGATGTAACACACTTCAAGATAATTCGATTTTTCAGCCAGTTGGGCAATCGGGAAGCCACGGTGTAGCAAGATGCCTTCGTCACCGTCGATATAGGTAATCTTGGATTCGCAAGATGCGGTAGAGGTAAAGCCGGGGTCAAATGTGAAGTAACCTTTAGAACCGAGGGGACGAATATCAATCTCATCATACCCCAATGTACCTGATAGGACATTTAGCTCAATTGGATCTTTACCCTCTAGAGTAAGTGTTGCTTTTTTATCAGCCATTTACAGTCTCCTTAGCGCTTTAATTTTAAATATTCTCACTGAAGAAATACCGTCATGCCTGTACACCGGGCGAATAAATGTCCGGTGAAACTCTGTCGTGACACAGTCGTCAAATAGGATACAGAGTAAGGCGGATAGCCGCATTCAGGATGAAAAATTCGTTCTCCAGGTAATTAACAATGCTCTGAATAGATTGTAGTCATTACCTATGACTTTTACGTGGACTCTCCCCACTGTTACATAAGTTACGCCAGTGTGGAAGTGTCGCCGTTGTGCTTTAACACATCATAAGGAATTCAATCCCCTAGTTGTAATTGAAATGTTGAACTTTTGTCAAATCAGATAATTAATTTTATATAAATTGTGAAATTCGTGATCTAAATCACTGTTCGGGGCAAATGTCACCAAACAGTTTGTATGGGAATTGTAATGGGAATGTGAAGGACCTATACTGCCGCCAGGTCTCCGGAATCACCCTGCAGTAGGAGCACCCAGTATGAAAGGATCATGCGCTGTTTAGACACCGGAATGTCGATGTTTGAGCGCGTATCGTAAACCCACTTTTCAGGGCTGTAACTTTCATGCTGTCTGACCTCACATCAGGCCCGGAGGAAGAAACAATAATAAAAGCTGTGTGGGCAAATCCGTGAAAAAACAAAGACCTGTCAATCTGGAATTGCAGACGATCCAGTTTCCCGTTACTGCGATAGCATCTATTCTTCACCGCGTCTCCGGCGTTATCACCTTTGTCGCTGTCGGTATTTTACTGTGGCTGTTAGGCACTTCTCTTTCTTCAGAGGAAGGGTTCCTGCGCGCTGCGGAAATTATGGATAGCTTCATCGTCAAGTTTATCGTTTGGGGCATCCTCGTCGCGTTGGCTTATCACATTGTTGGTGGTATACGTCACCTGTTGATGGATTTTGGCTATATAGAAGAAGACTTTGCCGCAGGTAAGCGTTCTGCAAATATCTCCTTTATTATTACTGTCGTGCTTTCAATTCTGGCTGGAGTCCTCGTATGGTAAGCAATGCTTCTGCGTTAGGACGCAATGGCGTACACGATTGGTTACTGATTCGCGCTTCCGCCATCGTCATTGTTCTGTATGTAATTTATATTATTGGTTTTATTGCTACGGCTGGCGACATCACGTATGAAATTTGGCGTGGTTTCTTCGCAATGGCTCTCACCAAAGTATTCACACTGCTAACGTTATTTTCCATTCTGGTTCATGCCTGGATAGGGATGTGGCAAGTGCTGACCGACTACATTAAACCGCTGGCCTTACGCCTGACTTTACAGTTGGCGATTGTCGTAGCGCTGTTGGTGTACGTCATTTATGGAACTATTGTGGTGTGGGGTGCGTGATGAATTTGCCAGTCAGAGAATTTGATGCAGTTGTTGTGGGTGCGGGTGGCGCAGGTATGCGCGCCGCGCTGCAAATTTCCCAAATGGGCCTGTCCTGTGCCCTGTTATCGAAAGTGTTCCCAACCCGTTCCCATACTGTGTCCGCGCAGGGCGGTATTACCGTTGCGCTGGGTAACACCCATGAGGACAACTGGGAATGGCACATGTACGACACCGTAAAAGGGTCGGATTATATTGGCGATCAGGACGCTATTGAATATATGTGTAAAACCGGTCCGGAAGCGATTCTGGAACTGGAACACATGGGATTACCGTTCTCCCGTCTGGATGATGGCAGCATTTATCAGCGTCCGTTCGGTGGTCAATCCAAGAATTTTGGCGGCGAGCAGGCTGCACGTACTGCGGCTGCGGCTGACCGTACCGGTCATGCCTTGCTGCATACGCTGTATCAGCAGAACCTGAAAAATCACACCACTATTTTCTCCGAATGGTACGCCCTCGATCTGGTGAAGAATCAGGATGGCGCGGTGGTCGGCTGTACGGCGATCTGTATCGAAACTGGTGAAGTTGTCTATTTCAAAGCGAAAGCGACTGTGCTGGCGACCGGCGGCGCAGGCCGTATTTACCAGTCCACCACCAACGCACACATTAATACAGGTGACGGCGTGGGCATGGCACTGCGTGCGGGCGTTCCGTTGCAGGACATGGAAATGTGGCAGTTCCACCCGACCGGTATTGCTGGCGCGGGTGTGCTGGTGACAGAAGGCTGCCGTGGTGAAGGCGGTTACCTGCTGAACAAGCACGGTGAACGTTTCATGGAACGTTATGCGCCAAACGCGAAAGATCTGGCTGGCCGTGATGTTGTTGCCCGTTCCATCATGATCGAAATTCGTGAAGGCCGCGGCTGTGAAGGCCCGTGGGGACCACATGCCAAGCTGAAACTGGACCATCTGGGTAAAGATGTTCTGGAATCCCGTCTGCCGGGCATTCTGGAGCTGTCCCGCACATTTGCTCACGTTGACCCGGTGAAAGAACCGATTCCAGTTATCCCAACCTGCCACTACATGATGGGCGGTATTCCGACCAAAGTGAGCGGTCAGGCATTGACGGTGAATGAGAAAGGCGAAGATGTGGTGATTCCAGGGCTGTTTGCCGTGGGTGAAATCGCCTGCGTCTCGGTTCATGGTGCTAACCGTCTGGGCGGTAACTCGCTGCTCGATCTGGTGGTATTCGGTCGTTCGGCGGGTATTCACCTGCAAGAGTCATTGAACGAGCAGGGTGAAAGCCGTGATGCCAGCAACTCCGATATTGAAGCCTCTCTCGACCGTCTGAACCGTTGGAACAATACTCGTTCAGGGGAAGATCCAGTTGAAATCCGCAAGGCGCTGCAATCCTGTATGCAGAACAACTTCTCGGTCTTCCGCGAAGGCGATGCGATGGCGAAAGGGTTGGAAGAGCTGAAAGTGATTCGTGAACGCCTGAAAAATGCGCGTTTGGATGATACGTCAAGCGAGTTCAACACCCAGCGTATCGAGTGTCTGGAGCTGGATAACCTGATGGAAACCGCGTATGCGACGGCGGTATCGGCTAACTTCCGTACCGAAAGCCGTGGCGCGCACAGTCGCTTCGACTACCCAGAGCGCGACGATGAAAATTGGCTGTGCCATTCGTTGTATCTGCCGCAAACCGACAGCATGACGCGCCGTGAGGTGAACATGCAGCCTAAACTGCGTCCGGCGTTCCCGCCGAAAGTACGTACTTATTAATTGCGGAGATCAAACGATGAAACTCGAATTTTCTATTTATCGTTATAACCCGGATGTTGACGACGCTCCGCGGATGCAGGATTACCAGTTGGAGGCGGAAGAAGGCCGCGACATGATGCTGCTGGATGCGCTGATGCTGCTGAAAGAGCAGGATCCAACACTGTCATTCCGTCGTTCTTGCCGTGAAGGCGTCTGTGGTTCCGATGGCGTCAACATGAACGGCAAAAATGGGCTGGCCTGTATCACGCCAGTTTCTGCGTTACGTCGCGGGAACAGCAAAATTGTTATCCGTCCTTTACCTGGATTACCGGTTGTTCGTGATTTGGTAGTGGACATGGGACAGTTCTATGCTCAATATGAGAAAATAAAGCCTTACCTGTTGAATAATGGGAAAAATCCGCCGGCGCGTGAGCATCTGCAATCGCCTGAACAACGTGCCAAGCTGGATGGGTTGTATGAATGCATCATGTGCGCCTGCTGTTCAACGTCTTGCCCGTCGTTCTGGTGGAACCCGGACAAGTTTGTCGGACCAGCGGGACTGCTGGCAGCGTATCGTTTCCTGATTGACAGCCGCGATACGGAAACCCAGCCACGACTGGACGACCTGGACGATGCGTTCAGCGTCTTCCGCTGCCACGGCATCATGAACTGCGTCAACGTGTGTCCGAAAGGGCTGAACCCGACCAAGGCTATTGGTCATATTAAATCGATGCTGTTGCACCGTAGCGCGTAACGGCTAGTCAGAACGTAACGTGTTATTGCATAAAGATTAAGTAGTAAAACATGTATCTCCCTCTGAAGTTGCTATTCTTCAGAGGGAGCGCAGGAAACCTTTAAAAACCGGCTTACGCGCCCGAACCGGTTTTTAAAGGTTCCTTAGGGGGGATGGATACCCTAAGCGCGTACCGAAGTACGACAAGTGAACCGTTTGTACGGCGAACGATATACGGACACTAATTACATGTTAACCACGGCGAAAACTGAAGCTTATTAGCTTAAGGGATCATGATGCAGAACGGCGCGATGAAGGCCTGGCTGGATTCCTCCTATTTGGCGGGTGCGAATCAGTCCTACATAGAGCAACTCTATGAAGATTTTTTAACCGATCCTGACTCGATCGAACATAGCTGGCGCTCGATCTTCCAGCAATTGCCTACGAGTGGGGTCAAACCGGATCAACTCCATTCCAAAACGCGTGAATATTTCCGCCGTCTGGCGAAAGACTCATCGCGCTTTACCTCGTCAGTCACCGATCCCGATATTGATGCTAAGCAGGTCAAGGTCTTGCAGCTGATCAATGCGTTCCGCTTCCGTGGACATCAGCAAGCTAACCTGGACCCGATCTTCCTGCGTCCGCAGGAACCCGTTGCAGAATTGGATCTGGCTTACCACAACCTGACGCAGGATGACCTGCAGGAATCCTTCAACGTGGGCTCTTTTGCCATTGGCAAAGACACCATGAAGCTGGAAGACCTGTATGACGCGCTGAAACGCACCTATTGCGGTTCTATCGGTGCGGAATATATGCATATGACCAGTACGGAAGAGAAACGTTGGATCCAGCAGCGTATCGAATCGGTAATGGGGCAACCGTCATTCTCTCTGGAAGAGAAGCGCCGTTTCCTGAAAGAGTTAACCGCAGCCGAAGGGCTGGAGCGTTATCTGGGTGCCAAATATCCTGGTGCCAAGCGTTTCTCGCTGGAAGGCGGTGATGCACTGGTTCCGATGCTGAAAGAGCTGATTCGCCATGCGGGTGCAAACGATACTCGCGAAGTCGTATTGGGGATGGCGCACCGTGGCCGCCTCAACGTGCTGATCAACGTATTGGGCAAAAAATCTCAGGATCTGTTCGACGAGTTCGCTGGCAAGCATAAAGAACACCTCGGTACCGGTGACGTGAAATATCACCAGGGCTTCTCGTCTGAATTCGAGACGGCTGGCGGTCTGGTGCATTTGGCACTGGCGTTCAACCCATCGCACCTCGAAATCGTCAGCCCGGTAGTAACAGGGTCTGTACGTGCGCGTCTCGATCGTCTGAATAGCCAGAGTGGTCCGCGTGTTTTACCTATCACTATTCACGGTGATGCGGCAATCAGCGGTCAGGGCGTGGTGCAGGAACTGCTGAACATGTCGACGGTGCGTGGCTACGAAGTTGGCGGCACACTGCGTATTGTAATCAACAACCGTATTGGCTTTACCACCTCTAACCCGCTGGACATTCGCTCAACCGAATACTGTACCGATATCGGCAAGATGGTGCAGGCACCGATTTTCCACGTTAATGCAGACGACCCGGAAGCGGTGGCGTTTGTTACGCGTCTGGCGCTGGATTTCCGTAATGAGTTTAAGCGTGATGTGTTCATCGATCTGATTTGTTATCGCCGTCATGGCCATAACGAAGCTGACGAGCCAAGTGCAACGCAGCCGATGATGTACCAGAAGATCAAGAAACACCCGACGCCGCGTAAGGTATACGCCGATCGTCTGGAGCAGGAAAAATCCATTACGCTGGAAGATGCCACCGAAATGGTCAACCTGTACCGCGATGCGCTGGATGCGGGTGAATGTGTGGTGGAAGAATGGCGTCAGATGGATATGCAGTCCTTTACCTGGACGCCGTATCTGAACCATGAGTGGGATGAACCTTATCCGCATGCAACGGAAATGAAACGCTTGCAGGAATTGGCGAAGCGTATCAGCGAAGTGCCGGAAGGGATTGAAATCCATCCTCGCGTTGCCAAGGTTTATGCTGACCGTGCCGAAATGGCGGCGGGCAACAAACCGTTTGACTGGGGCGGGGCAGAAACGCTGGCTTACGCTACGCTGGTCGATGAAGGCATTCCGATTCGTCTGTCTGGTGAGGACAGCGGTCGCGGTACGTTCTTCCATCGTCATGCTGTCGTGCATAACCAGAAAAATGGTTCCAGCTACACGCCGTTGAACCACGTGCATAACGGACAGGGCGAGTTTAACGTCTGGGACTCCGTATTGTCTGAAGAGGCGATTCTGGCGTTTGAATACGGCTATGCGACAGCAGAACCTCGCACCCTGACTATCTGGGAAGCGCAGTTTGGTGACTTCGCCAACGGTGCGCAGGTCGTTATCGACCAGTTCATCAGCTCCGGTGAGCAGAAGTGGGGCCGTATGTGTGGTCTGGTTATGCTGCTGCCGCACGGTTACGAAGGTCAAGGCCCTGAGCACTCGTCTGCCAGACTGGAACGCTATCTGCAGCTGTGCGCTGAGCAAAATATGCAGGTCTGTATTCCGTCAACGCCAGCGCAGGTTTATCACATGCTTCGCCGTCAGGCACTGCGCGGTATGCGCCGTCCGCTGGTGGTCATGTCACCGAAATCTCTGCTGCGCCATCCGCTGGCGATCTCTTCACTGGATGAACTGGCAAATGGTTCCTTCCAGCCGGCGATTGGTGAAGTAGAAGAATTAGATCCGGCAGCCGTGAAGCGTGTCGTGCTTTGTTCCGGTAAGGTCTACTATGATTTGGTAGAACAGCGCCGCAAGAACGAGCAAAAAAATGTCGCGATCGTCCGTATCGAACAGCTTTATCCGTTCCCGCATCAGGCCGTTCAAGCTGCGCTGGAATCGTTTGCCCATGTTCACGATTTCGTGTGGTGTCAGGAAGAGCCGCTGAATCAGGGAGCCTGGTATTGCAGTCAGCACCATTTCCGTGAAGTGATTCCGTTTGGGGCTTCTTTACGTTACGCAGGACGCCCGGCGTCTGCATCACCCGCCGTTGGCTATATGTCCGTACACCAGAAACAACAGCAAGATCTGGTCGATGACGCGCTGAACGTTGATTAAATAAAAGGATAGATAATGAGTAGCGTAGATATTCATGTACCCGACCTGCCTGAATCCGTCGCTGACGCCACCGTTGCTACCTGGCATAAAAAGCCAGGCGATAGCGTCGAGCGCGATGAAGTACTGGTTGAAATTGAAACTGACAAAGTTGTACTGGAAGTTCCTGCCTCTGAAGCTGGCATTCTGGATGCCGTGCTGGAAGAGGAAGGCGCGACAGTAACGTCTCGCCAACTGCTGGGCCGCATTCGTCGTGGCGACAGCTCTGGTAAAGAAACCAGCGAGAAATCACAAAGCAAAGAATCAACACCGGCACAGCGTCATACGGCTGGGCTGGAAGAAGAGAACAGTGACGCGCTCAGCCCGGCGATCCGCCGTCTGATTGCAGAGCACGATCTCGATGCTTCTGCTATCAAAGGCAGCGGCGTAGGCGGTCGAATTACCCGTGAAGACGTGGATAAGCATTTGGCTGCTCAGAAGAAAGAGTCTGGTAAAGCGCCTAAGTCTGAAGCGCCAGCGGCTTCTCCGGCACCAGCTCTGGGCGCGCGCAGCGAAAAACGCGTACCGATGACGCGCCTGCGTAAGCGTGTTGCAGAGCGTCTGCTGGAAGCGAAAAACAGCACGGCAATGTTGACGACGTTCAACGAAATCAACATGCAGCCAATCATGGATCTGCGCAAGCAGTACGGCGACGCATTCGAGAAGCGTCACGGTGTGCGTCTGGGCTTCATGTCCTTCTACATCAAAGCTGTGGTTGAAGCGCTGAAGCGTTATCCAGAAGTGAATGCGTCTATTGATGGCGAAGATGTGGTTTACCACAACTACTTCGATGTCAGCATCGCGGTGTCTACCCCGCGTGGTCTGGTTACGCCAGTCCTGCGTGATGTGGATGCGCTGGGCATGGCCGACATCGAGAAGCGCATCAAAGAGCTGGCCGTGAAAGGCCGTGACGGCAAACTGACGGTTGAAGAACTGCTAGGCGGTAATTTCACCATTACCAACGGCGGCGTCTTTGGCTCTCTGATGTCTACCCCAATCATCAACCCACCGCAGAGTGCGATTCTGGGTATGCACGCCATTAAAGATCGTCCGATGGCGGTTGATGGTCAGGTCGTTATTCTGCCGATGATGTATCTGGCGCTGTCTTACGATCACCGTTTGGTCGACGGCCGTGAGTCCGTTGGCTTCCTGGTGACAGTGAAAGAGATGCTGGAAGATCCAGCGCGTCTGCTGTTAGACGTTTAGTCCGACAGATAGGCTCTCGGGCGGATAACCCTGACGGTTTCCGCCCGAAACGATATACCAGATTATGTGCTATGCAGGCCGTTTCTTTTCAACGGCGTTATCCAAATATATCAGAGAGTTAATGGCGCTTTTCTCTACCGAAAGATTCGGTGATGACAAACCGTCTGCCGACTTATCTCCAAACCTAAATGGATAGAACATCATGAATTTACACGAGTATCAGGCAAAACAACTCTTTGCTCGATATGGTTTACCGGCACCGACCGGCTATGCCTGTACCACTCCGCGTGAAGCGGAAGAAGCCGCGTCTAAAATTGGTGCGGGTCCGTGGGTCGTAAAATGTCAGGTTCACGCAGGCGGTCGCGGTAAAGCGGGCGGCGTTAAAGTCGTCAGCAATAAAGAAGATATCCGCGCCTTTGCTGAAAACTGGCTGGGTAAAAAACTCGTTACTTATCAAACTGACGCACAGGGTCAGCCGGTTCATCAGATCCTGGTTGAAGCGGCAACGGATATCGACAAAGAGCTTTATCTGGGCGCAGTTGTTGACCGTGGCACGCGTCGCGTGGTGTTCATGGCGTCCACCGAAGGTGGCGTAGAAATTGAAAAAGTGGCAGAAGAAACGCCGGAGCTGATTCATAAAGCGGCGATCGATCCACTGGTAGGCCCACAGCCTTATCAAGGCCGTGAGTTGGCTTTCAAACTGGGCTTAAACGGTAAGCAAGTTGCTCAGTTCACCAAAATCTTCATGGGTCTGGCGACGCTGTTCCTGGAACGCGATCTGGCGCTGGTAGAAATCAACCCGCTGGTTATCACCAAGCAGGGCGATCTGATCTGTCTGGATGGCAAACTGGGCGCGGACGGCAATGCCCTGTTCCGTCAGCCTGAACTGCGTGAAATGCGCGACCCAAGTCAGGAAGATTCTCGTGAAGCGCATGCGGCACAGTGGGAACTGAACTATGTTGCGCTGGACGGCAACATTGGCTGTATGGTCAACGGTGCCGGTCTGGCGATGGGCACGATGGACATCGTGAAACTGCACGGTGGTGCTCCTGCGAACTTCCTCGATGTTGGCGGCGGCGCGACGAAAGAACGTGTTACTGAAGCGTTCAAAATTATCCTGTCTGACGACAAGGTAAAAGCTGTCTTTGTTAACATCTTTGGTGGCATCGTACGTTGCGATTTGATCGCTGACGGCATCATCGGCGCCGTAGCCGAAGTGGGTGTTAACGTACCGGTTGTGGTACGTCTTGAAGGAAACAATGCGGAGCTGGGTGCCAAGAAACTGGCGGATAGCGGCCTGAATATTATTGCCGCGACCAGCCTGACGGGTGCTGCTCAGCAGGTTGTTGCAGCTGTGGAGGGTAAATAATGTCCATTCTGATTAATAAAAATACCAAAGTTATCTGTCAGGGTTTTACCGGTAGTCAGGGGACATTCCACTCTGAGCAAGCACTTGCTTACGGTACGCAAATGGTTGGCGGTGTGACGCCGGGTAAAGGCGGCACGGAACATCTGGGTCTGCCCGTATTTAATACGGTACGTGAAGCGGTAGAAGCGACGGGCGCAACGGCATCCGTTATCTACGTTCCCGCTCCGTTCTGTAAAGACTCCATTCTGGAAGCGATTGACGCAGGTATTGAGCTGATCATCTGTATCACCGAAGGTATCCCGACGCTGGACATGCTGACGGTGAAAGTGAAACTCGACCAGAGCGGCGTGCGGATGATCGGTCCGAACTGCCCAGGTGTGATCACGCCGGGCGAATGTAAGATCGGTATCATGCCGGGCCATATTCACCTGCCGGGTAAAGTGGGTATCGTTTCTCGTTCCGGTACGCTGACGTATGAAGCGGTGAAGCAAACGACCGATGCGGGTCTGGGTCAGTCAAGCTGTGTGGGTATCGGTGGCGACCCGATCCCAGGTTCTAACTTCATCGATATTCTGAAGCTGTTTGAGCAGGATCCGCAGACTGAAGCCATCGTGATGATCGGTGAAATCGGCGGTACGGCGGAAGAAGAAGCGGCTGCCTACATTAAAGAGCACGTGACGAAGCCGGTTGTCGGCTACATCGCGGGTGTGACTGCACCGAAAGGTAAGCGCATGGGCCACGCTGGCGCCATCATCGCCGGTGGTAAAGGCACCGCTGACGATAAATTCGCGGCGTTAGAAGCGGCGGGTGTTAAAACCGTTCGCAGCCTGGCAGATATCGGCGATGCTGTAAAAGCGATATTAGCACGTTAATCGATTATTCGATTAAATATACCAGCCACCTTCGGGTGGCTTTTTTTATTCAAATTTAACCCTCGATGTTAATAGGTGAAATTGAATTGCGCATGACTTTTTCGGGTTTTTATTGGATAATTCGCGCGCTTGAAAAAGCGATGAGTGATGAACAGAAATGATGATTATTTCATTGGGTTTGTATAAGCAGGGAATGACTAATTAATTTGCCTTAGGGGATGTTGTGTGAAAGGAAATATAAAAGCGCTGATTTTGGCATTATCTGCATTTACCTGCGCGGCCAACGCGCAGTCTATTAATATTGAAGTGCTAAGTGCGACGATTAAAGATAAAAAGATTGATGATGCAACGGTGATTCTACAGAAGAACGGAGCACAGTCAGTGACAGCCCGCTCTGATGCCACTGGCCGCGTGGGGCTTAACGCGCCGTTCGAGGTGGATCAAGATAGTCTGCTGATCATTAAAAAAGAAGGCTATTCCGATCTGGTGGTTAAATGTCCGTGTGATGGAATGACCTATGCTATTAGTCCAGTAATGAAAAACCTGGATGGCATGCGAATTGTATTAACATGGGGTGAAAGACCTTTCGATTTAGATTCTCATCTCATTTATCCGGATAATCATATTTATTTCCAACACAAGAAAGGACGCGATGCCAATCTTGATGTTGATGATACCGATAGCTTTGGGCCGGAAACCATCACCATTGATAAAAAGCGTTTAGGTGAAAGCTATATTTATGCTGTTCATGATTATACGAACGGTGATAAAAATAATTCACCAGCGCTTTCCGCAAGTAGTGCAAAAGTATTTGTCTATGTTGGAAGTTCACAGGTACGTGCATATTCTGTCCCACTGAACAAGGTAGGAAATGTTTGGACGGTTTTCCGTCTTAACCCTAACGGTGACTTTGAAGACATCAATGCCGTTGGCGAGGCTGATTTCTCAAAAGCGAAGGATGGCAATGCGCTGCCAATGGTGCTTAACCCGGCGCAGGCCGCCACTTCAGTTACTAGGAATACCGCGCTGGCAAAAAACCTCAATCGGGACGGTGAAGCCGCCTATGGGCGCGGTGAGCTAGAGCAGGCCACAACGCTGTTCCTGGCCGCGATCGATCAGGACAGTGCATTTGGTCAGGCATATAGCAACCTAGGTCTGACCTATCAAAAGCGCGGCAATATTGCCGAAGCCATTTGGGCTAACCGCAAAGCGATTGCGCTGGCAAATGGTAGCAATGCGGCAACCACGCGTGCCAGCTCGTACTACAATATTGCAAAAATTTACGAGAATGCGGGTCAGTTCAGTGATGCACTTCAGCATTATGAGCTTGCAAGAAGCCAGAAAAGCAACACTGTCTACGATAAAGCCATTGAGCGGATGAAAGCGAAGAAGTAAATCGCAGCATCTTGTTACGTGTGTAACCACTGCGGAGGCCTTTTGGTCTCCGCTTTGTCATGGATCGTCACAAGCAGGCGGGGCAGGGGAGTTCACGGCTAAAATACAGCGTCGTTGTCAGCAAGAAAAAATAGAAATTTGACATAAAATAGAAGATAAAAAAATGCATGTGAATAATCGATAACGGAAAGTAAAAATTATATTGCCGAATTAATTTTAATTAAACCTAAAAGTCACATTGCATTAACAATGAGTGTAATAAGGAAATTAATGCAACGCGGCAATCACGAGAAAAGCGTTAAATTGTTTTAGATCAAAAAACGCCTCTGGATATAATTTCTGAAATAGGCTTAAATTGCGCGAGGTCAATTATCGTCTTTCACGTCGTTTAGTGGAAAAGTTGATTTGAAGCCAAAAACCTAGTCTGGGTCACGTAAAAACCTATTTATTGTAGGGGATTACAGGCGTAATATACGGCTACCTCCCTATGGGGTACGCGATTTGTAATACTTGTGATTTATCTTGAGCTTGCTGTCGGGGTATCGCGATGCGACTGCCCTGGTGAACGGTATTTCTAGCGTTCATTACAGCCTGTGTTAAAGCAATTCTTGTTGTGTTCTTTTTGGGTGTAATGGCCGGATGTTTGGCGGCTTGTCAGCGTTTGCAAGCTAATCCCTTCCTGCGAGGAGCAAGGAGTCAAAATGTTTGATGTAGTCGAACTGTCACGTTTACAGTTTGCCTTAACTGCAATGTACCATTTTCTATTCGTACCATTAACGCTGGGGATGGCGTTTTTGCTGGCGATTATGGAAACGGTATATGTGCTGTCCGGCAAACAAATCTATAAAGATATGACCAAGTTCTGGGGCAAGTTATTTGCAATTAACTTTGCTCTGGGTGTCGCTACCGGATTGACCATGGAGTTTCAATTCGGGACCAACTGGTCATATTTCTCTCACTACGTCGGGGATATTTTCGGCGCGCCGCTAGCGATTGAAGGCCTGATGGCATTCTTCCTGGAATCGACCTTTGTTGGCTTGTTCTTCTTCGGCTGGGACCGTTTAGGAAAAGTGCAGCATATGGCCGTGACCTGGCTGGTCGCGTTAGGCTCTAACTTCTCCGCACTGTGGATTCTGGTTGCCAATGGCTGGATGCAGAACCCCATCGCATCGGATTTCAATTTCGAAACCATGCGTATGGAAATGGTGAGCTTCGCCGATCTGGTACTGAACCCGGTTGCTCAGGTGAAATTCGTTCACACGGTAGCGGCAGGTTACTGTACGGGCGCGATGTTCATTCTGGGTGTCAGTTCTTACTATCTGCTGAAAGGCCGTGACATGGCGTTTGCCAAGCGTTCATTCGCTATTGCAGCAAGCTTCGGTATGGCTTCTGTTCTGTCCGTTATTGTACTGGGTGATGAATCCGGTTATGAAATGGGTGACGTACAGAAAACCAAACTGGCGGCAATTGAAGCGGAATGGGAAACGCAACCTGCACCAGCATCCTTTACGCTGATCGGTATCCCCAATCAGGATACGATGGAAAATAACTATGCCATCAAGATCCCTTATGCCCTGGGGCTCATTGCCACGCGTTCTACTGACAAAGAAGTGACGGGTCTGAAAGAACTGCTGGTGATGCATGAAGTGCGTATTCGCAATGGTATGAAGGCTTACCAGTTGCTGGAAGAATTACGCGCGGGCAACACCGACCCGGCAGTAAAAGCAGCGTTCGATCAGGCTAAGCAGGATCTGGGCTATGGCTTGCTGCTGAAACGCTATACGCCGAAAGTCTCTGATGCGACAGAAACGCAGATTCAACAGGCTGTTAAAGATTCTATCCCGCGCGTTGCACCGCTGTATTTCTCTTTCCGTATCATGGTGGGCTGTGGCGTTCTGATGCTGTTAATCATCGGCCTGTCCTTCTGGAGTGTTCTGCGCAACAAAATTGGTCAGAAACGTTGGCTGCTCCGTACGGCGTTGTACGGTATTCCGCTACCGTGGATTGCTATCGAAGCCGGCTGGTTTGTGGCTGAATACGGCCGTCAGCCTTGGGCTATCGGTGAGATTCTGCCGACAGCCGTTGCGACGTCATCACTGACCGCAGGGGATATTCTGTTCTCCATGGGGCTGATCTGTGGTCTGTATACGCTCTTCCTGATTGCAGAAATGTATCTGATGTTCAAATTCGCACGTCTGGGGCCAAGCAGCCTGAAAACAGGGCGCTACCATTTTGAACAACCTATAGCGGCTGCGCAGGAAGCACGGTAAACAGGAGTCCACTATGTTTGAATATGAAGTCTTACGTTTTATCTGGTGGCTGTTGATCGGTATTTTGCTGATTGGCTTCGCTATCACTGATGGTTTTGACATGGGCGTGGGCATTCTGGTGCGTCTGATGGGACGTGGTGATACCGAGCGTCGCGTCATGATTAACAGCATTGCGCCGCACTGGGACGGTAACCAGGTTTGGCTGATCACCGCCGGTGGTGCGCTGTTTGCTGCCTGGCCGATGGTTTACGCTGCCGCGTTCTCCGGTTTCTACATTGCCATGATTCTGGTACTGGCCTCGTTGTTCTTCCGCCCTGTCGGCTTCGATTACCGTTCAAAAATCGAAGATCCGCGCTGGCGTGGCATGTGGGACTGGGGCATCTTCATCGGTAGCTTTGTCCCACCGGTAGTGATTGGTGTGGCATTTGGTAACCTGTTGCAGGGCGTGCCGTTCCACGTTGATGAATATCTGCGCCTGTACTACACCGGAAACTTCTTCCAATTGCTGAACCCGTTTGGCCTGTTGGCTGGTGTGGTTAGCCTGACGATGATCCTGACTCAGGGTGCAACCTACCTGATGATGCGGACCACGGGCGACCTGCACGTGCGTTCCAAATCCGCTGCGCAGATTTCCGCGCTGGTGATGATGGTGACGTTTGCTCTGGCTGGCGTATGGGTTGTTTACGGTATTGATGGTTATGTGGTGACGTCTGCGATTAACACCGCGGCTGAATCTAACCCGCTACGTAAAGAAGTCGTTCAGCAAGCAGGTGCCTGGCTGATCAACTTCAATAACCATCCGGTATTGTGGGCTATCCCTGTTCTGGGCGTAGTGCTGCCAGTACTGACTACCCTTATGGTACGCGCAGAGAAAGGGGCTTGGGCATTCCTGTTCTCCTCTCTGACTATCGCTTGTGTGATTCTGACTGCAGGGATTGCTATGTTCCCGTTCATCATGCCGTCAGTGACTGTGCCTAACGTCAGTTTGACGGTATGGGATGCAACATCAAGCCTGCTGACGCTGAAAGTCATGACAGTGGTTGCGATAATTTTCGTTCCTATCGTGCTGTCTTATACCGCATGGTGTTACTACAAGATGTTCGGTCGCATTACCAAAGAGCAGATTGAGCAAAACACTCACTCTATGTACTAAGTAAGGAGCTTAATTTATGTGGTATTTTGCCTGGATACTCGGAACGCTTCTTGCTTGCTCACTGGGGATCATCACGGCCCTGGCTATTGAGCAGAGTGAGGCAAGCAAAGCGGCTGAAGAAGATAAGCAATGAGTGATCTGGTCGATAAACTCTATCGCCTGATGGATAAGAGCCCGTTAAGGGCTCTTTCCCTTATCATGGCGTTGCTGCTGGCTGGCTGTGTATTCTGGGATCCGACGCGCTTTGCGGCGCGGACCAGTGAGCTCGCGGTTTGGCAGGGGCTGCTATTGATTTGGGCCGTTTGCGCTGGCGTTGTTCATGGCGTTGGTTTTCGCCCACATCGCCTGCTCTGGCGTGCGTTTTTCGCACCACTTCCCGCCTTTGTGATCCTGTGCGCAGGATTGTACTATTTCTTCGGTTAAAATAGCCTCCTATTCCATTTAGTTATGGGTTGCTTGCAGCCCATAATTATTTTCTTTCCGCTGTCACAATCCATTCCAAACCTCATTTCTCTTGCGTATAGTAGCGAGGTTTAATGCATTACTGGGATGTAGAGTGAGTAATTCGTTGTTTCGCTGGCCAGTTCGAGTCTACTTTGAAGACACTGATGCAGGTGGCGTTGTCTACCATGCGCGCTATGTTGCCTTTTATGAAAGGGCAAGAACCGAGGCGTTGCGTGAACGCAACTTTCACCAGCAAGCCTTGCTCAGTGAGCATGTCGCGTTTGCTGTTCGTCGGATGACGGTGGAGTATCTTGCTCCTGCGCGCCTTGACGACATGCTGGAAGTGCAAAGCGAGATTATCTCGCTACGCGGTGCTTCTATGACTTTCGCCCAGCGTATCCTCAATGCTCATGGCACCCTGTTAAGCCATGCTGAAGTTTTGATCGCATGCATCGATCCACATCAAATGAAGCCGGTTGCGCTTCCTAAGTCTATTGTCGCGGAGTTCAAGCAGTGACTGACATGAACGTTTTTGATTTGTTCCTGAAGGCAAGCCTTCTGGTCAAACTAATCATGCTGATTTTAATCTGTTTTTCTATCGCTTCCTGGGCGATCATTATTCAACGTACCCGAATTCTGAACTCGGCGACGCGTGAGGCTGAGGCGTTCGAGGACAAATTTTGGTCGGGCATCGAACTGTCACGCCTCTATCAGGAAAGTCAAACTCGTCGCGATAGCCTGACGGGCACTGAACAAATCTTCCATTCAGGTTTCAAAGAATTTGCACGCTTGCATCGTGCCAACAGCCATGCGCCGGAAGCCGTAGTGGAAGGGGCGTCCCGTGCAATGCGTATTTCAATGAATCGTGAGTTGGAAACGCTGGAAACGCACATTCCCTTTTTGGGAACCGTGGGTTCTATCAGCCCGTATATCGGTCTGTTCGGTACCGTTTGGGGAATTATGCATGCCTTCATCGCGCTGGGCGCAGTGAAGCAGGCAACCTTGCAAATGGTTGCCCCTGGTATTGCCGAAGCCTTGATTGCAACGGCAATCGGCCTGTTTGCGGCGATCCCTGCGGTCATGGCGTATAACCGTCTTAGCCTGCGGGTGGGTAAACTGGAGCAGAACTACGACAACTTTACGGAAGAGTTCATTGCGATCCTGCACCGTCAGGCGTTCTCCAGCGACAACAGCAAGTAATCAGGGGGGATCATGGCACGAGTACGCAGAGGCCGTCGTGAGCTGAAATCCGAGATCAACATTGTCCCGTTACTGGACGTGCTGTTGGTGCTGTTGCTGATTTTTATGGCGACAGCCCCGATTATTACGCAGAGCGTTGAGGTGGATCTGCCGGATGCGACCGACTCAAAAACGGTCTCCAGCAATGACAATCCGCCCGTGATCGTAGAGGTTTCAGGCATAGGGCAATATAGCCTGGTTGTTGAACAAAACCGTATGGAGCAGCTTCCGGCAGAGCAGGTGGTTGCTGAAGCGCAATCACGGCTGGCAACCAATCCCAAGACGGTCTTTTTGATTGGTGGCGCGAAGGATGTTCCTTATGATGAGATCATTAAAGCGTTGAATTTGTTGCATCAGGCTGGCGTAAAATCCGTTGGTTTGATGACACAACCGATTTAAATGAGCTCATCACGGTAATGATCGTTAAGCCTATTTCTGGCAACACTGTTTTTGGGAATCGCTTGTGCTAAAGGCAAACGAACAAAACGATAAGCTGAAACGCGCCGTTATTATCTCGGCTGTTTTGCACATCATACTGATTGCTTTGCTGCTTTGGAGTTCGTCGACGCAAACGATGGATGCCAGCGGAGGCGGCGGAGGCTCGTCAATTGATGCTGTCATGGTCGATCCGAGCGCAGTGGTGGAGCAGTATAACCGGCAACAGCAGCAGCAGACGGATGCAAAACGTTCTGAACAGCAGCGTCAAAAGCAAGCTGAACGGCAGGCCGAAGAGCTTCAACAGAAGCAAGCTGCTGAACAGCAGCGGCTGAAAGAACTGGAAAAAGAGCGTCTGCAAGCGCAGGAAGAGGCGAAAAAGCAGGCTCAGGAGCAGGCTGAACAGCGTAAGCAGTCTGAAGCGGCCGCTCAGCAGGCAAAAGAACAGCAGAAGCAAGCCGAAGCTGCAGCGGCAAAAGCGAAGGCTGAAGCTGAACAACAGGCGAAAGCGGCGGCAGACGCTAAGAAGAAAGCGGAAGACGAAGCGAAGAAACAAGCTGCTGCGGCCGCTGCTGCCAAAAAGCAGGCGGAAGAAGAGGCTAAAGAAAAAGCGGCTGAAGCCGCCAAGCAGAAGGCTGCAGAAACCGCTAAAGCAGAAGCAGCAAAAGCAGCCGCAGAGGCTGAACAAGCTAAACAAAAAGCAGCAGCCGAGGCCGCTAAGCAAAAAGCCGATGCTGAAGCAGCGAAGAAAGCAGAAGCTGCAGCTGCAGCTGCGGCTAAGAAAGCTGCTGATGAGAAAAAGAAAGCGGCAGCAGAGGCCGCTAAGCAGGAAAGCGCCGTTGATGATTTGCTGGGCGGGCTGGCTTCATCGAAAAATGCGCCGAAGTCTGGCGGTGGTGCACCTGCGGGCACCGGTAACAATAAGAAGAGCGGTGCATCAGGTGCAGCGCTTGATAGCTATGGTAGTCAGGTGCGTTCAGCCATTCAGAGCAAGTTTTATGACTGGCAGCTCTACAAAGGTCGCACCTGTACGTTACGGATTAAGCTGGCGCCAGATGGTCTGCTGATTGACGTCACTGCTGAAGGCGGCGATCCGGCGTTATGTCAGGCGGCTATTGCGGCTGCCAAACAGGCCAGAATACCGAAGCCACCAAGTCCAGAGGTTTATGAGGCTTTCAAAAATGCGCCGATAGACTTTAAACCGCAGTAACCGGGCTGTTTACCCAATAGATTTAAGATTATTACGATGGTAAATAAACCAGGTTATGTTGTTTTGTTGACATTGGTTTGTTTTTGTTAAAATTCTGCTAATTTATCGTAGACTTCGCGTCTGGATAAGGGAGATGAGATGAAGCAAGTACTGAAAGTTGCATTAAGCTTTTTAATGCTGTGGACTGCGGTTGTTCACGCGGAAGTACGTATAGAGATTACCCAAGGGGTAGACTCTGCACGTCCTATCGGTGTGGTTCCGTTCAAATGGGCGGGCCCGGGCGCTGCGCCTGAAGACGTCGGCGGCATCGTCGGTGCTGACTTACGTAACAGTGGCAAATTCAACCCGATCGACGCAAACCGTATGCCTCAGCAACCTGCAACAGCATCCGAAGTGACGCCTGCTGCATGGACGGCGTTGGGCATCGATGCGGTTGTTGTTGGTCAGGTTCAACCGAGTGCTGATGGCAGCTATCTGGTTTCTTACCAGCTCGTTGATACCTCCGGTAACCCAGGTAACGTATTGGCGCAGAACCAGTTCAAAGTGACCAAGCAATGGTTGCGTTATGCTGCGCACACGGCCAGTGATGAAGTGTTTGAAAAACTGAGTGGTATCAAAGGTGCGTTCCGTACCCGTATCGCTTACGTTGTTCAGACCAACGGTGGTCAGTTCCCTTATGAACTGCGCGTTGCAGACTACGATGGCTACAACCAGTTTGTGGTTCACCGCTCACCACAGCCGCTGATGTCCCCGGCCTGGTCCGCAGATGGCAGCAAACTTGCCTATGTAACGTTTGAAAGTGGTCGTTCTGCGTTGGTTATTCAGACGCTGGCAAATGGTGCAATCCGTCAGGTTGCTTCCTTCCCGCGTCACAACGGTGCGCCTTCTTTCTCTCCTGATGGCAGCAAGTTGGCCTTCGCACTGTCTAAGAGCGGTAGCCTGAATCTGTATGTGATGAATCTGGGATCGGGGCAAATCAGCCAGGTGACCGATGGTCGCAGCAATAACACGGAACCAACCTGGTTCCCAGACAGCCAGACCTTGGCCTATACTTCAGACCAGGCTGGTCGTCCGCAGGTTTATAAAGTGAATGCTAACGGCGGCGCGCCACAGCGTCTGACCTGGGAAGGTTCTCAGAATCAGGACGCCGATGTGAGCGCCGACGGGAAATTTTTGGTAACGGTGAGCTCGAATGGTGGAGCTCAGCATATTTCCAAACTGGATCTGGTAACGGGTGCCGTACAAGTATTGACGGACACGTTCCTGGACGAAACGCCAAGTATCGCACCGAATGGCACGATGGTGATCTACAGTTCCAAACAAGGGCTGGGTTCAGTGCTACAGTTGGTTTCGACAGATGGGCGTTTCAAAGCGCGTCTTCCGGCTACTGATGGACAGGTTAAATTCCCTGCCTGGTCGCCGTATCTATAAGTACAGATATGTACAATAAACTCGTCAAAGGACATAAGAAATGCAATTCAATAAAGTGCTGAAAGGCCTGATGTTGGCTCTGCCGGTACTGGCAGTGGCCGCTTGTAGCTCCAACAAGAACGCGGACAATGACCAATCTTCCATGGGTGCTGGTAACAACGGCATGATGGACGGCGGTAACATGTCTTCTTCTGAGCAAGCTCGTTTGCAGATGCAAGAATTACAGCGCAACAACATCGTTTACTTCGGTCTGGACAAGTACGATGTGAGCTCTGAATTCGCTCAGATGCTGGACGCACACGCTGCATTCCTGCGTAGCAACCCGTCTTACAAAGTGACTATCGAAGGTCACGCGGACGAACGCGGTACGCCAGAATACAACATCGCTCTGGGTGAGCGTCGTGCCAACGCGGTACAAATGTACCTGCAAGGTAAAGGCGTTTCTTCCGATCAGATCTCTATCGTTTCTTACGGTAAAGAGAAACCAGCTGTTCTCGGTCATGACGAAGCGGCTTATGCCAAAAACCGTCGTGCCGTTCTGGTATATTAAGAGAATCGCATGAGCAGTAACTTCAGACGTCACCTGTTGGGTCTGTCGTTACTGGTTGGCGTAGCGGTCCCTTGGGCCGCTACTGCCCAAGCGCCAATCAGTAATGTCGGCTCAGGCTCGGTCGAAGACCGCGTCACTCAATTGGAGCGTATTTCTAACGCTCACAGTCAGCTTTTAACCCAACTTCAACAGCAGCTCTCTGATAATCAGCGTGACATTGACAGCCTCCGTGGGCAGATTCAGGAAAGTCAGTATCAGTTGAATCAGGTTGTTGAACGGCAGAAACAGATCTATCAGCAGATTGATGGATTAAGTTCGCAATCACCTTCTACACCGACGACAGATGGCACGCCTGCCGCTGCGGCGGGGACTGATACCGGTGCTGCCAATACGGCGGCACCGGCCAGTACGGGTGATGCAAATACTGATTACAATGCTGCAGTCGCGCTCGTACTGGAGAAAAAACAGTACGATCAGGCTATCAGCGCATTTCAGGCATTCGTCAAGAAGTACCCCGATTCAACGTATCAACCTAATGCTAACTATTGGCTTGGTCAGTTGAATTACAACAAGGGGAAAAAGGACGATGCGGCGTACTATTTCGCCAACGTTGTTAAAAATTATCCCAAGTCACCAAAAAGTTCTGAAGCCTTGCTGAAGGTTGGGGTGATCATGCAGGAAAAGGGTCAGGCTGATAAAGCTAAGGCCGTTTACCAGCAGGTTGTAAAAATGTACCCCAATACGGAAAGTGCAAAGCAGGCGCAAAAGCGTTTAGCCGGATCGTAATACCGTATTAATTGGCACAAAAATTGCGCATCATGAGCGGTTTTTGTGCCTAAACGTCTTAAGAGTAAGCAATCAAACAGTTTTTTAAGAAAATAGGTTGCGCTGAAAATTTAAATCAGTAATATGTGCCGCCGTTGCCAAGGCAAATAGCAAAACGCTAAAGCAGCATGAAATTGGGTCGTTAGCTCAGTCGGTAGAGCAGTTGACTTTTAATCAATTGGTCGCAGGTTCGAATCCTGCACGACCCACCAATTTCAAGCAGCATCGGTAAGCATTAAGTAGTTCCGCACTGCGGGTCGTTAGCTCAGTCGGTAGAGCAGTTGACTTTTAATCAATTGGTCGCAGGTTCGAATCCTGCACGACCCACCATCTTCTAGCAATACAATTCCAAACTAAACAACCTTCGCTTTTCTAATTACCTGCATAATAAACACAGTGACTTTCAATTAATTGGTCGCACGTTCTAGCCGATCGAAGCGAGACAGCACGCGTTAACGTTGACCATGAAGGTCGAGCTATCCTGAGCGGCTCGCCATTTCAGCAGTAGCATTCCTTCCTCGCATTAATCCACGTTGAGACAACAACGATCGTGTACACCGTATCGATGAGATAAAACCCATCATCATTCCCTACTCGGTAAAGCTTTGCGGTATATTAGGTTTTTACCCCTCTCTATGGACTATATAACCCGTCAGGAACTGTTTTTTAATCCTATCGAGCAGGGATGGAGTCATTGCCACAGGGAAGCGCGTGTAGCCCTGTTTAGGAAGATATATGATTGGTCCGTTGATTAATGGTGCCGCTATCTTGATTGGTAGCGGGCTGGGTATTGCTTTACGTCGTTTTATCCCTCAGCGTTTGCAAGATGGGCTGCCGCCAGCGTTTGCGATGGTGTCGATTGCAATGGGGATCACGCTGGTTGTTAAAGTCCAGCAGTTGCCTGCGGTGGCGTTGGCTATCGTGATTGGTGTGGCGTTAGGCGAGTTGCTCCGCATGGAGTCCGGCGTGCAGTGGGCTGGCACGATGATTCAGAAAGGATTAAACCGCGTACTGCCTGCACAGGAGCACCGCTTGCCGCAGGATGTCTACACTCAGAACTTTACCGCGTTGATCGTCCTGTTTTGTGCCAGTGGGACCGGTGTGGTGGGGGCGTTGACCGAAGGGCTAACCGGCGATTATCAACTGCTGATCATCAAATCTGCTTTGGATATTTTCACCGCGCTGATTTTCTCCATTACGCTGGGCCTTGCCGTGATGTCGATTGCGATACCACAGATTATTGTCCAGACGCTGCTGTTCTTCTCCGCCAAATTGATTATGCCCTTTATGACAGACATCACGATGGGTGACTTTTCTGCCTGTGGCGGCATTATCATGATTGCAGTAGGGCTGAGGATCGCGCAGATCAAATCATTTGCGGTGGTTAACTTCCTGCCTGCTTTGGTATTGGTTATTCCTATCTCTCTATACTGGCATCGCTTCTTCGCCTAAAGCGCAGCATCTGATTAGCGGCTGACGATCGAAGGCATGTCGCCGCTAAAGATTTGTGTCACTTCCTGATCGGTAAGCTGCACGCTTTTGCTACAGACATAAATATGCTTTCCTTGCGGGCTGATGCTCTTGGCTAGCTCGATGTAGCTGGCAAACTCGACCTGGCTGTGCCCGCCTTCATTCATCTCCATGGCATGGATGATGACCTTGTGCGGGGCGAACAGATCGATTAATCGTTTGGACGCCACTTTACGTGTGAGTCGAGCCAATAACTTCATCGCCGGAATCATCTGTCCGAGTAGTAAGCGGGTGGTGGTAAAAGGCGTTTCTGATTGCTCTGTCACCTCTTGTTTTGTGTCCACGTTTCTGATGGTCAGGGTATTGCGATGGATTCTGATATAGAGGCTGGCCATGCCATTTCTCTCCTTGTCTCTTTTCTACTTTCTACAAGTCATGCCACTTACGCATTTCATCTCACGATTTTAAGCATAGTAAACAAAATTGCGGGTTTTATAGAAAAAACACCGCGACTTTAGGGCGGGTTTTCGGTATTTTGTTTAGGATAAAAAACGTCAGTGCTGATGATTAATGAGTATCTGGTGTTACAACCCGAGTTGTCATCGTGGAAATTTATAATGAGTATCCTTTTTGATAGCAATGAGACCATTTATCCCTTTCCGCCGAAGCCCAGACCTTTATCGGCTGATGCAAAACAGCACTATCGTAGCAGGATAAAAACGCTGCTGCGGGAAAGAAATGCTGTCATGGTCGCGCACTATTATACCGATCCTGAAATTCAGGCGCTGGCGGAAGAAACGGGCGGCTGTGTAGCGGACTCGCTGGAAATGGCGCGCTTCGGCAGCACTCACTCGGCATCAACGCTGCTGGTGGCGGGTGTCCGCTTTATGGGAGAGACCGCCAAGATACTCAGCCCGGAAAAGACGATTCTGATGCCCACGCTGGAAGCAGAATGCTCGCTCGATCTCGGTTGTCCCGTCGATGAGTTCAGCCGTTTTTGCGATGCGCACCCAGACCGAACGGTGGTGGTGTATGCCAATACCTCCGCGGCAGTGAAAGCACGTGCTGATTGGGTGGTGACATCCAGCATCGCGGTGGAATTGATCGAGCATCTGGATAGCCTGGGAGAAAAGATTATCTGGGCTCCGGACCGCCATCTGGGAAGCTATGTACAAAAGCAGACAGGGGCGGATGTACTGTGCTGGCAGGGTGCGTGCATTGTGCACGACGAATTTAAAACGCAGGCGCTGCAGCGCATGAAGATTCTGTACCCCGACGCGGCAATTTTGGTCCATCCGGAATCGCCACAGAGCGTGGTAGAGATGGCTGACGCCGTTGGGTCAACCAGCCAGCTGATTCAGGCGGCGAAAACGCTGCCGCAGCGCGAACTGATTGTGGCGACCGATCGCGGCATTTTCTACAAGATGCAGCAGGCCTGTCCGGAGAAAACGTTGTTGGAAGCGCCGACAGCGGGAGAAGGGGCCACCTGCCGCAGCTGCGCCCACTGTCCGTGGATGGCGATGAATGGGTTGGAGGCAATTGCTAACGGTCTGGAGCAAGGCGGTGACGCTCATGAGATTCATGTTGATGCAGCCCTGCGAGAAGGCGCGTTAATCCCGCTGAATCGCATGCTGGATTTTGCGGCTTCGCTAAAATTGCGTGTTAAAGGGAATGCCTGACGGAGATCTTGGGCATCTTGATAGAGATTTTTTTACAATAATTGAGACAGGGTGATGAGATGGATTTTTTTAGTACCAGCAATATTTTAATTCATATCCCTTTGGGGGAAGGGGGATACGATCTTTCCTGGATTGAGGCGATTGGCACACTGTTTGGCCTGCTGTGTATCTGGTTCGCGAGTCAGGAAAAAACTATCAACTATCTGTTTGGATTGATTAACGTCACGTTGTTTGCTGTGATCTTTTTCCAGATTCAGCTTTACGCCAGCCTGTTGCTGCAAATCTTCTTCTTTGCCGCCAATATTTACGGTTGGTATGCCTGGACGCGTAAGACGGATTCGCAGGAAGTGGAGTTACGCATCCGCTGGCTGCCAGTGCAGAAACTGATTGGCTGGTCGGTGGCGTGTATTGTCGCGATTGGTTTGATGACGTTCTACATTGACGCGGTGTTTGCTGTGCTGACGCGTATTGCTGTTTCCGGTATGCAGGGGTTAGGGCTGTCTGTGCAGATGCCGACTCTCAAGCCAGATGCGTTCCCATTCTGGGATTCCACCATGATGGTGCTGTCGATTGTGGCGATGATTCTAATGACGCGTAAATACGTCGAAAACTGGCTGCTGTGGGTGGTGATTGATGTGATAAGCGTGGTGATTTTTGCTTATCAGGGCGTGTATGCGATGGCGGTAGAGTACGCGATCCTGACGCTGATTGCCCTGAACGGCTCTTGGCTGTGGATTAAGAGCGCACAGGAGAATCGCGTCAGCGCGGTTTCACACGGCGTGTAGTCCAAACTTAATGCTTGTGGTGGTGACCTTCTGCATCATGGCTTTCATGATAATGACTTTCCTGATAGTGGAAAGCGCAGTGGTCATCATCACAGCGTTGATATTCCATCTGAACCGTCGCGTGTTCAATCTGGTAATGCTTCAGTAAATATTCCTGAATTCGTCTTAACAACGCATCGTGATCGTGAGGGGGAACCACCTGCGCATGCAGCGTCATCATCGGTTTTTCGCCAACCTGCCATAAGTGAACGTGATGGATGTTTCTGACTTCGGGAATATTCAGCGTCAGATCTTTCTGTAGAACCTCAACGCTAAGTTGTCCGGGCGTACCTTCCAGCAACTCATGAATACTCTCTTTCAATAACGCCCACGCACTACGCAGCACCAGACACGACACCAAAATAGAGAGAATCGGGTCGATAGGCGTCCAGTTGGTATAAAGAATGATAATGGCTGCGGCAATCGCACCAACGGATCCGAGCAGATCGCCCAGCACATGCAGGGCTGCCGCGCGGACGTTAATATTTTTCTCTTCACTGCCGTGGTGTAACAGCCAAAATGCCACGATATTTGCCACCAAACCGGCAACGGCGACAAGCAGCATAGGCACACCGGCAACGGGCTGGGGATCATAGAAGCGCTGAATGGCTTCCCAGAAGATGAAGGCGGTAATCAGTATCAGCGTCAGCGCGTTCACAAAGGCGGCGAGGGTCGTGAGTCGCAAATAGCCAAAGGTATGGCGTGCATTGGGCTTACGCTGTGCGAAACGTACGGCGACAAGCGCGACGAACAGCGCGGCGGCGTCCGTCAACATATGGCCTGCATCTGCCAGTAAGGCGAGGGAGCCGGACAGCAGACCACCAATGACTTCTGCCACCATAAACGTGGCGGTAATGATAAACGCGGCCAGCAGACGTTTACTGTTGCCGGATTCCGTGTGGCTGTGATTATGCGCCATAGATCACCTTGAGTTGCGGTTTTATCCCACTTTACTGAAACCCACAGAGAAAACCTATTCTGTCATTCACCCGATCTGTCAGTTGAGCTATTTTCTGATGAAAATAGGACGGATGCGGCATCTGAGAGCATTTGATCGCGTAAATCCCGCTGATTTCAGCGCCCTGACAACACCAGCTTGACATATAATAATCAATCTTCAATATGAAACATCCCGTTTCTCAGGCTACCCGTATAGGCGGGATGGCGCGTATTGGATGGGGCTAACATACCGTTTCGGAACCGATGGATTTATTTATGAATTACCAAAATGATGATTTAAGAATTAAAGAGATTAATGAACTTTTGCCGCCGGTTGCTTTGCTAGAAAAGTTTCCAGCCACGGAGAAGGCAGCGGAAACGGTATCGTTCGCGCGTACTGCCATCCATAAAATTCTTAACGGCAATGACGACCGCCTGCTGGTGGTCATTGGTCCTTGCTCGATCCACGATACGAAAGCAGCAAAAGAGTATGCCGCGCGTTTGCTGACGCTGCGTAACGAGCTGAGCGACGATCTGGAAGTAGTGATGCGGGTTTATTTTGAAAAACCTCGTACTACGATTGGCTGGAAAGGGCTGATCAACGATCCGCACATGGATAACAGCTTCCAGATCAATGACGGCTTGCGCATTGCACGCCAGCTGCTGCTGGAAATTAACGACATCGGTTTACCGGCTGCGGGTGAGTTTCTGGATATGATCACCCCGCAATACATGGCGGACTTGATGAGCTGGGGCGCTATCGGCGCACGTACGACGGAATCTCAGGTACACCGTGAACTGGCATCCGGCCTGTCATGCCCTGTCGGCTTTAAAAACGGCACCGATGGTACGATCAAGGTCGCGATTGATGCGATCAACGCCGCCAGCGCGCCACACTGCTTCCTGTCTGTGACCAAATGGGGCCATTCGGCTATCGTGAACACCAGCGGTAATAACGATTGCCACATCATTTTGCGCGGCGGTAAAACGCCGAACTACAGCGCTGAGCATGTGAAAGACGTGAAGATCGGTCTGGAAAAAGCGGGCCTGACACCGCAGGTCATGATCGATTTCAGCCATGCGAACAGCAGCAAGCAGTTCAAAAAGCAGATGGATGTCTGTACCGACGTCTGTGGGCAGATCGCGCAGGGCGAGAAAGCGATTATGGGCGTGATGGTGGAAAGCCATCTGGTCGAAGGCAACCAGAATCTGGAAAGCGGTGAACCGTTGGTTTATGGTCGCAGTGTGACCGATGCCTGCATTGGCTGGGAAGACACGGAATCTCTGCTGCGCCAGTTAGCGTCTGCTGTTCGCGAACGCCGTAACAAGTAATATCGAATAGCGTGCTAGCTGGCACGCTATAAAAAACGTAGGGAACGTTTTTCAACGTCGCTGGCGATAGTTTGTTAGGAAACACGTTGAATTACGCGGCATAAAAAAACCCGGCACAGGCCGGGTTTTTCTCATTCAGGGGGGAAATTACTTCGCTTTACCCTGATTCGCTACTGCGGCAGCTTTTGCAGCGATTTCGTCTGCGTTGCCCAGGTAGTAACGTTTGATCGGCTTGAAGTTCTCGTCGAACTCATAAACCAATGGCACGCCAGTTGGGATATTCAGTTCCAGAATTTCGTCTTCGCCCAGGTTGTCCAGATATTTCACCAGTGCACGCAGTGAGTTACCGTGAGCCGCAACGATCACACGCTCACCGCTTTTGACGCGTGGCAGGATAGTTTCGTTCCAGTAAGGCACAACACGGTCGATGGTCAGCGCCAGGCTTTCAGTCAGTGGCAGCTCTTTGTCGCTCAGAGAAGCGTAACGCGGATCGTGGCCCGGGAAACGTTCGTCATCACGCGTCAACTCTGGAGGCGTAATTGCAAAACCACGACGCCATTGTTTAACCTGCTCGTCACCGTATTTCTCAGCGGTTTCGGCTTTGTTCAGGCCCTGCAACGCACCGTAGTGACGCTCATTCAGTTTCCAGCATTTCTCAACTGGCAACCAGGCTTGATCCAGCTCGTCCAGTATATTCCACAGTGTGTGAATGGCACGTTTCAGCACGGAGGTATAAGCGAAATCAAAGGCAAAACCTTCGTCTTTCAGCAGCTGACCTGCGGCTTTGGCTTCTGAACGGCCTTTGTCGGATAGATCGACATCGTACCAGCCTGTGAAGCGGTTTTCGTTGTTCCACTGGCTCTCACCGTGTCTTACCAGTACCAGCTTAGTTACAGCCATAGCTAAACTCCTTCCTATCCTAAGATTTCTGTGATAACTGATTTCATTATAGGGGTGGAGAACGGTTATCGGCAATCGATAGTCGATGGCAAGCGTGATTTATCCGCAGGTTATTTGCGTAAAATCACGCTCTGGCTTTACCGTTTCAGCAAACCGGAATCCCCCTTGTGCAATAACAGATAGACCGCAGGGATCACCAGCATCGACAGCAGAGGAGCGCTCACCATCCCGCCGATCATCGGCGCGGCAATCCGCTGCATGATTTCGGATCCGCTACCGCCGCCCCACATGATGGGAAGCAGCCCTGCCATAATCGTTGCGACGGTCATCATTTTTGGCCGTACGCGCAGAACCGCCCCTTCGTGGATGGCATCCATCAACTGCTGGCGTGACAGCGCCTGACCTGCCACGCGGTGTTTCTCTACCGCATGATTGAGGTACAGCAGCATGATGACGCCGAATTCCGCTGACACGCCCGCCAGTGCAATAAAACCCACGGCGCCGGCTACAGAAAGATTATAGCCAAGGATATAGAGCAGCCAAACGCCGCCAATCAGCGCGAAAGGTAAGGTTGCCATGATCAGCAATGCATCTTTGATGCGGTTGAAGGTGACATACAGCAGCACAAAAATGATAAGCAGCGTAAATGGCACGACGACTTTCATTTTCTCCGTAGCGCGTTCCAGATATTCAAACTGACCGGACCAGCTCAGTGAAACGCCTTCCGGCAGCGTGACCTGCTGGGCAACGGCCTGCTGCATGTCTTCAACGGCGGATTTCAGATCGCGGCCGCGGAGATCGACGTAAATCCAGTCCGACAGACGGCTGTTTTCACTTTTCAGCATCGGTGGCCCTTCGCTGACGCGAATATCAGCCAGCTCTGCCAGCATCACTCTGCTGCCATTTGCCGTCACGATGGGCAGATCACGCAATTTTTGCAGCGAATCGCGTAATTCACGCGGGTAGCGGATATTGATGGGATAACGCTGGCGACCTTCAATTGTTTCGCCGATATTTTGCCCGCCGATGAGTGTAGAAACCACCGACTGAAGTTCCTCGACGGACACACCGTAGCGCGCAGCGCGTTGCCGGTCGATATCAATATCGATATAGCGCCCGCCCGCCAGCCGTTCCGCCAGTGCAGACGTCACGCCCGGAACCTGCTTCACCACCTGCTCGATTTGCGCGGCGGTGCGTTCGATGTCTGCCAGATTATTGCCGTTAACCTTAATACCCACTGGGCTTTTGATGCCTGTGGCCAGCATGTCCAGCCGATTGCGAATCGGTGGCACCCACACATTGGCGATACCCGGCAGGCTGACGGTACGATCCAACTCGGCCACCAGCTTGTCCATGGTCATTCCTTCTCGCCACTGGTTGCGCGGTTTCAGCCGAATCGTACTTTCCAGCATGGTGAGCGGAGCGGGGTCGGTGGCCGTTTCGGCACGGCCTGCTTTGCCGAAAACCGATTCGACTTCGGGCACGGTTTTAATCAGCCGGTCCGTTTGTTGCAGCAGACGACCCGCTTCTCGCACGGAGATGCCGGGCAGGGTGGAAGGCATATACAGTAGATCGCCTTCATCCAGCGGCGGCATAAATTCACTTCCCAGACGGCTAAGTGGAAAGAGCGTCAACAGCAACAGCAGGCCGGAGACCAGCAGCGTGGCCTTCGGATAGCTCAGCACCTTTTGCAGCACCGGGTGATAGGCTGCAATCAGCCAGCGGTTAATCGGGTTCGCCTGTTCGTCCGGTATCTTGCCGCGAACGAAATATCCCATTAATACCGGCACCAGCGTAATCCCTAATCCGGCGGCGACGGCCATGGCATAGGTTTTGGTGAAGGCCAGCGGTGAAAACATGCGGCCTTCCTGCGCCTCCAGTGAGAACACGGGCACAAACGACAGCGTAATGATTAGCAGGCTGCAAAACAGCGCAGGCCCGACCTCTACCGCAGCCCGCTCCGCTAACTGCCACCACTCATTATTCTGCGGCTGTTTCCCAGGATTCTCATGCCGCCACTGTTCAATGACTTTATGCATGTTTTCTATCATCACAATCGCGGCATCCACCATCGCGCCGATAGCAATCGCAATACCGCCCAGCGACATGATGTTGGCGTTCACACCCTGATAGCGCATGATGATAAACGCACCCAGAATCCCCAGCGGCAGACTGATGATCGCCACCAGCGCCGAGCGGAAGTGAAACAGAAACAGGGCGCAGATAATCGCTACGACGACAAACTCTTCCAGCAGCTTGAAGCTGAGCGTATCGATGGCATGTTCAATCAACTGCGAACGATCGTAGGTTGGGACGATCTCTACCCCCGCGGGCAGGCTTTTCTGTATTTCTTGTAACCGCGCTTTGACGGCATGCAGCGTATTCAGCGCATTTTTGCCATAGCGCAGGACGATGATGCCGCCGGCTACTTCACCTTCGCCATTCAGTTCGGCGATGCCGCGCCGCATCTCCGGCCCTTCTCTGAGCGTAGCCACATCCTGCAACAGCACGGGAATGCCGTTGCGGGTAGTAATCACCACGTGGTTAAAATCCTGCATACTTTTCAGGTAACCAGTGGTGCGCACCATGTACTCTGCTTCGCCTAATTCCAGCACGGAACCGCCGTTTTCCTGATTGGCAGCCTGTACGGCACTGACGATCTGCTGGTGGGTGATGCCCTGTGTCCGCATGCGTTCCGGGTCGACGACGATCTGATACTGTTTGACCATGCCGCCCACGCTGGCGACTTCCGCCACATCAGGCACCGTTTTCAACTCATATTTCAGCAGCCAATCCTGAAAGCCACGCAGGTCGGCCAGACTGTATTTGCCGCTGCGATCCACCAGCGCATATTCGTAAATCCAGCCGACACCAGTGGCATCCGGGCCGAGTGAAGTCTTGGCGTCGGCTGGCAGGCTGGATTGAACCTGGCTGAGATATTCCAGCACGCGAGAACGCGCCCAGTAAGGATCGGTGCCATCTTCAAACAGTACATAAACGTAGGCATCGCCGAACATGGAGAAGCCCCGTACCGTCTTGGCCCCCGGAACGGAAAGCATGGTTGTGGTCAGCGGGTAGGTCACCTGATTTTCCACCACCTGTGGTGCTTTTCCCGGATAGCTGACGCGAATGATGACCTGTACGTCCGATAAATCGGGCAGAGCATCCAGCGGCGTTTTTTGTAGCGACAGCAGGCCCCACGCCGCTATGAACAGCGCTGCTAGTAAAACCAGAAGACGGTTTTTGAGCGACCAGCGAATGATGTAGGCAATCATGGATGGCCTCCATGGCTGGCATGCGGATCGTCAATGGTAGAAAAATTCAGGACGTGAATCCCGCTGTCGTCCATGTTGAACTGGAAACGCACGGTACTGCCGATTCCCATTCCCTGAGGTAGCCCTGACGGTGGCAGCGTGAAATCCATCGTCATCGGCGACCAGTTGAGTGCCGGGACCGCTTCGTGTTCGATGGTGGCCTGATTGCCGTTTATCGCCCTGATGACTCCCTGAGTGTGATAGCCAACGGGCGCAGCCGATGTTTCTGGGACTGCCGATGTTTCCGCATCAAACTGCGGTAGGGCGCTGCGCAGGCTGGCTTCGGAATCAATCAGGAACTGACCGGAAGTGACCACGTTGTCACCTGCCTTCAGTCCATTGAGGATTTCGACCCAGTCGCCCAGCGACGCGCCCACCGTGACGTTACGTGGGGTAAAATGACCAGTGCCATCACTCAGTAAGACCCGGTTTTGGCTACCGCTGACCAATAGCGCTTCCTGCGGGATCGCCAGACGCGGCTGTGCCTGCGGCTGAGAGAGCTGCACGGTCAGGTACATACCGGGTTTAAGCTGCTGTTGTGGGTTATACAGTACCACGCGCGCTTTTAGCGTGCGTGTGGTGCTATCTAATACGGGCAGCAGTTCGCTGATCTTGCCGTGGAACGTTTTACCCGGCCAGGCGCTGCTGGCGGCGCTGATGTCGCTGCCGAGAGTGAGCTGCGCGGCTTGCGACTCGGGATAATCGACATCCACCCACACCGGGTTCAGACTGGCAAGCTCAAAGAGAGGCTGCGCTGGGCTTAACTGCATACCTTGCCGTACCTCCAGCTTATTCACGTAGCCGTCTTCCGGTGCGGTAATCGCGATCCTATCCTGCGGCTTACCGCTACGCTCGACCTGCCGAATAATCGCTTCTGGCATGAAGAGCAGTGTCAGCCGCTGGCGAGCCGATTGAGTCAGCATGTCGTCACCCAACTGCCGTACCGCCAGATATTCGCGCTGCGCCGCTGCCCAGGTCGGGTTCCACAATGTCGCCAGCGTTTCGCCTTTCTTCACCTGCTGTTGTAGCGCACTGACCGTGAGTTTCTCGACAATGCCGCCGCTGGGTGCCACCAGCGTGTGTAATCCGCGTTCGTTGAGTGTGACGGTGCCGTAACCTGTGCTACTACTGGAAAGTTCACGCATTTCCGCGCGCGCCGTGCGAACCCCAAGATTTTGCTGCTGGCGGGCGCTGACCGTAATACCGCCATCACTCTGCGCTTCATCGGCGTAGCGGGGCTCCAGTTCCATATCCATAAAGGGGGATTTCCCCGGTTTGTCGAAGCGTTTATCCGGCACCATCGGATCGTACCAATAGAGGACGGTACGTGCTAACGCTGCGGCTGAAGAAGACTGTGGCGTTGGCTGTTTACCCACCAGATAGCCCACGCCACCCGCGCTGAGGATAGCCAGCGTCATGAGGCTAAACCTCAGTGATTTGTTCGTGATTGTTTTGCTCATCGCGTAGGGCTTCCTTGTGGCGTCAGATAGCGGATAGCGGCCCAATATTGGGCCATCTCCCGTGCGGTATCCTGAACGGCGATCCGGCTTTCGAGCAGCGCCCGGCGGGCATCCAATACGGCAGAAAGGTTACTGCTGCCGGATTGGTACTGAGCCTGAATCAGTTTGATGCGCTGCTGTTGCAGCGGAAGAACATCGTTGCTCTGCCGCAGCCAGCGTGACTGTGCGGCTTGATATTGGGCTATCAGCGTATCGAGCTGCGCCTGATGTTCTCGTTCGGTGAGCAAGACTCTGTCGCGCGCTTCCATGCTGCGTGATACGTCTGCGGCGTAGTCCTTATCCTGGCGTTTGGATGTGAACAGCGGCAGATCGACCGTTACCATCATGCCCGCCATGTCGTCGTAATCATCTCCGCGCTTCGCGTAATAGACTTCAACATCGACATTGGGGATGGCGGCAACGGCTGACTGTGCGGAGCGTGCCTGAGCCAGTTCGGCTTCACGCTGCGCCTGTTGCATTTCTGGATGCTGATGAATGGCGTTACCCAGCACTTCGGGTGAGGCAGGTAGCCGTTCAAAGCGAGGCAGTTCGCCGTGCACGTTGATATCCGTCACGCCGGTAAGCTGCACCAGTCGGGCGTGTGCGATGCGGGTATCACGCTCGGCATCGGCCAGTCTGTCCTGCATGGCTGCCAGCGTCAGGCGGGCATCCAGAACACTACTGGCTTCACTGCCTGCTGCCACACTCGCTTTTTGTGAGGCGATCTGCCGCTGGCTTTCATTAACCAGCGCGGTGACGTCGACCAACGCCTTTTGGGAGAGCGCCAGATCCAGCCATGCCTGTGCCGTTTCCCGTTGCATGCGAGCACGAATACTTTCGCTATTACTTTGCAGTGCTTCGGCTTCGACCCGAATAGCCTGCGCTTTGCTATCGCGCTTACGGCTGCTGACATAAGTTTGCATGACGCCGATACGTTGCATCGTCATCCCTTCGCGCGTGAGTCGACTACCGTTGTTGCCGCCCAATGGCAAATTTTCGACGCCAAATTTCAACTTTGGATCGGGAAGCTGTGTAGCGGAGTCGGCCATGTTCTGTAACGCATTAATCTGGTGTTGATTGGCCGACAGATCGGCGGAGTAACGCTCCGCCGCCTGTAAAGCCTGTTCAAGACTCAGATCTGCCGCAAAGACGGCGGCAGGCAGCCACAGCAACATCGCCAGACACGCGCGCGCAGCAGCGTGTTTGGATAAGTTCATGGTGTGCTCCGGTTAAGGCTGCTGTGGCGTAATCGCGGTCAGGGTGTAGCCGCTATCGTTCTGGATAAAGCTGAACGTAACGGGTGTGTTGACGGGCAACGGCGTGATTCCTCCGCGGGATGGCAGCGCGAAGGCCATCGTCATGGCAGGCCATTTGAGCTCGGCAATCGGCGCGTGAGAGAGCGTGACGCTATTGGTGTCCCACTGCTTAACAATCCCGGTAGTTTGATAAGCGGCTGTTGTGGCCGCAGGGGGAGTGGTCGTCATCATCGCGTGATGCTGGTGGTCGTTTGCCCACACGGGGAAGACGAAGGAAGAAACAGAAAAAATCAGGCTGCTGATCAAAGCCATATAAGTGATACGCATAAAAATAATCCCAATAAAAATAATTGATAAACAAGATGTTGCGCTCGCTGGCGCGGGAGTTATCAATCGCTTGGGTTATTCTCTGAATCGGCAGAAACGGATTTCAGTCGGGGGGCCGACCGCAGGAGGCGAGAGCCAGACATCAGATGTCGGACTAAGGGTGACAGGATTATCCGCTAAGACTAGCTCGCCACTGACCGGCAGCGCTAATAATGCCAGCGAGCCATTATCCTGCTTCACACTATCCGGCACGCAGTGTTTTTCGCACAGCGGCGTTTGCTGATCGGCAACGTAAGACGCTTTAGCCGTATGCTGAGCATGAGATGATAACGGCTGAACGTCAGCCTGTTGCAGATGTGCCTGATGCTGGAGTGCGGGGGATGTCTGGCTGATCGTCATATCGCATTGATGGCCTGCGATAGCCAGTTGTGCATTCAGGAAGAACCAGCACAGTGCCAATAGCCATCCCCACCTGCCTTTATGGCGCAGATGATGAATGAATAATGGAGACCGTGATGATGATGCGGACATGGTGTTTCCCTTTTGGACGTTTTGGCAGTGTATGCGTCTGAGCGGGAACGGGGCAAGCGGGGAATAGCATAGTTTTGTAAATTGGCAGAAAGTTATCTGCCAATGTTATCAATGGGTTAATTATGTTTTGCTGTTCGGTTACTGTACGAGAAACTGGTACGTGGTATCTGAGCGATAGACTTTCCCCGGTTTCAGCCAGCAGTCGGGCTGCGGCCAGTCTGGGTGATTCGGGCTGTCCGGCAGGAATTCACTTTCCAGTGCGACACCGGCATAGTTTTCATATTGACCGCCGTCTCGTGAGGGCGTTCCGGCCAGAAAGTTGCCGCTGTAGAGCTGTAAGGCGGGAGCGCTGGTGAAAACGCTCATCAGCACGCGGCCATCGGATGACCATAAATTGGCAGCCGGACTTTCGCTGGAACCGCAGGTGCGATGCAATAAATAAGCGTGATCGTAGCCGCCGACGGCCATTTGATCGCTGTCGCGCAGGAAATCTTCTTCCAGCGTTTTTGGCTGGCGGAAATCCATTCCGGTAGCGTTTACCGATGTCAGATCGGCGTTAGGAATGCCCGAACTATTAACCGGTAAATAATAGTCGGCAAACAGTTGCAACTGGTGCTTACGGACGTCAGTCAGATCGCCATCAAGGTTGAAATACGCGTGGTTGGTCAGGCAAACGGGGCAGGCTTTCTCTACGGTCGCCTGATACGAGATTTCCAGTGAATTATGTTCGGTCAGCGCGTAGGTCACCTGTACGTTGAGATGCCCTGGATATCCTTGATCGCCATCCGGTGAGTGTAACTGGTACGTCACCTGCGTTGCATCCTGACTGGCAATTCGCCAGCGGCGGGCGTGAAAGCCTTCCGGGCCACCGTGCAACTGGTGCTCGTTCTGGTTTGGAACCAGATGGAACGTTTCGGTCTCTCGACTGAATGTGGCTTTGGCTATGCGGTTGGCATAGCGGCCAATCGATGCACCGAGATAAGCGCTTTGTCGCGGATACTGCTCGGGCGATGCACAGCCCAATAAGACTTCTCGCACCTCACCCTCTGGTAGCGGCAGCTCACAGGAAAGCCAGGTTGCACCCCAGTCCATCAGGCGCACGCGCATGCCCGCCTGATTCTGCAAGGTCGTTAATTGAAACGGCTGACCATCGGGTGCCAGCGTGCTAAGACTTTCATTCAACATGACTTGCTCCTGTAGAGGCCTGAGAAGATAGAGAAGGTTGGCTGATGGTTGCAGATAGGGGAAGGTTGCAAAAATCAGCTCTGCCGCGCTTCCCTTATCTGTCATTCAGCGTGAAAAAACGCCGTCATTCTTCGTCGTACCCGTTGGGGTGGTTGGACTGCCAGCGCCAGGTGTCCTGCGCCATTTCTTGCAGTGAGCGTGTGACTCGCCAGTTAAGGTCTTTCGCTGCACGCTCGGCATCTGCCCAATAAGCAGGCAGATCGCCCTGACGACGTGGGGCAAAATGGTAAGCCAGCGGCTTGCCACAGGCCTGACTAAAGGCTTCGACGACCTGCAATACACTGTAGCCTACGCCTGCGCCCAGATTATAAATATGCACGCCAGCACGATTTTGCAGGGTGTTCATGGCGGCGATATGACCGTCAGCCAGATCGACGACGTGGATGTAATCTCGCACGCCAGTGCCGTCAGCGGTAGGGTAGTCATTACCGAAGATCGCCAGTGAGTCGCGACGCCCGACAGCAACCTGAGCGATGTAAGGCATCAGGTTATTGGGCACACCTTGTGGGTCTTCACCCATCTCACCCGATGGATGGGCACCAACCGGGTTGAAATACCGCAACAGCGTAATACTCCATTCCGGTTCTGCATGCTGTAAGTCTTGCAGGATTTGCTCGACCATCAGCTTGCTACGGCCATAAGGGCTGGCAGGGTGCCCTGTGGGGAAACTTTCCTGATAGGGCGTGCGTGGTTGATCGCCATAGACGGTGGCGGAGGAGCTAAAAATCAGGTTTTTCACGCCTGCTCTCTTCATCGCCTCTACGAGCACGAGCGTACCGTAGACGTTATTATCATAGTAGCTCAACGGTTCACGCACTGATTCGCCCACGGCTTTTAAGCCGGCAAAGTGGATGACAGAATCAATGGAATGCTTAGCGAAAATATCGTCCAACAGCGCGCTGTCGCGGATATCGCCCTGATAAAAAACGGGTGTCTTATCGGTTAAGCGTGTAATGGTTTTAACGACGCTAGCCTTGCTGTTGCACAAGTTATCGAGAATGATGGGAGTGTGCCCGGCAGCCAGCAATTGTACGCAAGTATGACTTCCTATGTAACCGCTACCACCTGTGACAAGAACGTTCATAATGACCTCTATTATCGCAATGCAGCAAAATAACATGGTTAGGGGCAGAAAAAGGTGATCTACAGCGAGAATCTGCCTCTGTTATCGATGGTTTCTTTACGAATAAACTGAGTGAAGCATAATCTACAGTGTAAATGAGCCTGGCTTTCTACCCTACATTTTATTTTGTGGTAGCGTTATCATCCCTGTTTTTAGGCGTTATTTACATAACGCGTCAATCTGATAGCGGTAGATGTCGTTGTGCGGGACGAAAGTGAGCCGATGCGTGATGCATTCCGGCGCGTCTTCCGCGTGGTGAGAGACAAAGAGTAGCTGCGTTTCGCCCTCGCCAATCAGAATATCCAGCCAGCGGCGTACCAGTTGGCGATTGAGCGGATCAAGCCCCTGTAGCGGTTCATCAAGAATGAGCAGGGCGGGGTGTTTGACTAACGCGCGGGCAATTAGCGTCAGACGCTGCTGACCCCAGGAGAGCGACTGAAACGGGGTATCGGCAATAGCGCCATTGAGCCCAAGCAGAGTGAGCCACTGTTCGGTCAGGTGGCGCTGGCGGTCGGAAACGGCCTGATAAATGCCGATAGAGTCAAAAAAACCTGACAGGATAACGTTGCGCACGCTGGTGCTGACGCGGTAATCCAGATGGAAGCTGCTGCTGACGTAACCGATGTGGCGCTTGATGTCCCAGATGGTTTCACCGCTGCCGCGTTTGCGGCCAAACAGCGTGAGATCGTTACTGTAGCCTTGCGGATGATCGCCTGTAATCAGGCTGAGCAGCGTCGATTTCCCCGCGCCATTTGGCCCGACAATCTGCCAATGCTGACCGGGCAACACTTCCCACGTTAGCTCGTGCAGAATAGGTCGGTCGTTGTACTGCACCACGCCGTTACGCAGCCGAATGCGTGCCTCGTCAGCGGGAAGCGTCATATACCGCTGCGGATCTTCCGGTTCTGGCAGCGAACTTCCCGACAGTTTTTCGCTAAATGCGAGCTGGGCCACCAGCGCTTCAGAGAGGATCGTTTCACGCTCGCCGACGCGGGTCAGCGTACAGTCTGCCAGCACACCGACATGGTTGATAAAGTCAGGGATCTCGTCGAAGCGATTCAGAATAAGCACCAGCGTATAACCGGTGCCTGCCAGTTTCCTCAGCTCATCGGCAAGCTGCTGGCGGGAGGCAACGTCCAACCCATCGAAAGGCTCGTCGAGAATCAGCAGGTCGGGTTGAGTCATCAGCGCCTGACACAGCATCGACTTACGGGTTTCCCCCGTAGAGAGGTACTTGAAGCGGCGCTCCAGTAAATGCGCAATACCAAACTGGTGTGCCAGCTGTTGGCAACGCGCGGGATCGTTGAGGCTATCCTGAATCACTTCTGCCGTGGTGCGGCCAGTGTCGTCTTCACCTTCACTGAGCAGATCGGTGTTATTGCGCTGCCACTCGTCAGAAACCAGTTTTTGTAATTGTTCAAACGACAGTCGGACGGGGCGTTGAAATCCCGTTGTTCGTTCGCCACGCAATATTGGCAGTTCGCCGGATAGCGCCCGCGCCAGTGCAGATTTACCACTTCCGTTGGCCCCGACAAAGGCCCAGCACTGGTTTTGTTCGAGCGTCAGTTCGTCCAGACGCAGCATGCGGGTGTCGCTGAGACGAAACAGCCCCTGAGTGATTTTTAACAATGACATTTTCTATCCTTCGTCAGACGGCGATAGCGCTAAAGCGACATTAACAAAGCGTGGCGATAATAACCCGGTCCGCATTGAAGCAGGCTTTCACATCCGCTCCCTGTCGCAGCTTTTGCTGCTCAAGCAAGACATTCGGCACCATGGCACACAGGGTTTCCCCCCCGGTCAGCGTAATCAGAATTTCGCTGTTTTCTACACCGTGCTGAATGGACTGAATTTGCCCTGATAAGACGTTATCAACATCAGGCGCGGCGGATGTTGCTGCGTACACATCGATCCACGGTGCTTTAATCAGTGCCAGCACCTCTTTCCCTTTCTGTAATTGCAGGCGCTCGGCGCTTTGTTGCGTAATCAGGGCGCTGATCGTTGTTTTACCATCGGCGAGTAAAAGATCCAGATGTTGTTGCACCTGTTCTTCACCGCGTGCGAGCACGGTTCCAAAAAACTGGTTACGGGCGCTGGTTTGCAGTGAGAAACGCGCGATGGCTGCCAGCAGGCTATCTAACGGCAGACCGTCTTCCTGCAAGACATCAAAGGCTTTTTGCTGAATCTGCGCGAGCAAATCGTACAGCTGGAGAAGACGTTCGCCGTAGCGGGTGAGCTGAGCCCCGCCACCGCCTTTGCCACCGGTCATACGCTCGACGATGGTCTGTTCGGCCAATTGATTCATCTCATTGATAGCATCCCATGCGCTTTTATAGCTAATCCCCGCCAGCTTGGCGCCCTGGCTGATTGAACCGGTATGACGAATTTGCTTGAGCAATTCAATGCGCCGCGGATCGGCGAATAAACGCTGTTGGAGTTTCAGGGTGAGAAGAATTTCAGCCTGCATAGTGAGGGCACCGTTGGTGAGTTTAATTCTCTGTATTGTCGCTATTTTCTTCATCAGGGGCAAATCGCACAAATAGACGCACTATTTTCTATTACTGCGGTAGACTACGTGGCAATTACGACGATCTCGGCTTACAGTGAAATAGCACGTTAGGCGGGCTAAAGTAGCGGTAACCGTTGCAATAAGTGAGGTAAGCATGTTGGAGTTGTTGAAGAGCCTGCTGTTTGCAGTTGCCATGGTTCCTGTGATGATGGTGGTTATCATGGGGGCGATTTATTGCCTGGGCGAAGTGTTTAACGTGTTGTCCCGCATCGGTCATTCCGACGGCCAGCGCGCAAAGAATCAGCACTGATTCACGATCCTTTCCTATTTTGATGTCCGGCTTTTGGCCGGACATTTCTTTTCTACCTCCCCCATCTACCTCTTTAAAGCGCATGACACTGCTTCATAATTCGTTATATCATTATTTACACAGCGATAATTGTCAGGAGACAAGAATGAAGCAGCAATGGTTAAAATGGTTTGCCGCACTGACCCTCAGTGCAGGAATGGCGCTGCCTGCGGCAGCAGAAGATAAAGTTACTGTATTCGCCGCCGCATCATTGACGAATGCGTTGCAGGAAATCGCCACGCAATATCAGAAAGAGAAAAACGTTGCCGTCGTGGCGTCTTACGCATCATCCTCAACGCTGGCGCGCCAGATTGAGCAAGGTGCGCCTGCCGATCTGTTCATCTCTGCTGACCAACAGTGGATGGACTACGCGCAGGATAAAAACCTGATGGATACGGCTACGCGTCACACGCTGTTGGGCAATGAGCTGGTGGTGATTGCGCCGAAGGCGAGTGCGCAGAAAGAGATTAAGATTGACGACAAAACTGACTGGAAAAGCCTGCTGAAAGGCGGACGTCTGGCCGTTGGCGATCCGGATCATGTGCCTGCTGGGATCTATGCCAAAGAAGCCTTACAGAATTTGAAAGCCTGGGATGAACTCTCCCCGCTGATGGCGCGCGCCAATAACGTACGTGCAGCTATGGCGCTGGTGGAGCGTGAAGAAGCTCCGTTGGGTATCGTTTATGGTTCTGATGCGGTTGCCAGCGACAAAGTTAAGGTCGTCGGTACATTCCCTGCGACGAGCCACAAGCCTGTCGAATATCCGATGGCAATAGTCAAAGAGCATAAAAACGCGGCGGTTACCGGTTTTTATGATTACCTGAAAACGCCAGAAGCGGCAGCGGTATTTAAACGTTACGGCTTCGCGCCGCGTTAATGATGCTGAGTGATTACGAATGGCAGGCGGTTGAGCTGAGCCTCAAAGTTTCCGTTGTGGCCGTGGCGTGCAGCTTGCCGTTTGGGATACTGATGGCGTGGATTTTAGTGCGCTGTCGGTTCCCCGGCAAATCACTGCTGGATAGCATTATCCATTTACCACTGGTGCTGCCGCCAGTGGTCATTGGTTATCTGCTGCTGGTGGCGATGGGAAGACGCGGCGTAATCGGTTCCTGGCTCTATGACTGGTTCGGCTTCAGCTTTAGTTTTAGCTGGCGCGGTGCTGCATTAGCGTCGGCGATTGTCGCATTTCCGCTGATGGTTCGGGCGATCCGGCTGTCGCTTGATGCCGTCGATACGCATCTGGAACAGGCCGCTCGAACACTGGGTGCCTCGCCGTGGCGCGTGTTTTTCACCATCACATTACCTCTCTCTTTTCCTGGGATTGTTGTTGGAACCGTATTGGCGTTTGCCCGTTCGCTGGGCGAATTTGGCGCGACCATTACGTTTGTTTCTAATATCCCCGGCGAAACCCGAACCATTCCGCTCGCGATGTATACCCTGATTGAAACGCCCGGCGCGGAGGCTGATGCAGCAAGGCTGTGTATCATTGCCATCGTCTTGTCGCTGGCTGCGTTGTTAGCATCGGAATGGCTAACAAACTGGAGCCGCAAGCGGTTGGGGGGATAATGCTGCAACTCGATTTTCATCAACAGCTGGGTAGTCTCGAACTTCGCGTTCAGTCTGAACTGCCTGCGAACGGTATTACCGCGATTTTCGGCGTATCCGGGGCAGGGAAAACCTCGCTGATCAACGCCGTTGTTGGCTTGACTCGCCCGGATGGTGGGCGGATTGTGCTCAATAATCATGTGCTGGTGGATACGCAGCAGCGTGTTTTTTTACCGCCGGAAAAGCGGCGAATCGGCTATGTGTTTCAGGATGCTCGCCTGTTTCCGCACTATCGCGTGCGCGGTAATCTACGCTATGGCATGGCGGAGACAATGGAATCGCAGTTCGATGACATCGTCAATTTGCTAGGCATTGAGCCGCTGCTAAATCGCTATCCACGGACGCTGTCCGGTGGCGAAAAACAGCGTGTTGCGATTGGTCGGGCGTTGCTAACCGCACCGGAACTGCTGCTTATGGATGAACCGCTGGCGTCGCTGGATTTACCCAGAAAGCGCGAGCTGTTGCCGTATCTGGAGCGTCTGGCGAAAGAAGTCAATATCCCGATCTTGTATGTCAGCCACAGTCTGGAAGAGATTGTCCGGTTAGCCGATCATGTCGTGGTGCTTGATAAAGGCAAAGTGAAGGCGCAGGGGCTGCTGGAAGAGGTGTGGGCCAGCAGCGCGCTACGCCCGTGGTTACCGAAAGACGAACAGAGCAGTATTCTGAGTGCGCGTGTGTTGGCTCAGCATGAGCATTACGCAATGACGGCGCTGGCATTAGGCGACCAGCAGGTGTGGGTCGGAAAAGTCGAACTCCCGCAGGACGCCGCATTGCGCATTCGGGTGAATGCTGCCGATGTCTCTCTGGTGCTGGAGCCGCCGGAAAAAAGCAGCATCCGTAATGTGCTGCGTGCCAGCGTGGTGGAGTGCATTGATGTCGACGAACAGGTTGAAGTGAAGCTTGCGATCGGCCAGCAGACGCTGTGGTCCCGTATTACTCCGTGGGCACGGGACGATCTCGTACTTCATCCTGGGCAAACGATCTACGCACAGATTAAGAGCGTGTCGATCACGGCGTAAGCACAGGCCGAGCGATGGAACAGCCGTTCATATCGCTCGGTCTATCTCGTGAATCAGTCGATATTCTGTGACTAAGATAACAAAACGAGTATTGAGAGTGATTTTCAATGCGTTTTTTCTACCGCGTAAACAAGGTAGTCAGATAAATTATCCCCGCGTTGTTATTTTTTTATCATAAAAAGTAATCGATTACTTTTTGTTTTCACCTGTGCTACGGGATAAAAATAGGAGAAGGACATGCCTTGTATGACGTTATTGCGCCGTGCGTTCGCTATACCGCTATTGTTGATAGTTTCATCGGGTTTGGCGCTTGCCGAGCGTCCAGCAGAAAACCAAAAAATAGCGTTGCAGATGTATACGCTGCGCAGCTTGAATACGCTCGACGAGCAATTTTCCATGGCGCGAGGCGCTGGATTTAAGGCGGTTGAGCTGGTGGGGACGCATGACATTAGTGCGTCAGAAATGAAGGGGTTATTAGGAAAGTATCAGTTGAAAGCCATTGCTGCGCATGTCCAGTTTGGCGAACTGAAAAGCAATATGGCTGAGGTTGTAGCCTTTAACAAAGCCATCGGCAACAGCATGATTATCGTGCCGTGGCTAAACGTAGAAGACCGACCAGATAGCGCAGAGGGCTGGAAGCGCTTTGGTGTGGAAATGAACGATCTTGGACGTGAGTTGAAGAAGCAGGGTATGAAGCTGGCTTATCACAACCATAATTTCGAGATGAAGAAGTATCGCGGTAAAACCGCGCTGGAAATCATGATGGATGCGGCAGAGCCAGAGAACCTGATGCTGGAAATGGATGTTGCCTGGGTATCGCGCGGAGGACAGGATCCTGTGCGTCTCCTGCGCCAGTACAAAGGGCGTATTTATTCAATTCATGCGAAAGATAACACTTCAATCGGCATCCGCGATGATGAAATGAACTTTGCCCCACCGGGTGAGGGCATTTTGGCGTGGGAAGAGATTCTCCCTGCTGCGTCTAAGGCGGGTGCTCAGTGGTTTGTTGCCGAACATGACTTACCAAAAGATCCACAGGCCATTGTTTCCGCAGCTTACCAGTCGCTGTATGAAAAGCTGAGTAAGATAAAAAGTAAGTAAGGAAGCGCTATCAACCTGCGGTCAGCGAGCCGCAGGTTGCAAAATGTGGGATAGTGAACCGGATATTCTGAGTCAGTTAGCTGGATGCCCGTTCGACAAACGTCCATTCCAGTAAGCGCTTTTCTGTTTCGCTGGCAGGCTGGTCGATTTGTTGTAATAGCAATTTCACGGCCTCTCTGCCGATATGTGCGGACGGCTGCTGAATCGTACTGAGCTGAGGCGAGGTGATGTAACCCAGCTCTGAACCGTCGAAACCGATCACTGCAATATCCTGTGGCGCGCTCAATCCCGCCTCACAGATTGCCGACAGTGCGCCTGCAGCCAACGTATCGGACACCACAAAGACGGCATCTGGCCGATCCGGATCGTTAAGCAGCGCGTTCATTGCGGCTTTTCCGCCTGAATAGCTCAGCGTACTGGCGTATTCGACTTTGCCGTAATCAAACCCATTCTCCGCGATAACGTCGCGATAGCCTTTCTCTCGCTGCTGGGCGTAGAGGTAATTCATGTCGTGGTTAATCATGGCGATACGGCGGCGGCCTTTGCCAATAAAGTGATTAATCACGAAACGTGACGCTTCGGCGTTATCAATCCCGACGGATGAAATAGCGGATGTATCGTCATGCTCGGCGCACTGCACCCAAGGCGCGGTGCCAATCATGTCCTGAAGTGCAGACAGCGTTGAAATGGCATCCATGGTGATCACACCATCGACCATTTTACCGGACAGCAGTTGCAGGCTGGAGTGGGCGCGAACGATATCGGCACCTGAATTGCACAGAAGAATGCGGTAGCCGTTTTCTTCCGCTTCCGCCTCAATGCCTTTCACGACATCGGCACAGAAGGGGTTGGCAATGTTGGAAACCATGACCAATAACATCTGGCTGCGCGCGGTACGTAGCTGCCGGGCCAGTAAGTTCGGCTGATAATTGCTGCTTTTTATCGCATTGAGAACACGTTCCCGGTTTTGCGGTTTCACGCTACCAATGTTGTTCAACACCCGTGAAACGGTGGCAACCGAGACTCCAGCTATCCGTGCTATTTTTTGAATCGACATAATTCAGAAGGCACTCACGCTACTTATGCTTGGCTGAGCAGATTACCATAAATATCTCTGGCTGCATCCCGCAGGCGTCGCACCTGCGGGATGAATACCGTGAGAGAGTGAACGGTCTGATGCCTTAATTGGCGACCTTCACCCACGTTTGTTGCTGATGGCTTTGTACGATGGCGTCAATGATGAACATGATGTTCGCACCGTCGTAGAAGGTGGCGAAGTTGCACGGATCGACGCCCGGCTGTTTGCCGTCGCGCAGATAGGTATAAAAGTTCGCCATCATGTTCTTGAACGCATCCGGCCAGCCTTCGATATGCCCACCGGGGAAGTGGACCGCAGCGGCGGCTTCCGGGTTCAGCAGTCCAGGATCGTCCGACAACATCTGATTCGGTTTATCACGATGACCGATCCACAGCTGTTGCGGCGTTTCCTGATCCCACGCCAGCGACTGTTCACTGCCATTCACTTCAAACGTCAGGCGATTTTTCCGGCCAGCGCTGACCTGAGAAACGGTAAAGGATCCACGGCTGCCATCCTCAAAGCGCAGTAACACGGTCGCGTAGTCTTCGGTCTTGACCGGTTTGTCGTCGTACTCTGGTGATGCATCGGACGATGAAAACGTGGACGCACCGTTCCGATTGGATTTGCGGATCGGATGGACGATGGCTAAATCGGCGAAGACTTCGACAATTTTCCGGCCGGAAATAAACTGCACCGTATCGCACCAGTGCGAACCGATGTCGGCTACCGCGCGGGAAACACCGCCATACTCCGGTTCAACACGCCAGTTATAGTCGGTGTCGCGCAGCATCCAGTCTTGCAGATAGCCGCCGTGTACCGCAAAGACGCGGCCGATCTCCTGATGCCTAATCATACTGGCAGCCTGCTGCACCATGCCAAACTGGCGATAGACAAAGCTGACGCCGTGAACAACGCCTTTTTCTTCCGCCAGCGCGACCAGTTCACGTGCTTCCTCGCTGGTCATACACAGCGGCTTTTCCGAAAAGACGTGCTTGCCTGCTTGAATAATCTGCTTATTGATCGCCGCATGGAGATGGTTCGGCGTGCAGTTATGGATCGCATCAATACCGGGATGATTTAACAAATCAGCGACGCTGCCGTAGGCATGGGGAATGTTGAGCTGGCGCGCTTTTTGCTGTGCCAGATCGAGCGAGTTTTCCGCCAGCGCCACCACCTCAACGAAGCCAAGGCGACGAATCGCTTCAATATGTGCTGGGCCAATAAAACCGGAACCAATAATGCCAACGCGAATCATTCTGCGTTCTCCTCTTTTAATCCCAACATTTTTCTGACTAACGGACGATCGTCGCTGGTTGCGGCGAAATCGTCAAAAGCGCGTCCTGCGACGGGAATAATGTGGCGGTTGATGAACGCCGCCCCTTCTTTCGCCCCACAATTGCTGTCTTTCAGGCAGCATTCCCATTCCAGCACCGCCCAACCGTCGTAGTCGTATTGGGCCAGCTTGCTGAAGATGCCGCCGAAATCGATCTGACCATCTCCCGGTGAGCGGAAGCGGCCGGCGCGTTCAGCCCATGACTGATAGCCGCCGTAGACGCCGCTTTTGCTCGACGTGTTAAATTCCGCATCTTTCACATGGAACGCTTTGATTCGTGCATGATAGCGATCGATAAAGCCGAGGTAGTCCATCTGCTGCAAATACATATGGCTAGGATCGTAAAGAATGTTGGCACGTGGGTGATGATTGACGACATCAAGGAAGCGTTCAAAGGTTACGCCGTCGTGTAAATCTTCTCCCGGATGCAGCTCGTAGCACACATCCACGCCGTACTCGTCAAAACAGTCGAGAATCGGTGTCCACAGGCGGCCGAGTTCTTTAAAGGCTTCCTGAATCATGACCTCTTTACGCGGTGGCCAGGGGTAAAAATAGGGCCAGGCCAATGCACCGGAAAACGTAGCGTGGGCGTTTAGTCCTAAGCGTGAAGAAGCCTTTGCTGCCTGCTTGATTGCCGCAATAGCCCACTCTTGGCGAGCCTGCGGATTGCGGCGGTAAGCCGGTGGTGCGAAATCGTCAAATGCATCGTCATACGCAGGGTGGACGGCAACGAGCTGCCCTTCCAGATGGGTCGACAGTTCGCTGATGGTCAGCCCATGCTGCGCCAACAGTCCTTTCACATTATCACAGTAAGTTTGGCTGTCGGCGGCCGTGGCCAGATCGAAAATGTGCGGGTGATTGCAGGGGATTTGTAGCGCTTTAAAGCCTAATCCGGCTGCCCATTGCGCCAAATTTTCCAGCGTGTTAAAGGGAGCCTGATCGCCAATATACTGGGCGAGAAAAATACCCGGTCCTTTTAACGTCTTCATTATTACCTCCTTTGGCAACGGGTGTGGTCATGAATACCGTTGCACGATTGCGATAGCGGAGAATGCAGTGGGATGAGGTGCCATAGGCGACCTCATCCCATTTTCTCGTTAAATAATCTGTCTCAAATAATTAGGCCTGCTCTTCTTTATATTTGAAGGAGAAGAGGAAGATGACGGCGATGATGGCTGCGGCAACCGCAGGGATCCACCAGAAGGTCGCCCAGATTTCAGGCGCGTTTAACGTGCCGTTGTCGAAGAGACGGTTATAGAGTGCACCGGAAACCTGCGAGCCCAGCAGCATGCCGATACCGTAGGTGAACAGGACCACCATACTTTGTGCCTGACCTTTGATTTTCTCTCCCGCGATGCGGTCGGTGTAGATGAAGCCAATGACGAAGAAGAAGTCATAGCAGATACCGTGCAGCAGGATACCGATGTAGAGCAACCAGCGTGTTTCTTCATTCACGCCCATCGCGAAGAGGGCATAGCGTACGAACCACGCCAGCATGCCGATGAACAGCATGTATTTCACGCCCAGCTTTCTAAACAGCAGCGGAATGATCAGCATGAAGACGATTTCGGACATCTGACCAAACGACATCGCGGTGCTGACGTCGCTGATACCCGCATTGCTCAGGAAGGATGCGGTGTAAGCGTAGTAGGTGCCCAGTGGAATAGAGATCAGCATCGCGCAGATGGCAAAGACCAGAAAGTGGCCTTTCTTCAGCAGCGCAAAGGCATCAGCACAGAACAGATCGCGCACTGCCAGCGGCAAGCCTTTTGCCGGCGCTGGGGTATGCGGCAGCGTCAGGCTGTAAGCTGCCAGAATGGCAGAGCAAACGGCCGCGACGTAGAAGATATTGACGCTTGCGGAGATGCCCGCTGTTCCGATGCAGACACCGGCGACGATCCAACCGATGGTGCCGAAGACCCGCACAACCGGGAAGCTCTTCTCACTGTTAGTCAGGTTATGGAACGCGATGTTGTTGGTTAATGCCAGCGTTGGCATAAAGCACAGCGTGTAGGCGAACAGCAGGATCAGCAGCTGTGAGCCGTCTTCGTTGATTAACGCAGTAGGCACAAACCACAGGATGACCGCGCCGATCAGGTGCAGCAACGCCATGACTTTCTGTGAGGGGAAGAAGCGGTCAACCACCATGCCCAGTACAAACGGCGACAGGATTGAGGCGATTGGCCCGGCAGAGAAGGCGTCGCCAATCATGGCGGCCAGGTTGTGCTGTGTCATAACCAGGCCCAGGGTGACAGACCATGAACCCCAGATGAAGAACTCTAAAAACATCATGAGTGACAGTCTGGGAACCACGAAGGCCGGCTGTAACGATTTGGTAGCTGTGTTTTCAGATGAAGAAACCATGTGGTATCCCTCTTAAAAGTAATCGATTACAATTTGTGTTTTCTAAATGTAATCGATTACTTTTAACTTAACCGCAGCTTTTAGCCATAAATGAGATCCTTATCACTAGAAAGTTATATAGCCATAGCGTAGCTGGCTGTTTTCGCGCAATGATCGGGAATCTGCTTTGCTTGAGGGGAAAAGAAGAATGACGCATTTTGTTTTAGTGGGCGATGTCGGTGGCACCAATACGCGTTTGGCATTGTGTGATGCCACAACGGGTGAATTATCGCAAACCGAGACCTATTCCGGACTGGATTTTCCTTCTCTGGAAGGGGCCATTCGTGATTATCTCGATTCGCGGCAGGTCACGGTACAGGATGCTTGTATCGCGATTGCCTGCCCGATTACCGGTGACTGGGTGGCAATGACGAACCATACCTGGGCATTTTCCATCGCAGAAATGAAAGCGAGTCTGGGTCTGCGCCATTTTGAGGTCATCAACGATTTTACCGCCGTTTCCATGGCGGTGCCGGTGATGGCTAACACCGATTTACTCCAATTTGGCGGTGGGGAGCCTGTGCCAGGTAAACCCATTGCTGTGTATGGTGCAGGCACGGGATTAGGCGTCGCTCATCTGGTCCATGCCGCCAATCAATGGATTAGCCTGCCGGGTGAGGGCGGGCATGTAGATTTCGCGCCGAATAGCGATGAAGAAGACAAAATTCTCTCTGTTTTGCGCCAGTCGCTCGGGCATGTTTCCGCTGAACGCATACTCTCCGGACAGGGGCTGGTAAATATCTACCGTGCCGTGGTGCTGTCTGATGACCGCACGCCGGAGGCGCTGGAACCTAAAGATGTTACCGAACGTGCCGTCGACAATACGGATGTGGACTGTCGCCGTGCGCTGTCGCTCTTCTGCGTCATTATGGGACGCTTCGGCGGTAATCTGGCGTTAAATTTAGGCACATTTGGTGGCGTGTATATTGCTGGCGGCATCGTTCCGCGCTTTCTTGAGTTCTTTAAAGCTTCCGGTTTTCGGGCGGCTTTTGAAGACAAAGGGCGGTTCAAAGGCTATATGCAGGATATCCCCGTGTACTTGATTACCCATGAGCAGCCGGGATTAATGGGGGCGGGGGCGTACCTGCGGCAGGTGCTGGGTAGCGCGCTGTAAGTCTGTTTGTGAGTCGCACGCAATCAGGCAAGCGAGAGTGGTCGCTTTTCCTGATTGCGTCATCGTCGGTTATGCCAGAATGCGGGTACGGATAAGATCGGCGATGCTAGGCTCTTCATTGCTGCCAATCACCAGATCGGCTCTCGCTTTGATCTCATCGGCACTGTTGCCCATTGCGACACCCAATCCTACGCCTTCCAGCATGCTGATATCGTTAAAGTTATCGCCGAATGCCACGACGTCTTTCATGCTAATGCCCTGTTCGCCAAGCCATTTCTGGAGCAGCTTGCCTTTGCTGTTGCCGGTTTGGGCGATATCAACCTGATCCTGCCATGACCACTCACAGGCGAGTCCGAGCTGCTTTTCTACTTCTGCGGCGAAGTGGTTCAGTGTGGGAACATCGGCGTGCGTGGTCGCGAATTTCCAGATAGCGTGGGACGCTTCGGTCTGACGCACCAGATTTTCCACCTGAGCGAAACGAGGACGCTGCTGTTCTGGCAGGTTCGCAGCCCATGCCAGCGTGCGGACTACGTGCCCGGTCGGATACTGGTAATACATATCGTCATCGGCATACATCAGCCCATGAATATCACATTCCTCTAGCAGCGTGATGACATTTTTTGCCTGTTCGACAGAAAGCGGATTGGTATGCGATGCCTGGCCCTGCTGGTAATCATAGACGTAGGTGCCGTTACAGCAGATGGCGGGCGTATCCAACTGCAATCCCTGATAAAAAGGGTGGATTGCCGAGTGGTGGCGTCCGGTGACGATCATCACTTTTATGCCTTGCTGACGGGCCAGCGCGAGTGCGCTAAGCGATTCGGGCAGGATTTTTTTCTGTTGATTCAGTAGCGTACCATCAAGATCAAGTGCAATTACTCGGTAGGTCATCGTTATCTCGCAAATAAAAATGTGGGTATCAAATTACCCTTACGATAAAGGACATGACGAAAAATAGACAGACAACAGCGAGATAAAAGTGTCTGAGGTTCATTTGATGACGAAGGATTCAGCGCGGCGGTGGGAAATAAGGCTAAACGGACGGTTTTACAGCGCCATTGTTGATTTTCTATGCTTTCAACGGCTTATCATCTATTTTTTAAGCAGTTGACCACAATGCGGCTTTACAATGTGCGGCGTACTGTTTATAGTGCGCGTCATTGCGGAGGAGTGGCCGAGTGGTTGAAGGCACCGGTCTTGAAAACCGGCGACGCGAAAGCGTTCTAGAGTTCGAATCTCTACTCCTCCGCCACAAAATTCAACGGGTTAGCTTAGGCTAGCCCGTTTTCGTTTTTGGCTGTTGGTATATTTTATTGGTATACGCTTTTGTTAAAAGTGCATAGCTATTCAATTTTCCAGCACTGGTAAATTTAACGTCGGGCTGACTTTGGTCTTTCTGTCGTATGTAATCACCTACGTTTCTGTTTTGTGTCCGCTGAATATTTGCTTATCTCTGCTGCCTTCGTAGTAGGAAATTGCTTTTGCTTTGATGTCATGAAAATGGCACGCCAAATCCACCCCCCACACCCAGCTTAACTGACGCCTTTCTTCTTGCATTACCCCAAAGCGTATTCAGTCCCTTGTCGCTATATTTCTCACCGAATTTATTAACGATGATATGTCGCTGACCGGCTAACGATCTCGCTAACTCGATCGCTGCGCGTAACCTGTCTGAATACGTTTTTATCTGCTTCACGCCTGTTTTGTTCTGCTGGACAAACAACCCTAAATCGGTTTCCTGCCACCATTCCAGATTGAGTTCTTCCCTTTGTTCAGTACTGGCGTTCACGATCCAGTCCTGCGAACGATGGTTTTTTACAGCGTTATCGTCATCAGGGTTGTTTATCAATGTTCTAACGATCGACCGAATTCTGTGTTCTGATTCAAGTCACAGGCGCAACGAACTACATGAATTGTGGTGCGGTATTAGGCGTGGATTTGATTGCTAAACCTGAGCTATTTTATGCTATGCGTTCTGCGGCGTGGTTCTGAAATTCACGTAAATGCGGTGCTGTAGCTGATGACGTTGTTGCAGTAACGCGATTGATCAACGGTAGGAGTAACTGGCCGATCGGCGTGAGCGCTTCGAACGCGCTCGACAGGTTCTGGCATGAGTATCATTCCTAACTGGAAGTTGGTCACTGGTACGCTGGTGGCAGGAATCATCGCTGGTGGCGCATTCTGCTGGTAGATCGTATCAACGAGTTATGGCGCTGATATAGCGACACTGAAAAGCGAACACGCTCTTGTGCTGAAGTCCGTATCAGACAAAGCGACAGCGGATAGTGAAGCGGCTCGCAGCCGTGAACATGGTTTTCAGCAGCAGATAGCGGCCTTAGACGCCGAACACACAAAGGAACGGGAAAATGCACAACGTGAAAATGCGAAGCTGGCTGCTGATATTGCCGCTGGTCGCCGTCGGGTGCAGTTCGCAAAAGCAGAACTTGCAACCTGTGAGCTCAGCTCGGGAGCAGTACGCAGCGCCAGCGGCCTGGGCAATGCAACCGCCGTCCAACTCTCTACAACTGCTGGACGAAACATTCTCTATATCAGAGCCGGAATAAAGGATGACCAAGCCAAACTGCTTTACCTGCACGAATACATTCGGGCGTTACAACAGCAGGGCGTCGTCGCCAACTAACTGGGCTGCAAGTGTGTGTACGTGAGCAGTGTCTGAAATAAGGAAATGAATTAACAAGTCGCTTTAGCAAAGGTTTTGAAAGTTGTAATCTGATATCTGAAAGGGTGTGGTTGATGGATAATCGGGAATGTCAGATTTTTTTGGTGACTACAGAGGCGCATTTAAGCTTCAGAATGTGATTGGCCTCAAAAGGTGGGTTTATTTCAGTTTAAAGAGTGTGCTGCTATTTCTGCTGTTACTACTGTTATTCAGCTTCTTCCAGTACATGGTCATATTCTACACACCGTTGTATGAATATGTGACCGCTCCCGGCGTAAAGCTATCTAGCATTTATGGCCTAATTCTGATGCTAGCGGTCAGCTTCGGTCCGAGCTTGCTTTATCTAATTAGAATCATCATTCATCCTAAATAGCTTTGTCGGGCGTTTTTGTATGGCATTACAGCAGGCATTCACTGAGTGCCTGTAATAATGCTTGGCACGCGCGTCGTCGTGATGGGAATTTTGAGCCTCGAAATCAATCCGAGACCCAAAATTATGAGACCATTAAACAGCAATACCTTCAACATGTTCCTAGACGATGTAATAGCGGGGAAAGTGCATTGCAGAGAGGCGGCGAAAATCCTCATCAAAGGATATGAAATGAAAAAAAGTGTCTCTCACCGGAGCAATATAGACAACTGAAAAAGATGATTTGAAGCAGACCGCCTGGGCTGTTTTTTATTGCCTGGAGAAAAGTACATGAAGTAGCAACGCGGATAGACCGCGGCAAGTAGTGCCAACGCAGCAGTAATGATGCTGCCCTGAGTCGCCAATGATCGAGCCTGTGTAGCGACGGGTTAAGGTTCTTATATTAAAAAAAGCTCCGGTAGAGCAGCGTGAACGCCAGACGCGCACCGGTATTAGCGGCGATTGAGCGACAGGAACTCAAGAGCATGAGCGCGGCCACTGCGAGAGTGTGGCAAGGATTTGCGGAGTTCTTGTATAGTAGTATCCCGCATCCTCAGGGTTACTAATGGAGACTATATGGACTGGCAGGGAATTCCTTATAAAATTTTAAATGATACGGCAGATTCAGTTAATCTTGCAGTTACGGCGTTACCAAGAATTGTTTTTGATAGCCAACCTGATTACACATCACCAATAATTACAGGAGTTGTATCAGTTGTTGCTGGACTTATTCCTGCGCTTATAGCCTTTTACACCTTTAAAAGAAATGCAGTAATTTTAAAATCTGAACGAGAGGCTCAGCAATTATTTCTAAGATCTGAGCGAGCAGAACAGCAGAGATTTCTTGAGAATGAGCGAGCAGCCCACATTGCATCTACCGAAAAAGATCGTGAAACTCAACTGGCTATAGCTAAAAAGAATTTTGATATGCAGGTGCTTTCTGTCAACAGACAAGAGTGGATCAATAGATTAAGGGATTTGCTTGCAGAATATATGACCCTCGCGCCCAATTTACTGACTGTGAAACATAATTTATTGGTTAGATCTGATGCGATGAAGAAGGCATCAGAGCTTAGAAAAGAAAATCCTCATTTTAATAATGATGATAGATTTCGGGCTGACTTCAATTCGATATCATCTGATTTATCAAAAGGGACTGAGCAATTTGTGGAATGTAGGCAAAAAGAGAAGCTATTGACATCAAAAATAAAATTGATGATAAATTCCAATGAGAAATGGTACGCTGAAATACTAAAGTGTTTTGATGAGGTTAAAGAAATATATTTCTCCCTTGACGGCTTTGAAGAGGATGAATATATTAAAAAAACAGAAGCAATGATTGAAGTAATTGATAAGTTATTGAAGTCTTCCCAAAGTTTATTAAAATACGAGTGGGATCGAGTAAAAAAAGGCGTTTAACTTTCTTGTATATATTATTTTTTGGGATATGACTGGTGTTACAGAAAATATTCTCTGGGGTGATGTATAATTTCTCAAAACATCGGGAGGGGATATGTCACACAATTTAGGTGATTTACCGCGTGGCGCCGATGCCGTGTATAAACAGATGGCAGAGGCCAACGGGAATAAATAGCTACACCGTTTACCTATAGACCGTCTCAGAGCGGTTTCTGTTACCATCACCAAAAGTTATTTATGGTGATGGTATGGTTTAGCTTTCTGAAAGTTTCTGGATGTCTTGCTCTGAAACATTCAAATGAATACCTATGGTGCTGTCCTCTGGGAGCGATTTAATTGCTTGGTAAACTTTGAATATTTCATCGTCCACCAGTGATGGGGCCTGTGCATGATCCTGGGGTACGATATTAACTGAATAAGCCTCAACGCCTTGAGGAGTTTCTTCAACTCTAAAGTTGATAAAGTCTTGATCGCGCCATAAACCAATGAGGTAATAGTCTGTACTACCTTCACCAACCTGCCATCCAGGAACGGTCTCCAGAGCTTCTTTAAGAATATCAATACTATCCGCTGAAATTTTTATTGATCTTTTATCATCCATCATCAACATCCTATTGTAAGAAAAATATCTGGTAATCACTGATAAACAATAATGTTCTGTCGCGTGCACCACATTGATTTGCACAACCAATATGAACCTCCAACTGCATAAAAACCAGAGGATTTATGGAAAAGCCGGATTGGGAGTCGATCAAACGCGATTATGCAGCCAGTCAACTTTCGATACGTGCTATCGCTGATTTGTACAGCGTAAGTGATACAGCCATCAGAAAGGTGGCAAAAAAGGAAGGTTGGCCGAAACTTGAAAGGGTTCGCAAGGCAGGTTCGCAGAAAACAATGAGTGCGAACCAAAACGCGAACCTGCGAACCAAACCAAAAAATTCAATTCTTCAAATTGAAAATCAAATCGATTCAATTCGCCCAGCAATTGAAAACGCCTACGACGGATGGACGCTAAACCCTGATGAATACGGGCTTAACGATATGCAGGCTCGCTTCGTGAATGAGTACCTGATCGATATGAACAGGACGGCTGCGTACAAACGGGCAGGGTATAAAGGCGAGGGCAACACGGCTTACGTTAATGCTACTCGGATGCTAAGAAATGCAGCCATTCGCGATGCTCTGGACGCGAGAGAACGCCGCACCCAAATCACACAAGATGACGTACTGAAAATGTGGTGGGAGATTGCGACCGCTGACGCGAACCAGATTACTGAATTGCGCCGCTTGTGCTGTCGTCACTGTTGGGGATTCGGCTTCCAGTATCAGTGGCAGGATGCGGTAGAGTTTGATGAAGCGCGTGATAGAGCAAAGCAGGCCAAGAAGCCGGAACCGAAAGATAATGGCGGCTATGGCTTTGACGCCCAGCTCGATCCCAATCCCGAATGCCCACGCTGTAACGGTATGGGTGTTAGCCGGTCGCATTTTCATGACACGCGAGATTTACGCGGCGCAGCTCGGCGGCTATACGCCGGTGTGAAAGAAGTTAAATTCGGTCTGGAGGTTATCACCCGTAATCAGGATGACGCACTGAAAATGGTTGCTCAACATCTGGGCATGCTGAAAAACCGAACGGAGTTAACAGGCGCTGATGGTGGCCCGATCAACCAGGTGAATTACACACCGGAGGATTACGCAAAAGCGCAGGCGGCGTTAGAAAACCAACTGCCTGATCTGGATTGATTGCAGCGGATAAAACACAGGAAAAAATTGGTTTCACCTGTCGTTTTGCTCGAACTGCAATAGCGGCGATTTTGTCGCGAGTGCCGATCGCGTGGTGCGCAAAATCGCCATTATGTTAAAAAGAGCTGAAATCAGCCCTTTTAGAAAGTATGAATATTTATCTGAGGCCAAGGATGGAGGAAAGGCCGCCAGATTCGTCCCTAATATCAGTTGTAGGGCCATTTATTTGGACAGAGTGGATACCATTTTGTGCCGCCTGTTTTGATGAGTACATTTCACTGGTAGCGATCACTTCATGATTACTCGCCTTTAGTACCCAGTAATATTGTTGTTGTGTTGCGGTCGGTGATTTTTTTAACTCGTAATATCCCATTTTTTTCTCCATAGCCATGCTGAATGCATGGGCATAAAAACTTTAGTACGACCAGCAGATTATTCAAGCCGATTGGGACCGAAATATGAGCCAGCTACTCGAATGGGAAAACTTGGATTTCCCTGCGCGGGTAGCATTGAAATCCAAGTCTGAAAAATCATTCCTCAACTTCACCCGCCTGTGGTTTGAATTGTTGCAGGGCGATCGCTTGCTGATGAACTGGCATCACAAAATGATGGTCAGCAAAATTGATGACCTGGTGGCTGGCAGGTTGCAGCCCCGAAACCTGATCATAAACGTCCCTCCGGGTGGTACAAAAACGGAGTTCGTTTCTGTCCACCTGCCGGCATACATCAACATGCTGGTGCAAACGGAAAAGCTCAGGAAATTCCGAAATCTCAAAATTTCATTTGCTGACACGCTGGTAAAGAGTAACTCGCGCCGCACGCGTGACATTATTCTCTTATCTTCCCCTGATATTTTGAACCATCACTTTTCATCACCGATTCGTCATTTCCCACCATCAGCGCCTGTTCGCTACATCAATCATTACTTAAATCAGCCATTGTTTAAATCAATAGTAGCCTTGCGATGTCTCTGTAGAATAGAGTGATTGGTCATTTATGGTATGCCGTGCGTCAGGTTGAGCAGGTTCATTATCCTTCTGATGAACTTCTTTTGAGCCTTCCTGTGCCGCCACATTCGCGTGAAAAATAAGGAGAATACGATGCAGCAAGTGGTTTATGTCGCCAGCCCGGAAAGCCAGCAGATTCATGTTTGGCAACTCGGTGCTCAGGGAAATCTGACATTATTGCAAACCGTTGACGTTCCAGGACAGGTTCAGCCGATGGTGATCGCACCGAACAAGCGTCACTTGTATGTCGGGGTTCGTCCTGATTTCAGGGTTCTGAGCTATCGTATTGATGAACAGGGTAAATTGACGGAAGTGGGTGTTGCGTCTTTACCGGGCAGCCCGACGCATCTGTCTACTGATAAAGACGGACGTTTCCTGTTCAGCGCGTCTTACAGCGGTGCCTGCGTTAGCGTTAGCCCGATTGGTGCTGACGGCATCGTCGGCGAGCCGATCCAACAACTGGACGGGCTGGAAGGGTGCCACTCTACCAACATCGATCCAACCAATTCTGTCGTGTGGGCACCGTGCCTGAAAGAAGACCGCATCCGCCTGTACGATCTGGATGCGACGGGCAAATTGAGCGTACACCGTCAGTCTGAAATGACGACGGTAGCGGGTGCTGGTCCACGCCATATGGCTTTCCACCCGAATCAACGCTTTGCCTATTGTGTGAATGAACTAGACAGCTCGGTAGACGTATATCAGTTGGATGCAGCCAGCGGCGAATTGCAGAAAGTGCAAACGCTGGATGCTATGCCAGCAGGCTTTAGCGATACGCGCTGGGCGGCAGATATTCACATTACGCCGAATGGTCGCTTCCTGTACATCAGCGATCGTACTGCCAGCCTGCTGAGTGTTTTCCAGGTATCAGAAGACGGCAGCACGTTAACGCTGACCGGACATCAGCCAACCGAAACGCAGCCGCGTGGTTTCAATATCGACAACACCGGTGAGTTCTTGATTTCAGCAGGGCAGAAATCGCAGCACATTGAGGTGTATCACATCGACCAGAACTCGGGCGATCTGCAACCGCTGGCGCGTTACGCCGTCGGTCAGGGGCCTATGTGGGTGTCGGTGCTGGCGCTGGACTAAGTTAGCGAAGCACAACATTAAGCCCTGCATTGATCCGCAGGGCTTTTTTTTCGATTAACCCCGGTATTCGATGATCGACAAACCTGCGTTGTAATCTGTGCTGTAGATGATGCCGTCAGCATCAACAAACACATCGCAGGACTGAATAATCTGCGGTCTGCCAGGGCGCTTGTCGACCATTCTGGCTGGTGCAGCAGGCACCAGCGCACCGGTTTCTTTCGGCTGATACGGGTTACTGATGTCGTAAGCGCGTACCCCTGCGTTTTGATACGTGGCGAAAATCAGTGACGAACTGATGAAGCTGCCGGGCCGGTTTTCATGCAGGTTATGTGGGCCAAAGTGTGCGCCTTTCTTCACATAGTCTGCCTCTTTCGGCTGCGGAAAGGTGGCGATGCTCACCGGATTGCTCGGTTCACGAATATCGAACACCCAAATCAATTTCTCGCCATCTTCCTGATTATCCAATACTGCTTCATCCAACACGATCAGCAGATCGCGATCCGGCAGCGGCAGCGCCGTGTGTGTACCGCCGCCAAACGGTGGGCTCCAGTTGCGGTGGCTGATGAGCTGTGGATTGGTGCGATCGCTCACGTCCAGCAGAGTCAGCCCGCCATCGCGCCAGCTGCCATAGGCGGTGTCGCCGCTGATGATGGCATGATGCAATGCGTAACGCTTGCCTTCCGGCCAGCTTGCGGTTTCTCCGCCAGCGGTGTGCATGCCGGGTAGCCAGTAGCGGCCCGCAACTTCCGGACGCTGTGGATCGGCCAGATCGATAGTCAGAAAGATGTAGTCGCTGTAGCCATCAAGCAGCGCGGAGACATAGGCCCAGCGTCCACCTACGTACCAGATGCGGTGAATGCCGATGCCGTCCAGCGGCAGGAAACTGATCTCGCGCGGTTTATCCGGCGTTGAGATATCAAAAATCCGTAATCCGGCGCTCCAGCTTTTACCCTGCTGTTTGGTACTGACCGTGTCGGCGACGGAGCGGGTGTAATAGACCTTTTCCTCGGCGAAGCTGGCGTCGGCAAACAAATCGCGCGCGTTGACGACAAGCAGCAGGTCATCATGCGTTTGCAGGTGGATATTCCAGGTGCCGGGCGGGGCAGCAATAAACCCCGCCGGCTTGGGATTTCTGGCATCGCGCACATCCACAATCGACACGCCTTGTGAAACCATATGCCCGATATAAGCGTAGCCGCGATGAACCATCACCTGCACGCCGTCGGGTCTGCCACCCTGATCGCTGTGTCCAATCAGCCGCATATTACGGCTGTACTCGGGGGTGGGCAGAGGGGTCGATGCCATGAGTTATCTCCGTGTTATTTCGCCTGTTTGGCTTCCAGTGTAGCAAACCACGGTGCGATAAAATCATCCGTATGGCCCCAGCCTGGGATGATTTTCGCCAATCCGGCGACGTTGACTGCACCCGGCTGGCTGGCTAACAGTGCCTGTGGAATTGCGGCAGCGCGGAACTCGTAGGTCGCAGGTGTCGCTTCACCGGCAATCTTGTTGGCAACCAGACGCAGGTTAACTTTACCGATCAGTTTAGGATCGACAGCCACGCTGACTTTCCACGGGCTGCTTGCTTCGCGCATCAGCTGTAAGTCCTGATTGGAGATGTCGATGCTGTACAGTTTGATTTCGGTCCGGACGTTTTCTTTCAACGCCTTATAAGCACCTTGGCTGAAGGCATCCCACGATCCCCAGATGGCATCGATTTTGCCTTTCGGGTATTTCGCCAGCACCGCGCCGACTTTGTTAGCGGTATCGCCCTGAACGTCAGAGGAGACGGCACCAATCGATTCGAGTTCCTTGATGCCGGGGTTGGCTTTCAGGATCTGTTGATAGGCAAGCTGGCGGCGTTCCATCGGCGGGAAGCCAGCGACCCACAGTTTGATGATATTGGCTTTACCGTTGAAATCCTTCACCAACTGGCCAAGTGATTCGTTAGTCAGGGAGGCGTCATCCTGCTGGGTGACGGTCACGCCCGGAATTTCGCCGTTCACGGCGGTATCAAATACAGAAACGGCAATGCCGCTGTCGACAATACGTTTAATCAAATCGGTAGAGTAGGGATCGCGGCCCTGCGACAGGATGATGCCATCATATTTTTGGCTAATCGCCTGATTCACGAAATCCTGAAAACGGGCATCATCGCCGTTGCTCAGAAAGGTGCTGACCTTGAAGCCCAGCTTTTTACCTTCTTCGAGCACGCCGGAAACAAACTGCGTGGTGTTGTCGTCGGAACCCAAGTTGCGGATAACCGCGATGCGAACCGGACCGTCATGATTGGCGATAGCGGCTGGAACGGGAGCAATGGTGGCATTCTGATTAGCCAGTGCCGGTAATGCTGTCAGTAAGCTCAGTGCAAGCAGGGCGGGCGTAAATTTCTTCATTATCAGCTCCATGGCGTTTTATAAAGGGATCTTGTGTTGATGAAAGTGTGTCGTGTCGATGGCAGTATTGTTATGTTTTCTGCGTCACTACTTTATAGCTGTCTTTATGTCTGGATGTCTATTTAAAAGTGATACTGCATCATAGCCGTTGAGCGATAGACGAGGAAGAGGGGAGCATTATGACTTTTGGGTTTAAGTTATAACGATTCGTACTGACTGCGGATAAAAAGAAAAATGCCCGCGAGGCGGGCATTTGAAGTTGCTGACAAAGTCCGTAGAGCGAGAGTAACGGATAGATCGTAAAGACGCTGCAAGTACGTCCATGTAAGCTCGGATTGCGCCATCCCTGGCGCAAACGCTTTACTCTTCTATTCCGTTACTCCCGTTTTCATTCGGTAAATAGGACTTTCAACTGTCTGCAATGCCCGCAAGGCGGGCATTTGAGGCGGTGATGAAATGAAAAGAACCTGAATTATTTCTTCGTTTCTTTCTCTTCCATTTCACGCGCCCAGCGTGGGTGGTGTTTACGCGCCCAGCGCTTGGAGACCTTGCCTTCGATCATGCCCTTGATCGACCCTTTGACCCAGAACGCCATGTACATATGGATCAGGATGGCATGGATGAGGACGATAGCCGCAACGGCATGAATCAGAATGGCGTAGCGTACGACATCAATCGGGAACAGGTGAGCAAAGTAAGGACGCCACATGATTACCCCAGTGATCAACAGTACCAGCGTCAGCCCCATGATGCTCCAGAACATCATTTTCTGGCCTGGGTTATATTTACCCACTTCAGAGACTTCATGCTCATTGCCTTTCAACACTTCAATAATGTTGAGGAACCACGGCAAATCACGCTTCTTCGGAATGTTATGGCCAACAAAGCGGAAGAACATCGGGATCAGGCAGATGACAATCAGCACGCCAAAAAACGGATGCAGAATACGTCCCATCTGCGGCGTACCAAACGTCTGTGTCAGCCATTGCAGGGTCGGGAAAAACAAAGCAATACCTGAGAGTGCGACCAGGAAAAAGCTAATCACCACAATCCAGTGACAGATGCGATCGATAAACTTGGTGCGCAAAATCATTTTTGATTTACTCATGTTTGTCTCCCCCTTCTTTATCTTCTCCTTCGTGGTCATGATCCATTTCTTCTGTGTTCGGACCCACACCGATGTAGTGGAACATTAACCCAGCGAACGTGGCGACAAACCCTAACGCAGATAGCGGCTTCAGAATGCCCTTCCACAGGTTGACCGGCGTAGAAATCTGCGGATCATCCGGCAGATTGCTGTAGAGCGACGGCCTGTCTGCGTGGTGCAGAACATACATCACGTGCGTACCGCCCACGCCCTGCGGATCGTAGAGGCCTGCGTTCGCATAACCACGGCTTTTCAGATCGGCGATGCGTTCTTCTGCCAGATGCTTCATCTCTTCTTTCGTACCGAAACGGATGGCACCCGTTGGACAGGTTTTCACGCAGGCAGGCTCTTGCCCAACGCTGACTCTGTCGACGCACAGCGTACATTTATAGACGCGGTTATCTTCTTTATTCAGACGTGGAATATTGAACGGGCAGCCGGCGATGCAATAGCCGCAGCCGATACAGTGTTCTGACTGAAAATCGACGATACCGTTAGCGTACTGGATAACCGCACCAGCGGAAGGACAGGCTTTCAGACAGCCCGGATCGCTACAGTGCATGCAGCCATCTTTACGGATCAACCATTCCAGACGATCGTTCTCTTCCACTTCGGAAAAGCGCATCAGCGTCCAGGATTTGGCACTCAAATCCGCTGGGTTATCATAAACGCCAAAGTTATGGCCGACTTCGTCACGAATATCGTTCCACTCTGAACAGGCCACCTGACAGCCTTTACAGCCGATACAGGTGGTGACATCGATCAGTTTTGCCACTTCGCTTTTGTCATCACGCACATGCGGAGGTGGTGTAAAGCCGTTGGTGGCCGAACGTTTAATAATATCTTGTGATTGCATTGACATAATTGGCTACCCTTACGCCTTCTCTACATTAACCAAAAACGCTTTGTACTCAGGCGTTTGTGAATTAGCGTCGCCGACGCTCGGGGTGAGTGTGTTAGCCAGGAACCCTTTACGCGTGGTTCCCTCAAAGCCCCAGTGGCAGGGAATACCAACGGTTTCCACGCTGCGTCCGGCAATTTGCAGCGTTTTGATACGCTTCGTTACCACCGCTTTGGCTTTGATGTAGCCACGCTGGCAGGAGACTTTGACTTCATCGCCCGCTTTAATGCCTTTGCTCTTCGCCAGATTTTCACCGATCTCAACAAACTGTTCCGGCTGCACAATTGCGTTCAGGCGTGCGTGTTTTGTCCAGTGACGGAACAATTCGGTAATCGAGTACGTGGTCGCCACATAAGGGAAGTCCTTCGCAGTGCCCATGGTTTTCGCATCACGCGCAAACAAACGCGCAACCGGGCTGGAAATCACCGACGGATGCAGCGGGTTGGTGCCAATAGGTGATTCGATCGGCTCATAGTGTTCAGGGAACGGCCCGTCTACCAGTTTGTCCACGGAGAACAGACGTGCCAGACCTTCCGGCAGCATGATGAACGGCCCGGTGTCTTTGCCCGGTGGTACGGTTGCGGCGAAGTCAGGTACATCAATGCCTTGCCACTTCTGACCGGTCCATTCCAGCAATTTACGCTTGCTGTCCCACGGTTTCCCTTGCAGGTCGGCAGAGGCGCGGTTGTAGAGAATGCGGCGGTTTTGCGGCCAGCACCATGACCAGTTCGGCGTACAACCCAGACCGGCATCGGCGTTGTCGCGTTTATCCATCTGGTTACCGGCTTCTGTCCAACTCCCGGCGTAAATCCAGCAGAAACTGGACGTGGTGCCGTCGTCACGCAGCTGTGAGAAATCGGCGATCTGCTGGCCTTTTTTCAGGATCAGTTTGCCGCTGTCGTCGTAGATATCAGCCAGCGCCATGCCGTTGGCTTCGCGGGCGATCTCTTCCGGATGTGGATCTTCCGGGTCTTTGTAGTTCCAGTTGATGTTCATCAACGGATCCGGGTAAGTACCGCCTTCTTCGTTATACAGCTCACGCAGGCGCATCAGCAGCTTACCGAGGATTTTACCGTCGTGACGGGCTTCTCCTGGTGGCTCAGCCGCCGCCCAGTGCCATTGCAACCAGCGACCGGAGTTGGCGATAGAGCCATTCTCTTCGGCAAAGCAGGAAGACGGCAGACGGAAGACTTCAGTCTGAATGGACTTCGTATCCACGTCATTGAATTCGCCATAGTTCTGCCAGAACGTGGACGTTTCCGTGACCAGCGGATCGATGATGACCATATACTTGAGCTTGGAGAGCGCTTCGGTCGCTTTATTCTTGTTAGAGAACGCTGCAACGGGGTTAAAGCCCTGAACGATGTAGCCGTTCATTTTGCCTTCCACCATCAGCTCGGTTTGCACCATGACGTCGTAGCTACGATCCCACTTCGGCAACCAGTCATAACCCCAGTTATTCGCGGCCTGCGCGTGGTCGCCGTAGAAGCTCTTCATCATGCTGATAAAGAATTTTGGCGTGTTTTTCCAATAGTTAACCTGATCGGGCAACGCGGCAGTTGGCGTGATTTGGCCCAGATAGGTATTCAGATCCGGCTGTTTTTCTGACGGCAGTGGCATATAGCCCGGCAGATTTAACGACAGCAGACCCAGATCGGTATACCCCTGAATGTTGGAGTGACCGCGCAGGGCGTTGATGCCGCCGCCTGCCATACCAATATTCCCCAGCAGAAGCTGGATCATGCCAGCGGAGCGGATAATTTGCGCGCCGTTGGTGTGGTGCGTCCAACCCAGTGCATACATGAAGGTTGCGGTTTTATTCGGTACACAGGTTTCAGCCAGTGTACGGCAAATCTCTTCATAATCTTTGGCTGAGGTACCGCACAGAGAGGTCACCATTTCCAGCGTATAGCGGGAGACGTGTTTTTTCAGCAGGTTCCAGACGCAGCGCGGATGGGACAGCGTGTTGTCGCGTTTGGCGAAACCGGACTCATCTAACTCATACTGCCAGCTGGATTTGTCATATTGACGTTTTTGTTCGTCATAGCCGCTGAACAAGCCTTCGTCGAAGCTAAAGTCATCGCGTACGATCAGGCTGGCATTGGTATAAGACACCACGTATTCGCGATGAATTTTATCGTTCGTAATAAGGTAGTTAACGATACCTAACAGGAAGGCGGCATCTGAACCTGCGCGAATCGGCGCGTAGAGATCGGCAACGGCAGCGGAGCGGTTAAAACGCGGATCGACCACAATCAGCTTCGCATTGTTGTGCGTTTTCGCTTCAACGGCCCATTTGAAACCGACTGGGTGCGCTTCTGCCGGGTTTCCGCCCATGACGATGATGACATTGGCGTTTTTGATATCAACCCAGTTGTTAGTCATCGCGCCACGGCCGAATGTCGGTGCCAGTGCAGCAACGGTTGGTCCGTGACACAAACGTGCCTGGCAGTCGATAGCAACCATGCCGAGTGCCCGGGCAAATTTCTGGTCGAGAATACCGGTTTCGTTGCTGGCAGCAGAAGAGCACAGCATACCGGTAGTCAGCCAGCGGTTGACGGTTTCGCCTTTGGCGTTGGTGCGTTCGAAGTTGGCATCACGGTCAGCTTTCATCAGGCGTGCGATGCGTTCAATCGCGTCGTCCCAACTGATTCGTTGCCATTTGTCTGAACCTGGTGCGCGGTATTCAGGGTAGAGCAGGCGGTTTTCACTGTGGATATAGTCAACCAGACCCGCACCTTTCGGGCAAAGGGAGCCGCGGCTGACTGGGTGATCCGCATCACCTTCGATATGAAAAACGGAAGGCTTCGCGTTTTTGGCGCCATCGCCCAGGCTATACATGAGCACACCACAACCCACTGAACAGTAGGTGCAGTTGTTACGCGTTTCTTTCGCTCGTAACAGCTTATATTGACGTATTGATGCCATTGCTTCCGTGGGTGTAAAGCCCAATACCGCGAGAGTGGTTCCAGCCATCCCCCCCGCGCAAACTTTAAAGAAACCTCTTCTATTCAGTTGCATTAGTTTCCCTGTGTAATTATGTGTCATTTTTGTTGCGAGCAATTTAACAACACATAAATTGTGGGCTTTGCGCAAAATCAAAATTTAAGTATTTAAACCCCCATAACACCTATAAAGAGGTATATTTTTTATTCGTTATATATTGTAATGCATAACGATTTTGTTATTTCATGGTTACAAATAATGTGGCGTGACGAGTCGGTCAAAGGGGAATAAGCAGGAGTTTGTGGAGGAATTGTTGCAAAAAAAAAGCCGGATAAAAATCCGGCTTGATGTGGTGGTTATTTGACCTGCATCCCAGGCTGAGCGCCGCTGTCTGGGCTCAGCAGGAAGATATCTTTCCCGCCGGGACCGGCTGCCATCACCATACCTTCTGATATGCCGAAACGCATTTTACGCGGTGCCAGATTGGCGGCCATCACAGTTAAACGGCCTTCCAGCTTAGCCGGGTCGGGATAAGCCTCACGAATGCCGGAGAAGACCTGACGGGTTTCGCCGCCCAGATCCAGCGTCAGACGTAAAAGTTTATCAGAACCATCAACCAGTTCAGCCTGCTTAATCAGCGCGATACGCATATCGACTTTGGCAAAATCGTCAAAGTTAATGGTGTCCTGCACCGGGTTGTCTGCCAGCGGACCGGAGACGACTTTTTGTGCGGCGACCATGTCTTCTTTCGACGCATCAACCATGGCGTTAACTTTATCCAGATCCATGCGGTTGAACAGCGCTTTGAATGGATTAACCTGATGGCTCAACAGCGGCGTGGCAATCGCATCCCAGCTCAGTTCCGTATTCAAAAACGCTTCTGTCCGCTGTGCCAGAGAAGGCAGAACCGGCTTCAGGTATGTCATCAGTACGCGGAACAGGTTGATGCCCATTGAGCAAATGGCTTGAAGGTCTTCATCCCGACCTTCTGCTTTCGCCACAACCCACGGTGCCTGTTCGTCAACATAGCGGTTGGCGATATCTGCCAACGCCATGATCTCACGAATCGCACGACCAGATTCACGGTTGTTATAGGCTTCGGCAATGCTGGTGGCGGCATCGGTGAAGGTTTTGTACAGCTCGGCGTCGGCCAACTTGTCCGCTAGCTTGCCGTCAAAGCGCTTGTTGATGAAACCGGCATTACGTGATGCCAGATTCACGACTTTGTTAACGATGTCAGCATTTACGCGCTGAACGAAATCTTCCAGATTGAGGTCGATGTCATCAATGCGAGAAGACAGTTTTGCCGCGTAGTAATAACGCAGGCAATCGGCGTCCAGATGCTGCAGGTACGTGCCCGCTTTGATGAAGGTACCGCGTGATTTAGACATCTTGGCACCGTTGACCGTGACATAACCATGTACGAACAGGTTTGTCGGTTTACGGAAACCGCTGCCTTCCAGCATGGCAGGCCAGAACAGGCTGTGGAAATAAACGATGTCTTTACCGATGAAGTGGTACAAGTCTGCGTCGGAGTCTTTCTTCCAGAAATCATCAAAATTTAGATCGCCACGTTTGTCGCACAGGTTTTTGAACGACCCCATGTAGCCAATTGGCGCATCCAGCCAGACGTAAAAATATTTGCCCGGCGCATCAGGGATTTCAAAACCGAAATACGGTGCGTCGCGGGTGATGTCCCACTGTTGCAGGCCAGAATCGAACCACTCCTGCATCTTGTTAGCGACTTGCTCCTGCAATGCACCGGAACGCGTCCAGGCTTGCAGCATCTCGCTGAACGCAGGCAGATCGAAGAAGAAGTGTTCTGTTTCACGCATTTCTGGCGTGGCACCAGACACCACTGATTTTGGTTCGATCAGCTCTGTTGGGCTGTAGGTCGCACCGCAGACTTCGCAGTTATCGCCGTATTGGTCGGCTGCCTTACATTTCGGGCAGGTGCCTTTGACGAAACGATCCGGCAGGAACATGCCTTTCTCTGGATCGTACAACTGAGAAATGGTGCGATTTTTAATAAAGCCGTTCTCTTTCAGCCGACTATAAATCAGACCTGACAGCTCGCGGTTCTCTTCGCTGTGCGTAGAGTGGTAGTTGTCATAGCTGATATTGAAACCGGCAAAGTCCTGCTGATGCTCCTGACTCATTGCCGCAATCATCTGTTCCGGCGCAATCCCCATCTGCTGTGCTTTCAGCATGATTGGCGTGCCGTGAGCGTCGTCCGCACAGATAAAGTGAACCTGGTTGCCGCGCATTCGCTGGTAACGAACCCAAATATCGGCCTGAACGTGTTCAAGCATATGACCGAGGTGGATTGAACCATTAGCGTAAGGCAGCGCGCACGTTACCAGGATTTTCTTTGCGACTTGAGTCATGAGGAACTTGCTTTCTTTTGTGAATAGAGGGAGATCGATGTTAACCGATAGCGCCTTGCTGCGTAAACCGCTGGCGTGAGTAAAAACGGCAGGAAACCCCATGGCATATTTTTATTTGCGTAGCGTTTCCACGTTTTTGATGCCGAAGGGCGTCAGGCTCCCCTCGCTCTGGTATGCTATATACGGTCTCAACGGTCAAATATGAGAATTTCAAGGAGCCGGAATGAACGCGACAGTCCCCGAACAACGCCCTGAAGCACTACGTGCGATGGTCACCGGGGTTTTATCTACTTTTCAGCACCCGACACTGAAAAATAACCTGACGACACTGAATGCACTGCGCCATTGTGCGCTGCTGGACAACGTGTTGCATATCGACCTGACGATGCCGTTTGCCTGGCTGAGCGGTTTGGCAGTATTAAAAGAAACGGTTAGCGATGAGCTATTACGTTTATCAGGCGCAAAGGCGGTTGAGTGGCGTTTAACGCACGATATCGCGACGCTGCGCCGAGTTAACGATCAGGCCGGCGTGAAGGGCGTGAAAAACATCATTGCCGTCAGTTCCGGCAAAGGCGGAGTCGGCAAATCCAGTACCGCAGTCAATATGGCGCTGGCGCTGGCGGCCGAAGGCGCGAATGTGGGCATTCTGGATGCTGACATCTACGGTCCTTCCATTCCGACCATGCTGGGCTCGGCCAGTGAGCGCCCAACCTCGCCAGACGGTCAACATATGGCACCGATTATCGCGCACGGCCTGGCAACCAACTCGATTGGTTATCTGGTGACGGACGATAACGCCATGGTGTGGCGTGGGCCGATGGCCAGCAAAGCGTTATTGCAACTGCTGCAGGATACACTCTGGCCGGATCTGGACTATCTGGTATTAGATATGCCGCCGGGTACGGGTGATATTCAACTGACGCTGGCGCAGAGTATTCCTGTCACGGGTGCGGTCGTGGTGACGACGCCACAGGATATCGCACTGATGGATGCCATGAAGGGCATCGCGATGTTTGAAAAAGTCAGTGTGCCGGTACTGGGCATCGTTGAGAATATGAGCGTACATATCTGTAGCAACTGTGGTCATCTGGAGCCGATCTTCGGCACGGGCGGTGCGCAGAAGCTGGCGGAAAAATATCACTGTTCTCTGTTAGGTCAGCTTCCACTGCATATCTCTTTGCGTGAAGACCTCGATCGCGGTGAACCGACGGTAGTCAGCCAGCCGGACAGCGAGTTTACTTCTCTGTACCGCGAACTGGCGGGGCAGGTTGCCGCTCAGCTTTACTGGCAGGGTGACACGATTCCCGGCGAAATTTCTTTCCGGGCGCTGTAACGCTTCCGTCAGAGAGTAATCAGCCGGGGGATCTGCCCGGCTTGATCCTGCGCCAGCATGCGATTTCCCTCGGGCGCAATACGCGGAAAGGGTGGCGTGAAGGGGGGTAACTCCCTATAATTGCCGCGTCAAAGCGCCCGTTGGCGCATTCCCCTCTCTTTTATTTATGTTAATCAGGTCGTTAATACCATGACTGATCAGTCTCACCAGTGCGTCATCATCGGGATCTCAGGAGCATCCGCTTCGGGTAAAAGTCTTATTTCCAGCACCTTGTATCGAGAATTGCGCGATCAGGTTGGTGATCAGCATATCGGGGTGATATCTGAAGACAGTTATTATAAAGATCAAAGCCACCTGACGATGGAAGAGCGGGTAAAAACTAACTATGACCACCCGAGCTCGATGGATCATAGTCTGCTGCTCAAGCATTTGCAGATGCTGAAAGCCGGTCAGGCGATCGAAGTCCCGCAGTACAGCTATGTCGAGCACACCCGCAAGCAGGAAACCGTGCATATCGAGCTGAAAAAGGTCATTATTCTGGAAGGTATCCTGCTGCTGACGGATGCGCGCCTGCGCAGTGAGATGAATTTCTCTATTTTTGTCGATACACCGCTGGATATTTGCCTACTGCGCCGTATGCGCCGCGATGTTAATGAGCGCGGGCGTTCAATGGATTCCGTGATGGAACAGTATCAGAAGACCGTGCGCCCGATGTTCCTGCAATTTATTGAGCCCTCTAAGCAGTATGCCGACATTATTGTGCCGCGCGGCGGGAAAAACCGTATTGCGATTGATATTTTGAAAGCCAAGATAAGCCAGTTTTTTGAGTAGTCGATACCCTAGATAATCCGCGTTGCATCACTAACGTGGAGATCATGTGAAGTATGACGGGTAGATGAGGTTTATCTGATAGATACCGGCGTCGAATGGAGAATAAGATGAGACTGTGTGACCGTGACATTGAAGCCTGGCTGGATGATGGCCGACTGGTGATTACACCCCGTCCGCCTATTGAGAGGATCAGTGGTGCGACCGTTGATGTTCGTTTGGGAAACCAGTTTCGCGTCTTCCGCGGACACACCGCAGCCTTCATTGACTTAAGTGGCCCGAAAGATGAAGTCAGTGCGGCGCTGGATCGCGTCATGAGTGATGAAATCAATTTGCCGGAAGGCGAGGCATTTTTCCTGCACCCGGGAGAATTAGCGCTGGCAGTGACGTTTGAATCCGTTACGCTGCCGGATAATTTGGTTGGCTGGCTGGATGGTCGCTCTTCGCTGGCCCGTCTGGGATTGATGGTTCACGTCACCGCACACCGCATCGATCCAGGTTGGCAAGGAAGAATTGTGCTGGAGTTCTATAATTCAGGTAAGTTGCCGTTGGCGTTACGCCCCGGCATGATGATTGGCGCTCTGAGTTTTGAACCGCTTTCCGGGCCGGCTGCTCGTCCTTACAACCGCCGTCAGGATGCCAAATATAAAGACCAACAGGGTGCGGTAGCGAGCCGGATCGATAAAGACTAAGCGTCTGGCGACAGGCCTGTAAGGTAAAAAGCAGGTGGCCGTGCGTTTCGCAATGAGGATGGCATGAGAAGATTTCTGACGACGCTGGCAATTCTGCTTGTGGTGGTTGTGGCAGGAATGACGGCCTTGGTCGTACTGGTTAATCCCAATGACTTCCGCGCCTACATGGTGAAGCAAGTTGAGGAACGTAGCGGCTATCGCCTTCAACTGGATGGCGATCTGCGTTGGCATGTGTGGCCGCAGCTGAGCATATTATCAGGCGGGATGTCGTTGAGCGCGCCGGGATCCAGTGCGCCGATTGTCAGCGCCGAGAACATGCGTCTTGATGTGCAGCTGTGGCCGCTGCTGTCGCACAAGCTAGCGGTCAAGCAGGTGATGCTGAAAGGTGCCATTATTCGCCTGACGCCGGAAAGTGAAGCCAAACAGTCTAACAATGCGCCCATTGCCCCTGCAGGATCGCAGACCCCATCTGAGGAACGGCACTGGCGGCTGGATATTGATAAGATCAAAGTCGCCGATAGCCTGTTGATTCTACAACGCAGCAATAATGAGCAGATTAACGTGCGTGACATTAATCTTGCGATGGAGCAGAACAGCGACCGTCAGGTCAGCATCGAATTATCAAGCCGTATCAATCGCGATCAGCGCGATATTGCCTTCTCTCTTGCCGCAGATGTCGATTTGCTGCATTTCCCCCAGCAGGTCAATGCCAATATTACCAAGCTAGATTACCAGCTTCAGGGAGCAGGAATACCAGCAAACGGTATCAGCGGAACGGGGAGTGTTCAGGCAAGTTATCAACATCAGCCTGAAAAAATCACGTTTAGCCAGCTTTCACTTAATACCAATAATAGCCAACTGTCTGGTGCTGGTAGCGTGACGCTGGGGGATATCCCTCATTACGAATTAGATCTGTTGTCTGAGAAGCTGGATTTGGATTCCCTGCTGGGGATTGCGTCGGTAAAAGATAACAATGCCGCTGTCGTGCCGGCTAAATCATCAGCCCCTGTGATTTCAAATGAAAGCGGGTTAGCCAAGCCAGAAGACGGCTTACAGACATTCACTGCGCGTCTGTCATTACAGGCCGCGGCGCTGATCTATCGTGGGCTCGATGTCCGTCAATTTACGCTACGGGCAGACAATCAGCCGGGGCTGCTGGATGTGACGACTTTGAGCGGTGAATTAGGCGGTGGGCATTTCTCATTGCCCGGTAAAGTTGTGACGAAGCCATCGACCAACATCACGCTACGGCCAGACCTCAAGGATGTTGAGTTATCCCAGTTGATGTCCGCATTTGCGCTGCCCGCTGAGACGGTCAGTGGCAAATTATCGATGGTGGGGCAGTTCAGCGGCAATAGCTTTGCGCTACCTACGTTGCTCCAGCAGTGGCAGGGGACAGCGACGCTGCAAGGCAATAACGTTCGTCTACAGGGTTTGAATATCCAGCAAATGGTGCAGATGGCCGTTGCGCGTAGCAATGGGAATGTCCGAGGACAAGAGCGCTACGAGCGCTATACCGAATTGCAACAGCTGACCGGGAAAGTACAACTGAACGCGGGTAAGTTACGCCTTACCGATCTCAATGGTCGCTCAGAGCTGCTGTCGCTAACGGGTGCCGGCCAATTCGATTTGCCAGCCCAGACGTGTGACGTCAACTTGAATGTCTCTATCACGCAAGGGTGGCAGGGGGATGAGCAGCTAGTCAGCGTGTTGAAAAACACGGCGATTCCGCTACGCATTTATGGCGAGTGGGATAAATTGAATTACCAATTACAGGTGGATCAACTGCTGCGTAAACGCCTGCAGGACGAATTGAAAAAACGCCTCAATGATTGGGCCAGCCAAAATCAGCAAAGCCAGAAGGGCAAGGATCTGAAGCAACTCCTCGATCGTCTTTAATTTTCTAAATACTCCGCTTTTAGCCGGTTTGCTGATTCCTGTCAGTAAACCGGCAGCTTCTCGCTAACGTTTTCCCTCAGTTTGTCATCCTCCCCCAGACTGGATATGTGCCCGGTGTCTCTTTTTTAACGCCGCATATTAATATTTTTCTCTTTTTTTATTTTCTAAAGCAGTAAACTTCGCTCCCTGTTTTCGGTGCGGCGCTACTCCGCTGCCGGGGAATTTCTGTCAGATAATTTATTATTCAGGTATCGAAACCCACTATGCTCGAACTTTTGATTGGTGTTGCTGTAACGATTCTGGTTGGTCGTTACATTATAAAAGGGTACTCCGCGACTGGCGTGTTGCTGGTGGGAGGCCTCTTACTTTTGGCAATCAGTGCCATGCTGGGGAAAAACGTATTACCAGCCAGCGCGAAGGCGACAGGCTGGAGTGCAACGGATATTGTTGAATACGTAAAAATTTTGCTGATGAGCCGCGGTGGCGATCTCGGCATGATGATTATGGTGCTGTGTGGATTTGCGGCTTATATGACGCATATCGGTGCTAATGATGTCGTCGTGAAGCTGGTTTCTCGCCCGCTGAAAATGATTAACTCGCCTTATTTACTGATGATCGCGGCCTATTTTGTCGCCTGCCTGATGTCGTTGGCGGTGTCATCAGCCACGGGATTAGGTGTGCTGTTGATGGCAACGTTGTTCCCCGTCATGGTGAACGTTGGCATTAGTCGCGGTGCCGCTGCTGCAATCTGCGCTTCCCCTGTGGCGTTGATTCTGTCGCCGACGTCAGGCGACGTAGTTCTTGCCGCACAGGCATCACAGATGAAATTAGTGGATTTTGCCTTTAAAGCCACGCTGCCTATTTCCATCATGGCGATCGTGTGTATGGCCGTCGCACATTTCTTCTGGCAGCGCTATCTGGATAACAAAGCGAATGTCAGCCATGAGATTCTGGACGTCAGCGAGATCACGACGGATGCTCCGCGTTTTTACGCCATTCTGCCGTTTACGCCGATCATGGGTGTACTGGTGTTTGATGGCAAATGGGGACCGGAACTCCACATTATCACTGTACTGGTTATCTGTATGGTGCTGGCCGCAGCACTGGAATTTGTCCGTTCGTTCAGCGCGCAAAAAGTGTTTGATGGGTTGGATGTGGCTTACCGTGGGATGGCAGATGCCTTCTCTAGCGTCGTCATCCTGTTAGTTGCAGCTGGTGTCTTTGCCCAGGGTCTTGGCACGATTGGTTTTATCAGTGGCCTGATTGGCCTGGCGCAGTCATTCGGCAGCGGTGGGTTGGTGATTATGCTGGTACTGGTCGCGATCACGATGTTAGCTGCGATGACAACGGGCTCGGGCAATGCGCCGTTCTACGCGTTTGTTGAGCTGATTCCAAAGCTGGCGTCGCAAATGGGTATTAATCCTGCTTATCTGGCGATTCCGATGCTTCAGGCTTCCAACTTGGGCCGTACCATTTCTCCGGTATCCGGCGTAGTCGTTGCGGTGGCAGGGATGGCGAAAATATCGCCGTTCGAGGTAGTTAAGCGCACATCAGTTCCCGTCCTGGTTGGGCTGATTGTGGTGGTGGTTGCCACCGAAATTATGGTGCCAGCCTGATAGACTATAGAAAACAGCCCCTACCGAACGGAAAGGGGCTGTAGAGATAAATGCGGCGTTGAGCATAGCGACAGCGCCGCTATCACACTTCAAAATCAGTCTGTGGTTCGTCGTTTGGTGTGATGCGGACCTCAATGATACGGTGGCTTTCCACCGCCAGAATAGTGAACTGATAGCTATCGATTGACAGTGTATCGCCCACCTGCGGAACCCGCTGCGCGTGCTCCATCAATAGCCCTGCTAACGTGTAGTATTCGCGCTTTTCATCCAGCGTCAGCGGAACATACATCGTTAAGTCTTCCAGCGGAATATAGCCATTTACGGTCCAACTGCCGTCGTCATTCTGCTGAATGCTATGGCGCGCATCGCGATCTTCGCCTTCGCGCGGCAGGTTGCCGGCAATGGTTTCCATCACGTCGCTTAATGTGACTATCCCTTCCATCGAACCAAATTCATCAACGACAAACGCAAAGTGTGTTCGCGCTTCTCTAAACTGTTCCAAAGCCTGTAACAGTGAAAGCTGTTCAGGAAAGACCAGCGGCTGACGAATCAGAATACGTGGATTGAACGGCTCGCGGTTTAGCTGCTGCTGGAGTAAATCGGCAACATGTACGATACCCAACGGTTCGTCGGAGGTATTGCTGTCGGTTACCACCAGTCGGGAATGCTGGTTGGTCGTTAACAGTTTAGCGAGCGCATCCTGTGTAATATCCAGCTCAACCGAGTCGATATCATGCCGCGACGTCATAATGCTGCTGATGGTTCGCTGCGCCAGCCCCAATACCCGCTTTATCATCCGGCGTTCCTGAATATTGAAGACTTCCTGACCTGCCCGGGTGTTGTCTGCAATCATCGATGAAGTTTGATTGTCCAGTTCAGCTTCTTCATGGTTACCACGCAAGATACGCAAGACCACTTCCGCGGTGCGCTGGCGCAGTGGAACCGAGGAGGAAAGAAAGCGCCGGCGGTTGAACAAGGAGACCTGATTCAACATCTCAATCATCACCGAGAAACCTATCGCGGCGTAGAGGTAGCCTTTAGGGATGTGATAACCAAAGGCGTCTGCGACCAGACTGAAACCAATCATCAGCAGGAAGCTGAGACACAGGATAACGATGGTCGGGTGTTCAGCGACAAAACGGGTTAGCGGCTTGCTGGCCAGCAGCATGAGGAAAATAGCGATGGTCACGGCGGACATCATGACCAGCAAGTGATCGGTCATGCCGACGGCGGTAATTACGGAGTCCAGCGAGAATATGGCGTCCAGTACCACAATCTGTGCCACTACCGGCCAGAAACGTGCACCTTTACGCTGGGCTTGCTGCTCCTCATCTTTTCCTTCGAGACGTTCGTTGAGTTCCATGGTGGCTTTAAAGAGTAGAAACAGTCCTCCAACCAGCATGATGACATCGCGAGCGCTGAATGTGTGCCCAAGGAACGTGAAGAGGGGGGTAGTCAAAGACACCAGCCATGAAATGGACGCCAGCAGACCCAGGCGCATAATCAGGGCAAGTAACAAACCGACGACTCTGGCTTTATCGCGTTGTTCTTTTGGTAGTTTCTCAGCCAGAATGGCAATGAAGATAAGATTATCAATGCCCAGAACCAGTTCCAGGACAACCAGCGTGGTCAACCCGGCCCATATCGTTGGATCAGCGATCCACTCCATATCTCTTTTTTCACCTTTAAAGGAACATAACCTCGATAGCGTATCAGGGCATGCACAGATGAACCAGAATTTGCAGGGATATTCTTTGTTTTTGACTAGGCCAATATGTCTGTAGATAGCCTGTTTGCCCATAGTTCATCCCGATCTTACGCAGTAGTCAGTCATTTCTGAGTGTTGTTGATGCGTTGCTGAAAACCGCGTGAAAAAGCATCGATAGGCAAGATTTTCAGAATTATGAGCGGGATAGGACGCGTTAGTATTTGATAGTGTTGGTAGACAACGCATAGAATATGCATGCCGATTTAACAGGATTTTTACGACAGGGAGGCTTGGTTTTTTGCTATGATTTTCTGTTCGCAGTTTACTGCCTCCTGCAAAGATAGCTTTTCGGTTGCTGGCGCATTGGGGAAAGCGAAGTGCGTAGTCTTATTCTGAAAAGCTCGTCTTGGAAGATCTTCTCCTTGTGCTCTTCGCTTCGTCGTCAATACTATTGGGGTGAAAAATTGGCTTTGTCGACTTGGTTATATTTTTATAAATAAACATATTGATGAGTAATATTTTGTTAGCAATGTCAGTTGGCTAGCGAATCTATGAAGTATTTACATAAAAGCAGAAGGCTTACGGATCCGGATATGTAGCCACAGGATGGTGTTCCGTACATTGTTTGACAGCGCATTGGTTGCTATAAGCCAAGGGCGGTAGCGTGTCTGATGCAAAACATTCACATAACGGGTTGATGATGGTGCAAAAATGCAAGAATTCATGGTGGTTTTCCTGAGTGCGTTTATTGCGTTGTTTCTGGCAAGAAAAGTAGCAATAAAAGTCGGGCTGGTGGATAAACCTAATGAGCGCAAGAGACACCGTGGTCATATTCCACTTGTTGGCGGTGTTTCTATCTATATGGCCCTCTGGGTTATGTATATTTTTGATCCTGCATGGCTCCCCGACTTCTCTCTTTACATGGTGTGTGCGACAGCATTATTAGTGGTAGGTGTTTTGGACGATCGTTTTGATCTTCCCGTTCTCCCTCGCGTTGGCCTACAAGCACTTGTCGCGGGTTTGATGATGTATTCTGGTTTATACCTTATCAGCCTGGGTCATGTGCTGTTCGGCTATGAGTTGTTTTTGGGAATCTTTGGGTACACCGTTACTCTATTTGCGGTATGGGGAGCGATTAATGCTTTCAACATGGTTGATGGTATTGATGGCTTACTCGGTGCGCTTTCTTGCGTTACGTTTGGTGCGCTAGCCGTCGTCTTTTATATTGGTGGACGCCACGAGTTAGCTCAATGGAGCCTATGTCTGCTAGCGGCGACATTGCCTTATATCCTATTGAATCTTGGTGTTCCGTGGGGGCTAAAGTTTAAAGTATTCATGGGGGATGCCGGAAGTACGCTCATCGGCTTTACTGTTATCTGGTTGCTAGTGCTGGCAACGCAGGGCAAAGAGGCCATAATCCGCCCTGTAACGGCATTGTGGCTGATCGCTGTTCCTTTAATGGATATGGTGACGATCATGGTACGGCGTATTCGCAGAGGTGATAGCCCCTTTAAACCCGATCGTGAGCATTTACATCATATTTTGATGCGTGCAGGATTGAGCTCTCGACAATCTTTGCTAGCAATTGTTTTGGCGGCTTTGTTTCTTGCCGCAGTGGGCATTATTGGTGAGCTTGGTGGTGTGATGGAACCTATCATGCTGAGCGCATTTCTGGTGATTTTTGTTGGCTATTTTTGGTCAATTACCCGAATATGGCGTCTACTGACGTGGTTTCGGCGTAGTAGTCATGGACACGTTGCTGTTGCGGAGAAAATGGAGCAACGGCGCTAATGCAATGAATTAGCTGTTTTTTACGTCCCACTCTGCGGGTTTATTTGAATAAAAGTCCTCTATAATAACGAGTTATTTTGTAGGGATTTGCGCGACATTTAATCATAAGCGATGGCATAAACAGGATGATAAAGCACAAGTTAAAATTGATACCCGCTGTGGTGTCCCTAGCCCTGCTTAGCGGCTGTACTCTAATCCCCGGTAGCCATTTATCCACTGGTGGTAAAGAAACTATCGAGCAGCAAGACGCTGATTTTAATATTGATAAGTTGGTCAATGTTTACCCGATGACGCCTTATTTAATCGAAAAGATGCGGCCTAAGCCTTTGATTGCGCAAAATAATCCTGCGCTGGAACGCGAGCTGGAAGGTTATGAATATCGCATCGGTATTGGCGATGTCATTATGGTTACAGTATGGGATCACCCTGAATTAACCACGCCTGCGGGAACGTATCGTACCGCTGCGGATACGGGGAATTGGGTGCATTCTGATGGTACAATCTTCTATCCTTATATCGGAAAGGTGAAGGTTGCTGGTAAAACTGTGAGCGAAGTACGTGACGAAATTATGGGGCGTTTAGCAACGTATATTGAGTCCCCTCAGGTTGATGTCAGTATTGCGGCTTTCCGTTCGCAGAAGGCGTATGTCTCCGGTGAGGTCAGCCAGTCAGGCCAGCAACCGATTACCAACGTGCCACTTACCGTCCTTGATGCGATAAACAACGCTGGCGGGCTAACCGAAAATGCGGACTGGCGAAATATTACTCTTACCCATGATGGTAAAGAACAGCGAATTTCTCTTCAGGCACTGATGCAAAACGGTGACCTTTCACAAAACCACCTCCTCTATCCTGGCGATATCCTCTATATTCCCCGTAATGATGACCTGAAAGTGTTCGTCATGGGCGAAGTTAAAAAGCAAAGCACCCTCAAAATGGATCGCAGCGGTATGACGCTGACCGAGGCATTGGGCAATGCAGAAGGCATGGATCAAACGCTTGCTGATGCAACGGGGGTATTTGTTATTCGCCCATTAAGAGGGACTCAAGGACCAAAAATGGCGAATATCTACCAGCTTAATGCAGCCGATGCCACAGCTATGGTTATGGGGACGGAGTTTCAGCTTCAACCTTACGATATTGTATATGTCACGAGCGCACCATTGGTTCGTTGGAATCGCTTGATATCACAATTGGTCCCAACTATTTCCGCATTCAATGAATTGACGGAAGGTGGTTTGCGTGTTCGTACTTGGCCATAGAGATAATTATGTTTGATTCAATATTGGTTGTCTGTGTAGGCAATATTTGCCGTTCCCCTACAGGGGAGCGGTTACTGAAGCAGGCTCTGCCTGAGAAAAAAATCGTTTCTGCCGGACTGGGTGCATTAGTTGGGAAGCCTGCCGATGCGACAGCGACTGAAGTAGCAAACCAACATAACCTTTCTCTCGAAGGGCATCAGGCGCAGCAATTAACGTCGACTTTGTGTCGTCAGTTTGATCTTATTCTCGTGATGGAAAAAGAACATATTGATGGCGTGTGCCGTATCGCCCCTGAAGTACGTGGTAAGACAATGTTATTTGGGCGCTGGTCGGAACAGCAGGAGATTGCTGATCCTTATCGTAAAAGTCGCGAAGCCTTTGAGTTTGTCTATTTGCAACTTGAGCAATCTGCTCAGAAGTGGGCACAAGCATTAAGCCGTTAACAAGTCAGGGAAACCCATGGCAGAGAAAATTTCAGTAAAAACAGCCGAAACAAATTCGGATGAGATTGATTTAGGTCGTTTGTTGGGAACACTGCTGGATAATCGCTGGTTAATTATTGGTGTTACGGCAGTTTTCACTATTATCGGTATTCTTTATGCCACGTTTGCGACGCCGATTTATAAAGCAGATGCGCTAGTTCAGGTAGAGCAAGGTTCAGGTAACGCGCTATTGAAAGATATCTCTAGCTCTTTACCTGATTCAAAACCTGAGTCAGCTGCTGAAATCGAAATTATAAAATCACGGATGGTCGTCGGTAAAACAGTAGATGATTTATCGCTGAGCATTGTTGTACAACAGAAATATTTTCCTATTTTTGGTAAAGGTTTTGCCCGCTTGATGGATGAGAAACCTGGAAGAATTGCTGTCTCTAGGTTGGAAGTACCCAAGTCGTGGCAAGATGAGGCAATTGAATTACGTATTCTTGATTCACAGACGTATGAAATTGAAGCTGGTGATACAGTAAAATTTGAAGGCAAAGTTGGACAAATAGCGAAGCACGATAATATTTCTTTATTGGTCAGCGATATTCAAGCAGAGGCTGGTACTGTTTTTCGTCTTCAGAAACTAAATTCACTTACAGCAATCAATAACATATTAAGTAAGTTTATAGTCGCTGATAAAGGCAAGGATACAGGTGTATTAGCTCTCAGCTTTGAAGGCGAAGATCCCGAGCTAACCAATAAAATATTAAATAGCATTAGCCATAATTATTTACAGCAAAACGTCGAGAGAAAATCAGAAGAAGCAGGGAAGAGCCTTGAGTTTCTTAAAGAGCAACTTCCGGATGTACGTTTAAATCTTGATAATGCTGATGATAAATTAAACACCTATCGTCAGGAAAATGAGTCTGTTGATTTATCGCTAGAAGCCAAAGCCGTTCTGGATACGATGGTTGCGATTGAAACACAGTTAAATGAGCTAACGTTTAAAGAAGCAGAAGTATCAAAGCTCTATACTAAACAGCATCCAACTTATCGCTCATTGATGGAAAAACGAAAAACGCTGGAAGATGAGCGTGAAAAGATCAATAAGCGTGTTGCTGCTATGCCAAAAACCCAGCAGGAAATATTACGCTTAATGCGAGATGTTAATGTTGGGCAAGAAGTGTACATGCAATTGCTGAATAAACAGCAGGAACTTAGTATCAATAAAGCAAGTACAGTGGGTAATGTTCGCATAATTGATCCCTCTGCTATTCAGCTAAGCCCGGTAAAACCCAAAAAAGTTCTGGTTGTATTACTCGCAATGCTGTTGGGCGGTATGATATCAACAGCATTTGTCGTGCTCAGAGCCGTGCTGCATAAAGGCATTGAAAGCCCTGAACAGCTTGAAGAAATGGGTATAAATGTCTATGCAAGTGTACCTTTGTCTGAATGGCAACAGAAGAAAGACCGGGTATTATTAACACGCTCGAATAAAAGCAACACGCGGTCTACTGAATTACTTGCGATTGGAAACCCTACCGACCTTGCTATTGAGGCGATTAGAAGTCTACGTACTAGCCTGCATTTTGCGATGATGGAGGCGAAGAACAATGTATTGATGATTTCTGGTGCTAGCCCAGCAATTGGTAAAACGTTTATCAGTGCTAACCTTGGTGCCGTTATTTCTCAATCTGGCCAACGCGTTCTTATTGTTGACTGTGATATGCGTAAAGGGTATGCCCATGAACTGATGGGAACGCAGAGTGTTGATGGCTTATCGGACATTTTATCTGGGCAGATAGCCGTAGAGAAAAGTATTCGAAAAACGGCAGTGGAAAATATGGATTTTATTCCTCGCGGACAAATTCCACCTAATCCGTCTGAACTTTTAATGCATAATCGGTTCCCAGAATTTATTAAGTGGGCTGCGGAGCATTACGATATTGTATTATTAGATACACCGCCAATACTCGCTGTAACCGATGCTGCTATTATTAGCCGTCATGCAGGGACATCCCTCTTAGTCGCACGTTTTGAAGTGAATACACTCAAAGAAATCGAGGTAAGTATTCGTCGCTTTGAACAGAATGGTGCAGAAATAAAAGGTGTCATTCTGAATGCCATCGTGAAACGTGCAGCAAGCTATTATGGTTATGGGAATTATCACTATTATACGTATGATTATAAATCAGAGAAAAATAGCTAATATTTCTCTATGAATTGAATTTTCCTTGTGATAACCGGATGTTCGCATCCGGTCTTCTTTATACCTCGCTGTAAATCATCTGTTGTAAATTTTCTATCAGATTTTATACCCAAAATTGATTTTCTATTGGAGTTGACCGTGAAAGGTATAATCCTTGCTGGTGGTTCAGGAACACGCCTTTACCCTATTACATTAGGCGTTTCAAAACAGCTACTGCCTATTTATGATAAGCCGATGATCTATTATCCGCTATCTGTCCTTATGCTGGCTGGAATCCGGGATATTTTAATAATTACTACGCCGGAAGATCTGAGTGCATTTCAACGATTATTGGGCACCGGTGACGCTTTTGGCATTCGACTTTCTTATGCTGTCCAACCTAAACCAGAGGGATTGGCACAGGCATTTACTATTGGCGAGGAATTCCTGGCTGGCGATAGCTGCAGCCTGGTATTAGGCGATAATATATTTTTCGGACAAGGATTTAGTCCGGTGTTAAAACGCGTTGCTGCTAAGAAAACGGGTGCCACTGTATTTGGTTATCAAGTTATGGATCCGGAGCGGTTCGGCGTCGTTGAATTTGATGAGAATAAGAATGTCCTTTCCATCGAGGAAAAACCTAAAAAAGCCAAATCGAACTGGGCGGTAACAGGTTTATATTTCTATGATAATCAAGTTGTTGAATTAGCCAAACAGGTAAAACCCTCCGAAAGAGGCGAACTGGAGATTACGACACTTAATGAAATGTATCTGGAGCGCGGACAACTGGAAGTGGAATTTCTAGGGCGTGGTTTTGCCTGGTTGGATACAGGTACGCATGATAGCTTAATCGAAGCCTCTACTTTTGTTGAAACAGTAGAGAAAAGGCAAGGAATGAAGATCGCGTGTTTGGAGGAAATTGCTTGGCGTAACGGATGGCTAACTAATTCACAATTACTGGATTCAGCAAATAGGCTGATTAAAAACCAGTATGGCCAATATCTAGAGAGACTCGTCAAGGATTTTCGGGATTAATTCAATGCAGATAAGACTGATACAATTACAAACGCATGGCGATGAGCGTGGTGCATTAGTTGCACTCGAGCAAGATAAAAACATCCCGTTTGAAATAAAACGCGTTTATTATTTATTTAAAACGAAAGCTGGGGTACGCAGAGGATTCCATGCTCATAAAGCGTTAAAGCAAGTCGCAATAGCTGTGCGGGGCTCTTGTCGTTTTTTACTCGATGATGGTACCGAGAAGGTAGATCTGCTGTTAGATAACCCGGCCCAGGGTCTTCTTATTGACTCATGCATTTGGCGGGAGATGTATGATTTTTCTGATGACTGTGTATTAATGGTATTGGCAGATCAGCCCTATGATGAATCTGATTATATTAGAAACTATGATGAGTTTTTATCAGGGGTGTGAAAATGAATGTTGTTGTTGCGGGTAAAAATAACATTGCAGTTGATTTTGTTGGGTGGCTATTAGAAAAATATCCTGAAATAAAAGTATTTGGTGTCACTAATAGCACTGATAATGGATGCGATACATTTCAGCGGTCATACAAAAAATTCTGTCATTCTAATGGAATACCAACTTTATCGTTAGAAGATGCATATCTAGTTGAAGGGGTATTTATATCTTTAGAGTTTGACAAGATTATTGATACGAAAAAATTTAAGAAAAGTCATTGTTTCAATATTCATTTTTCAAATTTACCTAAATATAAAGGAATGTATACGTCTGCGTGGCCTATTATTAACGCAGAAGAAAAGACAGGCGTGACATTTCATGAAATCGATAATGGGATCGATACTGGGGATATCATATCTCAAAAGGAGTTCCCGCTTGATGAAAACGAAACAGCAGGTTCTTTATATTTAAAGTATATCCATTATGGAACTAAATTGGTAAAAGACACGTTTCCTAAATTGTTAGAAGGGAAATATGAAAGGAAAAAGCAGAGTCATATCAATTCAAGTTACTACTCTAAAAAAAGCATTGACTATAAAAACATAAAAATAGAGTTAAATAGAACTGCGTTTCAAATAAAACAGCAAATCAATGCTTTCACTTTTCGCTATTATCAACTTCCTCAGGTTTTGGGGTGTGATATTTTTGGTGCGAAAATATTGGATGATAAGTCATCATTAAAAGCTGGTTCGGTAGTTGAGGAAAGTAATAATTACATTATTCTGTCTTCAATTGACTATGATATTATGCTGTACAAAGATAATTTCTCTAAATTATTAGAGTTGAGTAAGAATGCGACTTTTGAAGATCTTATTTTAGAAGCGCCTTTTTATAATATATTATTTGAGAAAAACCAAAAAGGATGGAGCCCTATAATTGTTGCTGCCTATCATGGGAATATCGAACTTATAAAGAAATTGGTGGGGATTGGGGCTGATATCAATGACACTAATTACAATGGCACGACTGTAGCAATGTACTTGAAGGACCACATTATAAAGAGCAAAAATTACCACCTAATGGAAGAGTTAGTAAACTTAGGTGCTGACTTGAATATCAAAGATTATAATGGGTTAAATGTTTTTGATTATCTTGAATTATCTAAAATAGATGAAGCTGAACAGAGAATTTTTAAGGAACTAAGATGATAAATTTTTTAGATTTAAAAAAAATCAATAATGAATATAAAAAAGATTTGTTAGCAGCTTTTGAAAAAGTAGTTGATTCAGGGTGGTATATTCAAGGCTCAGAACTTGCTTCTTTTGAAAAGGAATTTGCAAATTATTGTGGCGTAAAGCACGCAATAGGTGTGGCAAATGGATTAGATGCACTTATTTTAACCTTTCGAGCATGGATAGAGCTTGGGAAGCTAAAAGAAGGGGATGAAGTTATTGTCCAGGCGAACACTTATATTGCTTCAGTTTTGGCGATTACTGAAAATAAATTGGTACCAGTGCTGGTAGAACCCGATCCAGATACTTATAACTTATCTTCTGAAAAAATAAGAGCAGCGATAACAGATAAGACAAAAGCAATTTTGCCTGTTCATCTCTACGGAAAAGTAAGCCCGATGGATGATATCTTAACCATTGCTAAAGAATATAACCTCTTGATATTGGAAGATTGTGCCCAGGCTCACGGCGCTATTTTTGATGGTAAAAAAGTTGGTGGATGGGGCGATGCAGCCGGTTTCAGTTTTTACCCAGGTAAGAATCTTGGTGCGCTTGGCGATGCTGGAGCGATAACCACAAACGATGATGAATTGGCTGAAACATTAATGGCCTTACGTAACTATGGCTCACATAAAAAATACGAAAACCTTTATCAAGGCGTTAATAGTCGGCTTGATGAACTTCAGGCTGCTTTTCTATCCGTGAAGCTAAAGTCGCTAGATGAAAGTAATAGAAGAAGACAAGAAATTGCAAGTCTGTACTGCTCTGGAATAAAAAACGATCTCATTAAATTACCTGTATATCCTGAAAAATTTGAAGAACATGTTTGGCACTTATTTGTTGTTGAGTGTGATAATCGCAGTAAGTTTCAGGCTTATCTCACCGAACGCGGTGTACAAACTTTAATTCATTACCCTACACCACCACACCTCCAAGAGGCTTACAGCAATTTAGGTTTTTCTGAAGGTGATTTTCCAATTACAGAACGCATACATGAACAGGTACTCAGCCTGCCGATGGGACCAATTCTGACGGATTCGGACATACAGGAAGTTATTACCGTTATTAATGAGTACCAAGGATGAAAAAACTACTCTCTGTGACTTTTTTCAGTGGGTTACTAACGCTGGCAAGAATGGGAAGTGGTTTTATTATTGCTAAAGTTGTTGCCATTTACACCGGCCCTGCGGGAATGGCGATGCTGGGCCAGATTCAAAGTATGATCGTGAGCCTAAATGGAATTGTTAATGCTCCAGTCGGTAGTGGATTGGTTCGTTACACTGCTGAATATGAAAAACAGGGAATCGGCGCTTGTTCACCCTGGTGGAAGGCGAGTGCTTGGTGGCTGGTGGTTATTTTATGTATTGTGATGCCGAGTGGATTTCTGTTTGCAAGGCCGCTTGCAGAATGGTTATTTCGTGATCCAGATTATGCCTGGATAATCTGGGCTGCATCAGCAATGTTACCATTGGCTGCTATTGGGACATTAGTCAACTCTGTGGTTAATGGCTATCAGCAATATCGCCTTTATATAATGCTTGGTGCAATCTCAACAGCAGTATCATGCATATTAATGATCACTCTGGTTGTTTCATTTGGAATAACCGGAGCATTGTTAGCCGCAGCTATACAAACGGCGTTAATTGGGATTGTACTTTTATGCGGGGTGTTACGCCAACCGTGGGTAGCATTACGTTTTTGGTGGGGAAATGGGGGTGTCGATAAGGAGCATAAAAAGAGAATAGGTGGGTATATTTTAATGGCCATTACCTCTTCTCTAACAGTACCTATCGCGTTAATTGCTGTACGTAATATTTTGGTCTCTAATGTTGGCTGGGAAAGTGCGGGACAATGGCAAGCCGTATGGAAGATTTCTGAGGTTTACCTCGGTGTAATAACAATAGCATTGAGTACATACTTTTTGCCTAAGTTGTCAACATTGAAAGATGTAAAAGATATAAAAAAAGAAATTAATCAAACACTACTCATCATTATTCCTGTTGTTTCCTTGATGGCTGTTTGTGTTTATTTTTTAAGAGATGTTGCTATATCTTTGCTATTCACTGAGCAATTTAGAGATGCTAGGGATCTGTTTGCTATCCAATTGGTTGGTGATGTCATAAAAATCGTCAGTTGGCTTTATGCATACCCTATGATTTCTAGAGGTGCGACAAAATGGTTTATTTTTACAGAGATATTTTTTAGTGGGCTATTTGTCGTCTTGTCATACTTCTTGATTGATGCATATGGTACGCAAGGCGCGAATTTGGCTTATTTGATTAACTACTTATTATACATGATCTTTGTAAGCCTTAATCTAAACAGAGTTTGTCGTCATCGTATTTAAATATAGTGTCTTGGCAATTATTGGTGGTTGAAGGTAAATAAGGTTATTATGTCAATAAATAATTTAGTTAGTGTTATTATTCCTGTATATAATCATGAAAAATATGTGGTGGACTCTATAACTAGTGTTTTAAATCAAAGTTACTCACCTGTTGAGATCTTGGTTTTAAACGATGGGTCGACTGACAATTCTCATGAAAAAATTTCTGAATTAAAAAAACATCATGATTTTATTTATATAAACAAAGCCAATGAAGGGTTATCTAAAACCCTAAAGAGAGGCCTTGAACTATGCACTGGAGACTACTTTGCTATTCTGGCCTCAGATGACATGTGGCTGGAAAAAAAACTTGAAGAACAAATCAAGTACATGAACGCCCATGACTCTTGTGTTGCATGCTGTGCTCAGGTGAATGTGATTGATGAGTTTAACAATGTCACACCGGGAGAAGTTAGAGAGAAGGTCGAAGTTTTTGATTTTGAAAGAATTATGACTGAAGGATATAATATACCTCCAGCGACAATACTGATTCGTCGAGATAAATTGACTGAGGATAATTTCAGAGAAGATTTAAAGGTCGAAGATCTATACTTATGGCTTAGCTTGACAGTCAATGGTGGCACGTTGGATGTTTTGCCTCAAAATTTAGCTAACTATCGTATTCATAGCCATAACACAACAGGGAATCTTGCTCTTATAGCTGAATATCATCACAAGACAATAGATCTTTTTAAAAATGAGAAAATATACAAACGCTCAAAAATAGAATGGAGTAAGTTTTCCTTTAGGCAATTAACTAGAAAATATAAACCATACTCATTAAAATTTATTTTCCCGGATGTTCGGTTTTTTCTAAGCAGTAGCTTTTTAATCGGTTTTATTAAACTGGTTTTTATCTGGAAAAAATAAAATGATTGACTTGCGTTCATTAAATAACAAAGTAACAGGTCCGTTTGGAAAGGGATTTTACAAATTTATTTTTCTATTTTCTTTTTTTTATTTTATAATTGTCCCCTTTGTATTGTCAGAGTTCGATATATATTCTATCTTTGCTTTTGTAATATCGCTCACTGGCGCATTGTCTTTCTTTTTATCTTACTCTCACAATAGAAAATTCCTTTGGTTTGAAAGAGACCTTATTTCGCGCAAAGAGTTTATACTAAACATATTTATAATTATTGCGTTTTTATTAATTCTTTCTGGTTTACTAAGTACGTTCTTTCTCAAAGATAATCTGGTCGGGGATGATATTGATTACACTAGTTCATTCTCCGATAACAACCCGTATTTAACTATTTTATATATACTAAAAACCACGTTTGTTACACTTTTTCTATTTTTCTATATAAAAGGAAGTAGAGTAAGATATTGGTTATGCTTTTCACTGTCTTTACTTAGTGTGCTTGATTCCCCTACCAGGATGTTGATCATCCAACAAATAATAATATGGGGGTTTTATGGACATTACTTTAAAATTTTCACTGTGAAGTTTTATCATTATTTATTAATTGCGGTCTGTGCACCTTTCCTAATGCTTGTTCTGCTTTTGAAGCGCGGAAGGGGAGAGAATAATGATGTGATGTTTATTATTGAAAGGTTATTAGATTCTGATTTTCATGACATAAAGAATTTAATTGTCACTGCGCTAGAATCGTTTAACTCATTTGAGATGTATATTAATATAATAAAAGACTCATTTATAAGAATCGAAAACGGAGTCTTACGAACACCTTTTATGTTTGTGCCACGCAGTATATGGCCAGATAAACCCGAGAGCATATCCAGGGTGATTTCATTTAGTTATAATCCATCTCAATATAATACAGGCGGTGGGACAGTCGCTACATTGTTTGGTGACATGTATATCAATGGTGGCTTTATCGCTGTTATTATTCTGTGTGGTTTTTTAGGGTTCTTTGCACGATTAATCTATAATACGGCATCTTACACAAAAGAGTCTTATTATGCAGAGTGCTTTAAAGTAGCTCTTTATTCATTCTTTACATATTACACGCTACACTTCTATCGTGGGTTCTTTAGCGAAATGTTATGGCAGTTATTGTTAGTGATAATGTCTCTTTTCTTTCTACGAGTATTGTTTTTTAGACGAACTTAACAAAATCTCTTTGTTGGACACTTATTTTTCGATATAAATTTTTGATTTAATATAAAAAGGAGCTGTATGTTTAGGTTCTTTGTTAGGATGTTGCATTGCATTCTCCCGACATCTCGCTTTTTCTCTTTAAGACGGTTCCTCCTCAAGCTTGTTAAAGTTCATGTCGGTGATAAGGTATGTTATTGCGGCGGCGGTGGTATCTACGGTAATGGAGAGGTATTCTTAGGGGACGATGTTTGGCTCAGTCCCAATGTTAGAATATATTCTAATGTTATGGCTGTTGTGACAATAAAGAGTAATTGCGATATTGGTCATGAAGTTAGTTTCATTACTGGTTCTCATGAAATCGGTGGTAGTGAAAGAAGAGCTGGCAAAGGAACCGCAGCCTCAATTATTGTGGAAGAGGGATGTTGGATTGGAGCTCGAGCAGTTATATTGGGCGGCGTTACGATAGGCAAAGGCGCTATTGTTGCTGCAGGCTCTGTCGTCACTGATGATGTTCCTCCAAATTCTTTGGTTGCTGGTGTGCCCGCTAAGGTTAAGCGTATTTTGCCATGAAGAAAATTATTATCGTTTGTAATGCTATTGATGACGTGGTTAGAAGTGAAAGAAATATAACAACAGATAGCCCAGCAGCATCCCGAAAGGTATTTATGCTTGCTGATGCATTAGCTGATACTGACGTACATGTTGACATTGTTAGCATGGGGCGAGGAAAGGCAAATGGTGGTTTTAAATTTTATAATCTCAAAAAAATAAAAAATGGTAATGTAAATATTACCTATCTGCCTTTTACCCATATTCGTTTCTTTTCCGAGTTACTAACTTTCCTTTATTTAGCTATTATTACTGCTTGTTCTATAGCTAAAGGAGGATACTCAGATAAAGCGGTCATTTTCTATAATCGTCTACCTGCTTACATTTTAAGTCTCTTTGTTTCAGTGATTTTTAGAGCAAAAAGAATCATAGATATTGAAGATGGAGAGATTGTCTCTAATGAAAGAAAATCACTCAAAAATAAAGTTAAGTCAATCGTCCCTTGGCTCTATGATACCTTTTGCAAAGATGGTGCAATGCTCGCATGTTCTGCACTGTCGTCGATGACAAAAATAGAACATACAACCTGTTATTATGGCACTGTGAGTCCTGTGATAAGAGAAACCACCGTATTTGATAAAAATAAGGTATCTATTTTATTGTCTGGGTCGTTATCTGAGGATACAGGAGCTGAGCGATTATCCAATGCAATTCGTTTGATGCGTTCAGATAGTCAACGTTGGTGTAATGTTCAGTTTGAAATTTCCGGACAGGGTCCGTCTTTACAGAGCTTCCAGGATCTAATGAACGGTGAGGGATTTCCTGCTGTTCGTGTCCATGGAAGACTGAGTAACTCTGATTATCATGATCTGTTGGTTAATTGTGATGTTGGGCTTGCATTGAAGCCGATAATCGGATCTCTTGCCAATACGACGTTTCCATCTAAAGTTGTAGAATATGCGAACTCTGGCCTGCTGGTGATATCAACGGACATCAGTGATGTTCGCCATGTCTTGGGGGCAGATGGTGCTATTTTCTTGAGTACTGATTCAGAAGACGAAATCATAAATGCCTTTGATAAGGTTATTCATGATATAGCCTGGTCTAGAAAAACTGCTGAGGAAGGAAAAAATAATGTTCTTAATTTGCTGGCGCCTGAATGTGCAAGTAATAAATTGATGAATTTTATTTTTCGTAATTCTTGACTATCCAATGCCAGGTGTTTTTATGTATGACATTATATTTGTTACCCATCTCCCCGCTTTTTATAAAATAAATCTTTATAACGAAATTGCAAAAAACAAAAAAATTCTTGTTTTGTTTATTTCTAGCGGGTCTGAAATAAGAAATGACGATTTTATTAAAGGTACAATGAATTTTGAATATCAATTCATTAATCAAGGCGGTTTCGAATTAAGACGAAAATATTCCTCTTTGTTTCAGTTATTGAAATTATTGCGATCAGTTCAGTATCAAAAAATTGTCATAGGCGGCTGGGACCTCATTGAATTTTGGGGAATCGCTTTCACTAGCCCACGCAAGAAAAACGCCGTTGTGATCGAATCTACGCGTTATGAGAGTCTGGTTTCTGGATTAAAAGGTAAAATCAAGAAGCTGTTTCTAAGTCGAATCTCAACGGCTTTTTGTAGTGGCGCACCTCATAGAGAACTCATTGAATCACTGTCTTTCCCTGGTGAGATTATAACTACCTACGGAGTAGGGCTGAACAATCACGCTATGCATAGTCATGCTAAACATGACAAGCATACCTATCGTGGCCGATTTTTGTATGTTGGTCGATTATCTGAAGAAAAAGGTTTAGATTTTCTTTTGGATTTTTTCTGCCAGCAGCCGGAGTTGTCATTGACCATTGTTGGCGATGGCCCACAGCGAGAAAGTTTAGAACGCAAAGCTGGTGAGAATATTCAGTTCAAGGGTTATGTTAATAATTCTGAGCTAAATTCTATTTTTGTGGAGCACGATGTTTTTATTTTCCCTTCAACATCTGAACCATGGGGACTAGTTGTTGAAGAAGCGCTGGTATATGGTTTACCTGTCATTTGTTCAGATAAAGTTGGATGTGGACAGGATCTCGTCGAAGCCTATAAAGCAGGAATAATTTTCAGCGCTAATAATACTGCCTCACTAAGCAATGCTATATCGGAAATGGGTGAGCGATATGATGAGTTTTGTTCAAATACTTCAATGATAAATTTTAGTGAAATTAATAAAAAACAAATAGAGTCATATTACTGATGGTTAAAGTAAAACTGATTTCCTTCTCCTTATCTAAGGGGGGGGCTGCAATTGCAGCAAAAAAATTTGGTCATTTACTTTTAAAAGACGGAGTCGGAGTTGATTTTATCAATCAGGATAACTCTGGAAGATGGTCTTTTTTTAAACGAGTAATCTCTTTTATCTTAGTGAAGATGCAGTTTGATAATAATCCAATAAAGCACTCCCTTAATTTTTTTTCCTATAAACCTGTCGTCGATTCTTTTAATTACGCCAATGATATTCATCATTTTCACTGGATAAATAATGATACATTGAGCGTTTTTGATTTTGATAAGATCCCGCAAAATTCGATCTTTACATTACACGATGAATGGCTGTATTGCGGTGTTGAGCATTATGCTAAGGTTGATCCCGATTGTAAAAATGGCAGTGAAGAATTGGATCTTGATTTTATACATGGATATAAATTTTTCAAAAAAGGGATTAAGGGAGTCAATTGGTCTTTTTATATTTGGAAAATTAAAAAGAAAGCGTTGAGTAAAAGAAAGGATATTGTTTATACCGTTCCTTCTTTGTGGATGCTTGACAGAGCTAAAAAAAGCCAAATATTAAAAGATGCTGATGTTAGATTACTGCCTAATCCAATAGATATTGATGTTTTTAAGCCATTGAGTGCGCTAGAACGTAATGAATTTAGATATAAAATGGGCTTTTCCGAGAGTGATTTTTTGATTATTTTTGGCGCAATTGGCGGTAATAAAAACCCGATAAAAGGCGGAAAGCAGCTTGAAGAATCTTTGAATCATTTGAAGTCGTTGATATCAGACACCGATCGTCAACGGATTCGACTGATAATTTTTGGTAGTGCAGAAAAATCATCGGAAGCGTTTTCGGGTTTTTCATGCTCACGGGTTGGTCATATTACTGACCCTACGGAGCTATCTGCGCTTTACTCGGCAGCTGATTGTGCTGTAATCCCATCTCTTGTTGAATCCTTCGGACAAGTCGCTGCTGAGGCTTTGGCTAGCGAAACACCCGTGGTTTGTTTTGAAACATCTGGTCTGAAAGATATTGTTATAAATGGGCGTACAGGATTTACTGTTGAGCCGTTTGATACTTATGCTTTTGCCAACGCTATAAAAGATATGTTTTTCCTTTCAACAGAAGAAAGGAAGAGTATGGCACGTTTAGGTAGAAATTTTGTTGTAGAAAATTTCTCCTATAGCATTATCAGTGAAAATTATTTTTCATTAATTAATGAAGTCAATAGCAAGAAGCTAAATAACCTTGTGAAATAGTTTTTTATTAGGAATATACATGAAAAAGGCAATTATTAGTGGTATTACTGGTCAAGATGGTTCTTATTTGGCTGAGTTTCTTCTAGAAAAAGGTTATGAAGTTCATGGAATTGTAAGAAGGGCATCCTCTTACAATACAACTCGTATTGATCATATTAGTGATGAATATAGTCAGAATCTTCATTTACATTATGGAGACTTGACGGATACCTCTAACCTGGTTCGTCTTGTTAAAGAAATTGAGCCCGATGAATTTTATAATCTCGGCGCTCAATCGCATGTTGCTGTGTCTTTTGAATCACCTGAATATACGGCTGATGTTGATGCTATTGGCACATTGCGTATTCTTGAGGCGATTCGTATTAATGGGTTAGAGAAAAAGACGCGTTTTTATCAGGCATCAACATCTGAGCTTTACGGCTTGGTTCAAGAGATTCCTCAGCGAGAAACTACGCCATTTTACCCTCGCTCCCCTTATGCTGTAGCGAAACTATATGCATATTGGATCACGGTAAACTACCGTGAATCATATGAGATGTATGCATGTAACGGTATTCTCTTCAACCATGAGTCTCCTCGCCGTGGTGAGACATTCGTTACTCGTAAAATAACTCGCGCTATCGCCAATATCTCTCAGGGACTAGAGTCTTGCTTGCATTTGGGAAATATGGACTCATTGCGTGACTGGGGTCATGCTAAAGACTACGTTCGTATGCAATGGCTAATGTTGCAGCAAGATCACCCAGAGGACTTTGTCATTGCAACGGGTTACCAAATTACGGTGCGTGAATTTGTGCGCATGTCTGCATTAGAAGCAGGAATTGAGCTCGAGTTTAGCGGTAGCGGTGTTGATGAAATTGCTACTGTAAAAGCAATCACGGGAGATAACGCGCCTGCAGTTAAAGTCGGTGATGTTATCGTCAAAGTAGATCCACGTTACTTTAGACCGGCAGAAGTTGAAACGCTTCTGGGTGATCCAGCAAAAGCGAAAGAGAAATTGGGCTGGGTTCCAGAAATCACTGTAAATGAAATGTGTGCCGAAATGGTTGCTTCAGATCTGGATAACGCGAAACAGCATGTCTTACTCAAGCAACACGGATTTGACGTATCTATTTCTGTGGAGAGATAAGAATGAAAAAACGCGTTTATGTTGCTGGCCATCGGGGTATGGTCGGCTCTGCAATTGTGAGACAACTCCAGACCAGAAATGATATCGAGATAGTCGTCCGCACTCGCGATGAGTTGGATCTCTTATCACAGGACGCAGTCAAAAGTTTCTTTGCCAACGAGCATATTGATGAAGTTTATCTTGCGGCTGCGAAAGTGGGTGGTATTCATGCGAATAACACTTATCCTGCAGAATTTATTTATGAAAATTTAATGATTGAAAGCAATATCATAAATTATGCACACCAATCAGGTGTACATAAATTGCTTTTTTTAGGCTCTTCATGCATTTATCCTAAACTTGTTGAACAGCCGATGAAAGAATCGGCTCTACTAACTGGTATTTTGGAGTCAACGAACGAGCCCTATGCTATTGCTAAGATTGCCGGAATAAAATTATGCGAGTCATATAACCGACAATATGGCAGAGATTATCGCAGCGTAATGCCAACTAATCTCTATGGCGAAAATGATAACTTCCATCCTGAAAATTCTCATGTCATTCCGGCATTAATGCGCCGTTTTCATGAAGCTAAAGTTTTAAATTCCCCTGAAGTTGTCGTATGGGGGAGTGGCAAACCGATGCGAGAATTTTTGTTTGTAGACGATATGGCAGCAGCCTCAATTCATGTAATGGAATTGGATAAGAACGTCTATGATTCTCATACTGATCCTATGCTGTCACATATCAACGTCGGTACAGGTGTTGACTGTACTATCGGTGAAATGGCTAACGCGATGGCAAAGGTTGTTGGGTACCAAGGACAAGTAGTATTTGATGCCAGTAAACCTGATGGCACACCAAGAAAATTAATGGATGTCTCCAGGTTAAAAAAACTAGGGTGGCAATATAAAGTAGAATTAGAAGAAGGGTTGTTAAAAACATACCATTGGTTTTTGGCTAATCAAAATTCTTTTAGGAAATAATATGGCAGAGTTCCTGGAAAGAAATCTTTTTAAAACAATTGTTGAAAAGACTCCTCTGATATCTATCGATTTTGTCATTGAGAATAAACGTGGTCATATTTTGTTAGGGAAACGACTTAACCTTCCTGCAAAAAATTACTGGTTTGTTCCCGGAGGAAGAATACGAAAAGATGAGACCATTTCCAGTGCCTTCACTCGGTTGGCATTAGATGAGTTAAATGTGAATGCAACATTTGACTCAGCAAATTTTATTGCACCTTATGAACACTTTTATACAGATAATTTTTCTGGCGATGATTTTTCTACCCATTATGTTGTTCTGGCCTACAAGTTAAATCTTGATATTGATTTATCTCAACTTCCAAATAAACAACATGATAATTATAACTGGTTCGAAATTGACCAATTGTTGTCAAGTCCAGACGTTCATGAAAATACTAAGAATTATTTCTTGAAATAAGGGTGGTTTATGATTTTACCAGTTATTATGGCAGGCGGCTCGGGCTCTCGCTTATGGCCTCTGTCACGAACATTATATCCAAAGCAATTTCTATCTTTAATCAGTAACTTAACAATGTTGCAAGATACGGTAATGAGATTGCATGATATAGAACATAAGTCGCCTCTTTTTATTTGCAATGAGGCACACCGATTTATTGTCGCTGAGCAACTGCGACAAAAAAGCATAAAACATAGTGGGATCATTTTAGAGCCTGTAGGGCGTAATACAGCTCCTGCTATTGCTCTGGCTGCACTGCAGGCTATTCAAAATGGTGATGATCCGATCCTACTGGTCCTGGCTGCCGATCATGCTATACAAAATGAAGATGCATTTGTCGCGGCAGTTTCGTCAGCGATTACACATGCATCAAAAGGTAAGTTAGTGACTTTTGGTATCGTGCCTGATCGACCTGAGACCGGTTATGGCTATATTCGCAGAGGCTCATCGATTGAGAGTGCTTTTACCGTAGCTTCCTTTGTCGAGAAACCAGATGCGGTTAGTGCTCAAAACTATCTGGATTCGGGTGAGTATTACTGGAATAGCGGTATGTTTATGTTTAAAGCATCCCGCTATTTGAAAGAGCTAGAGTGCCATAGTCCTGAAATCTACAACGCATGTAGTAAGTCGATCGAAGGCATTAATAAGGACTTAGACTTTATTCGCTTAGATAGTAAGGCTTTCCACATTTGCCCAGATGACTCCATTGACTACGCCGTTATGGAAAAAACGAGCGATGCAGTGGTCGTCCCGATGGATGCCAGCTGGAGTGATGTGGGATCATGGTCCGCCTTATGGGACATTGCAGAAAAAGATAAAAATGGAAATGCGATTCGCGGGGATGTGTTAACTGAGAAAACAAATAATAGTTACATCTATTCTCAGAATAAACTTGTTGCAACGGTGGGTATTGATAACCTTATTGTTGTTGAGACGAAAGATGCCGTTTTAGTGGCGAATAAAGATAGCGTCCAGGATGTTAAGGCTATAGTAGAGAAATTGAAACGTTCTGAGCGCTGCGAATACTTGCAGCATCGCGAGGTTTTCCGCCCATGGGGGTCCCATGATCAAATCGCGGAAGGAGAGCGTTATCATGTCAAACGGGTTGTCGTAAAACCTGGGGAAAGAACGGCTACACAGCTCCATTATCACCGTGCAGAGCATTGGGTTGTTGTTTCAGGGACAGCTAAAGTCCATCGGGGTGATGAAGTTCATTTAGTCTCAGAAAACGAGTCAATTTATATACCAATTGGTACATCACATGCGATCGAAAATCCTGGGAAAGTGATGTTGGAAATTATAGAGGTTCGCAGTGGCGCTTATTTAGGTGAGGATGACGTATTGCGTGTCGGCACTATTAGTGTAGGGTATTAAAATGAAAGTAAGTATTATTACTGCTACATACAATAGTGCTAAGACGATATCTGATACGTTAAAGTCATTAAATGCGCAGACTTATCCTGATATAGAATATATTATCATCGATGGCGGTTCTAAAGATAATACGTTATCTTTAATTAAAAGTAGCTGTAGTAGAGTATCAGTTATTATAAGTGAACCCGATAAGGGGATATATGATGCTCTCAATAAAGGAATATTGGCTGCTACTGGCGATATCGTTGGTTTCCTTCACTCAGATGATTTTTTTGCCTACCCGGATGCCGTAAAAGATATCGTTGATGCCATGCGTGAATCGAATGCCGATGCAGTCTATGGTGATTTGAATTATATCTCTTCGACAGACAACGATGTGATTGTTCGTAAATGGGTAAGCGGTGGTTTTGATATAAATAAAATGAAGCTTGGGTGGATGCCTCCACACCCAACTTTTTATATGAAGCGTTCTTGCTACCAATGTTTTGGCTCTTTTGATTTGTCATATAGAATATCGGCCGACTATGACTCTTTACTTCGTTATCTTTGGATTCATAAAGTAACAGTGAAATATATACCCAAGGTTATTATAAACATGAGGGTCGGTGGTATGAGTAATCGCTCTTTGTCCAATATGATAATGAAAACAAAAGAAGATGTTAAGGCGATGAAGAGCAATAAACTACCTTGGCTAAGCGCTGTTGCAGGAAAGAATTTATCTAAAATACCCCAGTTTTTTAAGAAGTGATAAATAATGGAAAAGTTAACTTGTTTTAAGGCTTATGATATTCGTGGTCGCCTAGAAAGCGAATTAAACGATGATATTGCTTATCGCATCGGTCGTGCCTATGGCGAATTGCTCAAACCTGAGCGTGTGGTCGTCGGCGGTGATGTTCGTTTAACGAGCGAAAGCCTGAAGTTGTCTCTGGCAGATGGGCTGATGGATGCTGGTGTTCAGGTGCTTGACATCGGTTTATCCGGTACTGAAGAAGTCTATTTTGCGACTTTCCACCTTGGAGTTGATGGTGGTATTGAGGTAACTGCAAGCCATAACCCCATTGATTATAATGGCATGAAATTGGTTCGTGATGGTGCTAAGCCTATTAGCGGCGATACGGGGTTGCGAGATATACAATTACTGGCTGAAAAAAATAATTTCTCCCCCGTCCAGCAGGGTGCTCGTGGCAGCTATACTAAAATTTCCGTACTTGAAAATTACATTGAACATTTGATGGGCTATATTAAGCCAGATAATTTCAAGCCATTGAAGTTGGTCATTAATAGCGGTAATGGTGCTGCAGGCCATGTTATTGACGCCCTGGAAGAGCAGTTCAATAAATTAAATATGCCTGTAACTTTTATCAAGGTACACCACGAACCTGACGGTTCATTTCCGAATGGTATTCCCAACCCACTTTTGCCAGAATGTAGAAAAGATACTTCTGATGCAGTGATTGCACATTCAGCAGATATGGGGATTGCGTTTGATGGTGATTTTGATCGCTGTTTCCTGTTTAACCATCTTGGCGAATTTATCGAAGGGTATTATATCGTTGGCCTATTAGCTGACGCCTTTCTGCAAAAGGAGCCTGGTGCAAAAATCATCCATGATCCTCGGTTAAGCTGGAACACCATTGATATTGTCAATTCCCATCAGGGAAAACCGGTTATGTCAAAGACTGGTCATGCCTTTATTAAGGAGCGGATGCGACAAGAAGATGCGATCTATGGTGGCGAAATGAGCGCCCACCATTATTTTCGCTCTTTTGCGTACTGTGACTCTGGAATGATTCCGTGGTTGTTGGTTGCGGAATTACTCTGTGTAAAAAATAAGAGCTTACGGGATCTTGTAAGTGAAAGAATGCAGGCATATCCAGCATCTGGCGAGATCAACTCCACGTTGAATGAGCCGGCTAAAGCGATAGAGCGTGTTAAAGCCGCTTACTTACCTGAGGCTTCGTCTATCGACGAAACTGATGGCATTAGCCTGGAGTTTGAATGCTGGAGATTTAACCTCCGTTCTTCTAACACTGAACCTGTTGTCCGCTTAAATGTAGAGTCTAAAGCTGACCATGCTCTGATGGTTGAAAAAACTGAGGATATTCTACGGTTACTACGGCAGAACTGATTTTTATAGAGTAACTGACTCCTCATCTTAAAAATAAATCCCAGCTTACTAAATCAGAATGTGAGTTCAGTATCATCTATATACCTTCTCTATGCCGAGCTTGCTGATTAAATCAGCGATCGATTCGAGGTGGGAGTAGAAAAAGTCAGATACCTGAGATCGCTTTGTCACAGATTGGGTGTAATCTTAGTGTCATGCATGGCGTTGTGGGATTACGCTGCTAAGTGAAAAGTGTTCGATAAAAAAATCGTTCTCCAGATAAAAACCATCAGATTGAAGAGAGTCAATCCATGACATCATTGAAAGCTATTATCCCTGTAGCAGGTTTAGGGATGAATTTGTTACCAGTGACCAAGGCCATTCCTAAGGAAATGTTGCCATTGGTTGACCGCCCGGTGATTGAGAAAATCGTCAACGAGTGTGTGAGGGCGGGGATTAAAGAAATTGTTCTGGTGACGCATGCGTCTAAAAACGCAATTGAAAACCACTTCGATACCTCGTTTGAGCTTGAATCTCTGCTGGAAGAACGCGCCAAACGTCAACTACTGGCTGAAGTACAGTCCATCTGCCCGAAAGGCGTGACGATCATGAACGTTCGTCAGGGAGAAACGCTGGGGTTAGGGCATGCGGTCTCCTGTGCTCGTCCAATCATTGGCGATAGTCCATTTGTGGTGGTGTTGCCCGATGTGGTGCTGGATGAAAGCACGGCCGATCAGACGAAAGAAAACCTGGCGCTGCTGATTTCTCGCTTTGAAGAAACGGGGCGTAGCCAGGTGCTGGTGAAGCATCGTCCTTATGAGGTGTTGCCTGAGTATTCTGTTGTCGATTGTGACAAACCGCTGGTGAACCCGGGCGATGCCGCAGCAATTACGTCTATGATTGAAAAGCCTGAGGCACCCTCTGAAACAGGGTCTGACCTTTCTGCGGTCGGGCGCTATGTATTAACTGCTGATGCCTGGCCACTGCTGGAAAAAGCGGTCCCTGGCGCATGGGGACGTATTCAGTTAACGGATGTCATTGCCGACATGATTGCGACTCAGCAGGTTGATGCTGTGCAAATGTCAGGCAAGAACTTTAACTGCGGCCGTAAATTGGGTTATGCACAGGCATTTGTGTCCTATGGATTGCGCAATCCTGAGTTTGGTGCCGAATTTAAAGAAAGTATTAAGGCGCTGCTGAAAAAGTAATATTGCGTGATAACTCGCTGTAAAACCGCAGATCGTTGAATCGTTCTGCGGTTTTTTCTTTTTCCCGCCATACGTTCCGATTGGGTGAGCTTTCGCTATCAAACCAATCACTACCCACTCACGCAAAGCTGAGTTACCATGTCGGCCTGTTTTTAAATTGCTTGCGAGGTCGCAATGCGAGGCGTTGTCGCCGTTGCAGGCAGGTTATCCTTCAGACAGGAGTTGCTTTAATGTCCAAACAGCAAATTGGCGTTGTCGGTATGGCGGTGATGGGGCGCAATCTGGCGCTGAACATTGAGAGCCGTGGCTATAGCGTTTCCATCTTTAACCGTTCTTCCGATAAAACCGATGAAGTTATCGCGGAAAATCCGGGTAAAAAACTGGTGCCGTCTTACACCGTTGAAGAGTTTGTCGAATCCCTGGAAAAACCCCGCCGTATTCTGCTGATGGTGAAGGCCGGTGAAGCAACCGATAAAACGATTGAATCGCTGAAACCTTACCTGGAAAAGGGCGATATTCTGATCGATGGCGGTAACACCTTCTATAAAGATACGATTCGCCGTAACCGCGAACTGTCCGCTGAAGGGTTTAACTTCATCGGTACAGGCGTATCTGGTGGGGAAGAGGGCGCGCTGAAAGGGCCTTCCATCATGCCGGGTGGCCAGAAAGAAGCGTATGAACTGGTTGCTCCGATTCTGGAACAGATTGCCGCGCGTGCTGATGGCGAAGCCTGTGTGACCTACATTGGTGCTGATGGTGCAGGCCACTATGTCAAGATGGTGCATAACGGCATTGAATACGGCGACATGCAGCTGATTGCTGAAGCCTATGCATTGCTCAAGCAGGCACTGAATCTGAACAACGACGAGCTTGCTACGACGTTCTCTGAGTGGAACAAAGGCGAGTTAAGTAGTTACCTGATTGAAATCACTGCCGATATCTTCAAGAAAAAAGATGAAGAAGGCAAATACCTGGTTGATGTGATTCTGGATGAAGCCGCTAACAAAGGCACGGGTAAATGGACCAGCCAAAGCTCTCTGGATCTGGGTGAGCCGCTGTCTCTGATCACGGAATCCGTTTTTGCCCGTTACCTGTCTTCACTGAAAGATCAGCGTGTTGCTGCCTCTAAAGTGCTGACTGGCCCGACGGCTCAGCCATTCGGTGGTGACAAAGCTGAGTTTGTTGAGAAAGTGCGCCGTGCACTGTATCTGGGTAAGATCGTTTCTTATGCTCAGGGCTTCTCACAGCTGAAAGCGGCATCAGACGAGAACAACTGGGATCTGAACTACGGTGAAATCGCCAAGATTTTCCGCGCTGGCTGCATCATCCGTGCACAGTTCCTGCAGAAAATCACCGATGCGTATGAGCAGAAAGCGGATATCGCTAACCTGCTGTTGGCTCCTTACTTCAAGAAAGTGGCTGACGAATACCAGCAAGCTCTGCGCGACGTCGTCTCTTACGCTGTTCAGCAAGGTATCCCGACGCCAACCTTCTCCGCGGCCATTGCTTATTACGACAGCTACCGTTCAGCCGTATTGCCTGCTAACCTGATTCAGGCTCAGCGTGACTATTTCGGTGCTCATACTTATAAGCGTACGGATAAAGAAGGCGTATTCCATACCGAATGGCTGGAATAATCGTTTCTTATGCTTAGATAGTGCTGTTTGTTAATAAAACGCCAGATTAGGAAATATCTGGCGTTTTTTATATTGCTGAATCAGTGGATTGATATCGTTAAGATATCTATGACTTTTTTTCTGCAATACTGTAAATTTCATTAAAGAAATCTGCTTTTTTACCGAGATCATTGCTGTTTATTACATCGGGATCTTGCTATTTTTAACAGTGTTGCAAAAATCGAGTTGTAGTTTTGCTTTCTGGTGTTGCTTATCAGAGGTGGTTTGATCTCATAGATGGTTTGATCGCCATTGAACTGTAACTCATTACTGGGAGGATCCCAGTAACGGTCGGTAACGACGCAAAAATAGATAGTTTTGCCGTTATGCTGGCTGGAATGAAGGACGGGGTATGGTCTTTTCGACGGTACCCCACCCTGAAGTACTTCATGTTAAAAAGGAAATCGTAATGAAGAAAACGTTAATCACGCTGGCTGCTGTACTGGCCATGTCGTCAAACGCGTTTGCTGTTGATGGCGTCTCCAGCGCAACGGCTGCGGGTACCACGACCACCACGACCTCCAGCGCAAGCGTTGGTGTTGCCGCTGGTGCTGCTGGTGCCGGTGCTGCTGCCGGTACCACTGCTCTGATTGCAGTCGGTGTTGCTGCCGCTGTCGCTGTTGGTGTCGCTGTTGCTGTTGCCAGCAATGACGATAGCAGCCCGAGCACGGGAACAACGACAGTCACTGGTACTCGTAGTTAATTCCGTTTAAGTTCCAAGGCCACTTCGGTGGCCTTTCTTTTTCCGGGCTACGCTGTTCAACGAGAACTTCATCGCATGACAAGAATAAAACGAATAGCAGAAATGAAAGCGCTGATTGCCATCCCTCTTTTCTCAATTCTATTAACCGGTTGTTCCCAAAATATGGAACAGGTGGGCAAAACCTTCAAACTGGCGTTTTTGGGTCAGGACGATACCCATGTGACGGCCAAACAGGTTGCCAATACACCGTATGCATCAGCCTATCTGAAAGTGGGTAAGGCACCGCAAGCGTTTGTCGTGCTCGCTTTTGCTGAACAGAACCAACTGAAATGGATCGGGGCCGATAAAAATATAGTCGCGACCCAACATGGTCGTCTGGTGAAAACGCAGGGCTTCGGCGAAGACATTACCTATGTGGATAACCTGCAACAGGATCCCCTGACGTTAGGCCTGTTGAAGACATCGACGCCAATGACATGGCAAAGTCGGGTTGAATGGGCTCAGGTCTTCCGTGGTGGTTACGATACCCGGTCCGTTTTTCAGGCTCGTGGCAAAGAAATCGTAAAAATTCTAGATACCTCGCGTGAGTTGCTGCGCTTTGATGAGCAGGTGACTGTTCCCGCCTTGAATGAATCTTACACGAATAGTTACTGGCTTGATCCGGCTAACGGAAGCGTGGTTCAAAGCCAGCAGTATATGGGGCCGGGTATGGCATTGGTTACATTCACCGTATTAAAACCCTACGCACAATAAGGGGCTGCAATGTTGGCACTCAATCGTATCGCTACCTTGTTGCTGCTGGTTTCCGGCGTCGCGACGTCTGCGCAACTGACGGTGAAATCGCCTCAAGAGACGGTCGCTGTCGTTAAACTTGACGACGGCACGCGTCTTGAAAAATTTTACGAACAGGTTCCCTGGCCACAGAATATTAACTGGCAAACCGCATTTATTTCTGATTTTGCGACGACGCAGAAAGTACGCGCGCAAGGGGATGTCTTGCTGCAAAAGCTGGCTGAACTGGAAACGCGCTGGCGCAATTCAGGCGATGGCGATCTGGCGATCTCTGCCTGGCTGCTGAGAAAGACCATTAATCCGATTAATGTCGCTGGGCGTATCCGCACAGATTTAGATCCTGACCGCGTGCGCGTATATGCAGAAAATAATCGCCCTCTGGTGGGGGAATATGCACTGTATGTGGCACCTCATGATGACAAGCTGTCGCTGATTGGCCTGGTCAATACCTCTGCTGATGTGGGGGAACTGGAAACGTCGGGAAAAGTGGCGCTGCGTGCCGGATGGTCGGTCGAAAATTATCTCTCTGGACGGCGACTCCTTGCAGGGGCGGATAACAGTTATGGTTATCTGATAGCGGGAAATGGCAAGTGGCGCAAAGTGCCGCTGGCGTTGTGGAACCGTCAGCATGTTGAACCCGCGGCGGGGGAAACGCTCTTTATCGGTTTTGATCCCGCAGTTTTACCACAGGATATGTCATCACTTAACGATCAGCTTGCTGACTATCTGGCTAACCGGACTCCACTCGAATGACCAAGAACAGAAACGTTAAATTAAGCTGTCTGTCGTTGGCGATTGGCGGCATCTTGAGTGCGCAGGCGATGGCGGCGGAAACAGAAAGTAGCCGTACTGCGACAAACCCGAATATGCGCTTTCAGCCTGCGGGGGTATCACAGTCTGATTTTGGCGGCACGGGCCTGTTGCAGATGCCGACCGCACGTATGGCGGAAACGGGCGAATTCAGCCTTAACTACCGCGATAATGAGGAATATCGGCGTTATTCCATATCGCTCCAGCTCTTTGACTGGCTGGAAACGACGGTGCGTTATACCGACATCCGTACTCGCCCTTATAGTAATGATCCCTCTTTCAGCGGTAGCCAAACCTATAAAGATAAGTCATTCGATGTCAAAGCCCGTTTGTGGCAGGAAAGCTACTGGATGCCGGATGTGTCGCTGGGGTTGCGTGATATTGCCGGTACGGGCCTGTTTGATAGCGAATACCTGGTGGCGAGTAAGCGTATGGGGCCGTTTGATTTCACCCTGGGTATGGGGTGGGGCAATATGGCCCAGAGCGGCAATATTAAAAACCCTGCCTGTTCGCTGAAAGCGAGTTTCTGCGAGCGTAGTGAAGATTTTTCAGGTACCGGGGGAGAGTTTGAGGTCGGTAATTTCTTCCATGGCCCTGCCGCGTTGTTTGGTGGTATTGAGTACCAGACCCCCTGGGATCCTCTGCGCTTAAAGCTGGAATACGACGGTAACAATTACAGTGCAGAAAGAACGTCATCCAATGGTGTGCCGCAGCAGCTTAAGCATGATTCTCCTTTCAACATCGGTGCGGTTTATCGCGTCGGCGATGTGTTAGATACCACCTTGTCGTGGCAGCGCGGTAATACCCTGATGTGGGGCTTTACCCTGCGCACTAATTTCAACGATCTGAAGCCGAACTATTTAGACGATGCACCACCCGTCTATGCGCCGGTGCAGGATGGCAAAGGCACAAACTGGCAGCTCGTTTCGAAAGAGCTGAATGATAAGGCCGGCTTTAAGGATGCCGATATCTACGCGGACCAAAAACAGGTCACCATTGTTGCCGATCAAACCAAGTATCGCGACAGCGATCAGGCAACACAGCGCGCGGCGACGGTATTGGCAAACCATGTACCGAACGGTATTGATGAATATCACATTGTTCAGCGCAGCCAGCGCTTACCGATTGCCAGCACGGAAGTGGATGCCAAAGCTTTCCATCAGGTTAAGCAGGCCGCTGTTCCGCTTGGTCAACCAGAACCTGAAACGCATCGTAAAGAGCCGGTATCCGATGTTCGTGGTCAGCAGGTGTTGCTTGCGCAACCCGATCGCCTGACGTATTCATTAGATCCGACGCTGACGCAGTCTTTCGGTGGCGCTGAGTCCTTCTATATGTACCAGATTGCGCTGAAAGGTAACGTTGACTATCGGATCAGCGATCACTGGAGCGTAGGGGGAACCGCGACGCTGAACCTGTTGGATAACTACGACAAGTTCAATTACAAAACGCCGCCGGCGGATGGCGCAGCGCTGCCACGCGTCAGAACCTGGGTGCGTGAATACGTCACTTCTTCGGATCTGCTGCTGACCAATCTGCAATTGACTCGTAGGGATAACCCTGCACAGGACTGGTATACCCAGGTCTACGGCGGCTATCTGGAAATGATGTACGCGGGTGTCGGGTCTGAGGTGCTGTATCGGCCGTTTGGTAAAAGCTGGGCGCTGGGGATGGATGTTAACTATGTCAAACAGCGTGACTGGAACGACATCATGCGTATGGCCGATTACGATGTGGTCACAGGCCATCTGACTGCCTACTGGGAACTGCCGTTTATGGAAGGTGCGGTGGCGAAAGTGAGTGTGGGCCGTTATCTGGCAGGGGACAAAGGGGTCACCCTCGATCTGTCTCGCCGCTTTGACAGCGGGATTGTTGCAGGTGCCTTTGCGACCAAAACCAACGTCAGCGCCGCTGAATATGGTGAAGGGAGCTTCAGCAAGGGCTTCTACGTCTCCATACCGTTTGATCTGCTGTTCACTGAACCGACGGTGAAACGTGGGGCGGTCGGTTGGGTACCGCTGACGCGTGACGGTGGTCAAATGCTACAGCGCCGTAGCTCGCTGTATGGTCTCACCGATCATTAATCGATCCCGATCCGTTTAGGCTTAATCAAGCCCGTCATGGTCAAGTGCCACGACGGGCTTTTTTGTGCCTGTTGGCTTTGCAGAGTAAAGTTGTTTGATAACTAAAATGAACTATTTCATTTGGTTATCGTTTGTATCTTAATCATGTCGTACTGAGGATGATGCTTCTGAGTCTTTAGCCATAAATCGATGATAATTTAATAGCTTAACCACGATCGTCGTGACGAACTGGGGCATTGTTAAGACGAAGTGTGTCCTGAGGGTAATGATTGAAATAGTTTCGTCATGGAAGATTCATATAGCGAAACCTATTATCTCCTGCCGCAATGGCGAAATAAAACATAGCCATAGATCTTCATGGTAGTGCTAACAGGAGAGTGCAACCCGATGAATTTGCCTATTTCCGCTGTTATCTCGTTAATGATGAGCGCTGTTTGGTCTGTTCCTCTCTATGCCACAGCGCAGGATAATCCTCTTGGTATCTATCAACTGATTCAGGAGCGGATGGTGTTGATGAAAGATGTTGCGGGGTATAAGGCTCGTCAACACCTGCCCGTTGAGGATCTAAAACAAGAGGAACGTATTTTGAGCAAGGCGCGGGAGCAATCTGCTGCCGTTGGTTTATCCCCTCAGAGTACACAGCTGTTCGTGACTTCATTAATGAATGCCAGCAAAGCAATTCAGTATCGTTACATGGCTGACTGGCTTGCGGCACCAGAGAGCGACTGGACGCCGCTTTCGCTGAACGACACCATTAGACCCACGCTGCTCACGATTGATGACCAGCTCTTGGTGAGTATTAAACGTTATCTTGCGAATGGCGGGCATTTTGCGCCCCAGCAAGAGGCTGCATTTCTTTCTTCTATTAATGTTGAGCATCTGTCACAGAACGACAAACGCCAGATTTATGCGGCATTGAGTCAAATTGAACCAGACGGCAAATAGCTGAGTGGAGAGAAGACGATGACTTACCAATTATTGAAAGGGAGTGAACGCGGAAGTATCGCTGACGCAGCGTACCGCGAACGCTGCGATGTTAATGAAAGCGTCAGAGTCATGCTGGTGTTGCGTTTTACGACGCCAGATGATGAGTATTACGCCGAACTGCACGATAGCATCGATCCACAATTTGGTGGCATTAGCGCCAATAAGCCGCTATCGAGAGCCAGCTACGCCAGAAAATTCAGCGCTGATGAGGCCGATATAGAGCATGTTCGTGCGTTTGCGCGACATTATCGGTTATCTATCGAGCGTGAACATGCTGCCAGCCGTACCGTCTTCTTGACAGGGACAGTAGAGCAAATGGAGCAGGCGTTTCGCGTAAGTTTAGCCCGGTATGACCACAAACATGGGGCATTTCGTGGGAGAGCGGGGGGGATTTATCTGCCGGGATACCTACAGGGCGTGGTTATCGCCGTGCTAGGCCTTGATGAGCGTCTGGCGTCGAACTGTTACCTGCGCATGAATGACGCGTTCTCTACTACGGCAAAACGTCTGTCGGGCTATACACCACTTGAACTGGCGGAACACTACGACTTCCCGGAACATGATGGCGCGGGGCAGTGCATCGGCATTATTGAACTGGGGGGCGGATATCGCTTACCGCAGCTGGAGCACTATTTTAAACGAATGGGCGTCAATCCGCCTCAGATTGTCGATGTTTGTGTGGGGGGCGCTAAGAATGTCCTTGCTTCGTTAGATGGCGACAAAGAGGTGAACCCGATTGATATCGAAGTGCAGATGGATATCGAAATTGCGGGTACGTTGGCACCCGCCGCTAAAGTTGTGGTGTATTTTGCTCCGAATACCGATGCCGGGTTTTTAGAAGCGATCAATGCAGCGATTCATGATGAGAAAAATGCGCCGTCGGTGATTTCGATTAGCTGGGGCTCCAGCGAGTCAGAATGGACTGCGCAATCATTACAGGTGTACAACCAGGCCTTTCAGACTGCGGCTGCACTAGGTATTACCGTGTGCGTGGCCTCTGGCGATCGTGGTTCACAGGATGGTGAACCCCATGGTTTGCACGTCGATTTCCCGGCATCCAGCCCCTACGTTTTAGCCTGTGGCGGCACTCGCTTGCAAAAATCAATGGAAGAAACCACCTGGCATAGCCGAGACGGCAGCGCGACGGGCGGTGGCGTTAGCCAGCACTTTGCGTTGCCCAGTTGGCAGCTAGGGATATCTCTGGCCGACAAATATGGCGGTCATCATCCCTTGCAACACCGCGGCGTACCTGACGTCAGCGGCAATGCCGATCCTGAAACTGGCTATCTGGTTGAAGTTAACGGGCGGGAAGGGGTGGTTGGGGGAACCAGCGCTGTCGCACCGCTGTGGGCGGGGTTATTGGCGCGCATGCTGGCGTTGACCCACTCGGCATCATTGTTTGTCCCTCCCTTGCTGTACCGTAATCGTAATAGCTGCAAGGATATCGTGCGGGGAAATAATGGGGCATTTGTCGCCTCTGAAGGATGGGACGCCTGCACCGGGCTAGGGTCGCCGGATGGAATGAAACTGCTAAGGCTGTTGAAACGGCTCGTGAGGCTCAATGGTAATGGCGTGCACGACCGTGATGATGGGCACGAGCGGTGAGTCTGCATACCTGAGAGGGCTGGCGCAGAGGATACACCTTGCTCAGACGAGGAAATTATCGGTGATATTCATCACAGATTGTCCGACCTTGGTTTGAGTCTAGGGCGGTTAGCAGATATAACCCGATAAGAAGGACGTGATCGGGCGAAGGCCTGAGCGAAACCTGATACGACGCATGTTATTCAGACATGTTCGTATCAGGTTTTTTTTTGCCCGAATCCAGCCCGATCGCGCGCTACCCATAATATCAGTGATATCTCGCTGACATTGTCTTGTTAAGAAACTGTCTTGTTGAGAAATTGTCTCGTTGAGAAAAGGAAAAAAACCGTGAAATACCATCATCTTAAGCGTTTCCCTGAGGGGTTTTTATGGGGCGCGGCGACATCGGCTTATCAGGTTGAAGGGGCATGGAATGAAGACGGCAAAGGGCCGTCGGTGATTGATGCCAGAACGTCCTATCCTGAGGGTACAACGGACTTTACCGTCGCCAGCGACCATTATCACCGTTACAAGGAAGATGTCGCACTGTTTGCCGATATCGGCTTTAAAACCTACCGTTTTTCCATCGCCTGGAGCCGTATCATTCCCGATGGCAGCGGCGAGGTAAACCCTGCGGGCATTGCGTTTTACCACAATCTTATCGATGAATTGCTGCATTACGGCATTGTGCCGATTGTCACGATGTACCATTTCGATCTGCCGCAGGCGTTACAGGAAAAAGGCGGTTGGTATAACCGGGAAACGGTGGATGCATTTGAGCGCTTTGCCAACGTGCTGTTTGATGAATACGGCGACAAGGTGAAGTACTGGCTGACCATCAATGAACAAAACATGATGATTTTGCACGGCTCTGCATTGGGTACGTTGGACCCTACGCTGGAAAATCCGAAGCAGAATCTCTATCAGCAGAACCACAACATGCTGGTGGCGCAGGCAAAAGCGATGAATGCGCTGCATGAAAAAGTGCCCGGCGCAAAAATTGGTCCGGCACCCAACATTGCGTTGATTTATCCGGCCTCACCGAAGCCCGAAGATGTCATGGCAGCGTTCAACTATAACGCGATCCGCAACTGGCTATATCTGGATATGGCGGTATACGGGCGCTACAACACCGCGGCCTGGCGCTATATGGAAGAAAAAGGCTATACGCCAGAGATTCTACCCGGCGATATGGATATTCTGGCATCGGCCAAGCCCGATTTCATCGCCTTTAACTACTACACCTCGCAAACGGTGGAAGCCAGTAAAAATGACGGACAGGATGAAACGGCGCGCGGCGGCGATCAGCATCTGAAATCAGGTGAAGAAGGCGTACATCGCGGAGCAAGTAATCCGTGGTTGCAGAAAAATGCCTTTGGCTGGGAGATCGATCCGATCGGCTTCCGCAATACGCTGCGTGAGCTGCACGATCGCTACCATTTACCGCTGATCATTACGGAAAATGGGCTGGGCGCGTTTGATACGCTGGATGAAAACGGTGAGATTCACGATGATTACCGCATCGACTATCTGCAACGCCACATTGAGCAAATCCAGCTTGCGATCACCGACGGTGTGGATGTCTTCGGCTATACGCCATGGTCGGCGTTGGATCTTATTTCCACCCATCAGGGATGCTCGAAACGCTATGGCTTTATTTATGTTAACCGTGAAGAGTTCGATCTGAAAGATCTGCGGCGTATCCGTAAAAAAAGCGCATACTGGTATGCTGATGTGATTAAAAACAATGGTCTGGATAGCTCAGAAGCTAAATAATGAAATAAGACGCCTTGTCGATATTACATTGAGGCGCTAAACGGTAGGGAAGGCCAGTGTGCCTTCCCGTCAGACAGGACGGCTGATGCGATGATCATTGAAAAAATACTGAGCAATAACGCCGTTCTGGTGCTGGCAGATGACCAACGGGAAATTGTGGCGATTGGCAAAGGCGTCGGATTTGGCAAGAAAGTGGGTGACCCTGTCGATCCGCAGCGTATCGAAAGCCAGTTTGTGAAGAAAAGCGACGGCATAGCGGATGTGTTGTCACAGTTGCTGGCTGACATTCCACCTGACTGCCTGGCCGTGACGCAGCAAATTATTACCCTGGCGCAAAAAACGCTGCGACTTGATGTACAGGACACGCTGTTTCTGGCCTTAAGCGACCATATTAACTTTGCGATTCAACGCCATAAGAAAGGGCAGACGATCAAGAACCTGATGCTGTGGGATATTCGCCAGTTTTATCGCAGCGAATTTGCCGTTGGGTTGGAGGCGCTGGAACTGATTCGCAGCAGACTGGATATCGATTTACCGGAGGATGAAGCGGGGTTTATTGCGCTGCATCTGGCGAATGCGACAAATAACAGCGACATGCAGAGCACGATGCAAAGTGCGGGTATCATTAAAGATATTTTGACCATTCTGAAATACGATCTCCACATCACGTTTGACGAGCACTCCCTCAATTATCAGCGTTTGGTGACGCATCTGAAATTTTTTGCTCTGCGTTTGTTAAATCGAGAAACGGTGAATCACGGTGATGACTCTATCTATCAGGGGATTACTGAATTGATGCCGCGGGCTTATGCCTGTGCGATGAAGGTGTATGACTATGTGGAAAAAAATTACGCCTGCCATCTCACCACCGATGAGATCATGTTTTTAACCATTCACATTAACCGATTGCAGCCCTCTCCAGCTTAATAACATGGGCTATCATGGCGGATACGCCTACGGCAATAATCGGAATGGGGCGAAAGTCACGGGTAAGACCAGCTATCATTAACATCCGTGCTACTCTCTCCAACCCTTACGACATCAGTTAGTTTCGTTATGTAACAAAATAAATTCAAAAATTGCTCACTGTTACTGACAGGCTTTCAGCCATAATGTTCTTTTTTCTCGCTATTTGTTCGTGAACCGCATGGGGGTCGTTATGTCAGCCTCGCCGCCGACGTTTTTGACGGTAGATGTACGTCGCTCAGGGCTACGCTTTTCGCAGCGAGTCTATATTCCACGGATTGTCGGTACGATCCTCTGCTCTCTCTTTATTTCCTCGGTGCTGATTACCCGGCCTATCCCGACGCTACTGTGGGTGCTGCTCTTTCTTAACACCTTCATCTGGCCTCACATTGCTTACCTGTTGTCCCTGCGGTCACGCGACCCTATGCGGTGCGAGAAGCGTAATTTATTGCTGGATGTGGCATTTGGCGGCATCTGGATAGGATTTATGGGCGTGAATCTTCTGCCCAGCGCTCTGATTGTCGCAATGGTTGGGATGAACTGTACGGCTGGCGGTGGGATAAAGCTGTTTGTGCAGGGTATCGTATTGTTGTGTGTGAGCTGCGCGCTGACCCTTGTGCTGTTTGCCGTGCCTGTTTCGCTGGATACGACACCCATACAGATTTATGCCTGTCTGCCGATGTTGCTGATCTACCCGATTTCTCTGGGCTACGTGACCTATGCCACCGCGCTTAAACTGGCGGAACACAAACGTATGCTGATGGAAGTCAGTATTCATGACGGCATGACCAGCCTCTATAACCGTCACCACTGGGAACGTCTGCTGAAGCATGAGTATGATATTTGCCAGCGTTATAAGCGTACGGCGACGTTAGTCCTGTTTGATATCGACCATTTTAAAGCCTTTAACGATAACTTTGGGCATAACGTCGGCGATCAGGCGATCTTGCTGCTGGCGCGTGAATTGACATCCGGCTTTCGGGAAACGGATGTCATTGGGCGCTTCGGCGGAGATGAGTTTGCCGTTATTTTACCGCAGACCAGCGCGGGAGAGGCGCTGGACGCCGTGAATCGCATTCGGGAGAGTTTGTCGCTGAAGTTCCTGAACCAGACCCCGCAGCTGGCGGTATTTGTCAGCGTCGGCATTGCGGAGATTTCACCGGAAATGGGCCAATATATTGACTGGTTAAAGTCAGCGGATATGGCGCTCTATCGGGCAAAAAACAAAGGCCGTCGCCGAACCGAAGTTGCCTGAATGCACCAGGCTACAGCCTGATATTTTGTGTATTTACTGCGAATAAAAAGAAGCCCCTATCGCCATCGGATGGTGATAAGGGCTTTTTATTTATAAGAAGCAACTAGATTTATAAGAACTCAGGTCGCGTATTAATGAGGCAAGGCTTCTTTTGGATGCAGCCCTAAGTGGCCCGGGGACGGCTCACCTTTCACTTCGCCGAGGTACAAACCGATCTGGGCACGGAATGACTCTACTGCGGCACGATCGCTCATGAAGTCGGCAAAAGCCTGTGGGCTGGTGTTCTTATATTCCCAGATAGGTTTATAACCAGCAGGTGGTGCCACGTCAGTACGCACCGACCACATATACCAGACATTACTCTGCGTCTCTTTATCCAGCAACCAGCTCAGATACAGCTTGGCGCTTTCCGGGTGTTTAGCCTGTTTGAAAATGGCGGCACGCTGTGCCCAGGAAACAAACGGATCGCTTTTGGGCAGAACGAAGCGCGAATTCGCGTTTTGATCGGGAGCCAGTGCGCCGTCGGTTGAGAAGGTCGCCGCTGATTTACCGCTTTCCACATCGTCTGCGGGAGCCTGAGTACCGCGAACATAAACCGGATTCTGCTCTTTGAATTTAGCAACATACTCCCAGCCGTATTTATCTACGACCTGCTTAAACCAGAACAGCACGGCGTCGTCATCGTTCGGGTAGGTTAAGACAATGCTGCCTTTCAGATCGGGACGTAAATAGTCATTGGCTTCTGTCGGCCAGGCATTTTCAGCAATCAGCTTGGTATTGACCACGTTGCTGAACGCATCGACAAAGACACCGGTCCAACTGCCGTCTTTATCTTTAAATGCGGGGTACACTTTGTCCCAGCCGATAGGTTTGTAGTTCAGCAGCACGCCTTCTTTTTTCCAGCGCGGGTAATCCTGCAAGGTTTGTAGCTGTACCACATCCGGCACCAGCGTATTCGTCGCCAGCTGGTTATCAATACGAGCATCGTGGAATTTGCTGTAGTCCACAATGACGTTGAGTTTCATGCCCGGAAAGCGTTTTTCAAACGCCTGTTTGATGCCATCCTGCTGACCCGGGGTGTCACCGCCCGCGTAGACGGTCACAATACCGCCTTCCCGTAACGCGTTTTGATAAAGCTCGTTAATCGGGCGTTTATCGGCCTCTACTGCCGCATAGCTGGCCGCTGCCGTCGCCATCAGCGCCGTAAATGCGACCACCTGTTTTAGTTTAAACATCGATTCCTCCTGAATGAGAGCCGTCTCTACCGATGCACTTTTTATCCTTTGTGGTTGTTGGTCAGGATAAGCATGCATAGGCAGAATCATTAAATGATTATCAAATTATTTAATTTGTTTGATAGTCATTACCCTGCTGAGATAACGGTTAATCCGCCATCTAGCTGCGGGTTTGCGTATGTTATCCGGTTGTGAATAATGTTAAATGAGAAAAAATTGAGATTTTAATTCAAAATAAATGAATTAAATTTAGGCGTGAAAGGAAGCACAATAACAGGGAATTGCGGCGATATTTAGGCCGCCCTGCGACCTAACGTCGGATTAATTCAAGCGGCGGGGAGAGTACTGTCGAACGCATCCATTAACAGGAAGGTGCACTCGGCGCGCTGGTGGCTATTGATCATCGGAACCAGCCGCTGGAAGTGCTCAGTCTGGCAGTGAATATCCAGCGCGGCTCTATCCGGCCAGGTTTCGATAAAGGTGAAATGCCCTGGATCTTTCTGATTGATAAAAAGCTCATAGGAGATGCACAGCGGCTCCTGTCGGGTTTTCTCTACTAACTCGCGGTACAGCGGCATGACTAGCTCAATGCACTCAGGCTTAATAAAATCCTGTGCGATCACTTTAAGCATAAAATGGCTCTCCCTACATGGTTGTCCTGCTGGTTAAACGGTTCCGGCTAGCCGCGCTGCTGTTTTTCACTCTGATCTGCGCCGTTTCCCTGTCGGTAGGCCAGCGATACCATCAGCGATTGCACCAGACACAGCGTGGCGGACTGTGAACGGAACGCATCAACCTGCGCTTCCTTCACCACAAAACAGACATCGCTGAGCGTCGCCAGCGGGCTGATCTGGCTGTCGGTAATCACGATTTGCCTCGCGCCGGCCTTCGCGGCCATCTCGCTGACCATCACGGTTTCCTGTGAGTAGGGCGAGAAGCTGATGGAAACCACCACATCGCGTGAACTGACACGGCTGAGCTGTTCGCGAAACATGCCTCCCAGCCCGTTGACCAGAATGGGGCTGCTTTCCAAATGACTAAGCGCATAGGTGAGGTAAGTGGCGACGCTGAACGAGCGCCGCAGCCCGACGATATAAATCGTTTCCGCCTGAGCCAGCAAATCGACGGCTTTTTGCAGATCCTCTTGCGGGGTACGTGCCGCTAGCTGTTGCATCGCCTGCGCGTTTGAGCGGGCAAACTCATGCAGAATATCCAGCGGCGTTTCTGGCACGGCATCAGCTTCCATCGCTCGAAATAGCCGCGCCCGGTCAGTATAGCTGGCGGTTTCTTCCACCAGATTCATACGGAACAGCTGTTTCATTTCGTTGAAACCGCTGAAATCAAAAGCGTTGGCGAAGCGAATCAAGGTTGAGGGGGGAACGTCAGCGCGCTCGGCGATCACTGCGACGGTATCGAAAGCGATGCTGTTGGTGTTATCCAACACATAGTGCGCCACCTGCTGTAACCGCTTGCTGAGCGAATCATAACGCTCGCGGATCTGTTCCTGTAATTCTCTCAGGCTGGTTGCCATGGGCATATCGGGTTATCTCCCAAAGACGTATAAGAACCTATCCCATTAGGGCGATTGCATGACTGGCGCCTGAAACGGAACAGAAAATTCATTTCTGGATACGGCTGTTTTATCTGTACGACATTTCCGGCGGCACACCTTTTATCGATAAGACTATTTTCAGAGGCTGCTCGCCTGCCTTTATGGACAGCTGTCTTCAAGTTTACATAAAAATTCGCAGCGGATCACAATAATCAACATTTATTTTATTTTTACGTTAAATGGAATGTTCATTTCATATACTGTAATCCGATAGCAGCCGTTTGTCTCCTCAAAACCCACAAAGGTGTAAACATGGAAACCGTATCTAACTTCATTCAGGGGGCGATTGCCTCCAGCAACAGCCAGCGCTACGCCGCGGTTTACAACCCTGCGACGGGCGAGCAGATTCGCCAGGTTGTGATGTCTGATAAGGCGGAAGTCGAGCAGGCTATTGCCAGCGCGGCGGCGGCATTCCCTGCGTGGTCAAAACATTCTCCGCTGCGCCGTGCACGCGTACTGTTTCGCTTCAAAGCGCTGCTGGAAGAACGCATGGATACGCTGGCCCGGCTGATTTCACAGGAGCACGGCAAGGTCTATTCCGATGCGGTGGGGGAGGTGACGCGCGGTCTGGAAGTCGTTGAATTTGCCTGTGGTATTCCCCATTTGCAAAAAGGCGAACACTCGGCGAATGTCGGTACCGGAGTGGATAGCCATTCACTCATGCAGCCGCTCGGCGTGTGCGTCGGGATTACGCCGTTCAACTTCCCGGCGATGGTGCCAATGTGGATGTTCCCGATTGCGCTGGCGACCGGTAATACCTTTGTGCTTAAGCCGTCGGAGAAAGATCCGTCGCTCTCGCTGCTGTTAGCGCAACTGCTGAAAGAAGCGGGTCTGCCGGACGGCGTGTTTAACGTCGTTCAGGGTGACAAAGAAGCTGTGGACGTTCTGCTGACCGATCCGCGCGTGCAGGCGGTGAGCTTTGTGGGATCGACGCCGGTGGCGGAATACATTTATCAGACGGCGTCGGCGCACGGTAAACGCTGTCAGGCGCTGGGCGGGGCGAAAAATCACTGTATCCTGATGCCGGATGCCGACATGGATATGGCAGCCAGCGCGATTATGGGCGCGGCGTTTGGTGCGGCGGGCGAGCGCTGCATGGCATTGTCGGTGGTGGTCGCCGTTGGTGATGACACGGCGGAAGCGCTGCATCAGCGTCTGAGCGCACAGATCAAAGCAATGCGCGTCGGGCCAGGTCTGGTGGACGGGCAGGAAAATGAAATGGGGCCAGTGATCAGCGCACCGCACCGGGCGAAGATTGCCGACTATATTCAAAGCGGTGTCGATCAGGGCGCGACGCTGCGTATCGATGGTCGCACGTTGTCTGTTCAAGGGCACCCGCAAGGCTACTTTATCGGGCCGACGCTGTTCGATAACGTCACGCCGGAGATGAAGATCTATCAGGAAGAAATTTTTGGCCCGGTGCTGTCCGTGGTGCGCGTGCCGGATTACCAGACGGCCGTGACGCTGATTAACAACCATGAATACGGCAACGGTACCGCTATTTTTACCCGTGACGGCGAAACGGCGCGTCAGTTCTGCGAAGAGGTACAGGCCGGCATGGTCGGCGTGAACGTACCGATTCCGGTTCCGATGGCGTTCCACAGCTTCGGCGGCTGGAAGCGCTCCATTTTTGGGCCGCTGAATGTCCACGGCAATGACGGCGTGCGCTTCTACACCCGTATGAAAACCGTCACCAGCCGCTGGCCCGCCAGCGTCCGTCTGGAACACCACACCAGCAGCTTCGTCATGCCCACGTTAGAGTGAGGATTTGACCTATAACGGGTGGTGAAAATAGTTGCACCGGTTTTGTTCTGCTGGCGTTAAAAATTATGCTGAGGTAGGTGCGCCGCCGATTGAGCGCCCTGAGTCGGGCGCGTGCTACAACGTAGCATAAGAATGGCTAAATTTTCGCGCACGAAATGCTCGCTGAATATACATAGTTCATTATAGAAATCAGATCCTTATTTAAGGAGTAGCTCAATGGATACGTGTCGCATCACCATGGCGCAGGCGCTGGTCAGGTTTCTCAACCAGCAATACCTCAGCGTAGACGGTGAAGAATCCCCCTTTGTGCAGGGCGTCATGACCATTTTTGGTCACGGCAATGTGCTGGGCATTGGCCAGGCGCTGGAGCAGGAGGCGAATCGTCTCACCGTGCATCAGGGGTGCAACGAACAGGGAATGGCGCACATCGCGGTCGGATTCGCTAAACAGCACAAGCGGCGGAAAATCTATGCGGTGACCTCATCAGTGGGGCCGGGGGCGGCAAATATGGTAACTGCTGCGGCGACCGCCACCGCCAACCGCATTCCGGTGCTGTTGTTGCCCGGCGATCTCTTTGCCTGCCGCCAGCCGGATCCGGTTTTGCAGCAGGTCGAGCAATATCACGATCTGTCGATTAGCACCAATGACTGCTTCAAACCCGTTTCCCGCTACTGGGATCGCATTAATCGCCCTGAACAACTGATGAGTGCGCTGATTAATGCCATGCGTGTGCTGACCGATCCGGCAGATACTGGCGCGGTAACGCTGTGTTTACCGCAGGATGTGCAGGCGGAAGTCTGGGATTATCCGGCCTCGTTTTTCCGCAAGCGCGTCCATCACCTTGAACGCCGCCCGCCGGATGCGGCACGGCTGGATGAGGCGGCGGCGCTGATTGCGAAAAAACGTCGTCCGATGCTGATTTGCGGCGGCGGTGTACGTTATTCCGGCGCGCATGATGCGCTGGCGCAGTTTGCCGAGCAGTTTGCGATTCCGTTTGGCGAAACGCAGGCGGGCAAAGGCGCGATTGTTTCCTCACATCCTCTGAACTGCGGCGGTATTGGCGTGACGGGTGGGCTGGCGGCGAATCGGCTGGCGCACGAGGCGGATCTGATTATCGGCGTCGGGACGCGTTTAACCGATTTTACCACCGGATCCAAATCGCTGTTTCAGAACCCGAACGTCGAATTTTTACTGCTCAACGTTGCCGAGTTCGATGCGTTAAAACTGGATGCATTGCCCCTGATCGCCGATGCGCGTGTCGGTCTGGAGGCGCTGGCCGAACGGCTGGCGACGGCATCGTATCGTAGCGGCTGGCAGCAGGCCGTTGAACAGGCTCGTGCTGAATGGGATCGCGAACTACAGCGGCTGTTTACCGTGCAGGACAAAGGCGAACTAGTGCCGGAAGTGGTGGATGGGCTGGAAGACAAGCTGGATGAATATCGCCAGATGTTGAATACCCATCTGACGCAAACGCGCGTGCTGGGCATACTGAATGAAGAGCTGGAAGACAACGCGGTTGTGGTGGGCGCGGCGGGCTCGTTGCCGGGCGATCTACAGCGCGTGTGGCAGGTGAAAACGCCGGACAGCTATCATCTGGAATACGGCTACTCGTGCATGGGATACGAAATTGCGGCAGCGATTGGTGCACGCCTTGCGACACCGCAACAGCCGGTCTACGCGATGGTCGGCGACGGTTCCTATTTGATGCTTCACACCGAACTGCAAACGGCGGTGCAAGAGGGCATAAAAATCACCGTGCTGCTGTTCGATAATGCGGGCTTTGGCTGTATCAACAACCTGCAAATGAGTCAGGGAATGGGCAGCTTCTGTACGGAAAACCGCTATCGCGATGCGGAATCGGGGCAACTGCGCGGGGCGCTTATTCCGGTAGATTTCGCTAAGAACGCGGAAAGCTACGGCTGCAAAGCGTGGCGAGTGCACGATGAAGCCTCGCTCAGGCAGGCGCTGACGGAATCACGCCAGCATGCGGGGCCTGTGCTGCTCGACATCAAGGTGCTACCGAAGACCATGACGCACGGCTATGAATCCTGGTGGCGCACTGGCACGGCGCAGGTTGCTGATAACCCAGAGATTGAGTCTGCGGCCAATAGTGTGAAAGCTGCGCTTTCCCGCGCTCGGCAGTATTAAGGCGCCATAACGTCGCGATGGGCAAGGATGCCCGCGTGCTGAGTATGCTTTTGATGGCAAATACCGCAGTAAGATTGTCCATCCTTGTGGATACTGATTCCAAATAAAGGGGGATTATTCAGTTAAGAACACGCTCGTATAATCTGGTCATTCGTTATCCCGTCTTTCTTATCGGAGTCATTAATGACCATGCCATTCAACGTTAAAGCCGATCTTCTTAACCAGCGCTACGGGCAACAGCAAAAGCCAAAAAATTTTCACTGGACTCCGGAAATTGTCACGATGATGAGCCATCGCTCGGTGCGCGCCTTCCTCCCTAAGCCTCTGGCTGAAGGCGTGATCGAAACGATGGTCGCCGCTGCTCAGTCTGCTTCCAGCTCTGGTGCCTTGCATCAATGGAGCGTCATCGCGGTCACCGATCCCGCGTTAAAACAGCGCCTTGCGGACACAATCGCACCGACGGTGCCAACGGATCGCATTCCCTGGATTGAGGAAGCCGCCGCCGTTTTGGTCTGGGTAGCCGATCTGTCCCGTTCTGAGGCAATTGTAAAAGAACAGGGGGGTGATCCCGTCGTACTGGATTATCTTGATTCGTTCCTGATGCCTTCAATCGATGCTGCACTTGCCGCGCAGAATGCGGCCATCGCCGCTGAGTCCCTCGGACTTGGTCTGGTGTTCCTTGGCGTTATGCGCAACGCTGCCAAAGAAATTTCAGACATGCTCAATCTCCCATCACGTAGCTTCGTCACCTTTGGTATGGCAGTAGGCCATCCCGATACTGAACGTCCAAGTGCTATTCGTCCACGACCGGCCCTGCCCGTAGTACTGCATGAAAACACTTACGACAGAGAGGGTTATCGTGACTTTTTACCCGCGTATGAAGAAGCATTCTTCAAGTTTCGGACTGAGCTTGGGATGAAGACGAAGACATGGCAAAATGCGGTTTACGCGGCGACGACGAACATAGAATACATGGGGGGACGGGAAAAACTACGTGAAACGGTAATCGAGCGTGGTTTCAAACTGCTTTGACCAACGTACAGGCCAATGGAATGGCCGTTTCGAGATCGAATATATGATTTTCCGTTTCTTCACCCTGAAAATTGGCCGTCTTTTTACGCTGGAAAAGTTTCTGAACTATGCCATCTTTGTTCCTGTGTATAGACAATGATATCGACATGGTTTTAATACGAATATGGACCACCTCGCAGCTATCAGGGCTTTTCAAAGAATTGTAGAGACTCGCTCATTTACGAAAGCAGCGGCGCATCTTGATGTACCTCGTTCAACGTTGAGTAAGTCATTACGCGATCTTGAAGATCATCTCGGAACCCGGCTGCTCCAGCGGACAACGCGTTCCGTCTCACTGACGATAGAGGGCGCGGAGTATTATCGACGGATAAAAAGGTTGGTCTCTCGTCTTGATGAGGCAGAGGCGGCGCTTCGTGGGATGGGAGAAGCTGCAAAAGGACGTTTGCGCATCGATGTCCATTCCTCTCTGGCGAATTTCATGCTTATCCCCGCACTAGCGGATTTCAGGCAACGGTATCCCGATATTCAGCTGGCTCTTGGCATCAATGACAGGCCTGTAAACCTGATAGAAGAAGGTGTGGATTGTGTCATCAGAGCTGGGGTTTTGGTCGACTCATCGCTTATCGCCAAGACTATCTATAAGGATCGGCTGGTGACCTGTGCCAGTCCCCGCTACCTTGAGCGCTATGGCACACCCGAATTTCCAACCGATCTTGAACTGGGTCATCAGATTGTTGGCTATTTCAGCGCTGGTACGGGAGAGGCATGGCCGCTGAGATTTCGCACCAGAGGCGTGGAACACGCTATTTCTCGTTTTGATATTGCGTCTAACGACAGCGCCGGTTTAGTCGCGATGATGATTAACGGACTAGGGATCGGACAAACACATGCCTCTGTCGTTAGTCAGCACGTAGAATCAGGGGCGCTTGTGCCGATCCTTGATGAACATACCAACATTACTATCCCCGTTTCGATCATCTATCCCCCAACCAAGCGCTTAAACACGAGGGTAAGAGTCTTTGTGGACTGGGCTGCTGAACGTTTCTCCGCGATGCCTTAACCTGTTCTTTGTCGCGGCCAGTTGACGCTGGCCGGCACGCTTCTCTCATCCCCAAAATACCGAATGAAACTGAAATATCCATTTCATTTTCAAACCACAGTTTCATTTTCCTTCCCGCTGTGCGCTAGCGTCTGATTGATCCTCTGACATTCCGGCATACCGCCACAGACATACTCATTAGATGTGTGATTGGGGTTGCAGAAAACAGCGAAGATGTCATGAAAATGTTAACTGACACGCAAAAACATAATTTTCAATTTATACAAAACTGAAATAAATGTTTTATTTTACCTATCAGGATTCGTGGTAAAGAGCGGGTGATGATGGGGCTGGGGAGAATGCGACTAGCCGTTATCCGTCACTTTTTCAGTCTGGCATTAAACGCCACTCAGGCAGCAAGGGAGCACCTATGTTTAACATCGCTTTACTGGGCGCGGGCCGCATCGGTCAGGTCCATGCAGTGAACATCGCGGCACACAAAGAAACCAACCTGTACGCGGTGGTCGATCCCAACCCAACCAATGCCACGGCGCTGGCTGAACGCTACCACACCAAAGTGCAAACCGTGGATGAGGTCATGAACGATCCGGCGGTACACGCCGTTCTGATTGCGTCCGCGACCGACACGCACGCCGACCTGATTGAGCTGGCTGCCAAACATGGCAAAGCCATTTTCTGTGAAAAACCGGTGCATCTGGATATTGCCCGCGTTCGCGATTGTCTGACCGTTGTCAAACAGCAGAACGTGCCGTTGTTTGTCGGTTTCAACCGCCGCTACGACCCGCAATTCCGCCGCGTCAAAACGCTGGCTGGCGAAGGCCGCATCGGCAAGCCGGAATCTCTCCTGATTATCTCTCGCGATCCGTCGCCGCCGCCTGCCGAGTACGTCCGCGTTTCCGGCGGGATGTTCCGCGACATGACGATCCATGATTTTGATATGGCGCGCTTCATTATGGGTGAAGAACCCGTGTCGGTCTTTGCGCAAGGCAGCAATCTGGTCGATCCGGCGATTGGTGAAGCGGGCGACATCGATACCGCATTCATCGTGCTGAAATTCGCCTCTGGCGCGATGGCGACCATCGTCAACAGCCGCCGCTCCGGCTACGGCTACGATCAGCGCCTCGAATTGCATGGCGCGAAAGGCGTGCTCAGCGCGGGTAACATCCGCGAAAACGTGGTTGAGCAGTGGACCGACGACGGCTGTCTGGCGGCAAAACCCGAATACTTCTTCCTGCAACGCTATCACGCCGCCTACGCGGCAGAGTGGCAGCACTTTGTCGACGTGCTGAATGGCCGTACGCAGCCGGAATGCTCCGGGCTGGACGGCGAGCGTGCGCTGAATCTGGCGGATAAAGCCTTTGAATCACTGGCTCAAGGCAAGGAGGTCGCCGTGTAACCGTATCGGCATCGGCACATCGCGTTTTACCTGCTTTCAACCCTACACCCATACTCATAACAGAAGCAGAGAAAAGACATATGAAAAAGATCATCAGCGTTTCCGCAATCGCCATCGCACTGGGTCTGTCTGGTTTTGCTCAGGCCCAAAATGAACAAATCGTTTTCAGTACGCCGAATCTCGCTATGCCGTTTGAAGTACATATGCAGCGCACCGCTGTTAAAGCCGCCAAAGAACTGGGCGTGAATTTGCAGGTGCTGGATGGGCAGGGTAGCTCACCGAAGCAGGCCGCCGACTTGGAAAATGCTATTACGCGTGGGGCGCAGGGCTTTGTTGTATCGCCGAATGACGTTAACGCGGTGTCCAGCGCTGTTACCGATATTCAGGATGCCAAGCTGCCCGTGGTGACGCTGGATCGTTCGGTAAAAACGGAAAAAGCGGTGCCGCACTTTGGTGCCAATAACTATAAAGGCGGTCAGGCGATTGCCGACTATGTCAAAACCAAATTCCCAGATGGTGCAGAGATCATTCTGCTGACCGGTCAACCGGGTTCGTCTTCTAACATCGAGCGTACGCAGGGGATTCGCGACAGCCTGAAAGCGGGTGGCAGCAAATACCACATCGTCGCGGACCAGACGGGGAACTGGATGCGTTCCGAAGGGATGCGCATCGTGGAAAGCGTTTTTCCTTCGCTGCCTAAACGCCCGCAGGTGATCCTCTCTGCGAATGACGACATGGCACTGGGCGCGATTGAAGCGTTACAAGGGCAAGGTCTGAAACCCGGCGACGTGATGGTGACCGGCTTTGACGCCGTGCCGGAAGCGCTGGCTCGCGTACGTGACGGCTGGCTGGCTGTGACTGCCGATCAACGTCCGGGCTACGCAGTGACCACTGCGTTGACGCAGTTGACCAACAACATCCGCAGTAAAGCGCCTATCACCGGGGCAGACTACCAACCGACCATGATTACCAAAGATAACCTGAACGATGCCGAACGTATTGGCGAAGCGGGTAAATAAGTCGTTTTCTACGTAATCAATAAAGGTATTCAGCAGGCCGCGTTCGCGCGGCCTTGCGGGAGGAAGGTAAACATGACGGAACCCCTACTGAACATTACCAATCTGGCAAAGAGCTTCTCCGGCGTTTGGGCGTTGAGCAACGCGCAGCTGACCGTACAGCCGGGAGAGATTCATGCGCTATTGGGAGAAAACGGCGCGGGCAAATCGACACTGTTGAAGGCGCTGGCAGGGGCGCAGCCGCAGACCAGCGGCGACATCTGGTTTGGTGGCGAGACGCTGTTACCGCTCGAATCGCCCGTTGAGCGCCAAAAGCGGGGGATTATCACCATTTATCAGGAATTTAATCTGCTGCCCAATATGAGCGTGGCGGAAAACATGTTCCTGGGACGTGAGCCGCAAAGCAGCGGTGTATTCGTGGACGCGCTGGCGGTGAATCGCGAGGCGAAAGCGGTACTGGATTATCTGAAATTGAACATTGCGCCGACGACGCAGGTCGCGCGTTTGAGCGTGGCACAGCAGCAGATGGTGGAGATCGCCAGAGCGCTGACGCTGAACGCCAAGTTGATTGTGATGGACGAACCATCGGCGGCGCTGAGCGACAGTGAAGTCGACAGCCTGCACCGTGTGGTGCGCGAGCTGAAAGGGCGTGGCGTGAGCGTGGTGTATGTCACACACCGGCTACACGAAGTCTTCCAACTGTGCGATCGGTTTACCGTATTTCAGGACGGCCGCTATACCGGTTCCGGCGATGTCGCCAGCACGAATGTGCAGGAGATTATTCGCCTGATGGTCGGCCGTGACGTGGTATTTAACCGGCGTCCGCCTTCGGAAACACATCATCAGGATAAGCCGGTACGGCTGGCGGTGAAGGGCTTAAGCCGGGAGAAACCGCCGCTGGATGCGCACGGCATCGCGCTGAAGGATATCAACTTCCAGGTGCATGCGGGCGAAGTGCTCGGTATTGCCGGGCTGGTAGGCGCGGGACGTACGGAAATCGCACGCTGCCTGTTTGGTGCTGACGCATTCTCTACCGGTGAATTTGTGCTGGATGACGAACCCTATTATCCCTCCACGCCGCTGCATGCGCTGTCGCAAGGCATCGCGCTGGTGCCGGAAGACCGCAAGAAAGAGGGCGCGGTGCTGGGGTTGTCGATCAGGGAAAATATCTCGCTTTCCAACCTCTCGTCGCTGATGCGCTGGCGCTGGTTTGTCGACACCCGTAAGGAGGACGACCTGATTGAGGCCTACCGTCAGGCGCTGCACATCAAGATGGTGAACAGCGAGCAGGAAGTGCGCAAGCTGTCGGGCGGTAACCAGCAAAAAGTGATTCTTGCCCGCTGTATGGCACTGAATCCCAAGGTATTGATTGTGGATGAGCCCACGCGCGGCATCGATGTCGGCACCAAGTCTGAGGTGCATCAGGTGCTGTTCGATATGGCGAAACGGGGCGTCGCCGTGATTGTGATTTCCTCCGACCTGCCGGAAATCATGGCGATTTCCGACCGCATTATCACGCTCAGTGAAGGGCGGATTAGCGGGGAAATTCATGGCGATGACGCCACAGAAGAAAAACTGATGACGATGATGGCCATTTGCCACGACGCATTACACGCAGCATAACGGAGGTGACGCATGTCCCAGCAGCCGCTTTCTAAGAGCATTACGCCGTCCAATCCGCGTGGACGTTTTGACCCAATCGCCTTTTTTGAACGCTTCGGCGTGTTTATTTTCATGATTCTGCTGCTGATTTTCTTTCAGTCGCAGAACAGCAATTTTCTGTCCGAGCGCAACATCACCAACATTCTGACCGAAGTCTCCATCTACGGCATCATGGCCGTGGGGATGACGTTCGTTATCTTGACTGCGGGGATCGACCTGTCCGTCGGCTCGATTCTGGCGGTGTGCGCCATCACCGCCGCCTCGGTCATTAAAGGCGACAACTTTACCACTGTCGATCCGGATGCCTGGTACGGTTTGAGCTGGCTGGTCGCACTGGGCGTATGTCTGGCGATGGGCACCTTCATTGGCTTCCTGCATGGTTTGGGTGTCACCAAACTGCGTCTGCCGCCGTTCATCGTCACGCTGGGCGGGATGACGATCTGGCGTGGATTAACGCTGGTGATGAACGACGGTGCGCCGATTGCCGGCTTTGACCCCGGCTATCGCTGGTGGGGGCGAGGCGAGATCCTGGGTATTTCGGTACCGATCTGGATCTTCGCACTGGTCGCTTTGCTGGGTTATCTGGCGCTGCATAAAACCCGCTGGGGCCGCTTCGTGTACGCCATCGGCGGCAACACCGAAGCCGCGCGGCTGGCTGGGGTGAACGTGCAGCGTGTGCTGGTCAGCGTTTACGTCGTGATTGGCTGTCTGGCTGGGCTGGCGGGCTTTATTCTCAGCGCCCGTCTCGGTAGCGCAGAAGCGGTTGCGGGGATCACCTTCGAGCTGCGCGTCATCGCCTCGGTGGTCATCGGCGGTACCTCGCTGATGGGCGGCTACGGCCGGATCAGCGGCACCATTATCGGCTCGATCATCATGGGGATTCTGATTAACGGACTGGTGTTGATGAACGTATCGGCCTACTACCAGCAGATTATCACCGGGTTAATTATCGTGCTGGCCGTGGCGTTCGACACCTACGCCAAGAGCCGTCGCGGCGCTATCTGAGCCGCACCCGTACCGACTCTTTTTTCGCACCGAGGTGGATATGAAGGATGTACGCATTGGGTTAATCGGCACCGGCTATATTGGTCGTGCGCATGCCATCGCCTACGCACAGGCACCGACGGTCTTCCCGCTGAAAGGCAATTTGGTGAAGGCGATGCTGGCAGAAGTATCGCCGGAGCTGGCAGCCCGACGGGCGCAGGAGTTTGGCTTCCTGCGCTCAACAGGGGACTGGCGTGCGCTGGTGGCGGATCCAGACATTGACGTGGTGGACATTTGCGCGCCGAACTTTCTGCATAAGACGATGGCGATGGCAGCCATCCAGCACGGCAAGCACGTTTATTCGGAAAAACCGCTGGCGCTGAACGTGCGTGATGCCCGAGAAATGGTCGACGCCGCGCAGCAGGCTGGCGTGAAAACGCTGGTGGGCTTCAACTACATGAAGAACCCGACCTCACAGTTGGCCAAAGAGATTATCGCCAGCGGCGAAATTGGCGACGTGGTGCATTTTTACGGCACGCATAACGAAGATTATCTGGCCGATCCGAACAAACCGGCCGACTGGCACTGTTTCAAAGAAACGGCTGGGCTGGGCGCGCTGGGGGATCTGGCGGCGCATATCGTCAACATGGCGCAGTATCTGGTGGGGGATATCGCCAGCGTCTGCGGTGACCTGCAAACGGTGATTGCGCAGCGTCCGACGGCACCGGGCAGCAGCGAATTAGTACAGGTGGAGAATGAAGATCAGGCGCATGCAATGGTGCGGTTCGCCAGCGGCGCACGCGGCGTGATTGAAACGTCGCGCATCGCCTGCGGCCGCAAAATGGGCCTGACCTATGTCGTGACCGGCACGAAAGGCACGCTGAGTTACACGCAGGAACGCATGGCGGAGCTGAAGCTTTATCGGCATGACGAACCGGAGAACCGGCAGGGATTTAAAACGCTGCTGACCGGGCCGCAGCATCCTGACTATGCGGCTTTTTGCGCCAGCGCCGGACACGGTATTGGATTTAACGATCAGAAAACGGTGGAGGTGCGCGATCTGATCGACGGTATTGCGGCTGACGTCCCGATGTGGCCGGATTTCGAAGAGGGCTGGAAAGTCTCGCGAGTTCTGGATGCGATCGTGCAGTCACACGAAACGGCGCGCTGGGTGAATGTGGATGAGGTGGGCTAATACGCCAACTGACGTGATTTCTTCTTTTTTGCAGGATTTTTTACAGGATTGGCCGCTATGAATAAGGAAAAGACGTTTGATGTGATTTGCATGGGGCGCGTTGCTGTCGATCTGTACGGGCAGCAAATCGGCGCGCGTCTGGAAGATATGGGCAGTTTTGCCAAGTATCTGGGCGGGTCGTCCGGCAACGTGGCTTACGGCACGGCGCGACAGGGGTTGCGTTCTTCTATGCTGGCGCGGGTGGGCGACGAGCATATGGGGCGCTTCCTGCGTGAAGAGTTGAATCAGGTCGGCTGTGACACCAGCCATTTAATTACCGATAAGGAACGTCTGACAGCGCTGGTGCTGTTGGGTATTAAAGATCGCGATACTTTCCCGCTGATTTTCTACCGCGATAACTGCGCCGACATGGCGATCTCGCCGGAAGATTTCACCGAGGATTACATCGCATCGTCACGCTGCCTGGCGATTACCGGCACGCATCTCTCTCACCCTAATACGCGCGAAGCGGTGCTGACGGCGCTGCAATACGCGCGGCGTAACGGGGTGAAAACGGCGCTGGATATCGACTACCGTCCGGTGCTGTGGGGGCTGACGTCGCTGGGCGATGGCGAAACGCGTTTTGTTGAAGCGCAGGCAGTCACGGAGCAGTTGCAGCAGGTGCTGTCGCTGTTCGATGTGATTGTCGGCACCGAGGAGGAGTTCCATATTGCGGGCGGCAGCACGGATACCTTGCAGGCGCTGCGCACGGTGCGGCAGCACACGCAGGCGGAACTGGTGTGCAAACGCGGGGCGCTGGGGTGCTCGGTGTTTAGCGACGCGATTCCTGACCATCTGGATAAAGGCATCACGATCAAAGGCGTGCGCGTGGATGTGCTGAACGTGCTGGGGGCAGGCGATGCGTTTATGTCCGGCCTGCTGCGTGGCTATCTCAACGGAGAGGGCTGGGAGAAAGCCTGTGCATACGCTAATGCCTGCGGCGCGCTGGTGGTATCACGCCACGGCTGTGCGCCAGCCATGCCAAGCAAGATCGAACTGGATAACTATCTGGCCCGTGCGGCGAGCGTCCCACGTCCTGATTTGGACGAAGAGCTTAACCATCTGCACCGTGTTACGACACGTCGTAAACAGTGGCATGAGCTGTGCGTGATCGCGTTCGATCACCGTAGCCAGTTGGAAGACATGGCGTTGAACTGCGGTACTGAAATCAGCCGTATTCCGGCACTGAAAAAGCTGATTCTGCGTGCCAGCTATGACGCGGCACAACAGGCAGGGCTGGAAGGCAAAGCGGGTCTGCTGTGCGACGGCACGTTCGGACAGGATGCGCTGAATGACATCACCGGAAAAGGCTGGTGGATCGGCCGGCCGATTGAGCTGCCGGGATCGCGCCCGTTAATGATGGAACGCGGCAATATTGGCTCACAGCTGGTGAGCTGGCCGCTAGAACACGTCGTGAAATGTCTGGTGTTCTTCCACCCGGAAGACGCTCATGCGCTACGGCGCGAGCAGGAAATGAAGGTGATGGAGGTCTATCAGGCCTGTCGTCAATCCGGCCATGAACTGCTGCTTGAAGTCATTCTGCCTGCGGGGATGCCGCACAGCGATGCGCTTTATCTGCGCGCGATTCAACGCTTCTACAACCTCGGCGTACGGCCGGACTGGTGGAAACTGCCTCCGCTGTCCTCCGAAGGCTGGGCGCAACTGACACCGCTGCTGGCGCAGCGCGATCCTTACTGTCGGGGCGTGGTGATTCTGGGGCTGGATGCGCCGCTGGAAACGTTGCAGCAGGGATTCAGTGCCGCCGTAGGCTTCCCGATTGTGAAAGGTTTTGCTGTCGGTCGTACCCTGTTTGCCCAGCCAGCACAAAAGTGGTTGCGTAACGAGATCGATGACGCCGAATTGATTGAGCAAGTTAAAGATAACTATCTGCAACTGATCGCCGTCTGGCGTCAGCGCGGTTAACCCGTTTCTATGCTCTAAATAATTCGAGTTTCAGGAAGGCGGCAAGAGAAGGCATCCCGATGAGCTTACTCAGGTAAGTGATTCGGGTGACTGAACGCAGCCAACACACATGCAACTTGAAGTATGACGAGCATATCTATTTGAATAAGGGACATAACATGAGCGTTCAACTTGGTATTAATCCACTCACTTGGACCAATGACGATCTGCCTTCTCTGGGCGCGGACACCCCGCTGGAAACCTGTCTGAGCGAAGGGCGGCAGGCTGGTTTCGCCGGTTTTGAATTAGGTAATAAATTCCCGCGTCAGGCCAGCGTGCTGGGGCCGATCTTGCAAGCGCACGATCTGCGCTTAGTCTCCGGCTGGTATTCCGGCGAACTGCTCACTCGCTCAGTAGAAGAAGAGATTGAAGCGGTGCAGGGGCATCTGGCGTTGCTGCGCGACCTCGGCGCGACGGTACTGGTGTTTGCCGAAGTGACGGGCGCGATTCACGGCGACCAACAGAAACCGGTCCATCTGCGCCCGCGTTTCCCCGAAGAACGCTGGCCGGAATACGGCAAAAAGCTGACAGAGTTTGCGCGCTACACGCAAAGTCAGGGCGTGCAGATTGCCTATCATCACCATATGGGCACGGTGATTGAAAGCGCGCAGGACGTGGACAATCTGATGGAACATACCGGGCCGGAAGTCGGGCTGCTGCTGGATACCGGACACTTTACGTTCGCGGGTGCCGATCCGGTTGCGGTAGCGAAGCGTTGGATTAACCGCATCAATCACGTTCACTGCAAAGACATTCGTCCAGACGTGCTGAAAGACGTGAAAAACCGCAAGACAAGTTTTCTGGACGCGGTGTTGAGCGGCGTCTTTACCGTGCCGGGCGATGGCTGTGTCGATTATCCGGCGGTGTTCAGCATCCTGAAATCCCATAACTACAGCGGATGGCTGGTGGTCGAAGCGGAACAAGATCCGGCTGTCGCGCATCCGCTGACGTACGCGACACTGGGCTACAATAACTTGCAACGTTTCGCCCAGCAGGCGGAATTGATCTGATTCGTGGTGATATCCCCCGCATCTTCACGCTGCCAGCAGACCAACGTGCAGGCAGCGTGAAGTCAGGGGAGATAAAAGGAGGCAAAAGATGTCCCGACTGTTATCACGCCATCGTGCCCCTGACGAACATGGCCGTACGCAGCACATCACGCCGGAAACGGCGGGCTGGCGATATGTGGGGTTCGAGGTATATCAATTGGCACCGGAACAAGTGCTATCGCTGCCCGCCAGCGATAACGAACGCTGTCTGGTGCTGGTCAGCGGCAAGGCAACGGTTGTCACGCCAGGTGAGCGCTTTGAGCAGATTGGCGACAGAATGAGCCCGTTTGAGCGCAGAAAACCCTATGCGGTTTATGTCACGACGGGAGAGACGATTACGGTGACGGCGCACACGGCGCTGGAACTGGCCGTTTGCGCTGCACCGGGATTCGGCACGCATCCGACCCGGCTGATCGCCCCGCAGGATATCGACGCCGAGCAGCGTGGTGTCGGTAATAACCAGCGCTATGTGCATAATATTTTGCCGGAGGACAAAGCCGCGGACAGCCTGCTGGTGGTCGAAGTGTACACCGATGAAGGCTGCACCAGTTCTTATCCCAGCCATAAGCACGATGTCGATAATCCGCCGCAGGAAACCTATCTGGAAGAAACCTACTACCATCGTTTGAACCCAGAACAGGGATTCTGCCTGCAACGTGTCTATACCGATGACCGTTCATTAGATGAATGTATGGCGGTCTACAATAGGGACGTGGTGCAGGTGCCGCGCGGCTACCATCCGGTCGCCACCCTTGCAGGCTATGACAGCTACTATCTGAATGTAATGGCCGGCCCGACGCGCCAGTGGCGTTTCACCTGGGAAGCCGATCATAAGTGGATCAACAGTCCCGAGTATGCGGATAAGCATAGGAAGGGCAACGTGTAGCGATACTGGCAAACGAACGTGAGAATGGGCAGTGGCTTATAGATAACCTGTAGGTTACTGCCATAATGTACTTGGGAAAGTTAGCTAGCTAACACAATATGTTTAACCAGTTTCATCTGAAAGCAGGTCGCTTTCATAATCCTGTCCGCCATGCCAAATGCCGAGAACCGTTACCGTTTTTTTCTCTTTTTCCACCATAAAAGCAATAAGTGTTCGTTTGCTGTGATTAGTGACACGCAGTCCAGGAAAAATATCGTTGCGCTGGTTTCCTCTTTCAGGAAATAACTCAAGCGACTCACAGTAACTGACAATGCTTTCGGTATAGCTGAGTGCAGTTTTGGGTGACGAAACCCTCGCGATGTAGCGGTATAGTGCTGCGAGTTGTTCCTCCGCTTCCGGTGCGAATACTACCCTGTAATCCATTACTTTTCTCCGGTCATCTTCCTGAACTCGGCTTTTAATCTGTTCCTCATGTCGCTACTGCTGAGGCTTTCTGTTTCACCGCGTTGCAGCGCGTTCCAGGCGGGAACGACTTGTTCCTGCAGCCAATTCTCTACTGCATTATCGCGTGCAATCAGCGCTCGAAGTCCTTCCCGAATAACCTCACTTTCTGACGCGTATTCACCGCTGGCAACTCGTGCTTTCACCTGCGCAGCCATTTCATTTGGCAACGTTATACTCATCTGCTGTGTTGTTCTCATTGTCTACCCCTTCAACATACCGATAGGATTTAATCATACTCATTATTTCCCATCTTGTCAGGGGTGAACCACCTGAATTAGACGTCTCGGTTCACCGAAATATTATCGAGTTTACCTGCTTTCAAATAGCCAATGTGGCTGGCCATCAGTTCGGCTTCCTGTTCGCTGTGTGTGACTAAGAGCGCGGTTTGTCCGGCGTCGCGCAGGATGTCGCGCACTTCCTGTCCTAGCCGTTTGCGGCTGTCGGGATCGAGGCTGGATAGCGGTTCGTCGAGCAACAGCACAGCTGGTTGCGGGGCCAGCGCCCGCGCGAGTGCAATACGTTGCTGTTGTCCACCGGACATCTCATGCGGATATCGCTGTGCCAGCGAGACGAGATCGACCAGCTCAAGCATGGCGCGGACGCGCGACTGCTGGAGATCCTTCGGCTGTTTTCTCAGACCGAAAGCAATATTCTGTGCGGCGGTCAGATGGGGAAACAGCGCGTAGTCCTGAAACACCATCCCGACGTTGCGCTGTTCCGGCGGCAGATGCACGTCCGGGCCCGCCACACAGCGTCCGCCGACGTGAATCGTTCCCTGAGTCAGATGCTCAAAACCCGCAATCGCGCGTAAAGCCGTGGTTTTACCGCATCCTGATGCGCCCAGCAGACAGGCCAGTTCACCCGCGGCAACTTCCATAGAAAAACCGTTCAGCACGTGATGAACATTATGCTTGTGCCCGTAGGCGACGTGGACATTATTCAGAACGAGTGTAGCCTCAGACACCTTGACTCTTCCTCATGATTTTCATTCTTTCTCAACCGACGTTTTTAGCTGGCTGCGGGCCAGCAGCACAACGGGCAGCGTACCCGCCAGCACGATCAGCAATGCGGCAATCGCGCCTTCTTCGTAGGTGCCTCTGGCGGCTTCGGCATACAAAACGGTCGCCAGCGTTTCGAAATTAACCGGCCGTAGCAGCAGCGTGGCGGGGAGTTCTTTCATCGCGTCGGCAAACACCAGCAGCGCACTGGTCACCAGCGCGGGGCGCAGCAGGGGAAGGTGCACGCGGAAAAAGGTGACGAATTCACTTTCGCCCAGCAGACGCGATGCCTGTTCCATCACGGGCGGAATGCGCGTCAGCCCAGCATCAAGCGCACCAATCCCAATCGCCATAAAGCGAATGGCGCAGCAGACTACCAGCAGAATACCGACGGAAAGCAGCGGCAATCCCTTATAACCTATCAATCCCGCGAGAAAATTATCTGTCGCCATGCCGGGCGTCAGCATGCCAATCGCCAGTACCGTACCGGGCACGGCATAGCCCAGCGAGGCGATTCTCAGTATCGTGCGGCGGCGTTCTGGTGAACGGTCAGTGATAGCTGAATGACGGGCATACCACGCAATAATCAGACTAACGAACGTGACGACCAGCGTGACGCCAACGGCCAGCAGCAGCGAGTTCTGCAACGACTGTATCAGACCCGCGGAGATCGTCACGCTATCGCCCAGTCGTTTCGCGCTTTCCCATGCCAGAAAGAGGGCAGGGGCGATGAAGCCGAGCAGGATAGGTAACGCGGTCACACCGGTTGCCAACCAGGCGCGTACGCCTTTCAGCGGTGCGGGCATGATGCCGCGCATTTGGCGGCTGGTGCCGTAGCGCTGGTTTTTCCGGCCGTAATATTCCAGCGTCAGCAGCAGGATAACGACCGTCAGCATCGAGCATGCAATCTGCGCCGCGGCGGGTAAATCCGAACGGGTGACCCAAGTGGTGTAAACCGTCACGGTCAGCGTATTCACCCCAAGGAATTCGGAGGCACCAATATCATTCAGCGTTTCCAGCAAGGCCAGACTGGTGCCGACGGCCAACGCAGGGCGCGCCATCGGCAGGGCGACGTGCAGGAAAGTGCCCGTTGCGCTCAATCCTAGCGTGCGTGCGGCTTCCAGCAAGTGTGCTGGCTGGCTGATAAACATCGCGCGCATGGTTAGATAAACGTACGGATAGAGCACCAGACCGAGTAGCAGAATTGCGCCCGTCATAGATCGCAGGTCCGGCAGGCGGAACTGACGCGGACTGTCGTAGCCCAGCACACTGCGGATCGCTTCCTGAATTGGCCCTATAGGATGCAGCAGATCGAGCCAGGCAAACGCGACAATATAGGTTGGCATCGCCAGCGGTAGCAGCAGCGCCCAGCTAACAAACTGTCTGCCGGGGAAATCAAACGCGGTCACCAGCCAGGCGCAGCCTGCACCAATCACCATGACGAGTGCGCCGACGCCGACGAGCAGAATGAGCGTGTTGAGTGCGGCATCGGGTAGCACGTAGCGCATCAGGTGATCCCAATGGCCAACACCCGCGCCAGCCGCTAGCCAAAGCAGGGAAACCAGCGGGGCCAGAACACCGAGTGCAATGATGACGGCAGCGATGCGAAGCGGAGAAAAAAAGAGGCGCGGCCGCCCGAAGGCGCCGCGCAGGGTTGACGAACCGGTCTTATTGATCGAATCCAACTTTATCTACCAACTGACTAGCCTGTTTACGGAATTTAACGATGTCAGTCAGCGGAATGCTGTCCACATTCACTTCACCAATCGTGCTGCCGATGGTGGAGTCCAGCGCGACGCCTTTACGAACCGGATATTCGTAGTTCGCCTGTGCATAGATCTGCTGAGCTGGTGCGGAGACCAGATATTCCATCAATTTCACGGCTTGATCTTTATGTGGTGCGTGGCGTGCAACGGCAGCACCGCTGATATTGACGTGCGTACCGCCGTTCTCAAAGGTTGGTTTGACGACTTTGATGGCATCACCCCATTTACGGGCATCGGTGCCTTCTTTGGCGTTCTTCATATGGCCGACATAATAAGAGTTCGCCAGACCCACATCGCAGATGCCGCCGAGGATATCGCGTGCGACGTCGCGGTCACCGCCCGTGGCTTTACGCGCCAGATTGTCTTTCACACCGCGCAGCCAGGTTTCAGTTTTGGCTTCACCATGATGTGCGATCATGGCGGCAATCATTGCGGTGTTATACGGGTGCTGTCCTGCACGCAGGCACACTTTGCCTTTCCACTTAGGATCGGCCAAATCTTCATAGTGGAAGCTATCCACTGCTAAACCTTTCTCCGCGTAGAGCACACGAGCACGCATCGACAGACCAAACCATTGGTTATCTTTGTCGCGCAGCGCCGCCGGGATAGCCTCGGTTAATGCACTGGACTGAATCGGCTGTGTAACACCGGCTTCTACCAGATCGATCAGGTTACCGGCATCAACGGTCATCAGCAGGTCAGCCGGTGAGTTTTGGCCTTCCGCCTTCACACGCTCCAGCATGCCGTCCTTGATGAACACGGTATTCACTTTAACCGACGTCTCTTTGGTGAACGCATCCAGCAGCGGCTGAATCAGGCCGGGCTCACGCGTGGTGTAGAGAGTCAGAGAGTCATCTGCGGCAACAGCAGGCAGGGCATAGGCCACCATTAGCGATGAAGCCAGCGTCAGCAGGCGCGCTTTTTTGCGCAGAACAGACAGCGTTTTTGACATGTTATTATCTTCTCCAGAGTGAATGTGATGCGTAAATTAATAAAATAAGGAGATATTTTCGGCAGGTGACAAAAACTATATATGATAATCACTCTTGTTTGCAATCTCATTAGTGCTTGCGCGCTGTTATCGTGATGCGGGTCAACATACAGCCTCATCGAGACGGCATGCTGTCTTATTGGTCGGCGCGTGGGTAAAACAGCGCCAGATGATTATGTTGAGTGAGGCGAGTGCTACGGTGTCTGGCTTTCGGCCAGTCTGCTGATATGCATGGTCAGCCAGGTGAGTTCTTCTTTCGGCAAGGCCATTTGGTATTTTTCCTGCACGTAATCCCTGATGGCCCAGGAAATCGCCATCGCGTCGGGATAGTGTTTCAGCAGTTCCTGATAGAAATCGTCTGTGCGTCCCGGTGCGATTTTACGGGCAATCACCCGTTCGGAGAAATAGCGCAGATGGGTGATAAAACGCAGATAATCGACGGCGTTGACATCAATATTCTTGTTTAACTTATAGCGGACAATCTCCGCCAGACGATTCACCAACTGCACCTGCTGGTGGGCATCGGCAATTTCGGCGCTGCCGGCGGCATTGATGAGGTGGAACGCGATATTGATAGCTTCGTCATCGGGTAGCGTGACGTTAAAGCGTGCCGACACGCGATCTTTTGCCTGCACGCCGAGGGCGTACTCTTTTTGATAATAGCGTTTCACTTCCCAACTGAGCTTATTGATGAAGTGGTTGCCCGTTTTGCTACGCTCAACTGCAAAATAGAGATGTTCCGCCAGCGTAAAGAACAGCACCGAATTAAGCTTTTCGGCGTACTGACTTTGCGCCAGCGTGACGATCTCATGCGTGATGTCAAAAAACGCCGCAGGAATGGTGTCGGTCAATGAAAGAAAATGCCGTGATTTCAGGTTTTCCAGCGGAATGAAAACCTGCTCAACGTGCGTCACATCAATCAATGAACCGGGTTTGGCACCAAATCCGATGCCTTTACCCAACAGGATCATCTCCTGCTGTTCATGGTCGACTAACAGCATGCTGTTATTTAACGCTTTTTTCACTTTAATCACGTTTTTCTTCCACTCATGCTGGTTTTCTCATTACGTTTTCCCAATCACAGTCATTTCCTGTCATTGCGCACGTAGCCTGCGGCAGCGCTGTCTGTCAGGTGAGGTCGGCACCGTTGGTCGCGATAACCTTCTGATACCAGTAGAACGAATCCTTCCTCAGCCGCGCCAGCGAACCGTTGCCCTCATCATCCTGATCGACATAGATAAAGCCATAGCGTTTGGACATTTGCGATGTGCCCGCGCTGATGATGTCAATCGCCCCCCAACTGGTGAACCCCATCAGTTGAACGCCTTCGCCAATCGCTTCACGCATTTGCTCGAAATGTGAACGGAAGTAGTCAACGCGGTAAGGATCGTGGATTTTCCCGTTTTCGACAACGTCTTTCGCACCCAGCCCATTTTCGACAATAAACAACGGCTTCTGGTAGCGATCGTAAAGCTCCAGCAGGGAGATTTTTAGCCCGACAGGGTCGATCTGCCATCCCCAATCTGAGGCCGGCAGGTACGGATTTTTCACGCCCAGAACGGTATTCCCCGGAATTCTCTCGGCGTCCGGCTGTGTGGATTCGGTGAGCGACATGTAATAGCTGAACGACACAAAATCCACGGTGTGCTGCTTGAGAATGGCCAGATCGTCGGGCTGCATGGTGATGTGAATACCGCGGCGTTCAAGGTCACGCTTGATGAGCGGCGGATATTCACCGAACACCTGCACATCGGCATAAAAATAGTTTTCAAGATTCTTTTTCAGCGCGGCTTCGACATCTTCCGGGCGGCAGGAGTGCGGATAGGTCGTCAGCTTGGTCAGCATGCAACCGACCTGGCTGCCGGGGATTTTTTCATGGCAGTCGCGGGTGACGATAGCCGAGGCAACAAACTGGTGATGCAGCCCCTGATAAATATCCTGCTTTGCTTGTCCCGGTGCGCTTTTCTCTTCACGGATACCCGCAGTGGTAAACGGATGACGATGGATACTGTCGATCTCGTTAAAGGTCAGCCAGTAGCGCACCAGATCCTTATAGCGATCGAAGCAGACATTGCTAAAGCGTACGAAGGCATCCAGCACGTTGCGGTGCACCCAGCCATTGTATTTCTCACTCAGCGCCAGCGGCATTTCGTAGTGTGAAAGCGTCACCAGCGGTTCGATGCCGTGCTTGCGCATCTCACGAAACAGATCGTCGTAAAACTGTAAACCGGCCTCATTCGGCGCGCTGTCTTCTCCGGTCGGAAAGATGCGCGACCAGGCGATAGAGACGCGCAGCACCTTGAAGCCCATTTCGGCAAACAGCGCCAGATCGCCTTGGTAGCGGTGGTAAAAATCGATGCCGCGCCGCTTGGGATAGAGCGCGTCATTTTTTCCGTTGAGCGCGTCGGCGATGTTTTCATCTGTCAACGCCATGTGGGCATGGTAATTCTTCAGGTCGAGATTCGGCTTCCAGGTAATGGCGTCCGCGACCGACGGCCCCTTGCCGTCTTCATTCCATGCGCCTTCGGCCTGATTTGCGGCAATCGCGCCGCCCCATAAAAAGTGTTCCGGGAATGCGATGTTTTTATCCATTACACAGACTCCTTTAAGGTCATGATGATGGTGTGAGGAGGGATGACGACGTCAGTGGCTTCCGGTATCACGCGAAAGCGCTCGCTGTTGGTAATAACCATCATGACGACGGGATCGTAACCCGCAGCGATGAGGCTATCGAGGTCAAATTCAACGAGGACATCGCCGGTATTAACCTGTTGGCCGGCTGTGACTTTCGGCTGAAAGCCCTGACCATTGAGTTTTATGGTGTCGATACCGATATGGAAAATCAGTTCGGCACCGCTGTCGGTGAGCATGCTGACGGCATGACCCGTTTCAAACACGTTCTCAATGGTGCCGTTTGCCGGAGCGTAGAGCACGCCTTTCTCGGGGATGATGGCAATGCCGTCACCCATAATACGTTTGGAGAAGATCTCATCATTCACGTTGTCCAGCGCAATCACTTTTCCTTCAATCGGGCTGGCGAACTGGCATTCGGTAACCGCGTGATGGTTTTCTTCTACGGTGACGACAGGCTTCTCTTCCCGCCAGAGGAACAGGGCGGAGAGAAAGGCGATGACAAAAGAAAGCACCGCACCGGCGATGGCATAGACGATATTCCAGCTATTTTCCGGCGAGATAAACATGGAGATGCTAGCCAGGCCGGGGCCAACCAGCGCAAAGGCTTCAATCGCCATCCAACCGATAAACGCACCGCCGACCAGACTGCCTGCGATCACGCTATAGAGCGCTTTTTTATTCAGCAGCGTAATCCCGTATAGCGCGGGTTCAGTGATGCCGAACAGGGCAGAAATACCGGCTGAAATCGCCGTTGATTTTAGCGTTTTGTCTTTGCTCTTGAGCGCAATCGCCATACAGGCACCTGATTCGGCAATGTTGTGCGCAAGCGACGCGGGCAGATAGAGCATTTCCTTGCCAAACTGGCTCATGGAGGAAACGGCATAGGGCAGCATCGGCTTATGCATCCCCGACGCCACCATGAAGGGTAGCGCCGCGGCGAGCAACCCCGTCGCCACAAAACCCAGCTTGCTGTACAGCCAGAGGATCACGCTAGCCAGACCCGCACCGAGTTCATAACCGAGCGGGCCAAGTACCAATAGCGTGACGGGAACGGTAACCAACAGCGACAGCATCGGTGACAGGAAAATACGCAGCGCGCTCGGCGAGTAGCGATTGAAGAGCTTTTCGGTTTGCGCATAAAAAATCACGCACAGAATCGCTGGGAAAACCTGCGACGCGTAAGCGACGTTCTTCAGGTCGAAGGAGAGAAATTCCGCACCGTCCGCCAGTTGTTTAGACATGGCCGGCAGCACCATCACAGAGACGGCGGAAACGGCAACCAGCACATTCACTTTCAACTTCATCGCGGTGGTGATACCCACCAGAATCGGCAGAAAATAGAGTGGGGCGGAGCCGATATTATCCAGCACTTTATACGTTGAACTGTCTTTGGTGAGCCAACCGAGCAGATCCAGCAGCAGTAACAGTGATTTGAGCACGCCGCCACCGGCAATCGCAGGCACCAGCGGCTGAAAAATGCTGATGATAAAATCGATAGCAAAAGCGGTGCGATTGGTTTTTGCTGGCACGGCGCGATCTGTTTTCTTACGGCCTGCCGCGAGGGTCTGCACCGCCTCGTACACCTGCATCACTTCGCCGCCGATGATCACCTGGCACTGTACGTTAACCCGAACGCCCAGCACGCCCGGCACCTTTTCCAGTTCGCTCTGGTTTACCTGGCTGTTGTCATAAAGACTTAGCCGTAGCCGTGTAGAACAGTGTTCAATATGCTCAATGTTGTCAATTCCACCGACTAACGTGATGATTTTTTCAGCGGTAGTGGCATAGGCTGTCGCGTTATTATCTGCTGCTGTGTGGCTCATACGACGATTCCCCTGATCCAGAAACGAAAAAAGACCTGAAGCTCTTCCCATGATGTTGAGTGGGAGAGCTTCAGGTCTTGCCTAGAAAACTAGTTACACGCCTGTGCTGCTGTTGTAATTCCTCGTACGCGGGAAAGTCAAACAGATCGTGCTGCCTTAATGGGTAAGTGTGATGGCAATAGCAGAATGGAGGGCTTAGCCTGACATCGCCGATGAATCTCAGGCATGTTGCATAAAACATGGCGCTTTTTAACCGATTATCGAAAACAGAGCGAGGTAAACTCGCCACGTGCAAATGGATAAGTGAGAGGCGAAAAGCACGTATGATTTCTGTCGTAATAGAGAAGTCATCCGTTTGCACAGACGGTAGGTTGGCATACGCCATTTTTAGTTGATTGTTTTTTATTAAAAATATACACCGTTGGGATTTGTTGTTATGACTGATAATTTGCTTTCTCACCTTTCGAACACATTACGTTCAGAGGTTTCCTTCGAGGAACTCGTTCGCCAGTTATTGGTCATGCTGGAACTGGTCACCGATCTGGAATCGACCTATCTAACGCAGGTTGACACCGAAGCGGGTTTCCAAAATATCCTGTTTGCTCACAACACTAAAACGCTCAATATCCCTGAAGGGGCCTCGGTTCCGTGGCATGACACGTTGTGCAAGCGTGCGCTGGACGAAGGGCAAAGCTATACGCCTAACGTGGCCGAATGTTGGGGGGATTCTGAGGCGGCGCAAGCGCTGGGCATTATGACTTATGCCAGTACACCAGTGCGCATGGACGACGGGCAATTATACGGTACGCTCTGTGCCGCAAGCTCTGACCATAAGCCACTGACAACCAAGGGTGAACAGATCCTGACTCTATTCGCGCAGCTTATTGCTCAACAGGTGCAGAAAGAGTGGCTGGTGCAGCAATTGACGGCCGCCAATGCCGCATTACATGAATATTCTTACACCGATTCACTGACCGGACTGCTTAATCGTCGGGGCGTGTTTTACTCGCTGGAAGCGATGTTTTCTCAGGCCGGGAATGACCACCAGCAGGTGTTGATTGTGTTCATTGACCTCGATGGCTTTAAAAAAATTAACGACCAGTTCGGCCACGAAGCCGGTGATATCTTCTTGCAAGAGGTCGGTCGACGCTTGCTGGCGTGGGGGAATCCGGGGGATGTCGTCGGGCGTCTTGGTGGTGATGAATTTGTCTTTGCCCGTATGGTCAACGTTGCGCCGGGAGAGAGTGAACGCGTGATTGCTTCCTTCAGAGATGATATTACGCCTTTGTTACAGGGTGATTATCCGCTCGGTACGGTCAATATTGACTATTTAGGCGCAAGCATCGGGATTGTCACGGCAGATCCTTCGGTCGATGAGCCTGATGGCGTAATTCGCCGAGCCGATGCAGCAATGTACGCCAACAAAGTGATGCGAAAAAAAGATCAAACCCGCGCTTTTGACGTCATCACCGCACAACCGTAATTTCCTGTGCAGGCGTAATTATTTACAGATTGTCTGATGAGCGTGCTCAGGCATCTTTGATTGTATATAGCGCAGGTAGGGTACAGGGGCGCTTGTTAAGTCAAAAGACATCCAGCGCCTGTTTTTTAAATGAGTAGGGGTACGAAAGGTAACGCTTAAATAATCCGCGCTGCGGAAAATCGATACATAGGCAACTTGACGTATGACGAGTCTATACGGTCTTACCAGCCGCAGACGTTAGTGTCTTCATCCGCATCGTAGCCACGTACGATATTAACCAACTCTTTTACTGCTTCAGCTGAAATCGTCTTGTCTTTTAATTCTTCGACCGTAGCGAGATCTTTATCAACAGACACACCGTTATTATTATTCGTGACTGTCAGTAAAAAACCTTTTTTATTCTCACTGGTTGAAGGCAGCTCGTTGAGTAATTCCACGACTGCACCTGCCGCGAAATCAGGCACATAAAAAGCCATCGGTTTAAGATAAACTTTTTCTGCTTTTTCATTATTTTCGCGGTTCAACAGTGTTAACGAATAGCCTTTATTTTCACTTGTCATTATGTTTACCTCAACCTTCTATCAAAATTTTCGGATCGACATAAAAGTCCACGTTAAATAGCGTATCATCAGATAACGCTTCGATTCGGTGCCATTTCTCTGGGGGGAATACGCCAAATTGTCCGGCTTCGATAGTTAGCGTTTCGACGGGTTCAGAACTTGTTTCATCCGCGTAGCCATAATAACGAATCGTCCCTTGCATCACGCACAAGCGCGGGTAAACGCCTTGCCGCGTCCCTGCATCCAAATGACGCTTCCAGATAGACGCTGGGGCTGTTTCTTTTGTCCAGAAAGGTGTTGTACGGGTATGAACATAATTCGCGGGTATAACAATTCGTTCCATGTTTAAACCTCATGCTTTACCCAGCCACATTGCAGGGCGGGAAGGAAAAAACCATATAGTGCATATCATATACCTCTTTTAATGTTTGTGAATTATTTTCTGCTAATTAATTTTTTACAATACAGCAACATCTCGCAGAAACGCCGTATTATCAGGCTTCAACGTTTTCCATATCGGTTATTTTTCTTCGCCGATGGATTGACGCGAAAACTAACATCAAGGAATAGTTACATTAAGTTATTTTTCGATGGTCTACTTATTAGGGATGTTGAATTGAATAAATTCACCTTACCGCTACTCAATTAGGGTTATTGTTAAAAATAAATCAAAAGAGTAAAAATGAGAAAATATAACGCTACTCTATAGTGAGGTTTTAACTCAAATGAAAAAGAACGTAAAACTCAGTTCATTTTATTATGGTTTCCCCGTTTTCCTTGTTACGACGATTGATAATAGCAACGGAGAGGTCAATGTTGCTTCTATATCCTCGTCAATTTCTCTCGGCGATAAAATTATTATTGGTGTCACGAAAGGAAGTAAAACCTACAGTAATTTATTATCCGGATCCGATGTTGTCATCAATATTCCGGATTACAAACTGTGGGAGAAAGTTGAAGAACTGGGCAAGTTGACCGGGAGCGATACACTGTCTGAAGGCCAGATTAAATGGGGCGTTCAGGTCTGCCACGATAAATTCTCCAAGGTCGGTCTTCATACCGAAGCCTCTACCGATATCACGCCGCCTCGGGTGATTGAATGTCCTATTCAGGCGGAATGTAAAACCGTCAGTACGACGGACAAAGGCCGTTTTATTCTTGTCGAACTGGATATTGCTAATGTCTGGGTGGATAGCGAGCTATTAGGGGAAAATGATGTCGTCGATTCATCAAAATGGAAGCCGCTGATCTACAACTTCCGCGAATACGACACCACGGGTGACGCATTAGGTTTTAATTTTAAATACGGGCATTAATATCATAAAGAGAAGGCTGCTCGTTTTCGCAGTCGGTAGCTTTCTCTCGCTCTCTGTTAGAATATGAAAAGTCATTAACGCTTATTGCCGGCGAGCAATCTGTGAAAGTGCGATATAACATGCACTTATCTTGTTGATGCGTTTGCTTCCCTACACTGGGGGATTGTTGGTATAATTCCACTGCCTTCCTTCGTTTTTTCTTTTTTCCCTTCTTTAGTGTTTTTTACTCTGCTTTATTCAGAGGAGAATCGTATGGTTAATATTCCGCAACGCATTGTGCTGACCGGGGGGCCCGGCTCAGGAAAAAGTACGCTTATTGATGCCCTTACTCAACGTGGGTACAGATGCTCAACAGAGGCAGGTAGGGCCATTATCCAGGAGCAGGTTGCTATTGGCGGAAACGCCCTACCGTGGGGAGATCGTGCGGCGTTTGCAGAAATGATGTTGTGTTGGGAAATGCGTTCGTACCACATCGTTGAAGGCAGTGGTACGCCGTGCTTCTTTGATCGCGGACTCCCTGATATTGCAGGCTATCTGAGCCTTTGCGAATTGCCTGTGCCAATACATCTGGAGGAGGCCATACGGCAATTTCGCTATTCTGACCATGTATTTATTGCTCCTCCATGGCGCGAAATTTATGCGCAAGATACAGAGCGAAAACAATCTTTCGAGGAAGCCGAGTTAACATACCGAATTATGCTCAATATATATCAAAAATACGGTTATAAGCTGTGGGTTCTTCCTCGTGTTCCGGTAGATGAGCGCGTTAATTTTGTCCTCGCAACGATGCAGTATATGGGCTCATATAGCCAAAATCCCGCTTAAGTCTCCTTAAGCAGGATTTTGAGTTAGGCAACACAATATATGACTCATTCTTCCCTGAAATACGAGTCAGACGGAATGCGGCATTGCTCTGATAATACGGAGATGTGTGCTGTACAAAAATCGATATAGGCTCTGGCCGTTGAAGAGATGTGCTGTTGCTTTTTGTATACCAGATGCAAAGAAGAATAGGGTAACGGATGCTCCGGCAGCAGCTCAGTTAGCTCTCCTCTTTTGATATATTCAGCAGCAAAAAACGCTGGCAGTTCAGTGATGAAATCCCCGGCAAGGGCGCCAGCCCGTAAATGAAGATAATCATTTACAGTAAAGACAGCTGGGACGTCATAAGCGTGATTGCCCAGCATCCAGACAGGGCGTGCGTCAATAACGGATCCCCAGCCTGCACACGGAAACCGCATCAGGTCAGACGGTTCACGCAAGGGCAGTGAGGCCTTCAGTAACTCCGGGCTGGCAACAAGGATATGGCGAAAATCCATTAAATGTCGTGCAACAACGGAATCATCAGCGATGGTACCTACCCGTAATGCCACATCGACCCCGTCGGATATCAGATCCACTCTTCTCTCGGTGGAATACACGCTTATCGCAATGCGTGGGTATGTTTGCTGAAACTGCCTGATGATTTCCCACCAAGGCTCCATAGACTGGGGAAGTGTCAGCCGTAGTCGTCCGGTGATATGGGGATTATCTGACATCACAGACTGTTCTGCGTCGTTAAGGATATCCATCGCAGAGCTTGCGTGGCTAAGTAATCTTTTCCCTGCCGCCGTCACCCTACAGCCTTTCGCTGTTCGTTCAAGCAGCAGCACCTTGAGCTCTTTTTCCAGATCTTGAATCCTGCGACTTAGGGTCGGCAGCGGGATGTTATTCTCTCGGGCAGCAGCAGTCAGGCTACCGCTTCGGGCGGCCATGACGAACATGTTAAGCGCATTAAGATCCAATATTTCCCCCTCTCAAATATGGAAGGTCTACTTTCATTTTCTGCTCTACATACTAAAGAATTGGCTCAGTAAAATGTATCTGTTTTCAGGCGACAGGCTATTAAAAGCCAAAGGAGCAAGAATTATGCGTAAAACCGCGCTGCAACACTTTGGACGAGATTGCGATTTTCCTAATGTCATTCAGGGACTGCCGACTAAGTTCTCAGATGTGGAAGGTCTGGAGATCGGTTCATTTCAGACAAACGATGGCGTGTCACTTTCCTACTGGAAAGCTGGCAAGGGGACGTTTGGCAATCGTATTTCTCGCTGTTCTGCTGATGTGAATGATTTCTTCACTGCACTTAATATTGAAAAAGCACATCTTTGCGGCTGGTCGATGGGAGCCTCAGTTCTGTGGAGCTACATTATTTGACGCTTCGGCATATCAAAATAAGCGGAAAGAAAATCCAGCAATGCGCGTAGTGCTTTCGACATGAATTGTCTTGACGTGTAAACCCCATAGATGCCCATTTCATGAGATTTGTAATCTGGGAGGAGATGAATCAGCGAACCGTTTTCCAGATGGGGAGCGGCAAGGTACAAGGGCAGCTTTGCGATACCTATTCCTTGCAGTGCCACATCCATCAATACATTACCTTCGTTCGTGGAAAGACTACCGTTAATCGGCACACTGTATAATTCGCTCTGGTGACGAAATTGCCATTCAAATTTAGTAGAATAAACATGGGTAAGACAGTTATGTGCCGTAAGATCTGAAGGATGCTCAGGGGTTCCGTTTTGCGTCAGATAGGCAGCAGAGGCACAAATTACGGTATGACAGGTGGCAAATTTTTTAGCAATTAGGCCCGGCTCAAGATCGCTGGTTATTCGTATGGCCAGATCGATACTGTCTTCTACCAGATTAAGGCGCTGCTCTCCCAATATTAAGTCAATTTTAACAGCAGGATAACGCGCCATATAGGCTGTCAGAGCTGAAGAAAGATGCGTCTGCCATAACCAGCTACTGGCGGTGATGCGTAACAGCCCATTGGGTTCAGTTTCATCAACTTTTGACTCAGCTTCGAGCAACTCAACGCGGTTCAAAACCTCTTTACACTGTAATAGACAGGCCTCTCCGGTCGGAGTCAGGCCAAAACGACGTGTTGTTCGGTGCATTAACCTTGCACCCAGCCAACTTTCCAGCTCGGCCAAGTACCGCGTAACCATTGCCCGTGACATATCGAGTCGCTCTGCGGCGGCGGTCTGGCTTTTGTGCGCTACGACGGTGACAAAAACTTTCATCGCAGTGATCCGATCCATACAACCTCGCAGAATTAAGCTGACATCATCAACAATCGGTATTTATAGGTTGTTTTTATACGCAAAGCAATTGGGCGAAATTGCTCATATACATTAAACCTAGAACCTACGATTTGACTGATTTACGCAACAAATCAGCCACCGCTACGCTGTTTTTTAATACCCCATGAGCCAGTAGACTGAATTCGCCAACTGATTGTTTCACCGGCACCAAGGCATACTTACTCATTATCAGAGGAATAATCATGAAAATTGCACTCGTAGCGCCTACCGGTAAAATTGGGTCTGAAATTGCCAAAGAAGCACTCCGTAAGGGACATGAGCTCATTGGTATTGTCCGCACTCCCCGAAATGCACCGGAAGCACTGAAGGCTGTTGAATTTAAAGTCGTTGATATATTTGATACACACGCTTTCGCTGAAGCAATCAAAGGAGCTGATGTCCTCGCAAGTGCTTATGGCGCACACGGTGATCATATTGACACTGTTACTGAAGCGGCGAAAGCGATTGTGTCGGCTGCACGGGTAGCGGGCATAAAGCGTGTCATTGTTGTTGGTGGTGCTGGCAGCCTTGAGGTTGCACCGGGTTCTAAACTGGTTGATGCACCTTATTTTCCTGAAGACTACAGACCATACGGCCAGGCACACGACAGAGCCTTCCAGATTATCAATAAAGCAAGCGATCTGGAGTGGACATTCTTCTCACCAGCAGCAGAAATCGGTCCGGGTGCCAAGATAGGTCATTATCATGTCGCCGCTAAAACACTGCAAAAAGATACGAAGGGTCAGAGTAGTATTTCTTATCCTGACTATGCTGAAGCTTTTGTGGCAGAAATTGAAAATGGCAACTACGTCAAAAATATTATGACGGTTGCCTATAAATAACCCTGAGTTTTTTATCTTTCCTGGAGATTCCGCGTATCGGCATCTCCAGGCTAAAGGAAAACAGATAGCACAGATTCTTAAATCGAATCGAGATGCACTTTACTGTATAAGACGGCTTCGTACACATCTAACATTCAGAAATGCGTAACCCCGACAGACGGCATCGCCCACCATTCACCCTTGAAAGTGCTCAGGAAAAAGTCCGCCCTGCGGAAGACGTCTGGAATTCACGTAATCCAGAGCGTGTTTCGCTTGCTTATACCCATGATTCATTCTGCCGAAACCGAGGAGAGTTTATCGTCGGGCGCGACGAAGCGGTTCTTTTAGTCGTTAAGAGACATTTGGGGGTCACTCCGTAATCGAACCGGAAAGACCCCAAATCTGACCACCACATTTTCCCGATGCAGAGGGAAAACAGAACGTGCACCGGAAAGATTTTTGCACGTGAAGGCATTGAATAAAATGATAAAAACAAAAATCCCGCTTAAGTTTCCTTAAGCGGGATTTTCTAAATTTGGCTCCTCTGACTGGACTCGAACCAGTGACATACGGATTAACAGTCCGCCGTTCTACCGACTGAACTACAGAGGAATCGTGTGAACGGGGCGCATGATAACGGCGTGTGTCGCGCATGTCAAAGGCGTAAACCACAAAATTGCACTGTTCGGTGAGAGAATGTGCAATCTGCCGATATTTTTGGCAAATACCGGCATTTTATTGCGTCCTGCCATCGCTAGAGGGTATTCAGTGGCGCTTTCTGTTTATCGGAAAACGCATACAGCGGCCCTTTTCCTGACAGCGTAAATAGGGATATCGCGGTAAAGGAGAGGGCAATGCCGCCTAAAATCAGGTAAGTGCCATGAAAACCGATGCTGTCATACATATTGCCAGCAAAGATCGACATGAAAATGATCGATACCTGTTTAAAGAAGCAGAAGCACACCAGATAAATCGTTGCGGAAAAGCGGACTTCAAAGACCGTAGTAATGTATTTGAAGCAGCCAACAATCAGGAACGGCACTTCAAACATGTGCAGCGTTTTCAGCACAATCACTTCCAGCACGGAACTGGCGAAGGCCGAACCAATAATGCGCACGGACATAATCGTCCCAGCGATGAGCAGGGCGTTTTTACCGCCGATACGGTTCACAATCAGCGGTGCGAAAAACATGATGGTGGCATTGAGCAATTCACCCAGCGTGGTGACGTAGCCAAATACTCGCGTTCCTTCTTGTCGGGTCTCGAAAAACGAGGTGAAGAAGTTGGCAAACTGCTGATCGAACACATCATAGGTGCACGACACGCCGACGACATAGAGCGTCAGGAACCAGATTTTGCGTTCTTTTAGCAGTTCGGCTGCCATTTTTAGGTTGAACGGTTTCTGGTTGGAGCCTACCTGATCGGCAACAAGAGCGCTGGAGGAGGCCTCTGGTTTTGCCAGCAGCAACAGGATGGCGAGGATGACGGCGCAACCGGACCCCAGCCAGAAAACAAACTGGTTATTGATGGTAAACATAATACCGACGATAGACGCACAAAGCGCCCAGCCGAGACAGCCAAACAGACGCGCACGGCCAAATTCAAACTGGCTACGGCGGCTGACTTTCTCGATATAGGCCTCAATAGCCGGTGCACCGCCGTTGTTAATGAACCCCAGGTACATCCCGCCGACGATAGAACCTAAAACGATATTGTATTTTAGTAATGGGCCGAAAACATAAATGAAGAACGGAGCAAAAAACACCAGCATTATGGTAATAATCCATAGCAGGTGTTTTCTCAATCCTAATTTATCGGAGAGTAAGCCAAATATCGGTTGAAATAGCAGAGCGAAAAAAGAAATACAGGCGAAGATAATTCCCGTATCGCTTTTACTTATTTGGTTAATATCATGCAGCCAAATAGGGAAGAAGGGGAAGTAAGCCCCCATGATGAAGAAATAGAAAAAGAAAAACAGACCGAATATCCAGAAATTCCTATTATGTAGGTAGTACATGTTGCTTTCTCCGATATGTATAATATCCGCAACGTTTATTTTGATGGCGGATAGATACTTGCTGGATATAAACAGGATGGAAAGAGGCGGTATACCCGCGCTCTTTCGTTGTTTTTTAATACTGTTTTTTCATATCAATACGGCTGGTGATGCTGCATGGCGACGCAATAGTGATAATGCGTCGCCGTGAGTAAATCATCGCGATGAACGCTAGGGCTCCAGGAGTCATCGCCGCCAATTCCCATGTGGAAGCCATCCAGATTGAGCCAAACGCCTTTTTCCTTTTCTAATAAATGATGGTGAGTGCACGTCATTAATTGTGTTAGCCCATAGCGGCTTAACCCAAAGTGGAAGTTTCCGGTGATGGTCCATTTGCCATACGTCAGCGTACGCGTATTGCAGCGCAGCCCGTTTTCCGTTGGGAAAATGTAAGGCGTGTGCAGGTCATCCAGCGGCAGATTCCAGTGGCCATGCTGTGCCGCGAGCTGTCGGTCTGGGTAATTTTCATGAGGCCCAAGCCCGACCCAACTGACCTGAGGCGCGATGTCGGCTAACTGGCAACTCAAGCCCACTCTGGCCAGTGACGGCAGCGTCGTGGCGACATCAACATCGACATCCACGGTCATCACGCCATGTGCGTCAATCTGCCAGCGCTTTTTACTCCGCAACAGGATTTGTCCGGCATGGCGGAATACGTGCTCGGTGACAATGTGCACGGCATCGGCGAGCTGGTCAGCCTGAATCGCAACACACTGCGTCTGTAGTTGATAAAGTCCGGCAGATTTCCAACGTTCGGCCCAGGCGCGTGGATCGATGCGATCGACCTCGCTGATACCGATATCGTTATCCAGCGGGGCCCGAACAAACTGATCCTGCAAAGGGGTTAACAGCGTTGGGGCATCCGCCGTCCACCACTGTTCCAGCCAGCCGCTCTGGCGGTTAAAGCGCCAATGCTGTTCGCCCTGAATAATGTCAAAGTACGCATCGGACGGTTGCAGAACGGGTGGTTTCTTCTGTCCAGAACTCGGTGTCTCTGGAAGATGAAGCGGTGCAGGAAGTTGCCACTGATCCCAGGCACAGCGGTGATTAGCTTCTGACCAGGCGGTGGCTTTAGGCTGTACAACTTCAACATTGAGCCAAAGCTCTCCTGCGCGATCGACTGTGGGAAGGGCTTCCAGCAGCGTCAGTGTCTGGGTAGTCTGTGGAGCGAGCGTCAGCGGTAACGAACCTTCTGCGAGCGTCTTATCATTCAGCGTAATGCACCAGTTCAACTGCTCATTGTCCGTATGGCGAAACAGGTATTCGCTGGTGACACGCAGCTCACACGGCGACTCAGCCTGCCAGGCGAATTGAATGTGCTGCTGTGCCCGCTGGGCTTCATACAGGCTGGGATGCGGGGTGCGATCGGGAAAAAGCAGGCCGTCCAGACAGAACTGGCGATCGTTAGGCATGTCGCCAAAATCTCCGCCGTACGCCCAATAGGCATTGCCTTGCTCGTCGCGTCGGGTCAGTGCTTGATCGACCCAGTCCCAGATAAATCCGCCCTGTAACCGAGGATATTGGTGGAATGCCTGCCAATAGCGTGCGAATCCCCCCAGACTGTTGCCCATCGCGTGTGCATACTCGCAGAGGATGAGGGGCCGATGCTCGTCTGGCATGCTGACCCATTTGGTGATCGACCATTTGGGGACGCTTGGGAAGGGCTGATCTTCATCAACGCGAGCGTACATTGGGCACACAATGTCGGTCGCACGGCTATTCGCGCCGCCGCCTTCGTAATGCACAGGGCGAGTCGGATCGTGGCGTTTGATCCACTGGTAGAGCGCGTCATGGTTTGCGCCGTAGCCGGATTCGTTCCCCAATGACCAGATAATGATGCAGGGATGATTGCGGTCGCGCTGCACCATCCTTGAGACGCGTTCGCTGTAGGCTGGCAGCCAGGCGGGATCGTCCGACAAACGATTCATCGGCTGCATGCCGTGTGTTTCAATGTTCGCTTCATCCACAACATACAGGCCGTAGCGATCGCACAGCCGATACCACAGCGGATGGTTGGGATAATGTGAGCAGCGTACGGCGTTAAAGTTATGCTGCTTCATCAGCATAATATCGCGCCGCATTGTGTCTTCATCCATAACCTGACCGTGCTGTGGATGGTGTTCGTGACGGTTAACCCCGCGGATTAGCAGCGGTTGACCGTTCAGCAGCAGCAGGCCGCTGCGGATTTCAACTTTTCTGAAACCGACATCATAGGCTTCCGCTTCGACTAGCTCGCCTTCTGCCGTTTCCAGTGCGATGACAGCACGATATAGATTCGGCAGTTCGGCGCTCCACAGGTCGGGCTGTGGCACGTCGATGCGGAGAAAAGATTTGTCATGATAGGCACCGCGTTCATCGACAATATTGCTGCCGAATGCCTGCCGCGTACCACCGATGAGCTTATTACCACGCCAAAGCTGTGCGTGGACGCGATGGTTTTTGGCCTCAGCTTCAGAGAGCGTTGCCTTCACCTGAATATCCAGCGTGCCGTGGCGGAAATCGTCGCTGAGCGGCGTAGTGAGCTGGATATCGCTGAGGTGAACCGCTGGTTTATGCAGAAGTGTGACGTCGCGGAAAATACCGCTCATACGCCACATGTCCTGATCTTCCAGATAGCTGCCGTCAGACCAGCGTAGCACCATCACCGCCAGCCGATTCTCGCCGGTTGTCAGATAACGGCCGATATCAAACTCCGCAGGCAGGCGACTATCCTGTGAATATCCCACCCAGTGGCCGTTACACCAGAGATAAAACGCGGAGTTAACGCCATCAAAAATAATCCGGGTTTGTCCGCGACTGATCCAGTCGTGATTGACTTTAAAAGTGAGCGAGTAACAACCTGTGGGATTGTCTTCTGGCACATAGGGTGGGTTGACGGGGATCGGGTATTTTACGTTGGTGTAAATCGGGGTGTCATAGCCCTGTAGCTGCCAATTGGCAGGCACCGGAATGGTATCTGAGTCAGGCAGATCCTGCTGTAACCAGCTTTCCGGTACGGCTTCCGGGCGGGTGAAATAACTAAACGTCCATTCACCATTCAGGCGGCGAAGCCGCTGAGAAGGCTCATCTTGCTGTGCAGCAGCCACGCTGCGCCAGCTGTTAAACTGTGGGTGAGCGGGGAGCCGCTGATAGTGAGTACAGGCTGGATTTTCCCAATCACGCCGGGCAAGGATCTCTTGCAATGTGGCGCGATGGCGTGCTGGATACGGTAAAACAGTATCGCTCATGATGGCTTGGCTCCTGAACGTCTTGAGTCTGTTTCTGTGATTGGATATTTAAATTGTTATCCGCTCACAATTTTTGTTGCTCATAACATATCGACTCGTCAGGGCGAGTAAAGTAGAACGTGACAATAAAGTGGAAGCGATCACAAAGATCGTTTGTAAAATGAGTAGCGATACATCGAACTTGGAAAGCGCTACGCAAGAAATCAACGAGAGATGATAAATAACTTATTGTTTATCATCTTATTTTGTTAGGGTTTGACATCGATGGGGAAAAAGGTGCTGTTGTGTAAAGGGTTACAAGTCGTGTAAGGGGTTACAAACATAAGGAGTTACAAACATAAAGGGTTACAGCCTTTGTAGCTGACGTGTAATGTCCAACAGGTTTTTGGTGAGTTCTTGCAGGGAGGCATGGGTTGATGAATGTACGGCGGTGCTATGGCGTACGATCAGTTCGGTGGGTAACAGCAGTGATGTGCTCTGGGTCGGATCGCGCAGCGTGGCGAGCAAACGAGTGACGCCCTCTTTACCTAATAGCCTGAAATCCTGGCGAATGGTTGTCAGTGGCGGAGTGTAATACGCGCTGTCCTGAGTGTCGTCAAAACCGATCACTGACATCTGCTCCGGTACGCGCAGGCCATACTCGTGCAGCGCACGCAGGACGCCAAGCGCCATTTGATCGTTCGCGACAACAATAGCGGAGACGCGCAGGGATTCTCCCAACAGGGCTAACGTCTGGTGATAACCGGATGCGGCGCTCCAGTCACCGTGTAGCACTGAAGCGGGGGGGAGCTGCTGTTTTTCCAGCTCGGCTAGCCAGCCTTCATAACGCAGACGGGCGGAGATCGACGTCATTGGTCCGGTCAACAGGGCGATGTGTTGATGTCCCAGCTGTACCAGATGCGTGATGGCTAAACGTGCGCCGTGATCGGGGTCGAACATGACGTTGAGTATGTCGGTATGCGGATCGGCATCCATAAACAGGACAGGCGTGTCGGCGCAGGTCTGGCTAATGTGAGCGACTTCATCCGTGGATAGCGGAACATTCACGATAACGCCGCTGACACGCTGAGAAAGCAGGTCGTTAACGGCATTATTGCAGGTGTTGACATCCGGGCTGCTCAGCATGGACATCACGATGTTAATCCCTAGCTGACTGGCGGTGGTCTTAACCGCTGCGGCAATTTGCGAAGGCGCGTGCAGTGACAGATCGGTAGTGACCAGCCCCAGTGTGGTGATGGTTTTTCCTGCCAGCTGCTGTGCAACGCGGTTTGGCGTGTAGTTAAGCGCCGCCATCGCCTGTTCTACTTTACTGCGAGTACGGGATGAAACATGAGGTGCTTGATTCAGCACGCGGGAAACCGTCTGATAGGAAACCCCAGCGTACTCGGCGACATCGTTTAAGGTTATGGGTTTCTGTTTCATAGCGGCTATTCCGTGCGTGATTCTATGCGTAAAAGAGCATCATCATAACAAATCGCACAGGGAATCCGTAACAGGCGTATGTATTCCGACACAATCAAAATAGACCGAAGAGAAACTGAGGTTCGTAGGCGTTTTTAGATGTTTGTAAAAAGTAAAACTGGGAACTGACACTAACGTTCAGACTGATAACAAACCTATGTGCAGAATTAAAACGGGAGTAACGGAATAGAAGAGTAAAGCGTTTGCGCCATGGATGGCGCAATCCGAGCGTACAGGGATGTATTTACAGCGTCTTTACGATCTATCCGTTACTACCGCTCGACGACCTTTGTCCTCAAACCGGGAGCAAGCGCTCCCAGTTTGAGGGATGGTTACTTGATGTTTACTGCTCGGACAACACAAACATGCCGTAAGGGTGGATTTGCAGATAGTAGCTGTCGCCTGGATTCGGCTGAAGCTGGGTTGCGTTAACCTGCAACAGCATCGACTGTCCGTGCCAGTCCACCTGCACTTCGTACTGCGGCCCCATGTAGGCGACCTGCGTGATGGTGCAGCGCTGGCTTTCGTCACCCTGTTGGCTGAGCGTAATGGCTTCCGGGCGAATACCGACTGTCGATTCGCTTAATCCAGCGGCAAAGCCCTGCGGACGCGGAATGAGGTAGCCGTAGATATTCACGCTGTCTGCCGTGAAGGTGGCAGGGAAAATGTTGGCATCTCCCATAAAGCTGGCCATGAAGCGGGAAGCTGGCTGGCGATAAAGCTCCTGCGGCGCACCCAACTGCATGATTTTGCCTTTGTTCATCACGAGAACCATGTCTGATACCGCGAAGGCTTCGCTCTGATCGTGCGTAACATACAGCGAGGTGATGTTGAACTGCTGCTGAAGCTCACGGATTTTCTCACGCATGCTGCGGCGCAGGTTGGCATCAAGGTTACTCAGCGGCTCATCGAACAGCAGAACTTTAGGTTTGAGGATCAGCGCACGCGCCAGAGCGACACGCTGCTGCTGTCCACCAGAAATCTGGTCGACGTAGCGATCTTCAAATCCTGCCAGGTCGACCAGCGCCAGCGCTTCTTTTACGCGCTGATTGATTTCTGCCTTCGGGCGACCGAGCATTTTCAGCCCGTAGCCGATGTTTTCTCCCAGCGACATGTGCGGGAAGAGGGCGTAAGACTGGAACACCATGCAGATATCGCGCTGTTGAATGGAGCGCTCGGTGACGTCTTCGCCATCGATGAAAATCTGGCCTTCTGTCGGTTTTTCCAATCCGGCAACGGCCCGCAGTACCGTGGTTTTACCGCAGCCAGACGGCCCCAGCAGCGTGACCATTTTTCCCTGTGGGATTGCCAGATTCAAATCATCAATGACGGTGTTGTTGCCGAAGCGTTTAGTGATGTGCTTCAGTTCGACAAAGCTTTTTTCAGTATTCAAGGTAATCACTCCGCTTAGGCATTATTCTTGGCTTTCGTGCGGGAAATCCGCGCTTCACCGACCAGATAATCGAACAGGAAAATAATGGCCAGCATGACCACAATCAGGATGGAACCGTAGGCAATCGCCATACCGTATTCACCGTCTTCCACGCGGTTAAGAATGTAAGACGTGGCGACGCGAGTATCCGGTGTAACCAGGAAGATAATGGCGCTGACGGTGGTAATCGCACGTACGAAGCTGTAAATCAGCGCAGACAAAATGGCCGGACGCAGCAGCGGTAGCAGAATATAAAACACCGTGCGCATCGAACCTGCACGCAGGCTGAGTGACGCTTCGTCCAGTGATTTATCCAACTGCCCCAGTCCGGCAATACCCGCACGGATACCAACCGGCACGTTGCGCATCACCATCGACATGATGACGATCACCGCGGTTCCCGTTAAGTAAACCGGCGCGCTGTTAAAGGCCAGGATGTAAGACACACCGGCAACCGTACCCGGCACCGCAAAGCACAGCATGGTGGTGAACTCGATAGCTTTCTTGCCGTAGAACTGCTGGCGCACCACGATGTAGGCGATAAGTAGCCCGAACAGTGCCGTAATCGGTGCGGCGATACCTGCGAACAGCAGCGTATCCAGCAGGGAAGGCCAGGCGCCGTCGCTAAAGCCTTGCCCGAACAGCTTGCTGAAGTTTGCCAGCGTCAGGGTGTAATCCACGCCCCAGTTAACGGTAAAGCTGCCGTAGAAAATGCTGCCGTACAGCAGGACGTTAAAGGCAATCCAGACATAGAGCAGGATGCTGACGATCCACACCAGCGAAACGGGTAGCGGCTGCACATCACCCCGAGAGGATTTACCGGAAATCGTCACGTAGGAGCGTTTACCGATCCACAGATATTGCACGCAGAACACGGCCAGTGAGAACACGAGTAGGACAACGCCGAGCGTACTGGCTGCCTGGTAATCCAGCTGTGCACCAGTGATGTAGAAGTAAATCTGGGTTGCGAGTACGTCGAAGTTGCCGCCCAGCACCAGTGGGTTACTGAAGTCGGCCAGCGACTGGACGATCACGATCAAGAACGAGTTGGCGAGCGCCGGTTTCAGCAAGGGCAGGAAAACCCGCTGAAAGGTTTGATAACGGTTAGCACGCAGGGTGTACGACGCTTCTTCCAATGACGGATGAATGGTCTTCATCGCGCCTTCCAGAATCATAAACGACATTGGCGTGAAGGCGAGCACCTGCGCCAGCCAGATGCCAGTAAAACCGTACAGCCAGTTGGTGTTCGTCAGCCCGAACCAATCCACCATCAGCTCGGTCATGTAACCGGAGCGGCCCATCATCAGCGTCACGCCTAATCCGACAACAAACGGCGGCGTCACGATAGGCAGAATGGAGAAAATGCGGCCGATAATCGCGGAGCGGCGGGCAATACGCGAGGTGTAGATCGCCAGCACCATACCGAAGAAAGTACAGCCGATACCTACAGCAACCGACAGCAGGAATGAGTTCCAGATCACCCGTAAAATGTGCGTCTGACCCAAAATCTGCATAAATGCCAGCGGCGCGAATTCCCCGCTGTCGTTGGTGAACATCGGAATGAAGATAGCGATGCTAGGGTAAAGGATAAAGACGCTAATCAGCGCGATGATGCTGATGAGCGAGCCGATGACGAAGCGATCGCCACCCAGCCAGTCCAGCCGCGATAGCGCCAGCGTAATAATCGCACTCAGCGCGACAAACAGCGCAATAGTGCCATAGCCCATTCCGCGACCTTCCACCGTGGCACTGATGACCACGAAAAGGGCACAGAACAACGCGTAAGCTGCATCAAAACGGTGGCGGCCACGCTGTTCACGACCGGGCGTAATCAGTGGACGTACGAGCAACCCGACTGGGAGCAGGAACCACAGCAGGCTGATATTCAGGCTCGACCAGCTGTAAGCTGCCAGCAGTTCATCGCGTGAGGCATCCAGCAGGCCGTAATCCAGGCTCCACGCTGGCAGCAGCAAAAAGGTTGCTGCAATCAGCGCCAGCCACAGGAAAACGGGATCCCGCTTAGGCGTCGGTGAAAGAGTTAGTGTGTGTGACATGATGGTTCCCTGGTGCGTGCAAGTTTTATAAAGTTGTTTTATGAGATTGAATCGTCACAGGTATTAGGTGGTGAATAATATTGAGTAATGGTTAATTAGCGATGCTGAGAACACGGCGTTAAGCGAAATGCGAGCAAGCCTTGCCGCCGTGTTCCCATTATTTTTCAATCAATAGAAGTCAATGAATCAAGGTCAATGAGTCGAGATTATTGGCCCATTTTGACTTCGTTAACCCACTTGGAAATCAGCTCTTTACGCACGTCTGCTGCACCGTATTTGTCCATGTCGTAGTTGATCAGTTTCAGATCCTGCAACTTCAGAGACAGCGGAGAAGCTTCGGCGGTGGTGTTGGTCAGAATCTGGTAGGACTGACCTTTCTTCCAGGAGAGTTCCTGTGCTTCTTTTGACAGCGCCCAGTCAACGAACAGCTTGGCGTTATCCATATTGCGCGCGCCTTTCAGGATGCTGACGCCGCCAATTTCATAGCCAGTACCTTCACACGGGGAGATCAGCGTCAGCGGTGCACCTTTCTCTTTTTCCAGCGAGTAGTCATGCAGGAAGCCGATGCCGATAGCCGTTTCGCCACGTGCAGCGTTACGTGCCGGGGCAATACCGGATTTGGTGTACTGCGACACGTTGGTATTCAGTTTTTTCAGGTAATCAAAGGCCTGATCCTGCCCCCACAGCTGGGAGAAAGTCGCCAGTGCGGTATAGGCCGTACCGGAACTTTGTGGGTCGGCAATCTGGATTTCGCCTTTGTAGATTGGGTTGGTCAGATCTTTCCAGCACTGTGGAACGGGCAGGTTTTTCTCTTTCAGGCGATCGGTGTTGACGCCGAAGCCGAGAATACCGACGTAAACGGCTGACGAGTAGTTGCCTTTACGTTTTGCGGGATCGCGGAACTGCGGCATGATCTGCTCAAGGTTTTTAGACTGATAAGGTTCCAGCAGATCCATTTCGCCCGCTTGAGATTGCGGATCCAGCGTACCGCCGTACCACACGTCAGCCTGCGGGTTTTTCTTCTCTGCATCGACTTTCGCCAGCGTGCTGCCAGAGCCGTTGCGGATAAAGGAGGTTTTAACGTTGTGTTTCTCACCGAAGGCCTTGGCTTCTTCCTCACAGAAGGCGTTGGTGGCGCTACAGTAAATGACCAGGCGTCCTTCCGCCCGAGCGGTAGTGGTGGTAACAGCAGCAACGGTCAGTCCAGCGGCGATGAGGGTAGTTAAGGTACTCAGTTTCATGATGTTTTCCTTATAGGTATCTATCTGTTGTTATTGCTATTTTGATGTCATCAAACGTTCCCGGCGGCTGACACCTGCCATCAGCAGCGGCATCAATAACAGTCCGATGCAGGCTGAAGCCAACGCCAGCAGAGTAAAAAATCCCGACCATCCGTAGTGTTGCAGCACCTGTGCCAGCGGCCAGCCCGCCAGCGCTGCCCCCAGATAGGCAAACAACGCCAGAAAACCTGTCACCGTGCCTGCGGCATCCTTATGGCTGTATTCCGTCGCAGCCAGACCGATCAACATCTGTGGTCCAAAAACAAAAAAACCGATACTGAAGAAACAGGCCGCGAGCAGTGAATAGTGGTGAATCGGTGCCAGCCACAGCGCGGTCATGGTTAAAAACAGCCCTAATGCAAACAGCAAAATCATCGGTGCGCGTTGACCACGAAACAGCAGGTCCGAACCCCAACCGGCAAACAGCGCCCCCATCAATCCGCCCAGTTCAAACAGCGACAGCGTGGCGTTCGCGCTGAGCAGGTTGAAACCGTGGCTCTCCGACAGCCAGATGTTCCCCCAGTCATTCAGTGCGATGCGAATCAGGTACACCAGAATGTAGGAAAACCCGAGTAGCCAGATGGTACGGTTACGCAAAATCGCATCGCGCAGAATCTGGCGCATTGGCATCGGCGGGCTCTGCTGCTCCTGACGAAGCTCCAGGGCATCGCGCCGCCACTCGCCAACGCTGGGCAATCCCTGCTGTTGCGGTTTATCGCACAGCTGCCAACACAGCCACAGACCAATCACAATGCCGATGATGCCCGGCACCAACAGCGCCGCCTGCCATCCCCATTCGGAGGCCAGATAGCCCGCCAGCAGAGGAACCGCTGCACCGCCGATATTGATCGACGTATTCCAGCATCCCCACCAGAGGCCGCGTTCATTGCGCGAATACCAACTGCTTAGCAGTCTGGCGCAAGGCGGCCACCCCCAGCCTTGAAAGAACCCATTCAGTGCCCAAACAATCAGCAAACCCGTGAGCGACTGGCAGTACATGAACAGAATATTCAGCACGCCGGTAATCATCAGCCCGACACCCATAAACCAGCGCACCTGGCTGCGATCGCACACGATGCCGGAAATAAACTTGGACGCGCCATAACAGAGATAAAACAGCGTCCCTAGCAGACCGATATCGCCTTTGCTTAACCCTAATTCCAACTGCATCACCGGCATGACGAAGTTGATGCTTTTACGCGTCAGGTAAAACGTGGCGTACCCGATGACCATGGAAATCAGCAACCGTGGTCGCCAGTAGCGATAACGCTGGCTGATTTGTGTTGGTGAAAGCTGTCCCGCTGGAAACATGGGTGCCTGCATGGGGTTCTCCGTCGCGTTGAGAGAAGAGTAGGGGGATGTGAATTAAAAAGGATGAGACAAGGTTTTAGGTGGCTAGGAATAATTCCTAGCTAGTCGTCTTTTTGTTTAAATTTTGTGGGCAAGTTAACAATTATGTGCGTACCGCGCGGCGTGGCAGCGTCGCCAATGGTGGCGGCTTTTACCAGCCAGTTGCCACCCAACGCCTGTACGCGTTCCTCGATACCCCGCAGGCCAAAGCCACCGCCTGTCGGATGCGACCGGTCTTGTGCGATGCCCACGCCGTTATCAATAACGTCGAGCGTAATCAGGTCATCCTGTTGGGCAAGCCGAACCGTAATCTGCGTAGCGCTGGCGTGCTTGTTGATGTTGTTAAGCAGTTCCTGCACCAGCCGGTAAAGGGTGAAAACCACTACGTCATCATGCGGAGGCGTGGGGAGCTGATAATCCAGCTGAAACTGAATACCGCGAGCCGAGAAGGCAAATTCATCCGCCAGATGATGCAGCGCTTTATCCAACACCATTTCATCCAGCACCGGTGGACGCAGCTGGCGCAGAAGCTGGCGGGTGGTGTGGTGGATGCGTCGCGACAGCTCGCTGATTTGTCCGGCTGCATGCTGAGCCGCATCGGCTGGCGCGCTGTGTTTCACCAGCATGGCCTGAATCTGAATGGCAGTGATGTTTTGGCCGATGTCATCGTGCAGCTCGCGCGCGATGTCTTTGCGTACGGCCTCTTCGGTGTGGATGATGCGCTCCATGAGTCGCCGCCGGGTTTTCAGTTCCTGCTCCAACTGATGACGATAGCGCTGGAGCCGCTGTGCCAGCTGTTGCTGACGGCTGATCGCGATCCCCAGCCCAATGCCGAGCAGCGCCTGCGTAGAGAGAAAGAGTTCCAGTTCGCGCAGATCGTCGAAGGCACCGCTCACCTGACGCGTGACGGCAATCATCAGACTGCCGAGTACGGCGGAGAGCACGCCGCCTTGCCAGCCGAATTTATACGCCATGACCACGTTAGGCAGAAAAACGAAAATCAGCAGCAGGCGTTCCATCTCGGGTGTGAACGTCATTTGCAGGCAAACGCCAATAGAAAAAAACAGCGAGCACCAAATCAGCAGTGAGGTACGCAGCGGCGGATCGGGGATCTCCTGTGCCAGCAACGTCTGCAAGTGCTGTTGTTTGATGTATTCGTACAGCAGATAGGTGAACGGGATCAGCAGGACGCCGCCGGTAAACGTCGCCAGCAGCGTTTGCGTCAGCTGCGAGTGTAGCCAGGGGCCTATAGCGATGCCGTGCAGAACGGTATTGAGCGTCAGCGCTGCCAGCAATAGCAGAAGCCGTTGCCAATAAAGCGTATAGCGATGCCAGATTTTATGCGTGATGATGGCCGGAATCAGGCTGAGGAACGGAGAAAGTAGCAGCAGCGAACGCGTTATGAGCTGCTCGCTAATAAGCCAGCTCTGAATGGCGATTTCTGCAAGCAGTAAGGTCGGCCAGTATTTACGCGGCAGCAAAATCATCAACGCCAGCCGCAGCCCTTGCGGTAACAGCAGCGCTGCCTGTTGGCCGTTGTTGCTTAAATAGAAACTGATGGTCCACAGCGCGAGCCAAATCAGGCTATAGAAAAAGGCCAGAAACAGCGTCATGCCGATGATGTGCAGGCGACGCATGATTTACTTCCCAGCCAGCAGTTGGTGTTGCAGTGCAAAGTGCACCAGTTCTACCGTGGATTCACACTGTAACTTACTGAGAATATTGGCACGGTGAACGTGAACGGTCTTATGGCTGAGTTCGAGCTGTTCAGCGATGCTTTTTACACTAATTCCGTTGATCAGCAGGCTGAATATTTCCCGCTCGCGCGGGGTCAGCGCCAGCAGCTCTTTCGGTGGCTGCTGCTGATGGCGAATGGCGTGCAGCGCATCGGCACACAGATAAAGGCCACCGCTGCTGACCACGCGAACGGCCTGAACTAACTCTTCCGGGCCACAGCGCTTCGTGAGATAGCCGCCTGCACCCGCATCCAGCGCGCTTTGTACAAATGCGGTGGTGTCATAGATGCTCAGAATAATGGCGCGAAAATTAGGACGCTGTTGACGCAGGCGGGTTAATAGCGACAGGCCGCTTTCATCCGGCATGGCGATATCAATCACGGCAACGTCAATCGGCTGTTTGAGTAGATGAGGCCACGCCTGCGCCGCCGAAGCATATTGTCCAACAACCTGAATGTCATTTTCTAATGTCAGAAGCTGTGCAAAGCCAGACCGTACAACGATGTGATCGTCAACCAAAGCCACATTAATCATGGTTTCGCCGTGTGAATTCAAGGTCATCAAAACGTCATAATGCGGGGGAATCAAGAGGCGAGCAATAGCAGATAGGTAAAATGGAATCGGCTTAACAGATATCCCCGTCATACTTCAAGCTGCTTGTGCGTTGGCTGCCCTTACTCACCCCAGTCACTTACCTGAGTAAGCTCCTGGGGATTCGCGCGGTTGCCGCCTTCACGCAACTTGAATTATTTAGGGGATATACAGTTCTATTTATTGTTTAAATGATGAAAAGCATATTGATAGAACGCGGAGTTATTTGACTCGGTTAATCGAGGAACATACTGTTTTTCTCTTTAACTCCATGTGGTTACAAACCAATGGAGTTGTACATCAATGTATTTACGATATCAGGGAATCAGAGTGATGACGAAATGGCGTATAGCGCTGGTGGCGGGAATGGTCACGGCGGCGATGGCGTTGACGGCATGCGATAGCGCAAGCAATTCTGCCAACCACATTAAAGTCGGTGTGATTAACGGTGCGGAACAGGATGTCGCTGACGTCGCGAAGAAAGTGGCAAAAGAGAAATATGGTCTGGATGTCGAACTGGTGGGGTTCAGCGGTTCGCTATTACCGAACGAGGCAACGGATAAAAGCGATTTGGACGCGAATGTCTTTCAACATCGTCCTTTTCTGGAACAGCAAAACCGCGAACACGGTTATAAGCTGGTGGCGGTAGGAAATACCTTCGTTTTCCCGATGGCGGGTTATTCGAAGAAGATTAAAAGTATCAACGATCTGAAAGCTGGCGACACCATCGCGATTCCGTTCGATCCTACGAATCTGGGACGCGCGCTGTTATTACTGGAAAAAACCGGATTAATTACGCTGAAGCCTGATACGGGCTTATTACCGACGGTGCTGGATATTACGACCAACACGCACAACCTGCGTATTATGGAAGTGGAAGGGGCACAGTTGCCGCGTTTGCTGGACGATCCGCAAGTGACCGTAGCGATTATTAGCACGACCTATATTCAGCAAACTGGCTTAACGCCAACGAAAGACGGTATTTTTATTGAGGATAAAGAGTCACCGTATGTGAATATTATTGTGACTCGTGAAAATAATAAAGAGGCGGGAAACGTCAAGAAATTTATTCAGGCCTATCAGTCTGATGAAGTTGAACAGGCGGCTAATCGTATTTTTAACGGCGGGGCAGTGAAAGGCTGGTAGTAATAATTATTAGATTGTTATTATGCCGCCTCTTTTATTATAGAGGTGGCAGATTATTAATTAAAAATGAATTATTCGCAGGGTTTGTTTTTTATTAAACTCGATTAATAAGTTTAATGAATTCCCTTCTATACACTCTGTAATTGTCGAAGGCGTGTTATTTATTTTTATTAAGTAATACACCGGATGACATAACTATTCACTAATTGTAAAGAGGGAAATTTATGGCTTATCCAACAACAAACCTTAATGGGATTATTGGTTTTGCAAAAGCGGCAAATGTTACCGGAGGAACAGGTGGTAAAGTTGTTACGGTAAACTCTCTGGCCGATTTTAAATCTGCTGTGAGCGGTTCAGCAAAAACCATTGTAGTGCTGGGCGCATCGCTGAAAGCATCAGCACTGACCAAAGTGGTGTTTGGCAGCAATAAAACCATCGTCGGTTCTTTCGGTGGTGCTAATGTACTGACCAATATCCACCTGCGTGCTGAGAGCAACTCATCCAACGTCATTTTCCAGAATCTGGTTTTTAAACATGATGTTGGCATCAAAGATAATGACGATATCCAGCTGTATTTGAACTACGGTAAGGGATATTGGGTGGATCACTGTTCATGGCCTGGGCATACGTGGAGTGATAACGACGGTAGCCTCGATAAACTGATTTATATCGGTGAGAAGGCGGATTACGTCACGATCAGTAACTGCTTATTCTCAAACCATAAATATGGCTGCATCTTCGGCCATCCGGCAGATGATAATAACAGTGCTTACAATGGCTATCCGCGTTTGACTATTTGTCATAACTATTACGAAAACATTCAGGTGCGTGCACCCGGCCTGATGCGTTATGGTTATTTCCACGTGTTTAACAACTACGTCAATAAATTCAGCCTGGCCTTTACGGTCGCGCAGAATGCCAATGTACTTTCTGAGCGTAACGTATTTGGCTCCGGTGCGGAAAAGAAAGGAATGGTTGACGATAAAGGCAATGGTTCAACCTTTACGGATAATGGCAGTTCACCGGCGGCTGTGGCAAGTAAATCGCCTGCGGCTAAATGGACGGCGTCATCTAACTATTCATACAGTTTGATGAGCACCTCTGCGGCGAAATCCTGGGTGGTTGCTAATTCCGGCGCGCAAAACAGTGCGCTGAAATTCCCGTCATAATCACGGAACGGTTATTTATCTTCGTTCTTGCATACGCAATATTATGAATTGATATTCATTAGATATTAAGTGTATTACACGATGCCACTCGGCAGAAGTATTCATGCCGAGTGGCATATTTATTGGGATATCTTTATTAAAGAATTAAGCGGCAATATCATTTCTCGGGCTGTGGGTAAAATACCACTCGACCGTTTTCTTAATTAACTCTTCCGTTGCATCGACATAGTGCTGTGGTGACGTTTTGACTTCCTGCTCGAGAATCAGGGGAAGCTCGGTACAACCCAGAATAATTTTCTCAACGCCAGCCTGCAACAGGCGATCTTTTACCGGTGACAATAGGCTATAGGCTCTGTCGATATCACCGGATTTATACGCGTAGATGCTTTCCATTACCTGGTGTTGGTCTGCATCATCCGGCGTGTAGCACTCAATATTATCGGTAATCAGATTGTCCTGATAAATTCTTGCTTTCACCGTCGCCGTCGTTGCCAATAGGCCAACGCGTGTGGTGTTGGCATTCTTAATCGCCTGACAGGTCACATCAATAATGCTGATCATTTCTGCACGGCACTGCTTTTTTAAGTCATTAAACCAATAGTGCGCGGTATTGCACGGGATAATGATGCATTCAGCGCCCGCGTTTTCGAGAATTTTCATATATTGCACCATTTTATCCAGCGGTGACGCGCTGTGCTGGAGAATGCATTTCGTTCTATCAGGGATATCAGGAATAGACACCGCAATCATCGGAATATGGTCTTGATCCCGATACGCTGGCGTGTTTTTGATCAGTTTTTGCATCGCATCGACGGTAGCACCCGGCCCCATACCACCAAGAATTCCCACGAGACTGTTCATGCTGTTAACCCTGTAGCATTATGAAATTAAAAGGATAATCGCATACTGTTTGGCAATGTGAATTGCTAAATTCCCATCTACTATGTGAGATTTGCATAACTATTAGCATGCCTATGCTTTTATTAGTTTTAACGGTGTATAGTGGGCAGCAGCTTTATTGGCAATGTAGGTCGTTGGCAGATATAGAACGTTGGCATAGGGAACGAAAATATGACGCTGCGCGTTTTGAGTGAGGGGTGATGCTGAATAATATCGAAACCAAGTGGCTGTATGATTTTATCGTGCTGGAAGAACACCGGAGTTTTACGCTGGCTGCCGAGAAGCGGAATATTTCTCAGTCCTCATTCAGTCGGCGAATTCAGGCGCTGGAAGCGGCGGTTGGCTTTGATATTTTCGACCGTAGCGCGTTGCCGCTACAGTTAACCGAGCAGGGGCGCGTGTTCCACGCCTATATCCGCAATACGCTGGATGATTTGGAGTATCAACTCAATAAGCTGCACGGCGGGGACAATTACAAGAATAAGATCACCATCGCCGCGGCGCATTCGCTGTCGGTCTTCATCATGCCGGAGCTGTTAAAAGACGTGCCGGATCCGCAGGAAAAAATCTTCTATGTCGAATCGATCGATGTCGATGAAGCGGTGCTGAATCTCAAAGAAGGGCGCAGTGACTTCATTTTCTCATTCTACAATGAGGATCTGATGGGAGAGCCCTTCATGCACGAGAAGATCCTGGAATCCCGGCTTTATCCGGTCTGCGCGTGTGATAGTGCGGGGAAGCCGCTGTTTGATGTCAGCGCCTCATCGGTGCCGCTACTCAACTATACCGAGACGAGCTACATGGGGCGTCAGGTCAGCCGCTACTTATCCAGCGTCGACAGCGATAAGTTTACGGTCAATTTCGTCTCTTCCATGAGCGACTTGCTCAAACGTATGACGAAGAAAGGTTATGGTATTGCCTGGCTGCCGGACTATTCCATTCAGGAAGAGCTGAAAAACAAAGAGCTGACGATCCTGAGCATGGAAAATGCCGTGATCCGCATGGGCGTTTATCTATATCGCCTCGATGCGCGATTGAACGTGGCTTCTGAGAAATTCTGGCGCTACATGAAAGGGCTGTCATCAGCATCTGGGCTATAAACGTCGTGACTGCGTTGGCAGTGCAACGAGAGATAAAAAAATAGCGGCCCGAAGGCCGCTATAGATGACGTATTCACTCAGCATTAGCTATTTTGCGTAGCCTGCTGAGGTTCCTTATAGGCGACGACTTCGTCGGTAGCCTCTACATTTTCATCATCATCGTGGATGTCTTTTTCCAGACTGGCCACAACGGCGGTAGAGATACTGTTACCGATGACGTTAGTTGCAGTACGGCCCATATCCAGGAACTGGTCGATACCGATGATCAGCAGGATACCGGCTTCCGGCAGGCTGAACATCGGCAGCGTTGCGGCAACCACCACGATAGAGGCACGCGCTACGCCTGCCATCCCTTTACTGGTGATCATCAGCGTCAGCAGGATCAGGATTTGTTCAGTAACGCTCAGGTCGATGTTGTAAGCCTGTGCGATAAACAGAATCGCAAAGGACTGGTACATCATAGAACCGTCGAGGTTGAACGAGTAACCGAGCGGCAGCACAAAGCTGGTGACTTTTTTCGGCACGCCGAATTTGGTCAGCGCTTCCATGGTTTTCGGATAAGCCGATTCACTGCTCGCCGTGGCGAAAGCCAGCATGGTAGGTTCACGAATCAGCTTCGCCAGTCTAACGATACCTTTGCCCAGGAACAGGTAGCCAACCAGGAACAGAACGCCCCACAGTACGCCCAGACCGAGGTAGAACTCACCGATCAGTTTACCGAAGTCGTAAAGCAGACCCAGACCTTGCGTGGTAATTGCGGAAGCGATTGCGGCAAAGACAGCAATAGGAGCCAGCGCCATCACGTAGTCGGTCACGCGGAACATCACTTTGGTCAGTTCTTCGATCATGGAGATGATCGTGGTTGCGTGCTTGTTTTTGCCTTTTACATAGGCAAGCGCGGAGCCGAAGAACAGAGAGAACACCAGAATTTGCAGGATCTCATTGTTCGCCATCGCTTCGACGATACTTTTCGGGAAGATATGGCTGATGAAGCTCTTAAGCGTAAAGCTGTCAGTGTTCAGACCTGTCGCAACGTGCTGTGCGGGGATTTCGAGATTCATGCCTGCGCCAGGTTGGAACAGGTTGGCGAAGACCATACCGATGAGCAGGGAAATGAACGAAGCGCTGACAAACCAGATCATCGCTTTCATACCGATACGACCAACGGCAGAAGAGTTTCCTCCCATGCTTGCCAGGCCGGAAACCAGCGTAGCGAAGACCAGTGGCGCGATGATCATTTTAATCAGGCGCAGGAAGATATCGGTAACCATGTTGAAATAAGATGCGACTTCTTTTGCTCGACTGCCGTCAAGATATTGATGGCAAGCCCAGCCGATTAATATTCCCAGGACGATAGCCAAGACTATCTGTACAAGTAACTTCTGCCTTTGCATATAAACCTCATGTTGATGAATTGATTCAGACAACACAATATTATTGCCAGCGTGATGGCTGGTGTTTTCCCTGAATACACCAATCCCTCACCCGAACCTGTTATTGGGGTGTTGTGTCTGCCCGCCGATATTACAACGATTCTTGCTTTTTACATTTTTTTTCTGCGGATTGTTATGTAATTGTGATCCTTGTCATGCGAAAAATGCATGTCCATGTCGCTTGTAATGATAAATAGGGATGTGATACGCAGATTGCGTAAATCGTGAAATTTTTATTAATTCATTATTAAACAGTAACTTATTTCGGTTTCTCGCGGGTAAAGGTAGATGGAATAAGGTGTTGAAGTAGTGTTGCTAATGACAGGTGGCTATACATCAATAAAACAGATGGTGAATTACTTAAAGATTAAGTAAAAATAAAAGTACAATTAACGAAAACTTTATATACATGCCATTTTATAAAAATATTAATTTTTTAATTATTTAAAACGTGACTTTGTTTTATGCTATAGGTTTCGCTTTTCTTGTTGTTGATGGGAAGTTTAATTATTGTTCTATGTGTTTCTGTTTGTAACTAATTGGGCGTTTAGGGTGTTTAAAATGGTGTTTTTTATTTTTTAAACATATGTTACTGATGATTTTAGACTTCGTTGTTGGTTATTTCACCGAAAAAGATCGATGCTGACTTTATCGTGGCACGCTTTTTCCAGATGCTTTTTCATCCAGTCTGCCGCTGTTTCGATCTCTCCCCGTTGCAGGAAATCGAGAATCGCCAGATGCTCTGCAATCTGTTCCAATCGCTTGGGATTGAAGGCTGGACTCCCTTGTCGATATTCCACCAGACGCCGTAACTGATTGATTCGTTGCAAACTATGGTGGGCGAAACGGTTGCCACTACAGGCAAGCAGCGTTTCATGAAAGTGCGTATTGGCATCGAACATTTCATGCGGTGTGAGCGTCAGGTAACCCCCATTGAGAATGTCTTCTTGTTGCTTACGGCAGGTGTTGAGCGTGTGCTGATCGATACGAAACTGCGGCGACAGCAGACTGAGCGGCTCGACCAGCAGGCGGAACGTAAAACTTTCCTCATAGGCCGTGACGGAATCGATAATCGGTGTGGTTCGCCAGCCTTGACCCGTGCGGAATTCCAGCCAACCTTCCTGTTGAATACGCGTCAGAACGTTACGCAGTACGGAGCGGGACACCTGACATTCTCGCATCAGATCCACTTCTGAAAACTGCTCTGGCAACCGACGAGAGAGGCGCATATCGACAATCTTTCGGTAGAGCGGTTCTTCGCTGCTGGCGGCTAATTCGGTGACCAAATGCCCTAATTCATGGGCATGGCGGTCAAGATAAAACCCCCGGTTGCGGTGGTAATGCAGCATGCCTTTTTCCGTCAGATACAGCAGCGCGACCTTGACCGGCGTGCGGGAGGCGTTCAATACCTGCGCCAGCGACGATTCGATCAGATGAGCGCCGGGCGGCAGCTGCTCGCGGCGAATATAGGCGACAATCTGTCTGACAATCCTTGTCTGTAGGGGAGTTAAAGCCATGGCTATCCTGCTATGTCGTTTAGGGTGTTACGAGGAATCTTTATGTTCTTGTCAGTACGGCTCGCCTGCCAGCAGAGCATGCTCCGGCTTGGCCGGAGCAATCCTGTTTTACTGGTGATAGAACGGAAATGCGCCGAAGACAATACCACCGACCAGCAGCGACAGGCTGACAAAAATCGCCCATTTGATTGCAAAGCGTTGGTGATCGCCGATGTCCACTTTTGCCAGACTGACCAGCAGGTAGAGTGACGGCACCAGCGGACTGAGCAGGTGGAACGGCTGGCCGACAATCGACGCACGGGCGATCTCCTCTGGGGTAATACCATAGTTGACCGCCGTCTGGGCGATAACCGGTAAGATTCCGAAATAGAACGCGTCGTTGGACATCAAAAAAGTAAACGGCAGGCTAATGAGCGCGGTGAACACCGCGAGATACGGGCCGAAACTTTCTGGTATCACCTGCAACAGACTCTTCGCCATGGCATCCACCATGCCCGTACCGGATAAAATCCCGGTGAAAATCCCTGCGGCGAAAATAAGCGATGTCACCGCGAGCACGTTAGCAGCGTGTGAACCGATCCGCGCTTTTTGCTCCTCCAGCTTGGGATAGTTGAGCATGACGGCGATAGCGAAGCCGACCATAAACAGCACCTGAATAGGCAGAATCCCGATCACCAGAAACACCAGCAGCAGGGTGGTCAGAATAAAGTTAGGCCAGAACATTTTAGGGCGGCGGTTGGCGTCGCTTTCTTCGTCGCTGCCGTTGCCCAGATTGATCGACGCATTCTGGAAGTTGCTGACATCAATGATCCCCAGCCGTTTACGCTCTTGTAGACCCAGAAACACCGCGACGCCGACCAGCGTCAGGCTGGCTAAAACAATTGCCGGGAGCATGGGGAGGAAAACGTCCAGTGCATCAACGCGCAATGCGGCGGCGGCACGCGCCGTCGGGCCACCCCAGGGAGAAAGGTTCATCACGCCGCTGGCGATGTTAACCAGACAGGTCAATCCGAGCACGTTCATCCCCAACCGCTGATAGAGCGGCAGGAATGCGGCAATTGCGATCATATAGGTCGTCGTACTGTCACCGTCCAACGCTACCATCAAGGTTAATACGGCGGTGCCGACCAGCACTTTCAGCGGATCGCCTTTAACCAGACGGAGAATGAAGCGCACCAGCGGATCGAACAACCCCGCATCGATCATGATGCCGAAATAGAGAATAGAAAACGTCAGCATAACGCCGGTTGGTGCCAGCGTTTTGATGCCATCCAGCATCATCGCACCCAGCCCCTGATAGAAACCTGCGGCCAGTGCGAACAGCGTAGGGACAAGAATCAGCGCGATCAGCGCAGACATCCGCTTGGTCATGATCAGGTACATAAAGCAGATGACCATAGAGAAACCGAGAATAGTGAGCACAGTGAATCTCCTGTTTTTTATTATATTCTGAATAACTTACTGCCTTTCTTTCGGCGAATTTGGGGTACAAAAAACCATGCAGTTTTTTATAACTGCCTATCGAAAGGGATGAAATTAGGTTATTTCCCGACGTCAGCGACGTTCAGAAGAATACGAATGAAAGGCGGGGATTAGCTTCCAGGGTCGATACGAATAATAAAGGACAGATAATGAGGGAGCGATAAGATAACGGTAATCGGTAACATAAACGACCTCTATACGAGCAATAATAATATTCCTTTTATCCCCGCCAGCGTCCATCTAACCGATTGTTTAGTAATTATTTTAATCGACTTGATTACTGCCGCTACAAGGGGCTCTTTTTGTTAAAAACAAATTAAAGCATTGTAAAATGAAACGCAAATTGCGCTAAATTGGAATAAAAAACAATTGGGCGGAGGGGAGGGCGGTGATAACCAACATAATTTTAAAAGATAAACAGAGATGTGAAAATTTAAGGTGTGCGTAGAAGTTTATTATCGATTAACGGAAATTTATCCGTTTTCATTAATGAAATTTTACAAGATGAGGTGGGGAATAATGGCATTATCGGTGAAGAGAGTTAAACGATGTCTAAACCATCTATACTCGTCATACTTCAAGTTGCATGTGCGTTGGCTACGTTCAGTCACCCGAATCACTTACCTGAGTAAGCTCATCGGGATTCCTTCGCTTGCCGCCTTCCTGAAACTCGAATTATTTAGAGTATGTATTTCCTAAGCCGCCACGGCTTTTACCTGACGGCTGAGGTTCGCGGCGGCTTAGGTAAGGGAGATTAACTGACGTTTTCTGCGGTGCTGCGCAGCCGATCTTTCAAGTGGCTGTATTCCTGTTGTACATAGTTCTCGGCTGCCTGCTGATCGTCGATGGCTTCCAGCTTAACGGCGCAGTGTTTGTACTCCGGCGTTTTGGATACCGGATCGAGATGATCCAACGTCAGTTCATTGCAGGCACCGATCCACCACTGGTAGGTCATGTAGACGGCACCTTTATTGATGCGCTCGCTGACGGCAACGCGTGAGATCACTTTGCCGCGTCGCGACGAAATCCAGGCTAGCTGCTGATCGTGGATGCCTAAACGCTCAGCGTCATAGGGGCTAACCTGCACGTAGCCCGGTTCATCCGCCAGCGTTTGTAATGCGGTGCAGTTGCCCGTCATGGAACGGCAGGAGTAATGGCCAACTTCGCGCACGGTGCACAAGACCAGCGGGTAATCCTCATCCACCAGTTCCATCGGCGGTCGCCACTCGGCCGTGAGCAGTAAGCCTTTCCCGCCGGGACGATCGAAGTGATTACCGGCGTACAGCCATGGCGTGCCGGGGCTGTCTTCCGTTGGACACGGCCACGGCACATAACCCAGCCCTGCCATTTTCTCGTAGGTTGCACCGTAATACAGCGGGCAGAGTGCTCGCAGCTCGTCCCAGATCTCCTGCGTGTTGTTATAGTGCATCGGATAGCCGAGCGCTGTAGCCATCAGGCTGATGATTTCCCAGTCAGGTTTCACATCGCCCTGCGGCTCCACGGCTTTATAAAAGCGCTGGAATCCTCGGTCGGCGGCGGTATAGACCCCTTCGTGCTCGCCCCAGGAGGTTGCGGGTAAAATCACATCGGCAATCGCAGCGGTTTTGGTCATGAAGATGTCCTGCACGATCAGCAGCTCCAGCTCGTTGAACGCATCGCGCAGCATCGACAGATCCGGTTCGGTTTGCAGCGGATCTTCGCCCATTACGTAATTGGCTCGGATCTTCCCTTCTTTTATCTTGTGCGGGAGATCGGTCAGCGAGTAGCCGATTTTGTCGGAGAGTTCAGGTACGCCCCAGGCATCGGCAAATTTCGCCAGCACCGCTTTATCCGTGACGTTTTGATAACCGGGGAACATATTGGGCAGCGCCCCCATATCGCAGGCACCCTGCACATTGTTTTGCCCACGCACCGGCCCGACGCCAACGTTCGGACGTCCCAGATTCCCGGTCAGCAGGGCCAGGCCGGACAGGCCTTTAACCACATCAACGCCTTGACCCCACTGCGTCACGCCCATTCCCCATAGAATGGTGGCGGACGGCGCAGCGGCATAGATCCGCATCGCGTCGCGAATCAATTTCGGCGACAGTCCGGTGATGTCAGCGACGTACTCCGGCGTGTATTTCGCGACGGTCTTGCTGAATTCCTCGAAGCCTTCGGTATGGCGGGCGACGTACGCTTTATCGTAGTGGCCTTCGTTAATCAGCACGTTAGCGAACGCGTTGACCAATGCCATGTTGGAGCCATTTTTCAACGGCAGCCACAGATCGGCGATGCGGGCGGTTTCAATATGGCGCGGATCGCACACGATGATTTTTGCCCCGCGTGCTTTGGCTTTCAGAATCCGACGCGCCACGATGGGGTGTGAGTCTGCGGCGTTGTAGCCAAAAATCAGGATGCAGTCGGTTTTTTCGATTTCGCAGATAGAGTTGCTCATTGCGCCGTTGCCCAGCGTCACCTGTAGCCCGGCAACCGAAGGGCCGTGGCAAAGTCGGGCGCAGCAGTCGACGTTATTATTCCCGGTGACCGCCCGGGCAAATTTTTGCATCACATAATTGGTTTCATTACCGGGACCGCGTGACGATCCGGTGTGCATAATCGACTCGGCACCGTACTTCTCTTTAATGGCCTTCAGACGGGAACTGGCGAATTCGATAGCTTCATCCCAGGATACGGCCTCAAAGGGCGCACCTTTCTGACGTCGAATCAGCGGCTGCTTTAAACGCGGTGTCAGAATTTTCGTGTCGTTAAGAAAATCCCAGCCGTAATAGCCTTTCAGGCACAGCTCACCTTCATTGGTGACGCCGTTTGCGCCTTCTGCACCAACCACTTTGCCGTTCTCTACCAGCAGGTTAATTTTGCAGCCTGACCCGCAATACGGGCAGACGGTAAGCACTTTCTGCATGATTATTCTCCAAAGCCGAGTCTTGGATCGTAAGAACTGCATTCCTGCGGCAGGCTGTTGATGCAGTCATATAACCTTCGATAATCACCGATAAAGAAAATTAATTTACTGATCGTGGTCATGCTCAGGGCGATGATAAATCGTCCTAACGTGTTGAGTGCCGCAACCTTTTTCCATAGGACATTCGTCTGGAAAATAACGTGGCTGCGTATTCATCCTCTTTATCCGTTAATGCCTATACTGTTTTTGACGATATTAACTCTATGTGCCACCGACTGGGCTGGGGTAGCCATGCCTGTCGGCTGTTTAACACAACGGAAATTGGCATCTCAAGGAAGATAACGCATTCTATTCGTTAATTTTTTGAGCTTAATTTCCCATCCAATGGGACATGAATCAGGGAATTCCAGAACGTCTGTGAGATCGCGTGGGATAAGGGCGCGAGACAACGGGCGGCACCGTCATGAGTAAAAAGTAAATACTTTTCCGACAGAGCGTGCGGGCGGGAAATATTTGTTAACGTCGCGGAGTGCATTATGGAATTTCTAAGAAATGTCAGCATAAAAATAATGGTGCTGTTCATAGTGGCTTCCCTGTTAGTGGCGTGGGGAGTGGCATCAGGATTCAGTCTTTATTCGCTTTATCAGGTCACGAATTTGCTTGATAAAAGTGAGACTCAGCGAAAAACGTATTCCCATCTGGTCTATGGAACCGATCAATATTTTCGGGCCGTAACTCGTATGGAAAGAACGATGGATTATTTGCAGCGTAACGAGCCAGAAAACGCCAAAAAGACGTTGGAAATGGCCCAGGTCGCGCTAAAAAATACCAAAGACTCGCTGGAGAAATTCCAGACTGCGGAGCATGTCGGTGTCGATCAGGCAACGGTTGATGCGGTAAAAAATACCTGGAACACCCTGATCTCGACCTCTATCGATCCGATGAATGCGGCACTGCAACGTAATGATTACGAAGGATTCCGACAGATATTTCGCTCTGTTTATCCGCCGATTAGCCTGACGTTTGGCGAAGACGTCAAACGCTATTCGGACAGCATTACCGCCTCCTCGTTGATTCCAGTCGTGAATGAACATAATACCCAAAACCGTAATTCGTTAATTGCTGTGATGGTGATTGGCTTCATCGTGTTGATTTTCACGGAATACTATTTGAGGAACTATCTGGTTATTCCGATTTCAGTGCTCAAGTCCCATTTGGCACAGTTGACGGCGGGGCGCTTAGGCTGTGAGCTGGCGGAATTTGGCAAGAACTGTGCGGGACGATTGATTCCCGATATTAAGAAATTGCAGAAAAGTTTGCGTGATACGGTGACGGTCATCCGGCAGAGCACGACGGAAATCAACAACGGGACGTCGAGCATTAAGGATGGCAACGATAACCTTTCCAGCCGCACGGAACAGCAGGCTGCTGCACTACAGCAGACGGCGGCCAGTATGGAAGAGATTAGCTCCACGGTGCGGCAAACGACCGAACACGTGCATCAGGTGCGTAAGCTGGCGAAGGATGCGGCGGATACGGCGCAAAAAGGCGGGAATATCAGCAGCAACGTGATGACGACGATGGATGGTATTAGCGCCAGTTCCCGACAAATTTCCGATATCACCTCGGTGATTAACAGCATTGCGTTTCAGACCAATATTCTGGCGCTGAATGCGGCGGTTGAAGCCGCGCGGGCAGGTGAACAAGGGCGAGGATTTGCCGTGGTAGCCGGTGAGGTTCGCACGCTGGCACAGCGCAGTGCGCAGGCGGCGAAAGAGATTGAGGCGCTGATCGCTGAGTCGGTTTCACGGGTTGAAACCGGTGCAGGGCAGGTTCGACAGTCTGGTGAAGCGATGACGGCAATTATTGCCTCCATTTCGCATGTGAACGATCTGATTGGTGAAATTGCAGCGGCAACGGATGAGCAAACGCGCGGGATTACGCAGATTAGTCAGGCGGTGCACGAAATGGACAGCGTCACGCAGCAGAATGCGTCGCTGGTGATGCAATCGGCAGAGGCTGCGGCCCGTCTGGATGAACAAACCAGCGAGCTGTCCGCCGTGGTGGATGTGTTCGATCTGGAGTCGGATTGCGATCCGACAATGTCCTTTTCCCGCCCAGCGGTCGCAGCCCCCGTTCATCGCGCGGTTGGGCAGAGCACCACGCCGCTACTGTCGGCACAGGGTCGCAACGGTGAGGGATGGGAAAAATTCTGATCCGTAGCGGGTTAAATACGGGGCAGGCGTTTAACGCAAGATGACCCATGATGCAGGCGACGAACCGGGCGGAAAAGCATCTGCCCGGTTCTGTTGCTCGCGGGTAATCGCCTAAAAATGATCGGTGAAACGCGTTAACCGTGACGCGTGTAATGCGTTGGATTACAGAAGGAAAATGGTGTTTTTCTCTGTAAATCTGACTGTGGTAATGTAAAGAAATATCATTTTAAGACGGGTGCATCTAGTCTTGAAATAGGTGATTTAAAAAATTGGCATATTTATTGCTATATTTTATTGGTGATTTTTTGCCGTTTTTGAGATCGAAAAACCGTATTTTTCTAGGGTTATAGAAATGAAACGGAATTTTTTGGCATCAAGTTAAGTCAGAAATCATTTGTTACATACTAAAGTGGTTGTTGCTCATGTTTTCGTGACGTAAATCAAGACAGATGGCGGCATCAAAGTGATAATAAGAATAAATATCATTTGTGCTTCATCACACGCTTATGTCTATCTGGCAAAAAACGCTTCTGCTGTTGTGTTGGCTGTTGAGTTGTTCAGTGGCAGTTGCCGCGACCGATTACGCCTCATTTATTCAAGATATCGAAACCCGGCTGGATAAAACGGCTCAGCTCTATGAGCAGCAAAAGCCGGATGATGCCCGCACCGAAGTTCAGATGGCCTATTTTGAGGTGTTTGAAAACCTTGAAGGCCCTATCCGTATCAACATTTCCGCGCAAAAAAGCTATCAGTTGGAAGCGACCTTCGGTGAAATTCGCCGCATGATTGGCGAAGGAAAGCCGCAGGCCGAGGTACAGGCAAAAATCTCCTGGCTGAAGGGCGAACTGGATGCCGTTCTGCCCGTGCTGTCGGAAGGGCACAAGCTGGTCGCACAGGAGCAGCACGGTGCCTATGACAATGCTGAGATCGCGCCGTACTGGCAGCAGAGTTTCAAAATCATCGATGACCAGCTCGCGCAGGCCGTGACTGAATATCAGGCTGGCGATTACAAAAAGGCCAGTCAGAGCGTGCAGCAGGCGCACTATCAGGGTTTTAAAAACTCTGAAATGGAGATGTCGGTCAGGCAGAATCGCTCAGCGCAGCAGGCGGCTTCCATTAATCAACAATTCTCCGCGCTGATTACCCTGGCCAGTCAACCCGATCAACTGACGGATGTCGCCTACCGGGTCACCACGCTGTTGCAGGATATCGAAGATGTCTTGCCGGGATTGCCGACAACGCGCGATAGCCAGCAGGCGACGGCAGCACCTGCCGCGAACGCCGATGCGGGTGCCGTGCCGGACGCGAACTGGGCGAAGGTCGCCGACGATATCAATCAGGCTATTGCCGCTGCGATCGCGCAGTACCGTCAGGGTCACGTCAAACCCGCCATCATGGCGGTGCAGGATACCTATTTCGATCTGTTTGAAGCCACTGGCATGGAGAACAAAATTGGTTCTCGCGATGCGGCGTTCAAATCGACGCTGGAAGGGTATTTCACCCGTCTGGTGAGCCTGATGAACGCCAAACAGCCGGCGGAACAGCTGCAAGGGCAGGCCGATGCGCTACAGCAGGAACTGGCGAAGGCGGTGACCATGCTGGGCGACGGCGGCGAAACCCACTGGAGCCTGTTGATCTACAGCCTGCTGATTATTGTGCGCGAAGGGCTGGAGGCCTTGCTGATTGTGGCGGCGATCGTGGCCTATCTGGTGAAAAACAATCAGCAGGACAAGCTGCCGCTGATTCGCCAGTCGGTTTACGTCGCGCTGCTGTGCAGCGTGATTACCGCTGTCATTTTCCAACTCGTGTTCACCAATTCCGGTGCCAGCCGCGAGCTGCTGGAAGGCATTACGATGCTGATTGCCGTCGTGATGCTGTTCTTCATGAGCTACTGGCTGTTGTCCAAAGTGGAAGCGCGGCACTGGAAGGCCTATCTCGAAGGCAAACTGTCTCATTCTCTAAGCAGCGGCTCCATGATTGGTCTATGGCTCACCAGCTTTCTGGCCGTGTACCGCGAAGGCGCGGAGACGGTGCTGTTCTATTACGCGCTGGTCGGTGATGCCAGCAACATGGCGGGGCACCTCTCCATTCTTGCTGGGTTTGCTATCGGTTGTGTGGTTCTGCTGATCGCTTATTTAGTGATGCGCTACACGATTGTCAAACTACCGCTGAAGCCGTTCTTCATGTTTACCGGCTGCTTTATGTACCTGATGGCGTTTGTGTTCGCGGGTAAAGGCGTGCTGGAACTGATCGAAGGCAAACTGTTTGAACCGACGTTGCTGACCGGCGTGCCAGAAATCAGCGGGTTGGGGATTTATCCTTATGTGGAAACGCTGATTCCACAGGGTGTGCTGGTGGTCGCGGCGTTAATCGCTCTGTGGGTGATGCGGCGCAGAGCGTCTGCTGTCTGATAAAAAAAGCGTCCGACGTTAATTAATACTGAAAGCAATAAGAGCAGCAAATAACCATAACAACCCCAATCGCTTAGTGAATTAAGCGAAGAGGGACGACTGAGATGAGGATGGGTTTGATGAATATGCAAAAAAGTCTGATTGCGGGTGCCGTTATTGCCGGTATTTTCACTGCGCCTGCCGCGCTGGCGTTTAAAGAATATCCAGCGGGTGAGCCTGTTTCCATGAACGAAATGGAAATTGCCGCTGTTTATCTGCAACCTATCGATATGGAACCGCGTGGGATGGGCCTGCCTGCTGCGAAAGCGGACATCCATCTGGAAGCTGATATTCACGCCGCTGAAGGTAACAAGAATGGCTTCGGTGCCGGTGAGTGGATGCCGTTCCTGACCATCGCTTACACCCTGACTAACACCGATACCGGTGCGAAGCAGGAAGGCACTTTCATGCCGATGGTTGCCAGCGATGGCCCGCACTACGGCGCGAACATCAAAATGATGGGTGTGGGTAACTACAAAGTGACTTACCACATCGATCCGCCATCAAAAGCCGGTATGCACCGTCACACCGATGGTGAAACGGGCGTAGGCCGCTGGTGGAAACCGTTTGATGTCAGCTTTGACTTCAAATACGTCGGCTTAGAATAAGGTCTTCTGTCCGCGATGTTCTGTCGCGGTCATGTTCACGCCTCTGTGGGTCGTTATCGCGGCCCGCAGAGGCGGCGATTTTTCGGTTCGTGTACTGATGCTATTTGGCATCACGCTCAACCGACGCACCTGCAACTTGAAAGGTGACGGGAGTATATGAGTTATTTCTTTATCACGACCCTCCAATCCTTCCTGCCGATAGCGTTATTGCTGGGGCTGAACTGGAGCCATCGGTCCACGCCGACAGTCAAAGAGCTGGGCTGGACTACGCTGCTGGCGCTGTTCGCCGGTACGTTTATTGGCGTGCATTTTCCTAACGGGCAGGCATTTCTGCTGGGGTTTACGGCGCTTCAGGCGCTGGCCTTGATCCTGTTTCTTGTCTGTCAGTGTTTTTCCCACCTGCGTATTGGCTATCTGTGGCAGGCGCTGCTGGTGGCGGGCGCGGCGGTACATTGGGGCAACGATCCCAATCTGACCGCGCTGACAACCACCCACGTTGTGAATACCGATCTGCTGCTGAATTTCAGCGCCGTGCTGCTGGCGTTTGGCTGGCTGGTGTTCTGTGCCGCGCTGTGCGGCATGATCGTGCGCCGCATTCGTTTACTGCGCTGGCCGCTTCTGGCGCTGCTGGTCGCACTTCTGCTGTTGCCGATAAGCGGCAACCTGCTGCTGCTATTGATGAAATTACAGGCGTTGGGGCTTACCAAGCCGCGCCTGAGCTATGTGGCGCACGTCACCAACAGCGCGTATTTATTAAATTACCTCAGTGCATTGTTCATGGCGGCGTTGGCTGCCGGACTGGTTTGGCCGCTGCGACATGCGCGTCGCCAGATGCTGGCCGCGGATGAAGCGATTGAAAAGCGTAAAGCGACGGCAGGCTATCGCACGCTGCGCCGCACGCTGTTGGCGACGATCACGGCGCTGCTGGTCGTGGTGTTGGCTCAACTCTATTGGGACAAGGTCGCGTCGCAGCCGCCTCGTCTGTCGGAAGCGCAGCCAGTGACGCTGGCAGCCGATGGCAAAGTGCATATTCCGATTGAACAAGTGCGTGATGGCAAGCTGCATCGCTTTGTGTGGATTGCCGATGACGGCAAGGCCGTGCGCTTTTTCATCATTAACCGCTATCCCGATCGCCTGCGGCTGGGCGTGGTATTTGATGCCTGTTTGCTGTGCGGCGATCAGGGCTATGTGATGGAAGGCAATCAGGTGATTTGTGTCGCCTGCGGCGTGCATATCTTCATTCCTTCTATCGGGAAGGCGGGCGGCTGTAATCCCGTGCCGATCGAAGGGTGGAGCAACGACGATAATGAACTGGTGATTGGGCGAGCGTCGCTGGCGGCAGGCACTAACTACTTCTCGACGGTGGTGTCGATGGAAGTCATCGACCCGGTTGATGGTTCCAAACTCACCAACGTGAGTGCGGAACATAAATATCGCTACGGCGGTAAAACGTACTTCTTCTCGTCGGAAGCCAACTACAACCGCTTCCGCGAAAGTCCCGCGAAATTTGCCACTGCCAAAGCGGCAACGGGCGAGCAGGCTGAGGGGGAATAATCATGCTGTGGCGACTGTTACGTCAGTCCTGGCGCAGAAATATTCGGCGTAAATCGCTGGCGGTGCTGACCGTGTTTTTGGCTGCGGGGTTGATCTCCGCGCTGCTGGCGGTGTCCATCGATATCGGCGATAAAATGGCGCGCGAGCTGAAGTCTTACGGCGCGAATATTCTGATTGAGCCAGCAGGACAAGCGGCGCTGCCCGCGCTGTTTGGCGAGCGCAGTAACCCGCTGGAAGGGCAGGATTTCCTCGATGAGGCCGAGTTGCCGAACATCAAAGATATCTTCTGGCGCAATAACATTGTCGGCTTTGCGCCGCTGTTGAGCGGTGATGTCGAGATCAAAGGTCAGCCGGTTGCCGTGCTGGGCACCTTCTTTTCTCAGCCTGTCGCGGTGCCGGATGAAGAAGACTATCGCACGGGACAAATGACCGTTAGTCCTTACTGGCAGGTGGCCGGGCAGTGGCCGCAGGAACCGGTGACGACGGACAATGTGGCGCAAACGCTGGTGGGAAAACAGCTGGCGGTGCAAACGGGCTGGAAAGTCGGGGATAAACTCGCGCTGCACGGCGCAAAAGGGGACGCAACGGTAGAGGTGAGCGGCATTCTGAGCAGCGGCGGTGATGAAGAAAGCCGACTGGTGATGCCGCTGGCAACGGTGCAATCGCTACTGGGGCTAGCCGGTAAAATTCAGGCCATTCGTGTGTCGGCGCTGACCGTGCCGGAAAACGAACTGTCGCGGCGGGCGCGGGAAAATCTGGAAGCGCTGAATGCTGAGGAGTATGACCTCTGGTACTGCACCGCGTATGTATCTTCGATTGCGCACCAGTTGGAAGAAGCCATTTCTGGCTCGGTGGTCCGTCCTATCTGGCAGGTCGCAGCCTCGGAAGGCGTGGTGATCGACAAGATCCAACTGCTTTTGGCTGTGGTGACCTTTGCCGCGCTGGTGGCGGCAGCGATGGGGATTGCCTCGCTGATGACCAGCACCATCATGGAACGGGCCAAAGAGATCGGGCTGATGAAGGCGCTGGGGGCGCGTCAGTGGCAGATCATGCTGCTGTTTTATCTCGAAGCGGCGCTGAGCGGGCTGGCTGGCGGGATCGCGGGCTGCGTCGCAGGCTGGGGGCTGGCGAAAGCCATTGGCCTGATGCTGTTCGGCGTACCGCTGAGTTTCGCGTGGATTGTTATCCCTTGTGTGCTGGTGATCTCGATGCTGATCGCCATCATTGGAACGTGGTTCCCGGCGCGCCGGATCGCCAAACTGTATCCGGTGGAGGTGCTGTATGGGCGCTAATGGCTGGATGAACAGCATGTTCTGGCGTTTGGTGTTCCGCGCGCTGCGGCTGCGTATGCAGCGCGTCAGCGTGGTGTTTGCAGCGCTGATGGTTGGTGCGGCGATTGTGACGGCGATGTCTGCTGTCTATTTCGATATCAACGCCAAGATGAGTCAGGAATTACGCACCTTCGGCGCGAATTTTTACATCGGCCCGGCGCGGGGCAATACGATTCCACAGAGTACGTTTCAGCCGATTATCGACAACGCACCGGCTGGATTAATCAATGCATCCAGCCCTTATCTGTACGGTATGGCACGTACGGAGCTGGAGAAAGTGGTGCTGATGGGCGTATGGTTCGAATCGCTGCGGCAACTGGCACCGTACTGGCAGGTCACGGGTAACTGGATTGGCGTCAGCTTCGATGACCGTAACGCCATGATTGGAGTGAAGCTGGCGGAGCGACTGAACGTCAAAATCGGCGACAGCATCACGCTGGTGGGCGACGGCGGGAAACAGCGATTGCAGATCAAAGGCATCGTGGAATCCGGCGATGCGACGGACAACATGCTGATCGTGAATCTGGAGCTGGCACAAAAGTGGCTGGATAAAGAAGGCGCGATCAGTAATGCGTTGTTGAGCGTCAGCAACGATCTGGGGCAGGTCGATCGCTTCGCTGCCCAGCTCCAACAGCAGTATCCGCAGTTGGAGATTCGCCCGATCCTGAAAGTGTCGGCGTCGGAAGGTCAGGTGCTGAATAAAATTAAAGGGCTGATGGGGCTGGTATCGGCGGTGATTCTCGTGCTGTCTTCCCTGTGTGTGAACACCACGCTGATGGCGATTGTCGGCGAACGCGCCCGCGAATTTGCGCTACAGAAAGCACTGGGTGCGAGCGGACGAGACATCATCCGGCAGATGCTGGCGGAAACCGGCATCATCGCGCTGGCGGCCGTGTTATGCGGTTTGCTATTGGGCTATTTGCTGGCACAGGTGTTGGGGATGGCGGTATTCAACGCGACGATCTCGCTGCGTTTACCCGTGTTCCCGCTCACGCTGGTGCTATCGTTGCTGGTTGCTGCCGTCGCGGCAGTGGTTCCTACCCGGCGTGCAATCTACGTCGAACCAGCCAAAGTCTTGAAAGGAGAGTAGCTCGATGTCTGTAGAGGTGAACGCGCAGGAAAGGGCGCAGGCAGCGGAGGCGGTGATTGAAACTCACCAGCTCTATAAACGCTTTGGTCAGGTTACCGCGCTGGAGAACATCAATATCCGCATCGCGCGCGGCGAGTTTGTCGCCATCATGGGCGCATCTGGCTCGGGTAAAACCACGTTGATGAATATTCTCACCTGTCTGGATACGGTGAGTGAAGGGCAGGTATTGCTGGACGGCGTCGATGCCGCTGGGCTGGATGAAGAAGGGCGACGCCAGTTCCGGGCCGATAAGATTGGGCTGGTATTCCAGCAGTTCCACCTGATTCCGTTTTTGACCGCGCTGGAAAACGTGATGCTGGCGCAGCATTACCACAGCGTGGTGGATGAAGCGGCGGCGCAGCGCGTGCTGGAACAGGTGGGGCTGGCGCATCGCGTCGATCACTTACCGAGCCAGCTTTCCGGCGGTGAGCAGCAGCGCGTGTGTATCGCCCGTGCGCTGGTGAATGAGCCTCCCGTGATTTTTGCCGATGAACCGACGGGGAATCTGGATGAAGAGAATGAACGGCGGGTGCTGGATCTGCTGAAAGATCTGCATCGGCAGGGGCGTACCATTGTGATGGTGACGCACAATCCTGAGTTAGGTCGGTTTGCTGACCGTATTATCCGCCTGCAACACGGCAAGTATTTTGGTGAAGAGGTGAATCATCATGAAATGGCGTAACGGGATTACCGCGCTTTGCCTGCTGGGTGCAGTGGCGCTAAGCGGCTGTAAGGAAGAACAGGTTAGCGTCGGGGAGCAGGCACCGGCGCTGGCGGCCTACGATCTGGCGGGGCAGCAGGTGGATCTGTCGCGCTGGCAGGGGAAAAGCGTGTACCTGAATTTCTGGTCGTCGGGCTGTGGCGGCTGCATGGTTGAAATGGGCGCGCTGGAGAAGCTGAGCAAGGAGTATGGCGATAAAGTCGTGGTGGTGGCGGTTAACACCGATCCTGACGGCGTGGATATCACGTCGATGCTGGCGCACCACAAGGTGACCTATCCGGTGGTGCGCGATCAGTTGGGCATTACCAAAGAGCGCTATCAGGTCAGCGGCACGCCAACCTCATTTATTATTGATGCCAACGGTAAGGTGACCGATCAGCATCAGGGTGCGAGGGATGAAGCACAGCTGACCGCGCTGTTTCAGAAGCTGGCAAGCCGGACATAAAGACCGGCTATTTTCACAGCCTGTCAGGTGTGCGTTTACTCTGGCCGTGAAACCGGCATCGGGACTTCTACCACCGTTGATTTTTTCACAACGACAGGTTCCGGTTTCACGCGCATCGCGTAGATCACCCCAACAATCAGGCAGGTGATGCCACAGAGCGTCAGCAGCGGCGGCCAGGATTGCCGGATGATGAAGGCATAAGTTAGCCCCGCCAGCGTTTCAAACACAATCAGCGGCCCCACCAACACCGTCGGCAGACGCTGGCTGGCTTCGTTCCAGAACAGCGTACCAATCCACGAACAAAACAGCCCAATCGCCAGCATCAGCGGGATGAAAACTTCAGGCCGCGGGCCGAACGGCTGCGTAAAGGTGCTATCCGTTAGCGCCAGATGGCCGCACACCAGCAGATAACCTAACAGCGCCAGCGGTAGCGTGACCAGCCCCTGCGCCGTGGCCCAGGTGGTCGGTGTATTGCCTTTGTGGTCGCGCAGCCAGCGGGCGTTGCGCAGCGGATACCAGGTCCAGCAAACCACGGCGAGAAAGGCCATCGCAATCCCGCTGGCATAACGCCATAAATCGAATGCGACGGTGGTGCCTTTCAGTTCCGCAATATTGACGCAAACCAACCCAGCCGCAATCAACAGCAGCGAAGGCAGCAGCCGACGCCAGGCTACGCGGCCATCGTGCTTGCTGTACAACACATTGGCGGTAACGGAAATGACCACGGGCAGGGTGCCGATAATCATTGTTGAGATCGGCGCGCCCGTGCGCTGAATTGCGCTGGCGAGCAGAAAGTAGTACAGCAGATTACCGATGATGGTGAGCTTCGTGGCCTCCAGCCAGTCGCTGCGGGTCAGTTGGCGCAAACGACGGCGATCGAGCCACGCCAGCGGCAAGGCAATCAGCCCAAAAGCCAGATAGCGTCCGGTAGACTGCAAGGCCGCAGAGTAGTCTGGTACGATCAATGGCCCAACGAAAATCAGCCCCCACATCAGTCCGGCGGCAAGCGCAAATAAAACCCCTATCAGCATGATAAACCCATTTGTTCACAATAGTGCATCGGGCCAGTCTAGGGAGAGTCGGTGTTGAATGATTGTAGGATATTGCTGTTTTTCATCGGCAGATGAGCGATGACGGCATGCGTGCTGAAAGCGTTAGCGCTGAACCGGATACACCTGCTTTTGGTAGCGAATGGGCGTGACGCCATAGCGCTGGGCGAAGGTGCGGGTCAGATGTGCCTGATCGGTCAGGCCGACGGCGACGGCGATATGGGCGGCTGCCATACCGCGTGTCAGCATCTGTTTAGCCTCATACAGCCGGATTGCCATCAGCATCTGGTGCGGCGTGACGTGGAACTGCGCTTTGAACTGGCGCAGGAAATGGTACGGGCTCAGAGAAACCAGCGCCGCCAGCTCTTTTAAGGTAATGGTGTGGGCGAAATTCTCGCGCAGATAGGCTTTCACCACATCAAAGCGGTGCAGCGGTTCAATCCTCTGGCGCTGGGCAATGTGCGCGTGAGGTCGGAAAAGCGCAATCAGCGACAGCAGCAGGCTCTCACTTGCCAAGGGATCGGTCGTCTGCCACAGTGCGGCTAGCGTCATCGCCAACTGGCGTGCGGTTGCCGGGTCGTGGCGCACGACGTCGGTAAACCACCAGCCTTTCTCGCCGGAGACGTTCTCCAACACATCGGGTGGAATGTAGATCATGCGATAGCGCCAGCCGTCTTCCGTCGCGGATTCCCCCGTATGTAGCTCATCAGGGTTCATCAACACTAACGAATCGACAGGCGCAATATGCTTGGCGCCACGATAGCGGAATCGCTCCGCACCGTCGTCAATGGTGCCGATGCCAAACGCCTCATGCGTGTGCGGCTCAAAGGCATAACGGCAGATGTGCGCATGGTAAAGCTCAATGCCGGGCAGCGCCGGTAAATGCCGGAACTGGGCATAGTCTCTCTCATCGGTAAACTGTTCCGGTACACCCTGCATGCTGCCACCTTGTCTCTGGTTCTGACCGCCATCATAGCAGTGATAGCGCGTCAGCTTGAAGTCGTGCGTCCTATTTAGCCTGAGCAGAAATACGGGAAAAAGGGAATAAAAGCACCGGGATAAATAGACCGGAAAGGCATAAATCATAGCGAAATGGTTGATTAACGGTGCGTGCGTGACAATAGTGATTTTCTCTAACTATTTGATTCTAATGTTTATGTCTATTCCTTGTTAGATAAGGTAGCGCGACAGACATACCGTTAGTATAAAAAAATATAATCAACTCCATTTGCTTATTTGTTCTGGCTCTCATTACTTGCATCAATATTGCTATCTGTAATAAAGGACAAGGGAGTGAAAGGTGAACTTTCAGCAACTGAAGATTATTCGTGAATCAGCACGGTGCAATTACAACCTGACCGAGGTGGCGAATACGCTGTTTACCTCTCAATCCGGCGTGAGTCGCCATATCCGCGAGCTAGAAGAAGAGTTGGGGATTGAAATTTTCATCCGTCGCGGCAAACGCCTGTTAGGCATGACTGAACCGGGAAAAGAGTTGCTGGTGGTGGCAGAGCGCATTCTGAATGACGCTAGCAATATCCGGCGGCTGGCAAATGTCTTCACCAATAACGACACCGGCCAGTTGGTGATCGCGACCACGCATACGCAGGCGCGTTACAGCCTGCCGCCGGTGATTAAAGCCTTCCGCTCGCTGTATCCGCAGGTGCGTCTGGTGCTGAATCAGGGCACGCCGGATGAGATCGTGGCGATGCTCCATTCCGGTGAGGCCGATATCGGTATTGCCAGTGAGCAGTTGATTAACGATCCCTCGCTGGCGGCGTTCTCCTACTATCGCTGGCACCATTCGGTGATTGTGCCGGAGCACCATCCGCTGACGCAGGAGCCGGTGATTACGCTTGAAATGCTCAATGCGGAGCCGCTGATTACCTATCGTCAGGGAATTACCGGTCGCTCGCGTTTGGATCGCGCGTTTCAGGCGGTGGGCATGTCGCCGGACATTACGCTGAGCGCGCAGGATTCGGATGTGATTAAAACCTATGTCGAGCTGGGGCTCGGGGTGGGGATTGTGGCCGATATGTCATTCGATCCGGTGCGAGACAAAGGTCTGGTACGGTTGAATGCCGAGCATTTGTTTGAAGCGAACACGGTCTGGCTGGGGTTAAAAAAGGGTCAGTTACAACGTAACTATGCCTGGAAATTTATTCAGCTGTGTAATACAGAACTGTCGCTGGATGACATTAAAGATAAGGTGTTCTCGGATAACGATGAAGCGGTGATTGATTACCAAATCTGATTGATAGCGCAGTTTCCTAACCCGATGCCCAGCCAGCGTTTTTTTTGACTGGGCAGGGTTTTTCCTTTCGATTTCATCGCGATTTTTTGTATCGCGATACCCGCCGTTTTCTGGGCTCGATTTAGCATAAATATGGTTTAGCGTGCCGATAATCTGCTTGATCTGATCGTGCTGCAATAGTAGCATCCTCGCCATAACAATAACTTATGTCTGAATTTTTGTTAAGCGATACAAATACTTGTGCGTTTTTATTGAATAATTATGTTAACGATTTTGGTATCGCAATAGAACATTTACCCTAAATAATTCGAGTTGCAGGACAAAACGTGTGCGTTTTGAACAGCGCGCATGCAGCTTGAGGTATGACGGGGTAATCCATCAGACATCCTTCTCACTAGTCAGTCACCTCCACGTTGATTTTTTCGGTTCGCATTGCGCCGGAGTCGCGCTAGCGCCATGTTTGTGATGGCGGGGAGTTTAAAACGGAAAATGACGATGAAAACACAAAAAATCAGCCTTGCCTGGCAAATCCTTATCGCGTTGGTTCTGGGTATTGCACTCGGTGCCGTGCTGCATGAACAGCAAGAAAGCCGCCAGTGGCTCATCAGCAATATTCTTAGCCCAGCGGGCGACATCTTTATCCGCCTGATTAAAATGATCGTTGTCCCGATTGTCATCGCCACGTTGATTGTCGGGATTGCGGGCGTAGGGGATGCAAAAAAGCTTGGGCGCATCGGCTTCAAAACCATCCTCTATTTTGAAATTATCACGACGGTAGCGATTATCCTGGGCATCACGCTGGCGAATGTCTTCCAGCCGGGTCATGGCATCGACATGTCGACGCTGACCGCCGTGGATATCTCGCAGTATCAAAAGACCACCGAGCAGGTGCAGAGTGGTTCGCACAGTCTGGTGGGGACGGTGCTGTCGCTGATTCCGCCGAATATCTTCGCCGCGATGGCACACGGCGACATGCTGCCGATTATCTTCTTCTCGGTACTGTTTGGTTTAGGGCTATCTTCGTTGCCAAAAGATCACCGCGAGCCGCTGCTGAATGTCTTCCGCGGTGTGTCGGAAACCATGTTTAAAGTGACGCACATGATCATGCGTTATGCCCCTGTTGGGGTGTTTGCGCTGATTTCAGTCACGGTTGCCAACTTCGGTTTTGCGTCGCTGTGGCCGTTAGCCAAGCTGGTTATGCTGGTTTATGCCGCGATTTTCTTCTTCGCGCTGGTGGTGCTCGGTATCGTCGCACGGCTGTGTAAGCTGCGTATCACCATCTTGATTCGTATCCTCAAAGATGAGCTGATCCTCGCGTACTCCACCGCCAGTTCCGAAACCGTGCTGCCGCGCATCATCGAAAAAATGGAAGCCTATGGTGCGCCGAAGTCGATTACCAGCTTTGTGGTGCCGACCGGTTACTCCTTTAACCTCGATGGCTCTACGCTGTACCAGAGTATTGCGGCGATCTTCATCGCGCAGCTGTACGGCATCGAACTGTCGATTGGGCAGGAAATCGTGCTGGTGCTGACGCTGATGTTGACGTCTAAAGGTATTGCCGGCGTACCGGGCGTGTCGTTTGTCGTACTGCTGGCTACGCTGGGCAGCGTCGGTATTCCGTTGGAAGGTCTGGCGTTTATTGCGGGCGTTGACCGTATCCTCGACATGGCACGTACGGCACTGAACGTAGTAGGGAATGCGCTAGCGGTGCTGGTCATTGCCAAGTGGGAAAACCAGTTCGATGAGAAGAAAGCGCGGGCCTATGAGCGTGAGCTTAAAGGGATAAACACGCAGCCTGCCCAGCAGGGATAATCCCGGACTATTTCAAATAGCCTATGCAACGGGCGCGTCGAGTGATCGAGGCGCCCGTTTCTTTTCTTACTCTAATACTGACTATGCCGCGTGGCTATCTATCACTCTAGTTTCTAGCGTTTGTGTGTGCCACAGTGCCCGTTCAATACGCTCGGCATCCGTTGCAAAAGGAAGGCGCGCGGCAATTTTCGGTGCGATTTTCACGTTCCGCGCGATGCTTTCAACCAGCTGTGGACGTTCATTCAGGCCGAGGGCGCTCAACGTCATGGGGCTTCCGTAGCGGCGCAGCTGGGTGAACAGCTCTTCGCGATCGTCGTCGCTATCGTGTTCCAGAAACGCCTGTACGGCCAGCCCAAAGCCCACTTTTTCGCCGTGCAGCCAGTCATGCAGCTCCGGCAGGTGCGTCATGCTGTTGTGAATAGCATGGGCGACGCCGATGCGTGGCACTTCATCTTTCATGCTGTTCGCCAGACCCGCCAGTGCGATAACGGCGTCGATCGCGCCGCGTAGGGCTGGCGTGACGAGACCTTGCTCATTATCCGCAATGGCTTGCTCGCCATAGATATTCAATGTTTCCACAGCCAGCTTCGCCGCCTGCGCTTTAAGCGCTAACGCCAGTCCGTCATCGCCGTGACGCAGATACGGTTGGAATTCGTACCATTTCGCCAGTGCATCCACTATACCGGCTTTGAGATAACGCGAAGGGCTGTGAGCGATGATCTCGCTGTCTACCAGCACCCATACCGGTAAACGTGTTAGTGAAAATGCGCCGTTGTGCACACCGCTATCGCTATAAATCACGCTGAAGGATGACCAGGCGGCGCAGGTGGCGGCAATCGTCGGTACAGTGATAACGGGGAGTTGCCCCAGAATGTCACCGACGACTTTAGCGACATCCAGCACGCGTCCGCCGCCAATCCCTAAAATCAGTTCTGCGCTGAATGCGCGCGCCTGTGCGGTCAGCGCTTCTATCGCAGGTTTGGTGCAATCGCCCGGCAAAAATTCTACCTGATACCGTAAACCGTATTCATTAAGGCTGCGTTCGATGGCCTCTGATGTGCTTTTCCATGCCTGCGGGCTGGTAATAATCAATATTGTGCTGGCATAGGGCGCTGCATATTCGCCGACAGAACGGATGACGCCATCACGATTCAGATAGGTTTGTGGCGCTTGTATTGCAATCATGGTCGCGACCTCTCATCTCTGTGGGAAAAGATAAATCAGTTGTAGCAGCGATGCAGAACGCCGCAAAAGAACAATTCTGGCTATGAATGGGCAGATTTCGCATAACCAGAATGGCAGCGAAATATGGTCTGGCAGGCTTATTTGGAAAAAAGCGGAGAGGGGCTGGTTGGCTCGAACGGGTTTGTCAGTCACTTCGCCGCCCATTGCTGGGCGGCGTTTAGGGATAGCGAATCGAATTACAGGAAGCCGTACATCGCGGCAAACACCCATCCAAAGACGCAGGATGTGCTCACGCCGATCAGGCCCGGCAGAATAAAGCTGTGGTTGATAACGAAACGGCCAATTTTGGTGGTACCTGAACGGTCAAACTGGATAGCTGCCAGATCGCTTGGGTAGGTCGGCAGAATGTAGTAACCATAACAGGCTGGTGCAGACGCCACGATATATGCCGGATCCACCCCGATAGCCAGCGCAACGGGGACAATAGCCGCCAGCGCCGCCGCCTGCGAGTTCACGAACTTCGACACAATCAGCAGGATAATAGCGTAAGCCCAGGGATAGACTTTCACCAATGAGCCTAGCGTGCTTTTGATCTCTTCCAGATGCGCGCCGAACATGGTTTCCGCCATCCAGGCGATGCCGTATACCGCGACGATGGCAATCATCCCAGAACGGAACACTTCATTCTTCGAGATCGAAGACGGATTGGTTTTGGTCGCAATAATGATGATGGCACCAGACAGCAGCATAAACATCTGAATAACCAGCACCATCGACAGCGGCTTACCGGCAAAGACCGGACGCAGTTCTTCAACGGCACCCAGAATCGCTACCGCTGCGATGGTTGCCAGAAAGATCCACATGGCGATCCAGTTACTGCGCGGCAGTTTTCTGTCGAGCAGCGTGGCGGTATCACCATATACGTACTGTTTGTTTTCTGGATCGGCGATGAATTTCTGGAAATCCTCATCCTTATCCAGATCTTTACCGCGGAACCAACTGAAAATCCCAATCGCCAGAATACCCAGCAGGGTAGAAGGGATGGTAATAGACAGTAGATCGAGGAATCCCAGGTGTTTGCCCTGGAACGTGAAGTTAGCCAACATGGCAACCAGCGACACCACCGCAACAGAGACCGGACTGGCGATAATCCCCATCTGAGCACCGATCGAACTGGCGGCCATCGGTCTTTCAGGACGGATATTATTCTTGATGGCGACATCATAAATAATCGGCAGAATGGTATACACCACGTGGCCAGTACCGCACAGGATAGTCAGAATACAGGTGACGAACGGCGCGATAATCGAAACGTATTTCGGGTTACGCCGCAGCATACGCTCCGCGATTTGCAGCATCACATCCAGCCCGCCCGATGCCTGAAGCGTTGCCGATGCGGCCACCACGGCAATGATGACCAGCATGACGTCAACGGGTGGTTTACCCGGTTGTAGTTTAAAAATAAAGACCAGAATAACAAGTCCAATCCCGCCTAATAAACCCAGCGCGATCCCGCCTTTTCTTGCCCCGTAAAAAAGGCAGATCAGGACAATGACTAATTGAATGATGAAGTCCATAGTAGCCCCATTGCATTGCTTTATAAGATGAACTGATTAGTTAGAATTAAAATAAGTGAGTTTTTACTGTGGGTACTATATGGACGGGTGGTTATTTATTTTCTTGATCTAAATCTATTAATTTTTACCTTTGCACTATTTCCGGAAAATAAAAGATCCCGGTCGCAATAATGGCGTACTTCTGATTTATTTAGTTATTTAACTGTAATTTTAATTTATTAATGGTGGGGGGTGGCGTCAGTTGGTGAGGTTGTTAATGATTTAGTAGGGGTTTTTAAAAGTGATTAAATTTTCGTTCTTATTTTGTTGTGTTCAGTGTTCTTCTATTTTTTATTTTCGTTAATGGTTGCCGTAAAAAATCCAACCTTAATGTTACTTTGGATACCTCTAATGAGGTATTTTTGCATATTGTATTGTTTTTAAATGATTACTTTAAAAATGATAAAATGAATCCCTTTTTGATAATGAAGTCAACGTCAGGCCACTTGAGAATAGCCGAAAAATAAAAACGGCTGTCGCGAAACCGCTATTCACATCTGGAATATAGCTGACGGATTTTTTGCTATTTTCACATCGGATGCGAAGGAAGACACTTTTTATAGTGTGATTGGTTATTAATATAAAATTTTTATAAATATTTTAGAATATCTGGATGCGGCTTATTTTCCTTTCTAAATAGGGTATGGCCGCACATCAGCGTTTGTGTTCTGAATTCACGTTGTTAGAGGTGTACGAAATAGGTCGCTAACTGCCGCAGCGTCTGTTCGTCCAGCGTACCGGCGTAGTAGCGCAACTGTAGCCAGGCCGTCAGCCAGGTATAACGCGCTTCGGTTAGATCGCGCCGTGCGCCATAAAGCTGCTGTTCGGCATTCAGCACGTCAAGATTCACGCGTTCCCCGCCCTGAACGCTCTTCTGTGTGGCGGTGACCAGCGCCAGCGCCGACTTTTCTGTCAGCTCATAGGCGCGGATTTTCGCCTGGCTGCTGGTGACCAGATTAAACTGGCGACGCAGTTCCGTCTGGATGGTCGCCGTCTGTTCGTCCTTTTCCCGCGCGGTTTGCTGATAGCGCTCCTTTGCCTGACGCGTCGCGGCAGAGACGCCGCCGCCCGCAAAAATCGGTACGCTGACGCGGATACCAATCGAGCGAGTATCGTATTTCTGGTTGTAGCTGTTTTCGGTATCCGATTGCGTATTACGCGTGCTGGCAACCAGCGTGACCTGCGGCAGGTGACCCGCCCGATTCCGTTCAATGCCGTATTTCGCCACGGCCAGTGACTGGTTTAGCGCTAATAGCTGTGCGTTGTGGCGTAGCGCCAGCGATTGCCAGTGCTGATAGCCCGCAGGCTGAAGCGACTGCGGCGTGAAGCGTGGCGTGAGCGCCGCAAGCTGATCCACACCAACGGGCATCCCCAACAGCGTTTCCAGTTCACGTAGGCTGATATCCAGATTGTCCTGCGCTTCGATGAGCTGCGCTTCCGTCAGGTTGACGCGCGCTTCGGTTTCCAGCATATCGGTGCGGGTGCCTTCTCCCTGCTGGAAGAGGCGTTGATTCAACTGATATTGCTCGCGATAAGCGCGCTGCTGTGCCTGAACCAGCGCAATCTGCTCGCGGCTAAACAGCACGTTGGTGTAAGCCTGAAACAGACGTACCAGTAGCTGCTGGCTGGCATCGCGCAGCCGCTCATCTGCCAGCACGGCGCTGGCTTCACCCTGCTGATAACGCGACCACGCCGCGTAGTCGATCAGCGGCTGTTGCAGAGAAAAGCTGGAAGCACGACTAGTGTAATCCCGCTCCGACTGTTGCCCACCTGCCGTCACCGTAGAGTCGTTACGGGACTGGCTGTAGTCATAGGTGACTTTGGGCAGCAGCCCGGCGCGGCCGATGTTCTTCTCTTCGCTGTCGGCATTGCGTGCGTGCACGGCGGCCTGAAAGGCTGGATCGTGCGTCAGCGCCTGCTGCCAGGCTTCCATTAATCCCAATGCCTGACTCGGTGCGCTGTAGATCAGTGAGAGAACAAGCGGGATGGCATAACTGGAGCGGATCGCCGCGCGATAAACGGATGAAAGGCGCAGCATGATTACTCCTCGGTCAGCGCCAGATGCAGGCGGTCGGAAAGCGGTTTGAACAGGTAGTTGAGCAGGGAGCGCTCACCGGTACGAATAAAGGCTTGCACCGGCATACCAGGGCGAACGTCCAGCCCGGCGAGCTGTTGCTTACCCTGTTCATCAACGTGAATGCGGAGTGCGTAATAGGGTTTTCCGGTCTGCTGCTCGACGAGCTGGTCGGCACCGATTAGCGCAACAACGCCGGAAATACGCGGGGTGGTGCTTTGGTTGAAGGCAGAAAAAAGCAGCTCCACCGGTAGCCCTTTGCTGACTCTGTCGACCAGTTCGATAGGCAACTGCGCGTCAATCAATAACGGCTGCCCCTCGGGTACAATCTCCATCAGCATCTGCCCGCTATTCACCACGCCACCTTCGGTGTGCAGCGCCAGCCCAACCACCGTGCCGCTGGCGGGGGCGCGAATGTGCGTGTGCTGAAGTTCATACTCCGCCGTTTTCAGCCGCTGGGTAAGATCCTGAATGGAACGCTGGGTATCGGCGAGCTGGGCACGCACTTCTTTCTGGTACTCGTTCTGGCGCTGCTGGATCTTTTGCTCCAGCTCGACGACCTGCTGCTGAAGCTGTACCTGATTATTCCGTTCCTGCGCGATCGCGCCCGCCAACTGGGCGGCCTGTCGCTCGACGTCCAGCAGGCGATTACGGGCGATGTAGCCTTCCTGCGCCAGCGGACGCAGCCCGCGTAGCTGCTCGCTGATAATCTGGAATTGCGTTTGGCTGCTGGCCTGCAGCGCCTGTGAACCCTGCGATTGCGCTTTTGCCCCGATGATAGCGGCCTGTATCGCGGCGCGTTCCTGTTGCAGGGCTGCACGACGGCTGATGAAGAGCTGCTGCTGGGCAATCTGAATTTGTTGCGTGACGGTACTGTGTTGCTCCGTGGGGGCAGGGAAGGCGATCGTGTTCAGATCGTCGCGTTCCGCCAGCAGGCGCGCTTCGCCCGCGAACGCTTCTTGACGCTGGGTGACGAGATTGTCGCGTTGCGCCTGAGCGGGCGTTTGATCCAACGTAGCAAGGACTTGCCCAGCCTGCACATGGTCGCCGTCCCGCACGGTGAGCGAGGCGATGCGTCCGCTACTGACAGGCTGCACGGCTTTGCGGTTATCTGCGACGATGACCCGACCGGATACGGCGACCCCTTTATCCAATGGTGCCACGCCAGCCCACAGCAGCAAACCACCAAAGCCGATAAGCACCAGCCAGAGACCGTACTTCAAATAGCGTCCGGCGTCGGTGTGTAACGGCATCGCCGCGACGTTATCCTCCATCGGATGGACGGGAGTTGTCGGCTGTGATGTGACTTCGCGTAACGCGGACATGGTTATCCTCTTCTTTCCATGATGCTGTTCTGATGGCAGGCGTGCGTTATCAATGCGCTGAGCCTCATTTATCCGGTGCGGCTCGGCGCGGCGTCGGCGCGCTGTACACCATGCTCAACCCGGAGGAACCGGGCTCTTTTGGGGTAAAAGCATTGGCGGCGTCGGCTGTTTTAACCGGTGCAGGTTTGACGCTGGCGGGTTTCGTCATCGGTTTGGCAAGAGAAGGATTGGCAGGCTTGGCGCGCTGTAACTCTTTCAACACCTGCTCGGTTACGCCGAAATACTGGATCTGTCCGGCGCGCAGGACTAACAGCTTATTGGCACAGGACAGCAGAGCAGGCTTATGCGTGATCAGCACCTGCGTGCTTTTGGCTTCCTGCTGAGCGGCAATCGTGGCCAATAAGGCTTTCTCGCCGTCGTCATCCAGACTGGCATTCGGTTCATCCATCACAATCAGGCGCGGCTGGTTGTAAATGGCTCTGGCAAGGGCGACGCGCTGTTTCTGACCGCCGGACAGCCCGGCTCCGCCTTCACCCAGTTGTGTATCGTAGCCCTGCGGCAGCCGCAGAATCATCTCGTGAACGCCTGCCGTGACGGCGGCAGCGACGATCTTTTCTGCATCCGGCTGGGTGAAACGAGCGATGTTTTCGGCAATCGTCCCGCTGAAAAGCTGCACGTCCTGCGGCAGATAGCCGACGAAGCGGCCTAAGTCACTTTTGTCCCACTGGTGCATGTCTGCGCCGTCCAACCTGACTTTGCCACCGAGGGCAGGCATGGCGGCAACCAGCAGGCGGGCGAGGGTGGATTTACCGGAACCCGACGGGCCTAAGACACCGAGCACATCGCCGGGAGCCAGTTCAAACGTGATATTCGCGAGTATGGGCGTGCGCGTGTTAGGGGCGTTAGCGCTAAGCTGTTCCACCTGAAGTTTACCTTCGGGGGCGGGCAGCGCCATGCCAGCAGGGCGCGCCGGATGATTATCGAGCAAGATATTGACACGCTGCCAGGCGAGGCGCGCCTGCATCCACTGTTTCCAGACGCCAATGATCTGATCGATCGGGCTGAGTACGCGGCTCACCAGAATGGAACCAGCAATCATCATACCGGGCGTGATATCGCCGTTGACGGCCAGCAGCGCACCCAGCCCCAGCATCAACGACTGGAGCGCTAGCCGGGTGCTCTTCGTCAGCGAGGTAATGTTGGCGCTTTTTTCGCTGGCAACGTTTTGATAATAGAGAAACGCGTTATGCTGCGTCAGCCAGCGTTCACGCATGGCGGGCAGCATTCCCATCGCTTCGATGGCATCGGCATTGCGTAGATTGGCGTTGGCCTGCTGCGTTGCCTGAACGGTGTTTTGTGCGGCTAAGGCCAGAGGTTCGCGCGTGAGTTTTTGATTCAGCCAGGCCAGCACAATCAGTATGATCGCCCCCGCCAGCGCCATTACGCCCAGCCAAGGATGAAGCAAGAAAATAACCAGCAGATAAACCGGAAACCACGGCGCATCAAAGAAGGCGAACAGCGCATTTCCGGTGGCGAACTGGCGCAGGGCAGTCAGATCGTTTAAGGCCTGGCCGGCGCTCGCCGTGCCGTTCTTGAGATTGCTTTCAAATGCCGCATTGTAGATACGCTGATTCAGTCGCATATCCATCTGCGTACCGAGGCGGATCACCACGGCGCTGCGTATCCATTCCAGTAATCCCATCAGTAAAAACAGGCCCAGCATAATGATCGTCAGCATCGCCAGCGTCATGGTGCTGCTGGACGGCAGTACGCGGTCATAAACCTGGAGCATATAAATCGCCGGTGCCAGCATCAGCAGGTTGATGACGGCGCTGAACAGGCCAATTCCCCAGAACCCCTGACGGTAGGCGGCCAGCGCGTCAATAATCTCCCGGCCTGATGAAGCCGGATGGGATGCGGGCATGGGATGTTCCTTCTTCTATAAAGTCGCCATCGTTCCATCGTGGTATCCCCACAAGGTGGAAGAGGGAAAGCGGTTAGCCGTACCGCTATTGACGCGGTTTGCCAACGGTTATTACACTCACTAGACCGTCGCGGTTCAGATGTTCTCTCCGTACCGCGACGGTGTTCACTCAAACGGCTAAAAGCGTCATCTTTTAGCCGTTTTCTTATGCCGCCAGCAGATCTGCCGTTTCGGCGACGCCAACGACGTCAACCACGGTATCGGCAGAAAGCGCGGCATCGGAGGTCGCCGTGGCGAAGCTCAGGCTGTCCAGGCTCGCGTTAATATCGATACCCGCATTGCTCAGCGCAGTCAGCAGCGGCTGAACCTGACCACTCATCAGGCCGTAAATCACGTCATGGACCACACCGCGATCGCTAACGGTCAGGTTGGCAACGTCCGTGGAGAGATCCAGTCCGCTGAAGGTGACTTCTGGTTCAGCAAGCGAATACGTGGTGCCTGCTGTGGTGCCGCCTTGCAGGACGTTCCCGAAGGACAGGGTGTCCAGATCGCCGTACAGCGTGTGGGCAGGTGGGGTGAAGAGGCTGTAGGTCAGATCGCCGCCGGCAATGAGCGCGGAGAAATCGTTCTGCGTACTCGTGATCGCATATTGAGTACCGTCTATAAAGGTGTCGCCGCCGTAAAAGCCTCCGGTATTATTGCCACCGACTTGTGTATTACCCGCGGTATGGTTAACGTCACCAAACGCTGCCGACCATTCAGTCAGGTAGCTGGCAATGCTGTAATTGGCATAGTAGGCATCGTAGGTAATTGCAAAACTCATAATAGATTCCTCATTAACTAACGATCTACAGGCACGGTCATCCGTGTCTGTCGTGAAAGAGGATGAGCCATCCCATCCCCTTTGTTTTCCTGTTTCCCGCATGGGGAAACAGAGAAATTAGAATCGATACTCCACGCCAGCCTGCACCGTTCTTCCCCGGCTTGGCGTGTAACCCAGTGATTCGCCATAGCTCACGATGTAAGTACGGTTAGCGATATTCTCGACGGAGCCACGCACCGTCAGGCTGTCGGTCAGACGATAGCTGGCGTACAGATCGTAAACTTCATACTTGGGCCAGTCGGCTAAATAGGCGGAGTTGGCCGGTGCGGCAGCGTCCTGATAGCCGGGAGCAAAACGCATCGTGACGCCCATATCCAGCTTGCGGTCAAAGACACGCGTCCCTAGAGTGACCGAACCACGGTCGCCCGGCAGATAGGCGGCGTTGCTGAATAACAGTGTTTTCTGGCAAGAGGCATCACTGGCCGTAGTATCGACAGGTGTGGAGTAGTAGTTGCCTCGCGAACCGCCAACGGTCGTGACGCCGCCCATCCAGGCCACCGGTGCACAGAAATCGTTATTGCCGATCATGTGGGTGTAGGTGGCATCGACATACAGAAAGCCCGCGTCGTAATTAAGCTGGTATTCCATGCCGCGGAAGCGGCTCTTCGCCAGATTGTTTTGGAACACGGAATTGCTGAGTGAATAGCCGTTATAGCCCGGCTTATTGCGCGCGCCGTTCAGGCTGATGTAGTTGTTTATCCGGGTGTCGAAATAGGACACTTTGCTGACCAGCCTGTCGCCATCGACGAGCAGGTCCGGCTGCTGAATATTGAACCCGACTTCCCAGGCGCGGGAACGCTCCGGCTTAAGGTTGGGATTCGGATACAGATAGTAGTTACCTGCGCTGTAGGTACCGTTGGCAAAGGTTTCGCTGACTGACGGCGGCCGCCAGGATAGGCCATAGCTGGTGTACAGCTGTAGCCATTCAACGCCGGGGCGGACGCCCGCAAACAGCGTTGGGGATAGCTTGCCGTGTTCGTCATCGACATTCCAATCCTGCGTGGTGGTCACGAACGGCGGGCAGAGCGCGATTGACCGTGCAGTACAGGGATTCGTAATGGTATAGGGAATTTCCCGATAGCTGATGCTGGTGGTGCCGCGTAACCGGTAGCGATCGTACCGCAGGCCGCCTTGCAGCGTTACCCATTCGTCGTAGGCGTAATTCAGATTCGCGAACAGGCTGGCCATCGCACGGTTCCCTTCCGGGGTCGCGTTACTGGCGGTGCTATTGGCGCTGTCCGTGGTTATCTTGTCGTAATAGAAATCCATTCCATAATCAGCTTTCAGATCGTGCGCGCCCTGCTGCCACAGCGTCGAGGTGTTTTGCGCCTGCGCCCCGTAGGTACGCAGCCGCGTGCTCTCGTGATACGCGCTGGTATTGGAAACCGCATAGTTATCGGTGTCGTTATTGGTATCGGCGTAATAAATCTTGGCCTTAAAATCCAGCCAGCGCTGGTTGTCCGGTTTCAGGCTGTAATCCAGCGCGGTACTGCGTGCCATAATCTCGCTGTGCCCGCTCGCCTTCCAACCCAGTTCGGTATTGGAAAGGTTGGACAACGTCCCGACATTTTCAGAAGAGGTTTGCGTTTGCATATAGCTGAGCTGGAAGCGCTGATTAGCTGGCAGATTCCAGCCGATTTTCGCCAGTCGCGAGCGCATGGTGTAGGCTGCGCTGGTCACTTTTTGATGCTTTAAGTTATTGGCCCACTCTTCGTAATTATTTGAATTGCCGGGGATGCGGATATTACCGAGGTTGCCATCATTGCCCGGCCAGTAGTCGCCCAGATGACGTTCGCTGGCACCGACCAGAATGTCGCCGCTTTCGTTACCCAGTGCGAGCACGCCGCTGCCGATAAAATGCGTTCCGTTGTCGCCGGTGCTGGCATGCAGTTTTCCGCCCAGCTCTTTACCCGGAGCGAGAAAATCGTGGGCGCTGACGGTATTAAATGTAGCGACGCCACCCAACGTGCCCGCGCTGCCCATCACGTTTGTCGCGCCTTTTTCAATCGTTGCGCCGGAGAGCAGCTCCGAATCGATATACATCTGTCCATTGCGCTGGCCGTAGCCGGTTTTTTGAAAATTCTGCCGCACGCCGTCGATGTTCATATTCACGCGACCAAAATCCTGTATTCCGCGGATGTTGACCGACAGCGACGGGTCCTGCTGGCTTACGCTGGAGTAAACGCCAGCGGACTGCTCCAGCAGATCGGCGGCATGGCGGGAAGGGCGGTTATCCATCTGCTCGCGTGAAATAACGCTAATCGCGCGCGGCTGTTCGTAGATCCAGTCGCCTGGGTTGGCGACGGTAAAGGCTCGAACTGTCATCACGTCGTCTATTTTTGCCGTATCGACGTTGACTGAACGAGGGCGCAAGGTAATGACGCCATTGCTGCCGATCTGGAAATCGACCGGATGAGTGCCGATCAGCCTGCGCAGTCCTTGCTCTGGCGTGAAGCGCCCTTGAAGCGCAACAGCCTGCATATTTTCCAGTTTAACGTCGGCAAAAAAGACCTGTAGCCCCGCCTGTTCGGCGAAACGCAGCAACGCGCTGCTCAACGGCTGCGCGCTGATGGAAAAGGCGGAACTCTGGCGAGCCGCTTCCTGAACGCTGGCGGCCTGCGTTTCCGCTTGCGCATACTGGAGTGAGCCAGACAACGACAGTGCGATGCCGACGGCAAGAGAAAGTGGATTACGTTGTAACAAGCGGCTGTCTTGCTGTTGTGTTCTTTTAAACATTTTTCGCCTGGTCTGTCATCGGTTAAATCATCAATAAGCATTAATAAACAAAGGGATAATTAACCCTCTTTTCCTTAATGAAAATGATAATAAAAATCATTACCTAAATATGAAGACGGATGAGATGACAGAACCCGTAAAAAAATATTTAAATTTTTTTCTCCGGCGCGTTGCGGCCTTGTGAACGTAAAGGGAATTTATGCGTGATTACCACTCCTGAGCAGCATGGCAGGAGTGGGGAAGACAGGTGGGAGAAAGGATCAGTACAGAACCGTGACGCCGGGGAGAGAAACGGTTTTGGCACCCAACTCGGTGGCGATGGTTTGCAATGCGCCATCCAGTTCGTTCAGTGAAAAGATGCCGCTGACCTGACGCTGGCGCAGGGCTGACGTGGGGATAACGATCGTGCCAGCGCGATACTGATTGATACGTGCGATCACGATAGCCAGCGGCTGTTGATCGAAGATCAGCAGGCCGCGCCGCCAGTCGCCGCGCTCACGGCTATTCCAGCCGGGGAGGCGAGTCATCCCTTGCTCGGTATAACGTGCTGCCTGTTGTTCATCAAGCCGCAGCGTTTGCCCATTTGCCGTGACCTGAACGCTGTGCTCCACCACGCCGACGGTCGTGGTCTGTGATGAATTCTGCACGATGAACTGCGTGCCCAGCGCCTGTGTGGTGCCTGAGGCGGCATCAACCAGGAAAGGGCGTTTCTCTTGGGCGGTTGTCGGCGCGACGGTGAACCAGGCGGAACCTTGCAGCAGCGTGACGCGCCGTTCTTGCGGCGTATAGGCGAGCGAAATGGCGCTGCCCGCATCCATATCGACCTCACTGCCGTCCGGCAGCGTAACGTGTTTGACCTGATGCGCCGCATGATAATCCGAGCGCAGCATGAGGATGCCGTCGGAAATCCACGTCGCGCCGAGACTGAAACCCAGTAGCAGCAAGGCGGCGATTTTCCACTGCGTTGCACGGTTAACGCGCCTGATGAGAAAGGTTGCTGGCGGTTGTGGCTGTAGCACTTGCCGTTGCTCGGCGTTGAGCGACCCAAGCCCATGCCAGAGCATCCCAGCCTGTTCCAACGCGTGGCGATGGCGTGGATCCTGTTCCAGCCAGTGTTGGAATGTCAGTTCCTGTTCATCGTCCAGCGGCGCTTCGGCCAAACGTATGGCCCAGCGTGCTGCCTGCTGTTGGATTTCAGGGGGATAATCGTTCATGTTGTAGGCCTGGAGTGTGTAGGGTCTCTAAATAAGTAGACGTCTGACGGCAATAAACCCGTAAATAATTTGTGATTATTTCACGATGGGCGACGCATTTCACGAGGCGCGGATCGTCATCATCGCGTGCAGCGTCATGGCAAGATGCTTCTCAACGGTGCTGAGGGAAATCTCCAACTGTTGAGCAATTTGCGCCTGCGTCATATGCTCAAACCGGTGCAGATGAAATATCAGCTGCGTGCGTTCAGGCAGCGTAGCCAGTACGTTTGCCAGACGCTCCAGCTCCTGCTGGGCGATGGCCGTTTGATCGAGCTGGGGCGCAGCATCCGGCAGGTATTCCAGCGTCGCCTCTGCGTCGTCAACGGATGTCGCCATCTGCCAGCGCTGCTGGTGGCGGACATGATCAAGCAGCAAATTATTTGCTGTCTTATAGAGATACGCCTTCTTGTCGTCTACATCATCTTGCTGTTCCAGCCGTTGTGCCAACCGTAAAAAACTCTCTTGCACCAGATCGGCTGCTGCCTGAGGGTCGCGCAGTTTATGATTGAGATAGCGTTCCAACCGTTCTGCATAGTGGTTGAACAGCATTCTGAGTTCAGACTCTGACATGCCAACGTCCCGTCAGGTGACCTTCCCGCCGACTCTGCGGCAACAGAACCCCTTTCCCTTGTCACAGCGCTATCCATAGCAATGCACGGCACTATCCATAACAATGCACGGCATTGTCCGTTGACGCCGTCGGGGTAAGGCCCTGAATAATAAATATGTGTAATTGATAATTATTATCACATATGCCGAACCGAAAAGCAGAGTTAAATCTTCTTCAGATTGGCGGATTTTCGTCATCGACTACACTTATCTTGGCTGGCTTATTATTTAATCAGGAGAGACGAGATGACCACGAAGGACTCAGAGCAGGATCCTAAAGAGGTGACGGTTAGCGAAGGGCTGGCAAAGGTGCATGAAGCATCAGAGCAGTTGACGGAAGAAGAGATTGAAGCGCTGGCGGAAGAAGCCAGACAGGCCGCCACGCAGACGCAGAAAGAGTCGGGCAACGGGCCCTAGTGTAATGCCGCAGGTTGCAGAACGGAGCGACAGGTAAGCGCAACGTGGCAGGTTTTTTGCACAGACATTTTGCAGATAGTGATGAAAAACAAGATGGTTTTCTCTCTGTAAGGAAAATGTATGCACGATAAATTACTCATAGAAGGCAAGCTGGTCGCGGGGAAAGGCGAGGCGTTAGCGGTATTTAATCCTGCTACAGGAGAGCAAATTGCCGCCATTGCACAGGCCGACCTGCACCAGGTTGATGCAGCCGTGCTGGCTGCGGAGTCGGCTTTTGCACACTGGGGACAAACCACGCCGAAAACGCGCGCGACGCTGCTGCTACAGATTGCCGATGCCATCGAGGAACACGCCGAGACGTTTGCCGAGCTTGAATCGCTGAACTGCGGTAAGCCCTACCATGCGGCGCTGAATGATGAAGTGCCTGCGGTCGCTGATGTGTTTCGCTTTTTTGCCGGCGCGGCGCGCTGTCTGAGCGGTTCGGCGGCGGGAGAGTATCTCGAAGGGCATACCTCGATGATCCGACGCGATCCGGTTGGCGTGGTAGCGTCCATCGCCCCGTGGAATTATCCGCTGATGATGGCATCGTGGAAGCTGGCACCGGCACTGGCGGCGGGAAACTGCGTGGTGCTGAAGCCGGCGGAGCAAACCCCGCTGACCACATTCTATCTGGCGCATCTGTTGGCGGAGATCCTACCCGCTGGCGTGGTGAATATCGTGTTCGGGCGTGGAGCAGATATCGGCGATGCGCTGACGGGGCATGAGAAAGTGAACATGGTGTCGCTGACCGGCTCGATTGCAACCGGTGCGCATATTCTGTCGCATACCGCCGCGAGCGTAAAACGTACACACATGGAGCTGGGCGGTAAAGCGCCGGTGATTGTTTTCGACGATGCGGATATCGATCAGGTGGTTGATGGAATCCGCAGTTTCGGTTTTTACAATGCGGGGCAGGACTGTACTGCCGCCTGTCGGCTGTATGTACAGCGTGCGATCTACGATGGGGTTGTAGAAGCATTAGGAAAAGCGGTGGCGACGCTGAAAATCGGCGATCCACACGATGAAACCACCGAGCTGGGGCCACTGATTACCGAGCCGCAGCTGGAACGCGTGATTGGCTTTGTCGAACGCGCCAAAGCGTTGCCGCACATTACAGTGGTGACAGGCGGCGAGCGGGTGAAAGGGCAGGGATTTTACTTCCAGCCCACGGTGCTGGCGGGGGCAAAGCAGGAAGACGAAATCGTCCAGAAAGAGGTGTTTGGACCCGTTATCTCCATCACGCCGTTTGACGATGAAGCGCAGGTGATTGGCTGGGCGAATGCCTCGCATTATGGGCTGGCCTCGTCGGTCTGGACGCGCGATATCGGGCGGGCACACCGTCTGGCCGCGTGCCTTCAATACGGCTGTACCTGGGTGAACACCCACTTCATGCTGGTGAGTGAAATGCCGCACGGCGGGCAGAAGCTGTCCGGCTACGGCAAGGATATGTCGATGTACGGTCTGGAGGATTACACCATCGTGCGTCATATCATGATCAGGCACTGAGGATCTTCTGCCTGCTTAGGGATTCTGTTTGTCCTGCACGAGAAACAGGTAATGATATAGCGCGTTTGTCCAGCCCCGGCGTGCCCCAAAAAAGGGCGCGCTGGGCAAAAGCAGGGCATCACGTGTTGCTTTGATTTTCTTCATACTGGCATGTGCCATTCTTATTGGTTATTAATTCCGTCTATTCGTATTTAGTTCAAATCATCTACTGAATTTTTGGATTAGATCGCGTTTTTGTATTTTATTCTAATTTGGGGCGGGCGACTGGCGTGTTATGTGCATTAATTAAAGTGGCATCGCGTGATGTCCGTTTTCAAGGAGCGCATTTTGTCCAGATCAAACGCCCACCTTAACCCGCTAGAGTGTACTCAGCAGGCACTGCATTGGATTCATAGTGACACGCTATCCCACGATGACATGGCGGCACTGAATCGAGAGGTTTTGAGTTGTTTTCGTGAATACGTCAACCCGGGTTTTCTGGAGTACCGAAAATCTGTCACCACCGGCGGCGATTACGGCGCAGTCGAATGGCGCGCCAGCGGACCGAATACGCTAATTGATACCCAAGGGAATGAATATCTGGACTGCCTCGGCGGTTACGGCATTTTTAACGTCGGGCATCGTAACCCTAACGTGATTGCTGCCGTTGAGCGCCAGCTCGCCAGACAACCGCTGCACAGTCAGGAACTGCTCGACCCGCTGCGGGGATTACTGGCAAAAACGCTGGCGGCGCTGACGCCGGGCGATCTGAAATACAGCTTCTTCTGCAATAGCGGAACGGAATCGGTTGAAGCCGCTTTAAAGCTGGCGAAGGCCTACCAGTCACCGCGTGGTAAATATACCTTTATCGCCGCGACCGGTGCATTCCACGGGAAATCGCTGGGCGCGCTTTCTGCCACCGCCAAACCCGCGTTTCGTCGTCCCTTCATGCCGCTGTTACCCGGCTTCCATCATGTTGCTTTTGGCGACATCAACGCCATGCGCAAGCAGGTTGAGCAATGCCAGAAGACCGGTGATGACGTGGCTGCCATCATCCTTGAACCCATTCAGGGAGAAGGCGGCGTGATTGTGCCACCGGAACATTATTTGCCTGCGGTCAGAGCGTTATGCGATGAGGTTGGGGCATTGCTGATTCTGGATGAAGTGCAAACTGGTATGGGCCGCACGGGCAAGATGTTCGCCTGTGAGCATTATGGCGTGCAGCCTGACATTCTGTGTCTGGCGAAAGCGCTGGGCGGCGGTGTGATGCCGATTGGCGCAACGGTGGCAACGGAAGAGGTCTTCTCCGTGCTGTTTGAAAATCCGTTCCTGCATACCACTACGTTTGGCGGTAATCCGCTGGCCTGCGCGGCGGCACTGGCGACCGTCAATGAGTTGCTGACAAAGAATCTGCCAGAACAGGCAGCGATACAGGGGGAATTTTTGCTACAGGGCTTACGACAGCTGGCGGCCGAGTATCCTCAATTGATTATTGAAGCACGAGGAATGGGGCTGTTGCAGGCTATCGAGTTCAGGAAAAACGAGATCGGGTATGCCTTCGCGAAGGAACTGTTTCAACGTAATGTTCTGGTGGCGGGCACGTTGAATAATGCTAAATCGGTCAGGGTTGAGCCACCGCTTACCATCACGCGCGAGCAATGTGCCCGAGTGTTGAAAGAAGCGAAGGAAGTGCTCAAGAAGCTCAATGGCACAATGCCTGACGAAAATAAAATGAAGGAATATGCGGTAGAGTGAAAAACGAGACGGAAACACGCAGCACCCTATTAGGTTCACTCCGAAAGCCAGTCAGCCCTTACTGACTGGCTTTTTTATGCCGGCGATCTGCGCTTCGCAAACGCCTTTGCAACGGCTTCACGCCGGATAACGTACGCTATGGCGTACCGCTCTCCGCCAGTTTCTCGACCAGATCAAGACGCGTTTTCCATGGATCGGCGATATCGCGAGTCTGTTCTGCACCTGCCGCAGGGATAAACAGAATGTTGTCTTTCTGGCTGCTATAGGCGTTCCATGTCGGTAAACCGCTGGTGTTAGGGTTACCGGTGCGGGCAAAGTTCACCCAGTACTGATTCATCTGCTGGGCAACGGCACGATCTTGCAGCGTGGTTTTCTCGCCATAGCGTGCCGTTACCGTGTTAAAGACGTATGGAATCTCACTGGCGTGAACGGCAGCAGGCCACTGCGCGCGCATGCTATCGGCAACGTAGCCAAAACGGAATTGCCACACGGGTAGCGCGGCTTTTTCCCAAATACGTGCGACAAAACGCGCCGGTTCCACCATGAAACGGTCGCTGGAAACGGCCTTGGCGATCTCCTGCGGTGACATGCCGTGGTAAGCCTGAAGAGCCTGCTGCCTATCGCTGGCAGGGAAAACGGCAACCGCGTCGTCTGACGTTGCGACTTTTGGCGGGAAACTGATATCGGCATCTGTAGCGCCAATCATCAGCGGCACGCGCTGGAAGTTACCCTGACGGTAGCTATCCTGCGGCTCTGCGGCGATCGCTTTGCCATCGAGCATCGGGCCGGAATAATCCGGTGCATTCATGGAGGCCATATTCAGGCCGTTCACCACGCTATCTGCGGGAATTTGCCGCAGCGCCGTCAGGGCTTGCGCATCGTGACCGCTAATGCCATTTGCGCTGGCGAAGGCGAGACCAGCCTGTTCTGCTTTTTGCCAGCTTTGGTTAGGCACGATATTTTGTCTGCCGGAGCCGGATTGAATAATCGCTTTCTGGAATAATCCCTGAGATAGCTCGCTGGTCAGCAGCGATCCGACGGCAAAACCGCCTGCGGATTCACCAAACAGGGTGACGTTTTGCGGATCGCCATGGAAAGCGGCGATGTTTTTCTGCACCCATTTCAGCGCTGCAATTTGATCCATCAAGCCGTAGTTGCCACGCAGCGGCTGATCGGCCAGCGCCGGATGGGCAAAAAAGCCAAAGCGGCCGACGCGATAGTTGAAGCTGACGAAGATGACGCCCTGGCGGGCAAATTCCTGCCCGGAATAAATCTCGGGCGAGGCGCCGCCGTTGACGAAACCACCGCCATAGATCCACACCATCACCGGCAGCGTGCCTGTGGCGTTAGCTGGCCGCCACACGTTGACGGTCAGGCAATCCTCACTGAATCCAACACCGAGCGGCGCGGCATCGCCGGGAAAAGGATTCTGCATGCAATCCTTGCCGTATGCCGTTGCTGAGCGAATATCGCTCCAGTTTTGCACCGGTTGCGGCGGTTGCCAGCGCAGTTCGCCGATGGGAGGGGCGGCAAAGGGGATGCCTTTAAAAGCATCGACGCCTTGCGTCTCGGTCCCGCTGATGCGACCGCTGTCTAACGTCACCTGTGGATCGTTTGCCAGCGCCGGCTGGCTGACGGCAGCCAGCAGTAATATCAGGCTGGCAGTGATTTTTTTATCCATGCGTTTTTCCTTAGGGATGAAAACAAAAAAACCTGCCAGACGTGATATGCCTATCACGTCTGGCAGGTTCGCCTTTTCTCAATCAGTCACGCCCTGTAATGTCATTTATAGGCGCTTTGCACTGGGCTGACAACCTTAGGTGTGCAGAAATATGATAATCATCAACATGATGCAGCAGCGGCGTTGTCAGTCTTGCCGGTGTCAACAGGGAGGAAGCATGTGCGGTTACCCGTGTTTGCGGGCGATCAGTACATTCAGCGGTGCCATGGGAAATGCCTGATGACGACGAGTTTCGACGGAGGTAAAGCCCGTTTCTAACAGCCACTGCGTCAGTTGACCTTCCCGCGTGACGTGGCGTCCACTCATTTGCATCGGCAGGTAGAACGGCAAAACCGGTGCGGCATCCTCCGGCGCTTCGGCAATCTCCGCCTGTGCCAGAACCAGCGTGCCCTCCGATGACAGCGTATCGTGGAGCGTGGTCAGCATGGTGGGGATATCTTCGACAAAATGCAGGAACGAAGAGCTCCAAATCAGATCGTATTTCTCGCTGGGTAATGCGCCGCTTTGCGCTGACAGGCGTGCAGATAATCCGGCTGCGTCGATATTGCGCTGCGCCACGGCGGCGGTCTGCGGCAGGTCATACACCGTGCCGGAGATCTGAGCATGACGCAGCGCCAGCGTAATCGCCACCCAGCCGGGGCCGCCGCCCAGATCGAGAACGTGTCTGATTTGTGGGAAATCCGGCAGGCTGGCGATCAACTGCTCGGCACGGTCGGCCGTTATTGCCCGCTGCTCCTGAGCGATTTGCTGTTCCGCGGCATTGGCCCACGCCGCATCGCGCGGTAATTCGCTCAACTGCGTTTGCAAAGGCTGAGACATACTGTCGCCGAGCCCCTGACCAAACTGACGCAGGCTGGTCAGGCGAAAGCGCCAGGCGTCGCCCAGAAAACGTGAACTGCTGCGACAGAGCACGGCGGCGCAAGCCGGAGCGGTGCAATAGCCGTCGTGATGGCGCGTCAATAGCTGCATGCTCCACAGGATCTCAAGCAGAAACCCGGTTTTCTCCTGCTGCCAGCCCAGCGCTTCCGCCAGTTGCTGCGGCGTGGTGACTTCTTCCAGCCGGTCGAAAATCTGCTGTTCCAGCGCCAGATATAAGGCATCCGCCTTCACGCTGCTGGCGGCAAGCTGCCATAACGTCTCTAATGGATTCATAGGTGGTTTTTCCCATTGATGGTCAGTCGATAGGGAATATGCTATCTATAAATGAGAATCGTTATTATGTTCATTGTTATGCGAGACGGCATTTTTCATATGCAAAACGGCGGGGGGAAGATGGCGCAAAGACAGCAACGGGGGCGAGAGGGACTACCGTCAGGTGACCGGTGCCGGATGAGTGAGGTGAATCGTTCTGATTCGCGTCGGATACTGCCAGGCAACATCGGTGAGTGCTGGTCGGATTTCAGCCGTATTGATGCGGATCTGTCGCTGGCGCGTTCGCAATATCGCCCGTATCGTGCCTTGGTGGAAGAAACGCAGAACCCGCATTCGCAGCCGATGCTGATCATGACGTTTGCGCTGGCAGGGGAGTCTGCTTATTACGATTGCGGCGGCTCATCGATCGGGTTTCGCCAGCAGCATGTCACGATGACGACGTTTGGTGCCAGCGCGGGCGAGCGCCATTATCAGGCGCAGCAGCAGGTCGATCAGCTACGGCTGCTGGTGGGGAAAACGGCGGCAGCGCGCTATTTTGGCGCGGACTGTGCCGAGCAGTTGTTCAACGATGATAGAGTACAGCTGCGCGCATTTACGCCCGTCTCTGCGGCCAGTCAGGTGCACGTCAATGCGCTGTGCGGTGATGGCGATCCGCTAAATCGCCATATCCACGCCTTAAGCCTGCTGGCACAGTATAGGCACGTCCTACAACCGGAAGAGAAGCGCGGCGCTATTCACCCACAGGAACGGCAGCAATTGGAGCAGGTATGCCGTTGGATGCGCGAGCATCTGGCCGAACCGCTGACGCTAGCCTGTATTGCGGCTCAGGCGGGAATGAGTGAGTCCAGACTCAAACTGGGGTTTCATCGCTGCTTTGCGACCACGCCGGGTAAGATGCTAGTGCGGATACGGATGGAACGGGCGCATCAGCTACTGGAACAGGGATTTCAGGTGGCGCAGACGGCCTGGCAAGTTGGCTATCGACACCCTGCTAATTTCAGTCTGGCATTTACACGCTATTTTAACCGTAACCCGAAAATGATTACTTCGCGTAAGTAAAAATACCCCACTGACAGTAATGTGATGATTTTGTCATAACTATTTACCATTATTTTCCTTTTATTATATTCCCGCGCGTTATTTGGGCATGCGGTGTCTGAATCCGAGCTTTTATCCAAATTCTTCTATACTTCATCCAGCAGTGTCAACGTGTAATGAATATTGCGACCAATAAGCAGTTTATTTTTCAGCGTGCAGTCGGGTGGTTCCCTGTGCATGAAAAAGCGTGTTTCATTTTTAATAAACGGTCGCTTTTTAAGCAAAGGAAAAAAGGATGAGATTAAAAAAGAAAAAAATCGAACCGATGAAAATTCAGGACATTACCATTATTGATAATGCCAGACTTAAAAAAGCCATTACCGCAGCCGCATTGGGTAATGCGATGGAATGGTTTGATTTTGGTGTCTATGGCTTTGTGGCGTATGCGCTCGGACAGGTCTTTTTCCCCGGAGCCGATCCTGGCGTACAAATGATTGCCGCGCTGGCAACGTTCTCGGTTCCCTTTTTGGTTCGGCCACTCGGCGGAATATTCTTTGGTGCGATGGGGGATAAATTTGGCCGCCAGAAAGTTCTGTCGATCACCATTATTATCATGTCGGTGAGCACATTCTGTATTGGCTTGATTCCATCCTATGAGTCGATTGGTATTTGGGCACCGATACTGCTGTTATTGGCGAAACTGGCGCAGGGATTCTCCGTCGGGGGTGAATATACCGGTGCGGCGATTTTCGTTGCTGAATATTCCCCGGACAGACGACGCGGCTTTTTAGGGAGCTGGCTGGATTTCGGTTCTATTGCCGGGTTCGTGATGGGCGCGGGCGTCGTGGTGCTCATTTCTTCCATCGTGGGAGAAGAAAGTTTTCTGGATTGGGGATGGCGTATTCCGTTCTTTATTGCTGCGCCGCTCGGATTAATTGGGATTTATTTGCGCCATGCGTTGGAAGAAACACCGACGTTCCAACAGCACGTTGACAAGATTGATAAAGAATCAAAAGACAGCATCCAATCCCCGCCGAAGATTTCTCTGCGTGAAATTGTGACCAAGCAATGGAAAGGTCTGCTGATCTGTATCGGGATGGTGATTACTACCAATGTCACCTATTACATGCTGCTGACCTACATGCCGAGCTACCTTTCACACAGCCTGAATTACTCGGAAGATCACGGGGTGATGATTATTATTGCCGTCATGATCGGGATGCTGTTTGTGCAGCCGGTGATGGGACTGATGAGCGACCGCTATGGGCGTAAACCGTTTATTATTTGCGGCAGTATTGGGCTGCTGCTGCTGTCGGTGCCCAGCTTCATCTTGATCAACAGCGATGTGATTGGACTGATTTTCTGCGGATTACTGATGCTGGCCGTACTGCTGAATTCGTTCACGGGGGTGATGGCTTCAACGCTGCCTGCACTGTTTCCGACGCATATTCGTTATAGCGCACTGGCGACCTCATTTAACGTTTCCGTACTGGTTGCGGGCTTTACGCCAACGGCGGCGGCGTGGCTGGTGGAATCAACCAGTAACTTATATATGCCGGCGTATTACCTGATGGTGATTGGGCTGATCGGCCTGATTACCGGGATGTCGATGCGTGAAACCGCTAATCAGCCGCTGAAAGGCGCAACGCCCGCGGCATCGGATCGGACGGAAGCCAAAGAGCTGTTGCAGGAACAGTACGACAATATCGAGCAGAAAATAGAAGAGATTGATGAGCAAATCGCCGAGCTGGAGAAGAAAAGAAAACGGCTGACCGAACAGCATCCTGAGATTAATTGACACAATTTACTGACCATAAACAAGCGCCACGAATGTAGCGCTTATCAGGCCGTTGACAAACCTATTTGCAGAACGAAAACGGGAGTAACGGAATAGAAGAGTAAAGCGTTTGCGCCAGGGATGGCGCAAGCCGAGCGTACATGGACGTATTCACAGCGTCTTTACGATCTATCCGTTACTCCCGCTCTACGAATTTTGTCTGCAACCTCAAGCGCCACGGATGTGGCGCTGTTGCTATGTCGCGTACAACGACTCTGTCACGTAGGGCTAGCGACCAATGAGCCGCAGCTGGGTGCAAAACGGGCAACCACAGCCGTTAATGGAGGTCGCATCGCACTGGCCGGGATGAATGGTTTCCAGCCCCATTGGCGTAAAGCCTGCAAAGGTGCGCTTAGGTTCATCAATATTGTTCAATCCACTCTCCGTAGACTGAGCCATTTTTGCCTGAAACGCCGAGGCTTGTGTCGCGACGAGGGAAAGAAACAGAACTGACAGACCTTTTTTCATTGGGCTTATCCGCTATGGAGTTTGGTTTGTTATAACATAACGTATTTAGTCACGCTAGAGCAGCCGACCGCCCGAATAGGGTCGGCTGTCTAACCGCGTCGTCCGATTAACGGAACGGTGGCTCGTTAAAGGTGCGCAGTTTACGCGAGTGCAGCTTATCGCTTTCCGCCCGCAGCAGATCGATGGCGCAGATGCCAATCTGCAAATGCTCTGAAATCGCCCCTTCATAGAAACGGTTTGCCTGTCCCGGCAGCTTGATTTCGCCGTGCAACGGTTTATCCGAGACACACAGCAGCGTGCCGTAAGGGACACGGAAGCGATACCCCTGTGCGGCAATCGTCGCACTTTCCATATCTACCGCGACGGCGCGACTGAGGTTAAACCGCAGGGCAGAGGCCGCGTAGCGTAGCTCCCAGTTGCGGTCATCGGTGGTAACCACCGTGCCGGTACGCAGACGCTGTTTAACTTCTTCCCCCGGCATACCGCTGACCATCTTGGTGGCGTCATACAGCGCGCGCTGCACCTCGGCAATGCTGGGAATCGGGATATCCGGCGGTAGCACGGCGTCAAGTACGTGATCGTCACGCAGGTAAGCATGCGCCAGCACATAATCACCGATGGACTGGCTTTCGCGCAGGCCGCCACAGTGGCCGATCATCAACCAGGCATGCGGACGCATCACCGCGAGGTGATCGCAGATGGTTTTCGCGTTGGATGGCCCGACGCCAATGTTGACCATCGTAATCCCTTTACCCTGACGAGGAATCAGATGATAGGCCGGCATCTGGTGGTTCTTCCAGGCCAGATCGGACACTGTCTGCTCGGGGTTTGGCGTCTCGGCGGTGATGTAAATACCGCCAGCACAAGATAGCGCCTCATACGGGCTATCGGGATCGGCAATTTGCGCACAGGCCCAGCGTACAAATTCATCGACATAACGTGTGTAGTTGGTGAAGAGGATGAACGGCTGAATATGTTCTACCGGTGTGCCGGTGTAGTGACGAAGCCGCGCCAGCGAGAAATCGGTACGTAGCGCGTCGAAGTGCGATAGCGGCGACGTGGTGGTGGCGTGAAACAGCCCATCTGCCGTCTCGTCTCCAATCTGTGACAGTTCCGTAGTGGGGAAATGTTTGGCGATACCGGCACTCATCGAACGGTCAAGAATCAGATCGGAACCGTCGAGCACGTAGGGGAACGGAATTTCCTGCTGTGACGGGCTAACCTCGATGGTGACGTCATAATCCCCCTCCAGCAGCGCCAGCTGTTCCGCCAGATAAGCACGTAAAAATGCCGGACGGGTAACGGTAGTGGAGTAACTGCCGGGATGGGTAAAACGCCCATAGGCGCGATGGCGGGGATGGCCGGTCGAATTGCCACTCCAGCTAACGCGGAGAGCAGGGTAGGCAAATAGCCCCGCCGTGCGCGCGTTAGCATCAGGCAGCGTGCCATCATTGATGAAGTCCCCGATGGCGTCGCGCAGCGCCGAAACGGCGTCATCATACAGCGCTTCCAGTTTATCCAGAGTCTGAGTGACGGTAAGACTGACGTGGGATCCGCTGTTATGCATATTCTCTCCTTTAAATTCTGTACTTAGGCAGAAGTTAGCTCACAGCGTAACTGAAGATGCACAGCCCCGCCATCGTGAAATCTGGCGGAGCTGTGAACGTGGAGAGAAGCGGGCGCTTAAGCTGTGTCCCATAATAGATTAGTGCTTGTGGCGACCGGAAAGATTCGCCGCGCTCACCGCCAGTATCGACAGCACGCCGAGTGCCGCCGCCGGTGCCAGCACACCCCAGAAGGCGCGTTCGATATACGGCATCCCTTCAGCCAGCACGCGTCCCCATTCCGGCGTCGGCGGTGATGCGCCCAGCCCCAAAAAGCCGAGCGATGCCAGAGCCAGCGCAATGCCAGGTAGTTTCAGCATAGCGTGACGGAAAAGCGGGCCAATCAGCGCGGGCAGAATATAGAACAGGCTACGCCGTATCGGGCCGACGCCGATAATCGGCAGCATTCGAATATAAGGGCGCGCATTGATTTCAGCCACCAACGCCGCCATGTGGGCTGCGAGCGGTGCCCAACTCACGGCAATCACGGCAATCGCCGCACCCGTTGCCGTCGGGCCGTTTACCGCAGCGACCAGCAGCCCGGCAATGACTGGCGGCAGGGCGTTAGTCACTTCAATCGGGCCGGTGAACAGACGCGGAAAGAGCCCAACCAACAGGCCAATTGCCAGACAGGCCAGCGACACCGCCAGCGCCAGCAGACAGGTATTTAACGTACCGTGTGCGACGCGTGCCAGCAAATCACGCCCCATCGCATCCGCGCCAAAAGGCAGCAGGAACGACGGTGGCTGCAGACGCAGAAAGGCCGAAGTATAGGGATCGCGCGGCAGGCCAGCCAGCAACAGCAGCGCCAGCAGCAGCACGCAGATAATCGGCAGCCATATAGCATGGCGAGACGCAGGGCTACCGTGCTCTTCCGGCACGGGCATCGCGCCGCTCCGCAGCGCGCGTCCGAGAATCAGCAGCCGAACGCCGCTGGCGGCGATGCCAGCCAGCGAGGCGATGAGTAAGAGAATCAGCACGCCGACCTGCAAGGCGGGCAGATCCTGTGCCGCTGCCGCCCCTAGCGTGGCGCGTCCCAGACCGGGAATCGCGAATACTTTTTCGACGGCGATGGCACCGCCTGTTAACGAGACCAGCACCAGCCCGACCAGCGGCATCACGCTGGGCAACGTGCGTTTCAGCACCGCCAGCGCGATATGACGACGGCTCACGCCAGCGACACTCCAGGTGGTGAGCCAGTTTTCGCTGAAGGTGGCGGATAGCGCGTCGGCAATAATCCGGCCAAGGTAGCCGCCTGCTGGAATACCGAGCGCCAGAGACGGCAGCACCGCGTAGTGCAGGCCCAGCCAGCCATAAGGGGGAAACCACTGTAGCCAGACGGCACCGACAATCAGCAGAAATGACGCCAGCAGGAATTCGGGCAGTGCGGTAAACAAGGAGGCAAACAGGCCACCTGAACGATGAATCTGACCGCGTAACCCCTGCCGAAAGGTAGGGGCGCACAGCACGGCAGCCAGTGTGAAGGCCACCAGCGCCGAGGAGGCCATTAGCGTGATCGAGACACCCGCCGCTTGCAGCATCCCCGGAAGGACCGGTCGGCCAGAAACCCAGGAATTGCCCGCATCGCCGTGCAACAGACCCGTCAGCCAGTTCAGCAGCAATTGCAGCGGGCCTTGATCCAGCCCGAGTGAGTGACGAATCGCGTTTAGCGTTTCCGCCGTCGCTTCCTGCTCGCCGGAACGGGCGCGCAGCAGCGCCAGCGCCGGATCCTGACCGGATAACCACGGCAACATGCCAATCAGCACCACAATCCCCGCCAGCGTCAGCAGCCGCGAAAACAGCGGGATCAGCACGCCGTATCGCGGGCGTTGCGTCTGGTTGATGGTCGCACAGGTGCGGCAATACAGCGATTCGCTCATAAACTCGTCATCTTTCTGGTTGCGGATGCACTATCCGTTACTTGGCGCCGGTAACAATATGCGTAGCGGCGTTAATCAGCGTACGTTCACGCGGGTCGCGCAGTGCGTCTTTTACCTGTGCGCTTTCACCTTGGATTACGCGTTCATGCAGCATTGGGATCGCGGCATCGCTGGCAAGGATCAGGTTTTCTGCCTGCATGATGGCCTGACGGCGTGCTTCGCCAGCAGGAATCGTAGCCGCTTTCTGTAACGCCTGATCGATCTCCGGGCGACACAGTTGAGCCATATTGAACGACCCTTCACAGGCGAAGTCGCTGTATAAATAAGCGACTGGATCGCCGGAATCCAGCACCGTCGCGCGCGATAAGATAAAGGCGTCAAACTTGCCTGCCAGCGCGTCGGATTCGATCTGTGCATATTCACGCACCACCTGTTTTACCGTAAATCCGGCGGCGGTAAGCTGTTGTGCCAGATAGACCGCAACTTCAGGCAGTTCGGCGCGATCGCTGAAGGTTGCCAGCGTAATGGTGGCACCCGCAGGCGTACCGGCTTTGACCGGATTCGCCACCGGCTGACGCAGCTGCGCCGCCCACGGCAGCGCAGGGCCTAACAGACCTTGTGCGATATCGGCACGCTTCTCATACACGTTATCCACCAACTGCTGGCGATTGATCGCATCGCGCACGGCGGCACGCATCGCAGGATCCTGCATCACGCCATGGCGCGTATTCAGATACAGCGTATTGGTGCGAGGCATCGGGACTTCATGTACCAGCGATTGATCCAGCAACGGTGCCTGTGAAACGGGAATGGCTTCGACAATATCTGCCGTGCCGGTACGTAATGCGGCAGCGCGCGCTGCGCCATCGGACACAAAGCTGACGTCGATACCGCTAGCCTGTGCTTTCTCACCCCAGTAACCGTCGAATCGATCCAATACCGCGCTGCTGGTGCCGGTGACGGTACGCAGAACGAACGGGCCGCTTCCGGTGTTGATCGGATTGACGACGCCATTTTTACCGTATGCTGCAGTGGAAAGAATCGCCAACTGCGGACTGGATAAACGCTGCGGCAACAGCGGATCCGGTTTAGCCGTGGAGACAACGACGGCGTTATCGCCATCGGCTTTTACCGTTAACTGCACGCCGTCCAGAATGCGCGGTTTGGGGGCGGCAGTGGAGGCCACGGTGAGCGCATTCACTACCGTGGCGGCGTTTAAGGCGGTGTTATCGTGAAAATGGACGTTCGGGCGTAATTCAAAACGCCAGGATTTATCATCGATCTGCTGCCATTTTGTCGCCAGCGCAGGCTGGGCTTCGCCGAGTTTGTCGAGTACCACCAGTGTTTCTGCGGTGCTCCAACGCGACAGCTTAAAGGCATCATCGCTCAGCGGTGTCAGGCCGGAGCGCGGGGGCTGAAGCATCGCCAGTTTGATTCGACCGTCATGATGCGAGGTGTGGTTTTCCTCCGGCTCGTTGAAGCAACCTGAAAGCAGCAGCGTGGCTGATAGCAAGCCAGAAATGGGCCACAGGCGATTACGCATATTCATCAATCTGTCCTTATTCATTCACGGTTGAAGCGGATTTAAACGGGCGGCAGATGACCATCATCGCCAGCGAACTGCAAAACGGTACGGCGGCGAGCAGCACCCACGGAATAGCGGCCTGCGGTGACGGCGTCAGCGCGCGGTCAAGCTGGCTGCCGAGGATAAAGTTGCCGACCAGAACGGCGATGCCACCCATCGAAGCCAGCGCGCCATAGTGCGCACCCAAATTCTGGTTGTTGGCAAAGCGCGGGATAAGGTCCATCCCGACGGGAACGATCAGCATTTGACCCAGCGTCAGCAGCGTAATTAACGAGATAGCGGGAAGCAGGCGCTGCCAGCCTTCAGGCGGCGTGCTGGAGGCAAAGAGCGCGACGCTAAAGAACGATGCAGCTAGCAGCGCAAAGCCCAGTGGCAGCATGCGTGCCGCGCCAACCCGGCGGGCAAAACGCGCCAGCGGGAGCTGCAATCCGATCACCAGCAGGGAAGCAAGCACAAATAGCGGACCGAGATCTTTCTCGCTGCTGCCGGAGCGATGTAGTTCAACCGGCAGCGCCAGATAGAGCTGGTTGTAGCTGAACAGATAAGCGCTGTAGGCAATGATGAACGCGACAAAACGGCGCTGGCGGAAAGTTTCCCACCACGGGGCAATCTGCAATTCTCCCCGATTACGCTGCGTTGGCGGTAGGCTGAAAAATAGGATGATGAGTGCGATAACAAACACGCCCGCACCGGCTAGCGCCACGCGCTGGAATCCGTATCCCGCCAGCACGGAACCGAGCAACGGCCCCAGTACCGCGCCTAACTCGCCGCAAATAGCAAACAGGGCGAACCACTCAGAGCGGCTACGTTTTCCCTCTTTTTCACTTTGCGTACCGGCCTGTGCCATCAGCGCTTCAATGGCGGGGGAGAACAGAGCACCGCCGACACCGGTCAGACAGGCACCAAGGATGATCGGCCACAGCGAGTCGCCTAACGCCAGCAGGAGATAGCCGCTGATACGCACGACGCAGCCGCACAGGATGATCACGCGCGCACCAAAGCGATCGGCCAGCGCACCGCCGACTAAAAACATGCCCTGCTGAGAAAAGGTGCGTAAGCCAATCACCAGCCCGATAGCCCAGCCGGAAAGCAGCATATCGTCACGCAGGAAAATAGCCAGAAACGGCACGACGGCATAAAAGCCAATGTTGAAAACCAGCTGGCTACCCAGAAGTAACGGGGGATAAGGCCGCGGGGCGCGGTTGGCGGTAAGGTCTGACATGTCATGATCCGTTATAAAAAGCCCGTTACGGGGAATGTGTTATTGATGCGATATTTTATGGTAAAAAGCGCGTTTTCAGCGAGCTAATAGCCCGACGTCGATAGGGCGGGAACGGCCTGCAACAGACGGGCGGTGTGCGCCTGCTGCGGCGAAGCCAGCACCTCGGCTGTGGGGCGATCTTCAATAATGCGTCCGTCGTCCATGACCAGCATTCTGTCGCACAGCCCGGCGAGCATAGAAATGTCGTGCGAGACCATCAGCAAGCCCATCTTATTTTGTTCGGTAACCTGTTGAAGCAGGGCTTTAATTTGTTCACGTAGCGGTAAGTCCAGGCCGCTGACGGGCTCGTCTGCCAATAAAAACTCGGGTCGAACGATCAGCGCTCGTGCCAGCGCCACGCGCTGTGCCTGTCCTCCGGAAAGCTGCCCGGCGACCTTATCCAGAAGCGTGACGCTCAGTCCTACCTGATCCATGACGTCGCCCAGGCGGGCAGAATGATTTCGATTAGCATGACGGACCTCATCGGGGCGGAGTCGCTTCAACGGCTCGATGAGGAGATCGGCGACGCGCTGACGCGGCGCGAGCGAGCCTGCCGGATCCTGCGGAATGTACTGAACGCGGCGGCGATACCAGAGCAGCGAACGCACCGAACCGGGCGTAATCAGGTTGCCGTCGCAGTACACCGCGCCACGCTCCGGCGCTTCAAGCGCGAGCAGGGTCTTCAGTAATGTGGATTTACCACAGCCGGACGCACCAACCAGCCCGACGCGTTCGTGCTGTTGCAGGTTCAGCGACAGGTCGTGAAAAATCACACTGGCAGGATCGGCCTTGTGCCACGGCAAACGTGAAGTCTGGCGATAGCGGCTAACGTGCTCAAGACTTAAAAACGGTGAGGGAACCGCATGCAGGTGGTGGCTCATCCGGCGAGTGCTCCGGCAGCGGGTAACATCCTGTCGGATAACAAGGTGTCAGATAAAAGCGTGTCAGCGCGACGAGCGGCAGCGACCAGACTACGGGTATAGGACTGCTGTGGTGCATTCAGTAATTGCTGCATACTGCCAGATTCAATGACTCGCCCGTTTTCCATCACCAGACCACGCTGGCAGAGTTGGGCGGCAACGGCGATATCATGCGTAATAAACAGCAGAGCGGGAGCATCCGGCTGCGTGCTACGTTCCTGTAAAACCTGCAATACCTGCTGCTGGGTCATGACATCGAGCGCGGTTGTGGGTTCATCTGCTACCAGCAGGCGCGTTTTGCCGAGCAACGCAAGGGTAATGCAAATGCGCTGACGCTGACCGCCGGACAGTTCGGCAGGATAGCGTTGCAACAGGTTGGGAATATCATCCAGTTTCATAGCAGCCAGAAGCGCAGAAAGTTCAGCGGAAGAGGTGGTTTTCAACGCCAGTGACAGCTGTTTTCCCAACGGCATGAGGGGATTGAGCGCCGTTGCTGAGTCCTGGAACACCGCAGAGACGCGGCTAACTGGTGGGCGTGCCAGCGCTTTCAACTGACCGACCTCTTCGCCATTCACCCGAATACTGCCGCGAACCTGGCAGCCTGACGGCGGCGTGCCGATGACGGCTTTGGCGGTGAGGGATTTACCAGAACCGGACGCACCGAGTAAACAGACACGTTCACCCGCGAACAGCGTAAAGCTGATATCGCTGACTTTGGTTTCACCGCCCATAGACAGGCCCAGGTTTTCTACCTGAAGAATGGCGTTTGTGTGTCTGTTCCGGTTAATCATGGATAACGTATAGGGTCAGTGTAAATCGATATGTAATAACATAACAAATTACGACGAAGTGATGCAAAGGAAATGTGATCCAGCGCGTATAAATTGGCGCAGAGACGCCGTCTTAGTCGACCGCGTCGATGATTAAATAGAGGGGGGTAAAGAATAAACCGTAGGGAAGCGCGGACTATCTCGTGGCGTTGTATTTTTAGAGCCTACTCATTCGATGAGTCAACAAGCTCTGCCAGTTCTGCCGCGCTTAACTGAGTAATCTGACAAATTTGAGCAGGTTCCATGCCGCTAAGCAGAAGCTGACGAGCAATGTTTCGAGCACTGGCTTTCATACCTTGCTCTATGCCATGTTGTATCCCCTGCTGCATGCCATGCTTGATGCCTTTTTCAAACCCGATTTTCTCAAGCTGCTGTGCGATGGTCATGATCGCCTCCCGATCCGTTGACAGAGACTGCGCGATTGCCTCAATAAACTCTGCCGGCCTTGATGTATTGCCGCTCCGCGCGATGTAAAACAGAATCGCTCTTTTTTGCGGGAGCGGTACCTGCCAGCGCTCAAATAATAGCCCGATATCCTGCGCCAGTTCCAGCATATCTCGCGTGCGAATGTGTTTTTGTACTAACTCCAGTAGCGCTACGCGGCGATGCGTCTTGATTTCCTCATCTTGGATTACCGTTAGGTCAATCAAAGGAAAGGATGAATTGTAGAGCTTTTCTGCCTGAATAGCGTCGCTAAAACCGTCGAGCCAACGCAGCGTATAGGGATAAGGGCTACGCTGGCCGTGATAAAACAGTAAAGGAACGACGAGCGGCAACGTGTCGTGACCTTGAGAGAGGTGCTGTTGCATAGCAGCCAGCGCGTAGCGCAGCAGGCGAAATGGCATCAGTTTTTCTGGGCGACTCTGATGTTCAATCACACAATAGATATAGCCTTGCCCTGCAGTGGTCTGAATTGAATACAGCATATCCGATATTCTTGCACGTAGTTCCTCGTCAACAAAAGAGGCCGATTGCAGTTGTAGCGAGCTGAAATCGCAGATATTCCTGATTTCCTCTGGCAGATGAATGGCGAAGAAATCCTTTGCGACGGCTGGATCGCTGAGAAACTGTTTAAAAATCGCATCATGCGCGGCCATGCTGTTTTTCCGTCCCTGAATAATCTATAAGCAAGGGTAAAAGAAGCGGATACGGGCAGGGAAGAAGCGCGGAGGACGACTGCGTCGATATGGAAGGATGTACGCAAGAAAAGTGAGAAATGAAAGTAACGACGCGATCTCACTGGGAGCGAGATCGCGTTCAAGGTGTGAGAGTTAAATCTGTTGCTCGGTTAGCCACTGGCGCAGGCGTTCGGGCTGCTGTGCGCCGCTCAGGCGAGCCTGTTCTTCACCATTGATGAGCCATAGCAGGGTCGGTAGCGTCCTGACCGCCAATTGCTCCGCGAGGGTAATGTGATGATCGGCATCCAGATAATGGCTCCGCAAGTCGCGGTATTCCTCGTTATCCAGAATCGTTTCCAACTGGCGATAAAGGCTCTTGCAGTGGACACAGCGCTCTGCGCCGACCAATAACAGCTGTGGGCCACGTTGGGCTGCCAGTTCAGACCAGTCGTCGGCGGTCAGTGGAGCAAAGCGCTCACGGTTGACGGCAAAGAGTTTCGGGCTGCGTTTGAGGTCTTCGCTGTCGGTCGCGACGCACAGGGCATCGCCGCTCTTTTTGTAGGGGCGCGTGCCGTCGATACGAACCACGCTAGCGAAGCCGGGGGCGGCGGCACCGGGTTGACGTAGCTGGGTGTTGTCGGGAGCAATCACCGGAGTTTCCTGTGGACGCGGCAGCTGTGGCACCCACTCGTAGGGCACGCGGTAGGCGCGATACAACATGTTAGTGTTCACCGTTTTTCCCCAGTAGGGGGAAATAAACTCCCAGACAATTTCGTGATCGACGGTGACTTCAAAGAGTCGGCCGTTGGCCCCTTCGTTGATCAGTGTATTACCGTTCGGCAGACGTTGGATATTGCTGATGTACGGGCTGTAAAAACGGAAGGCGTCGGTCGGGTGCGGGATGCCCGCTTCGTACGGTGAATAGCGCCAGACAATATCCAGCGTTATCGGATTGATTTCCAGCACGCGGGAATAGTCACGCCAGGCGTTTTTCACGCCGTCGGCTGATGCCGGATTGGGCGCGCCGTAGCCTGCCCAGCCACCGTTATCAAACACCAGAATATTGCCCGCGCCCGGCAAGCCTGCGGGGATCATATGCGCGTGATGCTGGCCGATAATCCAGCCGATGTGTTTGAGTTCAGGTGTGTTGTAGTTGGGGCCAAGCTGCCAGACGATATTGCCGCTTTGCTTGTCGATGATGGCGATTATGTTGGATTCGCGGGCGTCCCAGATGATGTTATCCGGGTGAAAACGGGTATCGCCCTGATCGAACCACGGATTGGGGCCGAGTGCCGACATGGAGTTGATGTGCATCCAGTCGCCCATGCCGCCGCCGCTTTTGCGCAGGTTAGGATTGTTGTACAGTGCGGTTTTCGCATCGTCGTCAAAACCCAGCTCGTCGAAATGGTCGCTGCAACGCCATTCCCACAAGATGTTGCCCTCCCAGTCCACTTCGATGATGGTGTCGTCGAGCAGCAGTTTGTCGCTAATGCGTTCATTGTGCAGGTTGGTATGCGCCAGCAGTAGCGTGTTGCCGCCGATCGACTGCGGCTCTTGTCCCGGTGCATAATAGCCGACCGGATTGCCGCTGCGCTGGTAGTCATGATGGACGCGCGCCATCCATTCAGGCGGAAGATCGGGATCGGTAATGTGCTCATAGCCGTTGAATTTCCACACGACGTTGCCGTCCCAGTCCACCTGAATCAGGTCGACCATGTCCTGCATGCCGTAGCGCGAGTCGCGTTCGCCGCTGTGCCCGAGAATGTAACCGCCGGGCAGGATTTTATTGGGGAAGCCGTGCAGGCCTTCCCACAGGCGCAGTTCGGTGCCGTTCATATCCACCAGTACCGCGCCACGTTCCAGTGCCTGAAAGACGGTGTAGCCGCCCCAGGCTTTTTCCGGGTTGTAAATCGTTGTGCCGGTTGGGTAGACGGAAGGGTGTCCCATAATGGTGCTCCAGTATTTACGTGTTCAGAGAAGAGAGGGCTGCCGTATCGGCAGGCTGCGTCAGCAAGGCGAGCAACTCGCTGCACTGCTGGTGAAAGGCCTGACTGTCGCGCTGGCGCGGATGCGGCAGCGAAATTGTCGCAATCTGGCGGATACGGCCCGGTCGCGGGGCCAGCACGACGACGCGATCGGCGAGATAGACGGCTTCCTCGACGTCGTGCGTGACCAGCAGCGTGGTGGTGCCTTCCGCCTGATGAATGCGGCGCAGCTCCTGTTGCATCTGCTGACGGGTCAACGCATCCAGTGCGCCAAAAGGCTCGTCCAGCATCAGAATGCGTGGATTGGCGACGAGCCCGCGTGCGATAGCCACACGCTGTGCCATGCCGCCGGAAAGCTGGGCGGGCAAGGCATCGGCAAAATCCTGCAAATGCACGAGTTGAATAAAGTGGTCGATCAGGCGCTTCCGTTCTTTGTCGTCGATGGCTTCATTCGCCAGCCCGAGCGCGATGTTTTGTCGCACCGTCAGCCACGGAAACAGGCGCGGTTCCTGAAACACCATGCCGCGCTCACGCCCGATGCCGCGCACGGTTTTCCCTTCGACCAGCACGCGACCCTGATAGTCGTTGTCCAGACCGACCAGCATACGCAAGAGCGTGGATTTGCCGCAGCCGCTGCTGCCGACAATCGCCACCAGTTCACCGCTGTGGATCGACAGGGAAAAATCCTCAATCACCGTTAACGCCTCGCCCTGTACGCGAAACTGTTTACGAAGCCGATCGAACTGCACCACCGGTGGCGGTGCGTCAATAGTTGTGGACGTCATGCGATTTCTCCTGCGGAACGCCAGCGCGTCATCCGCTGTTCCAGACCTAATCCGACGCGGTCGAGCACCGCGCCCGTTAATCCAATCAACAGCATGCCGCTGATAATCAGGGGCATATCCAGCAGCTGTTGGGCGTTGATCATCAGGCTGCCGATTCCGGTGCCGGATGACATGAAGTATTCCGCACCGATGGTGCCAAGCCAGGCGTAAATCAGCGACAGACGTAAACCGGCGAAGATTGCGGGTGCGGCACCCGGCAGGATCAGCACCCGCAGTCGGGTTGCGAGACGGAGCTGCAATACCTGTGCGACTTCCTGTAAAGCCTGAGAACGCTGGCGGATACCGCGATGGCTGGCCACCAGCATGGGGAAGAAAGAAGCCAGCGCGACAAACGTGATTTTCCCGACGTCGTCGTTGCCAACCCAGGCGGTCAGCAGCGGCAGCCAGGCAAACAGCGCGATCTGGCGCAGCGTCGCGACCGTGGGCGTAAAGAGGGCATCGCTGGTGGCATTCAGCCCCAGCAGCACACCGCACACGAGCCCTGCGATAATGCCGCATACTGCACCAGCAAGCGCACGGGTCAGGCTAGCCTGCATCGCCTCGGTGAGCGAACCGTCACGGACGCCTTGCAGCAGCATGTGCCACACATCAGCGGGCGGTGGCAGCAGCAGCGGATCGATCCAGCCAAAACGGCTGGCCTGTTGCCAGAGCAGCAGAAGCAGGAAGGGTAAAACCAGCGCGGATAAACGGCGAGATGGTGCGGTAGTTAAGCGACTGAGCGGCGGGTGTGGCCAGTAGACCAGACGACGCTCCAACTGATTGATTGCCCACTCCATCGTCAGCCCCGCCAGCCCAATCACGGCGATGCAGACAAATACAATATCCAACTGAAACAGCTGACGTCCCCATACCAGCAGGTAGCCAATGCCCTGAGATGACGCCAGCAGTTCGACCACAATCAGCGATACCCACGCCTGCGAGAGCGCCAGCCGTAAGCCGGTTAACCAGGTGGGGAGCGCGGCGGGCAGTGTTAATTTGATGAGGCGTTGATGCCACGGCAGGCGCAGAGTGCGAGCGACTTCCTGTAGCGCATGCGGCACGTTGCGCACGCCCGTTTGCGTATGCAGCGTCACAGGGATAATCACGGCCTTGATGATGACCGCGAGTTTTAAACCGTCATCAATCCCGAACAGCACCATAAACAGCGGGATCCAGCCCAGCGTTGGGATTTGTGCCAGCGCGTATACCGTCGGGTGCAGCAGGTGTTCGGCGCGGCGCGAGGCGCCCATCAGCGCACCAAGCAGCGTTCCCACCAGAATGCCTGCCAGCAGGCCGCTCGCCAACCGTTGCAGGCTGATAAAGAGCTGCGGCAGGAGATCGTTGTGCCAGAGTTCGACGGCAGTTTTAGCGACGACATCGGGAGCCGGGAGAATCTGAGCGGGCATCCAACCGTAGTGGGTGCTGATATACCACAGGGCCAACAGCGCCAGCGGTACGATGAGTGGCACGACAAGAGAATAGGCTCGTGCTATCGGCAGTGCAGGCCAGACGATCGCGGTTTTTTTCAGCGGTATCGACTTATTCATTTTATTCCCGAAAACCATCGCAGTTGGATGAATAGGGAATAAAAAACAGGTTTCGACGTTGAACGCCAATGCAATAAAGCGATGGTCGCCGTGCAATAAATGCATATGCGTAGCCCGAGCCCGCCAGCCCTGATTTATGCTTTTTTCCGCTGAACAAACTTGTAAATGTTATTTAAGCCTGACGCCGACGGTTCGTTAGTTTTCATGGCAGATGAAACGAATGATTAAGGAAAACCGTATGCAACAAACCACCCTGTTGATCACTGCCTCGCCGATAACGGCATCTTCCCGCTGGCGCAGGGGGATGAAGGTGTTAAGTGCTGCTTTGCTGATGGGGGCTGCGCTCGTTTCTACCGTTCAGGCAAACGACGCCGCCCCGCAGGATGCACAGAAACCGACGGAGATTCGCATTGGTTTGCCGGATCAGAGTGCAGGCAGCAAGCCTTTTATCCGCGGGCCGCTGGGGCTGGCGCATATTCGCCAGCAGTTGGAGAAAGAATTTGAACCGCAAGGTATCAAGATTCAGTGGTCGTTCTTTAAAGGCGCGGGTCCGGCGGTGAATGAGGCGCTGGCAAACAAGCAGTTGGATGTAGTGTATCTGGGCGATCTGGCGGCTATTATCGGTCGTTCAGGTAGCCTGCCAACGCGGGTGCTGGTCGGATCACGCGGATCTAATTCTTATCTGGCGGCGACACCGGAATCGGGCATTCAGCGCATTGAAGACCTACGCGGCAAGCGGATTGCGGTCTACAAGGGGACGGCCGATCAGCTGTCGTTTGAACGGGCGATTAAAAGTGTCGGGCTGAACGAGCGGGATGTGCGGGTGATCAATCTTGACTGGACGGCGGGCAAAGCGGCGCTGGCGGCCAGACGCGTGGATGCGGTGTGGGGCGGTGTCTCTCTGCTGGCGCTGCGTAAGCAGGGCATCAATATTGTGACCACCAGTCGGGCGCTGGGCTGGCCGAACACCACGCAGGCTGCCGTGCTGGCGACGCAGGACTTTATCGACCGTTATCCGGGCACGGCGCAGCAACTGGTGAATGTGCTGGTGGACAATGCGCAGTGGATCGGCGATGCGCAGCACCTGCCGGAATACACCGCGCTAATGGCCGAACAGAGCCAGATTCCGCAGGCGATATTTCAGGAAGAGCTGAAAGCGGAAGATCTCCCTTTCCAAAGCTCGCCGCGTCTCGACCCGTTCCTGCTCAGCAGCTTGCAGGACAGCATCGAACGCGCAAAAGCAGCCGGGCTGATTCGCAATACGTTCTCGGCCAGCGACTGGTTTGCCGGCCAGTTTGTTGATAGGGCGCTGAAAGCCAAAGGGCTGGAATCAAACTGGGCGGTGTATGACGCCAATGGTAATCTCACGAAATAATCACGAATGCGCTCACAGGGTCGGCAGTGCCGGAGCCGGTGAGCGCAACCTGTCCTGCGCCAGTATGCTTTCGATCATCAACTCAGCCAGCGGCGGCAGCGTTCTTTGCAAACAGGTGACAATACCGAAGCGGGTTTGCATATTTCCCCATTCCGGCGGCGTGCCCGTCAGCGGAATTTCTACCAACTGATGGCTTAATCGCCCCAGCGCAAAGCCATCCTCGCTGGCAAAGCTGATGGCCTGCGTGTGCCGAAGGATGCTGAAGACGGAATAGATATGGTCACACTGAATCTGTGGCCGATAATCGGGCTGACGCGTTAAAGCCGCCAGCACCTTGCGCATGCCAACGGGCATAAAAGGGGAGGCGAGTGGAAAGCGCAGAAGATCGTCCGGCGTCACGTTTGCCTGCTGCGCCAGCGGGTGTGAAGAGTGGCAGATAAAGAAGCAGCGCTGCTGACTTAATGGCTGTACGTGGAGGTTGGTTTCCATTTCGGCCTGCCAGGTATCGGCAACGATAAAAGGCCACTCATCCGCTAACAATCGCTCACGCAGGGACTGCCAGTTATCCACGCTGTAGGTGACTCTGGCGCGTGGACGAAGGGCATGGAAATGCGCGACCGCTTTGGGGATCAGCGTGGTCGACGGTGCGGGGCCGCAGCCAAACGTCAGTTCGCCTTCCTGTGCCTCGCTGATTTGCCGCATGTCGGTCATCAATTCCCAGGACAGCTCCTGCATACGCCGCGCAAACGGCAGCAGCGTATTACCCTGCCAGGTCAGCGCAAAGCGGCGGCTCTGACGGTCGATAAGCGGATGCCCCATCGTTTGTTCCAGCGCCTGAATGCTGCGACTGAATGCCGATTGCGACAGGCAGACGGCCTCTGCGGCTTGTACAAAACTACCATGTTCGGCCAGTGCAAGAAAATTGCGTAATTGCCGTAAATCCAGATGCATGTTGCAGCTACCTAACATATCGATTTTCCCCACTTTTTAGGCGGAGGTCGGCTGGCAACGCAATGAACAAAAAGTCATAAGTTATAACGAACTGATTGCTATACCCGTCATACTTCAAGTTGCATGTGCGTTGGCTGCACTCGGTCACCCGAATCACTTACTTGAGTAAGCTCATTGGGACTCCCTCACTTGCCGCCTTCCTGAAACTTGAATTATTTAGGGTATATTGACCTTCAGGCCGCTGTCTGGCACGGTCAGCGGCTATTTCGCCAGCGCACAGGAAAAATCCTGAATTTCTTCCACGGACCCGAGACTCATATTGAATACGTCAAGGCCGCTGGCGAGCAGTACCTTTTCACCTGCTGGCGTGGAGACCATCGCAAGACCGTATTTGCCGATAGATTCATCCCGCTGCTGGGCGTAGCGATCGAGTGTTTTGAACGGATCGCTTTGCGTCAGTTCGTTCGCCGTGAGCGTTTTTGCCAGATAGGTATGCCCGTTGATTTTGACCGGCAGCGTTTTCCAGTCGGCAGAGAGCGTCGGGAATTGCTGATTCAACGTTTGATAAATTTCCGGGCGCAGGCAGGCAATGTGGATATGCAGCTGGTTTTGCGTGCGTCCATAGCGTGAATTAATCGCTAGTGAGAGGTAGTCATCTTTGATCGGTTTGCCCGCTTCACGTGAAAGATGGCCGCGTCGATCCCACGCCTGCATAAAGAAATTAGGTACGTTTTGCTGCAAGAGTTCAGGGCTCTCGATGCCGCTGATTTTATCCGTTGGGAGCAACAGGTCGTGGTAGGGACCGTTTCTGTCATCGAAGAGCACGTAGCCCTCTGCCAGATTAACTTCCAGACAAGGGGCCGGATTGTCATTGCGTTGCTGATTAGGCACGCATTGTTCGCTGACGATCTCCCACAGTGCATTGCTGTTTCCCCGACTAACCTTCCACCCTATTGCCGTGGCCACCGTGAGCAAAATGATGGCAGAAACAGTGAAGATCAAGATCGTGTTGCGTTTCATGACGGGTCTCCGGCAGGCGCAGAAAGCGCTAAGTAGCGGGGAAAAACAGGGCATGATAAATCAGTGATAAGCCAGTATGGGGCAGCGGCGATGTCATTAATATGACTTTGGTGAAAGGAGAAAGGCTAATCGGTAACGGATTGTAAGAGAGAATGGTGGTGGAATGGCACATGACGCGGCCTTTTAACCTACACAGTAATGTGATTAAAAGACCGCGGTAAAACGACAGGAATCAGAACAAGTCGACCCGCACGTCCACGCCAACGGTTCGGCCTGCATTGACCTGTGCGTAACCAAGTGCATTGCTTATGAAGCCAAAGGTGCGGTAGCGGCGGTCGAAGACGTTATCCACATAGCCGGCGATATTCACTCGGTCGGTAGCCTGCCAACTGAGGCGCAGGTCGGTGGTGGTGTAGGTGCCCTGACGTAGCGCATTGTCGCCGTCGAAGTAGTGCGGCCCTACCACGTTGAAGGCCAGGCGCGGCATTAACGCGCCGAATGACGTATCGATCAGTCCGTTCAGGCTGGTGCCAGCCCCGTAGCGCGGGACGAAGGGCACGCGTTTATCCTGATAGCTCTCGCTGTCGCCAGCAAATTCAGAACGGACATAGGTGCCGTTGATATCCCATGACCAGTTAGGAACGAACTGCCACTTCAACATCATCTCTACGCCGCTGGCATCGGCACTACCTGCGTTGCTGAGCGTTTGCATACCGACCGGGCCGGAATACAGCTGCATATCACGCGTGTGGGTGTGGAACACTGCGCCCTGAAGCTGCACATCGCCGCTCTGATAGCGCGAGCCGATTTCATAGTTAATCGATTTCTCAGCACTATACGGAATGGCCTGCGTGCCAGCGGCAGGTGAATAGTTAAAGCCCGTTGGCTTGTAGCCCTGCGCGACGCGGGTATAGACACGCCAGTCATTATTCAGCAGATAGCTGGCGGAGAGCTGTCCCAGCACCTGATCGTCATCGACGCTATTGCGATCTCCCACGTTCATGCCGGAGAACTGCTGGTGGTAGCGGGTTTCGGCTCTATCGTGTGATACGCGCAGCCCGCCGCCCAGATCGATGCGGTCGGTCAGATGCCAGGTCAGATCGCTGTAGGCGGCTAAGGTCTCCGACGATGTGTTGGCATTGCTTTTCATAAACGGAGAACCAGCCTGGATGTAGGTCAGATCGAGTTTCTGACGCGTGTTCTGCCGGTAAAGGCCGAACACCATATCCACCGTGCGGCCTGCGCCGTGCGTGGCGGCTCGCAGTTCCTGCACGTCCTGATTCCAGCGCTCCGGCATGTCGGCAATCAGCGTACCGTTCGGGAAGGTGCGGTCGTAATTCTGCTGCTGCCATGCGCCGATCAGGCTGAAGATCCAGTTATCAGTGGTGTATTTTCCGCTCAGTGACTGGCTGTGCGTGCAGCGGCGTAATGTCGGGTCGGGGGCGCCCGCGGCGATCTCCAGTGTCCGGTTTTTGGCATCGCCAAACGGCAGATAGGTATCCTGCGTGGCGCGCGTGCAGTCTTCCGTTAGCGCCAGACTGGTTTCCCACGGCTGATCATCGGGGGCCAACCGGAGTCGAAGATTCCCGACGCTGGATTTTGTTCCGCCAAGGTTATCGCTGCCCGTGGCGGGGTTGGTCATCGCGCCTGAATCGACCTGACGCAGCAGCGTGACGCTGCCATACAGCAGGCCATCCTGAATGGGGCCGCTGAGGTTGATTTTACCGTGATAGCCGTCGCGGCTGGCGACGCCGCCTTCGACATAGCCACGCGGCGTGCTGTCCGGCTGCTGAGTCACGATGTTGATAATGCCGCCCTGGGCGCTTTTACCGTACAGCGTTCCCTGCGGACCGCGCAGCATTTCGATGCTCTCCACATCGGAGAGTGCCTGCACGGTATTAGTGGCGAGCTGTGGTACGCCGTCCACGTAGACCGTCACCGCCGGGCTGTAGAAATCCTGGGCGGAAGATACGCCGCGCAGTGAGATGGAAGGGAACAGCAGGCTACCGTTATTCCCGAGGTTCAGGCCGGGCATCACGCGAGTCAGCTTGTCGGTGCTGGTGACGCCAGCGTCTTTCAGCTCCGGTGCCGTCACGACGGTAGAAGAGACGTTATTGGCCGAGGCGGAATAGGGTGACTGTTTGCTGGCGGTGACAACAAGCGTATCGTCCTGAGCGGCAAAAGCGCAGGAAGAGAGAAACACGCCGGTTAAGGCGAGCGGATAAAGACGCATTATTTTCATTATTAAATCCCTGAAAAGACTAAAATCGCTGTCAACGTAATGGCTTTCATCACGACGCGCTTTAGCACAATACGGAAAGCGTGTGAGACAGAGAGTGATGAAAGTTAAATGATAATCGTTTGCGTTTTTTGAGCTACCCGTATCGGGTCTATTTCAACCCGAATACAGCAGACTTCTTGCGCATTTTCCTGCCTTAATCCTGCCCCTGCTGGCTTGCTGTAGCGGGAGTGATTCCCTCTGAAAACGCACGGAAAAGCCGCACAGATAGCCGTTTGGCGGGCCACAGGCTGGCGACGGCGAAGCAGGCCAGCACGCCCAGCGTGGTCTGGTAATTTGTGTGATGCGCTAACTGGAGCGCAGCAATCGACACGATCATGGCGACAGCCGCATCGGTCGATTGGAACAACGCATAGTCGGAAGCGGGCTGATGCGGTCTGACTAAGCCCATCAGGACGTTGTATAGCGTGACAAACCCGACGGCGGCGGCCAGATTGACCACGCCAAAGAGCACGATCCACATGTTCAGTGCAAACAGCGGGTAGCCGACGGCTAGCACAATGGCGAGCAGAGCGTGCACGACCATGACGGGCAGCAGACAGCGCAGCGCGCCCATACGGCGAATCAGGACGTTGGCGAGCACAATCCCTATGCCGCTGACGGCGGTGCTGTATACGGTCATGACGATGCCCAACTGGCTCAGGCTAAGCTGTTGGTCGATCAGCATGACGGTCTGTAGCGCCATCATGCCGCGCATCGCCAGATAGAAAATGGCCGTGAAGGCTAATACCGGCCAGAGCGCCTTAAGCGTCAGACGATTTAGCGTCGGGCGTGCGGCTTGCTGACTCTGACGAGCCGGACTCTGATGATCCGGAGTCTGGCTGTGCTGGATAGGGGACTGCTGGATATAGCGCAGCGGCAGAATGAGCATCAACAGCGACAGCCCCGCCAGCGCGAAGAAGCCACCTCGCCATCCCGCCTGTTCCGCAATACTCAGGAACGCATAAGAGCCGAACAGAATACCCAGATAGCTGCCGCCGACCTGTGCGGTATTCGCCAGCGCGCGACTGGCGGCGCTGGTGGTGCAGATCGTGATGCCGTCCGCATAGATATCGTGGCTGGCGGAGAGCAATGCCAGCAGCATCAGCGCAATGACGATAGTCAGGACAGAGTGCTCGGGGGGGATGACGCCAATGATGACCAGCGTTGTCGCCATCGCGATCTGGAGTAGCACCAGACTGCCTAAATAGGGATTACCGCGCAGAGGAAGCGCGTGACGCTCGCCCCACGGTGCCCACAGGCATTTAGCAATCCACGGTAGAAAGGTCAGCGACAGCCAGCTTAGCTGCGCAAGATCCAACCCCGTGTGGCGAAAATAGCCCGCCACGCCTTGCATAATGAGTGTGGTGATCATGCCCTGATGGAGGTAGAAACACCAATAGGGCAGATAGCGTGTCATCGGGTTGTGCGTCATGGTTTGTCGCGATCCAGCAGCATTATCGCCAGTGCCTGTGCTTCAAGCGAGGTGGCGACAACAAAATAGGCATACGGCGCCTGTCCAGACTGCGCCCAGTTCTCCGCCCATTCCACGTACTTTTGTCTTTTGGCTTCGTCGCTTTCGATGCGAATCGCACCCGCACAGTATTGCTGTTGCAGGCTGACGTTATCGCGCGTCCACTGAAGATAAGCATTCATAAAAACAGGGGAGCGATGGGGCAGGTCGGCCCCCGTCATACAGAGTACAAAGCGTTCTTGCGCGGCATATAGCTGAGCGATCTGCGCCATATAACCCGCAGATTCCTCGTCGGGCACCTGTTCTGGCATGTGTAAGAAGACCACCGGCCAGGCGTCTGTATCAAGGAAAGGATGTGGTGTTGCAATGGAATTGTGCATGGCGGTTTCTCCGGCTTATTATGGAGAAAATGATAATCATTCGCTGTTACGGCGCTACCCGAATCCAGTCTATTTGTACCCGTATCGGGATGAACGGGACGTTGGTTTTCAGCTAAATGTTCAGGCGCTTGAAAGCAGAAGGCGTGACGCCGAACTGCTTTTGGAAGGCGGCACTAAAGTGGCTGGCGTTGGCATAGCCCAGATCGGTGGCGACCACCATGACGGGCGCGCCCGTGACAAACAGCCGACGCCGCGCTTCGTGCATACGTTCGGCCTGAAATAACCCATAGATGCTGTTATTGAAGAGTTGGCGAAATCCGCGTTTCAGCTTGAGTACGCTTAATCCGGTTTCTCTGGAGAGCATGGCGATAGTAGGAGCCTGTGACAGATCCGCCAGTAGCAGATCTTTGGCCCGCAGCAGCTTTTGGCGATCGGCCAGGCTGAGCGTGTCCTGCTGGGGAACCGCGTCGGCATGTCCGGCGACGGCGAGGCTAACCAGAATCATGCTTTGCCCCAGTAGCCACAACGGCGCATGACGGTTTTCACCAGTCTGCTGCGGGTGAGTCAGGCTGGACAGCGCGTGGCTCAATACCTGCGCGGTCGCCCGCATTTCGGCATTGCAGTCGCAGTGGGTGCAGAGCCGACCAGAGTCCAACTGCTGTTGCAGGTTACCGGTGAGATTCGGCACCCAGTTAGCCAGTAACTCAGGGCTTAGCGACACCGTGACGCTTTCAAACTGTCCGGCGTAGGATGACGTGCCCTGACAGTCTGGGGTGTAGCTAATGCAGCCCGACCCTTGCTTCAGTACGTGTTCCCGTCCCCGATCGCCTTTCAGTGCAAATTGCGAATCTCCCTGCAACGAACAGGAAAAATTGATGCGTCCCCAGTCGTCATGCAAATGCATGGTGGTGGGCTGCCGGAACTGTCCGCGCCACACCAGAATATCCAACCCTTCCTGAAGCGTAGCGCGCAGCAGGCTACAGTCCGCACCGGTATCCGGCCGCATGACGTGCAGTTCAGCGATCAAATTCGAAATGGTGACTTCAGGCTCGCTGGTGGCTTTCAGTGGGGAGGCATTCAATGGACAGACTCCTGAAGAGACGGCTTGCGGTCATCGGACGATCATCGCACCGCAGTTGATGACGGTAACCCGTACCGATTCGGGTAGAAATCGGCTCGAATCGGGTAGATACGCAATTGAGAATAGTTATTATTCCTGACTTTATTGCCGCCGTCGAGTTGATTTGCTTGCGTTACGGGTAAGCGACTGTGCGGGAAGGAGAAAAGAGAACAACTATGCCACATTCCGCTGTTGAGGGCGGTTCATCCGCTGCCACGCCGCCTTCTACGCCACAGAAACGAGCCTGGCACATTATGCACCCCGTAAGAGGGCAAATTCGTCTGGCGATGTGTCTGTCGGGGCTGTCGGTTCTGGCTGGCATCGCATTTCTGCTTTTTCTGGCGTGGAGTATCCAACTGCTGATCGTGCAACCCGCGTCATGGCCGCTGTTGACGATGGTCGGGGCTGTATTGTGCCTGTGCGCCAGCTATCTGCTGCGTCTGCTGGCTTTTAATCAGTCTCACTACGCCGCGTTTCGGCTGGAAAATCAGATTCGCAGCGCGCTGGCGGAACAGCTGGCACGGATCCCGCTGGGCGAGGTGCAGCGTCTGGGCACCGGTTCGCTGGCGAAGATCGTGCAGGATGATGTCAAAGCGCTTCACTTGTTTGTAGCGGACAGCACACCGCTCTATGCCCGCGCCTTTGTGGCACCGCTGTGCACGGGGACCTTACTGTTCTGGCTGGACTGGCGTTTGGCACTGGCCGCCTTGCTAGTGCTGGTCATCGGTGCCGGGGTGCTGATGCTGGCGATGCGCAATGCCGGCGAGATGAACCAGCGCTATAACCACGCGCGGGAAGAAGTCAGTACCGCCGTGATCGAATTTGTGCAGGCAATGCCAGTGGTGTGCACCTTCGATACCGGCGCGTCAACGTTTGGGCGCTATCAGCAGGCGCTGGAAAATTATCTGGACGTGCTTACGCGCTGGTATCAGCAGGCGGGGTTCTCGGCGCGTTTCTCCTTCGCGGTGCTTAACCCGCTTCCAACGCTGCTGGTGCTGTGCTGGGTGGCGTACGGTTTCTATCACGCCGGCGAGCTGGACTTCAGCCTGTGGGTCGCGGTGCTGCTGCTCGGTAATGGCATGGCAGAGGCTGTTATGCCGATGATGGCGCTGAACCATATGGTAGCGAAAACCCGATTGAGTATCAGCCGGATTCAGGACGTGCTGGCGCTATCGCCGCTGCCGGAAACGGAAAGCGATGCCTTGCCTGCCGATGCCAGCGTGAGCTTTGAACAGGTGAGTTTCCGCTACGACCAGCACGCGAGCGACTGGGTACTGGAGGACGTTAGTTTTCAGGTGCCAGTCGGATCGGTTACGGCGCTGGTAGGGGCATCTGGCGCAGGGAAAACCACCGTGGCGCGGCTCATTCCCCGCTTTTGGGATGTGACGGCTGGGCGCATTTTGATTGGCGGCGTTGATATCCGGCAGATGAAAACCGCCACGCTTATGCAGCAGGTGTCGTTTGTTTTTCAGGAATCCTTCCTGTTTGCAGACAGCATCGCTAATAACATCCGGCTCGGCTTGCCGGAAAAAAGCATGGAAGAGGTGATTGCCGCCGCGACGGCGGCACAGGCGCACGATTTTATCATGGCGTTGCCGCAGGGTTACGACACGCTGGCGGGTGAGCGCGGCCAGTTCCTGTCCGGCGGACAGCGCCAGCGTATCGCCATCGCGCGGGCGCTGTTGCACAACCGGCCGATTCTGGTGCTGGACGAACCGACGGCGTTTGCCGACCCGGAAAACGAGGCGGCGCTGCTGGCGGCGCTTGGCGTCTTGATGCAGGGTAAAACGGTCATCATGGTGGCGCACCGCCTGTCGACGATCCGCGATGCTGACCAGATCGTGGTTTTCGACCGTGGACGGTTGAGCGAGTCTGGTCGTCATGACGTGCTGCTGGTGGCACAAGGTCGCTATAGCGAACTGTGGCGACACTATGAGCAGGCGCAGAACTGGGCGCTAGGTAACGCACCGAGCAACGGACAGTCAGGAGAGCGCGCGTGATGAACAAAAACCATACCGTCATAACGACGCAGTTATCCGCGTGGTGGCACACGTATCGTCAGTTGGAACGGGTGACGGGTTCACAATCTCGGCTGTTCCGTCGGTGTTGCGTAAGCCTGCTGGCGGCGGCGATGACGCAGGGACTGGCGCTGGCGTGCCTGTTTCCGCTGCTGTCGGCGTTCACCCACGTGGAGGCGTCCCGCGAGATAGCGATCTGGCTGGTACTCATGACATTTCTTAGCCTGTTGACGCTGGCGCTGCGTTGGTATGGCCAAGGGTTTGAATATCGCGGGCAGCTTGCGGCGGCGACTCATGAGCTGCGTATGCGTCTGGGAGAACAGCTGCGCAGTATGCCGCTAACCACGCTCCAGTCCGCGCGGGCGGGGGATATCAACGCGCTGCTGCTGGGCAGCGTGGATGAGAACCTGAACTATATGCTGGCGATAGTAAACCAACTGCTGTTGGCTATCGTGGCGCCCGTCGTGATAGCGCTCGTCATGCTGATGGTGGAGTGGCGACTGGGCGTGAGTTTATTGCTGATCTTTCCCGCCATCGCGCTGCTTTATCGCTGGCGTCGACCAGCATTTGCGCACACGATGCAGGCGCTGGCGGAAGCGAATCAGCAAACCAGTGCCGATATTGTGGAATATGTGCAGGGGCTCGCCGTCCTGAGAACCAGCTGTCAGCAGGCTGAACGTACATCGGCGCTGCGTCAGCGTTTTCAGCATCTACAGCAGATACAAACGTCGGCTCACCGCAGCGGTGCCAAACCCGGTGCGGTGGTTGCCAGCGTCGTGGAGTTAGGTCTTCAGGGCGTACTGATTCTGGGTATCAGCGGCGTTGTGGTGGGCGCGTGGGATATAGCCATCGTCGCCGCGATGATGGTGATTGTAGTGCGCTTCTCTGAACCGCTGGCGACGTTTGTCAGCTATACGGCCGTGCTGGAATTGATTAATACGGCGCTGCGCCGCATTGACGATCTGCTGGCGATTGAACCACTTCCTGTACATCGACCTGTCGACGTGCCGCTGACGTATGCGGTTACGTTCGAGCAGGTGAGTTTTCGCTATGCCAATGAGGCTGAGGCGGTGCTCGATAGCGTGGACATCGCGCTGCCGGAGAAGGGGATGACGGCGTTGGTCGGGCCGTCGGGCTCGGGGAAAACGACGATAACGCGATTGCTCATGCGCCATGCGGATCCGCAACGCGGACGCGTGTGCATTGGCGGTGTGGATATTCGGCACATTCCAACGCGTGAAGTAAATCGGCTGATTTCCGTGGTGTTTCAGGATGTCTACCTGTTTGATGATTCAGTGCTGGCAAACATTCGGATGGCACGTCCGGATGCCAGCGACGCAGAGGTCGAGCGGGCTGCTGCCGACGCCCAGTGCCTGGACTTTATTCAGCGGCTGCCGCAGGGATGGCAAACACGGCTGGGCGATATTGGCGGCAGATTATCCGGCGGCGAACGGCAGCGTATTTCGATTGCGCGAGCCTTATTGAAGGACGCGCCGATTGTGATTCTGGACGAACCGACGGCGGCGTTGGATACCGAAAGCGAGCTCGCCGTACAGCGCGCGATTGACCGGCTGGTTCAGGACAAGACGGTTATTGTCATCGCACATCGGCTATCGACAATTGTGGGCGCACATCGAATTCTGGTGGTGGAGAATGGGGGGATTTCCCAGCAGGGAACACATAATGAATTACTGCATGCTGAAGGCCGTTATCGCGCATTGTGGAACGCGCAGCAGTCTATCTCACTAAGGTGAAATAGACTGGAGGATTATAAAGGTTCAGGTTTGATGAGCTGTAATTCTACGCCCAGTCTGATGGCGTGTTTGGCATTCAGCACGCCCAGTTTTTTTACCACATTACCAATATGGAATTTCACGGTGCTGATTTTGATATCCAGAATCAGCGCAATTTCTGGGTAAGTTTTTCCCATGCTGGCCCAGTATAGAATTTCGTTTTCGCGCTGGGAGAAAATCTCTTTGTCACCTTGCTTTTTGCTTTGAGGGCTTTGCGTCATCTCTTTGTAAAGCGTAGTGATTTTCTCATGAACGGCAATCAGCAGCATTTGCAGTTTGTCTTTGTTTTCCTCAACAATATTTTCCATATCCGTTGGCGCGTGCTCTTCAAACATAATCGATAACGCTGCCAGATTATTATTGTTGTCATGCAAGACAAAGGTGTAGCCATTAACAATATCGTACTCTTTTGACAGATTAAAAATCTTGGAGAACTTCAGCTTAGAGTTAATAACGATGTTGTCTTCCCAGGAGAACGGCGAGACTTTATTTATCGCCGTCAAAATAACCGGATCAATATGCTGATAGTTATTCTCTTTATAGGTATTAACCCATTCCTGCGGGTAATTTGAGATGATCACAACCTGAGAGGGGTTCTTCTTGTTCATGATCATGTAGGCGTATTTCAGGTCGCCATACTGCTTTAATTTTCGGCCGAGATAGCTTTTTATCGTGTTATTGATAATTTCATTGTCAGAGCAAAATACAGACATGTAACGGCCTCAATAAAAGCAAGAAAGTACCCATGATATAGATGGCATCCTAAAAGTATAGTGCTGACCTATACCTAAGTCTAACTACTGTTACCCCATGATATCACTTATAATTTTTTCATGAACAGGACAATTTATAAAAAATTTAAGAAAGTAAATTTTAAAAAAATTGTTACAAATTGATTTGCCAACCCAGGGAATTACCCATAATTTTGTTCCTGTTCTGTCTACTGAATTTAGGGTGTGTGGTATCAAGCCACACGCCCTAAAGACAGGGATCCCGTCATTCGGAGCTGGATAGTAAATAATCCGTTTTCGCTTATCAACCCCCGTCGTCCTTTGCTGTTCATCGTCATGCCTTTCTTGTTCTTCTCCCGCTGTTACATGCTGCAATGCGGCGTTGTGTAAAGAGGCGGCGGCGAGGCTAATGTTTTGATAATATTGCTATATCGAATCCTATTTTGCTCGTCAGCATCGGCTGGCAGGAGTGGTGATGAAAGTCCGCACTAAGGCTCGCCGTGAGGCCATCGTTAAAACGGCGGCGCAGCTTTTTCAGGAAATGGGCTATGAACGCGCCACCATGAATGAGCTGGCGAAGCGGGTCGGCGGTTCCAAGGCGACGCTGTATGGCTATTTTTCAACCAAAGAAGAGCTGTTTACGGCTGTCGTTCGTGAACATGCGACCATGCATCTGTCCGAAGCCACGGCGGAGCTGATGACGGACACGCTGGCAGCCGAAACGCTGGACGTGCAGTTGACGCGCTTCGGCGAACGCATTCTCTACGTGTTGACCAACGATAGTAGTGCGATGGCGATTTATCGGATGGTGGTAGCAGAGGCCGGGCATTCCGATATTGGTTCGCTGTTTTATGATTCTGGTCCGAAAGAGAACGTCGATAAACTTTCTGAACTGATGGCGGCGGCGATAGCACGGCAGGAACTGAAGCCGGGAAATCCACGCTTGCGGGCGTTACAGTTTTTGGCGCTGCTGACGGCAGAAATCGATGATCGTATATTCCACCGTCATTTACAGCCAATAAGCCTCGACCGCATCCGCGAGATCGTCGGGGATGCGGTCAGTATGTTTATGGCCGGCGCGGCGGCGTAAGGCAGGTGCCTTGGCGATCCGGCATCCAGCGGGTCGCCGTTGCGGCGATCTGCTCCGCTAGCCGAGCGATGATCTGCTGCTGAGCGTGCAGCATGGCGGTATCACTGCCCGCTGCCTGCTCGGTAAACTGGCTGCGACAGATCAATCGTGCGCGCCCATCTTCTTCTCCAACGGCGCTTAGGCTCCAGTCGGCGTCGAACGCCACCGATTGACCGGGCCAGCTATCAAATCGCCGAACCTGAAGGTGAATTCTGACCACCGGTGTGTCTGCCGAACGCACCAAGCCTGAAACATCCTGCGTGTTGAGACGCTGCGTCAGATCGGCGGAAAGCGAAGTACGGATTTCCTCACCCAGCGGGCTGAGCCAACGCTCGTTATCCAGCACGACAGCACCGCTATCCCCCTGTCGAATAACGAGCTGCGACGTATCAAGCTGTGCCGGGACACCAACGGGCAGCACATCGATGAAAAAGGGTGCCGCGTGCGTTGTGTTTGCCATAAAGGATAAGGTCGCAACGGGCGAGGCGGGCGTCAGCAGCGTGTGGTAACGCACCGGAGGCGACGAGCAGGCGCTCAGCAACGCAAGAACGGTAAGCGATAAGAGTGGTGCCACTCGTTTCATCTTGAAGATCCTTCTCGGGAAAGGGGAGCGTGGTTCAATGCCGCCGACGATGAATCACTTGGTCGCCCTTGCAGCAGCGACTCCGGATGACGGTCAATCTGCTCGGCCAGACTGCGCAGGGCGCGTAAGGTGCGCTGAATTTCCTGTAGTGACTGCGTGATGCCCAGTTGCAGCGGCGAATCCTCTTCCAGAACATCCTGTGCGCGGCGTGTGGCCTGCTGCATGTTTTGCATCAACCGATTGGCCTCCGGCAATGTCTGTCCGTTAACCTGTCGCAGCGCTTTATTGGCCTCTACCAGCGTAGTGTTCATGTTGCGGCCGATCGCATCCAGCGGCAGGTTATCGATCTTGCCGATGATACTCGCCATCTGCGTTTGTAATCGGTCAAATCCCCCATCGACGGTCGGTAGCACTAACGGGCGAGTGTTGAGATCAAACGTCGTCTTCGCCGCATCGGGCACAAAATCAAGTGAGATATAGAGCTGTCCGGTCAGCAAATTGCTCGGTGCCACCTGTGCACGCAGGCCGTGTTCAACCAGATCGCGCGTAAACTCAGCCGTTTGCTGTTCGAGCGACATCGCCTGTTTAGGTAACTTATCCAGCACGTTGCCGAGACGGTTAGGAAACACGTCAATGCTGACGACGGTTGGAAAGCGGTAGCCCGTTTTGCTGTAATCCAGCTCAATGGCGGTCACGTAGCCGATTTTGACGCTGGAAAATTCAACGGGTGCGCCGATCTCCAGGCCGTGCAGCGAACGGTCAAAGCGGAGTTTGAAGCGGGTAGGCGGACCATCCGGCGGTGACAGGGCTGATTCCCGATCGCTCGCCAGCTTGTAGGTGGTCAGCGGTTCCGGTCGGGCAATGGCGTTGTCCAGATCGGGCGTGGAAAATGCGATGCCGCCGGCCATGATGGCCGCGAGGGTTTGTGTTCTGAGACGAAAACCGTTGGCGTCTACCGAGAGATCGACTCCGCTGGCATTCCAGAAGCGGGTATTTGGCGTAACAAAGCGGTCGTAGGGCGCATCAATGAAAACCTGAAGCTGGACGCTGCGGCCATCGCGATTCAACTGGTAAGACGCGACGCGGCCGACGGGGATGCGGCGGTAGTAAACTGGCGAACCGCTATCCAGCGATCCGAGATCGTCCGCCTGAATGATAAAACGGCTGCCCGGCATGCCGTTAATCACCGCGGGTGGCGACTCTAAACCGATAAAGCGAGTTTTTTCCTGAGTCGATTCGCCTTTATCGGCCCCGATATAAGCGCCGGAAAGCAGGGTATCAATCCCCGTCACGCCGTTGATGGCGACGCGTGGACGAACCACCCAGAAACGGCTATCGGCATGCGCCAGATTTTCCGCATTTTTATTGAGCTGTACCGTGACGAGAACCTGCTGACTGTCCTGACTTAGCGAGATGTCTCTTACACTGCCTACCACGACGTCTTTATATTTGACGACGGTACGGCCCGCCTCAAGACCGCTTGCGCTCTGAAAGGAAATCACGATTTCCGGCCCGGTGTCCGACCAGGTGTGAATCAGCATGGCGAGCCCTGTTAGCATGGCGAGCGCCGGTACCAGCCAGATTAATGCGATTCGCCAGCGTTGGCGGATAATCACCGGCTCGCCGGGTTGTTCGTGGATCATTTCTTGTCACCTTTCCAGATAAGACGCGGGTCATAGCTCATGGCAGATAACATGGTCAGTATCACCACCAGCCCAAAAAAAAGAATGCCGCTGCGAGGTTCCGCTTCACTCAGCGGCGGAAATCTGACGAGCGCAGAGACGGCAGCAATAACGACGACATCCAGCATGGACCAGTAACCCACCCATTCCGTTAGCCGATACAGCGCCGCACGCTCGGCCATCGCTTTACTACTTTTTTGGCGAGACATGACGAGCAGCAGGCCGAGAATCAGAAATTTCATGCAGGGGATGACAATGCTGGCGGTAAAGATCAGCAGGGCGATGCCGTAATCGCCGCTGTGCCAGAAATCCATCACGCCGCTTAGGATGGTGCTTTCGCTCCCCAGTCCGAACAGGCGGGTATACATCACGGGCAACACGTTAGCGGGAATATAAAAAATCAGGGCGGCGACCAGTAACGCGCAAGAGAACGTGGTGCTGTCTTTGTGGGAAGACGTCAGCCGCGACCGGCAGCGTGGGCAGCGCGCCGCGTCGTGCGTGTCGGTATCATGCTGGCAGACGAGCCCGCATACCGGACAGGCAACCAACGGCTGGGCGGACGGATTACTTTCCATGGTTGACCGCGCTGCGGTTGCTGTCTGTGGGCATCAGTGACCACAGCGGGCGCAGATCCAGACTGTTGACGACGACGAGCAGCAGCATCAGCGCCGCCAGCGCCCAGCAGCCCGCTCCCGGCATGACCTGCATAAAGCCGGAGAGCTTGATGGCGGCGATCAGAAAGCCCAGCGTCGCAATCTCCAGCATGCTCCAGGGACGAAGCCACAGCAGTATCTTCATCACGGGAACAAAACCGGGCGCACAGCGGCCTTGGTTGGCGAACATCAGTACCCAACCGGTCAGCATGATTTGCAGAAACGGGGCAATAATCAGGAGAAAAAAACAGCCTATCGCCAGCGGCAAGGTCGCCCCGTTAGCCAATGCGAGCGCCGCTTGCCACAGCGTGGCCGTATTCTGTAGCGCGTGGAAACTAACGTTCAGTACCGGATAGCTATTGGCGATAAAAAACAGGATGGCAGCCGTTTGTATCAGCGCCAGCCGATGCCCGATATTCATCCAGCCTGAACGATAAAGTGTGGCCTGACAGCGTGTGCAGCGTGCCGCCTCACCGGGGTTTAACGCCCGGTAATGATGCACGCTGTCGCAGTGCGGACAGATAATTAAGTGAGGATAGATTGTCATCATGCTGTTCCGCACCGTTATAGTCGCTTTTCGCTTACTTCAGCATGTCCGCCAGTTCTTCAGCGGCTTTATCGATACCGACTTCCGCAGCACTCAGTGCGCCCACGCTGGCGCTGACATTCATGGCGTTCGGATACTGCTTCGCGACATAGGCATTGAGCAGTTTGTTGGTCGTCGCATCATAAATTTCAACGGCATAGTTCACGGATCCGTTGAGCAGACCCTCTTTGCCACGGATGGACTGCACGATGTTGTAGGGCCCGCCAGCCAGGTCGAATTTGGTAAACGTACCGGCAACCGGCGTCGTGGTATCGGCACCTGTCAGCGTCAGTTTCAGCCGCAATGTGCCGGGGGCAGGTGAGGTCACTTCGTTGAAACGAGAACGCAAGGTTTTACTAAACGTATCCTGCATATAGGCGGCCAGCGACTGCTTGTCCTGCTGTGACATGTCCTTGAATTGGTTATCGCTGCCCTGATAAATGCTGACCGGGTCGATGATGATGTGAGTGTATTGCGTCCAGTCGACGGGCGTGGTGTAGCGGTAAGGAATGCGATCCGCGTGCTCACCTGAGTTTTGCGCCAATTGCGAAGACGAGGCGATGCCGCTGTAGCGCACGGGGGGATTGCTCGCGCAGCCCGCGAGTACGACAGCCAGAGCCAATACGGTAGGACGTGCAACCCGGGATAATGTGAACATATGAGAATCCTGTAAAGAGAACCGCGAAATAGCGTGATAACACGCAGCCTTAGCCACACGACGCCAGTTACGCCAGCCGCTTAGGTGCCAGAACACCTTCACTGTTGCTATGCGTAAATGTCGGCATGCGTACTTTTTATAAAACTGAACCGTACGGTATGTTTTTAGTTTTTTCTGACTGCGGTGTCAAGAGAGGTGAGAGGTTTTCTTCTCAGGCAACATTTCTGTCACGATTTGGGATAAGGTGTTGGCAAATTCTGCCGATATTAATGATTCAGGGAATGCTATCTGCACCTTAAGGATGCTAGCCGACTGTTATACTGAAGAGGGCTGATATCCCGTCTACTGGTCCGATGATTTGCATCGTTGGATGATAAGGTTGACACACTTAACAAATATTTACGTTTGACGCTGGATAAGATTGAAGAACACGACTATCACGTACAGTGGAGCGGTCGGATGTTGGTTCCTGTTTGCTCACATCTCGAATGTTGCCTTGTTACGGTATACCTATAATGACAATGACTCGCACTGAGGAAAGCATGGATAATTTTCAAAAAGAAATTGATGAGAGAACAAACCTCACCTCTGCTAATAAATTTGAACTCTTATTATTCCAGCTGGGCAAATCACCTGAAGGTGGCAAATCTGAGCTGTTTGGCATCAACGTGTTTAAACTGCGTGAAATAGTGCCGATGCCTACGCTGACCAAAGCGGCTGGCATGAAATCGCCGATGCTGGGTATGGTCAACATTCGTGGACAAATCATTCCCGTTATCGATCTTCCTGCCGTCGTCGGCAGTTCATCAGAAACTGGCCTGAACATCCTCCTTATCACGGAATATGCTCGTAGTACGCAGGCATTCGCCGTGGAGTCAGTCGACGATATCGTGCGTCTGGAATGGAGTCAGGTTCTGGCCGCTGAAGCGGGCGTGAGCAGCTCCTATATCACCAGTATTGCACGTCTTGATAACGATAAAGACAGCAACCGTCTGGCGCTGGTGCTGGATGTTGAACAGATTCTGTTTGATATCATTCCTGGCGATCGCGAAACCAAGCTCAAGAACGCAGAAGAGAAAATTTACCCTTATACGCCAGGCGCGATTGCGATTGTGGCGGAAGATTCCAAAGTCGCTCGTTCGCTGCTTGAGCAGGGGCTAACCCAGATGGGCATTCCGTTTAGTATGCACATCACCGGACAGGATGCCTGGAACAAGATTCGACAAATTGCGCAAGAAGCACAGTCAGAAGGCCGACCTATCTCGGATAAGATCTCGCTTGTCCTGACCGATTTGGAAATGCCGGAAATGGACGGCTTTACGCTGACAAGAAATATCAAGCGTGAAGAATATCTGAAGAATATTCCTGTCGTGATTCACTCTTCATTGTCTGGCAGCGCGAACGAAGATCACGTACGCAACGTGGGTGCAGATGCTTACGTTGCGAAATTCGAGATCAATGAGCTGTCGACAGCGATTCAGACCGTGCTGAATAAAGTGAAAGTCCGCCGCTAATTAGTCAAGCGCGCGTATTACCCCATTCGGCCTTTGCCTCCTCCTTGGTGGGAGAGGGCAGAGGCCGATTTTTTTAGTCGCTAGTTATTTGAATAGTGTTCTTTCTGGCTCCTGAATACGCCGAACCAGAAAGGTGTCGCTGTCAGAAAAGATGACTATCAGAATGAGGTGGTGACACCCGCATAGTAGGCACGTCCCGGCTCATTGTAGGTAGACGCGCCTTTCGCCTCGCGATAAATCTGCTTATCAAACAGGTTACTGATACCCGCATTGACGCGCAGGTTCTTGCTGAACTGGTAGTTCACTCCCACGCCCGCAACGGAGTAGCTGCCGATTTCGCGCGAAGAAAGCCCACCAGCCTGGCTCTCTATATGGTTCGTCGCGTACTGACGCGGTTTTTGTTTGCCGTACATCGTCCAACTGACGTTGGCGGACAGTTTATCCGTAGCCTGCCACTCCAGCATCGTATTGACGGTGTATTTCGGGATGATCGACAGCGGATTGCCGGTGTCTTTGTTTTTCGATTCAATCATATAGGTGGCGTTGGTGCTCCAGTCCAGCGTGTCGTCAATCACCGGCACCAGCAGGTTGGCTTCCAGCCCTTCTACCAGCGCTTTACCGCCATTTTCCCAACGCAAGATCGCGGCATTTGACTGCGTCAGCCCAAGAATATCGGTACCGGAAACAATCTTGTTTTTATAGTCATTGCGGAAGTAGGTCACACCTGCCTGCCAGCCGGCATGTTTGAACTCCAGCCCGACTTCTTTGTTGACGCTGATCTCGGGATCCAGATTGTCATTGCCCGCCAGATAGCAGCCGCCGCCGTTATTATAATCTACGCCGAACGGGCAGCCGTTACCGCGTGAATAAAGCAAATAACCGGTAGAAGATTGGTAAAGATTTGGTGCTTTAAAGGCGCGCGCGATGCCCGCTTTCACGCTGAACATCTCGCCCAGTTCCTGTTGGATGTTCAGGCTGGGGCTGTAATTACCGCCGAATTTATCGTGATAATCGAAGCGCAGGCCGGGAATCACTTTGGTGCCGGGTACGACTTCGATGTTGTCTTCAAAATAGAGCGCACTGAGTTCGGCGCTATTTTTGCTGCTGCGCTGAGAAGGGTTGATGGATGTGCCGGGGATCGTATCGCCAGTCGTTCCTGTGTAGCTGCTGGCGGAGGGATCGTTTAGCTGCTCCCGATTCCACTCTGCACCCAGTGTGAGCGTTTGTTCGGCCCAAAGTTCAAGCGGAATATTCAACTCACTGTTAATACGCAGATTTTTCAAACGGCTGGTACTGTAGCGATCGCTATTGATTGAGCCTTCAAAGCGGCCGAATAATCCTTCGTCAAGCCGGGTGTTATTGGTTTGGTCATAAGCGAGACCTAGCTTGGATTGTCCCCAATCCCAAATTCCATTGTGGGTGATGGCATAATTCTGGCGATACAGTCGGTTGGTTTCAGCCCCGCTTTTTGCCAGACTTTCGGGGATGACCCCTCCGCCGCTGAACTGCGTATCGCCGGTATAGATATTGCCCTGACGGCTATAGCCCGCTTCAATATCAACGATCTGCTGTGGTGAGAGTTTCCAGGACAGTAGCGTATTGAGGTCTTTATTGCGCACGCCTTCACGTCCAGCCGCGGCAGAACCGTTCTGGTTACGGTTGATATCCCAACTGTCAGAATCGGTTTTATTGATATTGCCGTACAGGCGCATGGTGAGCGCATCACCGGCCAGCGGGCCGCTCAGGTTGATATTGGCGCGGCGTGTGGCGCCTTCTTTGCTGTTTTCTGGCTGATTGCCGTACAGCGAGAGTGAACCGGTCCAGACGTTGGATGGACGCTTGGTGATGATATTCACCACGCCGCCAGCCGCACCGGAACCGTAGCGGGCGGCAGCCGGGCCACGTATGACCTCAATGCGTTCCACTTCTTCTACCGGTACCCAGTTCGTATCGCCTCGGGTATCCCGCTCGCCGTCCCAGGCGTAGCGAACCGCGTTACGCGAGGTCACCGGACGACCATCAATAAGAATCAGCGTATTTTCCGGCCCCATTCCGCGTAGGTCGATCTGGCGGTTGTTGCCTCTGGCTCCGGTGGCGCTATTGCCTGTGAGATTCACGCCCGGCATTTTGCGGATAATGTCGGAGAGATCGTTAACGGGCGGCGCTTTTTTAATATCGTCCGCCGTGATGATCGATACCCCTGGCTGCTGTTTTAATTCCTGCTCGGCGGTGGCCTTGACGGTCATCACATCCTCGTCGGCGGCCTGCGCCGTGCCTAAGTGTGCTCCGAGTAGTCCGGCAACGATCAGTGCCAGTGGTTTTATGGTATGGAATTGCGGTTTGTGCATTTTTTATGTTTCATCCCTAACGACGCGCATATGTACGAATGCAAACGAGAGTTATTTGCGTTTGCTAATTTGGCAAAAAATAGTACATATGTACAGTTTTTATTGTGAAGGGCAGATAGAGAGAAAAGGAAATCGACAATCATTGAGGGGGAAACGGCTTTCCCGCGAGAAAACCGTATGGTTTAGCGGAAGGCGTTATACAGCGCAGAAACTGACTGATAAACCAGATCGCGCGGCAGCGTGCGCTCGTGTTTTTCCAGCAGCGCGCGGATGAAAAAGCCGTTCATCAGCGTACCCAACGGCAGCGCGGCGCTGTCGGGAGCGACCACTTTGATGATGGCGACAACGGTGTTAGACCATTCGAGCGCGATGGGGCGCAAGGAAGGACGTGAAATAGCGGCGGTAAAGAGCTCGTACTCACGCGCCAGATCGTCGATATCTTCGATACCGCGCATGACAAAATCGGTCAGGACATCACGCGGGTCGTCGTGGCGACGCTGGTGAAACCGGCTAAACATATCATCGCGAAACAGCGCAATTGCACTGCTCATCACGGCATTTAGCATGTCGTCCAGGCTATTAAAATGGTAGGTGGTCGATCCTAACGGCACGTGAGCTTCACTTGCGACGGCGCGGTGCGTTAAAGCGCTGATGCCGTCACGTTTGATGATGTTTGTGGCCGTTTCGACAATATGTGCCGCACGGGAATGCACCGCTTCTAATCCTGTACCGCTCGGCGTGACGCCTTTCTCTGCCAGCCAGGCGATCGCCTGTTCGGAGATCGTTTTTCCTGTGGGGATAAAAGACGTTTCTTGCTGATAAGTGGTGATGGATGACGGTGGCACCGCGCAATGAGCCGTGGTGGCGCGTGCGGTCATCGTACTGACACTATCGTCCGGCTGGAATAAGGATTTGGCATCATCGATCATCGTCTGCCGTTCCTCGCGATCCAGCGCCACGAAGCCCAGTCCCTGCAACAGAAAAACGCCTTCTGTGGCGAGAAACGCGAGGCGGATGCGCCGCATGGTCGGCGTAGCGTCACGTAACCGATCCAGTCGGGTGCGGTAAAATTCCCGCACGGGCTCCAGCATAGCGGGGGAGTGAACCAGCGCGGTAAGCAGACCCACCGCGCGCGATGTTGTCTCGTCTTCTTCCTGACCTATCGCCGCAATGTGGCCCAACACATCGGCGTGAGGCTGGTTGGCGTAGCGTGCGGTTTGCTGCTGCGCCTCCTGTTCAAAACGCGCCAGCTCACGCGACAGCATGGTCATGATCAACTGGTCTTTACTTGGGAAGCTGTAAACCAGCCCACCTTTACTTATGCCAGCTTCGGCGGCAACGGCATCTAGCGTAAAACGATGCACGCCATCGCGCAGCAGCACTTGTTCCGCAGCGTCCAGAATCCGATCGTTTCCAATGGTTTTTTTGCGCGCCATCACATTGCCTTGTATTTTCGACTGGTCAGTCATATATTGCGCTCAGCAATACGCATCTTATCCGATTCGCACTCCCTTTGCTGTCGGTTATTCACCATTGAGTGGCTCATTTTTGAGGTGTTATCGATGTCTGATTCGTCTTTACTGGCGTCGCGCAGTTTTATTCTCATCGGCATTTTAGGCATTCTGTGTGCGTTTGATGCCATGTCGATTGATATGTATCTCCCGGCTTTCCCTGCGATCCAGCAGGATATCGGGGCAGACGCGGCCGGAATGCAGACCTCGCTGTCGGTCTTTTTGATCGGGCTGGCGCTTGGTCAACTGGTCTATGGTCCGTTGACCGATCGCTATGGTCGAAAAGGGCCGTTGCTGCTGGGCATTGTGCTGTTTTCCGTGTCTTCCTTGCTGATCGCCCATGCTTCCACGTTATCGTGGTTTGTCTTTTTCCGCCTGATGCAAGGCCTCGGGGGGGCCGCCGGATTAGTGATTCCGCGTGCCATCGTGGCGGATTTGTACTCGGAGCGCGATGCGGCAAAAGTGTTCTCGCTGCTCATGCAGGTGATGGCGATAGCGCCGATTGTCGCACCGCCGTTGGGCAGCCTGCTGCTTGGCTCGCTGGGGTGGTCAGCCATTTTCTGGGTACTGACGGTTGTCGGCATGTTGATGTTTTTTGCCACCTGGCGCTGGGTACCGGAAAGCCTGCCGCGGCGTGACCGCGTCGCCGGCGGCACGTTGTCAGCGTTAACCGGCTTTGCCGCACTATTACGGCAGAGAAAATTCATGGGCTATACGCTGTCCGGTTCTTTTGTGATGGGTGGCCTGTTTACCTATATTGGCGCGTCTGCCTTCATCTTTATTGAATACTTTCACCTGTCGCCCACGACGTACAGCTACATTTTTGCGTCGAATGCGCTGGGCATGGTGGCGCTGGGACAAATTAATATCTTTCTGCTGAATCGCTGGCGTGAATATCAAATCTTGCCGATTGGGATAGCCCTGCATGTTGCGGGAGGGTTGGTGTTATCCGGCGTACTGCTGGCTGGCATTGCATCGCTGTGGATTGTCACGGCATTGTTATTCCTGACCATGAGCTTCCTGAGTCTGGTATTCGGCAATGTGGTGGCGGTGGCGATGAATGCGGCACCGGGTCAGACCGGTTCGGCTTCCTCGCTGCTCGGCGTATTGCAGTATGTTTTTGGCGGGGTAGCCGGCGTGATTATGGGGGTTGTACATGACGGCACGTTACTGCCGCCAGTGATGCTATTAACCGTCTGTGCGATAGGCGCATTGCTGAGTGGGTGGTATGCCTCACGACAGGCGGGTGTCGATAGTATGGAAGAAACATTGACCGATCGTCGCGCGCCGGAATAGGGAAGGGCGCTGAAGACAAAGTAGAATGCCGCCTGCATTGATTGGCAGGCGGCAGAAGATTAATCCAGATCGGATGCCTGATGGCGTTCGGCGACCTGCTCAGACTCTTCACCCCAGGTGCGGTTGACCTTGCGACCGCGAATCACTGCCGGACGGGCGGCAATTTCATCGGCCCAGCGTTTTACATGCGTGTACTCGTGTACGGACAAGAACTCTCCAGCGGAGTAAAGCGCGTTCTGTACCAGCCCGCCGTACCACGGCCAGACGGCAATATCGGCAATGGTGTAGCTGTCGCCGGCCAGATAGCGATTCTCTGCCAGTTGGCGGTTGAGCACATCCAACTGACGCTTGGTTTCCATTGTGAAACGGTTGATCGGGTATTCAAATTTTTCCGGCGCGTAGGCGTAGAAATGGCCGAATCCACCGCCAACGTAAGGGGCGGAACCCATCTGCCAGAAGAGCCAGTTCAGGGTTTCCGTGCGCGTGGCGAGGTCATTCGGTAGTAGCGCACCAAATTTCTCGGCCAGATACACCAGAATGGAGCCGGACTCAAACACGCGAATTGGTTTCTCGCCGCTTTGGTCAAGTAGCGCCGGGATTTTGGAGTTCGGATTGACGTCGACAAACCCGCTGGAGAACTGATCGCCATCGCCTATTTTAATCAGCCAGGCATCGTACTCTGCACCTGAATGGCCCAGCGCCAGCAGCTCTTCCAGCATGATTGTCACTTTCACGCCATTTGGCGTCGCCAGCGAATAGAGCTGAAGCGGATGTTTGCCAACGGGCAGCGCTTTTTCGTGCGTTGGGCCAGCTATCGGACGGTTAATATTGGCAAAAGCACCGCCGGAAGAGGCCGGCTGCCAGACTTTTGGCGGCACATACGTTGGGGAGGTAGCCATTCAAAAACTCCTTATGCATGAAAAGAGAGCGAGTTAAGTCAATACCATAACAAACTCATGCATTTTGCTGATACCGTTCTGTGCTATCTCTACTACATATTGATATAACGCGATATCCGCACATTGCTGGAGGAAAGCAGCCACTGTGCGGATCGTTATCAGGGTTTAATAACCCACGGTAAAGCGTTGACGAGAGTGTGCTGGATTTTCAATTTCATCAACCAGCGCGACAGCGTAGTCCTCAAAGGAGATGCTGCTGCCTTGATCATTACTCAGCAGTGTGTCTTTGCCGAGACGGAAAGTACCTGTGCGCTGGCCCGGAACAAACTCGGCGGACGGTGAGAGGAATGACCAATCGAGATCTTTCTCCTGCTTTAACAAGTCGAGGAAAGCTGCACCACGGGAGGCTTCAGGGCGGTAAGCATCAGGGAAGTCCGGCTGATCGATCAGACGCTGACCCGGCGCAATTTCCAGACTCCCCGCGCCGCCGACAACCAGATAGCGTTTTACACCTGCGGTTTTAACGGCAGCAATCAGAATTGCTGGATCGGACGAACCAAATTTAACGGCGCTGACCACCGCATCATGCCCTTTGAATAAGGCGACCAGAGCGTCCTTGTCCAGTGCGTCTCCTTGTTTAGCCGTTACGTTCGGTAGCGAGGCAATCTTTTCTGGATGGCGTGCGATGGCGGTGACCGTATGCCCACGGTCTGATAATTCTTTAAGAATGCGTGAACCAGCATCGCCTGAGGCACCAATGAGTGCGATATGTGACATGTAGACTCCTTATTTTCTTTTTTTGGGACTAAGTAACAAAAATAGACTATAGAGAATCTGGATGGTACATTGCCGGCTTTTCTCGGACAAGAAGTCACCGGCATGCAACCAGGTCACACAGAAATGACTAATGACACACTCCTCACTGACACGGTTAACCCAAAAACGTCGCCGGCGGAAAGCCTCGACGATTCCGCGTTTGATCATCCTTGTCCGATCCGTGATGTGTTGGATCGCATCGGCGATCGGTGGAGTCTGTTAATACTGGAAGCGCTGGCGCAAAATACGCTGCGTTTTAACGAATTAAATCGCCATATCGACGATATTTCGCGTCAAATGCTGTCACGTACGTTAAAACGGCTAGAGACGGATGGGTTTATTCATCGGACGATTTATGCAGAAGTTCCCCCGCGCGTGGAATACACGCTGACGCCACTCGGGCATTCCTTTTTGCAGCCTATGCAGTTGTTAATTCAGTGGGCCGATCGGAACCATGCTGAAATTTGCCGCTCCCGCCGCCAGGCCAGACAGCGCGATGCCTGAACGGCTAATTGACGCTTAATCAATCGGTCTCCCCAATCTATATATCACTTCTTCGTGCGACCTTGTTCGCATGAGGCCAGCATGTCATTTCACTTGCATCGTAAATCTGGAATGCCGCTTCGGCTTCTTTAGTTATGTCGGTGCATGTCGTTTTATACCACGTCATTATTCGCATTATTGCTTTTAACCTATATAGCATTTGAGCTATATTAGAGGTGGCCCAGTGTGGAAAATTGAAATGACGGACGTGTTTGATAGCTGGTTCAGCACATTAAATGATAGGGATCGCGCATATGTGCTTGCAGCACTTATCGTGTTACGGGAAAAAGGCCCAATGCTATCCAGGCCTTATGCTGATACGGTAAAAGGCTCCCGGTATTTCAACATGAAAGAATTACGTATTCAGAGCGGAGGGATGCCAATACGGGCATTTTTTGCTTTCGATCCACATCGCACGGGGATCCTCCTCTGTGCGGGGAATAAGTCCGGCAATGAAAAGCGCTTTTATGATGAGATGATTCCGCTTGCCGATCGGGAATTCACAAAGTATCTGAAAAAATCAGAGAAGAGAGGGTAATGCTATGGGCAGAACGCTGGAACAGCTCCTTGCGGATGAAAAACCAGACGTCGTCGTTGATGCTCACGCTATAGCGGCAGACATGTTACTCAATATTCATCTCGCCGAACTGCGTGAGAGGGTGCAAAAAACGCAAGTGGAAATGGCGCAGGTGCTTGGATTAAAACAGCCAACCATTGCGGGAATGGAGAAACCCGGTCGCGATCTGAAACTTTCCACACTCAAACGCTATGTTGAGGCGACCGGCAGTAAACTGCGCCTTGATGTTGAACTGCCGGACGGTTCTCACTACGGGTTCACGCTGTAACGTCTCATTCTGTATGGCCGAAAAGACGATGTTTGTCCTATTGATCCGCGCGGGTTTTCGCGTCATTAAGCAGCGTGAGATAGCGTTGGCTTGAGATGTTCCTGCCGGTGATGACGCAGACAGTTTTACGTCCGCCAATCTCTTTCGCGTAGCGAATGGCTCCCGCGACAGCGGGCACCCCTGAAGGCTCGACAACATGGCGATGCAGATCGAGCATTGATAGCATCGCAGCTTTGATTTCGTCTTCAGCGACGGTGAGCACACGATCGACGCGATCACGAACCAGCGGCCAGGTCATCGTGCTGGGCTCTATATAGCCACTCACGCCCTCGGCGATGGAGGGGGCCAGATCGACGGGAATTGCTTCTCCTGCTTCTTTCCAGCGCGCGAACGTTGGGCTCGCTTCACTTTGTATACCCCATACTTCGATCGCGGGATTGATTGCTTTGGCCGCTGTCGCAATTCCTGAGATGAGCCCGCCGCCGCCGATGTTCACCAGGATGATCTCTGCATCCATCCAGTCTTCCATGATTTCAAGACCGACAGTGCCACCGCCTGCAATCATATGCGGGTTGTCGTAGGCAGAAACGAAGGTGGCACCTGACTGGTGCGCAGCGGCGATAGCCGCTTGCCTTGCCTCTTCGATGTCATCAAAGAACGTAATACGTGCGCCACAGCCTTTCATGGCTGCGACCTTCATTGGATCTGCCGCGCGTGGCAAAAAGATGGTTACGTGGATGCCTGCGACCTGCCCGGCATAGGCGAGTCCTAATCCATGATTTCCTGCTGTGGGGGCAATAACGCCAGCACGGCGCTGTTCTGCATCCAGATTGGCAAGAACATTTGCCGCACCACGCAGCTTAAAGCTACCGGTCTGCTGGAGGTTTTCCATTTTGAGTCGGATTTCCGCACCGACAAGGGCGGATAGCGGTGGCGAAGGATCCAGCGGTGTCCTGCCTATTGTTCCCTTGATCTGCTGAGCGGCGGCGTAAATATCTTTCAACGTTACAGAGTTGGTTGCCCTTTGGTGTTCGCTTGTCATAGTATTTCCCTATCAACTGTATATGGAAATGACTATATAGGTATTTGGCTATATGAACAAGCATGTGGCGACAACGGCCGATTTGCTGCGAGCGCTCGGCAATGAGCAACGGCTCATCATTCTGGAATGGCTGGCCGATCCTCGCGCACACTTCCCTGAACAGCAGGACGGGGATCTGGTTAACGATGGGGTCTGTGTCGGTTTTATCACCGAGAAGATCGGTCTGAGCCAGCCAACTGTCACCGGTCATCTTCAATATTTATCGAAAGCCGGAATTGTCACATCGAAGCGCATCAAAAACTGGGTGTTCTACAAGCTCGTCCCTGAGCGTTTAGAGGAGGCAACCTCGGTATTGTCTGAGCTTGCAAAGGTCGCCTCTCGTCAACATAAACCGTCAGAATAGGCCGTTAGCCGTCATCGCTTCCCCTGAGACTTAGCTGAGTGAGCCCGCGCAGCCCAGCTTGGCAGATGGGTGAAGGCAAGGACGACAAGCACGATAGCGCCAGCCAGAAAGAAGGTCAGCTGCATGCCATGTGCGAGGGAAGTGGGGGCGGCATGGGCAAAATCTTCCGTACCGACACCCAAAGCGAAAATCTGTCCCATGAGCGATGCTCCGACGATCAGCCCAATATTGCGTGACAGGTTAAGCAGGCCAGAGACCGTACCGCGCTGATTTCCGGGAACCTCGGCAAGGGTGGCGGTGTTGTTTGCCGCCTGAAAGAGCTGGTAGCCTGGTGTCAGGACAATAATGGCAAGGATATAACCCGCGACGCCAAGCATTGTTGGCAAGATCGCCAGCATAAAGGTGCCAGCAATCACGAGGGAGAGTCCGGCGATGAGTGCCCGTCCAAATCCCCATATATCGACTAGCCGCCCTGACGGAATGCCGCAGAAAATCGCAATAGCAGGGCCAATGGCCATAACCATCCCCACCAACGTTTCCTTCAAACCCAGACCCTGACCAAGGTAGTAGGGACCGACGATTAGCGTCGTCATCATGATGGCGGCGACGGCGGCATTGAGCGTGAGGTTCGGCAACAGCGTCGTGTTCCGCAATGGTAACCCCCCTGATAATACAGCCTTGCCTTTCACCGGCGTGGCTGGCAGTAGGGTAAAAGCCATGAACAACACGATCGTGACCAGCGGGATCTGTATCCAGAACAGGCTACGCCATCCTGCTATCGCAAGCAGGAAGCCGCCGACAGAAGGGCCAAGCGCGGTCCCCAGTGCGGATACCGTTCCCAGTATCCCCATCGCTCGCCCGACATGCTTCTCCCCGGCCGTTTGCCTCAGCAGCGCCATGCCGAGCGTCATCAGGAAGGCTGCACCGATCCCCTGAAATGCTCTTGCCGCGATAAGTTGCCACAGCTGGGGGACAATGGCGCACAGCAGCGAAGCGATGGCGAAGAGCCCAAGACCTGCAATGAAAACGGGTTTCAGCCCATAGCGATCGCCAAGGCGACCCGCGATCACAACCGAAAGCGCCATGGCTGCAAGATAGGCGATGACAATGGCCTGCACCTGCGCGAAGGGCGCAGAAAATACGGCTGTCAGCGTCGGAAGGGCAATATTGGCAATGCTTGTTCCCAGCGAGGCCGACAGTATTGCGAGTGCCAGTGTGATAGTGACCCCCGATTTGGCCTGCTCTGGTTCGCCCAGTTGGTTAATTGTCATTTTTTATCCTTGTCAGAATGTGGGTTCCAGAGCATGCTACAAATTCAAGTCGACTTGAGGTCAAGCATGAAATTTCTGGATATAGGCGAAATCGCGGAGAAGAGTGGAATCAAGCCTTCGGCGCTGCGTTATTACGAGGAAATTGGGTTAATTGCTTCGGTGTCCCGCCACGGGCTTCGGCGGCAGTTTCCTGCCGACGTGCTGCTGCAACTCAGGTTGATTACGATGGGGAAATCGGCGGGGTTCTCACTGCAAGAAATCGCTGGCATGTTTAACAAGGATGGGATGCCGGACTTGCCCCGCACTGCGCTGCATCAGAAGGCCGACGACATCGATCGGCAAATCCATGAGTTGACGATATTGCGCGACACGCTGCGGCACGTCGCCGACTGTTCTGCGCCATCGCATATGGAGTGTCCGACGTTCAGGAAACTCGTGGAGACCACGCATCGAAAGAGCCAGATGCGCGATCAAACGAGCAAGTCAGCCACGCGAAAAGCGCCTCAGAAAACGAAAAAATAACGCTGTCCTGGACGGGGTTTTCTACGCCGCCAGACCCGCTTGTACCGGATATGCAACCGGTTCCTTATTTCTGTTCATGCCCTCTCTTTTCCTCTAGAATTTCCGCCATTCGGGTCGTGCTGAATCAAAGCAACGTCAGGCAGAACCACGACATTAAAAAATCATCATCGATAAATAATCAGCATTGATAAAGGATAAGTGCCATGAGCGAAAAATTTCCGCACGGCTTTATGTGGGGCGGGGCCACCGCAGCGAATCAGGTCGAAGGGGCCTACAATATCGATGGCAAAGGGCTGTCGATTGTGGATGCGATTCCCGGCGGTAAAGCGCGTTTAAGCATCGTGGCTTCCGACGCGTTTGACTTCACGCTGGATGAGCAGCGCTACACCTATCCTAACCATAAAGGTATCGATCACTACCATCGCTTCCGTGAAGATATTGCGCTGTTTGCCGAGATGGGCTTCAAATGCTATCGCTTTTCCATTGCCTGGACGCGCATCTACCCGAACGGCGTTGAGCTGGAGCCCAACGAAGCGGGACTGCGTCACTACGAACAGGTGATTGATACCTGCATCGCCCATGGCATTGAGCCTGTGATTACGATCTCTCACTATGAGATGCCGCTGCATCTTGCCACCGTCTTCGGCGGCTGGAAAAACCGTGAGTTAATCGGTCACTTCGAGCGCTTTGCCCGCACGGTGCTGGAGCGCTTCGGCCACAAAGTGAAGTACTGGATGACCTTTAACGAGATCAACAGTGCTGCCCACTTCCCGATCATGAGTCAGGGGCTGACGGTGCAGACCGGTGCGCTGGATCCACAGGCGAAATTCCAGGCATGGCATAACCAGTTTGTCGCCAGCAGTCTGGCGGTGAAAATTGCGCATGAGACCCATCCGCAGATCCAGATCGGCTGCATGATCCTGTTTGCCACTAACTACGCCTATGACTGTAACCCCATCAATCAGCTGGCGGCGCTGAAAGAGACGCAGTCATTTAACTTTTACTGTGCGGACGTGCAGGCGGGCGGGAAATATCCCTACTACGCGAAAAGCCTGTGGCAGTCACTGGGCGTCACGCTGGATATTCAACCGGGAGATCTGGAGCTGATTAAGCAGCACACCGTCGACTACATCGGTTTCAGCTACTACATGTCTTCTACCACCTATAAAACTGATCCGGATGCGGCGGCATCCCACGGCAACCTGCTGGGCGGGGCACGCAATCCGTTCCTGGAAGCCAGCGAGTGGGGATGGGAAATTGATCCGGTGGGGCTGCGAATTGCGCTCAACCAACTGTATGACCGCTACGAAAAACCGCTGTTTATTGTCGAAAACGGTTTGGGCGCGGTGGATAAGCTGAATGAAGATCACTACATCGCTGACGACTATCGCATCAACTATCTGCGCCAGCACATTGAGGCAATGGCAGACGCGATTGCCGACGGCGTTGAGCTGATGGGATATACCCCGTGGGGTTGCATCGATCTGGTCAGTATGTCTACCGGCGAGATGAGCAAACGCTACGGCTTTATCTATGTCGATCTGGATGACACGATTTCCGGCAGCGGCAACCGCTATAAGAAGAAATCGTTCCACTGGTATAAGAAAGTGATTGCCACTAACGGTGGTGATGTCAGTTAAATGAAGGCTTCCCGATGCAGATTCCCTGCATCGGGAATGTTTTTTGTGGTTTAGTGAATAAAAATGGCTCATTGCTGGGATGATGTGATAAATAATAACTGCTTAATTTTTTATGAATATCTATTCAATAAATTTGGATCTAGTCTAGTGTGATTATTAGTGATGAAATTATTAGTTGGCTAATATGTGATGAATATTCATACTCACTAAATAAAACTATGGAGATATGATCGTGATACTGTATTTTGGCGAAGTTAGGCAATTTTTTGAATTTAAAAACCTAATGTCATGCAATCTATTTAGAGTTTGTAATGTTTTCCATGTTAATCCTATAAAAGCGAAATAGGCTCCTTTTTAAGCGCTAGCGGTGCCATAATCAAATAAACGTTATATCTAAAAAAATTAAATCTAGCATAGGTATTGATGGTAACGATATGAAAAGACAAATATCTGTTTTTATTGCTTCGCCTGGAGATCTTTATAATGAAAGAAACCATTTTAGAGATGTAATTGATCAATTAAATGTCGGTTTCGGTGATGGTGCCAATATTGAGTTCAAGGCGTTGGGCTGGGAAGATACTTTGGCATCTACAGGTCGAAGAAATCAATCTGTCATTAATGAAGAAGTTGACAAATGTGATGTTTTTATCTTGGTAATAAACAGACGCTGGGGGCAACCGGCTCCTGATGCAGAACCCTACTCTTCTTATACCGAAGAGGAATTTCATCGTGCTCTTGAACGGTGGAAAAAAGAAGGAAAGCCTGAAATATTTGTCTTTTTTAAGCGTGTAGATGCTGAGTCAGAGGCGGATCCTGGTTCCCAACTCAAAAAAGTAATGGATTTTAGAAAGCAATTAGAAGAAACAAGACAAGTACTTTATCACTATTTTGAAGATGAAAAATCATTTGTCAGTGAAGTGGATAGACATCTTCGCGCCTTTGCAAAATGCGAGTTGCCAAGCTCCGATAAAAAAAGCGACATGATTGTTCTTCCGTTGTCTGCATTAGAAGAAGTGAAAAAGGCAAAGAGCCTTGTTATCGATAAAATCAAAGAAGCAGAGCAAGCTCGTGATGCCGAGAGAGAAGCTATTCTAAAGGTTGATGCTATGCAACTTCAAATCGCTGAGGATGCGGCTAATTTATCTCGCGATGGAAAAATTGAATATGCACGTCAAAAGTTTGCGGAGCTTGTTGTCGAAACGATGAATCTCCGCGTTTTGTCCCTTGGTTATGAATTTTATAAACGTACTGGCGATTTAGACTCGGCATTTTTGGTTTTGAAAAAGTGGCTAGATATGTGTGGAGCAAATGAAAAATCGCATGAGGTGGCAATTGCTTATAGCAATCTTGGGAATCTGTATCAGACCAAAGGCGAGCTTGATCGGGCTAAAGAGATGTACCAAAAATCTTTAGCTATCTATGAAATACTAGGCCGTAAAGAGGGTATGGCAATTAACTATGGTAATCTTGGAAACCTGTATCAGATCAGGGGTGAGCTTGGGAGCGCTGAAGAGATGTACCAGAAGTCTTTGGCTATCAATGAGGCGCTAGACCGCAAAGAGGGTATGGCAAATCAGTATGGTAATCTTGGAATATTGTACAAGAGTAAAGGTGCCTTTGAGCATGCTGAAGAGATGCTCCAGAAATCCTTGGCTATCAATGAAGCGCTAGACCGCAAAGAGGGTATGGCAAACCAGTATGGTAATCTTGGAAACCTGTATCAGGCCAGAGGTGCACTTGAGCGTGCTGAAGAGATGTACCAGAAGTCTTTGACTATCAATGAGGCGCTAGGCCGCAAAGAGGGCATGGCAAGTGACTATGGTAACCTCGGAGTCCTGTATAAGACCAGAAACGAGCTTGAGCGTGCTGAAGAGATGTACCAGAAATCTTTGGTTATCAATGAGGCGCTAGGCCGTAAAGAAGGCATGGCAAAACAGTATGGTAATCTCGGAAATCTGTATAAGATCAGAGGTGAGCTTGAGCGTGCTGAAGAGATGTACCAGAAATCTTTAGTTATTAATGAGGTGCTAGGCCGTAAAGAAGGTATGGCAAAACAGTATGGCAATCTCGGAAATCTTTATAAGACCAGAAGCGAGCTTGAGCGTGCTGAAGAGATGTACCAGAAATCTTTAGTTATTAATGAGGTGCTAGGCCGTAAAGAAGGTATGGCAAAACAGTATGGCAATCTCGGAAATCTTTATAAGACCAGAAGCGAGTTTGAGCGTGCTGAAGAGATGTACCAGAAATCTTTAGTTATTAATGAGGCGCTAGGCCGTAAAGAAGGTATGGCAATCCAGTATAGAAATCTCGGAAATCTGTATAAGATCAGAGGCGAATTTGAACGCGCTGAAGATGTATACCAAAAAGCTTTGTTGATTTTCGTGGAACTCAAATCACCTTTAGCAAATCAAGTATCAAGATTATTAAATGGTATACGCGGTAGACGCTCAGAATAGTGCATAAAAAATCCCGTTATAAGGAAACTGAAACGGGATTTTCTAAATTTTCCCATTATGCAAGGGGGGCTTTTCCCGTAAATGGATAATATTTAAGCTAAACGCACATCCCTTTCTGTCAATACTGTCTGAACGCCGTCATTTAGCCTGAGTGCTATCGTTAATCTTGAGGGCAGGTCAGCCGCCCCCCCTTTGCTGAGCAGAAATTTATCGTCCAGACTTAACCCAAAGACGTAGTCTGCGCAGGCATTGTGTTTTACACTGCGCGCTGCAAAAACTGAGCAGATAAACGATTAAGTAAGCGAGAATGGCGATGAACGGAACGATCACAACCTGGTTTAAAGATAAAGGTTTTGGATTTATCAAAGATGAAAACGGCGATAACCGTTATTTTCATGTGATTAAAGTCGCCAACCCTGATCTGATTAAGAAAGATGCGGAGGTCACTTTCGAACCCACCACGAATAACAAGGGGTTGTCAGCTTATGCTGTGAAAGTGGTGCCGGAAAGTAAATACATCTATATTGCGGGTGAGCGCCTTAAGCTCACGTCGATTAAGTCTTATCTGGTTTACAGCGAAGAAGTGCCCGCCGACACCAGCATTGATAAAGAAAATGTGGTGCTGTCTGTGGGGATACTGATGAATAGTATCAGACCGAAATCAACCGCTCAGCCGGGTGAAATGCGCTCGCTGAAAAAACTGGCGATCACCACCTTCCAGGGAACGACGTTAATCTTCTCGGAAGATGAGATAGACATCGATGCCACGGCGAAACTGCTCAAGGTCTGACATCATTCGGACTGATCCTGTGCCGAAATCTCTGCGCCACTCATAAGCAGAATTTCGGCATTGCTTCTGCTAGCCCCCTCCAAACGCACTCCACACCGCGATCTCGTCCTGCAATCTGGCACTGCTTCAAAAATTACAGGTATAATCCTGTAAATTATTCAGCGAGTTTAGGAACGAAGATGACAAAGCTCACCTTACAAGAGCAGATGCTAAAAGCGGGATTAGTGACCAGCAAAAAAATGGCCAAAGTCCAAAGAACGGCGAAAAAATCACGCGTTCAGGCTCGTGAAGCAAGAGAGGCTGTGGAAGAAAATAAAAAAGCACAGCTTGAGCGTGATAAACAGCTAAGCGAACAACAAAAACAAGCTGCTTTATCTAAAGAGTATAAAGCTCAGGTGAAGCAGCTTATTGAAATGAACAGGATCAATATTGCAAAAGGCGATATTGGTTTTAACTTCACAGATAATAATTTAATTAAAAAAATAACTGTGGATAAGCTGACTCAGGCTCAGCTGATTAGCGGTCGCCTCGCCATTGCTCGTTTGGTGATTGATAGCAGCGGCGAGAGTGAATACGCAATTATTCCCGCGATCGTAGCCGATAAAATTGCGCAGCGAGATGCGAGCAGTATTGTATTAAATAGTGCGCTGAGTCAGGAAGAGCAAGACGAAGACGATCCGTACGCTGATTTTAAAGTGCCTGATGATTTGATGTGGTAATTAACGTTTTACCGATACGTATATAAGATGAAAAGCCCTTGCGGGCTTTTCATTAAGGCTTATGTATCGCTCAACTCGGACTGAACCCGCTTCAAGCGATCTGCCTGGCGACGTTATTTAGCCAAGAGTTCTTTTCGGACGATTGCCGCACCGGCACTTAACGCATTGAGCTTGCCTCTTGCGACGCGACGAGATAAAGGCGTCATGCCACAGTTGGTAGACGGATAGAGCTTGTCAGCATCCACAAACTGAAGGGCTTTTCGTAACGTAGCGGCGACTTCCTCTGGCGTTTCAATGGTATTGGTTGCCACGTCAATGGCACCTACCATCACTTTTTTACCGCGAATGAGTTCAATCAGATCCATTGGAACACGAGAGTTCTGACATTCCAGTGAAATGATATCGATAGCCGATTTTTGCAGTTTAGGGAAAATTTCTTCGTATTGACGCCACTCGGACCCCAGCGTCTTTTTCCAGTCGGTATTGGCTTTGATGCCATAGCCATAGCAAATATGTACCGCAGTTTCACATTTAAGCCCTTCAACGGCTCGTTCTAAAGCGGCAATTCCCCAATCATTCACCTCATCAAAAAACACATTAAAGGCGGGTTCATCAAATTGAATAATGTCGACACCCGCAGCCTCTAGCTCTTTGGCTTCTTGATTAAGAATTTTGGCGAATTCCCAGGCGAGTTTTTCGCGACTTTTATAGTGGCTATCATAGAGCGTATCGATCATCGTCATTGGGCCAGGCAGTGCCCATTTAATGGGTTGCGTGGTTTGCTGACGTAAAAATTTGGCGTCTTCAACAAAAACGGGCTTCTGGCGCACCACAGCGCCAATGACTGTCGGTACGCTCGCGTCATAGCGATTACGAATTTTAACGATCTCACGTTTCTCGAAATCAACACCGCTGAGGTGCTCAATAAACGTCGTGACAAAATGTTGGCGCGTTTGCTCGCCATCGCTAACAATATCAATGCCTGCCTGTTGCTGATCCGCCAGACTCAAACGCAGCGCATCTTGTTTGCCCTCAATCAGTTCCTCGCCTTGCAATTTCCAAGGGGACCAAAGTGTCTCAGGCTGCGCCAGCCAAGAAGGTTTCGGTAAGCTGCCAGCAGTGGAAGTGGGTAACAATATTTTCATAATAATCGGTGACCTTGTGTGTTTGGTTAATCAAAGAACGTAATTAGCAGACCATTGCTCAAGAATAGCTTGGTATGGTTTGATGAAGTTTTTCTCAGTAAACTTTCCCTGCTCGATAGCCAACAGGCTACGTTCTTCTCTATCGTAAACAATTTGAGTGAATGAATGATCCTGATGATTCAGGCTTGGCTGATAGCATTGGCCTGCCGGAGAATTGGCATTGTAAATCTCAGGCCGGTAAATCTTTTGAAAAGTCTCCATCGTGGCGATGGTGCTGATCAGCTCAAGATTCGTGTAATCACTCAGTAAGTCACCAGAAAAATAGAAAGCTAAAGGCGCGACGCTATTTGGCGGCATAAAATAGCGAGCCTGCAATCCCATTTTATGGAAGTATTGATCGGTCAATGAATATTCATCTTGCTGGTATTCGACGCCTAACACAGGGTGCTGATTGCCAGTCCGATGATAGGTGTTTTTACTCGAAACGCTCAGGCAGATAACTGGCGCTTTACTAAAACTATCTTTGTAACAATCTGAATTTACGAAGCATTTAAATAGATTGCCATGCAGGACGCCAAAGCTATCGGGGGTGCTAAATCCGGGGTGATTCTTATTATGATCTGACAGCAAGACGCTAAAGTCATAATCTCGCACGTAGGAGGAGAAGTTATTTCCTACAATGCCTTCAATGCGCTCGTTAGTTTTTTTATCAACAATATTGGTTTTCAGTATTTCAATGACGGGGAAGCTGCCGCCATTGCCTTCTATATCAACCTCAACGGAAATGATATCAAGTTCGACAGAATAGCGATCCCCTTTGGGGTTATCCCAACTCGCCAGGGAATTGAAACGATTGTCAATCATCGTTAAGGCGTTGCGCAAGTTCTCTTGGCGGTTTTTTCCTCTCGCCAGGTTCGCAAAGTTGGTCGTGATACGCGTGTTTTCGGAGGGGTTATAATTTTCATCGAAACACGTGTTCTTAATCGTAAAGGTGAAATTCTTATTCATCGCGATCTTGCATCCTAATTCTTGATATAAAACCTGAATTTATTGCTTGTTTTTCCAAGGTTTTCAGGTCTTATAATTTTGCAGGTTTCATATTGTCTATAGTAGTGCACAATTTATGCCAGACTCATCGAGTGAGTAAAAGTGATTTAATTTCAATAGACATGAGCCATCTTCATGACCTGGTGTACGGTGCGAATCGGCGCTGTTGCGGTAGTCCCTGTAAAGCTATATTTAAGTTTATAATTCAATGGCTTAATTGTGATCAGCTGCATAACCTAATGGTAAGGCTAAAACGAAAAAGCTCACCCTGCCTTTCGCTCCTAAGAGGCTAAACTCTCCTCGTTTAGTTCCTTGTCCCACACGGATGACAGAAAAACGACATAAGAATGGTATTATTCAGGCCAGATGATGCAAGCATCAACGGCATAGGCCTTAACCCTTGGGGACGACTGATGAACAATGAAATACCGCTTAAATTTTATGACATCACGGATGAGTATGCGACGGAATCTGAAAAGCCGGTGAACGAGTCAGAACGTGACGCTCTGGCGCACTATTTCCAACTGCTGATCACCCGCTTAATGAATAACGAAGAGATCAGTGAAGAGGCGCAGAAAGAGATGGCCAGTGAAGCCGGTATCGACGCGTTTCGTATTGATGAGATCGCGACGTTCCTGAATCAATGGGGCAATGAATAACGCTTGTTAAAGGCGTTTGGAAACAAGCAACATTGAGGTTGTGATGTTCGCGTCCCGCTTAGGTTGCCGTAAGCGGGATTTTTCAATTTGGCTGGGGCAGGGCGTGGGCGTAGTTGATTTATAACGCTACTGGCCTGTCTGTGGCTGTAACTGATAAACCCATGCCGTAACCTGTTGGTTTTCCGCTGTAGTAACCACCACTTCAACGCGATCGTAGCCCTCTTCAAACTCATCCAGCATTGGCCAGTGCGCTTCAAGATTATCAGATAAAAATAGATAACCGCTGACGCGTGCCCCGTGATCGTCCAATACGAGCCCTGGGAATCCCTCAGCAGCGCCCCAGCCACTCTCATAAAATGTGCCAGCCACATCACCCGGCAGCCAGTCTCCACCGATGTTTTCCAGAATATAGGCATTTTCGTGGCCTGGGCGCAGCGTCCCGTAGACAAACAAACGTTCCATTTTCCCTCGTCAATCAAAGCAATGAATACCCAGCGGGTGAAGAATAATGCTCACGTTAGGGTTTAATAACGCGGTTCGCAACAGGTTCCTCACCGCTGATGAGCGGGTGCGGAGCGAATTGTGTTTTCCGCATAGCGATCTTTTCAGAGGTATGTGGTCAGGATGTTGGAAGATCTCTAAAAGTGAATGATGTTATTTACCGTGATCGATAACGCGGAGAAAATGCGGGTGTGCCCGGTGATTGCCGTCGGCACACTGATGATGGTTAATCAAATCAGGAGAACACAAGATGTCAGATCATCCCACGATTGCTCTTCTTGGGCCGGGGGCAATCGGTACTACCATTGCCGCTGTACTGCATGACGTTAACCGTACGCCAGTCCTTTGCGGACGCACTGCGCATCTGCAATTAGTTCTGCGTCACGATGAGGGTGAAATTGTGGTACCAGGCCCGGTATTGAGCAATCCGGTGGCTATCAGCCATCCATTCGATCTGGTGTTTATCGCGGTGAAAACCACCCAAAACGTCGACAGTGCCGAGTGGCTGAATGCGTTATGCGATGAAAATACGGTGGTCTGCGCTCTGCAAAACGGCGTCGAGCAGAAAACTCAGTTGGAATCCTATGTCAACGGCGCAACGGTGTTGCCGTCAGTGGTCTGGTTTCCGGCTCAGCGCGAGTCGGATGCTTCAGTCTGGCTGCGCGCCAAACCGCGTCTGACGCTGCCGGATGTGCCGCAAGCAAAATGCGTCGCTGAGGCGCTCAGTGGGACACGCTGCGCGGTTGAGCTGTCTGCGGATTTTTTATCTGTCGCATGGCGCAAGCTGCTGCAAAATGCGGTCGCAGGCCTGATGGTGCTTGCTAATCGCCGTGCCGGTATGTTCTCACGCGGGGATGTTACTGAACTGGCTCTGGCCTATTTGCGCGAGTGTCTTGCTGTCGCGCGTGCCGAGGGAGCTGTGCTGGACGATGGGGTTGCGCAGGAAATCGTGGATAATTTTCAGCGTGCGCCTGCGGATTTAGGCACGTCAATTCTTGCAGACCGGCAGGCTAACCGCCCGCTGGAATGGGATATCCGCAACGGTGTGGTACAGCGTTATGGTCGTGCACGGGGTATTCCTACGCCTATTAGCGATGTGCTGGTCCCGCTGCTGGCGGCAGGGAGCGAAGGGCCGGGTTGACGCCGTGACGTGAACTGTCGGCGTGTTTGTAAGACAACGACGTCATTCAACCTGACGTTATTCGTAGTATATTGAGAGCATTGTTTACTATCAGGCTGAGTACATGTCTTACTCCATCGGTGAATTTTCCCGGCTTTGTGGGATAAATGCGACGACGCTCCGCGCCTGGCAGCGTCGTTACGGCCTACTCAAACCGATGCGCACAGACGGTGGCCACCGGTTGTACAGCGATGATGATGTCCAGCAGGCGTTAAAAATTCTCGACTGGGTGAAAAAAGGGGTCCCGGTCAGCCAGGTGAAACCGCTGCTGGCTCGCCCAGGCACGCGTCGAACAAATAATTGGCTTGCCCTGCAGGAAAGCATGTTGCAGCGGTTGAAAGAGGGAAAAATCGAATCCCTGCGCCAGCTGATTTACGACGCGGGCCGCGAGTATCCGCGTACGGAACTGGTCCGTGAAGTATTGCGCCCGCTGCGCAGCAAAGTCTCGGCCAATATTCCGGCGATGATGACCCTGCGCGAAATCCTCGACGGCATCATCATCTCCTACACGTCGTTTTGCCTTGAAGGGGATAAAAGAGCGCCAGGTGATAACTATCTGATTACCGGCTGGCATCTGAGCGATCCGTGCGAAATTTGGCTCGAAGCGCTCATGCGCACCGGTCAGGGACTTCGCATTGACGTCCTTCCCGTACCGCCAGCCACTCTGGCGCCGGAGATTTTCCCGGAGCGAAAATGGCTGCTGGTCACCACCGGTAAACTCACCGCGGCTCGCAAAAAACAGATTGACCTTTGGCAACAGCACGTCGCTTCCTTAGACGTCATTCCTCTGTAATTCCGCTTTTTTCATCTCCCAATCCTTCACTTCGCTGCCACCTGAAAAGGTGGCGGACGGGTGACGTCTTCTAATAAGAGAAAATTTCACCTGTAAAATAGATATGGTCAATGTATTGATATTATTATGAAATAAAAAATAACCTCAGCAAAACTTGGACAAATAAAAATAATTGTGTAGATTTTAATTATGCGATTACGCCACGTTGTTCCAAGCCCAGGTGAGACTCATGAACACATTGTCATCCGTCATCAACCGATTTGTGGATTACTACACCGAGCTGGATACCCAGCAGCCATCGGCGCTGGCCGCGATTTATCATCCGGATGCTTCGCTTATCGACCCGTTTGGTGAACATGAGGGGCTGGTTGCGATCCAGCGTTACTTCACCCATCTGCTGGCTAACGTTGAGCAGTGCCGCTTTTCCATTGACCCTTCCCTCAGCAGCGGCCATCGTTTTGCCGTAACCTGGATCATGCACTGGGCCCACCCGCGAGTTGCCGGGGGAGAGGCGCTTACCCTACAGGGATGCTCAATCGTGGATATTCAGGACGATCTGATTATTCGTCAGCGCGATTATTACGATGCCGGAGAGATGATCTACGAACACCTTCCGTTACTGGGCTGGGCGGTGCGCGGTGTGAAAAGGAGGGTGCGTTCATGAAAACGGTCCTCATCACGGGTGCAAGCTCTGGTATAGGCGAGGGGCTCACAAAATCCTGGGCCGATGACGGCTACCGCGTCATCGCCTGCGGGCGAGATCCAGACCGGCTGGAGGCGTTACACCAATACAGCCCAAACATCACGGTTAGGTCGTTCGATATGACCGATCCTGCGGCCTGCCGTCAGGCGCTGTCCAACTGCGCTGCCGATTTGGTCATTCTCTGTGCGGGAACCTGTGAATATCTGGATCATGGCGTTGTGGATGCCGCGCTGGTGGAGCGGGTGATGACCACCAATGTTCTGGGGCCGGTAAACTGTCTGGCCGCGCTACAGGGACAGCTGGTTTCGGGAAACCGCGTGGTGCTGGTCAGCTCCATGGCGCACTGGCTGCACTTCCCACGGGCAGAGGCTTATGGTGCATCGAAAGCGGCGCTGACCTGGTTTGCCAATAGCCTGCGTCTGGATTGGGAGCCAAAAGGGATTGCCGTCACGGTCGTCTCGCCGGGCTTTGTTGACACGCCACTGACCCGCAAAAATGATTTTTCCATGCCCGGTCAGGTGAGCGTGGACAGCGCCGTGGAGGCTATCCGTCGTGGTCTGGCTAAAGGGAAAGATCACATCGCGTTCCCGACAGGCTTCAGCCTGATTTTGCGCCTGCTGGCAGGGCTGCCGAATTTTCTTCAGCGCGCGTTGCTGCGCAGGATGGTGCGTTCATGAACATTGCTATTATCGGCAGCGGTATCGCCGGGTTGACTTGTGCCTGGCGACTGGCCGGACACCATCAGATTACGCTGTTCGAGGCCGAACCCACGTTAGGTGGGCATACCGCTACGGTTGATGTCACCACTCCGCAGGGGACGTATGCCATCGATACCGGGTTTATCGTCTATAACGACCGCACCTATCCGCGTTTTATGGGCCTGCTCAGCGAGTTGGGCATCCGTGGGCAAAAAACGCAAATGAGCTTCTCCGTGCATAACCCAGAGAACGGTCTGGAGTATAACGGCCATACTGTCGCTTCGCTGTTTGCCCAGCGCCGTAATCTTGTCAATCCGACATTCTGGGGCCTGCTGAAATCGATCGTACGTTTTAATCGATTGGCAAAAGAAGCGTTGGCGGGGGAGGTGGACGAGAGCGCTACGCTACAGACTTTCCTCGATCAGCACCGTTTCAGCGGTTTTTTCGCCCGTCATTACATTTTGCCGATGGGGGCCGCTATCTGGTCGTCGTCGCTTCAGGAGATGCGCCGCTTCCCGCTACCGCTGTTTTTGCGTTTCTTTGAGCACCACGGTCTGCTGGATATCGCTCATCGTCCGCAGTGGTACGTGGTGCCCGGCGGTTCGCGGGAGTACATTCGCGCTATGCTGGCACAGCTGGGCGATCGCCTGACCCTCCATCTTAACGCGCCGGTGCAGAAGGTGATGCGCCACGACGGAGGCGTTCAGATCCAGCTTGAGGGATCGAGCTATACGTTCGATCAGGTGATTTTCGCCTGTCACTCCGCGCAGGCATTGGCGATGCTTGACGAGCCGACTCCTGCCGAGCGTGAGGTGCTGGGGGATATCGGCTGGCAGCGTAACGAGGTGGTGTTACACAGCGACCCGCGCTGGCTGCCGGTGCGCCAGCGCGCCTGGGCCAGCTGGAACTATCGCCTGAGCGAACATGAACAGGATAGCGCCTGTGTCACCTATAACATGAATATCTTACAAGGGTTGCCAGAGGGCAGCCCCCTGTTCTGCGTTACCCTGAACCCGGAAGCACCGATTGACGAGCGCTATGTCTGGAAGCGCTTTGTCTATGAGCACCCGCTATTTAACCCCAAAAGCTGGCGCGCACAGGCACGGCGCGGTGAGATTAACGGCTGTCAGCGGAGTTGGTATTGCGGGGCTTACTGGTACAACGGTTTTCATGAAGATGGCGTACGTAGCGCACTCGATGTGGTGAAGGGGATCGCCGCCGCAGGAGGGGGGAACTGAAATGAACAGTTGCCTGTATCAGGGGGTTTTACGCCATCGGCGGCTCCAGCCGAAAGTGCACCATTTTCGCTACAGTATGTTTATGGCCTGGCTCGATCTGGATGAACTCGACGTGCTGCCATCGGCAGGCATCCGCCGTAACCGATTTGCCGCTGCCGCTTTCCACGATGCGGACTATCCGCTCGGCACGCCGCTCAAAGATAACGTCCTTGACCGGCTTGAAAGCCTGATCGGCGAGCGGCCTGATGGCCGGGTTATGCTTCTGACCCAGTTGCGCTATTTCGGGTTCCACTTTAATCCGGTCAATTTTTACTACTGCTATGACCATATGGGCATCCTGCGCTGGATACTAGCGGAGGTGCGCAATACCCCGTGGAACGAACGCCATTACTACGCGGTCGATGGTCAGGTGGCCCGCCCGCTGGAAAAGGCGTTCCACGTCTCCCCCTTTAACCCGATGGACATGGTTTACCACTGGCGTTTCAACAGCCCCGGTAAAACGCTGCATATGCATATCGAAAATCATCAGGAATCCAAAATATTCGATGCTACGTTGGTGCTGCGCCGCGAACCACTGACGCGCGCAAATCTGACGTCACTTCTGCTGCGTATACCGTTGATGACGCTGAAAACGGTGTTCGCTATTTATTGGCAGGCGCTGCGGCTATGGCTTAAGCGTGTGCCGCTGTACAACCATCCCGTCAGCAGGAGTGAACGCTCATGACCGATCCCGTCTTTGCGCTTGAACCCGACATCCCGCGCAATGTTCGTATCGCGCGCTGGCTGCTCTTTCGTTTGCTAAGTGGTATCCGCGAGGGTGCGATCACGGTACGTGAAGGGGCGCAGACTTTCCATTTTGGCGATACTGCCGCCACACTGCGCGCCGACGTGCAGATCCTTGCTCCAAGCGTGTACTGGCGTTTGCTGACAGGCGGTAGCCTCGGCGCTGCTGAAGCCTGGATAGACGGCGAGTGGGAGACGAATCAGCTCACCCCGCTGTTGCAGATTCTTGCGCTCAACAGCAAGGTGCTAGAGCAGATGGAAAGCGGCTTTCGTCTGCTCGGCAGGCCCGTTGAGCGGCTTCGCCACTGGACGCGGCGCAACCATCGGCAGCAGGCGCGGGAAAACATCGCTGCCCATTACGACCTGGGCAATGAGTTCTACGCACATTTTCTCGATGAGGAACTGCTCTACTCCAGTGCGCTTTTCACCGCCGACGAGCAGGATCTTACTCTGGCCCAGCGGGCAAAGATGACCCGCCTGTGTGAACAACTGACGCTGACGGCCAGCGATCACCTGCTGGAAATCGGCACCGGCTGGGGGGCGATGGCGGAGTTCGCCGCTCGTCATTACGGCTGCCGCGTCACCACTACCACGCTGTCGCAGGAGCAGTACGACTGGGCGAAAGCGCGGATTGCCCGCGCGGGGTTACAGGATCGGGTGCAGGTCCTGCTGTGTGACTACCGCGATCTGACCGGCGAGTTCGATAAGCTGGTGTCGGTCGAGATGATAGAAGCGGTAGGGCAACGCTACCTGCCAGACTTCTTCCGCACCTGTCAGGCACGTTTGCGCCCGGGAGGAAAAATGGTGATTCAGGCCATCACCATTCAGGATCAGCGCTACTACGACTACAGCAAAAGCGTCGATTTTATCCAGCGCTACATCTTCCCCGGCGGTTTTTTACCAAGCATTACGGTGATGAGTGAACTGATGACGCGACACACCGATTTTGTCGTCCGCAATCTGTTCGACATGGGGCCTGACTACGCTCGCACGCTGGCACAGTGGCGGCAGCGGTTTGTACACGCCTGGCAGGATATTGAAAAGCTCGGTTTTGATGACCGGTTTCGTCGTATGTGGCTCTACTACTTTGGCTACTGCGAAGCCGGATTTAATGCACGTACTATCAGTGCGGTGCAACTGACTGCGGAGCGCGTATGAAGCGCTATGTGCAGGTCTTTCTGATGGCAATAGCGTTCGATCTTTACTGGACGTTGGTGGTGTTGTTTCGTGAACGAGGCCTGTTTTTGTGGCTTGCGCTCGCGATACTGGCCTGCCTGATGCTATCGCCTGCACACCGTCTTTACGCCCTCCTGCTCGCCGCGGCGGGGAGCGGTCTTGATGCGCTCTGGGTGTGGACGGGGCTGATTGATTTTGATGGTGACGTGCTGCTGCCGCTGTGGATGGTCGCGCTGTGGTTGATGTTCGCTACCGTCTGGACTGAACTGACTCGCACGACCACGCTGCCGGTGTGGCTACTGACGCTGATGGCGACTTTTGGCGGGCCAGTGGCGTACATCATCGGCGAACGTCTGGGCGCGATGACCTTCCTGAAGCCTGACATTATCGTCGCCAGTTGGATGGCGTCGGGCTGGCTGATTCTGATGCTGTTTTTCCACATGTTGATGGGGAAGCGACAATGAGAACCGGGTTATTGATGTTGCTGTGGCTGACGGCCATCACGCCCGTCGCCCATTCCGCCGACTGGTTAAGCTGGCGCAAAGTGGGTGATGCAACCCTAACCTGGGGGCCGTTCACCGTCTATACCTCCCAACTGCTCACGCCGGACGGCCGGTATAACGGTCCGGAGCAGGATCAGGCGTTGATTATTACCTACAAACGCAATATCGACCGCGACGAGCTGGTCGAGGCCACTCGGGATCAGTGGCAGGCGCAGGGCGTTCTGGCGCGTGAACCGCAGAGTGAATCCTGGTTGCGCATGCTGCATTCCCTCTGGCCCGACGTCACACCGGGGGCGCAACTGGCCTTTGTGTTTAACGGCAAGCAAGGGCAATTCTGGTACCGCGCCTCGGCGTCACAAAAAAGTTTTGCCCCGCTCGGTCCGAGCCAGCCTGCAACCTTCAGTACATGTTTTCTGGCCATCTGGCTCGATCCTCGCACGCAATATCCCGAACTGCGTCAGCAGTTGATCGGAGGTAAAAAATGAAACGTATTCTGACACTGTGCCTGATGCTGGTAATGCTGACAGGCTGCAGCACAGAGGTTACTGACTACCGACACCAACAGCCGTCGCTAGATATCTTCCAGTATTTTCAGGGGAAAACCGAAGCGTGGGGCATAGTGCAAGATCGCAGCGGTAAACAGCTGCGTCGCTTCCACGTCGACATAACCGGTAACGTCATCGGCGACACGCTGACGCTTAACGAGCATTTCGTCTATGACGACGGTGAGCAACAGCAGCGCGTGTGGCATATCCGGCGCATCGCTGCCGATCGCTACGAGGGTACCGCGGGCGATATTGAAGGTGTCGCGACAGGTCAGGCTGCGGGCAATGCTTTTAACTGGCGTTACAGTATGAACGTTAAAGCTGACGGCCGTACCTGGCTGTTACACTTTGACGACTGGATGTACCTACAGGATGGCACGCATCTTTTTAATAAAACAGAGATGAAGAAATTCGGGATCACCGTCGGGACGGTCACGCTTTTCTTCACCCGAAATACGCAGTAAAGAGGGGAGTGTCATGACCATTCAACCCGTCATTGGGATCAGCGGATGTTTAACAGGCTCGGCCGTACGGTTTGACGGCGGGCATAAACGCATGAACTTTGTCATGGATGAGCTGGCGCAGTGGGTGACTTTCAAACCCGTCTGCCCGGAGATGTCCATCGGCCTGCCCGTGCCCCGTCCGGCTCTGCGTCTGGTACAGACGGCCGAAGGCGACATCCGCATGCGCTTCAGCCATGCTCCACACGATGATGTAACGGAGAAAATGGCCGACTTCGCCGAGACTTACCTCTCACGTTTTGAGCAACTGTCGGGCTTTATCGTTTGTGCCAAATCGCCGAGCTGCGGCATGGAGCGCGTGCGGCTGTATGACGAAAAGGGTAATCGCGGGCGTAAAGAGGGGGTTGGTCTTTTTACCGCTTCATTACTGGAGAAATACCCGTGGTTACCGGTTGAAGAAGATGGTCGCCTGCACGATCCGGTGCTGCGGGAGAACTTTGTCGAGCGTGTTTTCGCCCTGCATGAGCTGAACACTCTGCGTGCCAACGGCCTCACGCGCCGCGCGCTGCTGGACTTCCACAGCCGCTATAAACTTCAACTGCTGGCACACCACCAGGCGGGCTACCGTGAGATCGGGCCGTTTGTCGCGTCGCTGCATGAATGGGAAAACCTGGATGATTTCTTTGTGGCCTATCGCGAAAAAATGATGACAATCCTGAAGAAACCCGCTTCGCGGAAAAATCACACCAACGTGCTAATGCATATTCAGGGTTATTTCCGTAATCAGTTGACCCTCCGCCAGCGTGGTGAACTGCGCGAGGTGATCCTGCACTATCGCGATGGACTGTTGCCCATCCTCGCCCCACTTACGCTGCTGAAGCACTATCTGGCCGAATACCCTGACCGCTATCTGCTAACTCAAAATTACTTTGACCCTTATCCGCAGAGTTTGGGTCTTCGCCTCCCGGTTCACTGAGGGAGAAAGAGGGAAAGGGCATGATAAATGGGTCAAAGGTTACACAGAGAGATTGATGAACTGGCAATCATTAACCCAGAAACAGGTATGCTTCTCTGGTTGGGTAAACATCGCCGTTTCATTGTCAGATAGGTGCTGACATCCTATCGCATAAAAGGTTAAGTGATTTCACAAAGGAATATCTGACAGGATGGGCTCGCAAAAGAGCTAGCGTTGGTACGAATGCGAAAAGGATTTGCTAGTGTGCTGTTTTGCCAGTCTCGGGCATTTCCGGACCGTTCCTTTGACGGGTTTACGGACGGTTTCACGTTGCGGATTTTTGAGTCGTTAAGAGACATTTGGGGGTCACTCCGTCATCGAACCAGCGTGACCCCCAATCTGACCACCAGATTCTCCCGATGCAGAGGGAAAACAGAATGTGCACCGGAAAGATTTTTGCACGTGAAGGTATTGAATAAGATGATAAAAACAAAAATCCCGCTTAAGTTTCCTTAAGCGGGATTTTCTAAATTTGGCTCCTCTGACTGGACTCGAACCAGTGACATACGGATTAACAGTCCGCCGTTCTACCGACTGAACTACAGAGGAATCGTGTGAACGGGGCGCATGATATCCGCCACCCGCGGTACTGTCAACGGCAAAATCAGCTTTATCGTCTGACTGTTTAGGCTGTGTACAATTCGCTGTTTTTTTATGGGTTAGTAAATAGATGGCGCACGGTAATGGGTGCTGCTTTGCCAGTTTTTTAGACGGGTGAGCGGATCCTGCTGATAGAACTTTTGGAAGCAGCGGTACAGCTCGGGGAAACGTGTTTCGAGAAGTTCGGGAGCGCTGAAGAAGTATTCCGACAGCACCGCAAAGCACTCTGCCGGATCGTGGACGGCGTAGGGATCCATGCTGGCGGCATCTTCGCCCACCATATCGATTTCTTCCTGCATGGCATCCATCGCACCGTGCAGATGCTGTTCCCACGCAGCAATCTCGCGCAGAGGGATAAGGGGGACGCCCGTCGCTTCGCCGCTGCTGCGGATGTCCAGCTTGTGCGCGACTTCATGAATGATGAGGTTGAAACCAGAGAGGTCGAAGGAATCCTGCACTTCCTGCCAGTTGAGGACTATCGGCCCCTGATCCCAGCTTTGGCCGGATTGCACCATTTTCCCCTTATGCACGAGCCCGATGTCATCCTGCCACTCTTCCTCAACAATAAACGGGCCGGGGTAAATCAGAACTTCATGGAAGCCATTCAGCGCATCCATTCCCAGCGACAGCACCGGCAGAGAAAACAGCAGGGCAATGCGCTGCTGCATGATGTCCGTCAACACCAACTCCTGCAACGGAATCAGGCGCTTTTGCTTCAGAAACTGATCGGCAAGGGCGACCAACTGCTGGCGCTCTTCATCGCTCAACGGTGCGAGAAGCGGGATGGAAATCGCAGCGTGCCAGTGTTCAAGCGTCTGCACCTGAGGTTGAGTGTTTTTCCACGGCCATTTAATCATTGTTATTGCTCGTTCAGTCGTCACTTGAATTTAAAGGCGAGGGCGGGTGCTGTTAACATGCCGTAAAAGTAGGCATCATGGCAACTGCTAACGGAGAGATGCTGGAGCGACTGACCGAACCTGTCCCGAAAACGGGAGTAGGGCAACGCTACCGGGGGTTCAAATCCCCCGTCTCTCTACCGCTATTCAAACACTTACCCCGCATTGAGTCTGTGACGCTTTCCACACTTGGTAGTGGCTTAAAGCGGACAGCTTAAATCCCCTTCTTCACAACGTAGCATGCTTTTGAATTCTTCCACGCGCTCGGCGGTTTTCTGCGTCAGGCACTGGGAATACACCATGCCATGCACCGATCCCCCGGTTGTCGGGAAGGTCTGAAACTCACAGTCAGCGTCGCGGTACGCGATCCATTTTCTCTGTGCTGACTTGAGCAACGCCTTGTGTTCTTCAATCACCAGGCGTTTGACGACGTCCTGATACAGCCGATTAAGCTCGCCATCCACTTTTTTATATTCATTAGCCGCACACTGGCTCATCTCCAGCTGCGTGTTGGCGTTGCCACAATCTGTGGCGGCGGCTTGAGTGATGGGCAGTAGCGCAAAAAGAGCAATGGCTCGCTTTTTCATTATTGATCCTCTGTAAGTCGGCACTAGGTATGAGTATTTATTATACCTGCCATGCGTTCAGGTACACATAAGCTGAGCGAAGAGGGCGCTTTTATGTTGCTGAACATTTGAGCAAGTTGAAGTTTACGGCGCTATTCCTCCAATCAAATAGGGACATTTTCATCGAGAATCCTATACTGAAAGCGCTGACATATCGTTTGCTTGGATGCATTGCATATTCATAACGACTGAGAGGGAAGAATATGAAAATTGAGACTGGAGAGAATGGCCTTTTTGCGCATCGCGCTTCGATCGCTAACTCAACGGCTCAGGCTGGTAATCAAGCCTCATTTGCTGCTGTTTTAGCTGGGAAAACGCAGGAGATGAGTGCAAATAACGCTTCTACCTCCGCTACTCAGGTTAAGAAATACGATTTCACGAATATGACGCCACAAGCGTTAACCGAAGCCGTAAATAGCCTGATCCAAAGTGGACAGATGGATCTCGACGAATCGTCATCATTGTTGGGTTTCATGGCCCCTACCGCGTTGTCTAAAGTCGTTTACGATGGCACCGCACCCGTTTCATCGCGCCAGCCTATGAACGTGTTCTCCAAAATTCAGGAAGGAATTGATGGAGCACTATCGCGTAATGAAAGGGCGAGCGCAGAAGGCCTGCAACGCGCTGCTGATGCGTTGCTTCGTTTTCAGGATAAAGCCGTAAAGGTTAATATGTTCGCGTAATAAAAAAGGCCAAGTGTGAATTGGCCTTTATTTATCGATGGGACTGAAAGGATATTATTTAATGCTGATCTGAGTGTATAGGGTATTCCAGGGAGCGTTGATTGAGGTGTCCTGGAATTTAAATATACCGTTCTGCGAACCGTCAAGGTTGTAATATTTCATCCAGCCAACAACCGTGCCACCGACGGGGCAAGGGAAAACGTAGGATGTCCCTACCACGCAAATAGAATCATTCTGGTAATTCTTAGAATTTGCTAATTGGCCTGAGTTCATCCAGGCAATGGCATTACCACCATAACCAATTTCCTGTACGGCAACGCGAAGTTGTGCTCCTCCGTGATCGCACGTTGTTGAAAATTGGCCAACCGTGGTCATATATTCCCAATTGCAGTTTGATGAACCGACAGCATAGATAGCAAGCCGACTCAGCGGTGGCGCAGGTGCCCGCAGCGCACCGTTTTGTGCAGGTGCCTCTCCCGTTTCAGAAGCGGATAATACGCTGTTGCTTCCATCCAGTTGGGCGAAGGCTGTTTCGGCGAATTTAACTGGCGGGCCTTCTTTATCATTAAGACTGGATGTTTCTGAATAAGCATACGCGCTGAAAATCGTAGTCAGTGACAATAATAAAGGGAATGCGAATTTCTTTTTCATAACAATCTCCAATGTTAATCGCTGTTTTTAGATGCAAGTCCTTGCATCGCGATTAAGTGTAGAAAATTAAATCTGGTTTTCAAGGCGCTCGGGAAATATAAATTCAGAGCGTATTTAATTATTGAGAGAATTATTTTTCCTCTGCTATGTATTTCAAATAATATGTTTTGACGGTTTTTCTTATTATTATGAATAGTTAATTGAATTAATAATGAGGAGAGTAGTACGTGGCATAACGCCTTCGGTCATTTGATCAATAGGGCGCAGAGACGAGTACTCGCCATGTAACATGTCCTGATGGATGGTGGTGTGGTCCTGGGGCACTGAAACACAGGCTTTCATTTTCCCAACAAAGATTACTCTCAATCATCTCGTCCCGTACTGACAAATCCCCTGTGCTGAACTACTTTCATAAGGAATCATCACGTTACGGAGGTTGATATGGGATTTTGGCGTATTGTACTGACTATTCTCTTGCCACCGTTGGGCGTGTTACTGGGGAAAGGCATCGGTGGGGCATTTATTCTGAATATTATTCTGACGCTGTTAGGCTATTTTCCTGGGTTGGTGCATGCGTTTTGGGTGCAGACAAAAGATGATGGTATTTAGTGGCTGAAAAGCCTGTTTGACGATTTAAGATGAAATAACGGGGAGACATAATGCTCCCCGTTGCCTTTTTATTGATGGCGCGCTATTGCGCGGCACCGACCACCTGATTACGCCCTTGCTGTTTTGCCTGATAGAGCGCGATATCGGCGCGGTTAATCAGCATGTTTAGCGTTTCGCCCGCCCGATATTCAGCAACGCCGCAGCTGGCTGTCACCTGAATTCTTCCTTCACTGTAGGGAAGATGCGTGGTTTCAATACTTTGACGCAGGGCCTCGGCGCGCTGTTGTGCGGCGTTGAGATCGCAATCGTCGAGCAAAATGACGAACTCTTCTCCTCCCCAACGGCAGGATTGATCGCTGGAGCGGGTATTGGCCGATAGGATGGCGGAAACCTCTTTTAAAACCATATCTCCGACGTTGTGGCCGTACTTGTCATTAATTTTCTTAAAGTGGTCAATATCAATCAAAATAATGGAGAGCGATTTATGCTGTAAGGCATTTTTCGTCCCGAGACGACGGAATAAATAATCGAATGCCTGACGGTTCATGAGGCCCGTTAATTTATCGGTCGTCGCCATCTGTTCCAGACGGCGTTGATATCCGCCAATCGTCAGCCACAGCAGAAACAGAAAAAGGACGCTGACAAACGTGCTGATGCCCAGATTTTTTAGCAATGTGGTGAACAGTCGTTTTTCACTGGGGTGACTGGTTTGCTCAACCATCAAATACCAGCCGAATTCAGGGATTAAACGGGTGTTGAGGAAAATATGTTCTCCGTTTGACTGATATTCGTAAGCGCCGCCGGGGGAAGTTAAAATCGTGGTCGCGATCCGGTTCAGTCCCTCCTGTTCTTGAAGTTTTAGCGAGCGCGCGTAACGTTCTCCATGTAGCGTAATGTTGCCTTCTTTATCAACAAAATAGATCGTCCGATTATAGCGCTGTTCGTATTTTTCAATCAGGTGCTTAACACGCTCAACGGGTATGCCCACGCCAGTGATGCCAATGAAGTTGTCTTCATAATCCATCACTTTGTGGTTGATGAAAATGTCCAGACGCGTGCGGTTTTCAGGATCGACGCGGAGATCGACAACGTAAGGCATGTCATCCGATAGCGCTTTGTGCTGGAAATACCATTGATCGTCGGGGGACGATTCCGAGACGGTTTTCAGGATGCGCTGTTGATCGTAATAGAGCCCGGTTTTATCAGAAATGAAAAAAGAAAATACGGTGTTGAAGCGGCGATCGATCTCTTTCAGATAGCGGAATAGGGCCTGTGGATCGCTTTCATTTTTTAGTACCCAGTCACGTAAAAACGTATCGTGCGCCATTAGGGATGAAATAAAGATAGGTTTTAACAAATCCTGCTGGATTTCCGAATAGACGTTATCACTGGTGAGCGGCAGGGTATTTTCTTCGATTTCTTCTTCCAGTGATTCTTTAGCCACTTCATAGCTGGTCCAACTGATAACCAGAAAGGCGGCAAGCAGCATGGATCCAAGTATTACGATTGCGCGCGTTTTGTCTAACCAACGTGAGTTATTAATGAATCCGGTCTGCAACATAGTTTCCCCAGAGAATCATTCATGAGATAGGTGAATAAGTAATAAGTCTCTGTTTTCGCCTAAAAATAGTGGTGCGACATTTTACTGGAATGACGCCATAGCACAACTGGCTAAAGAGTTCGCTGGCTTGTTGGATTCAGTATAGTGGTTTCGGTGTGGAAGTATTAGCAGCAGGTTGCCGGAACGTAATGTTTTGTATTTTATTGTGGGCTTGTTAAAGCTCCCTTGTCGGTTTGATTACCCCTATGGTTAGATTTAATCAATCAATGATGTTGGGTGGATGACCATGAGCCATTATTCAGCAGCGAAGGAGTCAGGCCCAACAGCGCTTTTATTTATTAATAAACATGCGCGGAATGGCGATTCCTCAGCTCGCTATGTGAAAGAATTATTGCAACAAAGCCAGATCAGTATCGTCGAACCGGATGAAAAAGAGACGGGTTCGTGCAGTGATATTATACGTGCGTATGCGGATCGGGTGGACTTTGTCATTATTGGCGGTGGCGATGGCACGCTAAATTCAGCCGCGCCAGGTCTGGTGGATACTGGCTTGCCGCTGGGCGTGCTGCCCTTAGGGACAGCGAATGACTTTGCCCGTACGGTGGGAATCCCCCGAGAGATTCGACAGGCCGTGCAGGTTATCGCTAGCGGGCAGCGGCGCGCCGTTGATTTGGGTGAGGTTAACGGGCATCTGTTTTTTAACGTCTCCAGCATTGGGTTTTCTGCGGCATTGGCGCGTGGGCTGTCGGCGAAATCCAAGAAGCGTTGGGGCACATTGGGCTATGCGCTGGCGGCCTTCAAGCTTTTGAAGCAAAGTCGTCCTTTCCGCGTCGAGATTGAGCATGACGGCATCAAAGAGCGGGTGAGAACCGTGCAGGTGTCGGTGGGAAACGGGCGTTTCTACGGCGGCGGCATGGCGGTGGCAGACAGTGCCGCGCCCGATGATGGTCGGCTGGATGTGTATAGCCTGGAGGTGTCTCACTGGTGGGAAATGGTGGCACTGATCCCCTTTATCCGTAAGGGAACGCATGGTCGCTGGCGCAAAGTCCGCGCTTTTTCTGCCAGACAACTGACGTTGAATACCTCGAAGCCGCACGATATCAATGCCGATGGTGAGCTGATTGGCAAAACGCCAGCGGTATTCGGGATCAGAGAAAAGGCGATTCAGGTTTTTGCGCCACCGCGCTGATGCCGTAAATAGGGGCGAAAACAAACAGGGACACCGCGCGGTGTCCCTGTTTGTTGATAAAGGCTGATTCAGCGGATTATTTAAATACGCGGAAACGCTCTTCAAAGGAAATATAGGTTTTCTCACCGGCTGGTTGCTCGACTGAGCCAAATGGCATTTGAGCACGCAGTTTCCAACTGGCTGGCAGATTCCACTGTGATTTAACATCATCGTCAATCAGCGGATTGTAGTGCTGGAGCGAAGCGCCAATTTTTTCCTGCGCCAGCGTAGACCACACGGCAAACTGAGCAATACCGGTTGAATGTTCAGACCAGACCGGGAAGTTATCGGCATAAAGCGCGAATTTTTCCTGTAGCGCTTCAATCACGGCGGTGTCTTCAAAAAACAGGACGGTACCTGCGCCAGCGGCAAAGGAAGCCAGTTTATTTTCTGTCGGGGCAAAAGCGTCTGCCGGTACAATTTTCTTCAGCTGCTGCTTAACAATATCCCACAGTTTGTGATGCTGCTCGCCGAACAGAATCACAACGCGTGAGCTTTGTGAATTAAAAGAGGAGGGGCTTTCATTAACGGCTTCGGTAATGAGGGCGGTAACCTGATCTTCTGATATCGGTAACTTATTGCCGATGGCATAGATTGAACGACGGGCCTTGATTGACTGCAAAAAAGCATTACTCATGGTGTGTTCCTCAGTTTACGTGATGATTCGCCTTGATAATGTGTCACTGATTTTCGCCGTATTCAATGGCTTATCGTGCCGGATGCCAATCTTTCCTTTGTCAGCCCGCTCCGCCGCAGACGTCGCAGTGCGGGTTTTTCGGCAGCATCATTTCGCGAAATTGCAGCGTCATCGCATCGAACATCAGTAGTCGACCTGTCGCTAGTCTGCCGTAACCGGTTAGCAGCTTAATGGCTTCCATCGCTTGCAAACTGCCGATGGTGCCTACCAGCGGCGACATCACGCCTGCCTCGACGCAGGTCAGCGCATTAGCACCGAACAGACGGCTGAGACAATGATAGCAAGGTTCCTCGGGCTGATAGGTAAAGACGCTGATTTGGCCTTCCATCCGAATTGCCGCCCCAGAGATCAGCGGCTTCGTGAGTTGAAAGCCAATGCGGTTTAGGCGGTTGCGAATAGTAACGTTGTCGGTACAGTCCAGCACAGCGTCGTGTTTGCTGACCAGTTCGCTCAACGCCTCGTCATCGAGATCGCCATCAACCGTATCGAGCGAAAGGTGGGGGTTCATATCGGATAACGTCAGACGCGCGGATTCGACCTTCGCCATGCCGATACGGGCATCGCGATGCAGAACCTGACGTTGCAGGTTAGATAGAGAGACGGTGTCAAAATCCAGCAGTGTTAAATGGCCGACGCCCGCCGCGGCCAGATACTGCGCGGCGGCACAGCCTAGCCCACCCAGACCGACAATCAGCAGGCGCGACGCCTTTAGCTTTTCCTGTCCGTCGAAATCAAAGCCGCGCAGCACAATCTGTCGGTTGTAGCGCAGCATCTCTTCATCGCTCAGCTCCGGCAACATGCTCAGTGCCCCAGCAGCGCGTTGAAGGGCTCGATTTCAACCCATTCGCCAGCGGCGACGTGGCCACGATCCTGCTCAAGCACGATGAAGCAGTTACCGAGGCTGAACGAACTGAAAACGTGTGACCCCTGATGCCCGGTGGTTCTGACTTCCAGCTCGCCCTGCGCGTTGCGACTGAAAATACCGCGCTGGAAATCGGTGCGCCCCGGCGTCTTTTTCAGTGCGCTGGTGGTTTTGACGCGAACCCGTGGCGGTAAGCGCCATTGCGTATAGCCAGACAGGCGAGCCAGCAGTGGCTGAACCAGTTGATAGAACGTCAGCGCAGCAGAAACCGGATTCCCCGGCAGGCCGCAGAACCAGGCGTGTTGCAGTTTGCCAAAAGCGAAGGGCTTACCGGGTTTGATCGCCAGCTTCCAGAAGTGGATATCGCCCAGTTCATCCAGCATTTGCTTGGTGTAATCCGCTTCGCCAACGGAAACGCCGCCGCTGCTAATCACCAGATCGGCAAGCTTATCTGCTTCATGAAAAGCGGCGCGTAGCGCTGCCGGATCGTCGCGGATAATCCCCAGGTCGTGAACCTCGCAGCCTAGCTGTTCCAGCATCAAACGGACGGCGAAACGGTTGGTGTCATAAATTTGGCCGTCTGCCAGCGGTTCGCCGACGGGTTGCAGCTCATCACCGGTTGAAAACACCGCGACTTTCAGACGGCGCACCACGTCAATCTGCGCAATCCCCAGCGAAGCCAACAGCGGCAGCTCCGCCACGCCAAGCTTGCAGCCAGCAGGCAGCACGCTGGCACCTGCCTGAATGTCTTCTCCCGCCAGACGAATATTCTGGCCGGGTTTTACCTCATGTGGAAAGCGGATGCCGTTCTCGCTGACGTCAACCTGTTCCTGCATGATGACGGCGTCGGCTCCTGCGGGAATCGGCGCGCCGGTCATAATGCGAATGCAGGTTCCAGCAGGCCAGTCGCCGGTGAAGGGCGCGCCAGCAAACGCTTTGCCGGCCAGCGGCAGCGTTGCTGAAGCGGATAAATCGGCGCAGCGTACGGCATAGCCATCCATCGCGGAATTGGCGAAAGGTGGGACGTTAATCGGGGAAGCGATGGCATGGGCGGTAATCCGTCCTGCGACGTCGAACAGGGATACGCGCTCTGTCTCGGTAAGGGAAGGAACCTGAGAAAACATGTTTTCCAGAGCTTGTTCAAGAGTCAGTAAACCTGCGTTAACGCTTTCCATCTTCACTCCACAGTGTGTTTCATCAATACGACTGATTTCATTAATATGATTTATTTCATCAGTAAGAATCGTGTTCCGGCAACGCGTCATTCATGGGCGAAAACTCGTTTCCTATGCCAGTATTAATTATGTCAGAGTTCGTAACGTGGGTGAATGTACGCAGGTCAAGGAATAGGGCTTTTATACCCGTCATACTTCAAGTTGCATGTGCGTTGGCTGCACTAAGTCACCCGAATCACTTACTTGAGTAAGCTCATCGGGATGCCTTCTCTTGCCGCCTGCCTGAAACTCGAATTATTTAGGGTATAGCGCATGACTCGTCGGGCATCAAACGACAAGGATGAGGTGCTAAAGCGTCACTTTTTTCCCACAAGTCGAACCATTTCGGGCAAAAGTGGGCGGATTTGCAGGACATATTGCCCCTGATGGCGTGTCTTTATGACAATTAACTTAATGTTATAAAAAGAAATTTTTCACCGTGCCGATTTCAGTTTCCGCTTTACATCATACCTTGCGCTAAATATAGTCGAAAATCGCTGATAATTTGTCCCTGACCGCGTTGCGCTGATTCCAGCCGCATTTATATGGAGATTCGCCGTTCATGTCGCCCACACAGGATCATTATGCCTCGCTGTCTTCCCCTGTTCCGGGGCTGATTTTGCCTGAAAAACGGGTGGTGGAGGTGCGCAACCTGAGCGTCTATTTTGAGCAGCAGGGGCAGCGGACAGATGCGGTGCGTAATTTGACGTTCTCTGTCGATCGGGGCGAGACGCTGGCTATCGTCGGAGAATCGGGATCGGGTAAGTCGGTAACGTCGCTGGCGCTGATGCGGCTGGTTGAACATGCGGGCGGCGTGATTCATCAGGGCGATATGCTATTTCGCCGTCGCGATGGGCAGGTGCTGGATATCCGCGGTGCCCGTCAGCGTGCGATGCGCGCATTGCGTGGGGCGGATCTGGCTATGATCTTCCAGGAGCCGATGACGTCGCTAAATCCGGTTTTTCCCGTCGGCGAACAGATTGCCGAGTCGATTCGTTTACATCAGGGGATGGACAGACGCGCCGCGCGAGCAGAAACCTTGCGCATGCTGGATCTGGTCAGAATACCGGAAGCGCGCAACGTGCTGGATCGCTATCCCCACCAGCTGTCTGGCGGTATGCGCCAGCGGGTGATGATTGCGATGGCGCTCTCCTGCAAGCCGTCGCTGCTGATTGCCGATGAACCGACGACTGCGCTGGATGTCACCATTCAGGCGCAAATTCTGCAGCTTATTCGTGTGCTACAGCGTGAAATGGAAATGGCCGTGATTTTCATCACCCATGACATGGGCGTGGTGGCGGAAATGGCCGAGCGCGTACTGGTTATGCACCGTGGGGAAAGCGTCGAAGCGGGGAGCGTTGGGCAGATCTTTACTGCACCGCAGCATCCGTATACTCAGGGGCTGTTGGCGGCGGTACCGGCGTTAGGGTCTATGCGCGGCCAACCGTTCCCGGAAAAGTTTCCGCTGCTGGATCAATACTCGGGGCGTATTGCGGACAACGTACCGCAGGATACCGTTCCCGCGCAGTCAGAACCGATCTTACAGGTGAGCAATCTGGTGACGCGTTTTCCCATTCGCAGTGGTTTATTGAACCGCGTGACCCGACAAGTGCATGCGGTGGAAAACGTCAGCTTCGATCTCTGGCCGGGGGAAACGCTTTCGCTGGTTGGTGAATCGGGATGCGGCAAATCCACCACCAGCCGTGCATTGCTCCAGCTAGTTGAAAGCCAGAAGGGCGAAATTGCTTTTAATGGTCAGCGAATCCATCAGCTGAAAGGGGCTGCGTTACAACACCTGCGGCGTGATATTCAGCTGATTTTTCAGGATCCCTATGCGTCGCTGGATCCCCGTCTGACGGTCGGTTTCTCGATTATGGAACCGCTGCTGGTTCACAACATTTGCCGTCGGCAGGAAGCGGAAAAGCGCGTTGAGTGGCTGTTGTCGCGCGTCGGGCTGGAGCCAGAACACGCCCGCCGCTATCCGCATGAATTTTCCGGCGGTCAGCGCCAGCGCGTTTGCATCGCCAGAGCGCTGGCGCTGAACCCGAAAGTGGTGATTGCGGATGAAGCGGTATCCGCGCTGGACGTGTCGATTCAGGCACAAATCATCAACCTGATGCTGGAACTGCAACGTGAATTCGGCATCGCGTTTTTATTTATTTCACATGATATGGCGGTGGTTGAGCGTATTAGCCATCGCGTGGCGGTGATGTACATGGGACAAATTGTCGAGATTGGCTCGCGGCAAGATGTATTCGAGCGCCCTCGGCACCCTTATACCCGCAAGCTGATGTCGGCAGTACCGGTTGCCGATCCCTCACGCCGTCAGCGTGAGCAGGTGCTGCTGGTTGATGAAATACCCAGCCCGATTCGGGCGCTTGGCGACGAGCCGATCACGGCGCCTTTGGTTCAGGTCGGTGAGCGGCACTTTGTTGCGCACCATCCAATAGCAGGCGCGTATTGACAGGGATTCACAAGGAGAACGTAGCATGAGCGTAATGACGATAAAGCAGCGCTGGTTAGTGGTCGCAGGCGTAACCGCTGCGATGGCGGCTTCACCCGTCTGGGCGGCCAAAGATGCGGTTATCGCCGTGGGTTCCACGTTTACCAGCCTGGATCCGTATGATGCCAACGATTCGCTATCGCAGACGGTGGCGAAGTCCTTCTATCAGGGGCTCTTTGGCTTCGATAAAGAGATGAAGCTGGTGAACGTCCTGGCGGGCAGCTATGACGTGAGCCCCGATGGTCTGACGTATACCGTCAAGCTGCATCCGGGTGTCAAATTTCACGATGGAACGGCGTTCAACGCCGCCGCCGTGAAAGTGAATCTGGATCGCGCCAGTAACCCCGACAATCGCCTGAAGCGATATAACCTGTTCAAGATGATCGAAAAAACCGAGGCGGTTGACGATCTGACGGTGAAAATTACGCTGAAGACGCCGTTCTCGGCGTTCGTTAACAATCTGGCGCATCCGGCGGCGGTGATGATCTCGCCAGCCGCGTTAAAGCAGTACGGCAAGGACATTGGTTTCCATCCGGTCGGCACCGGCCCGTACCGTTTTGTGACCTGGAATCAGACCGATTTTGTCAAAGTCGAGAAATTCAACGGCTACTGGAAGGCCGGGCTGCCGAAGCTGGACAGCATTACCTGGCGTCCAGTCGTCGATAACAATACGCGTGCGGCGCTGCTGCAAACCGGTGAAGCGCAGTTCGCTTATCCGATACCGTTCGAGCAGGCCAAAGTGCTGGAGAAAAATGACAAGCTGGCGCTGGTGGCGTCGCCGTCGATTCTGCACCGCTACATCAGTATGAATGTCACGCAGAAGCCGTTTGATAACCCAAAAGTGCGCGAGGCGTTGAACTACGCGATCAACAAAGAGGCGCTGATTAAAGTGGCGTTCTCCGGCTATGCGACACCAGCCGAAGGGCCACTGCCGAGCAGCATTGATTATTCAGTAAAATATCATCCGTGGCCTTACGATCCGGCCAAAGCGCGCGAACTGCTGAAAGAAGCGGGCTACCCGGATGGCTTCACCACTACGCTCTGGTCATCGCATAACCACAGTACGGCGCAGAAAGTCTTGCAGTTCACGCAGCAACAGCTGGCACAGGTCGGGGTGAAAGTGCAGGTGACTGCGATGGATGCAGGACAGCGCGCAGCGGAAGTGGAAGGCAAGGGCGTGAAGGAAACGGGCGTTCGCCTGTTCTACACCGGCTGGTCGGCCTCGACGGGTGAAGCCGACTGGGCGCTGTCGCCACTGTTTGCCACGGCTTCCTGGCCACCCGCACAGTTCAACACGGCGTTTTACAGCAATCCGCAAGTCGATGCGGATCTGGCGAATGCGCTGAAAACGACGGATCGGACGGAAAAGCAGAAGCTATACAAAGATGCACAGGACAAAATCTGGGCAGATGCACCGTGGATTTTCCTGGCGACAGAGCGCCTGGTGTCGGCGAACAGCAAAAAACTGACCGGGTTCTACGTGATGCCGGATACCTTATTCAGTTTTGAGGATGCCGATTTAGCGGAGTAATCCGCTGCAAAAGAATGACCAGGGAGTCGGGTGGCCGTGAGGCTGCCCGCAGTGGTCAACACACGTTCACTTATAGGGAGTCCGACGCATGTCTGTGGAAAACTGTTCATGCTGAATTATTTTATTAAACGACTACTGGGACTGATTCCCACGCTCCTGATTGTGATGGTGCTGGTGTTCCTGTTCGTTCATCTGTTACCCGGCGATCCGGCGCGTTTAGCCGCCGGGCGGGAAGCGGATGCTGCCGTTATTGAGATGGTCCGGCAGGATCTGGGGTTGGATAAACCGCTGCCGCACCAGTTCTGGCACTTCTTTACCAATATCCTGCAAGGGGATTTTGGTACGTCGATCGTATCGAAACGCCCCGTCACCGAAGAGATTGCCATGCGCTTTATGCCGACGTTTTGGCTGACGGTGTGCAGCATGGTGTGGGCCGTAATTTTTGGCATGGCGATCGGTATCGTGTCCGCCGTGTGGCGCAACGGCTGGCCGGACAGAATCGGGATGACGCTGGCCGTCTCCGGTCTCTCTTTCCCTGCGTTTGCGCTCGGCATGCTGTTAATGCAGGTCTTTTCTGTTGAACTGGGATGGCTGCCGACGGTGGGGGCAGACACCTGGCTGCACTATATTTTGCCCTCTCTAACGCTGGGCGCAGCCGTGGCGGCGGTGATGGCACGGTTTACCCGCGCGTCGTTTGTTGATGTCTTGCAAGAAGATTATATGCGTACGGCGCGGGCAAAGGGCGTGCGCGAATCGCTGGTGGTGGTGAAGCACGGGCTGCGCAATGCGCTGATTCCGGTGGTTACGATGATGGGGCTGCAATTTGGTTTCTTGCTCGGCGGTTCAATCGTCGTGGAGAAGGTCTTCAACTGGCCGGGGCTAGGACGGCTGCTGGTGGATGCGGTGGAGATGCGCGACTATCCGGTGATTCAGGCCGAGGTGCTGCTGTTTTCGCTGGAGTTTATTCTGATCAATCTGCTGGTAGATATGCTGTATGCCGCGATTAACCCAGCCATTCGTTATAAATAAGGAAAGGGAATGAGACACTGGCGACGTAACGCTATGCTGGCAACGCTCCCTGTCATTAGGGATAAATCGGTTCGTACGCCGTGGCGTGAATTCTGGCGGCGCTTTCTTCGGCAACATGTCGCGGTCATTGCTGGCGTGTTTGTGCTACTGCTGATTGCGATCGCGTTTCTGGCACCGTACCTGATCCCCTATGATGCCGAGACCTATTTCGATTATGAGCGCCTGAATGAAGGTCCGTCGGCGGCACACTGGCTGGGGGTGGATTCATTAGGACGTGATATTTTCAGTCGGATCCTGATGGGGACGCGTATCTCGCTGGCGGCGGGCATTCTTTCGGTGCTGGTCGGGATGATTATCGGCACGACACTCGGTCTGGTGGCGGGTTACTACGAAGGGTGGGCGGACAGGATCATCATGCGCCTATGCGATGTGCTGTTTGCCTTCCCCGGTATTCTGCTGGCGATTGCCGTTGTGGCGATTATGGGCAGTGGGATGGCGAATGTGATTGTCGCCGTCGCGATTTTCAGCATTCCGGCTTTCGCCCGTCTGGTGCGCGGCAATACGCTGGTGCTAAAGCAGCTTACTTACATCGAATCGGCCCGCAGCATCGGTGCCAGCGACCGGACGATCCTCTTTCGGCATATTTTGCCCGGTTCGGTGTCTTCTATCGTGGTGTTTTTCTCGATGCGCATTGGGATGTCGATCATCACGGCAGCCAGCCTGTCATTTTTAGGGCTGGGCGCACAGCCGCCGATGCCGGAGTGGGGAGCGATGCTGAATGAAGCGCGGTCGGATATGGTGATTGCCCCGCACGTCGCGATCTTCCCTAGTCTGGCGATCTTTCTGACGGTTCTGGCGTTTAATTTACTGGGTGACGGTTTGCGCGATGCGCTCGACCCGAAATTGAAAAACTGAATAAAAAAGCAGTGATAAAAAAAGCGCGGCATTTGCCGCGCTTTTTAGCAGTCAGACCGTTAGAACGAGGTACGTTTGTAGCTGCGGTACTGCGGTTGCCAGAAGTTATGGTCAATCGCCTTCTGCAACGCATCGGCTGACGTCACCACGGCTGCGCCTTGCAGCTGTGCGGCTTTACCCACATCCAGTGCAATACGCTTGGACACCTGCTGGATATCGGACAGATCTGGCAGCAGCGCGCCTTCACCGTTATTCGCCAGCGGCGAGCAGTCAGCCAGCGCACGGCTCGCGGCCATCAACATACCGTCAGTGATACGTTTGGCACCCGACGCCAGTACACCTAACCCGATACCTGGGAAAATGTAGGAGTTGTTGCACTGGGCGATAGGGAAAACTTTGCCCTGATAGTTAACCGGAGCGAACGGGCTGCCAGTTGCGACCAGCGCTGCGCCTTCTGTCCAGCGAATGATATCTTCTGGACGGGCTTCCACGCGGGATGTCGGGTTAGACAGCGGCATCACGATAGGACGCGCGCAGTGCTTGTGCATTTCACGGATGATTTCTTCCGTGAACAGACCCGGCTGGCCGGATACACCGATCAGGATGGTCGGCTTGGCATTGCGTACCACTTCCAGCAGTGAAATCGCGTCGCTGTTGCAATCCCAATCAGCCAGCAGTTCACTTTTCTGCACCAGCTTGCTCTGGAAATCGAGCAGGTTCGGCAGCTTGTCCGTCAGCAGACCGAAGCGGTCAACCATGAAGACGCGTGCGCGTGCTTCTTCTTCGCTCAGCCCTTCAGACTTCATCTGTGCGACGATTTGCTCAGCGATACCACAGCCTGCGGAGCCCGCACCCAGGAAGGTCACGGTCTGATCGCGTAGCTGAGTGCCTGCTGCACGGCTGGCGGCAATCAGGCTGCCAATCGCAACGGCGGCGGTGCCCTGAATGTCATCGTTAAAGCTACAGATCTCATCACGATAGCGGTTCAGCAGCGGTGTCGCATTTTTCTGTGCGAAGTCTTCAAACTGCAACAGCACGTTCGGCCAGCGGCGCTTAACGGCCTGAATGAATTCGTCAACAAATTCATAGTATTCGTCGTCGGTGATACGCGGGTGGCGCCAGCCCATGTACAGCGGATCGTTCAGGCGCTGCGGGTTGTTGGTGCCGACATCCAGAACGACAGGCAGAGTGTAGGCTGGGCTGATACCGCCACATGCGGTGTACAGCGACAACTTACCGATTGGAATCCCCATGCCGCCGATACCCTGGTCGCCCAGACCCAGAATACGCTCACCGTCGGTTACAACGATGACTTTTACATTCTGCTTGGTGGCGTTTTGCAGCATATCGTCGATATGCGCGCGGTTAGGGTAGGAGATAAACAGGCCGCGTGCGCGACGATAGATATCGGAGAAGTGTTCACAGGCTTCGCCAACGGTCGGGGTGTAGATGATCGGCATCATCTCACTGAGGTGACCGTCCAGCAGGCGGTAGAACAGCGTCTCGTTGGTGTCCTGAATGTTGCGCAGGTACACGTGTTTTTCAATATCGTGTTTGAATTCCTGATACTGACGCCAGGCGCGTTCTGCCTGTTCTTCGATAGTTTCGACGGCTTCAGGCAGCAGACCATGCAGGTTAAAGTTAGCGCGTTCTTCTTCGGTAAACGCGCTGCCTTTATTCAGCAGGGGAAATTCAAGCAAGATTGGGCCAGCGTAGGGAATATGGAGAGGACGTTTGCTTTCGTATTCTAATTCCATGACTTTTTACTCTCGGATAACAGAAAAAACTCAGGTGTTGTCGATAAAAACTGTTGCGGATCTTAAATTACCCAGAAAATATGTACAGGAATTGTTAATTTAAATAGTTACAGATGGCTTGCATCTTAGTCAAAATGCAGGCTTTATCGATTCACCTCTCGTTTCTCACACTTCTCTTTGCTGAAATCCTGTGCTGACCTCTGCCGTTATTCCTCAATAAAGTGATGTTCAATGTCGGTACAGCCCAATTCAGCCAGCATAATTTGCGAAATGGCCCAGTGGCTGACAACCGCATGACGACGCTCAACGACAGCCGCGTGTTTAATGGTGCACGGTTCGTCACCAGCAAGGTTCATCAGATTCAATGCAACTTGCAAAGGCGGCAGGCTCGGGTTGAATGCCGCATTTTCTGCGTAGCGTCCGGTATAAATGTTGCCACTTGAGGTTTCCAGCGCAATGCCGCTGATGGCTTTGCTATAGGGCGCGTGGCTACGGTTGGCGGCATCCAGCGCCCGACGTGCAAGCGCGTTCACATTCTGCAAGGTTACGCCGTGGTTGACGTCATCCATCAGTAAGGTATCGATGTGCAGATCGACGGGGCCAAAGGAATCCGGCAGATAGTGGCTGAGCACCGCAGGCTGGCGACCCGGCAGTTGAATGCGTAGCGACGCGGCATTACGCAATTCATTCATAAACTGACGACAGTGGCCGCATGGCGTGTAGTTCACGGTCACGGCTCGCAATCCACGCTCATTGCGCATCCAGGCGTGGCTGACAGCGCTTTGTTCGGCATGCACCGTTTGCTGCAACTGAACCGCGCTGAACTCCATGTTGGCACCAAAGTAGAAATTGCCACTGAGCCCTTGCGCAATTGCGCCAACCTGAAAATTCGAGATAGGCGCTTGTGCGCAGGCAGCGGCCAGAGGCAATAGCGCAAAGGCCAACGCGTCGGCGTCTAGCTGGCTGGCTTCGCAGACGGCATTCACGTCGTCTGCGGTGAGCATGGCGGCGAAATCGGGTTTATCGATCAAGGGACCGATCGCGGCTTGCAGACTGGCAGGTAATTGCTGGAAGGCGTTTTCAAATCGTGGATGCATATCGGCGTACTCTTTTTACCCGTCAATGGCGTCATGTTAGGTAGCAGAGTAGCAATAAATTGTGATCAAAATCTCTTTGTTGAATGAAAGGGATGCAAATTAACTGCTAAATGCGAGATGTATCTCAATTTTATGGCGGGGCGATGCGAGGCACGCACCATCTCCCGCTAGATTCAGCCTGCGACGTGCAAGAGTAGAGGGAAGATGAGCGGCGCAATCAGCGACGTGATGATCCCGCAGATGACCAGCGCCAGCGAACTGAATGCACCTTCCTGATAGTCAACCTCTGCACAGCGCGCCGTACCGAGTGCGTGTGAGGCGGTACCCATCGACAGCCCACGCGCGGCTTTAGTTTTAATACCGATGCGGTTGAACACACTGTGGCCTAAGACTGCGCCGAGAATACCGACAAAAATCACACAGACGGCGCTGATAGCCGGAATCCCGCCAATCGAGCTGGCGACGGCCATCGCAATCGGCGTGGTGACGGATTTAGGCAGCACCGAGGCGGCGATTTCTGGCGATGCCCCCATCCACAGCGCCACCAGCGTGCCGGAGATAATGGCAGTCAGGCTACCGATAAAGCACACGCTGATGATCGACTTCCAGCGCGCGCGAATTTGGTGCAGCTGTTCATAAAGCGGGAACGCCAGCGCGACCACCGCCGGTTGCAGCAAATCGTTAAGGACTTTACTGCCCTGAAAATAGTGCTCGTAGGGAATCTTCAATACCAGCAGCAGCGGAATAATAATCGCCATCGACACCAGCAGCGGGTTCAACAGGGAAATCCGGGTCAGCACGGCCAGTTTACGCGCGGCGAAAAAGACAATCAGAGTGAGGGGCAGCGACCACCACAAATAGCTGAACATTATTCATTATCCTTCGGCGGCGTACGATCGCCAGCCACGGCTCGTTCACGCTGCATTATCTGGGTACTGAAACCCACAACCAACATCACAATAAAGGTACTGATCAGGCAGGAAACGACGATAGGGCCAAACTGTTGGCTGACCAGATCGTAATAATTCATCACGCCGACGCCGATTGGGACGAACAGCAGCGCCATGTGACGAATAAGCAGGTGGCAACCTGGTTTTACCCACTGCGCGGGCAGAATTTGCGAGGCGAGAAGGGTGAACAAAACCAGCATGCCGATGATACTGCCGGGGATAGTGAACGGAAGTAACGCGGATACCGCATTGCCTGCCAGCAGGCAGAGATAAATCAATGCGAAAGCGCGTAAATACTGCCAGCACACGATGAACGTATTACGCATGGGAAATTCCTGATTAGCTGAGGGGATTATCATAACGCTAATGGAATTGACGTGCCACAGCTCACGAATCTTGTTGGGGAAGGGAAGACTCGCCTGCTTAAAGGGTGAACAAGGCCGTCCAGACTGAGCATGAAAAGGCGTGTTGGGTGGGATAAATTCGGTTCAGCCCCGACGATCGCATTGGTACGGGGCTGAACCGGAAGAAATGAAGGCGGCGACAGCGCTGTTATTTGATGTCTACGCTCCACTTAGTGATGTCGATCTGTCCGTCACCGCTAAAGATCTCGGTGCCAAACTCAACGCTACTGATATATTTTGTATTGCTCATCCAGTTCTTGGTTCCCACCAGATAGTTGGTGAAATGGCGAATATTGAGCGAGGCGTTATTAGTATTGGATGTGCGGACAAAAGAAAAGACATTCCAGCCTTTACCATTACCCGCATTGATCCAACCTTTGAATACGTTCCAACTGCTGCCGCCTAGGAAAACCGTTTCAATATAATCACCCGCAGGGCCGGCATTGGTATTATTTAGCCAGATCATCAATTCGTCGGTAGGAGCCGTGTCCCAACTGGCTTTATCGGTCGTGTGGAACCAAATATCATAAGCCGCGTTATAAGTCCCTGTGGCTTTGATGGAATAGGTGACGTTGCTGGTGATGCTCTTATTGCTGGATAATCTTATTGGTAATCCGCTATTTGCCGTATAGCCCGCAGTCCAGTGCCAGCCGCTTACCAGTGACGGATAGGCTTTGACGCTTGAGCTGCTGCTTGGCCAGTGCCAGTTCCACCCCATGCTGGTTGGGCTATTATAGAAAACGGTTTGCTGCCACCCTTTTACTTCATCTTTTCCCCAGACGTTATTGAATACATAATATTTATTATTTTCAAAATAGAGTTTATCTGCGTCCTTTGAGGAACTGGCGGCAGAAACCGTTAAGGGCGAGAGTAATAAAACAGACAGAATTGCGGGGAGAAAGGTGCGGAAAGTACGCGGCGAATGAGTATTCATAATAAGCATAATAAATCTCCTTTTAATATATGCTCGGGATGTTTCACTCTGAAATTTAGCACGTATTTAGTCAGTGTCTATGGCTGATTAAATATAAACTGTGGTGTGCTTAACAGTTTATTGTTATTTCATTCGATACCAGCATAATTTAACGTGTTACTCATGAATAAAATGAAAATCTTATTCATGAAATAATTATAAGAGCGGTAATGAATAGTGATGATACGACATAAAATAGGGAAAGTGATGTTAAGGCGCACGGGAGTGTGCGCCTTGAGCTGCCGATTATTTAAATAGCCGTTCATCACGAATCGCGGCACAGACCGCATCGGTCAGCTTACGCAGTTCATCAGGCTGAATGATAAACGGCGGCATCAGATAAATAAGTCGGCCAAAGGGACGAATCCAGACGCCGCGCTCGACGAAGAAACGCTGTAGTCGCGCCATATTAACCAGACGCTGCGTTTCCACCACGCCGATAGCGCCCAGTACGCGAACGTTCGCCACCAGCGGCGAATCCGCGCAGGGCTGCAGCGCTTCTCGCAGCTGCTGTTCAATCTGTTTGACCTGCTCCTGCCAGCGGTTCTGCGCCAGCAGCGATAAGCTGGCGTTTGCTGCCGCGCAGGCGAGCGGATTGCCCATAAATGTGGGGCCGTGCATAAAACAGCCCGCCGCGCCGTTGCTGATGGTTTCCGCAACTGTCCGAGTGGTCAGCGTGGCGGAGAGCGTCATATAACCGCCGGTAAGCGCTTTCCCCAGACACATAATATCGGGTGAAATCTCCGCATGTTCGCAGGCAAACAGTTTGCCGGTGCGGCCAAATCCGGTCGCGATCTCATCGGCAATCAGCAAGATCCCCCATTGATCGCACAGTTCCCGAACCCGACGCAGATAGGCCGGATGATAAAAGCGCATGCCGCCCGCACCCTGCACGATGGGTTCCAGAATCACGGCTGCGATCTCATGGGCGTGCGCTGACAGCATCGACTGGAGCGGCGCGATATCCGCTTCCTGCCAGTCGTCGGTAAAACCGCCTTCGTTGATCGCGGCGCATGGAGGCGCATCGATAAACAGGTGGGTCGGCAGATAGCCCTGATACAAGCTGTGCATCGAATTTTGCGGATCGCACACGGACATCGCACCGAAGGTGTCGCCGTGATAGCCATGACGCAGGGTGAGAAAGCGCTGACGGGTTTCACCGCGTGCTTGCCAATATTGCAGCGCCATTTTCATTGCCACTTCGACGGCTACCGAGCCGGAATCCGCCAGAAACACGCATTCCAGCGCATCCGGCGTGATGCCCACCAGTTGGCGGCACAACGCCACCGCCGCCGGATGGGTGATCCCGCCAAACATCACGTGCGACATCTGGCTGAGCTGAGCCTCCACTGCCTGATTGATCGTCGGATGGTTGTAACCGTGAATCGCTGCCCACCACGATGACATACCGTCAATCAGGCGACGCCCGTCATCCAACTGAAGCTCGACGCCGCTGGCTGATACGACCGGATAGCAGGGCAGCGGTTCGGTCATTGAGGTGTAGGGATGCCAAATATGGCGCTGGTCAAAAGCAATGTCTTCCGGGCTCATGATGATCTTTCGTAAACCAAAATAGATTCTATTTGGTTGACAGTATATCGGGTTAATTTACACTGGCGAAACGTTTTTAGTTTGGAGATGCCGAAGTGGCTGACCGCATGTACTGGACGCTTGAGCAAGCGCAAGACTTATTTAATAAACCCTTTCTGGAACTGATGTTTGAAGCGCAGCAGATCCACCGTCAGCATTTTGATCCCCGTCAGGTGCAGGTTAGTACGCTACTGTCGATCAAAACCGGTTCCTGTCCTGAGGACTGTAAGTATTGTCCGCAAAGTTCCCGCTACCGTACCGGGATTGATACCGAACGCCTGATGCAGGTTGAACAGGTGCTGGAGTCGGCCCGTCAGGCGAAAGCCGCAGGATCGACGCGCTTTTGTATGGGGGCGGCGTGGAAAAACCCGCACGAGCGTGACATGCCGTATCTGGAACAGATGGTGCAAGGCGTGAAAGCGATGGGAATGGAAACCTGCATGACGCTGGGGACGCTGCACAACGATCAGGCCGAGCGTTTGGCCTCTGCCGGACTGGATTTCTATAACCATAACCTCGATACCTCGCCGGAATTTTACGGCAGCATCATCACCACTCGTACGTATCAGGAACGTCTGGATACGCTGGATAAAGTGCGCGGCGCGGGCATTAAAGTCTGTTCCGGTGGCATCGTTGGGTTGGGGGAAACCGTGCGCGACCGCGCCGGGCTGCTGGTGCAACTGGCTAACCTGCCGACGCCGCCGGAAAGCGTGCCGATCAACATGCTGGTGAAGGTGAAAGGTACGCCGCTGGCGGATAACGATGATGTCGATCCGTTTGATTTTATTCGGACTATTGCTGTTGCGCGCATCATGATGCCAGCCTCCTATGTGCGCCTGTCTGCCGGACGCGAGCAGATGAGTGAGCAAACGCAGGCGATGTGTTTTATGGCCGGCGCGAACTCCATTTTCTACGGCTGCAAACTGCTTACCACGCCAAACCCCAAAGAAGACAAAGATCTGGCGCTGTTCCTCAAATTAGGTCTGAATCCGCAGCAGACGGGGACCGAGTACGGAGATAACCAACAGCAACAGCGGTTGGCGGAACAGCTGATTAACGCTGATAGCGAGCAGTTTTATAATGCTGCGGTATAACGTCCAGCCTGCAAATCGTCGGGCAAGGCGCGCTGCATCATGAGCTGGCAGCAACGTATTGACGCCGCGCTGGTACAACGCCAGCGCGATGATGCCTACCGTGTGCGGCGGGTGAATCAAGGCGGTAGCGGGCGCTGGCTGATGCAGGGCGACCGCTGCTACCTGAATTTTTCCAGCAACGACTATCTGGGGCTGAGTCACCACCCGGAGATTGTGCGCGCCTGGCAGCAGGGCGCTGAGCAATACGGTATTGGCAGCGGCGGTTCCGGGCATGTGACGGGATATACCGATGCCCATGCCGCGCTGGAAAATCAGCTTGCCGACTGGCTGGGCTACCCGCGCGCGCTGCTGTTTATTTCCGGCTATGCCGCGAATCAGGCGGTGGTGGCTGCGCTGGCACAGGCGGAAGACCGTATTTTTGCCGATAAGCTCAGCCACGCTTCACTGCTGGAAGCGGCTGCACAGTCACCCGCGACGCTGCGCCGCTTTAAACACAATCAGGTCGATAGCCTGCAAACTCTGCTGGAAAAACCGACGGGCGGTCAGACGCTGGTGGTGACCGAAGGCGTTTTCAGCATGGATGGCGATACTGCGCCGCTGTCTGCGCTGCAAGCTCAGTGTCGAGCGCACGATGCCTGGCTGATGGTGGACGATGCACACGGGATTGGCGTGCTGGGTGATGAAGGTCGCGGCAGCTGTTGGCAACAGGACGTTAAACCCGAACTGCTGATTGTCACGTTTGGCAAGGCGTTCGGAGTGAGCGGCGCGGCGGTACTGTGCGCGGAACCGCTGGCCGAGTATTTCCTACAATTCGCTCGTCATTTGATTTACAGCACCTCGATGCCTGCTGCACAGGCCTGTGCGCTGAGTACGGCAGTTAACTGTGTCCGACAGGGCGACGCGCGGCGCGAGGCGCTACGACGTAACATCGCCCAGTTCCGCGCGGTTTTTTCCAACTCCACCTATCAACTGATGGATTCACAGAGTGCGATTCAGCCGCTGATTGTCGGTGAGAACGCGCGGGCATTGGCCCTGATGAGCCAACTGCGTGAACAGGGCGTGTGGGTCAGTGCGATGCGCCCGCCGACAGTACCTGTCGGCAGCGCCCGTCTGCGGATTACGCTAACGGCGGAACATCAGCCGGAAGATATCAGTCGTTTGCTTACGGTATTGCACCATGCTGACAGAAAACTATAACAAGCAGGCGATTGCGCAGGCGTTTGGGCGTGCGGCGGGGTGTTACGATCGCTTTGCCGAGCTGCAACGTACCAGCGGAGAACGTCTGCTGGCATTGATGCCGCCGCACGGCGGTCTACAGGTGCTGGATGCGGGGTGCGGAACCGGGCATTTTAGCCGCCATTGGCGTCAGGCTGGTCACTATGTGACCGCGCTGGATTTATCGGTAGACATGCTGGCGTATGCCCGTGGACTGGACGCAGCAGACTGCTATCAGGAAGGGGATATCGAAAATCTGCCGCTGGCGGATGGCTGTGTGGATATCAGCTATAGCAATCTGGCTGTGCAGTGGTGTGACTCGCTACCGCGTGCGCTGGCCGAGCTGTATCGGGTTACGCGGCCGGGTGGCGTGATTGCGTTTGCGACGCTGGCGGACGGTTCCTTAAGCGAACTGTCACAGGCGTGGCAGCGATTGGACGGCACACAGCGGACGAATCGCTTTCTGCCGCTCTCCGCTATCGACGCGGCCTGTCAGCCATACCGGCATCATTTAGTTCAAGAACGTGAAGTCTGCCTTTTTCCCGATGTATTGACGTTGATGAAATCGCTGAAGGGGATTGGCGCGACCTGGCTGCACGAAGGGCGTACGCCGGGACTATTGAGCCGGACACGTCTGGCGGCGTTGTCTGCCCATTATCCGCAAGAGCAGGGCGGCTACCCGCTCAGCTATCAACTGGTTTATGGAGTGATTTATCGTGATTGAGCGCTGGTTTGTGACGGGCACGGATACCGAAGTCGGGAAAACGGTTGCGAGTACGGCGCTACTTCAGGCTGCGAATCAGGCAGGATACCGTACCGCAGGCTATAAACCCGTGGCGTCCGGCTGTGAAATGACGGCCGATGGCATTCGCAACAGCGATGCGCTGGCGCTTCAGGCCAATAGCAGCGTCCGGCTGGAGTATCAGGCGGTGAACCCGCTGGCGTTTATGGAACCGACGTCACCGCATATTATCAGTGCGGTGGAGCAGCGGCCTATCCATCTCCCAGCGTTGTCCGCAGGGCTACGGGCATTAGAAACGCAGGCAGACTGGCTGCTGGTCGAAGGCGCTGGCGGGTGGTTTACGCCGCTGTCAGAGCAGGATACGTTTGCTGACTGGGTGGTACAGGAACAGCTTCCCGTGATTTTGGTGGTCGGCATCAAGTTGGGTTGTATCAACCACGCGATGTTAACGGCCCACGCCATTCAACACGCGGGCCTGCGCCTTGGCGGCTGGATTGCTAATGACATCACGCCACCCGGAAAATGGCACCAGCCGTATCTGCAAACGTTGCAACAGCGCCTGCCCGCGCCGATGCTGGGCGAAATTCCTTATGTACTGGATCTTCAGCAGCATGATTTGGGACAATACGTTGATATTGGGCTATTAGCGAAATGAGTAACGCCATTAAAAATCGGGGTATTTTTAATATTGACTGATTATTTCATGCCAAATGATAATAGCGTTATTTATTATTTCCTCATTTAATGGGTTAATGCGGTATTCTTAATGGAAGCATTAATCCATTTCTTTTTTAAAAGCTACATTTCATTAATGTCTGGTCGTTCATGAAATAATGGTGATAGAATAAATATCGCAACATTTGTTTTATTAGATGTGTTTTTATTAAAAATATTTATGCGAACAACTAACGTGATTCAAGGAACGTATCATGGCGAATATTATTTATCTTTCACTTAATGGCGATAAACAAGGATTGATATCAGCAGGGTGCTCCACCATGGCGTCGATAGGAAACCTGCATCAGTCTGGACACGAAGATGAGATTTTTGTTTATGAATTAAATACCAGCGTTATGCGCGAAGATAACGTTTCATTCTATCCCCTCCAAATCAGAAAGCCCATCGATAAATCAACGCCGCTATTATCCCAGGCTCTGGGTGATAAAGAAAAGTTAACCTGTGAACTCTCTCTTTATCGGACAGCCATGGCGGGCGGCAATGAGCTGTATTTTAAAATAAGGTTATTAGGCGGAATTATTTCTGGCATCAATGCTGTGTATCCTAATTCTTTAACGCACAACGATTTGCAACCGAGCGAAAGTGTTTCTTTTAAATTTCACACCATTGAATGGGAACATGTGGCTGCACGCACCAGTTCCTATCTGTTCTGGCAAGATACCGTTATGTGAAGTGATGACTGATTCATTTTGTTCTGGCTGTTTCTATTTTCCTGTGCTGCAGTCCGTAAATAAGGACACATTGAGGGTTTTATGAGTAAACGTTCGGATATTGTGGATGGCTCTGCGGCAACGTCGCTAACTTATGGATTGGTCTATACCGAAGTGCTTGGTTGGGTTGATTTAGGTCATGCCCAAGGCGACGATATCAGAACGTTACTACTTCAATTTGAGGCAGGTGAGAGTGGAGACAAGCCTTATTATGATGTGACATATTTTCAAGATATGCGGAAATTTAGGAAAAGAATCGGTGCATCTAAATATACCGTCTGGCGCATCAAAAAAGGCGTATCGCGTAGCGAGCAGTTCAGCATCACGTTAGCTATGATGATGAAAGTCGCTTATCGCTTTGAGGGACTACAGGGGAGCTTTCCGTTTAACTTTCTCACAGACAGCGGGTTTAGCGGCGAAGATTTAGTCTCAGACTTATTGGGCTTTTATCGGGCTGTTGATGGTATGCATTATTTCTCTGAGCTTAAGCCGATTAGCAGGGACGAGGCATTAAAACGCTGGGATTTTTACGGCCCTATCGGTGCGTTTAAGAATCAATCATTCCGGCCACTGCTCTTCCCCGATCCGGAGAAAAATCCTAATGCACGGCCCTATTTCGGCGTGTTGCCTGCATTTATGACGGCAATAAAGCCTTATGCTCCGGTTCCGTCTGAAAAGGTGGGTATTGCGGTTGATGATGGATCCGAAGTGATTCTGCGCTATTTTGGAGGATAAATGGCGACGCTATATCGTTTGCTGCGGAATTTGATCATTACCTGTGCTGTCGTGGGGCTGCTGTTGTTCTTTTTTATCTTTTTCTTTCAATTAGATGGTATTGAATACTATACCATGGAAGATAAAGCTCTTTACGACGACCTCACTGATGAGATAGTCAAAGATGCACCGCGGATATCGACGGTTTACCAGTTTGTGCATGCTCCTCCAGAGGGGCCTGGCTCGGAAGTGAGCGCGGTTCATTTTGAAGACACCACGGATATAGCGTCTCTAAGGAACTATCTTATTTCAATCGGTTGTACCCGTGAAAAGGTAGAACAAGGCTGGGAAGAGTGGCTGAGTAAAGATAGCACCAAGAGAATCGTGCTCTCTGTGGATCAGGAAAGAAAGATGGTTGGTATGCAGGTGGTACTGTTGCGAACGTTGTAGATATGAGCGTTTTTAGCAAACCCTTCGCCTGCGTTTAATCAAGCACCGGTTTTTGTTGTTTTTTACTGGCATCTGTTTCATGAGTGTAAAACCTACATTTTCATGCCGATTAATAGCTAAAACCTTCTTGAGTTTTCCCCTAACTCCCCGTCATGCCTGAATTGTTGCGATTTAGCCCTCTGCTGTTTTTAGTCTTTTTCCGTCTAATACTTATGCGATAAATCACAGAAAGAGTGTGAAGAAAATCCATATCAGGGGGAATCGCGAATGAAGCGGGTATTTCTCTAACTCAGTGCTGATGCGGGGTTGTGGGAGTTATCCACCATTTCTGTGGATAACTATGTGTATTATGGATAGACAACGCGCCCTAACCGAGAGCTGGCGCGGGTTGTCGCCAGGTTGACGCTATTCTCCACGGTTTTGATAATCTATTTATTATCATATGCTTAAGTAAAATCAAGCGTCTTGAACATCAATGGGGCGTAGTTGCATAAATTAACGTCATCGGGCATCTCCGCATGTTACATTTTTACCAAATCTGGGGATAAATGATGATGATTTTATCTGGTAGATTGAATATGAATGTGCTAGCAAATTCATTTGTCGATTAATCATCCAATCCAGAGATAATTTCCTTGATGCTGTTTTTATATCCAGTATCATTGCGGTGGCGAATTTCGTCATTGGCATTCAAAATAAAGCATCGCGTGTCACACCTGTCAGTGTCGTCGCTGTCAGGGTGATAACGGTACGACGAGGGATGACGATGACACCTCGCTGCCGTGCCTGAAATCGTCAGTCTGTGCCTTTTACCTGCCTCCGAGCATCCACCCACGAACATCGCATTGCGCGATGGGTAATAACGATAAGTAGCGTGCTTAACGATGAGTAAAGTATTTACACTGAATTCCGACTTTAAACCGGCAGGCGATCAGCCTGAGGCCATTCGTCGTTTAAAAGAGGGCCTGGAAGACGGGTTAGCGCACCAAACGCTGCTCGGGGTAACAGGTTCAGGTAAGACGTTCACGATCGCCAACGTGATTGCCGACCTCAATCGGCCGACGATGATGTTGGCACCGAATAAAACGCTGGCAGCTCAGCTGTATGGCGAAATGAAAGAATTCTTTCCTGATAATGCCGTCGAGTACTTCGTGTCGTACTACGACTATTATCAGCCAGAAGCTTACGTTCCAAGCTCGGATACCTTCATCGAAAAAGACGCGTCGGTTAACGAACATATCGAACAGATGCGCCTTTCCGCGACAAAAGCGCTGCTAGAGCGGCGCGATGTGATCGTCGTGGCCTCGGTATCCGCGATCTACGGTCTGGGCGATCCCGATCTCTATCTGAAAATGATGCTGCACCTGACGCAGGGCATGCTGATTGACCAGCGCGCTATTTTGCGACGCCTGGCCGAATTACAGTATTCACGCAATGATCAGGCGTTTCAGCGCGGTACGTTCCGCGTGCGTGGTGAGGTGATCGATATCTTCCCTGCGGAATCTGACGAAATCGCGCTGCGTGTTGAACTGTTCGATGAGGAAGTGGAGCGGCTGTCGCTGTTTGACCCGCTGACGGGGCATGTCCTCCAGACGGTGCCGCGCTATACCATCTATCCGAAAACGCACTACGTCACGCCGCGTGAGCGTATTTTGCAGGCGATGGAAGACATCAAGGTTGAACTGGCCGACCGTAAAAAGGTGCTGCTGGCCAATGACAAACTGGTGGAAGAGCAGCGGCTGAGTCAGCGCACGCAGTTTGATCTGGAGATGATGAACGAACTGGGCTACTGCTCCGGTATCGAAAACTACTCGCGCTACCTTTCTGGTCGCGGTCCCGGCGAGCCGCCACCGACGCTGTTTGACTATCTGCCTGCAGACGGGCTGCTGGTCATCGATGAATCCCACGTCACGGTTCCTCAGATCGGCGGTATGTATCGCGGTGACCGCGCGCGTAAAGAGACGCTGGTCGAATATGGTTTCCGGCTGCCTTCGGCGCTGGATAACCGACCGATGAAATTTGAAGAATTTGAAGCGCTGGCTCCACAGACGATCTACGTCTCTGCGACGCCGGGTAACTATGAATTGGAAAAATCGGGCGGTGAAGTGATCGATCAGGTGGTGCGTCCCACCGGATTGCTCGATCCCATCATCGAAGTGCGGCCTGTCGCAACACAGGTGGACGATCTGCTTTCCGAAATTCGTCTGCGTGCCGCGATTAACGAACGGGTACTGGTCACCACGCTGACCAAGCGAATGGCGGAAGACCTGACGGAGTATCTGGAAGAACACGGTGAGCGGGTACGTTATCTGCACTCGGATATCGATACCGTCGAGCGTGTGGAAATCATCCGTGATTTGCGCCTTGGTGAGTTCGACGTGCTGGTGGGTATCAACCTGCTGCGTGAAGGACTGGATATGCCTGAAGTGTCGCTGGTGGCGATTCTGGATGCCGACAAAGAGGGCTTCTTGCGCTCTGAACGTTCCCTGATCCAGACGATTGGCCGTGCGGCACGTAACCTGCGCGGCAAAGCCATTCTCTACGGCGACAAGATTACGGCATCAATGGCAAAAGCGATTGGTGAAACGGAGCGTCGCCGCGAGAAGCAGGAAGCCTACAACGCCGAGCACGGCATTGTGCCGCAGGGAATCAATAAGAAGATTTCCGATATCCTGCAGTTGGGGCAGCCGACGAACAAAGGCAAAGGGCGTGGCAATCGTAAAGCGGCAGAGCCAGCAGTACGCTATGAACTTATGACGCCGAAGGCGCTGGAGCTGAAAATCCGCGAGTTGGAAAGCAAGATGTTGACGCACGCGCAGAACCTTGAATTTGAAGAGGCAGCTGCGCTACGCGATGAAGTACAAGCACTGCGCGCACAATTTATCGCTGTATCTTAACGATGCAAGCGCTCACTGAGGATCAATGATGGATCAGACTATACCGGGTGTAGAAGTGCTGTTTGTGGCGGGTTTTGGGCCGATCGTGAAATCGCTTTCTGCCAGCCATGCGCTCTATGTTGATACGCTGAAGCTGCCGCTGAAGCCCGTTGCGGAAGGGAGCGACTATCTGGTGAGCGATGAGATGGGGGGCGTGAAGCATTTCGCGTTGTGGCCGCTGTCACAGGCTAGCGAGTCCTGTTTTGGGCACGGAAGTTGGCCTACGGATCTTCCTGAACCGCAAAGCTGGCTGGAGTTCGAAGTGACTGACATGGTGGAAGCGACCAGCACGCTGAAAGCGCAAGGCTATGTGTTGCTGGTGGAAAACCGTCTTGAACCTTGGGGACAGCAGGTCACGCGTTTCCTGAGTCCCGAAGGCATTCTGATTGGCGTGACTTATACGCCGTGGTTGCGGGGTTGAGAGCCCAACAGCTGTAGCGCACGATCGATGGCCTGGCGCAGTAACTCACGGTCGTGATGGTGAGGAACATCTTCTGCTGCCAGCGCCTGCTGCACGACCAGCCGGTCGCCAATCTGGCTGATATCGACTTTTGGACCGACAATCGCAGCATCAACCACGGGTTTCCCTACCTTGTGTTCAATCCAGGATAGCTTCTCCACCAGCGTCAGGCGGGCAGCGGGGTTGCTCTGCTCGCTGCCCAGATTGCCGATGTACACCATGGGGGCTGGCGTGCGGCGGAGCGCCTGTGTCAGATCATCTAGCAGCAACAGCGGCATCAGGCTGGTCAGAAAGCTGCCGGGACCAATCAAAATCAGGTCAGCCTTTGCGATGGCATCAATCGCCTCGCGCGTGGCCTGCACCGTCGGGTACAGCATCAAATCTTGTGGCAAGGCTGCCAACTGATCGATCTCGACTTCACCATAAACGGGGTTGCCCTGTTCATCAATTGCCATTAAATCGACAGGATGCTCGGACATCGGAATTAAAAAAGCGTCCACTTTGAGCAGGTTGCGAATCAGGTTAATGGCTTCCAGCGGTCGCACGCTCAGGTGGTCGAGCGCTTTTAGCATCAGGTTACCCAGATTGTGTCCGGCCAGTTCCCCGTTACCGTTAAACCGATACTCAAACATCGCAGATGCCACGCTGGGCGTCGTAATGAGTTGATTCAGGCAGTTGCGGGTATCGCCCCAGGCAATACCGCCTTCAGAACGACGGATGCGGCCAGTCGAGCCGCCGTTATCTGTCGTCGTGACAATGCCGGTTAGCCGTGAACCCAGGGAAGAGAGCGAAGACATCACACGACCTAAACCGTGTCCACCTCCGAGTGCGACAACCCTGTCGAGGTCGGCCAACGTGCGATTGCGCATAGAAAACCTTATGAATGAGTCAGAGGAATATGAATAACGTGTGACAATTGTCGCTAAGGTAGCTGATTTCACCTTAAAACGCGAAAAATCCTCACGCAGGCATGACCTGAGACAATTTCTGCCGCGTATTTTTCCGTATGCTGTACACCATAAGATATTGAAAATTCGCTATATATTTATTTATATATCGATTTTGAGAGTGGTTGACTGTGCTTTTTCGCAGTAGACTGCTTAATGAAATCACGATTCCTGATCGGTTATCTCGCTGCTGTTTAACGGATAACTGAGCTGAATCAAACTCCTAGCCTTGGTGCCTAAGTGATGCGCGTAGTGCGCGTGATACGGTGCCCTGGCCGTGGCCTTCGCGGTCACCAGGGTGCGAGGCAGAAATGCCTGCATCTCCCGAATTTGGAAAGGTGTTTATGGTGAGTCAACTGACTGATGCGTTTGCGCGCAAGTTCTACTATTTGCGTCTGTCTATCACAGACGTCTGCAATTTTCGCTGTACCTACTGTCTGCCGGATGGTTATCAGGCCAATGGCACTAATCCACATCGCTTTTTATCACTCGATGAAATTCGTCGCGTCAGCCGCGCCTTTGCCGAATTAGGGACGGAAAAAGTCCGCCTCACCGGTGGTGAACCGTCTTTGCGCCGTGACTTTGTCGATATCATCGCAGCCATTCGTGAAAACCCCGCGATTCGCACGCTGGCGGTCACGACCAACGGCTATCGCCTTGCGCGGGACGTTGCACAGTGGCGCGATGCAGGGCTAACGGCGCTGAACGTGAGCGTGGACAGTCTGGATGCACGCCAGTTTCATGCGATTACCGGGCAGGACAAATTCCGGCAGGTGATGGATGGCATCGACGCTGCCTTTGACTGTGGCTTTGCCAAGGTCAAAGTTAACACGGTGCTGATGCGTGATGTGAACGCGGGCAGCCTGCAAACCTTTCTCGACTGGATTAAACACCGCCCGATTCAACTACGCTTTATTGAGCTGATGGAAACCGGAGAAGGAGGCGATCTGTTTCGCCGCCACCATGTTTCCGGCGAGGTGATCCGCCAGCAACTGTTGCAGCAAGGCTGGCAGCAGCAGCAACGTGCACGCAGCGACGGCCCGGCGCAGGTGTTCAGCCATCCTGACTATCAGGGCGAAATCGGGCTGATTATGCCGTATGAGAAAGATTTCTGCCTGAGCTGTAACCGCCTGCGAGTCTCGGCCATAGGGAATCTTCACCTGTGTCTCTTTGGCGAACAGGGTATCCCACTGCGCGATTTACTGGCTGACGATCGTCACCTCGATGATTTGAAAATGCGTATCTCGGGTGGATTATCGACGAAGAAGCAGACCCATTTCCTGCATGAAGGGAATAGCGGCATCACGCAAAACCTGTCATTTATCGGCGGTTAATCCGCGACATCACTGATTCTTAAAGGAGCCTGACATGAGCAAAGTCAGCAGCGAATTTGTTTCTCTCAATCTTGCGGTTCTGACCGTTTCCGAACGCCGTACGGCGGAAGATGACACCTCCGGCGACTATCTGCGTGAAGCGGCGCAGTCTGCGGGGCACCACATCGTCGACAGCGCCATCGTGAAAGAGAACCTGTACCAGATTCGGGCACGGGTATCGGCGTGGATTGCCAGTGACGACGTGCAGGGCATTTTGATTAATGGTGGGACGGGTTTTACCGCAGGGGATGTGGTGCCGGAAGCCATTGGCGTCTTGTTCGATCGGGAAATTGAAGGTTTCGGCGAGCTGTTTCGCATGGTGTCGTACGAAGATATTGGTACGGCGACGCTGCAATCCCGTGCGCTTGCCGGTCTGGCTAACCAGACGGTGATTTTCGCTATGCCGGGTTCAACTCGTGCCTGTCGAACCGCATGGGAACGCATCATTCAGGAACAGCTGGATGCGCGCCAGAAGCCGTGCAATTTTTACCCGCACGTGAAAAAAACCTCTTAACGGTAAGCCTTATTCATTATGTCATCATCTAAGCCACAATTGACCCACATTAACGCCGCTGGTGAAGCCGCGATGGTGGATGTGTCCACCAAAGTTGAAACCGTGCGCGAAGCCCGCGCGGAAGCCTTCGTTGAAATGGCACCGCAGACGCTGGCAATGATTATTGCCGGCAGCCACCACAAGGGCGATGTGTTCGCCACCGCACGCATCGCCGGCATTCAGGCGGCGAAACGGACCTGGGAACTGATTCCGCTTTGTCACCCGCTGCTGCTGAGCAAAGTCGCTGTCGAGCTGGAAGCGCAGCCGGAGCACAATCGGGTTCGCATTGAATCCGTGTGTCGTCTGACGGGGAAAACCGGCGTGGAGATGGAAGCACTGACGGCGGCCTCCGTCGCCGCGCTGACCATCTATGACATGTGCAAGGCCGTGCAGAAAGACATGGTGATTGGTCCGGTGCGTCTGCTGGCGAAAAGCGGCGGCAAATCCGGCGACTTTACGGCGGAGGGCGCATGATCAAGATTCTGTTTTTTGCACAAGTTCGTGAGCTGATCGAGACAGACAGCCTGTCGCTGCCTGCTGAGTATGCCACCGTAGAAGACGTCCGGCAGGCGCTATGCCAACGTGGCGCACGCTGGGCGCTGGCGCTGGAGTCCGGCAAATTGCTGGCTGCGGTGAACCAGTCGCTGGTTGAGCTCACGCATCCGTTACAGGACGGCGATGAAGTGGCGTTTTTCCCACCGGTAACGGGAGGTTGATCGTGGCAGAGACGCGTATTCGGGTCGGCGAAGAGAACTTCAACGTAGGTGATGAATATCAGTGGCTGGCGCAGTGTGATGAAGACGGCGCGGTCGTGACGTTCACCGGTAAGGTGCGTAACCACAATCTGGCGAAGGACGTTAGCGCGTTGACGCTGGAACACTATCCCGGCATGACGGAAAAGGCGCTGGCAGAGATTGTCGAACTGGCACGCGAGCGCTGGGAACTGCCGCGTGTAAGCGTGATTCATCGGGTGGGCGCACTCTATCCGGGCGATGAAATTGTGTTCGTTGGTGTCAGTGCCGCTCACCGTAGCGCGGCGTTTGATGCCGCCCAATTTATTATGGATTACCTGAAAACCCGCGCGCCATTCTGGAAGCGGGAAGCGACGCCGGAAGGCGAACGCTGGGTGGAATCACGCGACAGTGATAAGCAGGCCGCGCAACGCTGGTAGTCCATTTCTGTGTTAGGATAAAAGGATGCGGGGAAGGCGTCTTTCGTGTCGCGTCCTCAAACGGGCGGTTTGCGCCGCGTTAATCAGATAACTTTTATGCAAAGGTAACATCATGGACAGATATCCACGCTCGGGTTCAATCGTTGAACGCTCGCAGTCTGGTCTTCAGGCCTATATGGCACAGGTTTATGGCTGGATGACCTGCGGCCTGCTGCTGACGGCGTTCGTCTCCTGGTACGCTGCGAATACGCCCGCCGTACTGAACTTTGTTTTCTCCAGCCAGATCACCTTCTTCGGCCTGATCATTGCCCAACTGGGGCTGGTCTTTGTGATTTCCGGCATGGTACAGCGCCTGAGCGGTACGGTCGCCACGTCGCTGTTTATGCTCTATTCAGCGCTGACGGGGCTGACGCTCTCCAGCATTTTCATTATGTACTCCGGTGAATCCATCGCCAGCACCTTTGTCATTACGGCGGGGATGTTCGGGGCGATGAGCCTGTACGGCTACACCACGAAGCGTGATTTGAGCGGCTTCGGCAGCATGCTGTTCATGGCGCTGATCGGGATTGTGCTGGCCTCGCTGGTGAACCTGTGGCTGAAAAGCGAAGCGCTGATGTGGGCTGTGACCTATATCGGTGTTGTGGTGTTTGTCGGTCTGACCGCGTATGACACCCAGAAGCTAAAAAATATCGGCGAGCAGCTGTCCGTTGATGACAAAGACAGCTTCCGTAAATACTCCATTGTGGGCGCGTTGACCCTGTACCTCGATTTCATCAACCTGTTCCTGATGCTGCTGCGTATTTTCGGTAATCGTCGTTAAGGACAAGGCTGTAACCTAAATGCTTTACTGCGTTATGTGAATCAGTGCAAAGGTTTCGGGCGTGTCAAACATAGCGTTTTTTGTGCCTAATCACACGCCCGACAAGGAGCGCTCAGTTGCCGCAGCTCCTTGACCTCTGGCTGTTTGGCGTTAATTGTGCCGCTACGCGGTGCCTTCAGCGCTCGTGACCGCTATTCGTGCCGCCAGTGACGCGTTCCCGACGCGGCACTGGCTTTCGCGGCGTCCTGCCGCTCACACGGCGGCCACGCCACCTCAGCACAATTTTTTACGCCACTTGGTTATCTTTTTCCCTTACCTGCTATTACGCAATATTCCGTCGAAAAATCGCGTAGGCCGCCGAGCCGGTGGTCAGCGTGATGATGAACAGCGGCCACAGGCTTCCCCAGATAATGCTGAAATCCGCGTCCTTGAGGTAAATCTGCTTGGTGATGTCGGTGAAGTGACGAATCGGGTTAACCCAGGTGAGGTGCTGCAACCAGATCGGCATGTTCTCAACCGGCGACACATAGCCGGAAAGCAGAATCGCGGGCATCAGGAAGACGAACACGCCGATAAACGCCTGCTGCTGCGTTGAGCATAGCGAAGAAATCAGCAGGCCGAAGCCCACCAGTGACAGGCCGTAGATGAGCATCGTGGTGTAAAACAGCAGCAGCGATCCGGCGAAAGGGATATGGTAAATCAGTATGCCCGCCAGCAGCACGATCGTTGCCTGAAACGTGGCGACAATCAGCGCAGGCACGGCCTTGCCAATAAAGATCTGGCTGGTGGACAGCGGCGAAACCAGCAGTTGTTCCAGCGTACCCTGTTCCCGTTCGCGTGCCACGGAAAGCGCCGTAACAATCAGTACGCCGATAGTGGCGATCATGGCAATCAGCGACGGTACGACAAACCATTTGTAATCCAGATTCGGGTTATACCAGTGGCGCACTACCAGCTCGCTGTTGTTTGGATTGTTCTGATTCGCGCCGCTTTGAACCGGCCTGGCTGCCAGCAACTCCAACTGATAATCCCGCACGATGTGTTGTACATCGTTAGCGGCGATCTGTGCGCTATTTGAGCGTCTGCCGTCGAGAATAAGCTGGAGTGACGTGCTGTTCCCGCTGGCGATATCGCGTGAGAACTGCGGCGGGAAGCGCAAAATGAGAAGCGCGTGCTGATTATCTAACGTCGGTGCAATATCCTGCGAATTATGCAGCATCAGCACGTGAGAAAAGGATTTCGCTTTGGCAAAGCGCTGCGTCAGTTCTATCGCATGGGGGCCGTTGTCTTCGCTGTAAATCGCAATGGTCGCGTTGGTCACGTCGAGCGTCGCAGCAAAAGGAAACAGGGAAACCTGAAGAATAACGGGCAGCACCAGAATGGAGCGTGTTTGCGGATCGCGCAGCAGCGATTGCAGCTCCTTAATAATCAACGTCCACAGACGATGCAGCATAGTCGCTCCCTAATCCAGCCTGCGCCGGGTTTGCCAGGCCGTCAGGCCAATAAAGACCAGTGCGGAGAGAATGAGAAACAGCAGGTTGGTCATCAGCACCGTACCGATATTCCCCGCAAGAAACAGCGTTTGCAGCGTGCTGACAAAATAGCGCGCCGGGATGATGTACGACACGCCGCGGACAAATTCCGGCATGCTGTCGATTTCAAAAATAAAGCCGGACAGCATGATGGCCGGCAGAAATGCTGCATTCAGCGCTACCATCGCGGCGTTGAACTGGTTGCGGGTGAGGGTAGAGATCAGTAGCCCCATGCCCAGCGTGCTGGCAAGAAACAGGCTGCTGATGACAAACAGCAAAATCAGCGAGCCGCGATAGGGCACCTGCATGATGAAGGTGGAGACCAGAATACACAGTGTCATGGCGATCATCCCAAGAAAGTAATAAGGGATGAGTTTGGACAGCAGCAGCTCGGTACGGGTGACCTGCGTAGAGAGCAGCGCCTCCATCGTCCCGCGCTCCCACTCACGGGCAATCACCAGCGAGGTGAGGATCGCGCCAATCACCGTCATGATGATGGTTATCGCGCCAGGAATGATGAAATGCTGGCTGATGGCGGCCGGATTAAACCAGTAGCGCGATTGCACCTCGATAAGCTGCTCGAACGTCTCGCCGCGATCTTCCGCACGCTGCTGTTGCCAAAGCAGCCAGATGCCTTCCGCATATCCCTGCACAAAATTCGCCGTGTTGGGTTCGCTGCCGTCGGTGATGACCTGGATCGGTGCGCGATCGCCCGGCCGCGCCAGCCGTTCAGCAAAGTCGGTGGGGATGACGATCAAGCCGCGAATGCTGCCGGCCTGCATCTGTTGGATCAGGTATTGACGATTATTGCTGATGGTCGGTTCGATAAACGGCGACGCCGCGAAGGTATTCGCCAGATCGCGCGCGTCTTCGCTCTGTTGCTCCATCAGGATACCAACGTGCAGGCGGCTGGAATCCAGATTGATGCCGTAGCCGAAGATAAACAGCAACAGCAGCGGAATGACGAACGCAATCAGCCCGCTGCTGGGGTCGCGCAAGATTTGGCGGGTTTCTTTCAGGCACAGCGCCCGTAGGCGACGCGTGGAGAAATGCGTGCTGCCGTGCTGGCTCGTTTTATCCTGCTCTGGCCTATTCTGTTCAACCATGTTCCGCCTCTCCGTCGTACGCCTGAATCAGCGCGATAAACGCTTCCTCCATCGTCGGTGATGGCGTCTGTGCGCTGGCCGCCTGATGCTTCAGTTCGTCCGGCGTGCCGCTGGCGATCAGCTTGCCGCGATACACCAGCCCGATGCGATCGCAATATTCGGCTTCGTCCATGAAGTGCGTGGTGACCATTACGGTGACGCCGCGGTTGACCATACCGTTGATATGTAGCCAGAACTCGCGCCGGGTTAGCGGATCGACACCGGAGGTCGGTTCGTCGAGAAACAGAATGTGGGGTTCGTGCATCAGTGCACAGGCTAGCGCCAGCCGTTGTTTGAACCCCAAGGGCAGGGCGTCCGGCGTTTGGCGATAAATAGGTTGGAAATTGAAGGCATCGGTCATTCCGGCCATTTTATCGCGCTGCACCTTGCCCTTGAGTCCATAAACGCCGGAGAAAAAGCGCAGGTTCTGTTCGACGGTCAGGTTGCCGTAGAGCGAGAACTTTTGCGCCATGTAACCCAAATGCTGGCGAGCTTTGCCAGAGCTGGTTTTCAGATCCATGTCGAGCACCAACGCTTTGCCGTCAGTCGGCACCAGCAGGCCGCACATCATCTTGAACGTGGTCGATTTTCCCGCGCCGTTCGGGCCGAGCAGGCCGAAGATTTCTCCTCGCTTCACCTGAAAACTGACGTGATCGGTTGCCGCGAAATCACCAAATTTTTTCGTCAGCGCCTGGGCTTCAATAACTGTTTCGCCACCGCTCACGTCAATCTGCGGCATGATGCTCGCCAGCGACGAATCACTGGCCGGGCCGCCGCCCAGCAGGTCGATAAAGGCATCTTCAAAGCGCGGATCGGTGTCGTGCAGGCTGCCTGTTTCCAGGTGCAAGGCGGAGAGCAACGCTGCTCGATCCGCATCGGGTTTTAGCATCAGCCTGACGTACTGCCCCTGAATCACACCGTCGCTGACCTGTGGCAGCCGCAGCGCTTCCTGTAACAAATCCCGATGCCGGCGCTCGCCGCTATCAATCAGGATGCAACGTCCCGCCATGCGTGCGGTCAGATCGCGCGGCGCACCGCGATACAGCAGTTCACCTTCGTTCAGCAGCAGCACATCCCGACACTGTTCCGCCTCATCAAGGTAAGACGTGCTCCACAGGATTAACATGCCGTCGTCGGCCAGTTCATGCACCATGTGCCACAGTTCACGGCGAGAGATCGGGTCGACGCCCACGCCCGGTTCATCCAGCAGCAGTACCTTAGGTTGTCCCAGCAATGTACAGGCCAGCCCCAGCTTCTGTTTCATGCCACCGGACAATTTGCCCGCCAGCCTGTCGGTAAAGCGGGTCAGATCGGTAAATGACAGCAGGCGCTCGAACGTTTCTCTGCGCACTTCGCCAGTGATACCGCGCAGGTCGGCATACAGCGTCAGGTTTTCCATCACCGTCAGATCTTCATACAGGCCGAATTTTTGCGGCATGTAGCCCAAAATGGCATGCAGTTGACGATCCTCCTGGATGGGATCCAGATTCGCCACGCGCAGTGTTCCGTGACTGGGGGTTAATAATCCGGCCAGCATACGTAGCAGGGTGGTTTTACCCGCGCCATCGGGGCCAACCAGTCCGGTAACCGCACCGCTGTGTATCTCGGCAGTGAGGCTGGCGAGCGCGGGTTTCTCCTGTCCGGCAAAGCGTTTTTCCAGCCCGTCCAACGCGATCTGCGCGGGAGAATTAGTCATGGCGAACGGGCTCGTGAGCGCGATTGGCATCCTCCGCACGCGTATCGTCAAAACGCAGCGTGACCGGCATCCCTTGCCGTAATCCGTCATCGGGATCGTTAACGACAATGCGTAGGCGATAAACTAAATCGGTGCGAAGATCTTCCGTTTCGACGCTTTTCGGTGTGAATTCGGCGCTAGGTGAGACAAAACCGACTTTGCCACGATAGGGCTGGTTGGGGCGGCCATCGGTGTAAATCAGCATCTGGCTACCGGGCACGACGCGGCCAAGATCTTTCTCGCTCACGTAGGCGCGGACCCAAACCGGGCGAGTGAGTGAAAGGGTGAAAACGGTACTGCCCGATGCCAGCATGCTGCCTTTTTCGGCGGCGCGAGTGAGGATCACGCCGGGAGACGGTGCCAGCAGTTCGGCATCCTGTTTATTCAGTTCTGCCTGCGCCAGTCCGGCTTCAGCCTGTGCTACCGCCGCCTGCGCGGCGGCAATTTCCTGCGGTCGGTTACCGCTTTCGAACTGGCTCAGTTTGTCTTTCGCTGCCTGTAGTGTTGCAAGCGCCTGATTACGTGACGTTCTGGCATCGTCGAGCATGTTGGCGGAAATCGCACGTTTGTCCCACAGCCCTTGCTGACGCTGGTAGAAGCTGTTGGCGTAATCATAGGCCGCCTGACTCTGGACAACCTGAGAGCGGACCTGCGCGATCTCTTCCTGTCGGTAGCCTTCCTGCGACAGCTGAAGCTGTGCCTGCGCGCTGGCGAGGTTCGCCTGTGCCTGATGTTGTGCGTTCAGATAAGGTGCGGCGTCCAGCGTTGCCAGCGGTTGGCCTGCCTGCACGGCATCGCCCTCATCAACGTTCAGCTCGGCCACTCTGCCGCCGACGCGGAAGGCCAAATTGACAGTGCGGATATCGACATTGCCGTAGAGCGTTAACGGTTTTTCCTGCTGTTGCTGGTGGTGATAAAAACCATAACCCGCACCGAGCAGGACAAGAACCAGGGCAGCGAACGCCAGTTTTCTCTTGTTCATCACGCATAGTTCCTTGTTTATCAAGAATAGCCCCTTGTTTATCAGCGGTCGGCTTGTCAGCGGTAGCGATCCCACAGGCTGTTCAGAGGACGCCTCGTCGCTTATTTCTGGAAGCTATTAATCATATGACGGGTTACAGGGGTTTATGGCGATATAGAGTGATCAAGTTCACAAAAATACATTGCATTCGGTCGGTTTTTTCACCTATTGCTGCCTGTATCTGGCGTAACACCTTTATTTTGTTAAAAAAATAGAAAGAATTCGAAAGAATTGTAATTTATTTCATTGAATGATAATAATTGTTATTAGCAATTACATATGTATTGGTACTGACATAGTGATCTGACAGCAACGTTCGCGGCGTACAGAATGAAATACTCTGCGTTCTATGCCTGAACCGATCATACCCGCCAAGATGTTTCGCGTGAGACGAAGCATTTTGGCATTTTTTTGTCTGTGCCGAGGTGGTGATTTCCAGGTAAGCACCTCGTCACAGGCGGTGACTTTTATTGACGGTTGGATACATAACCAAAGGGGAAGGACAGTGAACCAGATGCGCACTTTACTCGCATTGATGCCATGCGTGCTGATTGCTCCGGCGTATGCACAGGATGACACGACGAAAAAGGATGAGACGAGCGGTGATGAGATGGTGATTACCGCCTCACGCTCGAATATCCAGCAGCAGAAAGCGCCGCAGGTGGTCACGGTGATTACCAAAGAGCAAATCGAGCAGCAGATGCAGGTCACCTCCGACTCGTCGCAAATTCTGAGTAATTTGCTGCCTTCGTTCTCCCCCAGCCGTCAAAAAATGAGCGGCAGCGGTGAAAATTTCCGCGGTCGTGCACCGTTGGTTCTGATCGACGGTATCCCGCAATCCAATCCGCTACGTCCAACCGGGCGTGAGATGCACACAGTAGACTACTCGATGGTCGAGCGCATCGAAGTAATCCACGGTGCCAATGCCACCAACGGAATGGGCGCGACGGGTGGGGTGATTAATATCATCACCCGTCGACCAGAAAACGGCTCGTTTAATCAGCACGTCAACGTACAGACTACGCTCCCGACGGAAAAGATTCGCGGCGAAACCGCCAGCTATAAAACGACCTATCGAGTCGATGGACGTGAAGATTATCTCGACTACCTGTTCTCGATTGGCTATGAGAATCAGGGACTGTATCTGGACGGCAACAATCGTCCTGTCGGCGTGGATAACACCCAGGGCGATACCATGGACTCCCGTTCTTACGACCTGTTAGCGAAAGTCGGGTACTGGCTGGATGACTATCAGCGCATTCAACTAAGCGTGAACCGTTATAACATCAAGGGAGAAAATAGTTACCTGGGTGTCCCCGGTATTCGTGCTCAGGGTATTCCGACAACGTCGGTACGCGGCACGCCACCGGGTGAAGCGCCGCATAACAGTGTATGGACGACTGGGCTGACTTATGAGCATCACGATCTGGCGGGGATGAACCTGTCCGCACTGGTGTTTAATCAGCGTTATGAAGCGCTGTTTGGTGCAACGCTTTCAGATACTTTTCAGGATGCGTCCATTGCGCCAATGGATACGCTGTACGAACAGTCCCGATCGGTTGCCAATAAGTACGGCACCAAGCTGGCGCTGACCAAAGATGACCTACTGGATGACTCGCTGAAAGTGACGATAGGTTTCGATACGCTGTACGATAAAGGCAAGCAGGATCTCTATCTGACCAAGCGTACCTATGTGCCGGAGATGGAATACACCAACTATTCACCGTTTATTCAGGGCGAATATCAGTTACTGGATAACGTTACGTTGCACGCGGGTGTACGCCATGAAATCGCTAAACTTCAGGTCAACGATTACCAAACGCTGGCGTCTAACAAAGGCGTGACGGTACAAGGCGGTAGCCCGAAATTTAATGAGACGCTGTATAACGCCGGTATCGTCTATGCGGCGACGGATTCCCTCAGTCTGTTTGCTAACTACTCGGAAGGATTCGGGATGCCGGATGTGGGGCGTGCGCTACGCTCCATCAACCGTACGGGTGTTAACCTGAAAAATTTTGACGGCTTTAAGCCGATAGTCACGGATAACGTAGAGACGGGATTCCGGTTCAAGAAAGATCGTTTCGATCTCGAAGCCAGTTACTATCAATCCAACGCGAAACTGGGTGAGCGAGTGGTGCAGAGTGGAGATGTCTTTAGTTCCCAACGTCAGCGAACGCGTATTCAAGGCGTAGAGGTCACGGCGGGCTACCAGATCAATGAGCAGCATAAAGTCAACGCGTCTTACGCCCATATGGAAGGAAAATATGACAGCAATAGCGACGGTAAACTGGATAAGAAGCTTAACGGTTTGAACAATGTTGCGCCGGATCGTGTCATCGCCAGCTGGTCTGCGAACTGGAACGATAAGTGGAGTTCGTTTGTACAGGCGAATTATGCTTTCAGCCGCAGCTTTGACGATGCGGGATTGGCGTTTGACGGTTACCTGCTGATGGATGCTGCCGTGGGGTACAAGCTGCCGTATGGTCGCCTCAATGTGGCAGTGGCGAACCTGCTGGACAAGCAGTACATCACCTACTATTCGCAGGCGGCACAGGCCAATGACACGCGCTATTTCTCCGGGCGCGGCCGCACGGTAACGCTGGGTTATTCGATTGATTTCTAAGCTTAACCGATTTAATTCCGTTCTCAATTCAGCAACACGGCAGCGTTTTACGCTGGCCGTGTTGTTGTCTTTTCTGCTGGTGACGTTAGTGCAGGCGGCAGAATCGCCGCGTCAGATTCAGCATGCGCTGGGCGTGACCACCGTGGACGGGACGCCGCTGCGTATCGTGACGCTGTTTCAGGGTGCGACGGATTCCGCCGTGGCGCTGGGAATCAAGCCGATTGGCGTGGTGGAATCGTGGACGGAGAAGCCGATTTATCGCTACCTTCGCCCCGCCTTGCAGGGCGTAACGCTGGTTGGGCTGGAAACGCAACCGAGCCTGGAAACCATCGCGCTACTCAAGCCCGATCTTATCGTGGCGTCTACGTTTCGGCATGAGAAAATCTACGGTCTGCTGTCGCAGATTGCACCGACGATTGCGCTAGACAAGGTGTCTGAATTTAAGGACACGCTACAGATGATGGGCGTGGCGCTGAACAGGGAAGAAAAAGCGAACGAGATTTTATCCCACTGGAACCAGCGCGTGGATGCGCTGCGTGACCGCCTGAAAGCCCGGTTCGGCGAGCGCTGGCCGCTCAGCGTCTCTATTCTCGAATTCCGTGAAGATCACATGCGTACCTATCTACCTGCCAGTTTTGCCGGATCGGTACTGTCGGAAATCGGCTTTGTCTGGTCGCGGCCGGAAAGCTATACGTCAGGCGTGATGCAAAAGCTCACCAGCAAAGAGAGCATTCCGGTGGTGGATGCCGACCTGTTCTTTGTTTTGCTGCGTTCGGACAAACCCGCAGTGGTGCAGAACTATCGCGCCTGGCAGGCCCACCCGCTCTGGCAGTGGCTGCATGCGCCCCAGCAGCAACAGGTTTATCCGGTGGATAACGTAGCCTGGAGCTTGTCTGGCGGTATTTTGGGAGCGAATAATATGTTGGACGATATTGAAAAGCAGTTTGCTGGCAAGGCCGAATCTGCCGGTAAAAAGCGCGATATCGCAGAGGAGATTTCTACACGATGAGACAGAGCATCGTGACGGCAGCGGGTGTCGTATTGCTGCTGCTGAGTATCGTCGCCAGTCTGATGCTGGGGCAAACCACCATTTCGTTGGGGGCCGTGTTCAATTCACTGTTCCATTACGATCCGCAGCAGATCGATCACATACTGGTGCTAACGACACGCCTGTCGCGGACGGTGATTGCCATCGTTGTCGGTGCCAGTCTTGCTGTTGCCGGAGCCTTAATGCAGGCGCTCACGCGTAACCCGCTGGCGTCGCCGGGGATATTTGGAATTAACGCCGGTGCCATGTTTGCCATCGTGCTGCTGTCTTCGGTGTTTACCTTTTCCTCGCAGATCGCGCTGGCGTGGACGGCCTATCTGGGTGCCGCTGTGGCTGGTGTCATGGTGTATGTGCTGGGAACGCTGGGCAACGCCCGTTCCAGCCACTTACGCATTGTGTTGGCCGGTGCCGCGATTAGCGCGTTGTTTATTTCGTTTACGCAGGCGCTGCTAGTAATCAATCAAGACGGGCTGGACAGCATGCTGTTCTGGCTGGCTGGTTCGGTGTCTGGCCGCAGCCTGTCGATGCTGTTACCGCTCCTGCCGTACTTTGCTATCGCGCTATTCCTCGCGCTGCTGCTGGCGCGTCACCTGAATATTCTGGTGGCGGGCGACGAGATCGCCAAAGGGCTGGGGCAGCGAACCGCGTTGGTGCGTGCGTTGTCCGGGCTATGCGTGATCGGGCTGGCGGGCGGTGCGGTGGCGATAGCCGGAAATATCGGTTTTGTTGGGCTGATTGTGCCGCATATTGTGCGTCGCGTGCTGTCTGCCGATCACCGCTGGCTGTTGCCCGGCTGTGCGATTTTCGGTGCCACGCTGCTGCTGCTGGCTGATGTCGCCTCGCGTCTGCTGATCGTACCGCAGGAAGTACCCGTCGGGGCGATGACCGCGCTGCTGGGCGCGCCTTTCTTCATTTATCTGGCGAGAAGGGGGATGCGGCATGGGTAAGGTGTATACCGTGCGCGTGGGAATGGTCTCGCGCCAGATTGATCGCCGCACGTCTGCGGTGGCGCTGTCGCTCCTGCTGGTGTTGCTAGCCGTCGTGTTCCTGTCGCTGTCATTAGGGCAGGTGGTGCTGTCTCCCGCGCAGGTGATGTCGGCGCTGCTGGGAAATGCAGACAGCGGCGTGCACTTTATCGTCAACGACCTGCGTTTACCGCGCGCGCTGCTAGCGCTGTTGGTGGGCGGCGCGCTGGCGATATCCGGCCTGATTCTGCAAAGCATTGTGCGCAATCCGCTAGCCTCGCCGGATATTCTGGGCATTACCAGTGGTGCATCGGCGGCGGCGGTGTTCTTCCTCTCGTTTCTGGCGACGACGATAAGCCAACGCTGGCTGCCGCTGGCGGCAATGAGCGGGGCGTGGCTGACGGCGATCGCCATTTATCTGCTGGCCTGGAAGCAGGGCGCATCGCCGCTGCGTCTGGTGCTGGTTGGCGTTGGGCTGTCCGCCATTATGGGCGCGGCGGTCACGATGATGCTGGTGTTTAGTCCGATAGGCACCACGTTGACGGCCTATGTGTGGCTGACGGGCAGTATTTATGGCGCGCAGTGGCAGCATGTGTCTGAGCTAGCGGGTTGGTTGCTGCTCGGTGCGCCGTTTTTGGTGGGGCTGGCGAGACACGTTAACGTGCATGAGTTGGATGATGCGCTGGCCTGTGGTGTCGGTCAATCTGTTGGACGTATCCGGCTCGCGCTGCTGACGCTGAGCGTCGCGCTGGCTGGGGCGGCCATTGCCTATGCCGGCGCGATGGCCTTTGTCGGTCTGCTGGCTCCGCATATTGCGAAAAAGCTGGCGAGCCGTTCATTCCCCGGACTGGCGCTGGTGTCGGCGCTGACGGGCGGCTTATTGGTGATGGTGGCCGATTTGATTGGCCGCACGGCGTTCTTACCGCTGGATCTGCCTGCCGGTATTTTTATCTCCGTGCTCGGGACGCCTTTCTTTATCTATTTATTGCTTCGGCAACGTTATTGAGATTGCAAGATTATGCCAGAGAATGTGCAGCCAACACGCATCCCCCCAACTGACCGCGAAGCGATTGCCAGCCAGTCGCTGACGCTGAGTTACGAAAAACAGGTCGTGATTGATGCGCTGGATATCACGCTGCCAGCCGGGAAAATCTCGGTGCTGGTGGGCAGTAACGGCTGCGGCAAGAGCACGTTACTGAAGTCGTTTGCCCGCCTGCTGAAGCCCACGAGCGGGACGATTATTGTTAACGGGGCGGATATTCATCGGCAATCCACCGTTGAGGTGGCGAAGTCACTGGCGATTCTTCCGCAAACGCCGACCGCGCCGGAAGGCCTGACGGTCTATCAACTGGTGAAGATGGGACGCTACCCGCATCAGTCATGGTTGAAGCAGTGGTCGGCCACGGATGAAGAAAAAGTGCTTCAGGCGTTGCGCAGCACCGGCGTGCTGGCGTTAAAGGATCGCGCGGTGGATTCGCTGTCCGGCGGGCAGCGCCAGCGCGTCTGGATCGCGATGACGCTGGCGCAGGATACCGATATCGTCCTGCTGGATGAACCGACGACCTATCTCGATCTGGCGCACCAGATGGAGGTGCTGGATTTGCTACGGGAGTTGAACGCGCAGCAGCACAAAACCATCGTGATGGTGCTGCATGACCTGAATCTGGCGTGTCGCTATGCGCATCACATGGTGGCCGTACACAACCGGACGGTATTTGCGCAGGGCAACCCGCGCGACATTCTCACGGAAGCCACGGTAAAGACGGTGTTTAACCTGAACTGTCGCATCATTGACGATCCGTTCTTCGGTACGCCGCTGTGTATTCCGTTTGGACGTGAAGCAGCGGAGACCGTGGCCGATGTCGGCTAATCGCCTGACGCCATCGCAGTGGGCAATGCTCTCCGGCACGCTGCAATTAACGGATGCTGCACAGCGGACAGGGCAGGAGAGTTGCCCGAGCCGTAGGGTGTTGGATCCTGAGTATTGCCGCTGGCTGCTGGAAACGCTGACTCCGCCGCTGCTGTCGCCATCAATCAAGATTACCGCTTCGCTGCTGGCGAAGCGGATTGGTTTCTTAACCACGGCCGCCAGCCTGTACGCCATGTCGGTGTATAACAAAGGGCTGAACATGACGCTGGATAACAGCGTGCTGGAATTTGGACACGCTCGTCTGTGGACATCGACCATGCCGCTTTACGATCTCACCGTCTCCCAGCCGGAATTGGGACAACGAGACGCGTGGCGCGATAGCCTGTTCGACACGCTGTTTGCTCAACACCTGTCGCCGATCCTGCATACGCTGTCGACGGTATCGGGCGCGCCACTGCGCATTCTGTGGGAAAACGTCGCGGTGCGGGTATTTTCATTATACGAACAGCGCATTGAGTGGGACGATCCGGCGGCGGTGTGCTCGCCGGGAATGACGCTGGCACAGCAAGTGCAGCAGGACTTTGACGCCTTGCTGGCTGCGCCCGGCGAACGTTTTGGCTGTGATGATAATCCGCTGAAACCGTTCTTTCGTGCGAAAACGCGGGTTCCCGTCGCGGGGCGTTCGGTGAGCTTTCGTGACGTACGCTTTCGCCGCACCTGCTGTTTTTATTACAAGGCATCGCAGCCGCAGGAATACTGTCAAAATTGCCCATTACTGCGCCCCACCAGAAAAACGGGCTGACACAGATAAAAATCCTCTCGTAGTTATACCCTAAATAATTCGAGTTGCATGAAGGCGGCAACCGCGCGAATCCCCAGGAGCTTACACCAGTAAGTGACTGGGGTGAGTAAGGGCAGCCAACGCACATGCAGCTTGAAGTATGACGGGGATAGAATCTCTGCTACAATCGTCGGCAGTCATGCACCGTAGTTGTGCTCGTTCACCGTGGTTGTTGCGTATGTCGTTGTTACGTGAAGTGTTACGTGAGTTGTTACGTAAATAGTGGCCCAGCAAACCCGTCTTACTGACCCTCTGAAAACTACACCGGCTGCTGTCCGGTCAGAGCGGATCTGGAGTTGTTCTTTTTATGTCATTTGATTCTCTCGGCCTGAGTGCCGATATTCTGCGCGCGATTGACGAGCAGGGTTATCGCGATCCTACTCCTGTTCAGCGTCAGGCGATTCCTGTCGTGCTGGAAGGGCGCGATTTAATGGCCAGCGCACAAACCGGTACGGGTAAAACAGCGGGCTTCACGCTGCCGTTATTACAATTGCTGACCAGCCGTGAAGCGCAGCATAAAGGGAAAGGTCGCCGTCCGGTACGTGCGCTGATCCTGACGCCAACCCGTGAGTTGGCTGCGCAGATTGATGAAAATGTGAAGGCGTATAGCAAGTATCTGAGCCTGCGTTCACTGGTCGTATTTGGTGGGGTGAGCATTAACCCACAGATGATGAAACTGCGCGGTGGCGTAGATATTCTGGTGGCAACGCCGGGACGTCTGCTCGATTTGGAGCATCAGCGCGCCGTTGACCTGTCACAGGTTGAAATTCTGGTGCTGGATGAAGCGGACCGTATGCTGGACATGGGCTTCATTCACGACATTCGCCGAGTGCTGGCGAAGCTGCCTGCTAAACGTCAAAACCTGCTGTTCTCCGCGACTTTCTCTGATGAGATCAAAGCGCTGGCGAACAAGCTGCTGACTAATCCTGCCTCGGTTGAAGTCGTGCGTCGTAATACGCCGTCTGAACTGGTTACGCAGCACGTGCATTTTGTTGATAAACGCCGCAAGCGTGAACTGTTGTCACAGCTGATTGGTGAAAATAACTGGCAGCAGGTGCTGGTGTTTACCCGCACCAAGCACGGCGCTAACCATCTGGCTGAGCTGCTGGAAAAAGACGGTATTACCGCTGCCGCTATCCACGGCAATAAAAGTCAGGGGGCGCGTACTCGTGCACTGGCGAATTTCAAAGACGGCAGCATTCGTGTGCTGGTGGCGACGGATATCGCCGCGCGTGGTCTGGATATCGATCAACTGCCGCACGTGGTGAACTATGAGCTGCCAAACGTGCCGGAAGATTACGTTCACCGTATCGGCCGTACTGGTCGTGCGGAAGCGACGGGTGAAGCGCTGTCACTGGTCTGTGTGGATGAGCACAAACTGCTGCGCGACATCGAGCGTCTGTTGAAGCGTGAGATTCCACGTATCGCTATCGAAGGCTACGAGCCGGATCCGTCCATCAAGGCCGAGCCGATTGTGAATGGCCGTCAGGGCAACCGTGGCGGCGGCGGTGCGCGTAATGCCTCTCCTCGCGCACAGTCTGGCGCGCCACGCGGTCAGGGTGAACGCCGTCCGGCCGACGGCAATCGACAGCCGCGTAAAGCGGGCGGTAATAGCGATAGCCCGTGGGGTGGGAATAAAGGCAATAGCGGTAAGGGCAGTGGCGAAGGCCAACGCCGCGCGCCGCGTCCGCAAAATCGCAGTAAGCCAGCGGACAAGTAAAATAGATAGGGAGCCCAGCGGCTCCCTTTTTTATCGCGTTATTTCGCCGTGGCAGGTTGTACGGTCGGATGGCGTGGACGATAGAACATCACCGCGTTGCCCGCCAGAATCAACAGCAGGCCGATAAGCGCGTTGGGCCGCCACTGGTAGTCTTCAAATAGTGTCGAAATCGACAGCGCCACCAGCGGAAAGAGTAGCGTGGTATACGCTGCCTGACTGGCACCGATGCGACCGATCAGGCTGAAGTAGGCACCGAAGCCGATGACCGAACCAAAGATAGCCAGATAGAACAGGGAACCCAGATAGCTGGCGCTGTACTCCGGTGCGAAGCTATACCCCTGAATCAGGCTGAACAACCCCATCCATAGCGCACCATATCCCATGCCCCAGCCGTTGGTCGTCAGTATATCGCGGCCCTGTCGCTGGTGCTGGGCGCTAATCATATTGCCGAGCGAGAAGCAGTAGGTGCCCAGAACGCTCAATCCCACGCCCCACAGCAGATAGGGTTGCGCGTCGATTTGCATCAGGTCATGCCAGAACAGCGCGACGATGCCGATCAGCCCGAGCGGTGTGGCGATCGCCACGTTGCGTGTTAACGGCTGGCCGAAGAAAATACGACTATTAAAGGCGTTAAACAGTACCGCCATCGAAAAAATGATGGATTCCAATCCGCTCGAAATCCAGGCGATGGCGTGGTAAAAACAGAGAAAGTTGACGCCGAATACGCATAGCCCTTGTACCATACACAGCAGGTGAGCGCGTGACGAAAGCGCACGCAGGCGGCGCGTCAGGGCCAGAAACGTCAGCAAGATGGCCGATGCCAGCGCAAAGCGCCAGAAAACGGAGATTTCGGCAGCGACCTCGCCGTGTTGCAGGCTAATCGCGATCCAGGTTGTGCCCCAAATCAGGACGACAGAAAAATAGAGCAAGGTATTCATTGAGTGATTCCGCATGAGTGAATAGCGGCAGTATGGCGCGTGCGTTTGTTGCGGGCTTTCAGCACCTTGCGGTGAATAACAGAATCTTGCGGTTAAGTGAAAAACGGAGGCAGTAATGCATCGTTATAAAGCGTTCGATACCATGCTGCATCATAAAACCGAACTGCGCGACACCGTCGAACTGACCTCCGGCGTGCGGCTGGCTGCATGGTTTAATCGCCACGATCGCGTCACGATGGAAAACACTGAACACCATACGCTCAGCCTTTATACCGCCGGTGGCTATGAGAGCTATCATAAAACGGCGGACGGCTGGCATAACGGTGGCGGGCCGGATCGTTTCTGCCTGATGCCGAAACAAAGCTCGTCGACCTGGGACATTCGTGGCGACCTCGATTTTGTGCACCTGTATTTTGACGATACGCACTTGCGGCAACTGGCCGAGCAAACCTGGGATCGCAGTCCGGCATCAATCTGCACGGAAGAGCGGATATTTGGTAGCGATCCGTTGATTACCTCGCTGTATCGGCAATTTCTGCTCAGTAATCGCTGGGACGATTCGGCGAACCAGCTTGTGCTGAGTAGTGCCGCGACGCTGTTAATGATTCAGGTGCTGCGTGGCTACACCCAGTTGCAGTGGGAACTGCCGACGGTGCGCGGCGGATTGGCACCCTCGGTACTACAGCGCAGCAAGATGCAAATTGAGGCACATCTCGATCAGCCGCTGACGCTACAGACGCTGGCGGCGGAAGCGGGGCTTAGCGAGTTTCACTTCGCACGCATGTTTCGCCAGAGTGTGGGAATGGCACCGCATCAGTATGTGCTGAAACAGCGACTGGCCCGTGCGGAAGCGCTCGTGCGCCACGGTACGCAGCCGATCACGGACATCGCGCTGGCCTGCGGGTTCAGTTCCGCCAGCCACCTAAGCCACCAATTCAAAAAGGAATATGGTCTGACGCCGTCGGCGCTGAGACTGGCGCAGAAGTAGACCGGAAAACGTAGACGGGCAAACAGTCAGTGAGGCGTTATTGAGGCGGACGAGAGTCCGCCTCACGCTTTTCTGGACGCGATTATTTCGCCGCCAGCAGGCATAAATTCAGCGCCACTTCATACGATTTCACAAATGACGGCACGGGTAAAAACTCAAAGCGCGAATGGAAATTGTGCGCACCGGTAAAGAAGTTCGGCGTGAGCAATCCTTTGGCGGACAGCGCCGCGCCGTCCGTGCCGCCACGCATTGGCGTCACTTTGGGTTCAATGCCCAGCGTGTCCAGTGCGGCAAACAGCAGATCGATGGCGCGGCGATCGTCGGTGATGGCGTTGCTGATATTGCTGTAGATATCGGTGAGGGTATAGGTCACGCTGCCAGTCGGGTACTGTGCGGCAATCTTCTCTGCGATTGCGGCAATCTGCTGCTTCCGCTGTTCAAACGCGGCTAAATCAAAATCGCGGATAGACGCTTTGAGCTTCGCTTCATTGGCGTTCGCCGTCAGATCGTTAAACCAGACATAACCCTCGCGTCCCTCCGTGTGCTCAGGCGTCTGCTGGCGATCGAACTGGCTGATAAAGTCATGCGCCATGAGCAACGGGTTAACCAGTACGCCTTTCGCCGACATCGGGTGCGCGGGCACACCGGTAAAGCGAATTTCTGCGGAAGCCGCATTGAAGTTCTCATACACCACTTCACCCAGCTCGCAGCAGTCGATGGTGTAGGCAAAATCAACATCGAAGCGTCTGAGATCGAGCGCTTTCGCCCCACGCAGCCCAATTTCTTCATCCGGCACGAAGGCTACCACGATATCGCCGTGCGGCGTCGCGTCGGTCAGGTTCTCCATGAGCGTCATGACCACGGTAACGGCGGCCTTGTTGTCCGCGCCGAGTACGCTGGTGCCGTCGCTAAAAATAATGTTCTGCCCAACATACGGTAGAATTTCCGGGTGTTCCGCCGTGCGTAGCCAGATGTTCTGTTCGGTATTCAGACACAGGTCTTCACCGGTAAAACGCAGCGTTTGCGGGTGAATATGCGGCGACAGGCCGACGTCAACCGTATCGATATGCGTAATAAAACCGATGCGCGGTGCGGACGGACAGTTACCCGGTTTTACGGCCGTCACGGTGGCGTGCTCATCAATCACCACATCCTGTAGGCCCAGCGCTCGCAGCTCATCCGCCAGCAGTCGTGCCATCTCATGCTGTTCCGGTGTGCTAGGCAACGTTGTCGAACTGGCATCGCTTTGGCTGGTGACGGCGAGGTAACGGTAAAAACGTGTGCTGAGCTGATGAGCTAAACGGTCTGTCATAACGAATCCTTTTTATTCAGTAATAGCTATGATTGTTATCCTAACGTAGAAATTATTTCATTTGAGGGTTTTATTTGTCATTTTATCGTCATGATTTTTATAACGGTGTGGTGGAACACAAATAACAAGCGAGGACTGGAATGAAAAAAGCAGGAATACGATTGACTCTGGCAGCGTTGACGCTGGCGGTCGCCTCAGCGGCCTCGGCGAATACGCTGGTGTACTGCTCTGAAGGATCGCCGGAAAACTTTAACCCGCAGCTTTACACTTCCGGCACCAGCGTGGATGCCAGCGCCGTGCCGATTTATAACCGTCTGGTGGATTTCAAAGTGGGCACCACGGAGCTGGTGCCGAGTCTGGCAGAACGCTGGGACATCAGCGCCGATGGCCGCGTCTATACCTTCCATTTGCGCAAAGGTGTGAAATTCCAGAGCAATAAATACTTCAAACCTTCGCGTGATTTTACCGCCGACGACGTTATTTTCTCCTTCATGCGGCAAAAAGATCCGCAGCACCCTTACCACAGCGTCTCGAAAGGCACTTATGCCAATTTTGAAAGCTTGTCCTTTGGCTCGTTGATTCAGAGCATCGAGAAAGTGGATGATCACACGGTGCGCTTTACGCTCTCTCATGCGGAAGCCCCGTTTCTGGCTGATTTAGCCTGGTACTTCGCGTCTATTCTCTCTGCGGAATATGCCGATGCGATGCTTAAAGCCGGGACGCCGGAGCGCGTGGACATGGAGCCGATTGGCACCGGACCTTTTGAATTAGCGCAGTATCAGAAAGATTCCCGCATCTTGTTTAAAGCGTTTCCTGCCTATTGGGAAGGTAAGGCCAAGCTGGATCGGCTGATTTTCACTATCACACCGGATGCCTCCGTGCGGTACGCCAAGCTGGAGAAGAATGAGTGTCAGGTGATGCCGTTCCCTAATCCCGCCGACCTGCCGCGCATGAAAGAAAACAAGGATATCGTGCTGATGCAGAAAGCGGGATTGAACACCGGCTTCCTGTCGTTCAATACCCAGAAGGCACCGACGGACAATGTGAAAGTGCGGCAGGCGTTAACGATGGCGATTAACAAGCCGGCGATTATCGAAGCCGTTTTCCAGGGAACCGGAACGGCGGCGAAAAACCTGCTGCCGCCGGGCGTCTGGAGCGCCGACAGTGATCTGAAGGATTATGACTACGATCCCGAGAAGGCGAAGGCGTTACTGAAAGAAGCCGGCTTGGCGGAAGGCACCACTATCGAACTGTGGGCGATGCCGGTACAGCGTCCGTACAATCCGAACGCTCGCCGGATGTCGGAGATGATTCAGGCTGACTGGGCGAAAGTCGGTGTGCAAGCCAAAATTGTCACCTTCGAGTGGGGTGAATACCTGAAAAGGGTGAAAGGCGGTGAGCATCAGGCGGCATTGATGGGCTGGACAACGGCAACGGGCGATCCTGATAACTTCTTCGGGCCGCTCTTTACCTGTACGGCGGCCAACGGCGGCTCCAACTCGGCGAAATGGTGTTATGCGCCGTTTGATAAAATCATTATCGAAGCGCGCGCTTCACAGGATCACGAACAGCGTATTGCTTTGTACAAGCAGGCGCAGCAGATGATGCACGATCAGGCTCCGGCCGTCATGATTGCGCATTCCACCATCTTTGAACCCGTGCGTAAGGAAGTGACCGGGTATGAGGTCGACCCGTTCGGTAAGCATATTTTCTATCAGGTAGACGTGAAGAAGTAAGAGGCAGTGAAAACGGCACGCCGCACGGCGTGCCTGACTCTGGCGTAGCGTTACTCGGTTTCGTCACCGTAATACAGCTTACCGATGCGGATAATATCGCGCCCCTGTGATTTGCGATGCTTATTGGAATCGCGCAGGGAATAAATGCAGCCGCAATACTCCTGTTGATAGAAACGTTCGCGTTTGCTGATTTCGATCATGCGTGACGAGCCGCCGCCTTTGCGCCAGTTGTAATCCCAGTAGGTGATGCCGGGATATTTCTGCGCAGCGTTCTGTCCGCATTCGGTAATCTGCTGCATGTTTTTCCAGCGTGAAATCCCCAGCGAACTGGAAATGACGCTAAACCCGTTTTCTGCGGCGTACAGCGCTGTGCGCTCAAAGCGCATATCAAAACACATGGTGCAGCGAATACCGCGTTCCGGTTCCCATTCCATGCCTTTAGCGCGCTCGAACCAGTTATCCGAATCGTAATCTGCATCAATGAAAGGCACGTTATGCTGTTCAGCGAAGCGGATGTTTTCCTCTTTTCGGATCAGATATTCACGCTGCGGGTGGATATTGGGGTTATAAAAGAAAATGGTGTAGTCGATGCCAGAAGCGGTGATGGCTTCCATAACTTCACCAGAGCAGGGCGCACAGCAGGAATGCAGCAGCAGTTTGTCTGCGCTGTTGGGCAGTGAAAGCTGCGGACGTTTAAATTCTGCGGTTTTGACATTCGACATAAAAAATAGCCACTTCGTTGTGGTCCGTAAGGACGGTGTCGGTACAAATTCGTCACGAATTATTGATGATATGTTCACAAGAGGCAACCTCATGGCCTGCCCAGCGTTATCTTTCCCGTTGCGTTCCCCGTACAATACCCCCTAAGATTGCCTGCTTTTTTTGGCCTGAATGGCTGTGATTAACGATCTAATGGTTACCGAGTAGCGTTATGCGTGTTCTGCTTGCCCCGATGGAAGGGGTTCTCGACTCATTAGTGCGAGAACTGCTGACTGAAGTAAATGATTATGACCTGTGCATCACCGAATTTTTACGTGTGGTGGATCAGTGCCTGCCGGTTAAATCCTTTTATCGCCTTTGCCCGGAACTACAGCATGCCAGCCGTACGCCGTCAGGCACGCTGGTGCGCGTACAGCTACTGGGGCAATATCCACAGTGGCTGGCGGAAAATGCGGCGCGGGCGGTGGATCTGGGCTCATATGGTGTCGATCTTAACTGCGGCTGCCCGTCGAAGCTGGTGAACGGCAGCGGGGGCGGGGCGACGCTGTTGAAAGATCCCGAGCTGATTTATCGGGGCGCAAAAGCGATGCGTGAGGCGGTGCCTGCGCATTTGCCGGTCACAGTGAAAATTCGTCTGGGCTGGGATTCCGGCGCTCGCCAGTTTGAAATTGCCGACGCGGTGCAGCAGGCAGGAGCGACTGAACTGGCCGTGCATGGCCGCACGAAGGAAGATGGTTATAAAGCCGAATGCATTAACTGGCAGGCAATCGGGGAAATCCGCCAGCGATTGCAGATTCCGGTGATCGCCAACGGCGAAATCTGGGACTGGCAGAGCGCGCAGGACTGTATGGCGACAACGGGCTGCGATGCGGTGATGATTGGGCGGGGCGCGCTGAATGTACCGAACCTGAGCCGCGTGATTAAGTATAACGAACCGCGTATGCCGTGGCCGGAGGTCATGCTGCTGCTACAAAAATATGTGCAGTTGGAAAAGCAGGGTGACACGGGACTGTATCACGTCGCACGCATCAAACAGTGGCTCGGCTATTTGCGTAAAGAGTACGACGACGCCACCGAGTTATTCAGCGAGATCCGCACGTTGAAGACCTCGGCGGATATTGCCCGTGTGATTGGTGAGCCATAAGTGCTCACTGCTTCCTTACGCGTTATTTCTCTCTCTTCTTTTTCCCCTCTCTATATTCCTGACAATAGCTGTTCAGATTTAACGCACCTCATCACTCTCCCGCTGGCCTGTACTTTACTTTACGAATCGGTTGGCGGTATAACACTCCATCTATCTGGAAGTTTAGACGTCTATAATGAAAGGTCATCATGGAACAACACGCATCAGGCACGGAAGGGCAGTTTAAGCGCACCATGAAAGCTCGCCATTTGGTGATGCTTTCGCTCGGTGGCGTCATCGGCACCGGTCTGTTTTTTAATACGGGCTACATTATTTCCACGACGGGCGCGGCCGGGACGCTATTGGCGTATCTGATCGGCGCGCTGGTGGTGTATCTGGTGATGTTGAGTCTGGGTGAGCTGTCCGTCGCGATGCCGGAAACCGGGGCGTTTCATGTGTATGCGTCCCGCTATCTCAGCCCGGCTACAGGTTATACCGTGGCGTGGCTGTATTGGCTGACGTGGACGGTTGCACTGGGCTCTAGCCTGACCGCCGCCGGTTTTTGCATGCAGTATTGGTTCCCGCAGGTGCCGGTCTGGACCTGGTGTTTGCTGTTTTGTGTGCTGATCTATCTGCTGAATATCGTGTCGTCCCGCTTCTTTGCCGAAGGGGAATTCTGGTTCTCTATCGTTAAAGTCGTCACGATTCTCGCTTTTATTGTGCTCGGCGCAGGTGCGATGTTTGGTTTTATTCCGATGCAGGACGGTTCACCTGCGCCGTTCTTCCAGAACATTACCGCGTCGGGCTGGTTCCCACACGGCGGCCTGCCGATCCTGATGACGATGGTGGCGGTAAACTTCGCTTTCTCCGGTACGGAGCTGATCGGCATCGCAGCGGGAGAAACCGAGAATCCGCAGAAGGTAGTGCCGATGGCGATTCGTACTACCGTTGCGCGACTGGTGATCTTCTTCCTGGGCACTGTGCTGGTACTGGCAGCGATCATTCCGATGGAAGAGGCTGGTATCGCGAAAAGTCCGTTTGTGCTGGTATTTGAAAAGATTGGTATTCCTTACGCCGCCGACATTTTTAATTTCGTGATTTTGACGGCGATCCTGTCTGCCGCTAACTCGGGGCTGTATGCCTCGGGACGTATGCTGTGGTCGCTGTCCAACGAAGGTACGTTGCCGCGCCGTTTTTCTCGTCTGACGCGTCGTGGTATTCCGCTTTTTGCTATTTCCGTCAGTATGCTGGGCGGGCTGCTGGCGCTGTTTTCCAGCGTGGTCGCGCCGGATACCGTCTATGTGGCACTGTCCGCGATTTCTGGTTTTGCCGTAGTGGCGGTGTGGCTGAGCATCTGCGCCTCGCACTATATGTTCCGCCGCCATCATGTTCGCTCGGGAAAACCGCTTTCGGATCTGCAATATCGCGCCCCTTGGTTCCCCATCACGCCGATTCTTGGTTTCCTATTGTGCCTGCTGGCCTGCGTCGGGCTGGCGTTTGACCCAAGCCAGCGGATTGCACTGTGGTGTGGAATTCCGTTTGTCGCGCTGTGTTATGGTGCTTATTATTTCACGCAGTCAATGAAGAAACGTAGATTAACGGGAGCGGAAGACATTGCGTAAAAATACGGTTACCGAAATGCTGGCGACGGCCTCAACGATTGTGCTGGACGGCGCGTTGGCGACCGAACTGGAAGCGCGCGGCTGTGATTTAACGGATCCGCTGTGGTCGGCGAAAGTGCTGGTTGAAAACCCGGCGCTGATTTATCAGGTGCATCTCGATTATTTCAAAGCCGGGGCGCAGTGTGCGATTACCGCCAGCTATCAGGCGACACCGCAAGGGTTTAAGGCGCGTGGGTATAGCGAAGTGGAATCACTGGCGCTGATTGCTAAGAGCGTACAGCTAGCGGCGCAGGCGCGGGATGATTACCGTCGCGATAATCCGCAGGCTGGAACGCTGCTGGTGGCGGGATCGGTGGGGCCGTACGGTGCCTATCTGGCGGATGGTTCGGAGTATCGCGGTGATTACCAACTGCCGCAGGCCGAGATGATGGCGTTTCATCGGCCGCGTATAGCGGCGTTGCACGAGGCAGGTGCCGATCTGTTGGCCTGCGAGACGCTGCCGTCTTTTGCTGAAATAGAGGCATTGATTGCGTTACTGGCCGAGTTCCCTCAGGCGCAGGCCTGGTTCTCTTTCACGCTGCGTGACAGCGAGCACCTCAGCGACGGCACGCCATTGCGTACGGTGCTGGCGCGGGTCAACGCCTGCTCGCAGGTGGTCGCTGTGGGTATCAACTGCATCGCGCTGGAAAACGTGACGCCAGCGCTGACGCACCTGTCCTCGCTGACGGATTTGCCGTTGGTGGTTTATCCCAATTCCGGCGAGCAGTATGATGCGGTAACGAAAACCTGGAGCAGCGCCCACGATGATGCCTGCTCGTTGACCGCGTATTTGCCCGAGTGGCAGGCAGCTGGCGCACGGCTGATTGGCGGCTGTTGCCGCACCACGCCCGCCGATATCGCCGGTATTGCACGCTGCTGCCAGCATGAGGGGCAGCACTAAATAAGGGGGATGCCGTGATGGAAAATGATGTGAATCTGCAACAGGCGTACTCGCTTGCCAGACAACGCGTAGCGCCAGATGTGCCGGTAACGGTGCTGTACATTGGCGAGCAGCAGACGACGGTTGTCTGTGGGACGTCATCACAGCCGTCGGCAACCCTGCAATTGACCATCGGTTTTGACAAAACGGCGGCAGCGTTTTTCAGGCATCTTCCCCCAACGCCGGACGAAATGGAGCGGGCGATCATGGCGGTAGAGGATGAAGTGACGCGCATTCGCCACGATATTCCTGCGGATTCCGTTCTGTTTTCTTTCGACCCTGCCTTGGTCACTATTGCTCAGATTTCGGGAGCAGAAGAAGAGGAAGCAGGTTGGCGCTTGCCGCAGGATGACATGGAGCGGACATTTAAACGTCTGGAGCGCGTCATGCTGGGGAGCCCGGCTACCTGGGAGGGAATTCCGCTAGAGAATGCCTTCTCCGCCCGATTGCTGATTTTGCGTGAGTTTATGCACCATCACGGCTTCAATTCTGCACTGATTTTGCTATTACCAGCAGTTGCGGCGTGAAGAACTAGCGGTTTTTCTCTTCTCAGCTACTATTAACGGCGGTCAGCGTCCAGCAAGGGCGCTGACCGCCTTTTTTTGATGGGAAATCGCCGATGGCATTCGTCGACAGGCATTCTCTGACAGGAAATTGCGCTCGGGACATCTGACGTTGTAAGGTAATAACGCGGCCTGACTATCGAGTTAATGCTATCGCGACAATCAATGTGATCGCGATAGTGCTATTGCAGTGTCAGGATGTGACAGGACGTAAGGCGTTAATCAAGGAGGATGAGAGGACGGCCCTTGGGCCATATTATGTTACCTGTATGATCTATTTTGCGGATGACCGAATCTTTATTATCTTGAATTTCCGTATGGCAGCGTAATAAAACGCTGTTTCGATATGGCGGGGAGTCAATGTTATTTCAGGGAATCCAGTGAGGGGAAAGAACATGGTTGAACATTTCACAGGGAAATATGAAGTTGAACTTAAATTTCGCATCGACGATATAGCCGTTTTCAGGAATACGCTTTTTAGCCTTCATCCCGAGGCTTTCGTCTTTGAAAATAAAGAACATGATGTTTATTACGATGATGCAGAGAATCGCCTGCAACAGCAAAATATCAAAATGCTGGTGCGCCGCATGGAGCCATCAGGCATTAAGCTCTGGATTGTGAAAGGGCCGGGCATCGACCGCTGTGAAGCGGTTAACGTTGAAGGCTTTGAAAAAACTGACAGCATGTTACAGACGTTGGGGTATCGACCTCTTTTTGAAATTCATAAAATCCGCAGCATCTACTTTTTAAACGCCTTCCATATTACGCTCGATTATATTGAATCACTGGGTTATTTCGTGGAAATATCGGTGATGACCGATGATGAGAACCAGTTGAAAGCACTCAGAGAACGGTGTATAGAGTGTGCGTTACGGCTTCAATTGCCATTGGATAATATTGAAACGAAATCTTATTATCAATTATTAGGTTTTAATTAATTGTTCTTTTCTGGTTATTGAATTGTTGTTTTTATTGTTCTATTTGCACACGGGGAAATGATGAAAAAATCTATTTCGGCGGCGCTGGCTACGTTAGTAATGGCGTTCTCTCTGTCTGTTCATGGTAGTGATGTGGTGCACTATAAAGACGGTGCCTACATCGGTAAAGCGCAGGGGAAGGCGGCAGACGTTGAGGTCACGGTCAGCATTAAAGACGGGAAGATTGCTAATGCTGAAGTGCTGAAGCATGGCGATACCGAAGCGATGATGCTGAGCGCGACGGATCAGATTGTGCCGGAACTCATTGAGAAGCAGGACATTAACAAGGTGGATGCGGTAACGGGGGCAACGTTATCGAGCCAGGGCGTGATTAATGCGGTGAAACAGGCGCTGGAACAGGCCAAAGTCACACCGTAGTCACACCGGTTTTTGGCTATCACCGTTGATGACGGCCTGAGTGATGAAGGAGTCGTACTGCCGTGGAAAACCTGCTGATTATTCTGCGTCACACGCCTTATTGGGTGTGGATCGTTTTGGGTTATCTGATTTATGCCGGCGTAAAAGCCAGCCAGCCGCGGCAGCAATCGCTGGTACGGATGTTAGTTGTGCCGATGATTTTTATGGCGTGGGGCATCAGCGCGATTTTTCATACGCTGCAGCTCCCGCTTGCGGCCGCGGGTGGATTTCTGCTGGCGTTGATTATTGGGCTGGGCATCGGCTGGGCGTGGGGGAAAACGTCAGGCATTTACTTGCCGGAATCGCACCGTTTTCAACGTATCGGTTCGTGGTGGCCGTTGGCCTTAATGCTGCTGACGTTTTGTTCTCGTTTCTATTTTTCCGTCCAACTGGCCCGGTTTCCGGCGTTGGCACATGACCCCGCGTTCTGCCTGCTGTCCGGCGCGGCGAGTGGGATTACCGCGGGGATATTCAGCGGCGTCAGCCTGCGTTTGCTCAACCACATGCGCAAAATAAGACCGTTTCTGACGTAACACGATAAAAAACAGTAGGTTGCTCAAACCGTCTGTCAACATTTGTCACAAAGCTTTTCTGCTGCATGAGTGCGTAGGGAAGGGCGGTAAATTATAATGCCGCTGCCCATCCCTTTCATTTAACAGAATACTGTTTAAGTTATTGAAGAATGACTAAAGATTTTAAGCTTTCTCTTTTTGGCCTGTTGGTGCTATCAACCCATGCTGTGATGTTGCCTCAGGCTGTGGCGAAAGCGCCGACGTACTCCGCTGGTACTGCGCATCAGGAAATTGCTTCCGGTAGCGCCATGGTGGTGGATCTGCGTGATAACCACATCCTTTATTCCAGTAATCCTGATGTGGTGGTGCCGATTGCTTCGGTGACGAAACTGATGACGGCGCTGGTGGTGCTGGATGCCAATCAACCGCTGGATGAAATTATCTCTGTCGATATCAGCCAGACGAAAGAAATGAAAGGGGTCTACTCGCGCGTTCGTCTGAACAGTGAGATCAGCCGTCGCGACATGCTGCTACTGGCGCTGATGTCATCAGAAAACCGCGCGGCGGCCAGTCTGGCGCACCACTATCCGGGCGGCTATCAGGCGTTTATCCGCGCGATGAATGCCAAAGCCCGTGCGTTGGGTATGGCCCACACGCGCTATGTGGAGCCAACTGGGCTGTCTATCAATAATGTCTCGACTGCCCGCGATCTCACCAAGCTCTTGATTGCCAGCAAGCAATATCCGCTGCTGGGCCAGCTTAGTACCACTCAGGAGAAAACCGCGACGTTCTCCCACCCGGCGTACAGCCAGCCGTTCAGAAACACGAACCATCTGGTCTATAAAGCGGACTGGAGCATTCAGCTCACCAAAACCGGCTTCACGAATCAGGCAGGACACTGTCTGGTGATGCGTACGGTCATTAACCAGCGGCCTGTTGCGCTAGTGGTGTTGGATGCCTTCGGTAAATATACGCACTTTGCGGATGCTAACCGCCTGCGCAAGTGGATGGAAACCGGTAAGGTCAGCGAGGTGCCTGCTGCCGCGTTGAGCTATAAGAAACAAAAATCACTGGCTTCCCGCCAACCGCAGAGCATGGCGAGTATCGAAACTGAATAATCAGTACTCCCCTTCCTGATGGTTTGGAAGGGGATGTCTTGACGGTGGCCGAGCGAGCCACCGCCTGCGACGGCCTGTCACGCTTGAGCGCGAAAATCTTCTATCACTTCACCCGCTTTTTTCACTTCATCATCATGCGCAGCTTCACGCCAGGTTTCCGCTAATGCATCCTGTAGCCAACGCTGCATAGCGGGCTGCGCTAGCAGATGGTCGCAATAGGCAGTGGCTTCCGGCGAAACGGGAAGCTGGTAAGTTTTGATACGGAAGACAACCGGTGCAAAGAAGGCGTCCACGGCTGAAAACTGTTTTCCTGTCAGAAACGGTCCGCCAAAGCGCGTCAGCCCTTCCTGCCACAGTTCGCAGATGCGAGTAATGTCATTGCTGAGGTCAGGCGATATGTCGTTCATTTTAACGCGCACGCCGCAGCTCATGGAGCAGGTGTTACGCAGTGCGGTAAAGCCGGAATGCATTTCGGCAGCGGCACAGCGTGCCCAGGCGCGTGTTTTGGCATCAGCAGGCCAGACGCCGGGATGTTGTTCAGCCAGATATTCGATAATCGCCAATGAATCCCAGACGGTGGTCTCGCCATCGATCAGGCAGGGAACTTTTGCCGTTGGAGAAAAGGCCTTAAATGCCGGCTGTGACATGCCCGGCGCAAAGGCAACCAGTTTCTCTTCGAAAGGAATCGACAGTGCTTTCAACAGCACCCACGGACGCAGTGACCAGGACGAATAGTTTTTATTGGCGATATACAGCTGATACATGTCTGATGCTCCTTGTGTTAACGAAGTCTTAGGATTAGCACGAAAGGTAGGAGAAATCATCCTCCTTGCCGCGGCTCGTCTATCGGTTTTGCGCGCCGCTATCAGGATGTTGGTGCAAACGGAAGGCAGGGAATGTGAATTATGCGTACCGTTTAGCATTATTCTTGCAGTTTTTATTAAATGAAACCTCAATAAATGCACTATATTACGCGCTGTGCATTTGAGTGCGTCGGTGCGGCAACCACTATCGGGAAGCCTTATTCGCTTAAGGCAAGAGAAGGTGTTTTTCGCCTTGTCAGAGAAGGGATGTGACCGTCGGAATCTTCAACCTGTCTTGTGCTTCAGCGCCTTATTCTGTTCTGCTCTGACGCCTGGATTGACTGGGTCTTTATAACGAATGAAATGGCTTACTTCACTGACTATAGCAATTGGACTTGCTTGTAATCCGGCGTTTGCGCAGGAACTGACGTCTGCGCCGACCTCACTATCGCCTTCACATCAGCAACGTGATGCGTTTGTCACGGATCTGCTGAAAAAAATGACGCTGGAAGAGAAGATCGGCCAGCTCCGATTAATCAGCGTCGGGACGGATAACCCGAAAGAAGCCATTCGGGAAATGATCCGAAATGGTCAGGTTGGCGCGATTTTTAATACGGTGACCCGCCCGGACATCCGTGCGATGCAAGATCAGGTCATGCAACTCAGCCGCCTGAAGATTCCCCTGTTTTTTGCCTACGACGTGGTACACGGCCAGCGCACCATTTTCCCTATCGCACTGGGATTGGCCTCCAGTTGGGATATGGATGCGATTGCGAAAAGTGCGCGTGTAGCGGCATATGAAGCGACGGAAGACGGTCTGAACATGACCTGGGCACCGATGGTGGATATCACCCGCGATCCGCGTTGGGGCCGCGTGTCGGAAGGCTTCGGTGAAGATACCTGGTTGACCAGCAAAATTGCCGGTGTGGTAGTCAAATCCTTTCAGGGTGATGATGTAACGGGACGCCACTCGCTGATGACCAGCGTAAAACACTACGCGCTCTACGGTGCGGTGGAAGGCGGACGCGACTATAACACCGTGGACATGAGCCCTCAGCGCATGTTCCAGGATTATATGCCGCCTTACAAAGCGGCGATTGACGCGGGCAGCAGCGGCGTGATGGTCGCGCTGAACTCAATCAACGGTACGCCAGCTACCTCCAACAGCTGGTTGCTGAAAGACGTTCTGCGCGATCAGTGGAATTTCAAAGGCATCACCATTACCGATCACGGCGCGATTAAAGAGCTGATTAAGCACGGCGTGGCCAGCGATCCGCGTGATGCATCGCGTCTGGCGGTTAAATCCGGTATCGGCATGAGCATGAGCGACGAGTATTTCGTGCGCTATCTGCCTGAGCTGGTGAAAAGCGGCGCGGTGAGCGTGCAGGAGATCGACGATGCCTGCCGTCAGGTGCTGAACGTGAAATATGATATGGGGCTGTTTGAAGATCCGTATCGTCACTTGGGGCCGGTCGGTTCCGATCCGGTGGATACCAATGCGGAAAGTCGCTTACACCGTCTGGATGCGCGTGACGTGGCGCGTAAAAGCCTGGTGCTGTTGAAAAACCGCCTGCAAACGCTGCCGTTGAAGAAAGAAGGCACGATTGCCGTTGTGGGGCCATTAGCTGACAGCCAGCGCGATACGATGGGAAGCTGGTCTGCCGCGGGTGTCACGAAACAGACGATTACTGTTTATCAGGGCCTGAAGAATGCTGTCGGCGATAAAGCCACCATTCTCTATGCCAAAGGTGCCAACGTCAGTAATCACAAAGGCATTATCGATTTCCTGAATCAGTATGAAGATGCCGTTCAGGTGGATAAACGTCCGCCGCAGGTGATGATCGATGAAGCCGTTGCAGCAGCGAAGAAGGCGGATGTTGTGGTTGCAGTGGTCGGCGAAGCGGCCGGGATGGCGCATGAAGCATCCAGCCGTTCGAACATCGACCTGCCGCAAGGTCAGCGCGACCTGATTGCCGCGCTGAAAGCCACGGGTAAACCGCTGGTTCTGGTGCTGATGAACGGACGTCCTCTGGCGCTGGTGCGTGAAGATCAGCAGGCTGATGCGTTACTGGAAACCTGGTTCAGCGGTACGGAAGGGGGTAATGCGATCGCCGATGTGCTGTTTGGTGACTATAACCCGTCCGGCAAGCTGCCGATGTCCTTCCCACGTTCCGTCGGCCAGATCCCGATTTATTACAATCACCTGCCGTCAGGCCGTCCTTACACGCCGGAAAATCCAGGCAAATATACGTCTCACTACTACGATGAAGCCAACGGGCCACTCTATCCGTTCGGTTACGGCCTGAGCTACACCACGTTCAGCGTGTCAGACGTGCGTTTGTCCAGCCAGACCATGAAGCGTAACGGGACGATCAACGCCAGCGTAACGGTGAAAAACACCGGCAGCCGCGCAGGGGAAACGGTAGTACAGCTGTATCTCCATGATGTAGTGGCTTCCATCAGCCGTCCGCTGAAGGAGCTACGCGGTTTTGAGAAAGTGATGCTACAGCCGGGAGAATCCCGCACGGTCACGTTCACGCTCGATCAGGACGCGCTGAAGTTCTACAATGCCCGCATGCAGCAGGTGGTGGAACCCGGCAAATTCGATGTGATGATCGGTCTGGATTCACAGCGTGTGAAGAGCGACAGCTTCACCCTGCTATAATGATGTTCAGCTCGCCGCCGAAGACTCCGGCGGCGAGACGGATTGTGATGACCGTAATACAGAATCATTGTCGGAGAATCAGGTATTGCAGGAGAAGGGTATGCCGTTGACTGAAGTGGTGCTGGTTGATGAAAATGACAGGCCAACGGGCGTAATGGAAAAGCAGGAAGCGCATGTAAAAGGAGCATTACATCGTGCGATTACCGTCTATGTTTTCAACTCTCGCCAGCAGTTGTTATTGCAGCAGCGCGCAGAGGAGAAATACCACAGCGGCGGTTTATGGAGTAATACCTGCTGTAGCCATCCTGCGCCCGGTGAAGAGACGTTGCAGGCAGCACATCGCCGCTTGTATGAAGAAATGGGGTTACGCTGTGCGCTGACGCCGATGTTTACGCTGACCTATCGTTTGCCGCTGGATAACGGGCTGATTGAGCATGAGCTGGGGCATGTGTATTTTGGCGTGACGGACGACGTCCCGCAGATGAATCCTGATGAAGTGTCGAGCTATGCCTACCAGTCAATAGACGAGATTGCCCAGCAGATGGCGACGACGCCCGAACAATTTACGGCCTGGTTCCAACTGACCTTCGCACGTATCCCTGAGTACTGGCAGACGTTTCAGTCTGAACAACCAAATTAATTAAAGCGATGTGGATTGCCGCGTTTCCGTGCGGCACCGTTCGTGCAGTCGGCGGGCGCTATGGGCCGAAAGCCTCAGCCCGCGTGCTCGATAATAATGTAGCCCACCAGCATCATGCCGGACATGCCACCTAAGGCGAGAAAGGCAAAGAGACCGATAATGCCGATTTTTTGAAGAGTCATCAGGTTATCCTTTTGTTAATTACCTCGAATTATAATGCCTTCCGCCCATGAAACAAGGCCGAAACGCGCCTTGCTTTTTAAATGCCCCTCATTACCGAAATAACATTTACCGAAATAACAACAGCAGACCGAAAAACATCAGAATGACGCCGGCTCCGCGCTCAATCGGGCTAAGCCAGCGGGTTAAACGCTGCTGAATCAGCGGGCGAGCGATCAGCGCGGCGATCAACAAATCCCACACCAGAACGACAGAAAACATCCAGCTACCGCTGACGACTTGCTGCGTAGGTGTCACATGTTGCCCAAGAATACTGGTCATCAGGCTGATGTAGAACAGCATGTTTTTGGGGTTCAACAGCGCCGAACCGAGCCCAAGCAGGATTTGTTTACGCAGCGTCGGACAGCGATCGGACTGCTGTTCCGCCTGTAGCGATAGCACAGAGCGACTTTTCACTAACTGATAGCCAACCCAGAGCAGATAAGCCGCCCCGGCTAATTCGATGAGAGTAAACAGCGTGGGTGAATGTTGAATGCCTACCCAGCCGATCGCCGCCAGCAGAATGTAAACGCCGTTGCCCAGCGCAATGCCCAGACAAATTCCCGCACTGCCGCGCAGTCGGTAGCGAATGGCATAGGCCGTCAGTAGAAAGAAGTCTGGGCCGGGGCTCAGTAGCGCCACAAAATGTGCCAGCGCCAGAGCAGGAAAGTGGGTGGGGAAGAGCGAATCGGCGGAAAAAAGGGTATTGATAAACATGATATTTCTGACCTCGATAAATAATCGAGGCCAGTCTAGACAAGGTGTTCGGCTATTTATTGTCAAATATTGATCGTGCGTACTGACCCGGCGTCGCGGCGGTGTATTGCACAAACGTTTTGTGGAAATGGCTCTGATCGCAGAAGCCGCTTTGATAGCTGGCATCAACCAGCGGCGTGCCCTGTTTCAGCAGCGATTTGGCATATTCAATGCGGGCATTATTCAGGAAGGCCATCGGTGTAATGCCAGTATCGTGACGAAACTGTCGCACGATGGTTTCACGTCGCAGGTTCAGCTCCTCCGCCAGCGTTTCCAGTGAGGGCGATTCTTGCAAATTATTCAGCAAACGCTCGCGTACGTGTCGCGTCGTAGTTTGCGAAGCATGATGGGGTAAGGCGGGCAAACAGGACGGCGCAGGCTGGCAATATTGTCGCCAAATGGGCTCCAGCATTGCTTTGAGCTGGTTATCTGCCGATGCAATGTCCCCCCGATACAGCAGGGCAATCACGTGCTGATAACGTATAAACAGCGCGGGATCGCGCAGAACAACGCGGTTGCAATGCAAGGTCTCCGCCTGATAACCACAGTGAGCGGCGATCTGATCGAGACACCATTCGGTATCCAGATAAAGCATGTGATAACTGCGCGTTTTTCCGGGAAGCGGGTTACAGCTGTGTGGCTGTTGAGGATCGATGAAGATCAGATCGCCAACCTGCAAGTGATGCATTTCGTTGCGGTAATGGCAAAGCGTTTCGCCGTGTTCTATCGCGCCAATCGAGAACTGTGCATGGCTGTGTGTTTTATAGGCGTGGCTGCTGTTGCGCGTGCTGCGGCTTTCAACATGCGGTAGTCGTGGCGAAAACCAGTAGGATTGGTTAATGGCGTGGACTGAAGACATAATTGACCGCTCGTGATAAAGACCGTGTTTGATAAAAATACGTGTTTGATAAAAATAATAGTTAACCCTAATCGCTGGGCAGACGATTGTCGAGGTCGGAATGGTCGCGAACGTGATATCGGCTGACGTCGCCGGGCGTCTGTGGGACAATGGCGGCCAGATTACACAGATACAGAGTATGCATGACGCTGTCCCCCGCAATAAAATTGCAGATTGGTCAATGGTATAAGGCCCTGCAAGAGCAAATCCCGGATTTTATTTCCCGCGTTCCCCAGCGACAGATGATTGCCGAAGTGGCGAAAACGCTGGCGGGTGATTACCCGCGCCATTTGGCTATTGAAGCACCAACCGGCGTCGGGAAAACGCTTTCTTACCTGATTCCGGGTATTGCGGTAGGGCGTGCGGAGGACAAAACGCTGGTGGTCAGCACCGCGAATGTGGCGTTGCAGGATCAGATTTACAGCAAAGATTTGCCGCTGTTGCAGAAGTTTATTCCCGAACTGACATTTACCGCTGCATTTGGCCGTCGTCGTTATATTTGCCCACGTAATCTGGCGATGCTGGCAACCGATCCCGATGCGCAGGGGGATTTACCGCTCTTTCTGGACGATGAACTGATGTCCGCCAGCAAGGAGGAAAAACGCACCTGTGTGCGGCTTGAGAAAGCGTTGCAAGGCCATGCCTGGGATGGGCTGCGCGATCATTATCAGGATTCGATTGACGATAGCCTGTGGCAGAAATTGAGTACCGACAAAGCGAACTGTCTCGCGCATAACTGCCATTACTACCGCGAGTGCCCGTTCTTCACCGCACGGCGTGAGATCGAACAGGCCGATGTTGTCGTCACCAACCATGCGCTGGTGATGGCGGCGATGGAAAGCGAATCGGTACTTCCTCCCCCGAAGAATCTCCTGCTGGTGCTTGATGAAGGACACCACATTCCCGACGTTGCCCGCGATACGCTGGAGATGTCTGGCGATATTCATCCTGCGTACATGATGGCGCAACTGGAACAGCTGGTGCAGCTTATTGGGCAATGTATGGCGCAGTTTGCCCCTAAATCACCGCCGCGACTCGCTAACAGCGAGCGGTTAACCAGCCATTGTGAAGAGATACGCGAGTGCGTGCTGTCTTTCTCGCAAATGTGTGGGCTTTTCCTTCCGCATGACGGGCAGGAAACCGAGTACCGCTTCGCGATGGGAAAAATGCCGGATGAAATGCGTGAACTCTGCGTACGTTTGTTCAAACTGACCGACACACTGCGGGCGCTGGCGGAGTATATGCTTAACGATCTCAGCGAGAAGACCGGCAAGCATGACGTGGTGCGGGTCTATCAGGCACTGCTGAAAATGAGTCGCCAACAGGGCTATCTTGAAGCGCTAAGCAAGCTGTGGCGGCTGGCGGCGATGGAGAAGTCGTCAAACGCGCCGGTTTCCAAATGGATCACGCGGGAAATGCGCGATAACCAGCCGCATCTTCACCTGCACTGCGCTGGCATTCGCGTCTGCGACCAGCTTGAAAGGCTGCTGTGGGGAAAGGTCTCGCACGTTGTGATGACCTCGGCCACGCTGCGCTCGCTGAACAGTTTTGCGCGGATACAGGAGCTTTCTGGCCTGAACGAGCAGGAAGGGGACACGTTCATCGCGCTGGATTCGCCGTTCAACCATCGCGAGCAGGGGCGTCTGGTAATACCTAAGATGCGTTATGAACCGCTGATGGAGTCAGAGGCACAGCATATTGCTGAAATGGCGCAATTTTTCAGGGCGGAGCTAAAACAGGATAAGCATAAAGGGATACTGATGCTGTTTGCCAGCCAGCGTGCGATGCAGCTCTTTCTGACGCAGGTAACCGATTTACGCCTGATGCTGCTGGTTCAGGGAGATAAACCGCGTTACAGGCTGGTCGAGCTACATCGTCAGCGGGTACAGGAAGGTCAGACTAGCGTGCTGATTGGCTTGCAGTCCTTTGCGGAAGGGTTGGATCTGAAAGGGGAGCTCCTTTCTCAGGTGCATATCCATAAAATCGCGTTTCCGCCTATCGACAGTCCGGTCATTCTGACGGAAGGCGAATGGTTAAAAAGCCTCAAACGGCATCCGTTTATCGTACAAAGCCTGCCCAGCGCCTCGTTTAACCTCATCCAGCAGGTTGGCCGCCTTATTCGTAGCCATGACTGTTTTGGTGAAATCGTTATTTACGATCGGCGCCTGTTGACCAAAGGCTATGGCGCACAGCTGCTGGCCGCGCTGCCCGTCTTCCCGATTGAACAACGGGACATGCCATAACAAATTCCTCTATACCCTAAATAATTCGAGTTTCAGGCAGGCGGCAAGCGAAGGAGTCCCGATGAGCTTACTCAGGTAAGTGATTCGGGTGACAAATCTGCCGGGAGCAGATTTGAACGCTGCTTGCAGCGGCCCTTCAGGGCGAGGCCCACGACGGGCCGAGTATTTGAACGCGGCCAACGCACAGGTAACTTGAAGTATGACGGGTATATCCGTCCCCCGAATAAGGGGGTAATTAGTCCCTATTTAGCGCTATATTTTTTTATTCTTATTTGTTAGATTTGTCTCGGAACAGCAAGGATGCCGTTAATACGTGTGACAAAGTATGTGATTACGTAGCGCGGTTTTTATCAACCAGGGACAGGTGTCATGATGAAAATTAACGCAGTGAATAAAATTTCCTTCCTGTTTAAAAATGAATGCCGCTCGGCATCCGTTTCTCTTGCTGTCCACATCAATACCAATAATAAAAATTAGTCACCGTGACTTTATTATTTATCATTTGATAATAACGAAAATAATTGGCGTTCTTTCTTAATTATTTCCTTATAGAGATAATTTTTATTTATATGCGTTTTTTGGATATAAATATTTTTAGTGAGCTTTATCTACCCAGGAGACGATTAGACCGCGGCTATGCGCGGTACATGCAATACCTCGATTGCATGAAGGGATTTAGGATTCTGATCATCCCGATCAGACTTATGGAGAAGAAAAGATGGCTTTACGAGATGAAGATAAGGATACCGCTGAATCGGCATTGCATGCAGCGGGTACGGGATATAGTGATGTGTACGATCTGTATAATTACCACTCCCGTGGCGATGGACAGCTTAATGGCAAACCCTCGTTCACAAGCGATCTGGCAGCCAAGGAAATTGTCCGTGACGGCCTGACCTGGAATGGCACGAACGTATTCGGTAAATCCGCTAATTTGACCTATTCGTTCTTACAGAACGTGCGGTCTATCCCTTCTGGCGATCAGGGCTTTGTGAAATTCAGCGCAGCGCAGGAACAACAAGCCAAACTGTCTCTGCAATCGTGGTCAGATGTCGCTAATATCACGTTTACTCAGGTTAGCCCTACCCAAAAAGCCACCATCACGTTTGGTAACTACACCCGTGATTCAAGTGGCCGTATGGACTACGATACTCAGGCTTACGCTTATATGCCGGGTAATCACTCTGCAGCGGGCAGCGCCTGGTTTAACTACAACTCCGACACGGTGCGTAATCCGGCAACGGAATACGGCAAACAGACGCTGACGCATGAAATCGGTCATGCGTTGGGCCTGAATCACCCGGGTTCTTACAATGCGGGTGAAGGCAACCCGACCTACCGCGATGTGACCTACGCGGAAGATACGCGCCAGTTCAGCCTGATGAGCTACTGGAGTGAGCAAAACACTGGGGGCGATTTCCAGGGGCACTATGCTGCGGGTCCGCTGATTGATGACATCACGGCGATCCAATATCTTTACGGCGCAAACATGAACACGCGTACGGGTGATACGGTATACGGCTTCAACTCCAATACGGGTCGTGATTTCTATACCACTACCAGCAATAGCCAAAAACTGATTTTCTCCGTTTGGGATGCAGGTGGTAACGATACGTTTGATTTCTCTGGTTACAGAAACGATCAGCGTATCAACCTGAATGAAGGCGGGTTCTCTGATGTTGGCGGCCTGAAAGGTAACGTCTCTATCGCCCACGGCGTCACGATCGAAAACGCCATTGGCGGCTCCGGCAACGATATTATTATCGGCAATGACGCGAATAATATTCTGAACGGTGGTGCAGGCGATGACGTTATTTACGGCGGCGGCGGTGCAGATACGCTGACGGGCGGTGCGGGCAAAGATATTTTTGTCTATGCCAGCGCGAGCGATTCTTCCTATAAGAATGGCTATGACACCATCACGGATTTCCAACGCGGCATCGACAAAATCGATCTGTCAGCGTTGAATCAAAAAGGTGATTTGCAGTTCGTCAACAATTTCACCGGACTCGGTAATGAAGCGCTGCTTAACTGGAATGCAGAGAGCAATACCACCGATCTGTGGCTGAATTTTGCGGGTCAGACCACGCCAGACTTTGTTGTACATATTGTTGGTCAGCCTTCTGCGGCAACCGATTTTATCGTGTGATGTAGCAAGGACGGGGTAAGCCCCGTCCTTTTCTGTTATCGACTTGGGGCCACTATGAAAAAGTTAATCATCGCGGCGCTGTTAAGTGTAATAAGCGGAGGATGTATGGCGAGTAGTTTGAAGTTGCCTTCAGCAAGTGAGCTAAGCGGCGTATGGCAATTGCGTGGCGGGGAACAGCAGTGCGAGGTCGTGCTGCACAATACGCCGTTAGTGGATAACACCTGGCGCTTTGAGGGTGACGCGCCGTGTTTAAAAGCGCTGCTGCCGGATGTGCCTGCGGGATGGCGGCCGACGCCGGACGGTATCACGCTGACGAAAGAGCAGGGCCAGTCCGTGGCGTTCTTTAGCAAAGAAAAAGAGGGCTATACGCTGATATTGCCTGATGGCAGTGCACGTACGTTGCATAAACAGCCCTGACAGGAGAGGCAAACGCAGTGAGTCAACTAGCAAATAAGGAACGTTCGTTGTTGAGTATACTGCGTCCTTTCCGGCGCAGCTTTTGGAGCATTGGGATTTTCAGCGCCATCGTTAATCTACTGATGCTATCGCCTTCGATTTACATGCTTCAGGTTTACGATCGCGTACTGGCTTCGGGGAATGGCACCACGTTGCTGATGCTCACCCTGCTGATTGCCGGTCTGGGGATATTCATGGCGGCACTCGAATGGGTGCGAAGCCTGGTGGTCGTAAGGCTCGGTACTCGTATCGATTTACAGCTGAATCAGCAGGTCTTCAACGCCGCATTTGAGCGCAATCTGGAAGCTGGCGAGGCCAAAGCGGGTCAGGCGCTGAACGATCTCACGCTGCTGCGGCAGTTTATTACGGGCAACTCGCTATTTGCCTTCTTCGATATTCCCTGGTTTCCCTTCTTTTTACTGGTGCTGTTCCTGATCCATCCGGTTCTCGGCTTTCTGGCGCTGGGAGGAACGGTGGTGCTGGTGCTGCTGGCATGGCTGAATCAGTATCTCACCACGTCGCCTTTAGAAGAGGCAAACCATGAAGCGCTACAGGCGACCCATCTTGCGGATACGCAACTGCGTAATGCCGAAGTTATTGAATCGATGGGGATGCTGCCTAATTTGCGCCGCCGTTGGCTGGGGCAACACTACCGTTTTATTACGCTGCAAAATCTGGCAAGTGAGCGGGCCGCGGTTGTTGGGGCTGCATCAAAACATGCGCGCATTTTTCTGCAATCGCTGATGCTAGGCGTGGGGGCGATGTTAGCGATTAAGGGCGAAATCACACCGGGGATGATGATTGCGGGGTCAATTCTTGTCGGGCGCGTGTTGAGCCCTATCGATCAGTTTATCGGTATCTGGAAGCCGCTGAGCAGCGCGCGGCAGGCCTGGTATCGACTCAGCCGAATCATGACGGCTTATCCGCCCAAAGCGGAGGCGATGGCGCTGCCCGCACCGGTTGGTCAGCTCAGCGTCGAGAATGTGTTATTGCAGACGCCGCAAGGGGCATCGAGATTGCAGGATATCCATTTCTCGCTTCAGGCAGGCGAAACGCTGGCGATTCTAGGCGCATCGGGTTCAGGTAAATCTACGCTGGCACGTCTGCTGGTTGCGACGCAAACACCGACGCGTGGCAAGGTTCGACTGGATGGAGCCGATCTCAGTCAGGTAGATAAAACGGCGTTTGGCCCTGCAATGGGCTATCTGCCACAGGATGTACAGCTCTTTAAAGGCACGCTGGCGGAGAATATTTCCCGCTTTGGCGAGCATGACGCGGAAAAAATTGTCGCAGCGGCGAAGCTGGCTGGCGTCCACGAAATGATTCTTAGCCAACCGCAGGGATATGACACGCCTCTTGGCGCTGATGGCAACGGGCTGTCGGGCGGGCAACGGCAACGTATCGCTTTGGCGCGTGCGGTGTATGGCGATCCCTGCCTGCTGGTTCTCGATGAGCCAAATTCCAGCCTCGATAACGAAGGCGAAATGGCGCTGGCGCAGGCGATCTCGCATCTTCAGAAGCGGGGAGCGACGGTGATACTGATTACACATCGTCCCGCATTAACCACGCTGGCGCATAAAATTCTGGTGCTCAATCAGGGTAAGCAACAGCGCTTTGGGCCAGCGCGCGACATTCTGAACGAATTGCAGCCGCGTCGTGCCGCCAATCAAGCACAAATGACACCTGCCGCCGCTGTCCGGCCGTAACAGGGAATGACGAATACAGGGAAAGACATGTCCGCATCAGAAATAAGTGAAGAGAGTATGAACCAGACGGCGCGGCGCGATGAAAAACGTGCCGTGCGTTTGGGGTGGTTGCTGGTGCTCGCCGGGTTCGGTGGTTTTCTCCTGTGGGCATTGTTTGCACCGCTGGACAAGGGCGTCATGGTAAATGGTAGCGTCGTGATTTCTGGCAACCGCAAGGTTGTGCAGCACAATCAGGGCGGCATCGTCGATAAAATCCAGGTGAAAGACGGCGACAGGGTCGAGGCCGGTCAGATTCTGCTAACGCTGAATGAGGTCGATGCGCGTTCGGCGAGTGAAGGGCTGGATGGTCAGTACTTACAGCTGGTCGCGCGTGAAGGTCGGTTGCTTGCCGAGCAGCAGCGCCTGAGCGACATGGTGATGACGCCTCGCCTGCAACCGCTAGCGGGGAAGCCGGAGATGAATGTGATTACGGCATTGCAGCGTGATTTACTGCACAGCCGCCAGCAGTCGCTCAAGCTGGAAGCGGAAGGAATGCGCACCAGTATCGCGGGGATGGAGGCGTCGCTCAGCGCTCAGCGTCAGGTGATGTCCAGTAAGCAGAAACAGCGGGAGACGTTGGAACAACAGCTGCAAGGGCTGCGTTCACTGGCGGCGGAAAACTATGTCCCGCGCAACAAAATGCTGGAGAACGAACGTCTGCTGGCGCAGCTTAACGGCGATATCGCCCAACTGGCGGGGGATATTAATCGTACTCGTCGTGATATTGAACAACAAACGCTGCTGATCGCCCAGCGTCAACAGGAATACGACAAGGAAGTGAACAGCGAGTTGGCGGACGTGCGGGCGCTGCTGAGTGATGTGGGCAGCAAGAAGGAAAAAGCCGATTTCAATCTGGCGAATATTCAGATGCGCGCACCTGTTTCCGGCACGGTGGTTGGGCTGAAAGTGTTTACGGAAGGCGGTGTGATCGCGCCGGGTCAGACGCTTCTGGAGATTGTACCGGACGATCAGCCTCTTTTGGTGGATGCGCGTCTGCCCGTTGAGCTGGTGGATAAGGTGTGGCCGGGACTACCCGTCGAACTTCAGTTCGTCGCGTTTAACCAAAGTACGACGCCGCGCGTGGCGGGAACGGTCGAGCTGCTGTCCGCCGACCGCCTGCTGGATGAGCGAGACGGTTCCCCTTATTACAGCCTGCGCGTTCAGGTGGATGAGGCCGGGAAACGTGCGCTGGAGGGGTTGGAAGTCAAGCCCGGTATGCCGGTTCAAGGGTTTGTTCGTACCGGAGAGCGGTCGTTCGTCAATTATCTCTTTAAGCCTTTAATGGATCGCCTGCATCTGGCATTAACGGAAGAATAATCATGCAAAGGATCGCGATAATCGTGCTGTTTGGGCTGCTTTCTTCGGGGGCCAACGCATTAGGACTGCTTGATGCGTGGGAATTGGCGCTGCGTAACGACGCTCAGTTTCGTGCGGCGGGGTTTGAGCATGCGGCAGGTCAGGAAGAGGAGACGATTGGGCGTGCTAATCTGCTTCCCAATCTCCAGTATGGCTATAACGCGAACCGCAGCCATTCCAAAGTCACCCAAACGGATAGTTTCACGGGTAACACGCTAAAACGTAATTATGACAGCTATACGTCAACGCTATCGCTGCGCCAGCCGCTGCTGGACTATGCGGCCTGGGCGCGTTATCAGCAGGGGGTTGCCCGCACGCTGATGGCCGATCAGCGTTTTCGCGATCGCAGTCAGGATTTGATGGTGCGGCTATATCAAGCCTGGAGCAGCGCGCTGCTGGCGCAGGAAAAGCTGCAATTGCTGGATGCGCAGCAGCGGGCGTATCAGGAACAGCTGATGCTGAATAAACGCCTGCTGCTGGCGGGTGAAGGTACGCTAACGGATGTGCGGGAAACGGAGGCGCGCTTTACGCTGATCGAAGCGCAGCGTATTGAGCAGCAGGATAATTTGGATGCTGCGATCACCGATCTGGAAAATATGACGGGGACGGCGCTGGATATCACGACGCTGTCTCCTCTGGCGCTCACGCAACTGCCGTCTGCGGAATCAGGCAAGCAGACACTGGCACAGTGGCGCGATCTTGCCGTGCAGCACAATGCCAAACTGGCGACGCAGCGCGAAGGGCTGGCGGTCAGCCGCTATGAAATCGAACGCAGCCGCGCCGGGCATTTACCTACGCTGTCGCTGGTGGCATCGTCGCGCAATAGTCGTTCGGAAAGTGAATATAACTACAACCAGAAATACGACACACAGAGCGTCGGTTTGCAGCTAAATGTCCCGCTTTACGCGGGTGGCTCTGTCTCCGCATCTATGCGACAGGCGGCGGCAGAATATCAGCAAAGTCAGGCGGAGCTGGACGATCAAACCAAGAAAACGCTGGCGGAATTGAAAAAGTACTACAACTTGTATAACAACGGGTCGGCGAAAATTAAGGCCTGGCAAATGACGACCTCGTCGGCGCAAGAAGCGGTCAACGCCACGCGGTTGAGTGTTGCAGGCGGAGAACGTATCAATCTGGATATTTTGCTGGCCGAACAGGATTGGTATAACGCCCGACGAGAGCTAGCGGAAGCGAAATACAGTTGGCTTCAGGCATGGCTATTACTGCGCTATACCGCGGGTACGCTAAACGAGAAAGATATTCTGGAACTGGCGGCTTGGTTTCAGCCTGCAACAGCGTCATTTGCCAACAACAGAGCCATTAGCCAATAACAAAACCAGCAGACACTAAAACAGATGATAAAAATCATATACGGATAATCGGCTATGATTTTTATCAGCAGAGAAGTCTACGCACGTGTAACGTGAAGTATGAAAAGTAGAAAGGGATGACGAATAGAAATGGTGCGATTTTGTGTGATATCGTGCCTCAGTAATACTTAAACTCCTTTAAAATCATAAAACCCCCTCATTTTAGATAATGGCCTCCATTCTTATCAGGAGGCTTTATCGTGAAAAAAATTAAAAAACCGCGTCTTACTGGCTGGATTGTGACATCCGCTTTTCTCTTTGCTGTTATCGGGCTGATTTCACCACAACAGCTTCCCGTCACCGTTTATAAGCTCTCGCTTATCTCACTCGCTGCGGTATTAGGTTATTGGCTGGATCGCTCGCTGTTTCCTAAAGCGCGTCCCGGTCTGTTCCTTGAACAGGGTGATGAGCCGGTTCCGCGTGGGCGTTTCCCGGTTCGGGACGGCCACCACACCGTATTTGCCGCCGCGATGTTACGACGAGCGCTGATTGTGTCAGCCGTTTGCATCGGCGTAGCGATGGGGTTGTGATATGCGACACCTTCTCATCACGCTGCTTGTTAGCCCGATGCTTTTTAGCGCGACGGTCTGCGCCGACACGATCCCTCGTGCCGCGCAGGCATACCGCAGTGATGTGATCCGCAGCGCACGGCTGGATTGGGGCATGAATGCCCCGATTGCTGACTTTGCGGCGCAGTTGCATCAGGAAAGCGGCTGGAATCCTCGGGCCGTTTCACCTGTCGGTGCACAGGGGCTGGCGCAGTTTATGCCGACCACCGCCGACTGGTTTAGCGGTATCGTTCCTGAACTTCGCGCCAATCAACCGTTTAATCCCGCCTGGGCGATCCGTGCTCTGACGGGCTACGATCGCTGGCTGTGGACGCGAATCAGCGCCAGCAACGACTGCGAACGTATGGCAATGACCTTATCGTCCTACAACGGCGGGCTTGGCTGGTTACAACGTGATAAGCAACGCGCGAAGATCGCCGAGAAGGACATACTCCGCTGGTTTGGCCATGTGGAAACCGTCAATGCCGGACGCAGTGCCGCCAACTGGCGTGAAAATCGCCATTATCCCGACCGCATTTTGCATCAGTTGGCACCACGGTATTTGAGCTGGGGGAGGGCGAGCTGTGTGGAATAGTCTGTTTCTCAATAGCCTGAAATCCTTTCTTTCACCACGCGTGGTCGCAGTCCTGCTTGTCGTGATGCTGCTACTCGCGGTCTATCTGACCGGCCGTCATCAGGGTTATCAACTGGCGCAGGCACTGGGGGATGCCGAGCTGGCGAAACAGCAGGCGGCATTCAACTTGCTACAGCAGCAGCAGGCCGAAACCCAGAACCAGCTACTACGTGCGGCGGCGGAGCAATACCAGCAGCAGGTAGAGCGTGGGAATCAACTCGAACAGCGCTATGTCGCAGCGCGTCAAAAACTGGCGGCGGATAACGCCGCTCTGCAACGGAAAATCGACCATGTTACTCAGCAATACATTGACGAAAAAGGCAAAGTTCAGCCTGTGCAGTGCGTGTTTACTCGTGGCTTCGTGCAGCACTACAACGCCGCTTTCGGTCTGTCCGCCAATGGTGCCTCAGACATTACCGCCGCTGCCGGCCGCACTGGCGCAGCGTCCGCTCTCGGCTCAACCACTAACGCCGAATTACAGCCTTCAGGCGTCTCCCAGCGCGATATTCTCGCCAACATCAGCGACAACGGAGAGCGCTATCAAGCGCTAAGTGCGCAGGTTAACGCGCTGCTGGATTACATCGACGCGCTACAACAGGCAGGGGAGGTAACACGTGAAGATTGAAGTGGAATTCTGGTCGCTGGTCGGCCTGCTATTGTCGTTTACGAGTTTCCTGTTTGCCGCCGGACGGATTCTGCTCACTCAGATTGAAAAGCGACTGAACGAGCGTTTTGCCGCCCTGGAAAATGCACGCCAGAAGAGCGAGCAAGGCTGGACGCGACTGGAGCGCGAGTTTCTGGAATTTCGTGCTGACTTACCGCTGATCTATGTGCGACGTGAGGATTACATCCGTGGTCAGACGGTCATCGAAGCCAAGCTGGATGCGCTTTATAACAAGCTGGAATTGGTGCAGCAGCGGTATTCGGGAGGCAATCATGGCTGATACGCAGCGTATCCGACAGGAATCGATGCGTTGGCACTTGCTTATCGCATTAAACAAAACGCGGCCTTACACCGCGAATGAAATGTTCCTGCTAGCGCTGATGCAGCGGCTGTATGCCGATGCCTCAGAGCCGGAGCTGCGTCATGCACTGGATTATCTGGCCGATCGCAAGATGGCGGTATTGACCAAGGCGGTGGGCGGCGTCTGGCTGGCGAATCTTACCCGCCTTGGTGTGGATGTCGTGGAATATGCGGTTGACGGTATGGTTGGCATCGCCCGGCCGGAAAAATATTGGGATCGGTAATCCCATTGTATTGGGTGCTCTTCTGTCTTTGCGCCAGCACGATTGTGCTGGCGTTTTTTTATCGAAAGAATTTTTATTTTTCAGTGTATTAGCCGTATTTTTCAAATAAATCACTTCGCTGTTTTTTCTAAAACAGATTAAAAGCCGCAGCCAACCATTATCCGGATACTAGCGCCATCAACACGATGTGCCACCAAAACAGTGCGCCATTAACACAGCGGGTGAACGGATATGAATACCAGACCAATTATCGATGCGGTGATAGCCCGCCTCCAGCAACACTTGCCTGCACGACGGATTGCGTCCTGCCCAGAAAACATTCTGATCAGGCCCGATCTCCCGACACCTGGCGATGTACTGGTGGGATATCGCGGTTCCGAATTTTCCGCACCGGAAGATGCGGATTCTCCGGTTCAGACGCAGCGACCACAGCTGATGGTTGCCGTGCTGCTGCCGGAGCTGGATGGCGAAGACGGCGTGCTGGCTACGCTCGATACCGTCCGTCAGGCGCTGGGAGGATACCGACTACCTGACTGCCATCGCGGTATTCGGCTAGTACGCGATCGCTACGTTGATTACACCGAAGGACGCTGGCATTACGCCATCGATTGCACCACAGAAACCCTTTTTATCGAAGACCGCGAGCAGACGGATGGTCCGCTGCTTACCACGGTTAATTATGAGGAGAAAGACGCATGAAATACCGCTACACCGGCCCCGCCAGCGGCGTCACGCTGGCAGATGGTCAGGAAATTCTGCTTTGGCCCGCTCAGGTGACTGAACTGCCGGCAGATCATGAGTATGTGAAAACGCTGATCGCGCTGGGCTATTTGCTGCCTGTCGCGGATCAGGTTCTGGCTGATAGCGCAACGGAGGTGACCCTTGGCCGCTAATTATTTACATGGTGTAGAAACAATTGAAGTTGAAACCGGTGCTCGTCCGGTGAAAACCGTCAAATCTGCGGTGATTGGGTTGATTGGTACGGCGCCGCAGGGTGCGGTAAATGACGTTACGTTGTGTCTGTCCGAAAAAGACGCGGCACAGTTTGGTAGCCAGTTCGGCGGCTATACCATCCCGCAGGCGCTGGATGCAATTTACGATCACGGCGCGGGTACGGTTCTGGTTATCAACGTGCTGGATCCGGCGAAACACAAATCGTCTGTGAGCGCAGAAAAAGTCACCTTTGACAAAGCGACCGGTACGGCGCAACTGGCGAACCGCGTGGTTGCCAAAGTGGTGCTGACGGCGGCAGAAGGCGGTCAGCCGTTTGTCGAAGGTCAGGACTATACGCTGGATGCACAAACCGGCGTACTGAAAAATCTGGGTAAAAACATCGATGTGACCGCTGTGGTCAGCGCGTCTTACGACTTTGCTGATGTCACGAAAGTGACTGCCGCTGACATCATCGGCAGCATCAACGCCGCGGGCAAACGCACCGGTATGAAGCTGCTGAACGATACCTACAACCTGTACGGCTTCTTTGCCAAGATTCTGATTTCGCCGGTGTTCTGTACGCAAAATAGCGTAACGACCGAGCTGATCGCGCTGGCCGACAAACTGGGCGCGATTGCCTATATCGATGCGCCAATCGGTACCACCTTTGCGCAGGCGCTGAGCGGCCGTGGCCCGGAAGGCACGATTAACTTTAACACCAGCTCTGAACGCGCTCGTCTGTGCTATCCGCACGTAAAAGTGTACGACGCGGAAACTAACAGCGAACGTCTGGAGCCGCTGTCGGCGCGTGCCGCGGGTCTGCGTGCCAAAGTCGATCTGGATAAAGGTTTCTGGTGGTCATCATCCAATCAGGAAATCAAAGGGATCACCGGCGTAGAGCGCCAGCTGTCCGCAATGATTGACGATCCGCAGAGTGAAGTGAACCTGCTGAACGAGCAGGGTATCAGCACCATTTTCAACAGCTACGGCTCCGGCCTGCGCCTGTGGGGCAATCGCACCGCAGCTTGGCCAACCGTGACGCACATGAAGAACTTTGAAAACGTGCGTCGTACTGGCGATGTGATTAACGAATCCATCCGCTATTTCAGCCAGCAGTACATCGACATGCCGATCAATCAGGCGCTGATCGATGCGCTGGTGGAATCCGTCAACGCCTACGGTCGCAAACTGATCGGTGACGGCGCGCTACTGGGCTTCAAATGCTGGTTCGATGCTGCGCGTAACGAACAAACCGAACTGGCGGCAGGGCACCTGTTGCTTAACTACAAATTCACTCCGCCGCCGCCGCTTGAGCGTCTGACCTTTGAGACGGAGATCACCTCGGAATACCTGGTAACGCTGGAGGGCACTAACTGATGGCCGGGAAAATTGAAGTAAACCGTATTACCAACGCCAACATCTACATCAATGGCACCAACCTGCTGGGGCGTGCGCAGGAAATTAAACTGCCGGATATCTCCATGATCATGCAGGAGCACAAGGCGCTGGGCATGGTCGGCAAGATCGAACTGCCTGCGGGTTTCGACAAGCTGGAAGGCGAGATCAAGTGGAACTCCTTCTACCGCGAAGCGATGCTGGCGGCGGCGAACCCTTACCAGTCGCTGGCGCTACAGTGTCGCTCCAGCGTGGAACGTTATGGCTCTCAAGGCCGTATCGAAGAAGTGCCGCTGGTGACGCACATGACCATCATGTTCAAAAAGAATCCGCTGGGCACGTTCAAGCAGCACGAAAACCCGGATTTTAGCAGCGCGTTCAGCTGCACCTACATCAAGCAGGTGATGAACGGTGAAGACCTGCTGGAGCTGGATTACCTGTCCAACATCTTCATGGTGGGCGGCGTGGATCAACTGAACAGCTACCGCGCCAATATCGGCGGTTAATTTATCTTCCAGGCCCGCGAGTGAGGCGGGCGTTTCTATCAATCAGTGAGGTGGCTATGTCAGCAAAAGTATTTGATATTATCGACTTGGAAAATAATATTCATTTCCAGTGCCGTGAGGATGTCTACATTTTGGATGCAGGAGAAGAAGCGGGTTTTACTTTACCCTATTCGAGTCGTGCTGGCGCAGACCCGTCATCGGCAGCACGTTTGATTTCTGGTCAGGTCGATCAAAGTGATGGTTCCTATTTAGATGACAATCAGAAAGCGGCCGGCTTCTTCCTGACTGATACGTCTTACCCTATGAGCGACTGCGTTGTTCGCTTCTTTGCGGAAGAAGAACTGCCGCGTTAATTATCTGTATTCACATTATCTTAATTCAAGGGGCTTCGGCCCCTTTCTTATGCCTGCCGCTTTCGTTTTCTAATTCACTTTAAAATCGTTATTCCTCGCCGCACGCGATACTGCTCCCGACATTTACTAAGGAGCCGTTATGCACACTGAAACCTATTCTCTGCAATTCCCTTACACCACTTCTGCCGGTCAACGCGTGGAGTCCATTTCGCTCAAGCGTCTGAAAGTCAAAGACATCAAAGCGGTGAAAAAAATCAGCGATGACCCAAGCAACTGGGACGATGCGCTGCTGTCACGCATGACCGGTCTGGTGCCGGAAGACATCGATGAGATGGACGCGCAGGACTACATGGCGCTGCAAAAACGATTTCAGCAGCTACTTGGGTTGGATAACGCAGCCGGCGCTGCTGTGGAAAGCACTGGCTCTGCTGGCGAGGTGGTTTCGCTTTCAGCCGAGTGAGATTGATGCGCTGGAACTGGACGACTTTGAACGCTGGCTGGATGAAGCCAGCGAACAGATAAAACGTGAGAACGGTGAGGAAGACTGATTACTGACAGGATTAATTAGGCCACCATCCACCCAACCCGGCCAGCGACAGGACGCTGGCCGTTTTCCTCCCTCACCACCTGTCTTCTTCTCCCGCTTATCACTCGTCCTTTTTCTCGTTTTATCCCCTGTTTGTGATGGGGAAACCAAACTGGAGCGGCGCAAGCCGCCGTCTCCGATCCGCCCCGTAAGGGGCTTTTCTGAATGAGAGTGAACCGTGGATATGTCTTTAAACGGTGTCATGCCGGGCAGGTCGTTTAGTACCACGCTAGATGACACAAAAAAATCGCTGCAGTCACTTAGTGATGGCCTCAAACAGGCGCAGGAGCGGCAGCGGCAGTTTAATCAGTCGCTGGAGCGCTTTGGCACTGTCAGTTCGCAAGCGATATCTCGCATCGCACAGGCGACGTCCCGACTGAACAAGTCGCTACATGAACTAGAAACTAATCAGGAACGACTGAGGCGTAACAAGTCGAGTAAGGAAACGCCGAGTAAGGAAAAGTCAGGTAAGAGTCAAAGTGAACTCGCTAGTGACTTTAAGACTAAGCGCGAGCAGTTTGGTTTTGTCATGAAGCCCGTTGTGGCGTCGGTCACACACTATGCGTCATTTGAGGCGCAGTTGCGTAGCATCAGCATTGCTCATGATATATCGAGCGAGCAGGAAAAATTGATGGGGCAGCAGCTGCGTCAATCTTCTCAACGGGTGAACCAAACACCGGATGCGTTACTTAGCAGTGCCGGAAAGCTGCTTGAGCGCGGTATGTCAAAGGAGCAGATAAAGGGGGTAACGGATCTAACAGAGGTGCTGGGGAAAACCTCAACGGCCTCCGGCGCGGCGTTGACCGACCTTACAGCACTTTCGGTCACGTTGGATAACGTGTTTAACCTAAAAGGTGCGGAGGTACAGCAAGAGTCCCTCTCACGCATGCTGGCGGGTACGAAACAGGGGTTCTCCACAGCGTTGATGGCGCAATATGTTCCTGCGCTGGCTTCAGGATTTACGGCGATGGGGGCGACGGGCAATCAGGCGCTGAGCCAATTGGTTTCCAGCCTGAGCGCGACAAAAGGCGCAGATACAGAAGCGAACACGGTGGCTCGGCTGGAGAGCTTTATGAATGCCGTGGGGCGAACCGACATTGCTAACAGTTACGGCAAGGCGGGCGTGAATTATAACGCGTTGCTGAAAAGCCATATGAAAGATGGATATTCCCAGTACGACGCAGCAGTTCTGATTGGCAATCAGTTGATCGACAGCAAAGGCAGCCAATTCCAGAAACGCTGGGACATGGCGGCGGGTAATGTGGACGCACAGCAAAGCTTAATGCAGCGTTACGGGTTGCAGGAGGTGTTCCGCACGCCAGAAGCTGTCAATCATGCGATGTCGATGAAGCAGAACTGGCAGAGCTATCAAGCGAACCAGCAGGTGATGAACAGCCCGGCGGCCACACAAACGCTGGAACTCGACTTCGCCCGACAGAATGGCACATTGACCGCGCGCTGGAACCGAATGACAACGTCGTTGCTGAATATTGCGCTCAATGTGGGTGAAGCGTTGACGCCAGTATTGGTTTCTCTGAGTGATGCGCTGATCCCCATTTTGGATCAACTGGTGACCTGGACGGCGGCGAACCCTGAACTGGTTCGTGGGATCGTGATGGCCGTGGCCGGTTTCTTCGCGTTCAGAATGGCGTTGAGCGGGGCGAAGCTGGGAATGGACATACTGTTACCCTCCTTGCAGAGCGTTTGGAAAGGCATTCAGCAGGGCTGGCAGTGGCTTAAAGGGCTAAATCTGAAGGGTTTATGGCAGGGCATTCTACAGGGTTGGCAGCGGCTTAAAACAGGGCTAAATCTGAATAGTTTATGGCCGGGCATTCGAGCGGCGCTGAGCGGGCTGGGTAGTAGCGCAGGGGCATTATTAGGACGCATATTGAGCAGTGTGATGAGTAGCGGCTTTATGATGGTAGTCCGAGTGGTTTTGCTTCTAGGGGGAATACTGCTGACATTGCCAGCCGAGTTGATTGTGGGGATAGGGGTTGCGATTGCTGGGTTATTCGCGCTGATTTACAAATATTCTGACCAGATTGCCGAACTTTGGAATGAATTTGTATCAACAATCAGCAATTTTTTCAATTCTCCGATGGAAACCGTTAGCAACGCTATTCCTGATGGTGTCAAAAATTTCTTTGGGTTTGGCCCTAGCGAAGGATTAATTGCTAATAACAATCAGGCAGCAGCCGTTTTGGCCCCAACTCCCGTATCTGCCTTGTCGCTACAGCCGACACTGCCTGTTGAATTACCTAAGGCGGAAGACACAATGCCAACCCCGCAACAGCGTGTTGCACTGACACCAACTGTCGGTGGAGCAAAAGGTAAGTTAGTCAGTGCAGCCCCTTCCGAGCATGTTCGGGTTGCTTTCTCACCCACCATTTATCTCAACGGCCAGAAGGCAGCGCCAACGCCTGAAATGACGAAGACGCTGACGCTTAGCATGAATGAACTGGAAAACATGTTGAACAAGCTGCTCACTCAGCGTGAGCGCAGGGGGTACGCCTGATGTTTGCGGTATTAGGAAATATTGAATTTAAAGTGACCGCCTACTGGGACGGTTTTAATACGTCATTCGGTGCAGATTATGCCGAGCATGGCCGCATTGAAGGTAAACCCGGTCTGCAATTCATCGGTGCGAAGCTGGACGAGATTACTATTAGTCTGGTGTTTCACAAGCAGTACTGCACGCCGGATGTGGAGTTGAAGCGGTTGACTGAGGCGATGCGGGCGCATCAGGCGATGGCGTTAGTCTTTGGCAATGGAGATTATCGCGGCTGGTTTGTGATTACGGCACTGACGTCGACCAGCGAACATACCGACGCGAAGGGCAACGTATTGGCCATGAATGCCTCGCTAACGCTGCGAGAATACATTGGCGATCCGAAAAATCCGCTCAAGCCGCCTGCGATAGAGACGCCTGTTCCTAACGTCAGTGCCATCACCACGGCGGTCCAGAAAGTGAGCAATTTTTCAGCTTCACTACGCACGGCTGTCACGTATGCCAAGAAGGCACATTCAGCCGTTAAGGCGGCGAGAACCACTGTTCAGATTGTAAAACGGATGAAGGACAATCCTGAAACCGCGCTGTTGCAAATCCCCGGACTGCTAACGCAAGTCGGGAATGTATTGACGCCGTTAAGTCAGGTGGAACCGGCGTTTAAAAAAGTGGCAGAGGCCATATCTGATACGGCGGTTCAGGCAGAGAAGATGATGCCTGAAATTACAGCGGTTAATAAAGCGGCGAATGAAATGCTGAATCAGGTCAAGCAAGTTGCCACCTTGTTGCAGGGCGTCGACAGCAAAAACGTTATCGAGAAGCTGGAAGCCATCAGTAAACATGTTGAGGCCGCTAGCGACACATTTAAAGGCGCTGAGCCTGCGCTGAGCAAACTGACGGCGGAAATCGTGAAGAGGGTTGAAGCATATGCACCTTGAACATATCACTACACAGGGCGAACGTTGGGATACCTTGTCCTACCTGTATTACGGCGATCCGCTCGGCTATCCGCGGATTATTGCGGCTAACCCGCATGTCCCCATCGTGCCGCTGTTGCCATCAGGTGTGGTGGTGCTGATTCCGATTATTGAACAGGCAGAGGCCAGTAAAGCGGAGGACACCCCACCATGGCTGCGTTAACGGAAGAACTAACCTTGTCCTCTCCCGCAGTGTCGGAAGTACTGCAACCGGCGTTCACCCTGTGGTATCTGCAAAAGGATATTACCAATGATATCGCACCGTATGTTACCAGCGTGACATATACCGATAGCATCAAGAATGAATCGGATTCGATCGAGGTCAGGCTCGATGATACCGATGGCCGCTGGATGGATAAATGGTATCCCGGTACGGGCGATACATTATCGCTCAAGCTCGGCTATCTCGGTGAAATGCTGTTTGACTGCGGCACTTTCTCGATTGATGAAATTGAGGTGAGTGCACCGCCTAGCGAAGTGGTGATTAGCGGCGTCGCGACATCGGTCAATCGTGCGTTGCGAACCAAATCAAACTGCGGTTTTGAAGATACGACGTTAGCCGCTATTGCGACGCGCATCGCGAAAAAGCATCAGTTGATGCTTGTAGGGATGATTCAGATCATCAAGATCGATCGCGTTACGCAATATGCGGAAACCGATGTCGCTTTTCTAAAGCGGCTCGCCAGTGAATATGGCTATGTCGTGAAAGTCGTTAGCGACCAACTGATTTTTTCCCATCTGGCAACGCTGCGTAATCAGGCGTCTGTTCGACAAATTAAGCCAACGGACGTCGCGCGTTTTTCACTGAGCGACACGATCAGTCACGTCTATAAAAATGCCAAGACGAAATATCAGAAAGGGAGTGAAAAGAAACTGGTGGTTTGTGAAGCCGACGGTGGCGTGAACAATGAAATGAAGTCTGCCGGTGCTGGGACCAGTGCGGATACATTGAAAGTTAACGTGCGCGCGGCGGATGCTTCTGGAGCGAGGATGAAAACGGATGCTGCATTGGATGCGCACAACGAAAAGCAACAAAAGGGGTCGATGACGTTGATGGGTAGCCCGCAGTTGGCGGCGGGGAATAAAGTGGAGCTGGTGTCATTCGGCCAACTTTCCGGGCATTGGTTGATCGAATCGGCTCGCCATATTCTGGATCGTAGCAGTGGTTACACCACGGAGATTGGGCTGATTCGCGGGCCGATTACGGCGGGCAAGCGAAAGTCGGAGAGCGGAAAAACGGTGGTGACTTACCACCCGAATGGCAGCTCAACAACGCAGAAGGCCAAGAGTAAAAAGGGGGCGGTATCATGAGTTTATCTCGTCGAATTGGCACAATAAGCGCGGTGGATGAGGCTCGCGTGATGGTGCGCGTTCGTCTACCAGAGTGCGACAATCTGCGTACGGCCTGGCTGCCGGTATTACAGCGCAATACGCAGAATAATAAGGATTATTGGTTGCCGGATATTGGCGAACAGGTCGAAGTTCTGCTGGACGGCAACGGCGAGGATGGCCTGGTGTTGGGAGCAATTTACTCCGCCGCCGATGTGCCAACGCTGGCAGATAAGGACAAAAGGGCGGTAACGTTCGCTGACGGCGCGCATATTGAATACGATCGCCGAACGCATACGTTAACGATCAACGGCGGCGTGGAGCATATTGCGATTAGCAGCGGGGCTGACGTGGTGGTTAACGCGCAGCGTGTCACCATTAATGCGCCAGAAACGACGGTGACGGGCAAGCTACTGGTGCAAGGGCAACTCACCTACGAGAGCGGGATGTGGGGTTCCGGCGGTGCCAGCCTCAGCGGTGATGTCAGTATCTCCGGCAACGTCAGCGCCAGCGGCAGCGTCATGGATGCCGGCGGTAACTCCAACCACCACTCACACTAGCGTTTTCCTAAACCGCTTTAATATTCCTTCCTCTCACCGGGGGCGACAATAGCCCCCTATGAAAACTCAATCTGTTTTTTGGCAACCGGCGCTGCAACGTTCTGGCGACATCGTCGAAGGAACGGCAGATATCATGCAGGCGATTCATATCATCCTGCGGACACCCTGCGGCAGCGACCCACATCGGCCTGACTTTGGTAGCAATCTACATCTGTATCTCGATTATCCGATCGATCGTGCGATCCCGCATGTCGTCAGGGAATCGGTAGACGCGATCAAACGATGGGAACCTCGCTGCCAGCTACTGGCGGTTAAACCTTCTGTGAATGGTGCTCACCTGACGCTGCACGTTAGCTGGAAAACCGCTAATGGCGCGACACAGACCACGGAGTTGTTATGGCGCTGACAGAACCCAATTTTATTGAACGCGATGCGGCGAAGATTACCGCCGAAATGATCGCGAAATATGAAGCTGATTCGGGGAAAACACTCTATCCAGCGCAGGCCGAACGCCTGCTGATTAACCTCTTTGCCTACCGGGAAACCTTATTGCGTAGTGCGGTCCAGGAAGCCGCCAAGCAGAACCTGGTTGCGTTTGCGCGTGCACCGATGCTGGATTATCTGGCAGAACTGGTCGGCGTCTACCGTTTGGCGGCGCAGCCGGCACGTGCAGAGCTTCGCTTTACTCCTGAAACGCCGCTAGTCAGCGATCTGCTGATTCCTGCGGGCACTCGCGTTAGTGCGTCGGACAGCGTGATTTTCACCACCGACAGCGACGCGTTGCTGAGAATGAACGGTAGCGGCGTCACCGTGTTGGCGACCTGTACCGAAAGTGGTGATGTGGGTAATGACTGGCTGCCTGCCCAGATCAGTACGCTGCTGGATGAGATTGGCGACAGCGATTTAAGCGTCATCAATATCACTAAAAGCAGCGGCGGTTCCGCCGAGGAAGATGACGATCGCCTGCGTGAACGTGTTCAGCTGGCACCGGAATCGTTCAGTACGGCGGGATCGAAGCTGGCGTATCGCTTCCATGCGATGCGGGCACACCAAAACATTGTCGATGTGGCGGTGATGTCACCCGAACCGGGTGAAGTGGTGCTGTATCCGTTGCTCAGCACTGGCCTGCCGGACAGTAGCATACTCTCGCTGGTAGAAAGTTTTTGCTCCGACGAGCAGGTGCGTCCACTGACGGATTTTGTTTCCGCCAAATCACCCACGCAGGTGGATTACGCCATCAGCGCCAAATTGACGCTGTTTAACGGCGAACAGGCTGCTGTCGTTCAAACTGCCGCAGAAAAAGCAGTGCAGGCCTGGGTGGAAACCCGTACTGCCACGTTGGGGCGCGATATTGTCCCAAGCCAGATTATCGCCACGTTATCCATCCCCGGCGTATATCAAGTGGAGCTCGTTTCGCCGTCATTGATGGTGCTTGATGACAGTGAATGGGCGAACTGTACGGGCATCAATGTCAGTGTCGTCGGAGTGTCGAATGGCTGATTCACTACAACTGCTGCCACCGCCGTTGGCGGCTGACGCCAGCTTTCGTTCGCTGGCGGAATTGGCCGACCGCTTTGATGACATCGATCTGAATGCTTTGTTGGTTTATCTGATCGATATCACTGACGGCAGCGTGTTGCCCTGGCTGGCAGAGCAGTTCTCGTTGTTTGGCGACGGCTGGGAACTGGCGGAGTCGGATGATTCCAAACGTGCGCTGATCAAGGCCGCTATCGATCTGCATCGCAGCAAAGGTACGCCCTGGAGCATTAAAGAGATCATCCGCCGATTTGGCTTCGGTGACAGCACGCTGATCGAGAATATTGGCCGCCTGAGCTACGACGGCGAAACCACCTACAACAACCTGTATGTGTACGGCGACAAAGCGGCATGGGCAGTTTATCGCGTGCTGCTAAAACAACCCATTACCAACGATCAGGCCAGCATGCTGCGCAATGCCATTGGGATGCTTGCCCCGGCGCGATGTCATCTGGCCAGCATCGAATATTGGGCAGTGCCTATCCGCTATAACCGGACAGCAACATACGACAGTAACTACAATCATGGGAGCGCTTGAACATGGCGAATTTGTCAGAGAACCCACAATGGGTTGACGGCATTTACCAAATCGAAACGTCAGATCCGGTCGCAGGTGGACCGGACGGCGTTTCAAACCGACAGGCTAAAGAATTGGCCAGTCGTACCAGCTACTTGAAAAAAGAGCAGGAAAAAACGGGCAGCGATCTGGCGACACACGCCGCCGCCTCTGATCCGCATACGCAATATGCACCGAAGGAGAATCCCTCCTTCACCGGTACACCGAAAGCGCCAACGCCTGCAACTGACAGCAATAGTCAGCAGATCGCGACGACGGCATTTGTGCGCTCGGCCGGTGCGACGAAACTGGCGAAAGACCAAAACGGTGCGGATATTCAGGATCGAGAGCTATTTAACCGCAATCTGGGTTCATCGCGTGCATACAGCTCCTCGATCTCCATCGGAGGAAGTGCCGGTTTATGGACAACAGCCGAGTTTATTGGCTGGTTAGAAAGTCAGGGCGCCTTTGTTCATGCTTATTGGGTGTGTCGTGGTTCGTGGTCGTACTCCCACAATAAAATCATCTCTGATACGGAGTGTGGTCAGATACCACTGGCTGGCTCTGTTGTTGAGGTTATGGGACAAAACGGTGCCACGACAATCAGGGTGACAACACCTTCAACAACGCCAGCTGGGCTTAGCGATTCAGCGAATGCACAATTTACTTATGTCTATAACGGGTTTGATTATTCTCCCGGTTGGAGACGTGATTACAATACGAAGAATAAACCGACAGCAGCCGATATTGGTGCGTTATCAGAGAAGGCGGTTGCTCAGGCGGCGGCAAAGTTGGCGACTCCGCGTACGATCAACGGGGTACCGTTTGACGGCACGGCTAATATCACACTGACCCCCGCAAACCTCGGTTTGGGTAACGTGATGAACAAAGGGGAATTTGGGTGGGGGGGAAAGGCGATCCCGTTACCATTTAATTCAAAAATTATTGATTACTTTAAGGTGGATACACCGTCGGGACTGTATTGGTGTAATACCACTATTGCAGACCGTCCACCTGAATTTAGTGACTGTTTGTTGCTTTGGTCAGTTATTCAGCATAATGATTTTTATGGGACATTGATTGCGATATCCTTTACGCCTATTGGAGATGATAATCGCGTTCGTACTGCAACAATTAATACGATTCATGGCCTATGGGGAGAGTGGCAATATAACTGGGCTGGTTCTAAAAAAGGTGGGGTGGCGAATGCATTAGGCGTTACCCTTTCAAAACCATCAAATATTAATGAGTATCTACATCAATTATCTCAACAACAAGAAATGGGCAGTCGTGCTCTTATTGATGGCAGTTGGAAAACCCATATATCAGTGCGACACTTAGGAGGGGTTCCTGAAAATGGTGATAAAAACAATGGTTTATATGGGATGGCTATTGTTGAAGAAAATATGTTGTCGAATTCATATGATATATCGATATACAAACAAAATAATGGTGCATGGCTGAAACCCGTAAAAATTTATCACTCCGATAATAAACCTACAGCATCGGATATTGGGGCTATAACAAAATCAGATGCTGATATTAATTATGTTCGTCAGGGTTCATTGGGCGTTATTTATAAAAACGATGACCTTGCATGGAATAGTCCTACGGGCGCCTACTTAAAAGATAATGGAGGAGATACCTCTCTTATCTGGCATATGGGACTAAATACTGGTTCTGCATCAGCAGCCCAATTTCATTTCGGCTATTCAAATAGTGGTTTGATGTATCGAAGTTCCCGTGATAATAGCGGATTTGAAAAACCATGGGCACGTATTTATAGCGATCAGGATAAACCTACGGCGGCTGAGATTGGGGCATTATCTCTCAATGAATTTGTTGGTATCCCTATGCCCTGGCCACAGATAACCGCTCCTTCTGGTTGGTTAAAATGTAGTGGGCAAACATTTGATAAAAGTATCTATCCACTTTTAGCACAAGCTTATCCCGCAGGGATATTGCCCGATCTTCGTGGTGAATTTATCCGCGGTTGGGATGATGGACGAGGCGTGGATACTGATCGCAAATTGATGAGTTCACAATCTGCATTTATACCACCTATTCCTGCTGTGGGATGGGGAAGAAATGGTGTCATCCCTGGAGCGATAGAGGCTGGACGCTTAATGGTTGGGTCAGGGAGTTGGGAGATAGAGGAAAGATTGGAGTCATTGAATGGCGCGGGAAATGATATGAATCTCACTGGAGATACCCATCCCCGAAATATCGCATTTAACTACATCGTGAGAGCAGCATAATGAAAAATTATTCTATTGAAGTGAAAGCAGCAAAAATGAATGAATCAGGCTTTAGCGCTCAGGCTGGTTGGATTACTGTTTATCAAGTTCATCCAGTCAGTCGAGAATATATCGGTGCTAATTATGAGTATTTGCCTGTTGGCGTCGGTATTCCTGCTGATAGTTATATTGATGTTCCAGAAATCCCTCCTGCTGATTTGGCATTGCGCCGTTCTAATAATGGCTTGAAATGGGAGCATGTACTGGATTATCGCGATCAGAGCGTTTACAGCAAAGAAACTCGTCAGGCACAGGTGGTTACACAGTTAGGCGAGCTGCCAGATAACATGACGCTATTAAAACCGGCGACGGAATTTGACAAGTGGGATGGAAACACATGGGTCACTGATGCTGAAGCACAACGTGCAGCAGCAGTCAAAATAGCCCAGCAGGAACTGGCATCGCGTAAAACTGTTGCATCATCACGCATTAATGAACTGACGTATGCAATTAATTTAGATATTGCGACAGACGAGGAGAAAACAGCGTTGCTAGAGTGGAAGAAATACGTTGTATTGCTCAGTCGCATTGATATTTATTCAGTGGGTATTAGTTGGCCAAACTCGCCAAATCTATAACTTACCTGTTATCGATATTTATTAAATTCGGAAGAAAATATATAACCTTGATTATAATTATGCGAGCGCTTAGGAATGGCTAATTTATCAGAGAACCCACAATGGGTTGACGGCATTTATCAAATCGAAACGTCAGATCCGGTCGCAGGTGGACCGGACGGCGTTTCAAACCGACAGGCTAAAGAGTTAGCCAGTCGTACCAGCTATTTGAAAAAAGAACAGGAAAAAACGGGCAGCGATCTGGCGACACACGTCGCCACCGCCGATCCGCATACGCAATATGCACCGAAGGCGAATCCCACCTTCACCGGCACGCCGAAAGCGCCAACACCTGCAACTGACAGCAATAGTCAGCAGGTGGCGACGACGGCATTTGTGCGCTCGGCCAGCGCGACGAAACTGGCGAAAGACCAAAACGGTGCGGATATTCAGGATAGAGAACTATTTAACCGTAACCTGGGTTCATCGCGTGCATACAGCTCCTCGATCCCCATTGGCGGCAGTGCCGGTTTATGGACAACAGCCGAGTTTATTGGCTGGTTAGAAAGTCAGGGCGCCTTTGTTCATGCTTATTGGGTGTGTCGTGGTTCGTGGTCGTACTCCCACAATAAAATCATCTCTGATACGGAGTGTGGTCAGATACCACTGGCTGGCTCTGTTGTTGAGGTTATGGGGCAAAACGGTGCCACGACAATCAGGGTGACAACACCTTCAACAACGCCAGTTGGGCTTAGCGATTCAGCGAATGCACAATTTACTTATATCTATAACGGGTTTGATTATTCTCCCGGTTGGAGACGTGATTACAATACGAAGAATAAACCGACAGCAGCCGATATTGGTGCGTTATCAGAGAAGGCGGTTGCTCAGGCGGCGGCAAAGTTGGCGACTCCGCGTACGATCAACGGGGTACCGTTTGACGGCACGGCTAATATCACACTGACCCCCGCAAACCTCGGTTTGACTGAGACGGTTAATCTTGCTGCTGGTGCATTACCAAAAACCGGCGGCGTTATGTCAGGTGGCGTTCGTTTAGGCGGTAATCTTGACCTGCCTCTGGAAAAACGCATTACAGGCGTTTTCCCGGATAATACCTATCGTGAAATGCTCTGGCTTGCATCTGATAATTCTATTCAGGTGGGTGATGTAAATAGTGAAGTTGCTCTTAGAACGAAAGGCTCACTCAATATTTTAGTTAAGGATAAATGGCACCAGGGATACCACACAGGGTTTAAACCGACTGCAGCTGAAGTGGGTGCTATAACAAAAACTGATGCCGATAATACTTATGTTCACCAAGGCTCATCAGGTGTTGTCTATCCGGACAGCGATCTTGCCTGGAATAGCCCGACAGGTGCCTACCTGAAAGATAATGGAGGCTATTCATCTCTTATCTGGCATATGGGATTAAATACTGGTTCTGCATCTTCAGCCCAATTTCATTTCGGTTATTCGAATAGTGGTTTGATGTATCGGAGTTCCCGTGATAATAGCGGATTTGAAAAACCATGGGCGCGTATTTATAGCGATCAGGATAAACCGACGGCTGCTGAGATTGGGGCATTACCTGTTGCTGGAACTGCAGTTGCGGCAAATAAATTGGCGACACCACGAAAAATTAATGGTGTTGAGTTTGATGGCACAACGGACATTAACTTGAACCTTGGCCTCAAGTTGAAGGCATTAGGTCAATACTCCCCAATGAATGCTGTTGGTGTTGAATTCACCGCAGTGAATGCAAACACATTGCGTTGCTACATTACGCGTCAAGACCAAGGGTATTATGTCGAACTGGGGGTGACAAAGATGGTTTTGGTTGATGCAACCCTTACTGATGTGATCAGTGCGCCATATGTTCGTCGCCGCCTAGCTGGAAGTTTCCCTGTAACAAAGATCACAATGGATAGTGGCCTTAATGCGTCTAATGGTATGTGGGAAATTAATTATCCTAATCACGGGGTTGCTGTTGGTGCAAAAAAATCTTTCTATATTATGGGATTGGTTTACCGTGAAGTGGGGATGCGTGCGATTGGACAGGTTGCTGAGATTGATGGGTTGTACTATCAGATGAATGTGGAGCTAGATACACCAGTTTCAAACCTTCGTGCCCCGATTATTGCTCATGCTGAGTCTGAATTAAGCTCATATTTTGCAATTCCTATTCAAGTCTACGGCCGTAAGAATTTTGTTAACCAGCGGTTTGGCTCCATTGCACATGCGGATTTTCTTGATAACAGCCATATCTCGGTTTGTGTGTCAGACAACAACACGGACGGTATTATCATTTCTTCGATGGTTACTGTCATGGTTTACGACGTCTGATGGTGTTTAAACTGGATAACGTCAGAAGCAGACAATAACGCCTGATATTGTCATGTGTTTTTCAGTATGCATAACAACACAGACAATTAATTTATCGCGCAGGATGTGCCGCATTTATCGTGCGGTGCATCAACTGGCCAAACAGAGGCGCGATAGCAATTTCCTTTGCGTCAGAATCACCAGAACCCCACCAAACATGTTATTTTCATTGATAAGTTCTTTACTGTGTCGCCGACAATAAGAGGCCAGCATGGATTACACCAAAATTATCAAAGAAGTGGGGCGCGGGAAAAATCATGCGCGTGATGTCGATCAGGCAACGGCTTATGAACTGTATAGCGCGATGCTGCGCGGTGACGTGCCGGAGCTGGAGCTCGGTGGGCTGCTGATTGCGTTTCGCATCAAAGGCGAATCGGAAGCCGAGATGTTGGGTTTTTATCAGGCGATGAATGAGCATGTGTTGCGCCTGACCCCGCCTGCGGGCTTCCCTATGCCCATCGTGGTTCCCAGCTATAATGGGGCGCGGAAGCAGGCAAACCTGACGCCACTGTTGGCACTGCTGTTGGCAAAACTGGGTTTTCCGGTCGTGGTTCACGGCGTCAGCGACGATCCGACCCGTGTTACCAGCGCCGAAATTTTGCGTAATCTTGGCGTGACGATTGCGGAGAATGCCGAGCAGGCGCAGCAGGAGCTTGATAACGGCAGCCCGGTCTTTATCCCTGTCTCGACATTATGTCCGGCCATCGATCGCCAGTTACAACTGCGCTGGCGGATGGGGGTGCGTAACAGTAGCCACACGCTGGCTAAGGTGGCGACGCCGTTTGGTGAAAGCGACGCGCTGCGCGTTGCCAGCGTTTCCCATCCTGAATATGTTTCCCGCGTGGGGACGTTTTTTAATGACATCAACGGGCGTGCACTTCTGATGCACGGCACGGAAGGGGAGGTTTATGCCAACCCGCAGCGCTGCCCAGAAATTCATTTTATTCATCAGCAAAATACCAAAGTGCTGCAGCTTCGGCAGGAGATCAGCGTCGCACCCGATGCATTGCCGATTGCTAAGGATGCCGCAACCACGGCGCGCTGGACGGTACAGTGCCTGACGGGTGAAATTGCCATCCCGCAGGCGATCCGTCTGCAGCTGGCGTGCTGTCTGGTTGCTGCCGGCGAAGCGGCGACAATGGAACAGGCTGTCGCCACGATTAAGAAACGCCTTGGCTGATTGGTTTGCCGGAGCGGATTCGGACGCGGTTTACCGCGCCACTTCACGCAGCCAGGCGGCTGCCATTTGAAGAGAGAAGGAATAGCATGCAACAGGTAGCGGACTATTTTAACGCCTTGAATCGCGACTATCTTGCGGTTCATCAGGCGAAAGAAGAACTGTTTTGGCAACTGTATATGGGAACGGGCAACGATGACGTGTCCGAGCATTTCTCCGCCGCAGAAAGTGCGTATAAGCGTTTTATTTCGCAGCCGCAGCGTCTGGCTGAGCTAAGAACCCATCTTGCGACACTGGAAAACAGTCCTCGTGATGAGCAACAGCAGGCGCTGTCGCACGGTTTGCAAGGCTGGTATCGGTTTTTCGACTGCAATGTGATTGAAGATCCGCAGGCTCAGGCGCTGATGGATGAGATTATCACCGCCGAAAGTGCGTTATACGCCAAGCGTAAATCCTATGAAATGACGCATCTGGATGCCAAAGGTGAGCGTGTTTCCGCCTCGCTCGGAGAACTGCTGACCAACCAGACGACCAATGATACCGAAGCTTATCGTCAAAGTTCCCAACAGGCGCTGCGCGATCTCGAACAGTGGCTGTTGCAGAATGGCTTCCCTGAGCTGATTTCACTGCGTAACCGTTTTGCCCGTCAGATGGGCTACCGCAACTATTTTGACTATAAGGTCAACAAGACGGAGCGGATGACGCCTGAGCAGCTTTTTGCCATCCTCGATCCTTTTGAAGAACAAACGCGTGAAGCGAATACTCGCAGCCTGAAAAATCTGGTGGATGAAAAGGGCGAAGAGGCTCTGCAGCCGTGGAATATTCGCTATGCCAGCGCGGGCGATGTGACGCGCCAGCTCGATCCCTATTTCCCTTTCTCCGCGTCGCTGGAGCGTTGGATCAACAGCTTTAAGCGTCTGCGTATTGGGTTTAACGGTGCAGAAATGCAGCTCGATTTGCTGGTGCGCAAAGGTAAATACGAGAACGGCTTTATGCATGGCCCGGTGCCGCCGTTTGTGCAGGAAGGAAAATGGGTTCCGGCACGGATTAATTTCACCAGTCTGGCAAAGCCGGATCAAATTGGCAGCGGTGCCAGCGGCATTAATACGCTGTTTCATGAAGGTGGGCACGCCGCGCATTTTGCCAATATTCGGCAGAACGCCCCCTGCTTTTCGCAAGAGTTCCCGCCAACCTCAATGGCTTATGCAGAAACGCAGTCCATGTTTTGCGACAGCCTGCTGGGCGATGCCGACTGGTTAAAACGCTATGCAAAAAATGCGCAGGGAGAGACGGTCCCTGATGAATTAATCCGTGCGGACATTAGCACGCAACAGCCAATGCGAGCCTTTAGTGAGCGACACATCCTGCTGGTGCCGTATTTTGAGTGGCAACTCTATTCGTGGGACGACGAAGCGCGTACACCAGAAGCGATGACGAAACTGGCGCGCGACACCGAGCAGCGTATTTTGGGTATTAGCGGTAGCCCACGCCCGACGCTGGCGATCCCTCATCTGCTGTCTATGGAGTCGGCGTGTTCTTATCAGGGATACCTGCTGGCATTGATGGCGGTGGAGCAGACGCGCAGCTATTTCCTGCAACGTGACGGTTATCTGACGGATAACCCGGCTATCGGCCCTGATTTGGCACAACACTATTGGCATCCGGGCAATAGCGTAAGTCATGACGATACGCTGCGTAGCCTGACCGGTGAGGGCTTCAACCCCGCTTATCTGGCGCAGGCCTGTAATCTGACGGTTGATGAAGCCTGGCAACAGGCAGAAGGAATGATGGCGAAGGCGGCAGCTCGTCCTCAGCCTGCTGCAGATTTCGATCTGTCTGCGCGTATTCGCGTGGTCGATGGTAGCCGCGTGCTGGCGGATAATGAACAGAGCGATGAGAAGATGTGCCAGGATTTTGCGGCGTTTATTGAACGAGAATATCCGCGTTCGCAGGCATAACGTTCGCTGGCATCACAAGTAAGAGAAAGGGGGCGAAAGCCCCCTTGTTGATCAAGATACGTGTTGCAGGAATTCACGCAGACGGTCGCTGGGTGGATTCGTAATCAGCGTTTCCGGGTCGCCATCTTCTGCGATGCGGCCTTTATCAATAAAGATCAGACGTGAAGCCACTTTATGGGCAAAGCCCACTTCGTGAGTGACGATGACCATCGTCATGCCTTCTTCGGCCAGATCTTTCATGACGGTCAGCACTTCATGACGCAGTTCCGGGTCGAGTGCCGATGTCGGCTCATCAAACAGCATCAGCTTTGGTTTAACCGCTAACGCACGGGCGATAGCGACACGCTGCTGTTGACCGCCGGAAAGCTCGGAAGGGTAATGATGCGCGCGTTCTGACAGACCCACTTTCGCCAGTAATTCCAGCGCCAGCTTCTCGGCATCGGCTTTACTCGCGCCGCGAACCCGAATAGGGCCGAACGCGACGTTTTCCAGCGCGGTAAGATGCGGGAACAGATAAAACTGCTGGAATACCATCCCGGCTTCCTGACGAATTAAACGCTCGTCAACGCGCGGATCGTTTACTTTCAGGCCATCAACAACCAATTCGCCGCTGGTAATTTCTTCCAGCTTGTTGATGCAGCGCAGCAGCGTGGATTTACCCGAACCCGAAGGCCCGATGATGACCACAACTTCACCCTGACCGATGGTGAGATCGATATTGTGTAAGACCTGTGTCTTGCCAAAGTGTTTGGATACGTTTTTAAATTCAATCATATAATCTTAAGTCTTCTTTCCAGACGACGCAGAATAAAGCTGAGGATCAGCGTGATGCACAGGTAAATAATGGCAACCGCAGTCCAGATTTCCAGCGCACGGAAGTTGCCCGCGATGATTTCCTGACCTGAACGCGTGAGTTCAGCCACGCCGATGACAATAAACAGTGACGTATCTTTGATGCTGATAATCCACTGGTTACCCAGCGGCGGCAGCATGCGACGCAGGGCGAGTGGGGCAATCACATGGCGTAACGTCGCGCTGCGAGACAGCCCAAGCGCCAGACCCGCTTCACGGAAACCGTTATGAATCGACAATACCGAGCCACGAGTGATTTCCGCGATGTAAGCACCAGAGTTAATCATGATGGTGACAACGGCGGCGGCAAAAGGGTCGATGCGTACGGATGTGAAAATCATTGGCAAGGCGAAGTAAATAAACATCACCTGCACAACGATCGGGGTGCCGCGAATAATTTCAATAAAAACGAGCGAAATGCGGCTGGAAAACCAGCCGCCGTAGGCGCGGGCAAAACCCGCGACCACGCCAATCACCAGGCCGCCAAGCAGACCCAGAACAGAAATCAACAACGTCATTTTTGCCCCTTCCATCAGGAGGGGCAGAGAAGGCCAAATGGCGCTCCAGTCAAACTGCATGGAATATCTCCAGATTAAATCGGCAATTACTTAGGTTCTACGCCAAACCACTTCTTGTAGATCTCAGCATAAGTGCCGTTTTCACGCAGTGTTTTCAGGGCGCCATTCACTTTTTCACGCAGCTCGTTGCTGCCTTTCGGGAACGCGATGCCGTATTGCTGGGCTTTAATGGAATCACCTACCGCTTTAAACTGGCCGTTGCCTGCGGTTTTGATGAAGTAGAGAATATTTGGCGTATCGTGCAGCACGGCGTCAGCACGGTTGGTGCCCAGTTCCATATAGGCGTTGTCGATGTTCGGGAACTGGCGCAGATCTTTGGTTTTGATATTGGCTTTCGCGTAATCAACGGAACCGGTGCCGCTCTTCACTGCCAGCACTTTACCTGCCAAATCCTGCTCGCCTTTGATGTCGTTGTTGTCTGCTTTGACCATTACCAGCAGGCCGCTGTTGTAATAGCCGTCAGAGAAATCGATTGCTTTTTTGCGCTCTTCAGTAATCGTAATGCCTGCGAGTGCCAGATCGATGTTACGTGTTTGCAGTGCAGGAATAATGCCGCCGAAGTCCATTGGCTTCAGGGTGTACTTCAGGTTGAGCTGTTTAGCGATAGCATCCCAGAGGTCGATGTCAAAACCGACGTACTTGTCGCCTTGTTTGAATTCAAAAGGGACGAAAGCGGTGTCTGTAGCGACAATCAGTTCTTTCTCAGCAGCATAGCTAGATACGCTCATCATCAGCGTCAGTGCAGCCAAAGAGGCCTTAAGTAGTGATTTCATTAAACCCTTCCTATTAGCAGTTGTGGGAGCTTTTTGTTTTACAGGCGTTTTAAGCATAGTACATCGTACGAAAGTGAAACCTGAGTCAGTTACCCTGCGCTGTGCTTAACCTGTTGCTTTATTTATTACCTTGCTAGCGGTGAAATTTTCACCTCCGATTCGCTCAGGCAAGGCGCTGCTATGATTAACTGATTTACAGAAGGGAAACAACCGTTGATTAGCGTTATGGCCAATTAATACGGGCAAAAGCTAATTTTTTGAGCGTCTTAACGGATAAAATGCGTAGTTTGTGCGGGTTATGCCAGAAAAGAGGGCGGCTTGATTCGGGAGATTGGCAGAAAAAAGGCTGCCTAAGCAGCCTTGAACGCGTTCGCGGGGTGATAACGTCGACTATTCGATGTTTGATTCAATGAACCACAGGAACTGATCCAGATCGCGTGATGCGGCGGTTAGAATATCCGCAGAGGCCTCATCTTCCGTTTTACCAATGGCTTTGCGTACGTTGTTGGCAACAATCGCGTAGCGTTCGGCCAGTGCTTTCAGATGATCCTGAACGCTATGGATAGTGGTTGGGTAGCTTTTCAGTGAGGTTTGTTTACCCACGACTTGCACAGTACCCAGCGCAACGCCGCCTATCTGCACCACGCGCTCGGCGATGGTATCCTGATGGTCAATAATCGAGGTGCGGAAGCCATCCAGCATTTCATGAACGGCGATGAAGTTTGCACCGCGCATGTTCCAGTGCGCCTGTTTGGTAATCAATGACAGGTCGATGAAATCAACAACCAGTTGGTTTAACAGCGCGATCGTCGAGGTCTTAACGCTATCGTCCAAATCATTACGAGTGTAAAGCAGTTCGGACGGTACTGATTTCACGAGTTTAGCGGTAGGCATAATAGTATCCTCTCTTTAATTATTGATAGTCTTGCTGTTCAATGTGGTTAATTATAGCAGTGATAAAAATTAATATTGAAAAGAATTACCTATCAAATGGATAGCTATAGCATAACGATGGTGTGGGTATTTGTAGTCAGGATTTATCTGATATCAATAATGTGCCTGCGGTGATGTCAGGGTAATATTTTAATTACCACTGAAACATAATGTTATATATTGATAAATGTCATTACTGGTTAGGTGAAAATAGTTATTATTCTCCGCTATTTCTTAAATAGAATGACCGCGTAATTTTCTTCTTAAAATGTATCGTTTTCTTCTTAAAATATCGTGAGTACGAGTAAAGGGAGTTGTGGCGAATGAGAGTGAATATTATTGGCACCAGTGGAAGTGGCAAATCTACGCTTGCTCGTCGCTTGTCTGACAAGCTGGCCATTCCGTACGTTGAAATGGATGCGTTGTTTTGGCTGAATGACTGGCAAGAACGGACGGATGCCGATTTTTTTCAACGGCTTGAAAACGCGCTGGAGCCTGAAAACTGGGTGCTGGATGGCAACTATAATCGAACGCGTGATATCAAATGGCGCAATGTTGATGTCGTGATTTGGGTCGATTACAGCTTTAGCCGTACGCTTTTTCAGGCGGTACGGCGTGCCTTTCTTCGGGCATGGCGTAAAGAGGAGCTCTGGAGCGGCACGGGTAATAAAGAGTCTTTTCTCCGCAGTTTCTTTAGTCGGAATTCAATTATCCTCTGGACAATAAAAACCTATTCAAGAAACCGGAAACGGTATTTGGCGGATTTAGCCGATCCTCACTATCGTCATATCCGTTTTATTACTTTGCGTTCTCCTCGGGAATGTGAAACTTTTCTGCAACACTTTCCCAAGGAAATACACACTCATTCGGCTTGAGTCGTTACTTTTGCCTCACCTGCAGGTTTTATTGTCAGCGTTGCACCGATTGACGCGATGATAATAAAGATCAGCGCCATCCACTGTATGAACGATAAATGTTCGCTGAGAAAAAGAATCCCGGAGAGGGCGGCAATAGCGGGTTCCATACTCATCAGCGTGCTGAACGTTCTGGCAGGCAGACGGGTTAATGCCACCATTTCCAGAGAATAAGGAAGCGCGGTGGACAGAATGGCGACGGCAATACCGAGCGGGAGTATCGAGAGCGAGAACAGCGTGCTCTCAGCGTAATATGCACCAATAGGGCAGAAGATCAGCGCAGCAATGCAGGAGCCGATAGCGACGGTTCCAGGCCCGTGATTTGCTCCTGCTTTTTGCCCAAACAGAATATAAAGTGCCCAACAGGCACCCGCACCCACAGCGCAAGCCGCACCCGTTAAGTCAACATTGCCGATATTGTGTCCCAGCGGCAATAAGAACCATAGTCCGGCAACGGCCAGAAAAACCCACAGAAAATCAATCGGCCTGCGTGAGGCTAACATAGCAACGGCAAGCGGGCCGGTGAATTCCAGTGCGACAGCAATGCCAAGCGGCACCGTCTGTAATGACAGGTAGAACAGAAAGTTCATCCCGCCCAGTGTCATGCCATACACCAGCAGCGGCAGGCGGTTACTGCTAAATCGCATACGCCACGGCTTGAAGATGATGCACAGGATGATCGTACCAATTCCCAGACGCAGTGCCGTGACGCCAGTGGCTCCAATAAGTGGAAACAAATTTTTGGCCAGAGCGGCACCGCTTTGGATAGAAAGCATCGAGATAATGATGAGCAATACAGGGACAAATGATGATGAGCGATGGGAAAATAAGGTCATTCTTTTGGCCTTAAAACAGGTATAACATTCCGTTGCTATTATATCCAATTGTAAACAATTTGTCTGGTATGAGTTGACTTTTATTGACCTTTATTTACGCATCATTTAACTGATGTGTTTTTGTACAATGCAATTAGCGTACAAACTGAGCGGGTAATTCGGAATTGTCTGTTTTACTGCGTTGTGGTGAATTTATTTTTAATCTAATTGTCACAATAAAAAAATCAATATAATTAGTATGATAGGTTGTTTTTGACAATATTTGTTACATCTAAAGCCTAATTGATAAATATTTATAGGGCGGCAAGTCCCGAATTTCTTTGTTATATTTACTGCGTTAGTTAGTCTTTCATAAAATAAATTCGAGGCTGTAAATATGAAAAAAATCGCGTGTCTTTCCGCTCTGGCTTGTGTATTAGCCGTTGGCGCAGGTTCTGCATTTGCTGGTCAAAGTACTGTAACTGCAGGCTATGCTCAAGGTGATGCTCAGGGCGTACAAAATAAAGTTAAAGGTTTTAACCTGAAATATCGTTATGAGCAAGATAATAACCCACTGGGCGTTATTAGCTCATTCACTTACCTGGAAAAAAATGGTAGCGATAACGGTCTTTACAGCAAAGGTCAGTACATGGGCTTCACTGCGGGTCCAGCTTACCGTCTGAATGACTGGGCAAGCCTGTACGGCGTTGTTGGTTTCAGCCACGGTAAAGTAACGAATAACGCGACCAACGGTCTGAACAACAGCAGCAACGACGATTACGGCTTCACCTACGGTGCAGGTGTTCAGTTCAACCCAATGCAGGACGTTGCTCTGGATGTGGGTTACGAACAAAGCCGTATCCGCAGTGTTGACGTTGGTGCCTGGGCTGTTGGCGTAGGTTACCGCTTCTAATCTAACCCTGTAGGGTTTACTTACCCTCGGCGTTGGTTGTTAGATGTGTCGGAAGAATCCGCTCTTTTTAGGGCGGATTTTTTTATGGCGAGCTTCCTGCCCGCCACCCTGCGGGCCGTCGCAAGCGACGTTGAGAAACGTTCCCGACGTTTTTTTATGGCTGTTTGTCAAACCTGTGTCGAGTTTCATCAGTCACTTTCCAGTCGGTTGATATCCGAATGCGCTTATCGGCATTGATCAAATTCATGCGGTATCGGTCTGTCATAAGATTTTATCTTGACGTTAAGATTCTTTATGTGAAGATAATGTTCATCAAGTCGTAGTGATTTACTCAAGCTATTGAGGTTATACATGGCAGTGACATCAACGGCCCGCACGCGGGCTTTTCTGTTCTTCACAATTATCCTGCTGGGGCTGAATTTACGTCCTGTTCTGGCGGGGATTGGCCCATTGCTGAATCAGATTCAGGCTGCAACAGGCCTGGATGACAGTATGGCTGGAATGTTAACTACGCTCCCGGTGTTCGCTATGGGGTGGTGTGCGTTATATGGCGGCCAGTTGCAGGCGCGTCTTGGTGAATATCGGGGAATCACGCTGGGTATTGTGGTCATTGCCTTGGCGTGCAGCGCCCGCTGGTGGCTGAATAGCGGCATTGCGCTGCTGGTTAGCGCCGCGCTTGCCGGAATCGGGATCGCCTTGATTCAGGCGCTGGTGCCGTCGTTTATCAAGCTCCATTTTGGTCGCCATAGCAGTCTCCTCATGGGTTTTTATACCACGGCGATTATGACCGGTGCGGCGTTTGCGGCTTCATCGGTTTCTCCGCTGGCAAATGTGTGGGGCTGGCAAAGTGCGCTGGCCTGCTGGGGAATTGTGGCGCTGGTGGCTGCGGTGGCCTGGCGGTGTATCCCTAAAGCGTATACCGTGAAACAGGATGCGGTGGCTGTTGTAGCAACGCGCCGAAGCGGAATGGACTGGCTGCTGATGGTGTTCTTCGGTATTGGTACGGGTGCGTATACGCTGGTGCTGGCATGGCTGCCGCCGTATTACATTCAATTGGGGTTAGATGCGACGCAAAGCGGCCTGATGTTGGGCGGATTAACGCTGACGGAAGTGATTTCCGGCCTGCTGGTATCAACGTTCATCAACCGTTTTCCCGATCGACGCAAGCTGTTGCTTCCTATCCTGACCGTGATGCTGGTGGGAATGATTGGGTTGATTGTGGCACCGCTGACGTTTACGTATCCCATCATTATCATGCTGGGCGTTGGCATTGGTGCGCTGTTCCCGCTGTCGCTGATTGTGGCGTTGGATCAGGTGACCGAATCACATAAAACCGGTTCACTGATGGGCTTTGTGCAGGGCGGTGGCTACATCCTCGCCAGCCTGATGCCTTTGCTGGCCGGCTTCATTCGTCAGCATACGGCGGGTCTGGAACAGGCCTGGATGATCATGACCGTTGGTGTGGTCGTGTTGATTCTCATGGCGACCCGTTTTGCTCCGGTGAAGAGTCCGAGTCGCTAAGCGGTTTGTTGTGTTGTCAGCGAGCGGGTTTCCGCTCGCTATCATCAGTTTGTTGGTGGGCGATAGCGCCATAGCCAGCGTCCGCTCATTAGGCGGCGGTAATAGAAGAACCCGCGTACAATCCAGTCAAAGAACATCCCCATCCATACGCCGATCACGCCAAAACCGAGCATCACACCGAGGATATATCCCGCGATGACCCGACATCCCCACATGCCTGCCATTGCTACCCACATGGTGTAGCTGGCGTCTTTCGCGCCTTTTAGACCAGCAGGAAGCACCCAGGACGCCGCCCAGATCGGCATAAATAGTGCGTTGAGCCACAGGAGATGTTTTGCCACTTCGATAACTTCCGGCTCATTGGTGTAAAACGATGCCAAAAAGCTGGCACTGGGCACCGACAGGACGGCAAGTACGCACAGCCCGATATTGGACAGCCAGAAGATGTGCTTCAACTGGCGGGTGGACTGCATGATTTGGCCTTTCCCTAGCCGTGTACCAACGATAATGGTGGCGGCCGCACCGAGTGAATTACCGGGAAGGTTGATCAGCGTTGAGATGGAGAAAGCAATAAAGTTTCCGGCAATGACCTCGGTTCCCATATCTGCCACAAAACGCTGGGTGATCAGCTTGCCGATGTTAAACATCACGGATTCAATGCTGGCGGGAATACCGATACTGAGTACTTCATAAAGGATCGACAGGGTAAAAGGCGCAAAGTAAGACTTGAAGGGAATGCGCAGCGCACCGTTAAAACCGTGCATTAGCGTCAGAATCACGAATACCGCGCCGATATAGCGCGAAATGGTAATACCAATGCCCGCGCCAACAAAGCCAAGGCCATCCCAGGCAAATGCCCCGTAAATCAGCAGGCTACTGATGCCAATATTGAGAATATTCATCCCAATGTTGATGACCATAGGCAACTTGGTATTGCCTGCGCCCCGCAACGCACCACAGCCTACCAGCGCGATGGCGACAGCAGGATATCCCCATACCGTCCAGCGAAGGAACGTGAGGGCAAGTGCTTTAACCTGCACGTCGGCCTGTCCTGCGATCAGATCGATAATCGCTGAGCCGGCGAATTCAACCAGAGCGACCAACAGAAACGATGACAGAACCAGTAATGACATTGACTGACGAGCGGCCGATCGTGCCTGCTTTCTGTTGCGTTGTCCCAGGCTGAACGCGACAACAACGGCGGTCCCTAATGCGACGGCGGTAAAGAACGCGATGATAACCATATTGAAGCTATCAGCCAGACCGACGGCTGCCATGGCCTCTTTTCCCAGCCAACTGACCAGGAAAGTGCTGAAAACCCCCATCAACACGACGCAAAGGCCCTCAATAAAGATGGGGAAGGCGAGCGGTGAGATTTCTCTCCAGAAGAGAACGCGGTTGGAGTAACGTTTTTTATACCAGTCGGTATCTTTTAATTTTTTCATGAAACGATCTTGGCGGTATCTCAAGTTTCCCAGTCGGCACGGTAAACAGAGCCACAAGGTGGCTCGCAAATAGCATTATTTTTGCACAGTACTTATGCATACAGCGACTTATCCATACCGTGACTGACCCATTTTGTAGGATCGCGGCAGCATGGCTGTTTTTTAAAATAGCGTTTCTGTTTACAGAGTATCAGCCGCTAAATCGATGTCTAGTCTGGATTGCTTTCTCCGTGCGGAAAGTTGTTGCACGTGCCCATCATTTAATTTAGATTTTACTTAATTAGATTTATCTAAACTAATGGTGACACGCAAACAATCAGCGATATCACCTTCCTTGCTGACTGAATACCACGTTGAACGATGCATGATGACGGGGTTCATCGGCTCAAAAAGAGGATTACGATCATGCCAACGCCACTTGCTATCTCACCCGCTCAGGCTCGTAAATTGTTAGATGAAGGTGCGGTGCTCATTGATATTCGCCAGCCGGAAGAATATGCCCGCGAGCATATCGCACAGGCAAGGTTGCACCCGCTGAATTCCTCTGCCGGGTATGTCCTTCCTGATGATGAGAAAGAAGGACAGGTTGTGATTTTCCATTGTTTGTCTGGCATGCGCTCGGAACAGAATGCTGACTTGCTGGCGCAGGCGGTTTCACCCGCAACGGTATTTCTTCTGGAAGGGGGAATGACCGCATGGAAAAAGGCAGGATTTCCGACGGAAGTGAATCGTAAGCAGCCGATTGAACTCATGCGGCAAGTTCAAATCGTCGCTGGCGTCCTTATTCTGGGTGGTGTATTACTGGGTTACAGCGTAAACAGTGCTTTCTTCCTGCTTTCTGGTTTTGTAGGAGCAGGGCTGCTGTTTGCAGGGATCACGGGTTTTTGTGGCATGGCAAGACTGTTGATGAAAATGCCGTGGAACCGTGGCGCCAAACGCTGATGTGCCGGGATGGCTTGCCGGAAGAGTAAGCGGAGTGTTAACCGATAACGTTAAAGAATAGGGGCAGTAATATGGATATGAAAAACATTCCGTTTGGTACGACTGACTGGTCGCAAATAGAGCCCACCGAACACCGGGGTGACACGGGGATCGCCTACTGGCGAACACAGCGTTTTGATAATATTCGGGTTCGTATTGTTGAGTACACGCCTGGCTATCTGGCCGATCACTGGTGCTCAAAAGGGCATATTCTGCTGTGCCTTGAAGGTGAACTTCATACGGAATTAGATGATGGTCGTGTTTTTGTTCTCAAACCGGGAATGAGCTATCAGGTTGCGGATAACGCGGAAGCCCATCGTTCCTACACCGAGACGGGCGCGAAGCTGTTTGTGGTGGATTGATGCCAGGGGGCTAATCCAGAGTATGGGGATTAGCCCTTGATTAGTTAACTCATCCTATCTGGGGTCGCGTTCGTCGAAGCCAGGAAAAGATCTGTGTAGAAATGCTCAATCCGTTGATAGAGACGAAAGAAATTCGCCTCTAAGCCTGTTGCCGATATTGGTATATAACCATACACTTAATATGTAATGGTGCCGAGTTTATTATCTACATGAATCAGGAGTGTATGAGCATGTCTATCAGAATTGAACTTGCAGAATCTATGGAAGTGCTGAGTCTTCGGGTCGTCGGTCCCTATTATGAAAAAATACCGCAGGGATTTGATGAAATATTATCGTGGGCAAAGGGGCATCATCTCTCTATCGATAAATCTTTGGCGTTCTACTGGGATGATCCCAGCAAAGTAGAACCGGATGAATTACGGGCAGATGTGGCGATTACGTGCAAAGAGATGCCGTCAACGCTGCCGGAAGGGACAGAAATACGCAGGGAAATCATTCCCGGTGGGCTTTATGCCGTAACGCACACCATTGTGGAGAAGGGTGACTTTGCGAAAGCCTGGGATGACTTTTATAAAGCCATTCATGCGCAAGGATATCGACCGGCGGGCGACATATGTTATGAAAGTTATTTGTGCGACGGAAGCAACGGTAATTGGGAAATTGAAATATGGCAGTCTGTTGAAGCAGTGAATTAAGTTTGTTTATTGAGATTTATTTAAAAATAAAATATCGGAGCAGCCTGCATCGTTACTGTTAATACGCCGTGAAAGATTACATTATGGTATACCTTGGCATGGTGAGGGTATTTATCATTATCACAGGCACTCAATGAATGCCTGTTGTAATGCATCACTTAGTCACTGAGTTATCGATAGTCTTAATCGCTGTCCCATTCTGTTGTTTGATGATGTTTAACTGAACCCCGTCAGATTTTCGTGTAGCTAGAACATTAATATCCTTTTCATCATCGCAATTGAAATCACCCTGCAACGATAGCGCGATGGCTTTCAGCGAATCATCGGTAGAGAAGGGAATATACGAGGCAGTATTGTCTTTACTGATAATTTTGACACCTACCGCACCAGTAATGTCGTTCTGATACAGGTTATAGACTTTTCCGTTACGAGAATCGGTATCAATAAATACTTCCGTACCCAACGCTTTTGCACTCGTCAAAACAATCGCGTCAAGGTCGGCACCCGGTGAATCGGCATATTTCGACAGACTGGTGTCGACGATTTTCAGGTAGGTAAATGAATCAGACTCGGAATCAATCACATCAACGTCATACCCGATTACAGAACCACGATTGGTTGTTGTCTGAGCGGATGCAGGATTAATTGCTTGAAACACGGGTGTGGCCTTGATCCATTCACTGCCGTCATTGGATACGTAGGCATCCCACGATTCATAGGTTCCTGCTTCATAAACATAAAAATCCGCATCGGCAGTACCGCTCTTTTTAATCGCGTATGGGGAAAAGCGAACCACAACGCTACCTGCTGCACCGAGAGAAAGTATATTTTCATTCGTGCTGTAACGGTTAGGTTCGCCAAGTATTCTTTCGGGCACTTTATAACTTGAAGATACATTAGGGCCTGGCGTATAGCTTACGATTTCCGTGGCAAAGCCCACTGCGGTACCTGGAATATCGGGATAGCCTTTATAGCTTTCCGCAAAGGCTGACACTGAGAATAGGCACATTAATGCAATTGCATATTTTTTCATTTCACTTCCTCTTAATATAAAAAAACCCACGATTATGGGGAACGCATTGATTCCATTTTACGTATGCCGGCACGTTAATAATTAGCCCATGGCAGTATCGACGGACATTGTGCTAGCACGTAAATAACACGTGTCATCGCACCGACAATAGGTAGTGCCTAATAGCATTGACGACCGATTCACGTTGGGTAATGATCTCGCAAATCCTCGGTGCTTCATTTAAATCTGTTTTAGTACTTATGCGAGGTGGATTTTCTGATAAGTGAACCTATTATAGTGATGAAAGGTCAGTGCAAACCGCGCAATTGCAATGATATTATCAATCTGCTTTGCATAGTGTTGTATTATTGATTTTGCTATCTGGGATATTTATTTCTAGAAGAAAACGGAGATTTTTGATGATGGCTAGTAGATACTATTGTTTATTATTTTTGTGCTAAATATCTGTGCGTATGAAAGACACGAAGAACCTGGAGCATATTATCTTTCACTTATTTGGGAGCAGAAAAGAGCGTGTACGCGCTGTGGCTTTATCCTGCGGCTCACGCTGAGTGGCCGTTTTATCATTCCGTCGAGTGGACATGGCACCTATGCAATCTGCCTCACTGACTGATGTGTTGGATAGTCAGAAAAAGTGCAACATATTGGTACACAACAAAGTGGTGTAAACCTATGGTCGCCCCTCTACCAACGCAACGCTGATGTTTATGCAACTTATGTGGAAGTATTTAAAAATAAGAAATCATGAGATTGTTAAGGTTATAACCTTGTTCTATCTTAAGAATATGTACCTTGTCCCAAGGAATAAACCGCATGCTTAAGCATCGCACTATCAAAACCGCACTTGCGGCGGTTATCTCTTTCACTATCCTTGCCGCACCGGTTTATGCAAACCCGGGTAATGGCAATGGCCACGGTAATAGTGGTGTTCATGGCAACAAAGGCCATGGTGGTGGGAAATGGAATGAAGACCATGGAAACCGCAAGAACTACGGTAAGCCGAGCCATGTCGATTCCGATATTAGCTTTTCTCAGGCCCGTGCTCTGGCTGTTAATTATGGCCTGCTTGGATATCAAGCTCTCCCTCCGGGTATCGCTAAAAATGTAGCACGTGGCAAACCATTGCCTCCGGGCATTGCCAAGAAAACGTTGCCTGTATCAATGATTAACAACTTACCCTATTACCCTGGCTATGAATGGCGAGCTGTGGGTAAGGATTTGGTGCTCGTTGCTTTAAGCACCGCTATTGTGACTGCGGTCATCAACGGTGTTTTCGATTAATACACTCCTACCATTATGGTGTAAGGTTTGCTTTTGCCTGGCGACGTACCAATACCATCATTTTACCATTGGCAAATTGAAGACGAAAAAAAAACCAACCGTAAGAGGTTGGTTTTTCTGGGATTATTTGCACGAGAGAAGTTGAATTTATAGGTTAACTATTTGTTTCTGTTGCATTTATTATAGGGTTGTTTTTTATCATATAACTAAACGTATAACTAAAACGAAAAGTCATCATGAGGAATAGCCTGCGCATGATAGTAAGGTTTCGTTTGATACGCTGATTTTTAGCGCTGGGTGCGCTGTGCATTTAATTTTGCTTTACGACGCTCCAACACCATCATTTTCTTAGTGTGTTGCCACAGAATCCCATCGAGCAACATAAACTCACGCCACTCTGCTGTACCCAAAGAAAGCGATCTGTGCATCAACTCGCCGACACGTTCAGCAAGGAGTAGGTTTCTTACTCGTAACAATTGCAACGGCGTGAGTCGCCCATCATCACCCGCCAAAGGAAAGAATGCCTGACGGCTGCGTTCCCCATGTTTCACTGCATTGGTATTACCAACGGGAGCACCTGCACCGGTACGCTTTCCTCCCCAACCAGACGATCTTGATTGTTGGTTGTGTTTTTTGTTGTCTTTCATGGCTACTTAGCTGTGAGTCATTGGATGGCAACTGCTGAAGTTGAAAATCTTTTAGGAACAGCTACTGAAAGAATAACATCTCTGATTCGTATCTTTTTGAAGATAGCGTTGCTTTCCCACCATTTTGTTCATAGTATTATTTTGTTCATGAATCATGAACAAAATTAAGGCGTGAACAAATGAAAGAAGAACAACTTTTATCGGAAGCCGTAGAGAGCCTGCCAAAAGGCTTCTTACTACAGTATGAACTAAACATAAATGATATACACGATGGCTGGGGTAAGCTTACGGGGCCAAGGGGCGAAGTTGCAACATTTATGCTGGAAATAAAGCATATCCATCGTAAAGAGTCACTGATGAAAGTCCGAGAACAGATGGCTCGGCTTCCTGTAGACGTTCCTGCACTACTAGTGTGCAACCGCTTGACATCAGCATTGGCTGAATATTGCTCGGATAACCAGATCAATTTCATTGATACCGCTGGAAATGCTTGTATTCAGGTTCCGGGGCTATATCTGATTATTGAAGGGAGATATGAAAAGAAACCCGTTGCTGTCAGCAGTCATTTTGCTGAAGGAGTAATGAAGCTTCTTTTTGTATTGTTATCCTACCCTGAAAGCCTGAATGATACTTACCGCAGTTTGGCGGAGAAATCGGGCATCTCTCTGGGGATGGTAAGTAAAGCTTTCGATTACCTTGAGGCAAAGCGCTATTATCGCAAATCTAAGAAGGGTCGGCGCTTAATGAATGAAAGCGAGTTACAGGTTTTGTGGCTACAAGATTATGCTACCGCCTTGCGCCCAAAACTGGATTTTCTTTCTCTGTCTTCGCCTGCTTCGTGGGATGAAATAACACTCGTAGCCGATGAATACTGGTGTGGTGAGATTGCTGCCGCAGAACTAAGTGGTGGATATCTAATACCAGAGAGCGGCGTAATTTTTACGCCTCATTCATTGTTACAAAGACGAAAGGAACTGGGACTAAGGCCTGTCCCTGATGGAAAACTGCAACTGATTTCATGTTTTTGGAGAAACTTTACGCTTAACCGTAAATCAGAAGCGATGTTGTGTGTGGCCGAGTTACTCGCGAGCGGCGAGGACAGAAATCGAGAAGCAGCAAGGATAATCAATGACAAATATCTTCACTTTAGTGAATCCGATCTTTTCAGCTACTGAAGCGCTGTTAACTCGGATAAAGCAAATTTGTGCAGCTCAGGAAATCCCGTTTTTTATTGCAGGGGCTACGGCGCGTGAAATTCTACTTCACCATGTTCATGGTAGGAGTATTGGCCGTCGAACCCGTGACATTGATATTGCCGTTTTTGTCGATAGCTGGCCTGCTTTTGATGCGTTAAAAAGTGCCTTCATTGCTGACGGTGCTCAGACGGTCCGAAATAATGTCCATCGTATGATTGTCGAAGGAATCGAACTGGATATTATTCCTTTTGGCGGTATTGCTGAAGACAATCAAATTATCTGGCCGCCTGAGCGTGAAATCATTATGTCAGTGGACGGATTTACTGAGGTGTTTTCTCATACTGTAACAGTGCAACTGGCGAACGGTGAAAAACTATTGTTTTGTTCTCTGCCGGGGTTGGCATTGTTAAAACTTTTCGCCTGGCGTGATCGCGGGCATGGTACAGCTAAAGATGCTATCGATCTCTATAAGATTATCCATGAGTATAGTGCTATCGAAGATGAGCGCATCTACGCAATGCCTGTTAAAGGTGAACATCTGGACTGGAATCCTGTTCGCATGGGGGCTGTTCTGCTGGCTATTGATATCGTTGCGATTAGCGAGAGTTCATCTTTGTCAGAGTTGATGTACCTTGACAGAGAACGTTTGACTGATGCTATAGCAAGGCAATCTAATATTGATGATATGAAGGAGATTGAGCAGATAATGAATGATTTCTGGGCTGGCATTGTGAACGAAGATTGAAGGTGGGGTTTTAGTTATGTTTTGCACAAGATGGTTGTGATAACCGGGAACTCAACCTGAAACAACTCAGAATCAAAACTTGATTAAATCTAATGGCCTGCTAAGAACAGGATAGACTTATAAATTTCATAATAGGGGAACGAACTAAAAAGGCTACGAAAGATATTCAAGCGTAGCCCTATTGCTAACTATCGATTGAATAGCGGGTGGACAAAGAAAATCCGACTCATGTCCGTTATATCTAGATCCGGTTTGTCATATGATGAATATATAACTAATGATTGCGTTCTTTTTATTCCTATTATTCCAATGATAAACCAAACCTTTATTAATTCATCGAAGTTCATTACTATTTTAGAATGTACAGGATCATCATCAGTTGAAGTAACTCTATCAAGCAGGTATGTTAAAATTTCATTTTTCTTAAAATCATTAATTGATTCCATAGAAAACTCAGGAGTTTTCAAAAGAGATAATGAATCAATATAACTTGATATGTTTTTATAAATGCTTACCCACTCAGAAACTAAAGCTCTCTTCCGTGAGGAGAAAAATTTCTCCTCTGCTATTAACACAATGTCTTTGTTTATGCTGACATTGCCATCACATTCCTTAAGACAATAATTAACAAAACTAATGGCATCTCTTGGCCTTAACATCGTTCTGTCTAAAATATACTCATCAGCAGATATACCATCTATATTAAAGTGAAAAATGTCTCTCATTGATATGTTTCTAGAGCCCTGATATTTGTTTTTTATTAAGTGATTCAGGCGTCTGTCAATTATCTCCCTTATCTCCGTCTTGTTCCAAGAAATGGCATATATCAATGACTGGTCTTTTTCATCTTGTCTTAACGTCTTGTTATAAATACCCATAAGAATATCTGTTCTTATAGAAATTAATATCTTGACTGTTTTTATGTCTAACAGTTCCCTGAATGCTTCAAGCAGTGCATTTATAAAATCATATCTTATATCACTTGAACTTAACCATGAGCGATCAAGATCATCAATACTAATAATAATTCTGAATTGTCCTGTTTCAGAAAATTCTTCATTTAATATTTTTATTAGCTCTTTTTGTTTTCTAATTAACTCCCGGCTGACATAACTTGAGGTTTCTGATTGTATCCTTTGAGTATCTTCACTGCCAAGTTTACCTCCAATGTCTATGCCTTTCATTCCTATTTTTGTAGAAAGCTCGTGCTGCATTTTGTTGCTAATTTCAACCAAAGCTTTGTCATTGAAAAAAACATCTTTAAATTGGTCTATGTATTCATTAGCCAGTTCAGGATTGTAAGGTTTCTTTTTTCCACCAATAAGATCTTGGATTATATTAAAAAAGTTTTGATGGCTTGAGCTATGCAATGCAGGTATTACTTTTATAAGCAAAGCATGTAGCCATAATGATTTATAAAAAACTCTTAAATCAATGCCGTTTTCGATGAGGGAAGAAATAAAAATGTTATTTTTAACATGTTCAAAAATAGTATTTTCCGCTTCTATTTTATCATAAACTTTTATGCTTGCCTCATCTAGAATTTTCCTCAAAAGAGCTGACTTACCACTACCGGTTCTACCGACTATAATTCTTCTGGTGAAATCAGAGTTCTTTTCAGATGGATCGAAATTCATTATCCCTTTGAAAATATTTGTTTCATAAAAGCATTCATCTAAATATGAATCGGATTCAGCTTCTAATTTACCAATTTCATCATTATTTCTAAAAACATGAGTATCCATATTAATATTCCAGAGTATTTAAAGTTAATGAAATCAATGCATCAAAAATTGGAAATTATTTTTTAATAATCAACAATGTTATACTATCCTTTTATTTATACTTGTCGCATTCTAACACTATAAATTTATTTTTCCTATACAGTCACATACTATTATGACCATAACCATAATTTTATATTATCACTACAATATAAGCGTGCTAATAATTAAATTACATACCTTTAAAATTTACGCATTTTCTTGAATCAGTTTTGACTCTGTACACCGTTCTCCGCCATTCCGACTTCGCAAAAAACCTTAGCATTTCTATACATGCGTATCGACCAAAAAATTGATTTCAAATTGAATAAAATTAGGCGTGGCGCGGGTTTCAGCGAGGTACGCAGTTCGCACAGCAATGCGTACAACTGCGTACCAAACTGCGAACCATATTGCGAATTTTTCCGTACCCGTTCAGTGTCGTTTTGCGCACTTTCTTGCTGGCAATGGATTAACCAGTCCTGACTTCGGTGTACACAAATTCTTATAGATAAGCAAAAGTGGGTCGGTTCGGTAGGTTCAGTCGGTTCACGTAGTCAACTGATTGATAGATAGGGTAATTATTTTCAGAATTGAACCGACCTATGGGTAGGTTCACGCGGTGTGAAAGTCGGTTCATCAAGCCAGCCAGAAAAGGGGCGTTTGGTCAGGTCGGTTCAAAATGGCTAAAGTCGGTTCAGGGTCGGTTCACTATTCAAATAAAAATAACGATAAATCAATGTATTAAAATAATGAACCGACTGAACCTACCGAACCGACCTTCTTTTACCTTACGCGTGATTTACTCTTCCTCGTCGTCGAGTGTCATGAGTACCACAAAGCGCGGCTGCTTGCCGTCAATGCGCAGTGATTTACGTGTAATGCCTTTGGCGGGTTTATCCAGCATTCCGGCATCGGCCAACACCTGCGCAAACGCTGCGGCATTGGCACCAGCGGCAATCTCGTTATTGAACACGGCGGGGAAGGTGTGAAACACCAGCGTATCGGCTCCCGGCTTTTTCACCCTATATCCTGCCAGATCCTTGATAGGTAAATCGCGTGGATCTGGATTGGGGTGAGGTAAATAACGGCTGTAGCCAAACTGGTGCAAAAAGGCGTCAGCCTGTTCTACCCAGGCTTTGGCTTCACGGTTGCCCATGCCAAATTCATTTACCCAAGCATAGAAGCTGTGTTGTAGCGCATCGTGGCATTCTTGCGCCGTCCAGCCAGTAAAAGAGGCTGATAGCAACAAAGCCGCTTCCAGTACGGCAAAACGTGACGCCACCCGTCGCACTTGTTCGCTGGCATCATCGGGCAAGAGTGACAACCAGCGCCGCTCTGTTTCTCGGCCGGCTGCCAGCGCATTTTCTTTCTGGCTGGCAAGGTGGGCGATCCATGCCCGACCAACCGCGCCATAATGGGCGTTGCTGGCATCGCGGATTGCGTCGGCATGGGCTTTGCCATCCTGATAGCCATGAAATACCGTCGCTTTGGTGATCGGGACATTCAGCAAGCGCACCAACTGACCGGCATTCACTCGCCCGCCATCAGCGCGAATATAGCTTTCAAGATCGATCTCGCCGGTACTGAACGCCATTGCCCGCCAGCGTTTTAGCTCTCGGTTGCCGCCTTCCCTAGCTCCCTGAATCTTACCCACGCCGTTAAACAGCGCATAGGCGGCATCGGCCACGGCTTTACGATTGCTGCCTTGCCCGATTTCATCCAACGGCATAAAGCCGTCATTATGGGCGGCGGCTTCGTTCACCAACCCCAGCGCGGTGGAGTACCACGTCAGCTTAAGCGCATTAGGATCGCCATAGACGGAAGAGGCGATATTGCCGGTGGTGGTTTTACCCGCAGACGAACCGCCAAACAGGTGGACGCCGAACCCGTCCGCGTTTACCAGCCCGATAAGCGGTGCCGCCAAGGCGCAGGCGATCCCCAGCATCATGGAGGGATTACCCTGTGCCAATGCTGCGACGTTTTCGCACCAGCTTTGCACCGTTCCACTGGTGGCATAACCTTTGGCTGCACCTGATTTACCGTTGAACAAGACGGGAATACTTGGTGTACCGATAACGGAACCATCCGGCATCAGGTATGCCCCATGTTGCCAGCCGGTGGCGCTGGCGATTGCCCAGCGACAACCCGCATGACTGCGACACAAGTGATCGGCCAGTATTGCCCGTAATCCGCCTTTGGCCGTGACTGCCAGCCCACCCGCACGTAATCGCGCCCAGCCTTCACGTTCGCCAATATCTCGCATTGGAATGGCTTCGGTGCGGGGCTGATTTTCACCGCTTGGCGTCCAGCTTAAAACCAGATAACGTTCTGATTCGTCCGATCCGATACCCGCTACCGTAATAGGATCAGACAGCCAGCTTTCACGCTCGATAATTTCACCGCTGTCATGGTCAGTCTTCGGCTCTACCCAATACAACCCACCATGACGAATATCGGCGTAAGGTTTTAAGGGGGAAGCGGAAGATGGCTGCTGTTTTTGTCCAGGCTGATAAAGTGAAGCGGCAAAAGCCGATATCGATACCGCCGCGCCATGCTGCTGGTAGTAATCATTCCAGTCGGCTTTTTCAGTTGTCGGCGGGAGTGCGACCCAACCGTTTACCGCCTGTGCCGCTTTTTCAGCCGCGATTTTTCCCGTGTTGTTACCATCAGGTTTGTTGTCGTTATCCGCAGCAAGGATGATTTTGGCGTCCGGCCAGACAGCACGACAAGACCGTGCAACGTGAATCAGATTCCCGCTATCTAACGCGCTGATAGCGACACCTTGCATCAGTAACGATGCCGTAATCGCGGTGGCGTAACCTTCGGCAATGATCACTGTATCCGCGTGTTCGGGTAAGGTACTAACGGGAATGAATGCGCCTTTCTTGCGGCTACCGGCAATCAGCTTTTTCTCACCATTAGGTTTGATAAGCTGTGCGCCGGTGGTGGTTCCGTCCATGTTTTTCAGCACCAGCAACAGGGAGTCATCATCTAAGAGTAGTGAAGGGCGTTGCAGCCCCTTATTCAGTAGATAGCCAGATTGACCGGATACCGCTTTCGCCACCAGCGAATTTACCCGTTCGGTAATTGTGCGGTTATCAGACTTCTCACTGGCGGGGGTAATGACTGGCAACGGAAGCGCCAGCACCTCGGCGACCTGTTCCGCTGCTTGCCTCGCGCCACACTTATTCACCTTCATCACCAGATCTAGCCCGGTTCCTGCACCGCAGTGAGAACAAAAATAGGTTCCACGACCTTCTTTATCGTCAAAACGGTAGCGGGTATTCCCGCCACAGTTGGGGCATTCACTTTCCTGCCGATTGGTCGGGATGCCTAACCGATGCAAAATTTCCTCCCAATGGCCGTTGGCTTTTGTCCGCACATCTTGAATAAACGTGTTGCTCATACGGCCTCGTCCTCTTGCGCACGGTGGAGCGCATCAAGCCGTTCGGCAAGAATGAACATCAGGATCTCTTTTGCCTGCGGCTCCCTTAACTCCACGATGGCATAAGCCAACGCACGGCACTGATCGATCAGTTCTTCCTGTTCCAGCGGTGTGTTATCAAACATGGCGCACCTCCAGAACGGGAAGGCGACCAGCAAAGAACAGAATAAAATCAGGCTCAAAATGCTGACGAGCGGATCGCTCATTTGGGGCAATAATGGCTTTACGGTGCGGTTTTTCGTGCGGCGTTGTGCGGTAGACCGCCAGAAAGAGAAAGGTGAAATTAGGGTGAGACGGGGTAGGGGTAGCAACCATAGCGGCGGCCTCTTGTACGGGTTTGAAAACCTCACCACACCGCTGTCAATCGGGGTGGTGAGACGTAACAGGGTTGACAGACCGGCGTACAAGAAACCGGCGAGCCCGAAGGCTCCCCCATTACGCCCCACCATAATTTGGGCATAACATGGTTTACGGACGTAAAAAAACCGCATGAAACTAAAGCGGTCGTCCGCTTGTACATTCAGGCTGTCAAACCTGGTCGCCGATTTTGCGGCAACGGCGAAACGATAAGCCAGATGCCCCGCCAGCGTCAATACGTTTTGTATTGGTTTTGCTAAGCGTTGCGCATTTTCCTGAGTGGTAGAAATAGATTCTCTATTTTGTGTAAAAAGGGCTATTCCCTGATTTTGGGCGTAACAATGCCCGTTCCAGCCAGCGCCAGATTTTTGGATCATCATATTTTTTGATTCCGATATGCCGCTATCGCGGCAATAAAAATGGAGGTGTTGGCTTATGCGGTTTCGGTTTGTTGGTCACGCTCGGCAATGCGTTGCCTTAACCAGTCACTGACTTCATCCTCGAACCAGCCAACACGACGCATACCAATACGAAAGCCTTTGGGGAATTCTCCCGCGTTGATCATGTCCTGAAATGCGCTATCAGATTTAAGACGCAGAATCGACTTAACTTCTTTTTTAAGTAGGATTTTTCTTTCTGCTGGTGCCATGCGATAAATCTCCATCAATACCGGAGGATTCCGGCGTTGTGGGGATGTTGACATGGCAATGTAGGGTAAGGGCAAAACCATTTGGGGTTAGGGTGAATGAGGGGAAAATTACCGTGAGGGTTGGAGGTGCTTACCCTCACGGTAGTTTTTAAGCGATTTTAGACGGGTTGCGGTCAATAGGACAGGCGACTTTTTCAATGGCCTTTGCGGTAGAGTCAACAAAACCATAATTGTTTCGCAGATCCAAAATTATGGACTCTTGGCTTGCTTTGGTTGATTTATCATTAGGGTCATAACTCTGCCACTCATTATTTCTGATTCTGATCGCCTGAAATAATGGGTCTTTATCCGCGCCCCCGACGAACGATCCAATATGGCAAGGGATCAGTTTCTTCAACTTTTGGATATCTATTTCCAACTCGGTTATTTTATTTTTCAGGTTCTCTATTGATTCAAAAGACTCCTGATAAATTATTGGGGAAAGGGGCATAATTGGTTCTGCGTCTATGGCCTGGCTGTTTTTCTTGGCAATAGAGCATCCTGATAGCACTGTGTCTGCCCACGGCCATATAACATCAGCCGCGAATTCTGCCCAGTCGATACAGGTATTTACATTTATTGAATTAACATCTACGTTTGCCTCATAGCTGCTATTTTCTGGGTAATAGACGGCTGTTAGCGGCTTTAACATGCCCAATCTGACGGCACCCAATATGGCTTTTTTATAGGCTTTAGCCTCTTTCCATCCCTCGAAATTACCGTTTTCTGCTTCATGAACACTATCAATTCCATCGTCTACACCAGCCATAATTAGAGCTGCTTGGTCGAGCGTGATAATTGGTTGAATACGGATATGTACAGGTAAAACTAATGAAAAAGGATTAGCAGTCAAAAAAGAATTAGTCACAACGCCCCCCAATACGTTCCCCTATGATAAAAGCCTGCGCCAACCCGTAGGGGACGGGCGTTCGGGAGCTACCCTAGACGCGGCTTTATTCGGTTTCTATCGGTTATCACCGGAACGCACATAATAACGTCATTTTTTCTACTTGGGTGTGATTTTTACTGTGATTTTATCCACTACTCCCCAACTACCCGTAAACCGCGTACCGCTTCAGATGCTAACGTTTTGCCAGTAGCGGCACTTTCTACAAATTCGCCCCACCAGCACATCAACACCTTGCGTTGTTCCAAATAGGTGGAGCGGTTATAGGCGCGGCGCACTTCGTTGGTGTCTACGTGGGCGAGAGCAGCCTCGATCACATCTGGCGGGAACCCTTCTTCATTGGCGGCAGTGCTGAATATGGCGCGTAGGCCGTGGGATACCAGTACGCCTTTGTAACCCATACGCCGCAATGCGGCATTAGCGGTCTGGCTGTTCATCGGCTGTTTGGGATCTTTACTGGAAGGAAACAGGTATTCTCGATGGCCGCTAATGGGCTTCATAGCGTCCAGAATGGCTAATGCCTGCGGGGGCAGGGGAATAATGTGATCACGGCGCATCTTCATGCGGCCAGCGGGGATCGTCCAGGTGTTATCCGAAAGATTTATTTCACTCCAGCGGGTTTCAGCGGCTTCAGCAGGGCGGGTAACGGTCAGTAGTTGCCATTCAATCAATAAGCGGGTCTGTAACTCAATGCTGGCGACCGATAGCGTTTTCATCAAGCCAGGTAATGCCTCTGGCCGAATGGTCGGCATATGGGTTTTCACTGGCGTTTGAAACGCTTTGCGGATCTTGGCGGCGGGGTTTGCAGGAATTAGCCCGGAGTTAACCGCATAATCCATCACCTCGTTGATTCGCTGGCTTACCCGTTTGACGGTTTCCAGTTTGCCGCTGGCCTGTATCGGCTCCAGCGCGGTGATGAAGTGACGAGCGGTAAGCTGAGTGATCGGTAGGGTTCCGATGAACGGGAAAACGTATTTTTCCAGCGAACGCCAGATATCTTTAATGGTGTTCTCGGCCAGCGGTTGAGACTTTTTTAATTCGTACCAGTCAGCGGAGACTTTAGCGAACGTGTTCAGGTTGATGGCTTGCTCTTGTTCGCGCTGCTGTTGCTGGTGGAATTGTGGATCGATGCCTTTACTTATCAGTGCCTTTGCCGCTTCACGCCGTTGTCGGGCTTCTGCCAAAGAAACCGCAGGGAATGAACCAAAGCTGATTAATGCACGTTTCTTTGTATCGGGGCGGTAATAGTTAAAACGCCAGATTTTAGAGCCGCTCGATTTCACCAGCAGATACAACCCATCCCCGTCCTGTAGTGTGTATTCCTTCTCGGCAGGTTTGGCGGCTTTGATCTCGGTATTGGTCAATGGGGTAGTTATACGAGCCATCGTAGTTATACGCTTTTGTAGTTATATGGGGCGGTATAACTAAGCGTATAACTAAAGTTTCCGGCTGTAAACGGGGTATCCCGATAGATAACAGGCAACAAAAAACCCGCAAACTCAGTGAGAATGCGGGTTTTTGTGGGGTTTCCGGTAGTAAACGATACTTACCGAATATGTATTTGGTCGGCACGAGAGGATTTGAACCTCCGACCCCCGACACCCCATGACGGTGCGCTACCAGGCTGCGCTACGTGCCGATGCTATGGGCATTCATACTACCTTTTCCTGACCTTATTGCAATAGCCGGATGGAACGACTGCTTTAGATTTAGGCAGTTAGTTGGCAATAAAGCGCCTTTCGTTCGTTAGTACCTGCAAGAGTAGGGCAAGCTGTGGTTTTTCATCATTCAACCGATTTCCCGCCATGTCGTAAGCCCGGTAGTTGCCGTTGCTTTCCAATACGATGAGCTGATCCTGCGTTGTGATGAGCAGAGTGCCACCGTTGCCGTTAATCAACCACGGGTAGCGTCGCTGGGCTGAGAACAGGTCTTCACCCTGCGAATAATCATCCGTGCTATTTTTAACGTGGAGCAGGCGCTGCATCAGCGTGGTCATGACGTCTTTGTTATCCGTCATTTTCGTAATAGTCTGCGCAGGCGTGTTCGGCCAGTGAACAATGAGCGGCGTTTGCCACTGAGTTCGGGCAAAACGTGCCGCGTTGCTGGCATTAGCATTCTGGTTTTGTGCCGTTGTTACGATGACGACGGTGTTATTCAGAATGTTTTTTTCCTGCAGGGTATGAATGATTTGCCCAATCTGGCGATCGACGTCCTGAATATTCATGCGGCCGTTAGGCCCAGCATCTTTGCCATCTGCGGTTTTCGGTGCGCTGCTCAGTTCAACGTAAGAGAACCAGGGGGCTGGATTATTATCGCGGCTGAGCCATTCCTGCCATTGCGTGATGATGGCATCGCCGCTTTGCTGCTGCGGTGCAGGTAAGGAGAAATCAGAAAGCAGCGCCTGACGATAAAGCGGGCTGTTGAAGCCGTTCGCCGAAAATAGCCCGAACTGATAACCCTGCTGGCTTAACGCGGTGATCAAGGCAGAAGGTTTGCGCGCGCTCAGGATGCCGTCCATATAGGTCGTCGAGAGGCCGTAAAACAGGTTAAACAAGGCGGCGTCTGGCTGAGATCCTGAATCGTAATGATCGCTAAAGCGTACGTTTTCTGCGGCGAAGCGCGACAGGTTCGGCATCCGGTTTTGTATGGCGTCGGGCTGCGTATCGTCGATCATCACCATCAGCAGGTTGTAGCCGCTGCCGCTATCGCGGAAGGTGATGTCACTGAGCGGATACTCCACCGTCATGGCTTCAGGATTACCCTGCTGCGTCAGGCGACGCTGATATTCCTGTGCATCCAGCAGGCCATGTTTTTCCAGAAAACGACGTGCCGTCATCGGATAAGACAGCGGCAGGTTGGCACGCTGCATGGTAATTGGGCGATAGAAGTTCGCATCGGCCCAAATGTACATCAGGTGCGACGCGAAGAACGCCGAGATGAAAACGCCGGCCAGCGGTTTGCCAAAATGGCGGCGATTCAGGCTGCGGAGTTTTTGCCAGCACCAGGTGCCGAACAGCATTTCCGCCATGAAAATCAACGGAATACCGATAAACACCCACTGCCAGTCGCGGGCAATCTCACCCTGTCCGGGGTTGACGACGAGTTCCCAAACGGTGCTGTTGAGGTGCAGGTGAAAGCGTGTAAAGACCTCAACATCCACTAGCAGTATCGTCAGCCCGGCCGTTGCCAGCGCCGCAGACAGGAACCGCAGCAGGCGCTGCGACATCACAATAAACGTGAGCGGGAAGATGACCAGCAGGTAGGCGGCAAAGACGATAAAGCTAAAATGACCAAGCCAGCTAACCAGCGCGTAAAGTCGACCGAACAGGGATGTCGGCCAATCGGCAACAAACAGGTAGCGGCTACCCAGCCCCAAAGTGAGCAAAATGTTGAATAAGGCGAACCAGTGTCCCCAACTGATCATCTGGGAGACTTTTTCGCGGTAGCGCTGACGGTTGGTTACCATACGTTGGTCAAAACTTAGTGAGCTTTATCGGCTTTTTTAATCGAAGCCTGCAGGGCTTCAGCGAAAGAACGCGCCAGAACCTGACGTTGTGCAGGCGCGATGCTGGTGTTAATCAGGTTTGTCACCATGTTACCGAGCACCATCAAAGCAAGATCGGTTGGGGCGTGGTGCTTTTCCAGAACATTGACCATCTCAGAAAGCAGTTGTTCAACGTGTTCGTCACTATAACGGGATGATTGTGGCATAAAATGGCGTATCTCAAGCTGGTAAAGTCGCTTATCTTACCGTATAGGCTTATGCTTTTCTGCACTTTTATCATTAACGTACTTTTATCACTGGCGTGCTTTTATCAATAAGTAGTGTAGACGCTTAGCGCGCGTACAGATGTAAAGGGCCAGCTTTAATGTGTTGCGGGCCGTTCGTATCAGTGTTTGAATACGCGCCTTGCCAAAAGGAGAGTTTATCATGAGTCTGGATATCGCCCAGATTGCCCTGCATCAGCTAATTAAACGTGACGAACAAACGCTGGAAATGGTGTTGCGTGATTCCCTGCTGTCGACCAATGCGGCAGTAGAAGAGATGATGGCTGAACTGCATCGCGTCTACAGCGCCAAGAGTAAGGCCTATGGGCTGTTTAATGAGCAAAGCGAGCTGGCGGATGCGCTGCGAGCTTGTCGCAAAGGGGATGAGGATTTTCTGAGTTTCTCACGCGCCGCGACCGGGCGTCTGCGTGATGAGCTGGCGAAGTACCCGTTTGCCGAAGGCGGTATCGTGTTGTTCTGTCAGTATCGTTATCTGGCGGTCGAGTATTTACTGATATCCGTGCTCAATAGCTGCAACAGCATGCGAGTTAATGAACAGCTGGATATCAGCACCACGCACTATCTGGATATCAACCATGCCGATATCGTTGCGCGTATCGATTTGACGGAATGGGAGACTAATCCAGAATCGACACGCTATCTGACGTTCCTTAAAGGCCGCGTTGGGCGCAAAGTCTCTGACTTCTTTATGGATTTTCTGGCCGCGTCGGAAGGGCTGGACACCAAAGCACAAAACCGTGGCTTGCTGAAAGCCGTTGATGAGTATTGTGAAGAAGCCCAGTTAGATAAAAACGAGCGCCAGAATTATCGCCAGCAGGTGTATAGCTACTGCAATGAGCAGTTGCAGTCCGGTGAGGAAATCGAGCTGGCGTCGCTGTCGCAGGAACTGCCACCGCTGGGCGAGAAAACCTTTCAGCAGTTTTCAACTGAGCAGGGATATGAGCTGGAAGAGAGCTTCCCGGCCGATCGTGGAACACTGCGCCAGTTGACCAAATTTGCGGGCAGCGGCGGCGGTATCAGTCTGAATTTTGATGCGCTATTGCTCGGCGAGCGAATTTTCTGGGATCCGGCGACGGATACATTGACGATTAAAGGCACGCCACCGAACCTGCGCGATCAGTTACAGCGTCGGACAAGCAGCGGTAAGTCGTAGACATCGCGCCAGAATACGCTGCCCTTTTTCTTACTTTATGAAAAGGGCAGCGGCTGATAGCGGGTTGAAACGATAGAGATTAGAAGTATTTAAGCCAGCGGATGTCTCTGCGGCGTGCTTTTAAGCGGGCAAACGCGCGAACTGGCGAAAATAACACGACCATCAGCACCAGAGTGCACACCCACAATTGCCAGACGGCGGAAAAGCCGAACCATTCTCCCTGATTTTTCCCCCAGATCGCGACAGCGGTTAAATACATACCTTTTAAAACATACAAATGCAGTAGGTAGAAAAACATCGGTGCGGCACCGAAGCTCGCCAGTATAACGAGCCAGCGCCGTTGCTGCTGACGCTCGAATACGGCAAGCAGGCAAAGCCCGATGCTAAGCGTCAGGCAGAGGAACAGCAGCGATGGCGGGTATTTCGTGATGTTGAAATAACTCATGAGCGTTTGTGTGATCACATCACCCTGCTGCCAGGGCTTTTCGCCATACAGGTTGATGCTACGCAGAACGAAGAACAGCGCTAGCGTGATCCCAGTCAGCGTGAGCAGGACTTTCTGGCGCTGAAGCGGAAATACCTCTTTTCGATATAGTGCCCCAGCGACGTAGCCAAGTGAAATGACGCCAATCCATGGCAATACCGGGTATGAAGTGCGCATACGGAATGTGTCGCCGATGTCTATCCAACCGCGATCGTGCAAAATCGCCCAGGGAATAGACCAGATGGAGCCTGCGGAAGCCTGCAAAGGGTCCAGCAGGTTATGTCCGCCCACGATAACGATGCCCAGTATGAAAACCAGCCCGGCAGGGAGCCAGATCAGCGCGCTGAGGGCAAGCATACTCATACCGATGGCCCAGATAACCTGTAAATAGATGACCTGCGGCGGGAATTGGAACGTCCACGCGAAGTTGACTAGCGTGAGCTCAAGAAGAATAAGAATTAAGCCACGCTGGAACAGGAAGAGGGCAGTTTGTCGGCGATCTTGCACTTTCTGATGATAAAGCGCGGCAGAAAGCCCGGTTAAAAAGACAAATACGGGAGCACACAGGTGCGCCAGCGTGCGGTTGATGAATAGCATGGGATCGGTACTGGTTACATCAATCGGATCGGCGAGTTGCAGGTGTAGATAAAAGGTTTCCCGCACATGGTCCAGTAGCATAAGTACCATAACCAGACCGCGCAGGGCATCGATAGCGATAAGTCGCTGTGAGATATCACGAGACATGTTCACATTCCTTTGTGAATGAGTAAATTTTTATAAAAAAAACGCCGCATAAGCGGCGTTCTTCTTTTCCGGCGTCCCGGAAAACAACTTCAGCGCAAACTAAACGCGAACGAAGTCGATGTGAGTCAGTTTTGGCTTGTAAACGTGACGTTGTACAGCCTGAACTTTAACTTTAACTTCTTTGCCATCGATAGACAGGATAACTGTTTCACCGTAGAAGCCTTCTTTCGCTTCTTGGTTTTTTACTGAGTCGTGATCCAGTTCGATAGATACTGGTGCTTCTGAACCACCGTAAACGATGGCTGGGAATTTACCAGCTGAACGCAGGCGGCGGCTCGCACCCTTACCCTGACCTTGACGTGCTTCTGCTTTGATAGTAATCATTTTCTTCTCTACTTATATAAAGTAATCCTGCTACAGGCGACCCAGCAGCAGGTTGGGTTATTCAGCTTTTGCGAACAAAAGCGGGCTGAATTCTAGCGGAATATGGCTCCGCGGGCAAATGAATCCCAAAATTACTTAGCCGCGGATCTCGTTGGCGCGGCGAAAGCGTCCCTGATAATCAAAGAGCTTTTCGCGTATTTGCCAGAATTTTCCGTGTTTGCGGGCGACGACAAAATCAGGTGCGCGTAATAATAGCTGCTGTGTGATGACGTCGGCGGCATTTTGCCAGTTAAACGGGGTTCCCGGTGCGCGTTGGTGAACACGTAAGAACTGTTGCAGGAAAACGTGGCGCTGAGCGGTAGTGTGAAGGCGAAAACGTTCACTCACTTCGGCACCGTCTTCATCGTGGTAGGTAATTTTTAACCATTCACCTTTTGCATCCTGCCCCTGCTCGAAACTCATGCCGCTACAGCGTAAAACCAATGCATCTTTCAGTTTCAACGCTGCTTTCAGCATATCGTCAGGATCGACCAATACCTCGTCACACTGGTGGCAGCGCCGCGCGGCAATATCATTTTCCGCGCCGCAGTGCGGACAGACTTTAAACCGAAACCGGAAATCACACTGCTTGCGTTGGCCACTTTCCGCCATTTCCCAGCCCTGACAGCGGCGGCCATAGTGTTCGATGATGTCGCCGTCCGGGGTCGTTTTCCCCCAGAACAGATTGGCAAAGCCACATTCAGGACAGAAGACCTGTACTGGCTGGCTGCCAGCATGCGGCTTGCTGTTGCCGACTTCTGGCGTATAGAGATCGTGCGGGTTGCCCGCATAATCCAGAATCAGGCAGTCCGTTTTCCCTGGATACAAACGTAAACCTCGCCCGACGATTTGCTGATACAGGCTGACGGATTCTGTTGGTCGAAGGATAGCAATAAGGTCGACATGCGGAGCGTCAAACCCGGTCGTCAGCACCGCCACGTTGACCAGATACCGCAGCGACTGCTGTTTAAAGGCGTCAATCAGCGCATCACGCTCGGCCGCTGGCGTATCGGCGCTAACCAGTGCAGCCTGTCCGGCCGGTAGCAAGGCCGTAATTTCTTTGGCATGTTCGACGGTGGACGCAAAAATCATCACGCCGCGCCGCGTTTGCGCATAATCGATGACCTGACTGATGATGTGCGGCGTAATACGCTGCTGGCGTTTGAGTTCGAGGTTCAGGTCGGCTTCGCTGAATAATCCGTTGCTGCGGGCGACGAGCTTACTGAAATCATATTGCACCACTGGCATGTCCAGCCGGTCAGGCGGCACCAGAAAGCCATGTTTGATCATATAACGCAGCGGCAGCTCATAGATGCAGTCGCGGAACAAACTGCGTTCGTCGCCACGGATCATGCCGTGATAGTGATACTGATATATCCAGCCTTTACCAAGCCGATAGGGCGTTGCCGTTAAGCCGAGCAAGCGCAGCTGTGGATTGGTTTTTTGCAGATGCTGGATGATTTGCTGATATTGGCTGTTATCGTCGTCGCTAATGCGGTGGCATTCATCAATGATCAGCAGAGAGAAGGCACCATCGAATTGGTCGAGATTACGCGCGACGGACTGCACGCTGCCAAAGACCACCTTTCCCTGACTCTCTCGCTGCTGTAGCCCGGCTGCGAAGATATCCGCTTCCAAATCCAAGGCTCGGTATTTTGCATGGTTTTGCGCGACCAGTTCTTTGACGTGTGCAAGCACCAGCACGCGGCCACGGGCAAGACGCGCCAGTTCGGCAATGACCAGACTTTTCCCCGCACCGGTAGGCAAAACGATGACGGCCGGTTGGGTATGACGGCGAAAATAGTCGAGTGTGGCGGAAACAGCCTCACGCTGGTAAGGCCGTAGTGTGAACGACATAGCTAGTGCTGGCAGATTTTACTGGCGCTGGTGGTAAAGCCCGCATCGTGCGGGATAAATTTCCCGCGTTCAGACAGAAACTGTACCAGCATCGAGGCCGTCATATTTTCGGCGGAACAGGTATGAAAACGCGCTTCGTTGCCGAAGCGGGCCTCTATCGTGCTAATCAGCTGTTCGGTGGTAAATGACTCACCGGATGTGAGCATCATTTGCAACACTTCATGACCGTGAATAGATGACATGGGGCTGTCCTTAAAATGTAAAAAATTGCCCTTATTATGCCTGTTGATAATACCTGGCGCGAGGGGTAAGCAAGAGGCGTTCAAATTCAAGGTCGGCTAAAAAGAGCAACTTATGGGCCGTGAATTGCAGGACGAGTGAACAAACCCCCGTTATACTACCCTTTCACAATTTAGGGTCTCATGATGTGAGACAGGCAGTTATTTGAGATAGGTAGTGAGCTTTAATGCGATTGGACAAATTTTTATCCCAGCAGTTGGAAATTAGTCGTTCACTGGTGGCGCGCGAGCTCCACGCACAGCGTGTTACCGTAGATGGTGAAGTGGTAAAAAGCGGTGCGTTCAAGTTATCCCCCGAGCATAACGTTGAATTTGATGGTAATCCGTTGAAACAGCAGAACGGCCCACGTTATTTCATGTTGAATAAGCCTCAGGGCTACGTCTGTTCAACGGACGATCCCGATCATCCCACCATTTTGTATTTCATGGATGTCCCGGTGGCGTACAAACTGCACGCGGCGGGGCGTCTGGATATCGATACCACCGGACTGGTACTGTTAACTGACGACGGGCAATGGTCGCATCGCATTACTTCGCCTAAGCATCAGTGTGAAAAAACGTATCTGGTGACGCTGGAACAGCCGCTGGCCGAGGACACCGCTGCGCAATTTACGGCGGGCGTGCAACTGCATAACGAGAAGAACCTCACCAAACCCGCTACGCTTGAGAAGATAACGGATTATGTCGTTCGACTGACGATTAGCGAAGGCCGCTATCATCAGGTCAAAAGGATGTTTGCGGCAGTGAGAAATCGGGTCGTTGAGCTGCATCGCGAACGTATCGGTGGCATCTATCTGGATAGCGAACTGGAACCGGGGGAATACCGGGAGTTAAGTGCTGAGGAGATCGCCAGCGTAAAATAATGCTGCATAGCATGACCTTTTTTCTAATCTGGAGTTATTAGTGCAATTACGCCGCTCTTCTCATTTCGGGCTGATCTTTATTCTCGGCCTGATTTCGATGCTAATGCCGTTAGCTATCGATATGTATTTACCTGCGTTGCCGACCATTGCTAACGAATTTGGCGTGGGGGACGGGCATGTCCAAATGACGCTCAGTACCTATGTGCTGGGCTTTGCGATTGGCCAGATGTTCTACGGACCGATGGCGGACAGTTTGGGACGTAAGCCTGTGATTCTCGGCGGTACGCTGGTTTTTGCGTTTGCAGGCGTGGCCTGTGCGCTGGCACAAACGGTAGAGCAGCTGATCTACATGCGTTTTCTGCACGGTGTCTCCGCTGCGGCGGCTGCGGTGGTGATTAATGCCCTGATGCGCGATATGTTCTCGCGGGATGATTTTTCTCGCATGATGTCGTTTGTCGTGTTGGTGATGACGGTCGCGCCGCTCATTGCGCCGATTGCCGGTGGCTGGCTGCTGCTGTGGTTTAGCTGGCATTCTATTTTCTGGACGATCTCTGGTGCGGCTTTTCTGGCGTCAGCGCTGATTTTCTTTTTTATCAAAGAAACCTTACCGCCCGCTAAGCGGCAGAAATTTCATCTGCGCACCACCATCGGGAATTTTGCCATCCTGTTCCGCCACAAGCGGGTGTTCAGCTATATGGTGGCAAGCGGGCTTTCGTTTTGCGGCATGTTCTCCTTCCTGAGCGCCGGGCCGTTTGTGTACATCAATCTGTATGGCGTGTCCCCTCAGAATTTTGGCTACTACTTTGCTCTGAACGTCGTCTTTCTCTTTGTGGTCACGTTGTTTAACAGCCGCAATGTGCGACGGCTGGGAGCGATGGCGATGTTCCGCACGGGGCTGGTCATTCAGTTTGTGATGGGAATATGGCTGGTGGTCGTCTGCCTGTTCGATCTCGGGTTCTTACCGCTGGTGTTTGGCGTGGCACTGTTTGTCGGCTGCATTGCGATGGTGGCGTCGAATGCGATGGCGGTGATTCTCGATGATTTCCCGCATATGGCAGGGACGGCCTCGTCGTTGGCTGGTACGTTGCGCTTCGGTCTGGGCGCGATTGTGGGCGTTATCCTATCGCTGGCTTCATTCAACAGCGCCTGGCCGATGGTGCTATCAATGGCACTTTGTTCGATTGGTGCCTTTCTGCTGTATCTATACGCAACCCGTTCCCCCGCGTCCTGATTTTCCCTTCTTCTCAAATGCAGGAAAGATGTTCCTGCATTTGAGTCTGTTCTCTCTTCCTCATTTTGCTTCTTAAGACGATACCCAGGCATAGCTTTTTGTTTTGTTAATGTAAAATATTTGACCCAAAAGTGAACAAATAGGCTAAAAAGGGTTGAGATATTAAATGGAAAAGGTTACATATAGCCGGAAAAGAAGAAAGATTCGTGATCAATTTGGCATTAATAGTCCTTGCAATCAGGTCTGTTAGCCACTATCACGATATGAAAAAAGCGTGTTTGTTGTTTTTTTGTTCTCTAAAAGTGGCAAGAAATGGCCTGAACACGCTACTATGATAAATATGTTACTATTTTGTGAATTATTACCTGAGGAAAACAGTAGTGGACAGTTTCCAACTTTCGGTAGTTCATCGTTTGCCGCAAAGTTATCGCTGGTTATCGGGTTTTGCAGGTATCAATGTTGAACCGATTCCGCTGAGCGGCAGAGAAGAAGAGAATAACCTGATTGGCCTCAAGCTGTTGAGCCATGACGGCGATATTGCATGGAAAATCATGCACCAGCTGCATCAGTCTCTGTCTGAAATTCAGGTTGAATGCGCCGTTCTGGAATGGGAAGGCGAACCGTGCCTGTTTTTGCATCGCAATGATGAAAGTACGGCAATGTGCCGTCTGAAGAATGTTGGTGTCGCTATCGCTGAGTCCGTATCAGCACAATACCCCTTTTAAACCGCAGCGTCAGCAGACTGACGCTGCGGTATTCCCTCATTTATGCTGACTGCGTTTCCGCCGTATAGGATGAAAACTGTAGCAGTTCACGCGTGTAATGTTCGGCAGGGTGCGCAAATACCTGTTTGCATTCGCCCTGTTCGACTACTTCGCCTTGTCGCAACACAATAACCTGATGGCACAGCGAACGGATAACCTGTAAGTCATGGCTGATAAACAGGTAGGCGATTTTGTGCTTCTCCTGTAATGATTTCAGCAGTGCCAGAATTTGCGCCTGCACCGTTCTGTCCAGCGATGAGGTGGGTTCATCAAGGATCAGCAGCTCCGGCTGCAGTATCAGAGCGCGAGCGATAGCGATACGCTGGCGCTGACCGCCGGAAAACTCGGAGGGATAGCGGTAGCGGGTCGTCGGATCCAGCCCAACTTCCTGCATCGCCTCAACCACACGCTGGTCGAGTGCCTCTTTGCTCAACTTATGATGGACGGTCAACCCCTCAGCAATAATTTGCTCTACATTCAGTCGCGGGTTCAGCGCGGAGTTCGGATCCTGAAAGACAACCTGAATCCGGTGGCGGAAAGGCATCATTTGCTTACGGGTTAGCCCTTGCAGAGGCTGGCCGTCAAACCAGATATCACCACGTGATTGAATCAGGCGCAGCAGCGCGAGCCCGGTCGTGCTTTTTCCTGAACCGGATTCCCCCACCAGACCCAGACTTTCGCCGCGCCGTAAGGTGAAGTTGATATTGTTCACTACCTGCTTTTCGTCAACAGTACGGCGCAAAAGGCCACGTTTGATGGGAAACGAAACGTGCAGTTTTTCCACCCGCAAAAGAGGCTCGCTGGCATCTGTTACTGGGAGCGGCTCGCCCGACGGCTCGGCATCCAGCAATTGGCGCGTGTAGGGATGCTGCGGTGCGCTGAAAAGTTGCTGACAGCGATTATGTTCCACGGCCTGACCGGCTTTCATGACCGACACGTTATCTGCCAACTGGCGGACAATATTCAGGTTATGGGTGATGAACAGCAAGCTCATCCCCAGTTCCTGTTTCAGCTCGTTCAGCAATTTCAATATTTGCGCCTGGACGGTCACGTCCAGCGCCGTTGTGGGTTCATCGGCAATCAGTAAATCCGGCTGTGTCAGCAGCGCCATCGCAATCATGACTCGCTGGCGTTCCCCGCCGGAAAGCTGGTGTGGGAAATCATTCAATCGACTCTTAGCCTGCCGAATACCCACGCGATCCAGACAGGTGATGACTTCGCTGCGGGCTGCCTCGGTGCGCATGCCACGGTGGAGCGAAAGCACTTCCATCAGCTGTTTCTCAATGCTTTGCAAAGGGTTAAGCGACACCATCGGTTCCTGAAAGATCATCGCGATCCGATTGCCACGTATCTGACGCAGTATTTTTTCATCAGCATGCAGCAGCGACTGCCCTGCGAAGCGGATATCTCCTTGCGGATAAACCACGGGCGGGGAGGGGAGCAAACGCAAAACCGACAGCGCGGTGACGCTTTTCCCCGAACCCGACTCACCGACCAGCGCCAGCGTCTCACCCGCGTTCACCGCCAATGAAAGCTGGTCGACAACGCGCTGCTCCTGACCGCCTTTGCGGAAGGCAATGCTGAGATTATCTATCTGCAATAAAGGTGAACTGGACATATTAATGCGCCTTGCTGGGGTCAAAGGCGTCGCGCACCGCTTCGCCGATAAAAATGAGTAAGGAAAGCACGATGGAAAGCACCATAAACACGGTAATGCCCAGCCACGGCGCCTGAAGGTTATTTTTCCCTTCCAGCAATAAAGTGCCTAATGATGGCGAGCCCATCGGCAGACCAAAGCCGAGAAAATCCAGCGATGTCAGCGTGGTAATCGAGCCGCAAAGAATAAAGGGCAGGTAGGTCAGCGTAGCGACCATCGCGTTTGGCAGCATGCAGCGGAACATAATGGCGCGGTCACTGACGCCCATCGCCTGCGCGGCACGAATATAGTCAAAGTTGCGGGTACGCAGAAATTCCGCCCGTACCACGCCAACCAGACTCATCCAGCCGAAAAGGACGGTAATGCCTAATAGCCACCAGAAATCCGGCTGAATCACGCTGGATAGCAAGATAATCAGAAACAGCGTGGGCATGCCGGACCAGACTTCGATAAAGCGTTGCCCCCACAGGTCGAGACGCCCGCCGTAATAGCCCTGTGTTGCACCGGCAGCGATACCAATCACGCTGGACAGGATCGTGAGCGCCAGACCGAACAGCAGTGAAATACGGAAGCCATACAGCACCTGCGCGACCACATCTTTCCCCTGGCTATCCGTGCCCAGCCAATTCTGCCAGTTTGGTGCAGAGGGGAAGGACGCTGTAGTGGCGTAGTTTATGGTGTCGTAACTGTAGTGAATCAGCGGCCAGATGGCCCAGCCGTGGCTGCTGATACGTTCGGCGATATAAGGATCGCGGAAATCAGCGGTGATATCCAACTGTCCGCCGAACGTCCTCTCGCTGTGGTCAATAAGCACCGGCGTATAGAGCTGGCCGTCATACTTTACTAACAGCGGTTTGTCGTTGGCGATCAATTCGGAAAACAGGCTGACGACAAACAGCACCATGAAAATCCACAGCGACCAGTAACCACGACGATTACTTTTAAAGCGTGCCCAGCGCGCCTGATTAATCGGGCTTAAGCGGCTCATTGGCGTCCCTCAAAATCGATACGCGGATCCACCAGCGTATAGGTTATATCGCTGACGATATTCAGTAATAAGCCGATCAGCGTGAAGATATACAGCGTACCGAACATGACAGGATAGTCACGTTGCAGCGTGGCGTCATAGCCCAACAGGCCCAGCCCGTTGAGCGAGAACATCACCTCAATCAGTAGCGAGCCGGTGAAAAACATACTGATAAACGTGGCGGGGAAGCCGGCAATCACCAGCAACATCGCATTACGGAATACGTGGCGGTAGAGAATGCTCTTTTCATCCAGCCCTTTAGCGCGCGCGGTAACAACGTACTGCTTACGAATCTCATCCATAAAGGAGTTCTTGGTGAGCATCGTTAGCGTGGCGAAACCGCCAATAACGGAAGCCAGAACCGGTAGGGCGATATGCCACAAGTAGTCGGTAATCTTGCTGTACCACGGCAGGGTATCAAAATTGCTGGAGACCAGCCCTCGAAGCGGGAACCAGTCCAGGTAACTGCCGCCCGCGAATAGTACAATCAAAATGATCGCAAACAAAAACGCCGGAATGGCATAGCCGATAATGATTAACGTGCTGCTCCAGGTATCGAACGGTGTGCCGTTCTTCACGGCTTTTTTGATGCCAAGAGGAATGGAAATCAGGTAGACGATCAGCGTACTCCACAGCCCCAGCGTAATCGAAACCGGCATGCTCTCCTTAATAAGTTGCATCACCGAAGAACCACGGAACAGGCTGTCGCCGAAGTCAAAGCGTACGTAATCCCACAGCAGTTTAAAATAACGTTCATGGATTGGCTTATCGAAGCCATAGCGTTTGGTGATTTCTTCGATGACTTCCGGGTCGAGGCCGCGTGAACCGCGGTAAGCGTTCTCGATATTCGGTGCGCCGCCGGTGCCCGCCCGTGCCATACCGGCATCCATTCCGCTATTGGCGGTATAACCGCTGCCGTGCCCCATTTCAATTGCCGCAATAGCCTGATCCACCGGGCCGCCGGGAGCAATTTGTACAATGAAGAAATTAATTGTGATGATTGCCCACAGGGTTGGAATAACCAGCAAGAGGCGGCGTAACAGATACGTTCCCATTTTTATTCCTTAACGTCGCTCTGCGGGCAGCGTGGCCGCCTGTTTGGTATCGAACCACCAGCCGTCAAAACCAAGCGAATAGGCTGGGCGTACAGCCGGCATGGCGAACTTGTTCCAATAGGCGAAACGGTCATGATTTGAATACCACATCGGAATCATAAACTGATTCCAGGTCAATACCCTGTCCAGCGCGCGGCCTAATGACAGCAGTGGTACTTTTTGCCCCTGATACTTAACGATTTCCGCGATGAGCGAATCAATCGCGGGATCGCTGACGCCCGGCCTGTTGTAGGTCGAATCGATATACTGTGAACTCCAGCGGATTTGCAGATCGGCACTGGGGTAGAGGAACGCGCTATATACCGTGGCCGTCATATCGAAATCTCGCTTGCGGATACGGTTATTGAACTGTGTGCTGTCGATGTTACGTACGTTCATGGTGATGCCCAGTTTTTTCAGGCTCTGCTGAAAAGGCAGGACATATTGAGAGTTGCCGGCGCTTGGCAGCAGTAGTTCAAACGTAAACGGCTGCCCGGTTTTGCGATTAACCAGCTTCTGATTTTTTAATTCCCAACCCGCGTCTTCCAGCAGTTTGAGGGCCTTAAGCCAGTTCTGTCGATCATACCCGCTGCCATCGGAAGAGGGCGGTTGATAGCTGGGGCCAAAGACTTCGGTTGGTACTTTGTCCTTGAGCGGCGTCAGCCAGACCAACTCCTCTGCGCCAGGTTCACCTTTGGCGGCATACTCGGTGTTTTGGAAATAACTGTCAGTACGTTGATAAGCGTTGTAATACAGCGCCTTATTCATCCAGTTGAAGTCAAATGCCAGTGCTAACGCCTGACGTACACGTCGATCCTGAAACAGCGGTCGCTGAATATTGAATGCCAGCCAGCGCGTATCCTGTGCGGATTGATTGACCTGATCCTGTTTGATGATATAGCCACGCGCAAAGTTGCCGCCCTGATATTGGGCGGCCCAGTTTTTTGGCGATCCTTCCTCACGCAGATCGAAGGCACCAGCTTTAAAGGCTTCCAGTGCGACGCTGTCGTCCAGATAGTAGTCGTAGCGAATTTTATCGAAATTGTACTGGCCTTTATTGACCGGCAGATCGGCACCCCAGTAGTCTTTCACGCGTGAATAGGTGACATATTGCCCCGTTCGATAGGCGGTGATGCGGTAAGGCCCACTAGCTGGGGGCGGATACGCTAACGGTTCGCTGAATTTATGATTCTTCCAGAACTTCTCCGGCATTATTGGCAGCGTCAGCAAGCTGAACATGCGGTTTTTGTCGGATACGGGAAAATCGAAACGCACAGTCAGCGGTGCGACGGCCTTGGCGGTGACATCTTTAAAATAGATGCGGAACTGCGGCACGCCCTGCGTCATAAACATATTGTAGGTGAACGCGACGTCAGCGGCGGTGATTGGTGAGCCGTCATGAAAACGGGCTTTGGGATTCATCTCGATTTCAATCCAGCGAAAATCAGCCGAATGGCGCGTCGTCAGGGCGACCAGCGGATAATAACTGCCAGGCTCGTCATCAGACGTCGTGAAGAGAGAATCGTAGAGGCGTTCGGTACGTGCCGCCGCCACGCCGCGTAGCGCGTAACGATTGAAATTGTCAAAAGTACCCAGAGAGCTGAGGGTGATGCTGCCGCCTTTCGGGGCATCTGGGTTGACGTAATCAAAATGACTGAATTTCTCGGCATATTTGGGCTCCCCCAAAAGTGCAAAGCTGGTGCTGTTTTCAATCGTCTCGGCATGCGCCCCAAAATGGGCCGTGCAAAGCAATACGGCAGCGATAACGCGTTTTAACATCTGACGGTAATCTCCTGCGAGTGGACGTTATCTGGCTAGGCATCGTCTGATACAGACATGCCATACTGTTACGTCAATAATGCCGATTTCCTCGGCATAAAGTTCTTGAAATAATTAACATTCCCATCGGGAAGCTGCGTGTTTTCTTTTTATCATGAAATCAGGTGATAAACCTACCTTAATCACGGCCTGTTAATGTTTCAGGTTGTTGAACAAGTCATATTTTGCGCAGTGTGCCGCAGAAGGGGAGGAACTCGGTGGTATTCGGGGAAAAGCAGGCATAAAAAACGTAGGGAACGTTTTTCAACGTTGCGCAGCAACGGCCCGTAGGGTGATGGACAAGGATGTCCATCATAAAAAACGCCGCTTGTGGTGATAAGCGGCGTTAATGTTGTCTGGTTTCGTTGGCTAATAGCAAAGTTCTTTTACTAAAAAAACCATATCACAGCAAGGGAGCGATATTGTTTAGCTGGTTTTTCCTTTGCTCAGGACACGGCGTCCTTCCTGATAACGCTTATTCCAGTAGTCTTCTGTCATTTTAGAAATGATGACACCACTGCTGGTTGATGCGTGGACGAACTGATCGTTGCCGAGATAAATGCCAACGTGGCGACCGGTCGAACCTGCACGGAACAGAACAAGATCGCCAACGCGCAGTTTACTACGCTGAATTTGCTGGCCCATCTCTTGCTGTTCATAGGTTGAACGCGGTAAATCCATACCAAACTGTTCGCGGAACGTGCGCTGAACGAAAGCTGAGCAGTCAATGCCACGGCGACTATCACCGCCTAAACGGTAACGAACACCCTTCCAACTGGCATATTGGTTAAGCAACTTAGACTTGATGTCTACGTTACGAACCAGTGCTTCAAATTCATCCTGAGAGGCTTGCAGTAAAAGACCATCTTTGTCATTAACTGCATGCATATCAGTTTGAGCTTTACTGTTGTATGCACTATTACTTCCACATGCGGAGAGCATCATTGCTACCGCAACGGCAGGCACTGCCCGCCAGATATATCTCAGAATCGGTTGAGACTTGACCATTATTGTTATGTTCCCTTGCTGTCCTTAACGATAAATATCGCTATGTAGTATCCCCATTTCACTGGGGTATAAATGCCAAACGAAAACGAGACTCAGACTAAATCAGAGTTTCTTCTTAGCCAAACACTCATCGACGAAAGTGTGCCGGAATGCACATTATTTCTCTTGCCGCTGGTAGTTCAGTGTGCGCTAAAAAGCAAACCTGAACGAGACTACCGCAACAGCAGCAGGATTGCGAGAAGTTTTAACCATTTTATTTATAAGATTTAATGATGTGTTCAGCTAAAAAATGACGATGTAAAAACTCTGAAATCATAGGGATTTATACTGTCGATTTTTTAGGTAATAGCCGATTTAACAGGTTAATAGCGGCATCGCTCGCTGGCGTTAATAACCACCAACTCAATCCGACCAGAACAACCGACAGAGAACCTACTGCAATATCGGTAAACCAATGTGCACCAATCATGATGCGAGGCAATGAGAAAATCACCATGATGGCCAGACCGATAGCGAAAGCGGTACGGGTAAAATAACGCAGCATAAAAGCAGCAAAGATCATCAACATCATGCCGTGGTCGCCGGGGAAGCTGTCCGATGACGCATCTTTGGTCGGAATACCGGTTAAGTCTGAAACGCGGTTGACGTCACTAAAATAGAGCGTAGGGCTGGCGTGTTGCACCGGCAATAAATGTCCTGCCTGATTCAGCACGACGGCTGTTAACAGCATGATAAAACCGAGGATCAACAAACGGCGACGCTCTGTGGACGTCGCTTTTAGATAAAACGACAGATACAGCAATCCCATTGCAACGAGCGCACAGCCGTCAAAAGCGCGGTTATTGGTAATGGCAACCAGATGTAAAAACGTCGGGCTATCAACCAAGAGACGATTGAAATAGAAAAAGATATGGCTGTCGATCGTGAGCCAAAAACCATGATTTTCCGGTAGATACCAGGATAAAAACAGACTGATGCCCAACACGTTGAGCACTAAAATAGAAGAAAAACGGGCAAATGACATAAGGCAAAGCATCCAAACAAAGACGAAAAAACTCCAGTTTACTCCACGTTAACTAAACGAGCCTTTAACAACGAGGCTTGTAACGTATTCCATTCTGCTGGTGTTTCATTAATGACTTCGATACGGCTATCAATCGGTGCCGCCGATCGGGTTTCTATATGCAGATCGTGTCCCTGACGGTTCACGACGAGCGTCCCTTCCTTTATACGCATCACCCCTTTAACCCGACTCACGGGAGAAAGGCGGACCCAGTCCAGCAGGGCTGCGGTATCAAAAGCGGTTTCAGGGGCGAATATCCAGCCACAGGCGTGGTAGCCCTGTCCCTGATTGAGAGAGCGTCGCCAGGATTGACCACCCGGTAATTGCAGCGCTGCCAAACCATTTTTTGGCTGATGCGCATGGTGATGTGCACCATCTGGAAGTTCGAGTATACGTTCTTGCGATGAAGGGGGGCGCGGTTGGTCGAGCAACTGCCAGTCAATATTTCCCTGACTAGCCTCGATAATTTGTCGACCATCACCGCTTGCCTGCTGCCACTGCTGCAAGGCCGCGAGATCGTCGGCGGTATAAGTATCACGCTTGTTAGCGATAATCATATCTGCGGCGGCAAGCTGATCGCGGAAGTTCTCATTTTCCGTGTAACGCGTTTCACTTAACTGGCGAGCATCCAGCAGACATAGCGTAGCCTGTAATGTCAGCCAGGGCTGATAGATATCACTTGTCAGCAAGGAGAGAATTTGTTTCGGATGGCCGAGTCCCGTAGGCTCGATGAGCAGCCGATGGGGCTTCTTCTGTTGCAGCAACATATTCAGGCCAACCTGCATCGGCAAGCCGTTTACGCAGCACATGCAGCCGCCGGGAATCTCTTTTAACACTGCACCGCTGTCCGCCAGTAGCGCACCGTCAATACCCACTTCGCCGAATTCATTGACCAGCACCGCCCAGACTTCGTCTTCAGGCTTTTGCGACAGAAGATGACGAATCGTGGTGGTTTTTCCACTACCGAGAAACCCTGTGATCAAATTGACTTTCGTTAGCATGTCAGGCTCCTATGCGGGGGAGAGTTGACGTGTGCCGGATAGATCATCCGGCGACAAGTATTGTGCGGGAAGCACAAGGTAGAATGTTAGTCTGCACGACCCATGTAGCGACGTTCTGGAATATGAATACGGATCTTTTCACCCGCGCTCAGATATTCTGGAACGGGGATAACCAGACCGGTGCTCATGGTCGCAGGTTTGTTGCGTGAACTGGCAGAGGCACCTTTAATGCCCGGTGCTGTCTCAACAATTTCCAGATCGACCGTTTGTGGCAATTCCAGCGCGATGATTTGGCCGTCCCAGCTCAATACTTGAATCCCCGGCATACCGCCTTCAGGGATAAACAGCAGCTCTTCTTCTATTTGATCTTTTTTGAAGAGGTAAGGGGTGTAGTCCTCATCATCCATGAAGACGTACTCGTCGCCGTCAATATAGGAGAACGTCACCGTGCGGCGCGTCAGCGTGATGGTATCGATAATGTCGTCGCCTTTAAAACGCTCTTCCACTTTCAAACCCGTGCGGACATCAGAAAAACGCATTTTGTACAGCGTGCTGGCACCACGGGCGCTGGGACTCTGGACATCGATGTCCTTTACCAGCAATAACTTGTCGTTATAGTTAACGACCATTCCGCGTTTAATCTCGTTAGCTCTTGCCATAAAAATTACCTGCTATAAGGAGTGTGATTTTTGTGGCGACACGTTACTCGCGCCGAAGAGTTCAGGCAAGTATAAGATGAAAGGACTGATATTGGTTTTTTACGACGGGGCTGCTATCGTGGCGCTCTCACTTCTTGTCAGCCCACCGGAGAGCTTGCTGATGGACTGTCGCCCCCATTGCGGTGCCTGTTGTACCGCACCATCGATTTCAACGCCGATGCCGGGTCTGCCGCACGGTAAGCCTGCAAACACACCCTGTATTCATCTCGATGAGGCGATGCGCTGCGGGCTGTTCCATTCTCCACTACGGCCTGAGGTTTGCGCGGGACTAAAGCCGCGCGCGGATATGTGTTTCAGCCATCGTGATGAGGCGATGATTTACCTGCTGAAGCTGGAAGCCGACACCGCCCCTTAATGTGCAGCGATCAGGCGTCTTTGATACGCCACATACAATAGATAGAGCCCGCGATCATCAGCAGCGCGAAGAAGAAGACGGCGTGATAGTTCCAGATTTCAGCAACAATCCCTGCCAGTGAACCAGAGATGATCCAGCCAACGCGCGTGGTATTGGTAAATAGCGTGGTTGCCGCACCTGCCTGTCCGGGCATCAAGTCCTGAAAGTAAAGCATGCCGATTCCCGCCAGAATACCGATGAAAATGGCGTTCAGCACCTGTAACGCCAACAGCGCTATTTCGCCATCAAGAACCAGCAAGCCGCCGAAGAACAGTAAACCGGAAGCAACGGCAAGCCGCATCAGGAAACGTTTACCGAAGCGTTTGGCAACGTAGCCGGCAATCAGCATCACCGGAATTTCCAAGCCGGCGGCCACACCCATCATGATACCCGCCAGCTTTTCCGGTAAATGCAACTCATGCACCAGATACAGCGGCATATTAATGAGGTAAATGCCGTTGCAGGTCCACATCAAGGTACACGCCACGAACAGCAAGAGCGTGTCCCGGCGGTTGCGACGCGGTGATTCCAGTGTGGAAGTGGTCTTTTCCACGGCTTTGGGCATGGAAGGCAGAAAGAGTTTGACCAGAATGCCGCACAAGATAAAGACGACAGCGGCGGTCAGGTACATCGTCGTGAAGCCGAATCCCAGTGCCAGCGCAAAGGCGATAGGCGGGCCGACAACCCAGGCGAGAGAAATTTGTGCGCGGAGGATGGAGCTGAACATCGCTGCTTCACGACCGGTTTTATCCGCATGCTCCCGCGCCAGCGCAAAAAGCTGTGGGTTCGCGGTCGAGCCAAAGCTGCTCAGCAATACACCGATAAAGAGCAGGATAAAGTAGTTACGGTTCCAGGCAAACAGCATGCAGGCAAGTGCGCCCAGCAGGCAGCAGACGAAAATCAGCGATTTGCGATCGCCCTGACGGTCCGACCGCGTGGCCAGCATTTGGCTGACGACAATACCGATAACAGCGCTACCGGTATAAAACATCCCGACTAAGAAAGGACGAGCCTGGACTTCGCTGGAAAGAAAGAGGCTAAGCGTAGGAAGTTGCAGGGCACCGGCCGTTCCGGTCAGGAAGGCAATAACTAAAAATGCTGACGATGTCAGGTCGAGTGGACGTCGCGTTGTATTTGCAGGAGTGAACATAAATTGATAGCGCTTGGAAAATAGGCAGAGGCTGTCGAGCGCGACATAGTACTCGGGTTTATAATGAAACAGAAATCTTGTTTCATTATTTTTCGTCAGCACGGCTTCAGCCATTGGGTGATTTTTGTTGGCGGGCAGCGCGTCATCCACGTTAAAATGTGCGTGATGTCAAAATTCTGTTACGTCAGCAGCGTAGAAAGCTTGCATAAATGGCGTAATAGAATGAGACTTTTGAAACGTTTCAGCGGAATTTTTTTTGAAACGCCCTAACAATCGACACATTTTTTTCTCATAAAAGCTGAAACGATTCAACTTTCAGCAAGAGAGGAGTGCCATGTTCCAGTTGTCACAGCAAGATATTCATTTGGGCGCAGCGGCCAGTACTAAGCAGGAAGCTATCCAGCTTGTTGCTTCAGCACTGACCGAGGCCGGGTGCGTTAACGCAGGGTATGTCGACGGCATGCTCCAGCGTGAACAGCAAACATCTACCTATTTGGGAAGCGGCATTGCTATCCCTCACGGCACTACCGATACCCGCGATCTGGTATTGAAGACCGGGGTTCAAGTATTTCAATTTCCTCAGGGTATTTCCTGGGGTGAAGATCAAACCGCCTACGTGGTGTTGGGGATTGCAGCCCGTTCTGATGAACACCTTGCGCTGCTGCGTCAACTGACCCACGTTCTGAGCGACGATCGCGTGGCAGCACGTTTGGCAAGCACAACGTCAGCAGAAGAACTGCGTAGCCTGCTGATGGGCGAGCAGCAACTGGCGGAGTTCCGCTTTGATACCTCGCTGATTGCGCTGGATGTGGCGACCGATAATCTGTTGACGCTTCAGGCGTTGAACGCCGGCCGTCTTCAGCAGATCGGTGCAGCAGACGCCAGCTTCGTCAGCACCGCAGTCAGCAGCAAGCCGCTGAATCTGGGGCAAGGTGTGTGGTTCAGCGATAGCGCTGTCGGTAACCTCAGCAGCGCGGCTGCGGTGGCACGTCCGGCTACGCCTTTCAGCGTTGACGGCGAAAACGTGGCCTTACTGGTGACGGTAGCCGCGGCTGACGATCAGGCTTTTGCTCCGATCGATTACCTGAGCAACCTGCTGATTGCGCAAAAAGCGGAACGTCTGCTGACGGCTGACGCACCGACGCTGCTGGCACTCTTGACCAGCGACGTACCAGAAGAAAGCGAAGTGCTGACGGCAGAGTTCACCATTCGCAACGAACACGGTCTGCATGCGCGTCCGGGAACGATGCTGGTGAACGTGATCAAGCAGTTCAGCAGTGACATTACCGTCACCAATCTGGATGGCACAGGCAAACCGGCAAATGGCCGCAGCCTGATGAAAGTCGTCGCGCTGGGCGTGAAGAAAGGTCACAAATTGCGTTTCACCGCGAGCGGTAGCGATGCAGAACAAGCACTGGCCGCTATTGGCGACGCGATTACGTCCGGTTTGGGCGAGGGGGCAGCATGAGCAGGAGAGTAGCCACAATTACCCTGAATCCAGCTTATGACCTGGTTGGCTATTGCCCGGAAGTTGAGAAAGGCGAAGTCAATCTGGTTCAGACAGCGGGTCTGCACGCCGCAGGCAAAGGTATTAACGTTGCCAAGGTGCTAAAAGATCTCGGGATTGATGTCACGGTAGGTGGTTTTCTGGGTAAAGACAATCAGGATGGTTTTCAGCAATTGTTCAGCGAGCTGGGCATTGCCAACCGTTTCCAGGTTGTGCCAGGACGTACGCGTATTAATGTCAAATTAACCGAAAAAGATGGCGACGTAACCGACTTCAACTTTTCCGGTTTTGAAGTGACACAGCAAGACTGGCAGCGTTTCGTCAATGACTCGCTGAGCTGGCTGGGGCAGTTCGACATGGTCGCGGTGAGCGGCAGTCTGCCTGCTGGCGTCGATCCTGATGCCTTTACCGATTGGATGTCGCGTCTGCGTACGCAGTGTCCTTGCATTATTTTCGACAGCAGCCGTGAAGCGCTGGTGGCGGGACTGAAAGCCTCTCCTTGGTTGGTGAAACCAAACCGCCGGGAGCTGGAGATATGGGCTGGGCGTAAATTACCTACGCTGGCTGATGTGGTGGATGCCGCCCACGCGCTGCGTGAGCAGGGTATCGCGCATGTTGTGATCTCACTGGGTGCGGAAGGCGCGCTGTGGGTGAATGCATCGGGCGCGTGGCTAGCAAAACCACCGGCCTGTGATGTGGTAAGTACGGTAGGTGCGGGCGACTCCATGGTTGGGGGGTTGATTTATGGCTTATTAATGCGTGAGTCCAGTGAGCACACTCTGCGTTTGGCTACGGCGGTTTCAGCGCTGGCCGTCAGCCAAAGTAATGTTGGTATTACCGATCGTCCTCAGTTGGCCGCAATGATGGCGCGTGTCGACCTCAAACCCTTTAACTGATACAGCAGGAGATAAACAATGAAAACGCTGCTGATTTTGGATAAATCACTGGGCCTGGCGAAAAGCCAACTGGTGAAGAACCTACTCGGCGCTGCCGCTGCGAAAGCAGGGGTGACGTTTACAGAACAGGTTAACGACGCTGAACTGGCGATCGTTCTGGGTGCATCCGCTGCGGCGGACAGCGCACTGAATGGCAAGCGAGTTTATGTCGGTGACATCGAACTGGCAGTTTCGCAGCCGGAAGCCTTTTTGGCGAAAGCACAGGCTGAAGCCACGGTCTATCAGGCCGCTGCGTCAGCGCCTGTTCAGCAGCCTGCAACTGCCAAGCGTATTGTGGCGATAACGGCGTGCCCGACGGGCGTCGCGCACACGTTTATGGCGGCAGAAGCGATTGAAAGTGAAGCGAAAAAACGCGGCTGGTGGGTCAAAGTGGAAACGCGCGGCTCTGTTGGCGCGGGCAACGCGATTACTCCTGAAGAAGTTGAACAGGCCGATCTGGTGATCGTGGCTGCGGACATTGAAGTCGATCTGGCGAAATTTGCTGGTAAGAAGATGTATCGCACGTCGACCGGGCTGGCACTGAAGAAGACGGCGCAGGAGTTAGATAAAGCGCAGGCTGAAGCGAAAGTGTACCAGCCGTCCGGGCAAGCCAGTGCGTCAAGCGCGAGCGAGTCTGCTCAGAAGGGCGGAGCAGGTCCGTATCGTCACCTGTTAACCGGCGTGTCTTACATGCTGCCGATGGTTGTGGCAGGCGGTTTGTGTATCGCCCTGTCGTTTGTCTTTGGTATTGAAGCCTTTAAACAGGAAGGTACGCTGGCAGCGGCGCTGATGAAGATCGGTGGCGGTTCGGCCTTCGCACTGATGGTGCCGGTGCTGGCGGGCTATATCGCGTTCTCCATTGCGGATCGTCCAGGCTTAACGCCAGGTCTGGTTGGCGGGATGTTGGCGGTGAGTACGGGTGCAGGCTTCCTCGGTGGGATCATCGCAGGTTTCCTGGCCGGTTATGTTGCCAAAGCGATCAACAATAAACTGATTCTGCCGCAAAGTTTGACTGCGCTAAAACCGATCCTGATCATTCCGCTGTTCGCTACGCTGATCACTGGTCTCATCATGATTTACGTCGTTGGTACGCCAGTGGCGAAAATCCTGACTGGCCTGACAGGCTGGCTGCAATCCATGGGCACGGCGAATGCGGTGATTCTGGGTGCGATCCTGGGCGCGATGATGTGTACGGATATGGGCGGGCCGGTTAACAAGGTCGCTTACGTTTTCGGTACCACCTTGCTCAGTAGCCAGATTTACGCGCCGATGGCCGCCGTCATGGCAGCCGGTATGGTGCCACCGTTGGCAATGGGTCTGGCGACTGTACTGGCAAGCAAAAAATTCAACCCGACCGAACGTGAAGGGGGCAAAGCGGCGTTTGTACTGGGCCTGTGCTTTATCTCCGAAGGGGCGATTCCTTACGCGGCACGTGATCCAATGCGTGTTCTGCCTTGCTGCATCATCGGTGGGGCACTGACTGGTGCGCTGTCAATGGCGGTAGGTGCTAAGTTGATGGCACCACACGGCGGTCTGTTCGTGCTGTTGATTCCTGGCGCGATTACCCCGGTTATCGGCTACCTGTTAGCGATCATTGCGGGTACTGTCGTCGCAGGCGTGCTGTATGCACTGCTGAAACGCTCTGATGAACAACTGGCGAAAGTTGCGTAAGTTTGATCATCGTCGTGAATAAAAAGTAATGCCATAACACAAGGATGTGGATGAGATAGCGCCAGTTGGTATTCACCAACTGGCGCTTTTTTTAGCATTGGGCTTCGGACTTGAGCCAGGCGATTTCGTCAGCCCAGATATCGGGATTGATCGTTTCCAGAATCATCGGGATGCCGTCAAAGCGGGCATCTTTCATGATATAGCTGAAAGCGGTTTTGCCGATGTTGCCTTCTCCCAGACTATGGTGTCGGTCAACGCGGCTGGCGAACGTGCTTTTGGCATCATTCAAATGCATTCCGCGCAGATAGCGAAACCCAACAATGCGGTCGAATTCAGCGAAAGTGGCTTCGCAATCGGCTTCTGTCCGCAGATCGTAGCCACCAGCGAAGGCGTGACAGGTATCGATACAGACGCCGACGCGGCTTTTATCTTCTACGCCATCAATGATGGCTGCCAAATGTTCAAAGCGGAAACCCAAATTACTGCCTTGCCCGGCGGTGTTTTCAATCACCGCGGTGACGCCGTCCGTTTCCGCCAGCGCGATGTTGATGGACTCGGCGATACGTGCCAGACAGTCAGCTTCCTCGATCTGCTTTAGATGGCTGCCGGGATGAAAATTCAGGAGGCTTAGCCCAAGCTGCTGGCAACGGGACATTTCATCAATAAACGCGATGCGTGACTTCTCCAGCGCCTCGGTATCCGGGTGACCCAGATTAATCAGGTAGCTATCGTGGGGCAGAATCTGTGCTGACGTATACGCGTATTGCTCACAGGCGGCTTTAAAACGGTCGATGACCTCGGCGCTGAGCGGTGCAGCCTGCCATTGGCGCTGGTTCTTAGTAAATAACGCGAAAGCCGTCGCCTTTATCTCATGCGCGCGAATCACGGCCTGATCGACCCCGCCAGATGCGCTAACGTGCGCCCCGATGTATTTCATGTTGGTCTCCTTTGGTAACGGAGACATTATGGCATCGTCACGGCTCCGTCGGGCACGTTAATCAGACGTTAACAGGTAAATAATTTATCGTTAGCCGAATAAATGCTCGAAGAACAAATTGATGCCCGCACCGCCAACAACCAGCCAGAGAAACAGAATGAGTGCCAGCAGCAGCGGTTTTGCGCCGGCCTGACGGATGGCGCTGAATCGGGTTGTGAGCCCCAGCGCAACCATCGCCATGGTCAACAGCACATTATCGAGTTGTACCAACTGCGTGACGAGCGTAGGTGAAAGTAGCTGGAAAGAATTGAAGGCCGCTACGGCGATAAACCCCAGTGCAAACCACGGAAACATCAGTGGAATCGCGTCTTCCGCGTCACTTTTTTGCGTCGTTTTTTTCAGGTAAAACCCAAGAATGAGAAGGAAAGGGGCCAGCAGCATCACGCGCAGCATCTTGCTGATGACGGCGATGTTTTCCGTCGCACCATCAACGGCATGTCCGGCAGCAACGACCTGAGCGACTTCGTGTATCGTTGAGCCGAAGTACAGACCGACGATCTGTGGTGTGGCGTCAATCCAGTGATGTTCGAGATTGAGCTGATAGAGCCACGGATACAAAAACATCGCCGTCGTACCGAAAATCACCACGGTGGAAACGGAGACGGCAATCGCATTGCTGGACGCTTTGACAACCGGTGCGGTTGCCATGATTGCCGCTGCACCGCAGATGCTGCTGCCAGCACCGATGAGCATTACGGTTTGATTGTCGAGTTTCAGCCAGCGCTTGCCTATCCAACAGGCGAGTAAAAACGTCAGCGTGACGATAGTAAGATCGACCGCGACACCGGTAAAGCCAACGGCAGCAACCTGCTGAAAGCTGAGGCGAAAACCATAAAGTATGATGCCCCAGCGGAGTAAATGCTGTTTGGCCCACTGCACGCCTGGATCACACAGCGGATGAATACGTGGATAAATGCTATTTCCGAGCACAATCCCAATCAGGATCGCCAATGTCAGCGAACCCGGACCCCAGTGGGCGATTTTCGGAATATTTGCCAGCCAGAGGAGCGAAAAAGTCATTAAACTTACTAACAACAGGCCGGGTAATCGCGCTTTTGCTCTATCGGGCGGGGTTATCGTGTGTAATGTCGCAGGAAGAGCCATGGATTGGGTGCCTATTCTGACCGTACCGAAAATTGAGAAGCCAGCTTATAATCCACGAGATTAAAAGAGAAATTGATTATATATTTATAACCTATAAGTATTTCAGATAAAGAGCGCACTATGCATATCACGTTACGTCAACTGGAAGTCTTTGCCGAAGTCCTGAAAAGTGGTTCAACGACACAGGCCTCCGTTGTGCTTGCCCTGTCTCAATCGGCTGTCAGCGCGGCTCTGGCGGATTTAGAAGGGCAACTGGGTGTTCAACTTTTCGACCGCGTGGGTAAACGTCTGGTGGTGAATGAGCATGGCCGCCTGCTGTATCCCAAGGCGCTGGCACTGCTTGAACAGTCGATGGAAATTGAGCAACTGTTCCGGCGTGATAATGGGGCGCTGCGTGTGTATGCCAGTAGCACGATTGGTAACTATTTATTGCCTGCGATGATTGCCCGCTATCGTCATGACTACCCCGATATTCCGCTGGAACTGCATGTCGGCAATACGAAAGATGTGATCACGCGCGTGTCTGAATTCAGTGTCGATTTGGGCTTGATCGAAGGGCCTTGCCATCATCCTGATTTGATTACGCAGCCCTGGCTGGAAGATGAGCTGGTGGTGTTTTGCTCTCCCGAACATCCGCTCAGCCGGGGCACTGTCTCATTAACCGCGCTGGCGGATGCGCACTGGATCTTGCGTGAACGTGGCTCAGGCACGCGTGAAGTGCTGGATCATCTGCTGCTGACGCACCTGTCGCATTTTCATCTGGTGATGGAATTAGGGAATTCAGAGGCGATCAAACATGCGGTTCGCCACGGGATCGGCATCAGTTGCCTGTCTCGGCATGTCATTGCCGAGCAACTGGCGTCAGGCTCGCTGGTGGAGCTGAAGGTGCCGCTGCCTAAACTCACGCGGACGCTGTATCTGGTTCATCACCGACAGAAACATCTTTCAAATGTGCTGCAGCGTTTCCTGAGTTATTGCTGCGAAACGCCATAGCGAAAATATTTTCTGCTGCTAATAATCGGGCGTGAGTTATTAACCTCTCTTATAACTCGACGATCTTAACTATTCAGCACAACGCTATTTGCTACAATCCCGCCTCGATTTTTAGCACGAGCATGCAGGATAACAATGGCTCAGCACGATATTCAACAAACAACACAGGGCACACCGACCCTGCGCCGTGAACTGAAAGCACGGCATTTAACGATGATCGCCATTGGCGGATCGATTGGCACCGGGTTATTTGTCGCGTCTGGTGCGACGGTTTCACAAGCCGGTCCGGGCGGCGCACTTCTGTCTTATGCCCTGATTGGGCTGATGGTTTACTTCCTGATGACCAGCCTGGGCGAACTGGCGGCGTTCATGCCGGTTTCCGGTTCGTTCTCCAGCTACGGTTCCCGCTATGTAGAAGAAGGGTTCGGCTTCGCGCTGGGCTGGAACTACTGGTACAACTGGGCGGTGACCATCGCGGTCGATCTGGTGGCGGCGCAGTTGGTGATGGGATACTGGTTCCCCGATGTCTCCGGCTGGATCTGGAGCGCGCTGTTCCTCGCGCTGATGTTCCTGCTTAACTACATTTCCGTGAAAGGATTTGGCGAAGCGGAATACTGGTTCTCACTGATTAAAGTGGTCACGGTCGTCGTTTTCATTGCTGTTGGCGTGATGATGATTACGGGCATCATGAGCGGCGCGGAAAATGCCGGATTCCACAACTGGGAGATTGGCGATGCGCCGTTTGCTGGCGGTTTCTCTGCCATGATCGGTGTGGCGATGATCGTCGGCTTCTCTTTTCAGGGAACGGAACTGATCGGCGTGGCGGCGGGGGAATCTCAGGAACCCAGCAAAAACATTCCGCGTGCCATCCGTCAGGTTTTCTGGCGCATTCTGTTGTTCTACATCTTCGCGATTCTGATTATCAGCTTAATCATTCCGTATACCGATCCGAACCTGCTGCGTAATGATGTCAAAGACATTACGGTGAGCCCGTTCACGCTGGTGTTTGAGAACGCGGGCCTGCTGTCTGCGGCGGCGGTCATGAACGCGGTTATCCTGACGGCGGTGCTGTCGGCGGGTAACTCCGGGATGTACGCGTCTACGCGTATGCTGTTTACGTTGGCATCGGAAGGTAAAGCGCCGCGCATTTTCGCTAGGCTGTCAAAAGGCGGCGTGCCGCGTAATGCGCTGTACGCCACCACCGTGGTGGCGGCGCTGTGTTTCCTGTCTTCTTTATATGGCAACCAAACGGTTTATCTGTGGCTGTTGAATACCTCCGGCATGACAGGCTTTATTGCCTGGTTGGGGATCGCGATCAGCCATTACCGTTTCCGCCGTGGCTATGTTATGCAAGGTCACGATCTGAATCGCTTACCTTATTTATCAAGTTTCTTCCCGCTGGGGCCGATCTTCGCATTTGTGCTCTGTCTGATCATCACGCTGGGGCAGAATTATCAGGCGTTTCTGGAAGATAAAATCGACTGGTATGGCGTGACGGCAACGTACATCGGTATTCCGCTGTTCCTGCTGATTTGGTTTGGCTATAAGCTGTGCCGTGGCACGCGCTTTATCAAGTACCAGGATATGACGTACCCCGATCATAAAGACTAAATCGTAAGAACGCAGTTAACTATCGCTGCTTTTTAACTAAGCATATCGCCTTTCACGCCGCTGATAACATACTTATGAGCGGCGTTTTCATTTGGCAAGATCTCAGTTTTATATCAAATATTTTGAATTTCATTATTGCTGTAAAATCCTTCCTAACCGTTTTTATTCTTCCTGATAAGCGCTTTCGTGCTGCGTAAATTGGCATTTCTAAACCGCACTTAAACGAAATGAATAATGCTAATACTTATCATTTACGTTTAAATGCATTCCTTTACACTCCTTTTTGCAAAAAAACTCAATAAAATAACGAGGAATCATGAAAGGAAATTCTCTGATTAATCTCAAGAATGCAGTAGCACTTGCTCTGGCGGCAACAGCAACAAATGTCGCGATAGCGGCAGGTAGTGATGATGTTTTAGTTGTCACCGCGAGTGGTTATGAGAAAAAGTTGACGAACGCACCAGCGTCCATTTCTGTCGTCAGTGAGGAAGAACTCTCGCAAAAAAGCTATCACGATTTGGGAGAGGCGTTAAGTGGCGTGGAAGGGGTTGATGTGCGCAGCGGCACGGGTAAAACGGGTGGTCTGGACATCAGTATTCGTGGTATGCCGAGCAGTTATACCCTGATTCTAATCGATGGCGTACGTCAGAATGCCAGTGGAGATACAACGCCGAATGGTTTTGACACCATGAATACGGCGGTGATGCCGCCATTGTCAGCCATTGAACGAATTGAAGTGATTCGCGGGCCAATGTCGACGCTGTATGGTTCTGATGCGATTGGCGGTGTGGTCAACATTATTACGAAGAAAAACAGTAAACAGTGGAGTGGCAGCGTTAATCTGTCACATACGGTGCAAGAACACCGTAAATGGGGTGACAGCTCAACGCTGGGGTTTTATACCTCCGGCCCGTTGGTGAACGATCAATTTAGTTTGGCATTGCGCGGTAATGTGGAGCATCGTCAGGGATCAAGCGTCACTTCACTGAGCGGGACGGGTGACACGCGTGTTCCATTCCCGACCAAGACTGATAACTACACTGTCGGTGGGAAGCTGAACTTTAAAACCAGCGACGCCAATACCCTGTGGATTGATGGTGATATATCACGTCAGACTTACGATAACCGCAGTAGCCAACTGGGCCCGATTGGTGTTGGTGGCGGTGGATACCGCGATGAATTGCGCTTTGAGCGTAATAAACTGACAATTGGCCATGACACCGACCTCTCGTTTGGTCGTTGGAGCTCAAATCTGTCCTATGCCGTGACCGAGAACAAGGGACGACTGCTGACACCACGTGTGTTGAATACCGCTAATGCTGGCCTTTCTGGTCGTGACCGTGAACTGAAGAATACCAACACTATCTTCGATACGATGCTCGTGTCGCCCGTCGGGGAGGATCATCTGCTGACTGTTGGTGGGCAATTCTGGGATGCACGCCTTAAAGATGGCATTGTGTTGGCAAACAGCGGTGAAACGTTCGAACAAAAAAGCTGGTCGCTGTATGCAGAAGACGACTGGCAGCTACTCGATCCGCTGTCACTAACGTTAGGTGCCCGCTATGAGAAACACGATAGCTTTGGCGGTCATTTAAGTCCGCGTGCTTATCTGGTTTGGAATGTGGCTGACGATTGGACGGTAAAAGGTGGTGTCAGTACCGGATATAAAGCGCCATCGCTTGCGCAATTGCATAACGGCGTTAGCGGTATCGGCGGAAACGGAACAACGAGTACGATCGGGAACCCGAATCTCAAACCGGAAGAGAGCACCAACTTTGAAGCTGGGGTGTACTACGAGAATCCGGCAGAGGTGAGGGCGAATATTACCGGATTCGTTAACCATTATAAAAATGCCATTGACTCGGTTGAACTCAATAGCTCAACAGGGACATATCGCAATATTGGTAAAGCCAGAACGCAAGGTGTGGAACTGGCGACATCCTTCCCGGTATTCGTGCCAGATGTCACTCTGGCGCTGAATTATACCTATACACATAGTGAACAAATTGGTGGAGACAATCCAGGTGCGGCGCTGGCTACAACGGCTAAGCATATGGCGAATGCCCGCCTGAACTGGCAGATTGATGAGCAGTGGAATAGCTGGCTGGCAGCAGAATATCGCGCGAATACGCCACGCTTTACGACTAATTATGCGAATCTGAATGCGGCTCAAAAGTTGGTGTATGACGATCGCGGCGCTGAACTGAAATCCTGGACGGTAGTGAATCTGGGCACTTCATACAAAGTGACGAAAGATGTTACGTTGAATGGTACGGTGAACAACCTGCTGGATAAGGATTTCTCTCAGGTGCAGGTTTATACATCGGGTCGTAATACGTATTATGCGGGTGATTACTTCGGAAACAGTGCTTTTACGACAGGTTATGTAATGCCAGGTCGTAACTACTGGGTATCGGTAAACGTCAACTTCTGATGTAGCACTTCCCCGGAATGGGCCAGCTCGTTCCGGGGCATTATGACCCTCGCTTACTCCCTCTCTCCAATGATATGGCACCACTTCTGCGGTTTTTCTCGCGAATGTATTCTTTCTGATTAACTACTGGGCTCAGTTGTGACCCGTTATTACGGTTATCTCTTTACCGATGTCATGATAACAATGAGCAGCAGGGCTTTATTGTTTTTGTGATATTTCTGAATATCGACGATAACAATGTCGATGAATGAAATTCATTATATTAGGTATTGTTAATTGCTTTAATGCTGACTACGCTTCACGTTACGGAGTGATGGATTTCCGATGAGGCAGGAAGTGTAACGTCATTAATACGTTCGTTGTCTTGTGTCATACAGAGAATTTAATTCATTATTTTTGTATGAGAATACCTGTCGTGATTGCCGACTGCGGAACCCTTGATATCTGCAAGCGGAAATCAGTGTATGAATAGCAACCAGGGCACGATGATGTTAAAAATTACCTTTTTGGATAAAGGCTCACTGCCTGAAACCATTTTCCTGAAAAAGACGAGTTTTAGGCGTCCACAGTGCCGCCATGAATGGATTGAATATAACTATACCTCGCCCGATCACGTTATCGCCCGAGCAAAAGACACCCACGTCATCATCACGAATAAAGCCTTATTAACGCGAGACACCCTGGCCGCGTTACCTGCGTTGAAGCTGATTGTCGTGACGGCAACGGGCACCGACAATATCGATCTTGTTGCTGCCAAAGAACTGGGTATCACGGTCAAAAATGTACCGGGCTACTCGACGCAGGCCGTATCCGAGCACGTGATTGCCATGATTTTTGCGCTAAAGCACAGCCTGATGGCGTGGTATCGCGATCAACTGGGCGATCGCTGGGCCAGCCAGTCGCAATTTGCTTATTTTGATCATCCGGTCAAGGACATCGCCGGTGCTACGCTGGGCATTATCGGCGCGGGTACGATTGGGCGGGAAGTCGCACGCTTGGCGCAGGCGCTGGGGATGAAGGTGATTTTTGCCGAGCACCGGGGAGCTTCATCGTGTCGCGCTGGGTATCTGCCGTTTGAAGACGTTCTGCGGTTGGCGAATGTGATTTCACTCAACTGCCCGCTCAATGAGAGCACGCAGCATCTGATTAATGCAGAGACGCTCGCACTGTGTAAGCCTACCGCGTTTATTATTAACACGGCCAGAGGCGGGCTGATTGATGAGCACGCGCTGGCAGAAGCCTTGCAGCAGCGCGTCATTGCCGGTGCTGCGCTAGACTGCCTGACGCAGGAACCGCCAGCAAAAGACAACCCATTGATGGCTGCGGCGAAAACCCTGCCTAATCTTCTGATTACTCCGCATATCTCCTGGACATCCGCTTCATCGCTGCAATTACTGATGGAAAAGACGATTGAAAATATTGATGAGTATGCTCAGCAGAACGGATATAAATAACGTGTAGTTTGATTTCGTCGGGTATGACGGAATATTGCCCGGTAGAGGAATGATGATATTCATCAATTTTAATTGATTATCAAAATTGAACGTTTCATCGGATTGAATCTTTCCCTGTCGATTATCTCTGTCGCTCTCGCTATATCGGCAGGGAATGAAAGTGGCGCACGTCAGACCTAAAGTGAGAACGTTATTATTTGTGATTATTCTGAACCACTCTTGATTGTATGAGCGAATATTTATTTCTTAATAATAACGGAAGTAAATAATAGAGCGAGTGCAGCGATAGGTGTCGGCGGCAAAACGCCGCTTAATGAGAGGAGGCATTGGTGCGCTCTATTATGAATCCGCCCCGAATTCGGATGAACGGGGCGGAAGTGAGAAGGTACTGAAATGAGACGCTACTGAATGCGAGAGAGATTAGCGCTTCTGAATATACGTCATGGCTAGCGCGAGTGCCAGAACCAGACCTTTGATGATATCCATCGCATAATAAGGCACGGAGAGCATCACCAGTCCATTCTGCAAGACGCCAAGAATAACGGCACCGAGCAGCGTACCCAGCGCATTCGGCTTGCCGGATCCCGCCAGTGAGAAGCCGATGTAGGCCGCGGCAACGGCATCCATCAAATAGCCGCCCCCGGCATTGACCTGCGAAGAGCCGATACGCGATGCCAGTAAGATACCGCCCAGCGCCGCGAGTAGTGAAGAAAACACATACGCCTGTACCCGATAACGCGCCGTGCGAATGCCTGCCAGTCGCGCGGCTTCTGGGTTGCCGCCGATGGCATACATCCGGCGACCGTGCTTGGTAAGGGACAGATACAGCTGCACCAGTACCGTTACCGCCAGCATGATGACAACAATGACCGGCACCTGACCTAGCGTGGCAAAGAATTCAGGAATGACGCCTTCCGCCATTTCGCCGCTAGGTAGCACCATGTTCTGCGTGATGGAGCCGCCATAGCTGTAGGTCATCGCCACGCCCTGAATGACGAACAGGCTGGCGAGCGTTGCCAGCATATCGGGAATCTTCAGCACGACGATGAGGAAGGCGTTGAATAGCCCGACCAGCGTACACAGCAGCAACGTCAGGACAATCGCGCCGGTGGTGCCGAATCCATGCCAGACGAAAAGCGAGATAACCAGCGCATTAGCCAGCGATGCCGTTGACCCCACGGAAAGATCGAATCCGCCCACGGACAGCGAAATGGAGACGCCAATGGCAATCACCGTGACGATGGCGATAGAGCGCAAAATATTGATGATGTTATACGGGTCGAGAAAATTCTCCGACGCCAGCCCGAAAAGGGCAATCAGCGCAACAACTGTGATCAGCATCCCCCACTTATAGAGAAACTCGAAAACGTGGTGACGGAAGGGGAGCGCCCCGTTAGATGAAAGTGGGTGACTCACGCGGGAGTTCCTCCAGTTGAATATAAAAGTAGGGTTTCTTCGTCAATCTCAGCGGCATTTAGCTCTGCGACAATTCGGCCGTCCCATAGCACGCCGATGCGATCGCAGAGCCCGACAAGTTCGGAGAACTCGCCCGACGCATAAATAATGCCTTTACCCTGACGGGCAAGGCCGTCAATCAGGGTGAACAAGTCCTGTTTGGCCTTGATATCCACGCCTTTGGTGGGTTCGTCAAAAATCAGAACCTGTGCTTCACTGCGCAGCCACTTGCCGATAGCCACTTTCTGCTGATTCCCACCCGACAGACGCGCCAGCTTTTGCGCCGGACCGGTGGTGCGAACCGCCAACTGCTCAACGATCTGTTTTGCCCAGCGCAATGCCTTGCCACGGCTGAATACACTCCAACGGGAAAAGCTATCGGTGGCGGTGATGCTGAGATTCATGGTGACGGATTCATCAATAAAAATGCCTTCTTTGCGCCGCTCTTCAGGAACCAGCGCCAGACCCTGTTCGACGGACTGGTGCGGCGAATGCGGTCGCCAGGGTTTACCACGATATTCTCCCTGCGCGATCTTGCAGGGCTCCGCGCCGAACAGCGCTTTACATAGCTCGGTTTTCCCCGCACCAGCCAGTCCGGCAATGCCCAGAATTTCTCCTTTGCGCAGCGTGAGAGAAATATTGTGCAACAGCGTTTCGTCGTGCAAACCCGTAACCTGAAGCAGCGTCTCTGCGGCAGGTGTCGTTCGGCGCGGTGGAAAGATATCGTCAAGCCGGTGCCCCAGCATTCTCTCTACGATCGCTTCCCCGCTGAGTCCCTGCATCGCACCGCTGCTGACAAACTCGCCGTCACGCAGAACGGTCAACGTATCGCAGATTTCGCTCAGCTCATGAATACGGTGGGAAATAAACACGATCCCGATGCCATCGGCCTGTAAACGGCGTACCACCTCGAAGAGGCGTGCACTTTCGGCCTGATCCAGCGGGGCGGTGGGTTCATCCAGAATAAGAAAACGACATTCGTGAGATAACGCGCGGGCGAGCAGAATTTGCTGTTTCTCAGCGAGCGAGCAGGTATCCAGCCGTTGACGAACATTGAGGTGAACGCCAAGCTGATCGAGCAGCGCCTGCGCCTGACGATAGATCTGCGGCCAACTTAGCAGATGTCCGTCCTGCGCCAGCGTATCCAGCATAATGTTTTCTGCCACGGACAGCGTGGGGACCAGCGCAACATCGACTTCTTGCTGCACCAGATGAATACCGTATCGCTTGGCATCACGCGGGGAATGGACATCGACCTGCTTACCATTAATCAGAATGTCGCCCTGATAGTGATCGTAAGCGCCCGATAAGATCGTCATAAGCGTGGATTTACCCGCGCCGTTTGCGCCAGTCAGGGCATGAATCGAACCACCTTCCAGTGTGAAATTAACCTGCTTGAGGGCGTGGAAACCAGAAAAGGAGATGGAAATGTTGTGCATTTCCAGTCGGCTTTGGGAGGTAGGAATCATGGTCGGTAACGCTCTTGGCGGTCAGGGTCATGAAATAACGGAAAAGAAAGGTAGCACATATCCCAGAGAATTTAATACAGCTTCAAGTGTTTGAGAGTTATCGGCTATGAACGAAAAGGCATAAATTAAATAAAAAAGTTCTTAAGCTGGTGCAGGCAAGTGAATAAGATGGGTTTATCAATAGGGTAGCGCAGCAGATTCATCTATCAGATAAACATAGCATAAGAGCCGTGTTCAAGAGGGCGCGGCGAGGAAGATTCAAACATGCACACAACGACAGTCCGCGTACAGGTTGGCCCTGCTAACTATTTCTCTTTCTCTGGCGCTATCGATAAGCTGCTGGATTTTTATCCACCAGATGTACTGAAAAACGCGCTGTGGATCTACGGCGAGCGGGCGATTGCTGCGGCTCGACCGTATTTACCGGCCGAATTCGACGCGCCTTCAGCCCGCCGCGTGCAGTTTGGTGCGCATTGTAGCGAAGGGGAAGTCGCAAAACTGGTGGCACAGGCGGGCGATGAATGTCGGGTCGTCATTGGCGTCGGCGGCGGGGCGGTGCTGGATACCGCGAAGGTCGCCGCGCGTCATATCGGTGTGCCACTGGTCGCTATCCCGACCATTGCGGCGACCTGTGCGGCCTGGACGCCGCTGTCCGTGTGGTATAACGATGCCGGACAGGCGCTGCGCTTCGAGATTTTCACTGATGCTAACCATCTGGTGCTGGTGGAACCGCGGATTATGCTGGCGGCACCGGTGGAATACTTACTGGCTGGCGTCGGCGACACGCTGGCGAAGTGGTATGAAGCCGTCGTTCTCAGCCCTCAGCCAGAAACGCTGCCGCTTTCTGTTCGGCTGGGCTTACAGGCCGCTCTGGATATCCGCAATGTGTTGCTGCAACAAAGTGCGGCGGCGCTGGAAGCCGTCGAGCGTGGTGAACTGACGCAGGATTTTCTGGATGTGGTGGATGCAATCATTGCCGGTGGCGGTATGGTTGGCGGGTTGGGTGAGCGCTATACCCGCGTGGCGGCGGCGCATGCGGTGCATAACGGTTTAACGGTGTTGCCACAAACTGAGCGCTTCCTGCACGGCACCAAGGTGGCTTATGGCATTCTGGTGCAAAGCGCGTTACTGGGCGATAGCGACACGCTGCTTCAGCTGAAGGAGGCGTTTAAGGCATTCGGTTTGCCGACCACACTCGCCGCACTGGACGTGGATATTCACGATCGCGCCGCGCTTCAGGCGGTTATTGCCCGCACTTTGCAGGCGGGGGAATCCATTCATTATCTGCCGTTAACGCTCAATGAAGACGTCCTGCTGGCGGCGTTTAACACCGTTGAGTCGACTGGGGAATAACCGGGTAGAAAGAGAAGGGCGGAGAGTATTCTCCGCCCTAAGACTATTATTTATCTTTAAAAACTAGGGGTCTTTATCTTTAAAAATCAGGGCTCTTTATCTTCAAAAACTACTGCGTTTTCTCGTAGGGGAATGAATTTTTGATAAAGCTGGCGTAGTAACGGTACTTCGTCTTGCTGGCCATCAGCTCTTCATAAATCATGCGTGCTACGCCGCTGTAGAGATAGATGCTCCCATTTAGCAATTCGACTTCCAATTGGCTTTTTTCTGCATCGTATCCGACTGAAAACAACTCTGTTGATGAAACTCGTTTTCTCTGCAAAATTAATCACTCCCAACGTGTCAATGCCGCATCCTGACGGTATACCACCTTTTAGCTATAGCGTGTTATAGCTCGAAATATATCGGGGGTAAACAGCAGCATATCGTTATCAGTTCATGAATAATCAGTAAATGCTCACATAATTCTTGCTCTGTCGCCCAGCGACCCGCTTTGTTTGTCGTTGTCGATGAGGTGATATTCCAATCGCACCGTTAATCCTGAGCGAGAGCCCGCTGAAAAGCTGGCTGACTTTCTATCCGCTCTATGTATTGCTTGATGTGCGGGTAGTGGCTGAAATCCAAACGCGTTTTCGCCAAAACCAGCGGAACGGCCATTTGTATATCGGCACCGCTGAGCGATTCTCCCGCAAACCACTCTTGTTTACTCAAATGCTGTTCGATGAACTGAAGCTGTGTCGTCAGCCGCGGCACAATAAAGGCCTTCTCGATGCTTTGCACAATTTTGCGTGCAATGGGGCGGATGAAAAATGGCATCGGTGCGGATTCTGTTTTTGCCAAAACTAAACGCATCACCAGCAGCGGCATGAGTGAACCTTCCGCAAAATGCAGCCAGAAGCGATAGTCCAGCAGTGCTTGTCCGCTCTGTGGGCGGAGCCTGCCGTTGCCGTAAGTCTCAATCAGGTATTCCACAATGGCTCCGGATTCGGCAATCGTGAGTTCGCCATCGGTAATCACCGGTGATTTTCCTAGCGGGTGGATTTGTTTGAGTGATGCCGGAGCGCTAAACGTTTTTGGGTCACGCGCGTAGCGAATGATTTCATAGTCAACGCCCAGCTCTTCCAGCAGCCAGGTTACGCGGGTCGAACGGGATTTTTCGAGGTGATGAACGTGTATCATCAAGGTTTCCTTTTTTTCTTTTTTTATCCGTCATGTTGCACGCGGCAGGTGCGCTCATGTCTTTCAGGGGTTATGACGATGGAGTTATTACAGGAAGAGAAAACGCGCTCAGGAGATTCCTGAGCGCGGCGCTCAACAAGGTAAGCATAGCACCATTATTCGACGCGCTATTCTTCCAATAGCTATTCTTCCAATAAATAGCGGGCGTGGAAGCGCAGATGATCTTCGATGAAACTGGCGATGAAGAAATAGCTGTGGTCATAGCCAGACTGTGTCCGCAGCGTCAGCGGCCAGTCATACTGGCTTGCCAGTTCTTCCAGTTTCGCCGGTTGCAGCTGATCGGGAAGGAACTGATCGCAATCGCCCTGATCGACCAGCATGGGCAGCTTCTTCTGGCTATTTGCCAGCAAATGGCAGCTGTCATACTGCAACCACTGCGTTTCATCCTCACCGAGGTAGGCGGTCAGCGCCTTGCGTCCCCAGGGAACCTGACTCGGGTTAACGATCGGTGCGAACGCTGACGCAGACTGGAATTGATCCGGGTTGCGTAGCGCCAGCATCAGCGCGCCGTGGCCGCCCATCGAATGCCCACTGATGGACTGACGGCGATTCACGTTAAAATGTTGCTGGATTAACGCCGGCAATTCACTGCTGATGTAGTCATACATCCGGTAGTGTGCCGCCCAGGGTGCCTGCGTGGCATTCACGTAGAATCCCGCTCCCTGACCCAGATCGTATCCCGCGTCGTCTGCTACGTCATCGCCGCGCGGGCTGGTGTCTGGCATGACCAGCACCAGACCCAACTCGGAGGCAACGCGTTGCGCACCGGCTTTCGTCGTAAAATTTTCGTCGTTGCAGGTTAACCCTGACAGCCAGTAAAGCACGGGCGGCGGCGTGTCATCCTGTGTCGGCGGCAGATAAATACTGAACGTCATCGCGGTGTTCAGCGTTTCTGACATATGGCGGTAGCGCTGTTGCCAGCCGCCAAACATACGGTGTTCTTCCAGCAGTTCCAGTGATGAGGTCATCGCTGTACAGCCTCCTTTATTCTGTTCCTGACAGTCGCGCAATTAACCGAAATGAATCACAGAGCGAATCGATTTGCCTTCATGCATTAAATCGAATGCCGTGTTGATCTCGTCCAGCCCCATGGTGTGGGTGATGAAGTCATTCAGCGGGAATTCGCCTTTCAGGTAACGATCGACAATGCCTGGCAGCTCGCTACGGCCTTTCACGCCGCCGAAAGCAGAACCGCGCCATACGCGACCCGTCACCAGTTGGAACGGACGAGTGGCGATTTCTTCACCTGCACCCGCCACGCCGATGATGATGGATTCACCCCAGCCTTTATGACAGCACTCTAGCGCGGAACGCATGACATTGACGTTACCGATACACTCGAAGGAGAAGTCCACGCCGCCATCGGTCAGTTCAACGATGACGTCCTGAATCGGCTTATCGTAATCTTTCGGGTTGATCAGATCGGTCGCACCCAGTTTACGCGCCAGATCGAATTTGCTGGTGTTGAGATCGATACCGATGATGCGTCCGGCACCTGCCATTTGCGCACCGATAATGGCCGACAGACCAATGCCGCCGAGGCCGAAAATCGCAACGGTATCGCCCGCTTTTACTTTTGCGGTATTCAGCACGGCGCCCATACCGGTGGTGACGCCACAGCCCAGCAGGCAAACTTCTTCCAGTGGTGCTTCTTTATTCACTTTCGCCAGCGAAATTTCAGGCACAACGGTGTGCTCAGCGAAGGTAGATGTGCCCATGTAATGGAAAATCGGCTGGCCATTTTTGGAGAAGCGAGTCGTGCCGTCCGGCATCAGGCCTTTACCCTGCGTGGAACGAATAGCCTGGCACAGGTTGGTTTTGCCAGAGCGACAGAATTTACATTCGCCACATTCTGGGGTGTAAAGCGGAATAACGTGATCGCCAACGGCAACGCTGGTCACGCCTTCCCCGATGGCTTCAACAATCCCGCCGCCTTCATGGCCAAGAATCGCCGGGAACACGCCTTCAGGATCTTTGCCGGACAGCGTGTAGGCATCTGTGTGGCACACGCCGGTTGCGACGATGCGCACCAATACTTCACCTTTCTGCGGTGGCATCAGATCCACTTCTTCAACCGACAGTGGCTGGTTGGGACCCCAGGCGATAGCGGCACGGGTTTTAATCATTTGCATGGTGGAGGCTCCTAATGGCATTCCGTTATGGGTGGTAAATTGAATGACAGGACGTGCTATTCATCACGGTGTCGTCCTGTCTTGAAAATGGCTGCCCTGTTCAATAATGAGCTTTTTAAGCGCCTCGACATTCGGGCCGAAGGCGTCGCGTCGCCAGACAAGCCAGGTGGACGCGGTGGCGATGTCGGACGGTAATTCATGCACCTGAACGCGCGTGCCTGCGGGCAGTGATTCAAGGACGGCATACGGGAGCATAGCGAGTCCGGCACCGCTGGCGACACAGGCAAGCATGGCATGGTATGAGTGGATTTCCATGATCGTGCCGGGCACCACGCCATCCTGCCGGAACCAGTTCTCAAGGCGCTTTCTATAGGAACAGCTGGGGCGGAAGGCAAACAGCGTATCGTGGCTGGCATCCCGCGCATGGGTAATCGGCGCATGCGTCGTGTCAGATATCAGCACGAGTCGTTCCGTAAAACACGAGCAGCCATTCAGCTCATCGTAGACAACGGGGCCATCGACTAACGCTGCCGCTAATGTTCCCGCGCGCACGCGCTCAATGATTTCGCCGGATGTACCGGTATTCAGGGACAGCGAAACATTGGGGTAACGCTGATGGTAAGCCGCTAATAGCGTAGGCAAACGGGTTGCCGCAGTGCTTTCCATCGAACCGAGCGCGAAATTACCGGCAGGTTCCCCCGTGCGCGTCATGCTGATCGCTTCCTCACTAAGCGCCAGAATGCGCTGTGCATAACATAAGAAATTGTGGCCAATAGGGGACAGGCGCAGGCGCTGCTTCTCACGGATAAACAGATCGGTGCCCAGTTCTTGTTCCAACTGGCGCAGCCGCGTGGTCAGATTTGAGGGTACCCGATGAAGCTGCTCTGCGGCGCGCGCGACGGAGCCCGTTTCGGCGACGAGACAGAACATGCGGAGCTGGGTCAAATCCATATCTTTCTCTTTTCGTAATGAACTGATGTTTGATTATTCATTTTTTGTGAAGTGTAGCGGCAAGCAGCACATTTCGCAACTGGCTTACGCCACACTGATGTGAACGTAACGTAAACCCAGCGCGATGAGATGTGCTCTGAATGATGAAAATGACGTGCGTAATTATCATCAGGATTAATATTTGGGCTTAGAAAGAGAAGAACGCGATAAAATGATCGCGGCCGGAATTAATAGCACCACAATCAACTATTACCCCGAATAGGGGCATATTTTCTAATGAATAGGGCAGAATGAAAAAATAAGAATAATCACAGAAAAATAAAACTGTATTTTATCCTGACGCAATAGTGGAAGCGTGAAAATAAATAGATAATTAAAATAAACAGTTAAATGTGAAGATAAATTGTTGTATTGGAGCAATAGCCAGAAGCTATCGCAATTCTTCATTTTTATCGCATTTGTTGATGGGAAGGCGTAAAGTGCCCGCCTAAAGTGCCGATAAAGTTAATGTATGGTAGGAATACATTATCGTTATTGTAAGGAAGTGTGTCTTTTTGTCATTAAAGGAAAATAACTCTAACTAATGAGAGCCTCTGCTCTTCATTAAATGACGTAACACCCGGCGTATTTCCAATTAAAAATGTGCGGCTATCTTGCAGAAAGCGCAGAGGAAAATCGCCAGATAATTTATAGGAGTCTTCTGTGAATTTTTTAAAAAATATCACCATCAGGGCAATGCTTTTAACAATACTGGGTCTGTTTCTGGTTGTATGGGGGGGCGCGTCTTTCTTTACCACCACCTCATTAAGCAGCATGACCAAACTATTGGAGTCCGGCGAAACTCAGCGTAAAAACGTAGAGATGCTGGTGAAAGGCAATGACCAGTATTTTCGTACGGTTACTCGCTTGTTGCGTTCTATGGATTTCCAGCAAACAGGTGAAACTGCGGAAGCAGAAAAAGTATTTACGTCAGCAACCACCGCGTTTAAAAACACGTCAGATCAGCTGGCTGCGTTTAAAGCCGCTGGGCATGTCGGCGTCGATAAAGAAACGGCAGACAATATGATCGCTGCGTGGACCCAGATATTGGATAACGGGTTGACGCCGATGCTGAACGCCGCGCGTGAGAATCGTCAAGAGGAGTTCCGTCAGCTTTTCCGTAAAACCTACCCGCCGTTGAGTGTCGCGTTTGGCGCGAATATGGATAAATACCAGACCGCGATTATTTCGTCGTCAGAGGCGTCAATGCGCGAGGTCTACGGCCTGGTCGACTGGAGTAATCGTATTCTGCTGGGCGCGGCGGTGCTTGGGCTGCTCATCCTGCTGTTGACGGATCGCTATCTGGTTCACTATCTGGTCAAGCCGTTGAATATGATCAAAGGCTATTTCCAGGTACTGTCAGCCGGACAGCTTGGTCACCCGCTTGAAGAGTTTGGCCGCAACTGTGCCGGACAGCTGATTCCTTACCTGAAAGAGATGCAGGGCAGTCTGGTTAATACCGTTTCCATCATCCGTGACAGTTCTGCATCGATTCATCAGGGCTCGAGCGAAATCAAAAGCGGTAACAACGATCTGTCCGCACGTACCGAGCAGCAGGCCGCCGCACTGGAGCAGACCGCTGCCAGTATGGAAGAGCTGAGTGCGACGGTGAAACAGAATGCCGACAACGTTCATCAGGCGACCAAGCTGGCGCAGGACGCTTCTGTTGCGGCGAAGAAAGGTGGCGACGTCACGGCCGATGTGATGGCGACGATGGCAAGTATTACGACCAGTTCGAAGAAAATTGCCGACATCACCAGCGTCATTAACGGCATTGCCTTCCAGACCAATATTCTGGCGTTGAACGCAGCGGTAGAAGCCGCCAGGGCGGGTGAACAAGGCCGTGGTTTTGCGGTCGTCGCGGGCGAAGTCCGTAATCTGGCGCAGCGCAGTGCGCAGGCAGCGAAAGAAATTGAAAGCCTGATCACCGAGTCGGTTGAACGCGTCAACATGGGGTCAAATCAGGTCACCCAAACTGGCGAAGCGATGGATTCCATCATTTCCGCCATTACCCGAGTGAACGATCTGATGGGTGAAATCGCCTCAGCATCGGATGAACAGAGTCGTGGGATTACCCAGATTGGTCAGGCTGTTACCGAGATGGATGGCGTCACGCAGCAGAACTCCGCACTGGTACAGGAATCTGCCGCTGCCGCGGCATCGCTGGAAGATCAGGCCCGTCAGTTAACTGAAGCAGTATCGGTATTCCAGCTGTCGGCCGCAGATGCCCCGCGTCGTTCTCAGCAGCGTTTGGCGGAAGCGCCAGCAGTGCAGAAACCGATGTTATTAGCCGCCGCTGGTGGTAAGAAAGGTAATGCTAACGATAACTGGGAAACCTTCTGATAACCCCACAACACGCGGCGTCAGGGCGCTGACAGCCGCAAAAATCAGGTGATTTGTCGTTAAAAGCACTGGGATAGTTTCCCAGTGCTTTTTTGTTTATCACTGGATAGTTACGCCTGAATAGGCGTTTTTCTGTGCATACAATTCGACCTTGTTACGGCACACAAGTACATCCGCCACGCTTGATAACCTGAATCTATTTCAACAATCATGACATACAATCACTGGATAATCGTGACTCTCTCAACTAGAGTGTTGACGGCGCTAGGGCCTGACCAAGGCCGTGATAGTGCGATAGGCATAGTTACACCTGCAGGAGAATAATAATGTCATCACTAAGTAAAGAAGCCGTTATGGTGCACGAAGCGTTGCTGGCACGCGGTCTGGAAACGCCGCTGCGCGGCGCGTTGTTGGATCGGGATACGCGTAAGCAACGTATTGCCGAGCATATGACGGAAATTATGAATTTGCTGAGCCTCGATCTGAGCGATGACAGCCTGGCTGAAACACCGACGCGTATCGCCAAAATGTACGTTGATGAAATATTCTCCGGTTTGGACTACGCCAACTTCCCCAAAATCACCATCATTGAAAACAAAATGAAGGTCGATGAAATGGTCACCGTACGAGACATCACGCTGACCAGCACCTGCGAACACCATTTCGTGACGATCGATGGGAAAGCGACGGTGGCGTATATTCCGAAAGATGGCGTCATCGGCTTGTCGAAGCTCAACCGTATCGTTCAGTTTTTCTCTCAGCGCCCTCAGGTGCAGGAACGCTTAACGCAGCAGATTCTGGTTGCGCTACAAACGCTGTTGGGAACCAACAACGTTGCGGTCTCGATTGATGCGGTGCACTACTGCGTGAAGGCGCGCGGCATTCGTGATGCGACCAGTGCCACGACCACAACCTCGCTCGGTGGCCTGTTTAAATCCAGCCAAAATACGCGTCAGGAATTCTTGCGCGCGGTACGTCACCACAATTAAGCCTTCTTATTGACGATGATGAAGAAAATACGCTTTGTCATCGTCAAATCGGTCATCGTCAAATCAGTAAGCATCTTCGCTTTTTCTCTGTATCTGCATACAATCGCTACTTCGATGATTTGAAAATGTAATTTGTATGCCTTCTCACTCTATACCGTCACCTCATTCGCCACTTTCGCGGCCACCTTCACGGATAGCCACGTTGGATTTTGCGCGCGGCGTCGCCATTTTAGGCATTTTACTGCTGAATATTACGGCGTTTGGTTTACCGCATGCAGCCTACCTGAATCCCGCCTGGCAAGGGGAACCCACGCTGTCTGATGTCTTAACCTGGGCGGCGATGGATTTGCTTGCGCAGGCGAAATTTCTGACGCTGTTTTCTCTTCTTTTTGGCGCAGGATTACAGCTGCTGCTGTCGCGGGGGAAGCGCTGGGTACATGCACGCCTGTTCTGGTTGATGATCATCGGGCTGATTCATGCCATTTTCCTGTGGGATGGCGACATTTTACTCGACTATGCGCTGATTGGACTCGTGTGTTACGGCATGATTCGTCATGCGGAAAGCAGCCGGTTGTTAATACGGACAGGGACGGTTTTGTATCTGGTGGGCATCGGCGTACTGTTTGTGTTGAGCCAGATTCTGAGCCTGCAACCGGGACGATTTTGGCTGCCGGGCATGGCGGATATCGCCTATGAAGCCTACTGGCGGGCGTTAGGTGGGCCGGAAGCGTGGGGGAATCGTGTCGACCTGCTAACGGAAAGCCTATTGTCGCTGGGCGTGCAGTACGGCTGGCTGCTGGCGGGATCGATGCTGCTGGGGGCAGGCTTGATGCGCAGTGGCTGGCTGAAAGGTGAGTTCAGTACGGCACACTATCGTAAGGTTGCGCTGTGGTTGATTCCGCTAGGTGTGGCGATTAACAGCGTTGGCGTAGTGGGGCAGTGGCTGGTGGACTGGGAATATCGCTGGAGCGGGCTGTTACTGCAGGTTCCGCGCGAACTGAGTTCACCTTTGCAGGCGATAGGGTATCTGGCGCTGTGCTATGGCTTCTGGACCACGCTGTGTCAATCGCGCATCACCTACTGGATTACAGATGTCGGGCGCATGGCGTTAACCAACTATTTGCTGCAAACGCTGATTTGCGTCGCGTTGTTTAATCAGCTTGGCCTGTTTATGGCGTTCAGCCGTCTGCAACTGCTGGCACTGGTTCCCGCTATTTGGATCGTCAATCTGGTTTTCTCTCACTACTGGCTGCGCTATTTTCGTCAAGGACCGCTCGAATGGTTATGGCGTACGCTCACTAATGCGATAGGCAAAACGGCGTAGAGAAAGACGCTACGGTGCGACCTGCTCGTGGTGAGGTTCGGACTCGGACTCAGTTTTTGCCGGTTGCTCCGGTTTAACCTGATGTGCTGGCGCAGGAAGTACCTGTTCCGGCAGGACGGCAGGATAATCTGGGGCATCCTCTGGGATGGTATGTTCAGCGGGAATCGGCACCTGCGGCCCTAAAAAGCGCGGTTCGCGTTTCAGGATATACAGGTCGAACAGCGCGCCCAAACGAGCGCCAAATTCACGAACTCGCACGGTCATCATGTTTTTTGGGGAGGGCACTGCGTAACACTGTGCCTGAATGCCCAGGTGCAGCGCGATGAATAGCGCACGCTCACAGTGGAAACGCTGGGTGATGATGGTGAAATCGTTGGTATCAAACACCTTACGTGTTCTGACGATGGAATCCAGCGTACGGAACCCCGCATAATCCAGCACGATATCCGAAGGTGGAACGCCTGCGGCGATCAAATCGCGACGCATCGTCATCGGTTCATTGTAACTTTGTAGCGCGTTATCACCGCTTAATAGCAGATAGCTGACTTTACCGCTGTTGTAAGCGTTAATCGTCCCTTGCATGCGGAACAGGTAATACTGATTGATTACGCCGGTACGGTAGTATTTCGCGGTACCTAATACGACGCCGACCTGACGTTTCGGCAAGGTCTGAAGCTCATCGTAAATAAAGGGCGCGGTTTTCCAGCTGATCCAACGATCGAGGGCAAAAGCAGAGAGCAGCAGCACGCCAATGAGGGCTAACAAACCGAATGTCAGGCGTTTCCACATGCTTATGCCTCAGGTAAGGCGAGTAGACTAATCATGCCCCAAGGCTACTTTACCTGACAGGGGGACGCAAGACGAAGGCGAGGAACGGGCGGTTTATTGATTGAATTTTCAGCGTTCGGGACGAGATGGTGTAAAAATAAAACGCCAGCCTTTCGGGCAGAAAAGCTGGCGTGACAGGCGTGTTAAACTCGGCTACCCCACAGATCGTACTCGTCTGCGTGTTCGACTTTCACTTTAACGATGTCACCGACTTTTACGCCGGTTTCGCCGTTCAGGTAAACCGCGCCGTCAATCTCAGGGGCATCGGCCATGCTGCGACCAATCGCGCCTTCTTCGTCGATTTCATCGATCAGCACCAGCACTTCACGGCCAATTTTATCCTGCAAACGCTGGGTAGAAATCGCCTGTTGAAGCTGCATGAAGCGATGGAAACGCTCTTCTTTGATCTCTTCCGGCACCTGATCTGGCAATTCATTTGCCGCAGCACCTTCGACCGGGCTGAATTTAAAGCAGCCCACGCGGTCAAGCTTGGCTTCTGTCAGGAAGTCGAGCAGCATCTGGAAATCTTCTTCCGTTTCGCCGGGGAAGCCGACAATAAAGGTAGAACGCAGCGTTAAGTCCGGGCAGATTTCGCGCCAGCGCTTAATGCGCTCCAGCGTTCTTTCTACTGCGCCAGGGCGTTTCATCAGCTTGAGAATTTTCGGGCTGGCGTGTTGGAGCGGAATGTCCAGATAAGGCAGGATTTTGCCTTCTGCCATTAACGGGATCACATCGTCTACGTGCGGATACGGGTAGACATAGTGCAGGCGCACCCACACGCCGAGCGATGCCAGTTGCTCACACAGGCTGACCATGCTGGTTTTGACCGGTTGTCCGTTCCAAAAACCGGTACGTTGCTTCACATCTGCGCCGTACGCTGAGGTATCCTGAGAAATTACCAGCAGCTCTTTTACCCCGGCATCAACCAGACGTTTTGCTTCATCCAACACCGAGCCGATTGGACGGCTGTCCAAATCGCCACGCATAGAAGGGATGATGCAGAACGTACAGCGGTGGTTACAGCCTTCTGAAATTTTCAGATAGGCATAATGGCGCGGCGTGAGCTTGACTCCCTGCTCGGGAACTAAACTGGTAAACGGGTTATGTGTCGGTTTCGGGACGTATTGATGCACGTGCGACAGCACCTGCTCGTAGCTGTGCGGACCGGTAATTTCCAGAACTTTTGGATGCACTTCGCGTATTTGATTTTCTTTGGCACCCAAACAGCCCGTTACGATGACTTTACCGTTCTCATTCAGCGCTTCGCCGATGGCTTCCAGCGACTCTTGTACGGCGCTGTCAATAAAACCACAGGTATTGACGATCACCAGCTCAGCGTCGTCATAACGTGGGACGACCTGATAACCTTCAGTACGCAGTTCGGTCAGAATCCTCTCGGAGTCGACGAGGTTTTTCGGGCAACCGAGGGAAACAAAGCCGATACGTGGTTGTTGCATATTATTCGCTCACAAAATAAACAGAAAATAAAAACCGGAGGATTCTACACCATAGTTGATTATCCTTATAGTCAGTGGTGTAAAACTCAGCATTTTATCGCTGTGAAGATGACGCTTCTAATGAGCGATTTCTTCAATAAATGTAAACCTTGCCGCGTTTTTTTGCACAAACACGGCCTGCCGCCTAAATTTACAGGACTTTTGTTGGATGGAGACAACGCTATGCCCTATCGCCTGATGCCTCGCAATTCTGCTTCACATCCCCTGTTACGACGATTTTCTGCTGCCCCACATTGGCTGCTGCTTAGCGCAACGCTGCTGTTTTCCAGCCAGCTCTTGGCGGCGGAACCGAAAGTGACGGAATTGCAGGATAAGCTGGATCATCCGTGGTCATTAGCGTTTTTGCCGGAAGAGCAGGGAATTCTGATTACGGAACGCGCCGGAAATTTACGCTTATGGAACGCGGGCAGCGCGCTGTCTGCGCCGATAGCCGGTGTACCGAAGGTCTTTGCTAAATCACAGGGCGGATTGCTGGAAGTCGCGCTATCGCCGGACTTTGCGCAGAATCGACGCATCTACCTGAGCTTTGCCGAAGAAGGGAGCGGGGGGAAAGCGGGAACCGCTGTCGGCTACGGTAAACTCTCCGAGGATAATAAGCGGTTAGAGAATTTCACGGTCTTCTTCCGTCAGGAACCGAAGCTGTCGACGGGTAACCACTTCGGCGGCAAGCTGGCCTTTGATCGACAGGGGCATCTGTTTATCGCACTGGGCGAAAACAACGAACGCCCGACTGCACAAGATCTGGACAAATTACAGGGCAAAATTGTTCGTCTGACCGCGGAGGGGAAAGTACCGTCCGATAACCCGTTTGTGAATACGCCTAACGCACGGCCGGAAATCTGGTCTTATGGACATCGCAACCCGCAGGGATTGGCGATTAATCCGTGGTCTGGCGTGCTGTGGGAAAATGAACATGGCCCGAAAGGTGGCGATGAAATTAACATTCCCAAAGCGGGCGAAAATTATGGCTGGCCAATTGCAACGCATGGCATTAACTATTCCGGGCTGAAGATTCCAGAAGCGAAAGGAAAAGAGATCGCCGGTATGGTGAATCCCGATTTTTATTGGGAGAAATCACCGGGCATCAGCGGAATGGCCTTCTATAACAGCGACCGTTTCCCGCAGTGGAAAAACTCAGTCTTTATCGGCGCGCTGGCAGAGAAGAACCTGATTCGGCTGACGCTTGATGGCGACAAAGTCGCGTCCCAAGAACGCTTGCTGGGCGACCGCGGTGAACGCATCCGCGACGTAAGACTGGGGCCAGACGGCTATCTCTATCTGCTGACCGATCACGACAATGGCAAATTGCTGAAAGTCGGGCTGGAGTAATAAATCAGGCACCTTACGGTGCCTGTTTCACTTAAGACAGTGGAATCATGACGTGCTTCTGATACGCCGGGCGTTCGGTGAGTTGCTGATACCAGCGTTCCAGATGAGGATGCGACTGTTGTTCAATCGGCATATTCAGCCAGCCGTAAGCAATACAGCCTAGCGGAATATCACCAACGCCGAATTGAGCGCCGGATAGCCACGGCTGATTGGCCAGAACGGTATCCACAATATCAAACAAACGTTCACATTCAGCGATGCCTTTCTGTACCAATGCGGTATCGCGTTTTTCCGGTGGCGTACGCACGATATTAACGAACACCGGCCCGAAGGAGAAGGCGAGAGAGGTTGCCCAGTCCATCCATTTTTCGGCACTGGCGCGCTTGCCCGGATCGGCAAGATACAGCGAATCCTGACCATACTGTGCCGCCAGATAACGTACGATGGTATTGGATTCCCACAGCACCAGATCGTCGTCACGTAAACAGGGGATGAGGCCATTAGGATTCATCGCCAGATAGTCGGCTTCATGGTTAAGACCAAATTGTCCGCCTGCCACAATATGCTGATAAGGCAGCGCAAGTTCTTCCGCACACCACAGGACTTTCTTTACGTTGGTCGAGTTATCACGACCCCAAATCGTTATCATTGTTGCCTCCTTTTTTCGTGAAGCCTGCCTCGGTTATCCGCGACAGTCGATGAGAAATAATGATATGCCTTTTTAGTCTTTATGATTTAACTCGTCATTCTTAATAATGACAGCAAGTTACATTCAGACAGGAAAGTTACACAATGACATTGACGCATTCTGTTCGTGCCGTGCTGGGCATCACACTGCTTGCCGCGGGTATGCAACTGGCGCTGGCCAGCAGCGATCCACAGACGATCACGTTTGGCGTAGCACCCGGGCCGTATGGTGACATGGTGAATCTGGCCATCAAACCTGAGCTGGTGAAAAAAGGCTACAAGGTCGTCGTGCGTGAATTCAGCGATTACGTTCAGCCCAATCTGGCGCTGGCCAACGGCAGCATTGATGCCAACCTCTTCCAGCATACGCTGTATCTGGAAAAATTCGCCGCCGATAAAGGGTTAAAAATCTCTCCGCTGATTACCGTACCGACAGCCAGCATGGGCTTCTACTCGAAGAAAATCAAATCGCTGGATGAGCTGAAAAAAGGAGACGTGGTCACGCTCTCTAACGATGCAACCAATCTGGCGCGCGGTCTGCGTTTCCTGCAATCGATAGGGTTGGTTACGATCAAAGCTGATATCGATCCGACCAAAGCATCTGAGAAAGATATTCTTGAAAACCCGCGCGGCTTGGTCTTCAAACCGATGGAAGCAGCGCAGTTACCCCGTACGCTGGATAGCGTGACGGCATCGCTGGTGAACGGTAATTTTGCGCTGGCGTCCGGTATGAAACTGTCATCGGCTATCAAGCTGGAAACGCTGGATGAAAACCTGAAAAATATTATTGCCGTGCGTACCGACGATCTCGATAAGCCATTTGTTAAAGATACCAAAGCGATTGTGGAATCACCGGCATATGCTGCGGTGATCAACGATCCGGCGTTGATGTATAGCCAGTTCCAGAAACCAGAGTGGATGCAGGCGAAAACGCCAGCGCCCGCACAGTAAGTTTTAGGCTACACAGAATATCTTTTGGCCGGTCTATGACCGGCTTTCTTCTTTTCCGCTCAGGCCAGGAGTTTGCGGATAATGATTCAGCTAGAAGGGGTAAGCGTTGACTTCTCACAAGGGAAGCAACCAGAAAACCGCGCGGTAGACAACGTGTCGTTGCACATCCAACGGGGCGAGGTCTACGGGATTGTCGGCACCAGCGGCGCGGGGAAAAGCACGCTGCTGCGGACCATTAATCTCTTGCAGCGACCGACTGCGGGTCGCGTGCTCGTCAATGGCGTGCTCATCAGCGAATTAGCGGGGCAGCCGCTGCGGGAACAGCGCCAGAAAATTGGCATGATCTTTCAGCATTTCAATCTGATGCAGACGCGTACCGTGGCGGAAAACGTGGCGTTCAGCCTGAAAGCCGCTGGGAAATCCAGTGCGGATATCGCGACACGTGTACCGAAAATCCTGAACGTGGTAGGGCTTACGGATAAAGCGTCGTCTTATCCGGCGCAGCTCAGCGGCGGACAGAAACAGCGTGTAGGTATCGCCAGAGCCATTGCCAACGATCCTGAAGTATTACTGTGCGATGAGCCAACGTCGGCGCTCGACCTGGAAACTTCAGCCGCTATTCTGGCGCTGCTGAAAGAGATTAACGAGACACTGGGCATTACCATCGTGCTGATTTCCCATGAGATGAGCGTGATTAAGGCCGTGTGCGATCGCGTGGCGGTAATGACGGGCGGGCAGGTTGTAGAAGAGGGTGATGTTTTCGATATCTTTGCGACGCCACAGCACGCATTTACGCGTCAACTGGTATCCCACACGCTCGATCTTGCATTGCCGCCTCGCTTGCTGGTGGATTTGCAGGGCACACTACTGAAGATTCTGTTCGTTGGCGAATCGGCGGAGCAACCCGTGCTGTCGGACGTGGCGATGCGCTTTGGCGTGTCCGTTAACATTCTGCACGGCAAGATCGAATACATTGGTAATCGTGCGCTAGGTATCCTCGTCGCGCTACTGGCTCATCCATCCGACCCCGAAAAAGTGACCGAAGCCGTGGCACATATTCAGGTAAGAACGGCGAACGTGGAGGTGCTGCATGGCTGATTTATGGATCGATCTGGTCGCGGCGTTTGGCGAAACGTTCCAGATGGTGGGGATCTCCACGTTGCTTGCCGTGATTGGTGGTTTACCGTTGGGGTTGCTGATTTACGTCACCGACAGGAACCTGTTCTGGCAAAACCGCGCTGTTTATCTGTTTGGCACGGTACTGGTGAATATCATCCGTTCTATTCCTTTCGTGATTCTGCTGGTCTTACTGCTACCGCTGACGCAGTGTCTCTTAGGCAATACGATTGGGCCTGTAGCGGCGGCGGTGCCGATGTCGGTCGCCGCGATCGCGTTTTATGCGCGTTTGGTGGATAGCGCGCTGCGTGAAATCGACCCCGGTATCGTAGAAGCGGCCGAAGCATTTGGAGCCAGCCCGATGCGTATTATCGGCACGGTGCTGCTGCCAGAGGCGAAAGCGGGACTATTGCGTGGCCTGACGATCACGCTAGTGAGCCTCATTGGCTATTCGGCGATGGCAGGCATTGTCGGCGGTGGCGGGGTGGGGGATTTGGCGATCCGTTTCGGCTATTACCGCTATGAAACCGAGGTAATGGTGATTACCGTTATTGCGCTGGTTATTCTGGTACAGGTGGTACAGACGCTGGGTGACTGGCTGTCAAAACGTGCAGATAAGCGCGAACGCCGCTAAGGGAATGTCCATCACTGGCACGAGGGAAGCTACGCTGTTATGTCCCTCGTGCTATCCGCTATTTTTCTGGTAGTCCTGCCGTCTGCATTTTCAGACATTCCTTAATTTCCCCTAAGTCCTTTTTTTATCTGCGTTTTTTTAGAAGCTTTCATTTCTTTGACTATCTTTACAGAAGGAACGGTTTTCATCCCAGAGATGACGCGTTACCTTTGTATGTTACTAAAGTTTTCAAAACATATTGAAAATTAAGAATTTTTAACGACTGATGGATATCGCGGCGAACTCATGAAAACAACTCCTTTCCTGACCAGACTCACGTCTTTCTCTGTAGGTACGGTATTGCTTGTTGGTCTAGTGCCATTCACCTATGCGGAACAGTTGCCAGCGGTGCCGCAGATTGATGCTAAAGCCTATATCCTGATCGATCACCACAGCGGTAAAGTGCTGGCGGAAAGCAATGCTGATGAGCGTCTTGATCCTGCCAGCCTGACAAAAATTATGGCGAGCTATGTGATTGGGCAGGCGATCAAGTCCGGTAAAATTCGTCCGACGGATGAAGTGACAGTCGGAAAAGATGCATGGGCAACCGGCAATCCGGCGCTGCGGGGCTCGTCGCTGATGTTCCTTAAGCCGGGCGACCGTATCCCTGTTTCTGAGTTAAATAAAGGCATTGTCATTCAGTCCGGCAATGATGCCAGCATCGCGTTGGCGGATTACGTCGCGGGTAGTCAGGATGCGTTCGTTAGCCTGATGAACAATTATGCGAAGGCACTTAACCTGACGAATACGAATTTTCGGACCGTGCACGGTCTCGATGCACCGGGGCAGTACAGCACCGCACGTGATATGGCGCTGTTAGGGCAGGCGCTTATTCGCGATGTGCCGGAAGAATATGCGTTGCACAAGGAAAAAGAGTTCACCTTCAATAACATTCGCCAGCCTAACCGTAACCGTCTGCTGTGGAGCACTAACCTGAATGTGGACGGTGTGAAAACCGGCCATACTAGCGGGGCAGGACACAATCTGGTGGCCTCGGCCACCGAAGGCAATATGCGTCTGATTTCCGTGGTGCTGGGGGCGCAAACGGATGCCATTCGCTTCCGTGAAAGTGAAAAACTGCTCACCTGGGGCTTCCGCTTTTTCGAAACGGTAACGCCAATCAAGACGGATGCGCCTTTTACTACGCAGCGGGTTTGGTTTGGTACTGAGAAAGAGGCACGACTCGGCGTCGCACAGGATGCTGCGCTGACCATCCCGAAAGGGCAAATGAAAAACCTGAAGGCCAGCTTTACGCTAAATCAGCCGCAGCTTGCCGCACCACTGACCAAAAATCAGGTTGTCGGCACTATCGACTTCCAACTGGATGGTAAAAGCATCGGACAGCGCGAACTGGTCGCGATGGATGATATCCCCGAGGCCGGTTTCTTTAGCCGTCTCTGGGATACGGTGGTGATGAAGGTACAACAGTGGTTCGGTGGACTATTCAGTTAATTTCCGGGGTGGATTAACTGAATGCCGTTGTTGGAAAAATAACGTAAGTAGGCGTCGCTCGGGGCGCTGTCGGAAATGACGGTATCAAACAGCGTCATTGGGCCAATGCAGGCGCGTTTAATCTGACCGAACTTGCTGCTGTCCGCCACTAGAATGATTCGCTGTGCGGTTGCCATCGCGCGTTGCTTCATGCCCAGTTCGGCAAAGTTAAAGCAGGTGGCACCCGCAGTCAGTTCGATACCCGCCGCAGAGATAAAGGCTTTGTTCGGACAGACGTTGTCCAGCTCGCTTCGCTGATTGAGCGGGGTAAAAATCGCGTTATCTGGATGGTATTCCCCGCCGCACAAAATCACTCTGCACGCCTTTTTTTCCTGTAGTGCTAAAAAGGTGTTCAGGGAATAGCAAATCGCGGTAAAGGACAACTCATCAGGAATGGCATCAATGATGAAAGGAATCGTGGTGCCACAGTCGAAAAAAACGGTATCGTTTGCTTCCACCAGATAAGCAGCCGCAGTACCGATAGCCTGCTTCTCTCTTACGTGTTTGGTCTGCTGGTCGGAGACAAAATAGTTCGTGACACCGTTATTCTTCAGGTCGCTAACCACGTAGCCGCCGAGCAGCATGACGCTGGTGGAATCGGCATTCAGATCGCGGCGCACGGTCATCTCGGAGACGCCGAGTAGCTGTGCGGCGTCTTTAAGATGGAGTTTATCGGTTTTCTTTAATGCCTGAGCCAGTCTGCCGATTCGTTCGTCGCGCCGCGTTTCCATAAAATTCCCTGCTAGTAAGCTATTTTTTGTTGTTAGTAGTTTCCTGCTGCGGCCGTTTCACCCGAAACGATAGCGACGCCTGAACTGGTGCCGATACGTGTGGCGCCTGCTTCAATCATACGCTGCGCCGTTTGGCGATCGCGAACCGCGCCGGATGCTTTGACACCCATGTCGCTGCCGACGGTGCTACGCATCAGTCGAACGTGTTCTTCGCGTGCGCCGCCGGTGCTGAAACCGGTAGACGTTTTGACGAACGCGACATCCAACTGACGACACATTTCACACACCAGGACAATCTGTTCGTCATCAAGCAGACAGGTTTCCAATATTACCTTCAACGGTATAGCGGCGCAAACCTCACGCACGGCCTGAATATCCGCTTTGACGGCGGCAACATTCCCGCTTTTCAGCCAGCCGACGTTAATCACCATATCGATTTCTTGCGCACCGGCATCAATCGCCGCTTTCGCTTCAAAAGCTTTGCTTGATGTCAGGCCTGCACCAAGAGGGAAACCGATAACAGAGCATACCTGTACTTCTGTGCCTTTCAGCTTTTCGGCCACGAGGGGAACGTAACCTGAGTTAACACAGACGGCATAAAAACGGTGAGCGATCGCTTCATCGCACAGGGTGACGATTTGCTGTTCGGTGGCATTGGCTGCCAACAGTGTGTGGTCGATATAGCGTGCGTAGTCAGTCATGGTAAATCCTTGGAGGTGGAGATAAGAAATCAGATAGCGTGATTATGACACTCAATGATTTTTATGTCACAAAAATAACAATAGAATTAATTTTTGTTATTTTAATAACAAAAAATGAAGTGAATGTGATAGCGGATGTGGGGATATCGGGGAATAGGGAAGATGTATACTCTAAATAATTCAAATTTCAGGAAGGCGGCAAGCGAAGGAATCCCGATGAGCTTACACAGGTAAGTGATTCGGGTGACTGAACGTAGCCAACGCACATGCAATTTGAAGTATGACGAGTATAAGCGGAAAAGAAAACGCCCATCGCTCTTGAACCTGAAAGGCGGGAACGATGGGCTCCTCAATAAGGGGAATCAAAGAAAAGCAGTGGCACTTATTCAGACTGTAGGGCAAAGAAAAAGTTCTGGCTTTGAGAAAATAATATTGACGATTTTTTACACTTTCTCAGCCGGGCAGTTCAGGCCAGATAACCACGATCAATGAACCTGCTAAGGTGAGTAGCACGTTAGCGATGGCATAGGTACCCGCATAGCCTAGCGCAGGGATGTTACTGCGTGCGGTATCGCTGATAATTTCCATCGCGGGGGCACAGGTTCGTGCACCCATCATGGCGCCAAACAGCAGCGCACGGTTCATTTTCAGCACATACGCACCAAACAGAAAACAAATCACCACCGGCAGCAGACTCACGATCAGCCCTGAAGCCAGCATCTGAATACCAACGTCGCCCAGGCTGCTGTTGATGGTGCTACCTGCACTCAGGCCAACGCCAGCCATAAAAACCATCAGGCCGAATTCTTTGACCATGTTAAGTGCGCCTTGCGGAATATAGCCGAAGGTCGGGTGGTTGGCGCGCAGGAACCCCAGCATGATACCGGCAAACAGTAATCCAGCCGCGTTACCGATGCCAAAGGTGAAGTTGCTGAATTGGATGGTGATCAGCCCGACCATCACGCCGATGACGAAAAAGGCGCAGAAGGCCAGCAGGTCGGTGACCTGGCTATGAATAGAAATGAACCCGATTCTGTCTGCAATGCTTTTTACTCGGCGGGCGTCACCGCTGACCTGCAAGACATCGCCTTTATTCAGCACGACGTTATCGTCAATCGGCATTTCAATTTGGCTACGGACAATACGGTTGAGGAAACAACCGTGATCGGTCAGCTTCAACTGGCTCAGGCGTTTGCCGACGGCATTGTGGTTCTTGACGACGATCTCTTCCGTCACGATGCGCATATCCAGCAAATCGCGGTCGAAAACCTCTTTGCCATCGCGAAAATTGGAGTTCAGGCGAGAATGGGCGTCGGGATAGCCGACCAGAGCGATCTCATCGCCGATTTGCAAGACGGCGTCACCGTCGGGGCTGGCTAAGATCCCGTTGCGTCGGATACGTTCGATGTAGCAGCCAGTCTGGCGATAAATCCCCAGCTCGCGCAGATTCTTGCCATCCGCCCAGTCAACCAATTCCGGCCCGACCCGATAGGCGCGGATCACTGGCAGGTACACTTTTCTCTGGCTGTCTGGGTCTAATCCGCGCTCGCGTGCAATCTGCTGAGCGCTGGTAGGCAAATCCTGATGCTGGAGTTTAGGCAGGTAGCGTGCGCCAAAAATGAGGCTGACCAGCCCGACCAGATACGTCAGCGCGTAGCCCAAACTCAGATGATCTTGCTCAATACCGAGCTGATTACCCAAGCTGGCAGTGTTGCGCAGCGTGTCGCCCGCACCGACCAGCACCGGCGTTGAGGTCATGGACCCGGCCAGCATCCCCGCCGTCAGGCCAATTCCCCAACCAAAGAATTTGCCTAAGCCTAACGCCAGTAACATGGCGCTGCCGACCATCACCAGCGCCAGCATGAAATAATTCTTTCCGTCGCGGAAGAAAATAGAAAAGAAATTTGGCCCAGCTTCCACGCCTACGCAAAAAATAAATAACATAAAGCCGAGGCTCAGCGCTTCGGTATTAATCGAAAAATGCTGTTGACCGAGTAATAAAGAAACAACTAAAACTCCAATAGAATTACCGAGTTGTACTGGCCCGAGGCGCAATTTCCCCAGACAGAGTCCTAATGAAAGAACCACGAATAAAAGTAGAATGTAATTCCCATTTAACAAATCAGCGACGTTTATATTCATGGAATGTAACTTGTTGTTTACCAGTAAGTTCTTGATGTTATTCATTATAGCGGCTAGATTTAGCCATGAAATGCATGAATTCCCGTGACGGTATCAATACGCGTCAGCTGAAAGGAATCAGCCTCGTTCAGTATAATTTATCCGATAAAAATTTTTCAGTGTAATTATTGTTTAATTTAATGATTGTGGTGTCGCTGTTGAAGAAATGCGCCGGGTTATCGTCTTTTTCTGTGGACAGCCTGCGTGTCGAATAAATCGTAGCGAAGCCTCATGTTTTTCATATCGGGGAATAGATACACCAATCATTTTTACCATGCCGCATATTTTCGGTATCTGGTTGAGGCAGGTTGGGAGGCATATTGAGTGGGGGCGATTTATGGCAAGAAATAAAGGCTGGGTTGGTGCGACCTGCTGTTTTTTATTGTTCACCGTCGTGTTTCTGAGTCAAAAGATTGAGGCATCAGAGGTTGCGGTGAGTGATGGGCTACGCGGTAGTCCAGGAATGTTGCTTTTTCTGCTGCCCGGCATGGTGGCCTGTTTTCTTTCCGCGCGCGGTCGCCTGCTTTACCCGCTGTTTGGCGCGTTGGCGGCAATGCCCGTGTGTTTGCTGGTGCTCCATCTGTGGAATACGCCCATGCGCTCTTTCTGGCAAGAGCTGGCCTACGTGATGAGTGCCGTCTTTTGGTGTGTTTTGGGGGCAATGGGCGTGCTGTGTTTGCGGAGTCTTTATCGGCGCTATCTTCGTTGACGGACGCGATTCCGAACCCATAAAAAAGCGCGGACTGTCGCCGCGCTATTGTTTTGTCAGTTCGATGATCTAGGTGTTCTGTCAGTTCGATGATTATGACTGGAACAGAGCCAGATGCTCTTTAGCATAGGCTTCAAAATCGGTGCAGCCGCCGATGTGTTTTTCATCCAGGAAAATCTGCGGTACGGTTTCAACCGGCTTTCCTACCGTCTTGGACAAATCTTCTTTCGAAATGCCTTCTGCGTGAATATCTACATAGCGGAAGCTGAAGTCATCACGTTGCTCGGCCAATTTCTCTGCCAGTTCTTTCGCACGTACACAATAAGGGCAAGCGGGGCGCCCGAAAATTACAGCGAACATGTAAACTCCTTTGTAAAATTAGAAAAATGTTCTCATTCTTGAAACGCATAGCGTGACGCCCATTACAGACAAGGTCACGGCTAAAAATGTTACGGTTAATGAGGTTACTGCGAATCGCGTCACTATACCGAAATTTATCAATACTATGCCCGCATTCATTGATGAAAAAAAGTAGTCATTACCTGTTACAACGATTTGCTGAAGCTATTAGGTGGTGGGGTAATGCAGATTCCGCCCGAGCTACGATATAATTTCGTCATACTTCAAGCTGCCTATGAGATGTACTTTACCGACTGAAGGATGCCAGTGTGACACCAACGATTGATTTGCTACAGCGCCACCGTTCTATTCGCGCGTTTACGTCTCAGGCCATAACGGATGAGCAACGCCACGCCATCATTACCACCGCACAAAGTGCGTCCAGCTCCAGTTTTTTACAATGCAGCTCAATTATCCGTATTACCGATCCTGCGGTGCGCGAAACGCTCGTTCACTATACTGGCGAGCAAGGCTATGTGGCGCAGGCGGCAGAGTTTTGGGTCTTTTGTGCCGATTTCCACCGGCATGTGGCGATCTTCCCACAGGCAGAAACCGGGCTGGCTGAGCAATTGCTGATTGGCTGCGTCGATACTGCGCTCATGGCGCAGAATGCACTGGTTGCCGCCGAATCGCTGGGGTTGGGTGGGGTATTTATCGGCGGGATCCGCAATCGAATCGCTGACGTGACGCAGTTGTTGCAACTGCCAACGTTGGTTCTGCCGTTGTTTGGTCTGTGTCTGGGGCACCCAGACGCGGACCCCATGCTGAAACCGCGCATGCCAACCGTGATGATGCTGCATGAAAATGTCTATCAGCCGCTCGACCGCGATGTGCTGGCGCAATACGACCAGCAGATGGTGGAATATTATCTGCAACGTACCGGTAGTCGTCGTGAAAGCTGGAGCGAGCACGTGGAACGGACGCTGAAAAAAGAGTTACGTCCATTCATGCTGGACTACTTACATCAACAAGGATGGGCGATACGTTAGTATCCGTAGGATATTTATGAAGATAGCCATTCTGTCTCGTGATGGGGCGTTATATTCCTGCAAACGTCTGCGTGAAGCGGCTGAGGCGCGCCAACACAGCGTTGAGATTATCGACCCGCTTTCCTGCTACATGAATATCAATTCGGCGGCGCCATCGGTGCATTACCGTGGGCGTCGGCTGGATAAATTTGATGCGGTTATTCCGCGTATCGGTTCACAGATCACGTTTTATGGTACGGCGGTATTGCGCCAGTTTGAAATGCTGGGCAGCTACCCGCTGAATAATTCTGTCGCCATCATTCGCGCCCGCGACAAACTGCATTCGCTGCAACTGCTTGCTCGTGAGGGGATTGACCTGCCGATCACCGGATTTGCTCATTCGCCGGATGATACCGGCGATCTGATTGCGATGGTGGGCGGTGCGCCACTGGTTGTAAAGCTGGTGGAGGGCACGCAGGGAATCGGTGTGGTATTGGCCGAGACGCGACAGGCGGCCGAAAGCGTGATTGATGCCTTTCGCGGGCTGAATGCGCACATTCTGGTGCAGGAGTACGTGCATGAAGCGCAGGGGAAAGATATCCGTTGTTTTGTGATCGGCAACCGCGTTGTTGCGGCGATTGAGCGACAGGCGAAAGCGGGGGAATTCCGTTCAAACCTGCATCGCGGCGGGTCGGCGAATAAAGTGAAAATCACGGCGCAGGAGCGTGCGATTGCTATCAAGGCGACAAAAACGCTGGGGCTGAATATCGCGGGCGTTGATATATTGCGTGCCGATCGGGGGCCGCTGGTGATGGAAGTCAACGCCTCGCCGGGGCTGGAAGGGATTGAAACGACGACCGGGCTCGATATTGCCGGCATGATGATTGAGTTTATTGAGCAAAATACCCAGAGGCGCTTCGCAATATCGGCAACAATAAGTAAAAGTTAGCTTTCTGAAACAGGGACCGCGCCGTAAAATACTGCGTTCCTTATTTTGGCGTGTAAGCACCGGACAGCGGTGCCATCCGGTGTGTCATCATGCCGTGGAACGAGGAAAGCGGGTGGCGGGGCGCTTTTATCATGGCATCGTCGCGCAATATTCCGTAAGCTATGGGCCGTTTTTAACGCTGTTTCTGTTTTAACATCGCTTCTGTGTAAACGGTGTTTTCTTTTCAACAACGCTGTCTGTACGGCGGCAGGTATGAGGCAAACATGATGGATTCACTCATCGTCCCGGATTTGGCTATGCTACGGCGGTGGCTGGATCAACTGAACATTCTGTATTTCGAATGTGATTCCTGTCAGGCGCTCCATCTTCCTCATATGCAAAATTTTGATGGCGTGTTCGATGCGAAAGTTGATCTGGTAGATAACGTGATTCTGTTTTCTGCTCTTGCCGAAGTGAAGCCCAGCGCGTTGATTCCTCTGGTTGGCGATCTGAGCCAAATCAATGCCAGCTCGTTGACCGTCAAGGCGTTTATCGACGTTCAGGATGATAATCTGCCGAAACTGATTGTCTGCCAGTCATTCAGCGTGGCCGCTGGCATGACGTTGGAACAATTCAGACATTTCATGCAGCAGTCCGAAGAACAAATCTCAATGGTGATCCTTGAGGCCGGCGCTAATAATCTGCTGTTTATCGGCGAGGAAGAAGAGGGCTCTGCTGCCAGAGTCACCACCTCTCATCTGCATTGATACGGTTGCTGCCAACGGCAGCAATTGGTTTTACTTATTTTCCTTTCACCGCCATTTATTCTGATTATTTCGCATTATTGCCAGATATTTCTCTTTGTTTGCCGCTAAACGCCTTCATCACATCGATAAAATGTGAATAAATAATCGTTAAAACCCATTTTTTACGTTCAAGTATGGTGCACACGATGTTGTGGGGTTATGCTTTATTCCTGTAAGACACAGACAGCGGAATCAGGGCTATGTGTGTGTCTGGGCGAATAAAAATCGGTGCATACTCATTCACCGATTGGAGAGCGCGGCAGGACATATTTTGTATCGGAACGATACATACTACTCCCACGAATCACCCCCTTGAATGGAGGAAGGAACGGATGTTCACCCAACGTAAAAAATGGCTATCGGGTGTTGTTACCGGCTTGCTGATGGCCGCGTCCGTCACCGCATCTGCGGAAGAGAAAACGCTGCATGTTTATAACTGGTCCGACTATATCGCGCCGGACACGTTAGCCAATTTCCAGAAAGAAACCGGCATTAAAGTCGTCTATGACGTGTTTGATTCCAACGAAGTGTTGGAAGGCAAGCTCATGGCGGGCAGCACGGGTTTTGATCTGGTGGTGCCTTCTGCCAGCTTCCTGGAGCGCCAGCTCTCTGCGGGAGTTTTTCAGCCATTAGACAAGAGCAAGTTACCGAATTACAAAAATCTGGATCCTGAGCTGATGAAGCTGATTGCGCAGCACGATCCAGAGAATAAATATGCCCTGCCTTACCTGTGGGCGACCACGGGCATCGGCTATAACGTTGAGAAAGTTAAAGCTGCGCTGGGTGCCGATGCACCGGTTGACAGCTGGGATCTGGTTCTGAAGCCGGAGAACCTGGAAAAACTGAAAAGCTGCGGCGTCTCCTTCCTGGATGCACCGGAAGAGATCTTCGCAACCGTGCTGAACTATCAGGGTAAAGATCCAAACAGCACCAAACCGGGTGATTACACCACGTCTGCGACCGACCTGCTGCTGAAACTGCGTCCGAGCATTCGCTACTTCCATTCATCGCAGTACATCAACGATCTGGCAAACGGCGATATCTGCGTCGCAGTAGGTTGGGCTGGCGATATCCTGCAGGCAGGAAACCGTGCGAAAGAAGCGAAGAACGGGGTGAATATCCAATACAGCATTCCGAAAGAAGGCGCGTTGGCATTCTTTGATGTCCTCGCTATTCCAAAAGATGCTAAAAATCTGGATGAAGCCTATGCGTTTCTGGATTACCTGATGAAGCCGGAAGTGATGGCGGGAATCAGTAACCATGTGTATTACGCGAGCGGTAATCTGGCCTCCTTGCCGTTGGTAAATGCAGAGATTCGTAACAACCCAGGCGTTTATCCGCCGGCGGATGTGCGTGCCAAACTGTTTACGCTTAAGGTGCAATCTCCTCAGATTGACCGTACGCGTACGCGTGCATGGACTAAGGTTAAAAGCGGCAAGTAGCCTCTTGGATCTGATAGTGCCCAAGAGCTTGAGGGTTGCTGGTTGCGGCAACCTGATGGATGGGTATAAAACGTGGCAAAGAACAGGCGGATAATCCGCCTGTTCGCGCTCTATTTTGTGTCACACTGCTGAATGCAAAAAGCGCCGAATGGCGGCATCTGCGGTGTGGCTTGTTCTGCTTTTGCCGGAGAGCAATGCGAAGTGAATGACGCGATCCCCCGCCCTCAATCAAAACCTCAAAAAGCAGCCACACCGCTGCTGGAAGTGCGTAACCTGACGAAGTCGTTCGACGGTCAGGCCGCCGTCGATGATGTCAGTCTGACTATTTATAAAGGCGAAATTTTTGCGCTGCTGGGGGCATCCGGCTGTGGGAAATCCACGCTGCTGCGTATGCTGGCAGGTTTTGAGCTCCCCACGCAGGGGCAGATTTTTCTGGATGGTCAGGATTTATCATTGGTGCCGCCTTACCAGCGTCCCATCAATATGATGTTCCAGTCTTACGCGCTGTTCCCACACATGACGGTGGAAAAGAATATCGCGTTTGGTCTGAAGCAGGACAAACTGCCGCGTGCAGAAATCAAAGATCGTGTGGAAGAGATGTTGTCGCTGGTGCACATGCAAGAGTTCGCCAATCGTAAACCGCATCAGCTTTCTGGCGGTCAACGCCAGCGTGTTGCGCTGGCTCGTAGTCTGGCGAAGCGCCCTAAACTGCTGCTGCTTGATGAACCGATGGGCGCGCTGGACAAAAAATTGCGCGACCGTATGCAGCTTGAAGTCGTCGATATTCTGGAGCGTGTGGGCGCGACCTGCGTGATGGTAACGCACGATCAGGAAGAAGCCATGACGATGGCAGGCCGTATTGCCATTATGAATCGCGGTAAGTTCGTACAGATTGGCGAGCCGGAAGAGATTTATGAGCATCCGAACACGCGTTTCAGCGCGGAGTTCATCGGCTCAGTCAATATGTTTGAAGGGATCTTGCAGGAACGTCAGGACGATGCGCTGATCATCAAAAGCCCTGGACTCGTGCATCCGCTGAAGGTGGATTCGGATGTCTCGGTGGTCGATGGCGTTCCGGTCTACATCGCGTTGCGTCCAGAGAAAATCATGCTGTGCGAAGAAGTGCCGGCTGATGGCTGTAACTTCGCGGTAGGGGAAGTGGTGCATATCGCCTATCTGGGCGACCTGTCGATTTACCACGTCAGGCTTAATAGCGGGCAAATCATCAGCGCGCAGTTACAAAATGCCTACCGCTATCGCAAAGGCACACCGACCTGGGGAGATGAGGTTCGGCTGTGTTGGGATGCCGATAGCTGTGTGGTTCTGACGGTGTAGCGAGGAAGAATGTCATGACTTTATTTCCCGAACATAACACGGCGGAACCACCGGGCAAGGCCAGACTCTGGCTCCGTGTACTGATGGCGCGCTGGCGTCAAAAACACGGACGTAAGCTGGTCATCGCGCTGCCATATCTGTGGCTGCTGCTGCTGTTCATGCTGCCGTTCCTGATCGTGTTCAAAATCAGTCTTGCAGAGATGGCGCGGGCGATCCCGCCGTATACCGATCTGGTCTCGTGGCTGGACGGCAAGCTGGATATTTCCCTGAACCTTGGGAACTACCTGCATTTGTTGGACGATCCGCTGTATTTCGATGCCTATATGCAATCGCTTCAGGTTGCTGCCGTGTCGACGCTGTGCTGCCTGCTTATCGGTTACCCGCTGGCCTGGGCAGTGGCGCACAGTAAACCGTCAACGCGTAATATCCTGTTGTTGCTGGTGATTCTTCCATCATGGACGTCATTCCTGATTCGCGTCTATGCCTGGATGGGGATTCTGAAAAATAACGGTATCCTGAATAACTTCCTGCTGTGGCTGGGCGTGATCGATGAACCGCTGGTTATTCTGCATACCAATTTGGCGGTGTATATCGGTGTCGTGTATTCCTATCTGCCGTTTATGGTGCTGCCGATCTATACCGCGCTGATGCGTCTGGACTATTCGTTAGTGGAAGCGTCGTTGGATCTCGGAGCGCGACCGCTGAAAACCTTCTTCAGCGTGATCGTCCCCTTAACGAAAGGTGGAATCATTGCGGGCTCGATGCTGGTCTTTATCCCAGCGGTGGGGGAGTACGTGATTCCAGAACTGCTCGGCGGGCCGGACAGCATCATGATTGGCCGTATTCTGTGGCAGGAATTCTTCAATAACCGCGATTGGCCAGTGGCATCTGCCGTTGCCGTCGTCATGCTGTTGCTGTTGATTATGCCGATTATCTGGTTCCACAAACATCAGAGCAAAACGGCGGAGGGTGAGGCGTGAATAATTTACCTGTTGTTCGCTCACCGTGGCGTATTGTGATTTTGGTGCTGTGCTTTACGTTCCTCTATGCGCCGATGCTGATGCTGGTGATCTACTCGTTCAACAGCTCCAAGCTGGTGACCGTATGGGCTGGCTGGTCGGCACGCTGGTACGTCGAGCTGTTCCACAATACGGCGATGATCAGTGCGGTACTCCTGAGCCTGACGATTGCTGCCGCCTCGGCTACGATGGCCGTGATTCTTGGCACGATCGCCGCCGTGGTCATGGTGCGTTTTGGTCGTTTCCGTGGTTCTAATGGTTTTGCCTTTATGCTGACAGCGCCGCTGGTTATGCCAGATGTGATTACTGGCCTGTCGCTGCTGTTGCTCTTTGTGGCATTAGGGCATGCCATTGGCTGGCCAGCGGAAAGAGGGATGCTCACCATCTGGCTGGCTCACGTCACGTTCTGTACCGCGTATGTCACCGTGGTGATCAGCGCGCGACTGCGTGAACTGGACCGTTCGATTGAAGAAGCGGCAATGGATCTGGGCGCGAACCCGTTCAAGGTGTTCTTCATTATTACAGTGCCGATGATTGCTCCTGCGCTGCTTTCCGGCTGGCTGCTGGCGTTTACGCTGTCGCTGGACGATCTGGTTATCGCCAGCTTCGTTGCAGGGCCCGGCTCGACAACGCTGCCAATGCTGGTGTTCTCCAGCGTCAGAATGGGCGTTAATCCACAAATTAACGCATTGGCTTCCCTGATATTGTTAGTCGTTGGTATTATTGGGTTTATCGCCTGGTGGTTTATGGCGAGGGCAGAAAAGCAGCGCTATCGCGATATGCAAAAAGCGAGACGCGGCTGATTCGATCTCTCACCGTAATTTGTTAGCCTAGCGAAGATGACCAGCAACGCCGCCAGAGTATGGGGGCGTTGCTGTTTTGTATGGCAATCAAGTTTTGTATGACTATCAAGTTTTATATTGGCATCAGACGTTATATTGATGCTGTATTTTTGGCGGGTAAATACCGCATGAAGGGAGAGCGTTGAAATTCTGTATATGAAGAAGGAAATGACACAACGCAAAGTTTATGCCCCGGTGCCTGTGATGGTGGCGGGGATTGCGATTATTGCTACCCGCGTTTTGGGGATTTTGCTGCTTGTCTGGGAGCTAGGGTTCAGCGATTTGAGCGGCTGGATTGGCAGCAATGCAGAAGCCTGGGATTCAACGCTGGTGCTACTGCTGTCGCTGGTTGTCGTCGGTGTTGAAATTCGCTGTGGTTTTGCCGTTTTGGCTGGAGTGAACTGGGGGCGATGGGGTTATGTGGTCTGTCAGGCCGTCGTGGTGTGTTACCTGCTGCTGGCATCGCTGAGTGAATTTATGCCAGCGATATTCCATATCTCAGGAGAAAACAACGCTGCCGTGCTGCACCAGCTCCTGCTGCAAAAGATCCCAGATCTTCTGGTGATTGTTTTACTGTTTCTGCCACGACGCAGTAAGCGTTTTTTTCTGCGTCAGAAATAGATATTTCTCTCTTATGAGCCACTCTGGCTGAAGGCGTCGCCCATAAATCGGCAAAAGGTCGCAGGGTGACGCCGTCAGGGTGATATAATCTTCGCATTCCGTATTATTTTAATAGTTAGATTTTTATGCATTGTGCCCGCTACAGCACGGGAACCTGTCGTTCCTGCCAATGGTTGGAAAAAGCCTACCCGCAGCAATTGTCTGATAAGCAGCAACATCTTGAAGGTTTGCTGCAACCGCATGCCGTGCAGTGCTGGTTGCCCGTGCAGCCTTCTGCCCAGTCTGCCTTTCGTAATAAAGCCAAAATGGTGGTGAGCGGCAGCGTGGAACGCCCGCTGCTGGGAATGCTACATCGTGATGGAACGGCGGTGGATCTCTGCGATTGTCCACTTTATCCCTCCAGCTTCGCACCGATTTTCGACGTGCTTAAGGTCTTCATCGCTCGTGCGGGGCTGACGCCTTATAACGTGGCTCGACGCCGCGGGGAGCTGAAATACCTGCTGCTGACGGAAAGTACGCAGCACGGTACATTCATGCTGCGCTTTGTCTTACGCTCGGAAACCAAGCTGGCGCAGCTGCGTGCCGCATTGCCCTGGCTACAGCAGCAGTTGCCACAGCTTGAGGTGATATCCGTCAATATTCAGCCCGTGCATCAGGCGATTATGGAAGGGAAAACGGAGATTATCCTGAGTGACGCTGCCGCGTTGGCTGAACAGTTCAACCAGGTGCCGTTGTATATCCGTCCGCAAAGCTTTTTCCAGACGAACCCTCAGGTGGCAGCCGCGCTGTATGCGACGGCTCGCGATTGGGTAGCAGAGCTGAATATTACCAGTATGTGGGATCTGTTTTGCGGGGTAGGGGGTTTTGGCCTGCACTGTGCATCATCGGAGATGCGTCTGACGGGGATTGAAATCAGCGCCGAGGCGATAGCCTGCGCGCGTCGCTCTGCGGAACAGTTAGGGTTGAAGCAGGTCGAGTTTCAGGCTCTGGATTCAACGCAGTTCGCGACCGCTAAAGCGGAAATTCCTGAGTTGGTACTAGTCAACCCGCCACGCCGTGGTATCGGCAGTGAACTGTGCGCCTACCTGAGCCGCATGGCACCGGACTATATTCTCTATTCCAGCTGTAACGCTGAAAGCATGGCGAAAGACATGACAGAGCTGACGAATTACCGTGCGCTGCGTGTACAGCTATTCGACATGTTCCCGCACACGGCACATTACGAAGTGCTGACGTTATTGAAACGTGATGATATCGAGAAAATCTAGTTCATCTATGTTCTTTGTGGAGCCTGCTGTATCAGGCGTAAAAAATTGCGCTGAGGTGGGCGTGGCCGCCGGATGAGCGGCATGGACGCCGCGAAAGTCTGCGCCGCGTCAGACAAAACGCCAGAGGCGTTTTTGAACAGCACTTGTGCTGGCCCGAAGGGCGAGCCCCATTTATGGGGCGAGTAAACGCGTCGCAGACGGTCCGAACAGCGGATACGAACGCCGAAGGCACCGAGAAGCGGCGCAATTAACGCCGAAAAGCCAGTGGTCAAGGCGCTGCGGCGTTTGAGCGCGCCTTGTCGGGCGTGTGATGAAATGACAGAAGAATACTGTAATTAACACGCCCGAAACCTTTAAACGACCTAACACGTAATCGTGGAAGCGTTCGATAACGCGGTGCATTCACACCGCACAGATCAAATCTTATTGCGGGAACCACTTGTCGTTGATGGTTTTATAAGTGCCGTCCGCTTTGATGGCGTCCAGCGCTTTATTCAGTTTCTCCAATAGCGCCTTGTCATCAGGACGAACGGCGATGCCTAGTCCGGTGCCGAAGTATTCCGCGTCAGTCACATGTTCGCCGACCGTTGCCAGTTCAGGGCTCGCCTTGATCCACTCGTTGACGACAGCGGTATCACCGAATACACCATCAATACGGCCATTTTTCAGATCCAGAACCGCGTTCTGGTAGCTGTCATAAGAGACGGTTTGCACTTCCGGGTGCTTATCATGCATGTACTTCTGGTGCGTCGTGCCGTTTTCCATACCAATGCGTTTGCCCTTCATCGCGGCAAAGTCGCTGAATTTCCCTTTTTGCGCGATAACGACGGCTGAGTTGGCATAGTAAGGTTGTGTGAACGCGACCTGCTTGCTGCGCTCTGGCGTGATGTCCATACCGGAAATCACGGCGTCATAGCGACGGAATTTCAGCGCAGGGATCAGGCTGTCAAACGCCTGATTGGTGAATGTACAGGTCGCCTGCATTTGCTTACACAGCGCTTTCGCCAGATCCATATCGAAACCGACGATTTCGTTGCTGGCATCCAGTGACTCAAATGGCGGGTAGGTAGCTGATGATGCAAAACGGATGGTGTCTGCGGCGGTGGCGCTGAAGGCGATTCCTGCCAGTAACGTGGCGAGCACTAATTTTTTCATTACCTACTCCTGTCTGTTTTTCTTATAGTGCATACCCGTCATACTTCAAGTTGCATGTGCGTTGGCTGCGTTCACGCACCCGAATCACTTACTCAAGTAAGCTCATCGGGATGCCTTCTCTTGCCGCCTTCCTGAAACTCGAATTATTTAGGGTATGAATATATGTGCGGAAGGGTTCCGACGTCATGGCGATTACCATGCCATTGATTGAATTTATATTCAATTAAAATGATTAATAAGTCGATTTATTGCATGTTTTTGCGTCAGCAACGGCTCGTAAGGAGGGCGGTCAGGGATGGCACGCCATAAAAAAGCAGGCTATCAAAGCCTGCTTTCTAAGTGGATACATGCAATAAGCATTAATTGCGGCGTTCGAATGCCAGCGAGCGCCGTTCAACCCAGCGCATCAGTAGTGTCAGTAACCCATTGACGCACAGGTAGATAATCCCTGCGGCACCAAACACCATCACATCATACGTCCGGCCGTACATTAGCTGGCTGTAGCCCATCACTTCCATCAGCGTGATGGTGTAAGCCAGTGAGGTACTCTTAAACACCAGCACCACTTCATTTGAATAAGAAGACAGCGCACGTTTAAACGCAAATGGCAGCAAAATACGCAATGTTTGCTTCTGATTCATGCCCAACGCGGCACAGGATTGCCACTGTCCGGCGGGAATCGCTTTTACTGCACCATAGAACAGTTGCGTAGTATAAGCCGCGCTATTGAGCGCCAGTGCCACCATCGCACACAGCCACGGTTGTGAAAGCAGGTTCCACAGCCAGGGGATTTGCTGGATAGAAGTAAATTGCCCGGGCCCGTAGTAAATCAGAAAGATTTGCACCAACAGCGGCGTACCGGTAAACAGCGTAATGTAGCCTTTCGCCAACAGCGAGATGACCGGCGTTTTGAGCGTCAGCACTACAGTCAGCAGCAGCGATAACACCAGTGCCACGACGATGGAGACCGCCGTTAAGGTCAGGCTGGTATGCAGGCCTTTTACAAGCTCAGGTAAATAAGCGAGCATCAGGAAGGCCTCCGCTCAAAACGCGTGGTGCGCAGTTCAATGCGTTTCAGCACGTACTGACTTAACAGCGTAATAATCAAATAGATCGCCGCCGCGACAACGTACCAGGTGAATGGCTCCTGCGTCCGTGTCGCAATGCTTTTGGTTTGCAGCATCAAATCGTTCACGCTGATCAGCGACACCAGCGCGGTATCTTTCAGCAATACCAGCCACTGATTGCCTAATCCCGGCAGGGCGTGACGCCACATCTGCGGCATGATCAGACGGAAAAAGATCGCTGCTTTACTGAGTCCCAGCGCCTGACCCGATTCCCATTGTCCTTGCGGGACGGCTTTCAGCGCGCCGCGCAGCGTTTGGGATGCGTAGGCGGCATATAGCAGCGCCAGCGCAATCACGCCGCACAGGAAGGGGCTGATTTCAAACATGCCAATATCCAGTTTTACCGGAATCTGCACGATGAAGAGGTTCAGGGTAAATCCGTCTGCCAGCATCATCAGCAGCTGAGAAGAGCCGAAATAGATGAACAGCACGACCAGAATTTCTGGCAGGCCGCGCAACAGCGTCACGACAGCGGTTCCCGTCCAGCTAACGGCTTTCCAGCGGACAGTTTCCCAAACGGCAAACAGCATCGCCAGCACGAGGCCGAGCACCAGTGCACAAACGGCAAGGCCGACGGTCATCCCGGCGGCGCTTGCAAGAGGTTGAAATTCAATCATTGAGCGTCAGATTACTGCTGGAACCATTTTTTGTAGATGGTCTCGTAAGTGCCATCCTGCTTGATTTTGTTGAGCGCAGTGTCGAATTTTTTCAGCAGCTCATCGTTGTTCTGGCGCACGGCGATGCCCAGACCGACACCGAAGTAACCTTTATCCGTCACTTTCTGACCCACGGTTGCCAGCGCATCGTTCTGCTTCAGCCATTCGTTCACCACAGCGGTGTCACCGAACACGGCATCCAGACGACCATTTTTCAGATCCAGCACGGCATTCTGGTAGCTGTCGTATGGCACGGTTTTGATATCGCTATGCTTTTCCATCAGGTATTTCTGATGGGTGGTGCCATTCTGTACACCAACGCGTTTGCCTGTCAGCGCGGCGATATCGGCAACTTTCCCTTTCTGAGCAATAAACTGAGCGGAGTTGTCATAGTAAGGCTGGGTGAACGACACCTGCTGCTGACGCTCAGGGGTAATGTCCATTCCCGCGATGACGGCTTCGAAACGGCGGAATTTCAGGCCAGGGATCAGGCTGTCGAAGGCCTGATTGCTGAACGTACAGGTCGCCTGCATTTCTTTGCACAGTGCATTGGCCAGATCGATATCAAAACCCTGGATCTGGTTATTGGCATCGACAAATTCGAACGGAGGGTAGGAGGCTTCGGTTGCGAAACGGATGGTATCTGCGGCGTTAGCAGAGGCGGCACCAACGGCGAATAAGGCTGCAACAATCAATTTTTTCATTATCATTTTCCTGATAGTAATCAATGTGACAAATAACCAGCGAATTCAGGCGTCTGCGGCTGGGTAAAGTGCGTCGCATCCCCTTGTTCAACGATGCGGCCGTTTTCCATATACACCACACGGCTGGCCGTTTTACGGGCAAATTCAACTTCGTGGGTCACAATCACCTGCGTAATGCCAGTTTCTGCCAATTCACGGATGATGTTGACGACCTGAGCGGTAATTTCTGGATCCAGCGCGGCGGTCGGTTCATCAAACAGGAGAACCTGAGGTTCCATCATCAGCGCACGGGCAATCGCGACACGCTGTTGCTGTCCGCCAGAAAGATGAAGAGGAAAGCGATCGGCAAAGTCATTAAGGCGCAGACGCGTCAGCAGTTTGTCTGCCCGCGCTTTCGCCTCTTCCTTACTCAGCCCCAGCACGCGGCAGGGCGCTTCGATCAGGTTCTGCACTACGGTCAGATGCGGCCACAAATTATATTGCTGGAACACCATCCCGACATTCTGACGCAATTCACGGATCGCGCTGTCGGATGGCGTGCGCTGAAAATCAAACTGATTACCGGCGATGGAAAGCTTGCCAGAACGTGGCATTTCCAACAGATTAAGAACGCGTATCAGCGAGCTCTTTCCCGCACCGCTGGGACCAAGAAGAACCAGCGTTTCACCCGCAGGACAATCGAGGGTGATATCAAATAGCGCCTGGTATGTGCCGTAGAAACAGTTAATGCCGTTTAGTTGAATACTCATGCGTAAGAATTGAATAGACATTGATGCGGCGAATGTTAACGTCGGCAGAATAGTTATGCAATCACCGTGGGTTAAAATTTGCCAATAAGCGATTTGTTGGTTAAATAATAGCACAAAATAGTGACTTACGGCTGAGCACGTGCTTTCTCATCGCGATGCCAGCAGAGCCGCGCCCTATATAGCCAATAGCAGTGAAAGGAGACGACATGCAATTATCCACTACGCCGAATCTGGAAGGCTTCACCATTACTGAATATTGTGGCGTCGTGACTGGCGAAGCCATTCTGGGTGCGAACATCTTCCGTGACTTTTTTGCCAGTATCCGCGATGTCGTCGGCGGCCGTTCCGGTGCCTATGAGAAAGAGCTGCGTAAGGCGCGACAGATTGCGTTCAAAGAGTTACAGGAGCAAGCCGAAGATTTAGGAGCGAATGCCGTGGTAGGCATCGATCTTGACTATGAAACCGTCGGGAAGGACGGCAGCATGCTGATGGTGACCGTGAGCGGCACCGCAGTAAAGGTTCGCCGCTAGTGGCTTATACTCGTCATAATTCAAGTTGCCAGAGACGGTGTGAAAAAGCGGTGGAACAACGATGTTGAAATGGATGGTCTGCATAGCGCTGGGGCTGTTGGCAGGTTGCCAATCAGCCTCTTCGTTGAAAGAACAGAATAATTATGTGCTGGAGACCGCATTGCAGTCGCGAGCTCAGGAGTCTCGCATCCGCTTTTTAGTGATTCATTATACGGCGGAAGACTTTGCCACTTCGCTGAATATTCTGACGGATGATCACGTCAGTGCGCATTATCTGGTTCCAGCACATCCACCTTTGCAGCACGGTAAGCCACTTGCCTGGCAACTGGTGCCGGAATCTCAGGCTGCCTGGCATGCGGGAGCCAGTAGCTGGCGTGGGTTTAGTCGGCTGAATAATTCGTCTATTGGCATTGAGATCGAAAACGCGGGCTATCAGCGCACGCTAACAGGCTATACGTGGGAACCGTTTACCGCCTCGCAGATTCAGCTCGTGACCGCGATCGCTCGCGATATCGTTGATCGCTATCAGATTGCGCCGCAGAACGTGGTGGCGCACAGCGATATCGCCCCACAGCGCAAACAAGACCCCGGGCCGCTCTTCCCCTGGAAAGCGCTTGCGCAAGCGGGAGTGGGTGCCTGGCCGGATGCGCAGCGGGTAGCGTTCTATTTGAATGGACGTCAGCCGTTGCAGCCAGTGGATGAAGCAGTTCTGCTGGAAAAGCTGGGGCGCTATGGCTACTCGGTGCAGGACACGATGACTGCGCGTGAGAAGCGGCAGGTGATTGCCGCTTTCCAAATGCATTTCCGCCCCGAGAACTATCAAGGCCAGCCCGATGCGCAGAGTGAAGCGATTGTCGACGCGCTGCTGGAGAAATACGGCAGCCGCTAAATCACTTCCTTCTCTGCCAGTTTCGCAATACGCGCCGCCATACCACGGAAGATAAACAGATGAGCAGGCATCATCAGGAACCAGTAGACCAGCCCGTTGAACCCGGAAGGGTGCCAGCGGGCGCGGACGTCCACGGTTCGGTGAGTGCCTTTGTCCGTGATAGTAAAGTTGAGTTTCCCCAGCCCCGGTGCTTTCATGCCGAATAGCAGCACCAGCTGACGCTGTGGCTTGATCGAGATAACCTTCCAGCCGTCAATCTTGTCGCCCACTTCCAGCGTCGGGCGCTCGGGGCGTCCATAAGTCACGCCGTTACCGCAGAGATCGTCCAGCCGGGCGCGGATGTTCCACAGTGCATTCGCGTAAAAATAGCCTTCCTTCCCGCCGACCTGCTGGATGACCTGCCAGAGCGCCTCACTGGACGCGGGCGTCTCCATCGTATGGCCCGCCTGTTTAGGGTAAAAGCCGTAATTCGGCTTCCAGCGCGCGCGAACCTCGGTGTCATCGCCCCAGTCGGCCTGCTGTACGCTCTCCATTTCGCTTTGCAGCGTGAGGCGCACGGCGTCATCAAAGCTCATCAGCGTTTGTGGGATTAATGCCTGTAATTCGCGGCCATCGGCCTGTAAGTCGTGTTTTAGCCCCTGAATTAGGGCGCGGGCGATGGAGGGGGGAACCGAGGTCACCAGATGCAAGAACCAGACAGACACCAGATGCGTCGGCATGGGAACGGGAATCAGCAACCGGCGCTTGCCGCTGATCTGAATGAAACGCTCGAACATGGTCTGGTAGCTGATGTATTCGGGGCCTGCGGCATCCATGATGCGGTTTTCTGTCGCGGGGTGCTGTGCGATGCCGATCAGATACACCAGCAGGTTTTCCAGCGCAATAGGGGATGATTTAGAGCGCACCCAGCGCGGCGGCGTCAGTATCGGCAGGTTATAGACCATATCGCGCATGATTTCGAACGCCGCCGAACCGGTCCCGATAATAATGCCCGCACGCAGCTCTGTGACGGGAATACCGCTGCTGCGTAAAACATCTCCCGTGATCTGGCGTGCCTGCATGTGCGGTGAGGTATCGTCTTTCGCCTGAAGCGACCCCAGATAAATAATCTGTTTTACATTGCTGGAAGCCAGTGCCAGCAGCAGGTTCATGGCGGTCATTCGTTCTCTTGCGACGAAGTCCGCACCGTCCCCCATGCTGTGCACCAGATAATAAATTGTCTCCGCGCCCCACAGGCCATCAGGCAAACTTTCTGGCTTAGCGAGATCAACCTGTTGGCAGTCGACGCCCGGCCAATGCCGCGACGCGAGGGATTCGATATTTCGACCGGCAGCGATGACTCGGTTGCCTTGTTTGCTCAAGCGCTCGGTTAAATGGCGGCCAATGTAGCCAGTTGCGCCCAGAATCAGGATCGGGGCTGAGGGGGATGTCATGTGCCAGTGGCTCCACAGCAAAATATAACCATGGCTTACTATAATCTGGAAAAGACAAATCGGGAAAAGACAAATCAGGAAAAGATAAATCGGCAAAAGATGAATGGGGAAAGGGCAAAAGCGATGAAAACTATGGCGTTAATACTCGCCTGAAACCCAGCATCATTTAACATGACCTACCTGCCCGATAGCCGAGGCTACCGGACAGAAGGGGGTAAAACGCGGGTATATCAGGCCAGAACGGTGTCGCCTTGCAGCTGGCAACTACAGGCCAAAACATAGCCCTGTTCGATCTCGGCTGGTGTTAGCGTCATGGTACTGCTGGTGGTGTAATTACCGGATAGCACGCGGGTTTTACAGCTCCCGCAAACACCGGCGCGGCAGGCGGCGACAACCGGCACCTTATTGGCTTCCAGCGCGGCCAGCAGACTGATGCCTACCGGAACGCGCAGATTTTTCAGCGGACGGCTGATGGTCAGCGTGAGCTGATCGGCATCTTCATCCAGCGCTTCATCTGCCGGGCGGAACTGTTCTTTGAAGATGCGGTTTGAGGCAACGCCAAGCTGCTGACTCAGAGTTTCAATCTGGTTCATGTACGGTGCCGGGCCGCAGGTCATCACGGTGCGGCTGGCGATATCCGGCACGTGTTCGACCAGCAGGTCGCCGCTGATACGTCCCGCGAGAAAACCGGGCGCAGCGTCAAACTCTGCCATCAGCGTCAGATGCAACTGCTGCGGATAACGCTGCACCAGATCCTGCCATTCTTTGGCGAAGATCACCTGCAGCGGATTGCGCACGTTGAAAATAACGTGGATATCGGTTTGCGGTTTGTTTGCCAGCAGCCAACGGCACATCGACATAATCGGCGTGACGCCACAGCCTGCTGCCGCCATCAGGTAGCGATCGCTGACTGCGTTGGCGCAGGTAAACTCGCCCTGTGCATCGGACAGCCACAGATAGTCACCGACTTTCAGCGCTTGGGTCAGCCAACGGGAACCGACACCGTCGTCCAGTCTTCTTACCGTCAAGGTAATAAAACGGCTGAGGCCCGGTGAAGAAGAAATCGTATAAGCCCGTAGCGTCTCCGCGCTGTTGGCAATGCTGACTAACGCATACTGACCCGGCTGATACGGATAAAAATCATGATTAACCAGTGAAATCGTCCAGACATCAGGCGTTTCCTGAGTAATCGAATGTACCTGCATGCGGTTAGAACACAGCGGTGTCGGCCCAATCTGTAGTGCGGGCATGGTCATAATCAATCTCCATAACAAACGGGTACGGTGAAGCGTGTAAAACTGGCGGCCCATAAGACAGTGGGCTTAGCGTGAGGCATCAATGCCGACACCTCACGCTGCGTGACGAGGAACGCGCTCCTCCGTCCGCATTGATTCATCAAGCGGCCAGAATGGTGTTCATATCCTGTTCAACGGTGGTAATCGCTCGCATACCGAATTTGTCGTTCAGAATGGCAAGCAGGTTGTCCGTCAGGAAGCCCGGTGCCGTTGGCCCGGTGTAGATATTCTTCACGCCGAGGGACAGCAGGGTGAGCAGGATGACAATCGCTTTCTGTTCAAACCAGGACAGCACCAGACTCAGCGGCAGATCGTTCACGCCACAGCCTAGTTTCTCCGCCAGCTTAACGGCCAGAATAATGGCCGCGTAGGCGTCATTACATTGGCCGACATCCAGCAGACGCGGGAGGCCTTCCAGCGTACCGAAGTCCAGTTTGTTGAAACGGTATTTACCGCAGGCCAGCGTCATGATCAGGCAGTCTTGCGGAACGTTCAGCGTAAAGTCCGTGAAGTAGCTACGTTCTTCACGGCTACCGTCACATCCGCCAACCAGGAAGACGTGGCGCAGCTTTTTCTGTGCAACCAGATCGATGACGGTATCCGCAGCGCTCAACAGCGTTTCACGACCAAATCCGACGGTGATCATGTGTTCGATTTCGCTGTATGGGAAACCGGCCAGACCCTGTGCCTGTTCGATAACCGGACTGAAATCGTCGCCTTCCAGGTGGTTCACGCCCGGCCAGCCTACGATGCTACGCGTCCAGATGCGGTCGCCGTAGTTGCCCACGTTTGGATCGATAATACAGTTGGAGGTCATGACGATTGCGCCAGGGAATTTGGCAAACTCAGTCTGCTGGTTCTGCCAGCCGCTGCCGTAGTTACCTGCCAGATGCTTGAATTTTTTCAGCTCTGGGTAACCGTGTGCAGGCAGCATTTCACCGTGGGTATAAATATTCACGCCGGTGCCTTCGGTTTGCTCCAGCAGCATGCGCAGATCTTTCAGGTCATGACCAGAAATCAGAATCGCTTTACCCGCAATTGGGCGGACGTTAACGGAGGTCGGCTGTGGATGGCCGTAAGCATGGGTCTCGCCATGGTCAAGGATCGCCATAACGTTGAAGTTCATTTTACCGATGCCCATTGCGTTGTTCAGCAGGGTGTCAACATCGGATGGCTGTGTGCCCAGCCATGCCATGAAAGCATGATATTCGGCATAGATCGCGTTGTCATACTGACCGAGAACGTGTGCGTGCTCCATATAAGCCGCCGCACCTTTCAGGCCGTAAAGGTTGAGCATGCGCAAGCCGTGAACGTCGTCACCAACGCTGGCTTTATCGCTGTCCAGTGCAAAATCTGCTGCCTGTTGCAGTAAGGTCGGAATATCGTTACCTGCCAGTTGCAGGGCCGCCATTGGGTGATCGACGGTCACGGTGGCATCGTGCAGACGGCAGCGAACAGCCAATGACTCGCGCAGTGTAATGGCTTCCTGTGCGTAGCCAATAATGCGCTGAGAATCGAAGTTAACGTTGGTCAACGTAGAGAAGAAGGCGCGTGGCGCAAAGCTGTCGACATCGTGATCGATGATATCCAACTCACGGGCTTTCAGCGCCCAGGCAGAAAGCCCTTGCAGCACAGCGACCAGCAGGTCTTGCAGGTCGGAGGTTTCTGCGGTTTTGCCGCACATGCCCTGCGCGTAAGAGCAGCCGTTTCCAACAGGGGTACGAATCGTTTGTTCACATTGCACACAAAACATAATGACTTCCTTTTTTAAGTTGCATTTTAAATGCTTGTTTAAAGCATAGTGTTAGCCGAGGCAGGTAAAAAGGCTTTTTTACTGCAACTTTAGGTAAATTTGATTTAGCGCAAGTTTGGTGATGGGCAATGAAAATCACTCTCAATCACAGCCCATAAACGAGGGGGAAAACAGTGTTCAGTGTGCGCTTATGAAGAAAATAACGCCATCAATATGGGAGCCGCGAGGCTTAATAAGAAACCATGTACGATGGCAGCAGGCACGACATCAATACCCGCGCTGCGCTGCAAGACGGGCAGCGTGAAATCCATCGAGGTTGCACCGCAAAGTCCTAATGCACAGGAGCGATTACGCTGTGCTAGCACAGGAACCAGCATAATCGCCAGTAGCTCACGAGTCAGATCGTTGAAAAACGCGGTGCTGCCGATGACGGGCCCGAGGGAATCGGTGAGCAGAATGCCTGACAGCGAATACCATCCATAGCCGGATGCCATCGCCAGACCGGTTTTTAGCGGCAGACCCAAAATCCACGCGGCCAGCAGGCCACCACCGAACGCACTGATACCGACGATGAGCGCAATGACCAGACCGCGACGATTTAATACGATTTGGCGCAACGTCATCCCGCTGTTACGCAGTTGAACGCCCACCAGAAAGAGCAGGAAAATCAGGGCATATTCGCTGCCTTTACTGGCGTAGGTGAATCCCGGCCATTGCGTTAAGCCCAGCAAGAAACCGCCGAATACCACGCCACAGAGTTTGAACGATTCAAGGATCATTCGCAGTCTGGACGGCGGAGTTGCGTCTTTGTACTTGCTACGCCACGCGCTGCGTTTTTCCCACAGCCACAGGGCAATGCCGTTTGCCGCGACAATACAGAAGGCGAAGACGGCGGTGTAGCGGAAGATCAGTAACAAATTGCTGCTGAGATTTTCCAGAAAGGCCAGGCTTATGCCCATCAAAAACAGAATAACGTACACCATCCAACTCAGCAGTTGGTTAACCCGCTGTAATCCTTTTTTGCCGCGCAGCGGTACCAGATAGCCAATGATGAGCGGTAATAAAATAATTAATAATCCTGAATACATCACAGAATTGATGTCCTTACGCGAGAAAAACGGCGCTAACCCGTATTTTAGGATTGGCAGGGGCCCGTCGTTAAACCATGAGGCTTTTCTTCTTCAGTTCTACCCCGATAGGCATCGACACAGCGGAAAGACAAACCGTGCGTTCGTTGACAACATCGTAGGATTCATCGGCTACACTTGGCGGGAAGAAAAACGATAATCTATTAAAATTAAACAAATTATCGAAGTGAGTAAAGCGCTGTCTGGCAGGATATTCTATACACTGAGCATTTTTGCAGCAGAAACTCGCAGGCAGCTGCTACAGGAGAGAAAGATGCATCTGGAAAGTATTGAAATCCTGGGATTTCGGGGAATCAATCGTCTGTCGCTGACGCTGGACGAGAACAACGTACTGATTGGTGAGAACGCCTGGGGGAAATCAAGCCTGCTGGATGCGCTCTCGCTGCTGCTGGCACCGACGTTGCCGCTTTACCATTTTGATATGCAGGATTTTCACTTCACGCCGGGCGATGAAAATAGTCGGGAAAAGCATCTTCAGGTTATTTTCACGTTTTGCGAGACGGCACCTGGCCATCATTTATCCCCTCGCTACCGTTCGCTTAGCCCTGTGTGGGTGGAGGGCGAAGCGTCGCTATACCGCGTTTTTTATCGGTTAGAAGGTGAGGTCGACGAAAGCCAGTCGGTCTTCACCTGGCGTAGCTTTCTGGACGCTGACGGGCACCCGATACCACTGGATGATATTGATGAACTGGCCAGAGAAATTATCCGCCTGCATCCGGTGCTGCGGCTGCGTGATGCGCGTTTTATGCGGCGTTTGCGCTCCGGGACGCTGGCCGCGACGTTAGATAACAGCAATGAAAAGCTGGCTCAGCAGTTTGAGCAACTGATGCGCGAGCTGGTGCAAAATCCGCAGAAGCTGACGGATAAAGAACTGCGTCAGGGTCTGGTGGCGATGCGGCAACTGCTGGAGCACTATTTTTCCGAGCAGAACGCCACGGGTAATGACCGGCGCCATCATCGGCATGCGCGAACGCATAACGGTAAATCGTGGCGATCGCTGGATAACATCAATCGCCTGATTGCCGACCCCAATAGCCGCAGTCGCCGGATTATCCTGTTGGAATTGTTTTCTACGCTGCTACAGGCGAAAGGGTCGGTGGCGTTGGATCCCCATGCGCGTCCGCTCTTGCTGATTGAAGACCCGGAAACCCGGCTGCACCCGATTATGCTATCCGTCGCCTGGGGGCTTTTGGTGCAGTTGCCACTCCAAAAGGTCACCACAACGAATTCAGGCGAGCTGCTGTCGCTGGTGCCGATGGAGCAGGTGTGCCGTCTGGTGCGTGAATCCTCACGGGTGGCGACATACCGTATTGGTCGTCAGGGTATGAGTGCGGAAGATAGCCGACGTATTGCGTTTCACATTCGTATGAATCGACCCGCGTCACTCTTTGCCCGCTGCTGGCTGTTGGTGGAAGGGGAAACCGAAGTCTGGATGCTGAATGAACTGGCGCGCCAATGCGGACATCATTTTGAGGCGGAAGGGGTGAAGGTGATTGAATTTGCCCAGTCCGGGCTCCGGCCATTGCTGAGGTTCGCACGTCGTATGGGGATTGAATGGCATGTGCTGGTCGATGGCGACGATGCGGGGAAAAAATATGCCGCGACGGCGAAAAGCATGTTAACCGTACAGGACGAGAGCGAGCGCGATCATTTGACCGTCTTGCCCGCATCGGACATGGAACACTACATGTACCGTGAGGGATTCAGCCACGTTTATCACCGCATCGCGCAGTTGCCGGAAAAAGTGCCGCTCTCGATGCATAAAATCATTATCAAGGCTATCCATCGTTCATCCAAGCCCGATCTGGCGATTGAAGTCGCGATGGAAGCCGCAGCGATGGGCAGCGAGGCAATCCCACCGCTTATTCGCAGCATGTTTTCCCGCGTGCTGTGGCTGGCCCGCGGGCGGGCAGATTAGGGTATACAAATAAAAAAATGCCGTTCGATATAACGAACGGCATTTGTCGCATTATAGTCATTTTACGGTTTAGCGTAGCGTGTTCTGAGTAGACATGTAGGGTGTGGCAGGGGTCAGGATGCGGCCTCGGCGACTTGCGGGACGATCAGACAGGCATGATTACCTTTCGGCCCTTGATGAACATCAAACCTGACAACCTGTCCGGCTTTCAGAGTCCGGTAGCCATCCATTTGAATAGTTGAGTAGTGCGCGAAGATATCGTCACCGCCCCCTTCTGGACAGATAAAACCAAACCCTTTGGCATTATTGAACCATTTAACAGTACCTGTCTCCATGCATTGACATCCTTCGCAAGAGTATTCTTTTCAGTAAGGTGTGGTTATTTGGTTACTACGAATACGAATTGATTAAAACCCCATCAATTCATCCGTACACTTTAGTGAAATCGATCCCGACGTCAAGCGATCCACCGCGTGGTGAGGAGGGCAGTTTGTCAAAGTTTGATGCAGATAACGCTATTGATGAACCCACGATCGCGTTGCGTAATCAAGATATCGGTTACAGACCTTGAATTTTGCTTTCCGGGAACCATTTAATCCCTCAGGTGGTAAAATAAAAAGCAGACGTGCTACTGTAAATGTAGAGATACCCGTCATCTTTCAAGTCGCAGGTGCTTACTTCCTGCTTCTCGGATCTATTAGGAATAAACAGACCAATGTCGTGAGTCGCGATATTCGTTACATGATGTGGATAGAGAATGGGAAACAACAGTACGTGGTCACAATCTGAGAACCTGACCGCCGATAAACAGAAAGAAAAATTGCAGCCGCCTTCCATGTATAACGTGGTGTTGAATAACGATGATTACACCCCGATGGAATTTGTTATTGACGTTCTGCAAAAGTTCTTTTCTTATGATATTGAACGTGCCACACAGCTTATGTTAACCGTGCATTATCAGGGTAAAGCGATTTGTGGCGTATTCAGCGCTGAAGTGGCTGAGACCAAGGTCGTACAAGTTAATCGTTATGCCAGAGAAAATGAGCACCCGCTGCTCTGTACGCTGGAAAAAGCCTGAAGTCAGGCGATTTATTGGGAGAGGTGCCTATGCTCAATCAAGAACTGGAACTCAGTCTCAACATGGCTTTCGCCAGAGCGCGTGAGCACCGACACGAGTTTATGACCGTGGAGCACCTGCTGTTGGCTCTGCTCAGTAACCCAGCCGCCCGTGAAGCATTGGAAGCCTGCACGGTAGATTTAGCCGCGCTGCGTCAGGAACTGGAAGCGTTCATTGAGCAAACCACACCAACATTACCGCAGAGTGACGACGAGCGCGAAACTCAGCCCACGCTTAGCTTCCAGCGCGTACTCCAACGTGCCGTTTTCCACGTGCAGTCCTCTGGCCGCAGCGAAGTGTCCGGTGCCAACGTCCTGGTCGCTATTTTTAGCGAACAGGAATCTCAGGCCGCCTACCTGCTACGCAAGCATGACGTCAGCCGTCTGGATGTGGTGAACTTTATTTCCCACGGCACGCGTAAAGAAGAATCCGATCAGGCGCCGAACCCTGAAAGTCCCGTCAATGAAGAACAGGCAGGAGGGGAAGATCGTATGGAAAACTTCACCACCAATCTGAATCAACTGGCTCGCGTTGGCGGTATCGACCCGCTCATTGGCCGGGATAAGGAACTGGAGCGTACGATTCAGGTATTGTGCCGTCGCCGTAAAAATAACCCGCTGCTGGTCGGCGAATCTGGCGTCGGTAAAACGGCGATTGCTGAAGGGCTGGCCTGGCGTATTGTGCAGGGCGATGTGCCGGAAGTGATGGCGGAGTGCACGCTGTACTCGCTGGACATCGGCGCGCTGCTGGCAGGCACCAAATACCGCGGTGACTTTGAAAAACGCTTCAAGGCGCTGCTGAAACAGTTGGAACAGGATAAAAACAGCATTCTGTTCATTGATGAAATCCACACGATTATCGGCGCGGGTGCCGCGTCCGGCGGTCAGGTTGATGCGGCTAATCTGATTAAACCGCTGCTTTCCAGCGGCAAGATTCGCGTTATCGGCTCGACCACCTATCAGGAGTTCAGCAATATCTTTGAAAAGGATCGGGCGCTGGCGCGTCGTTTCCAGAAAATCGATATCACTGAACCTAGCGTGGAAGAAACCATACAAATCATTAATGGCCTGAAGCCGAAGTATGAGGCTCACCATGACGTTCGCTATACGTCGAAAGCGGTTCGTGCGGCGGTAGAACTGGCGGTGAAATACATTAATGACCGTCACCTGCCGGATAAAGCGATTGATGTGATCGACGAAGCGGGCGCGCGCAGCCGACTGGTGCCGGTTAGCAAACGTAAGAAAACGGTCAACGTGAGTGACATCGAATCGGTTGTCGCCCGCATCGCCCGTATACCAGAAAAAACCGTCTCCGCTAGCGATCGCGATGTGCTGAAAAACCTCAGCGATCGCCTGAAAATGCTGGTGTTTGGGCAGGACAAGGCAATCGAGGCGCTGTCCGAATCTATCAAGATGAGTCGTGCAGGGTTGGGTCAGGAGCGTAAACCGGTTGGTTCCTTCCTGTTTGCCGGTCCTACCGGCGTCGGTAAGACGGAAGTAACGCTACAGCTGGCCAAAGCGCTGGATATCGAACTGCTGCGCTTTGATATGTCCGAATATATGGAACGCCATACGGTTAGCCGTTTGATTGGCGCGCCTCCGGGCTATGTGGGCTACGATCAGGGCGGTCTGCTAACGGATGCCGTGATTAAGCATCCTCATGCGGTGCTGCTGTTGGATGAGATCGAAAAAGCGCATCCTGACGTCTTTAACCTGCTGTTGCAGGTGATGGATAACGGTACGCTGACCGACAACAATGGTCGCAAAGCGGATTTCCGCAATGTCATTGTTGTCATGACCACTAACGCAGGCGTGCGGGAAACACAGCGTAAATCCATTGGTATCATCCATCAGGACAACAGCACTGATGCGATGGAAGAGATCAAAAAGGTCTTTACGCCGGAGTTCCGCAACCGTCTGGATGGCATTATCTGGTTCAACCATCTGTCGACTGACGTCATTCAGCAGGTTGTCGATAAGTTTATCGTAGAGCTTCAGGCGCAGCTGGATGCGAAAGGCGTCTCGCTGGAAGTGAGCGATGAAGCGCGCGACTGGCTGGCAGAAAAAGGCTACGACAAAGCAATGGGCGCCCGACCAATGGCACGCCTGATGCAGGAAAGCCTTAAGAAGCCGCTGGCCAACGAGCTGCTGTTTGGTTCGCTGGTGGACGGTGGCTCTGTTACGGTGGAGCTGGATAAAGAGACGCAACAACTGACGTACGGCTTCCAGAGCGCACAGAAGCGGAAAGCAGAAAGCGTTAATTAATCAATATCATGTATTATCTAAGAGGGATGCTGAGGCATCCCTTTTTTATTGGGTCGCAGACTGATCTTGGTACGCTATTTTGCATTATGGCCCAGTTTAAAACACGATTCTTGGATCTTTTCGGATAGGCCAAGATTTTGCACAATCATGGCTACCGAGCTGCCAGCCCTGTTACGCGTCACTCGATATATGGCTGTCTCTCTTCGCCTTAACCCTTTCTCATTTTGGAGTGAACGATGAGCCAACGTCTTGATTACTACAGCAAGTCTCCCGAGGCTGCCAAGAAGTATCTGGAGTTCAATAACATTCTGCACAAGAAACCATTTCTGGCCGAAATAGGCCATCTGGTTACGCTGCGTGCCTCTCAGCTTAATGGCTGTGCATTTTGCGTTGATATGCACGTTAAAGAAGCCAAGATTAATGGGGAGCGCGAACTACGCCTGCATCATGTGGCTGTCTGGCGTGAATCACCGCTTTTTTCCCTGCGTGAGCGTGCTGCACTTGAGTGGACAGAAGTATTGACTCATCTTCCGCCGCATGGCGTACCGGACGAGGTGTTTACGCGCGTTCGCGAACAGCTGTCAGAAGAAGATCTGGCTGACTTATCTTTCATGATTATCGCGATTAATGGCTGGAATCGTTTGGGCGTCGCGTTTCAGGTCGTTCCCGGTTCCGCAGATAAGCTGTACGGTCTGGAAAAAGCCAATCTGAGCTAATTAACGCCCGTGCTGTTCAAGCTCGGCCAGAATCAACATGGCAAGCCGCTCTGGTTCTGCCATCGTGGTGCAGTTGGTGAAACTGGCGAGTAGTGCGTTGTCACCCTTTCCTGATACAGCCCAACGTGATAGCGGCTGAACAGCAATCCCCTGAGCCAGCAAGCGGTCGGCAAGCAGCCGATCGCGAATACTATCCGGTAGGCGTAACACTAAATGCATCCCACCGGGCTGTTCGTCGATGTGTATGCGATCGCCTAAAATACCGTGTAGTGACGCGATAGTGGCGGTGCGACGTTCTGCATAAAGGCGTCGTGTACGCTGAATGTGCCGGGCAAAATGGCCCTCAGCGATGAAGCTGGCAACGATAGACTGCGTCATGGTTGGCGATGCGGAAGCGAAGAAAATTCGGCTGATGTGTTCAAATGTGGCAATCTGCGCCTGTGGTACCACCAAATAAGCCAACCGAATCCCCGGAAATAACACCTTGCTGAAGGTGCCCGCATACAGAACCCGCCCATGACGATCCAGACTGGCGAGCGCGGGAAGGGGGCGGCTGACGTAGCGATATTCCCCATCATAATCATCCTCTACTATCCAGGCATTCTGCTCGGTTGCCCACTGCAATAATGCCTGTCGCCGAGGAAGCGACAGCGACATCGACAAGGGGCTTTGATGTGCGGGCGTGACAACGGCCATACTGGCATCATTCGCCAGCGCGATACCGTGCTCCACGTTGAGCCCTTCACGATCGACGGTGACCGGAACCGGACATAACCCAGACTGTGATAGCAGATGGCGAGTAGGGGGATAGCCGGGATCTTCAACCCAGACGCGCTGCTCGGATTTCAGCAAGGCCAGAGTGGTGAGTTGTAAATTGGCGCGCCAACCTGAGGTGATGAATACCTGACTGGCGGTACAGTCAATGCCACGCGCTACTTGCAGGTAAGAGGCGATGGCGTTTCTGAGCGCTGGTAAGCCATAAGGTGCAGGGTAATCCCAATCCGGTAACTGCATGCTGCGAAGATAACGTGCGCCCAGCCGAGCCCATAGTTTGCGCGGAAAGGCGTCAAAAGCGGGAACGCCCATTTGAAAAGGCAACAGTTGCGATGGACGCCACAGTACATTTTGTTCATCGTCTGGCGCTGAGGGGGATACCGTCGCATCGGTAACGGAAGTTGGCGCTAAGGGTAAATCGGGATTCACCCGCGTTCCTGCTTGCCCACGTGCCTGCAGATAACCTTCGGCAATCAGCAACGAGTAAGCCTGTTCTATCGTTCCGCGTGCGACGCCTAGCTCTTTCGCTAGCATACGTGCGGAAGGCAGACGGTCACCCGGTGACAATAGGTCTGTGTTGATAGCCCGACGCACTCGTTCGTAAAGCTGGCGATAGAGCGGTGCATTCTCCTGAAAGGAAAGGGGAGAAAATAGATGAGAGTCAGGCTTCATACAGGGAATCCATGACAAGCAGGCTGTTGACCCTGAAACTATTGACCTTAAACGGTTGGCTCCCCAAAACTTTTTTTAAAAAAAACAAAAGCCCTTGCCATGAAGGGAAGGGCTGGAGAGGGAGACACATCCTCATATATCGCTGTGATTAGCGATGAGCGAACCGGTTAGCGGCTGCGGAAGACAATGCGGCCTTTACTCAGGTCGTACGGGGTTAATTCTACAGTGACTTTGTCACCCGTCAGGATGCGGATATAGTTTTTACGCATTTTACCGGAGATATGAGCGGTAACCACGTGCCCGTTTTCCAATTCAACGCGGAACATGGTGTTGGGCAGCGTATCAAGCACGGTGCCTTGCATTTCAATATTGTCTTCTTTGGCCATCGAATCCTCTAGGTCTAACTACCTTTATTTTTTAACCGCAAGATAATGCCGAAAAACCGACATTATGTAAAGAAGCGTTCACGTTTGGGGCGTTATTTGCCCGATTTCTCTGTCAAATTGCGGGGTTGGTGAGCGGTTGTGGTCGCCAACAGCCGTCATCGACGGTGAGATCCTGCCACTGCGAAAGTTGTTGCAGAAAGCGATCGCGGGGTATTTCACTCACGCCCAGAGAAGCCGTATGGGCGTTTAACACCTGACAATCGATCAGTTCACCACCGTGGCGAATAAAATGCTGTTGAAATGCCAGCAGCGCGTATTTTGACGCATTATCCGTGCGGCTGAACATTGACTCGCCACAAAATAACCGTCCTTGCTCAATACCATATAGCCCACCAACCAGTGCGCCATTCTGCCACACTTCGACAGAATGTGCTTCTCCTGCCTGATGAAGCTGGCGATAAGCCGAGATAATGTCCGGCGTAATCCAGGTGCCGTCATGGTGCTCATGGGCGCAGGCGTGAATAACATCATCAAAGGCCTGATTCAGCGTGGCATGAAACGTATGGCGCTTCAGAAATTTTTTCATGCTGCGGCTGATATGCAAGTCGCCAGGAAACAGGACCGCGCGCGGGTTTGGAGACCACCATAAGATCGGCTCACCGGGAGAGAACCAGGGGAAAATGCCCTGTCGGTAAGCCGCTTTTAGGCGGGCAACGGAGAGGTCGCCGCCAACGGCCAGCAGGCCGTTGGGGTCATCTAGCGCATGATTCGGATCAGGGAACTGAAGCGATTGAAGCGAAAGTTGGTATAGACGCATATTTTTCAAACGTTATGTTTCAACCGAGTTTGCCCTAGACGTGTTGGCGGAACTGCCAATAACGACCTTGTTGTGCCATTAAGTCCTGATGGCTCCCCTGTTCGATCACTTTGCCATCATCCAGAATACAGATGCGATCCATCGATTCTAAGCCGTATAGCCGGTGAGTGATGACGATCAGCGTCTTATCGGCACAGTGCTGGCGGAGCAGTTGCAGAATACGCTTTTCGGTTTCTGCATCCAACCCTTCAGTCGGTTCATCCAATAGAACGAGCGGTGCGTCGTGCAATAAGGCGCGTGCCAACGCGATACGGCGCTGCTCGCCACCGGACAGCTGTCGACCGCCTTCTCCCAGCCAGGCATTCAGCCCTTCGTTTTCCAGCAGTTTTTCTAACCCAACCTGCTGTAATACCTCAGACAGTTTTTCATCCCGTGCGGCTGGTGCGGCTAGCAGCAGGTTATCACGCAGCGTTGCGCTGAAAATATGCACGCGTTGCGGCACCACGCTCATCATGGCGCGGAGATCGTCTTCCCGCCAATCGGCAAGGGGATGTCCATTCAGCGTAATTTCTCCGTATTCACAATTCCATGCCCGGGTCAGCAATTGCAATAGCGTCGATTTCCCGCATCCGGTACGCCCCAGCAGCGCCAGATGCTCGCCTGGTTGAATGGAAAGCGTAATATTCTGCAACACGGGCTGCGGCTGGCCAGGATACGTGAAACCGACATGTGAGACATCAAGTGACGCCTCGCGTGGGGTTTCTGGCCCATGCTCTGGGAACGTGACGTCAACGGGCTGGCGAATGATTTGATCGACCCGAGCCGCGGAGGCAATCACTTGCCCCATATGCTGGAAGGCCACCGTGACGGGAGCCAGTGCTTCAAAAGCAGCAAGTGAGGCGAACACGAATAGCGCAATTAACGCACCGGGCTGCGGATTACCGCCAACCCCATCCGCTGCCAGCCACAGAATCAGGGTAACGGTCAGCCCGCTGCATAAAATCATCACCGCCTGAGACAGACCGGTAAGGTTGGCCTGCTGACGTTGTCGGCGCAGCCAGTTAATTTCCACCAGAGCCAACTGTTGACGGACGCGACTGAGTGCGCCGAAGACGGTGAGTTCCGCCTGACCTTGCAGCCAGGTCGTTAACTGAAGGCGGTATTGTGCACGCAGCGCGGTCAAATCCTGTCCGATGCCGTTTCCCGCCCGATAAAAGACAATCGGCAGGCACAGCAGCAGTACCAGCATGATGGCACCCAGCGTCAGAGCCAGTGAGGCATCAATGAAACTCAGGCCATAGCAAACGATAAGAATGACGGCAAAAGCGCTGACGATGGGTGAAATCACGCGGAGATAGAGGTGGTCGAGCGTATCTACGTCCGCTACGAGCCGGTTTAGCAGTTCAGCCTGACGAAATTGTGCCAGTCCCCCCGGCGAGAGCGGCAGGATGCGAGAAAAGGTGAAAACACGCAGGCGCAGCAAAACGCGGAAGGTGGCATCGTGGCTGACGACTCTTTCCCCGTAGCGTCCGGCCGTACGTGCAATCGCTGCGCCCCGCACGCCAGCGGCGGGCAGCATGTAGTTAAAGGTCAATAGCCCGACGATCCCTGCCAGCGCGGAACCCGCCAGAAACCAGCCGGATAGCGCGAGTAGACCAATGCTGGCCAGCAGAGTTGCAATGGCTAATACCACGCCCAGACTCAAATACCAGAAGTGCTGACGATAAAGCGCGAGAAACGGTTTTAATACCTGCATCGTTTTCATCTGAGCCATTACAGCGCCTCCTGTCGTTGTGCCAGCAGCGTCGCGAAGGGACCTGCTTCGGCTCGGAGTGTTTGATAGTCACCCTGTTGAACTAACCGACCGCCGTCCATGACCCAAATTGCATCATACTCGGTGATCTCGGTGAGCTGATGCGTGACCAGTAGCGTGGTCTGCGAACGTGCCGCGTCGTTCAGCGCCGTCATAACCAGCTCCTCGCTATGGGCATCCAGGCTGGCTGACGGTTCATCCAGCAGCAATAAGTTGCAAGGGTGAATGAGCGCACGGGCAACGGCGACGCGCTGTGCCTGTCCGACGGAAAGGCGCGCTGCACCGTCACCGATGGTCGTTTCCAGCCCTTGCGGGAGCTGCGGTAAAAATTCCTGTACATACGCGTGCTCAATCGCATACTGCAATTCCAAAGGGCTGGCCTGCGGATTACCCAGCAGAATATTGCTGCGCAGCGTCTGTTCCGGCAAGTGGGGATTTTGTCCGACCCAGCTTAACTGCTTACGCCATGATTCAGGCGTCAGCGTGTTCAATGCCTGGCCGTTGACGGTTAATGAACCGCGATAGGGCAGGAAGCCCAGCAGCGCATTAAGCAGCGAACTTTTTCCTGCCCCGCTAAGGCCGACCAGCGCGATACGTTCACCTGCGCGAATATCGAACGTCAACGGTTGGGTCAGCGGCGTGCCATTCGGCGCGAGGACAACCAGATCTTCCGCTCGGATAGCAATGGCGGTATTACTGCTGAATTCATGTGTGCCAAAGCCGACGGTTTCGCCTTCTTCTGACAAAAAAGTCACCAGCGATTCTGCTGCCCCGATAGCCTGAGCCTTGGCATGATAGAAGGTGCCCAAATCGCGTAAAGGCTGAAAGAATTCCGGTGCCAGAATCAATACGAGAAAGCCGGCGAAGAGCGTCACTCCCATGCCGTAATGACCAAAATCCAACTCCCCGAGATAAGAGAAACCGAAATAAACGGCGACAACGGCGATCGAAATGGAGGCGAAAAACTCCAGTACGCCCGAGGAGAGAAACGCCATGCGTAGCACTTCCATCGTGCGACTACGGAAATCTTCGGAAGCATGACGGATTTGTTCGGTTTCAGCCTTACCACGATGGAACAGACGTAGCGTTTCCATACCGCGCAGGCGATCGAGGAAGTGTCCACTCAGGCGTGCCAGCGCCAGAAAGTTACGTCGGTTGGCATCCGCCGCGCCCATGCCAACCAGCGCCATAAAAAGCGGGATAAGAGGAGCGGTTAGAAACAAAATCAGGCCAGCAGCCCAGTTGATTGGGAAAATGGTGATTAAGATAAGCAGCGGGATCAGTGCGGCAAGATACATCTGCGGCAGGTAGCGGGCATAATAATCCTGCATATCATCAACCTGCTCAAGAATCATCGTTGCCCAACTGCCGGCGGGTTTGCCCTGTACCCAGGCAGGGCCAAGCTGTTGCAATCGATCCAGTACCAGCTTACGAATTTGTTGTCGAACGGCTTGTCCGCAAAGAAAACCAACACGCTCGCGTAACACACTGTTGAGTGCGCGCAGAATAAAGGTGGCAATCAGCAGCAGGAAAGGGGAGAGCAATGATTCGCGCGTGGCATGCTCGATGATCAAGGCATGAAGCAGCGTAGCTAACAGCCAGGCTTGTGCCACGATTAACGCACCGCTCAGGAACCCAAGCAGTAGTGAAATTCGTAGCCAACGTTGCGCCAGCTTACTCTGTTGTTTCAGCCAGGCGGTCAGTTCTTGCTGTCTGGTTTTTTTCATCAGGCACCAGTTCGTTATATTGCAGAAATGGACTTAACAGAAAATAACTCTCATGCAACTGTTAGTTAACAAAATTATCTTCTATCACGCAGAATGACGCCATGTTACCGCGACAGGGGCGCGCTGCAAACGAAAAGGAGAGGGGAAATGGGTGAGGCGATCAATTTTGTGTTGCGGAAGGCAAACTAGAAGTAAAGAAAACGGAACGGCCGTCGCCGCTCCGTTATCAACAGTGTATTACTTGTTGACGGTCAGCCCGTCAAGGTAACGTTCGGCATCCAGTGCCGCCATACAGCCGGTACCTGCGGAGGTAATGGCCTGACGGTAGATGTGATCCATGACGTCGCCTGCGGCAAAGACGCCAGGAATGCTGGTTTGTGTCGCGTTGCCGTGAATACCGGACTGCACTTTGATATAACCGTTTTCCAGTTCCAACTGACCGCCGAACACTGCGGTATTCGGGCTGTGGCCGATAGCGATAAACACGCCAGCCAGCTCCAGTTCTTCTGCCGCGTCGCTCTGCGTATCGCGGATACGGACACCGGTTACACCCATGTCATCGCCCAGCACTTCGTCCAGCGTACGGTTGGTATGCAAGATGATGTTGCCGTTTTTGACTTTGTCCATCAGGCGGTCGATCAGAATTTTCTCTGAACGGAACGTCTCGCGGCGGTGGATCAAATGCACTTCCGCCGCGATGTTAGACAAATACAAGGCTTCTTCTACTGCGGTATTCCCGCCGCCAACTACGGCGACTTTCTGGTTACGGTAGAAGAACCCGTCACAGGTTGCGCAGGCAGAAACCCCTTTGCCTTTAAACGCGTCTTCAGACGGCAGGCCGAGATAACGAGCCGATGCCCCCGTGGCAATGATCAGCGCGTCACAGGTGTACTCGGCGCTATCGCCGAATAAACGGAAGGGACGGTTCTGTAAATCAACACGTTCAATATGATCGAAGATCACTTCGGTATTGAATTTGGTCGCGTGTGCATGCATACGCTCCATTAACAGCGGGCCAGTTAAATCATCGGCATCACCCGGCCAATTTTCTACTTCGGTCGTAGTCGTCAGCTGACCGCCTTTTTCCATACCCGTGATTAATACTGGCTGCAAGTTCGCCCGTGCAGCATAAACAGCGGCAGTGTAGCCAGCCGGGCCTGAACCCAGAATCAATAACTTGTGATGTTTAACAGTACCCATGCTTTCCTCATTTCATGACGGCGGATCATGTTCATATAACGGTTTCTACAACAAACCCGCTTCCTTACTACGAACAGTCTCTACCACGGACAATGCGAACGATTGTAAGGAAATTACAAGAGTAAAAAAAGTATGCAGAAAAGTTGCTAGCTATTTGTTTAATCGTTAATGACGATGAGGATGACAAATCGCTGAAAAATCAGCCACATTCATAAGTAAAATGATTGAAGTCACCTCGGAGAATGGCTCTGGCTTATCCAATCTGGCAGTTTCTTCTGATTTTCGTTGTTTTGCTTTGACAATCGGCTGTGCATTTGCGAAAACATCTGGGTAAGAGGAAATTTTTTGTATGTGAACAGTTAAAAGCTCGGCTTTTTATTCGTTTTTGCGCAGGTAGTAGGCCTTTGGGCCACGGATATGACGTGATGGTCTTTTCGCGGGTGAGCAATACGTGGGGCGAGAACGAGAAGTTAATGACTGTTGATATACAAAATAGGCAGCGTGTCTTCTTTAGGGGTAGCTCTGATACATGAGGTCTATCGGGGTAAAGCGGGTGCAGGGAAAAGTGAAGAGAGACAATAATAATGGTAGACACTAAAAAACGACCAGGCAAAGATCTCGATCGTATTGATCGTAACATCCTGAACGAATTGCAAAAAGATGGACGTATTTCCAATGTCGAGCTTTCCAAACGTGTTGGGCTGTCGCCAACGCCTTGTCTGGAACGTGTACGTCGTCTGGAAAGACAGGGCTTCATTAACGGCTACACAGCGCTGCTAAACCCGCATTATCTGGATGCGTCACTGCTGGTTTTTGTTGAAATAACGCTAAACCGCGGCGCGCCTGATGTGTTTGAACAGTTCAATGCTGCGGTGCAGAAGCTGGAAGAAATTCAGGAGTGTCATCTGGTTTCCGGTGATTTTGACTACCTGTTGAAAACGCGTGTGCCAGACATGTCCGCTTACCGTAAGCTCCTGGGTGAAACGCTACTGCGTTTGCCGGGCGTAAACGACACCCGTACCTACGTGGTGATGGAAGAAGTGAAGCAAAGCAACCGTCTGGTCATTAAGACGCGATAAATGTGTGGGTGCAAAACCCGATAAATTCAGCTACACTCCTGTGAATTTATACAGTTCCAGCGCCGGGTTTTCTCGGCGCTTTGTCATAAACCTTACAGGCCCCTGGAGAGACTCTTGAGCCAGGAATATACAGAAGATAAAGACGTTACCCTGAAAAAGCTCAGTGGAACACGTCGTTTGCTTGAAGCGATTTTAATCGTTGTGGCACTTTTTGCGGTTTATCTTAGTGTCGCACTACTCAGTTTCAGCCCCTCCGACCCCAGTTGGTCACAGACTGCATGGCATGAACCTATTCACAACCTCGGTGGTGTAGCAGGTGCATGGCTGGCGGATACGCTGTTCTTCATTTTTGGTGTGCTGGCCTACGCCATTCCACCGATTATGTTATCCCTGTGCTGGGTCGCTTTCCGCCAGCGTGATAACAACCAGACTATTGACTACTTTACCTTTTCACTTCGCCTGATTGGGACATTGGCGCTGATCCTGACCTCTTGCGGTTTGGCTGCGTTGAATATTGACGATCTCTACTATTTTGCTTCCGGTGGTGTGTTGGGAAGCCTGTTGAGCAGCTCAATGATCCCACGTTTCAACAGCATGGGCGCAACGCTGATTCTGCTGTGCGTGTGGGGGGCAGGGTTAACGCTGTTTACCGGCTGGTCATGGTTAACAATCGCTGAAAAAATTGGTGCAGGTGTCTTGGGTTGTCTGACGTTTATGTCAAACCGTTCACGCCGCGACGAGGACTATCGCGAAGAACACGATCGTGAAGAGGATGAGCGCGATGCGCTTAATCTGCGTCACGATGAGGCGTCGGGTGAGGCAGTCACACAACAGCGTGATGACGATGATGTTCTGTTTTCTGCGCCTTCCGTGGCTGATGCGGTAAACGACACGACGGCAGACAATAAGATAGACGAGTCATCACCGTTAGCTGAGAACGCACAGACAGCGACACAACCGGCTCTCTCCGCTGAAACGCCGGTGGCAGGGTCAACATTGTCTGATGTGGCAGTGTCTGATTCAGTATTATCAGGGTCAGCATTCTCTGGTTCATCGGCTGGTATTGTGCCGCCTGTTACTCCGTCCGCGATTGATTCGACGCCGTCGCTAAATCCGCCGCTGTATTCGTTTGAAATCCCTGAAACGCCAGCGGCAATGCCAGAGATCGCAAGCTCGCCTGAACGCCATAGCAGTGCGTATGCACCTTACGGAAATAGTTACGGAGAGAGTGCCGTACCACCGATTGTTGCGGCACCTGTGGCTCAACCGTTTGCTGAGCCGCCACAACTGGCACGCGATACGGATTTCGACGCGAATAACACCTTTATGCCGGCGTTCAGTGCCGATGGGGATGATAACCCGCAGATTAAACGCGGCGTAGGGCCTGAACTGCCGCGTCCTAATCCTGTACGTATCCCTACTCGCCGCGAGCTGGCGTCATACGGAATCAAACTGCCGTCGCAGCGGCTGGCTGAAGAGCAAGCAAGGCTGCAGGCGCAGAACGGTAGCGAAGAAGCGGAAGTGGCGAATGACGTGTATCAGGAAGAGACACCGGATGATATCGCCCAGCAGGAAGCCGCATTGCAGCAAGCGTATCTGGATCAGCAACGCCAGCGTTACGGTGATGAATACCCGTTACAGGAAGACGATGAAGACGCGCTTCTGCAAGCACAGCTAGCCAGAGATTTCGCGGCACAGCAGCAGTCACGTTATGATGCCAGCGAATTGCAGCGCGATGAGGAAATCCCTGCTCCGATAGCACCGCCTGTGGTCAGTGCGCCTGTTCAGCCAAATCCTGTCACATCGCATAACGCTTTTTCATTCTCGCCGTTTAGCGCGGAGAATGAGCGCGAGCCTGAACTGACTACGTTCAGCGAGTCCACGTATACACCGCCGTCCTACCGTTCTGAACCCGAGCTTCCGCCGATGCATGCTGGTGAACATGAGGACGACGAGGATGAGCACAACCCGTTGACGTTTAGTCAGCCAGCGCAACCAACGTCAGCGCCTGTTGAGGTCGCAAAACAGGAAGCGGTGGCAACACCAACGCATCATCCGGCAATGGATGGCTTGATTCACCCGTTCCTGATGCGTAATGAACAACCGTTGCAGAAGCCGACTACGCCGCTGCCAACGTTGGATTTGTTGACCCCACCGCCGGCTAGCGAAGCGCCTGTTGATAATTTTGCACTGGAACAGACGGCGCGACTGATTGAAGCACGTCTGGCTGATTTCCGGGTAAAAGCCGATGTGGTCGATCATTCTCCTGGACCGGTGATCACACGGTTCGAATTGGATCTGGCACCGGGTGTTAAAGCAGCACGTATCTCGAATCTGTCGCGTGATTTGGCACGTTCACTGTCAGTTGTCGCGGTGCGTATTGTTGAGGTTATTCCCGGCCGACCGTACGTCGGGCTGGAGTTGCCTAATGCGCATCGCCAGACGGTTTACCTGCGAGAAGTGCTGGATTGCGATCAGTTCCGTGATAATCCATCGCCACTGTCGATTGTGTTGGGTAAAGATATTGCGGGCGAACCTGTCGTTGCCGATTTAGCGAAAATGCCACACCTGCTGGTTGCTGGTACGACGGGGTCGGGTAAATCGGTCGGCGTCAACGCAATGATCATCAGTATGTTGTATAAAGCCACGCCGGAAGACGTACGCTTTATCATGATCGACCCGAAAATGTTGGAACTCTCGGTGTACGAAGGCATTCCGCATTTGTTGACGGAAGTTGTCACTGACATGAAGGATGCGGCCAATGCGCTGCGCTGGTGTGTCGGTGAAATGGAACGTCGTTACAAGCTGATGTCGGCGCTTGGCGTGCGTAATCTGGCGGGATACAACGAACGGGTGATGACGGCAAATGCGATGGGGCGTCCGATTCCCGATCCGTTCTGGAAGCCGGGTGACAGCATGGATATGACGCCGCCAGTGCTGGAAAAACTGCCGTATATTGTTGTTATGGTCGATGAATTTGCTGACCTGATGATGGCGGTGGGTAAGAAAGTTGAAGAACTGATTGCCCGACTGGCGCAAAAAGCGCGTGCTGCGGGGATTCACTTGGTGCTGGCGACGCAGCGTCCTTCGGTTGATGTCATCACCGGATTGATCAAAGCGAACATTCCGACGCGTATCGCGTTTACCGTTTCCAGTAAGATCGACTCACGCACAATCCTCGATCAAGGGGGCGCAGAGTCGCTATTGGGGATGGGGGATATGCTGTATATGGCACCGAACTCCTCGATACCTGTCCGTGTTCATGGTGCTTTTGTGCGCGATGAGGAAGTTCACGCCGTCGTTCAGGACTGGAAAGCGCGCGGTCGCCCTCAATATATCGATAATATTGTCAGCGGTGGCGACGATGCTGAAGGAGGAAGCCTCGGTCTTGATGGCGATGAAGAACTCGATCCGCTGTTCGATCAGGCGGTAGAGTTTGTGGTCGATAAACGTCGTGCATCCATCTCGGGCGTCCAGCGTCAGTTCCGAATCGGCTATAACCGTGCCGCGCGAATCGTTGAGCAAATGGAAGCGCAGGGTATCGTCAGCTCTCCAGGGCACAACGGTAACCGCGAAGTATTGGCTCCGCCATCAATGGAATAGGCACGCGGTACTGATTGATGTCACTCCACGATAAGGGCTGCGCGAGCAGCCCTTATGCAAAGAAGCGTAAAAGCGGCAATAAGCAGATAATTCACCTATCACCGTCCGAGTGGGTTCAGATAACATAGATCTATAGATAATGCAGCTCGACGAATAATACAGATCTGTAAAGAACATAGGCGCTATACAACGCGTCTTATCTCGATAGATGAAGGTTCGTTATATTAAGAAATTCAAAGGATTATGTGTATGAAAAAGTGGTTAGCTATCAGTTGCCTGATTGCAGGTGTTACCTCAACCGCTGTCTATGCGGACGCGGCAAAAGATTTGCAGGGTCGCCTCAATAAAGTAAACAGTTTCCACGCCAATTTTAGCCAGAAAGTCACCAGTGCTGACGGCGCAGCGGTACAGGAAGGGGAAGGCGAACTGTGGTTGAAACGCCCGAACTTATTTAACTGGAAAACTACCTCACCTGACGAAAGTACGTTGATTTCTGACGGCAAAACGCTTTGGTTCTATAATCCGTTTGTTGAGCAAGTCACGGCAACCTGGCTGAAAGATGCGACAGGCAATACGCCGTTCATTCTGATTACGCGTAACGATGCCAGCGACTGGAATAAATACGATGTGCGCCAGAAAGGCGATGATTTTGAGCTTACGCCGAAGTCAGCGAGCGGCAATCTGAAGCAGTTTGCGATTAATGTGACGACAAGCGGCACAATCAAACAGTTTACCGCGACGGAACAAGACGGGCAGCGGAGCACTTATGTGCTGAAAAACCAGCAAAACGGCGCTGTTGATGCCGCGCAATTTACGTTCACACCGCCGAAAGGCGTCACGCTGGATGACCAGCGTCAGTGAGGCCAGAGTGAGCAACCTGTCCCTTGATTTTTCCCATAATGAATTCCAACCGCTGGCCGCGCGTATGCGGCCAGCGACGTTGGCACAGTATATCGGCCAACAGCACCTGTTAGGGGCCGGTAAGCCTCTGCCACGAGCCATTGAGGCAGGGCAACTGCACTCAATGATTCTCTGGGGGCCGCCAGGAACGGGAAAAACCACGCTGGCAGAACTGATTGGGCATTACGGGCAGGCTGATGTTGAGCGTATTTCTGCCGTGACGTCCGGCATCAAAGAAATTCGCGAAGCGATTGAGCGTGCCCGACAAAATCGCAATGCGGGGCGTCGCACTATTCTGTTTGTCGATGAAGTCCATCGTTTCAACAAAAGTCAGCAGGATGCATTTCTGCCACATATCGAAGATGGAACGATCACCTTCATTGGTGCGACAACCGAAAACCCCTCTTTCGAACTCAATTCCGCCCTGTTATCTCGCGCCCGCGTCTATTTGCTAAAAGCGCTGACGGCAGAAGATATCGAGCAGGTCTTGCAGCAGGCAATGAGCGACAGCGAGCGAGGATATGGCGGACAGAATATTGTTCTGCCTGCCGAAACCGCGCGGATGCTGGCCGAATTGGTCAACGGCGATGCCAGACGTGCGCTGAATAGTCTGGAAATGATGGCCGACATGGCGGAAATCGACGGGCAGGGCATGCGTGTTCTGACGCCAGCACTCCTCAACGAAATCGCTGGTGAGCGTAGTGCCCGCTTTGATAACAAAGGCGACCGCTATTACGACCTGATTTCAGCGTTGCATAAATCGGTAAGAGGTTCCTCGCCGGACGCGGCGCTTTATTGGTACGCCAGAATCATTACCGCCGGCGGCGACCCGCTGTATGTTGCCCGACGGCTGTTGGCGATTGCATCGGAGGATGTTGGCAACGCCGACCCGCGTGCGATGCAGGTGGCTATCTCCGCCTGGGATTGTTTCACTCGTGTCGGCCCCGCAGAAGGGGAGCGCGCCATTGCTCAGGCGATTGTTTATCTGGCCTGTGCCCCTAAAAGTAACGCCGTGTATAGCGCATTTAAAGCCGCGATGCAGGATGCTCGCGAGAAGCCAGACTATGATGTTCCCGAGCACTTGCGCAATGCGCCTACTCGATTGATGAAAGAAATGGGGCTCGGCGCTGAGTATCGGTACGCACACAATGAACCTAATGCCTATGCCGCTGGCGAGAGCTATTTTCCGCCGGAAATGGCCGATACGCACTATTACGCGCCGACCTCACGCGGCCTTGAGGGCAAAATTGGTGAAAAGCTCGCCTGGCTTGCCACTCAGGATCAAAATAGCCCGACAAAACGCTACCGTTGAACTAAGCGTTGCGGTAAGGTTATTGCGGTATTTTCTGAAACCGGCCGCGTAGCGCGCCGTGTACGCCACCATTTCATTTGATAATCATAAGCACAGGATTAGCATGCTCGATCCCAATTTACTGCGCAATGAGCTAGACGCAGTCGCCGAAAAGTTACTGGCTCGCAGAGGCTTTAAGCTGGATGTTGAGACCCTGCGTAAGCAGGAAGAACGTCGTAAAGTATTGCAGGTAGAAACTGAAAACCTGCAGGCAGAGCGTAACTCCCGATCGAAAGAGATTGGTGCAGCGAAAGCACGCGGTGAAGATATCGAGCCTTTGCGTCGTGAAGTTAACACATTAGGCGAAAAACTGGATGCCGCGAAAGCCGAGCTGGATCAGTTGCAGAATGAAATTCGCGATCTGGCGTTAACGATCCCGAACCTGCCGGACGACTCTGTGCCGCTTGGAAAGGACGATACGCAGAACCAGGAAGTGACTCGCTGGGGTGAGCCACGTAAGTACGATTTCCCCGTACGCGATCATGTTGAACTCGGAGAGATGGCTGCCGGGCTGGATTTTGCCGCTGCGGTGAAATTAACCGGTGCGCGTTTTGTCGTGATGAAAGGACAGATTGCCCGTCTGCATCGTGCGCTTGCCCAGTTCATGCTGGATTTGCACACACAGCAGCATGGCTATCAGGAAGCGTATGTGCCTTATCTGGTCAACCATGCCACGTTATACGGTACGGGTCAGTTGCCTAAATTTGGAGAAGATCTGTTCCACACCAGACCGTTGAGTGAAGAAGCGGGAAGCAGCAATTATGCGCTGATTCCGACCGCTGAAGTTCCATTGACCAATCTAGTGCGTGACGAAATTCTTGATGAAGAATCTTTGCCGCTGAAGATGACTGCACATACGCCTTGCTTCCGTTCAGAAGCCGGCTCGTATGGTCGTGATACGCGTGGGTTGATTCGTATGCACCAGTTTGACAAGGTTGAACTGGTACAAATCGTCCGCCCTGAAGATTCCATGCAGGCGCTGGAAGAATTGACGACCCATGCCGAAACGGTACTGCAACTGCTGAAATTACCGTATCGTAAGGTCTTGCTGTGTACAGGTGATATGGGCTTTGGTGCGACTAAAACTTACGATCTGGAAGTCTGGTTGCCAGCGCAGGATACGTACCGCGAAATCTCTTCCTGTTCAAACTGTTGGGATTTCCAGGCGCGCCGTATGCAGGCTCGCTGCCGTAGCAAGTCCGACAAGAAGACTCGACTGGTTCATACGTTGAACGGTTCTGGTCTGGCAGTCGGTCGTACACTGGTTGCTGTTCTGGAAAACTACCAGCAGGCTGATGGCCGTATTGAAGTTCCAGAAGTGTTGCGTCCGTATATGGGCGGTCTGGAATTTATTGGCTAATCGCCGATGACCTGAAAAAAAGCGCCCGTTTAAAGGCGCTTTTTTTACGCCTTCTGTTCGGTAATATTTTTTCATCGTAAAAATAGCTTCTCTATCTTAAACAACCCGTTCGACTTAAATTTTAAGTTAAAAATGATTTGAAATCAGCAGAATAGCTGCACCCTGCTTTTAAGCGTGACTGCCTTCTTATGGACGTTGATGAATTCTTTCAATCCATAATTTGGGAAAGGACTTTTAGCACTTTTTGCCCGGATTGACTTTTATATACGCAGTGGCATGATGCGCTCACTCTTCTCCGGTTGTTTGGTTATCCACTTCGCTATGTCTGCTTATTCCCGCCCAGTGCTGTTATTGCTCTGCGGACTTTTGCTGCTGACGGTTTGTATTGCGGTATTAAATACCCTGGTACCACTGTGGCTGAGTTATCAATCTCTTCCTGTCTGGCAGGTTGGCCTTGTTGGGTCATCCTACTTCGGCGGCAATCTAGTTGGTACGCTATTAGCCGGTAAGTTAATCAAACTTTATGGATTTAACCGTAGCTATTATTTCGCGGCTTTATTATTTGGTATCGCGATCGTTGGTCTCGGTATTTCTGGGGATATCGGCAGTTGGTTATTCTGGCGCTTCCTTGCCGGTATCGGCTGTGCATTAATCTGGGTCGTGGTTGAAAGCGCTTTATTATGTAGCGGAACACCGACGCAGAGAGGGCAACTGCTGGCTGCCTATATGATTGCTTATTATCTCGGTAGCGTAGTTGGACAGCTCCTGCTTGGTATATTGCCGAGCGCGTTGCTGAACGTGCTGCCGTGGATGGTCGCGTTAGTTATTTTGGCGGTATTACCGCTGCTGTTTACTCGTCTCCCTACGCCGCCAGAGCAGCAAGAAAAGCATGTCAACATGTGGAAAATGCTGACGTACCGCAGTGCCCGTTTAGGCGTACACGGCTGTATTATTTCCGGCGCAATTTTAGGATCGCTATATGGTCTGATGCCGCTGTATCTCTCCCATCAGGGAATGAATGATGCGCAGGTTGGATACTGGATGGCGCTGCTGATCAGTTCTGGGATTATCGGGCAATGGCCTGTTGGACGTATGGCCGATCGTTATGGCCGATTGCTGGTTCTGCGGGTATTAGTCTTTGTGGTGATTATTGGCTGTATTGCTATGTTAAGCATTAGCCACTATGCCATGGCACCATCGCTGTTCCTGCTGGGATGTGCAGGGTTTACGCTGTATCCCGTTGCCATGTCTTGGGCATGTGAAAAAGTGCGCCCTGACGAACTGGTCGCGATGAATCAGGCGTTGCTCCTCAGCTATACGCTTGGCAGTCTTTGCGGACCAAGCGTTGCTGCGGTATTGATGCAGAGCTACTCCGATCGATTGCTGTTTGTGTTGATCGCGGTTGTTGCCATGATCTACCTGATGATGTTGCTCAGAAAGGCCGATCACCACCCAACGCCATTAGCTGCTGCTTGAGCTAACGGCATCGAGGCTGGCAAGCGAACTTTGTCCAGCTTCTACCATGTTATTCCACAGCGCTTCGGCCACTGGGCTAAGGCGCTGCTTCGCGTTTCGCACCAGATAAAATATGCTGGTTAGCTTTAAACGATCAGGGGCGACTGCAGCAAGCTTTCCTTTTTCAACCCAGGCGTTGGCATAATGATCGGGAAGAAAGCCAATATGCGTTCCTGCCAGCAGAAGCAGTAGGCTTCCCTCAAGATGCCAGGCTGTTTGATGGAAACCTTGCTTTGATACAGGACCTAACTGTTTAGATATTTCGTTGAAGGCATGCCCACCGATTAGCAGTCGACGAGGATTTAATTCACCATTGATCCATTCACGTTCTATAATTTCAGCATTTTCTGCTAGTGAATAAAAGTAACTGTGCTCAACGAAGACAGGCTCATAAAAAATATCTGAGGGAATATCATCGGGCAGGGCACTGAGAACAATGTCGAGATGTCCATTTTTTAGCCGTTCCATGAGTGGAAGGTATTCCATAATTTCAAGTTCGACATTAACTTCTGGGCTTTGGGCATAAAGCTGGGTTATCGCCTGAGATACAACATTATTGGGGTGGGTTGCAATGTTATCCAGACAGCCTAATTTGACTTTACCGATAAGCTGATGCTTTATACGGGCTAGTCTGTTGGCAAAGTCATCCAGTGTGGAAATAACAGATTTTGCCTCCTGATAGACGACCTCACCTTCGGTTGTTAAGGCAAAACCACCACGTCCACGTTCGCACAAGACTAGCCCGAGCGTATCCTCGAGGCGAGACAGGTAGTGACTTAGTACAGGCTGGCTTAAGCCTGTCGCGGCTTGTGCGTTAGTAATGCCTTGTTTTTCAACAATTTTACAAAAAAGCTTTAACCAGCGGATCTCCAGTTTATCTAAGCGCATAGCATGTCCTTCGCATACATTACATATCTGAATGTTAACATCAAAATATATCTGTATTAATCGATATGAAACCCATTTATCTTGTTGTCACGCCACATTACTGATGTGGTTACCACAAATAGTGTGGTTTTATGCGTCACATCAGGGTCTCTCATAAGCACAATGGTGTTGTTAGCTTGCTGACGGCACCATTGTTCTATACGCCGTCAGGCAACCTCTATAAAATATCACAACGATACAATAATTATTTGCTGCTTATTTAATGGAGGAGTTATGTCTCAAGGGAAAGCTGTACCTGAAAAAGAACAACAGGAGCGGCAAATTTATGATTACGAATACGAAAAAGTCCCTGTCGAAGCAAGAAAAAGTTGGTATGTCATTGCCTTGATATGGCTGGCTATAGGGATCGATATCTCTGGTCTATTTCTCGGGTCTTTCCTAAGTAGTGGATTACCATTCTCTCAGGCCATCAGTGCCACGCTTATTGGCTCAGCCTTACTCGGTGTTCTTGCCGCATTATGTGCGAACGTTGGTTATGGCTGCGGGCTATCAACAACGCTACTCAGTATCTCTGTTTTTGGGCGACTAGGTGGGAAAGTGATAGGCGTATTCTCCGCTGTTTCACTGGTTGGATGGTTTGCCTTTCAACTCGATTTCTTTGGTGTGATGCTGCAAAAAGCACTATTACATTATCAACTTGAGCCTGGGCGCTTTGTTATCCTGCTTTTCGGCATGGCCCTGATGGCATCGACGGCTATTTGGGGGGTTCGTGCGTTAGGGAAACTAAGCGCATTAAGTGTCCCCTTAATGCTTATACTCATCGTCTCAGGAATATATCTCGCCGCTGATGGTCATTCTTCTCCTGCTGAAGTTGTCATTAAAAAGCCGATAAGTTTAGGGAGTGCTATTTCTTACGTTGTTTCTATCTGGATAGTGGCAGCAAGTATCATGTCGCCTGATATCGCCCGTTATTCCAGAACGCGTAAAGATGCCATATTAGGTTCAGGTTTGGGATTCTTACTGGGAAATAGTGCAACGATTCTTGTCGCACTCATATTGACTCGTATGGTTGGTAGTGACGATTTGGTTGAAATATTTTTCACCATAGGGCTCGGTGTTTCAGCGATTGTGATTTTAATTTTCGCGCAATGGACGACGAATAGCTCTAATCTAATTTCAGCCTCATTAGGTTTATCTGTTGTTATCAGAGTAATATCTCGGCCAATACTCGTTGTGTTGATGGCATTTGCGGGTCTGTTTCTGGCTTATAACGGGATGATTAATAACTTCACCCAGTTTCTGTCATTACTCGGTGTTCTGATTTCCCCTATTGCAGGGGTTTACCTTGCTGAATATTACTTTTTCGATTCCTCGCGCCTAAAGCAGGATGCATCACAGCCACCTTTACTGAATATTTGTGCCTCTATCGCCTGGTTATGCGGCAGTTTTGTAAGCTTATTAACCGCTACAGATTTCTTTGATTTGTTTACGATCACATCCGTTTCTACATTGGATGGCATAATAATCAGCCTGGTGATGTATATCGCTATGCGGAAAATGTTCCCGCAGTTGGCAGAGTCTGCCCATTCGTTCTCTAAATCCTAGGTTGTTCCGTGGTTATTGGATAAGTAATGGTCCGCTATATTGATTTTGAAATGATAGATGATATCGCTCTGGGAGCTTCAATTCTTGGCACCGGTGGCGGAGGGGATCCTTATTTAGGATCGCTAATTGCGAAAAATGCTTTGCGCCATGGAAAGCCTGTAACGTTGTGCAATCTGGACGACGTAAAGGATAACGAGCTTTTTATCCCGTGCAGTACTATGGGGGCACCGACGGTTTCCGTAGAAAAAATCATTTCACCGCGGCAAATTCTCTTGGCATTTGAAACAATGGAGAATTATCTCGCTGAATCAGCATCTGGGACTTTTTCTATCGAAGTCGGCGGCATCAATTCACTCATCCCATTAGTTGTTGCGGCCGCAAAAGGGCTACCTGTTATCGATTGCGATGCGATGGGGAGAGCCTTCCCCGAAGCGCAGATGGTGACCTTTTTTCTCGATGATTTAACCTCCGCACCGAATACATTGGCAGATGAGAAGGGCAATGCAGTCATTCTTAATCCCATAGATGGTATGTGGTCGGAACGGCTGGCCCGTGCGATTGTTGAACAAATGGGTGCTGCTTGTGCGATGTGCGATTACCCCTTACGCGGTAGCCAACTTAAGCGTAGCGCTATCAAAGGCACGCTGACGCTGGCGCAGGATATCGGAAGAATGCTGCGTCAGGCTCACCAGTCAGGCAGTCATCCGGTACAGTCCCTACTGACGGTCTTGAATGGTCATATTGTTGCATCTGGCAAAATTGTTGATGTAGCGCGGCGTACAACGGGCGGTTTTGCTCGGGGCAAAGTCGTGCTGGATGGCATGGGGAGCGACAAAGGCGAATCGTTTACGGTGCTTTTTCAGAATGAGCTCCTGTTGGCTTATCGTTCTTCACAGACGGCAGAACCTACGCAGGATAATCTGCTGGCCGTTGTGCCTGATTTAATCTCCATAGTAGATAGTGAAACCGGACGTCCGATCATCACCGAGCATTTACGTTATGGGCAGCGAGTTGATGTGATTGCCTATCCGTGCAATGACAAGTGGCGAACGCCAAAAGGGATTGACGTTGCGGGGCCGGAGTATTTCGGTTATCCGGTGCAGTATGTACCGATAGAACTGCTTGCGAATCGCTGAGGCTTTCCCGATGTTACATAAAAATGATTACCGACTCGGGATTGATGTCGGCGGCACCAACACGGATGCGGCAATTTTAGATGCGAACCTGCGCTGCGTCGCGACGGCCAAATTTCCTACCAGCCTGGATATCTACAGCGGCATCGAACGGGTGATTGCGGAGGTATTGGTGCAGTCTGGCATCGCACCACAGCATATTCGCTATGCGATGTTGGGTACAACCCAATGTACCAATGCGATTGTTGAGCGGAAAGGGCTGGACCGCGTCGGGTTACTGCGCCTGAGCCTGCCAAGTAGCGATAGCGTCCCACCGCTGTGTGGTTGGGATGACGAGTGGCAAAGGGCGTTAGGCGAGCATTTCTATCAGATCCATGGCGGCTATGAGTTTGATGGCCGAGAGATTCATCCCGTACTGCAGGATGAAGTACTTGCGGTTTGTGACAAGATGCGCGGGCATGTCGATAGCGTGGCTATCTGTGGCGTATTTTCTCCCGTAAATAATGAGCAGGAACTGCAGGTTGCGCAGTGGGTGAATGCGGCATTACCGGATGTCGCCCTGTCGTTATCCCACCGGATAGGCAGCACGGGATTACTGGAAAGGGAAAACGCGACCATCCTGAATGCATCGTTGCAAAGTACCGCGAACCGCTTTGTTAACGGCTTTACGCAAGCGCTGGTTCGGCACGGTATCAACGCTACGCCGTTCTTCGGGCAAAACGATGGCACATTGATGTCCGAGAGCATGGTGAAGCAATATCCCATTTTGACGATGGCCTGTGGACCAACGAACTCGATTCGCGGGGCATGCCATCTTTCGGGATTGGATAATGCGCTGATTATCGATGTCGGTGGCACGACGACCGATATTGGCGTCCTGGTGAATGGCTTCCCACGTGAATCGGCAATCGCCGTTGAAGTCGGCGATGTGCGGACGAATTTCAGAATGCCAGACATTATTTCTATCGGCATTGGAGGTGGAACCTGCGTACGGCAGTCTCAGGATGGAAAACTTACCCTTGGGCCGGATAGTGTCGGCTATCGCCTGCTTGAACAGGGCGTCAGCTTTGGCGGTGAGACGCTAACGCTCAGCGATATCATGCTGCAACTTCATCGTGAACGATGGATTACGGCTCTTCCTCATCCACTGCCCGAACTGGATAATGCATTTTGCCAGCAGGCTTATCGCCAGATGATTGAGAAAGTGGAAAGTGCTATCGATCGGATTAAATCCTCAAGCGCGGCTATTCCCGCAGTGCTGGTAGGCGGCGGCAGTATTTTGCTGCCTGACGTTTTATCCGGTGTCAGCCAGGTCGTGCGTCCGCAGAACTTTGATGCGGCCAATGCGGTGGGTGTGGCGTTAGGGGCGGTGGGCGCACAGATCGAACGTGTGGTTAAAATGCCGGATAACGATCGTGAAACGATAAAAAGCGAATTGCAGCAGCAAACCATTGTGCTTGCCGAAGAGATGGGTGCTAGGGCAGGCAGCGTTGAAATCATCGATTATCAGGAAATCCCGTTGGCGTATCTGCCGGGAAATGCGGTACAGGTGAAAATCAAGGCAGCAGGGACTTTGGCTTAGCGCAGCGTATTAACACTGCTGTGATATCTACCCGCTAAAATGCAAATAGCGCGCCCTGAGCGCGCTATTTTTCAGAAAACGTCAGAGGTTAGTACATGACCTTGTGACCGTAGCTTTCAAGAATCGATTTAATGCGATCCATCGTATCGGCCTTCGGCGGTTTAACGCCGTCTAATTTGTACTCTTCACCCATCGCGATCCACTTGTGTTTCCCAAGCTCATGGTAGGGGAGAAGCTCAATTTTCTCGATGTTCGTCATATCTTTGGTGAATTCGCCCAGCTTGTGTGCGGACGCATCATCGTCAGACCAGCCGGGAACGACCACATAACGTATCCAGGTACGTTGGTTGCGCTTTGCCAGATAGCGAGCGAAATCCAGAGTACGGTGATTAGATACGCCAACTAAATTCTGGTGTATGTCGTCATTCATTTGCTTCAGGTCGAGCATCACTAAATCGCTGACGTCCAATAGCTCGTCAATGACGGGGTCGTAACGGCGCACAAACCCATTGGTGTCCAGACAGGTGTTGATGCCTTCTGCCTTGCAGGCACGGAACCAGTCGCGCACAAATTCGGCCTGGAGAATAGCCTCGCCGCCGGATGCCGTTACGCCGCCGCCGGATGCATTCATAAAGTGGCGGTAGGTCACGACTTCTTTCATGAGTTCTTCAACCGTCACTTCTTTACCGCCGTGCGTATCCCAGGTATCACGGTTATGGCAATACAGGCAGCGCATCAGGCAGCCCTGAAAGAAGATGATGAAACGGATGCCTGGGCCATCGACGGTGCCACAGGATTCAAAGGAGTGGATGCGACCGATAAGTGACATTGCGAGGTTTTCTCCAAATTTGACCGAACAATAGCGGTCTTTATGAGCGCAGTCATAAGAAAGCAAGTATCGATCTGGCAGGGATTACTGACAGAAAAACACCGTGTGACAGATGCTGCGTCGAATCTGTTTTGCGAGCCATCCACATGATGAGGACAGTATAGCGGGCTGGCAAAACAGGCTAACAACCTGAACGACAAGCGAGGGTGAGAAAAAGGCCCCACTGACGTGGAGCCTTTATTTTACGCTTTTTCAGACAGTCATGGAAATTACATTGACTGGGTGAAAGTACGAGTGATGACGTCTTGTTGCTGTTCTTTCGTCAGTGAGTTGAAACGCACTGCGTAGCCAGATACACGGATGGTCAACTGCGGATATTTCTCCGGGTTTTCCATCGCATCAAGCAGCATTTCACGGTTCATGACGTTGACGTTCAGGTGCTGACCGCCTTCGATGCTGGCTTCGTGGTGGAAGTAACCATCCATCAGGCCGGCAAGGTTAGCTTTACGCACGTTGTCATCTTTACCTAACGCGTTAGGTACGATGGAGAAGGTATAAGAAATACCATCTTTCGCGTAAGCAAACGGCAGTTTAGCAACGGAAGTCAGAGAAGCCACAGCACCTTTCTGGTCACGACCGTGCATTGGGTTCGCACCTGGTCCGAATGGCGCACCTGCGCGGCGACCATCTGGCGTGTTACCCGTTTTCTTACCATATACCACGTTAGAGGTGATGGTCAGAACAGACTGGGTTGGTGTTGCACCACGGTAGGTATTCAGTTTCTGAATTTTCTTCATGAAACGTTCAACCAGGTCACAAGCCAGTTCATCTACGCGAGCATCGTTGTTACCGAACTGCGGATATTCGCCTTCGATATCAAAGTCGATAGCCAGACCATCTTCATCACGAATCGGTTTAACTTTGGCATATTTGATGGCAGACAGGGAGTCAGCAGCAACAGACAGGCCCGCGATACCACATGCCATAGTACGGAACACGTCACGGTCATGCAGTGCCATCAGCGACGCTTCGTAGCTGTACTTGTCGTGCATGTAGTGAATGATGTTCAGCGAGGTGACGTATTGTTTCGCCAGCCAATCCATGAAGTGATCCATACGATCCATCACTTCGTCGAAGTCCAGAACATCGCCTTTGATCGGTTCTGATTTCGGACCAACCTGCATTTTCAGTTTTTCGTCCACGCCGCCGTTAATCGCGTACAGCATGGTTTTCGCCAGGTTTGCACGAGCACCGAAGAACTGCATTTGTTTACCAACGATCATTGGGCTTACGCAACAAGCAATCGCGTAGTCATCGTTGTTAAAGTCAGGACGCATCAGATCGTCATTCTCATATTGCAGAGAAGAGGTATCGATGGAGACTTTAGCCGCATAGTTTTTGAAGCTTTGTGGCAGTTTTTCAGACCACAGAATGGTCATGTTTGGCTCTGGAGACGGCCCCATGGTGTACAGGGTGTTCAGGAAGCGGAAGCTGGTTTTGCTCACCAGTGTACGACCATCCAGACCCATACCAGCCAGAGATTCGGTTGCCCAGATTGGGTCACCAGAGAACAGCTCATCATACTCAGGGGTACGCAGGAAACGTACCATGCGCAGTTTCATGACCAGATGGTCAATCATTTCCTGAGCTTCTTCCTCAGTGATTTTGCCTGCAGCCAGATCGCGCTCAAGGTAGATATCCAGGAAGGTGGACACACGTCCGAAGGACATGGCTGCACCATTCTGTGATTTCACCGCAGCCAAGTAGCCGAAGTAAGTCCACTGCACGGCTTCCTGAGCTGTCGCTGCTGGGCCAGAAATATCACAGCCATATTTAGCGGCCATTTCTTTAATTTGGCTCAGTGCATGATGCTGATCGGCAATTTCTTCACGCAGACGGATTGTTGCTTCCAGATCTTCGCCATTTTCCAGTTTGGATTGCAGAGAAGTGAACTGAGCAAACTTGTCTTTCATCAGGAAGTCGATACCGTACAGCGCAACGCGACGGTAGTCACCGATGATACGGCCACGGCCGTAGGCATCTGGCAGACCCGTCAGAACGCCTGATTTACGACAGCGCAGGATATCTGGAGTGTAAACATCGAACACGCCCTGGTTATGCGTTTTACGGTATTCGGTGAAGATTTTTTTCAGTTGAGGATCCAGTTCACGACCGTAAACTTTGCATGAACCTTCAACCATTTTGATGCCGCCGAACGGAATTAACGCACGTTTCAGCGGAGCGTCGGTTTGCAGACCAACGATTTTTTCCAGGCCTTTGTTGATGTATCCCGCGTCGTGAGACGTGATAGTTGCAGCAACATTGGTATCAAAATCAACAGGCGCGTGAGTACGGTTTTCCTGTTTGATGCCTTCCATGACGCTGTCCCACAGCGCTGAGGTCGCTTTGGTTGCGCCAGCCAGGAAAGACTCATCACCTTCATACGGCGTGTAGTTTTTCTGGATAAAGTCACGAACGTTGACGTTATCCTGCCATTCACCTTTGCTAAAGCCTTGCCATGCATTGGCCAATTTTTCATTCAGCTCGGTCATTTTACACCTACCTTTGATATGGATTTCTTAAAACCCGACGTTGCGGCCGATTGCACCTTAGTGCTTGTCTCCACCGCGCAAATAAATTACCCAATATGTCAAACCGACCATTACGCCGCCGCCGATGATGTTCCCCAGAGTTACAGGGATCAGATTATCGGTAATGAAGTGGCTAACGGTTAAATGTTCAAATTGAGACGGCACCATGCCAATGGCATTCCAGAATTCCGGGGCCGCAAAATTTTTGATAACGATGCCCATAGGAATCATGAACATGTTGGCGATACTGTGTTCAAAGCCGCTGGAAACGAACATGGCGACAGGCAGAATCATGGCAAACATTTTGTCTGTAAGCGTACGGCCGGAATAGCTCATCCACACGGCCAGACAAACCAGCAAGTTGGCCAGAATCCCCAGACACAGCGCTTCAACAAACGTGTGTTCAAGTTTGTGTTCAGCTGTTTGCAGGACGTTAAGACCCCACGCACCTTTTGCGACCATATGCTCTCCCGAGAACCAGATAAGTCCAACGAAGAAAAGCGCGCCAATCAGGTTGCCGACATAGACATTTGCCCAGTTACAGGCTAGTTGCTTCCAGGTAATACGTCCACTGGCTTTGGCAATCACGATGAGAACGGTTGAGGTAAACAAGTCTGCGCCGCAGACGACCACCAACATAAGGCCAAGGGAGAAACAGATACCACCGATCAATTTCGCGATACCGAAAGGCATCGTCGCGGTTCCAGTGGTGGCCGTAATATAAAAGACGAAGGCGATCGAAATAAACACACCCGCTGTGATCGCTAAATAAAACGTCGTACACGGTTGTTTAGTAGCTTTATAGACTCCGGCATCTTCAGCAACTTTTGCCATCGCAGCCGGGAGTAATAGAGTAAAGGGGTTGTCAGCTTTCACACTAACTCTCTCTTAAAAATTATCAGCGTTGAGATACTAACAAAGCAGTATACGGTAAAATTTGACGTGGATCATATTGCAAGAAATTAACAGGTCAGCAAGCAGGGTGGGATAGGGTGATTTAGCAGTTAATATATTGAATTTTATAATAAAAAAATATTTTAAATTTTATAAAAAGAGTTGAATGGTATACGTTAAACCTACCGATTTAGCGTTAATAAAAATCATGTTTTGTAGAATTTCAGTACCACCTTGTCGATGTAATTTAATTAAAACTTCACCATTTAATAACAATGTTCTGATTATGCATTACGAATAATAAATATTGCCCTTTGGCTAATAAAATAGCCCTTTAAAATAAAGGGCTATTCTCGGTGACTATTTGCACTCGATCGCACTCATCGATATAAGACGCGTGCTGACTTCATCATTCTGGCATTATTTTGCTTGCCAATAACGACGTTTCGCCTGTTGCAGTTTTTCATAGGCTGCCAGCAGCGACTGGTGCGCAGGTAAAGAAGTGAAGGTGTCATCGACGGCAAACAGACCATAGAAGCACGCTTCTCCAGCAACAGCAGCGCTAGCGGCATCGACGGTCTCACTGCCGTACATTTTGGTAAAGGCATCGTAATATTCTGCCGGATCGCGCTCAGGCTCTTGCGCCAGTAACAGCAGCGTTTGCAGGCAACGGTAGTAGTTGCTGCGCTGTGCCGTAAAGACGGAGTCGTTGAAGTCCTGCGTCCACTCTGTCCAGCTTAATGCCTGATCCAGATCGCCGCCGGCCAGTGCCAGCATGGCTTTTAGTTCGCCAACGCGCAGCGTAAACCAGCCATTATCTTTTCCGGTGGCAATGCCGAGCAGCTCGCGTACGCGGGTGAAATCGTCCAGCCCTTCGTCATCCAACTGTTGCAACAGCGCCAGATAGTCTTCTTGTTCCCATTTACTGTCAGGCAGCGCCAGCAGCGTGTCACGCAGGTGAGCGCCCATGCTGTTATTGGCTAACAACAGATCGTCGGCAGGGTAGATGTCTGACATTCCCGGCACAATGATGCGGCAGGCATAAACAGACAGATGCTCATAGTCAGCAATGTAGACTTCTTTATCTTCCTGCTTGAAGATCGCCATCAACGTAGCGAATTCTTCTTCCGTCGACCCTTTAAAGCTCCAGTCGGCAAATTCATAATCCGCTTCTTTCTTGAACATATCCCAGGAGATCAGACCGCTGGAATCGATAAAGTGGGTTTCCAGATTGGCGTGCTCGGCCACTTCCTCATCATCGAACGTCGGCGGCGTGAACACGTCCAAATCTTTCAGGCCGCGACCTTGCAACAGTTCGGTGACGGTACGCTCCAGCGCCACGCCGAAGTCAGGGTGTGCGCCGAAGGAGGCAAAGCAGGTGCCGTTAGCCGGGTTAAACAGCACCACACAGATGACCGGATATTTCCCGCCCAGTGAGGCATCGTAAGAGAAAATCGGGAAACCTTCTTTTTCCAGCGTTGCAATCGCTTCGACCACGCCAGGGTAGCGGTTCAGCACCTCTTGCGGAATTTCTGGCAGGCTGATGGATTCGGCAATGATGCGGTTTTTGATGCTGCGCTCAAACACTTCAGACAGCCCCTGAACGCGGGCTTCGTTGGCGGTGTTACCTGCGGACATCCCGTTAGAAACGTACAGGTTACCGATGATGTTCATCGGAATATAGACAGTTTGCTGATCGGACTGACGCGTAAATGGCAGCGCGCAAATGCCTCTGTCGGCATTGCCGGATTGCAGATCGATCAGATCGCTGGCGCTCAGTTCCTGCTCAGGATCGTAAAACTGGTGCAGACGGGCATCCAGAATACCTTCCGGCAACGCATCATCTTCTGGAATAGGGAACCATTTTTCATTCGGGTAGTGAACGAAATCGCCGTTAGCGATGCTTTTGCCGAGATAGAAGTCAGCAAAGAAATAGTTGGTGGACAGACGTTCGAAATACTCGCCTAACGCAGAGGCCAGCGCCGCTTTCTTACTGGCACCTTTACCGTTAGTGAAGCAGAGCGGGCAATCGCGGTCTCGAATATGGACAGACCAGACGTTTGGCACCGGGTTCAGCCATGACGCTTCTTCGATGTTAAACCCCAGGTCCTGGAGCTGTTGTTGAAAACGGGCGATGGAATCTTCCAGGGCGGCGTCTTTGCCTGGGATAAACGTTTGAGTCATGGTGTTCACTCTTATCGAGATTAGCGGAAGCGGCATGATACGGATTTTTCTGTTCAGACTCTATTTATTCATAACCGATCGGCAACAGTGAAAAAGAACAGACTGCGTAACGTGCCGTTTTGCATAATGAAAGCGCAATAAGCGTTGCAGCCGCGATGGACGAGTGATAAAACCGATAGCAGGGTAAAAGTAGTGTGGTTATGGCGGTCGTTCCGTTATAACTACTATCTTGTAACAGCGGTATTTTTATAACCGTCAGGTTTATAAAAATGGTATTTGTAACAACGGTGATAAAAAGAGCCGCTATTTTTCAGGTGTGGTGAGGGGAAATGACTCAGATTTTTAATTTTAGCGCCGGTCCAGCAATGCTGCCGGTTGAAGTACTGCGTCGTGCTGAACAGGAATTGTGTAATTGGAATGGCCTGGGCACATCGGTTATGGAAATCAGCCACCGCAGTAAAGAGTTTATGCAGGTTGCCGCTGAATCCGAACAGGATCTGCGTGATTTGCTGAAAATCCCCTCCAACTACAAAGTGCTCTTTTGCCACGGCGGTGCTCGTGCGCAATTCGCCGCAGTGCCATTAAATCTTCTGGGCGAACGCTCAACGGCCGACTACATCGACGGCGGATATTGGGCGCACAGCGCAATCAATGAAGCAGAAAAATACTGCACGCCTAACGTGATTGACGTGAAAACGCGCGTGGGCGAACTGCGCGGCATTAAGCCGATGCGTGAATGGAAATTGTCTGATGACGCGGCGTTTGTGCATTACTGCCCGAATGAAACCATTGACGGTATTGCGATCGAAGAAGAGCCGGACTTTGGCGATAAAATTGTGGTCGCCGACTATTCTTCCAGCATCCTGTCTCGTCGTATTGATGTCAGCCGTTACGGCGTGATCTATGCCGGTGCGCAGAAAAATATCGGCCCTGCCGGCCTGACGCTGGTTATCGTACGTGAAGATTTGCTGGGCAAGGCGCGCCGTGAGCTGCCATCGATTCTGGATTACCAGGTTCTGGCGGACAATGACTCCATGTTCAATACGCCACCGACCTTTGCCTGGTACCTGTCCGGTATGGTCTTCAAATGGCTGAAAGAGTACGGCGGTCTGGCTGAAATGGAAAAACGTAACCAGGAGAAGGCCGAGCTGCTGTATAGCGCGATTGACGGTAACGATTTCTATCGTAATGACGTCGCGGTAGCGAACCGTTCTCGCATGAATGTGCCATTCCTGTTGGCGGATTCTGCGCTGGATAAAGTCTTCCTGGAAGAATCAGTCGCTGCAGGTCTGCACGCGCTGAAAGGCCATCGCGTAGTAGGCGGCATGCGTGCCTCTATCTACAATGCGATGCCGTTGGAAGGCGTGAAAGCGCTGACGGAATTTATGGCTGACTTCGCTCGTCGCCACGGTTGATTCAGACCGCCCCTCGATACATTTTGATCAGCCCCGGACTTTCCGGGGTTTTTATGTCCACGTTGAAAGAATAGGCTTTACATGCAGGAATCCCTGACGCTACAACCCATCAAACTGATTAACGGCACCCTTAACCTTCCTGGCTCAAAAAGTGTCTCTAACCGTGCGCTGTTGCTGGCGGCCTTGGCTGAAGGAAAGACCCGGCTGACTAACCTGTTAGACAGTGACGATGTCCGCCATATGCTTACCGCTCTAACGGCGTTGGGAGTGGACTACCACCTGTCGTCTGACCGGACGGTGTGTGAGATTACCGGTCTGGGTGGGGCGTTTACGGCATCGCAACCGCTGGAACTGTTTTTAGGGAATGCTGGTACCGCGATGCGCCCACTGGCTGCAGCGCTGTGTCTGACCGATGGCGATATTGTGCTGACAGGCGAACCGCGGATGAAAGAGCGCCCAATCGGGCATCTGGTCGATGCGCTGCGTCAGGGCGGGGCGAAAATTGACTATCTGGAACAGGAAAATTACCCACCGCTTCGTCTGCACGGTGGTTTTCAGGGCGGCGAAATCAGCGTAGATGGCAGCGTATCAAGCCAGTTCCTGACGGCGCTGTTGATGACTGCGCCTCTGGCCGCGCAAGATACGCAAATCAGCATTCAGGGAGACTTGGTTTCCAAGCCGTATATCGATATCACGCTGCATATGATGAAAGCGTTTGGTATTGAAGTGCGTCATGAAAACTATCAACGATTCTTCGTTGCGGGTCGCCAGCAGTATCGTTCACCGGGTGATTATCTGGTGGAAGGTGATGCATCATCGGCTTCTTACTTCCTGGCCGCCGCGGCGATTAAAGGCGGTGTGGTGCGCGTGACCGGTGTAGGCCGCAATAGTGTACAGGGCGACATTCGCTTTGCTGATGTGCTGGAAAAAATGGGCGCTATTGTGCGCTGGGGCGAGGATTATATCGAATGTGAACGCGGTGAACTGAACGCGATCGACATGGATATGAACCACATTCCTGATGCTGCGATGACTATCGCGACGGCGGCGCTTTTCGCTCAAGGTGGCACCACTACGCTGCGTAATATCTACAACTGGCGCGTGAAAGAAACCGATCGCCTGGCGGCAATGGCGATTGAGCTGCGTAAAGTTGGCGCGGAAGTGGAAGAGGGTAATGACTACATTCGCATTACGCCGCCTGCCAAGCTGAAAGTGGCAGAAATCGGCACGTACAACGATCACCGTATGGCGATGTGTTTCTCGCTGGTCGCGCTATCGGATACGCCAGTTACGATTCTGGACCCGAAATGTACGGCTAAAACTTTCCCTGACTACTTTGAACAACTGGCACGTCTCAGCGAGTTGGCTTGATTTCTCTCCAGGCACGGTTTCCGTGCCTTTTTCCTCTATCGATTTTCCCGAACTACGCTCAATTTTTCTTCTGAAATTGCGCATCTCGTTCAGAGAATGCCTTATTTTTCCCGCCATTCCGGCATTGGGGTAACCTTTCTCTGTATTGATGCGTATAATGAGGTTCCGTGATGCCATAAAACGGCATAAGCGGAACTTCCCAGTATTAAAGGAGAGAGAAATGACGGTGATGGCACCGGTAATTACGGTTGACGGACCGAGCGGCGCAGGCAAAGGTACTTTGTGTAAGGCATTGGCTGAGGCTTTACAATGGAACCTGCTGGACTCGGGGGCTATCTATCGTGTTTTGGCTCTGGCGGCATTGCACCACCATGTGGATATCGGTTCGGAAGACGCGCTGGTTCCGTTGGCCTCTCATCTTGATGTGCGCTTTGTTGCAGAAGACGGGCAACTCAAAGTCATCCTGGAAGGTGAAGACGTTAGCCATGAAATTCGTACTGAAGCGGTAGGCAATACGGCGTCTCAGGCCGCGGCTTTTCCTCGCGTTCGTGAAGCATTATTACGTCGGCAGCGCGCATTTCGCGAGGCTCCGGGGTTGATTGCTGATGGCCGAGACATGGGAACGGTCGTCTTTCCTGATGCTCCAGTGAAGATTTTTTTGGATGCCAGTGCGGAAGAACGTGCACAACGTCGCATGCTACAGTTGCAGGGGAAGGGCTTTAATGTTAACTTTGAACGTCTTTTGTCTGAGATAAAAGAACGGGATGAGCGCGATCGCAGCCGCCCCGTTGCGCCGTTAGTGCCTGCTGCCGATGCGTTGGTGCTGGATTCAACGGAAATGACAATCGATGAAGTGATAGCGCGCGCGTTGGCTTATGCCCGCGAAATTTTAGCGTAATCACAGAAAACTGAATTTTTACCTCGCTGTAAGGATGCACAGCGGGGCATGTTAAACAACCCCATCGAGCAGGATGCCAGATGGACGTTAAATTGAAACCCTTAAGATTATCAAACATGACTGAATCTTTTGCTCAACTCTTTGAAGAATCCCTGAAAGAAATCGAAACCCGTCCTGGTTCCATCGTACGTGGTGTTGTTGTTGCTATTGATAAAGATGTCGTACTGGTTGACGCCGGTCTGAAATCTGAATCTGCCATTCCGGTAGAGCAATTCAAGAACGCACAGGGCGAACTGGAAATTCAGGTTGGTGATGAAGTTGACGTTGCTCTGGACGCTATCGAAGATGGCTTCGGTGAAACGCTGCTTTCTCGCGAAAAAGCTAAACGTCATGAAGCATGGCTGACGCTGGAAAAAGCCTACGAAGAAGCTGCAACTGTTACCGGTATTATCAACGGTAAAGTTAAAGGCGGTTTCACTGTTGAGCTGAACGGCATTCGTGCGTTCCTGCCAGGTTCTCTGGTAGACGTTCGTCCGGTTCGCGATACGCTGCATCTGGAAGGCAAAGAGCTTGAGTTCAAAGTTATCAAGCTGGATCAGAAACGCAACAACGTTGTTGTTTCCCGCCGTGCAGTTATCGAATCTGAAAACAGCGCTGAGCGCGATCAACTGCTGGAAAACCTGCAGGAAGGCATGGAAGTTAAAGGTATCGTTAAGAACCTTACTGACTACGGTGCATTCGTTGATCTGGGCGGCGTTGATGGCCTGCTGCATATCACTGATATGGCTTGGAAACGTGTTAAACACCCAAGCGAAATCGTCAATGTGGGCGACGAAATCACTGTTAAAGTGCTGAAGTTCGACCGCGAGCGTACTCGTGTGTCTCTGGGTCTGAAACAGCTGGGCGAAGATCCATGGGTCGCTATCGCTAAGCGTTACCCAGAAAGCACGCGTCTGACTGGCCGCGTGACCAACCTGACTGACTACGGCTGCTTCGTTGAAATCGAAGAAGGCGTTGAAGGTCTGGTACACGTTTCTGAAATGGATTGGACCAACAAAAACATCCACCCATCCAAAGTTGTTAACGTTGGTGATGTAGTGGAAGTGATGGTTCTGGACATCGACGAAGAACGTCGTCGTATCTCTCTGGGCCTGAAACAGTGTAAATCCAACCCATGGCAGCTGTTCGCAGAAACCCACAACAAGGGCGACCGCGTTGAAGGTAAAATCAAGTCTATCACTGACTTTGGTATCTTCATCGGTCTGGATGGCGGCATCGACGGTCTGGTGCACCTGTCCGACATCTCCTGGAACGTGGCTGGCGAAGAAGCCGTTCGCGAATTCAAGAAAGGTGATGAAATCGCCGCTGTTGTTCTGCAGGTTGACGCAGAGCGCGAGCGTATCTCCCTGGGCGTGAAACAACTGGCTGAAGACCCGTTCAATAACTACCTGTCTGTTAACAAGAAAGGTGCTATTGTTACTGGTAAAGTTACAGCAGTTGACGCCAAAGGTGCTACAGTTGAATTAGCAGACGGTGTTGAAGGCTATCTGCGTGCTTCTGACGCTTCACGTGACCGTGTTGAAGATGCAACTCTGGTACTGAGCGTTGGCGACAGCGTTGAAGCGAAATACACCGGTGTTGATCGTAAAAACCGCGTTGTTAGCCTGTCTGTTCGTGCGAAAGACGAAGCTGACGAGAAAGATGCAATCGCAACTGTTAACAACAAGCCGGAAGAAAACAATTTCTCCAGCGCGATGGCAGAAGCGTTCAAAGCAGCTAAAGGCGAGTAATCACTACGGTGGAATGAGCAACGTAAGTTGCTCATTCTTGTAACGGTAGTCAGTTATCCTGGTTATTGATAACCGCACTTGGAGGAGCTATGACCAAGTCTGAACTTATTGAAAGGCTTGCTGGACAGCAATCTCATATCCCAGCCAAAGTGGTTGAGGATGCAGTGAAAGAAATGCTCGAACAAATGGCTTCTACGCTAGCCGAAGGCGACCGTATTGAAATCCGTGGGTTTGGCAGTTTTTCACTTCACTACCGTGCACCGCGTGTAGGTCGTAATCCGAAAACGGGTGACAAAGTTGAGCTGGAAGGTAAGTACGTCCCTCACTTTAAACCGGGCAAGGAACTCCGCGACCGCGCTAATATCTACGGCTAATCGTTAGTCTTAAATACCAGCCTTATAAAAGCACCCATCCCGGGTGCTTTTTTACATTTATAACCACCATCTTCTCCGCACTTCCTCACGATTGACGATTAGGTTTGATTACTTATCAGGGTGCGATCTCACGTAATACGCTTTCCTTTTTGCCCTTCACACCGCTAAGTGATCGTCAGCACACAAAATATGAATTTTTTGATTTTCAACTGCTTGGACGTTGAAGTTTCTAATGCTATTGCCTATTTTTTATTCGGCACATTAACATTTCTAATGCGTTACCTCTAAATAAGGAAAGTGTATGAGCGAAGCGTGTAGTCATTCTGGCAGCATAAGCTGTTCCTGCTGTAGCCCTCTGTGGAAATCGTTTCTCCCTGATACTCCAATTGATATCCCAGAAGAAAAGAGCAGCCTGCTTATCGAAACGAAATTATTCCGTTCCGCGCTAAATAAGGATGGGAGCCCTGGAAAAGCGATTCTGACATTGGAGGATGGGCAGGAGGTTTCGGTTGAAGCCATGGGCATTCATGGCGGACTGGTGGTGGCGACAGGTTCATATCAAGACGTGAAGGCCAAAATGCCGAAACACACAGCGGAGCATCAATTGTCTGGCAAACAAACGCTGTTGCCGGGCCTGATTGAGCCCCATGTCCACATTATTAACACCGCGATGTTATCTGCTATCGGCAATGATGTTAGCCCGTTCGACAAGCAGAAATTACGAAAAAATTATAATAGGGACTGGGTGACATCCTATCTGGCGGCGGAGGCAAAGTCGGCTACGAATAAAAATGATAGCTGGCTTATCGGCTTTGGTGCCGATCCCTCCTTGTTTATTGGTGGAAAGAAGGAGTTTAATGCTGCCGTTCTTGATCAGTGTGTGACGGATAAAAGACCTGTCTTTGTCATCAATGCCTCAATGCATCTGGCCTATATCAATACGTGTGCGATTGAACTTGTTAGCAAGTCTTGTAAAGATATTCCACCAGACGGCATCCTTAAAGAAATAGCAGGCATAGAGCCTGTCGTGAATGTCATTGTCAGCAGTTATCCCAAAGCAAAATTGGCACTCATGCTAATTGAATCGGTTAACAGCCTGTTGAATGTGGCGAGTCAGCGCGGTGTGACTTATATGCTTGATGCTGGCGTTGAACCTAAAGGGGCTCAACCCGGCTTCGATCAGGTGGGTTTTCTGAACACGTGGGCACACCTTCCACTCTGTCCGGTGCGAATAGGTGGTGCACTGATCGTTACGAGTGATGATGATTTCAATAATAAGGTGGTCGATTTTTACTCCCCAGGCTACGGCGATAAACATTTTCACTTGCCGTATATCAAGGTTATTTCAGATGGTTCAAACCAAGGACTGACGGGGTATCAATCTACGCCGTACTGCTGTAATAACCGCTATGAGAAGACACCGGGTGAGGAAAATATCGGGGCCTTTAACTTTAATCCTCTAACTGATATCAATACGCTGGTGCAGAATGTTGTGGATAAAAACTGGCCGTTGATGATTCATACGAATGGCGACGAAGCCATTAGGCTGACGTTAGCGTCATTTAAAGAGGCTGGTGTGACATCGGCTACCTATGAACAGCGCCGCGATCGCCTGGAACATGCATCCCTACTGACTGATGACCATCTATCTGAAATGAAGCTACTCGGTATTTCGCCTAGCTTCTTAATTGGTCATGTAGGGTATTGGGGATGGGCATTTCAGCAAACCATATTGGGAGAGGAGCGGGCTGATCACCTTGACCGCTGCCAGTCCGCTCTTAATCACGGGATGAGGATTACGCTACACAGTGATAACGGTGTTACACCGCTTGGCCCGTTGCGTATGATGGAACAGGCTATTTCACGCGTGATGGAAGGTGCATCTCAAGAGACGGCTTCTGCTGTACTTAGTGAGAAAGAGCGGATTTCCCGTTTCGCTGCGCTTAAAGCCGCGACCTATGATGCAGCCTGGCAATGCCATGCCGATAAGTGGGTAGGTTCGCTAGTCGCAGGTAAATGTGCTGATTTTGTTATTCTGGCAGATTCTCCGCTGACCTATGACTCAGCAGATAAGAATAACCCGGTCAAGAATATGCGTAATATCCCGGTTCTGGAAACCTGGAAGGGGGGACGTAAAGTCTATTCAGGCGCTGGTCATTCTTAACGCTGCAATATCATGATACTAAAGCCCCGCGTTATCAATGACTGATAACGCGGGGAAATGCTTACTTATTGTGACGCGCTTTGAGGCGATTGATGATGGTCGCCAGATCTAAATCCTGATCCTGCAACAGTACCAGCAGATGGTACATTAAATCTGCGGCTTCATTGGTCAGTTCTTCGCGATCGTGTACCGTAGCGGCTAGTGCGGCTTCCAATCCTTCCTCACCGACTTTCTGCGCAATGCGCTTGGTGCCGCTGGCATACAGACGTGCCGTGTAAGAGCTATCCGGGTCAGCATGTTTACGCTCGGCCAGCAGTTGCTCTAACTGATAGAGGAACGTCCAGTCGCTGGCAGCAGGTGAGAAACAGCTGCTGGTGCCCAGATGACAGGTTGGCCCGATAGGATTAACCAGAATCAGCAGCGTGTCGTTATCGCAGTCTGGCGTAATAGAGACGACATTGAGGAAATGGCCGGAAGATTCGCCTTTCGTCCACAGACGCTGCTTGGTACGTGAGAAAAACGTGACCTTTCCGCTTTCTTCCGTGGCCTGTAAGGCATCCTGATTCATATAGCCCAGCATCAACACTTCACCGGAGACGGCATGTTGCACGACAACTGGCAGCATACCGTCCGTTTTTTCCCAATCGAGCTGGTTTCGTTGTTCGTCGTTTAGAAAAACTGCTTCGCTTAACACACTCGAATCTCCACACCCTGTTGCTTAAGATATTGTTTCAGTTCGCCAATATTAATAATTTGCTTGTGAAACACCGATGCTGCAAGCGCGCCATCAACGTGGGCGGTTTGGAACGCATCCAGAAAATGTTCCATGGTGCCTGCGCCGCCGGAAGCAATGAGCGGGACATGACAGACATCACGCACCAGATTTAACTGATGTAAATCGTAGCCGTTGCGCACGCCGTCCTGATTCATCATGTTCAGGACAATCTCACCCGCGCCGCGCTTCTGCACTTCTTCTACCCAATCGAGCGTTTCCCAGGTGGTGACCTTGGTGCGCGCTTCATCGCCGGTGTACTGATTGACATGGTAGCGGCCCGTCGCCGCATCGTGCCAGGTATCAATCCCGACGACGATGCACTGCACGCCATAACGATCGGCCAGGCGAGTAATCAGCTCAGGGTCGGCCAGTGCCGGTGAGTTGATGGAGATTTTATCCGCGCCGAAAGAGAGGATTTGACCTGCTTCTTCCACGCTTTTAATGCCGCCCGCTACGCAGAAAGGAATATCAATCACTTCTGCGACGCGGGATACCCAGCTTTTATCGACCACACGGCCGTCGGAAGAGGCGGTGATATCATAAAAGACTAACTCATCGGCCCCTTCCTGAGCGTAGCGCTGCGCCAGTGGGACGATGTCGCCGATGATTTCGTGGTTGCGGAACTGTACGCCTTTGACGACCTGGCCGTTACGCACGTCCAGACAGGGAATTATCCGTTTTGCCAGCATGAAATAGCCTCCGCGACGTTGAATTTACCTTCCAGCAGCGCACGACCCACGATCACGCCCTGCACACCGCTGCCGCGTAAATTGGCGATATCCGTCAGATTACCGATGCCGCCGGATGCCTGAAAGGCAATCTGTGGATAGCGCTGACAGATTTCACGATAGAGCTCGACGTTGGAACCGCTCAGCGTACCGTCACGAGAAATGTCGGTGCACAGTACATGCTTCAGACCGAACGGCAGATATTGTTCGACGACCTGCTCAAGCGTGGCGTCTGAATTTTCCTGCCAGCCGCTGATTGCGACGAACTTCGTGCCGTTGGCGTCGATACGAACGTCCAGTGCCAGTACCAGTGCTTCTGCGCCGTAGCGGGTGAACCATTGCTGAACGAGTTCCGGCTGCTTAACCGCGGTGGAGCCGATAACGACACGGCTGGCACCAGCTTTTAATAACGCTTCTACGTCCTGTTCGGTGCGGATACCGCCACCGATTTGAACCGGTACGCTCACGCCAGCCAACAGCGTGGTTAACAAGGGGATTTGGCGGGCAGAAGGATCTTTTGCACCAGTCAAATCCACCAAATGCAGCACGCCAGCCCCTTGTTGCTGGTAATCCTGCAAGCGGGGAAGCGGATCGCTACCGTACTGGCGCTGTTGGCCATAATCACCCTGATGCAGACGGACAACCTGTCCATCAATCAGATCTAAAGCGGGAATAATCATGACGTTCTACATCTCCAGGAAGTTTTTCAGCAACTGCGCGCCCGCAGCACCCGAGCGCTCAGGGTGGAACTGCACGCCAAAGAAGTTATCTTTTTCCAGCGCGGCGGTGAAGGCTTCGCCGTAGTTGGCCTGTGCAATCGTGTTTTCGCAGACCGGCATGGCATAGCTGTGAACGAAATAGAAATAGGCACCGTCATCGATATCGCGGAACAAACGATGTCCGGCCTTCGGAATGACCTGATTCCAGCCCATATGCGGCAGCGGTAAGCCGTGGTCAACCATCTTTTTCACTGGCGTGTCGACAATCCCCAGCGTGGGGATGCCACCGTTTTCGTCGCTGTTTGTGCCCAGCAACTGCATGCCGAGGCAAATACCGAGAACGGGTTGGGTACAGGCCTTGATCAACGCAATCAGGTCGCGCTCTTCCAGTTGATTCATCGCGGCCTGCGCGGTGCCAACACCCGGCAGAAACAGCTTGTCCGCTTGCAGGACAATCTCGGCCTCACGGCTCACAACGGGCGTATACCCCAACCGCTGCACGGCGTAGGTCACCGAAGAGAGGTTAGCGCAGCCAGTATCAAGAATGACGACCTTCATCAGAGCACTCCTTTCGAGCTCGGCAGCGTGTCACCCTCGACGCGAATGGCCTGACGCAGCGTGCGTCCGAAGACTTTAAACAGGCTTTCCACACGGTGATGATCGTTGCGCCCTTTGGTTTTCAGATGCAGCGTACAGGCCATGGAATAAGACAGCGAGCGGAAGAAGTGTTCGACCATTTCCGTACTCAGATCGCCGACGCGCTGGTAGCTGAATTCCGCTTTGTATTCCAGATGCGGACGGCCTGAAATATCCAGCGCACAGCGTGCCAGACACTCATCCATCGGTAGGACGAAGCCAAAACGGCCAATGCCGCGTTTGTCGCCCAGCGCTTTGTTCAGGGCTTCACCCAGTGCCAGACCGGTATCTTCCACCGTGTGGTGATCGTCAATGTACAGGTCGCCTTTCACTTCAATATTCATGCGGAACCCGCCGTGGGTGGCGATTTGATCTAGCATGTGATCGAAGAAGCCGACGCCAGTGTTGATCTTGCTGCCACCTTCCTGATCCAGCCAGACGTTCACATCAATCGCGGTTTCACGCGTGACGCGGTTGACGTGTGCATGACGGTCACGCTTGGTCAGCTGGTTGGTAATGGCTTGCCAGTTAAGTCCACCGCGTTGGTAGAGCAGGCCGGTTATGCCCATATTTTGTGCCAGTTGAATATCGGTCTGGCGATCGCCGATGACGTAGCTATTCGCCACATCCATCAGGCCACTATTCAAATAGGCAGTGACCAGTTCAGTCTTGGGCTTGCGGCAGGTGCAGTTATCCGCCGGCAGATGCGGGCAAATCAACACTTGCTCAAACTGGATGCCCTGCGATGTCAGAATCTGCATCATCAGGTTGTGCGGTGGATCGAAGGTTTCCTGCGGAAAACTATCGGTTCCCAGACCATCCTGATTGGTGATCATCACCAGCGTATAGCCCGCTTTTTGCAGTGCCAGCAGCGAAGGGATGACATCTGGTTCCAGCGCCAGTTTATCCAGACGGTCAACCTGAAAATCCTCAGGCGGTTCAGCAATCAATGTTCCGTCACGGTCGATAAAGAGGTATTTCTGGCCCACGTGAGCTCCTTAAAATTAAGCGTTGATGCCCGGCAATGATTGTAATGCAGCAACAACGCGTTCACATTCGTAGCGGTTGCCGATAGTAATGCGCAAACAGCCTGCGAGGCTCGGTTGCTTATTTTGGTCACGCAGAATAATGCCTTGATCCCACAGCGTTTTAAATACAGAAGGGGAAGCGGTAAAGCGCACCAGCAAATAGTTACTCTCGCTGGGGAGGATTTCTTCAACGCAGGGAATGTCTTTTAAGGCATCGCTCAGCCAGCGGCGAGCGGAGGTAATTTCCTCAACATTCGCCTTCATTTTGGCGATCCCTTCGTGACTCAGCGCCTGCGCGGCGATATCTGCCACCGGAGTGGACAGCGGATAAGGAGCAATGACTTTCAGCAGAAGCTGAATCACTTCAGGGTTCGCCAGCGTGAAGCCACAGCGCAGCCCCGCGAGTGAAAAGGCTTTGGACAAAGTACGCAGAATCACCAGATGAGGAAACTCGCTTAGCCAGACTGCGGTGGACGCCTGCGGACAGAATTCGATGTAGGCCTCATCGATAACGACCAACGCTTTGCCCTGTGCCAGCGTGAGTAACTGGCGTAAATCCTCCCGTGCAATCAGGTTGCCAGTCGGGTTGTTCGGGCTGCACACGTAAATGACTTTGGTGCCGTCCAACTGTGCTTCAATCGCGTCGAGATCCAACTGCCAGTCTGATTTACTGGCTACGGTGCGACGTTCGACGCCAAACGTCTCAGCGCTGACGGCGTACATGCCGTAGGTTGGCGGACAGAACAGGATGGCATCTTTCCCCGGTTCGCAGAACGCGCGGATCAGCAGCTCGATACCTTCGTCGGCACCGCGGCTGACCAGAACCTGCTCCGGCGTTACGCCAGCATATTCAGCGTAACGGTTGATCACCGTGACCGGCTGACACTCGGGGTAGCGGTTCAGCGTTTGCAGCGTTAACTGAAACTCTGGTGCTTCAGGATATTCATTGGCATTCAACCAGACATCGCCGTTACCGCCCAGACGACGGGCAGATTGGTAGGGGGTCAACGCACGGACGTTGGCACGTGCCAGTTCTTCAATGCTGCTCATGCTTGCTCCTTCAGTGCTGCAACACGCAGGGTAACGGCGTTTTTGTGGGCGGTCAGCTGTTCGGCCTGAGCCAAGGTTTCTATGGTCGGTGCCAGTTGCAGTAACCCCTGCGGCGTGAGCTGCTGTACGGTCATGCGCTTCTGGAAATCGGCCAGACCCAGGCTTGAATAAGTTGAGGTATAGCCATAGGTCGGCAGAACGTGATTAGTACCGGAGGCGTAGTCGCCAGCGGATTCCGGCGACCAGTCGCCAAGGAAGACTGAACCCGCGCTGGTGATGCTATCAACCAGTGATTCGGCGTCGCGCGTCTGAATGATCAGGTGCTCTGGGCCATATTGATTGCTGATTTCAACGCACTGCGCTAAATCACGCGCGACGATGACGCGGCTGCTGGCAAGTGCCTGACGCGCGATGTCCGCACGGGACAGCTGCATGAGCTGCTCTTCAACGGCGTCTGCCACAGCTTTGGCCATTGCTGCGTCTGGCGTGAGTAGAATAACCTGTGAATCGGGGCCGTGCTCTGCCTGTGATAACAAGTCAGAGGCAACAAACGCGGGCGTCGCGCCGCTGTCGGCGATCACCAGAACTTCGGATGGCCCAGCGGGCATATCAATGGCCGCGCCATCAAGCTGCTGGCTAACCTGACGCTTGGCTTCCGTCACATAGGCGTTGCCGGGGCCAAAAATCTTATCCACTTTCGGCACGCTCTCGGTGCCAAATGCCATCGCAGCAATCGCTTGCGCGCCACCGAGCTGAAAGACTTCTTTAATGCCACAGAGCTGCGCGGCATACAGAATTTCATCGGCAATCGGCGGCGGTGAGCACAGCACGACACGACCACAGCCAGCGATGCGCGAAGGTGTTCCCAACATCAGCACGGTTGACGGCAGCGGGGCAGAGCCCCCGGGAATATACAGACCGACGGTTGCGATAGGGCGAGTGAGTTGCTGGCAACGTACGCCCGGCTGCGTTTCGATATCGACAATCGGCAGTTTTTGCGCGTTGTGGAATGTCTCGATATTACGCACGGCGATCGCCATCGCCTGTTTGACGTCATCGCCCAGACGAGCGGAGGCAGCGGCAATCTCGGCCTCGGTGACGCGAATCGCATTCACCTGAACCTTATCAAACTGCGCGCTGTAGTCACGCAACGCGCTATCACCACGGCTTTTCACGTTTGCCAGAATATCGCTCACGATGGCGGTAATGCGATCTGACGCAGAAATGGCCGGACGAGTGAGTAACTGACGCTGCTCTTCTGCTGAACAGCGCTGCCAGTCAACGAGCGTGCTGAAGCTGCCAGTGCTGTTGGTGTTATCAGCCATCGTCATCACTCCATCATTTTTTCAATAGGCAGGACCAGAATAGAGCTGGCACCCAATGATTTCAGCTTTTCCATCGTTTCCCAGAACAGCGTTTCGCTGCTGACCATGTGCATGGCAACGCGGCTTTGATCGCCAGCCAGCGGCAGAATGGTTGGGCGTTCGGCGCCAGGCAACAGGGCGATGACTTCTTCCAAACGTTCGCTAGGCGCGTGCAGCATGATGTATTTCGATTCACGCGCCTGAATCACGCCTTGCATACGGGTGAGCAGTTTATCGATCAGCAGCTGTTTCTCTTCTGGCATCTCGCCGTCGCGCTGAATCAGGCAGGCTTTAGAACGGTAAATCACTTCGACTTCGCGCAGGCCGTTGGCTTCGAGCGTGGCACCGGTTGATACCAAATCACAGATGGCATCGGCCAGACCGGCGCGCGGAGCCACTTCGACGGAACCGTTGAGCAGGCAGGATTTGAAATTGACAGATTGTCTGTCGAGATATTGTTTGAGCAGGTGAGGATAAGAGGTGGCAATACGTTTGTTTTGCAGACATTCAGGACCGGTGTAGGCTTCATCCAGCGGCATCGCCAGCGACAGGCGGCAGCCGCCGAAATCCAGACGGCGCAGCGTGAAGTAACGCGGGTCTTCGCCCTGTGCACGACGGTTTAACAGCTCTTCTTCCAGCACGTTTTCGCCGATGATGCCCAGATCGACAACACCATCCATGACCAGACCGGGGATATCGTCATCGCGTACGCGCAGGATATCAATCGGCATGTTTTCTGCGAACGCGATCAGGCGCTGTTGCTGTAAGTTGATTTTGATCCCGCAACGCGCCAGCAGTTCGCGTGAATCGTCGCTCAGGCGGCCTGACTTCTGCATTGCTATCCGTAAACGTGTTTTATCCAGCATGGAAACCTCATTAACCTGTCAAATTTAAAATTTTTAGAAACATTGGGCCATAAAAAAACCCTCGGAAGATGATCTTCCGAGGGCTCTCTTTGTGTTCTGCGCCACTGGAAGATCTTAACGTCTTCCAGCACCAACTGCCCGAAAGACTAATCAGGATGATGGTGATGATGGTGGTTAAACAGAACGCGTGTCATAAAGTGTCTCTTTGTTGTGTCAGTATTTATTAAATGAATAACGATTTCTGTCGAATAACCTAAACCATGTTCGGGTTGTTGTGCAACATTTTTTTAGCAGATGTGGGAAGTTCGTTTTGGTTGCGTGATGCGTCTGCCTAATTGCACGAGATATCGGCCCAGGATAGACAGAAAGCGCGGCTGAAATCGGACAGGCTCTGTAGCGATGGGCATGAAAGCCGTTTACTCTGTAGGCGGTGCGTGATGTTAATTAACAGGCTCCTTGCAGGGGAGAACGGCTGATGAAAAAAGTATCAATTGTTGGATTGGGCTGGCTGGGTATGCCGCTGGCTCTGGCGCTGAATGGGCACGGTTACCACGTGACAGGGACGAAAACCACTCAGGATGGCGTGGAAGCAGCGCGTATGAGCGGCATTGAGTGCTATCAACTGGCGCTGACACCGGAACTGGAATGTGACGCTGATGAGCTTAGCGCACTACTACAGGTTGACGTGCTGATCGTGACATTGCCCGCCAGCCGAACGGCGGAAGGGGGCGGAGGCTATGTGCAAGCGGTACAGCAACTTGTGAACATGGCGCGCGTATTTCATGTCCCGCGTATCATCTTCACCAGTTCGACCTCGGTTTATGGCGATAGCAGCGGCACGGCAAGAGAAAATTCGCCGCTACAGCCAACAACGGTAGCTGGGAAGACGCTGGTGTCCCTCGAACAGTGGTTGCAGCATCTACCTGATACTTCGGTGGATATCTTGCGTCTTGCGGGGCTGGTCGGCGGTGAACGCCATCCCGGGCGTTTCCTTGCCGGCAAAACCAATCTGCCGCGCGGTAACCAGGGTGTGAATCTGGTGCATCAGGAAGATGTGCTGGCGGCGATCCTACTGCTGCTTAAGCTTCCGAACGGTGGGCATATCTATAACCTGTGTGCGTCAGAACATCCTGCCAGACAGGATTTTTACCCTGAACAGGCGCGCAGATTGCACCTGTCTCCGCCGCAATTTGCACCCGTCACCGACAGCGATCAGGGGAAGATTGTTGATGGGCAGCGTATCTGCCATGAACTCGGGTTTGAGTATCAATACCCTAATCCCTCAACGATGCCGCTGAATGAAGGGGTGTAGCGCTAACCGAAATCGGTGCTGTTTTTGATACCGCTATAGGGTTACAGATATGCCCGGATGCGCATGAGGCCATCCGGGCGTGAAGCGTTAAAACGACGTCCAGTCGCTTTCTGACGATGTGGCTTTCTTATCTGCCGTTGACACGCGTTTTGGCAGCGCGTGTCGTGGCGTAGAGGATGACGTACGTGAGCCAGCGCGGTTGTCAGATTGAGACACGCGGAAGTGCTCAAGCAACTTCTCTAACAGCACGGCCTGTTCTTCCAGTGAGTTGGCGGAAATGGAGGATTCCATTACCAGCGAGGCGTTCTGCTGCGTCGTGGTGTCCAGTTCACTGATCGCCTGCGCGATTTGCCCAATTCCCCGGCTCTGTTCCTCAGAGGCGGAGGAAATTTCCCCCATGATGTCGTTCACGCGGGAAACGGAATCGACGATTTGCTCCATGGTTTCTCCCGCAACCGCCACAAGATGACTCCCCGCATTGGTACGCTCGACGGACTCTGCGATCAGGGACTCGATGTCTTTGGCGGCCTGAGAACTGCGCTGCGATAAACTGCGTACTTCGCCTGCGACCACGGCAAAACCACGGCCTTGTTCACCGGCACGCGCGGCTTCTACCGCAGCGTTCAGCGCCAGAATGTTGGTCTGGAAAGCAATGCTATTGATGACAGTGGTGATATCGGCGATTTTTTTGGAACTGGCCGCGATATTGTCCATGGTCGTCACAACCTGTTTCACGACTTCGCCACCTTTCAGCGCATTCTTGGAGGCATCGGCAGCGATCTGACTGGCATGCTTGGCGTTGTCGGCGTTGTTTTTCACCGTTGACGTCAATTCTTCCATGCTCGCCGCGGTTTCAACTACGGCTGCCGACTGCTGCTCGGTGCGCGATGATAGATCGCTATTGCCTGTGGCAATTTTGCTTGCCGACTGGCTGACGCTACCGACGCTGTCCCGCACTTCGGAGATAACGTGGCGCAGCTGTTCATTCATCGTCCCCATTGCGTGGGTAAGCCGCCCCAGTTCATCGTGGCGATCGGTCTGAATCGAGGTGGTGAGATCGCCACTGGCAATACGTTCCGCCAGCGACAGGTTATGGATGATGGGTCTGGTAATAATCCGGGTGATGTAGATCGAAATAATAATACCGATGATTACGGCGATGAGACCGATAATCATGGTAACGGTAGCGGAGTGATAGGCCAGTTCATCGTTTTTCGCTTTGATAATGGCCGTCAGCGCGTTGATGTCTGCGCTGCTTTTCGTTCCTGCTCTCATGACTAAATACTCTGCTTTTTTCACGTCATCGAAAGCGGTGTAATAGTCTGCATTAATCTGTTGATATTGCTTGATATAATTGCGCAACGCGTCAGCCTGACTTTTCAGGTCGGCAGGTAAAATCGGTAAGGCCTGATAGGCGGATTCCGTTTCCGTATAACGGTTATTCAGCGCAGTGACGGTTTTCTCATCTTTTGTTATTTGCAGCTCATAACTCAGCTTTTGTACTTCACTTAACAAGAAAGCCAGTCTGCTAATCGCGTAATAAGCATCGTTATCAGGGAATGAACTGGTGCTATGAATAGTCTGTGCAACAGGTTCCAGCGTGGCTTGTGCATGGAGTTGATTCATTTTCTCCTGAATAGCAACCGCTTTTTGTGTTGCAACAGACATTGCGGATACCGATGTCTGAAAGCCCTCTAAATTTTCTTTTAAGCTGTTGATGTGGCCTAACTCATCGGCGCTCCAGGCCAGCGTTTTTGCACTGTCTGTTAAGTCTGTCGCGCTTTTAACGAATTTCGCCAGAATATCTTTTGTTTTTTCATCAGGGGCGTAGAAATATTTAACACGGTTTATTTTTGCCTGAAACACCTCAATATTGATGCTGTAAATAAGATTGGTTTTCTCATAGATATCTTTGATGTCTTTAAATCTTTTGGTACTAAGCGATGAGGCAACAATAACGAGTAATAAAATAATGCCAAATCCCGCATACAGTTTATGTGCGATTTTTGTGTTACGGATTCGACTGGCAAGATTCTGCATTATAACTCTCCATGTAGGACGATTTTAGTAATAATGGCCACGGTTTTATTGCTAACTATTATTTTACTGTTAACGACAATGCCGTTTCTAAGCACGATTTCATTTCTAACTGCTGTTTCATTTATAACTACTATTTCCTTTCTAACTACTATGAGTTATCGGGCTTTCTTATCGCGATGTTAGTGCCGAAGTAGGGGATAATAACATTTTGTGATGGTTATCAAGGCGGGCTGTGCAAATGCATAGTGTTTTATGGGAATACATCCAAAATAACGTAGCTTACTGATTATTTAACGATTTATTTATTGTTGAATTCAGCCCTGACGTCATATCAGGGCTGAAGAAGCGAACGTTAGAAGGTGGTCCAGCCTGAATCCTGCGATTGTTTTGATGCAGGCGGCAGGCGTTTCTGCTGTGGCGGCAAACCGGAGAGATTGGCTTTGGGTTTGCGCCCCTCGTGATCGGACAGGCGGAAGTTCGCTACCATACTTTCCAGTATTGCAGACTGTTCTTCCAGCGAGTTAGCGGAGATCGAGGATTCCATTACCAGCGCGGCATTCTGCTGTGTGGTGGTATCCAGTTCGCTGATGGCGCGGGAGATTTGCTCAATGCCGCGGCTTTGCTCATCGGAGGCGGAGGCAATTTCCCCCATGATGTCGTTAACCCGCGAGACAGAGGAGACAATCTGATCCATCGCCGTTCCCGCATTGGCCACCAGTTGTGTTCCCACATTAATACGCGACACCGATTCAGATATCAGGCTGGCGATTTCTTTTGCCGCTTGCGATGTGCGTTGAGAAAGCGTCCGCACCTCGCTGGCAACCACGGCGAACCCACGACCTTGTTCACCGGCGCGTGCGGCCTCTACCGCGGCGTTCAGCGCAAGAATATTGGTCTGGAAAGCAATGCTGTTGATAACGGCAGTAATGTCGGCAATCTTCCGTGAGCTGTCTGAAATGCCTGACATTGTGTCCACCACATCCCGAACCACTTCGCCGCCTTTGTGCGCATTTTGCGAGGCTTCGGTACTGATTTGGCTCGCTTGTTTGGCGTTTTCGGCGTTGTTTTTCACGGTCGACGTCAGTTCTTCCATGCTGGCGGCGGTTTCTACCACGGCGGCAGACTGCTGCTCGGTGCGCGAGGAGAGGTCGCTGTTACCCGCGGCAATCTTGGCCGCAGAGGTGGACACGCTGTCCACGCTGTCACGCACATCGCTGATCATATGGCGCAGCTTCTCGTTCATTCTCCCCATAGCGGCCGTTAGCTGACCCAGCTCATCATCGCGGTCAGCCACGATTGTTGACGTCAGATCGCCTGCGGCGATTTTTTCCGCCAGAGAAAGGTTGTGAATCACGGGGCGGGTGATTTGGCGGGTAATCAGCAGCGAAATGATAATACCGATCACGACGGCGATGAGGCCAATGATCATCGTGATGGTAGCGGAACCGTATGCCAGTGCGTCATTCTTCTCTTTGACGATAGCGATAAGCGCTTTAATAGAGGCGCTGCTTTTATCCCCGCCGACCTTCACGCCGTCTTCGGCTTTTTTCAGATTGTTGACGCTCTGGAAGTAGTCAGCGTTGAGCTTTTTATAGCTGGTGACATAGTTTCGCAGGCCCTCTGCGGCGACCTGTTGTTCAGGCGTCAGTGCCGCAGTGGCGGCCTGGTAGCTACTGTCAAAGCGACCAAAAGCCTCATCGAGCTTCTTCGCCGCATCGGCATTTTGCTTAAGCTGCAACTCATAGGATAACTGCCTGAGTTCTGAAACCTGTGTTGCCAAATCTTCAACTGGATATTGCGTTGCGCTATCAGCAGGCTGCTGGCGCAGTTTGGCGTAAAAATCTGCGGTAATGTTTTGCCCGTTGGCGGTGCTGATTTTGTCGCGATTTTCTACCACGCGCTGCGTGGCTTTCCCCATCTCGGTGATCGCGTTCTGGAATTCGGTTAGGTTCTGGCCGAGATCGTTGACGAGGGGCGCGCCTTCCGGACTCCATGAGAGCGTTTTCGCTTCAGTGGTTAACTCTGAAGCATGTTTAACGAAGCCCGCCATGGTTTCACGCGACTTCTCTTCATACGAATAAAAATACTTCAGGCGGTTTATTTTGGCCTGAAAGACTTCGATGTTGATGTTGTAAATAAGGTTGGTTTTCTCATAAATATCACGAATTTCTCTGAAGCGACCTGCGCTCAGTAGCGATGCAATGATGACCAGTAGCAGGATCACCCCAAACCCAAGATACAGCTTTTGGGATATTTTAAGATTTCTGATTTTTTTGGCTAAGAACATGACGTCTCTCCGGGGATGAATTACTGGTGTCGGGTGTTAATAACGATATGATCCATGGTGTTTATCGGATTTATAGTGGTTTTTTTTAGTGTGAGTGAAGAAACTAATAATAATTTGTGAGGCTTCTCTCTTATTGTTGGACAACTGCACAGCAGGCACCGGTTGAATTACCAATCTGTATTACGTTAATCGTTATAAGAATAAGCACAGAAAACCGGCATTGTTTTTTAATTTTTAAAAAATAGATAAGAAAATGGTTAACTTAGACATATATTGAAATATAAATAGGATAAAAATAACGAATGGTTAAACTTTGACTTAGAACCTATCCCAATAGGATTTTATTCCAAACAATAATGCCACAGGAAAAATGCAGCATCGCTTCATAGTTCTCGACTTTTTTCTCCCAACGGATCAGGATTCGACGAAAGCGGTTCAGCCAGCTATGTGCTCTTTCTACCACCCAACGACGTGCTTTAAAGCCATCTGTCCTGATAACTTCTGATTTCTCTTTCCTCGACCTGATATGCGGCACGTAACGACGTTCTTTCAAGCTGTTTTCCAACCACTCAGCGTCATAACCTTTATCCATACACAAATGCAGCCTTCTCCCAGGACGCCCCGTCTCAAGCGAATCAAGCGTCGCTGCAACCAGCTTGATATCGTGGGTATTTGCTCCAGCAACCACCACAGAGAGCGGCAAACCGTTAGCATCGGTCAGCAAACTGCGTTTTACGCCCTGTTTTCCTCTGTCTGTGGGGTTACGACCTGTTTTTTTGAGCCTGCCAGCGGAGATTTTGTCATGCAACCGTCCATCGACAGCCATGACCAGTCAATCACATTCAACCGCTCACAAGCCAGCAATCCATTCTGCCAAAAGCGTTCAAAAACCCCAGCGTCACGCCATTCCTGAAACCGGCGATGAGCAGAGCTGGATGAGCATATCCCCGTGCCATTGAGTGCATTCCACTGACAACAGGTTCGGAGCACAAAGAAAATGGCGTTCATCGCGGCGCGATTATCAACACGTTTACGATGTGTCCCCAGTGGGTGACGAGTTTTGTGTTCTGGGATAAGGGGTGCCATTCTTTCCCAGAGTTCATCACTGATCTGCCATTTATTGGCCACGATTTCCTCCATCATTAATGCTCATTGTTTATTAATGATAACGCCTTTTGGGATAGATTCTTAATTAACTCATTGATTTGTAGGTAATCATCATTAATTCAGTTTTATCATAGAATATAGTACAAAAATTACACCCGCTTAGAATGGTATGAAGAATTATGAAAAAACGACAAACGTAGATAAATCTTCGTATAATAACTCATTCTAAATAACCTTCAGAGCAGAACCATTCACTTTGAGCTATTGCGTCCATTAACACTCTTATAATTGAATTAGCTGGCTGCCTTAAAGCTTTACTTGCAAAGTTAGCCTGAATTTGTGCCGTATTGAGATTTTGTTCATGTTTTAATTCTCGGACTTGTCCAATGAACATAGTGAAAAATAATGAAGCTTGAACTTTATACCTAGAAGCTAGATCGAAACCATCGAAGTGGTTTTTAGCTCTTTGTTGAGAATTATTGTCCCAGCTTGATGGTGGGTTTGCATAAAACTGAGCATTAACAGGTCTTGTTTCAAGAATTTGAGCAGCTATCCAATGGTCGTTGACAAATTGCTGAGATATAAAATAGGGATGCAATGGTTCTTCATTACTAGAACTTAAAATAGAACTTCCTTTACCTTTGTTGCAATCTATACATGCAGGAACAAGGTTATGTGGATGTACAGAATAAAGAGGATATCGCGCCTTTGGCAGATAATGATCAAGCGTAGAAACGAAACCGATTCCACAGAGAGGGCATATCCCATCAGAGGAAGACCTTACTGTATCATATATCCCTCTTCCACTGGCTCCTGCTTTCGATAAGTAATTATCGTATAACTCAACCAAGTCGGCTTTTGTTACATTATCGATAACCACATCATCTGAATGGCCATGCCTAGAATGAGAAAATTGATGTAGAGCCACAGACTCTGCCATTTGCTGATAAATCCGTTCAAATTCAGGTAATTGTGGGCTAATAGCTCTAATGGCAGAAATATTAGCAGAACGACTATTCTGAATGCATATATTGAAGACATCTAAAAAATGATATACAGGTAAAGGAAGTTTTTTCATTTCTATTTCTTACCATTATCCCTATTTGAAATCATACTCTGAAGTAAAAATTGTCCCTCGATACCTATTTTTTTACCGTATTCATTAAATATCTCTTGATAGCTACCGCCATCATCAACAGAAGACTGTAATAGTGCATGAAATCCTGATTTTGTTACTTCTAATCGAAAAACTTCTCGTGTAAGTATACCAAAATTCTCAGCAAATGTTTCTACTGTTGGGCTTGATATACTCATAATTTTTCCATAACGAGTTATTATAGATACGCAACTTTGTGGAATTTCTTGTAATACTACAGGTGAATGTGTAGCGATAATTGCCACACCATTTCTGTTTGAGAGTAAATCACTCAATGCTCTGGTAAATGCAGAAAGTAGAGGCGGGTGCAAATGACTTTCTGGCTCATCAATGAGGAGAAGTGTTTTTTCCTCTACCTTCTCAACAAGTTTTGTAAGCGTAAGAATAACAACAGCATGACCTGAACTCATTTTAGAAATTAAGTGCAGCGCTGCTTTTTTAAGATACTCATCACTTGTAATAGTCGCTAGAATTTTAAGGTTCATATCTGCAAAATTACTATCAGACTCTAAAGTTTTGACTGCTTTTAACCATCTTTCTTTTTTAGAGTTATCAACAAAACAATTTGTCAAACTGCGATAAAACTCAAGATGTAGTTGAGGTAAACTCTTAAGTACCTCCTGAGATTTTTGTTTCAAACCAATATAGTAATAACAAGTTCCCCCTGAAGGATCAGCTCGTTCCGATGGCGGGTCAAATGGATCAAAAACACTAAAGGAAACGGAAACAATACTACTAAAAAAATCATTACTAATTACTTTTCCAGCTCCAAATAGGTTATTCTCCTGGAAATTCCCTTTAGAAAAATCTTGATTAATAACACTAGTAATCATTCCATTCAGTAGTGTGGTTTTACCTACTCCATTACGTCCAATAATTGCATGAATATTTGTTTTTGGTTTCGAAAAAGGTTCAACTTTGAATTGTAGTAATACCTCTGCAAGGTCATCAGTTGATGGACGAATGAAACTGAAATCATAGGAAGTTAATTCAACACCGCCACCTAAAACTCGCTGAAATTGCCCCTTAACAGCAGATAAGCTTACAAACCTTAATAAGGATGTACCGAAAACGCTCTCATCTACTATATCTTCAATAATTTGAGGATTAAAAACAATATCGTTAAGTCCAGTTAGTAGCTTTTCTTTGGTTAGGCTAGACAAATCATTTGCAATCGTCTTGTAGTACCCAACATCATCACCAAGTGAGAAATAATCATCAGAAAGGTTGGTAAATGTGGAGTCCAACGTACTATGCGTTGTTTGTTCTACCTTTTGTCCCTTAAAACCAATTTTCACGCTTCCGAGATCATGTTTAGTACCATCTTCATCAAAGACGATTAAGTAGAACATTGTCACAAAAGAATAATCATTCCAGTTATCTATTCTCAGATAAGCAGTATTTAAACCAGACGAAGGCATCGCTTGATTGCTGGGAATTAAAGTAAAGTTCATATAGTATTCTTACATAAAATTATCTAAGCATTGCATATAATCATACACCCTAACTAATCTAATTTCTTTAGTCGTTAAGAAAAAACTGTACATTATTTTAGAACAGCCGTTCTGATTTATTAAACATCTACATACCATTAGGTTGCTCAGACTAGGACTGATAACAGACAGGATTGCGAACCTTTTACGTACATCTTCTGAAGAGCTTTCAATCTTAGTTGAAGGTTTACCTGCTTCAAATACCATTGACATAGCAACCGAATCAATAATTTCATCGAGAAACTACTTAGTAGGCTATCCCAATAGGATTTTATTCCAAACAATAATGCCACAGGAAAAATGCAGCATCGCTTCATAGTTCTCGACTTTTTTCTCCCAACGGATCAGGATTCGACGAAAGCGGTTCAGCCAGCTATGTGCTCTTTCTACCACCCAACGACGTGCTTTAAAGCCATCTGTCCTGATAACTTCTGATTCCTCTTTCCTCGACCTGATATGCGGCACATAACGACGTTCTTTCAAGCTGTTTTCCAACCACTCAGCGTCATAACCTTTATCCATGCACAAATGCAACCTTCTCCCAGGACGCCCCGTCTCAAGCGAATCAAGCGTCGCTGCAACCAGCTTGATATCGTGGGTATTTGCTCCAGCAACCACCACAGAGAGCGGCAAACCGTTAGCATCGGTCAGCAGACTGCGCTTTACGCCCTGTTTTCCTCTGTCTGTGGGGTTACGACCATTTATTGGCCACGATTTCCTCCATCATTAATGCTCATTGTTTATTAATGATAACGCCTTTTGGGATAGATTCTTAATGCTACTGAAGCATACCCAAGTAGTGAATGACGTTATTACTTTATCTGACTTTTATCTCAATTTTTATCGCACATTGTCGTCTGACTGTGCCGAATGCCTTATGACGGCTAACCTCGCCGCCATAGGATAGGGGGAGGAATCTAGTGGGTGTTTTTTGTGCGATATAGCCGGCGTGGGTGTCCAATCTTGCCGTAACGCATTTCGATGTCGAGGAACTGGTTTTCAACGCAGAACTCCAGATAGCGGCGCGCGGTCGTTTTACTGAGCCCGGTTTTTTCGACGATATCATCGACAGAATAGAGTGTCTCGCCGTCATTGTTGGCAAAAATCTGCTTGATCAGCCCCAGCGTGTTCTCTTCAATACCTTTTGCTGACGAGGAGGTGGCTGTGCCGGATGATTGCAACTGATAGAGAATATCGACGTTCTGCTGATCGACAATTTTGTAGGTGTGCTGCGTTTTCACGAATTGAATAAATCGCTCCAGCGAAGAGCGCAGCCGTGGGTAGGAGAGCGGTTTGATAATGTAGTCAAAAGCCCCGCAGCGAATCGCCTGAGCGCAGGTATTCATATCGCTGGCGGCGGTAATAAAGATGACGGAACAGTCCATCCCTTTGAGCAGTTGGCTTTCAATCAGCGAAACTCCTTCGCCGTCAGGCAAATAGTTATCCAGCAGGATCAGGCGCGGCCTGTGCTGCTGAAGGAGCTTTTTGGCTTCAAAAAGCGTAGCGGCAATCCCGACGACACGCAGATTGAAATGTTTCTCAATAAATTCAGCATGAATAGTTGCCAGCTTACTTTCATCTTCAACGATTAAAACATCGAAATGTTCAGTGTGCTGCATGGTGTGAATCCCTGTTAGTCTCTGAATTATAAAATAGTGTGTCCGCTATACCTCAAGCGGCCTGTGCGTTGTTCACTACGCGCCGCTCAACTTATTGGGGGGACATCGGAATAAATAGGGAAAATATGCTGCCATTCGGCTGGTTGGCCGAGACTTCGATCATTCCCTGAGCCTGATTGACGTAGCTGGCGACCAGATGCAGCCCCAGCCCGTGATCGCCCTGTGTTTTGCTGGTCACGCCCATTTCAAACAGGCTATCGGCAATGGCCGGATCGATACCCGTTCCCTGATCGGCGACTTCAATAACCAGCTCTTGTTCGCTGTTATAGATATACACCTCGACAGGATAATGTGGCGCGGTGGTGGCTAATGTGGCTTCCATCGCGTTATCCAGCAAATTACCAATGATGGACATCAGTTCCGTTTCGCTCAGCGTGGGGGGAATGTGGGTGAGCTGGCAGCGTGGGTCGAAAACAATCTCAATGCCTTTTTCCCGTGCCGTCGCGTACTTGCCAAGCAGCAGCCCGCACAGCGCGGGTGAACAGAAGCGACGCGAAACAAAATCCAGCACCACCTGCGCGCTTTCCGACTGCGCTTCAATATATTTGATGGCTTCGTCATAGCGTTTTAGGTGCAGTAGCCCGGCCAGCGTCGCTGTCCAGTTCAGCTGTTCGTGGCGCAAAATGCGCAGACTATTCGCGTAACGCTTCACCTGACTGAGTTGCATGCTAAGTGTGTGAATATCGTTTTTACCGCGGAAGCTGATGACCCAGCCCTGAAGCTCATCTTCCAGCATGATCCGCACTCTGCTGGCAATCACGGTAGCGTGGTTAAAACGGCAGATTTCATCGTGGGTGTCGCTGTTCCACATGGCCTCGCCGGAGAAAAAGGGCACAGGCTTAATGACGGTATCAATCGGCTTGCCGCGCAATAGGTAAGATGGTTCGTTCAGCCCGAGGATTTCTTTGGCGGCATGGTTAATGGCAGCAATGCGGTGCTGCTTATCAATGGCGATCACCCCTTCGTAGATCGATTCGAGCAGAGCCTTCTGCTGTCTGACCAGCATACGAATCTCAAGAGGTTCGAGGCCAAACATCTGTTTCTTCAGATTCCGCGAGAACCACCAGGAAAAGAGAAACAGCGCGACAAACATCGCCAAAATCGCCAGCAGGATATGCGCCAGTTTACTGAACGTCAGATTATCGATATGGGTTTTTAGATAGCCGACGGAGACAATACCAATAACCTGGCCGTCAGCGACGATTGGCGCTTTGCTGCGTAGCGAGACGCCTATGCTGCCGTGGCGCACGGTGATCACGCTTTTTCCCGCTAATACGTCGAAGTTATCGCCGCCGACCATCTGCGTGCCGACGAGCTTGTCGCTTTCCGCGTATTCAGAATGAAACAGATGACGCGCCTGATTATCGCCGATCACGATATAGCTGGCGTCGCTGCGCTGTTTTAATTGCTGTGCGAGGGTGTATATCTGTTTGATATCTCTATTTTTTACCGATTCAACTAGTGTCGGGATGATGGCGATTTCTCTGGCCTGTACCTGCGCGCGCGTACCCAGCTCGGAATACAGCTGCTTATCGATATCGTGATAATAATAAATACCCGTCATCAGAAGTAATGAAGAGAAGAAGACGATCAAATAGATAAATAATTTGATATGAAAGGAAAGTCCCACTCTCATGATGTGCGGTAACCTGCTGATGAACGAAAAATAGCTGATGAATTTATCACGAATGGTAATAAGAATGGGCTGAGAGGAAAAAACTTGTGAGCAATAACACGTTTAAATATGTTGTTACCAATATGATGGTGGTAATAAATAGATAAAATTAAACGCATCTGTTTTCTTTAATAAACAACTTAATTACGTTTTATCAACATAGTCATTTTTAGGAAATAAAAACCATAAACTCCATAGAAACCGTAAAGTTTATTTTGCGTGTAAAATCATCTAACTGCCTGCCTAATAAACGATTTCTGAATATAAACCATAAAAACCATAAACGCCTTTAAAACTCATTTTTTAATTTGAAGGGAATCACATAATAATAGTTAACCGCCCCCTATCATTCGCGGACAAAATAAAACGGGGACAGAGTTATGAGTACGACTGATGATTCATATATTGTGGTAAATAATGAGGCGGCTGGGAAGGCCTCATTAAAGGAAAAATGGTGGCACGTTCTGGATACCTATAAAGTAGGTATTATCCCTGTGCCACTCTTTGTGCTGGCGGGGGTATTAATCGGTATCGATTGCCTGAGTGGCAAGCTGCCGAGCGACATCGTCGTGATGGTGGCGACGCTGGCGTTCTTCGGGTTTGCCTGCGGCGAATTTGGTAAACGTCTGCCGATTATCGGCAAGATGGGGGCGGCGGCAATCTGCGCGACCTTTATCCCCTCGGCGATGGTGCATTATGGCCTGCTGCCGGACGTTGTCGTTGAATCCACGACCAAGTTCTATAAAAGCACCAACATCCTGTATCTCTATATCTGCTGCATTATTGTCGGCAGCATCATGAGTATGAATCGGCAGACGCTGATTCAGGGCTTCCTGCGTATTTTCTTTCCTATGCTGTGCGGTGAAGTTGCCGGCATGCTGGTGGGCATGGGCGTAGGTATTGCGCTCGGCCTGGATCCGTTCCAAATCTTCTTCTTCCTTATTCTGCCGATTATGGCGGGCGGGGTGGGTGAAGGTGCTATCCCATTGTCTATCGGCTATGCCACGATTCTGCATATGGATCAGGGTGTTGCGCTGGGACGCGTCTTGCCTATCGTCATGCTGGGCAGCCTGACTGCCATCATCCTTGCCGGTGTTCTGAATCAGTTGGGTAAACGCTATCCACACCTGACCGGTGAAGGCGAACTGATGCCGAATAAAGACAATAACCTGAGTGGCGGCGCAAGCAGCGCACCGGCTTCTGCCTTTAGTGGCAAAGCAGATGTCACGACGATTGCCTCTGGCGCGCTGCTGGCAATCCTGCTGTACATGGTGGGTATGCTTGGTCACAAAGTCATTGGCCTGCCAGCACCGGTTGGCATGCTGTTCGCGGCGGTGTTGGTGAAGCTGGCTCACGGTGTTTCACCGAAAATGCTGGAAGGTTCTCAGGTCGTTTATAAATTCTTCCAGACCTCTGTGACGTATCCGATTCTGTTTGCCGTTGGCGTGGCGATTACGCCGTGGCAGGAACTGGTGAACGCTTTTACGATTCAAAACCTGCTGGTGATTATTTCTACCGTGGTGACGCTGGTCGCGACCGGTTTCTTTGTGGGTAGAAAAATCGGTATGCACCCGATTGATGTTGCCATTATTTCCTGCTGCCAGAGCGGACAGGGCGGTACCGGTGACGTCGCCATTCTGACGGCAGGTAATCGTATGGTGCTGATGCCATTCGCGCAGATTGCTACGCGTATCGGCGGTGCGATTAACGTGTCGATTTCACTACTGGTGCTCGCCAACTTTTTAGTCTGATGCCATGCAGAAAATAAGAAGGCGCTGGGCTAAAGAAAGATTGTATTAAAAATGAGTTGAGTTAACGAAATAAAAACCGCCAATGCGCGTGGGCTTATTTTGCACAGGAAATATTATGAAACTTGCAAGCTATCGTTATAACGGTAAGGACAGTTACGGCATTTATACGCCAACGGGATTAATCGATCTCGGCGGTAAAATTGGTCACCGCTATCCCGATCTGAAAACACTGCTGGCGCAGAATGCGTTACAGGTGGCACACGAATTCAGTATGTGCACGCCGGATATTCCGGTCGCGGATGTGACGTTCTTACCGGTTATTACCGCACCAGGGAAAATCCTGTGCGTGGGGATGAATTACGCCGCTAAACGTCAGGAATTTAATGAAGAGAATCCCGCGCCAACATTATTTGTGCGCTTTGCGGATTCGCAAACCGGACATGCGACGCCGGTGATCAAACCGCATTACTCCAGCGAGTTTGATTATGAAGGTGAGCTGGCGGTCGTTATCGGTAAAGGTGGACAGAATATTGCTCAGTATGTCGCGCTCTCTCATGTTGCAGGCTACAGCTGCTACATGGATGGCTCTGCGCGTGACTGGCAGCATAGCTGGTTTACCGCAGGCAAGAACTGGCAGAAAACCGGTGCGTTCGGCCCCTATCTGACCACCACGGATGAAATTCCCGATCCGCATGTGCTGGCAATCCGTACGTATCTGAATGGCCGCATGGTGCAGGACGACAATACCAGCAGCATGATCCACAAAGTGGCGGAATTGATTGAATACATCAGCACCTTCACCGAACTGAGTGCTGGCGATGTGATCATTACCGGTTCACCGGGCGGCGTGGGTAAAAAACGCAATCCGCCGCTGTTTATGAACGCGGGTGACTGTATTGAAGTTGAAATCGAAAACATTGGCCATTTGCGTAACACGATCGTGGATGCCGCTGCGCCGGTGAAATCGGTTCCGGCTGCCGCTGAAGCCGTCGCGCACTGAGTGCAAATGTAAGTACCAGGCTGCCGGCGCTAAACCGGCAGCCTGCAATAGATTGCCTAAATAATTCGAGTTGCAGGAAGAACCGTGATGTATGCCAATGATTCCGTCTTTTTTGACACGCTGGATGTGCGCCTTCGGGAGCAGGAGAGGAACGCGGTGCGCCAGTTCCTCGCACACTGCCAGCTCGGCATGGATGACGATATTGACATTGTTGTGGTGGGCAAACGGGGCGGGCGGCTGATTGCCTGCGCAGGGCTGGCCGCCAACACCATAAAGTGCGTTGCGGTCGATCCTGAATTCAGACACCTCAATCTGGGCGTGCAGGTGGTGAATGAAGTCATGCAGCAGGCGGCGCAGCGCGGCCACTTCCACCTGTTTCTCTATACCCGACCGGAAAATGTCGACATCTTTCGCGGATGTGGCTTCTACCCGCTGGTGTGTTATCAGGACAGCGCGGTACTGATGGAAAACACGCCGATTGGCATCCAGCAGTATTGCCAGTCTTTGGCGGCCTTTGCGTACCCTGAACCGCTTGCGACGCGGACAGATAAAAAGATCGGCGCGATTGTGATGAACGCGAACCCTTTCACGCTGGGTCACCGCTATCTGGCCGAGCATGCGGCACAGTCGTGTGACTGGCTGCACGTCTTCGTGGTGCGTGAAGACGTGTCCTTTTTCCCGTTCAGCGAGCGTCTGGAGATGGTGCAGCGCGGCGTGGAACACATCCGCAATGTGACGGTACATGCCGGTTCGAACTACATGATCTCTAAGGCGACCTTTCCCGGCTATTTCCTGAAGGAAGAGAAACTCATCACCCGTGCTCATGCGGCGCTGGATTTACTCATTTTCAGGAAATATATCGCGCCGGCGCTCGGTATTACCCAGCGCTTCGTCGGCACCGAACCCTTTTGCCCGGTGACGTATCAGTACAATCAGGACATGCACTACTGGCTGGAGAAAGACCAGACGGTGTCTTCCCCGGCGCTAAGCGTGGTTGAAATTGAACGTAAACGGCAAACCTCAGGACTGGCTATTTCCGCTTCGGAAGTCAGGAAATTACTCAAGCTTCGGCAGTACAGCCGTATTCAGGACATCGTGCCAGCCTCAACCTTTGCGCATTTACAGCGCTATTACGAGCCCGAATACGCGTAATTAAAATTAATCAGGATAAGTCTATGAAGATTGTTAAGGAGTCCCTTGCTGGCACCTTTGAATCCAGCGATTTGCTGGTCAAAGTGGCACCGGCTGACGGGAAACTCACCGTGGTCATTAACAGCGAAGTCATGAAACAGTTCGGTCACCAAATCAAACAGGTCGTGAATGACACGCTGAAAGAACTGGGCGTACAGGAAGGGACGATCATTGTGGATGACAAAGGCGCGCTGGATTGTGTCATCCGTGCTCGCGTGCAAAGCGCGGTACTGCGCGCCGCAGACGGACAGCAGATTGAATGGGAGAAATTGTAATGAATAAGCTTCGCCGCAGTATGTTGTTCCTCCCGGGCGCGAACGCCGCCATGCTGTCTAATGCGTTTATCTATAAGCCTGACTCCATTATGTTCGATCTGGAAGATGCCGTTTCCCTGCGCGAGAAAGATACCGCACGCCTGCTGGTTTTCCATACGCTCCAACACCCGATGTACCGTGATATTGAAACTGTGGTACGCATCAACCAGCTCAGTACGCCGTTTGGCCTGCTGGATCTGGAAGCCGCCGTGCGCGGCGGTGCGGATGTGATCCGTCTGCCGAAAACCGATTCCACCGACGATGTCGATGAGCTGGAACGCCATCTGGTTCGTATCGAAAAAGCCTGCGGCCGTGAAGTCGGTTCCACTCGCATTATGGCGGCAATTGAGTCTGCGGTGGGCGTGATTAACGCCGTCGCGATTGCACGCTCTTCCGAACGCATGATCGGGATTGCGCTCGCGGCGTTCGACTATGTGATGGATATGCAAACGGAACGCGGTGACGGCACGGAGCTGTTTTATGCCCGCTGCGCCGTGTTGCATGCCGCTCGCGCTGCCGGTATCGACGCCTTCGACGTGGTCTATCCCAACGTCAATGACGATGCAGGCTTCCTGAAAGAGGTCGATCTGATCCGTAAGCTGGGCTTCAACGGTAAATCCCTGATTAACCCGCGCCAGATTGAGCTGTTACACAACGCCTATGCGCCTACGCAGGATGAAGTGGACTATTCCCATCTGGTGATCAAAGCCGCTGAAGAGGGCGAACGTGCCGGTCTGGGCGTTATTTCCCTAAACGGAAAAATGATCGACGGGCCGATTATCGACCACGCCAGAAGAGTGCTGGAACGTGCTCAGGCCTCCGGCGTTCGCAAATAGCCATTGCGTGATTGCACCGCAATTGCCGCTCTCAGGAATCACAGGATTAGACAATGAGTCATTTTATTGAAGCACTGCAAAAGCAGTACCCGGAAAAACGCCATCTGCAACCCTTCGTCAACGCGAATCAACATACGCCGTGGCTGAATGATGTCGCACAAAAACATGAACGCAAACTGTGCGTCGATCTGGAAGAGGCGATTCGTCACAGCGGACTGAAAAACGGGATGACGATCTCTTTCCACCACCATTTCCGCGAAGGCGATAAAGTCATTAATCGGGTGATTGATACGCTGGCACGGATGGGTTTTCGCGATCTGACGTTGGCATCCAGCTCGCTGATGAGCTGTAACGCATCGCTGATCGACCATATTAAAGCGGGTGTAGTCAGCCGGATTTATACCTCGGGGATGCGCGGCAAATTGGCTGACGCCATTTCTCACGGATTAATGAAAGAACCGGTGCAAATTCATTCCCATGGCGGTCGCGTCCATCTGCTGCAAAGCGGTGAACTGAATATCGACGTCGCTTTCCTGGGGGTGCCGTGCAGCGATGAATTTGGCAATGCCAACGGTACCGTCGGGAAATCCAGCTGTGGCTCGCTGGGCTATGCGATGGTTGATGCACAGTTTGCCCGTAAAGTGGTGCTGTTGACCGAAGCGCTAGTGCCGTTTCCGAACATGCCAGCCAGCATTGTGCAGGATCAGGTGGACTACATTGTTCAGGTCGATGAAGTTGGCGATCCGGCCAAAATCAGCGTAGGCGCGGCGCGCGTTACCAGCAACCCGCGTGAGCTGCTGATTGCCCGTTCCGCGGCAGACGTGATTGAACATGCCGGTTATTTCAAAAATGGTTTCTCGATCCAGACCGGTTCCGGCGCGGCCTCGACGGCCTGTACGCGTTTCCTCGAAGATAAAATGCGTCAGCAGAACATCGTGGCGCGCTTCGCCCTCGGCGGCATCACGGGCGGTATCGTTGATCTGCACGAAAAAGGGCTGATCGAAAAGCTGATCGATACACAGTGTTTCGATGCCAATGCAGCCGCATCGCTGGCGAAGAACCCGAATCACGTCGAGATCTCCACTAACGTTTACGCTAATCCCAGCTCTAAAGCGGCCTGCTGCGATCAGCTGGATATGGTGATTCTCAGCGCGCTGGAAATTGACACCGACTTTAATGTCAACGTGATCACCGGCTCCGACGGTGTGATGCGCGGTGCGTCCGGCGGACACTGTGACGTCGCGACGGCAGCGAACCTGACCATCGTTGTTGCGCCGCTGATTCGTAGCCGTATCCCGACCGTAGTGCGCCAGGTGACGACGCGTGTTACGCCGGGAGAAAGCATTGACGTACTGGTGACCGATCACGGCATTGCCGTCAACCCCGCGCGACCTGAAGTTGCTGAACGCCTGAAACAGGCGGGGCTGACGGTGATGACGATTGAGGCGCTGTATCAGCGTGCGATTGCGCTGGTGGGTGAACCACGCGCTATCGAGTTTCACGATCGCATCGTCGGCGTTATTCGCTACCGCGATGGCAGCGTGATTGACGTCGTTCGTCAGGTGAAAGAAGCCGACGAATAAGCGGTAAACGCATGAGGGAATCGACGATGACAAATGCTGTTTCCATCTCGCTGGAAACCTTACTCGCGGCGAAGGAACGCCGTGCAGTTCGCCAACAAGAATGGCTTGCCCGCCACGGTGCGACGCTGGTGTCGCTGACGCTGGTTACGCCGGGACCGGTAAAAGATAGCGAAGGCTATCGACAGGTGATGGCCGAAGCGATCAAGGCATTCACGTTTCTATGTCAGACCAGAGGGTGGACGGTGCTGGAGCAGCAGACATGCTGGCTGGCAACGGGCGCGGAAGGATTGTGGGCGATCACCAAAGATGCGCTGTCCGTGAAAGCCGCGACCATTGCGCTGGAAGATAGCCATGAGCTGGGGCGGCTATGGGATTTCGACATCTTCAGCCCGGAAGACGGATCGATTGGCCGGTCGATGCTGGCGCACGGTGGGCGAAAGTGCCTATTGTGCGACCAGATGGCACACGCCTGTAGTCGTTCGCGTCGTCATTCGCTGCCTGAGCTGCTTGAGCACATTGAGGAAAAGGTTAATGCCTACTTTACCCCAGCCTGACGGTGTACTGTCGGTTGCGGTATCCCGTTCCGCAGTCGGCGATGATCGGGAGCGCGACGCGTTACCGGATATCGACCGGCGGGTGACGCACGCGCTGACGATGGAAGTGATGCTGACACCGAAGCCCGGACTGGTGGATCGCGCCAATAACGGATCTCACCACGATATGGATGTGGCGCTGTTTCAGACCAGCATTCAGGCGATCTCCCCCTGGTTTCGGCATTTTACCGATGCGGGTTATCAGCGCGCTAACACACCGCTAGCGCAGTTGCTGTCTCAGATTCGGCCTATCGGCATCGCCTGCGAACAGGCGATGCTGTCAGCGACGCAAGGTGTGAATACCCATAAAGGTGGGATTTTCGCGTTTGGCCTGCTGTGTACGGCTGCCGGTTGGTTGGCTGGGCGGGGAGATCGTGTAACGCAGCACAGCCTGTGCGACAGCGTGGCGGCAATGTGTCACGATTTGGTGCGGAATGAGCTGGAGACGTGTTCTGGTGCAGCGACGGCGGGTGAACATCTCTATCAGCGTCATGGCCTGACGGGGGCAAGGGGGGAAGCCGCCAGCGGTTTCAGTACCGTATGCCAGTATGCGTTGCCCACCTTGCAACAGGCGATTGCTGCCGGGGCGGATGACGAAACCGCGCTGTTACGGACGCTACTGGTGTTGATGGCCCACAATCCTGACACCAATGTCGTTTCACGCGGTGGCATGGACGGACTGGTGTTCGTGCAAGATTACGCACGGAGATTGCTGACGGGGCCGCTGGATCGTCAGGCGCTGAGAGAAATGGACGACGCGCTGATTGCCAGAAACCTTAGCCCGGGCGGTAGCGCCGATCTACTGGCCTTAACCTGGCTGCTGTATCACTATCCTGCCGACTAGCAAACGAACAGGTGCGATAAAAGGCGCTGGCAGCGATGCGTTTCATTTTTGACCGCGCCTTAACACTTTTCCTCTTGTTCCACTAAAGTTATTGAGAAAATTGCCGATATCGTTTTCACCAACTTCTACCCGTCATACTTCGAGTTACGTACGTGCTGGCTGCTCAAATTCCTTTCCACGAGTTTGTTCTTCGCTTGCCTCCCTGTAACTTGAGTTAGTTAGGGTAGGTTTCATGCTGTTTCAGGTACTCCGAGTAATCGTTTTCAATATGCAGCCAGTGCAGTGCATCGTGTTGGCACACATGGGACTTGAAAGATAACGAAGAGGCGTGCATCAATATAAGCCATTGACACATACTCTGTGTAAACAATGGTGGGGATGAAAGCGGTGAATGAAAATTTGAAAGAGCAGTTTGTTAAGCGCAACAAACTGGCCATCTGTGCAACACTGCGCGAGTTAAAGAAGAATGATACGTCTTTGATGGTTCATCATTCTCACGGACAGTTCATCAGTAAAATTCTTGACGTTGTACCCGATAACAACCTGTTTGTCTTCGATTTAGGCGGCATTGAGCGTGAGAATAACCGCGCGCTGTATGCGGGGGCGCTGTCTTTTGTTGCAGAACCTGCCGGTGCAAAAGTTGAATTCAATGCTGAAATTGCAAAAACGGTGACTTACGACGGGCTGCCAGCCTTTAGCGCGCAGATTCCTGAGCTGCTTTATCTTATCCAACGCAGAACCTATTTCCGCATCAACACGCCGCTGTGGCCGCCGTTGACGTGCCGTGGCGAACTGCCGGATGAGAGTGTTTTCCTGTTCACCATTAAAGATCTCTCTCTGGGTGGATTGAGCCTGTATACCGACCGTGATACCACGGGGCTGTTGACCGAAGGCGACATCATTAAGAGCGTGGAGATGGATCTGGCTGACCACGGTTTTTTCTGTGTTGATTTGCAGTTCGTTGGTCAGGCAATGGTGAAGATCGTCGATAACAAAGGTGAATTGAAACTGACGCAGCGTTTGAGCTTCAAGTTCCCTTCGCTGAACGCATCGCAGGAACGGGATCTTCAGCAGGTGATTTTTGAGTTGGAAAGATTACAAAACGAAAAGAAAAAGCGATTCCAGGAGTTGTAATTTTTAAGCACAACTTTTTGTTTGGGCTTCACACATAACAGCAACGTTTTTATAACGAGTATTCGCTTATTTATCCTACTTATTACCCATAAGTCATGCGAAAAGCCAACGTACAGGCTTCTCGAAGAAGGGTGGGGATAAATAAATGGTTTCCAACGTTATCAGAGCCTTGTCAGATGAGATCGAGTGGTGCAGAATACGCGCCTTGCAAATAACCGACGTCTAATAGCGTCGGTTATTTTTTTACATTTATGCTCGTCAACCTTTCAGGTTACAGGGGTATTGGTGTGGTTTCTTACCTTTTCTCTGTGGCTCAGGTTTGCTGGGTATAGGGTCTTCAACCAAAGAGGCCGGACAACGATCCGGATAGATAATTTTGTGTGTGCCTGTGAGCACAGTGAGGAAAGGAAAGATGGGGCAATTAACACGTTTCGCACCGGTGCCCGCCGGTTTGTGCTGCAATGGTATTGGTTATGGCGCGACGCAGTCGCAAGTTATCTCTGGTGCTGTTACAGCCACCTCTTCTCATCGTGATTCAGGCGAGTCCTGTATCCACTCATTTGTTTTCGGTGCGTATGCTCCTGCCGTGATGAACGGAGGTGTGCGCCATGTCGCTTGATTCTCAGCTGCCTAATGCTGGCGCAAAACGTGCTCAGTTAAAAAGAACGCTCACGCTGTGGCCTGTCGTTATGATGGGGCTGGCGTACATGCAGCCGATGACCATTTTTGATACCTTCGGTATCGTGTCTGGCTTGACCGACGGCCATGTGGCAACGGCCTATGCGTTTGCGCTGGTCGCCATTCTGTTCACGGCGCTGAGCTATGGCAAACTGGTAAAACGTTTCCCATCTGCGGGCTCTGCTTATACTTACGCGCAAAAAGCGATCAGCCCACACGTTGGGTTTATGGTCGGCTGGTCGTCACTGCTGGACTATCTGTTCATGCCGATGATCAACATCCTGCTGGCGAAAATCTATCTGGAAGCGATCTTCCCCGGCGTACCGTCATGGATTTTTGTGGCGGCGCTGGTCGGCTTGATGACGCTGTTTAACCTGCGTGGTATCAGTCTGGTTGCTAACCTGAACTCCATTATCGTGGTGGTGCAGGTTGCGATCATGGCGGTATTCCTCGGTCTGGTGATTCACGGTGTTTATCTGGGCGAAGGGGCTGGTACGCTGACCAGTACGCGTCCGTTCTGGTCTGAGAACGCCCATGTGGTGCCGATGATTACCGGTGCAACCATTCTTTGCTTCTCGTTCCTCGGTTTTGACGGCATCAGCTCGCTGTCGGAAGAAACGCAGGACGCAGGTCGGGTGATTCCAAAAGCCATCTTCCTGACGGCGCTGATCGGCGGCGTGATCTTTGTTGCCGTGGCGTACTTCCTGCAACTGTATTTCCCGGATATTTCGCGCTTTAAAGAGCCGGATGCGTCTCAGCCGGAAATCATGCTGTATGTTGCGGGTAAATTCTTCCAGTCCGTTATTCTGGTGTTCTCCTGCGTCACCGTACTGGCATCCGGTATGGCGGCACATGCAGGCGTGTCTCGTCTGATGTACGTCATGGGTCGTGACGGCGTATTCCCAGAGCGCTTCTTCGGCTATATCCACCCGAAATGGCGTACGCCGTCTTTGAACGTCTTGCTGGTTGGCGTTATTGCACTGTCTGCGGTGTCGTTCGATCTGGTGACGGCCACTGCGCTGATCAACTTCGGTGCGCTGGTGGCGTTTACGTTCGTGAACCTGTCGGTCATTTCACAGTTCTATATTCGTGAGCGCCGTAACCGTACCGTGAAAGACACCATTAACTTCCTCGTACTGCCCGTGCTGGGCGCGTTGACGGTGGGTGCGTTGTGGGTGAATCTGGAAGCGAGCTCGATGACGCTGGGTCTGGTGTGGGCAACGATTGGATTGCTCTATCTGGCGTTTGTGACGCGTAGTTTCCGTCAGCCAGTACCGCAATGTAGCGAAGAACCGGTTTAAATAAACCGACGACACGCCTAAAAGAGAAAAGCGGAGCCACTGTGCTCCGCTTTTTTATGGCTTTAAGTGGCTATCTTAGCCCACCAGCTCCTGCGCATAGGCGTACAGCGCTTTTAGCTGTGCCATTTTCTCTTTATCGTCTTCGTGCAGTTGATAAAGGTTGTTGAGTTCTGACAGATAGTCCTGCAAGCGCTCCGGCGTAAAGACCGCACGCCGATGCTGCAACCAACGCTGCTGTTCGCGGTCGTCCAGCGTGCCGGGGAAATTGCGGGCGCGATAGCGGAAGAGCAGCGGTTCCAGACGATTATCGGCAAACGTGAGATCCAGCGCGGGCAGGTTCTGCGGAGCGGTCTCCTGAATAATCTTCATCGCCATGCGGTCAGCATCGCCAAAGAAGCCATCATAAAGCCGTAAATCGACATCATCAGATGCGGCGAACGCGGGGGCTTCAGCAAACAGCTCCACCACTTTTTCCCTGATGCTTGCGTTGTTGCGCAGCAGCGCCAAATTGTCCAGACAGCGTTGACGGTCGATGCCTAATCTTTCCGCATCTTCCGGCCGTAAGGTATTGGCCGGTGCTAAGACCGGACATTTATTGATGTGCACCAGCTTGAGTGGAATTGCACTCTGATCCGCCTCCAGCGCATCCCGGCGGGTGTATAACCGTTCGCGCAAGGCTGCGCTGTCCAGCTCCAGCAGCGGCGTCATATCGCCAGCCAGATCGCACATGATGACCGCATTACGGTTGTCCGGATGCCAGGCGAGTGGAACAACCCAGCTGGTATTGCTCCTCGCCGCGCCAAACATGCCAGACACGTGAACGAGCGGCTTCATTTGCGGGATATCAATCAGCGTGGAAATTTTGTTTTTGTTACGTAGCGGGAACAGATATTCAAACAGTTTAGGCTGCGCCTGCTTGAACAGCTTCGCCATAGCGATGGTGGCATAAACGTCGGACATTGCATCATGCGCCTGCTCGTGCGAAATACCGTTGGCTTTCGTCAGATGCTCAAGGCGGAAACTGGGCAAGCCGTCATCGTTTTCCGGCCAGACGATGCCTTCCGGTCGCAGGGCATAGCAGGCGCGTAACGCATCCAGCAAATCCCAGCGGGAATTGCCGTTTTGCCAGCTGTAGGCGTAAGGATCGTAGAAGTTGCGATAGAAAATATTGCGGCTGACTTCATCATCAAAGCGAATATTGTTGTAGCCCATAATACAGGTGCCGGGCACGCTGAACGCGTCGTGGATCTGACGAGCGAACTCCGCCTCATTGACGCCTTTTGCCAGCGCGACCTGTGGCGTAATTCCGGTGATCATCACCGCTTCCGGTTCCGGCAGGTAATCATCCGCCGGACGACAATAAATGACTAGCGGCTCACCGATAATATTGAAGTCCATATCGGTACGGACACCCGCAAATTGCGCAGGGCGATCGCGCGCTGGATGTTTACCGAACGTCTCGTAGTCATGTATGAAAAAAGTGGGTTGTGTTTTCTCGGCCATATATGCAGTTAGCTACGTGTGCGCGCTGAGCCTGAAATCAGGCAAAACAATCTGGAAAACGGCAAGGATACCATTGAATCAACTTTTCTGTGGCGCTTTCCTGATTTGCACCACTTCCCTGACTTACATCAATAGGAGGGTAGACAGAATCGCTAGGCATGACTGTGTCCATTCGGTTACAATTTTCGTTCTAATGCGAATGATAATTAAATTCTTTATTGCCCCGTGGATCACTCTGCGGGGTGGCATTCGGCAACAAACAGCGAAATGGAGAACACACTTATGCGGTTAAATGTGGTGCGATTGAATGCAGCGTTTGCAGTGAAGGCGACGTTATTGGCATCTATGTTTGTTCTGGCCGGCTGCGATCAGCAGGCATCGTCTTCAGAAGGAAGCCACACGGTCAGCATTGAGCATGCGCAGGGCACCACTCAGGTTCCACAGCCGCCGAAGAAAGTGATTGTGTTTGATCCTGCCTCATTGGATACGCTGGATGCGTTGAAGGTTGAAGGGATTGCCGGTGTACCAAAAAGCAGCACGCCGCTGCCCGCGTTTTTATCAAAATATAACAGCGATACTTACCTGAATGCCGGTACGCTGTTTGAACCTGCCTATGAAGCGCTCAGCAGCGCGAAGCCCGATCTGATTATTGCCGGTGGACGTACGCGCGACGCCTACGACAAGTTGAGCGGTATTGCACCGACGATCTCGATGGACGTGGATGAGCACCAGTTTATGGCGAGCTTTATCCAACGCATCGAGCAACTGGGCACCATCTTCGGTAAAGAAGATGACGCGAAGAAACAGATTGATGATTTCAAACAGCAGATCGCCCAAACGCGCGCTAAAACGGAAAATGCAGGCAATGCGCTGGTTCTGATGGTCAGCGGCGGCAAAATGTCTGCCTACGGCCCTAAATCGCGTTTCGGCTTCGTGTTTGATGAACTGGGCTTTAAACCCGCGACTGAGTTCCCTGAGTCTGGGCGTCATGGCAACGTGGTGACCTCAGAATTCTTACTGAGCGTGAACCCGGAATGGCTGTTCATTCTCGATCGTGACAGTGCGATTGGTCGCCCTGGTGGAGAATCGGCCCAGCAAGTGCTGGATAATCCACTGATTCACAAAACCAACGCCTGGAAAAATAATCGCGTGATCTATCTGGATTCTGCATCGCTGTATATCGCTGGGGGGCTGCAAAGCTATAAAAACCTCGTGAGTACCGTCAGTGACGCGTTAGATAAGCAATAACGGCAGGTTACGGCAGAATCAATGAAGTCTTTTTACTATTCGCTGGGTCTTGTTTTTCTGGCCTGCATGATCGTTGTCAGCCTGTTTGTTGGGGCAGGGCAACTGAATATGCAGGCGGTGTGGAACGACCCGGAAATGCGCGATATTTTCTTTATCAGCCGCGTTCCTCGCACGCTGGCTTTGCTGCTGGCAGGCAGTGCCATGAGCGTGGCTGGTCTCATCATGCAGTTGCTGACGCAAAACCGTTTTGTCGAACCGTCTCTGGCGGGGACCACACAGTCGGCTAGCTTAGGTTTGCTGGTGGTGATGATCGCCGTGCCCAGTGCGACGATTTTCACCAAGATGGTGGTAGCGAGCCTGTTCGCTTTAGCCGGCACCTTCCTGTTCATGATGCTGCTACAGCGGATTGTGCTGAAATCCGCGCTGGTGGTGCCGCTGGTCGGCATTATGCTGGGTGCGGTTATCAGTTCAATCACCACGTTTGGCGCGATGTATTTTGATCTACTACAGGCGCTCGGCAGTTGGGAATCCGGCGATTTCTCCGGTGTCTTGCAGGGGCGTTACGAACTGCTCTGGCTGGTTGGTGCGTTAACGCTGGTGGCCTGCTGGATCGCTGACCGCTTCACGGTCGCAGGCATGGGGCGCGAGTTCTCCGTCAATGTCGGCCTTAACTATCGGCAGGTGATGATGATGGGGCTGAGCATTATCGCCATCGTCAGCGGCGTAGTGGTCGTGGTGGTCGGTAGCTTGCCGTTTATCGGACTGATCGTGCCGAACCTGATCAGCATGATGATGGGCGACAATGTGCGCAAAACGATCCCGTGGGTGTGCCTGCTCGGCGGTGGTCTGGTGCTGTGCTGCGATATTATCAGCCGCGTGATTCGCTATCCTTTCGAGATTCCGGTGAGCGTGATTCTTGGCGTCATTGGCGCTGCCGTTTTCCTTCTCTTATTGCTAAGCCAGAAACGCCATGTCAGTCAATGAACGTAATACGGTGCTGACCGGACCCATCAGCGAAAAACGAGCGGGGTTATCGCCGACGCAGCGGTTGATGTGGTTGGCTGTTGCGGCTGCCGTGGTGATCGTGCTGTTTATGACCATCAATCTAGGCAGCAACCTGCGCTACATTTTGACGCACCGCGGGTTGATGTTGACGACGATGCTACTGGTGGCTTTTGCTGCCAGTGCGTCGACCGTGTTGTTCCAAACGGTGACGAATAATCGGGTGCTGACGCCGTCGATTATGGGGTTTGAAGCCCTTTTTATCCTGATTCAGACGTCGCTGGTATTTGTTTTCGGCATTAGCGGCATTCCGGGGCTGGGCGTTGAAGGCAAATTCGTTCTTGAGACGCTGCTGCTGATTCTCTTCTCCGCGCTGCTGTATCGCTGGCTGTTTACCGGCAGCCGCAATAACCTGCATCTGGTTTTACTGGTCGGGATTATCTGCGGCACGCTGTTTCGCAGCATGGCTGGCTTAATGCAGCGTTTGCTGACGCCCGGCGAGTTCGCCATCTTACAGGGGCGGATGTTTGCCACCTTCACCCGTACTGTGCCTGAACTGGTGGCGCTGTCGGTTGGAATTACGCTGGTGGTCGCGGTAGTGATCTGGCGTATGCGCTTTCGGTTTGATGTACTGGCGCTGGGGCGTAATAACGCGATTAACCTGGGTATCGACTACAAACGCAGCGTCACGATCATTCTGCTGCTGGTTTCCGTGCTGGTTGCCATTTCAACGGCGCTGGTCGGTCCGCTTACCTTTTTGGGCTTTATGGTCGCGAACCTTGCCTATTTAGTGATTGGTTCCAGCCAGCATCGCCTGTTGCTGCCCGCCGCTTTCCTGCTGGGCGTTATTTCACTGGTTGGTGGACAACTGGTACTTGAGCATCTGCTGGATATGTCTGGTGCGCTGTCGGTCGTGATCGAATTTGTGGGTGGATCGCTGTTTATTGTGTTGCTACTGAAAAAGGTTTCCGTGTGATTGAGATCGGCAATGTAACCAAAGCGTATAACAACGTTAAGGTATTAGATAATGTCACCGCGACGGTGCCTCGTGGTGGCGTCACGTCGATTATCGGCCCGAATGGGGCAGGGAAGTCGACATTGTTGTCCATCATCAGTCGCCTGCTGGACGCGGATCGCGGACAGGTAAAGGTCAACGGCATGGACGTGATGACCACACCAAGCGATAAGCTGGCGACGTGTTTATCTGTGTTGCGGCAGGAAAACCAGTTTACCAGCCGTTTAACGGTAGCGGAGCTAGTAGGTTTCGGTCGCTACCCTTATACCAAAGGGCGACTAAATGCTGACGATCGTGAACGCATCAGCGCCGCGCTGGCGTTCCTCAACCTGACCGAATTGAAAGATCGCTTTTTAGATGAGCTTTCCGGTGGCCAGCGCCAGCGTGCCTATGTCGCGATGGTGCTGTGTCAGGACACGGAATATGTACTGCTGGATGAACCGCTGAATAATCTGGATATGAAACACGCGGTGGCGATGATGAAACAGATTCGCCGTGCGGCCGATGAGCTAGGCAAAACCATCGTGCTGGTTATCCACGATATCAACTTCGCTTCCGCCTATTCGGATTACATTATTGCGATGCGCAAAGGGCAGATTATCTACACGGGAAAACCGGAAGACATCATGGTATCTGAGGTGTTGGAAGATATTTTCGATACGGAAGTGGCCATCGAGCAGGTTCATAACCAGCGTATCGCAGTATATTACCGCTGAATACCCGTCATACTTCAAGCCGCATGTACGTTGGCTTCCCTTGCTCACCCCAGTCACTTACTTGAGTAAGCTCCTGGGGACTCGTGCGGTCGCCGCCTGCATGCAACTCGAATTATTTAGGGTATGGTTTGATGACAGATTATCCGCTCAGCGAGGTGTTAGCGCAAAGGGCGTAAGCACTGCTTGAAAGACGCTGGGTATAACCTGTATGGTGAATGCATAAAGAATTTATGTATGACTTAAGGTAAGGGTAAAAGATGGATAAGGACACTAAGCCGTGTTTCCAGGATGTGCTGGAATTCGTGCGCATGTTTCGTCGTAAAAACAAGCTTCAGCGTGAAATCGTCGACAACGAAAAGAAAATTCGTGATAACCAGAAGCGCGTCCTGCTGCTGGACAACCTGAGCGAATATCTTAAACCTGGCATGTCCATTGAGGACGTGCAGAATATCATCGCTAACATGCGCAGTGATTATGAAGACCGCGTTGATGACTACATCATCAAAAACGCCGATCTGTCGAAAGAGCGCCGTGAGCTGTCTAAAAAGCTGAAAGCGATGGGCGAAGTTAAGTAACCTGACGCATCGTTTTTACTGTAACCAACGTTACGGTAAATAGCGCTTGTAAAAGGATCGCTTCTGCGATCCTTTTTCTTTTTAATCGCCTCATTATTCACCTCCTTCTTTGCAATCAATTTTTCCGTCAATTATCGCAGTATCAAACGCCTGAAAAACTGGAATCCAGCTCGCACGTTGAATGCCATTGTTTGCAATTTAGCCGTTTTCTTGCGAAGCGTTTCCCTACCTGAAGTTTTCGTCCTATTGCATCAGTTTGAGTTACTGCAACATGCTAGGACGAACCACAGGGAAGAGGGAAGGATGTGTCATGGCAAAGGACGATGTCAGTAAAAGGGATGATGTCAGTAAATAGTCTGGCTTGGGCGAGCGTGCTGGGTATTCTGCCGCTGCTTTTCTTACCGCATATCCCCGCGCAAATGCTGCTGTGGTGGGGGATTGGGCTATCCACCTGCGCGATGCTAGCCGGATATCGTCACGCGGGGATACGCTGTGTGGCGCTTGTTGCCATGAGTTTTTGCTGGGCCTCGTTGAATGCTCAAACTTTACTGTTACAAATCGAGCGCGTTACGCAGGGTCAGGTTAACGCTGTCGTGACGATCAGCAGCATACGATTCAATGAGCAGGATGATGATTGGATCACGGTTCGGCTGGAAGAGATCAATCAGCGCCGGATTTTCCCTCCGTTATATGCCCAGCTGACCTTATCACCGGCTATGGAAAACTGGTGTGGTGGTCAACGTTGGGCAATCACCGCCAGTTTACGACCTATTCACAGTCGACTAAATGAAGGCGGTTTTGATAGCCAACGCTGGGCGATAGCCAAACGGCAACCGTTGTCAGGCCGTGTGATAACGGCAAAGGCGGTCGATAGCCATTGTGACTTTCGCCAGCGCACGATTGTACAGGCGGAGCAGCAGGTGCAGGGATTAGCGTGGCGTTCTATTTTACTGGCGCTGACGTTTGGTGAGATGAAAACGGTTAGCCCGGAGCTCAAGACGCTACTTCAGAATACCGGGACGATGCACCTGATGGCGATATCTGGCCTCCATATCGTGCTTGCGGGTCTGGTTGGTTGGGGAATGGCGCGGGCGTTACAGTATGGCTTTCCCGTGCAGTGGATTGGCTATCGTTTCCCATTACTGACGAGCGCCGTGGTTGCCTGGGGATATGTCTGGCTGGCAGGAGGAAATCCGCCTGCTGTGCGATCTGCTCTCGCGCTTAGCGTATGGGTTTGCTTAAAAGTATGGAGCGTCAACGGCTCAGCCTGGCAGGTCTGGCTATGGTGTGCCGCGCTGATTCTGGTCAGCGATCCATTGAGCGTACTGTCAGACAGTTTTTGGCTATCTTGCCTTGCTGTCGCATCGCTAATTTTCTGGTTCCAGTGGGCACCGCTTCCTCATCGGCTACAGACCCGACGGCGCTGGTTCTGGCTGCGCTGGATCCACCTGCAAACGGGAATCACGCTGCTATTGATGCCCTTGCAGCTTCATATTTTCCACGGTTTCAGTATCACCTCGCTGCCTGCAAACCTTTGGGCTGTGCCTTTGGTGTCCTTCGTTACCACCCCGCTCATTTTGCTGGCATTGAGCACGCTGGCATTCGCGCCGCTGAGTGAAATGCTCTGGTGGCTGGCGGATATTTCGCTGCGTGTAGTATTCGCTCCGCTGACGTATCTACAGACGGGGTGGGTATATCTTGATGCATCGCTGCTGCTCGCGAGCGTCGCGGGCTGGGGCGCGGTTGTGATATGGCGCTTTAGCTGGTGGTGCGCCTATCCGATGAGTGTCAGTGCTCTGATTGTGGTTTTGCTGGTTTTTCGCATAAAGACTGATGAGCCGGACTGGCGCGTGGACATGTTGGATGTCGGGCATGGTCTGGCGATTGTGATCGAGCAGCGTGGGAAAGCGGTGTTATACGACACGGGAAACCGCTGGGAAGGAGGCGATATGGCGACGCGAGAAATTCTACCCTACCTGCGATGGCGGGGCGTTGACGTGGAAAACATTATCCTGAGCCATAGCCATATGGATCACATCGGGGGACTGGGAACGCTACAGGTGGCTTACCCTGAAGCAACGATATATAGCGCGACCAACGCGATGCATCATCGCTCTTGCCTACGCGGCGAGCGTTGGCGCTGGCAGGATCTCACGTTTACGGTGCTGTGGCCGTTAGCGCTCGTAGAACGAGCGGAAAATAACGACTCCTGTGTTATTCGCGTTGATGATGGAAAATACAGCGTCTTGCTGACAGGCGATCTGGAGTCAGATGCGGAAAAGGCATTGATTAGGTTAGATCGCAGTGCCCTGCGTGCGAATTTGTTACAAATCCCTCACCATGGCAGTAAGACATCATCATCGCCTTCCTTTATTCGTGCGGTTAATGCCGAGTTTGCTATGGCTTCTGCGGCGCGTTATAACCCGTGGCGGTTGCCTTCAGTAAAGATTGTTGAACGATATCGGCACTATGGCTACTCATGGCTGGATACCGCGTCATTCGGGCAGTTAAGTGCGCGTTTTTTCAGCGATTCATGGCACATTCTGCGGTTCAGGGATCACATATCGCCTCGTTGGTATCATCAGTGGTTTGGCGTAGGGCGGTATAATGAGTAAAATGGTCGGCTATTTCTTCCCGATTCAGGTTTACTACATGCTGAATGATAAAGATCTCTCCACCTGGCAGACCTTTCGTCGCCTCTGGCCGATGATCTCTCCTTTTAAAGCAGGGCTTGCTGTTGCTGCAATTGCGCTCATTATGAATGCAGCTAGCGATACACTCATGCTCTCTCTGCTTAAACCCCTGTTAGATGACGGATTTGGCAAAGCGGAACGGGCCGTATTAATCTGGATGCCGCTGGTTGTCATCGGCCTTATGATACTGCGTGGCGTGTCAGGATTTATATCCAGCTACTGCATAGCCTGGGTTTCAGGCAAAGTGGTGATGAATATGCGCCGCCGTCTCTTCTCCCATATTATGGGCATGCCGGTGTCGTTCTTCGATCAGCAATCAACCGGGACGCTGCTCTCTCGTATCACTTATGACTCAGAGCAGGTTGCGGCTTCTGCTTCCGGCGCGTTGGTGACGGTCGTCAGGGAAGGGGCCTCAATTATCGGCCTGTTCATTCTGATGTTCTATTATAGCTGGCAGTTGTCCATCATTCTGATTGTGATTGCGCCGATCGTATCGATCGCGATGCGTGTGGTATCCAAGCGGTTTCGCAGTATTAGTAAAAATATGCAGGACACGATGGGGCATGTCACCACCAGCACGGAACAAATGCTAAAAGGCCACAAAGAAGTGCTGATGTTTGGCGGCCAGGACGTTGAGACTAAACGTTTCGATCAGGTTAGCAACCGGATGCGTCAGCAGGGCATGAAGCTGGTTTCCGCCTCTTCAATTTCTGATCCTATCATTCAGTTAATCGCTTCGTTGGCATTGGCCTTTGTACTGTATGCCGCCAGTTTCCCCAGCGTGATGGAAACGCTAACGGCAGGGACAATCACGGTTGTATTCTCTTCCATGATCGCATTGATGCGTCCGTTAAAATCACTGACCAACGTTAACGCACAGTTCCAGCGTGGTATGGCCGCGTGCCAGACGCTGTTTGCGATTCTGGATATGGAGCAAGAGCGTGACACCGGTAAACGGGACATTGAGCGTGCGCAAGGCGAACTCGAATTCCGTCAGGTGAATTTTGCTTATCCGGGGAAAGAAAATCTGGCGCTGAAGAATATCAATCTGCATATTCCAGCAGGAAAAACGGTGGCATTGGTTGGTCGGTCTGGTTCGGGTAAATCAACGATTGCCAGTTTGATCACGCGTTTTTACGACATTCAGTCAGGTGAGATTCTGCTCGATGGTCACGATCTACGTGAGTACCGCCTGTCCTCCTTACGTAATCAGGTCGCACTGGTTTCTCAAAACGTCCATCTGTTCAACGATACGATAGCGAACAATATTGCTTATGCCCGCAATGAGCACTATAGCCGTGAGGAAATTGAACGTGCGGCGACAATGGCGTATGCGATGGATTTCATCAATAAGATGGATCACGGTCTGGATACGGTCATTGGTGAAAATGGTGTGATGCTTTCCGGCGGACAGCGGCAGCGTATCGCAATTGCCCGTGCGCTGTTGCGGGATAGCCCGATCCTGATATTGGATGAGGCTACGTCGGCGCTGGACACGGAATCTGAGCGTGCGATTCAGGCTGCATTAGACGAGCTGCAAAAAGATCGTACTGCGGTTGTGATTGCACACCGTCTTTCCACGATTGAAAAAGCAGATGAGATTCTGGTGGTGGAAGACGGCAAAATCATTGAGCGTGGTAACCATGCTGCGTTACTGGCGGCGAACGGGGCTTATGCTCAGTTGCATAAAATGCAGTTTGGCGAATGATTGAGCGCATCTGGTCTGGACGGTCGCCGCTCTATTGGCTGCTGCTGCCGCTTTCGTGGCTATACGGACTCATTACGTTTCTGATTCGCCAGAGCTATCGATGGGGATGGCGAAAAAGCTGGCGATCTCCCGTGCCCGTCGTGGTTGTGGGGAATTTGACGGCAGGTGGCAATGGGAAAACACCGGTCGTCATTTGGCTCGTCGAACAGCTGCAACGCAGAGGCTATCGTGTCGGCGTAGTATCACGTGGTTATGGCGGGAAAGCTGAACGTTATCCGCTGTTGCTGGATGAGTCGGTCACGACGGCGCAAGCTGGCGATGAACCGGTGCTGATTTTCCAGCGTACCGGTGCGCCTGTGGCGGTCGCTCCCCGTCGTCGGGATGCCGTGAGTGCATTATTGGCACAGCACACGCTAGATGTGGTGATCACCGACGATGGATTACAGCACTATGCGTTGGAGAGAGATATCGAACTGGTTGTGATTGACGGGATGCGGCGTTTTGGCAACGGATGGTGGCTGCCCGCAGGTCCAATGCGGGAAAGAGAAAGCCGTCTGGCTTCGGTGGATGCCGTTATTGTTAACGGCGGGACGCCGAGAACAAACGAGATAGGCATGACACTCACGGCGGGTATGGCGGTTAACTTGCTTTCTGGTGAGTCACGACCGCTGAACCAGTTGCATGATGTCGTTGCGATGGCAGGCATCGGACATCCTCCGCGTTTTTTTGCTACGTTGCGCGATGCTGGTGTTAGCATTGCTCGTGAAGTTGCCTTTGCTGACCATCAATCGTACCAGCCAGAACAGCTCGACTCACTGACTCAGGATGCGACACAGCCGCTGCTGATGACGGAAAAAGATGCCGTAAAATGTAAGGCATTTGCTCAGGGTAACTGGTGGTATCTGCCCGTCGATGCCGTGTTAGCTGAGCCCTACGGCACGCAATTGCTCGACAAACTGGAACATGTGCTTAATCGGAATGCGGACAGCAGAGCATAAAGTGGTCTGCTACCACGGTTTCAGATATCCCTTGTGGATATCACCTTATTAGATCGCTGCTGTAGCGAGAAAGAACATGCCGGTCATCGATCGGCCAAAGATGGAGGAAGCATGGATCACCGTTTACTTGAGATTGTTGCCTGTCCTGTTTGTAATGGTCGGCTGTACTTTAATAAAGAGAAACTGGAACTGATATGCAAGGTCGATGGTTTGGCCTATCCGGTTCGTGATGGTATCCCTGTGCTGCTGGAAAACGAAGCGCGTAAACTCGGGGCTGATGAGATAACACAATGACCTTTACTGTGATCATTCCTGCGCGTTTTGCGTCAAGCCGACTGCCGGGTAAACCGCTGGCGGACATCAACGGCAAACCAATGGTCGTCCATGTGATGGAACGGGCGCTGGAATCGGGGGCGCAGCGCGTTATTGTGGCCACCGATCATCCCGACGTCGAGGCGGCCGTGCAGCAAGCGGGCGGTGAAGTGTGCCTGACCCGCGCCGATCATAATTCTGGTACAGAGCGCCTGGCTGAAGTCATCGAACGTTACGGTTTTACCGATGATGACATCATCGTGAACGTTCAGGGCGATGAACCGCTCATTCCTTCCGTTATCATTCGTCAGGTGGCGGAAAACCTCGCTGCCAGTAAAGCAGGAATGGCGACACTAGCGGTGCCGATTGAAACCAGCGAAGAAGCATTCAATCCGAATGCGGTAAAAGTCGTTACCGACGCTGAAGGATACGCGCTGTATTTTTCCCGTGCGACTATTCCCTGGGACAGAGAGCGTTTTGCTCAGTCTAAGGAAACCATTGGCGATCACTTCCTGCGCCATATCGGTATCTATGCTTACCGTGCGGGCTTTGTGCGTCGTTATGTCAGTTGGGCACCGAGCCAACTGGAGCAAATCGAATTACTGGAGCAACTGCGCGTGCTGTGGTACGGCGAGAAAATTCACGTTGCGGTCGCCAAAGCCATTCCTAGCGTCGGCGTGGATACCCCAGAAGATCTGGCCCGCGTGCGGCACGTCATGGCGAGTCAGTAACACCTGCTACACCCGCTGGTTATAAGCACGTCATGGGGGAACCTATTCTTGCCGGAATAGATTTTCTCCATGACGTTTTTTCTTTATGCGACATATTATCTTTTAAATTATTTAGCACTTATTTAGATAACTATTCTTAAAAACTCTCAAATTACGCCGTGCTGCTTTATTTATGCGGATGGCTTATTCCCCTTCTGAATTGATTTGTCGTGAGTGGAACTTTTATTTTTATATTTAAATGCTACTATCAATTTGCCATGTTTTCGCATGGCGTTTTTGTTATTTCAACTAAGGATGGTAATAATATGAATGCTAAACATTATATCGCAAAAATTTTTCTCGGCGGTATGTTAATGGGGGCTGCCGCGGGCAGCAGCGCGGCGGTTTATTACATGGCTCCCAACGGCAACGACGCGAATAACGGCAGTAAAAACTCTCCCTGGAAAACAATCGACCGTGCACAGAAAACATTAAACCCTGGTGACCGCCTGTGGATCCGTGGTGGTAAATACGTGTTTACCAAAGGACTAAACGTCTGTACGACGCGTACTGATGTGGTGAATGCGATCACGCTGAGTAAGAGCGGTACTGAAGGTAAGCGCATTGAGTATTGGGCATCTAGCGGGGAAGTGCCGATTTTTGATTTCAGCCAGATGCAGGATGATTGCCGGGTTAAAGGATTCAACGTCGTTGCAGATTGGGTTTCCGTAAAAGGACTGGAAATAACCGGTGTCCCACAGCGTAATAACCTTAACCATGAATCCTGGGGCGTGTGGATAAGGGGCAGCAATAATATATTCGAGCAGTTGAATATTCACCATATTATGGGAACGGGGCTATTCATCCAGCGTGGTGGGAATAACCTGGTATTGAATAGTGACTCTCACCATAATTACGATCCACTGACCTCTAATGGTGCTGGCCAAAGTGGTGATGGCTTTGGTGCGCATATCCCTGCTAACCAACCGGGTAATATTTTCCGCGGTTGCCGGGCGTGGTCAAACTCGGATGATGGCTTCGACTTAATTAATGCTTATTCTCCGGTGCTCATTGAAAATTCCTGGGCCTGGTCGCACGGTTATTTACCGGGGACGACACAGTCACTGGCTGCGGGTAACGGTAACGGTTTTAAAATCGGTGGCTACGGTGGTGTTTATGTGGCGAATGCGGTGAAGCATACCGTGCGTAACTCGGTTGCGTTTTTAAATAAAGCCGCGGGTTTTTATGCCAATCACCATCCGGTAGCGAACGATTTCTTTAACAACACTGGCTATAAAAATAACCCGAACTTTAATATCCGCGGCATTGATGCAAACGGAAAAGCGATTGGGCTGGGTACGTTACGCAACAACGTTTCTCACGGCGGTAAAGACCTGTCGTTCTCCGATGGCGCGAACATGCGCTATAACTCGTGGGATCTGAAAATTGCGGTATCAGATTCTGACTTCGAGAGCGTTTCCGTGACCGGATGGGATGCTCCGCGTCAGGCTGACGGCAGCTTGCCAGTACTGAAAAGCCTGCGTCTTGCTTCGGGTAGCGCACTGATCAATAAGGGCGGGGATGTCAAACTGCCTTACAAAGGATCTGCCCCAGATCTGGGCGCCTTTGAACGCGAATAATGGCAGCGTGTTAACACGCTAGCCTGTCACTCCGATATTCCCTACTGACGAGTAGGGAATATCGCTGAAGCAACCTCAGCAGGAGTTATCCCTGCCGCCATTGATCCCCCGCTTATACTCTAAATAATTCGAGTTTCAGGAAGGCGGCAAGTGAAGGAATCCCGATGAGCTTACATAGGTAAGTGATTCGGGTGACTGAACGATGCCAACGCACATGCAACTTGAAGTATGACGAGTATATTTGATCTGCGTTGAAGTATTTGTCGCCTGCTCGCCGCATCATGGTGAGTGGAGCTATTTGGCTCAACTGAGGTATAGCCGTTTATGGAACAGTTGAAATCAGAACTCAGCACGGTGTTGGGGGAAAGCCTCAGCCGACTTGAGCGCATAAGCGAGCAGCCGTATGCGGATCTGTATGCCTTGTATGATAAAGAAGGCAACGCCATTCCTTTGTTGGCTAAAAGTTATGTTTGTCAGGGCGTGGCGCAGCAGGAAGCCTACAAACTTTCGATGCTGGCGCGTGAGGGCGACGTGCGCCTGCCAACCGTTTATGGACTGGTACTGACGCAACAGCAGCCTTATCGGGAACTGCTGCTGATTGAGCGTTTACGCGGCGTGTCGGTGGAAGCGCCGCCAAGAAACGGTCAGCGCTGGACGCTGCTGATGGATCAAATTGTTGAAAACGTATTGGCCTGGCACCGAATTGATAGTCACGGCTGCGTCGGTTCCGTGGACAGCACGCAGGACAATGACTGGTTCAGTTGGTATCAACAGCGTCTGGAAGTCCTGTGGTCCACGTTGCTCAATGTTAATGCGCCGCAGCTTACGCAGCAGGATCGGAGCGTGCTGTATCGTTCGCGCCAGTGCTTAGAAATGCTGTTTGACGATTTTGAGGATGGCTGTGTGTTGGTACACGGTAACCTGTCGCTACGCAGTATGTTGAAGGACGCGCGTAGCGATCAGCTATTGGCAATGATCAATCCGGGAATGATGCTGTGGGCACCCAGAGAGTATGAACTCTTCCGGCTTTGTGAATCTGGCATGCCGGAGCAGCTGCTTTATCACTATCTGAAACAGGCACCGGTATCTGAATCCTTTGTCTACCGGCGCTGGCTCTATGTCATTTGGGAAGCCGTATCCCGCTATATCCACACGGGACAGCTAGACCGTCAGCTATTTGATGTCGCTTCTCGAGAGCTATCTCCCTGGCTGGAGTGAGTCTGCGGTTGTTCCGCGTCGTGCGGTGCTGCCGTGGTTCCCTTCAGTGCCTGCCAGAGGCGACCGAGCGTTTCGTACCAGGCTCGTTCGCTGTGCGATAGATAGTAAGCGGAAGGGAATACTTTTTCCCACGGGTTGAGCGCGGAGGTAATTGCCATCTGATTGGCTGGCGCGGGAATCGGCGCTAGCCCTTGAGCCTGGAAAAATCGCATGGCGCGAGGCAAATGATTGGCCGAGGTCACCAGCAAGAAAGGGCGTTCGCCAACAATCTTAGCGGTTGCCGCCGCTTCCTCTTCCGTGTCCTTTGGCGTATCCAGAATGATGATATCCTGCTGGGGAATGCCCAAACTTTCGGCGACCAGCGCCGCGGTTTTCGCGCTGCTGACAGGGTTACCCTGTGCGGCTCCACCGGTAAAAATCAACTTTGCGCCGGGATTGGCATGATAAAGGCGAACACCTTCCGTGACGCGCGGGAGGCTGTTGCTGATGAGGTTAGAACTGGGTGCCCATTCCGCGTTATAGGTATATCCCCCGCCTAGCACGACAATATACTCGGCTTTGCTCGCCTGCGGCGTTTGTCGCCAGGTTGGGTAGTGTGATTCCAATGGTAATAGCAACCGATCGGCAACAGGCTGCAAGCTGAGCAGAATAAGCATCAGCCAACTGGCTAATATTATCGTTTTTCCCGTGCGCTGCCGCTGGGTAAACCAGAGCAGCAACAGGCCAACACCCATCAGAAGCAATAGCAATGGCAGGGGCTGAAGAAGGCCACCGACGAACTTTTTGAGTGTGAAAAGCATAAAATTGCATTCCTTTTGAGTGAAAAACCCGCATCCGGGAAGATATCATGCGGTAAGGCCATTTATTCTAAGCCAGCCTGTGCCAAAATGGCAGGCTGGAAAAAAATCGCATCGCGCAGACATGTCCTGCACGAGATCCCCGTTTATATGATGCGGAACAATGACTGATGCAGGATCGCAATTTTAACGATATCGCCGAAAAATTTGCTCAGAATATCTATGGCACGACGAAGGGGAGACTTCGGCTGGCGGTATTGTGGCAGGATCTTAGCGATCTTTTGACCCAGCTTCCGGCACGGCCTCTGCGCATCCTTGATGCGGGGGGCGGCGAAGGGCAAATAGCCTGTCGTCTGGCGGCTTTAGGACATCAGGTATTGTTGTGCGATGTTTCCGGTGAGATGATTCAGCGCGCCAAACATGCGGCAGCGGCGCAGGGCGTTACCCATAATATGCGTTTTGTGCAGTGTGCCGCACAGGATATCGCGCAATATATGGATAGCCCCGCCGATCTGATATTGTTCCATGCGGTGCTGGAGTGGGTCGCGCAACCGCAGCAGGTACTTAAAATACTGTACGATTGCCTGTCGCCGGGTGGCGCATTGTCCCTGATGTTCTATAACCATCATGGGCTGTTGATGCGTAACATGGTGGTGGGTAACTTTGATTATGTTCAGGCCGGGATGCCTAAGGGTAAACGGCGCTCGCTCTCGCCGGATCACCCGCTGAACCCGCAAGATGTGTACGGTTGGCTTGATGAGATGGGGCTGACCATTAGCGGGAAAACTGGCGTGCGCGTGTTTCATGACTACTTGAAAAATAAGCAGCAGCAAGTTGAGAAATTTGACGACATTCTGGAAATTGAACAGCGGTATTGTCGGCAAGAGCCTTTTGTGAGTTTGGGCCGTTATATCCATGTCATGGCGCATAAACCCCATTTGAAGGATGCATTATGAGTGATTTTTCCCAGACTGTACCCGAACTGGTCGCCTGGGCACGAAAAAACGATTTCTCCATTTCCCTCCCCACCGAACGCCTGGCGTTTTTGATGGCGATTGCCACGCTTAACGGCGAACGCATGGATGGTGAAATGAGTGAAGGTGAGCTGATTGATGCCTTCCGTCATGTGAGTCAGGGATTTGATCAGACGAACGAAACCATTACCCTTCGCGCCAATAACGCGATTAACGATCTGGTGCGCCAGCGCTTGCTTAACCGCTTTACCAGCGAGCAGGCCGAAGGTAATGCGATTTATCGTCTGACGCCGCTGGGGATTGGCATTACCGATTATTACATTCGGCAGCGTGAGTTCTCGACGCTGCGCCTTTCCATGCAGCTCTCTATCGTGGCGCAAGAGCTCAACCGTGCTGCTGATGCGGCGGAGGAAGACGGTGATGAGTTTCACTGGCACCGCAACGTCTTTGCGCCGCTGAAATACTCCGTTGCAGAAATTTTTGACAGTATCGATCTGTCACAGCGCGTGATGGATGAGCAGCAGCAGGGCGTTAAAGACGATATCGCCGCGTTGTTGAATCAGGACTGGCGAGCCGCGATCAGTAGCTGTGAACAACTGCTGACGGAAACGTCATCGACGCTGCGTGAGCTACAGGATACGCTGGAAGCCGCAGGCGACAAATTGCAGACGAGCCTGTTGAGCATTCAGGATGCGATTATGAATAATCCGCATAATCTGGAGTTTGTCGACAAACTGGTGTTTGACCTGCAAAACAAACTCGATCGCATTGTGAGCTGGGGACAGCAGACGATAGATCTGTGGATTGGTTATGACCGCCACGTACATAAGTTTATCCGTACCGCGATTGATATGGATAAAAACCGCGTCTTTGCCCAGCGGTTGCGTCAGTCGGTGCAGAGCTATTTCGATAGCCCCTGGGCGCTGACGTTCGCCAACGCGGATCGTCTGCTGGATATGCGTGACGAAGAGCTGACGCTGCGTAGTGAAGAAGTGACCGGTGAACTGCCGCCGGAGTTGGAATACGAAGAGTTTAGTGAAATGCGCGAGCAGCTGATCGCGCTGGTCGAGCAGGCGCTGCATAAATATAAAGCGCAACAGATTCCGCTGGACTTGAGTGAAGTGATGCGTGAGTACCTCGCGCAGCACCCTCGCTCGCGGCATTTTGATGTTGCCCGAATCGTGGTCGACCAGGCAGTACGTCTGGGCGTAGCCGAAACAGATTTCACCGGATTGCCTGCATTGTGGCAGGCGATCAATGATTACGGAGCCAAGGTGCAGGCCCATGTCATCGACAAATATTGAACAATTTATGCCAGTGAAACTGGCAACCGCGCTGTCGAATAACCTCTTTCCTGCGCTGGACAGCCAATTGCGCGCCGGGCGCCATATTGGTATTGAAGAACTGGAAAACCACGTATTTTTGATGGATTTTCAGGAGGTGCTGGAAGAGTTCTATAGCCGTTACAACGTGGAGTTGATCCGCGCGCCGGAAGGATTTTTCTATCTGCGTCCGCGTTCTACCACGCTGATCCCGCGCTCGGTATTGTCTGAGCTGGATATGATGGTAGGGAAAATTCTCTGCTATCTCTATCTGAGCCCGGAGCGTTTGGCGCACGAAGGCATTTTCAGCCAGCAGGAGCTGTATGAAGAGCTGCTGAGTCTGGCGGATGAAAGTAAGCTGCTGAAACTGGTTAACCAGCGTTCTACCGGTTCTGATCTGGATCGCCAAAAATTACAGGAAAAAGTCAGAACCTCGCTTAACCGCTTACGTCGGTTAGGTATGATCTACTTTATGGGCAATGACAGCAGCAAATTCAGAATTACTGAATCGGTGTTCCGCTTCGGGGCCGATGTACGCAGCGGTGATGATGCCCGCGAAGCACAGCTACGCATGATCCGCGATGGTGAAGCGATGCCTGTTGAAGGTAGTTTGTCGCTGAAAGATGACAGCGACGATAACGATCGCACCGATGATACCGCGCCAGAAACGGGCGAGGATGAATAAGTGTTGAGGATGAACAGGAATGATTGAACGCGGTAAATTTCGCTCACTAACGCTGGTCAACTGGAACGGCTTTTTCGCCCGCACCTTCGATCTGGATGAACTGGTTACCACGCTATCCGGCGGTAACGGTGCCGGGAAATCCACTACGATGGCCGCCTTTATTACGGCGCTGATCCCCGACCTGACGCTGTTGCACTTCAGGAACACCACCGAAGCCGGTGCCACCAGCGGCTCACGCGATAAAGGTCTGCACGGTAAATTGCGCGCCGGCGTCTGCTACTCCACGCTGGATGTCGTTAACTCGCGTCATCAGCGCGTGCTGGTTGGGGTTCGTCTCCAGCAGGTGGCAGGGCGCGACCGTAAAGTCGACATCAAGCCTTTCACCATTCAGGGATTACCGACGGCGATACAGCCGACGCAAATTCTGACGCAGGTGGTCGGCGATCGTCAGGCGCGCGTGCTCTCATTGCAGGAGCTGAAAGAGCGCGTCGAGGAGATGGAAGGCGTTCAGTTCAAGCAGTTTAACTCCATCACCGATTATCACTCGTTGATGTTTGATTTGGGCGTGGTGCCGCGTCGCCTGCGTTCTGCTTCCGATCGCAGTAAGTTCTATCGTCTGATCGAAGCTTCGCTGTACGGCGGTATTTCCAGCGCGATTACTCGCTCGCTGCGTGACTACCTGCTGCCGGAAAACAGCGGCGTGCGGAAAGCGTTTCAGGATATGGAAGCCGCGCTGCGTGAAAACCGCATGACGCTGGAGGCGATTCGCGTCACCCAGTCCGATCGCGATCTGTTTAAGCATCTGATCTCTGAAGCGACTTCCTATGTTGCCGCTGACTACATGCGGCACGCCAATGAGCGTCGTATTCACCTGGATGGAGCGCTGGAACTGCGTCGTGACCTGTTCTCCAGCCGTAAGCAACTGTCGAGTGAGCAATATCGTCATGTAGAAATGGCGCGGGAGCTGGCGGAGCAGAGCGGTGCCGAAGGCGATCTGGAAACGGATTATCAGGCGGCCAGCGATCACCTGAATCTGGTGCAGACAGCGATGCGTCAGCAGGAAAAAATCGAGCGCTATAACGCCGACCTGGAAGAATTGAGCTATCGCCTCGAAGAACAGAACGAGGTGGTGGAAGAAGCGCGGGAGCAGCAGGCAGAAAACGAAGAACGCGCCGACGCTGCCGAGCTTGAAGTGGATGAGCTGAAAAGTCAGCTTGCCGATTATCAGCAGGCGTTGGACGTGCAGCAGACGCGCGCCATTCAGTATCAGCAGGCTCAGCAGGCGCTGGAACGCGCCCGCTCGCTGTGTCAGCTGCCAGATTTAACGGAAGACAACGCGGATGAGTGGCTGGATAGTTATCAGGCGAAAGAGCAGGAAGCGACAGAAATTCTGCTGATGCTGGAGCAGAAACTGAGCGTGGCCGATGCGGCGCACGGCCAGTTTGAACAAGCCTATCAACTGGTGAGCAAGATTGCCGGTGCGGTGAATCGCAACGAAGCCTGGCAGGTTGCACGCGACCTGTTGCGCGATAGCTCTTCGCAACGCTATCAGGCGGAGCGGGTACAGCCGCTGCGGATGCGTCTGTCTGAGTTGGAACAGCGCCTGCGCGAACAGCAGGATGCCGAGCGATTATTGCAGGATTTCAGCAAGCGCAACGGTCAGGATTATCAACCGGAAGAGCTGGAATCACTCCAGCAAGAACTTGATGCCCGCATCGAAACGCTGTCATCGCTGGTGGCAGAAGCGGGTGAACGTCGCATGGCGCTACGTCAGGAGCTGGAGCAGACTCAACAGCGCATTCAGAAGCTGACGGCGCGTGCGCCAGTCTGGTTGGCTGCACAGGAAATGCTGACGCAACTGAGCGAGCAGAGCGGCGAAACGTTTGAAGATAGCCGTCAGGTGACGGAATTCATGCAGCAGTTGCTGGAGCGCGAGCGTGAAACCACGGTTGAACGTGATGACATCGCAGCCCGCAAGCGGCAGATCGAAGCGCAGATTGAGCGACTGAGTCAGCCCGGCGGTTCGGAAGACCCGCGCCTGAACGCGCTGGCGGAACGCTTTGGCGGCGTGCTGCTGTCTGAAATTTATGATGACGTGACATTGGATGATGCGCCGTACTTCTCGGCGCTTTATGGGCCCTCCCGCCATGCCATTGTGGTGTCCGATCTTTCTCTGGTGCGCGATCAGCTTGCCGGTCTGGAAGATTGCCCGGAAGACCTGTATCTGATCGAGGGGGATCCGCAGTCGTTTGATGACAGCGTATTTGCCGTTGAAGAACTGGAACGTGCTGTTGTAGTTAAAGTCGCGGAGCGCCAGTGGCGTTATTCGCGTTTCCCTGAAGTGCCGTTGTTTGGCCGCGCCGCGCGGGAAATGCGTCTGGAAAGCCTGCGTGATGAGCGCGAAGCGCTGGCTGAGCAGTACGCGACGATGTCGTTTGACGTGCAAAAAACGCAGCGCCTTCACCAGTCGTTCAGCCGCTTTATCGGCACGCATCTGGCTGTCGTTTTTGATGAAGATCCCGAAGCAGAAATTCGTACGCTCAGTTCCCGTCGTGGCGAGCTGGATCGTGCGATGGCCAGCTTTGATGGCGAAAACCAGCAGCAGCGTCAGCAGTACGATCAGGCGAAAGAAGCCAGCGCACTGCTGAATAAACTGATTCCGCGCATTAGCCTGCTTTGCGATGAGACATTGCAGGATCGCGTGGAAGAGATTCGTGCAGAGCTGGATGAAACCGAAGAGTCTGCTCGCTTCATTCAGCAGCACGGTGCGACGCTGGCCAAGCTGGAACCGCTGGTTTCTGTTCTGCAAAGCGACCCGCAGCAGCATGAGCAGTTGCAGGAAGATTATACGCAGGCGCAGAACGCACAGCGGCAGGCAAAACAGCAGGCGTTTGCGTTGACCGAAGTTGTGCAGCGTCGCGCGCACTTCAGCTATGCCGATTCGGCCGGAATGTTGGGTGAAAATGCAGGCTTGAATGACAAACTGCGCCATCGTTTGGAACAGGCTGAAGCGGAGCGGACAAAAGCGCGTGAACAGCTACGCCAGCATCAGGCACAGCTGACGCAGTACAGTCAGGTTCAGGCATCGCTGAAAAGCTCTTACGATGCCAAACAGGACATGCTGAAGGAGCTGACGCAAGAACTTCAGGATATCGGTGTACGTGCGGATGCTGATGCCGAAGCGCGCGCCCGTCAGCGTCGTGACGAGCTGCATGCCGCATTAAGCACCAACCGTTCACGCCGGAATCAGTTGGAAAAACAGATTACGTTCTGTGAAGCGGAAATGGACAGTTTGCAGAAGAAGTTGCGCAAGCTGGAGCGTGATTACCACCAGATGCGTGAGCAGGTTGTCACGGCGAAAGCGGGCTGGTGTGCAGTCATGCGTTTGGTGAAAGACAATGGCGTCGAGCGTCGTCTGCACCGTCGTGAACTCGCCTATATGGAAGGCGATGAACTGCGTTCCATGTCGGATAAGGCGCTGGGTGCGCTGCGTCTGGCGGTTGCGGATAACGAACATTTGCGTGATGTACTGCGGCTTTCTGAAGATCCGAAGCGGCCTGAGCGCAAGATTCAGTTCTATATCGCCGTTTACCAGCATCTGCGCGAGCGTATCCGTCAGGATATTATCCGCACCGATGATCCGGTAGAAGCGATTGAGCAGATGGAGATCGAGCTTAATCGTCTGACTGAAGAGCTGACGGCACGTGAGCAGATGCTGGCCATCAGTTCACGCAGCGTGGCAAACATCATTCGTAAAACGATCCAGCGTGAGCAGAACCGTATTCGGATGCTGAACCAGGGGCTGCAAGCGGTCGCATTTGGTCAGGTGAAGAGCGTTCGCCTCAACGTCAACGTGCGCGAAACGCATACTATGTTGCTCAACGTGTTGTCCGAACAGCAGGAAATGCATCAGGATCTGTTTAACAGCAACCGTCTGACCTTCTCGGAAGCGTTGGCAAAACTGTATCAGCGTCTGAATCCTGAAATTGATATGGGACAGCGCACGCCGCAAACTATCGGTGAAGAGCTGCTGGATTACCGAAACTACCTTGAAATGGAAGTTGAAGTTAACCGTGGCGCGGATGGCTGGCTACGCGCGGAAAGTGGGGCGCTGTCGACCGGGGAAGCCATCGGTACCGGGATGTCGATTCTGGTCATGGTGGTGCAGAGCTGGGAAGAAGAGTCTAAGCGCCTGCGTGGCAAAGATATTATTCCATGTCGTCTGCTCTTCCTCGATGAGGCGGCGCGTCTGGATGCCAAGTCGATTGCGACGCTGTTCGAGCTCTGCGATCGTCTGGAAATGCAGCTGGTTATCGCGGCACCGGAAAATATCAGTCCCGAGAAGGGAACCACCTATAAGCTGGTGCGTAAAGTCTACCAGAACAACGAGCACGTCCATGTGGTCGGGCTGCGTGGTTTCGGAACGGAAGCGCCAGAGACGCAAGAGCAAGCCTCGTAGCGATAAACCTTGCTGTTATTTTCTTCTATAATCATAAAGCCGCTTTTTTAAGCGGCTTTATTTTTTCGTAAAGAGAATGCTGACGGCGAATAGGTTCATCAAATACTAAGATAATACCCAGAAGAAGAAGCAAAAATATTTTTCTCTTTATATACTGACGATAAAACGATTGCAGGCCGTAGAAGGATTTGCGGTTTTATGTTGCAAGGTGGCGTACCGTAATAACGGGCGCGATATAAAAACGATCACATTTCATTCTTTCTCGTTTTCTACACGAGCAAAGTGAAAGAATGTGCTTACGCGAGTATGACCGTATACGAGCGAATTCGGTTTGTTATTTCCATATCCAACGTGGATTGTCGTGAAAGCATAGTGATTAATGAGTACAGGGGATAAATGGATGTTGTTGTTACATAAACGAAAAATGGTCAGGCTGCTGTTACGCGTGGGTTGTATTTGGGTCGGAAGCCTGTCTCCTTCGTTTTCGGTGCTGGCAGCATCTCCGACGGTGGTATCCGGCTTATCGCAAAGCTCGGGCGTGGTGTCTGTAGAAAATAGCCGTGCAGGGCTTCTGGCCGCGCTGCCGCACGGTATGACGTTACATTATCTCTCTGATTTATCATCGCTTTATGCCCAACATCAGATGCAACCTATGTGGGCAGATAACCGTGCGGTTCAACAGTTTCAACAACAGCTGGCTGAATTGGCGATAGCTGGCGTACAACCGCAGTTCACTACGTGGGTAACCTGGCTGACCGATCCACAATTGACCGGATTTGCGCGCGATGCCGTGCTCTCGGATGCGATGCTGGGCTATTTGCAGTTCGTTTCGGGTGTAGAACGTAGCGGTAATGACTGGTTGTACAGCAGCGTACCTTACCGTCTGCAATCGCCGGCGCTCAATGTCGTTTCGCAATGGCAACAGGCCGTGAAATCTGGCACCAGCGCGGCCTATGTCGTTTCGCTGGCACCACAGCATTCGCAATACGCCAAAATGCATGAAGCGCTGAAGACGATGCTGACGGACAATCGCCCGTGGCCGAGCCTGAACCTGGCGGAGTCTCTGCGCCCTGAACAGCAGAGTCGGGAACTGGCGGTACTGCGTGAAATTCTGCAACGTACGGGCATGCTGTCTTCAACGGAGAGCATTACTCTATTTAACGAAAATACCGCCGCGACGACAGTATCGACAGGGCAGGCTCCGCTGGTCGAGGGCGGTGCTATCGACGATCGTTATACTGGCGAACTGGTTGACGCGGTTAAACGCTTCCAGCACTGGCAAGGGCTGGAGGATGATGGCGTTATTGGTAAGCGTACGCGCGATTGGCTCAATGTGTCCCCGCAAATGCGCGCAACGCTGTTGGCGCTGAATATCCAGCGTCTGCGTCTGTTACCGGACAATGTCCACACCGGTATCATGGTGAACATCCCCAATTATTCACTGATCTATTATCAGGATGGCGCTGAACGCTTATCATCGCGCGTCATTGTTGGGCAGCCTAAACGCAAAACGCCATTGATGAGCAGCTCGCTGTATAACGTGGTGGTCAATCCGCCGTGGAATGTTCCTACGACGCTGACTCGGCAGGACATCATTCCTAAAGTCGTACGCGACCCCGGCTATCTACAGCGTCATGGCTACACGGTGTTGTCCGGCTGGAGTCAGGATGCTGAAGCGATCGATCCTTCCATGATCGATTGGCCGATGGTTTCAGCAGAGCGCTTCCCTTATCGACTGCGTCAGGCCCCAGGTGCGAATAACTCGCTGGGACGCTATAAATTCAATATGCCGAATTCAGAAGCGATTTATCTGCACGACACGCCTAATCACAATCTGTTCCAGCGTGATATCCGGGCGCTGAGCTCCGGCTGCGTGCGGGTTAATAAAGCATCGGAACTGGCTAGCATGTTATTGCAGGATGCGGGATGGAATAATAGTCGTATTTCTTCCACGCTGGATCAGGGAAATACCACCTTTGTGTCAATGAAACATCGGATTCCGGTCAACCTCTATTACCTGACCGCGTGGGTGGCTGAAGATGGTAGACCGCAGTTCCGAACAGATATTTACAATTATGATGACACCGCTCGTGCCGGGACGAAAGTGCTGTCCAGAGCAGGGCTGTTGCTTCAGTAAGTATTGAAAACACGAGCATTAGCGGTATCGGTATTTTATCGTTTTGCGGGGGATCGATGCGATCTCCCGCAAACCCGTAAGCAAAGCGGGTTGACTCACTTTTCTCTGGCAGTTAAGGTTCAAGGCGGCACGTTTTGTGCCTCCTTTTATACCGTTCTTTAGCCAGGGTACTTGTTCTATGGATCACATTGACAATCATCGCCGTAAGTGGCTTGCACTGGGTGGTGCCGCGTTGGGTATCGCACTGCTTCCCGGTCAGGCATTTGCGACGTTATCTACACCCCGACCACGAATTTTGACGCTGAACAATCTGAATACCGGAGAGCGGCTGAAAACGGAATTCTTTGATGGCAAACGGTATAACAAGTCAGAACTTTCTCGCCTGAATCACTTTTTCCGCGATTATCGCGCCAATAAAGTCAAAACGATTGATCCTCAACTCTTCGATCAGCTCTATCGCTTACAGGTGATGTTGGGCACCAACAAGCCCGTACAGCTGATTTCTGGTTATCGCGCGATAGATACGAATAATGAATTACGCGCGCATAGCAGAGGGGTGGCAAAGCAGAGCTACCACACGAAAGGGCAGGCGATGGATTTCCATATTGAAGGCGTTCAACTCGCTAACATTCGTAAAGCGGCGATGAAAATGCGTGCCGGCGGCGTTGGCTACTACCCACGCAGCGATTTCGTTCACATCGATACCGGCCCCGTCCGCACCTGGTAATCTGCTACCACAGCACGACACTTTTTTGATTCGGCTCGCTAAGGCATCGCGAGCCGCTCAGTTTATTCAACATGGAGTGATATGAAATATCAAATTGTCCCGGTGACGGCATTTAGCCAGAACTGCACGTTGTTATGGTGCGAAAAAACCAATGAAGCGGCGATTGTCGATCCTGGTGGTGATGCAGAAAAAATCAAACGTGCCGTCGCGGATGCAGGGGTTTCGGTTAAACAGATTCTGTTAACGCACGGTCATTTGGATCATGTGGGGGCGGCTGCCGAGTTAGCCGAGCACTATCAGGTAGCCATTATTGGCCCGCAGATTGAAGACGCTTTCTGGCTGGAAGGGTTACCGGCACAGAGCCGGATGTTTGGTCTGGAAGAATGCGCGCCGCTGACGCCATCACGTTGGCTACAGGAAGGTGATGAGGTCAGCGTGGGTGAGACGACGCTGGCGGTTTTCCATTGCCCAGGCCATACACCGGGCCACATTGTTTTCTTTGATGCGGAATCACGGCTGGCACAGGTAGGCGATGTGATTTTCAATGGCGGCGTAGGGCGTACCGACTTCCCACAGGGAGATCATCAGGCATTGATTGCGTCCATCAAAAACAAACTGCTGCCGCTGGGTGATGATGTGACGTTTATCCCGGGACACGGCCCGATGTCGACCTTAGGACATGAGCGCAAAACCAACCCTTTCCTGCGTGAAGATGCCGCGATTTGGTAGTGTTTTACAGACTTGAAACGCAGAAATAAAAAAGCCGACATTCTATGTCGGCTTTTTTGATCGCGGAAGAATCAGAGTACGGCAACAATCGCTTCGCAGAGCGGAGCCATATTTTCTGGCGTCATTCCTGCAACGTTGATACGGCCGGAATTCACCGCGTAAACGCCGAATTCGTCACGCAGACGCAGAACCTGCTCTTTGGTCAAGCCGCTGAATGAGAACATCCCATTCTGGTCGATGATGAAGGAGAAATCCTGCTGCGCGCCTTTTTCCTGCAAGGTGTTCACGAACAGCTGACGCATACGCTGAATGCGCTCACGCATCGCCGTCAATTCCTGCTCCCACATGGTTTTAAGCGCGTCGTTGCCCAGAATGGTCGCAACAACAGTCGCACCGTGTGACGGTGGGTTGGAGTAGTTTGCGCGAATAGCGGCTTTCACCTGGCTGAATGCTTTGTCTGCCGTTGCGGCATCTGCGGCAACCAGTGTGCAGGCACCGACGCGCTCATTGTACAAACCGAAGTTTTTAGAGTATGAGCTGCATACGATCAGTTCATCGTGTTTTGCTGCGAAGAGACGCAGGCCTTCCGCATCTTCTTCGAGCCCACGGGCAAAGCCCTGATAGGCGAAGTCAAACAGCGGCAGCCAGCCTTTGGCTACTGACAATTCAGCCAGCGTAGCCCACTGCTCAGCGGTAGGATCGATACCGGTTGGGTTGTGGCAACAACCGTGGAACAGAACTACGTCACCCGCTTGTGCGGCGTTCAGGCTATTCAGCAGGCCATCAAAATCCAGTGCGTGGTTTGCTGCATCATAGTAGTCATACTGGCAAACTTCCAAACCGACAGCGGAGAAGACGTTGTTGTGATTTGGCCAGGTTGGGTTGCTGATCCAAATACGTTTTGCAGACGTCTGATTTGCAATGAAATCAGCGGCTACGCGCAATGCACCGGTTCCGCCCGGCGTTTGCGCCGTGCGGGCACGTTTGTCGGCAATGATGGCATTCTGTTTGCCAAACAATAGCTCCTGCGTGCACTGACCGAATGCTGGCAGACCGTCAATGCCCAGATAGTTTTTGGTGGTTTCATTTTCCAGCAGATAGTGTTCTGCTTTTTTTACGCTGGTCAGAACCGGAGTTTTACCGGTTTCATCTTTATAGACACCAATACCCAGATTGATTTTATTCGCGCGGTCATCGGCGCGGAAAAGATCGGTCAGCCCGAGAATAGGATCGGCCGGTGCGGCAGAGATATTTTCAAACATTGCCAGAATGTTCCATAACTGAGATGAAATAAGAATTCTCAGAGTACCGTCAGTAAAAGGCTTTGCCAACCGTTGATGTCAAAAAGAAAGGGAAATAACAGGGAGAAGGAGAGAGACGAAATAAAAGACTGGTTAGGCGAGAATAATTGGCGCAGCGTGGCGTAAAGCAGAAACAAAAAAACGTTGGCAGCGTTTTTCTGCGTTGCTGGCGACGGCTCGTAAGGAGGGCTACTTAGCGTGCAAATAAAAAAGACAGAGCCGAAGCCCTGTCTTTTCATGCAATACGAACGATTAACTCGTTACGTTATGCTGCGATAACTTAGAACTGGTAAGTCAGGCCAACAGCAACTTTATCGTCGTCATTGATGCCGTATACGTTTTCTTTCTTGATCAGGTTGATATCGTATTCGGTGTAAACTGACATGTTCTTGTTGAATGCATAGGTGGCACCCAAGCTAACATACTTGGTGATGTAATCGTTACGATTGTTAGCATCGTCCTGAGCTTTAGCTTGTACGTAGCCCAGAGACGGAGTCAGACCGAAGTCGAAATTGTATTGAGCAACGGCTTCGAAGACTTTGGTTTTGTCAGCGAACACGGTATCAGTAGCAACAAAACTTGCGCTAGCTGGGTTGTTCAGATTGCTTACATTACGCAGTTCATTGTAGGTAGCAGCCAGGTAGATGTTGTTAGCATCATATTTCAGACCCGTGCCCCATGCTTCAGCTTTTTTGCCACGGCCAGAGGCAAATGCATTTTGCGTATCAGTACGGTTTACCGCGGCATAAGAACCAACGATACCCAGACCAATATCAGATTCGTAGCTCAGAGAAGTACCCCAGCCGTCACCGTTTTGTTTACGGATATCGTTGCGCTCGTTAAGAGTGTCACGGCTGTTTTTACCTTGGTACTGTAAACCAAAGCCCAAACCATCAACCAGGCCGAAGAAATTGCTGTTACGATAAGTCAGAACACCAGTAGAACGACCGGTCAGGAAGTTATCAGAATTAGATTGATCACCGCCCCACTCTGGCAGCACATCGGTGTATGCCAGAGAGTCGTATGCGATACCCAGATTACGACCATAATCTAATGAACCAGCATCAGCAAATTTCAGACCAGCAAATGCGTAACGAGTTTTGTCATTAGAGGCACCAGCGCTTTCTGCTTTGTTGCCTTTGAATTCATATTCAAAACGGCCATAACCAGTAAGGTCAGTCGCGATTTGAGTTTCGCCTTTGAAACCCAGACGAGCATAGGTGTCATCACCGTCGTTGCTAGAATCGTCAGAGAATTTATGTTTAGCGGTAACTTTACCAGTCAGATCCAGCTTGTTGCCATCTTTGTTATAAACTTCAGCGGCGTTTGCTGCGCCTGCGACTAACAGAGCTGGGATTACTACTGCAAGAATGTTGCGTTTCATCATTATTACCCTCATTGGTGTTATTTAGACACCTGCCACTGCCATAAATAATTCTTTACGGAACTATTCCTGAAAGTTTGGTGTCTTCCTGTGTCTGAACGCAGTTTTCCATTCACTCGCCAGTTAATCCACCCTAAAGATGCTACAAACTTCGTAATCGAGTAACAAATGGAAATAATATGTGTCTAAATGTAAAAATCAGGGAACTTTGTGAGGCATAACAAAAATTAAAAAAAAAGAGCCGGGAAACCCGACTCTTCTTTTCTACATATTTGTTTTGCTTATATTAAATTTTTATTTAGAAACTGGCGTTCCGTGGTGTGCGTGGGAAAGGAATAACATCGCGCACATTTTGTACACCGGTAACATAGGCAATCAATCGTTCAAAACCTAAACCGAAACCGGAATGTGGAATGGTGCCGTAACGACGTAAATCACGATACCACCAGTAGTCTTCTTTATTTAGTCCCATCTCTTCCAAACGGCTATCCAACTGCGCCAGACGTTCTTCACGCTGAGAACCACCGATGATTTCGCCGATTCCCGGTGCCAGAACATCCATCGCGGCAACGGTTTTACCGTCGTCATTCATACGCATGTAGAAGGCTTTGATGTCTTTCGGATAGTTTTTAACGACAACCGGTGCTTTGAAGTGTTGCTCCGCGAGATAACGCTCGTGCTCGGAGGAGAGGTCGACGCCCCAGTAAACCGGGTTCTCGAACTGCTGTCCGCAGTTCAGCAGGATCTCGACGGCATCGGTGTAATCTACCTGTGCGAAGTCGGAGCTGACGAATTTTTCCAGTCGGGTGATGGCTTCTTTATCTACGCGCTCGGCAAAGAACGCCATATCATCGGCACGCTCGTTCAGCACGGCCTGGAAAACATATTTTAGCAGGTTCTCAGCCAGACCCGCGATGTCATCCAAAGAGGCGAAAGCGACTTCTGGTTCGATCATCCAAAACTCAGCCAGATGGCGGCTGGTGTTAGAGTTTTCCGCACGGAATGTCGGGCCAAAGGTATAGACGTTGGACAGCGCACAGGCGTAGGTTTCGCCATTCAGTTGGCCGGATACGGTCAGGAACGCTTCTTTACCGAAAAAATCTTCGCTGAAATCCACTTTACCTTGTTCGGTGCGCGGCAGGTTTTCCAGATCGAGAGTAGAAACGCGGAACATTTCACCCGCGCCTTCGGTATCGGATGCGGTAATCAGCGGGGTTGATACCCAGAAGTAACCGTTCTCGTGGAAGAAGCGGTGAATTGCCTGCGCCAGCGTATGGCGAACGCGGGCAACGGCACCGATCAGATTGGTGCGTGGACGCAAGTGCGCGACTTCACGCAGATATTCGATGCTGTGACGCTTTGCCGCCATTGGATAGGTATCGGGATCGTCAACCCAGCCGACAACATTGACGTTGGTGGCTTGCAGCTCGAAGCTCTGTCCTTCACCCGGAGAGGCGACGACGTTACCGGTGATTTCAACCGAGCAACCAGTGGTCAGGTGCAGTACGTCATCCTGATAATTGGAGAGATTATTATTAACGACAGCCTGTAATGGATTAAAGCAGGAGCCGTCATAAACGGCGATAAAGGAGATACCGGCTTTAGAATCTCTCCGGGTACGTACCCAGCCGCGCACGGTGACTTCGCTGTCAACGGCGACACGGCCTTGCAGTACATCGACTACAGGCACTACGCTCATAAAATTCTCTCTTTAATTAATCGTGTTTAAGAAAAATATCGTGGTTAAAACGCTAAATGGCCCAATCCGAACCATTTGCTATGTTACTTGCGATGCAACAGGACACAAGCAGAAATCACCGGAATGGCGCGAAGTTTTCGCTCATGACGGTGAATCTGCTGCAAAGTTGGTCAATACCCGTAATACTTCAAGTTGCATGTGCGTTGGCTGCGCTACTCGGCACACAGACGTGGGCCTCGCCCCGTTGGGGCCGCTGCAAGCAGCGTTCACATCAGCCAAAGGCAGATTTGTCAGTTGCCCGAATCACTTACCTGAGTAAGCTCATCGGGATGCCTTCTCTTGCCGCCTGCCTGAAACTCGAATTATTTAGGGTATATGGGAGAGCCTTAACTGGCCTTTTTCACGCGGGGCAGGTCAAACGCTTTGCGCAGCTCACACACGAAGTTCTGATCCTGGCAGATGGTTTTGCCCGGGCTATCGGAGAGCTTTGCCACCGGCTTGCCGTTGCATTCCACCAGCTTGATCACAATGTTCAGCGGTTTCACGCCGGGGATATCACACGTCAGGCGCGTGCCGATACCAAATACCAGATTCACGCGCTGCCCGAAATGACGATACAGCGACAGCGCTTTATCCAGATTCAGATTGTCGGAGAAGACCAGCGTTTTGCTCATCGGATCGATGTTCAGGCGCTGATAATGCGCAATGGCTTTTTCGCCCCAATCGACCGGATCGCCGGAATCGTGACGCAACCCCTGATAGGCTTCGGCAAACGGCAAATCGAAATCGCGCAGGAAGGCATCCATCGTGATGCAGTCGGTCAACGCAATGCCCAAATGTGTCGGATATTCACGTAGCCACATTTGTAGCGCTGCACGCTGGCTGTTTGCTAGCGTCGGACTAATCTGCTGATGCGCCTGAAACCACTCGTGTGCCTGCGTACCGACAGGCGTGATATCCAAACGGCGTGCCAGATCGTAATTGCTGGTGCCGATAAGATAAGGGAAGTCGGCCCGCAGCGTTGTAACAATCGTCTGCTGGACATCACGAGAGAAACGCCGGCGCGTGCCGAAATCCATTAACTTGAACCGACTGAGATCCACATCTGCGCTGTTCTGGCGGAAGCTCTCTAGTGAGGCTGACAGTTGGGCAAGCGCCTGCTCAGTCGTGATGTGAGGTGAACGATCGCGATGCACGACTTCACTGATCACGGCCAGTAAGGGAACTTCCCACAAAATCACTTCACGCCATGGCCCAGTGATGCGGATATCCAGCTTGCCCGCATGATTCTTGATCGAAACCTGCTGCGGATTAAAACGGAAATCCCGCAGCCAGTGGAGATAATCTGGCTTAAAGAACGGCAGAGAAGAAAGATAGGTGAACTCATCGTCACTCAATGACAAGAAACGCATGAGATCGACCTGATGGGCTATTTCGTCGGCGTAAACGCCTAATAACTCATCACCGCGACAGCGAAATTCAGCCGCAACGTCGACATCATAATAGTGATGATACACCGCCTGTTGCATGTGCAGCTTGTAGGCATCGGTATCCAGCAATGAGTGCAGAATCGGGGAAGTGTGCAAAGTCATAATGCGTTACAGCATCCTTGTAAGATGCCTATCCACCATTGGGACAATCAGCAATGTTCGGTCAGTATACCTTGATTATCCGTTTATTACATTACGACAACATAGCGAGACGTGCGGGAATGAACCACGGTACGATGATTATCCTCATTATTTTGTCGTGGTAACATTAAGGTAACAGGCTTAGACTTGATCTTTGATGTTTATGACGAGGTGGAAACTTTATATGAATCAACAGCCGCAAATAAAATATCGCCATGATTACCGTGCGCCGGATTACACCATTACCGACATTGCACTGGATTTCGATCTCCATGCCGAAAAGACTCACGTAAAAGCCGTTAGTCAGGTGGTGTTGCAGGGGGATGCTGGCGCGCCGTTGAAGCTGGATGGCGAAGGGCTGAAACTGATTAGCCTGAGCGTTGATGGTCAGCCGTGGACACATTACCAGCAGCAGGACGATGGCCTGATTCTGACACAATTACCCGCGCGTTTTACGCTCAGCATCGAAACGGAAATCAACCCCGCCGCTAACAGCGCGCTGGAAGGGCTGTATCTTTCTGGCGATGCGCTCTGTACGCAGTGTGAGGCCGAAGGGTTCCGCCACATTACTTATTATCTCGACCGTCCAGATGTGCTGGCGAAATTCACGACGCGCATCACAGCGGATAAAGCCCGCTACCCTTATTTACTCTCTAACGGCAATCGTATCGCGCAAGGGGAACTGGAAGGCGGCCGCCACTGGATTGAGTGGCAGGATCCCTTCCCGAAACCCGCTTATCTGTTCGCACTGGTTGCTGGCGATTTTGATGTCCTTCAGGATCGCTTCACGACACGTTCTGGTCGCGATGTTGCATTAGAGTTGTTTGTTGACCGTGGCAACCTCGATCGTGCTGACTGGGCGATGACCTCGCTGAAGAATTCGATGAAGTGGGACGAAGAGCGCTTCGGTCTGGAATACGATCTCGACATCTATATGATCGTCGCCGTTGATTTCTTCAACATGGGGGCGATGGAAAACAAAGGGCTGAACGTATTCAACTCTAAATATGTGCTGGCCAAGGCGGAAACCGCGACGGATAAAGACTATCTGAATATTGAAGCGGTGATCGGACATGAATATTTCCACAACTGGACGGGTAACCGCGTCACCTGCCGCGACTGGTTCCAGCTTAGCCTGAAAGAAGGGCTGACGGTGTTCCGCGATCAGGAGTTCAGCTCCGATCTGGGTTCGCGCCCGGTGAACCGGATTGATAACGTGCGCGTGATGCGCGGCGCGCAGTTTGCTGAAGATGCCAGCCCGATGTCGCATCCGATTCGTCCCGATCAGGTGATCGAGATGAATAACTTCTACACGCTGACGGTCTATGAAAAGGGATCGGAAGTGATCCGTATGATGCACACCTTATTAGGTGAAGAAGGCTTCCAGGCTGGTATTCGTCTGTATTTTGAGCGTCACGACGGCAGCGCGGCAACCTGTGATGACTTTGTGCAGGCGATGGAAGACGCCTCCGGTGTCGATCTCACACAGTTCCGCCGCTGGTACAGCCAATCGGGCACGCCGGTGCTGACCGTGCGTGATGATTACGATCCGCAGACGCAACAATATCTGCTGAGCGTGAGCCAGATGACCCCAGTCGGTGCCGACAAACAGCCGAAGTTACCGCTGCACATTCCGTTGGATATCGAACTATACGATCCGCAAGGGCAGGTCATTCCGCTACAGAAAGACGGCCAGCTGTTGGCGTCGGTGCTTAATGTGACCGAATCCGAACAGACGTTCATTTTCGATCAGGTGCCTTGCCGACCAATTCCTTCTTTATTACGTGAGTTCTCTGCGCCGGTAAAATTGAACTATGCCTGGAGCGATGAACAACTGACGTTCCTGATGCGCCACGCCAGTAATGCGTTCTCGCGTTGGGATGCGGCACAGAGCCTGCTGGCCAACTATATTCGTCTGAACGTTTCCCGCTATCAGCAGAAACAGCCGCTTTCCGTGCCGATGCATGTTGTGGATGCTTTCCGTGGCGTGTTGCTGGATGAACAACTGGATCCGATGCTGGCTTCTCAGATTCTGACATTGCCGAGTGAAAACGAGATTGCCGAGCTGTTTGACATCATCGATCCGACGGCGATCGCTGCCGTGCGTGAGAGTATGACGCGTACGATGGCGAAAGAGATGGCGGATGAGTGGCTGGCGGTATACCACGCGAATCACGCGCCGCAATATCGCATCGAACACGCGGATATGGGCAAACGCGCGCTGCGCAACGTCTGCCTGCATTATCTGGCATTCAACGATGAAGCGCAGGCGGATAAACTGGTGCAGGCGCAGTTCCGTCAGGCGGATAACATGACAGATTCGCTGGCGGCGCTGTCGGCGGCGGTTGAGGCTCAGCTGCCAGTGCGTGATGACCTGCTGACGCAGTTTGATAACCGCTGGCATCAGGATGGCTTGGTCATGGATAAATGGTTTGTGCTGCAAGCGACCAGCCCCGCAGCCGATGTGCTGACCCGCGTGCGCGAGCTGCTGCAACACCGTTCATTCAGTCTGAACAATCCTAACCGCTTGCGTTCGCTGGTGGGGGCGTTTGCGGCCTCGAATCCGTCGGCTTTCCATGCGGAAGACGGTAGCGGCTATCGCTTCCTGACGGAGATTCTGGCCGATCTGAATACCCGTAATCCGCAGGTTGCAGCGCGGGTGATCGAGCCGTTGATCCGTCTGAAACGCTATGATGCTAAACGTCAGGCACAAATGCGTCAGGCGTTGGAGCAACTGAAGACGTTGGAAAATCTGTCTGGCGATCTGTTCGAGAAGATCAGCAAGGCACTGCAAGACTAATCCTGCCACGCGATTAGCACAGCCACACGCGGTATCCTGCCGCGTGTGGCGATAATTCCCGCATCACGATTCCCTGCTCCCGCAAACGTTTTACTTTCCGCAAAGATGGAATTACCATCACCGACCGTGAGTTAAACCGTAATCCACTATTGCTTACTCCCAGCGTAGGCAAGATACCTTTGCGATAGGGATCTCAGGAGACAATATGTTCTATCCCGTTATCAAAAAAGCCCTGTTTCAGCTCGATCCAGAGCGGGCACATGAGCTGACCTTCCAACAATTACGCCGTATTACCAACACGCCTTTTGAATTTCTCGTTCGCCAATCTGTTCCGACTAAACCCGTTACCTGCATGGGATTATCTTTTAAAAACCCACTCGGTCTGGCGGCGGGATTAGATAAAGACGGCGAATGTATTGATGCGTTAGGCGCAATGGGATTTGGTTTTATTGAAGTAGGGACGGTAACGCCGCGTCCACAATCCGGTAATGACAAACCAAGATTATTCCGCGTAGTGGAAGCGGAAGGATTGATCAACCGGATGGGGTTCAATAATAAAGGCGTGGATTATCTGGTCGAGAATGTAAAGAAAACACGTTTTGGCGGTGTATTAGGGATCAACATCGGCAAGAATAAAGATACGCCGGTTGAGCAAGGCAAAGACGATTATTTGATCTGCATGGATAAGGTTTATCCTCACGCAGGCTATATCGCGATCAACATTTCGTCACCCAATACGCCGGGGTTACGCAGCCTGCAATATGGTGAAGCGCTGGACGATCTTTTGCTGGCGATAAAGAACAAGCAGACAGAATTAAAAGATAAGCATCAGAAATATGTTCCCGTGGCGGTAAAGATCGCGCCGGATCTTTCTGAAGAAGAATTGATCCAAATTGCCGACAGTCTGGTTCGCCATAACATCGATGGCGTGATTGCCACCAATACGACACTCGACAGAAAACTGATTCAGGGATTAAACCACTGCGGGCAAACCGGAGGATTAAGTGGACGTCCGTTGCAGACAAGCAGCACGGAAATTATCCGCCGTTTGTCACAGGAATTAGCGGGACGTTTACCGATTATTGGCGTTGGCGGAATTGATTCTTTGGTCGCCGCTCGCGAGAAAATGGCGGCTGGCGCATCGCTGGTACAGATATATTCAGGCTTTATTTTCCACGGTCCACGCCTGATTAAAGATATCGTTACACATATTTAATCCGAAATGCCTTTCATTTTTAGCTGGGGGTTTATTTATCCCCCCGGCTAGTCTATATTTTATCCGTTTGCGTAAATAATCTATCAACGGATGACTGATCTTCTTGCCGCAATGTTTGTGACGATGAACGATTATTGTGATGTGAGAAAACACAATCAGCCATTTCTGATATTTCTACTATGAAGGCGAAGGGTAAATAATATGAAGTTAAAACCTGACGATAACTGGCGCTGGTATTTTGATACCGAACACGACCGCCTGATGTTGGATTTGGCTAACGGCATGTTATTCCGTTCTCGTTTTCCGTCTAAAATGCTAACGCCGGATGCATTCAATGAATGTGCATTCTGTGTCGACGATGCCGCGTTATTTTTTACCTATAACGACAAATGTCAGAAAGCGGCACTGCATCGCGACCTCCAGGGCGAATTAGTTCTTAATGCGCTGGTCGCAAGCCGATTCCTAAAACCGCTTATGCCAAAAAGCTGGCACTTCATTCAACAGCCGGATGCCGTAACGTATTCGCCGCAGGCGGGTGATGTTGTGCAGGTTCAACTCACCGAAACCCATGAAACGGCCTGTTTTCTGGTGGCGGAAGCAGGGGATAAGGCCTGCCTCTGTCTGCTGGCACAAGAACAGCTGTCATTAAGCGGAAAAACCATGGGGCTGGGTGACGCCATCAAAATCATGCACGACAGACTCATGCCTGCCGTCGTTCAGAATAGGGCTGAGTGGGAAACCACGTTGGGCGAGGGCACGTCGGCATTTGAGTATGCCAAGGTGGTCTAAACCCTCGGCGATACTCGCCAGGCTTCAACTACGTGCATGCTGGCTTTTCTTCGACTATTGCAGATGCTTTTTTATTGCAACTGAACGTCACTCTGCGGAATGCAGCTACAGGTAAGAATCTCGCCGTTTTCTCTGATGGCACTTTGCTTCAGTGCGGAAACCTCTCCGCTGACTAACGTCAATTTACAGCAACCGCACAATCCTGCCCGACAAGAATAGGGGATTCGAATACCCTGTTGCTCCAACTGCTCCAGTAAAATCTGCTGATTGTTCCCTTGTAATGATTTTCCCTGATAGTGGATGGTGACGGCCTGTTCGCTTTTTTCGGGAACGACAAGGCTTTCGACCACCTGACCAGAACCATAAGGACGCGGCGGTTTGGTCGCTAAAACTTCCAGCGTATCGCCTACGCGAATGATGCCCGTATTTCTGGCGACCAAATTTTGCCCGAAATCAACGTCGCCGTTGTCGGCAGTACGGAAAGATTGCAGCGTTGCCAGCGGTTCTCCTGACGGGTGTTTCCGGCCACGTTCGATGCTGACGGTGGTGAAGATACAGCGGCTACAGGGTTTGACAACGTCAAAAATAACCTCGCCAATCCGAATGGTCTTCCAACTGTCTTCGGCAAAGGCTTCCGCGCCTGTTACGACCAGATTGGGGCGAAACTGTTCGATTTTAATACCGGCGGAACAGCGCTGGCGCAGTGCCTGAAATGAGGCATCATTAATTAACAGAAACGGATAGCCATCGGCAAATGCCAGAGGAACATCAGGATAATGCTTAACTCGCCGCGATGGCTCATTGCCCACCCAGCGAAGCTGTACGGCACGCTGAAAATAGTGGCTTAACCAGACGTTGATAGCGTCAGGGGCGACGAGCGCCGTAAAGTGCGTTCCCCAGACTTCTGTCGGCTGAGGTGCCTCGGTGAAGTCGGCAAAACGTATCGTGGCCGTTTGACCATCCGGCGCGGCAATAAACAGTCCATCGGGTAACAAAGCGGGGGTAAATAACACCATCTGCGGATACTGGCGGGCAGTAATAAATGTGCCATCCGATTCGGTAATCATGAAGGCACGATCGTTCGCCAAACCGCTGACAGACGCCATCGCGTGGGACAGCTGTAGCCCCCGCATCGATTTTACCGGATGAATATAAAGCCGCGTTACGCCAATCACTGACCTGTTCCTTGCCAAAGTAAAACGGCAACTTTATGACAAGCGTCTCGGATTAGCTATAATGCGCCTCAATTTCTTTTATGAATCTATTTTTTTGGTGATAGTGACGACATGAATGCTTTGTTTGCCAGTACGGCGCGGGGATTGGAAGAGTTATTAAAAAGCGAACTCGAATCATTGGGTGCGCAGTCCTGTGCGGTTGTGCAGGGCGGTGTCCATTTTGAGGGTGACAATCGCCTGCTGTACCAGAGCCTGCTGTGGAGCCGTCTGGCATCGCGCATTCTGCTGCCGCTGAATGAATTCAAGGTACACAGCGATCTGGATTTGTATCTGGGCGTGCAGGCGATTGACTGGTCAACGATCTTCAGCATCGATAAAACCTTTGCCGTGCATTTTACCGGTACTAATGAAGATATCCGTAACAGCCAATACGGCGCATTAAAAGTTAAAGATGCGATTGTGGATAGCTTCACGCGCAAAACCGGACAGCGTCCAGACGTAGCGAAACAGCAGCCGGATATTCGCGTTAACGTCTTTTTACAGCGTGATATGGCCAGCGTGTCGCTGGATTTAAGCGGCGACGGCTTGCACCAGCGTGGCTACCGCGATCTGGCGGGGCTGGCACCGCTAAAAGAGAATCTGGCGGCGGCAATTGTTTTACGCTCCGGCTGGAAGAGTGGCACGCCGCTGGTCGATCCAATGTGTGGTTCCGGTACCTTACTGATCGAAGCCGCTATGATCGCGTCCGATCGCGCACCCGGTTTGCATCGCACACACTGGGGATTTAACGCCTGGTTAAAACACGATGCCGAACTGTGGCGCGAGGTAACCACGGAGGCGCAGCAGCGGGCTAGCCAGGGTTTGCAGGCGACGACCTCGCGCTTCTTCGGGTCGGATAACGACCGTCGAGTGATTGAGATCGCCAAAGCCAATGCGCGTCGTGCAGGCGTTGCCGAACTGATTTCTTTCGACGTGAGGGATGCCGCACAGCTAAAAAACCCCCTGCCGGAAGGCCCGAAAGGCACAGTTGTCAGCAACCCGCCTTACGGTGAGCGTCTGGAAAGTGAACCCGCGCTGATTGCTCTGCATAATATGCTGGGTCGCAGGATGAAAAGCGACTTTGGTGGCTGGCAGCTCTCGCTGTTCAGCGCATCGCCGGAGCTGCTGAGCTGTCTGCAACTGCGTGCTGAGCGCCAATTCAAAGCGAAAAATGGCCCGTTGGACTGCGTACAGAAAAATTATCAACTGGCGGAAACACAGGGTGAATCTGCGGGGCAAATCGCGGAAGACTTTGCCAACCGTCTGCGTAAAAACCTGCGCAAGCTGGATAAGTGGGCGAAGCAGCAGGGGATTGAGTGCTATCGCCTCTACGATGCCGACCTGCCTGAATATAATGTGGCGGTTGACCGCTACGGCAGTTGGGTTGTCGTACAAGAGTATGCGCCACCGAAAACCATTGATGTGCAGAAAGCCCGTCAGCGCCTGTTTGATGTGATCAACGCGACGTTGAGCGTGCTGGAATTACCGTCGAACCGTCTGGTGCTGAAAACGCGCGAACGTCAGAAAGGGAAAAACCAGTACGAGAAACTGGCGCAGAAAGGCGACTTCCTGCTGATGGAAGAGTTTGGTGCCAAGCTGTGGGTCAACCTGACCGACTACCTCGATACCGGCCTATTCCTCGACCACCGCATCGCCCGCAAAATGCTGGGTGAGATGAGCCGTGGCAAAGATTTTCTCAACCTGTTTGCTTACACCGGCACGGCGAGCGTACACGCTGGATTAGGTGGCGCACGTTCAACGACCACTGTCGATATGTCACGTACCTATCTGGAATGGGCCGAGAAAAACCTGCGGGCGAATGGCCTGACCGGGCGTCAGCATTGCCTGATTCAGGCGGATTGCCTGTCATGGTTACATAACGCTAATGAACAGTTCGATGTGATCTTCATTGACCCGCCGACCTTCTCCAACTCAAAACGTATGGAAGAGTCGTTTGATGTCCAGCGCGATCATTTGGCGCTGATGAAAGATCTCAAACGTCTACTGCGCCGTGGCGGCACCATCATGTTCTCAAATAATAAACGCGGCTTCCAGATGGATACCGCTGGCCTGACCGCGCTGGGGCTGAACGCCAAAGAAATTACCGCGCAGACTCAATCGCAGGATTTTGCCCGTAATCGTCAAATTCATAACTGCTGGCTGCTAACGCATGCCGGTGAGGAAAAGTAACCGATGTCTTTAATCAGTGTTTCAGGTGCGTGGCTGTCGTTCAGCGATGCGCCGCTGTTGGATAACACCGAACTCCATATCGAAGAGAATGAACGCGTTTGTCTGGTTGGCCGCAACGGCGCGGGCAAGTCGACCCTGCTGAAAATTCTGGCCAAAGAGGTCCCGCTGGATGATGGTCGTATCACCTATGAACAGGATCTGATTGTCGCGCGCCTGCAACAGGATCCCCCGCGGGATGTTGCTGGTAGCGTCTTTGATTTTGTTGCTGAAGGGGTCGCCGCACAGGCGGATCACCTGAAAAACTATCACGCCATGCTGCGTCTGGTAGAAAGCGATCCGAGCGAAAAGAACCTGAATCAATTGGCTAAGTTGCAGGACGTTCTGGAACATCAGGGCCTGTGGCAGCTGGAAAGTCGCATTCACGAGGTGCTGGAACAGCTTGGTCTGTCCGCCGATGCGCCGCTGGCTTCGCTTTCCGGTGGCTGGCTGCGTAAAGCTGCACTCGGCAGAGCGCTGGTGAGTTCGCCGCGTGTGCTGCTGCTGGATGAACCGACTAACCACTTGGATATTGAAACGATTGACTGGCTGGAAACCTTCCTGAAAACGTTCCAGGGCAGCATTATCTTTATCTCCCATGACCGTTCGTTTATTCGCAATATGGCAACCCGCATTGTCGATCTTGACCGCGGCAAGCTGGTTTCCTGGCCGGGTAACTACGATAAATATCTGGAAGGGAAAGAAGAAGCGCTGCGGGTGGAAGATCTGCAAAATGCGGAGTTCGATCGCAAATTAGCGCAGGAAGAAGTGTGGATCCGTCAGGGCATCAAAGCCCGTCGTACCCGTAATGAAGGCCGCGTGCGGGCGCTGAAAGCCATGCGTCAGGAACGTGCGCAGCGCCGTGAAGTGATGGGCTCGGCGAAAATGCAGGTTGAAGAAGCTGCCCGCTCCGGCAAGATTGTGTTTGAGCTGGAAGATGTGAACTATCATGTTGACCAGGGTTCTCTGGGTGAAAAGAAAGTGCTGACGCGCAATTTCTCCGCTCAGGTACAGCGCGGCGACAAGATTGCGCTGGTGGGGCCGAATGGCTGCGGTAAAACCACGCTGCTAAAATTGATGCTGGGTGGATTGGAGCCGGTCAGCGGTCGTGTGCACTGTGGCACGAAGCTGGAAGTTGCCTATTTCGATCAGCACCGTGCTGAACTCGATCCAGAACGTACGGTGATGGACAACCTGGCGGAAGGCAAACAGGAAGTGATGGTCAATGGCCGCTCGCGCCATGTGTTGGGCTATTTGCAGGACTTCCTGTTCCATCCGAAACGCGCCATGACGCCGGTAAAAGCGCTGTCGGGCGGGGAACGTAACCGCCTGCTGCTGGCGCGCTTGTTCCTTAAGCCCAGCAACCTGTTGATTCTTGATGAACCGACCAACGATCTGGACGTGGAAACGCTGGAGTTGCTGGAAGAGTTAATCGAAAGCTATCAGGGAACGGTTCTGCTGGTCAGCCACGACCGTCAATTCGTCGATAATTCGGTGACTGAATGCTGGATCTTTGAAGGTGACGGTAAGATTTCCCGCTTTGTCGGTGGGTATTACGACGCACAACAGCAGCGTGCCACGGCCACGCCACTGCGAACGACGGCTGCACCAGCAGTAACCGCAACAGCGCCGGCGGCGAGCACCGCACCGTCCGCTAAACGAAGCGCGGGGAAATTAAGTTATAACCAGCAGCGCGAATTAGATCAGTTGCCGCTGCGCCTTGAGCAACTGGAGCAGGAAATTGCGTCGTTACAAGCACAGATGAGCGACGCCAATTTCTTCAGCCGTCCACATGACGAAACGCAGCAGGTCTTAAGCGCTCTGGCGGAAGCGGAAAGCGCGCTGGAAACCTGTTTCGAACGTTGGGAAGAGCTGGAAGCACAGAAAAACGGCTAATTTGCGTTGTGTGTTATGCCATCAATACGGGAGGTTAACTCCCGTATTGATGGAAGATGTTTTCGGTCAGAAGCTGACGACGTTTTGAAGGAGAGAATGCGTGTGTTCCCATCACGATCGGCATGACCCAAATCTTCAGCAAAAAGAGCGTCATCAAGACAAACACGTTCTTCAACGTGATCCCGCTCATGAGCATAGCCCTGAACACGAACATCATCACCATGATGACTATATGCTTTGCCCGCAGTGCGACCTGCTGGTGGAATTACCTGAGCTGTTACACGGCCAGAAAGCGACCTGTCCACGCTGTAAAACTGCACTAACCAACTGCCAGACGGAACCGCGTAAACGGCCGGTTGGCTATGCGGTGAGCGCGCTATTTATGCTATTGCTGGCAAACCTCTTCCCCTTCGTTTCTATGCGTGTCGCGGGAATCACCAGCGAAATTACCCTGATACAAATTCCTAAAGTGATGGTGGCGGAAAACTATGCCAGCGTCGCGACGCTGTTTATGCTTTTTGTCCAACTGGTCCCGGCTTTCAGTATGGCGACCCTCATTCTGCTTTGCCTGCATGCCTCGTTGCCGCTGGCGTTGAAAAAAAACCTGGGCAAAATGCTGTTCCACCTCAAAAGCTGGGGGATGGCAGAGATTTTTCTGGCTGGCGTACTGGTCAGTTTTGTCAAACTGATGGCCTATGGTGACATCGGCATCGGCACCAGTTTTATGCCTTTTGTCCTGTTCTGTCTGCTACAGCTGCTGGCCTTCCAAAGCCTCGACCGCCGCTGGTTGTGGAATGACATTGTGCCGCCGCCCGCGCTGCCTGCGCCACCGGTTCTGGGACAAAGCGGGCTATCGCAAGGGCTGCGTTCATGCCCATGTTGCACCGCCATTCTGCCAGCCAACCAGTTAATATGCCCGCGCTGCCACTCACGTGGACATGCCCGTAAGAAGCACAGCCTGCAATGGACACTGGCTCTGCTGATCACCTCTGTGATGCTGTATATCCCCTCGAATCTGATGCCGATCATGGTGACCGAAGCCTTCGGCGATCGTATGGGGTCGACGATTATGTCGGGTGTTATTCTGTTGTGGGGGATGGGATCTTACCCTGTCGCGCTGGTGATTTTTGTTGCCAGCGTCATGGTGCCATCGCTAAAAATGCTGGCGCTAGGCTGGCTTTGCTGGCAGGCCAACGGCAAAACCAAAAAAACGGAAGACAGCGAGCGCATGCATGTCATCTATGAGATGGTTGAGTTTGTTGGACGCTGGTCGATGATTGATGTGTTCGTTATTGCCGTCTTATCTGCAATGGTGCGCATTGGTCGCCTGATGAGTATTTATCCCGCCGTTGGGGCGGTGTTGTTCGCGGCTGTGGTGATTCTGACCATGTTTGCCGCGATGATGTTTGATCCCCGTTTGTTGTGGGATCGTCGCGATGATGTTCTTCATAAGGAGCCTGCCGTTGGCGAAAGATAACCATGCCATTGCGGATGTAGAAACGATTAAACGCTGGTCTCCGGTCTGGATTGTGCCGATTGTCACGGTACTGATCGGTGCCTGGATACTGTTTTACCATTTTAGCCATCAGGGGCCGCAAATTACGCTGATTACCAGCAACGCAGAAGGGATTGAAGCGGGAAAAACTGCCATCAAAAGCCGTAGCGTAGACGTTGGAGTGGTAGAGAGCGTCGTTCTGAGTGACGACCTCCATCGAGTGGAGATCAAAGCACGCCTGCACGATGGTATGGATAAATTGCTCAAGCAGGACTCTGCTTTCTGGGTGGTGAAGCCGCAAATTGGTCGCGAAGGTGTTTCCGGTCTGGGGACGCTCTTATCCGGCGCTTACATTGAGCTACAGCCAGGGGCCAGTAAAGAGGGTAAAAGCGAGTTTACCCTACTGGATGCGCCGCCGCTGGCCTCGCCGGATGCGAAAGGCATTCGGGTAATACTGGATAGCGAGCAATCTGGGCAGTTGAATGCGGGCGATCCGGTCCTGTTCCGCGGCTATCGGGTGGGGTCGGTGGAAACCAGCGAGTTCGATCCGAAAGCACGCAAGATGCGCTATCAGCTGTTTATCTCTGCGCCGTATGACGGTTTGGTCACGACCAACGTCCGTTTCTGGAAAGACAGCGGCGTAGCGTTCGATATGTCGGCGCAGGGCATGCGTGTCGAAATGGGCTCGCTGACTACGCTGTTTAGCGGTGGCGTCAGCTTTGATGTGCCCACAGGGTGGGAGCTGGGTGATGTGGCCAAGACAATGGCGCAGTATCGACTGTTTGATAGCCAGCGCAGTATTCAGGACTCGCTATACACCGAATATAAAGAGTATCTGCTGTTCTTCAGTGAATCGATCCGTGGTCTACAGGCGGGCGCGCCGGTTGAATTCCGTGGCATTCGACTGGGAACGGTTGCCGAAGCGCCATTTTTCCCAAAAAATATGAAGCAGGATCTGGATGATGATTATCGCATTCCGGTGCTGATTCGTATTGAACCCGATCGGTTTGAGAAGAAGATTGGTGGCTCGTTTGATTTTGAACAGCACCTAAAACAAGCCCAGTCGCTGGGGCTGCGCGCGTCGATGAAGTCGGCTAACCTTCTGACGGGCGCGCTCTATATCGATCTCGATTTTTATCCAAAAGAGAAAGTGGATAAACAGCTGTTCGTTCTGGACGGCTACCCGGTTCTGCCTACCATTGACGGTGGCCTGTCACAGATTCAGCAGAAGCTGATGGCGGTGCTGGATAAGGTGAATAACCTGCCGCTGAACCCGATGGTCAATGAAGCTACGAAGACGCTGACGGAAAGTCAGGCAACGCTGCGCGAAATGCAAAAAACGATGGCCACGCTGAACAAGCTGACGTCCAGCAAAGCGATGCAGGATCTGCCGGAAGATATGCAAAAAACATTGCTTGAATTGAATCGCAGTATGAAAGGCTTCCAGCCCGGCTCACCGGCGTATAACAAGATGGTGGCGGACATGCAGCGGTTGGATCAGGTGCTGCGGGAGCTACAACCTGTGCTGCGTACCCTGAACGAGAAAAGTAATGCGTTGGTCTTTGAGGCCTCGGGTAGTCAGGATCCTCAGCCGAAGAGGGCAAAATAATGATGAAAGCATGGACACTGGTTCTGGCTTTGGTATTGAGCGCGTGCAGCAGTAGTAATACGCAGAAAACGTACTATCAACTGCCGACAATCGCGGAGACCAATATGACGCAAACTGCGGAGACTCAGGGTCATCCGCTATGGGTGGAACATGTCAGCGTGGCAGATTATCTCGTCAATGCAGGCTTGGTTTATCAGACTAACGATGTGCAGTATGTCATTGCCAGTAACAACCTGTGGGCCAGCCCGTTGGATCAGCAATTGCAGCAAGCGCTGGTGACGAACCTGGGGCATAAACTGCCCGGTTGGGTCGTGACCACACAGCCGCAGGGAAGCGAACAGGCAGTGCTGAACGTGGCTGTCACGGGCTTTCACGGTCGTTATGATGGCAATGTTATCGTGCGCGGAGAGTGGATGCTGACCTATCAGGGGAAAGTGGTTAAGCGTCCCTTTAGCGTAGTGCTGCCACAAACAGAAGATGGCTACGACGCGTTGGTAAGAACGCTGGCGCAAGGCTGGCAGCAGGTTTCCCAGTCGATTGCCCAGCAGGCGGATACGCTGAAATAACGATGACAGCGACTCGGTATTATCCGTTCATGGTTTGACACAAACAACGTTCTAAGAAATTAGGCCTCTAAAGATGTAATGCTGTGATTGCATTACGTTTTTAGAGGTTTTTTATTGTTTTCAATCAGTTAGGTTTTTTTGTTCTTTAACGGGGAAAATTCCTATTTTGGATCACAAATATGACACTGGCGTGAATTTTGCGCCTTGACCTTTGGCGACAGAATCGGTATTGATAGTCTGTGATTGCTTACAAAGTAATCATTGTTTTCTTTCCACCAGATAAATAATGAGGGAAATAAGGCATGAAGAGACAGAAACGCGATCGCCTGGAACGGGCTCATTCACGTGGTTATCAAGCAGGTATTGTCGGTAGACCAAAGGAATTTTGTCCTTATCAATCAATTAATGCCCGGTCTTACTGGTTGGGAGGCTGGCGAAAAGCCATGGAGGACAGGGCTGTTACCGCTTAGCGCGCCTTGTCATTAGAGGGAACGCCTCCGCTTTTGCGGAGGCTTTTGTTTTTAGGGGACAAGAGCCCTGATACTGCCTCTCAGTTCAATCGATACCGAGTTCACCGCCGACGGACACGATCAACACGCACGATCAATAGATACGTTCAACAGACATATCGGGCTTCGAGCAATGATCCGAGGCTTTGTTATTCCTGTAACGTTATTTATCTATTAATTTCGATTTCGATCATTTTTCCTCTATTTTTTAATCGTTATTGCTCGATATTGGCTTTTAATTGAGCGAATGAGGTGATTTTTCATTATTTTTTGTTAAAAAATCTATCATTACTACCTGGATGGTATGGCTCAAGGCGGCAATGTAGTGTAGTTTTTTGCTCGGAATTTTCTGAAAAGCGGTTAGAGAGAAGAATATCGTGAAATTACGAACCAGAATTGCACTGCTATGCGGTACGACCTTGTTAGGGATGTTAATTTTATCTGCGGTGGCGCTGAATACGCTCTATAACACGATGATGAGCGAACGCACTGGCCAGCTTTCTACGCTGGTTCAGCTGGCTCACGCGGCAGCACAAAAGGCATATGACCTTGAGAAAAGCGGTCAGCTGTCACGTGAGGACGCAGAGAAAGAGGCCAAACGGGCAATTAGCAGTTTCCATCAGGACGATCGCTATTTCTTCGTACGCGGCTATACGAATGATGTGAACTATGTTCATCCTAACCCTAAACGCATTGGCATTGTCGATGCCAATGGCGGTAAAGAAGCGGGAGAACGCTACCGCGCGTCGCTTAAAGGCAATACGATTGGCACAGTGATCGCGGAAGGGACGCGTCCGGGGCAGCAGAATAAAGTTGAGAAGCTTTATGCCGTCATTAAATTCGAGCCTTGGGACTGGACGATTGGCTACGGTGACTATATTGACGATATCCAACAAACGTTCTGGCGTAATGCGCTGATCCTGCTGTCTTTAGGGCTGGTTCTGCTGTTAATCATTTCCGCGTTTGCATGGAATATGTTGCGTACGCTGATGCGCCAGCTTGGCGGCGAACCGCAATATGCGGTGGAGGTTGTGCGCGAAATTGCGGAAGGCAATTTGCGCGTTGATGTTGAAACGAAGCCGGGCGATCAAACCAGTATTCTTTACGCTATTCGCGCGATGCGCGACAACCTGTCGCATCTGGTTAATCAGGTTCGCAGCAGTACCAATTCTATTGCCACAGCCTCGACGCAGATCGCGTCGGGTAACGGCGATTTGTCGGCTCGTACCGAATCGCAGTCCAGCGCATTAGAGCAAACGGCATCGGCAATGGAACAGCTGACCGCAACGGTGAAACAGAATGCAGATAACGCGCGCTATGCAAATGAACTCGCGGTGTCGGCATCGGATGTCGCGGTGCGCGGTGGGGATGTTGTCAGCCGGGTCGTGGTGACGATGGATTCCATCAGTACATCATCGCGTAAGATTGTGGATATCATCGGCGTTATTGACAGCATCGCTTTCCAGACGAATATTCTGGCGCTGAATGCGGCGGTAGAAGCGGCACGGGCTGGTGAACAAGGCCGCGGCTTCGCCGTCGTCGCAAGTGAGGTTCGCACGCTGGCGCAGCGCTCTGCATCCGCCGCTCGGGAAATTAAAGGCTTGATTGATGATTCCGTTGCCAAGGTGGGCGAGGGCACGGATTTCGTGAAGCAGGCTGGCGAGACGATGAGTGAAGTCGTTGAAAGCGTACACCGCGTAACGTCCATGATGGGCGAGATTAGTGTGGCGAGTGCAGAGCAGCGTTCCGGTATTGAACAGGTCAATCTCGCGATATCGCAGATGGATCAGAGTACCGAACAGAATGCGGCGTTGGTTGAAGAAGCATTGGCTGCGGCACACTCTCTGAACGAACAGGCACAAGAGCTGTCACGTACCGTTGAACAATTCCGCGTTGATGAGTCTGCGGGCAACTATCTGGCGCTGGGGGCAAGATAGCAGGAACAACAAACGGCAGGGTTCAGATAATAGAATGAATCCTGCCGAGGCTTCTCATCCGTTCCATCACCATAAAAGAAAACGCCCTTAACTTGCGTCAAGGGCGTTTTCTTTTATATGGCGGTGAGGAAGGGATTCGAACCCTTGATACGTTTTCACGTATACACACTTTCCAGGCGTGCTCCTTCAGCCTCTCGGACACCTCACCGTGGTCTCGCCGTATCACATAGCAGCGGACGGCGCTAATGTAGGGAAATTGCCGAACAGCGTCAACAAACTTCTGCATTCAATGCGTGCAATTAGCTAAAGTTAACGCAATTTGTTGCTTTGCTCACCGCTTTTCATTTTCGCCCTCGCGCATTTCCCCACCATGCGCCAAAAACTGATGTTTCAGTTGTGTTAATCATGCGTTGTAATTTCGTTCGCTGGCTGCGGAATAGCCCTGAAAATGGTATGCTGATTCGCAAACGTTGACCCAGGAGAACCTATGTATCCCGTCGATTTACATATGCACACCGTTGCCAGCACACATGCTTACAGTACCCTGCACGATTACATCGCTGAAGCACAGCAAAAGAATATCCGCCTGTTTGCCATCACCGATCATGGCCCGGATATGGCGGATGCGCCGCATTACTGGCACTTCATGAATATGCGCGTTTGGCCGCGTCTGGTGGATGGCGTCGGCATTCTGCGCGGTATCGAAGCAAATATTAAAAACATTGAGGGTGATATCGACTGCACCGGACCGATGTTGGATCAGGTGGATGTGATTATCGCAGGCTTTCATGAGCCGGTTTTTCCACCACAGGATAAAGATACACATACTACGGCGATGATCGCGACCATGGCACGTGGCGACGCGCATATCATTAGCCACCCCGGCAACCCGAAATTTCCTGTCGATATCCGTGCGATTGCGGAAGCCGCGGCGAAATACAACGTGGCGCTGGAGCTAAATAACTCTTCTTTCATGCATTCACGCCAGGGTAGTGAGCCAAACTGTCGAGCGATTGCGGAAGCCGTTCGTGACGCAGGTGGATTACTTTCTTTAGGTTCCGATTCCCATATCGCGTTTTCTCTGGGAGACTTTACCCACTGCGAACGTATTTTGCAGGAAGTGAATTTCCCACAGGATCGGATATTGAACGTCAGTCCTCGGCGCGTGTTGGATTTCCTCGAACAGCGTGGAATGCCTGCTATCGCTGAACTTGCTGATTTGTGACGCTGTCACTTAAAAGCGTTACTTAAAGACAGTGTCACTTAACAATAAATAGGGTTATGAATGAACGAGTTTTCTATTGTGTGCCGCCTATTGGGCACGCTGTTTTATCGCCAGCCGCAGGATCCTTTGCTGACACCATTATTCACGCTGATTAAAGACGGGAAACTGGCGCAGCACTGGCCGCTGGAGCAGGATGCGTTGTTGGAGCGTTTGCAAAAGGGGCTGGATTTGTCCGCAATGGCGGCGGATTATCAGGCGCTGTTCGATAGTGAAAATGGCTCAGTGTCGCCGCTGCGTTCGTCCTATGAAAGCGATGCTGATGACGCAGAAATTCGTACCTTTTTGCAGCAGCGTGGCATGCCGTTAAATGACGGTGGTGTGGTTGGGCATTTTGGTAGCTTGTTGCTGGCCGCGTCATGGCTGGAAGATCAGGCACAAGAAGACGAAACCGCTGCACAGATTACCCTGTTCGATGAGTATCTTTTACCGTGGAGCGATCGTTTTCTTGGGAAAGTAGAAAGCCACGCCACCACGGCATTTTATCGTACGTTGGCGATAGTGTGCCGTGAAGCGCTGGAAGCGATGCGGGATGAACTGGGCGAAAGCGGCGAAGAAGACGAGTCGGAAGCGGAAGAATAATACCGCGGAATGAAACCCTGCAGTATGAAATCTAGTGCGCCGATAGCAAACATGACGTGTGCTATCGGCGAGTCAGTATTAGTCAGTAAACAGGATAACGATCTGGCCAGGTTTGATTTCGATGCCTTTTGCCATCTTCTTCGCCATTGATTCCGTCGTGCTCTTATCCGCATTCAGCACGTAAGCGGGTTTTTGGTCAAAATAGCTTTTTAGTGATTGATTAAGATACGGGCTCAGCGTTTTCATTACCGCCTGCATTTTTTCCGGCTGTACGGTGTAATCAACCAGTTCCATATCTTTCAGGTAAATCGCGCCCTGTGCTTTATCAAATACTGGCTGTGCTTTCAGCGTAAGCTTCATGTCGGCAGCCTGATTGCCCAACAGAGACGAAATATCGACCTTCGCGTTGCCCGTCAGCGTCACTTTTCCCGGTTCTGCCCGACCAATCTGGCTGGACAGTTCGGTCAACACAATATGGGCATCTACCACGCCAGGCACGCCCAGCTGTTTCTGATAATCATTGTGTTTTTGCAGGTACTCATTCACTTCTTGCTCACTGAGCGTGTATTGCGTGAGTTTATTACAGCCACTGAGTGTAAAAGCCAGCAGCACTGCTGCCGCTGCCATCCATCCTGATTTTTTCATTATTCTGACCTCTTGATGCTATTTACGCGCACAATTCATTCCTACGGTGGTCTATTCACATGAACGAGCGCTTTATGTGAATAATCAACACGATTCTACACGGGCAGCGTGCGCCTGATGCGCAGGGTAAACAATAGGATAGCACCGAAATGGCGGATAATGCCGCTTCAGAACGAAGCGGCGGAGTAAAACTCAACGATTAGATTGCCAGGCTACTGAGTAGCGTGACCTGAGTCTGTTTCGCCATATTATCCCGATAGTCCGCAACACGGGAAGGCGGCGTAACACCCGCAACGATGGACAACGAGCGGAGTAGCGGGAAGAGGTTGATGTCGTCCGTTGATAACGTGCCGTTACAGGCATTCGGTTGAACAATCAGCGGATCCAGATCCTGTAAATCATTGTTCAATTTCTTAATCAGCCCCTGCGAGTGGCTCAGATGGTCAGCAAAATTGCCTAGCTGGGCTTCTTTCTTATTGACGAAATATTGTCGGGCGGAAGCGGAGGCAAATTCTTCAAAAGCCGCCTGAGCAAAGCGGGGAATAATAAGGCGTGGCGTATACTCGGTGACTTTTCGCAGCCAGGCGGCGATGGCCGGGTTGGTTGGGCCAGTCAGCAGCGGTTTGCGGTCGTAATTATCGATGTAATGAACGATGTCCATGCTTTCTGGCATGTAGCTGCCATCGTCTTTTTGCAGAATGGGCACCATTTTCTGGCCGATCAGTCTCTCTGGCGTTGCAGCGTCATCGTTCGCCAGTATTTGCAGTTCGACAGGGAGATTTTTCAGACCGAAGATCATGCGCGCTTTAACGCAGTAGGGACAGTGATCGTAAATGTAGAGCTTCATACATCGTCTCCTAAATCACAGGTTGTAGACAAAGGCCGCAGGGCGACCAAGCGTGTAACCCATCACCAAACAAGATAAATCGAGTATGCGAGAAGGCTCGCGACGATAACAATTGTTTGAATGTATTAGGAAAGTATAGGAGGGCTTTACCGACGAGATCAAACTCGTCGGTAAAATTCAGACTAATGACCACCCAGCATCGCGGGCTCAATGCGGCGTTGGTTGAACTGCCAATACAATGCGGCTAACGTCAGGAACCCGATGGTGCCGAGCATGAACCACGGTAGTTCCGGTTGATTCAGTGCGTGTCCGGTATCGAATAACCAGCCGCCGCCGCTGTAACCAATCGCGCCACCGAGTGCCAATCCAAGCCGACTGAACCCCATATAGCTGCCTCTGGCTCTGGAATCCGCCAGCGAAGCGCTCAAGGTTTCACGCGCAGGTTCGGCGATAATGGAGCCAATATAAAACAGGCTGATCAGTAGCAGTAGGGTTTGCAACTCCGTCGTCATCCCGATCGGGAACATACTGACGGACATGATGAAAAGCCCCGCCATCAGGCGCTGTTCCAGCCGGAAATGCTTCTCGCTCCAGCGGGCGATAGGGTAAAGCAGCGTCAGCGACAGCACCGCTTCAATGGCGTACATCCATTTCACCGCAGACGGTGTTCCGGCGAGCTCGTTGACCATAATGGGCAGCATCAGCAGAACCTGAACGGCCAGCATGTAGTAGCCTGTCAGCGTTAAGACATACATCAGGAAACGGCGGTCGCGAATCACGCGCGTCAGCCCTTCCCGTATTGGCGTCTTGACCGTTGATATACGGTAGGCTGGCAGCAGCCAAGCATTGAGCGCAGCGGCAAGCACAAAAATGACCGCACCCGCCCAGCAGACGATTTCGAAATCGTACTGGAGCAGCCAACTGCCGATGAGGGCACCGATAACGGCACCGGCGCTATCCTGCATCATTAACAGGGAGTAGAACCTACCTCGTTCCTGCGGACGAACCAGCTTGATGACCAGCGCGGTACGTGGCGGATCGAATAGCGTGCCGCCAAGGCCGGATAGCGCACAAGACAACCAGAGCAGCCAGGGTTCATCGGCAATCGCCATGAAGACAAAACCGGAGGCACGTAGCAACATCCCGGTAATAATCATCGGTTTGGCACCAAAACGGTCAGCAATAGCCCCGCCGAAAATACCGAGCCCTTGCTGAATAAACTGGCGCAATCCCAATGCGATACCGACTAATAATGCGGCCCAGCCGAGATCGTCGACAAAGCGAATGGAAATAAGGGGAAAGACAACGAAGAATCCCAAAACCACCAGCATATTATCGAGTAATAAAAAATATTTACCCAAGCTCCGAGCTTGCGACATCAGAGGCATGTTTCACCACAACGAAGAAAGGAGGAAAATAACAGACGTGACTATTTTGTACTCTAATTCGACTTTGGTATAGCCTATTGTTGGATAATATTTTTTTATCGATTTAACGTTATCCTGATAGCATTTCGGCGAGAAAAAATGCCTTTCCTGACTCAACTGCGCAATAACTCGGCGACAGGGATTTTACGTCTATGAATTTATGTGGTTATAGTAAGGATTATCGGAAATACCGATATTTTCTGCTTATGCGGAATAGTCACTTTTTCAGCGGCGATGAATTTTACTTATCGATAACATGGAGAGGCAGGGGGAAAAATGTTTGGCTACCGTTCAACGCCGGCAAGAGTGCAATTGACAACTGACAGGCTGGTGGTGCGTCTGGCCCATGAACGCGATGCATGGCGTCTGGCCGAATACTATTCTGAAAACCGTGAATTTCTTAAGCCGTGGGAACCCGTGAGAGACGCGAGCCATTGCTACCCATCAGGCTGGCAGGCGCGGTTGAGCGTGATTAACGATATGCATAAGCAGGGCAGCGCCTATTACTTCCTCCTGTTGGACCCGAATGAAAACGAAGTGTACGGCGTGGCGAATTTCAGCAACGTGCTGCGGGGATCGTTTCACGCCTGCTATCTGGGCTATTCACTTGGTCAAAAATGGCAGGGGCAGGGGCTGATGTATGAAGCATTGCAGCCAGCAATACGTTATATGCAGCGTCAGCAGCATATGCATCGCATCATGGCTAACTATATGCCGCATAACCAGCGCAGTGGGGGATTACTGACACGTTTGGGGTTTGAACGTGAAGGCTATGCGAAGAATTATCTGCTCATTGATGGCAAATGGCAGGACCATGTATTAACCGCGCTGACCAACGCCGAGTGGAAGTCTCCGCGTTAAGGAAAAATGATGAAATACCAATTGGATGCTCGTGAAGCCCGCGTGATTGGTTGCATGCTGGAAAAGCAGATCACGACGCCGGATCAATACCCGATGTCGTTAAACGGCATCACCACGGCCTGTAATCAAAAAACCAACCGTGAACCTGTGATGGAACTGAGCGAAAGCGAGGTCCAACAAACGCTGGATTTACTCGTGAAGAAGCATTTCCTGCGCACGCTCAGCGGGTTTGGTAATCGGGTCGTGAAATATGAACATCGTTTTTGCAATTCTGAGTTTGGTGACCTGAAGCTATCGCCTGCGGAAGTGGCGCTGGTGACGACGCTGCTTCTGCGTGGCCCACAGACGCCGGGCGAACTGCGTACGCGTGCGGCCCGATTGTATGAATTTTCTGATGTCGGTGAAGCTGAGTCTACCCTTGAACAGCTGCAACAGCGTGAGGATGGGCCGTTTGTCGTCCGGCTGGCGCGGGAAGCAGGGAAACGGGAAAGTCGCTATCAGCACCTTTTCAGCGGCGAGGCTAGTGATGCTGCTGCTCCCGAAGTGGACAGCGAAAGTGATCATTCACCGCTAGCTGAGCGTGTTGAGGCGTTAGAAAAAGAGGTTGCTGAACTCAAACGCCAGCTTGCTGGGCTGTTAGCGTAATAAATCTGTATCAGGGAGAAAATCAGTTATGAAGCCTCAGTTTACGTCTGCGGAAAGTGTTCCAGAGAATAGTGGTTTGACCCAGCGTCCTCGTATCGGCGTCGTCGCGTTGGGATCTATCGCGCAGAAAGCCTATTTGCCGATTCTCAGTCAGGCTAAGCGCTGGGAGCTGGTTGGCGCGTTTTCTCCCGATCGGCAAAAGACGCAGCGAATTTGTCAGGACTATCGGATGACGAGTTTCTCTGCGCTGGATGAGCTGGCAGCACAGTGCGATGCGGTTTTCGTTCACAGCAGCACTGCCAGCCATTTTTCCGTTGTGAGCCAACTGCTTAACGCGGGTGTCGATGTCTACGTAGATAAACCGCTGGCAGAGACGCTGGAGCAGGCGGAAGCGCTGGTCGAATTGGCAGAGCAACGACAAAAAATTCTGATGGTCGGTTTTAATCGTCGTTTCGCACCGTGTTATCAGCAGCTAAAACAGCGGCTGGATCAACCGTCATCGCTGCGCATGGACAAACATCGGATTAATGGCGTTGGTCCGCAGGATGTCCGTTTTACTCTGCTGGACGACTATCTGCATGTGGTGGACACTGCGCTCTGGCTAGCGGGCGGCGACGCTCAACTGATTGATGGCGTGTTGCATGCGAATGCGGACGGTCAACTGCTGTATGCCGAGCACCATTTCCAGAGCGGCGGTTGTCAGGTGACGACCAGCATGCATCGTCAGGCTGGAAGCCAGCGCGAATGGGTTCAGGCTGTTACCTCGGGTGGGCTCTATCAGGTAGATGAGATGCGTGAATGGCGCGAAGATCGCGAAGGAATAACGATCCGTCCAGCCGTACCCTCCTGGCAAACCACGCTGGAACAACGCGGATTTGTTGGTGCAGTGCAGCATTTCATCGCGGCCATTGAACAACGGAAACCAGCGGAAACATCAGGTAACCAGGCGTTGCTGTCCCAGCGTATGATTGAAAAATTGCTGGGAAAAAGCTGAAAAGTTCAGCGGTTATGACAATGCGCGGTAGCTATTACACGTGCAATGCGTAGACTAGTCGCACCTCGCAATCAGGATAACCTCAACGGGTTAATAATCGGTCCTGAACCGTTCAGAACATAATCGGATGAATCTACTTAAATCACTGGCTGCCGTCAGTTCCATGACCATGTTATCGCGCGTTTTAGGCTTTGTGCGCGATGCCATCGTCGCCCGTATTTTTGGTGCCGGTATGGCGACGGACGCCTTCTTTGTGGCGTTCAAGCTGCCCAACCTGCTCCGGCGAATTTTCGCGGAAGGCGCATTTTCACAGGCTTTTGTGCCGATTCTGGCAGAATATAAAAGCCAGCAGGGCGATGAGGCTACGCGGACGTTCCTCGCTTATGTCTCTGGTATGCTGACGCTGATTCTGGCGTTAGTCACCGTGGCGGGGATGGTCGCTGCACCATGGGTCATTATGGTTACCGCGCCCGGTTTTGCCGCGACGCCAGAGCGCTTCGAGCTCACTTCGGATCTATTAAGAGTCACGTTTCCCTACATCCTGCTGATCTCACTGACCTCTATGGTCGGTTCGGTGCTCAATACCTGGAACCGTTTTTCGGTGCCCGCGTTTGCTCCGACATTGCTTAACGTCAGCATGATTGGCTTCTCGCTGTTTGCCGCCCCGTATTTTAATCCACCGGTGATGGCGCTGGCCTGGGCGGTTTTGGTTGGCGGCTTGCTGCAACTCGGCTATCAGCTACCGCATCTGAAAAAGATTGGCATGCTGGTCTTGCCGCGCTTGAAGTGGCGTGACCCGAGCGTCTGGCGCGTCATGAAGCTGATGGGGCCTGCGGTTCTGGGTGTATCGGTAAGCCAGATTTCGCTCATCATCAACACCATTTTCGCCTCTTTCCTCAGCGAAGGGGCAGTGTCATGGATGTATTACGCTGACCGTCTGATGGAGTTTCCTTCCGGCGTTCTCGGCGTGGCATTAGGGACGATTTTACTGCCGTCGCTGGCGAAGAGTTTTGCCAGTGGTAATCACGACGAATACTCCCGTCTGATGGATTGGGGGCTCCGCCTGTGTTTCCTGTTGGCGCTGCCGAGCGCGGTGGCATTAGGCATTTTGGCTAAGCCTTTAACCGTGTCGCTGTTCCAGTACGGCAAATTTAGCGCCTTTGACGCGCTGATGACCCAGCGGGCGCTGATTGCCTACTCGGTTGGGCTGATGGGACTGATTGTCGTCAAAGTACTCGTGCCCGGTTTTTATTCTCGGCAGGATATCAAGACGCCAGTCAAAATAGCGATAGTCACGCTGATCCTGACACAAATTATGAACCTGATCTTTATCGGCCCGCTGCAACATGCGGGTCTGGCGTTGTCTATCGGTCTGGCTTCCTGCCTGAATGCAGGCTTGCTGTATTGGCAACTGCGTAAGCAGGACATTTTCCAGCCGCTGCCGGGTTGGCGGGGGTTTCTGGTTCGCCTGTTGACGGCAGTTATTGTGATGTCGCTGGTTTTACTGGGTATGCTGTGGTGGATGCCCGCGTGGGATGACGGCAATATGACAATGCGAATCCTGCGCTTGTTGCTGGTCGTGGTTGCGGGAGCGGGTTCCTATTTTGCCACGCTGGCGCTATTGGGATTCCGTCCTCGGGATTTCGCCCGCCGTAGCGTGTGACAATGTTATTGAATACAACGGTGATAATGGAATAGAAGAGTAAAGCGTTTGCGCCATGGATGGCGCAAGCCGAGCGTACAGGGATGTATTTACAGCGTCTTTACGATCTATCTATTATCACCGCGTGACTGTCTTTGCCTGTAACGCAAAACGCCATTGGTGGCAGCACCAATGGCGTTTGTGTTTCCAATGAATACGTTTTCAGTCGATGGAGAATTACATCTTCTCGACGGTTTCGATGCCGAGCGTATCCAGCCCTTGCTTCAGCGTTTTCGCAGTTAGCAGCGCCAGTCTCAGACGGCTTTGACGCACGTCGCCACTTTCGGCATTAAGAATCGGACAGTGCTCGTAGAAACCAGAGAACAGACCCGCCAGATCGTACAGGTAGCTACACATCACATGCGGCGTGCCTTCACGGGCGACGGAGGTGATGGTTTCTTCAAATTGCAGCAGCCGCGTGGCAAGCGCAAATTCACGCTCATCGCTCAGCGTAATCGGCTGCGTTAAGCTGTCTTCCTGTATGCCTGCACGCTTGAAAATAGACGCGACGCGGGTATAGGCGTATTGCATGTAAGGCGCGGTATTGCCTTCAAACGCCAGCATGTTGTCCCAATCGAAAACGTAGTCCGTGGTACGGCTCTTCGACAGGTCGGCATATTTGATCGCGCCGATAGAAACCACTTTCGCCAGCGCGGTTAACTCATCGCTTTCCATCTGCGGGTTTTTCTCTGCGATGAGCTTCAATGCACGATCGTAGGCTTCATCCAACAACTCGGACAGCTTGATCGTTCCGCCTGCACGCGTTTTGAATGGTTTCCCGTCTTTGCCTAGCATCATGCCGAACATATGGTGTTCCAGGCTGACAGAATCAGGTACGTAACCGGCTTTACGCACGATGGTCCAGGCCTGCATCAAATGTTGATGCTGGCGGGAATCGATATAGTAAAGTACGCGATCGGCGTTCAGGGTTTCATAACGGTATTTGGCGCAGGCGATGTCTGTTGTGGTGTAGAGGTAGCCGCCATCCTTTTTCTGGATGATGACACCCATCGGTTCGCCTTCCTTGTTTTTATATTCATCAAGGAAAACGACCGTTGCGCCTTCGCTCTCAACTGCCAGACCTTTTGCTTTCAGGTCGGCAACGATGCCCGGCAGCATACTGTTATACAGGCTTTCACCCATAACATCCTGTTTGGTCAACGTGACATTGAGGCGTTCATAGTTGATCTGGTTCTGCGTCATGGTGATATCGACAAGCTTGCGCCACATCTGACGGCAATATTCATCACCACCCTGCAATTTCACCACGTAAGCGCGCGCGCGTTCGGCGAAATCGGCATCTTCATCGTAGTGTTTCTTCGCTTCACGATAGAACGCTTCAAGATCGGAGAGATCCATCTCGCTGGCGCTTTCGTTTTGCATTTTTTCAAGGTAGGCGATCAGCATACCGAACTGCGTACCCCAGTCCCCAACGTGGTTCGCACGAATCACGTTATGGCCTAAAAACTCCAATGTACGGGCTGATGCATCACCAATAATGGTTGAGCGCAGGTGACCGACGTGCATTTCCTTCGCGACGTTAGGGGCAGAGTAGTCAATCACGATCGTTTGAGGCTCAACGGGGGTTAAACCCAGTTTTGGTGCATTCAGGGCGTTCTCAACCTGGCTCGCAACCCACTGCTTATCGAGAAAAATATTAATAAATCCCGGGCCTGCGATTTCTGTTTTTTCCGCAATGCCCTCCAGCGCCAAAAGTTGGACGACTTTTTCGGCCAATTGTCGCGGCGGCATGCCCAGTTTTTTTGCCACGGCCATAACGCCATTGGCCTGATAATCACCAAACTGTGCTTTTGCCGACTGACGAATCTGAGCTTCGCTGTCTGCTGGCGCGCCCGCGGCGGTTAACGCCTGGCTGACTTTTTCGGAGAGAAGAGCCTGAATATTCACCGGTTTACCTTAAATAAAAAATTAAGCCTTGCTTATACCATATTTGCCTTTCCTCGTCAGCAGACGGGGTGAGGCAAAGGGATGTTCAGGCGAAAAAATACCCGACAAGCGGGAGGTAAAAGAAGGCGGGATGAGATGAAAAAATGGATAAGGAGAACACGACAAAAAAGAAAAAGTAGTTTTAGGTAGAATAAAAATAAATCAAATCGCGATCTTAACGTTTTTTTGACCGACTATTTACACCAATTTTATGTGAGTCTCTGGTTTTAAAATGACGAAAAATAGCGTATGCCGCAATAGCGATAAGCGCGATGGATATAATGAGTAAAACCATGATGATATCTCTGCGTTATTATTTCTTTTCTCAATTTATACGTTTTCTTTTCGGCGTTCAATGGGACGATTGTTATTTAAGATTCCTCCCAGAATAGATTGCGAGAAGTATCGCAGATTACTTTCGTGTAAAAAACTTTTCCGTTTATTAATCAAACAGCATGGTTACCTTTTCTTTGCATTTAATGCGTTTCACGTAACGAAGGTGTAAATAAATGTACGTGGGTAAAAATAGAATTTAATTAGAATGTGTCACGGGTGTGATATTCTCATTACGCAAATGGTGATTGATAATGTGAGATGCCGTGAGGAGTGTTGCCCGATATGTTACCCGATGATTTGATAACGGATTTAGCGCGTTTTGAGCAAGCGTTACAGGAATTGGCCGATGTGTTACAGCTGGATTTAGGTGCATTTCATGCCGATCATATTTCATTGCGCTGCCATCAGAATACGACGGCTGAATCATGGAAAGCGGCACTGCTAAAGGTCGGTAACCTGCTGTCTGAAAACCAAATCAATGGCCGCACAATCTGTTTGTTTATTCTGGACAATGCCATCACGGTAGGTCCCTGGCAGATTACCTGTGTTGAACTACCGTGGCCGGGGAAAAAGCATTATCCGCATGAAGGTTGGGAGCATGTGGAACTGGTGCTGCCCGGGGAGGCGGAAACGCTGCACCAGCGTGCGCTAGCCTGCTTGTCGGATGATGCGCTGCGTACGCCGGGCATCAAGCTTAAATTCAGTTCTCCGCAAGGCGAAAAAGAGCGAATTCCTAATCCGACATTAGCGGTAACCAACGGGAAAGTGACAATAAAGTTTCACCCATTTGATATACGCGATGTTGTCGCAAGCGAAATGTCGACGCTATAAAAATAGCGTATGGCGCGTACGTAGCGTAATCATAAAGATAACATTGGCGGAAAGGTAAAATGGCATGTCACGTTATTCATGCCATTTTCTTTTGCTGTGGAACAGATTAATAAAACTGTGGATTGTGTCATGTTTATTTCGGCAATGTATCGCGTTCATTGTGACTCCTGTCTCCTCACGATATGAATGCGAATGCCATAGTTATTACTTTAATCGGCGTGATGATTCGTCGATTTTTCGATAATTAAGAAAAGTGGTCTGGGAGTTTACATGGAGGAGCAGCGATGACGAAACTGGAAGTATGCTGTTATAGCGTTGATTGCGCGATAACAGCAGCGCAGTCTGGGGCTGACAGGATTGAACTCTGTGCAGGACAGCGAGAAGGCGGGTTAACGCCATCCTATGGTGCGCTGCGTGGCGCGCGCGAAAAGGTCGCGATTCCTGTCCACCCGATTGTGCGCCCGCGAGGAGGCGATTTTTGCTACAGCGCGACGGAATTTGCTGCCATCAAATACGACATTGAGCAGATTCGTGAGATGGGTTTTCCCGGTGTTGTTGTCGGCGTACTCAATGAAGAAGGGCACATTGATTTGCCCAAGATGCGTGAAATCATGGCAGCGGCTCAAGGGATGGCGGTGACCTTTCATCGTGCGTTCGATATGTGTCTGAACCCATACATTGCACTGGAGCAGCTCACTGAGCTTGGCGTATCGCGCATATTGACCTCTGGGCAGCAGCAGACGGCGGAAAATGGACTGCGGTTATTACGTGAACTAACACAGGCCAGTCGCGGTCCAATTATTATGGCGGGTTCCGGCGTGCGGCTGACTAACGTGCACAAATTTCAGCAGGCCGGTATCCGGGAACTGCACAGTTCCGCAGGCCAGTGGACACCTTCTCCGATGCGCTATCGCAAAATCGGCGTATCGATGTGTTCTGATACGGAATTAGATGAGTTTAGCCACTATTGCGTGGATGGTGATGTGGTGGAAGCCATGAAGCGGGCAGTCAGTCCGGACCGTGAAATGCAGTACGTGTCATGACGTCAGGCATTTAATGGCGTGGCGGTAGAGAGACAGCGTTGTTCTAAACACCACATCGGCATTCCTCAATTTTGCCGCGCCGCATACCATCAGGTATGCATGGCAAGTACCAGGCCCCAGCGTGTTGCTGGGGCTTTTTTTGTCGAGCGCGGCAGTTTAGGGCTGGTAGACCCCAGGTTTACGGGCAACCAGTACGGCACGTACCGGAGCGGGGTAGCCTTCCACCGTTTTCGTCGGATCTTCAGGATCGAGGAATTCAGCCAGTGATTCCGTGATCATCCAGTCTGTCCGCCGTTGTTCCTGCGTTGTCGTGGTGCAGATATCCACGACGCGAACATCAACAAATCCGCATTTCTCAAGCCATGTGGTCAAGGCTGCGGCAGAAGGGATGAAATACACATTGCGCATTTGTGCATAGCGTTCTCCCGGAACCAGCACCTGATTTTCATCACCTTCAATAACCAGCGTTTCCAGCACGAGTTCGCCACCTGCTACCAGTTGATTCTTCAATTGCCACAGGTGATCGAGTGGGGAACGGCGGTGGTAGAGCACGCCCATTGAAAATACGGTGTCAAACGCGGCAAGTTCGGGGAGTTGCTCAATGCCGAGTGGTAAAACGTGCGCCCGTTGATCGTCACCGAGCAACTTACGCACGGCTTCAAACTGGCATAAGAACAGCTGCATGGGATCGATGCCGACTGCCATCGTGGCGCCTTCACCAACCATCCGCCACAGGTGATAGCCGCTACCGCATCCTACATCCAGAATCAGGCGATTCTTCAGCGGACTAATATGGGGCAGAACGCGTTGCCATTTCCAGTCCGAACGCCATTCCGTATTGATATCCACGCCGTACAGCGAAAAAGGGCCTTTACGCCAGGGCATCAGATTACGCAGCAGTTTTTCAATGCCTTCACGCTGCCCTTCGGAAATATCGGGCTCCATGCGTGCCGTAACGCTGTCGTTCAAATCCAGAGAAGTTGGCGTCAGCGACGGAAGATGTTCCAGCGAGTTAAACCAGAGTTTGAACTTGCCGTGCAAGGATTCCTGCTGCCAACTGCTGAGCTGTGAAGGCAGCGTGTTAAGCCAGTGGCTGAGCGGGCCTTTTGCGATTTGCTGATAAAAATTGCCGAAATCGATCACGCCTTTTCCTCTGCTTTCACGGCTAATAACGAACCAAAATTAAAACACTGAAACCAAATTTCGCTGTGCTCAAAACCAGCATCTGCCAGTCGGGCCTTATGGGTTTCTACCGAATCGGTCAGCATGACGTTTTCCAGCATACTGCGTTTCTGACTGATTTCTAACTCGCTGTAGCCATTTGCCCGTTTGAAATCGAGATGCATGTTGAACAGCAATTCACCGACGTCTTTGTCCGCAAAATTGAATTTCTCTGAGAGCACGAGCACGCCGCCGGGATTCAAGCCCTGATAAATACGCTTGATGAGTACCTGACGCTGGGAAGGTTCCAGAAACTGAAGGGTAAAGTTCAGCACCACCATAGATGCATTTGCGATATCAATATTCAGAATATCGGCTTCTATAATCTCGACGGGTGTATCGGACCGGAAAGCGTCAATGTGGCTGCGGCAGCGCTTCACCATTGCCGGAGAATTGTCTACCGCGATAATTTTGCAACCTGGCACAGAGATATTACGTCGCATAGACAGCGTGGCTGCGCCCAACGAGCATCCGAGATCGTAAACGTGACTATCCGGGCGGACGAAGCGTTCTGCCAGCATGCCAATCATCGAAATGATGTTGGAATAGCCGGGCACGGAACGTTGGATCATATCGGGGAATACGTCGGCAACGCGTTCGTCGAATGTCCAGTCGCCTAAATTGGCAATTGGCACAGAGAAAAGCATATCGCGGTTTGGCATGGCAGAAAGTGCACTGAGAGTAATAAAGAGGCGCGTATTCTAGCAGAATACACGGTGGTCTTCACCTTTCACATGGTGTAGACGTAGGGGGGGACGCGGTTTTTGATTCCCGGACGCATAATGTCTGTGCGCCCGAGAGAGGCGGGGATAGTTTTTGCCTCACGCCATCAGTACAGCGTGAAAACCAGATCCCAGGGAAGATAATAGAGGTTTGCTGCAATCATCAGAATAAGCGAGGCATAGGTTGCCGCCATACCTGAACGCCGCCAGCGGAATTCGCGATGCCGAAGGCCATAGTAGTGAACCAAACGTCCCGTAATCAATAAAATGCCGCAGAAGTGGATCATGATAATAAGGGCGCCGTTCATTTCCATCAGCACCAGCAGAATCGCTGCAATCGGAATGTATTCCACCGCATTGCCATGTACCCGGATCGCCGTTTGCAATTCATAAAATCCGCCGTCGCCATACGCCACGCGATACTGCATTCTGAGTTTCACAACATCAATAGACAGCTTTATCAACAAGATTGCGCCAAGCACGATATAGAGCGCACTTACCATTTTTTACTCCGTGACCTAACCGAAAACGGCTTGCAGAATAATAGCTTTACCTAACGCAACTGTCGCCTGGAAAGGCCGATTTTTTTAGCGGAAATGGATTACGTTGCGAAATTGCTTATAACCAAACGAACTAACACATGGGGATATTGAGTGGTTCAAAAGAGCGTCGCCTGCTGTGGCCAATCCGGCTGGGGCGGCAAGGTCGGGTCGATCTCTGCGAGTAATGGCCAAAGCTGCTGCGCCAGCGGTGGGGCATCACCGATATCTGGTGTGTGAATAAAGAAGAAGGGATTTGCCTCATGCCATTGCGGCAACTTGTTACGCCATGACTCGAACCAGCGAAGATTTTCTTCCTGCTTTTCACTGCCGATAAAGCGAATCAGCGGCTGCGTGGCGGTCAGCACGGCATGTACTGGCACGCGAGGTTTCTTCCGCTGGGCTTCACGCATAGCCGCACTGTCTGGCGTAGCGTGGTGAACCGGGCGGCTGTCGAGAATCACGCGGTTGATACCGCGCTGCTGTAGCCCCTGATTCAGCGCGCGTTCTTCATCGCCTTTGGCAAAAAACAGCGGATGACGTACTTCGACACCGTAGCTAAACCCCTTTGGCAAGGCATCAAGAAAACGCCATAAAACGGGTAGCTGCGCAGGGCCGAAGGTGGCGGGAAGCTGTAGCCAGAGCTGTCCGATACGGTGGGCAATCGGCTCAAGGCACTGATAAAAAAGCCCGACATCGCTATCACAATTCTGCAAGGCAGTTTTATGGCTGATCGTTGAGGGAAACTTAAAGCAAAAGCGGAAGTCATCATGCGTCATATCACGCCAGCGCTCGACAACCTCGCGTGAAGGCAGCGCATAAAAAGTCGTGTTACCTTCCACACAGGTAAAATAGCGGCTGTAGTCGGCAAGATCGTTTAATCCCAACCGACTCCAGGCGGGATGCTGCCATTGCGGTAATCCGATATACATCATCGCACCATAACGTCATTGAAACTCAAGCAGAATGGCGATGATTATCGCGTAATTGTCAGGGCAGCGCGAGTGAACCGGGAGAAATCGTTTATAAAATCTCGTCCGCCCACTGCGTTGCTTCCATGATCATCGTAAAGAAGTTTTCCTCATCGATATCCAACTGGGTCAACAGCTGCTCAAGCTCTTCCCATTCTTGCTGTTCGTATTTAGTGATTAACGTCAGATAAACCGCGAGTTCACCGGTATGATCCAATAAGCTTTGGTTAATTTTTTCCGATAGGGCAATTTGTGAGAGCAGCAACGGCATGGGTGAATCTAATACGGCATCAAGCAGGGACAATAATCCGCACAGAAACGCCTCGGTGGTATCCTCCTTTACATTAAAAGAGGCATGCAGTAATTCGAAAAATCTGGCGCGAATTAAGCTGGTGCGATAAAGCTCGCTGGGTTTATTTTCATTACTGTTGGTAATGCTAATTAACGAGACAAAACGTTTAAGCTCTCGTTGCCCAAGCAGCATCGCCATGGAACGGAAAGACATCGATGTTGCCGTGATGCCAAAGCGGGTGTTGTATTTGATATTGGTGATGTGGCGCATCAATTTATAATAAAGCGACAGATCGGCACAGACCAATTCTTCGATCGTGGCATAGTTAAGCTCAGGTTTATTGACCTCTCTCAGCAGTCTGACGGTATTGCTGGAGTTACTGACCAATTTTTTCGATTTGATCATTTCAGGACGACTGAAAAAATAACCCTGAAACAGAGAGATACCCAGCTTCTTACTTTGCAGGTACTGCTCATGCGTCTCTACCTTCTCGGCCAGATAGATTAATTTGCGCTGCGTGGCTCTTTTGATGAAATTTTCGATGTCACCAAAGGTCGACAGGGTTAAATCGAATTTGATGATATCAACGTAAGGCAAAAACCGATCCCATTCTGAATCCATCGAAAAATCATCGAGCGCAATTTTGAAGCCCTTTCTTTTTAGCTTTTTTACGGCAGCAAAGAGATCATTGTTGGGGATCGAATTTTCAAGGATCTCAATAACAACTTTTTCCTGTGGCAATACTTCAGCCTGGCCATTGATCAGCATCTGATGGGGAAAATTAATGTAGTAAGGCTGTTCGACCACGGACCTTGTCAACGGATTGGTTAAGAACTGATCGGATATAAGCTGTGCAGTTGCAAATTCAGGACTCACGTCAGGAAATCTATTGGTGACATCCATGCGAAAAAGTAGCTCGTAAGCAACGGTTTGGAGGTGTTGATTTAAAATGGGTTGACGAGCAACAAATGAATACATAGCTGTTCTCCATGTAAACCATACGCATTTGCCAGCAATGGGAAAGCGCTTTTTATTAAAATTTTTATAAAAATCAGCAGGTACTTGGTAATTTTAGCAGGTTTTACTAAAAGGGAAGGCCGGTTTCCGCAAATCCTCATGCGATGTGGGTCGACGAGTTCTGCGTCTTTGGGCCGATGATTGGGGCTTCCTCAGACGTTCAGTTTTGCAACAACTCTATGCGGATTAGTGAACATTCCGTTAACCGGAAAGGAAATTTCGTAAAAAGAGTAGGCGGCAGCGTCGCAGAGCGTTACCTTCATGCTTATCGTTCGGGCGAATATCCTTTATAATAGCCGCCTTTTTTCATCGGACAGTAACCCAGAAAAACCATGCCGTGCAGCGAAAATGCCACTGTTTTTGCACTGTGAGATCTACCGTGAAAAGTAATCTACCGTGAGAACGTGTGAGCTGGCGGATGAGTAAAAGGACATCGTGATGCGTACTAATTATTGCGGGCAGTTGAATTCGTCCCATGTGGGCCAGGAAGTGACATTGTGCGGTTGGGTTAACCGCCGCCGCGATCTGGGTGGTTTGATTTTTATTGATATGCGTGACCGCGAAGGGCTGGTTCAGGTGTTTTTTGACCCGGATCGTCAGGACGCATTTAAACTGGCATCCGAGTTGCGTAACGAGTTCTGCATCCAACTTACCGGTGTCGTACGTGCCCGTCCAGAAAGCCAAATCAACAAAGATATGGCGACGGGTGAAGTCGAGATTTTTGCCACCGCACTGACGATCGTTAACCGTTCTGAAGCGCTGCCGTTGGACTCCAACCAGACCAATACCGAAGAAGCGCGTCTCAAATTCCGCTATCTGGATTTGCGCCGTCCTGAAATGGCGCAGCGCCTAAAAACACGCGCCCGTATCACCAGTTTTGTGCGTCGTTTTATGGACGACCACGGCTTCCTGGACATCGAAACCCCGATGTTGACCAAAGCGACACCGGAAGGCGCGCGTGACTATCTGGTGCCAAGCCGCGTACATAAAGGCAAATTTTATGCGCTGCCGCAGTCCCCACAGCTGTTCAAACAGCTGCTGATGATGTCCGGCTTTGACCGCTACTATCAGATCGTCAAATGCTTCCGTGACGAAGACCTGCGTGCCGACAGACAGCCAGAATTTACCCAGATCGATGTGGAAACCTCTTTCATGACCGCGCCACAGGTGCGTGAAGTGATGGAGAAGCTGGTACGTGAACTGTGGCAGGACGTGAAAGGCGTCGATCTGGGCGATTTCCCGATCATGACGTTCGCAGAAGCCATGCGCCGTTTCGGTTCCGACAAGCCAGATTTGCGTAACCCGCTGGAACTGGTCGACGTTGCCGATCTGGTTAAAGACATTGAATTCAAAGTGTTCTCCGGCCCGGCAAACGATGCTAAAGGCCGCGTTGCCGCTATCCGCGTACCGGGCGGCGCACAGCTGAGCCGTAAGCAGATTGATGAATACGGCAAGTTTATTGAAATCTACGGCGCGAAAGGTCTGGCTTACATCAAGGTCAACGAGCGTGCCAAGGGCCTGGAAGGCGTTCAAAGCCCGGTAGCCAAATTCCTGAGTGAAGACGTTCTGTCTGCTGTGCTGGATCGTACTGCGGCACAAGATGGCGACATCCTGTTCTTTGGTGCGGACAGCGCGAAAGTGGTGACTGATGCGCTGGGCGCGCTGCGTCTCAAACTGGGTCGCGATCTGAACCTGACGAAAGACAATAGCTGGGAACCGCTGTGGGTTGTCGATTTCCCAATGTTTGAAGAAGATGGCGAAGGCGGGCTTGCTGCGATGCACCATCCGTTTACCGCACCGCGTGACATGCTGCCTTCTGAACTGGCTGCCAACCCGGTTTCGGCAATCGCCAACGCGTATGACATGGTTATTAACGGTTATGAAGTGGGCGGCGGTTCCGTGCGTATTCACAGTGGTGAGATGCAGCAAACCGTGTTCAGCATTCTGGGCATTACCGAACAAGAGCAGCGTGAGAAGTTTGGCTTCCTGCTGGACGCATTGAAATATGGTACACCGCCGCACGCGGGTCTGGCGTTTGGTCTTGACCGTCTGGTGATGTTGCTGACGGGTACCGATAACATTCGTGACGTTATCGCCTTCCCGAAAACGACGGCCGCAGCGTGTCTGATGACGGAAGCCCCAAGCTTCGCCAACCCGGCTTCGCTGGAAGAGCTTGCCATTGCGGTTGTTGTGAAAGGGAAAGCGGCTCAGGATGGAAAATCCGAGAACGAATAAGATGGTATACAAGCGACCCGTTTCGGTTCTGGTGGTGATTTATGCTCGTGACACCGGGCGGGTGCTGATGTTGCAGCGGCGTGACGATCCTGAATTCTGGCAGTCGGTAACAGGCAGCATAGAAGAAGGGGAAAGCGCGTCGTATGCCGCACAGCGTGAAGTCAAAGAAGAAGTTAACATCGATATATCCGCGGAAGCGTTATCACTCTTTGACTGTCAGCGCTGTATTGAGTTTGAGCTATTTGCTCATTTGAGACGTCGCTATGCGCCGGGGGTTACGCACAATACCGAACACTGGTTTTGTCTGGTGTTACCTGCTGAGCGCGAGGTGCAATTATCCGAGCATCTTGCTTACCAGTGGCTGGATGTGCCCCACGCGGCACAGCTAACCAAGTCCTGGAGCAACCGGCAGGCGATTGAGGAATTTGTTATTTATCCGGCCTGAACAGGCTTTTTTCGGAGATTTTTATGGCAGGTCATAGTAAGTGGGCTAACACAAAGCATCGTAAAGCAGCACAGGACGCCAAACGCGGTAAAATCTTTACCAAGATTATCCGCGAACTGGTTACCGCAGCCCGTCTGGGCGGTGGCGATCCGGGTTCTAACCCACGTCTGCGCGCCGCGATCGATAAAGCTCTGTCCAACAACATGACGCGCGATACGCTGAACCGCGCGATTGCCCGTGGCGTCGGCGGTGACGATGATGCCAACATGGAAACCATCATTTATGAAGGCTACGGCCCGGGCGGCACGGCCGTTATGGTGGAATGCCTGAGTGACAACCGTAACCGTACCGTTTCTGAAGTGCGTCACGCGTTTACGAAAACCGGCGGCAATCTGGGTACCGATGGCTCCGTTTCGTACCTCTTCACCAAGAAAGGCGTCATTTCTTACGCGCCGGGTCTGGATGAAGATGCGGTGATGGATGCGGCGCTGGAAGCCGGTGCCGATGATGTCGTGACGTACGACGACGGTGCTATTGACGTCTTCACGCCGTGGGAAACGTTCGGTGAGGTGAAGGACGCGTTAGACGCAGCTGGCCTGAAAGCGGAGTCGGCTGAAGTGTCGATGATTCCGTCTACCAAGGCGGATATGGATGCAGAAACGGCACCGAAGCTGATGCGTTTGATCGACATGCTGGAAGACTGCGACGATGTGCAGGAGGTTTACCACAACGGTGAGATCTCCGATGAGGTGGCTGAACTGCTGTAATGGCAGGTCGGTAATGCAACGTAGCAACAGCTATCTACACGGGCGGAGCGGCACGATGACAGTCGTAGCACCATGGCAATCATAGCACTATGACAATAATAGTCGGCATTGACCCCGGTTCGCGCGTGACGGGTTATGGCATTATCCGCCAGCAGGGTCGTCATCTGACGTATCTCGGCAGCGGTTGTATCCGTACCGTGGTGGATGACATGCCCACGCGATTGAAGCTGATTTACGCTGGCGTCAGTGAAATCATTACGCAATTTCGTCCAGACTGTATGGCGATTGAGCAGGTTTTCATGGCGAAAAACCCGGATTCAGCCTTGAAGCTGGGACAGGCGCGCGGTGTGGCTATCGTCGCGGGCGTGAATCAGGATCTGCCTGTGTTTGAATACGCGGCGCGGTTGGTGAAACAAACCGTGGTAGGAACGGGCGCGGCGGATAAAAAGCAGGTACAGCATATGGTTCGCTCACTGCTGAAACTGTCGGCCAGTCCGCAGGCGGATGCCGCCGACGCGCTGGCGATTGCCATTACTCACTGCCACTTTAGCCAAAGCCTGCTGCGAACCGCGGCGGTGAAAGTGAACCCGCTGGCAGGAAGACTGCGTTGAAACAGGAGGCTGGATATTCATCCAGCCTTTTTTATGTTATATACTCGTCATACTTCAAGCCATTCTTTCCCTACGTAAAAGGAAGCGCAACGTGATAGGTCGTCTCAGAGGCATTATTCTGGAAAAACAGCCGCCGCAGGTGCTGATAGAAGCTAACGGCGTGGGTTACGAAGTCCATATGCCGATGACGTGCTTTTACGAACTCCCTGAACTCAATCAGGAAGCGATCATCTTTACCCATTTTGTTGTCCGCGAAGATGCACAGCTGCTGTTCGGTTTTAATGATAAGCAGGAGAGGGCGCTGTTCCGTGAACTGATCAAAGTGAATGGCGTCGGGCCGAAGCTGGCGCTGGCGATCCTCTCCGGGATGTCCGCGACACAGTTTGTCAGCGCGGTTGAGCGCGAAGAAATCGGCGCGTTGATTAAACTGCCGGGCGTCGGTAAGAAAACGGCGGAAAGGCTGGTCGTTGAAATGAAAGATCGCTTCAAAGGCTTGAGCGGCGATCTGTTCAATCCAGTCAGCGATATTCCGCTGACCTCACCCGCTGCCGCAGACAGCCGTGTGAGCGATCCAGAAACAGAAGCCGCAGCGGCACTGGTTGCGCTGGGCTATAAACCACAGGAAGCCAGCCGCATGATTTCCAAGATTGCGCGTCCCGATGCTGACTGTGAAACCCTGATCAGGGACGCACTGCGCGCGGCGCTGTGAGGTATTCATGATAGAAGCCGATCGTTTAATTTCCGCTGACGCCGTTCCCGAAGAAGAATTTATCGACCGTGCGATCCGCCCTAAATTGCTCAGCGAGTATGTAGGGCAGCCGCAGGTGCGTGAGCAGATGGAAATTTTCATTCAGGCGGCCCGTAAACGCGGGGATGCGCTGGACCACCTGCTCATTTTTGGTCCTCCCGGTCTGGGGAAAACGACGCTGGCGAATATTGTCGCTAATGAAATGGGCGTGAATATGCGCACGACGTCGGGCCCGGTGCTGGAAAAAGCCGGCGACCTCGCCGCACTGCTGACTAATCTCGAACCGCATGATGTGCTGTTCATCGATGAAATCCACCGCCTGTCGCCCGTTGTGGAAGAAGTGCTGTATCCGGCAATGGAAGACTATCAGTTGGATATCATGATCGGCGAAGGGCCGGCCGCCCGTTCGATCAAACTCGATTTGCCGCCTTTCACGCTGGTTGGTGCAACAACGCGTGCTGGCTCGTTAACCTCGCCGCTGCGCGATCGTTTCGGCATTGTGCAGCGCCTGGAGTTTTATAAAGTTGAGGATTTGCAGTATATCGTCAGCCGTAGCGCACAGTGTCTAGGGCTGGATCTGACATCCGAGGGCGCGCTTGAAGTGGCGCGGCGCGCGCGGGGAACGCCGCGTATTGCCAACCGACTATTGCGACGGGTGCGCGATTTCTCCGAAGTTAAATCGGAGGGGGCGATTACCGGTGATGTGGCGACGCAGGCGCTGGATATGCTGGCGGTGGATACCGAAGGTTTTGACTACATGGACCGTAAGCTGCTGTTGGCGATCATCGATAAATTCATGGGCGGCCCCGTTGGGCTGGACAATTTAGCGGCAGCGATTGGTGAAGAGCGCGAAACCATTGAAGACGTGCTGGAGCCGTTTCTGATTCAGCAAGGGTTCATTCAGCGTACGCCGCGCGGTCGAATGGCGACGCAGCATGCCTATCGTCATTTTGGCTTAACGCGTGAAGATTTAAGTTAACGAGTGAAAAAACGTATCGCTTAAGAAATACTTTCCATACTCAGGGAGACCACGCGGTCTCCCTGAATTTATGTGATTAGAACCATGCTTCCCACATTGCCCCAACGTTGAACGAATCCAACTGCGTGTTGACGCCGGTCGTTGTCCGCGCGGTGTGCTTGTTATCCACTTCCCCGCCGGTGACATAGAAGCGCAGCATCGGTCTGAACTCCGGTCCCATGGCGATCGAGACATTCTGGGAAAGTGTCAGTTTCCATCCTTTGTTATCCCCTCCCTGACCGTAATCTACATGCTGGTAGCCCGCTTCAAGCCAGGTGGAATGCACATCATTCCAGAAATACATTGGTCGCACGATGGCATTGTAGTTACGACGATCGTCCTGGCTGGCTGAGTCATTCGAGTAGTCGTGGTAGGCCAGCAGGTATTCGACCTGCGTTTGCGGCGTGAATTTGTATTTGCCTTCAAAGCTGGCATAGAAGGTTTTCAGGTTGTCCGTTTTGTTGTAAACGCTGTTATCCGCATTGTTCGAATAGCGAGTGATAAACTGATTGAGGCTATTTTTCCCCGTGTGGCTCAGGACCGCGCCGCCTTGCCAGGCTTTCAGACGCGCATCGTTATCTACCGCTTTCGAGTCAAAACCGTAGTTTGCGTACAGCGCGAGATCCAACGGCCCCAGCTTGATGCCATGAACTTTGGACGTCAGCGCGTAATTGCCTTTATCGCCCGTACCAGAACTGCCAGTACAGCTGATGCGTGAAGGGTTCGCATTATTCGTGATTATTTCAGGGTTACAGGATTCCACGGCCGCGACGGCCGCGACATCAAATTGAATACCGCCGAGATCAAAGTTCTTTATCCCCGCGCCCTGACCGTCATGGTTCATCCAGAAGTAGTCGTTAATACCTTGCTGTGGGCGCTGGTGGAAATCACGTCCGGCCCAGAGATAGGCGTTAGGCTGAGAAGCAAAAAGGTTGGTGACGCCCGCATAGGCTTTTTTCAGGTTAACTTCGTCGCCCCAATGGTCGATCATCACGACGACATCCCAGATTGCGCCGTTGTCACTCTTGAAGGCCTTGGAAAGCTGGAATTCACCGCCATTGCCTTCATTGCCCAGACGACCCAGCGCGGAGGCACCGTTATAGGAACCGTCAACCGCAACATATTTCTGGTCGCCGCTCTGGAATTGCGCCCCATAACGCGCATAGCCTGTGAAGTTGATGCCATAAGGTATCGCCATGTCAGGTGTCTTGGGAGCGTCCGGCGTGGTCAGCGGGTCGACCTGTTTACTGGCAATCGCGTCTAATTTGGCCTGACGCTCAGCCAGCGCTTTTTCTACGGCCTGAGCAACGATACGATCTAATTGCTCTTGAGTAATAACGTCTTGTGCAAATGCGGAACCGGAGCAAAGGGCAGCCAGCACCGCCAGCGTAACGGGCAGTTTTTTGGAATTTGTCATAGTCATCTCAATTCGGTAAGTTATTTTCAGACAATAACCATCCCGCTCTGATTGACGTGAATAATGGCACGGCGCTCAGAACAAGGTGATTGTTATTTTTTTACAGGTACAGTTTAATTAAATAACTGACGTAATCGACCCTCCCTATAAGGGTATTAAAATGAACTATTGCCTCTGGTAAAGATGAATAATTTCTTCTGATAATTCGCGAGCGAGTAATGATGTCATTAAATGGTCTTGAGCATGCACCATAATTAACGTCATCGGCTGTCTGGCTTCTCCTGCATCCTGCTCAATCAGCTGGGTCTGCATATTGTGGGCCTTGCGCGCATAACCATCGGCTTCCTTCAACAGATTTTTGGCTTCATCAATGTTGCCTTTACGCGCGGCGTGTAGCGCCTCAAAACACAGGCTGCGCGATTGTCCAGCATTGACGATAATTTCCATTACTGCATCTTCTAATGTAATCATCATATGACCTATTTTTATGTGAACGAATATTCGCAGCATGTATTTTCTATGCCGCGTTCTTGAATGTCGTCTAGGTCGGTGAATGTGAATAATAAAAACACCCGACCCGGAACGCTTTATTTTCTTTCTTCTATTTAATAGCTATTACTGTTTTTATTAACCCATTAATTACTGCTCACTGTTTTCGTCAGTGACAGGTCGCCCTGTATTTTTTGTTCCTCGGTTTTCATTAATGTGCGTTCATAAGCTCGCAGGAACGGCAAATACATCAGCGCGGAAAACACCATGCACAGCAGGCACATGATTAGCGGGCTGAAACTCCAGTTTGCAGCCCACGATGCGCCAATGGGTGCTGGTGTTGTCCACGGCGTCAACGATACTACCTGCGCCAGCCATCCCATCTTGGTTGCGGTGTAAGCCAGCACGGCGTTAACCATCGGCACGAAGACAAAGGGGAGGAACAGCATTGGATTCATGATGATGGGCGCGCCGAACATGATCGGTTCGTTGATGTTAAAGAAGCTGGGTACGACGCCCATTCTGCCGATGGTGCGCAAGTGCGTGACCTTGCTGCGTAACAGCAGAAATGCCAGCGGTAGTGTCGAACCGACGCCACCAATCAACAAGTAGTGATCCCAAAAGCCCTGTAAATAGATATGTGGCAAGACTTCACCGGCTGCCAGCGCGGCCTGATTCACGGCCAGATTGGTCATCCAGAATGGATTCATGATGCCCGTGACAATCAGCGAACCGTGGATCCCCGAAAACCAGAAAAGCTGGCACAGCAGCACGGACAGAAGAATGGCAGGCAGCGAGTCTGAGGCGGACACCAGCGGTGCCAGCAGGTGCATAATCGCTTCGGGAATGATCATGCCTGTTTGCGCTTCAATGAAGAGATTGAGCGGATGCAGCGTTGCGACAATCACCAACACGGGAATGAGGATTTCAAACGAGCGGGCGACCCCCGTCGGGACTTCTTTCGGTAAGCGAATAGTAATGTTGTGCTTTTTCAGCGCCGCATAAACTTGGGTGGCATAGATAGACGTCAGTAAGGCGGTGAAGATCCCTTGTCCTGACAGATACTCGGTGGAAAGCTTGTCATCGGCATAAGGCGCGGCGACAAGCAGGAAAGCCATAAACGCCAGCAGGCCGGACATCACAGAATCGAGATTAAGCTGTCGCCCCAGACTGGCACCCACACCTACGGAGATGAAAAAGGTCATGAGCCCCATACTCAGCTCGAAAGGCAGCATCAACTGTGCGCGATAGGTGATAGAAAAATCGAGCCAGGTACGAGCGAATCCGACGGTGGTATCGGCAGAAAAGGGAGGGAAAATAAACACCAGCATAAATGAGCCGATGATCATAAAAGGTAGCGCGGCGGTAAAGCCATCGCGGATAGCGATCACATACTTTTGTTGCCCTAAACGCCCAGCCAGCGGGGTAATCGATTGTTCGATAGCGGCAATGATTGATTGATATACGGAACTCATGTGAACACCTTTTTTCGTGTGTCGCTGTAGCAGCGACAGCTCGTCACCAAGTATGTTATCGCCACGTTGTACGCCGTAACCCATTGTATCTAAACATCTTACGGAAATGTCGCGTGTGGCAGTCTTTTATAAACGTGAGCCTATACCTGTTATCTTTCTTCCGCTGCGGACCGCATTTTCCGCCACGCACAATGTAAAAAGTTATTGCTAATATGATTGGATATCATATGGAAACCGTTTTCCATGCAAAGAAAAGAGAAGTGTGATGACCGTCAAGATGTGATGATTTCTGGCGGTATTAATTAGATTTACATCACATCTTATTGGCAGAAATGCGCATTGGATGTTAAACGGATAATCGGTTTCCATGCTGGATAGAAACGGTTATACTGCGAAGCAACGCAATGCGCGGTTGGTATTCAGGGTTTTGAGTCAGATTTAGCGTTTTCCAGGGGCAAATGATGTCTACAATCAACGATGTATCGCGTTTAGCTGGGGTGTCTAAAGCCACAGTCTCCCGTGTGTTGAGTGGTTCACGCGGCGTAAAGGAAGCAAGTCGCCTTGCGGTGTTAAAAGCGGTTGATGAGCTTAAATATCGGCCGAATGTCATCGCCCAATCGCTGTTAAGTCAATCAACCGGATGTATTGGCGTCATTTGCGCTCAGGACAACATCAACCAGACGACCGGCTATCTTTATGCGCTGGAAAAACACTTCAGCCGACACCAAAAGCATCTCTTGTTGCGCTTTGCCAGCAGCAGGGCTGAAGTGATGAACGTGCTTGATGAGCTGACCAGCGGCCTGTGTGATGACATTTTAATCATCGGTGCGCGTTTTCCGCTGAATCTGGCCGATAAGAACATTATTCTGATCGATTGCATGGAAACGGATACCACGAATAGCCTGCAATTCGATCACGCTTTCGCCACAGAAACCGCGTGCAATTACCTGATTCGACAAGGAAGACGGCAAATTGCGCTGATCAATCCCGCCGCCAGCAGTTCAGCGGATCAAGTGCTTTTAGGGTATAAGCGGGCGCTGGAAAATAACTTCTTACCGTTCAACCGCAACCTGATCTTTATGGATGCATCTTCATCGTCGTCGGTGGCGCTGCAAGTGTTGCTTAATAACAGCACGACGCTGAATTTCAATGCGCTTCTGGTGGCGGATGAGCTGGAAGCCAAACGAGTTATCACACAGCTTCAGGCGTTTAATAAATCCGTGCCAAAAGACATCATGGTATTCAGCCTGGCGGGATCTCTCGATATCCCTGGCATTCCGGCGATACCGGCAATTGAATATTCGATGGATGCGATAGCGGCCAGAATCGTGTCCTGGCTCAATGAGAAAACACAGGATGTGCTGGGATCGTATGTCTTGCGGGGTGATTTAATCATTCCAGATATGGCGAACCGGAAATAAACGCTGTTCGTGCGGTCTTCAAAAGCCCTTCTGAATCACGTATTCGGAAGGGCTTTTTGTTATTGATTCTCTAGGCGGGTTGTCGCTTAATCAGGCTGACAATAAACAGCAGCGATGCGCACAGCACCACAGACGGCCCAGCGGGCGTATTGTAGCCAGCTGAAAATGCCAAACCGCCCGTTACGGCAATCATTCCTACAATAATCGCGATGCTTGCCATTTGTTCCGGCGTCCGTGCGAAGCGTCTGGCGCTTGCCGCAGGAATAATCAGCAGTGACGTAATGATCAGCGCACCAACAAATTTCATGGCGATACCAATCGTTAACGCGGTGGTCAGCATCAAGAGCAGCTTGGTGCGCTGTAGCTTCACGCCATCCACGTGCGCCAGCTCTGGGCTGATCGTCATAGAAAGTAGTGCGCGCCATTGCCAGCACATAATAGCTACAACAACGATGACACCCGCGGCGATCACCCACAGATCCTCTGTTGTGACAGAGAGCAAATCGCCAAACAGATAAGCCATCAGGTCCACGCGCACGTTATTCATCAGGCTGACGACCACCAATCCAAGCGACAGCGCGCTGTGTGCCATGATGCCGAGTAATGTATCGATAGCCAGGTAGGGGCGTCGCTCCAGCCAGACAAGCCCCAACGCCAGAATGAGCGTCACGGCAATAACGGCAGCAAACAGGTTGATGTTCAGCAGCAGGCCGAAGGCGACGCCGAGTAAAGACGCGTGCGCCAGCGTGTCGCCGAAGTAAGACATCCGTCGCCAGACGACGAATGAGCCGAGAGGGCCTGCCGCAATCGCCAGCAAAATCCCCGCCAGCCAACCGGGAAACAGCAGTTCTATCATGCGTCGTTTCCACCTTGTCTCTTCAAAATGATACGTCCTTGCAGATCGTGACGATGATTATGATGGTGGCGGTAAACCGCCAATTGCTCCGCGCCACGGTGGCCGAACATCGCTAAAAATTCGGGGTGAAGGGAAACGACTTCAGGCGTGCCGGAGCAGCAAACATGTTGATTAAGGCACAGGACTTCATCGGTTTTCGCCATCACCAAATGCAGATCGTGTGACACCATCAGCACGCCGCAGTGAAATTCCTGCCGCAATTGGTTAATGAGATCGTACAGCGCCAGTTGCCCATTGACGTCGACCCCCTGCGTCGGCTCATCCAGTACCAGTAGTTGGGGCTGGTTGAGTAGTGCGCGCGCCAACAGCACACGTTGGGTTTCGCCACCGGAAAGTTTCTGCATCGGCTGTTCCAGCAGATGTGCAGCCTGAACTCGCTTAAGCGCCGGTAAAATATCCTGCTTTTTCACGCCGGGCCGCAGTTGCATAAAACGGCTGACGGTCAAGGGCAGGGTAGTATCCAGATGCAGCTTCTGCGGAACGTAGCCGATACGCAGCGCGGGATCCCGTACCAGTGAGCCGGAGGTGGGGGACAATAGACCTAATACCACGCGCACCAGCGTCGATTTCCCTGCGCCATTCGGCCCGAGCAGCGTCAGAATTCGACCTGCTTGCAAGGTAAGAGAGATATCTGACAGAACCTTTCGGCTGCCAAATGTAACTGAAATATTATTAAGTGATACCAATGTGGACATAGAATTTGGTTTGCATAACTCATGTAACGTTATAATATAACAAATAACACCATAAAAATCGATGGGATCGACTTTCATGCAGCAATCTATTCAGCAAAAAAAATGGTTAAAAAATGTGTTTGTTGCCAGCGCGCTACTCGCAAGCGGGATGTCAATCAGCGCGGCATCCGCTGCGGTCATTACGTCAATTCGTCCTTTGGGATTCATTGCGTCGGCTATTGCCGATGGCGTGACGCCAACGGAGGTTTTGTTACCTGATGGCGCGTCACCCCACGATTATGCCTTGCGCCCGTCTGATGTCCAGCGTTTACAGTCCGCAGAACTGGTGATTTGGGTTGGGCCGGAAATGGAAGCCTTTCTCGGAAAGCCGTTAGCGAAAGTTTCACCTGAAAAGCAGATTACGCTTTCCGCGCTGCCAGCGATTAAATCTGGGCTGGAAAAAGAAGCCGGACACGATCATGAGGATGACCATGAACAGGCGCATGATGACCATGGAAAGGGGCACGATCATAGCCATGCCGCCCATGATGACGGCGACGATGGCCACCATCATGGTGAGTACAATATGCACATTTGGCTGTCGCCGGAGATGACAAAACAGGCGGCAATTGCCATTCATGCAAAATTATTGGAACTTATGCCTCAGAATAAGGACAAACTAGACGCGAATCTGCTTTATTTCACGGATAAAATCGGGCAAGCAGATGAAAAAATTGTTAAGATGCTAGCGCCTGTGCAGGGTAAAGGGTATTTCGTGTTCCATGATGCCTATGGTTATTTTGAGAAACACTACGGGTTAAGCCCTCTGGGTTACTTCACGGTTAACCCCGAAATCCAACCCGGAGCACAGCGTTTACATCAAATACGAACACAGTTGGTTGAGCACAAAGCCGTATGCGTTTTTGCTGAACCACAATTCAGGCCAGCCGTTATTAATGCTGTTGCCAAGGGAACTGACGTGCGCTCGGGTGTGCTCGATCCATTGGGAAGCAATATTGCACTGGGTAGAGATAGCTATGCCGATTTCTTGTTGCAGCTATCGAACCAGTATGTGAGCTGTCTGGAGGAAAAATCATGAGGATACGAATAAGTGCAGCAGATAGTCCGAACTATCGCTCTGGCGTATAACAGCTTACCTCGGCCCCATCGCGTCATGCTGGGGTCGCTTACCGTTGTGACATTGGCCGTTGCCGTTTGGCGGCCTTTTGTTTATCCCCACGTCGATGATGCCCCTGTCATCGTGAAAGATATCGATCTGGAAACCAGCCAGCTGCGTACGCTGACACCTGAAGCCAGTGAACCGATAGACCAACCCTCGCCGGATGATGAGATTCCACAAGATGAGCTGGATGATAAGGTTGCCGATGAAGGCGGCGTACATGAGTACGTGGTCTCTACGGGCGATACCTTAAGCAGCATTTTGACGCAGTACGGCATTGATATCGCGGATGTCACCCAGCTCGCCGAGCAGAATAAAGATTTGCGGAACCTGAAGATCGGTCAGCAAATTTCATGGGCTTTGGCAGAGAACGGCGACCTGCAAAGTTTGACCTGGCAGATGTCCCGCCGTGAAACACGCATTTATGAGCGTGTGGGTAACGATTTTAAAGAGCGTATTGAGACGCTGAAAGGCGAGTGGCGCAATAGCGTTCTGAATGGCCGTGTTAGTGGTAGCTTCGTTAGCAGTGCAAAAAATGCCGGTTTGACCAGCACCGAAGTGCGTGAAGTTATCAAAGCACTGCAATGGCAGCTGGATTTCCGTAAATTACGCAAAGACGATACCTTCTCTGTGCTGATGTCCCGCGAAATGCTCGATGGTAAAAGTGAGCAGAGCGAACTGGTCGGCGTCCGTCTGAATACCGGTGGCAAGGACTATTACGCGATTCGTGCAGAAGACGGTAAATTCTACGATCGTGAAGGTTCCGGTTTGACCCGTGGCTTTATGCGTTTCCCAACCATGAAACAATTTCGTATTTCCTCCAACTTTAACCCACGTCGTCTGAACCCGGTAACAGGGCGCGTCGCACCGCATAAAGGTGTCGATTTTGCCATGCCGGTCGGTTCGCCGGTTCTGGCCGTGGGGGATGGGGAAGTCGTGATTGCGAAACGCAGCGGTGCGGCAGGAAACTATGTTGCCATCCGTCATGGTCGTCAGTACACCACACGCTACATGCATATGCATCGCATCCTGGTTAAACCGGGACAGAAAGTGAAACGTGGCGATCGCATCGGATTGTCCGGTAACACGGGTCGTTCTACCGGCCCGCACCTGCACTACGAATTCTGGATCAACCAGCAGGCAGTCAACCCGTTAACGGCTAAACTGCCACGTTCTGAAGGGCTGGCGGGTAAAGAGCGTCGTGATTATCTGGCGCAGGTGAAAGAGGTCGTACCGCAGCTTAAGTTTGATTAATTCTACTGACTGCATGTTATGCCGGTGGCTTGCTGCCGGCATTTTCATTTATAGAACATTTGATAGAACACAGGTTCCTGATTTTTATTATCGAGCAAACGTGTTTTTGCGTAACTGTGGTCGGTGTTGCTAAACGCCGAGCGGCAATTATGATTATGTTTATTGATTGATCTGAAGAGTTTAGGCATGGAAAAAGAAAAAAAATCGAACGCTGAATTTGTTCCCCAGTTTCAACGCGCCTTTTTTCATCCGCGCTATTGGGGCGTTTGGTTAGGCGTTGGTGTGATGGCGCTCGCTGCCTATGTTCCCGCGCGATTAAGAAATCCGGTGCTGGGTGGGTTAGGGCGTTTTGTTGGGAGAATATCAAAAGGCGCACGCCGCCGTGCCCGCATTAATCTGCTGTATTGCATGCCGGAATTAACGGAAGCACAGCGCGAAGCTATCATCGATGACATGTTTGCGACGGCTCCTCAGTCGATGATCATGATGGTGGAAGTGGGAATTCGTAATCCGAAGAAAATCGAAAAATACGTTCGCTGGCATGGCGAAGACATTCTGGATCGTATTAAGGAACAAGATAAGAACGTGATTTTTCTGGTTCCGCACGGTTGGGGGGTTGATATCCCCGCGATGCTGCTGACCTCACGCGGCCAGCGTATGGCGGCCATGTTCCACAACCAGAAGAATGCGCTGGTGGACTACTGGTGGAATCGGTTACGTCGTCGTTTTGGTGGCCGCATCCATGCCCGTAATGATGGTATTAAACCGTTTATCAGCTCCGTGCGCTCTGGGTGTTGGGGCTATTATCTGCCCGATCAGGATCACGGCGCGGAGCACAGTGAATTCGTTGATTTCTTTGCGACCTATAAGGCAACGCTGCCTGCCGTTGGACGACTGATGAAAGTGTGTCGCGCTGACATCGTGCCGCTGTTCCCGGTGTATAACGCTAAAGACGGCTGCCTCGATGTGTTTATTCGCCCGCCGATGGACGACTTGGCGGACGCGGATGATGCATACATTGCACGGCGTATGAACGAAGAAGTTGAAATTCTGGTCAAACCGAATCCTGAGCAGTACACCTGGATTCTGAAACTGCTGAAAACCCGCAAGCCGGGTGAAATTGAACCGTACTGTCGGGATGATTTATACCGCGACTAGTCTATACGGTAGATAACAGTGGGCTGATAGGCCGCAGAGATAAAAAAGCCGGACGAGAAATCGTCCGGCTTTTTGCTATTACGTTTTTTTGGTCTCACGCTTCGCGCTATCACAACCGTCCGCTCACTCAGCCGCGGACGGTTGTGACAATGATTATTCCACGCGCAGGATGCGGATCGTGTTGGTGGTACCCACGGTACCCATGATGTCACCCTGTGTGACGATGACCAGATCCCCAGACATCAGGAACCCTTTATCGCGCAGCAGGATCACTGCATCATTGGCGGCAGCGACGCCGTCCGTGTAGCTGTCGAAATGCACGGGAGTAACGCCACGATACAGCGCGGTCAGGTTCAGCGTGTGCTCATGACGAGACATAGCGAAAATCGGCAGACCGGAACTGATACGGGACATCATCAGGGCGGTACGACCCGATTCCGTCATGGCGATCAGCGCCGTCACCCCTTTCAGGTGGTTGGCGGCGTACATGGAAGACATCGCGATGGATTCTTCGGTGTTATCAAACTGTACGTCAAGGCGGTGCTTGGAGACATTAATGCTTGGGATCTTCTCCGCGCCTAAACACACTTTCGCCATGGCGGCGACGGTTTCAGCCGGATATTGGCCCGCAGCGGTTTCCGCCGACAGCATCACGGCATCGGTGCCATCCAACACGGCGTTAGCGACGTCCATCACCTCTGCACGCGTTGGCATCGGGTTGGTGATCATCGATTCCATCATCTGCGTAGCGGTAATGACCGCACGGTTCAACTGACGGGCGCGACGGATCAATTTCTTCTGAATCCCCACCAGCTCTGGGTCGCCGATTTCAACGCCCAGATCGCCCCTCGCCACCATCACCACGTCGGAAGCCAGAATAATGTCATCCATTGCAGCATCTGAGCAGACGGCTTCAGCGCGTTCAACTTTTGATACGATCTTGGCGTGACAACCCGCATCACGCGCGAGGCGACGTGCGTAGTTGAGATCTTCACCGGTACGAGGGAAAGAGACGGCCAGATAGTCGACGCCAATTTTTGCGGCAGTAATAATGTCGGCTTTATCTTTTTCCGTCAGGGCTTCGGCAGACAGACCGCCGCCGAGTTTGTTGATGCCTTTATTGTTGGACAGCGGACCACCAACGGTGACTTCGGTATACACTTTCAGGCCTTCAACCTGAAGGACTTTCAACTGCACTCGGCCATCATCCAGTAACAGGATATCGCCAGGGACCACGTCGCTCGGCAAGCCTTTGTAATCGATTCCGACTTTTTCTTTATCGCCTTCGCCTTTCGCTAAGTTGGCATCCAGCAAGAATTTGTCGCCGATATTCAGGAAAATTTTACCTTCTTTGAAGGTAGAAACACGAATTTTTGGACCCTGTAGATCGCCAAGAATGGCAACATGGCGGCCTAATTTAGCCGCAATTTCACGAACTTTGTTGGCACGTAATAGATGATCTTCTGGCGTGCCGTGAGAAAAATTCATGCGTACTACGTTCGCGCCCGCACTGATAATCTTTTCGAGATTATTATCACGGTCGGTAGCGGGCCCCAGGGTGGTGACAATTTTGGTTCTTCTGAGCCGTCTGGACATGTATAACTCCGTTCACTTGTGAAGCTGTAGTGTTGCGATTAAGCGTCGAATAACGGTGCAAAATGTCACTTTACAACAAAACTATTTCACCTGCGTTATCCGAACATCGTGTTGAGTCTGATTATCATACTGTACAGGTAATCCCTGCCATCTTTCCATGCCTGTAGTCTGTGACCATATCAAGATGAAGGGGTAGATGATACCGCTCATTTTTCATAGGTATAACTCAAAAACAAAGCACAACATAAACTTATCTATCACCTGAAGGGATTAATCAATCGCTCGTCTTTATCAAAGCGAGATTCCCGCAGGGCCTCTTTGACCCGTTTCAGGTTATCACGAAATTTTTCCCCGCGGCGCAGCGTGAACCCGGTCGCCAGAACGTCGATCAACGTCAACTGAGCGATGCGGGACACCATCGGCATGTAGACATCGGTATCTTCAGGCACATCAAGTCGCAAGGCCAACGACGCCTCACGCGCCAGCGGTGTGCCGTCCGAGGTGATGGCGATAACGGTCGCGTCGTTCTCGCGTGCCAGCTGTGCCATTTCGACCAGACTTTTGGTTCTGCCCGTGTGGGAGATCAATACCACGACGTCGCCGTCGCTGGAATTCATACAGCTCATGCGCTGCATAACGATGTCATCGAAATAGACAACGGGGATATTGAAGCGGAAAAATTTGTTCATCGCATCATGTGCGACAGCGGCGGAAGCGCCCAGGCCAAAGAAAGAGATTTTCTTCGCCTGTGTCAGCAAATCCACGGCGCGGTTGACGGCGGTGACATCCAGACTGGACTTCACCTGCTCCAGGCCAGCCATGGCGGATTCAAAAATTTTACTGGTATAGGCATCAACGCTGTCATCTTCTTCAACGTTACGGTTCACATACGGTGTACCGTTTGCCAGACTTTGCGCCAGATGTAGTTTAAAATCGGGAAAACCTTTAGTTTCAAGGCGGCGACAGAAACGATTAACCGTTGGCTCGCTGACATCGGCCATTTTGGCTAAGGTCGCGATGCTGGAGTGAATGGCTGTTTGTGGCGTGCTCAGGATCACTTCAGCAACTTTTCTTTCTGATTTGCTCAGGAGTTCCAGGTGGCTCTGGATTTTTTCCAGCATATTCATACGACAAGGGCCATGTAAGTTTTTTCCAATTTCAACTAAAGGTACACTGGCATGCATTACGTGAAAAAATGTAAGTCGTGAAAATATACTACGACCCTGTAGTGGTTGGCAGAGGGCAACAGGCTAAGTTGGGTCCTTTTTTTGCCAGAACATGACATGTGTCTAACTTTCAGAAAAGTAATCGACTGTCAGAAACGACGAAAAATTTCGTTTTAGGGCGAATGCATAAGTGACTTCAGCCACTGCACAGACCGATTTATGCATGGTTTTCAGTCAATCCCGACCATTATTTGGCATTTTTATGATGGGTTTACTGGCTGTAGTCAAAAAGAGTACATTATCGCTGTAATAAAATTACAGCATCCTGCAACGAGGAGATGAACATGGCGGTAACTTCAACAGCCCAAGCGTGCGATCTGGTTATTTTCGGAGCTAAGGGCGATCTGGCACGCCGTAAATTGCTGCCTTCCCTTTACCAGTTGGAAAAAGCAGGTCACATCCATGCGGACACCCGAATTATCGGGGTGGGCCGTGCGGATTGGGATAAAGCGGAGTATACCCGCGTCGTGCGCGAAGCGCTTGACACCTTTATGAAAGAAGCCATCGACGATAAGTTGTGGGAAACGCTAAGCAGTCGGCTGGATTTCTGCAATCTTGATGTGGAAGACACCAAAGCCTTCAACAAGCTGGGCAAGATGCTTGACCAGAAAAATCGTACCACCATCAACTATTTTGCCATGCCGCCGAGTACATTCGGTGCGATCTGCAAAGGGTTGGGAACGGCAGGGCTGAATAAAGAGCCCGCGCGCGTGGTAATGGAAAAACCGCTGGGTACCGATCTGGCGTCTTCTCGCGTCATTAACGATCAGGTCGCGGAATTCTTTAACGAGTGTCAGGTTTACCGCATCGACCACTATTTGGGTAAAGAGACCGTTCTGAACCTGCTGGCGCTGCGTTTTGCCAACTCGCTGTTCTCCTCAAACTGGGACAACCGGACGATCGACCATGTGCAGATCACGGTAGCCGAGGAAGTCGGGATTGAAGGGCGCTGGGGCTATTTCGATAAAGCCGGCCAGATGCGCGATATGATCCAGAACCACCTGTTACAGATTCTGACGATGATTGCGATGTCGCCGCCGTCTGATTTGACGACCGACCGCATCCGTGATGAAAAAGTGAAAGTGCTGCGTTCACTGCGTCGTATCGATCGCTCCAACGTGCATGAAACCACCGTTCGCGGCCAATACACGTCTGGTTTTGTTCAGGGACATAAAGTACCGGGCTATCTGGAAGAAGAGGGTGCGAACAAAAGCAGCAGCACGGAAACCTTCGTCTCGATTCGCGTTGATATCGATGACTGGCGCTGGTCTGGTGTGCCGTTCTACCTGCGTACTGGTAAACGCCTGCCGACCAAATGTTCAGAAGTGGTGGTGTACTTTAAGAACCCTGCGCTGAACCTGTTCCATGATTCCTACCAACAACTGCCGCAGAACAAGCTGATCATTCGCTTGCAGCCGGATGAAGGTGTGGAAATCCAGATTCTGAACAAAATTCCGGGGCTAGAGCATAAGCACCGCCTGCAAACAGTGAAGCTGGATCTGAGCTTCTCGGAAACCTTTAATCAGCAGCATTTGGCCGATGCTTACGAGCGTCTGCTGCTGGAAACCATGCGTGGGATTCAGGCGCTGTTTGTCCGTCGTGATGAAGTTGAAGAAGCCTGGAAATGGGTGGACTCCATCATGGATGCGTGGGCGATGGACAACGATGCACCGAAACCGTATCAGGCAGGAAGCTGGGGGCCGGTGGCATCTGTGGCGATGATTACCCGCGATGGCCGTTCCTGGAATGAGTTTGAGTAATTTTTTGGTAATACGTCAGTAATGGGGGGCTGGCCGACAATGGTCGGCCTCCCACAGTTTTTAATGTATGGCTCACGGTGCGGTCGGACATCTGCGGCGACGCAGATCCCTGTGGCAGGGGCGCGCTATATAATTAATGATGCCCTCGGGCATGACTGGAGATAACTTTTGATGAAAAACTGGAAAACGAGCGCGGAACAGATTTTGACAACGGGTCCCGTTGTTCCTGTGATTGTGGTCAACAAACTGGAACACGCGGTGCCGATGGCAAAAGCGTTAGTCGCGGGCGGCGTTCGCGTTCTGGAACTGACATTGCGTACCGACTGTGCCATCGAAGCGATTCGCGCGATTGCCAAAGAAGTACCGGAAGCTATCGTGGGTGCGGGTACGGTAACAAACCCTGAGCAACTGGCTGCGGTGGTTGAGGCGGGTGCGCAGTTTGCCATCAGCCCAGGCCTGACCGAGCCGCTGCTGAAAGCCGCAACGGAAGGCAACATCCCGTTGATCCCGGGTATCAGCACCGTATCTGAACTGATGCTGGGTATGGATTACGGCCTGCGTGAGTTCAAATTCTTCCCCGCGGAAGCTAACGGCGGCGTGAAAGCGCTCCAGGCGATCGCAGGTCCGTTTGCTCAGATTCGTTTCTGCCCAACGGGTGGCATTACGCCGAATAACTACCGCGACTATCTGGCGCTGAAAAGCGTGCTGTGCGTGGGTGGTTCATGGCTGGTGCCGAACGACGCGCTGGAAAGCGGTGATTACGCACGTATTACTGAACTGGCGCGTGAAGCCGTTGCGGGTGCAAAAGCTTAAGTTTGCTCGTGACTGAATGACGAAGGCCACTCACTGCGAGTGGCCTTTTTTATGACGGACATCCTTGTCCGTCACCCTCCGGGCCGTCGCAAGCGACGTTGAAAAACGTTCCCTACGTTTTTTTATGGCGGACATCCCTGTCCGTCATCCTGCGATCAATGAATGTATCAGCCGCTGACTTTTACGCCCGCTGCAACGCGCTTGGCGATGGCGACAGCATCATCCGTGGTTTCCGCACTGGCTAACGCGACACCCATACGGCGTTTGCCGCTGATATCCGGTTTACCAAACAGGCGAATTTGCGTATGAGGCAACAGTGCGCCTTCCAGCCCCTGATAACGCACGTTGGTGCTATCCAGTTCCGGTAAAATCACGGCGGAAGCCGATGCGCCATACTGACGCACTGCGCCAATGGGCAGCCCCAGGAACGCGCGAACGTGCAGCGCAAACTCGGACAGATCCTGAGAAATCATCGTCACCATGCCGGTATCGTGCGGGCGAGGGGAGACTTCACTGAAAATAACCTCATCGCCGCAGACGAACAGCTCCACGCCGAACAGGCCATAGCCGCCGAGCGCTTTCACGACATCGCTGGCCATCTTCTGTGCGCGTTCCTGCGCCAGCGCGCTCATCTGCTGTGGTTGCCAGGATTCACGATAGTCGCCGTCTTCCTGTCGATGACCGATTGGCGCACAAAAATGAATGCCGTCAACCGCATGGATCGTCAGTAAGGTGATCTCAAAATCAAAATTAACCAGTCCTTCCACGATGACGCGTCCGCCGCCTGCTCGTCCACCCTGCTGGGCATAGTGCCACGCCTGATCTAACTGCTCAGCAGAGCGAATCAGGCTTTGCCCTTTACCAGAGGAACTCATGACCGGCTTAACAATACAAGGGTAGCCAATCGCCTCTACCGCCTGACGAAAGTTCTCTTCGCTGTCGGCAAAACGGTAGGTGGAAGTGGGAACGCCGAGTGTTTCAGCGGCCAGACGACGGATACCTTCGCGATTCATCGTCAGGCGCGTCGCTTCGGCACAAGGAACAACATGGTGACCCTGCTTTTCCAGCGTCACCAGCATGTCAGTTGCGATGGCTTCGATTTCCGGCACGATGTAATCAGGACGTTCGGCTTCAACCAACGCTTTTAATGCATCGCCATCCAACATATTGATGACGTGGCTGCGATGCGCAACCTGCATGGCGGGGGCATCGGCATAGCGATCGACCGCAATCACTTCGATTCCCAGACGCTGACACTCAATCGCCACTTCTTTGCCTAATTCACCGGAGCCAAGCAGCATCACTCGTGTGGCATCCGCACGCAGGGCGGTTCCAATTGTTAACATAACCTTATACCTGATCGGGTTGTGAAAAATGGCCGCAGTATAAACGAAAACGTTTGCGTGCGCATTAATGAGGGCGGGCGGTGGAATGCGATGCGCAAAAGCGCACCAAGAGATAAGGACGTGGCTTGGCATTGCCGGGCAATCGTGCCACTCTTCTTACAAAGCGAAAATTTTATGTCAAGACAACGAGATCCGACGCCATGAAGACACCGCAAGCTGAAAAAAGACCCCATGCACTAAGTACACATGGCGATACGCGTATCGACAATTATTACTGGCTGCGTGATGACCAGCGTACCGATCCACAGGTGTTGGACTATCTGAAGCAGGAAAACGCCTATAGCGAAGCCGTCATGGAACCTCATAACGCACGCAAGCGGGCACTGTATGACGAAATGGTTAAACGCATTCCGTCGACGGATATGTCTGTGCCGTATGTCAGAAAAGGCTATCGTTACCAAAGCCGCTATGAGCAGGGGAAAGAGTACGCCATCTATCTGCGTCAGCCTGAGCAGGCAACAGATGCGTGGGAAACGTTGCTGGATGGGAATCAACGTGCGGAAGGGCATGAATTTTACAGTCTCGGCACGCTTGAGGTTAGCCCTGACAACACGCTGCTGGCGCTCTCGGAGGACTTTTTATCCCGTCGGCAGTACACGCTTCGTTTTCGCGATCTAAACAGCGGCGAGTGGTTACCGGATGTGATCGAAAATGTGACCGCAGGGGCGGAATGGTCGGCGGATTCGACGGTTCTGTATTACGTGCGTAAACATGAGCAAACGCTGTTGCCATATCAGGTCTATCGCCACCGTCTGGGAAGCGATCCGGCGTTGGATGAGCTGATCTATGAAGAGAAAGACGACACCTATTACGTTAGCCTGAGTAAAACGACATCAGAGCACTACATCACCATTTATCTCAGTAGCACGACGACGAGCGAAGTGTTGTTGCTTGACGCGACGCGCCCGGATGCGTTGCCGCAGATAGGCATTCCACGTCGAAAAGATCATGAATATGGCATCGATCACTATCAGGATAAGTTTTATCTGCGCTCCAATCGGGAAGGGAAAAATTTTGGCCTCTACCGTTCGGATAGGCCCGATGAGCAAACGCTGGAAACGCTGATTGCACCACATGAACACCGTGTACTGGAAGGTTTTGAGCTGTTCCGTGACTGGCTGGTGGTTGAAGAACGTGAGCGCGGTTTGACCCGCTTGCGCCAGATTCACTGGCAGACGCAGGAAGAAAAAGCGATCACCTTTAATGATGCGAGCTATGTGACGTGGCTATCGTACAACCCTACGCCAGAAACGGCATTGATGCGGTATGGCTATTCATCAATGACAACGCCCAGCACGCTGTATGAATTGAATCTGGACACAGGCGAGCAGCAGTTACTTAAACAAGCCGAAGTGAAAGATTTCTCACCGGACAATTACCGGAGCGAGCGCTTGTGGATCACGGTTCGGGATGGCGTCGATGTTCCCGTTTCCCTCGTTTATCATCGCGATCATTTCAGCCCAGGCAAGAACCCGATACTGGTCTACGGCTATGGTGCTTATAGCCATAGCATGGATCCGGATTTTAGCGTTAGCCGTCTGAGTCTGCTGGACAGAGGGTTCGTCTTTGCCTTAACGCACATTCGCGGTGGCGGTGAGCTGGGTCAGCAGTGGTACGACGATGGCCGCCTGCTCAATAAAATGCATTCCTTCACTGACTTCATCGATGTGTCTCAGGCATTGATAGAAAAAGGTTATGGCGACAGGAACAACATGTTTGCTATGGGGGGCAGTGCGGGCGGGCTATTGATGGGCGCAGTAGTGAACATGGCTCCCGATCTATTCAAGGGCGTTGTTGCTCAGGTTCCCTTCGTTGATGTGCTGACGACAATGCTGGATGAGTCTATCCCATTAACGACCGGCGAGTATGACGAGTGGGGCGATCCGAATGAACAAATCTATTATGACTACATCAAGCAATATAGCCCCTATGACGGTATTACCGCGCAACGCTATCCGCATTTGCTGGTGACGACCGGGTTACACGACTCTCAGGTTCAGTATTGGGAACCTGCAAAGTGGGTGGCGAAATTACGTGAAGTTAAAACGGACGATCGTCTGGTGCTGCTATACACCGATATGGATGCCGGGCACGGCGGAAAATCCGGTCGTTTTAAACGTTACGATGATATTGCGTTGGAATATGCTTTTCTGCTGATGGTGCTTGAAATGGTTGAGGAAGCGCACGAATAACGCGTTGGTTATGAGGGTAAACCCGTTTTCGGGTTTACCCGATCGGCATGGCACATTACTTAGGTCATATCACGACTCAGGTAATATCAGCCTGCGGTTTCTTTGCCCTTTTATCGGCCCGTTTTTCAGCGGCCGTTTTCAGGGGCTTCTTCTTACTGTTCTTTTTGCTATCCAGACCTTTACTCATATCTTGCCTCGCGTGATAAAAGGGTAGGTTGCCACTCCATTAACCTCTTGTGCGGGCCGATATGCAAGCAGAAAATCGTTTTTGCTGTGTAAGAATGTAACCCGTGGAAAGGGATGTTTTCCACGGCAAGGTCGTCGTAGGTTGGAATGAAAGGATAAGCCTACTTAGACTTCGGTTCGTAGGGTAAGCGAGAGAACTGTAGTGAGCGCTGGCGATAAAACATCACGCGTTCGCGAAAATAGTCACGCAAGTACTCGGGTTGCTCTCTCTCAACGACCTCGGGAATGACCGGCATATTGTAACGTTCTTTGAAGGCCACGCCTGATGCCGCCAAGTCTACGTTAACTTTATCCATCTCTTCTTTGGACAATTCTGCCAGATTGTATCCCATACCGTTTTCTCCTGCCTATTGGCCACAGACTGATGCGTGCCACGGTAAAGTAGTGACAGGAAAATGGCAAGCGTTCACCTTATTATGTGGATGTTTATTATTCTCATTACGAAATGGGAATCATTTTTAATACAAATGTACCATACATAATATCGCTCGTAGTTGTTATTTTTGATAATAAAAATGATTCGCAATAATATATTTTCTCTAAGACTTAAGTGATAATAAATATCAATAACATGAATTTTAACTTGTTGTTTGTATGGTGTTTTTTGTTTATTGAATATCAATGTTAATAAAGTGTTTTTTATTTTATTTTTTCAGGCATAATGCCCTGAATAATTTCACCTGCCGGGAAAATAGGGAGTTAACATGTTAAAAAAAGAAATGATTCAGAAGCTGAATGAGCAACTTAATCTGGAGTTTTATTCCGCGAATTTGTATCTGCAAATGAGCGCATGGTGCGGTGACAAAGGTTTTGAAGGCGCATCCAGTTTCCTGAAGACGCATTCTCAGGAAGAAATGCAGCACATGCAGCGCCTGTTTGACTATCTGGACGACACAGGAAGCCTGCCTGTATTAGGCGCGATTGCTGCACCGCCGATTGATTTTGATTCACTGGCTGATGTCTTCAAGCTGACCTATGAACACGAACAGCTGATCACCGCAAAAATTAATGAGCTGGCGCATGAGGCGATGGCGCTGCAGGATTACTCTACATTCAACTTCCTGCAATGGTACGTTGCAGAGCAGCACGAAGAAGAGAAATTGTTCCGTTCTATTCTGGACAAATTGGCGTTAGTCAAAGCCAGCGAAGGCGGCCTGTTCTTCATCGATCAGGACCTGAAAAAAATGTCTGCGGCGGCCCCGTCAACCTAATGACAAGCGGCGCTTCTGTCGGCCAATGAGTCGTTGAATGATGCGGGATAATGTTCTCCTTATCCCGCCATTTTCCCCTCCCGAACCCCCTTTCTACCAGTACCAAACTACCGATATTATTCCTGAACACCACACTCGACTTCACCTTCCTCTGTCGCTATGATCGGATCAGTCGTGATATACAACATTCTGTTTTATAAGGGTTGAGGCTGTCTTTCTCTGATTCGGATAAGGCTGCAAAACTCACACACATCATTGTTTGAATACGCCATGTCGGGAATACCATGATGAAGAAATTTTTGCTATCTATCGTGCTTACTTCACTTTCTGTGAATGCCTTTGCTGCCGCTAAACTGGCAAATATAAGCCGGTTTGAATACGGCGATCGCTGGGCTTTCACGCGTGAAGAAGTTCAACTGATTTGCCGCCCCGGCAATGCGCTGTACGCCTTACATACCGGGACGCTGATGCAATATCCGCTAAACGATGTTGCCATTGCGCAAATGAAAGCCGGGCAGGTGAGTGCGCAGCCGATAGACGCGATCTGGCTGGACGACCCTAAGCATCCCGGACAGAAAAAAAGCCTTCAGCCATTTATTGAACGTGCAGAGCAGTTGTGTAAGCCAGACGCTAAACCATGAAGTGATTGATTTACCTATTGATGTTAAATAATTACTTCTTTATGGTTAAGATAAAGTGTGAAATCTGTTCCATTTGTGATGATTGCGAATAGGTTAAAGCTGGAAAACGCGAGGTAGTTGGCTAAGCTTAAGTCTACAGGGCTAGTACAGCTTGTATAAATGCCAACTTTTAGCGCACGGCTCTCCCAAGAGCCATTTCCCTAGACCGAATACAGGAATCGTGTTCGGTCTTTTTTTTGATGTATCGGTTGGCGATTTTTGCCAATTAAGATGTCGGCACGAGGTGAGTTTCGTCTCTGCGGGCCTTTTAAAGGTTTTTAAAAATAAACGCTTGCTAAAGATATTTATACATGCGTTAATGAGTGGTCGGTTTGATTCGCAGACCTAAAAAGCAGTTTAGTAAAGCAGTTCTCATTTCCAAGTGTTATCCATAGATATCCCTTCTTTTGAGCCTCCTTATCGTTGCTAATTAAATTCTGTGCACAGGCCCTATTTGCCGGAAGGCACTATACAAATTAAGGTAATATTTATGTCTAACAAAATGACTGGTTTAGTAAAATGGTTTGACGCTGGTAAAGGTTTTGGTTTCATTACTCCTGACAACGGCAGCAAAGATGTATTCGTACATTTCTCTGCTATTCAGAGCAACGATTTCAAAACGCTGGACGAAGGCCAAAAGGTTGAGTTCACCATCGAAAACGGCCAGAAAGGCCCAGCAGCTGGCAACGTTGTCGCGCTGTAATTGAATTAATGTTTCTCTTGCGATAGCGATGATGGTTTAATCCGGAGCAGTCAAGAAAACATTTAGAACCCCTAGCGTAAAGCTGGGGGTTTTTGTTTTTATATCTCATAGCCACTTACTGAATTTTATCTTCAGCACTCAGCAGCCTATATTGTTTTATTCTTCATCATCCGTAAGCGTTCAGTTTCATTAACTGCTGCATAGCGAACGGACATAATTTCTCTACCTTCATTATAAAATGCCTTTTATCACAATCTAATCGACAGGTTCATATCCCGTTTATATCCGTTATCGACTAAGTTTATAGAACACGACGTAATGGGAGGAAACAATGACTGAGAAAAATACGGGCACCAAACACAAGGATGAAAATGACCATCCGGCAAAAGATGCACCAAAAGATCAGGGAGAGATTCCGCGCAAACGTGATGACAGCAAGGATGATGTCGATGATCCGTTTGATGCGAATAAGGCTTAATAGGTTGGCGACGGGCTTCCGTCGCCAATATGCAGCGAAAAGTTAGTGCGCTTTATGCGCGGCGGTGACCGATGCATCGGGGGTGAAATAATCGCTCTCATCCACAATTGGAATATAAATCCGAACCCATTCAGTCCCTTCAACCATCTCCCAACTATGTCCTTCTCCCTGAGTGTCGGCGGCAATCAAGACGGTTCCAGGAGAAAGCAGAAAAGTGGAACCATCGCTAACTCGAAATTTCAATGTGCCTTTCAGCGTGATGACATATTGCTTGCGCGGGGCTGGGTGAACGTTCATCTCCCACGCTTCCGTGGAATTGCTGAGCCAGAATTTTTGTGCAGTGATTTTTTCCAGAGCGGGCACGCTGCCTGTTACGAAGGCCGAGTGATTATCTGGCGTATTGATGAGTTTGATGGCAGGTATCCGTGTTTCCTCTGCGTGAGGTGAGGGAGGCGCTGCGGAATAAGCAGTAACGGAAAACCATAATCCAGCAAGCGCCAGAAGAAAACGCGATGTCTTTTTCATTTAAATAAAATCCATATTATCTATGCCCGATAAGTAGGCAACCCTATATATGTCAGCCGTCTCTGCGTACGTCTTACAACGTCGGGGATGGTACTGCTGGGGGAGATCCTTCACCAGATGGTTAAAGCAATCGCACCGATTGGTATCTCGCTTGATTTGTTTATATTTTATTCATTCCAGTTCCGCAGTAGGATGAAATCGGTGAAGCATAAATCAGTCGATGAAGGGAAGGGATATGCAGATTTCAGCCAGCCGTCTGATGGCGACGACGCAAAGCGTATTGCAAAAAGCAGGATGTGAAGAAAACGAAGCTCGAATTGTCACCGAACACCTTGTAGCCGCGAACCTGAAAGGGCATGACAGCCACGGCGTGGGGATGTTGCCACATTATGTGGCGTTCATCGAGAAAGGCATCATGCACCCGAATACGCCAGCGCGTTTAGTGCGTGACAGTGGGGCGGTGCTGCAATTTACTGGCGATCGCGGTTTTGGTCAGCGTACGGGTAAAGAAGCGATGCAGGCGGCTATTGATCGAGTGAAAACGACGGGCGTGTGTTTAATGACGCTGTCGTCTACCTGCCATTTGGGACGCATCGGCACTTATGGGGAAATGGCGGCGGACGCCGGGCTCGTGTCGATACATTTCGTCAACGTTAACGATCTCGACCCGATTGTGGCTCCCTGGTGTGGCAGCGAAGCCCGTTTCGGGACGAACCCTATCTGCATTGTATTCCCGCCAACGGAGCATAATGCGGCCTTTGTTCTGGATTTCGCCACCAGCGTGGTTGCGCTGGGGAAAACCCGCGTCGCGTATCTGGCGGGCAAAACGTTTGATGAAGAGGTCATGCTGGATTGTCACGGTGTTTCCACGAACGATCCGAAAGTCATGTGGGAAGGCGAAAAGCACGGAGCCTTGAAACCCATTGCGAAGCATAAAGGCGGCGGGTTGATTTTAGCAGCGGAAATGCTGGCAGGGCTGTTGTCTGGTGGAGGAACCATTCAACCGGAGAACGCGCGTCAGGGGGCGATAGTGAATAACATGACGACGATTGTTATCGATCCCGCCAGTATGGTTTCTATGGCGTGGTTGCAGAAAGAATATGATGCGATGCTGGACTACGTTCGCTCTTCAACGGCTCCCGAACCGGCGCAACCTATTTTAATCGCTGGTGAACCGGAGCGTATTTCGCAGGCACAGCGTTGTGCAGACGGTATTGACTTGTCCGATCAGGAGTGGCAGAAAATCGTGGAGGCAGGGATCGCGTTGGGGATGAATCCTGCCGAGTTCACGTTAATAGCATAATATTATTCAGGAGAAGACAATCATCGGGAGACGAAACGGATGCGGGGATGGGTAATAGTAGTGGTAATACTTGGGGCGTTGGTGGCTCTGGCACCCTGGATCCAACGTCAACTCCCGCCCGGCTACGATCCTTTTTCTCCGCTGTCCGTTGATGACCCACCCACGTTTATTACTCGGCTGAAAATGAAGTCTGTCGCCAGCGATCCTGAGGCCTGTCTGGCGGTATTAAAGCAGGCGCAGGAAAATGGGCGACTGCGATTCTCCGAGGCCAATGATATCAGTGGGCAATGTCCGGTAGCATCGCCCGTCCGGATACAAGGTTTTGGTGCGGTCACACTCAGTTCCAGTTTTCTTGCCAGTTGCCCGCTGGCGCTGAGTAGCACCATGTTTGTGGCACAGGTCGCGGTGCCGCAGGCGCAGTCACTTGGCACGTCGTTGACGCGTATCGACCATATGGGTAGCTACGCCTGTCGTAATATCTACCATCGACCGGAAGGGCGTTTGAGCGAGCATGCAACGGCGGACGCGTGGGATATTGCCGCGTTTCGTCTCTCTGACGGTCGGCAGGTTAGCGTCCTGAATCAGTGGTCGGCAACGGACGAACGCGGCAGCTATTTGCGTACCACGTTCAGGGAAAGCTGTCGCTTTTTCGGTAACGCGCTGGGGCCGGAATATAACGCCGCACACGCTAATCACTTTCACTTTGGCATGCGCGGTTTTGGCGTGTGTCGATGAAAATACTCAGGTGAAAAAACTAGAAATCAGCGTATTCCTGAGCGGGGATCCAGAAGCCGTCAATATAGTCTTCGATGGGGAAGCAGCCCGCGCGGCGCAGGCGCTGTTCGTCCATCGCTTGCAGACACTGCGCTTCGGTGTTGTAGGCACCGACGACCAAATCGTCACAGCCATGCCCGAGATAACAAACAAATATCACTAATGCAAACATGCCGTTCTCCAGACATTACCGCGATTTTCTCTATCTGTCAGGATAATTGTAGATGAAAATCAGTGAGGAAAGGCAGAACGGGCGGTTCATCAGGTGGTTTTATCGCCACCTGATGCAGAAACCGCATTTATTCTTTAGAAAGAGGCTGAGCGGAGGTCGCGCCATCCCGCACGAGGTCGCGCGGCAGATTGTTTTTTATCCGGCTGTTGATACGTTTGGCCAGGCCGACGGGCGTGTTCTGGTAGGTTAAAATGAGCTCATCCGCAGCAGGAAGCGGTTCTGGATAGCTGTCTTTCCCCTGAAACCACTCACAAGCGATGCGATCGGTCAGCGCGTAGGCATTCTTCGCGTTCGGATCGGCCAGCGCAACAATGGCTTCATGTTGCCAGCGGAAACCTTTAGGGAAGCGTTCAGCGAGTTTAATGCCAATTCGTGAGAATTTGATATTGCCAAAAGCAGACGTCAGCGCCGCAGGGAAGAGCCAGATCTCGCTATCACGCTGCCACAGCTGAAGTAACGTCTCATCCCAGTTAAGACCCTGTTTGCCTGCTGCCTGTTTGAGTAATGCAGAATCTTTGGGCAGCATCGGAGAGAACGGGAATTTACCCACTTTATAGCCAGGTCGTGGCAGCGGCGGCACGCTGGCAGTTTTCCGCAAACGGGCAACAAAGAAGCCTTCGCTGTCATAAATCTGTGGGAAGACGTGCAGGAAGCCTTCTTCGGTTGTCGCGCGTTCGGCGTCGGTGAAGAGATCGTGTAACGATTCAAATTCGCACGCATCAGGAAACTGTGTCTGTAACCAATGGCAAACCTGCTGATTTTCGTGCTTATTTAGCGTACAGGTGGAGTAAATCATCACGCCGCCAGGCTTCAGCGCATGGAACGCGCTCAGAATCAGGTCACGCTGTGTGGCCGCAATATCGGTAATGCTCTCCTGCGACCAGTGGCTCATCGCCGCAGGATCCTTACGCACCACGCCTTCACCCGAGCACGGGGCATCCAGCAGAATCGCATCAAAATACTCCGGCAGTGCCGCGCCGAAAACCCGCCCATCGAAGTGTGTGATCGCGGTATTGCTGACGCCGCAGCGGCTGATGTTGGCATGCAACACTTTTACCCGGCTGGCTGAATACTCATTGGCGACGATAGCCCCTTCATTATTCAATCTGGCCGCGATCTGCGTTGTTTTAGAACCCGGAGCGGCCGCGACGTCCAAAACCGTTTCCAGCGCATCGTTGCGATGGAACAGGGCGCTGACGGGCAGCATCGAACTGGCTTCCTGAATATAAAACAGCCCGCTCAGGTGCTCCAGTGTATTGCCTAGCCGCGTGTTCTCTTCTTCCGCATTCAGCAGCCAGAAGCCTTCCTGACACCAGGGAATCGGCTCAAGCTGCCAGCCATAAGGCTGTACAAGCTCAAGAAAGGCATCGACGCTGATTTTTAACGTATTCACGCGGATGCTCCGACGCAGCGGACGCTGGCAGGCGGCAATAAAATCCTCCATCGAAAGGGATGAAGGCATGATGTCCCGCATAGTGTCGAGAAATTCAGCAGGCAGGCTGGCTGGGGTAAATTTTGCCACGGCGTGGTTCCGTACAAGTTATTCAGTAAAACGAGGGGAAGAAGCGGCGAAGTGTAGCACGGATCCTTCATACATCATGTGAAAACGACGAGACGGCGCGTGAAAACGACAGGGCGACGATAGGGTCGCCCTGTCCGGTGGTGAGTTTAATTATTGGGAGTTGGAATCGCTGTACCCCATTGCCGCCACTCTTTAGGCTCTTCGTTCCTCAGCAGAAAATGCTTTCCTTCCTGTGCTTTGGGAGCGAGAGGCGTACTGGGTGGCGTGGCAAACGCGATACCGCCGCGAATGAACTGCTGGAAGGTTCCGCTCTTGATGACGCCGCCCGTCAGGCCGAATTCCAGGTTGTAACCCGAAGCCAGCCAGAAGACGGAATTGTCGCGCACCAGATGCTGATAGCGTTTGCTGATACGCAGCGACACGGCGATACGGTCGGAAAGCGTGCCCAGCGACAGCCCGGTTACCGTACCGACTTCAATGCCGCGGAACAGCACTGGCGTACCAACCTGCAACGCGCCGGCTTCCGGTGCATCAACGCTGATATTCAAGCCGTCCTGATAGCGAGAATCAGAGATGGTAGCCTGCTGCAGCTCAAAACTCCGCGTTACGCTGCCGTTACCCGGTTCGACGTTGATATAAGGCTGGAATAGCGTCTCCAGATGATTCACTCCGGCAGCGGAAATTTCTGGCGTGACGACGGAAAAACGCGTCCCGGAACGAGCGAAATTACGCACGTATTCAGGGTAGAGGACAGCCTGCACCAGCACTTCATTACGCTGCTCGGACAGCTTCAGCGAATCCAACTGGCCGATATCGATTCCCAGATAGCGGATCGGCATGCCCGGCGCGAGTTTGCTGGCATCGTAGGTGCGCAGAATGATGCGGCTCCCCACGGCGCGTGCCGATGTTTCGTTGTTATACAGAACGCGTTTGCCACCTTTAATTTCCGGTGCGCCCTCCAGATTATCAAAACTGATCGCCCCTTTAAGCGCCCGGTTCAGCGGAGAAGCCTGCACGGTCAGGCCCGACGTATTCAACTGTACCCGGGCACCGCCTTCTGCCCAGAACACGCTGTTTTCCGTCAGTAGCTTGCGGTGTTCGGGACGAATATAAACGTCAACCTCGAAGGTGTCCGCCTTCGGTCGCACCCGCATGATTTCGCCTACCTGGAATTTACGGTACAGCACGATGGAACCGTCCTGAATATCCGGCAGGCTGTCAGTCACTAAGGTAAGAGTCGGGGACGGCGTGGCACCGCGAATGCCTTCTTCGGCTTTTTCGAGATCGCTGAACAGCGGGTAACGCGTCTGAACATCGCCTTTGCTGCCCGGTAAAACCTGAATACCACCGCTGACCCACTCTTGCGCGCTGGCACCCAGCACCTGAATTCCATCCAGCCCCATCTTCACATTCACACGGCTGTTCACGATGAATTTGCTGTCGCGGTGCAATAGCTGACGATATCGTGGCTCGATCACCAAAAGGAAGCTGACACCTTGTTCGTCCAGCGTGCGTTTCACCACCTGACCGACCTGCACACCGTGCAACAGCACGGGTTGGCCGCTATCAATGCCATAGCTTTGTGCAGCCGTGAGCTGAATAGAAAGCGCACCGGGCTGGGTGAGCTGCTGTTGTCCGCTATCCAGTACCTCAAAATGCTGGCGCGGTTCGCCTTCACCGGGGATGAGCGTCAGCGTTGGGCCGCTCAGCAGACGTGAAACATTCAGGTCGCTGAGTGAAAGCTGGGGCTTGCTGAGTTCGATACGCGTGCCTTCCCGCATCAGAGAAACCACGGAAGGATCGATGATGAGCTCTCCGCTGACTTTGCCGTTGTCTGGGTTCAACGTGATTTTATTGAGCGTGCCGACTTCCAATCCCTGATACATCAGCGGAGTGCGCCCTTCGGATAGGCTGTCGCCGGAAGGCAAATCCAACGTGATTTTCACACCGCGCTGGCTTTGTGCCAGGTCGGGATAGAGGCGATAGGATTGTTCGGCACCCGCATTCTCGCTCTCTTCCGGCGAATCGAATGCGATCGCGCCGTTAACCAGCGCCGCCAGATTCTCCATCTCAATTTTTGCGCCGCTGACGCTAATGTCCGCATTAAAGCCAGACACATTCCAGAAGCGGCTATTTTTCTTCACCAGATGGGTAAAGCGGCGTTCAACCAGCACGTCAATCATCACACCGTGGCTATCCTGGGAAACGGTGTAATCGTAGACTTTCCCCACCGGGATTTTTCGGTAGTAAACCAGCGAACCGGTATTCAGTGAGCCGAGATCGTCGGCATGGAGATGAATCAGCAGTTCCCCGGTATTCACGCGGTACTTGGGCTGCGTATCCAGCGCGGAAAAGTGCTCTTGCGGATCGCCGGAGCCGGGCATCATGCCGATGTAGTTACCGCCCACCAGCGCATCCAGCCCTGACACCCCAGCGAGAGAGGCTTTCGGGGTAACCAGCCAGAACTGCGTGCCGCTGCGCAACGCTTCCTTCATATCGCTTTTGATACTGGCTTCGACCTGAATGGTACGCAGGTCTTCACTCAGCTTGATATTTTGCACGGTGCCGACTTCGACCCCCTGGTAGCGCACGGGGGTACGTCCAGCGACAATACCGTCAGCAGAGACAAAATCGATGGTGACCGTTGCGCCGCGCTCCTGCTGATTGGTGTAAATCAGCCAGCCGGCAATCATCAACGCAATCAGCGGCAGCAGCCAAAACGGCGACAGGCGACGCTTGTTCTTCACGGTAGCTTCAGTTGGTGTCCCAGGCGTATTATCTTGCATTGTTATTCCACATCAGTGTTATCCCACATCAGTCGGCTATCCAGCCATTCAACGGCAAGGATAGTGAGAATCACCGCTGCGCCAAAGTAAAAGGCAGCAGGCCCCATGGTGAAAGCGAGTAATTGATCGCGGTTGACGAGCGACATCGTCAGAGCAATCACAAATAAATCGAGCATGGACCAGCGACCGATCCAGCGGATAACGCGCAGCATCTTCATGCGCATCATTATGTTGCCTTCTGAGCGAAGATGGATACTCACCAGCAGCCCGAACAGCACAATAACCTTAGTAAACGGCACCAGAATACTGGCGATAAAGACCACCAGCGCGATCGGAACATTGCCTGACGCAAGCGAAAGAATACCGGAAAAAATCGTGTCCTCCGTACGCGCACCGTTGACATAAATAATTGATATGGGCAACAGATTAGCGGGGAGCAGTAAAATTATAGAGGCAATGAGCGCTGCCCAAGATTTTTGCAGACTTTGCCGCTGGCGCAAGCGAAGCGGAATATGGCACCGGGGGCAACGACCCCGGTTGTCGGGCGAACTGGTGAAGTGGCAGGAAAGGCAGATTCGATAGCGATCCGGCGCAATCAACGGCCTCATGCGCGGATAAAACCGCTGCCAAAGCTGGTCGGTATTTAAGTGAATCAGCGTCAACAGGCTTAAGGTCATCAGTGCCAGAAAGGCGACCAGCCCGATTCCCGCCTGAACATCTGCAAATTCACGGACTTTGATTGCGGCAACGGCCATGCCGACCAGATAGATATCCAGCATCATCCACTCTTTTAGCCGTTGCAACATGAGGAGGATGGGCCGCAGATTCATCCCGATTCGGGGAGCAAAGAACAGGTATAACAGAGAAAAAACCAGCGTGAGCGGGGCGCCAACGGTACAGAAGGCGACCATACTTGCCGTGAGCGGGTGCCCTTGACGGGTGATTTGCCAAATGCCTTCAAACAGGCTGGCATTGATGGTGACGCCCAGCAGTCGAATACTGATCAACGGCTCAGTGAAGGCGAACGGCATCAGTACCAGCATGGCGACGGCCATCGCAGCAAGACGAGAAATACTCCAGTCTCGGCCTGAACTGACTTTGGCATCGCAGCGTGGACAATTCGCCGTCTGAGTTCGTTTCAACTGCGGCAACGCAAAAAAGGCATCGCATTCAGGGCAGCGGTGATAGCGATCGATCGCAGGTACGGCACTTTTCGCCCCCTCGGTTAACGGCGGTCGGGGAGACGGAAACGGTGCAGGGCTGGTTATACTCTGTATTTTCATCTTTCCTGCGATCCGATAGAAGGTGTTAAGTCCCGTTATATTCACGATAGATAACGTATTCACAGCTATTTAGTGTAACTGAAGGCTCACTGAATGATAAATTCATAATAAGGCTCTGATCTCTGCCCGATATTATTTTACAGGTGGAAATAGCATGATATGCACGACAGCGGTACAGTAAAGTGGATGATTCTTCGCGCGAAGGCGCTAATCTTATGGCATTCTGTAACCGATGCTAATGCAGTTTGTGTGGAAACGGTTCGCACTGTTTTGAAAAGACAACGATATACTTTATGAATAAGCAAGTATGAACAAACAAGAATTTTATCAGGATCTCATTCGCGACATGTCATCGCTTATCGCGGATGAAAACCGTTTTATTACGATTTTATCAAACAGTAGTGCGCTGCTGTTTGAGCGTTTGGATGGGGTTAACTGGGCAGGGTTTTACCTGTTGGATAACGACACGCTGTTCCTGGGACCGTTTCAGGGCAAGGTTGCTTGTGTGCGTATTCCGGTTGGCAAAGGTGTATGCGGTGCGGCGATAGCTGAAAATCGCATTCAGCGCGTGGATGATGTCCATGCGTTCCCTGGTCATATCGCCTGTGATGCCGCGAGTAATGCTGAAATTGTGCTACCGCTTGTCGTTAACGGGCAACCGATTGGCGTTCTGGATATTGACAGTACCCTTTATCAGCGTTTTGACGCAGATGATGAAGAAGGGCTGAAGGCCGTGGTGAGCGTACTTTGTGCTCAACTGGAAGCGAGTGATGTGATGACATTCATCAATTCTCTCACGTTGAGACAAGGTTAACGTGGCAATTGCCGATGGCGTCATTATAATGACGCCTGTTCATGCCTGCGCCGGTTGGCAAACCCGTTGTAATCAGGAAATTTCATGGAAAATCAACCTAAGTTGAACAGTAGTAAAGAAGTCATTGCCTTTTTGGCAGAGCGGTTCCCGCTTTGTTTCACCACTGAAGGTGAAACTCGTCCGTTAAAGATCGGTATTTTTCAGGATCTTGTTGAGCGTGTTCCGGAGTCCGATAACGTCAGTAAGACGCAATTACGCTCTGCGCTGCGTCTTTACACCTCAAGCTGGCGGTATCTGTACGGTGTAAAATTGGGTGCCCAACGTGTGGATCTGGATGGTAACCCATGCGGTGAGTTGGAACAGCAGCATGTCGATCATGCTCGTAAGCAATTGGAAGAAGCGAAAGCGCGAGTTCAGGCTCAGCGTGCTGAGCAACAGGCGAAAAAACGTGAAGCAGCCGGAGAATCGGCAGAAGCAGCGCGTACTCCTCGTCCTGCTCAGAAACGTGCGCCGCGCCGTGATGCTTCAAACAATGCATCTCAAAACCGTGCACCGCGTAATCCACGTCAGCCTTCTTCCGGCCAATCGCAGCCCTCTTCTCAGCAATCCGCGAATGCTCAATCTCGTCAGGCAAAACCTGCCAGCAATGAGCGTCAACGGGTAGCGGTTACGGATGTTTCCAAACTGCAAATCGGTCAGGAAATCAAAGTCAGAGCCGGCAAAGACGCCATGGATGCCACCGTGCTTGAAATTGCCAAAGGCGAAGTCAGAGTACAATTGGCTTCTGGACTGGCAATGATTGTACGCGCAGAACACTTGCAGTTCTGATACGGAGGCCAACCTGGGCATGAACAACTTAGTCAAAATAACCGCCATCGCAGGTTTACTGCTGGCGGGCTCCAGTTTTGCAAATGAAAACATTACGCGTGTTGAACAGATTCCTCAGCTACATCAGGAGCCTCAGCACGCTACCGTTAGCGACAGGGTGGCCTCACGTTTCCTGCGTTCGCACTATCGCCAGTTTATGCTGGATGCGCAGTTCTCTGAGAAAATTTTTAACCGCTACCTCAATATGCTGGACTACAGCCACAACGTGCTGTTGGCCTCTGATGTGGCACAATTTTCCGGGCAAAAAGCCCAGTTGGGCGACGCGCTGAAATCCGGTCAACTGGATGTTCCGTACGCGTTGTACAATCTGGCGCAGAAGCGTCGGTTTGAGCGTTTTCAATATGCACTGTCGCTGCTGGATAAACCAGTCGATCTGACGGGCAATGAGACGTTTGAGCTCGACCGCAGCAAAGCCCCTTGGCCGCAGAACGTGGGTGAACTTAACCGCCTGTGGGATGCCAAGGTAAAATATGACTGGCTCAGCCTGAAGCTGACCGGTAAAGATGATAAAGACATCAAAGAGACGCTGACCAAGCGTTACCAGTTTGCGATTCGCCGTCTGGCGCAAAGCAACAGCGAAGATGTTTTCCAACTCGTCATGAACGCCTTTGCGCGTGAAATTGACCCGCATACCAGCTACCTGTCACCGCGTAACACCGAGCAATTCAATACCGAAATGAGCCTGTCGCTCGAAGGGATTGGCGCGGTGCTGCAGATGGATGACGACTACACCATGATTAATTCTATGGTGCCAGGCGGTCCGGCAGCGAAAAGCAAAAACATTACCGTCGGTGACCGCGTGGTTGGCGTAGGCCAAAGCGGTAAGCCAATGGTCGATGTTATCGGCTGGCGTCTGGATGATGTCGTTGCGCTGATTAAAGGGCCGAAAGGCAGTAAGGTGCGTCTGGAGATTCTGCCTGCTGGCAAGGGGACGAAAACCCGCATTGTTACGCTGACGCGTGAACGCATTCGCCTTGAAGACCGCGCGGTTAAAATGTCCGTCAAGACGGTCGGCAAGGATAAAGTCGGCGTGCTGGACATCCCCGGTTTCTATGTCGGCTTGACGGATGACGTGAAAGTTCAGCTCCAGAAGCTGGAAAAACAGAACGTCAGCAGCATTGTGATTGACTTACGTACTAACGGCGGCGGTGCGCTGACGGAAGCGGTAGGGCTTTCTGGTCTGTTTATCCCAGGCGGCCCTGTGGTTCAGGTACGCGATAATAACGGCAAAGTGCGCGAAGACAGCGACACCGACGGCATTGTGTATTACAAAGGCCCGCTGGTGGTGCTGGTAGACCGCTTCAGTGCTTCTGCTTCCGAGATCTTCGCAGCGGCAATGCAGGATTATGGTCGTGCCTTGATCGTCGGTGAACCGACGTTTGGTAAAGGCACCGTACAGCAGTATCGCTCTCTGAATCGGATTTACGATCAGATGCTGCGTCCTGACTGGCCAGCGCTGGGTTCTGTGCAATATACGATTCAGAAGTTCTATCGTATTGACGGTGGCAGTACTCAGATGAAAGGCGTGACGCCTGACGTGATGATGCCAACCGGCACGGAAACGGTAGATACCGGTGAGAAGTTTGAAGATAACGCGCTACCGTGGGACAGCATCAAAGCGGCGAACTACACGAAGAGCGGCGATCTGAAGGCACTGATCAGCAAACTGAATGAACATCATCAGGAGCGTATCGCCAAAGATCCTGAGTTCCAGTATGTCGCGCAAGATATTGCTCGCTACAACGCGCTGAAGGATAAGCGCAACATCGTGTCGCTCAACCTTGCCCAGCGCGAGAAAGAGAATGACGATGATGAAGCGATGCGTCTGAAGCGGATTAACGATCGACTGGCGAGAGAAGGTAAAAAACCGCTCAAATCGCTGGAAGATCTGCCGAAAGACTATCAGGCACCCGATCCTTATCTGGATGAAACAGTGAAAATCGCTAACGATTTGGCACAGGAACAGAAAGAGTAAAGAACAAATAGTAAGTCGCTAAAATCGTGCCGATAATTAAACGCCCTGTCTGGTTTATCCAACAGGGCGTTTTTTTAACTTACGTTGAGCGCTTTGGGATGAAAGCGCGGAGCTGTTGATGACGATTAACGAATCTTGGTTGGCGAACAGCCAAAACGGGTTTTAAACCGTTCGGAAAAACGCGCCGAGGATTTATACCCGCAGGCTTCGGCCAGACGTTGCATACTCCATGATGTCGTCTGTACCAGCATCATCGCGTGTTGCATTCGCGTCTCCAGCAACAGCACTTCAAAGCGTGTCTGCTCGGCGGATAGCCTCCGGCGCAGCGTAGCCTCGCTCATCGCCAGAAGGCGACCCGCAGACTGTGCGGTCCAGTGTCGTTCCGGCTCTTCACTGATAAGCGCACGCAACTGTGCCGTAACGCCGGGCTGTGGCGGTGCGCCAAAACGATATCCCCGTTCCGACAGCGCCAGCAGCATATCCATTAGCCGCAGTTCGAGACGCAATTCATTCAGTGCGTTGCCCGTAATCCCCTCAACCAGATACTGCAATGTGTGGGTGAGATCGTCATCCAGCGTGAGGGTAGTGAAAGGACGCGGATGATGCGCAGGGGCTAATATTTCAGGGTAGCGTTGATAAAACCGTGCCAGAAGCGTGGATGAAAACGTCAGAAATATCGACCGGAAAGCGGAGTCATGACCGCCGGGTGTTTTCGCCAGATCGGCGCTTGCGTCAGGCGTAATCAGACAAAGCTGAGATGGCGTGTCGACAACCGTCGTTTCGTTCTGCTCAAGAAGGGTTAATCGGCCAGAGAGAACCAGCAGAAGCGTGGCCTCATAAAAATGAAAACGCGTTGTCTGCTGTGGCGTGCGTAAGTGAGGCTGAGCTAGCGCACACAGGCCATACCGCTGTAGCGGCTGGCCTGATGGCAATCGCCAGTCCGTCTCTGGACTAAGAGGCGGGGCGGCGGGGCGTAAAGCGGTCACGCTCATGGCCGGCCATTCTTATAACGAGGCATGATCATAACGTATTACTATCACAACAGTGCGGGATTCAGCGTATACAGCCCGGTGAGTGTCGCTTCTGCCAGTACTGGCGCGTTAGCTAGCGCAGCGCGGACATTCGCTCCGTTAAGTTCACCTTCTATCGTTAAAGCCGGCGTCGCGAGAGCGTAGAGTGTGAAGATGTAATGATGGACGATCGCATCGTTCCACGGTGGGCAAGGACCATCATAACCATAGTAGGTGCCTTTCATCTGTTCGTCCGTGGCGAACCAGCCCGTGTAATCATTGATGCCGTGTCGGAGTCCGGTCGGTGCATTCGGGCCTGCTTTCCCACGCGGTGTGATGCCAGTGGAATGCGAGGCGGCAGGAATTTCATTGATGCTGGCTGGAATGTCCAGCAATAGCCAATGGTAGAAATCGACACGCGGCAGAGAAGCGCTAACCTCGCGGCCTTCCTGATTCACATCGTCACCGCGGCTGGGTACATCTGGGTCGTGGCAGACCAACACGAAAGATTGTGTCCCTTCGGGCGCGCCGTGCCAGGCAAGGTGGGGATTGTGGTTAGAAGACAGCGCAATGTGGCTAGTTGCATCGGGTACGGCAAACGCAAATTCGCCTGGGATAGTGTCGCCGTCTTGAAAACTGTGGCTGGAGAGTTGCAGCATGGTGGTGCTCCTTATCGTGATTCCAGTGGGTGTGGAATCATTATAGAAGAAGCGGAGCGCAATTATTTTCCTAATGCCGTCAGGATAATGCTTTTAACTGTCAATTTGAGGGCTTTAGGCACGGAAATTCGCTAGATGATGTTAAAGAAATGAAGTCAGATAGGGAAAAGCAGGGGGCTGACAAACCCGTAGAGTGGTGATTCGGATACGCTAAACGAGCGTTCAAGCCACCAGCAAGTGTTAGCACGTGGACTGCGTCACTCATCATGAATGTCAGACAACCCTGAAAAGCATGAAGGAGTCTGGCCCGTCACTGTGCGAAATGCGGCAATGAAGGAAGAGGGGCATGAAAATCCCAGTTTGTAGGCCACATTTTTGACCGGCATACCGTTAGAAAGCAGGTCCATGGATACAAAAATCCGCGCCCGTTGCTTCCAGGTCCGAAAACTGCACCCGGTATCTTCTGTGAAATAGCGTGAAAAAGTGCGTTCGGACATTGCAACCCGCTCCGCGAATTCACTCAAGGATACGTTCCATCTATTGTTGACGAGTATATCTTGAGCCACTTTGTGCAACTTATCATCACATGGCATGGCCAGATCTACAGGAAGCGCTTCGGTTTCATTCACGATTCTGAGCAATAATTGGGCGATTAACTTTTGTGTCGAGTGGTTGAAAGATTGCTCAAACAAACTGGATATCAGGTGTTGTGCGAAAGGCGTCATGCCGATGACATGAATGTGATCCAGCGTTTTCATACCGCAGGTTTCCGCCATAAACGAAGGTGTGAAGTACAACGTTCTTAATTCAGTATGAGAAAGCAGGGTGAAGGAATGCCACTGCTCCGCTGGTAGCCAAAGTGATCTTTGAGGAGGTATTACCCACTGTCGACTATCTGTTTGGACTAACATCACACCTTTCACAGCATAAAGCAGTTGCCCCCGTTTATGCCTGTGTGACGGATTTAATTCACCCCGCTCGTACGATCGGGCGAGACATCCCCAGTCGGAATTGTTCATTTCTATTGTCATCTCATCTGTATCGATTGGCGTATTAAATTCAGTCGATGCCATTATCATAATTTTTTCCGCAAATATGTACGAATGAAACGACATTGTTTCTGTGAAATAGTCGATGTTAGGCACCGGCCTGCAAGGGTTTATGGTGAAAACTGGCATGCAGATAATGTTGTTTTTCACCTGCCAATGAGAAACATAAGATATGTCTTCTACTGAAGTTAGCGAACAAGTACCAACACAAGCAAATGTTGGGAGTGACACTGGAAAATTTTTGGTTAACATCGTCGGAGCAATCGCGTTAACTCATGCATGCAATGATGTTATTCAGGCAACGCTGCCATCAATTTACCCGATGCTGAAAGAAAATTTCACGCTGTCGTACGCACAAATTGGCATGATTGCGCTGGTTTACCAAATTACGGCCTCCCTTCTTCAACCCTGGGTTGGTTTGTATACCGACAAACGTCCTAAGCCCTATCTTCTACCCGCAGGGATGGCTGTTACGTTTTTGGGTATCGGTGTGTTGGCAATAGCTGACAGCTTTACCCTGTTGCTCATATCTGCAGCGTTAGTTGGAGTAGGGTCGTCCACATTTCACCCTGAGGCCTCACGGGTTGCCCGAATGGCTTCCGGCGGGAAGTTTGGCACCGCTCAGTCGGTTTTTCAGGTCGGGGGAAATGCGGGTACCGCATTCGGTCCTTTGATCGCCGCACTTTTGATACTTCCCCACGGGCAAATGTCAGTCGCGTGGTTAATGATCATCGCGTTTATTGCGATTGTTATTTTGACTCGTATAAGCCGTTGGACTATCACTCACGGGCATGCGCAGAGCAAAAAGCATGATAGCGTCGGTGGTGAAAAATTACCCCGAAGCAAAGTGATTATTGCCGTTGCAATTGTCAGTGTTTTGATGCTGACGAAGTTCACCTACATCGCCTCCATCAGCAATTACTATACGTTTTACCTGATTCAACGTTTTGATATTACCTTACGCGATGCACAGTTCTGCCTGTTTGCTTTCCTTGCAGCAGTAGCGATTGGAACGTTTGCTGGTGGGCCGGTTGGCGATCGTATCGGCCGCAAGGCGGTGATCTGGATATCATTTTTAGGGGTTATTCCCTTCGCTCCGATCCTGCCGCATGCAAATTTTTTCTGGACCGTCACGTTGACACTCATCATTGGTTTTGTACTGTCTTCGGCGTTTGCTGCACTCGTGGTATATGCACAAGAAGTTGTGCCAGGAAGAACGGGGATGGTTGCCGGAATTATGTTCGGTACCATGTTTGGTGTGGGGGGAATTGCCGCCGCAGGTTTAGGTAAGTTGGCTGATATCTATGGAATAGTGTCGGTCTATGATGCCTGCGGTTACCTTCCGTTGCTTGGGCTAGCCACTTTGCTGATGCCGGATACGCGTAAAAAATCAAGATAACTACCGCTGAACAGCCTGTCTTGATATTGATAAGTCATTTATTGTAAGGGTGATCCGCCCTTACATGATTGGTGAATGCGTAAGTGTTGTTAGATTAACCCAACGAAAGGGGACACCCTATGTTTTTCAGCCAGTATGATTCTCCAATGGGAGAAATTACGGTCGCAGCCGATGGGAGAAACTTGACCGGACTCTGGTTCGTAGGTCAAAAGTATTATGCGGAGTCCCTTCACGTCGAACTGTCGATAAGCCCCGAACTGCCGATTTTTTCTGTCACTAAACGATGGTTAGATGCTTATTTCTCAGGCAAGAATCCCTCCCTCGATACTCTGCCATTGGCGCCAAGCGGCAGTGATTTTAGGCTGGCTGTTTGGCAACGCTTATGTCAGATCCCGTATGGTGAATATGTCACATACGGAACGGTAGCCAGAGATGTTGCAGCTGTTATGGGTAAAACCAGCATGTCAGCTCAGGCTACCGGTGGGGCGGTGGGTCACAACCCAATATCTATTATCATTCCCTGCCATCGGGTAATCGGTACCAATAACAGTTTGACTGGGTATGCTGGCGGTATCGCAAAAAAAATTAAGTTACTTGAACTGGAAGGGGTTAATACCGCGAATATGAGCGTCCCTATCAAAGGGACGGCTCTATGATAATGCTCGTCTCTACCCGATCGACATTGCTATCGTGTGACACGATATCTCGCGATTAACGACCCGCTTTTAGCTGCTGGAAGTAGGTTTCATACAGCGTGCTGGCGCTGCCAACGTCGTTCTGCCATTCGCCTTTCGCGATGGTTTCATCATCCGGGTACAGCGTTTTGTCCCCTGAAACCTCCGGTGGCAGTAACTTTTTCGCCGCCAGGTTCGGCGTTGGATAACCGATCGTTTCCGCAACCTGTGCCGCCACTTCCGGGCGCAGCAGGAAGTCGATCAGCTTCATCGCGCCGTCAACGTTTTTGGCATTGGCCGGAATCGCCAGACTGTCCATCCAGAAGATGCCGCCTTCTTTGGGCCAGATGACATCCAGCGGAGTACCTGCCTGACGCGCCACGTAGGCAGAACCATTCCACACCATACCCAGATTGACTTCACCTTCGATGAACGGGTTGCCGGGGTTGTCTGAGTTGAACGTCAGCACGTTCGGCATCAGAGCCTGCAATTCTTTATAGGCCGCTTCAATCTCTTTGGGATCGGTGGTATTTGCGGAGTAACCCAGTTTACGCAGAGCGATTTGGAACACCTCACGCGCGTCATCGGTCAGCAGCAGGCTGTTTTTGTACTTTGTATTCCACAGATCGGCCCAACTGGTGACGCTGGCGGGGTCAATCATTTCATGATTAATACCAATCGCCGTGGCACCCCAGATATAAGGAATGGAGTAATCGTTGTTTGGATCGAAAGATTTGTGCAGCAGATTCGGATCGAGATTGTGGAAGTTGCTGAGCTTGCTGGTATCAATCTTTTGCAGCATGCCTTCTTTGCTCATCTTGGAGATGAAATACGTTGAAGGCACGACCAAATCGTAAGCGCCGTCCTTATAGGTCTTCAACTTGGCATACATACTCTCGTTGGATTCATAGGTGGAGTAAATCACCTTGATGCCCGTCTCTTTCGTGAACTGTTCCAACAGGCCCGGCGGCACGTATTCGGTCCAGTTATAGAAATAGAGTGTCTTGCTGTCGCTGGCATTGGCGGTGCTGATGCCGAACGCCATTGCGCAGGCTGCCAGTAGGTGTGGCCACTTTTTCATTATGTTTACCTCCTTACAGGTCCCAAAGGAAATACCCGCCTGGAATAGGTTCTTACAGGCAGATATGAAAAAAACGATATTCATCGTGCTTGCCGCCACCTTATTTTCCGGTGCGGTCGCGTAAAATCAGCTGGCTACTGAGCACCAGCACCAGCGATAGAATGAGCAAAATCGTTGCCAGCGCGTTAACTTCCGGGGAAACGCCGACCTTCACCATCGAGTAAATCTTCAACGGCAGAATCTCATACGCGGGCCCGGTGACAAACGAGGACACCACCACGTCATCCATCGACAGCGTAAAGCTGAGCAGCCAACTGGCGGCTACGGCCGGCATCGCCAGCGGCAGAATGATTTTGCGTAGAATAATCACTTCGCTGGCACCTAAATCGCGCGCGGCTTCCAACATCCGCACGTCAAAGCCTTTCAGGCGCGAATAGACGGTCACTACCACAAACGGCAGGCAGAACGTGATATGGGAAAACAGCAGCGACCAGAATCCGAGCGAGATGCCCAGCAGCATGAAGAGCACCAGCAGTGAAATCGCCATCACGATATCCGGCGACATCATCACCACGAACAGCATGCCGCCGACAAAAGGCTTACCGCGAAAGCGGTAGCGATACAGTGCCACCGCCGTCAGGGAGCCAATCAACGTAGCGAACGTCGCCGAGAAAACGGCCATCGTCAGTGAGTGCTGCGCGGCCTGGAGCAGGCTGTCGTTGTTGGTCAGCAGTCGATACCAGTCCAGCGTAAATCCCTGCCAGTTGATGCCGAAACGCGCCTGATTAAATGAATTCACGATCAGAATGATGATCGGGATGTACAGGTAAGCGTAAATGATGGACATAAATCCACCGCGGATTAAGCGTCCGGTCATTCCAGCTCTCCCTTTTTATTCAGCAGGCGGGCCGTGCGGTAGTAGATAAACAGCAGCACGCCCATGACCAGCGTCAGGCAGATGCTGGTGGCCGCACCAAACGGCCAGTCGCGGATATTAAGGAACTGGCTTTTAATGACGTTACCGATCAGCAAATTCTTGGCGCCGCCCATCAGATCGGCAACGAAGAACAAGCCCATGGCAGGCAGCAGCACCAGCAGGCAGCCGGCGATAATCCCCGGCATGGTCAGCGGGATCACCACGCGAATGAAGGTTTGCCATTTATTGGCCCCCAGATCGCGGGCGGCCTCAAGGTAGGATTTATCGAGCTTCTCAATGCTGGAGTAGAGCGGTAGCACCATGAACGGCAGCAGGATATAAATCAGGCCGAGAATCACTGCTTCGGAGGTGTACATAATCCGCAGCGGCGTATCGATAAGACCCGTCCAGAGCAGAAATTCATTCAGATGGCCGCGTGTACTCAGAAAGATTTTCAGCCCGTAAATGCGGATCAGCGAGTTGGTCCAAAACGGCACAATCAGCAGAAACAGCATCAGTGGCTGAATTTTTTTCGGTAAGCGCGCCAGAATAAAAGCAAACGGATAGCCCAGCAGCAGACAGCAAAGCGTGGCGATAACCGCCATGTTCAGCGAATGCAGCAGCACAGAGGCATAAAGCGGATCGGCCAGTCGCGTATAGTTTTCCAGTGTAAAGACCAGGCTGACGAAATGGGTGTCATCGCGCGTCAGAAAACTGGTTCCGATAATCATCAGGTTGGGCAGGAAAACAAACAGCACAAGCCAGGCAACGATGAGTGTGATAATGATGTTTTGAAAGCGTTTACGCGACTTCTTCATCGTGCAGGACTACCTCCCAACTTTCCACCCAGGTGACGTCTACTTTCTGGTTGAGTGAATGGTCGAAGTCGGGATCGTCTTCGTTAAAGAACTCGCTGACCATGACCATCTTGCCGTTTTCCAGCTCAATGTTGGATTCCAGCGTCATGCCTTTATAGTTGCGCTCGCGCACGTAGCCAACCATGCCTTCGGCCTGCATGCCGTCGCCCAGCTCTTCGACGCGTAAATCTTCCGGTCGCAGCAGTACGTTAAGATGTTGGCCGACGCTGACCGGAAAGCTGACGGTGATAACGCATTCATGGCCTTCGACCTGAGCGCGTACCCGCTGTTCGTCCAACTGCTCCAGCACCACGGCATCAAAGATATTGATTTCACCGATAAAGCTGGCGACGAACAAATTTTTCGGCTCTTCGTAGATTTCACGCGGCGTGCCGTCTTGCTCGATGCGTCCATCGCGCATCACGACGATGCGGTCAGACATGGTCAGTGCTTCTTCCTGATCGTGCGTGACGAAAATAAAGGTGATGCCCAGCTTACGTTGCAGTGCCTTCAGTTCGTTCTGCATCTGCTTACGCAGCTTATAATCGAGCGCGGACAGGGATTCATCCAGCAACAGAACCTTCGGCTGATTGACGACGGCGCGGGCGATGGCAACGCGCTGCTGCTGGCCGCCGGACATCTGGTGCGGGCGACGCTGTGCCAGCTCCTCCAACTGCACCATTTTCAGCGCGTCAATCACGCGTGGCGCAATCTCCGCGGCAGGCGTTTTCTGCATGCGCAGGCCGAATGCCACGTTCTCAAACACGCTGAGATGAGGAAACAGGGCGTAACTTTGAAATACGGTATTAACGTGTCGTTGCTCGGCGGGCTGGTGGGTGATGTCTTGCTTTTCCAGCATGACGTTGCCGCTATCGACCGTTTCCAGGCCGGCAATGAGACGTAGTACGGTGGTTTTGCCGCAGCCGGATGGCCCGAGGATCGTCAGAAACTCACCGTTATTAATGGTGAGATTAAAATGTGAAATGATGTCTTTGCCATCAAAGCCTTTATGGACGTTGAGCAATTCAACGACCGGCACAGTCAGGGAGTTTTCTTTCATTAAGGTCTAGCTCTATGTCCTGATTTGGCCGATTAACGGTATGTCCGTTGCGATCGTACCAAGGGTTATCACCTTTCAGCCAGCGTGCGCAGTTAAGGGCGGCATTTTACGGGAAACGTTGCCTGACGCCAACTTGTGTGACCCACTTACTGCGGATTGATGGCGATTAAGCTAATGAATGAGGGAGTTTGTTTCCTGATTGTTACCTGATTTGGGCATTCTTCGTGACGTGGTCGCCGCTTTTTGGCCTGAATTCTGGTCTGCCGGTTTGTTAAATCGGAAAAAAACTGACCTGACGCAATATTTACCGTGGTAGCCCTATCCATAATGCCTTTCAGGGTTCAGGGGGCATAAATAAGATGGATAAATTACTCGACAGATTTTTGAATTACGTTTCGTTTGATACACAGTCTAAGTCCGGCGTTCGGCAGGTGCCGAGCACTGACGGTCAGTTGAAACTGGCGCGTGCGTTGCAGCAGGAACTGCTCGAACTGGGGTTTGAGCAAGTCGCGCTGAGCAAGCAGGGCTGCCTGATGGCGACACTCCCTGCAAACGTTGCATGGCCCGTTCCGGCCATCGGCTTTATTTCACATATGGATACGTCACCGGACTTTAGCGGCAAGAATGTTAATCCGCAGATTCTGGAAAACTACCGCGGCGGCGATATTGCCTTGGGCGTGGGGGATGAAGTGCTGTCACCTGTGATGTTCCCGGTATTACACCAATTACTGGGGCACACGCTGATTACCACAGACGGCAAAACGCTGCTGGGGGCGGATGATAAAGCGGGGATCGCGGAAATTATTACCGCGCTGGTGCGTCTGAAGACAAGCCAGTTACCGCACGGCGATATTCGTATTGCCTTTACGCCGGATGAAGAAATTGGCAAGGGCGCGCAATTTTTTGATGTTAAAGCGTTTAACGCACAGTGGGCCTATACCGTGGACGGCGGTGGTGTCGGCGAGTTGGAGTATGAGAATTTTAATGCCGCATCGGTTCAGGTGAAAATCGTGGGCAACAATGTGCATCCCGGCAGCGCCAAAGGCGTGATGGTGAATGCGCTGACGTTGGCTTCTCGCTATCACCAGCAGGTGCCAGAGAGTCAATCACCGGAGCAGACGGACGGCTATCAGGGGTTCTATCATCTTCACACCATGAAAGGCTCTGTGGAGCGCGCAGACTTGCATTACATCGTCCGCGATTTTGACCGCAACGGCTTTGAACAGCGCAAACAGACGATGCTGGATATTGCGGAAAAGGTCGGCGCGGGGCTGCACCCGGATTGCTACATTGAAGTCACGATTACCGATACCTATTACAACATGCGTGAGCAGGTTGAGCAGCATCCGCACATTATTGCGTTGGCGCAGCAGGCGATGCGGGATTGTGACATTGAGCCGAATATGAAGCCGATTCGCGGCGGCACCGACGGCGCACACCTGTCATTTCAAGGGCTACCGTGCCCGAATCTGTTTACCGGCGGCTACAACTATCACGGCAAACATGAATTTGTCACGCTGGAAGGCATGGAAAAGGCGGTGTCTGTGATTATGCGCATTGCCGAACTGACGGCGCTGCGCGCGAAGCCGTAAGCGTTGCCATTTTGCAGAGATAAAGAAGGCGGGATATTCCCGCCTTATCTTTGTACTACCCCGTATTCAAGATGGGTCTTAATCCGCGAAGTACCAGTAACCGCTGTTAATCAGAACGGTAAGCTGTGCGAGGAAAGAGGGATCTTCCAGCGCATCGCCGAGCAGTTCTGCACCAATAGCAGAATGCTCAGCCAGCGCAAACAGCGCCGCCTTGTGCGTACTGTTCACTTTTTCCCCGTTAACGAAGCAGCTATCGCCAACGCAGATGACCCGCAGGCCGCCTAAACGACGCAGCGGTTCACCCTGTTGCAGATATTCATACACTTCGCCTGCCTGATAAGGTGGCTCCGGTGGTGAGAGATCGAGCTCGTGACGGGACTGGGAAATAAATTCGCCAAACCAGTTCTGGAAATGCTCAGGCTGCTGCACCAGCTCCAGCATCATTTTTTGCAGCGCATCCAGCTCTTGCGGCAGTACGCTGGCGATATGATCGCGGGGTGGAACATCAGGGTCGCTGTAGCGATAGCTGCCGAGTTCACGGGAAAGGACATAATCCGCAAAGCCGCTGACCAGCTCGCGAGCATTCGGCGCACGGAAACCCACCGAGTAGTTCAGCGAGTTTTCCAGCGAATAGCCTTCGTGCGGGAAACCCGGTGGAATATAGATGATATCGCCGGGTTCCAGCTCCTCATCAATAATGGCGTCAAACGGATCGACCTGAAGCAGATCAGGATGCGGACAGTGCTGCTTCATCGGTATTTTTTCACCGATGCGCCAGCGACGACGTCCCGTTCCCTGAATAATGAAAACATCATACTGATCCAGATGTGGCCCTACGCCACCGCCGGGAACAGAAAATGAAATCATCAAATCATCGGTGCGCCAGTCCGGCAGTTGTCGAAAGGGCTGCATTAAGGCAGAAGAGGGCTCATGCCAGTGATCGACGGCCTGTACCAACAGCGACCAGTTACTTTCCCCCAGATGATCGTAGCTCTCGAAGGGACCGTGGCTGACCTGCCAGCGTCCGTTCTGATGGCTCACCAGACGGCTATCTACCTCGTTTTCTAACGCCAGGCCGGCGAGCTCGTCGGGCGAAATTGGGTCGATAAAATGCGTGAAACCGCCTTTAATCAGGAGCGGACGTTTTTGCCAGTAGTTCGCTAAAAAATCCTGCCAGTCGAGATTGAGCTGATAGTCCATACTGTTTTCCAGAAACTTGTTTTTTTGAGGAAATGACTGTTCTTGAAGATATGATTTTCCGTGAAATAATCAGTATTTTAAAACAATCAGTATTTTGGCGATAAGTATAGCGGAAGCATCGCGCGCTGTACTGTCTTTCACCCCTCATTCTGGCTCAGGTTCTGGCGGGAGAAAATAGCTTCGACTCGGGCACCGCCCAGTGCGCTGTCGCTGATGAGGATCTCACCCTGATACTGTTCGATAATTTCGACCGCAACGGCAAGGCCGATACCTTGTCCGGGACGCATACGGTCGGCGCGTTGCCCACGCAGGAAAATCATTTCGCGTTTGCTTTCGTGGATGCCGGGGCCGTCGTCATCAATAATCAGATGTAACTTGTGGTCGGAGTATTGCACGCTAATTTCGACAAATTCCAAACAGTACTTACAGGCGTTATCAAGAATATTGCCCAGCACTTCCATGAAATCATTTTTCTCACCGACGAAGGTCAGCTCGGGCGGAATATCGAGCGTCAACACCACGCCCTTGCGCTGATACACCTTATTTAACGCGGAACACAGGCCATCCAGCAGTGCCGGAACCGAGTGTACTTCACGTATCAGCAGATTATGTTCAGAGCGCACGCTGGCCCGATGCAGGTAATAGCCAATCTGCTGCGAGATACGGCTGATCTGCGACAGCATAATAGGTTCAGCCTGATCGATAGTGATTTCTTTGCCGGTTCGCAACGCACGTAACGTGGTCTGTAAAACCGCCAGCGGTGTTTTCAAACTATGGGTAAGGTCAGTAAGCGTTGTACGGTACTTGTGGTAGCGCTGACGTTCGTTATTCAGCAGGATATTCAGGTTTTTCACCAGACTGAACAATTCGCGCGGCGGATTTTCATCCAACTGATCGCGTGTGCCTTTTTCCAGCTCGGCGATCTGTTTTACCAAATGCTGAATAGGGCGCAGACTCCAGTGAGCGCCTAGCCAAAGCAGGGGAAGCACCAGCAGAAGGTTGGCGATCAACACATAGCTGAACCATTCCCACACCACGTCTTCCTGCTGGAGTTCCTGCGGGATGCGATCAACCACGACAATGGTGATGGAAGGGAGATGTTCGGTCTTGGGGTAAACGTTCACGGCAATGGAGTGCGTTAACGCATTGCTGTGCGCCCCGTTCAGCGCCCGCAAGCTGCTCAGCAGCAAGGTGTTGCCCGTTAATACCGCGCTGCTGGTATCGGTGTCGGTATCCAGCTCGTGATAGGCCGTCTTGCTTAACCATTCTGGATTGATTAGCGCTTCCAGCTCGGGAACGTGTTTTTCGCGCCAGAGCATGTTGCCATGTTCGTCGTATATCAACACCAGCGTGGGGAAATTGATATCAACGTCGGGTGGCGTGACGATATTCAGCTGGTTATCGCGCCACTGCGCAAGGCTGTAGTAGAGGTTACTTTCGCCGCGCAGCAAACGGAATGAGGTTTTATCAAAGTTGACGCTGTAACCGATAATGGCGACGACGCCATAGGCGAGCGACAGCGCTAGTACGATGGCTGCTGTCGCGAGTAAAAAACGAATACGAAGCGAGAAGGGCAGCTTCTTATCGCTCATGCTGAGCCTGAAGGGGTATCATCAATATCAAAGCGATATCCTTGTCCGCGTACGGTGGTGATCACATCCGGCGCCTCTGCCTGCTGGATTTTCTTGCGTAGCCGTCCCATTAATACGTCGATGGTGTGGCTTTCCCGCAGTTCTGCATCGGGGTACAGCTGCAACATCAGTGACTCTTTGCTGACGACTTTGCCTTTATTGCGAATCAACGTCTCGATAATCGTGTATTCAAACGCGGTGAGCTTGATCGGACTGCCGTGGATCAGCAGCTCGCGGCGCGATAAGTCGATCTCAAAGGGTGGCAGGCTGATGATTTGAGAGGCTAGCCCGCTGTTGCGTCGCATCAGCGCCTGCAAGCGCGCCACAACTTCTTCCATATGGAACGGCTTGGTTACGTAGTCATCCGCACCTGCCCCCAGCACCGCAACTTTGTCCTGCCAGCCTTCACGGGCGGTCAGCACCAAAATCGGGAGCTTGACCTGATGGGCACGCCAGCGGCGGATCATACTCATGCCGTCTTCATCGGGTAGCCCGAGGTCGACAATGGCGATATCCGGCATATTTTCATGCAGAAAATAATCCGCTTCTTTGGCGTCAGACGCCGCGTCAACCTGATGCCCCATTTCGTTCATCTGAACGGTTAAATGGTGGCGCAATAATACATTATCTTCAACGACCAGAATTCGCATCGCTATATCCTCTGTCGAATAGATAGAATGATATTTATCAAAATACCTTTATGCACCCTATCTTTCACGTATGTCGCCCCCGCGTATCAACATTATACGCAGAGAACGTTATTTATTTTATTTGTTAAATTATCCACAGGGAGAATAAACCGGGTATAAACAGGCTGGAAATGGTTATACTCGTCATACTTCGAGTTGCATGTGTGTTGGCTACGTTCAGTCACCCGAATCACTTACTTGAGTAAGCTCATCGGGATTCCTTCGCTTGCCGCCTACCTGAAACTCGAATTATTTAGAGTATGGTTAATTAGAGATCTGGCGGGCAGGGTGCCCGCCAGAGATAGGTCACGTTCGGGTTTGAGAACGGTTATTTCAGGTCATCAACCATTGCGATAGCGCGGCCGATATAGTTGGCTGGTGTCATCGCCTTCAGGCGCGTTTTTTCCGCTTCTGGCAACGCCAGGCCATCGATAAATTCCTGAATGCCGGCAGCATCAACGCGTTTGCCACGTGTCAGCTCTTTCAGCTTCTCGTATGGCTTTTCAATGCCGTAGCGACGCATCACGGTTTGGATTGGCTCTGCCAACACTTCCCAGTTGTGATCCAGTTCGTCAGCCAGACGATCGCGGTTCACTTCCAGTTTGCTGATGCCTTTCATCGTGGCCTGATACGCAATCAGTGCATAGCCCACGCCGACGCCCAGATTACGTAGCACGGTAGAGTCAGTGAGGTCACGCTGCCAACGGGAAACCGGCAGCTTGCTAGCCAGATGCCCCAGAACGGCATTCGCCAGACCCAGGTTGCCTTCCGAGTTTTCGAAGTCAATTGGATTAACTTTATGCGGCATGGTGGAGGAACCGATTTCGCCAGCAATAGTCTTCTGCTTGAAGTGATTCAGGGCAATGTAGCCCCAAATATCACGGTCAAAGTCGATCAAAATCGTGTTGAAACGCGCGATGCAGTCAAACAGCTCGGCGATGTAATCGTGCGGTTCGATCTGCGTGGTGTACGGGTTCCAATTGATACCCAGTGAGGTAACAAAACTTTCGCTGAACTGGTGCCAATCCACTTCCGGGTAGGCTGCCAGATGGGCGTTATAGTTACCGACAGCACCATTAATCTTGCCCAGAATCTCAACCTGTTGCAGCTGGCGATACTGGCGGTCCATACGGTAAGCCACGTTAGCAAACTCTTTACCGATAGTGGACGGCGTAGCGGGCTGGCCGTGTGTACGGGAAAGCAGCGGGATATCGCGGTATTCCTGTGCCAGCGTTTTCAGCGCATCAATGATTTGACGCCAGTGCGGTAGGATGACATCGCGGCGAGCGGTATCCAGCATCAGCGCATGAGACAGGTTGTTGATGTCTTCTGAAGTACAGGCGAAGTGGATGAATTCGTTGACGGCGTGCAGCGCCGGAATAGCGGCAACTTTCTCTTTCAGAAAGTACTCAACGGCTTTCACGTCGTGGTTGGTCGTACGCTCGATCGTTTTAATGCGCGCTGCATCTTCTTCACTGAATTCGGCGACAATTTTATCAAGGAAAGCGTTTGCGTCAGCGTCAAATGCAGGAACTTCCTGGATCTCTGCACAGGCTGCCAGTTTTTGCAGCCAACGTACTTCAACCTGCACACGGAATTTCAGCAAACCGAATTCGCTGAAAATAGTGCGCAACGTGCTGACTTTATCGCCGTAGCGTCCATCAATAGGGGAAACGGCGGTCAGTGAGGATAATTCCATCGCAAGCAACTCCTGAGATTGGTTTCAATAACGATTAATTTCAATAAAAACGATTAATTTCAGTAAGGACAAATAGTTTTAACAACAATCAATTTCGCGACGCCGGCGTTAATCACATCAGCGCCGCTCATCGCGGCAAGAATACCATCAAACGGATGGGCAACGCGCCAATATCTGTTTTGCTTCTTTAACCAACTTGCCGCGTGAAAGCATCAGCTGTAAGCGTCCACCGCCAATTTGTTGCCAGAGTACCGCAGAGCGGATACCGGTCAGCAGCGCCGCGCGCACTTTAGCCTGCACCTGGCTGTTTTTCAGCACTTCCGGTGAACCGGTAACCTGAATACGCGGCCCCAACGTACTGATGACATCCACGTAAATCGCCGCCAGCGCGCTCACAATCGTTTCGGAGAGCAGGTCAAAATGCTCCAGTTGGCGCTCCAACTGCCCGATGCGTTTGCCCAATTCGTCAAGCGCGGCAGACTTCGCATTCAGTTTGCGCTCTAACGCAATCAGGCTGAAAGCGTAGCGTGAGAGTTCCGCGCCCGCACCTTTGTTGCTGCTGGTATTCAGAATCCCTAACAGCGTTTCCAGCCCAACTTTCAGGTTTTGCTCGTCATTGCCGTAAACGGCCAACGTGGACGCCGGATTGAGATTCAACACGCTGTTCAGCGAAGTATGCAGCACATCGTTATTACAGCTACCGGTATGTGCCAGTTGCTGGACTACATACGCCGATTGGCAAATGCCCGCTAGCGCCAACGTAATTTCATAATAGTTCTTAGCCACGGTTACTCCTGTAAGCGTTCTTCAATGATACCGCCGCCAAGGCAAACGTCGTCCAGATAAAAGACGGCGGATTGGCCCGGAGTCACGGCTGCGACAGGCTCATCAAAACGCACGGTAATGCGATCGTCGCCCAGTGGCGTGACGGTACAGGGGATATCCGCCTGACGATAACGGTTTTTCACCGTACAACGTAATTCAGCGGTGAGCGGCTCACGATCTACCCAGTGTAACTGCTGTGCGATTAAACCGTACGACATCAGGCGAGGGTGTTCGTGACCCTGCGCGACATACAGAATATTGTTGGCGACATCTTTATCTACCACGTACCAAGGGTCTTCGCCGCCGTCTTTAACGCCGCCAATACCCAGACCTTTGCGTTGTCCCAGCGTGTGGTACATCAGCCCTTGATGCTGTCCCATCGGTTTGTTGTCGTCGACGGACAGAATCGGACCCGGCTGTGCGGGCAGGTAGCGCGCCAGAAAATCGGTGAATTTACGCTCACCGATGAAGCAAATACCGGTCGAGTCTTTTTTCTTCGCGGTTGCCAGTTCCAGCTCTTCGGCAATTTTACGTACCTGCGGTTTTTCCAGCTCGCCGACTGGGAACAGGCTCTGTGCGATCTGTTCGTGGCTCAGCGTATAAAGAAAATAGCTCTGGTCTTTGTTACCGTCCATGCCGCGCAGCAAACGGCTCTTGCCGTCAACGTCGTGACGACGGACATAGTGGCCTGTCGCGATGTAGTCTGCCCCGAGATCCTCGGCGGCGAATTCCAGGAAGGCTTTGAATTTGATTTCTTTATTGCACAGGATATCGGGGTTGGGGGTACGGCCCGCTTTGTATTCTTCAAGGAAGAGTTCAAACACGTTGTCCCAATATTCAGCGGCAAAGTTGACGGTATGTAATTCGATACCCAGTTTGTCGCAAACGGCCTGCGCATCGGCAAGATCGGTGGCCGCTGAGCAATACTCTGTGTCGTCATCCTCTTCCCAGTTCTTCATGAACAGGCCTTCAACATGATAGCCCTGTTGCTGTAACAGGTAAGCGGAAACGGAGGAATCAACACCGCCGGACATACCGACAATCACTTTTTTCTGGCTGTTATCTGACATGGAAGTCTCACGAACTGAAATTTACTGACGCATTGATGCGAAAAACAAGCGGCATATTTTAGCATGTTGAGCCGAGGGCTGCATCGCTATTCCTGCCGCGTAGTGGTCAGGCCATTCACGGCAGGGTTATAAACAGACCTCTGTCTAAAAAGGCCAGTTGAACGCGCCTAGTACGGATAACGGATAGCGTTCTTGCTGCTGATAGCAGCGAATACTTTCGGCCACCAGTGGTGAACGAAGCTGGCGCGAATGCAGAATTTCCTCGGCGGTCAGCCAGCGGCAGCATTCGATATCGCTGTCGTGCGGCTGGGTGTCGACCCGCGCAGGCAGATCGAGCGCGAAGCAAAAGCGTAAAAACGGCGTGTTGTCTGGGGCGATCCATTGGTGCAGACGCAAGAAACTCTGCGGTGTGGCCTGAATGCCCGTTTCTTCCCACAGCTCACGGCTTGCGGCCTGAATCAGCGTCTCGTCGGCTTCCAGATGGCCCGCGGGCTGGTTCCACAATAATTTATCGTTAATTAACTCTTCGACGACCAGAAAATGGTTTTCGGCCTGTACAACACAGGCGACTGTCACATGGGGTTTAAACATCCATTATCTCCTTCCATTCTCCGGGTAACAGGTTTTCTACGGTCTGATTGGCCATGCCGTATCGAATCAGACGCAAGGTAGGATACCCGATATTTGCCGTCATACGACGGACTTGCCGATTACGGCCTTCATGTAGCGTGATTTTTAACCAGCAGTCGGGAATGCTTTTACGCTCGCGAATAGGGGGATTACGCGGCCACAACCAGCTGGGTTCCGGTACGATCTCCGCACCGGCGGGCAGTGTTTTGCCGTCATTCAGATCTAAACCCGTACGAAAGCGCGTCAGTGCGGCGTCGTCAGGAATACCTTCGACCTGAACATAGTAAATTTTGGCCGTTTTTTGCGTCGGTTGGGTCAGTCGAGCCTGAAGTTTGCCGTCATTGGTGAGAATCATCAGGCCTTCGCTGTCGCGATCCAGACGCCCGGCGGCATAAATACCGCTAATCGGAATATAATCTTTCAGAGTGCGGCGCCCGGCTTCATCAGTGAATTGCGGCAAGACATCGAAGGGTTTATTGAACAAAACGATGCGGCGCGGCGCGTTGTCAGGCTGCCTTTTTCTTGCCAGCTGTGAGCTGAATCGTTTAACTTTGTGATTTTTAACAGAGAATTTATTCATCATCTTTATAGTCGCGGGTAACAAAAGCATTATACTCAAATGGTTTGCGATTGGCGCGGGCTAAATATTCAAGTAGTATTGACACGCATCTTACAAGTCATTAACAAAATTGCGCTCGAAGGAGAGGTTAATGGAAAGCAAAGTAGTTGTACCGACAGAAGGTCAGAAAATCACGGTTGACGCTCAAGGCAAACTGGTTGTTCCAAACAATCCGGTCATTCCGTTTATCGAAGGCGACGGCATCGGTATCGATGTCACGCCAGCCATGATCAACGTCGTTGACGCCGCCGTGAAGAAAGCCTATCAGGGCAAGCGCGCGATTTCCTGGATGGAAATCTATACGGGTGAAAAATCCACGCAAGTCTACGGTAAAGATGTTTGGCTGCCGGAAGAAACACTGGATTTGATCCGTGAATACCGTGTGGCAATTAAGGGCCCGCTGACAACGCCAGTCGGTGGTGGTATTCGTTCTCTGAACGTTGCACTGCGCCAACAGTTGGATCTGTATGTTTGCCTGCGTCCGGTACGCTACTACGAAGGTACACCTAGCCCGGTTAAACAGCCTGAGCTGACCGACATGGTGATCTTCCGTGAAAACGCCGAAGACATCTATGCAGGTATCGAGTGGAAAGCGGGTTCTGCTGAAGCGGACAAAGTGATCAAATTCCTGCGTGAAGAAATGGGCGTTAACAAAATCCGTTTCCCTGAGCAGTGTGGTATCGGCGTGAAGCCGTGTTCCGAAGAAGGTACCAAACGTCTGGTTCGCGCTGCTATCGAATACGCGATCACCAACGACCGTGATTCCGTCACGCTGGTGCACAAAGGCAACATCATGAAATTCACCGAAGGCGCGTTCAAAGACTGGGGATACCAGTTGGCGCGTGAAGAATTCGGCGGTGAACTGATCGATGGCGGCCCATGGGTGAAAATCAAGAACCCGAATACCGGCAAAGAGATCGTGGTAAAAGACGTGATCGCCGATGCGTTCCTGCAACAAATCCTGCTGCGTCCTGCTGAATATGATGTCATCGCCTGTATGAACCTGAACGGTGACTACATTTCTGATGCCCTGGCTGCACAAGTTGGCGGTATCGGTATTGCTCCGGGCGCGAACATCGGTGACGAATGTGCACTGTTTGAAGCCACGCACGGTACTGCACCGAAATATGCGGGTCAGGACAAAGTGAACCCAGGTTCCGTTATTCTGTCTGCTGAAATGATGCTGCGTCACCTGCAATGGTTCGAAGCTGCTGACCTGATTGTTAAGGGCGTTGAAGGCGCGATCAAGAACAAGACCGTGACTTACGATTTCGAACGTCTGATGGAAGGCGCTAAGCTGCGTAAATGTAGCGAGTTCGCGCAAGACATCATCGACAATATGTAATCTGCTATTCAGCGCAGATGAAAATCAGGGGCCAATTTGGCCCCTTTTTCTTTATGGTTTAAAATATTAATATCTTCCTCAAACCATTAACTAAAAATTTTACTTCTTCTATTTATTACTGTGTTTGTAAACTATTATCAAAGGTGTTAATTTTTTGTTTTATTAAATAGATGAGTATTGGTGGTTTTTTAGGTTGAAAATATATGGGTTCAGTGAGTGTTAAATGATATAAATTTTTATGTATAAGACTGTTTTGAATTTATTAGTATATGTGTTAGATGCAAAGTGTGATTTTATCTTCCGAACTTTCGTTGGTGTGTTGTTGATGATTTTCTATATAATAGGATTGTAGAGAGGTAATTTTTATATGTTTAAAATATTCTATTTTTCGCTCTAAACTACTTTTCATTCTTGAGAGGTTTCGTATGGATGGAGAAATAAAAAAATCAGATTTTAATGTTGATGTTTATAAAGAACTTATTGATCTTTTTGATGCTACAGCATGTGAGTCTATTGCGATTAATCAGTTCACTGCGGGTAGGTTAGTTGATCCACACATAGGGTATGGTTCATACATTTTTACAAGATTATGTATACATTCTGAGAGTTTGTTACGTGCTGCACCAATGTCTAGGTGGAGTAAGTCAGATTTTCAGTTTTGGGATCTCAGCTGTATCGCAAGCCATGTCAGAGCTATTATGGAAGGATTTCTGTTTTATATGTATATATCAGAATCGCCGGCTAGTGACGATGAGTGGAAGGCTCGATTGTGGACCATGCATATGAATGACTGTATGAAAAGATTGAAATTTATGCAGTTATCTAATAATTTAGAACGCGTAAATTTTTTCGATACTGAAAAAGAAAAAATTAAAAACAACTTGAATGAAAATCCTTACTTTTCTTTATTGCCTTCATCAATCAAGAAAGGGTGTTTGAATGGGAAGTTTTTAATGATTAACACTAGAGATGAATTAATTGATAAATATGGGATAGATAAAAACTCTTTTGATATATTATTCGATATCTTATCACACTATACTCACATATTACCTATTTCATATTACAGCCATGAGCAGGAAAGAAGAGGTTCTGGGCTCTTTAATGAAACTGACTTGGGGTATTTGTGTATGTGCTTGGGCGTCGTTCATACCTTAATGGAAAAATGCAATGAGAGAATTATAGGTTTCTTTCCTGATGCTGAGAGTTGTAGACGAGGGGTAAAATCAATTTTTTCTCCAGGGCCAAAAGGAAACCTACCCCAACTAGAGATAGAAAGGCAGAATCGCAATAATAAAAAGAGGAAGAAAAAATGAATTTTTAAATTAACTTATTGATTAGAAAGGATTCTTATGGTTAATTAAAGGCTTTAACAAAATTATTTTAATTCTCATGATGTGTGATTATTTGAGTTTTATTTTTTTTAGAAAAAATTTACCAATTAATATAAATATACTATCCGTAATAAAATTTTGACTTACGATTTCGAACGTCTGATGGAAGGCGCTAAGCTGCGTAAATGTAGCGAGTTTGCGCAGGACATCATCGACAATATGTAATCTGCTATTCAGCGCAGATGAAAATCAGGGGCCAATTTGGCCCCTTTTTCTTTATGAATGACCAATGTTCTGTGCATTGGGGATGAGCCGGAAATACATGTGTTCGGGAATCGGGCTGTCCCAGCCGCCGATGTACATCGCAAAGCCGATCATGCCGAAAAGGATGCCGAGCACCAGTAGCGTCATCGTGATACCGGACAATGCAGTTTGTCGCCATAACGGTTTGGTTGTTTCGCTGCTTTTTTCCTGTGAACCCGAGGGTTTCGTCAGTGAGAAATAAAGCGTTGATGATACCGGGCAGGATTCGACGCAGGTCATACAGGCCGTGCATTCCGCGGTTCTCACCTGAATCAGCTTATCCACCGGAATGTTAGATGGGCAGGCCTTGGCGCACTTACCGCAATCAATACAGCTGGTGGCGTTGCGACGGATCTTGAAGGGCGACAGCAGCGAAAATACCCCCAAGAGTGCACCGTAGGGACAAAGGTAGCGGCACCAAAAATGGCGGACGAACAGGCTGACAAACGTAAAAAGAAAGACGCAGACTAACGTGATGGTGCCAATATTGCGGAAGAAGCCGAGCATTTTGACGTCGGCGATCAAACCATAGGGCGACATCAGGAACATATAAATGCCCTGTGCTGGCATTGATAAGGCGATATAGAGGAAAAAGCCTAATAGCAAATATTTCAGGCTACGCAGTGGAATATCCAGCCACTTAGGAAGAATGAAATGGCGGCCAAATATTTTTTTCCCCAAAGCTCCGACCCACTCGGAAATTGTGCCGATAGGGCACAGCCAGGAGCAGAACGATTTCTTCAGCAACAGGCTGGTGAGGACAAATGCGATAAGTAATAGCATTGACGCAAGGTGGATAGGGGGAAAATTACCCGTTTCCCACGTGAACTTCACGTTCATCAATCCGGCAATTGGCAGCCAACCTTCTATGCCGCCTGGCCTCGACATATAAAGGCTCGTGCCGCCAGTTTCAAAGTAGCGTACCCAAAAATAGAAGGTGATGCCGATATAAACGTTGATTGCCAATAGCAGAATTTGCGTTGCTCTGCGCCAGGTCAGGGCGTTGCGCCAGTCATTCCAAGGAAGTTTACCGCCAGTGGTTCCGGGGCGGCGTTGCCACCGCTTTCTTGCTTTCTCACTCATTGCTTTCAATTGCCCCCATTTATTTTTTTCACTCGGCGCTTTCAATACGCCGAAGGGATCGTGGGGCAACGTTATCACGCTCGGAATGGGTAAAAATTGATTTATGCATTGTAAATGCATGTTTGTGGGTTTTTTAGCTGATTGATTTGAATAAGAAGAGAGGCAAGAGTGCAGAAGGGCGATTTTTTCTAAGAGAAAAATGAGAGATATAAAAAAGAATGGATACGTAAACGTACCCATTCTATTAATTACCACACGGTATTATCTTTGAATATCTCTGTCATGTTTCAAACTACGTGTGTGGTCCTGCGCCAGCGTATAGGAATACCTTGCTACATTTGCACAATTCTCATGAATTAGGTTATTTTTTTATTAAAAGCAAAATTATAGTTGTTATTAAATGATCTATTTTATTGTTTTCTTTTAATTATCACCTGGCTTTTTAATTCATGGCTTTTGCATTATGCCTGAGTGTGCTGTTTTGCCTGTAGTTCCTCTTTTCGCATCGTTCTGACAATTTTATAAATCCATTGCAGCGAGACATTATATTTTTTAGCCAGAGCGCTGTGATTGCGCCCGTCAAACTCTTCATAGATTTGAAGATCGCGTTGAGACGCGCGCCAGGAGATTCCCATCGGGAAATAAACGTTTTGCCCGCCCCATACGGTCATCATATGTTTGGCAACGGCATTACCGACTAGTTCGGCGGTTTGTGGATCTAACTCCGTGACGGTTTTGACCGTATCGGCAACGTGTTGAGAAAGCTCGACCAGAAGCTCAGGACCTTTACTGCGAAATTGTGGCTCAGTCATAAATCACCCTATTGTTATGTGTGTTGTTGCTGACGTGAAAACTGGGTTGTTACCTTTGCAGAGACTTCCCTGCTGCTATGTGTCTATTTAAAACTATAGTTGTTTTCATGTCAACATCTTTAGTTTTAATTTAGGTTGTTTTTGGTTGTAAAAAGAAATGACAACGGAAGGGGCTACACACAAAAGAGGCCGATGAGGGACAAAAAAAATCCCGCCACAGGGCGGGAAAGGAACAATATAGACAGGGTGAATAACACAATATCAACAAGGGTTGGTGAAACAATAGCACGGGGATTGTATAAAACTGTTGCGCGTAGGTAAGGTTACTTGGGCGGGGGTAAACGTTTTTTAGCGCTGAAACGTTTGTTGATAAAGCGGTTACTCACAACCTTTTTATAGGCATAAAACAAACCGGTGTCCGTATCGGTCCACCGGCTTTGATGAGAAGAAAAGAGAGGGATACCGCGAGTATCGGGCTATAGCAGCACCGAATACCAGAACACGCGGCCAATGATCTCGACGTCAGATTCGTAGGCTTCTTCGTCAGTCTCGCGATTGAAGCTATGGATGACGAGAAGGCCGCCCGGCTTGCGGTAAAGTTGTTTGATTCGTTTTAGTTTTTCGTTGCCGCCGCCTTCCTGAGCGATGGCGTAGAGCTTTCCATCAATGATGCGTTTGTTGTTAGTATCAACCGCAACGGTGGTTCCATCAGGAATGATGGGTTCCATACTGTCGCCCGCTGCCGGGAAACAAAGAACGCCTGAACCGTCCGTATTTGCACCCACTTTACGCAGTGTCGCTTTGGAGAAACGGAGCTTAAAGCCGTTGTAATCCTCACTTTGAATGCGTCCGTCGCCGCAAGCAAACTCAATATCCTTTAAAAAGGGCACTTCCACCTCGTCCTCTGATAGTTCTGTTGTGCTGTCCCAAGCTGATACGGTGCCCCATTCGGATTTTGGCGGAATGCTGGGTTCCTGGAGTGAGCGAGTGACTTCGCTGCTACGCATTGGGTCTTCGCCGTTTGCCAGCCATTCAGGGCGAACATGTAGTGCATTGGAAAGCTCAACAATCTTGGTTGTCTGCGACGCTTTCCCCACCTCGATCTTCTGTATGGCGGCCTGAGATACGCCAATCATGTCGCCAAGTGCTTTTTGGCTAAGCCCTTGTGCAGTTCTGGCGGTCTTTAATCGTTCTGCAAGTGTCGTTTTCATCCGTTCAATGTACAACCTAGGTTGTCATTTATCAAGTGGGTATTAATCTTGTTTAAAAAAAACCACCGCCGTGTGTCATTCGTACGTGTAATAATTGCGCATAAATACAACTTGAGATACGACTTAAGTTGTTAGTTTATGGTGCTAATCCTGCATGACTGGATGAGATAACGTCGGCATCCCTAAGCGCTATCGCTCGATTATCAAAAACCCTAATAAGTATCAGTCAGTCATAGTATCGTCTTATTCCACCCCCTGATTTGCTTTAAACGTGTGAGTCACTTGATCTAAATCACAATCTGGCCGTATGCATTTTGCTTTTATGGAAATCCCGCTGTGGGAAATATAACCAATAAATTCGTTTCATTAAGCATACGCATGACTGCGTGTCGCGGAGGATGTATGTCTGTAATTCGCACGTGTTTAAGTCTGTTTGGTGGTGATACGGTAATTGTTCGGTGTACAAATACATTTGAAGTGCAAATGAGCAGTAGTGAACAGGAAACCATGACTGAAGAGAATAGTGCTACGCAGGATTCTATTTGCCGTCATGCGGAAGGCGAAGTGTATTTAACGGTGCCTTATACCGGGATTTGGGATGTCGTGATCCGAGCAAAAAACGACACGCCTGAGCATTCAATAACCTATTTTCCTGCCTGATGACACTCTGGTTGGTTATATTCTGTTAATAACTTGATAATACGTTGTCGTTATCCGGTCATGAGTACTTGAATATACCAACCTTTCCCTTCCTTTTCTTCCCTCATTGCTCAACGTTGTGAGTGCGTCGGTATCTTTCTATTTCGCTTTTCATCTATTATCTTAATTGATGCTTCCACTTGTTATTATTAATGATTCGCAGGGGTGATAGAGTCTGGATCTTTTGCCATACTCATACTCAGCCACCATGCATCTTGACTCTTGGCAAGATAGGGTACTTTGTTTGCTAACGTTTGGCTTGCTGTTCTTATCGTGCTCATTGCTGCAACATTTTGGATTTATAGCTAAATTTTTGTCTAATCTGAACATTAATACGATGGGAGGGGGGAACCCATGAGTCGTGCCCCAATAAGCAAAGATGAAGACAAACGTCTTGCTGCTCTTCGTGAGTATGGAATTAAGAACGTATTATTCGACCCGGGTCTGAGTAACCTGATTAGTCTGGCCGCTAACATCTTCAGCGTGCCTATCGTTTTGGTGTCGTTGGTCGAGGCTGAACGTCAACTGTTTGCCGCTAGCGTAGGCGTTCCTTTTTGCGAAACGCCTCGCGATATCTCTTTTTGCGCGCATACGATCCTAAAGAAAAAGATCATGGTAGTGCCCGATGCCCTTAAGGATGCGCGTTTTAAAAATAACCCGCTGGTTGTGGGCGTTCCCTACATTCGTTTTTATGCCGGGATTCCATTAATTACGCCGTCCGGGCATGCCATCGGCACCTTGTGCATTATCGATTTGAAACCCAGAACGACATTCACCAAACGTGATGAGCATAATTTGCAGGATCTGGCTTCATTAGTCATGGACAAGCTGGAAATGCGACGCCTGGAACTGGCGCGTAAAGCCAGTCAGGTGCGTTTTGAAAATATTGCCAATACCTCGCCTGATACCATTTTGTGCGTTAATGAGAAGGGGATGATCACCTTCTGGAATACCGCAGCGGAACACATGCTGGAATATACTGACGAGGAAATTATTGGCCGCAGTATTAATACCATCGTACCTGATGCCTTTGTCGTGCAGCTCAATCATCTGGTCACCGATCGGGATTCGCTGATGAAAGGCGTGACGCTGGAACTGAACGTGCAAGCCAAAAGCGGTTGTATGGTTCCAGTCGAATTGTCGGTTTCGATGTGGGAAGACAACGACAATGTTAGCTATGGCGCGATATTGCGTGACATTACAGAACGGCGACGCAATGAAGAGCGGCTGTTCTTACTCGCGCATCTGGATCCACTAACCGGATTGGCAAACCGCACGCTGCTGACATCCAATCTGGAAACTGCACTAAAGAATGAACCTGCGGTTTGTATCATGATGGTCGATCTGGACGGGTTTAAAGATGTGAATGACAGTCTGGGGCATTCCAGTGGCGATAATATTCTGGTGCATGTCGCCAAAAAAATAAAAGCTACGGTTCGCTCCGGTGATGTTGTCGCGCGAATGGGCGGTGATGAGTTTGCGCTACTGTTTCCCGGACTGAGTGACAAAAAGGTCGCGGGCAAAATTGCTGAGCAAATCATCCATGAAATTTCTCAGGCGATGATTATTGACGATCATCAAATCAATATTAGTGCCAGTATCGGTGCGGTGTTGTATCCAGAATACGGACTGACCGTGCAGGACCTGTTGACCAGCGCGGATCTCGCGCTGTATCAGGCGAAATCAGAAGGTCGAAACTGCTACCGCTTTTTTACGCGCGAGCTGCTTGAGGTCTTTCAGGCTAAGCATGCCTTCCAGTTAGAATTTGTGCGCGCTTACGAGCAGCATGAGTTTGAGATGTTCTACCAGCCACAGGTCAAACTGGCGACGAATGAGATTGTTGGTGCGGAGGCGCTGCTGCGCTGGCGTCATCCGGAAAGAGGGCTGCTTAGCCCTGCGGCATTTCTTACCGCACTGGAAAACGGCCCGTGGGCAGAACGCGTTGGGGATTGGATCGTCGAAACGGCATGCAGGCAGGCGGCGGAATGGAGCCAGGCGAGCGACAGCTATTTTCGTATCAGCATTAATCTTTTCAGCGCACAGTTTCGTACCGGTATGTTGGCGCAAAAGATTATGGATATTCTTGCACGTACCGGGTTACAGCCCAGTTCGCTGGAGCTGGAAATCACGGAAAATATCATCCTGCGTTACGATGAAAGCATGCTACAGCCGTTAAATACGCTGCGTGAAGCGGGAATCGGTATTGCCTTTGATGATTATGGAACGGGCTATGCGTCGCTCAGTATGCTTAAAAACTACCCGGTGACTCGGCTGAAAATCGATCAAACTTTTGTTCGAACCATGTGCGAGTCTCCGCCGGATGCGGCGATTGTTCGAGCGATCCTGTATCTCGGGAAAAGTTTCGGTCTGGGTGTGATTGCTGAGGGTGTGGAAACATTAGAGCAGAGTGAGCGTTTGCGGGGTAAAGGGTGTGAGGAAGCGCAGGGATATCTGTTTGGGCATCCAATGCCTGCCGAGGAGTTCACCCAGTTGCTGAAACTGAATAAGCCAATAGACGTTTAAGCAAGGATAGACGAACAGCGTTTTTACCATCCTGCCTTACCAGAAAGCCAGCGTTCGCTGGCTTTCATACTTTGCATTCTCCGCGCGCTTCACAGACTAAAAAGTGGAATCTGGATCACATTTTTTCTATAGTGCTGGCTCGTAACCCAGTACCGGATGTCCCGTGCACGAAATATTTGAGATGCTCCTTGCGGTCTTCGACCGCGCCGCGCTGATGCTGATTTGTCTGTTTTTCCTGACAAGAACGCGTCAGTTCCGGCAATTACTGCAAAAAGAGCAGCACTCGCCAGGAGAGCGGGTGACGGTGACGGCCATCTTTTCGCTGTTTGCGCTGTTTGGTACGTATTCCGGCATTAATGTTGAAGGGTCGCTCGTCAACGTGCGCGTGATTGCCGTGATGTCCGGCGGTATTCTCTTCGGTCCTTGGGTAGGCATTGCGACCGGTATCATTGCGGGAGCGCATCGTTACCTCATTGATATCGATGGCATCACCTCCGTCCCTTGCCTGATTACCAGCATCATCGCGGGTATCACTTCCGGCTACATCAATAAGAAAGTCAAAAAAGAACAGCAGTGGAGCATCGGGATTCTGGGCGGCATGCTGTGTGAGTCGTTAACCATGTTGCTGGTTGTGGCATGGGCGACGCCGATTGAATTAGGGCTGGATATTGTTTCAAAGATTGCGGTGCCGATGATTCTTGGTTCCGTCTGTATTGGCCTGATCGTCCTGCTGGTGCAAAGTGTGGCGAATGAAAAAGAGGTCATTGCCGCCAGGCAGGCCAAACTCGCGCTGGATATTGCACACAAGACATTGCCGTATTTCCGCAATATCAACAGCGATTCATTGACGGCTATTTGTAGGATCATTCGGACTGAAATTAATGCAGATGCGGTGGCAATAACGAACACGCAGCACATTCAGGCGTATGTGGGAATTGGGGAAGAAAAGTATAATATCGGCCACGACATTATCAGCCCAATGACGCAGCAGGCGATTCATGACGGGAAAATCATCATTAAGAATAATGATGAACAGCACCTGACGCCGGAAATCCATTCGATGATCGTCATCCCGCTGTGGGAACACGGGCAGGTAACCGGTACGCTGAAAATCTATTATCGCCATGCGCATAAAATTACCTATTCATTACGCGTGATGGCTGTCGGTTTGTCGCAAATCATGTCAACGCAAATTGAAGTGTCCCGCACAGAGCAACTGCGTGATATGGCAAATAAAGCAGAACTGAGAGCGCTGCAAAGTAAGATCAATCCGCACTTTCTTTTTAATGCGCTGAATGCGATTTCCTCATCTATTCGTATTAATCCCGATACCGCGCGCCAACTGGTGATCAATCTGTCTCGCTATTTGCGTTATAACCTCGAACTTAACGACGATGCGCTGATCGATATAAAGAAAGAGCTGTACCAAATTCAGGATTATATCGCGATTGAGCAGGCGCGGTTCGGTGCCAAGCTAACGGTGATTTACGATATCGACGACGATTTAGCGTACAAAATCCCCAGCTTGTTAATTCAGCCGCTGGTCGAAAACGCGATTGTGCACGGTATTCAACCTTGCAGAGGCAAAGGAACTGTGGTGCTGTCCGTGAAGGAGCAGGGCGATAAGCTACTGGTCGCGGTAAAAGATACGGGTAATGGTATTAGTCAGGAAACGATGGATCGCGTCGCGCGTAATGAATTGCCAGGGAATAGAATTGGTCTTTTGAATGTCCATCACCGGGTCCGCTTGCTCTATGGTGATGGGCTGCATATTCGCCGCCTGGAACCGGGGACCGAAATTTATTTCTACATTCCACGAGAAGATAAAACCCCGTCGGCGTTGCCGGATACCGTTCAGGTGCCACAACCGGGATATTCTGCTGCTGAACAAACAGGAGGCAACCCATGAAAGCCATTATTGTTGAAGATGAGTTCCTCGCGCAGCAAGAGCTGAGTTACCTCATCAAACAGCACAGTGATATTACGATTGAGGCGACATTTGATGACGGGCTGGATGTACTGAAATATCTGCAACATAACGACGTCGATGCGATCTTTTTGGATATCAATATCCCCTCGTTAGATGGCGTCTGGCTGGCGCAAAATATCAGCAAATTCGCGCATAAGCCTTACATCATTTTTATTACGGCGTACAAAGAACATGCGGTTGAGGCGTTTGAAGTCGAAGCCTTCGATTACATTCTCAAGCCGTATCATGAATCGCGTATCGTCACGATGCTGCGTAAGCTGGAAACGACCTGGCAACAGCGACAAATGGCACCTGCTGTTGAAACGGGCATGCCTTCTGGTGCCCCGAGAAGTGCGCAGCACACCATTAACCTGATGAAAGACGAACGGATTATCGTCACGGATATTAACAATATCTACTATGCGGCCGCGCAGGAAAAGGTCACGCTGGTTTATACCCGGCGTGAGGAATTCATCATGCCGATGAATATTACGGAGTTTTGCAGCCGCTTGCCGGAAGAGTACTTCTTCCGCTGCCATCGTTCTTACTGCGTCAACCTGACGAAAATCCGTGAAATTGTGCCGTGGTTTAACAATACCTATATTCTGCGATTGAACGATCTGGATTTTGAAGTCCCGGTAAGCCGAAGCAAGATAAAGGCGTTCAGGTCATTGATGCGTCTTTAACGGCATTTCATTCCGCGTTTCAGGCATCTCATTCCCCATTCGATCAACCACTGTCAGCCCGCTTGTATACTGGCCTCAGCCCATAAGCTGACAGTGTTTTGATGAAATTTCTCTTCTCCACATCAGCTTATATTTTTTAGCGTACCGAGTGAATCGGACCAATTTTTGATGTAGGGGAAAGCCCATGAATACCAAACCAGTTAACCGGGGATTGATCGTCCTCGGTACGATCATCACCCAAATGGGACTCGGCACGATTTACACCTGGAGTTTATTCAACCAGCCGCTGGTGGACAAATTTGGCTGGACGCTGAGCTCCGTTGCGACGACGTTTTCCATTACCAGTTTCTGTCTGGCCTTTGCCACGCTGTTTGCCGGTAAATTTCAGGAGCGTATTGGTCTGCGTCGCTTAACGATGATCGCTGGTATCGCACTGGGTGCGGGTCTGATGGCGAGTGCGGTAAGCCCGTCGCTAACGCTGATTTATCTGCTGATGGGCGTTGTTGTCGGTTTTGCTGACGGCACGGCATACATCACGACGCTGTCCAATCTGATCAAATGGTTCCCTAACCGGAAAGGGTTGATTGCGGGCATTTCTGTTGGCGCCTTTGGTACCGGAAGCCTGCTGTTCAAATACGTAAACAGCTTTTTGATTGCGGAAGTCGGTGTGTCAGAAGCCTTTTTCTACTGGGGCATTATTGTCATGGCGATGATTTTGGTTGGTAGCTCACTGCTGAAAGAACCTGCTGTAGTACCGGTTCAACAGGCTGCGGTTCAGGGGCAGGCGCGTGATTTCTTGCTGGCTGAAATGTTGGCGACCAAAGAATCGTATTTGCTGTTTATTATCTTCTTCACCGCGTGCATGAGCGGCCTGTATTTGATTGGCATTGTGAAAGATATCGGCGTGCAAATGGCCGGAATGGATATGGCAATGGCGGCCAATGCCGTGTCTGCGATTGCGATTTTTAATACCGTTGGACGGATTGTGCTTGGGGCGCTTTCCGATAATGTCGGACGTATGCGGGTGATCAGTTTTACCCTGTTCGTGACGATCCTGGCGGTGTCCGTGATGACATTCCTGCCGCTTAACCCGCTTCTGTTCTTTACCTGTGTCAGCGCCATTGCCTTCTGCTTTGGCGGCAATATCACCGTGTTCCCGGCGATTGTTGGCGATTTCTTCGGCCTGAAAAATCACAGCAAAAACTACGGCGTGATTTATCAGGGGTTCGGTATCGGTGCATTGTCTGGCTCGTTTATCGCCGCTCAGCTTGGTGGCTTCCAGGCTACCTTTATGGCCATCATCATTATGTCTGTCGTTTCGCTGCTGATCACTCTGTGGGTTAAACCACCGAAACATCAACCCGTTGCTGCTTCAATGCGTACGGATATGGCACACGCACAGAGCTAACCGAATACCGTGGCGGGCAGTCGAAGGGCTGTCCGCCACAACGTTTTTCTGACATAAGGTTTTTCTGCTACACGATTTCCCCTCTCTTACCTGCTGAAATATCGCGATACAGTTCATCACCTTCCCAGTCATCTACGTGTCACAGGCGAACTCTAGCGTCATTATCAGCACACCTTTTTCCTAAAACACGTTTTCCAAAATGAAATTTTCCTAAAAAAACGCGATTTTTAAATCGTACCGGAGAAAACATCATGATGATTCGGTTTAGGTTCACGTCTGTTTTTTTGATGCTGTTAAGTGTGGTCTTGCTCATTCCGCTGTCTGCCAGGGCGGCGGTTGAGCTGACGTTTTGGCATAGCATGGACAGCAACCTGAACACGGAATTAATACGGCTGGTCAACCGGTTTAATGAATCTCAGACGGCGTACCACGTTGAGCCTATCTACAAAGGCAGCTATGAACAGACGCTGGCCGCTGGCATTGCCGCTTATCGCACGGGTAACGCGCCGGATATTTTGCAGGTTTATGATGTCGGTACACCGAATATGATGCACAGCGGGGCGATTATCCCGGTGTTCGATCTGTTCAATCAGGTTGGTATCGATAATGACGAAAAAGCCTTTTTGCCTGCGGTGGGACTGTTTTACAGCGACAGTCAGACCGGACACCTGATTTCCCAACCGTTTAACAGTTCCACCCCCGTTCTCTACTACAACAAAGATGCGTTTATTAAAGCGGGGCTCGATCCTGATAAGCCGCCACGCACCTGGAATGAACTGGCATACGACGCGATGCGGCTGCGCGAGAGTGGAATGACATGCGGTTATACGAATGCAGGACAGCAGGGCTGGATATTACTGGAAGCCTTTAGCGTCTGGAACGGATTGCCGATTGCGACGAAAAACAATGGCTTCGATGGTGTCGACGCGCACCTGTTGGTGAACGGTCCGTTGCAGGTCGCCCACATCACCCAGCTTGCGGAGATGATGAAGAAGAAGGCGTTCAGCTATTTCGGCCGCAATGATGAAGGCACTACACGCTTTTATAACGGCGACTGCGGCATATTGACTACCTCATCGGGCGGGTTACGCAAGATTCAGAACTATGCCAAATTTCACTACGGTGTAGGCATGCTGCCTTACAGCGAGGAAGCGAAAGGCGCGCCGCAGAATACGTTCATCGGAGGGGCAAGCCTTTGGGTCATGAAAGGGAAAGCAGCATCGCATTATCAAGGGATCGCTGAATTCCTGCATTTCCTCACGCTGCCGGAAAATGCCGCCGAATGGCATCAGATGACGGGCTATCTACCGGTGACACAACCCGCTTACGAACTCACTCGCGATCAGGGATTTTATGCCCGATACCCCGGCAGCGATGTTGCGTTGAAACAACTCACTAATAAACCGCCACTGCCTTATACGCGCGGGTTCCGCTTGGGCAACATGCCACAAATTCGCACCATCATGGATGAAGAACTGGAGAAGGTCTGGGCAGAGCAAGAAACGCCGCAGCAGGCCCTGGACAATGTGGTTTCTCGGGGCGATCTCCTGTTGCAGCATTTCGCGCAGTCGGTTTCCCGTCACTCGTGACATTTCCCGTTTATTTGGAGTTTTCGACAGATGACAAGGCAAAATAGAGGCATAACTCAGGACGTAATTGCGGCGCAAAACGCGACGGTTCTGGCAGTAGCGCATCGTGGCGTTTGGGATTCGGCACCGGAAAATTCGCTGGCGGCGCTGCGTGAGGCGATTCGTCTGGGCGTTGATATCGTGGAGATGGATGCGCAATTGACGGCTGATAGCCACGTTGTCGTGATTCATGATGATACGCTCGATCGCACGAGCGATATGCGCGGCTGCATTGGCAAGATGACGCTGGCGGAGATTCGTCAGGCACGTCTACGCGGGAGCGATGGCGGTTCTGCATGGTCATTGAGCAACGAAAAAGTCCCGTTGCTGTATGAAGTTCTCGAAGAAGCGCGAGGACGTATTGTCATCAATGTGGATGTCAAACATGAGCACGAATTTGGTGTGATCGCCCGCGATATCCGCGATAAAGGCCTGAGTGCTGGCGTGATTATGAAAAGCCCGGTTGATCTTGCCTCTGCCCGTTTTCCCATTGCCTCACCGTCGCGGGATACCCAGGTGCCCTACATGCCGATGATCCACCTCAAACGGGGGAAAACCGTCGATATTTTGCGACAGATTGATGATATTGGCGTCGGCATTGTGGAAGCCAATTTTGATCATATTGATGCGGTGACCGAAGCGTATGCCGAGTTTCAACGGCTTGGGGTTCGGATTTGGGTGAACACGCTGGATTGCTCGCATTCGCTCGACTATAGCGACACACGAGCCTTAGCTGAACCTGACGCCGTATGGGGCGCATTAATTCGCGCGGGGGTGGGGGCGATTCAGGTGGATCACGCTGCCGAATTTATCGAGTTTCGGTCAACGTTGTCGCGCTGACATATCAGGATTGACAGCAGGCAGGATGCCGCTTTCCTTTTGAAAAGTGTAAAGTTATGTGGATTTAGTAACTGAAAAGTTAAGAATGCTTGAAAATGCCACGGCAACCCATACGATGTATGGGTGCAAACTTTATCTTTCTGCAAGAGGAAATCAGACCTTTATGATGCGTATTGCGCTTTTCCTGATCACCAACCTGGCGGTGATGTTGGTTTTCGGGCTGGTACTCAGCCTGACGGGAATTCAGTCCAGCAGTGTCCAGGGCTTAATGATTATGGCTGGGCTGTTTGGCTTTGGCGGTGCGTTTGTTTCACTGCTGATGTCTAAATGGATGGCGTTACGGTCCGTTGGCGGTGAAGTCATTGAACAACCACGTAACGAAACTGAACGCTGGCTGATGGAAACGGTTCGTTCACAGTCACAGCAGGCTGGGATCGCGATGCCACAGGTGGCAATCTACCATGCACCGGACATCAATGCGTTCGCAACGGGAGCCCGTCGTGATGCGTCGCTGGTGGCCGTGAGTACTGGTTTACTGCAAAACATGAGCCGTGACGAAGCGGAAGCCGTTATCGCGCATGAGATTAGCCACATCGCGAATGGCGACATGGTGACCATGACATTGGTTCAGGGGATCGTAAACACCTTCGTTATCTTTATCTCTCGTCTCATCGCGCAAGTCGTTTCCGGTTTCCTGTCCGGCAACCGTGACGAAGGTGAAAGCAGTAACGGTAACCCATTGGTTTACTTTGCTGTCGCCACCGTGCTGGAACTGGTGTTTGGTATTCTTGCCAGCATCATCACCATGTGGTTCTCACGCTACCGTGAATTCCATGCGGATGCCGGTTCAGCCAAGTTGGTGGGGCGTGAGAAAATGATCGCTGCACTGCAACGCCTGAAGACCAGCTATGAGCCGCAGGAAGAGAGCAGCATGATGGCTTTCTGCATTAACGGAAAATCGAAATCCTTCAGCGAACTGTTCATGTCACACCCGCCGTTGGATAAGCGTATCGAAGCGCTGCGCTCCGGCGAATACCTGAAGTAATTTACGATATTATCTTCTACCGTTATCTTCCCAAAGGCCCATTCGGGCCTTTGTTATTTCTGTGTTTATTGGTTCATCGCTCCTGCGTTTTCTCCGCCCGAATGTTTTCATTAGGTCTGAAACAGGTGGTGAAAATATGAAGAATGTTTTATAAAATAAAACCACGATCACGGAAAAATGAAACATTGTTTCTATAATGCCGATATAACAGGCGTCTCGCGTGAGATTGGTGGCCTGATTTTTGAACAACCGGTGTCGGGATGACCGATTTATCGGGCGATCGAAATGTCAGGTTATCGAAGAGTATGCGCGTGTGGCGTCAGATTCTTCATGATAAGTTCTAAGGATTTACGGATGGCCAAAGGTAACAAGATCCCCCTAACGTTTCATACCTACCAGGATTCAGCAACCGGCACCGAAGTTGTGCGCTTAACCCCGCCCGATGTTATCTGCCATCGCAACTATTTCTACCAGAAGTGTTTCTTCAATGACGGCAGCAAGCTGCTGTTTGGTGCTGCATTTGATGGCCCGTGGAATTACTATCTGCTGGATTTAAAAGAGCAGAGCGCCACGCAGCTGACGGAAGGCAAAGGCGACAACACCTTCGGTGGCTTCCTGTCTCCGAATGACGATGCGCTGTATTACGTTAAAAATACCCGTAATCTGATGCGTGTCGATCTGGCTACGCTGGAAGAGAAAACGATTTATCAGGTGCCTGACGATTGGGTCGGCTACGGTACCTGGGTTGCCAACTCCGATTGCACCAAAATGGTCGGTATTGAGATCAAAAAAGAAGACTGGAAGCCACTGACCGATTGGAAAAAATTCCAGGAATTCTATTTCACTAATCCTTGCTGTCGTCTGATTCGCGTCGATTTGATAACGGGCGAAGCGGAGACTATCCTTCAGGAAAATCAGTGGCTGGGTCACCCAATCTATCGTCCGGGTGATGACAACACCGTGGCTTTCTGCCATGAAGGCCCACATGACCTGGTTGATGCGCGTATGTGGTTCATCAATGAAGATGGCACCAACATGCGTAAAGTGAAAGAGCATGCTGAAGGCGAAAGCTGCACCCACGAATTCTGGGTTCCAGATGGCTCTGCGATGATTTACGTCTCTTACCTTAAAGACGATACCAATCGCTACATCCGCAGCATCGATCCGGTTACGCTGGAAGATCGCCAACTGCGCGTAATGCCGCCGTGTTCTCACCTGATGAGTAACTATGATGGTACGCTGCTGGTAGGTGATGGTTCTGATGCGCCGGTCGACGTGCAGGACGATGGCGGTTACAAAATTGAGAACGATCCGTTCTTGTATGTTTTCAATCTGAAAACAGGCAAAGAACATCGCATTGCACAGCACAATACATCCTGGGATGTGTTGGAAGGCGACCGTCAGGTTACTCACCCACATCCTTCCTTTACACCGGATAATAAACAAGTTCTGTTTACTTCTGACGTAGATGGAAAGCCTGCGCTGTATCTGGCGAAGGTTCCTGATTCAGTCTGGCACTAATAATACTAATAAATCCGCGTCACATTTTATGGCGCGGATTATTTTAAAATATTTTCTTACATATTATTTTATTAAGTCTCTGACACGGTTATTTCTCAAACTTAACTTGATTATCGTTATTGCTCCATTGCCATAATCAAAGCGTTCCCTTTATACTAAAACCATTGTTCTATTTTTTTTAAAACAAAAAACCTGAGTAGGGTAACCACAAAAATGGCTAGTGCAGATTTAGATAAACAACCCGATTCCGTGTCGTCCGTTTTAAAGGTTTTTGGTATTTTACAGGCATTAGGTGAAGAGAGAGAAATTGGTATTACCGAGCTTTCTCAGCGCGTCATGATGTCCAAGAGTACCGTTTACCGCTTCTTGCAGACGATGAAATCCCTGGGCTATGTTGCGCAGGAAGGTGAATCAGAGAAATATTCGCTGACGCTCAAGTTGTTTGAACTTGGGGCAAAAGCATTGCAGAACGTAGATTTAATCCGCAGTGCGGATATACAGATGCGTGAGTTGTCTGCACTAACGCGGGAAACGATCCACCTTGGCGCGTTGGATGAAGACGGCATCGTTTATATCCACAAGATTGATTCGATGTATAACCTGCGTATGTATTCACGCATTGGCCGCCGCAATCCGCTGCACAGTACCGCAATTGGTAAAGTGTTGTTGGCATGGCGCGATCGCAGCGAAGTGGAAGAGGTTCTATCGACCGTCGAATTCACTCGCAGTACGCCACACACGCTGTGCTCTGCTGAAGCGCTTCTCAACCAATTGGATGTCGTGCGTGAGCAAGGCTACGGAGAAGACAACGAAGAGCAAGAAGAAGGGCTGCGTTGCATCGCCGTGCCAGTATTCGATCGCTTTGGCGTGGTGATTGCGGGCCTCAGTATTTCTTTCCCAACGATTCGTTTTTCAGAAGAAAATAAACACGAATATGTCGCTACGCTGCACACCGCAGCGAGAAATATCTCTGAGCAAATGGGCTACCACGATTACCCTTTCTGATATTCCCTATCAATGCCTGAGCCTGTCCTTGCCGACAGGCTTTTTTATGGCGTGTCATCCCTGGTCGCCCCCCTGCGGGCCGTCGCAAGCGATGTCGAAAAACGTTCCTTTTATACCAACACGATAGCGATGCGTACCAACACGATGCGAATAACGGATAGGGTTGGGTATCGAACTTGGCTATGCCACGGTGGTAAGATAGCTCACAGGTACCTGTCATAAGTGGTTATAAGTGGAGTCGTTGTGAACATATTAGAAGTGGTTTTTGTCTTGCTGATTGTGCTGCTGGCCGCGCTGGTCTGGTTTTTTGTTAATCGGGCGAGTGTCAGAGCGAATGAGCAAGTGAAATTGCTGCAAGAAATCGTAGAGCAGCAACGCCAGCAGTTAGCGTTATTGAAAAAATTGTTGCCCCAGAATGCAGAGAAAAGTGAGACTGAGGCGCTTGCCGCTGAGCGCGATCGTGATGATGTGGAGTTAACGTTTAAAAGTGTCATCCCGGAACGTTAATGGCTCAATCACTGTGTAACGCGTAAAACACCTATCCTTTTGCCTGCTTACGTCATCCTTCATGCTGATGGCGTAAGCAGGCATTGTTATAAAATGAAGAAGGCTTTACAGGAAGCACAAAAACAACATGGCAAATGCTCAAAACAACATAGCAAACGATCAACAGGAATTGGTTCTAAAACGAGGGTTAAAGAATCGACATATTCAACTGATTGCGCTGGGTGGCGCGATTGGTACCGGATTGTTTTTAGGGATATCGCAGACTATCCAAATGGCAGGTCCGTCCGTTTTATTGGGCTATGCAATTGCCGGAATGATTGCGTTTCTGATTATGCGGCAGTTGGGTGAGATGGTGGTGGAGGAGCCGGTAGCGGGTTCGTTTAGTCATTTTGCCTATAAGTACTGGGGCGATTTTGCTGGCTTTCTGGCTGGCTGGAACTACTGGGCGATGTTTATTCTGGTAGGGATGGCTGAACTGACGGCCGTGGGAATTTATATTCAATACTGGTGGCCTGAAACGCCAACCTGGCTGTCCGCCGCGATATTCTTCGTGCTGATCAACCTTATCAATCTGGTTAATGTGCGGATGTTTGGGGAAACGGAATTCTGGTTCGCCCTGATCAAAGTGCTTGCCATCGTTGGGATGATTGTCTTCGGTAGTTGGTTGCTGCTAAGTGGCAACGGCGGTGAAACGGCAACGGTGCGTAACTTATGGATCCATGGCGGATTCATGCCGAATGGCGCAAGCGGATTGATCATGGCGATGGCGGTGATCATGTTTTCATTCGGCGGTTTGGAATTGGTGGGTATTACCGCTGCCGAAGCGGCCGATCCGAAGCGTTCTATTCCGCAGGCGACCAATCAGGTGGTTTATCGCATCCTGATTTTCTATATCGGCGCGCTGTCTATTTTGTTATCGCTTTATCCGTGGGGAAAGGTTGTCGATGGCGGGAGTCCGTTTGTCCTGATTTTCCATGCGCTGAATAGCAACATGGTGGCAAACATACTTAATATCGTCGTGCTAACGGCGGCGTTATCGGTTTATAACAGCGGCGTGTACTGCAATAGCCGGATGCTTTACGGTTTGGCAAAACAGGGAAATGCGCCGAAATCTCTCGCGAAGGTCAACGCGCGTGGTGTTCCCGTTCGTTCTATCGTGCTGTCAGCCTTAGCAACGTCGTTTGGCGTGGCGATCAACTATCTGATGCCAGGCAAAGCCTTTGAACTGTTGATGGCGCTGGTGGTGTCGACGCTGGTGATTAACTGGATCATGATCTGCTTTGCGCACCTGCGTTTTCGTCAGGCGATGATAGAGAAGGGCATTGTTCCTGCATTTAAAGCCTTCTGGTATCCGTGGGGTAACTACCTGTGTCTGGCATTTCTGGCGGGGATTCTGGTGATTATGCTGCTTTCGCCAGGAATTCGCATTTCGGTCATCTTAATTCCGTTCTGGATTGCCGTTATTTGGCTTGGTTTCCGATTCTCCCGCAAAAATAATGCCGCGATGAAGTCGGTGCAGACACAGTAACTCCCCGTAGCCTGTTCATCATGATGTAAAGATGAACAGGCCACTATCCGGCTTTAACACACCACTTATAAGGTGTATTATTGCCCCGACGTTATCCATGTCACGCTAATGCGCACCTTTAGTGTTCGCATCATGTGTATATATTTCACAGAGTAAAGAGAAATAGCATGGCTAACACTTTTGATTTTCAATTGATATACGATTTTTTGCATGTGAGCTTTCGTGTGGCTCACCACTGTAAATAAGGGAATTATAATGCCAGTTATCACCCTTCCTGATGGAAGTCAGCGTCATTACGACCACGCCGTTTCTCCCCTCGATGTTGCACTTGATATTGGTCCCGGTCTGGCAAAAGCCTGTATCGCAGGACGTGTCAATGGCGAGCTGGTTGACGCCAGCGATAAGATCGATACCGATGCGCAGTTAGCCATCATCACCGCTAAAGATGAAGCCGGTCTGGAAATTATTCGCCACTCCTGTGCGCACCTACTGGGCCATGCGATTAAACAACTGTGGCCAGATACCAAAATGGCGATTGGTCCTGTTATCGATAACGGTTTTTACTATGACGTTGATATCGACCGTACCCTGACTCAGGAAGACATTGAGCTGCTCGAAAAGCGTATGCATGAGCTTGCTGACACTGACTATGACGTCATTAAGAAAAAAGTCAGTTGGCAAGAAGCGCGCGATGCGTTCGCTGCACGCGGTGAGACCTACAAAATGGCGATTCTGGATGAGAACATCAGTCGTGATGATCGTCCGGGTCTGTATCACCATGAAGAATACATCGATATGTGCCGTGGTCCGCACGTACCGAATATGCGTTTCTGCCACCATTTCAAATTGCAGAAAACGTCCGGCGCTTACTGGCGTGGCGACAGCAAAAACAAAATGCTGCAACGTATCTACGGCACCGCATGGGCAGATAAAAAGCAACTAGCTTCTTATTTGCAACGTCTTGAAGAAGCGTCTAAGCGCGACCACCGTAAGATCGGCAAACAGCTTGACCTGTACCATATGCAGGAAGAAGCGCCAGGTATGGTGTTCTGGCACAACGACGGCTGGACGATCTTCCGCGAGCTGGAAGCGTTTGTGCGCATGAAGCTGAAGTCGTATCAGTATCAGGAAGTAAAAGGTCCATTCATGATGGACCGCGTGATGTGGGAAAAAACCGGTCACTGGGAAAACTATAAAGAAGCGATGTTCACGACGTCATCAGAAAACCGTGAATACTGCATCAAGCCAATGAACTGCCCAGGCCACGTACAGATTTTCAATCAGGGATTGAAATCATACCGCGACCTGCCGCTGCGTATGGCTGAGTTTGGTAGCTGTCACCGTAATGAACCGTCAGGCTCTCTGCATGGCTTAATGCGTGTGCGTGGCTTCACTCAGGATGATGCGCACATATTCTGTACGGAAGAGCAGGTTCGTGATGAAGTGAACAGCTGCATCAAGATGGTGTATGACATGTACAGCACCTTCGGTTTTGAAAAAATCGTGGTGAAACTGTCTACTCGTCCTGAAAAACGTATTGGTAGCGATGAGATGTGGGATCGCGCTGAAGCCGATTTGGCGGCCGCGTTGACTGAAAATAACATCGAGTTCGCCTATCAGCCGGGTGAAGGGGCGTTCTACGGCCCAAAAATTGAATTTACCCTGCATGACTGTTTGGATCGTGCGTGGCAGTGTGGTACGGTGCAACTCGACTTTTCATTACCGGGCCGTCTGAACGCGTCTTACGTTGGCGAAAGCAACGAGCGTCAGGTTCCGGTTATGATTCACCGGGCTATTTTGGGATCAATGGAGCGTTTCATCGGTATTCTGACCGAAGAATTCGCTGGTTTCTTCCCGACCTGGTTAGCCCCGGTTCAAGCGGTGATTATAAATATCACTGATAGCCAGTCTGATTATGTCAACGAATTGACCCGAAAACTGCAAGAAGCGGGCATTCGTGTAAAAGCAGACTTGAGAAATGAGAAGATAGGCTTTAAAATCCGCGAACACACTTTACGCCGTGTTCCCTATATGCTGGTTTGTGGCGACAAAGAGGTCGAGGCAGGAAAAGTTGCTGTCCGTACTCGTCGTGGTAAAGACCTTGGGAGCATGGATGTCAGTGAAGTCATCAGTAAGCTGCAGCAAGAGATTCGCAGCCGTAGTCTTCATCAATTGGAGGTATAGGTATTAAAGGCGGAAAACGAGTTCAACCGGCGCGTCCTAATCGCATCAACAGAGAGATTCGCGCACATGAGGTACGCCTATCAGGCGTCGAAGGCGAACAGCTGGGCATCGTAAGTCTAAATGAAGCATTAGAAAAAGCCGAAGAAGCAGGTGTTGATTTAGTTGAAATCAGTCCGAACGCCGAGCCGCCGGTTTGCCGAATTATGGATTACGGCAAGTTCCTTTATGAGAAGAGTAAGGCCACAAAGGAACAGAAGAAAAAACAAAAAGTTATTCAGGTTAAGGAAATTAAATTCCGACCTGGTACCGATGATGGCGACTATCAGGTCAAACTACGCAACCTGATTCGCTTTCTTGAAGATGGTGACAAAGCTAAAATCACACTGCGTTTTCGCGGTCGTGAAATGGCGCACCAACAGATTGGTATCGAAGTGCTTAACCGCGTTCGTGACGATCTGAGTGAACTGGCAGTGGTCGAATCCTTCCCATCGAAGATCGAAGGCCGTCAGATGATCATGGTGCTAGCACCGAAGAAGAAACAGTAAGGCATTCAAGTAGCAAGACCGTACAACCTTTGTGTTGTACGGCTTTGTTCGCCTTATCTGATTCGTTTTATTAACAATGCGAAGTGGAAATAACAATGCCAAAGATTAAAACAGTACGTGGCGCCGCTAAACGCTTTAAAAAAACCGCAAGCGGTGGCTTTAAGCGTAAGCATGCTAACCTGCGTCATATTCTGACCAAAAAGTCAACTAAGCGTAAACGTCACCTGCGTCCAAAAGGTCTGGTCTCCAAAGGGGATCTGGGTCTTGTTATCGCATGTCTGCCGTACGCATAAGTAACCTTTTTTTAATTCAGAATAAGACTTTAGGAGAGAGCATATGGCTCGCGTAAAACGTGGTGTAGTTGCCCGTGCACGTCACAAGAAAATATTGAAACAAGCGAAAGGTTACTACGGTGCCCGTTCGCGTGTTTATCGTGTTGCCTTCCAGGCAGTAATCAAAGCTGGCCAATACGCTTACCGCGACCGTCGTCAACGTAAACGTCAATTCCGTCAGCTGTGGATTGCACGTATCAATGCGGCAGCTCGTCAAAACGGTTTGTCTTACAGCAAATTCATCAACGGCCTGAAAAAAGCCTCTGTTGAAATTGACCGTAAGATTCTGGCTGATATCGCAGTATTCGATAAGTTAGCGTTCAGCGCGCTGGTCGAAAAAGCGAAAGCAGCACTGGCGTAAGTCAGTTGAGAGAGGGAGCTTTGGCTCCCTCTTTTCGTCGAGCTCTACACTTTCCGTTTTTATTATTTATAAGACAAAGGTAACGCAAGTATGAACGCTGCTATTTTCCGTTTCTTTTTTTACTTTAGCGCCTGAATTCAGGGGGCTTTGCGCGTAAGAAAAGAAACGAAAAGTAGCGCTTAAGCCTCCCCATAGGGAGGCTTTTTTGTTTACAATAATCGGTTTTTACTCTTGTTTTTAGTAACATTTATCGTTTTGAGTAAAACGACATTCTTCAATCATGACCGTTGGCCACATAGGCAGAAAAAGAGGAACACAATGCCACATCTCGCAGAGCTGGTTGCCAAAGCCAGAACAGCTATAGAAGAGGCTCAGGATGTTGCCGCACTGGAAAATGTGCGTGTCGAATATCTGGGCAAAAAAGGTCACTTAACCCTTCAGATGACCTCGCTGCGCGAGTTGCCGGCTGAAGAGCGCCCTGCTGCTGGTGCTGTCATTAACCAGGCTAAGCAAGACGTTCAGGACGCGCTGAATGCCCGTAAGCACATGCTGGAATCCGCTGAGTTAAATGCGCGTCTGGCGCAAGAAACCATCGATGTTTCCCTGCCGGGCCGCACCATTGAAAATGGTGGCCTGCATCCGGTGACCCGTACCATCGATCGCATCGAAACCTTCTTCGGCGAGCTGGGTTTTTCCGTGGTAACCGGGCCAGAAATCGAAGACGATTATCACAACTTTGATGCGCTGAATATTCCAGGGCACCACCCTGCGCGTGCTGACCACGACACGTTTTGGTTTGATGCGACACGTCTGCTGCGTACACAGACGTCTGGCGTTCAGATTCGTACCATGGAAAAGCAGCAACCGCCTATCCGCATCATCGCGCCTGGTCGCGTTTATCGTAACGATTACGATCAGACCCACACGCCGATGTTCCATCAGATGGAAGGGTTGATCGTCGATAAAGACATCAGCTTCACCAACCTGAAAGGCACGTTGCATGATTTCCTGCGTAATTTCTTTGAGGAAGATTTGCAGGTTCGCTTCCGTCCGTCTTATTTCCCGTTTACTGAACCGTCTGCTGAAGTGGATGTGATGGGTAAAAACGGCAAATGGCTGGAAGTTCTGGGCTGCGGCATGGTGCACCCGAATGTCCTGCGTAATGTCGGTATCGACCCAGAAGTGTATTCCGGCTTCGCGTTCGGTATGGGCATGGAGCGTCTGACGATGCTGCGCTATGGCGTGACCGATCTGCGTGCATTCTTCGAAAACGATCTGCGTTTCCTCAAACAGTTTAAGTAAGGCGGGTATACATCATGAAATTCAGTGAACTCTGGTTACGCGAGTGGGTAAACCCGGCGGTTGACAGTGAAACGCTATCTGAACAGATCACGATGGCAGGGCTGGAAGTGGATGGCGTTGAGCCTGTTGCTGGCGCATTCCACGGCGTGGTTGTCGGTGAAGTGGTTGAATGTGGGCAGCACCCGAACGCAGACAAACTGCGTGTGACGAAAGTCAATGTCGGCGGTGAGCGCCTGCTGGACATCGTCTGTGGCGCGCCGAATTGCCGTCAGGGCCTGAAAGTGGCTGTGGCGACGGTCGGTGCCGTCTTGCCGGGCGATTTCAAAATTAAAGCCGCCAAGCTGCGTGGTGAACCGTCTGAAGGCATGCTGTGCTCATTTTCCGAGTTAGGTATTTCCGACGATCACGACGGCATCATTGAACTGCCAGCAGACGCGCCGATTGGCACGGATATTCGTGAGTACCTGAAGCTGGATGACAACGCGATTGAAATCAGCGTGACGCCAAACCGTGCTGATTGCTTAGGCATTATCGGTGTGGCGCGTGATGTGGCCGTGTTGAATCAGCTGGCGTTGAATGAACCGACTATTGAGCCCGTTGCTGCGACGATTCAGGATACCTTCCCGATTCAGGTCGATGCGCCGCAGGCATGCCCGCGTTACTTAGGCCGTGTGGTGAAAGGCATCAACGTTAAGGCGGCAACGCCACTGTGGATGCGCGAAAAGCTGCGCCGTTGCGGTATTCGTTCTATCGATCCGGTTGTTGATGTGACGAACTACGTTCTGCTGGAACTCGGCCAACCAATGCACGCGTTCGATCTCGACCGTCTCAACGGCGGCATTATCGTGCGTATGGCGACAGAAGGCGAAACGCTGACGCTGCTGGATGGTAACGAAGCGAAGCTGAACGCGGATACGCTGGTTATCGCTGACCAGCAGAGTGCGCTGGCGATGGGCGGTATCTTTGGCGGCGAGCATTCTGGCGTCAATGAAGAAACGCAAAATGTTCTGCTGGAATGCGCTTACTTCAACCCGCTGTCAATTACCGGACGCGCACGTCGTCACGGTTTGCACACCGATGCGTCTCACCGCTACGAGCGTGGTGTCGATCCGGCGTTACAGCATAAAGCTATTGAGCGCGCGACTCGCCTGCTGATCGATATCTGCGGTGGTGAAGCCGGTCCGGTCGTTGATGTGACTAGCGAGGCAGATTTGCCAGCTCGCGCAACGATTACGCTGCGCCGTGAGAAACTGGATCGTCTGATTGGCCATGTGATTGCCGATGAGCACGTGGGCGATATTCTGCAGCGTCTGGGCTGTAACGTTGCGAAAACCGATGCAGGTTGGCAGGCGACGGCACCGAGCTGGCGCTTCGACATGGAAATTGAAGAAGATTTGGTTGAAGAAGTCGCGCGTATTTACGGCTACAACAACATTCCGAATATTCCGACTCAGGCTCCATTGATCATGACCTCGCATCGCGAAGCGTCACTGTCATTGAAGCGCGTGAAGACATTATTAGTCGATCACGGCTACCAGGAAGCAATTACTTACAGTTTTGTTGACCCGAAAATTCAGGGATTAATCCACCCTAATGAAGCGTCGCTGAGCTTGCCGAGCCCGATATCCGCAGAGATGTCGGTGATGCGTTTATCGCTGTGGAGCGGCTTGCTGAGCGCGGCAGTGTATAACCAAAACCGTCAACAAAGCCGACTGCGCCTGTTTGAAAGCGGTCTCCGTTTTGTACCGGATACCAGTGCTGACCTGGGTATTCGTCAGGATCTGATGCTGGCGGGTGTGATTACTGGCACGCGTTATGAAGAGCATTGGGATCTGGCGCGTCAGGCCGTTGACTTCTATGATTTAAAAGGCGATTTGGAAGCGGTACTGGCATTGACGGGCAAGTTGTCTGATGTTGAGTTCAAAGCCGAAAACAATCCGGCATTGCATCCAGGACAAAGTGCTGCTATTTATCTGTGCGGAGAACGCATTGGATTTATTGGCGTTATTCACCCAGAACTGGAGCGCAAGTTGGATCTTAACGGACGCACCGTGGTGTTCGAATTGTTGTGGGATAAGGTTGCAGACCGCGTATTGCCTGAGGCGAACGAGGTTTCCCGCTTCCCGGCGAACCGTCGCGATATCGCCGTTGTGGTCGCTGAAAATGTCCCTGCGGGCGATATTTTGGCCGAGTGTAAGAAAGTTGGCGCAAATCAGTTAGTTGGCGTAAACTTATTCGACGTGTACCGAGGGAAGGGCGTAGCGGAAGGTTATAAGAGTCTGGCTATCAGTCTGACCCTGCAAGATACCACGCGTACACTGGCAGAAGAGGAAATTGCCGCTACCGTTGCAGAATGCGTAGCAGCATTAAAACAGCGATTCCAAGCATCCTTGAGGGATTGAACCTATGGCGCTTACTAAAGCTGAAATGTCAGAATACCTGTTTGAGAAGCTCGGGCTGAGCAAACGGGATGCCAAAGAGCTAGTCGAGCTGTTTTTTGAAGAAGTTCGTCGCGCTTTGGAAAATGGCGAGCAGGTCAAGTTGTCAGGTTTTGGCAATTTTGATTTGCGAGACAAGAACCAACGTCCGGGACGTAACCCAAAAACTGGCGAAGATATTCCGATTACGGCGCGCCGTGTGGTCACGTTCCGTCCGGGGCAAAAGCTAAAAAGCAGGGTAGAGAACGCCTCTCCCAAAGAGTAACAGAGTCACCCAAAAAGGCCGCGTAAGCGGCCTTTTCCTATCTTATTCGCCTCATTTTGCCTATTTCAACGTCGATTCGGTATCTGCTGGTGCCGTATGCTGCGAGGCTAAACGCGTTGCTCGTCCATTTGGCGCAGCCTCTTTTTTCGGATAGTCCGGCACTGGCCGATGATCGTCAATTAAATGGCGTATTGCCAGAATCGGGTGGCGCAACAACATCCGCGGCCCCGACCAGCGCATAATCGCTTTGATCGCCTCACGTCGGGCGGGTTGATAGCAGTGAATGGGGCAATGCTTACACGCGGGTTTATCTTCACCGAATTGACAGCGTTCCAGACGCTTGATGGCGTAGTTGAATAAGTCTTTATGCTGCGTGTTATCGCCGGTTTCAGGATGATGCTTTTCATACAGCTCGATCATCAATCCGACGGTACGGATCTCCCGCTGTCGGTATTTTCCCAGGGGTTTTCTCGCCATGGCGTCATGTCCTGATGAAATCATAATAGATGTATTTTAAATGCAATTTATTGCGAGGGGAACCACTGAAATCACATCTATGTAGGAAAGCAGAGAGAAAAAGGCGAGGATAACCTCGCCGGGGAAGGTCGTAATCAGGCGTGACCGAACTGCGCCTGATGTAATCTGGCATAGATGCCACTTTGCTCCAGCAGCACCTGATGGCTGCCTTGCTCAATAATGCTGCCGTTATCTACCACCACAATGCGTCCCGCGTTCTGTATGGTTGCCAACCTGTGGGCGATGATCAACGTGGTACGCCCTGCGGAAAGCTCGCTGAGCGATTGCTGTATCGCCTGCTCTGTCGCGGTATCCAGTGCGGACGTTGCTTCGTCCAGAATCAGGATTGGCGGATTTTTCAGGAAGATGCGCGCGATAGATAAACGCTGCTTTTGCCCACCCGATAATTTAACGCCTCGCTCGCCGACCACGGTATCCAGCCCGTCAGGCAGATTTTCGATCAGCTCATCTAGCCGTGCACGCCGTGCGGCGTCCATGATTTCGTCATCGCTGGCATCAAGTTTACCGTAGGCGATGTTTTCCCGAATGGTACCGCCGAACAGGAAAACATCCTGCTGTACGATGCCGATTTGACTGCGCAGCGACGCCTGCGTCATCTGGCGGATATCCATGCCGTCAATGGTGATGGCGCCGCTGGTTAAATCGTAGAAACGGGGAAGCAGAGAACAAAGCGTGGTTTTGCCCGCACCGGAGGGGCCAACAAACGCCACGGTTTCCCCTGCGCGAATCGACAGGTCAATATTACGCAGAATCGGACGATCGGCAGAATACCCAAAGCTCACCTGATTGAACCGGATATCACCTTTCAGCGGCCCGGCATCATGCGCATCGGGGGCGTCGGCAATCTCAGGAACGGTGTCGATCAGTTGAGTAAAACGTTTGAAGCCCGCAATCCCTTTGGGATAGCTCTCCAGCACCGAGGTAATTTTGGCGACAGGTCGGAAAAACACTTCAATCAGCAGCAGGAAGCCGATAAAACCACCGTAGCTGAGTTCGCCCTGAATGACATACCAAATCCCGGCCAGCATTACGATAAGCTGTATCAGGCGCGTGCTGAGGTAGCTGAGCGTCATACTGGCGGTCATGATGCGATAGGCCTGCAACTTGGTACGGCGGTAGTTTTCGTTATCGTTAGAGAACAGTTTCTTCTCATGCGCTTCATTAGCAAACGCTTTAACGACGCGAATACCGCCAACGCTCTCTTCAATGCGGGCGTTGAAGTTGCCAACCTGACCAAAGAGTTGACGCCACGTCTCCGTCATGCGAGCGCCATAGCGGCTGACGAGAAACGTCATGAAAGGCACGATAATAATCGTCAGCAGCGCCAGATTCAGGTGAACCGTCGCCATCAGGATGAACGCACCAATAAACGTCATGATCGCGAGGAAGAGGTCTTCCGGGCCGTGGTGGGCAATTTCCCCGACTTCTTCCAAATCTTTGGTGACGTGGGTGATGATATGGCCGGTCTTCATATTGTCGTAGTAACGGAACGGCAAATTTTGCAGATGCTCAAAGGCCTGCCGCCGCATATCGGTTTCAATACCCACGCCTAGCGCATGTCCCCAATAGTTGACGATGGCCATCAGCGCGGTATTCAGCAGGTATACCGCCAATAGTGCCACTGACGCCAACAGGATCAGCGACCAGTCCTGAGCGGGTAATAATTTGTCGATGAACGCTTTAATCGCCATCGGAAACCCTAATTCAAGCAGGCCAGCGATAATGGCACAGCCGAAGTCGAGGACGAACAACCCTTTGTAAGGGGAATAGTAGGAAAAGAAACGCCTTAACATGTGTGACTATTTTTTAGGTAACGAAATGTGGAGATGACTATAGCAGGTTAGCGTGAAGAATGTGACCGCGAGCAGATTAGGGTTTTTTATTGGACGGAAAATTTAGCCGAAAAGCATGGGGATAGCTGCGAATCAGCTTGTGGGTGTACGTGTCGCATACCAGCAGAGTAGCGAACCTGCAGTGACCATGACGACGCCTTGCCAGAATGATATAGCGGGCGTGATATTGAGCCAGAGCGCGGCTAATAGTGTGGAAAGCACGGGCGTAAAATAAGAGGCGGTTGCCAGCAACGTCAGGTTGCCATGCTGAATACCGATATTCCAGACGGAATAGGCTAATGCGGTCGATGTTCCCATAAAGAGCAGTTGCAGCGAACTTGGTAAGGTTAATGAAATCGCCCCTTCGGCACTGAAGGCGTACTGAATCCAGAGCAGGAATGAGGCGACGAAAAAGAACAGCGAGACGCCGCTTTTACCCTGTCCGTAACGCCTGGTGATATTGCAGTAGAGCGCCCAGGTCAGGGCCGCAGAAAACGCCAGGCTGTAGGCCAACGGGTTAGCTAAGATGTTGTTCCACAGGAGTTCTGGTGTCCAGTCGCTTTCTCCTTTCATAATCCACACGATGCCGCCCAGCGAGAGCGCAAGGCCGGGCCAGAGCAGGAAACGACTTTTCTGCTGATTGATAAAAAGAGAAAAAAACACGGTCAAACTGGGCCACAAATAGTTAATCATCCCTATTTCTATCGCCTGCATGCGGCTATCCGCTAGCCCGATGGACAGCGACAGAAAGATCTCGTAGCAGACAAACATTGCGCCGCCTGCGAACAAATAGACTCTGGGCAGAGTCTTAATGCGGGGAAAACCGTAAAAGGCCAATAGACACAGTGTGCTGGTGGAGTAAATCATTGCGGCACCGCCGATGGGGCCGAGTGCTTCTGTCAGGCTACGGATAAGTCCGACGGATGTGCTCCATAAAACGATCGCCAGTAAGCCCGTGAGCGTGGCGCGCTGTGACGTCATATTCATACCTGGTTATGAAGTCTGTGCAAAAGAAACTAAGAGCAAACCAGACGCCGTTATCTGCATCCGGTTTGCTTATCACAATGATTTATCGCCAGAAATCATCAAAAACGGTAATCGGCGGACGACGCTTGTGTTCAGTTTTGCGATACCAGTTTTCGATAATGGCCGCATCCTTAGCTTCGATCTGCTTGCCTTCCAGATAGTCGTCGATCTTTTCATAGGTGACACCCAGCGCGACTTCATCGGGGAGAGACGGGCGGTCTTCTTCCAGATCGGCGGTAGGGGCTTTGGTATAAAGATGAGAAGGGCAGCCAAGTTCGCGCAGTAGCGCTTTACCCTGACGCTTATTCAACCGGAAAATCGGGTTGATATCGGTACCGCCATCACCGTATTTGGTGAAAAAGCCCGTTACCGCCTCTGCTGCATGATCGGTGCCGACGACAAGCCCGGCATTCATGCCCGCGATGCTGTACTGCGCTTTCATGCGTTCTCTGGCTTTCTCGTTGCCTTTTACAAAATCGGAAAGCTCCACGCCAATGGCACGTAAAGTGGCTTCACTGGCTTCAATCGCCGGCTTGATATTGACGGTTAATACGCGGTCTGGTTGGATAAAAGCGATGGCGTCCTGACAGTCGGCTTCATCCGCCTGCACGCCGTAAGGCAGTCGAACGGCGATGAACTGATAGCGAGAGTTTCCGGTCTCATTACGTAATTCCGTGATAGCCGTCTGGCACAGTTTGCCGGTCAGCGTAGAGTCCTGACCACCGCTGATGCCCAAAACTAACGACGTAACGAACGGGTGAGCATTCAGATAATTCTTTAAAAAATCAACGCTAACACGGATTTCCTGTGCTGGATCGATGCTGCTTTTCACTCCCAACGCAGTGATAATGTCGTTTTGTAATGACATGCCATCCCCTCCTGAACTTATTGATACTGCAAAAGAATTATTACGATTGCCTGAGTGTAAAACGAATTGGCGTGAAGAAAAAGAACAAGCTGTCAGGTAGTCATTTTCCCTATAGATAACCGGTTTTTGACTATCGGCCAATATGTTACATCCCTGCGTTATGATTTGAAAAAGTGGTCGCCGCCGACTAGCCTTAGGGTGACCCATTAATAATGAGGTGATGAGATGAAGAATAACAGATTACTGGTATGTATTGCGGCAGCTGGTGCTGTCATGCTGGCGGGATGTTCGGCTTATAACAAGGCAGAAAGCTATGTCAATGAGCCCGTGGTGAAAGATGTGAAAGTGGGAATGACGAAGCAGCAGGTTCATCAACTTGCAGGTAGCGGAGTAGAAAAACGTCTGGTAAATGCCAAAGGCACCTGTAGCGATTATCTGCTGAAAAACCGTGATGGCACAGCGCAGAACTATTTCGTTAGTTACAACGAAACGGGCCATGTTCTCAATAAAGGCTTCCAGAGCTGCCAGGCTTACGATACTAACCCGCAGCGCTAACTAGCCCGATGGCACGATATCGTTATTAGAAAAGTGTCATAAAAAATGTAGGGACCGTTTTTCAACGTTGTGCAGCAACGGCCCATCATAAAAAAACGCCGATAGCATCAGCCATCGGCGTTTTCTTTTGTGCAGCAAATGCGGCTTAGCGGTGCGTCAACTCAGCGTCATCCTGTGCGTTGAAAACCGTTTTGTCCGTCTGCTTCATCAACTGGCTGGTGACAGTACCGGCCGTCATAGATCCGCTGACGTTAAGTGCGGTACGACCCATATCGATCAGCGGCTCAATGGAGATGAGTAGCGCGACAAGCGTTACCGGCAGCCCCATCGCGGGTAGAACGATTAACGCGGCAAAGGTGGCTCCACCGCCCACACCGGCTACGCCAGCAGAACTGATGGTGACGATACCGACCAGCGTCGCGATCCAGACAGGATCCAACGGGTTGATGCCAACTGTTGGTGCGACCATCACGGCCAGCATTGCTGGGTAAAGCCCCGCACAGCCGTTCTGACCGATTGTCGTGCCGAAAGACGCCGCAAAGCTGGCGATAGATTGCGGCACGCCAATACGGCGCGTTTGCGCTTCAATGCTGAGTGGAATTGTTGCCGCGCTGGAACGGCTGGTAAACGCGAACGTCAGGACAGGCCAGACTTTGCGATAAAAACGGGCCGGATTGATGCCTGTGAACGACAGGATCAGCGCATGGACGCCGAACATAATCGCCAGCCCCAGATAGGACGCGACAACGAAGCTGCCCAGCTTGAGGATGTCTTGCAGGTTAGAACTGGCGACCATTTTGGTCATCAGCGCCATGACGCCGTAGGGGGTCAACTTCATCACCAGACGAACGAGTTTCATCACCCAGGATTGCAGCGTGTCAATGGCGGTTAAAACGCGTTCGCCTTTGACCGCGTCATCTTTCAGCAGCTGTAACGCCGCAACGCCGAGGAACGCAGCGAAGACGACGACGCTGATGATAGACGTCGGGTTCGCGCCGGTCAGCTCAGCAAACGGGTTTTTAGGAATAAATGACAGGATAAGCTGAGGCACGTTAAGGTCAGCGACTTTACCAGCATAGTTGCTTTCAATCGCCGTTAATCGCGCGGTTTCTTGTGCACCTTGCACCAGCCCGGTCGCCGTCAGGCCAAACAGGTTAGTCACAAAAACACCGACCAACGCGGAAATCAGCGTGGTGATCAACAGGGTAGAAAGCGTCAACACGCTTATTTTCCCTAATGATGAGGCATTATGCAGCTTGGCAACGGAATTGAGGATGGAGATAAAGACCAGCGGCATGACGATCATCTGTAACAGCTGCACATAGCCATTACCTACGATGTTAAACCATGAAATGGACTGCTTAACAACCGGGTTGTCACCACCATAAATCAGATGCAGTGCCAGACCAAATAGCACCCCGACAACCAAACCCAGCAACACTTTCTTTGCCAGACTCCAGGATGGGTTACGGCTGACGTAACCTAATCCGAGCAGTAATACGACAAATAGCAGAATATTTATGAGTAGCGGAAAATTCATCCGACTTTGCTCCCTATCAGTGAATCGCGTCATGCTGCCCACGATCTCGCGCGGTAGTGGAGATCGGCGGAGGGAGCGTGATTTTTTGCGATGAAAAATAACAAACGCGCACAGGATAGCAGGTCTTTTGCCATCATGTTACAGGGATATGTCTGACGGTAAGTAACGCTGTTACTTCACGTATTGAAAAAGGTAGGTTTGCGCGGACTGTAAAAAGCGAAATGACTGCTCATAGGTGCAGCAATCCAGATTCTTTTGTGGCTGATACAGCGAAAAGCCGATACAGGCAAGACACAGAAAGCGTTCCAACTGATTGCCTTTTTGGCTGTTTAAAATCGGCAAGCGGAAACGCCAGCGACAGGGCCAGAGCAGAGGAACGCCAGAGGGCGTCAGCATATCCGCGAGAATGTGGCTCAGATAACCGACGATCATGGCATGGTAGGCATCGGTCGGAATCGGCCAGTCTGGCGGCAGGCGCGTCTGAATAAAGAAAATACCGGCGGCGATGGCAAGGAGGCTGTGCGTAAACCCGCGATGGCCAAAGAGGCGGGCAATGGGCGAAGAAAGCCACTTCAGGCGCTGCCCGAGGACGGATTTAGGGTGATCGATATCGGGCAGCAGCGCGGTAAGGAGTGCACCGGGAATAATGTGCCACCAGTCTCCGGTAGCCAGCGCAGGCGATAGCTCAACTTTCTTAGCCAGAATCGCGCAGGCAACAGAAAACAGCAGGTGTCCTTCCGCAGTCATGAAACTTCTCAAATAAAACTGTTATTTTATACAGTATAAGAGATTATCCCTGTCTGCGGAAGCCGTGACGGCGTAACGATTTATTTCGACGGTTCGTTACTTACAGGTAAGACTCGCAGCCAATTGTCCAGCAACTGAGGCCAGGCTGCCGCTGGAAGTCCTTTGGTACCGCGCAGGCCGAAACCGTGTTTCCCCTTCTCAAAGAGATGCATTTCGACGGGGATCTGTTTTTCCCGCAGCGCGCTGAACATCACCAGACTGTTATCAACCGACACTGACGGATCGTCAACGGCATGCACCAGAAACGTGGGTGGCGTCTGAGCGGTAACCTGCTTCTCTGGAGAATAACGCAGCACCTGTGCTTCCGTCGGCTGCTCACCGATTAACTGTTTGCGCGAACCAGCGTGCGCAATATCCGCCTGCATCGAAATGACGGGGTACATCAGCACCATGAAATCAGGGCGTGCGCTTACGCTGTCAATGGCATCCGTCGCGGGGTAAACGGACTGGGCGAAGCGGGTTCCCAGGCTGGCAGCAACATGACCACCCGCGGAGAATCCCATAATACCAATACGCTGTGGGTTAATGTGCCACTTCTCGGCGTTGGCCCTCAGGGTTCTGATTGCTCGCTGTGCATCGGCTAACGGGGCGTCAGCGCCTTCTTTATGGCCTTCTCCGGGCATGCGATAGGTCATCACGAAAAGGGTGTAGCCCTGTTGATTAAAGAACGGTGCCAGATCGCTACCTTCCTTATCCAACACGACGCGCTGGTAAGAACCGCCAGGCGTAATGAGTAACGCCATACCATTGGGCTTCTCTGCTGGATAAACGGTAATTTCGGGGCTGCGAATCCCGGTTGCTGCCCGATCGGGAAGAGAGGGATCTTTACTCCGCTCGACCACTTGCGGCTGTAGCGTTGAAGAAGAGGCTCCCGGCGCTTCGCCGTGTGGCCAGACAGGAAAAACAGGTTGAGCGTAACTTAATCCATTTACAGACATCATAATGGCCCCGACAAGCAGAGAACGAACAATCATGATAGATCACCTGACAAAGGGAAGGAGGGGGAAAATCGTTGGGCGATGATAAAAAATAGGGTAGCCATCACATCGGAGAAAAAATGACTACCCTGAACCGCAAACTTTAATAAAGAAATAACATTCATACACGAAGAGGGTAAATCAGACACAGCAATTTCAACAGCTAAAACGCATTTAACGACACCACATGTAACAACGAAACGTAACTAACTTGCTTAACCTACGACGGACATCATAATAAAGGGACGTTAATGATAAAACTGAGTAAATCAATTAACACTAACATCCCTTTTGCCAACTAATAATGCTTATTTAAATAACAAGCCCGTTATTAGAAGCTGTATTGCACACCAACACGGTAACGAGTTTGACGATCATCGTTGGTACCAGAGTCAGCGATATTACCGATCGCCATATAAGGCTTCCAATTCTTATCGATTTTGTAGGAAAGCTTCACATCATGATCGATTTTCCAAGTTTCGAAATCAGATTGATAAAAACCTGCTTTGTTTGCTTTTTTATAATCCAGTTCGTAATCAACCTGGAAATCTTTCAGGAATTTATAGCTAACAACGGCAGTTAAATTGTATCCATTCTCTGAAGTATTTCTTCCACCAATACTGCCGCTGTTACGCTTATAATATGGACGATAGCGCAGTGAGGTAGACAGATCGTCAGTAAGATTCACTTTACCGCGGAGGTAAGGGCGGTAGTTGTTAGAGGTAGAGTTTGAATCTAAAGAGAAACCTGGTTCCAAAGAAAAGGTTTTATTGAAGTTGTAAACATAGCTGGCAACCACTTCAGTACCGTTGCTGACGGTTTCATGATACGGTTTATTTGGTGTTACGCGGTTTCCAACAGTGCTGTTATTGGGCTCGCCGTTTTTCCATTTTGCTTCAACGGAAAGGCCAAAACCATTAGCAAAACGGTGAGACATTGAAATACGATCTTTATGATCGCCTTTAGCGGTATCTTGCATTTCATGACGGTAATCGATTGTCACAGCCATTGCATTCACACTAATTAATGACGTAACTGCCAGAGCTAGTAATTTAAATTTCATTGTTATATTCCCTATTGGTTAGGATATCTCTAATAAAAAACACGCATTATGCTTTTTGGGACAAGTTCTATTTTATTTATTATTAAACTACGTTCTGTGATCGAGATCGTCTTGGGTAACAAAAAGTAAAATGGGGTTTCAAATTGTGAGGGAGATCGAATTGAATATCGCGGTTGTTTTAATTTAAATGAAAAATCCCTGCCGTCAGTGCGGCAGGGATGAATTACAGTCTAAAACGGGTACAACATTATTTCATTGCGCGTTTCAGAATACGTTCAGATTGACGCTGGAAGTATTTCGCAGCATCTTCCACAGATTTCTGACCGTAATCGATAGACTGGATGGTATCACCAAACAGAGAAACGATTTGCGGGTCATCGAAATAAGGGGAAACAGCAACTTCATGCGGCAGAGACAGCGCCAGTTTCAACCCGGCAACGGCTGGTGCATCATCTTTGATCACGCCATCAGCAGTCAGCTGAGCCACAGCGGCTTTACTCAACGGTACACCACGTTCCAGACCCAGAGCCTGAGCACCTTCTTTGCTGTTCAGCAGGAAGTTGATCAACTGAGCAGACTCTTTAGGATGCTTGGTTGACTTACCGATAGACAGCATCTGTGCTGGTTTGAAGAACAAGCCGGCATCTTTTGCACCTGGCAGCATTGGGTAGCTACCCAATTCCAGTTTTGCTGGTGGTTGCAGGTTGTCAGAGTACTTAGTGATAGTGGAGTTCCACATGTAAGTACCAGACCACTCGCCGTTGATCCATGGCTTCATTTCATACATGTTGCTCTTACCGAAAGACGCATAGTATTTCGCATCAGGCATGACATGGCTGTCGATCAACTTCTTATACATGCCAAAGAATTCAGCCCATTGCGCATCGCTATAGGCGAATTTCTGACCTTTTACATCAATCGCTGGAATGTTGTACTTCTGAACCATATAAGAGTTCAGCAGTGCCAGAGAATCTTGGTGTTCCAATACGATAGGGTAGTATTGGTCGCCCAGTTTTTCTTTGAACACTTTACCGGCGTTCAGCAGCTCGTCCCACGTTTTCGGATATTCCAGACCGGCTTTTTTCCAGCTTTCGGTGTTGAAATAGAAGACGCGAGCCGTAACGGAAATCGGGATACCGTTCAGTTTCCCTTCGACCGTGGTGTTTTGCAGTTCTTTTGACTCGAACTGGGTCAGATCCAGAGAATCTTTAACCTTGTTCAGGTCATAAAAACCCGTGCCGTTCTTAGAGAAAATCGGCAGCCAGTTCCAGTTGGTCTGCATCACATCTGGCTCGGTGTTACCGGCAATCTGTGTTGTCAGACGAGACAGGTGACCATCCCAGCCAGTATATTCCGCTTTCACGGTGATGTTCGGGTGCTGCTTGTGGAACTCTTCAATGGCTTTGAGCGTCTGCTGGTGACGGCTGTTGCCGCCCCACCAGGACATTCTCAATTCAACATTATCAGCGGCTAAAGAGGGCATTGCCACTAACGACGCCAGAGATGAAGCTATTAACGTGTGTAGGATCGCTTTTTTCATCGGTTACTACTCCTGTTAAAGAGAGATATTTTTTTCTGTTTTTGCATCAAAAATATGGCATTTTTCCATGTCGAACTGGAAATACACCGGACGATGCAGTCCCTTCTCGATAATCAGCCGACCTTCGTCATAAGGAATACGGCTGGTTAATTCAAAGCCATCAACTTTAATGTACATAAAGAATTCGTGACCCATGTTTTCTACGCGAACCAACTCACCCTGTGAGTGGCTGCCTTCAAATGGCGTATCTGACACGGAAACATAGTCTGGGCGAACACCGAAGAAGACGTCTTGTCCGATATAGCTGCGGACTTTGTCTTGTTTTGCAGCATTTAACACCAGCGCGTTATTCCCAACCACAACGCCAATCTGACCGTCTTTCTCGACCAGTTTGCACGGTTTAATGTTCATTTCTGGTGAGCCAATGAAGCCAGCAACGAACATATTGACAGGGAAGTGGTACAGGTTATCCGGTGTATCGACCTGCATGATGTGACCGAGTTTCATCACGCAAATACGGTCACCCATGGTCATTGCTTCAGTCTGATCGTGGGTAACATATACGCTTGTCGCCGCTTTACCGCTTTTCTTCAACTGCTTATGCAGGTCAGAAATACGGATACGCATGGATGCACGCAGTTTGGCATCCAGGTTTGACAACGGTTCGTCAAACAGGAACACATCTGGTTTTTTAACGATGGCGCGGCCTACGGCCACACGCTGTGCCTGACCACCAGACAGCTGGCGTGGCAGACGATCCAGCAGATCTTCCAGCTCCAGAATTTTGGCCGCTTCGGCGACCTGCGCTTCAATTTGATCTTTAGGCATTTTGCTCAGCTTCAGACCAAACGCCAGATTCTCTTTTACCGTCATGTGAGGGTAGAGGGCGTAGTTCTGGAACACCATGGCAATCCCGCGATCTTTCGGCGCCAGATTGTTAACAACGCGCTCGCCGATACGTACTTCACCGCCGCTGATGGTTTCCAGACCTGCCAGCATACGCAGCGTAGTGGATTTCGCACAGCCAGACGGGCCGACGATAACCATGAATTCACCGTCTTTAATCGTCAGGTCGATGCCGTGAACGGCTTTGAAACCGTTGGAGTATACTTTTTCCAGTTTATTGAAAATAACTTCAGCCATGATAAATCCTCTATTAACCTTTAATTCCGCTGCTGGTCACGCCTTGTACGAAGTAGCGCTGTGCCAGGAAGAAAACAATAATGGATGGCAGAATGGAGATGCTGGACATGGCCAGGATTTCATTCCACGGAGCGCCTTCAGTAACGTCGATAGACATTTTCAGCGCCAGCGCAATCGGATATTTATCCACGCTATAGACATAAATCAGCGGACCGATGAAGTCGTTCATTGACCACATGAACTGGAACAGCGCAACAGAGATGATGGCTGGTTTCAGAATCGGCACGACCACATACCACAGCACCTGGAAGGAGTTACAGCCATCGATCTGAGCGGCTTCTTCCATATCACGTGGTACACCACGCAGGAACTGGATCAGCATGAACACAAAGAACCCTTGTGTTGCAAACGCCAGCGGCAAGTACAGTGGCAGATAGCTGTTCAGCATGCCCATTTCGCGGAACATGAGGTACTGAGGAATCAACAGTACGGTGCTTGGCAACAGCATGGTGGTGATCAGTGTCGCGAACCAGAAGCCCTTCCACGGAATGTCAAAGCGAGCGAAGCCATAAGCCACAATCACCGAGGAAATAACGGTCAGAACCACTTTCGGAATCACGTACTGGAAAGTGTTAATCATGTAGTGACCGAAATTGTATTCCGTACCGGTTTTCCAACCGTTAACGAAACCATCCCAAGTGGCGTGAGCAGGCCACAGACCCAACGTGGTGAAAATCTCATGGTTCGGTTTGAACGACGCTGAGAACATCCACGCTAGTGGATAAAGCATCAGTAAACCAACGAACAGCAGTATCACGTAACGAATGGCGGCACTGAGTTTTTCTTTACGCAGCGTGCGGCGTACTTCTGCAGCAGCAACTTCTTGTGCTGTAGTCAGGTTTGAATGCATGTCAGCCATTTTTTCCTCCTTTATCAGCGGAGTAGAACACCCAGTATTTCGACGACTTAAAGGAGATAGACGCAAATACCGCAACAACCAGGAACAGAACCCATGCCAAGGCAGCACCATAACCCATATCGAAATACTTGAACGCCGTATCATAGATATAGAGCGAGAACAGATAGGTGTAGTGCGTTGGACCGCCGCCAGTAATGACGTAAGGTGCCGTAAACTCCTGGAATGCCTGAGTGGTCTGCATGATAAAGTTAAAGAAAATAACTGGCGTAATCAGCGGTACCGTTACTTTCAGGAACATTTGCCATTTGGATGCACCGTCGATCATTGCCGCTTCATACTGAGATTGCGGAACGTTCTGCAATGCAGCCAGGAAGATAACCATCGCGGAACCGAACTGCCATACGCGTAACAGCGTTACTGACATCAGTGCCAGCGACGGTTCGCCCAGCCAGTTGATGGCATCAAAGCCAAACACGCCGAGGAAGCTGTTTAACAAGCCATCGATGGCGAACAGTGCACGCCACAGAACGGCAATGGCCACGCTGCTGCCCAGAATAGAAGGCACATAGTAAGCAGTACGGAAGAAACCGATACCACGTAATTTGAAATTAAGTACAAACGCAATTAACAGTGCGAAGATTAATTTCAATGGAATGGTCAGAAATACATAGGCAAAGGTGACGCCCATGGATTTCCAAAAGAGATCATCCTCCATGAACATACGGTGATAGTTTTCTAACCCCGTAAATTCAGGCGGATTGATCAAGTCATACTCAGTAAAACTGAGGATAAATGACGAAACAAAGGGGAAAGCGGTAAAAACTATCAGCCCTATAATATAGGGGGAGATATAGGCTAACCCCAGCATTCTGTTTTCATTCATAATGCTTACCTATTGATTAATTGTGAACCATTAAAAAAAACATAAAATTAAGCTGTTAATAACTCTGGATAAATTAATTCCACGTCATAAACAATTCTATTTTCCCCGTTAACGTGAAAATCACCGTGAACATATCCACCTTGTGTCAGGTACGGCGGGATATCGTTTAATTTGTTGCGACAAGCGGCAACGAAAGTCAGTAAAGCCAGCGGATAGGTATCATCCAGACGAACATAACGATGCTGTGCGGAGCGAACGAACAAACCACGATGGAAGTGTTGTTCAAACAGAACGCCAGCCAACTGCGCGGCGTAATGTGCCCAGGATTCTGATTGTTTGTGATCGGCCAGTTCAATGACGGTCAACAAGAGTAACGGGCTGGCGATGTGCTGAATGTCTTCTTTATTCAGCCGCGTCAGCATGGTGTTAACCAGTGCGTACAGGTCCTCATCGCCACTCAGGCGATAAGCACGAACCAGCGGTAATAAATAATCACCTTCTAATGCAAACGGCTTTAATTCCGTACCCGCTTTACCATAATAGCCATCGCGTTTAAAACGGTAGCCAGTCATGTCCTGGCCGTTGTTCCACATTGGGCGCAGTGTATTGCTGGTGACATCGTAGGCGTACTGATAGTAATTTTTTAACCCTGAAATAACCCAGTCCAGAATTTCTGCATCAGGCTGCGTGCGGAGAATATCCAACATTGCCAGTGGGTTATCAATCAGCAGTGGGCGCATGTCGCGGAACAGCACATTGGCTTCGCGCGCGATTTCACCGAACTCTGGGCCAAACTGACGTTGGGCGCGATCGCCAAACCAGGACTGCGTCTGGTTGTCGTCTTCTGGTACCGGCTGGCGCTGCTGTGGTGAACTGAACTGATACACCGGCATACCGGTTTCTGGGTTGCGTGCCAAAACGTATTGGCGATAAAGATGCTTACCCCAGGCCGCGGCGTGGCTATCGCCTGTGTATTCTGCGTATTTGAACGCGGCATAAATCAGGTCTGTGCCAGCATTAACAAAAGTCAGTCCTTTCGTTAATGGCAGAACAGGCCACTGTGCCGGATCGACGACGTCATGGCGGGCATGCAGGAACACGTTTGGATCGCGTTTTTTGCTGTAATCACCATGACGACCCAGATCCAGTGAATCCCAGTCTTCAACGTGCGCGTTCCAGAAACCCTGAAAGAAATTCAGCGTCTTTTCCGCATTAACACGGTGCAACAACGCGTAATAGGGAAGGTGGTGCTTTAATTCATGCACTTGAGCTTTGGATTCTGGCCCTTCTCCTGCCAGCGTATCCAGATTAATAAAGCGGTGACCGCCCCAGAAGAACAGGCCGCTATTATCATCAACGAAATGATCCAGGAAATATTCGCTTTGTGCGATAGCGTGCTGCTGGTAACTCTCATTACCCGTAACGACGCTCATGGCACACAGCGTTCTTAGCCAATTTTGCTGGCTGGCAAAATTAGAAATAGGTGCGCTATGTCCATCTGGGAATTGCCACACCGCAGGTGCATAATTTTCCACATCAAAACCGTCAGCCAATAATAAGGTTGGCTGACTTTGGCTGCGGCCTTTATCCTGAACGCAGGCAATGTGGCTATCGAGTGCTGCAACCCATTCGTCGAGCTGCGATTTCCTGCTGGTGTATAAGCTTTCAAAAATACTCATGGAGTACCTTCTTATGGAACCGTGGAACAGTTCCTTATAAATAGAAACACTGTTTTGATTGATTATATTGCGCTATTAACCTTGTCGTCATGCACGCAATATCGAAAGTGTGATCAAAGTCGGAACGTTGTTTTGATTTTTTTTAAGAAAGGATTTTGGCAGGAGAAAGAATCATGAAAAACGAAATAAGAACTTGAAAAACAAATAAAAAGCACAACCGAAATTGTGCTTTTTATCGTAGGTTGGCGAAATGCCGCTAAGAAAAATTGCGCTTAGCGAGCCAGCCAGCCACCATCAACGGCAATCGTGTAACCATTGATGTAGTCAGATGCGCTGGATGCCAGGAAGACAGATGGGCCCATCAGATCCTGCGGCAGACCCCAACGGCCAGCTGGGATACGATCCAGAATTTCTTTGCTGCGTTCTTCATCGGCGCGCAGTTGCTGGGTATTGTTGGTAGCCATATACCCCGGTGCAATGGCGTTGACGTTGATACCGTGTTTTGCCCACTCGTTCGCCATCAGACGGGTTACGCCCATAACAGCGCTTTTTGATGCGGTATAAGAAGGTACGCGGATACCACCCTGGAAGGACAGCATAGAAGCGATATTGATGATCTTACCGCCTTTGCCTTGCTTGATGAACTGGCGAGCAACGGTCTGAGACATAAAGAAAACGCTCTTAATGTTCAGGTTCATTACGTCGTCCCAGTTTTTCTCGCTGAAATCGATCGCATCTTCACGACGGATGATACCGGCGTTGTTGACCAGAATGTCAACGTGGCCAAATTCAGCAACAGCTTTCTCTACCAGCTCTGCATGACCAGAGACATTGCTCATGTCGGCGGTCAGGCTGAGGAAACGACGTCCCAATGCGGTGACTTTTTCGATAGTGTCTTTCGGTTCAACGATGTTGACGCCGACGATATCACAACCAGCCTGTGCCAGACCGATAGCCATGCCTTGACCCAAACCCGTATCACAACCCGTGATCAGAGCAACTTTACCTTGCAAATCAAAAGAATTTAAAATCATATCTGTAATCTCTCTATAAGCGACAAAATACTTAGTCGTTAGCTGTTACTGTAGGGAACACCGGTAATTCCGGTCGAAAGCGATTAACGTAACTCGCTAACCTTGACGTGATCCATGTCACCGAAAACGTGATTCTCGCCAACCATGCCCCAGATAAAGGTGTAGCGTCTGGTGCCAACACCGGAATGCATCGACCAGATCGGTGAAACCACCGTCCGCTCGTTTTTTATTACGCTATGACGGGCTTCCTGTTGCTGACCCATCATGTGGAAAACTGCCGTTTCATTACTTACTGTTTCTGGTGAAAGCGCCGGGCGAAACAGATGATGTCGCGTGGCAGTGACAACGTCACCTGTTCCTCAACCTGCCCGGTTCTTTCTTGTTATGCGGGATGATAGTTTGGATGGGATGTGAATTCAATAAAAATGAAATAATGTTTTATTTATTTCTTGAGGGCCGTCATGGTTTTGCTTAATTTATGTTTCTTCTGGTACTGATGTGGCTAAAATGTCGCAATCCATAATCATACCCTCGTTGTCGTACACGGTTTGTTGACGCAATAGAAGGTATGGGCAATAAAAGCGTTAGAGGAGAGATGACGATGAGAAGATACTTTATTGATGATGAAACGCCGTGGGAAGAACTGGGCGGTGGCATTAAACGTAAAATCATGACTTGGAGCGATGAGCTGATGATGGTTTACGTGCACTTTGATAAAGGTGCGATTGGTACGCCGCACTTCCATGAGATTCACGATCAGATTGCTTATGTTGCTGCTGGCAGCTTTGAAGTCGTGATCGAAGGTGAGAAACGTATCCTGAAAACCGGCGACGCCTATCTGGCAGTGAAAAACGAGATGCACGGCGTGGTCTCGCTGGAAGACGGCAGCGTCCTGATCGATGCTTTCTCGCCTAAGCGAGCGGATTTCCTGTAATGCTTCAAAGCGTGGTCAGCTAATAGACTGATCACGCTTTCGTCATATCCCGCGATGTCCGCTTTTCTATTCTTCTACTTCTTTATTCCTAATCCCTAGACTAAATGCTCAGCGGTCAGCTGATTCAGAGAGTCCAGCTTATAATCGGCTAGCGCCCAGCGTGCGTCATCGCGAAACTCAGCCTGTGGAATAACGATTGAACGCATACGTGCCGCCTTGGTTGCGATCATGCCGTTCACCGAATCTTCCAACGTCACACACTGTGTCGGAGGAACGCCGAGTCCGTTTGCCGCATTCAAATACACTTCTGGATGAGGCTTGCTATACGGCAGTGTCTCGGCGGACATTAAGACATCAAAGTAGTGCTCCAGATTAAACATTCGCAGCACCTGCTGCTGCATGCGGAGCGGTGAAGCGGAAGCCAGCCCGATTTTGAGATTCTGTTCACGACACAGTTGCAGCGCATGTTCGACGCCGGGCAGGAGGGGACGCTGTTCGGCAACGAGTTCAATGGCGCGATCGATAATACGGCGGACAACCTCGTCCCGGGCCGGTGCCGCCCAGGGAGAGCGTTGATACCAGAGTTCGACCACCATATCGATGCGTAAACCCAGAGTATCTTTCATGGATTCTCGTAGTGAAATATCGACGCCAAGCGAGGCGATAACCTCCAGTTCGGCTTTGTCCCACAACGGTTCTGAATCAATCAGCAGCCCATCCATATCGAAAATCGCCGCGCGTATAGAAGAATCAAAGGACATACCACTGGCTCCGTCAGCAAAGGAAAAGAAAATTTACTGGTAAACTATACCTTAATAAGTTGAGTTGCAGGGCACTACGCAAGCATTTTGAACAACGTGCAGTGCTGGGCGTCAGGGATAGCCCTTGGAAGGGCTCAACGTACACGTAGCGTGATGTATGACGGAGTAAATCGCTATTGTGGCCGATCAGGCGGTGCGGGAGATAAAGTGTTGACTGCGCGTAAAGTTACAGTAGGCTACCCGTCGTACTAAAACGATACATTATCGATGTTGCGTCGCTAAGAAGGGGTTCTCATGACGTATCAACAGGCTGGCCGTATTGCCGTCGTTAAACGCATTGCCGGATGGATCCTTTTTATCCCCGCGCTGCTTTCAACCTTCGTCTCGCTAGCTAATTATCTTTACGCTTATACCCAGAAAAAACAGGGTATTGACGCTGTTCTTCTGGATTTTGTGCACCTGATGGTCGATATGGTGCGCTTTAATACGCCTTTCCTGAATATTTTCTGGTACAACTCGCCAGTACCCGATTTTACGCGTTTTTTCAGTGGGGCGACGCTGATGTTTTGGCTGATCTACATCCTGATTTTTGTTGGCCTAGCTTTGCAGGTGTCGGGTGCCCGCATGTCGCGTCAGGCGAAGGCCATTAAGGAAGGCATTGAAGATCAACTGATTCTGGAAAAGATGAAAGTTGATGGCGGGAATACGCGTGAGACGCTGGAATCACGTGTTGTTGTTCCTGGACACACGATTTTTGTGCAATTCTTTCCGCTTTATATCCTGCCAGTGATTGTCGCGGGTATTGGCTATCTGGTGTTACGTTTATTAGGATTGCCAGTCTGATTGACGGTCTGGCGCAATGATTGCGCCAGACGCCGTATTCTTCTCACCTTTAGAGCAAACACCTCATCTTCGTGCAACTGTCCCACCTTAGATCAAAAGCTGCCGTTCAATGAGCTGTTGCGCTTCAACAATATGCTTGCCGCCGAAAAGATTGGCGCGGTTGAGCAGATAATAAATCTGGTAAATGGGCTGGCGATCGATAAAGCCTTTATCCAGCGGCCACACGCTCTGGTAACCGTCATAAATCTGCGGGGGCAGGGCCGGGTAGCGCGGCAGCATCGCTAAATCACATTCTCTGTCTCCCCAATAGCAGGCCGGATCGAACAGATAAGCGCCATCCTGACTATTCGCACAGTTATCTGGCCATAGGTCACCGTGCAGGAGCGACGGTTGAGGCTGATGTCCTGCCAGACGTTCCTCAACGCGTGCGATCAGCGTTTCAATGTGACCGAAATGCATCCCTTTTTCCGCCGCCAACTGCAACTGCCAACCAATGCGCTGTTCGGCAAAAAAGGTCGCCCAGCGCCGCTGCCAGCTGTTTGGCTGAGGCGTTGTTGAGAGGTCGTTATCGAAATCCAGCCCAAATTGTGGCTGGTCACTCCACTGGTGCAGGCGAGCTAACTGTTCACCCAAGCACCAGGCGCTGTGCGCATCCAACGGTTTGACGGGAAGATATTGCAGAAGCAGGAAACTGTTATCGCGTGAGCTACCGACCCCATAGACGGTGGGGACACGCACCGTATTACTGCGGCTCAGCAAATGAAGTTGATCGGCTTCAGCCGTGAATTTGGCCAGCATTTCACGACTATCGCATTTTACGAAGACGTCATGCTCGCCGTAGCGGACGTACCAGGCTGGATGTATTTCACCGCCGGATAATTCGCGACGATCCTGAATATCCGCAGCACCGTGATGTTCTTCCAAAAGTCGGCTGATAGCTTGCCACATAAGGTCATCCTCCCGTTGATGTTGCCTGATACTCTGCTGTTCACTGGGGTGATTCGTTTACGGTAACCCATTGAGCGCAATAAAAATGGAATCTATACCTCAAATAATTCGAGTTGCGGGAAGGCGGCAAGAAAGGGAATCCCGATGAGCTTACTCAAGTAAGTGATTCGGGTGAGCGAACGCAGCCAACGCACATGCAGCTTGAAGTATTACAGGTATATAGCACAGTGATAACCATCGGTGGAGATAGCGCGAAACAAGTATAGTCGGAATTAAACATCACGGAGTTAGGATGGCGCTCAATCCGTTGGATGAAAAAATAAAATAGGGATAAGTGACGTAACCGGCGGTTGTTTTCCGGTTACGTCATGCTAAGGGACTTGTAGAAAGAAAGGATTACAGTGAGTCGGTGATAGCCTGAGAGGTTGCCTGACGACGCAGTTTAAGCTGGTGGTAGGTCAGTGCTAGCGTAAAGAACAGGGCCTGAACGATGACGATGCAAGGGCCTGTGGCGCCATCGATGTAGAAACTGATCAGGGTGCCGGCAATACATGAAATGACGGAAACTAACGTGGCGACGAGAACCATCCGCTCGAAGCGCTTACAAACCATAAAGGCAATAATGCCCGGTGCAATCAGCATCGCAATCACCAGAATAACGCCGACTGCCTGTAAGGATGCGACAATCGTCATCGCCAGCAGGCTCAGCAATCCGTAGTGCAGCAGCTTAACGGGCAGGCCAATGACGCGGGCATGATTGGGATCGAAGCAGTACAGCATAAAATCTCGGCGCTTTAACAAGATGATGGCCAGCGTCACCCCAGCGATCAGTAAGATTTGCGTCAGCTCTTGCTGAGTGATACCCAGCACGTTACCAAACAGAATATGGTTCAGGTGCTGATCGGTATCGATACGCGCAAACATCACGAGCCCCAGCGCAAACATGCCGGAAAAGATGATCCCCATGACCGTGTCTTCTTTGACCCGACTGTGTTCCTTCACGTAGCCCGTTGCGACCGCACAAAAAATACCGGAAACGAAAGCCCCGATGACTAATGGGATCCCCAGTAAAAACGCGACAACGATACCGGGCAACACGGCATGGGAAATGGCATCACCCATTAGCGACCAGCCTTTCAGCACCAGATAACACGACAGCACGGCGCAGACCGTACCGGTGACGACAGCGGCGAGTAACGCACGCTGCATGAACGGGTAGGACAGGGGATCGATGAGCCAGCTAATGAGCGTCATAATGCATCTCCTGATTGATCGCGTAACCGCAGGCGGCGCGATGCCAGCAACCCGTGCTTGGGGGCAAAGACAAACGCCAACAGGAAGACGACGGTTTGCAACGTGACAATCACGCCGCCGGTTGCACCATCAAGGAAGAAGCTTAGATACGCCCCGACGGCGCTGGTGATCGCACCCAGTGCAATAGAAATGACAACCAGACGACCAAATCGATCGGTGAGCAGATAAGCCGTGGCACCCGGCGTAATCACCATCGCGATCACCAAAATCGCCCCGACAGTTTGCAACGCTGCGACCGTACAGGCACTGAGAAGCGTAAAGAACAGAATTTTCAGCTTCAGCGGGGAAAGGCCAATGGAACGGGCATGGTTCTCATCAAAGAACACAGCCAGCAGATCTTTCCATAGCAGGCAGAGAATCACGAACGTCACGCCGATGATGATTTCAACCTGCAGAATATCTTCGTCAGCAATACCCAAAATATTGCCAAAAATGATGGATTGCACGTTAACCGATGTCGGGTTGAGCGAAATAATCAGCAGGCCGACAGCGAAAAACGTTGAGAAAATAAAGCCGATAATCGCATCTTCACGCAATCGGGTAATGTGACGAATCAGGGTCATCGCCAGCGCGGCGAGCATGCCGGTAAAAAATGCACCTGCCGCGTAGGGCAAGCCCAACGCATAGGCTCCTGCGACACCGGGGACGACGGAGTGGGAAAGCGCATCGCCCATCAACGACCAGCCTTTCAGCATCAGGTACGCCGAAAGAAAAGCGCACACGCCGCCGACAATCGCGCTGACCCAGATCGCTTTGACCATGTAGTTATAGTTGAATGGCTGCAATAGGATATCGATCATCAGGGCTTTTTCTCCTCCGGTATCACGCGTGACGCAGGAGGATCGCTCTTGGTCGACCCATAGAACACGGCAGGACGTTCATCGTCTGTTAACACCGTCACCGAACGGACATCGTCATCATCGTGAAGATGAGATCCCCCGAGGTTGATGTGTCGCAGCACGCCACCGAACGTTTTCTCCAAATTGCTTTGGGTAAAGGTGCTGTGTGTCGGTCCTGCGGCTAAAACGGTGCGGTTGACCAAAATAACGTTGTCACAAAACTCAGGAACGCTACCGAGGTTATGGGTTGCGACCAAAATCAAATGCCCTTCATCGCGCAAGGTGCGAAGCAGGTCGATAATCGCGTTCTCTGTTTTAACGTCTACGCCAGTGAAAGGCTCATCCAGCAGCAACACGCTGCCTTGCTGAGCCAGCGCCCGTGCCAGAAAGACGCGTTTTTTCTGTCCACCGGACAGTTCGCCGATCTGGCGATGTTGCAGCGTTGATAACCCGACGCGCTCCAGCGACTCCGCGACAATAGCGCGGTCCTGTTTACTGGGAATACGCAGGAAATTCATTCTCCCGTAGCGTCCCATCATGACCACGTCGGAAACCAGAACGGGGAAATTCCAGTCCACGTCTTCTGTTTGTGGAACATAAGCAACCAGATTCTGTTTCAGTGCCTGGTAGATCGGTTGCTGGTTGAGCAGTACCTGCCCTGAGGTTGGTTTGACCAACCCCATGATGCTTTTGAACAACGTTGATTTTCCACTGCCGTTTACGCCAACCAAGGCGCAAATTGTACCGCCAGTCAGGGAAAAAGAGGCATGGCGAATAGCCTGATGCCCGTTGCTGTAAGTAACCGAAACATCATTGACTTCTAATGACTGTACTGCTCGATCACCACTCATTGATTAAATCCTTTAGCGATAGTTTCCACCGTCACTTTTAACAGGTCGATATAGGTTGGCACGGGGCCTTTCTCTGTAGAGAGCGAATCAACATACAGTACGCCGCCATATTTCGCCCCCGTTTCTTTACTGACCTGTTTTGCCGGCTTATCGGAAACGGTGCTTTCACTGAATACAACAGGGATTGCCTTCTCACGCACGGTATCGATAACCCGACGCACCTGCTGCGGTGAACCTTGTTCGTCGGCATTGATTGGCCAGAGGTAGACTTCATTGAACTGATAATCTTTTGCCAGATAGCTGAACGCCCCTTCACTGGTGACTAACCAGCGCTGCTGTTCTGGGATACGGGCAAGACGTTCACGCAGCGGCGCATCGAGAGCCTTAATTTTTTCCGCATAAGCTTTGGCATTACGGTTATACGTTTCTGCATTCGCAGGATCGGCTTGCACCAGACCTTTGCGGATATTTTCAATATAGATTAATGCGTTGGAGGGCGACATCCAGGCATGCGGGTTTGGGTTGCCATTATAGGCACCTTCGCGGATAGGAAGCGGCGTGATGCCTTCCGTCACCACAACAGCGGGTACATTTTTTACGTTCTCGAAAAAGCGTGTAAACCAACGTTCGAGATTCATGCCGTTCCACAGCACCAGCTGTGCAGATTGTGTTTTCACAATATCACGTGGTGTCGGTTGATAATCATGAATCTCCGCACCAGGTTTGGTGATGGACTCAACCGTCGCGGCATCGCCCGCAATATTCTGTGCGATATCCTGAATGATGGTAAAGGTCGTGATGACTTTAAGCTTTTCAGCCGCCTGAGCAGAGGTACTGGCTAAAAGCAGTAAAGCGCACGGCAGCGCGATGCGACGGAATAGGGCAGGTAAATGAGCGTGAAAACCAATCATGCGGATATCCTTACAAACCGTGAAAGTGTTACTTGAGAATAATTATCAATATCATTTAAGTCAAGAGGCAGAGAAGGGCGGGGAGTGAATATTTGAGGGTGTCTCATGACACAAGAAATCACTGTTCGCAGGCACGTAGCACGCACTTGCGCGGGTAAGGAACGCATCATGCTCCTTTGATAACAGAAATGTTGCTTTAATTTAATGAATCGTACTTAAGGTTACAACGAAAGTCTAACGGTAACGGTAGTGAACTGTCGCGCGACTATACATAGCTATACACATGGTGAAATTTACGCCAAAAGAAGAGAGAAATCTGATGCATCCTTAAGAAAATGCCGACGACTGCCGATAAACCATAAAGAATGTGAGAGATGTCTCTATTGGATACAAAAGGACTGTAAGTGATATGAGCACAAAATCAGAACGACGTTGGAAGCTGGCAAGTTTCGTTTTATTGACTTTTTTGGTGGCATTATTAGCGCTGTTGATTCAAAGCAGTTAATTCCTAACGTGACGAAATGTTAGGTTATAAATAATTTCTATTATGTAATGTATTAATGGAAAAGATACAGATAGCATAAAAATGACAATCGATTTTAAACATTGATATAAGCGCGCCTGCAGTCGGGCGCGCTTTTTTGTTAATGGCCAATATTCTTTCATAGCAGATCGCCAATTATAGCTTTTTGTTATGATTGCCGATGCCTCTGTGCCAGAAATGCGACGGTTGTCGCGTATTTTTTTGCATAATAGAATCTGACGTACGCTTATTGTGTCGTACCAGAAGCCGCCAGTTAATATAGGTGTCAGCGGGCATTATCGTGTATTAATGAATCAAGGATGGCGCGAATTTGTGCGGCATGTCCACGACTGATAAAAAAGCCCTTGCCATCGTTTACATAGTGTGTAATAACGCTTCTGGGTAAAACGAGGTACAGTTCTGTATATGAATGGCATTTTCAGTAAAGAAGACTTAAGTACAACCTTTAGTGTTGCATGCTGCTTCTCTGCCGATCCTTATCTTAGTGCCTCAAGCAGTAACGACTTTGGTTTGTCTGTATAACGCCTTTTTGGCGGTTTAAACAATTAAAGGAAATATTTGAAATGGCAAAGATTAAAGGTCAGGTTAAGTGGTTCAACGAGTCTAAAGGCTTTGGTTTCATCACTCCTGCTGACGGCAGCAAAGATGTATTCGTACACTTCTCTGCAATTCAAGGCAACGGCTTCAAAACTCTGGCTGAAGGCCAGAACGTAGAATTCGAAATTCAGGATGGCCAGAAAGGTCCTTCTGCAGTAAACGTCACTGCGCTGTAATTTTACAGCTCTGTTGCAAAACCCGCCATGGTGCGGGTTTTTTGTTGTCTGCGTTTTATCTGCACCAGTGATACTTTTATCTACACCTGTAATGAAATGAAGACGTTTTTAATGAGGAAAATGTGCCGATGAGTTATCAGTGTCCGCTATGCCAGTTACCTCTGGAGCGACACCCGCGGCAATGGACGTGTGGTAAACATAGCTTTGACTGTGCAAAAGAAGGGTACGTCAACCTGTTGCCGGTACAGTTTAAGCGATCAAAACAGCCTGGCGACAGTGTTGAAATGATGCAGGCGCGACGCAGCTTTCTTGAAGCCGGTCACTATCAACCGCTACGCGACGCCGTTGCGCAGCACGTTGATCGTATTGTGGCGGATGACGCTGCGGCGCTACTGGATATCGGCTGTGGCGAAGGGTATTACACTGCAGAGCTGGCCCATCGTCTCACATCGCGCAGAACGATGACGATATACGGGCTGGATGTTTCCAAAGCGGCGATTCAGCGCGCGGCAAAGCGGTATGACAACGTTGAATTTTGCGTTGCTTCCAGCCAGCGGTTACCTTTCCAGGATCAATCCCTTGATGCTGTAGTAAAAATCTATGCGCCGTGTAATGACGCGGAGTTGCAGCGCACTGTTAAGGTTGGCGGTTGGGTGGTGACGGTGTCTCCGGGGCCACGACATCTTTATCAACTGAAAGCAGAAGTTTATGATGAGGTGTTATTACACCCGAGCAAAGATGAAGTGCTCGCAGGCTTTCAGCTTATGGATCAACAAATGCTTGCGTACCCAATGTCGTTATCCGGGAGTGAGGCTGCGGCGCTATTGCAAATGACACCCTTTGCCTGGCGAGCAACGCCAGACGTTAGCGAGCGGCTGCAGGCGGTAGCCACGTTTAGTTGTGAAACGGATTTTATTATCCGCTTGCATCAACGCATTGATGGCGGTGCAGTAGCATAATCGCGAAGAATAAAAACGGGCAGCGCGATAGTCGGGCTGCCCGTTGATGTGAAGTATGACGGGTATATCAGGCGGCGTAGCCGAGGTGCTCGTACAAGATATTACAGCCGATACCAATCAGAACCAGCCCGCCCATCACTTCTGCTTTTTTGCCGAGAATCGGGCCGATATAGCGGCCAATCATCATTCCGAGCGTCACCATAATCATGGTGGCGCAGCCTATCACCATCGCAGTATGGAAAATATTGACCTGAAGGAAGGCCAGACCGACGCCGATTGCCATGGCATCCAGGCTGGTGGCGACGGCAGTACAGATCAGCAGCGCCAGACTATGATTTTTGACTTTTTCGCAGCGGCAGTCTGAAGAACCTTTGAGGCCTTCAACGATCATGCGACCACCCAGAATCAGTAACAGCGTAAAGGCAACCCAGTGATCCCATTCGAGAATATATTGGCTGGCAAAAAAGCCCAGTGCCCAGCCGATGAGCGGGGTGATAGCTTCAATAACACCAAAGATGAGACCGGTGCGAATGGCATCGCGGAAACGGGGGTTGTGCAGTACGGCACCTTTACCGATTGACGCGGCGAAGGCATCCATTGACATACCAAATGCTAGGATAAGAGTTGCTGACATATTCATTGTAAAATAGCCTCGGCTGGACGATTAACCATATACACGCAGATCATCCCCAACCCGATGACGATACTACGTGTCTATGGTCTCGCCTGCCAATCACGCTTGGCCGCCCGCACCACGTCTATGCTCCGATGATAGGAGATAAAACGAGTATGTTGATACGAGCATTTCTGATGAATTATTGTGAGTGTTAATTAATCAGAAATCGGCTACTCCCCAATGACGGCGCAACCTTACCATATTATTTATGATGCAAACAACACTAAAAGTTTTAAGTGTTAATAATGCAATTGATAATTATTTTCATTTGATTGCCGAAATAGAACGATCGTACAAAATAACGACAAGGTTAATGTGGTTAAAATACCATCTAAAGAGAAGGTGTATACTTGTGCTTATTTTAAATAATTTTTCTGATGAGTTTACCCTATTGATTCTCAACCATAAATTTATATATTTTTTCTAAATCATCAAGCTGCGTAACCTGTATCAATAAGCGGCGCTTCTCCAGTTCGATGACTAATACACCATCCTCAGATAAATTCATATTTTTAATTCTGGTATAAGGAATGAATATATTTGCATAAAAGAAGCCGGTTGATTTAAACATCAGTTTGGGACGACGAATATAGGCCAGGTAGCACGCCATGAAGGCCAGAGAAATCAAAAGATAGGTAGTGATAATCGCGCCATTATTCATCACGTTTTGATAAATAAGAATACCCACTAAACCGATAAAAATCAGCGTATCGAGCCGGTTCATCCGCTTCAGCGGGACGAGGAGTTGGGTTTTGCCTTTGAGTTTATCCATGATGAACTCATCATAGATGGCATAAGCCAGTGCTAACGCAATTAACACAACCAGCGTGATATCTGTCATTGTCATCCGTATTACCCTTGTCCGTCATAAAAAATGGCCGGGCGTATTGGCACCCGGCCACTGAACATTACACGCCGAGCAGGCCGATCCAGTACCCGAAGATACCAATGGCGAAGAAGCCCATGATAAGCCACAGCGCGTTGACCTTGCGCCGTAACAGCCACATACAGCCGAACGTCAGCAGTAGGGGAACAAGTCCCGGCATGAGCTGGTCAAGGATGGATTGAACGGTGGTCACTGTGGTTTCCCCGTTCTGATTCGTCACTGTCGACACCACCATCGGGATGTTGACGTGAGTCCATTTATTGACCAATGCCCCCATGACGAACAAGCCGAGAATAGAGGCGGCCTCCGTCATTTTTTGCAGGAAACCACCGCCCATATCGCTGACGATATCGATCCCTTTACGGTAGCCGTAGGCGACGCCATAGTAACGCACCAGCAGGCGAACCAGGTTAAACAGGACGAAGAAGAGAATTGGCCCCAACAGGCTGCCGCTCATGGCAATCCCTGCGCCGAGCGCAGCGAATACCGGACGTGCAGTGCCCCAGAATATCGGGTCGCCGACGCCAGCCAGTGGCCCCATCAGCCCGACTTTCAGACCGTTTATTGCCGCGTCATCTATAGGAGCACCGTTCGCACGTTGCTCTTCCATCGCCATGGTTACGCCGAGTATCGGCGCGGCAACAAAAGGCTGTGTATTGAAGAACTCCAGATGGCGTTTGATTGCCTGTTTACGCTCTTCCGAATTTTCAGGATAAAGACGGCGAATCACCGGCACCATGGAAAAACAGAAGCCGAGCGCCTGCATACGTTCAAAGTTCCAGGAGCCTTGAAACAGGTTGGAACGGATAAACACCGCGCGGATGTCGCTGTCAGTGAGTTTTTTGACATTCGTATTTTCGACCATTTTTCTCACTCCTGTTAATCCAGTTCGTTATCAAGGTTGTTATTGCCTGATGAAACCGGCTGGCCTTGAACCTTGTTATATTTCGGGCTGAGCTGGATATACAGCACCGCCATCACAATACCAATTACGCCCAGCGCCACCAGGTTAAACTGGGTGAACGCGGCGGTAACGAAGCCAAGATAGAAGAACGGCATCAGGTAGCCCGCGCGCATCATGTTGATGACCATCGCATAACCCACAACGACAATCATGCCCCCGGCGATATTCAGACCGTTGGTCACCACTTCCGGGATGGAGTTCAGTAGCGCATGAACAGCGTCGGTACCAACGGAAACGGCAACGATTACTGCAGGAATCGCGATACGCATGGCCTGTAGCAGTAGGGCAGAAACGTGAATCCAACTGATAGCCGTTAGATTACCTCGCTCTGCCGCGCTGTCTGCCGCATGCTGGAACGCAACGGTGATGGTACGAACAATGATGGTTAATACTTGCCCAGCGGCAGCGAGCGGAATGGCCAGAGCAATCCCTGCACCGATCCCCTGACCGCCGGCAATGACCAGAATGGTTGAGATAATGGATGCCAGCGCCGCATCTGGTGCTACTGCCGCACCGATGTTCATCCAGCCTAACGCGATCATTTCCAGCGTACCGCCGATAATGATCCCCGTTTTTAAATCACCTAACACTGCACCAATCAGCGTACAGGCGACGAGTGGACGGTGGAACTGGAATTCATCAAGAATCGAACCCATCCCCGAAACACACGCGACGAGAAATATCAGCACAATTTGAAGTGTGGTAATCTCCATCGTACTTCTCCTATAAAATGTGTCTGAGTAAAAATAAATCGCCATCCCCCGTTGATTTCCTATGTCGACATAAAGCTTTTCAATATCGACATAAATGCATATCTTGAAAATCGTCAGGTCTATAAAGCTATTATTGATGGTGACATTAGCGTTAATAACCGTCGTAGCACGATAGGCATCAACGCGGCATTTTGTTAATTAAGTCCATCATTTTAATTCGGGAATCGGTTGATACTTTCCGAACCTCCAATTCAATACCGCGTTTATCTAATTCACGGAACGCCGCAATGTCCTTCTCATCGATAGAGACGGCATTATTGACCTGCGTTTTCCCCTGCTTGAATGCCATCCCGCCAATATTGACCGAGGTGATATTTACGCCATTTTCGATCAGCGTTAATACATCCGTCGGATTGGTGAACAGCAGCATCACGCGGTCGTCGGCATATTTCGGATTGTCATAAACACGAACGGCTTTTGCCACATCCACCACGTGCGCGGTAACGCCCGGTGGCGCAACCTGAGTCAGCAACGTTTTACGCACGTGATCGGCGGCGACTTCATCGCTGACAACAATAATGCGCGAAACATTGGTTTCTTTCGTCCAGCGGGTGGCGACCTGACCATGAATCAGGCGGTCGTCGATACGAGCCAGCCCAATCTTCATGTGTTCGCCGGGTCCTGCCGGTGTGGGTACAGCGTTGGCCTTTGGGGTTGGTGGAGGAGAAGGGGACGCGACTTTGGATTTTTCCTGATGTTTCAGGGCTTTTACGCCATCTCTGCCGGTTTCCAACGCGATAGAAACCAGATCGGAGAAGGACGGATTATCATCCCGGGCCATAAAGGTTTCCGCTAGCATGGGAATATTCACGCCGGCGATAACATCATGGTTTTCTTTGTCGGTGACGAGGCGGCTGGCGGCGTTGAATGGGCTGCCGCCCCAGGTATCAACGAGAAACAGCACGCCTTGTGATGTGTCTAACTGCGTGAGTTTTTCCTGATATTTTTCTATCAATGTTTCGGCGTTTTCTCCAGGAACGAAATCAATCCAGGCGACATTACTTTGCTCGCCAAGAATCATTTCTGCCGTCTTTAACAGCGGTCCCGCAGTGGCGCCGTGAGTGCATAACATGATTGCAATACTCACTTGCTACCTCCTCACGTTCACGATCAAAAAAGAGTCAATGTGTCAGGAAACCGGGTTAGCGTTCACGAGCTGAACGCTAACCGTCGCGGTATTAGTATGGCTGCAAGAAAAAATTTTACCGTGGATTCATGACATTCACTGTGTTCCTCCAGGTTGTCAGGCTAGAAATCGTGACTGACAGATTTATTTTACTTATCGAAAAAATAAATAGTGTGATGATGCTCTAATGCTGACCAGTTAAACCACGGGCTAAAAGGGCGCTAAATAGGAAAATTTAGACGCGTTATCAATGCGAAGCCGACCGGAAGAAATTCTTTGTGAAAATTGGTAACAACCTGTTAGAGTAAACGTCCCTTAAATTGCTTAGGAGCACCGGGCATCAGCCCTTCCCATGGACTGTCACCGACAAAACGTTCTCTGTTTTCCCGCTAATGCTGGCGGTTTTCTGTACTCAGCTGGTCACTCAGACCACATTCAGAATCTCTCTGATTCACACCAACTCTTTTTATTACCATTCAATGCGGCTCATGCATTGATGTCATCTGCTCGTTCATTTTCTGGAGTCTGACATGGAATTTTTGCTAGATCCTTCAATCTGGGCAGGCTTATTGACGCTGGTGGTACTGGAAATTGTTCTGGGTATCGACAATTTGGTGTTTATCGCCATTTTGGCGGATAAGTTACCTCCCAAACAGCGAGATAAAGCCCGCATTATCGGTTTAAGCCTGGCGCTGTTAATGCGTCTGGGGCTGTTGTCTTTGATTTCCTGGATGGTCACCCTGACGCGTCCACTGTTTAGCCTTGGCGATTTCAGCTTCTCGGGTCGTGACCTGATTTTGCTGTTCGGCGGCGTGTTCCTCTTGTTCAAAGCGACGATGGAGCTACATGAACGGCTAGAGAATAAAACGCACGACGGCAATGGCAATCGCGCCCACGCGAGCTTCTGGGCCGTCGTGGCACAGATCGTCGTGCTGGATGCCGTGTTCTCGCTGGATGCCGTGATTACTGCGGTAGGAATGGTGGATCACCTGGGCGTCATGATGACGGCGGTGATCATTGCGATGGGCGTCATGCTGATTGCTTCTAAGCCGTTGACCCGATTCGTCAATGAGCATCCAACGGTGGTTGTCCTGTGTCTCAGCTTCTTGCTGATGATTGGTTTGAGCCTGATGGCGGAAGGTCTTGGCTTCCACATTCCGAAAGGTTATCTGTACGCGGCGATTGGCTTCTCTATCCTGATCGAGCTGTTTAACCAAATTGCCCGTCATAACTTTATGAAGCATCAGTCGCACCGTCCTTTGCGTGAACGCACCGCAGAGGCTATTTTGCGCCTGATGGGCTCACGGAAAAACACGGACGATGTGGATGCGGATGAACCGCAGAAGAAACTCACTACAGAGGAATTCGCTGAGGAAGAGCGCAATATGATCAGCGGCGTGCTGACGTTAGCCTCGCGTTCGCTGCGCAGCGTGATGACGCCGCGTACTGAAATTTCCTGGGTGGATAGCGCAAGTTCTGTCGAACAGATCCGTATGCAATTGCTGGATACGCCTCACAGCCTGTTCCCAATCTGTCGTGGCTCGCTGGATGAGCTTATTGGCGTCGTCCGCGCCAAGGATCTGCTGGTGGCGCTGGAAACGCAGACCGATGTGGAAAGCTTTGCTGCGGCTAACCCGCCAATCGTCGTGCCGGAAACGCTGGATGTGATTAACCTGCTGCCTGTTCTGCGTCGTGCGAAAGGTAGCCTGGTTATCATCGCCAACGAATTTGGTGTGGTGCAAGGGTTGGTCACGCCGCTGGACGTGCTGGAAGCGATTGCGGGCGAATTCCCGGATGAAGACGAAACGCTGGATATCATCCCTGACGGCGAAGGCTGGTTGGTGAAAGGCGGAACGGATCTACACGCGTTGCAACAGGTGGTGAATAGCAGCGAGCTGGTTGATCCGAAAGAAGATTATGCTTCACTGGCAGGAATGCTGTTGGCGCATAGTGATGAGTTCCCGAAAGTCGGTGCCATCATCGAGTTGTACAACCTGCGCTTCCACATCATCGAAGTGTCCGAATACCGTATTGAACTGGTGCGTGTAGAACGCATCGTCGATAGAGAAGAGGATGAAGACGCGTAAGCCGTTCTGCGTAAGTAGATGACAAAATGAAGCCCGCCAATGTGGCGAGTGTTGAGCGTTTAAGAATATTTAAACGTTCCTGCCAGTAAAAGACAATCCGGAATCAGTCCTCTGATTCCGGATTTTTTATGTCTAAACCATGATATGGATTTCGTTGTTGATACCTTGTTTCTAAACGTAGGTTTTTCCTGCCTCTCTTCTGCATGGCCATGCTACCTCGTGTAATGACTAAGGTTCTGAATGCTGCGGAACGTGATGAGATACAAGCGTAGAGTCGATAAGAAGAGGTCATGAAATACGCAATATTGTATGACGGGGTGTCACCAATCTAAAATTATTGCTTAAGGAAGTATTTTATCGTGACTTAACGCAAACCCATTGTCATAAAATTATATATTACCTGACATATTGAGCTTGGTAATTAACGGTTCTACTATGCCAAAAAAATTATTATCAGGGATGAAGCCATGCGTGGTTTTTTCAGGCTGTTCGTTATCATGCCTGCGCTATTTTCTTATACCGTACTCTCCGCGCCGCTTAATTCGGCAGACAGAAATGATATTCAGCAGCGGCAGGCCGAGGTGATTGACCAGTCTCTGCAGCAGCGTGATGCCTTATTGCAGTTAAATCAAACACAAACGACGATAAACTCAAATGGAAGGAGCGATGCCGAGCACGCTTTTTCTACTAAGAGTATTAATGATCACAATAGATCTTTGTTAGATGAAAAAGATAAAAATAAGTTAAGTAAAGGACGCATTAATCGTTGTACTAATGTTAACAATATAAATCAACTCATTCATGACGTCGGTAATTGGTATATCGAACGGGGCTATATAACCAGTCTGGCTATTCCATCGTGAGTCTCGCCAGTAAAAACCGGATAGCACGGTTGTGTATTACCGCGTTGGGCTGTCTTTTTAATTTTTAACTTTTTGTTGTTCATGAGTAGTCATTAAGACCGGGGATCAGGGATGAAACCAATAAAAACCACACAGCGCCTGCTGGCGTATACGCTGATCCACCTGATTGCATTTCAGCCGCTGCTGCCAGCCATGGCGGCGGGGGTGCAGGTGGCGACGGGCAATACCGCGCTGGATCAGGCCGGCAATGGCGTCCCGGTCATCAATATCGCCACGCCAAACAGCGCGGGGATCTCCCACAACCAGTACCGCGATTTTAACGTCGACAAGCCCGGTCTGATCCTGAATAACGGCACAGAACAGCTCAATCCCACGCAGCTCGGCGGGCTGATCCAGAACAACCCTAACCTGAAAGGCAAAGCTGCCGACGCCATCATCAACGAAGTGGTGTCCAGCAACCGCAGTACGCTGGCGGGCTACCTGGAAGTCGGCGGCAAGCAGGCCAGCGTCATCGTGGCGAACCCCAACGGCATCACCTGCGATGGCTGCGGCTTTATCAACGCCCCGCAGGTGACGCTGACCACCGGAAAACCGCAGCTGGACGCGCAGGGGAACCTGCAGCATATCGACGTGAAGCGCGGCGATATCACGCTGACCGGGCAGGGGCTGGATGCGAGCAAGAGTGACTACCTGAGCCTGATAGCCCGCACCGCGCAGATTGATGCCGGGCTGAATGCCAACGATGCGAGGATTGTGCTCGGTGCCAATCAGGTCGATGCGACGGGCAAGGTGACGGCGCAGGCGGCGGACAGCGACGTGGCTGGCAGTAATGTAAAAGTCGCGCTGGATACGGGCGCGCTCGGCGGGATGTACACCAACCGCATCAAACTGGTTTCCAGCGATAAAGGCGTGGGCGTTAACGTCGGCAACCTGAGCGCGCGCAGCGGCGATATCACGCTGTCGGCCAACGGCAAGCTCAGCCTCGGCGATGCGGTGGCGAAAGGCACTATTCAGGCGGATGCGGACGCGTTGGCGCTGCGGGGCAAGCAGCAGGCGGGTGACGTGCTGACGCTGACCGCGAAGCAGGACATCACGCTGCAGGACGCCACGCTGCGGGCCGGGAAGGATATCGCTCTCCGGTCAGACGGGGCGCTGAACGCACAAAACAGTCTTATCAGTGCGGGCGTCGATGCACAGGGCACGGTCAACTCTGCCAATCAACTCATTCTCAAAGGTGACAATGTCACTCTTAACGCGACCCAGCTTGCCGCGGGCAAGGTGACGGTCGGGGCGGGACAATCGCTGCAGCAGGATGCGAAAAGCGGTATCAAGGCAGAATCGGCGCTTGAGATGCGCGGCGACACGGTGTCACTGGCGGGCAGCGCGGGCGCTGAAAACGTGCGACTGGAAGCAAAGACCCTTAACGGTGCCGGCAGCGCCCAGCTTCAGGCGAAGAACAATGCCACGGTGCGTGTTACGCAGCAGGGCGACTGGCAGGGGAATTTGACGGCCGGTAATGTGCTCACCGTTGACGGTGGGCGTCTGATGCAGCACGGCACGCTGGCAGGGAAAACCCTCGCGCTGACGTTAGAGACGCTGGATAACCAGGGCGATATCGCTGCGTTGCAGGCACTGACGTTCAGCGGCGGTGATATAACGAACCGCAGCACGCTGGCCGCCGCCGATCGGTTGGCGGTTAACGCGCAGCGCCTGGATAACCGCGGATTACTCAGCGCCCGGCACGAGGTGAAACTTGAACTGCAGGCGGCGCTGAACAATCAGGGCAATATCCTGACGGATAACTCGCTGTTTTTGCTGGCTGACAACATCACCAACGGTGGTACGCTGCAGGCCGCCACGCTGACCGCACAGGCTGACAGTTTCACCAGTCAGGGCGAGGTGACCGCAAACGCACTTGACCTGACCAGCCAGACGAGCGAAAACCACGGCGTTATCAACGCCCGGCAGATGCTGGCGCTGCACGGCGGCAGTCTGGTGAATCGCGGCACACTCAGCGCGGGTGAAAAACTGGCGCTGACGCTGGGTGACTCACTGGATAACCGCAGCCTGATGCAGGCGGGCAACACCCTGCAGATAACCGCTGACCGTCTCAGTAATGACGGCACGCTCACCGCCCCTGACTTACAGCTGCACACCGGCACGCTTGCCAATCAGGGGACGATTCAGGCTGACAACGCGCTGCAGCTGGACGCCACGCGTTCACTGACGCAGTCCGCCCGCGGTACGCTGCTGGCGGGCACCGACCTGACGATAAACGCGGGACAGGCGGAGACCGACGGTGCGATTCAGGCGCAGCAGTTCCTGCTGAATGCTGAGCGTTGGCTGAACGCGGGCAAAACCAGTATGACCGGCGACGGACAGATTACCGCCGGGCAACTGGACAACCGCGGCAGCTTGTTGACCGCAGGCAACTGGACGATCCACAGCGATGGAGCCAGCAATGCGGGGGCGTTGCAGGGTAATGCCCTGACGATTCACACCAATACCCTCACCAGCAGCGGGCAGGCACAGGCGAAGGGGGCGGTGAACCTGACCGTCGCCGATACCTTTATCAATAGCGGCGACTGGCTCAGTGGAGAGGCGCTGCATCTTCAGGCGGTGAAGACCGAGAACCGGGGCTCGCTGCAGGCGTTAACGGTGACGACAGACGGCGCGTCTTTCGACAACCGCGGTATGGTCAGCGGTATCAATACTCTGTCGCTCTTCTTAACCGGCCATCTGGCTAACGCCGGTACGCTACAAGGTAATGAGCTTCGTGCGAATGCGGTACAGCTTGATAATCAGGGCACGTTGCGGGGCACGGACGCGTTGACGCTGGCTGTCACTGGCCATCTGGCGAATACCGGTACGCTGCAGGGCAATCAGCTCCGTGTGGACGCGGCACAGCTCGATAATCAGGGCACGCTGCGGGGCACGGACGCGTTGACGCTGGCGATAACCGGCAACCTGTCGAATCAGGGTGAGTTACTGAGTGACGGTGACAGCAGCGCCACGGCACAGCGGTTTATCAATCGGGGCACGTTGCAGGCAAAAAACGTCACGCTGCAGGTGGATGAACTCGATAACGCGGGAAACATCCTCGGCGTGTCCTCGCTGACGCTGACGGCGGCCAACGGGCTGACCAACCGGCAGACGGGCAAGCTGCTGTCTCAGGGCGCGGCGGTGCTGACGGCGGCGGAGGGGGTGAATACCGGAGAGTGGCAGGCGAAAGCGCTGACGCTGACGGCGAATAATCTCACCAATGACGGCCAGATCCAGGGCGATGAGGCCTTATCCCTGACGCTGCCAGCGACAGACGGCAAAGGGACGTTAATCAACCGCGGCACGCTGACGACGGGTGGGGACGCCACGCTGTTCGCGCGCCTGATGGAGAATCAGGGCACGCTCTCCAGTCTGGGGCGTACTGAACTGACAGCAGTGTCGCTGATTAACGACGGGCGAGTGGTCGCGGCGACGGGGCTGTCGCTGCGCGGCGACTATCAGGGGCGTGGCCTGCTGAACACGGCGGGCACACTGACGCTGCACGGCGACACGCTGGCGAATAACGGGCACTGGGAAAGCCGGGCGCTGTCCCTGCAAGGGAAGCACTTGACCAATCAGGGCACGGTGCTGGGGAACACGGTCGCGCTGTCTCTGGATCGTCTGGTTAACCACGGTGACATCACCGGTGTCGATGCGCTAACGCTGTCGCTCGGCGACAGCCTGAATAATATCGGCACGTTGCGCAGCGACAGCCTGTCGGTTGCAGCGGTGGACGTGAACAACCGCGGCGACATGCAGGGTATTAATACTCTGCAACTGAACACCACCGGTCTGCTGGATAACGCGGGCGTCATCAGCGGCAGCAATACGCTGGCGGTGACAGCCGGTGACGTCAAACAGGGCGGCACGCTGGAAGGAAAAACCGTCACGCTGGACGCTGCCTCGCTGACCAATCAGGGCAAGATGCTGGGTGTGGATGCGCTGACGCTCGCCATTGTGGGCACGGTCACGAACAGTGGGAATGTGCTGACGCAGGGCACCGGTTCGGTTGCCGCTCAGCAGGTGGACAATAGCGGCCTGATGCAGGCAGCGTCCCTCTTGCTTGATGCGGATGAGGTTACTAATGCCGGGCAGCTGCTGGGGATTGACGCGCTGTCCATCACCGCACAGCATGGGCTGACCAATCAACAAACCGGCACACTGCTGACGCAGGGCGCGGCGGTGTTACAGGCTGCGCAGGCGGCGAACCACGGCGAGTGGCGGGCGGATAACCTGTCGCTGCGGGCTGCACGCTTCACCAACGCAGGACGGGTTCAGACCGAAGGTAATATGGACATCGCCATAGAATCCGCGGGTGCCCTTCATCAACGTTCACTCCTGCCAATGGCGCTGTCGCTGGCGGCAGATATCCAGCAACTCAATGCGCAGCCTTCCCCTCAGATTGGGTTACCTGTCGACGGCAAACTGGACAACCGCGGCACACTGGTCTCCGGGGGCGACATCCAGCTGCGCGCCACGCAGCTAGCCAATCAGGGCTCCCTCGCCAGCAACGGCACGGCAACCCTTATCGGTGAGACGGTGGCGAATGACGGCGATATCGTGGCCGTCACCGGGCTGTCACTGGTGGGCCATTATCAGGGCAGCGGGTCGCTGCAGACTGACGGTCTGCTGGACTGGTCCGGTGCGACGCTCACCAACCGCGGGCGCTGGCAGGCGAATGCCATTCAGTTGCAGGGAATAACGCTGGATAATCAGGGCACGCTGCTGGGGCAGCGCACCGACATCACGGCCGATAGCCTGTTTAACAGCGGCGAAGTCGCCGGGGTTGAGGCACTGCAACTGACTGTTGCCGATAGCCTGACCAATCAGGGGCAACTGTATGGGGCGACGTTAGGGCTGTCGGCGACCGACCTGTTCAATCAGGGTGAACTCTCCGGTGACGCGCTGCACCTGACGCTGCAGGATGCGGCTCGCAATAGCGGTCTTATCAGCGGCAGCCAGCGGGTACAGCTTGAGGCAGGTCAGGTCGACCAGTTGGGTTCACTGGAAAGCCGCCAGTTGCAGGTGCAGGCGAACGCACTGGACAATCAGGGCACGATGCTGGGTGTCGATGCGCTGACGCTGGCGATTAACACCACGGCGCGCAACAGCGGAAAATGGCTGAGTCAGGGCGACAGTACGCTGACCGCCAGCCGACTGGAAAACCGTGGGCAATGGCAGGCGAAGACGCTGACGCTGACGGCCGATGAGGTCGGGAATGCCGGCCAGCTGTTGGGACTGTCGGCGCTGACGCTGACGGCGAAAAACCGTCTGGACAATGCGAAAACCGGCCAACTGCTCACTCAGGGGCTGGCAGTGCTGAACGCGGCCGAGGCGAGCAATGACGGTGAATGGCAGGCAGACAGCCTGACGCTCGACGCGCAGAACCTGATTAACCGCGGGCACCTTCAGGGCGACCAGTCACTGAAGCTGACGCTGGCAAACGGTGATGTAGACAATAAAGGTACGTTGTGGAGCAAGAACACCGATATTGCTGCCCGTACGCTGACCAACGCGGGTGAGATGACCGGCGTGAACGGTCTGCAACTGACGCTGGATGAGGCCTTAACCAATCAGGGGGCGCTGAGCAGCTATCACCTGACCGCGCAGGCCGACAGGCTGGACAACCGAGGAAAAATCAACGGCCTTGACCAGCTCGAACTGACCGTTGGTGACAGCCTTGATAATCAGGGCACGCTCTACGGGGCAGCGCTGGCGCTGAACGCGAACGATCTGACCAATAGTGGCACGCTCACCGGCGTCGACAACCTGAATCTAAATCTGAATGGGGTACTGAATAACACGCGTGACATCAGCAGCAATGTGCTGACGCTCAAAGCCAATGATGTATTCAACCACGGCACCCTGACGGGCGTGAACGGGCTGACGCTGGAGCTCGGCAATCAGATGGATAATCAGGGCGCGCTGAACAGTCAGGCACTTGCCATTGCCGCCCGCGACGTGACCAACGGCGGACTGCTTAACGGCACGCGTGACCTGCAACTGACGCTGGGCGGCACCCTGAGCAACACCGGGGACCTCACCAGCCAGCGCATCGATATCACTGCAGCGGACGTGCTGAACCACGGGCAGGTGCTGGGCTCGGACGATCTGCAACTCGATCTGCGTAATAAACTGGATAACCGCGGTTTAATCAGCGGCAGCACCACGCTGGGTATCGTTGCGAACGATATCGACCAGCAGGGGACGCTGGAAGCCCGCGCGCTGACGGTGGACGCGCAGACGCTGGATAACCACGGAAAAATGCTGGGCGTCGATGCACTGACGCTGGCGATTGCGGATACGGCCCGCAATCAGGGGAAATGGCTGAGTCAGGGCAGCAGCACGCTGACGGCGGATCGGGTCGACAATCACGGGCAGTGGCAGGCAGGTGACCTCACGCTGCAGGCCAGCGAGCTGACTAACAGTGGGCAGATTTTTGGTATTGATGCGTTGTCGCTGAGCGCCGCCAACGGCCTGACGAATCAGCAAAATGCGAAACTCCTGTCGCAGGGCGTCGCGGTACTGCGTGCCGCTAGCGTGACAAACGACGGCGACGTGCAGGCAGACCGCCTGACGTTTGACGCCCAGCAGCTGACCAACCGCGGGCGGATACAGGGGGATCACGGGTTAGCCATCGCGCTGGACCGTACCAATCCGGCCAGCCGTGTTAACCAATCAGGGCACGCTGCTCTCCGGCGGTGACGGCTGGCTGAGCGCCAGCCAGCTCGACAATCAGAGCAGCGTGTCCGGCGTGGGTACGCTGACGCTCGACAGCGGGGCGATAAACAACGCGGGCACTGTGATTGCCGACGGGGCGCTGTCGCTTAATGGTGACTATCAGGGCGCAGGCCTGTTGCATACCGCCGACACGCTGACGCTGCGCGGCAATCAGTTGAACAATAGCGGACGCTGGGAAAGCCGGGCGCTGGCGCTGAACGGGGGTTCGTTCAGCAACACCGGTACGGTTATCGGTGAGCGCGGCATCACGCTGGCGCTGCGTGACGGCCTGACGGTCGGCAGCACCGGCCAACTGCTGACCAACGGGGTCCTGCAGGCACAGGCGGGCACGGTCATGAACGACGGGCGCTGGCAGGGCAACACGCTGACGCTGACGGCGGATGACGTCGGGAATGCCGGCCAACTGCTGGGGCTGTCGGCGCTGTCGCTGTCGGTGAAAAACCGTCTGGACAATGCGAAAACCGGCCAACTGCTCACACAGGGCCAGGCGGTGCTGAACGCGACCGAGGCAAGCAATGACGGTGAATGGCAGGCAGACAGCCTGACGCTCGACGCGCAGCAACTGACCAACACCGGTCATATTCAGGGCGACCAGTCACTGACGCTGACAAACGGTGATGTAGACAATAAAGGTACGCTGTGGAGCAAGTACGCCGATATTGCTGCCCGTACGCTGACCAACGCGGGTGAGATGACCGGCGTTAACGGTCTGCAACTGATGCTGGATGACGCCTTAACCAATCAGGGTACGCTGAGCAGCTATCACCTGACCGCGCAGGCCGACAGACTGGACAACCGTGGGAAAATCAACGGCCTCGACCGGCTCGAACTGACAGTCGGTGACAGCCTCACCAATACCGGCACGCTGTACGGGGCGGCGCTGGCGCTGAACGCGAATGACCTGACCAACAGCGGCACAATCACCGGCGTGGACAGCCTGAATCTAAACCTGAACGGGACGCTGAATAACACGCGTGACATCAGCAGTAATGCGCTGACCCTCAGGGCCAATGACGTATTCAACCACGGCACCCTGACGGGCGTGAACGGGCTGACGCTGGAGCTCGGCAATCAGCTGGATAATCAGGGCGCGCTGAACAGCCATGCACTGTCCATCACCGCCAACGATCTCACTAACGATGGTCAGATCAACGGCACACGCAGCCTGCAACTGTCTCTCAACGATGTGTTGACCAATCGCGGCGATCTTATTAGCCAGCAAATAGCGATAGCGGCTAATGATGTGCTGAACCACGGGCAGGTGCTGGGCTCCGACGATCTGCAACTCGATCTGCGTAATAAACTGGATAATCGCGGTTTAATCAGCGGCAGCACCACGCTGGGTATCGTTGCAAACCATATCGACCAGCAGGGGACGCTGGAAGCGCGCGCGCTGATGGTGGATGCGCAGACGCTGGATAACCACGGAAAAATGCTGGGCGTGGATGCGCTGACGCTGGCGATTGCGGGGACGGCCCGCAATCAGGGTAAATGGCTGAGCCAGGGCCGCAGCACGCTGACGGCGGATCGGGTCGACAATAACGGCGGCCAGTGGCAGGCGGGCGACATCACGCTGCAGGCCAGCGAGCTGACTAACAGCGGACAGATTTTTGGTATTGCTGCGTTGTCATTGAGTGCCGCCAACGGCCTGACGAATCAGCAAAACGCGAAACTTCTGTCACAGGGCGTCGCGGTACTGCGTGCCGCGAGCGTGACAAACGATGGCGACGTGCAGGCAGACCGCCTGACGTTTGAGGCACAGCAACTGACCAACCGCGGGCGGATGCAGGGGGACCACGGGTTAGCCATCACGCTGGATCGCGCCAACCCCGCCAGCCGGTTAACCAATCAGGGAACGCTGCTCTCCGGCGGTGACGGCTGGTTGAGCGCCAGCCAGCTCGACAATCAGGGCACCGTGTCCGGCGTGGGTATGCTGACGCTCGACAGCGGGGCGATAAACAATGCGGGCAACGTGATTGCCGACGGGGCGCTGACGCTCAATGGTGACTATCAGGGCGCAGGCCTGTTACATACCGCCGACACGCTGACGCTGCGCGGCAATCAGTTGAACAACAGCGGACGCTGGGAAAGCCGGGCGCTGGCGCTGAACGGGAGTTCTTTCAGTAACGCTGGCACGGTTATCGGTGAGCGTGGTATCACGCTGGAACTGCGTGACGGCCTGACGGTCGGCAGCACCGGCCAGTTGCTGACCAACGGGGCTCTGCAGGCGCAGGCGGGCACGGTCATGAACGACGGGTTCTGGCAGGGCAAGACGCTGGAACTGTCCGCAAACGACCTGACAAACGGTGGCACGCTGCTCGGTCAGGACGGGCTGCGTCTTGATTTGCCGGGCAGCTATCAGGGAAATGCACAATCTCGTTTGCTGAGCGACGGTGAGGCTGTTATCACGGCCAAGCGTCTGAGCCAGAGCGGTGAGATAGCCGCGGGCACGCTGCACCTGACCACCACTACGCTGGATAACAGCGGGCGCGTACTGGGCAGCAGTGGTCTGACGGTCACCAGCCGTGATGAGCTGATTAACCGCGCCGGAGCGGAACTGCTGACCAACGGCGCAGGCCGCCTCGACAGCGGCACGCTGAGTAATGCCGGTACGCTGCAGGCAAACGACCTGCAACTGCGCGCTAATGGAATCGACAATCAGGGGCGTATTCAGGGCACTGACGCGCTGCGTCTACTCGACGTGTTGCGCTATGTTGGCAATAAAAGCAGTCAGCTGCTCAGCAAAGGCGCGGCTACGCTCCAGGCTAAACAGGCAGATAACGCCGGTTTATGGCAGGCAGGCACGCTGACGCTGGACGGTGACACGTTCCGCAATAGCGGCACGGTGGCGGGGCTGAACCGCCTGTCGCTCAGCGGCGACGCACTGAACAATCAGGGCGAACTGTTCTCGCAGGGCACGGTGACGTTAACCGGCACGACGCTGGAAAACGGCGGCACGCTGACGGGCGTCGGCGGCTTTACGCTGCAGTTCACCGACCGCGTGGATAACCTGGCAACGGGGCGATTGCTGAGCGGCGGCACGGGCGAACTGACGACGGATGTGCTGAACAATCAGGGGTTGTGGCAGTCGGACGCGTTACACCTGACCGCCCGTGACCTGGAACAGCAGGGCAATCTGCTGGGCGTACAGCGCGGGACGCTGCAGCTGAGCGGGACTTATCAGGGCGCGCAGGGCAGCCAGCTGGTCAGCGGCGGCGACCTGAGTCTGACGGCGCATGACATCACCAACCGCGGGCAGATACAAGGCCGCACGCTGACGCTGGGCGCGGAGGCACTCGATAATCACGGCTCCCTGCGCGGCGACCGTGCGCTTAATGCCACCGTCACCGGCCAGTTTACCCATGCCTCGCAGGCGCGTTTAAGCAGCGACGGCACGCTGAACGTGCAGGCGGCGGCGCTGGACAATCAGGGCGACATCAAAGCCACCACCACCACGCTGACGGGGAATACGTTAACCAACGGCGGCACGGTGCAGGGTATCGCCGCCTTGCAACTGGACGCGACAGACAGGATTGTCAACCAGCAGGGCGGGCAGCTGTTATCCGATGGCACCACCACGCTGAACGCGGCGGCAGTGGACAACCTCGGCTGGCTGCAGGGGCGCGGACTGGCGCTGAACACCACACAGCTGACCCAGCAGGGCAGCCTGATGGCGCAGGACAAACTGACGCTGAAAATCCCGCGGTGGGTGAACAACGGGCTGGTGCAGGCGGGCGAACTGGAGATTATCGCCGATGAACTGGACAACCACGGCACGCTGCTGGGTCTGACACAGCTGGCGCTGCAGACGCAGCGGCTGATTAACCGTCAGGGGGCGAAGCTCTACAGCGCGCAGGACCTGCGCCTGAAAACGCAGGAACTGCAACAGGACGGACAACTGGTGGCGCTGGGCAACCTGAGCGCCGACATTACCGGGCCGCTGACCTTCACCCAAAGCATGGCGGCCGGGAAACAGCTGACGCTGAACGTGGCGGGCGACCTCGACCAGCGCGGCACCTTGCAAGGGCAATCCGTCCAACTGAGTAGCACCGGCACGCTGACCAATCAGGGCAATATTCTGGCGGGCGGCGGCGAATCGCGCCTCAGTGCCAAAGATATCGTGCAGACAGAAGCGGGCAGCATTCAGGCGGGCGGCAATCTGACGCTGATAAGCGACAATACGCTGAACAATAAAGGACTGATCGGCACCACGGGCGACCTGCTGGTGCAGGCTGGCGGCCTGTTACACAACAGCAGCATGCTGTATGCGGGCGGCAATATGCGCCTGCTGTCGGATTCGCTGACCAACGTGTTTGGCACCATTCTGGCGGGCAATAACCTGCTCATTCAACGTGATGACCAGGGGGCGGCCAGCACCTCGCTGCTCAACAGCTCCGGCACCATTGAAACGCAATCCGGGGATATCACCATTAACACCGGCACGCTGACCAATCAGCGTGAGGGATTTGTGGTGACGGAAACGGAATTGGCTGGGGACTCGGTGCCGGATTGGGCTGGTGGTACATCTGTTGCAATCCCTTTATCTTGGTTTAAACCAGACGAATATAAGCTTGACACTGATTTTGAATCCAAACGTACAGGTGGTACTGGTGGCAAAAATGGCTGCCAATGTGATTCTACAACAATGTATTATCTTTACAGGCCAAAAAACAACCAAAATAAAATGGTGATGGTAGGAAATAAAAAAATTTCCATTGATGGTAAATATGGTGCTGGGAATATTTACTCCGGAAAAGACACTTACATCAGTTCAACAAGATTGATTAATGATGCATCTGGTTTTTATTCTTTAAATAACACTAGGTTGAATTTAAATGAACTTGTTAATAAATCATATCAGTCAGGTATTTTTTATAGTTACTTAACATATAAATATGATGCTTCCTCGGCGAAAAAATATAGATCTACGGAAGCAAGTAGTGCGGGGAAATATATTCCTTATTCTTTGGTTGGCACCCCAACTACCGAAAAAACCGTTGGTGAAAGCTATAACGCGTTAATTCAGGCAGGCGGCACCATTACCGCCGACGTTAAGCAGGATATCAGCAATACCACGCTGCAGCCGGGCAGCGGCGGGTTTATGCCAGCGACCACCAAACCGGTGCTGGATGTCATCACCACGCTGTCGCCGTTGCAGAAACAGACCACGCGCCAGCTGGTCAGCCAGGATTCGTCGTTTAATGCCGGGGCGGTCGACGTCACCCAAGCAGGCAGCGGACAGGCTGCATTGTCAGGTAATGCTGCAGGCATGAATGCGACGGGTAAAGCGGTGACGCTGACGCAGCAGGCGGGTACCGCGCTGCAAGCGGGCGCGCAGGCGGACAACATCACCACGGCCATCGCGGCGCCGACTGCCTCAGGGCCGTTGACGCTGAACACCGGCGACGCGGTGGTGTTATCGCCTTCTGCTTCCGGTCATATCAGCAACCCCGATGCGGTCACGCTGACGCCACAGTCTGGCACTGCGCTGCAAACCGGCGCGCAGGCGGACAACATCACGGCGACGATTACGGCACCGACTGCCGCCGGGCCGCTGACGCTGAACGCCGGCGACGCGGTGGCGTTACAACCTTCAACCTCCGGCCATGTCAGCAACCCTGATGCGGTTGCGCTGTCGTCGACGGGTCAACGGCCCGATACAGGCAAGAGCCTGACGCCGGTTAACGTGGACAACACCGCGGCGGGCATCACGGTTGCGGGCACGGTGGGCACCCCTGCCACACTGGCGACACCGGGCATGGCCGCGATTGATGCACCGAAGCCGACGGTCAGTGCAGACACCCTGCCGAGCGGGGCGACGCCTTCTGCGCCACCACTGCTTTCTGCCGCAGACTTGCTGAGCGCCATCGGCAACGGGCTGCAAAACCTGAGCACCAACCCGCTTGCGGAGTACCCGCTGCCGACCGGCAATAACGGGCTGCTGGTTGTCGATCCGAATGCCGACAGTCGCTACCTGATCCACACCAACCCGAAACTGGAACAGCTGGGACAGGTCGACAATGCGCTGTTCAGCGATCTGCAGACGTTGCTGGGGCAACAGCCGTCAACGGTGGTGCCGGTTGAGACGCGCTCGCAGTGGACGCAGGCTGACCGGGTGCTGGGCTCGTCCTATTTGCTGGACAAGCTGAATCTGGATGCGGATCACGATTACCGCTTCCTCGGGGATGCGGAGTTTGATACCCGCTATATCAGCCAGGCGGTATTGAAACAGAGCGGACAGCGTTACCTGAACGGCACCGGCTCCGATCTGCAACAAATGCAGACGCTGCTGGATAACGCGGCGGCGGCGCAGACAGGCATGAACCTGCAACTGGGCGTCAGCCTGACGCCGGATCAGGTCGCGAACCTCAGCCAGAGTCTGGTCTGGTGGGAAAATATCGAGGTCAACGGGCAGACCGTACTGGCACCGAAGCTGTATCTGGCGCAGGCGGATAAAAGCAACCTGCAGGGCAGCGCGATTGTCGCGAATAAGGTCGAGCTGAACGCGGGCGGCAGCGTCACCAACAGCGGCACGCTCAGGGCGGTTGACGTGCTGGCAATCGCCAGCGGCGATAAAATTGATAACCACGAAGGCGGCCTGATTAAGTCAGACGGCGGCCTGAATCTGGTGGCGCTCAACAACATCACCAACAGCGGCAGCCGGATTGAGGGTAACACGCTGCAGCTCGCCAGCATCAACGGCGACATCATCAACCGCACCGAAAGCCGCAACTTCCAGACCGCGCAGCCGACCTCATCGCGCAGCGGCACCGGCTCGCTGGTCTTCACCGAACTGGGCAAAACCGCCGAAATCGTCGCGGGCAACAGCCTGACGCTCAGTGCGGGCAAGGATATCCGCAACGTGGCGGCCACGCTCAACGCCGGGCAGGACATGGCGCTGAATGCCAAAGGCAATGTGGCGATGGAGGCACTGACGCTGACTAATAATCGCGTCGATATTGGCTGGGGCAGCAGCAACACCGCGCTGAATACGGCCGTGCAGGGCAGCACCGTCACGGCGGGTGGTACGCTGAAAGCCGTCGCGGGTCAGGATATTCAGATCGATGCCAGCGCGCTTTCCGGTGGCACGGCGCTGACGCTGGCAGCGGGTAACGATATTCGCCTGACGGCACAGGATACGCTGAAAGAGACGCTCTATCAGGGCGGCAGCACCGCGCAGCGCCGCACGCAGGAGGTGGCAAACAGCCAGCTTCTGACCGGCGGCGATCTGAGTCTGGTGGCGGGACGGGATGTGCTGTCCGACGCAGCCAGCCTGAACGCCAAAGGCAATGCGACACTGGCCGCCGGACGCGATCTGAATCTGCTGTCTGAAACCGAAGAAACCTACAGCGGCAACTGGTGGAACCGTCACGCCGACTGGCAGCAAAACATCACCCAGCAGAGTACCGAGTTAACGACGGGCAAAGGCCTGAACCTGCAGGCCGGCAGAGACATCAACCTGCAGGCGGCACAGGGCGTGGCGAGCGGCGCGGTAACGGCGCAGGCGGGTAACGACATCAACCTGCTGTCGGCGACGGAAACGCAGCACACCTTCTTTGAAGAAACCCAGGTCAAGAAGAAGCGGTTTTCGAAGACGGTGACGCATACCGTTCGCGATAATTTCCGCAGCGACGAGAAAGAAAGTGTCCTGTCTGGCGATAAGGTTGTGTTGCAGGCCGACCATGACATCAATATGACGGGGTCGGTGTTGTCCGGTGAGCAACTTGTCGCACTCAGCGCTGGAAATGACATCGACATGGCGGCCAGCGTCGAAACACAGCGTGTTTATGAAAAGCAGACGAAGAAAAAATCCGGGCTGATTAGCGGTGGCGGTTTGGGGTTCACTATCGGGAAACAGTCCAGCAGCGCAGAATATAACGGTGCAGAAACGCGTCAGAGCGAGTCGCGCAGTGTCGTTGGTGCCGTCAATGGCGATGTCATGATGCAATCAGGGCAACGGATTGCGATTAGCGGCAGTGACATTATTGCCGGTGGTGGAGAGGGACAGCGTGGAAATATCACGATCCGCGCACAGGAGATCGACATTACCCCCGGCCAAGACACGCGGGATATCACGATCCGTTCTGAAACGAAAAGCAGTGGAATAGGTATTGCCCTGAAAGGCACGCCGTATGACAGCTACCAGAATTTGCGGGATATTGGAAAAACGGAAGGGGTAACACAGAAAGCCCGGTTATACCTGAGTGAAGCGGCTGCGATGGTGTTCGATGCGCCTCAGATTGCGCTCTCGATAGGCCGCAACAGCAGTAAAACAGAGCAACATACGCAAGGGGTTTATCAAACGGGCAGCTCGTTAACTGCCGCCGGTGATATCCAGCTTCAGACCACGCTTGCTGAAGGGACGACAAACGTATCCCGCCCCAATGCAGGAAATATTCTGGTGTCGGGGAGCTCACTTCAGGCTGGGGGCAACCTGTTAGTGGATGCCGTGCGGGATATCAACCTGCAAAGTGCCAGCGACTGGGAAAAAACGGCGGAAAACCGTACCCAGAGTGGCTGGTCGTTCAGTAATGCTATTCCGGGAATTGGATCATCGATTCGTCATCTCAGCGGTGGGCCTAACCATGGTGTCAGTCTGATACCGTTTGCCAGCGAGTCCGCACGTGAAAAACAGCAGGGTGATACGCTGGCACAAACTGCCAGTACCCTGAGTGGTAAAAATGTGACGCTGAACAGCCAGCAACGCGATGTTCTTATCACAGGCAGCGCGGTTACGGGGATCAATGCTGTTTCTATTTCGGCTAACAATGGCAATGTTATTGTTAATCCTGGGCAAAACCATGCACGCCATGAAACCGCTGGTAGCCGCAGTACCATCGGCGACCTGGGCGGCGATGGCTACAGCGGCACGGTAGGGTGGCAGTCGAGTCGCTATCGCTCAGTCGATGACGTTAGCCAGCAAAGTGCGATTCGCAGCGTTATTCAGAGTGGCGATGGTGATATAGGTATTGCCGCAAAAGAAAAGGTCGTGATTGCGGGAACGGATGTGCAGGCAGGTAAATCTCTGCTTGTGAGTGGCCGGGATATTACGGTCGATCCGGCAGTTGATACTGAGCATCGGCTGCGTGAGCAGCAAAGCAGCCAGTACGGTGTGACGACGGCCTTATCCGGCTACGCCGTGAGTGCCTTACAGGCCGTTGAACGCCTGTCTCAATCGGTCGAGGATAAAAGAGATCCGCGTCTGAGTGCGATCTATGCAGCACAGTCGGCGCTCAGTCTCGCAACACAGACGGTCGCAAGCAATATGAATGCGGCAGCGATCAAAGTCACGGTGAGTGTAGGCGGTGGCTCCAGTCAGAGCAAACAGCAACAAGATGCGGTGACGCGTGAAGGGAGTACCTTGTCTGCTAACAGCGATATTCGTCTGGACGCAGAAAAAGATATTACCCTTGCGGGCGCGAATGTTCGTGGCCGTCATATCGATTTGAACGCGGGTCATTCACTAACGCTGATGTCGGCGCAAAGTGAATCGCAGCTTACCGGGAGTAGCAGCAGCCAGCATGCCGGTGTGGGTGTCGGTTTCGGGCTGGGTGGACAACAAAACGGCTTTACGGTAGAGCTGTCTGCCAGCGGGCAGAAGGGAAAAGAAAACGGTAATAGCCAGACGCATCAACTGACGCACGTGACAGCGACTGAGTCGGTAAATCTCCGTAGTGGTTCTGATACCGTCCTGGATGGTGCCATTGTCTCTGGCAAGCGAGTGGAGGCCGAGGTTGGTGGTGACTTGCTTATCAGCAGCCCGCAGGATACGTCCCGCTATGATAGTAAGACGACCAGCGCGGGGCTGAATGTCAGCATCTGCGTTCCACCGATTTGTGGTGGGCAAGCGGTAGCGGGAAATGCCAGCCTGAGCCAGCAGATATTGAATAATCGCTATGCCTCGGTACAGGAGCAAAGTGGTATTCAGGCAGGGGAAAATGGCTTTACGATTCGTACTCGTGGTCACACTCAGCTTGATGGGGCGATTATTGCTTCTGAGGCAACGGCAGAGAAAAACCGGCTCAGTACAGGAACGCTGGGCTGGCAGGACATAGTCAATGTGTCCCGTTACAACGGGAGCGGATTTAGTCTCAGTGTGTCAACAGACAGTATGCCGACGGCGGGGCTGGGGTTGGTTAAGGGCTCTGCCACTGGCGTGACGTATTCTGCGGTGTCTCCGGCAACGATTGAGATTCGAAATAGCGACGCGCAACAGCAGGATGTGGGCACGCTCAGCCGTGATACCTCCGGTGCCAATGGCAGCGTAAAAGACGGCTTTGACCGGAGCAAGATTGAAGACAAACTAACCATTCAGCGAGAGGCGACGGCGCTGGGTGTACAGGCGCTTGATGCCTATAAGACAAGCAAAAAAGGCGAGGCGGAAGAACAGGCCAGAACCCGTCTGATAGCTGAAGGCGTACCTGCTGCTGAACTGAATGAGCGGATACAAACCAGCCATGAAGTGAAGCAGGTCGAAAAAGATTATGGTGTCGGCAGCGCCTTCTGGATGGCGGGGTCGGCGCTGACCTCTCTGGCATCCGGGGGACTGGGTGGGAACCTGAATGGGGCCATCAGTGGTGCGGCGGCACCCTATCTGGCTGCACTGGTGAAAGATGTCTCTGCGGGTAGCGAACCGGCTCGTATTGCATTGCATACGGCACTCGGTGCTGTTCTGGCGCACACGCAGGGGGGAAGTGCAGCAGGTGGAGCCGCCGGTGGATTGGTTTCTTCGGCGGGTGCAGACGTGCTGACCAGTTTGCTTTACCCGGAGGTGAAAAAAGGCGAACTCTCTGCCGAGCAAAAACAGCTGATCGCCAATCTGGTGACAATCGCCGGCGCTGGTGCAGGAGGCATTGCCGGTGGTAATCTCGCGGGTGCAGGGAGCGGTGCGAATACAGCGAAGAATGAGGTTGAGAATAATTCGCTACGTGTTTCGCAGATAGAGGATTTTGCGGTGCGAGCGAAAGGCTGTGAGGTTCGCGGTGATTGTAAGCAGATCGTGAAAGAAATGGAGGACTTGAGCCTCAATCAACAGAAAGAAATGATTGCGGTTTGTGCTTCTGATGCTTCGGCTTGTAAAGATAAATATGGCGATATTCCAGCTAACGGGATGCTGGTTCGCGAAGCTCTGGATCGCTTGTTTGATGCTGATGTTCCATCACAGATGAAGAATGATATCTCTTCATTCTGGGCGCAGCAGATGGAGGCGGAAGGTGTCGTATCAAGTACCGAGTTCGCTCAAGGGTTGCAAAGCCGATATGGAATTGATAAACAGCAGTCGGAAATTCTTGCAGGAGCTATTCTGGGGGCGGTTACTGGTGGAATGAGTAAAGGTGGTAAAACTTCGGAAAATTCTGTTAAAAATCCGGTTAGATTCATTGAAGGAGTGAAAGTAAAAGATATTAAGACTGGACAAACCTTTAGTGGGACAGTTGATTTAAAACCCACTTTAGATCGTATTGCTAGCGGTGGAGCATACCCACATAGAAATGATGGTACTGTTTTCAAAAACCTGCCAGATAGGGGAACAGGTAAAATAGGGCTTCCTTCACAACCTATTGGATACTATAAAGAGTATGTTCATCCTACCCCGAATATATCTGGACCTGGACCTCAAAGAATTATTGTTGGACAGAGCGGCGAAGCGTATTATACGAATGACCACTATAAAACATTTATAAAAATAAGGTAATGCGATGATGGCTGATAATAATGTAGAGTCATTTTTTAAATTCAAGTCCCCTTCAGTGTCATATGACACTGGAGAGGTTTTTTTTGTAAGGCTTGATCCATTGATTTCAAGTGCAGATGAACTTTTAAAATCAATGTATTATTTGTTATGGTTTCCTGGATATTTCGGCTTCAATTGGAATTCGTTATATGATTGTCTTCGTGATTTTGAATGGATTAGCTACACTAAAATAGTTATCGAACATGATTCATTGCCTAACATTCCTGATTTTGAGTTGAAGATCTATCTTGAAATACTTAGGGATGCTGTTATTGATTGGGATGGAGATGAACTTCATCAACTGGAAATTGTATTTGATGAAAAAGATAGAGTGCGGATTCATGATATTATTATGAAAAAATAAATATTATTTTTCGCGCCACGCTCAATAGTGACGATAACGGGCTGTTAGATGTTAAAAGCAATTTTTTCAGCTACTTATAGTCGAGTTTAGCAGCGGGACTGACTAACTGGAATTTAGGTGTTTCTGAAGAGTCTTTGTAATGACAAGATCGATTGAAATAAAAGACATACTGAATGAAATGGCGCGTTTATTAACTGACTGCGATATGAATGACTGGTCGGGTATGCTGTTGCGATTGCGTGCTTACATTGATGATGACTGGCTGGATGCGATTTATAGGATACTCAACTTGTATGGCGGTATGGGATCGTTGAATGATCTTGTTTTATATAAAAATGGGCAAATGCTGCAAGCAGAGAATGACACCTTTGATAACTTAAGAACGCGTTTGTATGCGTTATCTGTGTCTCGTTAGCATAAAAATGCCTTTGCTATGATATTCAGGTAGTCATGTCTCAAAAAGAAAGCACCGAAGGTATGAACGTTCGGTGCTTTTTTGTTTACGGGCTACAAACCCGTATGTGATGAAAATGAATTAATCACACTGCACTTTAATCGCCAGTCCGCCCCGTGAGGTTTCGCGGTATTTAGCGTTCATGTCTTTACCCGTTTCGTACATGGTTTCAATCACCTTATCCAGCGAGACGCGTGCTTCGCTGGTGCGGCGGGTTGCCATGCGGGCGGCATTAATCGCCTTAACGGAAGCAATCGCGTTACGTTCGATGCACGGAACCTGTACTTGGCCAGCGACCGGATCGCAGGTTAAGCCCAGATTGTGTTCCATGCCGATCTCGGCGGCGACGCAAACCTGTTCCGGGCTCGCACCCATCAGCTCTGCCAGTCCAGCGGCGGCCATGGAGCAGGCGACGCCCACTTCGCCCTGACAGCCTACTTCAGCACCGGAGATAGAGGCGTTCATTTTGTACAGAATGCCTACCGCGCCTGCCGCGAGGAAGTAACGAATATAAATGGTCGGGCTAACCGGCTCGATGAAGTGGTCGTAATAAGCGAGGACCGCAGGGACGATACCGCATGCGCCGTTCGTTGGCGCGGTAACCACACGGCCACCTGCTGCGTTCTCTTCATTCACCGCCAGCGCGAACATATTGACCCAATCCACCACGTTCATCGGGTCATTGGACAGCTTATCGGAAGACACCAGCATACGGCGCAGCGCAGAGGCACGACGTGGCACGCGCAACGGGCCGGGTAAAACACCTTCGGTGTTCATGCCGCGATCGATACAGGCACGCATCGTCTGCCAGATATCGGCAAAGTAAGCGTCAATTTCCTGACGGCTATGCAGCGCCAGCTCGTTACGCATTACCATCCCAGAAAGCGACAGGCCACTTTGTTTGCAGTGATCCAGCATCTCTTTGGCGGAATTGAACGTATAGGGAACGGATACATCCGTGGCGCTGTCTTTGCCAAAATTCTCTGCATCGACGATGAAGCCACCGCCGATGGAGTAATAGGTTTTGCTATAAATTTCTTTATTGCCGGCAAAGGCGGTGATAGTCATGCCGTTTTCGTGCAGCGGCAGATTTTCACTGCGGAAAACCATGCCACCTTCGCGTGGGAAATCTACCTCGTGCTGCCCGTTAGCCAGTAGCAGGCGTTCGCGTTGCTCAACATCGCGGATGAAACCGGGAATGGCATCAATATCAACGGTATCCGGCATGTTGCCCGCCAGTCCCATAATGATAGCGATATCCGTATGGTGGCCTTTACCCGTCAGAGACAGCGAGCCATACACATCGACGGCAATGCGCGTGGTGGCGGTCAGTCGATCCTGGGTGATCAATTCATCGACAAATTGCTTACCGGCTTTCATCGGTCCAACCGTATGAGAGCTAGAGGGGCCAATACCGATCTTAAACATGTCGAAAACGCTTATCACGCGAAACTCCTCAAAGACTCAGGGTCGTACCCACTCTTTATTATCCGATCGCCTGCATCCGGTTCCTTCATCATAATCAGATAGTTATGCTGCGAATTATCTGATGATTTCGGTTCCAGCGAGACATGACCTGAATTTTAGTGGATATATACCCAAAGATTAGAATAAAACTCGTCAAATCGCGCTATTGTAGTGTGGAATATGTTGTGTGGCTTTCTTTTTCGCATGAAATAAACTTATGTCATCACATAATTTAACTTATCCTAAATGTGAGTTAAGTCATTGTAAATTCTATAACTGAGTGCTTTTTGATCGCAAAGGCCGCTTTTTAAATAAGGATATTTAGCGAGGGAAAAGAAGTGGTGAGCCAAAAGCCGCTGAACGCGGCATTGAGCTTAGGGCCTGTCGGAAATCTGTAAGGCGAGCTGGTGGATGATGGCGGCGGTTAGCCCCCAGACAAACTGCTGCTGATACCAGGAAAGATAAACCCGATGACGCTGCTGCTTGCGCTCAATATCCAGTGGGTAATAGCGTGTCAACGCGAAGGCCTCGTCCAGCGGCATTTCAAACAGTTCAGCGACTTCGTCTTCATTGGGATGAAAGCGAGTCTGTGGGGCGATCAGCCCGACAACCGGTGTGACCTGAAATCCACTGACGCTGTCCAGCGGCGGTAATATGCCCAGCACCTGGACGTTTTCCGGTGGGATAGCCACTTCTTCTTGCGCTTCACGCAGCGCTGTTTCGATGATGGAACGATCTTCTTTATCCGCCGCCCCGCCGGGGAACGCCACTTGTCCAGCATGCTTACGCAGTTCGGCAGAACGTCGGGTCAATAACAGCGTGGGCGTAGGGTGACAAATAATCGGCACCAGAACCGCAGCCTGACGCTGCTGGTGCACAGGCCGCAGCGATGGCGGAAGCTGTAACTGAAAGCGCGTAATAAAGTCGTTCAGCGCAAAAGCCGTTGGCGGCAAGGCGATCTCACTCATTTATTCGGTACCTGAATTGTCTGGGATCCATCCAGCAGGGGAAGGATGCGACCCACTTTATCAAACGTTTCCTGATATTCAGCCTGTTCCTGACTGTCGGCGACGATGCCGCCGCCCGCCCAGCAGTAAATTCTGCCACGTTCGGTGAGTAACGTCCTGATGGTGATATTAGTATCCATGGTGCCGCACAGGCTGATGTAGCCGACGCTGCCGCAGTAGGCATTGCGGCGCTGAGGTTCCAGTTCTTCAATAATCTGCATCGCGCGGATTTTGGGCGCGCCGGTAATCGAACCTCCGGGGAAACAAGCGCGTAATAGCGTGGTTGCAGGGCAATCTTCCGGTAGCAGTGCTTCAATGGTGCTGACCAGATGGTGCACCGCGGGGAAAGGTTCGACGACGAACAGCTCCGGTACGCGGACGCTGCCCGGCACCGCGACGCGACCGATGTCGTTACGCAGAAGATCGACAATCATCAGGTTTTCTGAGCGATCTTTCTCTGAATTAGCGAGCCGCACCGCCTGTTGTTTATCAGCCTCCGGGTCTGCGAGACGCGGCAGAGTGCCTTTAATCGGGCGGGTTTGAATTCGGTGATTTTCCAGCCAGAGAAAACGTTCCGGCGATACGCTGATGACGGTATTTTCCGGCAGACGGAGGAAGGCGGAAAAGGGCGCCTTATTGCCTGCTGACAGTCGTAAAAATGCCTGCCATTCATCACCATCGTAAGCCGCAGAAAAGCGCTGCGCCAGATTGACCTGATAACAATCCCCTGCCAGAAGGTAGTCCTGTATTTTGCGGAATTTTTCGCCGTATGCCTCGCGTGACATATTCGGCTGCCAATTGCTGGTGAGGCTGAAATCGGTTTTCGGAGTATCAACGGGCGGATTGGCGAGCCAGTCGAGCCGTGCCTGAAGGGAATGATGTACGATCAGCGTTAACGTCTGCCGATGGTGATCGGCAACCAGTGCCCAGTCGTAGAGACCCACCGCTATATCCGGCAAATCGATATCTTGCTCGGCCTGTGCGGGCAGTGTTTCAATCTGTCGTCCTAGATCGTAGCCGAACAGGCCAAGTGCGCCTCCCTGAAAAGGGAAGTCAGGGTGTGTTTCCGTGGTCAACGCGAGTGAATCAAGCTGCTCTTGCAGTATAGCAAAGGGATCGCCGTCCACGATACTCGTTACACCGTCACGCATGATTTCCGTTTTGCCTCCGCGCGTGCAAAGTGTGGCTCGCGGATCAGCAACCATAATATCGAAGCGATTATGCGGATGATCGGCAAACCCGGAATGCAGCAACATCGCCCACGGCTGTTGGGAAAAGGGCGCAAAGCGATCGAGTAGCACGGTCGGATAGTAAGGCAGCGAGTGATAGAGAGCGGCAGAGCCCGTCGCGTTAGTCGAATCGCTGGTGTCGGTTACGTGAGTCGTATTGGCGGCAGTCATGTTCTTCGTGTTGTGTCTACAGTATGGCTATGTTGATAGCGCGTCGATTTTCCTGCCCACAGCGTACCACAAAGCAGAAATGCTGGTGTATGCCGAAGCGGGCATGCGATGATACGTGCGAATTTACCAACTAGGAAATTATCATGATTGCAGGTATGCCCGCGCTGACGCATAAGCAGCAGCAAGAGGCCGTTGAGCGTATTCAGGAACTCATGTCTGAGGGTATGAGCAGCGGCCAGGCGATAGCACAGGTTGCCGCGGAGATCCGTCAGAATCATCAGGGTGGCAACGTCGCGGTGATGTTTGACGAAGATGATGACGCATTTAATGACAGTAATGACAGCGACGAAGAACACCATTTTGACGATGGTGAAGAAGAGGAAGAGCAGTAAGAACAGTAACCACCTTTCTTCCTCTTCAGATTATCTAAGACGATAGCTTATATTGCCGCAATCGCTTTGATTTCGACTTTGAATTTTGGGTGCATCAGCTTAGCCTGCACGGTGCAGCGTACCGGTGCGCTGCCCGCCACGACCCAGGAGTCCCACGCGGCGTTCATCGCGGCAAAATCATCCGTATCGACGAGAAAAATTGTCACGTCCAACAGTTTGCTTTTATCCGTTCCCGCCTGTTGCAGGATCGCATCTAACGCGGCCAGCGCGTTTTCCGTTTGCGCCTGTGCGTCATCATCCAGATTTTCCGGCACGCTGGTGTAATAGAGCGTGTTGTTGTGGATGACGGCGTCTGACCAGCGGGCTTCAGGATTAATTCGTGTGATCGCCATGAGGTGGGGTTTCTCCATTGTGGTGATAATTAAAAATTGTGGGGATAGTTAAAATAGTGACATCAATCAATACCAGCCGCCAAGCCTAACACAGCAGGTTGCGGCACGCTTTCCTGATTTAAGGTGGTAGCGTCGGGTGACTCTTGGCATAATCAGCGCGATATTTTGCCACGACCTGAAACGGTTAGCGGCTTACAGATACAGCATTCCCTTGAACAAGAGAGCAGGCGTGACGAACGATCGTGTAATTGATGATTTTGCTAATGACGGCGTGCTGGCCAAAGCGATCACCGGCTTCAAACCGCGTGAACCACAGCGGCAGATGGCGCAGGCCGTCATGCGGGCCATCGACGATAAAACAGCGCTAGTGGTGGAAGCGGGAACCGGAACCGGTAAAACCTATGCCTACCTTGCGCCCGCCCTGCGTTCAGATAAAAAAGTCATCATTTCAACCGGCTCGAAAGCGCTACAGGATCAGCTCTATAGCCGCGATTTACCGACGATTGCGCAGGCGCTGAAGTACAAAGGCAAATTAGCGCTGCTGAAAGGTCGCTCGAATTACCTCTGTCTGGAACGGCTCGAACAGCAATCGCTGGGGGGCGGTGATTTACCCGGTGAAACGCTGAGCGAACTGGTTCGGCTGCGCGGCTGGTCATCGGAAACGACGGAAGGCGATGTCACGACCTGTTCAGGCGTCGCGGAAGACAGCGCGATCTGGCCGTTAGTGACCAGCACCAACGATAACTGTCTGGGCAGCGACTGTCCGCACTATAAAGAGTGCTTCGTGGTGAAAGCGCGGCGCAAGGCGATGGATGCCGATATCGTGGTGGTTAACCATCATCTCTATCTGGCCGATATGGTGGTGAAGGAGAGCGGTTTTGCGGAGCTGATCCCAGAAAGCGACGTCGTCATTTTCGATGAAGCCCACCAGATTCCCGATATCGCCAGCCAATATTTCGGCCAGCAGCTTTCCAGTCGGCAACTGCTGGATCTGGCGAAAGACATCATCATTGCTTACCGCACCGAAGTGCGCGATGCCTCTCAACTGCAAAAAAGTGCCGATCGCCTGACGCAAAGTACGCAGGATTTTCGGCTGGCGCTGGGCGATCCGGGGTTTCGCGGTAATCTGCGTGATGTGCTCGAACAGCCGTCGCTTCAGCGTGCGCTGGTGCTTCTGGATGATGCGCTGGAGCTGTGTTACGACGTCGCGAAACTGTCACTCGGGCGTTCAGCGCTGCTGGATGCCGCTTTTGAGCGCGCCACGCTCTACCGCAACCGCCTGAAACGGTTGAAAGACGTGCAGTTACCAGGTTACAGCTACTGGTACGAGTGTAATTCACGTCATTTCGTGTTGGCGTTGACGCCGCTGTCTGTCTCCGATCGCTTTCGTGAACTGATAAAAGAGAAGCCTGCGGCCTGGGTGTTTACCTCGGCGACCTTGTCTGTCAACGATCAACTTTTCCACTTCACCGATAGGCTGGGGCTGGATAACGCGAATACGCTCCTGTTACCCAGCCCGTTTGATTATGCCAATCAGGCGCTGCTCTGCGTCCCCCGTCATTTACCGGAAACCAATCGTCCCGGTGCGGCGAAAAGGCTAGCAGCAATGCTGCGGCCGTTGATTGAGGCGAATCAGGGGCGCTGCTTTATGCTGTGTACCTCACATCAGATGATGCGTGATTTGGCGGCTGAATTCCGCGCCACGTTGACGCTACCAGTGCTGTTACAGGGTGAAACTGGCAAGGCGCAATTGCTGTCGCAGTTTGTGGCGGCAGGTAATGCCTTGCTGGTGGCGACCAGCAGCTTCTGGGAAGGGGTGGATGTGCGTGGCGATACGCTCTCCTGCGTCATTATCGATAAACTGCCGTTTACCTCACCGGACGATCCGCTGCTGAAGGCGCGTATTGAAGACTGCCGCCTGCGCGGTGGTGAGCCTTTCGACGATGTGCAGGTTCCTGATGCGGTGATTACCCTGAAGCAAGGCGTGGGTCGCCTCATCCGTGATGTTGAAGATCGCGGTGTGATTGTGATTTGCGATAATCGACTGGTGATGCGTCCGTATGGTGCCGTATTCCTTAACAGCCTGCCGCCGACGCCGCGTACTCGCGATATCGGACAGGCGATTAATTTCCTGACGCGTAACACATAATTCCCAACTGGTGATTGCCACATGGGTCTGACCGATGGCGGAAGGGCTGCGGCACGACAGGGGCTTATGCTATGATACGGGTTGTTAAGATTTATTTATCCTGCCTGAGGTTGGCATGTCTACGCGAATTCTAGCGCTTGATACCGCAACGGAAGCCTGTTCCGTCGCACTCTGGAATGAAGGTGAAATTCATTCTCTGTTCGAAATTTGTCCCCGTGAACACACACAACGTATTCTGCCGATGGTTCAGCAGGTGTTGGCCGACAGCGGCCTGACGCTCAAAGATCTCGATGCGCTGGCCTTTGGTCAGGGGCCGGGAAGTTTTACCGGCGTGCGAATTGGCATTGGTATTGCTCAAGGTCTGGCGCTGGGAGCGGATTTACCGCTGCTGGGCATCTCGTCTCTGGCGACCATGGCACAGGGTGCTTTCCGCCAGACGCAGGCCACGCGAGTGCTGGCGGCCATTGATGCGCGGATGGGAGAAGTCTACTGGGGTTGCTATCAGCGTGATGCTGACGGCGGCTGGCAGGGTGAATCTGAGGAAGCCGTCTTGAAACCTGAACAGGTGCAGGCGTTAACTGCCGATCTGTCTGGCGAATGGGCTACGGTAGGCACCGGGTGGGAAACCTATCCTGAACTGGTCAGCCATGCTTCTCTGGTGTTAGCAAAGGGTGACGTGCTGCTGCCGCAGGCGCAGGACATGTTGCCGCTGGCCTGTCAGCTATGGCAGGCAGGCAAAGCGGTCAGCGTCGAGAATGCACAGCCGCGCTATCTGCGCAATGAAGTGACCTGGAAAAAGCTGCCCGGCCGCGAATAACAGAATGCACATTCGGCGTGAAGTATGCCCGTCATAAACAGCAACTTATTCAATGCTGAGCAGTCTAACTATCAGATGTCTGGTAGAGGGGGTTGTGCCATGCGTGTACAGATAAAAAGTATGCAAATGAAAAGTCTGTATCTGAATCAGAAAAAAGCACGCCTCGGTATAGTGGCGGCTACAGCGCTGCTGCTGTCAGGCTGTGTCACGGTGCCGGATGCGATTAAAGGCACGTCGCCAACGCCGCAGGACGATCTGGTGCGTGTGATGAATGCGCCGCAGATTTATGTCGGTCAGGAATCACGCTTTGGCGGACGGGTGGTCAGCATCCGCAATGAAGCGAATAAAACGCGGTTGGAAATTGCCAGCATGCCGCTGGATAGCGGCGCGAAACCGCTGCTGGATATGCCGTCAGAAGGGCGCTTTATCGCCTATGTGAATCGCTTTCTGGAACCTGTCGATTTTAAAGACCAACTGGTCACCGTTGTCGGGCCGATTGTCGGCACCGAACAGGGCGCTATCGGGGATAAACCCTATCGCTATGTCGTGATCGACGCGCAAGGCTACAAACGCTGGAATGTCGTGCAGCGCCTGATGGTACCACCCGGCGGCTATGGCCCATGGGGATGGCGTGCGGGTTACGGCTACGGCTGGGGGCCCGGATGGGGATTTGACGGCGGGTGGTCTGGTCCGGCACGGATTGAGAATGTCGTGACAGAATAAGAATCTACTCAGCAGGACTATTGAGATCAGGCGACGGAGGTTGCCTGATTTTTTTTGAATAAAGAATAAATTAGTGATCGATCTCGCAACCTTAACATTGTTTGTTAGCTAACTGGTAGGCTGAGTTAAAATAATGTTAATAACAATAAGCCTCTGAGGGCGACGACGATGCCACTAAAAAAATATCTCGGGAGTGACGTCTTGGAAAAAATTTGGTTATCACGCTATCCGGCGGATGTGCCGGCGGAAATCGATCCGGATCGCTATTCGTCGTTGATTGAGATGTTCGAAAGTAGCGTGAAGCGTTATGCCGACAGACCTGCATTCGTCAACATGGGTGAAGTGATGACGTTTCGTAAGCTGGAAGAGCGGAGTCGGGCGTTTGCGGCCTATTTGCAAAACCAGCTTAAATTGCAAAAGGGCGATCGTGTCGCGTTGATGATGCCCAACCTACTGCAATATCCCGTTGCACTGTTTGGCGTGTTGCGCGCGGGTTTGGTGGTCGTCAACGTTAACCCATTGTATACACCGCGTGAACTGGAACATCAGCTAAAAGACAGCGGCGCCAGCACGATTGTTATCGTGTCTAACTTTGCGCATACGCTGGAAAAAGTCGTTCATAACACGGCGGTGAAGCACGTAATCCTGACCCGTATGGGAGATCAGCTCTCCACGGCGAAAGGGACGCTGGTCAACTTCGTGGTGAAGTATATTAAGCGACTGGTGCCTAAATACCATCTGCCGGATGCGATATCGTTCCGTCGTGTTTTGCAGGAAGGACGGCGTCAGCAGTATATTCGTCCCGACATCATCAATACCGATCTGGCATTTCTGCAATATACCGGCGGCACCACGGGCGTCGCTAAAGGTGCCATGCTCACGCACCGCAATATGCTGGCGAATCTCGAACAGTGTAAAGGGGCATACGGCGCTATTCTGCAAGAAGGGAATGAGTTGGTGATCACGGCGTTGCCGCTCTATCATATTTTCGCGCTCACGGTGAACGGCCTTTTGTTCCTTGAACTGGGTGGTAAGAATCTGCTCATCACTAACCCCCGCGATATCCCGGCGGTTGTGAAGGAACTGAAACAATACCCGTTCACGGCTATCACCGGCGTCAATACGTTATTTAACGCGCTGCTTAACAACAAAGAATTCCACGAGCTGGATTTCTCAACGCTGCGTTTAGCGGTGGGCGGTGGGGCATCGGTGCAGCAAGCGGTGGCAGAACGTTGGGAAAAACTAACGGGTAAACATCTGCTTGAGGGATATGGACTAACGGAAAGTTCACCTCTGGTGGCCGTAAACCCCTACGATCTCAAACATTACAGCGGCAGTATTGGGCTACCGGTGTCATCAACGGACGTCAAAATCATTGACGATGACGGCAACGACGCCGGGCCGGGGGAATCCGGCGAGCTGTGGGTACGCGGGCCGCAGGTGATGTTAGGGTACTGGCAGCAGCCTGCTGCGACGGATGAGGTGTTAAAAGACGGTTGGCTGGCAACGGGTGACATTGTCACGTCTGATGATGAAGGATTCCTGCGGGTCATCGACCGTAAGAAAGACATGATTCTGGTTTCCGGCTTTAACGTCTATCCGACGGAAATTGAAGATGTGATCAGCCGTCATCCCAAAGTATCCGAATCGGCGGTGGTCGGAGTGGACAATGAGGTCTCCGGCGAGGCAGTCAAAGCTTTTGTCGTCAGACGCGATCAGTCGTTAACGAAAGAGGAACTCACTACCCACTGTCGCCGTAATCTTACGGGCTACAAAGTGCCGAAAGAGATCGAATTCTGCGACGATTTGCCAAAATCTAACGTGGGGAAAATCCTGCGCCGCGAATTACGTGGCGAGAAGAAGGCGAAGAAAGACGCCGCCGCCTGACGATTTTCCACGAAAACGACTGCCAGAGAGAGGCAGGACGCGATATGATGTTTTCACGCCGGTTTATCCGGCGTTCTTTTTTATGGCGAGCTTGTACTCGTCACCCTATGGGCCGTCGCTTGCGACGTTAAAAATGTCCGCCGGGAATTTTTACGGCGATACGGATTTGACCCAGAACCGTAAAGTAAAAACAACCAAGAGAATGACGTTTTGAATTATCAGTTGATCACTTCCGACATCGGGTTACAACAGGTTTGCTCCCAGGCGCGACGCTTTCCGCAGGTGGCATTGGACACGGAGTTCGTCAGAACCCGCACGTATTACCCGCAATTAGGGTTGATTCAATTGTATGACGGCGAACAGCTTTCACTTATCGACCCGTTAACGATTACCGACTGGGCACCCTTTCAGGCGTTACTGCGTGACGAACAGGTCACTAAATTCCTGCATGCGGGCAGCGAAGATCTGGAAGTGTTTCTCAATGCGTTTGGCACGCTGCCGACGCCTTTCATCGATACACAGATTCTGGCCGCATTTTTAGGCAAGCCGCTTTCTTATGGATTTGCTGCGCTGGTGGCCGACTACATGGGCGTGACGCTGGATAAAAGCGAGTCGAGAACGGACTGGCTTGCTCGTCCGCTGAGCGAAAAACAGTGCGATTACGCCGCTGCTGATGTGTTCTATCTGCTGCCGATGGCCATTCAACTGGTGGCGGATACGGAAGCCGCGGGGTGGATGAACGCGGCGCTGGATGAGTGTCTCCTGCTGTGTCAGCGTAAACAGGATATTTTGGCACCGGCACTGGCCTATCGCGAATTTGGCAACGCCTGGCAGCTGCGTGGCCGACATCTGGCTTGCCTTCAACGTCTGGCTGAGTGGCGCTTGCGTAAAGCGCGTGAGCGAGACAGCGCGGTGAATTTTGTCGTACGTGAAGAGAACCTGTTGCAGGTGGCGCGTTGTCTGCCGACTTCGCTGGGTGAACTGAGCTCGCTGGGGCTGAGCGGCCCGGAAATTCGCTACCACGGCAAAACGCTGCTGGATTGTGTTGCACAGACGGAGGGCCTTGCTGACGCGGATTGTCCACCGCCGGTGATTAATTTGATCGACTATCCCGGTTATAAAAAAGCGTTTAAAGATATCAAAGTGCTGGTGCAACGTGTGAGTGAACAGAGTGGATTATCCGCCGAGCTATTGGCTTCACGTCGCCAAATTAATCGTCTGCTGAACTGGCACTGGAAATTAAGCGGGCAAGATGCAGGAATGCCGGAAATGTTGTCTGGCTGGCGTGGCCAGTTATATGGCGATGAACTGCGTGAAATTGTGCAGGGTTATTAATCACCGATAAACACGTCTTATCAATAAGCCTTATTTGCTGTGATGATGCAATCATGAAAAAAAGCAGCAAATAGGGTGATAAGAATACGGTGAAAAACAAAAGTAAGAAATAAAAGACTGGCTAAATATACAGTTTAATGTAAATCATTTGGGTATTACGCAGGTGGAACGGAGAGGCAAAAATACCGATGATTTACTGACGTCAGTCATTTGAATGTATGCGGAATAGATATCCCCTACGTAAAAGCAGGGGATATCACAGCAGAAAAATCATTTAGGCGTTTCTTCCGCTTCCGGTAATGTAACGTTCAACTCAAGCACGGAAATATCATCTCCTTTTTGCTCAAGCTGAACCGTCACCATCTCAGGATCAATCTGTACATATCTACAGATAACCTCAAGAATGTCTCGCTTTAATTGCGGCAGATAATGGGGCTCGCTATCTCCCCGGCGTCGCTCCGCGACAATAATTTGCAGCCGTTCCTTGGCAATATTGGCTGTCGTTTTTTTGCGGGACAGAAAGAAGTCCAGTAAAGCCATAATTTATCCCCCAAAAAGTCGTTTAAGGAAACCCTTCTTCTCTTCTTCAACAAAACGGAAAGGACGCTCTTCACCAAGCAGACGTTCAACGGTATCCGCGTAGGCTTTACCTGCATCGGCTTCCGCATCCAGAATGACGGGTTCGCCCTGGTTAGAGGCGCGGAGTACGGATTGGTCTTCTGGGATCACGCCAACCAGCGGAATTCGCAGAATTTCAAGAACGTCTTCCATGCTCAGCATGTCGCCACGGCTTACCCGGCCTGGGTTGTAGCGCGTCAACAGCAAATGCTCTTTGATCGGATCTTCAGAACGCTCTGCACGACGTGATTTCGAAGACAGAATGCCCAGAATACGGTCGGAGTCGCGAACGGAAGAGACTTCCGGGTTGGTGGTGATAATCGCTTCGTCAGCGAAATAGAGCGCCATCAACGCACCCGTTTCAATCCCGGCGGGTGAATCACACACGATAAAATCAAATTCCATGTCGCCCAGATCGTTGAGCACTTTCTCTACGCCTTCATGCGTTAACGCATCTTTATCACGCGTTTGCGACGCTGGAAGAATGTAGAGATTATCCGTTCTCTTATCTTTGATCAGCGCCTGATTCAGCGTGGCATCACCCTGAATAACGTTGACGAAGTCGTACACCACGCGACGCTCACATCCCATGATCAGGTCGAGGTTACGCAGACCAATGTCAAAATCGATGACAACCGTCTTTTTTCCTTTCTGGGCTAAACCGGTAGCAATGGCCGCGCTTGATGTGGTCTTGCCAACGCCCCCTTTACCCGATGTAACAACAATGATGCGTGCCATAAATGTTTCCTTGGGAGATTCTAGTCTAGAGGTTTTATCGTTAAAACATTGTCCAGCTGGTTCAGATTGATCCGTGCTGGCTGCCCAAAATACGGTTCAGGAATCTGATCACTCAGCCAGTAACGGCCAGCAATCGAGACCAGTTCTGCGGCCAGATGCGTACAGAATATCTGGCTCTGAACATCGCCAGAAACGCCTGCAAGGGCTCGGCCGCGCATCATGCCGTAAATATGAATATTGCCATCGGCAATTACCTCAGCACCCGCGCTAACGCTGCTTGTGATGATTAAGTCACTGTTCCGGGCGTAGATCTGTTGGCCGGAGCGAACGGGGGTGCTGATGACTTTCGTTTTCACCGCAGCAGGAACGGCGGCGACGGGTTCGACTACCCGGCGTTGTGCTTTACCTTCGCTCAGAAGGGGAAGCCCCGCCTGCGCAATGGTTTTCTTTAATGCGTCGTCGGTACATCCGCTGACGCCAACAACATGCAGGCCGGTTGACGAAATGGCCTGCTGCAATTTTATCCAGTCGGTTTCCGCTGTTAATGCAGCAACATTAATGACAACGGGGGCATTTTTCAGGAAAGCAGGCGCTTGCTCTATTTTTTCCTGTAGTGCCTGGTAAATTACCTCGGGTTGGGAATCATGCAAATGAACAACCGATAAGGTAAAGCTGCTGCCTTTTAGCTCTATTGGCGTTTGTGACATCTATCCTGACTCAGTTTCAGCATCTTTTAATCCCTAGAGTAACATTTAAGGCATGATATTCCAGAGCGCTGTAAGCATGTTATAGTCACAATTATATACAGGCAAGATGGCATTCCCATCAAATAGAGTAAAAAAAATGTTTTGTGTGATCTATCGAAGTGCTAAACGCGATCAGACCTATCTTTATGTTGAAAAAAAAGACGATTTCTCACGTGTGCCGGAAGAATTAATGAAAAGTTTCGGCGTGCCGCAGTTAGCCATGGTTTTACCGCTGGATGGGCGTAAAAAACTGGCGAATGCCGATATAGAAAAAGTGAAACTTGCGCTACAGGAACAGGGCTTTTATCTGCAAGTTCCTCCACCGGTCGAGAGCTTATTAAACACGCCGGTATAAGTGTAAAAAAATAATACCAAGGCGTACTTTCAGATAAAGCCGCAAACATAATTTAGCGTGGAATATCTCAGCCGTTTGCAGGATATTCCGCGCGATAAATATTCACTTTTTGAGTTTTACCTCGCCACAATTTAATTGTTTCCCTTTTGGATGGGATAGGGCTTCGTTTCTCCCTCATAGGCTCCCCAGCCTCGCTCACCTGAAATCTGTTGGGGTAACCCCCGCTGCGATGATATAACGATGGTTTTGCACCATCGTGTTCTTATATAGCTGTTTTCCTTTTGGTCGTGTTCTGTGCCACGAAAGCAGCGATAATCCAACAGACAGGGCAGGAGAATACCCATGTATCAACACAGAGACTGGCAGGGCGCGCTGCTTGATTTCCCCGTAAATAAAGTCGTTTGCGTCGGGAGCAACTACTCAGAACACATCAAAGAAATGGGCAGCGCGACCCCGAGCGAGCCCGTTTTATTCATCAAGCCTGAAACCGCACTGTGTGACTTACGCCAGCCCGTTGCCATCCCTAAAAATCTGGGTTCGGTTCACCACGAAGTCGAACTGGCTGTGCTGATCGGTACGCCGTTAAAGCAGGCGAATGAAGAACGCGTTGCTCGGGCGATTGCGGGTTATGGTGTGGCACTGGATCTGACGCTGCGTGATTTGCAGTCCGACTTCAAAAAAGCGGGTCAGCCGTGGGAAAAAGCCAAAGCGTTTGACGGTTCCTGCCCGATCTCCGGTTTTATTCCGGTTGCCGAGTTTGGCGATCCGCAGCAAACCGATCTGGGTGTAAAAGTGAATGATGAAGTGCGCCAGCAGGGCAACACGCGTGATATGATTACGCCGATTCTGCCGCTGATTGCTTACATGAGTCGTTTCTTTACGCTGCGCGCGGGCGATATTATTTTAACGGGTACGCCAAAAGGGGTCGGTCCGATCCTGTCTGGCGATATGCTGACGATTACGGTCAATGACCGGACGTTAAGCACGCGTATTATCTAACGCTCCCCTGGCTGCCCGTGTTGAAGACGGGCAGCAGTATTTCCCCGCCGCGCCCGCCAGAATCACGTATCTTTATTTACAACGCTATCGATTTAACAACTAAGGTAACTGGAAGAGACATGACTGAACGCCCTTTTTGGCAGCAAAAAACGTTGTCTGAGATGTCTGACGATGAATGGGAGTCGCTGTGCGATGGCTGCGGTCAGTGCTGTTTGCATAAACTGATTGATGAGGATACGGAGGAAATCTACTTTACCAACGTCGCCTGTAATCAACTGAATATTAAAAGCTGTCAGTGCCGTAACTATGAGAAACGCTTCGAATACGAGCCGGACTGCATCAAGCTAACACGCGAAAATCTGCTGACGTTTAACTGGCTACCCGCGACCTGTGCTTATCGCCTGATTCATGAGCGTGAAGATTTACCGCAGTGGCACCCGCTGGTCTGTGGTACTAAAACGACGATGCACCGTGAGCGTATCTCCGTGCGCCATATCGCCGTGCGTGAGAGTGAAGTGGTGGACTGGCAGGACCACATTTTAAATAAACCTGAGTGGGCGCGATAGTTTCTGTTCGGCGCCAGGCGGTTATCTGGTTAAAACAAGAAGCCCCCTCAATCTGAATCACTCAGAAGAGGGGCTTTTTATCGGGGGCGATAATCAGCGTGCATTCGTCGTCCCCTCTGCTTTTTGCCTGTCACTTCACATTTCTCTTTTTCATTGTGCGAATCATGCTGTCATCTCCGGCACAAATCATGACGTGTTGTATAATTTTAAAGCAGTTAAACCAGAAGGAGGGAGAGCATGTGATTAACTTTGAGAAAATCATTCTTGAGTACAGCGAGCAGTACACCGATTTTGCTGCCTCCACCATTGCTTTTATGGAAAGTCAGGAAAAAAAGATCGACGCAGATGAAATATCACGAAGAATCCCGCAGGAAAAAAGACCTTTTTTTAACGAAAGATTAGGTCACTATCGCGATATCTACCGACCACAGCAGTGAGGGGTAGCACAAGCCTGTGAAGCGTAGAAACAGTTACCAGAAGCCCGACATATTGTCGGGCTTTTCGGCCTATACCCGTCATACTTCAAGTTGCATGTGCGTTGGCTGCGTTCAGTCACCCGAATCACTTACTTGAGTAAGCTCATCGGGATTCCTTCGCTTGCCGCCTTCCTGAAACTCGAATTATTTAGGGTATATATAATTAACGGCTGAAGAGGTCGCGACGCTTGGGGCGGAAAGGTTGAGCGATCAAGACCAGCACGGCAATCAACAGATAAGCGGCGAAGATACCAAGCAGCCATTGTGGCATTTCCATGGAAAGGAATTCCCACTGACGTACTGAGCAATCACCTGTCGCATTGAAAATGGCCGGAAGCCATTTGTCCAAAGGCAACCATGACGGGAAGCTGACAAAGAAATCACAGGTGGTAAACGGCGACGGATTTAACAAAATATCCGTGTGTTTCCATGCCAGTCGGACCCCTTCGTAAGAACTGTATATCCATAGCGCGATGGCTGGGTAACGCAACGCCGTTGATGGCGCGATGGCACCAACAATACCTGCCGCGAACACGCCCCACAGCGCACAGCGCTGATAGATACACAGCACGCACGGTTTTAATAACATCACATGCTGAAAATAGAGCGCGGTCAATTCCAACGCTAAAGCAGTAAACGCCAGCAGCAGCCACGCACCACGCCCGCGTGAGCAACGATTAAGAAATCGCAACATAAAAATATTCCATGCTAAACATGATTAAAGCAGCAGTGTAAACCGTTCAGGCTTCACTGCCATCATTTCACTGTGCAAAACGTAACGATATGTTTATTTGATGCTTTTTCTGTCATTTTACGGCGGCGAAAATCGTATTGATAACATCATCAAGGCCGAAATTGTCGCTGCCGCGATTACTATACACGATCGTGATTATGAGTGACTGCCCGATATGGTCAAGTCTGGCAAAGAAATCCATTGTTTATTCATCAAAAAGTCGGTGAACGGTACCAGCGTGAATTCAACGCAAAGTAACCCGACTAGGGTCATCACAATGGTATAAGGCAATGCCATGATCACCATGCGCCCGTAAGATAAACGGATCAGCGGTGCCAGAGAGGACGTCAGCAAGAACAGAAACGCCGCTTGCCCATTCGGCGTGGCGACGGAAGGCAGATTGGTGCCGGTATTGATCGCGACAGCGAGCAACTCAAACTGGGGTAGCGAGATTTTGCCGTTTTCAAAGGCGTTGCGCGCTTCGTTAATATAAACCGAGCCAACGAAGACATTATCCGATATCGAGGAGAGCAGGCCGTTGAACAGATAAAACTGCGTCAGCTGCGCGCTCTCAGAAGATTGCAGGACGTAGTGGATAATCGGTGAAAACAGCTGCTGGTCGATAATCACCGCGACGATCGCAAAGAAGACCGTCAGCAGCGCGGTAAACGGCATGGCATCCTGAAACGCTTTACCAATGGCATGTTCTTCGGTCACGCCGCAGAACGTCGTCGCCATAATAATCACGGAAAGGCCGATCAACCCGACCTCAGCCAGGTGAAACGCCAGCGCGACGATGAGCCAGACGCCAATCACCGCCTGCACGAGCAAACGCGCTTTATCCTGCGGCGTGCGCTTTTCTGTCATTTCCCGATCGTAATCCTCAAGCACGCGGCGCACGTTGTCTGGCAGGTTTACGCCGTAGCCGAAGAGTTTAAAACGCTCAACCAGCACGCAGGTCAGAATACCGCAAATAAACACCGGGACAGTCACGGGTGACATACGCAGGAAGAAGCTGACGAAATCCCAGCCTGCGCTTTTCGCGATAATCAGGTTCTGAGGTTCACCAACCATGGTCATCACGCCGCCGAGTGCTGTACCGACGCCAGCGTGCATGAGCAGGCTGCGCAAGAATGCCCGGAATTGCTCCAGCGTACGATGATGCTCCTCGCTGCTTAGCGCGCTGTCATCGCTGATATCGGCCTCGTCTTCACCCTGTTGGGAAGCGAAGCGGTGATAAATACCATAAAACCCGATAGCGACGCTGATAACAACGGCAATCACGGTCAGCGCATCAAGGAACGCGGAAAGAAAGGCAGCGGCGATACAGAAAGCAAGTGAAAGCAGCGTCTTGGAATGAATGCGCAGCAGCAGTTTGGTAAACACAAAGAGCAGCAGTTGCTTCATGAAGTAGATGCCTGCCACCATAAACACCAGCAGCATGAGGACTTCAATATTCCCCGTGACTTCATGCCATACCTGCTGCGGGCTGGTCATACCGATGAGAATGGCCTGTAGTGCCAGCAGGCCGCCAGGCTGTAACGGATAACATTTCAGCGCCATGCCTAGCGTAAAAATAAACTCCACGACGAGTAACCAACCGGCCCAAAACGGGCTGACAAAATAGAACAGCAGCGGATTAATCAGCAAGAAGCAAAAAATAGTCAATTTGTACCAGTCTGGCGCGTATCCCAGAAAATTTTTTAACAGCGTGCGGTGAAGGGGCTGGCCGATCATAATGGAAGGAGAATCCTTATTCGTTAGAATAGTTTGATGGTTTTTATCATATCGTAAAAACTTTACAAACGGGCAGAAGTCTACCGTTCTACGCCGCGAGAGGGCGGTTTGCAGTCACAATTTTTCATTGAAATGGTTCGGTGCCCGAGTGCGGCGCTATATCATGATTCTTTCGTCTGGTATTATGACTTGGCTTTTTTCGGCAATCACCGCTACGGATTATCAAACACATGGTTATAAAGGCGCAAAGTCCGGCTGGATTCGCGGAAGAATACATTATCGAAAGTATATGGAATAACCGCTTTCCTCCTGGCTCTATTTTGCCCGCGGAAAGAGAGCTTTCCGAACTGATTGGCGTGACCCGTACTACCCTGCGTGAAGTACTTCAGCGCCTGGCCCGCGATGGCTGGCTGACGATACAGCACGGGAAACCCACAAAGATTAACAACTTTTGGGAAACCTCCGGGCTCAATATTCTGGAAACGCTGGCGCGACTCGATCACGATAGCGTGCCGCAACTGATTGATAACCTGCTGGCCGTGCGCACCAACATTGCCGCGATTTTTATTCGGACGGCGCTACGCCATAATCCGGAAAAAGTGCGGGATGTATTAACTCAGGCAAGTGCGGTAGACGATAGCGCGGAAGCCTTTGCGCAGCTTGACTACAACGTGTTCCGAGGTTTGGCCTTTGCCTCTGGCAATCCGATTTATGGTCTGATCCTGAACGGCCTGAAAGGGCTGTATATTCGCGTAGGGCGTTACTATTTCTCCAATCCGGAAGCCCGCAAGCTGGCGGTGAATTTTTACGGTCGGTTGGAAACGTTGCGCAGCGAAGAACTCTACGATCAGGTGATGGATGTCGTCAGGCATTACGGTAAAGAAAGTGGGGCGATCTGGCACAGTATGCAGAGCGCGATCCCACGGGATATCGCGGAAGTACGCCGCTAAGACTCATACCGCTGCGTCATTGTGAAATATGAAAAGGGGATTCAGGTTGTTGCCTGAATCCCCTTTTTCTTGCGTCGTATCGCTGACCTGTGAACCGAGTTTCGTTATGTGGCTGCCGTCCCGTTACGCGGCGGGCAGCGTTCAATCAACTCGATGCTGCCATCCGTGTTAGCCTGCTCCAGATAGACGTCAAATCCCCACAGGCGGTGGACGTGCTTTAACACTTCCTGACTACTTTTATCCAGCGGTGCGCGATTATGCGGGACATAGCGCAGCGTTAGCGCCCGATTACCGCGTAAATCCACGTTCCAGACCTGAATGTTCGGTTCCAGATGGCTCAGGTTGTACTGGGCGGAGAGTTCCTGCCGGATCAAACGATAGCCTTCTTCGTCGTGAATCGCGGCAATTTCCAGATAATTATTGCGATCGTCGTCCAGAACCGTAAACAGCCGGAAATCACGCATCAATTTAGGCGACAGGAACTGGCTGATGAAACTCTCGTCCTTGAAGTTCTGCATCGCAAAATGCAGCGTATCAAGCCAGTCTTTGCCCGCGATATCGGGGAACCAGTAGCGATCTTCGTCGGTCGGTGACTGACAAATACGCTTGATGTCCTGAAACATCGCGAAGCCCAGCGCATACGGATTAATCCCGTTGTAATAAGGACTATTGTACGGCGGCTGATAGATCACGTTGGTATGGCTGTGCAGGAACTCCATCATGAAGCGCTCGGTGACCCGACCTTCATCATAGAGATGGTTCAGAATGGTGTAGTGCCAGAACGTCGCCCAGCCTTCATTCATCACCTGAGTCTGCTTCTGCGGATAAAAATACTGGCTGACTTTTCGCACGATACGCAGAACCTCACGCTGCCAGGGCTCCAGCAGAGGCGCGTTTTTCTCCATAAAATAGAGCAGATTTTCCTGCGGTTCTTGCGGAAAACGTCGGGCTTGCTCTGGGGCAGCACCTTGTTCGCGACGCGGTAAGGTTTTCCAGAGATCGTTAACCTGGCTTTGCAGGTAGGCCTCACGGCTTTTCTGCCGGGACTTTTCCTCTTCGAGCGAAATCTTCTGCGGACGTTTATAGCGGTCAACGCCGTAATTCATGAGCGCATGGCAGGAATCTAGCAGACGCTCCACTTCGTCCACGCCATAACGCTCTTCGCATTGCGCGATATACTGTCGGGCAAATAGCAGGTAATCGACGATGGAACTGGCGTCGGTCCAACTGCGGAACAGGTAGTTGCCTTTGAAGAACGAGTTGTGTCCGTAGCAGGCATGCGCCATCACCAGCGCCTGCATCGGCAGCGTGTTCTCTTCCATCAAATACGCGATACAGGGATCGGAGTTAATGACGATTTCGTACGCCAGCCCCTGCTGCCCGTGCTTGTAGCGCTGTTCGGTTTCGATAAATTTCTTCCCGAACGACCAGTGGGCATAGTTGATCGGCATGCCTATACTGGAGTAGGCGTCCATCATTTGTTCTGAAGTGATGACTTCAATCTGATGAGGGTAGGTTGCCAGACGATACAGCTTCGCCACCCGATCAATCTCATCAAGGTAAACCTGCAATAACTCAAACGTCCAGTCCGGTCCATCACTCAGGCGAAGTGTTTTTTTTACCTGATTATCCGTCGATATAGCCATCAGCGCGCCCCCTAACATAGCAAGTCTGTACGTGAGATCTCGTTTACTGCCTTCCCGCTGGCTCCTGTCAAAAAATCATCGTTGTTCATTTAGTTATAGCTGAGCTTTGGAAACGCGGCAATTGACGAATTGAGCGTATTTGAGGGAGAAAGGTCGCTGAGGGGATAAAAAAGAAGCCGGTCTTACGCTGTCGATTGATAGGGAAATGCGCTCCCCGGAGAGAGCGCGAAATACCACCAGAACTAGCGGTGTTGATACCGTTTTAACAGCGCCTGAATATCGTTGAGGCGGGAAACGGCAATGGTAGACAGCTTCTCTTTAGAAACGTTGCGATCGAGCGAGATGCAATCCTTCCACAGAGAGCGTCCGGCAATCACGCCAGAGGCACCATTTTTCAACGCGCTCTCTACCTGAGGGAGAAACGTCGCGTGATCGACGCCGGCAGACAAGACGGCCCAGGGAATATCACCGCAGAGTGCCGTCACGCGTGCACAGGCCTCATCCGATCCAGGGTAAGGGATTTTTAAGACCTTTGCGCCTTGGTCGATACAGGCCTGACAGCCTGCGGGAATGAGTTCGGGCAGGAGGCGGGTATAGGCGTCGCGAGATTCATTTTCCAGAGGATAGGTCAGGAATTCGACGACGAGCAGTAAATCTTCCTGCGCAAAATCCTGAATCACGGTACGGAGTGTGGCAAGGTTCTGGGTATTGGCGTCTGGTCTATCCGGGCGAAGGTAGATCATGATTTTTCCGCCGGTGGCACCCCATTCACGCACTTTACGTGCCGTTACGCCTTCAACCATCGTGGAGATGCGGTAGCCTTCTGGCGTTGTTTCCCAGCCTGACGCGTCAAGCCCGATAAGCAGGCCCGTATCGCGGGGCAGAATGTCTTCGTCTATCAGGCCCGGTATGGCGCAGATCGGATCAACCAGCACACAACCTGCCTCCGCCGCCAGATAGCGAGTGATGTCATATTTTGTTTTTCCTAATGTTTCATTGGTAATCGCGGCCTGTGCTTCTGATGTCGGTGCTAATAATGTTCGCATACCGCCACGTTGATCGCAGGCAATAACCATCATAGCGCCTGTTGAGTTACAAATTAATTGATATCCTCGGTGTTCAGCTGTTGTCATGGTGTTCATAATAATTACCCTCATAAAAAGTAATATAAATAAGCGATTAATCCAGGTGTGTTTTGATCCATTGAATTAATTCCTGATGATTAATTTCCTTATCCTGATCAACCGTGTAACACTTTCCAATACACATCGGTTTCGCCTGATGCGCGAGTGAAATTAATTCCGGGAGATACTCGTTTCCGGGATGGCCTTTTATTCTTTCATTAACTCTGGCTTGATATCGCGCCGCAACCCGCTCGGATGAGATGGCATTCCATATTTCAAGCGTATGGTGGATGCCACACGAAGCCAGGTAGTCCTGTAATACGGATCTCTCGCGAAATCCAAACCAGGCGTCGAGAATCAGAATGCTATTTTCAGGCGCCTGTCTAACAATATTAAACATGGCCTGATAGGCGGCATATCCCAGTTTTCTGTTTAACGTTCTATCAATTGCATCGCAGAACTGCATCATGAACGGTTCTTTTATTTCATCAAGGCTTAACCGTGGGAAGCTCAATTCATCCGCAATAATACGTGCTACCGTGCTTTTCCCTGATGCGGGAATACCATTTACTAAAATAAGCTTTTTCATAATACTCCGACAATATCATCTGCCGTAGTGGCATTTCGAATACGGGAGAGCATGTCGTCCTTTTCCAATAGATTGATGATTGAGGCGATGCCTTCTGTAATATGCGCATCGCTGTTAATGCCGCCGAACATAATTAAAATATCCACCGGTTCACTGCCCTGAATAGAGAGCGGTGTCTGGAGTGTCAGTAAACTAAAACAATTCTCCTGAACTCCACACTCGGGGCGCGCATGGGGAATAGCGATACCTTCATCAAAAACATAATAAGGCCCGTATTCCTTCGTGTTTTCTATTACCGCGATGGGATAGTGCTTTGTGATACATCCTGCGCGAATTAACGGTTGCGCGGCGCAATAAATAGCCTCTTCCCATGTCTCACATATTACGCCAAGTTGAATGCAATCATGCTGCAAAAGGAAATTTTTTATGCTCATAAATCCTCATATATTTTTCCGAATGGTATTTCTGAGTTCATCTATCTGAATGAAAATACGATCAACGCGATCCCGATAGTCAGGATGCGCAGAAAATAACTGAATGGCCTGGTTGTATTTAATCATTAGCGCTTTTTGCGTTTCACTATGGGCCGGTTCCTGAACTAAGCGAGACTCAAGCTCCGCTAATTCTTCCTCAATTTCCCTGATGCGATTGTCATCCTTATTATCGCGCGGGTCGGAAGCGGGACCCGGGGATAAAAAGCGTTTGAGTAGAGAAAACATAGTGACTCCTTAAGCTATTTGCATCATGACAGCAGGCCAATACGCTATTGCGATAGTTTACGATTCGCAATAAAAGCAATGAAGGCAACGAACGCGACAAAGGCGGCGACAAATAACCAGTCTTGCTGGAAGGCATGTCCTAATATCAGGCCAGTTCCGATGACATCGGAATCACTGAAGGTGACGCCAGTAAATCCGAAGACTTCCAGTAATGGCACCAGAATGGCGGGCAAGAGCGTAATAAAAAGACCATGAACCACGCCGCCGATGACTGCGCCACGCCGTCCTCCCATGGCGTTACCGAAAATACCCGCTGTCCCGCCCGCAAAGAAGTTGGTCAATAAACCTGGCAAAATCATCGCTAGTCCAAACATCGGGAAGATCAGCATTCCCAGAATGGAACCGACGGTGGTGGCGAGGAAGCCAACAATCACGGCGTTGGGCGCATAGGGGAAGAGCACCGGGCAATCCAACGCGGGTTTGGCGTTAGGAACCAGCCGCATGGCGATACCTCGAAATGCGGGAACCAGCTCATTAAGCAGCAGACGGACACCGCTGTAGAGAACGAAAACGCCTGCGACAAACTGCATGGACTGCATGAAGGAATACATCAGATAATTGACGCCGTTCGCGTACTGCGCGATGTAGGTCGGTCCCGCCGCCACGGCAGGGATGAGGTACATCGGCACCATGACCACGGCCATCGACAGGTAGGTATCCTGCAAGAATTTGAAATTATCAGGCAGCGTTAAATCTTCCGTGGATTTGGAATTTTTACCGACTAACCGCGCGACGGCGGCCTGCACCAGATACCCGATGGTACAAAAATGCCCCAGTGCAACATCATCGGAATTCGTGATTTTACGGACAATCGGCTGCGCCAGCGCGGGCATCAGCACGGCCATAATGCCGCCAAATATGCCTCCGGTTAAGATCAGTGTCGCGCCGGTCAAGCCTGATTTATAGCCGATCACGGTGCCGATGGTTGCCATCCACAGCAGAGCCTGTCCCGTTAGGAAGATATATTTAAAGGGAGTAATGCGTGCAATAAGGATGTTAACGGCAAAGATCACCATGAGCGTCAACGCGACTTCTGACCCAAGTTCGCGGTTTGCCAACCCGGCGATGGCGGCGACATCGGTGATGTAGCCTTTCATGCCAAAGCCTTGGGTAAATATGTTGTTCAAATAAGTCAGGGTATCAACGATGATGTTAATCCCTGCCATCATGATGAGGAAACCCAGCAGCGTCTTGAAGGTTCCCTCTGCAATTTTTCCTACTGATTTCTTCTGCAGAATCAACCCGATCATGGCGATCAGCGCGATTAATATGGATGCCTGGCCTAATAAATCTTTCACAATGAAATTGATAACGGTGTTCATTTTTCACCTCATGCTATTGATGAGCCTGGATATAAGTTAAAATTTTTTCTTCTATTTCATCTTTATCAGTCAATTTATTAAGAATGATGACTCTTTTTTTCTCATCTTCACTGGCATCGCTATTCAGAATGTCAGCAAATATTTTCTGGGTTAGGATAACGTCATAATTGAAGGCTGAGGCCTCTGAAATCGTGGTGTGATTTATTTCTGCATCAATACCTAATTTTTTTAGTACGGATTTGGCTGTCATTTCGATAGCGAAACTGGAACCTAATCCACAACCGCAAACGCAAAGTACTTTCAACATAATCATGGCCTCATATAAGGTGATGGGCTTTCGCGAGCTTATAAAAGTGACTGTCGACATCAACCAAACGTCGTTCGGAATCCTCCAGGTCGATAGGAATAGCCTTGTTGTTATTATTGATAATGATAATTTTATTGGTTAGTCCGGCGTTAATACACCGAACCACTTCTTCTGCTAATAGGGTGCCCTGAATAATTTCTTCCCCGGTGGGCGCGCCATTTCGTAAACCATATCCCAAAATGGTTTTTCGGATACGGATGCCAATCTTATGCTCTAGTTTCTTGATAATGGTATCGATAGCGCCCTGAAAGCCAGGAGTATACTCATGGGTATAGCCTTCAGAGCATAAAATGATCACGCTGTTTTGTTCTGCGATTTTCTCCCGAATACATTGTGATAATTTATCAATATCCCACGGTGATTCTGGAATGAGTGCGATGTCTGCATTGCTCTTTAATGCCGCCTGCAAGGTTAATTCGCCACAATATCCACCGAGTAATTCAATCATGAACACCCGGCCTTGTAATCCCCGGCCTGTATTTCGTAATTTCTCTACTTCACTCATTACTTGCTCGCAGGCGGTAGAAAAACCAATCGTATAGCTATTCCCTGAAATGTCATTATCAATCGTCATGCCTACGCCATAGCAATGAATGCCATAGTGACTGAGTTTTTTTAAAAATTGAAATGAGCCATCTCCGCCAGCCATAATGAGCGCGTCGAGTTTTTGCTTTTGAATGTTTTTGACGATTTGTTCATAGTCTGTTTTTCTACACTTTCCGGTTTTTCTCCCTGAAGTAATCAGGGGCATTGCCGAGATGGAATAATCCACTAAATCGCGGCGAGTGAGGACTTTACAGCAGTTATCGATAAGGCCATTAATTCCACCATCGAAAATGACGATGTCAGAGGCAGTCATTCTATTCACCTGAAAGATGAAGTTATTTATTCCGCTAACGTCGCCGCCGCTAATGACTAATCCAATTTTCATCGTCGCCCTCTGGAAATATGAATAACCACTGTGTGAACACAATGTTATTAAACTGATAAGGCGTTTTTTTGATGAATGTCGCAAATTTGTATTTAATTACTGGGCTAAGTGTCTTGACAGTGATGTTGATTATTCGATTGATGTGATGAATATCACGATTTAAAAATAAGCAATCCAACTAACTTATTAATTAACCTGGACTTTAACATTTCCCCCTTTTTTATTTTTATTATGCTTTTCAGCTAAAAAACGAATACGTATTTTGTGAATGATTTCACAGTTATTTTGTTACGATCCCAATGGAGAAGCAGCGGATCGAAGAGATAACAATAGATAAATGTTATCGTCGAGATTGGTGACAATTCCTTCCCAAATGCTAGAGTAGTCTTCAGTTTTACCTTTTAACTAGTGTTTTATTCCATTAAATAAGCATTTTTCCAGTAGATTAGACGGTCTTTAGCGGAGAGAAAGGGAGAGCGGTAGCATGCGGGTTGTGATTCTGGGAAGTGGCGTCGTTGGTGTAAGTACCGCCTGGTATCTTGCGCAGGCAGGGCATGATGTTACCGTGATCGACAGGCAGCCGGAGCCCGCGTTGGAAACCAGCGCCGGAAATGCCGGACAGATTTCCCCCGGCTATGCCGCACCTTGGGCTGCGCCGGGAATACCGCTGAAAGCGATAAAGTGGATGTTTCAGCGTCATGCTCCGTTGGCCATCCGGCCGGACTTCACGGCAGCACAACTGTGCTGGATGTGGCAAATGTTGCTCAACTGCGACGCGCGCCACTATAAAACGAATAAAGCGCGGATGGTGCGTCTGGCGGAATACAGTCGCGACTGTCTGCAAGCGCTGCGGCGAGATACCGGTATCCAATACGAGGGTCGGCAAGGTGGAACGCTGCAACTGTTCCGCACTGAGCAGCAGTATGAAAACGCGACACGCGATATCGCCGTGCTGGAAGAGGCTGGCGTACCGTATCAACTGCTGACGCGTTATGAGTTGGCCTCGGTGGAACCTGCGCTGGCACACGTGGCGGGAAAACTGACTGGCGGGCTGCGTTTACCGCATGATGAGACCGGCGACTGTCAGCTGTTCACTCGCCAACTGGCGGCGATGGCTGCCGATGCCGGTGTCACCTTTAAGCTGGGGCGTAACGTTCGCCAGTTGCGGGTGGAAGGGCAAAGCGTCACGGGCGTCCAATGTGACGATGAAATGATCGTGGCAGATGCCTATGTGATGGCCTGCGGCTCCTATTCCACCGGATTACTGCGTCAGTGGTTCGATATTCCGGTTTATCCGCTGAAAGGCTATTCACTGACGATTCCGCTGGCGGATGACGCTTTTGCACCGGTTTCTACCGTACTGGATGAAACCTATAAAATAGCGATTACTCGCTTTGATCGTCGCATTCGCGTCGGAGGCATGGCAGAGGTCGTGGGTTTCAACACCGAGCTGAATCCCAAGCGCCGTGAAACGTTGGAAATGGTGGTGCGCGATCTCTATCCTCACTGCGGCCCGATTGAGCAAGCAACCTTCTGGACGGGATTGCGTCCGATGACACCGGACGGCACGCCGCTGGTAGGGCGCTCGCCGCTGAAAAATCTGTACCTGAATACGGGACATGGCACGTTGGGCTGGACGATGGCCTGTGGATCGGGGAAATTGCTGGCGGATATTCTGTCGAACAAATCACCGGAGATTGAAGCCGATGATTTGTCCGTGGAAAGGTATGCTCGTTAGGTTTGAACTACTGAGTTTTGAACTACTTATTTTTGAACTACGTACGGGGCAGCGATGTAATGCTGCTCTTATGGTGCCGCGTAAGCAGGCGGGCGCGTATCGCCAGCAGAGCGGCACAGAGCATGACCAGCGCCAGTGATACTTTTGACGGCAGAGGAATGGCCATAGCAATCAGGCCCAGCGCCGCGCCGCCCGCCATCTGCACAAATCCTACCATCGCCGACGCAATCCCCGCCTCATTAGAATAAGGCTCCAGCGCATAGCTGGTGGACGGCCCGATCAAAAATGCCAGACCAGCACAGGCCAGCGCGACAGGCAGCATGTAGGTTGGCCAGGTGTTTTGCATCGCTTCGGGTAAGAGAACGACGCCGCTAAGCAGCGAAAGAAACCCTGCACCCATCAGCAGGCTACCGATAGCCAGACAGCGCGGTCGGCCGACTTTGCGGATAATACGATTTGCAAAGAAGCTGACCAGCATGATCCAAAAACCGTTTACGCCAAAGGCAATGGAAAACTCAAGCGGCGTGAGCCGGGCCTCATTCATCAACACCACGGGAGAGAAGGTGACATAGGTCAATGCCATCCCCATGGCACCCGCATTGACTGAGGCGAATCCCAGAAACTGGCGATCGGATAACAGACGTGCATATTGGCGCAGCGGCAAGCCGTGTACGGGCAGCGTTGAGTCTGGGCGCGTTTCAGGCAGAAAGCGGATGACGAGTGCCAGTACCAGAATGCTGTAGCCCGCGAGGAACCAGAAGGGGGCTCGCCAGCCGAAGGCTTCGGCCAACAGTCCACCCAAGAGCGGAGCCAGTGCCGGCACAATGTTCAGCGTGCCGTTAAGAAAGCCATAGGTTCTGGCGGCATCGTCGCCGTTCAGTTTGTCACGCACGCTGCTGAAAATGGCGACGGCGGTACAGCAGACGGCCAGCCCCTGAAAAAGACGTGAGAGGACGAATAGCGTGGCGCTGGTGGCTAGCGCGGCCATGATCGCACCGATGAGGTAGATAATCACGCCAGCCAGCGCCATAGGGCGTCGACCGTATTTATCGACCAGCGGCCCTGCTAGCAGTTGGCCTAATCCCATGATCAGAATAAACAGTGCGACGGTGGATTGAATCAGCGATTCAGGGCTGTTCAGCGCCACGGCGATGGCAGGAATAAGCGGTAAATAAATGTCGATGCCCAGAGGGCCGAGTAGAACCAGAGTCAGTAAAATCAGAACAAATCGTTGCATAACAAAAACAGAAATCTATGTTTTATGGGTTCGACAGGGTAATGCGCACACTGGCGGAAAGAAAGTGTTATCTTTGTGACAATGTCACGATGATGTGAAGGGAAGTAGCGTGGCGAGGTTGCATGAAGGCGCTAATCAACAGGGCGGAGCAGAGATTTTCCGCCCTTTAGTCAAACGTGCTTAATCCACTCAGACCGTTTCAATGCGGGGATAAAAATCGTGATTCTCCCGCTGCATACGTTCATAGACCTTACGCAACACGTTATTGGCATCAGCCCGGAAATCCCTATCGTGCCCTATCAGTTGTGAAGCCGTATTCCAGCGACGGGAAAACGCATCGTAATCTGCGGCAATGGTTTGCATTTCATTCTGATAATGCTGACTCATCTTCGTTAACTGCTCGTCACCGCTGCGCTGAAGCGAAGGGTAAAGCACGCGATCTTCTGCGGAAAGGTGCAGCTTGATGGTTGAACTCATGGCGACGATGGCGCGGGCGATGTCAGTGGCGTTCTCCGTCACGCCTTCTCGTGATAGCCGACGCAGGGTATCAATGCTTTCGAGTATTTCGTTGTGCTGGTGTTTGAATTTATCAATGTTCATAAGCGATTCTCTGTGCAGGTATAATGCTATTTATAATACATGCATTTTAAATGCATGTTTATAGAAAAATGCCCGGAAAGAGAAAATCAGCCAGCTAACGATTAATCATTAACAGATAACTGGCTGATTGAGAGGTGGGTCAATGCCCTACAGTTTGTTTACGGAAGAGTTCACGGAAGACAGGGTAGATATCATCCTGATCGCGGATATGCTGCATGGCGAAATTGTCGAACGTATCGCGCAGCGTTTCATATTCGCGCCAGAGCGTCTGGTGTGAACGCCGGGTGATTTCAATATAGCTATAGTAACGCACCATCGGCAGAAGCTGATTTGCCAGAATCTGGTGACACAGTGGTGAGTCATCGGCCCAGTTATCGCCATCCGACGCCTGTGCCGCATAGATGTTCCACTGTGACGGATCGTAACGCTCGCGAACCACTTCCTCCATCAGCTTTAACGCACTGGAGACAATGGTGCCGCCGGTTTCCTGAGAGTAGAAGAACTCCTGTTCATCAACCTCTTTCGCCTGCGTATGGTGGCGAATGTAGACGACGTCGACGTTTTTATAATTTCGGCTGAGGAACAGATACAGCAGAATATAAAAGCGCTTCGCCATGTCTTTCGTCGCCTGATCCATCGAACCGGACACGTCCATCAAACAGAACATCACCGCCTGGCTAGACGGTTCGGCCCGACGCTCGTAGTTCCTGTAGCGCAGGTCAAACGTATCGATAAACGGCACGCGGGCGATTTTCTGGCGCAGTTCGTTAATTTCCTGCCGCAGCCGTTCCTCTTCCAGCAATTGTGCAGGTTCGGTATGCGCAAGCTGTTCCAGCGTCTCTTCCAGTTCATGCAGCGTACGCCGTTTACCCGCTGTCATCGCCATACGGCGTGCCAGCGAGTTTTGCAGCGAACGTACCACGCTGATATTGGCAGGAACGCCGTTAGCGGTGTACCCGGCGCGGTGCGTTTTGTACTCGGTCATCTGCCGATGCTGGGTCTTCTTCAGATTCGGCAGCGCCAGATCTTCAAACAGCAGGTCCAGATATTCGTCTTTGGAGATCTGAAAGACAAATTCATCTTCGCCTTCGCCATCTTTACTGGCATCCCCCTGACCGGAACCACCGCCGCCACCTCCTTGTGGCCGCTCGATTTTGTCGTTCTGTACAAAGTGATCGTTGCCCGGGTGGACGCGGTGGCGGCGTCCTCCACGGCCTTGATGGAACATCGGTTCGTTGATGTCTGCATTGGGGATCGAGACTGACTCCCCGCTTTCGATGTCGGTCACCGAACGCTTATTAATGGCCTCGGAAATCGACTGTTTTATTTGCGACTTATAGCGGCGCAGAAAGCGTTGGCGGTTCACCGTGCTTTTGTTTTTGCCGTTCAGTCGTCGGTCAATAAAATAGGCCATGTTTCCCCCAAACGCTGTTGCCAGCATCGTGCGTCATTATGATGACTTCCTCACCCGCAGATACCATTCGCACAGCAAACGAACCTGTTTCCGGGTGTAGCCTTTCTCCATCATGCGATCGACGAAGTCATCATGTTTTTTCTGTTCATCCGTTGAGGTTTTGGTATTAAACGAAATCACAGGCAGCAGCTCTTCCGTATTGGAGAACATCTTCTTCTCAATGACCGTACGCAGCTTCTCGTAACTGGTCCAGTTTGGATTCCGGCCGCTATTGTTGGCACGGGCGCGCAGGACAAAGTTGACGATCTCGTTACGGAAGTCTTTAGGGTTGCTGATGCCCGCAGGCTTCTCGATCTTTTCCAGTTCGGCGTTTAACGATTCGCGGTCAAACAGCTGGCCAGTATCTGGGTCACGGTACTCCTGATCCTGAATCCAGAAATCCGCATAGGTAACATAACGGTCAAAAATGTTCTGGCCGTATTCGGAATAGGATTCGAGATAGGCGGTCTGGATCTCTTTACCGATGAATTCGGCGTATTTCGGTGTCAGATAGCCTTTCAGGTGCTCTAAATATTTTTCTGCCAGCTCCTGCGGGAACTGTTCGCGCTCGATCTGCTGCTCCAGCACGTAGAACAGGTGTACTGGGTTAGCCGCGACTTCGCTGTGATCGAAGTTAAAGACGCGTGACAGAATCTTGAACGCGAAGCGGGTCGACAGACCGTTCATTCCCTCATCCACGCCTGCATAGTCGCGATATTCCTGATAGGACTTTGCCTTCGGATCGGTATCTTTCAGGCTTTCGCCGTCGTAAACCCGCATCTTGGAGTAGATACTGGAGTTTTCCGGATCTTTCAGACGCGACAGAATGGAGAAGCGGGCCAGCGTTTCCAGCGTGCCGGGCGCGCAAGGAGCGTGCGTCAGTTCGCTGTGATCCAGCAGCTTGTCGTAGATCTTGACCTCTTCGGACACGCGCAGGCAGTACGGCACCTTCACGATATACACACGGTCAAGAAACGCTTCATTATTCTTGTTGTTACGGAACTGCACCCACTCGGATTCATTGGAGTGCGCCAGAATAATTCCGTTGAACGGCAGGGCGGCAATGCCTTCCGTCCCGTTATAGTTGCCTTCTTGTGTCGCAGTCAGCAGCGGGTGAAGCACTTTGATCGGCGCTTTGAACATTTCGACGAATTCCATAATGCCCTGGTTCGCCCGGCACAATGCGCCGGAGTAGCCGTAGGCATCGGGATCGTTCTGAGCATAGTGCTCCAACTTGCGGATATCGACTTTACCGACCAGCGCTGAAATGTCCTGATTGTTCTCATCACCGGGCTCGGTTTTCGCGATCCCGATTTGCGCCAGAATCGATGGCCATACTTTGACGACTTTGAACTTGGTAATGTCGCCGCCAAATTCCTGAAGGCGCTTGGCGGCCCACGGTGACATGATGGTGCCGAGGTAGCGCCGTGGGATGGCATACTCTTTCTCAAGTATTGCGGCATCTTCCTGCGGGTTGAACAGGCAGAGCGGATGATCATTCACCGGGCTGCGTTCGCCGTTGGCACTGAGGATGTAAATCGGTACGCGCTGCATTAGCGCCTTCAGGCGTTCGGCAAGAGAGGATTTCCCGCCGCCGACTGGCCCCAACAGATACAGAATCTGTTTCTTCTCTTCTAATCCCTGCGCGGCATGTTTCAGGTAAGAGACAATCTGTTCGATGGCCTCCTCCATGCCGTAAAATTCTTCAAAAGCAGGGTAGCGAGCAATCACCCGGTTTGAGAATAGGCGCGACATTCGTGATTCTTGGGCGGTATCCACCATTACAGGCTCACCGATAGCCGTTAACAATCGTTCAGCCGCGTTCGCATAAGCATTGCGATCCTGCTGACAGATGGTAAGGAATTCCTGCAGAGTGAACTCTTCGTCCTTGGCAGCGTCGTAACGCTGGCGGTAGTGATCAAATATGTTCATAGCGATGCCCGTCCTTCGTCGATTAGCACAGATTAAGAGAGCGTGTGGAATATATGCCTATTAATGTATTGCCCTCCGAAAGAAGAAATCTCCTGAGTCCAGCAACCCTTATGCCAACTTGTCGCGTCAGGGCGTCGTGATTTTATTCATTCCTGCTGGTCAGGAAGACGTCACCTTCTGTATTAAAGCGTAGTTTGCATCCGTAAAATTTCCTCTAGTCCACAGACGTATTTTTAAGATATTTCAAGGACTCACTTTCAGGAAAATCCGTGTAGCATTATAGAGAACGGGCGTTGAGCCTTAAGGACACGGCCTATTACCGACGTTAGCGCACGTAAAACCTATCGAATATATAGGTTATTCGTTAATGTTATTTTTATATAACCTGAACGCGAACGTGTGTAATTGGCTTATCATGTTTCATGATATTTATCTGTAATAGGAAATAGAAAACTGTGAAAAAACCTCAACTATGTATGCTGGCCGCACTGGTTTCTGGTGCTGTGCTCCTGCCTTCAGCCTATGCCGCAGATGTCTCTCTGGGCCTTGGCGCTGCGGGTTCAACGTCCGTGTACCGTGGTGTTGATAATGACGTTTATCCGCTTCCTGTACTGAATTATGAAAGTGAAAATTTTTATTTCCGCGGGCTGGGTGGTGGATACTACCTGTGGAATGACGGCGCAAATCGTTTCTCTTTAACGGCCTACTACCTGCCTTTAGGGTTTAAGCCGGGAGATAGCGACGATCTGCGTATGAAGCAGTTGGACAAACGCCGCGGTACGCTGATGGCGGGTGCGGCTTATCGTCATACTGCCGACTGGGGTGAAATTCGTACGGTGCTGGCAGGGGATACGCTGGATTACAGCAACGGCTTCGCGTGGGATACCGCTTACCTTTACCGTTTCTCAATGGGCGATCTGAGCATCACCCCCGGTATTGGTGCGACTTGGTTTAGTGAAAACATGAACCAGTATTACTACGGCGTGAGTGCGCAAGAATCTGCGCGTTCTGGTTTTAACCAATACAGCCCTGGTGATGGTTGGGCCCCGTATCTTGAACTGAGTGCTGGTTATCAGATTAACGAAAGCTGGAGCGCCTGGGCCGTGGGCCGTTACACGCGTCTGTCTGACGAAATGAAAGACAGCCCGATTGTTGACAGTAATCACAGCATCTTAATGAGCGCAGGCGTCAGCTATCGCTTCTGATGCTTTTCGTGAGCGCTTTTAATGCTCTTCGTAAGCATAGTGCATCTGCCGTACAATAATGGGGTGATATCACCCCATTTGCACATTTATGGTGCGCCAAACGTCATGTTAGGTTGACGGCAAACCCGTTACGTTGACGGCAGGCAAGGAGGAACGCGTGACAAAAGCGATTCGTTTTCCAGATGACACCCGCGTACCGGCGATCGGTCAGGGAACGTGGTACATGGGTGAAGATGCCCGAATGAAAGCGCAGGAAGTGACGGCGCTGCAAACGGGTATCGATCTTGGGTTAACGCTGATTGATACGGCCGAAATGTATGCCGAAGGCAGGGCGGAGGACGTCGTCGGTGAAGCGATACGTGGCCGCCGTGATAGCGTTTATCTGGTGTCGAAAGTCTATCCGCACAATGCGGGAGGCGAAAAGGCGATACAGGCGTGTGAACGCAGCCTGAAGCGACTGCAAACCGAGCGCATTGACCTGTATCTGCTACATTGGCGCGGTGGCATCCCGCTAGTGGATACGATTGCGGCGATGGAGCGATTACAGCAGGCGGGAAAAATCGGCCAGTGGGGCGTCTCCAATCTCGACTTTGAGGATATGCAGGAGCTCTGGTCGCTAAACGGCGGAAAACGCTGCATGACCAATCAGGTGCTTTACCATCTGGCATCGCGCGGTATTGAGTTTGATTTGTTACCGTGGTGTCAGCAACAGCAGCTTCCGGTAATGGCGTATTGTCCGCTGGCGCAGGCAGGGCGCTTGCGTGAGGGATTATTCTCGCATCCGGTAGTGAACCGCATTGCACGCGAACATAGCATCACGCCAGCTCAAGTGTTACTGGCGTGGGCAATTCGTCAACCGGGCGTGATCGCGATTCCTAAAGCCAGCTCTGTGAAGCATGTTCAGGAAAATGCGAAAGCGCTAGACGTGGTGCTATCGAAGGAAGATATTGCGCAGCTCGATCAGGCCTTTCCACCGCCGACGCGTAAACAGCATCTGGATGTGGTGTAGCAGAAGCGAAAGGATTTGCAGAATCGGGTGTATGGCGAAATCGCCATACACCTATCGCGTGGTTATTTCTTGATGCGGATAACCGTTGCCAGACGCGCAGGCGCGTTGACGGATGCGACAAACGGTTGATTAATGCGCGCAGTTTCCACACACACGAACGTTTTATATCCCTCATCGGTCATATCGCTAATCGTACGAGAGAGCTCAGCACCGGGGTTCCATGACACGACATCGCTATGGTGCGTATGGTGCACTTCGATAGCACGTTTCAGCACTGCGTCATGTACCACACTGGTGTCCTGCGGCTGGGTATAAATGCGGTCTGTACGGTCGGTAAAGACCAGATCGCCTTGCTGCGTTGCCAGCTTGCCCTGATCCACCTTATCAATGAAAGACTCGCCCAGGCCAGCAATGCGGATATCGCTGATATCGCCGATATTGAAATAGGTATGCAACGCGCTAGTAATGCTGTAATCGCCATGCGCTTCCAACTCAATGCCACATTCCTTGCCCAGCTTGAAGCGGGCGATGAGCGTGAACGCATGCGGCCAGCTCTTGCGCGTTTCTTCATTATCCTGCAGCGTGAACGTGAGCTGTACGCCGTGTTCATCTTCGCTGTGGGCGGTAAATTCCCACGGCAGCAGACGGGCAAAACCGTGATTAGGATCGGCGAAAGGGCCAAACCAAGGGAAACAGATTGGAACACCGCCGCGAATAGCAACGTGATGAGTAAAAGGCGTATTGTCGCTCAGCCAGAGCACCGGCTCTTCGTTTGTTGGCTGCCAGCTGAGCAGGTGCGCACCTTGTAATGCGACTGCCGCGCGCACTTCAGGGTGATCAACGACAATGATGGGTAATTGGTCCAACTGACGCTGGGTGAGGGTGGCGCTAATTTGTTTCGTGACGGGGAGTGAGAACATTGTGTTATGCATGATAGTGCCTTTTTTTGATTGTTTTTCGTGGTAAAAAGAAATCTGCAATAAACAATAAAAAAGGGCGACATCACGTCGCCCTTTTTTCACAGAATCATCGCTGACGCTTATTTAGAGATGTGAGCGATCAGATCCAGAACTTTGTTTGAGTAACCAGTTTCGTTATCGTACCAGGAAACCAGTTTCACAAAGTTGTCGCTCAGAGCGATACCCGCTTTAGCATCGAATACGGAAGTCAGTTTTTCACCGTTGAAATCGGTAGAAACTACTTCGTCTTCGGTGTAGCCCAGAACGCCTTTCAGCTCGCCTTCAGAAGCGGCTTTGATTGCTGCACAAATTTCTTTGTAAGAAGCAGGTTTTTCCAGACGTGCAGTCAGGTCAACAACAGAAACGTTCGGGGTAGGAACGCGGAACGCCATACCAGTCAGTTTGCCGTTCAGCTCAGGAATCACTTTACCTACTGCTTTAGCAGCACCGGTAGAAGATGGGATGATGTTCTGTGCTGCGCCGCGGCCGCCGCGCCAGTCTTTGTGAGACGGGCCATCAACCGTTTTCTGCGTTGCAGTGGTTGCGTGAACGGTGGTCATCAGTGCTTCAACGATACCGAAGTTGTCGTTGATAACTTTTGCCAGCGGAGCCAGGCAGTTAGTGGTGCAAGATGCGTTAGAAACGATTTCCTGACCAGCGTAAGTTTTGTGGTTTACGCCCATAACGAACATTGGGGTATCATCTTTAGATGGACCAGTCAGAACGACTTTCTTCGCACCAGCAGCGATGTGTTTACGTGCAGTGTCGTCAGTCAGGAACAGGCCAGTTGCTTCAGCAACAACGTCTACGTTGACTTCGTTCCACTTCAGGTTTGCAGGATCGCGCTCTGCGGTAACACGAATGGTTTTGCCGTTAACAACCAGGTGGCCATCTTTAACTTCAACGGTGCCGTTGAAACGACCATGAGTTGAGTCGTACTTCAGCATGTACGCCATGTAATCAGCATCTAACAGGTCGTTGATTGCAACGATCTCGATGTCAGAACGCTCTTGCGCAGCGCGGAAAACAATACGGCCGATACGGCCAAAACCGTTGATACCTACTTTGATAGTCATATATTCCACCAGCTATTGGTTTGTGAATAAAAGGTTGGTTGTAAAATTACAAAAACCTTGCTGAGCGTCAAGCGGAATCGTGTCAATAGTTGCTGTAAGTCAAACCTATGACCAAACTTTGTGCGAAAACCGCTCGACCCTGTAACTAAGTAACATCTAAGCCTGATATGAGGGTGAAATGCATCATATAAAGCCTGTGTGATCTCAATATGTGATGTGTATCACAATTAAATATTGATGCTAATAACATTCCTAATATTAGGTCAGAACAGCCTGTTAGGTTGTTAATTTTTTGTTATAATCAATGATTAATTGAATTGATAACACCCGCCGTGAGACTTCCTATGACTAACGACTCTGCTTCGCGTACCCCATCCGACAATACTGAATTGACAGAGATGCAGCGCTATGTCACCCAGCAACGTGGTACGGAACCTGCGTTTTCAGGCAAATTGCTGCATAACAAGCGCACTGGCGCTTATCACTGTCTCTGCTGTCAGGCTCCGCTGTTTTATTCCGACAGCAAATACGACTCCGGCTGTGGCTGGCCGAGCTTCGATCAGCCCGTATCTTCAGAGGCGATTCGCTATCTGGAAGATGATTCACACAATATGCGCCGTATCGAGATTCGCTGCGGGCAGTGTGATGCGCACCTAGGCCACGTTTTCCCTGATGGCCCGAAAACCACGGGTGAACGTTACTGCGTGAATTCGGCTTCACTGAGTTTCATCGACGACGTTGATGGCGAACGCGTTGACGGGTAATCTGTTTGCGACAGGTGCGACGGCGATAAGCGAGATGATAACTTGCTTTAAACGATTCAGCTACTAAAAACGCTGTTAGCACAGCACAGAAACCTAATAAGAATAAACCTGATCTTTCTCGGAGCAGAAACCGGATATGGAACTCAATGATCTGATCGACGCCATGACGCCAGAAATTTACCAGCGGTTAGTCACGGCGGTGGAGTTGGGCAAATGGCCAGACGGTGTCGCGTTGACGGCTGAACAGAAAGAAAACTGCCTGCAAATGGTGATGATGTGGCAGGCTCGCCATAACGAACAGGCTGAGCACATGACGATTGGCACTGATGGCGAAATCGTGATGAAGAGCAAGCAGGAGCTGAAGCGTGAGTTTAACATCGCTGACGCTATTATTACGCTAAAACCCGACGCGTAAAACAGAAACAGGCAGCCGCAACGGCTGCCGCTATTCCGGTTGTCAGTAGCGCTAGTGCGCGGCAGACAACGCAGCAAGAAACTGCGTCATATCTGTTAGTATCGCCCCACGCTGTGCCATTTCCCGTAACGCAGATTCGCTGTCATCAGGCGAAAGATTCACGCCACGACACCCATCCACCAAGACTTCGGTGTGATAGCCCAGCGCAATCGCATCCAGCACGCTGAACTTGACGCAATAATCGGTCGCCAGCCCTAGAATAATCAAATGGGTGATCTGGTTGGCGTGTAGCCACGCATCCAATTCGGTTTTCACCCGATGTCCGTTATCGAAAAAAGCGCTATAACTGTCGATCTCCGGCTGAGTCCCTTTTTGTACGATCCACTGAATGGCTGACTGATTCAGTGCTGGATGAAAATCAGCGCCGGTGGTTCCCTGTACGCAGTGAATGGGCCACCAGATCTGCGGCCATCCGTTTAACTCACCGAGTTCTCCGACCTTGGTATGCGCATTAACAGCAAAACTGCCGTGATTAGCGGGGTGCCAATCCTGACTGGCAATCACTGGAACGCCAGCGGCTACGCAGGCTTCAATAGCGCGGTTAGCCACCTCAATGACGCGGTCGCCTTCGTTAACAGCCAATGCACCGTCGGGACAAAAATCATTTTGCAGATCAACTAATAGCAATGCTTTTTTCATGACGACTCCGTGATTAACTCAATCTTTATCGCTCAATTCCCCATGCAGGTTCTGCTGCATCAATTGGCGAATGTCATCGGCGCTTAGGTCCTGCTGGCTCAGTAAGTAATGCAGTTTGGTCAATGCGGCTTCGACGGTCATGTCAAAGCCACTGATAACGCCCGCATGCGCCAGCGCATTGCCCGTCGCATAGCCGCCCATGTTTACGCGCCCGGAAATGCACTGCGTCAGGTTGACGACCACAATACCGCGTGCGGAGGCTTCACGTAATTCGTGCAGCAGCCCGGGGCTTTGCGGCGCGTTGCCAACGCCGTAGGAACGCAGGATAAGCGCTTTCACCGGCTGACGGAGAAAATTGCTGATGACATCGGCAGAAATGCCGGGGTAAATCGTAATTACCCCGATAGGCTGTGGCGTAATGTGATGCACTTCCAGCGGCGGACAGTTGCTACATTCCACAGTCGGTGCCAGCCGACGAATATGGATACCGGCTTCCAACAGCGGCGGATAGTTGGGGGAGGCAAAGGCATCAAAGCCATCCGCGTGGGCTTTGGTGGTGCGGTTGCCGCGCAGCAGTTTGTTATTGAAGAAGAGGGCGACTTCATTAATCGGATGATTAGCCGCAACATACAGCGCGTTCAGCAGGTTGGTCTGACCGTCCGAGCGCAATTCCGCTAACGGAATTTGTGACCCTGTCACGATAACCGGCTTGGCAAGATTTTCCAGCATAAACGAGAGTGCGGAGGCGGTGAACGCCATCGTGTCAGTACCATGCAGAATCACGAAACCGTCGTAGTCATCGTAATGGTTTTGAATATCGTCCGCGATGGATTGCCAATCCGCTGGCGTCATATCAGACGAGTCGATCAGCGGATCGTATTCATGAATCGTGAACGACGGCATCTCTTCGCGATGGAATTCCGGCATTTTTGCCAACTGCTGTTGTAAATGACCGGATACCGGAACATAGCCATTAGCAGAGCGCTGCATGCCGATGGTGCCGCCCGTATAGGCGACATAAATGGATTTCTTTCGCATGGTGGTGTGAGTCAGGATTAAACCGAGAATTATAGAGGGAAAAACAGCCCGATAATACTATCATAAGCAATGACTATTACCGGGCTATACCCGTCATACTTCAAGCTGCTTGTGCGTTGGCAGCGTTCAGTCACCCGAATCACTTACCTGAGTAAGCTCATCGGGATGCCTTCTCTTGCCGCCTTCACGCAACTCGAATTATTTAGGGTACATATTGGCGGCTACTGTAAACGCTACCGGACTTCTCCGCAGGTGAGGCAAAATGCATACCGGTTCTGCGGGTCGTTCAGGTTATTCATGATGGACGGCTGTGACCGCATGGCTTCCGCCAGCTGTGCGACCGGTGCTGGCAGCATAGACTGGACGGCAACGGGCAGCAGGGCGTACACGGAGGCGTTCACCTGATTCAGCATCGTGTCCAGCAGACCCGGCTGTTCGGCATACCAGTTCAACTGATACTGTCCCAGTTTTGCTAGCTCAGCCGCTTTCTTCACGGCATCATCAAAATCACCGATCTGATCGACCAAACCATTTTCTTTCGCGTCGCTACCGATCCAGACGTGACCTTGCGCGATCTGATCGATTTGCTCAGGCGTTTTCTTACGCGCCTGCGCCACGATATCAATGAAGTTCTTATAACCGCGCTCGATACTTAACTGCATCATCTGCGAGAATTCAGGTGGCAGTGATTTCGTGATCGACAGATCGGCCAGTGGCGAGGTCGCTACGCCATCCGTGTGGACGCCAAGGTTTTCCAGCGAATCTTCGAACGTGGTAATCACGCCAAAAATACCGATAGAACCTGTCAGCGTACTGGCGCTGGAGATGATTGCGTTTGCTGGCGTTGAGATCCAGTAACCGCCTGATGCCGCCATACCGCCCATGGAGACCACGATCGGTTTACCTGCCAAACGGAGTGCCATCAGTTCCGAGCGAATCAGTTCCGACGCGGTGACGCTACCGCCAGGGCTATTGACGCGCAGTACCAGCGCTTTGACTTTAGGATCGAGGCGCGCGGCGCGGATCTGTGCCGCCGTGGTATCGCCACCGACCATTCCCGGTGTTTCCGGGCCATCAATGATGGCGCCATTGGCAAATACAACCGCGATCTGGTTGTTATTTTGCACCGGCGGTTTGATGGTGTAGTCGTAAATGCTGATGAAATTAAAGTTGTTCTTCTGGCTATTCCAGCCGAACGCTTTAACCAGCGATTGCTCGGTCACGGAACGTGATGCCACTTCATCGACCAGCTTGTTATCCAGCGCATAGCGTGCGGTATCGCCCTGGACGGCCTGCAAGCCTGCAATGATGTTGGTTGCACCCGGGAAGAGCTGCTGAGGCGTAATCTGGCGGTTAGCGGAAACGGTATTTAAATACTGCTGCCACAGAGCATTGATCCAACGGCCATCGGCATCGCGCGCCGCAGGCGACATATCGTCACGCAGATACGGTTCAACGGCTGACTTATAAGTTCCCACGCGGAAGATATTGGTGGTCACTTTCAGCTTGTCCAGCATGGACTTGAAGTAGAGATTGTTGGTCGCGAAACCGTGTAGATCAACACTGCCTTGTGGCGTCAATGACACCGTATTGGCAAAACTGGCCAAATAGTATTGAGACTGGTTGTAGCTGTCGCCGACTGCATAAATAGGCTTACCGCTATCGCGAAATTCGCGCAGTGCCTTGCCGATATATTGCAGAGACGGTTGGTCGGCACCGGTAAAGTCGCTGAGATCCAGCACCATTCCCGTGATGTTGTCGTCACTCTTTGCCTGACGAATACTGTCGACAATATCGAACAGTGAGTTCTCCTGGCGACGGTTGTTCGATGCACCGAAGAATTCACGTCCTAATTGACGCAGTTTGTTGTTAACGGTGGGTTGATCAACGACCACGCCCGTCAGATCGACCAGCAGCGCACCCTTCGTGGCCTCTTCCGGCGTCGTTTTTACCTGTGAGTAGATCCCAACACCAACTAAAATCAGAGCAATAAGGAAAATATTGAGAATAAATTCTCTGATAAAATTAAGCAGACGCCATGTCCACTTAAAAAATCCGCTAAAAATTCGCCACAATGTGCGCATGATATCTCCATGAACGGGTAAACAGCGTGTGCCCTACGTCCTTCAACTCGCCCTCTGGCAAGTGATGAAGCACAAGGAGTGATAGTATCCTAATGAGCGGACAGTAAAAAGTCAGCATTAAATCGCCGCAGAAGCGCACCCTGTCGGGGTTATCTTGTAACAAAACTTCTACTTGTGCTAACGTGGCGCGCAACGTTGCCGTACAGTCGTTTCTACCGTAGAAGTGGGTTGTACCGCAGAAATTATATTGCCAGACAGGAGATGTGCGATGGATGCTCTTGAATTGCTATTGAATCGTCGTTCGGCCTCGCGCCTGACCGCGCCAGCACCGACGGGTGACGCATTGAATAACATTATCCACGCCGGTATGCGTGCGCCGGATCATGGTGCCATGCAGCCGTGGCGCTTTTTTATGATCGAAAATGACGGTCTGGATCGTTTTAGTTCGCTACTGACCCGTGCGGCGCAGCAGGAAGGGTTAGACGAAGCCGGTATCGATAAAGCGCGTCAGGCGCCTTATCGTGCACCGCTGATTATCACCGTTGTTGCGCATTGCGAAGAGAACCCTAAAGTCCCGCTTTGGGAGCAAATTGTCTCCGCAGGCTGTGCGGTTCAGGCCATGCAGATGGCTGCATTGGCGCAGGGCTTTAACGGTATCTGGCGTAGCGGTGCCTGGACGCACAATTCGCTGGTGCGTGAAGCGTTCAACTGCCGCGAACAGGATGAAATTGTCGGTTTCCTCTATCTGGGGACGCCACAGCTCAAAGCATCGACGACGGTCACGCCGTTTGATACCGACGCGTTTGTTCACTACTTCTGATCGTCATCTCTTGAATAATATCGATTTCCACCCCGTTTTACAGCGTGCTTTCCCGCGAGTTATGCGGGAAATGCCCAGTCTGCTTGATGGTGAATAATGCGACTTTTTATTGCCGAAAAGCCCAGCCTTGCGCGGGCGATTGCAGACGTGTTACCCAAACCGCATCGACGCGGTGATGGCTTTATTGCCTGCGGCCAGAATGATGTTGTGACGTGGTGCGTGGGGCACCTGCTGGAGCAGGCGCAGCCGGATGTTTATGATGCGCGCTATGCCCGCTGGTCGCTTGCCGATCTCCCTATCATTCCTCAGAAATGGCTGTTGCAGCCGCGGCCCTCGGTCAGTAAGCAGCTCAACACCATAAAGAAGCTCCTGAATGATGCCACCGAAGTGATTCACGCGGGAGACCCCGATCGTGAAGGACAACTGCTGGTGGATGAGGTGCTGGAATACCTTTCTCTGCCGGAAGAAAAACGCCAGCAGGTACGTCGTTGCCTGGTTAACGATCTCAATCCACAGGCGGTAGAACGTGCCGTTTCTCGTCTTCGTGAGAACCGAGATTTCATCCCTTTGTGTGTGTCGGCGCTGGCGCGTTCCCGTGCAGATTGGCTCTACGGCATTAACATGACCCGGGCCTATACGATATTAGGGCGCAATGCGGGCTATGACGGCGTGCTGTCGGTTGGCCGCGTGCAGACGCCGGTGTTGGGGCTGGTGGTGCGACGAGATGAAGAGATAGAAAACTTCGTTTCCAAAGATTACTTTGAAGTGAAAGCCCATATCGTGACGCCTGCCGATGAGCGTTTTGTCGCGCTATGGCAGCCCAGCGAGTCCTGTGAACCTTATCAGGATGAAGAAGGGCGATTGCTGCATCGCTCGTTGGCGGAACATGTCGTCAAGCGTATCGAAGGCCAGCCTGCGATTGTTACCAGCTATAATGATAAACGGGAATCAGAAACCGCGCCGTTGCCTTACTCGCTGTCGACGTTACAGATCGAAGCCGCGAAGCGTTTCGGGCTTAGCGCGCAGCAGGTGCTGGACGTGTGCCAGAAGCTCTATGAAACCCATAAGCTGATTACGTACCCGCGTTCTGACTGTCGCTATCTGCCAGAGGAGCATTTTGCCGGGCGTCATGCCGTTTTGAATGCCATATCCGTACACCAGCCCGATCTGCTGCCACAGCCGGTAATGGATGTGGATCGACGTAATCGCTGCTGGGACGATGGTAAGGTTGATGCTCACCACGCGATTATTCCCACCGCCCGCAGTGCAAGTGCCTCGCTGACGGAGAATGAGCGCAAGGTGTATGGTCTAGTTGCGCGGCAGTACATTATGCAGTTCTGCCCGGACGCCGTGTTTCGCAAGTGCGTCATTGAACTGGATATCGCGGGGGGTAAGTTTATTGCCAAAGCGCGGTTCCTGGCCGAAGCCGGGTGGCGTACGCTGTTAGGCGGTAAAGAGCGAGACGAAGAAAACGAAGGCATGCCGTTGCCCGTGGTGGCAAAAGGTGATGAGTTACTGTGTGAACGCGGCGAGGTCGTTGAGCGCCAAACACAGCCGCCGCGGCCGTTTACCGATGCCACGCTGTTGTCGGCGATGACGGGCATCGCGCGTTTTGTGCAGGATAAAGAACTGAAGAAAATCCTGCGGGCGACCGATGGGTTAGGAACTGAAGCGACGCGCGCGGGTATTATCGAGTTATTGTTTAAACGGACATTTCTGTTTAAGAAAGCCCGCTATATTCACGCGAGTGAAGCGGGGCGGGCGTTGATTCACTCACTGCCTGCGAGCGCGGCGCATCCTGACATGACAGCACATTGGGAAGCCACGTTGACGCAAATCAGTGAGAAGAAATGTCGCTATCAGGATTTTATGCAGCCGTTGACCCACTCCTTGCAGGAGCTGATTCAGCAAGCGAAACAGAATGGCGCGGTGAGAGCGTTTAAAGGGCTTTCTGCACCGCCGTCAGGTGCTTCAAAACGGCGTAAGCCTCAGACTAAAAAAACGAAGGAGCAGGAGCAATGAAATCGTTAGTGTCTTTGTGTTTCGCCAGTGTGATGCTGGTGCTGCCCACGCTGGCGCAGGCTAATCGTGGTGGAACGGACATAGTCGTGCCCGTTCCACCAGAAGTATGGGGCGCAGGGACGACGGTGCGCGAGCAAAATAACACCTGCCTGCGCTGCTGCGTGTATGAAAACCGGAACTATTCTGAGGGCGCGGTGGTAAAGGTCGAAGGGGTGATTCTGCAATGCGTGCGGGACAAGCAAACGCTGGGAACGAATAACCTGATATGGCAGTTGGTTAAGTAATAACCGTGCGTTAAAAAGCACTACGACTAATTTTAATCACCGCTGTGGCTTTGATGCACAGCGGTGATGTTATTTTTACTTCGTACGATCTCTTTTACAGCGAAAACTGTGCCCAGATCGGTGCATGGTCGGACGGTTTTTCCATCCCTCGAATATCGTAATCAATACCAGTGGCAATGCAGCGTTCAGCCAGAACTTTACTAGCGAGAATCAGGTCGATACGCAGGCCTCGGTTGTCATCGAACCCGGCAGAACGGTAGTCAAACCACGAAAAACGATCGTTGCTGTCTGGATTAGCGGCACGGAAGGTGTCGATAAGCCCCCAGCCTTGCAAACGCGCCATCCATTCACGCTCTTCCGGCAGGAAAGAACATTTACCCGTACGCAACCAGCGCTTACGGTTCTCTTCGCCGATGCCGATGTCCAGATCGGTAGGGCTAATATTGACATCACCCATCACAATCAGCGGTTGTTTCGCGCTGTGGTGCTGTTCCAGATAGATTTGTAGATCCTGATAAAAGCGCGTCTTCGCGGGGAATTTCACCGGATGATCGCGGCTTTCTCCCTGTGGGAAATACCCGTTAACGACCGTGAGCGTGCCGTGCTCGGTGGCAAAATCCGCCATGATGATCCGACGCTGCGCATCGTCTTCATCCGTTGGGAAACCGCGACGAACCGCAATGGGCTGCGTTTTACACAGCAGCGCGACGCCGTAGTGACCTTTTTGTCCGTGGTAATAAACGTGGTAGCCGTATTGGCTGACATCCTCTAACGGAAACATGTCATCGTGGACTTTGGTTTCCTGCAACCCGATCACATCCGGCTGGTGTTGTTCGATAATGGCGGCCAACTGATGAGGGCGCGCCCGCAGGCCATTGATATTAAAAGATACAACTTTCATGTTCGCTGCCATTCGCTAAAAAATGTGACCAGATGGTAGCAGAAAATGAGGGATGCCGTCACGGTGAGGCTGCGCTTTCTAACGGCGTGGCTGGGCTTATTACTGTGTCTTCAGAGACGGTTGGCGCAGATGAGAATCGTTAAAAATAAGATTCACTTATATTCAGTTGAACACGAGGCTTGTCGACCGTTATACTCCGCACCTCGCAGGAGAGAGGGCGTATACCCGTCATACTTCAAGCTGCATGTGCGTTGGCATTCCTCGCTCACCCCAGTCACTTACTGGTGTAAGCTCCTGGGGATTCACTGTGTCGCCGCCTTCATGCAACTCGAATTATTTAGGGTATATATAACGCTCCGCCGAAGGCGCAAACTCCCATAATCGCTCAGGCTACCCTAACTGCGAATTCCATTGAAGCCAACTGGAGAGAGGTTGCCATGCAACCCACCGAAGGGGCAAGCAGCACTGCTGCGTAAACTCTCAGGTAAAGCGGACAGAGGGAGTGGCACATTTCACAGGATAACTTGTGTGCTGACTTACATCTATCTGATCGCGATTACGGCTGAGGGGATGTCCGGGGCGCTGGCCGCTGGACGTCGTAATATGGATATTTTTGGTGTAGGCATGATTGCCTTTATCACCGCGCTTGGCGGTGGCACCGTTCGCGATATTCTTCTTGGTAATTATCCCATCGGCTGGACGCAGCATCCCGGCTATATCTACCTCACCATTGGTGCGGGTCTTTTCACGATTATCATTGCGCGATTCATGCATCATCTGCACCGGCTCTTTCTGGTGCTGGATGCGATGGGGCTGATAGCCTTTACGGTTATTGGCTGCAACGTCGCACTGCAACTGAATTATTCAACGACGGTGGTGGTTATGGCGGGTATCGTAACCGGAATTTTCGGTGGGATATTGCGTGATATTTTCTGTAATCGTACGCCCATGGTGCTGAAAAAAGAGCTGTACGCCAGCGTCTCGCTTTTAGTCGCACTTCTCTATCTTGGACTAAAGTCGCTTAACGTTAATCACGATATTAACCTGCTGGCGTCATTCAGCATTGGCTTGGCCGTGCGCCTGGCGGCAATCCGCTGGTCGTGGCAGCTTCCTGTGTTCTCTTATGTTCCTGGGCGCTGGAAAGGGAAGGCATAAAGCTATTTTTCCCCATTCTATATAGCGCGCTGATTATTGGTGCGAGTGACGGTGGGGGAAATAACGCTGCGCGTTGCTCAAAACCGTACCGGTTTTGTCGAACCTTGGTCGAAGGTTCTCACCTTCCCCTGACGGGAATTTGATGTTTTGGCGTTGGGATGTAATTCAGAGGTGCTGCTGTGAAATGGTGGTGGGGGAAGGATAACTCGGTGCTTCGCACCTCACCCTGCGGGTCAACGCTGCGCGTTGCTCAAAACCGTGCCGGTTTTGTCGAACCTTGGTCGAAGGTTCTCACCTTCCCCTGACGGGAATTTGATGCTTTGGCGTTGGGATGTAATTCAGAGGTGATGCTGTGAAATGGTGGTGGGGGAAGGATAACTCGGTGCTTCGCACCTCACCCTGTGGGTCAACGCTGCGCGTTGCTCAAAACCGTGCCGGTTTTGTCGAACCTTGGTCGAAGGTTCTCACCTTCCCCTGACGGGAATTTGATGCTTTAGCGTTGGGATGTAATTCAGGAGTGTTACTTTGAAATGGTGGTGGGGGAAGGATTCGAACCTTCGAAGTCTGTGACGGCAGATTTACAGTCTGCTCCCTTTGGCCGCTCGGGAACCCCACCACTGGCCTTGCTGCAAGACGCTTTCGCTTCAAGCGGGGCGCATCATATCAAATGACGCGCCCCTGTAAAGCGGTATATATCAAAAATAAATGCGGTTGCCGTTTTTTTATTCCGTTCGGCGCATCCTTATACAAAAAAGATGCCCGATCAACCAATTACAGAATAATGGTGCGGTTACCGTAGACAAAAACACGCTGTCCGAGCACGCGATACAGCGCACGACTCAGGACATTTTTCTCAACGTCACGGCCTGCACGCATCATGTCATCTGCTGAGTACGTATGGTCGACGTGAATAACGTCCTGCATGATGATCGGGCCTTCATCCAGATTATCGTTGACGTAGTGTGCCGTCGCGCCAATGATTTTTACGCCGCGCTCATAAGCCTGATGATAGGGGCGAGCTCCGATAAAGGCGGGTAAGAACGAATGGTGAATGTTGATCACTTGATTCGGGTAGTGCTGAACAAACGCCGGGGTCAGAACTCGCATATATTTCGCCAGCACGACGTAATCGGGTTTGTATTGATCGATCTGCGCGATCATCTTTTGATCGTGCTCTTCGCGAGTCAGTCCTTCATGGCTGACCAGATGGAAAGGAATATCAAACCGCTCGACCAGCGTCTGCAAGGTATCGTGGTTGCCGATGACGGCAGAGATTTCTACGTCCAGACCACCGTAGGCGCTTTTCATCAACAGATCGCCCAGACAGTGGGCTTCTTTCGTCACCAGAACGACGATGCGACGACGTCCTGCTGCGGTTAATTCGCGAGAAGAGCCTTCGGGAAGCGCGCTATCCAGATCGGCTAACAGCGTGGTGTCGTTGAAAATCCCTTCCAACTCGGTCCGCATGAAAAAGCGACCGGTGCGATGATCGACAAACTCATTGTTTTGCACGATGTTCAGTTCGTGCTTATAACAAATATTCGTAATTTTCGCGATGAGCCCTTTTGCGTCGGGGCAAATGGTTCGTAATACTTTTCTTTGTATATTTTGGGATTGCATGAGCGTGTGGATCCTGTCCAAAAACTAAAATAACGATCTTATGGTAACGCAGCAATAAGGCCGCGTGGGCGACTGCCTGTGTTCTATTGTCCGCAACATTTTTTGTATTTTTTGCCGGAACCACACGGGCAAGGTTCATTTCTGCCCGTCTGCAAATGAACGCCGTCTATATAGTACCAGCGATTATGCTGGCGAAGGAAGCGTGAGCGCTCTCGCATCACTTCTGTTCGCTGGTTGTCGCTTTCAGATATATAACGTGCGGCGAATTCCACATAGCCCTCATCGGGCGTTTTTCCGGGAGAGGTTGCCAGTATAGTAAGGCCGAGCCATTGCGAATTCTGGCAACTTTCCGCGAGGGACTCGCGCCATTTTTCGGGTTGAAGATCGGGATGCCAGGTGGCGATAAGGTAATCGACATCGTGTTTGACATAGGCGGTATAGCGCGATCGCATTAATATGGCGGGCTCAGCCGCTGTTGCGGCATGCGTGAGGTAGGGTTGACAGCATGCGTTATACTGCAATCCACTGCAACAGGGGCAAGATTCTGACACGACGTCTCCTGAAGAAAATTTAAGATAAAAACTGATAGATAATAGACAGATCACTATGCAGGATGCCGATATGTTACCTAAGAAGCTCTACGTGTAGCAATGTGCGCTAAAATGAAGACAGGTGGAACGATCATGCAGCGGAAAAAAATTGGAATAGCCTTGGGATCAGGGGCAGCGAAAGGATGGGCGCATATTGGTGTGTTTAATGCGTTAACCGAAATGGGAGTAAAGGTTGATGTTGTAGCGGGTTGTTCTATCGGTGCGCTGGTTGGTGCGGCGTATGCCACAAACAATCTATCTTCGATGGATCGCTGGGTGAGGGCGTTTGGTTACTGGGACGTGATTCGACTGATGGATCTCTCCTGGCAGCGTGGCAGTTTGTTGCGTGGCGATCGTGTTTTTAATAGTGTGAAACATTTGTTACATACAACACAGATTGAAGACTGTGATATCAAATACGGCGTAGTGACGACAAACCTCAGCACAGGGCGTGAACTCTGGCTGACGGAAGGTGACTTGCATCAGGCTATGCGTGCGTCTTGCAGTATGCCAGGCCTGCTATCCCCCGTTCGATTTAACGATTACTGGCTGGTGGATGGCGCGGTGGTTAACCCTGTTCCCGTTTCTCTGGCGAGGGCAATGGGGGCCGATGTCGTGATCGCTGTTGATCTCCAGCACGACGCGAGCCTTAATCATCAGGATTTGCTGTCGATCAAACCGACGGCGTCCGACATTGATGTGGAGAATGTTCCGCAAGATTGGCGTAGCAGAATTCGGGAACGCTTACTGCGGGGACGGCGTCAGCCAGCGGAAAGTTCGCCAACGGCGATGGAGATAATGAGTACGTCGATCCAGATTCTGGAAAATCGGTTGAAAATGACGCGGATGGCAGGCGATCCGCCCGATGTGTTGCTGCAACCGCATTGTCCCCAGATTGCTACCTTAGATTTTCATCGGGCGCAGGAGGCGATTGAGGCGGGTTATAAGGCGGTGGAAAAGATGCGTGATGAATTGTTGCCGCTAGTGAAAGAGGCATAGTGAAGAAGACAGGGTGTGCCGTCTATCCGGCATACTGGCGCTAAAGCAGGTGTGATTATTCGGTGTTTGAAGTAAGGGGTACTGATGGAACAACCACTAGCGGGTAAGCATATTTTAGTCATTGATGACGAGGCCGTTTTTCGATCTGTGCTCGCTGGTTATCTGACTTCTCTTGGGGCTTCAGTTCAGGAAGCCATTAATGGATTAGATGCGCTGAGTACTCTTGAACATTACCAACCCGATTTAATGATTTGCGATCTGAATATGCCGACGATGGGAGGAATTGAGTTCCTTGAACGTCTGCGCCTGAAAGACAACGACACGCCAATACTGATCATTTCTGCAACCAGCCAGATGGCGGACATTGCCAAAGTCTTACGGCTTGGTGTTCAGGATGTGTTGCTGAAACCGATTCGTGATTATGCTCGTTTGCGTGAAGCCGTGATGTCCTGTCTGTATCCCGATATGTTCACCTCACAGTTGAATGAGATGGATCAACTCATGCAGGACATGGACTCCCTGAATCAATCTCCTGAAGCGGTTACCAAACTGCTTGCTCAGCTACAGCCGCCTGTTCAGCAAACGCTTGCTCGCTGCCGTGTTAACTATCGTCAGTTAACGGCGGCGGAACAACCGGGGCTGGTGCTGGATATTGCCGCGCTTTCGGAGACTGAGTTAGCGTTCTATTGCCTTGATGTCACTCAGGGCGTCAATAATAGTGGGACGCTGGCAGCGCTACTGCTTAGAACCTTGTTTAATGGGGTGCTTCAGGAGCATTTGGCCGATCAACAACACCGTTTGCCGTATCTGCCGACGTTGTTAAAGCAGGTAAACCAGTTGTTGCGGCAGGCGAGCCTGGATGGTCGTTTTCCTTTGCTCGTGGGGTATTACCATCAGCAGTTAAAACAGCTGATACTGATTTCCGCTGGGCTAAACGCGACGCTGAATGTTAACGAACAGCAGATAGCGTTGAATAGCGGAGTCCCTTTAGGCACGCTTGAAGGGGCTTACCTCAACCAGCTGAATTATCAGTGCGAGGCATGGCAATGCCAGATATGGGGCGGCGGCGGCCGTTTACGACTGATGTTGACGACAGAATAGTCTGATAGCGCGAGAGGGTACTGGTTTCAGGTAATACCCATCTTTCGGTATTATTTTTTATTTCCTACTATGTAGGGAGTTATCTTATTTTTATTGAACGGTAACGTTGGGACAAGCGTGCTCTTGTTAAAGTCGTTATACTCTTGCGGTTATCTTGATTAGATAAATAAAGTTCATTATTTGAACGGTATATAAGAGGCTGTTTATGTCTATTGTGAATAAAAAAGTAAAAAAAGCGGTCATACCGGTTGCTGGATTAGGGACGCGTATGCTGCCTGCCACCAAAGCCATTCCTAAAGAAATGCTGCCGTTGGTAGATAAACCGCTGATCCAATATGTTGTTAATGAGTGTATCGCAGCAGGGATTAATGAAATTATTCTCGTTACACACTCTTCTAAGAATTCTATCGAAAACCATTTCGATACCAGTTTTGAACTGGAAGCCATACTGGAAAAACGCGTTAAGCGTCAGCTGTTGGAAGAGATTCAATCTATCTGTCCTAAGCACGTTACCATTATGCAAGTGCGTCAGGGGTTAGCCAAAGGGCTGGGCCATGCCGTATTGTGCGCGCATCCGTTAGTTGGGGATGAGCCTGTCGCGGTTATTCTGCCGGATGTGATTATTGATGAATATGAATCCGATCTGACGAAAGATAACCTGAGCGAAATGCTGCAACGCTTTTCTACGACGGGCCGTAGCCAGATTATGGTTGAGCCCGTTGAAAATGTAAGTAGCTATGGCGTGGTTGATTGCAAAGGCGTGGAATTAAAAGCAGGGGATAGTGCACCTATGGTTGGTGTGGTTGAAAAACCGAAAGCTTCCGAAGCACCGTCTAATTTAGCCGTCGTTGGCCGTTATGTCCTTTCTGCGGATATTTGGTCTCTGCTGGAAAAAACACCGCCAGGCGCAGGTAATGAAATTCAGTTAACCGATGCTATCGCGATGTTGATGGAAAAAGAAACAGTAGAAGCGTATCACCTGAAAGGTGTGAGCCATGACTGTGGTAATAAATTAGGTTATATGCAGGCATTCGTGGAATATGGTTTACGCCATGATGGTTTAGGCCAGGAATTTGCGCAGTGGCTGCAGGAAACGATTGAAGCAGAAGAAAAATAACAGAATGTAATGATTGCCCTCTGTTTACAAAAAACAGAGAGCAGCCAAAATGGCGACATATCTGTTTTCTCTTTGCAATATGCGTTACCAAAGAAAAACCCCCGATAGTTATCGGGGGTTTTTTTTGTATTCAGTACTTATAAACGATTACAGCAGGAAATCGTCTAAAGATTTACCTTGCTCTTCGATTGCTTTCTTGATTACTGCCGGTGTACGACCCTGGCCAGTCCAGGTTTTAAGTTCGCCGTTTTCGTCAGTGTATTGATATTTTGCCGGGCGGGCAGCGCGCTTGCTTTTACCTGCAACCTTAACTGAACCTAAGGACTGCAATAATTCGTTAGGGTCAATACCGTCTGCAATCAGCATATCGCGATATTGCTGCAATTTACGCGCACGTTCTTCAACTTCAGCCTGAACCTGGCTATCTTCTTCGCGGCGTTCATTAACCACGACTTCCAGTTTTTCCAGCATTTCTTCCAAAGTATCCAGGGTGCATTCTCTTGCCTGGGCACGCAGAGTACGGATGTTGTTAAGAATCTTTAGTGCTTCGCTCATTGTGATAATCTCAAATAATATTATTGGTGGCGTGTAGTGTGATAATAGAGTGCTATTTTCCTTTCTGCAATAGTCAAATTTGTAAGTTTGTTAAAAAACATCATTTTTAAAACAGATCTCACATCGTATGTTACATAAATATAAATACTTTCCTGTTATCAAAAAAATACATTTGGTATGCCGCTTTTCTACCTCAAACGGCAGAGAATGACTTATTGATGCCGCGCCGTTGTTATAAGGAACGTTTATATCTTTTATCATAACAGACCGTCGCTGGCGGACGTATGGACAAAATGTGGCCGAGGAATAGCCCATTGCGCAGCGTGAAGACGAGTTGTTACAATAAGTGTTTACGACACGAATATCATATACTCCAAATAATTCGAGTTTCAGACAGGCGGCAAGAGAAGGACAAATTCGTCGGGAACGAATTTACTAGCCAACGGCTGGCCTTCGGTGAAAGATAGGATGTCTCTCATTTAATCCCGATGCGCTTACACCGGTAAGTGATTCGGGTGACAAATCTGCCGGGAGCAGATTTGAACGCTGCTAGCCGCGGCTCTTTAGGGCGAGGCCCACGACGGGCCGAGTATTTAAACGTTGCCAACGCACATGCAACTTGAAGTATTACGAGTATATAGCCTGCCTTTTGGAGTAACCGAGTGGCCCAACTTTATTTTTATTATTCTGCAATGAATGCAGGGAAATCGACGGCGCTATTGCAGTCGTCATATAACTACCAGGAGCGTGGGATGCGCACGCTGGTGTTCACTGCGGAAATAGATAATCGGCATGGCGTGGGGATAGTCAGTTCACGGATCGGCCTTTCTTCTCCGGCATTATTGTTTAATCCGCAGACATCGTTATTTGGATTGCTGGAGAAAGAGCACCGCGCTCAGCCTGTAGATTGTGTATTAATTGACGAATGTCAATTTTTAACCCGTGAGCAGGTGAGTGAGCTTTCCGATGTCGTGGACCAATTAGATATTCCGGTATTGTGCTACGGGTTGCGTACTGATTTTCGTGGCGATTTGTTTTCCGGGAGTCACTATTTATTAGCGTGGGCCGATAAGCTGATTGAGTTAAAAACGGTCTGTCATTGCGGCCGTAAAGCCAACTGTGTATTGCGGTTAGATGCACAAGGTAATGCCGTTCATGAAGGTGAACAGGTCGTTATTGGCGGCAATGAGAGCTATGTTTCCGTGTGCCGTAAGCATTATAAAATTGCGCTGGGATTAACCCGTAAAGAAAGCGAGTAAGGCGGTTAAATATCCGACAGGCAGGGCGATGAATAAACGGCGTAGTGATGCGTGTCTATGCTGAGAACGAGTAATAAAAATGCCCAACCTTAAAAGGGTTGGGCATCGTTAAGAGATAAACCGCCTTTACGTTGAGGCGGCAACAGTCAGAACGTTACTGTGCGGCTTTTTTGCCGGTTTTAGCCGCTTTCACTGCAGGCTCAGCCGCTCCCGTCTTTTCTTCTTCAGAGAACTTACGACCATAGTAAGTATCCAGCAGAATCTGTTTCAGCTCGGAAATCAGCGGGTAACGCGGGTTAGCGCCAGTACACTGATCGTCGAACGCATCTTCTGACAGCTTATCGACCTTAGCCAGGAAATCGGCTTCCTGTACACCCGCTTCACGAATTGACGTTGGGATCCCCAGCTCGGTCTTCATTTCTTCCAGCCAGTTCAGCAATTTCTCGATTTTCTGCGCGGTACGATCGCTTGGTGCCGTCAAACGCAGGTGGTCGGCTATTTCAGCGTAACGACGGCGAGCTTGCGGACGGTCATACTGACTGAACGTCGTCTGCTTAGTCGGGTTGTCGTTCGCGTTATAGCGAATCACGTTTGAGATCAGCAGGGCGTTAGCCAGGCCATGCGGAATATGGAACTCTGAGCCCAGTTTATGCGCCATGGAGTGACAAACGCCGAGGAAGGCGTTGGCAAACGCAATCCCTGCAATCGTCGCGGCATTGTGCACACGCTCACGGGCAACCGGATTTTTTGCCCCGTCGCGGTAGCTGTCTGGCAGGTTTTCCTTCAGCAGTTTCAGCGCTTGTAACGCCTGTCCATCTGAATATTCGTTTGCCAGAACAGAAACATAAGCTTCCAGCGAGTGGGTTACCGCATCGAGTCCACCAAACGCACACAGCGATTTCGGCATATTCATGACCAAATTGGCATCAACAATTGCCATATCTGGCGTCAACGCATAGTCCGCCAGCGGGTATTTCTGTCCGGTTACATCGTCGGTCACTACGGCAAACGGCGTCACTTCAGAACCGGTACCGGATGTGGTGGTAATCGCTACCATTTTGGCTTTGACGCCCATTTTCGGGAACTTGTAGATACGTTTACGGATATCCATAAAGCGCAGCGCCAGCTCTTCGAAGTGCGTCGTAGGATGCTCATACATCACCCACATGATCTTCGCGGCATCCATTGGAGAACCGCCACCCAGTGCAATAATCACGTCCGGTTTGAAGGAATGCATTTGTTCCGCGCCTTTACGCACGATGCTCAGCGTAGGGTCTGCTTCAACTTCGAAGAATACTTCGGTTTCCAGCCCGTGCTGTTTCAAGACGGACGTCACCTGATCGACATAGCCATTGTTGAACAAGAAGCGGTCGGTCACGATAAATGCACGTTTTGCACCATCGGAAGCGACTTCTTCAAGGGCGATAGGCAGTGAACCGCGACGGAAATAAATGGATTTAGGAAGTTTATGCCACAACATATTCTCTGCTCGCTTGGCTACCGTTTTCTTGTTGATCAAGTGCTTCGGACCGACGTTTTCGGAGATGGAGTTTCCGCCCCAAGAGCCACAGCCCAGCGTCAGAGACGGAGCGAGTTTGAAGTTGTAAAGATCGCCGATACCACCCTGAGAAGCTGGCGTGTTAATCAGGATACGCGCCGTTTTCATCATATTACCGAAATGATTCACGCGCTCTGGCTGATTGTCCTGATCGGTATATAGGCAGGATGTGTGACCGATGCCACCCATGGCGACCAGTTTTTCCGCTTTAATGACGGCATCGTTGAAGTCTTTCGCACGATACATCGCCAGCGTTGGAGACAGTTTTTCATGGGCAAACGGTTCGGATTCATCGACGGCCGTCACTTCACCAATCAGCACTTTGGTATTCGCAGGGACAGTGATACCCGCCATTTCTGCGATCTTCGGTGCAGGCTGGCCCACGATGTCGGCGTTCAGTGAACCATTTTTCAGCAAGATACCCTGTACGGCATGCAATTCTTTGCCTTTCAGCATGTAGCCGCCGTGGGTGGCAAAACGTTCACGCACAGCATCATAGACGCTGTCTACCACGATAACGGACTGTTCTGATGCACAAATTACGCCGTTATCGAAGGTTTTCGACATCAGAATAGACGCCACGGCACGCTTGATATCCGCGGTTTCGTCAACGACAACGGGCGTGTTACCGGCACCTACGCCGATCGCTGGTTTACCGGAGCTGTATGCGGCTTTCACCATGCCTGGGCCGCCAGTCGCCAGAATCAGGTTGATATCGGGGTGGTGCATAAGCTGGTTGGACAGGTCGACAGACGGTTGGTCGATCCAGCCGATGATGTCTTTCGGGGCTCCTGCCGCAATTGCCGCTTGCAGCACAATGTCAGCGGCTTTATTGGTCGCATTTTTTGCACGTGGATGGGGAGAGAAGATAATCCCGTTACGGGTCTTCAGGCTGATCAACGCTTTAAAAATGGCGGTAGAAGTGGGGTTGGTGGTGGGAACAATACCGCAAATCAGGCCAATAGGCTCGGCAATCGTAATGGTACCAAAAGTGTCATCAGTAGAGAGGATGCCGCAGGTTTTTTCATCCTGGTAGGCGTTATAAATGTACTCGGATGCGAAGTGATTTTTGATGACTTTGTCTTCCACAATCCCCATGCCAGATTCGGCAACCGCCATTTTTGCCAGCGGGATACGGGCATCTGATGCAGCGAGTGCGGCAGCGCGGAAGATTTTGTCCACTTGTTCCTGAGTGTAAGTGGCAAATTCCTGCTGTGCCTTTTTCACTCTTTCGACCAATGCGTTAAGTTCAGCAACGTTGGTTACGGCCATAATGCTCTCCTGATAAATGTTAAACTCTTTCAGTCAATTGTTCGCCGGATAGAACAGTATAGATAAACGAGCGGGGGGCGTTTTCGTTACCTTGCTATTCTTTTCTGTCTATTTCGCATTAATTGACTCAAAGAGCTTGTCAGCCGCCGTTGTGGCGCGATTGTTGCTTTTTAAAATACTGTAACCGCCGATATCGTAAATTTTTAAAATATTGTTTTGAAATTACGTAAAAATTAAGAATATCTGCGCGTCAATTACGGTATGAAATGAGCATACCCATTTATGGGTGCTTTTTTTGTGATCAATATCGAATTTTCTTTAAGCTGACACCATTCAGCAGGTTGGTGTTGATAACGACTATCATTAACCAGACAAAATTAGCGGCTTTTCTACCCAAAAGGGATTGTAAGAGAGGGGACTGCATCGGAGTGTGACATTGTTAGGGGCACATTCCAGGCACGACGATGTGCACTATAGTGGGAATGACCTGTTCGTATAAAACGTGCTCGTATAAACGACGCTTATATCTTAATCGAGTGAGTTATTCTACGCGTAACCTACCGTAAGGGAATCGTGTGCTATTGTCGTGCAAGATGGGTAACGGAATTGTTAAAATAATAACATTCTGGTCAGGTAATGACGCGGACAGGTAAGCATACATCATCATTTTTGTGCTGTGAAAATGATAAAACCCACTACGATGTTTTTTTGTTCAAAATATATAAATTGCTGAATATTTAAAAAATATCTGCAAATAAATAGAAAAAACATTGTTTATCATGGGGTTAATGATTGCATCAGATGATTGAAATAAAACGTTTACCGGGCTGTAGTAAAGAAAATTAAGCAACATCAATGTAAAAATATTGGCGAATGTGTCTGCTTTTGATAGCTTCGAGTGTCGACCTGCTATTCGTTATTCACCCATAAATTAATTTTATGATTTATTTGGATAATGGGCGATCTTTTCTGCTCTATGTGACGGCGATTTTTACGCATGGAGTCCGGTATGGCGTTGTATCAAGACAGGGGCGTTTATAAAGTGAAAACTCGCAAAACAAAACGATGCTTTGTTACCAGTATGATTGCCGCAGCAGTGATGGCGTCATGCGTGAATGTTCAGGCTGCGACTGTACCTGCCGGTGTTGAGCTGGCGAAAGAGCAGGTTCTGGTGAGAAACAATGGCGCTGAGGTGTCATCACTGGATCCGCATAAAATAGAAGGTGTGCCGGAATCCAACGTCGCGCGCGATTTATATGAAGGGTTGGTGATTTCCGATCCTGATGGACACCCGATTCCTGGCGTCGCTGAGCGGTGGGAAAGCAGCGATTTTAAAGTCTGGACATTCCATTTACGCAAAGACGCCAAGTGGTCAAATGGCGAACCGATTACTGCGCAAGATTTCGTCTATAGCTGGCAGCGTCTGGCCGATCCGAAAACCGTTTCTCCTTACGCCAGCTATTTACAATATGGTCATCTGCTGAATATTGATGACATTATCGCCAGCAAGAAATCTCCTGATACGTTAGGCGTAAAAGCGCTCGACGACCATACGCTGGAAGTGACATTAAGCGAACCAATCCCGTACTTTTATAAATTACTGAATCACTCATCGATGTCTCCGGTCAATAAAGCGACGGTGGAGAAATTTGGTGATAAATGGACTCAGCCGGAAAACTGGGTAGGAAATGGTGCTTACCGTCTTAAATCCTGGGTCGTGAATGAGCGGCTTGTGCTGGAGCGTAATACCCAATATTGGGATAACGCCAAGACTGTGATTAATCAGGTCACCTATCTGCCGATTGCGTCTGAAGTGACGGATGTTAACCGCTATCGTGCGGGTGAAATTGATGTCACCAATAATAAATTGCCCATCGAGCTATTTCAGAAGCTAAAAAAAGAAATCCCACAAGAAGTTAACATCAATCCTTATCTCTGCACCTATTATTACGAGATCAATAATCAGAAACCGCCATTTAATGATGTCCGGGTCCGTACGGCTCTGCGCATGGGGCTGGATCAAGACATATTGACCAATAAAGTTAAAAATCAGGGCGATATTCCTGCCTATGGCTATATTCCTCCGTTTACGGACGGCTTGAAAGCGCATACGCCAGAGTGGTTTACCTGGCCACAGGCGAAACGTAATGAAGAAGCAAAAAAACTGCTGGCAGAAGCGGGCTATACCGCAGAGAAACCGCTGACATTTAATTTGCTCTATAACTCATCCGATCTGCATAAAAAAATGGCGATCGCAGCGGCATCGATCTGGAGACAGAATCTGGGCGTTGACGCGAAGTTGGAAAACCAGGAATGGAAAACCTATCTCAGCACGCGTCATCAAGGCAATTATGACGTTGCGCGTGCCGGATGGTGTGCGGACTATAACGAACCGACATCGTTCCTGAACAGCATGCTGTCAGACAGTAGCAACAACACGGCGCATTATAAGAGCGAGGCGTTCGACAAGCTGATGGCGCAGGCGGTTCAGGCGAAAACGGACGATGAACGTGCGCAAGTTTATCAGCAGGCAGAATCGCAGTTAGATAAAGACGCGGCCATTGTACCGGTCTATTACTACGCGAATGCCAGACTGATAAAACCTTATGTCGGTGGCATTACCGGCAAGGATCCGTTGGATAATATACGGGTGAAGGATCTCTATATCATTAAGCATTAATCCGCAGCTGTTTACGGTTTGATGCAAATGAAGTGAGCAAGCAGTGATTAATTTGGTGTTTAATCTCTGGTTACCCATTCCTGCCATGTGGGAATGGGTCGTGAGTCGAATCGATTAATCGTTTTCTCACCGGGCTCTAATTCAGGAATCGTGCTGGGATAACTAGCACGACAACATTACAGGAGAAAATAATGACACACATCACAACTAAAAAAAGAGTAGCTGCCGCTATTATCGCGGCATTAAGTAGCACGATGGCTGTTTCTGCCTTCGCCGCGACCGTTCCCGCAGGCGTTCAGTTAGCAGAAAAACAGGAGTTGGTCCGTAACAATGGTGCCGAAGTTTCCTCCCTTGACCCGCATAAAATCGAAGGCGTACCGGAATCCAACGTGTCGCGCGATCTGCTGGAAGGGTTGGTTATTTCCGACGTTAACGGCAAAACCAGTCCCGGCGTAGCAGAAAGCTGGGATAACAAAGATTTTAAAGTGTGGACATTCCACCTGCGTAAAGATGCCAAATGGTCCAACGGTGAACCGGTTACCGCACAAGATTTCGTCTATAGCTGGCAGCGTCTGGCCGATCCAAAAACAGCATCGCCTTACGCCAGCTATCTGCAATATGGTCATCTGCTGAATATCGATGACATCATCGCCGGCAAAAAATCTCCGGATACGCTGGGCGTGAAAGCGATCGACGATCATACTTTTGAGGTTACGCTTTCTGAAGCGGTGCCTTACTTCTATAAGCTGCCTGTTTACGTAGCCATGTCACCGGTGAATAAAGCGGCAATCGAAAAATTCGGTGAAAAATGGACGCAGCCGCAAAACTGGGTCGGCAACGGTGCCTACAAGCTGAAAAGCTGGGTTGTGAACGAAAAAATGGTGCTGGAGCGTAACCCGCAATATTGGGATAACGCCCACACCGTCATTAATCAGGTGACGTATCTGCCGATTGCGTCTGAAGTGACGGACGTCAACCGCTACCGCAGCGGTGAAATCGACATGACGTACAACAACCTGCCAATCGAGCTCTTCCAAAAGCTGAAGAAAGAAATCCCGGATGAAGTGAAGGTTAACCCGTATCTGTGTACCTATTACTACGAAGTTAACAACCAGAAGCCGCCGTTTAACGATGTACGCGTTCGTACCGCACTGCGTCTGGGTCTAAGCCAGGATATTCTGACTAACAAGGTGAAGAATCAGGGCGATATTCCTGCCTATGGCTTTGTTCCACCGTATATCGATGGCCTGAAAGCATCAGTTCCAGAGTGGTTCACCTGGCCACAGGCGAAACGTAATGAAGAAGCGAAAAAACTGCTGGCAGAAGCGGGTTATACCGCAGACAAACCGCTGACGCTGAACCTGCTGTACAACACCTCCGATCTGCACAAGAAAATGGCGATCGCAGCGGCTTCTATCTGGAAACAGAATATCGGTGTGGACGTTAAGCTGGAAAACCAGGAATGGAAAACCTTCCTCAGCACGCGTCATCAGGGAACCTATGATGTTGCACGCGCCGGATGGTGTGCGGACTATAACGAACCTTCAACCTTCCTGAACAGCATGCTGTCAGACAGCAGCAGTAACACCTCGCACTATAAGAGCAAAGAGTTTGATGCACTGGTGGCGAAATCCTTGCAGGTGAAAACCGATGAGGAGCGCGCTGCGGTTTACCAGCAGGCGGAATCGCAGCTGGATAAAGACGCTGTCACCATACCGGTCTATTACTATGCGAATACCCGACTGGTGAAACCTTATGTTGGTGGATTAACGGGCAACGATCCGCAGGATAATGTTTACGTGAAAGATCTTTATATCATCAAGCACTAATAATAATGGCTGGCGCACGCTGTTGTGCTGCCAGCCTTTTATAGGTACGAGCAATGTTAAAATTTATTCTTCGCCGCTGTTTAGAGGCGATTCCGACACTATTCATCCTGATCACCATCTCGTTTTTCATGATGCGATTGGCACCCGGCAGCCCTTTTACCGGTGAGCGTAATTTGCCGCCGGAAGTGATGGCGAATATTGAAGCCAAATACCATCTGAACGACCCCATTATGACGCAGTACGGTAACTACTTGCTGCAATTGGTGCAGGGTGATTTCGGTCCTTCGTTTAAATACAAAGACTATTCCGTGAACGATCTGGTCGCGACGTCTTTCCCTGTTTCTGCAAAACTGGGGGCCGCGGCATTCATTCTGGCCGTCGTTTTTGGTGTGAGTGCCGGCGTGATCGCCGCGCTGAATCAGAATACGAAATGGGACTATACCGTGATGGGCTTTGCCATGACGGGGGTGGTGATACCCAGCTTTGTCGTCGCGCCGTTGCTGGTGCTGATTTTCGCCATTACGCTGCGGTGGCTGCCCGGCGGTGGGTGGAACGGCGGGGCACCCAAATACATGATTTTACCGATGGTGGCACTGTCTTTGTCTTATATCGCCAGCATCGCGCGTATTACCCGAGGATCGATGATCGAGGTTTTACACTCTAACTTTATTCGCACCGCGCGCGCCAAAGGGCTGCCGATGCGCCGCATCGTCCTGCGCCATGCGTTAAAGCCTGCGCTGCTGCCTGTGCTCTCTTATATGGGGCCGGCGTTTGTGGGGATTATTACCGGTTCGATGGTCATTGAAACCATTTTTGGTTTACCGGGTATTGGGCAACTGTTCGTTAACGGTGCACTGAACCGCGACTACTCACTAGTACTGAGCCTGACGATTCTGGTCGGCGGCTTAACCATTTTATTTAATGCGATCATTGACGTGCTCTACGCTGTTATCGATCCGAAAATTCGCTATTAATTGGGGGCGTTATGTTTTGGAATCGAAAAAACGTTGAAGCGTTAGAGAACTTCACCGAGCAGGCTGATATTGAAGGGCGTAGTTTGTGGCAGGATGCGCGTCTGCGCTTTATCCACAACCGTGCTGCACTGGCCAGTCTGCTTGTTTTGGCCGTGATTACCCTGTTCGTGATCTTCGCCCCGATGCTGTCTGCATTTGACTACGCGGATACGGACTGGGGAATGATGTCAGCGGCACCGGATATGACGTCTGGACACTATTTTGGTACGGATTCCTCCGGTCGTGATCTGCTGGTCCGTGTTGCCATCGGGGGCCGCGTCTCGCTGATGGTTGGCGTTGCGGCGGCGCTGGTTGCGGTGATCGTCGGAACGCTGTATGGCGCGATGTCCGGCTATCTGGGCGGGAAAGTGGATTCGGTGATGATGCGCCTGCTGGAAATCCTTAACTCATTCCCGTTCATGTTCTTCGTTATTCTGCTGGTGACGTTCTTCGGGCAGAACATGCTGCTGATCTTCGTGGCTATTGGCATGGTGTCCTGGCTGGATATGGCGCGTATCGTGCGTGGTCAGACGCTGAGCCTGAAACGTAAAGAGTTCATTGAAGCGGCGATGGTTTCCGGTGTATCCACGCGCGGTATCGTATTACGCCACGTTGTGCCTAACGTGCTGGGCGTGGTGGTTGTTTATGCCTCTCTGCTGGTGCCAAGTATGATCCTGTTCGAATCCTTCCTGAGCTTCCTGGGTCTGGGAACGCAGGAACCGTTAAGCAGCTGGGGCGCCTTGCTGAATGATGGTGCGAACTCGATGGAAGTGTCGCCGTGGTTACTGTTCTATCCGGCGGCGTTTCTGGTTGTCACGTTGTTTTGTTTTAACTTTATCGGCGATGGCCTGCGTGATGCCCTCGACCCGAAAGATCGCTGAGGAATATCGACATGAGCAAGATTGAGTTAACTGGTGCGCACGACGCGCTGCTACATGTTCAGGATCTCCGGGTAACGTTCAAAACGCAGGATGGCGACGTGACGGCGGTTAACGACCTGAACTTCACGCTCAATGCCGGTGAAACGCTGGGGATTGTCGGTGAATCCGGCTCCGGTAAATCACAAACCGCGTTTGCGTTGATGGGGTTGCTGGCTCGCAATGGTCGTATCGGTGGCTCGGCTCGTTTTCGTGGTAAAGAAATTCTCAATTTGCCTGAAAACCAGCTGAATAAGCTGCGTGCTGAAGAAATTAGCATGATCTTCCAGGACCCGATGACGTCGCTGAACCCTTACATGCGCGTCGGCGAACAGCTGATGGAAGTGCTGATGTTGCACAAACGCCTGAGCAAAAGCGAAGCGTTTGAAGAATCCGTCAAAATGCTGGATGCGGTCAAAATGCCGGAAGCGCGTAAGCGCATGAAGATGTATCCGCATGAGTTTTCCGGTGGGATGCGTCAGCGTGTGATGATTGCAATGGCGCTGCTGTGCCGTCCGAAGCTGCTGATTGCCGATGAACCGACAACGGCACTGGATGTGACGGTTCAGGCGCAGATTATGACGTTGCTGAACGAGCTGAAGCGCGAGTTTAATACCGCGATCATCATGATTACCCATGACCTGGGGGTTGTTGCCGGTATTTGTGACAAAGTGCTGGTGATGTACGCCGGGCGCACGATGGAATACGGCGTTGCACGCGATGTCTTTTATCATCCGAGCCATCCGTATTCCGTCGGCCTGCTCAATGCCGTGCCGCGTCTGGATGCGGAAGATGAGGTGCTGGCGACCATTCCAGGTAATCCGCCTAACTTATTACGTTTGCCGAAAGGGTGTCCGTTCCAGCCACGCTGCCCGTATGCGATGGATGTTTGCCATAGCGCACCGGCGCTGGAATCTTTTGGTGATGGCCGCTTGCGCGCCTGCTTTAGAGCGATTGAGGAGGTGGTATGAACAACGCAGACGAGAAGAAGGTGTTGTTAGAAGTGGACGAGTTGAAAGTCCACTTTGATGTCAGAGATGATAAGCAGTGGTTCTGGCAGCCACCGAAAAAATTGAAAGCGGTCGATGGTGTGACGCTGCGTTTATATGAAGGCGAAACGCTTGGCGTAGTGGGGGAATCCGGCTGCGGCAAGTCTACGCTGGCGCGTGCCATTATCGGGCTGGTAAAAGCGACTGACGGACGCGTTACCTGGCTGGGAAAAGATCTGCTGGGTATGAGCGCCGATGAATGGCGCGCCGCGCGGAGTGACATTCAGATGATATTCCAGGATCCACTGGCGTCGCTGAACCCGCGTATGACCATCGGCGAGATTATTGCCGAGCCGTTAAAGGTTTATCATCCAGAGCTGGATCGACAGACGGTGAAAGATCGTGTGAAAGCGATGATGCTGAAGGTTGGACTGTTGCCGAATCTGATCAACCGCTATCCGCATGAGTTCTCTGGCGGGCAGTGTCAGCGTATCGGCATAGCGCGTGCGCTGATTCTGGAACCGAAGCTGATTATCTGTGACGAACCGGTTTCCGCGCTGGACGTGTCGATTCAGGCACAGGTGGTTAACCTGCTGCGTCAGTTACAGCGTGAAATGCGCCTGTCGCTGATTTTCATCGCCCATGACCTGTCGGTCGTGAAGCACATTTCCGATCGTGTGCTGGTGATGTATCTGGGTCATGCTGTAGAGCTGGGAACCTACGATCAGGTCTACCAAAACCCGCAGCACCCGTATACGCGTGCGCTGATGTCTGCCGTGCCGATTCCCGATCCCGATCAGGAACGCAACAAGAAGATACAGTTGCTGGAAGGGGATTTGCCTTCACCGATCAATCCCCCATCGGGCTGCGTGTTCTGCACGCGCTGTCCGGTTGTCGGCCCTGAGTGCTCGAAAACTCGGCCATTGCTGGAAGGGAGCTTTACGCACGCGGTTTCGTGTTTGAAGGTCGATCCGCAGGCGCTGTTACCGGTGGCAGAAGCTGAATCACAGTAATCCGTTATCGGCTACTGATGTAAAAAAGGCGTCTCCTGTGGGAGACGCCTTACGTTTAAGCAAGAGAAATTATTCTTTCCACAAAATGTGGCAAAGTTTGTGGTCTTTTTCCCGGCAAATTAGCACGCGGGCAAAAATATCTGTGATCTCTTCACCGTCTTCTTCGGCCAGCCCAATGACGACTTCGGCAAAAAAGTCAGGATTCAGGTCGAAATCAACGTGATCGGCCCAGTCTTCAGCAGGATCGAATAACTCTGCGCCGCCGCGCTCTTCGAATTGCAGATTGAACAGCAGAATATCTGCTGGATCGAGGTTATCAGCCGCGAGTTCCAAAAAGATGTCGTAGGCCTGTTCCAATGCTTCGTCTTCGGTCAGGCGATTATTCAAATCCATAACGTAATTCCTGTTAATTCCCAATAGCCTTATTAGAACACGGGAAAACGCGTATTTATAGCAGGGGGCTGAAAAAGTAGAACAGCCGCTCGACGATACGTTGCCAGTAAGGGCGGTTTTGCCACTGTGTCGCGTTTAACAGGCGTGAGCGGGCGATATAATCTTCCTGCACGCAGGCTAAATCGCTGCCGAATCCGGCATCGTCAATCACCAGCGTAATTTCAAAATTCAGCCACAGACTGCGCATATCCAAATTTACCGTGCCGACCAGGCTAAGCTGCCCATCAACCAGTACGCTTTTGGTGTGCAGCAGGCCGTCCTTGAATTGATAAATTTTTACGCCAGCGGCCAGCAGTTCCGTGAAGAACGCGCGACTGGCCCAGCCGACCAGCACGGAGTCATTCTTGTGTGGAACAATAATGCTGACATCGACCCCGCGCTGAGCGGCGGTACAGATGGCGTGCAGCAAATCGTCGCTGGGTACGAAGTAGGGTGTCGTCATGATCAATTGCTTACGTGCCGAATAGACGGACGTCAGCAGCGCCTGATGAATCATTTCTTCCGGGTAACCGGGGCCGGAGGCAATAACCTGAATGGTGTGGCCGCTCTCCTGTTCGAACGGCATAACGTTAACATCCGGCGGTGGCGGAAGCAGACGCTTGCCTGTTTCCATTTCCCAGTCGCAGCAGTAAATAATCCCCAATGTGGTCGCCACCGGGCCTTCAATACGCGCCATCAGGTCGATCCATTGCCCAACGCCAGCATCTTGTTTGAATAGACGGGGATCGACCATATTCATGCTGCCGGTATAGGCAATGCGGTTATCGATTAGGATAATTTTACGGTGCTGGCGCAAATCCATGCGGCGAAGGAAAGCACGGAACAGATTAACTTTCAGGGCTTCGACCACTTCGATCCCGGCAGTACGCATTAACTCGGGGTGATGCTGGCGGAAAAATTGTACGCTGCCGGCAGAGTCCAGCAGAATACGACAGTGTACCCCGCGTCGTGCTGCGGCGATAAGGGAAGAGGAGACTTGCTCAACCAGGCCGCCGGGTTGCCAGATGTAGAACACCATTTCGATGTTGCTGCGTGCGAGTTCAATATCACGCAATAGCGCTTTAATGGTGTCATCAAACGTGGTCATCAACTGCAACTGGTTGCCTTTTACGCCGCCAACTCCTTGCCGTCTCTCACACAGCTGAAATAACGCGCTGGCGACCTCACTGTTTTCCGTCGCAAAAATACGGCGATATTCTTTTAATTCGCGTAGCCATTTTGCCGTTGATGGCCACATTTTGCTGGCACGTTCGGCTCGGCGTTTGCCGAGATGGAGCTCGCCAAACGAAAGATAAGCGACAATACCGACAAGTGGCAGAATATAAATTACCAACAGCCAAGCCATCGCAGAAGGCACCGCCCGACGTTTCATCAGAATACGCAGGGTCACACCTGCAATCAGCAACCAGTAGCTAAAAACCAGTAACCAACTTATTACGGTATAAAATGTCGACATAAAAGCAGCACAGTTCCCTTCTGCAAAGAATTAACAAAGTGTACGCATAGATTTATAAAAGGGGAAATGCCTTTCCTCTGAATAAAAGTGATGAGCAAGAAGATAATAGTTGAGAAAGGGATTCACTGATTGTCGCCGTGAATTAGGGGGGTATAATGCCCAGCGCGAGTGTATTAACAAGAGTCGCATAATGAAACGCAGTCGGAATGAAGTGGGTCGCTGGCGGATGTTACGTCAGGTCCAGCGCAGAAGAAGTCGCTGGTTGGAGGCTCAATCACGTACGTATCGTCATATTCGCTCTGCCCGTTATCTGCAACAAAAGCAGCAACGACGAGCATTGCTCTATGCGGTAACCTACGACTGGTAAGCCAGTGAGGAAAATAGCGGCCCGAGGTCTGGTCGCTATTTTTTTATCACACGGTTTACCACACGCGAGGTTTATTCCCTCATCGGCTCATCCCATCACCGGAATGCGCTGCGCCATTGCGCTCTGATCGATCATCGGGTTAATGCCATCCTCCGTCGAGGGCAGGATAAACAGCGATACCGACGTATTTAAGCGTTCCGTTTGCTCCAGCAGTGAGGTGAAGGTGTGTGCGGAGGCTTCAACCTGTCCCGCATTTTCCCTTACGGTGTCGTTCAGCGTGCTGAGGCGGGCGGTGACTTCATGGATGCTCTCGTTCTGCTGGTGCGATATCTCCGAAATCTCGCTCAGAAACGTGCCCGTGCCTTTCGCGGTCTGAATGATGTGTTGCAGGCTGTCATTCAGTTTGTTCACCAGTCGTGTTCCTGCGGCTACGCTGTTATCTGAATCACGAATCAGCACATTAATATTTTGTGCAGAATGGCTGCTTTGCGAAGCCAGCGTGCCGACTTCCCGCGCGACAACGGCAAAACCTCGTCCCATCGTTCCAGCTCGTGCGGCTTCAATGGCGGCGTTCAACGACAAAATATGCGTCTGAAACGCCACGTTCTCTATCATTCCAATGGCTTCTGTCATCTCACGCGTTCTGCCTGCAATGTCTGACATCGCCACCTTGACGTCATTCATCATCGTCTCACCCTGTGCGGCGATCTTGCTGGTATCTTCCGCGTGCAAATTAGCCTGTTGGGTATGCTGGGTATTTTGTTCCAGATGCTGGCTAAGCTGAATAATATGTTCTGTGGTGACTTTGAGCTCGTGGGATTGGCGGTTTGCCTGTTCGGAAAGTCGATGATTATCTGCCGCGACCCGATCGACCTGCGTCACCATATGGTCGACACCCTGACGAACCTGATTGACCAGATTCACCAGACCTTCCTGCATTTGAATGACGCTGGTATTAAGCTGTTCAACTTCGCGTGTACCGCGCGTCTGTGTATTGACCGCATGCGAAAGGTCGCCCGCCGCGATTAGTTTTAAATGGGCAATAATGTGCGTCAGCGGACGAATAATGATCCGACTTACGCCAATCCACACGGCGATGGCGATTGCCAGCAAGAGCCCCAGAACCGTAATGAAAATCGTTTTTGCGTTATCAAGAGAGGATAAAAATTGTTGGCCATGCTGCTTTTGCAGCGCATCGGTATCTTGCAGATAGTGTGAATACTTCTGGGTAAAATCGCTTTGGTAAGCCTGTACCGGAACGGCAAAGAAAATATCAATCTGATTAGTGGTCTTTATTCCTTCGGCCAGCTCGACAAGCCCGGAATAAAGCTGGCTATAGCTCTTTTTCAAATCGATAAACGCCGCGGTGTCTGCTTCAGCCGTCGTGGCCGTCCCCAGTAATTGGTAGTGCTCCTGCGCCTGTTTGAGAGACACTTCCGCTTCATCCATCAGGCTGTGCCAGCTACCTTCAGACCCCGTTTCTTTGTCTACCAACAAATAAATGCCCGCGCGGTTGAGCTTGTCGCTGGCATTCATCACTTCCATCCGTGCTTTATCCATTAACGCTTGTTGCTGACGCAGGCTCTCGTTAGCGGAAATATCCTGCCGAACCTGAGTCATCGTTTGAGAAATGACGCCGACGGACACCAATTGCAATAAAGAAAATAACCCAATGATCAATAACAATCCGGAGAGAATACTGAGGCGATGACGGCGGCGGATACGTGCAACTCCGTTTCGCAAAATCGCAGGCATTAACATGATTGTTGACCCTCTATAGATGAATAGCGGTCAAACTATCACTGTTAAATGACTAAAATATTTCAGCTTTTGACGGGAGCGAAAAGGGCCATGGCTTTTTCATGCAACCATGACCTGTATCAATTGGATGTTTAAAACACTTTTTTGAATGGCTTCACGCTGACGTGTTTATAGACGCCTGCTGCGAGGTAAGGGTCGGCGTTGGCCCATGCTGTTGCCTCATCCAGCGATGTGAATTCGGCGATAATCACGGAGCCGCTAAAGCCAGCCTGACCGGGATCCTCGCTGTCGATTGCAGGCAAAGGGCCAGCGGTAATCAGTCGCCCTTGATCGCGCAATGCCTGTAAACGGGCAAGATGGTCCGGTCTGACCGACAGGCGTTTTGCTAATGAATCAACATTATCTTCAGCATAAATGACGTAGAGCATAGCGACCTCACAGGTGGGAAGGTACCCTTCATCGTTTGGGGTGCCGGGTTTGAGACCCCAGCGGTCAAACGCTATCGGGTAAGAGAAACGAGTTTCTATCATCATACGTGATGTTGTTTGAAGACAATAGTGCGAGGACAATAGGTTGATTTGCCAGAGTAATCCCCCCGCGATTTCGGTTTTTTTAACAATTCCACGGGTTGTTATTGAATATGATTGCTATTTGCATTTAAACTTGGGCGGCATAAGAGGATAAAGACAGACTATGCCGCAAAAAAAGTTTTTTTTGACCCGCCGTTACTCATGGCCATTCATACTTTCAGCCGGTTTTCACGGTTCACTGATTGCAGGTTTGCTGTACGCATCATTTAATAATTCAATCGAATTACCGCAGGAATCTAAGCCCATCAGCGTGGTGATGGTGAATCCTGCGGCCTATGAAGCGGCACCTGCTGCGAAATCTGCCCCGGAGCCAGAGCCGGTTAAGCAGCCCGAACCTGAGCCGGAACCCATTCCAGAACCGGAGCCATTGCCGCAGCCGGTTCCTATGCCATTACCTGAACCAAAACCCAAGCCACCGAAACCTAAACCGGAGCCTAAGCCGGTGAAGAAAGTTGAGCAACCGAAGCCGGTTAAACGTGAACCGACGGTTGAAAAACAGCCGCCTTCGCCGTTTACCAGCACAGAGCCAACGCGCAATGTAACTAATGCGCCAGTGAAGCAGGCACCGGCACCCGCAGCAAGCACGCAGTCAAGCGGGCCACGTCCGTTGAGCCGCGCACAGCCTCAGTATCCGGCTCGCGCGTTTTCTCTGCGCGTTGAAGGGCGGGTGAAGATGCAGTTTGATGTGGACGAGTCCGGACGTGTTGACAACGTGCGCGTGCTTTCTGCTGAGCCACGTAATATGTTCGAACGTGATATCAAACAGGCCATGCGTAAATGGCGTTATGAAGCGGGTAAACCGGGCAAAGATTTGGTTGTGACCATCGTCTTTAAAATTGACGGCGGGGCGGCAGTCGAATAATTCATGCCAGTACAAAGAAACGGGACGTCATCTTTAGCAGAGGACGTCCCGTTTTCGTATCGATCGCTATTCAAGGCAGCTTACGACGATGAACGCTAAACGTTACTCGCTTGGTGTGAAGTTGCTTTTACCTGCGGGCAGTTCGCGCGGATGGCCTTCTTCATCTACGGCAACGTAGGTGAATAACGCTTCGGTAGCCCGATAGCGCTGACCAATCGGCTCAGAGGAAACTTTCTTCACCCACACTTCAACGTTGACGTTGATAGAGCTACGGCCAGTACGTAAACAACGTGCATAACAGCAAACCACATCGCCGACGGCGACAGGTTTTAAGAATGACATCCCATCAACCCGTACGGTAACGACACGTCCTTCGGCAATTTCTTTCGCCAGAATCGCGCCGCCGATGTCCATTTGCGACATCAGCCAGCCGCCAAAAATATCTCCGTTCGCATTGGTATCGGCTGGCATTGCCAGCGTGCGGAGAACCAGTTCGCCCTGTGGTAACACGTTTTGTGTGCTCATTGTGTCTATCTCGCTTTGGCTATTGCTGTTGCTCGCTTTTTTCTTCTTCTGACTTTTCCTGATCGTTAGGCAAGTGACGATAGATATAAACGCCACAAATCAGCGTAAACAGCAGCGTCACACCGGTCAGACCAAAGACTTTGAAATTAACCCAAACGTTTTGCGGTAACCAGAAAGCAATATAGATGTTAACCAGTCCACACACCAGAAAGAACATGGCCCAGGCGAAATTCAGTTTCCCCCAGACGGGCTGCGGAAGGGTTAACTCTTTACCCAGCATTTTCTGAATCAGGGTCTGTTTCATCACAAACTGGCTAACCAGCAGAGCGGCGGCAAATAACGCATAGATAATGGTGACTTTCCACTTGATAAACAGATCGTTATGGAACACCAGCGTTAGCGAACCGAAAACGACGACCATGGCAAAGGTGACCAGCGTCATTTTCTCTATTTTACGATACATCACCCAGGTGACCACGAGTGACAGCGCCGTTGCGGCAATCAGTGCACCCGATGCGATATAGATGTCATAAAGTTTATAGGCCGCAAAAAAAACGACCAACGGTATAAAATCAAGAAGTTGCTTCATTATGTCAATCCATCACTCAACAGTGTCGTAATCATAACCCGCGAGAGTTATCCGATAGCTCATGCCATTATCCTTTATTGTGGAACACCATTCCCGAGATATTGTAATAATTTGCAGAAAATTACGATTGGGTAGATAGCGAACGGAGATTTGGCAGAACCTATGCCACCAGAGCGATGGCATAGGCAGAGAGCGGCAGTTAAGCGCGCAGCAGCATATAAAGGCGGAACAGATAAATGAGCAGGATCGCGGAGATCAGGTTGCCCAAGCCATTCAGAACCACACCGAGCACTGTCGGTGAGGAAATCGGTAACTTCGACACGATCAGCAAAATAGCGATTTTAGCCAGTAGCCACATCACGATGGCAGGCGCGGTTGCACGCAGGTTACCGTAAGCCAGTTTGGTACTCACTTTAATGGCGTTGAAAATCCCGCTTTTTTCCGTGACGACAATCACGGGTGACAAACTCAGCGCAATAGCGAGCAGCACGCCAGGAATGACCAGAAGCATCATGCCAAGCTGAATGAGCAGAGTGCACAGCAGGATCAGGATAAGCAGGCGCAGTAAAAAAGGTGCAGAGGCACCAATCGCGCGCAGTGCACTGGTGCGCTGTCCGTCAGAAACCAGCTGGATCAGCATCAGAACCCCGCCCGTCAGCAGCGCATTGCCCACTAACGCAGCAAAGGTGCCTGCTGCCGACATTTTCAGTAACACGGTTTGTTGTTCCGGCGTCATCTGCTGAATCATATCCATCAAGCCAGCTTCGACAGAAGATGACAGATCGCTGCTGGAACTGCTCAGAATCTGTAACTCGTCTCCAGAAGGCGATAGCGCATGATTCAGTATGACAGTAATGAATGCCGTCAACAGTGACATCATTAAGATGCTGATGAACTGGTTACGGGTGAAATTCATCGTGTCACGGTACAACGTGTTAGCCGTGATAGGCATGCAGGCTCCTTGAAAAAAGATAAATCGACAGAGAGAACTTAACTCCCAATTGTAACCTGTTAATTCGCGCTGTGGCACCCCGTCAACGACGCAATGATGCTTTTCGCCTCACTATGAGGTCAGTGTGGTATGGCTACTCATCGTGGCGCTTATCGTCACCTGCGGCGTATTCGATATCCTCATACCACTATTGATCTGGATCAATTTCATGAATTCTAATGAGTTAGCGATAAATGATTCAGTTCAATTTGGACGTAAAATCTTTAAAAGATGTGATCTGGCTTAAAACAAGAATACCTACTTAGGGGTATATTTCGCTCGAAATTTAAACCCTATAAATGGAGTGGGTAATGAAAAAGACATCTTTCTTATTGTTGGCAGCGGCGCTCATGCCTGCATTGGCACAGGCTCATCAAGCGGGTGATTTCATTGTTCGGGCAGGTTCAGCAACCGTGCGACCTGCTGAAAGTTCGGACAACGTACTGGGTTTAGGCGAGTTTCAGGTTAGTAACAATACGCAACTGGGTCTGACTTTTAGCTACATGGTGACGGACAATATTGGGGTTGAATTGCTTGCCGCCACGCCGTTTAAGCATAAAGTCGGCACACCGGGAACGGGGACTATTGCGGAAGTTAAGCACCTGCCGCCTTCACTGGTCGCGCAGTACTATTTTGGTGATACTCAAGATAAATTACGTCCTTATTTGGGCGTTGGTTTGAATTACACGATGTTCTTCGATGAGAAATTTAATGACAAGGGGACGGGTGCGGGCCTGAGCGATCTGAGTCTGAAGAATTCCTGGGGCCTTGCTGCGCAGGCAGGGTTGGATTACAACCTGGATAAAAACTGGCTGCTTAATATGTCCGTGTGGTGGATGGATATTGATACCGATGTAAAATTTAAAGCCGGTAATAATCAGCAAAGCATCCATACCAAACTTGATCCCTGGGCCTTTATGTTTGGCGTAGGCTATCGCTTCTGATTGTTAATGTAGTTTGATGTGAAGAATAAAAATTTTCGGGAGCAATTTTTAACGTTGCATCAGCAACGGCCCGGAAGGGTGGCAGCTAAGGATGGCACGCCATAAAAAAACGGCGACGTAAATAACGTCGCCGTTTTTATAGACAGGAAATAACAAACCAATAAAGAGAACGCTATTTTTATTACAGCAATTATCTAGATGGCGTTAGCCATTAGAAATTGTACTGTACACCAACACGGTAGCGAGTTTGACGCTCGTCAGTGTTTTTGCTGCCAACAACGTTGCCGACTTCAGCGTAAGGCGTCCAGTTTTTGTCATATTTATACGCTAATTTAACGTTGTGAGTCAGGCCATAGTTGTCGTTGTCGGCGATGTAACCAGGAGCGCCTGCTTTAGTTTTCTTATCATATTCAAATTCGTATTCAACCACAAAGTTCGCAGGCAGTTTATAACCCAGCGTACTGGTGATGGTGTAGCCTTTAATATCGGTAGGGTTCGTTACACTTGATTTACCGATATCATCACTAACGCGAAGATATGATGCGCGATAACGCAGGCCATAATACAGCGAATCGGTGATGTTGGCCGTTCCTTTGATATAAGGACGGTAGTTGTTGCTGGTTGACGTGGAAACCAGATTCAGACCGCCTTCCAGTCCAAAAGTTTTATCGAATTTATACAGGTAGCTGGCGGTGACTTCAGTACCGTTGCTGACTGATTCGTTAAACGGTTTATTTGGTGTGGTATCTTTACCTGATTGACCCCATTTGCCTTCCAGTGACAGGCCAAAACCGTTGTCAAAACGGTGGGACATCAGCAGGCGATCTTTATGATCGTTCTTTGCCGAATCATTCATTTCATGACGATAGTCAATCGTCACTGCCATGGAGCTTAAGCTGATTAAGGAGGTTACCACCATCGTCAATATTTTAACTTTCATTTTATTATCCCAAGTCAAAGAGAATTATTATTTAAAAACGCGCTGCCACTTTTGTTCAGCAGTTCCATTCTATTTATTATTTCTTACAGTAATGTGAACAAGATCGTTAAAAAGAGATAATTTTAAATGATCTCAATTCTGTGATTTTCTTCGTATTTTATTCGTGGGATTTATGCGGTTTCAAAATTAAGAGGTAATTAACTTATTTTTTCGGTGTGAAATTAAATAATTATTTCAATTTGAAAACATTTCTTACAATTATAATAAAGTGGAAACTAAATACTAATTGGAGATGTTTCGCATTAATTAAATAGGAAATAATTTGAAACATTATTAGGCGCGCGATAGGACTTGTGTGAAGCACAAATCGCGCACCTGAAAAGTGTTATGAACGCGTAGCGGCTTTCATTTCACTCACAAAGGCGTGTAACTCGGACAGCATAACGTCAGGCTGGTTCAGATTTTTTTCGATAATCCGTACGATCGCGGAGCCAGAAATGGCGCCCGCTGCGCCTGAGGCTAACGTTTCCCGTACTTGAGCGGGATCGGAAATGCCAAATCCTTGTAACGGAGGGGCAGCATGATACGCGTTCAGTTTGGCAACCAGATGATGCAGCGGCAGTTGCGCGCGCTTTTCTGCCCCAGTCACGCCCGCACGTGACACTAAATAGGTATAGCCGCGACCATAAGAGGCGATCTCGCGCAGCAGTTCATCGTCAGCATTGGGCGGACAGATAAAAATGGGGGCGATGCCGTGTCGCAGCGCAGCCGCACGGAAAGGCGCAGATTCTACTACCGGGACATCCGCCACTAACACCGAATCGACGCCAACCTGTGCGCAGCGCTGATAGAATTCATCAATGCCGTTGCTGAACACCAGGTTGGCATACATCAGCAGGCCAATCGGAATTTCCGGGTATTTTTGTCGTATGGTCGCCAGCATTTCAAAGCATTGGTCCGGCGTGACGCCTGCGGCAAACGCACGCAGATTGGCATCCTGAATGGTCGGGCCATCCGCCAACGGGTCAGAGAAGGGCACGCCCAGCTCCAATGCATCGGCACCGGCCGCAATCAGCGTATCGATAATTTTCAGGGACTGCTCGGGAGAGGGATCGCCCAGCGTAACAAAGGGAACGAACGCGCCTTCCTTGTTCTCTGACAGGCGGTTAAATAACTGTTGATAGCGTTCCATTAGATTTCTCCCCGATCTTTCAAAATATCGTGCACGGTAAAGATGTCTTTATCACCACGGCCGGACAGGTTGACCACCAGCAGTTGCTCCTTCTCTGGTTCTGCTTTGATCATCTTCAAGGCATGTGCCAGCGCGTGGGAGGATTCCAGCGCGGGAATAATCCCTTCACCGCGGCAGAGCGCTTTGAAAGCATCCAACGCTTCATCATCGGTAATCGATACATAGTCGGCACGGCCAATGCTGTTCAGATAGGCGTGCTGCGGCCCTACGGACGGGAAATCCAACCCGGCAGAAATCGAGTAAGATTCTTCAATTTGTCCGTCGGACGTTTGCATCATCGGGGACTTCATGCCGAAATAAATACCAACGCGGCCGTGTTTTAACGGTGCGCCGTGCTGCCCGGATTCAATACCCAAGCCGCCAGGTTCAACGCCGATCAGACGGACGGTCGTATCGTCAATGAAATCAGCGAACATCCCAATCGCGTTAGAACCACCGCCGACACAGGCTAATACCGCATCCGGCAAGCGACCTTCTTTTTCCAGAATCTGCGCTTTGGTTTCTTCACCAATCATGCGTTGGAACTCGCGCACGATAGTCGGATAAGGATGCGGGCCAGCAGCCGTTCCCAGCAAATAGTGTGCCGTTTCATAGCTGCCAGACCAGTCACGTAGCGCTTCGTTGCAGGCATCTTTCAGCGTGGAAGAACCGCTGTGAACCGGAATTACTTCCGCCCCCATCAAACGCATGCGGAACACGTTCGGCGACTGGCGCTCAACGTCTTTTGCTCCCATATAAACGCGGCATTTCAGGCCGAGCAGGGCGCAAGCCAACGCCGTTGCGACGCCGTGTTGGCCCGCACCGGTTTCGGCGATGATTTCACTTTTACCCATGCGCTTAGCCAGCAGAGCTTGTCCGAGTACCTGATTGGTTTTGTGCGCACCGCCGTGCAGCAGATCTTCGCGTTTCAGGTACAGCTTGGTTTTTGTCCCAGCTGTCAGGTTTTGACACAGGGTTAACGCGGTCGGACGACCTGCGTAGTTTTTCAGCAGGTCGGTAAATTCGGCCTGAAATTCAGGATCTTTTTGTGCGCTGACGAAAGCCTCTTCCAGCTGGCGTAACGCCGGGATGAGGATCTGCGGAACAAACTGCCCGCCGAATTCACCGAAGTAAGGGTTGAGTAATGTCATAATTTTCCCGTCTGTTTTAGTGCTGCGGCTGACGTAATGTCGCAAAAACCGCAGCAATTTTATGTGAGTCTTTTTTTCCCGGTTCGCTTTCTACCCCGGAATTGAAATCCAGCCCTGCGCAACCTTGCTGTGCCGCCAGTGCGCAGTTATCGCTATTCAGACCGCCAGCTAGCAGCACGTTATCCAATGACTGATTCGCCAGCAGCGACCAGTTGAAGGTTTTCCCGCTGCCGCCCTGACCGTTGTCAAACAGGTAGCGATCGACGTGGGTGAGATTGCGTTCTGGAAAGGTGTCCGTGATGCTCAGCGCTTTCCAAATCTGGCAGGTTGCGGGTAACTGCTGACGTAGTTTGTCGATGGTCTGTTGATCTTCATCGCCGTGCAGTTGAACGGCCGCTAATCCCAACTGCGTTGTGATCGCAACGATGTGTTCGACGGGCGCATTGCGAAAAACACCGACATAGCGCAGTGGGGCACCCGTCATCACGTCGGCGGCTTGTTTGGCGTCAACATAGCGTGGAGAGCTGGCGACGAAGATTAAACCGCCGTAGAGCGCACCCGCTTGATAGGCGGCCTGTGCATCAGCTGCGCGCGTCAGGCCGCAGACTTTGTTCTCACCCAGAATAACGCGGCGTACCGCACCGTTCAGATCCGGCTCAGACATTAGTGAACTGCCGATCAGGAAGCCCTGAGCAAAGGCGCTGAGTTCACGAATCTGTGCCTGACAGTTGATACCGGATTCGCTGATCACGGTGACGCCTGCGGGCAGACGCGGTGCGAGCGTCCGGGTACGGTTGAGGTCAATGGAGAGATCGCGCAGGTCGCGGTTGTTGATCCCAACGACGCGTGCTTCGAGCTGAATGGCCCGCAGCAGCTCTTCTTCATTACTGACTTCTGTCAACACGCCCAGTTTCAGACTGTGCGCCACTTCGGCCAGTTGCTGGTATTGCTCGTCGTCCAGCACGGATAGCATCAGCAGAATGGCATCGGCCTGATAGTAGCGTGCCAGATAGATCTGGTAGGGCGAAATGATAAAGTCTTTGCACAACACCGGTTGATGCACTGCCGCGCTAACCTGCGGCAGGAAGGCAAAATCGCCCTGAAAGTACTTTTCGTCAGTCAAAACGGAAATAGCAGACGCGTAATCTTTATAGACCTGAGCTATCGCTAACGGGTCAAAATCATCGCGAATCAATCCCTTCGACGGTGAAGCCTTTTTGCATTCAAGAATAAAGGCAGGTTTGTCTTGTTTCAGCGCCTGATAAAAATCACGCTGGCTGGGAACGATCTCATGCTGAAAAGAGGCCAGCGGCTGTGCTTTTTCGCGTTCCGCAACCCAGAGCGCCTTATCGCGCACAATTTTATGTAATACGGTTTCCTGCATGGTTTCATTATCCTCTGGCGGACAGGGCGATAACGCGCTGATAAGCCTGTCCGCTATGAATGACTTCAAGCGCTTGTTGCGCATTTTGGCGCAGATCTTCTTGTCCAAATAATCTCAGGAGCAGCGCAACGTTGGCGGCAACCGCGGCGGCGTGCGCACGTTCACCTTTACCTTGTAGCAGTGACGCGAGAATGTCACGATTTTCTTCTGGCGTACCGCCTTGCAATGCCGATAGCGGATACGCATCCAGCCCGAAATCGCGGTGCGTCAGTTCGTAGGTTGCGATCTCGCCATGGTTCAACTCGGCAACCTGCGTCGGTGCATGAATCGCGACTTCATCCATTCCGCCACCGTGTACAACCGCGGCACGCTGGTAGCCCAGCACTTTCAGCGTTTCGGCGATAGGGCGAACCAATTCGGGGCTATACACGCCAATCAGCGCCAGTGGTGGACGAGCGGGGTTAACCAACGGCCCCAGCACGTTGAAGACGGTGCGGGTTTTAAGCTGTTGACGCACTGGCATGGCATGACGGAAGCCCAGATGGTATTGCGGAGCAAACAGGAAACACACGCCCAGGTCGTCCAACGCCTGACGGGAATCCTGTGCGCTCATATCCAGCTTAATGCCGAAAGCGGAGAGCAGATCGGAGGAACCGGAACGGCTGGATACGCTGCGGTTGCCGTGCTTGGCGATTTTCAGACCACAGCTGGCGGCAACGAAGGCACTGGCCGTCGAAATGTTGATACTGTTGGTGCCGTCACCGCCTGTGCCGACGATATCGGCAAATAAATAGTCAGGGCGCGGGAACGGCTGTGCATCGGCCAGCAGAGCCGTGGCAGCACCGGCGATCTCATCGGGATGTTCGCCGCGTACTTTCATACTAATCAACGCCGCTGCCAGCTGGCTGGCTTCCAGTTCACCGCGAATAATGGCACCAAACAGCGCCTGACTTTCCTGACGGCTGATAGGAGTCGCGCCGTATAATTTTTCCAGTATGTGTTGCATGGTAATGACATCCTGAGCAGTAGACGGTTCCCGGGTCTTAGAAGATTGTTGTATAGAAGACAGTTGCATAATCGTATCCCTCGTTAAGCCAGCGCCCAGTCCAGCGTTTGTTCCAGCAGTCGAGCGCCGTGCGTGGTCAGGATCGACTCAGGATGGAATTGAAAACCGCAGACGCGATCGGCATCGTTCCGCACGGCCATGACCATCGTGTTGAAGTGTGCGTTGACGGTCAGCGTCGACGGAATGTTGCTGCCGACCAGCGAGTGGTAGCGAGCGACGGGCAATGGATGCGGTAAACCGCTAAACATGCCGCTGGCATCGTGGTCGATAGCAGACGCTTTGCCGTGCAGGATTTCACCCGCCTGACCAACATGGCCGCCATAGGCTTCCACGATAGCCTGATGGCCGAGGCAAATGCCGATAATCGGCAACTGACCGCGCAGGCGCTGCAGCAGTTCCGGCATACAACCCGCTTCGGCTGGCGTGCCGGGGCCGGGAGAGAGCATCAGGATCGGTTTTTCCATTTGCTGTAACCGCGCGATGATGACGTCGGCAGGCAGATGGTTACGGTAAATCACGACCTGATGACCGCTGGCACGCAGCTGATCCACCAGGTTGTAGGTGAATGAATCGATGTTATCGAGCAGTAAGATGTCGGCCATCAGAAAATCTCCTTTGCATGGTGCGCGCTGGCAATGGCTCGCAGTACGGCCCGGGCTTTATTACGTGTTTCGTCGGCTTCGGCCTGAGGGTTAGAATCCAGCACCACGCCCGCACCCGCCTGAACAGTGGCAATACCGTCTTCGACATAGGCGGAGCGGATAACGATGCAGGTGTCCAGATCGCCGTGAGCGGTGAAGTAGCCCACCGCGCCGCCGTAGCTGCCGCGTCGGGTTTTCTCACTTTCGGCAATCAGCTGCATGGCCCGGACTTTCGGTGCACCGCTCAGCGTGCCCATATTCATGCAGGCGCGGTAGGCGTGCAGCACATCTAAATCTTCACGCAGCGTACCAACGACGCGGGAGACCAGATGCATCACAAAGGAATAGCGGTCAACTTTGGTCAAGTCAGCAACGTAACGGCTACCCGGCTGACAGATGCGCGCCAGATCGTTACGCGCTAAATCTACCAGCATCAAATGCTCAGCCAGCTCTTTATGGTCGGTACGCATTTCTAACTCAATACGGCTATCGAGATCGCGATCCAGCGAGCCATCGGCACGGCGACCGCGTGGGCGAGTACCAGCAATGGGATAGATTTCGATTTGACGGCTGTCGGCGTCGTATTTCAGCGAGCTTTCCGGCGAGGCACCGAACAACGTGAAGTCCTGATCCTGCATGTAAAACATGTAAGGGCTGGGATTGTTATCCTTCAGTGTTTGGTAGGCGGCCAGCGGTGAAGGGCAGGGCAGAGAAAAACGGCGCGACGGCACGACCTGGAAAATTTCACCGATGCGGATAGCTTCCTGCATCTGGCTGACGACTTCCCCGAAGGCTTCATCGCTCTGGTTGCAGCTCAGCGTCATGTCTTCGATGGACTGACGTGGCAGCGCAGGTGCTGGTTGGGTGAGCTGAAGCTGTAGCTGTTCCAGACGCTGTTGCAGACGCTGCTTTTCGCTATGGTGCGGTGTAAACAGGCTGGCTTGTAGCGCGGTTACACGTTTTTGGTGGTCAAGCACCAGCAGCGTTTCTGCCAGATAGAAGCAAAAATCCGGGCAACGCTGCTGCTGGCTCAGCGCGGGTAATTCTTCAAACCCTGCGACCAGATCGTAGGCGAAGAGGCCGCCGAGAAACATGGCTTCACGCTCATCTGCCGGGCAGGCGACCAGCGTCAGAATCTGACGTAAGGCATCAAACACGGACAGCGAACGCAGGCGAGCATCTTCGTCCTGCATGGCGTCTGCCAGTGGGAACGTGAGTTCACGGCCGTTCGGACGCGGTTGATTGATAATCTCCACTGGCAGCGCGGCATCCAGAAGCGGCAGGAGGCTGGCGCCGTTTGCCGTCAGTGCCTGAATGGAAACGTGCTGGCCCAGTGCGGTGATGCGCAGTGCGCTATCTACGATCAACAGGCTTTTCAGGTTTTCCTTGCTGTCGATTTCAGCCGACTCTAACAGCAGCGTTGCCGGTCTGGCACCGCAGAGCTGATGGAAGATCGCGCTGGGGTCGTTACGGTAAACGGCCTCAATACGCAGCAGTTCCAGTTTAGGTTGTGTTGTTTGCATTCTTGCTACCCGTTTAATGTTGTGCCCATCAAATAAAAAGCCCGCTTGGTTAAGCGGGCCTGGGAATATCTGCATGTGTGATAACAGCGATGCGTGATTAGTCCACCCGCGAGAGGGAAGAGCGCCACCAACCATGCTTCATCATTTTCTGCGTTGCCATTATCATCATCTCACTGTTTGTATACTGATTACTGTCTGCGCACTGCGCTTGCGTACTAGTTAACTGGTTCGACGATAAAATGTCAACACCTTCAATAGGATTATTTTATTACTCAGGGAAAGGGCAGGCATTACCATTTACGCCCTATTGATGGCATCATGCGGTCTTCGCATTATTCTTGTTAATGGATAGGCTTGTGCCAGAAGATTCTCAACCGATATCGTCGTTCCCACTTTATGATTTGCATAGCCATACCACGGCATCTGATGGCCTTTTAACGCCGACGGCGCTGGTCAGTCGCGCGGTAGACATGCGGGTGAGCGTGCTGGCTATTACCGATCACGACACGACGGCTGGGCTTGACGAAGCGCAGGATGCGATTGCACAACAGGGGCTGCCGCTGAGATTGATTCCCGGCGTAGAGATCTCCACGCTGTGGGAAAACCATGAGATCCATATTGTCGGACTGGGGATGGATAGTGCACACCCAGCGTTGACGAGGCTGTTGCAACAGCAGGCGGAGTGCCGGCAGAGTCGGGCGGAGCAGATCGCGGCTCGTCTGGAAAAAAACCGCATTCCTGATGCGCTGGCTGGCGCACAGCGTCTGGCGACGGGCGGACAGATTACACGCGCGCATTTTGCACGTTATCTGATTGAACTGGGCATCGCGGCGAATATGAATCAGGTGTTCAAAAAATATCTGGCGAAAGGCAAAATCGGTTACGTGCCACCGCAGTGGTGCACCATCCCGCAAGCGATCGAGGCGATTCATCAATCTGGCGGTGTATCGGTGTTGGCGCATCCGGGGCGCTACGATTTGACGGCCAAGTGGCTAAAGCGTCTGTTAGCTACCTTCGCAGAAAACGGCGGGATCGCGATGGAAGTAGCGCAATGCCAACAGGCACCGGATGAACGGACGCAGTTGGGACGCTATGCGCGGGATTTCAACCTGATGGCGTCGCAAGGATCGGATTTCCACCTGCCGTGTGCCTGGATTGAGCTGGGCCGCAAGCTGTGGCTACCTGCCGATGTCGAACCCGTTTGGCACCATCCGCTATTGGTGGAGGCTGGCAGCGCATAATTATCGATCAACCGATACCACGTTGATGCCATGACGCTCTCTTTGAAATAACAAATCATGGAATAACAATCTTTTACCGCCAACACGTTCTATAATCATCCTTATTGCACGATGAAGCGGGTTGGAATGAACAGCGCCGCGAAATGTCAGACGTACGAGGTAGGGTTATGAGCCAGTTTTTCTATATTCACCCACAGAATCCGCAGCCGCGATTGATCAATCAGTCGGTGGAATTTTTGCATAAAGGTGGGGTGATTGTTTATCCAACGGATTCCGGTTACGCGTTGGGCTGTATGTTGGGCGAAAAGAACGCGCTGGAACGCATCTGCCGGATTCGCGATCTGGGGAGCGATCATAACTTCACGCTGATGTGTCGCGATCTGTCCGAACTGTCGACGTATGCCCATGTTGATAACTCGGCTTTTCGGTTGATTAAAAATAACACACCCGGTAATTACACGTTTATTCTGAAAGCGACGAAAGAGGTTCCTCGCCGCTTAATGAATGAAAAGCGTAAAACCATCGGCCTGCGCGTGCCGTCCAATCCTATCGCACTGGAGCTGCTGGCCGCGCTGAATGAGCCGCTGATGTCGACGACGCTGATGCTGCCGGGAAATGATTTCGCCGAATCCGATCCAGAAGAAATTCAGGACAGATTGGGAAAACAGGTGGATTTAATTATTCATGGCGGTTCGCTGGGTCAACAACCGACGACGGTTATCGATTTAACCGAGTCCGTGCCACGCGTCGCGCGTGAGGGCACCGGTGATGTCACACCGTTTTTATAACGAGCGGTAACAATGGGAATACAAATGGCGCGAAGATCGGTATAATCGCGCCAGTTTTTAATATGACGAACGATTTTTACGTACACACTATTTTTACGTAACTAGCTGAATTTTATCAGCAGTTATGACTCCCCCCGACGCCTGGGAAGGCGACACTAGAGGTTGCTCAATGAGCGAAAAGTTACAAAAAGTTCTGGCGCGTGCCGGACATGGCTCACGCCGCGAAATTGAAGTTATCATTCAGGCTGGACGCGTCAGCGTTGACGGTAAGATTGCCACTCTGGGCGATCGCGTTGAAGTGACGAAAGCCACCAAAATCCGTATCGATGGTCATGTGGTTACCGTTAAGGAAACCGAAGAGTCCGTGTGCCGCGTACTGATGTACTACAAACCGGAAGGTGAGTTGTGCACCCGTAACGATCCTGATGGCCGCCCGACAGTATTTGACCGTCTGCCAAAAATTCAGGGTTCTCGCTGGGTTGCTGTAGGGCGTCTGGACGTGAATACCTCCGGCCTGCTGCTGTTCACGACCGACGGTGAGTTAGCCAACCGCCTGATGCACCCCAGCCGTGAGGTTGAGCGTGAATACGCCGTGCGTGTTTTCGGTGAAGTTGACGACGAAAAAATTAAACAGCTGAGCAAAGGCGTACAGCTGGATGATGGCCCGGCGTCATTCCGTACCATCCGCTATCAGGGCGGTGAAGGGTTGAACCAGTGGTATAACGTGACGCTGACCGAAGGGCGCAACCGTGAAGTTCGCCGTCTGTGGGAAGCGGTTGGTGTGCAGGTTAGCCGCCTGATTCGCGTGCGCTACGGTGACATTACGCTGCCGAAAGGTATTCCACGCGGTGGCTGGACAGAAATGCCACTGGAACAGCTGAACTATCTGCGTGAATTAGTGCAGCTTCCGGCAGAAACGGTATCGAAACTGCCGGTTGAGCGTGAGCGCCGCCGAGTGAAGGCGAACCAGATCCGCCGTGCGGTAAAACGTCACAGCCAGATCAACAGTGCTCCGGCGCGCCGTACCTCGCCAAAACCTAAGCGCAACGGGTAATCTTCTCTCTATACGCTTCATGGGCAGCTTTCGCTGCCCGTTTTCATTTGCGCTCGGCTTATCACTAATGAAAGCTAACGGCTACCAGTCAATGCCTTGCTGGGCCTGAATTCCGCTATCAAACGCATGTTTTACCGGTCGCATTTCCGTCACGGTATCGGCCATTTCCAGCAAGTCACGATGGCAACCGCGGCCGGTAATAATGACCGTCTGTCCGGCAGGGCGCTGCTTCAGTGCAGTGACAACGTCACTCAAATCTAAATAATCATAGCTAATCATATACGTCAGTTCGTCCAATACGACGAGATCGAGCTGTGGATCGGCCAGCATGCGTTTGCCATGCTGCCAGACGAGTTGTGCCGCTTCGGTATCCGTCTGGCGATTCTGCGTATCCCAGGTAAAGCCCGTCGCCATGACCTGAAATTCCACGCCGTGCTGTTGTAGCAGATTCTTCTCACCGTTAGGCCATTCACCTTTAATAAACTGGATCACGCCCGCCCGTAACCCGTGGCCTATCGCTCGCGTGACGGTACCAAAGGCCGCAGTGGTTTTTCCTTTCCCGTTACCGGTGAAGACGATCAGGATACCGCGTGTTTCATTCGCGGCGGCAATACGGGCGTCGACCTTTTCTTTCAGGCGCTGTTGGCGTTGCTGGTGGCGTTCATCGCTCATCGTGCGTGCTCTTTCTATTATTCGGCTGGACCGGCTTTTCTGCCCGGCTGTGCGTCAAAACTCATCCCCGTCTTACGGCGGCTGTCATCGCCCATCAGGTAGAGATACAGCGGCATAATATCTGCTGGCGTTTTCAGTCTCATTGGATCTTCGTTGGGGAAGGCTGACGCACGCATTCCTGTTCGCGTTCCGCCAGGATTGATGCAGTTCACGCGCAGATTGTGTGAACTGTATTCTTCTGCCAGCACTTGCATCAGGCCTTCTGTCGCAAATTTGGATACGGAATAGGCTCCCCAGCCGGCACGACCTTCACGGCCCACGCTGGAACTGGTGAAAACCAGAGAAGCGCAAGGCGATTTCAATAATAGAGGCAGCAGCGCCTGTGTCAGCATAAAGGTCGCGTTGACGTTGACCTGCATAACCTGATGCCAGATCTCAGGCGTTTGCTGTGTGATAGGGGTGATTTCTCCGAGTAATCCGGCGTTGTGAAGAACCCCATCCAGGTGCGGCACAACCTGTGCCAGTTCGTCAGCCAGTTGAAAGCATTGCGCGGAGGATAAGGCCAGCATATCGCAGACAACCACGTGCGCTGGCGTACCGTGTTCTTGCTCGATCTGCTGTTTAACCGATTGAAGTTTACTTTCTGTCCGCCCTAATAAGATGACGTGCGCGCCGTAGCGAGCGTAGGTCAGCGCGGCTTCCCGGCCAATGCCGTCGCCAGCACCGGTGACCAGAATGATGCGGTTTTGCAGTAAATCGATTTTAGGCTGGTAATGCACAATGAATTCCTCTTGCCGTGGCGCAAAACAGCCACGCTTCAGATAATAGACCTGCCATCGCGTATCGGCACGGCGAGATGCGTCGGTCGTGCCGCTCGGAACGTCAGATAACGGCGCATCCGGGCAGGATGAATGGGGGTGTTATGCCTCAAATGTCGACTGTTTTCAATGAGACTGCCTCTATTTATCCCTGTGCTGTTGTAAAAAGCAGCAACAGGCGTAAAAACCGCAGGAATAACATCGCCATATTGCGTGCCATCAGTTAGGTTATAGGAAGGGAATGGCGCACGACGTCAACGCCATGGTTGGTGAGTAAACCAACATTAATTAATACGCAGTCAATGAGGACGGTGTTTGTGGAATTACTTTCTCTGTACGGTTTATTCCTGGCTAAGGTACTCACCATCGTGGTGGCGATTGGTGCGTTAGTCGTTCTGGCATTCGGGATGACGCAGCGTAAGCGCCCGCATAAAGGTGAGTTGCAGGTCACGAATCTGGGTGAACAATATCAGGAAATGCAGCGTGAAATGCAGACCGCCTGTATGAGTGACACCGAGCGTAAGCTGTTATCTAAACAAGAAAAGAAGAAAGAAAAAGAAACTGCTAAGCAAGATAAACAGCGTGCCAAACGTGGCGAAGAGAAGAGTGTTAAACCGTTTCTGTACGTGCTCGATTTCAACGGCAGTATGGATGCGGGCGAAGTCAGTTCGCTGCGTGAAGAGATCTCCGCCGTGCTCGCTGTGGCGAAACCGAAAGATGAGGTCTTGCTGCGTCTGGAAAGCCCAGGTGGTGTGGTGCACGGTTATGGCTTGGCGGCCTCGCAATTGCAGCGTTTACGCCAGGGCGGCGTACGTTTGACGGTCTCCGTGGATAAAGTGGCTGCCAGCGGCGGATATATGATGGCCTGCGTGGCTGACCGCATCGTAGCGGCACCGTTTGCGATTGTAGGGTCTATTGGCGTTGTGGCACAAATCCCCAACTTCCACCGTTTGCTGAAAAACAAAGACATTGATGTTGAGCTGCACACTGCGGGTGAATTCAAGCGTACGCTGACGCTGTTTGGTGAGAACACCGAACAAGGTCGTGAGAAATTCCGTGAAGATCTGAATGTCACGCACACGCTGTTTAAGGATTTTGTACAGCAGATGCGTCCTTCGCTGGATATTGATTCGGTGGCGACGGGAGAGCACTGGTTTGGTACTCAGGCGAAAGATCTGGGGTTGATTGACGCTATCGGTACCAGTGACGATCTGCTTATTGCTGAAATGGCCAGTCATGAAGTGTTAAGCGTTCGCTATACACGGCGTAAACGCCTGCTGGATCGTCTGACGGGCAGCGCTGGCGATACCGCAGAACGACTGATGTTGCGCTGGTGGCAACGTGGTTCAAAGCCTCTACTGTAATTAATAAAATAGTAAGCTGTACACAATCAAATGCCCGCGAATTTGCGGGCATTTGTATTTAATCGATCAAGCTATTTAATCGATCAAGTCGTATTTTTCGGATAAAACATGCGCAAGATGCTTGAACATGTTAAATACCGCGGTGCTTTTTAAGGTTGGTATTCCGTTCTCATCGAGAAAAAACTCACCGCGAAAAACCAGCACGCCGTTTTTTTGTTCTACGCTATCAGCGACCATACCATGCAAATAATCATCGTGATGCTTAATGATGTCATTGGCTTCAATTAATAAGCTCTGGCGGTCAATAGGACGCTTTTCTTCGTTTACCTGATGTTCAGGTGACATGATTGTTACTCCTGTACTCACCCTTGAAAAAAGGGGGCGTTGCACTATATCAACAAGGCTATTTCTAAAATCAACACCGCGATTTCAAAACGCATTGCGGTTATTTCAAAAGTCGCATCAAGAGGAAGGGTACTGCGATACGGTTTCAGCGTAAAGCGTAGATTATGATGTAAATGGACTACATTTTAGGCGCTTACCTGCCGATATTCAGTGTGGCGGGAAGCGGATAAAACAGGGTTTCCATGCTAATTAGGTTGCGTGGCAATATTTATCAGGTAGAGTGTGGGATTTTGCGCAGTCAGTAGAATCCGCTCTGGATGCCCCGAAAAATATCTGATTTTCAGAAGAATTCAGCAGGTAATAGTACATATGGGTAAAGCTCTCGTTATCGTCGAGTCCCCGGCAAAAGCCAAAACGATCAATAAGTATTTAGGCAATGACTACGTGGTGAAATCCAGCGTCGGTCATGTGCGCGATCTGCCGACGAGTGGCTCAGTCAGTAAAAAGAGCGCGGACTCAACGACTAAAGATAAAACGAAAAAGAAAGTCAAAAAGGATGAGAAATCCGCGCTAGTTAATCGTATGGGCGTCGACCCTTATCATGGCTGGAAAGCCAACTACGAAATACTGCCGGGTAAGGAGAAGGTTGTCTCCGAATTAAAAACGCTGGCGGAAAATGCCGACCACATCTATCTCGCAACCGACCTTGACCGCGAAGGGGAAGCCATTGCCTGGCACCTGCGGGAAATCATTGGTGGTGACGATCAGCGTTTCAGCCGCGTGGTGTTTAACGAAATCACGAAAAATGCCATTAAACAGGCGTTTGAAAAACCCGATACGTTGAATATTGACCGCGTGAATGCCCAGCAGGCGCGTCGGTTTATGGATCGCGTGGTGGGGTACATGGTTTCCCCGTTGCTGTGGAAAAAAATTGCTCGTGGCCTGTCCGCTGGGCGCGTACAGTCGGTTGCCGTGCGCCTGATTGTCGATCGTGAGCGCGAAATCAAAGCGTTCGTGCCGGAAGAATATTGGGAACTGCACGCTGATTTGCTGGCAGGCAGCGATATTCAACTGCAAATGCAGGTGACACATCACAACGGCAAGCCGTTTAAACCGGTTAATAAAGAACAAACGCATGCGGCGGTCAGCCTGCTTGAGCACGCGCGTTATGTGGTTGCCGATCGTGAAGATAAGCCGACCAGCAGCAAACCGGGCGCGCCGTTCATCACCTCCACGCTGCAACAGGCTGCCAGTACGCGCCTTGGCTTCGGCGTGAAAAAGACCATGATGATGGCGCAGCGTCTGTACGAAGCGGGTTACATTACCTACATGCGTACCGACTCAACGAACCTCAGTCAGGATGCCTTGACGATGGTGCGTGGCTATATTGGCGAAGAGTTCGGCAAGCGCTATCTGCCGGAGTCAGCGAACCTTTACAGCAGCAAAGAAAACTCGCAGGAAGCGCACGAAGCGATTCGTCCTTCTGATGTTGGCGTGCTGGCTGACAACCTGAAAGATATGGAAGCCGATGCGCAGAAGCTGTATCAGCTGATTTGGCGTCAGTTCGTCGCCTGCCAAATGACGCCTGCGCAATACGATTCCACCACGTTAATCGTCGAAGCTGCCGATTATCAACTGCGTGCCAAAGGCCGTACGCTGCGTTTTGATGGCTGGACGAAAGTCATGCCTGCGCTGCGTAAAAATGATGAAGATCGCACGTTGCCGACTGTGGCAGTGGGCGAATCGCTGGCGCTGCAGAAGCTGCTGCCAGGGCAACACTTCACTAAACCACCGGCACGTTACAGCGATGCCTCTCTGGTTAAAGAGCTGGAAAAACGTGGGATTGGCCGTCCGTCTACCTATGCTTCTATTATTTCCACCATTCAGGATCGCGGCTACGTTCGAGTGGAAAACCGCCGTTTCTATGCCGAGAAAATGGGTGAAATCGTTACCGATCGACTGGAAGAAAACTTCCGCGAACTGATGAATTACGATTTCACCGCACGGATGGAAAGCCGCCTCGATCAGGTCGCCAATAATCAGGCGGAATGGAAAGCGGTACTGGATGAATTCTTCAACGAATTTAGCCAGCAGTTGGAAAAGGCTGAACAGGATCCTGAAGAAGGCGGTATGCGCCCCAATGCGATGGTGTTAACCAGCATTGATTGCCCAACCTGCTCTCGTCAAATGGGTATCCGTACTGCCAGTACCGGGGTGTTCCTGGGCTGTTCCGGCTATGCACTGTCGCCGAAAGAGCGCTGTAAGACCACGATCAACCTGATACCGGAAACTGAAGTACTGAACGTGTTAGAAGGCGACGATGCCGAAACCAACGCGTTGCGTGCCCGCCGTCGCTGCGAAAAATGTGGTACGGCAATGGACAGCTACCTGATTGATAATCAGCGCAAGCTGCACGTGTGCGGGAATAACCCAGCCTGTGACGGGTATGAGATAGAAGCCGGTGAGTTCCGCATCAAGGGCTATGATGGCCCGATTGTTGAGTGCGAGAAGTGTGGTTCCGAAATGCACCTCAAAATGGGACGTTTCGGTAAGTACATGGCGTGTACCAGCGAGACCTGTAGTAACACGCGTAAGATCCTGCGTAATGGCGATGTTGCGCCACCGAAAGAAGATCCGGTGCCGTTGCCTGAGCTGCCTTGCGAGAAGTCTGATGCCTATTTCGTCTTGCGTGATGGCGCAGCAGGCGTCTTCCTTGCGGCCAATACGTTCCCGAAATCTCGTGAAACGCGGGCACCGCTGGTAGAAGAACTGGTGCGATTCAAAGATCGTTTACCGGAGAAACTTCGCTATCTGGCGGAAGCGCCAGTGGTCGATAAAGACGGCAACAAAACGCAGGTGCGTTTCAGCCGTAAGACCAAACAGCAATATGTCTCGTCAGAGAAAGACGGCAAGGCAACGGGCTGGTCAGCGTTTTACATCGATGGAAAATGGGTTGAAGGGAAGAAGTAACCCCTTTCAGTTACCCCGCGCATAACTGAGTTATGTGTAAAACATCGCTAAATCAAGCCAGCCGCAAGGCTGGCTTTTTTGATCGCAGAAAATATCTCGATAAAACAGATGCATGAAGATTGTCCTGCGGTAGCATGAGGATTGTTGATCCGTGATAGAGAATGATGCGGTTTACCTCGGTGATAATCGCATGCACCGCGTTCTTTATCGTTGCCGCCATGCAGAAATGGTTATATAAAAATAGTTTTTATGATTAAATGACATTAATTGATGGAAATATGCGCCAGGTGGTTAAGACGCAATCAAAATCAATAAAACGGAACGTCGTCAGAACGTTGTGAGATGCCACGCGCACACTTCAATTGGGAATGGGATAAATTATGAAACTACAACAGCTTCGTTATATTGTTGAAGTTGTTAATCACAACCTGAATGTGTCTTCTACCGCAGAAGGGTTGTACACCTCCCAGCCGGGGATCAGTAAACAGGTCCGCATGCTGGAGGATGAGTTGGGCATTCAGATTTTTGCCCGTAGTGGAAAACACCTGACACAGGTGACACCAGCCGGACAGGAAGTCATCCGCATCGCGCGTGAAGTGTTGTCGAAAGTCGATGCCATCAAAGCGGTTGCCGGAGAGCACACCTATCCCGATAAAGGGTCGTTGTATGTCGCGACCACGCACACGCAGGCGCGCTACGCGCTGCCAAGCGTCATTAAAGGTTTCATCGATCGCTATCCTCGCGTGTCGCTGCACATGCATCAGGGCTCACCGACGCAGATTGCTGAGGCCGTTGCGAAAGGCTCTGCGGATTTTGCTATTGCGACCGAAGCGCTGCATTTGTACGACGATCTGATCATGCTGCCGTGCTACCACTGGAATCGCGCGGTGGTGGTAAAACCGGATCACCCGCTGGCGTCTAAGACCGATATCACCATCGAAGAACTGGCCGCTTATCCTATCGTCACCTATACCTTTGGTTTTACCGGACGCTCCGAGTTGGATACCGCGTTTAACCGCGCTGGCCTTACGCCGCGCATCGTCTTTACCGCAACGGATGCCGATGTGATTAAGACCTACGTGCGTTTAGGATTGGGTGTCGGGGTTATTGCGAATATGGCGGTCGATCCGCAGACGGAAACCGATCTGGTGACCATCAACGCGAACAGCATCTTCAGCTACAGCACGACGAAAATTGGCTTCCGCCGCAGCACATTCCTGCGCAGCTACATGTACGATTTCATCCAGCGCTTTGCGCCGCACTTAACGCGTGATGTCGTCGATTCTGCCGTTGCGCTGCGTTCGAATGATGAAATTGAAGCGATGTTCAAAGATGTGACGTTGCCTGTGAAGTAAACGTCATTCAGGACGGATCAACCCGCGTAAAAAAGCCAGACACTGTCTGGCTTTTTATCATCTGGCTATCTCTAACGCTTCACCAGTAACACGTCATACCGTCATTGGCGTGACGTGTTACGGCGGGTTATCAGGCAGAGGCTGTCGTCGTGACGGCGTCTGCAGGGGCGTCGGTGACATCCTGCGTCATACGCGTCAGTTTCGGCGCGGTCAGCAGCATCAGAACGGCGATGATGCCCGTGACGATACCAATCTGCATGAAGACATTGCTATAAATCTCAAGAGACGCGTGCGGGTCTACGACGTTCTCTGGCACGGCCATCATATTAGCAACGTAGCCTGCGATAATGGCGGCACCGGCTGACGTCAGGAACCAGGCACCCATAATGAAGCCCATCAGGCGCTGTGGTACCAGTTGAGCGACCATCGCCAGACCCAGACCGGAAATCATCAACTCTCCGATACTTTGCAAGCCATAGCAGAGGATCAGCCAGTTGACGGACACAATACCTTGTTCGTTTGCCATGCTGGCACCCCACGGCAGCACCAGAAACGCGCCAGAGCACAGCACCATACCAACCGCAAACTTGTGCGCCATCGGCAGCTGGTCGCCCATTTTGTTGTAAACCGCAGCCAGAATCGGGCTGGCAACCATAATCCAGAACGGGTTGAGCGCCTGATACTGCTCTGGCTCAAAGGTAAAGCCTAAAATCGAGTGCTCAACGTTGCGAATAGCAAAGAAGTTCAGCGAGGTTGGCATCTGGTTGTACAGCACAAAGAAGACCACCGCTTCCAGCATCAGCAGAAGCGCGACAATCATTTTCCGGCGTTCTGCTCCGCTCACCGCCAGCATCTCTTTGATGAAGATGGCAACAACGGCCAGTGAAATAAGCGTCAGAATCCAACGTGCGATGCTCTGGTTGTGCAGCAGCCAGGTGGAAAGTGCGACCAGCGCGACAATACCTGCGAGCGTGACAGCGAGCTTCTGCAGATTGATCGGTTGGAAATCTGGCTGAGAACCTTGTGTGCTGACCCACTTGCGGCAGAACATAAAGTTAACCAGCGTCAGAATCATACCCACGACGCTCAGGGAGAAGGCCACGCTCCAGCCATAGTTCGCGGCAAGTACCGGTGTCGCCAGCATAGAAAAGAAGGAGCCGATGTTCACCGCCATATAATACATGGTGAAAGCACCGTCCAGGCGTGGATCGTCTTTCGCATAGCTGGTAGACAGCAGGGCTGACGGGTTGGCTTTAAACAATCCGTTACCGACGGCAATGGTCGCCATGCCGACATACACCCACGTCACGCTGTGCCCTGAGTAGGCAATCATGGTGTAACCGATCGCCAGTACGATAGCACCCAGCACGATTACACGTTTAGTGCCGAGGACTTTATCACCCAGCCAGCCGCCAATAGCGACAAAACCGTATACCAGCGCGCTGAATGAGGAGAAAAGGGTAATGGAGTCGGTTTCGGACATGCCCAGCATTTTGACCAGATAAACCGCCATAATGCCTTGCAGACCGTAGTAACCAAAACGCTCCCACAGCTCGATGCTGAAGATGAGATAAAACGCTTTTGGTTGTTTGAAAGCGTTCATGCTGACGCTTTCAGGGGATTCGCTGTTGTTGTTTGCTGTTGACACAAAGACCTCTGATTTTACCTATCTCGTTTTTTTTAACGAGAAAATAACAAGAGTGAAACAGTGAAACTGCAACCTCTTTTGACTAGTTATGGGGAGGAAAAACGGCGCTATATTGACGTGATTTTACGGACAGGCAAGTCATTTGACATGTTTTGTTACAAGTGGTTTTGGTTGTTGGATAAAACTAGAAATTAAATGTTATGCAGAGTTTAATTTCATAACTTTCTTTTGCTTCAAATGATTATATTGGTTTCACCCATTTATTTTTTATAAAAGGGATATAATCTGCCTTTTACTTAAAATCAAGACAATATCATTAACTATGAATGAATATGCGGTTTAATGTTTTGCATATCACTAAATATGCAGTGAGTATAAAAATGCATCAATAGCAAGCAATAAGATAAATATCGATATAGTCACTCAAAGTGACTTTCAATCACTAAATTTTCTATTAAAAATAACTTATTAGCCTTAAATAGTGGTTACTTGTACTTTTATACAGGCTTTTTGCTAGAGGAATACGCTACAGTGCATCGAATAAACCGCCTGAGAGCATCGTTGTCTGAGCCGTAAGATGCAGATAACACGCGGCTCGCTTTGCTAGTGAGAGAGCGAAAGACGAGGCGGAGTGTGGAATAACGGAGAAGAAGGTCTGGCGAGAGGGGATTCCACCAGACCTGGACAGATTAGGCGTCGACCTTTTCGCCAAATTCACATAAATCTTCAATCAGGCAGGAACTACAACGCGGTTTACGGGCAATACAGGTGTAACGACCATGCAGGATTAGCCAGTGATGACAGTCGACTTTAAATTCTGCCGGAACGACTTTCAGCAGTTTTTCCTCTACCTGTTCGACATTTTTACCCGGCGCGAATCCTGTCCGGTTACTGACACGAAAGATGTGCGTATCAACGGCAATCGTCGGCCAGCCAAACGCGGTGTTCAGAACGACGTTTGCCGTTTTTCGTCCTACGCCGGGTAAGGCTTCCAGCGCAGCGCGATCTTCGGGAACCTGTCCCTGATGCTTTTCCAACAACAAACGACAGGTTTTGATGACGTTTTCTGCTTTGCTGTTAAACAGGCCGATCGTCTTGATGTAGTCTTTCACGCCGTCTACGCCGAGCTCAAGCAGGGCTTCGGGCGTGTTGGCGACAGGGTAGAGTTTTGCCGTTGCCTTGTTCACGCTGACATCGGTTGCCTGCGCGGAAAGCAGCACGGCGATGAGCAGCTCAAACGGCGTACTGAACTGCAATTCAGTCGTCGGATGGGGATTGTTGTCGCGTAAACGCGTTAAGATCTCAATCCGCTTAGCCTTATTCACAGCGATTCCCCTACGGTGCCGGTTGCCGGCGTGGCTTTTTCTTCGGTGACAGCCGCGCGAGCTCGACGTTGTTTCATTTTCTCATCGATCAAATATTTCACAGCCAGCAACAGTCCCAGACCGATAAACGCGCCCGGTGGCAGCATCGCCAGAAGGAAAGGGGAATCGAGGTGAACCACCTCAATGCGCAGCGCTTTAGCCCAATTGCCCAGCAGCAAATCCGCGCCGTCGAATAGCGTGCCGTTACCCAGAATTTCACGTAGAGAACCGAGCACCACCAGTGCGCTGGTGGCTCCCAGCCCCATTGCCAGGCCGTCAATGGCGGACGGGAAAACCGCATTCTTGGAGGCAAAGGCTTCTGCCCGGCCGATAACGATACAGTTCGTCACGATTAGCGGGATAAAAATCCCCAGAGATTGATATAAGCCGTAGGCATAGGCGTTGATCAACATCTGCACGGTGCTGACCACCGAGGCGATGATCATGACGTAAATGGGAATACGGATTTCCGCTGGCACCCAGCGACGCAGCGCGGAGACGGCCATGTTGGTACAGGTAAGAACCAGCGTGGTTGCCAGCCCTAATCCCAGCGCGTTAGTCGCGGTGGATGACACGGCCAGCAGGGGGCAAAGGCCCAGCAATTGAACCAGTGCCGAGTTGTTCTTCCATAACCCTTCAACGAAAAGTGCTTTGGTTTGACTCATTGGTTCTCTCCACAGGCGGACAGCGTGTTGATTTGTGGCGGCAGCGTTTGCAGGTAAAGGGCGCTGCGTTTTACGCTGTTAATCACGGCGCGCGGCGTAATGGTGGCTCCGGTAAATTGATCAAACATGCCGCCTTCTTTCTTCACAGCCCAGCGGGCATCCTGCTCACCCTGTACCGTTTGTCCGCTGAATCGGGTGATCCAGTCAGAAATTCGTACTTCGATTTTATCACCCAGTCCCGGTGTTTCATGATGCTCGGTAACGCGAACGCCGAGTACCTTACCGTGAAAATCGGCACCAACCAGCAGTCGAATAGCACCAGAATAGCCATCCGGTGCGGTACTTTCCAGTGCGGCGGCAACCGGCTCACCGTTTTGGCGGGCGATGAACACGCGGTGTGGCGCTGACGATCCTAATGCCGGATCGGTGACAACGTAACACTCTTTTTGAATGTCACTATTGTATAATTCGGCGGGAACCACCTGATCCAACAGCATTTTTTGCTGCAGCATGGCCTGATGAGAGATCGTGGGCTCCGTCAGCATATTCACCACTGCCGTGACTGCGGTGGTGGACGCGGCGAACAGGGCCAGCGTTGTCGCGTGGCGACGCATTGTTGTTATCATGGGCGTCTCCTCAGCGATGGTGGCCGTAAGCGCGTGGCTTAGTGTAATAGTCGATCAGCGGCACAGTGATGTTTGCCAGCAGAACGGCAAACGCGACGCCGTCCGGATAGCCACCGTAGGTCCGAATCAGCCAGACCAGTAACCCAATCAGTGCCCCGAAAATCAGACGTCCCCGGTTGGTGGTTGATGCGGTAACGGGATCGGTCGCAATGAAAAATGCGCCGAGCATGGTGGCCCCGGACAGCAGATGTAGCATCGGTGGCGCGAATTTCTCCGGCGAAATGATCCAGCTTAGTGAGGCGCAGAACAGCAGCGACAGCAGGAAACTGACCGGAATATGCCAGCGAATGGTGCCGCGCATCAGCAAAAACAGCCCGCCGATAAGAAAACCGATATTCACCCACTGCCAGCCAATGCCAGACAGCGATTGGGCAAACATCGGCTGTTGCAGAATGTCCTGCGGCGTTTGGCCGGAGCGCAGGCTGGTTTTAAACGTGTCCAGCGGGGTAGCCTGACTGACGCCATCAACGTTGTGCATCAGCTGCTGCATGGTGTACCCGTCAGGCGTGTGTCCGGTAAAGATGATGACGAGCGCATCATGGAAACCGACGGGAATGGTTTGCAGCGGTGCGGGCGGCAGCCAGCTTGTCATCTGGACTGGGAAAGAGATCAGCAGCACCACATAGCCAATCATCGCGGGGTTAAAAGGGTTTTGTCCTAAGCCGCCATACAACTGCTTGGCGATAATGATAGCGAAGACGGTTGCCATGACCACCATCCACCAGGGGACAAGCGGTGGCAGACTGATGCCGAGCAGCACGGCGGTCAATAGTGCGGAATTATCAGCCAGCGTGGTGCGCACGGCGAACTTTCTCAGTGACAGTGTCACACCTTCTGCGATAAGCGCGGTAGCGGACGCCAGCCCAACCTGAATCAGGTTACCGTAGCCAAAGAAGTAATACTGCGCCAGCATACCCGGCAGGCAGGCCAGAATGACCAGCATCATGATGCGCTGTGTGCGCTGCTGGTTATGTGTAAACGGTGAACTCGCAATTCTAAAAGCCATTTATTCCTCTTGATATGACGATGCCTGCGCGGCTTTACGGGCTTTAACGCGAGCGATAGCGGCAGCAACGGCAGCCTTACGTGGATCTTCTGGCTCTTGTACTTCAACAACGGCAATCGGCTCTGCCACCATGTCAGGAACTGCCGACGGAACAGGTTCTTCCACGCTTGTTGCAGATTGCTGCGCGGCTTTACGGGCTTTAACGCGCGCGATAGCTGCGGCAACGGCTGCTTTGCGCGGATCTTCTGGCTCTTGTACTTCAACAATGGCAATCGGCTCTGCCACCACGTCAGGAGCAGCCGACGAAACAGGTTCTTCCACGCTTGTTGCAGATTGCTGCGCGGCTTTACGGGCTTTAACGCGCGCGATAGCTGCGGCAACGGCTGCTTTGCGCGGATCTTCCGGCTCTTGTACTTCAACGGCGACAACCGGTTCTGCCGCTACGTTGGAAACCACAGGAGTCGCCGCTTCTTCCGTGCTTCCTGAGCTTACTGCCTCAGACTGCTGTGCAGCCTTACGCGCTTTAACACGTGCAAGGGCGGCGGCCACGGCTGCTTTGCGTGGATCGTCAAGCTCGGCAGAGGGAACCTCGACCGTAGGCGTTTCCTGCTGCGCCTGTTGTTCACGCAACTGTTTTTCACGTGCTTGTTCTTCACGTACTAATGCCTTGCGGGCAGCCCGCGCGGCGATGGCGGCGCTGTTATCCGGCTCTGCATCGGGGATGACGGCGATAGGCGAACCGACCTCTGTTGCGGCGGTTTGCTTACGGCGAACGCGCTCCAGCGCGGCCTGAACGGCATCTTTATCCGTGGTGGATACGCCAGCCGCCGCCTGTTTGTGGCGCAGTTCGCGTGCGGCTTTTTCTCGCGCCAGACGAGCCTGTTTAGCATCAAAGCGCACTTTGGCCTGTGCGGCACGCTGTGCCTCTTCGTCGATGGCCCGAATTTCGGCCTTTTCCTGACGGTAGTACTGCACTAGCGGAATATTGCTGGGGCAGACGTAAGCACAGGCACCGCATTCGATGCAGTCAAACAGATGGTGATTGCGGGCTTTTTCGTGTTCCTGCCCGCGACTGAACCAGTAAAGCTGCTGCGGTAGAAGGCCTGCCGGACAGGCATCGGCACATTTGCTACAGCGAATGCAGGATTGTTCTTCAGCAACCGGCTCCATTTCCGTATGTGACGGCGCGAGCAGGCAGTTGCTGATTTTAACGATAGGGACATCCAGCGACGGCAGGGTAAAGCCCATCAGCGGACCGCCCATCACCACCATTGGCTGCTTATTGACGTGGAAGCCGCCCTGTTTGAGCAGGTGACGTACCGGTGTCCCCAGTCGTGCCCAGACGTTGCCGGGCTGGCGCAAGGCTTCACCAGTCAGCGTCACCACGCGTTCGGTGAGCGGCTCGCCGTCGATCACGGCGCGTTTGATGGCGAAAGCCGTTCCGACGTTCTGCATCAGTACGCCAATGGCGGCGGAGTGTTTACCGAACGGGACTTCCTTGCCAGTCAGAATCTTGGTGAGCTGCTTGGCACCGCCTGACGGATACTTGGTTGGGATGACGCGCAGCTGCATGTCGCTGCGTCTACCCAAGGCCAGCCGCAGGGCGCTGATAGCTTCCGGTTTGTTATCTTCGATCCCAATCAGAATGCGTTTCGGCTGCAACAGGAATGACAGAATCTCGACGCCCTGAATAATCTCCTCTGCGTGCTCCTGCATGAGCCGATCGTCGGCGGTGATATAGGGTTCACACTCTGCGCCGTTGATAATCAGGGTTTCAATCCCGCGCATCCCGCCTTGTAACTTGGCCGCGGTAGGGAAGCCTGCGCCGCCCAGGCCTGCAATGCCAGCCTGATGCAGATGGGCAAGCAGGGTATCGACGCTATGTTCACGGTAGTCTGTAAAGGTCTGACGTTCACACCAGCGATCTTCGCCATCTGGCACGATGATGATACTGAGTTCGGACAGACCAGACGGATGTGCCGTCGTGTGCTGACGAATCGCGTTCACCGTTCCTGACGTCGGTGCATGAACGGGCAGCGTACGGCCTTTTCCCCGCGTTAGCGGTTGACCGCGCAGGACTTTATCGCCGACGCTGACGCAGATCTCGCCTTCCGGCCCAAGATGCTGCTTGAGCGGAATAATGAACTGTTCTGGCAGCGGAATCTGGCGCAGTGGCGTCTGGCTGGACTGCGTCTTCATTTCCGGCGGATGAATGCCTCCGTCGAAATCCCAGATCCTGTCTTTTTTAAAGGCGGAAAACAGCTTAAGCATGTCGTTCTACTTGAATAACGCGTACTGGAATCGTATCGAGATCCCATTTCCAGTTAGCGGGAGTCGGCGCGATAGGACGTAATTCGATACAGTCCGTCGGGCAAGGGGAGACGCAGAGATCGCAGCCGGTGCACAAATCGCTGACGACGGTGTGTACCGCTTTGGTACTGCCGATGATGGCATCAACCGGACAGGCCTGAATGCACTTGGTGCAGCCGATGCAGTTGCTTTCATCGATCCAGGCAACCTGGCGCGCGGGAGCTTGAACGTCGGCGTCACCTTCCAGCGGTTGCGGATCGACGTTGAGCTTTTCAGCCAGCTTCAGCATCATCGCTTCGCCGCCGGGGCCGCATTTATTAATACTTTCACCATTCAGCGCAACCGCTTCGGCGTAGGGCCGACAGCCGGGGTAGCCGCACTGGCCGCACTGACTTTGTGGCAGCATGGCTTCCACTTCTTCCACGATCGGATCGTTTTCAACTTCAAACCGACGGGAGGCGTAGCCGAGCACCAGACCGAATGCCAGTGCGAGGGCGCTGAGTGCCGCAATGGCAATCCAGATAGCGATCATCAGAATTTCACCAGTCCGGTAAAGCCCATAAATGCCAGCGACATGAGGCCTGCGGTGATCAGCGCGATAGACGAACCGCGGAACGGTGCGGGAATATCCGACACGGCGAGACGCTCACGAATGGCGGCAAAAAGCACCATCACCAACGAGAAGCCGGCCGCGCCGCCAAAACCATAAATCGTCGATTGCAGGAAACCGTGTGACAGGTTGATGTTGAGCAGAACAACGCCAAGCACCGCACAGTTGGTGGTAATCAGCGGCAGGAAGATCCCCAGCAGGCGATACAGCTCAGGGCTGACTTTGCGCACGAACATCTCGGAAAACTGCACCACCACGGCGAGCACCAGAATAAAAGCCATGGTGCGCAAATAGAGAATATCGAGCGGAACGAGAATAAATTCGTTGATCAGCCAAGAGAACATGGAGCCCAGCGTCATCACAAACGTGGTCGCCATGCCCATGCCAATTGCCGTCTCGAGTTTTTTGGACACTCCCATAAAGGGGCACAGCCCAAGAAACTTCACTAAGACGAAATTATTTACCAGAAGGATGCTAACAAAGAGCAATGCGTATTCGGTCATTACGGTGCCTAGAAAACAAAACCGGACTATTATCAGGCATTGTTGGGTTTTCGACAACATACCCAAAGTAGGGTTATCGCCGTCCCCTTCAAGGGGCGGAAGGTCAGATTCGCTTAATAACAGAAGCGCCGGGCTATTATACAGTAACGAGCTGAGCGTTCTGCGTAATATCCCGGAAGGAAATTATTGCATAACTATTCTTTTTGTTGCTAACAACTACAGAACGTGATGCCAGACGGATTTTGGCACGCAGCCGAGATCGAACAAGCGCCCGCCGGATGCCAACTCAGCCCGCCGATGGTCCGCAGCACGATACATGTTGATGATTTCCTGACTGTCTGTCAGAGAATAATTGAGGTGATCAAAGAGTTTTTCCAGACTTTCTGTTGAACTGACTTTCCTGAATTTGAGCAAATAGTCATGAACGGTCATCGTGATTGGTCTAATAGTTATGTGGTTGAGATGACTAAGTATATTCAAGCAAGAAGGTCTGTCTAGAGGGCGATGTAATAAAGTACGCTTATTTTTCAACAACAAACAAATGAAAATGAAAAATAACGGATTGACAGAAAAAGGTTATGGCGTTTCGGACAATGTCGGGCGACAGGGCGATGGAAAATCAGAGCGTGAGATGGAAAAGGCTTATAGATAAATAAAAAGTACCGATAAAGGGGCAGATTGTTCACGGACACGTATCCATAGACAACCGGCCCCTGAGCGCGTGCTTAGCGGCTACAAAGTTTGTAATACACCTCGTTCCAGCGCAGCGCATCTTTGAATTCGTGGAGCCGAGTTTCGTTGTCGATCACCAGCAGTTCAATGTTCTGCATCTCGGCGTAGAGCCGCATGTGTTCGAGATCCAACGCCTGACTAAAGACGGTGTGGTGTGCACCGCCAGCCAGAATCCAGGCTTCGGCCGCCACTTCCAGCGACGGTTGGGCTTTCCAGATGGCACGAGCAACCGGCAGTTTCGGCAGCGGGCGCGGCTGTTCGATGGTATCGACCAGATTAACCAGCATTCTGAAACGGTCGCCCATGTCGATCACGCTAGCGTTGAGGGACGGCCCAGCCGGCGTGGAGAAAATCAAACGGGCAGGATCGGCTTTGCCGCCAATACCAAGGTATTGCGCATCCAGAATCGGTTTCTGTTCTTTCGCAATCGTTGGGCAGACTTCCAGCATGTGGGAGCCGACGACCAGATCGTTGCCGTTCTGGAAGTTATAAGTGTAGTCCTCCATGAAGGACGTCCCGCCCGATAACCCGCCGGCCATCACTTTCATAATGCGCAGCAGCGCGGCGGTTTTCCAGTCGCCTTCGCCACCGAAGCCGTAGCCTTGCTGCATCAGACGCTGTACCGCCAGCCCCGGCAGCTGTTTCAGACCGTACAGGTTTTCAAAATCGGTGGTGAACGCGTGATAGCCGCCTTGTTCCAGAAAGCGTTTCATTCCGAGTTCAATCTGTGCCGCATCCAGCAGGTTCTGACGGTTCGCGCCGTTGAGTTTCACCGCGTCTGTTAGCTGGTAGCTGGCTTCGTACTCTTCGACCAGCGCATTGATATCGCCTTTGGATACGGCATCAACCACGGCGGTTAAATCGCCCAGACCCCAGGCGCTGACGGAGTAGCCGAATTGGATCTGCGCGCCGACTTTATCGCCTTCGGTGACGGCGACTTCACGCATGTTGTCACCAAAGCGCGCAACCTTCAGCTGTTTGCTTTCCTGAATGGCGGCGGCAACCCGCATCCATTTGCCGATACGGGCATGGGCGTTCTTATCCTGCCAGTGGCCGACGACAACCTGATGCGCCTGCCGCATCCGGGCACCGATGAAGCCAAATTCACGTCCACCGTGCGCGGTTTGGTTCAGGTTCATGAAATCCATGTCCATGGTGTCCCACGGCACTTCGGCATTGAACTGGGTATGGAATTGCAGCAGTGGTTTAGTGAGTACGCTCAGGCCGCCAATCCACATTTTGGCCGGAGAGAAGGTATGCAGCCAGGTCAGCAGGCCGATACAGTTATCCTGATAGTTGGCATCGCGGCACAGTGCCAGAATTTCGTCCGGCGTTTTCACCAGCGGTTTCAGTACCAGCTTAACGGGCAGGTTGGCCTGTTGATTCAATCCGGCGACGACTTTTTCCGCGTTCTCTTTTACCTGACGTAACGTTTCTGGCCCGTAGAGGTGTTGGCTACCGATGACGAACCAGACTTCAAGCTGCTTAAAATGATCCATGATGACTCCTGTAACGTGATCCCCAGAGGGATAAAAATTAGTTTTTTGCCGTAGACGTTGGGCTATAAGCCGGTTCCGCGAGGCGGCACCACTGCTGATAGCGCTCATAAAGCTGCTGATAACGGGCGACGCGCTGGCTGTCCGGCATTAACGTGCGCTCGATGCCGCTGGCCATATGCTGCTGTGCCGTTGGGATATCGCCGTGAACGCCAGCGGCGACGGCGGCAAAAATCGCCGCGCCGAGCGCACAACACTGATCGGAAGCGACGATCTGCAAGGGACGATTCATCACGTCGGTACACACCTGCATGATGACGGGGGATTTCCTTGCGATGCCGCCCAGCGCCAGCACGTTCTCGACGGGAACGCCCTGATCTTCAAAGCATTCCATAATCGCGCGCGCGCCAAAGGCTGTGGCAGCAATGAAACCGCCGAACAGCGTAGGGGCATCGGTGCCCAGATTGAGATCGGTAATCACGCCTTTCAGGCGCTGATTGGCGAATGGCGTTCTGCGGCCGTTGAACCAGTCCAGCACGACAGGCAGGTGATCCAGCGTCGGGTTCTCCGCCCAGCTGTGCGTGAGTCGCTCCAGCAGTTTGCCTTCCATCGCCTGTAATGACGTTTTGAGTTCAGGATGATCTTTCGCTGCTTCCTGTAACGACCAGCCCAGCAGTCGCCCGAACCAGGCGTACATGTCGCCGAAGGCAGACTGCCCGGCTTCGAGGCCGATATAGCCGGGAACCACGCTGCCGTCGACCTGCCCGCAGATACCCGCGATGGTGCGATCGGCAATGCGTGCGTCGTCGGCGATCAGAATGTCGCAGGTGGACGTGCCAATCACTTTGACCAGCGTATACGGCTGTGCGCCTGCGCCGACGGTGCCGACGTGGCAGTCAAACGCGCCGCCCGAGAGGATGACCGTTGCGGGGATGCCGAGCCGCTGTGCCCACTCGGCGGTGATGGTGCCGACCGGCTGTTCGGCGGTCCAGGTATCGGTAAACAGTGGGTACTGTAATGTCTCCGTCAGGCAGGGATCGAGCGCGTGCAAGAAGTCTTTCGGCGGCAGCCCGCCCCAGCTCGGGTGCCAGAGTGATTTGTGTCCGGCGCTGCACCGCCCACGGCGAATATCGGCAGGTGCTTGCGTACCGGAAAGCAGGGCGGGCACCCAATCGCACAGTTCGATCCAGGAAACGGCTGACTGACGCACCGCTGCGTCGGCGCGCGAGACATGCAGAATTTTGGCCCAGAACCACTCGGACGAATAAACACCGCCGATATAGCGGGTGTAATCCGGAAATTGGCCGCTCCGGCACAGCGCGTTGATGGCTTCTGCTTCTTCTATTGCCGTGTGGTCTTTCCACAGCACGAACATGGCATTGGGGTTGTCGGCAAATTCGGGGCGTAGGGCGAGGATCTGACCTTGCTCATCAATCGGTGCGGGGGTTGACCCGGTGGAGTCCACGCCAATACCAATGATGTTCTGCCGCTGTTCGTTCGTCAGGCGCGAAACCACGACCTTAACCGCCTGTTCCAGCGATTCAATATAGTCCAGTGGATGATGTCGGAACTGGTTGTTGGCAGGCTGACAATATTTCCCCTCGCGCCAGCGGGGATAGTAGACCACTTCTGTTTCCAGCTCTTGCCCGCTTTGGCAGTCAACGGCTAAGGCGCGCACCGAATCACTGCCGAAGTCGAGACCAATCGTAATAGCGCCCGCACTCATGCTTTGCTCCTCATTAATCCCAGATCGTTGGTGTGTACGATGGCAGGGATAACGAGAGGCGGTGAGGAGCGGTTAGCTGGAAGTATGTATTTTTCTGTCGCTCGCAGCCATTTTGTGAAGCCGGTCAAAGGTTAATGATTGGTTAAATTCGCTAAATGTATGCACAAACCTGTCATTGTTCCGGACTGTGATAAAGCTCTACATTCTTACCGGAAATAACGACTAAAACATAAAGCGTCTGAATGCTACTGAGTAAAGGAATCGTGCTAAGTCTGTGTTTTTCCTTTATCCAGACCGGAAATACCCCTACCAGGAACTCGAACTCGTTTCAGCGTTGCTGACGAATGAAAAGATAATTACACCGGAGAACATCATGCATAAATTCACTAAGGCGCTGGCAGCAATCGGGTTGGCCGCTGTTATGTCACAATCAGCTATGGCAGAGAACTTGAAGCTGGGTTTTCTGGTTAAACAACCGGAAGAACCGTGGTTCCAGACGGAATGGAAGTTTGCTGATAAAGCAGGAAAAGACCTTGGTTTTGATGTGATAAAAATTGCGGTTCCCGATGGTGAAAAGACCCTGAACGCGATCGACAGTCTGGCGGCCAGTGGAGCGAAAGGCTTCGTTATCTGTACGCCGGATCCGAAGTTGGGGCCAGCCATTATGGCGAAAGCACGCAGCTACGATCTGAAAGTGATCGCGGTTGATGACCAGTTCGTGAATGCCAAAGGTCAACCGATGGATACCGTGCCGTTGGTGATGATGGCGGCCACCAAAATTGGCGAGCGTCAGGGTCAGGAATTGTATAAAGAGATGACCAAACGCGGCTGGAAAGTAGAGGAAACCGCTGTGATGGCGATTACCGCTGATGAGCTGGATACCGCACGTCGCCGCACGTCTGGCTCCATGGACGCGCTGAAAACCGCAGGATTCCCGGAAAAACAGATCTACAAAGTGCCAACCAAATCTAACGATATCCCCGGTGCATTTGACGCCGCTAACTCTATGCTGGTTCAGCATCCGGGCGTGAAAAACTGGCTGATTATCGGTATGAACGACAACACCGTACTGGGTGGCGTGCGTGCAACGGAAGGTCAGGGCTTTAAAGCTGAAAACGTCATTGGTATCGGTATCAACGGCGTGGATGCGGTGAGCGAGCTGTCTAAAGGTCAGGCAACGGGCTTCTATGGTTCACTGCTGCCGAGCCCGGATATCCACGGTTACAAGAGTATCCAGATGCTGAATGACTGGGTGACCAAAGGCGTTGAGCCGGAGAAATTCACCGAAGTGACCGACGTGGTGCTGATCACTCGTGACAACTTTAAGGTCGAACTGGAGAAAAAAGGCCTGATGTAATCACGCCTGATTTCGTAAAGACGCGGATAACGCCGGTCAGCATGACGCTGGTCGACGTTATCCTGATCTAAGTTATCCGCGCTCTACCTGCATCGTTATGAGGAAACAGACATGACAGCACAGTCACCCTATTTGTCGTTTCATGGGATTGGTAAAGAATTTCCCGGTGTTAAGGCGCTTTCGGATATCAGTTTTTCCTGCCATGCCGGCCAGATCCATGCATTGATGGGGGAAAACGGGGCGGGCAAGTCGACGCTGTTAAAGATCCTGAGCGGTAACTATTCACCGTCAGCGGGTGAGATCCATATTCAGGGTAAACCTGTGCAGTTCAACAACACGATGGATGCCCTGAATGCGGGCGTTGCCATCATTTATCAGGAACTGCATCTGGTGCCGGAAATGACCGTCGCCGAGAACATCTACTTAGGTCAGCTGCCGCATAAATACGGCATGGTGAACTATTCGCTGCTGCGCTATGAAGCCAAACTTCAGTTGCAGCATTTGGGACTGGATATCGATCCTGATACCCCGCTGAAATACCTCTCTATCGGGCAGTGGCAGATGGTGGAAATCGCCAAGGCGCTGGCCCGTAACGCTAAGATTATTGCTTTTGATGAACCGACCAGTTCGCTGTCTGCCCGTGAAATCGAGCAGCTTTTCCGTGTGATTACGGAATTGCGCAGTGAAGGCCGGGTCATTTTGTACGTTTCGCACCGGATGGAAGAAATTTTTGCGCTGAGCGATGCCATTACCGTGTTTAAAGATGGCCGCTACGTGCGCACGTTCGACGATATGCAGCAGGTGAACCATGAGTCGCTGGTACAGGCGATGGTAGGGCGTAACTTGGGGGATATCTATGGCTATACGCCGCGTCCGCATGGCGAAGAACGTCTGACGCTGAAAGACGTAAAAGCGCCGGGCGTCAAATCCACGGTTTCCCTGAACGTGAAGCAGGGGGAAATTGTCGGGCTATTTGGTCTGGTGGGGGCTGGCCGTAGCGAACTGATGAAAGGGCTGTTTGGCGCGACCAAAATCACCAGTGGTCAGGTGTTGCTGGATGGCAAACCGCTGGTGGTGAATTCTCCCATTGATGCGATTCGTCAGGGCGTGATGCTCTGCCCGGAAGATCGCAAGGCGGACGGCATTATTCCAGTGCACTCGGTACGCGACAACATCAATATCAGCGCAAGGCGTAAGAGCCTGAAAGCTGGTTTTATTATTAATAATCAGTGGGAAGCGGATAACGCCTCGAAGCGCATTGCGGCGTTGAACATCAAAACGCCGTCCGATGAACAGCTGATTATGAATCTTTCCGGGGGAAACCAGCAGAAAGCCATTCTTGGCCGCTGGCTGTCCGAAGAGATGAAGGTCATTTTGCTCGATGAACCCACGCGCGGCATCGACGTCGGCGCGAAGCACGAAATTTATCATGTCATCTATGAACTCGCGAATCAGGGGATCGCGGTGCTGTTTGCCTCCAGCGATTTACCAGAAGTGCTTGGGCTGGCCGACCGGATTATCGTCATGCGCGAAGGTGCCGTCTCTGGCGAACTGCTGCATACCGATGCCACAGAGCAGAAGGTGCTCAGTCTGGCTATGTTACGAACCCCCGATATCGAATCTGCGGTTGCCTGACCGCGAAGGAGCAAAATAATGTCAACGGTTACGTCTACAACCTCAGAAAAGAAGAAAAGCGGTATGGGATTGTCCCGCATTTGGGATAACTACGGCATGCTGGTGGTGTTTGCCGTGCTGTTTCTTGGCTGTGCGATTTTCGTCCCGAACTTCGCGACGTTTATCAATATGAAAGGGCTAGGGCTGGCGATCTCCATGTCCGGTATGGTGGCCTGTGGGATGCTGTTCTGTCTGGCTTCCGGTGACTTTGACCTGTCGGTCGCGTCAATCATTGCCTGTGCCGGTGTGGCGACGGCGGTGGTGATCAATATCAGTGAAAGCCTGTGGATCGGTGTCAGCGCCGGGCTGCTGCTGGGCGTGGCGTTCGGTTTGCTCAACGGTTTCGTGATTGCCCGTTTGAAGATTAACGCGCTGATCACCACGCTGGCAACGATGCAGATTGCGCGCGGCCTGGCGTACATCATTTCCGATGGTAAAGCGGTAGGGATTGAAGATGAGCGTTTCTTCGAACTGGGCTATGCCAACTGGCTGGGCTTGCCGGCGCCAATCTGGATCACCATCGGCTGCATGATTCTGTTTGGTCTGCTGCTGAATAAAACCACCTTTGGCCGCAATACGCTGGCGATTGGCGGTAATGAAGAGGCGGCGCGTCTGGCCGGGGTGCCGGTCGTGCGTACCAAAATCATCATTTTCGCCTTGTCCGGTCTGGTATCGGCGGCGGCAGGGATCATTCTGGCATCGCGTATGACCAGCGGCCAGCCGATGACCTCCATCGGGTATGAGCTGATCGTGATTTCTGCCTGTGTGCTGGGCGGTGTGTCGCTGAAAGGCGGGATCGGTAAAATTTCTTACGTGGTGGCCGGCGTGCTGATTTTGGGGACGGTGGAGAACGCGATGAACCTGCTGAACATCTCTCCGTTTGCCCAGTATGTGGTGCGCGGCCTGATTCTGCTGGCGGCGGTTATCTTCGACCGCTACAAACAGCTGGCGAAGAAAACGGTATAAATGCCTGTGCGGCAGGTAAGAGCCTGCCGCTTTCTCTCTTACTAGCGTGTACCGGAGGCTCGATGTATCACCGTATGGCGCATGAATCTCAGCCTAATCCGCTGCTGCCGGGATATTCGTTCAACGCTTATCTTGTGGCCGGCCTGACGCCGATTCTGGCAGAAGGGCCGCTCGACTTCTTTATCGATCGTCCCGATGGAATGAAAGGCTACATCATTAACCTCACCATGAAAGGACAGGGTCAGGTCTTTGATGGCGATGAGACCTTTTTCTGTAATCCCGGTGACCTGCTGTTGTTCCCGCCGAAATCGAAGCATTTTTATGGCCGTTCGCCGAGCAGCGATTGCTGGTATCACCGCTGGGTCTATTTTCGCCCGCGTGCCTACTGGGCGGATTGGCTGGAATGGCACACCAAAAGCAGCGGCATTGGTCGCATGAGCCTGCCGAATAACCAACTGCTGCTGGAATTCGACAGGCTGTTTGCCAATATCGAACAGACGCAGCGTTCCGGACGTCGTTTCTCAGAAGAATTAGGCATGAATCTGCTGGAGCGTCTGCTGCTCCGCGCGATGGAAGAAGATCCACAGAGCCCGCAGAAAATCATGGATCCGCGTGTGATAGAAGCCTGCCAGTTTATTACCAGCAATCTGGCTGGAGAACTGCGTATTGACGAAGTTGCGCGGCACGTTTGTTTGTCACCGTCGCGGCTGGCGCATTTGTTCCGTGAACAGGTGGGCATTAATATTTTGCGCTGGCGTGAAGATCAGCGCGTAATTCGCGCCAAACTGTTATTGCAGACGACGCAGGAATCTATCGCCAACATCGGTCGCGTGGTGGGGTATGACGATCAGCTGTATTTCTCACGCGTGTTCCGTAAGCGGGTCGGCGTCAGCCCCAGCGATTTCCGCCGCCGCAGCAGTGAAATCAACTATCCGGCAGCCAAAACGCTGCCCGTGGCATGGGGAGAGCGGATGCCCAGCGCCGTGAGCGGCTAGCGAACGAAAACGAATCAGATTCCCCTAGCTATTATCCCTCTCTGCAATCTGACGGATGACGGGTATATACTGAGTGAGAAATCACAAAGTCAAAATAAGCTAAGGGGAATCGTCATGAGTGAGACCGTTCGTGTTGGGCTGCTGGGCTATGGCTATGCCAGTAAGACATTCCACGCGCCGTTGATTGCAGGTACGACGGGTATGGAGCTGGTGGCCGTGTCCAGCAGCAGTGCTGAAAAAGTGCATGCAGATTGGGCAAATCTGCGAGTAGAGAAAGACCCTCAGGCGTTATTTAACGATCCCGATATTGACCTCATTGTTATTCCTACCCCCAATGACACGCACTTCCCGCTGGCAAAACAGGCGCTGGAAGCGGGCAAGCATGTCGTTGTCGATAAACCGTTTACGGTGACGTTGTCACAAGCATACGACTTGGGCGCTATAGCCGACCGTGTCGGAAAAATGCTTTCTGTTTTCCATAACCGCCGTTGGGACAGCGATTTTCTGACGCTGAAACAGCTGCTGGCGGCGGGAACGTTAGGAAATGTGGTGTATATGGAATCGCATTTCGATCGCTTCCGCCCCGAAGTGCGCCAGCGCTGGCGTGAAGACGGCAGCGAAGGCAGCGGAATTTGGTACGATCTGGGGCCGCACTTGCTGGATCAGGCGCTGGAACTGTTTGGCTTGCCGGTGGCGATTCAGGTAGATATGGCACGGTTGAGGCCTGGCAGTAAGGCGATTGATTATTTCCACGCGACGCTGATTTACCCACAACGCCGGGTTGTCCTGCACGCCAGCATGCTGGTGGCGGCGGCGTCTGCCCGCTATATCGTGCATGGCACACGCGGCAGCTTTGTAAAATACGGTCTTGACCCACAGGAAGATCGCCTGAAAGCGGGTGAACGTCCACCGCTGGCCGACTGGGGTCAGGATAAACACGATGGCGTGCTGACGCTGTCTCGCGATGGCATCACGGCGGAGCAAACGATCGCCACGATTCCGGGTAATTATCCGGCTTACTATGCGGCAGTGCGCGATGCGCTGACGGGTAAAGGCGAAAACCCCGTCAGCGTGCATCAGGCGATTCAGGTGATGGAACTGATCGAGCTCGGGCTGCTTTCCCACGAGCAGAAAAAAGCCGTCACGGTGAAAAATAGCTAGATTTACCGCGTTTTATTCCAGATAGTTAATGGTTTGTTTAAACAGGCGATCTTAGGATCGCGCTAGACTGCTGAGAAAATCAATCGAACGGTGATAATGGTCGAGGGTAAAAATGCAGTACATGCGTCTTTCACGCTCGATTTACGGTGTTCGGAAGGCGCTTCTGATGCCTTTATCTCATTACCACCGTTTTCTGTCTGTAAACAGATTTATCGACTCAGATTTCTAGATTCACATTTAGTCATAGATAACTTTGGGCGATCCTCGGATCGCCCGTCTTGTTAGAGTGTTCATTCGGCGGATAACAGGCTAGGGGAAAGGTGTCGGGCATGGGGTGGTTACAACGGTTACGCATTGATAAATTCTTATTGGTTCTGATTTTGGTGGTGGTGACGGCGTCGGTTCTTCCTGCTGAAGGCTCCGTGAAGGTTTTCTTTGAGCGCCTGACCACGGCGGCGATTGCTCTGCTGTTCTTTATGCACGGCGCGAAGCTATCGCGTGAAGCGATTAGTGCGGGTATGGGGCACTGGCGTTTGCATCTGGTGGTGTTTGCCAGCACGTTTATTCTGTTCCCGCTGCTGGGAATCGGTATGAGTCTGCTGTCGCCAGTGGTACTGACGCCGACCTTGTATCTGGGTTTCCTCTATCTGTGTGCGCTACCAGCGACAGTGCAGTCGGCGATTGCTTATACCTCAATGGCCGGTGGTAACGTCGCAGCGGCGATTTGTAGCGCCTCGGCATCCAGTATTTTGGGCGTGTTTCTCTCGCCGATTCTGGTCGGTTTGCTGATGCACACGCAAGGGGGAGAAACGGATACGCTGCACGCGATTGGCTCTATTATCATGCAGTTAATGGTGCCTTTCGTGATTGGTCACCTGTCTCGCCCGTTGATTGCCAAGTGGGTTGAACGTAACCGCAAGCTGATTAATATCACTGACCGGTCATCAATTCTTCTGGTGGTGTATGTCGCTTTCAGCGAGGCGGTTGTGCAGGGGATTTGGGGACAGATCAACGTCTGGTCATTGCTGGCCGTCGTCGGTTGTTCGATCGTGCTGCTAGCGATTGTGCTGGTGGTGAATACGCTGGTTGCCCGGAAGATGGGCTTTAATACCGCCGATGAAATCACCATCGTATTCTGCGGTTCAAAGAAGAGCCTGGCGAATGGGATCCCGATGGCAAACGTGCTATTTCCTGCCGCTGCTGTCGGTGCAATGGTGCTGCCGTTGATGATTTTCCACCAAATCCAGCTGATGGTCTGCGCTGCGCTGGCTCAGCGCTATGCCAAGCGGATAAACAAGGAACAGGATACGCCTCGTCAGTAAGCGATTACCGCTCTCTCGCATCATGCAAAACGCCCTCGGTCTTACACAGGCCGAGGGCGTTGTCATTTGTAACAAGCACTGTAACTATACGGAAATACAAGAAATAATCTATTACAGTGATAGTTTCATTGTGGTGTTACTTTTTTGTTGCGTTACGTTATAACAATAGTCGCTCATCGAGAGGAATTGTCGATAGAGCAAGACACAGTTGATGATAATTATTATTTGAGAACGAGGGAAATATGTTTAAAAAAACGGTGTTAACTTTAGCGATGTTAGGGACGTTGGCTTCCGCATCTGTGCAGGCTGCGCAGAGTATGGAATGTGTGAAAACCAGCCAAAAAGAAATTGCGTCGTTATTTGACCGTTGGAACGCATCGCTGCAAACAGGGGATGCGAAGAAGGTGAATAGAAACTATGCGTCGGATGCCGTGCTGTTGCCGACGCTGTCCGATCAACCGCGTACGACTGACGCCGAGCGTATTGATTACTTCGAACATTTCCTGGAGAAAAAGCCGGTTGGTAAGATTGATACCAGCACGATCCGCATCGGCTGTAATAAGGCTGTTGATACCGGAACCTACACCTTCACATTCGGTGATGGTAGCGTAGCCAAGGCACGCTATACCTACACTTATGCCTGGAACGCGAAACAGAAGCAGTGGTTGATTACCACGCACCATTCCTCGGCAAACCCGGCCAGTTGATCTCTGTAATTTATCGGTAATAAACTTGTGTCAAACGGCTAACGAAAGTTAGCCGTTTTTCGTGAGCGGCTGACCCAAACTACTGGGTTGCACCACGCTTACGCAGAACCTTTTCACGCAACAGCTGCTTTTCCTGCTCGCTGATAAACGCAATATTCAGGCCGTTTTCCTGTGCTTTGCGGGTTTCTACCGCCGTCAGGCCAGCAAGTGGGGCCGCGACCTCATATTCGTGACGGATCTCTATGCCCTGAACCGCAGGATCGTCCGTGTTGATGGTGGCGGGGATTTCATAGCGTAGGAAGTGGATCAGCGGATGTTTATCCAGTGATTCCACGGTGCTGGTTTGAATGTTAGAGGTCAGACAGGATTCGATGCCGATGCCATGTTCCGCCATGTGCGTCATCAGACGCGGATCGATAATCGCGGTTACGCCATGCCCGATGCGCTCTGCACCCAGATGGTTAATCGCCTGCCAGATACTTTCCGGTCCGGCCGCTTCACCTGCGTGAACCGTAATGTGCCAGCCAGCATCGCGGGCTTGTCGGAAATGAGAAGTAAACTGCGCACCTGGGTAACCCAATTCATCACCGGCCAGATCGAGCGCGACGATGCGATCGCGCTGGGATAGCAGGGCGTCCAGCTCTTGCTGGCAGGCCTCGGTGCCGAAGGTCCGACTCATGATGCCAATCAGACGGATATCAGTATCGAAATCGCGGCAGCCTGCGGTAATGCCGTCGATCACTGCCTCAACAACACCAGCAATCGGCAGTTTATGATTCATCGCCATATAGTAGGGAGAGAAACGCAGTTCTGCGTAATCCAGCCCGGCTTTCACGGCATCTTCAACGTTCTCGTAAGCCACGCGGCGGCAGGCATCCAGTGAACCAAGTACGGCCACGCCCCAGTCGAGCTTTTGTAAAAAGCTCAGTAAGTCAGGTTCGTTTTTGGTGACCTGAACGTGAGGACGGAGCGCGTCAAGATCGCTGGCGGGTAACGCTATATTGTACTGGTGACCTAGATCCAGAATAGTCTGGGCGCGGATATTACCATCTAAATGGCGGTGGATATCCGTCAACGGCAGGAGTGAATCAATCATAATGTTATTGTCTGATTACTGTTTTTCATACGACAAAGTATAAAAAGAAATCGAGGTAAATAGCCAACAGTTAGCGCCAAAACCCCACTATTCTGAACAATCATTAAGCAAAAACAACCTGTTACTGCTTTTCCTGACCCGTGGCACGAGCGTTCAACTTAGGAATAGCTCGGATATAAATGAGCTCGCTGAGCAATTCTACTAACGTTTGGCTGACGATCGCGGCCGGAAGTAGCGGCAGTGCGCCGGGTATTGCTAACGCCAGCGGCAGAATAACCAGAGAATTTCTCGTGCTGGCGCTAAAGGCCACAGCGCGCCCGCCAGCCGAATCCAACCTGAACAGTTGGCTAGTGAACCAGCCGAGCAGCGGGGCCAGCAGCGCGAAGATCACATAAAATGGCACCGCGAGTAGTACCGATGCCCAGGTGGTGCGCAGCTGGGGAATGACCGCCGCAACGACGATAAACAGCACCAGAGCGGTAGCCGGAACGGGAAGATAGCTCAATGTATCCGAAAAGGTTGCCATCGTGCGCTGTCGCGCCGCTAGCCATTGCAGAAGTGCGGCCAGCGCTAAAGGCACGGCAATCAACCAGATAAATGCATCGATAAAGGGCGCGAAGACGATAAGTCCAGAGGCGTCCTGGCCGAGAAATAACGTCAGGTAGAAGGGCAGCGCCAACATTTGCAGTATCAATAAAATAGGCGTCGCAGCCAACAGGCGGGCGGCATCTGCGCGCCCCAGATGCGCGAATGTCACCACGTAGTCAATACAGGGGGTGAGTAGCACCAATATAATGCCTAGCTTCACCAGCGGTTCGGCGGGGAGGAAGGGCAACAGTACCGCGACGAACAAAGGAATCACGATGAAGTTGGCAGCAAGTAACGCGCCGATGAATCTGACCTGAGTGAGGCTCTTTCCGATCGTGGTCAGCGGCACTTGCAGGAACGTGACAAACAGCATCAATGCCAGAGCTGGATTAATCACGATATCGAGTTGCTCCGTTCCCGGCAGCACCAAGGCGGTTGCCACTGCCGCTATCACGGCAACAAAATAGATCGCAGCCTGATGGGCTTCCATGAAGGGTTTCAACGCGGACATGGTGTCATCTCACTATGAAGCAGAAAGTGTAGGGCAGAAAAAACGGCGGCTGCAAATGCGGCCACCGTGTGTTTTAGCACCTAATTATTACGATGTGTTGGCTTACTGCGCCGGTGGTGTGACGGGTTCTTCCTGTGCACCAGGCAGAGACTCTTCACCTTCTTCCGTTGGAACGGAGAAATACGGCGCGATGAAATCGGCTAGCGATATTTTGTTGCCGTTGAAATCAATTTGGCCATCAGCATAGTGCAGCGAGCTGGTAATCGCGTTGTCCTTCGTGACGCTCAACTGATTCATCTGGCCGATGCCCGCCATCATCTTCGCTTGCTGCTGCGCCATTTCTGTCGCCTGCTTTTGCTCTTCATCGTTGGCCGGTTTCGGCCCCGCCTGCACCATTAATTCTGCCAGCATATCCAGCGGTACATTGAGCTTGGCATCGAGTTTTTTCACCGACTGACGAATGATTTTTTCTTCATCTGACAGGGTGGCATCGTTCGCTTTATCCGTGCTCTGCAACGGATCGGTTAAATCCAGCGCCAGCGTGAACGTGCCTTCACCTTTGCTGTTTTTCCAACTGATCGGTGAAATAGCAATGCTTGGGTTGCCTTTCAACAGCTGCGGCAGGTATTGCAGAACCGACATGGCGACTTCGTGCTGATAAGTATCGGGATCCGTTACGGCTGGATCCTGCAACAGTTTCTGCATTTTTTCCTGATAGGCGGTGACGAACTGTTTGGTACCTGCACCGTCAAGCTGTGAGATAGACATATTCACGTTGCCTGATCCCAGGTTGCGGTCGCCGATAACTAACGAGCCCAGCGTCACGGCCAGTTTGCCTGCCAGATTTTTGTCATCTTCCGTTGCGCTGCTTTGCAAAGAGAAGTCGTTCAAGGTAACCGGTTCTCCGCCTTCTACAGTAAACGTCATCGCTTTAAAGGACAGGTTGCCATCACCTATATCAAGATCGAATTTGCCTTTTTGATTGGTTCCCTTGATCGAGAAATCGGTGAGATCGACGTTCTCTGTTTGGCCCCAGGCATTTTTTCTTTCCATCTTCACGCTGCTGATGGTGGTATCCAGCTTGCTGCTGCGCAGGTCGTGCCCGATATCTACCAAGGCTTCCGCGCCGCTGAAGGAAAATTTCTGTTCTGGCGACTGATGGTCGATAGGGGCCAGCGTAACGAGTGACTGCGTATCTCCGCTGTAAGCGACGCGAGTTTCGGCCGTAAAGAACGGCTTATCTTTCGTCAGTTCAAACCAGGCTTTGACGGCGGGTGTGTTGGCCAACTCGGTATGGACAGACGCCATTGCAGGGATGAGGTTGAACTTCTTAAGCTGTGCCAGCGGGAATGGCCCGTGAGACACGGTTTCGTTGAAGACGAGCTCTTCACCGGGCGCAAGGATCTTCGCGCCTTCTGCTGTGCCTATCGAACCATCCGCTTGCAGCACATAGGAGAGAGTGCTGCTGAATACGCCGCCCTTATAGTCGCGATAGACGACTTTCAGGCCCGCGTTCGGGTAGGCTTGCTTGAGTTTGGTATTCAGCGTATCGGTAAAGCCATCAATTTGCTGAGCCATCTGCTTGCCGGTGTACCAGGATGCGCCGGTCCAGACGGCACCCAGAGCAACAATAACGCCTACGGCGACTAACGACTTCTTCATTTTTATTCATCCTTTAGTAAAAAAATGCGCGTTTTCAACGCGAAACGCTGGCAACTTACCCGTAGGTAACCGCAGCGTATGGAACAAGTTATCGGTTAAATACGCGAGCGAGACGCCCCTGTCCCTCAACCGTTATCGGTGATTCGCTGGCGGAAATGAAGCAGGATTCTCCCGGACGTAGCGAGAGCCGCTGCTCATTTTTTTGCAGGACGGCATGGCCGTCAATACAAAATACAATGGCGGCACTATTCTGGCTGAGCGTCTGCGGGCTCTGGCTCAGTTCGTGCAGCGAAAAAGCAAAATCCTCAACAGGAATCGGGAAACTGAGTTCATTACCCTGTCGGTGTGGCGTCGTCAGCAACTGGTTTGCAGGTTTGGCTTCAAACACGACATTATCCAGCAGTTCTGGAATATCAATATATTTCGGCGTTAGCCCAGCGCGCAGCACGTTGTCTGAGTTCGCCATGACTTCTAATGCCACGCCTTTCAGATAAGCATGCGGCGTTTGCGCAAACAGGAACATGGCTTCGCCGGGTTGGAGCGTAATGACGTTCAGCAGCAGCGGGGAGAACAATCCGCTGTCGTCGGAATAGTATTGTGTGATCGCGCGGATGGTCGCCCACGGTTCGTCATTTTGACTATTTAGCGCGGCCTTCAAGACGCCGAGCGCACGCGATTTTTGCTCACCTTCCATACTCAGCAGGTTGGTGAAGAGCATGGCGAGATTCTTCGCATCGGGCTGTTGTAAAAACGCGGAGATGGACGGATGTGCGCTGGCAACTGGCTCCAGCAACTGCACAATTTCAGATAATTCTCGGAACCCATTCATGGCCTGAAAGGGCGTTAATGCGTAGACCAATTCCGGTTTGTGATTGGCATCTTTGTAGTTTCTTTCGGCCGCATCGAGCGGGATACCCGCTGCATTCTCTTTCGCAAAGCCTTGTTCTGCCGACGATTTACTGGGATGAACCTGAATGGAAAGTGGCTGTTCCGCGCACAATACCTTAAACAAAAAGGGCAATTCGCCAAAACGTTGTGCGATCGTTGCGCCAAGATGGGTAGTCGAGTCTTCAGCAATCACTTCTCGCAGGCTGCGGGTGTTGCCTTTTTCATCAATAATCGCCGAACTGCTTTTAGGATGGGCACCCATCCAAAGTTCCGCCATCGGTAAATTATTAGGGTTATCAATGCCATATAGCTCAGTTAAGGCGTGTTTGCTGCCCCAGGCGTAGTGCTGGACGCAATTGAGCATTTTTTGCATGTCGGCTCCCTGCTATTACATTAATTGTTAATTTCTGTGATGCTGGCTGTTAATTACTTGAGTGATTATGAATACACTGCATCTTCTTCGCTTCATGGTAATGTTTTATGTAGCGCGATGCCAGACAGTGTTAGTAGACCAATAAGCGTGATAAGGCCAGTGAGTGTGATCAGAATAGGCCCGGCGATGTGATTCGATGTCTTCTACTATTTGAATGTGTGTTTAAGGAGGAAAGGTAATGAGCACGACGCGTAGTGAAAAAGACTCAATGGGACCGATTGATGTTCCTGCTGAACGGTTATGGGGCGCACAGACACAGCGATCGCTGGAACACTTCCGTATTTCTGAAGAGAAAATGCCCCGTGCGCTGATTTATGCACTGGCGCAAACCAAGCGCGCGGCAGCCCGCGTCAACATGGATCTCTCGCTTCTGCCTGCCGATCGGGGAAATGCGATTATTCAGGCGGCGGACGAAGTGTTGGCTGGTCAGCATGCCGGGGAATTCCCGCTAGCGATCTGGCAGACGGGGTCTGGCACGCAAAGCAATATGAATATGAACGAGGTGTTGGCTAACCGTGCCAGTGAACTGCTGGGGGGAGAGCGGGGCAACAATCGTCTGGTTCATCCGAATGATGATGTCAACAAAAGTCAGAGTTCCAACGACGTCTTCCCGACGGCGATGCATGTCGCCGCTGTTGTCGCGATCAACGAACACCTGATTCCTGAATTGAAAGCGTTACACGCCACGCTGGCGTCCAAGGCCGAGCAGTTTAAGGATATCGTCAAGATCGGCCGTACGCATTTACAGGATGCCACGCCGTTGACGCTGGGGCAGGAAATCTCCGGCTGGGCCGCGATGTTGCAGCATAACCTGAAGCATATCGAAAACAGCGTGCCACACATTTGTGAGCTGGCGCTGGGCGGCACTGCGGTCGGAACTGGGCTAAACACGCATCCCGAATACGCGGTGCGTGTGGCAGCAGAACTGGCGAAACTGACCGGTCAACCGTTTGTGACCTCGCCGAATAAATTCGAAGCGCTGGCGACCTGTGATGCGTTGGTTCACGGGCACGGTGCCTTGAAGGGGCTGGCTGCATCGTTAATGAAGATTGCCAACGATGTGCGCTGGCTGGCGTCCGGCCCGCGCTGTGGTATCGGCGAACTGAGCATTCCTGAAAACGAGCCGGGTAGCTCCATCATGCCAGGCAAGGTCAACCCGACCCAGTGTGAAGCGCTGACGATGCTGTGCTGCCAGGTGATGGGCAACGATGTCGCCGTGAATATCGGCGGGGCGTCCGGTAACTTTGAGCTGAACGTCTATCGTCCTATGGTGATTCATAACTTCCTGCAATCAATTCGCCTGCTGGCTGATGGTATGAAGAGCTTCGATGAGCACTGTGCGGTGGGGATCGAGCCGAATCGCGATCGCATCAATCAGTTGCTGAATGAATCGCTGATGCTGGTGACGGCGCTCAACACACATATTGGCTATGACAAAGCGGCAGAAATTGCCAAAAAAGCGCACAAAGAAGGGCTGACGCTGAAGGCGGCCGCGCTCAAACTGAACTACCTAACCGAAGCACAGTTTGATGAGTGGGTTCGACCGGAAGATATGGTCGGTAGCCTGAAAAAGTAATGGCACGATAGTCAGCGTTTTATCCTATAGCCTGCCGGTGTTTACCCGCAGGCTTTTTCTTTTTTATTCCGGCGCATCGGTATACAGGTGCAAACGCGGAATGAGCAGGCGAAGTTCGGCCGCTTTCGGTTTGTGTTTATGCTTGATGTTATTGGCGTCATAAGGATTGAGTTCACCGATAATGGGGATCTCGCCGCCGGATTCTTGCTGACAAAGCACAAGCAGGGGAGACGGGCAGGGATGCTGAACCTGTTTTTGCTGTTCGGGATACCACACGCGGGCGATAGGCTGGACTTTGACCGGGCGTTTAATTTTCAAAATGGCGTCTTCCGGCAGCGACAAGACCGCGTCAATTTCCTGCTCGATATGTTCAATCCACTGCGCTTTGGTATACGGCGTCGTATGCTTTGCCGCATTCAGACTCTTGGTGAGTTTCTCCAGCAGCTCCACACGCGTCATATTTTTGATGACATGCTTATTCGCCCAGCCAAAACGAACTGATGCCGGATTCGTTATGAGCGTCAGCGAACGGTAAGCGCTAAGCGTGATCAATCCTTTCAAATGCGTGTGGACGAACTCAAAGCGCTGTTCCGGCTCTAGCCCCGATTCGACGGTAATAATCTGCTCCAGTTCTTTTTTCAGTGCGTTAATTTCCGCAATGAGCAACTGTGCCTGCTGATACTGCGCGGCGTTGACGGAAAAGCAGAGTGCGCCCGGCAAGCGTATAGCGCTTTTACTGCTGAGCGTTTCCGGGTAGTGGTGAATGAACAGACGCTGAAAGTGCGCTAGCCCTTTATCGCGCGCTTCCTGCCCGACGTACTGCGTGACGGTGATATGTTCGATAGGGTCGTGCTCCGTTCCTTTTTCCACATGCGGAAGGGAATAGACGCGCCCGGCCAGCAGCCGATACTCGGCAAACTGTTGCTGCATCAGCGCAAGTTTCTGTTCTAACGTCTGGAAGCAGTGGTTCATGCGATCGATTAGCGTATAGCGGTTCATAGCAAAAGCCTTTTTAGTTACAACATACTTATCTTTATACTGATAAATGGACACTTCAGCAATCGTGGTCGGTATTATTTCAAGCAGGTTCGACGGGGGTCATAGAGAGATAACGTGGAAACAGCGCGGAGTTTACCTGATTCAGGCAAACTCCGGTAAGAAAGGCGTTTAAAGGCGATGCTTGAGTATCAGGCTAACGACCAGCGCGAGAAGTAACAGAGTGCTCAGGAACGCGGTGATCCCCATCCAGCCGAATGAATGCCAGAAGAATCCCCCCAGCGTACCGGCCAGACTGGAGCCCAGATAGTAAGAAAAGAGATACATTGATGACGCCTGACCTTTCGCACGCCGCGCCCGTTGGCCAATCCAACTGCTGGCTACCGAATGGGCGGCGAAGAAACCGGCGGTAAAAAGCATCATCCCGCTAAAGATCGCGAAGAGCGAGCTCAGTGCCGTCATCCCCAGTCCCGTTAGCATCAGGAGGATCGCAATGCTTAGCACTGGGCCGCGTCCGTAGCGAGCCGTTAATGCTCCGGCTTTTGGCGAGCTGTAACTTCCGGTGAGATAAACCACGGAGAGTAAGCCAACCACCGCCTGACTGAGTAAATAAGGCGGAGCCAGCAACCGATACCCAATGTAGTTGAACAGGGTAACGAACGCGCCCATCAGCAAAAATCCCTCAAGGAACAGCAGCGGCAAGCCCGCATCGCGCCAGTGTAATTTGCTATTCAGCAGCAGCGTTTTTGGACGCAGCGAACCGGGTCGGAAATGTCGTGAGTCGGGCAGAATACGCCAGAATGTTATCGCGGCAATGAGCGCCAGTACGCCGATCGTACCGATGGCGACTCGCCATGGGAAATAGTCCGTTAAGACCCCGCTGACCAGACGTCCGCTCATGCCGCCAATGGAGTTACCGCTGATATATAACCCCATCGAGAACGCCAGCACGCTGGGGTGAATTTCTTCACTCAGGTAGCTCATGGCGACGGCAGCGACACCGCTTAACGACAGACCCATCATGGCCCGCATGACCAATACGCCATTCCAACTGGTCATAAATGCGCAAATCACAGTACAGAGCGCGGCCAGCATCAAGGACACGACCATCACATTCTTACGACCGATGGTGTCGGAGAGTGGTCCGGTAAACAGCAGCCCAAACGCCAGCATCACCGTTGAAACGGAAAGCGACAGACTGCTGGTCGCCGGAGAAATACCGAAATCCTGAGAGAGCACCGGCAGCAGCGGCTGAACACAATACAGCAGGGCAAACGTTGCTAACCCGGCAGAAAACAGCGCCAGTGTGACGCGCATAAATTGTGGCGTACCACGCGTGATATAAGGCGTTTTACCAGAATGTTTCGGGGCAATATCATCCGCATCGTCGGCCGTAGAAAGAGGCCACTCGTTCGATGCAGAAGATGGCAGGTTACTCACAATAATTCCTTACCGGAAAGGGTAAATCAGGCGTAAAACAACAATGGGAGGATCATAGAAGAGTGATATTATTTTGTATAATATATTAATAATCATGATTGATATGTTTAAAGTATGAATATCGAACTACGTCACCTTCGCTATTTTATCGCGGTCGCGGAAGAGCTGCATTTTGGCCGAGCCGCAGAACGATTACGCATTTCACAGCCGCCACTAAGCCAACAGATTCAGATTCTGGAGGAGCAGGTGGGGGCAAAATTGTTGGCGCGCAACAACCGGAATGTCCAGCTCACGCCAGCAGGCGAGATGTTCCTGAAAGAGGCCTGGTCGATTATCAGTCAGGTTGATCAGGCGGCGGAACGGGCGTCCCGCATTCAACGCGGTGAAATTGGGGAATTAACGATTGGCTTTACCTCGTCCGCACCGTTTATCAAAAAGATCTCCAGCAGCCTGCTGCGTTTTCGCCAAACATACCCGGAAGTGCATATTCAGATGATGGAGCTTAACACCAAGCAGCAAATTGAACCGCTGCTGAACGGTAAGCTTGATATCGGCATTATGCGCAATAATCCGTTGCCAGACGCGCTGGATCATCAGTTGCTGCTGCGTGAACCGCTGATCGCTGTCGTGCAGGAGTCCCATCCGCTAGCGCAACAGGACGCAGGGCGAGCAATCAACATCACACAGCTGGCAAATGAGCCGTTCGTTTTCTTTTCGCGCGCGGTTGGAACGGCGCTGTATGACGATACGCTGACGCTGCTGAAACGCTATGGCATCAGCCCCTACATTACGCAGGAAGTGGGCGAGGCGATGACCATCGTCGGCCTGGTATCCGCGGGATTGGGCGTGTCCATCTTGCCAGCATCGTTTTTGCGTATTCGGGTCGATGGCGTGAAATATTTGCTGCTGGAAGAAGAAGACGCCACAACGGAAGTCTGGCTGGTGACGGCACGACATCAGCCGCAAAGTGCTGCTGCGAAAGTGCTGATGTCGCTGATGCTGGGCGGATAATCGTTAAAATATGCGCGCTAAATCACATAACGAATCAAATATTTGACGAGTTTAGTGAAAAGCCCCACCATACCCGCAGTTTTTTTATTTTGCAGCGTGAAAAATAGTCATGCCGCAATAATAAAGATAAATTTTTCAACAGCAGTGCCAGATATACCCTAAATAATTCGGGGTGCAGGAAGGCGGCAAGGGAAGGAATCCCGATGAGCTTACTCAGGTAAGTGATTCGGGTGACTGACTGAAGCCAACGCACATGCAGCTTGAAGTATGACGGGTATATAATGAGTAGGAGCCAGGTTTGTGATATCCGACGGTCAACCAGGACACATCGATCAAATCAAACAAATGAATGCCGGTGCGGTGTATCGGTTGATCGATAAGTACGGCCCGATATCACGTATCGAACTGTCCAAACGCGCTCAGCTCGCGCCCGCCAGTATTACCAAAATCGTCCGCGAACTGCTGGAAGCCCATCTGGTACAGGAAACCGAATACCAGGATGTGGGCAGCAGGGGGCGTCCCGCAATCGGCCTGATTCTGGATACCGAAGCCTGGCACTATCTTTCCGCACGTATCAGCCACAATACCCTGTTATTGGCGCTGCGCGATCTCAGCAGCAAGCTGGTTGTGGAAGAGGAAATCCCGCTTCCCGCTACGTCATCGCAGCCGCTGCTTGAACGTATTCTGAATGAGATTGACCAATTTTTTATTCGTCATCAAAAGCGGCTGGAGCGACTAACGGCAATCGCCATTACCGCGCCGGGCATGATTGATGCCAGCAAGGGCATCATTCACCGGATGCCGTTTTATGACGTTGAGGAAATGGCGATTGGCCCCGCGCTGGAACAGCGCACGGGGTTGCCCGTGTATTTGCAGCACGATATCTGCGCCTGGACGATGGCCGAAGCGCTATACGGCGCATCGCGCGATTGCCAAAATGTGATTCAGGTGGTGATCGACCATAACGTCGGCGCGGGCGTAATTACTGGTGGCCGTATCCTGCACGCAGGGAGTCGAAATCTGGTCGAAATCGGGCACACGCAGGTCGATCCTTATGGCAAACGTTGCTATTGCGGCAATCACGGCTGTCTGGAAACCGTCGCCAGCACGGAAAATATGCTGGAACTGGCGCAACAGCGCATGAATACCTCCATGAGTTCACTTCTGCACGGTTCGCCGCTTAGCGTTGAGAACCTGTGTGACGCGGCGCTCAAAGGCGATCAGTTAGCCAAAGATATCATTAACGATGTCGGCCATAACGTAGGGCGAATAGTCGCCATCATGGTGAATCTCTTCAATCCCGATAAAATTCTGGTGGGCTCCCCCCTGAATAAAGCGGCCAGTATTTTACACCCCGCCATTTTAGGCTGTATTCAACAGCAATCATTCCCGCCCTATAGCCACAACATCCAGGTGGAAGCGACCCAGTTCTACAATCAGGGTACGATGCCTGGAGCGGCACTGGTAAAAGACGCGCTCTATAACGGATCGCTGCTGGTTAAATTGCTACAGGGATAACCATAAAGGCGTAGAGCAACAAAACATTGCGCTAACGCAAACCGCCCGAATGAGGCATAGCCTAGACTTTCACGCTTGGAAAGCATTTTGGCTGTGCTTGTTTTTTGGTATTCAGGTGGTCTGGAGTTATCCCATGTTGAAACGTATTTTTGTCACTGGTACTGATACCGCCGTTGGCAAAACGGTGGTATCCAAGGCGCTACTGCAAAAACTGGCGCTGGCAGGCAAATCGGTTGCGGGCTACAAACCGATAGCAAAAGGGTGCGAAGAGACGGAAGCAGGCCTGCGTAATAAAGATGCACTGTTGCTACAGGCGGCCTCGACGCTCGAATTGCCCTATAACATGGTTAACCCTATCGCATTGCGGGAAGATGAAATCAGCGCCAGTGAAGGAACCATTGATTACTGCACGATGACGCAAGGCCTGCGCCACATGGGTGAGACGGCGGATATCGTGGTGGTTGAAGGGACAGGCGGATGGCGAACCGTCATGAACGATCTGCGTCCGTATTCCGAATGGGTGGTGCAGGAACAGCTACCTGTCGTGCTGGTTGTTGGCATCAAACTGGGCTGCATCAGCCATGCGCTGCTGACGGCACAGGCGATCATCAACGATGGTTTGCCGCTGGTTGGCTGGGTCGCTAACCGTATTAACCCCGGACTGGCGAATTACGCAGAAATCATTCACGTTCTGCGGAAAAAAATTCCGGCACCGCAGCTGGGTGAACTGCCTTACTTGCCGCGCGCCGAACAGCGGGATCTCTCGTCTTATATCGATCTTTCTGCCGTCAGTTACTAATTTCTTTCGTCTTCTATTCCCGCTTCTCTGCGGGAATAAATTTTCTCCGCCACGCCACCTGTTATACTCACAGGCAGTTTTTCTTCTTATCCTGAAAATATAATGAAAACAGAGAATAACCAGCAGCAAACACCTGTCCCACATCGCCATTGGATTTTAATTGCCTGTATGTTGGCTATGTTCACGGCCGCGATTGAAGTGACGATTGTCGCCACCGCGCTGCCGACCATCATCGCCGATTTAGGCGGGTTTTCCCTATTGGGCTGGGTCTTTGCGGGTTATTTGCTGACACAGTCGATCAGTATTCCAATTTATGGCCGATTGGCCGACCTGTATGGCCGCAAAAAGATATTCTTCTTCGGCATGATCGTGTTCTTGCTGGGGTCGATTCTATGCGGATTCTCGACGCAGATGGGCTGGCTGATCGTCTTCCGCACTTTGCAAGGGCTGGGGGCGGGCGCGATTACGCCGATTGCCTTCACCATTGTTGCTGATGTGTATAGCTCAACCGAGCGTCCGAAAATACAGGGCTATTTGTCCAGCGTGTGGGGCTTTTCCGCGATTATCGGCCCGCTGCTGGGGGCGTTTATCGTGCAACACTTCAACTGGGCGCTGGTCTTCTGGGTCAACGTGCCGATTGGGCTGTTCTCCATCTTCCTGCTGGCGCGTTATCTGCCAACGATCAATGCCGTACGCCAGCATCAACTGGACTGGATGGGGGCGTTCTATCTGATTGTGTCCGTCGCCAGTTTGCTGATGGCGCTGCTACAGGCTGAGGTGTTTGGCTACTGGGTGATCCCGCTGCTTGCGATCTCTGCTGTCGGCAGCATTCTGTTAGTTCGACAGGAAAAGCGTACGCCGGAGCCGCTGTTTCCGCTGGCGCTGTGGCGCAATCGGGTCATTATCGCCGGTAATCTCGGTGGCTTGGTCGTCGGGGCCGCCATGATGGGTGTGAGCGCCTTTTTGCCAACGTTTATCCAGGGCGTGATGGGGAAAACGCCGCTGGAAGCCGGCAGTATACTGGCGATGATGTCGATTGGATGGCCACTGGCCAGCACGCTGAGCGGGCGCTTAATGCTGTGGACGTCTTACCGGTTTACGGCAATGCTCGGCGGTATTGTGTTGATTATCGGTAGCCTGACGCTGCTAACCGTTCAACCGGACAGCAACCTGATGTGGGCGCGGCTCGCGGCATTTTTGATCGGTTCAGGAATGGGGCTAAGTAGCACCACGTTTCTGGTATCGATACAAAACTCGGTGGACTACTCCATCCGCGGCATTGCAACGGCCTCTGCCATGTTTACCCGCATGCTGGGTTCCGCACTGGGAACGGCAATCCTTGGCGCGACGCTGAACATCAGTCTGCACTGGCGATTACCGGAAGTGAGCGATCCACTCCAGACGCTGATGGATCCCGCTAAGCGTATCCTGCTGAGCGTAAACCAGCTCGATACGCTGGCATCGCAAGTCGCCTCGTCTATCCACGGCGTATTTATCGTTTCTGCACTCATCGCGGCTATCACGCTGCTTTCCGCCAGAATGATCCCCGCGAGCCAGCGACCAGGGCAGGTTGAAACCCGACAAAAATAAGGCAAAAGAAAAGGCGCGAAAGCGCCTTTTGAACATTTATTTTGAACATCCAGAGGAAGGGTTACGGTGTGGTCGTCGGTTGACCTTCTGCTGGCGCTGGCGCACTTTCTGTATTGGCGTCGCCCTCAGCATGGCGGGTGTAAACAATCTTGTGAGTATCACTCTCGCAGTGACCAACCACCTGACCTCCGGCCTGATTCACCTGATCGTTCGGGACAATATCCAGCGTAAAACCGGATTCTGGTACGCCGTTGGCGATGATTTTCTGGGCAATATCCGCTTTCACGCTCTCGCAAGATGCCTGTGCAGCCAACGGAGCAACCAGGAATAACGCGGCACCAAAAATGACGGTTTTTTTCATCTTTTGATCCTTTTCTCTGAAAAAAGTCTCTTTGAGTATATCAAACGATGACGATAACGCGAAAAAGCCGCGGATTCAGGCCATCAATGATGGCCCGGAGAAGGTTAAACGCAGGGCCCGGTAGCGCAGCCATACATCATAAATAGCGGGAAAAGGACAACGGCTGGAATCATGAGGGGAGCAAGCAGCACCTCTTTGCCGGAGTTATCACTGCTGTTGATGACTACTGGAATAGGCTGCGGCAGACGCCCATTTTGGGTCGAGCTGACCAGTGAACCTTCTTTCTTACTGAATGTGCCGTTTGCGCTAAAGGTGACTTCACCTTTCCCATTTGTCGTGGGAATGTTCGCCGCGTAGAGTTCGCGTAAATCGACTTCCTGCTCTTTGGTTAATCGGCGAGTATCAATCACGTTTTTATACCTCGCATAGACCTGACCATTACGGAGAGAAAAATCGACCCTCACGCCGGTGATGATGTCTTTGTAATCACGATAAAATGCGTAATAGTCCTGATACTCTTTTTGAGCGCGGGCGTCGGAGAATTTATAAACGTAGTCAGCAGACTCAGCGATAAGCGTCCCATTGTTATTGGTGATAGCTGTGATGTTATCCGTCTTCGGATAAGTGCTTGCACACGAACTGACCAAGAGACACATGATAAACACGCCCCACAGTTTGAGGTGAAAAGCGCGTGGAAATAATCGTGCTAAATCCATATTCATCCTGATGCACTCCATTTGAATAAAAATGCGTGTTGGTACGAGCGATAATCGTTGAGTTTAACGGTGATGGCACCTTCGGGCGCAGGCTACGACAAAGAGAAAAGGGGAAACCCACGCCAGAAGGCGTGGGTGAAAAATCAGGGGGTAACGGGGCGGCCACTGCGGCGGTCGAGACAGCGTTCTGTCGTGCTTTCCCAGTAAGCATTGACGTTATAGCTGGCGTTGCATTTTTCACGCCCATCAATCGCTTTTTCCGTTTTATCGAATTCTTTCTCAACGCGGTTATTCACTTTATTACGCAGTGAGCGGGTTGAGTCCCATTGCTCTTTGCTTTGACGCGCGGCTTCTTTCGACAATGCGCTGTCGCCGGAATCAACAATGATGTGGCGCGTATCTGCCAGTGCGGCAGGCTGCCAGGCAGCGGAAACGATAACCAAAGAAAGCGGGATGAGAGCCCGAATCAGAGAAGAAAAAGAGTAGTGGTTCATGTTTCACCTTGACAGAACGAATGATAAAAACAAACGCCGGTGCCGCGGAACGATAAAGCGCACGGCAAGCGATAGACAACAAAAGACGACCGCCGTTCCCTGTAACCTCCGCGCATTGTGCAAAAAGGAAGGTTACCTATAGCGAGAAGTATACATCCTTCGCTTCAACGGCACTATAACCGCTCAGTATCTGGCAAACTCCAGTGTGTGACCCATAGAAAAGGGCATGAAACCGTGTTCATGCCCTTAATTCTTGTGTTTCAGTAATGATTAGCCTTCGCGGTGTACGCTTAACCCAGCAAAAGATTGGCTGACTGGCATCATTTCCAGCGTATTGATATTGACGTGTGCTGGCAGGGTGGCGACCCAGAAAACGGCTTCGGATACATCTTCGGCGGTCAGCGGCGTCGTGTTGTCATAGGTTTTACTGACTTTGTCATCGTTACCTTTGAAACGCACGGCCGAGAACTCCGTTCCACCGACCAAGCCCGGTTCGATATTCGTTACACGGATTCGGGTACCAGACAGATCGGCACGTAATCCCAGGCTAAACTGCTGTACGAACGCCTTGCTGGCACCGTACACGTTACCGCCTGCATATGGCCAATTTCCTGCGGTAGAACCGATATTGATGACGTGACCGATATTACGTTCCACCATGGCAGGCAGCAGCGCACGTGTCATGAACACCAGCCCTTTGTTGTTGGTATCGATCATGTCTTCCCAATCGTCTACCGAGGCTTTATGCGCAGGTTCCAGACCCAGTGCTAGCCCGGCGTTGTTCACCAGCACATCAATTGTCTGCCATTCGGCTGGCAGTGCAGCAACAGCCTGTTCAATCGCCTGACGGTCGCGCACATCAAGTTTTAACGGATACAGCGCATCGCCCAGTTCTGCCTTCAGCGCATCCAGACGTTCCTGACGGCGGCCAGTTGCGATCACTTTATGGCCTGCACTAATGAATTTACGCGTAATTGACTCACCAAACCCAGCCGTTGCACCGGTAACAAAAATAATCATGCTCTTATTTCTCCCTGACCGTTTTCATATGTTGCTTGTGCCTGATATCAATATAAATAATGAAAGGCATGCGATCATTTAGCCGCGCAATTCCCCGTGGGTCAAGCGTTACTCCGGTTTCAACGATACGGTTCAGGAATAATCGCCCCTCAGAACGAGAGGCGAATGTCGGCCACTGCGGTGCGGCAAGGTGGGTATTACGAAGGATTAAATCCAGTTCTTGTTACGGAATTCGCACATGGTATCCGCGACCCACTGCATTTCCTGCGGTGTCCCTAACGAGATACGACACCAGTTATCCGCCGGAGGAAACGCGCGACCAATCAACACGCCCGCGTCTGCCATATGCTTTTGGTAATCCTTCAGCGGCACGACCAACTGGTGGAAAACAAAATTTCCCTCTGACGGTAAGTAAGGCAGTTTCAGATCATCCAACGCTTTCAGCAGGATTTGACGTGACACATCATTACTCTTTTTGCTGTAGGTAATGAATGCTGCATCGTCCATGGATGCCAATGCGGCATCCACGCCGCTAAAGTTGATTTTTTCGCCCGCGACATACCGTCCCATCAACGCAATGACGTTGGGATGGGCGACGGCATACCCAACGCGCATACCGGCCATAGCATGTATTTTGGAGAACGTTTTGAGCAAAATAATGTTCTCTGCCCCCTGCGTGATCATCGGTGAAATTGAGCGAAAGCGCGGGTCATTGACGAACTCGGCATAAGCCTCATCGACGATAAACATCGTATTGGCTGGCTTGCTGGCAATCCACGGTTCGATGAAATCCGCTGGCGTAATCGTGCCCGTTGGGTTATTCGGATTGACCAGATAAACGATGGAAGGGCCGCTGTAACCTGCCACGGCGGCTTTTAGTCCTTCAATATCGAAGGCCCAGTTATCGAGCATCTTGACTTTCGTCACCTTGATTCCGGCAATTTTGGCGAAATGCTCGCCGTCGCCATAGGTTAGTTCAGGAATCACCAGTTGTGCATCCAGCGACGCGTAGGCTTCGATTGCTGCTCGAATACCCTCGGACGATCCGGCCGTCAGCAAGATGGAAGGAGCCTCGACCTGATGATGTGCCGCCAGTTTATTGCCAAGCAGTAAAATTTCATTCTTTGCATAGCGGTTGGCTTTCACGACAGCCTCGCGCGCGGCGGCTTGCGCTTTGGGCGACATACCGAGAGGATTTTCATTGAAGTTAATACGGATTGGGTTAGTGGCCGACGGTGCGGTAAATGCAGCATTCTCGGGTTGAGTCTCGGCAAAAACCCGCGAGCTTAACCCTGTTGTTACCGCCGCCGTTCCCAGCAGGGCGCCCGAAAGTTTTAATAATGCTCTGCGTTTTGGGTTTAACACGTCGCTTTCATTGATTAAAAAATTCATCAAAACACTCTCCTTAGTTACATAATGACAGGAGAGCTAAAGCATAAAGCGCGCCAACTTCATTAATCGATTGAACGCTAATGCCTTGTCAAATAGGTGAAATAATATTTTCTTACGACAAACATGCCCGCCTGGCGGGAAATGCTGCACTTTCTGACGTGTCGATTAAAGGTAAGAAAAATTGGTTTATTCATTGAGTGATAAAATCGAATGATATGAATTACTTATGCAAGAGATCCATCATGACGCAGCCAATGATGCATCATGATGCGTTTGCCCTATGGGATAGCGAGTACATAGCGGAAGGCATCACGTTTCCTGATTGTCGGCTTCTACCGCCGCATACAACCGCTCAAGGATATCGGGAAACGCGGACTGCACGCGGTTCCAGCTCGGCACAAACGGTTTGTCACCCAGGACATCGCTATAGGCATGACCAGCAAAGGTGATGACATCAGAAAATAACTCCACCGCCGACTCCTCTTTATGACGGTCGAAACTCAGGCCGTTCATACGTGCGTCATGCTCGAAAGCATCGATCATATCAAGCGCGGTGCGATAGTAGGTCGCCCGCAGGACGCGAAAAGAGTCCGTGGAGATATTCACACCGAGAATCGCCAGCTTGCGATACAGCGCTTTTGTGATGTCCGCCGCCATGCGCTGCAACCCCGCGTTAGGATCGCCTTCAGACATCGGCTGATGTTTATGGTCGTAGCGATCGGCGATATCCACCTGACAAATGCGGCGGGTGGCGGTTCCGCGATAAATTTCTGACAGCACGCCAATTTCCAGTCCCCAATCGCCAGGAATACGCAGGTTGTTCAGAATGGTGGTGCGCATCGCAAACTCACCGGAAAGCGGATAGCGGTAACTGCGCATGTAATCCAGATAGTCGGAATTGCCGTAGACCTTTTGCAGCGATTTCAGTAACGGATAGACCAGCAGACGCCCCACACGGCCATTCAGTTTTCCCTCTGCAACACGGGCGTAATAGCCCTTGCAGAAGTCGTAATTAAAGTGCGGATTCGCCACGGGATAGAGTAGGCGAGCCAGCATTGCACGGTCATAGGTGACAATGTCACAATCATGTAGCGCGACACAATCAGAACGACGCGATGCCAGCGTGTAACCGACACAAAACCAGACATTCCGGCCCTTGCCCGGTTCCTCCGGTGCCAGTGACTTTTCTGCCAGTTCGTCGCTGAGCGCTTTCAGGCGCGGGCCATCGTTCCATAGAATGCGATGTCGATGCGGCAGGCGAGAGAAGAATTTTCGGGCGTAAAGAAACTGCTCCCGATCGGCGCGATCCAATCCAATCACAATTTCGCCAAGGTAAGAAACCTGAGACAGTTGATCGACAATGTGGCTCAGCGCGGGGCCTTCCAGCTCAGAGTACAGCGATGGCAGAATCAGCCCCATACTGTTTTGCCCAGAAAATACCTGAAGTTCAGACTCCAACTCTTCCGTGCTTCTCTGAGTGAGATTGTGAAAATTGGTAATGATGCCATCTTGATAAAATTCGCTCATCCTATGCACCCCATACTCTCTTGCGGCTATGTCGTGCCGAGAAATACTCGTTGCCGATAAAATGATCCAGTCCTTCACTCCAGCCTTGGGGCCCTGACTTCTGCGTGCAATATTGCTCGCCGCTGTACGATTCAGGCAGGTTAATTATTTGATTTACCTTTCTTTTAATTAATACGGCGTAGTCCACCGCGCATAACAGAGATATATCGTTCGGACCGTCGCCCAGCCCAAGTGTTTTGACGTCAGTACCGTATTTCTCGATATACTGTGTTTTTATCCAGTTAACCATGAATCCCTTACTCGTTTGGGCACTCATGGCGTGATAAAAGCGACCACCTTGAGTCAGAGCCAGACCCGCCTCTGCCAATAACTGGCAAAAACGCAGTAGGGCATTTTGCTCATCCAGCCATAGCAGCGGTTCAGTGGCTTCTCGCTGTTGCGCCCGCTGGGCGTCTTGCGTGACTAATCCCGTCATCTCTGCTATTTCCGTACAGCTCATATCGCCAAAGCCTTTGAAACGGAAACCGGATGCGCGCAGCGATTCCAGCTGAGTGCGGATAACGGAATACCCTGCACCAATCCTCTTCCTTGGATAATCAGGATGTGATTGCCATGTCGTCGGCAGCACGGCAATGGCGCCGTTTTCCGCAATATAGGGATACGGTTCCAGCCCGAGCGCCCGCCGTAAGGGCTCAACTTCAGCCGCCGTTTTACTGGTGGTGATAATCAGTGGAATTCCTTCATTCGCCAGTCGCGTCAGCCACGGTTGCGCGGCATCCCACCGATAAGTCTCATGATCGAGTAACGATCCGTCGAGATCGCTGAAAATAATCAGCTTCGTATTACGCGTTTGCATGGGTTCTCCATGTTTTATCGTGGATAAACAGAGAGTAACGATGAATGATTAGCGTTAGTCAGAAAGGGCGCGTGTTTGTCAGTGAGGTGTTGTGTTCGTGGTATTAATGATTGTGAGCATAATCACACTTTAAGGATAGGAGGCAATCCGTATCTTCACCAATAATATAATGATCTGGCTATTTTTCGGCAGGCTGATGAGCATCAGCGGACGCAGCTTTTATCCTGGAACGTTTTACGCCAGTCGGTCGGGCTAACGCTAAAACGCTGTTTGAACTGCTGTCGAAAGGTTACTACTGACTGAAAACCCACATTATCCGCAATCGCTTCGATGGAGTGGGAGGTCGATTCCAGCAATGCCTGGCTATGATGGAGCCGTTCCGCCGTTAACCAGTCGCTAACCGTCATGCCTGTGGCTCGGAAGAAATGTCGGGTAAATGTCCTGCGACTCATCTGCACACGGCTTGCCAGCGCATCCAAAGAGTGGGGCGAACTGAGATGGCTGCGCAGATAGTCCAGCAGTTGATTGATTTTACTATCCCGTGTATTTTCCGGCACCGGATGTTCAATAAACTGAGCCTGTCCACCTTCACGGTAAGGCGGGATCACCAGACGGCGGGCGGCGCGGTTAGCGATAGCGCTGCCGCAATGTTGACGAACCAGATAAAGGCAGCAGTCTATTGCCGCTACCGTGCCCGCAGACGTAATCAGATGTTCGTCTTCGACATAGAGCGCGTTGGTATCCAACTGTACATGAAGAAAGCGGGCGATAAAATCCTGCTCAAACGCCCAATGTGTCGAGGCGCGGCGGCCATCTAGTAACCCGGCATAAGCCAGAACATAAGTCCCCAAGCATAATCCTGCGATCTGTGCTTTGCGGGCTTCGGCAATGCGTAACGCATCCAGAAGCGGTGCAGAAGGGCGCGTTTCCGGATGGCTCCAGTGCGGGACTACGATAAGGTCGGCTTTTTCCAACGCGGAAAATCCGTGTTCAACGTTGATAGAAAATCCGTGTTCTGATGCCACCATGCCCGGTTTTTCTGCACAGAAAAAGATCTCAAACTGTTTTTTTTCATAGAGCATGTCGCTGAAAACCATGCTCGGTATAGATAAATGAAACGGGCTAAAATTCTCGGAGACAACCACCGCAACGGTTAGCACAGCCATAATAGCCCTCATTAAATCATCAATAGGTTCTGGTTATTACCCAGTTCAGAATTGTACGCTTTCGCCATCGTTCGGTACGTGCGCGACGGACTGAAGTTTTTCTTCGTGCAAATAGTCACGCAGTTCAACACGACTCAGAAGGCAATGGTTCACCGCTTCCATATGCGTTGCGACTATCGCTGCATTGGGTACAAGCTGATGCACACGTCGTACATCTTCTTTTCCCATGATAATAGAACCGAAGCCGGGAATAACCGCATTGCCGATATTCAGCGCCACCACATCGGGAGTGTGGTGCGTCAGTGCAGCAATAACATGCTGATTCCAGACGGTATCGCCCGCCAGATAAAACGATTTTTCATAGGCATGTCGAAAGACAATCCCGCAGACATCACCCAGTCGTTCCGCCATCTGTGGATTAGCATAGGTTTCATCAGAACCGTGTTGGCCGGATGTTTTGATCAGCGTTATGCCGTCGTATTCCGTCTGCTCACCCAATACACGTACGGAGGTAAACCCCGCTTGCCGAATGATGTCAGCATCCTGTGTATTTTGGCTGAAGATCGGCATTGTTTTCGGGATAGCGTCGATGGCTGCATCATCCCAATGGTCGAGGTGCGTATGCGTCACAATCACGGCATCAACATCCAGAATTGCCGCCATAGGCAGAGGAAGATCGACCAGTGGATTACGCAGATGTGCATTTGCCGTTCCCGGGAAGCCGGGATAGGTCGCCTTTGGTGCCAGCATCGGGTCAATAAGAAACGTTTTTCCACCAAATTCCAGTCGTAATGTCGCATTGCGAATCTGCGTTATTTTCATCTTATTGCTCCCATCTCCGGTTAACTGGTAGCGCTGTTACGCGCCAAACAGGAGCAGTATAAGAATCTGGCAGATCGCTAACAGTGGCCTGAATGACACACTTCGATGAGTTTAGGTCAATTTGTCTCAAGCGGATTGTTTATCATCAGCTAGCTGAAATTCCTGCCTCAGAATGAGGCAGGAATAAGGGTAACCACTCGGTTGATTTACGCTTTCGACTGTATGCGATCGCGATACCGGTTTAGTTCTTCCAGTTTGGCCGATGCAGCCTGCTTACGTTTGAAGGCGATGTCCTCGATCTGGCTTGCCGAGGTAGTGAGATAGGATTTCAGTTCATCACCAGTCAGGTACGTGCCGCTCAATTTATTCAGCTTGCTCCAGCCGTCTTTGAAGTTATCCACAAACTTGGCTGACACGATGCCAACGGCCTGCCATTCAGCCGTTTGAGTGATGAAGAAATCATTCGTGTTCCGTTTGATGCGCTTCGTGAAACTTTTCGTCGGCTGATTCCGATCGAGCGCTTTCTGGAGCAGGTCTGACTGCTCGGTTGAACTTTCTACGACGCTCTGCATGAAATTCGCAAACGTTTTGAAGAAAAAAGAGATTTCGACAATAATTTCACGCATCCGCTTCAGCGCTTTGAGGCTCAGGCCCAAAGACTGGATCGCCAGTTGAATGGTTTCCTCTTCGGTTCGTTGTCCCTTTAGCAGGGCGTTGATTTTTACCAATTCCGCAGCTTGGGTACGTTTCTCTTTTTCATAAGCCTCGACCTTTTCCAGCATTTTCATCTGCATGTCGCGGAGACCCGTCGCCTGTTTTTCTTGTTTCTCTGCCATTCTTCCCATGTTATCGCCAAGGGATTCCAGCGCGGCATTTAAGGCTTTCAGCGCGGTTTCTGCCGCCGAAATCTTGCTGACCTTTTCTTTGATTTCCGCACTGTTGTCTTTGATTCTGTTATCGAGAGATTCCAGCTGTACCGCTTTCGCGTCTGCATCGATCTGTGCGTCCTCTTCAATTTTTTCCTTTTCGGCCGTCAGCTCCTGATTCTTCTTCTCCAGCTCAGCTTTTTCACGCTCAGCGGTCGTTTTTTCGGTACGTTTGTCAGCAATTTTTCCCTTAGTTTCTATTGCCTTCGCTGTTGTGTCGTTCTCTTCTGTCGCCGTTTCCGCATTGATCAACTGCCGTGCCGTAGAGTTGACTGAGGCGGCAACCAGCGATGCGCCTCCCGTGGCGACCCCTGTGATGCCAGCGGTAATTGCCGGAACCATGGATGAAATCATCTGTGCGCCGACGCTCACGATAGACATGATAAAAGCGCGATCCTCAGCCGTTTCTGCTTGCGATTTATATTCGTTCGCCATTTTTTCATACTTGGCGATATCGTTTTGCAGGTCTTGTACCAGGCTGTCCAGTTTTTCGCGTTGTGCGTTGTTCTCAGCAATTTCTTTTTCTATCTTTTCCTTATTTTTCAAACGCGCAGATAGCGCCAGCTCTCCCTGCTGTGTCGTCTTGGTGGTATCGTCAATAATGCTATCGTAGGTATTCGCGATCTTTGTCAAATCGGCACTGACTCGCTCAGCCCGTTTCTTGATTTCTTTGGCCAGATCCACTAAATCCTCGCCAATGAAATCTTGCAGGTCCTGAGGATTATTGCTGTCACGGGCCTCCGCCCAGTCACTGAACAGGGTGCGTAATAATTTGAGAATCCGTTCAGCATCCGTCGACGCGCCGCGCATTTTCTGTTCGCTTTCCTGCTGAGCCGCAATCAGGCGACTCATCAACTTATCAATTTCGACCCTGATCTTTCCTTCTTCCTGGGGCGTTGTGTTGTAGGCGATATAAAGCAAATCGATAGCGTTATCGGTGTCTTCCTTGGATCGGGAAACGTCATAGGTGCCCTCAATCCTCCTGATGTAATCCTCAACCAGAGGGTGGTTAACATCAGGCAACGCCACCTTATTACTGTCCAGAATTTCCTCGACTTGGGCGTCAATACGTTTATTGACATCGAACTCGATACTGATGATTTTATTTTCAGCAGCCATGTTTCTCTCCTCAGATTCAGCAAAAAGGTTAGTTTGTGCAGATACGCTCGCCACCCGGAAGTTGCAGGCCGTTTATGTCGAGCAATTCTTGAGACTTAAGCAGTAAAGCATTCAACGATTCAGATTCTTGGCGCAGGCGATTCACAACAAACCGCCGGTCTGAGGCTGGGTCGAGACCGTTAAGTTCCGCAATAGAGTCGGTAAACCTGGCGAGTAGGGTGGCGTTATCTTGTTTGAGCTTTCTGATCTCGGCTAATGAGACTTTGAGCATGCCGATCTTGTTTTCGACTGCCGCAATATCAGCGCTGTTTTGCTCAGACTTCATCTGGTTTTCATGTAACCGTACTTCAGCCTGATTATTTTCATTGCGTGCTGCCTCGTACCGTTCTTTGGCTGCGGAGGCCCGAATGTCGATTTCCTTCCTTGCGCCGTCCAGCCTGCGCAAATCCCCGTTCAGGCCCGTAATTTCTCCGGCAAAGTCACACATGAAACCCAAAAAACCAAACTGACGTTTGCAATTGTCAAGTTCAGCCTCTCTTGCATGAATTTGATGCTTGATTTCCTGCATCTGGTTTTCCAGATCATGCCGTTCCCTCGATGCCATTTCGAAACGGTTGGAAAACTCCTTAGCGGCAAATGCTGCATGCTCTAACTCGGTAGCTAATTTCTGTTTCTGGGCGTGCAGTTCACCCGCCGTTTCCTGTAATCCATTACTATTAGCCTGAAATTCTGCTTCCTTGTCGCTGTAGCACTGTCCTTTGATGGAGAGGGTTGCATCAATACGCTGCGCGTTAGTAATCTGCGCATTGAATGCTTCAATTTCGGATGGCGTCAGCGTTTGAGTTGCCGCTGACAGAGAAAGGGATGTAGCAAAAAATATGGTGAGAAAAGCAACCCAGAGATAGTTCAAGTGCCGCATGTTGGATTCTCCCTATTAATGTTACCCGTGAGGGGCCGTCATTCTACGGGCTACGGTAACAATAGGGCACATTGCTGCCTATACGGCATTTAGCCGTTTGGCGAATGTCATACGCGTGGAGGTAATATCTGAGAACATGATGTTATTTGTGCGCTGTGCCGTCTTCATGCACACTAGCTATCTTAACTGGCTATCTAAACCAACGTGCTGTTTCATCACTGAAAAGGACCATTCCATGCCCCATATTGATGTCAAACACTTCCCAAGGAATCTGTCTGAAGAAGAGAAAAAAGCCGTCGCAGAAGATCTTGCTGCGGTCCTGAAGAAGCATTTCGGTTCTTCCGACGAATCGCTTTCTGTCGCGTTGAACGAAATCCAGCCGGAGCGCTGGAAAGATGACGTTTACGACCCGTTCATCAAACCGCAGTTGGACACGTTGCCGAAAAAGCCAGGATATTCGTATTAATTTTCCCCGCATCCTGGCGTATTAATTGGCCTGCTCCGAGACGTTTTTCAATGTAGCGGAGCGGGTTGACCACCAACACAGCAGCGACCCCAGACTAACCATTGCCGCACCTTGCCAGAAGGCCACGGTTAACGTCGAGTTGAGAATAAATGCCGCAAGCGCAGCGGAAATGACGGGAATGAAATAAGACGCAGTCGCCAGAACGGTGACATTACCGTGCAGAATACCGATATTCCACGCCGCGTAACCAAACCCCATCGCGCCAGCGGCGAGAAGTAAACTGATAATAACGGGCGTACTGATAATAAATGCAGGTTGAGGAGCGAGCAGATATTTAACCCACAGCGTTAATGCCGTCAGGATAAAGAAGAGAGTAATACCGTTCGCGCCGTTAGCGATTTTCTTTGTCACCGCGCAGTAAATCGACCAGATAATTGCCCCGCAAAAAGCCAGCCCATAGCTTAATGGATTGCTATAGAGGTTATTCATAATACTGCTCAGGGATAACCCTTCATCACCACCTAATACCCAGCCAATCCCCGTGATGGCAAGCAACATGCCGGGGATAATAACCAGACTGGTTTTTTGCCGATTAACCAATACGGATAAAAGGATCGTCAGGCTCGGCCAGAGGTAATTAACCATGCCGACTTCTATTGCCTGCGTGCTGTTGTTGGCATAGCCGAGAGAGAGGGAGAGACACAGTTCATAGCAAACAAACAGAATACTGCCGGTGATGAGGTAGGGTACCGGGAAGGTTTTTATCTTAGGAAAACCCACCGTCATTAATAGCATCACCGAGCTTAACGTATAGATTATCGCCGCGCCGCCGACGGCGCCGAATCCTTCACTCACGCTCCGAATTAGCCCGACAATCGCGCTCCACAGCACGACCGCGATTAACCCTATTAGCGTTGCTTTTTGTGATGTCATTTATTCATCTATCCCAGAATTTCTATTTATTCCGTAGCCACGGCATCAGCGCGCCCGCGAAATAATACGGCCAGAAAGCCCGATATGATGAAGCATGATGCAGTGCGGATTCAACCGTTAATCATGCATTGTGAACGAGGAAATTCATCATAAAAAAAGCCGATAACCTGTTATTGTTATCGGCTTTTCACGATGCAGTAAAGCAGGGGAATTACGCGGTCAGCAGAGGCTGTGCCGTGCTTTCAACCAGATCCAGCAGAACTTTGACATCGTCCAGACTGACCGTTGGATTCAGCAACGTCAGTTTCAGGCAGGTAACACCGTTAAATTCGGTGACACCTACGTTGGCACGACCTGATTCCAGCAATGCATCGCCAATGCGTTGGTTAAGCAGTGCAATAGTCGCGTCATCCGCTGTCGCCAGCTGTTGCGGGCGGAAACGGAACAGAACGCTTGCCAGCTGTGGCTGCATCACCAATTCCAGCGAAGCATGCTCATCCACATACTGTGCAACCTGTTGTGCCAGCGTAACGCCGTGATCGATGATCGCCGCGTACTGCTGTTGGCCCAATGCTTCCAGACCCATCCACAGTTTCAGCGCATCAAAACGACGCGTCGTCTGCAATGATTTCGACACCAGATTAGGGACGCCCTGTGCTTCATCGAACTCAGAGTTCAGGTAAGCCGCCTGATAGCGCATCAGCTCATAGTGACGCGCTTCTTTCAGCAAGAAAGCGCCGCAGCTGATGGTCTGGAAGAATTGTTTGTGGAAATCCAACGTAATGGAATCCACCAATTCAATGCCGTCGAGATAATCGCGATACTTCTCGGACAGCAGCAGTGCGCCGCCCCAGGCTGCATCAACGTGTACCCAAATCTGATGCTCTGCCGCCAGTGTTGCAATCGCCCGTAAAGGATCAATCGCACCCGCGTCAGTGGTACCAGCTGTTGCCACAATCGCCAGAATCTGTTCGCCGTTAGCCTTGGCCAGCGCTACTTTCTCCGCTAAATCGTTCAGATCCATCCGCGCGAAGCGATCGGTTTTCACCAGCGTAACACATTGATAACCCAGACCCAGTAAAGCCATGTTCTTTTGCACCGAGAAATGGGCATTTTCAGAACAGAACACTTTAATTTTCTTCAGGTTACCAACCAACCCATCTTGCTGGATCGAATGTCCCTGACGGGCAAAGAAGGCATCACGCGCCAGCATCAGCCCCATCAGGTTACTCTGGGTGCCACCACTGGTGAACACGCCCGCATCGCCAGACTGATAGCCAACCTGAGTACGCAGCCATTCAATCAGCTTCATCTCGATGATGGTGGCTGACGGGCTTTGATCCCAAGAGTCCATGCTCTGGTTCGTGGCGTTAATCAAGACTTCCGCCGCCTGACTGACCACCAAACTCGGGCAGTGCAGGTGAGCGACGCACTGCGGGTGGTGCACCGACAGGCTGTCTTTCAAAAAGTACTCAATCGCACGCTCGATAGCGACCTGGTTACCCAGGCCTTGCGGATTAAAATCCAGCGTGATGCGTTCACGCAGTTCAGCAACGGTTTTGCCCTGATACATTTCAGGCTGTTGCAGCCACTGCATAACAGCTTGGCTACTCTGCGTAATCGCTTCCTGATAGGCTTCGATACTTTGTGCAGAAGAGGCCAAAATCGGGTTTAGTTCTGTTTCAACTTGCTTGGACATCGTGGTCATTCGCTCCACTCAGACTGGCTTCACGCCAGCAGACAGCAGGGCGTTTTCAAATTTATCCAGGAAGATTTCCAACTCAGCATTGCTGATCAGCAGGGAAGGCAGCAGACGCAGAACGCAACCATGACGGCCACCGCGCTCCAGAATCAAGCCCGTTTCAAAGCATTTTTTCTGCAACAGGGCAGACAGCTCGCCGTCAGCCGGGTAGCAACCCATGTGATCCTGTGCTTCGTGAGGCTTAACAATCTCAATCCCGATCATTAATCCCAGACCGCGAATGTGACCGATCACCGGATAACGTTTTTGCAGTTCAGCCAGTTTGGCTTTCAGCCATTCACCTTGCTCAGCGACTTTGTTTGCAACCTGATTGTCTTTGAGGTGCTTCAACGTCGTCAGGCCGGTTGCCATCGCCAGTTGGTTACCACGGAAGGTACCGGTATGGTGGCCCGGTGACCAGGCATCGAACTGCTTCTTGATACCCAGTACAGCTAATGGCAAGCCGCCACCTACTGCTTTAGACATCACGATGATATCTGGCTCAATGCCAGCGTGTTCAAAGGCAAAGAATTTACCCGTACGAGCAAAACCAGCCTGAACTTCGTCGATGATCAGCAGAATACCGTGTTCCTGCGTTACTTTACGGATGCGTTGCAGCCACTCGACAGGGGCCGGGTTAACGCCGCCTTCGCCCTGAACGGCTTCCAGAATGACCGCCGCAGGTTTGCGTACGCCACTCTCAACGTCGTTGATCAGGTTTTCAAAGTAGTAGGTCAATGCTTTAACGCCAGCTTCACCGCCAATACCCAGCGGGCAGCGGTACTGGTGCGGATAAGGCATAAACTGGACTTCTGGCATCATGCCGTCGACCGCTTCTTTCGGTGACAGGTTACCCGTTACCGACAGCGCGCCATGCGTCATGCCGTGGTAGCCACCGGAGAAGCTGATCACACCAGCACGACCGGTGTATTTTTTTGCCAGTTTCAGCGCAGCTTCAACAGCATCGGCACCAGAAGGGCCCGTAAACTGGAGGCAGTACTCTTTGCCTTGGCCAGGCAGTAAGGAAAGCAGATACTCGGAGAACTGATCTTTCAACGGCGTTGTCAGATCAAGTGTATGTAACGGCAAGCCGCTAGTAATGACACGTTGGATGCTTTGCAGCACGTCAGGATGGTTATGTCCAAGCGCCAGCGTTCCCGCTCCGGCCAGACAATCAAGATATTGATTATTCTCAACATCGGTGATCCACACGCCTTCGGCTTTCGCAATTGCCAGAGGCAATTTGCGTGGATAACTCCTCACGTTCGATTCAAATTCAGCTTGTCTTGCCAAATAGGTTTCATTGTTTCCGTTTAATGAATTCGCACCTAAACTGTCAATACGGACTTTATCCGTCATCATATCTCTCCTACAACCGTGAGCTCACAGGCAACCACAGTTGAATAAATGAATTAAACACGTAACGACTATAAGAAAAACGCGGCCAATATAGGTTTTTTCAGTCACCGACTCAATGATTTATTTCGTTTCGAAACTTTTATTTTTTCACATAAAAATCAACCGGTTGATTGCATTTCTACGAATCATGATGCCATGGCTATTTTACATGCTTATTAAATAAGCAAAAAAATCCTCCTGCCACTGGGAGAAAAACGAACAGGAAGATGGACAATCACACAGCAAACCTCTCGCCAAATACCCTATGCCAAGACCATTTTCTATTCATGAAAATCAAACAAAATACTTATTTATCATGATATTGCATGAAATTTTAGCGACACAGGTAAAAAGTCATATGCCGTTCCATCGCTGGTGAGTGCCCATATCGCATTTTATTATCGAACATGCCACAGCGGGCTGAACGATTCCTGTGGCATTTATCGACATTAACGATCAGAGACGGATGACGGAGGAAAGATGGCTATTTATATGACTCAACAGATGAATAATCCAAAAACCATTACTATCACGTACTACCGTAAGCAGAGCAGCGCGCATGTCAGCCACGACGAATCAGGGCGTTTTACGCAGGATGCGGTGGCGAACTATGCACAATTTAATAATCTCCGCCCAGAAGACGTTGTTCGGGGAAATTACAAGAGTGGGCAAGGCGTGCCAGTAGGCGGTAAGGTTTTTGAAATTTAAGAATTAAAAAGAAAGCCCGCTAAGTCTGTTATCAGGCCTTATGCGGGCTTATTTTCGTATAGCGCTAACTGCCCCAGCGGTTTCTGAGGTAATTAACCGCTTCCTGGGTCTGTGGTTGATTGAGATAGTTCTCTCTGAACAGAATCGTCCCGTTGATTTGCGGCAGAGACTCATTCAAGTCGAGCTGCTTTTTCAGCTCCGGCACGCCGCCATTTATCGTCCAGTCAGGCTCATTCTTTGAAGGTTCCCCCACTTTATACAGCGCAACGCCAATATAAAGGCGTGTGTTTGTGGGCTTCACCACATCCGCCCACCATTTTGCCAAGACATCATAACGCGCCGCGTCACGAGCGAAAGGCCAGTAGATCTGCGGGGCAATGTAATCCAGCAGCCCTTGTTGCACCCACAGACGGGTATCAGCATAAGCTTCATCGTAGGCGGCCGCGCCTCGCGTGTCGGAACCTGCCGCATCGTGTGACCGGTTGCGCCATACGCCTGCTGGGCTGACGCCAAATTCAACCTCGGGTTTCAACTGCTTGATTGTGCGCGACACCTGCTCAATCAACAGCTGTGTATTGTGCCGCCGCCAGTCTGCCTTTGAGCCAAATCCCTGACCCTGTTTTTTAAAGGTTTCACTATCGTTAAGCATCGAACCGGATGATTCGGCATAGAAGTAATCATCGAACTGCACACCATCAATAGGGTAACGCGCAACGACTTCGGCCACGATACTGGTGATCCAGCTACGTGCTTCTGAAATGCCCGGGTCGAGCACAAAGCGATCGCCTGCCGTGCGGATCCAGTCACGGTGCAATACAAATACGCTGGCTGGATTTTGCGACAAGGTGCGATTTAGCTCCGTCACAGTTGACGGCTTAGTGTTAACGGAGACGCGATAGGGATTAAACCAGGCATGGACTTTCATACCGCGCTTGTGCGCTTCATCCAGCATGAACTGTAGCGGATCGTAGCCCGGATCTTCACCAATCTTGCCCGTTAGCATATCTGACCAGGGCAATATCTTAGAAGGCCAGAGCGCGGTACCATCAGGCTTAACCTGAAAAAATACGGTATTGATACCGAGGCTTTTCAATTTATCCAGCTTGCCTGTCAGCGCTTCCTGCTGCTGAGTAATACGGAGCGCAGGGCTGCTGGCATTGACGGATGCTACCGGCGGCCAATCCAAGCGGGAAACGGTCGCCAGCCAAACACCACGCATGGGTTCCTTATTCTGCTGAGATTTCGCCGGAAGCGGCTGTTTAACCGGAGGAAGGGGGGTGACAAGCGAACTCGGTGGTTTAGACGCGCAACTGACAAGTAGAAGCGCAGCGGCAATCAGTACGACTGGCTTTTTCACGTTGGTTAGCTCTTATTTCTGCGACTATTAGCCCAGGGATCAACAGCGCTATCATCTGGTTTTACGGGAGCGGAGCCGTCCAGAGAATCAAGGTACAGTGCTTCAACTTCCGCACGCGCCCAGGGTGTCCGACGCAGAAACTTTAAACTGGATTTAACGCTTGGATCGCTTTTAAAGCAATTGATGTTGATCCGTTTACCCAACTCAGCCCAGCCAAAACGGGCAACCAGTGCATTGACTTGCATTTCAAGCGTGACGCCATGCAAAGGATCTTTAGAAGTATGAGCTGTCATGTAACGTCCAGTAGTTTCAGGTTTTTGTGTTCAGGATTCGGCTTGTAGCAAGGGAAGGTTACAAGAAAGCGGGGCGAGCGGCAATGCTATGCAGCCATGTGAATATGACAACGTTGGCACCAATACAAAGGATTACATCAGCAAAGTGCTAATATGAGCATCCTTAGTGATCATCAAGGAAAGGTAATTACTCATGGAAGTCGCTCAATGGTGGATCATGGCGATGAAGCTAGACCACTTTGAAAAAACCAGAAAGATCATATCTCTCCTTACACGCTAGACAATAATAAATAAGGGATTTTAATGCTATGTAAATCGACATCGGTGACTTTGCCTCTGCTTTCCCTTACCATCGCTTTTACCGCAGCAGAAGCGAGAAGGGTGGGTGCAACAACGTTAAGCTGCAGAAGATTTTGCATCTTCGCTGACTCTGCTTCTGCAAATCCGCCCGCCAAACCTGCACCTGCATTGTTGACAAGAATATCAATGAAAGGGCCGTTCTGAAGGCGCTGAACTACCTGTTCGAGTTGGACATTGTCTGTCAGATCGGCAGTGATCACCTCGATGTCAACGGCATGAGCGCTGCGCAATTCAGTAGCCAAGCTTTCGAGATGCTCAGTTGCGCGTGCAACCAGTACTAGGTTGTGACCACGTGCTGCGAGGCGGCGTGAGTATTCAGCACCGATGCCACTGGAAGCACCGGTAATAAGGGCTGTTGTCATATTTTACATTTCCTAATCATTATTCAATAATGAATATGTAAAAAAGAGAGTTAACATCACGATGAAAACCGTATTACCTGCACCGCTTAGCTGTTTAAAGTAAGCGGATATATCCTAAGCTTGAATCTATTGGTAAATAAATACTCACTTTGTACTTCAATAAGTAATAAAATTATTATTCATCATGAAATAGAATTATCAGCCACGAGACTTAAGGCTGAGCATCACATAATGCTCATAATGTCCCACGCCATTTTTCACAACCGGATCTTCTGAGGTTAGTTCACTGATATCCTGTTCATCGGCAATTTGAAACAGCGATACACCATAACCACCACTTTCATCAATGACAGGACCATGAGCAATGATAGTGCCACGATCCATCAGGCTATTAAGGTAAATACCATGCTGAGTCATCAATGGTTTCTCATGCTCAGTCATTGTTGACAGAAAGTCACTTCTTGGCGGGATAAATTTGCACAAATAAGATTTCATAATTCTCTCCTGGTACAGGATGTTTTTTAATATGAACAGGTGTTAATTAACACGGTCCAGAATCATCATAATCACCGCAGATTTAACCCGGAATATGATAAGGGCACATTCATCACACAGAGTTATTTAAACAGGCATTATCTCAATGCATGAATGTAAAACTTCTCCGTGTCAGCTCAGAAAAATATGTGAATGCTGATCACCCAGCACTCTTCACGCTCTTAATAATTGAACTTTCAAACACGCCAGGCGCATACTGTTGCAGGAAAAGAATCATCCCCGTCATCTTGCCAACCGGATTACTGAATTTTGGTTTTTTTGCTTCAATGAGATTACCGATAGTTCTCACTACGGCTTCCGGAGATTCGGCGTCCTCAATTCCTTTTTGCGTAGCGGCATTGGCCTGAAGACGATAAGAATCATAATCCTCAATACGTTCTCCGGTGGCTGCGACGGCATTATGGCCAAGATTCGTTTTAAACCATACCGGTTCGACCATACTCACGCTGATGTTGAAATGATCAAGTTCAAAACGCAGTGATTTGAAGTAGCCTTGTACTGCATGTTTTGACGCGGTGTAGTAGGAGAGGTTGGGTGGCCCTATCAGGCCGACAATCGAACTGACCGTGATAATTTGCCCATGTTTTTGTTCCCTGAATAAAGGGAGAAGAGCATTCGTTACCCGCACAGTTCCCCAAAAATTGGTTTCGAACTGCTTCCTGCCCAAATCGATCGATGTTTCTTCAGCCAGGCCCGTCACCATATAGCCAGCATTATTGATAAGTACGTCTAAACGGCCGACTTCACTTATCACATTTTGTCTGAAAGCGGCAACGGAGTCCTCATTGTCAATGTCAAGTTTCAGCAATTTGAATGGGACATTGTGTTGGTGCTTCTCGGGTTCACGGCTGGTACCAATGACTGTATGCCCGATTTTTTGCAGACTTTTGGCAACGAGCAATCCAAAACCTGAGGATGCTCCCGTGATGATGATCGTTTTTTTCATGCTGTTGTATCCTGTGAAGCACCGCTAACAAGCGATTTTTATGAAACCTAATGCACTTAGCTGACAACAACCGACGCTGCTATTACCCGCAACTGCAAATCAATAAGCAGTGCTGCTGGCGTGTCAGAAAAGAGGCCCTTGTCTATCATCGGATGCGTTGTTACTGACAATAACTCTGACTGGTCGACGGGGGTTTTTCCGGGAAATCCAGGCGACTTTTGGATGAGGGTCACATCTAAAAGCGACGTCATACGCATCCAATATTCGATTGACGGGGAAAATTGGCCTCTGCTCAGGTTGTGCAGATGGCCGGGGGCAGGGAAAAAATTCATTGGTGTGATGTGCTGTTCTCCTAAAAGAAAGGGTTTAAGCGCCGAGTTTACCGACATTTTATTGACTCCTCCGCTCGATAGGGAACTTCACGACCTTTCATAGTAGGCACAGCTGGCGTGTGATGCGCTGCAGATGGCGCACTGTGGCGGTATCTGCCCGGAACAGTTTGAAAATCAGCCCCTCGCTTAGCGTCGTGTTCCACATTACACGGGTAAGATCAAAGTACGACGTGGGCAAGTTGAGAAGTTGAGATTTTACCGCAAGGTCTAGCGTGGCCTTCGCAGTAGGACAGATAAACGGATATTTTGGATCCCAGGTTAATACAGGATTCATATTATAGGGGCGTAGAACCTGTAGATTTATCGCAACGTGGATGTGGCTTATGAATTTATTTACCATTACAGGACATTTAACATAATATACATTATGCGAACCTGTAGAGGTTAACGCAGGAACTGGCCGTTCAACTGAGCAAATCCCCACATCCGCAAAACACTTTTTCTGGCATCAGTTATCATCCTGACGTTATGCTAAAGAGGCCACTGCGGGAGAGATTTTCACAGCGGCCTTTTCAACATAACGAGTCGTAAATTATGCGAACAAATAACGGAATGGCGGGAACGCCAGTTCCCGCCTCTGTCATTTGGTCATTATGACTTCATATCTTCCATTGTGTCGTAGAGATAATGCCCCTTCGCATACTCATAAAACTTCGGACGATCAGTGATGATGGTCACATCATTGTCTGATTTATAGTCATCACCAATGAGTTTAAGGATGTCAAAATTATCCTGAGTAGCCCTTTTATCCAATTGATAATAAAGGATGTGTTCCATTTCATGAGGACTAGGGTCGGTAAAGTTGATTGCTTTATGATCGCTAAATGTCATTTGATTCCTCCAGAGAAAAATGCGGATAATCCCGCGCTAAAGATATGGGGATTAGTTTGAAGATCTCAAGGCAAAAAACATTATGTAATCCGCCAAGGAGAAACGCTGCCGCGCCGAATCAGCCACAAAGCAAAAAATAAACCAGGGAATATAATTTCCTTTTTTATCAACGCAATGCTTTATCCATATAATGGTTAAGTTATTCACTATGCTTACGTGCTGGGGATTCTCCATTCTAGTCAGGCAGCAATTTTCCACGCCGCAACAAACGTGCGGCATTTTTGAATTCAGCACTGTCAGTCGAAAAATTAACAACTGAACTCAGCGGCAAACCCCACAGCATAGCCATTTCTAGCAAACGAGTTAGAAGTAACAGACTTGCTTAATAATTGGCACTTCTGTGATGTTAATTAGTCGCTCACATCGACAGGATTACACCCCTGCCGATTTTTGTCAGATATCGAAATAAGAACTTACTTCAGAAGTATATTGGCTACATTGAATTTACTAAGAAAAGAAAAACCAAGCTGTATTAATAAGCCCGTTATCTACCTCAAAGACGGCAACACTTTCTATAGGTTCTGCCGCAAGCCCATGTATCAATTCATGGTCAAATACCTTATTGCCTAACACGGTACGAGATACCAATTCTGCTCTCAGTTTTGGGTTGTTGAATCGGTTATTCACGTAAAATTCTCTCAGCGCTTCTTTTCCTACCATCGACGGCGTTTCTGCTGGCATACGGTACGCTTTGAAATCAGGTGCAAAACATGACACGAATGCATCGATATCATGTTCGTTATAAGCCTTAAACTGTGCCGCTACGGCCGATTCTGGTGACATGTTTTCTCCCTACTATGTGTTTTTCTACTGTGTCTGAATAAATAATTTGTGTGCCAATTATCAAGAAATCAGGAAGGCTCGCGGTACGATTTATCTGGGCCTCAGAGCGTTTTCCTCTACAATGTACTTTCCAGCCCGCTTATCAGGTTCATTCCCATGCAAAGATTGACTCAGAAAGACATGACCGAAAGTGAACAACGTCAGCTTAAGACGTTACTCGATCAGGCACGAAAAAAACAGGGCCGCACGCTGACCAATTCTGAGAGTAATCATATTAAAGATGATTACATCGATAAGCTTATGAAGGAACGTGAAACCGTAGCAAAACAGGCGAAGGCTGAGAAGAAGAAAAATAAGTTTAAACCTGATTCCTCAGCAACATATGAATGGTCAGCCAGTACAAACCTACGGGGCCGCCGCTAGCATTTACGTCAATGGTCGCGGTGTCCCAGGCTTGACGCTATTTACCGAAAAAGATGCCGAACAGCCGCAGTTCGCACGCTCTGGCTTAACGCTTCCAGCGATGCAGAACGGATATTCCAACGGTGCCAGTACAGACGAATATCGATAGGATTTCCGGCTTGAAACGGTACTAATTCGCCTTTTTCCGTATGAGATGATGCCATATGTTCTGGGATCATCCCCCACCCTAGCCCTCTGAGAATGGCACCGACAAAAGCCGCCGTTGAAGGAACGAATTGCTGCGGCGGTTTAATCGTTGCCGGAACCAACGATGCTATAAATAAAGACTGTAATCTGTCCTTATTGTTAAATATCAGGAGCGGCGCTTTTTGCAAACTGTCCGCATTGATGCCATCCGCAAAGTACGTCTCGTGAAAAATCTGTGAGCAATACGCGCGGTAACGCATCGTTCCTAAATATTCTACGCCACAGCCTTGAATCGGTTCCGGGCTAGCGCTAACTGCCGCCATGACGCGACCTTCACGCAGCAAGGTTGCCGAGTGCTCCTGATCCTCGACGAGGATATCGAGCAAAATACTGGATTGGTGACAGGCATCGTCCATCGCATCCAGAAACCATCCGTCTATTGAATCCGCATTCACAGCCACTGAAAGACTCTGTCTGGCCGGCATTTCAAGCGTGCTGAAAAGCTCACTCTCCAACATATCTATCTGTTCTGCATGTCGAAGTAACGCTTGCCCTGTCAGCGTTGCCCGACACGGATTGCCCCTTACGATCAGTACCTGACCAAGCTGATCTTCTAACTGCTTGATACGCTGGCTGATAGCAGACGGTGTGACGTGGAGTTTACGAGCCGCAATTTCAAAGCTGCCGCTACGGACAATCTCCATGAACGCTCTCAAACAGGGGTAATTCAGGTGCATGGTTATTTTTTCTTAACAATATCAGGATGATTTAATTTGCCTTAATTAAAGGTTCGATACAACTTTCACAACGTGACGAATGCCATATGCGATGTTGAAGAAAACTCAGGGGGATGTGGAGCAAAAATTACGGAAGGATTGAAGATGTCACCCAGCAACCGTTAGGCTGCCGAGTGACGGTGTCACTTTTATTTTAACAACGCACGAGGTGACACGTGCTGCTGTTCTAAACGAAAATGCTCTATCGCCTGCGCTAACGACATGGACTGATCTTCCAGCGAACTAGCGGCAGCCGACATTTGCTGTACCAGCGCGGAGTTTTGCTGCGTGACGCCATCCATTTCATTGACGGCAATCGTGACCTGGCTAATGCCTTTCGCCTGCTCATCCGATGCCGTGACAATCTCACCGATGATACTTTGTACCGAGCTGACGGCGTGTGTCATATCCTGCATGGTTTTACCGGCATCGTTCACCAGTTTAACGCCGCTTTCAACGCGCTGGCTGGATTCCTCAATCAGTGCGGCAATCTCTTTCACCGCGCTGGCGCTGCGCTGTGCCAGGCTGCGAACTTCCGATGCCACAACGGCGAATCCTCTTCCCTGCTCGCCCGCTCTCGCCGCTTCTACCGCGGCGTTCAGCGCCAGAATGTTGGTCTGGAAAGCGATGCTGTTAATCATGGCGGTAATATCGCCAATCTTCTTCGCACTCTCATCAATCTGCGCCATCGTCTGAACCACCTGACTGACCAGCGATTCGCCGCGCTGAGCAATCTTCGTGGCATTCTCTGTCAGCGTCGTGGCCTGATGAGCATTGTTGGCATTGTGTTTCACCGTAGCGGTGATCTCCTCCATACTCGCCGCGGTTTGTTCCAGCGCAGCAGCCTGCTGCTCCGTACGCGATGCCAGGTTGAGGTTACCGCTGGCTATTTCCGCCGCGCCTTGTCGCACGGAATCACTGGCGTCTTTGATCTGTCCGACCACCTGACGCAGCTGTGACTGCATCGTACTCAGCGCGAAGAATAGGCTGTTACGATCGTTGGGTTGCACGTCAATCACATTACTCAGTCGACCTTCTGCAACAGCCAGCGCAATGGTGGCCGCTTCGCGTGGTTCGCCACCCAGTGGTTTAAGCACTTTACGGCTGAATACCCAGCCCAGCAGCGCGCTCACCAACAGGATACTGATCACCATCATGATGACGGCATTCATTAACTGACGTTCAGACGCCGCCATCACCTGGCTCACAGGGACAACAATGGCCAAATGCCATTTATCTGTGCTGTTGCCGATAGCAATGGGTTGCCAGGTAACCAGCGCTTCTTCACCCAAAATGGCATCGTCGTGTTGTACCACTGAGGACGTGAAGTTGTCCGTCGGCCCTTGCCAGGCTTTGCTCGTCTGGGATTTATCCGGATAAGAGATGACTTTACTCTCACTGGATAGCAGCATCGCGTAGCCGCCGCCTTCCCAAGGCTTAATCTGGTTAACTTTTTGCTGTAATGACGCAAGGGAGATGTCTGACGTAACGACGCCCCACAGTTTACCCTGGCTGACAATCGGTGCGGCGACTGACGTCAGTAGCGTAGGTACGCCGTTGTAAGCATAGGAGTAGGGTTCGATGAGCGTATCTTTCTGGCTCTTTTGCGGCAACAGGTAGTAATCGCCCTGGCCGGGAGTCAGGTAGGACTGCAGAGGGTGCATCTTGTAATTGCCAGCCTGATCGCGGTCGACAAACCAGGCGTAGCGGCCTTTAGGTGCCTGACCCGGCTGATCGGCAAACTCGGCGTCACGACCGTCAAACACATTCTCTTCAAAAATGACTGAAATCGAGAGGTATTCTGGGTTATCCCTCAGGGCATATTCCATCATTTTATCGACCACTGCGCGGTCTTTAATGCCTGCAGCGGGCAACGCAGCCAGCCCTTGTCCGAGGTTATGCGCCACATCCCGGGCGTAGTTGAGTTCCTGTTGAATTCTTAATGCTTCGCTTTGGGCTATCTGCTGTAAATAGCGCTCGGCCAGAGATTTTTGTTCTTTACTAGACTGCCAGCTGAGCACCCCTATGGTGACAGCGAAACCGAGTGCGATAGTTAATGCGCCAGTTAGCAGCACTTGAGCGCGGGTACTCATTGTTTTTTTTTGTATTAATTGTTTGGCCATTATGGCTCCCCTAGAGTTGATACTTATCGTAATCAACATTCCGTTGCAATGAGCTCCTACTATTTGTTTATCGGCGTCTTTTTTTTGAACTTTAGTTACACAGATGTAAACAAAATGGTGACATTGGGGGCCTGTGGTCGTTGAGGTGTACTTGCCCTATTTCATCGGGTTAATGGCGGTCTGATGAGGGTTCGGCTCCAGGTTTTTGTGCATGTTAAAACCGGTGATTTGGAAGCCATTTTTTTCATATAACGTCTTGGCAACCGGATTATGTGCAGCCACTCTTAGCCCGATTTCGCCAATACCTAATGCCGTGAGCGCGATGTCCATCGCGGCAAGCGAGGCTTTACCGAAACCACGGCCCCGCCACGCGGGCAGAAGGCAAAAATCAGAGACCCAGGCTGCGTGTTCTTTCAGAACTACCCACAAGTAGCCAATGATGACGCCTGAATTATCTGAGGAATGAATGCACCATAACTTATTAGCTCTCGTGTGAACGCCCTGCGGTAGCGCAATATCGATCGATTGCGTGGCGATCGCCCTCGCCTTTTCCGCGTCATATCCCCGGGATTCTTGTAGATCCTGAGCATATTCAAGAATAAAAAACTGGCGATATTCGGGGTAACCCCTCTCAGCCATATCCGTTATATTTACCATTGTGTTCACTTTCCCAGTTAAGAGTAACGGCCAGTCTCGCAACCGTGATTTATCACATCACTTATAATCAACGTAATCAATAGCGTGGAACAGATTGCGCGGTTCCGGTAACACGAAACGGAACCGCACAGAAACGTCAGTATGGGGTGTCAGATGCCGTTCTGGTGGCACGTTCACGGGCGGAAGACGAACAGATAAATGCCAAAATCACCATGACAAGTACCGGCAGCATGGCGATGCGTAACCCCGCGACCTCGCCAAGGAAGCCCAGAGCAGGCGGGCCGACGAGGAAAGCAAAGTAGCCCAGCGTTGCCGCAATCGTGACGCGAACGGCACTGTTTTCTCCGCTTCCTGCGGCAGAAATGGTGAGCGGGAACCCCAGCGATGCACCGATACCCCAGAAGATAACCGCAGCGGCGGCCAACAGCGGCGCATTAGAGAAAATGACCAGCGTCAGCCCAAGTGCGGCGGAAGCGGCGCTGAAACGGAGCATATTGACCTTACCGAAGCGATCGACAAAGTACCCGCCGGCAAAGCGCCCTAGCGTCATACCGGCAGTGAAGCCGACATAAACCAGCGTCCCCGACGTGTGACCAAAGTTGTGACCATCGATCATCAATAGTGGCAACCAGTCGTTGGCAGAACCTTCGGCAAGCGCCATCGCAAGAATAACCACGCCAAGAATCAGCAAACGGCTGTCTTTAAGCTCATTGAAGACCTGCGTCTTGTAGTCGCCCTTTTCCTCTTGCTCAGAACGCGCCAAATCGCTCAGCCACGGCATTTGGCGCATCAGCACAATCGCGGTAAGTATCGACAGTGCTACAGCCACCACAAAATGCAGCGTAGTATTGATGCCGAACGCCGTCATCGCCATCCCTGTCAGCGCGCCGACCAGCGTTCCCAGACTAAAAAAACCGTGCAGCGTGGTCATCAGGCTTTTATTCAGATGCTGTTCAAACGCCGCCCCTTCAATGTTGATAGCAATATCAACCAGGCCGACGCCCGCGCCGAAAATCAACAATCCCATAAAGGCGCTGGGCGTGCTTTGAATCGAAAGCGACGCAGCAAGCATAAGTAGCCCAAGAAGCAGCAGTAGGAATCCTCCGGCCATGGTTTTACGGATGCCGAGGACATTAATGACTTTACCTGCCCCCAATACGCCGAGCATGGAACCACATGAAAAACCAAACAGAATCATGCCCATCGTTTCCGTTGAGGCATTCAGAACGTCACGCATCACAGGGGTTCGGGTCACCCAGGTTGCCCACGTAAAACCGGGAATGAACATCAGCCCGAACAGTGCAAATTTATTGATAGCGGGTTTTGTGGTCATAGCTCTCGTCGTCTTTATTTAAATGGTTTCGTACATATGTACGAATAACTATCGCACGAATATACACCGTTTTGCATCTGTTTCATTAGGTTCTTTTTTTAATCGGAAATGCCTGACAAGATCGCGCCAGGCGAAATCAGGAGGTCAGTTTGATTACCGTATTGAGGATGTCTTCACGGCTGACAGCTTCATTATTGAGATAGTTATGGATCGTATATCCTTCAATCACCGCATCCAGTGAACACGCGGTTGCAATGCTGAAATGGAGGTGAAGCGATTTTCTGCTGCGCGTCATCCACTCCTGCAATATCAGCCGATACTCTTCTTTTCGCGATGCCAGCGCGTACAGTTCAAAACTTAACGTCAGGTGACGCGGCGTTGCCCAGATGTCTCCACAGATCAGGTCAACCACGGCTTCACGCGCGCTGTCGATATCCTTTGCCTGCTTGAGGCGGACACGGAATGCATGTGAGATACCATCGACCATATAGATGAACGCGCTGCTCAACAGCAATTCGATACTGCTGTAGCGGTAGGTTAGCGTCCCCGGAGACAATCCGGCCTGCTGCGCTATTTTTCGGTAGGTTGCCCCTCTCACGCCGTGATCCAGTATGACTTCCAACGCAGCTTCAAGAATTCTGCTTTGTGTATCTTTGCCATCATGCGTTGCATCGTGTGATGGTGGTGACGTCATCCTGTTTCCCCTTAGCTGGCAATTCTGACTGTCATAACGTTTATAATAAAAAAACCGCCAGTGAGTGCGATCCCACTGGCGGCTTATGGTAAACGAAAAGCGGCTTAACCTCTCAATTTACTGTGGTATTCGCCTTTCAATGTGTTGATTTCAGCTAATACCGCTTTGGCTTCGCTCAATTTACCGGCATCCGCCAGAGCCTGTGCGCTGTCCACTTTTTGCAAAATCTTATCCAGACCTTCCACATAGGCTTTTCTGTCTGGGCCATCGGCAGGCTGTTTGGCGAAATCAGGCGGCACCTGCGTTTTAGCGTGCTCGACGTGCTCACGGAATGTGCTCAGCGCGGTTTTCAGCGCAACGGCATCATCCGCTTTAGTGGCGGCGGTATAACTTTTCTGCATACCACGCATGTCTTCCGACGTGCTGGCGTTTGCCAAAACAGGGGTCAGCAAACTACCGGCCAACAGCACAGAAAAACAGATCTTGGTCATTTTATTCATCTTGAACTCTCGCTTGTGTTCCACAGCACGACATACTCAGAGAATCTGACCGCCACAAACCGGCCAGCCCAATATTGCTCTTGTTATATTGCGTCCTACGCCATAGCCCGTATCACGCAGCGATGACAATGCTAATTTTATGGTTATTATCGTAAAGATGTTAAATTATTTTTAATCGTTTCGTTGTTTTTAATTGTATAAATGTAAAAAGGCTTACCAGCACGACGCCGGTAAGCCTTTTTATCAACACAAGTTTTATCGGAACAACCTGGCTCAGCAGCGTGTTCTTAGTCCAACTACTCGCACTTAATTCAACTGATAGGCCAGCGTAATCTCGGCCTTGAGCACTTTGGACACCGGGCAGCCCGCTTTCGCTTTTTGGATGATGCTATCAAACGTCGCTTCATCAATACCCGGCAATTTCACCGTACTGTGCAGTGCGATTTTAGTGATGGCGAACCCGCCATCAACTTTATCCAGCGACACATCCGCCGTGGTATCGATCGACTCAGGTTTATGTCCTTCTTCGCTTAACATCAGCGATAGCGCCATAGAGAAACAGGCCGCATGGGCCGCGCCAATCAGCTCTTCCGGGTTCGTGCCGGGCTTGCCTTCAAAACGGGTATTGAAGCCGTAAGGTTGTTGTTGCAATGCACCACTTTCCGTTGAGATGGTGCCTTTTCCTTGCTTGATATCACCTTCCCAATGCGCTTGCCCTTTCTTATGAATGGTCATACAGTCTCCTCTTCATCGTTCTAGATTAGCCATTGGCAGCAATCCGCGTTGGCGCGAAATAATGCTGTCGTTCTACCCTTTAAACCGTAGAACACATTCTGAATAAATCCAAATCGATTATTTATTCATATAATCATTTCACTCTATAGATATAAACCCGGTGATATATTCACTGCTTTACTCTTTTAAGATAAAACCGATTTACCTATTTATACAAAAGGCCGATTATTCGCGTGCCAAAAAATGGATTTCCGTTTTGGCGCTTTTATTTTTACCACTCACCTATGTTATTAATCTTGAATCATATTGGATGTGAAACATGAATAAAATAACCTCATTAGCCTTGTCTGCATTATGCGTTATTCCCCTAATTAATACCGCTCACGCCCAGTGGGAGTTGGACGACATCTGTTACGGCTACGCCACCGCAACAGGCTCTGGCTATCAGGGCGGTGCCCTTTTGCTGGATCCGATCCCGCAGAACATGGAGATCACGGCGTTAAACCGGAACCAACTGGATTACCGTGGCGTGAAGGCATCGCTGGCTGGGGCCTACCTGAAAGTAAATGGCCCAAAAGGTAGTACGGTGGTTTATGTCACTGACCTCTATCCCGAAGGTGGCGATTGTGCACTGGATTTATCGTTTAACGCTTTTGAGAAAATAGGCGATCTACGAGATGGGAAAATTAATATCGACTGGACGTTGATCGAAGCGCCAGTAAATGGCAACGTTATTTATCGTATAAAGGAAGGTTCAAATCCTTATTGGGCAGCGGTGCAATTCAGGAATGTAAAATATCCCGTTATTGAAATGAAATATATGCGCAATAACCAATGGATTGCTGCACAGAAAACCGATTATAACCACTTTATTGTTGAGCACGTTGGAATGAACGATATTCCCATTGAATTTACCGACGTAAAAGGTAATGTCCTCAGCGATACGCTGCCGCCGATGTCACAAAGCACCTCATCCGCTTACCTGATCACGGGTAACGTCCAGCTTTAATTCTCACGACCTTGAGGGAGGCTGACGTCGCGCAGCGTCCCTCGTTTCCGCAAATCACTACTGAAAGAGAATGCATCGTTTTTATCAGCGTTTTCATCATATTATCTGGACGTGGTCAGCTGCACGTGCGTACACTTCCCGTTTCCCACTTTTTCTATTGCTCAAATATTTGTTAGTTTTATCACTTCTTTAAGCGTTTGATTCGCCATCATTCGCACTACAGTATACCCTGTCGCAGATTACACTCTATTTTCTGCTTTAGGCATCATTAAAAAAGGTCTCTTTTGCGTGGCAAAATTATTTTTACGTAGTGGAAGTTTGGATGATTTTCTGGCGCTGGGTGAGAACGGGCAGCCAGTTTACGCATCAGCACTTCAATTGCGGGAAACGTTACGTCTCAGAAAACAACAGCAGATTGCCGATTGCCTGGCGATTCCCCAACCCAACGAGCATGGCGACCGCATTGACTGGTATTCGCCGGTTGACGGTAAAGTCACCTCCTGGATTGCCGCAAGCGAAGAAGAACGAGAAAAGGCGCTGGCGTTACTGGAAACCTATCAAGCTGCGGTTGCCGACATCAGCCAGCGTGCGCAAAATGCAGAAAAAGCCGGGCAAAAACTTTTCGGTGTCCTGCTGGCAAAAGCGATACAGTTCCCTGGCGCGAACCACGTCTATCTGGTTGATGGCAAGCCCGTCTTAACGTTCTGGGGCTTCGTCAATCTCGATAAAAAATCTCGTCTTGATGCGTTAGACTGCCTGCGACCTGTCATCAAGGAAGCGGAACCGCTTTTTGTTGCACCCGTCCCCGCAGCAAGCACACCCACACTGCCGCTGGTTGAACCTGTTTCCGAGCCTGAACCTGAGCCACAGCCGGTCAGCCCACCGGAAGCCGTCGAACCCGCGCCAGCCGTCGCCGCAGCGGCACCAGCTCGCCCGCCATTTTTCCGCCTGTGGTGGCTGTTACCTGCCACCGCGCTGTTAGCGATTTTGTCATTGCAGATACGTGGCTGCGTGTCAGGGCAAGACGACAAGCCAGCATCCGATTTAGCCGCGACGGTCAAACCAGAAAAACGCGCCCTGCCATCTTCTACTCCGGCTGAACCTGCGCCGCAGCAAGAAAGCACACCTGTTCCACCTGTCGCAGAAAAAGAGATCGTGAAAGCCGCTGAGCCATCAGTCGCTACGGCACCGGTTGTTGCTGCACCTGTAGCAGAAGCGGTCAAACCGGAAACTCCTGCGGCCACGGAACCAAAAGAACCTGTTGCACCGCCAGTTGAGCCCGTTGTTGAGCAAGTGCCAGCGATTCCTGCGGGCAAAGACGATCTCGTCATGCCAGCCGATGCAGTGAAAATCGGCTCCATCAAATTCCTGAACGGCAACTGGCGCGTCATTGTTGATGGCAAAGCGCCGATTACCGGCAGGCCGCCTAGCCTGCGCTACCAGATTCAAAATGGAAAAGGTACGGCACGTATCACTCATGGTGACGGTGTCACGTGTCGCGCTAACGTTGAGGCAGGATTAATGAGCTCTGGCAATCTGATCATCAACAGCCGTTCCGGTGCCCGCTGTTCCGATAATTCTCGTTTCCAAATGCCTGAACTGGTCTGTAAACAAGGCGCTTCCGGCGCCGCTGCGGAGTGTATCGGTCGTTACGACGCAGACACCGTTTTCCCGATGACGATAAAGCGCGAGAGTAAATAATCATGCTGGCGACGATTACCGATTATAAACAACGCATTACGTTGATTCAGGACAGCGGAATTCAGTTTTTGGATTTTGCCTTAAAGCCGCAGTTTTCAGCTGAGCAGCCTAACCGCTATGTGCGTAAAAGTGCCAACGGCCCTCTGCTTCACCTGCTGTACGATGAACACTCGGACAAATTCCTGCTGCCTTCTGCCACCGGGATGCCGCCGGAGGTAGTGAAGCCTGAGCTGAGTATTTCGCTTGAGCAATCGCTGAAGCTGCTGGAGAACATCTGGCTGCCGTTGCCCTTCTTCCGTTTTAATCCACCGCGCACCTTCATGGGCGGTCCGGATAACTGGGCGCGAATGCAAATTCTTGCGTTAGATAAGCCCGACCAGGACGGCAATACGCACCGTATTTGTCTGGCGTTCGATACCAAAACTTATCCGGAAGGCCACGAGTACGAGTCGCTGGCACCTAATGCCAATGACATCAAAACTGGCGGGAGTTTCGCGCTGGCTTATCACAGCGACGAACTGGGTGAATTCCTTGATGAAACCTGGGTCGACGGCTGGCTGCGCGAAGTCTTTACTCAGCGGGTTAAAGCGCTGGAAAACCGCGATAGCCACGATGTAAAAGTGGCGCTCAGAGGGTTTGAATATCAGGCACATTACCTGAATGTGTTGGATATGCTGGGAAATCAACTCGAAATACCGGAAATCCGCATCAATACCAGCACGCTGCAGGAACCGGCGGTCAACGTTGACCTGATTTTGGACGTCGGTAACTCGCATACCTGCGGCATTCTGGTTGAGGATCATGCAGACGAAAGCAACGGTCTGAAGCAGACCTATGAGCTGCAATTGCGCGATCTGAGTGAGCCACATTATCTGTACAACGAACTGTTCGAGAGCCGCGTAGAGTTCTCGCAGGCAAAGTTCGGTAAAGAAAACTTCTCGGTAGAAAGCGGTCGTGATGACGCCTTTATCTGGCCCTCAATCACCCGTGTCGGACGCGAAGCCAGCCACATGGCGCTGCTGCGTCAGGGAACGGAAGGATCGAGCGGTATTTCCAGCCCGCGCCGCTATCTGTGGGACGAAGAAAGCTATGCGCCAGGCTGGCGTTTCAGCCAGACCGACGCGCATTCGCAGACCGAACCGTTAGCGACAGCCATGCCGTTGACTATCATGCTGAATGATGAAGGTCAGCCGCTCTACAACCAGCCGCTGGAAGAGCGTTTACCGGTGTTTTCACCGCACTACAGCCGCAGTTCGATCATGACATTCATGCTCTCCGAATTGCTGGCACAGGCGCTGATGCAGATGAACAGCGCCGCTCAGCGCTTGAAGATGATCCACAGCAGCGCGCCGCGCCAGTTGCGAAATATTATTCTGACGCTACCTTCCGCGATGCCGAAACCCGAGCGTGAAATTTTCCGTCGCCGTATGCATGAAGCCATCGCGCTGGTCTGGAAAGCGATGGACTGGCATCCGATGGATGAGGATTTCACCACGCCAGCCGACAAGCAGCAGAGCCGGGTTCCAGTGCCTGACGTGCAAATCGAGTGGGACGAGGCCACCTGCGGACAGATGGTTTACCTGTATAACGAAGCGCAGGTGAACTTTGGTGGCCGTGCGGAAGATTTCTTCGCCAGTATGGCGCGCCCCGATAAAGAACTCGATGAGGGCGAACCCGCTGGCAAAACGCTGCGCATTGCCTCAATCGACATCGGCGGCGGCACCACCGACCTCGCCATTACGCAATATCTGCTCGATGACGGCGTCGGTAACAACGTTAAAATCATTCCCCGCCTGCTGTTCCGTGAAGGCTTTAAGGTCGCTGGCGACGATATTCTGCTGGATGTGATTCAGCTTTATATCCTCCCCGCGCTACAGGCTGCGCTGAAAACCGCCGGAATGGCCAGCCCGGATGCGCTGATGGCGAAGCTGTTTGGCAATGAAGGTCGTATGGACGCACAGCTCACGCTGCGCCAGCAGGTGACGTTGCAGGTCTTCATCCCGATCGGCCGCGCGATTCTGGAAGCCTATGAGCGCTTTGATCCGCTGGACACCAGCGCCGAGATCGAATCTACCTTCGGCGAATTGCTGGAACAGGCGCCAACGGAAAAAGTGCTGGAATACATCAATACAGAAGTGCAACGCGAGCTGCCAGTCAGCGACAAGGTCTTCGATATTTTGCAGGTGCCGCTGATTCTCAAACTGAGCAAGCTGCACGGCGAATTCCTGTCTAACAAGATGAACATCACGCAGAATCTGCGCCTGATGTCTGAAGTGGTATCGCTGTATTCGTGCGATGTGCTGCTGCTGACCGGTCGCCCTTCGCGCTTCCCGGGGATTCAGGCACTGTTCCGCCACCTGCAGCCGCTGCCGATTAATCGGATGCTGTCGCTGGATGGCTATCACACCAATGACTGGTATCCGTTTAACAAACGTGGGCGCATCGATAACCCGAAATCCACCGCCGCCGTCGGCGCGATGCTGTGCCTGCTGGCGCTCGATCTGCGCCTGCCGGGCTTTTACTTTAAGGTCGGTGATTTCCAGCCTTATTCTACGGTGCGCTACCTCGGCATGATGGACAGCAGCAATGCACTGACGCTGGATAACGTTTACTACAGCGATATCGATCTGGATGCGCCGGATTTCGAGCTTGACCCGACACTCAGTTTCCAGGTGCGTGGCTCACTCTGCCTCGGCTTCCGCCAATTGGACAACGAGCGCTGGCCTGCGTCCTCACTTTATATGCTCTCAATCGTCGATCAGGATTTGGCGCGTAAGGTCGTCGGCGACAGTAAGCTGCGTGTCCGACTGGCCGTAACGAAAGGCGACGATCAAGACAGCCCCGAACGCTTTGAGATTGCCGATGCGGTGCTGGAAGACGGCACCCGCGTTCCACCACAGCATTTACGACTCAAATTGAACACATTATCCGCTAACGGCTCAGGTGCGACCCATTATTGGATCGATAGTGGGAGTGTATTTAAAAAATGAAACGATTAACGCCAAAACAGCTCTCTACCCGACTTCACGGCCAGCTACAGGCCGTCGCGCAAGGTGTTGAACAGGCCATCGACTGGGTTGAAAGCACACGCCAGAACGCCCCGCGTCTGGATATCGAAGCCGACCGTCTGATCGTCAAACTGCGCCGTAATCACAATAAAGCGCAACACCTGTCCGACGTGGCGCAGAAAGAGATCGCCATCGGCTTTTTTGGCCTGTCTCAGGCGGGAAAATCTTACCTGATCGCGTCGCTGGCCGGAGGCGAAAACGGCAAGCTGGAAACCGCTTTTGAAGGGCAACAGCTGGATTTTATCGATCACATTAATCCGTCCGACCGCGCAACCGCCCTCGTCACGCGCTTTAGCCGACAGTCGGGCGTGAAGAACAAATCATTTCCCGTTCAGCTGCAACTGCTCAGCGAACTGGATATCGGTAAGATCATGGCCAACGCGTTTTTGAACGATCTCAATCAAGAGACCACGTTTGAAGAACTGGACGAGCGCCATATTGCCGAACACATTAAAACGCTGTTGATGCACCGTCAGCCAGAACCCGTTGAGGGGATGAGCCGCGATGAAGTCGTCGAACTCTGGGACTATCTCGCGCGTCACGATGTTAAACGGCAAAAACAGCTGGAAGCCCACTTCTGGCCGGTTGCGATTGAATTAGCGCCTTACCTCACCGTTGACGATCGCGCCCAGCTCTTCTCCGTACTGTGGGGCGAGCTGAATTCACTGACCACCGCATATCGTCATTTCAGCCACACGCTGCAACACCTGTCCGGTACGCGCAAGCTGTTAGCGCCGCTGCGGATACTGGTGGATGATGAGTTAAATCCGGCAGACGGTCTGATAGACGGTTCGGCGCTGGAACGTTTGCACAGTGCCGACGATCCCGGCGTGTTAGTGCGGCCGGTTCAGAATGGCCGTGCGGGGAAAACGACAGAGCTTTCGCTGGCTGAATTAACAATGCTGACAGCAGAACTGCTTATCCCGCTGCACTTGCCGCCTAAAGAAGCGCTGTTCGAGCAGGTTGATGTGCTGGACTTCCCTGGCTTTGGTGAGATCCGCGAGGCGCGGAACGAGCCACCAGCAAGACAGCAAAGCACACAGCATCCACTGGCGCACACGCTATTGCGAGCGAAACGCGCCTATTTGCTGGAGCGCTATACCGATAATCAGGAAATGAACGTACTGATGGTATGCAGCGCCGCGGGCAACCGCGCTGACGTTAAAGTGGTCGGCAAGGCGCTGGACCACTGGGTTAAACAGACGCAAGGCGAAAACGCACAGGTTCGTAGCCACCGTAAGCCGGGGCTGATTTGGGCGGTCACCCGTCACGATCGCCGTATTACGCACGGGCAAAACTATGATGCCGCGGTACAGCGCTATGTCGGTAATCCGGGTGACGCCTGGGGAACCATGCTGGCGATGGATAAACGCGGCGTGGCGCGGATGGCAACGTGGCTGGGTGCGGAAGTTCACCGGGATGTAAAACTGGGGCGCATCAGCGAACAGCTTAGCGAACTTCAACGAGAACTCAGCGATAACCTGCTGGGTAATTGGTATCTGCCCGTTGATGTTGACGATCCGGCGGAAAAACAACGCATTGCAGAGACTTTGCTCAAATCGCTCCAGACCCGCACCGGCGTGCACGGTGAACTGCTGGAACGGTTGCTGCCTTCGCGTGATGAGCTGCGCCGCCTGTACCTGCAGCAGAAAGGGGCAAACTATGGCGGTTTCCACGCTGATGCCGAAGACCTTTCCGCCCCGTCAGCGCATAGCGATCCATTTGGTGTCGGGATCGAAATCGATCTGTTCGCTGATGAACCGATCGCTATCGATCAGCCAGCACCGCCGATTTTGACAATCGATCACGGCTATGAGGCAGACTACGCGCACAGCGTTTATCGTTACTGGGTTAACTATCTACGTGGCCTGCCGGAAAATGCCCCGCTTCTCGATTTGCTGAACGTGCCGAAAGCGACGATCGAAATGCTGGTTGAAGAATTGATTACCGGCAGCATCCGTTTGCGGATCGAAGAAGCACTGGTCGATATGCTGGTCGACGGCGAGCAGTTGGGCATCAACCGCGAGAATAAAGCTGACCGTCAGGTTTCACGCGTGCTGACCATTCTTGGTGACTTCGTTGCCTGGCTCGGCTTCCAGCAGCTCGATGAATCCCTGCGCCCTGCCAGCCGCATTAATCGTGGTCATAAGATTTTCGCTAAACCTGAAAAGCAGGCTGTCAGTTTTGGTGCCTCACAGCGCTTAACCAAGTTGTCGCTCACGCCGACCAACAATACCGCATTTTATATCTATGACTGGCTGGTGGGCCTGAATGAAATGATCATCCAGAATGCGGGCTATTCCGCTGCGCGAGAAGTCAGCGATGAACAGCGTGAGCAGTTGGGCACGATTCTGGCGTTGATTAAGCCTGCTGAGAAATAACATTCGGCCTATTGCTGTCGCCCGAGGAAACATGGCGTGACATTGTCACTAAATTTTACGCCATGTTTTCTTTTTCTCTGTAATACCTTCCCTCTACGTGCCTTTACCGCCCCCTATCGTTCTGAAAAATCTTATTGACGAACGGTGGATTCAATCTATACCTAAGTTGATATCTTTCAATCAATAAGCATGGGCGTCCCTCTGGTTGTACGCCATTTTCCCTGCGTGAAAATTGGCAACCTTAACAGGAGTGATCATGATGACAGAGCAAACAAGTGAGGAAGATGACATTTCGTTAGAAAGTAGTGAGTACGACTCTATTCTACTGAAAATAAAAACGTTTTATCGTTCGTTAACACGCGAGGGATTAACCGACCTGGGGGATATCTATCATCAGGATATTCACTTTATCGATCCCGTTTCCAGCCACAATGGATTGAATGCGTTACATCGCTACTTTTCCCATGCACTGAAACATCTGAGTTATTGCCAGTTAGAGATTACCGATATCCATACCTTCCGCGGCGGTGCGATGATGTTCTGGACGATGCACTATGCACACCCGTCGTTAAAGCGTAACGCACCGCTGACATTATCTGGCTGTAGCCACCTGCTCTTCGCCGACAACAAAGTGATCTACCACCGTGACTATTACGATATGGGCGAGATGCTTTATCAGCATGTTCCCCTGCTTGGTTCGCTTATTCGCTACCTGAAATCAAGAATTCAGTCATGAAACAGCAGCAGCGTGAACGTAGTAATGGGCACAACCGCAGCGGGTTTTGTTGTGCCTATAGGTACAACGGTTTTCACAAAAATGGCGCCAGCCACCTCCATCAGAGCGTGCAAGATGAATAGCGCCTTATATGTTGGCAAGGTTCGTCATCGACGCTTCACGCCCGTCACGCATCGTTTCGACTATGCGTTATTCATGACGTTAATCGATTTAGATGAGATTCCCGCTTTGCCGCATGTCGGCATTGCGCTGGAGCGCTTTTCCCCTGCGTCATTTTGTCGTGGCGATTACCTCGGTGGCGGCGATATCAAAACCAAAGCGCAGGATCGGATTGCAGACCTAACCGGAGAACGCCTCACGGGGAAGGTGCTATTGCTGTGCCAGCTACGGTACTTGGGCTGCTATTTCAACCCGGTGAATTTCTATTATTTGTACGATGAGCATAACGAACTACGCTGGTTATTGGCAGAAGTGCGTAATACGCCCTGGAACGAACGCCATACTTATGCCGTCGTCCCCGATGGTTCTACGCCGGTTTCCAAAGCGTTTCATGTGTCGCCTTTTAACCCGATGGAGATGGTGTATCACTGGCGACTCACGCCGCCCGACGCGCGTTTGCGGATCCACATCGAGAACCACAGGCAAGGACGCGAATTTGACGCGACGCTGGTGCTGCATCGTCAGCCGCTCACTCGTGCCGCCCTGCGCGCTCAGCTTTGGTCTCTGCCGTTAATGACGATGAAAACCGCCTGTACCATATATTGGCAGGCTTTGAAACTGTGGATTAAACGCTCGCCCATTTATCCTCATCCGCAGTCTGGAAAGAAGGACAACCCATGAGTTCAACGGAAACACAGCTGGTTCGTCACCCGAGCAATACCGCTCGCTATACGCGGGCCAGAAAAGTGGTATTTCTTCTGCTTAGTCGAATCGAAGGCGGAGGGTTGCGCCTTCACGAACCAGAAGGCAATGAAACGTTATTCGGGGATCGGCACGCGGTACTGCAAGGTGACATCACGATACATAACCACCGTGTTTATCGCCGTGTCTTGCTGGGTGGCAGCATCGCTGCGGGTGAAAGCTATATCGATGGCGACTGGAGCTCAAGCAACCTCACGCTCGTCCTCCAGCTTTTGGCGCAGAATCAGGCGCTAGTCGATACGCTTGAAACGCGCTTTGGCTGGCTGACGGGGCCATTTCATCGTGTCATCCACTGGTGCCGTCGTAATCGTCCTCAGCAGGCACAGAAAAATATTGCCGCCCATTACGATCTGGGTAACCATTTTTACCGCAGCTTTCTCGATAGCGAGATGCTCTACTCCAGCGCCTGGTATCAGCAACCCGACATGACGTTGGAAGACGCACAGCGCGCCAAGCTGCGTCGCCTCTGCGAACAGTTGGCGCTCTGTGAAACGGATCACTTACTGGAAATTGGCACTGGCTGGGGAGGATTAGCCGAGCTGGCCACGCGTGAATATGGCTGCCATGTCACCACTACCACGCTGTCGCAACAGCAGTATGACTACGCGGTTGAGCGCATTCAGCACGCAGGGCTGAGCCATAAAGTCACGGTACTGCTACAGGATTACCGCGCCTTAACCGGCCAGTATGACAAACTGGTGTCGGTCGAAATGATTGAGGCGGTCGGAAAGGCTTATTTGCCCACCTTCTTCAAGCGCTGCCAGCAACTGTTGCGTCCACAAGGCCGCATGGTGCTTCAGGCGATCACGATTGCCGATCAGCGCTACCGTCACTACAGCCGCAATGTCGATTTTATCCAGCGTTATATTTTCCCCGGCGGTTTTCTGCCCTCGATTACTGCGATGACCACCACCATGACGCGGCATACCGACTTTATCACCCGCGACCTGTTTGATATCGGTCAGGACTATGCCCGCACCCTCAGCGAATGGCGGCAGCGATTTTATCAACAGTGGCATATGCTGAGTGCTCAGGGCTTTGATGAAACGTTCCAACGCCTGTGGGTGTTTTACCTTTGCTATTGTGAGGCGGGCTTTCGCGCACGCACTATTAGCACGGTACAGCTCACCGCAGAAAGGCCATGAGCACAAAGCATCGCGACTGATTCTCTACACTCAACCCTAAGAGGCAAAAGACAATGAAACTGAAGGCACTTATCCTGACAGGCGTGTTCTTTTCCTGTTCCACCTTCGCGGCAAGCACCACGGTGACGCTGAATGAAGCACTGCCAACGGGCACGGGTGGAAGTATCGGTGAGGTATCCATTGCGGAAACGCCGTACGGCCTGCTTTTCACTCCGAATCTGAAGGGATTAGAAGCGGGTATTCATGGGTTCCATGTACATGAAAATGCCAGCTGTGAACCTGCCGAGCAAGACGGCAAACCGGTTCCCGCTCTGGCGGCAGGTGGCCATCTCGATCCGAAAAAAACCGGCAAACACCTTGGCCCGTATAACGATCAGGGACATTTGGGCGACCTGCCCGGTCTGGTCGTGAATGCAGATGGCACGTCAACCTATCCGATTTTGGCTCCCCGGATAAAATCACTCTCTGAGGTGAAGAACCATGCGTTGATGGTTCACGTTGGCGGTGATAACTACGCGGACACGCCAGCAAAACTGGGCGGTGGCGGAGCCAGAATGGCGTGTGGTGTGATTAAGTAAGGCGTAACGTTTAAGACGTGCGATGCCATCTCGTTCCGACATGGCATCGCACATTAACAGCGGTAGTTAGCGGATCGCACGTTTTAATATACGGTTAGCGCTGTTCAGGAAATCATCGGCAACCTTATTCACCTCTCCGTTACCGTAATCCAGTTTTTGCAGACTGCTTGTCCACAGCTGGACCAATTCCTGATTTTCCATAAACGGTGAAACAGGCACCTTAGTCGCAGGCTGCTCCGCTGCCGCCCGATAGGCATTCGCTAACAGGTTACCGGGGTTGATCACACCGATATCCTCCAGCAGTTTTTGCGCTTTCGGGTTAGCAGGCATCCCGTTTTGCAATCCTAATGCCTTCACGCCCTCCGGGTTACTCAGCATGAAACTCATCAGCATCGCCGCCTCTTTAGGATGCTTACTGTTCTTGCTGATGGCGAACAGTGAAGACGGTTTGGAGATCAGCCCCGAATCTTTGGCATTGGGCATGGTGAGGAACGGCCCTGTTTCCAGCACCGCATCTTTCGGCATATTGCTGGAATAGGTATAGATGGCCGAATCCCATAAATACATCCCGGCTAACTCGCCGTTAATCCAGGGGCGAATTTCATAGACGTTGGTACGGCCGAATGAGGAGAAATAGCGCTGATCGGGTATCACATGGGAATCAACCAGCTTTTTATAAAAGCCGAAGAGTTCCCGTACCTGATCGCGGCTATAGGCAATGCTCTGCTTCTTCTCATCGATCATATCAATGCCGTATTTCTGTGCCATGTAACTACGGCCAAGCGTCAGAATATCCAGCACATCGCTTGAACCTTGAGCAACGCCAAGCGGATAATAATTGTCGCCTAGTTTTTGTTTAAACACCGGACCAGCGGCAAACAGCTCATCCCAGGTTTGCGGATAGGCGATGCCTGCTTTATCCCAGGTGGTTTTATTGTAAATCATGCTGCGGGACGTCATCGAAATCGGGAGACCTTGTAGCTTCCCTTTTACGTCTGCCGTTTTCAGGGCGTTAGGCGGAAAATCTCCCAGCCCCAGAATATCTTTTTGTTTATTCAAATCATAAAAGCCGTCGCCATTGCGGGAAAACTGCGGCAGCCAGTTCCAGTCGATACGAATCACATCAGGCTCTTGCCCCCCTGCCATCTGGGTTGACAGACGGGAAAGGTAGCCATCCCAGCCAGCATATTCGGCTTTGACGGTAATCGTCGGGTTGGCTTTTTGGAACGCGTTAATTGCCGCGAGTGTCGCCTCATGCCGCTGATTGCCCCCCCACCAGGAGATACGGATCTCGGCGGCGTCAGCGGAGTGAGAAAATGCCGCGCCCACGGGCAGCGCAGCACAGAGCAGGAGTAGGTGAGATAATTTGTTCCGTGTTTTCGCCATAATAGAACCCTTATAATAGTATTCGGAGGTTTCCACCTGTCTGCCGGTATGCGGACAGACAGGTACTACGGATGCGGAAGCATTTTCTGCCTGAAATGGCAGGTACTCTGATTAATTCCCTCTTTTCAGGTTAACGGCCAGTTCGCTTATTTTCACTGGCAGTTCGGTGCGTAATGATCGATTGGCAGCGATGCCAGTTAAAATAGACATGGCCCCATCACGATAATCTGCTGCGCGATGTAATGGATCGGGTTCCGGTGTACCAAACAGATCGTTCAACATGACCTGATCGCCGCCGCCGTGTCCGCCGGCTTTAAATTCAACCGGTACGACATAAGGCTCGTCAAACATCGGATAGATCTTTATTTCACATTCATTCAGCGCACCTTCATCCTCTTTTTGTCCGCCTCCGTTTACATAAGATTTTTCTACCAGTTTCATTTCTAACCGGCCCTTGCTGCCATTAAACACCACGTTCAGCCCTTCCCAGGGTAAATAGGCGTTTAATGAGTACGTCATGATAGCTTTGCTCTTATAGCGCACCATCACACCCAGTACATCTTCAATATTAATACCGTCATCGAACACGCTTTTATCGCGGTAATAACCGTCTTCATGTTCGGCGTCTAAATATAAGGCGGTCAGCTGTTCGCTTTTATTCATGTGTAGCGCAAACGGGTCGTTTTCTGCCGCCGCGCTATTATGTGAACGGGAATAAAATTCTGTGACACCGCGCGCTTCGGCATTCGCTTTACCGTAAAAACGTAAATCACCCTGCGCATAGACCGTTTCCGGTTCGCTATTCAACCAGAAATTCACCAGATCAAAATGGTGCGTGGATTTGTGCACCAACAGTCCGCCGCTATTGCGTTTGTCACGGTGCCAGCGACGGAAATAATCCGCCCCGTGCTCGGTATTCAGCAGCCATTCAAAGTGAACAGAATAGACTTCGCCAATCACCCCGGCAGCAATTAATTCACGGACTTTACTGTGATGCGGGGCGTAGCGGTAATTAAAGGTCACGCGCAATTTACGGCCAGTACGGTTAATCGCATCAATAATCGCCTGGCATTTCTCTTCATCAATCGTCATCGGTTTTTCACTGATGACATCACAGCCTAATTCCATTGCCCGGATAATATAGTGATGATGCGTCCGATCCAGAGACGTCACAATAACCACATCCGGCTTGGTTTCCGCAATCATCTGTTCAAACTGTTCGGCGCGGTAAGTTGGCACATTATCGTGTCCATATTTATGGACAATCTGGTTGGCGTAATTCATTCGCGTCTGGTTTGTATCGCAAAAAGCAACAAACTGTCCCTGATCCTGATAATCCCTGGCGATCGACTCCAGATAAAGGCCCGCGCGGCCTCCCGTTCCCACTACGGCATATTTTTTTTTCATTCTGCGCATTTCCTCCAAATAACGTAGGACACATAGCTATTCGTACATAAAAACAGGACGCTAAAACGTTTACCGGATTGACTGGCAAGGAGCTGGCTGAGTGATTTTCATTATGACAAGCCATACCCACACGCTTATGCCTTTGCCATAAAAAAATAGAGCATCCCAACATCGTTCACCTTCATATTATTGCCATGTGATGATGTTGTCTGGCAGTAGGATGAAGATTGGCATGTTCCATCTCTCATAAATACAAATTGAGCATTTCCTACATTAACGATTGATTTTATTGGCAATGTTAGCTGGAGTGCATCCCCATACCTTATGTTAGATGTGCATTGCCTCTCTTAAGTATTCGTACGTCAACGGGATTCGCTCCCACATAGTGCTACCCAACACGAGTAACGAGCGTGACGGTTTTCTCTTTTTTCACCTTACCGCGTGACATATCTCGCATTTTATTTTCAATCCGTCGGAGGATGCCGGATAATCAGCACGTAACTCATGAGAGAAGCAAGAAAGCGATAAGCGCGTAAGGAATCACTATGCAGATTTTTTTTCAGGACACTATGGCAACTCCGCTTGGGGAGTTATTGATTATTGCGGATGAAAATAATCATTTGCGTGCCGTCGAGTGGCGCGAGTATGAAGATGATTTATTTCGCCTGCTCAATCGCAGTTATCGAAATGATCCCTTTTCGTTACAGCCGCGTCATAATCCCGGTGGCCTGACAGAGAGCCTGCAACGCTATTTTGATGGTGAATTAGCGATTATTGATACGCTGCCCGTTGCTTCTGTAGGGACCGAATTCCAACAGCAGGTCTGGAAGGAATTACGTCGAATCCCCTGTGGAGAAATTACTACGTACGGCGAACTCGCAACGCTACTGGGACGCACCGGCGCAGCGCGTGCGGTTGGCATGGCAAACGGCTCCAACCCTGTCAGCATCGTGGTTCCGTGCCATCGCGTCATCGGTACAGGCGGTGCGTTGACGGGTTATGCAGGCGGCATTCACCGTAAACAGTGGCTACTCGCTCACGAAGGTTATTTACCTCGACAGCTATTTACCTAGACGGAATAGTTTACCGTTATAATTTTTACGCTTCGCGACACGCGAACATGCCCTCCGAATTGCTTATCATCGTAAGCGATTCGGATTAATCAATGTGTTAACCGTACTGTAACGTAATAGACAAAAATATTACCTCCGCACGGGCCTTATATATCGGAATATTTCCCAGAAAAATCGAAAAATTATAGTTAGTTCACTATTTATTGGTCTATTCCGGTGATTGCCGGTCTTATCAGAGCCGATAAAAGCTGTTAAAATTGACCAATATCAATTATTGCCTGAGCAAAGCCTATGATCCCGGAAAAGCGAATTATCCGACGCATCCAGTCTGGCGGTTGTGCAATCCACTGTCAGGATTGCAGTATCAGTCAGCTATGCATTCCTTTCACCCTGAATGAACACGAGCTCGATCAGCTCGACAACATCATTGAAAGGAAGAAGCCTATCCAGAAGGGGCAGGCGTTGTTTAAGGCTGGCGATGAACTGAGGTCGCTGTACGCTATCCGCTCCGGTACGATAAAAAGCTATACCATCACGGAGCAAGGCGACGAGCAAATCACTGGCTTTCATCTGGCGGGTGACCTGGTGGGCTTTGATGCTATCGGTACAGCCCAACACCCGAGCTTCGCACAGGCGCTGGAAACCTCAATGGTTTGCGAAATTCCTTTCGAGACGCTGGACGATCTCTCTGGGAAAATGCCTAACCTGCGTCAACAGATGATGCGCCTGATGAGCGGCGAAATCCGTGGCGATCAGGACATGATTCTGCTGCTGTCGAAGAAGAATGCTGAAGAGCGTCTGGCGGCGTTTGTCTACAACCTTTCCCGCCGTTTCGCTCAGCGCGGTTTCTCGCCGCGTGAGTTCCGTCTGACCATGACGCGCGGTGATATCGGCAACTATCTGGGGCTGACCGTTGAAACCATCAGCCGTCTGCTGGGGCGTTTCCAGAAAAGTGGTACGCTGGCGGTAAAAGGAAAATACATCACGATCGAGAATCTGGATGCGCTTTCCGAATTAGCAGGCTCTTCACGCAAGTAATCTTTCCAGCCTAACTATTTGACGTTGCCGCATTTTTACTGTGGCAACGTCAATGTTATCCCCCTCTTTTCCTCCCCATCCGTGATATTTCCTATTTTGTTATTCTGCGGCTTATCTCTGTTGTCCAAAACGATTCCATTGCGGTACTCTTGAATGACAGGCTGTGGAGTAACAGCTGTTTGGAGGAGCTATGGCAAAGTATCAGAACTTACTGGTAGCTATTGACCCAAATCAGGATGACCAACCAGCGCTGCGTCGGGCGGTTTACCTGGTTCAGCGACTTGGCGGCCGTATCAAGGCATTTCTGCCGATTTATGATTTCTCTTATGAAATGACAACCCTGCTTTCTCCCGATGAACGGGTGGAAATGCGTCAGGGCGTTATTCAGCAACGAACCGAGTGGATTGCGGAACAGTGCAAATACTACATCGAAGCGGGCGTTTCGATAGAAATCAAAGTGGTGTGGCACAACAAGCCCTTTGAAGCCATTATTCGGGAAGTGATTTCCGGTCAGCATGACCTGTTGTTGAAGATGGCACACCAGCACGATCGGCTGGAAGCCGTTATCTTTACGCCAACCGACTGGCAGCTACTGCGCAAGTGCCCTTGCCCCGTGTGGATGGTAAAAGACCAGCCTTGGCCAGTCGAAGGTCGCGCGTTAGTTGCCGTCAATCTGGCTAGCGAAGACCCGTATCACGATCCGCTCAATATCAAACTGGTATCGGAAACGCTGGAGCTGGCACAGCATGTTGATCAGACTGAGGTTCATCTGGTCGGTGCCTACCCTGTTACCCCCATCAATATCGCCATTGAACTGCCTGATTTCGATCCCAGCGTCTATAACGATGCAATTCGAGGGCAGCACCTTATCGCCATGAAGTCGCTACGGCAGAAATTCGGCCTGGATGAACGCGTAACGCACGTGGAAAAAGGGTTGCCGGAAGAAGTGATACCCGATCTGGCGGAGCATCTGCAGGCGGGAGTCGTAGTGTTGGGGTCGCTGGGCAGAACCGGCCTTTCCGCTGCCTTTATCGGCAACACCGTCGAGCATGTTATCGATCACTTGAAGTGCGATTTACTTGCCATCAAACCCGATGATTTCGTGTCACCGATTACGCTCGAAGACGGTGATAACAGCTGATTGCTCGCATCATCACGCTCAACATCAAATAATGCCAGCCTCAGTGCTGGCATTATTTTTTGGCGATGCTGCGCCTCACTATATTTGAGACGTAAAAAAGGGGCGACTTCGCCCCTTTCGTTATCGACTTCCCGTCACGCTTACAGCGCTTTCAGAATCGCCTCAACGCTGTCTTTGGCATCGCCAAACAGCATCTGCGTGTTCTCTTTAAAGAACAGCGGGTTCTGTACGCCAGCATAACCGGTATTCATGGAACGCTTGAACACGATAACATTCTGCGCTTTCCACACTTCCAGCACTGGCATGCCAGCGATTGGGCTGTGTGGATCTTCTTGCGCCGCCGGGTTAACGGTATCATTCGCGCCAATGACCAGTACGGTATCGGTATCGGTGAAATCATCATTAATTTCATCCATTTCCAACACGATGTCGTAAGGGACTTTTGCTTCAGCCAACAGCACGTTCATGTGACCAGGCAGACGCCCTGCAACTGGGTGAATACCAAAGCGAACGTTAATGCCACGTGCGCGCAGTTTTGCAGTGATGTCATGCACAGGATACTGCGCCTGCGCGACGGCCATACCGTATCCCGGCGTGATGATGACGGAAGTTGAGTTCTTGAGTAAATCAGCCACGTCTTCTGCTGAAGCCTCACGGTATTCACCGACTTCTTCACTCTCACCAGAGGACACGCCATCCGTACCAAAACCACCGGCAATCACGCTGATAAAGGAACGGTTCATCGCTTTACACATGATGTAAGACAGAATCGCACCCGAAGAACCCACCAGAGCACCGGTCACGATCAGCAGGTCATTGCTCAGCATGAAGCCCGCTGCCGCTGCCGCCCAACCGGAGTAGGAGTTTAGCATAGAAACAACGACCGGCATGTCCGCACCACCAATCGATGCAACCAGATGCCAGCCAAATACCAGTGCAATCGCCGTCATCAGGATCAGCGCCAGTACCTGCAATGCCACGCTGCCCGTATTGACGAAAACCAGCAGCAGCAGGAAGGACACAACCATCGCCGCCAGATTCATTTTATGGCGATGAGGCAGCATCAACGGCTTGGAAGAGATCTTGCCACGCAGCTTACCGAAAGCAACAACGGACCCCGTGAAGGTTACCGCACCGATGAAGATACCCAGAAAGACTTCCGTCAAATGGATATTGACCATCACCGGATCGGTAATTTCACCGTGATCGAGGAAGCTGTTAAAGCCAACCAGTACCGCAGCCAAGCCCACAAAGCTGTGAAGAATCGCGACCAGTTCTGGCATTTCGGTCATTTCGACCTTACGCGCCAGATAAATACCGATTGATCCACCGATCGCCATGGCGACGATGATCCAACCCACGTTGCCAGAATCCGGCCCCAGAATCGTCGCGACCAGCGCAAGCGCCATCCCGCTGATACCAAAGATGTTCCCTTGTTGCGACGTTTCGTGCTTGGACAACCCAGCCAAACTGAAAATAAAGAGAATTGCGGCAACAATGTATGCAGCAGTTACTAATCCACCAGACATGTGTTACCCCTTAGTTTTTACGGAACATTTTCAGCATGCGCTGAGTCACGGTGAAACCACCGAAAATATTGATGCTGGCGATCAATACGGCAATGAATGAGAAGAACGACACCCATCCGCCGTGGCCGATCTGCAACAATGCTCCGACAACGATAATGCCTGATATTGCGTTAGTGACTGACATCAATGGCGTGTGCAAGGCGTGGCTGACATTCCAGACAACGTAATAACCCACCACGCAGGACAGCGCAAAAACGGTAAAGTGAGACAAGAACTCTTTAGGCGCAACATCGGCCAGCCAGCCAAACAGCAGGATGGCGATCACAAGGAACGCATATTTCTTCCACGGCGACGTCGGCTTGGCGTCTTCCTTCACCGTTGCAGCGGCAGGTTTTGCCTGCTGTGGCTGTGCGGAAACCTGAATAGGCGGTGCCGGCCAGGTGATCTCACCTTCTTTAATGACGGTCACGCCACGAATCACGGTATCGTCAAAATCGACGTCGATCTCGCCGTCTTTCTCTTTGCAGAGTAATTTCAGCAGGTTAACCAGGTTCGTACCGTAAAGCTGTGAGGATTGCGTCGGCAGACGGCTAGGTAAATCGGTGTAACCGATAATTTTGACGCCGTTTTCCGTCACGGTGACGCGATCGGCTACGGTCAATTCACAGTTCCCGCCCGTTTGTGCCGCTAAATCGACAATCACGCTGCCGGGCTTCATGCTGAGCACCATTTCTTTGGTGATCAGGCGCGGTGCCGGTTTTCCAGGGATCAGTGCGGTAGTGACGATAATGTCGACTTCTTTTGCCTGAGCGGCAAACAGTTCCATTTCGGCTTTGATAAAGGCTTCAGACATGACTTTGGCATAACCGTCGCCGCTGCCAGCTTCTTCTTCAAAGTCAAGTTCGAGGAACTCAGCCCCCATGCTCTTAACCTGCTCTTTTACTTCAGGGCGGGTATCAAAAGCACGAACGATAGCACCTAAGCTACCTGCGGCACCGATCGCAGCCAAACCGGCCACGCCAGCCCCGATAATCATAACCTTAGCAGGCGGAACCTTACCTGCGGCGGTAATCTGCCCGGTAAAGAAGCGGCCAAACTCGTGAGCAGCTTCAACGATGGCACGATAGCCCGCGATGTTAGCCATCGAGCTGAGCGCATCCAGTGACTGCGCGCGCGAAATACGCGGCACGGAATCCATCGCCATCACCGTCACCTGACGGGCAGCCAGCTTCGCCAGCAGCTCTGGGTTCTGCGCTGGCCAGATAAAGCTGACAACCGTACTGCCCGCTCGGGTCAGTTCGATTTCATCATCCTGCGGCGCATTCACCTTCAGGACGATATCGGCTTGCCAGACTTCCGAACTGTCAACAATCGACGCACCTGCTTCTTCGTATGCCGCATCGTCAAAACTTGCCAGTTTTCCCGCTTCACGTTCTATCGAGACCGTAAAGCCCAGTTTCAGCAGCTGTTCAACCGTTTTCGGCGTCGCTGCTACACGGGCTTCATTGGCCAACCGCTCTCTTGGTACACCAATACGCATGCTGATACCCTTTTCGCTTATTTTAACGAAGGTTATTATTCTCACCCTATTCTGTTATACGAATTCGCCGAGACCTACTGCACCCTGTAACCCCGCATTCACGCGGTAGGAAGAAGGTCTTATCATCTTCTTACCACTCGTTTTTTGAGGCGTCTCACTGTAGGCGAACTCATTTATAACGTACTGAAAATGTGATCGATGATCCATAAATAAAATGAATTTCACAGAAAAGCCGAGTTATCACAGGTCCTGTCAGCCTTTCTTGGTCGAAAATCATGCTCTTCTCTGCCTTTTGTAGCATTATTACAGAAGTATTTTTCTGGGCTGTTTCACAAAAACGATGTGTTACAAGGTTGTTAATGCGATAAATTGTATAAATATCCCTTATGATGTTAAAACAATCATTAACCGTTATTATTAGCACTTTTCTTGTTGCAAGCCGAAGTATCATGGCTTTTCAGCCCGCTGAAAATGCTAAAGCACAAGAATTTATTCCGTGCGATAATCAGCCCTATTCCGTTACAGGTTGATTGCTATACCTTAAATAATTCGAGTGGCAGGAAGGCGAAAGGATTTTTTATGAAGCTGAAGACTACTGTTATTGCATCTACATTGTTGTTATCACTCTCGGCATTTTCAGCGCAGGCTGCACAGGAACTGACGCCTGAACAGGCAGAATCCCTGCAACCCTTTGAACGAATTACGTTTAAAGGACGTTTTAACGCGATCAATGAAGCGGTAGCCGCAGCCTCAAAACGCGCCGACAAGCTGGGCGCAGAGTCGTTTTATGTACAAGCGATGGATGACGCTAATTCGAGCGGCAACTGGAATGTCACGGTCGACCTGTATCGCAAAGATGCGCCAAAGGCGAATCAGGATGTCCAATTCCGCACCTTCTACGGTGTGAAAGAGCTGCCGAAAGATGTGGCGTACGGGTTAGAACCCTATGACACAGTCACCGTTGGCGGATTCTTCCGCAGCCAACCGGACGTGAACGACGCCATTGCGAAAGCAGCAAAAGAGAAAAATGCCGATTCGTTCTACATCGTTCGTCAGGTTGATGTGAACTCGAATAGCGGTAACCAAAAAATTACTGCCTACATTTATAAAGCCGACGCACCGAAGCGCCAGACCCAGAGCACCGACGTCATCCCTGCGGATTCTGATGCAGGCCGTGCGGCACTGGCTGCGGGTGGTGCAGAAGCCGCCAAGGTGGAAATCCCTGGTGTTGCCAGCTCTGGCAGCCCTAGCCGCAACGTAGGTAATTTCTTCGAAACACAATCGTCAAAAGGCGGACGTTACACGGTAACGTTAGCGGATGGTTCCAAAATTCAGGAACTGAACAATGCCACGGCAGCGCAGATGGTGCCTTTCGATTCGATTAAATTCCGCGGCAACTACACCAACATGACGCAGGTGTCTGAAGCCGTTGCTAAACGCGCAGGCGAGAAAGGTGCCAAGTACTACCACATTACCAGACAGTGGGAAGGTAAAGGCAACAACCTCACGATCAGCGCCGACCTTTATAAATAACAGCCATCGCGCTGTGTCGTAGAAAACGACGAACGTTATAAACACAAAAACCCGCGATATCGCGGGTTTTTTTATGGCGAGCGTCCTGCCCGCCACCCTGCGGGCCGTCGCAAGCGACGTTGAAAAACGTTCCCTACGTTTTTTTATGTCAGTAATCAATCTACCGTGAGTAAGATTACTTGCTGGTATCCAGTTCTGGGAAGCTTTTCACCAGATCGTCAATCGCTTTGATCTGTTGCAAGAACGGCTCCAGTTTATCCAGCGGCAGCGCAGACGGACCATCACACTTCGCATTCGCAGGATCCGGGTGAGCTTCAATAAACAGTCCTGCCAGACCGACGGCCATACCGGCACGCGCCAGCTCAGTTACCTGTCCACGACGGCCACCGGACGCCGCACCAAACGGGTCGCGGCACTGTAGCGCATGCGTAACGTCAAAAATCACCGGCGCGCCGTTGGAGGCATGCTTCATGACATTGAAGCCCAGCATATCGACAACCAGATTGTCGTAACCGAAGTTGCTACCGCGATCGCACAGAATCACCTGATCGTTGCCACCTTCGATGAATTTATCGACGATGTTCCCCATTTGACCTGGGCTAACGAACTGCGGTTTTTTCACGTTGATCACCGCACCGGTTTTCGCCATCGCTTCCACCAGATCGGTTTGGCGCGCCAAAAATGCAGGAAGCTGGATCACATCAACCACATCGGCAACGGGCTGAGCCTGATGCGATTCATGCACGTCAGTGATAATTTTTACACCAAAGGTCTGTTTCAGTTCCTGGAAGATTTTCATCCCTTCTTCCAGACCAGGACCTCGGTAAGAGTGAATAGAGGAACGATTAGCCTTATCGAATGACGCCTTGAACACGTAAGGAATGCCCAACTTCTGCGTGACCGTGACGTAATGCTCACAAATGCGCATCGCCAGATCGCGTGATTCAAGAACATTCATGCCGCCAAACAGCACAAAAGGCAGATCGTTGGCGACGGGGATATCCCCTATCTTGACCACTTTATTCGTCATACTTTTACCTTCATGTCGGGAAATAAATTAACGTAGCATTGCTGCAAAACGGGTTCTTAATGTAAGACTGTTTTTTTAATGCAAGACAATCTGTTTCTGCTCTATCGAGTGAATCTGCACTTTTATCATTTCACTCACCGGATCTTCCGGGCACTGTTCAACGAAATAGTTAAGATCGGATAGCGCAATATGGTCGCAGTCCAGTTGAGCATAAATCAGGCCGCGATCGCGGATTTCATAGGGATCGTCCGGGTCAAACTGCAGCACCGCTTCGCTGGCTCTCAACGCCAGCTCCATCTGTTTTTCTTCCATCAGGGCGACTTTCAGCGTGTCGAGCATTTTACGCACGATCAGGACGTTCTCAGCTTCATCCAGGTCTTCATCCAGCAGGCGGGTTGACGGGCCGATATTACCTTTCAGCCAGACTTCCAACACATGCTCGCTCAACGTATCGCCATTTAGCGGATTGATCAGCCACATCTCTTCATCGAGCCAATCGGCACGTAAAATCAGCTGCGTCGGGAAAATCACCGGCATCAGCGGCAGGCCAAGCTCATTGGCGATATGCAAAAAGATAACGCCAAGCGATACAGGCATACCCTGACGAGATTCAAGCACCTGATCCAGCCACAGCGCATCAGAAAGACGATAAACACCGCCCGCACCGCCGAATCCCCAGGTGTGATAAAACAGCTCAATCAGCTTTTCAAGCTGAAGATCTTGCTCAAGGTCGTCAGGAATAGCAGCCCGAGCGTTCTCAACCAGCTGTTGCAGATTTTGCCGCACATCCTGAGCGGGAAAGTCGCGGCGAATCGCCTGTGAAACCAACACGACACCATCACTTAGCAGTGACTGGTTGAATTCAAAATCAGCAATAGCACTCATAATTATTCCATCAGCAACGGTGACTGCGTCAGTGCCAGCAGCACGACCACACCAAAGCATATTAAAGCAGATACAAACGCCAACCAGCGAACGTTCTGGCTACGGGGGCGTTTCCCCAAGGCGATAGCGCCAAGAAGGATATAAATGATAACGCCAAACAGTTTTTCCGTCAGCCAGCTTTGCTCGGGAGTAAACGGATACGTATGGCTAAGCGTGATTAAACCAATACCGCTGATTAATAACAAGGTGTCGTTAATATGCGGCAGGATTTTCACCCAGCGCTGTTGCAGCATAGCGGATTGTCGGCACAGCCAAAAAAAACGAATCACAAACAGGGAAATACTAATGCCAACCGTTGCCAGATGCAGATATATCGTGGCTGGATAAAGAGTTATCACGTCCATTGCTCCTAATAAATTGGGGTATCCGACCAGCGTCCTAACGACACACGGTCATTGCCACCATAGTCCTGACAGGTTTCTATTTGTGTAAATCCTCGGGCCTGCAATAGCTGACACACCGCATCAGCCTGCTGCCAGCCATGTTCCAGCAGCAGCCAGCCACCGTCGTCCAAATAATGCGGCGCAGATTCAATAATGGTGCGTAAATCCGCCAGGCCATTGTCGGCGGCAATCAGCGCGCTGGCAGGTTCAAAACGGACATCGCCCTGCGACAGATGCACATCATCGGCATCAATATACGGGGGATTACTGGCGATAAGCGCAAAGCGTTTGTGATCAAGCGGCGAATACCAGCTTCCGGATAAGAAATGGGCGTTGTCGAGCCCCAATTGCTGGGCGTTTTTTGTCGCTAACGCAACGGCATCGGGTTGAACATCGACGCCAGTCACCCGGCAATCACGCCGTTCACTCGCCAGCGCCAGCGCAATCGCGCCGGTTCCGGTGCCCAGATCCAGCACGGCACACGGCGTTTGAGGCAGGCGTAGCAAGGCTTGTTCGACCAGACATTCGGTATCGGGACGAGGAATCAGCGTGGCGGGCGACACGGCCAACGGCAATGACCAGAACTCACGCACGCCGACCAAATAGGCGATAGGTTCCCCCTGTTCACGACGCAGCAGCAGCCCAGTTAACTGCTGCTGTTCAGCCGCGTTCAGCTCAGTTTCACCAAACGCCAGCAGGAACGTGCGGGACTTGCCAGTCACAAATCCCAGCAAAATTTCCGCATCTCGCTTCGGACTTTCTCCCGCCGCGAGCTGCGCCGCGGCAGAGATTAACCAATCCTGATACGTCATTATTCCTGCTCGGACAACGCAGCAAGCTGATCGGCCTGGTATTCCTGCACAACTGGTTGAATTAGCGTGTCCAGCTTCCCTTCCATGACTTCATCCAGCCGGTACAGCGTCAGGTTAATGCGGTGATCGGTCACCCTTCCCTGTGGGAAGTTGTAGGTCCGGATACGGTCAGAACGATCGCCGCTGCCGAGCAGGTTACGACGAGTTGACGCTTCTTCCTGCTGACGTTTCTGCACTTCTGCGGCACGAATACGCGCCCCCAGCACCGACAGCGCTTTGGCTTTGTTTTTGTGCTGTGAACGCTCGTCCTGACACTCCACGACAATACCGGTTGGCAAGTGGGTAATACGGATAGCAGAATCGGTGGTGTTAACGTGCTGACCGCCCGCGCCAGAAGAGCGGAAGGTATCGATGCGTAAATCCGCCGGGTTGATGTCCGGCATCTCCGCTTCCGGCACTTCCGCCATCACGGCGACCGTACAGGCCGAGGTATGAATGCGTCCTTGAGATTCCGTTGCGGGAACGCGCTGAACGCGATGACCGCCAGATTCAAACTTGAGCTGACCGTACACACCGTCACCGGAGATTTTGGCGATTACTTCTTTATAGCCGCCATGTTCGCCATCGCTGGCACTTACCACCTCAACGCGCCAGCGGCGTGATTCAGCATAACGGCTGTACATACGGAACAGGTCACCGGCAAAAATCGCCGCTTCGTCGCCGCCCGTTCCGGCGCGCACTTCCAGAAAACAGCCGCGCTCATCGTCGGGATCTTTCGGCAACAACAGCACCTGAAGCTGCTGCTCCAGTGCGTCAATTGTCGCTTTGCTTTCTTTCAACTCTTCCTGCGCCATATCGCGCATTTCAGGATCGTCCAGCATCATTTCTGCGGTTTGCTGATCCTCTTGCGCCTGCTGCCATTGCTGGAAACAGCGGGTAATATCAGTGAGCTGCGCATATTCTCGCGACAACGTGCGAAAGCGATCCATATCAGCGATGACGCTGGGCTCACCGAGTAACGCCTGGACTTCTTCATGGCGTTCTTGTAACGCTTCCAGTTTAGCAACAATAGAAGGCTTCATGCGGGCGGTTAAATCCTGTAATAGAGATGAATGCTAGTCCAGCCCAAGGCTGTCACGTAAAATTTGTAACCGATTTTGGTCGCCGTCACGAGCGGCTTGCTGAAGGGATTTGGTCGGCGCGTGAATCAGACGGTTGGTTAAACGGTGTGTCAGTTCCTGAATCACCGCTTCAACGTCATTGCCTTGTTGGATGGCAGCCAGCGCTTTGGCCGTCATTTCCGCACGCAATTCATCGGCCTGAGCACGATAATCGCGAATGGTCTCCACCGCGGACTGCGCACGCAGCCACGCCATGAAGTCAGAGCTTTCCTGCTGCACGATAGATTCAGCCTGAACCGCCGCCGCTTTGCGCTGCGCGAGGTTATGCTGAATGATGGCATGCAGATCGTCCACACTGTAGAGATAAACGTTCGGCAATTTGCCGACTTCCGGCTCAATATCACGCGGAACCGCAATATCCACCATCAGCATTGGCTGATTCCGTCTCGCCTTCAGCGTCCGTTCCATCATCCCTTTTCCGATAATCGGCAACGTACTTGCCGTTGAACTGATCACGATATCGGCCTGAACGAGCTGTTCGTCCAGCTCTGCCAGCGTGATGACTTCTGCGCCCACTTCCGTTGCCAGCGCCTGTGCGCGTTCACGGGTGCGGTTCGCAATCACCATTTTTTGTACTTTGTGCTCGCGAAGATAGCGAGCAACCAGTTCAATGGTTTCTCCGGCACCAACCAGCAGCACCGTGACATCCGACAGTGATTCAAAAATCTGCCGCGCCAGCGTACAGGCGGCAAATGCCACCGACACCGCGCTGGCACCGATATCCGTTTCCGTACGAACACGTTTGGCCACGGTAAAAGATTTCTGGAACAGGCGCTCCAGCTCGCTGGACAAGGAATGACCACGCTGTGATTCAGCAAATGCCTTCTTCACCTGCCCCAAAATCTGCGGTTCGCCTAACACCAGAGAATCCAGACCGCTGGCAACACGCATCAAATGACTAACGGCGGCATTATCCTGATGCCAGTACAGGCTGCCGTTGACCTCTTCCGGGCGCAATTGGTGATATTCACACAGCCAGCGAATCAGCTGCTCACGCTGGTTTTCCTGTTCGTCAACGCTAAGGTAGAGTTCCGTGCGATTGCAGGTAGACAGCACAACGCCGCCCTGCACCAGCGGTTGCTGTAGCAGACTGTCGAGGGCCACCCCGAGTTTATCTGGTGAGAACACAACACGTTCACGCAGAGAAACCGGTGCGGTTTTGTGATTAATACCAAGCGCAAGCAGGGTCATTAGGCTGTTTCTGAGTAATACCGGTCTTAGTATGGGTTTCGTTTGAACCGCATTCTACTTGATGCAGGAGTGCAAGAAAAGCGACAGCACGCGATACACCTCGTCTGAGGTAGTCACTTTTTGACAAAAAACAATAAACGCCATTAACGAATAACAATCATTGACGCTGAGCGGTAAGCCCGTTAGCGTGACGTATTTCACGGACTTCGTTCATTTACAGGATACGACCGACATGCCAACCAAAACCGTCCGATGCCTGCGTTTACTGCCTTTAGCCAGCGTATTGCTTGCCGCCTGTAGCATTAATCAACCGACCCAAACGGGTAAAAGCCCTACCTCGCCAGAGTGGCAACAGCATCAGCAAAAGGTCCAGCAGCTCAGCCAATATCAGACACGCGGCGCTTTTGCCTATATCTCCGATAGTAAAAGAGTATCAGCCAATTTCTTCTGGCAGGACACACCGCCGCAGCGTTATCGACTGCTGCTGACCAACCCGCTCGGCAGCACCGAATTAGAACTGCGTGCCCAACCTGACGGCGTGCAAATCACCGACAATCAGGGTAAGCGTTACGTGGGTAAAGATGCCGAATACATGATTCAGCAACTGACCGGCATGGCGATCCCGCTGAATAATCTGCGCCAGTGGATCCTCGGCATCCCAGGTGACGCCACCGAATTCACGCTGGATGAACGCTATCTGCTGAAAACCATCACTTATCGTCAGGGCAATCAAAACTGGAACGTCAGCTATCAGAGCTACAACACCGAGTTAACGCCTCCGCTGCCAACCAGTCTGGAGCTGGTTCAGGGTGAACAGCGTATTAAGCTGAAGATGAATAACTGGATGGTTAAATAAGCGATGCAACCGACGGTTATCGAGACATGGCCTGCCCCCGCCAAACTGAACCTGTTTCTTTATATTACCGGCCAGAGAAAAGACGGGTATCACCTGCTGCAAACGCTATTCCAGTTTCTGGATTACGGTGACACCTTGACGATTCGGCCGCGTGATGACGACCAGATTAACCTGCTTACCCCTGTCGACGGTGTAGAGAACGAGCAAAACCTGATCGTCCGCGCCGCACGCTTATTACAGCAGCACTGCGAACGCTACGATATTCGCCCTGCTCGGTTCGGCGCAGACATCAGTATTGAGAAATGTCTGCCGATGGGCGGTGGGCTGGGCGGGGGTTCATCCAATGCAGCGACCGTGTTGGTCGCTCTCAACCATTTGTGGCAAAGCGGGCTGAGCGTGGATACGTTGGCCGAACTGGGGCTGCAATTGGGTGCAGATGTTCCCGTCTTTGTTCGTGGGCATTCTGCCTTTGCCGAAGGCATTGGCGAGCAGTTAACCCCAGCAAATCCGCCAGAAAAATGGTATCTGGTCGCTCACCCTGGCGTGAGTATTGCCACGCCGTTGATTTTCGGCGATCCTGAGTTGACGCGGAATTCGCCAATTCGTGATTTAGAAACTTTATTAAACCAGACCTTCGTCAATGATTGTGAAGCTATCGCAAGAAAACGTTTTCGTGAGGTTGAACAGCTACTTTCATGGCTGCTAGAATATGCCCCGGCGCGCCTGACTGGAACGGGGGCTTGTGTGTTTGCAGAGTTTGACACCGAGTTCGCAGCCCGTCAGGTGCTTGACCAGGCCCCGGAATGGTTAAACGGTTTCGTCGCGAGAGGTGTTAATATCTCTCCGCTACACCGTACGCTTTCTGGGCAACGTTAGGTTTTGCCACACACCGGCTGCCATGCGGCCAGTCTGTAGCAAACTTAATTCATACACCCGTATGCATGTTGTACCTGTTGTTCTTCCTTGCTTGGCAGGTGCAATATTTCTCTGGACGCAAGCCTGAGGTTCTTCTCGTGCCTGATATGAAGCTTTTTGCTGGTAACGCCATCCCGGAACTAGCACAACGTATTGCCAACCGTTTGTACACTAGCCTTGGCGACGCCGCTGTCGGTCGTTTTAGCGATGGCGAAGTCAGCGTGCAAATCAATGAAAATGTACGCGGTGGTGATATTTTCATCATCCAGTCCACCTGTGCACCCACCAATGACAACCTGATGGAACTGGTTGTGATGGTCGATGCTCTGCGTCGCGCTTCCGCGGGACGTATTACCGCCGTTATCCCCTACTTCGGCTATGCCCGTCAGGATCGTCGCGTGCGTTCCGCACGTGTGCCAATCACCGCGAAAGTCGTTGCTGACTTCCTGTCCAGCGTGGGTGTTGACCGTGTTCTGACTGTGGATCTGCACGCTGAGCAGATTCAGGGTTTCTTCGATGTCCCGGTAGATAACGTATTCGGTAGCCCGATCCTGCTGGAAGACATGTTGCAACAGAATCTGGAAAACCCGATCGTGGTTTCTCCAGATATCGGTGGCGTTGTGCGTGCCCGCGCAATCGCTAAACTGCTGAACGATACCGACATGGCGATCATCGACAAGCGCCGTCCGCGTGCCAACGTTTCTCAGGTGATGCACATCATCGGTGACGTCGCTGGCCGTGACTGTGTGCTGGTTGACGATATGATCGACACCGGCGGCACACTGTGCAAAGCGGCGGAAGCGCTGAAGGAACGTGGGGCTAAACGTGTATTCGCTTATGCCACACACCCGATCTTCTCAGGCAATGCTTACGAGAACATCAAGAACTCTGTAATTGATGAAGTGATTGTCTGCGATACCATTCCGCTGGCGGAAAACATTCGTTCACTGCCGAATGTTCGTACGTTGACGCTGTCCGGTATGTTGGCCGAAGCGATTCGTCGTATCAGCAACGAAGAATCCATTTCTGCAATGTTTGAACATTAATCGCCGCTGATCGAGTAATCGATCAAAAACGATAATGAGAAAGCCACCTGTAACAAGGTGGCTTTCTTATTTCTCTACACGTCATACTTCAAGTTGCATGTGCGTTGGCTGCGTTCACTCACCCGAATCACTTACTTAAGTAAGCTCATCGGGATTCCTTCCCTTGCCGCTTGCCTGAAACTCGAATTATTTAGTGTATACGTGATAAAAAACAAAAAACCGCCATAGCGAGGCTACAGCGGCTCTATTGTTCATTTTCATTAATGCTTATAGCGTATTAATACTTATGGGTAATTAACGGTTATTGATGGCGTTGGCGGCGACAACGCTTATCAAAGTGTTTAACCCACCAGTAACGATCCGCGACTTCTTCACGCCCGCTAATACGAGCCCCCGCCAACCAAAATATTGCGCCAGAAAAAATACTGACCAGATCAATGTAAGTCATATATTCAGGAACATTCAGTTTCGGGAACTGGCTGGCGATAGAAAAACCGATGCCGCCAATCATCATGATCATCCCGATACCCATCAATACATTACCTAGTACTGTCACGTTCTTGCGTTTCATCTGCCACCTCCAGATTAATTCTGTGGATGAATCGGAGTGCCATTACTGTTTACTGTCTTATTATTGATGTAATTATAGACAATAACGTACTTAGATGATTGCGGGAGGGATCACAGATAAGGGGAATGATTAATATTTTTTTACGTTTAAACAAACAAATAGACAAAAATCCGAATAATCACACCACTAAACAAATAACATTATTTTTACATTCCAACACCGATATTTGGCTATACCTCATGCGGTGTGTAAACTAACGCTTTCGTTTATCACGCTACCCTGCGTCAGTTTAAGCACGTAATCTGGAATATACCGTGAGCAGCATTAAATTAATTGTCGGCCTGGCGAATCCCGGCGCTGAATACGCCGCCACCCGCCATAATGCGGGTGCCTGGTTTGTCGATCGTCTGGCGGACGCTTACCGTCAGCCGCTGAAAGAAGAAAGCAAATTTTTTGGTTACACCTCTCGCCTGAATCTGGCTGGGCAAGATGTACGTCTGCTGGTTCCCACCACGTTCATGAACCTGAGCGGCAAAGCCGTCGCGGCAATGGCCACCTTCTACCGCATCCAGCCTGATGAAATTCTGGTGGCACACGATGAGCTGGATTTATTACCGGGAATTGCCAAACTTAAGCTGGGCGGCGGACACGGCGGCCATAACGGTCTGAAAGACATCATTAGTAAATTGGGTAATAACCCAAACTTCCATCGTTTACGCATCGGTATCGGCCATCCGGGTGATAAAAGCAAAGTGACCGGCTTTGTGCTGGGCAAACCGCCGACGAGCGAACAGACGCTGATCGACGATGCCATTGACGAAGCCGTACGCTGCACAGAAATCCTGATGAAAGAAGACATGATCAAAGCGATGAATCGCTTGCATGCCTTCAAAGCGGCATAATCTGGTCAGAATGCGGATGGCAGATCGAGATAAATCGCCATTCCGTGTATAATCGGCCGAAATATTTCCATTCTGACAGGCAAGAGATAGTAATTGCCTGATTAATAAGTTATTTAAGGTGATATAAACATGGGATTCAAATGCGGTATCGTTGGGCTGCCTAACGTCGGTAAATCCACTCTGTTCAATGCGCTGACCAAAGCCGGCATCGAAGCGGCCAACTTCCCGTTTTGTACCATCGAGCCGAACACTGGCGTAGTACCGATGCCCGATCCACGTCTGGACAAGCTGGCTGAAATCGTTAAGCCACAGCGTATCCTCCCTACCACCATGGAATTTGTTGATATCGCCGGTCTGGTAAAAGGCGCGTCCAAAGGTGAAGGTTTGGGTAACCAGTTCCTGACCAACATTCGTGAAACGGAAGCCATCGGCCACGTTGTACGCTGCTTCGAAAACGACAACATCATCCACGTCAACAATAAAGTTGATCCAGCTGATGATATTGAAGTCATCAACACTGAATTAGCTCTGTCGGACCTCGACACCTGTGAACGCGCCATTCATCGTGTGCAGAAGAGAGCCAAAGGCGGCGATAAAGATGCTAAAGCTGAGCTGGCCGCGCTGGAGAAATGTTTACCACAATTGGAAAACGCTGGCATGCTGCGCTCGCTGGATTTAAGCGATGAAGATAAAGCAGCCATCCGCTACCTGAGCTTCCTGACGTTGAAACCAACGATGTACATCGCCAACGTCAACGAAGACGGTTTCGAAAACAATCCATACCTCGATAAAGTGCGTGAAATCGCGGCCGCTGAAGGTTCTGTCGTTGTGGCCGTCTGCGCCGCCGTTGAATCGGATATTGCCGAGCTGGACGATGCTGACCGTGAAGAATTCATGGCTGAGTTAGGGTTAGAAGAGCCGGGCCTGAACCGCGTAATTCGTGCGGGCTATGAGCTGCTGAACCTGCAAACTTACTTCACCGCTGGCGTGAAAGAAGTTCGTGCCTGGACTATCCCTGTCGGCGCTACCGCCCCGCAGGCCGCTGGTAAGATTCACACCGACTTCGAAAAAGGCTTCATCCGCGCCCAGACTATCGCCTATGAAGACTTCATCACCTACAAGGGTGAACAAGGCGCGAAAGAAGCCGGAAAAATGCGCTCAGAAGGCAAAGAATACATCGTTAAAGATGGCGATGTGATGAACTTCCTGTTCAACGTCTAATTTGATTTTGTTGTCTCATGCGATATCAATGCATCGCATGAAGACTGGCAAAACCTATAAAATCCACGCAACTGCGTGGATTTTCTTTTCATAACGTCTCGTCCCCTCTCGAAAGCTCATCTATATCGCAAACGACCTGAACGTAGACCAGATGATTTCCGTTGGTTAAGAATCATTACAATCAGATTGTTGACCCGATTGTTAAAGATCATATCGTTGAGAGCATCAAATCATTCGATCCTCAGGGCCTGAATGTGTCTTAGCCACGACATAGAATGTCCATACAGGAAGGGAATAGAATGCCTCTACGTTCACTGCAAGCGCTTTGCCTGCTAAATTTTTTTATGGCCGACGTGCGTGACGGACTTGGCCCTTTTCTCGGTATTTTTCTTGCACAGCAGCACTGGCTCCCAGGGGAAATCGGTCTTGTCATGACATTAGGAGGCGTTGCAGGACTACTGGCTACGATTCCCGCGGGGTTGACCACGGATTCATCTCACCATAAACGACAGATGCTGTTGATTGGATGTGTGATGATCACATCGGCCACTTTACTCTTGTGGTTCAATCAAAAGCCCTGGGTTACAGGCATCTCTCAGATAATCAACGGTATTGCCGCAGCATTTATTGGGCCGATTCTCACCGGGTTAACGTTGGGCCTGACCGGGCAAAACGGTTTTAAACAGCAGATGGGGAAAAATGAAGCCTTTAATCACGCAGGGAACATGACAGCCGCAGTTATTGCAGGGGTTTCCGTATGGTACTGGGGCATGGGTGCAGTATTCATTCTTATGACAGCAATGGCTTTCCTGTCAGCGTTAGCGCTAATGGGTATCCGTGAAAATGACATAAACCATAACGCGGCCCGTGGTATTGATTCCAATGTCACAAGAAAACCGATTTCATGGCCATCCCTATTGATAAGTCATTCGTCTCTTATGACAATCGGCATAACGCTACTTCTTTTTCATCTTGGGAATGCGGCGTTGCTACCCATGCTTAGTATACGTGTCGCTTCAGAACCCAGTTCAGTGAATCCTGGTCTCTATGCAGCGGCGACAGTGATTATCTCTCAGGCCGTCATGATCCCCGTTGCACTTTGGACGGCCAGTCGCGCAGAAAGATTAAGCTACCGCCAACTTATTATGATCGCATTACTGATACTTCCCATCCGTGCCGCGTTGGCTGCCACCTTCACATCCCCCTATTCCATCATGCCGGTCCAAATCCTGGATGGCGTCTCTGCGGGTATTCTTGGCGTCGCGGTTCCTGGCTATATCGTGAAAGAACTACAAGGAAGCGGCCATATCAACGCAGGACAGGGTATCGTTATGTTTATGCAAGGCGTTGGAGCCTCAGCCAGTCCGGCGCTTACCGGTATTGTGGTAGGGAAGTATTCATATAGCACAGCCTTCTCAGCGCTCGGTGCTATTGCCCTCCTTGCTTTGTTCATCTGGTGGCAGGCAAATCGGTCGATAGATTCATCCGTCACCCGTTGATGATAAAAAACTAAAAACAGCCACATCGGCTTCCATCTTAATATTTGTTCCAGAGAGATATAATGCGCGAATTGCTGACTCCATTTATGCGTGACAAATTTCTTCACGCTCTTGTGGTACTGGGGATCATACTCAGTTTCTTTGCTGTATTTAAAACAGACGAACTCACCGCTTCTGTTGACTGGAAAACCATTCTGACGCTGACAACATTACTTATGCTCACCAAAGGTATTGAACTCAGTGGGTATTTTGACAAGATGGGTTTGAAACTGGTGAATAAGTTCAGGAAACAGAAAACGCTGGCATTATTTATCGTGACGTTAGCAGCGTTATTATCAACGTTCCTCACGAATGATGTTGCGCTGTTCATTACGGTGCCACTCACGCTGTCGTTATCTAAATCCTCTGAGTTTCCCGTTGGACGATTAATTATCTTTGAAGCCCTCGCCGTTAATGCTGGCTCTTTACTCACGCCTATTGGCAATCCACAAAACATTCTTCTCTGGAGTAAGAGTGGATTAAGTTTTATGGAGTTTGTGATGACAATGCTCCCCCTGAGCGCCCTGCTGTTTATTGCATTACTGGTCTTAACCGCGTGCAGTTTCAGTAATAAGGAGATCGCGATACCGGATAACTCTCTCGGGGGAGATTATCGTCATGGTCTGCTTTTAGGTACGCTGGTGTTGTACGTGCTGTTTATCGTGGCACTTGAATTGGACAGAACCCTACCGATACTGATTCTTGTCCCGCTGTTTTATCTGTTGTGCGCGCGACGTGTACTGCTACAGCTTGACTGGGGCTTACTGGCCGTGTTTGTTTTGATGTTTATTGATGTATTCCTCCTGACGAAATTACCGGCCCTTAGCAACCTTATTGCATTAATACCGCATTGGAGTGATGGTGCGCATTTTCTGCTGGCGATAGGCCTTTCACAAGTCATCAGTAACGTACCTGCGACCATATTTCTGCTTCATGCCGTCCCTTCATCGGTTCTACTAACATGGGCTGTGAATATCGGTGGTTTTGGATTACTTCAAGGTTCAATGGCCAACCTTATTGCGTTGCGTATGGCAAACGATCGCCGCATTTGGTGGCAATTTCATCTATTTTCGATACCCGCACTTTTCTTCGCGATGATTGCTGGCTGGCTAATGCTTTATTGATGACTTACCAAACACAACACGGACTCTGTCATGAATACCGCCGAATGGTGAAACTCCACATTACGCCCGCTGCCTGGTACTCGCACCTGCTAACCGTTCACGCAGTAAGACGAATACCGGGCAGACTGTCAGTGCGGCGATCCCTGCCAATACGTACAGGTTGGTGGTGAGGGCGTCAATCAGATAGAAAACCCATTAGTCTGGAGTTCTTTGCGAACCCAGTCAGTGAAGGCCTTTATCTTTGGCGTTCGTTCATTCACATGCGGCATGACGATATGATGTGCATTAACAGGAATGGCATAATCTTCAGAAAGGACAGGCACCAGGGAACCTTCACGAAGGAAATCTGTGCCTAACATTTTACTTTCCAGAATAAAACCCAATCCCATTTTTGCGGCTTCAAAACTCATAAATGAACGGTCAAAGCTGAGGCTGTGATTGATATGTGACTTGGATAAATTATGGTAAGAGAACCATTTATCCCAATTAATCAGTGTACTTGTTGAGCTAATGAGTTCATAGGTCAACAAATCTTCTGGGTTTATCACCGGATGCTGTTTTAAATATGCAGGGGATGCCATAACAATCATCGTGTCTTTCTTTATCGTCAATACCTTATAGGCATCCCAATCGGCTATACCATGCCTGATATCAATGTCGATATTGTCACGGGAGAACTGAAGATTCTCATAAGAACATGTCAAATTTAGCGTAATATCAGGATATTGATCTCTAAAATAACCTAACCGCCTCATGAGCCAGGTTAATCCAAACGTTGGTGAGGAGTGAACGCGAAGGATTTCCTTCCCGCCTTCATTAATGATTTGATCTGTTGCCCGCCCTATTTCGCTTATCGCACCAGATACATCACGCAAATATTTCTCACCGGTTAACGTCAATTTAACACCCTTGCCATTGCGAATAAATAATTTCTTCCCGATAAATCGCTCAAGCGTTGATATTTGATGACTAACGGCCGATGGCGTGATGTTAAGCTGTTCTGCGGCAGTATTTATACTGTTGCAATTGGCAACCTGAAGGAAAGATTGAATATTCCTCAAAGAGGGAATGGGCAGGTTCTCGTTATTCTCTTTTTTCATGATGATAACTGGTTTTTATTTGAAGTAATAAACAGCAATAGTACCTATTTTTATAAATGGCGAATTTCTTTAGCCATAGGTTTGTGATGGATATCACAATTTATCCTTTCCATGTGTTTTCTTGCGGCTAAACAGAGCCATTTTTATGATCCAATTCATGATAAAAATTTTTCTCAACTACAAATGAGTTTTATTTAATTCCATTTTTTCATCCTGTCGTTATAGTCAGCAGTGAACCCACTTAGTGGTCCTAATAAAAATAGTTGTTCATACCATGAGGTAAAAAATGTCTCGTATAGAACAAAGCGTACCCTACTCAGAAATAAAGAAAACCAACTACCGCTTTGTGGTACTGGCATTGATTTTCATTGTCTATACAATAAATTATGCCGATCGTACAAACATTGGGGCTGTACTTCCTTTTATTATCCAAGAATTTCATATTAGTAACTTCGAAGCCGGTGCCATAGCCAGTATGTTTTTCCTGGGTTATGCACTTAGCCAGATCCCTGCCGGTTTCTTTATCGCCAAACGGGGAACACGCGGGCTCATCTCTGTATCCATTTTCGGGTTCTCAGCCTTTACCTGGTTGATGGGAACGGCAACGTCGATCCTCGGACTTAAATTCATACGTCTGGGGCTCGGGCTTACCGAAGGCCCATGTCCTGTTGGGCTGGCGTCGACAATCAACAGTTGGTTCCCTAAAAAGGAAAAAGCAACGGCAACGGGCGTCTATATTGCTGCAACCATGTTCGCGCCAATACTGGTTCCGCCATTAGCGGTATGGATCGCTGTCACATGGGGCTGGCGCTGGGTATTTTTCTCATTCGCCATTCCGGGCGTCATTGCGGCAATCGCCTGGTATTTGTTGGTGAAATCGAAACCGTCCGAGAGTCGCTTTGTCTCAGAAGCCGAGCTCGATTATATCAATTCAGATAAACAGGAAGCCTCACATCGGGAAAGCAATATTGTTCCTGATAAAAAGTTCATAACGTTGGATAAAATAATCCGCGTAAAAGCGCTGGAACCTGTTTCGACAGTAAAAGGCCTTTTGACCTCAAAAAATATAATTGGAGATTCTCTGGCCTATTTTATGATGGTCAGTGTGTTATACGGGTTATTGACCTGGATACCGCTTTATCTTGTGAAAGAAAAAGGGTTTGATTTTATGAGCATGGGGTTTGTCGCAGCCATGCCCTGCATCGGCGGATTTATCGGGGCCATCTTTGGCGGGTACGTTTCGGATAAAATATTAGGTCGCCGCAGAAAACCCACCATGATATTTACCGCTATAAGCACGGTGATTATGATGGTCATCATGCTGAATATACCGAGCAATACTTTAGCGGTATGCACAGGTTTATTTTTTGTTGGTCTCTCTTTGAATATTGGATGGCCTGCATTTACAGCCTACGGAATGGCCGTATCTGATACGAAAATCTATCCCATCGCCGCCTCCATCATTAATACTGGTGGTAACCTCGGAGGATTTGTTTCTCCCATGCTCGCAGGATTTATCCTGGACTCAACGGGAAGTTTTAATACCGTATTCTCTTATTTTGGAATTTGCGCCGCACTGGGTTTGGTTTTTATATTAATGATCGACGAACCTAAATAACCTTCTGATTATCTGAACGAAAAATGGAGTAAATAATGTTATTAAAGAATAAAGTCGCTGTTATTACAGGGGCAGCCTCCCCACGTGGTTTGGGCTTCGCTACCGCAAAACTATTTGCAGAGAATGGTGCCCATGTTGTCATTATTGACCTCGATGAAGCGGCAAGTGAAAAAGCAGCAGCGTCCCTTGGCGACAAACATTTAGGTTTGAAAGCTAACGTGTCTGATGAGCAGCAGGTACATGCAGCGATTGAACAAATCATTGCTAAGTTTGGGCGTATAGACGTTTTAGTAAACAACGCTGGCATTACACAGCCAATTAAGACGCTCGATATTAAGCGTGACAATTATGATGCGGTTTTAGATGTTAGCCTGCGTGGCACTTTATTGATGTCACAGGCCGTGATCCCTGTTATGCGGGCACAAAATAAAGGCAGCATCGTTTGTATTTCTTCCGTCTCGGCACAACGTGGCGGTGGCATTTTTGGCGGTCCACACTACAGCGCAGCAAAAGCAGGCGTTCTTGGCCTGGCTAAAGCGATGGCTCGTGAGTTCGGGCCTGATAATATTCGCGTGAACGCCATCACCCCCGGTCTGATTCAAACGGATATTACTGCCGGGAAATTAACCGATGAAATGAAAACCTCTATTCTGGCCGGGATTCCACTTAACCGACTCGGCGACGCGATTGATATTGCACAGGCCGCATTATTCCTGGCAAGCGATCTTTCCTCCTATTCCACCGGTATTACGCTTGATGTCAATGGCGGCATGCTCATCCATTAATGTGAGGACAGATAAATGTCACAAACCGATTTTCAAAAAGTGGCGACTGCCGCCTGGCGTATCCGCCGTTACGCCCTCTTGATGGGGGAAGTACAAGGCCAGGGTTATATTGGACAAGCGTTGGGGTATGCCGATGTCCTCGCCACCGCATTCGCCCATATCATGAATTACCGCCCAGACGAACCAGAATGGGAAGAGCGCGACCGTTTTCTGCTCTCACACGGCCATTACGCTATCGCTTATTACGCGGCACTGATTGAAGCCGGCATTATTCCTCGGGAAGAACTGGAGACTTACGGTTCTGACGATAGCCGTTTACCGATGTCGGGTATGGCAACGTATACCCCGGGAATGGAGATTTCAGGCGGCTCGTTGGGGCAAGGACTGAGCATTGCTGTCGGCATGGCGCTGGGCCTTAAGCAGAAGCAAAATTCGGCGCTGGTCATCAACTCGATGTCCGATGGCGAACTGGATGAAGGCTCAACCTGGGAAGCGGCCATGTCTGCTGCCCACTACGACCTGTCCAATCTCATCAATGTCGTGGATGTTAACAAACAACAGGCTGACGGCGATTCCCGGAAAATACTGGGCTTTGAGCCACTAGAAGACAAATGGTCCTCCTTTGGTTGGTATGTTCAGCGTATTGACGGAAACGATCTCGCTGCTGTGATTAAGGCGTTTGATAATGCGAAGAGTTACCCAGAAAACAAACCACGGGTGATCCTCTGCGACACACTGATGGGCAAAGGCGTACCGTTCCTGGAAACACGAGATAAAAACCATTTCATTCGCGTTGATGCTGACGAATGGCAGAAAGCGCTCTCAGTACTTGACGAAAACAAACCTGAAGGAGTGTTGTAATGAGCCAGACAGCGCAGGCCAAACCTCGTTTAACGACATCCGCCATGATTGCCTCCATTGCCGATGAAGGTCAGGAAACGGTAGCGGCCCCCTTCGGTGTCGCACTGTCAAAACTCGCGGCAGAACGACGCGAAATCGTTGGCATGACGGCCGATTTGTCCAAATACACCGATCTACATATTTTTGCTAACGCATTCCCAGAGCGCTTCTTTCAGATGGGGATGGCAGAACAGCTGCTAATGGGGGCGGCTGGCGGAATGGCAAAAGAAGGATTCATTCCATTTGTGACCACCTATGCGGTCTTTGCGACGCGTCGTGCTTATGATTTTATCCATCAGGTCATTGCAGAAGAAAATCTGAATGTGAAGATTTGTGCCGCCCTGCCAGGATTGACAACCGGATACGGCCCGAGCCATCAGGCTACTGAAGATCTGGCAATCATGCGCGGTATTCCGGGGATGACGATCATTGATCCGTGCGATGCGTTAGAGCTTGAGCAGGCCGTTCCAGCAATCGCAGAACATCAAGGCCCAGTCTACATGCGCTTACTGCGCGGAAAAGTTCCACTTGTACTGGACAAATACGACTACACGTTTGAGCTGGGTAAAGCAAAACTTCTGGAGGACGGTAATGATGTGCTGATTATCTCTTCAGGGCTGATGACAATGCGCGCGCTGGAGACAGCTGAAAAGCTACGTAAAGACAACGTCAGTGCGGCGGTACTCCACGTTCCCACGATCAAACCGTTGGATGAGAAGACGATTCTTGCTCAAGCCGCTAAGCCCGGACGGTTGGTCATCATCGCCGAAAACCACACTTGTGTAGGTGGATTAAGCGAAGCCGTTGCCGCCCTGCTGATGCGCAAAGGCGTGCACTGTGAACTGGATGTCATCGCATTGCCCGATGAGTTCTTGCATGCGGGCGCACTGCCAACCCTGCACGATCGCTATGGTATTTCCACTGCGGCGATGGTAGAAAAAATCAAAAAACGCCTCGGTTAATCCTGCAACACCGTAATGATATAGGTTACCCAGCTCTGCGCAGAGGAACCTATCAGGGACAGGAGATGTTTTCTGTCCCTGACGCTCGGGGTCTCCCTCATGCCATTTAGGCATTCCACCACTGACTAAACGTCTGCTGTGGGTTATCGACCTGAACGCGTTCACCAATGCGGGGCGTCATCAGTCGCCAGTCTTGACTTTCACTCGCCTGAGAAATGCGCTCCAGCGGATCGTTCCAGCGGTGGTGCGCCAGCTTAAATTTGCTGTTATGGCTCGGTAGTACCGCTTTAGCCTGCAAATCACTGGCCGCCTGCGCGCTCTCTTCCGGCGTCATATGAACGTGGGGCCAGTCCCGATCGTATTGCCCGCATTCCAGTATCGCGATATCGAATCCGCCCAGACGCTCAGCGATCGCTTTGTAATGCGCACCATAACCGCTGTCCCCGCCGAGATACAGACGATGTTGTTCCGTAATCAGCGCAAACGAACCCCACAGCGTTTGATTATGCTTGAGGAGTCGGCCAGAAAAATGCTGTGTCGGAAGCACATGGATATCGACCCCGTTCTCTTTCAGACAACTGAACCAGCCGCCTTCCGTAATGTCTTTCTGCGGGAAACCCCATTTTACAAAATAGGACCCCACGCCCGTTGGCGTGACAATTCGGCGGATTTTCCCGCGTAGCGCGTTCAGCGTGGGATAATCCAGATGATCCCAGTGATCGTGGGTGATCAGCAGATAGTCAATGGGGGGAACGTCATCCGGTGAATACACATTGCTGCCCTTGAAGGCGACGTTGGTGCGTGGCACTGGCGAGGCGTTGTCGCTAAATACCGGATCCAGCAGGAACGTTTTCCCTTCCAGTTGAATGAAATAGCTGGAATGGCCCATCCAGATGATGACGTTATCCGTTTTACTCAACTGGTGCAGATCAGTTTTTTCCGACGGCAAACGGGTATCTGGCAACGCGCCAGCGTCTTTCTCGAAAAGAAAGCGGTACAGCAGCGCGAATCGGTTCTGGCTATCGACCGTCGGGCGAGCCACTGGGTTATGAAATGCGCCATCGCGAAAGAGTGGGTTTTCCGGTTGGGGCTTGACCTCTGGTGATACATACTGCGGCTGTTTTAACCAGCCGTAAACGGCGACTACAATCACAGCCAAAACGAGTAACAAAAGCATAGCGTTTATCCGGTGTCGTTTCGTGATGAATATATTTCGTAATGAACGTCGTTTTGTCATGCCTGATTTCAGGCATCGACCCTTTGGCATCGGCAGTTATGCACGAACGTTAAGAATCTGGCAAGGGAGAACCGAGGGATTTTTGGTGCAAAAAAAGCGAAGGTATTCGCCTTCGCTCAGGAATGTTGATGAGAAACCATGGCGGCCTGTCACCGCTGACGTTTGCCTGCGGCGTCAGTACGGATTACTTTTTAAGCGCCAGCAGCGTTTTTCCCATCCCGATAACAAATTCATTTTGTTGCCCGATAACCTTATTCAGCCCGGCTTCATCCTGAATATTTTCAACTGTATTGATTGCCTGCACTTCCAGCACGCGCCCTTTAATCAGCGTCGAACACAGCGAATGCAGAACCTTGTTATTCAGAATCGTTTGTAAGCAGCGAAAAGGCGTCGCATCATCAATTTTTCCCGCGCGCTGGTCGGGCTTAATGCGCTGGCGCAGCATCTCTTTTTCGGTACTGGCAATCACTGCATCCAGATCGCTGGGCTTGGAGGCAATCGGGACATTGCCATCTTTATCAGGCGGCAGCATGAACAATGAAACCAACGCCTTATTGCCTGTCGTAGGGTCAACATACTCGGTCTGCACCATGTGGTTTGCCGCATCGACCACTTTCTCTCGCTGAATCATGTTCAATAGCTCCGCAGGTAATGCATCGGTAAGATCCTGCGTGGTATAGCCGACGAACAAATCTGGATCTTTTGTCTCTGCGACACCGTACAGCGGCAGCACCAGCAACAGACCCACAATCCCTTTTTTTATCACACTGATTTTCATCATATTCCCCTGCTATTCATTGTATGCATTCCCCTATCCCATCACTCGCTATTCTTATCACGCTAACGTCGATAGCCCTGGCCCTTTTACCACGTTTACACGCGACAACGCATTCTACAACTACAGGAAAGAATAGCATTTTTTATACAAAAACTTGTTGCCGGAGAATTCCTTCGCTAGAATCGCGCCGTTTACTCACCCCCAATGTGTCATTTGGAGCCCTAAAGTGCCCTGTACGTCAGCCCCCCACTAACCGCCGACGACTGCATTAAGCAGCCTCGATTCGGCGCAGTCTGCGCCAGCGTTGGCTGCGGTACGAGTTTCCTGTTTTCCCCGCTATTGTGCGGAGCAGAAAACGAACCTCCCGCTTCCTCCCCCGCGACTCTGACCTCTGGAATGCCAGTGGACAGTCTATTGACTCGCGCCAGAACACGCTCGTCGGCCCTCTTTTTTACCGTAGATGGGCCTGGCTGTGCCAATAACGCAGCAGGCGAAAAACATGTATTTACATTCAATACCGTTATTAAAGTATCCACGTACCCCGCATCTGGAAGGTTCGCGTTTACAGTCTGGCGATGATGCGTCGGACCAAATTGCACTGAAAGCGCTGGCAGGCCGTTACGTCGTGATCGAAGAAAAGATCGACGGCGCGAACAGCGGCTTGTCTTTCAATGAAACGGCGGAACTCCTGCTCCAGTCGCGCGGCCACTATCTGGCTGGTGGCTCACGGGAACGGCAGTTTAACCAATTCAAGCTCTGGGCTACCGCGCACGAAATGCGTTTTCTTGAGCTGCTGGAAGACCGTTTCGTGATGTACGGCGAATGGGCGTACAGCAAGCATTCTGTGTTTTATGACCGGTTGCCGCACTACTTTCACGAATTTGATATTTACGATCGTCGTGACGGCATTTTTTTATCGACGGCACGCCGACACGCGATGCTGGCCGGTTCGCCCGTGTTGTCCGTTCCGGTACTTTACGCCGGGGAGATGCCAACGAATCCGGCATTGCTGTGGAAGCTGGTGTTCCGTTCGCTGGCGAAAAGCCAGAACTGGAAGACCGCGTTTGAATCCACCGTGCAGCGTGAAGGTTTGCCGCTCGCGTTGTGCTGGCAGCAAACCGATAAATCGGACCGTTCGGAAGGCCTTTATTTAAAAGTTGAAGATGATGAACAGGTACTGGCACGTTACAAGCTGGTACGCCATGACTTCATCCAGACCATTTTGGACAGCGGCTCGCATCATTCCCGACGCCCGATTTTGCCGAACCAACTGGCTGACGGCGTTGATCTGTACGCGCCCTGTCCAATCGTATCTTGGGAAATGCTGGGGCTGAATACGCTGCGTTCTTTAGACGCGCTCGTCGCCGCGATGCCCGATAAGTAAGGAGTATGATTATCATGGATTGGAATATCATCAGGGGATTGGTCCCCGCCTCTGGCGCACAGCCAGATTTTGCTGACTGTCTGGACGCGTTTCCAGTGCTTCAACGCGCTAAAGAGACGCCGCAGGAACCGCGTTATCACGGTGAAGGGGATGTCTGGACACACACCATCATGGTGGTCGAGTCGCTCTTGCAGCTTCCTGATTACCAGACAGCCACGCGCGAGCAGCAGGAAATTTTGTTTTTTGCCGCGTTGCTGCATGACGTTGCAAAATACCGCACGACAGTGATTGACCCGGTAACGGGTCAGATTGGTCAGCCGGGACACTCGCGCAAAGGTGCTATCGACGCCCGGGTGCTGCTGTGGGATGCAGGCGTTCCGTTTGCGATTCGGGAAGCGATTTGTCGCTTAATTTCGGTGCATCAGGTGCCGTTTTACTGCCTTGAGGATGAACGTCGTCGGATGTCGCCGATCTTTACGATTCGCGAACTCTCCTGGCAGTTGAGCATTCCGCTGCTGGCAACGCTGGCAGAAGCCGATATGCGTGGTCGCATCTGTCAGGATCAAGCGCGCGTGCTCGACAGTATCGAGCTGTTCCGCGAGCTGGCGCGGGAAGAAGGCTGTTACGGCCAACCGAGATCGTTTGTCGATGCTCACACGCGCCTGAGCTATTTTCGCGGAGCCGATGTGCATCCAGATTATCCGTTGTTTCAGGAGCCGGGTTCGAAAGTCACCGTGATGTGCGGTTTGCCCGCATCGGGAAAAGACACCTGGGTGCGGACGCATCGGCACGATTTACCCGTGGTTTCTTTCGACGATGCGCGAACCGAGTTGGGATTGAAACACGGCGAAAACGAAGGAAAAGCGGTGCATTGGGCGACCGACAAAGCGCGTTCACTGCTGCGAACGCATGAATCGTTCGTGTGGAACGCCACACACCTGAGCCAGCAAATGCGCACCCGCACATTGGATCTGTGCTACGCCTACGGTGCAGAAGTGGAGATTGTCTATCTGGAACGTCCGCGTCAGGAATTACTGCGCCGCAACGGGAAACGGGACACCACACTGAGCAATAAAACGCTGCAAGGTATGCTGACGAAATGGGAGCTTCCCGCACCGACGGAAGCGCATACGGTTAGCTATGAAAGCTAACGCAGCCGCAACGTACTCCAACGCGAAAGCGCAGTAAATGGGATCTCGTATTCCGTAGTACCGTTTATTTCTGCACCAAGATACTGTTTTTCATAGATCAGTTTATCGTCCTCGAAACGCATGGGGACGATAAATCCTCCTGCAGCCTGAGAAACCTGGCATTGCCTTTCTTCGAGTACATCAACACAGAGTAAAGCCGTTTGCGGGCCGTCGCGTTCCGCCGTAGAGAGCCATTCTTGCACCACAAGATAACGCGAATCCGGCGACCACAGCATGTCCTTGCCGAACACACGATCGTCCAGTGCTTTCCCGTCGATGGAGAGCGAAAAATAAGGCGGACCGAACCGAATTTCACCAGCGTAAATCAGCATCGCGGTATGTTGCCGATCGAATGAAGGCATGTGCAGCATACGAAAATTCATTGTGTGCATTCCCCCTATCCCAATTCAGGCAACATCGAGTCATTAATAATACGGTTGCTCATATTCAGTCAGTGGCATCTGGCGACGCAAGCCATGTCGACATTTACTGTTATAAAACATTTCGATGTAATCAAAAACATCGGCAGGGATTTTTCCTGCACTCAGTAGATTTTTTATTGGGTTGATTTTCATACCGTACTCAGCTTTTGCAGTAAAAGGCGTCGTAGATATTTACATTCATTAATGTGATGTTATAACATTTCACTTGTTGGCGCTAAAATGGAACATTACTGAGATGACGGATTTTGCAGTACGGCTCGAAGAACTAGCCCTTGGTTACGATGGAAATCCAGCATTGAGCGCTGTCAGCGGTTCGGTACACACTGGCTCCCTGACGGCGGTCGTCGGACCAAACGGTTCAGGTAAATCAACACTCCTGAAAGGGATTGCCGGAATACTACAACCCCTATCGGGCTTCTGCCGTATCGCATCGGGTGCACGCATCGCTTATCTACCACAGCTGTCGGAACTGGATCGTAGCTTTCCTGCTAGCGTCCGCGATCTGGTATCGCTGGGGCTCTGGCAAGATCGAGGTTTGCTATGCTGGCATCGCCATGACGATCGAGTGCGTATATCTCAAGCGCTTACCGCCGTCGGGCTGGCTGGTTTTGATAATAAGCCACTCAGCGCCCTGTCCGGCGGGCAGTTTCAGCGTGCTCTGTTTGCGCGGGTGATCGTCCAGAATGCCAGTATCATTTTGCTCGACGAGCCCTTTAATGCCATTGATACAGCGACCACACAAGAGATGCTGGCGCTGATTAAAAGCTGGCACGCCCAACAGCGTACTGTCATCGTGGTGATCCACGATCCTGAACTGGTACTTCGCCATTTTCCTGACACATTGATGGTCAACGGCACGGTGGTCGCCTGGGGGAAAACCGAAGGGGTGATGAAGCATAGCCCGAATTCGCCCGTCTTCTGCCAGCATAATACCGCACGGTACGCGGCAGGGGGTCGATAATGCTCTGGCTTTACGATCTACTCGTTAATCCGTTTGTTGAATTTGGCTTCATGCGTCGAGCGTTAGTGGGTGCATTGCTACTGTCGCTCAGCGCGTGTCCGGTGGGCGTATTTCTGACCCTACGTCGTATGAGCCTGGTGGGGGATGCCATGTCCCACGCTGTGCTGCCCGGTGCCGCTATTGGTTTTCTGCTCTACGGGTTGGAAATCATTCCGATGACGCTCGGCGGCATGGTCGCCGGATTAGTGGTAGCAATAGGTGCCGGAGCCGTATCACGGCTGACGGTACAAAAGGAAGATGCCTCAATGGCGGCGTTTTACCTTATTTCGCTGGCGCTCGGGGTACTTATCGTCTCGCTACGTGGATCGAGCGTTGACTTGATGCATGTTCTGTTTGGTTCCGTTTTGGCGCTGAATGCGGAGGCGTTGATTCTGATCGCCTCAGTGTCTGCTGTTTCTTTGCTGGCACTGACGCTGCTGTGGCGTGCGCTCATTGCCGAGTGCCTGGATCCGCTGTTCCTACGCGCCGTGTCCCGACTCGGATCACCGGTTCATTTTCTATTTCTCACGCTGGTGGTGATAAACCTCGTGGCAGGCTATCAGGCGCTGGGCACGCTGCTGTCGGTAGGTTTGATGATCCTCCCTGCCGTCACCGCTCGCTTCTGGACTCGGCGCGTCATCACACTTTGTCTGGTTTCGGTGTTGATTGGCATGGTGGCCTGCATTTCCGGCCTGCTGTTCTCCTACCATTATTCGCTGCCATCAGGCCCAGCCATTATTCTCGCCAACGGCGTTTTCTATCTGGCCTCAACCGGCGTAGCGATGATGAAAAACGCCCGACGCCGTCCTCACGCTTCCTTAGTTAACACGCGCCCTTCCCGCACGGAGTAAATCATTATGAGAATTAGCACGACGCTTGGCGTCGCCGTTCTGCTTTCCCTGTCGTTGCCGCTACAGGCTAGCACCAGGCTTAACGTCATCGCCAGCTTCTCCATCCTTGGCGATATGGCGAAGAATATCGGTCAGGATCGTATTGAACTGCGTACCCTCGTCGGCCCCGACAGCGATGCGCACGTCTATGAGCCATCCCCAGCGGATGCGATTGCCATGGCCAAAGCTGACGTGATCTTAATCAACGGATTACAGTTCGAGGGCTTTATCAACCGCCTCATTCAGGCCAGTGAGAGTAAAGCGCCGGTCATTGAAGCGACAAACGGTGCGGAAATTATTCGCGACCCCGCCGGTGGTCATTACCATTTCTACAATGGCAAAGCCGTGTTTCACGCCGCGCCTTTCGATCCCCACGCCTGGCAGTCGTTGCCCAATGCGCATATCTACGTGAAAAACATTACCGCCGCGTTTTGCGCAGCGGATAAAAGCGGCTGCGAAACTTATCAGGCGAATGCTAAAACCTATGAGGAAAAACTGACCAAACTTGGCGTAAATATTAATAACGCGCTAGCCCGTATCCCAGAATCACGCCGTACCGTCGTGGTCGGTCACAATGCCTTTCGCTATTTCGAACACGAACACGGCATTCACTTTTTATCCCCTCAGGGAGTATCGACTGAGTCTGAAGCCTCTGCCGCAGATGTCGCCGGTATTCTGCGCGAGATAAAGAAAAATCATGCCGCTGCGGTCTTCGCTGAGAATATCTCAAACCCACGTCTGGTGGAGCAAATTGCCTCCGAAGTCGGTTTATCCGTCGCGGGTGTGCTCTATTCCGACGCACTCTCCGGCCCTTCTGGCCCAGCCCCGACCTATATCGACATGATGCAGCACAACGTCAACACCATCGTGTCTGCGCTGACGGACGGCAAACACGTCCCCTAACCTCATCCAAATTCGGACTATTTTATAATGGAGAACTACATGAAAAAGCGTTTATTACCGCTGTCCATTTCAGCGCTTTTGCTGGGCTCAGTTGGCTCGGCAATGGCAGCAGAAGAGGACGTTACCGCCTGGCGTTTGTTCGTTACCGATCACGATAAGCCCGTGGTGAATGTGATTGACGCCCTTGATGGCGACAAACTGACGTCCTTCGATCTGAAAGGGCCCGCGGCGCTCTATCGCAGTGAAAGTGGGGCTACGGTATATGCCGTTCAGGGCAGCGCAGGCACCGTATCGATGATCGGCTCTGGGATTTCGTTTCACGATCACGGCGATCACGCTGATATTGACATCGATGAACCCAAGCTACTGAAAACTCAGCTAACTGGCGGCAAACCGGGTCACTTCGTTGAGCGTCAGGGTAAGGTCGCTCAATGGTTTGACGGCGAACGCTACACGATGGTCTATAGCGAAGCCGCCGCGCTGGATGGCGTCAATGATGCGAAACGCGTGTTCGTCAGCGCCCCGCATCATGGTGTTGCCGTGCCATATGACAACCATGCCGTTGTCTCTGTCCCGAATCCAGAAGACGCGTCCAAACGCCCGATTGGTGCCCGAGTGATTAGTCTGGATAGTAAAACTGTCGGCAACAATGTGGCCTGCCCGGGTCTGCATGGTTCTGCCGGTTCCGGTGACACTTATGCCCTGTCCTGCGAAACCGGTCTGCTGCTGATCACTCAGAAAGGCGATACGCCTGAAATACGCCATCTGCCTTACTCCAGCACATTACCGAAAGGCAGCGTCTCCACGCTTATCGGTGGCAAAGGTATGCAGTATTTCATCGGTAACTATGGTCCAGATCGTATTGTGCTTATCGACCCAACCGAAGCCCAAAGTTTCCGCCTGGTGCAACTACCGACCCGCCGCGTACATTTTGCCGTCGACCCAGTACGTCCGAAATTCGCCTACGTCTTTACGGAAGATGGCAAGTTAAATCAGGTTGATGTGCTGAAGGGGGAAATTACCAAGTCAGTGCGCGTCACCGAGCCATACTCTATGGACGGTCACTGGAACGATCCGCGTCCACGTATCGCGGTTGCGGCTGACAACATCTACATTACCGACCCTCTGAAGAGCAAAATTCACGTGCTGAACGCCGCGGATTTGAAAGAAACCAGTACGATTACAGTACAGGGACATCCTTTCAATATTGTTGCCGTTGGCGGTTCAGGCAAAGTGCATGAACACGGTCACTCCCACGACCATGAGCATGGCCATTCCCATGACCATCAGCATTAAGACTTAGACGGCCCCCCAGCTAAGCTGGAGGGTTCTAGACACCATGAAGAAAGCCCGCGAAATATGCGGGCTTTAGACGTTGTCACCGCTCTGAAAGGTTGCCGCATGGCTACGACCTTTTCATCACGTTTTCTTACTTAGAGACTTTACCTGTCACCTTCACGCCATACAACGCGAGGGATTTACCCGCTGTGCCCGCAGTGTTCCACGGATAGATCCGGATATACAAGGATTTGCCTGACGGCACCTGAATGGCAAGGTTGTCATACTCGACGTATGTCATCACATCTTTCGCTGAAGACAAGGGTTTGCTCCCATTAAGGCGCGTCCACTTGATGTTATCGGTCGAGTACTCCATATCGGCTTGCACTGTCGAACCGCCGCTTGTCGCGTAATGCATTGATATTTTGTTCGCGTTCAACGAACCTGTCGGTGTCGCCATGAATTGCAGATATTTTGTATTGTCACGCGATGTCCAGGTATCCACGACATAGCGAACTACGCTCGTATCTTGACCATCGACTGCCATCACCTTGGCCGCGGTGGTCGTTAGATTGCTTACTGTGGCATCCGTTGCCGTCAGTATTCCATCTGTGGTAGGTGCCAGAGATGAACCCGAGCTAAACCAGGACGCGTAAGAATCAAGACCTGCTCCCGCCGGTACTCCCTTGCCCGATACGGCTAGAGAACCGATGGTAGACGACCCAAGAGTAAACGAGATTACCTTGTTGTAATCTACGGCATCGGACGGCTTGAAACGGACATACACGGTTTTTGTAAAAGAACCATTAGTGTATGGAATGTTGAGTGACGACTTCCACGCCGTTTGATCGAACGACAGTTCAAAATTCTTAGAAGGAGACTGAACCGTCACCGCGCCCACATCCGGGTTCAGATCGAAGGCGGAAACCGTCATTTCCTTAGTCGTCGCAACCCCTGTGTAGCGCGTACCCCATGCAAGAGGGTTCGGGCTGGCGATCAGCGAAGTAACAGACACCATGTAATTCTTCAAGATGCCCAACCTGGACATTCCCTCGACGGCGCGTTTGGCAATCAAATTGGCGAACAAAATTTGTGGGTGTGTACTATCCGCCGCAATATATAAATTTGCCTTGGCGGCCGCATCACCGTAAGCCTCTACTATAGTTTTGGTTTCCGTCGTGAGGTCGACGATCGGCACATTATATTTGGCAGCAACCTTTTTCATCGCTGCCGGGTAATTGCCTCGTTCATAGATCTCGCCATTCTTGACACCCACATTGTGGAGGCCTTCTGGCTTGATCGTCGTGCCTGCAAAGTATTTGCGTACAATCGGCGTCATCAGAATAGGGTATGCGCCTTTCGCTTTAATCGCAGTAATATACCTTTTCAAAAATTGATAGTACGAGTGCTCCGATTTATCTACTGTCGGATCAATTGCATCCGGCGCTCCTGAACACTTCTCACCATCGGTTGTTCCATCGCTACAATATGCATAAGTACCGTATGCAGCATAGCTAGCGTCCGTTTTTTGGTCATTGTGCCCAAACTGTATAATGACATAATCGCCAGCCTTAATTTGAGGCAAGATCTCTGGCCAACGCGTGGCTTCGTAAAAGAAACTGCGCGAACTACGCCCGCCAAGCGCCCAGTTTTTAACGGTGACGTTTGAATTGAAGAATTGGGGCATCGCTTCACCCCATCCCATTTGCGGCCTGCGGGCATCCGTATAGTGTGTCATTGTTGAGTCACCAAGCATGTGGATCGTGACGGCTTTTTGATTGCTTGGTTTAGTGGCGCTCACGCTAGATTGCGAATTGGAATAACTCACTATCGAGGAATCCCCATTACCGCCTGCTGCGTAGGCATTAACGAAAACACTCAGGGCTAATGCTCCAAATAAAGTAGGATACTTCATGTAATATTCTCTCCATTTTTTAATTATATTGTCATCAATGACCACACTGGCTACCGCTATTAACGCGTTGCCAAAACCATTATGCTGATTCACTGGAGGTCATTCACCAGTATATTCGTGCAGTCAGAGTGCGCCATAATATTTCACGATATAACTTATTATTATGTGGCGAACATCACTAAAAATAGATATCCCCTATTTTTCATATTGTTGCAGAAGCATTTCATTAGATTGCTATCCAATGCATCGTGTTTTATGGCATTCACCGTGCTACCGCTTGCGTATGTAATGACTATCCTTGGTAGAAATGGGATATGGCTTGGGCAATTGACTAATAATCACCGCAATCATTTCCGTATATCAATGATGAGGTGGCGTTCTCGTATCGTTCGCCGTGCACGAAGGCGATAATTTTATTTTTAAATAATCGTTATACAGACTGAACTAATAATAAAAACAATGATTTTTATTATTCAGCGGTAAATGTAATAAGTGAATTCATCATTAAGAAAATAAAACGACTATTTTCTTCCGAATTCAATCTGGAATGCACCTTACTCGTTGTGAAGAAGGGTTACTCTGGCACAGCCGCAGCGCGGTAAACGATATCTCGTATTCTGTGATATCGTTTTTTCTGCACCAAGCTGCAATTTTTCATCGGAAAACTTATCGTCCTCGACACGCACGGGGACGATAAATCTTCCACTACCTCATGGTGTTACATAGCTGTTCATTACAGTACTTTGCAGATGTTGGCCAACCGTATTTGCTCTAGCATGCGCAGGATGGATAACTGTAGATAATGTTGAGCTCAGAATCAGCGCAGATAGATAGAATCACCAATGGTTCGTTATGTCTGTGACCTGTTCCTCATTATCTCCAGGGATTGCTGCCAATTTACCTTTCTACTCAATAGGTTGCTCAATAGTCCTCAAAACCAGACAGGCATAAGAGAGAAATCCATCTCAATGACCAGCATATTGTGATTAAAACAACTAATAATATTAATGAACAAACGTCTGATAGACAGTCATGTCTGAAACATTTCTTACTGCATACAGGTTGAATATGCAGCCCCTGGTAAGCATAACGTTCCAGGGGCACTTTGCGATGAAGGATATTATTACAGCGTAAATTCGTTTCCGGGTTCAGTGCTCAGGTTATTTACTATATAAACATCTATTCTCTGACCATTAAATCTCCAGCAGTCAATGGCAAGATCCATCAGCAAGCGCTGCCTTGCGGTGATGTTTTCTGCGGACCAGTATTGATATTCATAACCATATTTCTGCTTAAAGCGATTTAATGCAGTGTTATCACCAATTGAGTACTGAGAGTGGAGTAATCGAGTCATGATAATTTCAGAGTTTAAATATTCCGTTTGTTTTTTCACAAACCAGTCTTCACTCAAATCATTGCAGTTATTGACAGACTGGTTAATTGTACCCTCTAATAATGTTACATTACCAAGTTTGTAGAGATAACTTGTTCGATTTGCATCAGAGAACTCCCCATTTTCAGGGACGTTTCGTACCGTCTGAGGAAGAATATGCTCAATTTGCATCTGCTGAATCGCCTGCTGACTCTTTTCCGGAAAACCGCAAAGATGGCGGATGTGATTCTCTAATCTACCCAATACATAACGTTGGCGATACTGAGGGGTAAAATTATAGTCATTAATAATTGAGAACCGCTCTTTAAATTCATCTAAACGCTCCGCAACAAAAGGGATAAGTGTTGCTGAAACAACATTTGCAACCTCTGCTTTCGTTTTCACTTCCCGAAGCTTTACTGCCCATTGAGTAAAGCGTTGCTCATATGTCTTCGATTGAATAGCCATTGTATTTGTAAAGAATAAAAAACTCTCAAGTTGGGCCCCTAAGAAATCCATTACATCATCAGAACAATTAATTTCCAATGCCATCAGTAAAACTAAATGCTGACGTGAACGATATTTATTAATATATCCGATGTTACTTACATTTGGAAAACGGGCATTTTCGCTCCAGTAGGCTGCTTCATTTGTTGCATTGACCAAGTTAGCGTATCGTTCTGATAACTTTTCCAATTCTTTGACGAGAGCCATCGGGTGTGTCTTATACTGCAACGACAGTTCTCCCTCAGCTGAAATGATCCATTTATATATATCATCTTCACGCAAAATCCCGTGATGATATCGTGCCATCAGAAAGTAACGCAAAAAACGAAGCGGGTTATCATTTTCGCCACAAGATTCCAGATTATTAGTGATTGATTTCCATGTTGTCTTTATTGCCGAAAACTGTTCCTCTTTTATCTGACTGAAAATCAAATTTTTAACAAGATCCATAGCATTAAGGCTGGCACCACGCTGATTGATCGTTTCGAAGATCTTTAATGCGCTACTTAAGTTCTCAGATTCAATGACAACCAGCTCAACTTTTGTTAAAAAAAAGCGAGCGAAGGAGATTAATCCATTCAAGCTATCTTGCAATTGGTATTTAAGATAATCACGAATGTGGTCATACGCATCAGCCATTTTTTTTACTGAAGCCGTTTCCGTAAAGGTATTGGTATGCCCTTCAATTAACCGAGAAATAAACTCTTGACTCTCTTCATATTGAAGATCTAATCGAATTAGATTTTCCTCACTATTTATATCATAACTAGAGAGCCATTCCTCGATAGTTTTAAGGTATTCCTGCCCTTTTTTGTCAAGTGTATCCAATCGTTCTTTTAATAGATTCCGTAAAGCACACATAGTGATGACAATAGTGGTCAATCTCTGCTGTCCGTCAATAACATCATGCTTTTCCCCATTCTTTACGATAATAATCGAACCGAGAAAATAACCACTTTGATCTTTCTGCTCTGGTTGGTATTCATTGTCTAAATCCATGATAAACTGTTCAACCTGATCATCAACCTTCCATACATACTCACGTTGATAATCGGGAACTAAAAAGTAATAATCACTCAATTTCGATATATTTTTTACATCAGCTTCTATTTTCATTTTATATCCTTACTTAGCTAGACGAATGCCACAGATGATACTGATCCCAGATCAAATTCACAAACGAACAGGAGAGTAGACCCCTTCTACATTACAACTATCTCCGTCATCAAACGTCAATTCTCCTGCCCTATAACCATTCATGGACAAAATAGCCTTTTCATTGAGAGCCAGACTAAGGCACATTGATGTTTTTATCATATTATCTGTACCATAAATCTCATACCAGTTATCTTCTTTTTTTGTGATTTCTACTTCATACTTTCCTGAGTCAACATTAACCATACTAAATACATTAGCTACATCACATGAATCCTTGCTATCTGTAAAAATTATTTTTTTATCATAACCATCAACCCTGAGATATGCATCTTCAGAATAAGCATAAACATAACAATATTTAGTATTAACAAAAACATCCCTCCCAGTGATTTGATACATATTACTATCTTTTCTTGTGACATTTATTTCCCACGTATCAGCATGAACATAACCTGGAGTCAAAAACAGGGTTAATAATAACAGTCCAACCTTGGCTTTAAAGTTTCTAAAGATTTTGGAAAACATAAAACGCCTTTTTATATGGTTCTGTAATATTTTAATTTAGCTGGGCTCTTACTACTAATCAGCCAACAACATCCGCGCCATCCCGTCCAGCCGTTTTTTCACTTTTTCTCAATCTGGCATAACCAGCACCATTAGTCGATAAAACTCTTTGCTGTGGTTGTGCTCAGCCACGTGGTATAACTCATGCAGTAAGACATAGTCGATCCATTCTGAAGATGCTTTTACCAGCCATGGATTTAAGGTCAGACAGCCTTTCGCAGAACAGCTTCCCTATTATGTTTGCACCGCTCGCAAACATATCGACGGACGTTCATTGACCCAAAGGATCTGGGGTATCAATATATCAAATCTGCGTTGAAAAACATCCTTGGAGCGTTTCCGGCGCCATTCAACCAGCAACACTTCTTTTTCTGCCGATTTTTGTCTGACGGCCACTTCCAGACTCCACCGCTACATTTTCATTCGTTGCGGTACTGCAGCATCTTCCATCACTTTCAACTGATACTGCTTGCCAAGATAGTAATGACTTGCTCCGCTGACATACTGACGCAGGACGATATGCGTCTGTTGCTCACTGAAATCACGGAGTTGCTGGTATATCCAGCGACTTCGTTTTTCAGCGAGGAAAAAACCTCATGCTCCGGTGTTCCTGGCGGTACAAAGGCCCCCTTGCTGTCAGGATGCGCCTTGATGAACACCTTGCCCTTAACGACCTTACGCGGAACACACTGTACGACGATGGGCTGATCACCATAAACAATGTGTACTGCTTTCATTGATAGTGACGTTTTTCCATTCATGATTTTATCAAACCAACACGCAGGATCTGGATAATAGTTTCCACAATACGGTTTACCTGATTCATTCCTGCCCCAACCTCCCGACAGGCAGTAAACAGCTGTGGCAACAGACTTATCTTAACGAGTGTCTCAATATCCTGAGGATTTAGGGAGTTTTCTGCCACCACTTTGACGATAATCCTACCCACGTCAAAGGCGAGTTTCGTCCACTTATTCTGCACCTGGACGTCGTTTACTGCAAAAACCTCGGGTATGCACAGGGTACAAAAAAACCACCCGGAGGTGGTTTCACGATACTGCTTATTACTTTAATTATTCTTGTCTTTCCCATGACAGCCGGAGTGAGATTTGAATTCACACAGCGCGAACGCCGAGGGATTTTAAATCCCCCGCGGCCTGAAAAATCAGGCCCTTTTACCTTCCCCACACGTTTATGACGCAAACCAGGGCTCGATCGGGTCTGGATAATCTACCCACACCGCCAGACCTTCGGTCATTTCTTTGTCCGTCAGCAGTGCAGCCTCCAGGCGGGTTCGCAGCGCGTGTTCATCCATATCGATACCGATAAAGACCAGTTCCTGCCGCGCATCGCCCACGCCATCCACCCAAATGGAACGAATGTAATCCAGCGACTCGCTATCTGTTGGCCATCTTTCTTTCGGCGCACTGACCCACCATGAACCTGCCAACCCCTGACGCGCTACGCCACCTGCCTGAGACCACGATCCGGCATATTCCGGACGGCTTGCCAACCAAAAATAGCCTTTAGATCTGACAACCCCGGTGAGCGAATTTTCCATGACCTGCGCGAAACGGGCAGGATGAAACGGCCGACGCGCGCGGAAAACAAAACTGGTGATGCCATATTCCTCAGTTTCAGGCGTATGCTCGCCGCGTAGCTCTTTCAACCATCCGGGAGCCTGCGCCGCTTTGTCGAAATCAAACAGTCCCGTGTCGAGCACCTCGTTCAGCGGCACAGCGCCAAATTGTGCATGAAGTATTTTTGCTCCCGGATTCAGTGAACGAATAATCGCGACCAGCTTCTGCTGTTGCGCCGCATCAATCAGGTCGGTTTTGTTGAGGATAATGACATTGCAGAACTCGATCTGGTCGATCAGCAAATCCACAACGCTGCGCTCGTCACCCTCTCCTAACGATTCTCCGCGTGAATGGATGCTGTCCACTGACGTGTAATCTTTTAAGAAGTTATATCCGTCGACAACGGTCACCATCGTATCCAGCCGAGCCACTTCAGAGAGACTTTCCCCATCGTCACCCGCAAACGTGAATGTCTCCGCGACCGGAAGCGGTTCCGCAATACCGGTTGATTCAATGACCAGCTGATCAAAACGCCCTTCTTTCGCCAGCCGATTAACTTCGATCAGGAGATCTTCACGCAGCGTGCAACAGATACAGCCGTTACTCATTTCAACCAGCTTTTCGTCCGTCCGTGAAAGCTCAGCGCCGCCCGCCCTCACCAGTGCAGCATCAATATTCACTTCTGACATGTCGTTGACGATCACCGCGACGCGGCGGCCAGCACGATTATTCAGAATATGGTTAAGTAACGTGGTCTTTCCCGCGCCGAGAAAACCGGATAGTACGGTTACAGGTAGTCTTGCATCTGCTTTCTGTCGAGCTACAACGTCAGCCATATTTCACACTCTCTAATGATTTGCATTGTTACTTTTCTGCTTCGGAATGATTCATCACCACGAATGTTTCGCTTTTAAACACGCATTGCGATAATCTTTTCACGCGTTATTTGATATGTTATAACATAACAATTAAATCATGGAAAATCATTGAGGGTTTGATTTTGTCTAATAATATTAAGAAACTTGTACTCGCCTTGGGGGCGCTCTTCGTAGCCGGTCAGGTCGCCGCGCATGGCGATCATTCGCATAGTCATTCTCATGGCCATACTCACGCTCATTCACATGGTGCGCCCATGACCGACATTGAAAAGAAAGCATCCAATGGCGTTTTCAATGACAGCGATGTAAAAGACAGAGCGCTTACCGACTGGGAAGGAATGTGGCAATCGGTCTACCCGATTATGCTATCGGGTGAGATGGATCCCGTGTTCAAAAAGAAAGCTGAAAATGATAAAAGCAAAACATTTGAACAGGTTAAAGATTATTACCGCAAAGGTTACGCCACCAATGTTTCAGAAATAAAAATCGACAATGGCGTAATGGCGTTCTACAAAGATGGCGAAGTGACCTCATGCCATTACGACTATTCTGGGCATAAGATCCTGACCTATGTATCGGGTAAAAAAGGCGTTCGCTATCTGTTTGAATGTAAAGATGCCCAGTCAAAAGCACCGAAATACGTTCAGTTCAGCGATCACACCATTGCGCCACGTAAATCCGCCCATTTCCATATCTTTATGGGCAATACGTCGCAAGAAGAGATTCTCAAAGAAATGGACAACTGGCCAACGTATTACCCCTATCAACTCACCAGCGATCAGGTTGTTGATGAGCTGCTGCATCATTAACAGACGTTGAATCCCTTATCAGAAGGCATGGTCCGTTTCAGGCTATGCATTCTGACCCAACGCCAGAATGTGACATCACGTTCAGTGAGTCATATCTGATTGCAGTACCCTTTTCGCTGATATGCCATCAATTGACAGAAACACAACCCCCATCGCACCAACGTTTCTTTCTTTAACTGTTCAAACTTTATCTAACTGGGCAAGCGAGCTACTTGGTGAGAATGTTAAGATAGACGCAGCAAGAGTTTGCCGTAGACAGAGATTAATGCGGTTTGTTGTGAAAGCTAAGCCATTACTTAAGGAGCGAAAAATGGCACGTGGTTCAGTAAATAAAAATCATCAAGTCGTCTCACCATTGCTTTCATCACACGATATCACGTGTCTTTTACAGCCCATTGCGCAGTGTATTTCGGATGAATATCCTTGGGTAAGCAATGATGAAGAGGCAATCGAAAAATATTTTAAAGGGGTTTGTGCGCAGGTCATGCGCCTGACCAACACCAAATCAAGAATAGAATGGAATCACTACGGTTCCGGCTATGCCTCTTTTATCGAAGCCTGGTTTTATAAAAACACACCGGATTTTGACGTCAAACGTCCGCTTTGCCATGGCGAAGAACACATAGGATTAACCGTTTTATTAAGCCGCTTGTCGCCCTATTTCGTTTTTATGGAGAGCGAGAAAAACTGGCACGCTCACGGTGGTTCTCAGGCGCTTCCTCAACTGGAAATGATCGATAGGCTGGAGACACCTGCCGTTATTGCATTGAGCCAGCAGGTTCAATCAGAACTGGAGAAGTGTGGGCTTGTGCGCGCTTATAAAGAACAATTGACATCGCTGCTACCCACCGGCACTCACGTGCCGACGGTTCTCACAGATCGCGGCTTCACACAGTTCGATGCACTGTTTCATTGGGAAGATTGAGTCGTTAATGTAGCTTCAACCCGCGCCAGCGTAGAATGCGCGGCAAACGGGAGCTCGTTTCGGGGGGAAGGTAAAACATGGAAACGTTGGTAAAATCGTATATACAAATACTGAAGGAGCTTAACGTCCGGTCATTCAACCTACAGGAGGATAAATATTCTGGAGTATTTTTACCTGTTCCTTCCGATGAATACTGGCGATCCACAGTAAAAATCATGCTGGTTGGACGTGAAACCTCGGGATGGAATACCTTAACTGGAAATAATACAATTTCCCGAATTCTGGGACTTATACCTAATGTCACTACAGAGCAGGCGATTGAAGAGGCTATAGCTCGTTACTGGCAGCATCTGACGGAGACACTTAATCTCAAATCACGTAGCCGCTTCATACAGTATCATTTCAGACTAGCTAGTGAGTTGAACATGGTCCCTCAGGCAATCTTATACGCCAACCTACTGGCGTGGGATTACGACCGTCTGACTCCGCTCACTCGTCCTGAGAATGAAGTACAGGAAGTGATATCGGCCTCACTGAAGCTGCTTGCTACACAAATTAGATATCTGGAGCCTGATTTCATTATCTTTGCATCCGGAGCCCGGCGAACAGACTACATCATCAAACAATTGCTTACTGGGTTAGGCGGCTATGAGACATCTTCCGTCATTCCGGGGAAGCTATGGGAATTTAAAGTGGGTAATACTATCTGTTTCAGAATAGCTCATCCGAGAGCGATGCGCGGACATCAGGAGTTCAGAGGGATGGTGATTAAGCGCATTAAAGAGGTCTGCGACCAAGGTAGATAGTTGCATCAATAGTTATGAAAATCTGATTCTATTCCACACCTCCCCTGAGGAGTACCGGCAAGGCGGCACGGTTCTTTATGGTTAGACGCAACACACCCAGTTTTACATCACTAGGCTGCAGTTTGCTTTCGTTTCATCCCATGAAGGGACTTGAACTCTCACTGCGCAAACTCCGAGGGATTTAAAATCCCCCGCAGTCTGAGAAACCTGACATTGCCTTTCTTCGAGCACATCAATACAGAGTAAAGCCGTTTGTGGGCCGTCGCGCTCCGCCGTGGAGAGCCACTCTTACACCGCGAGATAACGCAAATCCGGCGACCACAGCATGTCCTTGCCGAAAACACGATTGTCCAGTGCTTTCCCGTCGATGGAGAGCGAAAAATAAGACGGACCGAACCGAACTTCACCAGCGTAAATCAGCATCGCGGTATGTTGCCGATCGAATGAAGGCAGTTTATGCAGCATACGAAAACGTGCCGAATCAGTCTGAGGTTATCTCAATCAGGTTACCATCTGGGTCGCTGACGATCGCTTCGTAAAATCCGTCTCCCGTCATTCGCGGTTGGGCAACCAGAATGCCGCGTTCCGCTGCTTTGCTGGCTAATGCTTCGACATCCGCTTTGCTCCCGACCGAAATTGCGACGTGCGCCCAGCCGCAGCCTTCTTTATTGGTTAGCGCTTCTGCCAGCACCGGCAGCGTCATCAGCTCAATAGATGCGCCTTCACTCAGTTGAACAAAATGTGATTCAAAACCGGGGCGATTCCGGCTCACATACTTTTCCCCCACCTGAGCGGAGAAGAATTCTTGCCAAAATTCCGCCTGCGCGGCCAGATCGGCGGTCCATAACGCCACGTGTGCTACTTTCATCATGATTCCTTATTAACCGTTGTCTTTTACTGGTTTTACAAACAAGCGGTTATGACCGCGTTCCATTCAGAATGGCTAACACCTGTTGGTGTAGCTCGGGGTTACCGGTTGCGACTACCGTGCCGCCCGCTTCAACTCGTTGTCCGTTGAGATCGGTAATGATGCCGCCCGCCTGCTCAATAATCGGGATCAGCGCAACAATGTCGTAGGGCTGCAATGCAAATTCCACGCAGATATCAATCTGGCCTGCTGCCAGCATCGCCATCGCGTAACACTCGCCGCCGTAGCGCGTCATGAGCGTGCTCTCTGCCAGATCTGCGAAGCGAACTGCGGGGTGCATAGCCAGCGCTTCCGGCGCGGTGGTGTGAAGAATGGCCTGTTCGAGCGACACGCCTTTACGCGTGCTTAAACGCATTTCCCCATGCCAATCGCTGCGCCACGCCTGTGAACCATCGGCCCAGAAGCGCTCTCCGGTAAACGGCTGGCTCATCATCCCCATCACGGCGCGTTCATGGTGCAACAGGCCGATGAGCGTTCCCCACACGGGTAGCCCACATAGGAAAGGCCGGGTTCCATCGACGGGATCTAAAACCCAACGCATCGGACCTTCCCCGCTCAGGCCAAATTCTTCGCCCATAATCGCGTGATCGGGGTAATAGCGCGTGATGTGCTCACGGATGACTCGCTCAGCCTCCCGGTCGGCTTCCGTGACCGGATCAAAGCGAAAGCCCTCTTTTGGCTTCGTCTCAATTTGATTGGCGGTAAGGGAACGAAAACGCGGTAACGTTTCCTGACTCGCCAGCGTGGCGAGTTCATGAAAAAAGGCAATATCGGGAAGCGACTGACTCATGGTGTTTTACCTTCCTATCGCGTTGGCATAACGGCATTGTTGAGTACTGACGATGATAAACCGCAATGCTCACTATAGCTCGATTATGCGCTATTTTGCATAATTAACTCGCTCGATTATGCACAAAGAAGCAGGCCGCCACAATTCACGTTCTTCGCATTTTTGTAAAAAAATAGCCCCCAGACGTCTCCGTCAGGGGGCTATAGCAGGAATCGCCGAGCGGCCTTATTGCCTTTAGCTCAGGTCAGCACCGTTGCTGGCAATCACCTTTTTATACCAGTAGAACGATTTCTTTTTCTTTCTGGCTAATGTGCCTTCACCTTGGTCATCGCGATCGACATAGATAAAACCGTAGCGTTTGCTCATTTCGCCGGTGGAGGCAGAGACCAAATCGATACAGCCCCATGAGGTATAGCCGATGACCGGAATACCGTCGCCGATGGCGTCCGCCATCGCGCTGATGTGCTCGCGCAGGTAGCTGATGCGATAGTCATCATCAATCTCGCCCTGTGCGTTAATCTCGTCCTTCGCACCCAGCCCGTTCTCTACCAAAAATAACGGCTTCTGATAGCGGTCATACATCATGTTCATGGTGATGCGCAGGCCCAGCGGGTCGATTCCCCAGCCCCATTCACTCGCCTTGATGTGCGGGTTCTTTAACGACTTCACGATGTTCGCCGCGCTGCTGTTGTGCTCATTCATATCCGCAGAGGCGCAGCGGGAGGCGTAATAGCTGAAGGACACAAAGTCTACCGTGTTCTTGAGAATCTCATCATCGCCCGGCTCAGAGGCAATCGTGATGCCCTTCTCTTTAAACAGACGACCGGTATACGCCGGATAGGTACCGCGTGCCTGCACATCGATAAAGAACAGGTTTTCCCGATCTTTATTCAGTGCCGCCCAGACATCTTCCGGTTTGCACGACCACGGATAGAAATTACCACCGGCCAGCATACAGCCGACCTGATTTTCCGGGTTAACTTCATGCGCAATCTTCGTCGCCAGCGCGCTCGCCACCAGTTCATGGTGCGCCGCCTGGTATTTCACCTGCTCCTGGTTTTCCCCTTCGGCAAAAACCAGCCCCGCGCCAGAAAACGGACTATGTAGCAGAATATTAATTTCATTGAACGTCAGCCAGTATTTCACCAGCCCGTCAAAGGCTTCAAAACAGGTGCGAGCATAGCGGGCGAAAAACTCCACCATTTTGCGGTTGCGCCATGAACCGTAATCGGTGACCAGATGCATCGGCACATCGAAATGGCACAGCGTCACCAGCGGCTCGATGTTGTACTTCTTGCACTCGGCAAATACATCGCGATAAAAGGCGATGCCGTCCGCGTTGGGCGTCAGCTCATCGCCGTTCGGATAGAGTCGACTCCAGGCGATGGAGGTACGGAACACCGTGAACCCCATTTCCGCCATCAGCGCGATATCTTCTTTATAGCGATGATAGAAATCGATCGCCTGATGGCTGGGATAAAACTCATCCTCGCGCAGCGCGAAACGTGGTTCTTGCCCCAGTTTCACCGGCAGACGATTCACGCCATGGGGAATCATATCTACCGTCGTCAGCCCTTTACCGCCTTCAAGGTACGCGCCTTCTGCCTGATTGGCCGCAATCGCGCCCCCCCATAAGAACCCATTGGGAAATGTTGATGCAGACATACGCTCTTCTCCTTCGTACTTCAGCTAATTAGTGCTTAATTTAATTCGTGTTCACTGCGTGCTGCGGCGCGGAAACCTCATCGCCCTGTACGCGTTTCTCTTCCGGTTTTTCTTCGACTGGGATGTCTTCAAAGCCCAACAGCAAGGTGACGAAGAAAGAAATCACGACGGACAGAAGCATGACACCGAATACCCAGGCAATGCTCATCGGGTTGGTCGGATCAAAGAACTGCACGCTGGTAAACAGCCCCGGCGACGCCATTGAATGGCTTGCCAGCCCACCGATACCGGCAACGGCACCACAGATAAAACCAGTAATTAAACAGGCGATCAGCGGACGCTTCAGACGCAAAGCCACACCGTACAGCGCCGGTTCAGAGATCCCGGCAACAATGGCCGAGGCGGCGGCCGCCAGCGCCGTCTGGCGCAGTTCCGGGTTTTTGGTGCGCCAGGCAACCGCCAGTGAAGAACCGCCAAGCGACAGGTTTGCGCCGATTTCAGACGGCATTACCATGCCTTCTTTACCCGTTTCAGCGATGGTTTGAATGATAGTCGGGGTAAACACGCGGTGCATACCGGTCATTACCAGCAGCGGCCAAATAGCGCCCATGATGGCAACGGACAGCCAGCCCAGATAGTCATGTACGGTATACACCACCGCAGAAATACCGCTACCGATCCAGATCCCAATCGGGCCAATCAGCATAATGGCAATCGGAGAGGCAATCAGCACGATTAACATCGGTTTCAGGAAGTTTTTGGTCACCGCTGGCGTAATGCGGTCTACCCATTTTTCAATGTAAGACAAAATCCAGGTCATACACAGCGCCGGAATCACGGTGTAGGTATACTTCACCGCCGTGACGGTCAGTCCCATGAACACCACCTGCTGACCCTGCGCCGCTTTTGCCATCAGATCGATAAACGTCGGATGAACCAACACCCCGGCGATAGCAATCGCCAGCGACATATTGGTTTTGAATTTTACCGCTGCAGACGCCGCCACCATGATCGGCAGGAAGAAGAACGCGCCATCACCAATCACGTTCAGAATTGTTATCGTCGATGCACCCTTCTCAAACAGCCCGGTCATGTCGAGGATCATGGCAAGCAGTTTCACCATCGAGCCGCCGATAATCGCTGGAATGAGCGGTGACATCGTGCCAATCAGCGCATCCAGAATCCCCGCGCCGATGCGTCGCAGCGTAATTTTATTGTTCACCGGTACGGTTTTTTCAGCTTCCACACCTTCCGGCAGCAGTTTCACCACTTCGGCGTAGGCCTGAGAAACGGTGTTGCCGATGATGACCTGACACTGGTTATCATTTTTCACGACGCCCAACACGCCGCTTATCGCCTTCAATTCGGCCACATTCGCCGCATCATTATCTTTCAGCACAAAGCGCAGACGGGTCATACAGTGCGTCACGGCAGCGATGTTATCAGCACCACCGATGGCATCGACGATCGAACGGGATACAGCCGCATAATTCTTTGACATGGATAGACAATCTCTCGTAATCGCGCGCGCTACACCCAATTCAACACACCGTTCAACACGACCAAAACGGCAATATCACTTGATGCACGCACATTTATTATTCAATTTCATACAGTTATGAAAGTATTCATGCCGGTATCCCTGCTCCATGCAACGTGATGAAACGTCGATGGGTAACCGGTTCCACATGATAGTGTTTATATATGAATGCAATTTCAATAATTTTGTTATGAATATTTTTCTTATGTGATCGCGATCGTCATGAATAGCGTGTTATTCCCCTCGATCGCTTCGGTTCTGCACTCATCCCCCTGCTACCGGTCCATATCCTAAATAATTCGAGTTTCAGGCAGGCGGCAAGCGAAGGCATCCCGATGAGCTTACTCAAGTAAGTGATTCGGGTGACAAATCTGCCGGGAGCAGATTTGAACGCTGCTTGCAGCGGCCCTTCAGGGCGAGGCCCACGACGGGCCGAGTATTTGAGCGCAGCCAACGCACATGCAACTTGAAGTATGACGGATATAAAGTGTGTAAAATGACGGGAGTATTCAACGTCTCAGGATGTCCCATGTCGACAATGCAGGAAGTGGCGAAGAAAGCAGGCGTATCGAAAGCGACGGTGTCGCGCGTGCTATCGGGCAAAGGCTATACCAGTGAAGAAACCAAAACGCTGGTCTATCAGGCCATTGAGGAGACGGGATATCGGCCAAATTTACTGGCGCGGAATCTGGCGACCAGCAAATCCGCCTGTATTGGTTTGGTGGTAACCAACACGCTCTATAACGGCAGCTATTTTAACGAGCTGCTGTCACAGGCCGCCAAGAAATTGGAAGACAACGGGCGCCAGCTAATTCTGGTCGATGGCAAACACAGCGCCGATGAAGAGCGCGCCGCGATTCAATTCCTGCTGGGGTTACGCTGTGATGCGATCATCATCTATCCCCGTTTTCTCACCGTGGATGAAATGGACGACATCATCGAGAAGCACAAGCAGCCGATCATGGTGGTTAACCGTAAACTGCGTAAACACCAGAGCCACTGCATCTGCTGCGATCACAAAGGTTCCAGCTATAACGCGACGCAACATCTGATTGCGCGCGGTCATAGAGATATCGCGTTTATCACCGGTTCGCTGGATTCGCCGACCGCTATTGAACGTCTTTCCGGCTATAAAGACGCCCTGACGGCGGCCAATATCGCGGTACGGGATGAATTGATTGTGAAAGGAAAATGGACGCCGCGCAGCGGGTCGCTTGCCATTAACGCCCTGCGCGATAACCGGGTCTCGTTCAGCGCCGTTCTCGCCAGCAATGACGATATGGCGATTGGCGCGATAAAAGCGTTGGATGACGCTGGCGTTGCCGTACCGCACGACGTTTCTGTCGTCGGGTTCGACGATATTCCCACCGCCCCGTTTTTGAAGCCGTCGCTCTCCAGCGTCAAAGATCCGGTGAGCGATATGATCAACGAAGTGATTAACCGCCTGATCGCGATGCTGGATGGCGGCTATTTCTCGAAAGACAATCTGTTCTTGTCAGAGCTACAGGTCAGAGATTCCATTCAGAACGGGCCGTACAGTAACCCGCCCGTTTGAGTCCGCTACGGGGTCATTTCAGACCCCGTTTTTCACGGCAACAAACTTAGAATTGCCACTGTACACCCACGCTATAGCGCGTTTGATCGCCATCCCGATGACCGAAACGGCTACCGATTTCGGAATACAGATTCAGGTTCTCTGCCGCAAGCCACTGTACACCGACCGTCGCCTGACCAAAGTTCTTATCCTGTTTCCCTACCGCAATGCGGCGATTTGCACCATCGACGCGATCTTTCACCGTAAAGCTGGAATCAAGCCCGTCGGCCAATTCACGCACCCACGCCACCGTGGCATAAGGCTGCAACGACATTTTATTGCTGAATGCCATGTTGCCGCGCACACGCCAACCCAGACTGGCTTCCAGCGAGTCGACATCCTGTTTTTCATACCGTACGCCAGTCCGCAGATTTCCTTTATCATCAAACGCATTGATGCGATAACGTGCGTAATCCAGCCCGACAACTGGCCCGGTGCGCAGGCTACCCAGCGGGAGGTCATAACCGCCCGTGATGCGGGCACCGATGAACTGCGCTTCGGTGTTGCCGTCCAGCGTGTTGTCCAACAGAACCGGACCGCCCGCAGATTGCAGATACACCGAACGGCGGGATTCAATAGCTGCTCGCCCCACCGTCACTTCACTGCCCAACCAGGCTGGCCCGCCCTGATTCAACAAACCATAGATGCCAGCTTGCCAGGTATCGCTTTCAATATGCCCATTGCGTTCACGTTTATCTTTGCTGCGCAGCAGGCTCAGACTGCCACCAACAGTGACGTTGTCACGCAATTGATAATCCACCAATGCGTAAGCCATCGCCTGACGGGAACGCTGCGACGGCGCGCGGTCAAAGCCCTTTGACGGAATCACATCGCCCTCAATCCCAATCGCGGTATCCAACGTACCCGCGCTGCGAGTGGTATTTTGCAGCAGCAGCCAGCGCTGATTGTGCAAGTCACTCAGCGACTGGCGCTGACGTTTCAGGCTCTCTTCCATCGCCTGTTGCATCGCGGCGGCGGAATACGCCGAATGCAGTAAATCGGTATTGGAGATTTCCAGCAGCAGTCGTGTCACTACTCGCGAAACGTCACGCAGGCGCTGTTCGACACGTTCCTGCCCCAGCGCGCTGGTCAGAAAGGCTTCGTTATCAACCGTGGGGTCATGCCATGTCGCGCCACCCGGCACCGCAGGATTTGTGGTTTGCGTATAGCCGTCCTGATCGCCGATATCCCAGTTGGTCGCCTCCATATAGAGCACGGGAATATCAAACGCCGCATTGAAGCTATCACCGTCGCTGCAACAACCCGTTCCCGCCGGATACCCTGCATTCAATCCCGGATTGGTCAACAGTTCGATGCCCAGTTCATTCGCAATACGTAGCGTCTGTTCACGCAGACTTGCCAGTTCAGGATTCGCCACGCTGTTATCGCCAGCGTGAGCGTAGAGTTTGTCGCCAGTGATCATACTGTCCATATTAATCATGGCCTTAAGGTCGCCCGCAGTTCCCTGTGCAATCAGTTCGTTCACCATCGCACGCGAACCGCGCAGTCCTTCTTCTTCTGCGCCAAACGCTGCAAAGACCAGCGTTTTTTCGGTCTGAATACCGCTAAAATTACGCGCGACTTCCGTCAGGATCGAGGCGCCGGACGCGTTGTCATCCAGTCCTTGTAGCGTTGGCCGCCCGAAGAAAGTATCAAAGTGCGCGCCAGTGATAATGTATTCGCTGCTCAGCCCGACATTAGAGGCAAGCACATTCTGTGACGAACGCGTCGTACCGCCTGCCGTCCAGGAGAAATCCTGCCTGACGGTGGTGTAGCCGGGTGCCATACGCTGTGTCATCCAATCCGCCGCGCCAGCAAAATTTGCCGTACCGCGATAGCGCCCCGGATAATCATTAATGAGCGTATCCACGGTCTCTTTCGCATAATCGCCGTAATCATAAGCCCAGGCCGGCACACATAAACACGCCATCCCTACCGCCACTGCCACTTGCTTAAACATGCACACCACTCCCTTTTCTCATTATGAACATTGGTCATTCTCGCCATTTATCATTCTTAACAACGGCACCAGAGGAACCTTATTCAGGTCATGTCTTTGTTAAAGAAAGGAAAATAGCAGCAATATTCATTCCAATGCTATGGCATAGAAGAAATTGTGATGAAATATGTCAATAAGCGACAAGATGAAAGCAAGTGCTCGTTAGTGTGTATTTATGATTAATCATAGGGTTAAGCACGTATGACATCGGGGGCGGTAAGTGGCTAACAGGGAAGAAAAAGAATGGAAACGCGACGGGTTTGGTGAGGATACTCTGATGAAGAGGCTTTAATGAAAAAAAGAAGGCAACCTACGCACCGAAAACGATCGTTTACAGCACGTGATTGCCCATTTTATCCGTCTGATACCATCTTAAACGTAAACGTTAAGCTGGTTATTTTCCGTTGGGCGATTAACCCCATCGGCTATCGGTGGCTTAAAGACCGACGCGCTATTGTCGTACGTCGTCCGGGTTCGGGTAGACGCGTCCTGATTAGGGTAACCAGACAGCTGCGACGAGCGGGAAATGCCCTGAACATGATCAGGTTTGTCAGGCATGGTGCTATATGACACTGGAGAAACTAGGTTAAGACCAAGCATTTTTCTTCCCCCTATTCATCTCATCTGCCAGTAAAACTTATCTTGCTTACTACTGAGTATAGAACAATCAAGCAGGGGGAATATGTAAGGTTTTGTCTGAAAAAACACCGCGGCCGACGCTAACAAAAGGGACGAGAAGACAAACCATCAGTCCTTTCTTTTTTATTATCTATCAGTTGGTTACCTTATTTTCTCCCACGCGCGCAGTCGCCCGGCCGCATTTTTATAAGGCGAGGCGGTATTGAACTGAATCATCCGACCGCGCGTCCACTTACCGTACCAGCATTCGCCATAGAGCTGTGCATCGGTATAGCGCTCCACCAGCGCGATGAGTTCCCGTTTATTCGCGACAAGCCGAGCGACCAGTTCAGACCAATCGGTAATGTGAGCGAAGTCCTGATAGAATTTTTGCGCCAGTAAACCAAGCTGATTCCACTGGTAGCCCGTTTCTGGAAAATCGATGGCTTTACCCTGCTCTTCCTGCTGATGCCATTGCAGCACCAGATTGCCCCAGCCCAGCAAATACGCCACCAGATTTGCCGCGCTCATCTGTGTTCCCTGCGCATGTCCTGCCATTTCTGGCGAGAATGCGCGATCGACGGGAACGGCCTCGATTCGCTTCATTAACAGCGCAAACTGACTGTTGATTGCCTTAATCAAGGCTTCCTTGCTCTCTGGCACCGCCATTATTTTCCCCGATTATGTTGATATAGACAAAATCAGGTTACTGCTCAAACAGCGGCACCGCGTTGTCATTGCTCACGTTTTCAACGCTGCGCCAGCAGCCGAATCGACGCCTCACGCTCGCGTGGGGATGTCACGGGCGTATGGATGATGAACTCATCTACGCCAAAACGCTGATGGTAACTTTCCAGACGCTGATGAATGTGCTCTGGCGTACCGTAAAGCACATTGCGCGGCTCCTGCACAATACGGAAATCCGTCGCGCCCGCTTGCTGAACGAAGTTATCAGCCTGTTCCTGGCTGCCTACCGTCAGCGGCGGTTTGTTCTCAATGTAAACTTTATAGTTATGCTGCGTGCTGGCCAGCGCCTCCGCATCCTCATGGCGCTCGGCGGCAATCACCGACAGCGACAGCAGCGTCTGGGCGTTGGCGGGTTTCAACTCCCTATAACTCAAGAGAGATTCCGTCAGCAGCGTTTCACTGGCATTGATGAAACCGGCGAAGACAAAACTCCAGCCCAGCGAGGCGGCTAACCGCGCACTCTCCTGACTGGCACCCAGCAGAAAGCGCTGCGGCGTATGTTCAGGTAATGGCGTCGCATTCAGGCGCTCGCCCGTCTCGTCATGACTGTCGAGAAAGCGGTTTAACTGATGTAGCTTCTCCGTAAAGGCAACCCGCTGCGTCTCACCGATCTCCTGCTGTAGCGCCCGCGTCGCCAGCGGTAATCCGCCCGGCGCTTTGCCGATCCCCAAATCCACACGCCCGCCCGCCAGAGCGCTGATCACATGAAAATTCTCCGCAACCTTATACGGGCTGTAATGCTGCAACATCACGCCGCCGGAGCCAATGCGCAGCGTTGTCGTGTGTGCCAACAACCAGGTGATCAAGACCTCGGGAGACGATCCCGCCAATTCATCGGAATTATGGTGCTCGGAAACCCAAAAACGGTAATAGCCGAGTGCTTCTGCCACTTTCGCCAGCGACACGGTTTGCGCTAACGCCTGCGCCGCATTCATTCCTTCGGCGATCGGACTTTGATCTAATAAACTGAGCGTATATCCCACGATGTTTCCTTATTTTCAGCGATTATCCGTTAGCGCTATTTATTGCAAGGCTATGCATGTAAAAACCCGTCATTTCAAAACGCCGTTCAAATAAAGGGGCAATAAAAACCAGCCAGTGCAAAAGCAGAATAAGAAGAATGTTGCATAATAGTGTGAAATATAAATATCAATAATGGATTTTATTAGCAGATATTTTAATAAAGACGAAATTAACATCACGGGATAAAATAAATGACATCACTACGTCATTCGCGTCCCCTGCTGGCGGCGTCACGGCTAACCCAGTAACGTAAAGGTAACAATACGGGACGTTTGAAATATGACGGGATAAAAAGGCATGAAATATAACCAGACGGTATTTATCCGTAGAGTGGCTATCGGCTACCTTTATCGTGTTTAAGTTTTGTTAAGGAGGTGTATTGATATGGCTGAATCTATCCCCTGTTGTGATACGTCATTCGAGCAACAGTTAATTAACTGGCGACGGCACTTGCATCAGTACCCAGAACTGTCCAATCAGGAACACCAAACCACCGCGCATATTACCCGCTGGCTACAAGAGAAAGACATCCGTCTGTTGCCCCTTGCCTTAACCACGGGCGTCGTTGCCGAGATCGGTCACGGTAGCGGTCCAACGATTGCGCTGCGGGCCGATATTGATGCGCTGCCGATTGAAGAGTTGGTCGATGTACCGTTTCGCTCTCAGCACGCTGGCGTCATGCATGCCTGCGGACACGATTTCCACACCGCCGTGATGTTGGGTGCTGCCTGTTTGCTAAAAAAACGCGAATCTGTCTTACCGGGTAAAATCAGGGTATTTTTCCAACCCGCAGAAGAAGTTTCTACCGGCGCTAAACAGCTCATCCGCGCCGGCGCGCTCGCCGATGTCGCCGCCGTTTTCGGCCTGCACAACGCCCCTGAGCTTCCCGCTGGCACCTTCGCGACACGCAGCGGCCCGTTTTATGCCAACGTGGATCGCTTCGCTATTCACATTACGGGCAAAGGCGCACACGCGGCCAAACCCGAACAGGGCATCGACAGCATCGTCACCGCCTGCAATATCGTCAATGCGCTGCAAACGTTGCCCAGCCGCAGCTTCAGTTCGCTGGAGTCGCTGGTCATCAGCGTCACGCGCATTCAGGGCGGCAACACCTGGAACGTCCTGCCGCAAACGGTAGAATTGGAAGGCACGGTACGCACTTACAATGCCGCGATTCGCGCGGAAATCCCGGAGCGAATTGAGCAACTGATCGGCGGCATTGCCCTTGCGCTCGGCGCAAAAGCGGAGCTGAAATGGTATCCCGGCCCGCCTGCGGTTGTGAACACCAGCGAATGGGCGGATTTCAGCAAGCAAATTGCCAGAGATGCGGGCTATCAGGTAGAAAACGCCGAACTACAAATGAGCGGCGAGGACTTCGCGCTGTATCTTCAGGACGTGCCGGGCACGTTCGTCAGCATTGGCTCAAACAGCGAATTTGGCTTGCATCATCCTCAGTTCAATCCGGATGAAAGCGCGATTGCGCCCGCCTCACGCTATTTTGCTCAATTGGCGGAAGCCACACTGCATCGCCTGCGTACCACGAAAGTTACCCCACCACAGGCAGTAATGCCGATCGTTTGACGAGCGAGATACCCGGAACAACCACGGGGTGAGGCATCCCTGCGGGAACCTCATCCCCGTGTCTCTCCTAATATCGGACTGACGTAATCAACTCATCACCTCCGCCAGATTGACCTGACGGAGGCAGCAATTTTTATAAATCAATTAATTACGATGAGGGCATTAGGTGAGAAAGTTATACAGATTAACCACGAACGGCATGATAACGGCGGGAAAAATACACCAGACCATCAGTGCTTTCGCCCTGCTTAATCGCTAACACCCGGCAAATAAAGATATCGTGCGTCGCCGCGCTCACTACTTCTTCAACCACGCAGTCAAACGCCACCAGCGCATCCCGCAACACCGGTGAACCCGTATGTAACTCGTCCCACTCCGCCGCGGCAAACCGTTCTTCGGTAGACGAGCGACTGCCAAACAGCGACGACAGCGCTTCATGATGAGCGGCCAGCGTATTGATACACAAATGCGTATTCGCCTGAAACGTGGGATATACCGACGACCCGCGATTCAGACACACCAGCAGCGTACCGGGCGAATCGCTAACGCTGGACACGGCGGATGCCGTAAATCCGGCCTTACCTGCGGGGCCATCCGTCGTAACGACATTGACCGCCGCGCTCAGCTTTGCCATCGCATCGCGAAACGCCTGCTGGTCAACGCTGGCAACCGCCGCAGAGAGAGCCGCGTCATTCGCGGTAACGAGTCGTTCAGCAACAAGATCAGACATTAAATGCTTCCTTTAAATACGGCGAGAGACACGATCATTAACATTATACTAACAAAATAAGCCGCGTCATCATCTGAAATTTTCGAATTTCATTATCCATTTTTGTTGTTTTACATCACGTCGCGCCTCATCAATAGTGAAAACACGCCATTAACGACCTATTAACCTTTCATTGAATACGTGAATGCCTATTGATGGCTTGTTGATTGATAGCCGGTTTATTGACGGACTGTTTTCACTTTCATGGAAGTACGACCAATTAAGAATAAACATATTCAACGAATAACAAGCACATTCAATTAATAAAAGGTTCCTGATAATGAGTAAACAACAAACATCTTCAAACCGACAATTAAGACTGGGTTTAATATTACAAGGCGCAGCAGGAAATATGTCCGCGTGGCGACATAAAAACGTCGTACCCGACGCCAGCATTAATTTTGGTTTTGTTCTGGATGCGGTAAAAAAAGCCGAACAAGGGAAATTTGATTTTGTCTTCGTAGCCGACGGTCTGTATATCAATGAAAAATCGATCCCCCACTTTCTCAATCGCTTTGAACCTCTGACATTACTCTCTGCGCTGGCTACCGTCACCACCCATATTGGTCTGGTCGGTACGCTCTCGACGTCGTATTCCGAACCTTTCACCACTGCCCGGCAGTTCGCCAGCCTTGACCACCTGAGCAACGGTCGCGCAGGCTGGAACGTGGTGACATCGCCGCTGGAAGGATCGGCGAAAAACTTTTCCCGTGCACAGCACCCGGAACACGCGCTGCGCTACCGCATTGCCGATGAATTCCTTCAGGTGGCGAAAGGCCTGTGGGATTCCTGGGAAGACGATGCCTTTATTCGTGACAAAGCCAGCGGACAGTTCTTCGATCCTGAAAAGCTGCACACGCTGAACCATAAAGGGGAATTCTTCTCGGTACAGGGGCCGCTGAATATTGGCCGATCCGCGCAGGGTCGCCCTATTGTGTTTCAGGCCGGTGCGTCTGAAGACGGCCAAAAATTAGCCGCCAAACACGCCGATGCCATCTTCACCCATCAACACACGCTGGAAGAATCGCAACGTTATTACCGCGAGGTAAAACAGAAGCTGGAAGAAAACGGTCGCCGGGCCGATCAACTGCATGTTTTTCAGGGCGTCAGCGTGATTGTCGGCAACGACGCGGAGGACGTCGAGCGTCAGTATCAGGAAACCGCCCAGTTGGTCACGATTGAGGATGCCCTCAATTATCTGGGGCGCTACTTTGAGCACTACGACTTCTCACAGCATCCGCTGGATGAACCGTTCCCCGATATCGGCGATCTGGGGAAAAACAGCTTCCGCAGCACCACCGATGAAATCAAACGCAACGCGCAGGAAAAAGGCTTAACGTTGCGGCAGGTCGCGCTGGAAGCCGCATCGCCGCGCCCCGTCTTCAGCGGTACGCCCGAACAGGTGGCGGATGGCTTGCAGCTCTGGTTTGAAAACGGTGCCGCTGACGGCTTCATCATTCAGGGCGGCACGCCGGATACACTCAACCACTTTGTCGATCGCGTCGTTCCCCTGCTGCAACAGCGCGGCCTGTTCCGTCAGGAGTATCCCGGCTACACGCTGCGGGAAAATCTGGCGCTGGATTATCCGGTGAATCAATTCACGCGTTAATTGGCGCTACAGGAGATTCACCGTGAAGCGTTCCCCTTTTATCACCGTGACCGGTCTGGCGATATTATTGAGCGCCACGCTGGTAACCCATGCGCAGGCGCAAGATGCGGGATTCGTTAGCCGTATCGACCTGAAAGCCAACCAAACGCCTATTCGTACTGAGAAAAACGCTGAGGCTATCGCGCAGATCCCAGCTCATTTCAAATTCGTGACGCCGGGAAAACTGACGATTGCTGTCTCGGCGCTCAGCTCACCGCCGCTGTCGCTGCTGGCTGACGATAACAAAACGCTTATCGGCAGCGATGCCGATATTGCGCGACTGGTTGCCGACGGCCTCGGGCTGGAGCTGAAACTGGTGCCCGCCTCTTGGGAAGATTGGCCGCTGGGCATCACTGCAGGGAAATATGACGCCGCCATTTTTAATATCGCGGTGACAAAGCTCCGCAAAGAGAAGTTCGACTTCGCCACGTATCGCATTGATACGCTGGGTTTCTACGTGAAATCGACCAGCAAGATTACGTCGATTAACAAACCGGAGGACGTGGCGGGTCTGAAAGTGATTGTCGGTTCCGGCACCAATCAGGAAAACATTCTGCTGGGCTGGGATCGGCAAAACCGCGCCAACGGCCTTCCTCCCGTACAGCCTGTCTACGTCACCGATGATGCTGCCGCCAACCTGAGCATTCAGTCTGGGCGCGTCGATGCGTTTTTCGGTCCGCACTCCATCGGGGCCTATAAAGCGGCGCTGACAGGCAAGACACGCATGGTAGGCAAAGGCCCGACGGTTGCTTACGTCGCGGTCACCACGCAGAAAGGTAGCGGTCTGGCGCAGCCCATCAGCACCGCCATCAATGGCGCAATCCACAACGGCAGCTATGCACAAGTGCTGGATCGCTGGGGCGAAGACGATGAAAAAATCACACTGTCCGTCGTGAATCCGCCGGGTATCGGTGATTAAGTAAAAATGGCACACCATAAAGTGACAGCGTCACAATTATAACAACTCACCTGCAAGGGAAGACAAATGCAAAAAGAGCTCGCCTATTCATCCAAGACACACCGTTTACGCCCATCACTGCTGACAAGGCTATTGACGGGATCGCTGCTGCTCGGCACATTTTCCGTCACGACAGCACAGGCGGCTATCGACCTGAAAGCCAACCAGCAGCCGATCCATGCCCCGAAAAATTCGGAGGCTATCGCACAGATTCCGGCTGACTTTACCTTCGTCACGCCGGGTAAATTAACTGTCGCGATTGCCGCACTAGGGTCGTCACCACCGCTGGCGTTTCTGGCCGACGACAACAAAACCGTAGTGGGCAGCGAGCCGGATATCGCCCGGCTGGTGGCCGATAGCCTCGGGTTAGAACTGAATATCGTCCCCACCTCATGGGAAGACTGGCCACTCGGCGTCGCTTCCGGTAAGTATGACGCCGCCATCATCAACATCACCGTCACCAAAGCGCGCAAGGAAAAGTTCGATTTCGCCACCTACCGCATCGACTCGCTCGGCTTCTATGTGAAATCCACCAGTAAGATTCAGTCCATTAAGGAAGCAAAGGACATCGCTGGACTGAAGATTATTGTCGGCTCCGGCACCAATCAGGAAGCGGTGCTGCTGGCGTGGGATAAGCAGAATCGCGCTAACGGCCTGCCCGCTTTTCAGCCGGTTTATGTCACAGACGATGCGGCTGCCAACCTGAGTCTGCAATCCGGTCGTTCCGATGCCTATTTCGGCCCCAACGTGATCGGAGCCTACAAAGCGGAGTTGACTGGCAAGGTTAAGCATGTCGGTACGGTCAACGGCGGCTACCCCAATGTCGCACATATCGCGGTCACCACGCGCAAAGGCAGCGGGCTGGTGCAGCCGATTAATACCGCGCTGAACGGCGTAATTAAAAGCGGTGAATACGACAAGGTGCTGAACCGCTGGGGAGAAAGCATCGAACGTATTGACCGTTCAGAAATCAATCCGCCAGGACTGGGCGATTAATATCGCCGATGGCTATCGGGACGCCACGTTCGACACGCAATGGTTACCGATAGCTCAAATATGTTAACGAATCAGGAGCATCCCATGTCCGACGACATCTTCATTGTGACCCAGCCCGAGGATCCTATCGTGGCTCCCATTATCGACGGCCTGTTCGCGGAATATGAACAACGCTATGGCGACTTTTTTGGTGAGCGGGAAAGCGATCCACCGGGAATCTACCAGCAGCCGCACGGCATTTTTATTGCGCTGCTGCGTCGGGGCGTACCGATTGCCACCGGCGCGTTTAAACGCTACGACAGCACCACCGCTGAAATTAAACGGGTATGGACGGATAACTCACTGCGTCGTCAGGGGCTGGCGGGGAAAGTGATGCAGGAGCTGGAGCAGCACGCCCGTCGGTTAGGCTATCAGCACTTTTTCCTGACCACGGGTTTCCGCCAGCCAGAAGCGGTGAACCTCTATCTGAGCCACGGCTATACGCCTCAGTTCGATATCCGCGTCGATCCCGCGACCTACAGTATTCCGCCTTACGATGGACGGCTGCCGTTTAAGAAAGCGCTGTTTGACGTAGCAGCGCCCCAGGCTGCCCGCCAAACGGAAGTCGATCTCATCGCTCGCCATTTGAAAGTGTGTTGACCCCAGCACACCGAGACTCACCCTGTGCGGTGATTAAAAGCAAAAGGACGTTTTTCAGAATCACCTTCAAAGGGTATCGATTATGACGCAATCTCTACACACGTCTTCTCAGCAAGCGCCGCTAGGTCAGACGCAGGAACCGCCGTTGCACGTTGTGCCCGCGCGTTATCCCTTTCGTGTTGCAGGGGCACTATTCTCCCTGTTTATTTTTGCCGGGGTTATTCAGTCAATCGCGCTGAACCCACGCTGGGAATGGGCGGTCTTTGCCGAGTGGTTTTTCAATCCAGTCATTCTCGCCGGTCTGGGGCAAACGCTGCTGTTGACCGCGCTTGGCACATTATTCAGCATTATTTTCGGCACCGCTTTGGCGCTGGCTCGGCTTTCGCCGTCTTATCTGCTGTCCACGCTATCATGGCTGTATATCTGGCTATTCCGATCGCTGCCGCTGATTCTGGTGCTGATCATTCTCTACAATTTCTCGTATCTCTATGACGAGCTGGCGCTGGGAATTCCGTTTACCTCCGTGGTCTTCCTGCGCTATCCAACCATCGATTTACTGGATCAGTTTTCCGTCGCGGTACTTGGCCTGACGCTGGTGCAGTCCGCCTATACGGCAGAGATCATTCGCGGCGGTATTCTTGGCGTCGATGCCGGCCAGTTTGAAGCCTCCGCAGCACTCGGTCTGCCCGGCAGTCGCCGTACAGTGCGCATCATTCTGCCACAGGCGCTGCGTTCGATTCTGCCGACCGGTTTCAATGAGATCATCAGTCTGGCAAAAGGTACGTCGATCGTTTACGTACTGGCGCTGCCAGAGCTGTTTTATACCGTTCAGGTCATTTACAACCGTACGCAGCAGGTTATTCCGCTGCTGATGGTCGCCACCATCTGGTATCTGCTGATCACCACGGTGCTATCCGTCGTCCAATACTACGTGGAACGCTATGTGTCCCGCGGTGCCGTGCGTGAAATGCCGCCAACACCGCGCCAGAGGCTCATCCGTTTCCTCACGCGTAAGCACGCACGTTAATCTACCCGATTCTGGAGAGTCACCATGTCTGAAGCTATCGACTACTTTGCTCACGCGCGCACCACCGCGCAGCCACAGGCAGAAAGCGCTCGTGGGCTGATTGAGATCCGCAACGTGGCGAAACATTTTGGTCAGCACAAAGCGCTGGAGGATATCAATCTGACGCTGGCACCCGGTTCTGTCACGGTGATCCTGGGCCCGTCCGGTTCGGGAAAATCCACGCTGCTGCGTACCATTAATCACCTTGAACGCGTGGATGAAGGTTTTATCCGCATCGACGGCGACTACATCGGCTATCGGCGCAAAGGAAATACGCTCTATGAATTGAAAGAAAAGGAAGTACTACGCCAGCGCATCAACGTCGGCTATGTGTTCCAGAATTTCAATCTGTTCCCACACCTTTCCGTGTTGGAAAACATCATTGAAGCCCCGTTGGCGCATAAGCTGTATTCGCGTCAGGAAGCCGAAGACATCGCCTTTACCCTGCTGGAAAGCGTCGGCCTGCGCCATAAAGCACAGTCTTATCCCCGTCACCTGTCTGGCGGCCAGCAGCAGCGCGTCGCCATCGCCCGCGCGCTGGCACTGAAGCCGAAAGTGATGTTGTTTGATGAACCGACGTCCGCGCTCGATCCCGAGCTGGTTGGGGAAGTGTTGGATGTGATCAAATCGCTCGCCCGATCCGGTGTAACGCTGGTTGTCGTCACACATGAAATCGGCTTTGCGCGCGAAGTCGCTGACCGCGTGGTGTTCATGGTAGACGGGAAAATTGTCGAAAGCGGCGATTCCTGGCAGGTGCTGAACCATCCTCGCCACCCGCGGACAATCAACTTTTTGAATAAGGTGCTGTGAGGAAAAGAGAAGGCGAGTTATCGATTACATATGAATCAGGCCCACCGTAGTGAGCCTGATTAGATGATGCATGGCTTACGTTTCAACCATATTTTCTGGCGAATTCTTCATCAGAATCGCACAGGTAAATAATAAATTCCACAAGCGAAATAAGCGTTGGGATAAACGTCCAGCAAAAAAGTAAATATAAAATCCCTTGTCCGACTTTCCCTAAGTAAAATTTATGGGCGCCCAAACCGCCGAGAAAAGCAGCAAATAGTGCGGCAGAAATTCTGCTTTTCTCGCCTTTACCGCTGGCTTGCGTTGCACCACACTGCGGGCACGCTTTCGCTGTGCTATGAATTTGCTTACCGCATCCTCGGCAAAACACCATGGAAGACATAATAATTAGACTCCTAATAATATTTCATACTAATTTTAACTTTATTTACTACGATACAACCCCACCCCAGGCAATCAACAGCGTACTGCGTCGTGATTTATACACCACTGATTTTCAGTGTTCAATTTAAAACTATCATGTTAGCGGTATACATAGCACGACAGCGCTCGTAAATCGATGGCGTTGAGTAAGAACGGTAAATGATAAAAATCACACAACTCAGGATAACATTGGGAGGATTCGGTTGTTTCATTAAGTACAGCGGACTATTTAATAGCTAGACACCGTTTTTAGTGGCAATGGCTCAGCATACGGACTGCTGTAAACCTGAACCATCACGCTTTTATCTGTATCAAACGTCGCTACCGTCACAACATCATACGTACCTGCCGCTCGCCAACATTCAGCCTCAACATCGCAACGATCCTGCTTCTTATAACCCATCAACGTCAGATAAGTATGAACCTTGCTGGTATCTTCAGTGCCATAGAAGTTCACCGTCCAGACTTTAGCTTCCGGCCCCGTTACGTTCGAAAAATTGAAGTCATAGCGAGCGGTAATGCGCGGCATATTTTTCAGAATATCGGGGGTGTAGAACGCATATTCCCTTTCATCCTGTTCGGTATAGTGCGCACTGCTGGCAAAATTCATGTTGATATACGGCCATATCGTACCGATCACAGAAGCAGCAACGATGATGCCGATAACAGCAAAAATCTTCAGCGGTTTACTCATCCTTAAGTTCCTTTTCCCTCTTAGCTGAAGGTAAACAATGAATTATCCTCTTAAGACCGTATTTTACACAACTTGCTCGACCAGTTGAATCGCCCTATCACCACACCGTTCTCTTTTATCACTGCTGGCTATATTCCTTCTGTTGGTTCATCCCAAATCAGCAACTTTTTAACGCGGGCATTAAGTGTAATACAGTCTCAATCTGTTGAATAATTAATGCAAAAAAGCAAACTTTAGGAAATTATAAACAACCAATAGTCGACAAATTATATTGGAGAAAGTCAATTAATTAATAGGTTAAAACATTGACTATTCCTTTAGTGTTATGCCTTAAGATAATGGCGGTTTTTAATGGATCGATTTATTGACTATTACATGCACTGCAAAGTTGTATTAATTTACCAATAAATTACTTTTTCAGGAGATTTACTCATGCGCAATACATCCATCAGCATGTTCATGCTGGCTCTTTTTTCCTTCGCCGCAGACGCAGCAACGAGCATAGCTATCGATCCTCAGAAGAATTGTGTGAGTGCAGCGATAACGGATACCTTAGCAGGCACACCAGTAAAATTCACGTTAGAACAAGGGCGGTATGTTTTTTCTCTCGTTTCTAATAGCATGAATTGTGATGCCACTCCTAATAAATGCATTATCGATAGTGTTCTGTTACAAGGTGGATTTAAAACCACTCGATGGGGAGGCGTCGTCACCAGCACGCCAACGGTTGTGGATACCACAGGATTGCCTTTTATCGCCTATGTCAGTGACGATAATTGTTATGATAATATTGGCAAGGCAACATTATTAATACAAAAAGCAGAATAACTTGCTTCCAATTAACTTAATTTTCGGATTTGGATTTAATTTTAAACATCAAGAAAATTGATAATTTTACATCCTGAATAATTCGAAATGATGGACAATACGTTAAAATTTCGAATAACGAAAACAGTTAGCCTGTTAGCGATCACTCTACTAAATAAAATTAGGCTGCCTCTCTCCATTCCGTAATATTTGGAATATATAGACGCAGCCTATCCCTCATTCTATACAAAATAATAAGCAACGCGTATTAAATTGCGACCAGCCCCCGCACGCCGTCCTGTTCCATCGTTTCACCTCGCCCGCGCTGTATGATTTCCCCGCGTGACATCACCAGATAGCTGTCGGCCAGTTCGGCGGCGAAGTCGTAAAATTGCTCGACCAGCAGAATCGCCATGTCTCCACGCTGCGCCAGTTGGCGGATGACTGCGCCAATTTCTTTGATTACCGACGGCTGTATACCTTCTGTCGGCTCATCCAGAATCAGCAACTGCGGTTTACAGGCCAGTGCCCGCCCAATCGCCAGCTGTTGCTGTTGTCCACCGGACAAATCGCCGCCGCGCCGCTGCTTCATTTCATCCAGCACAGGAAAAAGTTGATAGATTTCATCCGGCACCTGCCGCGCCTGTTTGCCCGGAAAGCGTGACAGCCCCATCAGCAGGTTCTCTTCCACCGTCAGACGAGGAAAAATTTCTCGCCCCTGCGGCACATAGGCAATGCCAGACTGCACGCGCTGATAGGGTTTACGCGAGTTAATCGCTTCACCCTGCCAGCGAATCGTGCCTGACTTCGCAGGAATCAACCCCATCAGGCATTTCAGCAACGTGGTTTTCCCCACGCCGTTGCGCCCTAACAGACAGGTAATTTCGCCGGTTTTTACCTCAAACGACAGGCCGCGCAGAATGTGGCTGCCGCCGTAATATTGATTCAGTTCAGCAATCTCTAACATGTTAGCGCCCCAAATAAACGTCAATCACCTGCTCATTCGCCTGCACTTCACGCAGCGATCCCTCCGCCAGCACCTGCCCTTGATGCAGCACGGTCACGCGGTCAGCGATGCTCTCGACAAAGCCCATATCGTGTTCCACCACCATCAGCGAGTGTTTTCCCGCCAGACTGCGAAATAGCTCGGCGGTATAGGCCGTTTCGGCGTCCGTCATCCCCGCGGCAGGTTCATCAAGCAGCAGTAAATGCGGTTCTTGTACCAGCAGCATGCCGATCTCCAGAAACTGCTTTTGCCCGTGCGACAACAGCCCCGCGGGTCGCTGACGTTCATGGCCAAGCCGTAGCAGCGCCAGCGTTTCATCAATCCGGTCACGCTGCTCACTGTTCAGTCTGGCACGCAGACTCGCCCACACCGATTTGTCAGTTTTCAATGCGATATCGAGATTTTCAAACACCGTCAGCGCTTCAAATACCGTCGGTTTTTGGAATTTCCGGCCAATTCCCGCACGGGCGATGTCTACCGGCGACAGCGTCGTCAGATCGGTGTATTGATCGTAAAATGCCTTGCCGTTGTCCGGTCGCGTTTTGCCGGTGATGACATCCATCAACGTCGTTTTCCCCGCGCCGTTTGGGCCGATGATGCAGCGCAGTTCCCCTACACCAATCTGCAACGACAGATCGGTAAGCGCACGGAAGCCGTCAAAACTCACGTTAATCTTGTCGAGTTGCAACACCGGATCGGTCTGATGCCGATGGCGATCCGACGGGTGCGACTGCGCGAACTTTGGTTCCATCAATACAGGCTGAGCCGCGACAGTTTGTGAAGGCGCGCTTTGTGAAGGCACTGGAACCGATGGTACAGATAAAGACTCAGTCATGTTTCTTCCTCGTCAGGAATCCAATCACACCACGCGGCAAAAACAGCGTGACGAGAATAAACATCAGCCCCAAAAAGAACAGCCAGTATTCGGGAAAGGCGACGGTAAACCAGCTTTTCGCCCCGTTGACGATGCCCGCGCCGAGCAGCGGCCCAATCAGCGTTCCGCGCCCGCCCAGCGCCACCCAAATGGCGGCTTCGATGGAGTTGGTCGGCGACATTTCGCCAGGATTGATAATGCCGACCTGCGGCACATAGAGTGCGCCCGCCAGCCCGCACAGCACCGCAGAAAGTGTCCAGACAAACAGCTTGAAGCCTTTTGGATCGTAGCCGCAGAACATCAGACGATTTTCCGCATCACGCACCGCTGTGAGTACGCGGCCAAATTTACTGCGCGCCAGCGCAAAACCCACCAGCAGGCTGGAAATCAACAGCAGCACGGTAGCGACAAACAGCCCAATGCGCGTACCGGTAGCCGTAATGGGGAAACCGAGCAGCGTCGTAAAACCGGTAAATCCGTTATTGCCGCCAAAGCCGGTTTCGTTACGGAAAAACAGCAGCATGCCGGCGTAGGTCAGCGCCTGCGTCATGATTGAGAAATACACGCCTTTGATTTTAGAACGGAACGCGAACCAGCCGAACACAAACGCCAGCACGCCCGGCACCAGCACAATCAGGCACAGCGCCCAGACGAAATACTGAGTTCCCGCCCAGAACCACGGCAGTTCCGTCCACGACAGAAATGACATAAACGCAGGCATGCCCTCACCCGCCGCCTGCCGCATCAGATACATGCCCATCGCGTAGCCGCCCAGCGCGAAAAACAGGCCGTGACCAAGCGACAGTAGCCCGGCGTAGCCCCACACCAGATCCAGCGCGACGGCGACAATCGCATAGCATAGAATTTTGCCGATCAGCGTCAGCGTATAGGTCGAGATCGCGAGCGGATTCTCTGCGGGCAATAGCGCGAGAAACGGCAGGACCAGCAAAGCCAGAAAAGCGATCGAGCCAAGACCAAGCATGAGCCGCGGCGCACGCTGCGTCAGAGTTATTGTCATGGGCTGTTTAATAGATTGCGTAATAGGTTGCGTCATCAGTCAATCACCCGTCCTTTGAATGCAAACAGCCCCTGTGGCCGTTTCTGAATAAACAGCACGATCAATATCAGAATGACGATTTTTCCCAGCACGGCACCAATCTGCGGTTCGAGCACTTTGTTGAGAATGCCGAGGCTAAAGGCGGCGACCACCGTCCCCGCCAGTTGCCCAACGCCGCCCAGCACGACGACGAGGAAGGAATCGATAATGTAGCCCTGTCCCAGCTCCGGCCCGACGTTGCCCAGTTGCGACAGCGCTACGCCGCCCAGCCCGGCGATGCCGGAGCCAAGCCCAAAGGCCAGCATATCGACACGCCCGGTCGGCACGCCGCAGCAGTCCGCCATCGCCCGGTTTTGCGTCACCGCACGCACATTCATGCCAAGACGGGTTTTATTGAGGAGTAGCCAGGTGAGCAGCAGCACGCCGAGGACGAACACAATCACCGCGATGCGGTTATACGGCAGCACCAGATTCGGCAACAGGCGCAGCCCGCCAGACAGCCACGCGGGGTTCGCGACTTCCAGATTTTGCGTGCCGAACAGCATCCGCACCAGTTGGATCAGCATCAGGCTGATACCCCAGGTCGCCAGCAGCGTTTCCAGCGGTCGGCCATAAAGATGACGAATCACCGTACGCTCCAGAACCATACCGACGCCAGCGGTGATAAAGAAGGCGACAGGCAGCGCCAGCAGCGGGTAATACGCCAGCCAGTTCGGCGCAAACTGCTGGCACAGCGACTGCACCAGCCAGGTCGCATAAGCACCCAGCATCAGCATTTCGCCGTGCGCCATGTTGATAACGCCCAGTAACCCGTACGTGATCGCCAGTCCCAGCGCCGCCAGCAGCAGGATAGAGCCGAGCGATAGTCCGGTAAACGCCTGCCCCAGCAGATCGCCCACGATCAAACTTTGCTTAATCTGATCCAGACTCTCCTGCGCCGCCGCCCGCACGCCGGTATCCGGCTCGTTCTGCGCCTGCGTTAGCGGCTGTAAACGCGCCTGCATCTGCGGGTCGCCGGTCTGCCCTAAGCGTTTGACCGCCTCAAGACGCACCAGCGGATTGGGATCGCTTAACTGCCGAGTCGCAATAGCGGTATTCAGCGCGTCATGTACCTGCGCATCTTTCTCTATGCTAAGACGCTGTACCAACAGCGGCAGTTGTTCCGCACTGCTGTCGCTCTGTAGCTGTCGTACAGCATTCAGGCGCGTTGCGGCATCATCGCTGACGAGTTGATGCGAAGCCAGCGCGGTAGCAACCAGCCCACGCAAACGGTTATTCATAAACAGTTTTTTGGTCGCCCCCACCGGTTCCGCGTTCCCTTCCAGCGGGGTTAACGTGCCCTGCACGTCCATAAACGGCTGCTGGTTCCGATCAAGCACGACCGACTCGTCGCGCAGCGCCTGTAACAGCGGCAAGCGTGCGGGTTCCGGCGCAGCGGCCCATTGTTGCAGCAGTTCAGCCTGCTGCATGCGGCTGGCGGCGGCGAAATCAGCCGCAGGCCCAGCCTGCGCGAACAGGGGAAACATCAGACACAGCGACAGCACAAACGTAGATAATCGATGACTCATCATCGCAATGTCCGCCATATAAGAGAGGGAATATCCCCGTCCGACATACTGGACGGGGCGTATAGGACCGATGCTTACTGCGCAGCTTTGATTGGATGATCGGGTTTCTTATCATTGCCGGCGATGTACGGGCTCCACGGTTGGGCACGAACCGGCTGATCGGTTTGCCAGACCACGTTGAACTGACCATTTTCCTCAATCTCACCAATCATCACCGGCTTGTGCAGATGGTGGTTGGTCTTGTCCATCGTCAGCGTAAAGCCATCCGGTGCGGCAAAGGTCTGTCCGGCCATCGCGGCGCGGACTTTATCCACGTCCGTGGTGCCCGCTTTCTCTACCGCCTGTGCCCACATATGAATGCCGACATACGTGGCTTCCATCGGATCGTTAGTCACCACCGTGCCCGCGTTCGGCAGGTTTTTCGCTTTGGCATAGGCTTTGTAGGCTTCCACGAAGTCGGCATTGGTTGGGTTATCGACCGACTCAAAGTAGTTCCACGCGGCTAAGTGGCCGACCAGCGGTTTGGTGTCGATCCCGCGTAGTTCTTCTTCACCGACAGAGAACGCGACAACCGGCACATCGGTGGCTTTGATTCCCTGATTCGCCAGCTCTTTATAGAACGGCACGTTGGAATCACCGTTGATAGTGGAAACCACCGCGGTCTTACCGCCCGTCGAGAACTTCTTGATGTTGGAAACGATGGTCTGATAATCGCTGTGGCCAAACGGCGTATACACTTCCTCAATATCTTTGTCCTGCACGCCTTTGGAATGCAGGAACGCGCGCAGGATCTTGTTGGTGGTACGCGGATACACATAGTCCGTACCCAACAGGAAGAAACGCTTCGCCGCCCCGCCGTCTTCACTCATCAGGTATTCCACTGCAGGGATCGCCTGCTGATTCGGTGCCGCGCCGGTGTAGAACACGTTCGGCGACATCTCTTCGCCTTCATACTGCACCGGGTAGAACAGCAGCCCGTTCAATTCCTCAAACACCGGCAGGACCGACTTGCGCGACACCGATGTCCAGCAGCCGAACACCACCGCCGCTTTGTCCTGCGTCAGCAGTTGACGCGCTTTTTCAGCAAACAGCGGCCAGTTTGACGCCGGATCGACCACCACCGGCTCCAGTTTTTTACCCAACACGCCGCCTTTGGCATTGATTTCATCAATGGTCATCAGCGCCACATCCTTCAGCGGCGTTTCCGAAATCGCCATCGTGCCGGACAGCGAATGCATAATGCCGACCTTGATGGTGTCCGCCGCCTGCACGCTCCAGGTCAACCCCATACCAACCACTGTCGCAGAAAGCGCAAAAACTTTTAGCAATGAACGTCTTTTCATTTATTAGCCCTTAAGTCGTGTTGAGTGAGAATGGAATCGTGTGAGGCGTCAGGTGAAACAGATGCGGTTGAAACCGATTGAGGCCGCGCCTGCTGTAGCATGTGTAAGGTGATCTTTCTGACTTCGGCCTTACTGACGGCGATGTGGTCGGTCAGAATGCGCTGCGCCTCCTCGGTGTGCTGTTGCAATATCGCCAGCAGAATGCGGGCATGTTCTTTATAGGTTGCGTCGATACGATCCTCGCGGGTGAAATCGAGACGGCGAATAATGCGGATTTTCTCCGTCAGTTCGCCGTGAACCCGCGCCATTTCGCTGTTGCCCGCCGCTGTCACCAGCCCACGGTGAAACCCTTCGTCGTAGCGGGAGACGATCTTGCCGTCGTCCAGACGCGGATCCTCAATCCAGAAGCGTTTCAGGTCCGCCAATAGCTCGGTGCAGCGCCCCGGCGGCATCCCGCACAGCCGACGAATGGCTTCGCGCTCCAGCACGATGCGGAAGTCATACAGTTCTTCGAAATATTCGAAATCAAACGGGCGAACCTGCCAGCCGCTGCGGAAATAGACTTCGACATAGCCTTCCCGCTCCAGCCAGAACAGCGCCTGACGCACCGGCGTGCGGCTGACCGACATCCGCTCGGCAATTTCATTTTCACTAAAGCGGTCACCCGGCATCAGACGAAAGTCGAAAATGTCGTTTTTCAGCGTTTGATAGACCCGCTCCGCCAGCGCTTCCGGGCGATCTTTACTGCTCTTTTGTGTGCCTGCTCGCATCGTGTTCTCCGCCTCGCCGTTTATTACCGTTGGTCCGTTTATTCAGGCTTTCGCTTTCGTTTCAATCGGTTCTTACTCCAGCCACAGCAAGGCATCGCCGGGGCTGACCGGTCGTCCCGGCTGGCAACCAATGCGTTTCACCCGACCAGACTGCGGCGCGCTAATCGTCAGCTCCATCTTCATCGCCTCGACGATAATCAGCGGCTGTCCGGCTTCGATAACATCCCCCACGTTTACCAACACTTTCCAGATGTTGCCGTTCATATCCGCGCTGACCTGAAACGCGCTCTCGTCGTTCTCCACGGGCGCGGCCGAAACCACGTCCTGCGGCGTGCTGTCATCCTCCTGCTGCCACAGCGCCACTTCAGTTTCAAACGCCGTGGCCTGACGCTGGCGGAACGCGGCAATATCGTCGGCCTGCGTCGTCAGGAAGCGCGAGTGTTCAGCAAAATCAAATTGGGTTTCTTCGATACGGATCGCGGCGCGTCCTTCGCGGAAGTCATCGCGCAGCGCCGCCAGTTCGGCTTCGCTGACCGGATAAAACCGCACCTGATCGAAGAAACGCAGCAGCCACGGTTCACCCGCAATGAATTGATCGTTTTTGAGGAATTTGTTCCAGATAGGCAGCGTGCGCCCCACCAGTTGATAGCCGCCCGGCGAATCCATGCCATAGATGCACATGTACATCCCGCCGATACCGACGGTGCCTTCGGCAGTGAAAGTACGCGCCGGATTGTATTTGGAACTCAACAGACGGTGGCGCGGATCGACCGGTACCGCACAGGGGGCACCAAGATAAACGTCACCCAGCCCCAGAATCAGGTAGCTGGCATCAAAAATAATGTCGCGCACGTCATTACGGCTCGGCAAACCGTTAATGCGCTGAATGAAATCGACGTTATTCGGCAGCCAGGGTGCGCTGGCGCGTACGGTTTCACGGTAGCGTTCCACTGCGCCGAGCGTAGCGCTGTCTTCAAACGCCATCGGCAAATAGACGATGCGCGACGGCACTTTCATCTGGCTCACGTCGCCAAGCTGACTTTCCAGATGCAGCAGCACGTCCAGCAGCGCATGCTGACGGATAATTCGGCTGTCGTAGCGCACCTGTAGCGACCGCACGCCGGGCGACAGTTCTTCGATCCCCGCCGTTTCTGAGGCACGAATCGCTACCATTAGCAGGTGAACCCGCAGCCGCAGTGCCAGATCGAGCACGTTCTCACCGTATTCGATCAGAATGTAGTTATCCCCCGCCTGACGATACACGGCAGCGGGTGTCGTCGCCGTAGCGGGTACCGCAGCCAGCACCGTGGCAGAACCGTACTCTGTTGTCGCCAGCGAGGGGACGTCAAACGTGGGCGAATGCGCCGTACCCAGCGTGGACACGCAGGTAGACTGCGCCTGTTCCAGCGCCAGCGCTTCGTCCGCGCTAATGGGATGGAAACGGATACGGTCGCCCGGCTTAACCTGACCGACTTTCCACAGTTCCGCTTTGGCGATGGTGACCGGACAGACAAACCCGCCCAGACTCGGCCCGTCCCGAGTGAGGATCACCGGGAAATCGCCGGTAAAATTTACGGCGCCAATGGCGTATTCACAGTCGTGAACGTTGGAAGGATGCAGACCGGCCTCGCCGCCGTTCGCCCGCGTCCAGGTGGGTTTCGGCCCGACCAGACGTACGCCCAGCCGGTTCGAGTTGTAGTGCACCTGCCATTCCGCTGCAAAGAATTCATCAATCGCCGCATGGGTAAAGAAATCCGGTGCGCCGTGCGGACCATAGAGCACGCCAATGCGCCACTCATCGCCGTACTGCGGAATCAGTGCGGCGTCTACGGCCTGCGGGGCGCTCACCGGCGCGGGCGTGGTGCAGGCGGGCAAGTCGGGCTGAGAAATCGCCAGCATATCCGCCACCCGCAGCGTTCTTCCGGCGTGACCACCAAACTCCCCCAGCGCGAACGTCGAGCGGCTGCCGAGATATTGCGGCACATCAATGCCGTTGCGTACTGCCAGATAGGTACGACAGCCGGACCGCGCGCGCCCCAGCGTCAGCGTTTGCCCTGCCGTTACCGTCACCGGCTGCCAATACGGCACCGTTTCGCCATCCAGCGTCGCCGGACAGTCTGCTCCCGTCAGCGCAATCACCGCCTCGCGTTGAAAACGCAGCGTCGGGCCTTGCAGCGTAAACTCCAGCCCTGCCGCGGCTTCATCGTTACCGACAATACGGTTCGCCAGCCGGAACGCGAAGTCGTCCATCGGGCCAGACGGCGGCACGCCGATATCCCAATAGCCAAGGCGTCCGGGATAGTCCTGCACGCTGCTCCAGGTACCGGGTTGAATCACTTCAATCACCGAGGCAGATGGCGTAAAGCTGTCGAGCATCCGCGTCCACACGGTTCCATTACGGAATGCGTCGGTAGCGACAATCTGGCGCAGGTAATCCAGATTGGTGGCAATACCGTGCAAACGCGTGGCATTCAGCGCCTGTTGCATCTTCTCCAGCGCCAGTTCACGGGTTTCCGCGTGAACGATCAGCTTGGCGATCATCGGATCGTAATACGCCGATACTTCGGTGCCGGTGCTCACCCAGCCGTCAACCCGCACGTCATCGAGAAACGCTACTTCGGTCAGCACGCCGGGGCTGGGCTGGAAATTTTTCAGCGGATCTTCCGCGTAAATACGCACCTCAATCGCGGCGCCATGTGGAGCCTGCATCAACTGCGCCCAGTCCAATGGTTCATCCGCCGCGACGCGCAGCATGCATTCGACCAAATCCAGCCCGGTGACGCACTCCGTCACCGGATGTTCAACCTGCAAACGGGTATTCACTTCGAGGAAAAAGAACGCATCGCGCTCGGCGTCGTAGATAAACTCCACCGTTCCCGCACTGCGGTAATTAACCAGTTCGCCCAGTTTCACCGCCGAGGCCAGCAGCGCTGCTCGCGTAGCGTCCGGCAAATGCGGTGCGGGGGTTTCTTCCACAACTTTCTGGTTACGGCGTTGAAGTGAACAATCGCGTTCGCCCAGCGCGACCACGCGGCCTTTGCCATCGCCAAAAATCTGTACTTCGACGTGACGCGCCCGATCGATGCAGCGTTCAAGAAAAACGCCTGCATCGCTAAAGAACTGTTCGCCCAATCGGCGCACGCTTTCCCACGCAGCCTGTAGCGCTTCTGCATCCGCGCAGCGCGTCAGGCCAATGCCGCCGCCCCCCGCGGTACTTTTCAGCATCACCGGATAGCCGATGTCTTCGGCGGCGACCAGCGCGTCCTCCAGCGAGGCCAGCAGCGGCGTTCCTGGCGTCATCGGCACACCAGCCGCAGCGGCCAATTCACGGGCGCGGTGTTTCAGGCCAAACTCGCCAATTTGCTGCGCGGTTGGCCCGACAAACGCGATGCCAACCTTTTCACATGCGGCGGCAAACGGCAGGCTTTCTGACAGAAAGCCGTAGCCCGGCCAGACAGCCTCAGCCCCCGTCTGCTGTGCGGCAGCCAGTACCTTATCGATACACAGATAGCTGTCGCTGGCCTTCTCGCCGCCAATCGGTACGGCAATATCTGCGTCTTTCACATGCTGCGCGTTTTTATCCGCATCGGAATACATCGCCACGCTGGTTATTCCCAGGCGTTTCAGCGTGCGTATGGCGCGACAGGCAATTTCACCCCGGTTAGCGATCAATACCGTCTTAAACATGGGACGCCTCCTGACGGGTAAGCCAGTGACGCCAGCCGCCGAATTCGGTGATATCCACGGCATCGCTCAGCGCAGCCGGCTCGCAGATAAAGCCTTTAACCTGTCGCCCGTCGATTAACGTCAGCGTACCAATGCCCAGCGGTGCGGGAATTTCTGCGACAAACTCACCAAAGCGTGCCAGCGGGATGTCCCACAGCTCGACGATAATCGCCGCGCCGTCGGTGCTTTTCGCTAATCCGGGCTTGGCAGGTTGCGTATTCGCCAGCGCATAAAGACGATAGTTCTCCGCTGTGCGCGTCTCTTCTACTCGTACGGCATCGCGGCTGGTCAGTTGGTGATTTAGCGGCATGCCCGTCAGGTGTGCGCCAACAACAGCAAGGCGAACGTGCAATGCCGAAGGCGGCAAGGTGGCTGGCCCCGCAGGCAGCGATTTTCCTGTTGCCCCCAGCGTGAGCGCCAGCTGTGCCTGCCAGCGCAGACCAAAACTCGCCAATGCGCGGTCGTGCCAGGCGGGCGCAATCAGCGTGATACCCGCCGGTAAACCATCGGTACGGAAAGGTGCTGGTAGCGCCAGCGCCGAGAGATCGGCCAGATTGGTAAAGTTGGTGTAAGTGCCCAACTGAGAGTTGTAACGCACCGGCTCTTGCTTTATCGCCTCACACGTGTGGATCGTCGGTGAGGTCGGCACGACTAATGCATCGAACGACGCCAGCGTCTGCTGAATCTGACGCGCCAGTTCGGCACGCAGGTACTCAGCTTTAAAGGCCTCTACCGCGCTGAAGCGCTCACCGTTCGCCACAATACCGTGAACCACCGGATCCATATTTTCTGGCTGTTGCAGCATGTCGCCCACCGCGACCGTCCGTTCCGCTACCCAGGGGCCTTGATAAAGTTGATCGGCTAGCTGCGAGAAAATACTGAAATCGATCGGGTGCAGCGTCGCGCCCGCTGCTTCCAATTCAACCAGCGCGTGCTGCCATGCCGTCTGCGCGACAGCATCAGAAAAGAAAGTGGGATCGCTGGGAATAGCAAAACGCGGATTCGCTGGCAGCGCCGCAGGCGTACTGGCAGGATGGCTGCGCGAGTAGGCATCCGTTGCATCGTACCCGCCAGCCAGTTCAGCGACGGTAAATGCATCTTCGACGGTCAGCGCAAATACCGAGATAGTGTCATTCAGACGACAAGCCGGTACGACACCGCTTGCCGATAGCCACCCTTTCGTCGGCTTCAGGCCGACAATATTGTTAAACCCGGCGGGAACGCGCCCCGACCCGGCGGTATCGGTTCCCAGCGAAAACGCAACCAGCCCGCGCGCCAGTACCGAAGCCGATCCTGAACTGGAACCGCCGCTGATGTATTCCACATTAAAGGTGTTTGGCACCACACCGAACGGCGAGCGCGTGCCGACCAGACCGGTCGCAAACTGGTCGAGGTTGGTTTTACCAATGACAATCGCCCCCGCCGCTTTCAGTTTGGCAACGGCAGTCGCGTCCTTATCAGCCAGATAGGTAAATGCCGGACAAGCCGCACTTGTTGGAAAGCCCGCGACATCAATATTGTCTTTGACGGCAAAAGGAATGCCGAACAGCGGCAGTGCGTCTGGATTGTCACGGTACCGAGGCAACAGCGCCGCAATCTGTGCCTGAAGCAATTCAGGTGTCGCTAGTGCGATCCACGCGGGATCGTCCGGCGACAAGCTGGCGAGCAGCGCGCCTAGCGTTTCACCAACGCGATCGGCCTGCTGTTGATAATGCTGTTTCCATTCCTGAAGCGTGAGCCCTGTCATTCTTGGCATGATGTGAATCCCATCTGGTATACAAGATTGAATTCACTAAAGCGAAAACCATGCCAGCTTTTACCCTGTTGATTTTTATGAAATTAGATTGAGACGCTCAATTTCCATGCACAAAAAAGGAACAATCGTGCGCCATCGCGGAGCACGGTTGCTGTGGTTACTCCGTAGGGGAAGCGTTCGCTTAAACGATCTTCTTCGCGGCCTGCTGCGCCAGAATCGACAGTTCCGTCGCTTTGAAGATATGCGCTTGCGACATCGCGCTTTCGGTGCGTTCACGACAGTCACGAAGGAAATTCGGGAAAAAGGTGCGTTCGACGCTGCCTGCGGGAGTAAAGCGCTGTTCGCCCTCGCCATTCACCAGATAAACAACGTTGCTTTCGCCGCGCGTCAGATCGACATATTTCCTGATTTCGATATAGCCTTCCGTCCCCAGTATCGTCAGGCGACCATCGCCCCAAACGCTCAGCCCATCCGGCGTAAACCAGTCACAGCGGAAATAGCCGGTTGCCCCATTGTCGCCCAGCAGCATGGCATCGCCAAAATCCTCAAATTCTGGCTGGTGCGGGTGGTGATAATTCGCCGTCTGGCTGGTCACCACTTGCGCGTTGGTATTGCCGGTAAAATAGAGAAACTGTTCGATCTGGTGGATGCCGATATCGCAGAGGATCCCGCCGTACTGACGCCTTTGATAAAACCAGTCGGGTCGCGCGCCGCGTTCACGATGGGGACCAACGCCGATCGTCTGAATCACTCGCCCGATCTCACCCCGTTGCACCAGTTCACCGGCAAACAGCGCGCTATCCACATTGATTCGCTCATTAAAGTACACGGCAAACTTGCGGCCGGTTTCGGCCACCCGACGCTGGACGGCATCCAACTGCTCCAGCGTGGTCAGCGGCGGTTTCGCGGTGAAGAAATCCTTGCCTGCATCCAGCGTACGCAGCGCCAGTTCGGCTCGGTCACAGGGAACCACCGCACAGGCAATAAGATCGATAGATGCGTCGGCAATCAGCTGTTCCGCAGAATCAGCAAAAGGAACGGCGGGGAACAGTGAGATGAATTTTTCCCGATTATTGGGATCGGACTCGAACACGCCGACCAGTTCCGCGCCCGCATCAACCAGTTGCCGACACATGTCATAAATGTGGTTGTGCGCTAATCCAATCGCCGCAAATCGAATCTTTTTCATCTCCACCTCTGCCGATATCGTCATGCCGAGCCACTACAATAAGGCGGAAACCGAGCGGGCTAAAGACAAAAGCCACGTAACGCGTTAGAATTTTTCCTGTTTTTTTAACATATCCACATTTTCCGCAACGCAACTAAAGATAACCATGAAAAGAAAACGTATTCTGATCCCTCTCATCATTCTGATCCTGTTTGTACTCTATCTGAATCGCGATGCGCTGAATCCTTTTGCACCTGACTGTAAAAACCTCCCGGCGAATCAACCCAAGCCCGAAGAGTGTAAAAAACCAGTGAAAGAAGTTGCCCCTGGCTTTGAAATTTAAACTTTTGAAATTTAAGCAGGCGTATTAGCGCGGCTTGGGAATGTTGAACTGTTCCAGCGCGGGATTCACCGTTTTGGCAAAATCTTCCCGTCGGTTCTGGAGCTTGCTTTTGGCATTGAAGAAATTCACCAGCTCCGCAATCCCCATACCGATGCTGAGCGCCCCACTTACCGCCCAACCCACCGGACCTGCGGCCGCACCAACGGCAGAGGCGGCAGCCGCACCGGCGGCTTCACCCGCAATGGCACCTACCACCTTTCCGGCAATCGCTGCGCCCGCTTTACCCGCCAGCCCAATGGCCGTTTTGCTCCCCGCCGCCTTGGTTAAATCCTCTGCGTGTAGCGACGATTTAGCAAAATTCATTACGCTGCGTCCGGCCTCTTTCACCGCTTGTGCATCGCTTTTTGCTCCGGCTCCCGAAGGTGTTGCAGCCGAGGGCGAGGCATCCAGCCCAACAGACCGCGGTGTGGCCGGTGACGCCGTAGAAAAACGTTGGCTCATCGCCGCCTGCGCCAGCGACGGATCGGACAGCAAAATGGTGTTGATCTCGCGCGGTACCGCCTGCTCAAAATGCTGAATCACATCTCCGTCTTTCTGTAGCGTTTCAATACGTTGATTCAGCACCTTTTCTGTTTCTTCTGTATTCCGATATTCACGCCCCGCGACCACCTGTTCCAGCGTCTGTTGCAGTTTGACCAGCGCCGCCGATTTTTGCGCTCCGCTGTACTGCTGCGGTTGAGTAAAAACCGCGTCATTCAGCTTGCTGATATCGGTTTTTGCCGCCAGCCCCAATGACGCCGCGTTATGTAGCGTATCCGCCGCGTCCTGGCTGTTCGCCGGTGCCTGCTCGCGAATCCAACTTTTCATATCTTTCATCATCAGTTTGCCATCATGCGGGACTCGTGCCAGCTTCTCCCCTTTGACATCCGCATGTTCCAGAATCCCAAATAATCCAGGGTGCGACCAGATCCTCGCAGCCGCTTTTAGCTGGGGCGCTAGAGTCGGGTTATCGGTGACGATCGCGTTTAGATCGGCCAGGGTGCTGGTGCGATCGTTCTTTTGCGGTGGAGAATGCGTATAGGATTTTTTGGCATCGGCGGCATTCAGCAGCGGCTCGTTAGCCAGCAACAGCGCGGATGATTGCACTAACCGCAGCGACTGTGCATCGGCTGCCGGATTTTTCTCCCTATAGTCCTTCACGGCGTGGCTGGCATCGCTGGCGCGCCGCTCCATGTTTTTAATAAAGGATTTAGTATCGCGATTCGAGATATGTCCGTCGGCTCTGCCGCCATCTTTTGCCGTATCCATCGCCGTATAGATCGCAGGATTTTCGCGCAGATAGACAAGCGCTTTTTCCGCGTTCGTCCCGCCATCCTGTAGCATTTTCGCCGCCGCCAGTGGGCGATTCAGCGCCTTTGCCGCCTTCTCGCGTTCATTTTCTGGCAGATCGCTCAGAAGCGGCGACCACTTTTCCAATGCCTTCGCGTTACTGTACTCCGAGCTATCTATCGCCTGAAGATCGACGATCGGTTTCGGCTCCGCAATCAGCGAGCTGTCTGCAATCTGCATGGTTGGCAGCGCGCGCGTGGGTGCCATCGTTCTCAAATCAGAGGGAACCCGCGGTATGTTCGGCGACGCGTCGCCAAAATCGATTGAACGTGAACCCGACCGCATAGCTGGCGATGCTGCCTGCTGTCCACCCAGACTGCTAGCCTCTGTATTATGTTGCGCAGGCAAAGGCGCGGCACTTCCCCAACGGCTTCCGCCCTCAATACGATTGATCATTCACGTCCCCATTCTGCTGTCGTCAGGATTAACAAACGGATCTCCCGCATCATGCAAACACAGAAAGGCCGGCAAACGTGCCGATCACAGCATGACGGAGATAACTAAGCGTTGAGTGGCGTAAAACTACGATAAGTTCCTGACGATATTTAGGGGCATTTGATGGCTATTGACCGCTTATTCATTTTATGGAAATCGCTTTCCACAGAATATTCTCGGAATGATGGCGGGGAAATAAGGCAGATCACAGGTTAAGTGTTGTTCAATTACATATCACTATCATCATTAACATTCAAGAGACACCTCCTCTTCTCTGACAACCATTTTCTCCGTTACGTCTATTCCTGACGCTTACAATAACCAGACTAAATGATTACAAAAAATTTCAAAGAGTAACCAAATGTGTGATCCACATAAATGAAACAACGTTTCCTTTTCACCATAATGCCACTCACCCTAATTATCAAGTCTGCTGATAATTAGACTAACCGGTAAACGGTGGGAATTATCAACATTCACTCATCAGCATAAGCCATTTCGCTGATTGAAATACGCATAAGCTACGTCGTATATAAGGAGTCATCAATGCATTGATAGCAACCTGATTTACCAGGGAGAAAGCCCTGTCTGACATTATAAATGGCGTCATCATCATTCCTGGTGATTCTATTTTTACGCCCAAAAAATGACATCAACTGTCTGGTTTTAAAGATAGAGACTGCGCTCGCCAATAATATTATTTATTTATCAAAAAAGAGAAAGACAGAATGAAAATATACACACGTAACCTACTCATCGTTTGTGCCGGATTCACGCCGTTCCTTGTCCAGGCAGAAACCGACGGCAAAACCACCTTCCAGTATGAACACAACTGGAAGACGGAAGACCGCCGCCACTCAGACTCTATCAAGCTGATTCATAAGAAAACTAACGGCTGGTCGTACGAAGTCAAATTCAGTACGTCAGCGGGCGGGAACAGCAACTACGACGTTGCCTATGACGATATGCAAGGCGGCTCTGGAGGCATGGTGATCGGCAAAGACTTCAAGTTAAGCAAGGCCGCCACCTTAACACCGAGCTTCGAATTCTCCATCGGCAATTCCACCATGATGTATCAGCCGGGGCTGAAATATAACTACCGAATTAACAGCGACTGGTCCACTTATGGCCGCTACCGCTATGAATATAAAAAGCCCTCTCGCAGTTCGCGTTATTCGACCATTTCCACATCTGACAAATATGGTTACGCAGGGGAATCTTATTTGTCAAAATCGGACACCGGACGTCATCGTCTCGATGCGGGGGTAACGTATTCCGGTTTGGATAAAATTAATCTGACTTACGTCTTTAACTACTACATCGGTGATAACACCACAAAATCGTATAAATACAGCAAGGGTGAATTCACGGAAAGAGAATACGCGGTTTACGATAATGGGAAAACGGATTATGAACATCAGTTCAAAGTTCAATATAAGTTAAACAAACAGCTAACTCCTTACATTGAGTATGATGATATTAGCCAATCCAGCACATCATCAAGCCGTCAGGGGAAAATCAAAGTTGGTTTCAACTACGTTTTCTAACAAACACAGAATTTTATAAAGGAAATACACCGTATTTCGTGCCGTGTTGATGAAGAAAATGAATTCATGAATGAATTTTGTCTATCAGCGCACAATTTTCATAATTAACGAACAATATTAATGGTGCCCATAATGAAAAAACGCTACCTTGTGGCCGGTATTCTCTTTGCCCAAATTTATGCTATTTCCGCGTCTGCCTCTAATACCAAACTCAGCTATGAACATAGCTGGGGAACAATGAATCGCTATCATGGTGATGAAATCGGTATGCGGCATTTTATGGATAATGGCCTGTATGTTGGCGTTGAGCTGAATTTTTATAATAAGAATAAAGATCTGACCATCGATGATGTCGTCTCGAATTCTTATGCTTTTTATACCGGCTATGCCTACAACTTAACGCCTGAATTAACTCTGACGCCGAATCTGGAAGCGCGCTTCTATTCCGGCGGTACCAGCGGCGAAGGTACCGTGGGCGATATCGGTGCTAGCCAGAGTTCCGGCGCACGCTATACGCCAGGTTTGAAATTGACCTGGGCTGTGACTGATAAGACGGATCTTCATGCGCAATATCGCTATGACCTCAGAAAAATCACCCGCAGCAAACGTACCAGCACGGATGATGACACTCACCGTCACCGCTATGAAGCGGGCGTGGCCTACAAAGGTTTCGACAATTTCACGCTGGCGTACACCGCTTATTACTATCACGCGGATTACGTGCTGCAAAACAACAAAAAGCATGACTATCAACAGGATTTCGACGTGTCTTACACCATCAACGACAACTGGACTGCACACGTTGGCGTTGAAGATGTCGCCAGCGGACGCGATGTGAAATCGCGTGAAGGGAAAGGAAAAGTCGGCTTCACCTATACGTTCTAACCACGGCTTACCTTTCTAACAACAGCTTACTGCTATGCCATCTTTCTCGGGGATCCTGTTCATCAAGCGGGATCCCTTTATTACAGCTCTGGATGAATCATCATTACAGTTACAGGTAGATAACATGAAAAGATTTGCGCTGTCGCTCCTTGCGGGTCTGGTCGCTTTACAGGCCAGCGCCGCTACGCCTGACCGTCTCACCATCGTCAATCAGTATGTTGATAACGTGCTGACCAAAGCTGGCGACCACTATCACGGTCAGTCGCCTACGCCATTACTTGCGGATGGTGTCGATCCGCGTACAGGCAAACAGATGGAGTGGATTTTCCCTGATGGTCGTCAGGCCGTGCTCTCCAACTTCTCCGCACAACAGAACCTAATGCGCGTACTGGTCGGACTCAGCAACCTGAGCGGCAACCCTAGCTATAAGCAGCGTGCCGAAGCGATAGTGAAGTATCACTTTCAACATTATCAGGATGAGAGCGGCCTGCTGATTTGGGGCGGCCACCGTTTTGTGGATCTAAAAACGCTACAGCCGGAAGGCCCGAGCGAAAAAGAGATGGTGCATGAACTGAAAAATGCCTATCCCTACTACGATTTGATGTTCAGCGTCGATAAAGATGCAACCGCACGCTTTATTCGCGGTTTCTGGAATGCGCACGTTTATGACTGGAAGATCATGGAAACCAGTCGCCACGGTAAATACGGACAAAAAATGGGTGCGCTCTGGCAAAGCCCGTTTGAGCAACAGCCGCCCTTCTTCGCCACCAAAGGCCTCAGCTTCCTGAATGCGGGTAACGATCTGATCTATTCCGCCTCGCTGCTGTACAAATACAATAAAGAAGACGGCGCGCTAGTCTGGGCAAAACGTCTGGCACAGCAGTATGTGCTGCCGCGGGATAAAGCGACCGGGCTCGGCGTGTATCAGTTTACGCAGGCGCTGAAGCGCGATGAAACCACCGACGATGCCGATACGCATTCCAAATATGGCGATCGCGCCCAGCGTCAGTTCGGCCCAGAGTTCGGTCCTACCGCGCTGGAAGGCAATATGATGCTGAAAGGACGCACCAGTACGATCTATTCCGAAAATGCGCTCATGCAGCTCCAGTTGGGTAAAGATTTAGGTGCGGAAGGCAAGGAACTTCTGACGTGGACAACCGATGGCCTGAAAGCCTTTGCCAAGTATGCCTACAACGAGTCCGATAATACGTTCCGCCCGATGCTCGCTAACGGTAAAGATCTTTCCAATTACGTTCTGCCGCGTGATGGCTACTACGGCAAAAAAGGCACCGTGATCAAGCCTTATCCTGCGGATAATTCATTCCTGCTGTCGTATTCTCGTGCCTATACCGTTTTACCGGACGCCGAGCTGTGGCGTGTCGCACGCGGCATCGCTCGCGCACAGGGGCTGGGTGAGTTAGGTTCAGCGCCGGGTAAAGACGTCAAAGTGGATCTCGCTACCAAGAACAACGATCCTTATGCCCTGTTCGCGCTGTTGGATCTGTATCAGGCGAGTAAAGTGAAAGACTATCTGTCGCTGGCGGAAAAAGTGGGCGATAACATTATCAGCACGCGTTATAAGAACGGCTTCTTTATGGCCGATCCTAACCGACAATATGCTGATGTTGATACCATCGAGCCTTACGCTTTGTTAGCGCTGGAAGCGGCGGTACGCAATAAACCACAGTCCGTTGCACCGTTCCTGAATGGTGCGGGCTTCACTGAAGGCGGCTACCGTATGGAAGATGGCTCAACCCGCGTGTCCACTCGCGATAACGAGATCTTCCTGTTGAACGTTGGCGAAACCTTGAAACCCAACAACAAGAAGTAAGCGTTAACCCTCAACATGCCAATGGTGGTTCGCTGCCATTGGCAATCCCCTCATAAAATGAGACACGGCGACAATCTTGAAAATTACCAGTCAAGCAGCCAAGTCGAATGATCAACTCTCTATTCTTATCTAGGTTGACCAAAACTCAAATTATTTAAAGTATATATTTATCACAACTTAAATGCGATTTATCAGATAAAACATTAACTATCCAGTTGGTCAATAAAAGATATTATATCTACAAGATCCGCGTCATCATCATTTATATCGCCTTTCATATTTTCTATTTTTGCATTGAGTGGGGTAAGTATTTGGCTAATATCAATGATATTAGCCACGGTGCCATCCAGAGTCTTTTCCGTAAAGTTCAATCGATTTATCAAATAACCATCACAAAGCCACTCTTCATAAGACTCCTGTCCCATGCAAGCCAAAATAAACACACTTGGGTCAATAATGAATGGGGGTGAAGAAGGTACCGACTTGGTACAGCTTTCATATTTTTTTGTAAGTAAATCATATTCATGATTAAGTTCATTTAGTTTTGATTTTATATCTGAAACCCCTTGAGTTAACTTCACTCTAATATCTTTAAGCTTGCTATCGCATAGGTTTATAATTGGGATTTGTTCTTGACAAAACGCCAGCACATAAGACAGTAAGTTATTATAGATGTCCTTTGATTGCGTTTTTTTATATTCTGAAATTAAATTATTTGAATTATTTATGAAATAGACTAATTTGTTAGGCAATGCATTAAGTAAAGGAAATTGGTTGAGATTGTAGTCTAAAATAATCATATATGTACCGATATCAGAAAACATTATCTTCAACGAGTATTCTTTCCATTGTTCACAATACTCTTTTAGGCTATTTATTGTATTTCCAGGCATAACTCCCCCATTAATAAATGGATAGAATTAAGTAAGCACCAACATACACGGTGCTTACTTATTAAATTATTATTATGCAGCAGATGCTTTCGTTGCTTGTTGTAACTGGTCAGAAACAGATGTTGTTTTATCCGTTGTCGGTTGAACTTGCATATACTGGCTTTTAAGAAGCTTAGCAGAGTCTTCTATCGGTTTATGCGCCGATCTATAAGCAACAAGATGTTCTGCAAAATTATCGTCGCTGTCAGCATCGTTAAGATTTTGGTTTAGAAGTTTAAGACTTGATGCCAAATCAGTCCATTGCTTTGAGATGTCAACTAGTGCTGCCGCAGCATCATTTGCGTGCTGAACTAAGCTTAGTAGTTGACCATTTACCGCTGTGGCTTGGGAGCTTTCTTGCTTCAAGCTATAGATTTCAGCTAGAAGTGTATTTTTTTGTTTATAGCAGTCAACCAACGAAATAGTTGACGCGGCCTCCCCTGCAATGCTGGTCCCCACCACTCCCACACCTACAGCAATAGCTGCGGTTGCAGCCCCCCCCGTAAATACCTCTGTCGCTGCACCAACACAAATCAAGACTGCACCACCAAGGATGCCGACGGCACTCAGAACTGATGCTGCGGTTAGTTCATTAATTTTTTTATCAATCTCGGCAACCTGATTATTTAAATCGGTTATTTCACCTCCATCTCCCTCAACAGCGGCTTGTACCCTCTTGTTAATTACAGAAAAATCACTAGACGAATTGGTAATATTTTCCCTGAAATCATCACATTGTTTCTTATAGCTTTCAGACTGCGTCTGATATACACCACATTTTTTATGGATACTATTTATAGATTCTATAACATCGTCTTTAGTCAAAGTGTTGGGGTAGAGGCTAATCGTCTGATCCGTGCGGTTAAAAATATCTAAAAGATTGTTCAAATTGACTAAGCATTGATTTTGGACGTTATTTATATAATCATTCGCATGATTAACGGCATCAGCTAAACTATTATTTAGATCTTTCTGTAAACTTATTAAGTGAGGGTCAGCACTAAAATCAAATTTAGGTTGCTCGGTTACAGCCAAACAATAACCATTTACAATTAGAGTACTACTCACTTGATTATTGTTATCGTTAACCTGCTGATCTGCCCTTTGTCTCATATCAACGTATTGTAAAACATGTTGGGTTTTCATATATTCATCCTTTTGTTTAATTTAGTTATTACTTATATACATTTGATCACTGACGTATTTTGCATAATCACTTAAATCAGCCCACAACTTAGATAATGCATTCAAATCACGCTCATTCATACCTAATAAACTATCTTTTAGATCACTATACGTAGAGTACACATCCAACCACGATTTTTCTGTATTCTCGGCCTTTGGATGAATCTCTTTATAATAATTATTAAAATCATTCGACTGTAACTCAATTGTTGTTGCCATAGCTATGGCTGCATTTTCCTTTGCAAGGGTTTGGTATAACCTGTCTAATTCAACAATATTTTCATTTATATCATCAAATATCTTTTTAACCTCGACCTCATCAGATCCAATATCTGCAATTATTTTTATATCGTCTGTCGGATCTTTTTTTATCCCGATTTCCCCTCTGGAGAAATCACGTTTATCTACGCTGTTATCTTTTATTTTATTATCTATTTGAAGTGGCATGACAGCATACTTCAAAGGTTTAACAACCATTCTACTAATGTTTTTTCCAATATCTTTATCTATTCTTAGTATTTGATCAAGATCTGCTGACATTTTCTCCTGACATTTTTTAATGTCATCCCTTGTTTTTTCTATTCCGTCAGAACCTTGTAATTCGGATATTCTATTTTGAATGTTATCAGAGAAAAAACTCGTAATATCGCTGTAATCATTATCAAATTCAGTTGTAATTTCGGCAGAGCAAACGTAGATATCATTGATCTTTTTTATAATAGATGATGCCATTTTAGCGTCATCAGCAATATACTGAAAACCGATTGATATATAGTCACTGTTGATTCTAATCAACTGAAGAAAACTTGACACTTTAGAATAAGATATATTATTAAAATCACTCGCGTAGCGCTTGAATTTGCTTTGCGTAAATATCAGAGAATTTTTTAAGCCAAGATCGGTTACGTAGAGATCCACATTTTCTTGTTCCTCAATCAACAAAGATTGTTTGGCATTCTTTATTGTTTTTCTCATTAAAGAAAAAATGTCCTTTTTTACCTGTTCAAAATCCAAGTTAATCAGATTATTGTTATTACTCATTTCATTCACCATTAGCATAATTAAGCATTACCATAAAGATGGGGAAATCAATTTATATAAATTAATAGTTTCATTGCTATCTATTCATTCTGATTTAATTAATTTGAAAATTAGGTTGCTCTCTTTTACCATGAATAAAACTCAACCGATATCATTCTTACGGTAAAATAAGAAAGGGAGACGCCAAACTAACATTCATAAAGACACTACTTTGATAAAATGAGAAAAATTATAAATACTAGCAAACATTGTGAATTAATCAATACCGTAATAAGATATTCATTAATCCTTAGATTAATTAATAATAAGGTTGCGAAGTTAAATAACCTGTAGTGGTTTACTTAACTGTAGCTTATCAATAAATCAATAGGTCCTAGCTTCAGCCTGCTTGAGAATGTTGATGGCCTGACTGCCAGTAAAGCATGATTTTGTCATAAAGAATCCCCCATATTTAGGCAGGGTGAAAATTCCACTTATGAACACTTTGCTTTTCGGGGGAATTAGTCATTCACAGAACAAGACTGCCACTATCGGGCGTGGTATTTAATCGCGTAGTGCTTAAGTACTTACGGATGCAATGCCGGCCACGATTAACGTGACCAGCATGAAGTAACGCAATAATTTCAAGCGTTAGTTAACCAGAGGGACTTCTGGGTGCACGCCGAGCCATCCCGGAGTCGGTTCGCCTTTCGCTTCCCCCACATACAAACTCAGCTGTGAGCGAAAACGTTCTACCGCACCGCGATCGTACATGAAATCAGCAAATGCCTGAGGGCGAGTGTTACGGTATTCCCAGATATGTTTGTAGCCCACTGGCGGCTCAACATCGGTACGCACCGACCACATACGTGAGACCTGAGTTTGCGTTTGCGGATCCAGCACCCAGCTTAGGTACAACTTGGCGCTTTCCGGGTGTTTAGCCTGTTTGAAGATAGCGGCACGTTGCGCCCAGGAAACAAAAGGATCGGACTTCGGCAGAACAAAGCGGGTCACAGCATCGGCTGCCGGAACGAGCGCACCGGAACTGGTAAACGTCGCGCTATATTTTCCTGTCGCGATCTCAGCACCAGGTACGTTGGTGCCGCGCACGTAGACAGGATCCTGCTCCTGCAATTTTTTAACAAAATCCCAGCCGTATTTATCCACGGCCAGCTTGTACCAGAACAGCACCGCATCGTCGTCGTTCGGATAAGCCAGAATCAAATTACCTCTCAGATTGGGACGAAGGTAATCATTAACCTCACGCGGCCAGGATTTTTCATCGAGAAGTTGGGTGTTGACCAAATTACTGAATGCGATGACATAGGCACCAGTCCAGGCACCATCTGCATCACGAAATTCCGGGTAGATTTTGTCCCAGCCACGCGCTTTGTAGTTCAGCAGCACGCCTTCCTTTTTCCAGCGCGGGAAATTCTGCACCGTTTGCAGTTGCACCACATCAGGAATCAGGGTGCCGGTCGCCAGTTGGTTATCGATACGGGCATCATGGTATTTGCTGTAATCGACAATCACATTCAGTTTCATGCCAGGAAAACGCGTCTCAAATGCCCGCTTGAAGCCAGCCTGCTGTGACTGCACATCGCCACCGGCATATACGGTGACCGTACCGCCTTCTCTCAACGCACTCTGATAGATTTGATCCAGCGAACGCGTTTCAATTTCGACGCCCGCCTGACTTTGTCCGACGCTGAGACCGGCCATCATGGCTAGCATCAGCACTGTTTTCTTCAGGTACTTCCCAGTGTATTGCATTGTGATTTCCTTCACTTAATGAATAAAACCCGTACCGACAAACGACAGATAGCAGCCGTTAAAACGGCAACGGTGTAGCCAGCGAATCGCAAGTCAGCGACGCGCAGGATTGGATCGACGTTAGAGGATCGTCAAAAGTAAATCAGAATAGAAAGCGCATAGTCCTTCATTGATATATCTCCCATACGAGGATCATCTCCCCGTTTCCATTGGGGTATTTAGCCTTGAGTTTACAGGATTAAATAAAAACACATACGAAGAAAAAGCGAACAATATAGTTAAAAATATTGAATGGCTAAAATGATATGACACTTTCAGGTGGGGATAGATGCAATATAAAAATATAGAATTGAATTATTTATCTTATAAAATAATTACAATTTTAATGATATTGATTAATACCATGCCGATATGGAAATATTAGGATTGAAATTTATTTTTACACAGAGGGAAAAACATCACCGGAGAATACATTTTCTGGCATAACGTCAAGATAATCCGGAAGCAGACCATATTCATCCAGAAACACCCGATGCTGCGCAATAATTGTGAACGCTTGCTGCAACGGCGCTTTTATTTGTTCTGCACCGGCAATCCACTGCTGATTATACCGTAAAAACTCCGCCGTTTTTTCCAGTTCCGCTAACGACCATTGGTCGACGGGATCGTAAGCCTACTCAAGCTCGGCGATATAGGTTCGAAGCTCAGATAAATAACGCTGAAACAGATCAAAATCAGCCACGGTGGCACAAGCAGCTCGATTAAAAAAAGCGTTAAATGCCTGCTGAACCAATCCTCTATTCATATAATGCACATCCCTAATCTGTCTGATTTTCGCCACGTATTCTATATCAACTTATTGCGCGTACGGCACCGAATACACTGCAAATATTCTGCATGGCCCCGGCTCGCAGCCGTGAAAAACGCCACTTTCCAGATGTTTTTTCGCCTCATCAAAAGACGCTAGCAGGCAATGCGCATTGACCTCCAGCTCCTGTGCCATATGGTTGCAGGATAAATAGGAACACTCCGGTGATTGCTCAAGGTGGAAAGAGACAATATCAAAACCCTGCAACACTTTTTGCTGTGGTATCTTCACATCGGTATCAAAAGATGCTTCCGGCTCGAACAGGCTCCATTCTACTGTCTCTTCATCATACTGATACTCGTATGCCTCGTAATAAAACATCGTAGTATCGGCCAGATCAATTCCTTCTTCTTTTGCCAGAGAATAAATTACCTCCGGTGAATCAAACAGCCAGTAGCCATTATGTCGCCAAAACTGAATATATTCACAAAAGGCATCAGAGACACAGCAGCTCACCGAGTAAATGTCCTTTACCTGATCGGCGTTAAGCCAGTCAGGTTTTAGTGCGACTCTTTTAGCTAAATACCCGATGGGGATCATATTATTTCCATCCTTCGACTGAAGAGAACCATACCTATAGAAAACTATAAAAATGATGGCCAATTAGGATATTTTAGCCATTTTTAGCGAATGACCTTGTTATATATAGAATTACTTATCCAATATTTCAGGATCATACAAAGGTGATGCCTGCATTTTGGGCTTGATTTCTTCATGCCAAGCCTTAAAAATCCAGTCTTGTGGACGATTATTTATCACAGGATTGGCCTTAAGATCGATTTCTATTGCTTTTTCTATATTCCTATAGCATTGCATATAGTCAGGTTTCGATAGTTTAGAGAAATCTAAGGTTTGATCGTATAAATCATATGTTTCATAGATTTCCTCCATAATCTCTTTGCTTATCTGGCTGATGTAGGAGCGTAAATATTCAGCAATAACATCAATTGCTGAAGACCCCAATGACACACCGTTATTTTTTGAAAAATACAAAAATCCAGCCATTTTTACCTCAAGATAACAATCTTTGCCTTATCTGCCTGAGACAAGGTTAACCTTCTGTACGCACGACATTCATCACCTGCGCACCGATGTGCCTGTTCAGGCGTTTTTGCTCTTTCTCTTTGTTAAAGCACGTTTTTCACGTGCTCAACTTCACGGCTCAGCGTGGTGATATCCTGCACATTACCGGCCACTGAGCAGGAAAATTTGAAAATTTAGAACTTAGATGTAAATAACAAAAAACAGGATTATTATTGTCACACACATTAGCCAACTTTATATTTCAGACAAATGTCATTTGCTGTTAACTCACCATTAACCAACTGATTATATTCACTCTCTGTAATTTTCACTTTCTGTTCTCCAGCTCCCTGAGCTCCTGACAAACAGGAAAAAGTGTACTGATGATCATTTAATTTTTTGACTCTCCACCAATCAGCGGTTGAGAATTCCTCATCTCCCAGTGGCGCTTTGTCGGGATACGAAAATTGTTTCGTTGTATAATATTCACCCATGCTGTTCATTCACTATCACCATTATATTTATTTAAATCAATAAACTGAGCCTTTGGCTTATGTGAGAAATCCACTACAGCTTCAGAAATACCACCTGATGTCTGTCCTCCAGACAACCAAAATTGACTTGCCCCGAGCCCTGCTTCGCCGTATCCCGCAGCAGCAGGCTGCCGTCGCCATGCCAATCGTCATGATATGAAGCGCTATTACATGAAGGCAACGGGCTGGCAGTTGCGGGGTTTAAGACCGATACACAAGTCACCATTATCGTTGAGCACGGTCAACTGCTGATCCGTGTCGTGGCTAAATGACCGAAAAAAATCCCGACATTTTTAGGGAGCAGTGATCGTTGAGTTTATTTTGGATATGAGATTGCGATCTTATATTCATCACAGATAAATCCCTCATCTGCTTTATTGTGAGGGGTTCTATCCGTTGAAAAATATCTCAATTTAGGCTCTTCTTTCTTTATTTTCAGTTGTAATTCTTGTGACATTTTCTTAGAAAAGTATATCACTTGATCCATGTTAGACCATCCATCTGATATCTCCTTTACTGAGTTACCCTCAGCAAGCGATAATTCAATGACATGATTTATATGAGGTGAGCTTGTCATTTTACATCCTAATTTTATTTACCTATAAAATAAAGAAAAATCACATGAATTTATAAAACCAAACACATCTCACCATTGAGCACGGCCAACTGCTGATCTGCATATGTCTGAATGACAGACAAAAAGCTCCCGGCTTGTTTAGGAGTCGGGATCAACCATTTATAACTCTTGATATTTTATATCATCATTTTCGCATGATGATAAAGAGTCATAAATATTTATCTCATCACCAATATTTACAACAATTAAATTCAGACCGCCTTCAAAGACCAGTTTTATTCCTATATATGCATTCTCTACCGAAGAAAATATCGAATAAACTGTCAACAGGAACTTTCCAATATAATCAACAAATGATATTGAACTTGAAAGATCCATAATTATTTCTTTTCCATATTCTCCAAGATCATTCTCCTGAACAGGAGAGTCTGTTAACTCAAGGGTTGAACCATCTTTACCACACCTGAAACTGACTGCTTTTTCAGTATTGGAAAAAATAAGCTGTAATTGCTGAGGATGTTCAAGGTCCGGAGTTTCAAAAAAATAGATCACCCCTTTCACTCCTGAAAGCCTCTCACCAATAACATAGCTAGCCCATTCTTGATACTGTCCTAAAGGATTCATCATTTCGGGTCTCCCTTGAGTGCATTTTTCACAGATGTATTATTAATTCCGTCTTTAAGGATAGTAACAAAACTGCCATCAGGCTTAGTCACAACAACATCATCCCCTTTTATTCTAAAGAATACATCTCCACGGCTAGCACCATTTTCAATACCTTGACCTGCAAATTTACCAGAAACAACTTTATCAGGATTAGAACCAATATCATTTATTATATCCAATACACGCTGTCTATCTGCAGCATTCGATGCATTACCACCGAAATCTTCAACATGCTTTCCAAGTTTTTTACCTAATTGCGCATTGGTAACTGAGAATGCAGCATTAGAGCCGACTCCAGAGCTGGGTAAAGATATCTGTCCGGGACTCGGCAAATAACCTGATATCTCATCACTAGCCTTATTGAGCAGCTTAGACGCTTCAGCAACATCCCCTTTCTTCAGCGCCACTTCTGCTGCTTTAATCGCTTTACCCGCAGCATCACCTGCAATCGGAATTAATCCAACCATTGCTGCCAGATAATCAATAGCACTTTGCGCTTCCGCAAAGCCTTTGATATCGCCCACAACCGGTACGAAATCTACACCAAAGCCAGCTGCACCTTTCAGCAATTCATTACGATGTTCACTTATCTTGGTTGAACATGCTTCCGCACTTAATCCTGCACAATTCTGAGTTTTGAATTCTTCAACCATAGCAACAAGTTGCTTCTGCGCGCTCTGATATTTCTCCTCCTGCGATATACCGGAGACTTTATTCTCAATAATGTCACTTAGCGCATTATTCTCAACCGCATTACGCCCAGACTGTGCGCCGCTGGCGGCGGAAGCAGTGCTGTTGCTTGCCAGGCCGGATACCAGCCCAGAGGCCAGCGTGGAAAGCGCACTGACTGACTGCTTTTCCTCTTCCGTCAGGTCGTTTGCCGTCTTGCCAGGATATTGATCGGCCATGATGGCGCGAGCGATCAGTTCACCGCTGGAGGCACCAATCGCTCCCGCTGCAGCATCCTGACCCGACATCTGCGCGACTACTGCACCCACCACCGCGTGCGCCATCGCGTTGGCCGCGATATCCGACGCTGTGATTTTGCTTTCATCCTTCGGTAGCGTAGCGTCTTTCACCAGCTGTGCCAGATACGGTGATGCACCGCTGGCAATCGCTTTCTGGATGTCCCCGCCCGCCAGTGCCTGAATTGCCGCTGTCGCTGCCTGTGCTGCACGCTGGAAATCACTGCCAGTGCCGTATTTCTTCATCTCGGCCTTGTAGGTCGGTGATTCCGTCAGCGCCTTTTTATACTCCTCCCATTTCTGCGTCGGATCGCCCTCTTTCGGACGCTCGACGGTGGCATCGCCCTTGGCTTCCGCGGCTTTCTGCGCTTTCAGCTCGCCTTCCGTGCGCACGATATCCATCACCTGCGCGCCGATTTCACCAATCAGCTGCGCCTGTTTCAGGCGTTTCTGCTCTTTCTCTTTGTTAAAGATCGGGCTGAGCGCGTTGTTCGCGTGCTCAACGTCACGGCTCAGCGTAGCGATATCCTGCACCTGCTTCGCCGTATCCCGCAACAACAAGGTGCCATCGCTCACCGCCGTATAGAAGTGGCTGGAAGAACTCGGTTTTAATACCGGACAGCTTGTTATCGTCACCGTTGATCACGGTAAACTGCTGATTGAGACGGAACTGCGGTTCTGACAGGTACATGTAAAAGTCCCGCCGCTAAGATCGGGATTTTTTAATTCAACATAGCCAATCGAGAAACCTGCATACAGAACTATTTATAACGTCCGAATTACTTATCCAACATGTTAGGATCGTACAAAGATGAGGCCTGCATTTTGGGCTTGATTTCTTCATACCAAGCCTTAAAAATCCAGTCTTGTGGCCGATTATTTATCACAGGATTGGCCTTAAGATCGATTTCTATTGCTTTTTCTATCTGTTCATAGCAACACATATATTCTCTTGAGGATAATTTTGTAAAGTCAAGCAACTGAAAATAATCGAATACTTCATAAACCTTCTCCATTACCTCCATACTGACATCACTAATATATGGTCGTAGATAATCCGCAATAATATCTATCGCAGATGAGCCCAAAGACACCGTTTCGCCTTTAAAACACAATCCTCCTGCCATGAATTACCTCATAATAACAATCTGATTTTTTGACTTGCTGGAAAAGTATTCAAATGTTCTAAGATTCTCTGCTGATTTGCTGGAGTAAGATTTATAAAGTCTAAGGGAACTATATCTGCCTTTTCCAGATGCTGATGTAATGTTTTTACATTATTATCCCAACTGTTATTAAAAAACTTTTTCATTCCTTCAATTTCTTTCTCTGAGCATTTTGCTGTTGTAAACATAAAGTCAACAGTTTTCCCTTTGTTTGGTCCGCTGGAAAATACAAAATCGGCACCACTGGCATCAGGATCAACACGTTCCAATTTCCCGCCCATAGTGTTTTGCAATTCGGTGGCGACTGAACCTTCTGCAAGCTTGTTCTTACCAGCGTGATGATCAAATTTCAATCGGTTTACTTCGTCGAAAAATCACTCGCAATCGGAATTAATTCAACCATTTCTGCCAGATAATAATAGCTCTTTGCGCTTCCGCAAAGCCTTTGATATCGCCCACAACCGGCACGAAATCTACACCAAAGCCAGCTGCACCTTTCAGCAATTCATTACGATGTTCACTTATCTTGGGCGAGCATGCTTCCTCACTTAATCCTATGCAATTTTGAGCTTTGAATTCTTCAACAATAGCAACAAGTCTCTTATAATCGCTCTGATATTTCTCCTCCTACGATATACCTGAGACTTTACTCTCAATAATATCACTTAGCGCATTACGCTCCACAGTAAAAAATCAGTTCATATTCGTTTATAACTAACTAATTATATCCTGGTAGATTAAATAATTATCTATTTCAAAACATACAATATTAACTCTTTGAATATTTTCGTATAAAGATAGGCTATCTTTAATTCCTCTCAAGGCTATTTCTGCAGCTTTTTTCTTGGGGAACTTATAAATTCCCGTACTAATATTAGGAAAAGAAATACTTGTTATATTTTTTTCATTAGCAACAATAAAACAATTTAAATAACAATTATATAACAATTCACACTCACGGTTACCACCACCACTCCAATATGGTCCAACGGTATGAATAATATATTTAGCAGGTAAGTTACCTGCAGTAGTAACCACCGCCTCGCCTACCTTACAGCCCCCTTGCTTAGCTCGTATTTTTTGACATTCATCTAGAATTTGTTTTCCTCCGGCACGATGGATCGCTCCATCGACACCGCTTCCTCCCAGCAAAGACCCATTTGCCGCATTAACAATGGCATCAACGTTTATCTTTGTTATATCACCATTTATTATATGGATTTTATTTTTCATTTAATAATAACTCAAGTAATTTAGAAATTGCATACTCCTGCTGCTGAAACTCTGTTGGTTCCAAAAGTAAATTCATTATTTGCTCATCCAAAAGTAGATCATAAATATCAATATCCAGCCAACCTTTAGACCAGATATCAACACCCGCAATTTTCCCTCCCCCCTCAATTACCACTCGTTCCAGACTACCAAAATCTCCATTAGGATATGAACTGTAAGTTAATTTACACTTACTTAACTGAGGTGCAATAAATTCTTTAAAATAACTTACATTCATTTTTACCCCCTATTTTCCGTCAACAACATTAATATTACTTACACTTGGCGTTAATACCCCACCTTGCTTGTTCAATTGATATTTCTGAGATGGCTTAGCATCACTTCCTAACATTTTATACCAACCATCTTTACCTCCTTGAATCAAGCTATTACTAGGGACATCAAATTCCACATACACAGAACCCTTTGGAGCCGCCCCTTTAAAGTCGTTCACGCCATTTGTTGATATAAACGTTTGTCCTCCACTACCTTGCACAACTTTCCCTTGACTTTCCATTTTAGCCAACTCATCAGGCGACATCCAGCGACCAACCCGAGTTACACTAACCTCATTAACAATTTTTGTTTCACCTAATTTTGGAGATGAATTAGTGTTATTTGTTGGTGAATTTCCCTTTCCAACATCAGAGATTTCAACATTATTAATACCTGTTTTCCCCGGCTTAGGCACACTCCCCGTACCTAACGCCCCATACACAGCATTAGTCAGGCCATCTGCGGCTGTCTTCGCCAGCGCTGACTCCAGCCAGCCACACTTTCCTCCACACTGATCGATAATGTCGGCATACCAGTTCGCACTGTTTTCGTAGCTGCGCCCCGCCAGTGCATCCTGTACGCCAAGTTGCGCATAGGCTTTCCCGTCCGTTTCTATCTGACTGCGCATCGCTGTAACACAGGCGCTATCTCCCGCATCCCAACAGGACTTCAGCTTCTGGATATTCTCCGCCGACTCCTTCGCCATGTCCTTGCGCATACCTTGTTCACAGGACGGATCACCGTTACATGCTTTCAGTTTTTCAGCAAACGCAACCGGTCTTCCTTTGTTCAGATAGTTATTCTCAACCGCATTACGCCCGGACTGTGCGCCGCTGGCGGCGGAAGCGGTGCTGTTGCTTGCCAGACCGGATACCAGCCCGGAGGCCAGCGTGGAAAGCGCGCTGACTGACTGCTTTTCCTCTTCCGTCAGGTCGTTTGCCGTCTTGCCGGGGTATTGTGCGGCCATGATGGCACGGGCGGCCAGTTCGCCGCTGGAGGCACCAATCGCTCCCGCTGCCGCATCCTGACCCGACAGTTGCGCGACTACTGCACCCACCACCGCGTGCGCCATCGCGTTGGCCGCGATATCCGATGCCGTGATTTTGCTTTCATCCTTCGGTATCGTGACGTCTTTCACCAACTGCGCCAGATACGGTGATGCACCGCTGGCAATCGCTTTCTGGATGTCACCACCCGCCAGGGCCTGGATCGCTGCCGTGGCTGCCTGTGCCGCACGCTGGAAATCACTGCCTGTGCCGTATTTCTGCATCTCGGCCTTGTAGGTCGGTGATTCCGTCAACGCCTTTTTATAGACTTCCCATTCCTTGGCCGAATCACCGTCTTTCGGACGTTCGACTTTGGCGTCGCCCTTGGCTTCCGCCGCTTTCTGCGCTTTCAGCTCGCCTTCCGTGCGCACGATATCCATCACCTGCGCGCCGATTTCGCCAATCAGCTGCGCCTGTTTCAGGCGTTTCTGCTCTTTCTCTTTGTTAAAGATCGGGCTGAGCGCGTTGTTCGCGTGCTCAACGTCACGACTCAGCGTAGCGATATCCTGCACCTGCTTCGCCGTATCCCGCAACAACAAGGTGCCATCGCTCACCGCCGCATAGGTGGTACTGGCGGCACTGCCGCTGTTACCCAGCGACATCAGCGCCGACGGGACCGTCATCGCCAGCGTCGAGAGCATGCTGCCACTCATCGAGGGGCTGGCGCTGAGGCCGATGCCACTGTGCTCCACCTTGAACTCGGCTTTGTTGTTGAGCCCGCTCCAGCCGAGCGTCCCCGTTTCCAGCCGGTTTTTCTCTGCGCTGGCGGTGGAGCCAATCACTGCGGCGTCAAGCTGGGTGTGTTCACCGGTTTTTATACCAAATCCGTCTTTACCAGCAAAGAACCCGGTCTGCTGCTGCACGCTGTCATAGTTGCTGTGGATCTTGTCTTTGCTGGCGCTGAGGTAACCACTGCCACTCATCGATCCCCAGGTAAAGCTGCCGCCGGCGGCCACGCTGGTCTGTTTGGAATCATAACGCTCGCTGTCCTGCTGACTTTGCAGCAGCAGATGACGTCCGGCATCGACATCAATGCGCTCGCCGTTCACCTGCGCGCCAGTCAGCCGCGTGTCGCGCTCGCTTTTCAGCGTAACGTGGTTACCCGCATCCACCGTCGTTTCTGACCAGCTATTGCCCGTACCGGTTTCCCGCCCTTTCGCCGCATTAACGTTGGCGAAAATACTGAGCCCCGCGCTCCCGTTGCTTAAGCCCAGGCTGATGCCGATATTCCCGCCACTGCTGCTGTTTTTACCGCTGATATCCTCGCTGTTACGCGCCGAGAGCAGGCGGATATCCTGCGCCGCGTTCATCAGGACATCACCGCCCGCCTTAAGCTGGCTGCCCGCGACCGTGATATCCCCGGTGCGCGATTCAATGCCAATATCCCCCGCCGCATTGAGCGTCGAGCCAAAGCTCTGCTTCTGTTCGCTGGTCTGGCTGGAGCGTGAATTTTGTGCCCCGAGAGAAATACTGACGCCGACAAAAGAGGCTTCCCCTTTGTTGTTCAGTTCAGACTGGCTTCCCTGATAGGCCTGATACCCGGACAGCCCGGCCTTCATGCCCTGAAGCAGCGCCAGCCGGCCATCGCTTTCACTTTTCGCCGCCTGAATGCTCTGCACCGCGCTGTTGAGCGCCGAGCCCACCACGCCGGACAGCGCCACGGTCAGGCCCGCGGTTTTCTGCTGAAACTCCTGCTGCTGTTTGCGCGTGTCATAGCCCGGATCGATTGTGACATTGTTGCCTTGAAGGAAGATGTCTTTTCCGGCCACCATATCGGTGCCGCTGATCGTGACATCGTTCCCGGCCTTCACCGTCACCGAGTCGGTCGTACTGCCGAGGGTACTGATGCTCTGGCTTTGTGTCGCGGCCTGATCACGCAGTTTCTGGCTCGTCGAGGTTGAACCGATGGTAAAGCCAATGCCGCCGCCGCTGAACAGCCCGCTTTTTTTCTTGCTGTGCTCTTCATAGTTCTGGTAGTTCTCGATGCTGGCAGCGGTGTTGACATCATGATTCGCCAGCAGCGTGACCTGTTTGTCACCGACCACGGAGGAGCCTTGCAGGTTGATATCCTGATTGGCCGCCATCGTGACACTGTCACCCGACAGCAGGCTGCCTTTCTCATTGGTTTGCAACGTTTCCTGCAGCGTGTGCGTCACCGTCTTCGAGAAGGCCTTTTTCTTGACCTTCGTTTCTTCAAAGAAGGTGTGCTGCGTTTCGGTGGCCGACAGCAGGTTGATGTTGTTGCCCGCCTGCGCCGTCACCGCGCCGCTCGCCACGCCCTGAGCCGCCTGCAGATTGATGTCTCTGCCGGCCTGCAGGTTCAGGCCTTTGCCCGTCGTTAACTCGGTACTCTGCTGGGTGATGTTTTGCTGCCAGTCGGCGTGACGGTTCCACCAGTTGCCGCTGTAGGTCTCTTCCTCTTGAGACAGCAGATTCAGATCGCGTCCGGCGGCCAGTGTCGCATTGCCTTTGGCGTTCAGGCTGGCTGCGTCGGACAGCACATCCCGTCCCGCCACCAGACTCAGATCGCCGCCGGTCAGAAGCTGGCTGTTTGCCACGTCCTGCGTGCGGCGCTGCGCGGTGCTGCCGCCCTGATAGAGCGTCTCTTTCAGCGTATCCTGTGCCGTCAGGCGAATATCGTTACCCGCTGCCAGCGTCAGCGCCGTGCCACCGGAAAGCGCGCTGGCATCGATCTGAATATCCTGACCCGCGACGGCTTTCAGCGTACCACCCGCCGTGACGATGCTGCCCTGCACGGCCGTATTCAGCGCGGTGTTGCTGCTGCCCCAGCCGATATCGACGCGATTATTAGTCAGCGTCAGTGCCTCCATCGCCACATTGCCTTTGGCATTCAGCGCCATGTCCTGCCCGGCGTTGAGCGTAGCTGCCACGTTGCGGATATCCTTGCCCGCACTGAGCGTCAGGCTGTTGCCCGCGACGATTTCGGCGGTTTTGCCCAGTTCGGTGAAGACCAGCGAGCCGGTGCCGCTGCGCGATGAGGTCGGCTGCGCGGTCTGGAAGTTGCGGCTTTCGGTGCGGTTGATGATGTCGCCGTTGATGCTGGCGAGCTGCAGCGTGTTACCCTCAATCCGGCTGCCGCTGTTGGTGATATTGTTGAGCGCCACCAGATTCAGGCCGCCGTCTGACTTGATCAGGCCGCCTTCGTGGTTATCAATCCTGTCGCCGCTGGCGATTGCCAGCACGTCAACCGCCCTGAGCGTGCCGCTGTTGGTGACGCTGCCGCCCGCGTTCAGCTCGACCTTATTCGCGACAATCGCGCTGCCCTGCAGGTTACTTTTATCCGCCTGCGCCAGATACAGCTTCGGTGCCAGTACGGTCTGCCCGTTGACCTCGATATTTTCCCACCAGACCAGGCTCTGGCTGAGGTTTGCGACCTGATCCGGCGTCAGACTGACGCCCAGTTGCAGGTTCATGCCTTTCTGCGCCGCCGCTGCGTTATCCAGCAACGTCTGCATTTGTTGCAGATCGGAGCCGGTGCCGTTCAGGTAACGCTGCCCGCTCTGTTTCAATACCGCCTGGCTGATATAGCGGGTATCAAACTCCGCATCGCCTAGGAAGCGGTAATCGTGGTCTGCATCCAGATTCAGCTTGTCCAGCAGATAGGACGAGCCCAGCACCCGGTCGGCCTGCGTCCACTGCGAGCGCGTTTCAACGGGTACCACCGTTGACGGCTGTTGCCCCAGCAGCGTTTGCAAATCGCTGAACAGTGCATTGTCGACCTGTCCCAGCTGTTCCAGTTTCGGGTTGGTGTGGATCAGGTAGCGGCTGTCGGCATTCGGGTCGACAACCAGCAGCCCGTTATTGCCGGTCGGCAGCGGGTACTCGGCAAGCGGGTTGGTGCTCAGGTTTTGCAGGCCGTTGCCGATGGCGCTCAGCAAGTCTGCGGCAGAGAGAGGTTGTGGCGCAGAAGGCGTCGCCCCGCCCGGCGGGGTATCTGCACTGACCGTCGGCTTCGGTGCATCAATCGCGGCCATGCCCGGTGTGGTCAATGTGGCGGGAGTACCTACCGTGCCTGCTATCGTGACGCCCGCCGCGGTGTTGTCCACGTTAACCGGCGTCAGGCTCTTGCCCGCATCGGGCCGTTGACCCGTCGACGACAGCGCGACCGCATCAGGGTTGCTGACATGGCCGGAGGTTGAAGGTTGTAACGCCACCGCACCGTCGGTGTTCAGCGTCAGCGGCCCTGTAGTATTCGGTGCCGTAATCGTCGCCGTGATGTTGTCCGCCTGCGCGCCGGTTTGCAGCGCAGTGCCAGACTGTGGCGTCAGCGTGACCGCATCAGGATTACTGACGTGGCCGGAAGCAGAAGGCGATAACACCACTGCGTCACCGGTGTTGAGCGTCAGCGGCCCGGCAGTATTCGGCACCGCGATGGCCGTGGTGATGTTGTCCGCCTGTGTGCCCGCTTGCAGCGCGGTGCCAGACTGCTGTGTCAGCGTCACGGTTTTGCCCGTCGCATTCACGTCTGCGGCATTGCCCGCCAGCGTCGCCGGTCCGTTCCCTGCTTTGGTGACGTCGACCGCACCCGCGTTAAACGACGAATCCTGACTGACCAGTTGGCGCGTGGTTTGTTTCTGCAATGGCGACAGCGTGGTGATGGCATCCAGCACCGGTTTGGTGGACGCTGGCATAAACCCGCCGCTGCCCGGCTGCAGCGTGGTATTACTGATATCCTGTTTGAAATCGGCGGTAATAGTACCGCCCGCCTGAATTAACGCGTTATAGCTTTCACCCTCAGTTTTTTCGGTTACTGGGGTGCCTGATAATATATAACGCATAAAACGCCATCTATTTGCGTTATTATAGTCTCTATCTTTAACAAAATAATTAGAATTAGCCAGCCTTCCATTAGAGTAATATTCATTCGGCCTAAGCGAGCTGTTCGTATAAGAATATCCACCTACTGATCTCTTATCATATATATAAGTCAAATACTCCGTTGAAAAACCTGAATGATAAGATTGATTATTTAACTCATATCCAGACAAGGATAAATTCTTTACAGAAAAAACAATCGAAGCCTGGTTATTAAAAACACTGGCATTAATATATAAATCATTACCTGAGCGAAGATTACCTTCAGCATTTTTTGCGACCACATCAATAGAGTTACTTTTAATAACAAATTTCTGAATATCAGCATGTTCAAACGGAACATATATAGCAGAATAAGAATTTCTATTTACCCCATGATCTTCTGAGTCATGGAATGTAACAATTCCATAATCTCCCGGCTTAAACCACTCAATCGGGATATCGACTTTAGTTTTCCCTGCCCACTCAGGAACAGACTCTCCAGCCAACGCCGTTTCCGTCACCACCAGTCCCTCACGCTGATTGGTCAGCGTGCCGGTGTTAATGGTGATATCACCGGATTGCGTTTCAATGGTGCCGGAGCTGTTGAGCAGCGAGGTGCTGGCATTGCCCTGCGCATCGCGCTGCACCCACAGATTATTGCCCGCCAGAATGGTGCCGAACACGTTGGTGAGAGAATCCGACAGCAGACGCATATTGCCGCCCGCGTAAAGCATGCTGCTGTTGTGTAACAGGCCACCGGCCTGCACCAGCAGGTCGCCCGTGGTGCCAATCAGTCCCTTGTTATTCAGCGTGTTCTCACTCACCAGCGTCAGGTTACCGCCCGCCTGAATGCTGCCCGCCTCTGCCTGTACAATGTCTTTGGCGCTGAGGCGTGATTCCCCGCCGCCCGCCAGAATATTGCCCTGGTTGGTCAGCGTGCCGGTGCTGGTCAGTTGGACGGATTGCCCCTGCAGGGTGCCGCGCTGGTCGAGGTCGCCCGCCACGTTCAGCGTCAGTTGTTTCCCGGCCGCCATGCTTTGCGTGAAGGTCAGCGGCCCGGTAATGTCGGCGCTCAGGTTGCCCAGCGCCACCAGTTGCCCGTCCTGCTGCAGTTCCTGTGTTTTCAGGCGCAGGTCCTGCGCGCTGTAGAGCTTCGCCCCTTGCCGGTTAATCAGCCGCTGCGTCTGCAGCGCCAGTTGCGTTAAGCCCAGCAGCGTGCCGTGGTTGTCCAGTTCATCGACGATAATCTCCAGTTCGCCCGCCTGTACCAGCCCGTTGTTCACCCACCGCGGGATTTTCAGCGTCAGTTTGTCCTGCACCATCAGGCTGCCCTGCTGGGTCAACTGCGCGGTGTTCAGCGCCAGCCCGCGCCCCTGCAGCCAGCCGAGGTTGTCCACCGCCGCCGCATTTAACGTCGTCGTCCCGTCGGATAACAGTTGTCCGCCCTGCTGGTTAACGATGCGGTCTGTCGCGTCCAGTTGCAATGCCGCGGTGCCCTGCACCGTGCCGCCGTTGGTTAGCGTATCGCCCGTCAGCGTGGTGGTGGCGGCCTTGATGTCGCCCTGATTGTCCAACGCCGCCGCCTGCACGTTCAGCGTGCCGTCGCTGCTCAGACGTGCCTGCGAGGCATGGGTAAACTGGCCGGTGACGGTGGCATTAAGCGCACGGTCGCCGCGCAGGGAGCCGTGATTATCGAGTGCCTCCGCACCCAGCGTCAGGGTGCGGCCCTGTATCTGCCCGCGGTTGGTGATGTCATGCGCTGTCAGACTGAGGTCGCCACCGCTGACCAGTTGGCTGCCCTGCGCGCCCTGATACGAGCCGCTCAGCTGCAGCGTCCCTCGCTGTACGCCCAGCAGGTTGCCCTGCTGTTCAAGGTCACGGGCGGTCAGGTGTAACGCGTCCGACTGCCACAGCCCCTGATTGTTCAGCACATCCGTCGTCAGTTCGCCCGTGCCGCCGCTCAGCAATCGCCCCGTTGCCAGGTTATCCACGCGGTCGGTGAACTGCAGCGTAAAGCCGCCAACGCCCGTCAGCGTGCCGCTGTTTTTCAGCGTCGTGCCGGTTAACGTCACCGTGCCCTGTGAGAACAGTTCGCCCTGATTGTTCAGTGCGTCGCCGCTGAGCGACAGGCGGTTCAGCCCCGCCACCGTGCCGCTATTGCGGAACGTGTCACCGTTCAGCGTCAGCGTGCCCGCCTGCCATAAACCGGCGTTGTCCGTCTGTTTGGCATTCAGTGTCGCGACGCCTTTGCTGAGCAGCTGGCTGCTTTTATCACCGACATAGCGCAGCACATCAAGCAGGCGCAGCGCATCGGTGCCCTGAATACGGCCCTGATTGTCGATTCCATTAGCGCGCAGTTGCAGGTCGTTTGCCTGCAGCGTACCGGCATTACTCAGCGTGCCGCTGTCGAGGCGGCCTGCGCCGTTGGTCAGCAGTTCCGCTCCGGCGCGGTTAATCAGCTCATCACGGTTGGTGACCGTCAGACCACTGCTGCCCAGTACGCGCCCGCTGTTATCCAGCGTGGTAGTGGTCAGGTGCAGCGTGCCCGCGGCTATCTCACCGCTCTGCGTCAGACGGCCGGCCGTGATAACGGCCTCACCGTCGCTCAGCAAACGAGATTGTGCATTCCCCTGATAGGTGCCCGGCAAATCAAGACGCAGCCCGTCCTGACCGAGCAGCGTGCCACCGTTTGTCAGGCCGTTTGCGGACAGCGCCAGCGTGTTGCCCTGCCAGAATCCGTCGTTCATGACCGTGCCCGCCTGCGCCTGCAGGGCCCCGTTGGTCAGCAGTTGACCGTCGCTGCCGACCGTCAGGCCGTCACGCAGTTCCAGCGTGATACCACGCTCACCGATAACCGTGCCAGCGTTACTGAAAGAACTCCCGTTCAGCGCCAGCGCCCGGCTTTCCCAGCGTCCGCTGTTGTTCAACTGATTGCCGCGCAGCGTCAGCGTGTCGGCGGTATGTAACAGGCCTGCGCCCTGATAGTCACCATTGAGCGTCAGCGCCCCGTCGGCAATCACGTTGCCCGCATTGTTTATCGCCCCGCTGTCGAGCGTCAGCATACCCACGCCGGACACGGTGCCCTGATTGTCGAGCTGGCTGGCGCTCAACCAGCCGTCACCGCCGGAGAGCAGCGTTCCCTGATTGGTTAACCGGCTGGCGGGGTTGGCGCGATCCAGCGTGATGGCTAACCCGTGGTCCCCCTGCATCCGCCCGCGGTTGGTCAGTTGCTGTGCCTCAAACGTCAGGCGGTCTGCCTGCACGTCGCCATCGTTTGTCACGCTCGCGGCACGCAGTACCGCGACGCCCTGTGACAGAAGTTTCGCGTTTTGCTGATTCGTCAGGCCGTTGGCGGCACTCAATGACAACGCAGCAATACCAAAAATCTGTCCGCTGTTAGTCAGCTCGCTGGCCTGCAGCGTGATGTCGCCCGCCTGCCACTGGCCGCCGTTATTGTCAACCCGATCCGCCGTCAGCGTGCTGCGGCCCTGGCTCAGCCATTTACCCTGATTGCGGGCCGTCCCCGCAATTGCCAGCGTCAGCGCATCCACGCCCAGCATTTTTCCGTGATTATCCAGCGTCTGCGCGTCCACCTTCAGCGCCCGCGCTTCCAGCGTCCCCTGCTGGTCGATATGGTTTGCAACGATACCCAGCGTGGTGCTGCCGCTGATTAAACCGCGGTTATCCAGTGTATTACGCAGATCGAGTTGCAGATCGGCCGAGCCCAGCACCTGCCCGTGGTTGAGCACGTCCTGCGCGGTAATATCGATGCGCTGGCTGGTGAGGTCACCGGTGTTGGTCAAGCCATCATCCAGCGTGAGCTGCAGACTGCGCGCGCCATTAAGCAGTCCGCCGTTGGTCACGTCGCGGGCGGCAATGGCAAGCGCCTGGCTGTTCAGCGCGCCCTGATTATCCAGCTGATTGCCGAGCTCCAGCGTCAGCCCGTTCACGCCCGTCAGGGTGCCGTGGTTGAATACGTCATTGGCCCTGAGGGTCAGCGCATTACTGCTGATGTCACGCGTGTTATTCAGCGTCCCGTTCAGGTTTAGATTCAGGCTGTCCACGCCGGTGATTGTGCCGCTGTTGGTCAGGTCATTCGCGTTCAGCGCCAGCGCCGCCCCGTACAGCGTGCCGGTATTGGTGAGGCTGTCACCGACTGTCAGTTCGAGCCGGTCAAGGCCGTTGATTTTCCCACGGTTGTCCAGTCTGTCGGCCTGCGCGGTCAGGTGATAGCTGCTCAGCGTACCCTGATTGGTTAAGGCGTCATCCAGCGCCAGTTGCAGACCGTTAACGCCGGTCATCTCACCCGCGTTGGTCAGCGTGCGGGCAGCAATATCGGCGTACTTGCTCCACAGCGTACCTTTATTATCTACATCACCGTTTGCCAGCGTCAGCGTCAGTGACTGGTCGCCCTGAATATGACCGGTGTTGGTCAGTTGCTGCGCGTCCAGCGTCAGGCTGTCCGCCTGCCATTCACCGTCATTGCTCGCCTCGGCCGCGTTCAGCACCGCCTGGCCCTGGGAGAGCAGTTGGCCGGTTTTCGCATTGTCCAGACGGTTTTTCGCCGTCAGCGACAGCGCCGACAGCCCCAGCAGCTGGCCGGCATTCCCGACGTCATCCGCCGTCAGCGTCAGCGTGTTGCCCTGCCAGCGCCCGTCGTTCATGACCGTGCCCGCCTGTGCCTGCAGGACCCCGTTGCTCAGCAGTTGGCCGGTGCTGCCGACCGTCAGGCCGTCACGCAGCGCCAGCGTGATACCGCGCTCACCGATAACCGTACCGGTGTTGCTGAACGAACCGCCGTTCAGCGCCAGCGCCCGGCTTTCCCAGCGTCCGCTATTGTTCAACTGATTGCCGCGCAGCGTCAGCGTGTCGGCGGTATGCAACAGGCCTGCGCCCTGATAGTCACCATTAAGCGACAGCGCCCCGTCGGCAATCACAGTGCCCGCGTTGTTTATCGCCCCGCTGTCGAGCGTCAGCGTACCCACGCCGGACACGCTGCCCTGATTGTCGAGCTGGCTGGCGCTCAGCCAGCCGTCACCGCCGGAGAGCAGCGTGCCCTGATTGGTTAACCGGCTGGCCGGATTGGTACGGTCCAGCGCGATGGCTAACCCGTGGTCACCCTGTATCCGCCCGCGGTTGGTCAGCTGCTGGGCGTCAAACGTCAGGCGGTCTGCCTGCACGTCGCCGTCGTTTGCCGCCGTAGCGGCACGCAGTACCGCGACGCCCTGCGACAGGAGTTTCGCGTTTTGCTGATTCGTCAGGCCGTTGGCGGCGCTCAGCGACAACGCATCAATACCAAAAATCTGTCCGTTGTTAGTCAGCTCGCTGGCCTGCAGCGTAATGTCGCCCGCCTGCCACTGGCCGTGATTGTCAACCCGATCTGCCGTCAGCGTGCTGCTGCCCTGACTCAGCCATTTGCCCTGATTGCGGGCCGTCCCCGCAATCGCCAGCGTCAGCGCATCGACGCCCAGCATTTTTCCGTGGTTATCCAGCGTCTGCGCGTCCACCGTCAGCGCGCGCGCTTCCAGCGTCCCCTGCTGGTCGATATCGTTCGCAACGATACCCAGCGTGGTGCTGCCGCTGATTAAACCGCGGTTATCCAGTTTATTACGCAGATCGACTTGCAGATCGTCCGAACCCAGCACCTGACCATGGTTGAGCACGTCAGCCGCGGTGATATCGATGCGCTGGCTGGTGAGGTCACCGGTGTTGCTCAGGGTGCCGTCCAGCATCAGTTGCAGGCTGCGCGTGCCATTAAGCAGTCCGCCGTTGGTCACGTCGCGGGCAGCAATGGCGAGCGCCTGGCTGTTCAGCGTTCCCTGATTATCCAGCTGATTGCCGAGCTCTAGCGTCAGCCCGTTCACGCCCGTCAGGGTACCGTGGTTGAATACGTCATTGGCTTTGAGCGTCAGCGCATTGCTGCTGATGTCACGCGTGTTATTCAGCGTTCCATTTAGGTTCAGAGACAGGCTGTCGACGCCGGTGAGCGTGCCACTGTTGGTCAGGTCGTTCGCGTTCAGCGTCAGCGCCGCCCCGTACAGCGTGCCGGTATTGGTGAGGCTGTCACCGACTGTCAGTTCGAGCCGGTCAAGGCCGTTAATTTTTCCTCGGTTGTCCAGCCTGTCGGCCTGCGCGGTCAGGTGATAGCTGCTCAGCGCCCCCTGATTGGTTAAGGCCTCATCCAGCGTCAGTTGCAGACCGTTCACGCCGGTCATCTCACCCGCGTTGGTCAGCGTACGGGCAGCAATATCGGTGTTCTTGCTCCACAACGTACCTTTATTGTCTACATCACCGTTTGCCAGCGTCAGCTTCAGTGACTGGTCGCCCTGAAGGTGCCCGCGGTTAATCAGGTTCTGCGCGTCGAGCGTCAGGCTGTCTGCCTGCCATTCACCGTCATTGCTCGCCTCGGCCGCGTTCAGCACTGCCAGCCCCTGAGTGAGCAGTTGGCCGGTTTTCGCATTGTCCAGACGGTTTTTCGCCGTCAGCGTCAGCGCCGACAGTCCCAACAGCTGGCCGGCATTCCCGACCTCATCGGCCGTCAGCGTCAGCGTCTTCGCCTGCCATTGCCCACGGTTTTCCAGTCGGCTGGCGGTCAGCGTACTGTCGCCCTGACTCAGCCATTTTCCGCTGTTGCGCGCCGTGGTGTTAATCGCCAGCGTCAGCGCATCGACACCCAGCATCGTGCCCTGATTGTCCAGTGCGTTCGCCTGCACCTGCAACTGGCGGCTTTCCAGTGAACCCAACTGGTCGACCTGACCTGCCTCAAGCTGTACCCGCTGGCTGCCGCTGATAAGACCGCTATTGCGAGCCGCATCCTGCAGCGTCAGGTGCAGCGCGTCACCGGAGAGTTCACCCTGATTGAACAGGTCGGTCGCCGACAGCCCTAACGTCGCCCCATACAGTTGCCCCTGATTGGTCAGGCTATCGGCAACAGTCAGTTGCAGTGCCTCAACCCCGGCGACTTCGCCGCTGTTAAACAGGCTATCGGCCGTGATGTCGGTGCGCTGCCCCAGCAGCGTGCCCTGATTATCCAGCGTTATTCCCTGCAACTGAATGGCATTCGCCTGCCAGCGCCCGCGGTTGGTGAGCGTCGCACCGGACCAGTCCAGCAGACCGTCAGTCTGCAGCGACCCGCTGCCCTGATAATGGCCCACCAGTGACAGCCCGGTGACGGCCACGATATCGCCGTCATTCGCCACCGTCTCACCGATAAGGGTTGCCGTGCCGTTGCTGGCGAGGGAGCCCTGATTGGCTAGCTGCGTGGCGCGCAGCTGGATGTCGCCCCCGGAGACCAGTGTGCCGCGGTTGTCCAGTTTGCCGTCGACAGGTAACCCAATCTGAGGGGAAGGCTGCGCATTGAGTTGCTGGATATCTGCCGCCAGCGACAGCGCCATTGGCAGGAGTGAACGTTGATGAAGGGCACCCGCGGATTCTATGGCGATGTCCATATTACCTTCGGTCTGAACCCGTCCTGCGTTGGTGAAGCGTGCAGCCCGCAGCGACAGGTTATCCGCCCGCCACTCGCCGTGGTTCGCCGCCTGCGCAGCCTGTAACACCGCCGCGCCCTGCGTCAGCAATGTGCCGGTTTGTTGATTGGTCAGCCCATGCTGTGCGGTGATGGACAGCGCGTCAATCCCCAGCAGCTGCCCGGCATTAGTAACCTCATCCGCATCAAGCAAGAGGGACGCTGCCTGCATCAGGCCGCTATTGTCCACCTGCTGAGCGGCAACCGAACCGGTGCCCTGCGTCAGCACATTCCCACTGTTCGTGACCGTGCCCACAATGGCGAGCGTCAGCGCATCCACACCCAGCATCTTGCCCTGATTGGTCAGCGAGGCAGCGTCCAGCGTGACGGTTTTTCCTTCCAGCGTGCCGCCCTGTTTGACGTCACCGGCTGTCACCGCCAGCGTATTGCTGCCGCTGATGACGCCCGCGTTATCCAGCAGACCGGTGGTGTTCAGTTGCAGAGTATTAATACCCTGCATGTCGCCGCGGTTGTTCACGTCCACCGCTGCAACCGACAGGCTGTCGCTGCGCAACGTGCCGATATTATTCAGGCTGTCGCCGAGCGACAGCGTTAGCGCATCGACACCGGTGATGTCACCGTGGTTAACCAGACGATCCAGAGACAGCGCGACCGTGTTCCCCAGCACCGTGCCCTGATTGGTCAAGTGCTTCCCTTGCAGGGACAGCGCCCGGCTTTCCCAGTGCCCGCCGTTAACCAGCGTGTCGCCATGCAGCGTCAGTGTACCTGCCGTGTTCAACAGGCCACGCCCCTGATAGTCGCCGCGCAGCGACAGCCCCGTCGCCGCAACCACTCGGCCGTCGTTCATCAGCGACGCCGCTGTCAGTTCAGTACGCCCCAGACTGGAGAGCGTGCCCTGATTCTCCATCAGGCGCGCGAACAGCGTGGCGTCCCCACCCGTGGTCAGCGTGCCGCGGTTGATTAACGTCCCTTTGCTGTCTGCCGTTGGCAGCGTCAGAGACAAGGCGTCATCGCCCTGGATCTGGCCGTCATTGGTGAGATTATTCGCCGTCAGCGTCAGCGCTTTCGCCTGCCACTCTCCGGTATTCACGCCCTCCGCCGCCGTCAGCACCGCCGCGCCCTGAGACAGCAGCTTGCCCGTCTGCCGGTTGGTCAGACCCTGAGTAGCCGTCAACGCCAGTGAGGAAATCCCGAAAATCGTTCCCGCGTTATCCAGTTCATCCACCTGCAGCACGACGTTTTTCGCCTGCAAGGTGCCCTGATTGATAAACCGCTGTGTCGTCGTGGTGCTGTCACCGTCGCTCAGCAGCTCGCCCTGATTCGACAGGTTGCCGGTTATCGCCAGCGTCAACGCGTCCGTGCCCCGCAGCGTGCCCTGATTATCGAGCTGTGCCGCATCCACACGAAGCCGATTGCCCCGCAGCGTACCGGTATTCGCCAGATTTCCAGTGATAGCCAGCGTCAACGCGTCGGTGCCCTGAAGCGTGCTCTGATTATCAAGCTGTGCCGCATCCACACGAAGCCGATTGCCCCGCAGCGTACCGGTATTCGCCAGATTGCCAGTGATAGCCAGCGTCAACGCGTCGGTGCCCTGAAGCGTGCTCTGATTATCAAGCTGTGCCGCTTCCGCACGAAGCTCATTACTCTGTAGCGTACCGGCGTTATCCAGATGGCCGGTTAAGAAAAGCGACAGATTATTGATACCGCTGACCGTGCCGTGGTTGTCGAAAGATGCGCCGTCTACTGTCAGGGTTAGCGCCTGCAGCGAGCCCCGGTTCTCGGTCTTCGCCGCCTGAAGACGCAGCGTCTCCCCGCTGAGCCAGTCGCCGCGATTGGTAAAGGTATCGGCGACGGTCAGGTTCACCGCCCCCTTCGCCTGTGCCTGCCAGCTATTCGTGAGAGTATTGGCCTGAATCGTCAGCACATTGCCCTGCAGCGTACCGTCATTACTGGCGACATCGCTGTGAATGGTCCAGTTGCCTGCCGTCAACAGGCTACCGCGGTTGTCCAGTTGCCCGGCGGTAATCTGTCCGTCGCGGGTAATACTGGTCTTGCCCGTATTGAGCCAGCGTTCGGCATTCAGCAGAAACTGCTGCGCCTGAATCGCACCGTCGGTCTCCGCCTGTCCCGCGTTTATCGTCAGGTCGGTGCCCGCCAGCAGCATGCCTTGGGCGGATTGCGTCAGTGAACGCGTGGCGTCCAGCTGCAGCGCGTTGTCGGCCTGCAGTGTCCCCTGATTGGCGAGCGAGCCGGTGTGCAGCTGTAAGTCAGGGGCGGTGAGCGTGCCGTCATTACTGAGACGGTCAGCGGTTATCTGCAGGGTGTTGCCCGCCTGCATCAGGCTGCGGTTATCCAGTGAATCACCCAGCGTCAGCGCCAGTTTCTCACCCGCGCTGAGCGTGCCGCGGTTCACCAGACTGCCGCCGTGCAGCGCCAGCATCTGCCGGGCGTTGATAGTGCCGTGGTTCTCTGTCGTCTGGCTGGTCAGGTCAAGTGCGTTCGCGGTCACCTCGCCCTGACTGGTGAACTGGTTAGCCTGTGCGGTCAGCGTGGCGGCCTGCAGCGTCCCACCGTTGCTGATGTTGCCGGCCAGCAAAAACAGCTGATTATCGGTCAGGATATTGCCCTGATTGTTCAGCGCCGTCTGCAGTTCAAGTTTCAGCTCGCTCCGGGCGCTGAGTAATCCGCGGTTGTCCAGGCGCTGTGCGTTAACCGTCAATCGCTCGGCCGCCGCTAATGTGCCGCTGTTCGTTATGTCACCGCCGCCGAACGTCAGTGCCTGCAACGCAGCGATATCGCCGCGGTTATCCAGCGCATCCAGCGTCAGCGTGAGGGTTTTCCCTGCCAGCGTACCGCGCTGTAACAACGGCCCACCCTCAACGGTCAGCACATTACCGGCCGTCAGATTCCCCTGCCAGTCGCCCTGCTGCGTAACGCGCACCGTGGTATTGTTCTTCGCCTGAAGCTGGGTGCTGCCGGCACCGTTAAGGGTCTTTGCTTCCAGTCGCACGTTTTCCGCGCCCGCGCTACCCGCCAGCGACATCGTGCCGCCGCGCATCTCAAGCGCCGATTCTGCCTTGATACCGCTTTTCGCATCCTGCTGCAGCGAGTGCCCCGCTCCGACCGTCACCTTGCCCGCGGCAAGCTGGGTTGCGTTAAGAGTGACATTGTCACCTTTGAGGATGAGTTGATTGGCGGCGTTGACCGTGCCCTGTGCATCGACGCCGGCACTGATGACGCTGTTGTGCGCGTTCAGCGCCCCGTCTGACCGGAGAGCGATATCCTTCCCGGCCCGCAGCGTGGCGTCCTGCAGCGTAATGTCCTGCTTCGCGTTCAGCGTCAGGGCTTCACCCGCCTGCTGCTTGCCCCGCAATGCCAGCGCGTCCGCATCCGCCTGAATAGTGCCTTTCGCTACCGCATCGCCGAGGCTGAGCTTGCCGTTGGCCGACAGCGTGATATCCCCGCTGCGCGCGCTCAGGTTGCCGACGTTGACGCCCACGCCCTTATCGCTGGAAACCAGTTTGATGCGGTTGGTGTACATGCCACCCAACGCGCCCGTATCCAGCGCGACTTTTACATTACTGCCAGCCACGCCGCTGTCCGCCGCCTGCGCGGTGACCGTACCATTGACATCGACCTGATTAGCCCCCAGCACAATCCGCGCATCGTTGGCATTCAGCCCGGCATCAATCTGCGCGGTGCGGGCAATCAGGCTGAGGTAGTCACTCTTGCTCGCATCCAGCCCCTGCCCGGTCAGCGTGATATCGCCGCGCTTCACGTCGATATGTTGCAGATTTCCCTGCGCGTCCAGCTGTGGTTTTCCGGTGGTCAGCGTCACCTGCGGGGCGTTGATAAAGCCGCAGCCGTCGCAGGTGATGCCGTTGGGGTTGGCCACGATGACGCTGGCCTGCTTGCCGCCGACTTCCAGGTAGCCAGCCAGCGTACTGCGGTTGGTGGACACCACTTCGTTGATGATGGCGTCGGCAGCCTTGCCTTTCAGGTTGGGGTTGTTCTGTATCAGCCCGCCGAGCTGCGTGGGATTGAGCTGTTCTGTGCCGTTATTCAGGATCAGACCGGGCTTGTCGACGTTAAAATCGTGGTACTGGTTGTGGGAGATCCCCGCGCTGTTTGGCGTGGCGATATTGATGACCGGGACGCCGTTGCCGGCCTGATCCAGCGCGGTATTGCCCGTCGCGACCTGCACGCCCGCCGCCATCGCCGGCAGCAGCGGCTGAAATGCAATCAGGTGGATCAGCGTATACGCCAGCAGGCGCTGTGTGGTTTTTATTGGTTTCATCCCTGAATCCCGGTCTCAACGATTAACAACGAAAAAGGAAAAATAGTTAAAAAGATAGCCCAACGCGGTAATACACCACGGCACTATCCGGTTTTAGCCAGTCAGGATGTGCCAATGGCCAGCCAACCGTGATTTGTTGTGATAGATATTGATTCGCGACACCTGCCCCTACCGCCGCGCCCCACAGCGTGCCCGCCGATTCGCTTTCGGCCTGATGTGAGAAAAGATGCCCGCCGTCCACCGCCGCCGTCAGGGTGACGCTGCCCAACAGCGGCAGCTGCGCCGCCCGCCAGTTGAGTTCGTTGCGCCAGTAACCACCGCGATTGCCTGAGAGATACTGCTCCTTGAAACCCCGTACGGAGGTTTCCCCGCCCAGCGTGACCTGTTCGCTGCCATACAGGCGCTGCGGTGAGTACTGGCCGTAGAGGTTGGTGAGGTAATGGAGGTTGTCTGCGATCGGGTAGTAATAACTGGCCGCCAGCGTTACCTTGTTGAACTCAGCGCGGAACGCATCGTCAGATTTCCCTTCATCGCTTTCTGCACCGAACCAGCGCGTTCCCCGGCTATAAGCCGGATTCAGCGTCGCCAGCCCGCCCCACAGTTTCTGGCTATGATTGATGCCAATAATCGCACTGCTGAGTTTACGGCTGCTGATTTGCAGTAATACATCGTTCAGGTAGTTCTTTCCGATACGGTGCGACAGGCCCGCCGAGAGGCTGGTTTTCATGTCGCCGTTGCGAAACACCACACGTGACAGCGTGGCGCGGTGCGTCTGACTGTCGCCGGTTGAATGCCAGAGAAAATCCCGGTTGATGAAGTCATTGCGATAGCGGCTTTGCGAGTAGTCGTAGCTGAGCGTCCAGTAACCATAGGGCAACGACATGCCCGCCTGTAAGCTCTCGACATTGCGGCTATCGCGAAACTCGCTGCTGTGCCCGCCGTTGACAAACCACTGGTCGGCCAACCCCAGCACGTTATCCGCCCACAGACCGCCGCTTAGCTGCCGCTCTCCGGTGCTTTTCTGCCCGCTATTATCAAAACCGATGTTTGCCGTCAGCGGAATCTGTTTCTTACTGGTCAGGTTGACGATGGAATAGCCGGGCTGGCTGCCAGGCTGAATTTCGATGCTCACCTGCTGCGTCGGCATGCGGTTGAGCTGTTCCATGCCCTGTTCGATATCCCGGAGATTGAGAATTTTGCCTTCCAGCCCTGGGAAAACCTGTTTTAATGCCCACGTTGATTGGTTATTAAGATTAATAGATTCGAGGCGACCTTCCAGAATATCAATCTGCAATACGCCGCCAGAAAGATCTTGCTCAGCAATAAAGGCTCGACTGGTGATATAACCCCGTTCGATATACCAATTACTGACGTCATGAATCAGCTGATTTATATCATTAACATTAAGACAACGATTAATATAATCTTTATTTAACCTATTTTTATCTTTTTCACGCAGCAGGGAGCTATTGTGATAAGTAATATCCTTAATGAAAAAGCAGTGCCCGGCATCGCTTCTGCCATTGGGATTTATCGTCGTTTGAGGTTGATTTAACTGTAATAAAGCATCGCGCTGCTGCCGAGACTGGTCGATCACCTCGGCCTGCCGCTGCTGAATGTCATTTCGGTCTGCCGGATTAAGCGACGCGGAAAATACGGTATAAGAAAATAGCGCAGGCATGATAAAAGTCAGCCTGAAAAAACCACGCATGGTTTCATCCCTGATAATAATTTTTTTGGCATAGTAGAACCGTTAATTACCAAGCTCAATATGTCAGGTAATATATAATTTTATGACAATGGGTTTGCGTTAAGTCGCGATAAAATACTTCCTTAACCAATAATTTTAGGTTGGTTACGCCTCGTCATACCCTACTGCGTATTTCATGACCTTTTCTTGTTGATTCCTCACCCATGCGATCTCTCACCCCATAGCCTCGTTGATGCATCATATTGTATATTAACGCCTCATCACCGCGGGTCGTTGCGGTGCGAACTCATGTTTATCTCATCACGTTGCGTGGCGCTTCTCTCTGGGGGAACAGTGAATTATCCAATTGGGCAGATCAATCACAGCTATCTGGGTTCCAGCGTTTATACCATGCTGCGTGAGGCATTAATTACCGGCCAACTCAAACCGGACGATCGTCTGAGAATACGGGAACTCGCCGCACAGGTTGGTACCAGCGTCACGCCGGTGCGAGATGCGATTCTGCAACTGGCGAAAGAACAGGCGCTGGTGCTCAAGACGCCGCGCGATATCCGCGTCCCTCAATTGACCGAAGCCCAGTTTATCGAGATCCGCACATTGCGGCTGGCGCTGGAAGGCACGGGAGCCGAGCAGGCTGCTGCGCACATTACGCCGAAGATGCTGGAGCAGATTGAAGAGAATATTCGCCAGAATCGTCTGGCGATTGACGAGAAAAATCTACGCGAAGCGCTGCGGTTAAATAGCGAATTTCACCTGTTTCTGGCGCAGGCGGCACGCATGCCGCTGCTGACGCAGTTTATCGGTAGCCTGTGGATGCGCACCGGCCCGCTAATTGCGCAGGCCTATGCGCATTTTTCCGTGCAAATGGCGATCGAACATCACGAAGAGGTCTTCGCGGCGCTACAGCAGCGCGATGCCAGCGCCGCTCGACAGGCCATCCAATCCGATATTCTGGACGGCAGTGAAACGATGCTGGCCTTTATTGCCATCGATCAATAGCATGACGTGGCTCAACCGCGCTACGCCGCCATGAGTCGTGGCAACAAGCCGCGAATCAGCAGTCGGGTTTCTTTTGCCTGACTGATAAACGCGGGCAGCAGCGCGGTAAAGCTGGGTTCATCCAGCGATTCTGCAGTGTGCTGAGTGCACAAACGCAGCGTCGTATTCTCATCCAGCGCCAGCCAGCAGCCTTTCATCGCCGCCATTTCAAAGTTAAGCATCAGCATGAGTTGGTACACCGCCGTGCTAACCTCCCCCTGAAATCGCATCACATCGCTGTGTAATAGCAGCACGCCGCTGCTGGCGGGGACTTCCAACACCACCGCCTCCTGACCGTCAGGTTCGCGTAGCGCACAGATGCCGTCCTGCAAGCCCAGTTGAGTACGGCTGAGCGCGCCGTAATGGCGTAATAACCGAGTAATATGCTGTTGTGTGGGTGTCATTCTGTTCTCCTGTAATCACCGCATGATATTTACGATTAGCTGTTTAGCTGCAAGCCTTCCTGCTGGAGCTGCTGCAACGCATTGGCGGTCGCGGGATTGGCTTTTGCAATCTCGCCGCTCAGTTTGTAACTTTGCGGTACGGTTTGATCCTGCCCGTAGCTAAAGCTGACGTTACCGAGCAGTTTATTCATGCTGACGCCCGCGCTGCTTGACGCGTTGATGATGACTGCTGGGGTATTGAACCCTTCGCTCTTCTTCACCGCCTTCGAGACTTCAATGCTGGCAAGACGCAAATTATTGCCGTCTTTAAATAGCGCGATGACGTCATCCTTGCCGTGCGTCTTGTTCTGAATGCCCTTCTCGATCTTTTCCCGCACATCGTCTTTCAGTTCCAACGAGACCGTCACCGACGCTCTGTCGTTATCCTGCAAGCGGCTCACGATATCCTTCAGCGCCGGATTGTCCGCGATCAGTTGATTGATGCGATCGGCATTACTTGGCGGCAGCGAAGAAAACAAATGATTACCGATCACCTGAAACAGCCCGTTTTCTGTCAATTTGCTGAGGTTGGTATAGGACGTCGTGTGCTTGACGCTATCCAGCGTTGCCCCGTCGCGCTGTGCAACATCCTGCTGCACGTTCAGCTTTTTCAAACTCATTAATCCCTGATGCTGATCGTCGGTTTTTGCCGGTTTATCCGCAAAATGCGCATTCAGGATGGCCAGCTGATCGCCCGGTTCCTCCATTCCTTTCACGCTGTCGATCAACAACTGACTGGCCGGATCGCTAAAGGCGGAAGCCAGCGTCTTGGTCACCGCTTCAATGTCTTTGTTCTCCAGCGGTTCAGCCTTTTTCATGCCCAGACTAATTGACTGGTTAGTACGCGAATCGGTCGCCACATTCACCCCAACGCTGGCCGCAGTGAAGAACGGGACAGTACCATCCGGTGTCGTTCTAGCCGCCCCGGCACTGATAGTGGCATTGAGCCCCGCAGTGGCCTGATTCATGAAGCGCAGACGGTTGTCGGATTCCGTATAGGTTGTGGATTTCTCCCCTTGTGAAACGCTGGATGAACTGGTGCCAGACAACACGTTAGCGCTCGCCGTCACGCCAACCGACCCGCGCAGCGTCGCGCTGGTTGGCGCCGCACCTTTTTCCGTCAGGTTGATTCCGCCGCGCAGCTCCAGCGCCGCATTGCCATCCAGATTGAAGCTGACCGTTTTTCCCGCCTTCACGCTGTGCTGTTCCCCTTTATCCAGCAGGGCAAGTGGGTTGATCGTGCCGCTCGACAGGCCGTCAATAAAGCCGGGCAGTTCTTCTTCGCTGAGCGTAAAGTTCAAGGCATTTTGCTGCGCCATTTGCAGGCTGGCGGATACGCCGAAGGAGGCTCGAACGTCCGGTGTGAAGCTGTGTTTGCTGTTGATGTTTTGCGTCATCTGCGCCGACGTTTTTCCTGTCAGATACTGGCTGACGTCATACCCGCCGGAGTAACTCACTTTCCCGGTAATCCCACCTGAACGCTCGAAGGCAACGTTGATGCCATTTTCACCGCGAGAAAAGCTCAGATTGTAATTGCGCTCGCCGCTGACGCCGCCGCCCGGCACCGGAGGGAAAGGCAATGGCGTGCCGCTGACCACAAACGACATAGATGCCCCGCCGCCATAGGTCCGGTTAAACGCGATGCTTTCGTTGCTGTCCAATGACAGGACGGTCGCCTTCATTTTATCGATCATGTCCGTCTGGCTGGCCGCCTGCATCACGGTTTTCGAGGTGACGCTGATGGCGTTGTCCTCTTTCCTGAACGCCTTCATAAAGGTTTTAACCGAATCGTAATCCGCCTCCAGCGACTTATGATTGGTGAACCCCATGTCGGTCATCTTCTTCACCGGGTTTTCGCCGTAATCTCCCTGTCGCAGCGCGTTAAGCTCCTTCATCATCGAGGCCAGTTCCGCCTCACCCGGCGACGTACCGGATAGCGTATCGATGCGATCGGTCAGCTTATGCAAGTCTCCCAGCACCAGGGTATCCAGCACCAGCCGCGTTTTCGCCAGTGACAGTGCATCGCTGGTATCCCGCTGCTGCCCAAATGATTCGCTATTCGGCTTTTGGGCTATCGGCGTTTTGCTGTCGACAAAGGCTTTGATCAACGTACTGGCTGTACTCGTTTTCGATGACGGATGACTTTCCATCGCAGCCAGCAGCACCGGGGCCAGATCTTTTTCTCTTCCATGCAGGCTGGCGGGCTTGCCTTCCGTGTTCATGACTCCATTATCGTTCACCACGCCCTGCTGTCTGCCGATCAGCAGCGCCGCTTTGGCCGAGCTGCTTTCCAGTTCGGTATGGAACTGTTTTAGCAGGTTCACCAGCGGTTTCCCTTTTTCCCCCAGATCCAGCTTGTCTAGCTTACTTGCCAGATCCATCACCGCCCCCTGCGGTTGACTCGTTGTGGCATCCAGCTTTTTCAGCAATTCGGTTTGCATGTCATAAACAGGCTTCAGGCCTTCACGTCCGCTGACCTGATGCTGCACATGGTCGGCAAAGGTTTTTAACGGCCGTGGCACGTCCAGGGTGAATGAGACCAGATGGGCTCGCAGCAGATCTGACAGTTTGCTTTTCACCTGCTGCGACTCTTCGCCCGTTTTACCGAGAACCTGAACATCGGCTTTAAATGTAACCCCGGTTAACGGTATTTTTCCTCCTTTGGTCGCCACATCCAGCCGACCAAACACCGTTTCTGCGGCACGTGGCTCGGCGGGTAACGGCGCTTCCCCTTTTGGCACCGTCGTTTTCCACGCGCTCCCTTGCAGGGTATGGAGTTCATGCTCGTCATGCGCCACCTGCACATGATGCTGCGCATTCGTGCCCAGTGAATTCACTTTGCCCTCTGCCGGCGTCTTCACCGGCTGCCATTGTGCGCTGTCGTGATTCGCCGCATTTTGCCAGTCGGCTTTCGGCAGTTGGAAAAGCTGCCCGTCTTTATTCAGGGCAAAGAGCGTCTGCTGGTGATCCAGCGCGATGTCCTGTATCTCACCGGACAAGCCATTTTTAGGTAGCGCCAGCGGCGGCGCAGCGAGCTTATCTGTTCCCGGCTTGATTTGGTGGAAATGCAGATCGCCCTGCTTATCGACGGCAATAAATTTATTACGGTTGATCACCGCCATCGCCGAAACGTCATCGTCCTTGGCAATACCCGGGAGTGCGGTGCCCGCAGACGGCGTCATACGCACCTGCGGCAGCGTAAACACGGTATTGTCACCGTGCGTAAACGAGTCTGATTTCTGGTTAATGGACAGCGGCTTGATTTCACCGTCTTTTAGCGTGTAAGCCTGATTGTCCAGCCCGCGCTTGAGCTGGCTGGCTTCAACGCTGGATGCCTCCCAGCTTTTGGTATTGCCGTTGTAAAAATGAACTTTGCCTTCCTGTAGACCGACTTGCCCCAATCGTCCCAGATCTAAGGTGTCTTTCGCCTCGGGTGCTGCCGTGGTCAGCCCCAGCTTATTATCCACCACCAGACTGTCGCTCAGGTTCCACCCCGGCGTGGGGGACAACCCATTCTGCCCCAGAGGCGTGACGTGCTTTTGTCCCTGGCGATCGGTGGCGAGAGCCTGCGTCTGGCCGTGTTCATCGTGGGCAAATCCGGTAATACGATGGTCGTCACCCAGCACCGCATTCAGTTCCGGCGTGCTGACCGGGGTTAATGTGGCATGCGACGCACCCGCCTCGGGCAGCGGTGCGTGGTAAAGTTTTCCGTCATTGTCGGCAATCAGCAGGTGTTCTGCGGTTAACCCCACTGCTTTCGCATACACCGGCTCGCCATTGTCCAGCTTGAGATCCACCGGCTGCGGCGCAGCATCCAACGTGCTCATCAGATGCAGTTGCGTAAGGTGATCCTGCTCGGTCAGCACGGCAGACTGCCCGTTTTGATTGGTAGAAAACGCCGTAATTTTATCGCTGAAGGCTGATGACTCCGTGCCTGACGACAAATTGCTCAGCGTGTGGTCGTCTTTGACCGCATACAGTTGACCATCGCCCTGCCGGGATAACTGGCTGTGGGCGACATCGCTGCTTTGCTGCCAGACGCCAAACTCGGTATTCAGTGCAAAGAGCTTACCGTCATGAAGACGCAGTTGCTCGCCCGCGCCTGAAGCTGAATCGGGCTGTCGGTGGACACCGGTTAACAGCTCGTGGTTCATGCGTCCAGAGAGCGGCACGCTGGTAGATTCGCCCGAGGTTGCTGTCAGAGAAATACGTTCCGGCGTGGAGTCCAGCTGTATGTTACTCGCGCTCAGCTTGCCCGCTGGCATCGCGCTGCGGCCGCTGCTGTGAAGCGCAATATGCTGATTGTCATCACTTTGAATCACGAACAGCCGCCCTGATTTGTCGGCTAGCGCGTGCTGCTGTGCATCCTGATTTTCATGATGAGCCACGAACGGCTGGCTATTCTTCCCAATGGTCTGTTGTAACAGCGTGCTCAGTGCCTCTGGCAAACCTTTCCCAAACTGAAGCTTACCGTGGCTGTCCAGCGCGATATCGGGTTTCGCGGCAGGTGTAGCGGTATGACTGCCATTTATTTTGATCTCAGCAGCTTCGGTGGAGGCAAAACGCGGCAGGCTCTGGATCAGCCCACCCGATGCCAGCGAATCACGCGGCGCGCGCGTTACGCTCTGACTCACGCCTTCCGCTGAAAATAGTTCGCGCAAGGTCGTCGAGCGCGAGTCCTGACTCTTCACTGAACTGCCGCTTCCCTGCTCCAGTTCGGGCGGTTTGTTTTTATCATGCAAACCTTGTTGAATCAGGGATTGCGCGCCTTTTTGGCTCGCGCTGGTGCTACTGCCCTGCGATAGCGATGTGTTAGCTAGCGTAGCGGGCGCAATTTCCGACACGGATAGACCGGGCTGAACATGCTGGATTTTCTGCATAACAGGTTCCAAGGGTGATGAAGTGATCGTGTCGGTTAAGTGGTCAGTTTCTCCTTCCGGTTCCCGACATCTTTCTCTTCCCTGAACGGGAACCGCATCACACCTTCCCTCACTTAATACGCAACAGACGTAAGCCTGTTAATGACCCACATTATTCACTTTCAAGGAGATGTTATGGCTGATATGACGATCACGCTCAGCATACAACCCGGCGCAGGCCTGTCATCAACAGGTCTGAATTCCCCGCTGTCAGGCAGTAACGGCGGGGCATCGCCACGCTCTGCACAGCAGGATAGCCAGCTCATGGAGGCGCTGGGCACCTTACTTAGCGCGCTCTTGCCTAATGCGCAGGGCAATACACCTTCATCAACCGATGGCAGTCCACTGGGCCAGACTGGCGCAGGCAACGGCGGTAGCTCGCCATTAGGACAAAATGGCAACCCTGCCGATATGCTGATGAAACTGTTGGAAACGCTGATTCCGGGCAAAAATGGGCAGGAAGCGGGTAACCCACTCTCTTCCGGTTCGTCAGGCGCGGCAGGCGGCAGTGGCGGTGCCTCACCGCTGGCGGGCTCATCCGGCACGGGTGGCGCAGGCGGTGCGCAAAACCCAGAAAATTTAAGCCGTTCTCTCCTGCAAGATTCGGCAGGCAGCGCATTAGATAACGCCATCAGCCCAACGGCAGACGGCGGTGGCCAACTGAGTGGTAACGCTCTGTTGAAAGCGCTGATGGAATTGATCGGCAATCTGATGGACTCACAGAAAGGTGAATTCGGCCAGCCGCAAGAAAAAGGACAGTCACAAGGTGGCGGATCGCCATCGGTGGGCGCGCCGCAGGCTTCCTCCGGCGGTGGCGGTGGATCGCCTGCCGCACTGTCTGCACCTTCTGCCGGTGGTGGGGGTTCACCTGCTGCACCATCAGCGCCGTCTTCACCCGTTGGTGGTAACGGCGGCGGCGCATCTGCTCCACTAACAGCCGCACCAACCGGTGTTGATGGCGGTTTGGCAGCCTCGCCGACGACGTCAACAGCAGGTGCTGGCCCAGTTGCCTTCCCTAAAGCCAGCGGTGATGCCACCGTGGTCAATGACACCATCAAAGTCGGCCCCGGTGAGGTCTTTGATGGCGGTGGTAAGACCTTTACTGCCGGTAGTAAGTTAGGCGACGGCGGCCAGGCTGAAGGCCAGAAGCCGGTCTTTGAACTGGCTCCTGGCGCAACGCTGAAAAACGTGGTGTTTGGTGATAATGCGGCAGATGGCGTACACGTTCGCGGCGATGCCAAAATTGATAACGTACACTGGACCAACGTGGGTGAAGATGCGCTGACGGTAAAATCCAATACCGGTAAGCCAGCCAACGTTGAAATCACCAACAGTAGCGCTCAGGGCGCTTCCGATAAGATTTTCCAGTTGAACGCGGATGCCAACCTGACTATCGATAATTTCAAAGCGAAAGACTTCGGTACGTTTGTCCGTACCAACGGTGGGCAACAGGGTAACTGGAACTTGAATCTGAGCAACATTGACGCAGAAAACGGCAAGTTCTCGTTCGTGAAAAGCGACAGTGAAGGGTTGAACGTCAAAGGCAGCAACATCAACCTGACGAACGTCAATAATCACTACAAAGTGCCAGATTCCGCCAACTTACAGGTGAAGTAAGATGCCAACCACGATGACACCTCCCGCACCGACACGCTGGGCGGATATCGCCAGACAAGGCGGATACATTACGCCGGCGCAACGTGAATCGTTCACGCAGGCTATCCATCTGGTGAGAACACAGTTGAACACGGTACTTAGCCAGTCAGGATCGCTGCGACGGGGTGAGTTCGAGTTCGATGCGTTTGTGGATTCGCTGGAGCAGGATTTTCTGCATCAGGCCGACATCCATACGAAGAACGGGCTACATAGCGACGTGGCGCAGACCTCGTTCTGGGTCGCCCGCCTGATCGCCGATCGTTTTATTGCGGTGCGTCAACTGTAATACGTGCGCCATTACCGCACCGGGGAAAAGCCAGCCAGGGAAACCTGTGCTGGCTTTTTTATCTCAGTTCGATAGATGTCAGGCGTGAAGTGAATAAGCCATCACCCAATGGTGACCGTTCCCCCACCAATCACCACGCCACCACAACTCACACCATCCCCCGTTCGTGCCGCGGGTTTACCGTCAATAAATACACTCGATGAACCACCGCTAATGCTCCGAGCATGACCGTGGGGAACCAAAGGATCGCCTTGTCGAGCCAACGGCATACCATCAACCTTAACCGTCGATGACCCCACCGCGACGGGCGTCGGCGGATGACTACCGTGACCGGTATCGCTATCGCCTAATTTAACTGCGTTACCCATTTTTATTCCTTGTTAATACATCCGTTACAATATCAGCGTCAGCAAGCTATTTGCTTCAACAACATTACCCCAAACGATCTCTCATAGAGTGTGCGAATCGTTCTCGAATAAGATCATTTCTAGCCGAAAATGTTGGAGTAAGCCGCTTTCTTAATCCAACATTTTTGGTATTAAATTTCACTAAAGACTAGATGACAGGAATAAACCCCCCATCAATGTAGGAAAAAACTGGTGAATATCCTCTAAGCCGCTTACTGCCATTTTCATTTACTATAAAATAACTTAGCGGAGAGAAACTTGGATCAGATTTATTTATAAAACGAACCATTCTATGATTATTCATCACCTCAACTTCATAATCATTCCAGTTGATATCAATCATTTTAAAATGATTATTTTTAATATCATCTACAAATATATTACTTTTGTAAACATCATCAATACTATCTCCATTAATCATTGCCCATGCTTTCAAAGACTCATTAAGATATCTCTTTATTTCTATATCATTCTTTTCTGCAAAAAGATGCCAGAGATCGAGATAGGCAATTTTTAACGCCTGAATCTGCTCAGTTTTTCCGGTAAAAGGTGTGGCTTTTGTCCATTTCCACTCAGGGATATTCTTAAGATGGACTTTTTTAGTAAACTGATAGAGTTCCATACCAGCAGGGAAATAGTTATCGATCAGATAATCCGAGGAGAGATGTCCCATTTCAACCTGCTGTGCTGTGATTTTCTTTACCATCACTTTTTCAGGTTTAGCACTATCCGCTTCCCCGCCTGATTGCGCATAAGGAATACCGTCTTTACCGATAGCGATAGTGAACTGGCTTAATACCGTCGACTGCTCGCCTTTAAACGCGGTTAAGGCCACTTTATACCCTGCATCCGACTTAAATGCCTTGCGTCCATTATCATCACTAATATTTTCCTGTGAGAACCAGCCCAGCGCTCCTATTTCAACCGTAATCTCATTTTCGCCATTTTCCAACGCAAGCAATGCGTTAGTGCTGGATGTACCAAACCCTCTCCCAGCCACCGCTGAATCTCGGTTATCCATACCAAGGACGCCGTTAGTCTTGATGGCGCAAAACGCCGAGTTAATATCGAATACGCTGCGGATCCTTAATGGTTCATTAGCGGCATTGGCGGTAGACATCATGATTAGCCCTACAAAAACTACGTGCATACATTTACGCCATTTTCCCCTCATGATTTCTCCCTGATTTTATCGATGACTAAAATAAAAATGGCAGCCTAAACTTACTCATTTTCAATTTAGTATTACACACTATTTTAACGAATTAAAACTTAATGCACACAATTCCGTTATCAGCCAAGGATACTCATCACTAAATTTGTTATTGCTCAAACTAATAACATGACTATTTTTAGGAGTTAAATTAAAATACTGGAGTAAGTGGTTCACTTACTCCAGACATCCGTATATTTTTAATCTTCACTAAAAATCAGATAACAGGAATAAACCTTCCGTCAATGAAGGAAAATATGGGGGAGAAGGATCCAATAAACCTCTCCCCCCCCTCATCAGTGAAATAAGAAATGGGAGAAAATGTAGGGTCTGACTTATTGATAAAACGAAGCATCCGTTGATCATTCATTACTTCAATTTCATAATCATTCCAATTGATAGGGATCATTTTGAATGAAGGATCTTTAAGATCAAAGAAAAGATCAGAATATATATCATCGACACTCTCCCCTGTAGTTATTGCCCATGCTTGCAACGATTCATTAAAAGTTTTTTTTATCGCTGCATTATCTTTTTCAGCTAAAATATACCAGAGGTCAAGGTATGCACGTTTAAGTGCCAAAGCTTGTTCTGGTTTGTTAGTAAATGGAGTCGCTTTCGTCCATTTCCATTCGGGGAGATTCTTAAGATGGACTTTCTGCGTAAACTGATAGAGCTCCATCCCAGCAGGAAAATCATTATCAGAGAAATATTTATCAGGAATATGTCCTTTTTCCACCTGCTGCGCGAAAATTTTCTTTACCACCACCTTTTCGGTTTTATCGCTGTTTGCCCCTCCTTCTCCACCTGATTGCGCATAAGGAACCCCGTCTTGACCGATAGCAATAGTGAGCTGACTCAATACCTTTGACTGTTCACCTTTAAACGCGGTTAAAGCGACTTTACATCTTGCATCCGGTTTAAATACCCCGCGGGCTTCATCACCGATGGTTTCTGGTGAGAACCAACCCAGCGCCCCGATTTCAACCGTAATCTCATTTTCGCCATTTTCCAAAAATAACAATGAATTAGTACTGGAGGTGCCAAATCCTCTTCCAGCGACCGCCGAATGACGGTTATCCATCCCAATAACACCGTTAGTTTTGATAGCACAAAACGCCGAGTTAATATCAAATACGCTGCGAATTCGTAACGGTTCCTCAGCGGCAGTAGCGGTAGACATCATCATCACTCCTGACAGTATTAGGTAATTCCATTGAAAAAACTTCCCCATCATGCGCTTTCCTTGTATTCCTAACGTTTCGGATTCGATCCCATGGTCCAGGGTTCCCGACTCGGTTTTTCCACTTTATTGTATTTAGGATTCGATCCCATTGCCCACGGCTGGGCGGGTATCACTTCTGGCTTCGTAATGATTCGCTCTTTACCAAACAGATTAATACGCATTGCCGACTCATCCGCTTTTAATGGCCCAGCCAGTTCCGTTGTTGATTTATATTTGTATTGCTGGTTTAAACCTTTACTCCCACCTTTTTTGCTATTCCATTGAGCATCAGCCAGTAATGCTACCTCAGCCTTAATCCCATCGTGATATCCCACCAAATCAATACCATCCTTATGTGGATCCAGCTTCATTCCGGCTTCTGTTTTAAGACGTCCCTCTGCCTTTAAGGCCACTTCGACAAACAGGACTTTTGTTTCAAAAGCCGTACTAACAACCCCTTCCAACGTAAAAGCCAGCTTATTGTCGTCGTCCTCTGGCGCGAAGGTCCATTGTGCTTGCTTATAGGCCGCGCCGACAGAAAAATGCAGCTCTGCTGTCAATTTTATATAACACTCTAGGGAACTGCCGCCCTTCGCGATATATTCCCGGCACTTCGCGGCAATACGTTCTACTTTACAGTAGGCCGCCAGAAGCTGTATCAGGTCTATTTTCATACTCATGCTAAGGAAGGGTGCCGCGTAAAGCCCCATAAAATGCGTGGCATCATCAACACGGTCTTTGCACTGATACGCGTAGGATACCCCCAGATTAATTGGCTCAACGGAGAAATCAAACAGGCGATACTCACGCGTTCCCTTTTTTTCGGGATCGGGATCAGGCAGAAGATATTTGTTGATGTTCGATAAAAAGCGCTCTACTTTGCCAATCTGTTCCAGTGTCTTGACCGTTTTGACTTTATTACGCGTCATCTCCGCAAACTTAGCCGAATATTCCGTACCACCGATTTTCAGCCCGTACTCAATATTCAGCTTCTGTTCCTGCGTAATTTGAAACTGATCGGTCTGCAATGTCCAGCCACTCCGCAGTTTATTGCCGTTTTTAGGCTGGGTATTCTCCATCTTTTTTCTGGCAGCGATCTGTTCATCCCGCCGCTCCTTCCAGGTGCGCTTTTTGCCTGTCAACTCGTAGCTGAAACCGATAACGGCCCGTAGCTCCACTTCAGGATAAACATCTATTTGTGCATAACTCGCTTTACCCGTACAGCCCTGCGTAATCAACTGATAACGATGGGGAGCGGCAATGGCATCAGAGGGCAAATGAATACGATTGAAATAGGACCATATCGGATCGACGGGCGGATCATCCTGCTCACTATCAGCAGGTTTCTTGTAATAGAGCGTGATGGGGTTTGGCGTTCCGTTCTTTAACGCAATTTTCTCATTTCCACTCTCCAACGTGGCCTGCGGACAGGTTGGCTTCTCGCACTTCCCTTCTATTTTTATCGTTCCCTGACTGCCGGTTCCATCATCCAGAACTTTGAGATGAATGTTCTGCTCAACAGGCCAGGCATGCGTTTTCTCATCGAATGCATCGAGCGTTATCTCATAAGTACAGGGATCGGGATGATTGCAATTTGCGCAGGCACTGCCCGCCGCAAGTGAGACTTTTCCTTCAGACATACGCTTTTCCTTTAGCGGGGAATATATCCCAATGTATCTTTAAGCAAACGTTCAACCCGGTAATGGCCGGGAAAGCTTTCATTACTTAATAAGTCCTGCCATACCGCAGGGAGTTTTTTTATTGAATACATCTCTTTTTCTATTAACAAATGCAGTAATCCGCGAATAGCGCGATCGTCTTCAATGCCTTTTGCCTTACAAAAATGATAACACTCGCTCACAGCCTCTTTGACTGTGAAGCGCTCTGGCTCATCTCGTGAGTCATGATAGCTCTCATCCGTCTGGCTCATTTTCCATTCGGGAGTATGCGGTACAACATATTGTATTTTTTCTGCGTATTGAGTAATCGTTTTAGTCGTTAACCCCCCGATGTATTTCATTTCCGCACAGTGATTCAGTAAATCAAGTTGTGGCTGGCTGATTCTGAGCAACTTCATTCGGCTTTTAGCCGTTGGCGGAAACTGGGCACGGACGGGCTGGAAATGCTCTTCCCGGATTATTTCATTATGGACAGTCATCATTTTTTCAATCGGGCCCATAAAACAATGCAATTCCCATTCACTCAGAACATGGCATAAATCCCAAATATTTCGTGGATCATAAAAGCGGAAAAACACGGGTTTATCTTCTGAGGGAAGAAGTACCTGTAAATATTTACGCAAATGTTGGCGTAAATCCTTCATACTCACCGACGTAAATAAATATATTCCCCACGGAGAAGTTTTATTCACCAACCAGGATGAAACCTCATGCGTGACTTCAACTAAATAGGGAGCCAACGGGACTAACTCCTGCTGTAATGGCTCTGCATATAAGCAACAATGCGGCGGATCGTGTTCAGCCAAAAAATCCAGTAGTCCCTCTTCAATGGAACCGTCGATAACGGCATATTGTACGATTTCACTCACTGTTTTCTTTCTCCTTTACCGGACAGTGCGCTACAAACATCGTCCCTGCGGCGGCGGCCGCTTTCAATATCGCCGGATCGGCAGGGAGTGCAACATCGCCCGGGCTGCCACCTGAATTCAGGTTAATCGCCGGTCCTTTGATGTCCACCCCACCAGCGTGGATGACCACAAAACTGCCCCCGACTCTGAGTGTCAGTTTGCTGCCGCTTTGCAGCGTCAGATCGCCATTGCTGTCCACGCTGAATACGCCGTTGATTTTCTGCGTCAGATCGCCCTTAACCTGTATACCCTGATCGCCTTCGGTCAGCGATAAATGATGGCCTGTAGTTTTGTGATCCTGACTGCCTTCCACCGTGACTTTACGATTGTTGGCGACCACCAGTTCTTCATCATGTCCGATACTCGTTGTGCGGTTATAGTCCACGCGCTCATCTTTAGCATTGAGCACCCGCACCGCCATATTCTTCTGGGCGTGAAGGAAGATCTCTTCGTTATCGGTCGCATCCTCAAAGCTGAGTTCGTTAAAACCTTTGCCTTTATGGGTTTTGGAGCGAAGCGTGGTACGCGTTTTATTGGCAGGCAGCGGATACGGCGAGGGATTGGTCGCGTGGAAAGTACGCCCGGTGACAATCGGCTGGTCCGGATCGCCTTCAAGGAAGCTGACGATCACTTCATGGCCGATACGCGGGATGGCAATCATGCCGTACTGGCCGCCCGCCCAGCCCTGGCTGACGCGCACCCAGCAGGAACTCTGGTCATTGCTCACGCCGTAGCGATCCCACGGGAATTGCAGTTTCACCCGACCATACTGGTCACAGTAAATCTCTTCACCCGCCGGGCCGACAACGGTGGCGATTTGCGGGCCGTCCACCATCGGTTTGTAGGGCATGGCAGCACGCCACGTCGTCGTGCCTTTCACCACCGCAAAGCTGTTGCTCATGGTCGTCGGTTCGCCGCCACTTTCCTCTTCCAGCGCCTGCGGCTGCTGCCCGACGTGCGTCACGCTCACCGTCTGCCAGACCGCATTCAGCGTCGCATTCGGGTGCTCCGTCAGGGTGAAGGTATTGCCCGGCATCAGCCCCGCGCAGTTGGATTCCCCTTCGCTCGTCACCGCCCCTGAGCGCAGCGCATCCAGCCGATAGCCGCTGAACACCTTGCCGCTCGGGTCTTGCTTATAGCGCCCCGGATAGTCGTAATGCTGATAACTTTCGCGCTGGTGCGCCAGTTCGCCGCTCATTTTCTTGTGCGACAGTCCATACGCCGGTGTCTTGAAGCTGTAGTCTTTCAGCTCAACTTCGGCCGTACTTACCCGCTCCGCGTAGTGGAAGCGCCGGACATATTCGCCCTCACTCAGCCCCTGCGTCGCCAGATTGAAGAACAGCTCGGGGCCTTTGGTCAGTGCACCCGCATCGTCAGCAAACACCACCCGGTGTTTACCCTCTTCGTATTCGTGGAAGAAATACATTCCCTCCTCGGCGGCCAGCCGGGTGATAAAGGCTAAGTCGCTTTCCCGATACTGCACACAATATTCCCGTACCGCATGCTCGTTACGCAGCGCAAAGGCGTAGTCAGTGATACCGGCTTCTTCCAGCAGCGCCCCGATAATCGCCTCCGGCTTCTGCGCCTGAAAGATGCGGGCGTTGGTGCGTAATCCCAGTCGCCACAGGGCAGGACGGACTTCTATCTGATAGCGCGTGCGCCGGAATCCGGTGTCACCCTGCGTGAAGCCACTGATAATTCCGCTGACCCGACGTTTCAGTTCGCCTTCATACCAAATCATCAGCTCGCACGGCTGGTCCAGCACCGCGCCGAAATCGACATCCGGCAACGCGCTTGCCAGACTCAGCGACAGGCTGAAAGGCCGGTTCAGCCCCTCATCCAGCCTGAAATCCACCACCGCGAAAGTGCCTGCTTCCAGAGCACCGACCTTTACGGTGAACTGTAATCCTGTACTGTTTGCCATCGGCTTTCTCCTTATTTTTATTCTTGCTCTGCCGCCACGGCTACCGCATGCGCCGATGCGTTCCGCCGCTCCCCTGATGAAAAGCAAAATGCTTAAACTGTGGTCTGAGTTTGCTCACACCACAGTTCACGTTGATAGAGCATCACATTGATAAAACAAGACGTTATAAAGACGCCATAGTGGCTAAAAACGCTGCGTGGGTGAAAAGCGCAAAACATTTAAGCCGAGCAGAGATTCGGTGTGTTCACGTCGTGGAAAACAAGAGGGTCGCAGGGTTGAAGCGGAGTGAAGAGTGATGAAAGTGTTCCATGTGGCATCCTTGACGCTATTCCTTTTAAGAAAATACGCGTACAAGGATAACAAGATGTTCATAGTGCTAATAGCGCAAAAAAAGGACTAAAACCGAGTAAACCAATTGATTTGAATTGAAATAATCACATTAAAACTAATAACTAGAGAGCAGTGCTTCCGCCCTGCTCCCTGTCGTTTCTTCGCTTTAGCTGGAGAGCTTTTGCAGCCCCATGTTGACGATGCGGTCACCAATCATCGCCGCATCAATGCCCAGAGACGAACCGCCATTGCCGCGCGCATGCAGGTTAGTATTGCCGGTGTCACCCGCCACCGCGCTCTTGATCATGCCGACCGCCTTCATGAATTTATCCATGCTGCCTTTGGTCATGCCGTCATCATCCGGCTTGCTCAGCGCTTTCGCCCAGGATTTGTCATCCTGCTTTGCCGTCTGCCAGTTATCTTTCTGGTATTCCGGTTTACCGAAGACTTCAGGATATTGATCCATAAACTGACCAATTTCTTTCGCCATCGCCCGATCTTCTTTATCCACGAAGTAACGCGTCGGGCTGTCGTTGTGCGTGCTGATGTTGTTCAGTTCCTGCAAACCGGCTTTTTGCCCAACGCTCATCCCCAGCGTGCTACCCAGTTGATTGAACGCACCCGCACCGCTCAGGCCTTGCAGACCGTTATTGCCCAGTTGCAGCGGTGGCGTTTGCCCTTTCGTCTGGCTCAGGCCGTTGCCCAGAATAGCGGATAGTGCGTCATTAACGCCTTGGGTATAGGCAGAAATTTCCGGCGACGACGGCTGTTTGTTGCCGAACAGCCCCCCCTGCTGCTGCGACATGCCGCCGCCCAGCAGATCTTCCAGCGCGCTAAACAGCAAGCTCCCCATCATGGCCGATGGATTCATGGCATTCATACCGGCACCCAGCGCCCCGCCTAATCCTCCGCCGAGCGCACTGCCCAGCCCACTACCAAGGCTACTGCCGAGACCGCCCCCAAGGCCACCACCCAGCAAACCGCCGCCGAGCCCGCCCAGGCTGCTGCCTAAACCACCGAGCCCACCGCCCATGCCGCCGCCCATCATGCTGCCCATGAACATCATGGTTGTCATGATATCGGACAGTTTTTCTGCGATGTTGCTACGCTGGCCACCAAACGCTGACTGCGATGGCGATCCGCCATTTTGTGAAGACTGAGATTGAAATAAACCGCCGTTACCGCCCGCCTTGATCGTGATTTGCAGAGAGGTTCCGCCACCAAGAGAATTAAGCATAATGTTTCCTCAATGAGTAAATGGGTTATGAAAGCGCCAATGATGTGCGGTCAACCCGCGTGATTGTGACACTCCCCCATTAAGTGATTTCCTTGCGTGCTCAGTTCCCGTCTTATGCACGAAAACGCATGACTTTTTCACGGTTCAGCGCGGCGGCAGACCGGCCAAACGCCACAGTTCGTCGATTGCCGCAACCGACTCAGCCAATGTGGATAACGCGCGACGTAACCGCAAATGTTGCTGTTCATCCAGGCTCAGGCCGCAGGCAAACAGCGCATCGGCCTCCAGAAAGCGGCGTTGTAACATTTGCCGCAGCATCCCGGGATAATGTCGGGCGGGAGCCAGCGTTAAGGTGAGCATGGCCTTCTGCGCAGACACCGCCGTAAACCACAGCGTGACGCCCGACTGTACCGGCCAGCAGGCCGTCGTCGCGGTTTCCAGCGCGGTGAGGAAGCCATGCTGATTATCGAATACCGCCACGGGTTCATTCATCCACGCTAACTCTGCTGTAATCCGCCGGGCTGCTGCGCAGATCGGGCTGCCACCAGATGATGAGCTGCTGCGTTTCCGGCTGCGGACGACAGGTCACCGAGGCGCAGTTGGCGACCTGTCGGGGGGTATTGCAGGCGCTCAGCAGGAGTGCGATCAGCGCGACGGACAGTGCTTTATGATTCATGACCATTTCCTGTTTTAATTGGAATCGCTACTGAGATGTCAGCAGGTTACGTCGGGCGGGCTGAGGCGTTAGCGCGGGCTGCAACGCAAGGAATACCTCGCTGGACTCCCCCGGAGCTAGCGTCGTTTTCGGCCACACCGCCACCGCTAACGTGCGGCTACTGGCACAGGCGGCTTCATCAAAACGCTGCGGCTGTGTGCCGCCGTTACGCACGACGCCGACGCTCAGGCGCACCTGACCATTGCTATACCACTGATAGCGCGAACTGTCGTAGATCAGGCCCGACTGCGAGCGGCATACCTCTCCCAATCGCGTACCTTTAGCGTCTGCCTGAAACCCGGCGGGAAGCTGGCGGCTGGCGAGATCGCGAAATGCACCTTCAATCAGGCTGTAGAGATCCGTTTTACCGTTGCGCTGCGCGACGCGGTTCATCGCACCGTTCAACTGCTGTCGATTGGCGGAGGAAACATAGCGCGTGGGATCGGTTTGATCGCCGACCAGATGCGGCGTCAGGATAAACAGGCGCTCACGGCGCGAGACTTCATGACGCGTCGAGGTAAACAGTTGCCCCAGCAGCGGAATATCCCCGAGGATCGGAATGCGGCGATCGCGGTCACCGCTCTCTTCAACGTGAAAACCGCCCAGTACCAGCGCACGGTTTTCACCAATCAGCGCCTGCGTGCTGACGGTACCGCGTTTCACGCCCGATGCTTCACCTTCGCGGCCTGTCTCCACCTGACCGTCTTCGATATCGATAACCAGTTGGATGCTGCGCTGCGCCCCTTCGCCGATCACACGCGGCGTCACCTGCAGGCTGGTGCCCGCCGTTACAGGTTGAATGTCCGCGACGCGTTCGCCCGTCGCCGTGATGAACGCCGTCCGGCTGAAATCAACAATCGCGGGCTGATTTTCCAGCGTCAGCACGGAAGGATTGGCGACGATGGAGGCCGTCCCTTCCCCCTCCAGCGCCTGAATATCGGCGAAAAAGCGTTTGAAATCGCTGACAAACAGGGTGCTCCGCCCCATCATCATGGTGCTGCCTGCACTCACATTGCCAAGCTGCGCCTGCCAGTTCGCTTCCAGCCGCGACAGTGCGGTTCGGTCCACATCCAGAATAATGGCATCAATGTTGACCAGATTTTGCGGTACGTCGATATGGTCGACGAGCTGCTGATACTCCGCACGGCGTTTTTCATCGTCCCGAATCAACAGCGCGTTATTACGCACATCGGCGGAAATCTTGCCACTTAGCGTCACACGGCCTGACGCCTCACCGTTGCGCCCTGGGTTGTTACGGGTTGCCAGCCGGGTCATCAGCGAACGCGTACTCTCCCGCATCGCTTCCATGCCGTTATCCGGCTGCACGGGCATCGGGCCGGATGCACCTGCCGGTGCCGCACGCTGACCATCCATCAACTCATTGAGAATGGTCGCGACGCCGGGAATGGTGACTTTTTGATCGCGATATTGCAGCGTCCGGTCGGATACCGAGGCATAGCGCAACGGAAAAATCATCACCTTGCGCCGTTCGTCCTGTTTTTCCCGCTGCTGGCTGAAATTACGAATCAGATCGATATACGCCTGCGGGCCGGTGACCAGCACCACGCCCTCTTCCGGCAGCTCCCCCCAGCCGAAGCGCGCATCAAGCAGCCCGATACCGCTGAGCGCCTGTTTGATATCGGGCGCGGCATCCGGGGAAATCTCCAGCCGCACCGACGCCTGTTCATCCTGCGGGCTGACATAGAGCGCATTGTTATACACGAACCACTGAAAGCGGTGCTCCAGCGCCAGCCTGTCGAGGAACAGCGTGGGGTTATCCGCGCGGATTTTCGCCGTAACCTCATTGTCCGCAATATTGCCCAGCACCAAATCCACGCCGTGGCTGTTGGCAAAATCCGTCAGAATCGCAGACAGCGGCGTTTGCTCGGCAGAATAGGCATACGCGCCCTTGTTCCAGTCAGCTGGCGTGGCGGCGTGCGCCAGCGAAATCATCCCATTCACCGGAATAATCCCCATCAGCACTACCGCCCAGCAAAACCAGCGATAGACCGCCAGAAAAATGCTATACGATCGATGACGTATCAGTCCCTTACGCATGTCGTTCTCCTTGCAAAAAAGCCAGCGTGTTCAGATTCAGTGGAGCGGAAACGGGCGTTTTCGCCCGCGGCGTGAGCAGGCTCAGCCAGACGTCCCGTTGGTTAAGTAAGGTTTCCAGGCTGCGGCACAGCTGCATGACGTCATCAGCATCGGGCCGCATCCATAGCCAGAGCTGTTCATCCTGCGGGGAAAGCGACAGTATGGCGGTGTCATCCTGAAACTGGGTGCGGGCGGCATCGGCCAGCTGTAAAGCGCGCTCCAGCATCGGCTCATCAGGCAACATGCGCAGCGGAATGGCCGCGCTGCACGCCACGACCGACGATTGCCGCACAAGCGCCACCGCCCCGCCATCAATGTCCAGCTTCAGCGTCGGCGTCCCGCCGTTTAGCCAACGCTCCAGCATCGCGGCCAACTCAGTTGAAGTCATTGATGATGGCCTTTGCCAGACCGTGTTTCACGCTCAGCAGCTGCCCGACCGCCCAACTGGCATTGGAATAGTCCATGCTGGCTTCAAAAAAGGCATAACTGTCTGCCTGGCTGGCTCCGCCTTCGGCAACGTTCAGCGCAATATCATCCAACTGTTGCTGCGAATCGACCAGGTGTGCGTCAAGGCGACGCTGAATGGGGTTAAGGGACATAGCACGCTCTCCTCATAGGGTATTTTCCTCACAACACGGTTTGGGTCGTTGACGAGAATGTTGGCCGTAAACCTGAGCGTTCTCGTCATTGACTCAATAGTGAGTGGTTAACCCCAGCGTGCAGTTCCCTTTCGCGGGCAGTGATTTCACATGGCTGCGGGATATTCAGGAGGAATCAGCTGTGCCGTCGCCTGCCGCCAGCTCAGCGACATCACGCCATGCGCCGTAATCAGCTTCATGGCATCGCTATCCAGCGCGTCATCGCTGGCGAGACGCCACTCAAGATGTGTATGTGCATCCAGCCAGTGCTGTACATCGGCAAGCTGGGCGGGATGGCAATACAGCGTTCCCCGACTTTCTCCCTGCTGTTGCTTCAGCAGTTGCCGCAGTAAAGCGTGATGGCGCGACGGCGCAGGCGTTTTATCCAGCAAATGCGCCAGCGCATCGCGCAGCAGCTGTCCGGCTTGCGTAATCATGATCTTTTCCAGATCCATTCGGTCTTGCCGAACACCCTGTAAGAGCGCGTTTGCCTGCTGCCAGAATTCCGCTTCTGCCTGTTCGACCGCCTGCTCACCAAGCATTCGGGCACGTTCGTGCGCCTGTGCCACAATGGTATCGGCCTGCGCATTGGCTTCTTCCCAGAGTGTCCGGCTGCGCCGATGCGCCGCGACGCGCTCCGCCGGAATAATCACCGTTTCATCCCGACTGCCGCCGGGTAATGTCGCAAACGTCTTTGTCGTCAGCATGCTTCGTCCTTAGCAAAATGAATAGAAATGAGGAGGGTTATGTGGGGGTCGATGCCTTCCAGATCAGGGCATCGCACAGCGCATTCAGCCGGGCGGCAGGCAATAACATCGACGGGGCATGGCAAGAGTTATCCCCACCACAGGACCAATCGCGTGGAAAAAGCAACCGCAGACGCGGCCAGCACGTTTCACCATAGCGGATGCGCAGCAGCGTCACCGCATCCTGATGTCTCGCAGCAGGTAGCGCCGACGATGAGGTAGAAAAGGTGACCGCTGACGGCAGCCATAAGCCCGGCCGCAGCGCCTTTGCCAGCCGCTCGCACCATATGTCCTCCGCGTCCGAGCGATTCGGATGGCGTACGGGCTGACACACCCGCGCCATCAGGCGCAATACCGTTTCTCGCTGTGCCGTATCCAGCGCCCCCATTTGCATCAGTGAGGCCAGCGGATCCGGCGGCAAAACCGACGGCAGAGAAAAATGGCGATGAAGCTGCACGGCATTCACATGCAGCCAATCGCGACGCAGCGGTGAATCAGGCAGCCTCACCTTCCCGTTCCACCAACTGGGATCGGCTTGTAACAGGCAATCCTCTGCCCACCAGATCAGCCAGGCAAGCGGGGTGATGTAACCCGACTCATGCCGTTGGCGTTGCGCTTGTGTGATCATGGTGACGACGACTCCCCCGCTTTTTTCTGCTGCCATTGTCGCAGGTAAGGGGTGCCAATGCGCCAGCCTAATAGCCCAGCCAGCATTAGGCCAAATAGCCCTGCGCCCCACTGCCAGCGGCGCATCTCATCCGGCGTAAGCGTAAACGGCCCCAGCGTGACCACAGGGATCGTGTCCTGATACGGTTCTGCCGGAACAAAGACGATCGCCAGTTCTTTATCATCCTTGCCAGACAGGCCGGGGATGCTGCTGGCGACCATACGACGGATGCGCTGCTCCATCCCATCTGGCTCCAGCTCGGCACGGTATTTGATAAACACGGCCGCCGAGGCTGGCTGAACTGGCTCACCGGGGGCGATACGCTCGGGCAGTACCACATGCACCCGCGCTACCAGCACGCCGTCGATCTGCGCCAGCGTCGCCTCCACTTCCTGCGACAGCGCGTAGATATAGCGGGCACGCTCCTCCAGCGGCGTCGAGATCACGCCACTTTTCTGAAACACTTCACCCAGATTGGTACGCGATTGCTTCGGTAAACCCGCCGCATTCAGAATATTGACGGCACGTTCCATGTTTTTTGCATCGATCACCAGCGTGACGCCGGTTTTGTCCACCCGTTTCTCCGCGCCGATCTGATAGCGGCCGAGCATCGAAATCGCTTCGTTGGCATCGTTCTCCGACAGCCCGCGATTCAGCTCAATCGGCTCGCCGCAGCCGGTCAATAGCCCGATCAGCAGAAGAAACACTCGCTTATCGATTTTCATAGGCCGCTACTGTAAGTTGGTGAGTTTTTCCAGACTTTGCACACTTTTCGCCACCAGTTTGGCGCTCAGCAGACTTTCCAGATAGAACGACGACAGCGTTCGGGTCGCATCCAGCACATCTTTTGGATTATTGGAGCGCATCGACTGGCTCACATCGCGTTCGGCGGATTTAAAAACGCCGTTCAGTCCCTGAGATTTTTCCGCCAGTGCGCCCAGCCACTGACTGTTGCCGCTTTCTGCCGTCATCGGTGCCGACGACATTGCTGCGCTAAACCAGGACACATCCTGATTGGTCGCAGAAGAGGAAAAAGACGTGCCGTTGTCCGCCAGCGGAGCATCCCCCGGCTGGGGCAGCGTAGTAGCGTGGTTGATTTTCATGGTGTGGATTCCATCGCGGACGGGGTAAAAATAAAGCCGGAGCAAGGCTCCGGCTCGTTGTATCACGATCAGAACTGGATAGCTTTCGCCGCTTTCTGCCCGGAGTTCAGTGATTTGGACGCGGAATCCATCTGACCATCCAGAATAGAGTTTTCCGTATCTATCGCCATTTTCTGTGCCTGGGCGCCTGCTGCACGTGTCAGAGAGCCAGCCATCGCGGTGTCCAGAGTCTGAGAAGCCGCCTGAGATGCAATCTGGGAAAGTCCAAAGCTCATGATATATCTCCAAATATAATGAATGTTTACGGTAGTGAACTGTCATGCTGTACATACAGTCATCTTGTTCATTCATTAAGTGGGAGAGCGGGTCAGTGAGTTCCAACGAAAAGGAAATTCTTTCAGTAATGACCATGCGAGGGGAAGAACTAGCCTAGTTTTCTCTGTGTTTCCGGCCGTTAGTTATCATAGATTTTCTTTTAGAATAATAAAAAGCGTTATTACCTGACCGAAAGGCCATACGTTGTTTCTGATTTGCAGGGACGTTTTTATGCTGTCCAACTGGCAAGGATGCGATATTTGAACCCATGCCGTACTATTCTCGTCACGCTGCCAAATGGTCGCTATGCTCACCTTAACTACCAATACCGGATTGTGGTTCAGACTTATTTTGATTTCGTTTGCCAGCGCATTGCTGGCGCTGTTTATTGGTCAGGGAATTTTAGCCAGGCTGGAACAAACGCAGTTGCAGCACTATAGCCAGGACGTACTCGAACAAGGCACCGCCGTCGCCCGTGAAAGCCGGGAAACCATAGACCGCGTGCTGACGCTCAATAACACGCCTTGCTCCAGCGCCGATCTGAAAGAATTACGCCTGCTCTCTTTTTACTCCGTCTATCTGCGTGATATTGGGCGAATCAAAAACAACTATCTCATCTGTTCCGCGGGCTGGGGCATCCTCAACCCACCGATTTATCTGCTGCCGCCAAACCTGACGACCGATGAGGGCGTGCAACTGTGGACCGCGATGAAAGATGTGGTGGATCCGCGTATTACCGCCGATATGGCGAGCCTCAACGATGTCGTCACTGTCACCGCCGCCGCCGCATTTCGTCATTTCACTCAGCCCCCCGCCGAATACAGCGCGATGCTGCTCACGCGTAATCTGGGGCATATCTATCAGACCTTTGGCGACATCGACCTCCCGATGTTCAAGGAGAAACGGCATGAGAGTAACGGGTGGCTGACCATGGGAAAACGCCAGACGTTTTTCTGCGCGACGACCCTGAATGTCTGCGTGCTGGCTCAGTTGGATTCTGCCGGCATCCTGTATCGCCCGTGGTATATCATCGCTGCGCTGTTTTCTGTCGGGGCGCTCCTCGGGACCAGTTTTGCCCTGTCCTACCAGCTCTATGACGATCGGCACCATGCTTTACCATCACAGCTAAAACGCGCGATTAAACACCAGCGGTTTCAGGTCTATTACCAGCCGCTGATCAGCCTGCCACAGCGCACCATTATTGGTGTAGAGGCGCTGGCGCGTTGGAAAAACGAGCGTGGCGACAACGTTTCGCCAGAGTTTTTTATCAGCGCGGCTGAAAAAATGGGCTACTCAGACGAGCTAACCCGCATCATTACACGCCAGGCACTGCATGACATGCAGCCGTACCTCACGCAGGACACGCCCTTTCTTCTGAGTATTAATCTGTCCGTCTCCGACATTATTTCGCCGGATTATCATCACTTCCTGCAGCAAATGTGTGATGAATTGGCGATCGATAAAACACGCGTCATGCTGGAACTCACCGAGCGGTCGAGCACGTCCCACAAGACGCTGGCTGATGGCCTTGAGAGCCTACGGCACTCGGGCTATAAGATCGCGCTTGATGATTTCGGCACGGGCTATTCCAACCTCGATTATCTGAGCCATTTACCGTTCGATATGATCAAGATCGACAAGATTTTTGTCGACGCTATCGGCACAGACACGGTTAATGCCGCCATGGCCGATCTGTTATTTACCCTTATCAAAAAGCTCGATGTCCCAGTGATCATCGAAGGGGTAGAAACGCGCGAGCAAGCCGCCTACATCCTGCAACAGTGCCCGTCGGCGATTATGCAAGGATGGTATTTCAGTAAGGCCGTGGCATTACACGATCTACCGGATATCCATCACTATCCCTGCCCGCCGATAGAAAAAATGCCGACAGAAACGATGTAAATAGAATCGGCATAACCTGAAAGCAGGCCTACTGGTAACAGTCGGCCTGCCATGATTGGCTACCGTATCCCGATCGGTAAACGGTGGAGAGTCTACCCTCATGCCTGACAGGCTTCCCCGCCCCCTGCGCACATCTCTCGCGCCGTCACGTTCAGTACTTTCAGGCGGTGATAAAGCGTCCGCTTGGGGATCCCCAGCTCCACAATCACATCGTCAATGCAGTGGTCGTGGCGGCGCAGCGCATCCTGAATCAGAAATTTTTCAATCCGCTTTAAGCGGTCTTTCAACTGCAAAGGACGCGGATGCAGCAGCGGCTGAATTTCAGCCAAAGGCGACAGTCCCAGCGCCCAGCGATCCGCCGCGGCTTTCAGCTCGCGGATATTACCCGGCCAGCTATGAGTCAGCAGCTGTTCGTGAATTTCCGCCGTCATCGGTGGCAGCGTCATTTTCAGGCGCACAGCGGCTTCCTGACTAAAACGTTGAAACAGCGGCAGAATGAGATCGCTACGGGAACGCAGCGTTGGCAGTTGAATCTTTACGGTATCCAGACGGAAATAGAGATCGCGGCGAAACAGCCCTTTTTCCACCAGTTGCAGCAGCGGCGTTTGCGTCGCCACAATCACACGCATATCCACGGGCGTGAACTGTGTGCTTCCCAGCCGCTTTACGCCACGGCTTTCCAGCACGCGCAGCATCTTGGCCTGCAACGTCATGGGCATACTGTCGATCTCATCCAGAAACAGAATGCCTTTATCTGCACTTTCCAGATAGCCGGCACGGGAGCGGTTCGCGCCAGTATAGGCACCCGAGACCACGCCAAACAATTCACTTTCGGCCAAATTTTCCGGCACGGCAGCGCAGTTCACCGCCACCAGCGGGCCGCTGCATCGGGAAAGTTGATGAATGCGGTTCGCCAGCGTGTCTTTCCCCGTACCGGTTTCACCTTCCAGCACGATGTCGACATTGAGAGGCGCAATAACATTGATGATGGGGGCGAGCGATGAATGAATATCATCAGCTGTGTGTGTGGAATGTCCCGACGATGGCGGGAAATAGTCTACTGACGAGCGAGCTTTTTCTAATGATGGCTTTTCTAATGACGAATGTTCCGATAACGAATGCGCTAATAACGAATCGTGCTGTCTATCCTGACGGTAATAATGATTCATTAACTACTCCTGAAGCCCAAACGGGCTAACTGACTGCCTTCCATAACGTGGTGCCCTACCGTGCATCTGCCGCATTTCTCCGCATAACGTCGACCCATACCTCGCCGGTAGAACGATGATAAGCATTACCGCCATTGAATAATGAAACCATCAGGCATCGCTGAACATCAGGTAGGAATTCCAGAGGAATTTGTAGGGAAATGACTACAAAAAACGGCCAACATCAGCAAAAACAGTCTGTTACTTTCCTGAACAATTAGCAGGAAAACGAAAGGATATCGTCAGGAAAGCGTAAAGCCCAGCAAAGGGATTCACCGACTGTTGAATCCCTTTTATCTGTTATTTCTCGCACAGCGGATTTCCGCTACTATTCCGCAACTAGGGAATGAGCTTCTTACTCACGACATACTTCACAATTTCCACATTGGTACTGAACTGCATTTTCTCCATCAGACGCGCTTTATGGGTGCTGACCGTTTTGTTGCTGATGGCCAGCTCATTGGCGATGGCGTTGATGCCCATCCCCTGCGCAAACATAATCATGATTTGGTGTTCTCTGGCCGTCAGCACATCGTGCGCGGCTCTGTCACCCTCCGTGTAATTGGAAAAAACCAGCTGCTCGGCAATCGTATGATCGATATAGCGAGCGCCCTGCGCCACGCGTCGAATCGCCGACAGCAACGCTTCCGGATCTTTATCTTTGGTGATGTAACCTCTGGCGCCACTCTTCAGCGCATGCTGCGCAATTTGCGCTTCGCTGTACATACTGAGCACCAGAATCGGCAGACGCGGATATTGCGCCACCACGCGTGAAATCAGCGCTTCACCGCTGATGCCAGGCATCGACATATCCAGCAGCAGCAAGTCAGGGGTCACGCTGCGCAACTGCGCCAGCACCTGTGCGCCATTTCCCGCTTCGGCGACGACACTCAGCGAGTCATCCAGCGCAAAGATCTGCTTGAGACCTTCACGCATGATGACGTGATCGTCGGCGATCATTAAACGTATTGGTTTGCCCATCGCTCATTTCTTCCTTTTGTTATTCTTATCCCGCGGTTAGCGGGTATGGCCATTTTTAGGAAACGTTAGCTGCACCAACGTGCCTTTGCCGGGTGCGCTGTCTATAACTACTTCGCCTCCCAGCATCCGTCCTCGTTCTTTCATGCTCATGAGTCCGAAAGCGTTTTTATTTTTAGCGCGGGAATCAAAACCTTTACCGTTGTCCTTGGTGCACAGCACCACGCAGTCCTGCTGGTTATCCAGCGTAATGATGACCTGCGTGGCAGCGGCGTAGCGCGCCACGTTAGTCAACGACTCCTGCACGACGCGGAAGGCTGCCGTGGTGCTCTCGTCATTGAGCGCCAGCGGTTCTCCCGACGTTCGCAGCAGACAGGTTGCGCTGTAGTGCCGGTTAAATTCGTCGCACAGCCACTCCAGCGCGGGCGTCAGCCCCATATTCAATACATTCGGCCGGAGCCGGGTCGACACGTTACGCACCACCTGGATCGTTTGGTCAGTCAGCTGCATCAGCTTTTGCAAATGCGCCTGCATGTCTGGATTTTCCTTGGCAAAGCACATGCGCATGAGCGACAGGCTCATGCGGATCGTGGTCAGGTGCTGCCCCAGCTCATCGTGGATTTCCTGAGCAATATGCTTACGCTCTTCTTCGCGTGAAATCTCACGCTGGCGCGCCAATAAACGCAGTTGCATGTGCGAATCGGCCAGTTTCTTCTCCGCATAGCGAATCGCCGTAATGTCCCGTCCGACGGTCAGAATAGACACCAACGCGCCATGCTGATCGAACTCAGGCACGCAGCGAATATGGTGAATATGATGATGGCGCTGCTCACCTCTCCCCAACTCTTCCATGACTTCACCCTCTGCACTGCTGCGGGTATCGACAACCAGCCGCACCAGCTGTTCTATGCGGATCGCACAGCCCACCCCGGGCATCAGCTCCGTAATCATACGGCCCCGAAGTTGCTCTACGGTGAAATCCAGATGTTTCAGACTGGCGGGGTTGGCGTACAGGCAGTTCAGGTTGGCATCGAAGCGGATAATCAAATCCGGCGTGTTCTCAACCAGCGCGCGAAATTCCTGTTCTCGCGCGTAAGCCAACTGCTCGATATGTTTACGTTCCCTGATATCTCTGACGACACACATGTTGTAGCTACGTCCTCTGTGTTGGAAATGCGTGAGATTGACCTCGACCGGAATCGTCATGCCATGACGGGTGAGGTGCTTGGTTTCAAACGTGGTACCGACGCCCAATGCGTATTCATGAAACCAGTCGGGCGAGCTATGCTCAGCGACCCAGTCGGGATCGATATCGGCAACGCTCAAATGCATGAATTCCGTAATGCTGTAGCCCAGCGTCTGGCTAGCCGCTTCATTGACGTAACAAAAACGCTGATCTTCGTTGACGATATAAATCGCGTCCTTGATGCGGCCAAAGGCAAAATCCACCAGTTCAAGCTCGGGGGCTTTGGTTTTCTCATCGGAACGAAAAGGTTGGGTGAACATCATTGCCATCTCCTTATTTGAATTAAGACTGTTGTGCAGCCACCCGCCGTGCAGGTAGCGCAATACGGCGTCTCAACATTCCAGAAGATGGACAGGGAACCCTGCAACGGCATCAATGCGACCTGATATCACGGCGTGCGACCACGAACTGAACGGCAACCGCCATCATTAAATAAAGCGGTCACCACCTCAGTCAGTGAAAAACGGCGGGTGCAGGCGCGTCCTTTCGTCCCGTGAAATGCCGTCAGGATTCAACAGCCTGACGAATCACACCTCGGGCACGAGACAGCCGCGACCGCACCGTACCGATCGGGATCTCCAACTGCAATGCGAGATCCTGATAGCTGGCATCGGTATCCAGCAATTGCATCAGCATCTGACGGGTATCTTCAGGCAGTGAGACGATGGCATCCATCGCGCGTTTCAAGGACCGCTGACTTTCGGTTATAGCACCGGGATCGAGTTCTATCGCGATATGTTCCAGCATCTCATCGCCCATTTCCTGAGCGCGCTGGCGTGCCTGCTTGAAATAATTGCGAACCAGGTTGAGGGCAATACCGAATACCCACGTCTCCGGCCGCGATGCTCCCGCAAATTTATCCTGATGTTTGAGCACTTCCAGATAGGTCATTTGCTGTAAATCCTCCACGTCGTCATGGTTGCTGACGCGCTTGCGGATAAAGTTATGCAATTTCTTTCCGTGTTGACGAAACACCTGTTCCCAATCGACAGATAACGCTGGGTAAAGCGAAGGGGTCTGTTCGATGTGTTTCAGGGTAGACATTTCCATTTGCTGACTCTCCGTTGTTGTGCCTCATTGGCAAAAACGGAAGAGCAAGCCTTGTGCCAGCCCGAAAATATTTTTATCACACTGATTTTTAATCAGTTATTTTTCACTTTGCTTTTTATCACGCCACTTATTGCCAACGTCAGCGGCGTGAAATTGCAAGTTATTGCAATCAGTAAAACGGCATTTAATCCAATCCGCCATCAAATTCAGCCTGCTCCGATGACTTCACGTCGGGGAACCCATCCTTTTCTGCATCCACATAGCAATACATTCATACCGCTGCACGTTCACACCACGACACGTAGCCGATTTATTCAGGATGACATCATGATCAAAATGCCGACGGTTCTTCCCTCCAGTAGCGCCCTGCCGCGCCCTGTCGTGGTGGATGACGATCCCACGCCGCAGGCTGCGGTGCAGCAGACGAGTTCTCACCACGCACCTCCCGGTTCACCGCTATCCACCTCGATGGAGGAAGTGGCGATGGCGTTTGGCGAGCAGGCCGAACGAAGAAGCAAATCGCTGAACCGACGCCACATCGCCCAGCAGCCGGACGCGCGTGCCACCGCCAATGTCGAGCGGATTGAGAAACTGACCGAACTGTTCAGGATGCTGGAAAACCCGTCGCAAAGTACGCTCGATCAGCAGTTAAGCCGGATGCGCGACCTGCTGATGCAGCAAGGCTCGCCGTCTCTTGAGGCGGTGCTGGAAGCCGCAGGCAACGATCCGGCGCGCGGCGATATCCTGCTGCGCCACATCCAGCAGCAGTCTCCCCAACAGCCTGAGCTGACCGCGGCGGCGGAAAGTGCGTTACAGCATCTGCATCAGGAGAAAGGGCCGGAAGTCCGGGCCGGTCTGAATACGGCAACGGCCATTGCGCTGTTCAGCACCCAGCCGGAACAAAAACAGGCGATGCGCGATCTGTACTACCAGAAAATCGTGCATCAGCAGTCGGCCAGCGCGCTACTAGACTCTCTTTTGGAACGCTTTGACGCCGCGACGTTTTCCATTGGGCTACGCACGTTGCAGCGGGCACTGGCGGCGGATATCGCCTCGCTGACGCCGTCGATTTCGAAAGCCGTTCTCAGCAAGATGCTGAGCAACCTCAATGATTCTCGCCACCTGAGCCATACGCTGTCATCCAGCCAGACGCTGCTTACTCGGTTAGCAAACAAAGTGCCCGCCTTTACGCTCGGTGCCGTGGAGCTAACCCGCCGCCTGATTGGTTTGAGCGCCAACGGTGCCTATGCCCGCGACCTGCATAATCTCGGACGAGAAGTCGCCGGTACGCAGGTACAGCATCAAGCGATGTTTTTCAGCGCCCTGCTGCCGCTCGTCAGCGACCTGCCGCATCCGCTGTGGCGTGACAGTAAAAACCGCCAAACGGCGCTCCAGCTGATACGTGGGATGATTGGCGATATCGCCCAATATGAGAAACAGCAGGCCAAAAACACTCAGCATGATGACCTGACGCAGCGTGATACGGCATCGCGGCAAAAACAGGATGCACGCGATTCGGATAAGGGGCAGCCATGAATCTGTTGATTATCTGGCTGAACCGCATTGCGCTGAGCGCGATGCAGCGCTCGGAGGTCGTTGGTGCCGTCATCGTGATGTCCATCGTCTTCATGATGATCATCCCGCTGCCTACCGGGCTGATCGATGTGCTGATCGCACTCAATATCTGCGTCTCTTCCCTGCTGATCGTGCTGGCAATGTACCTGCCCAAACCGCTGGCCTTTTCAACGTTTCCGGCGGTGCTGCTGCTGACCACCATGTTTCGGCTGGCCATCTCCATTTCCACCACGCGTCAGATTCTGCTCCAGCAGGACGGCGGCCATATCGTTGAGGCCTTCGGTAACTACGTGGTGGGCGGGAATCTGGCGGTCGGTCTGGTTATTTTCCTGATTCTGACGGTGGTGAACTTTCTGGTGATCACCAAAGGATCCGAACGCGTGGCCGAGGTGGCGGCACGCTTCACGCTCGATGCGATGCCAGGTAAACAGATGTCCATCGACAGCGATCTGCGTGCCGGATTAATCGAAGCCCATCAGGCACGGCAGCGGCGGGAAAATCTGGCGAAAGAAAGTCAGCTGTTCGGGGCGATGGACGGCGCGATGAAGTTCGTTAAGGGCGATGCCATTGCGTCGCTGGTGATTGTGTTCATCAACATGATCGGCGGTTTCGCCATCGGCGTGTTGCAGCACAACATGGCCGCGTCCGATGCGATGCACGTCTACTCGGTATTGACCATCGGCGACGGACTGATCGCCCAGATTCCCGCCCTGCTGATCTCGCTGACCGCCGGGATGATCATCACCCGCGTCTCAGCCGACGGACAAAAAGTGGATGCCAATATTGGCCGCGAGATTGCCGAACAGCTTACCAGCCAGCCCAAAGCGTGGATTATCTCCTCCATCGGCATGTTTGGTTTTGCGCTGCTGCCGGGGATGCCGACGCTGGTGTTTGTCACCATCAGTCTGGCGTCGCTCGGAAGCGGTCTGTTCCAGCTCTGGCGCATCAAGCAGCAGGGGCAGTTAGATGCCAGCCAGTCGGAGGCGGACAACATACCCGCAGAACAGAACGGCTATCAGGATCTGCGGCGCTTCAACCCCACACGCGCCTATTTGCTGCTGTTTCATCCGATCTGGCAAGAGCAGCCAACGGCAACGGCGCTGGTGCAGAATATTCGCCGCCTGCGTAACAAACTGGTCTACCGCTTCGGCTTTACGCTGCCGTCCTTTGATATCGAATTCAGCGATCGGCTAGCGGAAGATGAATTTCAGTTTTGCGTCTACGAAATCCCCTACGTGAAAGCCACGTTTGTCACCGATCGGCTGGCCGTTGCCAGCGGTGCCATCGAACCGACGGATGCCAACCTCGCCACGCCCGGTCCGACGCTGCGGGATGAAAGCCACTGGCTCTGGTTGCCGCTCGCACAGGTCGCGCAACAGCCGGACGACGTACCGCGCTGGAGCGCGGATGAGCTAATTCTGGCGCGCATGGAACAGGCCATCCACCGCACCGGTTCACAATTCATTGGTTTGCAGGAAACTAAATCCATTCTGGCCTGGCTGGAGAGTGAGCAGCCGGAATTGGCGCAGGAGCTTCAGCGCATCATGCCGCTTTCGCGTTTTGCCAGCGTGCTGCAACGGTTGGCTTCCGAACGCGTGCCGCTGCGATCGGTGCGCCCCATCGCCGAAGCGCTGATTGAAGTCGGCCAGCACGAGCGGGACACGCTGGCGCTGACCGACTACGTGCGTCTGGCGCTTAAATCACAAATCTGCCACCAGTACAGCGACGAAAACAACCTTGCCGTCTGGCTGCTGACGCCAGAAAGCGAAGAGCTGCTGCGCGATGCGCTGCGCCAGACCCAGAACGAAACCTTCTTCGCCCTGACGCAGGATTACGCCTCCACGCTGCTCGGTCAACTGCGGCAGGCATTTCCGCCGCTCTCGTCGCAGCGCAGTCTGGTGCTGGTGGCACAGGATTTACGCAGCCCGCTGCGCACGCTGTTGCAGGACGAATTTCACCACGTTCCGGTGCTGTCCTTCACCGAGCTGGAATCCACCCTGTCGATCAACGTCATTGGACGTCTCGATCTTTACGACTCCCCCGACCCCTTTAGCGCATAGGAACACACCATGTTTGAATTACGCGTGCTGACTGGTTTACATCGCGGTGCGGCGCTGCCGCTCTGCGGAAACGCCTGGCGTATCGGTGCGGCCGATGATGCCGATCTCGTGCTCTACGATCCCGGCATTGCGCCTTATCACGGCCAGTTGGAGAAGACCGCTGACGGCTGGGCGCTCAGCGCACAGGATGGCGCGTTGTGCAACGCGGAAGGCCATACCGTCGAGCAAATTGATGCCCTGCCGCCCGGTACACCGTTTGCGCTGGGGCAGATTTGGCTCTGCGTTGTGGCCGCCGATACCCCCTGGCCTGACGACAGCGAAACGCTTCCAACTGCGGAAGAGGACGTTCCCCCTGCGGAGATGCCCGTCGAGGAGCCGCCGCGCCATACCGCTACGCCGATTCCTGCGCCTGCCACTGCACCGCGCCTGCCGCTGTGGGCCAAAGCCAGCTATCTGCTGCTTGGCGCGTTGCTGCTGGTGATGGTGGGCAGTTGGCAGCTACAGGAGAGCGTCGCGATGCCTGCCGCCCCACCGCCGCAGGATACCCGCAAACCGCTCAGCACGCTGCCACAGCTAGAAAGCACGCTGCGCATCATGTTGCAGGAGCGGGAACTGAGCGCGGCAGTGAAAGTGGCGGCGTATCAGGATCGCGTCACGCTCACCGGACAATTAACGCCGGACGATCAAAAAAAGCTGGAACGGATGCTCGCCCAACTCCACCAACGTTATAGAACCGCGCTGTCCGTGGATAACCGCACGCAGCTGAAAACGGAGCAACTGCCGTTTCAGATCGTTCAGGTAACCAGCGGGTCGCGTGCCAACGTCGTCACGGCGGACGGTCAGCGCTTTTTCATCGGCGATGAGATCGACAACCTGCGTCTGGTGAGAATTGACGAGCACCAGATTGAATTCAGCGGCAGACAACAGATAACGGTGAACTGGTAATGCAGACACAACCTTCTTCTTTTCCGCTGCTCGACCAGTGGGTCACACAGCAGCGCCAGCATCTGGCAGCCTATGCGCCCGTAGAGAAAAAAGGCCGCGTCATGGCCGTCAGCGGCATCCTGCTGGAGTGCAGCCTGCCGCAGGCACGCATTGGCGATCTGTGCTGGGTGGCCCGTCAGGACGATAGCCAGATGATGGCCGAAGTCGTGGGATTTAGCCCAGACAACACCTTCCTCTCCGCACTCGGGGCACTGGATGGCATCGCACAGGGAGCCGCCGTAACGCCGCTGTATCAGCCGCACTGCATTCAGGTGTCGGAACGTTTGCTAGGCAGCGTACTGGACGGATTTGGCCGATCGCTGGAGGACGGCGGCGAGAGCGCGTTTGTCGAACCCGGTCATGCCACAGGCCGCACGCAGCCCGTGCTGGGCGATGCCCCACCGCCGACCTCCCGACCGCGCATCAGCCAGCCGCTCCCCACGGGATTACGCGCCGTCGATGGCCTGCTGACCATCGGTCAGGGGCAACGCGTCGGCATTTTCGCTGGTGCGGGCTGCGGTAAAACCACGCTGCTGGCCGAACTGGCACGTAATACGCCGTGCGACGCCATCGTTTTCGGGCTGATTGGCGAACGTGGGCGCGAGCTGCGCGAGTTTCTCGATCACGAACTGGACGATGAACTGCGCAGCCGCACCGTGCTGGTGTGTTCCACCTCCGACCGCAGCAGCATGGAACGCGCTCGTGCGGCATTCACCGCCACCGCCATCGCCGAGGCTTACCGCGCCGAAGGCCGTCAGGTGCTGTTGATTATTGATTCCCTGACGCGTTTCGCTCGCGCCCAGCGCGAAATCGGTCTGGCGCTCGGGGAACCACAGGGTCGCGGTGGGCTGCCGCCGTCGGTCTATACGCTGCTGCCGCGTCTGGTCGAACGCGCCGGGCAAACGGAAGACGGTGCCATTACCGCGCTCTATTCCGTGCTGATCGAGCAGGATTCCATGAACGATCCGGTTGCCGATGAAGTGCGTTCGCTGATTGACGGGCACATCGTGCTCGCTCGACGACTGGCGGAACAGGGTCATTATCCGGCTATCGACGTGCTGGCCAGCCTGAGCCGTACCATGAGCAACGTCGTGGACACCGATCACACCCGCAACGCGGGCGGTGTACGGCGTCTGATGGCGGCGTACAAGCAGGTCGAGATGCTGATTCGCCTGGGCGAATACCAGCCCGGCCATGACGTGCTGACCGATTCTGCGGTCAACGCCCAGGCAGAAATCACCCAGTTTCTGCGTCAGTCAATGCGTGAACCGATGCCGTATGGCGTGATTCAACAACAGCTCGCCGGAGTCAGCCGCTATGCCCCATAACACCGAACGCGATGCCGAATTACAGACCGTGTTGAACCTGCTGATGCCGATACGCCGTCAGCGCTTAAGCCGCAGCGAGCGCCAACAGCGGCAGGAAGAACAGCAGTTGATCCGCATTGCGGAACAGCAGCGGCGTCATCAGCAGCAGGTCGAGGCGCTGCGACAGGCCAGTCAGACCCAGCGCGACCAGTTTGCCCGGGACACTCAGGGGCAATGCCAAACGCTGGAAAACCTGAAAAAAAACCTTGCTGCCGAACAGCGTTTACTCGGCGAAATCGCGACAGAAACGCAGCAGGTACAGGCCACACAGCAGCAGCACCGCGATCAACAGCGTCAGGTTGATCACGCCCGAGATGCCACCCGCCAATGTCAGAAGGCGGTGGAGAAACTGGAATATCTGCTTACGTTACCTCAGGAGCACGTATGAATAACCGACAGATTGCGTCATCCGAATCCAAGGCGACGCAGAACGCACAGGCCGTGCTGCATGGCAAGTCCTCGCGCGCAGACCATTCGCAACCCGATCCACAACATAGGGATTTCTGGGAAGCCTTCACGTTTTCGGACGGCTTTGAAGACGCGTTCTATCAGGACGCGTCTGTCGCCTTAGCACCGGGCGGCTCCGTCAATGCCCCGCTGCCGTTGCAGGGTGAGGCGCCGGACAGCCCACAATATGTGACACCGTCACAGTGGCAGCCGCTGCAATGTGAGCTGATTGAAGCGATGGACAATATCTGCGCCCCGCCGTTTGCCTTCAGCCTGCAACTGCCGCAGTTGGGCGATATCGATGCGCGGTTAGCTGCGCTGGTGCCGCGCGGCTGGGATATTTCTCTGCGTTTCAGCCGGGAAAGCTACCACCAGTTAAAAGATCGGCGCGAAGCCTGCCGTCATTCGCTCTCCAGTGCGTTGGACTGCCCGATAAACCTGCGTTTTGACGCCAGAGAGTATGAGCGATGAGCCCGAATTCATCCGACGTCCATTCACCGCACGTCAGGCCACTGACGCTGCCGACCCTGCGCGCGCAGCACGCCCGTATCCGATCAACGCTGGCCACTGGGCTCGTGCTGCCGTTTATCCGCGACGGACTGGCTGGCCGCCTGCACCTCCAGCTGGCGAACGAATGCGAGTTGGCAGAGGCATCGTTCACCGCGCAGGCCAGCAGCTGGCGTAGCGACATCGGTGATATCTCACTGACCGATCCGTTTCCTGTGCTCAGCCTGCTGTCGGACTGCCCGCTGCTACCGCTCTCTGAAGACGATGACGCGGCACAGGAGTGGTACTGGACGCTCTACAACCAGTCGCTCAATCCCGTGCTGCGGGCACTGGTCGGGGAAATTTACCCGCTGGACCGTTCTCAGAAAGAGCAGGATTCAGCAGAGCAACATGGCGAGGGTACGCCACTCTGCGCCTGGCTCAGCGTGAGCTGGAACGGCATGAGCGTGCGCAGCCGGATGCAGGCCGCTGACGACGTCTGGCTGGCGCTGTTTTCCCGTGCTGACTGGCACCGCCAGCGTCGCACGCTACCCGCGGGAATGGCTATCGCTATTCCACTCACGCTGGCTGATGCCGTGCTGCCGCTGTCCGCGTTATGCCGTTTGCGTACGGGCGATCTTATTCTACCCAATCGTCCGTGGTTTACCCCCTCTGGCGAGGGAACGCTGTCAGTCGGCACGCTGCGCCTGCGCGGCACGCTACAGCTTACGGAACTCGCCCCCTACACCTTTACCGTTACCGACATGGAGACTGTCTCAATGCCCCCGTCTGCTACCGACACAATGCTCGCCGCTCCCCACTCAGAGGCCTCAGTCCTTGAACTCACACCAATAAGTGACAATGTCACCGAGAATTTACCACCGCTGCCGGTCACCTTACACCTTCGCTGCGGCAGCCTGACGATGACGCTAACGGAATTGCAGCACCTTGCCAGCGGGAGCGTGCTGACGCTGCGCGACGTAGTGCCGGGGCAAGCCTGGCTGTATTACGGCGATATCGCACTGGCGAGCGGCGATCTGGTCGATGTGGAAGGCCGACTGGGGCTACAGATTACCCAGCGTTTTTCCTCGCCGACGCCAATACTGCCGAGAGCGGATGAAGAACACGCCGCCGCGCCGGAGCTGGCACCATGACGTCCGGCGCGTTCGATCCCTTGATGTTTGCGCTCTTTCTGGGCGCACTCTCCCTGATTCCGCTGATGATGATTGTCTGCACCTGCTTTCTGAAGATTGCGATTGTGCTGCTGATCACCCGCAACGCCATCGGGGTACAACAGGTGCCGCCCAATATGGCGCTGTACGGCATCGCGCTTGCGGCGACGCTGTTTGTGATGGCACCGGTGTTTCAGGACATCAGCAAACGCGTGCAGGAAAAGCCGCTGGATATGACCGATATCACGTCGCTTCAGGCCAGCGTGACCTACGGGCTGGAACCGCTGCAAACCTTTATGTCACGCAACGTTGACCCCGATATCCTCACCCACCTGCATGAGAACAGCCTGCAAATGTGGCCTGCATCGCTATCCGAAAAGGTGAACACGCAAAATCTGCTGTTGGTGATTCCGGCTTTTGTACTGTCGGAGCTACAGGCCGGGTTCAAAATCGGCTTCCTGATCTATATCCCGTTTATCGTCATCGACCTCATCGTCTCAAACGTGTTGCTGGCGCTGGGGATGCAGATGGTCGCGCCGATGACGCTCTCGCTGCCGTTAAAGCTGCTGCTGTTCGTGCTGGTCAACGGCTGGACGCGGCTGCTGGACGGCCTGTTCTACAGCTACCTGTGAGGCCGCGATGGAAATAATCACGCTTTTCCGTCAGGCCATGGTGATGGTCGTGTTGCTCTCTGCGCCGCCGCTGCTGGTTGCGGTGATTGTCGGCGTGCTGATTTCGCTGCTACAGGCGGTGATGCAGTTGCAGGATCAGACGCTGCCTTTTGCCGTCAAACTGATTTCCGTCGGACTGGCGCTGGCGCTCTGCGGACGCTGGATTGGCGTAGAGCTGATGCAGTTGGCTATCACCGCATTCAACATGATTGCGCATACCGGGGTATAAATCCGCATGATCGCCACCATTCAGCACGTTTACGACTTTATCATTGCCATTACGCTCGGCATCGCCCGACTGTATCCCTGCTTTATCCTGGTGCCGGTTTTTTCACTCAACGTGCTGAAAGGCATGACGCGCAACGCTGTAGTGATTTCCCTGACGCTGCTGCCCGCCCCCATCGTGCAGCAGCAGCTTCTGCTGACGCCGCTGTCCTGGCCGATGCTGCCCGGCCTGTTGCTGAAAGAGGTTATTGTCGGGTTACTCATCGCGTTGATTTTGGCGATGCCGTTCTGGCTGTTTGAATCCGTCGGCGCCCTATTTGATAACCAGCGCGGTGCGCTCATGGGCGGCCAGCTCAACCCCGCGCTGGGTTCGGACGCCACGCCGCTCGGCCATCTGCTGAAACAGACGCTGATTCTGCTATTGATTATCGGTATCGGCCTGAAAGGGCTGACGCAGCTAATTTGGGACAGCTACCAAATCTGGCCGGTGCTGTCGTGGCTGCCCGCGCCGGGCGAACAAGGCTTTGAGGTGTATCTCAGCCTGCTGGCCGACACCTTCACCCATCTGGTGGTGTACGCGGGGCCGCTGGTCGCGCTGCTGCTGTTGTTGGAATTCAGCATTGCGCTACTCAGCCTGTATAGCCCGCAGCTTCAGGTGTTCGTTCTGTCCATCCCAGCCAAGTGTCTGGTGGGAATGGCATTTTTCATCATCTATCTGCCCGTGCTGCAATATTTAGGTGACCATAAACTTCAGGGGCTACCGGATCTCAAGCACCTGCTCCCGCTGCTTTTTGCGGCATCAAACAGCGAATAAGGCAGAAGCGATGAGCGAGAAAACGGAAGAACCCACAGAGAAAAAGCTCGAAGACGCGCGCCGTAAAGGGGAAGTCGGGCAAAGTCAGGATGTGCCCAAACTGCTGATCTGCGTCGGCCTGCTGGAGTGCGTACTGGCGCTGGCGGACAGCACGATGGGGAAACTGCAAACGCTGGTGCAACTGCCGCTGCAACGGCTGGATGCCCCGTTTGCACAGGTGGCGAAAGAGGTGTTCCACGATGCCGCCGTGCTGGCGGGCACGCTCTGCCTGTTAGCCGCCGCCATTGCCGTGCTGCTGCGCGTGGTCGGCGGCTGGCTCCAGTATGGTCCGCTGTTTGCCCCCGAAGCGCTGAACCTCGATCTCAACCGCCTGAATCCGATCAACCAGTTTAAGCAGATGTTTTCGATGCGCAAGCTGGTAGAAATGCTGACCAATATCCTGAAAGCCGTGGTGATCGGTACCGTCTTTTATAAAGTGGTGGTGCCGGAGCTGGAAGCGCTGGTCGAATTGGCCTATGGCGATCTACACGGCTTCTGGCAAGGGGTTAAAGCGCTGCTGATGCGCGTTGCCCGCACCACGTTGACGGCACTGCTGGTGCTGTCCGCACTGGATTTCGGTCTGCAAAAGTATTTCTTCCTCAAGCAGCAACGGATGAGCCACGAGGATTTACGCAACGAGCACAAGGATTCCGAAGGCGATCCGCACATGAAAGGTCACCGCAAATCGCTGGCGCACGAACTGATGAACGAACCTGCCGCGCCGCGCCCCAAAGCCAAGGTCGAAGACGCCGATATGCTGCTGGTTAACCCGACGCACTATGCGGTGGGGCTTTACTATCGCCCCGGTAAAACACCGCTGCCACGCATTTTATTCAAGGGGGAAGACCGCGCGGCGCAGGAACTTATTGCGCAGGCGCAAAAAGCAGACATTCCCGTGATTCGCTTTATCTGGCTGACCCGCACGCTGTATCGCACCACGCCGGAAGGCCACTACATTCCGCGCGAAACGCTTCAGGCCGTGGCGCAGGTGTATCGCGTCCTGCGCCAGCTCGAAGACGAACAAAAACGCGACATTATTGAGATGGAGTAACGGCGGATAGTTAGCTTTCCGCGATCTGACTCAGATAATACGCCTCTCCCTGACGCAGCTCCGCCATCATGAAATCAAGGAAAGCCTGTTGCTGCGGCGCGTGCGCTTTGCCTGCCAGCGTTTGGATTTGCAGCGAGCGCTGGTCAAGCTGCTTAATATTCAGCGGTTTAAGCCGCATCGGCTGCTGTAAGCACTTGTACATCACGGAGTAGAAACTACAGGCGGTGACCGCCCCCGGCGTGCTCATCGCATAGTAATAAAGCGTGGTGAAGTTGTTGCAGCACAGCGTCGGTTCCAGAAAGGTGCCGTTCATGCGGCATGAGAGGTCAAACAACTGCCGCAGCGTGGTCGAGGATTCCGGTAAGGCCAGTGGGAAAGGATGCAGATCCGCCAATTGAATAGACTGCTGCGCCAGCGGGTGATCGTCAGACATCAGCAGCATCAGCGGCGCAGGCAGCGCCAGTTCCACATTCACGCCCTGCTCAGGTGCCAGCGCAAACTGGAGCGCGATATCCACTTCACCATTGCGGATCATCTGGGACACCTGCATCGCCGAGTCCACTTTCAGCGCAAAGGTGGTATCCGGGTCATGCTGGCGAAAACGTGCAAATAACGTCGGCAGCAGATCAAATGCCATCCCCTCCGTGCAGCCGATCCGCAGTAGCGCCCGCCGGCTGGCTTTCAGCCCCTGAATCTCCGCCACGGCGGCATCCATGTCCATCATGCTCTTACGCACGTGATTTTCCAGAATGCGCCCCGCATCGTTTAACACCATACCGCGCGCATGACGCTCGAACAGCGGCACGCCGATGCGTTCTTCCAGCCGCTGGATTTGGCGGCTGATCGCAGAAACAGCAACAAACAGGTGCTGACTGGCGGCGCTGAGCGAACCGGTGGTGGCAACCACTAGAAAATAACGAATCTCGGAGCTGTGCATGGCGGCGTTCCTTTCAGACATCGCGGGGGATTCGCAGGTTTATATTAAAAGCAAAGCTTAATTGCAATTTTTATTATTGTTGCAAAGCTCGTTTTTTCTTTAAATATCGGTAACTTCGGCACATTATCCAGCAAGGAAAGGCATGACCAGCGCAGACCTTATTCGTATCGCCTGTGAACGTTTCGATCGCGGAGAATTTAAACAGACGCTGGCCCGGCGTATTGCCCACGCCAGTGAGAGCCAGAAAGCCGGTAACCATCCCGCGCTGAACCGCTATCTAACCGACGAAATCCAGCCCGCCTTGCAGGCGATGGGATTCAGCTTAAGGCTGATTGCCTCGCCAGATGAACGCCATCCCCCTTTTCTGCTGGCCGAACGCATTGAAGATCCCAGCCTGCCGACCGTGCTGTCTTACGGCCACGGCGACGTGGTTTTTGGTGATGAAGAAAACTGGCGCGATGGGCTCAAACCCTGGGAATTAGTGGAAGAAGGCGACCACTGGTACGGACGCGGCAGCGCCGATAACAAAGGCCAGCACAGTATTAACCTGATGGCGCTGGAGCAGGTGTTTCAGGCTCGTGGGCAGCGTTTAGGTTTCAACTGCAAACTACTGTTCGAGATGGGTGAAGAAATTGGCTCACCGGGGCTGGCCGAGCTGTGCCAACAGCACAAACAGGCGCTGGCGGCCGATATCTTTATCGCCTCCGACGGGCCGCGCCTCAGCGCAGCGCGCCCGACGCTGTTCCTCGGCTCTCGCGGCTGCATCAATTTCCGTTTGCGCATCAAAGCACGCGATCAGGCATACCATTCTGGCAACTGGGGTGGACTGCTGAGCAATCCGGGTACTCAGTTGGCTAACGCCGTAGCGAGTCTGGTTGATGGACAAGGACGGATGAATATCGACACCCTGCTGCCACCTCAGCTAACGCCGGCGCTGCGCGAAATCCTCAGCACGATCGACCCCGCCGGCAGTGAAGGCGATCCGGCGATTGATGAAAACTGGGGCGAAGACGGTCTCACACCAGCCGAACGGCTATTTGGCTGGAACACGTTGGAAGTACTGTCGTTTATTACCGGTAACCCGAACAAACCGGTGAACGCGATTCCCGCCGATGCCACGGCGATTTGCCAGCTGCGCTTTGTGGTCGGCACCGACTGGCAGCATCTGGCGCAACATGTGCGTCAACACCTCGACCAGCACGGCTTTACGCAGGTGGACGTTGAGGTACTTAACACGTCTCCGGCGACGCGCTTTAACCCCGAAGATCCGCTGGTGAACTGGACGCTGGCACTGATGCAGCACATCAGCGGCAAACAGCCTGCGTTGTTACCGAATTTGGGCGGATCGCTGCCTAATGACGTTTTCGCCGACATCCTCGGCCTGCCGACGCTGTGGATCCCCCACTCCTATCCGGCATGCGGTCAGCACGCGGTCAACGAGCACCTGCTGAAATCCGTCGCCCGCGAAGGGTTAGCAATCATGACCGGCCTGTTCTGGGAACTGGGGGAGCAAGGCCATACGCTATTAGAAGAACACAGAGTGTACGTGCGTCAGAAGTGATGTTTAAACCTGAACACAATGCTTATAAACGCGAACGTGGCCGTACTAGACGGCCACTGAGCGCAATGAAACAACCAGCTATCTTTCTTAACCGCATCATCAAAGAATAGCACTTAAGCCTTTTCTCTCGATGACCTCCAGTATTCGTAACGCCGCACCGGTTGGTGCGCTTACTCCACGTTCCCATTTCTGAACGCTGTTGGCCGACATATTAATGATGCCAGCCAGTTGGCTTTGACTAATTTTTTCACGCTCACGGATGGCCCGCACTCTGCTCGCGTCCATACTGGCGCGTGATTCCATTTTTTGACTTTCCGCTACCAGACGATTGATAGCGTCAAGATCGACGTCACTGGCCGTACCTGCGGCATGTTGACGCTGAATCATGTTCTGTATATTTAATAAGCGCTTATCAACCATTTATCACCTCAACAAGCTCTTTGTTTTTAAGGTCTGTTTCGAGATCGGCATCAGATTTATTTTTAAACACCGTTGACGCAATTTTAAAAGCCGCCAATACATCATCGGGAATTTCTTTCCCACGCGTTGATACCGTGTTTTTCTCCCATCCTTCAAAGAAAAACACCTTACCTTCTCGATGATAAGCCACTATTGTCCGGGCACCGCCACGTTTACCCAGACTGGTAGCAACGCGCTTTTTATAAACACCACCACCGAGACCTCCTTTATCGGGATGATCAATAATGTCTGCCGCAATATCACGTAACTGATGATCGGTTATGCCTGATTTTCTACGAGATTTATTGTAGTGACGCTCAACAAAAATCCTTTTTTGTCCCATAAAAGAATGCCCGATATTACTATGGTAATAACTACCATAGTAATATCGGGCAATAGCGTCAACCGGTTCGGGAGTCGTTTATTCGGATTGCGTACCTTTCTTCTTCATCCACTCCGGCTTCTGGAACGCGTGGAACATGGAGTTTTTGTCCTCAAAGAACGCGGCGAATTCCGGGGATTGAACGGCGGCTTTCAGATCCTGAGCAAACGGTTTGTCGGCATCTTCCGCACGCACAACGATCATGTTTTTCAGGTCTTCCGGCAGCACATCCAGTTGAATCGCGTCAGACAGGTTTAGGCCAGCAGAAATCGCGAAATTGGCGTTAATCAGCGAGCCAGTTACGCCGCCCAAAGCACGCGGCAGCTGTGCGGCTTCCAGCGGTTTAAAGACCAGCCCTTTCGGGTTTTCAGTGATATCACGCAGCGAGGCTTTGGTTGGCGTAATCTCTGGATTGATCTTGATCAGCCCGTATTTTTGCAGGAAATCCAGCGAACGAGCCAGATTGGACGGATCGTTTGGCAGCGTGACGATATCGCCCGCTTTCAGCTCATCCAGCGAGCGTACTTTGTTGGAGTAAAAGCCCATGCTGGCCGTCGGCACGGTGATCACTTCCGCCAGTTTCAACCCTTTATCCGCGCTGAAACGATCAAGATAGCGGCGGTTTTGGAACAGGTTGGCGTCGATACTTTTGTTCGACAGTGCCAGATTCGGCTGGATGTAGTCGCTGAATTCGCGCACTTTTACCTCGTAGCCTTTTTTCACCATTTCCGGCTTGATCGCTTTCGTGACCATATCGCCATACGGCCCCGGCGAGACGCCGATGGTGATTTCTTTACCTGAATCTGCTGCGTAAGCCTGAGAGATACCCAGCGCCAGCATGAGTGGAATGAGTTTTTTCAATCGCATCGTCGCGTTCCTGTCTGTCCGATTTAGTCAGTCTTCGCCGTTTTGCTAACGGCATTCTCGTTATGTTGGGCGTCTGTAGCCACGGTTAAGATCGAGATACCGGGAGCGACCACGGTGCGAGGCATCCCTGCGGGAACCTCATCACCGTGTTTCTCCCTAAATCTATCCCCTTACGCGCGATGCAACATCGCTCATTATTTTTCTCTATTTTTATAACGTTATTCCCTGGTGTTGGATAACGTTTTACTGCTCACATGTCTTACTAAAAAAGGCTTACTCAAGAATCAGTTAAAACAAAAAGGTTTCCTGTCCGTAGCAATATTTGTCGTACAGTTCAGGGTTAATCTCGAAGCCGATTCCCGGCTTATTTGGCACTGCGACGCAGCTGTCTTTGTCTAATTCGACAAACGGCAGCATGAAGTCTTCATGCCAATAGCGGGAAGATGGCGGAATATCGTGCGCGTAGATAAAGTTTGGCAGCGTAGATACCGCGATATTGTGTGCTTTACCGACCGCCGTATCCAGCATACCGCCGCACCACACCGGAATATTGTGGGCCTGACAGTAGTCATGAATCAGCTTGGTTTCAGTAATGCCGCCCACGCGCGCGACTTTAATATTGATGATTTTGGCGCTGCCCAGCTCGATCGCCTTACGTGCATCCTCTACCGACGCAATGCTTTCATCCAGACAGATAGGCGTATTTACCGCCGCCTGCAGTTTGCGGTGGTCGATAATATCGTCGTGCGCCAGCGGCTGTTCAATCATCAGCAGATTGAATGGATCAATGCGCTTAAAGAAATCGATATCGTCCAGCGTGTAGGCGGAATTGGCATCCACCATCAGCGTGATATCACCAAACGCCTGACGCAGCGCCAGAATATAGTCGTAATCTTTTCCCGGTTTGATCTTTATTTTGATGCGCTTGTAGCCTTCATTCAGGAAATTATCGACCACGCTGACTAATTTATCGGGCGTTTCCTGAATACCAATACTCACGCCCGCTTCGACTTTATCTCGTACGCCACCCAGTAATTGATGCAGCGGTACATCTTTTATCTTCGCGTAGGCATCCCAAATACCGCCTTCGATTGCCGCTTTGGCGCAATTATTACGCTTTACCGGAGCGAAAATATCGCGCACCTGCGAAGGATGTTCAATATCTCCAGCTTGCTTAATCATCGGGATCAGGAAGTCACGCATAATATGCCAGGCGGTGACGTTAGTTTCTTCGTTATAAAACGGCAGCGAAATTGCCGAGCAATCGCCGTAACCAATCTGTCCGCCAGCATGCACTTCCGCGATGGAAAAATGTTTCTCCGTCTGCGTCGCAAAGCTGGTCGTAAATGGCGTTTTCAGCGCCATTTTCATTTTTCTTAATACAATTTTGTCTATTTTCATGACATCTCTCTGCTGCCCTGAATACCCTATTCTGTCGTGGTTTAGCGGCGTTCGCGCTTATTCGCCCGACGCGATAATATATCGCCCAGCGTTTGCACGACCTGCACCAACACCACCAGCGCAATCACGGTCACCACCATCACTTCGGTTTCATAACGGTAATAGCCGAAGCGGATCGCCAGATCGCCGACACCACCGCCGCCAACAATCCCGGCCATTGCCGAATAACCAATCAGGCTGACCAACGTGATCGTCAGGCCGCGTAATAATCCAGCCAGCGCTTCCGGTAACAGCACGGTGGCGATGATACGCGTCGGGCTAGCACCAAAGGCTTCCGCCGCTTCCACAATACCCGGATCGACTTCACGCAGCGCGGAATCCACCAGGCGCGCATAAAAGGCAATCGCCGCGACTGACATCGGCACCGCCGCCGCAACCGGCCCAATCGTGTTACCCAGCAGCAGCTGTGTTAATGGCAACAGCAGCACCAGCAGGATCACAAACGGGATCGAGCGGATGATATTCACCAGAATGGTCGACACCAGATAGATAAAACGGTTCTGCCAGAATAAATGACGATCGGTCACATAAATCGCGATACCTAACGGCAGGCCGAATATCACCGCACAGAGCGTTGAAATACACACCATCGTGAAGGTTTCACCGAAGGCGAAGATTAATTCACCGAATAACTCAGTCATTGATGACCTCCACCCCAAAGGTATTCTGTCGAATATAAGCAATAGCAGCAGCTAAATTATCCGCCGCAGGATCGTCACGGTATGAAATCTGAGCGATAATATGCCCCAGTGCGCGATCGTTAATGTATTCAATATTGCCGTGCAGAATATTGACCGATACCTGAAATTGCTGTGCCACGTCGGATAATATCGGTTGTTCTACCGAATCATCGGCGAAGAGTATTTTCAGCAAGACGCCCTTATTATTCTGCTTAAAGCGTTCAGGTAATTCGACCGGGCTGGTATGGCTAACCAGCTGTTTGGTATAGGCGTGCTGCGGCGAGGAGAAGATCGTAAAGACGTCGCCCTCTTCCACAATATTTCCGCCCGTCATCACCGCCATGCGCTGACAAATACTTTTAATCACGCTCATCTCATGGGAAATAAGCACGATCGTGATACCTAACCGGACATTGATGCTTTTCAATAGCGCCAGAATAGACGCCGACGTTTCCAAATCCAGCGCCGAGGTAGGTTCGTCACACAACAGCACTTCGGGATGGTTCGCGATGGCGCGGGCAATGCCCACACGCTGCTTCTGCCCGCCGCTAAGCTGCGCCGGATAGGCTGTTCCTTTGTCCTGCAACCCGACTAGCGCCAGAATTTCCGGCACGCGTGAGGCAATCTCTTCTTTACTCTTCCCCGCAGCACGCAGGCTGAACGCCACGTTGTCATATACATTGCGGGTATGCATCAGATTAAAATGCTGGAATATCATCCCGATACGCTGCCGATGCTGGCGCAGTTCGCGGCCGGACGCATCGCTAATCAGCGTGTCGCCCAAAAACACGCGCCCTTCGGTTGGGCGCTGTAATAAATTGATCGTCCGCAGCAGCGTACTTTTTCCTGCGCCGCTGGTGCCGACAATCCCAAACACTTCACCCTGTTGAATGGTCAGGTTGACGTTGTTTACCGCCCTGGACTGTGCAGCTTTACCGGCGGGAAAATCAACGCTCACGTTTTCTAACCGAATCATTACCTGACTCACTCCTGCTGTTACTGACTATTTTATTGGCATACGCAAACGTATGCCTGTTTGATGTAGGGAAATCATTATTCGTGGGTAAAATCATTTCGCATTAGTTGACGTTGAACCTATCCCACAGGACTGTTTCACTTGCCATTTTTAACAGGGGTAGGCTCGCCATCGCCTTTTTGCGTTGAGGAATAACCGGGCTATTTATGTCTGCCATTTTTGTTATAATTAGATTAATTACTTATAAATCAATGAAATATTAAAAAATAATCGTCTGTTTAAAGTAGAGAGAAATGAGCTTTGCGTCAATGATAAAAAAAGCAAATCACCTTTCTGTTTTTTAGAAACTCTTTTATGTCTTTTTCTTCTATATAGGTAACTACCGTCCTCAGTCACCCTTGTGAGGTTCACGGCGTCACCAAACATAACAAATCATGATAATGCGTTGATAAGCATCTCAAAATATATCCTGAAACATTACCATCACAATCAGCGCCTAGCCTGATCCCGCACCGAAAAACGTTTATCCTCCCAATTAAGGATGCCACCATGCGTTATCGCTCTATGCTGCTGCCTGTTGTCAGTCTTTTCTTATTACCGCTTTCTGAGTTTGCAACGGCGTCTGAGCCGGACAGCGCGACGATCGGCACCATTGTCGATACCACCACGCAGGCCAGTAGCCGCCCTCAGGTTATTGAACTGGAGCAAGCCATTCAGTCCGCGCTGCGCAAAGCGATCCAGGGCGATGCACCGCAGCTTACCCGGGCTCAGTTGGAGCAAGCGAGAGAAACGCCACAAATGGCGGATATCGACTGGCTCAACAACAGCGGTTATGACTTCGCCGTGAAAGCCAACCAGCAGGCCGGCATTGCGCTACTGGAATCTTTCTCACACCTTTCCACCTATGTGTTACAGCAAAATACCGCTATTGTGACGCGCATTAATCGCGAAGCGACCACCGGGCAGCGCGAACAGGCGCTGATCGATGCCGAAGGCCAGGGGTATCTCTACTATCTGGCTGATGCATTGGGTCCGCGGTTGGGCAAGGTCTTTATTAACGCGTATAACCACGGTGAAATACGCAAGGCCGCCGTCTTACTCAAGTTATCCGCCGTCAGTACCTCCGCGGCTAAGCAACATTTCGACTACCCTCGCCCTTTCCTACAGCCCAATAACACTATTCATCTGGTGCCGGATACCGCCGTGATTGGTGATAACAAACCTTACACCGCTTCCGGTGGCGCATTTCCGAGCGGGCATACCAACACCGGCTACACCGACGCGCTGCTATTAGCGGAAATGATCCCTGAGCGTTTCGTCCCACTGATCGATCGCGGCGCGCGCTACGGCTATTCACGCATCGTGCTGGGCGTACATTATCCATTAGATGTGATCGGGTCGCGGATGCTTGCCGAGCGCAACGTGGCGCACTACCTCAACGACCCACAGTACCGTCGGCTGTTTGAACAGGCGAAGACGGAATTACGCAGCGCGTTAGAGAAAGCCTGTGGTACAACGCTGAGCGCCTGTGCCAAGAGTGATCCACAGGACGATCCTTACGCCGCACCGGAAATGAAGACGTTTTATCACTACACGATGACGTACGGCCTGCCGGCGCAACCCGGTAAAGCGCTCCCAGTTAGCGTTCCAGAAGGTGCGGAAGTCCTGCTTGACCCCGTACTTCCGCATCTCTCCGTTACCGAACGCAGAAACCTGATGGTGAAAACCGCGCTGGCTGACGGGTACCCGCTCTCCGGCGCACCGGGCGATAAAGGCCCGCAGAATTTCTGGCAGCGCCTCAATCTGCATGACGCCGTGCAATTAGCTCAGCATCGGTAACGGCTCTCCTCTTCCCCCGCATTTTCCTGCGCGGGGAAGAGGAACGTCACGCGGGGGGATAGTATTTAATAACGGAAGTTTAATAACGGAAAATTAATAACGGAAATTTATTATCCGAATGATTATCCTCACCGCAGTTTTGTTTCATTATTTTTAAAAATTCACGCTTCTAGTTTTTTAGAAATCGGCAATTATGGCGTTACCTTAACGATTATCTCCGTCAGTTAGCTGTAACGGTAACTTTCCGGTCAGGATAATATTTTAATGACTAATTTCCAGGCAGCATAGAATGCCACTTGGTTTGTAAACCAATGTAAATCGATGCTGTCACAAGTCCCCTGATGCCATTTTTTAATTTTAGTTAGTCTCAACATAAATATTCTCTTTCTTCCGTCGATATAGGAATACCGCTCCTTATCTGGGAGTAATTTAGAGGTACTTATGAGCATTAAACTTAAATTAATTTCGGTTATGTTGTTAATGGCATTATTGCTTTTGGTTGTCTCTCTTATCGGGCTGTTTGGCATGAACAACACCAACCAATCGATGAAAACCCTGTATCAGGATCGGCTGATAGCACTGGGTTATCTGGACAACATCACCAGGCAGGTGAACACCGTGATGTTTGAAGTCGCCAGCGTTGATCTCTCACAACCAGGCGATGTTAAGACCGGACTGGAGCACATTGCAGAAGCACAAAAAATTTATGATGCGCAATGGGATTTATACAGCAAGACGTATTTAACGGGCGACGAGAAAGTATTAGAAGAACAGTTTGCAATGTTATACAAGCAGTACAACGATAAAGTCGTTACTCCCGCCATTAATGCAATTAAGAAGAATGATAAAGACGCATTAGAATATATTATTAATCACACCTTAAAAAGCGAATATGCACCGCTGCAAAAGACTGCCGATCAGTTGATTAAATTACAATCTGATGTGGGCCAGGAACTCTATTCTGAATCACAAAATAGTTTCAGTAATATATTATTTTTCGTAGTGATTACCCTTCTGATCGGGATAGCTATCGTTGCCTTATCCGGTTGGCGATTGATTCTATCGATTGCCGTACCGATAAAAAATGCCGTGGATTTAGCCAGAAAAGTGGCAGATGGCGATCTGACACACCGCATCGCGATTACGTCGAACGATGAAATGGGACAGCTACAAACCGCACTGCGGGAAATGGTGCTGAACCTGACGGATATCGTTGAGCGCGTACACAGCAACGCCGACATTATTGCGACCGCATCCAGCCAGATTAACAGCGGCAATATCGATCTCTCCTCTCGAACCGAGCAGCAGGCCAGTTCACTGGAAGAAACGGCGGCATCAATGGAACAGATGACCTCCTCGGTCAAACAGAATGCCACCCATGCCGCTCACGCCAGCCAGTTGGCAACCACCGCCTCACAGCGCGCGGTTGACGGCGGCAAGATGATGGGCGATGTGACCAATGCCATGCAACAGATGGTGTCATCCGCAGAGAAAATCACCAATATTATCGGCGTGATCGACGGCATCGCCTTCCAGACCAACATCCTCGCGCTGAACGCCGCCGTGGAAGCCGCCCGAGCGGGCGAACAGGGCCGAGGCTTTGCGGTCGTCGCGGGCGAAGTGCGAACGCTGGCACAGCGCAGCGCCAACGCGGCGAAAGAGATCAAAGAACTGATCGGGACGTCCGTGGAACAGGCAAATCATGGACACCATGCCGTCATCGACGCGGGCAGCATGATTCAAAGCGTGGTGGAAGACATCAAACGCGTGGCCTCGATCGTGACCGAAATTTCTACCGCCAGCAATGAACAAAGCCTGGGCATTGGGCAGATTAATACCGCGATTTCACAGATGGAAACGGTCACGCAGCAAAACGCCGCGCTGGTAAACGAAGCCGCCGCAGCCGCTGGTTCACTGTCCGAACGTGCGGGTGAACTCAGCCATGCCGTTGCGGCGTTCCGTATCTAATCACCACACCGTTTTCACGTCACCCGCGCGATTGATTATTCCCACGTGCGGGTATCGACGACCTTTAACACGTCGCTCAACGTGGTTAAAAACACATCGGCGTGCTCTTCCTGAAACACCAGCGGCGGGCGAACTTTCAGCACGTTCGCCGCTGGCCCCGTCGCGCTGATCAGCACACCGCGCTGACGCATAGCATTCACGACCTGCAATGCGGATTCCGTTGCCGGCGCTTTGCTTTCGCGATCGCTAACCAGATCTACGCCGATAAACAGACCGTAAGCCCGAATATCGCCAATCAGCGGGAAATCCTGCGCTAACTGCTGTAAGCCTTGCCGCAGATAATCACCAACCCGCTGGGCATTCTGCTGTAACTGTTCTTCCCGAATCACCCGCAGCACCGCATGCGCCGCCTGACAGGACACCGGATTGCCGCCGAACGTATTGAAATAGCGAACATCTCGCCCGAATGCATCGAACAGCGCGGAACGCCCAACCAATCCAGCAATTGGATGTCCGTTGCCCATCGGTTTCCCTAAACTCACCAGATCGGGGACAACACCGTGACGCGCAAAGCCCCACATTGATTCCCCGGTGCGCCCAAAGCCCGGCTGCACTTCATCCGCGATAAACAGTCCACCCGCCTGACGAACCAGCGCGGCCGCCTGCGCCATCTCACCTTCCGGTGCGCAGAACACACCATCACTGGAAAAAATCGTATCGATCAGCAGCGCGGCAGGACGAATGCCTTCCTGCTGCATCTGCGCCAGCGCATCACGAATACTGCGAAGAAATGCACCGGGCTGGCGATAGGTATCCGGCGGCTCGATCAGTTTCACGTGACTGCCACGCGCCACACCATCCCCCAGCGATGGCGACAGTTCTGCCAGCGCGCTAGTCACGCCGTGATACGCCCAGCGCGTCACCAATACGCCCGTTCCCCCCGTCGCATGTCGGGCAATGCGTAATGCCAGATCGTTGGCTTCACTGCCGGTACAGGTCAGCATCACGTTGTTCAACTCGGCAGGAAATTCACTCAGCAGATCTTCCGCGAAATCAACAATTGCAGGGTGCAGGTATCGCGTGTGGGTATTGAGCTGTGCGCTCTGTCGCGCCATCGCCTCAACCACTGCCGGATGGCAATGTCCGACCGAGGCCACATTGTTATACACATCCAGATAGCGTTTCCCCTGATGATCGACCAGCCACACGCCCTCACCGCGAACAACATGCAAGGGGTCTTCATAAAACAGGCGGTAGCCGCTGCCCAATACTCGCTGACGGCGCGCCAGCAACGCCTCTGTCGTGGTCATTTCAGGCGTGATTTCTCTCTGATTCATCGCGCGTTCTCCGGGCAAACCTGCTGTAGGCGAGTCACAAACTGGGTATGGGAATAGGTTGCGATGCGCTGCAAACTGTGCCAGCAGCGTGGCACATTGCGCAGCAGATATTCCCGATTGTCGGGATAGCGTGATGCCCGCCACTGCGCAATCGTCAGGGTCAGCGCCATGCGGGTCGCAATCAAATCCGGTAACAGCGCGATCTCCGCCGATGTCAGCGGTCTGTGCTGATGATAGGCGGCAACAAACGGCACAACCTGTTCCAGCAGGTCCGCGCCATCGCCAATCTGGTACGCCAGCGCCGTCGCCACTTCGCAGATTAACGGGGCAAAGACGGCATCGCCAAAATCGATAATGCCGGTGACCCGCGTCGGCAACGAACCGTCTACCAGCACGTTATGCGGGTTCAGATCGTTATGAATGACCTGGCGGCGTAGCATCGTCAATTCAGGCGCGACATGGCTGTCATAACGGTCAAAAGTGCGCTGAAGATGCTGATACTGCTGTCGCTCAGGAACGAAATCGAGATAAGGACGCACCTGCTCTGCGCGGCTGATATCCCACAGTAGAGAACGGTTCGCTGCCGGATGCGTAAAGCCGTGAAGCGCGTTGTCTAACTGCGCCAGCGTGCCCCCCAGTTGCGGCATCAGTGCCGTTGAAGGCGAAGCCAGATAGTGCGGCATGCCTGCGAGATAGCTCACCAGCCGCACGCGCAGCGGTACGCCATCAATTTCAACGCACGTTTCTGGCAGACCCACTGTTGTCGGCCTGATGCGCGGGACGGGCAATTCGGGTGCCTGCTGAGCAAGATGCAGTAGCAACGCGGTCTGAAAATCACTGACGTCGGCGGGCTCCGCCGCATTGATGACTTTCAGCATGTAGCGTTCATCGGGCGTGACCGTCAGGCAGAAATTCATATCACGCTCGCCCTGAAGCAGCGCCATCTGCCCAGACAAGCCATATTCTTGCTGCGCGATAGCCAATGCCTGCTGACAGGAAACCTGCGGGACCGCCTGCGTCATCAGCTCATCGCCATGCGATGCAACGTCGGCAAAAATCGGCTGATTGGACGCCTCGGAGGGAAACGTGGGAAAAGGTGCAGTGCGTCGTCCGTCAGACATGCTGCCCTCCGTTAACGTGGATTTCCGCGCCGTTGACATAAGAGGCCCCGGAAGTGCAGAGAAAATAGATCAAACTTGCTACCTCTTCGGGTTTACCTAAACGCTGCATCGGCACCTGCCGCTCAATAATATCGTCCGTCCCCGGTGACAGAATCGATGTTTCAATTTCCCCCGGCGCAATCGCATTGACGCGAACGCCGTGTGGACCAAAATCAAAGGCCATTTCCCGCGTTAGCGCGGACAGCGCCGCTTTTGACGTGGCGTAAGCCACGCCGGCAAAGGGATGAACGCGCGATCCGGCAATCGAGGTCACATTAATCACGCAGCCCTGTGACGCTTTTAGCTCGTCGAACAAGCCGTTTGCCAGCAGCGCGCAGGAAAACAGATTGACGTTGAAGACCCGCAGCCAGGTCGCATAATCCGTGTCGCGCACGCCCAGACGCTGCCCGTCGACACCCTTTGGTGAAATTCCCGCGTTATCGACCAGCGCATCCAACCGCCCGCCCAGCTTTTCCTTAATCAGCGGCAGCGTCTGTTGCAGGCTGTCGATATCTTCCAGATCGAGATGAATGTGATTAAGCAATTTTTCCGCCCACGGGCACTCTTCCGCCCAGTTCTGGCGCGACGCGGTAAAGATTCGCCACCCCGCCGCATGAAAATGCTTAACGGTGGCATGCCCGATTCCCCGGCTAGCGCCGGTCAGCAAAAGTGTTTTTTGCACTGTCATACCGAATCTCCTGAGCCTTTGTACGCGATACATCAAAATGGTGTTTGATGCATCATAAATTGGGTTTTAAAAAAAGCTGAAGGGATTTTCAGCGAAATTTGGTCTTTTCACGACTACATACATCCTAATGTGAAAGTTTCGTGCGTATGAGTAGTGTTATTTCTCTGTGACTTCATCACACGCCCGACAAGGCGCGCTCAATCGCCGCAGCGCCTTGACCACTGGCTTTTCGGCGCTAATTATGCCGCTAAAGCGGTGCCTTCGTCGGTATCAGGCTTAGAGGACCGCTTGCGACACGTTCCCGACGTGGCGCAAGCTTGAGCCGCGTCCATGCGGCTCATCCTAAGCCTGCTATCTCCTCAGCATAATTTCTTACGCCGGATAGCAACTGCCCTCACTTACGCATTACATTAATGGCGATAAGAAACGGCATGCAAATATCAACGCGCACGAAATATTCTCACGCTGGACACTTTTCGATCCCCCCACCTTAGCCCCCGCTTCGTAAACGCTCCGAGCGGCGGCGTAAAATCTCCATCACGATGAGCAGGACGAGCGCAGCGCCCACCATCATGGTGGCTGCGGCGGCTATCGTCGGGTCGAGGTTTTCTCGGATACCAGCAAACATCTGTAGCGGCAGCGTTCGCTGGCGCGGGCTGGCGAGGAACAGCGTGACGATCACCTCATCAAACGAAGTTGCGAAAGCAAAGAGCGCACCGGAGAACACACCGGGCGCAATCAGCGGGAACGTTACCTTGCGAAAAGCCAGCAGCGGCGAAGCACCCAGGCTAGCGGCAGCACGCGTCAGGTTGTGATCGTAATTCTTCAATACCGCGGTGACCGTAATCACCACGAACGGCACACCCAGCATCGCATGTGCCAACACCAACCCCAGATAGCTGTTCAGCAGCGACAGCTTGGCGAAGAAGAAAAACATCCCTACCGCGACAATCACCACCGGCGCAATCATCGGCGAAATCAGCACGGCCATCACCAGCGACTTCCCGCGAAACTCACCGCGTACCAGCCCAACCGATGCCAGCACGCCGAGCACCGTCGCGAGCAGCGTGGCAAGCGGCGCAATCAGCAGGCTGTTGCCCAGCGCCCCCAGCCATTCGCTGGAGTTGAAAAACTCGCGATACCAGCGCAGGGAAAATCCCGTCAGCGGATAGCTCAGAAACGAACCGGCATTAAATGAGAGCGGAACAATCACCAGCACGGGCACGATTAAAAATAACAGCATCGCCGCCCCGTAAAAATTAAAGAATGTGTTCCACAGACGGATCACCACTTCACCCTGCTGTCTCATATGTTATCTCCCCAATATAAGGTGTGCTTAGTGCGCCGCGGCTTCTGCATTGGTGCGCGTGACACGGATGTACACGACGTACAGCAGCGTCACGATGATCAGCAACTGCGTCCCCAGCGCGGCCGCCATTCCCCAGTTCATGGTGGTATTGGTGAAGAACGCGACAAAATAGCTCAGCATCTGGTCACTCGGCCCACCCAGCAGCGCTGGCGTAATGTAGTAGCCAATCGCCATCATAAAGACCAGCAGCGCTCCCGCCGTCACGCCCGTGTACGTTTGCGGCACGTAAACCCGCCAGAAGGCGATAAACGGATGCGCCCCTAGCGAAATCGCTGCGCGTACATAGTTCGGGGAAATACCTTTCATCACCGCATACAGCGGCAAAATGAAGAACGGCAGCAGGATGTGGGTCATTGAGATGTAGACACCGATGCGGTTAAACACCAGCACCAGCGGCTCATCGATAATGCCGATGTGAATCAGCGAGCGGTTGATCAAGCCGCCCGACTGCAACAGCACAATCCAACTCGCGGTGCGCACGATCAGCGATGTCCAGAACGGCAGCAGCACCAGAATCAGCAGCAGATTGGCGCGGTTAGACGGCTGTTTTGCCAGCCAATAGGCCAGCGGATATCCCAGCCCCACGCACAGCAGCGTCACCACGCCCGCCATGAGCAGCGTACGCAGCAGCACGTCGACGTACAGCGCCTGATCGGCAGGCTGCGGGACAATCTGCTGCGTGGTGGCATCGATTTTGTGGTCAAACACCGCCAGCAGGTAATAGCTGGTGAAAGGCCGCGCCGCCCGGTCGAACGTTTGCCAGGTCGCCAATTCACCCCACATTGGCTGTTCACGTATCAGTTGAGCGCGTATGTCGCTGCTGCCCTCAGCGGGCAGCTTACGCAGTGTGCGAGTAATCAGCGTACGGTATTCCGATCCTTCATACCCTAACCGTTTGGTGATCGTGCTTAGCTTACCGCTGCTGCGGGCATCGCGCAGATCGCCAACCAGTGCCCGAAAGACGGCTTCATCCGGTACATCGTTGCCCGACCAAAGCCGCATCGCGGCAATGGTCTGTGGCATATTGTCACGCAATTCCGGGTTGGAGACGCTTTTCCCCAAAATCGAGGTGATCGGGAAGAGAAAACTCACCACGATAAACAGAAACAGCGGCGCAATCAGCAGCAGAGAGCGTTTCTTATAGGCTTTCTGCGCCAGCCACAGTTGCTGCTTCAAGGTTGAATTTTCTTCGTTTCCGCCAGACGGTACAGCGGCGACGACATCGCTCTGGGACATAGGCTCTTTCTCCATCATCACGTACGGTCACTCACTGCGGCTTTATTGCGCGGCCCAGGCATTAAAACGTTGCTCCAGCTCTTCGCCGTGATCGATCCAAAACTCCGTATCAACTTGCAACGCCTGTGCCAGATTATCTGGGGCCGTTGGCAAATTGGCAGCAACGGCCGGAGCCAGCAGGCTGGTGGTTTTGACGTGCGTCGGGCCGTACGGAATGTTTTCAGCGAATACTTTCTGGTTTTCCGGCTGGTTGGCAAACGCAATAAACTGCTCCGCCAATGCCTTGTGTTTGGAGCCTTTGACGATCGCCCAGCTATCCAGATCGTAAATGCTGTCGGCCCAGACAATCTTAAAGTCATGCCCTTCTTTCTGCGCCGCTGAGACGCGGCCGTTATACGCGGAGGTCATTACCACATCGCCCGACACCAGCCATTGCAGAGGCTGTGCGCCGGATTCCCACCACTGGATATTCGATTTGATCTGATTCAGTTTCTTGAAGGCGCGCTCGACACCTTCTGGCGTCGCCAACACCGTGTAGAGATCTTCGCGCTTCACGCCATCGGCCAGCAGAGCGATTTCCAGCGTAAATTTGGCGCTTTTACGCAGCGCACGCTTGCCGGGATAATCTTTCACATTCCAGAAATCAGCCCAGCTTTTCGGTGCCTGTTTCAGCTTCTGCGCGTTATAGGTCAGCACGGTAGACCACAGGAAGATCCCCGCACCGCACTCACTGACTGCGCCTTTAACAAACTGGGATTGATCGCCCAGTTTTGACCAGTCCAGCGGTTCAAACAGCCCTTCATTACAGCCGCGCATCAGTTCTGGACCTTCAACTTCCACGACGTCCCAGCCTACCTGTCCGGTTTCCACCATCGCCCGGATACGTGCCATTTCACCGTTGTACTCACCGGCTTCCACCGTGCCTTTGCCCGCTGCGGCGAACGGTTTGTAAAATGCCTTATCCTGCGCATCCTTGTTTAACCCGCCGAATGAGATCACCGTGACGGACTCCGCCTGCGCCTGACAGGCCATCGTCACCAGAAAAGCCGTGGCCGCTATTTTCTTCAGTACCGGACGGTTGAAGAGGCCTTTCGCTTTGGATGTGTTGTTGAGTTTGGACATCTTTTCGCTCCTGGAGTGTTAGCCAACGTAATAAGGTCAAATACGAACCACAATTTTTGTGCGCTATATTTTTGATGCATCATGTATCATGATAATCACGCAAAAAAATATGAGCATAAATTGTGCCAATTCGAAAATTTTATTGATGTTTTACTACAGCGGCGGCGGGAACGGTGAGGAGAAGCATCAGGGAGACACAACCGCTATCGATACCTGATGCCATTTCACCCTTTTTGCCATGTTGTGGTGCAATCCAGCATTGCCTTGCACCACCCAGACACATTGCGCGTCTGGTGTTCGCGTGCCGATACGGGCTATCGACACGCGTTTCTTACCGACGATCTACCGGGAAAGATCGACGCAGAGGTATTTCATCTCCAGATAGTCTTCGATCCCGAAACGTGACCCTTCACGGCCCAACCCCGACTGCTTCACCCCGCCAAACGGCGCGACTTCATTCGAAATCAGTCCGGTATTAATGCCAACCATGCCGTAGTCCAATGCTTCCGGTACCGTCCACTGACGCACGGCGTCACGCGTGTAGACATAGGCTGCCAGCCCAAACTCGGTATCGTTCGCCATCGCAATCGCCTCTGCTTCATCGCTGAAGCGGAACAGCGGTGCCACGGGCCCGAACGTCTCTTCGCGGGCAAAGCGCATCTCGCGCGTCACCCCGCCGACGATGGTTGGCGTGAAGAACGTGCCGCCCCGTTCGTGGCGTTTCCCGCCCAGCAGCAGCGTTGCCCCGTGCGATAGCGCGTCAGCAATGTGCTGCTCAACCTTGCTGACCGCATCAGCATCAATCAGCGGCCCCTGCGTCACGCCCGGCTGCGTACCGTCGCCGACGTTCAACTTGCGCACTTCCTCAACCAGTCGTTCGACCAGCGCTGGATAAATACCCTCTTGCACGTAGATTCGGTTGGCGCAGACGCAGGTCTGCCCGCTGTTGCGGAACTTGGAGGCCAGAATGCCTTTCACAGCCTGATCCACATCGGCATCATCGAATACAATAAACGGCGCGTTGCCGCCCAGCTCCAGCGACAGCTTTTTCACCGTCGGCGCACTCTGCGCCATCAGAATGCGGCCCACTTCCGTCGAACCCGTGAAGCTCAGCTTGCGCACCACCGGGCTATCGCACAGCACTTTACCGACCGACTGCGCATCACCGACGATAACCTGCAACACGCCGCGCGGAATCCCCGCCTGCTGCGCCAGTTCCGCTAACGCCAGTGCGGTAAACGGTGTCTGCTCGGCAGGTTTAACGATCATCGTGCAGCCGGCCGCCAGCGCAGGCCCGACCTTACGCGTGATCATCGCCGCGGGGAAATTCCACGGCGTAATCGCCGCACACACGCCAATCGGCTGCTTGATGACCAGCAGGCGCTGTTGCCCCTGTGGGGATTGCAGCACGCTGCCTTCAATGCGCTTGGCTTCTTCCGCAAACCAGTCGATAAAGCTGGTCGCGTAGGCGATTTCGCCCCGCGCTTCCGCCAGCGGTTTTCCCTGTTCCGCCGTCAGTAGCGCAGCCAGATCCTCCTGATTGTCCATAATCAGGCGCGCCCACGCCTGCAATAGCGCGGCACGTTCTTTTCCCGTCTTCTTACGCCACTCAACCAGCGCCTGTTCAGCGGCGGTAATCGCCTGCTGAGTTTGTGACACCGTCACTAGAGGTACGCTACCCAGTACCTCGTCCGTCGCCGGATTGGTGACGTCCAGACGCTCACCGTTTTGGCTGTCTTGCCACTCGCCGTCAATCAGGCAGTGTTGACGGAATAAGGCTTGTTGTTTCAGTAACTGTTCCAGTTGCATAGCTTCTCTTCTATCGTGTTAATACGCGCGTCAGGATGCTCATCGCCTTGCTGAACTGATCGTCAGGCACCGTTAACGGATACAGGAAACGAATCACGTTGCCATGCACGCCGCAGGTCAGGAGCAGCAGACCCGCTTCCAACGCGCTTTTCTGAAATTGACGGGTAATCTCTGCCGAGGGTTTACCAGTCTGCGGATCGTTAAATTCGGCCGCTACCATCGATCCCTGTGCACGAATCGCCACCAGTGCCGGACACTGCGCTTTGATCTTCTCCAGCGTTTCCACCAGCGCAGCACCCAGACGCTGTGCTCGTTGGCACAATTTCTCTTCTTCAATCACATCCAATACCGCCAGCGCCGAAGCAACCGACAGCGGGTTACCCGCATAGGTGCCGCCCAACCCGCCCGGCGAAGGGGCATCCATGACGTCAGCGCGACCGACGACGCCGGAGATCGGGAAGCCACCGCCCAGGCTTTTCGCCATGGTGATCAGGTCCGCTTTTTCCGCATAATATTCCATCGCAAACAGCTTACCGGTACGGGCAAAGCCGGTCTGCACTTCGTCGGCAATCAGCAGGATGCCATGCTCGTCGCACAATTTACGCAGCCCGCTGATAAAGGCTGGCGGCGCGACGTGGAAACCGCCTTCGCCCTGTACCGGTTCCAGAATAATCGCGGCAACCTGATCGGCGGCGATATCGGTATGCATCAGGCGTTCGACGCTTTCCAACGCCTGCTCAACGGTGATGCCTTGTTTCTCATTCGGATAAAGCGCGTGAAAAATGGAGCCGGGGAACGGCCCGAATCCTGTGGAGTATGGTGCCACTTTGCCCGTCAGCGTCATCGTCAGCAGCGTACGGCCGTGGAACGCCGCGTTGAAGGCGATCACGCCGGGGCGTTTGGTGTACGCGCGGGCAATTTTCACCGCGTTTTCTACTGCTTCGGCGCCGGTGGTAAAGAACGTGGTCTTTGCCGCGCCCTCAATCGGTGCCAGCGCGTTGATGCGCTCGGCCAACGTGACATAGCTGCCGTAAGGTACAATCTGGTAGGCCGTATGGGTAAAGCGATCCAACTGCTCGCGCACCGCCGCGACAATCTTCGGGTGGCGGTGTCCGGTGTTCAGTACCGCAATCCCGGCGGCGAAATCGATAAATTCTCGACCTTCCACATCCCACAGCGTGCTGTTTTCCGCACGCTCGGCATAGAAATCACACATGACGCCCACACCACGCGGTGTGGCGGCCAGACGGCGTTGATTCAGTTCGCTATTCTTCATGGTCTGCTCCGGTATCCCAAACACATCGGTTAGTCGTTGAACGATGATGAGTCGAACGGTAACGATTAGTGTAGTTGCAAGATGATGATGTCATTTAGACGCGAGATGGTTCTATAATCCAGTGCCAGTTTTGAATATTTGAAGGATCCACTTTTGCGCTCACTTCTGACCGACTTACTACTTCAGCGTTTAGCCAACCAGCAAGACGGCGCGCTGAACAAGCGTTTGTACGACAGCATTCGGCTGGCGATCCTTGATGGCGCGATTACCGCTGGCGAGCGTCTGCCATCGTCGCGCGATCTGGCGCAGCAGCTGTCGCTGTCGCGTAATACCGTACTGACGGCTTACGAACAGCTACTGGCGGAAGGCTATATTGAAGCGCGTAAAGGAAGCGGGACCTTCGTCACGGAACAGCTCCCCGATGGCAATATGCAGCCGGTGAGTAGCGACAATGCCGGGGAGATACGCGAGCCTAAGCATGAGCTGTCGCGGCGCGGTATGCATCTTCTGGGGTATGCCGGTGCCTCCGCCCGACAATGGGGCGCATTTATGCCGGGCATCCCGGATATCGCCAGTTTTCCCCACGATTTATGGCGACGGATTCAGACGCGCCTGACGCGACGCGTTCGCCCTGAGCAGCTTTCCTATTCGCCGATTGGCGGCTGCCCCGAGCTGCAATTGGCGCTGGTGGATTACCTGCGCGTCGCCCGTTCGGTGGAGTGTACGCCGGAGCAGATTCTGATTACCGAAGGCACCCATCAGGCGATGGATCTGCTGGCTAAAATGCTGTGCAACCCCGGAGATCTGGCCTGGATTGAAGATCCCTGCTATTGGGGCATTCGTAATGTCCTGACGATTAACGGCCTGCGCGTTGCCCCCGTCGATGTGGATGAACAGGGGCTGGTACCGCCGGAAACGCTCTCGCCCGACGCTACCCCACGCCTGATATGCGTGACGCCGTCACATCAGTATCCGTTGGGTGCGGTGATGAGCCTGGCGCGGCGTCAACGGCTGCTGGCACTGGCGCAGGAGCACGGATGCTGGGTCGTTGAGGATGATTATGACAGCGAGTTTCGCTTTTCCGGCAGCCCGATCCCTGCGCTGCAAGGATTACAGACGCAATCGCCGGTGATCTACATCGGCACATTCAGTAAAACGCTCTACCCCGGCCTGCGCGTCAGCTACATGGTGCTGCCACCGCTGCTGGCGCAGTCGCTGAAGACGGCACATTCCGAACTCTATCGCGGCGGTCACTGGCTCACGCAGGCGACGCTCGCGCAGTTTATCCGCGAAGGCCACTACGCCGCGCATATCCGCCGTATGCGCCTGCTGTATGCCAAACGCCGCGCGCTATTGACGTCACTGATCGAACAGCATCTGGGGGCAGATTACGTCGGAGACAACAGCAATGCCGGGCTGCATATGCTGCTCAGCCTGCCTTCCCACATCGATGATGTTGTATTGAGCGCCGCGATTTTGCGCCGCGGCGTGATGGTTAAACCGCTTTCCAGCTATTACCTGCAGCCGACACAGCAGCGCGGTTTATTACTGGGCTATGCCAGCGTGGAAGAGAGCCACATGACGCAGGCATTTTCCGTGATTGTGGCCTGTATTCAGGCGCTGAATCCCCCTCATTCTGACGCTTGACAGCTCCCGTTTTTATATGCGTCCCTTCGCACCGTTACGGTGCCACCCTCCATCGGTGCGCCCTATTACGGCGCATCCGTTATGATGAACGACGGTGTTATGATGCATTGCAGCACGGTATTTTCTGCTCACTACGCATCCGGCATGGTTTATGCATTCTTATGAATAACAGTGACTGCCGGAGAGTGAAAAATGAGAAATTACGTCAGCTTCAGGAATGTTCAGAAGACCTATGACGGAGACCGCCTGATCGTCAAAAACCTCAATCTGGATATCCGTGAAGGTGAATTTCTGACCCTGCTTGGGCCATCCGGCTCGGGAAAAACCACCAGTTTGATGATGCTCGCCGGGTTTGAAACTCCGACGCAGGGGGAAATTATGCTGCGCGACGCCCCGCTGCACCATCTCCCGCCGCACCAGCGCGACATCGGTATGGTGTTTCAGAACTACGCCCTGTTCCCACACATGACCGTGGCGGAGAATCTGGCGTTTCCACTTTCCATCCGCCGCCTGAACCGTGCCGATATCAAAGAGAAAGTGGATCGGGTACTGGATCGCGTGAAGCTCACCAGTCTGGCCGATCGCTACCCTGCACAGATGTCCGGCGGCCAACAGCAGCGTGTGGCGCTGGCTCGCGCATTGGTTTTCGAGCCAAAGCTGGTACTGATGGATGAACCGCTGGGCGCGCTGGACAAGCAACTGCGCGAGCATATGCAGCTAGAAATCAAGGAGCTGCATCAGTCGCTGGAATTAACCGTGGTGTATGTCACCCATGACCAGAGCGAAGCGATGACCATGTCCAACCGCGTCGCCGTGTTTAACGATGGCGTGATTCAGCAGATGGACAGCCCCAGCGACATCTACGAAAAACCGGAAAACGCTTTTGTGGCGCAGTTTATCGGCGAAAATAATACACTGCTCGCCACGCGTGCCGAGGCCGAAGGCGCATTCTATCGGGCAACGCTGGACGACGGCACTTCGCTACGCGCGCTGAAAGTCCGCCCCAGTTCACCGGGTCGAAAAATCACGCTCTGCATCCGTCCGGAACGTATTCACGTCAACGCGGCTCACGTCGATGACGGCATGCAGCACGTCAAAGCCCGAATTCAGCAGTTCATCTATCTGGGCGATCACGTCAGGATGATGACGGAAGTGGCAGGCCAGCCGCAGTTTATGGTGAAACTCCCCGCCAACGAGATTCAGCCGCACTGGAAAGCCGGCACCGAAGTCAACCTGTCCTGGCAGCCGGAACACCTGCGCGCGCTGGATAGCATCATCACGCATTAAGCGTGGCGCGTTAACCGTGTCAAAAGACGCAGAAAAACGAGTGACATAAAAATAGAATGTTGCCCCCGAAACAGGGGCAACAAATAAACCATTAACGCGACGGGAACAGATAAAGAAAAGAGGAAAATCATTAGCGCTATAGTGCATAATTTTTATTTAGGTAATTAATGCGTGACCACTCACAACTCAAAAATATCCTGTTTATTAATGACAGAATATCGCTGGAATTTTTTCCTGATATCTATTTAAACTCAATGCTGTTTCAAGTGCTATCCCTTCCTATTTCAAGTTTCAGATACGTTATTCAATAATAACGTTTTATTCTGCAACACGAATTATTTAGGGCACATTCTAATGGATAGAAATCTCAATTAAGGGAATCGGTATGGATACGCCGCACTTCTTTGACCTGTCTGGAAAAACCGCGCTCATCACCGGAGGATCGCGTGGATTAGGGCTACAAATTGCTGAAGCACTCGGGGCACAAGGTGCCCACATAATCCTCTCGGCGCGCCACGCCGATGAATTGCAGACCGCGCAGTCACACCTCTCCTCATTGGGTATTCGCGCCGACTGGATTGCCGCCGACAATGCGCAGGATCGCGATATTGAGCACCTCGCAGAGGAAGCTATCGCCAAGACGGGCCAGATAGATATTCTCGTCAATAATGCCGGTACGGCATTCGGTTCCCCAGCGGAAGACCATGCGATTGCTGACTGGGATCGCGTCATGAACCTGAATATCCGCAGCCTGTTTTTATTAACGCAGAAAATTGGCAAATGCAGCATGATTCCCCGCCGCTATGGAAAAATTATCAACGTAGCATCGCTTGCGGGCTTGCAGGGCAATCTGCCCGGCTGGCTGGAAGGCATCGCTTACAGTACCAGCAAGGGTGCCGTAGTGAATTTTACCCGGGCATTGGCGGGCGAATGGGGAGAATTTAATATCACCGTCAATGCGCTCGCCCCCGGTTTCTTTCCTTCCGCCATGACACAAAATTTGTTGAATCGACTTGGCGTTGATGCACTGGCGCAAAAATCCCCGCTGCAACGTATTGGGGACGATGAAGACTTAAAAGGTGCGGCGATCCTATTTGCCTCCGATGCCAGTAAATATATTACAGGTCAAATACTTTCCATTGACGGAGGCATGAGCGCCATATAAATACCGCCCACATCATTATTAGCTATTTAATCATTCCAAATTAACGAGGCTCATGGAGGAAGCGCGTAATCTAGCCAATAGGCATGCAACTTGAAGTATGACGGATATAAATTCATGTACGTTTTCAGTCGAGCTAATTACAGGAGTAATAGCGATGAAAAGTTGCTTTGATGGATGGTCACCACACGTCATTGATAGTGAAGATAAGGCGGCGGTCATTGCGCATATCGAAAAATATCGGTTTGCCATCGTTACCAGTGAATGGAAATACGAGGATTCTGACTTCCAAAAAATGTCGACGCTTTATTCGCTGGGTGATATTTATCAATCCGCCTTTAACCGTCAGGAGCACAAAGAGGGGGTATCCACATCCGGAGTGAATCAGATTGGCGGGCTCTCACACGGCACCCATAAGGTTTTCAATAGTACCTCACACCTTTCTCTTCATACCGATGGTTCGTATATCCCGATTGGGAGCATAAAAACGTCGATTCTGCTTTGTAAGCAGCATGCGACCCAAGGCGGCGGAACCGTTCTATTCGATAGCGTTTCTGCCTTTCAGCGACTTCAGGCCGAACACCCTGATTTAGCGAATATTCTGCTTGAAGACCAGATTTTCAGACGCCGCTCAACCGGAACACAGTCCGGAAAACAGTACGCCCATATTGGTCCGGTTTTTCGTCCCGATCGTGACGGCGGGTTTATTGGCGGGTTTACGCTGGATGTGACCGCCGACTGGGACTATTCACGCAATATCAATCCGCGCGTTGTCGAGGCCGTCGAATATATGTCGCAACTGGCTGCGGAAGGCAGCCGCTATCATCTGACATTCCCTCTTTATCGTGGTCAGGCCTTGATCATGCGTAACGATAAAATCTCTCACGGACGCCATGCCTATACGGACGATCCCGCCAGCCCAAGAACGCTGCTGCGAGGCATGTTCACCCGCGCACCAAGCCTGATCGCATAATCTAAGGAGAGATCATGACCGATCGTTCAATGACGGAATCCGCGATAGCGGCACGTTGGGATGGCTGGCTGACGTGCCCGCAAGCGCACCTTCACGCCCGAATGCGAGATGAATTAACTGGGACACCGATAAGCGAGGAAACGCTGGCGGCAATGCTGGCCTTCGTTCATGAATACCGGCTCAACGGCGTCAACTGGAGCGCTCAGGGCATACGCGGAGACGAAGTTCAGGAGCAACTACAAGGCCTCCAGCACGATGCACCGCCGTATTTTGCGCTGTTTTGCGAGAAAATTGCCCTGGCTGAAAAATACAAATGGGTCGGCGGCAGCGTCGATGCGGACATTCTGGCTGCACAAACCCGCTATCAGAAATTTGCTATCGTCTCCACGCCGAGAGCGGGCACCCACCTACTCCGCACGCTGCTAGGTTCCCACCCGAATATTGAAATGCACGGTGAAGCCTTCAACCGCTTTGGTCAACATTTGTTGCCCTATTCCGTTAAAGACACCGCTATTGAGACGATCCTACATCGACACCTGTTCAAACCCTATTTTGAATACGTCGAGGCGGTTGGTTTCGTGCTGTTTCGGGATCTTGATACTACCTGGGGTGATGCGCCGATCTGGCCCGCCTTGCAGGCGATCCCCGACCTGAAACTGATCCTGTTAGAGAGAAGAAGCCGGCTACAGCAATTTGTGTCGTTGAAGAAAAGCCTGCGCGATCGCATCTGGTACGTCGGCAAGCAGGATAGCCGCCCGATTTCGCACGAAAAAATGGCGGTGTCTGCCGATGAATTAACGACATTCATCGATAGCAATCTGGAAAATCAGGCTGCGTTTTATCAGGATTTTCAGCACCATGACATCCTCACCCTTGACTACGAAGAGGTCATGTCAGCGCCCGATAGTGTTGCCAGCACGGTGCTGTCTTTTCTGGGGATTTCCGATTTCAGGCTCTGCGCCGGCACAGGGAAAAAAGAGACCCGAACGATTGATTCGATCGTGAGTAACGTTGACGACCTCAGGACCACGCTGACAGGGACACAATATGAATCCTACCTCTAACTCATACTGGCCGCCTTACACCGCTCTCGCGGATCAAGACGAACGCCCGCTGATTCACCGTGGCGAAGGGGTTTATCTTTATGATGAGCGCGGCCAACGCTACTTTGACGGCATGTCCGGCTGCTATAACCACTGTCTGGGGCACTCTCACCCTGAATTCATTGCCGCCCTGCAACAGCAATTATCCACGCTGATTCATGCCTGCAATATCTATTCAAACACCCAACTCCCCGGCGAACTGGCCGAGAAACTTGCCGCGAAGCTCATCGGTACGGGCCTGAGCAAAACATTCATCGTCGGGAGCGGCAGCGAAGGCGTTGAAAGCGCACTAAAAATGGCCTGGCAATATCAGGTCAACCACTCCCGTCCGGCGCGAACGAAAATCGTGGCAATTAACGGTGCGTACCACGGCTGTACGCTCGGCGCGATGATGGCGACAAGACGCCCTTTTATCAACGAGGGCATTTTGCCGTCCCTGCTCGACAGCAATACGATTACGATGCCCCCACCTGAACATCTCAGCGATATCAGTGCCTGGGAAACGCTGCTGGCAGAACAGGAATCGACTATCGCCGCCGTTATTATTGAACCGATTATGGCAATGGAAGGCACTCGGCTGCTGCCTGATGGCTTCCTGCAACAGCTCTCGCTGCTGACAAAGAAGTTCGATATTCCACTGATTTGCGACGAGGTCTACTGCGGCGTTGGCCGCGCAGGGACGTTCTGTGAATCAGTCTCACAAGGCGCACAGCCTGACATTGTCATTTTCAGCAAGTGTCTCGGCGGTGGCGTTCCCATTACCGCCGTGCTTGCCACTGAGGCCATTACCGACAGCTTTAGAGGGCAAACGCCGCCGTTTTTCCGCCACGGCCACACGCAATCCGGCAACCTGCTGGGCTGCCGCGCGGCGCTGTTTGTCATGGATTATCTGGATGCACATCACCTCTACGATGCGGTCACGGCAAAAGGCAGGACGATCCTCCAGCTCGCCAAACAACATCTTCCGCCAACCGAGGGGCTGATCAGCGTCCAAGGCAAAGGGCTGATGCTATCGATGACGTTTTCGTCCCTTGAGCAGTGTGGCCGTGCGCAGGCGGCGATACGGCAGCATGGCATCATCGTTGGGGCAGCAGGCCCGTACTTAAAACTGGCACCGGCCTTCACGATTTCAGCCAACGAAACAGAGGAACTGATTCAACGCATGACTACGGCACTGGGAAGCCTCTGATGGGCGTTAACCGCCACTATCCGTCAGGTGTGATTAACCCCCATCAGATGTCATTAACAACAGGGAGTGAAAAGATGTCCGACTACTTTGATCTTGAACGCATCATCCACGGCAAGCGACATGAAACCCCTTTCCAGTGGGGAGAACTAACCCAGATATGGCGTAACAGCAGCATCGCCTCAACGCTTGCTCATGAGTTCCCGACCGACGGGTTTAACTATCGTGAACGTAACGGCGGTTACTTCTATCGCCGCACCCTTATTCCTTTAGCCACCGGCAAAGTCAGCGATACCACGACGCTGTCCGACGCCTGGCAGGGAATGTGCGACGAGCTGGTTTCTGACAACTTTACTGCCGCCCTGTCTGCCTTCTGCGGCACAGACCTTTCCGAATTCAAAATGGAAGCAGTAGCCTTTCGCGGCGGCCGGGACACGCACTACCTTCCCCATGTCGATGCGTCGCTGACACGTGGTTTCCGCCTGATTATTTATTTCAACGGCGAATGGGAAGAAAGCTGGGGCGGTGCCTTTCAGATTCTCAACCCTGAGAATCATGCTGACGTTTGCCATTCCGTCCTCCCGCTCATGGGCAACGCCAGCGTCATCATCCGCAACGGGTATTATGAAACCTGGCATGCGGTCGTGCCGTTAACTGGCGTCTCCGTCAAGACCCGTAATGCGCTGAATATCACCTATTACGAACCCGGCACGACGAGTACAGCGCAGTGAAGAAGCTTATTTTCCTCTATGGGCCACCGGCGGTGGGAAAACTCACGATCGGTCGCCTGCTGGCGGAGAAAACGGGGGCAACGCTATTTCATAACCATCTGACGTATGATTTAGCGATGGCGGTGCTCCCGCCTGACAGTGCATTTAGTACGCTCAGGCGCTTCGCCTGTGAGCTAAGGCTCTATGCCATTTCGCTGCTTTTCGCAGAGGATGAGCGCGATCTGATCACGACCTTCTGCTATGAGGGAAGCAAAGACGACGGGTACATTGAGGCGATAAAGACACGGTGCGCGGAACATGGCGTTACGCCATTTTTCGTCCAACTCCGTAGCGACGAAACGCACCTGTTAAATCGGGTGGAAAACGTGGATCGACACCAGTTCGGTAAGGTAAATACACAGGATAAGCTCAAAGCAATTCTGAGGAATTATGACTACGCCGACACGATCGATGCAGCCCATCATCGTTCACTGCACACCTCTGTGCTGGCACCTTACGAAGCCGCAGAACAGCTAATCGACTGGTTTTCTTCATATTGATGCAATAAAAAGCCCGTTGCCCCTGCACAGGGGCAACGGATATCACACTAATCTCGAATCTTGCGGTATACCCACAGCACGACAAGCGCGCCGACAACCGCCACCACAAAGCTGCCGAAGTTAAAGCCATCGACCCGGCCGAACCCAAAGAAAACGCTGATATAGCCGCCCACAACCGCACCGACAATCCCGAGCAACACCGTCAGGATAAAGCCGCCGCCGTCTTTACCGGGCATAATCCACTTAGCCAGAATCCCCGCAATCAAGCCAAAAATAATCCAGGACAGAATACCCATACCTACTCCTCGCGTTTTCGTTTTCACCACACCCGACGTTGCCGCTCGTTGGCAAATCGGGCAGTTAAGCAAGTATAGGTGAGGATTGAGGAAGTGGTGGGTGGAGCAATGGATGATCAAGAGTGCATGTCGTTTGTTTGTGAAACCCTGTTCAATCATTTAAATCCATGCATACAGGATATAGTTAGCAAAAATTATGGATAGCACGTGAATTATTTTAATAAAGTGGAATGAAACTCGTTTTTAACGAAAACAATACAAGTAATCATCAATTTATTAACTGAATTATTTTCATTACCGCTGGGAATCTAGATACGCCGTTACAAAAAAAGTTTTAACTGTTGAAATAATGACTCTCTATAAAAATAATTACCCCTACGTATTAATAGAATAAAAAACATACGACACGTACAAAACAATAATAATAAAAAACCGACTACACTGTTAGCTGCACTGACTGCCCCCCATGATAGAAAATTCGCTTATACATGACGAAATATAGTTAATTACTGTAACTATAAAACCAATAGAATATTAATCTAGAGGGAGTATTAGTATGAAAACTATTACCACTGGTCATACGGAAAACGAAAAAGCAGCGATGTATTTATTAGAGCAAGCGATGGGTTATACTTATCAAGCATCGCTACGCGCGGCGGCACTTCTTGGTGTTGCCGACCATCTCGAAGCGGGACCACAAACCATTGAGGCACTGAGTAAAAAATTAAACGTAGATGCTCAAAATTTGCATCGAATTATGCGTTTACTTGCTACGCGGGATATCTTCTCTGAATTAGAACCAGGTAAATTCGCGCTCACACCGCCAGCAGAATGCCTATGCGTTTCCGCAAAACATCCTCTGCGTGACGCCGTGCTTATGTTGACTGATGAAACTTTCTGGCGTCCTTTAGGTGAACTGGTAGAAAACGTACGTGGCCATTCCAGCTTTAAAAAAATTTACGATATGTCATTCTTTGAATATTGGTCGGAAGATCATTCCCAAGGTTATGATTTTCACTCCGGTATGTCATCAATGTCGGAAGTGGAAAATCTATTTCTAGTGCGTAGTTATGACTTCCCCGAAGGTGCCACAGTAGTTGATGTCGCAGGAGGAATGGGGGGATTGTTATTACAAGTTTTACAAGCCAACCCGACACTACACGGTATTCTATTCGATCAGCCGCATGTGTTATCCCGGCATCGTCTTAGTGAGCTAGCCGATGATTCTCGCTGGCGATTGCAGCCAGGTAGTTTCTTTGAATCCTGCCCAGCAGCAGATATTTATTTACTGAAATACATTATGCATGACTGGCCGGACGAAAAAGCCTCGATTATCCTGAACAATTGTCGTAAGGCCATGCGCCCAGGCGGCAAGATATTGGTGATGGATCCGGTTCCTCCAGAAGGAAATATCCAGCATTTCGGCAAAGAAATGGATATTTTATTGCTATCTAGCTTTGACGGTGGCAGAGAACGTACCGAACGCGAGCTAAAACAACTGTTTGCCAGCGCTGGTCTTAAAATTAATCGCATTATTGAAACTGGCAGCTTAATCTCGATTGTTGAAGCCGTTGCCGTTTAATTATCACTACATCACATCTGAAAGAAGCCCTCGTGGGCTTCTTTCATCAACGTACCAATAAACTTAGCGTATTAAAGTCATCACATTAAGCACAGCCCCTTATTCCTTCGCATACAAATACACCGACGCCCGTGATACGCCGAGGTGTTGTGCAATGGTTTCCATGGATTTTTTGACTTCCAGCAGGCCGCTGTCTTTCAGTTCCTGAAGCAGGATTTTTCTGTCCTGCGCTTTTAATGCCCGTGGCGTGGTGGCAAGCCGGGCGGCGAATTGATCGATGTGTTGTCTGATCGCTGCCGCGCCGTTTGGTTCTAAATGCTCCGTTACGGAGTCCGACGCAAGCTGGGTGAACTGCGCCAGCGCATTTTGCATGCCGCGAAAGAGCGTCATGTCGACGTTCAGGCACAGCGCCGCGACGTATTCGCCTTCCGCATTCTTGATGCCGACCGAGGTGCTTTTTACCGGGCGTCCGTCTGCAAACTGGTTGGCGTAGTTCGCCAGAATGTTAGGAAATTCGGGCGAGGCGATACGGGCAAGGCCCAGTTCCGTCGCGGGCGCCCCCACCTCCCTGCCGGAGAGGTTATTGTGAATGGAAAGTATCGCGTGTTCTGGGTTTTTCAGATCGTGCACAACAACTTCACAGAATGGCGCGAACGTTTCGCTCAGCCCTTTCGCTATCGCCTCTAACTGCGTTAGCAGCAGACCTTCTCCAGATGCAGACATATTTCTCTCCAATTCCTCTACCCATGCTTGCGCAAGCGCGTTTTCTGGCGCTGAGTGTACTGTAAGTACACCTGATTTAGTATCACACGCGATGTCGTCAGCGGTCGCTCCTGATTCCGTGACACGTACTCGTTCCGATTTTTTCAGCGGCACGCGATGCACCTCACGGTGGTCGAAAACCTAAAGATAAATCACATTAGACAATTTATCTAATTTTATATATTTTGTTTATCAGGTATTCGACAGTATCGGAACCAACGACTCCGGTATTCATAATCACTAACATCGGATTATCCAACTATGAGCGACTTACGCCTCCCCACTTACGACGATGTGGTAGCCGCAGCAGAACGCATTGATGGCTATACCAATAAAACGCCAGTGATGACATCGCGCACGGTCAATGACACATTCGGCGCAGAGGTTTTCTTCAAGTGTGAAAACCTCCAGCGCATGGGCGCATTCAAATTTCGCGGTGCCATGAACGCGCTGTTGCGGTTTTCCGACGAGCAGAAAGCCGCTGGCGTCGTCACCTTTTCTTCCGGTAACCATGCGCAGGCCATAGCGCTGGCTGCCAAATTACTCGGCATTCCCGCAACAATTGTCATGCCGCACGATGCACCAGCGGCAAAAGTTGCCGCAACGCGTGGCTATGGCGGAAACGTGGTGGAATACAACCGATATACTGAAGATCGTGAGCAGATCGGTAACGATCTGGCGAAAAAACATGGTCTGACGCTCATTCCCCCTTACGACCACCCGCACGTTATTGCCGGGCAAGGCACCGCAACGAAAGAGTTGCTGGAAGAAACCGGTGAGTTGGACGCCCTGTTCGTCTGTCTGGGCGGCGGCGGATTGTTGGCGGGCTCAGCACTTTCCGCCCGTAAGCTGTCTCCACATTGCAAAATTTATGGCGTCGAACCTATTGCAGGCAACGACGGGCAGCAATCTTTTCGCAGCGGCAACATCGTGCATATCGATACGCCCAACACCATCGCCGATGGCGCACAGACCCAGCACTTGGGCAACTATACCTTCCCTCTGATTCGTCAGAACGTCGACGATATTCTGACCGTGACGGATGACGACCTGATTGACACGATGCGGTTTTATGCCGAGCGCATGAAAATCGTCGTGGAGCCAACGGGGTGCCTTAGCTTTGCAGCGGCGCGTAACCTCAGGGAATCACTACGCGGTAAACGCATCGGCATTATTATCAGCGGCGGGAACGTCGATATCAGCCGCTACGGCGCATTTCTGACCGGCAATGCCTAAGGAAAAACGATGATCTTTATTTCTGAAGCAGAGTCAGCGGCGCTTATCAGCCATGAGCTAGCTTATGATGCCGTTCGTGAAGCCCTGCTCGCCGCCAGCGAGCCGGAAGCACGCAGTTTCCCCGTGGTGCACGGGCAAGGCTCCGATCCGGTCAACACCTTCAGCATCAAGGCCTCAGCAACCCATGAACTCGCAGGACTAAAAGTCGGTTCGTTCTGGCCGGGAAACCCCGCTAACGGGCTGCCCCGCCATAATTCCCTGATTTTGCTGTTCGATCAGCAAATCGGGAAAATAGCGGTCGCGATTGAAGCCGGAAAGGTGAACGCCTTTCGTACCGCCGCCGCCAACGCCGTTGCCGCCGATTTGCTGGCAAGACCCGATGCCTCGGTTCTCGCCGTGTTCGGAACCGGTCATCAGGCCCGCTATGAGTGCGCCGCGCTGGCAAGAATACGGCCAATCCGTACCCTGCTGATCGTCGGGCGCGATAGCAGCAAATCCGCAGAGATGGCGCAAGAATTCAAGGCAGTCGGACTGGATGCGCACGTCAGCGATGCCGAAAGCGCGTGTCGCGCGGCGGATATCATCGTGACCGCAACACCATCACGCACGCCGCTGTTTAACGCCGAGTGGGTTAACGCCGGAGCGCACGTTGTCAGTATGGGATCGGACGCCGTCGGAAAGCAGGAACTGCCGCCAGAGCTGTTTACTGCAGGCCGCCTGTTTTGCGATCTGCCTTCCCAATCCCGAATGATTGGTGACTTCCAACATGCGCCAGCCCATGTGACGCTGACCGCCATCGGCGACGTGATTAGCGCAAGCGCAGCAGGACGACAAACGCCGGACGATATTACCGTGTTTGACAGCTCCGGTTTGTCCATTCAGGACTTATATATCGGCCAACGCATTCTTGCCGCCTGGAAGCAGGCTAAACAAAATGAAGGTGCATAATGAACAATATTGAATGGCTTAACGCGCTGGAAACGCCCTTTTTGCTGATTGATGAGTTCCGCTTTCAACGCAACATCGACAGGCTTTATCAGCGTACGGAGAAATTAGGCAGCCAGATCCGGCCGCATCTCAAAACGCTACGCTCGATTGAAGCCGGTCGCTATCTGCTCAAAGACGCTGCGTCGCCCGCGACGGTTTCGACGCTGGCAGAAGCGGAAGCCTTTGCCGCCGCAGGTTATACCAATCTGCTCTACGCCGTAGGGATCGCCCCGCACAAGCTGCCGCGTATCGCCAGCTTAATCCGCAAAGGCGTGAATATTCATATTCTGCTGGATAGCCCAGAACAGGCGCGCGCGGTGACGGATTATGCCCGCGCCAATGGCGTGACGTTTTCGGTCTTTATTGAGATCGACTGTGACGGGCATCGCGGTGGCATCCCACCGGAAAGCGACGCATTACTTGAGCTGGCACAACAGATCGACGGCAACGGCGCGACGCTCACCGGCCTGCTGGCACACGCGGGAGAATCGTACGCCTGCCGCACAGACGAGGCGATCAGGGCGGCTGCACGCGCCGAGTGCAAAGCCATCAATACCGCCGGACAGCGAGTGCGCGCGCTGGGAATTGCCTGCCCCGTGCTCAGCGTCGGTGCCACGCCGACAGCGCACTTTGCCGAGGATTTAACTGGCATTACCGAAGTCAGAGCGGGCGTTTTCACCACGTTCGATCTGGTGATGAAAAATGTCGGGGTCTGTTCGCTGGATGATATCGCGCTGTCGGTCGTCAGCACTGTGATTGGACATAATCGCGAAAAAGGCTGGGTGTTTATCGATGCGGGCTGGATGGCACTTTCCCGCGATCGCGGTACGGCCTCTCAGGCAAAAGATTACGGTTACGGGCTGGTTTGCGATATCTATGGCAGCCCTTACCACGACCTCTGCGTGACGATCACCAATCAGGAGCACGGCATCATCGCGCTACCCGCCGACAGTGGACTTTCGGTCGATCATTTCCCCGTCGGCACGCGGTTGCGGATATTGCCTAACCACGCCTGCGCGACGGCTGCGATGCATCAGCACTATCAGGTGTTGACACGCACGCACGAGCAGGAAACCTGGCAGCGCATTACCGGCTGGTAATGCTCGGCTGACCGTAATCGGCCACGCCGCCCGATCTGAACGCGTCGGGCGGTGATTTCGCATTACGCATGTTTATCTCTGCGCGCCGTTAGCGCGTTCAGTTCAGTTGCTCGTCCCTAACGTCGGCTCGCAGTTCACCGGAAAATTCACCGAATGGGCGATGTAGCAGGCGTCATGCGCCAGTTCATGCAACTGGGCATATTGCTCAGCGGTAGGCCGCTTTTCGCCGCTGAATGTCACCTGCGGACGCAGCGTGACGTCCAGCATCGCCGTTTTTCCTGCCGCATTCACGCCCATCGTGCCCACCGCGTTATCCTGATAGTCATCGACACAGAAGCGCTTTTTAGCTGCAATGGAAAGAAACCACAGCATATGGCAACTGGACAACGAGGCCACCAGCGCCTCTTCAGGATCGACTGCGTCTTCCAGCGAAAAAGGCAGCGGGACGACATGCGGTGACGACGAGGCGCGCAGCGTAATACCACCGTCAAACTGCCACTGATGCAATCGGCTGTAGCGGTTATCAATAAAATTTTGCCCATCGCGCTGCCAGCAGATTGAAGCACGGTATTCAGACATGATTCAGTTCCCTTTGTTATGGTTTTCCAGCCCTCGCAGTAGCGCTGCAAGGTTAGCATCAAGAGAAGCCAACACATCGGCAGGCAGTACAGAGAGCACCTGACGCTCGTTCTCAATGTGTGCCTCAACGGCACGATTAATCAGTTCAAGCCCTGTGCCGGTGAGTTGCACAAGCGTACTGCGCGCATCCTGTGCGTTCTGCACACGTTCGATAAATCCCCGGGTTTCAAGGCGTTTGAGCCGATGAGTCATGGTGCCTGACGTCACCATCAGCGCGGAGAACAGTTCCGTCGGGCTAAGGCAATGTGGCGCACCGGCACGCCGCAGCGTCGCCAGCATATCAAACTCCCAACTGCTCAGTTCAAATCGAGAGAAACAGGCTTCCAGACGCAGTTCGAGGAACGCGGCACATCGTCTGAGGCGTCCAATCGGTCCCATGGGGCTGGCATCCAGATCGGGCCGTTCGCGCCGCCACTGTTCAAGGATGGCATCTACCGCGTCGTATTCGCGTTCGCTGGTTTGATTTTTCATTTATCTTGACTTCAAGGTAATTAATCAACACTATCATGATATCTTGAATTGAAGGTAAAGTCATGAACACTACACCCTCACCACACTATTGGCGTGACGTCCTACTCACAGCGCTGGCCCCCGCGATTTGGGGGTCGACCTACATCGTGACATCAGAAATCCTGCCGCCAGACCGCCCCTTTACGGCGGCGCTTATCCGCGTACTGCCTGCGGGTCTGCTGCTGCTCTTATTCACGCGCCGCTTCCCCGCCCGCCGAGACTGGTGGCGCGTGCTCGTGCTCAGCGCCCTGAATATCGGCGTCTTTCAAGCGCTGCTGTTTGTCGCGGCTTATCGTTTGCCTGGCGGACTGGCAGCAGTCCTTGGCGCGATCCAACCGCTGCTGGTGATGGTGTTGGTCTGGGCAGTGGATCATCGTGCGCCCAGACTGGCGACGCTGTGGTCGGCGATCGTCGGTGTGGCGGGCATGGCTATTTTGCTGCTGTCGCCGCAGACAACATTTGAGCCCGTAGGCATTGCCGCCGCGCTGCTGGGAGCGGTATGTATGGCGACCGGAGTCTGGTTAACACGTCGCTGGAAACTTGACTTGCCCGTACTGCCGCTTACCGGCTGGCAACTCTTCCTCGGCGGATTGATGCTGGCACCCGTTGCATGGCAGGCCGATGCGCCTCTGCCTACGTTGACTCTGCCGCAGTGGGCGGCCTATTCCTATCTCTGTCTTGCGGGTGCCGTGCTCGCTTATGGGCTCTGGTTTCGTGGCGTATCGCGCCTGCCAACGGTTGCCGTTGCCTCATTGGGGTTGCTGAGTCCGCTGACCGCCGTGGTGCTAGGCTGGGCGTTGCTTTCACAGTCGATGACCGGGACGGCATTTCTGGGTTTGGCCATCGTATTAGCCAGCGTCTTCGCCGTGCAATGGACGACGGCGCGGGGTAAATAATCGACGAAGAACTGCTGATGGCGAGCGTTGTTGGCGGGGAAAAATGAAAAGGAAGACGTTAAAACGGCGGCGTTATGATAACGCCGCCGTGTTTATCATACTTAGCGACGGTTACGTACTAACTGGTAGCGACGCGTCAGGTACTCGACCGGTGCGCTCCAGATGTGAACCAGACGGCAGAACGGGAAGAGAACAAACAGCGTCAGCCCCAGCACGATGTGCAGCTTGAAGATCAGCGCGACACCCGCCAAATGCTCAGACGCCCCGCCCTGGAAGAACGCCACGCTTTGCGCCCAACCGACCAGCTTCAGCATTTCACTGCCGTCCATATGCTGTGCAGAGAATGGGATAGTCAGCAGCCCTAAACCAGCCTGAATCACCAGCAGAGACAGAATGAGAATGTCGCCAACGCTGGACGTGGCACGAATGCGCGGGTTAGTCAGACGGCGTTTTAGCAACAGCACACCACCGACAAACGTCAGCAGGCCTGCCGCACCACCGCCGAACATCGCCATTTTCTGTTTTACATCCATTGGCAGAAAAGCTTCGTACATCCAGTGCGGCGTCAGCATACCGAGGAAGTGCCCGGCAAATACGCCCAGAATCCCCAAATGGAACAGGTTAGACGCCAGACGCATCCCTTTCTTATCCAGCATTTGGCTCGAACCGGCACGCCAGCTGTACTGACCGTAGTCATAACGCAGCCAGCTGCCAATCAGGAAAATAGCCATCGCCAGGTAAGGATAGATATCAAAAAAGAACACATTGAAATAGTTCGTGATTGCACTCATTAGCGTTGCCCTCCCGCCGATGTAGCGTCAAGATTCAGATATTGCGGCACCACCGCGCCAGCGAAGCGGCGTTGGTGTTGCGTTTGTTGGGCCGATGCGCAGCCTTCTTCGCCGAGGAACTTAACCTGTTCCTCTTCCCACACGGCATCCAGCGCCTGCGGCGTGTCGTCGCGTGCTTCGTCAGCGACCTGATGTGTGACATCGTCACTTTTCAGGTCACTGCCGGACAACGCCAACAGCAGATCGAACAGCACGGCATAGCTGCTGTCACGTTGCTGCAAACGCGCACCAATCAACGCCAGAATCGGCGCGATGTCGAGTAAACCCGCGCGCCCCTGCGCGGGTTCCAGACGAGAAAGGTACTCAAGATACAGCGGCAGGTAGTCCGGCAGCTCACGGCAGTCCAGTGCCAGACCGGCATCCTGATATTGCTGCATGAGATCGACCATCGCCTGACCACGATCGCGAGACTCACCGTGAACGTGTTCGAACAGCAGCAGCGAGGTCGCCCGACCGCGGTCAAACAGGCCGCTATATTCTGCCTGTTTGTCCAACAAATCCTGCGCGCACAACGTATTGATGAACTGCATGAGCTGATGACTCTCACGCAGCGGTAAAGCATCAACCTGCTCTACCGCTTCGATCAACTCAGCCCGGTTTTCCCACAGCTCGCTATCGGGATAGTCCAGCAGGCGGGCAATAATCCGCAGGCTAATCATGGTTCGTCTCCCGCATGATTTTGCTGTTCATGTCGCGCGTTTTGTTGCTGACATCAATGGCATCAATACGCTTGCTGTTGAACAGGTTGAATTTGGTATCGCTGCCGTGGCAACCATCGCCAAAGCTGAAACCACAGCCTTTACTTTCTGGGAAGGCTTCACGCGCCAGTTCACGATGGCTTGATGGAATCACGAAACGATCTTCGTAGTTCGCAATCGCCAGATAGCGGTACATTTCCTGCGCCTGCGCTTCGGTCAGCCCAACCTGTTCCAGCGCGCTGGTATCGATTTTGCCTTCTACGGTTTCTGCACGTTTGTAGTGACGCATCGCCAGCATACGTTTCAGCGCCAGCAATACGGGCTCGGTATCCCCTGCGGTCAGCAGGTTCGCCAGATATTGCACTGGAATACGCAGACTTTCGACGTCCGGCAGTACGCCGGTGTGCGCCAATTGACCTGCATCCGCGGCAGACTGAATCGGTGACAACGGCGGCACGTACCAAACCATCGGCAGCGTGCGATATTCTGGGTGCAGTGGCAGCGCCAACTTCCAGTCCATCGCCATTTTGTATACCGGCGACTGCTGTGCCGCTTCGATGACGCTGTTTGGAATGCCGTCTTTCAGCGCTTGTTCAATGACTTTCGGGTCGTGCGGGTCAAGGAACACATCCAGTTGGCTCTGGTACAGATCTTTCTCATTTTCCACCGACGCCGCTTGTTCGATGCGGTCGGCATCATAGAGCAGCACGCCCAGATAGCGGATACGTCCGACGCAGGTTTCTGAGCAGAGCGTCGGTTGACCACTTTCGATACGCGGGTAGCAGAAAATACATTTTTCTGATTTGCCGCTCTTCCAGTTGAAGTAGATTTTCTTGTACGGGCAACCGGTCAGGCACATACGCCAGCCGCGGCATTTATCCTGATCGATCAGGACGATACCGTCTTCGCCACGTTTGTAGATCGCGCCGCTCGGACAGGTCGCCACACACGCCGGGTTCAGGCAGTGTTCGCACAGACGCGGCAGATACATCATGAACGTGTTTTCGAACTGGCCGTACATCTCTTTCTGCATATGCTCAAAGTTCTTATCTTTGGAGCGCACGCTGAATTCACCACCCAGATCGTCTTCCCAGTTCGGGCCGTTCTCGATTTTCTTCATCCGCTGACCGGTAATCAGCGAGCGCGGACGCGCGACAGGCTGATGCTTGCCTTCCGGCGCTTTACGCAGGTTCTGATAGTCGTAGTCGAACGGCTCATAGTAGTCGTCGATTTCCGGCACATCCGGGTTAGCGAAGATTTTGGACAACACGCTGATGCGGTTACCCATACGCGGTTCGAGCTTACCGCTGATTTTACGGATCCAGCCGCCCTTCCATTTTTCCTGATCTTCCCAGGCATGGGGATAACCCACGCCCGGTTTGGTTTCGACGTTGTTGAACCAGGCGTATTCCATCCCTTCACGGCTGGTCCAGACGTTTTTACAGCTAACGGAGCAGGTGTGACAGCCGATGCATTTGTCCAGATTCAGCACCATGCCCACTTGTGAACGAATTTTCATCAGGCTTTCTCCTGCTGTACCGCTTTTTGTACATAGTCCTGACCTTCATCATCCAGCCAGTCGATGCGTTTCATTTTACGAACTACGACGAACTCATCGCGGTTTGACCCAACGGTGCCGTAGTAGTTAAAGCCATAAGCCAGTTGGGCATAACCGCCGATCATATGGGTCGGTTTCGGCGTGATACGGGTTACCGAGTTGTGAATACCGCCGCGCTGCTGGGTAATTTCCGACCCCGGCAGGTTAATAATGCGTTCCTGCGCGTGGTACATCATGGTCATTCCCGCCGGCACACGCTGGCTGACAACGGCACGCGCCGTCAGCGCACCGTTGGCGTTAAACGCTTCTACCCAGTCGTTATCCGCAATACCCAAATCGCGGGCATCGTCTTCGCTCAGCCAGATAATCGGGCCACCGCGACCCAGCGTCAGCATCAACAGGTTGTCGCTGTACGTGGAGTGAATACCCCATTTTTGGTGCGGCGTCAGGAAGTTCAGCGGTTTTTCCGGGTTGCCGTTAGGCTTCTTATTCATCACCGGCTCAGCCGCACGGGTATCGACTGGCGGACGGTATACCAGCAGGCTTTCACCGAAGGCACGCATCCACTCATGGTCTTGATACAGCTGTTGGCGACCAGACAGCGTACGCCACGGAATCAGCTCATGAACGTTGGTATAACAGGCGTTATAGGAAACGTGTTCATCTTCCAAACCAGACCAGGTCGGGCTGGAGATAATCTTGCGCGGCTGCGCCTGAATATCGCGGAAGCGAATTTTCTCGTCTTCTTTATTCAGTGCCAGATGCGTGTGGTCACGACCGGTGAATTTGCTCAGCGCTTCCCACGCCTTCACCGCTACCTGACCGTTGGTTTCTGGAGCCAGAGACAGAATCACTTCTGCCGCATCGATCGCCGTTTCAATCTTCGGACGACCCGCCGCCGCACCGTCAGCCTTGGTGTAGTTCAGTTTTTTCAGGAAATCGACTTCGGTCTGCGTGTTCCAGCCGATGCCTTTACCGCCGTTGCCCAGCTTGTCCATCAATGGACCGAGCGAGGTGAAACGTTCGTACAGGTTCGGGTAATCGCGCTCCACCATCATCAGGTGCGGTGCAGTTTTGCCCGGAATCAGATCGCATTCGCCTTTTTTCCAGTCATCCACGCCGAACGGCTGTGCCATTTCAGCTGGGGAGTCGTGTTGAATAGGCAAAGTAACCAGATCGGTTTCCTGGCCAAGGTGTCCCTGACAGACGCGAGAGAAGGCTTTCGCGATGCCTTTGTAGATTTCCCAGTCGCTTTTGGAATCCCACGCCGGATCGACAGCCGCAGACAGCGGGTGAATAAACGGATGCATATCCGAGGTATTCATGTCGTCTTTTTCATACCAGGTTGCCGTTGGCAGGACGATGTCGGAGTACAAGCAGGTGCTGGACATACGGAAATCAAGCGTCACCACCAGATCCAGTTTGCCTTCAACGCCTTGGTCGCGCCATTCCACTTCTTCCGGCTTCACGCTGCCCGCGGTACCCAGATCTTGCCCTTGAATGCCGTGCTCCGTACCCAGCAGGTACTTCAGCATGTATTCGTGGCCTTTACCGGAGGAACCCAGCAGGTTAGAACGCCAGATGAACAGGTTGCGCGGGTAGTTTTGCGGACTATCCGGCTGTTCAGCGGCAAATTTGATTTCGCCTGATTTCAACGCAGCAACGGTATAGTCCTGCGGCGTGACGCCGGCGGCACGCGCTTTCTCTGCGATATCCAGCGGGTTAACGTTCAACTGCGGTGCAGACGGCAACCAGCCCATACGCTCGGCGCGCACGTTGAAGTCAATCATGCTGCCAGTAAAGCGGGATTTATCTGCCAGCGGTGACAGCAGTTCCTGCGGCGCGACGGTTTCATAACGCCACTGGCTGGAATGGTTATAGAAGAACGACGTACTGTTCATGTGACGAGGCGGACGCTGCCAGTCCAGACCAAACGCCAGCGGCGTCCAACCGGTTTGCGGACGCAGTTTTTCTTGTCCGACGTAGTGCGCCCAACCGCCACCGCTCTGACCAACACAGCCGCAGAAAATCAGCATGTTGATGATGCCGCGGTAGTTCATGTCCATGTGGTACCAGTGGTTGATACCGGCACCGACGATGACCATCGAACGACCGTGCGTTTTATCGGCGTTATCCGCGAATTCGCGCGCAATACGGATGATGTTCTGACGAGAAACGCCAGTAATCTTCTCGGCCCAGGCTGGGCTGTACGCTTTCACATCGTCGTAATCACGCGCGCAGTTGTCGTCGCCCAGACCGCGATCCAGACCGTAGTTCGCCATCGTCAGGTCATACACGCAGGCAACCAGCGCTTCGCTACCGTCAGCCAGCGTCAGGCGCTTAACCGGCAGTTTGTGCAGCAGGATTTCTTCTAGCGCAACGTTGTTGAAATGTTCGCTGACCGCGCCGCCAAAATACGGGAAGCCGACATCGACGACATCGTCGTGCGAGCCCAGCAGGCTCAAGCGCAGCTTCACTTCTTCGCCGCTCACGCCGTCGCGCTGTTCCAGGTTCCATTTGCCCTGATCGCCCCAACGGTAGCCGATAGACCCTTGCGGAGCCGTCAGATTGCCGCTTTCATCGTCAATCGCGATGGTTTTCCACTGCGGGTTGTTGTCCTGGCCGAGATTGTCCACCAGATCGGAAGCGCGCAGCATACGACCCGCCGCATAGTAACCGTCTTCTCGCGGCTCCAGCAGCACCAGCATCGGTAAGTCCGTGTATTGACGAACGTACTCGCTGAAATACTGGCTCGGTTTGTCGAGGTGGAACTCTTTCAGAATCACGTGGCCCATTGCCAGCGCCATCGCGCTGTCGGTACCTTGTTTCGGGTTCAGCCAGTGGTCGCACAGCTTGGCGATTTCAGCGTAGTCCGGTGTGACCGCAACGGTTTTGGTGCCTTTGTAGCGAACTTCCGTAAAGAAGTGGGCATCCGGCGTACGGGTTTGCGGAACGTTAGAGCCCCAGGCAATGATGTAAGAGGAGTTATACCAGTCGGCAGACTCCGGTACGTCAGTCTGCTCACCCCAGGTCATAGGTGATGCCGGTGGCAAGTCACAGTACCAGTCGTAGAAGCTCAGGCACACGCCGCCGAGCAGAGACAGGTAACGGGCACCCGCTGCGTAGGACACCATCGACATCGCAGGAATCGGTGAGAAACCGATCACGCGGTCTGGGCCGAAGGTCTTGGTGGTGTAAACGTTAGAGGCAGCGATCAGTTCGTTGACTTCATTCCAGTCAGAACGAACGAAACCGCCACGGCCACGAATTTGTTTGTAGTATTTGGTTTTTTCGGGGTCATTGACGATAGACGCCCAGGCATCAACCGGATCGCTGTGCGTCAGTTTCGCTTCACGCCACAGCTTCAGCAGGCGCTTACGCATCATCGGGTATTTCAGGCGGTTGGCGCTGTAGAGATACCAGGAGTAGCTGGCACCGCGCGGGCAGCCGCGAGGTTCATGGTTAGGCAGGTCCGGGCGGGTGCGCGGGTAGTCAGTCTGCTGCGTTTCCCACGTCACCAGACCGTTTTTCACATAAATCTTCCAGCTACATGAACCGGTACAGTTTACCCCGTGGGTAGAACGCACGATTTTGTCATGCTGCCAGCGACTGCGATAGCCGTCTTCCCAGTCACGATTGGTATTGAGGGTCTGGCCATGCCCATCGGAAAACGGTTCGGCCAGTTGTTTGAAGTAACGTAACCGGTCAAGGAATTTGCTCATCCGGACTCTCCTGCTGCGAAGCCTGCTGGCCCCTGTCGTTATGAAATGCTCGTAGCAGACATCTGTTTTTGCTTACGACACATCGCTCAAGTTGGCGCTAGGGTATCCAGCAACCGCGTTGTCAAACTTGATAACGATCAAGAGTGTCACCCTGTGAAAAACGGAGTATATCGCTAACTACCACCAAAGAATTATTACAGAAAAAACAAATAATTAATTGATTTTAAAAGATAAAAATAAAACCATTCGTTTTGTGATTATACTGAATTCATACACACGACTATTTAGAGGTAGTAGTCGGAAAGCGACGAAAAATCGTACAAATTCAGTAAAGGGGGTAGCTGGATGCAGCGCGAAAAAAAACGCCTCTCCGAAAAGGAGGAGGCGTCGTAGTTATATTTCCATGCGAACTTGGAGAACATGTCTCTGTCCTTGTTTTTCTGGCGTAAAAAATTGTGCTGAGGTGGGCGTGACTGCCGGGTGAGCCGCACGGATGCGGCGAAAACCAGTGCCGCGTCGGGAACGCGTCACTGGAGGCCCGAGTAGCAGTCACGAACGCCGAAGGTATCGCGTAGCGACACAATTAGCGCCAACAAGCCTGAGGTCAAGGAGCGCGGCAATTGAGCGTTCCTTGTCGGGCGCGTGCTACGGAGTAGCATGAAAATAACAGCATTAACCGCGCACGAAACCACCTCTTAGTCGACATAAAATGTGGCTAAGAGGTGGTTGGGAGCCGGGTCAAGGCTCAGTTTTTCTTTCTGGCATAGAACAACCAGGTCACCAATACGCACACGACGTAGCACACCACAAACACCTTCATCGCTCCGGTAGGTGAACCGGTTAACTCAAGCGACATCCCGAAGGCTTGAGGAATGAAGAAGCCGCCGATAGCGCCAATGGCTGAGATAAAGCCCAGCGCTGCTGCGGTATCCGTGGCTGCTGTACGCTGCGCATCCGCATCGCTTCCACCTTGAGTTTTCACGCGATCTGCCGTTAATTTACGGAAAACCACGGCGATCATCTGGAAAGTTGATCCACTACCCAGACCGGCCGTCAGGAACAGCATCATGAAGATGCCAAAGAACATCCCGAATGAACCCGCAGAGTTCGCACTCGGCAGGGACAGGAACAGTAATACCGAGAGAATCACCATCAAGATGAAGTTAATCAACGTAACTTTCACACCGCCAAAACGGTCAGACAGCATTCCGCCCACCGGACGCGCCAACGCCCCCAGCAGTGGTCCAAAGAACGCGTAGTACAGAATCACGATATCTGGGAACTGTGTTCTGGACAGCATGCCGAAGCCCGCCGAAAAGCCGATAAATGAGCCAAACGTGGACAAGTACAGAAAGCTGAGCACCCATAGATGCATTTGCTTCAGAACCGGCAACTGCTTGCGTATAGACGCATTAGGCGCAGGAAGATCGTTCATGCCAAACCAGGCAGCAGTTGCGGCAATCACCAGCAACGGCACCCACATCCAGGCAGCATGATGCAGCCAGATCTGTGTGCCGTCAGGTTGCACCACGCCGTTGTCAGAAAATCCCAGCATCGGCAGGAAAATCACCACCGGCACCAGCAGTTGCATCACACTCACGCCGAGGTTGCCCAATCCACCGTTAATGCCGAGCGCACTGCCCTGACGTGATTTTGGGAAGAAGAAACTGATGTTCGCCATGCTGGACGCAAAGTTAGCACCGGCGAAGCCGCACAGCAGAGAAATCGTAACGAAGACACGGTACGGCGTCTGCGGATTCTGTACGGCAAACCCAAGCCAGATACACGGGATAACCAGAATAATGGTACTCAGCGTCGTCCAGCGGCGACCGCCAACCAGCGGGATGACGAAGGAGTAAGGGACGCGCAACAGCGCGCCGGAGACGGAAGGCAGCGCGGCAAGTAAAAATAACTGGTCTGTGCTAAAACTGAATCCAACCTTGTTTAGGTTAACGGCCACGGTGCTGAAAATCATCCAGACACAAAACGACAACAGCAGGCACGGTACAGAGATCCAAAGATTACGCTGTGCTATCCGTTGGCCGCCAGATTGCCAGAATTTTATATCTTCAGGATTCCATTCCCTTATCAGCGTGCTTTGCGATACTTTTTCGGGTGATGAAGGCTGCGTCATAAAAACCTCAATAAATAAAAACGCGGTAGAATTAAGGCGCAACATTAGGGATTACACCGCAGGTAAAGTTGATGCAAATCAACGCGCTGTCAGGTAAAAAAACCGTGTAAAAATAACCACACTCCTTAATGAGTAATAAAAATAGAAAAATAAGCAACGATAATTCAAGCTGTTATATCTCTATTTTTTCGCACTGCCATATCCCCTTTCAAGGTGCGGATATTCGGTGGTACTCACTAGTAGGTATAGGGTTATCATGTAGGATCGGGAAAAATGCCTAAAGGGTTATCCTTCTCGGTACTGGTTTTCTACTCCTCCAGCAGAGGTCGCTTTATTATGTTGAAACGTTTCCTGCTGCCGCTGTCGCTCGTCAATCAGGTTGCCTTATTGATGCTGCTACTCGGTTTGCTGGGTATTGCAGGTATGTCGGTTTCCAGTTGGATGTCTCAAAGCATCCAAGGGAACGCGCACGCCATCAATAAAGCCGGCTCGCTGCGTATGCAGAGTTACCGTCTGCTTTCGATGGTGCCGCTCTCTGCCGAAAATGAAATCTACCTGCAAGAACTGGAAGAAGACGAAATCAGCAGTGACCTACAGCAGGCAGTTCGTCGGGAAGGGCTTAGTGAACAATTCACTGCGCTGCGCGTTTTCTGGCTGGAAAACCTGCAACCGCATCTGCGGCAGGCAACGAATTCTGCTGATGCCTCGGCGGATGTTGCCCGCTTCGTGAAACAGCTCGACGATTTGGTTTCCGCCATCGATCATAAAACCGAACAACGGTTGAGGATGGTCACGCTGGTGCAGCGCATCTTCATCGGCATCATGTTTATTCTGCTGATCACCACCTTCTTTTACCTACGCCGTCGGCTGTTGACACCATGGCGACGTCTGGTTGCGATGGGACAAGCTATCGGGCAAGGTGACTTCACCCAGCGCGTCGCCATCAACGGTCATGACGAAATGAGCACGTTGGGACAGGTGCTGAACAGCATGTCGGATGAACTTTCCGCCATGTACCACAGTCTGGAACTGCGCGTCGCCGAGAAAACGGCCGACCTGCAACAAAAAAACGATCTGCTTTCTTTCCTCTATCGCGCCAGTCGACGCCTACATACCGGGGCCCCGCTGTGTAGCCGGCTGATGCCGATCCTGAACGAACTGCCGTCGCTGACTCCACTGCGCAATATCCAACTGCGATTGTATGAAGATAACAATCAGGAACAGTTTCACCAGTTTAGCGATTGCAGTCAGTCACAGCCGGATCACTGCCCGGATAACAGCTGTCAGAGCTGTGGGATGCAGGCAAAACGGGAAGAACTGCCGGGTGAGCCTCACTGCTGGGATCTGCACGACAAGCACGGACAATATGGCGTCGTGTTAGCCACGCTGCCGGGCAACACGGTACTGAGCCGCGATCAGAATCAGTTACTGAATACCTTACTGGAACAGTTGACCAGCACGCTGGCGCTGGAGCGCCAATCTAACCATCAACAGCAGTTGATGCTGATGGAAGAACGCGCCACGATTGCCCGCGAACTACACGACTCTATCGCCCAGTCCCTCTCCTGCCTGAAAATTCAGGTGAGCTGTCTGCAAATGCAGGGTGGCGATTTGCCGCCCGCGTCGCAGCAACTGCTGACGGAAATGCGGGAAGAACTGAACACAGCCTATCGCCAACTGCGTGAGCTGCTGACGACGTTCCGGCTGAAGCTGTCGGAATCTGGCTTACTGGCCGCACTGCGGGCGTCGGTCGATGAATTCGGCAAGCGACTAGGCTATCCCATCGAACTGCATTACCGCCTGCCGCCGCAGTCGGTTTCCGCTCACCAAGGTATTCACGTCCTGCAAATTGTGCGTGAAGCGCTGAGCAATATTTATAAACACGCGCAGGCCACACAGGTCGACATCACCCTGCAACTACGTCAGGGCTACATCGAACTCAGCGTAGCCGACAATGGCATCGGTATTCCGGATGATGCCAGCCGCGCCAACCACTACGGACTTATTATCATGCGCGACCGTGCACGGGGTTTGCACGGCGAATGCATTGTTCGACGCCGGCCGTCGGGGGGCACGGAAGTCAATGTCAACTTCCTCTCCGAATACCGTCACCGGCTGCCATTAACAGGAGAAACTCATGATTAACGAAGATGCCGCCACCCTACTGCTGATTGATGACCATCCCATGTTGCGGAATGGTGTTAAGCAACTCATCAGCATGGACCCAGAATTGCAGGTGGCAGGTGAAGCCAGTCACGGCGAACAGGGTGTCGAGCTAGCGGAACAGCTGGACCCGGATTTGATTCTGCTCGATTTGAATATGCCCGGCATGAATGGCCTGGAAACGTTGAATCGTCTGCGGGAAAAATCGCTGTCTGGTCGCATTGTCGTCTTTAGCGTATCCAACCATGAAGACGATGTTGTCAATGCCCTGAAAAATGGTGCTGACGGTTACCTGCTGAAAGATATGGAGCCGGAAGATTTACTGGCTGCACTGCATCAGGCGGCGTCAGGAAAAATGGTACTGAGTGAAACCTTGACCCCGATTCTGGCCGCCAGCCTGCGCGAAAGCCGCCACAGCAGCGACCGGGACATTCAGCAGCTCACGCCGCGCGAACGCGATATTCTGAAGCTGCTGGCTCAGGGATTATCCAATAAAGTGATTGCCCGCAAGCTCACGATTACCGAAAGTACCGTTAAGGTTCACGTCAAACACCTGTTGAAAAAAATGAAGCTAAAATCGCGGGTTGAAGCGGCTGTCTGGGTATTACAAGAAAAAGTGATTTAATCCAATCGTCACAAGATACCGCTATTATCAGCGGTACGGATAAGGCGCTCTGGCGCCCTTCCGTCTGAGATTATCCTCGCGTGAGCGAGGATGCCGCCGTAGCTAATGAAAACAAAGTTGATGAAAATAATTGTTGGAAATACCATCAACACCCCGCCCAATCTAAACGCTTGCTAAACGGCACCGGCATTTATAGCCATTATCCTAATTAATGTGACGTTGCTCTCGTCTAAACTAGTTAGTAATCGCATTTTTCGGCTTTTACACCGAGTTTAACGTTGAGGAACAACATGAAAAAGGTCAGTAAGGAGCGGTTTATCGGCCTGGAATGGTTACGGTTTTTGCTCGGCTGCTACGTGATGATTTATCACACGGTACACGTTTATCCCCAGCGAGAGCGCATTCCCTTCCTGAGCGAGCTCACCAGCATGGGATTCTTCGCGACCAGCACGTTCTTTGTCCTGTCTGGCTTCTTGCTAGCCCATGTCTACATTAAGGACGGACGTCTGCGTGAACCCGTTCGCCAGTTCTGGGCCAAACGCTTCTTTAATCTTTATCCCATCCATATCATTGCCCTGCTGTCTTCGATTGCCGTTGTCACGCTGATGCAGTGGCTGGCCGTGCCGCCGGAAGGACAAGTCGCCAGTGCGCGTTTCGTTATTTATGACACCAACGATCCCGCAGCCGACCCCGAAACGCTGCGCCATTACATGACGAATGCACAGCTGGCGTTCAACGGGTTATTGCAGGTACTGATGTTGCAGGCATGGAATCCTTACTTCCTGACCTTCAATGCCCCGTTATGGTCGCTTTCCACGCTGTTCTTTTTCTATCTGGCGTTTCCGCTGTTGGCTCCGCGTCTGTTGAACAGCCGCCATCCGTGGCTGTGGATGGGGATCGTCTGCCTGCTGTATCTGCTGCCGCCGATTTGGGTGATCTGGCAACAGCAGTTCGGTATGCCGTACACCGGGCTGTTGCAGCGTGGGCCGATCTTCCGTCTGCCAGAATTCTTGGCCGGGATATTGGGCTATGCGCTTTTCCGCCATTATCGCCAGAAAGATCGCTTACCGTTGACCAAAGGCCAGCGCTACGCACTCGCCCTCTTTATCGGTGTGAATTTCCTTGTCGCTACCTGGCTGTTCACAAAAGGCGAAGCCTATTGGTACTTCTTGCTGCACAACGGCTTGCTTCTGCCAGCTCAGGTCGGTCTGGTTTGTCTCAGCGCGCTGGCGCGTGAACCTAACAGTGAATGGCTGCGGCACTGGTCGCCACGCCTGGGTGCAGCTTCGCTGTCTATCTTTGCGCTACACGTTCCGCTCTTTAATCTGTTCCGTACGCTGGAACAGCTGGTGCGCGGCAACCCGATGGCCTGCTTCAGCGATTGGGAGCAGTGCATTTCCGCGGCGGGTCAGGTACAGCTGTCCATGACAGGCTATATCATTTTCCTGCTCAGCACCGTGACACTCTGTGTTCTCTTCCAGGAGCGGATCGTGTTCCGCGTAAGGACGTTCCTGACCGCACGTTTTCTGAGCAATAACAACACCTCCCGCACGCAGCGCACCGCATAGCGCCCTCGATCGCACACGCTCTCTGGCCTGAAACAAGCAGGGTCAGAGAGCATCATCCCCGCACGATTCCTCCCCTTTCCGTCTGCCCAAAATGTGACAGCTGTCGCGTTATAGCTGTTAATCATCAATAGCCACTTTTATAACTATTTACATTCTAATCAATTTTCGTTTTCGGGTAGAGCATCACTACGATTCCTGTTAATGTTTGCCGTTCCGGACTAAACCGGTTCGTTATCATCGGCTGTACGTCTTTGTCTTTGACGGACATCTCAATACCTGTCACCACTGTTTACTTGGCAATAATGACACTATCCAAACACGCACTCTCTTCCCTCAGCCTGGTTATCGCCCTCTCTGCTGGCATTACACAGAGCCGTGCTGACACCATTTGGCTGACCAATGGCGACCAGCTTACAGGGAAAATCACGCTGCTTGACGGCGGAAAACTCTTTATCAACACCGATTATGCCGGCTCTATTTCTGTTGCCTGGGATAAGGTGAAAACCTTTGAATCCGACCATGGTCTGGTGATTCAAGGTGAACGCTATGAGAAAGGCGTTCTGTATCCGGCTGTTAAAGCGGGCGAAAACCGCGCCGTCGTTGCAAGCCCATCGCTGGCTAACGAAGCGGCTGGCCCACAAACGTTGCCACTTTCTGAAATCACGTCCATCGTCGCGCAGAAGCCGCTGGTGACCGATTTCGCCTGGAAAGGCAACATTGACGCTGGCATGTCGCACAAGAAGAGTTCGACAGAAACCGACAACTACGATGTGACGCTGAACACCAAAGCGCGTCACGATACGTGGCGACACAACCTTGATGCCAGCTACCATTTGGCAAAAGAGGATAAAGTCGAGAGCACCAAGAATGCGGCTGGCGAATATGCACTGGATAAGTTCGTGGATGAGAACTGGTTCTGGCAGGGTCGTTATCAGTACAAACGCGACTGGATTGAAAGCATTAAAATCAACCGCTCTTTCGGTCTCGGTCCCGGTTATCAGTTCTGGGATAACGATTTAGGCGCGTTCTCACTGACGTCGCTGGTCAACTCCCAAACCTTCGTCTACCGCGATCAGGGCGATGATGACTTCTACTCCGGTGCGATTAAGTGGGCGTACAACCGTTACCTGTTCAGCAAATCGGTTGAAGCCTTCACCAACGGTGAATTGGGTCGTTCGTTTGATGGCACTGCGCCAATCTATCTGAAAGCGGATGCAGGTCTGCGCTTCAAGCTGACCGACTGGTCTTCTATGAGCATGAAAGTGTCACGTACCCGTATCGAAAGTAATCAGGGGAATGTTGACGACACGCTGTACACCATGGGTGTTGGCGTCGGCTGGTAAATCAGTGGCTTCACAGTGTCTCAAGGTGAACGGCGATCTCGTCGTTCACCTCAATGCTTCCACTCATCGCTGTTTCGTTATTAGCTGTTCCCTGCTGCCGCAGAACACGACTGTTGCAGGATTCTCACCCGCTGTGCCAGTTCGCTCACGCTTTCGTCTTCCGTTCCGTGATTCTTCAGCTCTTGCTCAAGTGCAAACAGATATTGCGCATTGGTGCCGAGCGGACCGCTCGCGCGCGCAATCAGCGGGGCAACGCTCTGAATGCAGGTATCATTTTCGTTGAGGGGATGCTCCGGCTCGGAGACAAACACCAGCGCCGTCAGCGGTGCACCGTTCTTGCGGTGCAGTTCGCACCAGAGCGGACGATAACAGCCCGTCAGCATTTCACGCTTCCATAGTAGCTCCAGATCTTCACGCAATGAGGTTTCCGGCAGTCGGAAAGCCAATCCCGTCGTTTGTCCACCGGGTTTCAGCGCCAGCATCCGCCCCGGCTGCGTTACCGTGCCGCGACCAATGGTGAGGCGCAGGCAAAAGGCACGCTGCCACCCTGCCAACGTGGCCAGACAGGTTTCTTCGGCGTCAAAAACCGGATTCCACATGAGCGAACCATAGCCAAATACCCAGACAGGACAGCTATTTGGCCGGAGCGCCAGCGTCCTGTCCAACGAGTCAGCCCGCTGCTGCGGGGTGAGCAGTAAGGTTTCTTCAATACAACCAAAAGACGTTCTACAATCTGCTTTCTGCAAAAAATCGCGTGTTAACACTACTTACTACCCCCAACCTTACTCTTTTGCTGCTCGTCAGATCGGCTCTCGCCCTGCGTGTAAAAATCTAACTGCTTCATCTGCTTAATTTTACAACACTATGGATCTTGAGGTTATTCATTTATGGCTTTGCAATCAAGTTTGATACTAGTCACAAAAACAGAAAAAGTTCGTGATAATGTTTCACTCACGCAAAATTCCGCTTTTGTATCAACTTAATCGGCAACACGCCGCTAGACTTGATGTTTTCCTGATACAAACCTCATTTTTGTGACGTCAGGAGCCTGTCGTACGCTTGACGTGAAAGCTCTCGGCTCCAATGAAACGTATCGGCGGCGACAAGAATAATAACGGGCAGACATCAAATGATAATAATTATCATCTCGTGTTATTATCATCCTTAATTTGGAATCGACTATCCACGGAGACACTAAATGGCAACGCCGCGTCAGCCTGTTTTAGTTCAGGTTAAACACATCCACGATATTTCCCCTCATTTACGCTGCATTACTTTCCATCATGACGCGCTACGCGATTATCCGACCGAGCGATACGGTGCACACATCAAGCTCTTTTTGCCTCAGGCTGGACAGCAAAAACCGGCTCTGCCCGTGATTGGCGAACGCGGCCCGATCTGGCCAGAGGGCGAAGCCCGCCCCATCGTTCGCACCTATAGCGTCCGCGCGGTGCGCCCGGAGGATGCGGAGCTGGATATGGTTTTCGCGCTGCATGAGCACGCCGGGCCTGCCGTCACCTTTGCCCGTCAGGCCAAGCCCGGCGACTGGGTCGGTATTTCACAACCCGGAGGCCCGCTACCGATGCTGCCACCAGCAGCCGCTTATTATCTGGCCGCTGACCCGTCATCGTTCCCCGCGCTCATGGCGCTGCTGGAGAATCTGCCTGATGACGCAATCGGGCATGCGGTCATCCGTGTCGACAGCGAGGCTGATAAACTTGATATCGCGAAACCAGCACAGCTTCAGCTGCACTGGATTATCGGCGGAACGGACGTGACCGATGCATTATTGCAGCAGTTTCAGGCACTTCCGTCGGCTGAAAATGCGTTTTACTGGTTAGCGGGTGAGGATCGCATCGTGGTTCAGCTTCGTCGCCACGTGCGTCGCGAACTCGGGTGTGAGCGAAATCAGATGTATGCCGTGCCTTATTGGCGAGAAGGACTAAATGAAGAGGATTATCATCATAAACGTCACGATATTATGGATAATCCTGACGAATAACCACAAAAAATACATTTGATATTATCATGATAGGGAGAAGACACGCAGATTCTCCCTTTTCACTTAAATTTAAGCGCAAAGCGTAAAAATCCGTAAAACTTCCCGCACTGACACGACAATCTGTTATCATATTGTTCGTTTTATTACGTTATAACTACTTTTTAGTAACCTTTTGCTGTTTATCGTTGTTCTACGTCCTTAATAAAGGGCTTACGAGCACAATAAATCGCTTTATGCCCTAAATAGTTCGAGCGGCCAGTATGCTGGTTTGAAATATGACGGGGATATTTTGCCGTATCATTCCTCTGGATAAGGAGAACTCCCGCAATGAAGTCTCATGCTGAGGTGGTCAAAACTCGCCATCATGAATACTCGCTCATTTTCCCTGTTATTGCGCTGGCCGTGCTCTACATGTGGGGCACTTCGCAAAATTTTGTCGCCATTCTCGGCATCAACGCCATCGCGCTAGCCGGGATACTGTTCAGCGCCTTTAGCGTAGTACGTCACGCTGACGTGCTCGCACACCGTCTGGGTGAACCCTACGGTTCATTGATCCTCAGCCTGTCCGTCGTCATTCTGGAAGTCAGCCTGATTTCGGCGCTAATGGCAACCGGTGACGCTGGCCCGGACCTGATGCGTGACACCCTCTATTCCATTATCGTGATTGTCACCGGTGGTCTGGTCGGTTTTGCCCTCTTACTCGGTGGCCGTAAATTCGCCACACAGTACGTCAACCTCAGCGGCATCAAGCAGTACCTGATGGCGATCTTCCCATTGGCTGTGATTGTGCTGGTTTTCCCCAGCGCCTTACCCGGTGGTAATTTTAGCGTAGCGCAATCGCTGATTATTGCCGCTATTTCTGCGGCGATGTACGGCGTTTTCCTGTTGATTCAAACACGTACGCACCAGAGTCTGTTTGTATATGAGCATGAAGACGAAGGCGACGGTGACGATCCGCACCATGGTAAACCGTCCGCGCACAGTTCCCTGTGGCACACTGCCTGGCTGCTGGTTCACCTGATTGCCGTTATCGCGGTAACGAAAACAAACTCCATGCCGCTGGAAACGCTGCTGACCGAAATGAACGCACCGACGCAGTTTACGGGCTTCCTGGTCGCGCTGTTAATCCTCTCTCCTGAAGGGCTGGGAGCGATCCGCGCGGTCTTGAAAAATCAGGTACAACGCGCCATGAACCTGTTTTTCGGTTCCGTGCTGGCAACCATTTCACTGACGGTTCCTACCGTCACGATTATCGCCATGCTGACCGGCCGCACGCTGAACTTCGGTCTGGATATGCCGCACATTGTCGTGATGCTGTCGGTACTGGTGCTGTGCCACATTACGTTCTCCACCGGTAGAACCAACGTATTGAGCGGCAGCGCACATCTGGCGCTCTTTGCCGCCTATCTGATCACCATCACGCTGTAACCCCTCTGCCGACGCGGTTTTCGCCGCGTCGGCCCCGCAAGACTGCACTTCTCTTGATGTATATCTGGATCTTCTGAGCGCGTCCGGCGTATCGTAAGGCTGTCGTCGACGGACCGGCAGGCCCGCCATATTGATTTACTTCCTTACTTTGGTTTCTGCTTAGATGAAAACGCACGGAATTAACGGTGTCAGGCCGTTCAGCGCGCTAATTGACTCGTGCTGGCGCGAAAAATATACGCTGCAACGTTTTACCCACGACATTATCGCTGGCGTGACCGTCGGCATCATCGCCATACCGCTGGCGATGGCACTGGCTATTGCCAGCGGCGTTCCTCCGCAATACGGACTGTATACGTCAGCCATTGCCGGGATTGTCATCGCCGTCAGCGGCGGCTCACGCTACAGTGTCTCAGGCCCGACGGCCGCCTTCGTCGTCATTTTGTATCCGGTGTCGCAACAGTTCGGGTTATCCGGTCTGCTGGTTGCCACCTTACTGTCCGGCGTATTTCTGCTGCTGATGGGGCTCTGCCGCTTCGGCCGTCTGATTGAATATATTCCGCTTTCCGTGACGCTGGGGTTCACCTCCGGGATCGCTATCACCATCGGTACCATGCAAATCAAGGATTTCTTCGGCTTGCAGATGGCGGTAGTCCCCGAGCATTACGTCGAAAAAGTGGCGGCGCTGGCGCAATCGCTGCCGACCCTGCATCTTGCTGATACGCTGATTGGCGCAACGACGCTTTTGGTTCTCATCGTCTGGCCCAGACTCGGTATTCGCCTGCCCGGTCACTTACCTGCGCTGCTGGCGGGTGTCGCGGTGATGGGGATCATGTCACTGCTCGGTGAAAACGTGGCCACCATCGGTTCCCGATTCAGCTATATGCTGGCAGACGGTTCGCAGGGGCAAGGGATTCCGCCTATCCTGCCACAGCTCGTTTTGCCGTGGGATATTCCGTCGCCCGATGGAAAGACAATGACGCTGGATTGGCAAAGTATTTCCGCCCTGCTGCCTGCGGCGTTCTCTATGGCGATGCTGGGGGCGATTGAGTCGCTGCTGTGCGCCGTCGTGCTGGACGGCATGACGGGCAAAAAACACAATTCTAATGCGGAGCTGATGGGTCAGGGCTTCGGTAACATCATCGCGCCCTTCTTTGGCGGCATTACCGCGACCGCCGCGATTGCCCGCTCCGCCGCTAACGTGCGCGCGGGGGCAAACTCGCCGATCTCCGCCGTGATCCATGCGCTTCTGGTGTTACTGGCGCTGCTGATCCTTGCGCCGTGGCTGTCTTATCTGCCGCTGGCAGCAATGGCATCGCTGCTGCTGATCGTCGCCTGGAACATGAGTGAAGCGCACAAGGTGGTGGATTTGCTGCGCCACGGACCGAAAGACGACATTATCGTGATGCTGCTCTGTATGTCGCTGACCGTGCTGTTCGATATGGTGATCGCGATTACTGTCGGTATCGTACTGGCATCCCTACTCTTCATGCGTCGCATCGCGCAGATGACCCGTCTGAGCGAACTGCCGGACACCAAAATCCCGGATCATCTGGTACTGCGCGTTAACGGGCCGCTGTTCTTCGCTGCGGCGGAACGCATCTTCAACGATCTGACCGTACGCAGCGAAGGCTATCAAAATATCATCTTACAGTGGGATGCGGTGCCAGTGCTGGATGCTGGCGGACTCAATGCGTTCCTGCGCTTTAGTGAAACGCTGCCTGAAGGTAAACAGCTCATCATCACCGATATTCCCTTCCAGCCGTTAAAAACGCTGGCGCGGGCGAAGGTTCATCCGATCGAAGGACGGCTCAGCTTCTACGGTTCACTCGCACAGGCGATTGAGGCGACGACGGTGCGCTCAGCGTAGCGGAAACAGAATAGAAATAGGATGTGGGCCACGCCGTGCTAATGCTGCACGGCTGGCATCTTAAATCGGACGGACAGGCGTTCGTCCCGCAGCGTTAAATCCAGCGAGTCGTCACATTCGCGGCTAATGGCGCTCAGTTGCTCGTTCGTCAGCGAATAAGGCAGTTGGATATCAAACGCGGTCAGACCTTGCTGGCGTGCCAGCGTAATCAGCCTGATGATGTTGGTTTCGTCACTCACCTGCGTAGAAAGCACCTGTAGCGCCAGTCCCTTCAGCCGCTCTTTCGGCGCACTCTGCCGAGCCGATGCCATCTTGGTTACCATGCCAAAAATCGGCATCACGCCATACATCGCATCCACGAAACGCCAACGCTTCTTGCACAATGCCGCTAAATAATCCGTGTAGTCCAGACAGAGTGGTTCACTGGAACTTGTAGACTCAGGGGACTTTTCCATATTCCCTTTTCTCCTCTTCGCCAGTGGTTTGCCGCACACTACCCTGACGGGTATAAAACCGTAAACAATATGATGGTTAATTCAGGTATATTGTCACGCTTCGCCCCCTTTTGACTAGCGTGTTGAGGAGACCTAATTGTGACAACTTTTTCTTCTGCTCCCGTGTTAATTACCGGCGGCGCACGGCGTATTGGGCTGGCGCTGGCGCGTTCGTTTCTGGCCCAGTCGACTCCGGTCATCATCAGCTATCGCACACCTTATCCTGAGCTAGAGACGCTACAGAAAGATGGCGCCGTTTGTCTGACCGCCGATTTTTCCACCACGGAAAACATCTATGCGTTTGCGGAGCAAATCCAGTCGCTCACACCGCGGCTGCGCGCCATTATTCACAATGCCAGCCGCTGGGAACCTGAAAGCCCCACCACACCACCAGAAAAAACGCTGGCCGATATGCTGCAAATCCATGTCTATACGCCCTATTTACTCAACCAACTGCTGGAACCCTGCCTGCGTGGGCAAGGCATCGCGGGGGCAGATATCATTCATATGACGGATTACGTGGTAGAAAAAGGCAGCGATAAACATATTGCCTATGCCGCCAGCAAAGCGGCACTGGATAATATGACGCGGTCGTTTGCCCGCAAGCTGGCACCAGAGGTGAAAGTCAACGCGATCGCCCCCGGCCTAATCCTGTTTAATGAAAAGGATGACGATTCCTATCGTCAGCAGGCGCTGGAAAAGTCATTGATGAAAATTGCCCCCGGTGAAGAAGAAATTGTCCGACTGGTGGATTACCTGCTCAGCAGCCGTTACGTCACCGGGAAAACGCTAGGCGTTGATGGTGGACGGGCTTTGCGTTAATTCCCTGAGTATCAATGTGAGGATAAACCCATCACTACCAGCGACGTTCGCCAGCAGCTTACTGCTCATTTGACGCGCCTGTGGCGCTATGGACTGGTGCTGTCGCGCAGCCACGAAGTTGCCGAGGAGTTAGTCCAGTCCACCTGTGTTCGCGCCCTTGAAAAAAGCGGGCAATTTACACCGGGCACTCGCTTCGACAAATGGCTGTTCTCCATTCTCCACTCGATATGGATTTCCGAACTGCGTGCACGCCGCGTGCGTCTGGGACAAGGTTTTGTCGAAAGCGAAGCCCTATTGGCCCCAGATACCCGAGAGAGGAATGATGATTCTCGGCATTACCAGAAAATAATGCAGCGCGTTAGCGCCTTGCCAGAAGCGCAGCGCAACACCGTATTTTTAGTTTATATCGAAGGATTTACCTATCAGGAGGCAGCAGACACGCTATCGGTCCCCATCGGCACCATTATGAGCCGACTGGCCACCGCACGAAATACGCTGGCAAAATCAGTTGATGCTCTGCCCGCGGCAAAGGAGAAACGGTCTTGAAACCTATGCGTTTTACGCCCCCCTACAGTGATGAAGCCATCGTTGCCTGGTTGGATGGTGAGATGGATGACGACGATGCGCAACAATTCACGACACAGCTGGAGAGCGATGTGCCACTTGCCGAGCGCACCGCCGAGCTGATGAAAAGCCATCTCGATTTTGAAGAGGCCTTCGCGCCGTTACTCAACAAAGCGCCTCAGGCAAAAATGCAGGCCCGGCTTGAGGAACTGCTAGCAACACATCCGGCGTCTGTAGAACCGCCATCGCATGCCGGTGTCAGTCGCCGCTCGCTCATTGCTGCCTCACTCAGTTTTTTGGTGATTGGCTCTGGACTAGGCTACCTTGCCCGTTCTGTTTCGATTATTCGCAACGACAGTGAGAAAATTCGCGATCTTGAAGCGCAGTACATGTCACTGTACAGCACCGAAACCCTGCTTGATGCAGACAGTTCCTTACCCACCTTACAGCGCGGGCTGTCTCGGGCCACTCAAGAAATTGGGCTGCAGCTCAATGAACGGCAACTGACGCTTCAAGGCGCGGATCTGAAAATAGTGCGTATGCTGCGCTACGATAGCACCGCCATTGCACAGATTGCCTGGATGCACACCGAGTATGGCCCCATGGCGTTGTGCATTTCTCCCGATCGGGGAGAAAGCGCTTCTGCGCTTAACAATGAACAACGCCATGATATGCATGTCGTCTGGTGGCACGATCGTGGCTATCAGTTCGTATTAATTGGCCGTAATCCTGTACCGCAACTGACTGAAAGCGCGCTCAGACTGCAAACCTCTCTGACCTAGCCATTGACGCTCCCGCCACTCGCTGATTCCCAGAGTGGCGGGAAACGTTTATGCGGTGTGTCGCGCTTTCGTCTGGATATCAATACTGATTGCCACGCGGTCGTCCACCACCCCGGTAAAGCGATCCATATTAAAGGCCGAGCGAGAAATCGCCGTGGTGGCATGGAGAGACAACGCCTCTTCGCCAGATACGTTTCCGCCATGTTCTTCAAGCGTGGCGTCCAGAATAACGGGGCGTTGAATATTTTTTACCGACAGTGAACCAAAAACCCGAAAATGGCCATGACCTAGCGCCACCACCCTGCTGCTGGTGAACGTGATATCAGGATAGTGTTCGGCATCAAAAAACAGGCTGCTTTTTAACTGGTAAGTCAGCAGGCCATTGGAAGCCTGCAACGTCGTGATAGGGATTTTCACATCAATACGGTCGTTTATTTCCTTTTCAGCATCCAGTGTGATGTTTCCCGTCACGCCGTCGAGAGAAGCCTGTGAAAGGTGACCGAATGCTTGCCATGAAAGCGCAATGGCGGTTTTATCCGTGGCAATGGTGTAGTTGAGAGGCATAGCGTGCAACAGTGGGCTGATGAGCAGCCCGGCGGCCAAAACGGGAACGATGCGCGTCATAACAGGGTTCTCCTAAAAGTAGACAACGTGTAAACGCACCAACGAACGAATTTATTCGGCCAATTTTCATTATTTTTATCAATGCTGAGAAAACATCGAGCGTTGAGGGTGGGCAGGCTTTGCGTTAAAGCGCCGCCACAAAGACATGGCGCGGTATTTCACGCCATGTCTTCTTTTCTTGCATCTTGCGCGGCCGTTAAGTTAATGCGCTTAACGTGAGGGGGACAAGCATAAACATCAGGGGCACACTGCGTGATTTTTTTCCTGAGTGATTAACAGGCTTTCAATATTTTTTGCTGACAGTGAGCGATAAAAAAACCACCCCTGAATTAAGCAATCTGCGTCAATTTCTCTGGCAATCGTTAATTGTTCAGCATCTTCAACGCCTTCAAAAACAATGTCTTTTCCCATATCTTTAATGAGCGAGCAGATTGCATGCAATATCTTTTCTTTATTCTTGTTGTCCAGATTTTTCATTAACGAACCGTCAAGTTTAACTTCATCAAATCTGAAACCGGTAAGCCATGCTAAGTTCGAATTCGCCACGCCAAAATCATCAATCGCCAGTTTGATATTCATTTTTGCCACACGCTCGGCAAAAAGCTGAATTTCCTTTTGCGATAGCTGGCAGCGCTCTGATATTTCCAACTTTATCTGAGCTGGCTCAACACCATAGAAATCACACACCTTAATCAATCGGTCCATGAAAGCCCGATCGCTAATCTCATGATCGGTGATATTTATAGATAGCGTCAGCTTCCTGTTTTTATTGAGAACAGCGGCCATCTCTCTCACTGAGTGTTGTATTACAAAATCAGATATTTTTGAGTAAAAGCCGATTTTTTCTGAAATCTTTATAAAGACGTCGGGAGAAACAGAGCCATGTATGCTATCACGCCATCTGACTAGCGCCTCAATACCGGCTATTTTCCCATCGATAGCGCTCACCATCGGTTGATATTCAAGAAAAACATCCCCTCTCTTGATGGATTTCTTCAAACGGGATTTCAGCGATTGTCTTTTATCGACAATATTTAAACAGAAGAAAGTCAGGAACCCACCCAGCATCAATGCAACCACCGTGACAAAAGACAGGAGACCCGGTGTGAACGACAACAGCCCGCTGCGTGCATTTTGAGCCATCACGCAAAACTGCCATTGGGGACTACAAAGGCTGGTGTTGGCGGTAAATAGTTTACTCAGTAACGGATTACCCGAAGCAATATATTCCTTCGAATTCGATTCAAAATACTTTTGCGATTTATCCGCTGATGTCATAAAGAAATATCCATCAGTGACCGAATTCAATATACCTTCATAGGTTCCCCGCGCGACAAACACCGCAGCATGATCTTGATAGAGACCGATATTGTTATACAGCGTATTACTATTGTTTTTCACTTCAATCAATGCTGGTTTATTATTTCCCGGTTCATTTATCACAGTAATATGCAGAGGAGGATTCACTCCCCCCCAAAAGGCACTGCAATAAATACGATTTTCTTTTAAAGAAGCAACATCTTCAATATTGAGATGACGCCACCTTATCATTCTTAATTTTTCAATGTAGCTTGGCGAGCAAATATCATCATCAATAGCGTTAATATCACCCAACGCAGACAGCGCCTGTTCCGCTAACATTTCAGCCTGAAAGCGTAACTTTTCAGAGCGCAATGTTAATTTGCTTTCCTGATGATTAACCAATAATTCATTTAATGAAAATAAAAAAGAAAATGAGATAACAACCATCATGAAAATGGCTGTTGTTATCTTTTTAAATCCTGAAAAACGCATCGCGATCCAATGTCAGTTAATGCTTAAAAGCGCATTTAAATCCAGGCCAGCGATAGTAACCAGATGAAATTTTCGTGTCCAGTTCTTTCAAAAACATACAGTTAAAATTAGCACGTTTTTATAATTCACTTCGGTTAATAAATCAGCTCCGTTTTATTAAGCAATATCGATTTAAAAACTATGTGAGTAACCATTTGATTACATAAAGAAATAACCAATCAGTCACACATTAATGCATTTCATATACATTATTAGCGATAATTATTGCCCCGCCGCAGTCCACCGGCCTGCACGTGCCTGAAAGCACGTGCAACGAGATGGCTGGTCTTATTTCGTCTCTTTTTTCTTCACTCGCACCTTACGCTGGTACGCTTTATTGCTGGCAACATACCTCAGGTAGGCCGCACGCGTCAGGCCGCCAGTACGCTGGGCAAACGCATCGTAGGTCGTATCCGGTGGAAAACCAAACTCGGCCAGTGCCTGTTCCCACGCGTCACGATGTTCCGGGTTGTGCAGCGTTTTATCGTAGCCAGGGAAGCCTTTATCCGCGAAGCATTCGGCTGATACGCCACTATAGGCTCCATTGTTCATATAGCTACGCCCGGCTTTAAAAGCGGTATCCTGACTGGCTTTATTGATCGAACAAGGCCCCCACGACAGACGATAGTCGCTTTTCTGTGCGCTGATGCTTGGGCCATAGCCAACGGGGAACAGAATGTCCTCTTCCGACAACGTTTTCGATCCCACATACTCATAGTTACCGCGCAGAAACGAGTTATCCATAACAATCCAGCACTTTTCAGACAAGGACGATGCCACAATCTCCGACAGCGGGAGATTACGCTCGGTTGTGCGAAGAAGATAAGGTCGAACAAACAGCGGCATCGTCATCACATCATTCCAGACGCTGTGTTCCGCAAACAGCCCGTCCTTTTGCATCTGACGCAGGTTACCAATCACCAAAACATACCCATCGGTATGCAAGTCTATTTCGACCCGAAAGATATCGCCCGGAACCGTTTTATGCTGCTGATTTTTCATACTCATCAGCCGTTCCAGCTTGTGCGCATAATCAGACGGTAACCGTTCACGATAAGCGTACAGCCAGTCGACAATCTCTGCTTTGCTGGTCAAATGGCGGCATTCCGGCAACGGTAGTCCGATTGAGTTGCGGTAATTGCTGGCATTGATGTAACCGTAGCTTCCCGAATTCAGCGTTCTGACGCCCGCAGAAAACACAATGCCATCGGCCATCACGCTGGAAACGCTGGTGTACGTCAGCTTCTTTTCTTTACCGCGCGCGGTTCTCGGCAGAATAACGTCACGTCCGCGTGTGTGAATAATGACGTCTTCTTCCTGATAATTTAACTCGGTGGCGGTAATGCGCTTACGGATCGTGTCGCCGTCGAAGCAGATAAAATAGCCGTCACGTACGGTTAAAATATCCCATTCAGACGAGAGCGGTTCCAGCCCGAAATAAGGGCGTAAGGCTTCCTGCATCCAGCTATTTATCTGGTCAATCGGTTTCATCTTCAGCGCGGTTCCCTGTGGAATAATCGGTCATTATGTCGTGGCTGATCTCGGTAAACGCCGAGAGTCAGGTGCGATATCGCCTAAAAAAAGCACGCCCCGCAGCGTATCTAACTTGGGCAAATAAACAAACACTTAACACCCATTTACGCTTCATTTCTCGTTTATCGCCTATCATCAGGCTATGCTATCAACAGTGAGTTGGGGATAACGTAGATACCATGCATAAGATTGTTTTTATAGAAGATGATACCGAGGTGGGAAAATTAATCGCCGCTTACCTCGGCAAGCATGACATTGATGTTCAGGTTGAAGCACGGGGCGATCAGGCATTGGCCTTTATTGAACAGCAGCAGCCCGACCTTGTGCTGTTGGACATCATGCTGCCCGGCAAAGACGGCATGACCATCTGTCGAGAGTTGCGACCACAGTACAGCGGCCCGATTGTGCTGCTGACCTCGCTGGACAGCGACATGAATCATATTCTGGCGCTGGAAATGGGTGCCGATGATTACATTCTGAAAACCACACCACCCGCCGTGTTGCTCGCCCGTCTGCGCCTGCATTTGCGGCAATACGCTGCGGCACCACAGGCCGTGACGGAAAACGCTGCGCCCGCCGCGTTACAGGTGCACAAATCACTGCACTTCGGCCTGCTCTGCATCGATCCGGTCAATCGGGAAGTGACATTAGGGCAAGAACACATTGTATTATCCACCGCAGATTTCGATCTGCTCTGGCAGTTGGCGACTCATGCTGGTCACATTATGGATCGGGATGCGCTGCTGAAAAATCTGCGCGGCGTGACCTATGACGGCATGGATCGCAGCATTGACGTCGCGATTTCCCGCCTGCGTAAGAAACTGTACGACAACCCGCTGGAGCCGTTCCGTATCAAAACGGTGCGCAACAAAGGCTATCTGTTTGCCCCCAATACCTGGGAGAGCGTCACGCTATGAGAAAGCTGTTCGTCCAGTTTTTTCTATTGCTATTCGCCTGCTTTGTCGTCATGACACTTCTGGTCGGGCTGGTCTATAAAGTCACGGCCGAACGCGCCGGACGTCAGTCCATGGATGACCTGATGAAAAGCTCGCTGTATCTCATTCGTAATGAACTGCGCGCGATTCCGCCCCGCGAGTGGCATAAAACCATCAGCCAGCTCGATTTAAACCTGTCATTCAAACTGCACATCGAACCGGTGAGCAAATATGCGCTGAGCCCCAAGAATCGGCAGCGTCTGAATCAGGGAGAAATTATCGCGCTGGATGATGAATACACGTTTATCCAACGCATTCCCCGCAGCCACTATGTTCTTGCCGTCGGCCCTATCCCTTATTTGTTCTTCCTGCATGAAATGCGATTGCTGGATTTACTGCTGGTGATGCTCATAGGGCTGTCGCTGGCGCTGCCGGTTTTCCTATGGATGCGGCCACACTGGCAGGCCATGCTAAAACTGGAGAATGCCGCACAGCGCCTCGGGGATGGTCATCTGGAGGAGCGCATTCACTTCGATAGCACCTCAAGCCTGTACCGGCTTGGCGTCGCCTTCAACCGCATGGCGGATAACCTGAACCAGCTCATCAACAGCAAAAAGCAGCTGATTGACAATATTGCGCACGAACTGCGTACGCCGCTGGTCAGGCTGCGCTATCGGCTGGCGATGAGCGACAATCTGACAGAAGACGAGCAGCAGGCGTTAAACCGAGATATTGGTCAACTCGAAGCGCTGATTGACGAGCTGCTGACGTATGCCAGACTCGACCGCCCGCAAGTGACGCTGCATCTTGCAGATATTGATATTCCTTCGTGGCTACAGGCAAAAGTTGATGATTTTCGCCTGATCCATCCTGACAAACACATCTCGTTGGACATGCCCCATTCGGCACAGATTGGGGCGCTCGATTTACGCCTGATGGAGCGAGTGCTGAATAACCTGATCGGCAATGGATTACGCTTCTGCCACAGCCGATTGCATATCAGCCTGACATCCGACGCCGAGCATATCGCGTGTCTGCAAGTCGAAGATGACGGCCCCGGTATTCCGCCCGACAGCCGGGAAAGCGTGTTTGAACCGTTTGTCCGTCTGGAAGCGGGTATCGAGAACAGCAGCGGCGGATGTGGGCTGGGGCTGGCGATTGTTCATGCTATCGCCCGGGCTTACGACGGCAGCATTACCGTGGATGACAGCCCGCTCGGCGGAGCCCGTTTCCGTTTTTGCTGGCCAGTAAAAACCGCAACAACGCAGGCCGCCATCGCCATTCAGCACTAGCACCGAGACGGCGGTAACCCCGCCGTTTCCCTCTGTCTTTCCCACTTTTTCTGGCTTGTACATTAGGTTACACGCCGAAACCAATCACTCACTGAAGCCGCCCTCTGTTTCTCCTATTCTCTCTCTACCAGCCCAACTGAGGGCTACGAAACGTGAATGAGACAACGAGGAAATGATGATGAATAAAGTATTAGTTATGATCGCAGGTGCGGCACTGGGTCTGTCCTCTGTAGCGTTTGCCGCGGATACCGTAACCAGCGCACCAGCTCAGCCTACGGCGACCACTTCCGCTCCGGCTAAAGCCGCTCACCATAAAAAACAGGTGAAGAAAGCTCAACCAGCCCCTGCTCAGAAAGCGCAGGCCGCTAAAAAACATGTGAAGAAAGCCAAGCCAGCCCCAGCTCAGAAAGCGCAGGCCGCTAAAAAACACGTGAAGAAAGCCAAGCCAGCCCCAGCTCAGAAAGCACAGGCTGCTAAAAAGCACGTGAAGAAAGCTAAACCGGCTCCTGCTCAGAAAGCACAGGCTGCCAAAAAACACGTGAAGAAAGCTAAACCCGCCCCTGCTCAGAAAGCACAGGCCGCTAAAAAACACGTGAAGAAAGCTAAACATGCAAAACCAGCGACCACTACGCCAGCAGCGTAATCGGTAAGCACCACGCCTTCCCCACGGGGAAGGCGTCACTTTCGGTTAGCCCTATTTGAAACCTATCTCTAAGGGCTTGCCGTAGAACAATCATCAAACACCCGGTTTACCGGGTGTTTATTTCATGGGGGGACGGGAAAATGATGCGGCGTTACTCATTTGAAATTATGTTATCCCTCGTTCTGCTCTGTGGCCTTATTACCCTGAGTTTTTTTCTCTAGTCGCAGGGGCTGCATCACGCAGTGATTAATCGCACCGCTATTAATCATAAGGTTATTGAACGTCAAAAACAGTAAACGTCAAAAATGTAGACAGCGAGCCAAATAAAGATGGTGGAGTCGTAAAGTTTTATCACTCAGCGCCGTTTATATCATTACACTCCGGGCAATACCGAGAACCGTATAATGAAAAGAACCCTGCAAATATCTGCCCTATTGCTGAGCACGCTGGCTGCAACATCGTATACCTTCGCCTCTTCCTCTTCATCGTCCGGTATCATCCGCTTTTCGGGTGCCATCGTCGAACCGGTCTGTGATGTTACAACGCGCTCAAATAATGTGAGCGTCAGCTGTGAACGACAAGGGGAAGTACAAACGCTACACGTGAAAAACAGCTCACAGCGCACTGTTTTACCGCAAGGTATTGGTTCTGTGAGTTCGAAAACGTTAAGTTCAGATGCACGTATCGTGATCGTCAGCTACGAATAAAACGGGCGTCATTCACAGTACTGCTGATAAGAAAATGCGACGCCACTTTAGATCGTGGCGTCGCGTTTTGAGCATTGGGGTAAGATGAAATAAGCGCAGTGACGTCATGCGATGCCTTTTACACTCGATAACATTTTAATTCCCAGCCCCTCACTAACAAATACATCTATAGTTAATTCAACGCGCTATATTTAGCGCTTCAAAATGACTTTCTCATAAGGTTTATTTACTGCATGCGCATATCAGCCTGGTTGTTATGTTCATTATCATTTATCGCCCCGCTTAGTTGGGCAGAATCCTCACCGGCGGACACCGCCGCGCAGAAGCAGCAGCAAATCTTATTTTTCAACCATGACGATCGGGATATCGTTCCCGACACGGCGGTCTGGCCGTGGCAAGCGATTGGACAGTTGGAAACCGCCAGCGGCAACCTCTGTACCGCGACATTGATTTCCCCGCATCTGGCGCTGACGGCTGGGCATTGCGTGGTTACGCCACCGAAGGGTGAGATAGATAAACCCGTCGCGCTGCGCTTTCTGGCGACAGAAAATGGCTGGCGGTATGAAACAACGGAAATTGAAGCGCTGGCGAATAAAACGCTCGCTAAAAAACTGAAAGCCGACGGCGAGGGGTGGATCGTTCCCCCTTCAGCAGCACCGCTGGATTATGCCCTGATCCGGCTAAAGCAAACACCACCGGGCATTCGCCCGCTCCCACTCTGGCAAGGCAGCCGCCAGGAATTGATGCAGGCCTTGAAGGACAACGGTCAGCGCGTCACGCAAGCGGGTTACCCAGAGGATCATCAGGAAACGCTTTACCGCCATCAAAACTGTTTGATCACCGGCTGGGTTCACACTGCCGTTATGGCGCACCAGTGCGACACGCTGCCTGGCGATAGCGGCTCCCCGCTGATGCTGAATTCAGCAGCAGGCTGGGTGCTCATGGGCATCCAAAGTTCCGCACCCGATGCCAGTGAACGTGATAGAGCCGATAATCGCGCCGTTTCCGTTACCGCCATTCGTCAGCAGTTAGAAGCGTTAGCAAAACTAAGTTCACCAAAAACGAGTCCACCAAAAGAAAGCTCACCAAAACAATACTAACGCCCTGCAGAGCCAACACCGTCAGGCGGAAATCGTTATTCTGGATGCCGTCTGACGCCGCCGTTTCCTGCCAATTTCATGGTATAAAAAAATATCTGTTCTATTCTTATCAGAGAGATAGGTTAATCATCCATATGGTCAACCCACATGGGTATAACAATTATCAGGATGCTATTTTTATCTTCTGGAAACGGCCATTTTTTATAATTAGATTACCCTTTTATTTGCAGAGCATTTTCTCAGCCAGACCGTTTATCTCTACGTGTAACTTACGGGAAAATATCACAAATCCATACCGCACACTGAAAACTGAAAACATGATTTAAGACAAAAAATCGTCTAAACCTTAACGGAAAGATAAAGGCGATATAATAAGTTACCTCAATTTTTAGCCTCTATGTTATTGTGTCGCCGTTAAATTAAATTGATGTTGTCGCGATTATTATTGCGAAAAGGAAGAGTCTACATGTTAAAACATTTGAGTCATGACGAAAAAAAACGCATGCAGACTCTCGACGAATTACAAAAAACCGATATATCTCAAGACGATATTCTTCGCAAACTCACGAAACTGGCTTGCCAACTCCTTGAAACCCCAACGGCTCTCGTGACGCTAACCGGTTCCAAATCTCTGCATGTTAAAGCGAGAACCCATTTTCCTCTGGATGATATGGATAAAATCGGTTCATTCGACCATTTTACCGTACAAACGGGTCAATCCTTTATCTGCCCTGATGCAACTCAGGACGACCGTTTTAAAGACAGCCCTTACGTCACCAGCGAACCTTTTATCCGTTTTTACGCTGGTGTACCGCTGAAAACCAAAGACGGCTATTCCATCGGTACGTTCAGCGTCATCGATTATATTCCACGCACCTTCAGCAAGTTCCAATTGCGCCTCCTGCATGACTTAGCAACCATTGCGATGGTGTTAATGGAATACCGCAACGCGATTGGGCTGATTGATGCCGTCACGCTATTACCTAATCGCCAGCGCCTGATTGACGACATTAGCCACATTACCGACATTCACGAGCCCTACCTGCTTATTCTGATTGATACCATCGACATTTCTTACGCCTATGAAATGGGATGTGCGCTGGGTATGCCGACCGTAGAAGGCCTGCTGAAAGATATCGGGGTCTTTTTACGTCTTAGCTTAAATTCATCAGACAATCTGTACTCTGCCGCCGTAGGCCGTTTCGCCCTGCTGGTGAAGGCCGAGAGGAAAGAGCAGGTTCTGGCGGAGCTAGACGCCTGCGCTGAGCGGATTCATGAAAGTATCGCCAGCCATATTCCGCTCAAGTTGGAGCTTTTTGTTGGCTACACCGAATTCCAGATTCCGGCCAAAGACCCGCAGCAAATCTTGCGTGAATCAATGAGCGCACTACGCGCTGCCATCACCAAGAATGTCCGCCAGTTTGCTTATGACCCTGAGGCCGATCGGGCGCAGCAAATCGCCTTTACCTTGCTCAATGAACTGGCTGATGTGCTACAGAACAATAAGCCGGGTCTCTATTTAGTTTATCAGCCGAAGTTAAATATCAAGACCAACACCGTGATTGGTGCCGAAGCGCTGATTCGCTGGCGACACCCCGAGTTAGGTGAAATTTATCCCGATCAATTTATTCCACTCGCGGAAGGCACAACGCTGATGCGCCCGTTAACGGACTGGGTCACCCGAGAAGCGGCATGTCAGGTGAAGCAGTGGCGTCAGGAGGGGCTAACATTCCCCGTGTCGATTAACGTTTCTGCCCGAAACTTTTCCGAGAATGATTTTATTCCACGCCTCATCACCATTCTCGATAATCACGGCCTCACACCTCGAGACATTGACATCGAGTGTGTCGAGACGCAGAAAATCATCGAAAGCACGGAAACGCTCGCCACTATCCAAACGCTGCAACAGCTCGGATTTACTATCGCGCTTGATGATTTCGGTACGGGATATAGCAACTTAAGCTATCTGCGCAATATTCCCTCTACGGTGATAAAGCTGGATAAATCGCTGATTAAAGATATAAAAACTGACCGCAAAAGCCGCGTCATTGTGCAATCCATTATCAGCATGCTGCACAAACTGAATTACATTGTGCTGGCGGAAGGCGTAGAAAATAAGGAAACGCTCGAATACCTAGCTCATTTTGGATGTGATGAAGTACAGGGTTACTATTTCTCCCGGCCTATCCCTCCTGATGCGTTCACCACCTGGTTAACGACGCGTTCGTCACAAACGTCTGCATAACATCCCCCGTCAGGCGGGCTATTCAACCAACGGTACGGAGAACGCCCATGACTCTTCTTACTCAACAGGATGCGCTCGCTATCAGACAGGCCATCGCGCTGCTGGAAGCCCCCTCTTTTACCATACAGGCGGCGAATCTGGTTGGAAAACCGATTGAATGGAGCCTGTCGAAGCTACCCGCTCTGGTGAAAAATAAAATACAGGATGTAGTTCATTCCGCGCTCTACAAAGCGGTAGACGCCGCACTCTATACGCTAGACGATGCGCCCGATCGCGTGGCATCACCAAAGACACACAAGCTGGTCGTTGCCGCTTCCGGTGCAGTCAGCGGTTTTTTTGGCGCGGCGGGTCTGCTGGTCGAACTGCCTATCAGCACCACCATCATGATGCGTTCCGTGGCAGATATTGCCCGCAGCGAAGGTTTCTCCCTCACTGATTTTTCTGTCAAAGCCGCCTGTGTGGAGGTTTTCGCGCTCGGCGGGACACAAGAAAGCGACGACGCTGCCGATTCTGCCTATTACACGTCACGTGCCGTTCTGGCCGATATCACCCGACATGCCAGCCGCGAATTAATCGGCATTGCCGGCAAGAAAAGCGCCGGGAAAGCGTCTGCCAGAATGAGCACCTCACAGGCAGGGAAAACGTTGGCAAAATTGATTGATGCGGTCGCGACCAGACTGGGCGTCACCATGACGGAAAAAATGGCCGCACAGATTGTTCCGGTGATTGGTGCCGCCAGCGGTGCGGCCATTAATACGCTGTTTATTCACCACTACCAAAACATGGCGAAAGGTCATTTCATCATAAAACGTCTGGAACAGCAGTATGGTGAAGAAGCCATCAGGTCGGCTTACCTTGAGATCAAAAAGCAGCCCTTGCCGACCTGATGTGATACCGAGAGCATTATCCTTCGACCTGCTCCATCGCCTGCAATACGCGCTTATCCGAGATCGGGAACGGCGTTCCTAGCTGCTGGGCAAAGTAGCTGACGCGCAGCTCTTCAAGCATCCAGCGCACCGCTTTCACATCGTCGTCGTCACGTCGCTCCGCAGGCAGCTTATTCCACCACTGCTGCCACGCCTGTTGAACGTGCTCCACTTTCAGCATCTGCGCCCGGTCGCGGTGAACATCCTGCGCCAGTTTCTCCAGACGGCGCTCTATCGCTTGCAGATAACGCAGCACGTCCGGCAGACGCTGCCAGCCGTTTTCGGTCACAAAGCCACGGAACACCAGCCCGTTCATCTGGCTCTTGATATCGCTTAACGCCAGCGCCATCGCCATATCTACACGCCCTTTCAGACGCTTGTTAATGGTGAAGACTGCCGTCAGGATTTGCTCAACCTGCTTGGCGATATCAACCACCGTATCATTCAGCTCTGCACGCACTTTTTCATGCAATTGCTGGAAGGCATCTTCCTGCCAGACCGGACCACCGGATGATTCAATCAGCTTATCCACCGCACAGGCGATACAGTCATCGATAAGATCCAATACTTTGCCGTATGGATTGAAATAAAGACCGAGTTTCGCTTTGTTCGGCAGCTTTTCATGCAGATATTTAATTGGCGACGGAATGTTCAGCAATAACAGACGGCGCAGCCCCTGTCGCATCACCTGCTGTTGCTGGTGCGGCGTGTCGAACAGGCGAATCGCCACGCTATCCTTTTCATCCACCAACGCCGGATAGGCTTTAACCGAGTAGCCGCCACGCTTCTGTTCATAGCAATCCGGCAGCGAACCGAAGCTCCAGACGTGCAGACCGCGCTGCTCCAGCCCGTCATCCACTACGGATGACAGCGTTTGCTGCACTTTATCCTTGAGCTGATCTTTCAGCGCATTCAGGTCTTTGCCTTCCCGCTGCGTCCGCTTCTTCTCATCAATAACGCGGAACGTGATTTTCAGATGATCGGGTACCTGATCCCACTGCCACGCCTCGCGTGGCACCGTGACGCCCGTCATCAGCCGCAGTTCACGTTCCAGCGCATCCAATAGCCCTTTCTCTAATGGCGTGGTACGAGCCAGAAACGCTTCGGCATAGTTCGGTGCGGGTACGAAGTTACGACGTAACGGCTTAGGCAATGACTTAATCAGCGCGATCGTCAGTTCGCGGCGCACGCCGGGAATTTGCCACTCAAAGCCCTCTTCACGCACCTGATTGAGAATAGGCAGCGGAATATGAACCGTAACACCATCGGCGTCCGCGCCCGGTTCAAACTGATAAGACAAGCGTAATTTCAGGCTGCCCTGATGCCAGAAGTTCGGATAATCCAGCGCGCTTACCTTCTCCGCGCCGTCTTTAATCAACATGCTCTTTTCAAAATTAAGCAGGTCGGCATTATCCCGGCTAGCGGCTTTCCACCATGTGTCAAAATGGCGCGACGACACCACATCGTGCGGCAACCGCTGGTCATAGAAAGCAAACAGCGTTTCGTCATCCACCAGAATGTCGCGGCGGCGCGATTTATGTTCGAGATCTTCCACTTCCGCCAGCAATTTGAGGTTGGCGCGGAAAAAGGCGTGGTGCGTTTGCCAGTCTCCTTCCACCAGCGCGTGGCGGATGAACATTTCACGCGCCAGCGTCGGATCGATTTGGCTGTAGTTCACCTTGCGCGCCGCGACAATCGGCAGCCCGAAGAGCGTCACCTTCTCCTGCGCCATCACCGTGCCCTGCGCTTTCTCCCAATGAGGATCGCTGTAGCTCCGCTTAATCAGATGCTGGGCCAGCGGCTCGATCCACTCGGGTTCAATACGCGCGGCAATGCGTCCCCACAGGCGGCTGGTTTCCACCAGCTCAGCCACCATCGTCCACTTAGGCGGCTTTTTGAATAACCCGGAGCCTGGGAAAATCGCAAACCGTGCGTTACGTGCGCCGCTGAACTCCTGCTTCTCAATATCTTTCTGCCCGATATGCGACAACAGGCCGGTGAGCAGCGCGCAGTGAATACTCAGGTAATCGGCCGGTTCGCTATTGACCGGCAGCCCCAGTTCTTTCACAACCTGACGCAGCTGCGTGTAGATATCCTGCCATTCGCGCACGCGCAGGTAGTTAAGGAAATCGGTGCGGCACTGGCGGCGGAACTGGCTGGAAGACAGCGCTTTTTGCTGGTCACGCAGGTAATCCCACAGATTGACGAAAGCCAGAAAATCGGAGTCTTTATCAGCGAAACGGCGGTGTTTCTCATCCGATGCCTGTTTCTTATCCATCGGCCTTTCGCGCGGATCCTGAATCGACAGCGCAGCGGTGATGATCATCACTTCACGCACACAGCCAGTTTTACGCGCTTCCAGCACCATTCGCGCCAAACGCGGATCGATCGGTAACTGTGCCAGCTGTTGCCCCTGCGGCGTCAGGCGGTAATGCCCGTTCTCCGCCAGATTAATCGCGCCTAATTCCTCCAGCAGCCGCACGCCATCCTGAATGTTGCGTTTATCCGGCGCTTCAACAAACGGGAACGCGGCGATATCGCCTAGCCCCAGCGACGTCATTTGCAGAATAACGGAAGCCAGATTGGTGCGAAGAATTTCAGGGTCGGTAAATTCAGGCCGTGACAGGAAATCCTGTTCGGAATAGAGACGAATACACACCCCAGCGGCGACACGGCCACAGCGTCCTTTACGCTGATTCGCCGACGCCTGAGAGACAGGTTCAATCGGCAGGCGCTGTACCTTGGTACGGAAGCTATAGCGGCTGATGCGCGCGGTGCCCGGATCGATCACATAGCGAATCCCCGGCACGGTGAGCGAGGTTTCCGCCACGTTGGTTGCCAGCACGATGCGGCGACCGTGATGTGACTGAAAGACGCGGTTCTGTTCCTGATTCGACAGGCGGGCGTACAGCGGGAGGATTTCAGTATGCGGCAAGTCCAGACGGGTCAGCGCCTCTGCAGTATCGCGAATTTCACGTTCGCCGCTCATGAAGACCAGAATATCCCCCGGCCCTTCGCGCGTCAGTTCATCGACCGCATCAAAAATCGCCTGTAGCTGATCGCGATCGCTGTCATCAGCGTCTTCCACCACGGGACGATAGCGCACGTCCACCGGATAGGTCCGGCCGGACACTTCAATGATCGGTGCGTTATTAAAGTGGCGGGAGAAGCGCTGTGGATCGATGGTTGCCGACGTAATAATCACTTTTAAATCAGGGCGCTTTGGCAACAGCTGGCGCAAATAGCCCATGATGAAATCGATATTCAGACTGCGCTCGTGCGCTTCATCGATGATTAGCGTGTCATACTGCATCAACAGGCGGTCCTGCTGAATTTCCGCCAGCAGAATACCGTCGGTCATCAGTTTGACCAGCGTATTGTCACTCACCTGATCGTTAAACCGGACTTTATACCCTACGCTGCCACCCAGCGGCGTTTCCAGCTCGGCAGCAATGCGGTCAGCAACGGTTCTGGCTGCCAGACGACGCGGCTGCGTGTGGCCGATCAAACCGTGCACGCCGCGCCCTAGTTCGAGACAAATTTTCGGCAACTGTGTGGTCTTACCCGATCCCGTCTCACCCGCGACGATAATCACCTGATGATGACGCAGCGCCTCCAGTATCTCGTCTTTTTTCTGGCTAACAGGGAGCTGTTCAGGGTAGTGAATCGCCGGACAGCTTGCCCGCCGGTTCTCGACTTTCTGGCGTGCGGCAACGATTTCCCCCTCAATTTCCTGAGCGATCGCCGCCTGAGCCTGCGGGCTGCTGACCTTCGCCGCGCCCTGCAAACGGCGGCGCAGACGTTGCCGATCGCGAAGCATTAGCTCACTTAACTGCGTAGATAATGCACTGAGAGGTGATTTCACGTTGCTCTTCCTTAATTATTTCTCTAATTCTTTTCTCTGCCGGGGCGATGCTCGCCGCCGAATCTGGCTCGATGGAACCTAATCTACTTGCAAGGCACGAAATTTTTAAGCCGTGGATAGTAGCACATTGTCATAAACGGCTCTAATCGCCACAGCCTGGTCTTAGTCAAACATTGTCTTATTCAATAAAATCGAATAAAGACCTCGAATATTTGCACTTTTCTCTTTCCAGATCACCGCATAAGATGTGACGCATCAAGGGGCGTTATGTTGTCGCCCACTTCTAAATCACTAAAGGAATTGGCAATGAGCAAAGTATTGGTTCTGAAATCAAGCATTCTGGCAGGTTATTCTCAGTCAAACCAACTGGCCGACCACTTCACCACCGAGTGGCAGTCTGCACATCCGAACGACAGCATCACCGTACGTGACCTGGCTGCTCAACCGATTCCCGTTCTTGATGGCGAATTAGTCGGCGCACTGCGTCCTTCCGATGCTGCACTGACCCCACGTCAGCAGGAAGCTCTGAAACTGTCCGACGAACTGATCGCGGAATTGCAGGCGCATGACATTATCGTCATCGCCGCACCAATGTATAACTTCAACATTCCTACTCAGTTGAAGAACTACTTCGACCTGGTTGCCCGTGCTGGCGTGACGTTCCGCTACACCGAGCAAGGACCAGAAGGTCTGGTGAAAGGTAAACGCGCTATCGTATTAACCAGCCGTGGCGGCATCCATAAAGGTACACCAACCGACCTGCTGGAACCGTACCTGCGCGTCTTCCTGGGCTTCCTTGGTCTGACCGATCTTGAATTCGTATTCGCAGAAGGTTACGGCTACGGCCCGGATGTGGCGCAGAAAGCCACCGAAGCGGCGAAAACCCAGCTGTCTCAGTTGGTCACCGCATAAATAATCATCATTACTGACCTTGCCATTGGTTTACTTGGCTTGACTATTGCGCGCCTTCCGGCGCGCTTTTCTTTATCTCATCGCCAGCCGCATTGTCCGACCTTTCCAGCAGTTGCGTCGCTTCTTTATCCGCTTTGATGTGAATCTCATGTTCGATCTTCACGTTCATATTGATGGTGATCGGCTCTTTGGGCGCAGCCACTTCGATACGCGGCACGCACCCCGTCAGGAAAGCGACCGTGCAACATACCGCCAGCAATGTCTCGCACTTGTTCATTGTTCTACCTTGAATTTATTCATTGGCCTGCTGCTCCAGCGTATCCCGCAAGTTATCGCCAAAACGCAAGCTGCGCCATAGCTGAAAGATATTCTCCTGATGGCGATAGTTAAGAATCACCTGGCGTTTCGCGCTGAGCTGCGGGTTTTTCCCCTGCACCTGCGACGTTAATGTCAATTCGCCCTGATTATTCAGGTCAAGCGTGGCATAGGAACGCCCAATCTCCAGATAGCGCAGCCAGCCAATCGCCGCCCCGCCTGCCAGATTTTTACTCGCTAGCTCATCAGCCAGTTGGTTATCCAGCCGCAGCGTCAGGAATCCATCATTGGTAATACGTCCACCTTCAATCAGCGTGGTCGGGTGATTAAAATTCAGCGGAAGCGTGCCGCTCACGCGCCCAGACAGGGCAAATTGCTTTTGCTTCAGCACCGTCATGAGCTCGCTGAGATCCACACTCTTCACGGTGAACAGCGCGGGTTCCCGCTGTGGCCAACGCAGCGTGGACAGGCCAATATGCCCATCTAATACATCCATATCAGCCTGAGACATAACCAGCGGGCGTCGTTCACTGTACGGGTAAAACCCCTGGAGATCGACGCGGATATTGCTCATCCGAAACAGGTTATCCAGCACGTCAATTCGCAGCGCAACAGGCTGCTTGACGCCCAGTTGCCAACGCTGATCTTTCAGGCGGTAAGGCAGGACAAAGTTGACGCCGCTAACTTCACCATCCTGTAGCCACAGTCCGCCATTTTTCACGACCCAATGTCCGCCCGCGCTGAATCCTTCTTTACGTGCGGCCGAGAATGCCGCCTGTGCGTAAAACTGTCCGGCGCGGATGTTCATTTTTAACAGCGGAGAAAGCAGAGGCTGAAACACCTTAAGCGGCTGTGTCGGCCACCACGCGCCCCCGCGCAGTCGCTCCCCATCCCAGCGGCCGCGCAGCCTGACCGGCCCGATATCCTCAGCCTGTAGCTGCCCCTGTAGCTGGAAATCATCCGGGCTACGCCCCTGCATCGCCAGCGTTAGCAACGAAGGCGGCAAGTAGCCCCCGTTGCTGAAGTGCGCCCGTTCGGAAGCCAGTTGCAGCGCACCTTGAAAATGTTCACCTGAACGGGCGCGCTGCCACCGGATCGGCTCAGTGATCGTCAGGCGAGGCTGATGCACCGTCACAATCCCATAGCCCAACTGATCCAAACCGCTCGACAGTTGGGTGACTTCAATCAGGGTATCCTGCCACTGGCCTCGGCCGGCCACGTCCCACTCACCTTTCAGCGGCGGTAGCTGGCCATTGCCCCAATAACGCCATTGCCACTGCCCTTGATCCGGCCAGAAATCCTGTGCCTGACCGTCAAGGTGCAGGCTGAAACGTCCCCAGTATGCTTCCCGCGCCTTCACAATTGCCTGTAGTCGCCCATTCACGCCCGTCGCACTGATTCGGACGCCCGCCAGCGGCCAGCGTGCTTCTTCAAGATAAATTTGCGGCGCAGGCGTTCCCCAGGCCCGCAGCAGCGCCCCGGGTAAAAGAGAGAGTTCGGGATTGAGAATAGAGCCCTGCAACATCCCCGGCAGCGTCGCCGTCAGGGAAAGTGCGGGTAAATTTGCCTGTCCGGTAAGCTGAAAGCGCAATTCGCTGTTGAGCAGGCCAATATTGCCCGGCCCCAGCACCAACACGGCGTTCGCCTTGCCATTATGCCCTTGCGTCAGCATGTTCAACCGCGCGTTAATCGTGGTGGCATCCAGCCCTTGTCTCCAGTGCTGTAATGTTATGGCAACCTGCCCGGAGAGCGGCTGATCGGCATAAGGCCAGCGCCAGACGCCGTTTGTCACCTGAATGACCTCATCCGTCAACTGCCACGGCAGCGATATCAGCGGCGTCTCATCATTCGCCGCATTCAGTACCAGCTCACCCGCTTGATGATGCCAGTCCAGCAGGAGCGAAAGCGGATCCGGCGTTTGCCCTGAATCCAGTTTTCCGGTGAGCCGCCCCTGCACCGGTGCAGCATCCAGCGTATCGGCCAGTTCCATCTCACCACTGACTTGCAGGCGCACGAACCCCGCTGGCGTGGCGAGCATGCTCTCATGCAGGGTCAGACGTTTCTCGTTCAGTTCTGCCTTAAACGCCAGTTGATCGCCCTGATAATCCAGCGTCTGTTGCCGTTTGCCGTCGCTGCTGAGTCGCACCTGTCCGGCGTAATCCTGCCAGGGCTGTAGCGTAAACGTCTTCACCTGAATATCGGCAGCAGGCAATCGCTGCTGCCATTGCGCCAACTGCGCCGCTGGCTCGGTGCTGCTGCTTGTTGGCACATGCTGTAGGCAGTCGCTGTTTAACGTCACGGCATCAATATCGACATGCCATCGCCAGCTATGCCAACGCAGCGTCATATTCCGTACGTCAACGAGCGTGCACTCCCCGGCCATAAGACTGAACCCCGCGCTATGCAGCCCACCGCCCTGCCAGCCAGGCGTCCCATTCACGGTCAAAGACATCTCCGTCGGGAGCCAGATGTTGGCAAGGCGCGGTAGCCACTGCGGCAATGCTCGCCAGGAAAGAAACAGCAATATGACGAACAGAAAAGCGATTGAAAGTGCACGTTTTTTAATCATTAGCGTGAGTTAATCATCCTGTTCAATAGCGGTAAAAATTCGTCCTGTATGACTCTGCCGATTATTCATTCACAAATCGCTCTTTTTGTTAACAAACAGCACTATCCAACTCACATTTACTACTATTGTGCATACGTACTCATTACCCTTTCGTGGTAAAATGTTTAATTGAGGTTATATTTTGTAATGAATCACGTTATCTCATCATGAACAAAGCGTTTACGGGTGGATATCAGGATTATCTTCTTCTGCCCAACCGCCTTAAAAAAAGCAATGAGCGACCTGAACCATTACCGCTATCCGCTGATTTATTGTCGTGGGTATGCCTCATGTTAAATCAGTATTCGGACACAGCATATCAAGGACTGCTTTATGCGTAATAACACCCCTGTAACCGACCGCCAACTCCCTCTTTCTGAAAAAACCAGACTCATGTCGGTCACCACGCCAGAAAGCTATATTACCTACGCAAACAAAGATTTTATTGATGTCAGCGGCTATACCACTGATGAGCTGATGGGGCAGCCCCATAATCTTATCCGACACCCGGATATGCCACCAGCCGCCTTCGCAGATATGTGGAAAACGCTGCGCGCGGGCAATATCTGGACGGGGATTGTGAAGAATCGGTGTAAAAATGGCGACCATTACTGGGTAAAATCCAGCACCACGCCGCTGAGAAAAGGCGGTGAAATTGCCGGTTATATGTCCGTGCGGACCGCCGCCTCGCCCGAAGAGATTCATCAGGCTGAGGCACTCTATGCCAGTGCCAACGAAGGTAAACTGAAATATCGCACCTTCCATCATGGCCTGCTTATTTATACCGGGCCATTACGCATCTTGAGTCTTTTTAAGACCATGCCGTTACGCTGGCGCATCCGCAGCTATTTTCTGCTATTTAGCCTGATTCCGCTCATCGCCGCCTATTCCCTGTTGGCGGGAACCGCATTGGCTTCCGTACTCTTCCCGCTGCTTATCGCCTGCTGTTTTGTCAGTGGCGAGCTTCTGGTGCATCATGTTGCCCGTCCTATCGAGCAAATTCTGGCTCAGGCTATGCGTTCCGCCGCCGGACAGGCGGACAACCTGACGCAGCTTAATCGCGTGGATGAAATTGGCATGTTAATGCGCGCGGTAAACCAGTCCGGTATGAATTTCCGCACCTTCGTAGACGATGTGAACACCAATCTGAGCGAGCTGAAAAACGCCTGTAATGAAATCGCGCAAGGCAACCATACCTTGGCACAGTGCTGCGAGGAAACGGAAGAAAGCCTGCAACAAACCGCCGCCTCCGTGGAACAGCTCACTGCAACAATAAAAAGTAATGCGGAAGCCTCGCTTCAGGCCTCACTCTATACGCAGGATGTGAATCAGGCGGTGAACTCTGGTGAGCAGGCTGTCAGCCAGGTCTCCGATACGATGGAGACGATCACCCGTTCCAGCGAACGGATTACGGATATCGTCAGCGTGATGGATAATCTCGCGTTCCAGACCAATATTCTGGCTGTGAACGCTGCTGTTGAAGCTGCCCATGCCGGAGAACAGGGTAAGAGCTTTGCGGTGGTCGCCAGTGAAGTGCGTTCGTTGGCGCAGCGCAGCGCCTCCTCTTCCAGCGATATTTCGACCATTATTGATGAAACGCTAAATAGTATTCGTACCGGTGAACAGCAGGTTTCACACACGCATAAATCCATGAGCAATATTCTGCTGCAGGTTCAGCACGTCACCAATTTGATGAATGAGATCAGCCTCGCAACGCAGGAACAATCTCAGGGGCTAGATCAAATTAATGAAGCGGTAAACCGCATCGATGAGCTCACGCATCAGAATACCGCGTTAGCCAGTCAGTCGCATTCGGCCACCGATCACCTGCAACAGCAGATATCAAGCATGGTGCAGGCAGCCTCTGTCTTCAGCCTTTCCCGCTAGCTAATCTCATCTTCACGGGCGCCCCTATCAGGGCGTCCGTCGCCCTGTTTCCTCATCATTTTCCCCTTTCTTCAACATCCATTGGCCACAGTGCAAATTCGCAGAGTCATAATATACTTAACAAATGAATGCTTTTGATCATCAGCAGGCGCTTACTGCGAGTCAGGTTAGGCAACTCATTTTCTAAAGAAAACATAACGGTTTCCTAAAGAAAAAATAACGGACGAAACTAGTAAGAATATATAAGTCTACTCGCTAAGTATTTCGTGAAGATTGCCGTTAATTAAATAGCATTAATCGCTTTTCTGTTAGCCCATGGATCTAAAAACATTACGTTTATGCTTGCTTATACTAAAAGGATCAATAAATGCGTAAGAATTTTCCGGTCAGTGATATTCAGTATTTATTAGATGAAAAAGCCAAGCTGATGTCGGTTACCACCACCGATAGCCATATCACTTATGCTAATGACGATTTTATTGATGCCAGTGGTTACGACTTTGAGGAAATCCTCCACCAACCTCACAATATCGTGCGCCACCCAGACATGCCCCCACAGGCGTTTGCCGACATGTGGGCCACGCTGAAGGCAGGTAAAATCTGGACGGCCGTCGTCAAAAATCGCCGCAAGAATGGCGATTACTACTGGGTAAAAGCCAGTACGACGCCACTAATGAAAGAAGGAAAAATAACAGGATATATGTCGGTACGAACCCGAGTTTCACAGGAAGAAATTCGGCAAACTGAAGCGCTTTATCATCAAATGAATGAGAATAAATTAAAGAACCGCCGACTCTTTCAGGGACTGCTGATTTATAAAGGGCCGCTAAAACTTCTTAGCTTATTTAATGTTATTCCCGTACGTTGGCGGATAAGAAGCTACATATTCTTTTTCATGCTATTCGCACTACTTTTCCTGCTATCTACGCTTCCAGTCACTACACCGCTATTAGTTTTTGTTTTGGCGCTACTCGCTGGCGCGGTAATAACCAGTGAATTATTAGTTCAACACCTGGCAAAACCACTGGAAAAGATTCTACGCCAAGCTATTAATTCCGCATCCGGGCAGGCGGATAACTCGTTTCAACTTAATCGCGTGGATGAAGTTGGTATGTTATTACGCGCCGTCAATCAATCCGGCATGAATTTCCGCACGTTTGTCGATGATGTCAACGGCAAGCTGGCCGAACTGCGCCACGCCTGTGGTGAGATTGCTTCCGGGAATTACACGCTAAGCCAGCGCTGTGAAGATACCGCACAAAGTTTGCAATCCACCGCGTCATCAATGGAAGAACTGACAGCGACGATTCAAAGCAACGCCTCGGCTTCGCAGTTGGCAACACGCTGTGCGAACGATGCCAATCAGGCCGTCGATGCGGGTGAAAAAGCGGTGAATCAGGTCACGGACACCATGGCGGTCATGACCCGTTCCAGTAAAGAGATCACCGACATCATCAGCGTGCTGGATAATCTGGCATTCCAGACCAACATTCTGGCGCTCAATGCGGCAGTAGAAGCCGCTCACGCCGGAGAACAGGGCAAGAGCTTTGCCGTGGTCGCGGGCGAAGTCCGTATTCTGGCACAGCGTAGCGCCGCTGCCGCCAAAGACATCGCGGCGATTATCGATGCCACAATCGCGAACATTCATACCAGCGATAAATTGGTCAACCACACCAGCCAGTCGATGCACAATATATTGACTCAGGTGCAGCAGGTGACGCAGCTTGTGAACCAAATCAGCCTGGCCACACAAGAGCAATCGCAAGGGCTGGGACAGATTAACTCGGCGGTGAACAACATTGATGAATTGACGCGCCAAAACACCATTTTGGCGACACATTCCAGTTCTGCGATTAACAGCCTGGAACAGCAGATCTCCACGATGTCCGAAGCTGTGTCAGTTTTCAGCACGTCTCGTTAACATCGTTCTTACGCTATTCTTGCCTCTCAATTTCAAACCGTTACTGTCAGTCAGGTAACGGTTTGTCACCGCCCGATTTTCTGATAGCTTAACCTAAGGATTTTTCGGAGAAACTATCAATGAAACTGGCAATTTACAGCACGAAGCAGTATGACCGTAAATATCTGGAACAGGTCAATCAGCAGTTTGGCTATGAGCTAGAGTTTTTTGATTTCATGCTGACATCGCGCACCGCGAAAACCGCCGCGGGCTGTCAGGCCGTCTGCATCTTTGTGAACGATGACGGTGGACGTGAAGTGTTGACAGAACTGGCTGCGTTGGGCATTAAAACGCTGGCACTGCGCTGTGCGGGCTTTAACAATGTCGATTTGGAAGCCGCTAAGGAACTGGGCATCAGCGTGGTACGCGTTCCTGCGTATTCCCCTGAGGCCGTCGCCGAACACGCCGTTGGCCTGATGCTGACGCTTAACCGCCGCATTCACCGTGCCTATCAGCGTACTCGCGACGCGAACTTCTCTCTGGAAGGATTGATTGGCTTCAATATGCACAACCGGACGGCGGGCATTATCGGCACCGGAAAAATCGGCATCGCCACCATGCGCATCCTGAAAGGCTTTGGCATGCGCCTGCTGGCCTTCGATCCCTATCCAAACCCGCAGGCCTTGGAATTAGGGGCGGAATACGTCGATCTAAAAACACTGTATGCCAATGCGGACGTCATCTCCTTGCACTGCCCACTGACGCCGGAGAATCATCATCTGCTGAATCAGGCGGCCTTTGCGCAAATGAAAAACGGCGTTATGATCGTCAATACCAGCCGTGGTGGACTGATCGATTCACAGGCCGCTATCGACGCATTGAAGCAACAGAAAATTGGCGCGCTGGGTATGGACGTTTATGAAAACGAGCGCGACCTCTTCTTTGCCGATAAATCCAACGATGTGATTCAGGACGATATTTTCCGCCGCCTATCCGCGTGCCACAACGTGCTATTTACCGGGCATCAGGCGTTCCTGACGGAAGAAGCGCTAATCAGCATTTCCCAAACCACGCTACAGAACCTGAAAGACATCAGCCAGAACGTGCCTTGCGCAAATCTGGTTACCTCTTAAGTTTTCCTGCGGCAGTGCTGACTGCCGCAACACTCACCCTGCCGGACAACTCCCATTCATCAGCGATTGCTCGCTACAGCGCTTACCGTTGGCTAACTGACAGGCTCCCACGCTCGCACCATCAAGCTGCCGGGAGATCGCCATCGTTCCACCAATCAACGTACAGTTAACGTCAACCGGCGAACTGCTTTTCAGCAACACCACGGTGCTCGTGTCATCATTTTGCGTGGCATTTTGCTGGGTAGCGGCAGTGTTCTCACTATGATTACTGCATCCTGCCAGCAGGAGCGCAGCGGCAGTACATAGCCATGGCAATAATTTCATGTTTTGGCCTCGGATCGGGTGGAGCGAAAGTTCTGACACCACGTTTGGCATCAACACTTATCGAATAGACTTTTCAGACGAAGACTATATCTATCACAAATCGCATCAGTCAACACCTGTTACCGTTGATTCATAGCCAGAGCGTCTGTAAAAAGTCGATATAAATAATAATGATGTTTTAATAAAAAAACTGAATATTGTAACCATCGTCACAATATTCAGTCTATTGACCATCAGAATAAAAATATGGTTTTTCTAATTATTTTTTCCCAGTTTCTTTGATCTTCAGTTCACCAGGGATACTGATTTCATAGGGCTTACCTGAAAAATTACTAAGTACACCTGTCGCCCACTCGCCCAATACTCCTCGATGAGTGCTTGGATTGGCGTCATAAATATCATTATACGACCGGATAACGCCTTCATACTGCCATGTTCCGTCGGATTTAACATTAAGAACCCCTTCCGTTCTCATAGTTATATTCCCGAGATATGCAGCCACAGAATAACCATCCAGCGCTGTATTACGAACGAAATCGCTTCCAATATCAAAACGACCCACATTTTTTCCATTTAATAAAGACATGATAGGCGGTATTTGTGACACATTGATATTAAAACCAACATCATTTATATTTATAGACCTTTCCACGCCATTCCCAAACAGATAATGGTCAAAAGCCTCAAATGGAGCAGTTACACCACTTAATATCTCCCCAGAGCGAGGAAGACTATCTTTCAGGTCATTAAAAAGTTCTAACCCAGTTTCTGCCAATTCAATTTCAAAATCTTCTAATATTTTATCTTCATAACCAGTTTCAATGGTGCAATCGCTTTTAGGATAAGAACAACACGTCAGAATGTATTTCTTCTCCTGTTTTTCACTTAGAAACGTTCCATCAGATTGGTCTACCTCCCCGCTGGAAATTGAAGCAACACAGGAGGAACATGAACCAGCACGACATGAAAAAGGTAAATTAACACCTTGCTTCTCAAATTCGTCTAAAATATATCTATCATCAGGAACTTCGATTTCAGCGCCCGTAGTTACATCTTTAACTTTATAAGTAGCCATTTTTATTCCTTTCATTTTTAACAGTTGAATTTATTTAGCCGCGCATGGAAATTCCTTGAGAATTTACATCTGAACCACATTTGTTTAATTAACAAAAAATTATTATCTTTATGCATTCGTGAAGGCTATGGAAACTCCTGCTCCGCCAATGACGACCGTCACAGCGAGAGATATATTACGTTTAATGTCTATTTTATTATTTTAAAGTGCCTTACTAATCAGACGGTTGCTGGTCAGCACTAAATACGACTCAGCTTGTATTACCGGATGAGTAAGCGACAGCAGAAATGAACGTCAACCTTCAATGGCAGGGCCAAGGAAACAGCGTTCAGAACGTAACGTGGTTAGTCGATGGTTTGTTGCAAATTTTTTATATTTATATCAAAACAAATAATTTCACATATAATTATTTTAATGATTAGAGATAGAGATTTTAAATATATCAATCACTGAAAAAACACATAAAATCCATTATTTTGTTTTTTGATATACTTTCACTTTATTCATATAAAGAGAATAGTGTTCTGCCTTGCCAAATAAAATTAAATAACCTAGTCTCATTTTACTGCCCTGTGAATATATTAACAGGGCAACACAGCGATATATTATCGATCAAATTAAATGAGGTGAAATGATGTCAGATCAACTTTCTGGTGGATGGACTGCTTTCCGTGATTTGAATGATGCTGATAAATCACTTTTTAAATCTACCGTACATTTACTGGGTGTGGCTTATACGCCGCTATTTGTTGCAACACAGGTGGTATCGGGCACGAACTACTCGTTCCTGACCAAAGGTACGGTAACGACACCAGAGGCACCACTAAAAATTGTCAAAATTCATATTTATAAGCCGCTGAGTGGCGATGCGCACATTACTAAAATTGAAGAAGTCCTGCCGCAATAATGCAATAAATAACGCTACAGCTAGTGGATTTAACTCACTAGCTGTAGCGTGGTTATATATCTCCTACTTCCCTGCTTTGCCAGAGCCACCTCCTGCCTTACCTGAATTTCCACCTGGAGATGAAGGAGCGTTACCTCTATTGCCACCCGATGGATTTCCAGTTGTGCTAGGCCAGTTCCCTCCCTGTTGAGGGTGACTTGACGATGCTCCTCTTGATGCACCTTTACTCATGATATCTTCCTCTCTTGTTTGAACACTCCTCTATCAGGATAGTAATAAGCGACACCGTTGCCAAAAATGGCTTCATGTCACGATTACAGCCAAACAGAAAAACGGTTTCGGGAAGCGAACATGCTGATCGCCTATTCATGCGTGCCAGCAAGGTGTCCTTATCCCAATCAAGTAGCTCCTCATAGCAATCATCGTCCCAGTTCAATGCCAAAAGCGCCTGCGATAGCCCTGCGATTTTGGTGTTCAGGTTGCGAAAGGTTTCTTACCACCACAGCTTCAATTCCCTCCGATCTTTATCGGCAGCCATTTGGTAGAAGTCTCCGGCTTTATCAAACCAGCCCTTTTCGACGTTGAAGCCCATTTTGCGGCTGGTTTCGGCGTCCAGTGCTGGGTTAGCAGAGCGGGAGTACAGCGTCTTATTCTTGCGGATGTCGGCGGAAGAGAGTATATTCTTACTTGAACCTTGATCCGGTGAACCGCGTTTGAGCAATTGAAGCTCTTGGGTCGTACTGGATTCGGGTTTAGAACCCTGATAAGAACGCTCCTCCTTGGGCAATTGAAGCCCCTGTGAATGAGGGTTATCAGGGTTTTCTTTTTTACGGCGATATAAAGCTAGTCCCGCATCTTCCATTCCTTGAACTTTCGCCATTCCACCAATCGTGCCATAAACCGAAGCGATCCGATTTATCTCGATACGTCGCTGTGCTGCACTCATATGAACCGCTGAAACAACAGGATTTCCGTTCACGTCATTTGCTTCAAGCAGCATAACAACCGCGTTATCCTGTGTAGCTGAACGGTATACAGCAAGTGGATCGTGCATGAGTTCAGGGAGATTTTCGATCACCGATAGAGGCACATCATGTTTCACCCCATTGGTTGCCTTACGCACGGTATCGCGATTAATAAACATATCAAGATTAGGCGCACCCAGCGCCCTTAACACTGGCGGTGTTCTACCTAATTTCACCGACACATCACCAGACTTCAGCGACCGCATAGCACGGTCAAGATCGGCGCGGTACTGCTCAGCCTCCTGCGGCAATGGCTTTAGCGGGTCAACATCATCTGCTTTTGAATACAGCGCATCAGTACGCGAGAAGGTGTTATCGAACTCACGGATGCCTGGCTGCTCGTTGGCATACATCGCCGTTTTCTGGAAGCGGCCAGTGATGGTACGCAAAATGTTGCGGATCTCCGCTGGCGTGATATCCATAGGGTTAAGCACGCCCGCTTTGCGCAGTGCGTTGGTCAGCAGCGTAACGAACCGATCCCAGACACCGCCCAGCTTCGTTAGCTCGGTACGCTCTGCCATATGCGCCAGAAACTCATTCGCTTGTGTTTCTAACGACTCCTGCCCGTAGGACTGTTCGACTTGTCGCCAAACATCCTGAATGGTTTTATTCTGGCTGTCCCGCGTCTGGTGTAGCACACGCATGATGCGGTCGTATTCCACATCGCCAATCACTGACGCTAAGCCATGGTGCGCAATCACTTCATGACGCAACTTGGCACGTAGTTCACGGGCGTTGGCGATGTTGTCCGCGATGACAATCACACGGCTCAGCTCTGGCTGGTAAATGGCATGAACTGTGCCGAATTCCGCAGGAATGCCGTTAGGCATCATCGCGGCGGCTTCGGCCTGCGTCTGCACCGCTTTCACTTTAATTTTGGCCGCTCCGTTAAGATGGGAGACAAACCCATCGGCGGCCAACTGTACGCGGTCGCGCAACATGCCAGTTTCAGGCTTACTACCATCACGGCTAAAGCTACCATCGTGAATGATGTTGCCGCCGCCAATATCAGCCCCAGAAACAGAAACGCCCCCAGATTTGGAGGCGTTTTTTGGTACTGGTGTATGTCCTTCAGGGGGAGCAGCCCGAGAATCGTATGGTTTCGATTGCTTGGGTGCAGGCAACCGCACCGCATAGCCACCTTCAACCTGTTCAACCGTTGCGCCGGACATTTTCCCCCAGCGAGAGGCTTTGGCCGCTTTTTCATATGGGAAGGGGCGACCGGACATTAGCTTCAGCTCACCGAGTGGCCCCTCCGTTGCACGGGATGAGCGATCTGGCTGCATCGGAATAAAGTCACGTTTAGCAATCAGATGCCTGGCAAAATCATGCTCCGCTTTTGTCACGTTATAGAGATTTCCATCATCAGAAACAATCCGGTACGACGTTTTTGCCCTTCCGTTATCAGACATTCCCTGTGCGGTTTCTGGATGCCAGCCACGCCCAACCAATCCCTGAACAGCCTCTGCCCTTGTCACTGGGCGGTCAAATTCAGAATAATGGACCATTTCTTGCAATGCTTTATCCATCTTCCCACGTTGCATGGGAGTAACACTCAGCGCATCAAGAAACTCATCAGTCGGCGCACGTTTCGCTTCCGTTTGTGCATCAACGGGTACACGAGCAACACGGTGGCGCTGATCGGGCAATGTCGCCTGATCGTTAGCACCATCACTGAATTGCAGCGTCTGCCGCTGAGTACGTGTTTCCCCTTCTGTAAACTGCGGACCAGTACCAGTCTGAATCTCATCACTAAATGGCTGCCTGACCTCTCCCGACATAGCGATGAGAGATTTTTGACCAGTCGCAGGAAGACGCGGACGGCGGGCGGCGATAATTCTTTCAGCCTGCTCCAGCGCCTCCAGTTCTTGCAACGAATAATCCTGACCGCCATGTTCAATCTGCTGGCGAATGAGTTGCTCAGCGGTAGGTGAGTCAGCTTGTTCAGCAAGCGCACGCTGCACGTCACTGTCTTCAGCAAATCCCTGAATACGCTGATCTTCCCTAAGATAGGCTGGTGTATCGCGGAATTCATCAGTACGACGCTGTGACGTACCAACGACATTTTCAGGATTGAGTAGTGAGTTATCCGCCCCCTGAGTAACAGAGATCACGGGGCCGCCATCGCGCCATCCACCCGTATAGCCAGGAGGTGGTGAATCTTCACCCATTTTCACGACGGGAATAGATGAACCATTACCTTCAGCAGACGGCTGCCCAGATACCTGCCACTCAGGCACATCGACCTGCGTAGCCTGCGGCTGGTCACTTGTAAGATCTCCTGCCGTTGGTTCGGGATTGGATTGCTGATCTGCCTGTCGCCCACGAACACCACCGATGGCACCGATGGCGCCGCCCATTCCAGCGCCGACAACCGCATTATTTGCACCGGTTTTCAACACATCTTTCATCGGGTCGATTTTTTGTCCCGCGGTGTCGATCAGCTGTTCATTCTGAACATAACGTTGTCCTGCCCCCTGAGCAAATTCGGTTGCACCTTCTGACACGGCTCCTGTCGTCATACCAGATAGCACCCCAGAAGCAGCGCCTTTACGTGTTAACAGTTTCAGCAACGTGTGATCGCCCAGTGTTGACGCAGCAATATTGACCGCCAATAAGCGGGGATCTGCGGTTACAACACTTGCCGCCTGATCAGCTACCTGAGTACGTGCCAGCTCCAGTTTTTGAGTATCAGACAAACGGGCATTGTCTGGATTGGAGTCAATTGAGCTGAATGCAGACTGAAACGTAGAGCTTTCCATCAACTCATTGAATGACAGGCTGTTGATTTGCTCACGCATATCGATACCACCCTGACCTTGCGCCGAGCCAGACATTGCCCCCACAAATGTCGTTTTGCCTGCGACCGCTGCGGCCTGATCTGCGGTTTCTTTCGCAAGCTGACGGGCTGCCTCTTCAGGCATAGACTTACTGAGCCGGTTGAACGTCGCACGCTCTGTCATTTCACGCGCAGCACCTGCGCCCAGCTTTGATACACCTCCAGCCGTTAATAGTTGAGCAATCGTTGGGACAGCATTGATTAACCAAGCATCCTTATCGAAAAGCCCTTCCCCAGCACTGACATCAGCAATACCCCCAGCCTGATCATGCTCAAATTTGACAAAATCTAGCGACGCCGCTTTCTTCGCCCCGTCGCTGTAACTATCCTTAATACGCTGGGATGCAGCACTAGCAAGATCACCCGCCCCTTCAATAATGAAATTGCCAGCACGCGATACCGGGTTTCCGGCGTTCTGACGCATAACGCCCATCATTTGGCTATCAATACCTAGCGGATTAGCACCACCTGCGGTATCTGCATTTTTTTCATCAAGTAACTGATTACCTGATTTAAATAACTGACCAACGCCAGCAACCATGTCTAACGCGCCAGCACCTGCGCCTTTAACGTAATCCCCCATTGTTGCTTCTGGTTCAACAACTGGCTTATTCCAGTTTTCAGATGAAAAGAACTGACGATCAAAATCGGATGTCTCACCCGGCTGCTGAATGTTGAGGGTTTGCCGGTTGTTATTCGTCACTTGCTGTTCGGGGCGTTGCTGTTGAGGATCGTAGACCATTACGGACTCCAAAATTTTGGCAAAAAAAAGCCCCGCGTTTTAAGGCGAGGCTTGGTATCTTTGGGAAATTTAGCGCGTTCTCATCAAAAATGACAGGCAAGAATTTTTTCTTAGGCTACGCTCTTGTTGCCGCCATTTCGCGGACTACACACATTCAAGGGCTAACTAATAATGAAGAAAGCAATTGCACTAATTTTTGTGATGTTAACTTTAGGTTCATCATTTCAGGTGATGGCGGGATCTGGCCGTTGCCAGCATGATTCTGACACCGCTGCTGACGGCTCACGCTGCGGTGGACGATCTGCTGATTCTCGCCCTGGTGGCGGTGGCTATCGTTGATAATTTTTAGGCGCATTCGTGCGCCTATTCTTACTCTTGAGGGCTCCGTGCCTGCCGCAACTGGTTAGCTACAGCGGCCTCAGCAGAGGCCTTCGCCCCTTTCGTATACTGCAAATACTTGGCCTCCAGTCGCTCAGCGCTCAATGAGGAGACTGGCACCCCCATAGCTATAGCTTTTTGAGCAAATGCGGTCTTGCCCTGATCGCCCGCCGCCCATTGCTGCAACCCACTGTCATCCTGTGCTTTCGGCTGCTGCTGAGGCTGCCCATATGAATCTCTCACCTGCTGTTCCAACTGGTCGTATTGTGAGTTAATCCCCGCCGCAGTCTGCGGATCTTGCGCCATTGGACCAGCTAGAGCCTTCACTCTCGCCTTGCCAACATCCAGCAAGTCTTTACGCAGCCCGCGAGCTTCTTCACGTACTGCCGTCTTATCTGGCGGATTCACCATGTCATTCAAGAACTTCGCCCGGCCACCATAATTTAACTGGCCGACCATCTGACTATAACCCCGAATCTCTTCCATCAGGCGAGGCAAGGCAATCGGTGCAATCGTGTCATTAGGATCTGTCGAACCAAACCGGGTCATAGGCTTATCCGCCACAGAACCATCCGTGTATGTAACTTTCAGAGTTGGAATTACCCGCTGGCCATCTTCAGTTAAGCCGATATGTCCCAGTTCTTTTGACTTAATCGTCTTACCTGTTTCTGGATCTTTATCACCTATCCCACGCTGGATATGTGTAGATAACACGTTATTCATCACGCTGATGGCCGCAGGATCGTTATAATCCATATCACCATTGAGAACTGCGGGCATGATACGGTTGATTTCCGTCACGTTCTTAATCGCTTTATCGCCGATAAATCGCTTAGGATTTAGCGGATGATCAGGTGATGCTTGCTTAAGCAATTCGGAATCGATGTTCCCTGTTTTGTCCAACTGGTCGTAGAACATTTTGATAACGGGCATTTCATCTTGAATGCGCTGTTGCCGCGTCGTCTCCGCCATCTGAAAATCAAACCGCGGCTGTGCAAGGTTGTTACTCTGCGCTTGAAGACCGTGTGACCGTTCTGCATTTTTCGCATTCAGCACGTGGGCTAACCCCCATTGCTGATCGGTAACTTTATCCCGCGACGCCTCGCGCTCAAAATTACGATTATCGCTCTCCTTACCGTAATCAAATTGCGCTTGAGCTAGCCCAAAGTTACGTTCTTCATTCTTCTGCTGCTGGTCTACCATTAACCGCCGCAGCTCTGATTCTTCCCGGCGCTGTAGCGCATTATCCATCGTGTTGAATCCAGCCAGAAAGCCGTCTGCCAGACCGCGTAAGTCAGCCATAAATCCCCCCTTAAAAAAATCGACTGGCCAGCAGGCCTATAGCCGCACCAATACCCATACCTATCGGGCCGCCCCATGTTCCCGCCGTCGCCCCAGAGGCAGCACCCGCACTCGCTCCCCCTGCCGCAGCGGCCGTCCCTGCACCAGCGGCGGCTCCCGCTCCTGCCGCTGTCCCTGCGGCGGCCGTTCCCGCACCTGCTGCTGCGCCGTATCCGGCACCGATGGCTGCTCCTGCGCCAGCGCCCATGCCAACCACCTGCATTTGCCCCTGCTTCTGCATCGACTTCAACTGATCGTTTGCCATCTCACGCTGCTGCTCCAGTTCCGCCGACTGCTGCATCCCCTGCATGCCCTGTTGGCGCGTCTGCGCAGCAATATCCAGTAATCCGTATCCCATTATGCATTGCTCCCAATATTTAAGAGTTCACGTAATCCTGTCGTGCCACCCGTTAAGATGCTCATTTGCCGATCGGTCTCAGCTTCACGAATGCCATTTTTCGAGCCTGCCGTTGCAAGCGCAGATTTCAGGCCAAGGTTGTTATCGCCTTGATTGATTTGCTGAGCCGCTCCATAGCGTGCCTGCTGATTCGCTGAGCCAACCGTTGCAGTATTCAATGCCTGCTGCTGTGTTGCGTCTGCCCGTGCCAACTGGTTGTTCATTAGTTGTCCGCTGGTTGATAAATCCATCAAACCTTGCAGTTTTGGATAGTAACGCTGTTGCCAGTCTGCGTACTGCTTACGCGTAACGTCGGCAAACGTATCCGATGCGTATCCCATCAATTACCCCTTATTTAACCAACTGCTGTGGGTCGTCCCACCGAATGGCGTATTGGAAATACCAAACACACCATTGGAGCCGGGTGCCGATGACAAGGCTGGCACTGATTGTTTTTTCGCATCAGACAAGCCGTAGGTTCGAGCTGCCGCACCGCCCACCGCACCGAGCAACGCCTGTGCACCCTGCGTTTTCGCTAATGAATTTTGTGCATCCGAGGTCGCTTTTTGCTGCGACGCTGCCGCAATCCCTTGATAGCCCTGCAACGCTTCTGCTTTTTGTCCTGCTCCCATTGCCTGAATATCCTGTAATCCAGCGACATGCTTATTTTGCTGATCGGTCTGGGAGCGATTCGTTGCGTCAATCGTGCCCGCTACCTGATCGGTCGTAACATCGTTCAGCGTTGACTGGAATTTACCGCTGCTGGGATCGACACCAGCCGATGCCAAACCATCAGCGGCTTGCCGCCTGGCCTTGCCAAACTGCTGCTGATAACCCAGGTTGACATCGCCAGCGATGTCGTCGTATTTCTGCCGATCGTTAAGTCCCTCCACTTTATCCATGAAGATATTTTCATAGGGCTTCAACTCACCCTGATAGAGATTCCACTGCTGCCGCGCCACATCCGCCGCTGCATGTTGTTGGGATGTTTCCTTGATTTCATTACTGCCTTTGCTGCCGCCCATCTTCACCTCACACCGGAATTTTGAATGTCATGAACCCTTCTTCATTGGGTAATCGCTCAAAACCTAATTTTGCAGCAACCCGAATGAAGCCTTTTCTTGCTGTATTAAATTCAACCCATCGCCCTCCGATCATGCGAGTTAACGCCTTCACCTCATCCAGATAACGCACGATGCTATCCGGCTCTGTGCTAACCGCCAGCCAGACAAATACATAAGGAATACCGTGACGTGACTTTGGCACCAGAACAATCTGCGTAGCGTCCGTACCAAAGCAAAACGCCTGCTTTTTACAGCAGGCGTTTTGGATGTTTTTTATTAAACTAGGTTCTCTGGAATCGGCGGCGACACGATTTATTTGCTTTAGAGTCATTTTTTCCGCTATTTGTACCCAAGTGATTGTTTGTAATACTGGTCATATATAGCCGTTTCTATGTAGGCATAAGTTGTAATTCGACCAGGTCTGAATTGTGGCTGAAACCCAAGCTTATCTACATCGTATAACTCTTCTTTTATACCCCATTGATATCCATCAGTTGTTCCAAAGTAATAATACCCTGCGCCTAGTATTACTTGTACTATCCACTGATCGGGTTGTTCTGTTTCTAAAACACACGGCAGCACTGCTGCTTTTACGCGAACTGGAGAAGCAGTAAATCGATTGCTTATTTTTACAGAAAGAGGTAGGCAATTCTGATGATAAAAAATCTCTCCATCCCTATAAAAATAGATTCCATACTCCGGTATTGGTGATTCTATATTTGCGAATATATATAGTCGTATCGGAACGGGTCGTGACTGAAAAACGACATGCCAAAAACCATCAATAACCTGCAAGCGATATAATGAAAATTGTTTCCTCCATGTGCTATCAGTTGCGGTACAACGATAAAAAACAGTACATTTTTTATCAGCCGGAACGTTTGTATTAATTGATTTAGGCGATGGTGTCTGTTCCTCTCTTATGTATCCGTCCAAATCTTTTACACCGAATAAAATCATTGGAGTAAACAGCGGGCTTTGTAAAACTTTTCCGTAGTTTCTGTAATACCAAACTCCAAATTTATCCATTTTTCATTACCACAATTATAGTAACTAAAACATTACTATGAGTAGCCCATGAAACCACGCCGTTGCTAACAGTTAACGTTGCTGGAGTTGCGTATTGCCCGCCTCCTGCGTAGGCGTCAGGAGAATTAACTAGCACTGCATCTATCGTATAGTCCGCGCTTTGTGGGTACGTCCGTGATCCGCTTGTGCCAGATTGAATTACATCAACAACATAATTATCAGTTAGAGAGTTTATCGCGTCGAACGCCGAACCGTTCAAGTACGAAAACACCCCCCATTCACCACTCATAATCGTTTCCCCACAACGACGGCAGGAGATCCACTTTCATCAAAAACCACAAGTCGATTATTAACAAGCCTTAATTCTCCGCCAGTGTCATTACTGATGATTTCTATCTGCCCCGACGCCGAAATACTCACTAACTGCCCGAACTTGGCATTACCCATCTGATCGACCGTAAAACCACCACTTTCAATCCGTGCCGTCTTTATATACGGAGAAACAATCTCAATCCCTGCCTTTACACTGTCTGCAATAATGGTTTGCGCAGCCAATATCTTGATCACCGCCTCTTTGGCAACCAACTCATCGATTACCACTTTGCCGTTGGATACCGCAAACGGAATCGCATAGGTTGTTTTATCGTTGGGATTATTAGGATCGAAGATAAAGAATTGATTGGCAGCCACCGCTACCTGGCTAATGGTATTACCGTTTGCATCACGACCGGCCACAATGCCGATCCCTGCTTTTACATCTCCAGCTTGTGCTTTCGTGCTCCACATTGCTTGGTATGATGCAGAGCCATTTTTATCCATTTCAGTAATAGCTTTGGCGTTTGTCTGCACCGCTGCATTATTTTCTCTCGTTGCAGCCTCTACCTTTTCAACACGTTCTGCTGATGATGAAAACTGTTCAGATACCGACTGCGATAACTCCCTTACTGCTGACGCATTGGTTTGTGATGACGTTTCAACATCGGTTACCCGCTTTGCAATCGCACTGTTTTGATTGTTAACAGACTCAGACAACGTTTTTACGTTTGAATCAACCGTGCCAATATTTTTAGTATTTGTTTCCAGCTTCTCCGTAAGATTGGCAATCAATGGTGATGTATTCAACTGCTCCTTAATCACCTCGATGATGGCCGCCGGATCGGGATGTGTTTGTGCATACGTGCCTTTTGAATCATTGAACGGCCCTGGTTCACCCAGCGCATTAACATGTCGTATCCAGTAGTACCCTTCCCAGTCTGGATCAACGGGGTCACCGTAAACTCCGGCAGCAGAGCTGGCGATCAGCACCGCATTTGCCAGATTATCTTCAGGAGAACGATAGATTTCCGTCAGCGACCGGCCGCGATAATTGGGCATGTCCCACTCAAGTAACACGTAAGCAAACCCGCCCGTCGCTTTGAAGTTCGTTGGCCTTGACGGTTTTTGGACACCACCACCTGAATTTGAGCCGCCTGAACCATTACCGGGGGTGAGCGTAACCTTTCCGCCGCCGAGTTGACGCAGGTTAGCCAGACCAAGCGTTGCTAAATCACCATACGTCACCGCACGATTACGCCCATCACCGCGCTGGCCGGTTAGCGTTTCAACGTTCTCTAAAACCGCAGTCTGATCTTTACCCGCTCTAAACTTTGCTGTCATGCTGTCATTTCCTGCATTGATGTGGCTAACGTAATTCGGTCTACCTGCACGCTACCGTAGACTTCAATCTGCCAGCGTTTACCACGAATCGGAGGCAGCTTAACTAACGACTCTCGCAGGCTGCCCGGCGGCAAATGCAACGCTGCACGACCATCGACATGCAGAATGACGCCGACGTGCGATAACGCATTACTCATTACTCGCAGGCAGGAAAAGGCCGTATTCGCCGGGGCCAGATATTGCTTCGAGCGCCAGCGCATATTCAGGTTGAAAGCGCCATCATTAAACGTGCATAGCTGCCGCCCTTTCACGATATAGAGCGTGTCACCAGTTGGATCGTTATAGGCGGTATCAAACGACATCGTGATATGACGAATATCCATGCTGGCAGGATCGAAAATAAACCCAGCCACGCCGTTATCGGTGTCATATAGCGCCAGATATTCATTTTCCACGCGCCAGGCTCGGATCGTTGTCGGATTAAAATCTTTCCGCCACTGCTTAGCCTCAACGATATTTGCCGTGGCAATCGTCGCCGCACCATCGGCGCTGATAGAAACAAGGCCATTCGGCGAGGCATACAAAGCAAATCCATCCATCGTTACCATTGAGCGGCGCGAAACGCAGGACAGCGCGATCAGGGAATGCGTTGACGTGATATTCGACGGCGTGATGCCTGAAAAAATATAGGGGATACCTTTCGTGCCAACGACCAGCGTTGTGCCTATTGGCGCGATCGCCACAACATCATCCTGCGTGGTCTGCTTGCTGCTGTCTTTCCAGGCGTAAGGCAAATAGGCTTCACTGAACATCACCTGATTACCTTTAAACCCAGCAGCAATGCCGTTAGACATCATGCACAAACCGATCATGCCATCCGGCGGCATATAATAATCGTAAGTCTCCAGTGATGCGCTAAGCTGAGCGTTTGACAGATCGTCAACAAATACGCCGACGGCAATATCCAGTTCGGCCACCAATAAGAAATCCGCTGCCTGGCTGCTGGTCGCCGATCGATAAATCCGGCGCTTGGTGATGTTGTTGTTCTGCTGTCCGGGTGGTTGCAAATTCAGTTCCACCGAACTCCCAGAATACTTTATCGTCAGCTCCACAGAGGCAGGCCCCGGCGGACCCTCTTCACCGTATGCCGTGACATAGGTTTCGGTGTAGAAGCGCGTTTCATCATCCGTTGGATCATCCTCTTCTATGTCAGCCGGCGGCGTGATTGTACCAATGACTATCGGGTTGGCAGGCACCGGTACACCAAGACGGAAAAATGCCGAGGGATAATTGCCGTTACCACCCGTCGCAATCTGCGCAGAGGTGACCTTTGGAAATTCATCGTCGGTGTAGTAAACGCGCCCATAATCATCATTGGCGACCGGACTGCGGATCGCATCAACAATCTTGTTCCAGGCAAACCAAAAATTATCCCGATAGTGGAATATCGTTTTGGGCTTGAAGGTAAAGGTCTTGCCCTGATCGATATCATCCAGCATAGGAGTGATAACGCCATGCCGAAAGTGACAGCTCTCCGCCACCGTAGCGTTGGATTCAGGCAAAAGGTGTTCAGCAACGCGTGGCATCATTCCGCGCATTGTAGTGATATCGATGGTCGCCATAATGATCCTGAGACAGAAAACAAAAAAGCCCCGCTTTTTAAGGCGAGGCTTGGTATCTTTGGGGAATTTAGCGCGTATGGTATGTTATCGCAAGAGCTAAAAAACTGTCGTTCTCTCTGGTAAGCTATTCATTTAGATGTCAACTTGAAAAATATCTGATATTTAGTTTATGTTGATCGAATAACGGAATTGATCAATCACAACAAATAATTGGGAGCATAGATTTTAATGAAAAAATTAGTAATTTTAATTGCAACCCTGCTGGGTGGGTGTACTGCAAGTAATGATTCATCTTTATCACAAAAAGAACTCAATAATACCTTAATAATAAAAATCTCATCTGACACTACCGTTAATAAAGCATCCGCATCATGGCTATCCCGTGACTTAATAATTACATCTTCACATACATTCTTAGGCATGCCGTCAACGAGTACCATTCAAGTAGGCAATGAAGGTAAGTGGTTAGATGCTACGGTGGTTGCCGCCGAGCATCCAAATAAACGAGATATCGCTATATTAAAAATCAAGGACCAAGATAAAAAACATTATCTTACAGGAACATACCCAAAGATTTGCAGTAAAGCGCTTCCATCAAGAGAACCGGTGTTGGTTGCTTCAGCCTTCTACAACTCTGTCACAAAAACCACAATATCACCCGCCCCTGAGACTATGAGCAACGGAGTAACATACTATGACCATTTAGCTCATTACTTCCATCCAGGATCTAGTGGTAGTCCCATTTATCAAGCCAGTAGTGGATGCCTTGCTGGGATACTTAGTCAAGCTAACAAGCTTACAATCAATGATAATGTCAGAGAGACTACAAAATTCGTTACATCTGAGAACATAGCCAATTTCATTAAAGATAATAAAATTAGGTTGTAACTTAAAATATTGATTATCACGAAACGACAATCTGCATACTTGATGAGAATGACATGTAGATAGACTGACCCATTGGAGCATATGCAGTGATAGAAGATTCGGGGTTTTATGTCGCAGTGCACGTCGGCGAAACTGATGCACCAGCAATTTACACAGATCCAGTAGAAACGTTAGAAAGCGCACTCGACATCATTGCTGAGCAATTATCGTTTTTTGCGTAACCAGGCAGGTGAGACGCTATTGCAGTAAACGTTACTGTGGCTGACTGTATGGGTGGCTGGCACATATCGCTCTTCCTCGCGTACAGGCATGTGTACACGAACCGTCAGATAAGTACCTAGCGGAATGTCGATCGGCGAGCGGTCCAGCCACTCTTCAGAATCCCTCTCTTCGTTATACAGTCGATGATCCAGATTCAGTCTATTCTGCGCAAACGGCATCGCGTCGCCGTGGACACGGTGATATGTTCGTATTATGAGCGAACCGTCGCCCTGCACTTCGTAGTCATTCCAGATCCGTTCGTAACCATTGCGACACCGAGGGTTCGTAATACCACCATCTTCGCCGCCCCAGGCACGATCAGCATTTAGTCCAAGGCAACCCGTAATGTGATAAACCCCTTCCGATAGTCGCTCAGTTACAACGCCATCTGATTCTGCGTTCAACTGGGATGAGCCATCAGCAAATAGTTTCACTATTGGGGATGCTGTTTTGAGGAAACCATTGCCATCCACTGTTGTATTTCCAGTGTGCTTAAGCGTAACAGCATTTAACCAAGTTCCATTAAAAGTCTTTTCTAAGACAAATTCATTAAAGTTGCCTTGTGTCATGTTGTTATCAACTAGCGCCCAGCCCCATTGCGTAGAGTCGGCGCCCGGTTCTTGGTTGGAATTACCACCACGATGCCTGACACTGAAAAATGCACGCCACACACCAGCGACAGGGGCTGAGCCAGCGGATTGTTGAGACTTTAGAAACTCTCCGAACTCACCACCTCCAGCGTATTCCAACGCTCTGGCGTTTCTAACAAATCCTTTAGCATCAGTGAGTATTAAGTCTTTCCCCCCTACATAGACATTACCGTCTTGATGAAGGGCTATCGTCGTACCAATTTTATTATTGCGAAGGAGTAGGCTATCGTCGTTGATGTTCTGAAAACCTAATGTCCATCTAGTCGATCCGTCAAAATCGCTCCCCTGCAGATAACTTGGTTGTCCAGCTGCTTCGGGCTTGATGACCAATGATGCCCAGTTAGCCATGAACATCTTAAGCGCATGAATTTCTTGGTTAGTATTTGCGGTTACAGGGTTTAGGTTTCTCGTATTCCAGTCAACAGTCCACTGATTTTCCCATACGCCATTAGCAACATTTACAGATGCTGTTTTTGCTCCACCTGTGGTAAATCCTATCGCCAGAAGACAGCCATAAAAGTCCTGATGTTCAATAGGGTTCCATAGAAGAACACAATCAGCGAAGCCTGGCGGTCTGTTAATGCCCGTTTGGTTTACCCAGTAAAGGCCCGCGGGCGTGTCGCGAGTGAAGTAAACAAATAGGTTTATATCGCTGCCAATGTTAATAGCTTTGCCCCCCCAGCCAAACTGCCCCTTAAGCATGGCGTTAGCCAATGTTGCCTGAGCATTTCCCGCAGCTGTCTCCGCCGCATTTTTTGCGACAAGCGCACCATTAGCTGAATTGCTAGCAGCATTGGCTGAAGCCGTCGCCGCCGTACTGGCTTGCTGGGCCTGAGCCACAGCCACGCTGAGATTTTGGGCATACTGAACCGCTTCATCTCTAGCCGCAACGGCTGCTGCCGCAGCTTCTGCCGCGTTAGTGCCCAGCGTCTGCATCGTAACCAGCTTCGCAGTAACATCGGCTTGGATTTCGCGAAAATAGACAATGATTGATGGCGTAACGGTTTGTTCCATCGCTGCCAGTTTTAATAGTTCGTTGATCGTCGCTGGCGTCGATTTCTCATTAATAGATACGGAACCATAGACCGAATTGTAGCCATCACTCTGGATTGAAATAGCGTATTCGCAGATCTCCAACGGAATAGCGTAGTTGCCATCCTGATCGGTCATGACAGATGCAGAAAAGCCGTTCAATACCGAAGGCCCGTTGGTCAGCGCGCTAAAGGTGACTTCAGCACCAGAAACAGGAACGCCGGCCGGATTCATTAATACGCCACTGATTAATACACTCACGCTTGCGAACTCCCGTTATATTGCGCCTGCTTTTTCTGCCCGGCGGCGGTATCAGTTTGTGATTTGACGCCCAGCAGATCGACAAAGGTTTGATAGTGCTGGGATGACAGCATCGCGTTATTGCCATTTTCTGCGTCTTTGCCATAGGCGCGAAAAAGGATGAACTCAAGAACAGGGTTAAAGTACAGCTCATCAAGGGGGAATAACCGGGCGTTCTGCGGAGATAGGTCGGCAATACTGGCAGGTGAAGGTAAACGCGCTACGTTGATTTCCAATTGAGCACCAGCCAGTGCGCCGGGAAATACAAAGAAGGCCTTAGGCGTCTGCTCGTCGTAGCAATAGCGCTCAATCGGGCCCGTTATGCTGTGCCAATCGGGATACTGATAATCGAGCGCATCACGCGGAAACGGCTGAATCGCGCGCCCCCCGACTACTCGCGTAATTTCCAGTAAACGTATCGCTCCATCGGGTAAATGTTGCCGCGTACCAGGTTCGCAATCGAATGTCTCAATGGACGCCCCGGCATCTGGCCTGATGATGATGACGGCGTTAATCGCATCATTGTAATAATCCAGCAGCTCGGATTTAGGCCAGCGCAGCCACAGCGAATCCAGCAGCTGCGAGTTTGCTCTGCCGATAATGTCGTTAATCGTTGTCATTAGTAGAATTCGTGTTTACGGACGGGATTGTGGAAACCCGTTATCGGGGAGTTATCAAGCGCATCACGATAGGCTCGTCGATAACCGTCGGTGAAGATGGATTTGAAATACGCAGCTCGTTGCGGATCGCTCCACGGCTTACCCAGCATCAGATAGAGGTCTTCTAACGCGCCGGCAGCAATAACATCAGTGTAATCGTCAGCCAACGCGTCAGGCACGCTATCCGTAGTGCGACGGGGTTCCACGGCAAAGAGAATGACGATACGACCAAACGGCCTTGTAGGCGCAATGTGATTAGCCGAAATCACGGTAAAGTCAACGCCAGCAACGAGTACAGCGGGATCAGCAGGGCTGCTGATATCGGTGACCATTAAGCGCTTGACGCACTTCACTTCCAAACTCTCCGTCAGCGCGAGCGTTACGCCAGGCTCAACCGCTGTCAACACCAGTGATTCACGGCAAAACAGCGACTCACGGCAAAATGTGATAGCGGCTTCCAATGCAGATTGCCGCATCATGAAATCTAACGGCCCGCTAATATGCTTACGAATCGCTGGCAGGAATGCGTCAAGCGATGCCATTATTCAGTGCCCTTTTCTTTGATAGCTTCACGAACGCGTGCGCGGAAATCATCAACTTTTTCCTGAGCACCTTGCTTCAGATCCGCCAGGTCTTCCGCTTCAACCAGCGTCGCCAGTTGGACGGAAGTCAGTTTTGCCAAATCGACATCATCGTTACCGATTTTGACCACCCAGCTATTCGCTTCAGCTTCAGCCTTCTGGCGTTCCAGTTCTTCCGCCGCCAACTGGGCTTTTAATTCCTCGTCTTCCGCAGACTGTGCCAACACCGATTTCACCTGGTCTTCACGTACCCATACGGTAGGGAATTCCAGCAACTGGTGAGCTACCCCGCTTTCAACGCTGACAGGTTTAAGGCGAGGAAAGATCAGGCGGCTACCTGTCACGGTATCGCGCTTTTTGTCTTTATCACCGATGTACACAACAGAAATGTCTGCCATTCTTGAATCCTCATAAAAAAGCCCACCGAAGTGGGCTGGATAATGTTAGAAGCGGCTTAGTAGCCTACCGCGACATATTTCACATTGACGACCAGACGGCCCGTTGCGGCACCTCCGGCAATCGTGGCGGTAATTTTCTCACCGCTGGCCGCCGTGCTGTACGGCACCACGGGTACAGATTTCGCTACCGCATCAGCATGGCTGGCCGCCGCGACAAGCGTATGTGTACCGCTTTTTACTTCCACTGTTACGCCCGCGCCCAACCCTTCACTGACCATATCAATGGAACAGATACGCATACCGATCGGCATTTCCAGTAGTTCGACAATATCGCCGGCGGCTGCGGCAGCCAGCACAATCTGGCTTTCTGCCAAAGACAGGTTGCCCTGTGGACCTTGATACACCGCATCACGCATGGACGGCGCTTGAATCGTTGCCATAAATTTTCTCCTGATAAAACAAAGCAGCAGGCCGAAACCTGCTGTTATTAGAGGGATGTGGGGTGATTAGCGCCCTGTGGAAATCGCGGAATCCACGACGATGATGCCGTGGTCGCTCATGCGGCCATCTTTCTGCTGGAAGCGGATTTTCTTCAGGCCGTTAATCCAACGTACTGAAATCTCAGTACCGTTACCATGATCCACTTTCTCTTCGTGATAACCGAAGTGGCCGCCGCCTTCGCCCGTACCATAAGCGTTCGCCAGCGCCTGACCGCCCAGCAGCATGGCGCGGTCAATAGTGGTTTTTGCTTCTTTCAGTGCAACGGTGGCAGCCAGATCGTTGTTAGATACGGAGACCTGGGAGCCAGCATTGAAACGGATCGGCATTCCGGTGTATTTGCGCACCAGGATGTTCCGCCACATCGCGCATTCACCTTTGAACAGCGGGTGATCGAAGCCTTTAGAGCGCTGCATAACGCGTGACAGCATCGCCTGCCAGTCTTTGCCAGACGTGGATGTATACCAATCATTCCACTGACGCGGCGTCACGTTCAGGACGTAATACGGATCGTCGTTCGCCATTTCGTCTTTCGACATTTTGACGGGCTGAAGTGGATGCGCCATTTCATCGATAAACAAAGATAGGTTATCAACCACGCCCAGCGTAAACAGATCCGCCGCATCCAGACCTTCAAAGCTGGTCGCATCACCGGCATAAAAGTGGCGATCGTAGGTTGGCGGCAACACGTCGTTGATCATGATTTTGCCAAATTCACCATGGCCGGCCAGCGGCAGAATGGTGTCATCCGCGATAAAATCACCACGAGCACCCGCCAGATGCACCGTCGCGCACTGATCTTGCAGGTCATTAAAGTACGTGCCCAGCAAGGTACGTCCGGTTTTGTTCAGATTATGCTTGTAGCGCTGTTCGGACATTTTGCCACCCGCATCAACCAGATGGCGACCCTGATTGATTTTGAGCGAGAAATCCGCGAACGCGAGGTTTTCACCGCGCCCTTCCAACTTCGCATCACCCATCGTCGGGCGCTTGCTGAGTTTGTGGACGATCTGCATATCCACTTCATCACCTTTCTGCTTTTGCAGATCGGTGATGCGCACCACTGGTGCGGTATAGCTGGTTTGCTTCACGCCTTTTTTATCCGGCGTTACCGCTTTTGGTGCTTCCTGTTGTTCCGTCATGATGTTAACGAATGAGCGGTTGCGGTTGGCTGCGGTGAACAGCGCAACCTGCATCAACTTATTCGCCTGGGCGGAGGTAATGGTAGTCATGTTTATTCCCTAAAAAAGAAAACCCGCACGCGGCGGGTTGGATAATGTGGGTAGGTAACGTCAGATGGCTTGTTCTAACAGCGCTTCAATCTGCGCATCGGTCATACCAGCAAACATCGCCTGCAATTGATCAGGATCGGCATTAACCGCCTGCTCCAGTGGCGATGCAGTATGTTGCGTCGTTGAACCGACATCTGACGGTGACGCAGGCAGCTGTGACGAGGCATTTGCTTTCGCCAGCAGATCTGCTGCTTTTTGCTGAAGTTCTTCGGCTGTCGGTTGCTGTTGCACTGCTTGCGTAGGCTGTTGAGGTGCACTCTCCACAGATTCACCATAAGCGGCGCGGGTTCGCTTCACGACTTCACCGAATCGTTCATTTAACGGCTTGTCTTTCCATGCAGGATCAAGTTTGAGTGTTTCATCGATATGCACCGCCAGCGTAAAGCGGTCTGGATCGCTGCTTTGCCAGTTTTTCAGATCTGGCGTGGCATCCAGTGCCACAATCACAGGGTTGTCATTAACAGGCTGAGAAACTACTGGGGCTGGCTGCGCAGATTGCAGGTATTCCACTTTCTGCGTTAAAGCATCAAGCACATTCGCCACTTCAGGGAAATTCTCACGCACCGTCGCAATCTGCTCTGGCGTGATCTTAGCTTTTTCCGGCAACTGCGCAGGTTGCAAACCAGCATCGTTAATCTGTCGCGAGAAGACTTCCAACTGTCGCCGAGCTTCAGCCAATTCTGTAGAAGCTCGCTGATTCGCTTCAGACAGACGGCGCTTTTCGGCGCGTTCTGCTTCCAGCACATCATAAGGAATGGTGTGCTTACCATCCCGGCTGAGAATGTTTTTCGCGGAACCATTACCTTCATCAGCAGCGACAGGCTGTTGAGTCGTGGTCGTCTGTGGTTGTGCAGCTACGCCCGGCGTCAGCGTGGTGGTATCGCCCTTATTTTCCTGCCGCCCATTCAGATTATCGGCGGTTGTTTGTCCGGTATTGGTTACCGCCCCCGCCGTATCATCAGAAATATCCACATCGCCCAGATTATTCAGCAATGCTTCCAACTCTTCCGCTGTTTCTTCACCTGTTAAATTATCAATATCAACACTCATGTCATTACTCCTGTATGTCTATTTGTCGGATAGCTCCGAAAGGGAAAAGGCGTATCGCTGCCCATGCGAATAAGCGCTCTAACAAAAGCGCTTACCGGCACAAACAAAAAAGCCACCCGAAGGTGGCCGATACTGATTTTGTGGTATAAAAAAACCGGAGCAGCTTTTTAAGGCATACTCCGGTATCTTTCGCGAATTTAGCGCGTATTAATTAAGAACACAAGTAATTAACTTTAGGTTAGAAACCGTATTTTTTATCAGTTACAAACTTTGGAGCCACCCAATTAGTCCCTTTTACAACTGTGCCATTCTTATCTTCAAGGATGCCCTTGTGGAAAAGTTCATTGTATTTAGCGAAAAGCTCGCCACTGGATATAACGTCGAAATTACTATAAGTATAAAGTCTATCCAATTGTTTATAATCTGATGTTAATGCAAAAACGGTAAGCACATCTTCCAATGTTTCATTTTGGATAACTTCTTTCATATTAGCCATGTTTCCCTCCTAATGCGTCTTTGAGTTCCTGTTCGTAGGCTGCCTGCAAAGCAGCATCAGTGTACAACGGTTGCTCTTTCTCATTAATTTTGTAGTCTTCAAGCGTCGCTGTGTGTGTGTCGTTCCAAACAGCGCTTTCTTCTTGAATGCTACTAGGCACTTCACCGTCTTTGATGTCTAAATTTCTGTAGCGGTTTAACTCTCTTAATTCATGCGTATAGAATCGCTTGTCAGTATCCGTGGCCGTGATTTGACCATTCAGTATGTTTTCCAAACGTTCAATCATCACTTTGTTTTCAACCGACGCTTTGAAACGCCCTGTGTGTAATTTAACATTGTCCACACCTGCACGGTCAATCTTAACGTTTTTCCAATCCAGCTCCAAGATCGGACCGCCTGCCTTATCTGGATTATAATAACGTTTGCTATATTTTCCTTTTTCCGTCCCACCATACGGATTACTGTTAAACACGACATAAATGGGTTCCACGCCAGAACCAGACGCAGTTGGCAACCAGATTATATAGTCATCAATATCCACTGGATCAGCAACTGGTGTTACCGTAACTGTGATTTTATCAACAGGTTTAACATCAACACCAGTATTCAGTAATGCTTTATAGTCAGGTGCAGTATTACCCGTATTACCGACATTTCCGGTCGGAGGAAACGCTGGGTTTTCCAGTACAAGGCGAGATGGAACACCATCAATTTCTACACTAAAAATACCCGTGTTTTTGTCATAACTGCCCGCTACACCTCTGACACTCGAAGGGATTCGCAGACTACCCGCTTTGAATGCCCGAAGAACCCTTTCTCCATTCTCATCAGAAAATGCCAGACGAATGGGAAGATCCAGACTTCCATTTTTCTTGGCCAAATCGTCCAAGTTAATAGGAGATTTATATCCCGGAATATCTTTTACTGGGATGGAAAATAAAACATCGACATCCTTCCCAACAATCTTACCGCTGCCAATCATCCCTTGTGGATTATATGAAAAAGAGGCTAATGCCCCCGAAGGAACACTTTGGGAAAGTGATGTAACAGCATAAAAATCTGACAGCAATTTACTAAGTTGAGTTTGCACTGTGCCAAATGTTGATACATTAACCCTGTTGCGTTTTATCTCTTTTTCTTCGGCAAGCGTTCGCTCCGTTTCAACCTGAAGTCGATTATTCTCAGCAAGCAATTGCTCAGCCTTAGCCAGATCAGAACGAGCCAGGTTCAGAACATGACTCTCTTGTTCCAATGCATTATTTGCTCTGAAATAAGCCTGATGAAAGTTATTCATCGTTTGCCATAAAGCAAGATAAATAGGATATCCCGGTCCCCCAGTTATACCCGCACTTAACAGACCTCTATTTTGATTATAAAAATTGTCGCGATTTTTTGCAGCGGTATTCACCTGTTCTTGGTAAACCGCAACAGTTTTAGTTTTTTCTGAAATGGTTGCGACAGAGCTTTCTTTTAGCTGTTGAGCAAAAGAGATCACTTGGCGGATTTCAGTTAATTTTCGCTCCGCAGCTGTAATTGGATGACGCAACAACCACTCCTGCTCACGGCGCTTGGCCTCTTCAACCTGTTTTTTCTCCTCCTCGGCTGTCACGATCTTTGAAAGAGACACGTATACCGGTTCATGATCGCTGCCAAAATCAATAAATGCATGGTGCGTATCAGCTACTGGCGAGGAAAGGAAAGAAGATACCTGAATATCATCTTTTACTTTCGGCGGATTCTGTGCCAAAGCAGGTTTGGTATTATCGACCTTGATTTGGAATGCAGGCTCACCAGCAATAATTTTCGCTGAATACACACCTGGCATTGCTGTTTTCTCTGCTTTAACTACGGGAATATTCGCGACTGGTGCATTCGTCGTGGGCTGAGTAAGAGCCAGTTGACGCTGGGAAAGTTCGGTATTAATCACACTTTGTGCCAGTAAACTGGCGGGAGCTGTTGGCAATGATTTGATTTCACTAACAGGCAAACTGCTGACGAAACCTGCAGGCATTGCTGTAACGTTATACCCTTTATTTAATACTCCCTGTTGAGCAGCTAACTGGGCTAAAGCCTGCTGATGTGCTTGATTGTATATAGAATCGAGACTACTGGGAGCGGTACTAGAAGGCCACATTCCGGCGGCAGTAACACCAAATACCCGCCCAACGACCGGAAGTGATCTGCCAATCACTGCACTGAGTGTTGCAAGTTTAGTGTTAATTGCTGCTCTGACATTTGCGAGTTCAGTCTCAATTGCCGTCGTATTTATTGTGAACCCTAGCTTTCCATAAAGAGGGTAGACCGGCATCGGTATCGCGATTGCCAAATAGGGATTAACGATAGCCTGCTTTTCTGGATTTTTACTAAAATCAACGGCAGAACCACCTTTGCCATTGTCCCTGTCATTACCACCTTTGCGATCATCGTTTGAAACCCAACCACCACCACCACTCACTGTCATGGTGTCTCCATCATTTGGAGCATATAAACGGTATTTAATCATTGAAGTTCTCCATCAAAAACGCCGGAACTGTATTTTTATACAGTTACAGCATTATAGAGACTTCTCTGATCTGGCTAAAGCATTCGCCTAACTTCATAAACACAGTTAATAAACTGATTTTAAAAGTCTATTTTATCAATCTGCCCCTGAATGCTTTGCATCATCTGTGAATTCAACATTTCAATTTCCCGCGTCGTGTTTTCCATATCCTTAAGAATGCGACCTGTTTCCGCCTGCGTTTTCGCATCATCAAAGCGCTGGCTGTTCGTTAAGGTTTGCTCACGCTGAGCCGCCGCTGCAATGCGCAGTGCCTCGGCTTCCAGTTTCGCCACTTTCCCAGCAATCTCACGCATCGCCAGGTCTTGCTGCTGTGCCTGCAATTGTTGCTGTTGCTGAGCCGCCTGCAGCTCTTCAGGTGTCATCTCATCCGGCGATTTCGGCGTACCCAGTGCACTACGGATCCTCTGAATAAACTCCGATTTCTTCGGCACATCCAGCAGCTCGACCCACATATCCAGTACCGTGGCTTGTACCTGTGGCGGCAAGCCAGTGATGACCTGAGACATACGCTCTGCAAGTTGCGATTTATAGGCAGGTGTCTGCTGGATCGGCGCAAGCGCAATATGCGCACGCAGGCGGGAAACATCGTTCGTCATCCCGTTGCCGGATTCCTCATTGATGGTGACGGACTTACGGCGGCGCGGATCGTCACGGTTCACCACAACGGAGTAATTGCGTCTGCGCGTCAGATCTTCCAGTAAATACGACAGCAGCAACTGTCCGACCTGCTGGCAGGCGAACTGATAGTTATCGTTGATTTCCGCCAGCGTTGTTGCGCCCTGTTCGACCAGGTTGCTGATTGCCACGCCGGAAGCGGCGCTGGAATCCTGCCCTAGGAATGCCGAATACACCCCCATCCCGTCCTGAATCAGTTTCATGCTCTCTTGCATGACCTGAAACTGCTGCTGCGCTACCTGAAAATCCTGCTGAATATTAATCGCATCCGCTGCTGTTGTTTTGTTGTGCCTCTGGGGGTTCAGCGTAATCACGCCATCTGGTCGCTCAACTTCGTCCGCTAACTGCCTGTCAGTCATGTTTGTCGCATCAGCATCCTTGATGATGCGTTTGGCCTGCAATAGCCAGGTTAATTTTATACGGCGGAAGTTCACTTCATCCTGAGCGGGGATCGCACGACAGGCTAAGCCATACGGTGCACCTGTTTTGTCTTTGCGATAGCCCCAGAACGGCACTAACGGGAACATGCCTTGTGGCGCCGAACATGGGCGATCGCCAAGAAAGTGCGGCCCGACAAACCACGCTTCGCGGATTCGGCTGACGCGAGACATCACCACCGACACACGGCCGGTCGCCAGCGCCACAGCGTGCATCACGTTGTTTTTATCAAACTGGATAACGCGGCCATTAGACAGTTCAAGAACCGGCACCCGTTGGTACGTGCGATAGTAGATCACCTGCAACATGACTCGCTTACGGTTGGCAGATACCCATTCAGTATCCTTGCGGCTCCACTGCTGGTACTCGTCATAGGCACTGACTAAAGCGGGCTCCTGCCCCTCGGCAATATCGGTATCGACAAATCCGCGCCACTCATTGATCGAGTAGTCGATAACCTGCGCCATATCGGGAAAAGTGGCTTTCACCTCATCCACGTCCAGCCAGCGTTTGCGCATCAGCCAGCGGCAGTCGCTCAGGTCAGCCTCGCGGCTATGCCAGTCCCAGAACACTTCATTACGGTGAACGGTTCCAACCTTGTAGCGCGAACCAAACAGATCGCTGTTACGGCGGACTTCAACCCATGATAGCCCCGCTTTGATCTGTTCAGCATAGGCATCAGAGCGCGCCTTATTGATATTCGACAACCGGCAAACGTCAGCAAACTCCGCATTGACTGCATCAGCAAGTTGCTCCATTTTCTCATCAGGATCATCAGCGATAACCATCAGGTCGGTACGTGTCTTGGCTTCCATGCCCAATACACCATCGATGGTTGGCGCAATCAGGTTATGCATCGTCAGCGGTTGGCCGCGTTCGCGCAGTTTCGCTACCACCTCCGGCGCAAGCTGATCGCCGTCGTAATACGCACAGGCGGTATTTGCCGTAGTGCGCCAGTCTGGCTGCGCATCAATGTCCGATGAAAGATCCAGTAATTGCCGCTGCGTAAAGCGGTCGCGGTTGTCCTGCTGGCGAGTGTGCTGCTGTGGCCGTGCCTCAGCGTCAATAGCGGCTATGTTCATCAATATGACATCCAGTGAGTGGGTTTAGAACGGTCGATAGGTTTCAGTTTCGGTCTGGCTGGCATGCGAGCACGCATTTCCTGCGCAATGGCATAGCTCATCACCTGGTCATCGAAACAACCGGTTTGTGCGCCCATGCTGCCTTTGGCGTCATAGACATAGGTATTAAGTTCGTTGAGGGTACCGATCCAGCGAATGCCGCTGGCCTTTTCACGCAGTAACGTTTTCAGCCCTTCCGTTACCACTGGCTTACTCTGCCTGGTCGTTAACCAGCCCAGCTTCGGTGTCTCGTCGTCGTTATCGCGATCAAGGTGCTGTTCGGCGTAAATAGCGCGAACGGGATAAATATCACGCAGCTTCTGCAATACTGCGTGACCGTGGTTATTTCGTTCTGGCCCGATGTAAGCGGTGTTATACCATTCGCCGACATGTGCCAGCAGTTGCGCGAATAGCTCTGCATCCAGATGCCCGAACCAGTGCGCCACCTGTTCACCTGTCGATTTCTTCACAACATCAAATGAAGATCGGTCACCGTTTTCCAGCCCTTCGGCGATATCCGCGCCGATAGCATAATGCTCATCGTGATCCGGCAATTCCCAGACCAGCAGATGATTTTGTAACGTGCGTTGAAGCTCCTCTTTGTCGCCGCCGCGCAGTGCCTGCACTTTTGTTCGCTTACCGGTTTCAGGCTCTACGTCATAGACAATGAGCGGCGGGCTACAGCCCCCTTCGGCATGCATTACATTGATCGCGGGGAACACACGGCGACCAGAGGTTAAGAAGGCTTCCTGCGGCGTGGAAGGAAATTCCTGCTTCATTTCCTCGCCCTGCTCGATCTCTTTGCGGATATACCACTGCTTTTGCTCATCACTTAGCGTGACACGCGTTGCTGCTTCAACCGCAGCAAAATATTCCTGGTGGTATTTACTCAGGCGCAGACCACCGGCCGGAACGGGCGCAACGTATTTCGGATCGTCAAACCACGGATAGAAATGAAACTTGTAATCCTGCATCGTCAGATCAACGCCGGATTGCGCCAGCTCAAGCGCCCGCGTACTCATGGTATGGAAATCACCGCCCACACCTTCCGCTGTGGATTCGTCAAACACAATACAGCCGTCATGCACGGCGTTCAGCGTACCCGTTCGCACCTCTTTGGCTTTGGCCGGATACTTGGCGCAGATTTTCCCATGCTCGGAAATGTGCAGACGCTGAACCGTACCTGAGCGGAAAGACGTGGCCACCTGAATGCTGGAGCCGTGAGAAAACAGGATATAGCCACCATTCGCCCCGCTGCGTCGCTCGGTAATCTTGAATGACGAACGTAACCAACCAGGCAGATTGTCGAAGGGTATCGATATCTTGGTACGGAAAATTTCGCCTGCGGCATTCTTATCCTGCGCAATGATCCCGCACTTGATGTTCTTATTGAACAGCGCCTGATCGAGCAGGTAGATATCAATCGCGGTAGAGAAACCGAGCTGACGCGCCTTGAGAATGATGTTGCGGTAATGCATGTGCTTGAACAGGCGACGCTGTGCCGGACGCATCCGAAACGTGACCAGTTGGCCTTTTTCATTCTCGATCTTGTACAGATTATTGAGCCGCCACCACGGATTGCTCAATTTTGACAAAATAAAAAGGTGCTGCTGCGCCTCGGTCATTCCGTCCAACTCATCTTCTGCGAGGCTGGCATCATAGTGCGGTGTCGTCATTACGCCAGCATTCCATCATCTGGCATCGCGTGGATATCACGCACTACATCGGTTAGCGGCGTCGTCACATCCTTGCTTTCCGCCGTCAGTTTCTCCGTCTCGGCTTTCAGCTTGGCGGTCGCCGCCTTAATGCGCTGTGTGTCAGCACTCAGACGCGGAACATTCACCGCATCCAGTTGTAATTTGCTCAGGCTGTTCTCGATCGACTCAATCCGGGCAATGTTGCGATCAAGCCCTTGCTCAGCCTTGATGAACTTATCGTAAAGCTCAATACGCGCTTCGATTGATTCAGCGTTCTGTAAATCCTCCATGATTTTGTTCAGCGTTTTCGTCACTGAGAATGCACGGGCCCGGGTGAAAATCAGCTCATCACGCAGATCGGAATCTTTGGCCGCATCGAACAGCTCATCAGCATCCAGATATTTGGCGTAGGCACCGTGTGTTCTAGCGTATTGATTGCCGCGAGGAAATGCGTTTGTCGGCACGCCAGTGTTGCCAGGGTTTCCCTCAGTAAAACAACCATTGGAATCCCTGCCGTGACTTTTCGTTTCAGGTGCTGAGGCTTCGCCGCTGTCGTCTACGTTTGCGGATTCCTGAGCGCCGTTATCACCAGAGTCATCGCGCTTTTTCTCGCTTTTGCGATTCGTTTTTTTCTCTTTGCGAATGTGAGAATCACTTTCTTGCGAACAGATAATTTGCGAATTCTGTTTAATGAAATCCGTTGCAGCCTTTATCGTGATATGACGCTTCGCAGAGCTATACGGCACCTCATTCTGGGCGCACCACTCTACTGGGGAGATTCTCGTTGCTGAGTATGCCGCAGCATAATCGGCCAGCAACTTTTTCCAATCGTATTTTGCCATAGCGTCCTACTGAGTAAGCATTATCGAGCCACCTCTGGGAAGTGACACTGGAATCCCTTACTTTCCACACTCCGGTTGCGGCTCAAATGCCATTGCCACAGTTAGCCCTTTGACCTGAATCTCTTTCTCAATGTGTTGTTCGGTGACTTGTGTCATGGGATTACCTTTTGTTGGGGCGAAAAAAAAGCCCCAGCGTGTGCTGAGGCTAATGTTGAAACTCTAATATTTTATTTATCTAAACCAGCCAGAGCGGCCCCAAAAGCCAAAATTAGTCCGAACTCATTGACAAGAAATGCCATCAACAACTTAACTTTTTGGCTTCGAGTTCCGATTTGATGTAAACAGCTTCGTAAATCAGCGATAACGACAAGAATCAAAGCACCAAAACGGACAATAGTGCATAAAACTACTAAAGCAGAAGCTATGTAGTTAGCATTTTGATACGTTTTGAATGCTACATAAAAACCTACCGCGCAGAGCGCCGCCGATGCAGCATATTTATTATCCATCTCAATAATTTTTTGTGATGCGAAAAATTTTGTTGTCATATCAGTCTCTTTATTAGTGGGGATATAACTACGCTACCACATGAAAAAAGAGGCCGAAGTGTTTAGAGGGAAAAAGTGTCTTTTCCGAGAAAATAAATTTAACGCTCAGTAATGTGTTATTTATTATCATCTTTTTGGGAGTCTATTTCCCGTATCCCCGCCAACTGATTTAGCGCTCTGTCTAGCGTCGCCAACAACGGGTCAATCCAATAAACGGCCTGCCCATACGTCAATCTGCACTCGGTGGCAGCGGAACCAGTACTGGTTGAGTCAGTTCCGCTGACAGCGGAACGCATTGCGCCGGCACGTAAACTGTGCGCGTAGTCGAGCAACCCAGCAGCGACATCATCAGGCACGCACTCACGACTAGCAGGATGATGTTTGATAATTGTTCGGTAAATAATTTGTTTTTCATCGGATTTACCCTTGATGGTGATGGCATACTGATTCGCCTGCCTGGCGATTTCGTTGTAGTGATGAAACTGAAGTGACTGCCCGGCGATAACCGCTTGCTGACTTGCACTGACATCTTCCGATTGCTGCTTATCCCGCTGCGCAATATCCGTATCCCACCGCAATCCCTGCGCATACCAACCCGCGCCGAACGCAGCAGCCAGCCCACTGCATAACAACAGCGCTTTCATTTTCGTGGTTAACATGGTTTCTCTGTTAAAAGTGTGTAGATTGATGAGGGTGAGGAATTTAGATTTCACGTAGCGTCGCCAAAACAGCCCTGGAAAGGCTAATTTTTAGACAAATTGATCTGTTTTAGGACAAAGTGCCGAATTCCTATCATCGCAATACATAGCAAAATAATGCTATCGGCCTGTCTATCTGATCCACCTCCACCAATCAGCGCCCCCATGCACGAAATAGACAGTACCGAATACATTAGTTTGCCGATTACTCCATCGTTAACGTGGTCACTAAACACGCACCACCCAGCCCATAGAAGAATGGTGACGTAGGCGATGGTGAAAATCATTGCGCACCTCCACCAAACCGGGATCGGATAAGCCCCCACAGATCGGCAGCTTCAATAGCCTTGATAACGGCAGCAATCAGCGAACCGCCAAATGCCCCCAGAAGAAAACCAATCCCACCAGCCGACGACGGGTTGATATTGAAATAATCGCCAACAATGCCTGTCAGATAATGGGCGCAGGCGCTACCCGTGAAAACGAAGATCGCAATCCCACGCGCCGTTCTCAGGTCGCTTTGAAACGGTACAGATATCAGTGCGCCAATCAGTCCAGCGACCGCCCATTGAAATTGCTCCCACAGCCGGGGTAGCCATTCCATTACGCTACCCCTTGATATTTGGTATACGCACTCTCAAGTTTGGTGTCATAGCGGTTTTTGGCATACGCTGGGCCGTTGTAAATTCGAGCGAAGGTTGCCCAATCACGACTTTTCAGCGCCGACAGCAGTTTGTTATCCGCTTTAATAAAGCGCACGAACGTATCGAGTTGGCCGGCCGCTGTGTATTGGGCGTTAATGAAGGCCTGTAATGTTGGATAGCCGCAGGTTTTCCAGTGATAACCCATTATCTGGAATGCTCCCCACGATGCAGATTGCAATGCGCAGCTGCGATCAATGGTAGTTGCAGCCCGAGCCATGTCTTTATCTTCTTTATCGGTGGATTGGTAACTACCAGGTTTACTCGCCACCAGATCAGAATGTTTCGCTAATTCAGCATTTGCCCGAGCACTGCCGAAATGCTTCGTCAACTGCTGGTACATGACGTGCGGCTCATACTGCACTTTTACTCGGCTATCCGATAGAAAGCCACTGCCATTGCTTTCAACTTCAGTAACCGCTTTAACCGTAGCAACTGGGACACCCAAATCACTCGCAGCGACTCGGTAATCTAAAAGGGTGAGAATTTTGGACATAACATGCTCTATGTGCAGGAAATAAAAAAACCTACAGGGCGAGCCATGCAGGTTTGAGGGCTGACCAATAAAAAACCGGAGCAGCTTTTTTAAGGCATACTCCGGTATCTTTCGCGAATTTAGCGCGTATAGGCGACTAGGTCAATCGGGTTTCTGTAGTAATCCGGCATCTTTTAATGCCAAGACAACATCCATTTGCCCATTTTGATTTTTCGCGGCCTCATCAAAATGTTCCGTCGCTTTTTTCCATAAATCAGATTTAGAATATTTTCTGATTGGTTCACTTAATAATTTTTCAGCCGCCGCTACGGCGTATTTTTTATTTGGGCTTTCCGGCGGTAAATAATTTCCTCTTGGAATGCCTTTTACATAACCATCCTGACACAAACCAAGAAAAGCAGATTTTGGACATCCCTTTTTTTGGCTTTCTCTGCTATCGGTAAAATGTGTTATTGAATATTCCCAGCACTCTTTTGGATTTAGTTTATTACAATTGTCGAATGCAGCCACCACGGCCACTGCTGTTTCACCATAAATCCCCATGTCATGCCTCCATTTCATCATGAATTTTAGTGCTGAGAGCACTCACCGCCTGAGACTCTTCAATATACAACCAGTGCATACAGCGTTTAACCAGATCCAGATATTGCGGCCATTCACTGGCAGATATCACCGTCCCTATGATAGCCAGCGATTTACGCAAATGCTCAAACGTCGCCGCAATATGCCCGTTGCCGCCACATTCATTACACACGGCAATGGCCGGGCGTAGCGTTTTCCCCGTTCCGTTACAGCGTGGGCAGACATTCAATTGCGCCGCCTGGCGTTCCGACCATTCCCGTAACGCTTTACGCTCATGACCGATTCGGTCATTTAGCTCGGCGATTTCTATCCCCGCGCTGATGTAATCGGCATGTCTCACCTTCTCGCGGCAGCGCTGCCTTTCAAGCTGCTTTATCTCTGCACGCAATGCATCAGTATTCTTGCGCGACTGCGCCGCTTTAGTGCCGTATCTGCGCAGCAGCCCGGCGATATGATCGATTTGCGCAGGAAGATTGCGCTCAAGCACCATATTTAGCGCCAACTGACAAGCAGGATCTGAGTGCATAAAGTGGTTTGGAGTGTTTACCCAGTTAGATATAGCAGCTCGAATACGCTGTTCTGCCTGGCTATCGTGACGATATTTTGCCATTAGCAAATCAAAGCCAATGGAATGGCGGTGCTGAGTCGTGGCAAATGCTGCCAGTATTTGCTCTTTGGAGAGAATTGCACGCCCGCGCCCCACATTCAGTGATTCAATACTCATACAGCGCGGATCGTGCATCTTGATAAGTTGTTCTATAGCTATGGTCATTTGGTCAGTCCTGAGAGTGATATCATCAGGCTGATTGTATAAACAGAAAAGCAACTTACAAGGAATGAGTGATTATTCTAACTCGTTTTTAGTAAATGCTTTTCCTTGTCTAATTAAATTTCTTAACCCAGTTTTGGCAGCATGTGCTTCCCGCATGCCATTCATGAAAATAATTTCGATTGCTCCATTACCAATCACAGATATTTCATTATCTTCACAGAAATACTCAGCAGCATAAATAACTCCGTCTTTTTCCACTTCAATACGGCACATTTTCATTCCCACGTTTTATATATTCACTGATGGCACTTGATGCTTGATTAAATCCAAAACAACAAACAGCTCGATAACCAGCATCTTCCAATCGCTTCAACCAAACCTCTTGCTGAGCCGATAGTTTGCTTTCATCTCAATCCACAAACCTGAATATCCACCGTGAGGAAGTGCCAGAAACAGATCTGGCACACCAGCACGAACACCAAGCCGCTTTGCATCACGAGCCGCCTTCGGCCCACGTTTTCCCTCATTTGGGATATGCAGCAGATAATCCCCGATCTTAATACCGTCGATCACAGTCTTATCTGCCCACTCAATCAACGCTACTTGCTCCTCCAATTCGGCCTGGTGAGAGACTTTAGTTACCTTACCGTTACGGAACTTCAGTTTGGCATTGGTGCCAATAGTATTTAGAGCGCTAATTAAGTTAGGCAGCATTGTTAAATGAAACCATTGAAAATTAATGGTAATGTGCCCAACGTTTTTTCCGAGAAAAAGAAATACTCAATGGTCATAATAAAAGCAATAATTGCAGAGACTAATGGAACTGTGTATTCAAAAAAATCGATCCTAGTTAATGAGTCATAGATAAAAGAAATCATCCCAAAAACTATAATAAAAACCCCAATCCAACTAAATCCCTTTATGATATATACATACTCTGTACCATCAGGCCCCATATTCCCATTAAAACATTGCCTCGCTGAATACAATTTAAGGTATCTCAGACCATTAACATTATCTGTGGAAAAATCAGAGTTATTTGATATTGTAAGGGTACATAAGTCATTAATTCTACTATTGGAGATATTAAATATCACCTCACATGAAAAACTTGCATCATAGCCATCAAAATCAGTTGAATACAAAACAAAACAACCATTAGCTTCTTTTTCTTTATCATCTAAAAATCCATATGAATATTCAGCCCCTTTCCCATTAGATATGTCCACCATCACCTTCCTTAAAGCAAGTTTTATTAACGGCCTCTTTATAGAGCGCTTCATTGAACCAGCCATTAATTCTATAAAATCTTTATGATAATAAATCCCATACCTAATAAGTGTGTATAAGAGAACTATTAAATACACCCACTTAAAACCACTCACATCAGAAAATTTTAATCCCAAATAGGAAGCTATCGCTGATTGCCCAGTAAAAGATGCTCCAGTAAGAGAAAAAACAACACCTAAAAAAGATACAATTAATAGGCTATGCCTTGCCTTAGTAAGTAATTTATCCAAGATGATTATCTCTTATTTATATATTTCACAGTAAATCCAACCATTGTTTTATAGTCAGATACAGAGCTTGAAGCAAAACCTCTGCTTTCTCCCCCGCCCGCCAGTCATACGACACGCGCCCATCAATCACATCGTGACAAGATGAGCAGCCATATACAGCCCAGAAGTCATCGCTTTTATACCCCATACCATGCGTAGGGCTGGGGAGATGGCACAATACCGTTGTTTCTAGATTGCCGTTGCAGATGCCAGAGATCTGCAACGTACAAGCCTGCCTTCGGGCAGACTCACGTAACGCTTTACTTCTGAATGCAGGAGATTTTCTTATCATAATCAAAAGCTCATCAGTTGGCTAACGACTTGTTCTATTTCATATTGATCAGCAAAATACTGGCTCAGCGTCTCGTTCCAGATCACGCCAAATACGCCGCGGTAAACCTTGTCGAACTTCTCTTGCCCCATGTTGACGAATGCAATGCTCTAACGCTGTTTAAGCGTGCCACCATCAGGATTAGGTGTCAGATCGTAGAATCCGGCCTTTACCATGACGTGATTCAAGTAAGCATCTTTGGTTTTAACAGCTTCAGGATCAAAACGCTGGCGGCACATCGAGCAGCGGACAAATAGGCGATATCCAGCCCGTTTTTTCTCTGTCCTAGCTACCGCATGGGGTGAAGGCAAACGGAGCCAGTTTCTCTTCCAGATCACCAAGCATTACATCGCTCGACAGCGATAAATCAGTGCATTTTTACACGTCATACTCATTGGTCAGCCCTTATTTCTTGGTTTTCATCCGTTGTGCTGTGGTTAGCAGCCCGGCGTAACTCGTCTTGGTAGCGCTTATCTAATTCCTTGTTTGCTTGTGCTCGTCGCTCCTCCCGTTCGTGCCGTTCCTGCGCTTCCCGTTGCTCTTTCTGATCCAGCAATATCCCAGCGAATGCCTGAATTTTTGTCAGCATTCCATCCTGCTTTCCTCTGTCCACCTTTGGCGGTGGCAAGCTGACGTGCGGTGATAAATATCGCGTGGCGTCCGGTGCGGGTAATAACCCTGCGTTAACGGCCTGTTCTATCGCACCTTTCACAGCCCCTTTGTCCCAGCCTTCCGAAACCGTCCACTGCGGCAAGGCGCCAGAAGACTGAGCGGTTGCAACCAGGCGGTCATAAGCAGCGATAAACGCCATACGAGCCCCAACACGATCACCATCAGCGAAAACAGGTTCAGCAACGCGCCATGCCTGAGCCATTTCCGCTGTCCAAATCAGTGTATTGGCCTCATCCTGTGCAGGCAGCGCGATTGCCCACGCCTCATTAGCGCTAACCCATGACGGCCGGCCGATGAGCCGCTGGATGTTGCGAATGATGTCGGCGGGCTTTGGTGCATAGCGCCCCTGCTCAGGATCGGTGATCCACTGGCTGAGCGCCTGTCGAATCAGACCGATATCGAATGAACCGATAGCATTCCAATACAGGCGGATCACGGCTTTCGATGAATCCTTACCGTACACGGCCAGTGTCGCTTTCAGCAGCTCAGCAAATTCACGCTTCGCCGCCAGCTCAATGTGTTCGTCAGTAGCGACCATCGATATCTCCTCGGTTCTCCAGCGCCTGCGCTTCCTCCTGTAGCCACTCTTCGAACGCCTGCGCGTTACGGGCTTCAAGCGCCTCCTGTTTGTTCAACGGTGCTGCGCTGCGCACAGCCTGATTGCGATTCACCAGCCATTCAAACTTCAATCCCTGCCAGCCAGCGGCCATCGCTTCACCCAAAGCCTGATCAACAGTCCAGCCAGCGTTAACGGCTTTCGCCAGCTCTTGGCCGAGAATATTCACAACGGTTTGCGTGATCGGGGCCCGTTTAGCGTTACGGTGCTTCACGTAATCCCCCCAGACCTGACCGCAGGGCAATGTCGGGAACGCAGAAAAATCGAATCCAGCCAGTGGTGATTTCAGCGCGATTTTTCGTGCGGGCGTACCTTGTGATTCATGTTTTGAATTTACTTGTGGATCATGTTTTGAATTTACTTGTGGATCGCCTCCAGATTCTGGAGGGTCAAAACACGCTTTAGCGCCAGATTCTGGAGGGTGAAAACCGTTTGAACCTCCAGATTTCAGCGGGTCAGATTTTGAACCGTCAGATTCTGGAGGGTGAGAATTTGATACCCGTTTAACCAGTCTGGCCGCTTTAACTTTGGCGATTTCCCGTAAAGCAACGTCTTCCAATCGCTCTGCGTTCAGGTAATAAAGATTGGAGGTATTACGGTTACCTTTACGGCGACCTTCACGATATAACCAACCCGCCTCTTCCAGCTCGGCCATTGCGCCACGAATAGTGCTTTCCCCCGCGCCTAACTGTCGGGCAATGGTTTCCACACTGGGATAACTGATACCGTCATCATTCGAGTAATCAGCCAAACGCACCATGATCAGAAGTTTTGTATTTTTGATGCCATTGGCGGCACACGCTTCCCATACGTGGCCGGTTAACTTGCTGCTCATTTGACCTCCGCATAATATTTCTGAAATTTCCACAGCGGCTGGCTGCACTCATGCTCATAGCCAGAACGCATAAAAATCACCTGCTTGTTGGCTCGGTCATATCCCGTCACATGCACAATCACGCCGCGCTGATCTCGATAGCGTCTGTCAAGAGGCTGAACATGTGTCATGATCGCCTGCCGTGTCCGTTTCTGCCGGAGGCTGTTGGCGGGAATAAAACGCCTGCGCCATACCGGAAAAAGCCCCTGTGATTGCCAAGCGCCGAGTTTCATCACCGGCAATATCAAGCTTTTTGCCGACGATCTCGGCAACCAGTCGGGGATTGGCAGATCCGCGGGTTTTGATCTGGTCTTCCCGTACAACATGGAACGGTAAGCCAGCCTTGCCCACTTTCTTGCGGGAAAGCAATTCCTTGCGAACGCCAGAAGCGATCGCGGCCCCTGCCGTTGGTCCGGCAGGTTGACGTATTGTGATCATTGGTTAGTCCTTAATTTTACTGCTTTTCCAAATTTTGCACTTGGTCAGGGTGCGGAAATAAATGCGGAAGATCTGGGCGAACTTGGTACGCTGGGGATAGCACCGTTTGTTGCAATTTCAATGCGTTTGGCATTTTCAGCAGATACCTTTTTCTTTCCGTGTAGCCACGCCCAAACGGTAGGCTGCTTAACACCGCAGGCTGTGGCTAACTTCTGCTGACTGCCGATAAGCTCAATGGCCTCGGAGATAGCGCTGGTAGACATAAATAAACCTATAGTTTTAATTCACAACAAAGAATAACCAAAGCTATTCGCAAAGTAAATAACCATAGCTATTTGACTAAAAATAGCTATAGCTATAATTTCATACCTATGAAAAAAGAGACGTTTGCAGACAGGCTGAACTTGGCCATGAGGGAATCAGGGGTTAATCAACCAACCCTTGCGGATGCTATTGGTATTAAACAGCCAAGTGTGTGGAAGATGACCACGGGTAAGACCCAAAACCCTCGGAAATTACTGGAAATATCAAAAGCTCTCAATGTCCGGCCGGAATGGCTATCTGGCGGAGAGGGACCAATGCGTGCTGGTGGTTCAATACCAGCGCAGCGAGAATCCTCCGTACCACCTAAGTCAGAATGGGGCACAGTAGCAGCCTGGGACAGTAATACGGCGTTATCAGAGGATGAAGTAGAAGTGCCTTTTCTTAGGGATATCGAGTTTGCTTGTGGTGACGGGCGCATTCAGGACGATGACTACAACGGCTTTAAGCTCCGCTTTTCCAAATCTACCTTACGCAAGGTTGGCGCGAATACCGACGGTTCAGGTGTGCTCTGCTTCCCTGTGACAGGTGACAGCATGGAGCCGATGATCCCAGACGGCACCACTGTCGCCGTTGATACCAACAATAAGCGCATCGTTGACGGTAAAATTTACGCCATTGCTCAGGAAGGCGGTGGTAACGACAAGCTGAAGCGCATTAAGCAGCTTTACCGCAAGCCTGGCGGCGTTGTTGTGATCCATAGCTTTAACCGAGACACGGATGAAGAATCCTATGAATCCGAGCTGGAGATTATCGGGCGAGTGTTTTGGTATTCGGTGTTGCTATAGCCTAATGTCGGAAATTGATCACATTCTTTACTGTAGAAAGGCTTTTTAACGAAACCAGCCACGTTCTCCCCTTCTCTGCTCGTCATAAATGGCTTGAAATACTTGCCGCTTGAATGCTTATCACCCCAGTGCACTTAGCTGGGGTTATTTCTTTTTGCTAACGCTCCTCAACCACATCACAACTTCCTGCATAAATTCGCATCAGCATTAGCTTCTAAAAACCAAGAAAACAACCACAAAAACAACCAAAGTTATTTACATTAAAAATAGTTTTGGTTATATTGGTTTTATCCCAAGCGGGTACGCTCTTTAAAAATCAGGTTAAGTTACACATAACAACGGTCTGCATGTACCGGTGCGACGGCTACGGCTAAACATGAGCGTTACCAACATTGGAGGACGCCAAGATGAAGTAACAGCGCGAACAGCCAGAAGCGCATCGGTTATTAGCGCCGATTGAGCGGCAGAGACTCAAGGGCATGGGTGCGGCTACTGCGAGAGTGTGACTGGTTTTCTTTGGGGTGTAGTGAATGCGTAGGCTGATTCGCGGGCGTAACGAGCCCAATGGTTGCGAGAAAAGACAGGCTGTAAGACAAGTCGGAAATCAACGCCGGCCATCACACCACCAAAGAAAACCAAAGAATAAGGACTGACCAATGACCAAACTACGTAAAAAACGCCGTACAGCAAATGCTCGCCAGTGCGTAGAAAACCTTCAACGCATTACCCAGCGTAAAAGTGATCGCGTAGCAAAAGCGTTAGCGGTTACAGCTTGCCGCGAATCAATGCCAGCCCCTGCTCAACCTAAAAAGTTGCGTTCAGTTAAAGCCCGCGCCGGTAGCGATCCCGATCGTTACGTTGGTTACTCAGCGGTCGGGCGCCAGAAAATGCGCAGCAGCAGCAAAATTCCACGCGGCGTTTACTAAATACCTCAATCAAGCTCACTTCGGTGGGCTTTTTTTTCGCCTGAAAAGCGAGTTTTACGCCTCACCAGGGCAACCACAGCCACCTTCGGGTGGCTTTTTTATTTCTTTCGATCAAGGACTCACCAGTGACCATCAACATGACTCCCGTTAAATCATCCCAGATCCACAGCATCGGTCACGCTCCAGTGACCAATACGCTGGCTATTCGTTTCAACGGTCGCGGCGATGCGCCGGGCAGCCTGTACCACTACAGCAACGTGAGCGCCGACGATTTCGCCGCGTTCTCCGGCGCTGATTCAGTTGGCAGCCACTTCTATCGCAACATCAAACCTCACACCGACCGCTTCCCTTATCAGCGCATCAATGAGGAAAAGACCGAAGAGTAACTAAGTAGGCCTTCACCATGCGCTCCGCTCATACAGAGCGCATGAGTAAGTTTATCGGCAAAAAGCGAGGTTTCTGATGAGCGAATACAACTACCAACGAATGCTGGAGGAGCGGCTTGAACGGTATGAGCGCAAGTTACATACCAACCCTATGGAAAAGGCAGTACTGGAAGAACGCATTGAGTTACTGCACCAAAACGGAAATTTTACCGATCGCCTGAAACAACTCATCGTATCAGAGTGCGTTTCTGGCATTGAGAAACGGCCAATTCTTCGATTAGTCGAATCGCCGGAAATGGCTGAGTGTTTGGGCGAGTTTCAGGAAAGGTTGTTTTTCATGACGGTGGCCACTGAGCGTATCAGTGAGATCGATGCTGAAGAGAACAGCGTACCTGATGAATTTCTCTGGTAACCGAAAAAGAGAAAAGCCCCAGTTTGTACCGGGGCTATCCCGGTCAACAGCGACCAAACCGTTGACCATAAGGACTGACCAATGACCATAGTCATCAGCAGTTGATCGGGGACCAACCCGATCCGGAGAATCATATCATGACCATCCGTTCCGTTAAATATATCCAGTACCGGCACCGTATTGGCAGCAACAATATTCACCAAAATCCACAGCAAAACAATAGCGTGATGTTTCCTATCATCATCACCCTCGCTGCATTTTCTGTTTTGTCGTTAATTCTGTAATAAGGACTGACCATGACCAGCAACACAATGACCACGTCGGCGCTACCGCCGGCAGCCGAAAGCGACCTGACCACTAAAGCATTGAACGATATCGACTGGCACCTTGAGATCCGCAGCACCATCTGTATCGGCATGATCGTGTCAGTGTCGGAATGGGCGGTGCCAATCTACCCCACGGTAGCAAACTTCAAAGACTCATGGCCGGAAGGCTTAACGGAAGCCATTACCGCACGAATTCGTGAACTGCTGGAAGAAACGCATCCTCACTTAGTTCGTCGTGCTGAATGGACAGAATCCGTGTTAGCCGGTTCGCTCCCGTTGAAAGAGCAGCACCTCGACCTACTCAGCGCAACGGGCATTCACTCGCTGTTTGATGTGGTGCGCCGCACACCGGATGCGCTGGCCGAGAAAGTAAAAGGTTTTGGAATCAGCACGGCCCGTCAGGTACATGCGAAGTGCATGGGACTGGTAAAGGGTTGGGAATTGGCACAAAAACAGAGCGAGGCCGCATAATGGACGAAGAATTTAACCCTATTGGCGCGTTGTTTAAGCCAGAAGACGACAAATGTAACTGGCTGCCAGTCATCATTTACCGCATGCGCACCCGGTCATCAATACGTACGGGGGAACCATATAAACCGGAGCCTAAGCCCATTGATACCGGCTATAGCCCTCAGAAACAGCAACCAATAACGCTACATATTGGCGCACGGCGTAATTACTCGTCATCCATCATGCTCAGCATTTATCAGTTGCACCGCCGTGGCATCAACGAAAACGAGATCGCCAAAGACACCAGTATCCCGGTAGGCGATATCCGTAAACTGCTGGCACGTAAAACCCAAGTTCAGCGCAAACAATGGCAACTGGCTCAACAACTGCCGTTGCCATCTAAAGCAGTGATTTTGAATCGCTTAACAAAAGAAATGTGATCATAAAGACTGACCAATGACCAATAACACCACTGAAAAAAACACTGTTGTAGAAACATCAAGGTTGAAGTTAGAAAAGCTGGGAACCGTATTAATCAGCAAAGGAAACATCGAATGGCTACCATCTGGAGACTCAGTAAATAAATACCGTGTTTCATGGGGTGCTTTTTCTAACTCAATGGAAAATTAAGGGAAATTAATAAAAGTAAAAAAATAACAAAAAACCATGGTTGCATCAGAAAATAAATTTGATGCAACACTATTATAAAAATCCAAAATAATAATTTAAACACCAACCCTAATTGTGTTTAGACATATCAGTACCTCACTAACTAACCTAATTCCCTTCCTTAAATAGACCAAACGACCAAAATACGGAGCTGCGGCATGGTGAGTTAGTTGCATTGACTTGGGAAGATATCGATCTGGATGCCGGTGTTATCCATATCTCACGTAATTTAACCATCCTCGGCCACTTTGGGCCTCCTAAAAAAGGCAGGAATCCGTACAGTTACCTTGCTTAAACCGGCACTGGAAGCGCTTCATTCTCAAATGAAAATCACGGGGAACCAGTGTGCGAACGATATTGTCTATCACCACAGAGAATATGGCCTTACCGAAACCCATCAATTACGCTTCATTTTTCTACCTCAAGCGCGCAAAGGTGAGCAAAACATTAGTTACTCTTTCTCGTCCATCGAGTAATTCTGATACACCACTGTAAAACGATCTGGTATTCGTCGCCGTAATCCGTACCATACACGCCATGATCGTGCAGGCCGTGTTGGCGTCTGCGCTGAACCGTTTTCCATCCGCAACGCTTTTTGCAACGAGCACAGGTAAAAATGTCAGAAAATCAACAGATTAACCAGAAACAACAATACAACCTCAACAAATTGCAAAAGCGCCTGCGGCGTAACGTCGGCGAAGCTATCGCTGATTTCAATATGATCGAAGATGGCGACCGCATCATGGTGTGCCTGTCCGGCGGGAAAGATAGCTTCACCATGCTGGAAATTTTGCGCAATCTGCAACAGAGCGCGCCGATTAACTTTTCTCTGGTTGCGGTGAATCTGGATCAGAAGCAGCCGGGGTTCCCGGAGCACGTTCTGCCGCAATACCTCGATAGCATCGGCGTGGAGTACAAGATCGTCGAAGAAAATACCTACGGGATTGTGAAAGACAAGATTCCAGAAGGGAAAACCACCTGCTCACTATGTTCACGTCTGCGCCGCGGGATTCTGTATCGTACCGCGACGGAGCTCGGCGCAACAAAAATCGCTCTTGGTCACCACCGCGACGATATCCTGCAAACGCTGTTCCTGAACATGTTCTACGGCGGGAAACTGAAAGGCATGCCGCCGAAGCTGATGAGCGACGATGGTAAGCATATCGTCATCCGCCCTCTCGCCTACTGCCGCGAAAAAGATATCGAACGCTTTGCTGAAGCCCGTCAATATCCGATTATTCCGTGCAACCTGTGCGGATCGCAGCCAAATCTGCAACGTCAGGTGATTAAAGACATGCTGCGCGACTGGGACAAACGCTATCCTGGCCGTATTGAGACCATGTTCAGCGCCATGCAGAACGTTGTACCTTCTCATCTTGCCGATCATGCGCTGTTCGATTTTAAAGGCATTCGCCACGGTAGCGACGTGGTGGATGGTGGCGATCTGGCTTTTGACCGTGAAGAACTGCCGTTACAGCCCGTTGGCTGGCAGCCGGAAGATGACGATGACGCGCCATCCGTGACCCGCCTTGACGTGCTGGAAATAAAATAAGCGCGACATTCCAGTGCAGGAATGGCATTACCCTAAAGAATAGAGACACGGTGGCAAGAAGCAGCGGTTGCTGTTTCACCACCGTGTTTTTTATTGCCATGTTCTGCCACGTAGAGCGCCGCTATCGGGCTTGCGGTGGTTCAGTGACAGGTTCGTGTTCCGGCCCTGTCGGTGGAGGGTCAGGAATGGGCGGAGGATCGGGAAGCGGACGAGGTGTCGGATCGTTCGGTATAATGGGAATCGGTTCAACCGGAACCGTGTCAGCTTGCAGATAATCCTTTGCGTCTTGAGTGAGCATATTTTCCTCCTCGGTGTTGGATAATGTTAAGGCAAATCCAGCTACTGAAGCAGTACAGACATGCGTTACGGCTGGTCAAACAACGCCAGCGCGTCCCTTTAAGCGTAGTAAGCTAATGAATAAAATGCCAAAGGCATTTTATAACGTCGCTTGCGACGGCCCGAAGGGTGTGGCGCGTTAGCCCACCATAATAAAATGCCAAAGGCATTTTACAACGTCGCTTGAAGGATAACGGAAAAGGTCAGGATCGAAGGGCAAAAAAAAAGCCGACAAAACTGTCGGCATGGTGTGAATCAATTGTGCTATGCAGTAATTCAAAAAAGGAAGTAAGACAATATGGAGCGCAACGCCCATCGCTTGACGTTGCATTCACCTGCGGGGATGATAGTGCCGCACAACAGGGTAAAAAATGTTGATATTGCTCAATTTACGCGTGGTTTTTTAGTCGTTCGCCACAGTTTGTGATTATCTGCGCATCCACTCGCCGCAAGTCGTTATAACCATTTACTGCGTTTTAACCACCACGCAACGCCGCCCACCAATATCACCAACATCAGGCAGAACGTGAAAAAACCAAACGGTGCATCGCCGCCGGGAATTCCCCCTAAGTTGACGCCGAATAGCCCAGTTAAGAACGTCGTCGGCAGGAAAACCATCGCTAAAAGTGACATCGTATAGGTGCGGCGGTTCATCGCTTCGGTCATCAGCGCAGTGATTTCATCCGACAGTACCGTGGTGCGCGCAATACTGGCATCCAAATCTTCCAGCCCACGCCCCAATCGATCGGCAATTTCCTGCATTCTGCGGCGATCGTCATCCTGCATCCAGGGCAGTTTCTCGCCGGAAATACGCGAAAATACGTCACGCTGTGGCGTCATATAGCGGCGTAACACGATAAGCTGTTTGCGAATCAGCGCCAGCTCGCCGCGCGGCGGAATTTTTTGCTCCAGCAAATCCTCTTCCAGATCGATGATTTTCTCATGCAAATCATCAATAAACTCGCTGGTATGATCGGTCAACGATTCCGCAATGGAGACCAGCCAGCTACCGCTGTCAGTCGGGCCGTTACCTTCCTTCAGGTCGGTGAGAATCTCATCGATAGCCAGAACTTTACGGCGTCGGGTAGAAATAATCAGTTTGTCGGTAATGAATACCCGAACGGCCACCAGTTGATCCGGTCGCGCATTGGCATTTAGGTTAATGCTGCGCAGGGTGATCAGTGTACCTTCACCCAAACGCGTCACTCTGGGACGAGCGCTTTCCCCCGCCAACGCATTGCGTACGCTATCTGGCACCAGCATCGTTTTATTCAACCAGCGCACGCTGGCAGGCAAGGTTGAATCCAGGTGTAGCCAGCAGGGCTTCTCACTGTTAACCACATCCTGCTCGCCAATCGGAGTCACGCCCCCTTTTCCATCCAACTGATACGCATGAACCGCACCGCTGTGTTGCAACTCTTTTCCTGCCAAGGATTCCACGTCTTGCCTCCAACGGTTTTGCTATCAGCTCTTTTGCTATCAGTGTTGTACTCTGCCAGCCGGAGCGACCATCACGATCGCTCCGGCTTTATTACTACATCACTCAATGTATGACTACGGTACTTAATGCTTTTCGATGTAAAGCATGTGGCTGTATGCCACGTCTTCCGGGTTAGTAATCGGATAGCCCTTCACCCACGGCTTGATCAAGCGTCCGTTGGTGTATTGATAGATCGGCGCAATCGGTGCTTCATCCATCAAGATCTGCTCTGCCCGGTTGTAGTCCGCATTCAGCGCCTGCGGGTTAGTCTGATTGCCCGCTTCATCCAGAACGCGATCGTAATTCGCATTTTTAAAGCGCGCGATATTCCCACTGTGGTGCGAGGCAAGCAGTGAGAGGAATGTCGATGGTTCATTGTAGTCACCGACCCAGGACGCTCGCACGACGTCAAAATTACCGCTGTTGCGGCTGTCGATATAGGTTTGCCACTCTTGATTGGACAAACGCACGTCTACCCCCAGCGTTTTCTTCCACATGGAGGCCACCGCAATCGCGATCTTCTGATGGCTTTCCGACGTGTTGTACAGCAGCGATAATTTCAGCGGATTGTTTGGGCCATAGCCCGCCGCTGCCATCAGCGCTTTTGCCTGCGCGTCCAGCTCATCCTGAGAATATTGCTGCAACAGGCTTTCCGTCGGTTTGAAGCCCGCGGTAACATCCGGCGTAAAATGCCAGGCCGGCTTTTCCCCCGTACCCAATACTTTTTCCGCAATCACTTTACGATCAATGGCGTAAGACAACGCTTTTCGCACTCGTACGTCATTGGTCGGCGCACGCTGCGTGTTAAACGCGTAATAATAGGTGCCAAGCTGATCTGGCGTATAAACCTGGCCGGGCAAGTCTTTCAGCAGTTTCTGGTACAGGTTTTTAGGAAACGACTCGGTGATATCGATATCCCCAGACAGATAGCGCTTCGTCGCGTTCGATTCCTGATTGATCGGAACAAAGGTCACCTTTGTCAGGCGCGTGTGGGCGTTATCCCAATAATATTGATTCTGCGTGAGCACCAGCTTCTCATTGACGACGCGCTGATCCAGCTTAAACGCGCCATTGCCAATCAGATTGCCCGGCTTCGTCCAGTCGTTCCCAAATTTTTCTATCGTGGCCTGATGCACCGGAAACAGGCTGAAATTCGCCGTTAGGCTGACAAAATAAGGCACAGGCTTGCTGAGCTGCACTTTCAGCGTGTGATCATTGACGGCCGTCACGCCAAGCTGATCGACGGGCAGTTTGCCCGCGAGAATCTGCTCGGCGTTCTGAATCCCCGCCAGTCGAGCAAACCAGGCGAACGGTGAGCTGTTTTCAGGGGTGACCAGACGACGCCAGCTGTAGACAAAATCCTTTGCCGTAACGGGTTCACCGTTAGACCAGCGGGCATTATCACGTAGGGTAAAGATAAACGTGCGGTTATCGGTCGTCTGCCAGCGCAGCGCTACACCCGGCACCAGGTTCCCTTTCGCGTCCTGATTGACCAACCCTTCAAACAGATCGCGCGCCACCTGAGCTTCGGGCAACCCCACCGCTTTTATCGGATCGAGAGATGCGGGCTCATCTTTAATATGGCGGACGATTTCTTGCTTCTCAGCCAGAACCGTTCCCGCCGGAACCTGCGCCGCGACGGCATTGCCCGTCATGGCCGCCATCAACGCGGCATAAAATGCAGAATATCCATAGTGCATGATGATTTGACCTGAAAGCGTAATGAATTGATTGAAGAATATAATAGTCAGAAATCAGCGCTATCATCCAGCGATACCCCCGCAATTTGTCAGCCCGCATCGCCGTTTGCGTCTCTGGGCCGATTTTTTTATGATGAAACGCATAGGTAACCACAAGGCGACAACATGGAAAACCCGATCATTCCTCTTCAGGCGCGCCAGCAACGAGGCAATTTACCTTCGCTGGGCGAACCGTATGGGAAATCGCTGCTGGGCGCGCCGCTGCTGTATTTCCCCGCCGAATTAGCTCCCTCAGAGAGCGGGCTAATTATTGCCGGAACACACGGCGATGAAACCGCAGCAGTCGTGGCGCTTTCCTGCGCGTTGCGCACCCTCTTTTCAGGCCAACGCCGCCATCATGTGATTCTCGCGGTGAACCCGGATGGCTGTCAGTTGGGACTGCGTGCCAACGCTAACGGTGTCGATCTCAATCGCAATTTTCCGGCCAGTAACTGGCAACCGGGGAAGACGGTCTACCGCTGGAATAGCGCCGCAGATGAACGCGATGTCGAGCTATCCACGGGCGAAACGGCAGGTTCAGAGCCAGAAACAAAAGCCCTTTGCACGCTGATTGAGAAACTTAATCCTCACTGGGTTGTCTCTTTTCATGAGCCACTCGCGTGTATTGAAGATCCACATCATTCCGAACTCGGTCGCTGGTTAGCGCAGCGGTGCGAACTGCCGTTAGTATCAAGTATCGGTTACGACACGCCTGGCTCTTTCGGAAGTTGGTGCGCCGATCGTTCGCTTCATTGCATTACCGCTGAGCTTCCGCCAGTCTCGGCAGATGCTGCCAGCGAATGCTACCTGAAAGCGATGGTGGCGTTGCTAAGCCAGCAATTTTAATCGTAATTTTTATACCAATGTTGCTAATGTTGCCCTAAACTGAGCAGCGTGTTAATCACCTGTAATTAAGGACGCAAACATGTCACAGAACGTACATTTTCAAGGCAATCCTGTGCCAGTAGCAGGGTCATTCCCAGCCAAAGGAAGCAAAGCCCCGGCATTTACTCTGGTGGCTAAAGATCTGTCCGATACCCCGCTGAGCAACTATGCTGGCAAACGCAAAATCCTGAACATTTTCCCAAGCATCGATACCGGTGTTTGTGCCACGTCCGTGCGCAAATTCAACCAACTGGGTTCTGAACTGGATAACACCGTTGTTCTGTGCATCTCTTCCGATCTGCCGTTCGCGCAGTCCCGTTTTTGCGGCGCGGAAGGTCTGAACAACGTCGTTGTACTGTCTACCCTGCGTGGCGGTGAGTTCAAAGAAAGCTACGGTGTGGCGATTGCCGATGGCGCGCTGAAAGGTCTGACTGCTCGTGCGGTTGTTGTACTGGATGAAAACGACAACGTGCTGCACAGCGAACTGGTGAACGAAATCACCACTGAACCAGACTACGACGCAGCACTGGCTGTTCTGAAATAAGATAAGCTACGCTGAAATTACGTGAAAAACGGCTGCGCAAGCAGCCGTTTTGTTATTTACTCTTCGTCGTCCCCTGCCGATTTGCGTTGGCTGAGTCCATATTCCCGCAGTTTGTTAGCTATCGCCGTGTGCGATACGCCTAACCGCTTCGCCAGTTTACGTGTGCTTGGATAAGATTGATAAAGGCGGGTCAGCACCGAACGCTCGAAACGTTTGTTGATGTCGTCCAGCGAGCCATCAAGCAGGGTTTCATCTTGTGGGGCATCAATCGAAAACGCCGGGAGATCGATGTCCTGCATATGCAGTTCGTTGCCTTCCAACTGCGTCAGTGCGCGATAAATGGTATTTCGCAGTTGCCTAACGTTACCCGGCCAGCCATACTGCGGCAGGAAATGCTCTACATCTGCGGCCAGTTTAGGGCGAGGAATCCCTTGTTCGTCGGCAAAGCGCGCCACAAAAAGCTCGGCCAACGGCATAATATCAGCCGGACGCTCACGCAGCGGCGGTAACGTCAGCGAGAGTACATTGAGGCGATAATAAAGATCCTCCCGGAACTCACCACGCTGAACCAGCTCCAACAGGTTTTTCTTGGTCGCGCAAATCACCCGCACGTCGACATGGACTTCATGATCTTCACCGACGCGGCGGAATGTCCCGTCATTCAGGAAACGCAGCAATTTAGTCTGCATCTGCGCCGACATTTCACCGACTTCATCCAGCAGAACCGAACCGCCGTTCGCCTGTTCGAAGAAGCCTTTTTTGCCTTCCTGCGCGTTGAGATACGCGCCGGGCGCATGGCCGAACAGCTCGCTCTCCATCACGTCATCGGGTAACGCCGCGCAGTTCAGCGCCAGGAAAGGATTTTTGCCGCGCGGCCCGCGCAGGTGGCAGGCACGCGCCAGCATATCCTTACCCGTCCCTGTATCGCCCACGATCAGCAATGGCGCGTCCAGCATCGCTAATTTGCGCGCCTGCTCAACCACCTGACGCATTTTTGGACTAACAGCCACGATATGATCAAACTCATTTTCATCATTCACGGCGAGGTTCTGCAACTGGCGGCCCATGCGAGCGGCCGATTTCAGCATCACCAGCGCGCCCGCCGTTGCCACTTTACCCGCATCATCTTCCAGACGGACGGGCGTCATTTCCAGCAGGAAATCCTGACCACGGATCACCACACGCTCCGCCACGACGGCGCTGCTCTTCTCCAGCCAACTGGCGAAATTGAAACCGGGGATCATGCTGCCAATCGTCAAGTCGCTGATGGTCTCTGCCGATTGTTCAAACAGCGCCAGCGCCGCGGGGTTAAACAGCTCCAGCTTTCCTTTCATATCCAGCGAGAATACAGGTTCAGGCATCGATTCCAACAGCGCATTCAACGCCCGGTGCTCGCGCTCAGACGGCATGAATGCCACGGTACGCACATCGCTGACGCTGTCAATACGGCGGATTTCCGTCATCAGCAGACGGAAATCATCAAAATCGAGGGTGGCAAAATTGAGGTAGATACGACCAATAGACGCAATTTCAATGCCGCGTAAATCAATATTGCGTGACGCAAGTAGATCTAACAATTCACGGACCATACCAATGCGGTCTTCACAAATCACTTCCAGATGCATCAACGGCTACCTTCTTCAAGAGACACGATATGGCTATTGCTACTGATAATACCCTTTCGTTTGCACCGGATGAAGTAAGGTGGCAGCAAAAGTTGACACATCTGTACGTTTTTTCCACGTCAATGACGAAACGGGGTTAAGACAGCGGCGTCGTCGCCATCGCCACAATGGTTCGAATGCCTTCCAGATAGTTACCTAGGCGTAAATTCTCATCAAAACTATGCTGATTATTGTCGGCATTCACCAGAGGAACGATGACGTAAGGCACTTTCAATACGCTGACCGCGCCGCTCATCGGCAACGTCCCGCCCATCATACGATTCTTCTCCGGTGCGATGCCGCGCGGTGCGGTTGTAGTCGCAACCGCCCAGTGCCCCAGCGGGGAATCGATCTCGGTTCTGGCCGCATAGGCGCTGCTCGGATAGGCCGTCAGGCTAAGGGAAATCAGATGCGGATACTGTTCGCGTTCAGCCTGCGTAGGCGCTTCACCGGCAATGATATGAAAGCCTTTGCTGGCGATATACTGGCGTAACAGCGCATACATATCATCCGGCGGCGTCTCCGGCACGGTGCGAATATTCACGCTGGCCGTCGCGGTTGATGGAATGGCGTTCGAAGCCTTTTTACCCGTGTCGCCCGCTTTAATGCCGAGAATATCCAGCGAAGGATATTGCACCGCCTCTGCCGCATTGCTGGCGACCTTCTCTAACTGAGCGACACCAAAGCGTTTCTCCAGCGAACCCGCAGGTGGTGCGGTCTCTGCGACTTGTTTTTTATCGCTCTCGCTAAGCGTGACGCGGTCATAATAACCGGGGATCGTGACCTTACCGTCTTCATCTTTCATGCTAGCCAAGAGCATGGCCAAATTTTGCACTGGATTGGGGATGACATTGCCATAACCGCCGCTGTGCGCCGCCGCGTTAGCACCGAAAACCGTCATATCGATCTGGATTGACCCACGATTACCAAAGTTGATGCCAGGACGATTGCTGGACGGCATCGCGCCGTCATAAATCACCATACCGTCACTTTTCAGCAGCGTCAGATTGTCGGCCATGACCTTTGTCAGGCCGGGCGAACCTTTTTCCTCTTCAGAATCCAGCAGCACTTTGATGTTGACCGCAGGTTCAACGCCTTTATCTTTCATTGCGTCTATGGCGGCGAGAAACATCACGATCGGCCCTTTATCATCGGCCGATGCCCGGGCAAAGAGGCGCCATTCTGGATTGATATCCCCTTTCAGAAGACGTGACTCAGGCAGCGTCTGCCATTTGCCCGCAGCGTCTTTTTCTTTCAGTACGGGCTGCCACGGCGGCGTTTGCCATTCGGCGGGATTCACGGGCTGTCCGTCAAAATGCATGTAGAACAAGATGGTTTTACGATCGGCTTTTGGCGTGCCCAGCTCAGCATAAACCAGCGGCTTATCACCATTTGCCAGCTGTTGCGTGGTGAAGCCACGCTTCTGAAACGCCTTTTCCAGCCAGTCGGCATTACGTTGGATATCCGCAGGCACGGCAGCATCATTTGGCAACGTGAGTAGTTCGAGATATTCAGGGAAGCTGTGTTGCGCGTAACGCTCCGCATCGGCGGGTGCCAGTACCAGCTGTGCGCTGGCAGGTAAGCAGAGTATGGCTGCCGACAGCGACAGTGCTGCCAGCGTCAATTTTTTACCGGGAATCATAAAAACGTCCTGTTATACAGAAATGAGGAGTTTTTATCCTACACACGATTTTGTAACAAGGGTACTGTCTGCCAAAATAGCACGCGGCTTGTACTGCATTTCATTGTTAAGCCACGATAAAACAACGATGGCACATTGCCTGTACCATCGTCTTCACCCCTAACGCCCTTTTTGCAGCGTTTCTTTTACCTGACCAATCAGTTCGCGGCGGAAATCGCCGAGGCGCGGTTTGTCATCCAGCCACGGCAGTGGGCGGCACAATTCCATCGCTTTTATACCCAAGCGCGCGGTCAGCAGCCCTGCACCAATGCCCTGTGCAGCGCGAGTTGATAGCCGAGCGGCCAGATCCTGCGACATCCAGTCCATGCCAATTTCCCGCACCAGCTCCGAGGCACCAGCAAACGCGATATTGACCAGCACCAGTCGGAACAGGCGAATGCGGCTGAAATAGCCGAGTTCGATACCGTACAGCGCGGCAATACGGTTAATCAGGCGCAGGTTGCGCCAGGCGATAAATGCCATATCCACCAACGCCAGCGGGCTGACGGCGATCATCAAGGTGGATTCCGCCGCCGAGCGGCTGATTTCACGCCGCGCCTGCGTATCCAGTACGGGCTGAACCAGACGCGCATAAAGCTCCAGCACTTCACGGTCATTGTGGGTTTCATGGAGCGAAGCCTGCCAGCGCTGTATCGCCGGATGGCCGCTATCCAGCCCCGCCTGTCGTGCCAGCTTTTCACAAAATTCGCGTCCGCGCCCCACGCCGTGGCTATGTAACAGATCGCGAGCCACGTCGCGCTCTTCTGCCCGCTCCCGCAAGCGGTAGAGACGTCGCCACTCGACAGCCAGCGAGCCGACGCCCGCCGCCACAATCAGGCTGCCTGCGGTAATGCCGCCCAGTGCGATCCAATCCTGCTGTACCCAGGCGTTATGCAGTGACTGCACGCCCTGTGCCAGTGCGCTAACACCAAACAGCCCGATTCCCGCCATCACCATACGCCGCCACAGGCTACGCTTCGGCCGCAGCGCCGCGCTGATCGCCTCTTCCGCCGCGCCTTCTTCCGGTACTTCTTCTTCGCGGCTGATCGGGGAAAACGGCGTGCCGCTCTGCTCATCAAATGCTAACCCGGCACGCAACTGCGGCTGTGGCTCTTGCGGTGAAACGTCATCGAACGTGACGCGGGGTTTCAGTGGCTCGTTCATCGCAATTTATCCTTTAACAGAAAGTCCATGACCGTATCCAACCGGATATGCGGCAACGGCGTGTCTACCGTCATTTCTCGCGGACGAAATTGATCGAAATGGAAGCCCTGCGTTTGCCAGAATGCCGCCCCCGGTAAACGCGCAGGCACTTCGCCGGGGTAGACCGTCAACGGCTGACCGTCGCTGAGCCGATGCCCTTTCAGCGCCGGAATTTTCTGTCCCTGATGATCGACCACCCCGCTCTGCGTTGACTGGATCGACGCAATGCCTTCGCAGCGCATGTCGATGCCTTCAAACGCGGCATTCTGCCACGCTTCCTGCACCAGTTGCTGAAGCAGCGACACCAGATTGGCGTGCTGGTCGGCGGTAATGTGATCCGCTTTACTCGCCGCAAACATCAGTTTGTCGATGCAGGGCGAGAACAAGCGCCGGAATAGCGTGCGCTTCCCGTAATGAAAACTTTGCATCAGTTGGGTGAGCGCCAGCCGCATATCGTTAAACGCATGAATGCCGCTATTGAGCGGTTGCAGGCAATCGACCAGAACAATCTGCCGGTCGAAGCGCACAAAGTGATCCTTATAAAATCCTTTGACGACCGACTGACAGTAATAGTCAAAACGCTTGCGCAGCATGCCGATGTTGGTTTTCTCATCCGCCTGCGCCAACTTAGCTTCACCGATCTGACTCACCTGCGGCCAGGGGAAGAATTGCAGCACCGGCGCACCCGCCAGATCGCCCGGCAGCACAAATCGCCCCGGTTGAATAAAGTGCAGCCCTTCCTGTTTGCAGCGATGCAGATAGTCGGTGTAAGCCTGCGCCACCTCGGCAAGCTGGTTTTCATCCGCTGGGGCCAGCGGATCGATTTTCTCACACAGCGCCAGCCAGGGTTTAGCCCACTCGGTGCGTCCCCCTTGCAGCAAACCACCCATCTGCTGCGACCAGCTCAAATAGGTCTGCTCCAGCAAAGGCAGATCCAGCAGCCATTCGCCGGGGTAATCGACAATTTCCAGGTAGAGCGTCGACGTGTCTTTGAAATGACGCAGCAACGAATCCTTAGAGCGATAGCGCAGCGCCAGACGAATCTCACTCACGCCGCGCGTTGGCGTTGGCCAAGCCGGCGGCGAACCATACAGCGCGGCCATGCCTTCATCATAAGCGAAGCGCGGCACGCCCAGATCGCGCTGCGGTACACGTTTCACCCCCAGCAAACGCTCTTCGCGCACGGGAGAAAACATCGGCAAGTGTGCACCGCTGTGGGTATTCAATAATTGATTGACGAACGCGGTGATAAACGCGGTTTTGCCACTGCGGCTCAACCCGGTGACGGCAATCCGCAGGTGGCGATCCACGCCGCGATTGACCAGAGAGTTAATTTCGTTCTGTAGTCGACTCATCGAATGAACCATTACTCCTTTGGTTGAGAGATATATCGTATCAATATAATAAAATCAGACAAACGCCTCACGCTCACGCCGATATAAGTTCAACCCCGCTTACCTATCTCATACCGTATTTTTACCGCCAAAATGTAAAGAAACGATATTTTTAAGACAACTCTTAGCAAGCAATAAGACAACTCTTAGCCAACAAATTGTTAACGTATATAACCTGAAATTGTGCCAAGTAACCAATTGTTTCTGGAAACGAATGGTATCCCAATAACAATTAATAATTCAGGTTAATTCATTATGCTACGGAATGCGTCATTCACTGACGGGTATCAACCTGCGCGTCTCAGCCCGCTTGCGCTATTTATTTTATTGACCACCTCAGCAAGCAGTTGGGCAGCAGATAATAATCTGACGCCTCTTGCCGCACCGAACCGGGTGGATGAACAGCTAAATATCAATCAGCAGGATCGCCAGCGTGCGATGCAGCAGCAATTAGCGCCGCAAACGCCTGATGTGCGTTTGCAACCACCTTCCTCATTCTTTACTAAGTTGCAATTCCCGCAGGAGCAACAGTGCTTTACGCTGTATCACATCATACTGACCGGCAAAGACGATTTCCCCTCCTGGCTGCGTATCCCGCTGCAACAGCTGGCAGATCAGGGTAAAGGTCAGTGCCTGGGCGCTCAGGGTGTCAACCTGCTGATGAGCGCACTGCAAAACCGTTTGATCGACCATGGCTACGTCACCGCGCGCGTAATGGCGCCGCCGCAAAACCTGAAAACCGGCACCCTGCATATCACCCTGATTCCGGGCAAAACGCGCCAGGTCAAACTGACCAAAGAGAGCGATCGCTACGTGAGCCTCTGGAGCGCCCTGCCGGCGCGTGAAGGCGAATTGCTGGATTTGCGTGACATTGAGCAGGGACTGGAAAACCTGCAGCGCGTGCCCACCGTACAGGCAGAGATGGCGATTGTGCCGGGCGAACAGCCCGGTGAAAGCGACATTGACGTCACCTGGAAACAGGAAAAAATGTGGCGTCTCGGCGCGACGCTCGATGATTCAGGCACCGAAACCACCGGTCGTTATCAGGGCGGCCTGACGCTGTATATCGATAATCCCTTCTCACTCAGCGACCTGTTCTACATTTCCGGCAACCATGACCTTGAATCCGGCAGCGAAAAAGGCAGCAAGAACTACATGCTGCACTACTCCGTACCGTTCGGTTACTGGATGGCGGGCGTCACCGCCAGCGGCTACGACTACAACCAGAATGTGGCTGGCGCGTATGAAGACTATAACTACAGCGGCAACAGCAAAAACCTTAACTTCCAGCTGAGCCGGGTGCTGCACCGCAGCGGCAGTCAGAAAACTTCAATGAGCTATGAAATTCTGACGCGCGAATCGCAGAACTTCGTCAACGATACCGAAGTGGATGTGCAGCGGCGTAAAACCAGCGCCTGGCGTCTGGGTCTGCAGCATCGCCACTACTTCGGTGCCACCACCCTTGATGCCGCAGTGAGCTACCAGCGCGGCACCCGCTGGTTCGGCGCGATTCCGGCGCAGGAAGAGTATTTCGATGAAGGCACCGCGCTGGCGAAAATTATCCAACTCAATGCACAACTCGATATGCCGTTTACGCTGGGCAATCAGACCTTCCGCTACAACGTGCAGTATCTGCGCCAGATCAACCATACCAAACTGACGCCACAGGATCAGCTGTCGATTGGTAACCGCTGGACCGTGCGCGGCTTTGATGGTGAACGCACCTTGACGGCCGACAACGGCTGGTTCGTGCGCAACGATCTGGCCTGGCGCACCCCGCTCCCTAATCAGGAACTGTATCTCGGTGCTGACTACGGCGAAGTGGACGGCACACGTGATTACCTCGCCGGAAAACATCTGGCGGGCGGCGTGCTTGGTCTGCGCGGTAACGCCTTTAACACCGGCTACGACCTGTTTGTTGGTGTGCCGTTCTCTAAACCAGAAGGTTTCCACACCAGCCCGGTCACCCTCGGTTTCAACCTCAGCTGGCAGTACTAAGGAGGCGCGTGATGAAGATTCCTGTTAATGGCTATCAGTTAACCGCCCCGCTGCTCGGCGGTCAGTTCAGCGAAGCGGAAGCGCTTGGCGCGGCGGTCTGGCTGTGGATCCATTCGGAACAGCACCGCGATATTCCGCTCAGTGTGCTGCCGACGCTGCTGCTGCCCGCCATCAAACATCAGCAGTTTGTTATTGCCAGCCGCGATGACAAGCCCATGTTTTTCCTCAGTTGGGCGTGGATGGACGAAGAAGCGGAACAGCGCTACCTCACCGGCCCCGGCATCCTGGTACAGCCGCAGGACTGGACCAGCGGCAACCGCCTGTGGTTCCGCGACTGGGTCGCGCCCTTCGGCGATCAGCAGGCATTTCGTCGCATCGTCGGCGGCACGCTGTTTCCCCACTTATGTGGCCGTGCGCTGTACCACAAAGGGGCGGAACGCGGACAACGGGTACTGCAATTCCGTGGCGATGACGTCACCCAACAACAATTCAGACTCTGGCAGCAGAACACGCCGCTGGTTGCTTAACATCACTTTTAGCAGGGATAACTTTTCGTGAATAAGAACCTCTATCGCATCATTTTCAACAAGGCTCGCGGCCTGTTAATGGTGGTTTCCGAAATCAACCGCGGCCAGGGTAAAAGCGGTGCCAACGGCGTCGGCCATACGCTGAGCCAGCTGATTGGCCGCATGAAGCCTACCGCCTTCCTGACCATGACTGCACTCGGTCTGGTCACGCTCGCGCCACAGGCGCTGGCGGCCGGAATTGTCGCCGACAAGAGCGCCCCGGGCGGCCAGCAGCCGAATGTGATGCAGAGCGCCAACGGCACGCCGCAGGTCAATATCCAGACGCCGAGCGCCGGTGGTGTTTCGCATAACAAATACACCCAGTTTGACGTCGATAACAAAGGTGCGATTCTTAATAACTCGCACAAACAGGTGCAGACTCAGATGGGTGGCTGGGTGGCGGGTAACCCATGGCTGGCGAAAGGCGAAGCCAAAATTATTCTTAACGAGGTCAACTCGCGCGACCCGAGCAAGCTGAATGGTTATGTCGAAGTGGCAGGCCGTAAGGCGCAGGTGGTCATCGCCAACCCGGCGGGCATCAGCTGCGACGGCTGTGGCTTTATTAACGCCAACCGCGCCACGCTGACCACCGGCACGCCGCAGATGGCCAACGGTGAACTGCGCGGTTACCGCGTGGGCAAGGGTGAAATCGTGGTGGAAGGCGCTGGCATGGACAGCAGCCGTCAGGATTACACCGACCTGATTGCCCGCACCGTGAAGGTCAATGCCGGTATCTGGGCAAAAGATGTGACCGTCACCACCGGTAAAAACGAGGTGGCCGCCGATAACAGCACGGCCACAGCCAGCAGCGCAACGGATAGCGACAGCAGCGACGTCAAACCGACGCTGGCGATCGACGTCGCCCAGTTGGGCGGCATGTATGCCGGTAAAATCCGCCTGGTGGCGACCGAGCAAGGGGTCGGCGTCAGCAACAAAGGGACGCTTGGCAGTCAGGCGGGTGACATCACCATTAACGCCAATGGCGATATCGTCAACAGCGGTACGATCAATGCCGGTCAGGATCTGCTGCTGGGCGGTAAAAAAGTTGATAATAGTGGCACCCTGTTTGCCCAGCGCGATCAGAGCACTACCGTCAGCGACGAAGTGACGAATACCGGCCTTATTGCCGCCAAAAGCAACACCAGTGTGCGCGGTGCCAGCATCCGCAACAGCAAAGGCGCGGCCATAGCCGCCGGAATGAAAACCGATGGCACCCTAGCCGACAGCGGCAATCTGACACTCGCCAGCGACGGTAAACTGACCAGCCGGGGTCAGGCGCTGGCCGGTGGCAATCTGAACGCCAGCGCCAGCCAGATTGATCTCAGCGGCAGCGATACCGCCGCACATCACGCCACGCTGACCAGCAGCAGCGATATCATCACCGACGACGCACAGCTGCTGGCGAGCGGCGATCTGAAACTCTCCGCCGCCGGTAAACTCAGCAACGATCGCGGCGTGATTAACGCCAATGCACTGCAGGTCAACACGCCGGCTATCAGTAACCGCGGTGGCAAGTTACTGCAGAGCGGTGACAGCGATCTGCAACTCAGCATTAACAGCATTGATAACCAGAATGGCCGCATCGCCGCCAATGCCAAAAAATTCAGCGTACAGAGCGCCAGCCTGAATAACCAGGGCGGCACCATTATGGCGGCCGGCTCCGGCGCGCTGGATGTTGCGGCCAGCAGTGAACTGAATAACCAGAGCGGTACGCTGGCCGCAGCCAGCGATCTGGCGATCGCCACGCCGGTGCTAAATAACAACCAAGGACAGATCTCCGCCAATAAGCAGTTGACGCTCGATCAGCAAAACAGCAGCGCCCTCGCCCGCACCGCAGCCACCAGCAGCGATCTGCGTATCAGCAATGAAGGTGGTCGTCTGGTGGCGGGTCAGCAACTGACCTTCCGCGGTCGCGAGATTAATGGCAGCGGTGAAATTCTGTCGCTTGGCGATATGGATCTCAGCTTCGCGGACGACTTCAGTAACAACAATAAAACGCTGGCAAATGGCGATCTAACGCTGAACGTCAATAACAGCCTGATCAACACGGCGCTGCTTGGCGCAGGTGGTAAGCTGAATGTGCAGGCCAGCAACATCGACAACCAGACCACTGGCGAACTACGTTCCCAACAGACCACGCTGAACGCCAGCGATACGCTGAGCAACCGCGGCCTTATCGACGGCGTCCTAACCCGCATCAACGCCAGCACCGTCAACAATATCGGCACCGGCCGAATTTATGGCGACGGCCTGGCGATCGGCGCAGCGACGCTGAATAATCTGGCGGAAAATAACAGCAGCGCCACCATCGCGGCGCGCCAACGTCTGGATCTGGGCATCGGTACGCTGAATAACCGCGACCACTCCCTGATCTACAGCAATGGTGATATAGCCATCGGCGGCGCGCTGGATGCGGACGCGCTGGCGACCGGCAAGGCAGGCGAAATTAACAACCACAGCTCGACTATCGAATCTGTGGGCAATATGGCGCTGAGCTTCACCACGCTGAACAATATCAATGACAACTTCGCCACCAGTATGGTGCAGTTGTCCCAGCGACAGAAAGATGAGTACATGGTGGTGGACCTGAATAATGGCGTCCACTACAGTCCTGACGACTACAACATCAGCTTCTACAAAAATGAAGTGCGCCATATCTGTATCGAAGGCGTGGTGTGTGGTCGCGACCATTACTATCAGTACAGCTATACCGAGACCATCAGCGAAGAGCAGATCGCCCAGAGCGACCCGGCGAAAATCATCGCGGGCGGTCAGATTTCGCTCTCCGGCGATAAGCTGCTGAACGACAAGAGCCAGATTATTGCCGGTGGCACCCTGCTGACGGCAGTGAAGGAACTGGTGAATACCGAAGTCACTGGCCAGAAACTGACGGAAAAAGTCGGTCAGGTCATCGAATGGGATCGTATCCATAAAAAAGGCAAAGACAGCCAGAAAGCACGCGCTTCGGCCTATACACCGCCAACGGAAATTCAGTCCATCAGCCTCAGCCCGACCGTGATGAAGGAGCATACCCAGGCGACCAGCAGCGCACCATCGCTGGCTGAGTATGCCGCGCAGCGCGTGGAAGTGGCCGGACAGAACACTGATGTCATTCGTTCGATGACACCGGATGCTTCCCTGCCAACTGGCAGCCTGTTCACCTCCCTGCCGGATGCCACCAGCAGCTATCTGATCGAAACCGATCCGCGCTTCACCAATCAGAGAATCTGGCTGAGCTCCGACTATATGCTGCGCCAGTTGCAGACCGACCCGTCGATCACGCAAAAACGCCTCGGCGATGGTTTCTATGAGCAACGTCTGGTACGCGAGCAGATCGTTGAGCTGGTCGGCCAGCGCTATCTCGCCGACTACACCAGCGATGAAGAGCAGTATAAGGGCCTGATGGAAGCGGGCGTCAGCTTCGCGAAGAAATTCAATCTGGTGCCGGGCGTGGCGCTCACTGCAGAGCAGATGAAGCAGATCACTCAGGATATGGTGTGGCTGGTGGCGCAGGATGTGAAGATGCCAGATGGCACCACCCAGAACGTGCTGGTACCGCAGGTGTATGCGCAGGTGCAGCAAGGCGATATGGATGGCAGCGGCGCGCTGCTGGCCGGTAAGAACATCAGCATTGGCGTCAGCGGCGGCATGCTGAACAGCGGACGTATCAGCGCCACACAGCTGGTCAGCGTTTCTGGCGACGATATCGTTAACGTCGGCGGCATCATCGCCGGTAAATCCGTGTCGCTGCAGGCGACCAACGATATCACTAACACTGGCGGCACGGTGCGTGCCACCGATACCCTGCTGGCGCAAGCCGGACGCGATATCACCGTTGCTAGCGAAACCAACCACGCGGAAAGTCAAAACGGCAGTAACCACTTCAGCCGCGACAATATCGACCGTGTGGCAGGCATGTATGTGCAGGGTGACGATGGCAAACTGCTGCTGCAGGCAGGCCGTGATGTCAATCTGCAGGCCGCGCAGGTGGTCAGCTCCGGTGAAAACAGCCAGACGCAGATCGCGGCTAATCGCGACATCACTATGACCACCGTCACCACCGGCAGCAGCGACAAAGTCGTGTGGGATAAAGATAACCACGTCACGCAGACGCTGACTCAGGTACAGGGCAGTGAAGTCACCAGCGACGGCAATATCTCGCTGAATGCCGGCAATAATATTAACGCCCAGGCGGCAAAACTGAATGCCGATCGGCAGCTTGCGCTGACCGCCACCAATGATATCAACCTCGGCAGCGCCAGCAGCCAGGAATATCTGGATATGAATTCCAAGGTGAAAGGTTCCGGCTTCCTGTCGAAACGCACCACGACCACCCGCGCCGGCTACGATGCCACGCTGGCGAACGGCAGCAGTCTGGGCGGGGAAAATATCTCCATCAGCGCGGGTAACAATCTGAATATCACCGTCAGCGATGTGGCGGCTGATCGGGATCTGGCACTGCGTACCGGTAACGACCTCAACGTCACGGCGGCAGAAGAAAGCCGCGACAGCTGGTCGATGAAGAAAACCACCAAGTCGGGCCTGATGAGCAGCGGCGGCATTGGCTTCTTTGTCGGTTCAATCAAAGAGAGTTCGACCTCCGATACTGCGGCGCTGACACACAACAACAGCACGCTGGGCAGTGTCAATGGCGATACCAGTCTGGTGGCAGGCAATAATATCGCCGTGCAGGGCTCCGATGTGATCGCCGGTAACGACATCAATATGGTGGCGAACACTATCACCATTGATGCTGCGAATAACCAAAGCACCACCGACACCACCTATGAGCGTAAACAGACGGGTCTGACGCTGGCGCTGTCCGGCGCGATAGGCAGCGCGATTAATGCCGCTTACACCAGCGCGAAAGCCGCTGATGAACAGCAGGATGGCCGTATGGCATCGCTGCAGAAGCTGAAATCAGGTCTGGCAGGCGTACAGGCCGCTCAGGCCGCGGTACTGGCTTCGCAGAATACCGCGGATCAGAATGCCATTGGCGTCAGCCTGTCGCTGAGCACCTCAAAGTCGAAGAGCGAGAGCCACAGCGAAGCGGTTAACGCTTCCGGCAGTACCGTGCAGGCGGGCAACAATATCAATCTGGTGGCGACCGGTTCAGAAAATGGCGCAGATGGCGATCTGACCATCGGCGGCAGCCAGCTGAAAGCGGGCAACGATGTGCTGCTGTCGGCAAACCGCGATATCAACCTGCTGTCGGCGCAGAATACCCAGTTGCAGACCGGCAAAAACAGCAGTAGCGGCGGCGGCGTGGGCGTCAGCATCGGCGCTGGACAAGGCGGTGCGGGAATCAGCGTATTTGCTAACGCCAGTAAAGGTTCCGGCAACGAAAATGGCGATGGCCTGACCCACACCGAAACCACTGTCGATGCCGGGAATAAGCTGACGGTTAACAGCGGACGCGACACCACCCTGCGCGGCGCACAGCTGAGTGCCGATCAGGTGGTGGCGAATGTCGGACGTGACCTGACGCTACAGAGTGAACAGGACGTCAATAACTATGACTCGAAGCAGAAGAACAGCTCAGCAGGTGCCAGCTTTACCTTTGGTAGTATGACCGGCAGCGTCAGTGCCAGCGTCGCCAAAGATAAAATCCACAGCACCTATAACAGCGTGCAGGAGCAGACCGGTATCTTCGCCGGTGACGGCGGTTTCGATATCACCGTAGGCAACCACACGCAACTGGATGGCGCAGTGATTGGCAGCACCGCCAGCGAAGATAAAAACCGTCTCGATACCGGCACGCTGGGCTTCAGCAATATCGACAATAGTGCAGAATTTGAAGTATCGCACAGCAGCGTCGGTATCAGCACTGGCGGGCTGGGCGCGCAGGATCTGCTGAAAAATGCCGTACAGAATCTGGCGGCGAATGGTCTGGGAGCGGGTGGTAGCGATGGGAATGCCCCCGGCACCACCTATGCCGCCGTTTCGCCGGGATCGCTGATTATCCGTGACCAGGCGAACCAGCAGCAGGATGTCAGTGAACTGAGCCGCGATGTTGAGCATGCGAATCAAAGCATCAGCCCAATCTTTGATAAGGCGAAGGAACAGCAGCGTCTGAGCCAGTTGCGGTTGATTAGTGACGTGGTGAATCAGGGTGTGGATATCACCCTGAGCCAAGGCCAGATTATGGCGAATAACGCGGGAATTAAAGCGGCTGGTGAGTGGGATGAGACCAAGGAGACACGTCAGGAATATTGGGACCGTGTACAAAATACCGCCGCGTATAAGGACATCAACGATCAATACAAAGCGGGTGGTGAGCTGAATAAAGGTATTCGTGCCGCAGCGGCCGCCATCACTGCGCTGGCAGGTGGTGATCCACTGAAAGCGCTGGCTCAGGGCGCTGCACCTTATCTGTCAAGCACGGTGCGCGATTTAACTCTGCAAAATAGTGACAATCCAACCGCCGGGCAGATCGCGGCAAATGCCATTGGTCACGCCATCGTTGGCGGCGTGGTGGCCGAGCTTTCTGGTTCAAACGCCACTGCGGGTGCAGTCGGTGCGGCGGGGGGTGAACTGGCGGCACGCGCTATCGTCGACTATCTCTATCCGGGTAAAACAGTGGAGTCGCTGAGTGACGCTGAGCGAGCGAAAGTCAGCAATCTGGCTTCTCTGGCGGCGACCATGGCAGCAGGACTGGCAACTGATTCATCCGCAGGCGCTGTGGCGGGACATGATGCAGGTAAAAATGCCGTTGATTATAACCTGCTGTCCAATAAGTACGGCGTTGAGAAACTGAGTAAAGAAGGCCGCGCGCTGTATGAAAAACTAAAAGCCGCGGGTATCGGTGGTATGGATGAACTGCAGGAACGCTTTACTGCCTGTGGCTCTAATGGTAAATGCCAGACTGATATCCGCAATGAGTACCGTAAATTAGAAAAAGAAGCAGGCGAAAAACTGGTCGCGATGTATAAATCTGGGGCAATAACGGCTGATGAGTTCGGCTATCTCGTAACAGATTATGCCAGAACGATGATGTATGGTGCGCGGGACGGCCAGCTAGATTCTGATTACTCTGGATTCATCGGTGACATCTATACGCAGACAGGCATTGACTGGACACCAATGGGCATCGCTGGCAATCCGTATGTCGCCGCCATTAAGGGCAGTGAACAACTTGCCGAATGGAAAGCTCAGGGGCTGAGCGATGAGAAAATCCGTGAGCTGGCACTGAAAAACGATATCATTACCTCAGCGATGACGCCTGTTGATGTCAATGGGATCCTCAGCTTGTACGATAATGGTGCATCGGCGCAGGAAGTTGTAAAGTTTGCTGCTGGCATGGCGTTCAACAAAGTCGTACAAAGAACACAGTCAGGCAACAAGGGTACGTCGGGTACCATTGGTACTCCTGCGACGACAGCTAAAAATCCGCTAAGTCCCGTTCAGCAACGTGATGTTCATGGCAATGAAATTGTTTATCGAACGATGTCACCTGAGCAATTCAGGCAGTTTGAAAGAACAGGGGTGATGCCAGCGACCACTGAAACATCAGTTTCTCCAGTGCTATCATACTCTTCTAAGTACGATGGCATAACAGTGAAAATCACTGTTAAACCAGGTACCTTCTCCGAACTGGAAAAAATTGGTATTGCCGCAAACAGTGCTGCTGCTAAAGAATTGCCCAACATGTCCACCCAAACGGGTAAATGGATGGAAACAAATACTCGCTTCAAGGTTGAAGGAGGACAGATGACGACACAACTTGGACAAGGCAAAGGAATGGAGATTTTTAATAAAAACATCGTCCATTTTGAACAGGTTAAATAACAGGAAAGCATTATGCTGTTAAATCTTGAAAATTCGAAATACCCTATGAAAATTGTCTATCTTCTTTCAGAAGAACTCAAAGGGGACCCTGAGCAAGTGGCTTTAACGCAGGCTCTGACTCTCGATCCATCAAGGCCAGCCATGGGCTTGAAGGGAGCCAATGGTCTTTTTGGCTCATCTGAGTGGTGGAGTAGCATTGAACAGGGAAAAATGCGTTTACTGCACAGATCTGGCACGATCACAAGAACCTATGTGGCGGGACAAGATCCCTCTCCGGTAGATAACTGTTTCAGTTTGCTGCTGGATGATGGCTCTGTCATTGAAGAAAGCATTTATAGCCATATCGATGATGAAGATAAAAAGCTGTTCCGCCCAGGAGCCAGGGTGGATATCGTTTATGCACTTGATGAACTGAAGAGAACATCAGCCAATGGCGATAAATGCTATTCTGATATCGTGCTGGAAATAGCGATTTCTTTACACCCAATTAAATGATAACGAAATACGCTAATTAAAATAATGACGCCTTTATAATATTGCACTCCCCACCTCTGGTGGGGAGCTTTTAGTCTTAAAATCTGAGCGCAGCGTTACTGTAAAATACCCATTACTTTTCAAACCCATTAGGAATGAAACAAGTGAAAAAGTTACTGCGAAATAATCTGGCAATGATAGCACTCCTCTCTTCAGGCTGTTCTATTATGCCAAACAACTCTTTTTTCATTCCGCCCCATGAAACCAATGACTCCCCGTGGGTACGTATTGTAGATAACACCGAACAGACGAGTATTTACCAAACGCTAAACGGTAAACGCACTGGCGGTCTTATTCGTTCCAGTGAATGGGTGTTACAAAATACTCAGAATCGCGGAATGCCAAAAGTATCTGGAGAAAAATACGATATTGACTACTACGAAACACCATTAGTGCCTGATGTTGAAACAGCGATTATCAACGTTTATGTTGAAAGCAAATATTCATGCCTGATCACCACTCGCTTTGTTCCGGAAAAAGGCAAAAAATATCAGTTCCAGTTGGAAGCCGATACCTTGCACTACCAGTGCCGCGTACAGGCCAGCGAGATGGTGAAGGACAGTGATGGTCAGTGGAAACTGGCACCGCTACAGAATGTTCGCTACAGCGCGAAAGAAGGAAATGGCTGGCATCCGATGCACAGTGGGATCGGATCATAGAGATTGCAGCGAAAAAGCAGCGCGACATTATCCACTCTCGACGCAAGTCGTACGGTGGATAATGTCAGCGAAAGCGTATAACCGATGACAAATTACAGGTGACGAAAGCGGTTCTGAACGCCAAACGTATCCGAGGTGACATAGCGCTCGATGCTACGCAGGCGCTGTTCGCTGGCCTGCAAGGTCGCATCCGCCTCATTCAGCAGTTGGCTGGGTGTGCGAGCCGTCTTCTCATCCTCAAATCCCATTCCTGCAGGAGCCGGATCGAGTATAAAGGTCAGAATGATGTAAGCCACCATGGTGAAAAAGAACAGGCCGAAAAACATCGACAGCACCACGATTACTCGCAGGAGCTTCACCGGCACGTCAAAATAACGCGCTAAACCAGCACAAACCCCTTTCAGCATGCCTTCTTCCGGTATGCGATATAACGTTTTACCTGACCACGTATTTTTCATTACGATTTTCTCCAGTCCGGGTGTTCTGCATCCAGAATGTCTTCCAGCGCCCTGATACGCTCACGCATACGGTTGGACTCTTCCGTTAAACGTGTCAGACGTTGCATATCGTTTTGTCCCAGTTGAGCACTGTTTTTACGCTGACTGTAATGTAGCCAAAGCCATATCGGTGCCACAAACAACATGAAAATGGTCAGCGGAATGGCAAGAAACAACGCACTCATTGTGTCTCCTTAGTTATTATTCATACGCCGGTGGCTGCCGTTTTCTAACGACAGCCCATCCGATGGCGTTTACGCTCTTATTACTCTGCTGGCTTAACTTTAGCCTTAAGTGCTGCCAACTGCGCGCTGATTTCATCGTCCGCTTTCAGTTCGGCAAACTGCTGATCCAGCGATTTTTGTTTCCCCAATCCGTGGCTTTCAGCTTCCGCTTCCATCGTATCGATACGGCGTTCGAACTGATCGAAACGCGCCATCGCTTCATCCAGCTTACCGCTGTCCAACTGGCGGCGCACATCACGCGACGATGCCGCAGCCTGATGGCGTAGCGTCAGCGCCTGCTGGCGAGCGCGGGTTTCGCTCAATTTGTTTTCCAGCTCACCAATTTCACGCTTCATGCGCTCCAGCGTTTCATCCACGCTTTCGGCTTCATGCTGCAACACCGCGATCAGGTCGGTCAGCTTCTGCTTTTCAATCAGCGCCGCACGGGCCAGATCGTCTTTATCTTTACGCAGCGCCAGCTCGGCTTTTTCCTGCCACTGATCCTGCTGACCGTGCGCTTGTTCAATACGACGGGCAATCTGTTTCTTTTCTGCCAACGCCCGCGCCGAGGTTGAACGCACTTCAACCAGCGTATCTTCCATTTCCTGAATCATCAGCCGCACCAATTTCTGCGGATCTTCAGCTTTATCCAGCAATGAATTGATGTTGGCGTTCACGATGTCGGCAAAACGAGAAAAAATACCCATAATTACATCCTCTTCATGATTTCCAGCGTCTGATTACGCCTGATTTATCACCGTGACCAGCAGAGCCAGTCGCGATCTCCCTATAGGTATATCAATAAGCATGCCAACTTTTAATTCAATTTAACTAACTGAAAATTAAAGAATAGATAATTTTGACTATTTTTCCCTTTCCGCTAAATTAGTCAAATACGCTAACAGTTAGTAAAAATAACACGGTGAAACATCATGCTTCAGGAAAAAGAGAACCTGCTGGGCGAAGCCAACAGCTTTCTGGAGGTTCTGGAACAGGTGTCGCAGTTGGCACAGTTAAATAAGCCCGTGCTGGTGATTGGCGAACGCGGTACCGGTAAAGAGCTGATCGCCAGCCGCCTGCATTACCTTTCCCCGCGTTGGCAAGGGCCGTTCGTTTCCCTCAACTGTGCGGCGCTCAACGAGAATCTGCTCGACTCCGAGCTATTTGGCCATGAAGCCGGGGCTTTTACTGGGGCACAAAAACGCCATCTGGGACGCTTCGAACGCGCCGACGGCGGAACGCTGTTTTTGGATGAACTGGCCACCGCACCGATGCTGGTGCAGGAAAAATTACTGCGGGTGATCGAATACGGCATGCTGGAGCGCGTCGGCGGCAGAGATCAGCTACAGGTTGACGTGCGTCTGGTGTGCGCGACCAACGACGATCTGCCTGCGCTTGCCGCCAGCGGTAAATTCCGTGCGGACCTGCTCGATCGTCTGGCTTTTGACGTTGTGCAGCTCCCACCGCTGCGTGAACGGCAACAAGACATCATGCTGCTGGCGGATAACTTTGCGATTCAGATGTGCCGTGAATTGCATCTACCGCTGTTTCCCGGTTTTACGCCTGCCGCGCGCGAAACGCTGCTGAATTACGACTGGCCGGGCAATATTCGTGAGCTGAAAAACGTGGTTGAACGTTCGGTGTACCGTCACGGCGACAGCGAACAGCCTCTTGATGCCATCATTCTGAATCCTTTTCGCCGCACTCCCGCCGTTCAGGAAACGCCACCGCGTGCGGCAACCGGCCAGCCGGATTTACCGCTGGAGATGAAACCGTGGCTGTTGGAACAAGAGAAAAGCTTAATTGATCGGGCATTGAATCAGGCAAAATTTAACCAGCGTAAAGCCGCTGAGCTGCTGGGATTAACCTATCACCAACTGCGTGGATTGCTGAAGAAACACGACATTGCGGTAAATGAGTGACGGTCTGGAAAGAAAATGCGGGCGAATCAACGCCCGCAGAGTAAATGGATTAATAGGTTAAGAGCACGCGATTACGGCTCCACACCCCATACCAACGTGCCTTTATCGTGCACGGTGATTTTATCCCAGTTGGTGTAACTCGTGACGTTAGCACCGTATGAATAGTCATTCGTTTCATTCACGTTGCTCCAGTCACCCGCGTGGATACGCACCTGCACTTCACCGGTTTCCGCACCCGGCTGGAGGGAACCGGCTCCGCTGCTGAAGGTCACCAGAACGTAGCGGTTGGCTTTATCGGTGCTGGCGGCTGGCGTCCCTGTGCTGGTCACGATGTTGTGGGGGCCAACGTTCGCCCAGTCAACAAAGAGGTTCGCGCCAGGTTTGCCATCATCGTGGAAGTAGTAACGCACTTGCAGATCGCTCAGTTTGATCGGCGTACTTCCGGTATTTTTGATGTTGACGGCCATACGAATGGCATCATCGGACGGGTTGTTATCCACATTGCGATATTGCAGCACGACGTCACCCGTTGTTCCGTTACCTGGGTTAGTCGGTTCCGTTGGCGGAGTTGGCGTATCGCCATTGCTCAGATCCGCACCCGCGCGAATCTGCTCTCTGACAAATTTACCTGACGTCGACAGGTTCTGCTCTGTCCAACCACCTGATTTGCTCGCTCCCGGTGCCAGCGCGGCGGATGCCTCAGCCTTGTCGGTAAGCGACCAGTTCACCCAGCTTACGCCGCGGTTATTCAGGAAATCGATCCAGGTCTGCGATTCAGGTAGGAACGGTCCGCCGTTGCCGGACGCATCGCTGGTGCCCCACTCGCTGACGAAAATCGCCGCGCCACGGCTTTGTGCATAGTCAATGCGGTCGCGCAGGAACTGCCCGTGCGTGCCGGCATAGAAATGCAGCGCGTACATCGTATTCGGATCGGGCAGCTGATTATCCGCCGCGTCGTGGATATCCTGACTCCAGGTGCCCGTACCGACGATAATCAGATTATCGGGATCTTTGCTACGGATGGTGTCAGTCACTTCCAGCGCATAAGGCCGAATCTGCCCGTTCCATGTCACGCCACCGTTTGGCTCATTGGCGATTTCATAAATCACGTTCGGCGAGCTGCCATACAGCCCAGCCATTTCGGCAAAGAAGGTTTTTGCCTGTGCTTTATAAATATTGGGATCGTTATCCGACAGGATATGCCAGTCGATGATGATGTAAACGCCGAGGCTTTGCGCCGCCGCAACGGCCTCTTTTACCTTATTGGCGAGGGAAGGATTGGTAATATAGCCATCCGCTGCCGTGTACATGGCGACGCGGAATACGTTAATCCCCCAGTCATCACGCAGCCACTTCATCGAATCTTTGTTGACATAATCGCCAAACCACTGCAAACCGTGCGAACTGATCCCTCTCAGCTGTACCCTTTTCCCCTGTTCATCCACCAGTCGTCCGTTTTCGATGGACAGCTGACCATGCGTTTCTACCGGCGTAGCGGATAATGCTGAAAAGCTGAGCGACATCCCCAGCACCGTTGTTACCACCCCTAACGTCAATTTCCTGACGATTTGATTCCTTCTCATCCACATATTCCTTATCTCCATTGTGAACACCCATGATCTTGGGTGTAGGCATGATAAGGGAGATTTTTGTTCCCGCAAACAATTTAGGAAATATCCCAACCATATTGATTTTATTAATTATTTACAGAGAAATAGAAAGCAAGATAAGTATCTGGCGAGGTCATTTTGCAGGCAAAAAAAAAGCCAGCACGTCGGCTGGCTAAAATAATACTGGAAGCAATGTGAGCAATGTCGTGCTCTCCTTCAGTGCCTGCGAGAAGCCACCGTCGAAGTGCGAAAATGATGATAATAGTTATCAGTATCATCTGTAAAGCACTTTGTTGAGAATTTTTCTCATTACCATACTGACTATGGGGTTCCTGCCGATGGCAAACCTAGTGTCCTACCGGATTAAACAGCCTATGACTGTAGAAATCCGGGATCGCCTCAATCAGACGTAGCTGGCTTAACGCGGGATGTAGCGGATTAATCAGCGCATTACGCATGCTGCCAAATGGCTTAACCGCGCTGGTCGGTACCCAAATCACCAGCGATTGCCCTGCGTTCAGGCAGCGCGATCCCAGTGCTTGCACGTCCGGCATAAACGGATAGCGATGCCAGTCTTCAGGCAGCATGTCCAGCGTGATGGATTCTTGCGGGACGTCATCCGGCAGTTCATATACACCCAAACGATAGCTGGCGGGCAGCAACTGCGGCGAAGGAAGATAATTCCCCATTTCCAGCATCGCGACAGCGGGCGTTTCACTGAAATAGAGCACTGGGGTGTTGGGCTGATTGAAACGCGCACCGTGCTGGAAGCTTACGCCCGTTTGTCCTGAAAACGCCTCCAGCCAGACCGCTTTAGTAATGCGGTAAAGCCTCATATAAATTCGCCGTATTCAATACGATTCAGCGCGTTATCAACCAACTGACGCCCTTTGTGCGTATCCAGCATTTCCGCCGGCGTTTTTCCGCCAAAGGCCGGAATGCCGCTCTCCATCCACAGTTGCGCCTTCGCTTCATCTTCAAACGTCGTCATGGCTTTCAGCCACAGGCGGAACGTCTCCAGCGCCGCTTCCCCCTGCTCCAACGTTAAATGCTTACGGCGGAATAAGCGGGAGATATTAGACGGGTCGACAGACAGTGCCGAGCCAATCAGCTTACGGCTTAGCCCGCTGGCATCCGCACCGCGCTTCAGCATCGCGCCGGAGATCCCACCGCGCACGACATTAACGAACATCAACGGGTCATGGAAAACGCCATCAGGCAACTCGGCTTCACGAGCAAAGTTTTCAACTTTAAGACTGATTTCTGCATTCATAGTTATTTCCTCGTCATTGTGACTTAACTATAGCATTCATTATGACGTTTTCAATCATTCGTCTGGTGGCTCAAACGGTTGGAAAGTCGCCAGACGCGCATAACAAGAGTGGGGAGGATGCCAAGAGTGCGATACACTCTGTGTATAACCGTCTTGACTGAAAAATCCCGTATGTTCGGAAAAACCTGTTTCGCACTGGCACTCACCTGGCTGGCGTTGCCTGCACTGGCCGCACCGCCGTCCGTGCTAACGCCGCCTGCTCCGCTGGAAAATATTCGCCAGAGCGGTTTTGTCTATTGCGTCAATGATGTCCTGAACACGTTTAACCCGCAGATGGCGCGCAGCGGTGTCACCATTGATACGCTGGCGGCGCAGCTTTACGATCGCCTGCTGGATGTCGATCCTTATACCTATCGTCTGATGCCAGAACTGGCTCAGCGCTGGGAAGTCTCGGACAACGGTTCGACATACCGTTTCTACCTGCGCCGCGATGTGCCGTTTCAGCACACCGCCTGGTTCAGCCCAACCCGCAATATGAACGCCGATGACGTGATATTCAGCTTCCAGCGCATGCTGGACGAAAAACACCCGTATCATGATGTCAACGGCGGTGAATATCCCTATTTCGACAGCCTGCAATTCGCCGATTCGGTGCAAAGCATCCGCAAGCTGGGCGAGTACAGTATTGAGATCCGGCTCAACAGCCCGGATGCCTCTTTTCTCTGGCATCTGGCCACGCACTACGCGCCGATTCTGTCTGCGGAATACGCGCAGCGTCTGGCGAAAGAGGACAAAAAAGAGCTGCTGGATCGCGAACCGGTCGGCACCGGTCCTTATCTGCTCGATGAATACCGCAACGGGCAATATATTCGCCTGACGCGCAACGGCGACTATTGGCGCGGCCTGCCACGTATGCGGCAGGTGGTTGTCGATCTCGGCTCCGGCGGGACAGGCCGTTTATCCAAACTGCTGACTGGCGAATGTGATGTCCTCGCCTATCCGGCAGCCAGCCAGTTGACGATCCTGCGTAACGACCCCCGTCTGCGTCTCTCGCTGCGTCCCGGCATGAACGTCGCCTATCTGGCCTTCAACGTTCGTAAGCCGCCGCTGGATGACCGCCGCGTGCGGGAAGCCATTGCACTGGCGATCAATAACGACAGGCTAATGCAGTCGATTTATTACGGCACAGCGGAAACAGCGGCATCTATTCTGCCCCGTGCGTCGTGGGCATACGACAATGAATCGCAGATTACGGAATATAACCCGCAAAAAGCGCGACAAATCTTGCAAGAACTGGGGCTGACTAACCTCAACCTGCGCCTGTGGGTGCCCAGCGCTTCACAGTCCTACAACCCTAGCCCGCTGAAAACGGCAGAACTGATACAGGCCGATCTGGCGCAAATTGGCGTCACCGTGACCATCGTTCCGGTGGAAGGCCGTTTTCAGGAAGCGCGTCTGATGGAGCTTAGCCACGATTTAACACTGGCAGGCTGGGCAACGGACAGTAACGACCCAGACAGCTTTTTCCGACCGCTGTTAAGCTGCGCGGCGATTCGCTCCCAGAGCAACTACGCGCACTGGTGCGATCCCACGTTTGATGAAGTGCTGCAAAACGCGCTCTCGTCACAGCAGCTTTCTAAGCGGATTGACTATTATCAGCAGGCACAGCGCATTCTGGCGGAACAGTTACCCGTTCTGCCGCTGGCGTCGTCATTACGACTGCTGGCCTACCGCTATGACATGAAAGGGCTGGTATTGAGTCCCTTCGGCAATGCCTCGTTCGCGGGCGTCTTCCGCGAGGATCAACAGGCGCAGCAGAAGCCTTCTGCACCGGAAACCGTGGAGGAAGCACAGCCGTGATTATCTTTACCTTGCGACGTCTGGTGTTACTGATAGTGACCTTGTCACTGCTGACGCTGGTTGGCTTTAGCCTCAGTTACTACACGCCCAACGCCCCGCTCAACGGCGCAGCGCTGTTTGATGCCTATCACTTTTACCTCACCAGCCTGCTTCAGGGAGATTTCGGTCGCTCCAGTATTAACGGACAGGCTATCAGCGAGCTGCTGAAAGAAGTGTTCCCGGCCACGATCGAGCTTTGTCTTTTGGCATTTGCGCTCTCGCTGTTGGTCGGTATTCCGCTGGGGATTACCGCTGGCGTGATGCAGAACCGCGGCGCGGACATTGTGATCAGCACGCTGGCGCTCATCGGCTTCTCCCTGCCGGTGTTCTGGCTGGCGCTGCTGCTGACGCTCTTCTTCTCGTTGCACCTCGGCTGGCTGCCGGTTTCAGGCCGCTTCGACCTGCTCTATCAGGTGAAGACCGTCACTGGATTTGCACTGATTGACGCCTGGCTGTCAGATTCGCCACATCGCGGTGAAATGATCGTCAGCGCCATTCGCCACCTTATTTTGCCGATTACCGTGCTGGCCGTCGGGCCGACCACCGAAGTGATCCGCCTGATGCGCGTCAGCACAACGGAAATTATCAGCAAAAACTACATTAAAGCGGCGGCGACTCGCGGACTGTCACGCTTTACGATCATCCGTCGTCACCTGATTCACAACGCGCTGCCGCCGATTATTCCCAAACTAGGGTTACAGTTTTCCACCATGTTGACGCTGACGATGATTACCGAAGTGGTCTTTAACTGGCCGGGTATCGGTCGCTGGCTGGTGAACGCCATTCGCCAGCAGGACTTCGCTGCAATTTCTGCGGGCGTGATGGTGGTTGGTGCGATGGTCATCACGGTCAACATCCTGTCCGATATTTGGGGCGCCATGGCAAATCCGTTGAAACATAAGGAATGGTATGCCCTACGATAACGTCTATAGCGAAAAACGGCTGCCTAGCCGACTAGGCGATACCTGGCGGGCATTCCATCAGGACATGCTGGCGATGATTGGGCTATACGGCTTTTTGATCCTGATCGGCCTGTGCCTGTTCGGCAAATTTCTCGCGCCTTATGAAGTTGACCAGCAGTTTTTGGGCTATCAGTTGCTGCCCCCTTCCTGGTCGCATTACGGCGAAGTCTCGTTCTTTCTCGGCACCGATGATTTAGGCCGCGATCAGTTAAGCCGCCTGCTAAGCGGCGCAGCGCCGACCGTCGGCGCATCGCTCATCGTCACCTACGCGGCGGCGCTGTGCGGTATCGTACTGGGCGTTTTTGCAGGCGTCACCCGTGGGCTGCGCTCTGCGATGCTCAATCATATTCTGGATACGCTGCTGTCCATTCCGTCGCTGCTGCTGGCGATTGTGGTGATCGCCTTTATCGGCCCCAAGCTCGAACACGCGATGCTCGCCGTCTGGCTGGCGCTGTTGCCACGTATGGTGCGCACCATCTACAGCGCCGTACACGATGAAATGGATAAAGAGTACGTGATCGCCGCTCGTCTCGACGGCGCGTCCACGTTTTATCTGGTGTGGTACGTCGTGCTGCCCAACATCGCCGCGCTGCTGGTTTCCGAATTTACCCGCGCGCTATCGATTGCCATTCTGGATATCGCCGCGCTGGGCTTTCTCGATTTGGGCGCGCAGTTGCCGACGACCGAATGGGGCGCCCTGCTTGGCAACTCGCTGGAGCTGGTTTATGCCGCCCCCTGGACCGTAATGCTACCCGGTGCCGCTATCGCGCTGAGCGTGTTAATCGTCAACCTGCTGGGCGACGGCATCCGCCGCGCGCTCGTCGCGGAAACGGAATAAGAGGCGACGACTCCCTATGCCATTACTTGATATCCGTAACCTGACGATTGAATTTCTGACCGCCGACGGCCCGGTAAAAGCCGTCGACCGCGTCAGTATGACGCTGAGCGAAGGTGAAATCCGCGGGCTGGTCGGCGAATCCGGCTCCGGTAAAAGCCTGATCGCTAAAGCCATCTGCGGGATCACCAAAGAAAACTGGCGCGTGACCGCCGATCGCTTCCGCTTCGATGATATCGATCTGCTGCAACTGTCGTCGCGCGAACGACGTAAGCTGGTCGGCCATAACGTCTCCATGATTTTTCAGGAGCCGCAATCCTGTCTCGATCCGTCCGAAAGCGTCGGTAAGCAACTGGTACAGGCGATTCCGGGCTGGACGTACAAAGGCCGCTGGTGGCAGCGGTTTAACTGGCGTAAGCGCCGTGCAATCGAACTGCTGCACCGCGTCGGGATTAAAGATCACAAAGATATTATGGGCAGCTATCCCTATGAACTGAGTGACGGCGAGTGTCAGAAAGTGATGATTGCCATCGCGCTGGCGAACCAGCCGCGTCTGTTGATTGCCGATGAACCGACCAACGCGATGGAATCCACCACGCAGGCGCAGATTTTCCGCCTGCTGTCGCGCCTGAACCAGAACAATAACACGACGATTCTGCTCATCAGCCATGACCTGCAAACCATGAGCAAATGGGCTGACCGGATAAATGTGCTCTATTGCGGGCAAACGGTGGAGAGCGCCACCTGTGAAGACTTGATCACCGCGCCGCATCATCCTTATACGCAGGCGCTGATTCGCGCAATGCCCGATTTCGGTCGTTCTCTGCCGCACAAAAGCCGACTGAATACCCTGAATGGGGCGATTCCGTCGTTAGAGCACCTGCCGATTGGCTGCCGGCTTGGTCCGCGCTGCCCGTATTCACAAAAACAGTGTATGCAAACGCCGCCGCTGCTTTCCGTTAAGAACCACTTATATGCTTGCCACTTTCCGCTCAACATGGAGGAACCGTGATGGTTGAGATGCTGCTTGAAGCCCGCAACCTGACCAAGACGTTCCGCTATCGGACCGGGCTGTTCCGCCGTCAGCATGTTGAGGCGGTGAAATCCGTCAGCTTTACGCTGCGTGAACGGCAAACGCTCGCCATCATCGGCGAGAACGGATCGGGGAAATCAACGCTGGCTAAAATGCTGTCGGGCATGATCGCGCCGACGTCCGGCGAGCTGGTTATCGACGATCATCCGCTGCACTATGGCGATTACCGCTACCGCAGCCAACGCATCCGCATGATCTTTCAGGATGCGAGCAATGCCCTCAATCCGCGCCAGCGCATCGGTCAACTGCTGGATGTCCCGCTGCGGCTGAATACCGATCTCAGCGCCGAAGCGCGTGAAAGAGCGATTAATCAGGCGCTGCATCAGGTCGGGCTACGTCCCGATCACGCCTATTACTATCCACATGCGCTCGCGCCGGGGCAAAAACAGCGCGTCGGTCTGGCGCGGGCGCTGATCCTGCAACCAAAAGTGATTGTCGCCGATGAAGCACTGGCATCACTGGATATGTCTATGCGGTCACAGATTATCAATCTGATGCTGGAGTTACAGGAAAAGCACGGTATCTCTTATATTTACGTGACGCAGCATCTGGGCATGATGAAACACATCAGCGACCAGATTCTGGTGATGCAGGCTGGCGAAGTGGTCGAACGCGGCAGTACCGCCGATGTGTTGTCCGCCCCGCTCCATGACCTGACGAAACGTTTGATTGCCAGCCACTTCGGCGAAGCGCTCAGCGCCGACGCCTGGCGACGCGACGGCGCACAACGTTAATCTCCGCGCACCACGGCAGCATCCCCGAGACAGCCACAGGGCTGTGGAAAAAGGCGGATACTGCTCGGAGTACCCCTACCGTCCCCAACATGGTAGAATTGCGCGGTTTATTCATCTCGGTCGTCACTTGCCACGTAGGTTTACGGGTACAAAGGTGGCGATCGCAGCAACAATGATCACAAGGATTACTGCTATGGGTTTTCTTACCGGTAAGCGCATTCTGGTAACAGGTGTTGCCAGCAACCGTTCTATTGCCTACGGTATTGCACAAGCAATGCAGCGCGAAGGTGCCGAACTGGCCTTCACGTATCAGAACGACAAATTGAAAGCACGCGTTGAAGGCTTTGCCAGCGAACTGGGTTCCAGCATCGTTCTGCCGTGTGATGTCGCTGAAGATGCCAGCATCGAAGCACTGTTTACCGAACTGGCTAACGTATGGCCGAACTTTGATGGCTTCGTACACTCCATTGCTTACGCACCGGGCGACCAACTGGACGGTGACTACGTGGATGCCGTTACCCGTGAAGGTTTCAGCATTTCTCACGATATCAGCTCTTACAGCTTCGTCGCGATGGCGAAAGCCTGTCGTAAGATGCTGAACCCGAACTCTGCGCTGGTTACCCTGTCCTACCTGGGTGCTGAGCGTGCCATCCCTAACTACAACGTAATGGGTCTGGCAAAAGCGTCTCTGGAAGCGAACGTTCGTTACATGGCGAATGCGATGGGTGCTCAGGGCGTGCGCGTTAACGCCATCTCTGCGGGCCCGATTCGTACACTGGCTGCATCCGGCATCAAAGACTTCAAGAAAATGCTGTCGCATTGCGAAGCCGTTACGCCAATCCGCCGTGTCGTTACCATTGAAGACGTGGGCAACTCTGCTGCGTTTCTGTGTTCCGATCTGGCTGCCGGTATCTCCGGTGAAGTTCTGCACGTTGACGGCGGTTTCAGCATCGCTGCAATGAACGAGCTGGAACTGAAGTAAGTCATCAAAAGTAGCCTATCCCTGATAGGCTACTTTCCTCCTTCAGCTATAAAACCTAAATGGTGCAACTCGGTTAAACCGGGTAAAACAATACGCCTGTTACGCCTCTCTGAATTAAATACCCTTTAATAAACAGACTGTTACTCTTGCTTTTCAATTCCAACCTTTACCGAATAATCCTTATCCAGCAATTCAAACGAATGACATCGCTGCGAAGAGAAAATAATCTCTCGTGCTTTTGTCACAAATATCGCTTCGATATCCGGCTGGTTTTGTAGAAAGGTGATGCCTGCGCTGACGCCCATGCCATAAAGCAGCGTGGTGTAGATATCGCCGTCGAGAGAGTCGTTCGAGATAACCGTGACGCTGTGCAGTTCATTATCCAGCGGATAACCCGTCCGGGGATCGAGAATATGATGATAGATACGATCGTCCACGGTGAAAAAGCGTTCATAGACGCCGGATGTCACCACGGATTTATTCTTCACCTTAATGATGCCAAGCAGGCTATCGCGATCCGCGAAAGGCTTCTGCAACCCGACGCTCCATAGCCCTTGTTCATCCGTCAGTGCGCTGCCGATAGCCAGCACGTTCCCCCCCAGATTGATCAGCGCATCCTGAATCGCATGTTGATGCAGAACGTCCCGGACGATATCAGCAATATAACCTTTCGCAATCGCCCCCAGGTCAATCTCCATTCCGGCGCTTTCCAGCAACACGGCGCAGTCCTGCTCTCTGAGAACAATGCGTTCGGGATGTGTTAATGCCAGCGCCCGCTGTATTGACTCGTGATCAGGCACCGTGCTGCCGCTAAAACCGATTTTCCATAGTTTCACGACGGGGCCAATCGCAACATTAAAGCCGCTGTTTTCAATCAGACTGACCGCTTTAGCCCGTTTAATCAGCTCAAAGACCACCGGGCTGACCGAAACGTACGCTTTCCCCGCCGCATGGTTGATGCTCATCACTTCCGACTGCGCTCGATTAACGGTTAGCCGATCTTCGAGCTGTTTGATGCGTTGGAAAACCTGCCTGACGGCGGTTTCATCATGGACAAACAGTTTGAGCAGAATGGGGCTGCCCATCAGGTGAACGGAATAGACGTAAGCATTATCGACAGAAGGCATGCGGTGACTCCCATGATCGAATGGCGGTACAGAGAGGAAACGGTGGGAAAATCGCGAGCGCCCTTTGAGGCGCCCGCCATCAGCCTTACCCTTTTATCACGTTCTTTTCTATCACTTACTCTGCGACCAATATCGGCTGCTTTTCGGCCGTTTTCGCCGCCGCTTTCGTAAACCTTGCTTTACGTGCCTTCGTTGGAAAAACGTCCGAACGACGCGGTGCCCGCGTATAGGCCGCTGCCTGCATCCCCGCCTGAATGCCGAAGATAATGATATCCGCCACGGCGTTGCCGCCAATGCGGTTCGCCCCGTGAATACCGCCAACCACTTCCCCGGCAGCATAAGCCCCGGAGATCGTCTCTTTATAGCGGTTCAGCACTTCCGCTTTCTCGTTAATGGTGACGCCGCCCATCGTGTGGTGTACGCCCGGCGCCACCTTAATCGCGTAGTACGGCGCTTGATTCAACGGATCGCGCATCCCCGTGGTACGGCCAAAGTCTTCATCGTGTTTGTCGGCGATAAAGGCATTGTAACGTTCGAGCGAGGCGTGCAGCGCAGCTGGCGGCATATCGAGCTTGTCGGCCAGTTCAGCGATGCTGTCCGCGCTGACGGTCAGCCCTTGTGCAACATATTCTTCGACTGCCCGATTGCGGTTTCTGACCTGCTCGTCGAACAGGATGTACGCGTACTCTTCCGGCAAGTTGACGATGGCGGACGAGACGTTATCCCGCGTCTCCATTTCGTTAAAGAAACGTTCTCCACGCTGCGACACCAGAATAGCTCCGCCGCCGCGAATGGATTCGGAGATCAGATAAGAGGTTGTCTGCTCAACCGTCGGATGGGTTTGAATTTCCCCCATATCCACCGTATCTGCGCCGATCTGTTCCAGCAGACGAATGCCGCCGCCCGTTGCGCCTTTATGGTTGGTGGTGACGAAGCCTTTCAGGTCTGGGCGGTATGACTCCACCATCGCCTGATTAGCACTAAAACCGCCTGTCGCGACAATCACCGCTTTTGTCGCAATCAGGCTCACTTCCTGCTCATCATTGACGACTCTGACGGCACTAACCTTGCCCTTCTCCTGCACAATTTCGGTTACCGACGTTTCCAGCAGCACCTCAATATTGTATTTATTGAGGTTCTTAATCAGCCCGCTGACCAGATAGCCGCCCACCGCGGCGCCGTTGGCAGGCCGATGCGTTCTGTCAACGCTCATACCGCCCGTCGTGGTGATGTCGCTCAGCTCAATATCGTGCTGCGCCAGCCAGTTAATCGCGTCAGACGCATGATCGACAAAGTATTTCACCAGCGCAGGATTGTTCTTCTGTTTGCCACTTTTCAGCGTTTCGTCATAGAACAGCGCCTGGCTATCTTCGATACCTTTATTTTGCTGGAAGACGGTTCCCGCCGCGTTCATACCGGCAGAGGCCTTGATGGTATTGCCGCCGATGACGGGCATCTTTTCAATGACGATAACGCGCGCGCCCTCTTCGCTGGCCTGAATCGCCGCCGCCAGTCCCGCACCACCGCTGCCAATCACCACCACATCCGCTTCGCGGCGCGCGTCTGGGTTACCACCGTCGGCAATAATGGCGTCTTTGCTCGATTTCACCATCGCTTTGGTAACGGCTTTTTTAATCGCTTCACTCTGCGCCGTTGCACCCGTTACGGCATCAACGTGGGGACTATTGGTATCCAGAATGCGTTCACGGATAATTTCAAAACTGATTTTTAGCGATTCATCAATTTCGCTATTCTCCAGCGCAATATCGGCGACCCGATTCTGCTCAAAATGAACATGAATTCTCAGCTCGCCACATTCATCCTGAACGTTTTCCTGATAAACCCCGGATTTAAATTTTTTGCCGGTTAAATTCACGTCCCGAATCATGGCTTCAACTAATGAAAAACGCCACAGCGGTTCAGGAATCGTTAATGCTTCACGTTTATCGCTGGCAATATAAAGTTCAAGTTTTTCCTGTTCGGCAATACGATCTGCCCAGTCTGGATAAGCAATACAAGCTCTGCCGACGGCAATCAGGTCATAACCATTTTCCAGCGCCGCATCGGCGTCTGCCTGATTGACAATATCCCCTACGCCAATAACCGGAATCGCTGCTAATGTCGCGGAACGGCGGGCAACATATTTTTTAATCAGCGGCGTCGGGTCATCTGTTTCGACAATGGACGAGCGCAGAATATTTCCCATAGAGAAATGAACGTAATCCAGCCCGCGTGCCGCTAATTTTTCCAGCAAATAGAGTGAATCATCAAAATGAATGCCGGGTTCTTCGATCTCTTCCGGCGAGAAACGATAGCCGATAATAAATGCAGGATCGGCGTATTTATCCGCGACCTCATGAACGATATCCAACACCGCCAGCGGGAAAGCCGCACGGTTGTCACGGCTGCCGCCCCATTTATCTGAGCGTTGATTAGAGTGTGGAGAATAGAACTGTTGGATCAGGTAGGTATTCGCGCCGTGAATTTCCACACCATCGAAACCCGCCTGAATGGCACGATGAACGGCATCGCCAAACTTGCCGATCATCGCGTCAACCTCGTCGCCCGACAGCGCCATCGGAACGATGGCACCCGCGCGCGGCGCAGCAATGGCGCTCGGGGCTACGGGCGTCGCGCCACCGATAAAACGCGGCTCGACCATCCGGCCACCGTGATAAATTTGCAGGATCGCCGTCGAGCCTTTTTCTTTAATCGCCGTCGCAATTTTGGCCAGCCCGGCAATTTTGTCGTCGTTGTCGATTCCTATCGCACCGGGAAACGCCAACCCTTTGTCATCAATAAAACAGCACTCCACAATCACGGTGCCGATGCTGCCTGCCCTGGCCTGATAATATTCCACCAGCTCTTTGGTCACGCTCCCATCGTAAAATCCACTGCAGGTAGTCATGGGTGCCATCAGTACCCGGTTTTTCAGCGTCGCGCCGTTGGGGAATGTAAAAGCGGCAAATAGATCATGGTGATTATTCTTCATAGCGAATACTCCACTTAAAATAAAAACTCTGTTCGCGAATGAATCAGAAGCCGCCATGTTTGTTTTTATTAATTTTTCTGGCTGATAATTTGCGAACTTATTACTTACCAAGTATCTATTTTTTTTGATGTTATAAAATGTTTTCTTACTATTTAAACTATTTTGTAGATCCGCTTTTATTAGGGGTATACGCACAACTCTTTTTTATATTTAATATTCCATTCACTTCATTAACATCTCTTTATCCTAAAGATAACCAATCGGATATTATTGATATTCTACATAACAAAAAAAACGCCCCAGTAAACAATAAGACCGGGGCGCAACAGGAAGAAATAAAATGATTATTGGTGTTGATAGGTCGCCGTGTGGACGCCGTTAATGTACAGCTGACGCTGCTCGCCCGCCGGCAGACGTAGCGTCGCGTGTCGCCAGGCGGGCTGATATCGCCCTTCCGATGTAAACGTCACGTCAATCCGTTGGCTATCCGTGCGGATTTCCCAGCGCAGCCACAGCGCGTTGCCTTCACGCCATTGCCACGTCTCACCATCATCTTCAAACAGTAGCCCGCTGTCCGTGCCGCCAGCGACAGGCGGGAAGAGCAGGAACTCACGCTGATCATCTTCATGCGGGCTGACGTGGGCCGTTCGCCCCGACAGCGGGATCATCGCGCCCGCCCGGACCAAAAGCGGCAGACGTTCCAGCGGCGCATCCAGCACGATCGTCTGTCCGCCGCTGAACCACTGGCCGGAATGAAAATCGTACCAGCCTGACGTATTCGCCGGCAGATACACCGTGCGCTGGCGCTGCCCCGCTTCAACCACGCTGGCAACCAGAATGTCTCGTCCCAGCATGAAATCGTCGGTTTCTGCCAGCGTCGCGCTGTCCTGCTCGTGGTCGAGGAACGTCGGGCGCAGCATCGGCTCATCGTCCGCACTGGCCTGCCACAGCAAGGTGTAAAAATACGGCAGCAGACGGTAACGAAGCTCAATGGCGCTACGTATCGCGGGCGTTACTGCAGGATACATCCACGGTTCGTTCACCGTATGGTCGTCATTCCAGGAATGAATGGTGAAACGCGGGTGCATCACGCCGTTTTGAACCCAGCGCACAAAAAGCTCGGCGTCCGGCTTATCGCCCGAAAACCCGCCGACGTCGTGCCCGACATTAAACAGGCCGGACAGGCTCATCCCGATTCCCATCCGCGTGTTGTAACGCAGCGTCTGCCAGTTGGTGCGGTTATCGCCGCTCCAGGTCTGCACATAGCGCTGCATTCCCGCACAGCCGGAACGCGAGATCAGATAAGGACGCAGCGTCGGCGCAAAGCGCTGCTGCGCCTCCAGCGAGGCGCGCATCATCAACAGCGGCATCAGCGGGCGAATATGCTTGATCGCCATCGTTTCGCCGAATCCGTGGCAACGAGCTTCGCCATCCCAGACTTCATATTCGTTATTGTCATTCCACGTTGAATCAATCCCTTTCTCCAACAACTGCCGGGTGACGTTCTCCTGCCACCACGCCACCGTTGCCGGGTTGGTGAAATCAAGGTGCGAACCTTCATCGTCCCAAAAGCTGGAACGCTCTGGTGCATCGGATTCGGAATCACGGATAAACAGACCCTGCGCCGACACTTCTTCATATTTCGGGTGATCTTGCAGTAAACAGGGTTTGATATTGGCAGCCAGCTTGAGGCCCCCATCATGGAAGGCCTGCGACATCACCTCCGGCTGAGGGACTTTGTCGTAGTTCCAGTTAAACACATAGCGCTTATTGTTAATCGACGTGTAGCCGGACGAAAGTTGGAACGAATCACACGGAATGTTGTGCTCACGGCACAGCGCGATAAATTTCATCAGTTGCTGCTGCGCGTCCGGTGCGTCGGTGTAATGCATGGTGGAACCGCTGTAGCCGAGGCTCCATTTTGGCCCAAAGAGTGTTTTCCCCGTCAACCGCACGAACGCTTTCGTTACATCTAATACGCGCGGCCCGATAAACAGGTAATAGTCGAGATCGCCCGCCTCCGCCTGATAGCGCCGATAAGCCAGATGATAGTTATCGATTTCATTGCCGAGATCGAGCCAGGTCGTGCTCAGATTATCGTAAAACAGGCCGAAGCTGACATCGGCACGTCGGGTAATGGTAAACGGAACATGCTTATACAGCGGATCGGTGCTCGCCGCGTTGTAGCCCATCGCATCCAGATTGCGGAACTCAAACCGGCGTCCGGTGCGTTCAAGATCGCCCGCTTTTTCACCCAAGCCGTAATAGCGCTCCGTCGGGAAACGGCGCTGATAGTGCGCCACACCGTCACCGTGTGAGTTAAGCAAATAGGCGCTGGTCGGCCTATCGGCGGCAAACGGCTGCCACTCACCCTGTTCATCGCGGTATTCCCACGCCAGCCACAGCGGCTGATGAATCGTAATGCGCATCCGCGCGGTGCTGATACGCAGCGCATCGTCCAACTGTTCCAGCGAGAATCCCGGCAGGCTGAAACCATCGCTGCTTTCGCGGCTGCGCCCTTGCCAGGGGACATCTTGCTGCGGCGCAATGCTCCAGGTGCGGTTCAGCTTCAGCTCGCCATGCTGTTTAACCAGCACGCGGGCCAGCATCGGTTCCAGCACGTACAGGCGAAACACATGCTTGTCGTCCACCAGCAGTTCAACATGGTCGGCGCTCTGATGGCGGAACACCCAATTTTTCAACGTTTTCATACAGCATCCTTTTCAGGAAAAATAAATGAGCCGTTATGCCTGCGACCGCGTTTTCCCACGACGTTCAGCAATAAATGCGATCAGGAAGATGGCACCGATCAGATCGAAGAATCCCATCGCGACAAACAGCGGATTAAACCCAATTTTGTCGGCGGTGACGCCAATCAACAGCGAGAATAGGAAGCTGGCAATCCAGGCAAACGAACCGCGCATCCCGTTCACCGTTGCCATCTGCCCTTTATCAAACGATTCAACCACCAGTGCGCTCAACATGCAGGAAATCACCTGATGACCAAACCCACCGATGGAAATCAGCAGAATCGCCACCCACGGATCTTTACTGACGGCGACCAGCGCCAGCGACAGCATGAGAAACGCGCCCGTAACCGAACTCGCCACAATCGAGTTGACGCGCGAGCAGCCGAACCAGCGGACGTAGAGCCGGGTGAGGTAACCGCTGGCAACGCTGCCCAAATCGGCGGCAAGGAACGGCAGCCACGCGAACATCGCAATTTGTTTCAGATCCATCCCACGTTCATTCGCCAGATAGAGCGGCACCCAGAAACTAAGCACGGCCCACGCGGGCTCCGCCATAAAGGCTGGAATCGCGATACCGTAAAAGCGTTTGTTTTTTGAGACAGTTTTCAGTGCGGTGAAGAAAGGCAGTTTGACCGGAGGCGCCTCATTGTCCTGACGGATGAAATCCAGTTCCTCTCGGCTTAAATTCGGGTGATCTTCGGGGTTGTGGTAGAACAACCACCACAGCGCTACCCACAGCAGCGCCAACCCACCCGTGAACATAAACGCACCCTGCCAGCCCAGATAGGCATGCGCCACAACGATAATTGGCGGTGCCAGCATCGCACCGATGGAAAAACCGACACCGGCCCACCCTGCCGCAATCGGTCGTTCCTTTTTAGGGAACCATTCGCCCAGCGTTTTAGCATTCGCCGGTGTCGCTGCCGCTTCTGACGCACCCATAAAGAAACGCAAGATCGCCAGGTGCAGCCAGCTTCCCGCACCCGCGTGGAAGATACACATCAGCGCCCAGATCACCGCGCAGATCATAAAGCCCATTTTCAGACCGATGACATCGATCAACCAGCCGCAAATCGGCTGGAAAATGGTATAGGCCAGCTGGAATGCACCGACAATCCAGGAATATTGCTCGGTGGTAATGCCCATACTGGTTTTCAGTTCCGGTGCCAGAATGCCCAGCGAATTACGGGTGATGTAATTCACGGTAACGCCGAGCAGGAACAGGCTCAGCACCCACCAACGCAGGTTTCTGAATGTCCGTTTACCTTTGGTAGCGATGGAGGACGAATTGATGTCGAGACTCATGGTGACTCCTTTACAGGAAAGTAGGGTTACATTGGTCTGATATCTCGACGGCATTTTTGTATTTATAGCCTATCGAACAATCAAACCATTTTCATATCATTGTATTTATTGAGTTAAATCCTGTTTTACTGCCTCTAACCACTGAAATTGGTTTACCAAATCGAGAGTAGAACAATTGAAAATCGTGAAACACTCACTTTTTTGAAAACATTTTCATGCTATGGTCAAAATGCAGACAAAACCCTGCTTATAGCGCCTGAAAACAGGTAACAGATAGCTATGAAAACTTTGTCATTTTCGAAGGTGAACGGGATCACAAAATGAAAGGAAACCTGAAAATACGCGAAATTGCGCAGCGGACCGGCTACTCGATCAGTACGGTTTCACGCGTGCTATCTGGTCAGTCCAATACCAGCGAGCAGGCAAAAGCGGACATTCTCAACTGCGCCCGTCAGTGCGGCGTACTGGCCGATCTCGCCAACGGCCGTCTGCTCCTGAACGGACTCACTATCTTCGCCCCACCGCGCGCTTTTGATATTCGGTCCGACATCTTCTACCACAAGGTGGTACAGAGCATCATTGATGCCCTGAAGCCACACGATGTGCGAGTGCGCTACTGCGGGCTGGAGGAAAATGACAGCGATGCGGCGCTATTTTTAGACAAAATGCGCGATCCGGCCACGGAAGCGGCGCTGCTGATTGGCATCGACGATCCCTATATTCACGCACTGGCGGCGGACAGCGGTAAGCCCTGTATATTGATTAACTGCATTGACCGTAAGATGCGATTGCCGGGTGTGGCCCCCGCACACCGTTTGATAGGCGAGTTCTCCGCCCACTATCTCTTCGAGCAAGGGCACCATACTGTGTTGACGCTGCTGTGCCTGCGTCGCTACACGATGGAATTACGTCTGGACGGGATTCGGGATGCCTATCAGCACCATAATCTGCCGTTTTCCTCTGAGGATAATTTGCTGGCGTTAGATAATTTCAGCACGACGGATGCCGAACAGGCGATGACGACCTTTTTAACCCGCTGCCCACAAGATAAATGGCCTACGGCTATTCTCGCAGGCGGTGATTTCATTGCGGTCGGGGTGGTCAATGCTTTGACCAAAGCAGGACTGCGCGTGCCGCAAGATGTCTCGGTGATGAGTATGGATGGCTTCAATCTGTCGGCCATTCACGACGTCCCGCTCACATCGGTACATGTGCCGCGTGAGGCGCTGGGCGAAGAGGCCGTCAGGCTGTTGCAATATCGCCTGATCCGCCCCGAAGCCCCTCTAGGCAACCTGCTACTAAACGGCACGCTGGTAGTTCGCCAGTCCGTAAGACGGCTGCGTGCCAGTAAATCCGTTGCGCCGATACAGGATGAAAGCCTTTACGACTGATCCTGCAACCACACCTGCGCCGCGTCAAAGAAGTTCTGCGCCAGCGGCGTCGCTCGGCCAGCCTGGGCGACAACGACAGCTGCACGACGGCGCATTGGCGGAAATTGCAGCGGTCGCAGCGTTAATGCGGGCGTCATGTCTGGGATCAGGCTGCCGTGGGGCACAATGCCGCACCCGAGCCCGACATAGGCACTTTGGATCAGTTGCAGAACAGAAGAACTTTCCACCTTGACCCACGGCGAGATGCCAATTTCACGGAAATGGCTATCCAGATAGCGACGGAAATAGCGGCTTGCCTCCGCCAGACAGAGCGGAACCTCGGAAAGTGCGTCGAGTGCCAGCGGTGCTTCTCCCACCAACTGCGGAAAATGGTGCGGATGGAACAACAAGTCAACGCCCTGCTCCGTCAGCGGTGACGCCTGAAAGTGCAGCTCCTGTAGCGTCGAAAACTCAAAAAAGCCGATGCCAACATCCACCGAATGCGCATTCAGCGCCTCCAGCAACTGATCCGCACTGAACAGCGAGATCTGAAAATCCAACTGCGGGTAAACCTTGTTTACCGCCGCCAGCAGGCTCGACAGCGCGATACTGCTTTGCGGCACCGCACCGATGCGTAATACGCCGCTCACACCGCGTTTCAGCGACGCGACTTCCAGCTTTAGCCCCTGATAAACCGAGACGATTTCCCGCGCCCAGGCCAGCACGCGTTCACCTTCGGCGGTAAAGCCTTCAAAATTGTTACCCCGATTGATTAACGCCAGATCCAGCTCTCGCTCCAGATTTTTCAACCGCATGGAGAGCGTTGGCTGACTGACAAAACTGGCTTCCGCTGCCCGGCCAAAATGGCGCTCTTTCTCCAGATTGCACAGGTATTGCAGTTGCTTAATATCCATCGTCAGACTCTGTAGTGGGTAAGCCCGGAGTATATACCGATAAACCGCCTCTATCCCACCATAGCCGCATTTGATTAGACGCGATCGCCGACGGCACCTAAACTTCCCTCAAGAGCAAATATTTAAAATTTTGTTCACATAAAAAAAACATCATCACCTGCGGAACGTCTATGAAATTCAAACCATCCATCAAGCCATACCGCAATGCGGCTGGCGGCTGGGGCTCGTTGGAAGCCACCACGCGCTTTGTTCTCGACAGCAAGCAAGCGCTGAAAAATATCCGAAACTTGTTGCGGGTCAATAAATCGAAAGGATTTGACTGCCCCGGCTGTGCCTGGGGAGATGACAACAGCAGCACGTTCAGCTTCTGTGAAAACGGCGCGAAAGCGGTCAGTTGGGAAGCGACGCGCAAAGCGGTCGATCTGGATTTTTTCGCCGCCCACAGCGTCACGACGCTACGTCAGCAAAGTAACTATTTCCTTGAGTATCAGGGCCGCTTAACCCACCCGATGCGCTACGACCGTGCCAGCGATCGCTATGTCCCTATCGACTGGGATGCGGCGTTTGCGCTGATCGCTCACCATATCGGTAACATGGCACACCCTAATCAGGTGGAGCTTTATACGTCTGGCCGTGCCAGCAACGAGGCGTCTTATCTGTATCAACTTTTTGGCCGCATGCTGGGCACCAACAATTTTCCTGACTGCTCGAACATGTGTCATGAAGCTAGCGGAATCGGTCTGAAACAGAGTATCGGCGTCGGTAAAGGTACTATCCGGTTGGATGATTTCGAACACGCTGACGCGATTTTCGTCTTCGGGCAGAACCCTGGCACCAATCACCCACGCATGCTGCACAGCCTGCGCCATGCCGCCGATCGCGGTGCGCACGTCGTCTCGTTTAATACGCTACGCGAGCGCGGTCTGGAACGTTTTGCCAATCCGCAGAATCCGCTGGAGCTGCTCACGCCGCTGTCTGGCACCATTAGTGAAACCTACCTGCAACCCAATCTGGGCGGCGATATGGCCGCCGTGCGCGGCATGGTAAAAGCGATGCTGGAAACGCATCGCCAGCGCCTGTCCGCTGGGGAAGCGGGCTTATTCGATCAGGCTTTTCTGTCTACGCATACCCAACAGGTGGATGAGTACCTTGCGGTGGTTGATGCCACAAGCTGGCAGAAAATCGAACAGCAGTCCGGCCTGAGCGAAGCGCAGTTGCGCTATGTGGCAGCGATTTATCAGCAGTCGCCGCGCGTGATTTGCACCTGGGCGATGGGGATTACCCAGCACAAGCATTCCGTCGCCACCGTGCGGGAAATCGTGAATCTGCAACTGCTGTTCGGGCAGCTAGGGAAACCGGGCGCAGGGCTGTGTCCGGTACGCGGCCATAGCAATGTGCAGGGCAACCGCACCATGGGGATCGATGAGAAACCGACGGCTGCGTTTCTCGATCGTCTGGCCGCACATTATGACTTCACACCGCCTTACGCCGCAGGCCACAACACGGTAGAAGCGCTGGAAGCGATGCTACGCGATGAGATAAAAGTGCTGATCGCGCTGGGCGGTAACCTCGCCGCCGCCGCACCGGATTCGGCACGCACCGAAGAAGCACTCAGCCGCTGCGACCTGACGGTGCACATCAGCACCAAACTCAACCGCAGTCATCTGGTGACCGGCAAAGTCGATGCATTGATTCTGCCGACACTCGGCCGTACCGATCTCGATATGCAGGCCAGCGGCGCGCAGTTTATTACCGTCGAAGACTCTTTCAGCATGGTGCACGCGTCACAGGGTGTCGGGCAGCCGCTTTCGCCGTTGCAGCGTTCGGAAACCGCGATTGTTGCTGGGATTGCCAACGCGGTGCTCGGTCATGAAAAGCTCGACTGGCTGGCGCTGGCGGACGATTACTCACGTATCCGTGACCATATCGCCGCGACGATTCCCAACTTTACCGATTTTAATGCCAACTGCGACCTGCCGGGCGGATTCTATCTCGGTAACGCCGCGGCTGAACTGCACTTCAATACCCTCAACGGGAAAGCGCAATTCAGCTATGCCGCGCTGCCCGATACGCTGTTTCCGCAGCTACAAGGCAGCGATGTACCCTTTACGCTGCAAACCCTGCGCTCACACGATCAGTACAACACTACGATTTATGGTCTGGATGACCGCTATCGCGGCGTGTACGGGCAGCGAGAAGTGCTGTTCATGCATCCGGATGACATCAGCGCTTTGGGGCTGGAAGACGGCGATCTCGTCGATATCGAAACGCTGTGGAACGATGGTATTACCCGCGTCGTCAACGGCTTCAAGCTGGTGAGCTACGCGATTCCGCGTGGCAATCTGGCGGCCTATTACCCGGAAACCAACCCGCTGGTGCCGTTGTCCAGCTTTGGGGATGAGACGCATACGCCGACCTCTAAGTCTGTGCCGGTTGTCGTTCGTCGCAGTATGCAAGCGGAGTCTCTGTTGCGTATCGCCTAAGAACCTGCTCAGTAGGCTATTTTATTTGCCATTTTGAACCTGGGCAGTGCTCAAAATCCTCACGTACTACGTGTACGCTCCGGTTTTTCCGCGCTGTCCGAGTCCAAACTGGCTGCACCAATAACGCCTACTGAGATAGGTTCTACATCATAACTCGCATTGCAAAACCAATGGCATGCACGGCAGGTGGATACACTCCAATCAGCGTTGACTTTACTCGGATTTATCCGCGCTTCTGCTGCCGTTCGGCACCCACGCCACCCCCGATTATTCTTGCCGCCAGCACCCGATTCGAGTAAAACTGTGAGTTGCTAATTGAGCTACTCACAACCGTATTTCTGGACGCTATGTTTCAAGATAATCCGCTGCTTGCACAGCTAAAACAGCAACTTCACTCTCAGACACCGCGTGTTGAAGGTGTCGTCAAAGGCACCGATAAAGGATTTGGCTTTCTTGAAGCTGACGGACAAAAAAGCTATTTCATTCCCCCTCCGCACATGAAAAAAGTGATGCACGGTGACCGGATTACCGCCACCCTGCATACGGAAAAAGAGCGGGAAATTGTCGAGCCAGAAACGCTGATCGAACCCTTCCTTACCCGATTTGTTGGGCGCATCCATAAAAAAGACGACCGCTTATCCATTACGCCTGACCACCCGCTGCTGAAAGATGCCATCCCTTGCCGCGCCGCGCGCGATGTCACGCACGATTTTCAGGAAGGCGATTGGGCCGTAGCCGAAATGCGCCGTCACCCGTTGAAGGGCGACCGTGGATTTCATGCTGAACTGACGCAGTACATCACGACGGGCGATGACCCGCTGGTGCCGTGGTGGGTGACATTGTCACGTCATAATCTGGAGCGTACGGCTCCAGAGGTTGAAGCGACGGAGCGCCATGATGGCGAACTCGTCCGTGACGATCTCACCGCGCTGAGCTTTGTCACTATCGACAGCGCCAGCACTGAAGATATGGACGATGCACTATACGTGCAGGACAACGGCGATGGTTCGTTGCAATTAACCATCGCGATTGCCGATCCGACCGCGTATGTCGCGGCGGGTAGCGAACTGGACAACATTGCACGCCAGCGCGCCTTTACCAACTATCTGCCTGGCTTCAACATCCCGATGCTGCCGCGCCCGCTGTCGGACGATATCTGTTCCCTGCGCCCGGACGAGCGTCGCCCTGTCCTCGCCTGTCGCGTGACGATTGCCGCCGACGGTGCGCTGGGTGACGACATTCACTTCTTTGCCGCCTGGATCGAGTCCAAAGCTAAGTTAGCGTATGACAACGTCTCTGACTGGCTGGAAAATCAAGGCGAATGGCAGCCGCAAAACGACGCGATTGCTGAACAAATTCGTTTGCTGCACCGCCTCTGTCTGGCTCGTAGCGAATGGCGCACCACCCACGCGCTGGTGTTTAAAGATCGCCCGGATTACCGCTTCCTGCTGGGTGAGAAAGGCGATGTGTTGGATATCGTGGTTGAACATCGCCGCATCGCCAACCGTATCGTTGAAGAATCCATGATTACGGCCAACGTCTGTGCGGCCATTGTGCTGCGCGATAAGCTGGGCTTCGGCATCTATAACGTGCATAACGGCTTCGATCCTGCCTCGATCGAACAAGCAGTTGCCGTGCTGGATACCCACGGCGTTCAGGCCGATGCGCAAGCGCTGTTGACGCTGGAGGGCTTCTGTACGCTGCGCCGCGAGCTGGATGCCCAACCGACGCAGTTCCTGGACAGCCGCATTCGCCGCTTCCAGTCTTTCGCGGAAGTCAGCACCACGCCGGGGCCGCACTTTGGTCTGGGGCTGGAAGCTTACGCTACCTGGACATCGCCAATCCGTAAATACGGCGACATGGTAAACCACCGTTTGTTGAAAGCGGTTATCACCGGACAGGCTGCGGAAAAACCGCAGGACGACGTCACGGTACAACTGGCCGAACGCCGCCGCCTTAATCGTATGGCTGAGCGTGATGTTGGCGACTGGCTGTACGCTCGCTACCTCAGCGACAAAGCGGGTACCGACGTGCGCTTCAATGCGGAAATCATTGACGTCACACGCGGTGGCCTGCGCGTTCGCCTGCTGGATAACGGCGCAGTGGCGTTTATCCCGTCCTCCTTCATTCACGCCGTGCGCGATGAACTGGTGTGCAGTCAGGAAATGGGCACCCTCTCAGTGAAAGGCGACGTGGTTTATCGTCAGGGGGATACGCTGGACGTGGTCATCGCTGAAGTGCGTCTGGAAACCCGCAGCATCGTGGCAAAACCTGCCGCCTAAATGCCATGCCGCCGAGCCATCTCGGCGGACATGCAACCCTCATCACAGGAGTGTTCCCGATGAAGAAAATGACAATCGGTACATCCGCGATACAGGCTTCCAACATTGCGTTGGGCTGTATGCGAATGGCGAAGAAAAGCACGAGTGAAGCGGCTGACATCCTCAATGCTTCCGTCGAAGCAGGCATCGATTTCTTCGATCACGCCGATATCTATGGCTCAGGATTGTCAGAAGAGATTTTCGCCGCTGGTTTACAGAAGACCGCCATCCGCCGCGAATCCATTTTTCTGCAATCCAAATGCGGCATTCGTCAGGGCTTTTTTGACTTCTCTAAAGCGCACATCATCGCGTCCGTCGAAGGTAGTCTGAAACGCTTAAAAACGGACTATCTTGATACGCTCCTGCTGCACCGCCCGGACACGCTGTTCGAACCCGATGAAGTCGCGGCCGCTTTCGATGAGCTGGAAAGCAGCGGAAAAGTGCGCCATTTCGGCGTCAGCAATCAGAACCCGTTGCAGATTGAGCTGCTGAAGCAATCCGTACGTCAACCGCTGATCGCCAACCAGTTGCAGTTCAGCATCATGCACACGGGCATGATTGATGCTGGCTTTAACGTGAATATGACGAACCCGGCATCGGTGAATCACGATGGTGCGATTCTGGAATACAGCCGTCTGAATACCATGACGATTCAGGCCTGGTCGCCCTTCCAGTACGGCTTTTTTGACGGTGTTTTCCTCGATAACGAGAAATTCCCTAAGCTAAACGCCACCCTTGATCGCATCGCTGAGCAACATCGCGTCACCAATACCGCGATTGCCACCGCGTGGATCTTGCGTCACCCTGCCGCGATGCAGGTGATTATCGGCACCATGAGTCCAGAACGTATCCGTGACATCGCAGCGGCGTCTACCCTGTCGCTCAGCCGCGAAGAATGGTACGAAATTTACCGCGCCGCCGGAAACGTTCTGCCTTAAGAAAGATTTTGCCTTCAACACACGAGCCCTGCTTATCCCTTGCAGGGCTTCACATTTTTACCGCTCCAGCACGTTAGCCCTTGTTTGGCCTTTAATTTTCTTTACAAAAATTCACCTTCGCTCACATTTTCTCATCCATTCCCTTCTCTTCGCCATTAAACCCACTATTGTTAAATTGCATTAACACCCGCGCTATACCTTTTCTGAATAACGAAGGAGCCGTTGTTATGAGTAACGTAAAGAGCATTGTGATCTGGCTGCTAGTCGGCCTGGCGGGCGCCTTTTCGTTCGCCACGCTGGCGCTAAGCCGCGGTGAACACGTGAATGCCGTGTGGTTGGTTATCGCGGCGGTATCGTGTTACAGCATCGCCTATCGGTTTTACAGCCTGTTTATCGCCAAAAAAGTGTTTGAGCTCGACGATCGCCGGCTGACACCGGCGGAGCGTCATAACGACGGTCTGGATTACGTTCCCACCAATAAATGGGTCCTGTTCGGCCACCACTTCGCCGCCATCGCCGGAGCCGGGCCGCTGGTCGGGCCGATTCTCGCCGCACAGATGGGCTTCCTCCCCGGTACGATCTGGATTTTGGTCGGCGTCATGCTGGCGGGTGCCGTGCAGGATTTTCTGGTGCTATTTATTTCAACCCGCCGGGACGGTCGTTCTCTGGGGGAGATGGCAAAACAGGAGCTGGGCACGTTCGCGGGTATTATCACCATGCTTGGCGCGCTGGGCGTGATGATCATCATTCTCTCGGCGCTGGCGCTGGTTGTCGTTAAAGCGCTGGCAGAAAGCCCGTGGGGATTGTTCACCATTGCCGCCACCATCCCTATCGCGCTCTTCATGGGCGTTTACATGCGCTTTTTACGTCCGGGCAAAATCGCTGAAGTCTCTATCATCGGCTTTGTACTGATGATGCTAGCGATTGTGTATGGCGGTAACATCGCCGCACACCCCTACTGGGGGCCGTTCTTCACATTGAAAGGAACCTCGCTCACCTGGATTCTGGTGATTTACGGCTTCGTGGCCTCAGTCCTGCCCGTCTGGCTACTGCTGGCACCGCGTGATTATCTCTCTACGTTCCTGAAAATCGGGGTTATTGTCGGGTTGGCTTTCGGTATTGTGTTCGCCATGCCGGAAATGAAAATGCCTGCCGTTTCTCGTTTTATTGACGGCACCGGCCCGGTCTTCTCCGGTACGCTGTTCCCCTTCCTGTTTATCACCATCGCCTGCGGCGCGATTTCCGGCTTCCATGCGCTGGTTTCCAGCGGCACCACGCCGAAGCTGGTTGAACGGGAAAGCCATATCCGCTTCATCGGCTATGGCGCAATGTTGATGGAATCCTTCGTGGCGATTATGGCGCTGATTTGTGCCTCGGTTATCGAACCGGGTATCTACTTCGCCATGAACTCACCCGCTGCCTTGATCGGTACCACGGTTGAGAGCGCCTCGTTAGCCATCAATAACTGGGGATTTGTGATTACCCCACAGGAATTGAGCGCCATTGCCAATGACGTTGGCGAAGCCTCTATTCTTTCCCGCGCCGGCGGTGCGCCGACCTTCGCGGTGGGCATGGCCTACATCATCACCGAAATCTTTAACAGCCGGGCGATGATGGCATTCTGGTATCACTTCGCGATTCTGTTTGAAGCCCTGTTCATTCTGACTGCCGTTGACGCCGGGACGCGCGCCTGTCGTTTCATGGTGCAGGATCTGGTCGGTATTGCGATTCCAAGACTGGCGAACAGCCACTCCTGGCTGGGGAATTTGGCCGGTACAACCGTTGCCGTTTCCGGTTGGGGATTCTTCGTCTATCAGGGCGTGATCGATCCGCTAGGCGGCATCAACACGCTCTGGCCGCTGTTCGGTATCGGTAACCAGATGCTGGCTTCGATGGCGTTGATTCTCGGCACCGTGGTATTGTTTAAGATGAAGAAACAGCGCTATGCGTGGGTGACTATCGTGCCTACCGTCTGGCTGTTTATTACGTCGATGACGGCGGGTTGGCAGAAAATCTTCCATGAAAAACCGAGCATCGGCTTTCTGGCTCAGGCAAAACGCTTCGCGACGGGTATTGAACAGAACACGCTGATTGCACCAGCCAAATCAATTAAAGACATGGAAACCATCGTCTTCAGTAATCAGATCAACGCCGCACTGTGCGGGTTCTTCATGCTGGTGGCGGTGACAATGCTGATTTCAGCCTTCTTCGTCATTCGTCGTGCAATGAATAGCGATGTCCCAACGGCAAAAGAGAGCCCGATTGTCTTACGAGACGGCGCTCAGCCTTAAACGTCATCGGCGTAACCCCTTCGATCCCTCCCTCGCGGAGGGATTTTTTATGCCTAGCCCCCGTTAGGCTGGGGGAGCGTAAAGCTTTCAGCTATACATTAGGTTATAAAACCTCTTTCGATTTTTTTAAAATACCTTGCGTTCTAGCAAATGCAAAAGCTAAACAAAAAATTGAAAGAGGGTACCAATGGGGAACGAAAAGAGCTTGGCACTCACATGATGGAACTGTAAATATCACATAGTCGTTGCGCCGAAATACCGAAGGCAGGTGTAGAAGCACTTAGAATACGGATGCATTGTGGACATCTGGACGTCACTAGTACCCTTTAACGGATTGAGAGAAATCACATCAGGCAAACACTTCAAAGCGAAGTGCGCATACACCATCCTTTGTGCAATTTTCATGTAATCTAAGATCCAATGAAGTGTAATAATGTTTCCTCCATTAATCATAAAATATATCGCAAAAGAGTAGCGTAGAACATGAGTCGCTTGTCCCAGTGGTAATAAACCAACCAGTACGATGAATAAAGACAAATCTTGATAGTTTTTAATTAAACCGAATATTACTGCTGGGGTAATATTCGGTTTGTTAGTTATTTGAATTTTATTTTATCGATCATACAATTAAGAATATTATTGCTTTCAATTTTATTATGATAGTATTCTTTTATGTATTTATTAATGATGTGTACTGAGCTTGTGTAATTTTCATAAGCTTTTTCAAAAATGGCATCATAATCGTCAATGTATCTTTTTGTTGAAGATATTTCAATGATTACATTGAGTGAGCCCTTATTTATTAGTTTCTTATTTCGAGGATCATCTTTAGGCAATGGCTTGATAATTCCGTTGCGAACAAGTCTAGCAACTTTCCCCCCATTAACCATCATTATATTATGACCCAAGATATCTAAGGAATGTTCAAATCGTGTTGTCGAAATGTAAGTGGAAATTCTTTCTATTTCATGTATTTGCTTCCAAGGCCCTATACGTTGAGCAGCTAAGGAGAAGCACCCTATATTTTCTAAATCAATTTCTAATATCCATAACTCTAAATGATGAACGAAGTCTTTTTTTGGCAATGTTATTATCAAATTATCCTTGAGGCATTGTGCTTGATCTAATACCTCAAAAATATACAACTTTATAAATGAAAAACTATCAAGATAGCTTAACATCAGCATGAAACTACTACCTAATTGATATGATTCCATTTTACTGTAGTTATTGTAAATATTTTCCTTTGCAGAATCATCCATTGTAGAGACGCACTTCGCAGCAAAATACTCTTGAATTGATTTATGTATGTAAACATAATTATCATACCCATCCTTAACGAGAATGTTTGTCCCGCCTATAATATCGTCTGCAATATCCTCAGGCAATTTCTCAACTTTCAAAGCAGTCGCTGATTTCGCAAACAATTCATTTATTTCTGCTCGCGAGAAATCTCCTTTAGAATTCATGAGAGAGAAGAAACTAAATAGTGAGAAACATTTCTCTAATATTCTATCAGGCAAGTTTGATTTTTTTACTCTAGTAAGGTTTTTGATAAGGTCATGACGATGAAGTAAGGCTGTAAATAAACCATCGTAGTAATCACTGATTGAATTGGGATCCTCCCTTAATGCTGTTGAAGTGATGACGAAGATATCTAATAGAATTGGAGTTCTAATACTCTCCATTAGAAAATCTTTAGACTCCAATAAATTTATTATGAAGTCATGAGCATCAGCATCTGTAACTGTATTCTCAAGTATTGCAAGAATATCATCTCTATTAAGAAAATTAACGTGATAAGTATCATAACCTGCAGAACGTGTTATTTCAGTTTCTGGCCTAGTAGTTACAGTGACTGGGCATCTGTAGCACTCATATATTTTGTTGATCGTATCAAGAGCAAAAACTCTCTGACTAAATGGTATTTCATCAAAACCATCAAAGTAGAATGATATTTTCTTACTTTTACATAAGTAAATGACATCTTTAATTTCGCAGTCAATGCCATTTAAAATCAAATGTTTGTGCAACAACTCTTCACAAGAAAGAGATTCATAGTCTTTAACTTGGCGTAGGCTAATGAAAAAAGGCAGAGATTCTTTACGGATAAGTTCTTCTAAAAACAACTTTCTCATTACAGTTGTTTTTCCTTGTCCAGCAATACCTACAATGCAAACCGGGCTATGGGTAGGAAGTTTCGTTTTTTCTGTTACTTCAATGGAAAGATTACCATCGTTATGTTTCAGTTTTAATGGATAGTAAACTTCGTCTAGGTAAACGTTTTTGTCACCATGAATTAAAGTTCTGAAAACAAAAACTCTATTCACCGCATTTTGAGCATAGTGATCCAGTATTTTGTCATTTGTCAATGCTTGAAGGATTTTATTTGATTGCCATTTTATAGCCCCAACTCCTGCGTCGATTAGCTTTTTAGCGATTGATTTAACAGTAGTGGTGATTAAAATTTCACTGAGCATAAAGCAGCCCTTTTTTGGAATTGTGGTTTTGAGATTTAGAATCCGTTTATCGTGCATTTTTTCGCATGGATTTCATCATGTTTTTACATGGGTGTGAAGCTTGTCACGTCTTGTGAAGCTGGACTAACCCAGCAGAGTTCAAATCCACCTATCGAGCGAGCAGGCGAGGAGGGAATAACATTTATTTTTGTGTGCCATCATGCATCTTGCGGTGATGGTATCAGACGCACTTAGTGTGCTCTGAGAGGATGCTACCCAGCGGCATTCTTGCAAGAGGTTATTCAGATTCGAGGCTGTAATCCTAGGAGCGAATCGCATCCATTCCTAGCCAGCGTTTTACGGTGCTAGCACGGAGCTTGTGCCGTTCAGGAGCGAGGTCATCAAGCCCCACAAATAACAATAGCGCCGCATTGGCGGCGCTATTGGCTTAAGAGCATGAGGAAGGAACCGCTGCGGTTTATTGTCCGTAATACGCGTTCTTGCCGTGCTTGCGTAAGTAGTGTTTATCCAACAGCGTTTGCTGCATCTCACCCAATTGAGGTGTTAGCTGGCGTGAGAAAATCCCCATGTAGGCAAGCTCTTCCAGAACAACCGCGTTGTGCACTGCGTTGTCTGCATCTTTCCCCCACGCAAAGGGACCATGCGAGTTAACCAATACGGCAGGAACATCCACCGGCGAAATGCCACGCTGGCGGAAGGTTTCGACGATCACCCTGCCCGTTTCCCACTCATAGCGTCCGTTGATTTCCGCATCTGCCATCAGACGTGTACAGGGAATAGAACCATAAAAGTAGTCCGCGTGCGTCGTTCCCCAGGCGGGGATATCTTTGCCCGCTTGCGCCCAGATCGTGGCATGGCGGGAATGGGTATGCACAATACCGCCGATCTCGGCAAATTCCAGATACAGCACGCGGTGGGTATCGGTATCTGACGACGGTTTCTTCGTCCCCTCCACCACTTTGCCGCTTTCCAGCTCAACGACAACCATATCCTCCAGCGTCATGGCTGAGTATTCCACGCCGGAAGGTTTGATCACCATCAGGCCGCGCTGTCGATCGACCGCGCTGACATTTCCCCAAGTAAACGTCACCAGATTGTGCTGCGGCAAGGCCAGATTGGCTTCCAACACCTGTTTTTTTAGCGTTTCTAACATATCAGCCTCCCCTCTGCGCGATGACACCATTTTCGCGACCTGACGAGCTGGTCGCTATGGGCTAAATCGCTAAAGACCTAGCGGTGTTCTGCTATGGGAAAAAGAAAGAGACACCCCACAGAATTGGACAAAAAACAGCCAAATTTATCAATTATTGCTATCGTTAACATAACGCTGGGGAATTAAGAGTTTTTACCTGTTGCAGTTTTTTCCGATGATTATACTTGTCATCAAGCAGTAAAAGGCCGGTTTCTTTATTTAATACCGTAAAAAGCATATTGTTCGATATTTTCCTCACAAGAAACGTGAGACCAAGAGCAGAAAGGGGAATAAAATGAAATTAAACAAACGTTTTGCGACAGCCGCGCTGGCCATTACGCTTGCTGTAACGCTCGCGGGCTGTTCAAACATGTCCAAACGTGACCGTAATACCGCGATTGGTGCCGGTGCGGGCGCAGTCGGTGGGGCTATCTTAACGGATGGCGGAACATTAGGAACGCTGGGCGGTGCCGCTATCGGCGGGCTGATTGGCCGTCAGGTCGATAAATAACGAATTCGTGAGCAGCAGGTTCACGGGAGTAAACCTGCTGCTTTTATCTTTATATCCTTTAGCCACCAGCCAGCTTAACCTTCATGCCTTTCGCTTCCAGAAGCTGTTTTAGCAGGTCGCGTTTATCTCCCTGGATTTCGACCACGCCATCTTTCACTGAACCGCCGCAGCCACATTTCTTCTTCAATTCGGCCGCCAGCTTATCCAGTGCAGCATCGTCAAGATCGAGACCGCTAATCAGGCATACGCCTTTTCCTTTACGTCCACTGGTCTGACGCTGGATACGCACGATGCCATCACCTTTTGGCCGAACAACGCGTTCTTCTTCCGGCTTAATTCGTCCGGTTTCCGTGGAGTAAACCAGTTGGCTATTCTCGTCGCGACGCAGGCTCATAATGCCGCACCGTTTAACAATGAAGCGCGAATCTCACGCAGCGTCTGTGCCGGATCCGCCGATTGGGTGATCGGACGTCCAATCACCATATAATCGACGCCAGCCTGCTGTGCCTGAACTGGCGTCATGATGCGGCGCTGATCGCCAACGTCGCTGCCAGCGGGACGAATGCCCGGTGTGACCAGCTTAAATGCCTGTCCGCATACCTGCTTCAGCCGCTGCGCTTCATGCGCGGAACACACCACGCCATCCAGCCCGCTGTTGTGCGTTAACACCGCCAGTCGTTCCGCCTGCTCCGCCGGGCTGACGGTAATGCCGAGCCCGCGCAGATCGTCTTCGTCCATGCTGGTTAACACGGTCACGGCAATCAGCAACGGCGCATCGTTACCAAACGGCATCAGCGCTTCTTTCGCCGCTGTCATCATGCGTGAGCCACCGCTGGCGTGGACATTCACCATCCACACGCCGAGATCGGCGGCGGCCGCAACGGCGTGAGCGACAGTGTTCGGAATATCGTGGAATTTCAGATCGAGAAACACATCAAAGCCGCGCTGTTGTAGCGTCTGCACGAACTGTGGGCCAAATAAGGTAAACATCTCTTTGCCTACCTTCAAACGGCAATCCTGCGGATCGATACGGTCAACAAACGACAGCGCCGCCTGCTGACTGGCATAGTCCAGCGCGACCACAATCGGGGAGGATACCGTTTGATTCTCTTGCTGTAGATTCTCGTTTTTCATTCGTCACCCAGTCTCTTGCGAAGCCAAAATTCCCGCCGCATTCTACATGCCCCGCCCCTGAAATCCCAGCCGCCTGAAGACCAATGCGATTAAAGACGCTGGCTGGCACCGAAATCACATGTAGTTATTAGTATGTTGTAACTAAAATGCACTAAAACAACATCAGCTCGATATCGTGAAACGTTACTGGCCGTCGAGCCCACGGATCGGCTTGATGCTAGCCCAGGTGCGGCAGGAAGGACATTGCCAATAGAGCGATTGCGACGTGAAACCACATTTGCGGCAGCTATAGCGGGGCTTAGTGCGAATCTGTTCGCCGACCATGTCACGCAATCCCTGCAGATTCTCTTTTGTTCGTCCGTCTTCCGCTTCATGCAGGTGAAAATCCATCAGGCGATGGAACACGCGCATCGTGGGGTGGCGTTGAAGCTGGCGGTTAATATAAGCCTGTGCCACCTCGGCCCCCTCTTCTCTTTCGAGGATGTCGGCCAGCATCAATTCCACCGTCGCACCGGTATTTTCTTCTACGCAGCGTCTGAGGAAATTCGCCCAATCCAAAGGCTTATCTAAATGCTGATAGCACTCTTGCAGCATCGGCAGCGTTTCGCTAACCAGCTCTTTATCCTGCTCGAGAACCTGTCGCAAGGCTTCCACGGCGCGTGAATAATCCTGCTGCGCCATGTAGATGCGACCCATCATGATAGACGCACGGGCACACTGACTGTCCGCCGTCGCCCCTTTTTTCAGGAGCGTTAACGCCTTATCCAGATCGTCGCTGCCCATCGCCAACAGCGCCAATTCACAGTAAAAATGTGCGATGTCCACGCGAAGCTGGTCTTTTCCCATCTTGACCAGTTTTTCCGCCACATCAATCGCCGTCGGCCAATCGCTGGTCGCCTGATGGATCTGCAAGAGCTGCTGCAAGGCGCTGCGTCGAAAATCTTCTTCATCCACCAACTGGTTGAAACTTTCTTCGGCGCGGTCATACAGCCCTGCGGCCATATAGTCACGGCCCAACTGCTGCACCGCCAGCAGGCGCTGCTCAAAGGTTAACGATGCGCTTTCGGTCAACGCCTGATGGATGCGAATCGCACGGTCAACTTCGCCGCGCGAACGGAACAGGTTGCCGAGCGTGAGGTGGGCTTCAAAGGTGTTGCTGTCATCCTTGAGCATGTCGAGGAACAGCTCAACCGCCTTATCCTGCTGATTGGACAACAGGAAGTTAACCCCGGTGACATACTCTCGGGACAGGCGGTTGGATTCCTGCTCTTTGTCCTGCTGCGCACTTCTGCGACCCATGTACCAGCCGTACGCGGCGGCCACAGGCAGCAACAGAAACAGCAGTTCTAACATAGAGAGAATTCCTTAGTGGGTGACCGTCTGCACTGGCGCCACGTTCTCCTCGGTGGAGGTAGAAAGCTGTTGTTCCAGACGCTTGATTTTACGTTGTGCACGGCCAAGCGCAATGCGCTGACGCAGATAAAACAGACCACAGATAACCCAGCCAAGGGCAAAACCCAGGGCAAACAGCGTGGCAAGCAGTGTGGAGATACGATACTCCCCCTGTGCCAGCAGGTAGTTAAATGTCACAACCTGATCGTTGTGCGCACCCAGTGTGACAGAAATGATGAATATCGCCAGCACGAGTAAAAAAATCAGCAAATATTTCACATTGTCCTTCCTGTGATATCCAGTAACCGGATGAATTATGCCAAATTTTGGCGACAAACCCCATTAAATTACCATGTCCGGCGCGGACAGGGAAATCAAGAACCGTGCCCCTATGCCGTCTGCGCTTGTTATTTATTCTGTGCTGAATAAAAATGACAGCAGCAAGTCAGCAAGGGGAAAAGTCATGTCAAAGCAGGACGAACAGCGATTATTGGTCAAGATCGCTACGCTCTATTATAGCGAAGGGATGAAACAAGCAGAAATTGCCGCCTCACTCCATTTGTCACAGTCTTTTGTCTCCCGCGCTATCACGCGCTGTGTTAAAGAAGGTGTGGTCAAAATCAGCGTAATTCAACCCCCGAACATGTTCATGGGGCTGGAAGCGGCGATTCAAAAGCGCTACGGCATCGATCAGGCTATCGTGGTGGATGTCGCCGATAACGCCACGCTGGCGCAAATTAAGCAGGCGATTGGCTCTGCGGCCGCGCACTATGTCCAAACCAGTATCCGCCCTGACGACCTGGTTGGTATCTCGTCCTGGAGCAGCACGCTACGGGCGATGGTGGACAGCCTGCATCCGCAAAGCGTCAAGGCTCAGGGCGTCATCCAACTGTTAGGCGGCGTCGGGCCAAATGGCAATGTGCAGGCGACGATCCTGACGCAAACCTTAGCCAATCAGCTCAGTTGCCCCGCTTACCTTTTGCCCGCGCAGAGTATCGAACGCTCGGTGGAAGATCGCGCCCGTTTGGTGACCAGCGATGAGGTTTCCAGCGTGGTTGATAAATTCAGCGAGGTGAGTCTGGCACTTGTCGGTATTGGCGTGCTGGAGCCCTCACAACTGCTGAAAAATTCCGGTAACTACTATCACGAAGCGATGTTGCAGCAGTTGGCCGAACGCGGTGCCGTAGGCGATTTATGCCTGCATTATTACAACGCGGAAGGCGAACCGGTGTTGCAGGACGATGAAGATCCGGTGATTGGTATGGCGCTGCCACAGCTGCGTCAGTGTCCGCGCGTGGTGGCGTTAGCGGGCGGCGTCGAGAAAAGTGCCGCGATTCGCGGTGCCTTAACCGGGCACTACGTTGATGTATTGATTACCGATCGATTAACCGCTGAGACGTTGATCTAACGTACTCACCACTCGTGGTGAGCAATAAGAGTAAAGTCAGGCGCGGAATGCTTCCCCTGCTCCGTGCCTGACGAATCGTGGCGTGATTACTCGTTAACGTTAATGGATGACAGCAGCGCATCCTGCACAATCCGCTGCGCCTGTAACGGATTCTGCGCTTCCTGCGCCGCCTGAAGCGCTGGGATATCCAGCTTGTCCAGCGCGCGATAGATGTGTTTCAGGAAACGGATAGACAGCTGTGCCGCCTCAACGTGGTTCTCACGGAACGGGAACTGATCGAGCTGCCAGACCCCCTGCCAGTTGTTGATTTTCAGCACGTAGAAGAATTCGAAGATCTCGGTCATATGCACGGTGCCGACCACCAGATCGTCATCCCAGCCGCGCAGGTTGTCGTTCACATCCATGCCGAACAAGCGGCCGCGATCGATAATCAATTGGGCAGAGTCGGCCGGTGATTCGCCGCCATACAGCGCATGTCCGAAGTCCAGCAGCACGCCGACGTTATCCAGTCCGATATCTTCAATACCCAGCAGCGTTCGCGCGGCAGAATCCCAGGTCATTTTCACGCGCGGCTCACGCGGTTTGTACTCGATAGCGAATTTCACATCGGGGTTAGCCCCCGCCAGATCGCGCATGCCGTCCACCGCCAGCTTCCACAGGTTTTTATGGCTGACCTGGAACGGGTAATCCCAGCCATCCTGACCCGGCCAGACTTTGACATAATTCGCACCAAGTTCGCGCACAATGCCCGCAGATTCGTGCATTAATTCAAACGCCGCCGCTCGGGCCGCAGGATCGGGGTTGGTAAAAGCACCGCGCGACCACTTTTGCAGATAAATTTCCGGCGTGATACCAATCGCCTTCAGTCCCGCATCTTTCAGCGCATCTTTCACTTCGCTGAGCGTCACGCCCGGCGTGAAGGGATAAGGCAAGTCGACATAGGAAAGTTCGCCGACCTCTTTCGCTGCTTTGATCTGATCAATCGTGCTCAATGCTGGGCCGTAGCCATCTACCGCGTAGCGGTCGATATAATTCGCAAAATGCCACAAACCGGCACCAAATTTAGGGTAGTTATACGTTGCCATAAAAGTCACCTCATTGATTTCTGATGGTATTGAGCTGCTTATCTTTTCTTTCGTATCGGATAGGTTCGTACTGCTAACATTTCTTACTGCTAAAAATGCTTATGACTCGGGCCGCAGACGTGCACGTGCCACCGCCGTACGCCAGTGTTGATAGCCCTCCAAAATCCCGTGGTTGGTCGTCGACGGTTCGATGACCTCCACTTCTCTGGGCAGCGCGGCGATCTGTTCGTTGTGCTCCCACCACCCCAGCATTTTCCCGCCCAGATAAGCCGCTCCCAGCGCCGACACTTCCGCGTTATGGTTGCGAATCAACGGGCGCTGCAAGAGGTCGGCCTGAAACTGCATCAGCCAGCGGTTTTGTGTCGCGCCGCCGTCAACGCGTAGCGCGGGTAATGCGGCCTGCGATGCCTGTTCCATCGCAAAGAAGACGTCGGCAATCTGGTACGCGATGGCTTCCAGTCCCGCGCGGGCGATGATGGCGGGCGTGGTGGCATCGCATAATCCACACAGCAGGCCACGCGCTTGCACATCCCAATAGGGCGCGCCCAGCCCGGATAGCGCAGGAACAAAAAAGACGCCTTGATTAGACTCGGCACTAAGCGCCAGCTCAGTAAGTTGCGTAACAGAAGGGATGCCCAGCATCTGACCAATCCAGGCAAATCCCGACCCCGTGTGGGTAATGTTGCCTTCCAGCGCGTAGCGCAGTTCGCCATCGTGCCAGGCGATCGTGGTGCTAAGCCCTGCGGCCTGTTGATGCGGCGTGTTGATGGTAGTCATCAGCGACGAGCCGGTGCCGTACGTCGCCTTGATTTCACCGCTTTGAGTGATGCCCTGCCCGTACAGCGCCGCATGAGAATCGCCAATCAGTGCCATAATTGGTACGCCAGCGGCAAGGCCACTGATGCCCGTCACACCAGTGTGACCATGTAACGCCGAGGACGGCGTAACGGCAGGCAGGCACACGCTGGGAATCCCGAACAGCGCCAGTAGATCCTCATCCCAGCAGCCGCGGTGGATATTGAACAGTTGGGTTCTTGCCGCGTTGGAATAGTCGGTGGAATACGCTCGCCCACCGCTAAACTGCCAGTTAAGCCAGCAATCCACTGTTCCGATGCACAGCTCCCCCTGCATCGCCCGGGCGACACCGTCCGGCAGTTCCGCCAGCATGGCGTGCAGTTTGGCGGCGGGGAAAAGTGGATCGACCTGTAGCCCGGTACGGGATTCGATCAGACGCGCCTCTGCACTGCCCTGCAAGGCCTGACAGAATTTCTCGGCACGGCGATCCTGCCAGCTGACCAGCGGCGTCAGCGGCTTTCCGGTTCGCCTATCCCAAATCAGCACCGACTCACGCTGGTTACTGATCGCCACACCCACCACTTGAGCCCGATGTAATGACGACAGACAGGCTTCTGCCGCCTGACAAACCGCATGCCAGATCGCCATCGCGTCCTGCTCGGCTCTGCCCGGCTGCGGGTGCGTCACCTGCAAAGTGACTGCCGCTTTAGCCAGAATGCGCCCCCGCTCATCGACGGCAATCGCCTTGGCGTTCGTCGTCCCTTCATCGATTGCCAAAATAACCGGCGTAAACATCATCAGCCTCCCGGGCAAAGACGCAGTGCTGCGTTGACAATGCCCTTCGCGTCCAGCCCGTGATGCGCTCGCATCGCGCTCCGATCGGCGGCAATCGCGTATTGACCATCGGGAATTCCCAACCGCACAAGAGGAATTCCGCTGCCCGCTTCCGCCAGCACTTCCGCTACCAGACTGCCTGCACCGCCGTTGACGTTATGTTCCTCGACTGTGATGACTCGAGGTGTTTCACTCAGAATTTCAAGCAATTGCTGAGTATTGCACGGGCGGATAGAGGAAAGATTAACCACCGTAGCGGAAAGTCCTTTTTCTGCTAATAATTCAGCCGCCGTCACAATTTCATGCACGGTCGACCCCAGCCCGACCAGCGTGATATCGCGACCTTTGCGCAGCACATCGATCTGCCCCGGCACAAAGTGATACCGCTCATCGTGCAAGGCAGGCAGCGGTTTTCCATCAAGGCGGATATAGACCGGCCCCTGATGTTCAAACGCATAATCGATAATCTGACGGCACTCTTCCGGGCTGGACGGCGCATAGATCTCAATATTGCCAAACCCTCTCAGCACCGCGATGTCGTCAATACTGTGGTGCGTGCTGGCGAGCGGGCCATAGCTACAGCCCGCATTCAGCCCGAATAGCTTGACGTTGCTGTTGTTGTAACAGACGTCGACTTTGAGCTGCTCATTCGCACGGGAGATCAAAAACGGGGCTGCGTTACAGGTCACTGCAATCTTGCCGCCGATGGACAGCCCTACCGCCGTCCCCACCATGGTTTGTTCTGCGATTCCCACGTTGACGATACGGTCGGGGAAACGCTGTATGAACGGTGAAATCTTCGCCGTAGAGGTCGAATCCGCCAATACCGGAACTACATCAATCCCCTGTTCGACGGCCTTGATGAACTGCTCGACCATGACGGTTGCCAGATGCTCTGCGTTACTCATCTTTTAGTTCCTCCAGCGCCAGTGCAATTTCCTCGCCTTTCGGCACCCGGTGATGCCATTCAGCCCGCCCCTGAATAAACGACACGCCTGCGCCTTTTTCCGTATTCGCAATCACCACATTCGGTTTGCCGTTGCGCGGCAGGTTCTCCAGCGTTTCCACCACCGAGCGCATGTCATTACCCGCACATTCTGTGACCTGTAGGCCAAAAGCCTGCCACTTTTCCGCCAGCGGATCGGTGTTCATGATGGAGCAGGTCGTTCCCGCCAGTTGCAGCTTGTTCTTGTCGTTGATGATGATCAGGTTATCCAGTTGGTAATGCGCCGCCGCCAGCGCCGCTTCCCAGTTACTGCCTTCCGCCAGCTCACCATCCCCCGTCAGGACAAACACCCGACGCGGGCTGTTATCGCGCTTCGCCGCCAGCGCAATGCCGACGGCAACCGGCAACCCGTGCCCTAGCGCGCCGGTGTTCAGTTCAATCCCCGGCGTTTTGTGCTTGACCGGATGCCCCGGCAAATGCGAGTCGGGGTGCTGATAGGTCTCCAGCCACGCTTCTGGGAAATAGCCCGCTTCCGCCAGACAGCAGTAATAACCGCCGACCGCATGACCTTTTGACTGGATGTAAATATCCCGCAGCGGATCCTGAAGGCGATCCGGTGCACAGTTCAGAATGCGAAAATATAGCGCCGTCAGTATCTCAACCTGTGACAGATCGGCACCCGTGTGCCCGCCAGCCGGGCTATTGGCATTCAAATGAATAATGCGGCGACGAATGGCGCGGGCTTTGTGCGTCAGCGCCTCCACCGACAATGCGTACGGATTCATACTTCACCTCGCTTGAATTTTTACTCAAAAACGAATATTTATTCATGTCAAATCAAAAAAAATTGCGCTCAAATCGGGCCTCGGTATACCTACCGACATCGTTCTCGCCACAACTCAACGCCCCGTGCTCGTTACACTTAACCTGCTGCTATCTACGCTTAAACTATGCCCCTTCCGCCGCGGCCTTCTGTGACACAATGGCGGCCTTGTGCTGCATACGGTTTTGCATCTGGTCGATAATCACCGCCACAATGATGACGATGCCTTTAATCACCATCTGCCAGAATTCACTTACGCCCATCATCACCAGTCCATCGGCAAGAATCCCGATAACAAACGCGCCAATCAGCGTGCCCAGAATCGTGCCGCGCCCGCCTGCCAGCGACGTTCCACCAAGCACCACAGCAGCAATCGCGTTCATTTCAAAAGCAGTGCCGGTTGCCGGATGGCTGGCGACCAGTTGAGAGGACACCACGATGCCCGCGATAGCGGCGCAGAAGCCGGAAATGGTGTAAACCCAGACTTTGACCTGACGCACTTTGACGCCGGAAAGCTCAGCGGCACGTTCGTTGTCACCAATCGCATAGACATGACGGCCGAACGGCAGGCGGCGCGCCACGTAGGCAATCACCACGGCCAGCACCAGCATCAGCCAGATGGCCAGCGGTAATCCCAGGATCGTGGCGGAGCCAATCAGTTCAAAACCGGTGTTGCCCAACTGCGGGTTACCGCCCAAGCCGGGGAACGTTTCCCCACCGGAAATCAACATCGATGCCCCACGCACGATGTACATTGTTCCGAGTGTGCAGATAAAGGGCGCAACGTTATACCGCGTGATGATCCAGCCGTTGATGGCACCAATGAGCGCGCCAATCAGCAGCACAACAGGCACGATGACCCACACGCTGGGGAAAATCGCGACGCCGAACATGGGCAGCACAATTCCCTGAGTAATCATGTAGCCCGCCACCATGCCGCACAGCCCTAACGTGGCACCGATTGACAGGTCAATCCCGGCGGTGATGATGACAAACGTGATCCCCAGCGCCAGAAACGCATTGATGGCAATGTGCTTCACCATGATGATCAGGCTGCCTGTGGCCAAAAATCCGGGCACCGTGAAGGCAAAGAACCCCAGAATCAGGAACAGCGCGATAAACGTGCGCAGCCTGAGAATCAACAGCAGGATGCTCTCTCGTGAGCGTACAAACTTACCCGGTGATAGCGCGCCTGACGCCGCCGGAAGGTGAGTCGTTTTCATGTCAGAACCCTTGTGCACTTGCCGAAACCAATGCCGACTCGCTGGCCGACTGACGCACGATATTTGCCGTCAGCTTGCCATTCGACATCACCAAAATACGGTCCGATACCGCCATAATTTCTTTCAAATCCGAGGTGGAAAACAGCACGCCGATGCCCTGTTCCGACAGCCCGACCATCATTTCAAATACGTCGGCTTTGGCACCCACATCGATGCCTCGCGTGGGTTCATCCAGCAGCAGCACCTTGGGGCTGGTCAGCAGCGAGCGACCAATCACCACTTTTTGCTGATTGCCGCCGCTGAGCGCCTGAATTTCGACCTCGGGCGAAGAAACTTTGATCGCCAGTTGCCCAATCGTGCTGGCAACCACTTCCTGCTCTTGCCGCTGGAAGATCGCCATGCCGTATTTCAGCCGCCGCCACAGGCTGGCGATGGTGAGATTGGAAGCCACCGACGAGAGCGGAAAGATGCCGGTTTTCTTGCGATCTTCCGGCACCAGACTCATGCCCATACGAATGCGCTGCGCGGTAGAGAGCCGCGGATTAACCGGTTTGCTATCGAGATAAATCTTGCCCAGATAATCATTCTGAATACCCAGCAGACACTCGAAGAGTTCGGTACGACCCGCCCCCATCAGCCCATAAATGCCGACGATTTCCCCTTCACGCACCATCAGCGACACATCATTGACCACCTGATGCCCGGCATCATTGAGGCAGGTAAGGTGTTCCGCTTCCAACACGGGCGCTCCAAACGTTCTGCCCGGATGCAGAAAGCTGGTGACAGGGTCACCGCCGAGCATTTCCCGCACGATCCACGGCACGTCGATGTCGCTAACGGCCGCCTCTGCCTGAAAACACCCGTCGCGCAGGATGGTGATGTAGTCACCAATCGCCATCAGCTCTTCCAGCCGGTGTGAAATGTAGATAATCGACACATTCTGGCGAGTCAGCTCGCGGATCACGCGGAACAGAATCTCGACCTCGGTTTTGCTCAACGCGGAGGTGGGTTCGTCCAGAATCAGAATGTCGGCCTGATCCGCCAGCGCTTTGGCGATTTCCACCAGTTGCTGCTGACCGACTTTCAGGCTGGCAACCTCGGTACGCGGTGAAATATCCTGATCGAGACGCGCCATCAGCTCCGCCGCAATTCGCTCCTGCGCCAGATAGTCGATAGGCGCAACGCCCTTTTGCAGCTCCCGCCCCAGGAAGATGTTCTCCGCCACGCTCAGATTCTCGGACAGGTTGAGTTCCTGATGCACCATGCCGATGCCTTTTGCCGCCGCATCACGCGTATCCACGATGCGCACCGCTTCGCCATTCAGCAGAATCTGGCCGGACGTCGGCTGCTGCACGCCGGCCAGAATCTTCATCAGCGTCGATTTACCCGCCCCGTTCTCACCGATAATCACGTTGACCTTGCCGCGATACACGTTGTAATCGACGTTATCCAGCGCTTTGGTACCAGGAAATAGCATGGTGATGCCGCGGGTCGCCATCACGATATCGGGTCGGTTCACCGCGTTTGATTGCAGAGAAGTGTCTGGTTTTTCCATCATTGCAACCCTCCACCGCTCGTTTCGGTCAGGTTTAACGTCATCGGCACCGCTTCGCTGATACCCTGTTTGGTCACCACCAATGCCGCCAGTACGTTAACGGGCTTACCCTGTACACCCGCATCCAGCTCCGGCAATGACGCGAGCGCTTTGTTATTCAGCGCGCGAGCCAGTTGGGCAAACTGCACCTGATTTTTGAAGTCATCAAAGCGAATAAACCCAGCCGCATCGCGAATGGCATTGCCTTTAACGATGGGCCCAAGTTGAAGCGTGACGGCGTCACCTTGCACATCAAGCGTCAATTTTCCTTCGCGACTTTCCCGATCAATCCCGCTGACCGTGCCCTGAAGCCGTGCGTAGACAGCTTTACGCGCCGAACCCTCCAGCGTTGCCTGCGTTTTCTTCACGTCATCCCAGGACAGCGCCTGCTGCTGCGCAATTGGGAGCAACTTCGGCTGCCACAGCGCTGTCGCGATGTTCTCTGGCGTCATGGTGCTATAGCCCGGCGTAGCCGCTGGGTCGACCGGAATGATCGGTTTACCGTTTTCATCCAGATCGACCACCGTACAGGCCGACAGCAGCAAGGCGCAGAGCCCAATCCAACTGGCGCGGTATCGTTCATCGAACAGCATAACGACTCCTTTATCAGCAGGAGCTGACGCTCCTGCCGCCTTAATTACGGTTTCAACGCAAAGGTGTTGAGTTTGGTCGCGTTAGATTCGTCGATCAGAATGCAGTCCATCAGCTGTTTCTCTTCATGCTGTGCCTTGCCGTTCTTCAGGTAGTAATCCGCCTGTTCGACCGCCATCTGCGCCTGTTGCCAGCCGGGTTGCAGCACCGTGGCCTTAATATTGCCTTTATTGATGATGGAATCGCGCACGTAGTCGCTGCCGTCAAAGCCCACTACAATCACGTCGTGACGCCCCGCCGCTTTCAGCGCGGCTTCCGCCCCCAGCGCCATGGTGTCGTTGCCGGAAATGACGCCAGTGATATCCGGGTTTGCCTGCAAAATGGCTTCCATGCGGGTAAAGGCTTCCGTCTGGCTCCAGTTCGCCGTTTGTCTGGCGACACGCTTCATGTCGCTATATTGGTCGATCACATCGTGATAGCCCTGCGAACGGACGTGCGCATTGGTGTCTGACTCGCGGCCAATCAGCTCGACGTATTTGCCTTTGTGCCCCATCAGTTCGACGAATTTCTCCGCACCAAGCTGCGCGCCCTGATAGTTATTAGAAACGATCTGCGCTACGGCCACGCCGGTTTCATTGATTTCACGGTCGATCAGGAAAGCGGGAATACCGGCTGCTTTCGCTTTTTTCAACGGGCCAATGGTCGCATCAGCTCCAGCATTATCCAGAATGATGGCTTTCGCCTTGCGGGCAATGGCGGTTTCAATCAGCTGATTTTGCTTGCTGACGTCATCATCATGCGACGCCACCAGCGTGGTGTAGCCCAGTTCGATGGCTTTGGTTCTGGCACCTTCGGCTTCGGCTTTAAAGAACGGATTGTCGTGTGAAGGGGTAATTATGGCGATCAACCCGTTATCTGCGGCGAACGCACCGGCAGAGAAGGAAAACATGACGGCCAGCAGGGAGGATTTCAGACGGTAAGGTTTCATTGTTATTCTCCTGTTTGAATATATATTCAATATTGAATTAACATTCAGATGAAGTTTTACAACCAACCGAAAAATTGTCCAACAGCAAAAACAGGAATAGCGAAGCAGCTCACAAATTGTTTACATTTTGCGCGAGGCGATAGCGGTGAGAGTCGGGAAAAAACAGAGACAAGAGAGATAAAAAATTTCCGAGAGGAATTTTTAACGTTGCGTCAGCAACGGCACGCAGGGTGACGGACAAGGCGGCGTTATAAAAATGCGGATGACCGAGGTCATCCGCAGGGTACGCACTACAGGGGATTATCTATGGAGTACAACCTAAAACAGGAACGGCAACTCAAGGGCTACGAGGATTTATTTTCGGCGGCATCCTCCTCCGCCTGTTCTTTGATTTCTTCATACTGGAGCGATAGCGGGCCGCACCAGCGCTGCGCCAGCCAGCTGGCGACCACCACCAGCAACCAGCTAATTAACGTCGCCACCACCAAATCCTGCGGCCAATGCATGCCGAGTACCAGGCGGCTGCCCATAACGCCGCTGGCCCAGAGCATCAGGATCACCACCGTTTTATAATGCCGACGCGCCCACAGCAGCCCGACGCCCAGCAGCGCCCAGGTTGCAGCAAACATGGTGTGCCCGGAGGGGAAAGCAAAGCCGGTTTCAAACTGCCAGTGGCTGCGCAGCCATTGTGGAATCTGCGTTTGGTCCTGCAACTGCGTTTTCACCAGTTCCGAACGCTCCTTACGCGGCAGCGAATAGAAATAGCTGTCGTCCACCTGATGATTTTTCTCCAGCCAGACCACATAGGGCCGTGATTCCTGCACCCACTCTTTAATCGCCGATTTGATTCCCTGCCCAATCAGCACCGTAATCGCCATGATGACCAACAGGCCGAGCGCAGGTTTCAGGCGAAAACGCAGACACCAGAGAAACCAGATACTGAGGACGATGCTGGTCAGAATGCCCCACGGCGATGTCACCGTTTCTGTAATCCAGAAGAGTACGCGTAACCAGAGTCCGTCGTACTCCGGTTGCCACTGCCAACCGCTCATCCAGATAATCATTGGCATAATCAGTAATAGCGCTGCACCAATGGTTGTTCGTTTGGCAATTTCGTACATAATTTCTTCCCATAATTCAGCATGATGCTATGCAACAAAACTTTCACAATTCTATCAGAAAATCCGACACGAACTGTCAGTATGGCGTAAAATAGCGCTCAGTTCTGTCAACGAACCTGAAACCAGACGGCGGTCTGGACACGTTGTAATTCAATTTTTGTGACGTTCTTAGACAGGCTTTTTTGCTGGTCAAGCGCGATGGGTCGCAGTAGGATTCGCCCCAGCACTCTTGTTTTTTTGGAGGCAGTCTTTTGGACACAGCGTTTTTGGATACAGATTTTTGGAGAAAAATATGCAGCTAAAACGGGTGGCGGAAGCCAAGTTGCCCACCCCGTGGGGCGATTTCCTGATGGTAGGTTTCGAAGAGATCGCCACGGGTCACGATCACCTCGCTCTGGTTTATGGTGATATTTCCGGTTCAGTTCCCGTACTCGCCCGCGTGCACTCCGAGTGTCTGACGGGGGATGCCCTGTTTAGCCTGCGCTGCGACTGTGGTTTCCAGCTTGAAGCGGCACTGAGCCACATCGCCGAAGAAGGTCGCGGCGTGCTGCTATACCACCGTCAGGAAGGCCGTAATATTGGGCTGCTCAATAAAATCCGCGCTTATGCGTTGCAGGATCTGGGGGCTGATACGGTGGAAGCCAATCATCAACTTGGGTTCGCCGCCGACGAGCGTGATTTCACGCTGTGCGCCGATATGTTCAAGCTGCTCGACGTTGATGAAGTTCGCCTGCTGACCAATAACCCGCAGAAAGTGAAAATACTCAACGAAGCGGGCATCAATATCGTTGAGCGTGTGCCATTAATCGTCGGGCGCAACCCGAAGAATGAGAACTATCTGGCGACCAAAGCTGCCAAAATGGGGCACCTGCTGGATATGAAGTAACGATCCCGCTTCACGTCAGGATCGTTTCTTTCCATGCTGACAGCCGGTTTTTAACCGGCTGTTTTATTGGGATCAGTGCTTGAGGATGTACATGTCTTGCGTGTAATAATCGCCACGCACGTTGGGGGAAAAACCACCGATGTAGGTCTTAACCATCTGCGGCTGGACATAGTAGTAGATGGGCAACAAAGGGACGTTGCTATCTAAAATATCCGAAGCTTGTTGATAAATCGCCTCTTTCTCCTGCTTATCCTTCGCCGTCAGCGCCTTTTTCAACAGCGCATCATATTGTGCATGACTGAATTTACCATTGTTGTTGCTGTCATTCGTTTCCAGCGTATTCAAGAACGTACTGGCTTCGTTGTAATCCCCAGTCCAGGACTGCCTGACCACCTCAAAGTTACCGGTACGTACGGTATCCAGCATCGTTTTCCATTCCTGATTTTGCAACGTCACTTCCGACCCAAGATTCTTCTTCCACATTGAACTGGCGGCAATTGCCACGCGTAAATGCGACTCGGAGGTGTTGTAAAGCAGGTTGAATTTCAGCGGATGCTTGTCATCAAACCCAGCCTCTTTCAACAGTTTCTTCGCTTCGTCATTACGCTGCTGCTGCGTCCAGTTTGCCCACTCAGGATCCTTGCGCTGGAAGCCCCCTATATTTTTGGGAATCAGGCTGTAAGCAGGCGTCTGCCCCATACCTAGCACATTGTTTGCAATGATATTTTTATCCAAACTCAGATCCAGTGCGCGACGGACGCGGGGATCGTCAAAAGGGGCTTTTTGCGTATTGAAGCGATAAAAATAGGTTCCGATCTGTGGTGATACCTTCACCTCCTGCGGATACTCTTTTTTCAGCGATGCAAATTGAACGGGCGACAAAATGCCCGTGACATCAATTTCGCCGGATTTATAGCGATTCAGCTCCGCCGCCTGCGAGCTGATCGGCAGATACGTCACTTTGTTAATCACGGTATTCACGTTATCCCAATACTGGCTATTGCGCTTGCCGACGATACGTTCGTTAACCACCCATTCGCTCAGCGTATAGGGGCCGCTGCTGACGAAATTCCCGACCTGCGTCCAGTTATCAGGGTGTTTTTCGAGAACCGCTTTCGGCAGCGGGACCAGAATATGGTACGCCGACATTTCCAGGAAATACGACAGCGGGTGTTCTAACGTGACTTCAACCGTGTGGCTGTCCAAGGCTTTCACACCCAGCGAATCCGGCGTTTTTTTGCCCGCCAGAATATCCGCCGCGTTCTTCACATACATACTGGCGACGTAGGTGCCGTAAGGCGACAGCGTTTTAGGGTCACTAAGGCGTCGCCAGCTGTACACCACATCATCAGCGGTAATCGGTGAACCATCGGACCATTTGGCATCAGGCCGCAGGTGGAACGTCCACACCGTGTTGTCTTTATTCTCCCAGCGCTCGGCCAGTCGCGGCTGAATGGTGCCGTCATCGCCCACGCGTACCAGATTATCGAAGAAGTCGTTAATAATGTGGCCTTCTACATCGCTTTCCACCTTATGCGGATCCAACGACGCAGGCTCTGAACCGTTACCCCGCACCAGCTCTTGTTTATCCGCCAGTTCCACACCAGCAGGAACCTGAGCAGCAAAAGCCGATGTCATCGCGCCTGTTGCACACAGCGTGAGAAACAGCAGCGAGTGTTTAAAACGTTTTTTGATCAACTCATTCATATAACCTCCTGTTATATCCCCGGCATTCTTCAAGCGGCATTGGCGTCGTATTCGGGGCGTGGCTGGGCAATAGTTTTTACTTATTCCCCATGTAGTTAGCATCACAATAACCTAACCACAATTCACCAGAGGATTCGAGTCTTTCATGTGGGAAAACGTGCGCTGGTGCAGATGAAGAAGGTGCACCAGCGCAGTAGGTCTGAACAGGAGTGGCGTTACAGCATATTGCGGATAACGTAGTGCAGGATACCGTCGTTCTGGTAGTAGGTCAGTTCGTTACGGGTATCGATGCGACAGCGGGTACTGATGGTCTGCGTGTTACCGCTGCTATCCGTGATGTTGACCTCAACCGTCGCTCCCGGCGTCAGCTGATTTAGCCCCGTAATCGAAATTTGCTCGTCGCCGGTTAATTGCAGCGTTTTACGCGTCACACCGTCAGGAAACTCCAGCGGCAGAATCCCCATCCCGATCAGGTTAGAACGGTGAATACGTTCAAACGATTCGGCAATCACCACGCGGACGCCCAGCAAGCGCGGGCCTTTCGCGGCCCAGTCGCGGCTGGAACCGGAGCCATACTCTTTACCAGCAAACAGTGCCAGCGGGACATTTTCGTCCTTGTAGCGCATCGCCGCATCATAGATCGTCATCTCATTCTGCGACGGGATGTGGCGGGTATAGCCGCCCTCTTTACCGGGCACCATTTCATTGCGGATACGAATGTTGGCAAACGTCCCGCGCATCATCACTTCGTGGTTACCACGCCGTGAACCGTAAGAGTTGAACTCCGCAGTTTCGACGCCGCGCTCTAGCAAATATTTCCCTGCCGGGCTGTCGCGCTTGATGTTGCCTGCCGGAGAGATATGGTCGGTTGTCACCGAATCGCCCAGCATCGCCAGAATCCGCGCGTTGTGGATATCCTGAACCGGCTCAGGCTCTTTCCCCATATCCAGGAAGAAAGGCGTCTGGCGGATATAGGTCGATTCTTCCGGCCATTGATAGGTAGGATTGTTGTCGACCTCAATATCTTGCCACTCCTGCGTGCCTTCAAACACGGCGGCATACTGTTTGTGGAACATGCCTGCGCTGACGTTCAATACCGCGTCCGCCACCGCTTTCGTCGACGGCCAGATATCTTTCAGGTAGACGGCTTTTCCGTCACGATCTTCACCCAGCGGTTCTTGCGTCAGATCGACGTTCATATTCCCCGCCAGCGCGTACGCAACCACCAGCGGCGGCGATGCCAGCCAGTTCGTCTTCACCAACGGATGAATACGGCCTTCAAAGTTACGGTTGCCTGACAGTACTGCGCCGACCGTCAGATCGCCGGCTTTGATCGCGGCTTCAATCGCATCCGGCAGCGGGCCTGAGTTACCAATACAGGTGGTACAGCCGTAGCCCACCAGATTGAATCCCAGCTCGTCGAGGAACGGTGTCAATCCCGCTTTAGCATAGTAATCCGTTACGACCCGCGAGCCCGGTGCCAGCGAGGTCTTGACCCACGGCTTGGTTTTCAGACCGCGCTCTACGGCATTTTTTGCCAGCAGTCCGGCCGTCATCAGCACGCTCGGGTTAGAGGTATTGGTACAGGAGGTGATCGCGGCAATCACGACGGCCCCCTGCTGTAAACGGTGCGTTTCGCCTTCCAGCGTGAATTCTTCATAGTCAGAATGGTTCTTCACCGCACTGACTTCCAGTTCCCGACTGGCCTTAAAAGCTTCTGGCACGCCCGCTAAAGGCACGCGATCCTGTGGGCGTTTCGGCCCTGCCAGACTGGTTTCCACCGTCGACAAATCCAGCGCGAGCTGGCTCGTAAATACCGGCTCATCACCCGTATTGCGCCACAGCCCCTGCTGCTTGCTGTAGGCTTCCACCAGCGCGATCTGTTCTTCCGCGCGGTTGGTCAACCGCATGTAATCCAGCGTGATTTGATCGATAGGGAAAAAGCCGCAGGTCGCACCATATTCCGGTGCCATGTTGGCGATGGTTGCGCGATCCGCCAGCGGCAGCGAATCCAGTCCATCGCCGTAAAATTCCACAAATTTACCGACCACGCCGTGCTTACGCAGCATCTGCGTGACCGTCAGAACCAGATCGGTTGCCGTGATCCCTTCGCGCATCTTGCCGCTTAGCTTGACGCCGACCACGTCAGGGATCAGCATCGACACAGGCTGCCCCAGCATCGCTGCCTCGGCCTCTATCCCGCCGACGCCCCAGCCGAGCACACCTAAACCGTTAATCATTGTGGTATGCGAATCGGTTCCCACCAGCGTATCGGGATAGGCAAACTGTTTGTCGCCCTGCTTTTCGTACCAGATGGCCTTGGCGAGATACTCCAGATTCACCTGATGGCAAATTCCGGTTCCCGGCGGCACGACGCTGAAGTAACTAAAGGCATTTTGCCCCCAGCGCAAAAACTCATAACGCTCACGGTTACGCGCCATTTCCAACTGCGTGTTATCCACGAGTGCCTGACGATCGCCGAAGTGGTCAACCGTCACCGAGTGGTCAATCACCAGATCGACCGGCGACAGCGGGTTAACCTTATTCACATCGCCGCCCAGCCGTTTCACCGCCGCTCGCATTGCCGCCAGATCGACCACGGCAGGCACGCCGGTAAAGTCCTGCATCAATACACGCGCGGGACGATAGGCGATTTCCCGCTCAACATGGCCCGTCTTCAGCCAGTCTACGACCGCCTGAAGATCGTCCTGCTCTACCGTGTCGCCGTCCTGATGACGCAATAAATTCTCCAGCAGCACTTTGAGCGACTTCGGTAATTTATCGATATTCCCAAGCGTTTGCGCCGCCTTCGGCAGGCTGTAGTAATGGTAAATCTGCTTCTGTACCGTCAGTGTGTCCAGACAAGTGTCGCGAAGGTGTGATGACATGCTTCCTCCCAAATTAACTTGCTATACCCGTCATACTTCAAGTTGCATGTGCGTTGGCTGCGTTTAGTCACCCGAATCACTTACTTGAGTAAGCTCATCGGGATGCCTTCTCTTGCCGCCTTCCTGAAACTCGAATTATTTAGGGGATATTCGTTATTCTGCATCGGGCGATTAATCAATAACCAGCCTGAGCTTGCGGTCTTATTTAAAGATAACACAAACAAAAAATAACGTTTTTGCAACAATGCGATATGAACGCAGCGATAGCCGTTAGCTATTGAAAAGAAGCAAGTCAGAATAAACACCAATGGGAACGTGAAGAGGATGGAAAACGGTCACAGCCGCGTGCGGAGGAGAGCGAAGAGAAAAACGGCCCGAAGGCCGCTTGTCTCAGTGTATTAACCTGACGTTAATTTAGACATTCCCAGCAGCCATCACGGGTGCTTCTTCGTCGGCATGCTCATGATCGGGTTCTTCCAGATCGTGGTTTCGCTCGAGCTTGGCTACAACTGCGGTCGCCATGCCGTTACCAATCACATTGGTCGCCGTGCGGCCCATATCCAGGAACTGATCGATACCAATAATCAGCAAAATGCCCGCTTCGGGTAAGCTGAACATCGGCAAGGTGGCTGCTACTACCACAACCGCGGCGCGTGCCACGCCAGCCATGCCTTTACTGGTGATCATCAGCGTCAGCAGAATCAGGGTCTGCTCCGTAAAGCTTAAGTGGATATTGTAAGCCTGCGCGATGAACAGAATGGCAAAAGCCTGATAAATCATGGAACCGACAAGGTTAAAGGAATACCCCAACGGGAGTACAAAGCTGGTGATTTTTTTGGGAACGCCGAATTCGCTCAGCGCTTCCATCGTTTTCGGATAGGCCGCTTCGCTGCTGGCGGTGGCAAACGCCAGCATACTGGGTTCGCGCAGCAGTTTGATCAGACCCCAGGTTGCTTTCTTGCCGAGGAACAGTGCACCAGCCCCGAACATAAGCCCCCACAGCAGCGCCAGACCAAGGTAGAACTCACCAATGACTTTACCAAAATCGAGGAGCAGTCCCAGCCCTTCAGTCGTAATAGACGACGCCAGAGAGGAAAATACGGCCAGAGGCGCTAACCGCATGACATAGTCCGTCACCCGGAACATCACTTTCGCCAGTTCCTCAATCATCGATTCCATCGTGACGGCATGTCTATTCTGGCCTTTCACAAAAGCCAGCGCGGAACCGAAGAACATCGAGAACACCAGAATCTGCAATATTTCGTTATTCGCCATCGCTTCGACGATGCTGCGTGGAAATATATGGGCAATGAAACTTTTCAGTGTAAATCCACCGGTATTCACGCCGGTCTCTACCGCTATTGGCGTACTTGGAATAGCGAGATTCATTCCGACGCCAGGCTCAAAGATGTTTGCTAACATCATGCCAATAAAAAGAGAAACCACGGAAGAACAAATAAACCACACCATCGCCTTCAGCCCTATTCGGCCAACGGAAGAAGAGTTCCCCATGCTAGCAAGACCAGAAACCAATGTGGCGAAGACCAATGGCGCAATAATCATTTTTATCAGGCGCAGAAAAACATCGGTCACTAAGTTAAAATAGGATACGACCTCTTTGGCCTCCTGCTCCGTTAATAAAGAATGACAGGCGCCGCCGACAATAATCCCGAGAAGAATAGCCAAGGCTATAAAAAATAATAACCTGTTCTTTTTCATAGTAACCTCATGATAATGAATAGAATCAGACAATACGCACCATTAGCAAACATGAGCCACCTAACGCACAGGCGTAGGCAACCTACGGCTTATCCGAATTTTATCGGCGTATTCTCTGTGTCTTGATGTGGTGATAATGTGTTTTGATGTGATGATAATAGTTACTCGGGAAGCGTGTTTGCTTTTCCATCACTGATAGAAAAAATGTCGACGAGATGTAACGTATAATTGGAAACGTCGCTGCTCATTAATATTGCACGCGCGCTACGAAAACCATTGGTCATAACTACCCCTCCTTTATTACATGCGATAAATAAAGGGGTAGTTTAATCAACGTCGCTTTGAAATAGTTCCCCTTCATACCTTTTCCTATTTATGTTTTTGAATATCCATTAGACGCTCACCATGGGGAAATAACTTAAATCGACGGTATCATGAAAAATACGAAACTTGTCACTAATGAAATTTTTCTTATCAACAGATTTAGTAATGATTAATTAACCGCTATAAATCATGCGTCGAAAAACGCCGCCCAGATCTTCCCTTTCTTCCACCTGCCTATCGCGATCTTGCAAACCCAGAAGTCGCCCTCACAATCCGTAATGCTGCGGTTTCTGTCCCAGACAAAAGTGGCCTCTGTCACACACGATGTGGCTTTACCGATCGCCGCCGTTAGAACCCATAAGGTCGCCCTGGAATAACCTATTAAAATTTGATTTTGCACCGCCAAAATCGCCCAAATTTCACGCAAAAATCATACATAAGGAGTATTTTGCAAGAGGCCTCACACTCTCCCGTTACGTTTTGTTGTAAAAAAACGACATGTCGTTATTCAACAATCATCAGCGCATGTGTTGATGGAAAAATAATAATAGGAAGGGGTTTCCATGAAACTGTTTTACAAAGCTGAAAGCAGTTCTCTTTTTACACACATTGTTTTGATCGAATCCAAATTGGAATTCAAGCTGGAGAAGGTCAATCTGCGCACGAAAAAGACAGAGCGTGGCACCGACTATACGTTCATCAACCCGAAAGGGATGGTGCCAGCGCTAGAGCTGGATGACGGGTCTATCCTGACTGAAGGTGTCGCTATCGCCGTATACATCGCCGATCTGGTTCCGCACTGTAACCTTATCGCTCCCACCGGGAGTATTGCACGCTACCATACGGTCGAATGGCTGAACTACATTTCTGCTGAGCTACACAAAACGTTTACACCGATTTTTCGCCCCGGCACGCCGGAAACGTATAAAGATCTGCTGATGGAATATCTGCAGGTTAAGTTCCGTTATATCAATCTGGTGTTGAGTGAACAGAACTATCTGGTCGCCAACCGTTTCGGTATCGCCGATGCGTATCTGTTTACCGTGATGCGCTGGGCGCAGTCGCTAAAACTGGATATGTTCCGCTACCCTGCGCTGGCAGCTTACCTCGACCATATTGCCGAACGCCCTTCCGTCGTTACCGCGCTTAAGGTTGAAAGGTTGAAAGGTTGAAAGGTTGAAAGGCTAACATGCAATAACGCCCCGGTATTCGGGGCGTTATACGTTTTACGACAGGCGAATCGCCTGGAAGTGATGACGCGGATTGGCAATCCCATCCTGAGCCGCAACCAGCTGTAGCTCATACTCATTCATCTCTTTCGTCACCAGCATGACTTCATAGACTGCCGCCGTAGTGTGCTCTAGCGCTTTATCCAACGCCACGCCCTTCAGCAAATTCACCAGCAGTAATCCACTGGTTAAATCGCCCACGCCGACAGGTTGACGTTCAAACTCTACCAGCGGGCGGCTGATGTGCCAGGCATCCGTCGGCGTCACCAGCAGCATTTCAAAGCTGTCTTCACGCGTGGCTGCACGACTCAGGTGTTTTACCAGAACGATTTTTGGCCCTTTTGCACACAGGGCACGTGCGGTCTCTACAGCTTCGGCCACGTTATGCACGGTACGGCCACCCAGCAGTTCCAGTTCAGGCAGATTCGGCGCGATAATGTCGGCCGCGAGCAGCGACTGCTGGCAGTGGAAATCAGATACACCGGGCGCGACGATACAGCCTTTCTCCGGCGTCCCCATCACCGGATCGCAAAAGTACAGCGCATCAGGATTAGCCTCTTTCACCTGACGAACAATACCCAGAATATGTTCCCCTTGTTCGGCGGAGCCGATATAGCCGCTCAACACCGCATTACAGGTCTTCAGTTTGTCGATGTTCGCAATTCCCTGCACCACCTCGGTCAGGTGGCTGGCGGGCATCACACACCCCGTCCAATGACCGTATTGGGTATGATTGGAGAACTGCACCGTATTCAACGGCCAAACGTTTGCGCCCATCCGACGCATCGGAAACTCTGCCGCACTGTTACCGGCATGACCAAAAACGACATGTGACTGGATGGAAAGTATATTTTTCATTAGCTATGACTCAGATCCTTGCCAGCGCCTGTGCGCCTCAACTTACAAGAAGAAAGGGAGCTAACGCTCCCTTATCGGTAATGCTTATGCTTTCCAGCAGATCAGGCAGTAGTGCTTTTTGCCGCGACGCAGCAAGGTGTAGCGATCAAACAGACGGTCGGCATCGCTGAAGGTATATTCAGGGTCAGCCTGTTTTTCGCCGTTAATGGTGACCGCATTCGAAGAGATCATCGTACGAGCCTGACCGCGTGACGGCACGAGCTCAGCGCTGACCAACGCCTGTTGCAAATCCGCACCGTTTTCCAGTTCGATAATCGGCATACCATCCTGCGCCAGCTGCGCAAAGTCGTCCTGCGTCATATCCTGCAATGCGCCAGAGAACAGGCTTTGAGTAATGCGACGAGCCGCTTCCAGACCGGCTTCACCGTGAACCATACGCGTCACTTCTTCCGCCAGCACATACTGCGCGCGTGGAGCTTTGCCACTGTTTTTGTCTTCTTCTTCCAGCGCATCAATATCTTCGAGGCTCATGAACGTGAAGAATTTCAGGAAGCGGTACACGTCGGCATCCGCCGTGTTGATCCAGAACTGGTAGAATTTGTAAGGGCTGGTCTTGCTGGCATCCAGCCAGATCGCGCCGCCTTCCGTTTTACCGAATTTTGTCCCATCCGACTTGGTGATCAGCGGCACAGTCAAACCGTAGACCTGTTTCTGGTTCATGCGGCGCGTCAAATCGATACCTGACGTGATGTTGCCCCACTGGTCAGAACCACCGATTTGCAGCTCGACATCATGCTGCTTGTTCAGCGAGGCAAAATCGTATCCCTGCAACAGGTTGTAGGAAAACTCGGTGAACGAAATGCCGACGTCATCACGGTTTAAACGCTGTTTGACGGCTTCTTTGCTAATCATCTGATTAACGGAGAAGTGCTTGCCGATATCACGCAGGAAATCCAGCACGTTCATACTGCCGAACCAATCGTAATTATTAGCCGCAATAGCGCTGTTTTTGCCGCAGTCAAAATCCAGGAATGGGGAAACCTGACGACGAATCTTCTCTACCCACTCACCCACGGTTTCAGCCGTGTTTAACTTACGTTCTGTGGCTTTAAAGCTTGGGTCACCGATCAGCCCCGTGGCACCGCCAACCAGCGCCACCGGCTTGTGGCCAGACAGCTGGAAGCGTTTCAGGCAGAGCAGCGGCACCAGATGCCCCAAATGCAAGCTGTCGGCGGTGGGATCAAAGCCGCAATACAGTGCAATTGGCCCTTGCGCCAGCCGCTCTGCTAACGCTTCCTCATCCGTCACCTGGGCAATCAAGCCCCGCTCTTGCAATTGTTTAATCAGGTTACTACTCGCCATCGATAACTCCATTTTTATAAAAAACAGGCTGTTACGTTCCCGTTGGGTTTACGCACAACGCCGTGAGAGATGCGCAGCATACCTGCCTGCTGTCGCATGATGATTTCGCTGCTACATGACTTTATGCAACAGGCGATGAACGCCATATCGCCGCGCAATGCCCAGTCAGCGCGAAACTTCATAGGATAAAGTGCTGATGATAGGAGCGCCAGCGTTTAACACGGATATTTCGCGATTAGGGCGCTAAACGATCGATCTGCCAGCCCTCGTCCTGCCGCTGGTAGAAAAATCGGTCATGCAGACGGTGTTCACCGCCCTGCCAAAACTCGACAGAATCGATAACAACGCGGAAGCCACCCCAGAAGCTCGGCAAAGGCACCTCGCCATTCTGGAATTTTTGCTTCAATTCCAGAAATTTGCTTTCCAGCACGCCGCGCGCTGAAATCCGGCTGGACTGCTTTGATACCCACGCGCCAATCTGGCTGTCTTTCGGGCGACTGTGGAAATATTTCAGCACCTCAAGCGCCGGCAGTTTCTCTACGCGCCCCAGCACGATGACCTGCCGCTCCAACATATGCCAAGGGAACAGCAGGCTGATACGTGGATTGTTTTCCAGATGATGGGCTTTGCGGCTGCCCATATTGGTATAAAACACCATGCCTTTCTCATCATAGTGTTTCAGCAGAACGATACGCTGGTAAGGCTGCCCGTGCTCATCCACGGTCGCAACAGACATCGCGGTAGGATCGGCCAGTTTTGCGTCGCAGGCCTGCTTTAGCCAGCGTTCAAATAAATCCAGCGGGTTCGCGGGAAGATCGCTACGACGAAGCCCGCCACGCGTGTATTCACGGCGGATGTCAGCAATATCGGCGGGTTGAATAAGAGGAGAACCGTCAGAAGGGGAGCGTTCCTGAGTCATAATATCCTGCTGTCGCAATGTCGGGCCAGAAGCGGGCGAAAATCCCATTTTGCTCCCGTACCCGAAAAATCGCAATCAGCAGCGACATCACTAGCGTGCGGCGTCAGCTACATCGGTGCCAATACGCAGTCGTCTACGATAACCCGTTCACCCCGTTGGATAAATGCACGATCGCCTTTGCTCCAGAATGTGTAGGTGTCATTGCTGTATCTGACGCCAGAAGCAGACACCACTTGAGGGAGTGTGAGACGTTCACCATCCAGCAGGAAACTCACCTGCGGAGTCGCTTCACCGCCCTGCTGTAGCGTCACAGTTAGCGGCATTGTCCCGCATTGATAATGCAGCGTTTCCACCGTCTGTTTATGACCAAAATAACTGCATCCACTCAGCAGAATCAGCGCTGTCCCTGTCAGCAATCGTTTCATTCTTTTCTCCTGTCATTCTTGTCGATGGCGGCAACTGACGCTGCCGCTCGCTTAAGTTTAACAAGAGGATAGCGATGAACCTCTCGGCAAAATCTGATTAATCCGCGTTGACCGGATAAATCGCGCCTAACACCGTTTCCTGGCTCGCTCCCGTGACAGACGGCAGATTGCCCGGCAGCCCTGATAGCGTGCGTGACGCCAGCCAGGCAAATGCCAGCGCTTCCATATCATCGCCGCTCACGCCGCACTCATCCGTCGTGCTGACTTCGATACCCGGCAGCAGTGCCGAAAGACGCGCCATAATGAGCGGATTACGCGCGCCACCGCCACAAACCAGCAAGCGTTCACACCCACCGACCAACAGCACCTGTTCAGCGATGCTCACCGCCGTTAACTCAACCAGCGTCGCCTGAACATCCTGCGGCGCTATCGGCGGCAGGCCCGCCAGCATTCTTTCCAGCCAGCCCAGATTGAAATACTCACGCCCGGTGCTTTTGGGCGCTCGCAACGCAAAATAAGGATCGGTCAGCATCCGGCGTAACAATAGCGGATTCACCTGACCGCTCATCGCCCACGTGGCATCTTTATCATACGGCTGCGCGCAGTGCCGCCAGATCCAGGCATCCAACAGCATATTGCCGGGACCGGTGTCGTAGCCACGCACGGGCGCACCCGGCACCAACAGCGACAGGTTGGCGATGCCCCCAATATTGAGCACAATACGTCGTTCGACAGGATGCAACAGCAACGCATGGTGGAACGATGGCACCAGCGGAGCGCCCTGCCCGCCATAAGCCAAATCGCGGCGGCGAAAATCCCCTACGGTTGTGATGCCAGTCAAGGCGGCAACGCGGTTATTATCGCCGATCTGCAACGTACAAGGCGCATCGCCCGTGGGCTCATGCCAAACCGTTTGCCCGTGGCAGCCAATCGCGGTGATATCCTGCGCGCCCAACTCCGTCTCTTTAAGCAGCGTCAGCACAGCTTCGGCAAACAAAATGCCCAGACGGGTATCCAGCTGTCCCAGCGCCGACAGCGTCACCGCCTGCCCCTGACACATGCCCAGGATGGCCATTTTGATGTCCTGCGGTATCGGGTGACAGTAGCTGGCCTGCTGAGCAACCGTATGTTCGTCAATCGCGGCTAGCACAACATCCACACCATCAAGGCTGGTGCCGGACATTACGCCAATATATCTGCCTGATCTCATTATATAGCCTTTGCCCCTGTGGGATAAAAAGAGAACACCGATAACAACCGTTACGTTGAGAATAAAAGTAGCACGTTAACACGCTGAATTATTAAATTTTTTACGTTTTTGCCACACGGGTTAGGTTTTAACCAAATATCGGTTTTTGATAATATTTGCTACAAAAAATGCCCTTTCTCGTACTATTTATTCCTCTGTTTATACGCAATTTAAGCGCACTATTATATTCTGAAAAAAAGAGTAAAAAGAGTGGCATGCTACACTGAGCCAGACCATAATTTATTGGTATAACACTGCGTCGGCCGAGGCTGAGCCAGCCCGACATATTCGCTATTAAGGAGTTTGTATTATGATGAAGCGTTTGCTTGTGGTTACCCTTGCTGGTATCACGCTGGCTGGTTGTGCTAATACCAGTACGCTTTCAGGTGATGTTTACAGCGCATCCGAAGCTAAACAAGTGCAGACCGTGACCTACGGTACGATTGTTTCTATGCGTCCGGTTCAAATTCAGGCGGGAGAAGACTCTAACGTGATCGGCGCGCTGGGCGGCGCTGTGTTGGGTGGTTTCCTGGGCAACACTATCGGTGGCGGTTCCGGTCGTAGTCTGGCGACAGCAGCTGGCGCAGTAGCCGGTGGTGTAGCAGGTCAAGGCGCTACGGGTGCGCTGAACCGCACACAGGGCGTAGAATTGGAAATTCGTCGTGATGATGGCAGTACCATCATGGTGGTACAGAAACAAGGCGATACGAAATTCAGCGCAGGTCAACGCGTTGCCATGGCCAGCAATGGCCGCAGCATTACCGTTTCCCCACGCTAATGCTGTGTGACGATCGCCACGTTCTGCGGCGATCGTCACAACGAATAATCAACTCCCGGAATAAATAACCAATAATCGATACCGGTAATCTTGCCGGGATTTAATTCTCCCTCTGCGTAACCCAAATTTAGCTACGCTTGATTCTCATGTAATGCCAATATATTTTTCTCAAGACGCGAAACCAGCAACGCTAATTCATCAACCTGCTCCGGCGTAATACCAAATAAGACTTCACTACGTGTATGGCTAATTACACCATTGACTGCTTGTATGATTGGCTCTGCTGATTCGGTCAGCATAATACGTTTTGCCCGACGATCGTGCGCACAAACGTGGCGAGTGATTAACCCTTTTTCCTCAAGCTGATCCAGTGTTCGGACTAATGAGGGTTGCTCAATACCTATCGCTTTGGCGAGTTGAATCTGCGACTGCCCAGGGGGTAGATGGTATATGTTATGCAACGTGACCCAATGCGTCTGAGTCAGTTCAAGTGGTTTTAATCGATGATCGACCAGCGCACGCCATACGCGCACCAGACGGGCTAAATCAGATCCTAATGGCAATTCCATCACCTCTCCTTATTGTTAGCACGCTAAGTTATATCCCTGGATTGCAATCAACTCTGATTTATAAGAATAAAAAATGACTTTATTGTTGTAAAAATAGCTCCATATGAAATGGATTCTATCAAATAAAAGTCTTTTAAAAATGATCTCAGGCTTATTTTATTCAATCGAACGCTCCTGCGTTGCTTAAACAAAATTTCACGTAAATAGATCATCTAAGACAAGGTAACTTAGAACAGCGATGGCTGACGGGACTCTGCTGGTGTATCGGATTTCTCTGAACGCAGTGAACGTTTCATTCTCTGCCGACACAAACGCAGCACATCCTGTTTCTGCGCATCACTCATTTGGCCCCAACTAAAGCGCTCATTACGACTGCGAAAGCAACCGCGACAATATCCGCCTTCATCCGCCTGACAAATACCACGGCATGGATTAGGGACAACAAAGAGTTCAAGTTGCTCTGGCACAACACCTCCTGCTACAACTCTATTTATTGAAGCCCTGTTCTTTACCGCTGGCAAGCCCAAACGGACAGTCACAATGAAAATAATTAGGTAACCATTGTAATAACTGACGATTTTTTTACACGTCAGGCAGCCTAAAATTGCCCCAACGCGCTATTTACCCCTCCTGAGAGTACGTTTTAACACAAACCTCACTGTAGTGTCGCATTTTTAGCATCATCCCAACAGCTTGGACTCGGTAGCGCCACAACGCTATACTTCCCTCTTTGTTGCATTTTTTAACGAGGACACTATGCGCTTACTTCACACCATGCTGCGTGTTGGCGATTTACAACGTTCTATCGATTTCTATACCCAAATCCTGGGCATGCGCGTGCTGCGCACCAGCGAGAATACCGAATACAAATACACGTTGGCTTTCGTCGGTTATACCGAAGAGAGCGAAGGCGCGGTTATCGAACTGACCTACAACTGGGGCGTCGACAGCTATGATTTGGGCAACGCCTATGGTCATATCGCGCTGGGCGTTGACGATGTTGCCGCAACCTGCGAGCGTATCCGCAAAGCGGGTGGCAATGTAACGCGCGAGGCGGGCCCGGTCAAAGGCGGCACAACCGTGATCGCGTTCATCGAAGATCCGGACGGTTATAAAATCGAATTGATCGAAAACGCCCACGCCGGTAACGGCATCGGCCACTAATCTCCCGCATTCTACAGGTGCTGCATCAGCACCTGTTCTCCCCCCTCTTCTGCTATCTCCGCCGTTTGAAACAGCACGGGCATGCTGCATCTCCGGTCAAAATTTGCAATAATGCGCGCTGCGTTTTGCTAACAATTAAGAGAAAAATGGCTGATAAAAGTGATCTGAACGCCCTGAGCGGCCGTTTTCGTGGGTTTTACCCGGTAGTGATTGATGTTGAAACCGCCGGATTTAATGCGAAAACCGATGCCTTGCTGGAAGTTGCGGCGGTAACATTAAAAATGGATCAAGACGGTTGGTTACAGCCAGATGAAACGCTACATTTTCATGTCGAACCTTTTGAGGGCGCGATTCTGGAGCCCGCCGCACTGGCGTTTAACGGCATTGACCCCACCAACCCGCTGCGTGGTGCCGTGAGCGAATATGATGCGCTGCATGAAATTTTCAAAGTCGTGCGTAAAGGCATTAAAGACCAAGGCTGCAACCGCGCGATTATCGTGGCGCATAATGCCACATTCGATCATAGCTTTATGGCCGCAGCAGCCGAGCGCTGTAGCCTGAAACGTAATCCCTTCCACCCTTTTGCTACTTTCGATACCGCAGCACTCAGCGGGCTGGTGTTAGGCCAAACAGTCCTTGCTAAAGCCTGTATTACCGCCGGTATTGCGTTTGATTCCAGCCAGGCGCACTCCGCGCTGTATGACACCAACCAGACGGCATTACTGTTCTGTGAGTTGGTTAACCGCTGGAAACGTCTGGGCGGATGGCCGATTGCACTGGAAGAAAATTCGCTGGAAGACGCGTCAGCCGAAGACTGAAAAGGCTGAGATCAAAAAACGGGTGCCATAAAGGCACCCGTTGGCAGGACTTACGCTCGCAGCGTAACAACATTTGACATCGTCATCACGCCAGACGAAAGCATTACTCTTGATCAGCCTGCTGCGCTTTGTATTTGTCTGCAGTCTCTTTGATCAGCGGCTGCAGTTCACCGCGCTGAAACATTTCAACCACGATATCACAACCGCCAATCAGCTCACCATCAACCCACAGCTGTGGGAATGTCGGCCAGTTCGCGTATTTCGGCAGCTCAGCACGAATGTCTGGGTTCTGCAAAATATCAACATACGCAAAACGTTCGCCACAGGCAGACAACGCCTGAACAGTCTGTGCGGAAAAGCCGCAGCTTGGCAATTTCGGGGAGCCTTTCATGTACAGCAGAATCGGGTTTTCAGCAATTTGGCGCTGAATTTTTTCAATTGTCGGTGTCGTCATCTTCTTGCTTCCTTAATTCTATAGGATGGCTAACGTCCAAAACGCTAGCCATGAGCCGCCGTCAGAGGTGCTACGACAGCGACATTGACTCAGTGATATTGACTCAGTGATATTGTACCGATGCCACTAGCCACAAAAAAACGCCATTTTTTGTAGGGTTATTTTTCCCTGAAGGTATTCATCATTGATGAAATCAACGCCAGAAAACGCTGATAAATCAATCGAAAAAATAACTATTAACGTTTTTTCACTATTCTGTATGAATAAAGCGACCGTGCCCACTTTTTTATGACGCCGTTTTCAGGAATACTGTGCGGATTGAGCGAGTTAAGGATTATGTTCGGTCACTGTTATTATGCGCTTATTTATTACCCTTTTTATATTATTTTTCAGTAATCTATCCCTGAACGTGGTTCAGGCTGCGCCGCATACCCCGCATTCTGCCCCGAAGAAAAGCGCCGTGGTAGAAACGAATAAGAAAAGCCGCCAAACAAAGGGTAATGCTAAATCACCGACGCCGATCAAAAGCAAAAAACCAGAACCTACCGCAATCAGCAATAAAACCAAATCCCGCACCGCGAGCAAAGTGGCAGAAAAAAAGCCGTCACGGACGCAAAGCAGCACGCCCGCGCTCGTGAAAAAAAATCTTAAAAAGCTGAAGCCTGAAGAAGAGAAACAAACCACCGCACAAGCCAGAGTCAAAACCGGACTGAAGAAGGCCGCACTCAAGGGGAAAGCGGATAAAAATCCGGCGCCGACAGAAAAAGGAATGGCGCTAAGCGCAGCACATAAAAAACGCTATCAGCATGCCAAAACGACCGCAATGAATAAATTGATGAGCCAAATAGGTAAGCCTTACCACTGGGGCGGTTCCTCTCCCTTTACCGGATTTGACTGTAGCGGACTGGTTTATTACGCCTACAAAGATGTCGTTAAGATCCAAATTCCACGCACCGCAAACGAAATGTATCACCTGCGTGACGCCGCTCCGATTAAAAAGAGCGAGCTGGAAAGTGGCGATCTGGTCTTCTTCCGCATCAATAATCGTGGCGCAGCCGATCACGTCGGGGTTTATCTGGGTGAAGGGAAATTTATTCAGTCGCCGCGTACAGGCTCAGATATTCGTATCAGCAAGCTGAGTGAAGATTATTGGCAGGAACACTACGTTGGCGCACGTCGCGTGGTGACGCCGCAGACGATTCGTTAAGAGACAGGTGTACGTAGTAGAGAAAAGCGCTGTGAAGAGATGCGATTCAGACACGTTTTATGCATCATCAACGTGTCTGAATACCTAACCCGCCCAGAGGCACCGTTCGGTTAGTTCAGCACCGCAATAAAACTAAACGCGATGATCACAGCCAACGAGCCAACAGTTGTCAGCAAAGACATCTTCAGATCTGTATCCATGAATTACTCCTTATTAACGAACGAATTTTATCTGAAAGCTTCATCTGAAAAGACACCACCGTTCACAGCCAAACCCGTTTAGGTAGTAAAAGCCACAAATAATAGGGTTATTACGATTCTTTCATAATTGTAGCGAAAAATCTCGGACGAATGCATCACTAATAGTATAAATTAGCCCTTTCACTTTCATGATAAATCGGACACAATCCGCTGTTTATGAAAGCGCTGCGTATCAGTCGAAAAACGTCAACCCAGATCCCTTCGGTATAACATTCGGCATTCTCCTTCTGAAATCCTGTTTTTTAGCTTAGAAGAAGAACATTAAACGTAGGCAAACGATTAACAATATACTTACGTCTGTAACAGGTAAGTTCAGGAGTCATTTTTAGATGGCAACGATTAAAGATGTGGCAAAACGTGCTGGCGTTTCCACCACAACCGTATCGCACGTGATCAATAAAACACGTTTCGTCGCCGAAGAGACTAAGGCAGCCGTCAGGGCGGCAATCAAAGAATTGCACTATTCGCCCAGCGCCGTCGCCCGCAGCCTCAAAGTTAATCACACCAAATCTATCGGTTTGCTGGCCACATCCAGCGAAGCCCCCTATTTTGCCGAGATCATTGAAGCCGTTGAAAACAGCTGCTATGCCAAAGGCTACACGCTGGTGCTGTGTAATTCACATAACGACATCGGCAAACAGCGAGCCTATCTTTCCATGCTGGCGCAAAAACGCGTCGATGGCCTGTTGGTAATGTGCGCTGAATACCCACCAGAGCTGTTGTCGATGTTGGAAGATTATCGCAGCATTCCGATGGTCGTGATGGACTGGGGACAGATGCACAGCGATTTTACCGATACGATTATCGATAACGCCTTTGAAGGCGGTTATATGGCTGGTCGCTACCTGATTGAACGCGGCCATCGGGATATCGGCGCCATCCCCGGCACTCAAGAACGCAACACCGGCAGCGGGCGCTACCTCGGCTTTTTGAAAGCATTGAAGGAAGCCGACATCACCGTACGCGACGAATGGGTAGTTCGAGGCGATTTCGAACCGGAATCCGGCTATAAAGCCATGCATCAGATCCTCGCACAGAAACAGCGTCCAACGGCCGTATTCTGCGGCGGCGATATTATGGCGATGGGGGCTATCTGTGCGGCTGACGAATTGGGTCTGCGTGTGCCGCAGGATATTTCGGTGATCGGTTATGACAACGTGCGCCACGCGCGTTTCTTTACGCCTGCGCTGACGACCATCCACCAGCCAAAGGAGCGTCTGGGTCAGTCCGCTTTCGCAATGCTGCTGGATCGCATTACCAGTAAGCGGGAAGATGCACACGTCATTGAAGTGCACCCGACGTTGATTGAACGCCGCTCGGTTGCAGACGGCCCCTACCTCGACTATCGCCGCTAGCCGCAGCCATTCTGTACAGCCGATTTTCTTATTCCTGCTGCTTCCCCTCCCTGCTTCAGCCAATTCTCTTGTATGCTGGCTGAAGCAGTTTTCAATTTAACACCGTGTTTCATTTTCTCTGGTGACAGCCGAGATCTCGGCTGCGATAAGTGTTGTCCAGGTATGTTTTACGATACTTTTACATAAAGTTAAGGAGACATGATGGGTTTACCTTATACAGAAGAATGGGATCCTAATACCGCGCCCTGGTTCCACATCGTGCAAGACATGCTGGCCACCGCGGATATCACCATCAACGGCACTCGCCCTTTTGACATCCGCGTGACCAACCCCAATTTCTTTAAACGTATCCTGCGTGAGGGATCGCTGGGGCTGGGAGAAAGCTACATGGATGAGTGGTGGGAATGTGAACGGCTGGATATGTTTTCCCATCGCGTCCTGCGTGCGGGGTTAGAGGCCAGGCTGCCCCGCCGTCTGCACGACCTGACGCGCGTCGCCCTCTCCCGCGTCACGAATTTACAATCCCGCCGACGTGCTCAGGTTGTCGGTAAAGCGCATTACGATTTAGGTAACGACCTCTTTACCTTGATGCTGGATCCCTATATGCAATACTCCTGCGCCTATTGGAAACAGGCACAGACGCTGGAACAGGCGCAGGAAGATAAACTTGCCATGATCTGCGAAAAGCTCCAGTTAACATCAGGGATGACTCTGCTGGATATCGGCTGTGGCTGGGGCGGGTTGGCCGAATTCGCGGCACGCCACTACGGCGTCTCAGTGTACGGCATCACTATTTCCAGAGAGCAACAGGTGCTGGCACAGCGACGTTGTCAGAATCTGAACGTCACCATTGAATTACAGGATTACCGTGATCTCGATCGGCAATTCGATCGCGTGGTGTCAGTTGGCATGTTTGAACACGTCGGGCCACGCAACTATGACAATTATTTCCGCGTCGTGCGGCGTAATCTAAAACCCGATGGGCTGTTTCTGCTACATACCATCGGGGCCAATAAGACCAATCCGCACATCGATCCCTGGATTCATAAATACATCTTCCCCAACGGCTGTATTCCCTCCGTACAGCATATTGCGCAGGCAAGCGAGCCTTATTTGGTGATGGAAGACTGGCATAATTTCGGTGCTGATTACGATCGTACCTTAATGGCCTGGCACACTCGCTTTCAGCAGAACTGGCCACGGCTTTCCACACGCTACACCGCCCGCTTCCGCCGGATGTTCAGTTACTATCTTAACTTTTGTGCTGGGGCTTTCAGAGCAAGAGAACTTCAGCTCTGGCAGGTCTTGTTCAGCACGGATGGGGTCGACGGTGGATTGCGCGTTGCGCGCTGACAACATTGTGTGTTGACAGAAAGTCGTGTGCTGACTGAAAAGAGAAACCGGACGATATTACTCGTCCGGTTTACCAGAATGCGCAACGTAGGAATTACTCTTCCTTGCCGAGCTCGCTCGCGTGCTTGCTAGCCAACACGCGCTCGACCGTATCGACCACGGCCTGTGTCTGTGGGTCGATTTCTATATTAATGCGATTGCCCAGACGCTTCTGCCCCAGCGTGGTACGGTTCAGCGTTTCTGGAATTAAATGCACGCAGAAACGTCCACGGGTCACTTCTCCCACCGTCAGGCTGATACCGTCAATCCCAACGAAGCCTTTATGCAGCACGTATTTCATCAGCGCTTCATCTGCCAGACGGAACCAAATTTGATGGTTATTCTCTGAAACCTGAATCTTAACCACTTCCGCCGTACACATGATGTGGCCCGACATGACGTGCCCACCGATCTCATCACCGAATTTCGCGGCTCGCTCAATATTCACGACATCACCTTCATGAATATCGCCCAGATTCGTTAACCGCAGCGTTTCCTTCATGAGATCAAAACTGACACGATCGCCGTCAATAGCGGTTACCGTCAGGCAGCAGCCGTTGTGCGCCACCGAAGCGCCGGGCACAAGCCCTGGCAACAGGTCGGGCGGGAGCTGGACAACGTGCGTGCGAAAGTTGGATTTTTCTTCAATCGACACCACCGGCGCGGTGCCCTGAACAATACCGGTAAACATGCGGTTTGCCTCTTAAAAACAAAGAAATGACGTTGTGCAGTGTGCCCGATATTCCGCGGAAAACCAAACCGGAATACGGTACGTCAGACGTTATCGAAACCGCAGCGTAACAAAAAGAATATATTCTCTTTCAAGCTGGTTTACTTTTATTAAGTCGTTACAATAACGTTCTCGTTTTATTCTTGACGTTTTTCATATCCAGATTATTCATTCCGCTAGCAAAATTAAGTCATTCAAGGAAGGTATCCGTGCAACAGTATCTGACAGAAGCGCGTAAATTATCGGTGCTTGCTGTTCCTGTCATTATTGCGCAAGTGTCCCAAACGTCGATGGGTGTGGTTGACACCATCATGGCCGGTGCTTATAGCGCCACCGATATGGCCGCCGTCGCCGTGGGAACCTCTATCTGGCTACCCGCCATTCTTTTTGGCCATGGCCTGCTGTTGGCGCTGACGCCCGTTGTCGCACAGCTCAACGGTTCCGGCCGACGCGATCGTATCTCTCATCAGGTGCGACAGTCCTTCTTCCTCGCCGCCATCATTTCGGTGCTTACGATGCTGGTGCTGTATCAGGGGGAATACGCCATTAACCTGATGAGCGACGGTTCGCCCGAGCTGGCAGCGAAAGCCATCGGCTATCTGCATGCGCTACTGTGGGGCGTTCCCGGCTATCTGTTCTATCAGGTTTTACGCTGCCAGTGTGAAGGACTATCCAAAACCTACCCCGGCATGATGATTGGATTCATCGGGCTGTTAATCAACATCCCGATCAACTACATCTTTATCCACGGTAAATTTGGCATGCCCGAACTGGGCGGCGTTGGCTGCGGCGTGGCTACCGCCTCGGTTTACTGGATCATGATGTTATTGATGATGCTTTATACCCGACACGCTTCCTGGCTACGCGATATCCGCCTGCACCGTCCCGCATTCCGCCCGGACGTTGCCGTGCTGAAGCGCCTCTTTGGCCTCGGTTTACCTATCGCGCTGGCATTACTTTTTGAAGTGACACTGTTTGCCGTGGTGGCGCTGTTGGTGTTGCCGCTGGGCGTCGTCGATGTGGCGGGTCACCAGATTGCCCTGAACTTCAGCTCGCTGATGTTCGTTCTTCCGCTCTCGGTGGGGGTCGCCACGACCATTCGCGTCGGGCATCGCTTAGGAGAAGGCTCGGTTGAGAACGCCCGCATTGCCGCGCACACCGGTATCATGGCGGGTGTGGCCTTAGCCTGCTGCACAGCCATTTTCACCACGCTACTGCGTGAACCTATCGCCCTGCTCTACAATCAGGATCCGCTGGTTGTGGCGATGGCTTCTCAGCTCATGCTGCTGGCCGCCGTTTATCAAATTTCCGATGCCGTTCAGGTGATCGGCACTGGCGTTTTGCGCGGCTATAAAGATACCCGTTCAATTTTCTATATTACCTTTGTCGCCTATTGGGTATTGGGGTTACCGAGCGGCTACCTGCTGGCGTTGACGGATATTATCGTGCCGCGCATGGGGCCTGCGGGCTTCTGGTGTGGTTTCATCATTGGCCTGACGGCAGCGGCCGTGATGATGGTGACGCGGATTCGTTTTCTCCAGCGCCAACCCGCCGCACGGATTTTAGCGCGCGCCGCCCGCTAGATAACGTTTCACCCTGTCTTCTACCCTAAATAATTCAAGTTGCGTGACAAAACGTTAGCGTTTTGAACAACGCAAAGCGTTGGCCCTTTAGGGCAAGGCCCATTTATGAGCCTTGTAACGCGGCAATCGAGCGAATCCCCAGGAGCTTACACAAGTAAGTGACTGGGGTGAGTAAGGGCAGCCAACGCACAAGCAGCTTGAAGTATGACGGGTATCGTCGAAAAAAACAACGGAATGGACACAACCCCAGCAATCGCACTGGCAAGAGCACAAAATTGCATTTTTCCTCTTGCCAGTTTTCCCCTCGCTCGCTACTATTCGCCTCGCTGTCAGACAGGCAGTTCGGTATCTCAATGCGTTCATAGCTCAGTTGGTTAGAGCACCACCTTGACATGGTGGGGGTCGTTGGTTCGAGTCCAATTGAACGCACCATTACTTGTTTTCAAAATATTTTATTTCCACTATTCCCTACTGAAAGTAATCTGTTCAATCCTCTGTTGAATCTGCATTGATTATCTTCCCGTAATCTCAATTTCATTCCGTCTACATCCACGTTCGCTACATCTATTTGATCTGACTCAAAAGCAATGCACTGAATTTCCACCGGTTTATATAGACACCTCGGCGGTTATGATAGAATCCTTCCGCGAAAATGATATTGAAAGAGTAGATTGCAATGGATTGGTTACGTGATTACATACCGCTACTTCTCATTGGCGGTGGAATATGGGAAATTTTTCACGTCTATAACGGATTAAAGTCAGGCGTATTGGTTGAGAGAATTAATAGAAAAGACGTGACCTTTCATCGTGGTGAATTTTGTTTTAATTTTTGGATCGTCTTTCATATTATTTTTTCAATGGGAACGTTCGCCGTTAGCGTCTTCCTCATCAAAAAATATTTGCTCCTCCCTGACTGGCTGCACGTGTATGTCTCTCACTTTTATTCACTCTGACAACCCCTGCGTCAACAACGTCTCAATGTGACTTTGCATGGTGTCCACACTTACCACAGGTCATGTCACGCCAGATCGCTACTCTGGCGCAAAGGCAAGCGCTCCGCCACTCTTTCTACCCTGCTTAACCGTCTGGAAAAACAGGGCTCAACCCCACATGCCACTTGAAGTATGAAGGGGATATACGACAGAGCGCCGCCGTTATTCCGCTTGTGATTCGATCACCACCACGCACTGCCCCGCGCGAACGGATGCGCCGGGCTGACAGCGGATCTCCCGCACCGTGCCACGCTGCGGCGACACAATCGGGATTTCCATTTTCATGGATTCGAGAATCATCAGCGTTTCCCCCTCGGCTACCGTTTTGCCGATCTCCGTCGTCACCTGCCAGAGGTTACCGGAAATCGGGCTTTCTACGCCGACCTGTCCCGGCAGGATCGGTGCTTCGCTCGCCTCTTCAATCACCACGTCCACGCTATCCGTCACCGATTGACCGGCAATACGCCAGCGCTCGCGCTCTGCCTCAAACGCGGCCCGCTGACGCACGCGGAATGTTTCGATCGCTTCCGCTTCCCGCGACAGAAAATCCTGATAGGCGTTTAGCGCCAGTTCGCTTTGCTCGATCCGTAACGGGTAGCGCCCTAGCGGGAAATCCCGTCGGATCGATAACAACTCGTCGGCCGACACCGGATAGAAGCGAATTTGGTCAAAGAAGCGCAGCAGCCACGGCTTACCGTCAAATGCGCCAACGCCGCGATAGCGATCCCACATTTGCAGCGTGCGTCCGACAAACTGGTAGCCGCCCGGCCCTTCCATGCCATAAACGCACAGGTACGCGCCGCCGATGCCCACCGAGTTTTCCGCCGTCCAGGTACGCGCCGGATTATATTTGGTGGTGACCAAACGGTGGCGCGGATCCAGCGGCGTTGCCACCGGTGCACCGAGGTAAACATCGCCCAGCCCCATCACCAGATAACTGGCGTCAAAGACCGTTCGGTAAACCTCATCAAGATTATCCAATTCGTTAATACGTCGGATAAATTCAAGGTTGCTCGGGCACCAGGGCGCATCGCTGCGTACCGTGGTCATGTATTTTTGGATCGCCAACTGGCAGGCGGGATCGTCCCAGGACAGCGGCAGATAAACCACTCGTGATGGCACTGTCAGATTCTGCTGGGTGCAAACGTCCTGCCATAGCGTAGAAAGCACATCCAACAGGTGCTGTAACGAAAGCATTTCGGGGCGATAGTGCACCTGCAACGAGCGAATGCCCGGCGTCACGTCAATGATGCCATCGAGCGTCTGTTGCTCCAGCGCCAGCATCAGCGCATGGACGCGAAAACGCAGCGCGACATCCAGTTCCGCCGCCCCCACTTCCAGCAGCAAATGGGTATCGCCGGACAGCCGTGCAACCAGCCGTTTATCCTCCTCACCGGTATCCAACACCACCGGAGAAATAAGCGCAGCAGGCGACCACTCGATAGCGATCGGGGCAAGCTGTTCCACCTCTGCATGACGTGCCTGCGCCAATGCGCGCGCCGTCGGGAGATCGACAGGAATAAAGCGCACACGGTCGCCCGCATTCAGTTGCCCCAGCGCCCACAGGTCGGCTTCGATTATCGTCACCGGACAGACGAATCCACCCAAACTCGGGCCATCCGGCCCCAGAATAACCGGCATATCGCCAGTGAAATCCACCGCGCCGATGGCATACGGGTTATCGTGAATATTCGAAGGATGCAGTCCGGCCTCTCCGCCGCTGTCGCGCACCCACTCCGGCTTTGGCCCAATAAGACGGACGCCCGTCCGGCTGGAGTTAAAATGCACTTCCCACTCGGTGGTCAGGAACGTTTCCATATAGGCAGGCGTGAAATAGTCCGGTGCCGCATGCGGGCCGTAAATCACGCGCAGTTCACGCACCGTAGACAACGTGGTGCGCAATGCGTCCGGCAGGCTGTCTCCAATACGTCGGTCAGTCAGCGGCGCAAGGTGCAAGACGTCACCCGCCCGCAGCGCCCTGCCCGCATGACCGCCAAATTGCCCCAGCGTGAAGGTACTTTTACTACCGAGATAATCCGGCACATCAATACCGCCACGCAGGCAGAGATAGCTGCGAACCCCTTGCGCACTCGCCGCACCTAACCGCAGCGTGCCACCCGCCGGTATCGCAAATACGCGATCCATCGGCACAGGTTGACCGTCCAGCTCGATAGCGATAGCCGAACCGGTAACTGCCGCCACAGCGTCCGTATTAAAACGCAATGTCGGCCCGTTCATCGTGACTTCCAGCGCCGCCATTCCTGCCGGATTTCCCACCAGACGGTTGCCTAAACGCAGCGCGCGATCGTCCATCGGTCCCGATGGCGGTACGCCGACCGACCAGTAGCCGAGACGTCCGGGATAATCCTGTACGGTGGTCTGCGTACCGGCGCTTACCACTTCGCAGGTTGTCGCCTGGTAGACCAGCGCATCCAGACAGCGCGTCCACGGCTGACCGCTGGCAAACGGATCTGCCGCCAAAATCTGACGCAGATAGTCACGGTTGTGCTCCACACCGTAGAGTCGCGTGTCCGCCAGCGCCCGATCCAGCCCCGCCATCGCCTGTTCTCGGGTGGACGCACAGGCGATGATCTTAGCCAGCATCGGGTCGAAAAACGGGGGAATCTCGCACCCGGCCGTCACCCAGGTATCGATACGCAGGCTCTGTCCTTCTGCGGCGGGGAACGCAACTTCCGTCAATAATCCCGGCGACGGCTGGAACTGTTTGCCCGGATCTTCCGCGTACAGACGCGCCTGAATCGCATGCCCCTGCGGCTTCAATCCGGCAGACAGCTCGCGCAGCGGTGGTAAATCCCCTGCGGCCAGTGCGATCATCCAGCGCACCAGATCCACGCCCCAGACCTGTTCCGTTACGCCGTGTTCCACCTGTAAGCGCGTATTCACTTCAAGAAAGTAAAAACGGTCCGTCGCGCTGTCATAAACGAATTCCACCGTTCCGGCGCTGCGGTAATTTACCGCCTGTGCCAGACTGATCGCCGCCGCACACAGCGCATCGGCGACCCCGTCCGGCATATTGGGCGCGGGCGTTTCTTCAATCACTTTCTGGTTACGACGCTGTACCGAGCAGTCGCGTACCCCCAGCGCCAGCACGTCGCCCTGTCCATCGCCAAAAATCTGTACCTCCAGATGTCGGGCCCGTTCGATATACTTTTCGATGAATACGCCCGCATCGCTGAAGTTGTTCTGCCCCAGACGCTTTACTGTTTCAAACGCGTCGGACAGTTCCGTGGCGCTATAGCAGACGCGCATCCCGATCCCACCGCCTCCGGCCGTGCTTTTAAGCATGACCGGATAGCCGATTGCCGCCGCCGCACCGAGGGCCGCATCAATATTTTCCAGCAGCTCGGTGCCTTCCAGCAGCGGTACGTTGTGCTGCTTCGCCAGCGCGCGCGCCGTGTGCTTTAAACCAAATACCCGTAACTGCTGCGGCGTCGGCCCGACAAAGGCAATCTGCGCCGCTTCGCAGGCTTCGGCAAACGCCGCATTCTCGGACAGAAAACCATAGCCGGGATGAATGGCCTGCGCGCCGCTATGCCGAGCCGCAGAGAGAATTTTGTCTACATCCAGATAGGTGTGCGCCGCCGCGCCCTCTCCCAGGCTAATGGCTTCATCGGCATCCTGAATATGCAGGCTACTGATATCGGCATCAGAATAGACCGCGACGCCACGGACGTTCATCTCACGTAGCGAACGCAGAATACGGCACGCAATCGCGCCACGGTTGGCAATCAGAAGTTTGTCGAACATACGCTAGACTCATGCAAGGGCGGGTCGTCCCGCCAAAATGCGATCCGCATGATGGTCGTCCATCGCGGTAACAGTCAGGTCGTGCTGAAACAGATAATGCTGAAACGGGCTATCGCGCCGGAATCATAGGGTTTTATCCGACTGGGCACGATGCGGCAGGTAATAGCGATTCGCCCTTGCCTCCAGCGCGCTCACCAGCCACGCTTTCACCCGCTGCCAGCGCGTGCGTTTTTCACCACCGCGATCCGACGTCAGTTCCATATCAGCACCTCCGCTGGCGTTGGGTTCCAGCCGTTGCACGGGTTATTCAACTGCGGACAGTTAGAAATCAGCACGATGACGTCCGTTTCAGCGCGCAGCTCCACGTATTTCCCCGGTGCGGAGATGCCGTCTTCAAAGGTCAGCCCACCTTCTGCCGTCACCGGCACGTTCATGAAGAAGTTGATGTTCGCACCGATGTCCTTTTTGTTCAGGCGGCCATCGTGCAGACAGGCGCAGAGAAAATTATCGCGACAGCTATGCATGTAGCGTCGATCAAGCGCATAGCGCACGGTATTGCTCTCCTGCGCACAGGCTCCACCCAGCGTGTCATGGCGACCGCAGGTGTCAGCGACAATCGTCAGCAGCGGGTTGCCAAGATTGGAATACAGCACGCTGCCCGCCGTCAGGTAGACGCTATTCTGGCGGCGCAGAGTGCGTTGCGGATCGTAGCGTTCACGTGGGTCATCGACGCGATAGAACAGCGTATCCACCGCCTGATTGCCCTCCAAATCCAGCAGTCGCAGCGTCTGTCCCTGTTTCACCTCAAACAAATAAGGTTCACCGGCAGGGATTACATGGCGGAATACCGCGTCCTCGGGCGTTTTATTGCTGGCAATTAAGGTCATGTCCGGCCTCCTTACAGGTAAAAGCGTTCGGTATTGTGAAACGCACGCGCATTTTCCTCACGGAACGCACGGCAGTACGCAGCGACATCCTCGCCTTCCGCCCGGCTCCAGGTGAGTGCAATCGGGCGCGGCGCATACGCTGGGTTAGGATCCATCGGGTGTTGCAAGGCGGTCAGCACCACCAGCGTATCCATCGGCGCGTACAGCTCGATGTAGTCTCCCGCCTGAGAATGATTGGCGTGAAAGTGAAACTGGCCCTGCGCATCTACCGTGACTTTGCTGAACAGGTTGATCGTCATCAGCAGATCTTGCAGATTGAGGTTCCATTTCCCCATCTCGACCAGCAGGTTATCCATGCCGTTACGGAAAAAACCGTTGCGTAATTCCTGATAGCGCCCCTGCCCATATTTCTCCTGCACTTCCTGCGCATTGAGCACGCCACCAAAGCTGTCGTGCCAGCCGCACGTGTCGGCAACAATCGCCGCCAGTACGCGTCCCATATCGGAATAGAGGCAGTGCCCGACCGTCAGTCTGGCGGTATGTTGCCCTTTCAGGGTATCCGGCAGGTTCAGGCGTTCGCTGGCCTGGTGGGCGTTGAACAGCAGCAGGCCCACATTGCCGCCACCTTCCACATCTTCGATACGCAGAATCTGTCCACGCTTGAGGATGAAAGAGGTATGTCCTCCGCCCGGCACTATTTCTTCATCAAACGTCGTTCGGCCTGTCGATGTGTTTGTCGATGTCTGTATCGCTGTCATAACCGAAAGCTCCTTAAATAGAGGATGTCGCCACGCTGACTACAGGAGGTACCAGCGTAAGCGCACGCTGGCGTGTGGCAAGACGCTCCTGATTAAGCGGGATGTCATAGGTAATGCGTGCGCCATAGGCTTCCGGCGCATGCGGATCGATGCGCACTTTGTCGAACACCAGCAAGCGCGTGCCGAGGTGGAAACCTTCCGGCAAATCGTGGGTGACCATAAAGACCGTTAAGCGGGTTTCCCGCCACAGCTCCAGCAGCAGCGTGTGCATATCGCCGCGAATACCGGGATCCAGCGCCCCGAATGGTTCATCGAGCAGCAGGATGCGTGGCTGGACAATAAACGCCTGAGCAATGGCAAGCCGTTGCTGCATGCCGCCGGAAAGCTGGTTAGGGTATTTGTGCATGGCGTGTCCCAGCCCGACGCGCGCCAGCATCCGTGCGGCATCGTCTCGCGCCGCCTGCTTGCGTTGCCCAAACAGCCTGCCGAGCCAAGGGGAACGCGGTATCTCCAGCCCAATCACCACGTTTTCCAGCACGGTTAAATGTGGGAAAACCGAATAGCGTTGAAACACCACGCCGCGACTGGCATCCGGTTCGGCTGGCAGCGCTTTCCCTTCGAGCCGCACTTCGCCACGGCTGGGCGTTTCCTGCCCCAGCAGTAGACGCAGAAAGGTCGATTTACCGCAGCCGGATGCCCCGACCATCGTGCAGAATTCCCCTTCCTCAACGTTCAGGTTGAGCCGTTCCAACACAACGTGGTCGCCGTATTCCTGCCAGATGTTATCGATCTCAATAAAACTCATGCTTTGCTTTCCTCTGACCACGGGAACACGCGGCGATGTAGCCAGCGCAGCGCCATATCCATGAGCCATGCCAGCAGCGTGATCCACACGACGTAAGGCAGAATCACATCCATCGCCAGATAGCGGCGTACCAGAAAGATGCGGTAACCGAGCCCTGCCGTTGCCGAAATCGCTTCGGCAGAAATCAGGAATAGCCACGCCGCGCCCAGCAGCAGCCGCAGTGAAATCAGCAGTCGCGACAGCAGCTGTGGCAGGATGACGCGCAGCACCACGACCCAGCTGTTAGCTCCCAATGTCTGGGCTTTAATCAGCATTTCCTGCGGTATGTTGCGGGCGCGCTGTTCGAGATCGCGCGCCAGCATCGGCGTAACGCCAATCACGATCAGCATCACTTTCGAGAGTTCATCCAGCCCAAAGACGATGAAGAGAATGGGCAAAATCGCCAGCGGCGGGATCATCGACAGCACGGTCATCAGCGGCGAGAGCGGCGCGCGAAACAGCGGAAAAGCCCCAGCCGCAATCCCGAACAGCAGGCTCAACAGGCTGGCGATCCCCAGCCCCAGCGCGAGACGCACCAGACTGGCCTGCGTATCCAGCCAGAACAGGTAATCACCGCTGCGTTTATCCTCGGTGAATGCCATGCGCTGAATCGCCTCGGCCATTTGCCCAAGACTCGGCAAGAGTTTGTCATTGGGGTTAGCCTCCAGCCGCAGCACCGACCCGATGAGGTACAGCACCAGCAGCACGACAAACGGCAGCAGGACCAGCAACAGCCGTCCGCCCCGACTGGGGTAGCGATTGATCAAGCGCACTATAGTCTCTCCAGTTTGCGGGTCAGAGTTTGTTCTCTGCGGCCAGACGCACGAAGGTGTCGTCAAAGCGCAGTTTCACATTGGCGCTGTCGCCCAACGTGACCTGTCCGGGGAACGTCATACCGATAAAATCCGCGCTCTGTGCGCCAGTGCCGAGCAGCCCTTTATCGAAGGAGAAATCGGCCACTCGCTTCATGGTGTTAGGAAGATCCGAGTTGGTCAGAAACGCCAGATTGTCCTGCGCGGAATAAAACAGGTGGGTGGTTTTTAATTGCGCCTGATAGCCGGCTAAATCGGTACCGGAAGCGGCAGCCATGGACTCCAGCGCCGGTTTGTCGCCCGCTTTCATCAGCGCCATCATTTCAAACCAGGCACCGGCCAGCGCTTTGCCCAACGCCGGGTTGTCCTGTAGCGTTTGCGTGTTCACGACCATCATGTCGATCAGTTCGCCGGGGATCTGACCGGACTGGAAGACTTCCGTGGTGTCCGGCTGACTTTTGATTGCAGAGAGCTGAGGGTTCCAGGCAACGGCGGCCTGCACGCTGCGGGTGGCAAAGGCGGCGACAATATCGGCATCCGACGTGTTAACAACGGTGACATCCCGCTCCCGTAATCCGGCCGTTTCCAGACCGCGCACCAGCAGGTAATGGGAGACGGAGAGTTCAGGCAGGTTAACCTTCATCCCGCGCAAATCCTTCAGCGTTTTCCCTTTGCCTTTGAGCACGATGCCATCGTTGCCTGCGGAGAAACTGCCGAGCAGCAGCGCCGTGGTATCCACACCGCCCGCCGCCGGAATGGTCAGCGCATCCATGTTGGTCATCGTGCAGCCGTCAAACTGCCCAGCGGTGTATTGGTTGATCGATTCGACGTAGTCGTTAAGCTGGGTGACCTTAATCTTGATGCCGTACTTGTCGGCCCATTTATCGATAATGCCCTGCGTGCCGATGAAGCCCCACGGCATCCATCCGGCATAGATCGTCCAGCATACGTTGAATTGCGTTTTAGGCGCAGCCTGAGAAGGGAAACTCAGCAGCGCTGAGAGACTGAGGACGCAAACGCCCAGTAAACGAGATAGGTTCATGCCAGACCTCCGGTTGAGTAGGAAAAAAGCGGGAACAGCGCGACACCATGGGTGTTGCTGTCTCCCGGGCTTTTGTCCCGCCGTGTAACCTCAACTGGAGGTCGCCAGCTCTCGGACCAGACATCCATAGGATATGGATCGGAACCCTAGCCAGCTATTCAGGTTGTTCAGCGCCATGCGTGGTGCTGTCCCGAATAGAGAAAAGCAAAAGGCGTGCCAGCACCGAAAGTGCCAGTCCGGCTGTCGTTTATAGGGAGAATTATGCGGGGAAGCTCGCCGCTATCGCGCTATCTCGGTGCAGTAGCACAGCGAGTACGCTTCACGGTAGTGCAGCGGAAGTTGGCGGAAGCGGGGCTTAGTGTGCAGAACGGCTGGCCGCTATTTTTTCCAGCAGCGCACTAAACGTGGCTTGTTCTTCAGGGGATAGCGCCTGAAGCATCTGCGCCTCAATCTGCTTTTCCTGATGCAGAAAAACCTGCGTAAACGCGACGCCTTTATCGGACAAACTGAGCCACACGCTGCGGCCGTCATCCGGGTTATCGATCTTGCGGACATAATCGCGTTTGACCAACTCCGCGACCATGCGGGTGATCTGCGCTTTATCCCGACAGACCCTTTTCGCCAGCGACTGGGGCGTAATGCGCCCTTCCATCGCGATGATCTTACATAACCGGACGTGCACCACATCCAGACTAATGTCGTGCGCTTTCATCTGTTCCTGCATCTGCGCCTTATAGCTTTCCAGTAAGGCAAAAAGAGCTTTCATCATGCTTTATTGACTCGGTCAACCAATGATCATATAGTTGATTTTATCAACTATCCATCACGAGTTCAATTTACCGAGGCCACAATGGGAAACGTCTATCAGATTACGGTGGAAGAAAAAGCCGAGCAGCAGCGCACGCTGTCGTTTGAATGCTCAATCCACGATGATTTGTTCAAGATTCTGGAAAAAGTCGATGGCAAGATGGACATGACGCCGGAACAGACTCAGGCCTTTATTGTGGGTTTGAAACTATTTAGTGAAGTGATGATGCAGAATAGAAAGCACCCACTGTTTAAGGAATTCGCCGCCCCGTTCAGAGAATTCATGCTTAATCTCAAGAAGCAGTGATATAGAAGGCCGCGCAGCAAAAATGATGCTCCCCGCGCCGTGAAAACACCGGCGCGGGGAGCGTGACGCCTTACTCTGCCAGATCGAAGCGATCCGCATTCATCACTTTCACCCAGGCAGCAACAAAGTCATTCACAAACTTCTCTTTGCTGTCGTCCTGTGCGTAAACCTCGGCGTAGGCGCGCAGAATGGAATTGGAGCCAAAGACCAGATCCAGACGCGTCGCTGTCCATTTAACTTCACCCGTTTTACGGTCGCGGATTTCATACAGGTCTTTACGGTATGGCTTCCACGTGTATTTCATATCAGTCAGGTTGACGAAGAAATCATTCGTCAGTGCGCCTTCACGATTCGTAAATACGCCGTGTTTGGTGCCACCGTAGTTGGTCCCCAGCACACGCAGGCCGCCAACCAGCACCGTCATCTCTTTCGCCGTCAGCCCCATCAGCTGGGTGCGGTCAAGCATCAGCTCTTCCACGCTCACGGCATAGTCTTTCTTCAGCCAGTTACGGTAGCCATCGTGGATAGGTTCAAGGACGTCAAAAGACTCGGCGTCGGTCAGGGCATCGGTGGTGTCGCCACGTCCCGGAGCAAATGGCACAGTCACCTGTACGCCAGCCGCTTTCGCCGCTTTCTCAATCCCTACATTACCCGCCAGCACGATGGTATCAGCCACGCTGGCCCCCGTTGCAGCGGCAATACTTTCCAGCACGACTAACACACGCGCCAGACGCTCAGGTTCGTTCCCTACCCAGTCTTTCTGCGGGGCGAGACGAATACGCGCGCCGTTGGCACCGCCGCGCATATCGGAACCACGGAATGTGCGGGCGCTGTCCCAGGCGGTTGCGACCAGTTCACTGATGGAAAGGCTACTTTCTGCAATGCGTGCTTTGACAACATCAACATCATAGTCGGTACGCCCCGCCGGAACCGGATCCTGCCACAGTAAGTCTTCCTGCGGCACATCTGGCCCCACGTAGCGCGCTTTCGGCCCCATATCGCGGTGCGTCAGTTTGAACCATGCTCGGGCAAACACTTCGGAGAAGTACGCCTGATCCTGATAGAAACGCTCGGAAATCTTGCGATATTCCGGGTCAACTTTCAGCGCCATGTCGGCATCGGTCATCATCGGGTTGTAGCGGATAGACGGGTCTTCAACGTCAACCGGTTTGTCTTCTTCTTTAATGCTGACGGGCTCCCACTGCGATGCACCGGCCGGGCTCTTTCTCAGTTCCCATTCGTGATTCAACAGCATGTGGAAGAAGCCGTTATCCCATTTCGTCGGATGCGTTGTCCAGGCGCCTTCCAGCCCGCTGGTGACGGTATAGCGCCCCTTGCCCGATCCCGTCGGGTTATGCCAACCGAGACCTTGCTCCTCAACATCCGCACTTTCTGGTGCCGCACCCAGCAGGCTGGCATCGCCATTACCGTGGGTTTTACCCACCGTGTGCCCACCCGCCGTCAGGGCAACGGTTTCTTCATCATTCATCGCCATACGGGAGAACGTCACGCGCATATCCTGTGCGGTACGCAGCGGATCGGGATTGCCATCAACACCTTCTGGGTTAACGTAAATCAGCCCCATTTGTACGGCCGCCAGCGGGTTTTCCAGCGAGGTACGATCGTCGCTGCCATAGCGTCCGGTGCTCTTCGCCAGCCACTCTTTTTCCGAGCCCCAGTAGGTGTCTTTTTCCGGGTGCCAGATGTCTTCACGGCCAAAGGCGAAGCCAAATGTTTTCAGTCCCATGGATTCATACGCGATATTACCCGCCAGAATAATCAGGTCCGCCCAGCTAAGTTTATTGCCGTATTTTCTTTTGATGGGCCACAGTAAGCGGCGCGCTTTATCGAGGCTGACGTTATCCGGCCAGGAGTTAAGCGGTGCAAAGCGCTGGTTACCCGTTCCGCCGCCGCCGCGACCATCAGTCGTACGGTAGGAGCCCGCCGAGTGCCAGGCCATACGAATCATCAGGCCGCCGTAGTGACCCCAGTCCGCTGGCCACCACTCCTGGCTATCGGTCATCAGTGCATGCAGATCTTTTTTGAGGGCATCGACATCGAGGGTTTTGAGGGCGTCGCGGTAGCTGAAATCGCTGCCTAACGGGTTGGTCTTGGTATCATGCTGATGAAGAATGTCGAGATTGAGGGCATTTGGCCACCAGTCGGTGTTTGATGAGCCAGTAGAAGTGTTTCCGCCGTGCATAACCGGACATTTGCCGGCTGGTTTCGTTTTATTCTCGTCCATCGTTATCTCCCAGTATGTTGCATTGCCTTAATCGCTGCGCAAGAAGGTGGATCGTTCTCCGATAGCCTTGCCTTATGGCAACAGAGCGCTTCACCGATTCCTTCTTCTTGATGCAAGACAGTGCCAGAGTCTCCCTATAATTTATAATTGTATATGCTAACTTCTGCGATAGCTTAACCTGATGAAAAGCGGTTCAATCGCACATTTTTCCTATCTGCATCAATAATCTCGCCGATAGCACAACTTGCGATAATGAGTCCGCTTGTCATCGCGGCCTCTTTCAAGAAGCCGCGGGGTCTTTTGCTACCTTAAAAACTACAGCGACAAACTACAGCGACGGCGAACGGAGTATGAACTGAGTAATCTCGGCACGTTTCCCTAAGCGGATCGGAAAGCCGTTCCACAGACCCGCGCCATTGCTCACGTACAGATGCATGCCATCCACGTCATAGCTGCCGGACACATAGCCTTCATTCGCCATCTGCGTCACCCAATGCATGCCTAGCACCTGACCGCCGTGCGTATGGCCGGAGAGCTGTAAATCCGCTCCAGCACGCGCATTCTCTTTCGCTCCCGTTGGCCGATGGCTGAGCAAAACGACAGCGGTATCCGGCGCTATTCCGTTGAGCGCAGCGCCCGTATCTGGCAGCAGCTGTTGAAAATCAGCGGCGGTACGGTCGGTGATCCCTGCCAGCACAAACGCGGCATTATCGCGACCAATCGATACATTTTCATTAAGCAACAGGCGCAAACCCAGCGCATTCAGTCGCTGCACCCATTGCGTATATTCCACGTAATATTCATGGTTGCCCACAATGGCAAACACACCGTGTGGCGCGGTCAGGTTACGCAGCGGTTCCATGTCATCATGACGGGCATTCACAGTGCCGTCGGCCAGATCGCCCGTAATTACCGTCAGGTCGGGTTTAAGCGCGTTGGTTTTTGCCACTACGGCTTCCATCCAGGGGCGCTGTAACAGACGGCTGGCATGTAAATCCGTGAGCTGCACCAGCCGGAAGCCATCCAGCGCAGGCGGCAGTTGTTTCAACTCGACTTCGACCGTACGTACTTCAGGAACGCGCACCGCTTCCCAAACGCCTATCGCCGCCAGCCCCATCGCCACCACGGCAATGCCACCACGCAGCGTCATATTGTTCAGCAACACATTCCCAACCGAACGGGATAACAGACGCCCCACGACGCCGAACAGATCGATAGCCAACAGCAGGAATGCGGATATCAGCAGCGCGCCAAACGCCCATCCCAGAAGCATCAGGACAAATGCGGGCACTTCCGGCGACGCCATCGTGCCAAAAAAGGTGCGCGTAATCAGATGATGCTGCGAAGCCAGCAGCACTAACACCGCCAACATGCGCTTTACAGGCATACCGACACGCAAGCGCCAGACCAGACGCCAGATAACATAGAGGGCGATCAGCCCGGTAATGACATGAAACACGGCTATTTTTCTCTCTTTATCGGTGATGTCGGTATAGTAACGCGTAAATTTTACACCATGACTCACGCATTGCAGATCAACGCGGTAGAGGTGTTGTGTTGCCAGAAGGTGCAGATTAACATGGCGCAATTCCATGCTGTACACATCATTGACCAGAATGAAGCCTGCTCGCTGGCGGCAGGTTGTGCATCATTTTGATTAACCAAGGACATATATGTTCGATTACACCGACTTTCCCGAGCAACGGCAATCCAAAATCAGGCAGATCCTCAGCGAGGAAGGCAAAGTCGTCTGCGCCCAGCTCTCACGTGAATTGAACGTATCCGAACACACCATACGGCGTGACCTGAAAGAACTGGCGCAATCCGGTGCCTGCAAGCGCGTCTACGGCGGTGCGGTTAGTATGCCGCCAGAGGCCATCGATTTTGCCAGTCGAGCGAGTATTGACGCTGTTCAGAAAGACCGCATCGCTCAGGCCGTTATCCCGCTGATAAAGCCTAATGGCTGCGTCTTCTTTGACACCGGTACCACCAATCTGGCCGTGGCGAAGCAGCTCCCGCAGGGCCTGAAGTTTACCGCCGTGTGCAATTCGCCCATTATCGCAACAGAGCTGATGCAACATCAGGATGTAGAAGTGATCTTTCTTGGCGGAAGGATCCAGAGAGAGGTCGGCGGCGCGATTGGTATCGATACGCTCAGGCAGCTAGAGAAGATGTATTTCGATCAATGCCTGTTGGGAGGCTGTGCCTTTGACGCCAATGAAGGCCTGACCGTTTTTGAATATGACGATGCAGAGTTCAAAAAGTGCCTGGTCACCCGCAGCAGCGAAGTGATCGTCGCGCTGACCGCCAATAAGATCTCCGCTTTGGCTCGTTATAGCGTGGCTGCATGTGATGAAATCACCACGCTGGTGACCGATGATGAAATCTCACCTGCCTGCCAGAGCGCATTAAGCGAAAAAAATCTGGAGCTGATTGTTGCCCGATAATGCGACGGTAGCCCCAGCGGCTGCCGGTTTGCCTCATGCCGTTCACTTTATGAAAGCAGCAGCTTTATCGTTTTCAGTACCCCATCGTCATCATTGCTCTGGGCAATAAAATTCGCCGCCGCTTTGGTTTCCTCAAACGCATTGCGCATCGCAAAGCTGTAAGCCCCGCGGCTCATTAGTTCAATATCATTGAGCCCGTCGCCGAACACCATCGTTTCCTCTGGCGTAATCGCCAATTTCTCCTGAAGGATGTCTACGGTGTGCCCTTTGTGTACGCCGACATCAGCAATGTCGATCCAAGACGCTTCAGAGACCACGATATAGGCATGATCGTGAAACGCATCAAGATACTTCGCCGTCTCGTGGCAGTGTCCTTCTGGGTCATAAACCGTGATTTTCACAAAATCATCGGTCACGGCAGCAAAGCTGGAGATCAACGTCACATTGGTGTACGACTTTTTCACCTTTTCCAGTAAGGCAGGATCGATCGTTTCCTTCACCATCGCACCGTGTGGGGTACAACCGATGACTACGTGCCGATCGTCTACGCTTTCCAGCACGCCAATCAGGCTCAAGGCAAGACGGTTTTTAATAAGTGACTGGTAAACGTACTCTCCCTGATACTTGATGCGTGTCGCGCTGTCTCCCAGAATCCAGATGTCTTTCGCATCATCGCCAAAAAGCGCTTCGACCCGCTCACACTGCTTGCCTGTGCAGACAGCAAACCGCACGCCTTTCTCTTTCATTAGCGCATAAACGTCGGCAAACAAGGCTCTGTTGTAATCGCCATCGCTGTGAAGAAACGTGCCGTCCAGATCGGTAATTACCAACTTGATCATTCCACTCCCCTTTCAGATTGTACGTACACAGATAGCCGCGAGTCAGGCCGTAACCTGCCTGAACCAAGAGATATCGTTTTTGTGCGGTGTGTTAGATGACTGACGTGATGATTAATCGCCAATGCTCGATTTAGCTCGATAAAGCAAAAAACACACTAAAAAGAGCATGTAACGCGCAATAACAATCACTTTACGCCAAGTTCATTGAGATATTACGCAGAAATCAGCATAGCATTTATTGACAATAAGCAACAAGAAGCAAAATCAACCAATAATGAGCAGTAAGGGAGTGAGAATGAGAGGAAGTGGCAGAGTCAGGTGACGATGGCTCTGCCACACGCCAGATGATCAAATGAAGACGAACCTGACGTTCAGACGCAATGTGTTATTCAAAAACTATATATACCCTAAATAATTCGAGTTGCATGACAAAACGTTAGCGTTTTGAACAACGCAGAGCGTTGGCCCTTTAGGGCAAGGCCAATTTATAGCCTTGTAACGCGGCAACCGCGCGAGTCCCCAGGAGCTTACTCAGGTAAGTGACTGGGTTGAGTAAGGGCAGCCAACGCACAAGCAGCTTGAAGTATGACGGGTATATACGCTATGAGGACAGCTTCATCAGGATCAAGCCGCTGACGATCAACAGCGCAGCGATAATCCTCATCGCATTTGCGGGTTCATTGAGGAAGACCAATCCCACCACAAACGCCCCTACCGCGCCAATTCCTGTCCAGATGGTGTAGGCCGTGCCCAGAGGAAGAGATTTCATCGCCATGGATAACAGCGCAAAGCTGATAATCATGGCGACAATTGTGACAACCGATGCGCCTACTTTCGTGAAGCCATCAGACAGTTTCATGCTGTAAGACCAGACAATTTCAAACAAACCGGCAAGCGCTAATAGAAACCAGGCCATACCCTGCTCTCCTTAAACATCGAATAGGGGTCGTCCCGTGAATCCTTTTCGCGTCAGGGGTCGTCCCCTGTCAGGATGCTATGCCGCGATACGATAGCGTTGTGCTATCAGGGAGTAAAGCCAATATGTCCTTAACCGTCCCGGGTCTCGCGAGTTTTGCTTCAATTCAGTAAATAGTTAACCTCAGGACGCAAATCCGGCTAAACATTCGACACTTGGAAGAACATGATAAACAAAGCGCTTGCCACCAGCGCCGGAGCCGTCCATAATAGCGCCCACTCCAAACGCTGGAATGAAGAAAAGCATTCTAATCAAAACGTTACTGATTAAGATGTTATCTACTGTACGACCGTAGCTCAGTTGGTTAGAGCACCACCTTGACATGGTGGGGGTCGGTGGTTCGAGTCCACTCGGTCGTACCAATTCATGTTCTATAGATGTATGCTAATGTCTATAACACATTGAAAAGAAGAAAATTTCCATCTTCTCTTGTTCCAGTAAAATCTATCAAAATCTACTCATATCTAATGGTTTTAAGTACATTTTTAAGTCCATGTGAATACGGGTAACCTCACTTCCAGATTGTTACTGTTAAACAACACTACCGAGAACCAAAATCCAGCTCTGATCTTAATCAGGAGCGACGATCATGGTACTTTCTGCTATAGCGGTTCGCCATGCAAAAGCAATTGGCAAAGCCTATACACTCCCAGATGATAATGGCCTTTCTCTTTCCGTCTCACCAAACGGTGGGAAATCTTGGCATTTCCGCTATTACTGGCTAGGTAAACAAAAACGCCTATCTCTTGGCACCTACCCCAAAGTGTCACTGCAAGAAGCCAGAAACCTGCGAGATGAAACGAAAGCTTTGTTAGATGCGGGAATAAACCCTCAGTCTGCTCGTAAGCAAAAACGCTATGCTATACAGCTAGCTGTCGAAAATGATTTTGAATCCGTGTTCAAAAAATGGGCTGAATATAGATCTTTAGAACTCAAAGAGGATAAAAAAGGAACCCTTTCCCAAATTCAGCGCACATTTAATAACGACATCTTACCCCAAATTGGCAAGATGCCTATTTATGACATCCGTCGTATAGATCTATTAAAAATCTTATCCAAGATTGAACAGCGAAGAGCATTTACAACAGCAGAAAAAGCGCGCAGTTGGCTTGGGCAATTATTTCGCTATGCTGTGGTAAAAATAGATGGTCTTGATGTTAACCCTGCTATGGATCTGAAAGAAGTTGCGCTACCAAAACCGCCAGAAATTCACAATCCATTCTTACACATGTCAGAGTTACCGTCATTTTTAAGTAAATTGCGTAAATACTCAGGTAATGAAACTACACAACTTGGTATTCGCTTACTTTTTCTTACCGGGGTTCGCACTGGCGAATTACGTCTCGCTACACCAGAACAGTTCGATTTAGAGCGTGGTCTTTGGCTTATTCCTCCCGAAGAGGTGAAGCAACTACAAAAAAGCATGCGAAAAAATAGAAAACGGCCACAGGATATCCCTCCTTATATTGTTCCTTTATCTGCACAGGCAATTGAAGTAATCAGGTACTTGATAGATAAAGTTAAACCAGCCCAGCACTATTTATTGCCACATTACTATAACTTACAAGAGCGTATAAGTGAAAACACTCTCAATAATGCTCTGAAACGTATGGGATATAAAGATAAACTCACAGGCCATGGTATACGTGGCACAATTTCAACAGCACTGAACGAAATTGGTTACCCTAAAGTTTGGGTAGATGCCCAGCTTTCTCATGCTGATCCAAATAAAGTTAGCTCTGCATATAACCATGCTAGCTATGTAGAGCCACGTAGACGTATGATGCAAGATTGGGCTGACAGGCTCGATTTATTAGAGCAAGGATTTGTTGAATCAGCAATGAAGCATTTGACTATCTATATCGCTGGAATTCCCACTATGCTGGATACAGATAGTAATTTACCTATACCACCAGTAACAACAACTCCTCCAGCAGCCACTTCAACTTCTATAGTTGCAACAAATGATGAAAATAACAACAACCAAACATTCCAACGACTTTCACCTCTACCACCAAAATATAGTGGGAAAGACGCATCCGAAAAAATCATCACAGAAATACAAAAAAAACGCATAGACATGCTTAACATATATGAAGAACCGCACAATCTATCAGTATCCCAATTTGCTAAACTGGCTGGTAAATCTCGAGACCAAATTAACCGGGAGATAAAATCGAATAAATTACTAACAATAAACATCGGCAATCGTGGGCAACGAATTCCAGATTGGCAACTCGATCCTATAAAGAAAAAATTGATTCAGGCGGTACTTAAATCATCAGATAAAGCAGACTCATGGACATTTTATCAAGCTTTATCTAATAGAAATAAAACATTAGATAACCAATCTCCTATTGATGTAGTTAATTCCAAAAACCTAGACATGATAGTTACAATAATTAATAAAGTTACAAGCACTCACCTCTTTTAGAGGTGATATATCATAGAATTAACTGAGTTAAACATTTCATTAAAACCCGCAATGCCATGCGGGTTTTAATATTTCTGAAAAAATTCATCAGCGTGATTTATCATAAATCTATATTGCACGGCACTCGCACTATTGAAATTAACATCAGCAGTTCCGCAGGTGATTTATTAGAAAAAAGATCAACATCACACCCCCTATAATTGACGGTATCTTTACTTTTTCCTTCGCGTAATATTCACCTGAAATCTCATTGAGTTGCATCAGTGAAACCATCACAGAACAGGGAATGGATCATTAACATCAGATAACCAAAACAAGTTAGTCCTTCTGTTGTTTCAGAACCCCAAAGTTACTTGTAAAAAGGAGCAATAAAACATGAGGATCCGTCACTTACATTATTTTTTGGTTGTTGCAGAAGAACAGAGCTTCGCAAGAGCCGCCGCCAGAGTCCATATAGAACCATCACCACTATCCCGTGCGATTAAGGAACTGGAACAACAGCTTGGGGTTCAATTGCTGCACCGTAACAAAGGCCGTATTCGACTGACATGGCCTGGGGAGGTATTCCGCGAGGAAGCTCAACGTATTGTTAACTTTATCGAAAACGCCAAAACACGTGTACATGCTGCAGCGAAAGGTTACAGAGGCAGGCTCCGTATAGGCCTATGCGACAGCCTGGCTCAACCTCGGCTGACACAATTACTTGCCCGATGCCGAGAAGAAGAACCACGTACAGAAATACGTATCACCGAGATGTCCGTCAACGAAATGCTTCAGGCTCTGGCTCACGACCAAATAGATGCAGGGTTCACTATTGACGATATCAGCCTCTCTGGCTACACCAAACAACCAGTCTGGAGTGAACGTCCTGCTGTCGCCATTCCACGTAATCATCCCCTCCTTTCTCTAGAGTTTATTTCTGTCGCCGAAGCATTTCGCTATCCTCTAGTCCTCTGCCATCCAGAACGATGCGCAGGGGGATATAACGTCATCCGACGCTGGTTTAATGACGCATCATTATCACAACCTAATATTGCCGAGTACATTTCCGGCCACGAATCGATGCTCATGCTGGTAGCTGCAGGATACGGTATCGGCATAGGTCTTGAGTCACAACTCTCATTATATAACCATCCGAATGTAATTATACGGGCAACGTCTTACGATATCCCAGACTCATCGACCAACATCATCACGACGGAAAAATATTATTCACCAGAGCTAGAACGCTTTATCAACCGTGCGCTTGAAATTGGCGAATTGCAGTCTGCTCACATGTCGACAGTCCCTACAGAACTACATTCAGATGGGTAAGTTGCACCAGTTAATGTCTTACTTTATTTGTCTGCCGCATGACAGGCACAGTTAGTGTCTGTTACCTCCATTACCCCCTCAATTTTCTGATGCTCTCCATTCAATATCAACCAATCAAGCGAATAATAAGCAATCATATAATTTACATTGAGCCTGACATTTTCAGTCTGGTGAACGACATAATAGAGCCCATTGAACTGGGTTCTATTTCATGCGTAAAAACACCGACAACAGAAACACTGTACCGCCATTTATTCTTCATAAACATTGCCGGACGAAGAGCCGGATAAGCGCTGACGAATATACCCAGTAGTCTCTGTCTTTCAGTCAGCTAAAAAACCGTAACCAGCACATCCCTATTGTTTGATGAAACGGAATGATGAGGTCTTTTTAATAGTCATCACACCTCATGAACGCTACCAAACACCAAGGAGTGACAGTAATGAACGCTGAGAACACGACACCACTACCAGAGCACCGTATTTTGCGTCGCCCCGAAGTTGAGGCTAAAACCGGGTTCAAACGCGCCCATATCTATAACCTAATGAAAGAAGGTCGCTTTCCTAAGCCAATACGCCTCGGTGTACGAGCAGTAGGCTGGGATTCGGTCGAAATTGATCGGTGGATCACTGACCGTCTCAAAGAACGCATCTGACTGCTCTAGTCATACGATAAGGAGCAACTCATGCAAACATCAACAAAAGGTGGTATCAGCAAAGCCACCGTCCACTGTACCGGTTTAGCGGTCGCACTACCTGCATTTAGACTCATCTGGATGATGACCAGTAATTTATGGCATCCCGAATTCTACTACATTACCGGAAAAAACCATGGAGGGGCCTATCATGTCTCACCTCCATGAATTAGCTCGGGGCCACAAGCAACTACTACCGCTGATCGAATACGCACTGCAAGAAGGCTGGGAGGTTGTGCGTACCTCTGGTGGGCATTTGAAGTTCACCAAGCCCGGTATGCCACCGATCTTCACCAGTTCGACAGCTAGCGACTATCGTGCCGGGCGTAATGCGCGCGCCTTACTACGGCGAACACAACACCAGTTTGCTACTGACGAATCCTCTCCTGACAAGGGAGGCCACCATGCCTGATATTTCCGTACAAGACCTTGCCGGCAAACTTCTGAGCGAAGGCTTCACGAGCAAAGCACCCATTGCAGAGGTGTTGAGCGCACCTATTGCAGAAACGGCAATGGTTATCACGCTTGATGAGCTATCACCGTATGAGCTTGATCCACGACTAACGCGCAACCCGCTCTACGACGAGATCAAAGCCTCAATACGCGAGCGCGGACTCGACTCACCGCCCTCCATCACTCAGCGCCCAGGGGCAAAGGGCTATATCATTCGCAACGGAGGCAATACCAGACTCTCGATCCTGCGCGAACTCTGGACTGAGACCAGAGACGAACGCTTTTTCCGCATTCCATGCCTGTTCCGCCCATGGCCGGAACGCGGTGAAATCATCGCATTAACGGGGCATCTGGCTGAGAACGAGCTGCACGGTGGCCTGTCATTTATTGAACGTGCCCTGGGCGTCAATAAAGCACGGGAGCTTTATGAAGAAGAGACCGGGAAATCACTGTCACAGTCAGAGCTGGCCCGCCGACTCAAGGCCGATGGCTACCCTGTCCCCCAGCCCCATATCAGTCGCATGCAAGAGGCCATTCAATACTTGCTTCCGGCCATCCCTACTGTGCTTTATGCCGGGCTGGGAAGGCATCAGGTAGAGCAGTTGACCAGCCTGCGGCGTGCTGCTGAACGGGCCTGGTCCGCTCGCAGCACCAACACACACCACCACATCGACTTCACCACCTTGTTTCAGGATGTGTTGGTGATGTTCGACAGCACACCGGGCAATTTCAGTGTCCAGCGCGTACAGGATGAGTTGATTGGACAAATGGCCGATCTGCTGGAGATGGAATACGACACGCTGGCATTCGAGATCACCGACACCGATCGGCGTTGGCAGTTACTCAGCAATGAAGCACCATCGGCTGAGCCTGGGGCATCGACGCTGCAAGAGAAGACGCCATTACCCGTCACGCCGCCCGGCGTTACATCGGAATCCACGTCGCCCAGGAACATCGAGCCATCAACGACCAGCAAGGCGTCTACACAACCGGCACAGCCCCCTTCTGAACCTGTTGGCCGCGCCTCACAAGACAAATCTGCGACAGGAAACGACGAGCATGCCACGCTACTGCAACAGCATGTTGTTTCTCCTGCTGGCACAACCGAACGGCTGCAGTCGATTCAGCGGCTGGTCGCTGACCATACTGGCGAGACCCTGCCGGACTTCGAACGCAATATCTTGCAATCCATCCCTATCCAGGCCGATAGCCTGTATCCGATCACTGATATCTGGCACATTGAAGCATCACTGGATGAACCTTCTCGACTACGCACCCATATTGCGCAGTTTGCCGCAGAAATCGCCCATGAAGTCGGTGCACAAGATGCTATTGAGCCCTACGAAAATGGCATCGGATTCAGTTGCAAATGCGCCGATGACCGTGTCAACACAGATACGTCAGCATCCATGGTGCTGGCGCTGCTGCACGCTCTGAGCGCCCCCTATCTGCCCGCCACACATCCGTTTTCAGATACCACGTCTTCGATCCGGTTTGGGCTACTCGGGCATTTGTTGCAGGGGATACTGGACGCGAGCAATGACGCCAACGATGCACCACAGCGGCTCAATGACAGCGCACTGGTGAAGCTGTTCCGATTGCTACGGCTGACCCGCAGGCTGATCGACATTGAGAACGGCACACAGGATGACGGCGACGTCATTCCCGGATCATGAGGAGCACAGCCATGACCGGTCCACACCCTCTCAATCAGGCTGTCATCGCACAGGCACTGCATGATCTGCGCAATGGCCAATTGCGCAGAGCCAAGTCCATGGGATTCGATGACACCGACCTTGACGCACTGAAACATCCTGCCATGGCAAGTGTGCTGGCCAACGCTAACGTGTCCTGGTGCTCCGTCGTGGTCAATCGAGATGTACTGCGTCGCCTCCTGCATCAGGTCGACGATGTAACCGAGGAAGTCGCCAGAATCGACCGGCTTCTGCGCCTGGGTGCCAGTACCGAACTTATCAGCAAGTTCTTCGGGCTCACCCATCAGGAAATCGCGTTGCGCCGCAGCGTGATCGGATTGCCAAAAAGGAAAGGTCGCCATCCGGTTCTGACCGAAGAGCAGGATACCAATCTTTGGCACCGCTGGTCTGCCGCAGCCAAGTCACAAAAAGTGGCACTCAATGACGATATGGCTATGCTGGATATCGCAGCGGAGCTTGCCGAAGCCACGGATCTGCCGCTGTCCGTTATCTGGAGTGCCATACGCGGATGGATTGATGAAGGGCAGACCAGATGACGGGTGGCCAGCCACGCACAAACGGCCCCATCCGGCTGAATGAGTTGTTCGACCAGGCGTTCTCCCGTCTGCAACCGCAATCTGCGAAGCCGGTTCAATCCGCCTCATCGCCTGCGGCAACGGATGGTTTCCTCTTCAGCGGCAATCACCACGACAGTGTGCCACGGGCACTACTGATGGACGGGCGGCTCACACCGCTTGAACGCAACGGCTGGCAAGTTTTCCGGTTGATGCTCGCAGAAGATGGTATCACCGCGATGCCAACGTACGATCAGCTCGCCCCCTGGCTCGCTTCCATGCCGTGCGCGGCCAAAGCGTCTCACGAAACAGTCGCACGCACCCTGACGATGCTGCGCCTGACCCGATGGATCAGCCTGGTCAGGCGCAGACGTGATCCACGCACAGGCCGCATTCTGGGCAACCTCTATGTCCTGCATGATGAGCCACTCACGCCCTATGAGGCAATCCAGCTTGACGCCGACTACCTGGCGCTGGTCAGCCAGTCTCTGGTTCATGCCAGCAAATCTGTCCAGCGTGTCGGCATGTATACGCTACAGGAGATGTCCCAGGACTCGATGCTCAGCGGCCAGGTACTGCCAACCCGATTGCAGGTGCTGACGCAGCGTCTGGCCGCACAGGGCTGGCGCATGGATTCACGTTACCCACAGGATATGAACGATCACAATTCCGAAGAAGGGATAACGCCCCCTCTTCGGAATAATGGCGACCTGACTTCGGATTCCAAATCAGGCCTGAGCGCCAGCAAAATCAACCCACTTCGGAATCCGAAGAGCATAAGTACAGTACATATAAAAGAAAATAATAAAAAAATACTTACAGTACCGCGTGCGCAAGAGCTTGGAATGCTGAGTTTCCCGGAGCGTTTTATGGCACTCAAGGCTGAGCAGCAATCCGGTGCGCTGGCCGCATTACAGTCGGTTGAACCCGGTTTGCACCAATCCGTCCTTGACGAATGGGATGCCCGTTGCACGACAACCACCATTCGCAATCCTGCGGGCTATCTGTTTGGCATCATCCAGAAAGCCCTGCGTGGTGATTTCCGAGCCTGGGCTGGGCAGAAGGACAACACACAAATAACGCCTGCCACCAAACCACGTGAAGCGCCTCCTCCACCGCAGCCGCCTGCGGCAAACAGAGATGTCGCACTGGCCCATCTGGCACGGTTGCGCAAATTGCTGGATGCCCCCTGAATTCGACATGTCCACAATCATCCATAGTCGTCTATACCCTGGGTATAGCTGCATACATAGCCTTCCAGACGAGATGCACAGACTCACGCAGAAATAGCCATGCATCGTCCACTGACGTCCACAGTCGCCTATACCCTGGGTATAGCTGCACACAGCCTTCCCTCGCAGGCCGTCCGGCGCTTCGCAAAACAGGCTGACCAGCAGTGCGGTTTCATGACTGACGGCCTTCCCGTTGCAGCCGAAGCTGACGACTCGTTTCACTACAGAGAGTCATCACTATGGCCCACGAAAACAATGCCACTGAATCCTTGCAATTGAACCTGGGGTCATTGCGCAGTGCGATGTCACTGACCCTGCATACTCACCACGCATCGCGTATCTGGCACGGACGCGCAGCCGCAGAAGGCAAACCCAGCATCGTCGGCTTGAACGGATTTGTCTCCATCATGAACAAGCTCAAGCGCGGGGCCGAGCAGGACGATCCCTACTCCGACTGGTGGATGTTGCGCATCGAAGACAAGCTGGCGCTCACCAAAGAACAGCTCCAGAGCTTGCGCCAACAAGTGGATCAGGCACTGGCAGACGTACCGTCCGCGCTAAGCCTTGGAGAAAACATGAATGTGCAACCCGTCAAGCTGCCACTGTTCGTCTCCTCGCAACTGGGCTTTATGGCGGTCTATTTACTGGCAGACTACGACGATCTTGCCCGCCGCCTGATCCTGGCCCACCACACCGCATTGATCGACCGATCAACTCTCGAACGTTGGCTTAACGACGGTGCCCATGCCCTGCGCAGTCTCTTCAGTCTGGCACAGCAATACCGCTACTCCGGTACCCAGCGTGACGACTTTGCCGCCAACAATGCCGCAGCCCGTGCCGCAGTGGAAAAGTTCGGAGAACTGCCGCAGGACGTACTCGAAGGCGCGCGCCGTTCACGCTTCGCACCACCTTTGATCCGTCGTGGACAAACGCATATGGCGCACTCAGGCACCACGAATCAAACACCCTCACACGAGGACGAGCCTGCGGATGCCCCTGCCAGCGCCAGCGAAAAGCCAACCGAAGGTGCACAAAATAGCGAGGATGACCACGCATGAGCACATCGACACGTTTCACCATGCTGGAACAGACCGCCTTCCAGCAGTTGGAACATGCAGGCTACCTAAAAGGCCTTTTAAAACCTTTTAAAGGTAAAGGGGCACTCGAAGTCTGGGCCAGCCAATGCGAGGCACTGCGCGACGGCCTGATCGTGCTGGCGCAGCGGCAGGTTCTGGCGCAGGCACGCAGCCATCCCTTCAACCTGCTACCGACGCAACTGGCCCAGCAAACCACTGGCGCAGGCACCACTTTTCTGCGCTGGCGCAACCTCGACCGCAGCAGCATGGGCGTGGCCCTGTGGCAAGAAGTGATGGTCAACCCAGCCACGCCACCCGGACTCATCAGCGATTTACATGCAATGGAAGTCCAGCGAGCCGTGCTGAACATGCAGGTTAGCCTGTTGCACACACTCACACGCCAGGCCAGGGACTGCGCCAGCAAACTGGTTCATGCCGACGAAGTTTATCTGCGCCGGACAGGCCATCAGGCAGATCTGAGCCAGCCACATCCAGGTGAAGACCGCATGATATATCCGGCATCGGTACAACGCCGTTGACGGTTTCCGCCTGCATTGTCTTTCCAGTGCGGGCCTTTCACATCAAGCAGGAGTCATCAATATGAGTACACATTTCAGCGGCGAGGGAAATATCGGCTCTGCGCCAGAATTCCACGAATATCCCAACGGTAACGAAGAACCACGTCGGGTGCTGCGCCTGAACGTCTACTTCGACAACCCCGTCCCCGGCAAGAGCAGTGCCTTTGAAGATCGCGGCGGCTTCTGGCGGCCGGTTGACTGGTGGCATCGTGACGCGGAACAATTCGCCGAGCTGTTCCAGAAAGGCATGCGAGTCGTGGTCAGCGGACGTGTAGAGCGAGATGACTGGACCGATGAGAACAACAATCCGCGTACGACTTATCGAGTCAATGCACGCAGTGTTGGTATCCTCCCTTACCGGATCGAGGCTATCATCCTGAGCCCCAAGCCGGGGGCCGCAGATCCGGTGTCTCAGGCCGAGTAACACATTGCACTTCAGGACGATCACCGACAGCGGTCGTCCCCTATTCCACTGATGTCTATTGCGTTTCGCGCGCTCCAGCACAAGAAGTTGGCTGCGTAAACGAGCCGTGCCCAGTGTAGGCCTTTCTCGACACCTAAGCCGCCGCAGGCGCACTCTTGATACACCTTCAGCCTGGATGCGAATGGTGTGCCATTCACCGATGATTGGCATCAAACTCGAAAATCAAATACGTTGGCTCGCAATCCGCATTCTTTATCATTTTAAACGCTCCAACCGGGAATACTCGACGGCATGATTCACGTGCCGAGAGAATTCTATGAGGCTATTTCTGTGCGAGAAGCCCTCTCAGGGCAAAGATATCGGACGTGTACTGGGGGCCACCCAAAGAGGTAATGGCTGCCTCGCAGGTTCAGGTATCACCGTAACCTGGTGCATTGGTCATCTCGTTGAGGCCGCCCCCCCAGAAACCTATGGCGAACAGTACAAACGCTGGTCTATCGAGCAGTTGCCCATTATCCCTGAGCGCTGGCGTGTCGAAGTCAAATCAAAGACCGCTTCGCAATTCAACGTCGTCAAAGATCTGCTGAGCAAGGCAACCGAGCTGGTCATCGCGACGGATGCTGACCGGGAAGGCGAGTTGATCGCACGCGAGATCATCGAACTGTGCGGTTATCGCGGCCCTATCCAGAGGCTCTGGTTATCGGCACTCAATGACGCGTCGATCCGCAAAGCACTGGCAACGCTCAGGCCATCAAGCGAAACCCTGCCGATGTACTTCTCGGCCCTGGCCCGTTCCCGCGCAGACTGGCTGATCGGCATGAACCTCAGTCGCCTGTTCACCGTCATGGGGCGGCAGGCCGGTTACGACGGCGTACTCTCCGTTGGCCGGGTACAAACCCCAACGCTGAAACTGGTTGTCGATCGCGACCGCGAGATCGCTCGCTTTGTCTCAGTGCCGTTCTGGACAGTCGAGACCGTGCTATCAAGCGCAGGTCAATCTTTCACTGCAGGCTGGCTGGCACCAGATACAGCAACAGACGATGCGGGCCGTTGTCTGCAGGAGCCCATAGCCCGACAAGCGGCCGAACGCATGCGTATTGCTGGCAGCGCACAGGTCACGTCTGTCGAGACGGAACGCCTGCGTGAAGGCCCACCGTTACCCTTCGATCTGGGCACTCTGCAGGAAATCTGTTCCAAACAACTAGGCCTGGATGTGCAGGAAACCCTGGAAATCGCCCAGGCACTGTACGAGACTCACAAAGCCACGACGTACCCGCGCTCAGACTCCGGCTACCTGCCTGAAAGCATGTTCGCCGAAGTGCCTACAGTACTCGACAGTCTTCTCAAGACCGATCCAGGCCTGAGGCCGATCGTTGACCAGCTAGACCGCAATCAGCGATCACGTGCCTGGAACGACAGCAAAGTCACAGCGCACCACGGCATCATCCCCACACTCGAACCCGCTAATCTCACGGCGATGAGCGACAAAGAGCAGGCAGTCTATAAACTGATCCGTGCCCACTATCTGGCGCAGTTTCTGCCGCAACATGAATTCGACCGTACCACCGCGCGCCTGTCATGCACGGGCGAAACACTGCAAGCGGTCGGCAAGCAGATCGTCGTCATCGGGTGGCGACAGGTGCTCACTGAACCCAGGCCAGATGAGGATGGCGAGACCACACTACGCAGCCAGGTTCTGCCAGCGCTGCATGAAGGATTGTCCTGCCAGATAACTGGCATCGACTGTAAAGCACTCAAGACATCGCCGCCACGTCCTTATACCCAGGGCGAACTGGTCAAGGCGATGAAGGGGGTAGCCAAACTGGTCTCAGATCCGCGCCTCAAACAAAAGCTGAAGGACACCACGGGTATCGGTACTGAGGCGACTCGCGCCAATATCATCAAAGGGTTACTTGACCGTGGCTACCTGCTGAAGAAAAGCCGTTCAGTACGCGCCTCCGATGCGGCCTTTACACTCATCGACGCCGTTCCCGGTGCCATTGCCGACCCAGGCATGACTGCTATCTGGGAACAGGCGCTGGACATGATCGAAGCCGGTCAGCTCACACTCGATGTCTTTATCGACAAGCAGTCAGCCTGGATCACGCAATTGGTGCAGCAGTATCGAGGGGCATCTCTGTCTATCAAGGTGCCACAGGGACCCGCATGCCCCGAATGCGGCACCGCTATGCGTCAACGCACCGGCAAGAGCGGGCCATTCTGGTCTTGTCCTCGTTACCCCGACTGTAAAGGCTCTCAGCCTATCGACAGTGGTAAACACACACGCGCCATGCCGCGCAAGCGTAGCCGCAGCTCCCGGGAGCCCTGAGTCGCTCTGAACCCAAAGAGCCATGTCACGTCTTCTGTGATGACATGGCCTCTCCCCCCGCGCCCGTGCGGGAATCCCGGCGCGCCAGTCTTCTGCTAAACCGTGCGCACCTCGCCATGCTCCGGCGGCGAGGCAAGAAGGCAACTCATCCATGGACGCACCAGACGCGTTCCCCCTTCTCCGGTTCTTCCGCCCTCCATGAAGGGTTTCCTGATGCTTTGCTTGAGAGGCCAGGCATCAGGAAACCCTTCGGGGATGACGGTATTCATTGCCGCGCCCAACGGCGAAAAACTGGGTTCCCTTTGTGTGTGGATACATGCCAGAGGATTCCGGCCACAACCACGATAACGGCCGGGTGCGATTGCTGCGACAGCGAACGGTTTTGACGACGACTGCATCCTGAAACAGCCCACAGGTGGTTTCTTCCTACCGAGTCGGAGGCCAGCAGGTCCCCGACACTTTTTCTCCTGATTTACGGCATATCCGGTTGGGCCTGTGGCCTTGAACCAAACAAACAGGAGACACAATGAGCACACAACCCCTACCCCATGCACTGCAGTTCGGCAGTGTTTGCAGCGGTATTGAAGCCGTCAGCCTGGCCTGGGAACCACTCGGTATGAAAGCCGCCTGGTTCTCGGAAATCGATCCCTTTCCGTGTGCCCTACTCGCACACCGCTACCCCCATGTCCCCAATCTCGGCGACATGACGCGCATCGCCAACCAGGTACGCGTTGGTGAGGTCACCGCCCCGGACATTCTTGTTGGCGGAACGCCTTGCCAGGCATTCAGCATCGCCGGTGCGCGGCGGGGGCTGAAAGATCCTCGTGGTGCCTTAACCCTCAGCTACGTGGAGCTTGCCAATGTCATCGACCAAATCCGTCTCAAAAATCATCAGTCCCCCACCACGATCGTCTGGGAAAACGTCCCTGGCGTGCTCAGTGACCGCTCCAACGCCTTTGGCTGCCTGCTGGGCGCACTGGCCGGAGAAAGCCATGCGCTCAACCCGCCAGGGGAAAAATGGGCGCACGCAGGTCACGTGTCTGGACCCCGCCGTCGCCTCGCGTGGCGAGTACTCGACGCCCAACACTTCGGTGTCGCCCAGCGCCGCAAGCGTGTGTTTCTTGTGGCAAGTGGTCGAGACGACCTCGATCCCTGCGAAGTACTTTTTGAGCGCGACAGCGTGCGCGGGCATTCTTATGCGAGCAGCTCGCCGTGGCAAAAAGCTGCCCGCGCTGCTGGAGCAGGCCCTGCGACAGCAAGCGACTATGCCGGACTGAGCCCCTATGACAAGGTGGTCACGACATTCAGTTTCGCTGGCGGTACAGGGCCAGTCAACGTGGCGGCCTGCCTGATGGCAGCCGGTTCCAAACATGACATCTGCACCGAGAACTTCCTGGTGCAGTCGATGGCAGGCCCCCTCAGCCATACACTGAACCCGGCAACGCATGGCAAAGACTACAGGGAAGATGGTGCCAACAAAGGTATCCCGATGATGGCCTTTACCGCTCAGGACTATGGCGCGGATGCCGTAAAAGACGTCACCCCGACATTGCGGACCAGGGCCTGGCCTGCCATCGCCTTTGCACAGAACGGGCGTGGCGAACTGCGCTTGGAATCGGGTCACGGCCAGATCGCTGGCACGCTGCTCGCCAGCGGCGGAAAGCCCGGTCAGGGCATGCCAACCGTGTTCAGCGTCACCCCGCCTGACGCGCACTTCCATTACACGTCGCTTGAGCATGATGGAGAAAACTGGCAGCAATGGAGGGTCAGGCGGCTAATGCCCGTCGAATGCGAACGCTTGCAGGGCATGCCGGATGGCTGGACGCTGGTGCCATATCGCGGCGGCAAACCTGCTGCTGATACCCCCCGCTACAAAGCGATCGGCAATTCTATGGCCGTACCATGCGTAGCCTGGCTGGGTCAGCGTCTGCTCCAGGCATTGCAGACACCCGGGTGACATCGCGCTAACCAATACGTGCACTTCCTGATGCGTGTTGTTCCACACACACGCACCGTTGCCACGTCATGCTGAATACATGTTCGCCGGTGTAGCTGGCAACATCCCAGGCAGTCAAGGCCATCAAGACTGCGACACGCTGACGGTGTGTTGGCTTTCGTTATTTTCTCATTCCACCCATAGGGGCTTTCCTCCCTTGTGGCTGGGGAGCTCCTTTTTTTGGAGACTTTCCCATGGATCATCAAACCATTCGCAATCAGATGCAGTCATTGGTGCGTGACCACGTTCCTTCCAATGCCCGCAGTTTCAGGTTCAACATTTTTGACGGCCAGCCCAAGGTTTCGACACTGGGCTTTCACATTGATCCCAAGCCTTTTGAAGGAAAGATCATCGCCAGGACGGAGGATGCCATTGTCGTCAAGACGGGTCGAATCGAGTTCGCCGTGCTTGACCGGACGCTCGTGACCGACGATCCAGACGAAGGAGCCAAGGTGCAGGTCGAACCCTACGCACGGCATCGCTTCGACGGTCTTCGCGCAGACACCCCCGAAGAGCGCACCGAATACACCGCTGATGGCAAGCCCTACAAGCTCCAGACGTATGTCCTCGGCTCCGCCCCCGCCAAGCTTCCGATCCCGCAACCCCGCTGTCCGGAGTTACAGGAACTGATAAGGCAACTGGAGGAGCTGCCGGCACCGGATGGTTTTCGTCGGATTACGCACCTGCTGGTTGATGCGGGTGCGCGGGATTTCACCTGGATTGATCCACTGCCCAAGGACATCATCGCTACACCACCGGCTATCAGCTTCAACACAAGCACGGCGAAATTCAATGGCCGCGTCACTGTGCAATACGAACGCGCCGACGACCTCTATGCCGTAGTGCTGAGCCACGATGGAGAGTTGGTTGAACGGGTTGACGGTGTGTTCTTCGATACCCTCGGAGACGTACTGTTCAGGCTGATCGACGATGGCAGTTGGCGTCGCATACGTGTGCGCACCATTCAAAAGCCGCTGCGACGCAAGTCATGACGCTACAGACAACCCGTCTATACGGTGGGTTATCTGACCAGCATCGTTTACTTATCGCACCTCGACTGGGATACGCACCAATCCCCCGCCCCGGACAACACTTCTTCACTGTGTTGCCCGGCATACCATCCTCTCAGGAGTAACGTGTATGACTTTACGCTTCAAAGGAGCCGAATTGCGGCCCGTCATCGCAGAAGCTGTTGCCAATCAGTGCCGCATCATCCTGGTCAAGGATCAGGGTGTTTACTGGCTCGCCGAGCATGGTGAGCGCCATCCCGATGGGCGTCAAAAGCTGATCGCCTACGCAATTGGCTGCAACCCTGACGTTGCGCCCTTCGACGACTGGTGGGAGCGTTCACGCGCCGAGTTCGGTGGCGATGATTTTGGTGAGTTTTTCGAGCCTGGCGACAGGGTGTTTACCGGCATCCTGGATGGTGCTGGTGATCTCGAAGTGTCCGCTACCGCAACACAGATTTTCCTGCAAGTTGTCGCGACAAGCCCCGATAGCAACTGAGCCTCGTCCTCCATAGTCCCCTCATGGGGGCTTCTTTCCTCTCGCGCCAGCACCTCCACCGCTGACACGCATTCGTCTCAGCCCACTACAGGCCATTCCACCAGCGATACTCTGGAGACGCCCACATGCGCGACCCGTTCAAGATTGACTCCCCGACCTGCATCAGTTTTTCCGGTGGCCGCACCAGTGCCTATATGCTGTGCCGCGTTTTACAGGCCAACGGCGGCCTGCCTGCCGATACCGTAGTCTGCTTCGCCAACACGGGCAAAGAAGTAGAAGCTACCCTGCGCTTCGTGCGTGACTGCGCCACACATTGGAAAACCCCTATCCACTGGCTCGAATATCAGGACGCTGCACCAGGGTTCAAGCGGGCCGATTTCACGACTGGCAGCCGTCAGGGTGAGCCTTTCGAGGCGTTGATCCGTAAACGCCAATACCTGCCCAACCCTGTTGCTCGCGGCTGCACCACCAGCCTGAAAATTCGGCCGATGCATAAATACCTGCGCAGTCTCGGTTGGACAGAATGGGATCAATTCATTGGCATCCGCGCCGACGAGCAACGGCGTGTCGCCAAAATTCGGGCGCGCGGTCACTCTACGGAATCAAGCCATGAAATGATGTGCATGCCATTGGCCGATGCAAACATCAGCGTATACGAGGTCAGTGCGTTCTGGCAGGTGCAGCCTTTCGATCTGGAACTGTTGACCGTGAAAGGCCGCACACTCGAAGGCAACTGTGATTTGTGCTTCCTCAAGCCACAAGGACAGCGCCTGGCCCTCATCAAGGCCAGACCGGAAGCCGCCATATGGTGGATTCGTATGGAATCACTGAACCTGGCCAACAAGCCCAGTGGCACACGGTTTCGTGTTGATGGCCCCAGCTATGCCGATCTGGCACGATTTGCCGCAAACCAGGGTGATCTGTTCGACCCAACCGAAGAAGCGGTCGCCTGCTTTTGTGGCGATTAAACCGCGTCGCAGGAGAGATTTCACCTGATTGATTGCAGTCTGTTCTGATCAGGTGCCGCTTTGGATAACGGTCAAGACAGCAGTAACTGCTCCTGAGTTTTGCCCGCTGCAAGCGCCTCCTTGAACCAATTCGGCTGCTTGCCTCGACCACTCCAAGTCAGACTTGGGTTGTCGGGATGTGCATATTTGGGAGCCACAGGATTTTTTACCCGAGGACTCGGCTTTGAGTTCGGGAAGACCTGCTCCAGCTCCAGATTTTCACCTTCCAGCAACTGCAGAATTTTCTCGCGAACGGCCTTGACTCGTTCACGTTCTCCCTTGACCAGTTGATCCTGTGCGGATGCGATCAGGTCCTTCAATTCGGCTGCGGACAGCGCCTGCAAATCAATCGACATTATTTCTCCCTCCGTGGGTGATGCAGAAAGTCGTTAAGTACGCGTTTGTACCACGACAGCCATTTCCAGAGGAATGGCATCTCGAAAATAGGGAACGACTCCGGTTCATATTTCTCGTCGCGCCAGCATTGAGGCACGGGCAGTCTGTCGGCATGTTTTGCTGACGTTGTCAGCGACATGCCACGCAACCACGGTCTCCAAGGTTGCGGTGCGGCAAAAACCGCATGACCGAGCCAGTTCGCCCAGCATCCTCACGCGAACGACCACCGGTTTATACCGGTAGTGGATGCATCCGCCTTATAAACCCATCGCGGGGTGACACACCCTCGCCATCGGGCCTGGTGTGTCTCCGCTTCATTTTCAATGGAGATTTCACCATGAGCCATTCTACCTCAGGCGAAAAAGCCTATTTCGATCTGCACACCGAAGGTTACGGTCGTCTGCAGCGTGTGCGGGAAGTTCCCGTACGCGGTGGCCGACGTGCTCAGCCCTTTCTGGCTTGCACCATCGCCGCGTTGGTCGGCTCTGTCAAAGAACCGGTCACCCGCTATTTTGACGTCAAGGTCTCAGGTGCCGAGGCTAAAAAACTGGTCGAACACTACGTCGGCATGGATGATCCAAAGCAGCGCCCGATGGTCAAGTTCCGGCTGGGGGATCTGTGGAGTGATGCATTCATCCGCCCCAGCGGTGAACGCAAGGGTGAGCCAGCAGCCAGCCTCAAGGGGCGACTCCTGAAGGCTGAACTGATCGACCCTGCCACACTGGCGGCTATCGAACAGTACGAACTGATCACTCGGGGCATTGGCTACCTCAATCGGCCCAAAGACGTTACACCGAAGGAGGGTGACCCATTCCTCGCGTGCACCATTGGTGCTCTGGCCGGGCCTGTTGAAGAGCCGGAATACCGGTACATCAACACCATCGTGACCGCGCCGGAGGCTCAACATCTGGTACGCCGTTGCGTGCAGGCCATCGAGGCTGAGCGCAAGGTATTGGTGGCCTTTCGTCTCAACGACATGAAAGCCGATCCGTACCTTCGCACGAAGGGCGAGCATGCCGGCGAGCCGGCTGCGAGTCTGGAGTCCAAACTGATCCATATTGGTCTGATCAAGATCGATGGCCAATTGGTCTATCCCACTGCCAACCAGCCCCCCTCTTCTGGGCACGCTACGGTGGCATCCACTGCGTCAGAAAGTCCTGATAACAGCGCGGATATGCCTTCTACGACGTCTGGTACAGCCGGGCCTGAAGCGCAATCCTCGGTAGAAGAAGAGCCCGCTCTCGTCACTTCACTCTAAGCCGATCGGCAAGACCTCACATTGGGGTCTTGTCTCTTTTTCCAAGGTTATCGGTAGTACAACGCATCCCAGGAGATTATCCATGGCTACAGCAGCCGTTCAATCCGCTCCCCCTATCATCGTTCGCGGTCAACTCGCAATCCGCACAATATCCGGTCGTAACGGCCGGTTCACAGTCGGTCGTCTCACCACACACCTTGGGTTGTTCCATGTCAAAGATCCCGAACTGGAGCAGTATCCCGAGGGGAAGTATGAGGGTGAATTTGCGATTCGATATATTTATCCGAAAGCCTATCCTGTCGGCGACGGCATGCGATTCGAGATCCGGGCCAACCTGGATGGCATGACCTTGTCTGGTATCGACAAACTCAGCAAAGCAGAGGCTCGCGCCTTCGCCACGCAGGATGTCGATCCGCTTGATGAGGAATCGGGTACACAACCGGTGCCTACGCCAACCGCAATGCCCAAATCCAAGGCCAGGTCGGCCCCTGTGCAAGCTTCCAAGGACCCACTGGTCGACACCACGCCATTCGGCGTCGATGCGCCTTCCGCTACTGTGGCGGCCTCGGGCAATCTCGATAGTGACGACACCTTATTGTTCGGCATCCTCTGGCCGCTGGGTGAGTCGGTAAAGCTGGACTCGACCATTGACCGCCGTACCTTGCGCCTGCAAATCGGGCGGTTGAACCAGTTGGGCTATGCGTTCGACGCTACGGCCCAGCAGTGGAACCGCCAGTCTGAATCTCTGGCGACCTGATTCATACAGCTACCACTGCACGCTTTTCCAATCCTTCGGGGCAACTCTGCCCTTCGGGTGATGTTGCCCCTCAATCTCATAGAGGACACCACCATGCCCGAATCTTCATTACCGCAACCGTTGTTCCGTATCGACGAATGCACTGACCTGATGGTCGATGCCTGCGTCTGCCGCGAGAATGGCGATCTGGTCTTTGTCTCAATCTGGGCGCGGGATACTGCCGTCCAGCAATTTATCGCCCGTCTCACACTGGGTCGCGATGAGGATGGATTGAACCAGTTTCACCTCATCACAGAACACGGCGGCTCCGTGCCTGTGTTCATCCCCTCGGTCGAGCGCCTTGAAAAACGCCTGACCCGCAACTATCGCCGCACGCTGTTTGGATCGCTCACCAATCTGTGGCTGTTCGACCAACGCTGCATCTGCCCTGACAAGAGCACAGCCAGCGCACTGGCGCTACTACCGCGATCTGCCGCTGAACCCACTGTTCGCTTGTGGCAACTCGTCAAAGACACATGTCCGCTGCCACTGCTCGACCACTGGCAAATGCCGGTGCTGGAGTTGCTGCGCAGCCGCGACATGCTCCATGAGCTACCGGTCGCCCTCGGGCCGCTGCGGGGCTTTCGCCTTGGACTGGACGTGCCAGCACTCACCGACGCGCTGGGCGGGCTTATTCGTAACGGCGCTCTCACAGCCTATCCCTATCCGTCACAGATCTGCACCTCGCAAGCGGCGGTCTGACCATTCCACAGCAGGCGCACCTTACCAGGCACCTGCACTTTCTTTCATCACCGCCAGACAGGAGATTCCTATGGCACTCATGTTTCCCCGGCTCGCCAGAAATTTTGCCAAAAATGGCTATTACCCTACCGATGAGTCCACGCTTGAACGGACACTCGCCGCACTGGCACCCAGCGATGAGCCCATGTGCATTATTGATCCTTGTGCCGGCGAAGGCGTTGCGATTGCCGAAGCCGCCCATGCCCTCGGGCTTGCTCACACCCGGTCGTACGCTATCGAATACGATCAGGTGCGCGCCAGTCATGCACGGTTGTTGGTCGAACACTGTATCCATGCCGATTTGATGGACACCATCATTTCGCGTCAGGCATTCGGCTTGCTTTGGCTCAACCCACCGTACGGCGACTTATCCAGAGATGCCAACGGCAATATCGGCTACGACGGTAAAGGCCTGCCCCGACTGGAAAAGTTGTTCTACCAGCGGACGCTGCCCCTGCTGCAGTACCACGGCATTCTCGTTTTCATCATTCCGTCCTATGTACTCGACCAGGAAATGGTGGGCTGGCTCACGCGCCACTTCGCCGACCTGCGTGTCTTCCGTGCGGTAGATACACAGTTCAAACAAGTGGTGCTATTTGGTCGTCGCGCTCGCCAGCGCGATCTGGCGAGTGAAGACGTGAAGTCCACCCGCGCCCGATTGTTGCAAATCGGGCAGGGAGAACAGGAAGCAGCAGAATTGCCGTCCAAGTGGACATCGTTGCCGTATGTCGTTCCAAGCGCCCAGGCTGAACCCGAACATTTTTATCGCATCAGCATGGAGCCGATGCAGTTCGCCGAAGAGGTACAACGCCTGCGAGGTTTGTGGCCAGCGCTCGAGACTCACCTCGGTGCCGCGCAGCAGTCGCTGCGTGCGCCTGCGCGTGCGTTATCTGAATGGCACCTGGCATTAGCCCTGGCGGCGGGTGCTATCTCCGGTGTCGTGCAGTCCCCAAGCGGTCGCACGCTTGCAGTCAAGGGGGATACCTACAAGCAAAAAGCGACGAGCACCGAGTATTGCGAACGCGATGACGGCTCCATCGCCGAAACGCGCATCCTCACCGATAAGTTCGTGCCCGTCATCAGAGCATGGGACCTGTCTCCTGACTCAGCCACGCTGGGACAGATCCTTACCATCCATTAATCCCCGCAGGGGGAAGCAGCATCACCCACACACCGCTGGCCACTGAACCCGAGTTCAACGCCAGTCCATTTCACTCACCCACCGGGGTCATGACACCCCACTGGGCATGCCATGACCCCTTGTTTATTCAAGGAGCTATCTCATGGCAATCGAGGCACTTTTCTCAGCACTGTGACCAAACTGCGCTTTTCACCAGGGGCAATCATCATGACCTCCGGCATCACCAATCTGGTCGAACAAGGGCATCTCAATCCAGCCGCTTATCTGAACCGCCATCTCTGCGGCGACTGGGGAGAACTGGAGGAGAATGACCGACGGCAGAATGACCACGCGCTCGCGTCAGGCGAAGACCGTTTATTTTCCTCGTATCAGGTCAACCCTAATCTGAAAATCTGGATCATTACTGAGTGGGATCGCAGCGTTACTACGCTGTTGTTACCCAGCGAATACTGACCTTCCAAAAGGCGGCGCTACGGCGTCCACTTTTCTTCCCCCAGGGGCATACATCGCCCCTGGGGTGGTGCATGCCCCATTTTTTGGAGCATCTCCATGACCATGCAAATCGAAGCGGCATCTGCCGTCACTCACTCATCTGCAACAGACGATCTGTTCGACCCTGCGAACGACGAACTCTCCATCAGCATGCAGGATTTTGTCAGCGAGTTCGGGGATGAATTGCTCGATTCTCTCAATCGGGCTAATCCACCGGTCTACAACGGCGTGCCACGTGTAAACCGACAACGTATTCTGGCCAATCTCAAGCGACAGTTGTTCCCCGCCCAGGCTGAGGTCGTGCATGCAGCGGCCGAGTTGCTCGTCAATCAGGGCGAGCGTGCGGCTATCGTCAATGGTGATATGGGGACGGGAAAAACCACCGTCGGCATCGCGCTGGCGGCGGTGCTCAATGCGGAGGGCTATCGCCGCACTCTCGTCCTCAGCCCGCCACACCTGGTCTACAAATGGCGCAGGGAAATTCTCGAAACCGTCACAGGGGCCAAAGTCTGGGTGCTCAACGGCCCGGACACGCTGCTCAAACTGATCAAGCTGCGCGAGCAACTGAATGTGCCAGCCGATGGACAGGAATTTTTCATCATTGGCCGTGTGCGCATGCGCATGGGATTCCACTGGAAGCCCGCGTTCGTTCGCAAGCGCACCCGTCACGGCACAGTTGGGCTTTGTCCACACTGCGGCACCATGGTTCGCAATCTTGATGGCGAACCGGTCAACGCACTGGAACTCGACGCGGAGGAAGTACGTCGCAAGTGTAGTTTTTGCGAGAGTGCCCTCTGGACACTGATGCGACCACGTAGTTTGTCAGGCAGCGATCAATCCGCAGCGGTACTGCGGGCGCTGAAACGTATTCCAACCATAGGTGAAGCCACTGCGGCCAAACTGATGAAGACCTTCGGCGATTCATTCCTGGCATCGATGCTGGGGGATAACTTCCACCAGTTCATCAACCTGATGGACAACCGAGGGGAATTGGTCTTTTCAGACAGGCAGGCTCAGCGCATGGAACGCGCCATGTCGAGTATGGAGTTCGGCTTCGGTGAAGGCGGTTATCAACCCAGCGAATTTGTGAAGCGGTATCTGCCGCAAAGCACGTTCGATTTGCTCATCGCCGACGAAGCCCACGAGTACAAGACAGGCGGTTCCGCGCAAGGTCAGGCCATGGGTGTTATTGCGGCCAAAACCCGCAAAACGCTGCTGCTCACCGGCACGCTGATGGGAGGCTACGCTTCCGATTTGTTCTATCTGCTGTTCCGGGCGCTGCCCGGACGTATGATCGAAGACGGCTACCGACCAAGTGCCAGCGGCAGTATGAACGCTGCAGCCATGGCATTCATGCGGGAGCACGGCGTCCTCAAGGATATCTATTCCGAGAGCGATGGTCCGTCCCACAAGACCGCCAAAGGCTCGAAGGTTACCGTCAGGACAGTCAAAGCGCCGGGGTTCGGCCCCAAAGGTGTGCTTCGCTGCGTTCTGCCCTTCACGATTTTCCTCAAGCTCCGGGATATTGGTGGCGTACTGCCCCCGTATGACGAAGAGTTCAGGGAAGTCGAGATGGACGCTGAGCAAAGTGATACCTACAGCAAGCTCGCTGCCAGCCTGACGACTCAGCTCAAGGAAGCCCTGCGAAAGCGGGACACTACCTTGCTGGGCGTGGTGCTCAATGTGCTGCTGGCCTGGTCTGACTGCTGCTTTCGTACTGAAACCGTGCGCCATCCACGTACGCGAGAAGTACTGGCTTTCACCCCGGCCCAGTTCAATGAGCTGCAGGTGATGCCCAAGGAGCGGGAACTGATCAATATCTGCAAACAGGAGAAAGCAAAAGGTCGCAAGACTCTGATCTATTCCGTTTACACCGGTACGCGAGACACCACCAGCAGGCTGAAGATGTTGCTGGAGCAAGAGGGCTTCAAGGTGGCGGTACTGCGTGCGAGCGTAGATGCCAGCCGACGCGAAGACTGGATTGCCGAACAACTCGACAGAGGAATTGATGTCCTCATCACCAATCCCGAGCTGGTCAAGACGGGGCTGGATCTTCTGGAATTCCCAACGATTGTGTTCATGCAATCTGGGTACAACGTGTACACGCTGCAGCAGGCCGCACGTCGTTCCTGGCGTATCGGACAAAAGCAGCCTGTGAAGGTGATCTACCTGGGGTATACGGCCACGTCGCAGATGACCTGCCTGGCTCTGATGGCGAAGAAAATTCTGGTCTCTCAGAGCACGTCGGGAGACGTGCCTGAATCAGGACTGGATGTGCTTAATCAAGATGGTGACTCTATTGAAGTCGCTCTGGCCCGACAGCTTGTCGCGGCGTAGTTCACACGATAACGCCAGCATCCTCTTTGGATGTTGGCGTTTTTTTAACTGGTAGTAAACCATATTCGACATCTGTTCAATACCTACTGCCGTAAACCAGCCTCACGCATCCGCCCCTCCAGCTCATCCAGAAATGGGGAACGCCCCTGACGCATCGAGCCGTAGCGACCATCAACAAAACCAGAATACAGCATATGAACCTCATCCCGTGCTCGAGTTAGCCCCACATAGAAAAGGCGACGGCTCTCACGCAGCTTTTCTGGCGTCTCACCACGCCACGGCAGATTGCCCAGATCCAAGCCGACCATAATGACCACGTCGTATTCGCAGCCTTTGGCAGAGTGGAGCGTCAGCAGATTAAGGTGATCAGGTGAGCCATCACGCCCACCCAAACTCACAATATCCAACGCCGCCAACGCACCACCTTCGGCAAGCGCTGCAGACATGCGATTCAATTGCTCAGCCTGATCTGCAAGCACCAGCTCAGTGCCCAGCAACGAATCAACGATACCATTGCGCAGCGACGTGACAAAATCACGCGCAGGCTGTTGGTCGGCGCGTAGAGCCCAAAGCAGCGCGGTTAGCCTCTGCCCCTCACGTCGAGCTTGCGCATCATCCAATCTCGTCCGATGAAACGCGAGGTAGCGGTCTATTAGCCCACGCAATTGCGGACGACCAACACGCCAGCCACCGGCGCACCATGCGGCGCAATCTTCCACCCAGCTGGTCAAGGCAACCTTGCGATAAGGTGCTGCGTTATCCACACGGATATAATCAAAACCACCAGCGGTCACCGCATCAGCCACAATATCTCCGGCACGATAGTCTCTGTACAGAATGGCAATATCACCAAGCGTCCGTCCTGGTTTAGCAGCCAAAGCAGCAGGGATGATCTGTGCAATGGCATGAGTCGCTTGATCCGCCATCCCCTCAGGACACAACACAAACTCAATAGTCGTCTGACGGTTTGGATCATTCGCGCGATAACCACGAGCCTCACCCAGCGCCATCTCAGAAGCACTGACGATACCCGCACCTGAACGATAGTTTAATTGGAGCCTAACTGTTTCAACGCCTTCACTGCCTGCCAGCTCCATGAGCAACGCACCATTGGCCCCAGTAAAACCGTATATCGACTGGTCTGAATCACCCACAGCGAACAAGCGCACGCCCCCCTCAAAAACCAGACGCTTGACCATACGATGGAGCGCCACCCCCAAATCCTGATATTCATCCACCGCGAGGACCGGAAATTTCGCCTGAACTAAGGGCAAAACCCAATCATGCTCGACGATCAGACGCTGGCCGAATACCACCATGTCGTCGTAGTCGATTAGCCCATCCTGCCGTAATGCCGATTCGTAAGCCTCGGTCCAGGCAGCGAGTTCCTCCTCTGAACGCCAAGCAGTGCTGTTGCGGTCCAGCACTGAACGGCGATGCCGCCCGAGATCAATGGCCTTATGGGGATGACCTGAGCCAAAGAGCTGATCACCAGATTGTCGCAGTAACCGATCACTCACACGCTGAGAAGCCACCGACAGCGGAAATGAGATCGGCAGATCGGCCAATCGCCCATAAGGCATCAACAGATGACGCAAACAGAACCCATGAACGGTTCCGACAAAGAGATTCGGTGCCTCTCTGAGCCCCAGCGCTTCAAGACGACGTGTCAACTCACGCGCGCATTCCTGGCTATATGTGATGCATGCAGCACCACGCGGTGCCTGAACATCCTCGGCCAAGATACGGGCCAGTTTCAGTACAAGTGTCTTGGTCTTGCCACTTCCAGGCCCGGCAAGCACAACGCAATGCCCCAGGGAGTTATACGCGGCTAACTGACCAGGATTTCCAGCCAACTCGGAAGCCTGGGCTAGGTAGGCTGCACTTACACTACGCGACGGCATCGCGGATATGCTCCAGTGCTTCACGAATGTAATCCGGGCAAACATCCTCCGACACCGAGGAGGCCAGCGCATGAGCGAACCGCCCTTTGCCAATTCGCTCAATTAGCTTCAACAACCGACCTTGATCGACTTCACCATCGTCCAGCCATTGCTGCAATGTATTTAGAGTCTCTTGCTTCAGTTGTGGAAGTTCCTGTCGGATTACATCTATCATCTCCTCAGCCAGTCCGCTTTCGAACAGTTCAGTTTCAAGGGTATTCTCATTAACGAAATACCCGTAATCGTTGGCAAGTCCGATCACATCTTCAGCATCCATATTTTCGTAGTCGCGGTAGTGCTCATATTCAACCAATTCAAGGAGACTGATGAACCGTCTGCGAACACGTGGATGCCTGCCGTTCACTGGATCACGGTCTGTCAGAATCACATGAGGAATATCAAGCCCTTGTGGCCCTAGGAGTTTCACATACGGGGTGAAATTAGTTCCACCGACCGAACACACAGTGATCCCAAGCATGTCGAGCGGGATACCCAGTGCATCAGCGAAAGCTGGGACAAGGAAACGCTCAGCATCGCCCTCAACAAGGACAACACCTCGCGAAAAAAATATTTCGCCACGAGTGACATCAATATAGCGCTGTAGATCATCCTCATCCCGCTGCGTGAATGGTGCATTTACCGTTGAAAGAGCAATTGTCTCCTCTTCCTCCGGGTCATGACGCAGCAGAACGATGGATCTGATTGGCGTAACGCTGGCGATATGTGGGGAATGGGTGGTCAGAATCGTTGTCAGCGGAGTACTTTCATCACGATTATCTCCATCAGTGCCCAAGAAGTAACGATAGACAAGGCGCTGCACATGCGGATGTAGGTGTGCTTCTGGCTCCTCGACGACGAAAAACGTATGGTCTCGTTCTCCGTCATCAACAAGACGATCAAGCTCGAGGCTTTTCAGGGCAAGGAAAATCAGATTGGCCGTCCCAAGGCTGGCATCACCAATGCCACGGATACCATTGTCGAGCAACAAGCGTAAGCTGCGTAGCAGAGCATCAACGCGAGCCGGAGCAAGCCCCAGCGATACTGGAACGGCATGTTGATCACCCGCGATAGCTACCAACCGTTCGCTAATTCGTTCAGCTGTCGCCACTACGTCATCATGACCAGCCAGCTCCCGTTGAGCCTCGTCGATCTGAGTCTGAATTTCCTCACGAGCATCATCATCTAGCGACGCGGTGAGCTCCTCAATAAGTGGTCTCAATGGTGAATTGCGCCAGCTTGAAAGATCCTTCTCAGCATCACGCAACGCGCCCTGAACATCTATGGGTAACATACGGCGAAGCGCTCCGCCAATATGCATATCGGGATCAGTACCACCGAAGATCACATACTCATAGTCTTTTAGCGATTCAGGGGCACGATTTAACTCGGTTTTTGGCTGAAAGCGATAGGTAAGACGAGCCACCATGGGTGGTCCTGGATTAACAACACAATCATTCAGATGAGCCATCAATCGGGGATCGTCAGTAAAATCAGTAAGATCCACTGAAATTTCAATCGTCTCCCCCAATTTTTCTTCGCCTAATCCATCCCAAAAATGTTCAAAGCCCAGTTGCCGATCGCGCTCGGACAACCCAGGGTCAAGAATCAACTGCAAGCCGCGAATAAAATTGCTCTTACCTACTTTGTTCTCACCGACAATAACAATGCTTTCACCCGTTTCAACATCAACGTTGGAGAAGTTGGCGAAATTAATTAACCGGACTCGAGAAATCCGCATTGCTACCTCCCTATCTTTTTATTTATCTTCCAAAAAATAATAGTAGCACTCAAACTGTAAGATACTGCCTGGCGCTACCAAATCTGCGAAGTAGATACGGTTGAGATCAAAACGGCTCATGCTCATTGCGCATTCTTTGCTGATCAACCCCACGCCTCAGACGAAGGTAACAGCTCATCGCTATAGAGAGCTGAACCATGTCACCAACACATTCAATCCGGCGGCTGTTTGTCAGTCACCTGCTGATCATTGCAGCCTTGAGCAGCGGATGCACAACAACCACTGCCCAGCTCCCCTCTCCGCCCATCAAAGCGGTCACCTCGGTTCCCGACGCTACGCCGGACTTCATTCCCGTTGTACGTTACGGACGCTATACCCTGGTTGAACTGGCTCCCGATGCGGCGCAGCGTAATCTGTTGTTGCAGGTGATTGACGTATCAATACCCGAGCATTCCCGCGCTACCGTGGGTGACGGCCTGCGGCATGCGCTCAAGCGAAGTGGCTACCAGCTCTGCGAAACAGCCCAGTCTGTTATTGAACTCTATTCACTGCCACTGCCCGTTGCGCATCTGCACCTCGGCCCGATGACCTTGCAGGAGGCATTGCTTACCTTGGCCGGGCCGTTCTGGGCGCTGTATGTCGATAACCGTACGCGACAAGTGTGCTTCAAACGCTCCGATATCGACGCTGGCACTGACACAGCAAATGACGACACCCGAGTCGCCGGGGCGGTTAAGCCCCTCCCTCCTGCTGGAGGGCAACCATGAACAACACTGCCATCACGTTGAGGCACACCTCAACCATGATCATCCGACTCCTGGTCTGGGTGTGGCTGGGTGTACTGACTGCTCTTGCCGTCCTGAACTATCGCGCAACAGCCGATCTGGTCAAACGCGAACAGGCGGATGCCAGCCTGCAACAGATTCAGGTACTGGAAGGTCTGCTGACAGAGCTGGCCGACAGCATACAGGCCCTTGAAGCACGCCCGGACCCAGCCAGTGCAACAGCCTTACGAAGCATGCAACACAGTCTGGAAACGCGTATCGCTCAGATGGAGCAAACGCAGGAAAACTACGCCTCCACACAAGTCGTGCAAACGCTTCGTGATGAGCTGGCGCAACTCAAGTCTCAACAGAAAGCAGCCATTCAAAGCGCCCCAACCACCAGCCGCACCACCAATCCTGCTGTTACCACGCCCAAGAAAATGCCATTCCCGTTTCGCATCCTGGGTCTGGAGCTGCGCGCTGGACAACGCATGGTATCGATTGCGCCGGCCAGTGGAGAACCCGCACCTGAGCAAATCCAGCTTGTATTACCTGGTGAAGCCGTGAGCCAGTGGCGACTGGAAACCATCGATGGCGACACCGCAATTTTCAGCCGTGCCGGGCAGACACGACGCCTGACGATCCCCTGATGGAGAAGACAATGAAACGTCTGATGACGATCCTCCTCACTACCACACTGACCACTCTGACAATGTCCGCGATGGCACAGCCCTCCACCACGATGCAATCCCGTATCGTACCGACCCAGGTCGAACAGCTCCGGGACGAACGCCTGGCGCAGGACTGGGGCTTGAACGCTGACGAATGGTTACGCTATCGCGAACTCATGGAAGGGCCCCTTGGCACTTACTCACCCAACCTCGACCCACTATCCGCACTGGGTATTGAGGCCCGCAGTGACGACGAGCGACAACGCTATGCCGAACTACAAGTACAGGCAGAAGCACGTCGTGTTGAAAAACTTCTGGCCTATCAGCGAGCGTACGACGAAGCCTGGCAAAGACAGAATCCCGACCTGTTGCGGGTAAATTTGCCTGATGCCGGACTCAACAGAAACACAGTAACTGGAAACGGACGCACGGCGGTGTTCGTCAAGGAGAATTGCCAGCCATGCACCCAACTTGTGCAGCGCTTACAGGCCTCCAGCACGCCCTTCGACCTGTATATGGTCGGTTCACATCAGGACGACGTGCGCATCCGGAATTGGGCCAGACACGCACAGATTGACCCAGAGCTGGTACGCAATAGCACCATCACACTGAACCACGACGCAGGTCGCTGGTTGTCTCTTGGGCTGTCCGGAGACCTGCCCGCCAGTATCAGACAGGTAAATGGTCAATGGCAGCGTCAGCCCTGACATCCATGCAACGAAGTTGGACACTGCTGGTAAGCATACTGATGGCCAGTCTGGCTCAAGCCCAGGAGATCCCCCCACCGGCCTACCAGTTGGCGGCTCAACGCGCGGGTATTCCCTCTGTCGTCCTTTATGCGGTGGCGCTGCAGGAAAGTGGTGTGCGCCGTGCAGAACGTATCGTGCCGTGGCCGTGGTCGCTGAATGTGGCAGGCCAGTCTCGCCGATACACCAGCCAGGCGCAGGCCTGTGCAGGAATACACCAGGCTCTGCAAGACATACCACTTACCCGCATTGACGTAGGCCTGGGGCAGATCAATCTCGGTTGGCAAAAGCACCGCTACCGCCAGCCCTGCGACTTACTCGATCCGTACAACAACCTGACGATCGCGGCACAGATCCTCAAGGAGCAGCATATTCCCGGCGAGGACTGGCTGCTGGCAATGGGTCGCTACCACCGGCCTGCTGGCGGTGCGCCTGCGGCACGCTACCGGCGCAGTGTGTCGCAACACCTTCAACGCGTATTGGGGCCGCAGCAAACTGTCCCCACCATTCTCAGCAAGGAAACCACCCCATGATGATCCATATTAAGACGTCATACAGCCTGTTCCTGACACTGGCCACCGTATCGCCGTTGATTCACGCAGCACAGCCGCCGATCGTGGTGGAAGACCACGGCGGGGCATCTGCGCTGCCGTACTACGAGGCGCTCAACCTTCAGGTACGCTCACCCGATACCCCACGCCCTCCCATTGCCATGCCACCGATGCAGGTAAATCCAGCAACCGAAGCAGACATGCTGCCAGTACGCAGCCCGAAGCTCTCCCCTGGCACCGTAACACGCAGGGTCATCGATGCACCGGGCCTGCAACCGTTCTTTCTGGTCGGCGACGATGAGGCATCCTATGCATGGCTGCAGCGCCAAAGCGTATTACTTCACGAACGAGGTGCCATCGGCCTGGTGGTCAACGTCGAGACCAAAGACGGCCTGGCACGCCTGCGTGCTATCGCACCAAATTTGCAGTTCGCGCCAGTGGCGGCCGATGACCTGACTGAGCGACTTGGCCTGCGGCATTACCCCGTGCTCATCACCAGCACGGGAATTGAGCAATAACACAATGGCACAGTCTCAGCCAGTCGAGGTACTGCTGCGTCCACCCGTAGAACTCTATACCGTTGCGGTTTGTGCCGGAGCCGCATTGCTGTGCCTGACGGCACCATGGTCTCTCGCGTTGAGTCCGGACATAGGCATCGGCAGCGCACTGGCCTTCGGGATTTTTGGCACACTGCGCTGGCGCGATGCACAGGTGATCCTGCGCTACCGACGCAATATCCGTCGCCTGCCACGTTACGTGATGACCAGCCGCGACATGCCAGTCAGCCAACAACGCTTGTTCATTGGCAAAGGATTCCGTTGGGAGCAGAAACACACTCACCGGTTGATGCAAACCTACCGACCTGAGTTCAGGCGTTATGTCGAGCCGACATCCGCCTACCAGTTGGCCCGACGTCTGGAGGAGCGGCTGGAGTTCGCACCATTCCTATTATCGCAACTACCCCGTCTTACGACCTGGAATATGCCGCTCAATCCGGTACGGCCATTACCGCCCGTTGGCGGCTTACCGCGTCTGCATGGCATTGAGCCTGACGAGGTGGACGTCAGCCTGCCCCTAGGTGAGCGTGTCGGCCACTCCCTGGTACTGGGCACCACGCGCGTAGGCAAAACGCGGCTGGCTGAATTATTCATCACCCAGGATATTCGTCGAAAGAATCACCTGGGCGAGCACGAAGTGGTCATTGTTTTCGACCCTAAAGGCGACGCGGATCTACTCAAGAGAATGTTCGTCGAGGCCAGACGTGCAGGCAGAGAGAATGCGTTCTACGTGTTTCATCTGGGGTGGCCGGAGATCAGCGCTCGTTACAACGCGGTGGGACGTTTTGGTCGCATCAGCGAAGTCGCGACCCGCATCGCAGGGCAGCTTTCCGGAGAGGGTAACTCTGCTGCATTCAGAGAATTTGCCTGGAGATTCGTCAATGTGATTGCACGCGCATTGATCGAGCTGGGGCAACGACCGGACTACCTGCTGATCCAGCGCCATGTCATCAATATCGACGCGTTGTTCATCGAGTACGCCCAACACTACTTCGCCCGCACAGAACCGAAAGCCTGGGAGGTCATCGTCCAGATTGAAGCCAAGCTCAACGAGAAGAACATTCCCAGGAACATGATCGGTCGCGAAAAGCGCGTGGTCGCCCTTGAACAATACCTCAGTCAGGCCCGCAACTACGATCCCGTACTGGACGGACTGAGATCAGCGGTTCGCTACGACAAAACGTACTTTGACAAGATCGTCGCCAGCCTGCTGCCTCTGCTTGAAAAACTCACCAGCGGCAAAATCGCCCAGTTGCTGGCACCGAACTACTCGGATCTGAGCGATCCCAGGCCGATTTTCGACTGGATGCAGATCATCAGGAAACGCGCGGTCGTCTACGTCGGACTCGATGCGCTCTCCGATGCCGAAGTCGCCGCTGCGGTGGGCAACTCGATGTTCAGCGATATGGTCTCGATGGCCGGACACATCTATAAATTCGGCATCGACGATGGCCTGCCCGGTGCATCGGCTGACACCAAAGTACCAATCAATGTTCATGCCGATGAATTCAATGAACTGATGGGCGACGAATTCATCCCGATGATCAACAAAGGCGGCGGTGCCGGCATCCAGGTCACCGCTTACACTCAGACACTGAGCGATATTGAAGCCCGCATCGGCAATCGCGCCAAAGCCGGTCAAGTCGTCGGCAATTTCAACAACCTGTTCATGCTGCGCGTGCGCGAGACAGCCACCGCCGAACTGCTCACAAAACAGTTGCCCAAGGTGGAGGTCTACACGACGACCGTGGTCAGCGGCGCGACAGACAGCTCCGACATCCACGCCAAAACCGACTTCACCAGCAACACACAGGATCGCATCAGCATGTCGAGCGTGCCGATGATTGAGCCGTCCCATGTGGTTCAACTTCCGAAAGGGCAATGCTTTGCTCTGCTTCAAGGCGGCAACCTGTGGAAAGTCCGCATGCCCCTGCCCGCCCCCGATCCAGATGAAATCATGCCGACGGATCTTCAGCAATTGGCAGGTTACATGCGTCAAAGCTACACCGATACCGGTCAATGGTGGCAGAACCAAGGCTCGCCTACGCTACAGGAGCAAGCGCTACCGCCTGAACTGCTTGATGAGGATGCCGACCATATTATCGACGAGAGTAAAGCGCCATGAGCGATCCAGCGGCCACGGCACAACATCAGCAGACACGCCGGAAAAGCCTGCTGGCCAGTTTCATCACCTTGCCATTCAGGTTAGTGGGTGTGCTGATTGGCTCATTGCTGATTTCAATCATCGTGGAATGCGCTGGAATGCATCTTTTCTGGAAAGACCAGGGCTGGCAACACTCGCAGGCGATGCTGCAGTACGAATTGGGACACCTGTCGAATAACTTTATCCGCAGCGTCATCGTGCAGGAGCCGGGCCGCACGGCACACCAGATTGTCGATACCGGATATGAATGGATGTTCGTCAAAACCGGACTGCTTGAGCGCATGAAGCAGACCGCCGAGCGTGCGCGTGTTCCCAGCCAGATACCCAGACGCGACTTCCGCTACTTTGTGAGCCAAGTCTATGTATGGTCGGAAAACTATTTGATCGCCGCAGCCTTCACCACGCTGACGTTCATGGTGCGCTTGCTGGTGCTGGTACTGACATTGCCGCTCATTGTCATGGCTGTGTTTGTGGGCCTGGTTGATGGCCTGGTACGGCGTGATGTGCGCAGGTTTGGCGCGGGCCGGGAATCAGGCTTTGTTTACCACAGGGCAAAGGCCGCGTTACTGCCGCTGGCTGTGCTGCCCTGGGTAACCTATCTGGCACTGCCGGTATCGGTTCATCCGCTGATGATTCTGCTGCCCGGCGCTGCATTGCTGGGCGTTGCTGTGGCGCTGACAGCGAGTAGTTTCAAGAAATATTTGTGAGGACGGCAAAAGAACCAGTGCAGGTGCTATCGCAACGAAAAATACCTTATTCGTCTTAAATTAAGACTGCTCGATCAACCCTCGTTGCGAACGTGTAATAGGTCCTGCCCCTCAATAGACAAGCCCCTACGTCCAACCGGACAAACACGACACAGCAAACGGCAGAGCCAAGCCAGCCAAAAGGGTTTGGCTGGCAATTATTCCGGCCATAAGTGGGGCATCCCCTCCAAGTTGGCGCGCCATGATGTATGACGAAGAGGCAGTGGGTAGCGTCTGAAAGAGCAAGGCAGCCACAGCGGCCGGTCCTTGCAGGTCCAAGGCATAGCAAGCACCCAGAGTTGCCAATGGCATGAGAACAAACTTTGCCAGGGATGAAAGCAACACTGGACACACCCATTTTCGAACCGAGGAGAAGTCCAAGGCTGCCCCGACGCATAGCAAGCCCAGAGGCAGGGAAGCCTGCCCCAATGCTTTAAGAGCAGGTTCAATGCCACCCGGCAGCCCCCAGCCTGTTACCTGCAGGATGATACCAATGAGGCACGCTGCCACTAGGGGATTGCTCATGAGTTGCTGTATTATGCTTTTCACAGAAAAGAAACCACGATTGCAGTAGCGCGCAAAAACGAGCACACACAGAATATTGACCGTTGGCACAATCGCCGCATTGGCGACCGCTGCCAGCGCGATCCCCTGGGCTCCGAACAGCCCTGCTGCGACCGATACGCCCACATAGTTATTGAATCGCACTCCTCCTTGGAACACGGAAGTGAAAGCGGGGTCAGTCACTGGCAGCCACCGGCGAAAAATCACTATAAGACTTGCCACAGCCACGGTCGACAGCACCAGGGAGCTCACCATTGTCAGCACAGGCAATCCAGACAGGTCCGCCGTCGCCAATCCATGAAGAAAGAGTGAGGGTAATAAGATGTAGTAACCCAGTCGCTCTGCCTGCGGCCAAAACGTTTCCGCGATGAATTCATACCGCCGAACTCCTGCCCCAAGCGTAATCAGTAGGGCAATCGGTACCAAAGCCAGCAACATGGAGGCAATCATTTCATTTCCGATTCGTCAAGGAAACGCCCACTGCGGACAATGCGCCGCCGATCAGCATGGAAATGAGAATTGGCTCCTGAAGCAATCCAGCCGATAACAACACGCCGAAGGCAGGAACGAGATTGGTGAATACCGCAGCCCTTGATGGGCCTACCGCCTTGATTCCCTGGTAATACCAAATAAACGCGACCACCGTTCCCACTGCACCGAGGTAAAAAATAGAGGCCCAAACAGACCAACCTAGGGAAAGCCATTGAATCGAGCTCATTTCTTTTACTGAGGCCATAAGAAGGAAAAATAACCCCCACAAGGTGGCATAGGTTGTTGCGGCAACGGGCGAAAGAGACTCCATCGCCTTTCGTGAAATTAATGTATAGGCAGCCCAGCTTAGTACGGCACACGACATGAGCATTTCCCCGATCCCAAATGACCGACTGATGTCGTGTAAAGCGCCTAGAAAGTCGCCCCGCGTAATCACTATCATTGCCCCAGCCAAAGCTATACCGATACCAAGCCATCTCTTCGCACCAAGACGCTCTCTGAATATAAAACTGGCAGCAATAGCAGTCACAATTGGATTTAGGCTAACAAACAATGCGGTTCGCCCAGCGGGAATCTGTGCCAAGGCACCAAAGAAAAAAACGCTGTATAGAAATATTCCTGTCAACCCCAGCATCGCTGTCGTAAGCATTTGGGAACGATTCAGGCGGGGTAATCCACCTTCTAACTTTAATGACAGCAGAAGCAGCAGCACAGCGGCAACAAGGAAACGACAGAAAGCCGCAGTCATAAGAGGCATAGACAGGGCCAGCACCCGACCCGCTATGAAGGTCCCCCCCCAGAAAAATGCAACCAAGGTCAACTTGGCCCCCAACATGGGACTTAAGGAGGGCCGCTCTGCAGTCGGCGAAGTAGTGGCTGTTGAAGTAGTCATGGGAGAATCCGTAGTTTATTGTTTTGTCACTGGTCTCAAATGCTATTACTCATTTAATATAATAGTAAAATGAGCAATAACTCATGACAAAATAGGATTATTAATGACCTTCACTCAACTGGAAATATTTGCCCTTGTGGCGAAACTTGGCAGTTTCACGGCAGCCGCAGGGGAACTGGGTATAAGTCAGTCGGCGGTTTCCCATGCTGTCAAAAATTTGGAGAAAGAATGGGGTCTGACATTGCTTACACGAGGACAGGCAACTATCGAAGTCACCACCGTAGGCCAAGGTATTCTAGTCAGAGCACGGGAGATTCTTAGTATTTCAGAAGCCATGCACCAAGAGATATCCGCTATTCGAGGAGTCAATCAGGGCATACTAAGAATCGGCTCACTTGGCATATCATCATCATTGCAGTTACTTCCTAAAATTCTCCAAAAATTCAATGAAATTTACCCAGGAATTGACGTTCTGGTAGAAGAAGGAACAGATAGCGAAGTTAATCAATGGATAACCGAACGGCATGTGGACATAGGTTTTGTTGTTCTGCCCAGTGACCACTTTGATACTATTTCACTGGTGGAGGATCAGTTTGTGGCGTTGGTGCCTACTGATCATACGCTGGCTAAGCGCCAGGCCATTCACTTATCAGACCTGTGCAAAATACCATTTATCATGACCCTTGCCGGTAGTGGGAGATATGTCGAGGAAATTTTCTCCGCAGGAAACTTTCACCCAATGATCAAGCACAAATACTCCCAAATAATCACTATTGTAAAAATGGTGGAAAGTGGCGCGGGTGTTTCAATCGTTGCAGACCTTGCCGTTCCAGCTCAGATTATGGCCTTATGCCCTGGAGTAGTAAAACGGCCGCTAACCCCCAAAGCAAGAAGGTTTATTGGCTTGGCTGTTCCCAACAAAAATCAGGCCAGCCCAGCAGCAAATGCCTTTTTGAAAGTAGCAAAATCTATTTTGAGATAATAAAAAAGAAAACCAGCACTTCTACCTCCTATTTACTAAGGCAATTAATGCTGGTGCAGGAGCTACTCGATTGAGACGCTACACTACATTTATGTTTATAAAGATAACACTACCACCGCATTACTTAGCGCCCACTAGTGAGCATGGCAGAAATCTGTAGGGCCAGCCATGCGATCCACAATTGCAGTCCCACACAGAAGGTCGGATCATCATACGTGAGCCTCCTGCTGGTTGCTTCCTGACTTGCCCATCCCCTATTAAATCGCTAGTGATGACCGACACGGTACAGACGACGGGTTACCCGCACAGCGATGTTCTTGTCGATCATGTGCTTTAGAATAGCTCAGCCATCGTCTCTGACATGGCATTCCCTCCAGTTATGATCATGCCAAAAGATACGTGCATGTTACAGACAGAAATGTCTACATGAGATGGAAGAAATATCTACCTGCAGGTGAAAACTTGTGTGATCTGGAGTGTTACTGCTTTTTCCACCAATATGGACACTATTCAGTTCTCATTGTTTGCAGACCTGCCCCCCCTACATCGTCACGATCACTCCATTGTTGATCTAACGAGGATATAGCGCGATGGCACTGTCAATCCATCCCTGCTCTTTGCGCTGCGGCGCACCGTTGCTACTCGCTGCCCTACTAGTGAGTATCCCGCTGACAACTCAGGCCGACACACCAGCACAACGTCAGGAACTGGCTACTGCGCTAAGGCAACTCGACGCACTGGAACGCCTCGTCGTGCAGAGCGCATCCAGAACACCCGCAGAGCCAAGCGAACGCTATCACTTCGACTACCCAAGGCTACGCGATGACCTTGCTCGCATACGCATCGGTATCCAGGCTCATCTCACACCATCCCGCGCCCAGCCGCGCGACCCTACCGAGCTGAATGGTAACTACCGCCAGGAATCGACAGCAAAACACGGTGGCACCTTCCTGAAGGACCAGCCATGACTGCCGCACAAATCAACGCCTTCCAAGCCAATAGCGGTATTACACCTGCGGCAATGTCCGCCGTTTTCATCGGCGTCGTATTCGCAGTACTGCTGCTTTGGGGCGCGTGGGCCATCCGAACCGCCTACGTCGGCTGGGCAGAAAACCAGCTCAACCAGCGTCAGTTCCTTGGTGTCATCGTACGCTTTCTCGCGATGTACCTAGTGCTGACGTTTTTCCTGCTCTCGTAACCAGAAAGGGGCAACCCCATATGAAACACCTCCTCTCTCCCGCTCGTCTCGCACAACATGCAGTACTGGCCATGGATCTTGCTACCTTACCTGCGCTGTCTTTCGCCCAGGGGTTGCCGCAACTGGAAAACCCGTCTCGGGGCACAGGTGGCGGCATTATGGAAACCATTCGCAATTACGGCTACGACATCGTTCTGCTGGTGGCGTTGCTGGTGGTCGCAAGCATGTTCATCGGCGTGTGCTATCACGCCTACGGCACCTACGCCGAAATCCACAACGGCAAGAAAACCTGGGGCCAATTCGGCCTGACAGTCGCCGTTGGGGCAGTGCTGCTAGTGATCGGCATCTGGCTGCTCACCGAAGCCACCGGCATTTTGTAAGAGGTACTGGGCATGTCAGAGCCTCAACATGTCCGTACGGACGGCACCATCACGTTCCTGCCACATCGGCTTAATCGACATCCGGTGGTGGTACGCGGCCTGACGGCTGATGAGTTGTGGATCTGCTGCGGCCTGTCCGGTTGCACCGGGCTGATTATCGGCGTGCCGCTGTCCTGGTTACTTTCAACCATCGCTCTGGCACCGACCTGCATTGTGCTGGGCATCGCCTGCGGCGTGTTCATCGGTGGCGGCTTCCTGCGACGACAGAAACGCGGCCGGCCTGATACCTGGCTGTACCGTCAGTTGCAATGGCACATAACGACTCGCTACCCGCTGCTCACAGGCTGGGTTGGCGGACACCTGCTGATCACGCGTTCAGGCTCCTGGTCGAATAGAAGGACAACGCGATGAGCCGATTCAAGAACGAAGTCACGCATCTACAAGCGCACATCAAGACCCTTCGCATAGGTGCCAGCGCATTACTGCTGGTGGCACTGGTCATGGGTGCCGGTTGGTGGAACGCACCGCGCGATCTGACGATCCATGTCCCCCCTGATCTGCGTTCGGGGAGTTCCCGGGCCTGGTGGGAAGTGCCCCCCGAATCGGTCTATGCCTTCACCTTCTATGTGTTCCAGCAACTCAACCGCTGGCCGACTAACGGAGAAGAGGACTACACGCGCAACCTCCATGCACTATCACCGTATTTCACCCCGGCATGTCGCGCCTTTCTGCAGGCAGATTACGACTATCGCCGCAGCACGGGCGAACTGCGGCAACGTGTACGCGGCGTCTACGAAATTCCCGGTCGCGGCTATGGCGATAACCCTACAGCACGGGTACGCGTGGTCTCTGACCGCGATTGGGTCGTCACACTCGACCTCAGCGCCGACGAGTACCACGGCCCGGAGCAGGTCAAACGCGCTCTGGTGCGCTATCCAGTGAAAGTCACACGTGCAGATATCGATCCAGCCCGTAACCCGTTCGGTCTCATGCTCGACTGCTATGACGGTGCACCGCAGCGCATCGCAGCCCCGGCACAGGAAGCCCCCAGTCGTGGCGGCCTGGGCACACAAGGAGAAACCCCATGAAACATCGTCGTCTCTGTCTCATCTGGCTGGGGCTGATGGCCTTGGTACAGACTCCTGCGCTCCATGCCGTGGAAATCCTGCGCTGGGAGCGGCTGCCACTTGCCGTGCCACTTTATGTTGGGCAGGAACGCATTGTGTTCGTAGATCGCAATGTCCGTGTCGGCGTCCCGGCCAGCATCGGCGACCGTCTGCGTGTACAGAGCGCGGGTGGAGCCATCTACCTGCGTGCCAGCGAGCCTATCGAACCCACCCGATTGCAGTTGCAGGACGCCGACAGCGGTGCGCTGCTCCTGCTCGACATTGCGGCCACACCAGCCAAAGACGGCGAGCCAGCACTTGAGCCGATACGCATCGTTGAGGGTAATGCCACCCCACCCCACTATGGTCAGCCGCCAGACAACGCAACCCGCGCCCCCACGACAGACCATGCCAGGCCGGCGCAACGTGAAACACCTGTGGCCGTGGTACTCACACGTTACGCCGCACAAAGCCTGTACGCGCCATTACGCACCCTAGAGCCTGTGCCCGGCATAATGCGCATCAGCCTGCACCGCGACCTGCCACTGGATACGCTGCTGCCGACACTGCCTGTAGAGGCAAAAGCGCTGGCCTCATGGCGATTGGAAGATCAGTGGGTCACTGCCGTGCGACTGACACATACAGGCAATGGCTGGATTGAACTCGATCCACGCGCACTACAAGGTGATTTCCTCACCGCCACTTTCCAGCATACGGCGCTCGGCCCACGCGGCTCTCCCGAAGACACCACGGTACTGTATCTGGTTACCCGCAAGCATGGACTGCCGCAGTCGCTACTGCCTACCATCCAGCGCTTTGATCCTGCCATGCACTTGCCTACCACCACGCCCCCGACAACGGAGGTACACCATGCGCAGTAACGGTCTGTTGAAATGGCTGATGATCCCCGTCGCACTGCTGGTACTGTTCGTTGGCATCCGCCTGTTCTCTGGTGGCGGCACACAGTCCCCTGCCACGGCAGAAACGGGCAGCCAGCTCACCCCGGAGGAAATGAAGGCATTGGGCATCGAAGGTGACACCCCACGCGATACTGTCGCGACGCTGGTGGCCCAGGTTCGGCAACTGCGCACTGAGCTACAAACCGCCACCACCGACAACCGGGCACAACGAGAAGAAAACCAGCGTCTGCGTCAACGTGAAAGTGCCATTGACCAGCGTATCAGTACCACACTGGAATCCGAGCGGGCCAGCCTTCGCCGCGACCAGGAGCAACTCAACAACGAGCGCCAACAAACTGAGGGCCTGCTGGCAGATTTGCAACGGCGGCTGGACAGTATCGGCAACGCCGGTCACGGCGACCTGCCAGTCGGCCTTGGCCTGCGAGACGGGGATGTTGAAGGATTCAGCGACGAGACCACGATCCGCTGGGTAGAGCCTGACGATGCCAGACAAACTGATGGCCGTCATGGCAACACTGCGCTGAACTTTCCGACACGTTTCGGGCCCGCCCAGAAGACGCTGGACACCACGGTCGAAAGCGTCACCAGTACCCGTACAAACGCGACCGGAGCCAACCCCGCCAGGGCCGTCTACACCGTACCCACCAATTCAACACTGATGGGTTCAGTCGCGATGACAGCCTTGATTGGCCGCGTACCGATCGATGGCACCGTCAATGACCCCTACCCCTTCAAAGTCTTGGTCGGCCCCGACAATCTGACGGCCAACGGCATCGATATCCCCGATGTGGCTGGCGCTGTGTTCAGTGGCACCGCGTCCGGCGACTGGACGCTCTCATGCGTCAGGGGACAGGTACGCTCAATCACCTTCGTTTTCCACGACGGCACCATCCGCACAATTCCGGAAGACAGCGAACGCAGTAATCAGCAAAGCAATGACCAGAACGGTCTCGGGTGGATCAGTGACCCCTACGGTATCCCGTGCGTGTCCGGCGAGCGCCGCAGCAATGCCCAGCAGTATCTCGGTACACAGGCTTTGATCACCGCAGCAGGCGCAGGCGCGGCATCCCTCATCGATTCGGACAGCGGTCAGATGTCCTACGCCAGTGCCGACGGCTCCATCGGCACCGTGGGCATCAGCAGCAACGAGGCTGTGGGCCGCATTCTCGCCGGCGGCGTACGCGACATGTCGGACTGGGTCAACAAGCTCTATGGACAGGCCTTCGCAGCAGTCTATGTGAAGCCAGGCGCACACGTCGCCGTTCACCTCGAAAAACCGCTCGCCATTGACTACGACACCGAAGGCCGCAAGGTCGACCATCGTACAGGAGAAAGCCATGCGCTCGAACTGGACTAAACCGCTGACAATCATGCTATCCGTGACCGTATTGACCGGCTGCGCCACGAGCAAGGAAGACTTGTTACCCCATGGGGGGCGAACCATGCAGGACATCTGGCAGCAAGAGAGCGGCAATACGGGGCGAGTGGGACAGATGGTCTATCGCCAACTGCTCGATGCCCGTCAGAGCTTGCGCCGTCCACTCAGCCATGCGGATGGGCAAGCTGCTCCTGCAGAACAGGCACACTACACGCGTACCGCCGCCAATGAAGTACGCAGCCAGTTTCAGCGACTGCCCAACCCCGACCTGCTGATGTATGTGTTCCCGCATCTGGCGGGGACGGACCCGGTTCCTGTACCGGGTTACACCACCATCTTCCCCCTCTACCAGCGTGTGCAATACGCGATGCCGGGCGAACGTACGGAGGATTACTGATGGTCTGGTCGCTTCCCTGGCGCAAACCCACTGTGCCGACCAAAGGCGAACAGCCGGACGGCTGGCAGCGCCACATCGATACACTACAGCAGGCAGGCATTCCCGAACCCGGTACCAGCGTAAGGGGGAACCGCCCCGCCACCCAGGCCGATGAGCAGGCCTTGTACGAGGTTGCCCCGTCGTTTGTCGCGTTGCTGCCCTGGGTCGAATATTTGCCCGAATCACAAAGTATGCTGCTGGAGGATGGTGTCTCAGTCGCCGCCTTCTTTGAACTGACTCCACTGGGTACAGAAGGCCGTGAGCCGGTCTGGCTGGCTCAGGCACGGGATGCGCTGGAAAACGCGCTGCAGGACAGCTTCGACGAGCTCGACGACAATCCCTGGGTACTGCAACTCTACGCTCAGGACGAGACCAACTTTGATCAGTACCTGCAGACCCTCAAGGGCTACATCCAGCCACGTGCGCAGCGCTCACACTTTACCGAATTCTATCTGCATTCGATGGCCCATCACCTGCGCGCAGTAGCAAAGCCGGGAGGCCTGTTCGAGGATACGACGGTCACGCGTCTGCCCTGGCGAGGGCAAACTCGACGGGTACGCATGGTCGTCTATCGCCGCACCGCAGGCAGCACGACGCGACGTGGTCTGATGCCCGAACAGGCTTTGAATGTGGTTTGTGAACGCCTGAGCGGTGGTCTGGCCAACGCAGGTATCCGCGCACAGCGTCTGGACGCACCGCACATCCACAACTGGCTGCTGCGCTGGTTCAACCCACACCCCACGCTGCTGGGCCCCAGCGCCGAAGACCGCGAACGCTTCTACCAGTTGACCGCCTACCCGGACACCCACGACGTCAACGAAATCGAGCTGGCCTCTGGGTGCGATTTCAGCCAGAGACTGTTCTTCGGCCAGCCACGTTCAGATACGGCCCGGGGCGAGTGGTACTTTGACGGCATGCCGCATCGGGTGATGACGACCGACCGCCTGCGCACACCGCCCAGTGTGGGTCATATGACAGGCGAGAATCGTAAAGGCGACGCCATCAACACCTTGTTCGACCAGATGCCGGAAGACACGATGATGTGCCTGACTCTGGTTGCCACACCACAAGACGTACTCGAAGCACACCTGAATCATCTGGCAAAGAAAGCCGTTGGCGAAACGCTGGCCTCCGAACAAACCCTGGCGGATGTGCAAGAGGCGCGCTCACTGATCGGCAGTTCCCACAAACTATACCGTGCCAGCCTGGCCTTTTACCTGCGTGGCCGGCATGAAGAAGAACTCGACAGCCGGGGGCTGCAACTGGCCAACGTGATGCTGGGCGCAGGCCTGCAGCCGGTACGCGAAGAGGACGAGGTCGCGCCGCTCAACACCTATCTGCGCTGGCTGCCGTGTATGTACAACCCGGCGCAGGACCGCAAACAGTGGTACACACAACTGATGTTCGCCCAGCATGTGGCCAACCTCTCACCGACCTGGGGACGTAGCAGGGGTACAGGTCACCCGGGGATCACTGTCTTCAATCGTGGAGGCGGCTTGATCACGTTTGATCCCTTCAACCGCCTGGATCGGCAGATGAACGCGCACCTTTTCCTGTTCGGCCCTACCGGATCGGGCAAGAGCGCCACCCTCAACAACCTGCTCAATCAGGTCACCGCCATCTATCGTCCACGGATCTTCATTGTGGAGGCTGGCAATTCCTTCGGGCTGTTCTGCGAGTTCGCCCGGCGTTTGGGGCTGACTGTCAACCGTGTCAAGCTCGCTCCAGGTGCTGGCGTCAGTCTCGCACCGTTCGCCGATGCCCGCAGACTCATCGAAACCCCCAGTGATGTACAAACACTCGATGCTGATGAACTCGATGACGAGCCACAGCGCAAGGAAGCCGAGGCCGACGAACAACGCGATGTGCTGGGCGAACTGGAGATCACGGCACGCCTGATGATCACGGGGGGTGAAGACAAGGAAGAAGCCCGCATGACCCGCGCCGATCGCTCGTTGATCCGCCAATGCATTCTGGACGCCGCTCAGCGCTGCGTCGCTGCCAACCGTACCGTGCTGACCCGCGATGTGCGCGATGCGCTACGTGAACGGGGTCATGACACCACGTTGCCAGAAATCCGGCGTGCCCGTTTGCTGGAGATGGCCGACGCAATGGATATGTTCTGCCAGGGCAGCGATGGTGAAATGTTCGACCGCGACGGCACCCCCTGGCCCGAGGCCGACATCACCCTGGTCGACCTGGCAACCTATGCACGCGAAGGCTACAACGCACAACTGTCGATCGCCTATATCTCGCTGATCAATACCGTCAACAACATCGCCGAGCGCGACCAGTTCCTGGGCCGCCCTATCCTCAACGTGACGGACGAAGGTCATATCATCACCAAAAACCCCTTGCTCTCGCCCTACGTCGTGAAGGTCACGAAAATGTGGCGCAAACTTGGGGCATGGTTCTGGCTCGCAACGCAGAACATCGACGATCTGCCAAAGGCCGCAGAACCGATGCTCAACATGATCGAGTGGTGGATTTGCCTGTCGATGCCGCCCGACGAAGTCGAGAAAATCGCACGATTCAGGGAGCTGACACCCGCGCAGAAAGCGTTGATGCTGTCCGCACGCAAAGAATCCGGAAAATTCACCGAAGGCGTCATCCTCTCCAAGAGCCTGGAAGTGCTCTTCCGTGCCGTACCGCCCAGCCTCTATCTCGCCCTGGCGCAGACCGAGCCCGAGGAAAAAGCCGAACGCTACCAACTAATGCAGCAGTTCGGGATTGGCGAGCTGGATGCCGCGTTCAAAGTGGCCGAAATGATTGATCATGCGCGTGGTATCACGCCCCTTGTGCAGAGGTGATCAGCGGAGCACTCAGCATCGCCTGATAAAGGATTTCAACGGTTTCGGATTGTTGCTCTACTCAGCTACCTGTTCATGTTCAACTCAAGCATCAATATGCACAACATTCAGCCGGGAACTTCAATGAAAACAACATCTGCTATCCACACCACGAATACTTAACGCCCCCTGAATTGTCTGCTGGTGTCGCCAGCAACAAGCCCAGGTAGCCAACAGTCTTCGAGGCTACGGCACGACACCCGCCGTGCTGACTGTATCCCGTTCCGCTTCGCATCAATTACGCGGATATCCGCCAGCTTCAGGCGGAGGATGCACTTTCCATCACATTGGGGGAACCGTCCTCCAGGAACGGCACCTCCATTTGTTCAAGGAGGCAAATAATGTCTACATCTGTTGTTCTCAAAAACAGCGCCAGATTATTCAACATACTGGACGCTCAGCACGAAGACTGGATTATCGCCCGCGCTATGGAAATCGTGGAACGTAGGATGTTCCGTGGCGGCCAGACACTACAAAACTCGGCTGCCACTATGGATTTTCTTCGTACCAGACTGGCACAGGAGCCTAACGAGGTCTTCTCCGCACTGTTTATGGATAACCAAAACAGAGTCATCGCCTATGAAGAGTTGTTCAAGGGTACGGTAAACAGCACGTCAGTGTATCCCCGTGTCGTGTTATCCAGAGCACTGGCGCACAATGCCGCAGCTATCATCTTCGCACATAATCATCCATCAGGACTCACTGAACCCAGTAATGCAGACAAGTTCATTACTTCCCGCCTGAAAGGAGTACTGGACGCTGTTGACGTGCGCATGTTGGATCATGTCATTGTCGGTCAGGGGCGGCCCTTTTCCTTTGCTGAAATGGGGCTACTTTGACCATCCTGTTCTTCATGGCATCGAATGGTCCCTTTAGGACAACTCGATGCCTTTTTGCTTATTCTTCCCTAAAACCGGAGATCAGCTCTTCCCGATTGTTTGTCGTTTCCTGACGCAGATTGGAGTGGACTACCGCCATGATCAATTTCGTGGTGCTCCGATATGCTGTCTCCCGCTCTCACCTCTTCCCTCTGGCGGCATACGATTGCCGCTGGCTTTCTCATTGTGTTGCTGGCTTCACCAGCACAGGCCACAGAGGTTCTGGCCGTCACTGACACTCGACACCCGATGCAAAACCTGGGCAATACCCAGCTCATCGAGCTGGACCGCCCCTCCCGCATCGAAGCTGAGCTAGCAGCCAACCTCCCCCAAGACCCCGTCCGCGCTGCCATCATCGTGCAACAACGCCTGAAAGAAGGCGGCACAGCTCTGCAGCAACGCATCAACGAAGCCTATCAGGATGTTGTCAATGCCTGGAGCCTGGGCATTACCACCCTTCCGGCCGTCATTGTCGCTCAACGCTATGTGGTTTATGGCGAACCTGACGTCGCCAAAGCAGTGGCGCGTATCAACACATACAGGAAGGCTCAGCCATGAGACTCCCCCACCGTCTGCGCGTCAGCCTTGCCACCGTTTTGCTCACGGCAGCCAGTTCCTCGTTTTCCCTCAACACCGCTGCCATCATCTCCTCATCATTATCCCCTGATTGCCTGGAATACCGGGTCACCGGGATCTGCTACTGGCTGCTTTGTACCAAATTCGGATGTACGGTTCGTACCTCCGTCAAAGTCAGGCACTACGTCCCCGACGCCGTGGTGTCGAGCTACGGCAACACTGGCGAGAATCCATGGCTTGAAGTACGCGCCATGAGCCAAACCAACACCACGGCCCGGAGCGGTGGTGACGGCACCAGCAACCATGGCAGCGAGAACAACCTATCCAGGTTCCGTAACGCAGACGTGATCGGCCATCCCGGCGGCCAGGTGTTCAGTCAGTTTGCATCATCATCAGGCACCATCTGCGACGGTGCTGGCACCGCCTTCATGCCGTACCTGTTGAGCACACTCGATACCATCGCATGGCGCTACAACATCCCTGAATCGGTGTACCCCGAGGCACTGATCCCCGGTATGCGCGAGATCGGCGCACGCACCGCACTGAACCTGTGGGGCAACGTCTATCCGCGCGGCGGTTTCCTGCACCAGGTGGACAGCTACAAGGCCAGCGCCGTGGTCGCCCAGCGGGTAGGCGATATCGTGACCCGCCGAGGGCAACTGCACGTATACCAACCCCTGCTCGCCAATGCACGCGACGGTTACTGGCCGGCAGGCGCACTGATGGAAAGCGATGCTGCAACCGGCAAATGGCAAGAATTGGCCCCTCACCCCTCCTCTTCCTGCACGGTCTTCCCACACAACGGAACACGCACTCAGGCACAGCAAGACAACTACGCCTGGGCACTATGGCGACCCTATAGCTGCTGCCAGCGACGCGGCCAGACCTTTCTCGGCAGCGTGGATTTCAACTGAGGACATGATGATGAAACGTCTCGACCCGAAAGCGTTTTCAATTCTTGCACCGCGCCAGTGGCAACACACGCTATGGGTTGCTGCACTGACGCTGAGCAGTGGCCTGGCTCTGGCACAGGACGGAGGCTTCCAGAACAGCGGAGCCGTCATTGGTGATGAAGTGATGTACTCCATCGGCGGCGGTAACGCCGTATCAATGAGCGGTGCGGCCGGCATGCGCTCGATTGGTGTCGGTGTAGGCTGGAACAGCAACCTGATCTGCGGTGACATGAACATCAGTACCACCATCCAGAATCAGCTCAATGGGCTGACCAACGGCTTTCAGAACATCATGGGTAACGTGATCCAGAGCGCCACCAGCGCCGTCGCCTCGTTGCCCGCACTGATCATCCAGCGGGCCGATCCGGGCCTCTATAACCTGCTGACCAATGGCGTTCTGCAAGCCCGACTCGACTTTGATCGCTCCAAACTCACCTGCCGAGCGATGGCTGAAAAAATGGCAGACACCGCAGGCGGCCAGCTCGGCTGGAGCCAGATCGCCGAAGGCATGGCGCTGCGCCAGGCCGTCGCCAGCAGCGACGCTGTTTCAGCCATTGAACTGGCCGAAAAAAACCGGGGTAACGACGGCGTACCGTGGGTGGGTGGCAGCAATGCCGGCGGTACAGGTCAGCGCTCAATCAAGGTCGTCGGGGACGTAACCCGTGCAGGCTACAACCTGGTCAATGGCCGTGGGGTAACCGACACCGCCCCCATCGACCCGGCAAATTGCCAAAGCCTGTCCTGCCAGACGTGGGCATCCCCCCAGCAAGCCATCGACTTTGCCACGCGTGTGCTGGGCGAACAGGAACAACGCACCTGCGAAGGCTGCACCAAGACCGAGACCTTGCCTGGCGTCGGATTGACCCCGGTCATCCAGGACGAATACGACACCAAACTGGAAGCGCTGCAAGAGCTGGTCAGCGGAGCACGCAACACCACGTTCGAGAACCTTCGCAAGGCTGGCAGCACTTCACTGCCCATCACCCGTGGCGTGATCGAGGCACTGCGTGACGAACCTGATCAAGACATACTGGCCCGACGTCTGGCCTCCGAAGTCGCGCTGGCATCGGTACTGGAAAAAGCCCTGCTGCTGCAACGTACGCTACTGACCGGCAGGAAAGAGCCAAACGTCGCCGCCAACCAATTGGCAGTCGCCGCCGTCGATCAGGAAAGCAACACGCTTGACCGCGAGATCCTCAATCTCAAAACCGAGCTTGAACTACGCCGCGAACTCGCCAACAACTCGCCGATGGCCATCATCCAGCGCCACAGCGCACGCGCGGCAGGCTCACGCGGCATTTATGAAGGTGATCCCGTACCTAACCGTCTTGACCAGTTGCAACGCCCCAACCCCGGAGGCACGCCATGAGTCTTGCCTGGTTGCGATCACACCGTCTGTTCCGTTGGCGTACCGTCAGAGTCCTCCTGTGGACGGTGGCGTTGCTGATCATCACCGTCACAGCCAACGTCCTGGGCATCTACTTCGCTGGCAGCATCGCTGGCTGGGAACACTGGCTGGCCGATGCAGCCAGCTATTTTCTGTTGTGGCGTCTGTGCCTGTACGGGGCCACCGTTTATGGCTGGCTGTGGATGCGCCGCCGCCTGCTCCTGCGCGATACCCGCTCCGACGCCCGGCGCAGGCTCATTCGTGCCGAGATTTCCGGTATCGCCGCACTGCTGGTACTGGAATTCAGCCTGTTGGTACAGGACGTATAGGGGATATAACCATGACGCTTTTCACCACCGATTATCTGGAGTATTACCTGACCCTAGTGAGCTGGGTCGTCCACAACGGTATTTGGGCAGTATTGGTTTCCAGCGGTGTGTTCGTCCTCCCCTTCGTGGCCATCATCATCGACGAGTGGCTGAGATCCCGTACCGAGGGTGCCGACGAAGGCAACAAGGGCATTCTGTCTTCAATGCGCATTGAAAACCGGGTATGGGTGGCGATCGTGGTGGTGATGTTCGCCGGTATTCCGTTCATTGATGTTGACCTCAACACGATCAGGTACGATCAGGCGCGTTCGGCACAGTGCCAGATCAGCGTGCCACAGCCCGAAGACACGGGCTGGTCGCAATCCTTCAGCACCCTCAACAACCAGAGTGCAAAAGTGCCAGTATGGTGGGCCTTCATGCATGCGCTCTCACGCGCGATCACGGGTGCCTCGGTGTCGGCTATCCCATGCGGCACCGACCTGCGACAAATGCGGATGGAGATCAATGCCACCCGTATTGATGATCCCCTACTGGCTCAGGAAGTCGCAGACTTTACCCACGACTGCTACGGCCCTGCACGCGCCAAACTGTTCATGAGCCGTCCTGATCTTGATGAAGCACAAATGCACGACGTGACCTGGATCGGCTCGACCTATTTTGTCAGCACCGGCGGCTTCTATGACACCTACCGCGCCAAGACACCACGTGAGGGCTGGGCTTACGACAGCAATCGTGACGCTGGACTGGCTCAGGTGCCAAGCGGTGCGGGCTACCCAAGTTGCCGACAGTGGTGGAGTGATGGTGGCAACGGTTTACGCGCGCGCCTGCTGGCACAGGTCGATCCCAGTCTACTCAGTCGCATCGCCAACTGGGTGGGATTCATCAGCCGAGCAGAGGTAGATGACTCCGTCATCAGGGCGCTTGCTTCTCCCCGCCAGCAAAAACTCAACCAAGGCAATGTCTACACAGACTATGGCGGTCAAATCGACAAAACCTTACCGAATATCGTCACACGTGCTGCAGGAGACATCGGCATGACCATTGGAGGGATCGCCGCATTCCCGGCATTGGACGTCGTACGCCAGGCACTGCCGATGGTGCTTGCACTACTGAAGATGGCGCTGGTGATCTGTATCCCTCTGGTGCTCCTGGTCGGCACCTACGACCTGAAGACCGTTGTCACGCTCAGCATCGTGCAATTTGCGCTGTTCTTTGTGGATTTCTGGTTCCAGCTTGCACGCTGGCTCGACAGTACGATCCTCGATGCGCTTTACGGATGGGGATGGGGCTGGAATCGGCCGCATAACAATGTTGATCCGCTTGTAGGCATGCACAATACCTTCGGCGACATGTTGCTGAACTTCGTTATGGGCTCGATGTTCATTGTACTACCCACATTCTGGATCATGGCGTTGGCTTGGGCAGGCATCCGCGCCGGCAATGTTCTTCAAGGGCTTGCGGGAGCGACCAGTGATGTCAAAACAGCAGGAGGCAAAGGGGGTGGCATGGCACTTAAATCCGTATCGAAAAAATAAGCTCTTTTAATCGTCGTCAATATGCGGATCAATACGAAAGCCATCGTAGGTATACAGCCCGAATCCTGCAGGGCCGTTACGCCACTCTGGCTTTGGAGGCTCATCGCCGAACCCAGCAGCATTAGCCATCAGGGCAGCAGCGACAACAAAAATAAGCAAGAGAGCCAACCAGAATGCCACATAAAGCAATAGTCCCAGAAGAGCCAGTTTGATAATCCACAGCAGAGTAAACACACCCTTCGCAGACATTCCCTGATCGACAAGCCAGCATGATATCTGTTGCTCACAACGCACATAGCCACGCCAGCCTTTGCCAAGCCAACGGCCAAAGCGTTCTGCAATACTGTTATGGCTCGTGCTATTCATGGTCATCATTTGCCTGCATCACCTGTTTGTACCGAAAGCCCACCTTACAGCGATTGATACGCGATGTGGTTATAGAAATCGCCTTGTCTACTTAGCTTAGAGCAGAAATACCATACATCAAATATCTAGTTTTTCGGGGGGGAGAAAAACACTCGGCAGCGGGCAGTTTCAAGAATGGCTTTTGAATGGAATTACTCTGTCCAAGGAATACGCCAGGTACTGCCATCTCGTTCGTTTGTGTAGAGCTTCCCACCATGCCCACGCTCATCAGTCCGGAAACATTTTTTGTCGCCGTCGCACGTGGTCCATGTTAGACGGGAATTTTTGATCTGCTCATTAAGAGATGACAGTTCTGTTCGGCGTTGCTGAATCTCGTCTAACGAAGGCACCAAAAATAAAATAGATGCGATAAAAATCAGCATCATTACAATCTGTGGACCCAGAATATAAAGCCAGTTCTTAAATTTGAGATTTTCTGCCGCTTCCTGGTACTGCTCTGTTGCTATTTTAGCTGCATCATTTGCCTGCCGAAACTTGGCACTCAGTAGCTCCGCAGCCCGGGTTGCGGTTGTTTCCGCTGAATCAGCTATCTTGTGGGAAACACCTTTTTCCAAAGTTTGAAGGTGGATGCTCATACTTTTAACAAAAGATTCCAAAGTCGCCGTTGCTTCTCTGGCTTTCTCACCATCGCACTCCGCTGCCTCCCTCAACTTTTTAGCCGCGTCAAAGAACAACTGGACATCATGATCTGTCAGGCGTCTATCCATGTTATCTCCCATAGCTCCGTCCTAGCTCCTTTTGCAGCTCTTTTTTCTTAAGCCCCGTTTCCAATGCTTTTTCCATCTTCAATTCCTGATATTGCCTATACGCCATCCATTTTTGATAGGACATGTTCAGCGCCATCAAATCCTCCAGCGCAACAAATTCTATGCCACCACCAGAACCCACAATCACAATCAGCGCACCCGCACCGGTTTCCCCCGCGCCCTGAAACCAGCGCACAAGCTTCAGATAGTCTTTCTCCAATGCATCCCGCTCATCGTTCTTCGACGAAACCGCGTCATCCGCCACGGATTCAATGAACCTCTCCAGAGCAAATGGCTGTTTCGCAGGTTTTTCTGTCTCGAATACATCAAGATAAGGAGAAAAGAATGCTTCAACACCTTTCAGAGCAGAGGGTGCCGTTTCCACATACCAGTGAACTCTGCGAGAGATACTCAGCATTTCCGGCGAACCTTCTATAGCCGGTAACAGATTCTTGTACCGAGAGAGTTCTTTTTTAGAGTAGTTCCCCTGTGCTTTGAACTCGATAAGACGTAACGTGCCTGGAAAATCGAGCAGAACATCACCTAGCGCCTTATCTTCCGGAGTCTGCTGCAACAAACTGACAGCACTCGGAAGGTATCCGGATTTAAGACGTCCTCCTATGGAAACACCCAATCCATAAAGAAAATTACCAATCACCACGTTTTCATAAAGTTTCACGTTCGTCCTTCCACTGCTCAATAACCATGTAACATCCATTTCCCATACATCTTATCTGAAAATATCTTTTACCATGAAGCACTCTGCCTCATTACCCCATACATTATTTATTTTTATCAGAAGCATGATCGTTAGAGCCACGCGAAGCCCCATTGACACCTCTGAGACACAAGACCTTCATATAACCATCCATTTCCCAACACAAAAAGAATTCCCCCCTACCGCATTGATACTCGATGGCACAGACAAACAGCGCTATATCAAAAGGCTCCAACAAGGGCAAAACAGGTAATGGAATGGGTTAAGGGGAAAGGCTCTACCCAGAAAAGGAAAAGGCCCGTGACCCCGCACCTGAGGCACCACAATGTTTACTCTGTTCCAGCGAAAAAAGCCCACGCCAGCCCAGCCAGATCTTGTCATGCCAGAAAAAGGGCTACTCCAGCCAGAACCCGCTGCGTCCTTGCTGGACACGCCTCGTCGGCAAAAGCTGCTGGAACATATCTGGCAACGCACCTCACTCTCTCGCAAGCAATTCATCACACTTTACCGCAGACCTCTGGAGCGCTACGCAGAGTTGGTACAGTTGTTTCCCGCCTCGGAAACGCATCATCATGCTTACCATGGCGGCATGCTCGATCACGGACTTGAGATCGTCGCCTTTGCATTGAAACTGCGACAATCCCACCTGCTGCCGGCAGGCACACCTCCGGAAGATCAAGCCACGCAATCAGAAGCCTGGACAGCAGCCATCGCTTATGCAGCCCTGCTCCACGACATCGGCAAGATCGCCGTTGATCTGCACATTGAGCACGAGGATGGCAGCCTCTGGCACCCCTGGCATGGACCGCTGAAACAGCCCTACCGCTTTCGCTACCGGGATGACCGTGAATACCGCCTGCACGGAGCCGCCACTGGCTTGCTCTACCGGCAAATACTCGATGGCCACATCCTCGACTGGCTTAGCAGCTACCCTGTCCTCTGGACTTCGCTGCTGTATGTGCTCGCTGGCCAATACGAACACGCCGGCATGCTGGGCGAACTCGTCATCCAGGCCGATCGCGCTTCAGTGGCTCAGGAACTGGGCGGAAATCCCAACCGCGTCATCCTGGCGGCTCCCAAGCAGGCGCTACAGCGCAAGTTACTCGACGGGTTGCGTTACCTGCTCAAGGAAGAATTGAAAATCAACCAGCCCCAGGCTTCGGATGGCTGGCTGACAGAGGACACGCTTTGGCTGGTCAGCAAGACCGTCTCTGACAAATTGCGAGCTCATCTGCTGGCACAGGGGATCGAAGGCATTCCATCCAATAACACGGCTGTGTTCAACGTGTTGCAGGAGCATGGCGTACTGCAGCCAACCCTAGATGGCAAGGCAATCTGGAAAGCCACCATCAGCAGCGCATCCGGTTGGTCACACAGTTTCACTCTGTTGAAACTCTCTCCGGCATTGATCTGGGAAACATCCGAGCGCCCGGCCCCCTTCACAGGAACGGTGACGGTAGACATCAGCCCCGCCGATAGCAACGACTTAATACCTGACGTCACTGAACCAGCAGTATCTGCCTCGTCCACCACACTTGGCATTGCAGCAGCGCAGGCAGCAACAGCGCAACACGCTGTCATGGAAGACATGCTTGCCATGCTGATCCCAACCGAAGCACCTCACACCGCACCTCCAGACAGCAACGCATCAGATGCTGATGAGCTAGCCTCGACACAGCCCTTGAATACACAATTCAATCCTGAGCCTACCAAACAACCTTCCGCCGATCATTTCATGATCTGGCTGCGAGAAGGGGTTCAATCCCGTAAGATCATCATCAATGATGCAAAGGCCCTGATACATAGCGTGGACGATACGGCTTTTCTAGTCAGCCCTGGCGTTTTCCAGCGCTATGCGCAAGAACACCTGCAAGTCGGGGCGTTTGCAAAACAGGAGAAAATTCAGGACTGGCAGTGGATACAGAAACGCTTTGAACATCTGCAAATCCATCGTAAACAAACCAACGGCCTGAACATCTGGGCCTGCACAATCAGTGGACTACGCAAATCACACCGACTGAACGGCTACCTGTTATCCGATCCCGAGTTGATTTTTGACGAAGCGCTGCCAAACAACCCGTATCTCTCACTTATATCATCTGCATCAGGATCGTGATTTGATCGCGATATATTCCCTTTTTTCAGTCCTGGCGTAAAATAGAGCTTCGCCTTTCTTCTCTGTCAAAAAGGTTCGTGCACTTGAAAGTGGTGATATGAAAATGAGGAAATTAGCACCCAAAGATGAATGCAATGACTTTGCAACTGATTTATATTAACTGCAATTTAACATCTACTAAAAAGCAGAGACAGACAAGATATTTCCGTCCCTGCTTTGGAATAAAAACCAAAAAATATTACTAAAATAATCCTAGAGCATATCAACTATTTTTTATTTGCTTGACTGCATCCAGAACTTTAGTCGAATAAGTTAAAGCGGCACCAGCATTCATATTGATCGCCACGCCTAAAGCCTCAGCTATTTCTCCTTCAGACGCGCCTGCTTTAACCGCACTTTCTGAATGAACAGCAATACATCCTTCGCAGCGGGTGGTCACCGCACAAGCGATCGCAATAAGTTCTCGCGTCTTCTCATCAAGGTGCCCTGTTTTTGCACCAGCGCCAGCCAAAGTCATTACTCCTTTTAGCGTATCTGGTGAGAGTTTCCCAAGGTCTCCAACTCGCTCAAGTAACCCAGCGCGCATATCTTTCCAATCAGTTACAGCCATATTTAACTCCTAATTGTCGTCAGTGGATTTATTAGTTTCAAGAGAATATGATCATATCTTCTTGAGATTATCCTGATATATAGAGGTGCTTCTTAGTACTCGCGACACAATACTTGCGCCTTCAAATGTACCAATTATTAGCCAAGCAGCTTTAAGTGGTAAAATATTTGGTGCAAGCTCGCCAGTTCGCTTTGCTGCAAGTAAAATTTTATTCAACCAATTGAGTTGAATATTAAAATAATCTGCGGTTAGTTCCACAATATTTTCTGGCAGACTTCAAGTTCAGAAGACAGTGCACAACATAAAGAAAGCTGACCGGAACTCTGCCCTTCCCAAAAAATTGCCATATATGCTTTAATTCTTTGTGTGAGACTACATTGTTCCCTGAAAATGGACTTGAGACCAAGAGCCAACATTTGTAGCGATTGCCCCATAACCTCTTACTCCAGCATTTCTTCAGAGGGAAAGTGATGATGTATGCAGGCCTTACTTATTCCGATTTTTGTTGCAAAATCAGCATAACTAAAGGAGGAGTATCCTTTCTTCCTCATCAAGATCATCGATTCTTTTACCAAGGCCTGTTTTGTCAATTTTTTTCAGAAACCACAAAACTATCTACTAGTAGGTAGACTTTACAGCCTTAAAAAATTAATCGCAATGCCTTTTTAAAGTATTACCGCAGGCTATCAAATTTTGATTTCATGAAGCCATTTTTCAACAATTCTTGGTGAAAGACCAAGAAGGGTCTGAGCGCTTGTGTGCGTGTCGATGGCTAAATCACGAGTTTTGGCTTTGGCTTCACAAGCATCAGCGACTTCCCTGCCATTGCGAAATCCAGCAGTGAAAGAGGAATCGGTGCAGAGCCATGTTTTGATCCAAAAATAGAATGATTCAAGAGTAACAATTCCTCAAAATTAACTAAGGGCCGCATCAATATCGCAGTAATGGTGACTATTTCATTGATTAATTTTGAAGCTATAGGAGCGGTAGCCAGAGTGTCATAGCCCGTTGCTGTTATTATGGTGGAATCAGGAAATCTCGCCGTAAGGCAAAAGGTCAGTTTTCGATGAAATCGGGTCATTTATCGATAAAATGTAGATAAATTTCATCACGGATAGGACTACGATCTCATTATGAGAATTCACCGGAAAGGGCAACACTCACCTAAAATCGGTAAATACGGTTACCGGTTTGACACATGTCGTGAAGAAAACCAGAAATAAGCATAACTAAAACGGCATTGCCTATTCTGACAACGCCGGGAAACAACTGGCGACGCTCCTGTGATAGAGCGAACACCAGCAGGCTGGATGGTATGGAAGGATATAACGCTTGTCAGACGGAAAGGTATGCTTCTGTTGACTTCACGGGACCATATCCAAACTCAAATGCAGCCATCATCGCCGCATGCACATGAGCAGCGGGAACCGTTACGCCGCCGAAGGTGAGGTCAAGCGTGGCACAAGCGTCATGCAATACCGTAACTAGGTAGCCCATATCAGCGGATGCCCGCACACACGCATCTACACACATATGGCTCATCGCACCAACAATGACCACTTCCTCAACCCCATGCGTATCGAGTTGCTGTTTGAGATCTGTTTCACGAAATGCATTAATGTAATTTTTGACAATGACTGGCTCTCCAGCCACCGGAGCCACAGCAGGCTGAATCTCTACCCCTTCAGTGCCCGGCACAAACACAGGAACCTCTCCATTAGCAAATTCATGACGAATATGGAAAACAGGCATCCCCTTCTGTCGTGCATCGGCAATCACTCTTGCTGCATTTTCTGCGGCGGCCTCAATCCCTGAAAGAGGCAGTTTGCCGTCCGGTAGATACTCATTCTGAAGATCAATAACGATTAAACCACGTTGTTTCATGATGTTTTCCTGTTTGCGCTTTTAATGAACACTATTATGGCAATAGGGTAACAACCAAAACAGTGGCACTGTCGACATTAAAAGCGCCAAAAACGACAAAACGAATTTTCTCAAGGCTTTTGTTGAAACGGTAATACTGCAGATTGCTTATTAATGACTGTTAGTTACACACCAGTTTCTGTGTAATACAAATCTGCTGATCAACAACACTTAAATAACGACTAACCCCTTAGAAGGGCATATGACCACTCATCGCTTAATGAGAAATCCGCGGAGAGATCGTAAGTACCACAACTGGCGGGCATAAATTCGCTTATTCTTCACCAGAAGGGCACTCATCGATGTGGCTTTCCATATTAACCAGAATACCCCTGACATGATCATCATCAATTTCGTAAAAAATCTGTTTTGCCTTTCGTTCACCTCTGACCAGTCTTGCCCCTCTGAGCAATCGCAGATGATGGCTGACTAGTGCCTGAGAAATATCAAGCCCCTCGGCAATGTCCCCTACCGCTCTGGGACCTGACAGACAAAAGAAAAGAATCCTTAGTCGAGTGGTATCACCTAGCAGACGGAACGTCTCTGCCAGGATGGTAATATCATGTAATAACATAGATTTATGACGGTTCAAAACTGCCTCTTGTTTTCTTCAGTGCTGGTGTTGCCCATGGTGGTGATGTTCGTGGTGACCGCTGACAGAAGCAGGTATCTGGCTAAGACTGCACGATGAGACCTCATCAGTCCAGTCAACAGCAACCGTGACATGCTCAATATTGAATCGAGATTTGAGTGCATCTTCAACCAGTTGCGTCACTTCTGGAATGCTCGCATTCTGTTGTGGTCGGATATGCAGGGTTGCCGCCCTGCGACCAGAGGTGATCACCCAGACATGAATATGGCTAACGGAGGAGATCCCCGCAACAGAATCAGAGATAAATTTATCTATCGCTGCTGGAGTCGCATCTTCTGGGGTTCCCTCAAGAAGAATATGCAATGATTTCGTCAACAGTCTCCACGCACTACGTAAAACCAATAATGATACAAGCACAGACAGAATGGGGTCTATTGGCGTCCACCCCGTGAAATGGATAATAATTGCCGCCAGCACCGCCCCTACCGAACCCAGCAGATCCCCCATAACATGGAGCGATGCCCCTTTAATATTAACGTGTTCACTGTCGCCACGAGTCAGGATCCAGAACACAAGCACATTGATCCTACCCACGTAATGTGGACACAGCCTTAAGCGAGGTTCTTGTTTTCAAATTGTTCCGGGCTGAGACCACCACAAGCACTGTGGCGTCGCCACCGATTGTAATCACACTCGATATAATTAAACACCGTTGTTCGCATTATTTCCCGGCTGATAAAGCGTTCCCCGTGGATGCATTCCACTTTCAGTGAATGGAAAAAGCTTTCCACACAGGCATTATCGTAGCAACAACCCTTTGCACTCATGCTGCCATGCAGATTATGCCGTTTCAGCAGAGTCTGGTAATCCGCTGAACAGTACTGTCCGCCACGGTCGGTGTGGACAATAACGTTTTTCGGTCGCTTACGACGCCAGAGCGCCATCTGTAACGCATCGCAGGCCAGTTGTGCCGTCATTCGTGACGACATCGACCAGCCAATAACGGCTCGTGACCACAGGTCAATGACCACTGCGAGATACAGCCAGCCCTCGTCCGTGCGAAGATACGTGATGTCGCCTGCCCACTTCTGGTTCGGGCCGCTGGCGATGAAGTCCTGCTTCAGCAGGTTTTCCGATACCGGCAGACCATGTTCACGGTAGCTGACCGGACTGAATTTACGGCTGGCTTTCGCCCGCAACCCCTGACGGCGCAGGCTCGCAGCGATGGTTTTGATGTTGTACTCCGGCAACTCATCAGCAAGACGCGGTGCACCATAGCGCTGTTTTGCCCCAGCGAATGCCTTACGGACAGCCTCATCGCAAATGAGCCGGAAATGCTGGCGCGGGGTTATCTGACAACGACGCCTGTGCCAGACATACCAGCCGCTGCGGGCAACCTGAAGCACCCGACACAGGGTTTTGATGCTGAACTCTGCCTGATGCTTTTCGATAAAGACATACTTCATTTCAGGCGCTTCGCGAAGTATGTCGCGGCCTTTTGGAGAATAGCCAGTTCTTCATCGCGCTCCGCCAGTTGGCGCTTCAGGCGCGCATTTTCGGCAGCCAGTTCATTCTCTCGCTCTGATGAGTTCATCTGTTGCTGTTGTTTACTCCGCCAGTTGTAGAGCTGGGATTCATACAGGCTGAGTTCACGGGCAGCAGCAGCGATTCCAATACGCTCGGCCAGTTTAAGGGCTTCATCGCGAAATTCGGGCGTGTACTGTTTGCGGGGCGTTTTACTGGTTGGTACTGGTTTTGTCATGAGTAATCACCTCTGGTTGAGAGTTTACTCACTTAGTCGCGTGTCCACTATTGCTGGGTAGGATCACATTCACGATCAGCCCTGCAATGGCGACCCATAGCATGGGGCCAGCAAGAATTTCCTGAGGATCCTGAAAACGCCTCAAAGCTTCATAACAAATCCAAGCGACAATAAAAAACATAATTATGGCATTAAAGAATCCGGCAATAACTTCAATTCGCAGGAACCCATATGTTCGCTTTGGATCAGCCATGCGCCGTCCAAAACGGAATGCGGTATAAGACAGCGCAAGCGCTGCGGCATCGGTCAGCATATGTCCGGCATCAGCAATCAATGCCAGTGAACCCGACATAACACCACCAATAACCTCAATAATCATGAAAGAAAAAATAAAGAAGAAAGACAATAGTACCTTTCGCTCATTTGCACTACTGACGGTGGGTACATGCGAATGGTTGTGGTGCTCATTGGAATGAGAATGTGACATAAAAACCTCCAGCGTTTGATATTATCATATAAATACATGTTTATATGTTTATATGTTTATGTAAAATACTGGACAGTATCTTTTTTGGAAGGTTTATCTCATCGAGCGACATGTATAGATAATGCTAAAACGGCCCCCCGAACACTGACTAATAGGACAACTATCCATCAACAAGATAAGCACGGGCAAACTTCCGCCTGATGTGTTGATACCTTTCCTTCCTTTGTATTCAAAAGGTTTCCCTAGAGCCTGCGCTGAAACGACGCCGATATTCGCCGGGTGAAAGCCCCACAATCCGAGTAAATACCTTACGGAAAGCCCCAGGGTCGAGATAACCGACGTCCCATGAAACACGCTCAATGGATGCAGTCTCAAACTGCAACAATTCCCTAGCCCTACCGACCCGAAGGCGCTGACAATATTCCGTACTCGTCATCCCAGTCGCTTTCTGGAAGCGACGCAGAAATGTTCTCTCTTCAAGACCAGCATGTGCAGCGAGTATAGAGAGTCTGATATCTTTAGCCTGAGTCGCCTGCAACCAATGCTGCACTTTGAGAACAGCAGAATCACCGTGAGTCAGTATTGGAGAAAAAACACTGTAATACCGTTGCTCGCGGCCCGGAGGATCAACTAACAGCATCCGTGCAGTTTCGACCATAATCGTTGGTCCCAGAAGACGGTCAACGAGCCTAAGTCCCATGTCTGTCCATGACATCAGCCCACCCGCAGTGATGATATCCCCATCGTCAATGATCAGTTGATCTGCATCGACAAGCACTGATGGGAAACATTGTTTTAAGAGATCTGCATATACCCAGTGCGTGGTCATTCGGCGGCCGGCCATAAGGCCCGTTGCGGCCAGTAAAAATGCGCCTGCACACACAGACCCCAGAACCACTCCCTGGGTATGTTGGCTACGAAGCCAATTTGTCATTTCGTCAGCTACATTAACATTTACGGGATCAGTAAGTGTCGGTGGAATGACCATTGCAGAAATCACCGAGGTAGTTTCCTCGGAACCAGTATCAAAAACACGCACCGGCTCAGAGGAGATTTCTTTCTGTTGCCAGTGCGATACCCGCAAAATTTTCCCACTATTCTTCTTGCAGGTAGACGAAAACTGGTTTGCAACACAAAACAGATCCGTCAGACCAAGTACTGCCGCCTGCTGAACTCCAGGATAAAGCAACAACCCAATCTCTTCAGTGAACACATCATCCATTGTCGTTATTACCTGTAATTATGTCGATAATGACACTTGTCACCTTAGCATTTCAAGCAGAAGCTAGGTAGTGAAAACTATCACTGTATGAAAGAGGGAATAATAACAACGTTGACACTCGACTGGACGGGTTTAACTCAAGGTTCAGGTATTATCGAATCTGAGGAAATGAAACTTCCCGTAGCTATTCCACAGCACTTTGGCGGCACTGGAAAGGGAGCCAATCCTAAGGATCTGCTGGTAGCATCCGCTGCATCATGTTATTTAATGACTCTTGCAACCATGTTACAAGGCCACAACATTCCAGCATCCGGTATCACACTTCGTTCAGAATTAACTGGCACACAAAAAACGAACATGAAAATCGTGCATAATGTGGAAATTGCACTCAATGAAGAAACCACACAGTCGCAATTAAAAAGTGCGCAGGCACTGGTAGAGGACGCAGACAAATCATGCATGATTGGGAATCTACTGAAAGATGCTGGGGTACACATTGTAGTATCCGGTGATGCAGTATTAACTCAAAAAAACACCCAACCAATTGTAAATATTAAATTTTTTCATGTATGTTTAAGCAGGGGTATACTTATGGAATACAAAATACTTCTATCACATCTGAGTACACAGCTCTCAACTTTCACATCATATTTCGAAAAATTGTGCATTATGGCGTATAATAGAAAAAGGTAGATTGCTTAACCGATAACCTTTTTTCAACGAGTTACGGCATTACAATACACCAGCATCATAAAGCAGTCTGCCTTGACAACCGTTCTACACGGTGGTAAAAGCAAGCAAGTAAATCAATAGAGGATGAGTAATATGAAACTCTTAAATACCTACAATCCACAAGCTGAAGATGTAGATTTTTTCTAAAACGAATTTTATAAATGCAGGATGAGATCCTGCATTTTTTTGGGTAATTTTTAATGAATTTAATTGTATTAACTACTCAATCACTCTCATCGCATATTTCGTCTTCCGAATGGTTTCTTAAAAACCTACCAGCAGCAACTCCTGTGATTGCTTTTTCCGCTGCAATTATTGCATATTGTGGATATAGGCGACAAAGAAGATTACATCAAGAAAAATTATCTTATGATTTTGAGCATTTCTATCAAAATGATAAAGAGTTGAAGGCACATAGAGATAATCTAAATACTCTCTTTAAAAAACACCGAAGAGAAAATATGGATTTAACGGTTTTCGCTGGCTTAGACTCAGAGAATGATTATGGAAAGTCGATCATGTTTGTTCTCAATAATTGGGAAAAATGTGCTCATGCAATTAAAGAAGAACTTTTGGATGAAGAATATTTATATAATGTATTTCACATCGTAGCTTTGCGAGCATATAGCTTATTAGAAGGTTATATCGACCAAAGAAGGAAACTTCCAGGTAACAGTGATGCCTATCTAAATTTCAGATGGTTAGCTGAAAGATGGAAGTTAAAGCGATTAATTGAAAGTGAAACAAAAAACTCAAAAACGATTGAAAACTTAGTAATTAATGCATCCGATTTACATTTTAAAAATAAAAAAAATAAAGATTTAGGCTTGAATTGTGAAATCGGTGATTTGAAAAAAATGCATCTAACATTGACTTACCACAATAAGAAAAAAGGATTATTCAGATGGATAAAATATCAATTACGTCAAAAATTTTGAACATTTATAATAAAGAGCAGTATCCAACTGAGATAGAAATAATCGCTCTAATATCTGCTTTGGGTAATATAAAAAATGATGAAGCCGTAGAGATAATTTTAAAAACATACGAGCAATCTAATAAAACCAGCGGTATTAGAATAGCCACTATAACAGCTTTATCTCATTGCTGTGATTGACTTATTATAACCAAAGCAAGGGCTAACACAGAGAAGCTATGCTTCTCTGTGTTGCCTTGCTTTTCCGCTCTACGATTGAAAAGAGCATCAATGGAAATATGATTAAATAATAAAACACTCATTCTGAAAAAAATAATTCTTTCAAGAGACCTTAGAGCATCAAGATAATATTACTTATCTTTATTAGCTGTTCAATAAAGAAGGGGGGTTTATTAACCATATAAGTACAAATACTGCTATAGCCCCCGTTGCTCTTACAGAAAAACGTTGGAACCTTGTTTCAACATTCAGAAGCCCCGGTATGATTGCTGCGATGGCCGCAAGAGATATGGCAATCAGCCCCCTGAAAGTAAAAATCTGGAAAGGTGTTGGATTAGGGATAATTACAACAAGAGCTAAAATTATCAGCGAAAAAACCAATCCTACGCATAATCCTGTAACAAGCTGCCATCTTGGAGTTTCTTTCAAATCCTTTGCCCCTTCATATTTAAATCCTGAGGTGGGAAGATTGTTAATGGCAAAAAGCCCTTCTAATTTCTTCCAACTTTCATTTTGAAGATATTCTTTTGTCATCCTTTGCATATTTGCATAAGCATTTTCATCAGGTCTGTTAATACTTGTTCCCAAAACCTCAGAATGACTTCGCAGGAAATTATGATGAACAATGATAGCCATCAAAACGCTATGACAGTTTTCAGCAAAACCAGTAACCCATTTACCATTAACATGAGCTCCTAGCAAACCACTACTTCCAACAAATGACTCTACAAAATTAAAATAATCAGCACCTAATTGCTGACACTGAAGTAACTCTGATAGAGAGAGATCTGCTCCTTTGCTCTGCAGCCTAAGAACTATTGGGGTCATATGAGAAACATACTTTTGCTTCAAAAGTGCAATTTTAGCTTCTGCATCAATAACTGCTTGCTCATTTGTCATCATCTGAGTTCGTCTTGGTTGCAAGTAAAAGTAACGTAGTTAGATCAGAGTTATCAACTCCTTCTAAACCCGCAACATTTATAGACCCCAGGACTTCACAAACTAAGCTTTCGATGTTAGCTCGTGTAGGTTCCCCATCAAACTCTTTTAATCTTTTAGCAATCTCCTCCAACTGAGAATTTGTAGGAGACCAGTTTTTGATCCGCAGTGCTACTTCAATTTCTTTTTTAAAATTATCAAGACTCATTATAAATGTTCCTATTTTTTAGTTGCCAATTGTAATAGTGTAGTTAAATCTGAGTTATCAATTCCGCTATAGGAATACCTTCCAGTTCTAGGACAGTATCTCCTTACCACCTCAAACCAATCGTTAACTGTAGGCTCAAGACCTTTAGCTAACAATGCTCTAATGTCTTTTTTAATCAACTCAAGTTGATCAGGTGTTGGACAATCAGGTGCTGTGCCAAATTTAATTTTCAAACACTGAGCTAATTTTTTATCATTGGTATCCATGTCATTCCTTTTCGATCTTTAAAAATTAATGTCACTAAGAGAGAATACAACAAAAAACTAACATCCCGCAACATTCTTTAACCTTACTGACTTATTCCACGGTATTTCTTATTTTACTATTTATCATCTGAGATACACAAATCAGAATTTTCAATCAAAGTCATTAAAAACCAACAATTTCCACTAGCATATTTTCAATGCCTTAAGGTAAATTAAAGAGATTAAAACCATAAATCAACATAAAATAATAAATTTAGAGCAATACCTAGAACCATTCCGTCATATTTACTTTTAAAACCGATAGAATATAAACAATATATAGCATAAGGATTATGCGAAATATTTAAAACAAAGGAGTTTATATGGAATTAAACCCATCAATGACTTGCATTGTAAAAAGAATCCCCTCCGAAATAAAACAATCCTCAAACCTGATACCAGAGACACTCAAAACTCACTGTGTCAGTGTTCGTCTGAATAACGCAGAATTGAGAAAACTAAACACATTGAGAGGAGATTATGCAAAAGGCGAATGGTTACGAATGGCTTCGTTACAGAAGCTGCCAACGGTTGTGCCTCCTGTAAACATCGATACCTGGAAGACCCTAGGTGAGATCAATCAGAAGCTAAACCGTATTGCTCTTAAAATCTTTCTCCCCCTTTCGTCATTATCTTTTTAACTAAATATTCACTCTTCATTGTTACCCCATAATTTAATTTTTATTTATAGGTAACATAATTTTTTAGCAAGTTACAAATTTATTTTCCATTATTTTCAACAACCTTATTAATTGCGGCTCCAATAACGAATCGGCCATATATTCACCTTAGTTAGTAACTCATTGATATAAAATGGATAATAGAAAAGTGTAATTTATTTTGTAAAGCACGAATAAGAAATTAGCAAATATTTAAATGTACGGTGTACGGAAACTTAACCAACTATGTTAATGACAACTATATGATGATAAAATTACTCATCTAACGATCTATATTATATGAGTAATGTTTCATGGGACGAAAAACCTCTGCAATTTTAAAGATAATAGGAGTTATAGGTTCTTTATGTGGGATTATTGCGACAGCATTCACAATCTATGCGTACTACAACCCGGCCTCCCCTTCTACTCAGCGATATGACAGTATTGTAGGAAGCTGGCAATCTGATTACTCTTACACTGTAAAAGGTAATACCGTTAGGGTTAATGGCAAAACGACCTTCTTCTCTAATGGAAAATACAACTTTCATGGCAGTATCTCTATTGACTCTTATGCTCCAGGTGACCATATATTAATAGACTATCTTTCTGATGGTGCTGGTGATTGGGAACTATATGATAATGAGTTAATTACATCATTAAATAGCCTAAAAACAAAACCTATGAAGCTGGCTTTAAATAACGAAGATCTTGATCCATTGAAAATAGAGGTGATAAAAAATAAAAAGTTACCAACTATTGAGGAGAATATGGCAGATGGGAAAAACCAATCCTATAAAATAATAAAATCTTCAAAAAGCCAGTTAACATTGGAGGTTATTAACGAAATCGGAGGCAATTTCAATTTTACTATGCAAAAAACAAAATAAAAATGATGGCGATCTGAAATCGCCATCATTTTTCAACCTTGATAATCTTCAGCCTCGATACCACAATAAGTTATCATGTTTGTTATTAACGGTATTTCATTACAATTCTGCTTGAAAGACCTGCCATAACTATTGTTTCTTATTTTACAACGAGTCATTAATACTTCTTCAATGGCTCTTGAAAATGCCACAAAGACTGTTTTTTGATTTTCTATTTGCTCTTCTTCTTTACCAAAATAGGCACCAGGTTCAAGACCCACAACGATGACCTTCCTGAACTCTAACCCTTTACTTTTATGGATGGTCATAAGAGGTATCGTTTTATTGCCAAGTAATAAATCAACGGCTTCTGATGTGTTTTCTTTTACATCTAACTTATCGAGGTGGCGAGAAAGTAATTCTATGCTATATTCTAAACCATTCCCACTCATATACTGCGGAAAGTAAGACTTTATTTTATCGACACCAAATATACTTAATAATGAATACAAATAATCGAAAATTTCTTCTTTAATTACCCGATGAGATTTAATAAACTGGCTAAGTTCTTTTTCTAACCGTGTAACATCACCTCTTTTACTTACTCCTCTTATATTACATAGAAGCTCCATTGTAGTGGCCCAGCTTTCTATGGATTTCCTATTACAGACAAACATTAGCATTTGTAAAAGTAACTGTACTACAGCTTCATTTAACAGATCCTGATACTCGTTCTCAAGGCGACATTGTATTTTCAAATATTGCAATGCTGAAATGATATCGTCTGTATATTGTTTAGCCGGGTTTCTTAGCAGTATGCATATATCTCTTTCATTTACCCCTTCAGCAATCCATTGCTGGATACATAATGCTATATATGCCCCTTCAATACTACTTTCGTCAAATTGTAGTAACTTAGCTGAACCTTCATTTTTAATCAACATCATATCAGGCTTTATATCAGCATGATTCATGAAAGCTTCCATCATGCGTTGATAATTAATGAGGTTTTTTAATGATCTTCTATTGCTAACTAATTCATTAGGTTGTTCGATTCCAAAATCTTTTTTAAACACATCAAAAGCATTGTGCATTGCACCTGCCCAACCCATTATTCTTTGTTTTGTATCACCGACTGCCGTTATTTTTATTTTCTTACCCAAGAAAATGCTCTTAAAAATCTCATATTGCCTGTATGTTGTGTCCTGAAACTCATCGATAAAAGCATAGTCATATGTTGAATTTATAGCATTAGATAAATATCGATTCCTACTAATAATATAATTAGCAAGAAAATTAATCATCTTGAACGAGATCCTTGATTTTGGTTTTAATAAGTGTAACCACACAAAACGTCTTATCCTACCATCAACAGTATGTTCTATTGCTTTATCATAAGGGGTTACTATATAATTCTCTTCAAAGTTATAAGGTTGTAATTTATTCAATTCTTCAGATGTTAATCCTTCAAAGGCGACTGCTTCTCTTTTAACTTCTTCAACAAAATCTTTATTATTCGGAAATATTATTTCATAGTCATCTGATGGGCGATAAGCTTCCGGAATAGTGCTTTTAAACCGATCTACGATACTTTTACAAAATGCATCAAATGTGGTTGATTCAAATTTATTTCTATATTTTGAATCAAGCCGTGAGTTTACTCGATCTTGTAAGTTTTTTGCCGCATCTTTTTTGAAAGATAATGCGATAATTTTTTTCTTACTACATTTTCCTGTCTCAATTAAAAAACAGGCTTTCTGGGCTAATAATTCAGTTTTGCCTGCACCAGGACCAGCAAGAACGAGATTATGAGCTATACTGTTTTGTATCACCTTCATAGCCTCGTCTTCTACTTCTTTGATGTCCTTTAAAACCCAATCAACATCTTTAATTGTTGGCATTAAAGTAATCCTCTCACTGTTCCGATAAGCTCATTAAGTGTTTCAGGGCTATTATCTCTTAATCTGTCATCGTCCATTTTGGATAATACATAATTATGCGATAATGGTTTCCCTCTACCTAAAAACAAATAACGATACCAAAAATATTTTTCATAATCATCGAAGTCATCAACATTAATTTCGTTTTCTTCTTTTTTCAGAACAGCAGCAACTGCAGCTTTAATTTTCTTGTTATATTTAGGATCATCATCTTCAGGAATGTTTGGACCACCATTTGGAGGGATGAATGTCTTGTAATCATCAAAGAAAGCATTGAGCATGAGCCAATCTAAATCATATGGGTATGAAAAATATAGATTATATTCAACCAGTGATTCTATCCAAGCGAGTTCTTCCGTTCGCTCTTCATCCCAAGTGTGCATTTCTTTTAAATCTTGGTCAGACAATACTCCATCACTTAATGCAAGCAATTTATCCTTATCCACGCCAATGGAAATAAGTTGGTTTAATGCATATTTGATTCTTCCCCAACCACCGCCACCTCTTCTAAAATCATAATCAAGAAGAGTCACATGAGGAATTGAAAGGTGATTAAGCAGTTTCCAGAAGTGATTTACATACCGCCCCCCTAAAGGAGCAAAAGTTATCAATGAAGTATCAAGCTCTATTCCATTCACTTGAGCTATCTTAGGTATAACTATTTCTTCACTATCTCCTTCACCAAGAATGACAACTTTTGCAAAATAAATTTCTGGATATGCCTTCACTGCTTCCTTAACATATGTAAAGGTATCAATAGTATCAACACCATTTCCAACTTGACTCGGTAAAATGATCTCTTTGACAATTGTATTTTTATTTTCTTGCAATCTGAAATATCGAATATCTTCAGGTTCTACTCTATTCAATAAAGCTGGCGCATGTGTAGTCAATATTACCTGTGCTCGATCATTTTCTGATATCTCTTCACATAGCTTAACTATTCTTCCTAAGTATTGCGGTGAAAGGTGGTTTTCGGGTTCTTCTATTAATATTATCGTTAAATTTGGAGGATCTAATGCTTCTACTGATATCGATAATTTTTTGCCATCAGAATTTATTATCTCATCTTCAATATCAAATGCAGATTTAACTAAAGATAAATAAAATAATGATTTCATACCATCACTCAATCTTTCAGTTGGTAAAGGTTGAGTATCTGGGCTGGGTAAAAAGACAGTATCGATATGTTTTAATACATCTTCAATACCATTCACTACTGGCTTAATTTGGAGTTCTTCGAAGTAACCACCAGTGAAAAGGGATTTCCAATTTCTGCCTAATGAAGATGTTATTGTCTGGACTCCTACTTCTTCTTGGAACTGATTTCCGATTGAAACAGCAACCTCATCAACTGTTGCCCCCATTTGTTCAGACCATTCGACTGCATTTATCAAACGGTGCATGATGGTTCCGGCTGTTTGCTTCAGTTGTTGGGCAGGATCTCGGTAAGCAGGGACATAGTGGACATGAATTTTTGATCTTTCATATGCCGTTATATTTTTTTCAGACTCCCCTATTTCCCATACCAGATCGCTTTCTATATCGCCTTCAGCAAGATTAGTATTTGTCCATTTTGCTTTTAATTTTGCTATACAGAATGGGATCTCTCCTGCTTCACTTGAAATTAAATGCTTAAAGAAATCTGCAACCGAATCGTCCTCACCGTCTTTTAGGTCTGCAAATTCGAATTTTACACGAACTGATAATTCTCTTTCATCTTGAGTATCGATTTCATCTCCAGGAGGAACATAAAAATCATCAACTTGAATAATTCTATCGGAGCTTTTAACACCAAACATCCTTGTCAATGCGAGGAGAACAGCCGTTTTACCTGTTCCATTCCCTCCAATTAAGCTGGTAAATGAATTTATATTTATAGTTTGTCCTACATTATCAAAGCTCTTAAAGCCTTTGATCTCCATTTGTGTAATTTTCATTATCACCTCAATTGCTGTTTTAAAAAATTATAATCACTAATTACTTCTGCATTTGTAATGATTTCTTGTGAACACAGCTTAAAACATTCTAAAAATATATTTTTATTATCGTTATATCCCCAATGTTTTTTCAAAGCCTCTTCAATTGAAATCCAGATAACTTGCAAGTCGTTATTAGATATTTGGCTTGTTAAAACTGTTTCTTCCACACAGAGTATATGCCCTAAGATGACATCATCGTATATGTCAGTATCTGAATCTATAACTCCTAACCTTTTTATTTTCCTTTTTTGGATGATTTTATTTTTAACAATAAAAGGATGTTCTTCTATAAAATCGGTCAATGATGTAAAAGCCAAACCACGAACCTGAGCACCATGCATTGAACTACTTACTTTATGGATATCTCTCCAAACTCGCAGATCACCTAACACGTAGAGTACCCGCTGATTTCTCGCTTTCGTATCTTCTGCTTGGTACTGGATATAAGGTGGGCCTCCCCCATTTTGTCTATATCGGGCAAGGGTTTTGATGCTTATGCCAAGAAAGACAGAAGCAAGCTCACTATTTACAGTGGCAGAATCAGGCATTTGACCAAATAGTTTCCATACCTCTGAATACTCCCGCAAAACTTCCACCACACTCATCTTCACTCCCTCGTTTCAGGTAATGGAGGATACTTAGCCGAAGCAAGTAGTACATTGTATAATTTAGGAGCAGTCATTAGCATATGCAACTCAATCCTTTGTAATGCTTAAAAAATCCGTTCTTGATCAGGTTCTGCATACCTTTCGGTTGGATCTGTTGTATTTCTGTGATTGAGCAGTCTCTTAACGACGGCATATGAAACAAGTTCTTCAGCAACCCTACCAAATGTCCTTCGTAGATCATGCATACCAAGCTTCAGGATTCCCGCCTCTTGGCACAAGTATTCCCGCAAACTTTTACTGTCAGAGTAATGCCCGATTTTGCTTCTTTTAGAACGAGCAGGGAAAACCCACTTCAGTCTTTCTGGACGAGTTTCTGTTTCCTGAACAATGTCTCTTCGATCTTCCAAAATTCTTTTGACAGCATCACAAATCGGAAGCTCGTGATCGTTTCGATTCTTAGTGTCGTAAAAACGGATAGTTCTGTTACTCTGTAAGTATCCCCGCAAAACGGACCATTCACTTTTAGAGATCTTCCGACATACTGACTATGTCCTTTGAGGAGATCACCTGCGCAAAGCCCGATTCACCGAACACCAGATCATTGCCGTTCTGAAGTCCGTCGAAGCCGGACGTACCGTCAAAGATGTCTGTCGCGAAGCGGGAATATCCGAAGCCTCGTACTACAACTGGAAAGCGAAGTTTGGTGGGATGGAAGCCTCTGATATCAAAAAGATGAAAGACCTAGAGGACGAAAATCGCCGCCTGAAGCAGATGTTTGCCGACCTGAGTCTGGAATGCCGGGCGCTGAAAGATGTCATCGAAAAAAAGCTTTAAAACCAGCGATAAAACGTGAGCTCGTCAGCTATCTGACCGTGCAGTTTACGATGAGCATACGCCAGGCATGCAGGACGTTATCGCTGAGCAGGACGGTTTTTCGCTATCAACCGGACACGCGACGTGATGAACCGGTGATCCAGGCTTTGATTGAACTGGCTGAACGCTATCCCCGCTACGGCTTTAAGAAGCTTTTTCAGGTGCTTCGCAGGCAGGGGCATGTCTGGAATCACAAGCGGGTACACCGGATTTACCGCCTGTTGAAACTGAATTTTCGGCGTAAGGGTAAACAACGTCTGCCGGTGCGAAATCCGGCTCCGCTGGCCACGCCGGAAGCACTCAACCAGAGCTGGTCGATTGATTTTATGCACGATGCACTGACATGTGGGCGACGTTTTCGGACTCTCAACGTCGTGGATGATTTTAACCGCGAGGCTTTGGCGATAGAAATTGACCTGAATATCCCGGCTCAGCGGGTCGTTCGGGTACTGGACAGGATAGTAGCAAACCGTGGATATCCGCTGAAAATGCGGATGGATAACGGGCCAGAGCTAATATCACTGGCGCTGGCACAATGGGCTGAAGACCACGGTGTGACGCTGGAATTTATCAAGCCAGGTAAGCCAACGCAGAACGCCTTTATTGAACGGTTTAACCGGACGTACCGGACAGAAATCCTGGATTTTTACCTGTTCAGAACGTTGAACGAAGCACGGGAAATCACGGAACGCTGGGTGACGGAATACAACAGCGAGCGGCCTCATGAATCCCTGAATAACCTGACGCCGGAAGAATACCGGCTGATGGCCGAGAAACCGGAAATATCAAAAAGTGTGTGGAACTAAAACAGGTATGCTTACACCGCAACCTGAGACATCATAATTTCCGCCTGCTGCAGACCACCCAACTTATGCTTTAGTGCTTCTTTATAAGATAGAGGTACCTTGTTGTCTGCAATCCGAAAGCTGTGATGCCGGACAATAATCTTGTCCTTGTGCTCAAATGCTGCCAGTCCCTTTTCAAAACGTTTTTTAGCGATCCAGCACCATGGACAGACAAGATCGGACCAGACATCAATTTCAATAGTAGGGTGCAGCTCTTTCATAAATACCTCTGATTAATTGGTAGTACACTGGCTGAAAATTTCCTCTGTATTAACAGGAATAGAAAGTTTTAGAGATCACAAACCAGCTAATGGAATAACCAACAGCCAGATTATTTGTTATCTGCACATGCAGGCCGTATGACCAGCCCTATTCCAGAAAGTACAGCGATCATGGCTATGCTCATTCTCCAAGTAAGTGCCTCTCCTAGAAATAGAACACCTCCGAGCATGGCGATACAGGGCACACTCAGTTGAACTGCACTGGCAGTAACTGACTCTATTCGTGGCAACAGTGCGTACCAGAGGACATAGGCCCCGGCAGATGCGACAGCTCCAGACAAAATAGCCAGACCAGCACCAGTAAAGTCGGCACGGATAGAAACGCCAAAAAAATAGGCAATAAGAAGAGAAAACGGCACTGCAAGCATGAAGTTTTTGGCAGTGGCTTGTGCCGGGGAAACTGTTGAACGACCCCTGATTGAATAGGCTGCCCAGGCAAGGCCCGATACCCCCATTAAAACGGCGCTGGCAAGTGGCGGAGCGCTGCTTGCTCCGGGGAGTAAAAGCAAAGCCATACCGACAAGCGCCAGTGTCAATCCTACTGCCCTCGCAATAGTGAATTTCTCTCCCCGCAGGAGACCGTAAATCACCATGGTTAACTGCACCACACCAAAAAGCAGGAGAGCACCGGTTCCTGTATCCAACTGAATATAAGCAACGGAAAAAAAGACGGCATATATCATCAACAGAAAACTGTTAATTACATTCAAACGAGAATGAACATGACCTACTTTGCGCCGCAAGAAAGGAAGCAGCACAAGAGCGCCGCTAATGAGACGAAGATTACTGAAGCTGACAGGATCAATATGGCCTCCTTTCAGGGCAAGACGACATAATACTGAGTTGGCAGCAAATGATCCTACCCAGCAATAGTGGACACGCGACTAAGTGAGTAAACTCTCAACCAGAGGTGATTACTCATGACAAAACCAGTACCAACCAGTAAAACGCCCCGCAAACAGTACACGCCCGAATTTCGCGATGAAGCCCTTAAACTGGCCGAGCGTATTGGAATCGCTGCTGCTGCCCGTGAACTCAGCCTGTATGAATCCCAGCTCTACAACTGGCGGAGTAAACAACAGCAACAGATGAACTCATCAGAGCGAGAGAATGAACTGGCTGCCGAAAATGCGCGCCTGAAGCGCCAACTGGCGGAGCGCGATGAAGAACTGGCTATTCTCCAAAAGGCCGCGACATACTTCGCGAAGCGCCTGAAATGAAGTATGTCTTTATCGAAAAGCATCAGGCAGAGTTCAGCATCAAAACCCTGTGTCGGGTGCTTCAGGTTGCCCGCAGCGGCTGGTATGTCTGGCACAGGCGTCGTTGTCAGATAACCCCGCGCCAGCATTTCCGGCTCATTTGCGATGAGGCTGTCCGTAAGGCATTCGCTGGGGCAAAACAGCGCTATGGTGCACCGCGTCTTGCTGATGAGTTGCCGGAGTACAACATCAAAACCATCGCTGCGAGCCTGCGCCGTCAGGGGTTGCGGGCGAAAGCCAGCCGTAAATTCAGTCCGGTCAGCTACCGTGAACATGGTCTGCCGGTATCGGAAAACCTGCTGAAGCAGGACTTCATCGCCAGCGGCCCGAACCAGAAGTGGGCAGGCGACATCACGTATCTTCGCACGGACGAGGGCTGGCTGTATCTCGCAGTGGTCATTGACCTGTGGTCACGAGCCGTTATTGGCTGGTCGATGTCGTCACGAATGACGGCACAACTGGCCTGCGATGCGTTACAGATGGCGCTCTGGCGTCGTAAGCGACCGAAAAACGTTATTGTCCACACCGACCGTGGCGGACAGTACTGTTCAGCGGATTACCAGACTCTGCTGAAACGGCATAATCTGCATGGCAGCATGAGTGCAAAGGGTTGTTGCTACGATAATGCCTGTGTGGAAAGCTTTTTCCATTCACTGAAAGTGGAATGCATCCACGGGGAACGCTTTATCAGCCGGGAAATAATGCGAACAACGGTGTTTAATTATATCGAGTGTGATTACAATCGGTGGCGACGCCACAGTGCTTGTGGTGGTCTCAGCCCGGAACAATTTGAAAACAAGAACCTCGCTTAAGGCTGTGTCCACATTACGTGGGTAGGATCAAAACGCCGTCATGACAATTATCACCTGAAAAACCATCGAACGACTGGGCATTGAGCTAACTCCACATTGAAACACAAACCAAATATACCTACTAGATGGTAGCCTATCAATACAACAACGAAAATCGATAGCCCCACCTTTTATGATTCAGTAAGAATGTGATTGAAGTCGAATAGAAAAACTACAACGAAGATAATCTCCGTGAGGTTGACTGGAAAGTGGAAAGAAAGCGTAGACGTCGCTCGTTTTCATACCCTAAATACGCACCACTCGCGCCAGCGCGTGCATATTTAAGGAGTTTAGGCCGGTCTGGATGAGACTCTTAGCACCAAATACATCAGTACTGGTATATATCACCAGAGCTTTCAATTCGTTATGAAACCGGGGTCTGCCAACCCGCATCATGCATCCTGACGGGAACGTACTTAAACAAATTAATGCTGTGACAGGTTTTTCAGACTACCGTAATGCGTTTGAACAGGTCACTACGATACTCATTCCGGTCAAGCAGTGTAGGCTCCATTAGCTGTTAATATAAAAAGGATTTGCTCTAGGCTGTCCTCGAAAATATTCGCTTTGTGCGTAGCCCGAGCCACGACACTGGCCCCTTCACAGATATTCAGTATGATGAGTGCCGTTCTATCGGGATCAAGTGATTGTGATACTTCACCGGAGGTGATCCCCACAGAAATAATCCGAGTCAGCCAGTTAATCTGGAAATCGAAGTAGGAAGTCGCCTGTAACTTGATATTGTCAGGCAGATTAGCCAGATCGGCCGAGAGTGCACAGCACAGTGGTAACAGGTACGTGCGATAGCCTTCAGCAAAAATTTCCACATAGTCTGTCAGACGATCACGAACCGACGCAGACTTGCTCTCAATACTCGAAAACACCACGCTACTTTCTTCAATAGCCCTAGCTACCACGGCTTCACCAAGGATATCCTTGGTCGCGAAATGATGATGGATACTCGCTTTGGTAATACCGATTTTTTTGGACAAGTCGGCGTAACTAAAAGCCGAATAACCACGCATACGCATCAGCAGGTTGGCCTCGTTCAGAAGCCTGTCACGAGTCAACAGGGACATTTCAAAACCTCAATATCTATAAGTATGATAAATTTTACATTCCTACATCTCTCCCTACAAGCATTCTTAAAACATCGTCCAGAACGCATACATCCAGGTAGAAAATGTAGTGCTCAATAAAACTGGCCATGGTTTTAGCGTTCTTCCAGAACAATTGTTCTGATTCATTCGGCGTCAATCTGTCATTATACTGATGGGGATGGAGCTGACTGTAATAATCATTATTGAATTAATAACTATCAACACTAGGCATTGCTATTAACTAAGTAGTAATCTGAAGTCACAGTTAAATTCGATTAATCGCGAAGATGAAGCCAAATAGCAAAGAAAAACTATTATCATGATTATGGTAGACATAAGATGAATGGTATTGATAATACATAGACCAACGTCATCCTAGGCATGCTTATACATAACGCTCACAGGCGAACTAAATCAATGAGAAAAAAGCTGACCCAGAATGAAAAGCGAAGGCAATTATGGGCGTTAGAGCACATCAGGAAATAAATCGCTCACGTTCGCCAGAATAGACAAGTCCATAGCTCCCCTAACAATGATGTTACTTGTCAGCTCAAAAAACCAAATACATTTATTTTTATACGGGAAAATATAAATTTCGCATAATTTTTAAATGTAAATGGTGTGATTAAATCATCTAATCAAGAACCTTCTGCTTTTTAAATGGGCATACGTCTGTCAATTTTTTCTCCGCTATAGAGCCAGAGATATCGGGAAATTGCGATAAGTCTTCATCAGGAACCGAGTCTCCCCACTCTTTCATGGCTTCCAGAACAGTGTTCAATTTTTTTCCCATGTCAGTAAGCTCGTATATTACTCTTGGTGGTGTTTCAGCAAAAGCAGTGCGCGTAACTAGGTAATGCTTTTCAAATTTTTTTAAGCGATTGGTTAGTGTATGGGCACTGATACCGGGAAGTGCGTCACGTAGCTGGGTAAACCTCTTGGGCCCAGTAAGGAGCTCGCGGACGATGAGTGTTGCCCAAGGGCCGTCCAGCAATTCTAAAAAACGAGCAACACCACAGCATGGTTTTTTTTGATTTCCCACTTAAAAATCTCCATTAGTGCATTTGACGTAACTGATGCAATCATAGCACTATCATAAATTCCAAACACTACTGATAAGGTATGATTTATGAAATTTATCATTCATGGCGCAACAGGTGCTCAAGGTGCTCCGTTATATAATATGTTGATTGCAGAAGGGAAAAATGCGGTTGCTGCTGTACGTAACCCTGCAGATATCGCAAACGGGCAAGCGGTAGCAGTAGATATGTCATCCGTAGATTCTCTTGTTAAAGCGTACACAGGTGCTGATGGTGTGTTCGTTCATTTACCATTAGGGTCAGAAGACCAGCGTCTTCATTATGCACACACTATCGCCGAAGCTGTTGGTAAGGCGCGACCAAAACGAGTGGTTATTTCCACAAGTGGCTGGAAGCTGGAAAGCAGCAGCGATAATAGGGCTTTGCCTGCATTGGTAAGTGGGATTGAAAATACTGGCATTTCTTTAGCTATCGTTGCCCCCGTTCAATACCTTGAAAACTTATTGCTGCCGATTGTCACTGAAGCAGTAAAACAGGAACATAAACTACCTTATCCACTCAGGGATGACTTTCCTGTTTCATGGTGTTCCCATCTGGATATAGCAGATGTTGCAGCAGCCTTGCTGACTAATTTTTCATTAACAGGTGTTATCAGTGTAGGTATATTGCCAGCCGTCACTGGTACAGAATTAGCTTTGGCTTTTTCCAATCACTATGGTTATGAAGTTAAATATGAAAGCCAGACACCGGAAGAATTCGGTAAAAAGCTATCAGTATTATTTGGAGAAGCTGCTGCTGCTGAAGTCGCCGCTGCTTATGAAGCAAAAGCTAAAACAAAAAATGCTGCAATTGATCAAAAAACAAGTTCACAGGAACGACTAGGCTTACCAATTCGAACTGTTGAAAAATGGTTGAATGATATTGGAGCATAGACTATTAATGATAGTATCCTTATAAAAACTGAATGTATATTTATACTTATATGGCATATTCTTCAGCAAAAATATGTTATATAAAGAGGTATTGATTTAGTAGTGATATTTCTTATGATAATATCACTACCTATTCATACAATATCTATTAATAAAATACATCTTATGCATTAACACACCAGAAAATATGCCTTTCAGGTAGCCAAATAACTCACTCTTGATCAAATTTCGGGGATAGCATCATGTCTGCTGCTGCCTGACGATCGCCACCGAACTGCCGCTGCCATTCATAGACAATCGCGTTCTGCCTAGGCTTCGAACCTTGCAGGAATCCATTCTACATCAACTGGTGTTGAGCCTAACTGCTATAGCGTTTCGAGCAGCTTGGTCACCAACAGTGCTACATGACGGGAATCATCCAACGCTCTGTGGTACTGACCTTCCCAAGTGATTTCTAATGACTCCACGGCTTTCTTCAAATCCGGCGCCGGTGTATCGAAAACATTACTGTAGAACAAATCAACAGGCAGATGCTTGAGGCCATTGAGAGATGATTTAACACCGAGCCTTACGCAGTCACGTTTAATTTGGTCAGCATCGTAAGTGCCCCAAGAGCACCAAACCACACCCTCTATTAAAAACGGCTGCAGCAAAGTATCCACCATCTGGCTAACCTTCGAAAATGGTTGGGCACTATCTACATCATTCTGTTTGATCCCAGTGAGTGCCTTACAAAACGGTGTCAAATCAGGGTGAATAATTGGCTGGACAAACTGAGAGAAATTGGTCACTACCTGGTAATGCTGTCGTAAGTCCAGTGCAACAATCCCAATCTCAATAATTTCCATTTCCTCGGGAGTGACCAGTAATGAATGGCCTACTCTATCAGCAACACTCATGCTTTTTGGGTAGTCGTCACAAGTTGCCTCAACATCGAGACAGATCAGATAGCGCGATCCAGATAACTGATCTCGAAATATCTCAACTGCTTGTCGTTTCTTAAAGTTCATATCTAATCTCCGTTGGCTTGCCGCTGTCCTATCCAGAGTCCCCACACTACTTTGTCGTAGCCAAACAAAGCGTTGTTGAGCCGACTCCTTCCGTGATTTCCAGCGCAGGTTGAAATTTCATCGCTTGAATAGCGGAGATGCGCTGTTTACACTTAACAGCCAAATAGTATGTTCTTACAAGTCAAGTGCTCGATTTTTTTATATTTTGGTGCCTATATACCGCCACCTTATTATGGATGCAGAACTTGGGTTGTGGGCATGCCGATCTGCTAACACCCATAATACATAAGGATTTGAAAATTGAGCATCGCTGAAAAATTCCAGACGTTTCTGGAAAATATAAAAATTGATAACGGCGAACAGATAAGCGGAAAATACGGTGACATTACGTCTTGCCTAAATAAACGATTCAGGAACACAGATTCCTGCACTGCCAATAATCTGCAGGTAGGATCCTATGGCCGTTGGTCAGCCATACGCGGTATTTCAGACTTGGACATGATCTATATCATGCCTGCAAGCAAATGGGATGATTACAACATAGACGGTGGTCAATCAAAGCTGCTCACCGCTGTCAAAGACGCCTTGAAGGCTAGGTATCCCAGAACAGATATCTATGTGGATAGCCCTGTGGTAAGGGTGCTGTATACCAACTTCCATGTAGAGGTACAACCTGCATTTGAACAAGACGATGGAAGCTTCAAATTTCCTGATACGCGTAAAGGTGGAACTTGGAAGATAACCAAGCCTCGAGCCGAAATTAAGGCCATGGCGGACGCGAATGCCGAAAAGAACAGGAATCTGCGTAGATTATGCAAAATGGCAAGAGCCTGGAAAAATAAACACGGCGTGGCGATGGGTGGTCTGCTGATCGACACCCTGGCACACAACTTTTTGAATTCCACTACCGAATACGATTCCAGAAGTTACTTTTATTACGATTGGCTGAGCCGAGACTTCTTCAAATACTTGGCAGATGAACCAAAAAAAGAACGTTATGCAGCCTTAGGTAGCGGGCAGCATGTCAAGGTTAAGGAATCTTTCCAGACCGCTGCCAGCAAGGCTCACCAACTTTGCCTCGAGGCTATTGATGCCTCAGGAACCGACGGCGAAAACGCAAAATGGCAGAAAGTCTATGGCAACCGATTCCCAGCATCAGAGAAACAGATTGCTAAAGCATCGGCACGCTCCTTCCGCGAGACTGAAGAGTTTGTGGAAGATCGCTTCCCGATCGATATTCGCTATAAGCTTAAAATCGATTGTGAAGTCACTCAAGCAGGATTTCAACCGGGCAAGTTGCGCTCTATGCTGCGGAGAAACTTCAAACTGAGTCCTAAAAAGTCCCTAAAATTTGAAGCAATCGATAACACAGTACCGGGTAACAGCCAGATGTACTGGAAAGTTCTGAATCGTGGCGAGGAAGCCGAGCGCCGGGACTGTTTGCGCGGCCAAATCGTAAAGGATAGCGGCCACTCTACAATATCGGAGCACACCAATTTTGCTGGCGACCATATCGTGGAATGTTACGTCGTCCAAAATGGGGTCGTTGTGGCCAAAGACCGCATTCACGTTCCAATTGAGTAGGGCTGTATGAATAGAGAAGCATTTCTGAAATCTACTGCTGAAATCGGCTACAACGTTGGTATCGGTTGTAAAAAGCACTGGGCCACTCTGGATATCGTAGATAAAGTTCCGGGCTTTATCGGATTCATTTCAATGGCTGTTGGTATATTTGCATTAGTTATTGACGAGCTGAGTGCAAAAATTCCGTCTGCCATAATGCTGATATTCGGTATCTGTGCGATCTATATATCTTACTATGACCATAAGAAACCTGATTATGAAAAGGCTGCCCAGTATTTAACAAAAACTCTCGAAAAACTGCGTGACTTGTATAGAGAGGTGCAGAGCTCTAATAGCCCACCGACCACTGCTCAACTAAAACGACTAGATGATCTTCGTAACGAATACTATCAGCACTGCTTGAGCAAGCAGATCCTGTTCAGTGACTGGTACGCGCATTATAAATTCTTCTGGCAGCATCAGATCAGTTGGATGGATGAACAGCTGAAGTTTAGATTTTTCCGCGACAAGCTACCACTCTCGCTTATGGTTTGGTGCGTGATCGGGTGTATTGGCACCGTTTACTACCTGCAGGGAAAAACTATTCTTCTTGTCGATAAAGAAAACAGCTTATGTGCTATGCAACAGCACCAACCACCTGCTCTACCGAAAGATGTAGCTGAAAAAAGAAAGTTACCAGTCCTGACGATACCGACAGGCCACAAGAGCGTTCACGACCTACAATTTAGTGCACATGATGACAACCTTTGCCATCTTTTTCCACCATATTAACGGAGTTTCAGTAGTGGTGAACTAGACGGTATTCGGCGTAATTTAGAATGCACTTAATATGCTAACACTATAGATCCAGTTGCTCCCAGCCCTTATGTTCCCCCAGTCAACGTCGCGGTGGTGCCGTACCCCAGCTATATGGCCGCCGCCCAACAGGTATTCCTCATAGGTCCTGGCCACAGCGTTTAGCGATGATCCACCCTAACAAATCATAGTCGCTCAATCGGTATGTCTACCCCCTAAGCTGGTTACGTATTAAAAAGACAGATTTATTAAATAATTTTGACTATTCAAAAAATCTGCCATTTTTCATTTAATAATCACGATATTTACGAAATAATAAATTCTATGCCATTTGAATTTTACAGAAAACTCAATTCTTCGACATTTTATTCAAGTAAAAATCAAGGTATTTTTTAGGTCGTTCCTGAAAAGCTCTTTTCTTTCCGTAGCTATACGCATCATGAAAATGTTTATAAGCCATATCATATTCTTCTAACTCATAGCAAACCATCCCAAGATCAATTAACGGAGCCGTATCTATATCTGACCCTCTGGTTTGCAATGCAATTCCTGCCCATTTTTTAGCCTCATGAAAATCCTCCATGTCGAAATATGCACTATATATACACGCAGAAATCCAACTGGCAATTTCCCAATCTAGCTTTGGTTCAGGGAGTAATCGCCAAGCTTCATTATATTCTTCTAATGCCTGCCCATAAGATTTTTTATCATGAAGGTGATTACCCTTTTCGACTACAGATACTATTAATTCCTCTAGCTCTTGACTTACATCAGAAAGAATCTTCATTACGCACCTATTTAATCATAGAAAGTATTGCGAGATTTCCGCAGGCCCAATAAAATCACTTGGATTTCTATATCTATCAGGCAGGCTTGCACCCTGAGAACGGTTATGTCCAAAATACTCTAACTCATAGTTTTTGGGGTCCCGCATAAAGGCTCTGACTTCTTTAGACTTCGCCCCATAGTACCCACCCTTTTGATTCCAATATTTAACAGCATCAGTTAAATGAGCCATATCAGCATCCTGAATACGATACCACTTACTATCAGTTGAACTTTTAAATTGCATCCTATCACCAGAACCACGAATGCGACCTTCTCCACGCATTCGCTCAATAACAGCTCGCCCTGTTTTAGTCTTTTTACCTGGAGTTCTTCCCATATAAGTAAGACGGCAAGATGCCAACCCAAACGGATCAACCCAACAGGTCGGATTCTGGACGTAACCGTAGTTATTCTCTCCCCCCGCTATCCCTATCGGGTCTGGCGAGATATAACCACCACCACTTGGATCATAATAGCGGAACCTGTTATAGCATAAGCTACTTTCAGCGTCACGGTACTGCCCCGCAAAGGCCAGTCCCGGATCAAGACTTTCAGTATTATCTGTATAACGCTGGCCCCATAAGTTGGTGTACGGAGCCTGCCAGCGAAGCTCGCCTTGCGGGTTAAAGACTGCCTGCGGTTCACCATTATGGCCGCTGGTGACAAAATCCGTTTCCCAATTCCCCTCCACAGTTTGGCGCTGCTGCACCAACAACTCCCAGCCGTTATGCACCCAGTGACGGCGGCTGATAAGCTGATTGTCGCGATAGTGCCGTACTTCGGCAATCTGGTCGCCGTCCCACAGGTAGTGAATATCTTCAGCTTTCTGGTCACAGCGTTTGCCAATGCGCCGCCCGAACGCGTCGTAGTTGTAGAGCCAGCGTTCGCCGTTCGGTGTATCGACTCCCCGTAACTGATTACGGCTGTCCCAGCGGTAGTGCCATACCTGCGGCCGATAACCCGGCTGTACCACCTGTTTGCGTATCAGCCTTCCGGCCTTGTCGTACTGGTAGTGAGTGTTGTCCTGCTGAGTCAGTCGTCCGGCCTGCCATTCGGTCAGCCTTGTCGTGTCCTGTGGCAGCCCGTTACGGGTGTAGCGGTATTGTTCTTCGGTGTTAACAGTGCGACCCGCGCCACCGCTCAGTACAGACAGTACCCGCCCGCTGGCATCGAGTTGATAGCCTGCCGCCTCGCGGTTGCGCCGGGTGCCGGTCAGATTGCCCGCGCCGTCGTACAGGTATTCCCGGGTCTGTACCGGTTGCAACCGACCGTCAGCCATCTGGCCGCTCATTTCCCGCGTCAGCCAGCCCATGGCGTCGTATTCACGCTGCTGCGTAAAGCCGACCTTGCTGTGGCGGATAGATTCACGTCCAGCGGCATCATGCGCCAGTGTCAGCTCCGCCCCGTCCGGTAGCATGACCTGATGCAGTTCGCCTGTGGCGCGGTAATGGAAGGTGCTGGTGAGTGCCGCGCTGTCTTCTTCGCCTTTCCATGTCAGTGTCCGAGTCACAGTGTGTACAGTATCGTCAAACAGTCGGGTGATAACTGTGCCGTTCAGCCACTCCCGCACTACTCGGTCACGGAGGTCATATTCCAACTGGATATGGTTGGTCGCAGACGTCACGTCGATAAGCCTGCCTGCCGCATCGTAGCGGTAGTGCAGCATATCGTCTGGTGCCGTTTCTTTTATCAGTAATCCGCGCCCGTCGCACAGGAAGTGGCGGATTTCTCCTTCGCCATTGCGAACGGCGATGCAGTGGCCGTCTTCGTCATAGCCGTAGTGGGTCTCCGTACCCGCCATGTCCCGTTCGCGGATAACCCGCGCATCGGCATCCAGCCACCACTGCCACTGGTTACCGTCCGGTGCCGTGACACACACCAGTTGCTGACTTTCCTTGTCATACTCGTACTGCCAGGTGCGACCTGCCGCATCGGTACGTGACGTCAGCAAATCAAACGCGCCGTAGGTTTGTCGCCACACCGCACCGTTGCCGTCGGTATAGTTCAGCAGGTTGTTGTGTTTGTCATACTGGCGCTGCTCTTGTTTGTCATCCGGACGCAGCAATTGCTCCGGCAGCTTCCAGCTTGCACGACGATAACCCAGCCGATAGGTTGATCCATCCGGTCGTGTCCAGGTGGTCAGCCTGTCCTGCTGGTCATAACGCAGTTGCTGGGTACGGGACTCCGCATCCGTGGCACTCAGCAGGCGCTGACGGTGGTCGTAAAACAGGCTGGCCTGTACCTGATCGTTATGGTCGCTGACTTCAGTCAGCAGGCCGTAGCGATTCCAGGCAAAACGCACTTCGCTGTTGTCCGGTCCGGTCAGACTCTGCGGGTTGCCATTGCTGTCGTACTGCCATGCCCAGTGGCGCCCGAGTGGGTCAGTAATACCGATAAGCCGCTCATGGTCGTCGTAGGCGTACTGCCATTGGTGGCCGCTGCCGTCGGTGAAGGTGCTGACCAGTCCGGTATCCTCCAGATAGGCAAATTCCACCACCCGACCCGCCGGGGAGATTTCCCGCAGCAGGTTGCCCACATCGTCATACTCATAGCGGATGATATGGCCGAGCGGGGATGTCTCCCACGCCATCAGGTGCAGGTCATTGAAGCCATATTCACTGCGTTGGCCTAGCCCGTCAGTCATCACCACACGATCGGCCAGGTACTCAAACTTCGCCGTCAGGTAGCCGTCGGCACAGGTGGTGTAGATGCACCTGCCTTGATGGTCATACTCATAACGCGCCCAGGTTTTGTCGTTGTCGTGCCAGCGAGTCAGACGATGATGGTTGTCATACTCGTAGAACAGGTGATAAGCATGGGAGGCATCTGCCTCGACCAGTCGGCCTTGCTCATCCTGACGGTATTCGGCCAGCACCGTTTTCTGACCACCGTCAATGCGCTGCACCTGGCGCAGAAATTCCCCCTGCCATACCAGCAGCAGCTCGATGCCGTCGCTGTGCTGTATCTTGCGCAGGTAGCCTTTGGGGTCGCGGAGAAAGTCGATTCGGTTCTGGTGGTTGTCGGTAATGACCGACAACAGCAACTGGTCACCCTGTTTGACGGTAAAGGCACGCCAGGTCTGGCTGTCGCGGTGCCACAGGTGAAAACCGTTATGCCGTCGCAGCAGCTTGAATTCGGGGTATTCGGCGCAGTACACCACGGTAGTACCGAGCCCGAAGGTGAAATCAATGTCATAGCCCTGTGCCAGCGTGATAGTGACATGGATGCCGCCCTCATCCTGACTGACGGTAGCGACCTCGCTCCAGCTATCCTGCCAGCCACGGCCTACTAATCCGGCATGTAAAGAAGCGGTACGATAAGTACGTTCGAACACCAGCGGGATAGTCTGCCCCAACTCGATATCGGTGCGGCTTTCAATCACCTCACCGCTGGCGACATACACCGGGTCTTTCTTGAAGGCTTTGGCCGCTTGTGTCACCCGCGCCCGGCCCTTGTTCGCCTTAAATGCACGGGTGGCGCAACGTGTCTTTTGCCTGAGACGCTTACCTGCCCAAAGTGCACCAGCGCCCAGTCCTTTCATCACCGCTTTGGGGCCGCGAAAGAATAACTTCCCCAACCCGCGAAACAGGCCACGTGTCGGCGGCACCAGAAATTCCACCGCAATCAGCAGCGCTTTCTGCCAGCCGCTGAACTCGTCCTGTATCTCCAGTACGGTAGCCTGACCGGAGCCAAAGAACACCGTCGATGCCCCCTCCTTGATGGTGGCACCACACACGGTTTTATCACCAATCCGTGCAGCCGGATGACCGTTCACAAAGACGGTCTCGCTGCCCTGCGCAATCAGTTGCGGACCGTTGTGTTTGGTGCAGAGAACGACATCGACTTCAGCACGGGAAACCGGATTCCCTTCCACCGACACATTCGGTGAACCGCTGTCCACTTTCCCCGCAGGGGGGGAGGCGCTGTCCACCATAGCGGATACCCGACCACTGACCGCCGATATCAGGCTTCCCGCCCCCAGCACCGCCAGCCCACCGACCACGGCAATCGCCAGTCCACCGGTGACGCCCACCAGGGCAACGGCCACCGCCGCGACCGCAGCAGCGACCAGCGCCCCGGCAACGGCACCGAGCAGCGCCCCCAGAAAGCTGCTGTGCTTGATAGGCTTACCCGGCGAGGTAGGTGGTGAGCCGCTACCAGGTGTCGGTAAGTCGGGGGGCAGCGTGGGCCGATTGCCCGCGTGCATAGCGCCGACACGCGCAATGCGGGCCAGAATTTCATCACGCATCGCCGCTCTCCATCCCCTCCGATGCGGTAGGCTCAGCAGCGTTGAAGGTCTCGATCACCGCCAATAATGCTTTTTTACGTTCATCACTCAGCACGTCAGCGGCAGTAATGGTGAACGTCAGCAGTAGGTTGCCACGTACCTGCATCACCACCACCTGATGCATCTGGCCTTCCGGTGACTGCCAGGTGTATTCCAGCGCCGGGGCTGGTGCGCCCGACAGTGTCAGTTCCCACGATTGCACTTCTTTATAACCATTGAGATGGGTAGAGAACTGCTCCAGCGTTTTCTGATACACCACATCGGGTGTCTGACCGGGTTCGGTCGGGGTGCGGTTAACCACCAGGTTAGTGGTTTCATCCGGCAAGACAAAAACGTGCAGGGATTCATCGCGCCACTGCGCAGGAATGGCCAGGGTGCCTTCGTTCATCTGGTACATGTTCACGTGTCCTTGTTGTTCTTGTTATTCAGTTCAGGTCGATTTGCTGGCCGTTGATGACAATGTGGGTACCCTTGATATTGATGACCCCGTCAGCGCCGATACCAATAAACCCCTTGTCAGTGGCTATCAGTATGTCCCCCTTCTGCGACTGGATAGCGATGTTGTTTTTCACCTGAAGGCTGTCGTTGTCATCCACGACCGTGTTGCGGTTTTTGGTCACGGCGATACTCTGCTGCCCCTGGATTTCAGTGGACTGGTCTTTCACTACCGATACCGCCTGATTGCCACCGACGCTTTCGGTGTGGTCAGCGGTCACCGTCGTACTACGGTTATTCAACACCACGGTGTTCATGTCTTTCTGGGCATGGATAAACACCTCTTCCTGACCGGCCTGGTCTTCAAAACGCAGCTCATTGAAACCCGCGCCCTTGTGCGTTGACGTACGCAGCGAGGTACGTGTCTTGTTCGCTGGCAGTGGATACGGCGATGGATTGGTGGCGTGAAAGGTTCTGCCTGTCACGATAGGCTGGTCCGGGTCCCCTTCGAGGAAGCTGACAATGACCTCATGGCCGATGCGCGGGATGGCAATCAGGCCGTACTGACCACCGGCCCAGCCCTGACTGACGCGCACCCAGCAAGAGCTCTGGTCATCACTGGCGCCGTAGCGGTCCCACGGGAATTGCAATTTGATGCGACCGTATTCGTCGCAATAGATTTCCTCACCAGCGGGGCCCACCACGGTGGCAATCTGCGGACCATCCACCATCGGTTTGTATGGCAGGTCGGCACGCCAGGTACTTTTGGCACTCATCACCTCGAAGCTGTTGCTGTAGGTGGTCGGTTCACCGCCGCTTTCTTCTTCCAGCGCCTGCGGCTGCTGCCCGCTGTGGGTGATGGCAACCATTTGCCAGCCACTATTCAGCGTCGGATTAGGATGTTCGGTTAAGGTAAAACTGCTGCCCGGCATCAGCATCGCGGCATTGGATTCACCTGAGCCGGTCATGGCATTCGCGCGTAACGCATCCAGCCGATAGCTGGTAAAGGCCTTGCCGCTCGGGTCTTGTTTAAAACGCCCGGGATAATCGAAGTGCTGATAGCTTTCACGCTGGTTCGCCAATTCGCCGCTCATCTTGCTGTGCAGCAGGCCGTAGGCGGGGGTTTTGAAGCTGTAATCCTTGAGGGCGACTTCGGCGGTACTGACGGCTTCGGCGTAGCGGAAACGGCGGACATACTCGCCTTCGCTCAGTCCCTGCGTGGCGAGGTTGAAGAATAGCTCAGGGCCTTTGCTGAGCGCCCCGGCATCATCCGCAAAGACGACGCGGTGCTTGCCGTCTTCAAACTCATGGAAGAAGTACAGCCCTTCTTCCGCGGCCAGACGGGTGACAAACGCCAAATCACTTTCGCGATACTGTACGCAGTATTCGCGCGGGGCGTGGTCGTGACGCAGCGCAAAGGCATAATCGGTAATGCCAGACTCTTCCAGCAACGTACCGATAATGGCCTCCGGCTTTTGTGCCTGAAAGATACGAGCATTGGTACGCAGCCCCAGCCGCCACAGTGCTGGGCGAACCTCTGCCTGATAGCGTGTGCGGCGAAAGCCGGTGTCGCCCTGTGCGAAGGCACTGATAATCCCGCTGACGCGCCGTTTCAGTTCGCCTTCGTACCACACCAGCAGCTCACACGGCTGGTCGAGCACGGCGCCAAAGTCGATCCCCGGTAGGGCACTCGCCAGATTCAGCGACAGGGCAAATGGCTGGTTAAGGGCCTCGCTAAGCTGAAAATCCACCACGGCAAAGGTCGAGGCGGGCAATGCACCGACCTTTACCGTGAACTGTAATCCTGTACTGTTTGCCACGTTTATTCCCTCGCTTCCCGTGATGAACACCGTGTTGTCTGCACTCAGGTCTGGGAGAATCAGACCTCAGGGCAGTGCACGCAGAAAACCCGGGACAAGCCCGGGTAAAAAAACAGAAAGACTACGCTTCGACCGGTGTACGCCAGTCGTCAGAGCCGGAGGTACCGGCAACCGTGTGTTCCCAGTCAACCTTGCGGTAGGCCAGCGACACTTCGATTAACTGGGTGTAATCCAGTTTGGACGGGTCCTGGCAGTGCGGCATCTGGCAGTTGATGTCGACGATGGTGGCGTCGGTCAGCACAGTAGAGAAGAAGTGCTCCTGCTTCCCTTCAACCGACGTGCGGTACCACTTCAGGGTGACGGTCGGCAGCATTTCACCTGAGGCCAGGGCGTTGTACATCAGCGGAACCGCTTTGTTCAGCGCGACAGTGAACTTGAACGGCTTGTGTACGCGCTGGCCGGATGGCTGACCAGACTGTGGGTCGGTTGGTACGGTGACGATGTGTTTGAATTCCTGCACCAGCATTTCATCTTCGTGGCCTTCCACATAGATGTTGCCGACAGAATCAGACGTGAAAGCCCCTGCGGTGATGTTGCCCTGCGTTTTACCTTCGATGCTGATATAGCATGGAGTTGGCATAGTTTTGCTCCTTGTTGTTGAACGTGATGAGTAACTTCACGCTCTGCATAGCAATTCGCATGCCAACTTCTATCTCATTGTTTTTACTAAATAATCACTTAATCCAAATTTTCCCTAAGCAAAATTTGAGCAAGAAGTTGCGCAGACCTCGTGAAAAAACGGCATCCATTGCGCAAAAAGTGATTTACACCAGAAAGTGAGCAAGAAGTTGCGCAGAATGCGCAGTTATGCTGAAAGTTTGAATTAGGAATATGAGATGACCATCTCTTTGAAGAAAATGATCGATTAATTTCTGTCTATCGCCTTTATCAGGGCATTTATTGTCTGCATCCTCATTGAAACTTGCAGATACAGAACCAGCCAATTCATCCACTATTTGATTTGAGAATGCTGCAAATTTCACTTATCTTAGTTATGCCTTTGGCAAAATCCATTGGCGGGGATTTGCAGCCCCAAACCATGTTTCCCATCAGCGTTCACGCGCTGGTGTGCTTGAGTACGTCTGTTATGGCGGTTCAGGCAGGGGAGGATTCGTCCTCGCCGGAACTTGGAAACATGGCCGGTACTGCAAACCCTGTCTGAATCGCCACCAGCAGTAAGACTCAGGGTTAATTCTATGACGATGAATAAGCAGGACTGGCACAACGCCGATATCATTGCAGGCCTTCGTAAAAAACACACCACACTGGCTGCTCTATCCCGACAAGCAGGACTCAGTTCCTCTACCCTCGCTAACGCACTAACGCGATCCTGGCCAAAAGGTGAACGACTGATAGCAGATGCGCTCGGTGTGGAACCTGCTGAGATCTGGCCCAGCCGGTATTTCGATGACGATGGCAATAAACTGGAAAGAAAAACCAGAAATAGTTGATTGACTTGTACTCCACGCCAAGGAAGCAGTCACTCCGCATACCGTGGGGAGTGACTCTAAAGAAGTACCGCTAACACATACTTCATGAAAAATTAACCGGGACATAAAATTGAAAATCAGCCACTACCATACGAATATTTAAGATTGTATTAGGCCAAAAACTAAAGGACGAGACATGTTTAATATCCTGATCAGCGCAAATAAAACGGCTTGGGAAACCGAGTCTTGGATGCAAATCCTTAAAGAAAGATTTAAAGAATATAGTGGTTATGAATGTGAAGAAATTTCCTTGGACAACCCCAGCGATCTTAAATCATTGGAAAAACTGCAAACATTTCTTCTGTATGAGCATGGCATGGAAAACACATCAAAAAAGATCCGTGTAGGCCACATGAGGGACATAAAAATAAGAGAACCATACATATGCTTTCGTTTTTCAGAAAACGGTTATATTTCATCTGAAAGTTTTGAAGAATTAAAAAATGGGCTAAGAATATCCAGAAGTGAAATGGGACGTACTCACTGGGCAATTAAAGACGGAAGTGTCCCACAAAACATAATGGCAAAAATTCACCCCACTCCCAAGGCATACGATGTCGTACTCTCATTTGCAGGAGAGGATAGAGCATATGTCGCCCAAGTAGCTGATTACTTAGCAAGCAAGGGGGTAGATACTTTTTATGACGAATACGAAACCACAACACTCTGGGGCAAGGATCTAGTTGAGCATTTGGAAAGTGTTTACCGTCGACAAGGGCGGTTCTGCATAATGTTTATTTCAAAACATTATGCTAAGAAAATGTGGACCCGCCATGAAAGAAAATCAGCGCTATCTCGTGCAATTGAAGAACGGGCAGAGTACGTCCTCCCTGTCAGGTTTGATGACACAGAGATACCAGGATTACTCCCTACAATAGGGTATCTGGATTTACGTCAACGTTCACCTGAATATCTCGGGGAGAGAATTCTTGAGAAATTAGGCCGCTAATCAGGAATACTTACTTTATTCGGAGCAGAGTGCCACTCAACCATAGGCAATTTTATGGAGTGCATTCAGATTTAATGTTTAGCACCTGCACCGAAATCTATAACAAAGAACCCCATATAAAAACCCTTACCCCCATCTATCCTCTTGAAGGTAATAAAATTAGCAACTTGGATTTCGATCTTTAACAGCGATCATTAAATGAAGAAACACACTCCACCGTGTAAGGTTTACTTTCATACCGCACTGCTCTAATCTCATGAATGACAATTGAATCCCGCCGCAATGATAAAGCAGGGCTCAACAGGCGATACCCGTACCAATTTTCATCTCTATCCTTGAACAAGATGGCAGGGTGAAACCATTTCTGAGGACCATCTTCCTCATACTCCCACAGTGCAATCTCTGCAGTTTCGCCACTCTCCTCCGCGTCCGCGACCTCACTGGCCTTTCGGAACAACACGACGTTATCACCAACTGGTGGTTCATCTGGACGTGTACTTTGTGCTGAAGGGTAGATAATACCGTCAAGATTTAATCGGCAATGTGCTGCAAGATAATCAGCGACGACTTGTGTGACGAGGTAGTCTCGATCCTGCAGTTCAGGTACAACTGGTGCCGAGAGACGATGGCCCAATGTTCTTAGGAAGTCTCGCCGCTCCACCGCCGGACGTGTCGCAGCATCAAATAGGCTTGCCCCCGACTGTAGGTCTACAGCCATCAGCCTGCGGAGATCCAAGAGGCGTAATGGTCGAATGACATCAAAAGCAGCAAGTGCAATCCGACTCCCCACAGATGGACGCACCTCTGCAATGCAGAGCTCTGGCGCTGTAGCTCCATAAAACGCGGGCTGACCCTGCCCATTCATGCGACCAGCAGCGCCAATTCCTGCAATCGGAGAACCAAGAAATCGTTCTGGCCACTGGAGCGCAGCTGCCAAAGCCTCCTCCGTTTGAAACACCCGTCCCCGATATAGCGTATCCAATGATTTTCCTGGGCCAACCTCCACCACAACAGGCTGCCCATCCTTATCACGATCGCTGTTCAACTCACCGAAAATCCTGTCAAGCAGCTCAATTGCCTTGGGGTTGAAATAGCGGACGTCAGAACGCAAACTTTCTTCCATCTTCTGCCAAGCATAACCAAGCTGTTCAGCTATCGAAGACCTGAGCACAAACCAAGGGTCATCATCGCCATAACGAAACTCTTCCAAATCGTCGTCATACCAAAAACTGTTCAAATATTCTATAACGACATCAACAGCTTCTTTCGGCATCCTGGTCAAATTTGAAATTGTCGTATGAAGATCATATCCAGCAGGAGTACGGTCAAAGTGAATGACTGCCATGGTGTTGCTGGACAGTTCAAAAAATGTATCAATAATGTTTTCGCAGCGTTGCGCAACCATCCAAAGGTCTGAGGCTGGCTCGTCACTATTGCAGTACTCGCAGGTATTTTCGTGTGTTGCCGCATCTCGCACCAAACGCTGTAAATATTGCTCTCCCACACAATCCGCGCATATAAAACTCATAACTCCTCCTTTATAAAGACTCCGACCCGAATCATATCAACCGATAACACGCACTCAGCCATATTTTATTAACCAATATATTCTTTATAAGAAAAAATAAATTATTATCAAGACGAAAAATAAATACCTAAGATCCAATAACATTTCAAATAGAGCAAGTAATTAGGGAGTTAATAATGACAATAAAACAGGCTACAACTGAAGAAACAGAGGCTGATCTGGAGGCTCGTATCCATGCGGCAATCAATACGGCATTCCCATCTCTTCCCTGCGGCACAATCAAGCATCAGATAAAATTCAGCTTCAAATTCGGACGGCAGACACTGGTAGTGGATAACGGAAAATCCCGTGCTGAAGCCAAGCTTGATATCCTGCTCGAACACAATGGGACCCCTCTAGCTGTCATGGAACTAAAAAGACCTGGTGTCGTGCTGAGCACCGAAGATGGCGCTCAGGGTTTGTCTTACGCTAGATTGGTGCAGCCCCCTGCTCCACTCGTGGTAGTCACTAACGGTACAGAGGTTACATTTCTGGAAACTGCCACGGGAACTCCCTGGCAGCCGGAAACTCCAAGCGAGGAAAGCTTCAAAAAACTCATAACACAAGCCAGCCGTGTAGCCAAAGCTGACATTCGTCATGCAGTCAATACTCTGATGGGCACATCACCAGAAGTATGGATGCAAGCTGTCAGGCATGTTTCCTCTAGCTTAATCAATGAACTGACAGCATCTAAAGATGAGCCAGCCCGTCCGTTTAATAACGATTTTCTCATCCCACGCAGCGCCACCAATGAGTTATGGCTGAATCTGATCGCAGGGAAACGCTTACTTGTCCTTGAAGGGCCGCCCTTGTCTGGCAAGAGCAACGTGCTGCGAGAGCTGTGCCAGCGTACAGAGTACAACAACACCATCGCTACACTTTATGTTGAGGCAGGTAGCGGGCGCGGCGCATTGCAAACACTTGCCGATGCTATCTCACACTCTCTAGATTGGCCTGTGTCACCCACAGAGGCACGCGAATGGCTCATTCGGGTTTCGCAACATGAGGATACACGACTCGTTCTGGCATTTGATGGCATGCAGGCAACTGATGAGACAACAATACGAGAAATCGAAGACTTTTCGTCCGCCACCTTTGGGTCATCCTTGTCAGTGGTCATAGCGATGGATGAACCAGCAGCACAAAGCATTCTCGCATCGCCCAACCAGCGCTCACAATCACCTCTGGGCCGCCGAGCAAAAACAGTGTATGTAGGGTATTTGGGCGATAACGAGTTCAAACTTGCCCAATCGCTTCTTGGTAAACACCGCGTATACCTTATGAAAGGTGCCGATATGGCACCGGAGTACCGAGACGCCTGGGTACTAAGAGCAGTTTGGAATACTGCACAGACCCAGCTAGCAGATAAAGCAGAAAATCAGGCTCTATATTCACCGTCGCTATTGGGGCTACAACTATTTGAACTTGTGCGTGAGCGGTTCTTTGGCAATCATGAGTTGCGCCGGAGATTCAGAAGTCTGGCTCGCTCGATGCTGACAGATGCTCAGGACTCAACCCGCCCCTATGAGCTTGTGCTTCAGCAAATTGAAATGGGAATCATCCGCCGCGAGGCAGCCAACGCAGAACTGGGATCTGATGACCTACAGTGGCTAATCACACATGGCTATGTTCGCCCTGGCATGGACGAAGTAGCTGGCGCAACGATTCTGGTTCGACTTCCTGAGTTACTAGCAAGCGAGATGGCGTATGCACTTGCAGATGAACTGACCGCACATGTCAAAGTCGGCTTAGATGAAGCTGCAGCCTGGATTGCTGGCGCAGCAAGCAACCTGCCACTGGGTGAAGTAGTAGCGGCACAAGCCATCATTGATACCGCCAAACGCTCAACAGGGCTACCCATCGGTCTAATCAGTGCATTGTTGAAAACCCAACCAGAGAGAGAAACTCTTAGTGTCGGTAGCCGCTACACGATGATGCATCCCAATGGCATCATGATTGATGTAGAGATCAAGTCCAATACCAAGGGGATTATTGTTCTAGACGGCGAGCAGCATGAAATCGATCTTGATGACGAAGATCTCGTAACATACAAGAATATCTATCCTTGGCTAATCCTATCTCATATTGCATCCATACCCTTCGAGATTCAAGATGAACATGGATCAACACGAAAAGATCCGAATCTGCTGCTCCAAATTGGAACCTCCCCCTTACCACTGCGAGGAAATCGCGGGCCACAATCCCTCCGAATGATTCCAACCATTGACATGCCAGAAGGCGTGTCAGTTGTGGATTCCGATGCAGGCATCATTGAGCCCATTACGCTTGGCATCCTCAACTATCTATCCAGCACCGAAGCTCAAGCGGACGACTGGATCACAGCAGCCACCAGTCTCAACTCGATTTCCTTATTTTCTCGTGTAAGTACAGCGCTCTGGATACTAGCCGAGTTCGACACACACGAAAGAAGCGATTGGGCGAAAACCAAACTTCAAACAATCGTTCATCCAAAACTGAGAGAGGCCATATCCAATATATAAAAATATTCGCCACTGAGCTGCTCGTAATTAATCAGCATTTCTAGCAAAGTCCATAGCGCTGCTCAAAAATCAGGTCATAATCTGTAATAACTTTTGATTGAGGGCGGAATTGAAGAATCCGCCCTTCATCTAGATCAGGCTAGGAAGCTCTCTACATTGTCACTCTTCTAACCAATCGTCTAACACTTTCGCGAACAGAATTGGAAATATAAGGCAATGACACATTGCGCTCTGCATCCGTATATTGTTGCAGAAGCAAGGCCTGCACCACATTTCCCATATTAGCAGACGTAACGATGTCGATAGCAGACCTGTTTCCCCATTGATTAATACACCATAATACTTGAGAACATCGTTCTGCATAGGGCAACCTCTGGGTTGCTCTACCATCAACTTCCTGATGTACATATTCTCAACTAACTGAGTGATTCCCCTTCGCTTCAGCAATCACGGCCTTCTGTATTCGCGGAAAGCTATGAACATGCTATCTGACCGGAACCATTCTGGTAGAAACGCTTACTGCAACCTTGCTATAGCTTTAAAATAAGTCCACAATGAAGTCCACTAGTTGTACTAGTGATAGAATAAATTTTGTTAAATCAAAGAGTCAGATACTGGATGTTAGTCCACTCGGTCGTACCAATTCATGTTCTATAAATATTACCCTACGCCCGTAGGTTAATGAATGTGAATTGAAATTCTCCCTACTCGTATCTTGTTAATTTCATAATAACTAGTTTAATTTCAATTTTTCACATATTTTAAACATTCCTTAGCATGGGTAAAAACTACCACTTCTAAAAAATATTTATCTAAGCCAACAATAAAACCTCATAGAAATACAAACCATTTCTTGCTAATTCTTTATTTTATAACCTGTTACACATTTAATTCATCACCATTTCTAACACAACCGAGAAGAAATTTGTTGATTTGTCAAAAAATATTGGATAATGTTATTTTTTCAAAAAAATATAATTTATACTGTATGAAGATTAGATAGCTGGCAATAATCCCTAAAAAATCATTCGTCATAAAAAATTAATTTTTTCTTAGGTATAATTCCAGCCTAAATCGAAAATGAATTTAACAGATAAAATAAAGGATCTCTCTGAAATGAGGAGAAAATTTGGTGTCACAACTCTTGTTGCATTTATAATAACAGTACCCGGAATTATCACACCAATAATCTGGGATTATTACAATGGGAAAAAGGGCATCTCTTTAACTTTAGTTTCTTATAGTAAGATAATTTCTCCTATGACAGATGTTGACGGTTTGGAATTTATATACAAAAATAAGAAATTGAATGCTCTATCGAAGGCAACCTTCTTAATTGAGAATACTGGAAGTACTCCAGTACTTGAGTCTGATATTGTCACACCAATCAAGATTAAATTCCCATATGGAGGGAACATTCTTGATACAACAATCGACTCAATGATTCCAAGCAATCTTGATTTTTCCTTGATGAAGGACACTCAAGAAGTAATAATAAATTTCTCGTTATTAAACCCCGGAGATAAAGCATTTATCAGTTTGCTTACAGATTCAAAAGAAATTAATTTTGAAGCTTCAGCGAGAATAGTAGGTATAAATGAAATTAATATTAACTATGAGCCTCCTAAGACTTTAACTATCTGGGCTTTTTTTTGGATTCCTGTAGGTTTTTCATCTTTAGTTTTACTCTTAGCTTCATTAAATGGATTTTACCAATATCCGAAAGAATTTAGAATAAAGAAACTTTTAAGAAGAAATCAATTCTTAATCCCTAAATTTATTTCATATGAAGATGCCTATTTGTGGGTTGAAGAAAACTTTGACTTTGCAACAAGTGATGAAATAGCATCAATTATTCAATATTTGAAAGGGATAGAAGAGAATAACGGCGACATTAATAATAATTCTCTATTATCCGTCATACGTAAATCAGTTCTAAACAGCCTCAATAATCTAATAGTAGGTTTAATTGTTTTTTCCATCGGCCTCTTTGGGATTTATTATTCATTAATCTCAATGGGGTATTTATAAAATATCTAACCACATAGCAACAGAAAGGAAAATATCATGCCAATTAAGAAGCACGATTTGGATAAAATGAATGAAGCGATAAAAAATGGTAGCACAATATCCAATTTAGCAAAAAAATATCAAGAATATGACTATTGGGAAATCTACTGGGAAGTCAATGATGCAAGTTTTCTCGGTAAGAAACGTACGATAACAAACCGGATAAAAAAACTGATTACTACTAAAACAATAGCAGAAAGGGAAATCCTAGCTGAAGAGGCACAAGCGCTATTGGATGAGCTATACGATAATCTTAAAAACAATAGCAAAAAACTTATAGATATAGATCGCATCCTTAGAAAATAGAAAAAAATCCAGCCACGAAGATGGTTTTCTATTTTTAAATTACACATGAAGGAGATATGCAGTGAAATCTTCATTACGTCAAGGTCATGCCCATATCAATGTAGGGTACAATGACGGAGATTATTCAAATAACATTTCTGGAAAGAATTTTGAAATTGAACATGATTCATCCATTACTCGAATACACATAGATATTGAATCAAATATAAAAGTTAGAAATAAAAACAACAACTCTTACGAAGATACACAGGATCTTATCCTGAAGTCAGAAAAGGTAAAATCCGTTCAAATTAATGAGGAAAAAGTAATTAAGAATATATTAAATTATTATAAAAAGCATCCTAATAAATCTTGGGAACTTGAGCTACATACTGGACAAAATACATCATTAAAATATACAGTAAAATTATATTCTGAGCTAGAGAGTTTGTTTTTGGTGGTGATTGAAACATAACAGTTACAATCACCCCATCAAATAATACCAACCCAGATAAAGCATCTTGCCATCTTTCAGATAACAACACCGCGGCCTTACTGGCCGCGCGTTTCCAGATACAGCACCGTGGCGGCGACGCGGGAGCGTACGTTGAGTTTGCGCAGCATGTTGCGGATATGCACTTTTACCGTCTCTTCTGAGATATACAGTACACTCGCGATTTGCTTGTTGGATAGCCCAGAGGCCACTTCCTGCAACACATCCAGTTCGCGCTCCGTCAATACGGTAAAGGGCGACGGCGTGTCCTGTATGGCGATACGGTGGCGCAGCACCTCCCGCACCTGTTCGCTGAAAGCATCACCGTTACGAATGGCATCCAACAAATGTTCCGGTGCACTGTCTTTAAGCAGATAGCCATCGGCTCCCGCATCCATCAGCGCATAAATATCGCTGGGCGCATCGGAGACCGTCAGCACAATGACGCGGGCGCAGATCCCATCGCGCCGCAGCGCGTGAAGCGTATCCAACCCGCTCAATCCTTTCATGTTGAGATCGAGCAAGATGATATCGGGCGAATCCCGATTCGCGAGGCTCAGCGCCTCCATGCCATTACTGGCTTCCCCGATCACATCAAAAATGGCATCGGTTGCCAGTAGCTGACGGATTCCCCGGCGCATAAGCGGATGATCGTCGACGATCAACACACGATAAGATGGTTTTTCTGACATGCCCAGCCCCAATGTAATATGGATCTTATTATTTTTATTTATGATTTATCCCCTTCATACTTCAAGCAGCCTGCTTCCCACTCGACTTATTCAGGGTAGAGATTGTTCGTGTTGTCACGTTCACGCGCGGTCGTCGGCGTCGAAAAACAGACGCTAACCTGCGTCCCCCCTTCAGGATGAAGGCCGATAGATAACTTTCCGCCTAACCGTTCGGCGCGTTCCTGCATAATATTTAAGCCGTAATGTCCCGCAGGTTCCTCCTGATTGATAATGCCGCAGCCGTCATCACGAATATCAACACAGTGACGACCATCGGGCTGCGTACGGCAGTTGACGGTAATCGCCGTCGCCTGCGCATGTTTAATGGCGTTCAGCACCGCTTCACGGATGATTTGCAGCAGGTGAACCTGCTGTGATGCATCCAACGCCTGCGTAGGGATTCTACAGTCAATTGTAATGGTCGCCGGGGTCTGCGCACGCAGTGGCTCAATCATTTCCTGCATCGCCGCTGGCAAATCGGCCTGTTGCAGCGTCAGTCGGAATGTGCCCAGCAGTTCACGCAGCTGACGATACGCATCGCTGAGCGCCTGCTCGAAATCAGTGATGATCTGCCGGGCCTGCGCATTTTCTTCCGCTACCGAACGCTTTAATAGCGTCATCTGGATATTCAGATAAGAAAGCACCTGAGCCAGCGAATCATGCAGTTCACGCGCAATCGTGGCACGCTCTTCCATCAGTAACAGCTGCTGGTAGTGCTTCTGTGCCTGATTGAAATAGAGGCCGCGACCCAGCATATTCGCGACGCTTTCCATCAGCTGCGCCGACGGCTGCTGCGTTGATGACTGCCACCGTAGTTGCCCAAACTCAACGTCTTGCAAACAGATGGGCAAGGCCTGCCACGCCGTCTGTTCATCTGGCTGGCCTTCACATAACCGCCAGTTCTCCCCGACCCGCATTTCCAGACAGCCGACCGTTTCATAGCGGCGAACAATTTGCAGAATCTGCTGAAAACAATGTCTGTCGATCGTACTGACGTTCATCGCCTGAGAACAGTTGTACAGCACCTTCAGCATGCGGTTCACTTCCTGCAAGCGCAGCGTTTTCTGCCGAACTTTGTCTTCCAGAGAACGATAGAGCTTTTGCAGTTCGTCAGTCATGCTACTGAAGGTTTGCGCCAATAATCCCAATTCGTTAGGCAGATTGACGTCCAGCCGCGAATGGGTGAAACGCCCCTTCTCAATGGACGCACAGGCCGCCATCAGCTTATTCAACGGCACGACCACCTGACGACGAATGCGACGCAGCGTAAAGAAGATCAGTATATAGATAGTGATCGAGCCAATTATTGATGTCACAACGACTATCATCATCTTGCGTTCGGAATAATGCTGCAACGCTAGTACAAAGCGATCGATCTGCGTGACGTATCCGACAATATTGTCCTGATACCACACGCGATCCCCCGCGTTCAGACGCTCGTCCATTGTTTTCCAGCTCTGCAATAGCGCCGCATAACGATCGCGCACATCGCGTGGCACATACCAGCGATCCAGCAGATGAAAAACCGGGGAATCCAGCGTTTGCGCATAGAGGCGGCGATGCGATGCTAATTCTGCACGATCGCCCTGTAGGTCATACCCCATACGATAGCTTTGCATTCGCATGGAACCGGCAACGTTGATCGCTTCTGCATCGCGTAAACCGCTGGCTAACGTCAGTAGCGCAATGCCCGTCGTCAGAAATGAAAGCAGCGCGATATAAAAAAACGCGCGAGCCAGGCTGGTAGAAACAGGACGTTTAACCATCACGACGAATAATCCTCTTTGGCATCATACAGACTCTAATACCCTAAATAATTCGAGTTGCAGGAAGGCGGCAAGAGAATGAGTCCCGATGAGCTTACTCAGGTAAGTGATTCGGGTGAGTGAACGCAGCCAACGCACATGCAGCTTGAAGTATGACGGGTATTTACTATCACGATCCCCACACGCTCCCGCAAGCCAATGAGACGCGAATCCCACATAAGCTTGATCCGGCACCACCATTTACCTCTAAAGGGTGATTATCGCATACAGCCTAAGAGGAATAGTGTAACCCCTACAAAAACAGCGTGTTTTTTATTGGATATTTCATTGCGTGCCAGAGCGAAAAACTGCCATGACTAACCTTTCCCGGCGTTCCTTACTAACTGGTGGCCTACAGCGGGCAGATAACGCGTTGCGTCCGCCGTGGAGCGGTGCAGAAAGCCAGTTCCTGAGCCAGTGCACGCGCTGCAACGTCTGCGTAGATGCCTGCGGATCGGGGATTATCCAGCGTGGTTCGGGCGGTTTTCCCACCATCGATTTTCAGCGCGGCGAATGCACGTTCTGCTACGACTGCGCACGAGCCTGTCCACAAGCGCTATTCGCGGAGAGTCACACCACGCCGTGGGAATACCACCTGACGATTCAGGATGCCTGTTTATCACTGCATCAGGTGGAATGCCGCAGCTGTCAGGATGCATGTGAAACAGGCGCGATACGATTCCGGCCCACCATTGGGCGCGTTGCCGCACCGTCCATCGACAACGACGCCTGTACCACCTGTGGTGCATGCATTTCCGGGTGCCCTGTCGGTGCCATGTCGATGAAAAAAATCACCGCGGGATATCACACCGCGCCAGCGCGTCTCCCGACGCAACAGGAAAACCGATGAGCACAGTCTGGCATGTTTGCAGTGTAGTGGTTCACGTCAACACGGCGCAGATGGCAGCCGTTAGCGAGGCGTTAGCGACGCTGCCCAATGTAGAAGTGGGTGCCAGCGATAGCGATACCGGAAAAATGGTCGTGGTGCTGGAGTCAGATTCAGAAGACACGCTGTTAAAACAAATAGCGTCAATGCGCGAGCTTACAGGCGTACTGGCGGTTTCGCTGGTTTATCACCAGCTTGATGAACCGTCTTGTGATGAACAATCTTTTGCTTTCGATGAACAACCTCTTGATCAACAAGCTCAGGGTGAGGAAATACCATGAAACTCAGTCGACGACACTTTATGAAGGCGAACGCGGTCGCAGCGGCAGCCGCGGTCGCAGGCATCACCATACCCACCGCGGTTCGTGCCGTGACCGAACAGTCCGATGCTATCCACTGGGATAAAGCGCCTTGCCGCTTCTGTGGCGTAGGGTGCGGTGTGCTAGTGGGAACGCAAAACGGCCGCATCGTCGCCAGTCAGGGCGATCCCGAAGCGCCGGTTAACCGCGGATTAAACTGCATCAAGGGCTATTTCCTGCCAAAAATCATGTACGGGCAGGATCGCGTGACCCAGCCTTTACTGCGTATGCGTGACGGAAAATTCGATAAAGAAGGCGAATTTACTCCGATCTCCTGGGATCAGGCGTTTGACATCATGGCGGAGAAATTCAAAACCGCCCTGAAGGAAAAAGGCCCGAACGCGATAGGAATGTTTGGCTCTGGGCAATCGACAATTTGGGAAGGCTATGCGGCCGCCAAACTGTTCAAAGCGGGCTTCCGCTCCAACAATATTGACCCCAACGCACGCCACTGCATGGCATCAGCGGTCGTCGGCTTTATGCGTACCTTCGGTATGGATGAGCCGATGGGCTGCTACGACGACATCGAGCAGACCGATGCGTTTGTGCTGTGGGGCTCCAACATGGCGGAGATGCACCCGATTCTCTGGTCACGCATCACCGACCGCCGCCTGTCGAACAGCAATGTTACGGTCGCCGTGCTGTCCACTTATCAGCACCGCAGTTTTGAGCTGGCGGATAACGGCATGGTGTTTACGCCACAAACCGATCTGGCCATTCTCAATTATATCGCCAACTACATTATCCAAAACAATGCGGTGAACGAGGCCTTCTTTACCCGCCACGTGAACCTGCGCCGAGGCGTGACCGATATTGGCTACGGCCTGCGTCCGACACACCCGCTAGAAAAAGCGGCGAAAAATCCGGGTTCCGATGCGTCTGAGCCGATGAGTTTTGAAGAATACAAAGCCTTTGTCGCCGACTATACGCTGGAAAAAACGGTCGCGATCAGCGGCGTTCCCGCCGATCAGTTAGAAGCGCTGGCAAAACTCTACGCCGATCCGAAGAAGAAAGTGATCTCCTACTGGACGATGGGCTTTAACCAACACACGCGCGGCGTCTGGGCGAACAATCTGGTTTATAACATCCACCTGCTGACGGGCAAGATCTCTCAGCCGGGCTGCGGACCGTTCTCATTAACCGGTCAACCTTCTGCCTGCGGCACCGCGCGTGAAGTCGGCACTTTCGCCCACCGCCTGCCTGCGGACATGGTCGTCACTAACGAGAAACACCGCGCGATAGCGGAAAAACTGTGGCAGCTACCGACAGGCACAATTCCTGAAAAGATCGGCCTGCACGCCGTCGCACAAGATCGGGCGCTGAAAGACGGCACGCTGAATGCCTATTGGGTGATGTGTAACAACAACATGCAGGCCGGCCCGAACATCAATCAGGAGCGTATGCCGGGCTGGCGCGATCCGCGTAACTTTATCGTCGTATCCGACCCCTACCCGACGATCAGCGCATTGTCCGCTGACCTGATTTTGCCTACTGCGATGTGGGTGGAAAAAGAAGGTGCCTACGGCAACGCCGAGCGCCGGACGCAGTTCTGGCGTCAGCAGGTTAAAGCACCGGGCGAGTCAAAATCAGATCTGTGGCAGGTGGTGAGCTTTGCCAAGCGCTTCGCCGTAGAGGAAGTATGGTCGGAAGAACTTCTGGCGCAGAAACCCGCCTACCGTGGCAAAACGCTCTACGACGTGCTGTTTGCGAACGATGTCACCACGCGCTTCCCGCTCAGTGAATTAGCGGAAAATCAGCTGAACGACGAATCCCGTGACTTCGGTTTTTACCTGCAAAAAGGCCTGTTTGAAGAATACGCTGCGTTTGGCCGTGGGCACGGTCACGACCTGGCACCGTTCGATGACTACCACAAAGTGCGCGGGCTACGCTGGCCGGTGGTTAACGGTAAAGAAACGCAGTGGCGCTACAGCGAAGGGAACGATCCTTACGTCAAAGCGGGAGAAGCCTACCGTTTTTACGGTAAACCGGATGGCAAAGCGGTGATTTTCGCGCTGCCGTACGAGCCTGCCGCCGAAGCGCCGGACGAAGAATACGATCTCTGGCTCTCCACCGGTCGTGTTCTGGAGCACTGGCACACCGGCAGCATGACGCGTCGCGTACCGGAACTGCATCGCGCCTTCCCCGAAGCCGTGCTGTTTATGCACCCGCAGGATGCCAAAGCGCGCGATCTGCGTCGTGGTGAGAAAGTCCGCATTATCTCGCGCCGTGGTGAAGTCGTCTCGATTGTTGAGACACGTGGCCGCAATAAGCCACCGCGTGGGTTGGTGTATATGCCGTTCTTCGACGCTGCGCAGATGACTAACGTCCTGACGCTGGATGCGACCGATCCGCTGTCGAAAGAAACGGACTTTAAGAAATGTGCCGTCAAGCTGGCTAAGGTATAACGCGCATGGCACGCCCGGAGAATTCATCACCCGCTCGCCGTCGCTTTCTGCGTGACGCCGTCCGTGCCGTTGCTGGGTTATCAGCAGCGGTGACGGTTCTCGGCATTCAGCAGCGGCGCGCTCAGGCCGACGAACTCCGGCTGCGGCCACCGGGTGCGCTGTCTGAGGCGGCGTTTTCCGGTGCCTGCATACGCTGTGGCCAATGTGTTCAGGCCTGTCCGTACGACACGCTGAAGCTGGCAACGCTGGTCTCCGGTTCCGCAGCCGGTAGCCCTTACTTTGTCGCGCGCGATATCCCGTGCGAGATGTGTGAGGACATTCCCTGCGTGGTCGCCTGCCCCAGCGGAGCGTTACAGCCGCTGGAGGCTATTGATGACGCCCGCATGGGATTAGCGGTGCTGCTCGATCAGGAAAACTGCCTGAACTATCAGGGGCTGCGTTGCGATGTCTGCTATCGCGTCTGTCCTCTCATCGATAGCGCCATCACGCTGGAGCCAGAGCGCAATACCCGCACCGGAAAACATGCCCGTTTTCTGCCGACGGTGCATAGCGATGTCTGTACCGGCTGCGGCAAATGTGAAAAAGCCTGCGTGCTGGAACAGCCGGCGATCAAGGTCTTACCGCGCGCGCTGGCAAAAGGCGAACTCGGACATCACTACCGTTTCAGTTGGCTGGAGGCACGCGATGGCAAATCGTAAGCAGGACGCCGGACGAGAAGCCCGGGCGAAAAAAGGCTGGTGGCGCAGTCACCGCTGGCTGGTCTTACGCCGTCTGAGCCAGTCTCTGGTGCTGCTCATGTTCCTCAGCGGCCCGCTCTTTGGATTTTGGATCCTGCACGGCAACTACAGCGCCAGCCGCTTGCTCGACACCGTGCCGATCAGCGATCCGCTGATGGTGCTGCAAAGTCTGGCTAGCGGTCATCTGCCCGCCACGCTCGCGCTGGTCGGTGCGCTGATTATCGCGCTGAGCTATGCGCTGGCAGGCAAGCGCCTGTTCTGTAGCTGGGTCTGCCCGGTTAATCCGCTTACCGATTTAGCCGCCTGGCTACGTCGTCGTTTCGGCATCACTGCCTCGGCAACGATCCCCCGCAATCTGCGCTATCTGCTGCTGATCCTCATTCTGGCAGGAAGTGCGCTGACGGGCGGGCTGCTGTGGGAATGGGTCAACCCGGTTTCACTGATGGGTCGCGGGCTGATTTTCGGGTTTGGTGCAGGTATCTGGCTGCTGCTGGCGCTATTTCTGTTTGATTTGTGGGTCGTGGAACACGGCTGGTGCGGACACCTTTGTCCAACCGGCGCGCTGTATGGTGCGCTTGGCGGTAAAGGCGCGCTGGCTGTGGATGCCACTGAGCGTGAACGCTGTACGCGTTGTATGGACTGCTTTCATGTATGTCCAGAGCCACAGGTGCTACGCGCCCCCTTGCTTGATAAACACAGTCCGGCACAGGTTACTGACCGAGACTGCATAACATGCGGACGCTGTATTGATGTCTGCGCTGAAGACGTTTTTAAAATAACCCTTAGATGGAAATCGGGAGCAAAGTCATGAAAAGCCTGAGAATGGGATGGTTTCGCTGGATCACCGCCCTGGCGATAATGGGCAGTACAATAGTAGGTAGTGCAATCGCTACTGCACAGGTCGATTTAAGCCAATCGCCAGAAGTCGCCGCGACACAGCCGGGAAATAGCCGGATGCCGAAGCAGCAGGAGCGTATGGCGCTCAACTATGTCAACCAGCCACCGATGATCCCGCATAGCGTGGATGGCTATCAGGTCACCCCGACCTTTAACCGTTGCCTACAGTGTCACGGCGTGGAGAGCTATCGTTCCACCAGCGCCCCGCGCGTCAGCCCGACCCATTTTGTCGACAGAGACGGCAAGGTGCTGAGCAATGTCGCCCCTGCGCGCCATTTCTGTCTGCAGTGCCACGTGCCGCAGGCGGACAGCTCGCCGATTACCGGCAACACGTTCGCCCCTTCTAAAGGCTTTGGTCAGTGAGGTTTGCTATGAAACAACCAGGAAAAGTGGGACGGTTGTTGCGCCAGCTGTGGCAATGGTGGCGTCGCCCGAGTCGGCTGGCGCTGGGAACGTTGCTCATTATCGGCTTCGCGGGCGGTATTTTCTTTCTGGCAACATCCCAGAAAGGCATGGAAATGAGCAACAGCGAGGCGTTCTGCATCAGCTGTCATGAAATGCGCAATACCGTTTATCAGGAATATATGGAAACCGCGCACTACAGCAACCGCAGCGGCGTGCGCGCCACCTGCCCGGATTGTCACGTTCCGCATGAATTTGTGCCGAAAATGGTGCGTAAGATTCAGGCCAGTAAAGAGCTGTACGGCAAAATAATGGGCACGATTGATACGCCACAAAAATTTGAAGCTCATCGGCTGACAATGGCGCAAAGTGAATGGCGGCGCATGAAAAATAACAATTCTCAGGAATGCCGCAACTGTCACAACTTTGACTACATGGACTTCTCAGGGCAAAAAACCGTCGCGGCGGAGAAACACAGCGAAGCGATAAAACTCGGTCAAACCTGTATCGACTGCCACAAAGGCATCGCCCACAAACTGCCGGACATGCACGGCGTCAAAAGCGGGCTATAACCCGCCCCCTTCGTAACACTCGGGACGGCGTATGCCGTCCTATCGTTGCTGACAAAGTCCGGCGAGCGGGAGTAACGGATAGATCGTAAAGACGCTGTGAATACGTCCATGTACGCTCGGATTGCGCCATCCCTGGCGCAAACGCTTTACTCTTCTATTCCGTTACTCCCGTTTTCATTCTGCAAATAGAACGGTATAAGGACGGCATCCCCTTCAACATGAAGGCCGTCCACAGAAATCCTCCGTGCAGGCGGAGGAATCCCTTCACAAATAAAGATGTGCTAGGTTCAGTCTTTTGGTTTTATGGGGTTGGCTCGCGTAAAAAATCGCGCAGAGGTGTACATGACCGCCGGATGAGCGGCATGGACGCCGCGAAAGCCTGCGCCGCGTCTGGAGCGCGTCGCAGGCGGTCCGAACAGCGGGCGTGAACACCGAAGGCACCGCGAAGCGGCGCGATTTACCGCGAAAAGCCAGGGGTCGCGGGGCGACGGCAATTGAGCCGCCCCGCGTCGGGCGCGTGCTGCAACGGTTGCAGAAAAAACCGTAGGTAATGCGCACGAAACCTTCACACTACTGACAGAAACGACTGAGATTCCAAATCCATATCCGTGATAAACCATCCGAGTCTGAACGGAAACAACGAAGTTGGAAGAGATAAATTGTCGGATAACAAAAGGGCGATATATCGCCCCTCTGCTATTGATGATGAAGATAAAAAGAGGACTCACTTGCCGGTGGTTGCCTGCACCGACAGCGATGCTTTCGCCTGTCCGACGCTGCGCTCGATAACCGCACGGCGCGTGTCGTTTTGCGGGAGCAGTTTCAGCATCATTTGCCAGGCATCAATCGCATCCTGATAGCGCTGGGCTTCATAGGCATTGAAAGCCAGCAGGCTCAGCACGCGCACATTGGTCGAGCCGGAATTCATCAGTTCACGCAGCATCTCACCACCGCGCTGGCTATCACGCGGGTCGGTAGATCGCGACAGCAGATCGGCATAGTCCAGCGCCAGATCCGTATTTTTCGGATCGAGCTGGAACGCCTTGGCAAACGCCTGTACGGACATGTCGTAGTTATTCAGCAAGCCCGCAATGCGCCCCAGCATCCACCAGTCTTGTGGATTGTCCGACTGCGTCTCCAACTGGCTACGCAATCCCAGACCGAGACGCGCGACTTCTTCAATGGTCAGCGGTTCGGCGTCAGGATCCAGCGCTCGCTTCATCAGCTCCGGCGTTAACGCCACAACCTGCTGCAACTCCTGCACGCGATTAACCGCCGAGGTTTTCCAAAACACGCCAAGGCTGACAATGACCAACAGCAGCACGCCCGGCAGCAAAAACCAGCGGTTTAGCGGACGCTGTTGTGCCTTCGCGCCGCCGGGAATATCCTGCAATAGCGTATGCTGGAGTTCTTCAACCAGTTGAGCATGCTCCTGCTCATTGGCAACATCTCCATTAAGTTCACGCAGACGGTCGCGATACAGCGCCTGATTGATCGCATCGCGATCGTATTCGCCCCGTGACGACCACGGTGCAAGCAGGAGCGCAGAAAGCGCAATCAGCGATAGCACAATGACGGTTGTCAGTAACATCATTCCGATTTCTCCTCACGCCCTAACAGCGTCTGCAAGCGCTTTTTATCCTGTTCGCTCATCGGTTCTTTGGCGCTTCTGATGCGGCGTGCACGCCGGATAATCATCCACGCTCCTGCGGCCAGAAACAGCGCAGGCAGCAGCCATAATAGAATGGTAAACGGCGTGATCGGCGGTTCATACGTCACAAAATAACCGTAACGATCCACCATATAATCGACAACCTGCTCTTTCGTTTGCCCCTGCTGCATCAGCTCGTACACTTTTTGCCGCATATCCGACGCAATCATCGAATTGGAATCGGCAATACTGTTGTTCTGGCATTTCGGGCAGCGCAGCTGCATCGTCAACTCACGAAACTGCTGCTCCTGCGCGTCGTTGTCAAAACGCAAGACTTCGGATGACGCCAGCACGCTGAACGACAGCAGCAGCGCACCAAGGAAACTCAGCACTCTCATGCGCCGCCCTCCTTGCTGTATTTTTCCCACAGCGGTTGCAGCGTTTCTTGCCATACCTGCAGGTTGAGATCGCCCGCATGGCGATAGCGAATGATGCCTTTCCCGTCGATCAGGAAGGTTTCTGGCGCGCCGTACACGCCCAGATCCAGCCCCAGCATGCCGTCGCCATCAAATAAGCTCATTGCATAGGGGTTGCCCAGCGTCTTCAGCCATTCAACCGCTTTGGGGCGTTCATCTTTATAATTCATGCCCACGACGCGAATTCCCTGCGCCGCCAGCGTGTTGAGAAACTGGTGCTCCGCGCGGCACGTCGGGCACCAGGTCGCCCAGACGTTCAGCAGCAGCGGTTTGCCATCGCTCAGCTCAGATTGGCTATAAATCTTTCCCGGCTGATCCAGCGATTCCAGCCGAAACGCGGGAATCGGTTTACCGATCAGGGCCGACTCCAGCCGCATCGGATCATCACCGTCGCTGTTACGCACCAGTTGCCACAGCAAGGCAACGGCCAGCAGTAAAAATAGGGCGAGCGGGATTAACAAGATTTTGCGACTCATGATGCTGTCTCCCGAACGGCGCGACGCAGGCGATAGCGCGGGTCAAACATGCACAGGATGCCGCCTAACGCCATCAACCCCCCGCCGTACCAAATCCAGCGGATAAACGGTTTGTAATACAGCCGCACCGCCCAGCTACCGTCATCCAGCTTTTCACCCAAGGCCGCATAGAGATCGCGCGTCACGCCTGCATCAATCGCCGCTTCCGTCATGATCGCACCGCTGGTGTTGTAGAAGCGTTTTTCCGCCTTCAGCGTCGCTTCCGGTTTGCCGTTACGCGTGACCTCAATCGTCCCTTTCGCGCTTTGCCAGTTAGGCCCCACGACATCACGCACGCCTTGAAACGTAAAACGGTAATCGTGGATCGCAATGCTGTCGCCAGCCCGCATCCGCACATCCCGCTCAACGCTATAATTCTGGCTGAAGGCGATGCCTACCACCGTCACCGCCAGCCCAATATGACCGCACACCATGCCCCACTGGCTCAGTGAGAGCTTGGTCAAACCGCGCAGCAGACCATGACGACGGGTGGAACTGGTATGCAGCTCGTACATCGTTAAGAAGAACACCCACAGCGCCATCGACAGGCCAACCACCGTCATGGCAACAACGGCATCCTGTAACAGCCACGGCAGCAGCAGCGACAGCGCAGCAGTCACGGCCAGCGCAATCAGCAGCAGCTTACGCAGCTTTTGCGGTTCATCGCGCCGCCAGCGAACCAGAGGCCCCACACCCAGCAGTAGGGCAAACGGTGCCATTAACAGGGTGAACATGGTGTTGAAGAACGGTGCGCCAATCGAGATGCTGCCTAAGCCCAGCTGTTTATGCACCAGCGGCAGCAGCGTTCCCAGTAGCACGACGAGCGTCGCCGCCATCAGGATCAGGTTATTGCCGAGCAGGAACGTTTCACGTGACCAGATCGAGTTCGTGACCCGCGCCCGTACCCGGTTGCCTTTGATGGCGAACAGCAGCAACGAGCCACCGATGACAATGACCAGAAACGCAAGAATAAACATGCCGCGCGCCGGATCGGAGGCAAACGCGTGCACCGACACCAATACGCCGGAACGCACCAGAAACGTCCCCAGCAGGCAAAGCGAGAACGCGCCGATAGCCAGCAGTACCGTCCAGGCCTTGAAGCTGCCGCGCTTTTCTGTGACCGACAGCGAGTGCAGCAACGCCGTGCCCACCAGCCACGGCATCAATGACGCATTCTCCACCGGATCCCAGAACCACCAGCCGCCCCAGCCGAGCTCGTAATACGCCCAGCCCGAACCCAGCACGATACCCAACGTCAGGAATGACCACGCCGCCTGCGTCCACGGTCGGGACCAGCGAGCCCATGCGCTGTCCAGCCGTTCCGCCAGTAGCGAAGCGACCGCAAACGCAAACGCCACGGAGAACCCGACATAGCCCATGTAGAGCAATGGTGGGTGGAAGATTAACCCGACATCCTGCAACAGCGGATTGAGATCGCGCCCATCAATCGGGTAGTCCGGCAGCGTACGCGTAAAGGGATTCGACGTCAGAATGATGAACAGCAGGAAGCCGACATTAATCATCCCCATTACGGCCAGCACGCGGGCGACCGCATCCAGCGACATTCCACGGCTGAATACTGCCACCGCGAAGGTCCAGCCGCTCATCAGTAGCACCCAGAGCAGCAGCGAGCCTTCATGCGCACCCCACGCCGCCGCCACGCGATACCACACCGGCAGCGCGCGGTTCGAGTTGTTGGCTACATAAAGGACGGTGAAATCATTGATCACCAGCGCATGCACCAACACGAGGAAGGAAGCCAAAATGCATGCAAACAGTGCCCAGGCAAGAGGACGCGCCAGCGCCATCAGACGCGTATCCTGACGCGACGCGCCCCACAGCGGATACACGCTGAGCAACAGCGCGACGCCCAGCGCCAGACAGAGCAGATAATTGCCTACTTCAGGCATCATAACCGTTTACCCTCTGTGCCCGCTGCCGTTGCATGACCGTTTTGCCCTTCCATCGCCGCCTTAATTTCCGGTGGCGTGTAGTTTTCGTCATGTCGGGCAAGCACTTCTTTCGCCATGATGTGATCGTCGGTATCCAGAATGCCCTGCGCCACAACCCCTTGCCCCTCGCGGAACAAATCCGGCAGCATTCCGTTATAGGTCACATCCACGGAGCCCTGCGCATCATAAACGGTGAAGCGAACTTCCAGACTTTGGCTGTCGCGACGCACGCTGCCCGGCATCACCATGCCGCCGACGCGCAAACGCTGCCCGATCGCCGGCTTTTCCTGCGTTTCGTTCTTGCCGTAAAGAATTTCGCTGGGCGTATAAAAGAGATCGATATTTGAGCTCAGCGCATAGAGCGTCAGCGCTACCGTCAACACTGCGCCGCAGACGACGGCCAGAATGGCATAGAGGCGAGTTTTACGCGGGGCACTCATTGCGCCACCTCCATCGTTTCCGACTGGCGAGCCGTATTCTTGCGCTGCTCACGCGCCTGCTGGCGACGAATATCACTCAGCAATGCGCGACGATTCAAGAGGGTATGACCGACCAACGCACTCAGCGGTAACAGCGTTAGCACCACGGCCAGCCAGACGTAAAAGGCATAGCCGCCCATCGCAAAGAAATCCTGCCAACTCGTGAAAGCGATGTTCATCGGGCTATTCCTCCTTTATTAAGCAGCGCAGCCACCCAAGGGGCACGGCGCTGCTGTACCAGTATCAAGTTACGCAACCGCATAAGTGACAACGTCACGAACAAGCTCATAAATCCTAACATCATGATTCGCAGCGGGAGACGCATGGCGGGATCGATCGTTTTCTGCATTTTTGTCGATGCTTGATGCAGGGTATTCCACCACTCGACCGAGAAATGGATGATGGGTAAATTCACCACGCCCACCAGCACCAGAATCGCCGCCGCACGACCGGCAAGACGGCGATCGTCAAACGCGTTGTAGAGCGCGATGATGCCCACGTACAGAAACAGCAGAACGAGTTCCGACGTCAGACGCGCATCCCAAACCCACCAGGTTCCCCACATCGGTTTCCCCCAGGTGGCGCCCGTCGTTAACGCTATAAAGGTAAACACCGCGCCGACCGGTGCCATTGCTGCCACGGCAAGCTCCGCCGTTTTTGACTGTCGAATTATCCCGATCAGCGCAAATATCGCCATCACGGCATAGACGCCCATCGACCACACGGCCGCCGGCACGTGCAGGTACATGATGCGATACCCTTGCCCTTGCTGATAATCCGCGGGCGCAAATCCAAATCCCAGCAGGCAACCGCCGATCAACAGCGCCGCGCTAAGCAGGGCAAACCAGGGGATAAGCCTGCCGCAAAGGCCATAGAGGCGATCCGGCTGCGTAAGCTGATAGTTCTTTTTCAACATAACGTGTGCTCACTCTGCGTAAAACTCATCCCAGCGGGACGATGAAGGCGATCCTGAGATCGGAAAATTACTGTATGCTCACCCGCAACGCCGCCGCCGTGGCAAACGGGCTCAGGGTGGCGCTGCCCGCCAGAAAAGCACCGAGGATCGCCAGATACCCGCCCACCGGCAGTTGCATCATGGCGGCCTCGACCGCCGCCGTCGCAAAAATCAACAGCGGTATGGTGAGCGGCAAGACCAGCAGGCTTAACAACACGCCGCTGCGGCGCAGCCCGACCGTTAATCCCGCGCCAATGGCTCCCAGAAAACTGAGCGTTGGCGTGCAAAGCAACAGCGTGAGCGCCATTACCCGCCAGCCGTGGCTGTCCAGCCCAAACAACAGCGCCGCCAGCGGCGAAAGCAGTAACAGCGGCAGCCCACTGACCATCCAGTGCACCACCACTTTCGCCAGCACCACTAGCGGCAGCGGCAACGGCAGCAGCGTCAACTGTTCCAGTGAACCGTCCTGATAGTCATCGCGGAAAAGACGATCCATCCCCAACAGAGAAGCGAGCAACGCCGCCACCCACACCACGCCGGGGGCCACGCGCATCAATAGCTGCGGCTCTGGCCCAATAGCCAGAGGGAACAAAATGATGACGATCAGGAAGAACCACAGCGGGTTGAGAATTTCCGCGTTATTGCGCAACGCGACGCGCAATTCTCGGGCAATCAGACGCTGCATGATGGGGTTCCCTCACTTGGAGTCAGCGAGATACAGCGAATGCGCTGAGCGAACGGACGCAGCGGCTGATGGGTGGTTAAAATGATGATGCCGCCGCGCGCAGTATGATGTTCCATACGCTGCGTCAGCATGTCGACGCCCGCCACATCAAGCGCGGTCAGCGGCTCATCCAGAATCCACAGCGGGACGTCGGTGAGCCACAAACGCGCCAGCGCGACGCGACGCTGTTGCCCTGCCGAAAGACGCGCCACAGGCACGTCCTCATAACCTGCCAGCCCGACTGCGGCCAGCGCCTGCCAAAGTGCATTCTGCTGCTGGTGCGGATAGAAAAAGCGCAGGTTCTCTTCACCGGTCAGGGCGCTCTTGATGCCCGGCTGATGGCCTAACCACAGAAGCTGCTGATTAAACTGTTCGCGCATACGGTTGATGCGTTGCCCTTGCCAGCAGATTTCCCCTGATTCAGGCGTCGCCAGACCGCTTAACATGCGCAACAGCGACGTTTTTCCCACCCCGTTGGCACCGGCAATCTGCACCATTTCTCCCGCGCTGGCCGTAAACGACAACGCGCTGAACAGCACATGCTCATCGCGTATGCAAACCACATCGCGCGCTTCTAACATCAGGGGTGTACTCCTACTTTCTAATGCCATATACCCTAAATAATTCGAGTTGCAGGAAGGCGGCGACGCAGTGAATCCCCAGGAGCTTACATAAGTAAGTGACTGGGGTGAGCGAGAAAAGCCAACGCACATGCAGCTTGAAGTATGACGGGTATAGAATAACATGGTGCCCTTACTCCCCCTCTCGGGGACCCTAACCATAAAGAGTTAATCTGTTTTATTGAGATCAATAAAACCGGTGATTCCGGTTATTCTCGTCATTATGACGGTGCAAAAAGCTGCGCTTGTCCCTCTGATTCAAGGGGTATCGCGCACTATTTCTGGCTGTTCTTTAGCAGCGTTGCCGTGTTGATTGCTTCGATCAACTGAACGCGATTAACCCGCGGGCTGTATGTATCCAGCAAGCGCTGCCAAATCGTAATCGCGCGCGCATAGTCCGCTTTCAGGAACGCATCAGACGCCAGCAGCATCAGCGCCGTCACTTCATTGGCATCCAGCGCCAGCGCTTTATCGACCATCTCTTGCATAGGCGGCGTGACGACCTGACCCGCCTGGTAATACAGCACCGTTGCCAGCGCCGAATACAGCTCAGCACTGTCGCCCTTCAGCGCAATCGCCTGCCGATAAGCACGCAGCGCGTTGTCGTAGGCGTTACGGTAAAGATAATATTCACCCAGCTCAGCCCAGAGGACGCTGTTACCCGGTGTTTTACGAATGTTGTCCTGCAAGGTAGCAAGCTGTTTTTCCTGCTGCTGTGCGTCGCTAAAATCATGTAGCGGATCGGCCAACCGCTGGCGTTCCGCCTGAACCAGCACAGCACGCGGACTTAGCATGTAGAACGTCGCACTGCCCAACAGGATAGCGACGATCGCGGCCACAACGGCGATGACAGACATCGGGCGCGGTGCAGAAGAAGAGGATGACGTTAACGGCAGGTCGTGAGACAGTTCGCGCCCCAGCATCCTGGCTTCATGTTCAGAAAGGTACTTCCCTGCCTGCTCGCACTGAAAATGCCAGATGCGTTCGGCTAAACGCGGTAGCTTGTCATCCCCCTCCGGCTTGCGCAGGGGCAATAGCGGCCATAACAGTCCGACAGCCAGAACGACAACCGTGATGGCGACAAACACCATGCTTAATACGTTCAGGTCCAACAGGTTCACGCTTAACAGGCTCATAGGCGCGCCCCTCGGTTCTGCCGCCGCATCACCCGCCACGCGATAACCGCAATCGCTAATAGCAAAAGCAGCGGCGTAAGCCAGAGGATGCCGGTTTGCATTTTCATCGGTGGGTTGTACTGAACAAAATCGCCATAGCGCTGATTCATAAATGCCATAATGTTTGACTTGCTCTTGCCCTGCTCCACCATGGAAAAGACCTCATGGCGCATGCTGACCGCCACGGGCGAATTCGATTCCAGCAGACTTTGGTTCTGGCATTGAGGACAGCGTAACTCACCGGCAATCGCCATCGCTTCCTGCCGCTGTGCCTGACTGGAGAACGCCCAGGTATCGACTACCTGAGCCGGCACAGAAACAGCCAGCAACATGAAAAGGAGCGCCAGGTATTTAGTCATAGGCCCGTCTCCCTCTGAACCATCCCAGCAGTGCGCCCGCGATCATCAGTAAACCGCCACCCCACACCCAGCGAACGCCGGTTTGCACATAGAAACGCATCGCATAGCGGTTCTCGCCCGTTTTCTCTCCCATCACGGCATACCATTCTCTGATCGGCCCCCAGGCAATGCCCGGCTCAACCATCTGCTGTTTGCGTGCGTTGTAGTAACGGCGTTCCGGCATGACCTGAGCGATCGGTGAGTCGCCGCGATAAATCGCAATCACAGCCTGCTCTGCGGTGTAGTTCTGTGCCGCTACTAACTCCAGCTGTAAAAATCGGAAATGGTAGTCGCCCAGCGTGACCTGTTCTCCCTGACCGACATTGGCGCTGATTTCCTGCTTGCTGCCCGCAGAGAACACAATCCCCAGGGCAAATAGCGCCACACCCGTATGCGCCAGCAGCGCAGGAAGTTGCTGACCTATCGCCGACAGCGGCTGTAACCACTGCGCAGCCATAGCCCAACCGATCAGACCCGCAGCCAGTGCAACGGCGTACCCATACGGCCATAAGACCAGAGCAGTAATAACGCCGACGGCCAGCGTCATTCCTAAACGCCGGACGGGCCATCGAGTGCTACGTTTCCAGTAGCCTCCCGCCGCTACCCCGATGAGCAGCAGCATCAGACCACCGAAGGGCAAAAGCACGCGGTTAAAATAAGGCGCGCCTACGGAGATTTTCCCCCAGCCCGCCAGCCCATAGATCATCGGGTAAAGCGTGCCGAGCAGTACCACCAGCGCGACAGCGCTGAATAACAGCAGTACCAGCAGTATCGCCATTTCCCGCGACCAGCCGGAGAAACGGGCAGCAGAGCGGACAAGCTGAGCACGCCAGCCATAAACCGCCAGCGCCGCCATACTTAAGCAGGCAAACAGGATAAAGAGAGGCACTGCGCGATCATGTTCGAGGGCGAAAGCATGGACGGAAACCAGTATCCCGGATCGCACAATCAACGTGCCCAGCAGGCATAAAATGAACGTCAGCAGCGCCAATATCAGCGACCAATGGCGGAATATACCGCGCATGCGGGTGACAGACAGGCTGTGCAGTAATGCGCTGGCCGTAAGCCACGGAAGTAGCGAGGCGTTCTCTACCGGATCCCAGAACCACCATCCTCCCCAGCCCAGCTCGTTATAGGCCCACCACGACCCGAGGATGATCCCCAGCGTTAACAGGCTCCAGGCGGGCAGCGTCCAGCGCCAGCAAATCCAGGCGGCTGGCGCAGTAAACGCACCGTGAATCAGGGCGGCCAGCGCCAGCGCCGCACTCACGGTTAACCCGCCATAGCCCAGATAGAGCAGCGGTGGATGGAGGATGAGGCCAATGTGTTGCAACATGGGATTGAGATCCCTCCCCGCCACCGCTGGCGGGAAGAGACGCACAAAAGGATCGGAAAAGAACAGAATGAACACCAGCAGCGCGGTCGAAATCACGGCCAGCATCGCCAGCGTCAGTGGAAACAGATCGCTCGTCGCCTTGCGATAGCGGCAGGCAAGCATGGCACTCCAGCCAGTTAAACATAACAGCCACAGCAGCAGCGATCCTTCATGCCCGCCCCAGACCGCCGCAATTTTTAGCCCCAGCGGTAAATCACGATGGCTATGCTGGGCAACGTAGTTAACGGAGAAATCATCCTGCACCACGCTCAGCGTCAGCGCGATAAACGCGAACAGCACAAGGCCAAACAGTACTAACGTCCAGCACCGCGCCAGCCGGTAAGTGCCCGACCAGCGCAGGGAGTAGCCTGAAAATGTCAGCAACGCCGTCGCCACACCGACGCAAACCGCCAGCGACAGCGCGACATACCCAAATTCTGGCAATAACAACATCAACGGGCCTCTTGCTGGGAATTAGACAACGGTTAACTGCCCCGCATAGAGGATAAAGAAACGCAGTAGCAAAACGCCCACCAGACTCAGGCCGCACACCGCCAACACGCCATAAGGTGAATGCTGTCGGCTAGCCCATGACTTGAGCAGCAAGGGAATAACTAATCCAATCCCTACTACGCCCAGCCAGAACCACACGGCCCAGAATCCCCCGCCCACGGCGGCCACCAGCGCCCGCTGCTTCCCATCGTCCCCTAAAGCAAGGCCGATAAAGAACGCGAACAGTAAGAAGATCTCTAACCACACGACTGGCGTTTCGACACGATGGATAAAGTGCGCTTCTTCACTATGCGGATTGCGGCGATAGCGGCAGGCCATGGCGATCAGCGCCACGGCCGCACCGGAGGACACCCCTGAAAACAGGAATAAAGCCGGCAAGATCGGGTTATTCAGCAGCGGATAGGTTTTCAGCGCGGAGAGTAAAAATCCGGTGTAAGCCCCTAACATCACCGCCAGCAGCAACATCACGATATCCAGCGATTTCTGCAGCGGTGCCAGCCAGCCGAGCACCTTGGGAACGAGGGTCAGCTTCGGTAGCCAGCGCTGTTGCAGCACGATAACCTGCTCGCTGAAAATGTTGACCAGCCAGACCGCCAGCGCCGCCATATAGACCTGAAACAGCATGACCCCAACGGACATCACCGAGGTAAAGCTGTAATGGAACATCAGTTTCCAGAACGTCCAGGGGCGCGTCAGGTGGAAGATCAGAATCAGCAATCCAAAGATGATGGTGCACGGTGCAAGAATCAGCGTTGTGCGCATGAGCGTACTGTCGGCGGTTGCCTGCTCGGGGTGGTAGCGCCGCAGCAGGGCCGCCAGCGTCACCAGCCCCGCAGAAATGCCCACCAAAAACAGGTAAATCGCAATCGGCCAGTCCCAGACTAACGAATCAAAATGGAATGCGCTTGAAGACACGGGCGTCATTGATGAACCTCCCCGTATTTAAACGGTACGCGATAAACCTTAGGACGAGTGCCGAGCGCGATTTTGTAGCGATACGTCGGCTGTTGACGAAGCAGGCGGGAAATCTCGCTGTCAGGATCGTCAAGGTTGCCGAACGTCAGCGCGTTAGTCGGACAAGACAACACACAGGCGGGCAGTTTTCCGGCCTTCAGGTTGGTCTTGCGGCAAAAATCGCACTTATCCGCCGTTTTCGTCTTCGGATGGATAAAGCGCACTTGATAAGGACAGGCAGCAAGACAGTATTGGCACCCTACGCACAGGTCGGGATTCACATCTACAATGCCGCTCGCCGCATCACGGTATGACGCCCCAGTAGGACACACGTCAACACAAGGTGCATGATCGCAGTGCTGACAAGAGTGACGGAAAAAGCGATATTTCACGTCAGGAAACGTCCCGATTGGTTCGCTGCGAACGATCGTCAGGCGCGAGACGCCCTCCGGCACCTGATTGACTTCCCGGCAGGCATCCATGCACGCCGTACAGCCGATACAGAGCGATTCATCGTGGATCATGCCGTAGCGGACGCCGTTGATATTCAGCGTCTGTGCGACGACCTGCCCCGCCGTACTGGTGATGGCAATCAGCCCCCCCATACGGGCAAGAAATTGACGACGAGAGCAACTCATGGCTGCCTCTTATTACCCAGATGAACTGAGGCTGGGTTGAAGTCTGGGTTATTGCGCTGATCGCTATGGCAATCCACACACAGTTTGATGCGACTCTTGTCGTTCAGCGTCTGCATACTATCCTGCGTGGGGTGCAGTTGATGGCAGCTGGCACAGGCCACTTTCGCGACGTGCACATCGTGTGGCCAAAACGATTTCTGCAGCTGTTCCGGCGTATGGCATGACATACAGACGCTGTTTTGCTCTTCCACCTTGTACATCGGGAAGTTAAAGCGCATGACATCTCTAACGCCTTCGCGGTGCATCGGCGATGGCTTGCCGTGACAGTTGATGCAGGTCAGCTGTTTTTGATTATGCGGGTTGACGGCGGAGGCATGCTTGCCTTGCATGCCATCCTCTTCCGGTTTATGGCACTGTAGACAAGCCTCATCGGGATTGCGCTGCGGCATGACCTCCCAGCGCTCTCCTTTTTCCGCCTGAGGTGCGGGCTGCGTCAGCCCTGGCAATGCCCAAAGCATGCCTGATACCAGCACCCCGGCAGTCAATAACGAACGTAATACGCTCATATCCACTCCACTTTATGATCGCCCGCGTCCACGGGCGATGAGGGGTTATTAGTTCAGTCGTCCCGCTTTACGCGCTTGCTCATCCCACTGCGGCACTACCGTGTTCAGGAAATCCTGTTTTTCGGCGTTGATTTGCTGCATGTTGAGCCCAATTGCCTGCTGCGCTTTCTCTTTCGTCGAGATATCCGGCAGCTTGATTTCTCCTGTTATTCCTTTCTGGGCCAACAGGCGCACCAGCTTGGTTCTCGCCTCGGCGGATTTACTCAGCGAAGTGCCAAGCATCCGTAAGCCTTCATCCGGCGCATGCATGTGAATACCGTGAGAGGCAACCGCCAGATCCCAGCGCCATTGCGCATGGCGGATATCCATCAGAATCGGCTGCATTTCTGCTTCGGTTGCACCGGCATCCCAGGCCGCTTTCGCCTCAAAGTGCGCGTGAACCAGTTGCGCTTCTGCTTTCAGTTTTAAGTCCTGAATGGCCGTTTTACGTTCAGCAACAACCGCCTGCATCGCCGCTTTATCCTGCGTGTGGCAATTGGTACAGGTTTCGCCGTAATTGTCGAAAGGGTTACCTATCTTGTGATCGGTATACAATTTACCGTCCGCGTTTTTCACTTTCGGCATATGGCAGTCGATACAGGTCACGTTGTTTTTACCGTGAATACCAATGCTCCAGGTTTCATATTCTGGATGTTGGGCTTTCAGCATCGGTGCGCGGGAAAGGGAGTTGGTCCAATCGGAGAAGGAGATCGCGTCGTAGTATTTTTCCATGTCTTCGACTTTGGTGCCGTTATCCCATGGAAATTTCACCGCCTTGTCTTTACCGGAAAAATAATACTCAACGTGGCATTGTCCACAGACCATAGATTGCTGGCCAAACCGACTGGATTGATCAAATGGTTTACCAATCGCTTCCATTGCGCGCTCAGCGTAAGGACGGGACAGCGTCAGCGCCGGTTTTCCCTGAGCGAAATCCGGGGACGCGGTATCATGGCAGTCTGCACAGCCGAGATCGTTAGTAATCTCCGGCCCGCCTCGTGCCCATTTGCCTTTGAAGTAACCGTCCTCACCTTCCTGTTGAATCAAGCGGGCGACGTCCGGGCTTTTACAGCTCCAGCACGCCATCGGCAGAGGGCCATCTTCTGCCGTCTTTGGTGCGCCGGTACGCAGCGTTTCACGCACATCCGTTATGGCATAGGCGTGGCCGCGCGGCTTGTTATAGTCTCTGGAGAAGGGATAACCCGCCCAGAGGATCACCATCATGGGGTCTTCTGCCAGCGCATCGTGACGCTCAGATTGTTCACTGGTCGCTTTCCACGAGTTGAACTGATCGGGGTGTTGATTGGTGAATACGGAGTTTCGTGCTTCTATCGGGGCGGGAGGGGGTGACGCCGGAGCATCAGCGGAATAGGCTGGCATCATTAGAAAGAGACTGGCTACCATGCCCCACAGATAGGAGACTGACATGCTTATCCTGACCATGCGTTTGTGTCCAAATTAAGCCGCCTACTGGCGGTCATTTTAGTTATCCATTTGACAGAAACCACAACAACTGTCGTGACATTACTCACCCTATGAATAACAAAAAGATGCATTCAAAATATTGTTTTCGATCAAAGGTAAAGAAAAGTAATGAATCGTATCGAAAGTTATATGAGGCGTATCTCAGTCATGGAGAGTGGGCATCACCAGGTGAGATGAGGGACTTAAACGTTGATGGCTTTAAAATCAATCACTTAAAAAATGGGTATTTACGTATCAAAGTAGGTGGCGAAAACACTGGGATAACGTGTCCATATCGGCCGTTCATCCCAGTGTATTTGCTGATAAAGCGTGGCGTTTTGCCTGATAGAAAAAATTCAGGAGCTCAATAAGTGGGGCTTAAGTGAAAAATATTGCCCCAGAGTACGCACTTCTGGGATTTTTATTTCCCTTGGCCATAGACCAACGCCAGCTTGGCGTAGAAATCTTCCAGCGTGAAGCGGGCATCAACCGCGTTATACACCCGAATCTGACGCGCATTGTCCTGCGGTGCATAGGTCAGATCGTCGTTTAACTGCGGTGCGTTGACCAGCGTATAGTGGTATTCGTGGTCATCCAGCAGCAGCGAAACCGCGGGGTTATCACCCAAGACCCAGACTTCACTTTTCGGCCAGGGAACGTCTTTGATGGTTTCGGAAATCGCACGGTTAAACTCGATCAGCTGTTGCCATAGGTACTCCCCGACTTTCCCCTGCGGCTTAACGCGCACGGCAAGTTCAGACAGCGAGACGCGCACGGACATATAGACATTATGCGGAACCTGCCACAACGGCACCTGAGACTTGAATACGCTGTTCGCCGCAACCGGATCGTTGAACATATTATATTCCCAGCCGCCTTTCGGATAAGGCATGCCGCCAATCCACACCACCGTCATTTTGCTGGCGATCTTTGGTTCAGCCTGCAATGCAGCAGCGATATCCGTAATCGGCCCCATGACTAACACAAACAGCGGATGCGAGTCGTCTTTTAACGCTTCCTTGATCAGCATTTGCGCCCCTTCACTCAACGCAGGCGCACCACCGTCGGCTTTCAGGGCGTGTGTCGCACCGCGATAAACAGGAATGTCCGTTTTTCCCATCACGTTCATCAGGCGCTGAAGCTCGTGGTAGCTTTCCATCATGCTATTTTCGCCATCACGTTTCATCAACGGCGCGGTACGGGAGTAATGGGCAGCAATCAGCCCTTTCACCTGCATCGTCGGCGTCAGTACCGCATGAGCCACGGCAAAATCATCGTCAGCCTCGTTTTTAGCATCGGCGCTAATAATGACGCGAATCTGCTTATGGTCAGCAACGTCAAAAGGGGAATTTTGAGCCTGTGCGCTGAACGCACTGAGGAAAGGCAATGCCACGATCAACAGGGCAAAACGGGAAAAGTATCTGCGAATAGACATGATTATCCTTAACACTAACGGTGCTTGGCCGTCGTTGATATGGCAGCTCAGCGATTCGGGCTGCCATCAGAGAAGCGGGCATGCGACGACGCGGCCCGCAGCATGAAGACGCTATTTAAAAAGCTTCTGAACAAACTCACTGTAGGCTGGTCGCCAGACATCCATTTCATGGCCGAGATTCGGATAATGGCGGTAGTCAAACCGGATATTTTTCTGCTCCAGTGCCGTTTTCAGACCCGCAATATCCTTACCCGTGATGTTGTCAGTTTCGCCAATCACCACCGTGAAGTTATTCAGTTGCTGATTAATCTGCTCCGGCCGCTCAAGCTGTGCAGCAACGGCCGTGTTCGGCACCGTTTCGGTGGTCACGCCGCTGAACGTCGCCAGCCAGCCGAAATGATCTAAGTGACTCATGCCGGATACCAATGCCTGATAGCCGCCCTGCGACAACCCGGCCAGCGCCCTGCCGTTTGCATCCTGACGGACGTTAAAACGTTTGCCGATCTCGGGGATGATGTCATGAATGAGTTCCCTGTCCGCCGCTAATGCATTGCGCGGATAGAACACCTTGCGGCGCTCCTGCGGGGGATACTCTTCCGGGATAATGCCGGGAACGTCCGTTTCCGTATCAGGAATGACGACCAGCATCGGCTCAATCTTTTTCTCCGCCAGCAGGTTATCCATCATCTGCGGTATCCGCCCCTGCACCACGGCTGATGCGCCCGTATCGCCAAAGCCATGGTAGAAGTACAGCACCGGCAGCGGTTTTGACGATTCGCTATAGCCCGGCGGCGTCCAGACATACACCTGACGCTCTGATTTCAAGGCTTTCGAGTGGTAGGTCAGCGTTCTCAGCTCACCGTGTGGTGCCTGACGCACGTCCAGAATACTTCCCGGCACCAGAATCAGGCTGGTATTCACCTGACGCTGCGGTTTGGTAAACGCCGTGCCGGTATCAATGGTGCGAAAACCATCCACACTGAAGAAATATTCATACAGGTTCGGTGCCAACGCTGGCGTTTTGAACGACCATACGCCAGATTCATCTTTCGTCATCGCATGGGACACGATGCTATCGGGCGTCGAACCGGTAAAAACACTGACCTGCTTCGCCGTTGGCGCAAACAGGCGGAAAGTAATACTGCTATCCGCGTTCACCGCCGTGACGTATTCACTCACAGGGACAGTTGCCGCGGGCATAACAGGAAAATCGGCAGGGAGCGCAGAAGCGTTGACAGAAACACCCGTCAAGACACCCAGAGCTAATAATGATAAAGATATTTTCTTCATGTTCATTCGCATAATTCCATCCCGAATATCACGTTATCGAGTCTGTTTTTGCTAAATGTAGCGGCACCGCCGAAGCGATGCCGATGTGGTGACAGCGATTACCACCAAACTTCCGCTTGAACACCCACGGAGAATTGATCGCTCTTACTGTCGTTAAAGGTGGCTTTACTGATATCGTTATCTTCAATTTTCAGGTAAGAACCATAGAACCGAATCTCTGGACGAGAATTCAAGATACTCGTGTCAACTTTAAGCGCATGGTACAGCGTGGTTTTATAACCTGACTCGTGATAATTCACACCATTGGCCTTATTGGTTTGGTTAAAATATGCCAATTCGACCCCAGTCTGGTTAAATTTATCCCAAATATAAGCAGGACGTAATACCGCACGGATGCTGTTGAAATCGGTATGCGCTCCCGTGTCATAGCTGTATATGTCATTACCTTGTGAATAAACCAGCGCATTCGCCATAATGACATCATCACGCAGATACATTTCTCCTTGCGAGATCGCGCGGAAGGCATTACCTGAATGATTACCATAGTAGTCACCATTACGGCTATACGTCGGGTTAGCATCAGAGATATTAGCAAAACCGCTGGCAATAGAATTACTCGCACCTTGCACGGTGAATTCATTAAATCCACCGTTATATAATCCTTGACGTAAAATGACACCCGCGGTCCAGGCATCTTTCAATTTATACGATAAACCATCGATTTCATTATTATTCTGCACATTGCTCTTATTGGCTTTCGCATATTTACCAATCAGAGACAGTGTTGCATTATCCCACAGCGGAATGCCTTTATAACGGATATCAACCGCATTGGTATTGACCTGATTTTTATCTTTCTTCGGATCATTATATACAAATCGCCGCGCGTTAACGTCTTCACGGTTCAAAGAGACATCAAGTTTACCCACGCCCAGTTGCCAGTTCTCAATACCTACACCGCCCGCCGCTTCTGAACGGTGGCTTTTCCAGTCAAGCATCTGAATTTCATAGACTGGCAGGGTATTTTTACCTACCCAAAAATCAGCCTCTGGGGCGAATGGCAAGAACCCTTTTGTATTGACGTACATCTGGGAGAATTGCAGTTTATTTTCATTATCGGCGTCTTCGCCAAACCAGGCGCTGTTGTACTGCATACCCACGTTACCATCCAATTGGATGACGGCGTCGACACGTTTATTCCCTTCTGCATAAACTTTTTGGCTCAGTATGAGATCGAACCAACCACTGTGCTCATTACCAAAACGCCCTAATGAACCAATCGCATACGATTTTGGTGCGCCATGATCGGCCGTGGCCCATCCAGAACGGAAATACCCCGTATAGCTAAAGCCAATATCATCCTTAACGAACTTACTCACTTCAGCTAACGTTAATGGTTTCTGTTCTGCACTTGTCGCCGCATCAGTCGTATTTGTGGCGGGTTGGACAACAGGCGCAAGAACCACCTGATTAGCCGATGACGTGCCAGAAGATGCAACAACCAGTGGTTTATCTTTTGCCGCAGAGTTTGCAGCAAGACGTGCTTTATTTTCTGCGTTCGTCTTATATTCACGAAACTCTTTTTTCGTTGACTGCAATTCGGCTTTATTTGCCGCCAGTTCTTTCTCCAATAGCTCCAATCTTTCCTCTACGGTCAACTTCGCGGCCATAGCACCATTAGACAAAAACACTGACGACATCAGTAATACCATCATCTTTACAGGGAATTTTTTACGCATATTTATTATCCGAGTAGGGTACATTATTAGATTTAAAACGAAACCATTCCGACGCCAGCCGATGGCTCGTCTATTTATAAAAAGCTTTTTGAAAAATCCACATAACCGTTTATATAATTTAATGGCTAGTCCATTTCCTCCGCTTCATCTTATTTCCTCGCCATCTTTCCCATGGGTAGTAAAAAAAATAGAGTTCGCATTCATTCCAGAGTTTATTTTCCTGAGAATGAATGCGTAAATGATTCATCAATGCGGTGCTTTACTTCAACGTTTCGCCATTAGAGGAAATGACCTCTTTATACCAATAGAAACTTTTCTTACGCCGACGTTCTAACGAACCGTTCCCTTCATCGTCACGATCGACATAAATGAAGCCATAGCGTTTTGACATTTCGGCTTTTGATGCACTGACCAGATCGATAGGGCCCCAGCAGGTATAACCCATCACCTCAACGCCATCTTCCAGCGCTTCACCCACTTGATACAGGTGATCGTTCAGGTATTTGATGCGATAGTCATCGTTAATGCTGCCATCGCTTTCGAGTTTATCTTTGGCACCCAGACCATTTTCCACAATGAACAGCGGTTTTTGGTAACGGTCATACAGATAGTTCAGGATATAGCGCAGCCCTTCCGGGTCAATCTGCCAGCCCCACTCCGAGCTTTCCAGATGCGGGTTCGGCACCATATTCAGAATATTGCCGCGAGCTTTCTGGTTCACTTCTTCATCGGTGGTTACGCAGCCCGTCATGTAATAGCTGAAAGAAATGAAATCAATCGTTTCCTTCAGCGACTGGCGATCGTCTTCCGTTACCGTCAGCGTAATACCGTGCTGTGCAAAGAAGCGCTTCATGTACGCCGGGTAGTATCCTCGGGCTTGGACATCACCGAAGAACAGCCAATCACGGTTCTGCTGCATCGTTTCCATGACATCCGCGGGTTTGCAGGTTAATGGATAGAACATGGAACCCAGCATCATATTGCCGATTTTGGCATCAGGGATGATGTCATGACACGCCTTCACCGCTTTCGCACTCGCAACAAGCTGGTGATGAATCGCCTGATAAATATCCTGCTTACTACTCTCGGTAGGTAAACCAATCCCTGTAAACGGTGCGTGCAGCGCACAGTTAATTTCGTTGAACGTCAGCCAATATTTCACTTTGTCTTTATAGCGCTGGAATACCGTGCGAGCGTAACGTTCGAAGAACGTAATCGTTTCACGGCTTCCCCAGCCGCCGTAATTCTTCACCAGACCATACGGCATTTCATAGTGGGACAGCGTCACCAACGGCTGAATCCCGTACTTCGCCATTTCATCAAACAGGCGATCGTAAAATGCCAGCCCTGCCTCATTCGGCTGGGTTTCATCGCCCTGCGGGAAAATGCGCGTCCAGGCAATAGAGACTCTCAGGCATTTGAAGCCCATTTCAGCAAAGAGCGCGATATCTTCGGGGTAGCGGTGATAAAAATCGATCGCCGTGTCTTTGATTCCGCTGTCGCCCGGCGTACGCGTGACGATCTCGCCAAAAATACCCTGTGGCTGTAAGTCGGACGTTGATAACCCTTTACCGTCCGTTAAGTACGCACCTTCAACCTGATTGGCTGCGATCGCGCCGCCCCACAAGAACTCTTTCGGAAACTGATGGCTCATATTTTCTCCTCCCAATTGGGTCGTAAATTTCAATGTCAGCGAATTAACGTCAGCAACGCGCCCTGCTCTTGCACGGTGTCTCCGGCAGTAGGCAGAACATCAACGTAATCTTCGCTATTGGTGATAATGACGGGCGTTGTGGTGTCATAGCCGGCTTTCTCAATCGCCTGATAATCAAACTCCACCAGAAGATCACCCTGCTTCACGACATCGCCTGTCTTGATGTGTGCAGTGAAATACTGACCGTCCAATTTCACCGTATCGATACCAACGTGAATGAGCACCTCGGCTCCGTCTTCCGATTCGAGCCCAATGGCATGATTGGTTTTAAACAGCGAAGCAACCGTACCGTTCACCGGAGAAACCACGCGCCCGGCCAGCGGTTTAATCGCAATCCCTTTTCCCATTAAGCCACTGGCAAACGTTTCATCGCCGACTTGTTCAAGTGGCAGAACCATACCGTCGATCGGGCTGTTTATCTCTTGCTTGCGCATTGCATCATTCTGACGCTGTGTGGCTTGTGGTGCCGCCGCAGGTGCATTTGCGTCTGTCGCTTTTTCTTCCGCGGGAATCCCAAATGCCCAACTCGCGGCGGCAGCAAAGGTAAATGAAATCACCGTACCAATAATGGCGGCCCAGACCGTGTTATCGACACCGGTCGGCGGGATAACCTGAGTAAAGGTAAAGATGCTCGGGAAACCGAAGGAATAGATAGTGGTATGGAAGTACCCCAGAATGGCGGCGCCCATTGCGCCCCCCACACAACCAAAGATGAAAGGACGTTTCAGCGGCAGCGTGACGCCATACACAGCAGGTTCGGTAATACCAAAGATTGCCGCCGAGAACGCTGAACCAGAAATCCCTTTCAGCTTCATATCACGGGTACGCAGCAACACGCCCAGCACCGCCCCTGCCTGCCCTAACACCGCAGGAACTAGTAGCGGCATCATGGTGTCATGCCCCAGCACGCTGAGGTTATTGATCATCAGCGGCGTTAAGCCCCAGTGCAGACCAAAAATAACAAACACCTGCCACAGCGCCCCCATCAACGCGCCTGCAATCATGGAGTTCAGCCCGTAGATCAGTTGGTAACCGCTGGCCAGCATGTGCCCAAGCCAGGTTGCCGCCGGACCAATCAGCAAGAACGTGACGGGAACGGTAATGCAGAGGCACAGCAGCGGCGTGAAGAAATTGCGGATATTGATATGCAAAATAGCATTCAGCGGTTTTTCCAGACGTGAAGCAAGCCAGGCCGAGAAAATAATCGGAATAACAGAAGAGGCATAATTGATGAAGGTAATCGGAATACCCAGGAAATACAGTTGTTGGTAACCTGCATTTTGCATGGCACCAAATTCAGCAATCATGGAAGGATGCACTAGCGTGGCACCAATCACCATAGTAACAAATGGATTACCACCAAATTTCTTCCCTGCGGTATAGCCTAATACTACCGGGAAGAAAAAGAATAATGCATCGCTTGCTGCAAACAGAACTTTATAAGTTCCGCTGCTTTCAACCATCCAACCACAGGCCAGACTGAGTGCCAGAAAACCTTTTAAAATACCCGACGCCGCCATTACTCCAATTAGCGGCGTAAATATCCCAGAAATAATATCAATGAAGCGAGAGAAGATATTTCCTTTTTTCTCATCGCCGTCTTCATTACCTGATGCGTCAGCCTGATCCGTCAGTCCAGCAATATTCTGTAAACTGCCATAGACGTCACTGACATGATTGCCGACGACGACCTGAAATTGTCCGCCACTTTCAACCACCATGATCACGCCTGAATTATTTTTCAGCGCAGCGGCATCCGCTTTTTTGTTGTCTTTTAATTTAAAGCGTAATCGGGTTGCGCAATGCATCACGCTAATGATGTTGCCACGTCCGCCGACACCATCGAGTATCTCTGTTGCTAATGCTTTGTATTCCATCGTCTATCCTTAATACTAAACAGACTTAAATATCAATAATTTAAGATTGCCAGATCTGTTTGAGACAAAAAAAAACCTAAATCGCTTTTCCCAATAAGCATTGAGAAAACGATTTAGGTTTTGCCTGCCCGCCTAGACTAGCCTGACAGTAACAATCCTGCTTGTTTGTCGGCACAGTAGTCGTGCTGACAATAAAACCAACTTCATCTGATAATTTACTTTCCACATACTCTATGCTTTAACTTTCACCGTACGCAAGGACATTTATCTTGTCATGCTGTTATTTTGTGACGAAAAGCAAATTAACAGAAATTACTCTCCATCACCTGGTTCTATTTTATCCTGACCTTCTGTCCGTACGCGTTCGATATGAATCGTTAAGAACATCAACTCTTCTTTCGTTAACGTATACTGATACTTTTGAATAATATGAACCTGTATTTTCTCTGCACAGCGATAAGATAATTGATACCTTTCCTTCACGACATCATGTAATGATTCATCATCACTAAATACCGTGCTTTTTCCTATTAGCCGCTGCGCAAAAAATTTCAAATGCGTCACAAAACGATGATAACTTAACGCCTGTTCATTATAATCCAGACTCAGCTGATATTTTACAATGTTCAGTATTTCCTGCATGATTTTGGTAATCTGCAAGACTTCCGGCATTTCGCTGTCGAGCTGCGCATTCACCAAATGCAGTGCAATAAACCCCGCCTCATCTTCCGGTAACCGCACGGCCAAACGCTGCTCAATAATATCCAGCGCCTCCAGACCAACCGCGAATTCCTTTGGATACAGGCGTTTTATTTCCCATAACAGCACATTGCGGATATCCACCCCTTGCTTATGGCGCTCTATCGCAAAGTGACAGTGATCCGTTAAGGAGATGTAGACGCTGTTTTGCAGTTTTCCGGGCAAACGGTCTTTTGCCAGCAGAATGATCTTGTCTGCCGTCGTGATGACATCCATCGGAATCTCTGACAGCAACTCCTGTAGACGCGATGTCAGCTCGCCGGATTTCATCACAAACACACGTTCAATCAGCGTTTCGTCCAGCAGGTCGCCAGAGTGCTTTTTGAAGCCCAGCCCTCGTCCCATCACAACCGACTCATTATTGTTTTCGTCGATTACGGTGACGACATTATTGTTGAGTATTTTGGCAATCTTCATTTTTCAAACCCTGGAAACAAAAAAACCAGACACCCGTAGCAAGAACGAGCATCTGGTTTTGCCTGCTTACGCAGTAACAATCCGCAATGGCAGGTAAACTACCATTTGCATTCCTCTTCTCAAGGAGAATGACACAAAAACGTGATACGGATCGACAGAAAAACGTGCCGCTTACACGCGTTTTCTTTATTTATTGTGTGCCGTTACAAGAATCAACCACTTGCAGCCCGTTGCCGTCATACCGTATTGATACGGTGGGTTTCTTAGGCAGTTGCGCAACAAAGTTAGGTAAAAACACCAAATCGATCAGTTTTTTGCGTAAACACGACAAAATATTCAATTTCATCCCTTTTACCACCTTGTTTCTCGTCGCTTAATAACTATAATACGGAACGTCGTTTCAATTGAATGGTTTCAGCTAAACAACGTGCCACTATCAATAACATTATTATCAACGGCATCGCCAACGCGACTCCCGCAGATCTTATGCGACGAGCAGTTGCGCACTTCATCACCCATTCACGACGACCATCTATACTTACCTCCTATACTGTTTCCTCATACATTCTTTCCAGCGGCCTGTCTCGCCTCGCCACTGGATCACTCGTTTTTTAATCCATCACAACTTGTAGAAACTATCGTATGAAAAAGACAAAAATTGTTTGTACCATCGGGCCGAAAACAGAATCGGAAGAAATGCTTGGCAACCTGCTGTCTGCTGGCATGAATGTTATGCGCCTGAATTTCTCTCACGGGGATTACGCAGAACACGGTCAACGCATCAAGAATCTGCGTGCCGTCATGGAAAAAACCGGCAAGAAAGCCGCTATCCTGCTTGACACCAAAGGCCCAGAAATTCGTACCATGAAGCTGGAAAACGGCGCTGACGTCACGCTGACCGCTGGTCAAACGTTCACGTTCACCACCGATCAAAGCATCGTGGGTAACAAAGATCGCGTCGCAGTAACCTACGCTGGATTTACCGAAGACCTCAGCGTCGGCAACACCGTTCTGGTTGATGACGGCTTGATCGGTATGCAGGTTACCGCAATCAACGGTAACGACGTCGTTTGTAAAGTGCTGAACAATGGCGATCTGGGCGAGAATAAAGGTGTCAACCTGCCTGGCGTTTCCATCCAGTTACCTGCTCTGGCTGAAAAAGACAAACGTGACCTGATTTTCGGTTGCGAACAAGGCGTCGATTTCGTTGCGGCATCCTTTATTCGTAAACGTTCTGACGTTGAAGAGATTCGCGCTCACCTGAAAGCACACGGTGGCGAGCATATCCAGATCATCTCCAAAATCGAAAACCAGGAAGGTCTGAACAATTTCGACGAAATCCTGGAAGCGTCAGACGGCATCATGGTTGCTCGTGGCGACCTGGGCGTTGAAATCCCGGTTGAAGAAGTGATCTTCGCACAGAAAATGATGATCGAAAAATGTAACCTGGCACGCAAAGTGGTGATCACCGCGACGCAAATGCTGGATTCCATGATCAAAAACCCACGCCCTACCCGTGCTGAAGCTGGCGACGTGGCGAACGCCATCATCGACGGTACCGATGCCGTTATGCTGTCTGGCGAAAGTGCGAAAGGTAAATACCCGCTGGAATCCGTTACCATTATGGCGACGATCTGTCAGCGTACCGACTCCGTAATGAAAAGCCGTCTGGATACCATCAAGACGCCTCCGGTTCTGCGTATCACTGAAGCGGTCTGCCGTGGCGCAGTTGAAACTGCAGAGAAACTGGATGCACCACTGATTGTGGTTGCGACCAGCGGCGGTAAGTCTGCCAAGTCTATCCGTAAATACTTCCCGAACGCCCGTATTCTGGCACTGACGACGAACGACGTGACTGCACGTCAGCTGCTGCTGAGCAAAGGCATTGATACGCTGCTGGTGAAGGAAATCGCTTCTACTGATGATTTCTACCGTATTGGTAAAGAAGCGGCGCTGAACAGCGGTCATGCGCAAGCTGGCGATGTTGTGGTTATGGTATCTGGTGCACTGGTTTCCAGCGGCACAACCAACACCGCTTCCGTACACCGTCTCTAATCCCAACGATCAGATCGGTAAAAAGCGCCTTAATGGCGCTTTTTTTATATTCTGAAACGACTTTCTACAGTGCGATAACCTAATTAATGCGTCTGTGTAACACGTCATTTAATAGCCTAAAGCCTCAGAGTTATCCGATAAAAATAGCACTGTTTTCCTTACTTTTTTAATGAATATGTAAAACTCGCTGTTTCTTTGAGCGAACGATCAAAATTAAGCATGTTCTCATCAAAAATTTATTCTCATTAGAAAAAAGTTTGTGTAATACTTGTAACGCTACATGGAGATTAACTCAATCTAGAGGGTATTAATAATGAATCGTACTAAACTGGTACTGGGCGCGGTAATCCTGGGTTCTACTCTGCTTGCTGGTTGTTCAAGCAACGCTAAAATTGATCAGCTGTCTTCTGACGTTCAGACTCTGAACGCTAAAGTTGACCAACTGAGCAACGACGTGAACGCAATCCGCTCTGACGTACAAGCTGCTAAAGATGACGCAGCTCGTGCTAACCAGCGTCTGGACAACCAAGTTCGTACTTACAAAAAGTAATCGAACTGGTTAAGTAGTGAAAATGGCGCACACTGTGCGCCATTTTTTTGCCTGCGTTTTACCTTTTCTGCGTTCTCTTTCAATCCCTTTTTCGCTTTGTCAGGTATCTTCATCCTTCTGCCCTATCCCTGGGCCAGCACAGATGCGCCTAAACGCATCTGACCGATTTATTTCAGTATTACCGAGCGGTGGTACTGATCGCCGTGATCGGCGCAACCTGATGCGTTTGAGGCGCTTCTGGAGCAGACTCTACCGGTGGCTGGTAAGTATTGATGTCTTGCCCTACGCTAACCACGATTGGCATGCCTGAACGACGCACAATTGCATCAGCAACCGCTTTACTGTCCGTCTCCGCATCCTTAACAAACTTCTGCGTCTTCGCCGTCAGTGGAATCGGCATGGTTTGTGGGTCGTCCTTATCGGTTTTCGACAGAGGCTGATGCACTTCAACGTAGCGTTTGCCGTCTGGTTCAACGGACGTTTTAATCGCATCGTTAACAATCTGCACTCGCGTGCCGACTGGCACGTTGTCGAATAACGCCTTGATATCATCCGGACGCAGACGGATACAGCCGGAACTTACGCGCATACCGATACCGAAGTCCGCGTTCGTACCGTGCAGCAGATAAACGCCGCCGTGCGCTGACAGACGCAACGCGTGTAACCCCATCGGGTTATCTGGGCCAGCCGGAACGACGGCAGGCAGTTTAATGCCCTGCTCTTCAAGATAATGCTTACGGATGTTCGCCGTTGGCGTCCAGGTCGGATTTTCACGCTTCTCGCTAATGCTGGTCGTCATCAGTGGCGTATTGCGCCCCAACTGACCAATGCCGATCGGGTAAACGATGACGGTATTCTTCCCTTTCGGGTAGTAGTAGAGGCGCAGCTCCGCCAGATTGACCACAATGCCTTCACGCGGGGTATCCGGCAGCAGCATTTGCGTTGGGACCGTGAGCGTGGAACCCGCTGTCGGCAGGTAAGGATCCACCCCTGGATTCGCTTCCATCATGCCCAACAGACCAATCTTGAAATCCGCAGCGATAGCCTCCAGCGGACGACCATCATTGGGGACCGTATAAGCGATGTTTTCGCCAATAAGTCGGCTATTGGGTGGCGGTAGCAGGTATTCCGTCGCTTTAGCGGCGGTGCTGGCCAGATATGCCGCGAAGGCCATACCAAGTAAAGTTAACGCGCGTTTCATATTAGGTTCCCTACATCACAACTAACATAAGTAATTTATCAACAACATCCGGTTCTGTACCCAGAATGCAGTATCCGGCTGGCTATACCCTGTTTACCCCGCCATGCCTCAAGTTGCCTGCGCATTCGCGTTTCTGCAACCTGAATGGTTCGGGGATATCTGGTGTCAATGCGGCTATTGTTGCCCCTTTCCACCGAGCGTGGGTATATATTAGCATTGTTGTAACAAAAGAATATTTTATTTAAAAATCAAAGCATTGATATTCAATTCTTTACAAAGCAGAGCCAGCATAAAATTTAATGGGAAATAAATATACGGGACGAATTCTGAAATATCAGCGAGTTAATAAATCTGCCAAAAACAATAACGTGCTGTTGGTAAAAATCAGTAAATGAAAAAACAAAAAAGCGCTGGACGTTTTTTCCGTCACAGCGCTTTTTTATACTTCAGGAAAGCAGAAAACAGGGAAGAAAATTAAAGCAGTGCCGCAGCATGTGCGCGAATCGCGCGCAGCATCGCCTCAAGCCCCTGAGAGCGGGATGGCGTCAGGTGTTGATTCAACGCCAGCGATTCGAAGAATGGCCGCACATCCAGCTCAACAATCTCCTGCGCTGTCAGCCCCTGATACAGGCTGAAAACCACGGCAATCAGCCCTTTCACGATGGCGGCATCGCTGTCGCCGTGTAGGGTGATAATGCCCTGTTCATCGGGCTGTGTCACAATCCAAACCTGGCTTTGGCACCCCGAAATCAGATTCTCTGGATTACGCCATTCGTCGGGCAGAGGGTCAAGACGCTCCCCTAACTCGATGACATAAAGATATTTTTCTTCCCAGTCATTACAGCGCGCAAAATTGCGCGCCAGTTTCTGCGGTTCTGGCAGACTCGCCATGTTTTCCTCCCCGGACAGATCCGCGCGCGGCGCTTAGCTGCCCAGCAATCGATGGATACGTTGCAATCCGGCAACCAGCCGGTCAATTTCTTCGCGTGTAGTATAAACGGCCAGCGAGGCGCGGCACATACTAGGAACACCGTAGTGTTCCATCAGCGGCATCGCGCAATGGTGGCCGGTGCGAATCGCAATACCGTACCGATCGAGGAAACTTCCAACGTCATAGGCGTGGTGCTGCCCAAGATTAAACGCGATAACACCGTGGCGTTCAGCAGGCCCGTACAATGTCAGATCGGGCACCTGCGTGAGCGCTTCCAGCGCATACTGCATCAGAGAAGACTCATAACGTTGAATCTCTTCACGTCCCAGCGCCGTCACGTAGTCCAACGCAGCGCCTAAGCCCATGATACCGCCCGTGTTGGGCGAACCAGCCTCAAAGCACCACGGTGAATCGGCATAGGTGGTGCCCGTACGCAGGCTCACCTGACGAATCATCGCCCCACCGCCTTCCCACGGCGGCATGGCCTGAAGCAGATCACGTTTGCCGTACAGCACGCCAATACCCGAAGGGCCATAGATCTTATGTCCTGAAAAGACAAAGAAATCACAGTCCAGATCCTGCACATCGACCGTCTGATGCATAATCGACTGCGCACCATCGACCAACGTAACCGCGCCAGCGGCTTTTGCCTGTGCGATCATGGCCTTAACTGGGTTTAGGGCACCGAGTACGTTAGAGATTTGCGTTACTGCCAGCAGGCGAGTACGTTCGTCCAGCAAGCCGGGAAGCTGCGCAACATCCAGCGAGCCATCTTCGGCCAGCGGCAATACGCGAACCTCAACGCCACGCGCTTCCGCCAGCATTTGCCAGGGAACGATATTCGCGTGGTGTTCCATCTCGGTGATGATCAGGTTATCGCCCGGCTGGATAAAGGTGCGGCCATAGCTGTTAGCCACCAGATTGATGGCCTCCGTCGTCCCGCGAACAAAAACAATCTCTTCTACTGAGGCCGCATTGATAAAGGAGGCAACCTTCTCGCGCACGGCTTCCATCGCGCTGGTCGCCTGCGCGCTCAGCGTGTGAATGCCGCGATGCACAGCAGCATATTCATGGCGATAGAATTCGGCTTCGCGATCGATAACCGCGTGCGGTTTTTGCGCACTCGCGGCGCTATCAAGATAGGCTAACGGTTGACCGTTAACCTCACTTGCCAGCAGCGGGAAATCGGCACGAACCCGTTCAATAGGATAACTCATCATACCGCCTTGCCGGCATTTGCCAGCGCGTTTGGCAAACGCTGCGCGATACGTTCCAGAACCACATCTCGCAGAGACTCGTTTTCAATCGCTTCTGTGACTTCCGCCGCAAAGGCGAAGATGATCATCTGTTGTGCATCCTGCTGCGTAATACCACGAGAACGCAGATAGAACAGCTGTTCTTCGTCCATACGGCCAATCGTGGCGCCGTGACTGCATTTCACGTCGTCTGCGTAGATTTCCAACTGCGGCTTGGTATCAACCTCAGCCAGTCGACCCAGCAGCAGGTTGTTGTTAGTCATCTGCCCGTCAGTTTTCAGCGCATGTGGCGCAACTTTGATCATGCCGTTAAACACCGCTCTGGCGCGATCGTTGACGATGACTTTATGCAACTGGCGGCTTTCGCCATAACCCTGATTATGCTCCAGATAGGTTCGCGTATCGCACACTTCGCTGCCAACCGGCAGGATCAGGCTGTTCATGGACAGATTGGTGCCTTCGCCATTCAACTGGGCGCTGGTGTTATGACGCGTCAGACCCGCCCCCAGCAAGAAGCTGTGGCTACGAACCCGAGCATCACGCGCCAGAACCAGATCGTTATGCGCGAAGTGGTAGCCCGCCGCCGCTTCAAACGCCAGCTTATAATGGCTAACCTGGCTATTTTCTGCCGCATTCACCGTCAGACGTGCGCCAGTAAAGTGCGCATGCTCATCCAGACTGACGTAGTGCTCGATAATTTCCGCACTCGCGCCACGCTCAACGTTCAGGTGATGACGATGGTGAACCGTGTTCAACGCGGCTTCCTGGCTGCTGCTAATGTGCAACAGGTAAAGCGGTTTTTCCGCCTGCTGTCCGGCAGCCAGATGAATCAGCGTACTTGTGCTAGCCAGACTTTCGGTCAGGTGCAGGAACACTTCAGACTGGATGGCCGCAGGCAACACGCCATGCGCACGCGCCGCTTGTACGTCAACCTGATAAGGGCCCCAGGCGCTGTCGCTGAGTTCTGCGTTGAATACGCCATCGACAAACACCAGACGCCAGCTATCTACCGCTAAAGCCAGAGCGTCTACCGCTGCACGATCGAGAGACGATGCCTGTGGTGCGACAAATTCGTTGCTCAGCAAGCCATCCAGCGGCGTGTATTTCCAGTGCTCATGCTTACGGTGCGGTAAGCCAAGGCGCACCACGTCCTGCCAGTGCTGGTTCGCCCCTTCAGAACGGCGCGATGCATCGCGTTCAAACAGACCATGCCATTGCTGCAGCGCCTGCTCTTGTTTCTGTGCGATGCTGGTTTTACCCGCCGCGTTATCGCTCGTCACCTTATTGCTCGTCGGTAAGCCAGCCATAGCCTTGCTCCTCCAACTGTTTCACCAGCGAGAAATCACCGGATTTCACAATGCGCCCTTGATACAGAACGTGGACGTGATCCGGTTTGATGTAATCAAGAATACGCTGGTAGTGCGTGACGATGATGAACGAACGTTTGCCGTCGCGCAGGGAGTTAACGCCGTTAGAGACGATTTTCAGTGCATCGATGTCCAGGCCAGAGTCGGTTTCATCCAGAATGCACAGATCCGGCTCCAGCGCCGCCATCTGCAGAATATCGTTACGCTTTTTCTCACCGCCGGAGAAGCCCACGTTGACCGAACGGGTCAGCAAATCTTCCGGCATATTCAATAACTTGATCTTTTCTTCGATAAAGTCGGCGAAGTCAAAGCGATCCAGCGGTTCCTGCTCGCGGTATTTACGCACCGCGTTAACGGAGGTTTGCAGGAAGAACTGGTTGCTAACGCCGGGGATCTCGACAGGGTACTGAAACGCCATGAAGACGCCTTCGCCCGCACGATCTTCTGGAGACAATTCCAGCAGATCTTTCCCTTTGAAGTTCACCGCACCGTCGGTCACTTCATATTCTTCGCGTCCAGCCAGCGTCGCGGAGAGCGTACTTTTTCCTGAGCCATTCGGGCCCATAATCGCGTGAACTTCACCCGGCTTAATGGTGAGATTAAGCCCTTTGATGATCTCTTTGCCTTCTACGCTGACTTTTAAATTTTCGATGCTTAACATGCTTATTCCTTCCAACGCCCAATGTGGCGAGCGCTTAATGAATTCCGGGACCGATGATTCTCATTATTCTCTGTGAAAATCCCGGTAACCGCCGAATTAACCCACGCTGTGTTCCAGGCTAATCGCCAGTAACTTTTGTGCTTCTACCGCAAATTCCAACGGCAATTCAGAGAAGACGTCCTTACAGAATCCGTTCACGATCATCGAGATGGCATCATCTTCGCTGATACCGCGTTGCAGACAGTAGAACAGCTGGTCTTCGCCAATTTTCGAGGTCGTCGCTTCGTGTTCCAGTTGCGCGGTATTGTTGCGCACTTCCACATACGGGAAGGTGTGCGCGCCACATTCGCTGCCGATCAGCATGGAGTCACACTGGGTGAAGTTACGGGCGTTGGTCGCGCTCGGCATGATCTTCACCAGACCGCGGTAGGTGTTCTCACTGCGTCCGGCGGAAATCCCTTTAGAAATAATGGTCGAACGGGTGTTTTTACCGATGTGAATCATCTTAGTGCCGGTATCGGCCTGCTGACGACCATTGGTCAACGCGACAGAGAAGAATTCACCGACGGAGTAGTCACCGCGCAGAATGACGCTCGGGTATTTCCAGGTGATCGCGGAGCCGGTTTCTGACTGCGTCCAGGACATTTTCGAATGCTCGCCTGCACACAGCGCGCGCTTGGTCACGAAGTTCAGAATCCCGCCTTCGGCGTCATCTTTACCGGAGAACCAGTTCTGCACCGTGGAGTATTTCACTTCGGCATTCTTGTTGATGATGACTTCCACCACCGCAGCGTGCAGCTGGTAGGTGTCACGAACGGGCGCGGAGCAGCCTTCGATGTAGCTGACGTAGCTGTCATCATCGGCGATCAGGATCGTACGCTCGAACTGACCGGTTTTCGCCGCGTTGATGCGGAAATATGTCGACAGTTCCATCGGGCAGCGCACGCCTTTCGGGATGTACACAAAGGTGCCGTCGGAGGCGACCGCCGAGTTCAGCGCCGCAAAGAAGTTGTCATTCGCTGGGACGACTGTACCGAGATACTGGCGCACCAGATCGGGATGTTCCTGAATCGCCTCGCTGAATGAGCAGAAGATAATGCCTTTTTCAGCCAGCTCATGCCGATACGTGGTCGCAACAGAGACGGAGTCAAAAATCGCATCGACCGCCACTTTCTTGCCTTCACGGACAGGAACGCCCAGCTGATTAAACGCGTTCTCTACTTCGCTGGTCAGGTAATTATTCACGTCCGTAATCCCGGATTGCTGCTTGGCGCCGGGCTCAGAGCCGCAGCTGTCGTCGCAGTTACCGCAGGAAGGCGCGGAATAATAGCTATAGTCCTGATAGTCCAGTTTCTCGTAATGGGCTTTCAGCCAATGCGGTTCTTCCATCTCCAGCCACGCTTTGTAGGCGTTGAGACGGAATTCCAGCATCCACTCAGGTTCGTTACGCTTCGCCGAGATCGCCCGAACGACATCTTCGTTGATGCCGTGCGCCAACTCATCGGTTTCCAACTGCGTGAAGAAACCTTCTTTATAGCGTCCATCACCCATCCAGATCTGGACATCATCAGGTACATCTACCGTGCTACGTGCCATAATTTTTCATCACTTAAATGCCAAAGCTTTCGCCACATCCACAAGCATGCTGCGCTCTGGGATTATTAAACTTGAATATCTGATTCAGCCCTTCACGGACGAAATCAAGTTCTGTGCCGTCAATGAAAGGCATCGCTTTCAGTGGGACATACAGTTTTGCACCATCACGTTCGAATACCAGATCGTCGGTCTCGAACTCCTGTACCAGATCCAGCACATAGCCAAATCCCGCACAGCCTGATTGTTTAACGCCGAGCCGTAGTCCTTGCACGGCTTCATCCTGCTTCATCAGATTCTTAATCTGCTTCACGGCGCTGTCGGTCAGCGTCAATCCTTGCCAGACATTTTCATCCAGTGAAAACGTCCCTACATTTTCCGCTTGCATATGGAATACCTCATTGCGTGTGGTACCAGTTTTAGGCTGGTTTCCCCTAATGTTAGTGATAATGAAACTAGCTTCAACCTCTTGTTTCGCAGGGCTATTCGTAACATTTCGGTTTTTAGCGAGCCAATAGCGCTATTTTACACGTCTCTGACGCGCCAAACAATGCGGCAATAAATCAACTAACCAATTGATAATAAATGAATTAATAGCATCACCTCGGTCCCTTTTGGGAAGGCGAAAATTATCATCTCGTTATCATTATTATAACATTTATCGGCGATACCTATTTGTAAAACAGGGAAGGTATATGAAGATTTATGTGATTTCCGATCGGACTTTTGACGTTAAAGCACGTTTTGCCCATTGATCATGACCTTTTTTATCAATATGATAATGATTATCATTTCATGTTCAGGATCGATAACCATGCTTTCCGTGAATGCCTGGCTGCACCATCAAATTGACGAATATAAATTTCAGATTCGCGATGCCACCGTTGATTTCTATATGGCGGAAGCTCGCTTAAACCGTCCGGGAAGCAATATTGACCATTTACGTCGCTATCATAACGCCTGCATGGACATGGTTGAACTCTGTCTGAGAAATGGCGATGACGAGAGCTATCTGCATGCGCTGGTCAAGCTGCACAATCGGTTGATTAAAGAGATTAATAATGAAGGGCGTTGCCACCTGTTTCGCGTGCAAAGCTACTACTTTGCCCGTAACACGCTGAAATCGATTTGCCATCAGTTAAGCATGCAGGGCTCATGGGATAAAGCCACCGCGTTTCAGACCGACTTCGTTAAGCGCGTGCCGTTTCTCCCCTAAAGAACTATCGATTTACCAACAACGAAACCAGACCGGCCAGCAATCTGGTTTCGTGCTTCATGCTTACGGCGTAATGACCGATGTCGTCAGACGTGAAATGCAGCACAGGCGATTCTGATTATCAAAAATCTCAATCTGCCATACCTGACTACGGCGGCCAACGTGAAGCGCCCGGCATACGCCCCGCACTTCCCCTTCACGCACGGCTCGCAGATGGTTGGCATTGATTTCAAGCCCCACTACCTGCTGATCGTCTTCAGAACACAAATAGCCCGCGACGGAACCCAACGATTCCGCCAGCACAACGGAGGCACCGCCGTGCAATAAGCCAAATGGCTGACGCGTGCGAGAATCCACTGGCATCACCGCTTCCAGATAATCCTCCGCGATATGGGTATAGCGGATACCGACATGGCCCACCATACACGTTTGGCTCGGTTCGTTAAGCTGCTCAAGCGTAACCTGTCGTTTCCATAGCATCAGATAATCTCCAGCAAGGCCTGTAGCGGATGGCGCAATGCGCTGCCTTCCATGCGTTTCACCTGACTGCGACACGAATAGCCGGTAGTCAGGCAGCGTTTCTGCGGTAACTTCTGCAACACCTGCTGCCAGGACAGCGCATAGATTCCCTGCGAGTTGGCGAGGTTCTTGGTTTCATGTCCGTAGGTTCCCGCCATGCCACAGCAGCCGACGCTGACATTCTCCAGTTTGGCACCAAAGCGCGAGAAAATGTCGGACCACTGTTTCGTGCTGATCGGCAGCGCCGTGGTTTCCGTACAGTGCCCCAGCAGATACCAGGATTCGCCAGTGGCAGGCTGCGGCGTGCTGTCTGCCAATGCCGTCACCAGCCATTCATGCACCAGCTGCACCTGGAAATCGCCACGCTTCTCGCCCAAAATTTCACGATATTCGTCGCGATAGCACAGCACCAGCGCCGGATCGACGCCCACCATCGGCATCCCTAATTTAGCGACGCGGTTCAGGAAATCTGCCGTCTTCGACGCCGTTTTGGCAAAGCGTTGCAGGAAGCCTTTAATGTGCTGCGCCTTCCCGTTCGGCGAGAACGGCAACAGGACTGGCTTCAGCTTGAGTTTTTCGATCAGATGGACGAAATCAGCCACCACTTGCGCATCGTAATAGCTGGTAAACGGATCCTGCACGATGAGCACGTACTGCTGGCGCGCCGCTTCCGGCAACTGTTCCAGCTGTTCCAGCGTGGTGTTGACGCCGCTATGCTCGGCAAACTGCTGGCGCAGCGACGGCGATGACAGCAGAGGCAAATCGACCATGCCGATCTGGCTGCGGCTCAGGTTATTCAGCAGCGGCATTTTCAGGAAGAAGTTAAACGTCTTCGGGCTGCGCGCCATCAGCGGCGCATAGCTTTCGACACCAGCGACCAGATAGTCACGCACCGGACGCAGATAGCGCGTGTGATAAAGTTGCAGGAAGCGAGAGCGGAAACCGGGCACGTCAATCTTGATAGGACACTGCGTTGAGCACGCTTTACACGCCAGACAGCCCGACATCGCATCTTTGACTTCGTGCGAGAAATCGTAATCGCCTTGCTTCGCCTGCCAGGTATTACGGGTCTTCTGGATAAAGGCGCGCAGGCTCAGCTTCTGCTGCGGCAACGCGTTCTCCAGCGCGACGGGATCGACGCCCTGCTCCGCCAGCAGGCGTAACCATTCACGCACCAGCGTCGCACGGCCTTTCGGGGAATGAATACGGTTGCCGCTGATTTTCATCGACGGGCACATTGGGCTACGGGCATCAAAGTTAAAGCACAGACCATTGCCGTTACATTCCATCGCGCCACGGAACGCCGTGCGCACCGTCAGCGGGATCGTGCGATCGAACGTGCCGCGCTTGACCGCATCAACTTTCATCATCGGCGCATCCACGTCCAGCGGCGCACAAATCTTCCCGGGATTAAGTCGGTTATCAGGGTCGAACGCGGCCTTGATGCGGCGCAGCTCGGCATACAGTTCCGGCCCAAAGAATTCGGGGCTGTACTCAGCGCGGAAGCCTTTCCCGTGCTCTCCCCACAGCAGACCGCCATATTTGGCCGTCAGCGCGACAATCTGGTCGGAAAGCTGTTTCATCAGCATTTCCTGTTGCGGGTCGCACATATCCAGCGCCGGACGAACGTGCAGCACTCCTGCGTCAACGTGGCCGAACATGCCGTACGTCAGATTATGGCTGTCTAACAGCGCACGGAACTCTTCGATGTAATCGGCCAGATGCTGTGGTGGCACGCAGGTATCTTCCGCAAACGGAATGGGCTTCGCCTGCCCTTTGCTGTTGCCCAACAGCCCGACGGCTTTTTTCCGCATGGCATAAATACGCTCGATGCCGGCCAGGTCGTTACAGGTTTGATAACCAATTACTCCGCCTTCTCCGTTTGCCAGCAGCGTATCCAGCCGCTGACAGAGCGCGTCGACCTGCCCGTTAATCAGTGCTTCATCATCACCCGCGAATTCAACAATATTCAGACCAAGCATTTCCTGATTAGGCACATCGGTAATCAGTTCGCTAACGGAATGCCAGACGATATCTTCGCGAGCAAGGTTTAAGACTTTGGAATCCACGGTTTCAACGGACAACGCCTTCGCTTCCACCATGAACGGCGCATTGCGCAACGCGGAGTTGAAGGAGTCGTATTTGATATTGACCAGACGACGGCTCTTCGGCAGCGGCGTGATATCGAGCTTCGCTTCGGTGATAAACGCCAGCGTGCCTTCCGCCCCGGTCAGAATACGCGTAAGGTCAAAGGTCTGGAGATCGTCGCTGAACACATGACGCAGGTCATAACCCGTCAGAAAACGATTCAGCTTAGGGAACTTGTCGATAATCAACGCACGCTGTTCGCGACAGCGGTGCAGCACCGTATGGTAAATACGGCCGATAGCGGAATCTTCTAACGCCAGTTTCTCTGCCAGCTCTACCGGCATCGCCTGCGTATCCAGCATTTCGCCGCCCAGCAGAACCGCACGTAGCCCCAGCACATGGTCTGAGGTTTTGCCGTACACCAGCGAACCTTGCCCTGAGGCATCGGTATTGATCATGCCGCCCAGCGTCGCCCGGTTACTGGTCGAGAGCTCGGGTGCGAAGAAGTAACCATAAGGCTTCAGGTATTGATTAAGCTGATCTTTAATAACGCCCGCTTCGACACGCACCCAACCTTGCTCAGGATTGATCTCTAGAATGCGGTTCATATAACGCGACATATCGACCACGATGCCGCGATTCAGCGCCTGCCCGTTCGTTCCTGTCCCGCCACCGCGTGGAGTAAAGGTCAGCCCTGAAAAACGCTCCTCGCCCGCCAGCCGCGAGAGGATCGCGACATCGGCGGTTGAACGGGGGAAAACCACCGCATCCGGCAAAAGTTGATAGATGCTGTTATCCGTTGCCATCGTCAGACGATCGGCATAATTAGTCGCCGTATCGCCCGTGAATCCATTTTTCTTCAATGCTTCCAGAAAATTAAGCACCGGCTGGACCAGCCCGGGAGATTGCGTGATCTGTGGGATCATTATTTTTTGACCCTGTTCGTACATGATGTGTTTGCCAATATGTCGTGATATGCCTGTGAAGAGCCCGATATAGCCGTTCTGTCATCGGGGACATCACGTTTTATCACATTTCGCAATCGTGTGCGCTCCCGGATCGGCAAAAACATACAGCGTGTTGGCTAATGGCCGTTTCACCAACAAAATGTTCAATAGGCTGTCAAAACCCCCGGAAATATCTCATGATGACGGATGACTACATGGTTTCACCCAAGCGACCTCGCCTAAGCCCTTTCTTTTGCTATTGAGGAATGATTCATTGAGCAAATATTCCCAGCCACCACGATTTGATCTGGCCAGAATCCTGTTCAGTCTGGTGTTTATTACCATCATGATTATTGCCTGTTTTTGGGTGGTACAGCCTTTTATTCTGGGATTCGCCTGGGCGTGTATGGTGGTCATTGCCACCTGGCCGCTTCTGATTAAATTTCAGGCGTTATTATGGGGGAGACGTTCTCTGGCCGTGCTCGTGATGACGCTGCTGCTCATCCTGCTATTTATTGTCCCGATTGCCGTTCTTGTCAGCAGCGTGGTGGAGAACAGTTCGGCGCTAATGAGCTGGGGAGCCAGACAGGAAAACTTTTCGCCGCCAACGCTGGAGTGGCTAACGTCCATTCCTTTAGTCGGTGAGAAATTGTTCAACAGCTGGCAGGCGCTGTTACAAAGCGGCGGCAGCGGTTTGTTCGCCAAGGTGCAACCCTATTTTGGTAAAACCGCAACCTGGCTGGTTGCACAGGCGGCGCATGTTGGGCGTTTTCTGATGCACTGTTCCCTGATGCTTATTTTCAGCGCCCTGCTCTATTACAAGGGTGAAGCCGTCGCGAAGGCTGTGCGGCATTTCGCTATCCGGCTGGGACAGGAACGCGGCGATGCCGCGGTGATTCTGGCCGCGCAGTCAATTCGCGCCGTCGCGCTCGGCGTGGTGGTAACGGCCATCGTGCAATCGGTATTAGGCGGAGTGGGTCTGGGGCTGTCTGGGATTCCTTACACCACGCTATTAACCGTTCTGATGTTTCTGTGTTGTCTGGCACAGTTAGGGCCGCTTCCAGTATTGATTCCTGCCATTATCTGGCTGTATTGGACGGGCGATAACACCTGGGGCACCATTTTGCTGGTCTGGAGCTGCGTCGTTGGCACCATCGATAACGTTATCCGCCCGGTATTAATCAAAATGGGTGCCGATCTTCCTATGTTGCTAATTCTTTCCGGCGTGATTGGCGGCTTGCTGGCGTTTGGCATGATAGGGATATTTATTGGCCCGGTCGTCCTCGCCGTTTCCTATCGTTTGCTGTTTGCCTGGATGCGTGAAATCCCCGAACCGCAAAACATCCTCTCCGTTAATACATCTAACACGCCAGATAAAGAGTAAGACCGACAGTCACCGTTTTCTCTTCCCGTGGGCGGTACGCCGCCCACCGCATCCCTCTCTCGGCATCGCTTCTTCGGTATTATTTTTCGGCGCTATCATTCCCTTACTTTTTCAATAGGTAAAAATAGCTAATGATTAACCCTCTATTCTTAGGGATTAGTCCTAAAAATTTTGATATCATTTCTCTAATGCATCAATATTATTGACAATACAAAAACTCTGAGAGGCCAATCCTTAAAAGATAATTAACTATTAGGATGATTCTTAATGACTGAATAGGGCATAATCCATAGGATAAATACCGGAGCTAGTATTAACCTACTGTTTGTCAATGAGGTTTCCTCCTCGTCAGAGTTAGTAACGAATTGCTGTGTGTAGTCTTTGCCCATCCCCTGAGATGGGCCTTTTTTTTCCTTTCATTTGTCTTCCATTCAATTACGCTTCATCCCTTTTTTGTTACTCTCCTGTCTGCCTACCCTCAGTTCAGTTTTTCAGGAGTTTTTCATGATGCCTCTTGCCGCGAAGAGATTGCTACTCTGTGGTTTATTCAGCCTTCTGACAGCCTGCGATAATCCAACGCCGACGACACAGCGCCCTTTGTTGACCATTGAAGGCAAAACCATGGGGACGTTTTACAGCGTAAAAATTAGCGGCGACATCACCGAAGACAAACAGCAGTTGCAACGGGAAATCGATGTTCTGCTCGAGCAGGCCAATGACGAGATTTCCACCTACCGTGACGATTCAGTCCTGTCGCGTTTTAATCAATACCGAGGAACGGATCCCCAGCCCATCAGCAATGGCATGGCGGATATCATTCTGGCCGCGCTGCGTATCGGTAAAGCCACGAACGGTGCGATGGATATCACCGTCGGCCCGTTGGTTAATCTCTGGGGATTCGGCCCGCAGAAGCAGCCTACGCGGGTTCCCAGCCAGCAGCAGATCGATGTAGCGCGGCAAAATGTCGGGCTGCGTCACCTGAAGCTGATCGGTGACGAAAAAGGGGAATGGATTCAGAAAGATCTCCCGGATTTGTATGTCGATCTCTCCACGCTGGGCGAAGGGTACGGCGCAGACGTTCTCGCGCAGTTAATGACGCGTAAAGGGATCACCAATTATCTGGTTTCCGTCGGTGGCGCGGTTTCCAGCCGTGGGGTGAACGCTGAGGGAACGCCGTGGCGCGTGGCGATACAGAAACCCACTGACCAGGAAAATGCAGCACAGGCGGCGGTAAATTTGCAGGGGTATGCGATCAGTACTTCCGGCAGCTATCGGAATTATTTTGAAGAGGACAGCAAGCGCTATTCTCACGTTATCGATCCCGAGACGGGCAGACCCATTACTCATCAGCTAGTTTCTGCGACCGTGATTGCACCGACAGCGCTGGAAGCGGATGGCTGGGATACCGGTTTGATGGTGTTGGGAACAGAGAAGGCGTTAAAACTGGCAGAACAGCAGGGGCTAGCGGTTTATCTGATTACCAAAACGGATAAGGGCTTTAGCGCGGTAATGACGCCACAGTTTAAAGCCTTCCTGATTGCGGCACCGTAATATGAAAAATATGTTTTAGTACCGATTGCGATCAACTGCTGCCGAGCGGTGGTAATGGAATAGAAGAGTAAAGCGTTTGCGCCAAGGATGGCGCAATCCGAGCGTACAGGGATGTATTCACAGCGTCTTTACGATCTATCCATTACCACCGTTCTCATTTCGTAAATACGGTTTTAACAGTCTAAATGCCTGATGACTACACATCAGGCATTCACCGTACTAATTACTTGTGCTCAGCCAGATTCAGCCAGGTTTGCACCACGGTGTCCGGGTTGAGCGACAGGCTATCGATGCCCTGCTCCATCAGCCAGAGCGCGAAATCTTCGTGATCTGACGGGCCCTGACCGCAAATACCGACGTATTTACCCTGTTTCTTGGCGGCCTTGATCGCCATCGACAGCAGCGCCTTCACCGCATCGTTACGTTCGTCAAACAGTGACGATACCACGCCGGAGTCGCGATCCAGACCCAGCGCCAACTGCGTCATGTCGTTTGAACCGATAGAGAAACCATCAAAGTGTTGCAGGAATTCATCGGCTAACAGCGCGTTAGACGGAATCTCGCACATCATGATGATTTTCAGGCCGTCTTCGCCACGGCGCAGACCTTGATTCGCCAGTTCAGCCACCACCGCTTCCGCTTGTGCCACGGTACGAACGAACGGGATCATGATCTCGACGTTCTTCAGCCCCATCACGTTACGCACGCGTTTGACCGCTTCACATTCCAGCGCAAAACAGGCTTTGAAGTCCGGCGATACGTAACGACCCGCACCGCGGAAGCCCAGCATCGGGTTCTCTTCTTCCGGCTCATAACGCTCGCCACCGACCAGATTGGCGTACTCGTTGGATTTAAAATCGGACAGGCGGACAATAACGCGCTTCGGCGAGAATGCGGCTGCCAGCGTCGCGATTCCTTCCGTCAGACGACCGACGTAGAATTCCACCGGATCGTCGAAGCCCTGCATCAGCGTCTTGATCTCACGTTGCACCTCAGGGGCTTGCTGGTCGAATTCCAGCAACGCACGCGGGTGCACGCCAATCATGCGGTTGATGATGAATTCCAGACGCGCCAGACCGACGCCATCGTTTGGCAGGCAGGCAAAATCAAACGCGCGGTCAGGGTTGCCCACGTTCATCATGATTTTCAGCGGCAGTGCCGGCATTTCATCAATCTGTGAACTCTTCACGGAGAAGTCCAGAAGATCCTGATACACGTAGCCCGTGTCGCCTTCCGCACAGGAAACGGTCACTTTCTGCCCCTTGCGTAAACGCTCGGTTGCATCGCCGCAGCCTACGACGGCCGGAATGCCCAGTTCGCGGGCGATAATCGCCGCGTGACAGGTACGTCCGCCGCGATTGGTGACAATCGCCGCCGCTTTCTTCATGATCGGTTCCCAGTCTGGGTCGGTCATGTCGGTCACCAGCACATCGCCTGCGTTGATCAGGTGCATCTCGCTGATGTCCTGAATCACTTTCACTTCGCCCGCACCAATGCGGTGGCCGATCGCACGCCCTTCCACCAGCACCGTACCGCTGGCTGGCAGGTGGTAACGCTCCATCACCTGACCGTTGGAGCGAACCGTTTCCGGGCGCGCCTGCACAATATAAAGCTTGCCGGTGTGGCCATCTTTCGCCCACTCGATGTCCATCGGACGACCGTAGTGTTTCTCAATCAGCAGCGCCTGACGCGCCAGTGCCTGCACTTCATCATCCGTCAGGCTGAAACGCGTCGTTTGTTCTGTCGGCACATCTTCAATCCGCACCTGCTTGCCATGTTCCTGGCTCGCGGCATACACCATACGGATTTTTTTCGATCCCATATTACGGCGCACAATCGCAGGTTTGTTGTTCTGCAACGTTGGCTTGTGAACATAGAATTCGTCCGGGTTCACCGCGCCCTGTACCACCATTTCACCCAAACCGTAAGCCGACGTAATGAACACCACCTGATCAAAACCGGATTCGGTATCAATGGTAAACATCACGCCCGCAGAGGCCAGATCGGACCGCACCATGCGCTGCACGCCCGCCGACAGCGCCACGCCACGGTGGTCATACCCCTGATGTACGCGATAGGAGATCGCACGATCGTTAAACAGCGATGCAAATACGTGCTTCACAGCCACCATCACGGCATCAATGCCCTGCACGTTCAGGAAGGTTTCCTGCTGACCAGCAAAGGACGCATCCGGCATATCTTCTGCCGTAGCGGAAGAACGCACGGCAAACGAGGCCTCTTTCTCACCGTCGGCCAGTTGCTGGTAGGCGTCACTGATTGCCTTCTCCAGCTCCGGCTGGAATGGCGTATCAATAATCCACTGGCGGATCTGCGTACCGGCGCTCGCCAGTTGACTCAGATCGTCAATGTCGGTGCGATCGAGCAGCTCATAAATGCGCTGGTTAATCCCGCTTTGATTAAGAAAATCATTAAACGCCTGCGCCGTTGTCGCAAAGCCGTTGGGAACGGCTACGCCCAATTCTGAAAGGTTGGTGATCATTTCACCCAAAGAGGCATTCTTGCCTCCCACCCTTTCAACGTCGTGCATACCGAGCTGGTTATACCAAAGGACATTACGCAAATCAGGGCCGTTATTGGACATCGAAAATAATCCTTTCTGCATACAATTAGGGTATGGAAGAGTTCGGTTGAGAATCGCCTCAACGCAATCAGGTTAGCATAGCGTTTTGATGAACATGGACAGGTGAATCGATCAACCTATGAAAAAAAACTGATTTCACGGCGAATGATTGCTTAACGCAGTAAAAATCCAATATCGTAGAAGATTAGTATTCTTTATCATGAAGATAATGAAATAGCGTTTTAATAAAAGTATTCTTGAAACGCAATTTTTGACGAGGTTAACGTGTTCGAGCTATCGGAAATATCACGAGGGGGTTATGTGGAAAGAAGCGTATTTTATGTCTCGGACGGTACGGCCATTACGGCAGAAGTGCTGGGTCATGCGGTGCTGTCCCAGTTCCCTGTGAACACGGTTAGCTATACCTTACCTTTCGTAGAAAGTGAAGCGCGCGCCAAAGCGGTGTGCGAGCAAATTAATACGTTGTATCAGCAAACCGGTGTGCGTCCGCTGGTGTTTTACTCCATCGTCACACCGACCGTACGTAACATTATTACCAGCAGCGAAGGGTTTTGCCAGGACATCGTACAGGCGCTGGTTGCCCCCTTGCAGGAAGAATTGAACACGCCGCCGACACCGATTGCCAACCGCACTCACGGTTTGACGGCCAATAACCTGAGCAAATACGACGCCCGTATCGCCGCTATCGACTATACGCTGGCGCACGATGACGGCATCTCGCTGCGCAATCTCGATCAGGCACAGGTTATTCTGCTGGGCGTGTCGCGCTGTGGTAAAACGCCGACCAGCCTGTATCTGGCAATGCAATTCGGCATTCGCGCCGCCAACTATCCTTTTATTGCCGATGATATGGATAATCTGCGCCTACCCGACGCGTTGAAGCCTTTCCAGCACAAGCTATTCGGGCTCACCATTGATGCCGAACGGCTGGCGGCCATTCGGGAAGAGCGCCGGGGCAACAGTCGCTATGCGTCGTTACGCCAGTGCCGCATGGAACTCAGTGAAGTGGAAGCGCTATTTCGCAAACACCAGATTAAATATCTCAATACCACCAATTATTCCGTTGAGGAAATTTCCGCCAAAATCATCGACATTCTTGGCATGAGCCGAAGAATGTACTAGTACATGATAGATTTTTATCCTGATGCGGTTGTAATGTGCGCCAGTTCGTTTATTGTGTGCTCCATCACTTCCCGGCATTTCGCCGCTGCGAAGCAACCTTTTAGTCGGAAACATAGCCTGAAAACGCTGCCTGAACACACTGTTATGTCCATACATTTCAGTGACGGCAGGTTTTCGGCTTGACCGTATTCAGAGATAAAACATGCTGCAAACAGATGAACTGCGGAGCACGCGCATCGAGAGTCTGGTTACGCCTCAAACGTTACTCGCCAGACTCCCAATTACCCCTGCCGTCGCCGAAAATGTCACCTCGTCACGCCAAAAAATTGAAGCCATCCTAACCGGTCAAGATCCCCGCCTGCTCGTCGTGGTTGGCCCTTGTTCGATCCATGACACCGACAGCGCGTTAGATTATGCACGCCGTCTGGCTGCGCTACGCACGCAGTATCAGGATCGACTGGAAATCGTCATGCGCACCTATTTTGAAAAACCGCGCACGGTGGTGGGCTGGAAGGGACTCATTTCCGATCCCGCACTCAATGGAACGTTTCAGGTGAATGAAGGCCTGGAAATTGCGCGCCGCTTGCTGCTAGACGTCAATCAGCTTGGCTTGCCGACCGCGACAGAGTTCCTTGATATGGTCACCGGCCAGTATATCGCCGACTTGATTAGCTGGGGTGCGATTGGCGCGAGAACCACCGAAAGCCAGATCCACCGGGAAATGGCTTCTGCGCTGTCCTGCCCTGTCGGCTTCAAGAACGGGACAGACGGTAATACGCGTATCGCCGTCGATGCCATTCGTGCCGCTCGCGCCCAGCACATGTTTCTCTCGCCGGATAAGCAGGGCTTTATGTCGGTCTACAAAACGCAGGGCAACCCGTTCGGCCACATTATTATGCGTGGCGGGAAAAAACCGAACTACCACGCGGAAGATATCGCTGCGGCCTGCGCTCACCTGCGTGAATTCTCTCTGCCCGAACATCTGGTGATCGATTTCAGTCATGCCAATTGTCAGAAACAACATCGCCGCCAGCTCGACGTAGCCGATGATATCTGCCAGCAAATTCGCACCGGTTCACGCGCCATCGCGGGCATCATGGCGGAAAGTTTCTTAATCGAAGGCAACCAGCCGGCAATCAACCCTCTGGCATTGACGTATGGGCAATCCATTACCGATCCTTGCCTGAGCTGGCAGGACACCGAAACGCTGCTAGCTCGTCTGGCGGACGCCGTCGACAGTCGTTTTTAATTCGATATACGCTGGCACACTCACCTTCTCCGGTCGTGTGCCAGCTGTTTTCCCGCCGCTTATCCCACACTCTCGCAGCACGTAAATACCTCTTACAATTCCTCTTATTCCACTTATTAAGAAAACTTCACTTGAGGTTGCGTTTTTGTTACATGAAAATGATTCTCATTCATTGCTATAATTAATACGACAACGATTAAGGGAACGAACGAGATGCAGACGTCCATTTACCAACAATACCTTCAGGCGAAAGTTGAACATCCGCGTAAATACGCCCGCGATTTGGCTGCGCAACTCGGCATCAGCGAAGCGGAACTGACCCACGCTCGTGTCGGACACGATGCGCAGCGCCTGCAGGGTGATGCCAAAGTCTGGTTAAGCGCACTGGAGCAGGTTGGTAATACCAAGTCGATCACACGTAACGAATACGCCGTGCATGAGCATACTGGCTACTATCAGAACCAGACGCTTGATGGGCATGCCGGCCTTATCCTCAACCCGCGCGAGCTGGATCTGCGTTTGTTCCTTTCTCAATGGGCTTCCGCCTTTGCGCTGCGTGAAAATACCGCACGCGGTGAGCGCCAAAGCATTCAATTTTTCGATCATCAGGGTGATGCCATTCTGAAGGTCTACACGACCGACACCACGGACATGGCCGCCTGGCAGCTATTTGTTGAGAAATTTACCAGCAGCGAAAATCCAGCCTTGGCACTTCGTCCAGCAAACAGCGCGACAGTTGAGCAGATCGTTGCCCATAATCCTCAGTTTGAAGCAGACTGGCGCGCGATGACGGACGTGCATGATTTCTTCATTCTGCTGAGGCGCCATAACCTGACGCGTCAGCAGGCATTTAACTCGGTCGCTGACGATTTGGCCTACCGTGTAGAAAATGATGCACTGTCGCAGATTCTGTTTGCCGCGCGTGAAGATCAGAACGAGATCATGGTATTCGTCGGTAACCGTGGCTGTGTGCAAATCTTCACCGGTACGCTTGAGCGTGTAGAGCGTATGGAGCAACATGCAGAGTGGATTAACATCTTTAATAAAGATTTCACCCTGCATCTGATTGAAGGCGCGATCGCTGAAAGCTGGATCACGCGTAAACCGACGGCCGACGGCATTGTGACCAGCCTCGAACTCTATGCCGCAGACGGCTCTCAAATTGCACAACTCTTTGGGCAACGTACCGAAGGCACGCCGGAACAGCAGCAATGGCGCGACCAGATCGATGCCCTGAAACCGTACAAGGATCTCGCCGCATGAAAAACTGGCTATTCCCCCTGCTATTGACACTCCCGCTGGGGGTGTCTGCTGCCGAGCGTATCGTTTCTATCGGCGGCGACGTCACGGAAATCATCTATGCGCTGGGCGCGGAGAAAGATCTGGTTGCGCGTGATAGCACCAGTCTGCACCCGGAAGCCGTGAAGAAACTGCCTGACGTGGGCTACATGCGCCACCTCAATGCGGAAGGTATTCTGGCCATGAAACCGTCTCTGGTTCTCGCCAGCGATCTGTCCCAGCCATCGCTCATCCTGCAGCAGGTGGCGGACAGCGGCACAAAAGTGGTTCATGTAACCGCCGAGCCATCGCTGGATGCGGTGCCGAAGAAAATCGGGGCCATCGCTCAGACGCTAGGGAAAGACGCAGAAGGTAAAAAACTGACGGAAACCTATCAGCAGCAACTGGCGGCAGTCAAAACCTCACCGCTGCCGGTTAACGTGCTGTTCGTTCTCAGCCACGGCGGCATGACCGCGCTGGCTGCGGGTAAAAATAGCCCGCCAGACACGATTATCCGCAGTGCCGGATTAAAAAATGCCATGCAAAATGTTGAGCGCTACCAGCCATTGTCACAGGAAGGCGTGATTGCCAGTGCGCCGGATCTGATTCTGATTTCCAGTCAGGGGCTGAAAACGTTGGGTGGTGAAGCACAGGTCTGGAAATTACCCGGTTTAGCACTGACGCCTGCGGGTAAAAACAAGCGTCTGTTAGTGGTCGATGACATGGCGATGCTGGGCTTCACGCTCGAAACGCCAGCGCTGATGGCAACGCTGCGTCAGACAGCCGAAGCGATCAAATGACGTCACGCTTTCACCCGCGCACGTGGTTGATCGCATTGCTGTTACTGATGGTGGCACTGATGGTCGGTGCCGCCAACATGGGCGCGCTGACATTATCGCTCAAGATGTTATGGCAAACGCCGCTTGACGATCCAATCTGGCATATCTGGTTGAATATCCGCGTACCCCGTGTGCTGCTGGCAATCCTCGTCGGCGGCGCGTTGGCTTGCTCTGGCGCGATTATGCAGGGGTTATTTCGCAATCCACTCGCCGATCCCGGCCTGCTTGGGATCAGCAGCGGTGCCGCACTCTGCGTCGCACTAACCATTGTGCTGCCGCTTGGCCTTCCCCCGCTGCTGGCGCTTTACGGCCCGATGTTTGCCGCTTTCGCGGGCAGTCTGGCAATTACGGCGATTATTTTCATCCTCAGCCGCTCAGAACAGGGTGGATTAACGCGATTATTGCTGGCAGGCATCGCGCTCAATGCGCTGTGCCTTGCCCTCATCGGCGTGTTGACCTACATCAGCACCGATCAGCAGCTGCGCCAGTTCTCACTGTGGGGAATGGGGAGCCTCGGCCAGGCACAGTGGCCCATGCTGCTGGTTGCCAGCACGTTGGTTATCCCTGCCACGATCGCCACGTTATACTACGCGCACCGTCTGAACGTGTTGCAATTAGGGGACGAAGAGGCGCACTACCTTGGCGTCAACGTGAAACGCACCAAGTACACGCTACTGCTGCTCAGTTCGCTGTTGGTTGGCGTAGCAGTGGCGGTCAGCGGCGTAATCGGGTTTATCGGGCTTATCATTCCACACCTGATGCGCATGCATCTGGGTGCCGACCATCGCTGGCTCATTCCCGGTTCTATCCTCGGTGGTGCCTGTCTGCTGCTGTTTGCCGATACGCTGGCACGTACGCTGCTTTCTCCGGCAGAAATGCCCGTTGGGTTGTTAAGCAGCCTGATTGGCGGGCCGTATTTCTTATGGCTGATCGTTCAGCATAAAGGACGGGGGCAATGACTGACTCAGCACACGATCGGACGTTAGTCGCACGCCATCTGCGTTTTCAGGCCAACGGCCGTTATCTGACGGACGACGTTTCTCTGGAACTTCACAGTGGGGAAATCGTCGCAATCATCGGCCCCAACGGCGCAGGGAAATCCACCCTGCTCCGTTTGCTGACCGGTTATTTAACGCCAGATGAAGGCGAGTGCCTGTTAGCCGGACAGCCTTTCTCACACTGGCAACCCGGCGCGCTCGCCAAAACGCGTGCGGTGATGCGCCAGCATAGCGGCATGGCGTTTGCGTTTAGCGTGCGGGATGTTGTTGCGATGGGGCGTTCCCCTCACGGTCGCTACCCGAAAAACGATGACGTCATTCAGCAGGTCATGGCGCAAACGGGCTGTCTGGAACTAGCGACGCGCGACTATCGTCAGCTTTCCGGCGGGGAACAGCAGCGCGTGCAACTGGCCCGCGTGCTGGCACAGCTGTGGCATCCAGAACCGACGCCGGGCTGGTTGTTCCTTGATGAACCCACGTCGGCGCTGGATCTGTATCATCAGCAGCACCTCTTGCGGCTGCTCAAGCAGCTTACACGCGAACAGCCGTTATCCGTGTGCAGCGTCCTGCACGACCTGAATCTGGCAGCGCTGTATGCCGACCGCATCCTGCTGTTGCACGAAGGGAAGCTAGTTGCACAAGGCACGCCCGCGCAGGTATTACAGGCAGACACATTGACCCACTGGTATCGCGCCGATCTCAGCGTCGGTTCACACCCTGACTACACCATTCCGCAGGTTTATCTGCGGCAATAGCCAAGTCGCCCCCCTGCTCCGGCTCAGCTGGAGCAGGAAATTTCCAGATGTTTGCCCCACTCTGGTGGTAACGCCGCCAAATCGTTCTTCTCGGGCTGTTCGTCAAACGGCTGGCACAACGTCTGATGCAGACGCGCCAACACGCTGATGTCGTCGTTTTCCGCCCGTTCAATCGCCATTTGCGCCAGATAATTACGCAGAATATATTTCGGGTTCGTCGCATTCATCAGCCGACGACGTTCCTCATCGCCCTGTTCTTCCTGCATCAGCCTCTGGCGGTAGGTCGCAAACCAGCTATCAAACGCTGTCCTGTCGATGAACTCATCACGGAGCGGCGAATGCGATGCCTGCTTTTCGCTGTCTGCCAGCAGGCGGAACGTGCGAGTGTAATCGCTGCCTTCCTGCTGCATCAGACGCAACAGCCCGACCAGCACGTCATTATCTTCCGCGTTCGCGGTAAACAAGCCCAGCTTGGCGCGCATCAGCGTACCATAGTGCTGCATCAGCGCCGGTTCATAGCGGGCAAGCGCGCGCTCCAGCGTATCAGTGTCCATCAGCCCCGACAGCGCCTGCGCCAGACGATGTAGATTCCACAGTCCCACGGCGGGCTGATTGTCAAACGCGTAGCGCCCGCGATGGTCGGAGTGATTACAGATGAAGCCGGGCTGATAGGCATCTAAAAAGCCATAAGGGCCGTAGTCGATGGTCAGTCCCAGAATCGACATGTTGTCCGTATTCATTACGCCGTGCGCAAATCCGACGGCCTGCCAATGTGTAATCAGTCGAGCGGTACGTTCTACCACATCGCCGAACCACAGTTCATAGCGACGCTCGTCGTTCTCCCACTGCGGCCAGTGGCGAGCGATCACATACTCCGCCAGCTGACGTACTTTTTCCGGCTCACGGCGATAGTAGAAGTGCTCAAAATGACCAAAACGCACATGGCTTTCCGCCACGCGCAGCAGCATGGCGCCCTTTTCTTCCTGCTCACGCTGCACCGGATGTGTGCTGGTGACAATCGTCAGCGCCCGCGTGGTGGGAATCCCCAAATGGTGCATGGCTTCCGATGCCAGAAATTCGCGTATCGCCGAGCGCAGCACGGCGCGACCGTCACCCATGCGCGAATACGGCGTCAATCCCGCACCTTTGAGGTGCCAGTCCATAGTACGGCCATCCGGCAGCTGTTGTTCTCCCAGCAGGATGCCGCGCCCGTCACCCAGTTGACCAGCCCACATGCCAAACTGATGGCCGCTATAAACCTGCGCCAGCGGCTCCATTCCCGGCAGCAAACGTTCGCCGCTCCAGACAACATCCTGTTCTGGCGTAAACCAGTCGGAAGATAGCCCAAGCTCCGCGGCCAACCCCTCGCTGTGATAAAGCAGGCGAGCGCCATGCAGCGGCGTAGGCTGTAGCGCGGTGTAGAACCCCGGCAACTGGTGAAAATAGTGATTATTGAATAACGGTGTTTGCTGCATCCTGTCTCCCTAATACCACTCTGTTCAAGTGAAGAGAGCCACGCGCTCATCACACAACGACTCATGAGTAAGCAGAAAGTGTAGAGGGATGGTAATGAAATTAACACGGAGGAAACGCAGGGGTATTATTTCCATCACTCATATTCAGGAAAGAACCTTCCCTCCCGAAAGCAACAAGTCTATTGAATTAGCCGATAAGCCACGTGCGCTGCTCAAGCTGTTCGAAATGCACCGCAGGCCACATCTGTCCTTGAACAGCATCAACATTCAGTTGGCCAATTTTATTCAAAATCGCCACATTATTTATTTCCTTGGCGATAATACTGATATCCGAATAGCTGTTTTTAATCGTCCGTAATAACGGTTCCATCATCAGCGTATTGGTCGGCCGTGATAAAAGCTGCCCGATAAACTGACGATCCAGCTTCACACCGCGCACTAGCCCATCATGCAAAGGTTTCAACGTTGCCTTTCCAGAACCAAAATTATCTAACCACAAAGGAACGGATTGACTCAGGTTCAGTAGTGCAGCGTTTTCTTTTCCCTGTGATAGCTGCGGAAAAAATTCATTAATTTCCAACAAAACAAAATTGAGGTGTGTGATTTCACCACGCAGTACGTCGGATTTAATTAACATCTCTGTTATCTGGCGTCCTACCTTTAACACCAGTTGAATGTGATTATCGATAAACCATGCGGATTTTTCTTGGATGAAAAGAAACTGCTCATGAACAAAATCATATTGTTGCCGCGGGCTTAACTGCATGAGAAGAAGATCGGTGGGCATACTCAATTTACCCGCAAGACCGTTAAAATGGCTGATCATTTCAACAGCCAGCAACGACCCATCCAGCCTGAATATCGGCCAAAAAACGTAATCACTGGTGTAATCAACAGCAAGATGGATGCGCATGATCCTGTACTGCATAGCGAACTATAATAATCACATTACGTTATTATTATAGTTGAATCTACAGCGCTTATTCGCATAACGCACGAAAAGCGCTTTTCTGCCATGCGGTCAGTTTATCCAAAGTTCTACTTTACAATCTAGCGTAGGTTTTGCGCCAGCCAATCAGCCAGTTCATTGCTCCATTTCCTTTAAACTGTACCAGGCTAAACGAGACACCCAGTTTCTTACTTCTAAAATTTTTACGGTTGACACTCTTGTTCTTACCCAAGACTGGTGAGCAACGGATTTACCATAGCTGGACTGTTTGACAATCGCCAGATAATTGAGTATTAACTGTATTTTTTGCTGAAAAACTGTTTCTATTTTATTTATTTTTTCGCTACAACTAACTATTGAATAATGAAATTATTCCCAGAACAATACGACACCGAAACTACAAAAAACATGTTCATGAGTATATTAAAAATGCTTGAACCACATTGCGCAGAGTGTAAGTTAAATGACTAAAAAAGCTAATAATGTGCTAAAAGCTCTACAAAATCCCTGTTGCACCTATAGATTACAGTTAGTACTAGACGATTTAATATCAATACAGTTATGATTAAAAAAAGCAAGCATCGCGATGAATAACGAATAAAACTATATTAATATCAGTATAATTAATATAGTTTTATGTAAATGAAAAAAACCACCAACTTGTAGTTATTTAAAGGGTTTTTAATGAATAAATCAATTGAAATATATGAATGGGAAGAAATAAAGTGTTATTTCTCTGGTTTCATTCTTCTTGGAAATGGTGCAAGCATCAGCATAGATGAACGATTTAGATATAAATCATTATTTGATGAAGCATGTAAAGAAAATTTTTTATCTGATGAAAGTGTAGAGCTATTCGAAAAATTCAAAACATGCGACTTCGAATATATATTACGAATGCTATGGCATGCACAATTAGTAAACAAATCACTTAAAATACAAGAAAATAAAACCATAAGACATTATAACGAGATCAAACTTGCATTGATAAAAATTGTACGAAAGATTCATCCTTCCTATAAAGAAATTATGCCTTTTTTCAAAAACGCTGGTAATTTCTTGAAGAGATTCGATGTGGTATTTTCTCTAAACTATGATCTAATAGTATACTGGCTTATGCTTTATAATAATAATTGCGATAGGAGTCATGCATTTAAAGATTGTTTTAAAGATCATATTGATACCTGCTCGTTTACTGATAATTGGCGGAAATATCGAGTACCAATTAATCAACAAAGAAAGTCTACTTTAGTTTTCTATCCACATGGAAATTTAATTCTAGCACAGAAAAACGACGCAGAATACAAACTAAAAAACAGTATAGATGAAAATTTATTATTAGAAAGAATACTAGCAAAATGGATGTCTGACGGTTACATCCCACAATTTATTAGCGAGGGAACTTCGCAGCAAAAAATAAACGCAATAAATAGAAGTCATTATTTAAATACTGTATATTACGATATTTTTCAAACATGTCATGATAACCTAACAATATATGGATGTAGTTTCTCAGAAAACGATAATCATTTATTTTCAGTGTTAAAAAGCAAAAAGTTCAATATTGATAAAATAGCGGTATCAGTATATGGAGAAGATAACGAAATTCAGCAATATTGCAAACATGTAACTTCAGTGATACATCAATTATCTAACCGTCAGGATATTAAAATATATTTTTTTAAAAGTAATAGTGCTAATTGTTGGATTAATTGACATGGAATACTGGGATCATTTAGATCTCAGTATTTCTCCCTCAGCCTGCCAGAGCCGCACTGGTACGCAGTTTGTATAACTCAATGGCTTTATCGCGTGTCACACGTAACTTAGCATCTGACATGACGATCCCCAAAATTGTACCGTCTTGCTGCATATAGAAGCTCCGCATGGCTTCAAGGTATGAATCGCGGTACTTGATCCAGGCAACTTGTGACTTCCTCAAGTTGGCTTTGAATTCTTCTGATTGGTCAGCTAAGAGTAACTTATATTGCTTGTTTAACTCGGTATCCCATGCCTTCAGGCCGATGTTGAAGCAGTCATTTGTAGCTAACGTGTTTTCAGCCTTGTTAGTACAAGCCGTCAGTTGGTCATCTAAGCCCTTGATGAAACTATCATTGGCATAGGTTACCGATTGTTAATAACAACGCGGTAAGTAGTGTCTTCTTCAACGCATATCCCCTGATTCTAATAGCAGTGCTATTTATTCCTAAAAATACCGTTCTGCCGTATTAGCGCAGACTCTGCGCCAGCCAATCGGCCAGTTCCTGCAATTCGTTTTGCTGTTCGGGGAAAGCGCTAATCAGTGCCTGGCACGCTGCCGCCAAGGCTTCCGGGCGATATGCCGTTCCCTGCAATGCGGAGGCAAGTGCTTCTAACGGTGCGGGGTTCAGGCTATCGGTATAAATCTGCGCGCGGACGATCACGCCACGCTCCACATCGAAATGTAATTCAACCCCGCCCCAGGTAAAGCGGTTATCGAGTAAATGCGAGAAATCCGGAGCCTGACCGAAGTTCCATTCCCAACTACTTTGACGCGCAAACTGTTCGCTGAATCCCGGTAGGTCTGGGTAGGCGGAAGGCGAGATAATTTCCGGTTCGCACTGTTCGCCGAAATAATCAAAGAAGGCCTGCGTCACCGCCTGACTAATGACCTGATGATCGACAGAGGGCAGTAATTCCACCAGATTGGCGACGCGGGAACGTACGGACGTAATCCCTTTTGCCTGGAGCTTCTTAACATCCGGGTTCAAATAGTCCGCTAAGCGGCTGAGATCGGCGTTCAGCAGCAGCGTACCATGATGAAAGCCGCGATCTTTGGTTTCGCGATAGGCAGAACCGGATACCTTGCGCACGCCGTCCGCGGTTTCGACCACCAGATCGTTACGGCCCGAGGCGCTAGCTTTTAACCCCAGCGAACTAAGTGCATCCAGAACAATCTGCGTTGAAACGCTTTTATCGTATTCCGGCTTGCCCGCCATGAAGGTAAAGCAGGTGTTGCCGAGATCGTGAAAGACCGCCCCGCCGCCGCTGCTGCGCCGTGCCAGCTTGATGCCATCCTCTTCCATCCGCCGCGTATTGCACTCTTTCCACGGGTTCTGGGCACGGCCAATAACTACGGTTTCCGCATTGCGCCACAAAAATAGCACCCGCTGCGTGGTGGGCATCTGGCGGAAGATGCACTCCTCAACGGCCAGATTAAACCAGGGATCGTAAGAGTCAGAGATGAGTAAACGCAGAGAGGACATGAGCAGCTCCGTGCTGTAAGCATAATAAAAGAGGGGAAATTAGATGCGGCGGGCCTGCCAGTACGCCCGTTTCCAGTACACGTTATCCAGCGACGAGCGGATTACGCCCTGACTGGTGGAGGCATGAATAAACTGGTCGTCTTTATCATAAATTCCGACGTGCAGCCCACTGCTGCCGCTGCCGGTTTTGAAAAAGACCAAATCACCCGGTAACAGGTTTTCACGGTCAACGCGTTCACCCAGTTCGGTTTGTGCTTCCGTGGTGCGCGGCAACTGCATACCAAACCTATCGCGGAACGTCAGGTAGACGAAACCGGAACAATCGACACCGTTACGATCCAGTCCGCCGTAGCGATAAGGCGTTCTGTACCATTGCCCCAGTTGATCGTTTAGCTGCACCATCACCATAATTGAATCGCTCAGACGCGCATTCGGCGGCGGATTATTATGCCGACTACTGCTACAGCCGACCAAAATCAGGCTGGCGAGGATCAAACTATATCGTAGGATCGCTCTATATTGTAACGTCAACCCCTGTCGTAAACGTATCATGCGCGATTACCATAAAACCGCCGAGGCCATAGTCCTCTAGCGTTTGAAAATGCTAGGTATTGGATTAATTTAGCGTTTAATCGGGGTAGCTGGCAAGTAAAGGCGATTTTTCCTATTTTCTGACGACGCCATTTTCTCACAGCGCTAGGCACTGCGCGTGATGATCCAGTTTCTGCCATCAACCACGTGCCGCTGAAACTCGACACCAAATACAGGAGACAGCACCTCCGGCAGCATGACCTCCGCCGTCTCGCCCTGCGCCACCAACATCCCCGCCGACAGCAGCCACACGCGATCCGCATGATGGGCACTGTGGTTCAGATCGTGTGCGCAAACCACGACGGCGATACCCAAACGACAGAGTTCACTCAGTAACGCATCCAGTGCCACCTGCTGAGCCACATCGAGGCTATTGGTCGGTTCGTCCAGCAGCAGCAAACGCGCGTGCGGATTGAGGGTCGGCCAAATCTGCAACAGCGCCGCCACCAGCCGAACGCGCTGCCACTCGCCTCCCGACAGCTGAGTGAGCGGGCGCGCCAGCTTATCGGTTAACATCAGGCGTTCCGCCAGAAAATGCACCACCTTTTCGACCGCGTCTTCCTGAGCCAGCGGCGGTTGATGCCGTTGCCAATACTGGAATACCGGCATCAACGCGAGAGGCGGTTGCTGCTGTGCCAGATAGGCGCGGCGCACAGCCAGATCCGCTGCCGTGTACTGCGACAACGGCGTGCCAGCCAGATAGACCTCGCCTTCTCCCGCCAGCAAACCCGCGGCTCTTGCCAGCAACGTGCTCTTTCCGGCCCCGTTCGGGCCGATGATATGCAGCAACTCACCGCGACGGCACTCTGCACTCATCGGCGACAAACGCGGCGAGGCACCAGCCTGCCGCAGCTGCAATACCGGGGAAGTCTGCTGCGTCACTTATTTTGCCAGCGCTTCTTCGATCGCTTTCACGATGGTGTCATGGTCAGGTGCCATATCCGGCGCAAAACGATCAATCACGCGTCCTTCGCGATCCACCAGGAATTTTTCGAAATTCCACAGAATATCTTCCGGGTTTTTAGGCTTACGGCCTTTATTGACCAACCGCGCAAAAAAGTCACTTTTCCAGGTCCCGTTGGCTTCCGGCTGCTCGCGAATCAACACGTGGTACAGCGGGTGACGGTTCTCGCCATTGACTTCAATCTTGCTGAACATCGGGAACTGCACGCCAAACGTCCCACGGCAGAATTCCTGAATTTCTTCTTCCGAGCCCGGCTCCTGTCCTGCAAATTCATTGGAGGGGAATCCCAGCACGACCAGACCTTTGTCGCGATGAGTTTCGTAGAGCTTTTCCAGCGCGTCGTATTGTTTAGTCAGGCCGCACTGAGAGGCGACGTTAACGACTAAAGCCACCTGCCCTTTAAACGCCTCAAACGTTGTCGCTTTCCCATCAATGGTGGTCAGCGGAATAGCATAGATTTCAGTGCTCATCGTTTTGCTCCCTTCAGTGATAAAACAAGAATTGATAAACAAAAGTGGATAGAACAAGACATATCGCTACAGTCGATTACGTAACAGTAGCCAGATAAACCATGGCGATCCCAGCGTAGCGGTAACCACGCCTATCGGCAACTCGGCTGAACTCAGCGCAACACGCGCAACGGTATCCGCCAGCAGCAGAACACCGCCGCCGGCCAACGCACATCCCGTCAATAAATAGCGCTGATCGGTCAGCCCGCACAGCCGCAACATGTGTGGGATCACCAAACCAATAAACGCGATGATGCCGGCCAGCGCTACGCTCAACCCAACTTGTACGCCCATCACCAGCACGAGAATCGTGCGCCAGCGATAGACCGGAATGCCCAACTGACGCGCCTGAATCTCACCGAGCGTCAACCCGTTCAGTACCGCACCCTGACGACTCAGCCACAGCAGCAGCGGCAAAAGCGTCAGCATCAACCAGCCATGTCGCCAGTCAATGCCGCTGAAGCCGCCCATCATCCAATACATCAGTTGGCGTAAGTCGAGGCTGGTACTGAAGTAGACGGCCCAGGTCATCACCGCGCTACAGATAATCCCGAGCGCAATGCCGATGAGTAATAAGCGGGTGTTGGAAATATGACGACGGGCAAAATGGAGTAACAGAAAGGTAATCAGCAGCGCGCCAGCAATGGCGCTCAGACTTAACATCCAGACAGGCAGCAATCCCTGCCCCAGCAGTACCGTCAGCACTAAGGCCACGCCTGCGCCGTTGGCGACGCCCAGCAGCCCCGGTTCTGCCAGCGGATTATCAAAGACGGCCTGCATCACCGTGCCCGACATCGCCAAACTCGCCCCCACCAGCATCACGGCCAGCGTTCTGGGCAAACGTAGCTGCCAGACAAAGAGCTGCTGAGCGTCATCCAGCCAGCCCGTCGGCCAAATCCAGCGCTCACCGGCGCACAGGCTGACGACCAGCGTAAGCGCGAGAAACGCCAACAGCAGTATCAGACTCCGGCGATCGCGTCTGCACTGCTGTTGTTTTAGCTGGCTGTAATGGGGTAACTGCGTCGCATGCTTTAGCGGGATATCACCCGGCGATAATGGCTGCATTGTTCACCGTAACAAGGAATCCAGCGCGATAAAAAAGCGCAGTTAAGATAACGTATTGTCACGTATGTTAAACGATTTCGCCTGCCTTACACGCTTTTTCCTTGTTACCGCGACGCAATCAAAATGAATGCGGCCATTACTTAGTGCTGCATACCGCAATATAGTTAAGCTGGTTTCGATTGCGGCGGAAAGTATGAAACATGTTGAAGAACATGCTGCGATTTTCTTTTTTCAGCGCATTTTTTACGATGCGTGCCGCCCCCGCTACACCCTCATCATAAATCAGCCCTTGTGGCGTCAGCAGCGTCATTGCGCCGTTATCGTAGCTGACCTTGCTAAAACCACATTCCTGAAACAGCGTCACCCAGCGCTCACGCAGCATCGGTTGAGCATGCACGTTGATCGCTTTGTGCATCTGTTCCACCGCCTGCAAGGCCCCGGTATCCTTCTCGGAAAGCAGCATGATGTCATGGGTAATCAGGCGACCACCCGGTTTCAGCACGCGATAATATTCGGCAATAATGCGGCTCTTGGCCTTGTCGGCATACATCGTCAGCATGGCCTCATTAATCACCACGTCAAAGTGATTATCGGGAAACGGCAGCTCCAGCGCATTCGCCTGCATAATCGTGACCTGCGATGCCAAGCCGTTTGCTGCAACATTCTCCTGCGCTTTCTGTAGCGCCACTTTATCCATATCCGCGCCGATGACCTGACAGCCAAAACGACGCGCAATCTCCATCGCCGTGGTGCCCATATTGCAGGCGACTTCCAATACTACGCTGTCCTGCCGGAACCCAGCCTGACTGAGCAGCCATTCAGTTGCCTTTCTGCCGCCGGGGCGCAGACGTTTTTTCCCCAATCGGGCTAAAAATTTATGTCCTGCTTCATGATCGCTCATACTGTCACTCCTTAATTCGGTGTTATCGCGGTAGCCGTGTAGCGCTTAATGGAATAGCGCTTAGTCGGTTTTCAGCGTCTTCAACATGGTCAGCAACATGCGTGACGACTGCTGAGCATCCACGGCATGCGGGATATTGGCGGGCATACGCACCAGCGTGCCGGGCTGCGCGACGACGGGTTCGCCACCGATCGTCAGCAATAGTTCACCTTCAAGTACCATAACCAGTGCATCATAAGGGGCACTGTGTTCACTCAGTCCCTGCCCTTGGTCGAAGGCAAACAGCGTGACATTGCCGCCGTCGGTACGGGCCAACACGCGACTGGCGATACCGTGCTCGGTTGGGGTAATCAATTCATGGAGAACCAGCGCCTGTGCCGCAGGAAGGATATTTTCTTTCATGGAAACTCTCCGTTATTCTCGATTCAGCGTGCCGTGATTTTGCTTGCTGAATTCATGCAAGTGATTATTATTTTCATTTACTAGTTTGATGGTAATACCAGCCTCTGGGAGGGCAAATGACATTTGTCAAAAAAGCGCTATCGCCCGATGAATACGGTGACGTGCTGTTTCAGCATGACTGGATGCGCGGTGAACCCAGCGAAGTGGTGTGTGAACTATTGGCAAAAAGCGAGCGTCTGTTTTTCCAGCAGGATGACGTTCTGTTTCGCGAAGGCGACAAAATGCAGCACTGTTTGCTGGTTGAAGCAGGAAAGTTGCAGGCTTTTCGCCATACCTATGGCGGAGATGAAAAGATTTTCGGGCAGTTTGAACGCGGAGAATTTGTCGCCATCGCCGCGGTGTTTATGGATCATGGCCGCTTCCCGATGAATATCCGCGCGCAGAGCGATGGCCACACGCTGATGATCCCACGGCAGGATATTCATCAGTTTTGTTTGCAGCGCCCGGAACTGGCGCTGCGTTTGCTGAATTATCTGGGCAAAAAACTCTACTCGACGATCAACCAAATCGACTGGCTGACGTCCAGTTCCGCACCGCAGCGCCTGGCAGATTACCTGCTGCGCCAGCACCACATTCAGCAAACCCAGCAATTGACATTACCGGTGAGTCGAGGCCAACTCGCGACGTCATTAGGGATGCGCGGTGAAACATTGAGTCGATTGATGTCCGACTGGAAACGGCAAGGCCACATTACCTATCGGGGTCATCAAGTGGAATTGTGCGATCTGAATTACCTGAAAGCACTGGCTGCCGAAGCCAGACGGACATTCTGATCGTTCTAAGCCTTTGTCGATTCAGGCATGACGGGTGGATAGAACAATTTTGGATATACTTTTTGACAATTGTCATTCCCCCATCATCACATTATCAACTACGCTTAGCTTACATTGATGAGAATCACTCTCATTAACATAATTATCTCATGCCTATCGTGATGAGATACCGTGAGGGTAACGCTATGCTGGGCTTTTTCCGACGAACCTTATCTTTTCATGGAACACGGTCTCTTCATGGAGCTTCGTCACACCATGACAGCCAACAGCCGCCACATCCGCAGGCGGACGCGCCGACAGAAACTGCTGCGCATGCTCGCTGTAGCGAGAGTGAATATTGTTTCTTTAATCACGCCGCGATGTTGCCGTTCGATCAGCTTGACGAATGTTGCTGCGGCAACGACCGGAAAGAGAAAACGCCGTCCTCATACGATTCATGACGTTTTCTCTTTTTGCGGGCGTTTAATACTTTTTGCGGACGCTTAAAACTTGATGCTTTGACCGCGCGTCAGCCAGGCAGCGACAAACTCTGGCACTACGGTGCTGGCGGGGCCGTAAATTTTTTCATCAAACTGGCTTTCTACCTGGCTGGGTTCCAGATTCAGCTCCAGCGTGTAGGCACCGTGCGAATGGGCCTCATGCACAAAACCGGCAGCCGGATAAACATGGCCCGACGTGCCAATCGCAATAAAGTAATCGGCCTGCGACAGCGCATGGTAAATCTTGTCCATGTGTAGCGGCATTTCACCAAACCACACCACATGCGGGCGTAACGGCGCGGGAAATTGACAGCAGTGGCAGCGTTCGCCAGCGGCGAGATCGTCTGTCCATTCAACGATCTGTCCACTTTGGCTACAGCGTGCTTTCAGTAACTCACCGTGCATATGAATGATGCGCTTGCTGCCAGCACGTTCATGCAGGTTATCGATGTTTTGCGTAATCAGCAGGAAGTTATCTTCCAGCATCGCTTCCAGATTCGCTAATGCCAGATGCGCGGCATTCGGTACAATTTCCGGCTGCTGTAGCTGACGACGACGGGCGTTATAAAATTCCTGCACCAGCTCGGGATTACGCTGAAAGCCTTCGGGCGTCGCGACATCCTCGACGCGGTGCTCTTCCCACAGGCCATCGGCTGCACGAAAGGTACGAATGCCCGATTCCGCTGAAATACCTGCGCCCGTCAGTACTACCACGCGCGGTTTTTTCACTTCGCTTGCTGCCAGATAATCACGATGGAAAATACGCGCACGAAGACGCTGCTGCCGCATACGCTTTCCCTTATGAAACCGCCCTAATCGTTGACGCGTATACATACCTTCTCCAGCTAGTTATCCATTAAGTGTAGCAACGCCGCACCACGTACGCCGCCCGCATCGCCATGACGCGCTTTCTCTATACGTGGCAGTTTCGCAATCGGTAAAAGTCGTGGAGGAAGGCGCGTCGGCAGAATTTGATAAATCTCATCAAAATTCGACAGGCCGCCGCCCAACACCAGCAGGTGTGGATCGAACAGGGTCAGCAGATTGCCCAGACAGGCCGCCAGCAAATCCATAAAACGATCGACAAACTCCAGCGCTTTTTCTTCTCCGCCGCGATAGTGCCGGATGATGGTCACGGCAGGCAGCGCTTCGCCATACAGATGTTCGTACAGCCATTCAAAACCGCGACCAGAAATATAGTTCTCGATGCAGCCTGATTGACCGCAGCCGCACTTCACGCGGGGAATATCCACGCCGATGATATCCAGCGCGTCGGACGGCAGGCGAAGATGGCCGAACTCGCCTGCTATGCCATTGCGCCCGTCGACCGGACGTCCGTTAATCACCAGACCACCGCCCAGCCCCGTGCCTAAAATCATACCCAGCACGACAGGATAGGAACGAAATTCCGCGTCCCAGGCTTCCGACAGCACAAAGCAGTTAGCATCGTTGCTGATGCGAATCTCTCGCTGCAAACGCTGCGACAAATCCGTACGCAGCGGTTTTCTCATCGTCGCAGGCAGGTTAGCGGTGAAGAGCGCGCCGTCGTTCCCCGTCTCCATGCCCGGTACGCCGAGACCCACTTTCCCCTGCATGCCAACCTGCGCATCGGCTTCATGCACCAGATCGACCAGCGTCGTGAGCAGGTCATCATAATTAGTGCGCGGCGTCGGCACCCGCTTTTGCCACACTTTGTTCAACTCTGCGTCGAACACGCCCAACTCAATTTTCGTGCCGCCCATGTCAAAACCGTAGTACATGACTGCTCCTTAGGGTGTGATCGCTTTCCCACACGATAGGGATTATCCCCGTCATCTCTCAAGCCGCATGTGCGTTGGCTTGGCTTACTGTCCGCTCAACACGCGGGCAGGATCAATCCGGCTGGCGCGTCGCGCCGGATACCAGCTGGCAATCAGGCTCAGCACCAGTGATGTGCCTAGTACGATCAAGACATCCGTTACATGCAGTTCAGATGGCAGGAAATCGATGAAATAGATGTCGCCGGACAGCAGCTTATGGCCGATGAGGGATTCAATGCCGTGAATAATCGGCGTCAATTGCAAGGTCGCGATCACGCCAATCACAACGCCTATCACGCTACCCAGCAGCCCAGCCAATAGCCCGTACCAAATAAAGATAGCCCGAATCAGCCCGTCTGGGGCTCCCAGCGTACGCAAGACCGCGATGTCGCTACTTTTGTCTTTCACCGCCATCACCAGCGTTGAAACAATATTAAAACAGGCCACGCCAATCACCAGGATCATCGCCAGATACATGATGGTTCTCACCATCTGGATGTCCCGGTACATATAACCATAGGTGCCAATCCAACTGCGAATAGTGACATAAGCCTTCGTGACTTCGCCCGCATCGCGCACCAGTTTATTGGCGGAGAACACATCGTTAGCCTTGATGGCGATCCCCGTGACGCTCTGCCCCATGTCCAGATACTGCTGGGCATCCGCCAACGGAATCAGCGCTAAGCCATGATCGAGCTGGCCGCTCAGCTGTAAAATACCGCTGACGTGCAGCCGGATGCGTTTCGGCTGCATCAGCCTCATTTCCGGGTCGCTGTTCGGGATCATCACCGTGACCCAGTCGCCTTCCACCACATTCAGCGCCTTTGCCACGCCCTGACCAATGATGACCTGCTGTTCACCCGCGCGGAAGCGCTGCCAGGCATCATTCAGCACATAGTTGGGCAGCGCGCTAAGACGTTTCTCCTGCTGCGGATCGACGCCTTTTACCTGAACCGCCTGAAGCTTGGCGCCGTTCTCCAGCAGCCCGGTGAAATTGATATAAGGCGCCGCGGCCGCCACGCCAGGCACCTGTTCGATTTTCGGAAGAATGTCCTGCCAGCCGTCGAAAGGCTGATTGACCGGTGCGATCTCGCCGTGCGGAACCACGGCCAAAATGCGGTTGTTCAGCTCGCGCTCAAAGCCATTCATCGCGCTCAGGCCGAGAATCAACACCGCTACGCCGAGGGCAATCCCGAGCGTCGAAATGACCGAAATCAGCGAAACCATGCCGCCACGCCGACGGCCGCGACTAAAGCGCAGGCCAATCAGCAACGAGAGCGGAGGAAATCTCATTGCCGCGCTCCCATCAGGGTCAGTTCCTTCTGCAACTGACCGTCACGCATTTCCAGTTGACGGTTCAGTCGGCTAGCCAGTTGCAGGTCATGCGTCACCACCAGAAAGGCGGTGCCCTGCCGGACGTTCAGCTCTCCCAGCAGTTCAAAAATGGTGTCTGTCGTACGCTGATCGAGGTTACCGGTTGGCTCATCCGCCAGCACCAGCGACGGGCTGTTAACCAGCGCTCTGGCAATGGCGACACGCTGCCGTTCACCACCGGACAGCTCCGATGAACGGTGGTGGCTGCGTGCTTCCAGCCCAACAGCCGCCAGCATTTCACGGGCTTTATCCTGTGCCTGTGACGTCGGGACTTTGCCAATCAGCAACGGCATTGCGACGTTTTCCAACGCGGTAAAATCCGGCAGCAGATGGTGGAACTGATAAATAAAGCCCAGCTCGCGATTGCGTAAATCCGATTTTGCCGCCGCTGAGAGCGTATTCAGCGGCTGGCCTTTAAAGATAACCTCACCTGACGTCGGCGTATCCAACCCGCCCAGCACATGCAGCAACGTACTTTTGCCCGAACCCGAGCTTCCGACGATGGCCATCATCTCGCCGCTGTTCATTTCAAATGAGACATCGCGTAACACGTCGGTAGACAGCTTGCCGTCCTGATAGCGCTTCGACAGGTTAGTACACTGCAATAACGGTAAATCACTCATAACGTAAAGCCTCAGCGGGTTGAACGGCGGCAGCGCGCCATGACGGGTAAAGTGTTGATAAGAGGGCAATGACCATCGCAGAAATGGCGATCGTCACGACCTGCATGGGATCAATATCTACAGGCAACGCAGCTCCATCCAGCAATACGCCCAGTATCGGCATCAGCGTATTCAGTTGGCTGGCCAATAGCGTCCCCAGCACTGCCCCTAACAGCGCGCCAATAACGCCAGCGCTCCCCCCTTGCACCATAAACACCGCCATAATCTGACGTTGAGTCAGCCCCTGCGTTTGCAGAATGGCGACTTCTCCCTGTTTTTCCATCACCAGTAAACCCAGCGAGGTAATAATATTGAACGCGGCCACCGCGACGATCAGGCTGAGCAACAGCCCCATCATATTTTTTTCCATGCGTACGGCCTGAAACAGCTCACCTTTACGTTCACGCCAGTCTTTCCAGACCGTGCCTTCCGGCAGCGTTTGCGTGCTCAGCGTATCGACCGACAGCGGCTTTTCCAGCCACAAACGCCAGCCGGTAATGTTGTTCGCTGGGTAGCGCATCAAGCGAGAGGCATCCTGCTGGTTCACTAACAACTGGTAGCTATCGACTTCGCTGTTCGCAGCAAAGGTGCCGGCGACGGTAAAGATACGCTGGCTGGGGATACGCCCCATCGGCGTCAGCTGGCTGGCGCTCGTGACCATCATACGAATTTGATCGCCGGCTTTAACGCCCAGCTGTGCGGCCAGTGTCTCGCCCAAAATGGCCTGATACTGACCGGATTGCAGCTGCTGCTGTTTGACGTTAACCAAATAGCGTGACAGCGGCTCCTGTTCGTCAGGATCAATGCCTAACATCACGCCCACCGCGACGCTGCGGGCGCTTTGCAGCACCACATCGCCCGTCGTCAGCGGCGCAACGCGCGTTACGCCTTCCAGCGAGTTTAGGGTGGAAGCGGGAATCAACGCCGGGTTCAGCGAACCTTGCGGCGTGGAGATGACCGCCTGAGGCATCACGCCCAAAATATTGCCTTCCAGTTCGCGCTCGAAGCCATTCATCACGGAAAGCACGGTGACCAGCGCCATCACGCCCAGCGTGATGCCAATGGCGGATAACCAGGAGACAAACCGGCCGAAGCGGTCTGATGCACGCCCGCGCATGTAACGCAGGCCAATAAATAAAGCGACAGGTTGATACATGAAATCCGTCTGGATAAGGTTGCCAAAGCAAAGTGATCAAGGATAATAAAGGGTAGTACTGCTTTATGGAACCCTAACACCCTCACTCTACGGCTTTTTCTTATTCCTGGCCGGATGCAGGGAGGCGAGACCCGATAATCAGATGATGCCTGAAAATTACCGTTATTCGCTGCCGCCCAAAGCGGGTGAGCAGCGCCTGCTGGGCCAGTTAACCGGTGCTGCCTGCGCCGTTGAATGTGCAGAAATCATTGAACGCCACGCCGGGCTGGTGGTGCTTATCGCGCCGGATATGCAAAACGCTCTGCGATTGCGTGATGAGATTCAGCAATTTACCGACCAGCATGTCACCACCCTGCCTGACTGGGAAACGCTGCCCTACGATAGTTTTTCTCCGCATCAGGAAATTATTTCGACCCGCCTTTCCACGCTCTATCAATTGCCCAATATGACGCGCGGCGTCCTGATTCTGCCGGTCAACACGCTGATGCAGCGCGTTTGTCCGCACAGTTTCCTGCACGGCCATGCGCTGGTGTTGAAAAAAGGCCAGCGCCTCTCGCGTGATAAGCTGCGTTCGCAGTTGGAGCAGGCGGGCTACCGCAGCGTCGATCAGGTCATGGAACATGGTGAATATGCCACGCGCGGCGCGCTGCTGGATCTGTTCCCGATGGGGAGCGAAGAGCCCTACCGTATCGATTTCTTTGACGACGAGATCGACAGCCTGCGTCTATTCGATGTGGATACGCAGCGCACGCTGAACGAAGTACCGCATATTAATCTGCTGCCCGCCCACGAGTTCCCGACCGATAAAACCGCCATCGAACTTTTCCGCAGCCAGTGGCGCGAACAGTTTGAGGTACGACGCGATGCAGAGCACATTTACCAGCAGGTCAGCAAAGGTGTCTGGCCCGCCGGGATCGAATACTGGCAGCCGTTATTCTTCAGCGAACCACTGCCGTCGCTGTTCAGCTATTTCCCGAACAACACGTTGATCGTCAACACGGGCAATATCGAACAGAGCGCTGAGCGCTTCTGGCAGGATATTCAGCAGCGTTTTGAAAGCCGCCGTGTCGATCCGATGCGTCCACTGCTGCCATCAGATTCACTCTGGCTGCGTGTAGACGGTCTGTTCACGGAGCTGAAAGCGTGGCCGCGCGTGCAGTTGAGAACCGATACGCTGCCGGAAAAAGCCGCCAACGTGAATCTGGCCTATCTGCCGCTGCCGGAGCTGGCAATTCAGCATCAGCAGAAATCCCCGCTGGATGCGCTGCGTCGTTTTATCGAACAGTTTGAAGGCCAGATCATTTTCTCCGTCGAGAGCGAAGGCCGACGCGAAACGCTGCAAGAGCTGCTGGCGCGTATCAAACTGAACCCGACGCTCATCAGCACGCTGGAGCAGGCTCAAGATCGTGGCACTTACCTGATTATCGGTGCCAGCGAACACGGTTTTATCGACACGCTGCGTCAGCGCGCGTTGATCTGCGAAAGCGATTTGCTGGGTGAACGCGTCAGTCGCCGCCGTCAGGATAATCGCCGCACGATTAATACCGATACGCTGATCCGTAATCTGGCAGAACTGCGGCCGGGGCAGCCTGTCGTTCATCTCGAACACGGCGTGGGCCGCTATGCAGGGCTGACTACGCTAGAAGCAGGCGGCATCAAGGCCGAATACCTGATTTTGACTTATGCAGGCGAAGACAAGCTGTACGTTCCCGTTTCCTCGCTGCATTTGATCAGCCGCTATGCGGGCGGTGCCGATGAGAATGCGCCGCTGCATAAACTGGGTGGTGATGCCTGGTCACGCGCGCGACAAAAAGCGGCAGAAAGAGTGCGCGATGTCGCCGCCGAGCTGCTGGATATTTATGCCCAGCGTGCGGCGAAAAGCGGTTTTGCGTTTAAGCATGACAAAACGCAGTACCAGCTTTTCTGCGAAAGTTTCCCCTTCGAAACGACGCCCGATCAGGCGCAGGCCATCAACGCCGTGCTGAGCGACATGTGCCGACCGCTGGCGATGGATCGTCTGGTGTGCGGCGATGTCGGCTTTGGGAAAACCGAAGTGGCGATGCGCGCCGCGTTTTTGGCGGTTGAAAACCATAAGCAGGTTGCCGTTCTGGTACCAACAACGCTGTTGGCACAGCAGCATTTTGACAACTTCCGCGATCGCTTTGCCAACTGGCCGGTGAAGATCGAAATGATCTCCCGCTTCCGCAGCGCGCGTGAGCAAGCTCAGGTGCTGGAGGAAACGCAGGAAGGCAAAGTCGATATTCTGATCGGCACCCATAAGCTGTTGCAGAGCGACGTACGCTGGCGCGACTTAGGGCTGCTGATTGTGGACGAAGAACACCGCTTCGGCGTGCGCCATAAAGAGCGCATCAAAGCGATGCGGGCGGATGTCGATATCCTGACGCTGACCGCTACGCCGATTCCACGTACGCTCAACATGGCGATGAGTGGGATGCGCGATCTGTCGATCATCGCCACCCCACCTGCTCGCCGTCTGGCGGTAAAAACGTTCGTGCGCGAATATGACAATCTGGTGGTGCGCGAAGCGATTCTGCGTGAAATTCTGCGCGGCGGACAGGTGTATTACCTCTATAACGACGTCGAAAATATCGAGAAAGCCACCCAGCGGCTGGCAGAGCTGGTGCCGGAAGCGCGCATCGCGATCGGCCACGGCCAGATGCGCGAACGCGAACTGGAACGGGTCATGAACGACTTCCATCACCAGCGTTTTAACGTGCTGGTGTGTACCACGATCATCGAAACGGGGATCGATATTCCAAGCGCCAATACCATCATCATTGAGCGTGCTGATCACTTCGGGCTGGCACAGCTGCACCAGTTGCGTGGTCGCGTGGGGCGTTCACACCATCAGGCTTACGCTTACCTGCTGACGCCGAATCCTAAAGCGATGAGCACCGATGCGCAGAAGCGTCTGGAAGCTATCGCCTCATTGGAAGACCTCGGTGCCGGTTTTGCGCTGGCAACACACGATCTGGAAATCCGTGGCGCAGGTGAACTGCTCGGGGACGATCAGAGTGGACAGATGACCAGCGTCGGTTTCTCGCTGTATATGGAACTGTTGGAAAGCGCCGTTGATGCCTTGAAAGCAGGTCGGGAGCCATCGCTGGAGGATCTGATCAACAGTCAGACCGACGTCGAACTGCGTTTGCCCGCCCTGCTGCCCGATGATTTCATTCCCGACGTCAATACGCGCCTGTCGCTATACAAACGTATCGCCAGCGCGAAAACCACCGCCGAGCTGGATGAGCTGAAGGTCGAACTGATCGATCGCTTCGGCCTCCTTCCTGATGCAAGCCGTTATCTGTTGCAGATTGCTGCCCTGCGTCAGCAGGCACAGGCGCTGGGTATTCGCCGTATAGAAGGGAATGAGAAAGGGGGATTTATCGAATTCAGCGAGCAAAACCGTGTCGATCCGTCCCACCTTATCGGCCTGCTACAGCGCGATCCGGGCACCTACCGTCTTGATGGCCCAACTCGCCTGAAATTCATGAAGGATTTGAGCGACCGTCCGCAGCGCATCGAGTTTATCGGCTCACTGCTGGGGAACATGGCGCAGCATACGCTGGCGGCGTAACTTGCTTTCAACACAGTAAACGGGAACCTTCGGGTTCCCGTGAGGTTGCTAACAAAATCCGTAGAGCGGGAATAACGGATAGATCGTAAAGACGCTGCAAGTACGTCCATGTAAGCTCGGATTGCGCAGATATGAATCTCATCCCTGAGATTCACCCTTGCAGGGCCGTCGCTAGCGACGTTCAAAAACGTTCCTGACGTTTTTGTCCCTGGCGCAAACGCTTTACTCTTCTATTCCGTTACTCCCGTTTTCATTCGGTAAATAGGTTTGTCAACAGTCTGACAGGAATCTGCGGGTTCCAACCTCATCAGCAAACATGTTAACTTCATCCGCCTTTACAAGCACCATCGTAACGCAGTAAAGTCGCCACCTTTTTTTATGGCATGGGGCACGACGATGTTTATCGGTTTTGACTACGGTACAGCCAACTGTTCAGTGGCGGTTATGGATGAAGGTACGCCACGGCTCCTGTCGCTGGAAAATGGCTCGCCTTATCTTTCTTCCCTGCTGTGCGCGCCCGTGCGCGAAGCGGTTAGCGAGTGGTTATGGCGACACCATCAGGTCAATGCTGAGGGTGAAAATGCGCTGCTGCTGAAGCGCGCCATCAGCTACAACCGCGAGGAAGATATTCGCGTGCAGGCTGATAGCGTGAAATTCGGACGTGATGCGTTGCGCCACTATATGGATGACCCGGAAGAGACGTGGTTCGTTAAATCACCGAAGTCCTTCCTCGGTGCCGTCGGGCTGAAAGCCCAGCAGATTGCGCTGTTTGAAGATCTGGTCTGCTCCATGATGCTGCACATCCGCACGCAGGCAGAAAGTCAGCTTGACCAGCCTATTCGTCAGGCCGTCATCGGTCGCCCGATTAACTTTCAAAGCATCGGCGGCGAAGAAGCCAACCAGCAGGCGCAAGGCATTTTAGACCGTGCGGCACACCGTGCCGGGTTTGAAGATGTCGTTTTTCAGTTTGAACCCGTCGCCGCCGGGCTGGATTTCGAATCCACGCTGACGAAAGAAACGCGCGTGCTGGTCGTGGATATCGGCGGCGGCACCACCGACTGCTCCATGCTGCTGATGGGCCCAGAGTGGCATAAGCAGCAAGAACGTTCGCAAAGCCTGTTAGGACACAGCGGCTGCCGCGTTGGCGGTAACGATCTGGACATCATGCTCGCGTTCAAACAGCTGATGCCGCTGCTTGGTATGAATAGCGAGACAGAAAAAGGCATCGCCCTGCCGATCATGACCTGGTGGAATGCGGTCGCGATTAACGATATTCCGGCGCAAAAAGAGTTTCATAGCACCGCCAGCCGCGCGTTAATCAACGAAATGATCCGCGATGCCCGTCAGCCCGAGCTGGTGAAAAGACTGCTGACCGTCTGGCAACAGCGCCTGAGCTACCGTCTGATTCAATTAGCGGAAGAGAGCAAAATTGCGCTGTCCAATCAATCGGAAACGGCAGCTGATTTGCACTTTATCGAATCGGGTCTGGCAACGCGCATTCATGCTGATGAACTCAATACCGCCATCGATAATCCGCTCATGCGTATTCAGCAGCAGGTGACGCTGGCGCTAGAAACCAGTCAAACCCGGCCGGAAGTGATCTACCTGACTGGCGGTAGCGCACGTTCTCCCCTGCTGCGTCAGACTATTCAGCAACTGCTTCCTGATATTCCTATCGCCAGCGGCAACGATTTTGGCTCCGTTACCGCCGGACTGGCGCGCTGGGCAGAGATTATTTTCCGCCGTTAAGCCAAAGACGGGACACCAACCACGCGTCTCGTCAGGCTATTCTTTTGATCGCTACCGTGGCTCGACTAACAGCCCACGCAACAGCAATTCCAACGCGGCAACGCCTTGTGCCAGCCGCGCATTTCCATCCTCTCCGTCCGCTATCCAGAACGCCGCCTCGGCCAAACTGCCGTAGATTAACGATGCCAGCGCCTGTGGATCGGCGTCAGCGACCACGCCCTGTCGGATCAGATTGTCGATCAGCCGCTGCATCGACTCAACGCAATGGCGTTGTGAATCCGGCGACGCGCCCCCCAAAACCGCCCGCGCATCACGCAGCACGATACGCTGAATCTCCGGCTCCAGCGCCATTTCCAGATAAGCGCGGCAGCGATGCCGAAAACCGTCCCAGGCATCCTCCGCGGTGTCGGAGATGACCTGCAGCCGTTCATCCATCTCGGCGTCAATCTGCTCCACCACCGCCGCCAACAGCCCTTTTTTGTCACCGAAATGGTGATAAAGCGCCCCGCGGGTCAGGCTCGCCTGTGCGGTGAGATCGTCCATTGAGGTGTCGGCATAGCCGCGCTCGCTAAAGACCTTACGGGCAGTCGCCAGCAGCGTAGCGCGGGTTTCTTCCATTTCAGCACGGGTACGACGAACCATCGGCACATCCTTACATACACATCGTATGATTATTTACATTCACTCCGTATGAATATATGCTTTTATTCATACGCTCTGTATGTATTGTCGCTGTGCCGCCACGTGGTGGCAAGTGGATTCACTTTGGAGAATGAGATGGTTAACCCTTATCGAGAACTTTTCGCCGCGCCCGGCACCAGAGGCTTCGCGCTGGCTGGCGTGTTGGCGCGGATTCCACTGCCCATGACGGGCATTGGCATTATCACCATGCTGTCGCAACTGCGCGGCAGCTATGCGCTGGCGGGTGCCGTCTCCGCCACTTTTGTGTTGACCTACGCACTGCTGTCACCGCAGATTTCCCGTCTGGTCGATCGCCACGGGCAAGGCCGCGTGCTGCCGATAGCAACCACCGTCAGCGCGATCGGCATGCTGCTTCTGCTCGCCAGCACCTGGTGGCAAGCACCTGACTGGAACTTATTCATCGGTGCTTTGCTGGCTGGTTTTATGCCCAGCATGTCCGCGATGGTGAGAGCACGCTGGACGGCAATCTATCGCGGCCAGCCTCGCTTGCAGACCGCCTACTCACTGGAAACCGTGCTCGATGAAGTCACGTTTATCGCCGGGCCACCGCTGGCTGTCGGGCTGTCCGTCGCGGTGTTTCCTCAGGCTGGCCCGCTGGCCGCGGCGCTCTTGCTGATTATTGGCGTGTTTGCGCTGGTGACACAGCGCGGCACCGAACCACTAGTAGAAGTGCAGAATGTCCGTACAGACCGTTCGGGCTCGGTGATCAAACAGGTGAGCGTGCGTTTGCTGGCGCTGCTGATGGTCGCGATGGGCGTTATCGTCGGAACCGTGGATATCGTCAGCGTCGCCTTCGCTGAACAGCGTGGTCAGCCAGCCGCGGCCAGTCTGGTGTTGTCGGCTTATGCGGTCGGCTCTTGTCTGGCCGGGCTGGTGTTCGGCGCTCTCAAACTGCGAACCGCATTGCACCTGTTGTTATTGCTGGGCGGTTTAGCAACGGCTGCAACCACGTTGCCTCTGCTGCTGGTTGGCAGCATTCCCGGGCTGGCTGCGGCCGTGCTGATCGCCGGGTTGTTCTTCGCCCCCACCATGATCGTGGCAATGTCGCTGGTCGAACGTCTGGTGCCCGAGCACCGCCTGACCGAGGGCATGACCTGGCTGCTGGCGGGGCTAAATGTCGGCGTGGCGCTGGGCGCAGCGGTATCAGGCTACGTTGTTGACAACAGCGGTGCCCGAGCCGGATTCGCCGTTGCGCTATGCGCTGGCGTGTTAGTACTGCTGGTTGCGCTGTGGGGATACCAACGCCTACGGACGACGCCTTCTCCTCTTCCCCATAGCGTTTGACGGTTACACATCGCCTGCTTTCCCCTGTTAAGGACTGAACCATGAACACGTATTCCTCTATCCCTATAGGTGCTGCTGCACAGCATTCCTGGCTGGCCGTTGTCGCCGTCGGCCTTGCAACCTTCTCTGTCGTCACGACGGAAATGCTTCCGGTCGGCTTGCTAACACCGATTGCCGATACGCTACATACTTCTACCGGAACCGCCGGCCTGATGATTTCACTCCCCGCGCTACTGGCTGCGCTATTCGCCCCGCTGGTGGTGATCGCATCCGGCGGCATGGATAGACGCAGGATCCTATGCGGACTGCTCACGCTGCTGGTTATCGCCAACATTGCTTCGGCACTGGCACCGGACATCGGCTGGCTGCTGGCTGCGCGCGTGCTGGTCGGTTTCTGCATGGGCGGTATCTGGGCGATTGCCGGTGGTCTGGCGGCCCGACTCGTTCCCGAACACGCCATCGGCCTGGCAACATCCATCATTTTTGGTGGTGTCGCAGCGGCATCCGTGCTGGGTGTGCCGTTCGGCGCACTGATCGGCGATCTCGCCGGGTGGCGCTGGGCCTTCGGCTGCATGGCCGTGTTTAGCGGGCTGGTGCTAGTGCTTCACCTCGCGGTTATTCCTGCCTTGCCCGTTGCCCATTCCGTCACCGTGCGCCAGTTCGGTGAGCAGTTGAGCAACCGTAAGCTACAAATCGGGCTAATCCTGACGCTGTTGCTGGTGGCCGGACACTTCATGGCCTTTACCTTCGTGCGGCCGCTGCTGCTCTCGGTATCGGGATTCGATGCGCGATGGATAGGCGTACTGCTGTTCGCCTATGGCCTGGCAGGCATCGTCGGCAATTTTCTGGCGGGCATCATCGCCGCGCGACGCACGGCGTTCACCTTGATAGTCATCGCGCTGGGGCTATTGTTGACTCCGATACTGTTCCTGACCATCGGCGGTTCGCATTTCGGCGGCGGCGTGGCGCTGCTCGTCTGGGGACTGGCCTACGGCGGCGTGTCCGTCGGTTTGATGACATGGATGATGAAGGCCGCCCCGCGCGCCGTGGAGATCGCCTCCGCGCTGTATGTTGGCATTTTCAATGTTGGTATCGCACTCGGATCGTGGGTCGGTGGTCAAGCCGTCGATAGTTCAGGCCCGATCGCGACACTTTGGCTGGCGGGGGGATTCGCTGCGGCCGCCTTGCTGCTATCCCTTAGCATGAAGCTAACCGAAAGCAGGAAGAGCCTATAAGCAGAAAGAACAGAGAATGAAAAAACCACGAGCACCTTCTTCAGGTGTCTCGCGGTTTTTAGAGAGGTGTCAGCGCAAACCGTAGACGTTAGAGGTCAGTTAACTCTGCTGATTCAGGATTAATTGCCCGTTTCGGTCTACTGGAATTTGTGAACCAGGATCGCGATCCATGCGGATTTTACCCTGCTGGTCGCCGATTTTATAGGTGACATCATAACCCAGAACTTTTTGTGATTTGTCGTACACCGTCTGACAGCGCTGTTGCTGCGTCGTGTACGTATCATTTTCCTGCATACCGCTTTGTACACGGTTGCCGGCATAACCACCTGCCAACGCGCCCGCTACCGTCGCGATATCTTTACCGCGTCCGCCACCAATCTGGTGACCCAGAACACCACCCGCGACAGCACCCAGCACCGAGCCAGCAATCTGGTTTTCATCCTGTACCGGACGACGATGCGTCACGCTCACATTACGGCACTCCTGACGAGGCGTTTTGACCGTTTCTTTAATTGGTGTTGCTGTTAGCACCTGTGCAAACTGAGGTTTAGAGGAAAATACATCCATACTCGCCACCGCCGCCACACCCAATGCAGCAGCCACACCAATACCTACACCCGCTAACATTGATTTGTTCACAGGATACCTCCCGAATCTATTCTCACGCATTCCCCACCTGCAATCCTGCCGTAAATCTTGTTTTACGCCAGCTCGCGTTTAACGCGATGAATCCGGTGGTTCCTTCTGAATATCAGCATTCAGAATTTTCGGCGTGCGTGCTACGCCATCTGTAAACAGTGGAAAGTCTGCACAATGTTTCGCACTCTCGCAATAAGACTAATTGACCAAAAGTGTCAGATTCGTAACATAAAAGCGTCATTTGGGAATTATCTTAACTGGAATTGGTAATAGGACGATATTTTATACTGCCATATCAGCGAAGTAGCCTATCTGATTAGAAGTGAGATAAACAATTAAGAGAATCTGAGATAAATGGGATTTAGTGAGACCAGTGGGGATTTATCGGGATAGATTACAGTAATTACCTTTCACATACTGTAAAAGAGACAAGGGCAGAAAATTTAACTCTTCTGCCCTTAATTTTACTCTTCGCTGTCGAACAGATCCAGATTCGGTTGGCCGCCACACAGCGCGAACTGACGAAAATTGCTGTCACGCTCAATCAGACGGGCTTGAATCTTTCGTTTATTCATAGTGTTCCCGTTGGGCTATTGTGTACTCAATGTGTTTAATTGCACCTACGCAAAATGCGTATATCAAGGAATAGATCAACAAAATGAGTATGAGGTTGTCATATCTAGGTTAAAAGAGATTTACGGCACTCCTAGTGATAACGCGCTATGCATTCAAATTGGTGTGAGCCCTCAGACGCTTAGCAGTTGGAAATCAAGAAACAAAGTTACATACGCAAAATGCGTAGAAACCAGCAAAGAAAAAGGAATATCGCTAGATTGGTTATTGACAGGAACTGGCTCAATGCTGAGAGGCTCGGTGGATAGCCAAGAGTCAACTGTCAGTAGAAGTGATTTAACTTTGCTTGAACTTTTAAATCAGCTAGACCCAGATGTACGCAGGGACTTGCTGCGAGGCGCTGAGGAAAAACAGCGCTTGATTGATATGGAAAAGAAACTTCAAGAATTATCCGACGAGCTTGAACGGGTTAAAAAAACGGGCTAATTTGTTCTCATTAAGAACGTTTATACCTATAACTATTAGGGTTGTTGATGTTGAACTTTCCCCCTATGTTGCTAACAGCTCCATTTTCTCCTGCTATTACAAAAATTATGCAGGAAGATCGGCGTATGCGCATTCTTCAGATACTGATTGTTTCTCCAGCGCAGCTAACGAATGAAGATGTCCTCAAGAAAGCCTTACTAGCGGTTGGGCACGCTACTTCATCGGATTTATTACGTACTGAAATTATGTGGGGAACAGAGCAAGGTTTGTTGGAGGCATGGTCTGAAAATGAGCTGTACATCGTGAAACTTACCCAAAGAGGTGAGGATGTCGGACAAGGGGTAGCGAATGTTCCTGGCGTGGCACGAGTTTCGTGTGAAACATAACAATTAGATTTTATTTGGATTTATTAACACAGCAAGGAGTTGGAAATACGTTATCTCTGGGTGAGTACGATAGCTTTCGCATTATCAGGGTGTGCAGCCGTAACGGATATGTCGGCCACTGGTGGTAGCCGTGCTGACGGCATCGTTGAGATGTCTTATCAATATATGCCTTTCCAACAAATAAAGATCGATAAAACCAAGGCTCTCCAGCCAGCGACCAAGCGTTGTCAGTCATGGGGATATCAGTCTGCTGAATCGTTTGATGATGGCCTACAATCTTGCGTCGAACGAGACATGTTTAGCTGTAACCTTTATAGGGTAACAGTGCGGTATCAGTGCTTGAATGCTCAATGAGACAATTAAGGATATATTTAAAATGAATGATCATACGAAGCAAAACCCACCAAGTGGAAACAGCAGAAGTCGTACTGGCCAAGCTCGACCTGTGGGGGAAAGTACCAAAAGAGATAGAGGGGGAGTCAGTCTTGGTGATGGACTTGAACAACTAAAAGTATCAAATACATTTGCTCCACCAAACCCAATTGACAAGAAAGGGGATAGAAATGGAGATAACGGACAGTGAACTAACCCAAAAATGGAATAATTTGCTCTTTGATGTCCGCCGTTCAGTTCGGTACCACAACCGTCGCAGAGCTTTTTACGACCGATTAGATCAGATAAGTAATATGCTTACGGTGATGCTTGGTTCGACAGCGATTTATGGAATGCTTTCCGAGTCATCAAAGACAGTTGCTCTGATCGGTTTGGGGCTGGTTACGGGGTTATCAGCCATTAATCTAGTGCTAGCATCATCTCAACGAGCACGTATGCATTTTGACTTAGCTCGTCGATTTGTTGAGTTAGAAAAGCTGATGATAAAGGCGGCATCTAGTGAGGAAATGCTTGCTGAATTCATCGAAACAAGATTAACCATTGAAATGGATGAGCCACCGGTACTTCGGGTATTGGATGCTTTATGTTATAACGAGCAAGTTCGATCTATGGGGTATCCAGATTCACAATTGGCTAAAATCGGGTGGTTACAGCGTCAGTTGGCTCCTTTTGTGGATTGGAACAGTGATAAAATGAAACCACCTACACAATAGTCTCCTCAACAAAATTAGATATTCATGTGTATTAAGCCCAGATCAAATGATGCTGGGCTTTTTTCTGTCCGAGGGCAAATTACATCCCGCTCGTACCCGATCACAATGTCCCTGTTTGTTGTAATTTCTTTCAACACCAAGGAATCTCATCATGTTCATCATGTTCATCATTAATAAAATTTTTCCAAATCGTCTGCGTAGCTGGATCCTCCTATCCGTCTTGTTACTTATCGTTATTGCGCTGGTTTCGCCCGCCCAACTCAGCGTCACTATCTATAAATTGTCGCTGGTCTCGGTCGCTGTGGTGCTGGGTTATCACCTCGACCAGGCCTTGTTCCCTTATGCCAGCCCCGGAAGTTATCTGATTTACGATGTGTCGATAGATCACGTATCCTTGTCAAACATTAAGAACCAGGCGCTGTTTGCCAAAGATGTTCGCTTCTTGAGCGTTGATCGATTATTCGCTTCCTCTTCGGCTGGAAACCTAACAACAAACACTAACTTTGTTGAAATAACGCCAACTGTCACATGCCCCGAACTATCTCGCATCACCCTGACAGGGCAATATAATACTGGTGGCTTTGCGGGAGCTGTTTTGTGGAACAATACGGGCCCGATAAAGGCCCGTCGGTCAATGATGCGCTGCGTGGAGTTAGGATCAGGAAAACCAGCGTCACTCGATTGATATCAGAAGCCAAGGATGGTTTTTTGTAAAAGTCTTACATGTATAGAAAAAATTTCAAACTGAATTTATCTCGCTTTTTTGTTCTAATTTATCTCGCGGCGCATCACCTATCGCGCTACGGCACAGAAACAGGAGGTTGTGAGTAGATCGACGGAAAGCGAGGGTTACTGAGTAAGAATAAGATGGCCGCTGGCAGAAAAGAATACGGGCATGAAATTGCGTTCATGCCCGTATCAGAAAGAGGTCAGCAAAGATGAATTAATGCAGCTTCAGACGCGGGCGAATCACCCGGTTGATCCCACCGACCAGCATCATCAGGCCTGTTTTAACATAGCCATGCAGAGCAACCTGGTGCATGCGGTACAGGGAGATATACACGAAACGTGCAATCCGTCCTTCTACCATTACGGAGCCCCGCATCAGGTTCCCCATCAGGCTGCCAACCGTACTGAATTTAGACAGTGAAACCAGCGAACCGTGATCTTTATAGACGTAAGGCTTCAGCGTTTGCCCGTTCAGCAATGCGATGATATTGCTGTGGCAACGTGATGCCATCTGGTGAGCGGCCTGCGCGCGCGGTGGTACAAAACCGCCGCCTTCCTGCGGGCAGGAGGCGCAGTCGCCAATGGCGAAAATGTTGGGATCGCGCGTCGTCTGCAGCGTCGGCTCAACCACCAACTGGTTAATCCGGTTCGTTTCCAGACCCGCAATCTCTTTCATCGCATCCGGTGCCTTGATGCCCGCCGCCCAAACCATCAGGTCGGCTTCGATAAATTCACCGTCCTTGGTATTCAGACCGCCACTTTCTGCGCTGGTCACCATGGTTTTCGTCAGCACACGGACGCCAATATTGTTCAGTTCCTGATGTGCAGCCGCTGAAATACGTGGCGGCAGCGCAGGCAGAATACGTTCGCCCGCTTCCACCAGCGTCACATTCAGCGTTTGGTTATCCAGCCCGTCAAAGCCGTAGCTGTGCAGCTGTTTCACCGCGTTATGCAATTCCGCAGACAGTTCGACCCCTGTCGCGCCGCCGCCCACAATCGCGATATTCACGCGCTCTTTTTCTTCCTGATTTGCCGTAAATTTCAGGAACAAATTCAGCATTTCATTATGGAAACGACGGGCTTGTTTCGGATTATCCAGGAAAATACAGTGATCTTTCACGCCCGGCGTACCGAAGTCATTTGAGGTACTGCCTAATGCCACCACCAAAATGTCATACGGGATACGACGCGCGGCAACCAGCACATCGCCTTGCTCGTCACACACTTCAGCCAGTTGAATCTGCTGCTCTTCACGATCGATATCCGTCAGCATGCCCAGTTGGAACTGGAAATAGTGATTGCGGGCGTGCGCCAGATAGCTCAGCGCGTCCATATCGTCGTCCAGCGAGCCTGTCGCCACTTCATGCAGCAGCGGTTTCCACAGGTGGCTATGGTTACGATCCACCAGCGTAATCTCCGCTTTTTTCTTGCGTCCTAACTTGTGGCCCAAACTCGTTGCGAGTTCAAGTCCGCCAGCTCCCCCGCCGACAATGACAATTTTTTTGGTTGGTGATGTCAAAATGACCCCCTAAAATGTGAACCAATCGTTAATAAAGAGTAAAAAATAATATCCTTATATAACATAGGGTTCGCGTAAGTTAAGCCTGATATCTGCTGCAAGAATAGCACGCTAGGTTATTTGGTCATACCAAAATTGATATATATCAATTTATTTTGTCAGGCAGATTTTTAGCGAGAAAATTCCATCTTTATTTCAGTGAATTAGCAGAAATCCGCGCGAAGAGAAAATGCTGAATCGTGCGCATCTGCGCCGCTGGATGAACTAAGGAAAGTAAATAAATTGCGTCATTCCTCCTGTTCCCCCTCAAATAAGGGTATCAGAAGGAACGACAGCCGCGATGAACAGGTCCTCGCTAACGCAGGGTTAACCGAGCGTTTTGAAGGCTTTTATTCGCTGCAAATGGGGGGAGATGCTTTTGAATTTATGCGTCTGAATATCGTCCCAGACGATCTCGTAATACGTTCCCAACGTCTGCGCGCTACGCTGGCTGTCGAGCATTTCATCCTGACGGGAAAGCATCACCATGCAGCGATCGCGGTTCTTTTCGCGAAAGTTCGCCACGCACTTCGTGGCGATATCCAGATACTCTTCTGGGCGATCGATTTTCCCGCTCATATTTTCCTGGGGGAAAAGGTTAGGATTAACGATGACTTGTCGTATATCACACAGGAAACCGACGCGTTCGGCCCAGAAGCCCCCCAACCCCACGCCACAGATCAGCGGACGATCGTCATCAGACTGCTGAATCGTCTTATCTACCTGCTTTAGCAGATGTTGCATATCATGACGCGGATGCAACGTGCTGTAGCTAATCAATCGTACATCTTCATCAATAAACTGAAGCTGTAGGACCTTTTCATGGTTGCCGGGGCTGGTCGAGTCAAAACCGTGTAAATAGATAATCATCTTTCATCCTCACCGCAGACTAGGTTGCCTATTTCTCGCCATTTTTATGCGCCTGCCAGCGCTCGCTGAGCAATGTGAGCGCCTGATTCGCCTGCTTCCAGCGTGGCGAATCCAGCAGTTCCCGACGAGAAAACGAACCCTGATGATATAAGCGCGTCAGTTGATCCGCTTTGACCGGGGACAGGTTATCCAGCACGCTAACCGCCCCTTCGCGATGATTGCAAACCAGAATCATGTCACATCCCGCCTGCAACGCCGCCTGCGCCCGCTCGGGATAACTGCCCATCACAGCGGCACCTTCCATCGAGAGATCGTCGGAGAAAATGATGCCATCAAAACCCAGCTCTTCACGCAGCACCGTTTTGAGCCAATAGGGCGAACCACTGGCTGGATGCGGATCGGCCTCCGTATAAATCACGTGGGCAGGCATGATGGCATCCAGCTGTTGGCGCTGGATCAGTTCTTTAAAAATTAGCATGTCATGTGCGCGAATTTCTGCAAGCGGACGCGGATCGCGCGGGGTTTCTTTATGTGAATCAGCGCTGACCGCACCGTGGCCGGGGAAGTGTTTACCCGTAACCTTCATACCCGCGCTATGCATGCCGCGAATAAAGCTTTGCGCTACGGCCAGCGCCGTCTCTGGATTGGCATGGAATGAACGCTCGCCAATCGCCGCGCTCTGGTGGCCGATATCCAGCACTGGCGCGAAGCTAATATCGATATCCATGGCGATCATTTCTGCCGCCATCAGCCAGCCGCCCTCTTCCGCCAAACGCAGGGCTTCTGACTCGCTGTTTAATGCAGCGAACGCCTGCGCGGCAGGCAGACGAGTAAACCCGTCACGAAAACGCTGAACCCGTCCGCCTTCCTGATCCACGGACACCACAAGGCGCTCGCGCGACGCCGCGCGGATTTGACGCACTAACTCACGTAACTGCGCCGCATCATGAAAATTACGGGTAAACAGAATCACGCCGCCAACCAGCGGATGTTCCAGCACTTCACGATCTTCTGCATCCAGCTCATAGCTGGCAACGTCTAACATTACCGGACTCACAAAAACCTCATTCTTTAAAGTGTACTGCTTAATGAAACGATCTTTACCACACAAGCCATACCGTCAGCCTGGCTATAGCCGATAGCATGACTATAGCCAATGATATTGTTGTAGCCGATGATAGAGCGCGGGAATTTCCGCTAAAAATTCAGGGTTCTTCGTTTGCTGCCAGCGAACCTCAAACCACATCAATACCAGATAATCGACCCAGGGGAACCACTGCATCATCTGTTGCTGGAGGCGGTTCACGGAAAACCCTCGCCGATGTCGCTGGTAGCTCTGTAGAAAATGCGTTTGCGCCATGCTTTCCATCTGACTGGCTCGCACAATGAACGCCAGTTCAAAGGCAATATCACCATCTGAGGCATATTCCCAGTCAATCAGCATCGTTTCTTGTGGAGTAATCAGCAGGTTTTCAGCATGCACATCGAGGTGGAGAGGAGCTAGCGCCAAAGGCGTGGGTAGCGCCGCACGCTGAAAATAATGGTGGGCACGCAATAACGCGGGCGAACGGCGGCGCGGATCCATCAACTGCCAGTGCTGCGCGAAGAGCACTTTGAGATCGAGAGGATGACCGCTACGCGGCTGGCGATGAAGCTGAGACAACAGGCGAGCCACTTCGCCATTAGCCAGCATCATCAGGAACTCATCAGAGGTGGCAATGCGTCCCGGTACCCACTCGACGATCAGCCAGCCGTCACGCCACAGTCGCGGCCGTGGCGCAAGACCTATCGCCGACATCTGCCGCAGCAAGGCGAATTCGCGCTGGCGATCGACGCCCATTTTCCGCTCGGTTGGCGACTGCCGACGCGCAAGCCATTCGATGTCCGGCCCACGGATACGCCAGCTTTTACTACTCAGCCCACCCACCAGCTCAAAGCGAATATCCGCCATCTCCACAGCCGGGAAATGTTTCTGGATCGTCGCAGTCAGCTGCCGGATGCCTGCCTGCTTAATGCTGAACGGCGCCATTACCTGACCACACAATTTCACCGGTCTGCACCAGCATCAGTTGCATGTCGAGCTGCGGCGATTTCACATCACCACTGACATCGCTGTACAGCACATACTGCGCGCTGACATAACGCGCCAGACCAATCGCCTTGCTGCGCGATCCTAAGCTGTCATCAACCGACAGACCCAGCGTTTGTTTCGCCGCAGCCAACTGCTCACGTGGCACCAGTGTAAATGCTTTACCGGAGGATAACGCGCTGTACAACGCCCCTGTTGCTTTCGCTATCGGTAGTGAGCCGTTAGTGTTATTTTTCACGCTATCCACCAGCAGGATGCTACCCGGCGTGACACCATCGGCTTTCAGCATTTGCGCTACCAGCGGATTAATGCTGGCTTCCCAGTTCAACGTCTGGATTTTTGGCGGTTGCGGTACAGATTCACCCGGCGGCGGCGTTGGCGTAGTCGGCACTTGAGGCTCAACGGGCTCAATCGTCGCAGGCGGTTCGGTCGGTTCCGGCGGATGGCTGGGGCACCCTGTCAGTACCAATGTCGCCAGCATCACCCCTAGATACTTTTTCATATATTCTCTCTCTGCACACCATTACAAAAACAGATGAAGACGAACCTGACGCGCATTGGGACTGCTGCGCGTGGAAAAAACCGTCATTTCCGTCTGTGGCGGGATTTCAATGGACTGTACCTCTTCAAAAGGCAGCACATCCAGCCCGTTTTCATCATACCAATAGAAACGGTAATGCACGGTCACCGCGTGTGAAGCGTCGTTGCTGACGGCGGAAGACGCGCGCAGCCGGCCATTTTCTGAATCCAGCGACGGGTTCCCCGCGGTAATACCGGCCGATAGCACAGGTGCATCTAGTACCAGCGTTTGCCGTTCATTGATGGTCAGTACCTTTGGCGCGCTACAGCCCGCCAGCAGCCCAGCCATCAAACACGCGGACAGAAAAAGCATCGGGTTACGCATGATGTTCTCGCATGATGGTTTTCTCGCGCGATAGTCTAACCACGACTATCGAACCTGGTTCTATAGGGTCTAGTTTTATAAGATCTAGTTCGCCAGCAAAGGCCCTAATGCGCGACCACCCAGCAAATGCATATGGATGTGATAAACCTCCTGCCCGCCGTGTCGGTTGCAGTTAATGATCAGGCGATAGCCGTCTTCTGCAATACCTTCCTGCTGGGCAATTTTACCCGCGACCGTCACCATACGTCCCAGCGCCGCTTCATGCTCGGGAGCCGTGTCGTTAACGGTCGGGATCAAGACGTTCGGGATGATCAGAATATGGGTTGGCGTGCGAGGCGCGATGTCACGGAAGGCGGTGACCAGTTCATCCTGATACACGATATCGGCAGGAATTTCCCGGCGGATGATTTTACTAAAAATGGTTTCTTCAGCCATGATTGATTTCCTTGTTAAAGCTGGCGTTGAACGACGTCATGTAGGCAGTATGAGTGACATATTCCATTTCTTTCAACCTTCTTCGTCTATTTCTGGTGCGGGTGGTCAAAATACGACTCCCAGTAAAAACCAGAAATACGCCCGCCTTCTCCCGAAAACAGCGACGCTACCGCCCCTGCGGTCAGGATTTCGCATCATCCATCGAAAATTCGTGTGTGGGCTTTCTCATCAACTAAGAGACCGCTGCGTTCTCACCAGCATCAGCAACAGGATGCAAACCAGCAGCGCAGCAATCAGGTTGTAGAGCATTCCCGCCACAAAGGCTGCAACGTATTGGCCCGCTGGTAAAACCGTACCATCGCCTGTCGCCAGTGCAGTACCAAACAGGATGCCCACCACGGCCACACCCAGCGCCGCCCCAATCTGCTGAACCGTCGAGATCACGCCCGATGCCATACCCGCCTGAACCTCATCCACAAAGCCCAACACCAGATTCAACAGCGGCGTCATGATGAAGCCCTGACCTGCCCCGACCACCACCAGCACAGGGATCAGCCGAACGGCCGCCAGATCGGCCCCCGCGAGCTGCACCTGCATAATCAACAAGCCGATCGAGACAGCATAAACCAGCGCCCCCGCGACGATAGCAGCCGTGCCCCAGCGGGCAACCAGACGTGGTGCAGCCAGCGATGCCAGAACGAAGCCCACGCTGCACGGCGCGAAAATACTTCCTGCAAGGAAAGGATCAAGTCCCAGCCCTGTTTGTACCAGCAAAGCAAAACACAGGAAAAATGAGCTGGATGTGGAATACACCAGCAGCACCAATAACACACCCAGCAGGAAACGGCGCTGTACGAGCAGATGCATATCCACCAGCGGAAGATGCCCCGCTCGCTGTCGACGTTCCTGCTGACGGTAAAACATCGCTAACAAGAGCGTTGCTGTGGCCAACATCCACAGGCTCCATGCTGGCCACCCTTGTCCCGGCCCTTCAATCAGCGGCACCAGCAGCAGCGTCAGCCCAACGCTGACCAACGCCACACCCATCCAGTCCAGCGAAGGGCGCTGCGGCGTCCGGGACTCAGGGATAAATCGTGCAGCCGCGATAGCCAGCAGGCCAATGGGTACATTGATAAGAAAGATACTGCGCCAGCCCAGCCCGAATAGATTGGCATGCACCAGCCATCCCCCCAGTATCTGACCCGCGATAGCGGCGAGCCCTAGCGTCATACCCAACAGACCGAAGGCACGGCGACTGTCATTCCCATCGAAATTAACGCGGATAGAAGCATAAACCTGTGGAAACAGTAAAGCGGCCGCAAGTCCCTGCAAAATGCGAGCACCGATCAGAAACCCCGCACTGGGCGCTAAACCACACAGCGCAGAGGCGAGCGTAAACCCGGCCATGCCCACCACAAACAGGCGACGTCGACCAAATACATCTCCCAGCCGCCCTCCTGTAATCAGCAATACGCCGAAAGCCAGTTCATAACCCGCTACGATGAAACCAATTTGCGCGAAGCTAGCGCCCAGATCGGCCTGCATGCTGGGAATCGCGATATTGACCACGAACAGGTCGAAGATCGTGACAAAACCGGCCATCAGCAGCACAGAGAGGCCAAGCCATGGCGGGCTGTTGACGGCTGGCGCAGACAATGCCGACGCGCGATAGTTTGAGTTCATCTTGTGTCTCCTTGCATATCGAGAAGTTGCGTATCGAAAATAATGACGCCGCCATTCTCAAATCCTTTTTAAACAATTACAATTTAACCACTTATGCTATTACTAAAAGCAATGCGGTAAACGATGCGAACACTGGAAAGAACTCGCCACGATCTGGCTGCATTTTTGCGCGCGCGCCGTGAACGGGTGTCACCCGCCGACGTAGGCTTGCCTAGCGGAGGAAGACGGCGCACGCCGGGGTTAAGACGCGAAGAAGTGGCGGCATTGGCTGGCGTTGGCCTGACGTGGTACACCTGGCTCGAACAGGGACGCGATATCGGTGTGTCGGCGGCATTTCTGGACAGCCTGGCACGGGTGCTAAAACTCGATGCCGCTGAACGTCGCCATCTGTTCCTGCTGGCACATGAGCGGCCGCCTGCCGAACCGGGTAAAACGTGGTGCGTCGTGCCGCCGCTGGTACGGCGTCTAATGCACGATCTGGCTCCACATCCGGCCTATATCCTCAATCTGCGCTGGGATGTGCTGACCTTCAATGAATCGGCGAATCAGCTTTTCAGCTTCGACGCCCATCCTTCCGAAAGACGTAATCTGCTCTGGCTCTTGTTCACCGACCCGTTACTGCATGAGCGATTCATCGGCTGGGAGCAACAGGCTCCACAGATGCTGTCGAGTTTTCGCCGCGATTTCGCACGTGCGACGCAGGAAGCGGACATTCATGAACTGGTGGACGAGCTGGAACGGGTATCGCCAGATTTCAAAACGTGGTGGCGGCAGCATGAGGTACACGCCCCATGTAGCGGCGTACGGCAACTGATGATCGACGGCAAGGCTGAAGCTTTCGAACATACCTCGCTGACCATCGATGAAGATCGCCATCTGCGTCTGGTGGTTTACGCCCGTCAGTCTCAGGAAGAGGAATAAGGCGGTTCTGACCATAAAAAAAGGGGCTTTCGCCCCTTTTTACCACTCCCCAACAACACATCAGTGGTTACGGATGTAGTCGTCCATGTCGGTTTTCAGGTTATCGGATTTGGTACCGAAAATGGCCTGAACACCGGAACCTGCTACAACCACACCTGCTGCACCCAGTTTTTTCAGGCCAGCCTGATCAACTTTAGCCACATCGCCTACGCTAACACGCAGACGGGTGATGCACGCATCCAGATTAGTGATGTTTTCTTTACCACCAAACGCGCTAACCAATGCGGCAGCCATTTCAGTGCTGTCCTGTGAGGTTTGCTCAGAGGCGCTATCTTCACGGCCCGGCGTTTTCAGATTCAGTTTGGCAATCAGAACGCGGAAAATGGTGTAGTAAATCAGCGCATAGCACAGGCCCACAATCGGGAACAGCCACAGGTTGCTACCGTTGCCGCTCAGTACCACAAAGTCGATCAGACCGTGAGAGAAGCTTGTGCCATCACGCATACCCAACAGGATACAAATTGGGAATGCCAGACCCGCCAGAATCGCATGGATCACATACAGAATCGGCGCAACGAACATGAAGGAGAACTCAATTGGCTCAGTAATACCCGTCAGGAACGAGGTCAGCGCCGCAGAGATCATGATGCCGCCCACTTTCGCGCGGTTTTCTGGCTTCGCTGAATGCCAGATAGCAATAGCAGCAGCTGGCAAGCCGTACATTTTAAACAAGAAACCGCCGGACAGTTTACCCGCCGTCGGGTCACCCGCGATGTAACGTGGGATATCACCGTGGAAAACCTGACCCGCCGCATTGGTGAATTCACCCACCTGCATTTGGAAAGGTACGTTCCAGATATGGTGCAGACCAAACGGTACCAGAGAACGTTCAACGACCCCATAAATACCGAATGCCAACATCGGGTTCTCATTCGCAGCCCAATGTGAAAACGTTTGGATAGCGCTACCGACCGGTGGCCATATGAAAGACAGCACAGCACCAGTAACGATCGCCGTCAGGCCGGAAATAATCGGCACAAAACGTTTACCGGCAAAGAAGCCCAGATACTCAGGCAACTGAATGCGGTAGAAACGGTTAAACATATACGCGGCAATCGCACCGGCAATGATCCCGCCCAGAACACCGGTATCCGCCAGATGCTTCGCCGTAATCTCGGCAGCCGGTAGATTAAGAACCAGCGGTGCAATCGCGGCCATGGTTTTGACCATGATGCCATAAGCCACCACCGCCGCCAGTGCGGAAACACCGTCGTTATTAGTGAAGCCCAGGGCAACACCAATAGCAAAAATCAACGGCATGTTGGCAAACACCGAGTCACCGGCCTGTGCCATGACGCTGGAGACAATTTCAGGCAACCAGCTAAAATTGGCCGAACCGACACCCAGCAGGATACCTGCGATAGGGAGTACGGATACGGGCAGCATTAGCGACTTACCTACTTTTTGCAGGTTTGCGAATGCATTCTTGAACATAATTGAGTGTGCTCCTGAGTAATAGTGCTTTTACTTCTGATACTTCATATAAGCAAAGACGGGGAGGATGGCCTTTGCGAGTTGGGGTGTCTTAGCCCCCTTTAATTTTTACGCAGAGTAAAATAAATAGCGTTCACAATGTTTGATTGCTATCACGTTTCCACAAGCCAACAGGCTGAGGTCGAACAGATATTGCACTTTTCTGTGATATATCGCTAAAAAACACGTCCCCCTGAAGAGGAAAAACCTAATCAAGGGGATGATGAAGCGCTATTAATTACACGGATAAAAAAAACTCGGCTATTTTCAGCCACTATTGCGCGGCGGTCAACCGAGCCGGATCGATGTGAAACAGGCGGGAGAAGTTTTCTGTCGTGGCGGCAGCGAGGGTTTCCAACGATGTGCCTTTCAGTACAGCGAGATATTCTGCTACATCGCGTACGTATGCGGGCTGGTTTTCCTGACCTCGGTACGGAACCGGCGCGAGCCAAGGGGAATCCGTCTCAATCAGCATCCGATCCAGCGGCACGTAACGCGCGACGTCACGCAGTTCTTCTGCATTGCGGAACGTGACGATCCCAGAAAACGAGATATAGAAGCCCATGTCCAGCAGCGCTTTTGCCGTGATCAAATCTTCCGTAAAACAGTGCAGAACGCCGCTGCATTTCTCCGCCTGCTCGTCACGTAGAATTGCCAATGTATCTTCACGGGCAGCACGCGTATGCACGATGACCGGTTTGCTCAGGTCATTGCCTATACGAATGTGTTCGCGAAACGACGCTTGCTGCTGGGCTTTCGTCTCCTGCTGATAGAAATAGTCCAGACCCGTTTCCCCCATTGCCACCACACGGCTGTCGCTGGCTAGCTCACGCAGCTCGGCATAATCATAAGGGGCTTCCTGATTGAGCGGATGAACGCCGCAGGAAAAGGCCACGTTATCGCGCTCGCCGATTAACTCCACCATGGCACGATAGCCGGGCAGCGTTGTCGCCACCGCCAGAAGGAAACCGACATCACGGCTTTTCGCTTTATCCAGCACGTCGGAGACGTCTTTATGCAATGACTCATAATCCAAACCGTCAAGATGACAGTGGGAATCCACTAACAACATGATATTTACTCGATAGTAATTAAACAGAAAAAGGGGGGATGTCGCGCTTAACCGATGAAGCAAGCGTGCGCTCTCCATCAAGCAGGCGTTCCGTCAGCAGCAGTTCACGATTTACCCCCGTGACGGTCAGCAATTTTTGCCGACAAGCCAGCCACTGTTGCAGCTCATACTGCAAATGTGCGGAAGGTTCGCGCGCCAGACGCTCAACCAGTTCAATCTGATCCTGATTCACTAAATGCTCATTCGCGCCCTGCTGCCATTTCATGGCATCCAGCAGTAGCGCAGCCAACCAGTGAATACGAACATCCGCATCGTCATGATTTAGCTGTGATATCAATGAGAGCTGATCTCGCGAAGTTAGCGCAGCAGAAAACGCCTGACACAGCGCGCTACGCTGTTTCCAACGCTCTGGCTGCAATAACGCTTCGGCGGCTAGCGGCGCGCCCGATTGCAATCTCAATGCCGTGCGCAATGCCTTGCTGTCATGGCGATGGCGAGCATTCAGCCACAGCACGCTCTGCGTCTCATTTGGAACATCCAGATAATGATACAAACAACGGCTGCGCAAAGTAGCCAATAACCGGGCTGGTTCGCGGCAGCCAAATAAAAAGAAGGTATTCTGCGGCGGTTCTTCCAGCGTTTTCAGCAGCGCATTGGCGGCAGCCTCTGTCAGTTGCTCAGCGGCAGCCAGCCAGATCACTTTTGCTCCGCCCTGTCGGGAGTGTTGATACACTTTTTCCACGACGTCACGCACGGGATCGACGCCCAGGCTTTGCTTGCCTTTCTCTGGGCTCAACACATGCCAGTCTGGATGTGTTCCTGCGGTCATCAGGTTACAAGAGTGACACTGACCGCAGCTTTTCATTCCATCAGGCTGTTGGCAGATCAGCCAACGGCTCAGCGCATAAATCAGCGACTCATCGCCCATGCCCGGCAGCGCATGCAGCAATACCGCATGATGCCCCCTGCCAGCCTGATATTGGCCGATAAGCTGCCGATAGGATGCATTCAGCCACGGATACCAATCCATCAGCCCTGCCCCTGCGCAACAGGCTGCAACCCTTGTTGCTTCAACCACTGCTGTAACGTCGCCTGAATATCCGCACTAACGGCATCAATAGGCTGTGAGGCATCGATCGTCAGGATGCTGTCATCTTCCGCCGCCAGTTCCTGATAGCGGGAACGGGTACGATCAAAGAAAGCCAGCGACTCCTGCTCAATCCGATCCAGCTCGCCCCGCTGGCGCGCGCGCTGCAAGCCGATGGCTGGCGGCAAATCAAGATAGAGCGTCAGGTCAGGCCGAAAATCACCCAGCACGGTATCGCGCAGTGAGCGGAGAAGTTGCTGATCGATCCCACGTCCACCGCCCTGATAAGCTTGTGAAGAGAGATCGTGACGATCGCCGATGACCCAGTTTCCATTCGCCATCGCTGGTTTGATGACGTTGTCCACCAACTGTACTCTGGCCGCGTATAACATCAGGACTTCTGCTTTGTCAGTGACCTTCTCATCGGCTATACCTTGCTTGATAAGCTCACGCAGTTTCTCTGCCAGCGGCGTACCACCTGGCTCCCGCGTGAACACCACGTCTTTCACACCATGTGACCGCAACGTTTCCACGACGATATTGCGTGCAGTGGTCTTCCCTGCGCCTTCCAATCCTTCAATGACGATAAATTTACTGTTCATCCCGTTCCTTTAACGCTGAGCGGTATACCCTCACAGCACGATTATGGTCTGCAAGGTTAGTGGTAAAACTGTGTCCGCCTTTTCCATCTGCCACAAAATACAGGTATGACGTTTTGGCAGGATGCGCAGCCGCATCCAATGAGGCTTTCCCCGGCATCGCAATTGGCGTCGGCGGCAAGCCGGAGATGACATACGTATTGTAAGGCGTCGGCGTGTCTAATGCTTTACGGGTTATCACGCCTTTATAGTCATCACCCATGCCATAAATCACTGTGGGATCGGTTTGCAAGCGCATACCAAGCCGTAAGCGATTGACAAAAACGGAAGCGACCTGAGTACGTTCTTCATTGATCGCCGTTTCTTTTTCAATGATTGACGCCATCGTCAGTAATTCGTCCGGTGTCTTATACGGCAATCCTTCTTCGCGCCCTTTCCAGACCTCATCCACCGTTTTTTTCATGCGCTGATGTGCACGCTGCAACAGGGCGATATCGCTCGTACCTGCCGTGTATGAATACGTATCAGGATAAAACCAGCCTTCCGGATTCGACTTATCTTTGATTTCCAACTGATTGGCGACGTCTTGTTCGGTTTTATCGGCCAATGAATGCTTGATATAAGGTGCTTGTTGCAGCGTGGCCAGCCACTCTTTCAAACGTGAGCCTTCGACAAAACGGATGGAAAATTGCGCTTCTTTTCCGCTGGACAGCAGCGCCAGCATCTCGCGCACGGTCATGCCCGAAGTCAGGCGATACGTACCCGCCTTGAATTTTGCCAATTCAGGTTCAAAACGCAGCAGCCACGGAAAAAATGTGTCATCAGTAATAATTTTCTGATCGAGAAGCAGCGTTTCCAGCCCTTCTCTTCCCGTACCAGCCGGAAGCGTAAAGATAGTTTCCTTTTCGATAGCCAATGGAGAATCAGCAAAACGCTGCATTTTCTGCCATGCGACCAGTAATATCAGCACAACGGCAGTGATAATCAGCAAACCAATTTTCTTTTTCTTCATAAATCAACCATCTACTAGCAGTCAGGACTTAGAAATTGATAAAGCTCTCGGGAGTGATAACGCCAGATGTGCGCCTGATTTACAGGGACGATCGGCATTAATGCATTGCAAACCAGCACTTCGTCCGCATCTGACAGTGCAATCAAGGGTTCGCTGACGATCTGTAGCTCGAAATCAGAATCTGCCAGCAAGGCAATAATATGCTGTCGAGCAACGCCATCCACTCCGGACTCGGATAAATCCGGCGTATAGACCCGGTGCCCTTTACGCCAGAATAAATTCGCGGCACAGCATTCCACTAGCGTACCAGAGGTGTCAAGCACGAGGGTCTCATCAGCTGAGGTCTGGTCAAGATGCGCGCGGATCAGCACTTGTTCGAGCCGATTCAGATGCTTTATTCCCGCCAGTAGCGGATTTTTAGCTAATGCCACAGGGCTGAGATTCAGGCTAATACCCTGCTCACGCCAGCCGGCATAGTGCGCAGGATAGCTTACCTGCATGACGACCCGGGTTGGTTGCGTGCAGCCTTGGGCACTATAGCCACGCCCACCGACACCCCGCGTGAGCATCACTTTCACTACACCGTCCGCTCGTCCCAGTGCTGCCTGTTTCATTTCAGCGATCAGACTTTCCCAATCAAGCGTAGGAAATAATAAGCGCGTAGCGGCCTGTTGCAGACGCGCGACATGTCGATCAAGCCAGACAATCTCGCCATCGCATACTCTGGCCGTCGTAAAACAGCCGTCACCGTACTGTGTACCCCGATCGAGTACCGAAAGCTGTTCCTGTAACTGACCATTAATCCACAGCATAATAAGCTCCGCATCATTCATCGTCGTCAGCTTGCCAGCAAAGCGGCGTTGCAGACAAGCAGGCGTGTCTGATTTTACGCAGGCAAAAAAAAACCCGGAGACCGGGTTTTTTTAAAACGCTATCGCAATCAAACTTTACGGAAGATCAGAGAACCGTTGGTTCCACCGAAGCCGAAAGAGTTGCAGAGTACGTATTCCAGGTTGCTGACCTGACGCGCCTCATGCGGCACGAAATCCAGATCGCAGCCTTCATCTGGATTGTCCAGATTGAGCGTAGGCGGAACAGCCTGATCGCGCAGAGCAAGAATACTGAAAATAGACTCTACCGCGCCTGCCGCACCGAGCAAGTGACCCGTCATGGATTTTGTCGAGCTCACCAGCACACGGCTGGCGTCTGCACCAAATACGGATTTCACTGCCTGTGTTTCAGCTTTATCACCCGCAGGCGTAGAAGTACCATGCGCGTTGATATAACCGATCTGGCTCGTTGACAGACCCGCGTCACGGAGCGCATTTTCCATCGCCAGCGCAGCACCAGAACCGTTCTCCGGCGGAGACGTCATATGATACGCGTCGCTGCTCATGCCAAATCCAACAATTTCTGCATAGATTTTCGCACCGCGCTTTTTCGCGTGTTCATACTCTTCCAGCACCATGAGGCCAGCACCGTCACCCAGTACAAAACCGTCACGATCTTTATCCCACGGACGGCTTGCCGCCTGAGGATCGTCGTTGCGCGTAGACAACGCACGGGCGGCACCGAATCCACCGACGCCCAATGGCGTACTGGCTTTTTCTGCACCACCGGCCAACATCACATCCGCATCGTTGTAAGCAATAATGCGAGCGGCCTGACCAATATTGTGCACGCCAGACGTACAGGCCGTAGCAATAGAGATGCTCGGGCCACGCAGTCCGTACATAATAGTAAGATGCCCAGCCACCATATTGACGATGGTTGACGGCACGAAGAACGGGCTGATTTTACGCGGGCCACCGTTCACCAGCGCAGTATGGTTCTCTTCAATAAGACCCAGACCACCGATGCCGGAACCAATCGCCGCACCAATACGCGGAGCGTTCTCTTCCGTTACTTCCAAACCGGAATCCTGCATGGCCTGAACGCCAGCAGCAACACCGTATTGAATAAAGGCATCCATTTTGCGAGCTTCTTTACGCGAAATGAATTCCTCAGAATTAAAATCCTTTACTAAGCCAGCAAAACGCGTTGCGTAGGCACTAGTATCGAAATGGTCGATCAGGCTGATACCACTCTGACCGGCAAGAAGAGCACTCCAGGTAGACTCAACTGTATTGCCGACAGGAGATAACATGCCCAGTCCGGTCACAACTACTCGACGCTTAGACACGCTTATCCTCCAGGGAGGGAAAAAAGACACTGCGGGACAAAAAAACTTAGGCGGTCGAATGACCGCCTAGATATGTTCGCTTACTGCTGGTTAGCCTGAATGAAATCAATGGCTGCTTGAACAGTCGTGATTTTTTCAGCTTCTTCGTCTGGAATCTCAGTATCAAATTCTTCTTCCAGAGCCATTACCAGCTCAACAGTGTCAAGAGAATCAGCGCCGAGGTCGTCAACGAAAGAAGCATTGTTTACGACTTCTTCCTGCTTAACACCAAGCTGTTCAACGATGATTTTCTTAACGCGTTCTTCGATAGTGCTCATACTCTTAAATTTCCTATCAAAACTCGCTTTCGCGATGGTTTTCGTAGTGTATAAAATGTTTGAAAAGATGCAACAAAATCTCGGCTGGTCGAACCACGATTTTGTGCTATTTTGCGGTTATCACCGCAAATAATGCAAATAGTTTTCGAGCTTTTTAGATCATATACATGCCGCCATTGACATGCAATGTTTCGCCAGTAATGTAAGCAGCTTCATCAGAGGCTAAAAATACAACAGCACTGGCGATTTCTTTAGCATCACCGAGTCGGTTAGCTGGAACCGACGTCAAAATGCCTGCTCGCTGTTCTTCTGTCAATGCCTGAGTCATATCTGTTTCGATAAAACCAGGCGCGACAACGTTGACCGTAATACCACGAGAAGCCACTTCACGCGCGAGGGATTTACTGAATCCAATCAGTCCCGCCTTCGCTGCCGCGTAGTTAGCTTGTCCTGCATTGCCCATCGTTCCCACAACGGAACCGATGGTAATGATCCGGCCAAAACGTTTCTTCATCATGGCACGCATCACTGCTTTAGACATGCGGAATACCGACGTTAAATTGGTATCCAGAATATCGTGCCACTCATCATCTTTCATACGCATCAGCAGGTTATCACGGGTGATGCCCGCGTTATTGATAAGAATATCAATTTCCCCGAATTCTGCGCGAATTTCTGCTAATACGCTTTCTACTGATGCTGCATCAGCAACATTCAGCATATAACCTTTACCGTTCTCACCCAGCCAGCCGCTAATAGCTTCAGCACCTTTTTCGCTGGTTGCGGTACCAATGACTTTTGCCCCGCGGGCAACCAACGTCTCGGCGATGGCACGCCCAATACCACGGCTTGCACCGGTAACCAGTGCAATTTTCCCCTCAAAACTCATTGTCTTCTCCGTTCTTATTTCTCAATCGCCGCTGATAGAGAAGCAGGATCGTTCACCGCAGCTGCTGTCAGGGTATCGACGATTCGTTTGGTTAAGCCAGTCAATACTTTACCCGGCCCGACTTCTAACAGCGACTCAATGCCCTGAGAAGCCATAAATTCAACACAGTCAGTCCAGCGTACCGGGCAATGAAGCTGGCGCACCAACGCATCGCGAATGGCTTCCGGCGTGGTTTCGATGCGTGCATCAACATTATTGACAACGGGGATGGCCGGAGAATTAAACGTAACAGATTCCAGCGCAACAGCGAGTTTCTTCGCTGCTGGCTCCATCAGCGCACAGTGTGACGGTACGCTGACAGGCAGCGGCAGCGCACGCTTTGCCCCCGCCGCTTTACACGCAGCACCAGCACGCTCAACGGCGTCTTTATTGCCCGCAATCACCACCTGACCCGGTGAATTGAAGTTTACTGGAGATACCACCTGCCCCTGCGCGGATTCTTCACACGCCTTGGCAATGGCCTCGTTATCAAGCCCGATAATGGCATACATCGCACCCGTGCCTTCTGGCACGGCTTCCTGCATCAGTTTGCCACGCAGTTCAACCAGACGGACGGCCTGTTGGAAATCCAGCACACCCGCGCAAACCAATGCGGAATATTCACCGAGGCTATGACCAGACATCAGAGCAGGTGTTTTTCCTCCCTGTTGCTGCCAGACACGCCAGATAGCAACAGAAGCGGTCAGTAATGCAGGCTGCGTCTGCCAGGTTTTATTCAACTCTTCAGCCGGCCCTTGCTGGGTAAGCTGCCACAAGTCATAACCTAACGCTTCAGAAGCCTGAGCAAACGTTTCGGTGACGATCGGGTATTCTGCTGCAAGTTCAGCTAACATCCCTACCGTCTGCGATCCCTGACCGGGAAATACCATTGCAAATTGCGTCATATCACAATCCTGTTTAATTAAAAACGAACCAGCGCGGAACCCCAGGTAAAACCGCCACCGAAGGCTTCAAGCAGCACCAGTTGCCCTGGTTTAATGCGCCCATCACGCACCGCTTCATCAAGCGCTGAAGGCACAGAGGCCGCGGAGGTATTACCATGACGATCTAGCGTCACAACCACCTTGTCCATCCCCATACCCAGCTTTTTCGCCGTGGCGCTAATGATACGCAGGTTAGCCTGATGAGGCACCAGCCAGTCTAATTCACTTTTATCCAGTTGAGCCGCTTGCAGCGTTTCTTCAACGATATGTGCCAGTTCAGTCACTGCCACTTTAAAGACTTCATTACCCGCCATCGTCAGGTAAGCAGGCGTATCGGTATGATTACGATCCTGATGCGGCAGCGTCAGCAGTTCGCCATAACGGCCATCGGCATGCAGGTGGGTAGAAAGAATCCCCGGTTGCTCTGACGGCGTTAACAGCACGGCACCCGCACCATCACCGAACAGAATCAGCGTGCCGCGATCTTCAGGATCCAATGTACGCGACAACGTATCAGAACCGATCACCAGTGCATATTTCACCGCACCACTTTTAACATATTGATCGGCAACGCTCAGCGCGTAGGTAAAACCTGCACACGCAGCGGCCAGATCGAAGGCTATCGTATCTTTGATCCCTAGCAGTTGCTGAACCTGACAGGCGGAGCTAGGGAAAGCATGGCTTGATGATGTTGTAGCAACAATCAGAAGACCGACTTCAGAAGGATCGACATTCGCCATTTCCAGCGCTTTCTGCGCGGCACGGTATCCCATGGTTGCCACGTTTTCATCCGGCGCAGCAATACGGCGCTCACGGATTCCAGTACGTGTGACGATCCATTCGTCCGTCGTTTCCACCATCTTTTCTAAATCAGCGTTCGTCCTGATTTCTTCAGGCAGGTAGCTGCCCGTTCCGATTATTTTTGTATACATGTACGCTTAGTCACTCTTGGGTAATACCGCTTCTAGACGAGCGGCAATCCGCTCGGGAAGCTGCCGCCGTACCGTCTGCATTGCCTGTTCAATAGCAACCGCAAACGCTCTCTGGTTTGCTGCACCATGGCTTTTGATTACAGTCCCCCGTAATCCTAGCAGGCATGCGCCATTATATTGATCGGGATTCAAATGACCGAAACGCTTTGATAAGCGTTTTTGTAACAAACGCCCTAGCCATTTCAACCACCAGGATCGCTTTTGTTTTTGCCCGGGGCCTGAAGCTGGAGATTTCAGCAGTGACAGGAACATCCTTACCACGCCTTCCACCGTTTTCAGTGTGACATTCCCCACAAAGCCGTCACAGACCATCACATCCGTTTTCCCAGTCAGCAGATCGTTGCCTTCCAGATAACCGATGTAATTGATTGATGGTGCCTCTTTTAGCTGTGCCGCTGCTTCACGGATAGTGCTCAGCCCTTTGCTTTCTTCTTCACCGATATTCAACAACGCGACCCGAGGATTTGCCAGTTCCAGCACTTCTTCTGCCATCACTGAGCCCATCACGGCAAACTGAACCAGCATCGTGCTGTCACAGTCAACATTCGCCCCCAGATCCAACACAACTGTCTTTCCGTGTTGCTGGTGAGGTAATACTGACACTAACGCGGGTCGCTCAATTCCTTTCAGTGGCTTAATCAGGAGCTTGGCTAGTCCCATAAGCGCGCCCGTGTTGCCAGCGCTCACACAGGCCTGTGCCCTACCGTCTTTAATCAACTCAAGCGCTATACGCATTGAGGTACCACGGCTCGCACGAATAGCCTGCGATGGCCTCGCATCACTAGCAATAACCGACTCCGCCGGAACAATCTCTAAGCGGGAAAGTAAATCAGAATCGACTTTGGCAAGTAATGGCGTTATTGCAGCAGGATCGCCGACTAATAACAAATTGAGAGCTGGATTAGAAGCCAGTGCCTGCAATGCAGCAGGCACTGTTACGCAGGGACCAAAATCCCCGCCCATCGCATCTAACGCCAGAGTTAGGCGTGTCAAGGTATTGCCTTGCAAATAATTCGCAAGAATTACTTAGCAATGACCTTGCGACCGCGGTAGTAACCATCCGCAGTGATGTGGTGACGCAGGTGAGTTTCGCCAGAAACTTTATCTACGGATACAGAAGCGGTAGTCAGCGCATCATGTGAACGACGCATACCACGTTTGGAACGGCTAGGTTTGTTTTGTTGTACGGCCATGGACCTTACTCCTTAATTACTTACGCTTTAAACTGGCTAATACGGCAAACGGATTCGGTTTTTCCGCCTCTGCAGGCAGTTGACCAAATACCATATCCGCTTCGGACACTTCACAGTGTTCAGAATCATGCACCGGGGCGATAGGCAACATCAGAATTATTTCATCTTCAATCATTGCCAGCAGATCGACTTCGCCAAATTCATCAACGCCGATCGGTTCATACGCTTCCGGTAACGCTTCGGCCTGCTCATCATTGACGACCGGGCTGAAACAGAATGTCGCATGGACTTGATGTTCAAACGGCTTGCTGCAACGCTGACACATCAGTGTGACCGTAACGTCAGCGTTACCGTCAATCACCGCCAGACGCTGATTATCAATATTGAAAGATAAAGAGGCCTGAACATCACTATCCACACTCACCACTGATTCGGCAACACGCTCTACTTGTTCAGCTGAATAGATACCAACGTAATCTAAACGCTTCTGAGCAGTGCGGACCGCATCAAGGGTTAAGGGTAATTTTACCTTTTGCATAGGGCGCGCATATTAACGTCGTAACGACATAGAGTCAAAGAAAAAGGCAGTGATGCACCACCTTTCACCAATATTCGCTTCCAGAGCGGCGCACAGTTTAAAATGCCTTTCATCATTACGCTACGGTTTATCAAAAAATTATGCAGCAGATTATTCTCGCCTCAACCTCACCTTATCGCCGGGCCTTGTTGGAAAAGCTGGCGATCCCCTTTATTTGCGCATCGCCGGACATCGATGAAACTCCTTACCCCGGCGAAAACGCCGTTGATCTTGTGATCCGTCTTGCTGAAAGCAAAGCGCAAACACTGGCCGCGCACTACCCCAATCACCTGATTATCGGTTCCGATCAGGTTTGCGTTCTGGAGAACGCCATAACAGGAAAACCACATAATAAGGGTAACGCAACACGCCAGTTACAGCAGGCCAGCGGAAAGTGTGTTTCCTTCTTTACGGGTTTAGCGCTCTTCAATAGTGCAACTCAGGAAATGCAGAGCATTGCTGAGCCATTTGACGTGCATTTCCGTACGCTAACGGAAGCGGAAATTGACGGTTATCTGGAGAAAGAACAGCCGTGGAACTGCGCGGGCAGTTTCAAAAGCGAAGGATTGGGTATTGCCCTCTTTGAACGATTATCCGGGCGCGATCCTAATACGCTCATTGGATTACCATTGATCGCGCTAACGCAGATGCTACAAAAAGAAGGCGTGAATCCGCTGACGATGTAAATTGACGATGTAAAGTAAATCGGGATAGCCCGATGAAGCGGCTATCCCGACAGATAAAAGTATGTAGGTATATGTTGTTATGCTTTTGTCTTGCGCAACACCTGCAGACAGCGACGCAGTCCGCTATCCAATGGGGCTTCAACTCTCAGTGTCTCACCCGTGTTCGGGTGTTCAAAACGTAGCGATTGCGCATGCAGGAAGAGACGTTTTAAGCCCGTGTCAGCCAGTTGTTGATCGAATTCGCGATCGCCGTAACGGTCATCGAACGCTATCGGATGCCCAGCATGTTGGGCGTGTACACGAATTTGATGCGTACGTCCGGTAACAGGGCTCGCCCGCACCAGCGTCGCGTGTTCAAAACGTTCTTCTATTTTAAAACGCGTTTCTGACGGTTTACCGTCGCTGTTTACCCGTACGATGCGCTCACCGCTTTGCAGGATATTTTTCAACAGCGGTGCCTGAACAACCTTGCAATGAGACTGCCACTGGCCGCGAACCAACGCCAGATAGTCTTTTTGCATACCTTTCAGCCGCAACTGTTCGTGCAGAGAACGTAAGGCCGAGCGTTTTTTTGCGACCAGTAAAACGCCAGAGGTATCGCGATCGAGACGGTGTACTAACTCAAGAAAACGCGCTTCCGGGCGTAAAGCACGCAGCCCTTCAATCACGCCGAAACTTAGACCACTGCCGCCATGCACGGCAGTACCCGAGGGCTTATTTAGCACCAACAGGTAGTCGTCTTCATAAATAATGCACTCGGCCAACGCCGCCACTTTACCAAGACTGGCAGAAACAGGGGTTTCATCGCGTTCTGCCTGTCGAACGGGCGGAATACGGATGACATCACCATCGAGCAATTTATACTCAGGTTTGACCCGTTTCTTATTTATCCTTACCTCACCTTTTCGCAAGATACGGTAAACCATGCTTTTAGGCACACCCTTTAAGTGGGTATGCAAAAAATTATCGATGCGCTGCCCCGCTTCATCTGCGGAGATCGTCACAAATTGTACTGAAGGATTATCTGTTTTCATGATGCGCGATTCTAAATAGAGCAACCCGATAGCGCCACTTCTTTTTCTGTGCTTAACTGTGTGTCTGACTTATGAAGATATTGTTGCATTGTCGAGTAAGTGGACGGGTGAGTTGGGCTATAGCATCAAACCCTGTCCGTTTTGGTGATAACAACAGAACTATCTTTATACAGACAGGCAAAGTCACCTTGCTATAACGGTATCAGCAGTGGAATAATGCTTTTGCGTTTCCCACGCGGATTTCCGATAAAACAAGGGGAAATTGCGGAATTATTAAATTTGCCTGATGACGCACACACGCAGCAATGGCGTAAGACGTAATGTGAAATCAAGCAGTTAGCGGGCTGCGGATTGCAGCTTGGCCGGCAAATGGAATCAGATCTGGCGACATAATTCAGAAGCTGTTCCCTCAGTAAATGCGCTGTTTTCCATCAGGAAACACAGGCTACCGAAACATGCGTCTCTATGCAGGCGACAACCGGGAGGTTGACGTCCCTGCGATAAGCCACGAGACCATCGGTTCACTCCGGTCATGCGGTTCTTTTGTCCGCAGCTCTATCAATAATGCAAGTAAAAATAACGAGTAAGTTGAAGATGAAAAGAATGTTAATTAACGCAACTCAGCAGGAAGAGTTGCGTGTTGCCTTGGTTGATGGTCAACGGCTGTATGACTTGGATATCGAAAGTCCGGGTCATGAGCAGAAGAAAGCAAATATCTACAAAGGTAAAATCACTCGTATCGAACCTAGTCTTGAAGCGGCTTTTGTTGATTACGGCGCTGAAAGACACGGTTTCCTCCCTCTTAAAGAAATCGCCCGCGAATACTTCCCTAGCAACTATTCTTCCCACGGTCGTCCTAACATCAAAGACGTGTTACGTGAAGGTCAGGAAGTCATTGTTCAGGTAGACAAAGAAGAGCGTGGCAACAAAGGCGCTGCACTGACCACCTTTATCAGTCTGGCAGGCAGCTATCTGGTCTTAATGCCAAACAACCCTCGTGCAGGCGGTATTTCACGCCGTATCGAAGGTGACGATCGTACCGAGCTCAAAGAAGCGTTGGGATCGTTGCAATTGCCCGATGGCATGGGGCTCATTGTTCGTACCGCTGGTGTGGGCAAATCCGCTGAAGCGCTGCAATGGGATCTGGCTTTCCGTCTGAAACACTGGGACGCGATCAAAAAAGCCGCCGAAGGCCGCCCTGCACCGTTCCTGATCCATCAGGAAAGTAACGTGATCGTCCGCGCCTTCCGCGACTATCTGCGCCCAGACATTGGCGAAATCCTGATCGACAACCCAAAAATTCTCGATCTGGCGAAAGAACATATTTCTGCGCTGGGTCGCCCTGATTTCAGCAGCAAAATCAAATTGTACAGTGGTGAAATCCCACTTTTCAGCCACTATCAGATCGAATCGCAGATCGAATCGGCTTTCCAGCGTGAAGTTCGCCTGCCGTCCGGTGGTTCTATCGTTATTGATACGACCGAAGCGCTGACAGCAATCGATATCAACTCCGCCCGTGCGACGCGCGGTGGTGATATTGAAGAAACCGCGTTCAATACCAACCTTGAAGCCGCAGACGAAATTGCCCGCCAGTTGCGCCTGCGTGACCTCGGTGGCCTGATCGTTATCGACTTCATCGATATGACTCCGGTTCGTCACCAGCGTGAAGTTGAAAACCGCCTACGTGACTCTGTACGTCAGGATCGTGCACGTATTCAGATCGGCCGGATTTCCCGCTTTGGCCTGCTGGAAATGTCGCGTCAGCGTCTGAGTCCTTCACTGGGTGAATCCAGCCACCACGTCTGCCCACGCTGTAGCGGTACCGGTACGATTCGTGACAATGAATCACTTTCACTGTCTATTCTTCGTCTGATCGAAGAAGAAGCGCTGAAAGAAAACACCAAAGAAGTCCACGCGATTGTTCCAGTCCAGATTGCGTCTTATCTGCTGAACGAGAAGCGTGATGCCGTTAACGCCATTGAGAAACGTCAAGGCGGCGTGCGCGCGATCATCGTGCCACACGACGGTATGCAAACGCCGCACTACTCCGTTGTTCGCGTCCGTAAAGGCGAAGAAAAACCGACGCTCAGCTATTTGCTGCCTCAGCGTTTGGAAACGGAAACGCAGCAGTTGCAAGACGAACAGACTATCGAGCGTAAACAGCCTGAACAACCTGCGTTAGCAACGTTTAGCATGGCTGAAATGCCAGAGGAAACTGCACCATCGATTGCCAAAGCAGCGCCTGCGGCGGCGAAACCGGCGGAAGTCGCTCAGCCAGGCTTCGTTAGCCGCTTGTTCAGCGCCTTAAAAAGCGTCTTTGCTTCCGAGCCTGCGGTAAAAGCAGCGGATAGCGTTGACGATAAGAAGGCCGAAGAAGAGAAATCCACTGAAGGTCAGCGCCCTGAACGCCGGAACTCACGCCGTCAGGGTAATAATCGCCGCGATCGTGGCTCTCGTGACAATCGTGACAATCGTGACAATCGTGAACAGCGTGATGAGCAGCGCCGTAATAAGCGACAAAACGAGGAAGCGGTTACTGACACCCGCGCTGCGGAAAATGCGGAGAAGTCCAATTCGGAAGAGCAGCCGCGTCGTGAACCACGTGCTGAACGTCAGCGTCGTCGTCAAGACGATCGCCGTCAGGCTCCAGCTGAGGCAAAAGCACAGTCAGTTATTGATGATTCTGATGACAATGCCGAGCAGGATAAACCGACTCAGGTTATGCCGCGTCGCCAACGCCGTCAGTTGACGCAGAAAGTACGCGTTCAGTCCGATGCTCAACAAGATACCCTCTCCGATAGCACCGCACCTGTCGCTGCACCATCTGAGCAGGTTCAAGCTTACGTCAAGCCAAGTGATGCTGTAGTAGACAATAACGAGGTCGATAACGAGCAGAACGATGCAAATCGTGCCAATGGCGAGAATGGCGGTATGCCGCGTCGTTCACGTCGTTCTCCGCGTCACCTGCGTGTTAGCGGCCAGCGCCGTCGTCGCTATCGTGATGAGCGTTACCCGTCTCAGTCACCAATGCAGTTGGAGTTTGCCGCCGCATCACCGGAAATGGCATCAGGAAAAGTGTGGGTTAGCTATCCTCTTGCACAGCCACAGCAGGCTGAAAGCCAACAGCAGGACGAGAACGTTGCAGCAATTGAAACACCGCTGTTACCTGCCGTTGTCGAAGCCGCAGTGACTGCGCAAGCTGACACCGCGGAATCCAATACGGTTGAAAACGTTGCGATTACTGAAGCCGTGGTTCAGGAAGAAGCCGCTGTAACCGCTACAGCACAATCTGCCGACGTTATCCAAGATAGCAATGTAGTGGATGTCGAGGTGAGTACCGCAGGCGAAGAAACCGTCGTCGAGCCAGTTACTGAGAACACCGCTATCGATGATGCTATCGCTGCAGTTGCTGTGAATGCCGTTGAGGAAGCACAACCTGCTGATACTGCGGCAACTCAGGTTGCTGAAGAAACCGTTGACGCTGTTGCCTCTGAAAATACAGTGGCTGAAAACGTAGCTACCGAAGCGGTCGCAGAAGAGCCGCAAGCAGATAGCATCGCTGATTCAACTGAGAAAGCAGATCTGGCAGAACCGGTTTCTACCCCTGCGGTTTCCGCAGTACAGGAAGTCAGCCCGCCACAACGCATTCAGGATGAACCAGTATCTACTATCAGCGCACAACCGATTGTGGAAGCACCTGTATCGAGCGTAGCAAAAGCAGCAAACGTTGCTGAGCAACCTCGTTATAAGCTCCATGCGACAGCGCCAATGACTAAAGCGCCAGCGCCAGCATATCAGGCGGAGCCTGCTCGACACAGCGATTGGGTTCGTCCTGGCTATCCGTTCTCAGGAAAAGGTTCGGCAGGTGGTCATGCCGCAGTTAATCAGTCAACTGCGCCAGCAACCAAACCTACACCGGCCAGCGAGTAATTCTGGTTTCTATAGACAAAACCCGCCAATTGGCGGGTTTTTTTATGAATAGCACTTTGTTAGCCTAAAAGATTCAATAGCTTGATATCTACACTGTCCGTTTTGCCATCCAACTCCGCCAGCAGATTTTTGAAGTGATCGCTCTGCTCATGTGATGCCAGCGCATCTCGATCTTTCCAGCGTTCGAAAAACACAAACGAACCGGATTTATCCACGACTTCATGCAGATCATACTGCACATTACCTGCTTCCTGTCGGCTAGGTGCCACCACGCGTTTCAGCGTTGCGGTAACGTCTGCAACGAACTCTGCTTTTGCCTGAATGGTAGCGACAATACGAATTTCCATATACATCCCTTATTTATCAATGAAAAGATAATGCTATCAGATGCCAATCTACGGTTAATTTCAAGCATTCATCAACAAACGGATGCATTCAAATGGCTTTGCGCTTATCCTTATCCCCCGCCGTATCAGTCCCAAAACCAACCGAAAGATGCTGTTTTTCTACTGACCGCCGGAGCGCAATTCCATGACCGCACAGCCCACTATTCTTAAAATCCGTCGCCCTGACGATTGGCACATTCACCTGCGTGACGATCGGATGCTGGAAACCGTTCTCCCCTATACCAGTCGTTTCTTTGGCCGTGCGATTGTTATGCCTAACCTGACGCCGCCGATTACCAGCGTAGCCAGCGCGATAGCGTATCGTCAGCGCATTTTAGCCGCGGTCCCACAGGGTGATGATTTTCATCCGCTGATGACGTGCTACCTGACCGATGCACTTGATGTCAACGAAGTCGTGAGTGGTTTTGAGCAAGGCGTCTTTACCGCAGCCAAGCTCTATCCGGCCAATGCCACAACAAACTCCAGCCATGGGGTCACCAGCGTCGCCAATATCTCTGGCATTCTGGAACAAATGCAGAAGATTGGCATGCCGTTACTCATCCACGGCGAAGTGACCGACTCTGCCGTCGATATTTTCGATCGAGAAGCACGCTTCATCGAAACGGTGCTGGAACCATTGCGCCAACAGTTCCCTGAGCTGAAAGTCGTCCTCGAGCACATTACGACGAAAGAAGCCGCGCAGTATGTTGTTGAAGGTAATGATTATCTCGCCGCAACCATTACACCGCAGCATCTGATGTTTAACCGTAATCATATGCTGGTTGGTGGCGTTCGCCCTCACCTATATTGCCTGCCTATCTTAAAACGCAATACGCATCAGCAGGCGCTACGTGAAGCCGTCGCTAGCGGCTGTGACCGGCTTTTCCTCGGCACTGACTCCGCGCCGCATGCAAAACACAGAAAAGAGTCCAGCTGTGGCTGTGCCGGTGTATTCAATGCTCAGGCCGCATTGAGTACCTACGCCACCGTTTTTGAAGAAATGCACGCACTGGATAAACTTGAAGCATTCTGCTCCCTGAATGGCCCACGTTTTTATGGCCTGCCGGTGAACGACAGCTGGATTGAGCTTCATCGTGAAACCGTCACGTTCCCTGAAGAAATCGCTCTCGGCGACGAGTCGCTAATCCCCTTCCTGGCCGGACAAAGCCTCAACTGGTCAGTCCGTTAACCGACAAGCCCATCCGCATTGTGCCGATGGGCTAAATTTTATCGCCTGTCTTGTTCTCCACTTGCAATAACTGTATAAATAAACAGTTTAAAATTTGGAGGTCAGCATGCGCGTAGAAATCACTCTTGCAAAGACAACGCCTTTACCCGCCGGTGCAGTCGAAGCACTCAGGCATGAGCTGGAAAAGCGTATTCACAAAATTTATCCCGACACGCCCATTCAGGTGCGTTATGCGTCCGCAAATAACCTGACAGTCATGGGGGCTGGCAAAGAGGACAAAGATCGTATCTCTGAAATCTTGCAGGAAACGTGGGAAAGCGCCGACGACTGGTTTACCGTCGAGTAATCTAAAACTTGAAAAATAACGAAGATATAGGCTGTAATGGCAGCTTAAAGCGGCATTTCGCCATGTGCTATGACCGAGGGTATCTGTTATGACGGTAGAAAAACCAGAAGAGGCAATGACATTTGGGGAATTGCTGGAGCTGATTGGCGAGCAACAACGCAAGATCGACGCTCTGGAACTTGCCTTTTCGTCGCTGGCATTCTGCCTTGATGAGAAAGCAAACAAGCTGATGATTCACAATCTGGCACTCGAATCTCAAAATGAGAATCGGGATCCAGCGATGAAAAAATACCTTGCCCGACTTGCTGCCGCATTGGAGAAAAATGCAGGATTTGGCGTGGAATAATGCTCTGCCATCTCTGTTAACACACCTTCGGGATGAAAATCTATTCGTCCCGATATTTCATCTGACGCATCCCTTAGCCATACCTGCCTGTGTAATATTTTTTACGAAAAATTGAAAATATTTCCCATAAATTAAATAAGCAGCAGTATACTGATAATGTTCATTTAAAAAAAATGAACTACCTGAAGCCTCATTAGTCACTCATGTTAGTAACTAGTCAATAAGGGGTATTTATGGATAGAAAAAATGAAGTTATTCAGACACATCCTCTTGTAGGTTGGGACATCAGCACCGTTGACAGTTATGACGCCATGATGATCCGTTTGCACTACTTATCCACCTCGGACCAGGCACCAGATGAAGCACATGTCGACCGGACGCTTTGGCTAACAACCGATGTTGCAAGGCAACTGATACACATACTCGAAGCCGGTATTGCAAAAATCGAATCAACAGACTGTGACGCCAGTGATTATCGAAAACATTAGTAATTGATAACGTTATTAATATTATATTCAATACCCATTAAGTTTCTTAAATAGTAACAACACCGCCAATAGCGCGGTGTTGTTATTTTAGGGCTATTCTCATTTCTTTTTATATCCATCAATAAATGAAGCCGCGCCTATCTTTTTTATACTCTCACCGCCCTGATACTAATAATCACCCGCTATATCATTATTCAACTAATAGAGCCGCTTTCCAGTGCAATTAATTTATCTCACTGCCGTCTTTATTCATCTTTCGCCTGAAAACAGGCATTAGAAATATCTATTTCCAGTAAAGAACTTCCATAACCAAACTGAATAAATTATGAATTTAAATTCAAAAAAATTGTTCATGTTTATGATAATGTTACAATTTGAAAGTTTATATTGATTTTATGTTTCTTCCTGTTAAATTTCGCCGAATTGACTGCGTTACCGATCTGATAAGGAGTTATCACCATGCTTTGGCGTAATACCTCTTCTCGTTATGGCCATATCAGCATTCTTTTGCACTGGATTGCAGCGTTAACCGTTTATGGCATGTTCGCTTTAGGACTGTGGATGGTCACATTAGGGTACTACAATATTTGGTATCACCGTGCCCCAGAGATTCACAAAGCCATTGGCGTGCTGTTCTTTGCCATCTTAATCTTTCGCGTGGTATGGCGTTTTATCTCCCCACCGCCTCCGCCGTTGAAAAGCTACTCCACATTAACCCGCGTCAGTGCGACGCTGGCTCATATTGCGCTTTATGTCATTCTTTTCGCCATTCTCATTAGTGGATATCTCATTTCCACTGCCGAAGGGCATTCCATCTCAGTTTTTGGCTGGTTTTCTGTTCCGGCCATTGTCAGCGGCTTGACGGATCAGGCCGATATAGCAGGCGACGTGCATCTTTATCTTGCATGGGCGGTGGTTGCCTTATCAGCGCTGCACGGTTTAGCCGCATTAAAACACCACTTTATCGATGGTGATAACACGTTGAAACGGATGTTGGGTCGCAACGTTCCTTAACTTTCTGGATTTATGGAGAAATACCAATGCTGAAGAAAACACTACTGAGCCTGACCGCAGTATCCATGCTTGCCTCTGCCGGTTCTGCACTGGCGGCAGAATACAAGTTCGATAAAGAAGGCCAGCACGCGTTTATCGAATTCCGCATTAAACACCTCGGTTACAGCTGGCTTTACGGCAGCTTTAACGACTTCGATGGCGCCTTTACCTTTGATGAGAAAAACCCATCAGCGGATAAAGTGAATGTCACAATCAACACCAACAGCGTTGATACCAACCACGCTGAACGTGACAAGCACCTTCGCAGTGCAGAATTTTTAAACGTTACCAAGCATCCGCAAGCAACGTTTACGTCCACTGAAGTGAAGAAAGACGGCGAAGATTACGATATTACCGGCAACCTGACCTTAAATGGCGTCACCAAGCCCGTTAAGCTGGATGCCAAACTCATCGGTCAGGGTGATGACCCGTGGGGTAACTATCGTGCAGGGTTCCAAGCCGAAGGCACTATCAAGCTGAAAGACTTCAACATTACGACCGATTTGGGTCCAGCTTCACAGGATGTAGAACTGATTATCGCCGTTGAAGGCGTTCGCCAGAAATAAGGCAGCACCACGCATCAACACGACACAGCCCTTTCCGTTGGAAAGGGCTTTTTATTGCACGATGAGCCGTTCGCTATTCAGCCTTATCTTTCGCTGCAGGGGCAGGAATCTGCAACGTTGACTGCAATAGTCCTTTGGATTTATTGAAGATTTTCATTCCATTCTCACGCCCGCTGCGTATCGCCCTTTGTTCTTCCAGCGGCAGCTTCATCTCGTCCTGACACTGCGTACTGCAACAGCCTTCATATTTTGCGGCACAGCTAGGACATTGGATAAACAGAAGATGGCACCCTTCATTACGGCAGTTAGTGTGGCTATCACACGACGCTCCGCACTGATGGCAATGCGCGATGACGTCATCAGAGATACGCTCTCCCATCCGTTCATCGAACACGAAATTCTTACCGATAAACTTCAGCGGTAAGCCTTGGGCTTTGGCCTGACGCGTATACTCAATGATACCGCCCTCGACGTGATACACGTTCTTAAAGCCGTGATGCAGCATGTAGGCACTGGCCTTTTCGCAGCGAATACCGCCCGTGCAGTACATGACAATATTTTTATCACGCGCCTCGTCCAGCATTTCAACCGCCATCGGTAGCTGCTCACGAAAGGTATCCGACGGCACTTCCAGCGCATTCTCAAAATGTCCGACTTCGTATTCGTAATGATTACGCATATCGACAAATACGGTATCAGGATCGTCGGCCATCGCATTGACCTGATCGGCTTTCAGGTATTGCCCGACATTCGCAGGGTTAAAAGTAGGATCGTCAATGCCATCGGCGACAATCCGTTCGCGTACTTTCATACGCAACACCCAGAACGATTTCCCGTCATCTTCCAAAGCGATGTTTAATCGAATCTGATCGAGTACCGGATGTGCACTGAACAATGCGGTTTTAAAGGCATCGAACTGATTATTAGGTACGCTGATTTGGGCGTTAATCCCTTCAGTAGCAATATAGATGCGTCCGAAGACCTTATATTGCTCAAGCTGAATATACAGACGATCGCGAAAGGCTTTTGGATCGTCAATCGCAAAATATTTATAGAAGGAAACTGTGGTACGCGGCTCGGTTTCCGCAAGCATACGCGCCTTCAGTTCCTCATTAGAAATTCGGTTATGTAACACTGGCATGGTGTACGTTCCTATCTTCATTGAGGTTAGCGTGTGGCGTTCATCATCAAGCTATAGCTCGACATACTGAATCGCCCGGCATCATACCTGATAGCGCTGAAGCTGTCAGGGCATGAAATGAATAGCGTAACGAGAAAGAGTGATCTACCGTAAACCCACGACCTCTGGGATTCATTTTCGCTTTCATGAAGTATCATCATCGAAGGATCTGTCATTATGAGTCAGCTTTTCTCCCCGGTATCGCTGGGTAAACTCGAATTGCCCAACCGAATCATCATTGCCCCCATGTGTCAGTATTCAGCAGAGGATGGCAAGGCGACAGCCTGGCATACCATGCATTTAGGTAACCTGTCACATTCTGGCGCTGGGCTACTTATTATTGAGGCGACCGCAGTCTCACCAGAAGGGCGGATTTCCCCACACGACCTTGGTTTGTGGGATGACGCGACGGAGCAGGCTCTTGCTGGTGCGGTTCACGCAGTCAAAACCTATTCAGCCATGCCTCTCGGCATACAGCTCGGGCACGCGGGTCGCAAAGCATCAACAGGCGTGCCGTGGAGCGGGCGAGCATTTCTGCGCCCGGAACAGGGCGGTTGGCAGACTATTGCACCATCGGCTGTTCCTTATAATGACAGTGATGCGCCACCGCAGGCCATGTCAGAACCGCAAATCCGTGCGCTAATTGACTCGTTCGTTGACTCCGCTAAACGTGCGGATCGTCTGGGCTTTGATCTGATAGAGATTCATGCTGCCCACGGCTATTTATTGCACCAGTTCCTCTCACCACTGACAAACCAGCGCACGGACGGCTACGGCGGATCGCTTCAAAATCGGATGCGTCTGGTCATTGAAACTTATCGTGCGATACGCGACGTTTTCCCTGAACGTAAAGCCGTCGGCGTACGTATTTCTGCAACAGATGGTGTGGAAGGCGGTTGGGATCTGGAACAGTCCGTACAGCTCAGTAAAGCGCTGCACGAATTGGGCTGTGATTTCATCCATGTCTCCAGCGGCGGGCTATCGCCGTTACAACAGATTCATCCTGCGCCGAATTATCAGGTGCCCTATGCACAGCGGATTAAGCAAGAGGTGGGTATTACGACCATCGCCGTTGGATTGATAACCGAACCGGAACAGGCAGAAGCGATCGTTGCAACCGGTGAGGCAGACGCTATCGGGCTGGCTCGTGCGATACTCTTCGATCCTCGCTGGCCGTGGCATGCAGCCGCCAGACTGGGCGCACAGGTCTCCGCCCCTGCACAGTACTGGCGTAGTGAACCACGCTACGCCAGAGGTATTTTCAAGCAGTAACGATGAATACGATGTGTCAGGCGATCCTATCTGGGTCGCCGCTTCCCCCTCTCACCACGCGGTATGCCAACAAAGGTTAAAACTCATTCTCTGAAGATGGTACGATCAAATCCGCTTTTTGCATAAAAATCAGTCAATAACACAGCGGTAATTTGTTTTATTGGCAAAGCGCCGCAATAATCTATCTTGCAGTTGACCATTAACTCGTTTTTTAACGGTTCGCGTGCTGACCAGCACCAAAACATTGATACTGAGGCCATGACACAAATCCCTTCTTTTAATCGTTCATTGCTACATCCGCGCTACTGGCTCACCTGGTTGGGCATCGGCATCCTATACCTTATCGTTTTGCTTCCCTATCCCGTTATTTATCGTATCGGTACCGCACTTGGCTATCTGGCTATGCGTCTGCTGCCAAAGCGCGTCAAGATCGCCGCCCGCAACCTTGAACTGTGTTTCCCCGACATGCCACAGGCTGAACGTGATGTGTTAGTCAGGAAGAATTTCGAATCTGTCGGCATGGGCGTAGTTGAAACAGGCATGGCCTGGTTTTGGCCGAATTGGCGTATCGAGCGCTGGTTTACGGTGACAGGCGTTGAACACATCCTTCCTGAGAACGAACGGAAGCAAGGGGTACTGCTCATCGGGCTGCATTTTTTAACATTGGAACTCGGTGCGCGAGTTTTTGGCATGTACAATCCGGGGATCGGCGTCTATCGTCCGAATGATAACAAGCTGATTGACTGGTTACAGACGTGGGGAAGAATGCGGTCTAATAAATCCATGCTGGACCGAAAAGATCTGAAGGGCATGATTCGCGCTCTCAAGCAGGGCGACATTATCTGGTATGCCCCAGACCATGATTATGGCCCACGCAGCAGCGTATTCGTTCCTCTGTTTGCCGTAGATAAAGCAGCGACAACCCGCGGTAGCTACATGCTGATAAAAACGGCACGCCCGGCAGTCATCCCTTTTGTACCTCGCCGACTGCCTGACGGCAAAGGCTATGAACTACTGATCCAGCCAGCGGAACAGGATGCACCTGTAGATAATGAAACTGCGACTGCCGCTTGGATGAACAACGTGGTTGAACGGAACATTCTGCTCGCACTGGATCAATACATGTGGCTGCATCGCCGTTTTAAAACGCGCCCGGAAGGAGAACCGTCCCTTTATTAACGAATGCACTCCTGTAGTTTCGGAGCTGCGACACCTTATGACAGACGAAAAAAAAGCAACGGCATTGATTGCCGTTGCTTTATCTTTCACACCACTCATTTTCTACACTACAAGCAGTTAGCTTTTGATATGAGGTGCGGGAAGTTTCTGGTAAGACTCAACCCACTCAGCATACGTTTCCGGCTTTTGCCACACATGGTAGTGCAGGCGCGAGATCGTCACAGGATCGCTAAGCAACGCCAGGCGCTGATTATTGCTCACCTCTTCCGGCTTGCGATTCAAGGCATCACGCACATTCTGCTCACGTACGTCTTCAATCGCTCGGCTGAAGCGATGGCGCGCCGTCGCCATTGCACTGGCAAGGGCGTTAATTGACGGATCAAAGACAGCCTGCATAAACCCGTTATCGAGTCTACGCTGGTGGTTCAACCGGCAATATTCATCCGTAGCGACCAGTTCACGCGGCGGATTAAACTCTTCCGGTATCATCAACAGCTTGGCACGCTTACAACCCAGCCCCAATGACGCGCGGCTCGAATAAACCGAAACGAACGGCGACAAAATCAGCGAGAAGACAATCGGAGCCAGCCACCACAGGAAGCGCAGATCCAGCCATGCCATGCCAATCGCCCAGACCAGACCCAGAATCAACTGAGAGCCGTGGCGCACAAACGCCTCACTCCACGGGGTCGCATCGTCGTCACGCTGTGGAGAATTCCACTGTACCGACCAGCCGAGAAACGCACTGACAACAAATACCGTGTGGAACAGCATTCGAACCGGAGCCAGCAGAACCGAGAACAGCATTTCCAGCAGCAGAGAAAGGAATACCCGGACAGCGCCGCCGTACTCTTTTGCCCCTTTCGCCCACACTAGAATCACACTCAGCAGTTTTGGCAAGAACAGCAAGACCAATGTCGTCGAGAAGAGCGCGATAGCCAGTTCCGGCCGCCACTGTGGCCAGACGGGGAACAGCTGTCGAGGCTGCAAGAAGTACTGTGGTTCCATCAGCGTATGCACAACCTGTAACGCTGTAGAGAGCACCAGGAACATAAACCACAGTGGTGCAGACAGATAAGACATCACACCGGTAAGGAACACGGCACGGTGAACCGGATGCATACCTTTAACCAGGAACAACCGGAAATTCATCAGGTTACCATGGCACCAGCGGCGGTCACGTTTCAGTTCATCCAACAGGTTAGGCGGCAGCTCTTCATAGCTTCCCGGTAGGTCGTATGCAATCCATACGCCCCATCCAGCACGGCGCATAAGCGCAGCTTCAACGAAGTCGTGAGACAGAATCGCACCAGCGAATGACCCCTCACCCGGCAGCGGTGCCAAAGCACAGTGCTCGATGAACGGTTTAACGCGGATAATAGCGTTATGTCCCCAGTAGTGCGACTCACCCAGTTGCCAAAAATGCAGGCCCGCAGTGAACAGCGGCCCATAGACACGCGTTGCAAACTGCTGGCAGCGTGCATATAGCGTATCCATGCCCGATGCTTTCGGCGAGGACTGGATGATACCGGCGTTCGGATTTGCTTCCATCAGTCTGACCAGAGACGTCAGACATTCACCGCTCATCACGCTATCGGCATCCAGAATCACCATGTAGCTGTACTGATTACCCCAACGGCGGCAGAAATCATCGATATTACCGCTCTTACGTTTGACGCGACGGCGACGGCGACGATAGAAGATGCGCCCTGCTCCGCCAACATCACGGCACAGCTCCATCCAGGCTTTTTGCTCTGCTACGCAGATATCAGGATCGTTACTGTCGCTCAAGACGTAAATATCAAAATGCTCAAGGTTGCCCGTCGCTTCAACCGACTCATACGTCGCACGTAATCCTGCAAACACGCGTTCTACGTCTTCGTTACAAATCGGCATGATTAACGCCGTGCGATGCTCGGGATTCAGCGCCTCGTTACCCACTGTCGTGGAAGAGATACTGTATTTATCTCGACCAATCAGCAGTTGCAGGAACCCCATCAGCGCGGTCCAGAACCCGGCCGACACCCAACAGAACAGCACCGCGAACAGAACGAGTATGCCGCTTTGCAACACATAAGGCAGCAGTTGCATCACCGAGCGCGTCCACGGCTGACCCGCCATTTCAAACGGATCGATCAGCGCCCACCCCTGATAAGGGAGGATGGTTTTCATGTACCAAGTGGCGATCGCCGTCTGGAACAGCGTCAACACCAGCAGAATATAGCGGCGGATTGTGCCCACCAGACGCCAGCGGTTTTCGGAAATTTTCTCTTCCGGGCTGTAATGAGGACGAGGCGGCACGGTACGGCCCAGCAGACTTTCCCACCAGCGAATCAGTGGGTTCGTCCGCCAGACATCAGGGAACATCGAAGCGCGGGTAATAACAGGCATCGCTTTTAATGCCGTCCGCCCTTCCCTGTCTGTGCCGAGCTGCTTACCGTTGTCCAGACCATCAGCCCAGGCCATTTCAAGACGAGCCTGCACGGAATGCAGCGCAACATCGTCTTCTGCCTGAACATTGACCCGGCTGCCTTCAGACTGGCTACCTTCAGACAACGCCTGATGCAAAACGGCCTGATCGTTCCAGGCCGCTTGCGGTAATTTTTCGCGAAGAACCTCTGCCTGCGGAGCAGGCAGAGGTAGTTTCTCAATATAATCGAGAGAAGAAGTTGACTTATTCATTAGCAGGCAGCTGATTGCTCCAGGTTTCAGTCAATGTCGTCTCGCCATTAACCAACGCAGCTCTCATTTCAGTCGGCTGTTTCGCATCCTTCACACGCAAACGCAGCGTCAGACGCCAGCCATGAGTTACCGGGTTATAGCGAACATTATTTTCTACAATCTCGCCGTTGTCGCCAATGCTGACCTGAGAAGCGACCGGAGTGCTCTCATCCAACTCTTTTAAATTCGGTCCAACAAAATCCACAATGTAAGCGATCGTGCCGTCAGGCTGGCGGATCAGGTTAGATTGTTTAACATCACCGGCAGAACGGCGAGTCTGTTGAACATAGGCAATGTCCGGGGAATGCAGTTGATCTTCGTCGCGCGTAAAGTGCAGACGATATTTAATATCCAGCGGTTTGCCCGTTTCTGGCAACACATCCGGTGTCCAGAAGGCAACGATATTGTCGTTGGTTTCATCCGCGGTAGGGATTTCAACCAGCTCAACTTTTCCTTTGCCCCACTCGCCTTTTGGCTCAACCCAGCCACTTGGACGCAGATCGTAACGGTCATCAAGATCTTCGTAAGCGGCGAAATCACGGCCACGCTGCAGCAGACCAAACCCTTTCGGATTTTCCACCGCATAAGTGCTCACGGACAGGTGCTTAGGATTATTCAGCGGACGCCAAATCCATTCGCCATTGCCGGCATGAATTGACAGACCGTTAGAGTCGTTCAGCGCTGGACGGTAGTTCAGCGTTGGCGACGGCTGGTTCGGGCCAAACAGATACATACTGGTCAGCGGAGCGATACCCAGCTTGCCCACTTTGTCGCGCAGGAAGACTTTAGCCTGAACGTCTACGACGCTGTCACGCCCCGGATAAACGGTAAAACGGTAAGCCCCTGCAGCACGTGGCGAATCCAACAGCGCATAAATCACCAGATGTTTATCATTTGGTTTTGGACGTTCAATCCAGAACTCACGGAAACGCGGGAATTCTTCACCAGAAGGCAACGCCGTATCGATCGCCAAACCACGCGCAGATAAGCCATAAATCTGGCCTTTACCGACCACACGGAAATAGCTGGCACCCAGCATGCTGACAATTTCATCGTTCTTATCGGCTTTATTGATCGGATAGAGAACTTTAAAACCGGCAAAGCCGAGATTTTTAACCGTTTCAGGATCGTGATTGACGGAGCCAAAATCAAAATACTCAGGAGAGTATTTAATCTCATCAACCGTTGTCGCCGTCACTTCATTAATTTTCACCGGGGTATCGAAATACATGCCCTGATGGTAAAACTGGAGTTTGAAAGGCGTCTGTACATTATTCCAGTATGATTTGTCGTTATTGAAACGAATTTGCTGGTAGTCCGCAAATTTCATATCACGGAATTGCGCAGGAAGATTACTTTTCGGCGCTTCAAAACCCTTTTCAGCCAGCTTTTCGGCCTGCTGTGCTACATCATCAATAGAGAATGCCCAAGCTGGCACTGCGCTCACTGACAGCATAACGGCGGCGGACAGCCAGCGAAGGCTAGCAACCCGCTGTTTAAACCCAAATTTATTATCCAGCACAGCTCCCCCTGTTCGTGTGCTTCAATCAACTAAAATCCATATTAATGGATAAGTTAGCTTTCCGACAACTTGATAAAGATATTGTTCATCATAATAGGTCAGCGTTTAAACAACGAGAACGCTAAAGCATGATAAACCGGGTTGTCAAAATGGAAAACAGCCACGGACTATAGCGAATATCGCCCTGCGCGGGCGTAGGATTATTCCGTTTACGCCCGTGCAATTTCCTGACGTGTCATTGATAGAAATCGGAACGGATAGCAACAGCACTTCACATGTCACTGGCAGTATGCCGAGTATAAACATTTGTGTAACAATGCAGGGACAAGTAAAGTACACTCCTTGGCTGAACCCGGTATTGTTGAATTAAGACTGCTATGCTTTTGTCCGCACTACGACGGCGAAGTTTCCCAGCCTGGGTCGGCATCTTCGCTATTTTGACCATCTTCATTGCCCCAGTGATTTCACAAACACTGGTGCTTCATGGGGCCCATGCTCATGAAAATGGTACAAACACGCATAGCTCGACTGTACATACTAGTACTACTGCACATACGGCCGACGCGCATGATACCGCCGCGTCCACCGGCCACAGCGGCAGTATAGCCGAACCGCACCATAATCATACCGGACATCAGATATCCGGGCATCACGCGACGCAATCACACCATTCTCCCTCATCGCCATCCATGATGATGGACCATGCTGCTTGCGGTTACTGCGTACTCTTTTCGTATACGCCGGCGCTGTTCGCAACAGGCACTCCCAATCCCATACTGACTGCGTCTTTATCGGAAGCGCTGGTTATTCATTTTATTTCCCGCATTGTCCTTCCTGAGCGTTATGCTTCTCCTGTAGTCCGCGCCCCGCCTTTCTGAATCACGCATCATCATGCTCATGTGCATTTATAACGCATCGCGCTATACCCTTTCAGGTGTGGCGTTTGATCATTTTTTTGCTAAGTGATTTCAGAGGGGTCTATGTCACACCCTAATCAGGCATCAGCCACTGCCGCCGCCTCCGGCTCACGCCCAGCCGGAGAAAAGGCGTCGGATAAACACGCGATGGATAACGTATCGCCACGTGCTGCGATCGTTGCCCTGTTCATCCGGCTTCATTTCTATATCGGTATTTTTGTCGGTCCTTTTATTTTTGTCGCCGCTCTGACAGGAACGCTGTATGTCCTGACACCGCAGATTGAAAACCGGCTGTATTCACACCAGCTTTTCACCGAGAGTCAGGGCACGCCACATTCTCTGTCTGAGCAAATCCATGCGGCACAGGCGGGGCTCGCTCACCGTCAGGATGCAAAACTGCTTGCGATCCGCCCTGCACCAGTAGCCGGAGAAACTACCCGCGTCATGTTTGCCTTGCCGGAATTGGGGCCATCGGAAAGCCGCGCCGTTTTCATCGATCCGGTTTCGCTGGAAAATCGTGGCAGTGAGATTGTTTACGGCACCAGCGGCATTCTGCCATTCCGTACCTGGCTTGATTACCTGCACCGCGGGCTGCTGTTAGGCGACGTCGGGCGTAATTACAGCGAGCTGGCAGCATCCTGGCTGTGGGTTGCAGCACTGGGCGGCGTTGTTATCTGGTGGTCAACTCGACATCTGTCGTCAGCGACCAAGCGTCGGAAATTGAAGAACAGCCAGACGACAACAGCCAAGACGCAGCGTCTGCGCCACTGGCACGCCACGATGGGGCTGACTCTTGTGCTTGGTTTGCTCTTTTTCTCCGTAACGGGGTTAACCTGGTCGCAATGGGCGGGAAGCAATATTTCTGTCGCGCGTACCGCACTAGGGTGGCAGACCCCATCGGTGAACACGCAGTTGCCCACACCGATGTCTCATCACGACATGATGCACGGTCACGATATGGCGATGACTACGGATGAACATGCAGAGCATCATGCGTCGATGCCAATGGAGGATGTCGAAGCCGCTTCACCCGCGTTATTTGATGAGGTGCTGGCTGCCGCGCGCAATGCTGGGATTGATGCTAATAAAATCGAAATCCGCCCTGCCACCAAACCGCACCGTGCCTGGACCGTCAGTGAGATCGATCGTTCCTGGCCAACGCAGGTTGATGCCGTGTCGGTTAACCCAGATACGCTGGAGATTATAGACAAAACTGATTTCAACACCTTCCCGCTTGCCGCCAAGCTCACCCGCTGGGGAGTGGATGCACATATGGGCGTGTTATTCGGTTTACCAAACCAACTCATCCTCGCGGCATTTGGTCTTGGGCTCTGTACGATGATTGTATGGGGTTATCGGATGTGGTGGATACGTCGTCCAAAATCTCGCCATAACGCTAATCCGCTCAACACGCTGACGGCGGCATTGTTAAGGGTTCCACTCTTTCAGCGTGTGTTGATTGCGCTTATTACGCTGCTGCTGGCAGTGAGCTTGCCCGTCATGGGTATCAGCCTGCTCATCTTCCTGCTCATTGATGTTGTTCGATGGTATATGAATCATCCTAAGCAAACTATCGCTAAAAGCTGATTTCCGTCCTGTCATCATTGCCCGACACGGCAATAAAAAACCGCCATTGTGGTACACAACTCGTGCACACAATGGCGGTCAATCAGCAATACCGTTTAACGACAAAACGTTAGAACGTGGTCCAATCCGCTAACTCACCTTTGGCTGCTGTTTTTTCTGTACGACCATTTTTAGGGGCAGCCAGCGCGGGCGTTTCTGCTTTTCTATTTAATGTCGCACTTTTGTACGATGCACCAAGATTGAATACGCTGACCGTACGCGCGAGGCTATTGGCCTGATCCTGCAAAGAGAGCGCAGCGGCGGCAGATTCTTCAACCAGCGCGGCATTTTGCTGGGTTGTCGTATCAATCTGCCCAACGGCCAGGTTGATCTGGTTGATTCCATCACTTTGCTCACGGCTGGCCTGCGCAATTTCGCTGATGATTCCCGTTACGCCCTGCACATTCGTCACCAGTGAGTTCATCGTGATGCCAGTTTCTTCTACCAGCCCCATGCCGTCCTGCACTTTCTTGAACGAGTCATCAATAAGCTCTTTGATTTCTTTTGCCGCCGTAGCGCTTCGCTGAGCCAGCGCACGTACCTCACTGGCGACAACAGCAAATCCTCTGCCCTGTTCACCGGCACGTGCCGCTTCGACGGCCGCATTCAGCGCCAGAATGTTAGTTTGGAATGCAATGCCATCAATCACGCCGATAATTTCCGCCATACGCTGTGACGAATCACGAATACCACGCATTTCCTGCGTTACTGTTTCCATCATGGCACCGCTTTTTTTCACGGTTTCAGACGCGCTAGCCGCAAGATCTGTCGCCTGCGTCGTGTTATCGGCGGTATTTCTTATTGTCGACGTCAATTGTTCCATTGATGACGCCGTTTCTTCCAGCGAGCTTGCCTGTTCTTCCGTTCGGGCAGATAAGTCCTGGTTCCCCGCAGCGATTTGCGATGCGGCACTAGAGATCGTTTCTGCCCCATCGCGCACCTGGCTGACAATCTGCCTTAAGCTGCTGTTCATATTATTCAAGGCGGATAACAGCTGGCCGGTTTCATCTTTACGATCGGTATAAATTTCAGAGGTCAGATCGCCTTTCGCGACATTTTCGGCCACGCCCAGCGCTTCCTGTATGGGCTGAGTTACGCTACGGGTAATCAATGAAGCAATAATTAATCCAGCCAGCGCACTGATGATAATGATCGTAGCGAGGACCATCAGCGCATTTTTATAGCTTTCACCCACCTCTTGCGCTGAGGATGACATCTTATCATCCTGTATATCGATGAACTCGTTGACTTTGCTGGTATATTTCGCCTGAGTAACACGCGTTACGTTAAAGTATTCCTCTGCAGCCGCGTCGGTGTTCCCTGCTGAGACCAGTGCAGAGAGTTTGTTCGCTGAACCAAGGAAATCACGTCGGATATCGCTAATATCACGCAGCACCGCAACAGATTTATCATCATTTACCGACTGGTTCAGATACTCCATGAGTTCAGATATTTTCCCTGAACGCTCTTTGTTCAGCGCCAACTGTTTGTTAATTTCACTTTCTGATTTAAGGAGTAACAGCAATTGCTGATTATTGAGGTAACCGTTCAGCTCATCAATGAGCTTGTTACTTTTGACGGTGAGTGGATAGTTTTGCGAAACAATCTCATCCATTTTTTCGTGAAAATCACTTAGCTTTGAAATTGCAACGCTGCCAATTACCAAAAGCATTAATACCAGAAAAGAAAACCCCGCCCCTAATCGATATCCTATACGCCAGTTGGACAAACTCATTAACATCTCCTTAATTAATTTTCTCTATCTGTATAAAAATATATAATTAAAAAATTAATATTTATTTAATAAATACAGATAGCTCCAATACTCTTTTTCATAACAAAAAATACACATCTCTGGACAGATTATTTATATGCCCTGGTGAGAAACATAAACAATATGTAGATAGACATGCTCATCGAACCACATCCATCACAGTGCGGTCGAATGGGTCTAGCCAGATACGGCGCTCGGTACAAGACATCTGCACATACTGGCAGTGAAAAAAACGTCATCCTTTCCCCCTCATCTTTCACCGCACGCTCTCGTCCATAGCTGATTTTTTACATTCCCATATGCTCGATAAAACCCAGGAGCATTACCGCCACTAAAATTAGGGTTAAATAGCAGCGATAAGGGTGAATAAAAAACCAGAACACGCCTTCTTTACGCCGAAGGTGGTATCGGCCTTTTGTAGATAATCTTTATATTTTCTAACTTATGGCATTAATATCTATTAAATCGATCATTTTCTTATAATCTATCTATTTATAAGATATGTGTTTTTTCAGGGAGGATAAATATTGCATTTAGGATGTAACAACAAACTCAAAAACAAAAGGTAACAATTCATTATAAAATTAAATAAACACAATCTGAATTTATATTATGGCGATCGTGGAGAGTGGGTATATATGGGATTAGACGAATAAGTTGCAATAGTATACTTTCAAGTGATTTTCACTTTCTATACTAGCAGCATTACAGGCAGGATGCTTTGAGCAAAGAAACGCACCCAGAGGTCTTTTTATCAAGACCTCTGGGTGATTTAATTTTATTATTTACTTTTTGAATCAATCAGAGATTCAACGTCACATTTCAGTATTACTTTTTCTTGGAAGCCGCTTTGGATTTACCTTTCAGCAATTCCCGAACTTTCTTTAGCTCTTTCTGCGTTAACGGCGCTTCTGCTCCGACTTCTTCTGTACCCTGACTGTCCACTAATTCAGAAGACAACTCAGAGGTCTGGTGGCTTTCATCAAAGCTTCTCAGTAATCGGGCGCTGACTTCTGCACTGATAGATACTTCGTTTTCCAGGGCAGCCGCTTTGATTTTTTCTTTCAGCTCTGGGGAAATCTTCAGGGACAGACTAGATATCTCACTCATTTTATTACCTTTCTCATGGGGTAAAATAGTAAGCTATGACAGCCTGCAAGCAATGTCCATACTGAAATAAAAATTTAATATTTCTGTCACAGAAAAAGCGCAATCAGACTCTTAGCAAAGAGATTATTATTTCGCTATTTTTATTTCCCTGCCGAATACTATCTATTTCCGTTTTTCATTCTCCAATCGTCAATCATTTTCCGAGTCACTTCGTCTTTGTAACAGATGGGCGAATATCCTCCTGCCCGACTCCATGCGCTACGCTTACCGCACTTGCTGCCATTACGTGCTGAATTATAAGGGCAAGGACAATTACCAGAATAAGACGAAATCGATTCCTGAATGATCTGTTCTTTGATCTGCTCATCAGAAATTCGGACATTTTTCGCCATACTAGGCGTAGAAAGAGAAAACAGGGCCACAACACATACCATCGCAACAGCCAGCGTTGTTTTCATACCAAGGGTCTCATTTTAACCAGAGGATAATAACTGCTGTACAAGATACGTACCGCAGAACAATGTCACTCAACTACCCATTAAGAGTTAAAAAATTGATCGTAAAATATTAACAACATAAAATGCAGGTGCTGCGAGGATAAAAGGAAACAAACGTGCCACATCATTCCCCATGGGAACTCATTAAACTGACCTACATGATCGGCTTTGTCGTTTCCCTGATCGTGACGTTCTTGTTAAGTAAAGACAAATCCCTGCTCATCCGATTTTTTGCTTCGTTGATAGTCGGGCTAACCTGGCCGTTGAGCTTTCCCGTTGTCCTGCTGTTCTCCATTTTTTAAAGCGGCCTCACCGTAAGATTGCTGCCCCGTCACTAACCTCAGACGAGGCAGCAGCGTTATGCAAAAACTAGCGGACAACTAAGACTGACATTTTTGCATGGCGAACGATTGCTGCGGCATTTGAACCAAGTAGGTAGGTTTTCACATTCGGTCGCCGCGAACCAATGACAATTAAATCTGCATTAATCTCTTCCGCCAGCGCTAACACTTCGTCTCTGGCCGAACCAAAACTGACGCTACATGACAAACGCGAGGCAGGAAGGTCGATCGTTTTCATCAGTGATTTCAGCTTGTCATTCGCTTTCACCACTGCCTCATTCTCCAACTCTTTTATGCCAAAAGAATAAGCAGATAAAAACGCCGACGCATCTGGGAGGGAATGAAAGAGGTGGATTGCGGCACCCGACATTTTGGCCAACCTGACTGCATGCGTAAGCGCGTGTTTGGTGAGTTCATCTTCTTCTATATCTACTGGCACCAGAATGCTCGTGTACATAATCACCTCTCCCCTACGTGGATAACTGATTACCTGTCAGTCTGTAAGAAGCGTAGTCTGCCCCTCGTCAGCAAAATATGATCCCGTTCACTTTTACGCATGTTGCCTGCAACTTTTAACCCAATCGGCGCACAAAGTAAGCCGTTAGCTCACCTGTGGTTTTCCTTTAAAGCGATCGTGAATAGATACGTGACGATTCACCCCAGGGGTGATAGCCCATTCCGGTAAAGTGAAATCCATACCGTTCATAAAAACCGAGTAGCTCGGTGCATAAATGCAATGCAGAAAAACCAGCACGGCGAGCTTCCTGAGCAAGATGCTCAATCAACCGCCCCGCATAACCTTTGCCACGATAGTTCTCTTCAACGTAAAGCGCGCACAGCCAGGGATAAAGATCCATGCGGCTGATGAAATCATTGGTAATTAACCCTGCACCGCCAATAATTTGCCCATCCTTCTCCAGCAGATACCAATCTGGCAATGGGTTTTCCGCATCAATACAGTGACTGATACAGTCTTCGTAAAGCATCATCGTCTCATCTGATGCCCAGTGGCGTTGGAAGTACTGGATCGCCTGCTCTTTGTATTCGGGGCAATTTCTGACAGAAATAATATTCAGCATGGAACTAACGACTCATCTTCCATGAAGCAACGATGTGCTCCGTAGTTTCTACCGTAATCGTGTTGCCCGGAATAATAAAATTCCGCCACACGTCGTTGTAATGCGTGACGAGCTGTTCGGCTTTCAGTTCGCCGCGATTCGCCGTCGTGTGCGCATCGGCTGCAATCGTCAGCGCATAGCCTCGGCTGGCTGCATTCTTAATGGTTGCATCAACGCAATAGTCCGTCGCGCATCCGCAAATCGTTAGGTGGTTAACACCCAATTCAGCCAGCACATCGGCTAACGACGTGCGGTAAAATGCATCGCACGCCGTTTTGGTGATAAACAGACTTCCCTCTGGCTGATGCAGTTCAGGTAATAGCTGCCACCCATCGCTGCCAGACAACATGCCGTCTTCTTCATGCTGAATAAAAATCGTCCGATCTGCTGCATCTGAAAGCTGGTTTATCAATGCGACCGTCTGCGCTTGTCGCGCTCTTGGCGTTGAAAACACCGCATTTTGCATATCAATCACTATCAAAACCTGCATCTTTTTTTCCTTATTTCGATGCTTAACATCGGCACGGATTATCATTACGGATCAACGGCATGCCATCATCCCCACCAGTCAATTCCGACTAGATCATGTCCACTATACCATGAGGATAAAACTTGATTTCCCCTGAGCGCAGCAAATCAATATCAAACCAGCGGGTCACGATCGGAACACCGTTTGTCTCTATACCATGAATGATATCTTGTTGATAAAGAGACTCATCCTGAAATCTGGCCTCATAGACAAAGACAATCTCATGACCCGGCTTGCCATTGTAGGAGAAAATATTCTCTGAAACGCCCAACAGCGAAAAGTCCTTGGTCGCCGCACTGATTTCCTCCTGAACTTCCCTCTCCGCCGCGGCCTGCGACAGTTCGCCAAAATCGATGCCTCCACCGAGCGGCAACACATAGTGCTCATCTTTTATCGGGTCATGCCCTTCGGCTAACAGAATTTTGCCATTATTGCGGAAAAGACAAACTGCTTTTGCTCTGATCTTTTGCATGCCAACGCTCCAGGTAAACTACAGTTCTCTTTTGATAAAAAGACATTTTGATAAAGAGATACTTTTTGGGTAAACGGACAATTTTTGACAAAAAGACATTTATTGATAAACAGCATGTATCACAGATAAAATGTCATCTTCTTGTACAGATCAAAATCTTATAGGTCGTAATCAAAATGCATTAATAGTCTTTATGTTCAGTTAATGTTTTTCCCTGCCTCCTTTCCTCTCGTTATGTTTAACTTATTGAAGTTATGTATCTCGCATAATTATTTCAGACATAATATTGGTGGGAAACAAACAATTCATATTTATCCGCCTGACCATTGATCCCCGTCATCCTTTCACGTTTGGAAGCATTGCTGAGTAACGCTGTGTTTATTTATCTTATCGACTGGTTTTATGCGTATGATCGACTAAAGTTAAGTAACGATTTCTTCATGTCTGGCGGATAGCGCGTTCGTGCTGTCTGGCAAGACGTGCATTCACCCTGTCAGAAAGCGCTAAAGGGAGGAAAAGCAATGCATTCAGAGGTACCCCAAAACGAGCTCCCGATATCTGATGTTCTCAGTCTTGACTCTCAGATCAGCGATATGGAAATGCTTGGCAACATTGTGGAAGAGATCATTCAATCTGGTCATTCCGTCAGTAACAAGGCCATCATCGCTAAATTAGTCCACAAGATTGAAACAGAGGCCAATGCCGCTTTTCAGGAAAAATATCGCACATTGCTCGATCTGGTTGTTTATAAAACTCAGGATGATTTCCTGATTTAATCTGTAGTCAATACATCAATTTATCGTTTTCAGTCACATGCATGTTTTCCAGTTCAGTGCTTTATTTAATGTACGCAAGGCCGAACAGGAATAGGTAAGCAATAAATAACACCGGTATTTATATTGTTATTATTGAGCAATAATTATCGATTTATTAATAATAAATAACGCGATGCTTATTTATTTTTTACCAATCGTTAGTATTCATTTCTGAATGAATAGGTGATGGGAAAAACTCGCTTCGTGTCTTCACTACATGTTTCAACATGCTCAGCGCAGAAGTTGTTACGGACAATCGCCACATCAGCGCCATAAGGTAAAAAACGATTCTGGGATTTCATAGCACAAACGAAAACGGGCTAGCCTAAGCTAACCCGTTGAATTTTGTGGCGGAGGAGTAGAGATTCGAACTCTAGAACACTTTCGCGTCGCCGGTTTTCAAGACCGGTGCCTTCAACCACTCGGCCACTCCTCCGCAATGACGCGAACTATAAACAGTGTGTGAGATCTTGTAAAGCATCACAGCGCTCAATCGCCTGAAAAATAGCCTAACGCAGTGCAATTGGACGCAAAACCGTCACGCAGCAGATAAAATAGTGCAATTTATCTCCGATATCACACCACTTGCCGAACAAAACACAAGCGCTGGCAGAAAAATGAAAAATTTCAGCGTAAAGAAGGGTAAACCATCTTTAATAACGTCATGAAACTATTTACTCTTTGACATTGGATAATAGCACCCTGAAGAGAGAGTCGCTGATATGGATCGTATTGTTGTTTCTTCTACCCGTGAAAGCTCGCTACTCAGCACGCACAAAGTGCTGCGCAACACCTATTTCCTGCTGTCGCTGACACTGGGTTTTTCAGCCGTTACCGCCACGGCAAGCACCGTACTCAACCTGCCTGCCCCTGGCTTAATTCTGATGCTGGTTGGGTTTTATGGTCTGATGTTCCTGACGCACAAGCTGGCTAACAGCCCTGCAGGCATTCTGGCCGCGTTCGCACTGACCGGATTCATGGGCTATACGCTGGGCCCAATTTTAAGCTCGCTGATTTCCACCGGCGCAGGCGACATTGTCATGCTGGCGCTCGGCGGCACGGCGGTGGTGTTCTTCTGCTGTTCAGCTTATGTCTTAACGACACGTAAGGATATGTCCTTCCTGTCAGGCATGATGATGGCTGGATTTGTTGTCCTGGTTGTTGCCGTTATCGCCAATCTGTTCTTGCAGATTCCGGCTCTGCATCTGGCAATCAGCGCCCTGTTTATTCTGTTCTCTGCGGGTGCCATCCTGTGGGAGACCAGTAACATCATCCACGGTGGCGAAACCAACTACATCCGGGCGACAGTTAGCCTGTATGTCGCGATATACAATATCTTCGTTAGCCTGTTGAGCATTCTGGGCATCATGCGTAACGACTAAGCCCCATCTATCGCCGCACCAAGAAAGCCCCATCTGGGGCTTTTTTTATTCCGGTGCAGATAGAAAAATTTGGTAAACTGCGGGCTGAACTATCGCAGTCGGAGAGAAGATGTTGGAGTTTGAAGGGCGGACAATCGCAACTGACGCACAGGGTTACCTGATGGACAGCACCGCATGGAGTGAAACATTGGCTCCCGTGTTAGCTGAACAGGAAGGCATTGTGTTGACTGAACCGCATTGGGAAGTCGTCCGGTTTGTGCGGAATTTTTATCAGGAGTTCAATACGTCACCCGCGATACGCATGCTGGTTAAGGCAATGGCGCAAAAGTATGGTGAGGAGAAAGGAAATAGCCGCTACCTGTACAAACTGTTCCCGAAAGGGCCAGCCAAGCAGGCAACTAAAATCGCCGGCTTACCCAAACCGGTGAAATGCATCTAGTGTCACTCAGGTTCAATAGCGGATCGTAAACCCTTCATAGTCCGCCTTGCCATGTGGCTCAATAAGCACCTTATCCACTCTGGCGCTTCGTGGGCCTCCTTGCTTCAGCCACTCAATCAACGCTTCTACCGCATGAGGTTCACCGCTTGCTACCACCTCCACGCTGCCATCATCACAATTGCGTGCATATCCATTGAGCCCAAGCTGCCTAGCCTGATGCTGCGTGCTGTAACGAAATCCAACGCCCTGAACCACACCATAGACATAGGCGACCGTCGCTATCTTTGCCATCTTCTTCCCCCCCCTTTCCTACCCTGCAACCACACAACATTTCATTAGCAGACCTGTATCTTCTAAAAATTTACACCATACTGTTAATAATGTGTTCAGCCAGCGATTCATCAACGAGCACATGACTTGAAAAACGCTGTACGCTAAAAGGCGTTATCGGATGCGGTTATTTTTCCTTCACGCCATCCGCAACGAGTAGAAAGTGTAATCTATTTCCAGGGGGGTGATATGATCATCTGTAAATTTGGTATCGGACAACAGATTCGTCATAAACAACTGGGATTTCCGGGGGTTGTGATTGATATCGATCCCGAATACTCATTAGACACGCCCACCTGGGAAGAAATTAGCGGCAATGACACGCCGCGCTCCGAACCGTGGTACCACGTTGTGATGGAAGATGACGAAGGCCAACCGATTCATACTTATCTGGCAGAAGCGCAGCTGATGAAGGAAGAGATTTCTGAGCATGACCACCCTTCGCTAAACGAATTAGCCGAGGTCATTCAACGCCGCGCGCCACAGCTGCGCCATTAGTTTTTCACTAACAGCAGATGCAATCACCAAAGGCAGGCATTGGCGATGTTGTGATATTCAGCATCGCCTATCTGCAACTTATTTCTCCAACCCCAGCCGCGGGATTTCAATTTTCGGACAGCGATCCATTACGACTGTTAGCCCGGCATCGTGAGCCAAAATTGCAGCTTGCTCATTAATGACACCAATCTGTAGCCACAGAACGGTAGCGCCGATGGCGATGGCCTCTTTGGCAATCTCATAGGCCGCTTCCGGCTGGCGAAAAACATCGACCATATCAACTGGTTTAGGAATATCCTCTAAGCTGGCATACGCTTTTTGACCTAAAAGCGTCTGACCGGCCAGTTTGGGGCTAACAGGGATAACGTCGTAGCCCTGCTTAAGCAAATATGCCATCACGCCATAGCTCGGACGGGATGGATTATCGCTGGCCCCCACTACCGCAATGGTTTTTACCGTTTTCAGTACAGACTCAATCTCTCTGTCATTCATGCTATTCAACCTCTCTTGCGTGATTGATTACAGTGTATCGCACATTCTACGAATAGCATGAAATGGCTTAAGGCCACCTCCATCTGCGCCCTATAGCGCGAAAAATGCCATAACAGCCTGTTTCAAATTGAAACCTTTGACACATTCAGACAATTCCTCAACAATACTCGGATTACGTTCCATCTGGGAAAATTATGAAATTCGGCTTCATCACTGTCTGCCTTGTTATTGCAGGTTTAAATACCTCTGCAATGGCGGCAACAACGTTGAAATTAGATCAGAAAATCGATCTCCTTATGGTTGACGGGCAAAAGATGTCAGGCTCGTTGCTGAAAGGTGCCGATAGCCTCGAACTTGGCAGTGGTCAACACCAGATTCTGTTCAAAGTCGTCGATACTGTCGATGCCCAGACCGGTGCGCCAGCGACCTATTTCCCTTCAACCTTTATTGCGACCTTTAACACGGAAAAAGTGGCATCGGTGTCATTCAAGCTACCACCGTTGCAAACCCTTCAGGATCGCAAAAATTTTACCGCCCAGCCTCAATATCAATTGCTTGATGAAAAAAACCAGGCTATCCCCGTGCGTACAGATGCGTTTGTGATCGCAGACAATGAGCTACTCGATATAGAGCGAAAAATGTCAGAGTACAACGCGGCGGCGAACGGGGCTTCAGTTGCGGGCTTTGCTACCGCACTGAATGAATCCGTAAGCTGGTGATTTTACGCGCAGTCACATCTGATTTTTGATACCCGTTCGCCTTTTCCTGCTTTTATCGCTTTGCACTGAAACTCCGTTTCCGTAATCTGTCTGTACCCTAGCGTCAGCTTTACTACACCAGATTGAAGGACGTAACCATGGAGTTCACCACCCGTACCATCCCCGCGCAAAAACATATCGCGCTGGTCGCACACGACCACTGTAAACAATCTTTGCTGGATTGGGTTGGTACGAATAAACAACAGCTCACAGAGCACACGCTTTACGCTACCGGAACCACCGGCAACCTGATTCAGTTGAACACGGGCCTGCCCGTAAAAAGCATGCTAAGTGGACCGATGGGGGGTGACCAGCAAGTTGGCGCACTCATTTCCGAAGGGAAAATCGATTTAATGATCTTCTTTTGGGATCCGCTTAACGCCGTACCACACGATCCCGATGTGAAGGCGCTGCTGAGACTGGCTACAGTTTGGAACATTCCTGTTGCTACCAACCGGGCAACGGCGGATTTCCTGATTAACTCAGCGCTATTTAAAGAATCCGTTCAAATCGCCATTCCTGATTATCAGCGCTACTTGCAAGATCGTCTGAAATAATATCAGTGCATCACAATGGACCAGCGGCGTACTACGCTGTCGACGCTGGTCTCTTCTGTTCTACTTTTCTCTTTTCGTTATCCCGGCTTACGCTGCGTCGGTACACCTAAACGATGGAGATGTTCAATAAACACCGATGGATTCGCCACATCCTGTAGCAACCACACGCGATGTTTCGCCCTTGTCAACGCCACATAGAGCAAACGCCGCTCTTCCGCATCGGGGAAGTCCTCCGGTTCAGGTAACAGCACCGCCTCAATCACAGACTCTCTTGCCGGCGCCGGGAAGCCGTCCTTCCCTTCATGCATGCCTACGATAATGACATATTCCGCCTGCTGCCCTTTACTGGCATGCACCGTCATGAAATCAATGTGCAAATTCGGCCATTTGGTTGCCGCCTTCTCCAAAATCGCCGGGCGTAAATGGTGATAACGCGCAAGCACGAGAATGCGTTCATCAGCTTTCACAAAACCGCTCAGTTTATCCAGAAGTGGCTCAAGCTGCTCCTGAGGCAGAATAGTCACCGCTTTTTTATCTCCCTTACTCAGGCTATTAAGCGGTTTCTTCAACTGATACGGGTTTTGCTGTATGAACGTGTTGGCGATTTCACCAATGCGTTCATTAAAGCGATAGGTCGTATCCAGCGCGCATTGCTCGCCTACGCCGAAATGCTGTTCAAATGCCGTCGTCAACGCCAGCTCAGCACCGCTAAAACGGTAAATGGCCTGCCAGTCATCCCCGACGGCAAAAAGACAGGTACGGCTATTTTGTCGACGCAGAGCTGCAAGCAAGCTCGCACGCTGTGGCGAAATATCCTGAAATTCGTCCACCAGAATGTGCTTCCAAGGGCTTACAAAGCGACCTTTATCCAGCAAGTTCACGGCCTGATGGATAAGGCCAGAGAAGTCGACGGCGTTCTCGTCCTTAAGCGCTTTTTTCCAGGCTTTCAACAGCGGTGCCATCAGGCGAATGCGTTGCTGAAACTCCGCCCGAATGGATTCTGGTGCCTGCTCAACCATTTCACTCTGGCTGCCGCCGTGCATACGCATCAATCCCAACCAGCGCTCAAGTCGCCCGGCCAACCGCCCTGCCAGCTTCGGGTCGTTCCAGAAATCGCCTTCTGGTACATCCCATTCCAGCTCTTCCGTTAACCAGCGTCGCCACCCGTTAGCCTGCGTTTTTTTCTCTGCACACTGCTGCTGCCAATGAGAAACCAGCAGTTCGCGACGCTGTTTCGCATCACTTTCCAGTTGGCTTATCATCGGGGCCTTGCGGCTAGCCTGCTGAATAATGTGCAATGCCAGCGCATGGAACGTCTTAGCCTGAATCTCATCCGTATGAAGCCGCTCCCGAATGCGATCGTTCATCTCTTCTGCCGCTTTACGACCAAATGCCAGTAGCAAAATTTGATCGGGCGTGGCCTCCTGTCGGTGCATTAACCACGCCGCTCGGGCCACCAGCACGGAGGTTTTTCCGCTGCCTGCGCCCGCCAGTACCAGTACGCCTTCTTCGCCATTGATCACCGCTTTACTCTGCGACACATTTAATGGCGAACTCTCCACCGTTTCAAAGAAAGGCTGCTCTGCCGCCAGTGTGCGATCCATCCATGCCTGATTCACCGCAGTGCGCATCTCATCACCCTGCTCAAGCCAGCGTAAGCAGTGCCAGTAGTTATCACGGCAATTATCAAAAGTCTCAAGACGAGAAACAGGCAGGGGCAAAGCCCCCAGCGAATCGCGAATGGCATTCTGCAACGTAGTCAGAGCCTGACGGCTAAACCATTTGTCCTGCTGCGTCAGCGTGTGAATAGTGTCCGTTTGGCGCTGTAAAACTTCAGCGCTGATCAGACTCATCTCCTCACTCCAGTCGAGCCAGGATTTAAGAAGATGGCGGTAAAAAGCCTGCGTTTCCTGCCACTCTGTTCCATGCAGGCGCACCACTTTTCCGGCTGGCAATTCAAATTCCAGCTCTCCCCACACCAGGCCTCTTTTACAATGAATACTCAGTAACTGATTAAAGGGGATCAGGTATTGATGTTTATCGCCACTCACTTCGACACCGGCATTCAGTAACCGCACCCGATTGTAAGGATGCTGGGCCAGATGTTTACCTAACGAGGTAGATTTCAGTTCCATGATGTTCGCGCCATGACTATGTGAGAGGTTATTTGTCCATTTTTTGTCGTTTATCTGTTCCCTAGTTTACCCGTTATCGGACTTCACGCTCTAGCCTTAAAAACAGGTTAGGATATCCTGATGCTTAATGTGATAATTCTTTTACCATCAGCGAGTTTGGGACGTTATCTGGTTACCTTACAAGTACAGGAGAGACTATGCGTACTGTGTTGAATATCCTTAATTTCGTATTAGGTGGTTTTTTCACCACGTTAGCCTGGCTTCTGGCAACAGTCGTCAGCGTGCTGCTGATTTTTACTTTACCGCTAACGCGTTCATGCTGGGAAATCACCAAGCTGTCGCTCTTACCTTATGGCAATGAAGCGATCCATGTTGATGAGCTACGCCCAGATGAAAAGAGCGCAATTCTCAGCGCTGGCGGATCGCTACTGAATATCTTCTGGTTCATTTTCTTTGGCTGGTGGCTTTGCCTGTCGCACATCATTACAGGCATCGCACAGTGCATTACGATCATTGGCATTCCTGTTGGCATCGCCAATTTTAAAATTGCCGCCATCGCGCTGTGGCCAGTAGGGCGTCGCGTGGTTTCCGTCGAACTGGCGCAGGCAGCCAGGGAAAACAATGCCCGCCGCCACTTTCGCTAACGGCATCTAAGGATATTACGTTGCTCACCTTCGCCTCAGGAATTCGCCGCTATGTGTATAACAGCAGTTGGCTGTATACCATTCGCATCTTTATTGCACTGAGTGGTGCGGCGGCAGTTCCCTGGTGGCTGGGTCAGCCAACATCGACAATCCCCGTAACGCTTGGCGTCGTCGCGGCCGCCCTCACCGACCTTGACGATCGCCTCACCGGGCGTCTGCGTAATTTGTTCATTACGCTGGCCTGTTTTTTTGTCGCTTCCGTCTCGATCGAACTGCTTTTTCCCCACCCCTGGCTATTTGGTCTTGGTCTGGCGGTATCGACCTGCGGCTTTATTCTGCTCGGCGCATTAGGGCAACGCTATGCAACCATCGCATTCGGCGCATTGCTGATCGCGATTTACACCATGCTGGGCATATCCCTTTACGACAATTGGTATCAGCAGCCCATCATGCTGCTGATCGGGGCCTCGTGGTACAACCTGCTGACACTATTCGGCCATGTGATTTTCCCCATCCGCCCGTTGCAGGACAACCTCGCACAGTGTTATCAGCAGTTGGCACGCTATCTGGATGCCAAAGCCAACCTCTTCGATCCCGATATTGAGGAAGAAACTGACAAGCCCTTAATTGATGTCGCGATGGCAAACAGCCAACTGGTTGCGACACTCAATCAGACCAAGTCATCGCTGTTAACTCGCCTGCGGGGCGATCGCGGCCAGCGTGGAACGCGTCAAACGCTGCACTACTATTTCGTCGCACAGGATATTCACGAACGGGCCAGTTCATCGCATGTTTACTATCCGCAATTGCGTGAGAAACTGCGTTATAGCGACGTCCTATTTCGCTTTCAGCGCCTGCTGAGTAGGCAGGCCAAAGCCTGTCAGCAGCTATCGCAATCCATTCTGCTGCACCAAAAATATCAGCATGACGGCCGCATTGAGCGGGCTTTCGTACATCTTGAATCCGCTATTGCGCGTATCGCTGCCAACAACATGGCAGATGCCTCGCAAATTAAGGCACTCACTTATCTATTAAATAATTTACGCGCCATTGATGCCCAGCTAGCGACTATCGAATCCGAACAGGCCATTGAGCAAGAGAACAACCCGGAAAACACGCTGGCAGACGACAAAATCACGGGCTGGAGTGACATCCGCTTACGTATTAGCCGCCACCTGACGCCGCAGTCAGCACTGTTTCGTCATGCTATCCGTATGTCCGTGCTGCTCTGTAGCGGCTACGCATTAATTCAGATAACGGGCTTGCAACACGGTTACTGGATCCTGCTCACCAGCCTGTTTGTTTGTCAGCCCAACTATAATGCCACTCGGCGGCGACTGACGTTGAGAATCATCGGGACATTGACCGGTATTTTGCTCGGCTTACCCATCCTGTACTTCGTTCCTTCGCTGGAAGGACAGCTCACGTTGATCGTTATTAGCGGCGTACTATTTTTCGCTTTTCGCAACGTGCAGTACGCCCACGCGACCATGTTTATTACGCTGCTCGTCCTGCTCTGTTTCAACCTGTTGGGTGAAGGCTTTGACGTTGCGGTGCCACGCATCATTGATACGCTACTCGGGTGTGCCATCGCCTGGGCGGCGGTGAGTTTTATTTGGCCGGACTGGCGCTTTCGCGGTCTGCCAACCGTCATCAATAAGACACTGGACGCTAACTGCCGTTATCTTGATGCGATCATGGTTCAATATTATCAGGGGAAAGATAATAGCCTGCCTTATCGTATTGCCCGCCGCGATGCGCATAACTGCGATGCCGAACTGGCATCCGTTGTGTCGAATATGTCTTCAGAACCTCATGCGACCAGAAGCAAGCTGGACAGCGCATTCCGCTTTATGTGCCTGAATCATACGTTGCTAAGCTATATTTCGACGCTCGGCGCACACCGCGGGAAAATTACCTCAACGGAAACGCTGCAATTGCTGGATGATGCCGTTTGTCATGTTGATGGTGCGCTACACTGTAGCGAAGAGGAAAGTTTACGTATCAATCAGGGATTGAAAACCATTACCGCCAGTCTTCAATCCCTCTCACCCGAGTCAGACAGTAAAGAATCATTAATTATTCAGCAAATCGGCCTGTTGATCGGTCTCTTACCTGAACTCGTACAGCTAAAAAATGACATGATGACACAGTGAAACAGACGCATCCCTCAGTGCTTTGGCCCTTTGGAAACCGCATTGCTTTTATACCATTCCAACAGTTCATTGCGGATACCGCGAGGGAGTGCCGCCTGATGTGTGCCACAAATGGCGCCAGCAAGCGCCAATAGCACGTTAACACTCAGATTAGCGCGAACCTTCCGCAACTCGAGATAGCTGTTTTTGGCACCATAATGCTGTAATTCATCGACATTCTTGATCCCTGCTTTCCACAGCAGCCGTTCGATATCGTGGTTAAGATTCGGAAGATCCTTTAACCGCCCGTTGGTACTTCTGACTGCCTTATCATACTGCGCCCCTCCCAACGCCAGATGGGCGAAATACAATAGCTGCTCAGATTCTTGCCATAATGCTTCATCGACAAGAAAGTAATTCAACGGAACGGGCATACCGCGCTTGGTATAAATCAGATTAGGCATATCACGCTGCTGAAAATATTTTTCATCCTTCTTACTGGCGCGAAGATAAAGCTCCCCTTCCGACACCAGTCCAAAAATCGTTTTATTTGCTGCGATGCTGTAGCCACCAAATTGGGAACGTGAAGTGATGTCCCCCAAAGATGAAAAAGACTGCTGAGATTGCAAAATCCTTTTTTTGCATAATTGCTTCATTGCCATAATCCTTAGTATTGAAATGATCTCGTCCTGAACAATTAAAAATATCTGTAGCAGGAACAAATAATTAACCACAGCCCCGATGCGGCTTCAAACAGTAAATGTGTTTACTGTCTCTTGCATAAGGAATATGCGAAGCGCTTTCAAAAAATCAGGTTGATTTTCACGCACACAGCGGATACTGTATGTTCATACAGTAACACTATGGGTAGAACTCATTATGCGTACGCAATCAATCCGCTCTCACAACATCGAGCCGTCATCATTTTCTGCAAATCAACACGCTGCGGAGCCCTCGGTTGCCACAGGTGGAATTATCAGCGAAATCGTGTATAACGCCGATCAGCCCATAGTCACACACCTGTTATTACCGCTCTTACAGCAGCTAGGCACGCAGTCTCGTTGGCTGTTATGGCTTTCGCCGCAGCAAAAATTGAGCCGCCCTTGGGTCCAGCAATCTGGGCTGCCGTTGGATAAAATGGTGCAACTCCACCACATCAATCCGCTGTTTACCGTTGATGCCATGGAAAGAGCTTTGCTGACAGGGAATTACAGCGCTGTTTTATGCTGGTTACCGCACGAATTGACGGAAGAAGAGAAGGTTCGGTTACGGCACGCCGCACAGGCAGGAAATACGTATGGCTTTATTATGCGGCCAGAAAGTGCTGGCGCTGACGCCTATAGACTGTTTCCTAGCCTTAAAATTCATTCGACATTGTATCATTAAGTAAATTAAGAATTTTCTCAGCCCATTCAGGTTATATGTCTTATCGATCGCCGCAGAGCGGTATTCTGCGGGCTTTTTGGATATATTTGATACAGCTAAAAGGCGTAAGATCTGTCAAAAGCATCTACTATTTGTTAGCAAGTATGTATGAATCGTGCGATTTTCTTATGACGCAAATCACATCATACTTGTAACTTTCTCATCACGTTGTAGACTTTAACTCGCTGGAGTTGCTCTTTTATAACGTCAGTTGACTGACAGTGAGTCATAAATAAGGGCAAAGTCTCCGACCAAAGGATTTTAACCAAAGGTTTATTAGCCCTCCGGGTTAATTGCCGATTTGGATGATAATGAGGCGTAAAATGAAAAAAACAGCTATCGCAGTTGCAGTGGCACTGGCTAGCTTCGCGACCGTCGCGCAAGCAGCTCCTAAAGACAATACCTGGTACACCGGTGGTAAACTGGGTGTGTCTCAATTCCACGATACTGGTTTCTACGGCAATGGTTACACCGGTATCAATAACAACCCGATCAAAAGCAAGTTAGGCGCTGGTGCATTTGTTGGTTATCAAGCCAACCCGTACCTGGGCTTTGAACTGGGCTACGACTGGCTGGGCCGCATGAAGTATGCAGGTTCTACTGCTAACGCAGCAGACAGCGCGAGCTTCAAAGCACAGGGCATCCAACTGGCTGCTAAACTGAGCTACCCAGTTCTGCCTGATCTGGACGTTTATAGCCGTCTGGGTGGTATGGTATGGCGCGCAGACAGCCACGCGGCTATCGGCGGCGGCGACATCAACAACGACGACACTGGCGTTTCTCCGCTGGCTGCAGTTGGTGTTGAATACGCTATCGACAAAAACTGGGCTGCACGTGTTGACTACCAATGGGTAAGCAACATTGGTGATGCTGGTACCGTTGGTGCCCGTCCAGACAACCTGCTGATGAGCGTTGGCCTGTCTTACCGTTTCGGCCAAGATGACCGCGTAGCACCAGTTGTTGCTCCTGCTCCAACTCCAGCTCCGGCTCCAGTTGTTGAAACCAAGCGTTTCACGCTGAAATCTGACGTCCTGTTCAACTTCAACAAAGCAACGCTGAAAGCAGAAGGCCAGCAATCACTGGATCAACTGTACACCCAGCTGAGCTCTCTGGATCCGAAAGACGGTTCCGTTGTTGTTCTGGGCTTCACTGACCGTTTAGGTTCAGAGCAATACAACCAAGGCCTGTCCGAAAAACGCGCACAGAGCGTCGTTGATTACCTGGTTTCTAAAGGTATCCCTGCGAACAAAGTCTCTGCTCGTGGTCTGGGTAAATCTCAACCAGTTACCGGTTCTACCTGTGACAACGTGAAACCTCGTGCTGCGCTGATCGACTGCCTGGCACCGGATCGTCGCGTAGAGATCGAAGTTAAAGGCATCAAAGACGTTGTAACTCAGCCTCAGGCTTAAGTTATTAACGAAAAAAAACCTCGCTTCGGCGAGGTTTTTTTTATGAAGAACATCCTTGTCTGTCACCCTTCGGGCCGTTGGTACGCAACGTTGAAAAACGCTCCCTGCGTTTTTTATGCATGTTTGTCAGCGCGATAAATGACAAAAACACCGATCACGTCTCGTCTTTATTCAGAATGGCTTTAAGATCCTGTTTAAGCAGCGACATCTGGCTGGCATATTTTTCTTTGTGCTCAGCGTCTTCGATTAACTGTACAATCGTTTCTGATAAGGTCACCCCACGTCTCTGAGCCAGAGCCGCAAGGCGCTGCCAGACCAGGTATTCCAGATCGATAGATTTCTTGCGTGTATGCTGGTGCTCTGCGTTGAAATGACGTTTACGCCGTGCACGAATCGTTTGCTTCATCCGGTTTTCTAAAGAGGGATTCATACACTGTGCAATCCACTCCAGCACTTTCACCGGCTGATTTTCCATTTTAAGCAATGCCTGTACGGCGTCATCCGCAGCACTTTGCTCGAGAAAACGCGTAATCTCTTCTCCCTCCCGATGCTTCTTCACCAGGTATTTCCATTTCCACCCGCACTCAAGATTTTCTAGTTGTTGATATTTCATATTAAATTCTTCAGTGACCGCGTAACGTGACTTTCAGCATAACAGTTTTCCCTGATTTTGACCGCTTTCTGGCGGCTTTCTGACAGCTTTTAAGATGATTAGCCAAACCTGGTCTGAGCTTCAACGTATGAAAGATGACGGAGAGATGACTCTCCTTATGCGAAGTCTAGATTATTCTTGTATAATCACGCTTTTCCTTCAGACGATTACATTGATACTTTGACCAGTAACCGACTCTCATGGCAGCATTTACTGCCCAATAATACGCCTTATCAAACGCTATTCACTCAGGCAGCTCAGCTTGCTCCTGCTGAATTCTCCGCTATTCAGTCGCGTCTGGCAGACAGCCTGACGCTCTTTTGCCACCCTCGTTCCCCTTCCCGCTTTATGCTGTTGAAAGCGCAAGAGAATGATGAATATATGGCATTGATCGCCCGTGCGCTAAGCGCCATCAGGCCAGACTCCGGGGCGATACATGGCAGTAAATATATCATTGAGGGTCGTCATATCCGGGTCGAACCCGCCACACAGCCTGCAGATAATTTTGCCGCACAGCAGCTCTGTGGTTATCAGGAATGGATTGAACCTGAACAACTCTTCGGCTGCGTACGCAGTTTTCACGATGAAATCACGCTGCATCCAGGACTGATTCATCAGCTCAACGGCGGCACGTTGATCCTATCAGCCAGAACGCTGCTGGCTCAGCCATTGATGTGGCTGCGTCTGAAGCAGATTATGGCTGAAGGTATTTATCGTTGGCAGTCACCAGACGAGCGCAAGCCACTTCCTGTTGATGTGCCACCGATGCCGCTTGATATTCGCCTAATCATTCTCGGTGACCGTGAAAGTCTGGCAGATATTCATGATATGGAGCCGGAATTAGGCGAACACGCTATTTATGGCGAGTTCGAAGCACAATTGCAGTTGATTGAAACGGATGACATGGCGCGCTGGTGTTCCTACATCAACGCACTATGCAGCGAAAATCAACTACCGTTGCTGGACGCCGATGCCTGGCCGGCATTAGTGAACGTTGCGATACGCTACAGCGGCGATCAGGGTAATTTACCATTATGCCCACGCTGGCTAATCGGTCAGTTAAAATATGCGTCGCTATATGCCAGAGATGGCCAAATCACGGAGCAGGCGCTGGTTGACGCCGTTGCCGCTCGCCAATGGCGTGAAGGCTACCTTCGTGAACGTATGCAGGATGAAATAGAATTAGGCCAGATCCTGATCGAAACAGAAGGCGAAGTCGTCGGCCAGATTAATGGACTTTCAGTATTGGAATTCCCAGGCTACCCCGTTGCCTTTGGCGAGCCGACACGTATCAGCTGTGTGGTTCACGCTGGCGACGGTGAATTCACCGACGTTGAACGCAAAGCCGAACTTGCTGGCAATTTACACGCCAAGGGTATGATGATTATGCAGGCTTTCCTGATTACGGAACTGGAGCTTGATCAACAGCTGCCTTTCTCGGCTTCCATGGTCTTCGAGCAGTCGTACAGCGAAGTTGATGGCGACAGCGCCTCACTGGCAGAGCTGTGCGCGCTGGTTAGCGCCCTCTCCTTGCGGCCAATCAATCAGCAGTTCGCTGTGACCGGCTCCGTCGATCAATTTGGTAACGTGCAACCCATTGGCGGCGTGAATGAGAAAATTGAAGGTTTCTTTGAGGTCTGCCAGCGTCGTGGATTGACGGGAACACAGGGAGTGGTTTTACCTGCGGCTAATTTACGCCATCTCTGTTTACAGGAAGATGTCGTTGAAGCGGTACGCGAAGGGAAATTCCACCTTTTCCCGGTAGAAACTGCGCCGGAAGCGTTGTCATTATTGACCAATTGCGCTTATGACGATGAACAGCAGCCAAACCTGCTGTCCGCCATTCGTGAGCGAATTGGGCAACTGACACCGCAAGAACGTAGACGTTTCCCTTGGTTTTTCCGTTAAACCAACTGGTTCAACCAGACGCAACAGACTTGCCCAGCGTACAGGTGTACGCTAACCTGCGTGCTTCATTAAAACAAGGCTTACAGAGACCATGGTAGATAAACGCGAATCCTATACAAAAGAAGACCTCCTTGCCTCCAGTCGTGGCGAACTGTTCGGCCCGAACGGCCCTCAGTTGCCTGCCCCTAACATGCTCATGATGGACCGCGTCGTTAAAATGACGGAAGACGGCGGTAAGTATGGCAAAGGCTATGTGGAAGCCGAATTGGATATCACGCCTGACCTATGGTTCTTCGGTTGCCATTTCATCGGCGATCCGGTGATGCCAGGTTGCCTCGGTCTGGATGCCATGTGGCAGTTGGTCGGCTTCTATCTGGGCTGGCTGGGTGGCGAAGGCAAAGGCCGCGCGCTCGGCGTGGGTGAAGTTAAATTCACCGGACAAGTGCTGCCAACAGCGAAGAAAGTAACCTATCGCATTCACTTCAAACGCGTGATCAATCGCCGTTTGGTGATGGGGATTGCTGATGGCGAAGTACTGGTTGACGGTCAGCAGATCTATACCGCTGACGAACTGAAAGTCGGTCTGTTCAAAGACACCAGCGCTTTCTAAGCATCAGATAGCACTGCGGGCGAAAAACCTTTCGCCCGCATTACCCGTTTATTTCTCCGACATTATCTCACCATCGCTTAAACCACTCGCCCTACTATGATGGACTTTTCAGTTCATTGGTGATCGACTGCCGTACATCTTGCGGTATCTTCAATTCGGTCGCTAACGCATCCAGATAGCTTTTCTCCATGAAGTGATCAACATCAATGACCGCGCAGCTCAAGAAGTAGACCTCAAGCGCCTCTTCCTCATTTTTCACATCTTTCGCCAGCAAAATTGGATCAAGCGGTTGTTCTATGGCTTCCTGCACCCAGCGCTGCGCTTCACTGCCCAGTTGCAGCTGCTGAATATTTTCATCAATACGCTGTTTCTCAGTCGCATCAATATGGCCGTCACTTTTAGCAGCAAAAACCAGAGCCTGAATCAGACGACGGGCACGAATATTGTCACCCGAGGACTGAGTGCCAAACTGCGGATCGTCCTGATGCGTATCGCGAACACGTTTTTTGTACTGGTTCCACAACACCACGCCCGCCGCAGCACTGCCACCAATGATCAACGCATTTTTACCCAATGAACCCATGATTTTCCGCGTGGACTTATTCGATAACAATACGCCCGCCAAACCGCCCAGCGCAGCAGGCTTTAGCATATCGCCCAAATTGCCGTTTTTACCCCCTTGATGCTGATTCCCCTGCTTGCTACCGGAGCCCAATAAGCCCTGAATCTGTTGCAGCCAATTATTCATTTTCATTCCTCAAGGAAAAGTGACATCACTGATGGTGTTGTCACCCATAGTAATGGTGCGGAAGGCGTTTGTTTGTCAGATTGTGTATAGCAATGAAAAGTATGGACCGCGCTTTCTCTGCGGTCCATCTGGCTATGCAGGAAGCGTCACGAAACCGACTTCAGCGGCGCTTTTCTCACTGGGGTATTTCCGGAAACATAGTAGCGCGCTTTGCTGCGCGGAAGCGGCTGACGGCGGCGGATTCGGTCGGCAATTTTCTCGGCAATCATGATGGTTGTCGCGTTCAGATTACCGGTAATAATCTGCGGCATGATGGAAGCATCCACCACGCGTAGCCCTTCCATACCGTGAACCCGGCCTTGCCCATCGACCACCGCCATCTCATCCTCTCCCATCTTACAAGAACAGGAGGGGTGGAATGCTGTCTCAGCATGAGTGCGGATAAACTCGTCCAGTTCCTCATCAGTCTGAACCTCCAGCCCAGGGCTGATCTCTCGCCCACGGTATTTATCCAGTGCGGGCTGCGCCATGATTTCACGCGTAATGCGGATCGCATCGCGAAACTCCTGCCAATCCTGCTCCGTCGACATATAGTTGAACAAGATGCTAGGGTGCTCGCGGGCGTCTTTGGATCGCACTTGTACACGCCCCCGGCTGAGTGAACGCATGGAGCCGACGTGCGCCTGAAATCCGTGCTCTTTCACCGCATTACTGCCGTTGTAATTAATGGCGACGGGCAAGAAGTGGTATTGAATATTCGGCCAGGCGAACTCATCCCGACTGCGAATAAAGCCACCCGCTTCGAACTGGTTGCTAGCCCCAACACCAGTGCCATTGAACAACCATTCCGCGCCGATTTTAGGCTGGTTAAACCACTGCAGCGCTGGATACAGCGATACCGGTTCTTTGCAGGCATATTGCAAATACATTTCCAGATGGTCCTGCAGATTCTCGCCGACGCCGGGCAAATCGTGTACCACGGGAATATCGAGACGCTGGAGCAAGTCTTTCGGCCCCACGCCAGAACGTTGCAAGATTTGCGGCGAGGCGATTGCGCCCGCACACAGCAGCACCTCGCGGCGTGCCTTCGCCGTCTGCGCACTTTCCCCTTTAAAGTAAGCCACGCCAACGGCACGTTTTCCGTCAAAGAGAATCTTGTCAGTTAAGGCATGCGTCACGATGGTCAGATTTTTACGGCCTTTTGCCTGATCCAAATAGCCTCTCGCGGTACTGGCTCGACGCCCCTTCGGCGTGACGGTTCTATCCATCGGACCAAAACCTTCCTGCTGATAGCCGTTAAGATCGTCCGTACGCGGATATCCGGCCTGTACGCCCGCTTCAACCATCGCGTGAAACAGTTCGTTGTTTCCCATCTTCGGCGTCGTCACTGAAACAGGACCGCTCGCGCCATGGTAGTCATTCGACCCCACGTCTCGCGTTTCTGCTTTACGGAAATACGGCAGGCAGTCAAGGTAACTCCAGTCTTCCAGACCCGGCATGGTCGCCCAGTTATCAAAATCCATCGCATTGCCACGGATGTAGCACATACCGTTAATCAGCGAGGAACCACCCAGCCCTTTGCCGCGACCACATTCCATACGGCGATTATTCATGTGAGGTTCTGGGTCGGTTTCATAAGCCCAGTTATAGCGCTTCCCCTGCAATGGGAAAGCCAATGCGGCGGGCATTTGCGTGCGAAAATCCAAACGATAGTCCGGGCCGCCCGCTTCGAGCAGCAGAACGCTTACGTCGCTTTCTTCTGTGAGACGCGTTGCCAGCACGTTTCCTGCCGAACCGGCTCCGATAATGATGTAATCATATTCCATTAGGCTTTCTCCCCTTCGTTTAAAATACCGAGCGGAATTCACCCAGTTCAACCTGTACAGACTTGATTTGCGTATAGTGTTCCAATGTTGTTATGCCGTTTTCACGTCCGACACCTGAATGTTTGTAGCCGCCCACAGGCATTTCAGCCGGAGACTCACCCCAGGTGTTGATCCAGCAAATTCCGGCCTCAAGCTGATGAATCACCCGATGTGCCCGATTCAGATCGCGGGTCACGATGCCAGCCGCCAGCCCATACTCGCTCTCATTAGCGCGGCGGATAACCTCATCCTCATTCTGATACGTCAGAATACTCATGACCGGGCCAAAGATTTCCTCGCGCACAATCTTCATGTCGTCCCGGCAGTCCGTGAACACCGTTGGGGCAACAAATGCACCTTGCGCATACTTCTCGTCAGTCATCGGTTCGCCGCCCACCAGCACGCGGGCACCTTCACGCTTACCGCTTTCGATATAGCGCAGTACGGACTCTCTGTGCGGGAAGCTGACCAGCGGGCCAAAATTCACCAGCTCGTCAGTCGGGTCACCAATACGAATGCGCTGAACGCGCGCCAGAATTTTTTCCTCAAACTGTGCCTGCAATGCCTGCGGGATAAAGACGCGTGTACCGTTAGTACACACCTGTCCTGAGCTGAAGAAATTCGCCATCATGGCGATATCCGCTGCCTTATCCAAATCGGCATCATCAAAAATGATCAGCGGCGATTTTCCACCCAACTCCATCGTGACCTCTTTCAGGGTCGAACCTGCGGCATTGGCCATTACCGTTTTCCCGCTGGCAATCCCACCGGTGAAAGAGACTTTGGCAATCCCCGGATGCGTGGTTAGCGCCTGACCAACCGACTTTCCCGTCCCCGTCAGCACGTTGAATACGCCAGCCGGCAGCCCAGCCTCGGTATAGATTTCCGCCAGCTTCAGCGCGGTGAGCGACGTGACTTCACTGGGTTTGAAGATCATCGCATTGCCTGCCGCCAGCGCAGGGGCAGATTTCCACAATGCGATCTGAATGGGGTAGTTCCAGGCACCGATACCCACGACCACGCCAAGCGGTTCACGGCGGGTGTAGGCGAATGAGGTATCACGCAGAGGGATCTGCTGACCTTCCAGCATAGGAATCAGCCCTGCGTAGTACTCCAGAACATCCGCGCCGGTCACGATATCAACAGTGCGGGTTTCCGAGAGCGGCTTACCAGTATCGTGCGTTTCAAGCAAGGCGAGTTCATCATTGCGCTCACGCAGGATATCCACGGCGCGACGTAAAATGCGCGAGCGTTCCATCGCCGTCATCGCCGCCCATACTTTCTGCCCTGAGGTTGCTGCACTGACCGCCCGATCTACGTCAGCAGCAGTGGCCGACTGAATGTGGGCAATGATGTCGCCATTCGCGGGGTTAATCGCCTCAAACGTATCGTCACCCGTGCTATCGACATAAGTGCCGTTGATATAAAGCTGTTGTAAACCGTAGTGAGACATAAATTCTCCTGTCTGATGGCTGCCCGAACAAACGTTCAGGGCAGAAAAGGCAAAAATGATAAGGAAGGATTACGCGCGGACGAGCTGCTGTTCGATATAGTCGTAGGTAATGCTCAGCGCTTCTTCGCGGTTGAAGGCCTCATGGCTTAGCGCACCACGTAGCCACAGCCCATCAATCAACCCCGCCAACCCTTTTGCTGCAACACGCGCGCGATCCTTCGGCAAACAGTGGCTGAATTCGACACACAGGTTGGAGTAAAGTCGCCGATCGTTAACCTGCTGTAGCCGATGGAGCATGGGGGAATGCAGGCTACTGGCCCAGAACGCTAGCCAGGTTTTCATCGCTGCGCTATTCGTCTGGCTATCATCAAAATTCCCCTGAACAATCGCCCGCAAGCGTGCGCGAGGCGTATTTTCTGCCAGATTCAGCAACCTTGATTTCACCGCCAGCCCTAGATGACTAATCAGATAACGCATCGTCGCTTCCAGTAAGCCATTTTTATCGCGGAAGTAATGGCTGATGATTCCATTCGACACGCCCGCACGTCGGGCAATCTGTACGATTGAGGCATCATGCATCCCCACATCGTTAATCGCGGCCAGCGTCGCTTCGATGAGTTGCTGCCGTCTGATGGGCTGCATTCCGACTTTAGGCACCGCACTTCCCCTTCATTTTCTCCCCTTCATTTTTGCGTGATGAATCACGGTAAACGACGGTGATTCATGATCCGATTTGTCCCATTAAACTTTTTTTTGATTGAACGTTCAATAAAAAATGAATATCTTTTATTGCTGAAAGGTTAAAAATCTGTATCAATTATCATGAAAAATGGTGTGAGTTCAGACGATAACTCCACCTTAAAAAGAATAATTTCTTTTTTGTTCTGACGACCTTCTTCAACGGAAAGCGTACTCAGCGGATGTCCTGCGCCGTATTCTTGATATGCGCTAAGCGCGCTTCGTGGAGAGAGGAATCAGAGTATCTGTTCACGTCACGCAAGGGATAACCATGCCAGCATCAGAAACGACCACCCAACAGGATCGCCTGAATCCTGTCGTGTTCTACACATCCGCGGGATTAATCCTGACCTTCTCGCTGATGACCATGTTGTTTAACCAAGAAGCAAATGCCTGGATTACCCACGCGCTCAACTGGGTTTCTGCCACATTTGGTTGGTACTACCTGCTAGCCGCCACGCTCTACATCGTTTTCGTCATCTTCATTGCGTCATCTCGATTTGGATCGATCAAGCTCGGGCCAGAACAGTCGAAACCTGAATTTAGCCTGATGAGCTGGGCAGCGATGCTATTTGCGGCGGGGATCGGTATCGATTTAATGTTCTTTTCCGTTGCGGAACCGATCACGCAATATATGATGCCACCGGAAGGACAGGGCCAGACGATAGAAGCGGCACGGCAAGCCATGGTCTGGACGCTGTTTCACTACGGGTTAACCGGCTGGTCAATGTACGCGCTGATGGGCATTGCTCTGGGCTATTTCAGCTACCGGTATAATCTGCCGCTGACGATTCGCTCTGCCCTGTACCCTATCTTCGGTAAACGTATTAATGGCCCGATTGGCCATAGCGTTGATATCGCAGCCGTACTCGGAACCATCTTCGGTATCGCGACCACGCTGGGCATCGGCGTCGTTCAGCTTAACTACGGGCTGAAAGTCCTGTTCCAGATCCCAGAAAATCTCACCGTTCAGGCCTCGCTTATCCTGCTTTCCGTAGTCATGGCGACCGTTTCCGTGACGTCTGGGGTCAATCGCGGCATTCGCTTCCTCTCCGAGCTTAACGTCCTGCTCGCACTGGGCCTGATTCTTTTTCTGCTTTTCTGGGGTGATACTGAGTTTCTGCTAAACGCGCTCGTGCTTAATGTCGGGGATTACATCAATCGCTTTACCGGTATGACGCTCAACAGCTTTGCGTTCGATCGCCCAACTGAGTGGATGAATAGCTGGACGCTGTTCTTCTGGGCATGGTGGGTCGCATGGGCGCCGTTTGTTGGGCTATTTCTGGCACGTATCTCGCGCGGCAGAACGATTCGGCAGTTCGTTGTCGGCACGTTGATCATTCCGTTTGTCTTTACGCTGCTGTGGCTCTCCATTTTTGGCAACAGCGCGCTTTATCAGGTGCTCCACGGTAATCTGGATTTTGCCAATGAAGTCATGCAGCACCCGGAGCGCGGATTCTACAGTCTGCTAGCGCAGTACCCCGGCTTTAGCTTAAGCGCCTCTGTCGCGACCATTACCGGCTTGCTGTTTTATGTCACCTCTGCCGATTCCGGATCGCTGGTCCTGGGCAACTTTACCTCTCGCCTTGGCGACATCAATAATGATGCGCCAAACTGGCTGCGAATTTTCTGGTCAGTCGCCATTGGCCTGCTGACGTTGGGTATGCTGATGACAAACGGTGTGTCAGCCTTACAGAACACCACCGTCATTATGGGCTTACCGTTTAGCTTTGTGATGTTCTTTATTATGGCGGGATTGTACAAATCACTGCGGGTTGAGGATTACCGTAAAGCCAGCTCCTTACAAACCTCAGCCCCAATGCCAATCTCCGGCGACGATCGTCTGAACTGGAAGCAACGCATCTCACGCGTCATGAATTTCCCCGGCACAACACATACGCAAAAAATGCTGGATAACGTCTGTAAAGCCGCCATGGAAGATGTCGCGCGCGAACTGCGCCTGCGAGGTGCCAGCGTTGAAGTTAACGACTTGCCGCCTGTTGAAGATGAGCGCTTGAATCATCTCGAACTGTTGGTTGATTTGGGTGATGAACAGAACTTTCTTTACCAAATTTGGCCACAGCGCTATAGCGTCCCAGCGTTTACCTACCGGGCCCGTTCAGGTAAATCAGATTATTACCGCCTTGAAACCTTCCTGTTGGAAGGGAGCCAGGGGAATGACCTGATGGATTACAGCAAAGAACAGGTGATTAACGACATTTTGGATCAGTACGAACGACACCTGAATTTTCTTCATCTTAATCGAGAAGCGCCGGGCAATACGCTGACCTTCCCTGATGCCTAACCCCCTCCCCTATGGCGCTGAAATACAGCGCCATTTTCAATACGTTATGCTTTTATTCTCCCTTTTCCTTGTATCGTATTTTTCCTGAATCTATGGGCTGTGCCGCATTCTTTGCTTCCACGATTTGCGCTTTATTTTTGAAACGGTATACTGCACACATCAAATTGAAATACAGTTTTAAAAAATGTATTTGTCCGTCACAGAAAAGGAACGAACATGAAAATTGCACTGATTAACGAGAACAGCCAAGCTGCCAAAAACGCCATCATCGCCGAGTCTCTGACCAAAGCGGTTGCACCGTTGGGCCACACTGTACACAACTACGGTCAATACGCCGTTGAAGATGCAGCGCAGCTGACCTACATCCAGAACGGTATTCTGGCAGCTATCCTGCTGAACTCCGGCGCGGCTGATTTCGTTGTTACCGGTTGCGGTACTGGCCAGGGCGCAATGCTGGCTTGTAACTCTTTCCCAGGCGTAATTTGCGGTCTGGTTGTTGACCCATCTGATGCTTACCTATTCTCTCAGATCAACAACGGTAACGCGGTATCCGTTCCTTACGCTAAAGGCTTTGGCTGGGGCGCTGAACTGAACCTGGAAAACCTGTTTACCCAGCTGTTCAAAGAAGAAGGCGGCCGTGGCTATCCAAGCGATCGCGTTGCTCCTCAACAACGCAACAAGAAAATCCTGGATGCCGTAAAAGCAGTGACCTACAACGATCTGATCACCATCCTGAAAGGCCTCGATCAGGATCTGGTTAAAGGCGCGATTGCTGGTCCTAAATTCCAGGAATACTTCTTCGCTAACAGCAAAGACGAAGCACTGACCAGCTACATCAAAACGCTGCTGGCATAATCGTCAATAGCTGAAAAAGAGAACCACAGGCCATCGCGGTCTGTGGTTTTTTTATGCCCATTACCCGTTCATTTTGCCTACATTTTAATGACAGGGTTACGTGGACTATCCGTTACCGTTCAATGCTTAGCCATACGCACCGTTCGCACTAAATACTGCTTGACCGAAGCTAAGCGACTCCCTATAGTAGCGCCCCGTTGCCCCTTGTAGGCAACCCCCGGTGAGGTGTCCGAGAGGCTGAAGGAGCACGCCTGGAAAGTGTGTATACGTGAAAACGTATCAAGGGTTCGAATCCCTTCCTCACCGCCATATAAAAGAAAACGCCCTTAACGCAAGTTAAGGGCGTTTTTTTATGGTGAGTCATAGGAACGTTCATTCCCATGCCACACAAACATCAGCCGTAGGCATGGAGCGTACGCTGGCACAGCGCCGAGCGCACGCAGTCTTCTTTACCGAAAGAGACCACGCCAATCATGTCATCCTCAACGAAACGCTCCAGTGCGTCGCGCAGGCCGGATTTAACCCCAGATGGCAAATCACACTGCGTGACATCACCATTGACGATAACCGTGACATTTTCGCCTAAACGCGTCAGGAACATTTTCATTTGGTTCACTGTCACGTTTTGCGCCTCATCCAGAATCACAACTGCATTTTCAAATGTCCGCCCGCGCATATACGCAAAAGGCGCGATTTCGACTTTGGCGATTTCCGGCCGCAAGCAGTACTGCATGAAAGAGGCCCCCAGTCGACGCAAAAGTATGTCGTAAACTGGGCGGAAATAAGGCGCAAACTTCTCCGCAATATCTCCGGGTAAAAAGCCAAGATCCTCGTCGGCCTGCAATACTGGCCGCGTAACAATAATACGCTCAACCTCTTTATGGATTAGTGCCTCCGCCGCTTTCGCAGCGCTCAGATACGTTTTACCGCAGCCAGCTTCGCCTGTGGCAAAAATCAACTGTTTGTTTTCTATCGCAGACAAGTAATGTTCCTGGGCGACAGTGCGAGCTTGAATAACGGAATTATCACGATTTTCACGCGCCATTCCGATTGCTTCAATCCCGCCCATCTGTACCAGAGAAGTGACCGATTCTTCCTCACGCTGACGATGGCTACGCGACTCACGACGGATAACGCGTTTGGCTTCACGACGAGCTTTGATCACTGCTTTTTGTCTTCCCATAGTGGCACCTTACAGTTTGTTTCACTTACCGCACTGCTCTACAGTGCGTGACGTTTAACTCACTAACGAGGTTAGGCTTCCTTATTAAGCCAATAGCGGACAGAGAATACGCATTATTCATCCACGAACAGAGTGAAAAACGGGTCGAGTGCTCATGGATAGAAAAAGAAAATATACGGAGAGTTTGGGTAACAAGAGAATGGCGCAGTGTTGAAAATAAGTGGGAGGAAAATCCCTCGCATCGGCGAGTCAGCGTCGTAGAATCTTGGCATCGACTACAAAGTCCAGAAAAGGACATTACCATTCGCGTTCCTCACTGTGACAACGACTATTCCACTGAATAATGATTGATCGCATCGTAGAACTACTGCTAACCATTGCCTAAAAATTAGTGCCGAATGATTTCAGTAGTATGACAGTGCAATAATTTGCCTCTGCAATGCAAGCATTTTTTACACTGTCATAACATTTACGTATAGTCAGTATCCCATGGTTTGGCAATGTCAGCCTGAGAATGACGCATGATGTGCGTCAGAAATGCCGCTGCCAGTCCAGATATTGATCGTATTTTCGTAAGGCGCTGCGGTAAATATTTTGCTCAATACCGGGAAGGTAATCACATACGCGCTGCTGTACCCCATCGCGGTGCCGGGAAAAAGTTTCTGCGGGATAATTATTAGCGGCAAGCAGCTCATCCAGGCGCCGCAAGCGAATGACATACTCGCGCATTGTGCTATGGCGGACTTCAGTCTGCTCAATCAGATACTGTGTGAAAGCTTTAATATCGAAATAGCTAGCAGTGGTATTGCATAATATTTCGCTACAAAAGCGGCAAAGTGGGATTAATTCTTGTTGCAGACTGGACCAGATGTCGTCGTCAATAAGCCGGTCGATGCTGCCGATCGATTTTTTATTGATGAGCTGATTGCGAAATACCAGTGAAACGCGGTCGAGCTCTTTATCACACTGGGAACAGTTAGTTTGTCTGTGTTTGAAGTCTTTCAGATAACGGCTTAGGAGCTGTTTCTTCCGAATTGATGGGTGCATGAATCCATTCCATGACAATATATAACTTCAATGTGAAGCGATAGCATCGTTCATTACACCAGAGAGCCTGGTATGCTAAAAACAGGTGAGATGAATCATGCAAATACTGATGCAAGACACGCATCAATATTCAAACATGGTCATAGCCCTGCTACTTCAGTGACTGAAGATATACTTTGATAACAGTATTCCTACGCAGCGCAATTAAACATCATTCATTAATTTCACGCGCAGGCGCTTTATCGCCTGGCTATGCAACTGACTGACTCTCGACTCTCCGACTTCAAGAACGGCACCGATCTCTTTCAGGTTCAACTCTTCCTGATAGTAAAGCGTCAATACCAACTTCTCACGCTCTGGCAGGCTTTCAATCGCATCCATTACACGATGACGCAAATTGCCTTCCATCAGTTGATGCAATGGATTCGCATCTTCATTGCCTTCCAGTAACGCCTCTGCGCTGTCACCATGTTCTTCACGCCATTCATCGTAAGAGAAAAGCTGGCTGTTATTCGTATCCAGCAATATCTGACGATAATCCTCAAGCGTGATATTCAAGGTCTGCGCAACTTCCTGCTCCGTTGGAGTACGACCGAGCTGCTGTTCAGCCTGTTGCATTGCTTGTGCCACTTCCCGCGCATTACGCCGTACACTGCGTGGAGCCCAATCACGACTGCGTAATTCATCCAGCATCGAACCGCGAATTCGTTGGACGGCATAGGTGGTAAACGCCGTACCTTGTAACGAATCATAACGCTCAACTGCGCTTAGCAAGCCGATACCGCCAGCCTGTAGCAGATCGTCAAGCTCAACACTCGCGGGGAGACGAACCTGTAAACGCAAGGCTTCATGGCGCACTAGTGGTACATAGCGCTTCCAAAGGGAATTTTTATCCATTGTGCCTTCGGCGGTATACAAATCGCTCACAGTGACAAATACCTACGATGATAATGTTATCGACACTATTATGCTTTTAGGTAGGGTAGCCAATCGTCTGAATAGCGTCAAAAAAGGAGGGTTATTCATGCTATGCATGACAGGACTGAGTAAAGAGTCTGCGGAGAGAAACACAAACGGCATCTATAGATGGTGTAATGCGACAGAAAATCTGTGATGTATATCTCTTTCGGAGGGAGATGATTCTAGCGCAGACCTCTGGCAGAGGAAAGGCCGTTTTATGGAAAGGAAATGCTGCTTTGTGGCCAGTCTGAGTACAGCAATTACAAATTTTATTTTGCGCTTAGCTTAGTAGTATTGCCTGGCAATGCCAAAATCTTGTCACCATAAGCCAATGGCACTGATAACAATTTTAGACGGTCCTGATAAATGATACACAGCTTAACGTCTGCGAGCGGAACAACACTGTTGATCATTGCAGGAAACCAGAATTAATCAATAGGTTATTCCGCCTGCCAGAATCAGGCCACATTGAGGAGGTTAAGCGCTTTGTCTAAGTTTAAAGAGGGGATGCGTCATTCCTGTTTTATATTACTGAAATGACACAAGTATTCTGACAACTATTAATTGCTAGTATATTTATCAATAAGATACTTTTTATATGAAGAATATTTTCCTTCAACGTTTTTCATCGTTGTCACCACCCACATGAATGAATAATCGGTATGACTAATATCACAGACGAATGATGAATTAATCCTGAAGACAACACTTTTATCTTTTACATAATCAAGAGCAGCAGAAAGCGCAACTTGATCTAAAAACCACACATTATTGTTGCTCACCAAGTTAGTATGAATAAATGATGCAACTCTATTAATATAGTCCTTTGACGTACTCCCGCCACCTAAATAAACAAAACCTGCCGATACATTCTCCCAAAAAGGCGCATTTTCAGTAGTAGTCAATATCAAGTCAAACTCTTCTACATGAATTGATGACAGCCAATCTTTTCTTAACAAACAGTCAGCGTCTAGAAGTAAGACAGGTGTATCTAATGCATTTAAAGCGTAGTCAGCAAAAACAAAACGCCTTAATGTATATTGGATAATCATGCCTGAAGGGGTAGAAAAGCTTTCCGATGTGCAAGAAATATTTAATTCAGGAAGTTGTTCATTCTTTCTTTTAATATCGGCAGATGTTTCTTCATCAATATTGTAAACGTGAACATGAACATTAAAATTCTCCTTATTTGTTTCATATATTGAATACAATGCTGGAATAGTATGCTCATAGTAATATTTAACATCACAAGCTATAATGATAGTTGTTTTTTTGTTCTGATGGTTTTTTCTTATTATCCAATCATAGTTATCATCAGGAACAGAGAAAACTTTATTGTCTAAAAGCGAAGAAAAATTAATATAAGAGTCAGGATACCCGCCAAGCTTGTAAATTGCACAAACCACCATTAATAAAGTCATTAAATCTTCACCTATCAAATGCTGACTAGATGTCATTTCTCTTACTAAAGGCAATGCAAGTTCATAGTCTTCTTCAATGATACAAATCATCAACAATATTCTGAAGGCTGCGGGAGAATTTTTTAATGCAGAAAAGTTATTATTTATTAAAGCAACCGATGAATCAACATCACCAATCCTAAATAAAATTTGAATGGCTATGACAAGGTATTCTATATTTGGATTTAACTTCAATATCCCAACTAATGAATCGCGAATACCTGAAACATACTCATTAGGCAATTTTTTCTGATAGCCACCCCATTTTTCATCAAAGATGAAATTAGCCTGAGCAATTGTCACAAGTAGTTGTTTTAATGCATTATCACTATCTGGTGGCAGACCACTATCATATAAAATTAATTCTCTGGCAACAAACAAAACATCGCAATTAAATTCTTTAATCACACTATCAATGATTCTCAGGGGAATATTACCAGTATTGCCAAGCTCAAGTTCTCTTGTAAATACATCCCGATAAAATTGATGCGCAGCTTTTGCACGAATGTAGTTTTGCATAATGTCCTTCATTTCCATTAGCTACTTAACAAGTATAATTTTAAAAAAATATACAAATCAAATACTAATTACTTTCTCTCACACAGCAAAAATATACTCGAACAAAGATCAGGATATTGTTGACCAAGCTGATAGCAGCCTTCTAAATACTCATCTGATATAATATCAGTTTGCAATAATTTGTCCCATTGGAAATTAGCCAACGCTTTAAAGAAAATACCTGATCGATAGGCAACGTGTAACCCAGCATGGCTTGCATCGCGCTCAAGCGTGTCCAGTGCGTACGTACAACGGTGCCCATGCTCAAATTCTGCTTCAGTCACCGCTGAATTATGGGAAATAATTCCCATTTTTACTGCTATCTGACGGGAAGCTGCATTAGCATTAGGACAAACGAGGAATAAACGCCCACCCTCGGCTAACCATTCGTCGTTAATACGCTTAAGTAGAGCAACTGGATCGTCAATATGTTCAAGCACATGCGTCAGAATAATATTGTCATAACGACGAGGCAATTGAACATCTTCAAAACGTGAGTGGATATAGGTAATTCCGTCTTTTAACCGGCCTTGAGCATGTGAAATAGCCTCTGCAGAAGCTTCAACGCATGTGATATCGTTGAAATGTTCCTGTAGCCGTGAAGTGAAATCACCTTTGAAGCTCCCCAATTCCAGTAAATTTCCTGGCCGAAAGAAAGGGGTAAATGCACGTACCATAAAAGGATGCATCACATCAAAGTCAAAACTATAGGCGTATTTATGGCCTGCTGCATCCTTAATTTCCTGATCATAATTTCTGTTGATTGTCATGTTCTCGTCTCACAATGTCGGATCATTTGCAGGATATTGCCGCTCATTCCTGACTGAATAAAAGCGTGTTTTAGATAAAAGTATCTGGCGACCTGATTACTTTCTTCAACTTCCAAACGTATTTCTGTCGCACCTAAAGTTTGCATTTTCGCTATACACTGTTCCAACAGAATGCCGCCAGAACCTACGCCCTGAGCTTCCGCTAATACAGAAACATTAGTAATAAAGGCAATTCTTGTTTGTGCATTAAAATATGCAGCAACAAGGCCGACCAAGCGTTCGTCTCTCCATCCTTCAATGCAATGAGCAAGGCGAGCTATCTTATCGGCATAGGCTACTATTTCAACTCGTTGCTCCAGCGCACGGACAAATACATCATCACAGGCACGCAGATGTGATGCGATCTCCTCAGCTGTGGCGCTATTCTGACGTATAATCATTCGCTGCATGCGGTCAACTCAGCCAAACCGAAACCTTCTTTTCCGAATGCGTTGCCGTTATAGAGCAAATAAACCTTCTCATTGCATTGGAAAAGGTGAGGATAACATTGCATTTCACTATCCCACTCGCCTGATTCCGAAATGGCAGGCACCTGAGTATCATCTCTATGCCATGTAATAAGATCATCTGACCAGGCATAACCAAGACGATATCCACGCCCGGCACCTAAGCGGAAATCGAAGCACTCGCGATAACAAAAAATCATGTGATAGCGATTGCCCACTTTGATCACCGTAGGCAGCGCCTGGCATTCATCATCACCGAGCCGATCGGCAATAATAGGCTTACTCTCTCGCACCCAGTCGATGCCATCATCAGAAACAGCATGTGCAATTTTATAAATACGGTCTGGTGGGGAATCAGACTGTTGCTTTTTCCAACCCACACCGTAGATGTACCACATATGGAAGCGCCCTTCGATATGCAGAACAAAAGCGTCCCCGACCAAGTAAGGTTCGTGCAAAGAGGCTGACATCACAGGGCCAGTCGCATGTCGTTGAAACGTATTACCGCCATCACGGCTAATTGCCAAACCTATCGAAGTATCCACAGAAACAGAGACCCGGCGATTCCACCCTGTCGTCCAAGCCATCACCACATCATTGTGGCGCAAGACGTTAAAGGGGAAGATACCATGTTCATCAAACGTGCCTAATTCAGCGTGGGCAATGACAGGTGCCAGGCTGACTTTAAGGATTTCCTGCAGATTTTTATCCATATCTACATAGGCAACTCGGCTGATAAATTTATTATTTCTCTCATCTATTTCGCGAGTAGAAAAATAGATACGAACAAAGTCATCATATACTAAGGCCTGAGGGGATTGGGCATACCCTGCCCCACCAATCAAAGGTGGATGCGCCTGAGGTGAATAGATGAGCCCATGTTTACGCCATGTCAGCATTAGCGCAATTCTCCTTCTAACTGTGCCAAACCAAAACCATAGCGCCCAACTTGATCGCCTAAATATGCCATATAGACTTTGCCATCAAGCTCAAACACATGGGGATAGCTGATCATTTCCGAGTCCCATCCTGTTTCAGACACGTCAATTCCTGCCTTTTCATCATCACGGTGCCAGTCAATAAGATCGGAGCTCCATGCGTATCCAATACGGTACCCATGCTTTTTCCCTCGATAATGTTCGCTATAGCGGTAGCAAAAAAACATATGGTACTTACCGTTCGCATAAAACACATCCGGACTCGCCTGCGCTTCATCCTCTTCAATTCGACTGCTTATTAAATCTTTATTTAACTTCCGCCAATTTATGCCATCGCTCGATACCGCCATGCGGATTTTATAAACAGGCTCTGCGCGACCATCAACGAGTTTCCATCTACGACCGGCAATGTAGAATAGCTGCCATTCACCATTAAAGCGGCGAACTTTTGGCCCACTCATAACAAAGGGTTCTTCAGGGGAATAGCTAATAATTGGCCCTGGTCCAGCTTTGCGGAATACGTCCCCATCATCACTAGTAGCCATACCAATAGCAACATTGAAAGGTACTGATTCACATCGGGTCCATCCAGCATAATATGCGCGAAAAATATTTTCATCGCGAACGACGGACACGGGATAGGTACCAAATTCGTCAAACTCACCTGATTGCCCCAGCGGTAAAATAGGGTTTTCAGAAACACGTAATACTTTGAATAGGTTATTGCGATCTAGATCAACCCAGGCTGAATAACTAACATACATACCCTGTTCATCAGCAGGTGGGCGACAAGAGAAATAAACACGAACAAAATCATCAAAGACAAGCGTTGCAGGTGCTTGTGCAAATTCTTTAAGCCAAAGGCGATCATTAACATCTTGCGGGGTAAAAACCTTGCCTAGCTTTTTCCACTTAAACATACTTATATCAACTCATATTCATTAGTAATAAGGTGCAATACCTCATCACTGGAATTAAACATCATGACATCAATGATTGATAACCAAGCCACAAAAGGTTCATCAAATTGTTTATAAATAATATTATTTGGCTGGATAAAATTCAGAGTCATTCCGTGCAAAGAAAAGGCCTCTTGGGAGTACAGAGAAATACCACCTGGTGGATTGCTATACGATTTCGCACCAAGGGCATTCCCGAAGGCAAGAACTTTGTCTTGAGATTTTAGTGAGTGGTCGATGTTAATAGAAGATGATACTTTTATATCACATGTTAAACCAAGATATTCCTTAATACTCCCCAAGGAATATAATATATAATTAAACAAATTATCATCCCGATAATTTATTATATTTTCCAGCAATGGGAAAACATTTTTAAAGTAAGGTGCGCGCCGATAAGCCCCGCGAATCTTGTTGATTAAATCATCTCTATTAAATGTCTCTGATAACACTCTATCTTTAACATCTAAAAAATCAGAATCTTTCTTCAATGGTAAGCTAAATGTACTATCCTTCCCATTTAATAAAATGCGATTTCGATTTATCCATCCCTTTTTAGTATATTTTATATTATCGTAAACCACAAAAACGTCTACTTCGGCCATCAACTGAAAATAGCCAATGTAAGGAAAGAAATAAGGTTGCATTACCGCATATTTTATCAACGCTATCTCCTGATAAAACTAAAACACTAACTAAGATAGATTTCGCATTGTAAATTAAAAATTATATTTTACTGAAAATAATAACTCACTTTATTACTTCCTTCGGCCTAAAATACTTTTCAGTTTACACAGTCAGAAATACACCTAACAACATCCAATATACTTTCATCTGACAAATCAGGGTAGATTGGAAGACAGAGGACATTGTCGGCGATATGAGATGCTGTGGGTAGCCCACCTTCTTTAGCTGAGTCTAACCCTCGATACATAGGGAATGTGCTAATCAGAGGATAAAAGTATCGACGAGCATATATATTATTTTCCCTCAGGATATCGTAAATCTCGTCCCTTTTCTTAGGGAAAGTATCAGAGAAAAAAATAGGGAAATAGGCATAATTCCAGGTCACATCATCAGGAATACTCAACACCTTAATTCCTGATATGTTTTTCAAAAGATCACAATATCTTGAATAGATATTTTTACGCTGATTTAACGCTGAATCAATATGTTTTAATTGAAGTAATCCAAATGCGGCCTGGACCTCATTCATTTTTGCATTAATACCAGGAGCAACAACTGTCACTTCATCAACAAAGCCAAAGTTCTTAAGATAATCAATTCTTTTTTTCGTTTTTTCATCTTGAGAAATAATCGCACCACCTTCAATAGTGCTAAAAACTTTCGTTGCATGAAAGCTGAGGATAGAAAGATCCCCATGATTTAGTATGCTGACATCATCCTTTTTAACACCAAAAGCATGAGCCGCATCATAGATCACTTTTAAACCATATATATCAGCGATATTTTGAATTCGGTCAACATCCGCAGGCAATCCATAACAATGCACGGGTAAAATGGCAGATGTTGCTGGCGTAATAGCCTGTTCTAATTTCGAGGGATCAAGATTGCATGTCACGGGATCGATATCAACAAATACTGGTTTTAATCCATTCCATAGTAATGTATGCGATGTCGCCACAAACGAGTAAGGTGTAGTAATTACCTCACCGGTGATACGTAACGCTTGCAAAGCAGTGAGTAATGCCAGCGTGCCATTAGAAAACAAACTAAGATACGGAACGCCCAGATACTCAGCCAAAGCTTGCTCTAAACGCTGATGGAAGGTGCCATTATTCGTCAGCCACTTATTTTCCCATATTTCTTCAAGATAAGGAGTAAATTCATCCAAAGACGGTAATAACGGGCTTGTTACATACACTGGTTTTTTCATTTCACCATCTTCCGCTTATAGATTATTCGCAATCAACGCTACCGCCCTTGACTCGCAGCTACCAAAGCGCTGAAACTTCACCCATATTAATGATATAAAAAGAAAATGTTCAGGTTTGGCTTCGTGCTCCTGACAACAATAACAATGCTACATTCTCTTTCTATAATATCGCAGCCGACTTCCACTTATTCGGCAGTGCGTTTGAACATCAACTTTTAGAGATAATGGCATAAACATAAATGCCATTATCTTATCCATTTACCAATCAACCCGGTGACATTCATCTGTGACAAACTATCACTTACATGACATCAGTTAGTGGCCTATCGAATAACTTTTAGGCGGCTCACCAGCACAGTAGGCTTTCCATACCGTTCTTAACGCTTGTTGAAAATACGTTGAAGACGTTACGTCAGCAGTATCGATATCATGCTCCATTTTCTTGCGTAAACTATGGCGAATTTGATTCAGTTCATCCAACCGGTTATTCCAGGAAATGGCCTTGTCGATATAGTCTGCTTCTGAATCTGCAATAAACTCATTCAAACCAGCCTGACCAAGGTTTACCACCCCTTGGCGAGCAGCATAGGTTTCACCGGCCAGCGTCAGAGTCGGCACGCCCATCCACAAAGCGTAGTTCGTCGTGGTTCCCCCTGTATAGGGGAACGTATCCAACAACACATCGATTTCCTGGTGCATAGCGAGATAATTCATTATGTTGACGCGTTCACGGAAAATTAGCTGCTCGGGCTGAACGCCCTGTGCCTCTAGCTTTTTACGTATATGTTCCCTTGTCTGCATGCTAGGCAACGCACCAATAATCATCTTGCTTGTTGGCAACTGAACGAGGATCTTTCCCCATGCCGATAATACGGTATCGTTAATCTTCGTCGGCCTGTTAAAGCTAGCGAAAGTGAGATAACCGTTTGTCAGTGCGGGAAGATCGTTGACCTCAGGACCATTGACCACGGGCTCAAACTGTCGGTCAAATAGCACGTACAGTAATTTTTCAGTAAATTGATGAGCTAAAACCTCTGGGTATGGGGCATGGTTCATAACCAGATAGTAATCCATCGCCTTTAATCCAGTCGTTCCCGGATAACCAATCCAGCTAATTTGGATCGGTGCAGGCTTCATAGCAAACATCGATAAACGGTTGTCGCCAGTATGGCCGGAAAGATCGAAAAGAATATCTATCTCATCCCGTTTAATTAACTCGAATAATTCAGTATCGCTGCTACTCGCTACGTTACGCCATGCCGTTGAACTTTTTTCCAGCATGCGAGTGACATCATCATAATGATGTGATGTGGAATAGGCATAGAGGGAAAAATGCTGATGATCGATGTCATTCCATACAGGCGATAAGAATTTGCTGACTGGGTGTGAATATAAATCGCCAGACACAAAGCCAACGCGCAGCACTCTATCGGGATCTTTATTTTGCAGATAATGCACTGGAGCAAGTGCGCCATTTCGTTTTTCTACTACTTCACCATATAACAAGTGTTCAGCAAAAATCTCTGAAGCAGGAATCTTAGCATTATGCAGTAAAGCGAACAGAAGATTGCTGTATAAACTTAAATCTTCAGGAGCATTAGTAACGGCCTTGCGATAGTACTCAATTGCACTTTCGACATCAGATTTTTTATCCAACACCATCGCCATTGCATTTAATACCGCCGCATCGTTAGGTAGAAGTTTTATTGCTTTTTCTATGCATACTTCTGCACCGGCCATATTTTCAAATTTTAAATAAACGAGCGCCACCACATTCCAGGCAACAGCAACATTTCCATCGCAGCGAATAATCCTGTAGGCCAGGTTAATTGCTTCCCAGTAATGATATGTATTATGCAATAGGCTGGCCAACTCACTGTAGACCAACCATGCATTGCTATGCATAGAAATGACTTTTGCTAACGAGAAAATTGCCGCATCTTTATCGCCAGTGACGAAGTTGATTCTTTCTAGCGTGATCCAATTTTGCAGATTATTCGGTTGTTTTACCGTCAATTCTTCAGCCAGAGAGCGCGCTTCATCGTATTTCTGTTTCTGTAATAAATCATATAATTGACGCTTAACTTTCGCATCAATAGGATCGTTAACGAATTCTTTTCTACTTTTCTCAACTTTTATGACATCACTAGCCTTGAATAACCCCCCACCGCTCGCATTACTGGAATACATAATCAGCGGGTTTACATTGTGGATAACCTCGTTAACATCCTTGGCTAGTTCCATACGTTTTTGGAAATAACGCTGCCATGCCAACGCACTTCCAATCATCAAACCTTTATGGTGCAATTCATCTAACAGCGCTAATGAGCCCTCTTCCTGCTCATCCAGTAAGCCCATTGGGATTTTCAGCCCCTGAGCCGCTAATGGCAGCGTGAAAGACTCATACCAATAGTTAAATGCAGGATAAATATCCCCACAGTTCGGTAATACTCGCAGTGCGCTGAATTCACTTTTACGATAAGCACATTCACCGACGCAGAAATGAATGCTCGACATTCCCTGCTTTAATAAAGCATAAAGAGATTCACGCACATTGTTTTCATGTTCTTGCTCATCGTTTTCTCTTTCAGGAAAATGCGTATTGAATATCAGTTGCTTAAAGGAAACACTCGCTGGCCACGCATTACCTAAGACATCCAGAATTTGCTGTGTCAGTTCGTGATCGGTCGATATCTGTATACCGGTATTGGTAACATACGAGTTAGACGCCAACCCTTTATTCAACATTACACGGCGGAAGCTACCGGCCCAAGACAGTTTATCCAGTCGCGAGACATCAATTTCCGATTCCAGCTTTTCCGCGCGTTCAGCAGCGACCAGCAGACTAAATCGACGTTTGCGCCCGACGTTAAAATCTAGATACTGCTGTTTTAATATCTTATTGCCAGCTGGACAGATTGTGCGCAGTAAGTTATCTACCTGCTCACCATAGTGAGAGGCAATCTCCGTGTGAGGCTCAATTTCGCCAACATAAGCCAAGCCTTCTTGCGTAATCTGCGCATTAAAGTCGAGCAGATAGCAGGGTTGATTCAGGCCTTGTAAATAGTTGAGCGCGAGTGACACATCTCCCAGTTGTTCAGCTTCTTCAACCAGGGTCGCAATAGCGGTTCTCTGAGGATTACCTGCTGACATACCCAGCGCTAAGTAACTCAACATGGCTCTGGCGCTGGCTTGCTGTTGTTCCGGTGTTTCTGCCAGGCTAGCATGCAGATTTAAGGCATCCTGCAGGATTTCTTCTGTCTTCCCACCTGGATAAGTCGAATAGGAAAAACACACCACACCTTTTGCACTTAAGTGGCGTTGACAATATGCCAGCAACATCGAGCGCGCTTCGCCGCTGATCAGTCCAAAAACACCATGAACAATAATATAATCAAATTTGCCAAGATCGCTGTCCAAAAGCGATGCCAAATCCATTGCCTGAAGTTGCAGATTGGTTAGCCCGTACTGCTGTACCCACATCTGCCCTTGAGCAATTTTTTCCTCATCAAGATCGATACCAATAGCCTGTGCCTGCGGATATGCAGTGGCAAATGGCAGCAGATTCGCGCCACTCATGCATCCCAGTTCCAGTACTCGCGCCCTGTCAGGGTCCGCTGCCACAATGCCATGCAAGTATGCCACGGCTTGCAAATGCGTCGGTGAGGTATAAGGCAAAGGACAACGATCAGCCGCGCTCATTGTTGGATGGCTGGCAGCAGTATCTAAAGTCATCAGAAGGGAAAACCTTTCATGAGAGGAAAAATGAATTACTACTATCGTATCAACTATTAAGATACGCAATCTTATAAATAGAGGGAAATATTAGGCGTATAACATACGTTAGGGAGAGGTAGTACGGTTTCACAACAGCATTAACGCACAGAACGTTTGCCATAAAAAAACCAGTCCCGGAGGACTGGCTTATGATATAAGTTACAGCGTTTGTCTGGCTGGGGATTAACGCAGCAGAGACAGAACAGTCTGTGGAACCTGGTTTGCCTGGGACAGTACAGAAGTACCAGCCTGCTGCAGAATCTGGCTACGGCTCATGTTTGATACTTCAGTTGCGTAGTCAGCGTCTTCAATACGGCTACGAGCAGAAGACAGGTTGTTGATAGAGTTGTTCAGGTTAGTAATGGTAGATTCGAAACGGTTCTGAATCGCACCCAGGTTACTACGTGCAGCATCAACAGCTGACAGAGCAGTATCCAGAGAAGTGATCAGAGCCTGAGCTGCTGAGTTAGCAGAACTACCGGTAGCAACAGCGCCCAGAGAAGTGATTTTAGCTGCAACATCACTCATTGAACCAGTACCGCCAGTGGTGGCGTTGATCAGTGCGGTGCTGTCGATGGTAATAGTTTCAGTTGCACCAGTGTTAGCGCCAACCTGAATGATGATGCCAGCACTTGCAGAACCGTCCAGCAGTTTAGTACCGTTGAAAGAAGCGCTCTGAGCAACACGGTTAACTTCGTTAATGCGCTGAGTCATTTCCTTGACGATAGAGTCACGGTCAGTTTTACCGTTAGGATCGTTCGCTGCTTGCGTTGCCAGTTCACGGATACGTTGCAAGTTGTTGTTGATTTCGTTCAGGTTGCCTTCAGCAGTCTGAGTCAGGGAAATACCATCGTTGGCATTACGTGCTGCCTGAGTCATACCTTTAACCTGAGCGGTCATACGGTTAGCGATCGCTTGACCAGCTGCGTCATCTTTCGCGCTGTTGATACGCAGACCAGAAGACAGACGCTCAATAGCGGTACCCAGAGCAGACTGAGATTTGTTCAAGTTGTTCTGAGTAGTCAGAGACATGATGTTAGTATTAATTACTGCCATGATAGCGTTCCTTAATCAGTGGTTATCGGTTTCGGGTTAGACCCACGGGTTCATCCCCGTCGCTAACATTTATCGGAACGCTTTCCAGAAGCTTTAACTTTTTTTTTAGCCTAAATTCATTTTTATTGTTCAGAAGGCAATTTTAATAGCCCCCTCTTCTACAACACTAACTAGCAATAAAGATGACTATTCTTTACTGCTAAACTTATTTTCTATCCTGCCGATAATGGCTTCATAGCTCATCGAACTCTGAATAAAAGGATTCTATCATGGCAAGCGTTTCTTCATTAGGTGTAGGTTCAGGTCTGGGTTTAAACGAATTGCTCACGCAGCTTAGAACCGCTGAAAATCAAAGACTTGTACCAATAACAACTCAGCAATCCAGCTTCAAGTCACAGCTAAGCGGCATCAGTGCCCTCAAAGGCGCCCTTGATAAACTTAAAACAGCGAATGATGCTTTAGCCATCTCTGAATCTTTCGGCATCGTTAAGGGTTCGATTGATGGTATCACATCAACCAAAGTCACCAGCACGAATAAAGCGTTTACGACAACCACTGACAGTAAAGCCGTTGCCGGCACCTTCAGTATTGAAGTGAAACAATTGGCACAAGCACATTCCATAACGTCAACAGCCAAAACCAGTGCAACAGAGCCCTTAAGTGCAACAGATACAAAACTCGTTATTGCTCAGGATAATGGTAAATTCACCAAAGTGGGTGATGACTACTTAAAATATCTGGAAATAGACATTAAAGCGGGTGAAACCTCATTAAACGATGTTCGTGACGCGATCAACAAAGTTAATGGCACCGTGACGGCGAGCGTCGTCAAAGCGAAGGATAATGAGTACTACCTGATGCTAACCGCAAAGAACAGCGGTACTGAGAGTAAAATCTCCATTGGGGGAGACGACACAAACGTCTTTAATGGCGCGCCAACAGAAAAGGTAGCAGCCAAAAACGCGCAAATCACGGCGAATGGTATTGATATAGAAAGACAAAGTAATTCTATTTCTGATGCTTTTGAAGGTGTAACGATCAATCTTCTTACCCAAACTGAGGCAACCAAACCGGAAACCCTGACGATTGAGCAGGATATCACCGGAATGAAGGATACGATCAAAGCCTGGGTTGATGCTTACAATGCGTTGCAAGATACCATCGCAGCTCAAACAAAGTACACTGCGGTTGAGGCGGGCGAATCCCAATTAAGTAGCAATGGTGCGTTGCTGGGAGATTCTACTGTTCGTGGTATCCAGAATAAACTCAAGGCGCAGCTCACAACGGTACAAAGTGACAGCGATGAATTCCGTATTCTGGCGGATCTTGGTATTACACAAAACTTCAAAACCGGGAAGTTGGAAATCAGTGATACCAAGTTAGACAAAGCGTTGAAAGAAGAACCCGGCAAGGTTCGGGCGTTTTTTGTTGGTGATAACGACAAAACCGGATTTGCGACCCAAACACGTACATACCTGAAAGAAATCCTCGATACGAGTGAGGGTCTAATCAAAACCAAGGAAGATGGTATTAATAGTACGCTGAAAAAGTTGGATTCTCGGGCAACTCTCGTCAAAAATGGCATAGAAGATACCATTGCCCGTTATCAAAAACAGTTTGTTGAACTGGATAAAGCCATGAGTGAAATGAATAGCACCATGGGCCGTTTAACGAGCATGTTCTCTAAACTCTAAATTTTCGCTGAAAGAAAGATAGGTAACGTGATGTACAACATGAAAGGCAGCCAAGCCTATGCTCAAGTAGGCCTCGAAAGCAGTGTGATGAGCGCAAGCCCTCACCAGCTTATCGTCATGCTGTTTGATGGCGCGCGCAGTGCGATGGTGCGCGCGCGCATCCTCATGGAGCAAGGCGACATCCAGGGTAAAGGTATGGCGTTATCTAAAGCAATCAACATTATCAATAACGGACTAAAAACCGGATTGGATATGGAAGGAGGGGGCGAACTTGTTGAAAACCTGTCTGCCCTTTACGACTACATGTCTCAGCGTTTGTTGATCGCCAATTTACATAACGATCCCAAAGCGATAGAAGAAGTTGAAGTGTTGTTGGAAAATATCGCTGATGCCTGGCGGCAAATCGGCCCTAATTACAAACCAGAGCAGGAAGTACGTTAATGGCCTCCCCCCATCGGCTTCTAAAAGATTACCAACAGCTTTTGTCTCTGAGTCAAAAAATTCTCCATTTGGCCGTCAGCGGCCAGTGGGATACGTTGGTTGAGCAAGAGATTGTTTATGTTCAGTCCGTTGAAGGCTTAGTTAACACGCCAATTCCTGACGAAATTGACAGCGTGATGCGTTTGCATCTGCGACAGATTTTGCAGGAAGTGATGGATAATGAAGCGAAAGTAAAACAACTTCTGCAGAAGCGGATGGACGAGTTAAGTTCGTTAATGGGGCAATCACTGAAGCAAAAGTCAATTAATACGACTTATAGCGAATTTGCAGGACAGCGACTGCTACCAGGTGAACCCGCTCCCGGTGAGCCAGGTTCATAATTTCATTCTCGTTATATATGATACTCGCGCCCCTATCTTCACCTGATACGGGCGCGTTTTTTTACCCACAAGCGGTGCTTTTACTCTGCATGCTCAGACTATCAGTATAACGAAATGAGTACGCGTTAAGAATGTGAAGATTAGAGGGCGTGGAGACAAGGAATAGACACAATCGGGAAGTCGGGAAAAAATAAAGATTGTGCGTAATTTCATTGCATTAGCAGTGAGATTACGCACAATGGCTTTGCTAGTTGCAGGTTGATGTCATTAGACGACATCAAACAGACATATTCATCACTTCCTGGTACGCAGATACCAGTTTATTACGCACCTGAATGCCCATCTGCATTGAAATGGATGATTTCTGCAAATCCACCATCACATCATTCAATGCCACGCCCGGCACACCCAAGGTAAATTTTTCAGCCTGCGTACGAGCCGTCTGCTGCGTGTCGCTGATCTTATCGATCGCGGCCTTCAGCTCACTGGCAAAACCAGGTTCTACCGATGGTCTGGCTATTGGCGTGTCAGCAGCCTGCAGAGCTTTGACCTGCATTTGCTGTAAAACACCATCAATACCTTGAACTGACATAACACCTCACTACATCATACAGAGTAGACTACTTATGCATTTTCTATGACAGCATTACCCTATCACACAGCTTTTCAGATAAATCGCACAATTAGCGCGAAAAATGCCACCTTATCGACCCATCGATTTTTCTTTTACGGAAAATAATGACATGCCCACAAATGTAGGCGAAATGTTTTATTGATTGCGCAATCAGGGAGTTCTGTTTTGTCACGTCACAACGTTAAGTATATCGTTCAACAACCAAGCAGAGATAGAGTATGAACGCCTCATTCACCGGAACCGCTACCGGTAAAAATAGCTTTGGCGAAATACTCAACCGGTTACGCGCCAATCCGAAAATTCCGCTATTGATCGCAGCTGCTGCGACCATTGCAATCGTCGTTGCGTTGACGCTATGGGCCAAAGGTCCAGACTATCGAGTGCTTTATAGCAATATAAATGACCGTGACGGTGGTGCGATTGTCGGCGAATTAACGAAGCTGAATATCCCTTATCGCTTTGCAGAAAATGGCGGGGCGATCATGATTCCCGCAGCAAATGTCTATGAGACCCGACTCCGACTTGCTCAATTGGGGCTGCCAAAAGGCGGCGCAGTTGGCTTTGAATTGCTCGATCAGGAAAAGTTTGGCATCAGCCAATTCAGTGAGCAGATTAATTATCAGCGTGCACTGGAAGGTGAACTGTCCAGAACGATAGAAACACTCGGCCCCGTTCAGAATGCGCGAGTTCACCTTGCTATACCTAAGCCTTCACTGTTCGTTCGTGAACAAAAAGCCCCCTCTTCGTCCGTCACCCTGACATTACAGCCGGGTCGTGCATTAGATGAAGGGCAAATCAATTCCATCGTTTATATGGTTTCCAGCAGTGTTGCTGGCCTGCCACCAGATAATGTTACGGTCGTCGATCAGACCGGACGCCTGTTAACCCAGGCTGGCGGCAGCGGCCGCGACCTGAATGCTGCGCAACTGAAGTACAGCAACGAAGTCGAGGCAATGTACCAACGCCGCATAGAGTCAATTATCGCGCCGATGGTTGGTATGGGCAACGTACACGCCCAGGTCACCGCACAAATCGATTTCTCTGCTCGTGAACAAACTGATGAGCAGTATCAACCCAACCAACCGCCAGATAAAGCGGCAGTTCGCTCTCAGCAAACCAGCCAGAGTGAGCAAAGAGGAGGCCCGAACGTCGGTGGCGTTCCTGGTGCATTAACCAATCAACCCGCACCGGCTCCTACAGCGCCTATCGCAACGCCGCCAAATAATGCTAACGCTAATGCCAATGCGAACAATCAGGCTGGCCAGCAGAACCAAAACAATGCGGCAGGTGCGCAAGCTAATGCGGCAAATGCGAATACCGTTATTCAAACATCAAATGTTCGCAATGATGCAACAACCAACTATGAAGTCGACAAGACGATTTTACATACCAAACACAGCACGGGTGGTGTGAAACGCTTGTCTGCGGCCGTTATTGTTAACTACCAGCCTCCTGGTGAGGATGGCAAGCCGGTTGCACTCACGGAAGAGCAGATCAAACAGATTGAAACAGTAGCACGCGAAGCGATGGGCTTTTCTGCAGAACGCGGCGATACATTAAATGTCGTTAATACGCCATTTATGGACAGCACCGACGGTTCTGGCGAACTCCCGTTCTGGCAAAAACAGGCATTCTTCGATCTCCTGATGGAAGCTGGCCGCTGGCTGCTGGTTCTGATCGTTGCCTGGATTCTGTGGCGTAAGCTGGTTCGTCCGCAATTGCAAAGAAAAGCACAACAGCAAGAAGCGGCACTGGCGGCGGCTGCCCTGTCTCAAGGTGCAGACAGCGATGTTATGGTCAACCTGAGTAGCTCGGAAGTTGAACAGCAGAGGAAATCGCAGCAACGCGTCAATGCAGAAATGCAAAGTAATCGCATACGTGAAATGGCAGAGAACGATCCACGCGTTGTCGCTCTGGTAATTCGTCAATGGATGAGTACTGAACTATGAACCTGACAGGAACAGAAAAAAGCGCCATCTTATTGATGACCATTGGTGAAGACCGTGCGGCAGAAGTGTTTACTCATCTTTCGACGAAAGAAGTACAACACCTTAGTTCTGCAATGGCGAACATGCGACAGGTCTCACAACAGCAGTTGCTCGAAATCCTGAGAGAATTTGAGGCTGATTCAGAGCAATATGCCGCGCTCAGTGTGAATGCGGGTGACTACCTTCGCTCAGTGCTTGTCAAAGCCCTTGGTGAAGAGCGAGCGTCTAGCCTGTTGGAAGATATTCTGGAAAGCCGCGACTCTACGAGTGGAATGGAAACACTCAACTTCATGGAGCCGCAGATTGCCGCAGACCTTATTCGCGACGAACATCCACAGATTATCGCAACAATCCTGGTGCACCTGAAGCGAGCTCAAGCTGCCGATATCTTAGCCCTGTTTGACGAACGTCTTCGTCATGACGTTATGCTACGTATCGCGACCTTCGGCGGTGTTCAGCCTTCTGCACTGGCAGAATTGACAGACGTTCTGAATGGCTTGCTGGATGGTCAGAATCTCAAACGCAGCAAAATGGGTGGTGTTCGTACTGCAGCTGAAATTATCAACCTGATGAAAACCCAGCAGGAAGAAGCGGTTATCGATGCAGTACGCGAATTCGATGGCGAACTGGCACAGAAAATCATCGACGAAATGTTCTTGTTCGAAAACCTGGTGGACGTGGACGACCGCAGCATCCAGCGCCTTCTGCAAGAAGTCGAGTCCGAGTCTCTGCTGTTGGCATTGAAAGGTGCCGAAGAGCCTTTACGCGAGAAATTCCTGCGCAATATGTCTCAGCGTGCTGCGGAAATTCTTCGCGACGACCTCGCAACTCGCGGTCCAGTACGTATGTCGCAGGTCGAAAACGAACAGAAAGCCATTCTACTCATTGTCCGTCGACTGGCAGACAGCGGCGAGATGATTATCGGTGGCGGCGAGGATGCTTATGTCTAACGCCCCCAAAAACCTGGCCTGGCAGCCTTGGCAACTCAACGACCTGGCTGAACCCGTTTCAAAGCCCGCTCCGGCCTATCAGGTCAATAATGAGCCTGAATTGTCAGACACGGAGCGTTTTCCTGAGGAAAACGCCCTTTCTGCCGCAGAGGACGAGCTCGCATCTCTGCGTGAAAGCACGATGCAACAGGCGCGAGAAACGGGTTTTACGCAAGGCCATCAGCAAGGTTATGACGCCGGCTATCAGGAAGGTTTAGCCAAGGGGCAACAGCAGGGTTTGCAGAACGCCTTACAGCAGCAGCAACCGATTATTGAACAGATGCAACAAATGGTCACCGAATTCCAACAGACGCTGGATACACTCGACAGCGTGATCCCAGCTCGCCTGATGCAGTTGGCTTTGACCGCAGCCAAGCAGATTCTGGGGCAACCTCCGGTATGCGATGGTAATGCGCTGCTTGGTCAAATACAGCAATTGATTCAGCAAGAGCCTATGTTCTCAGGGAAAACGCAGCTGCGCGTTCACCCTTCAGACCTGGAACGTGTTGAGCAATATTTGGGTCCGACACTCAGCTTGCATGGTTGGAGATTGCTTGCCGATAGCCAACTTCACCCTGGTGGTTGTAAAGTCAGCGCAGAAGAAGGCGATCTGGATGCCAGCCTGGCGACACGCTGGCATGAGCTTTGCCGTTTAGCCGCACCGGGAGAGCTATAATGACTTCACGCCTCGGACGCTGGCTTTCTTCTCTCGATTCATTTGAGAAGCGCATTGATGACACGCCTTCGGTGCGTCGTTACGGCCGCTTAACCCGGGCGACAGGTTTGGTATTGGAAGCAACAGGGTTACATATGCCACTGGGCGCCACCTGTCTCATTGAACGGCAGAATGGTTCGCAGGTTGAAGAAATCGAAAGCGAAGTTGTCGGTTTCAACGGGCAAAAACTCTTTCTTATGCCGCTGGAAGAAGTTGAAGGTATTACCCCTGGAGCGCGTGTCTACGCCCGCGTCGGCCAGGACAGTAGCAGTCAAGGAAAGCAATTACCCTTAGGCCCTGAACTACTTGGGCGAGTGCTGGATGGTAGCGCAAAACCGCTGGATGGTTTACCTGCGCCAGATACAGGCTATCGCGCGCCCCTGATTACGCCGCCGTTCAACCCATTACAGAGAACGCCAATCGAAAGTGTTCTGGACGTGGGTGTTCGAGCCATCAATGCCTTGCTTACCGTAGGTCGGGGGCAGCGAATGGGCCTGTTTGCAGGTTCAGGGGTGGGTAAAAGTGTGCTGTTGGGGATGATGGCACGCTATACTCAGGCTGACGTCATCGTTGTTGGCCTTATCGGTGAACGTGGCCGGGAAGTGAAAGACTTTATCGAGAATATCCTGGGCACCGAAGGACGAGCACGCTCTGTCGTTATTGCCGCCCCTGCTGATGTTTCTCCTTTATTAAGGATGCAGGGTGCCGCGTATGCCACGCGTATTGCTGAAGATTTTCGCGATCGCGGGCATCACGTTCTGCTCATCATGGATTCGCTCACGCGCTATGCTATGGCGCAGCGTGAAATTGCGTTAGCCATTGGCGAACCGCCGGCGACCAAGGGTTATCCCCCTTCTGTCTTCGCTAAATTACCCGCGCTAGTAGAGCGCGCAGGTAATGGTATTCATGGAGGTGGTTCAGTCACCGCCTTCTATACTGTTCTAACAGAAGGTGACGATCAGCAGGATCCTATTGCTGACTCCGCTCGTGCCATCCTTGACGGACATATCGTGTTGTCACGTCAATTAGCTGAGTCTGGCCATTATCCGGCAATTGATATTGAAGCATCGATTAGTCGTGCGATGACAGCGCTGATCGATGAAGGGCATTATGCTTCTGTAAGGCAGTTTAAACAGTTACTATCCAGTTACCAACGTAACCGTGATTTAGTCAGTGTTGGTGCCTACGCCGCAGGCAGCGACCCTATGCTTGACAAAGCAATCCGGCTTTACCCGCATCTGGAAGCCTTTTTGCAGCAGGGTATGTTTGAACAAAGTAACTATGACGAGTCCTGCCAGGCGTTGCACACTATTTTCCCTCGTAACGAGTAGGAGAGCAGATGAAAACCCAGTCACCGCTGGTTACACTACGCGAACTGGCGCAGAAGGACGTTGAGAAAGCAGCAGGCCAGTTGGGGCAAGTGCGTCAGGCACATCAACAGGCCGAGCAGCAGCTCAATATGCTGTTAAACTATCAGGATGACTATCGTCAAAAATTGAACTCGACGATGTCCTCTGGTATGGCGAATAATAGCTGGCAAAATTATCAGCAGTTCATCCGAACGCTGGACAGTGCAATTGAGCAACATAGACAACAGCTCTCGCAGTGGACATCACGTTTAGATTTAGCAATGAAGACCTGGCAAGAAAAACAGCAGCGCTTGAACGCATTTGAAAAACTGCAGGATCGCGAACTGACAAGACAGCTTGCCAAAGAGAATAAAATAGAACAAAAACAAATGGATGAATTTGCCCAACGGGCCTCACAGAGGAAAACAGAATCATGAATCTGTCCGCATTACCTATAGCTACCACTGCCAGTGATACAAGCAGTTCTTCTGCTTCATTACTGACACAGGGTGAGCTGCCAAAAGATTTTGTTGATCTGTTGAGCAAACGCATATCACAAGTAGCCGATACTTCGGGTAAAAAAACGCTCGATAAAGTAGACGAAGAAGCCCTGTTAAGCGCATTAGGGAAAGATAATGCTTCGCTTAACCGTGACGATTTAAATGCCCTGCTTTCTTCTTTCAGTTCTCTTACGGGAGCAACGATTACAGCAGGTAAGCAAAACCCAGAAATTGTAGGGCAGGCGAAGTTTAAGAATCTGGATAAAGAAGAGAGTGGCAGCAAGACAGATGACGCTATCGCCATGCAGGCTCTGCTTGCCATGTTGCAGACAACGCCGCTTTCTACACAACCTGCCACTGATAATATTGCAGCGAACGCCGTAAACGCAGGGTTAACGATTCCAGGACTCATTGACGCTAAACGCCAGAATGAGGCATCCGCATCAGTACTAAACAATACGGGTGAAAGTGCTAAAGGCACACTGGCAAAATTGCTCGACGCTTCAGTGACCTCAGATAAAGATGCAGGCATATCACGCGATCTGCATCATGCAGCCAAGCAAACCTCATCAACAACAACCGAGTCTGCTGATGAGGCTGCAAAGTTTGCGCTAACGACGCCAAACTCCCTTGCGGGCGATCGCAATGTGTCTGAATCAGTCTCTGCATTGGGCAACGGCGCGTCTCAAACAACGCCACCGGTCGCACAGGCTATGCATATTCAGCCGGCATCAGTGGGAACGACCACGCCAGCCCCTCAGGCAGCGAGTGCTCAACTGAACGCACCATTTGGTTCACCGCAATGGCAAGACACATTGGGCCAGCAAATCATTATGTTCAGCCGTAATGGTCAACAGACCGCAGAATTACGTTTGAACCCACAGGAATTGGGTGCACTGCACATCAGTCTAAAAATCGATGATAACCAGGCTCAAATTCATCTGGCTTCAGCAAACAGTCAGGTTCGCTCAGCTTTGGAAGCTGCGCTGCCCCACCTGCGTAATGCGATGGCAGAGAGCGGAATTAACCTTGGCCAGAGCAGCGTAGGCAGTGATTCTTCTGCCTGGCAGCAGCAAATGGCGGGTAATAACAACGATGGCAATAACCGTGGCCCGTCTTACCAACAACAATTTGGCCATTCATCAGAAAGCACAAGTGAATTGTTAGACGTACCAGAACAGTTAAGATCAATGGCATCATCCGTCAACGGCGTTGATATCTTTGCCTGAAAGTGAAGTAAACGAATAAGTTAGCACGATTTTCCCTGCCTATTCTCTGTATTGAACATTGCAATAGGCAGGATAATCATCGACATTACGCATTTATTTATTGTTGGTTTAATCCGGCAGTAAATATCGATAAGTAACGGGAACTATCTTTGGCTATGTCTGATATGCAAGTTCGACCAGGACGTAAACGGTCTATTTGGCTAATACTACTGATTATCGTTGCTCTCGCTGCAACTGGTGCTGCGGGCGCCGCCTGGTGGCTATTAAATCAGAAAAACGCAGCAACGGCTGAGCAGGAAGCACCGCCACCGCCAGAGCCTGTTTTCATGCCACTGGATACCTTTACCGTTAATCTCGTCAATGCAGATAATGACCCTGACCGCGTGTTGTATGTGGGATTCACGTTGCGTTTACCAGATGAAGCCACGCGTACACGGTTTACTAATTATCTGCCAGAAGTTCGCAGCAGACTGTTATTACTGCTTTCTCGTCAGGACGCGATTGCGCTTGCCAATGAGCAAGGTAAACAGAAGCTGATAGAGCAAATTAAGCAAGTGCTAAGCCCACCATTAGTTCCTGGTCAACCTAACCAGGTCGTTACTGATGTTCTGTTCACGGCCTTTATACTGCGGTAACCATTATGGGCGATAGCATTCTTTCACAAGCAGAAATTGATGCATTATTAAATGGCGACAGCGGCGATAGCGACGCTGATGCGAATGCGTCGTCAAAAGCGGATGGGGGCGTCAAGCCCTATGATCCGAATACTCAACGACGTGTTATCCGCGAGCGTTTACAGGCATTAGAAATCATTAATGAGCGTTTTGCGCGTCAATTCCGTATGGGATTGTTTAACCTGTTACGCCGTAGTCCTGATATCACTGTCGGTGCGATCAAGATCCAACCTTATCATGAGTTTGCCAGGAACCTTCCCGTACCGACAAACCTGAATCTGATTCACTTAAAACCGCTACGTGGTACCGCATTATTTGTATTTTCACCAAGCCTGGTATTTATCGCCGTAGATAACCTATTCGGCGGTGATGGGCGCTTCCCGACAAAAGTTGAAGGGCGTGAATTTACCCATACAGAGCAGCGTGTCGTTAAGCGTATGTTGCGCCTTGCTCTGGAGGCTTATGGTGAAGCCTGGAATGCGATTTACAAACTTGACATCGAATACGTGCGTTCAGAAATGCAGGTCAAGTTTACCAACATCACGACGTCACCTAATGATATCGTCGTGACGACACCGTTTCATGTTGAGATCGGTTCGCTGACTGGTGAATTTAACATCTGTATTCCTTTTTCAATGATCGAACCACTGCGTGAATTGCTCGCGAATCCACCATTGGAAAACTCACGTCAGGAAGATCAGAGCTGGCGGGACACCTTAGCCAAGCAGGTACAGCATTCCGAATTGGAATTGGTTGCAAGCTTTGTTGATATTCCGCTGCGACTCTCCAAGATTCTGAAGCTACAGCCCGGTGATGTCCTACCGATCGACAAACCTGACAAAATCGTTGCTCATGTTGACGGCGTGCCCGTGCTGACCAGCCAATATGGCACATTAAACGGGCAATATGCCCTACGTGTTGAACATTTGATTAACCCTATATTGAATTCTCTGGATAACGAGGAACAGCCCCATGAGTGACACCAAGAAACCGTCCGACGACAAGGAATCAGTGGACGATCTGTGGGCTGATGCATTTAACGAGCAGCAGGCTGCAGAAAAACCGGCCGCGACAACGGAAGGCATTTTTAAGTCGCTAGACGGGCATGATCCGCTGGGTGCTCTGCAGGATATCGACCTGATTTTGGATATTCCTGTCAAACTCACCGTTGAGCTTGGCCGGACCAAAATGACGATCAAAGAGTTACTGCGGTTGACTCAGGGCTCCGTTGTTGCACTTGATGGCTTAGCAGGTGAACCGTTGGATATCCTGATCAATGGCTATCTGATCGCCCAAGGCGAGGTTGTTGTTGTATCTGACAAGTACGGTGTCCGTATTACAGATATCATTACGCCATCCGAACGTATGCGCCGCCTGAGTCGTTAATGGCAATAGCCTCGATATCATCTCCGGCCCCAGTAGCAAGTCAGCAGTCAACACTTGTTACTGAGCCACCACTTACCGGCAGCATGTTACTGACACAGGTTGGTAGCGTGCTAGCTGGTATTTTATTATTTATTCTGCTGATTGCCTGGCTGGCTCGCAAACTCGGTTTTGCTCCCCAAGCCAAGCAAAACAAGTTGTTAAAAGTCGTATCCAGTTGCCCTGTCGGGCAGCGTGAACGTGTCGTTATTGTAGAAGTTGATAATACCTGGTTGGTGTTAGGTGTTACGGCTCAGCAAATCACGCCGCTGCATACGCTTCCAGCACAACCAACCAACGACAGTTCCTCAACTGGTGACACCAAGCCGGTAGATTTCAATCAACTGTTAAAGAAAGTTTTAAAGCGTCCGGAAAAATCGGAATGAGTGCCTTGCCTAATTATTTTCGTATCACCGCCCTGCTTCGCACACTGCGTTACGGTTTAGCCATCGGTTTATTGTTCATGGCGCCATCGGTATGGGCACAGCTTCCCGGTATTGTGACGCAACCTCTGCCTAACGGTGGACAGAGCTGGACGTTATCCGTACAGACGCTGGTTTTACTCACGTCATTAACGTTTATTCCTGCTGCATTATTAATGATGACCAGCTTCACCCGAATCATCATTGTACTGAGCTTGTTACGTAACGCTCTGGGTACCCCAACCGCACCACCGAACCAGGTATTGCTAGGATTAACGCTTTTCCTGACATTTTTTGTCATGTCGCCCGTATTAAACCGCGTTTATGACGAAGCTTATCTTCCCTTCAGTCAGGATCAAATCAGTATGGAAGTCGCCATCGAACGTGGCGCGGAACCCGTGCGTGAGTTCATGTTGCGGCAAACCCGGGAAACCGATCTGGCGTTATTTACCCGACTGGCAGAAATCCCAGAGATTCAGGGACCTGAAGCGGTGCCCATGCGTGTACTTCTCCCCGCATTTGTGACAAGTGAGCTAAAAACTGCTTTCCAAATTGGTTTCACCGTGTTTATCCCTTTCCTCATCATTGACCTCGTTGTTGCCAGCGTATTGATGGCGCTAGGGATGATGATGGTTCCTCCGGCAACTATTTCATTGCCTTTTAAACTCATGCTTTTCGTATTAGTCGATGGCTGGCAGCTGCTACTCGGTTCATTAGCCCAGAGTTTTTATAGTTAGACGAATAGAGGAATGCGACTATGACACCAGAATCGGTGATGGCGCTTGGCTATGAGGCAATGAAGGTAGCATTGGCGTTGGCGGCGCCTCCGTTGATGGCAGCACTGCTCAGCGGGCTGCTTATTAGTCTCCTGCAGGCAGCCACTCAGATAAACGAAATGACGCTATCGTTTATCCCTAAAATCCTAACGGTCTTCTTCACCTTAGTGATCGCTGGCCCTTGGATGTTAAACCTCATGCTGGACTATATGCGTACGCTATTCGGCCAGTTACCTAACATTATTGGGTAAGCATGCTGACGTTTAACAGTTGGGACATGGTGAATTGGGTTAGCCAGTTTTTTTGGCCCTTTGTCAGAATTCTTGCGCTGATCAGTACCGCACCTGTCTTTAACGAAAGAGCGATTGGTAATCGGGTAAAGATCGGTCTGGGCGCGCTGATTACCCTACTCGTTGCGCCTTATTTACCGTTAAACACTACGCCTATTTTTTCCGTCGCAGGTGTATGGCTCTTAATACAGCAAATACTTATCGGCGTTACGCTCGGTCTGTCAATGCAGTTAGCATTTGCCGCTATTCGCCATGCTGGCGAACTCATTGGCTTACAAATGGGACTCGCTTTTGCGACCTTCTTTGATCCCACTGGCGGCCCGAATATGCAGGTAGTCGCCCGTTTCCTGAATATTCTCGCAATCCTACTGTTCTTAACCTTTGATGGGCACCTCTGGATGATTTCGCTATTAGCAGATAGTTTCTATACTCTGCCCATCAGCGCCAACCCTATCAACAGCCATGCATTTCTCGCTCTTGCGCGTGCCGGCGGGTTAATTTTTATTAATGGATTGATGCTGGCGCTGCCAATCATAACCCTATTGCTGACCATCAACCTGGCATTAGGTATGCTTAACCGCGTCGCCCCCCAACTCTCGGTATTTGTCGTTGGCTTTCCTATTACCCTTACGGTGGGAATCATGACGCTAGGTTTATTACTTCCACTGGTCCCCCCCTTCGCAGAGCATTTATTCAGCGAAGTATTCGATTTACTCGCTGATATTCTCACTCAGCTAGCAAGCTCTTAGCCGTTCCCTATATAAATCCGTAGTGGTCGAAGTGAGGCCAATACGATACCAGGCGCATATATTTATTCCCCATTTAACATCCTTACAGTTTGCTACTGTAGTTCGTCGTATGGCTATATGAAGCTGTAATTTTTGCCAGATCGCGCCAGGAAAGTGCATCAGGCTGCGATGTACTAAAACAGTCCATGCACTAAAACAATAGGTGTTATATAAAAGAGAATGTCAGAGGGAATTGAGGATGTTGGGGGAATAAAAAATGGCATGTCATCCATTCAATATAATGAAAGGAGTGACACGCCTAAAAAATACGCCCGGTTTAAGCGTATTCAAACCGTAAAGTAGTATAGAAAAATATCGTCTATGACTACTATCTCATCTGGAATAACGACATTCCTTGCATATTCTGGAAAGCCGTATAAGAGGCCTGCAAAGAAGACTGCTGCATGATGTAGGATGAAATCGCCTCATACCAGTCAGTATCTTGTAATTGCGACAGCGCTGTCTTATTCGCTACATCACGGTCTTTACCCACTGCATCGAGATTATCAATCTCATTGAGCTGGATACCCAACTCTGCACGAACGGCTGAAATATTATTAAATGAATTGTTTAAACCGCGGTTTGCAGTTTCTAACGCCGCTGCAACACTGGCTTTTGTTGTATCATTCGCACCATCGAGCGGGGTTTCAAGCGCTTTAATTGCAATGTCTAGTGTTTCAAATAAGTCGGACTGAATACTACCATCCGGCTCTTTCTTAGCATCGCCCGTCACGCCATTGAAGACCGTAGAGCCAACATGGCTAACCGTCATATCTCGAGCGGCATCGACACGCTGTGAAATGGCCTGATATCCGCCCTTATATTCAATACCTGCGGCACCTTCAACAAAGGGGACCTTATCCGTTTCATAGCCAGAAAAAATATAGTTACCATTACCATCAGTACTGTTAGCCATATTCAGCAATTCGGCTTTCATACCGCGAAGGGCAGTCGCGACCGATTTCCGGTCATCATCATTCAATACACCGCCACCTTTGATGACTTCGGTCAATGCGCTGCTAATGGTGTTAGTACTTTTACTCAGAATAGATTCTTCCAGAGACATACTTTGCTTGGCAAAGGTACGCGCCAGCGTGTACTGACCATTCTCCGACTGTGCCTGGCCAAGCATAATCGCACTGGCCGCGGCTATCGGATCATCTGATGGATTTACAACGCGTTTGCCGCTTGACAGCTGCTCACCCGTTTTTTGCCACGTGGCCTGACCATTAATAATGCCTTGCATATTCTGCTGGTACATCATGCTAGTACTTAAGCGCATGGTATCAATTCCTCTTTCTTAAATGGTCAAACTAGCTACGGGCCGCTAAAAGGGCATCAAATATGGATTGTGCTGTTTTGATGACCTGAGCATTTGCCATGTAGTATTGCTGATAACGCATCAGATCGCCGTATTCTTCATCCAGGTTCACACCGGATACGGACTGTTGTTCTGCTGTCAGTTGCTTAACAACGTTTTGCTGAGATGTATTATTTATCTTCAGGGTGCTGGTTTGGTTACCAATCGCACCGACCAGGCTGGCATATGCCCCGGAGACGCTGGCCTTTCCACCCACAATTTTCTCATTTTGTAGGGCAAGTAGAGCCTTGGCGTTGGTATTATCACTCACGCCGCCAAACACGGGATTACCACTTCCATCCAAAACTGGGGCACCATTTTCATCAAGCTTAACGGATGCCGCCGCAATTTTATTAGGATCGGAAACAGCTACTGCCATATCGATAATGACATCATTAACTGGCTTAAGCAGGAAGCTGTCATTCGTTGCAGGTGTGCCTGTGATAGCCATTTTGACGCCATCAAAGTTCAGGCTGTTATCTGAGGTATCCACCGCCGCCGTGAATTTTGAATTATCAGACAAGCGTGTTACTTGCCAATTAGCGCCATCGTATTTAATCGAATAATTAGTTGCCTGCACATCTTTAGTATCGGTGTAAGACGGAGTTAACACCGCGTTACCCGCATTTTTGCTGTCGTTCAGAACTACAGCCTTACCAAAGGAGAAGAAATCGCCGCCTTTAACACCATTACGATCATAACCTTGCTGATGCTGAGTATTAAACGCATCAGCAAATGCCAGCGCTAGCTGCCCTAACTGGCCACGAGCTTCATCTAGCGTTTCAGTACGGAAAGAAAGCAAGCCGCCTAATGAACCGCCAGTTAACGTACTCTCATTTAATGAGACCACATCGTTTGTCTGGTCTTTATATCCAATAGTCAGACGCGTTGGATCATTGCTTGAACCGATGGCTACAAGCTCATTGCTTGTTCCAGCCTGAACCAGATTGGTACCATTTTTCAATGCTACGTTATAGATGATTCCATCCTGAACGGTAACCTCAACGCCGACCAATTTGTTCAGCTGATCGACAAGAACATCACGTTGATCAAGCAAATCATTAGGCATTGTGCCGCTATTCGCGCCCATTAGCTTCGTGATTTCATTATTTAAAGACGCAATCTGATCGGTATACGTATTAACTTGACCGACAATACTTTGAATCTGAGTATTCAGCCCGCTGTCCATGTCACGCAAATATTTATCTGTGACTTTAAATTGGTTTACCAACCCTTCAGCTTTGCCCAGTACGGTCTGGCGAGTCGACGAGTCGCCCGCGTTGCTGGTAAGGTTTTGCAGGTTCGAAAAGAACCCCTGAATCGTTGATGACAGGCTCGTTGTGCTGCTAGCCAACAGGTTATCAATCTTGGAAATTTGCTCGTAGTAAGCAGAAACCGAGCTGCTTGTCGTTTGCGCCGCACGCAGCTGATTGGTAATGAATTCATTGTACTGGCGATTAATGCTAACAACATTGACACCGTTACCAATATACCCAGCAGATGTGCTGCTGCTAATAGCCTGCTCAAGTATCGCATTCTGCCGACTATAGCCAGTGACAGCCTGATTACTAATGTTGTTACTCACTGTACTCAGCGCAACCTGTGCACCTTTTAAGCCACTCATCGCGGTGTTAATTAAATTGGACATAGGGTGTTGTTCCTTTTACACAGGCTTTTTTCGCCCTGCGCGATTAACCAAATGCTGAAAGCAGCAAATACGCTACATAAGTTAATTACTTTATCGGTCAGGATGCGCAAATCTTGAATAAAAAATTAAAATAGCCGACTCAAATCGTGAGTGTAAGCTTTCGCCACTTTCTCACCAGAACTCTTCATTTGCTGGATCATACTAACCAGCTTCTGGGCATATTGTGGATCCGTTGCATAACCTGCCTTTTGTAAGGCATGAGCCGCTTGCTCAGCCGTTCCAGCGCTCATCACCGCAGAGTAGCGTGGGTTATTGGTGAGTAACTTCACATAGTCGCCAATAGCCTCAATATAGGAATCGTATACCCTGAAGCTGGCTTTTACTTTTTTGGCTACGCCTTGCTCATACTCTGTCGTCGTTATCTCCGTTGTCGGCCCATTCCAGCTACTGCCAGCTTTGATACCGAACAGATTATGACTTGGACGCCCGTCCTCGGTAGGGATTTCACGTTGGCCCCAGCCAGATTCAAGCGCTGCCTGAGCGATGATAAGGTGATGAGGTATACCGCTATGCTGGCTGGCAATCTGAGCAGGTAAGGAAATCTGAGACACAAAATTACTATTGGATAGCGGTAACGCTGAACCCGTAGTGGGCAATTTGGGCAGCGCTTTACGTACCATCTGTTCCACTGCAGCCGTTGGCATGCTTTTGAGCACATCACCATCGAATGTTAATGGAACAGAGGGAACAGCAGCTTTAGCCGCCGTAGCCTCTGGGGATTGTCGGGTCAATTGCTCAACCATAACATCCGCGAGCCCAAGCCCCTTGCCCTTAGTTGAGATCTCTTGAGCAATTTGCTGGTCATACATTGAGGTATACAGACGCGTCTGATCGCTGTTGAAGAGCCCGTCCTGCGGAATCGCAGAACGCATGCTTTTCATCATCAATTGTACAAACACGCCTTCCATTTGTTGCGCAACCGCTCTAATACCCTCTTTACTTTGAGGATTACCTGAAACCTCACGTTTCAGCGTGTTTAGAGACTGCGCATCATAGGCCGCATTATTCAGCGTCTGTATATCACTCATCAGATAATTTCCAGTTTGGCACGCAAGCAACCTGCGCTTTGCATCGCCTGCAGAATAGACATCAGCTCCATCGGTGTCGCGCCCAGAGAATTCAGTGCACGCACGACATTGTTGAGGTTGGCGCTGGAATTGACTCGTTGCAAAGCACCGCCTGCTTGCTGAACCGAGATCTCTGTCTGCGGTGTTACAACCGTCTGACCACCACCAAATGGGGTATTAGGTTGGCTGACGTTGGCCTGCTGATTGATTGTCACAGAAAGGTTACCCTGGGCGATAGCACAGCTATCCAGCGTAACATCGCGATTCATCACGACAGAGCCGGTACGAGAATTAATAATGACCTTGGCATCTTGAATACCGACGTTGACTTCAATATTTTGGATATCGGCCAAAAAACGAACCTGAGAGCTGTTGCCGTGTGGGGCAAGAACCTGAATAGTACGAGAATCAAGCGGGCTTGCGGTACCGCCGTACCCAGAGCGGTTGATCGCGTCACTCACCTTCTGCGCCATCGAAAAATCGTCGTTTTTCAACTGCAGCATTATCGTATTTGACGTACCAAACGTGCTAGGCAACTCTCTCTCGATGACGGCACCATTGCTGATTCTGCCGCCGGCAAGCTGGTTAACCTGAACACTGCTTCCACCGGCAGAAGCGCCAGCACCACCAACCAAAACGTTACCCTGAGCAAGGGCATAGACCTGGTTATCGACCCCTTTCAATGGGGTCATTAACAGCGTTCCGCCGCGCAGGCTCTTCGCGTTACCGAGTGATGACACCACGACATCAATATTTTGGCCTGTTCTGCCAAAAGGCGGAAGTTCCGCCGTTACCATCACCGCCGCCACATTCTTCAACTGCATGTTGGTTCCAGCAGGAACGGTAATTCCCAACTGGGAAAGCATGTTAGTTAAGCTTTGCGTCGTAAACGGCGTCTGCATGGTCTGGTCACCAGAACCATCGAGACCAACGACTAAACCATAACCAATTAACGCATTACCGCGTACGCCCTGGATATTCACCAGATCGCGAATTCTCTCTGCCGACGCAGGAGCAATATTCAGCGTCAGTAACGTCAGCAGTACAGTGAAAAATGATGCAATCCGCATGGCAGGCCTCTTAAGCTTAGAACGGAGAAACATTGAGGAAGAACCGCTGTAACCAGCCCATGTTTTGCGCTTCGTTAATATAGCCATTACCGACATATTCAATGCGCGCATCCGCAACCTGGGTTGATGGTACCGAGTTGTTACCGCTAATGGTTCTCGGATTAACTACCCCAGAGAAACGGATAAACTCTGTTCCCTGATTAATTGCAATTTGTTTTTCGCCAACGACCTGTAGATTGCCATTAGCTAATACCTGACCAACCGTAACGGTAATCGTACCACTGAAGGTGTTGTTCGCATTCGCACCACCTTGCCCAGTGAAGTCATTCGTTCCTGTCGCATTCAGCGACGCACGATTATTACCCAACGGCCCGTCAAGATAACGCGGTACCACGGTTGCACCGAACGTTGACGAACCATTACGAGCAGCATTGGCTGACGAGCTTTTACTGGCGCTCACATTTTCCTGCAGCACAATCGTCAATGTGTCGCCAATATTACGTGGGCGACGATCCTCAAACATCGGCTGGTAGCCATAATTCATCGGCTGTACAGTTTGGAAAATAGAGCCATTAGGACCCGCTAATACGGGCGATCCAGGCTGAGCAGTCGTAGGCCCAGTGACAACTTTATCATGCGGAATATAGGCGCAACCGTTAAGTGCTAACATCGCGATCAATGCCAACAGACGGTGTCGGCGGAGTGGTTTGATAACCGACTTTGCATTCATTATCACTGCGGATATCGCCTTAAATTAATCTATTTCACATATTCACGGGGTAAATCAAAACCATACTAGCCCACTCATCGGGTGCTTATGGTCATCATTACCCCGTTAAACACTGTCTACATTGCTACTATCAGGAGCCAGAACACCCGCTCCTGAAATTAGCGGGTTACCCATTACAGTTGGGTCAATTTCTGCAACATTTGGTCAGAAGAAGAAATTGCTTTACTGTTGATTTCGTAAGCACGCTGAGTCTGAATCATCGATACCAATTCCTCTGCCACGTTGACGTTGGAGGTTTCGACATATTTCTGATACAGCAGACCTGCGCCATTCAAACCTGGGTTCGTTTCATTTGGCGCACCAGAACTCGCCGTTTCCAGGTACAGGTTCTCACCAATGCTTTCAAGGCCGCTATCGTTAATAAAGGTTGTCAGCGTCAACTGGCCAATCTGGTTTGTTGCCGCCTGTCCCTGCACTTTAACGCTGACAATACCGTCACGGCCGATATTCAGTTCTGTTGCATTCGCCGGAACAGTAATAGCAGGCTGAACCTGATAACCGCTAGACGTTACTAACTGGCCGTTACCATCAAGCTGGAAGGCACCGTCACGCGTGTAAGCCGTTGTCCCATCAGGCAACTGGACCTGAAAGAATCCCTGACCTTTAATCGCAACGTCTTTAGAGTTGCCCGTTTCGGAAAAGGTCCCTTGAGTATGAATACGCTCTGTTGATACCGGACGAACACCCGTACCTAATTGCAAGCCGGACGGTAGCATGGTTTGCTCTGAAGATTGAGCTCCGGGTTGACGAATTGTTTGATACATCAAGTCTTCAAATACCGCACGCTGACGCTTGAAACCATTGGTGCTGACGTTTGCCAAGTTATTGGAAATAACGTCCATATTGGTTTGCTGAGCATTCAAGCCGGTTTTTGCAATCCACAAAGAACGGATCATTTATTCACTCCTGTGCGCACTCGGCGCTTAACCCATTGCTAATATCTGATTAGCGCGTTGTGCATTATCGTCGACGCTGCTAATGATTTTCATCTGCATTTCAAAGCGACGAGCATTGGCAATCATATCGACCATCGTATCGACCGTGTTCACATTACTGCCCTCGATCACACCCGGCATAATACGCACGGTAGGATCGTTTTGCAGAACATTACCACGTTGTTGCTGAGCCTGTTGCGTCAAGCGGAATAATCCGTCATCGGACCGCTCAACTTCTTGTCCGGTAGCCTTAACAAGCTTCAAACGCCCCAACTGGGCAATCGTATTCGGAGGATCCCCAGCATTAAGTGCAGAAATCGTACCATCAGGAGAAATGCTGATCTGAGCCTGCGGCGGCACATCAATCGGCCCGCCATCGCCCATCACAACACGCCCCTGAATAGTCAACTGCCCATCAGCGTTGATCTCCATATTACCATTACGGGTGTACGCTTCACCGCCATCAGCTGTTTGTACTGCCAGCCAACTCTCTTTCGGTAAAGCGACATCCATTGCACGGCCAGTATAATTCATCACGCCTTCAGTCATATCAGCGCCAGGCGTTGAAGCGACAACCAACGTTCGGGTAGGCAGTGTCAACCCATTTACCGGTACAGCACGCAGTGCGGAAAGCTGTGCCCGGAAACCCGGCGTTGAGGCGTTAGCCAAGTTGTTCGCAGTAATTGCCTGCTTTTCCAATGACTGACTCGCGCCACCCATTGCCGTATAAATCGCGTGATCCATGCAATGTCCCCGTTAGGATAATTAACGCAGGCTAACCAACGTTTGCAGAATGGAATCCTGCGTTTTGATAGTTTGTGCGTTTGACTGGTAGTTACGCTGCGCAACAATCATGCTGACCAGCTCTTTACTCAGGTCAACGTTTGAACTTTCGGTAGATTTGCCGATCAGTTTACCCAGACTTCCGGTACCTGCCAGACCAATGACAGCCTGACCAGAGCTCGCAGTTTCAGACCAGGCGTTATCCCCTTCAGGCGATAAACCTTCTGGGTTGGCAAAGCTAGCCAGCAGGATCTGACCCAGCGCCTGCTTCTGACCGTTACTGTAGTTACCTTCGATCGTGCCGTCGTCATTAATAGCAAAACCTGTCAGCGATCCTGGAGCGAAACCGTTCTGGGTTGGGCTCTTATAGCTGTATTCCGTGTTTTGCTGCACGCTACCAGTCAAATTGAGGGTGAATGTGCCTGTAGCAGCACCATTCGTCCCAACAAGGTTGATAGTAAAAGGCGTGTGGGCGGTCGCACCAGTAGAACTTAATGCACCGTTCGCTCCAAAATTCAACGTCCCCGCATTTTGATACGTGGCTGGAGTTATGGAGTCATCCTTAGCATACGTCTGCCATGTATTGTTTGCCGTTTTAACAAAATACAGGGTGAAGTTATGCACGTTACCCTGGCTATCATAGGTTGTTAGTGCAGTTTTACTGTTGTAGGTGCCTTCCGCACCAGGCGTTGTAGCCCAGGCGTTTGTGGGAATCGGGTCTGAAGATTTCAGGTTAGCCTTAATTGATGCAACTGTCGTTGCGCTCGCCAGCATGTCTCCATCAGGAACAGTCAATGGTACTGGATCGGCACCTGTTTGCACCGTTGGCGGCGTGCCAGCGACCGGATAACCCGTCAGTTGCATACCTTGTGCGTTGACGATATTACGACCGTTCAGCATGAACTGACCATTACGGCTGTAATAAGTCGAGCCATTGGTGTCTTGCAGACGGTAAAAACCACCGCCGCTAATCGCAATATCCAGGTCTCGTGAGGACGAAGTCACAGTACCGTTACCAAAATCCTGCAATACAGATGCAACCTTCACACCCATACCGACTTTAGAGCCCGCAAACATATCAGCAAATGTGACGGTCCCGGATTTAAAACCCACTGTCGCTGAGTTAGCGATGTTATTACCAATAACATCCAGGTTATTAGATGCCGCGTTTAAACCACTGACCGCCTGAGAAAAACCCATGTCGCTCTCCAGAGAATTGATTAAGTCATATTCCAGATAGTGAGTTTTACTGGAATAACATGAAATTTATACCGTTACAGAATCTGCCGGACATCGTCCATAGTGGCTCTGCCGCGCAGTCCTAAATCCAGCAATGCACCGTTCTCGCCGCGAACGACACTATTTACAACCGCATAGCTCAGTGGCTGAACAACTTGCTGTGCGCCGCCGGTACTGGCAGCAACAGTGAAGGTATAAGCCCCATCAGGCGCAACCGTGCCATCAGAAAGTTTACTATCCCAGTTGAATGAGTGAACCCCAGCTGAAAGCGTGCCCAGTTCGATCGTGCGAACAGCTTTACCTGTTGCATCGTTAACGGTGACGGTAACCGTCTCTGCTGCTTTTTCCAGTTCCACGCCAAAGGGGGTACTGGTTTCTTTACCAACAAGAATGTCTTTTCCAGGGATCATGACACTGTGACCAATCAGCGTTGTTGCCTGCATGGATTGGTTGTTATTGATCTGACCAGAGATAGAGCCCAATGTGGTATTTAACTTCTCAATACCGCTGACCGTATTAAGCTGAGCAAGTTGGCTGACCAACTGATCGTTGCTCATCGGATTTGTCGGATCCTGATTCTTCAACTGTGCAACCAGAAGTGTCAGAAACTGATTCTGTAGGTCAGCACCGCTGTTTTTCTCTACCGTCGTTGTCGGCGAAGTACTCGACGTGCTCTGTGTTCTCGTTGCCGAGGACGTATCATTAATTGTTACAGACACTATTTCGTCTCCCGATTATTGCCCGATCGTTAACGTCTTCAGCATCATCGATTTTGTCGTATTCAACACTTCGACGTTTGCCTGATAACTGCGCGATGCAGAAATGGTGTTTACCATCTCAGCCACTGGGTCAACATTCGGCATGCGAACGTATCCCTGCCCATCAGCCAGCGGATTGCCCGGTTCGTAAACCAGACGAGCAGGTGATGGATCTTCAATAACATTGGAAACGCGTACGCCACCTGTAGACTGCCCCGGAGCGGCATTCACTTCGAATACCACCTGTTTGGCGCGATAAGGCTCGCCATCAGGGCCCGTCACGCTGTCTGCGTTAGCCAGGTTACTGGCGCTCACATTCAGACGCTGAGATTGCGCAGAAAGCGCGGAGCCTGAGATTTCGAATATATTTAATAACGACATGAATCTTTACCTTCCTATCGCGCTACGATCACGAACCTGACTGCAGGACTGACATCATGCCTTTAATCTGTCCACCCAGAACGGTCAGGCTGGATTGATATTTCAGGCTATTATCGGCAAAATTAGTGCGTTCGCGGTCCATATCGACCGTATTGCCATCCAACGCAGGCTGATCGGGTACGCGATAAAGCAAATCAAGTTCCGGCGGCTGAAAATTCTGTGCCGGTATATGCCGTACAGATGTGGTCTTCAGCGCGATACCCGTACCGTTCACCCGCCCTTGCTCCATCGTTTTACTGAGCTGGCTGGCAAAATCGATATCCCTGGCCTGATAGCCTGGCGTATCCGCATTAGCAATATTCGCGGCCAGAATTTCCTGCCGCTGGGCACGCAAGTTCAACGCTTCCTGCTGAAACCGCAACGAGGCGTCTAATTTATCAAGCATGCTCCCTCCGCAAGTTAGAATTTGGAGTGAGTAGGATAATTCTCATGATGACTATGCCATCGAACGAATAGACACCAAATGCAGCGCTATTTATTGCCTTAACCTCACGCTGACATCGTTACACTTAATGCCCGATATAATCAGGATCAGGAGAGCCGAACAGGAATGAAAACAATACATTATTACTTCTATCTGGCGGCGTCCTGTTTTATCACCCTTTGTGCCCCTGTCAATGCGAACGACCTTCCTGCACAGATCAATCAATTTTTTGCCTCACGCTTTCAGGGAAGCACGAATACCGTAAACGTTGTGGTAAAATCGCCAGAATCGCAATGGCCACAGTGCGAAGCGCCGCAAATCACGCTGCCTGGAAATACAAAAATGTGGGGTAATGTGAGCCTGTCCGTGCGTTGCGGACAACAGCGTCGCTTCATTCAAACAGAGGTTCAGGTAACTGGGAATTATGTCACCAGTGCACGGCTTATAAATCGTGGAACCACGCTGACGGAAAAAGACATTCGTTTGACAAAAGGCAGGCTCGATTTATTACCGTTGCGCCCTATACTGACGTTACCAGGCGCAGAGGGCGCAGTCCTTTTGCGCGATCTTACACCCGGACAGGTTATTACCGCGTCTATGATCAGACGTGCCTGGGTCGTAAAGGCCGGTCAGTCAGTGCAAATTATCGCCCAAGGGGAAGGCTTCACAATTAATGGCGAAGGGAAAGCCATGAACAACGCGGCAGCCGGACAAGCGGTCAGAGTCAGAACGGCAAATGGACAAATAGTCAGCGGAATCACAAACGAAGATGGGATTATTCTGATCTCACAGTAATTAATTAAAGATTTGCTCATGTTTGCCGATGATAGTTACAGAGTCATTACTGATGACGTTTTAAAATTGAACACCGATGTGATGAACATTCTGTAACACATTGATGATTAACCATTTATCCTCAAATCAGAGGGATGTATTATGAGTATTGATCGCACCCAGTCACTGAAGCCGGTCAGTCAAGTTCAGCAACGCGAATCTGCCGATGTCGCTAAAGCTAAACGTAAACAAGCTGAAGCTCAGTCTGAAGTTAGCGCAACACAGGTAAAACTGAGCGACGCGCAGGCAAAATTGATGCAACCGGGTACGCAGGACATCGACATGAACCGCGTTGAAACCTTAAAGCAGGCAATTCGTGATGGCTCACTTAAAATTGATGCCGGAAAAATCGCAGATGCGCTGCTTAAAGAGACGCAGGATTTTTTAGCAGGTAATTAATAGTTATGGAAAATCTGCAAGCGATTTTAGATCAACTGCTGAGCAACCTACGTGAGCTCGATGTTGTTATGTCCGAAGAGCAAACCCTACTTTGCGCTGGCCATATTAATAGCATCGCGCTGCAACAGGTAACAGAGAAGAAAACGTCTTTGCTGGCGACGATGCAGCATTTGGAAACGCAGCGTCATGCAACTGAATCTACTCTTAAGCTACAAGCCCCTTATGACGGTATTGAAAAGCTGTCGACTTACTGGCAGCAAGTGCAAGAGTTAACCAGACGTTTGAATGACCAGAATCAGCACAATGGTCTTCTGCTTAGCCGGCATATTGCCTACACGAACGAAGCCATCAACATATTGAAGCCCCGTCATGGTCAGGGATTGTATGGCCCAGACGGTCAGTCGAAAGGTGTAACAGTTGGCGGTAGGAAAATAACATTCTAAAAGTCTCTGCGCTTTAGGCAGAGACTTTTGTTTATCTAAACAGCCACTTAGAAAACTACTTATAATTCACCGCAATATCGATCGTACGCACACTGAAAGTGTGATTAACACGGCCATTCCCTTCAATGTAGTATACAAAACGAAACTCATTATTAGCCGCTAATCCGTCAAATGCTTGAGTTTGCCCGTCACCACTTCCGTCTAAGTCAACACAGCGCTGCGGGGATTGTGAACACAATTTCACAACAAGCCCTACTGGTATCGCTGAATCAATCACTTGCCGCCAATATATTGTCGTAATCATTTCATCTGGATTAACGGCTATGTTAGGAACAAAAGCTGACGTCGTAACCATTTCGCCACGATGATCAAGTTTTATTCCCGGCATACTTCCGTTCCAACTACCTGGCGTCGCGATAGCACAGAGCGGGAATGCCAGCACGACTGCAGCCAGAGAATGCATCGTCTTCCTCACTTCTGAGCTTCCCCTATCACTGATGTCATACGAATCTGGCGATGATCGCTGATTTCTAAATTAGAAAGTACGGCCATGTTTGGCAGGCTACGGTGCAGGAATCGGGCAAGTAAAGCGCGCAAAGCATGGTTCACAAGCAGAACCGGTGGAGCACCCAACATTTCCTGCCGCTGTAGCGCTTGTTTCGCCTGTTCAAGCAAGCGATCGGCAAGACCCGGCTCGAGGCCACCGCCGCCTTGAAGCGCCTGTAACAGAAGGCGTTCCAATGAACCTTCCAAACCGATAACCTGAAGTTCACTGTCTCCTGGGAACCACTGCTGGGTAATCGCACGTCCCAGAGCAACCCTAACCACTGTAGTGAGTTCATAAGGATCTGGTTGCACCGGCGCATGTTCAGCCAATGTCTCCATGATGGTACGCATATCCCTAATCGAAACCCTCTCGCTAAGCAAATTCTGCAAGACCTTATGCAAGGTCGTTAACGTCACTACGCCCGGAATGAAATCTTCTGTCAGTTTTGGCATTTCCTGCGCAACGCGATCCATCAGCTGCTGAGCTTCCTGCCGTCCAAACAGTTCACTGGCATGCAATGCAATTAAGTGGTTCAGGTGCGTTGCTACTACGGTACTTGCCTCTACGACCGTGAACCCTTGAGCTTGAGCTTGATCTTTGAGAGCATTATCAATCCAGACCGCCGGCAGCCCAAACGCCGGATCCTGCGTGATATCTCCAGACAAAGAGCCAACCGCATTGCCTGGGTTGATCGCCATCCAACGACCAGGATGAGCCTCACCGCTACCCACCTCAACACCTTTCATCAATATGCGATAGCTGGCAGGCTGAAGTTCCAAATTATCCCGGATATGAACCACTGGCGGTAAGTATCCCATTTCCTGGGCAAACTTCTTCCTGATACTACGAATCCTGCCCAGCAACTCGCCATCTTGCTGCGCGTCAACCATTGGGATTAATCGATAGCCAACTTCCATACCCAGCGGATCTTCAAGCTGTACGTCAGACCAGCTGGCTTCAACAACCTGATGCTTCTCCATTGATGCTGGTATAGGTTGCATCACGGGTTCTTTCTGCTGTTCTCCACGCATCCACCAGGCAAGCCCTAACAAAGATGCTGTAAATAACAGAAAGACAAAATTGGGCATTCCAGGAACCAGACCAATAAGTCCAATAACCGCCGCACTCAGCACCATCACTCGTGGGTTATTGAATAGCTGGGTGACCATCTGCTGGCCAACGTCCTGATCGGTACTCACACGAGTAACAATGACACCCGCTGCGGTAGAAATAATCAGAGCAGGAATCTGGGCAACCAAACCATCACCGATAGTAAGCAGCGTATAGCTTTCTGCGGCCTGCCCTACCGGCATGTTGTGCTGGACAACACCGACGATTAATCCACCAACGATGTTGATGACCATGATAATCAGTCCGGCGACAGCGTCACCGCGCACGAATTTACTGGCACCGTCCATTGAGCCGTAGAAGTCTGACTCTTGGGTGACTTCAGCACGGCGCTTTTTCGCTTCTTCTTCACCAATGATCCCAGCATTAAGATCGGCATCGATCGCCATCTGTTTGCCTGGCATACCATCCAACACAAAGCGGGCACCGACTTCAGCAATACGTCCAGCACCTTTGGTGATAACCATGAAGTTGATTAAGACAAGGATGATAAAGACTACGATACCAATGGCAAAATTTCCGCCTACCAGAAAGTGACCAAATGCCTCAACAACTTTACCTGCGGCGGCCGTCCCCGTATGTCCTTCCAGCAAAATGATACGGGTAGAAGCAACGTTGAGCGAAAGACGCAATAACGTAGAAAACAGCAGAATCGTAGGAAACGCAGCAAACTCCAGCGTCCGCTGCGTAAACATTGCAACCAGCAATACCATGATGGACAGTGCAATGTTAAAGGTAAATAACAGATCCAGAATGAATGGCGGCAGCGGCAATACCATCATGGAAAGTATCAGCAGGATCAGTATTGGTCCGGCTAATATTTGCCATTGGGTACCTTTCATATTACTCGGTAAACGAAGCAAAGAGGCCAAATTAGCCATCAGTAGTATTCTCTTTAGCAAAATCCAGTGCATCCGGCACTGGTAGATGTTTCGGTTTTCTAGGAATTAATCCACCTTCCCGCTTCCAGCGTTTCAGTTGATAAACCCAGGCTAAGACTTCTGCAACGGCGGCATATAGCGCAGCCGGAATATGCTGTCCGACCTCTGAATGGCGAAATAGCGCTCGCGCCAACGGAGGAGCTTCTAAAATAGGAACGCGATGTTCGGTCCCCAACTCACGAATACGCAACGCGATCTCACCAGCCCCTTTAGCCAACACTTTCGGCGCATTCATTTTTTTCTCATCATAACGTAATGCTACCGCATAATGCGTCGGGTTAGTGACTATCACATCAGCCTTAGGCACATCAGCCATCATTCTACGCTGAGCAATGGCTCTCTGCTGCTGACGAATACGGCCTTTAACATGCGGGTCACCTTCGCTCTGTTTATGCTCATCACGAATTTCCTGCTTGCTCATTCGTAACTTTTTGATGTGGCTCCAAACTTGCCAAAACACATCAAAAGCGACCATAGGAATGAGCCCCATGATGATAAGAAAACCACACATCACGGCCAGTTCCAGCGCATCCCCCATCGCCGCAATCGGCGCTTCGGATACCAGATGCAATATCGTCGGCCAGTTATGAATCAAGAACAAGGTACTAATGATCCCGACCATGACTGACTTCAATATTGCTTTGAAGAGCTCAGCCAGCGATTGGGCAGAAAACAATCGTTTCAGCCCGGAAATAGGATCTAATTTTTTGAAGTCAACCTTTAATGATTTGGTGCTAAATAATATCCCACCAAGCAGTAAAGGCGCAGACAACGCAACCAACACAGCCCCTAGCATAATGGGTATCAGCGCCGATGCAGCCTGACGCAGTAATGAACCAACATGCCGTAACATTTGGGTATCATCGCCAATCGTTGCGTAATCAAAATTTAACGACTGCGAGACAATTCTGGCCAATCGACCGGCCATGACTTCGCCTCCCATCCACAGAATAGCCAGGCCTGCGACCATCATCAGAACAGAAGTCAGCTCTCGCGATCGCGGGATCTGCCCTTCTTCACGCGCCTTCTCCTCTTTTTGGGGAGTGGGGGCTTCTGTTTTTTCTAGATCGCTATCTTCAGCCACTATGGCGTTCCTGTTACGACTTTCGGGATAGGAATTTGCTGCCTAGCATGACAAATACGAGAAAGTTTTATGGCTGGAACAACGAGAAAAACCCATGCTTCTTTAACGCATAGTAAGAATTAAGGGGAAGGGAAAAGCGAATTTAGCTATTTATGGCCATAAACCCTGGCCATAAATAACCGAGTGATGGTGTTCGTCATCTTTTCAAGAAAGAGAGTAACGTCCTTTCTTGAAGAAAGAGTCATTAGAACCCAAGACTATCCAGAAGATCATCAACCTGATCCTGATTGGCAACAATACCTGCGGCACCTTTATCCAACTGAGGTCCATTAAGCAGACCATCATTTGCACGCTTAGGTGCATCTGGTTTTTCTGGAATATTTTCCAGCAATACCATCAGCAGTTGTTTTTCAATCTCCTGGACAACATCCATCATACGCTTGATTACCTGACCAGTAAGGTCCTGGAAATCCTGCGCCATCATAATTTCCAACAACTGAGCATTGGTAAACGAGGTATGCTGCGGGACATCCTCAAGATAGCTACGCGTATCCGTCACTAATTCACGCGCATCTGCCAGTTCAATTGGATTTTCAAACCATTCATCCCAACGGGTTTTCAGGGATTTAGCATCCGCTTCTAGTTGGTTTTGACGTGGTTGTGCAGCCTCTACACAGCTCAGAGCACGCTCTGCCGCTTGCGCAGTCATCTGGACAACATAGTCAAGACGATCGCGGGCATCAGGAATAGCCTCTGCTGCTTCAGCTATCGCATTATCCAGACCCAACTCTTTCAAACTGTCGCGCAGCATACGAGTCAATTGGCCGATACGCGAAATGATCTCGGTTGCTGAAGCTGTGTCGTTCACGGACGGCATATGTGGCGTCATAAGATCCCCTTACATACCCAGTTTTTCGAAAATCTTACTCAGTTTTTCTTCAAGGGTAGCTGCAGTAAATGGTTTAACTACATAGCCGCTAGCACCTGCTTGTGCCGCAGCGATAATGTTCTCTTTCTTCGCTTCTGCCGTTACCATCAGCACGGGAAGGCTGGAAAGCGCGCCGTCAGCACGAATAGTCTGTAATAGCTCCAGTCCATCCATGTTGGGCATATTCCAGTCAGAAATGACGAAATCAAAAGCACCGGCGCGCAGCTTGTTCAGTGCATCTGCGCCGTCTTCTGCCTCTTCTACGTTATTAAAGCCCAGTTCCTTCAGCAGGTTACGGACAATTCGGCGCATCGTCGAAAAATCATCCACTACTAGAAATCTGAGTTCTTTATCGGCCATACCTACTCCTAAAATATTTATTGCTCACCGAGAGCTGCTTATATACGTAATGCCTGTCCGGCAGAGATTTGTGCCAACATACGCTGGCTCACCTGGTGCAAATCCACCACTTCATCGACGCCACCCATCGCAATCGCTTCACGTGGCATCCCGAAAACCACACAACTTGCTTCATTTTGGGCCAGAGTATAAGCACCAGCCTGATGGAGTTCCAACATACCGGCAGCCCCATCATTCCCCATCCCAGTAAGGATTACCCCTACAGCATTTCGCCCGGCGTATTGCGCAACCGAACGGAATAACACATCGACTGATGGACGATGCCGATTGACGGGAGGTCCATCATTTAAGCGTACTTGATAGTTTGCCCCACTACGAGCCAGTTCAAGATGGCGTGCGCCTGGTGCAATGTATGCATGGCCAGGAAGAACACGTTCCCCATCTTCTGCTTCTTTCACCGTAATCTGACATAACTTGTTCAAACGCTCGGCGAAAGACTTCGTAAAGCCAGGTGGCATATGCTGCGTGATCAGTAATGCAGGGCTTGTCGGCGGCAGGGGCTGTAATACATGCCGTATCGCTTCCGTACCCCCCGTTGACGCACCAATCGCAATCAATTTCTCACTACTTAACAATGGCGTATGCTGAATAATTTTTGTCGGCTCTGCCCCAGCGCTACGTTGCGGCAGACGCGCCTTCGCGGCCATACGAATTTTTTCCGCAATCAGTTCGCTGTATGCCAGCATCCCTTCACGGATACCTAACTGAGGTTTGGTGACAAAATCAATCGCACCAAGCTCCAGCGCACGCAACGTAATTTCTGAGCCTTTTCCCGTCAGGGACGACACCATGACAACAGGCATCGGGCGCAAGCGCATAAGCTTCTCAAGAAAATCCAACCCATCCATACGAGGCATTTCAACATCCAGTGTTAATACCTGGGGATTGAATTTTTTAATCAAATCACGAGCAACTAATGGATCTGGCGCGGTTGCGACAACTTCCATATCAGAATGGCTATTAATTATTTCAGTCATGATCTGACGCATTAGGGCAGAATCATCAACACATAATACTCTTATCTTGCTCATTATCTTTCCTTAGCCAGCCCATATACAGTTTGCCCACGCAAATAGAACTCACGACTGATCTGGCTGAAATTCTCTGAATGCCCGGCAAATAACAATCCTCCCGGCTTAAGCATCGGGACGAATCGACGGAGAATACGCTCTTGAGTTTCTTTATCGAAATAAATCATTACATTACGACAAAAAATAGCATCAAATGGCGCGGGAACGGACCAATCAGGTGCGAGCAGATTTAATTGTTGAAAATGCACCATTGACGCAAGCTCAGGGCGAACACGGACCAAACCACTATGTGGCCCAGTACCGCGTAAAAAAAACCGCTGTAGTTGCTGTGGAGAAAGAGAGCGCAACTCTTCCTGACGATAGATGCCAGCCGTTGCCTTTTCTAATACCTGAGTATCAATATCGCTGGCCCATACCTGACAACCGCTCGCTTTATTACCTAAGACTTCTGCAAGTGTCATTGCCAGCGAATAAGGCTCTTCCCCTGTAGAGGCGGCCGTACTCCAGATGGTGTAGCCATTTGGACGTTTCCTGGCATGCTCAGCCAATATGGGAAAATGGTGAGCTTCACGGAAAAACGCTGTCAGGTTAGTGGTTAACGCATTAACAAAGGCTTGCCATTCTGCACTGTTAGGATCTGACTCTAACAATGCTAAGTACTGACCGAAATCATTGATTCCAAGCAAACGGAGACGTCTAACCAAACGGTTATAAACCATCTCACGTTTGTGATCGGCCAGAACAATGCCGGCACGCTGATATATTAGTTGACTGATCCGCCGGAAATGAGTGTCCGACAACGGCAATCTGTCAACCATCTGCGTCAGAATAGAGGCAGATTCAGGGCGATTTTGTGACGGTGTACTTTTCATATCAAACCGCTCGAATAGTGTTTTTTGCTATGGTTTTTTTCAATCTGAACTTTCCTTTACAGCTAACGCAGGTTTTTATTGTCATTCGTCAGTTACTCATCGCATTACGATTAAAACTGACACTGTATTGGTAATACACCCCGCAAGTTCTGCAAACTGAACAGGTCAGCGTGTTCGTTCTACCAAAGCCACATGCTGTCGGGTGGCGTTGTCCCTCTCATCACAGCTGTGCTACCTGCTTTATTATTTGGCTTTAATACCAAAACCAGCCTCACCCCATCATATCCATAACATAAGTTACAGATTGAACAATATCATGAATTACCCTGCTTCAAAGCACCAAGTGCTGTATTACTCACCAACCTTAAGTGTGCACTGATCAATTACTCGCATCTTCATTCTTCTAAATTATGGCGAGTCAACAATCACCCAACTGCCTACATATCAGCAGTTGGGGATTAGCTCAGTGTCCCTACAGCTTGGGTTACTTATAGCCTATATCACGATTCTGATCAGAACGTTTCCCAATTATCATTTGATGAACCTTCTTTTGCTTTCTTACCGCTATTCGCTGATGAAGCTAGCAATGCAGGTTTTTGGCCCGCTGTCGCCGGTGTCATCCTTCTAAACGAACCCGCATCTTCAGAGAGGCGGAATACGGCAACAGCCTGATTCAGCACTTTCACTTGTTCTTCCAATGCAACAGCCGCAGCGGCAGACTCTTCAACCAAGGAGGCGTTTTGCTGCGTAACCCGATCCATCTCAGTTACAGCCTGGCCGACCTGATCAATACCTTTGCTTTGCTCATCAGAAGCCGAGGCGATTTCACCCATAATATCCGTTACACGAGTGACAGCACTGACGATTTCTCCCATCGTCTCGCCCGCACTTTCAACCAGTACAGAACCTTCATCGACTCGGCTGACAGAATCTTCAATCAAACTTTTAATTTCTTTCGCAGCCTGAGCACTACGCTGTGCCAAATTACGAACTTCACCCGCAACAACCGCAAACCCACGGCCTTGTTCTCCTGCTCTGGCTGCTTCAACCGCCGCGTTCAGCGCAAGAATGTTGGTCTGGAAAGCAATACCATCAATCACACTAGTAATATCGGCAATTTTTTGCGAACTTCCAGCAATATTGTGCATGGTTTTGACGACATTATCGACGACCTTGCCCCCCTTCTGCGCCGTCTCTGAGGCACTCAGCGCCAACTGGCTGGCCTGACGAGCATTTTCCGCATTCTGTTTAACTGTTGCGGTCAACTGTTCCATGCTTGCTGCCGTTTCTTCTAATGAAGCAGCCTGTTGCTCGGTACGCGATGAAAGATCGTTATTACCAGCGCTAATTTCTGTAGCACCAGTATAAATGGCATCAGCACCTTGTCGAACCGCACTAACCGTTGAAACAAACTCACTTTGCATATGGCGAATACTGTCAGCCAAAATGCCCATTTCATTGCTGCTGTGAAAGTGAGTCGTTTTTGTCAGATCGCCTTTCGCAATATGACGAATATGTTCAACAATATTATTTAGCGGCCTTATTAATAGCTGTTGAATACCAACCCAGGAAATCAGCGCTAGCGCAAAAACCAACACGATAATGAAGCCAAGGATCCAGAGCGCCGAGTCATAAGCAGCATCATTTTTAGCTATACCAGCCTGATAAAGTTTATCGTTTTCTGCTTTGTAGACGTAATACGCTTTTTCAAAATTATCCTGAAAGCGCTGAGTTGGTTGCTCAATAAATTTCTTAAATTCCCCTGCATTCAAAAACTGAATCAGTTCAGTCAATGCAGCATTCAGAGCGACATAGTTTTCTTTTACACCACGAGAAATACTGTCATCCTGCCGTGCATCCTGAGGCATTTTTTCATATCGAATGAAATAATCATTTGCCACTGCGAGTTGCTTTTCAGCAGATGTAAGAAGCTCTTTACCGCCAACGCCGGCCCCCGTACCGCTTGCATCGAGTGCAAAACGTGTGCCCGCGCGGTTAAGCGTATTACGAGTCTGTAATAAATATGACCATGCTGAATCAAGCTCGGAACGCTTTTGGTTAATAATCTGCGTTGAACTGAAGATATCCTTATCATTTTTTAATGCACTAAAGAATAAACCACCAGAAATAAGCTGAAGTGCTCCAAACAGCACTAGTACAAGCATCAGACCTGTAACAACTTTGATACGGTTAAACATATAACGCCTTTTGAGTAGACCAACCACCGATGATATCGGCATTATTCTGGATATCTTTACGAATTTCTGAACTGACAAGGATATAACTAAGGAAGGTTTTCGGGGCCACTTTCGTAGCCCCTGGAGGCCGATAGATTAGACTTTCAATACGCTATCAACCAGCGCCATTTCTTCGCTACTCAACAGTTTCTCGATATCAACCAGAATCAGCATTCTCTCGCCCAGAGAGCCCAAACCAGTCAGGTACTCTGTTGACAGCGTTACAGCAAACTCCGGTGCGGGACGAATTTGGTCTGCGGTCAATGACAACACATCAGACACGCCATCTACAACAATCCCGACAACACGCTGACCAAGGTTGAGAACAATAACAACCGTGTTGTCATCGTATTCAACATCCTGCTTGGCGAATTTAATGCGCAAGTCAACGATAGGTACAATGACACCGCGTAGGTTGGTGACACCTTTAATGAAGGAAGGTGTGTTGGCAATACGCGTTACCTGGTCATAACCGCGAATTTCTTGTACTTTTAAAATATCAACGCCGTACTCTTCGTCACCCAGCGTAAAAATCAGGAATTCCTGTCCTACTGTTTCGCCAGTTAATTTCGTGACGCTTGCAAGTCCAGTCATGTTTTCCACCCTTTATTAACGATCTGTTTTATTAAGCAGCAGTTTCAACCGCACGCTTTTCACGATTAAGCGCTTGTAACGCTGAAACATCCACAATCAGCGCAACGCTGCCATCACCAAGGATAGTAGCGGCTGAAACGCCTGGCACCTTGCGATAATTACTTTCCAGGTTTTTGACAACGACCTGATGCTGCCCAATCAGCTGATCGACCAGCAAGGCATAACGTCGACCCGCACTTTGCAGAATAACGACAATACCCTGAGTAGCATCCGTCTTAGCGCCATCCACATCAAAGATATGGAACAGTTCAACGAGAGGTAAATATTCACCACGAACCTGCAATACCCTTTCTCCGCCAGCTAACGGATACAGGTCTTCCGACTGCGGCTGCAAGGATTCCATCACAGCGTTAAGCGGTAGAATAAAGACTTCGTTGTTAACTTTAACGGACATGCCATCAAGGATCGCAAGCGTTAATGGCAACAGGATTCTGATCGTCGTGCCTTTTCCAGCCTGGAAGTGGATTTCGACATGACCACCCATTTCCTGAATATTTCTCTTCACCACGTCCATGCCGACACCACGGCCAGAAACGTCCGTGACTTTCTCAGCGGTTGAAAAGCCTGGAGCAAAGATCAACATGCCCACTTCTTCATCAGACATCGAGTCATTCACAGCCAAACCTTGAGACAAGGCTTTAGCCAGAATTCTCTCGCGGTTGAGCCCTGCCCCATCGTCGATAACCTCAATACAGATGTTACCACCCTGATGTTCTGCAGAAAGCGTCAAGTTACCCACTGCAGACTTACCTGCAGCTACGCGTTTATCTGGAGATTCGATACCGTGATCGAGGCTGTTACGCACCAGGTGCGTCAGAGGATCGATAATACGTTCAATCAAACTCTTATCCAGCTCAGTCGAACTCCCCATCAGCGTTAGTTCAACCTGCTTATCCAATTTCGCAGCCAGGTCACGAACCAATCGAGGGAAACGGCTAAATACATATTCCATCGGCATCATACGGATGGACATAACCGATTCTTGCAGATCGCGGGCGTTACGTTCCAACTGCCCCATACTGTTGAGCAGATCGCCGTGTGCCACAGGGTCGAGTTCGCTTGAGCGCTGCGCCAACATGGACTGCGTAATCACTAACTCACCAACGAGGTTGATAAGCTGGTCAACCTTCTCAACTGCTACACGAATACTGGTATCACCGGTTTTTGCTTTATTTTTTCCATTTTCCGGTGCAGCTTGCGGTTTTGCAGCAACTGGCGCAGACGGGGCCACTGGAGCGGCGGCGACGGGTGCTTCAACTACAGCCAATGTCTCTACGACTTCTGCGACAACAGGTTGGCTGGCCACAGCAGATTTGAAGCTGATTTGCTCAGGTTCAAGTACAAAACACAGTACCGCGCTAATATCGTCTTCGCTTTCAGACGTGACCAATGTCACTTCTACGCTAGTGTCAGTCTGGTGAGGATCTTTAACCGTCCCAAGATTGCCAAGCTCTTCCAGCATCTGAGGTATTTCCTGAGACTTCAGGCCAGTTAATGCGATACGCATTTCACCTTTACCTACACCGTTAGATGCAGGGCTAGCAGAGGGCGGTGTTGCAACCGACGCATCAGGCTGTGCTGCATCACCATCGGCTTTAGACTCCAGAGCAAGCTGGCGCAAGGCCTGACAGATATACTCAAAGCTTTCAGCATTGGGTTCCTGTGCGGTTTTATAAGCGTCCAACTGATCCTGCATAATGTCTTTTGTTTCCAGAAACAGGTTGATGATATCAGTGCTAAGACGCATTTCGCCACGTCTTGCCCCATCGAGTAGGTTTTCTAACAGGTGCGTAGTTTCCTGCAATACTTTAAAACCGAATGTGCCAGCGCCTCCTTTTATGGAGTGGGCTGCACGGAAAATCGCATTCAATTGCTCGGTGTCGGGTTCTGACGGATCTAACAACAATAAGTGTTGTTCCATATCGGCCAGTAATTCATCTGCTTCATCAAAGAATGTTTGATAGAAAGCACTCATGTCCATGCTCACGTGGTCACCTCTGCTGTGAATCGCGGCTTATTGAGAAGGCGTCGCCTGGCTATCGGGCGCAGCAGGCAACGCGGTGGTTGGCTGCTGACGCTCTGGAGCAGGAACTCCATTAGTTGGTTGTGGCGATGCCCCACCACTTCCACTCGTATTGTTGTTATCACTATTTTCGGCAGCCGGAGTGGTAGGTTTAGGCTTATCCAACTCCATATTTTGTAAATTTTCCACCTTGTCTATATTTACAGCAGAGCTTTCTGCATTTTCTTCTTCAATATCCTTTTGAGCTTGTCTGCTCAATACCAGCAAACTGATGCGTCTGTTAATCGCATCGTTTCCACCTGTCGCCTGTTTGAGGTTCATTGTCGCAGCCATACCCACAACGCGCAAAACTTTTCCATCAGACAAGCCCCCAAAAATAAGCTCTCGACGTGATGCATTAGCACGATCTGCGGACAATTCCCAGTTACTATAGCCACGTTCCCCTGTCGTATACTGAACATCGTCGGTATGGCCTGAGATACTCAGCTTATTAGGGAAATCGTTCAGGATAGGGGCTATCGCACGCAGAATATCTCGCATATAGGGCTCAACCTGCGCGCTCCCGGTTTTAAACATGGGGCGATTTTGACTATCGATGATTTGGATGCGTAACCCTTCATCAATCATTTCAATTAACAGATGTGGACGAAGTGCGCGTAAGCGAGGATCGGCCTCAATTAACTGATCCAGACGTTCACGCAATCTATTGAGTCGAACCTCGTCCAGTTTCTTTTCTACATTATCTGTCTTGATGGCCTTTTTCACTTCACCATCTTGCTGAGTGGGATCATTCCCCCCGCCGGGAATCGGGCTGGAACTGTCGCTTGATTTAGAACCTGAAGTTAATGCAACCTTCAATGGAGTACGGAAGTACTCTGCGATTTGGGCTAGCTGCATTGGCGTAGATATTGCGATAAGCCACATTACAAGAAACAATGCCATCATTGCTGTCATGAAGTCAGCGTAGGCAATCTTCCAGGAGCCACCATGGTGGCCCCCATGTCCAGACTTACGCTTTTTGCGAATAATGGGATGCTGATGTTTCATGCGTTACTGTCCGACGCTTGCTGAGTCGGCGATTTCACACGACGAATGTGTTCTTCCAATTCAGTAAAGGAAGGACGCTCCGTTGAGTACAGCGTTTTACGACCAAATTCAACGGCAATTTGCGGAGCGTAGCCATTAAGGCTCGACAGTAAAGTGACTTTAATGCACTGCAATACTTTGATTTTTTCTGCATTTTTTTGACGCAGCAACGCGGCCAATGGGGAGACAAAGCCGTAAGCAAGTAAAATCCCCAGGAAGGTACCCACCATGGCGTGAGCGATCATCATTCCCAACTCAGCTGCAGGCCGGTCAACATAAGCCAGTGAGTGAACAACCCCCATCACGGCAGCGACGATACCAAATGCAGGAAGACCGTCACCCATCATCGTCAAGCTGGACGCTGGCACTTCACTTTCATGTTCAATAGTCTCGATCTCTTCATCCATCAGCGTTTCAATCTCAAACGCATTCATGTTGCCGCTGACCATCAAACGCAAATAATCGGTAATAAACTCAACAACGGTGTTGTCAGCAAGAATATTCGGATAGCTCGAGAAGATTTCACTCTCGCGAGGATTATCAATATCAAATTCCAGGGAAAGCATGCCTTGCTGGCGGGATTTGGCCATCACTCTAAAGAGTAAGGCCATGAGGTCCATATACAGTGCTTTATTGTACTTGGAACTTTTGACCAAAAGAGGTAGTGCACGTAGCGTTGCTTTTATCGCCTTTCCATTGTTACCAACGATGAAAGCACCTACCGCCGCACCACCGATGATCAGCAGCTCCGAAGGTTGATAAAGCGCACCCAAGGCCCCACCGACCATGAGATAACCGCCGAGTATCGAGGCCACAATTACGATATAACCCAATATAACCAGCACAAGAAATCCTTATAATAAAAAAGGTGGGCGGAAAGAGAGATAAAACTGCGGAGCCGTAGCCAGGACGTTCTAGAGGAAGAAATCTATCACCGCCTTCACAACCAACAGTGATAGATTCACAAATCGCTACAGGCTCAGACTGCGTGTTTTACCTGTTCATCCAGCAGTTGAGGTATTATATCGGCAAGATTTTGCGAAAGTTTACGCCTTTTTACCGCTCTGGAAGGGGGTTGGCACAAACTACAAACAAAACTGTTTTTAGGTTGATGAGCGTGAGTAATGAACATCCCTTTGCAGCAATTGCATGACGATAGTTGCAGCATACCGCTGTCAACAAAACGGACTAATGTCCAAGCCCGCGTCAATGCCAACAGTGGAGAATCGCTCTGAGGCGCACACTGTTCCAGGTAAAGTCGATAAGATTTAATAACCGCTTCAACACCGCTGCACTGCCCATTCTTGATTAAAAAACTGTAAGCGTTGTAGAACATTGATGAATGAATATTCTGTTCCCAGGTCATAAACCAATCCGTTGAAAAAGGTAGCATTCCCTTGGGCGGCGGACTTCCTCTAAGTTCTTTGTACAGTTTAATCAAACGTCCGCGACTTAACTGAGTTTCACTTTCCAGCATCTGTAAACGAGCACCGAGCGAAATGAGCTCCATCGCCAATTGGATGTCTTTCGCCTCCTGAACAATACTTTTCTCCGCCATTACTTATGCCCTTTTCTTAGGCAGGTTTTCTTCTTTCGAAGTTAACTGTTGTAATAAATGACTCGACAACAAAATCCCCGTATGGATTTGTTGTAAATCATCCACACGTGATTCCTGAGTCAAGACTTTGATTGTATTGTGATCGTTAAAACGAAAATGGCATATCAGTTGGTTAGTTTCTGCCAATTTCACCATCTGCGGTAAAGTCAGTTGCATCAAGATATCTGCCATCTCGTCATTGATTCCAAGACGAAACATCGCAGAAGCTTTTTCATCATTAATTAAGCGTTGCGCCAGTAACAAATAAGACAGATTAATGTCATAAATGTGTTTGAGTAATTCAGAGGTACCCATATTTCCCATCCCGACAGGCTATGTTTAAAACATAAGTTAGGTGATAGACCATATCGCCCAGTTCGAAAATCACTCTCCATTGATGGCATAAAAAACTATCGGTGCCAGATACTGCGAGTTACTACTTTATCATTTCTTATTCGGGCAATCGTTACTTGCCAACTTTGCGCATCACGCTGAGAATCCGTTCATCCGTTGCTTTTTAGTTCCACCCTGAAGACTCGCTTCAACCAAAGCATAGGATTAATCCTAAAACAGCGCAACTGTACCGCCTAATCCATAGCACATACAACGCGACGGAAGAATGATTTTGGCCATTATGTGACACAGATCACACAAATGAAAGCATTATGAGCTAAACCCTGTCTGGTCAGATCACTTTTATGCCTATTTTTCCGCCAAAATCGCACACTAAACGTTACAAAAAAGAGCATTGAAAATAATAAAAAAGAAACAATTTGCTTGCTATATAAATGATAGATATACAAAAAATCCCTTGAGCCCAGAACACACTCCGTTATGTAAGTTTATACCTTTCACGAAAAACTTACACTTTTTACCCAAAAAACTCTTAACCACATGTTATGAAGCAACATTTATCTATCCTCTGCCAGTACACAGTCGCAACGACGACAAAGCATACCGTTCTCGCCGCAAAAGGTGGTTAAACATTACTGTATTGATATTAAAGAAATTAGTGATTGTCTGGGATTCAGTACAAGCACTACAGCATGACGTTACTCGCGGCTTCAACGATCTCAAACATCACGCTACAGACAGTACCTTTAGGGGGATAGGTGAGCTGGGGCACAGAGGCATTTACCGATCGCTTTTAACAATTCGATTAACCAGCCAAATACCTGAGCATACCAGGACCAGTGCAAAGAAATATTTCCACTCCAGAATGCTTTCATTAAGAAACAGTGCTGACAACAGCGTACCAGAAACCGGGATAAGGAAATTAAATGGTGCGACCATACCGACCCGATTATATTTCAGCAATTGGCTCCATAATGAAAAAGCGACTGAAGAAAGCAAAATAAGGTAGCCTAGCATCAGTACAGCTTTCCAATCAGGTATGATGAGTGTCCCGCCAGTACAGTACCCTGATATCGTTAAAATGATCCCGCCAATAGCCAGTTGGTAACCGGTCATTACGGTTGGATCCATCGTTTGTGATATACGCTTACCATATATAGTAGATGCAGACAAAATAAATGCGGCAATAACAACGAACCCATCACCTAACAGCGTAAAACCAATATTCATTCCGTTGCTGTTGATATTAACAACCATTACACCGGCAAAACCTAATATACAACCAATTAGCTTGTTGATATTTAATTTATCATTTTGGTATAAATAATGAGCAAGCAGTACACTGAAAAAAGTACTGGTTGCATTCATGATCGAACCTTTAACGCCGGTGGTATAAGCCAAACCGATGTAGAAAAAAACATATTGTAACGATGTCTGGAATATTCCCAGTGTGGTCAACTGAACTAACTGCCCACGCTGAAACCGCCCGATGGAACGTCCGCTTAACACTGCGAGTACCAAAAGCAACAGCCCAGCGAACGCGAACCGGTAGCCTGCAAAAACGAGTTTCCCAGGAATATCATTATCTGCAATGTGAAACAGCTCATAGCCATTTTTAATTGCCGGATAAGCACTTCCCCAGAGCAAACAGCATAATGTGGCGATAAAAAAAACAACTTTTTTATCAGAAAAAAAATGCGTGCGCTTTTCCAAGAAAAATCCCTCCGAAGATAGATTCGCCATAATAGCGTTGAACCTCAAACAAATAAAGTTAGGAGGTAGACTCTTTATTTTTTATTATCAATCTGTATGATTTCGCATCACGTATTTCTCTTTTCTTTTTAAAGAGTTAAAAACGTGATCGGGATCGCATCGAATTTGATTAAGGTTTCTCAATATATGCCGATTATCTTTTACATTGGTTGTTTAGCTAATGAATTGTCATTAATGTAGACACTAAAACCTAAACGCCAATGCCGCAGCGAGTGGCATGGTAAATCATAAATTCCTGAGAATGAGCGAATGGATATGAAAATAACGTCAAGGTCTGAGCAGCACGCCGAGGCCGGCATGCTGAGCAATTTACGGCTAGTTCCCTTATTCATCATTATTCTGGGTGGTATCATGCTGTTATTTGCAGCATCTATCGGCACATCCAGCTATTTTCTACAAAGCAGCAATCAGTCATTAGACGACGTCACACAAGAAATCGATACCCGAATGGGGATCTCAAACAGTTCCAACCACCTTCGCACCGCACGTCTGCTGCTCATTCAGGCCGCAGCGGCTGCTCGTATTGGCGACTCTCAGGTCTTCAATGACAACCTGAAACAGGCTGAGCAGCGTCTGGAACAATCAAAAAAAGCCTTCCTTGTCTATGAACAACGCCCGGTTAAAACACCTCAGGATATGGCGTTGGACGGCGATCTGCGTAAATCCTATGACGCTTATGTCAATCAAGGCCTTATGCTGATGCTCACAGCAGCAAAAGAAGGGCTGTTTGAAGAGGTCATCACTCTCGAATCCGAAGAAACCCGGGTTTTAGATTTGGCCTATAACAAATTTTTGCTAGAGGCTGTCGCTTACCGCACGCAAAGAGCGAAAGAGTTAAACGAAACAGCGCATAAAAATGCACTGCTTGGATATTCGTTGATGGGCGGCAGCTTTGCGCTGGCCACCATTTTAACGCTTCTGACGTTCTTCCTGCTGCGCAGTATCCTCATCAAACCAATAAATCAATTGGTCCTGAGAATTCAGCGTATTGCGCAAGGCGATTTGACTCAAATATCGGACCGTTATGGCAGGAATGAAATTGGCACGCTAGCCAGCAACGTTCAACAAATGCAGTCTTCTCTGGTCACTACTGTCACTACCGTTCGGGAAAGTGCAGACTCTATTTATCAAGGTTCTACGGAGATTTCATCCGGTAACACCGACCTTTCCTCGCGAACCGAACAGCAAGCCGCAGCGCTTGAACAAACTGCGGCAAGCATGGAGCAATTAACCGCAACCGTGAAGCAAAACTCGGAAAATGCACACCATGCCAGCCAGCTCGCGGCAAATGCTTCAGGAAAGGCCAAACAAGGCGGTGAGATCGTTGCAAACGTTGTGAACACGATGAACAGTATTTCAGGTAGCTCAAAGAAAATATCTGAAATTACCAGCGTTATTAACAGCATTGCTTTCCAAACGAATATTCTCGCACTCAATGCGGCGGTTGAAGCAGCCAGAGCGGGAGAACAAGGTCGCGGTTTTGCCGTCGTAGCGAGTGAAGTTCGCAGCCTCGCACAGCGCAGTGCACAAGCCGCAAAAGAGATAGAAACGCTGATTTCTGAATCGGTAAATCTGGTCAACAGTGGCTCTGTTCTGGTTGATAACGCGGGTCAAACCATGAAAGAGATCGTCGATGCCGTCACTAACGTCACCGACATCATGGGGGAGATTGCTTCTGCTTCTGACGAACAAAGTCGGGGAATTACTCAGGTCGGTCAAGCGATATCCGAAATGGACAGCGTGACACAGCAGAATGCTTCGCTCGTGCAGGAAGCCAGTGCTGCAGCGGCATCGTTGGAAGAGCAAGCAGCATTGCTTACGCGTGCCGTTGCGACATTTAAGTTATCCAGCCATTTATCAAATAACCATTCAGCTCCTGTTCGGCCAAACGCTCTCGCCACTAAGGACCGTTCATCACTCGCCCTGCCCCGCCAGGCTAATACAGAAAACGGTAACTGGGAAACGTTCTAATACAGGGGAAAGCAGCAATCGAATGCCCCGGAAGCTTACTCAAGTAGGTGACCGGGGTGAGTAAGAGAAGCCAACGCACATGCAGCTTGAAGTATGACGGGTATAACAGCGAGCATTGTTCAGCGGGACAATGCTCGTATATCGGCATGTTTCCCTTTACTCTTTTTCTGGCAAGATCTTTGGCTCAACAAACGTCCCATCTTTGCTGTCAACCTCATTAAAAAACCAGATGCCAGCAGGGTAATCTTTTAATGCAACTAAATACATAATCCCTTCTTGAAACGTTTCTACAGCAAGAATCGTCCCTTCCCGGCGCGTCTTTCCATCAGTTTTAACCGTAACCAGATCATTAACTTTCATAAATTTATCTCAAAATAGCTTCTAACATCAAAAAAACAGCATTATCATTTACGACTACGGTAGGAATAGTACCTGCATGAAATGATTAATTTTATTTGTTTTTAACAACGCCATATTGACCCTCTCTGTCATTACATATCAATTATTCAGGCAAAAATTGATCGTTTCTATCCTAGTACATCCGACATATTCGCAAAAGAGATTAAAAGTTGAACGAACTATTGAACGTTAATGAACAGAGAGATAACGGTGAGTCAGACTACAATCAAGTCATAACATCAGAATGGATGCAATTGATAGCCACAACCTCACAAAAATCTTTTAATCTACTGCGAACCCTCGCCGATCAGAAAGCCTCCGACTTTGCTGACGCGTTCTACTCCTACATGCTCCAAGATCAAGATGCTTCCCTGTTTCTTTCCAGCCAGCAAGTCCACGATCGACTCCATGGTTCGATGAGCAAATGGATAGTGGATATTTTAACGAATACCGGAGATCGCCTGGCTGACCTGATTAATCATCAAAAGAAAATTGGCCAGATTCATGCGCGTATTGGTATTCCCGTCGATCTGGTTGAGCGCGGAGCCCGGCGTTTAAAATGGCACCTTTATGAAGACATCGCACAGGTGGCAGAGGATAAAACGCTATGCTTTGATGCCATGCGTTTTGCCTCTATCTCTATGGATATTGCCATTGAGATAATGAGCAAAACCTATTCACAGTCGCACGATCTGGCAGCCAAAAATGAAGAATCCTATCGGCTATTTTCTATTCTGGAAAATGCCAGCATGGAGAGAGAGCGTCAAAATGCATCGCTGCTAAATTGGGAAAATGCCTTTATTTTTAGTGTCGCCACTGGTACGCCTCTTTCCAGTATCCAGGACCTGAGTGATTCGGAGTTTGGCCTGTGGTTTAACCATAAGGGAAAATCCAGTTTCAGTAATATTCAGGGTATACGCACTATCGCCTCAATCATGACGGAAACGGATGACTACATTCGCGGCCATAGTACTACCACACTACTGACACAGCAGGATTACGCCCCGCTACTTAAAACGGTCAGAAGCAAAATTTATAAAATAAATATGCTGCTGGGATCGCTATTTGACGAAGTCCAAAAACTGGAAAGCGGTAAGGATACGTTGACCCTTCTGTTAAACCGTCGCTTCCTGCCAACCATTCTTAGACATGAAATATCGCTGGCAATGCACTCAAACACCTCGCTCAGCATCGCCATGATTGATATTGACCATTTTAAAACCGTGAATGACACATATGGCCATGCCGCTGGCGACAGTATCCTGAAAAGGATTGCAGAAGTGCTCTATGAGAGCACGAGGAACAGCGACTATGTTTTCCGTTACGGCGGCGAAGAATTCATGATCGTGCTTATTGAAACGCCTAAAGTCGCCGCCCACACCATCATCGAGCGGCTGAGGAAGAAAATCCAGGATCACCCTATTTATCTTCAAAACGGTGAAAGCGTTACAATGACCATAAGCGCAGGCATCGCTGTCTATAGCGGTCATCCCGATTATGAATGCTTGATAAAGGCAGCAGACGATGCGCTCTATCAGGCCAAGGCCAACGGCAGAAACAGGATCGAATACGCGCCGGAAGAATAATCATTTTATCTCGTTGCAAACCTGCGCTTCAGGCCATAGCTGAAAAGAATAGCCCGCTATTCATCATCGCAGGTTTGCACCATTCCCTCACCAAACAGATGAATTCCCCTTCATTGAACAAATTCACAGCATGAAAACGATAAACCAACGATTTTACTAACCAACTCACCAAAAATTTGATACATATTCAATAAATAAGCATGATCGTCGACAATATGTCATGCAGTGAATCTTTTTATAGTTTGATCTTATTTTGCACAAGGGAGGAACGAGCATTGCAGCGACAGCAGGTTTTATCGTCACGAATTTATTCCATTGGGTACGATCCAAAGACGCACAACCTTGAGATAGAATTTCATAATAAAGATATCTATCAATATGTTGGCGTGCCTGAGTCTATCTATAAAAAATTTATTTCTGACGCTGTCGTCTCTAAAGGCCGTTTCTTTGATGGCGTGATAAAAGATAAATTTTTGTGCCGTAAAATCAGATAGATAAGAAATAGCCAATAACAACGCTGGGATTTGTCGCCGTTCCTTAACGGCGATGTAAAACGTCGCTTTACGCCACATCGATTTGCTAGTTAATCTCTCGCCGCCTTCCCGTTCCACTATCACAACTAATCCGGTGAATTAAACATACATCCAGGTGGTATCTTTTCGATAACATCCCTTCAGACTATGTGAGTATCTATCCTGTCTAACTATGGAGAGTTCATATGATCACATCGGATATTCAGGGGGCGAATCTTTTATTTTCCCAGACCAGTAAGCACGCTATTGCGCCAAGTGAAGATACTTTCAAAATGGCACTTGAGAAAGCAAAGGATAGCGGGCAAATCTCCAGACACGAACCCAGCGCTAAAGTTGAGCCTCAACGCTCGAAAGCAGCACAGGAGTTTATGGACTGGGTCTCCATGTCTCATGAAGAAAGATTATTCTTCTCCGTACTCGCCTCCATGGGAATATCCAAGGAGCAATACGAGGCAATGCCAGTAGAAGAACGCATGGCATTGGATCTCAAAGTACAAGAACGTATAAAAGAAATGGCGGAACAAGGTCAACAGCTCGCGTAATGACAACAAACACGCCTGTTACAGAGATAGGGTTAGCCTCTTAGCACCATAAATCTAGCCGCTCGACAAGTCATTAAGCAAAAAATCCAGTAACGTACGTGTGCTGGTAGGTAAGTATTTGCGTGAACAATATAACGCATAGACCCCCAACTCAGGCAATGCGTAGTCTGTCAGAACGCGAACCAGTGCGCCGGTACGAAGGTAAGGGTCCGTCGTAAAAGCGGGTAAATGAACAATGCCCTCACCCGCGAGCGCGGCATGCAGAAGCACCATACTATCATTCGCTGCAAAGTTGCCCGTAACGCTCACGTCATCCATTACCAGATCTACACCGTCAGCCGATGGGGCTTGGAATCGCCAGACACGACCAAAACGCGTGTGGTACAAGCAGTTGTGTTGCCTGAGATCGTCTGGCCGTTGGGGCGTTCCGTTACGTGCCAGATAATCGGGCGCGGCGCAAACGACAGAAGCACAGCGGCTCAACTGGCGTGAAATTACCGTCGGATCGAGTTTGTCACCAACATGAATAGCCAGATCAATACGCTGTTCCACCAGATTCACTGACGCATCCTTTAACACCATCTCAATGGAAACTTTAGGATATTGGGCGGAGTAGCGCCTCAGCGCATCGGCCAGATAGGATTGGCCGAATGAAATATTACTAGCAACCCGGATCAAGCCATTAGGCTCTTGGCTTTTACTCTCAAGAGCAGCACCAATATCATCATTCAACGCTAAAATTTGTCGACAATAGGACAAAATCTCGCTTCCGGCACTCGTCAATCCCAAACTGCGACTGGAGCGATGCAATAGACGAACGCCGAATGCTTTCTCCAATGATGCGATATAGCGCGTAGCCATGGCACGCGAGATGTCCAGCTTGTTCGCTGCGGCAGTAAGGCTCCCTAACTCAACCACATCTACAAATACCTGCATGGCAACAAAGCGGTCCATAAATCCTCGTATTGTTCGAAATATGCAACGTTAGTTTGCATTAATTCGTATTTATTCGTCCGAATTTCGCAACTATAGTCTGGGCTTTACTATCTAGACAAGAGATAAAGAATGAAGAACCAACGTCTTACACCTCTGGCTACTTTCTTACTTTTATTCAATATGGCTGCTACGGCTCACTCGCTCCCTTCACCGGATGCAGAAATAAATAGCACCACCATCCCCACACTTACAGGATGCGGTCCATCATCAACCATCAACCAACTTTTCAGCCAATTTGGCAGCAGCGGCAAAATGCCTGCGGAACTTGGACGTTGGCTGAATGATACAAAGGCACAGACTGTCGAGCCCTACCAAGCCTTCGACAATGTTTATTATGTCGGCATTTGCTGGGTCTCAGCCTGGCTTATCAAAACCAGTGAGGGCCCGGTACTTATTGATACGCTGTATGGTGAATTTACGGATCAGCTAATCGATAATATTAAGAAAATCGGCGTCGACCCGGCAGAGATCAAAATGGTACTGCTGACACACGGGCATTTTGATCATGTAGGTGGCGTTTCTAAACTCAAGGCGCTAACCAATGCACGCTTTGTCATGTCTGAGGAAGGTTGGAAGGAAGCACTGCTGGATGCGAAAAATACACAGGGCAAACCTAACGCGTGGACGATACCTGCTCCTGCTGCCACAGATATTTTGGTGAAAGATGGTAGCGCGTTAACCATTGGTGATACGACATTTCACGCCTACATGACGCCCGGTCACACTTGGGGAACCACATCTTATGTATTCGATGTCAAAGAGGGAAATAACACTTACCGCGCTATTACCATTGGTGGATTAGGTCTAAACGCTATCGATAGTCCACAGCAGGTTGAAGCCTATATTCAAAGCATCGATCGCATCAAAGCAATGGTAAAAGACACCAAACGCCCCATTACAGTCCATCTCACCGCACATCCTTTCAGTAACGGTCAAATTGAAGTGCAAAATCAGCTAAAAGTACGTCAGCCTGGCCAGCCTCACCCTATGGTGGATGCAAACGGATTGCTCGAACAGCTCGCTACGCTCCGCGCTAATGCTGTAGAAAGACTCGCGGTTGAACAAGCTCAGATTAAAAAGTAAACGTTTAGAGGAAAGAAATAGCCCTTCTAGATAAGGGAGATGAGCCGAAAAAAGAAAAGATTAAACTCCTGACCATCAGCCAAGCGAGATAATACCTGCCGTCAAATTCCGATGATTGGTGGTCAGAATAAAAAGCCCAAATAGTGCATATCTAGCACTAATGCAAAAAACATATTAGGAAGAATATTAGGAAAGGGATTTTCAGGCACAAAAAAACCGCCTCTCGGCGGTCTACGACATTGCACATAAGTGCTTGTTTTAATTCTTTTTAAATCAATGGTGCCGGGGCGGGACTTGAAAAACATGCCATCAGCATTGTATTTAAAGGATTTACCTTAAAATATAACTAGCATGTACCCGCATTTGTACCCACAGCCTACATTGCTTCATTCCCTACCCTGCCGTTCGCTACGATACCTAGCAGTGACGCCAGTTGTTGAACTGCGACAGCATATTACAAAGACTGGCTATTGTCAGCCTATCTACCGACCCAGTTTTCTACGCGCAATCCTGGCACACGCTCAAACTCACGCACATTGTTCGTTACCAGTATCAAACCTGCTGACCGAGCATGACCCGCTAGCATGGCATCATACGGGCCAATGGGTGTTCCTTGTCTTGCCAGTTCCGCACGAATTTGCCCAGTATGCACGGCAGCGTCAAAACCGTAGTTTTGAACTTCGAGACGCGCAGAAAACCCTTCAATCACGGCAAGATTCTTTTCTGGATTTACCGATTTCTCCGCACCATAAATCAGTTCCATCAATGTGATAGAACTGATAGCAAACTGCCCGTAATGGCGGTAGAAAGCATCCCTGACTTCTTGCGGTTTGTTCTTGATAGTGTAAATACAGATATTGGTATCAAGTAGATATTTCAGCATCAAAAATCTTCCCTGACCTGCTCATCGGGTTGCTCTCTGGTGATCACGAAGTCAGGTGTTACGCTCTCCCCTTCAAACCAACTATCCCAGCTTTCGCCTGCCGGAGTAATGATACGTGTGCGACCAATCGCAACGATATCAACCTGCTTCACATCATCCGGCAGTGCAACAGCTTTAGGGAGTCGTACCGCCTGACTGCGATTGCTTTTAAATACTGTAGTTTTTTCCATGGCAGTCTCCTTGGAGAAATTTTGTGCTATCGATAGCATAGAATATTGATGGGATATGTCAATGGGATATACCTATGTGACATGATTGGTTAATCACCTCGCAGCCAACATCCCTGGATAATGTTTGGCGATAATGTCGTTCATCTGATCGATCAGGTCGGGGCGTTTAAAGGTGAGATGCCCCGTGCCTTTCTGAAAGTAACGCACACTGAAGAACTCATCCTCGTATTCCTGCTTGTGAGGATTATCGCGGATATGGTCCATCAGCCGGATGGTGACATCGCCTCGGTTGTCGGGGATCGGTTTGCCATCCAGCAGATACAGCATACGCTCTAGATCGGCCAGTTGATCGCGTCGCCAGCCCCAGTTCAGACCAAAGCCCCAACGGTTGTAGGTCACCAGATTGTTGATAATGATTCTCTTGCCGAAGTAACAAGGGTGATTGGTCTTGTAATCCCACGATAACCCTTTGAATACGTTAATCACACCTCGCTCAAATACCTCCTGCTTGCTCTGGTGAAGTTGCTCAAAGGTTCTGAGAATATTGGCTTCGCTGATAGTCGGTAGCTCCCCCTCATCCAGATTTTTGTGCCACTGGCTGCGGGCTTCGGCATCCATCAGCGACAGCATGCCGGATTTCAGCATCAGGTCGCGCCAGATATTGCGATCCAACGTGCGGGTGATGGCTGGCATCGCCTTGTTGGGTGCTTCTGTTAGCCAGCAGTCGTAGCGATGCCCCTGCTTTAACGCCCAGTCTTCAGCGGTGCCGCCACCAATAGTCGCTGTTAGTGTTGAAATAACCTGTAGCTGGTTGAGGAGCTGTTCTATCTGTTGCAGCGCGGTATCACGTCCGGTAACGATACGTTCGATATTGGTCGAGCAAATCAGCTCGGTGTGTTCGGTCAAAACCTCGGGTTCAGTTTGCATAGTTTGTGGTCCATACATAAAAGCAAATGCACCAGCCGATAAGGGCTGGCGCATTATGCATCGGGGAGAGGAATAAATAGATTTGGTGCGATGTGACTGGAAAGCCGCTCGCAATCTTTATGCCTTGAGCAAGCCGGTAGCACGTCTGGCACGGAGAACATCCACGGCGGTAAGAAACGGCGATTGCTCCTGCCAGTTAAAGCCGTTGCGATCGATACGCACCAGTTCGTATTTTTCCACCAGAAAATTGACGGCATTGACCAGCGTGACGCCAGCATCGATATGCGCCTGAATCACGTTCTCCTCGCCGAACGGTGTGTCATTCAGCGTGAGGCCGTAGTGCTTTTCCAGCAGGTAGGTCAGCAGTTGTTGCCAGACGGTTATAGGTGACGGACAGGGGTTATCCTCCCGTGGCGGGATTGCAGGTGTTGTTTGCATGTGAATACTCTCTTCAGGTTAAGTCGATAAAATCAGGGAAATGTTCAGAATGGGGAAAGAAACTGCGGGTTATTGTGTTGCCGCTGAAGAGGGATAAATAGCAATATACACGTAGCCAACACTGCCCAGCGTATCGGCTTCACAGATCCATTCGTTGCAATGCAGCGTGACGCAGTTCTGCTGACGAGGATTCAGTTCACCCGTGCGTAGTTTCCGCTCCAACTGCTTAATCTGCTCAGGGAAGACGTGTTCCAGATTACGGGCTTCTGCCTTGCTAAACGTACCGATAAAGCTGGCCCGGTCTGCCAGATAGTGCAGACGGTTACCTTCCTGCACCAGTCTGGCTCCGAATCGCGGCGTGACAGCACACTTTAATCCCCATTCCGAGGCCTCTATTGATGACATAATGTTTTCCTTATAAGAGTTCAGCGGTAAGAGTGATCATCACAACCAGCCACGTTCAGCAAACGACACAACTTCAGCGCCGCCGACAACCAGATGATCGAGGACTCTGACGTCGAGTTGTGACAGTGATCCCTTCAGCTTGTCGGTGATATGGCGGTCAGCCTGACTGGGCTCGGCACAGCAGGAAGGATGATTGTGTGCCAGTATCACGGCGGCGGCGTTATGACGCAGCGAGGCTTTGAGGATTTCACGCGGATGCACTTCGGTACTGTTGATGCCGCCCAGCGCGATAATTTCCTTTTCTATCAGACGGTGTTGGTTATCCAGGTACAGCACTATAAAGACTTCGCGCTCCAGACTGCTGAGTTCCAGCATCAACCAGCTTTTGGTGTCCTCAGAGGTTTTGAACTGTCGCGCATTTTTACGCACGCGTTTTTCCAGCAGGCACAACGCCATCTGGATGATGCGCTGCTCTCTGGACGCAACGCTGCCTGCCAATGAATTACATGACATGATGATTCCTTATCTAAACGATGGATGATGAAAAAGAAGGATGAAATGGATGACAAGAGCACAATAAATACAATGCCCCGCGCAGGCGCACGAGGCATCAGAACCGTGAATAAGGTCAGTCGTTATTCCACCTGGAATTCCCATATGCCCTGATCGGTCTCGACAATGATTTCAAGGACATTACAGGCGGCTCCCCAGTTTTTTGACTTAAACGTTGTTTCAAAAGTGCTGCCGAAGCGGAGTCGAACGGGCTTCCAGGATTCTTCGGAAAGGTGCTGGCAATTTCCCCGATTAACCGCAATGTCTTTGACGACGACAGAATCTGCCAATGCCGTCACGGATATCCTTGGATAATAGGGACCGGCATACCAGTTCCCTGAGGCAATACGGGTTTGCACTCTGACAGGCGCTTTTTCTGCAAAAACGCTTAGCGAACACAATCCCAGACAGAGCGCGACAAATGCTTTTTTCATGATATTTTCCTTTATTCGACAGGCTCGGAGCCTTCCGATGACCAGAGGCGGTACACTCAACGATGGCTGAATGTCAGCGTGTCCTTTTTGCCGTTGTAGTGAGTGAGGTTAAGCGTGGTGGTGTTGGCATCATGGGTACTGTCAACCTTCACTATTTCACTGCAATCCTTGAGGTCAATCGCCTTGATCTCAGGTGTGGGGTTCGTTTTATTGACGGCATACCAGTTCCCTGCCGGGCAGGCCATCCCGGCACTTTGCGCCAGAAAGGCGTAATACGGCGTATCGGTCAGACGGGTATAAAGGCTGGCGGTATCCGCGCCCTGAACCAGCACATCCTTACCGCTGTCACCGCAATTCCGGCAGAAAAGCTGGTCCTGCGTGTTTCTCAGTATATGTGCCTGATACGCCAGAACCTGGTTATTCATCTGGAAACGGTTTTTCTCTCCATTCTTCCAGGTGACAGTGAGCAGCGTGTTGTTTTTGTTTTCCGTCACAGACACCTTCGCTACAGCCGATAAATCAGAGCGGTCATCGTCAAACTCAATAAAGTGAACGGTGGGCGACACGGCATATTTATCGATGTAATAAAAATCGGGTGTCCGGTTAGCGGTGTAAGCAGGAATGGCATCATTCAGTAGGATGGTATAGCGCGTCATGTCCCATAACTTGCTGTACTGATCCGTTTTATTTTTATAGCCCTGTGGATAGTCAGAAATAAAGAAACTGTCTTTCCTGTCGGGTCCACAGAGATGGCAGACCATATGCCCTTCGCTGTCGGTGATAATTTGCGGTTCATTGTCAGCAGGCTTTGCCTGTACAGACAGAATGGGAAGAACCATCAGGGAGGCCAGCAGCATTCCACTGCATGGCAGTGCAGGTTGTGTTTTCATTGTGGTTTTCCTTCGGAAGGGCTCTCGGTTAAAAACCGGCCCATCCGCCAACGGTATTGATGATAAAAAGCAGGCAGGCCATAAAAATCACCAGCGTGATATACCAGCGCATAAAGCGGCCAAACAGCTTCAACAGCGTTCGCATATTATTTTTCTCTGCAAATCAGGTAATACAACAATCCGGCCAGTAACGGGTCGATGACCATACCCAAAATGAACCAGCCCCAGAATGAACGACCGCTGCTGGATGCCACGCATCCCAGCACGATTGCCAGCCCCACCCAAAGCAGTAACAACGGCATCATTGCCCTCCAGACGCATACGCGTTACATGAACATGTTATTGATTCATAAAAGTAAAAAAGTCTCAGAATGGAATGTCGATTTTATAGCGGGGAGAAATGGCGGTATAACAAATCAATTCGATCGGTTCGATCGACAAAATCGATCGGTGACGATAAAGAAAACTGATGGGAAGCAGCAAAAACGTTAGTCGAAGAAGAAAGACCACACGGCATTTGCCACTCTGGCAACGGAATGGGTGACGCCATGCAGCACCTGTTTTGCTACCTGAGGCAACGGCGCGTGGTCAATAACCCAATCCACCGCACTGACTACCGTGTCCGAAAATCCAGCCCGGGCCTGCTCTATCGCGCTTTCGCTTTTGTGCTCAGCACGTAAATGCGGAATGACCGGACTGCGAGCCTGCTTTGGGAGAAGGGTTATCATGGCCTCCACCATCTTTCCCAGTTGATAACGGCCTTTAACGGAAAGCGGTAAAATGTTCTCTGCCACGATACCGAGTTGTTGCCCGATAGCCACCCGCTTTTGTGCCATATGTTCCCGTTGCCTGGATGATGGCTGCGCAGAGGCCCAGTGCCATTCTTCACTCGGTTCAATCTTGTCGACCTGATTGAGCAGCCAGAGTATCGGCGTGTGCTCACCGTTCACGGAGCCGAACACATCCCGATAAAACTGCTCCTCGGCAGAATAGGCGCGGTCATCCGCCTTCAATACCCACAGCACCATATCCAGCTCCGGCAACAGGGATTGATACAGTGCGCAATATTCCTCATCCCGCTGCTGACTTTCACCGACACCCGGTAAATCAACCAGCGTAAGATAATGACGCCCAAAACGCAGACGAATGCGTTGTGGCTCACGGGTACAGGCTGCGACAGCATTCACTGCGCAGACTTCGCTGCGAAACAGCGCATTACATAAGCTCGATTTTCCGACGCCGGTTTTGCCCATAATGCCAATCACTGGTTCATAGGTGACCAGTTGGGTCAGCTCCTGCATAAGAGCGTGACGTAACGAACGGGGATAGCGCCGCAGATGGCGGCGGATCAGGGAATAACCTGACGATTTTTTCATATCAGCCTCAGAATGAAAAAGGCCATCCGGGATGGATGGCCTGATGAATTGAAATAGAGGTAATTCAATGAGGTGATATATAACTGAGATTTTTTTATTTTTTATCCTTTAACTGTGAATAGCCCCATGCCCTTACGCCAGGGATTGAATGCATACTCAATCTGAGTGACCCCAGATAGCTCAAGAACAACGTCGGATTGTCTGAATTAATTTTGAAGTTAGCTGTACCACCGCACAGGTCATTAAATATGAATGCAGCACTCTGGCTCCCGGTATAACCATCGAGAAGAGCGTGATTGCCTTTACAGAATTGCTGATTACCCAATTCAAGGTTGTAATTGAAGACAACCGGATAACCGGGCCATCCTTCTTTCAGGCTCGCTTTTTCCACCGAGCGGCTCCATAACTCCCCCAGACACTCCGCAATTTTATCGGCACTGGCGCTCTCAGCTATGTAAAACAACATGTAAATATAGGGCAGATTTGTGCGCTTTTCGTTGCACATCAGCCATGAATACCCGGCAACGCACTTCCCGTATTTAAGCACCCGCATGTGATTCAGAAACAGCTTCAGTGCAAAGTGAACCTTTCTGGCATGCTCAGGTCCTCTGTCGTCAGAATAAGCACTTTTCCCATCGAGAGGTGTTATCACAAACGAGAATTTCAGCGCTCTCACTGCCTCCCTGGCAGAGAGATTCCGGAATAACTCCCTAAACGATTTGTCTATGTTTTTCGCCTGACGAGCAGAGTAATAGCTGTTCATTTTTAAAACATACAAGTTATGTAAATAAACATACATTTTATAACAAAAACATTATAGGTCAATCAGTTACTAAAAATCCCTAATTGTGCGAAATTCATACAAAACCCCACTACCTACAGGCGTAGTACTACTTGTATTGAAACCTTAAACAGGGAACACTTTAGTGTTCTGAACGGTGTGTTTCTCAGAACGGCGAACATTTAATTAAGGTATTTAATGATATTTTATAGAGAAGAGATTTCGTAATTATCCACCGCCCTCCAGATCGATACCTCAGGCGGAGTGATCATTACAGTTCCACGAACTCGCCTTCATTTCAAAATTGATGCCCATGCCCATTCCCATGACGATTACACTCACATGGAGATTCAGACATGGCTTACCACGACATTACCGATATCAATCTTAACTACGTTCAGCACCGTACTCTGAAACGTAAGCTGCAACATCACCAGAACCAATTATTTGAGCGTTATTCCAAGTTGCTGATGCTGCGGGTGGACTTCTCCTACAAACGGGACAGTGATTCAAGGATTGAAGGCGATATTCATTCCACAGTGGCAGATATAACGCTATTGCTGCAAAGGTGCCAGGACATCAACGGGCTGGTGGGCTACGCATGGGTACTGGAGCATACCGAGCAGCATGGCTACCACATTCACGCTGCATTCTACTTGAATGGTCAGAAACGTCGCCGAGCTTGGGGAGTCTTTGAAGCGCTGAGAGATACCTGGAAGTACGTGACCTGGGAGGAAGGTTATTCATATCGTTGCGAGTCTAAGGAGCATTACAAAGTACGCGGAGAATGGGTGACGGCACATGACGATATTAAGGGACGTAAGGGCATGCAGTACATCCTGAACTATCTCAGCAAGCAGGATCAGAAAAGTCAGGGCGTTATTTGCCAGTTGAGTAGTATTCCTGCTGCACACGTATCTGGCAGGCGGCGAAAGACCAGTTAAAGCTCTCGGTTAAAAAATTACGCCAAGTCCTTATCGTTTGAAGGAGTTCGCCAATTTCCATTTTCCGGCTTCTTCTCCCATTTATTCAAGGAGAAAAAACGATGAGCACCACTACCGATTACCGCCTTCTTAACGACCGGTTCGTGGATATGACCTTTATCACCCAGTTGACCGGATTAACCGACAAATGGTTTTACAAGCTGATTCAACTGGGTGAATTTCCGAAGCCGATTAAGCTGGGTCGCAGTTCCCGCTGGCTGCAAAGTGAAGTCGAAACCTGGTTACAGCAACGTATCAATCAGTCTCGCCAGTAGCTACACGTTCTAAACACGACTCATATTCCCGCTAACAGCGTTGGGACAATCTCTTACGCTCAGCTCGTTATCGTCAGGAATGGAATCAATTTATGCGCTTTCTAAAATGCTATCTGGCTAACAATGCCAAAAATCGTTTTGTTAATGCAACTGAGGCTAGCCGCCAGCCCCAGGGTCACTGGACATGTACATCCTGTGGTTGCAGGTTAACTCTGCATAACGGATCGCAACATGAAGAAGCCTGGTTTGAGCATGATCGGTTCAGTATAGATTCAAGAAAACTGAAGGCATGTGCCTACCGGGACCCCGAAGAGAAAGAAGAAGAGAGGATTAAAAAACTACGGGAGAAAGTCTGTGCCAGCTACGTTCTTCCTAAACCGAACACCTGGTATTGCGTGTTGTGCCAAAACCACTATACAGGAAAGAAACTCTGCCCGGCGTGTAAAGACGGAATCTACAGTGTAGTCGTTGAAGATAATGGCTATGTACCTGAAGAAGAAGGTCATCGGAATAGTTAATTCAGGGCCGCTGCTCGTATCCCATCATTCCAGCCAGAAACAACACCTTTCAGTTCACTCTTCTTAATTAATTATTCCCTGAATAACAGACCGCTATCCGATTCCACGGAGGACACCGGCTGTCTGTTATTCAGCATGTTGGAGGCTTTCTAAATGACATGTAACACGACGCTATCCACGTTGCTGGATAAGTACCAAAGCCATCTTGACGACAGTGCTGCGCACGCCGTTCATCAGGGTATCAGTACGAGAAAAATTCATACTTTCCATCGGTTGAGATTGACGGCAGTTTCACTGCCAGACCAGCATAAGGCTCATCTGATTGTCCCCGCGAAACTAATGCAGACATCAAGAGTATCGCGTATTGAGGTTGCCAGCAGAGCCATTCTGCCAGTGGAAACCAGCCGCTACCTTCAACGGTATCCACTGCTGGGCGGTATTCTGATCAGTGAATGTGACCGGCTGCATCTGGATGAATTGGGTGACAGCCTTCAGCGGTTATTTGATCAGGAAAATGAACCCGGCATTCAGGAAACACTAACACTACTGTGCTGGTCTGAACTACTTAACGGCCTGTCTTATCATGAATGGACATCACTGGCTGATAAAACCGACAGACAGATTCAGGGGTGGATTAAGACCCGCCTACGCACTCAGCCAGCGCGTCGGGCAATGATTGACGAATACGTTTTCTTCGCCTGCTTTGGTTACTGGGCAGACTACCGATCTGCTTAATTTTCATACCGTTACGTGAACACTGATTCAGAGCGCTTTTGATCGGTAACGCCGATCGATATGATCGCATCGATCTATCAAAACGATTATCTTTTGATCGCCACCGTCGATAAGCTATTGCCGAGAATAACCATAACGTAATGTTTTATCTGTTTTTATTTCCATTATCGGGAAGGGCTGACTATTGCCTGTTATCCGGTAAATCAATAATCAGCAGATAAAATCCATCCCGTTGTTTTTGCCAAATCAGGACTGATGCGCAATGACCCCGATTACCTCTCTTCATTTAACGATACGGAATCAACAGGATAAATCGGCCACCCGATTGAGCCAGGCGATTGAACGGCTTTCATCAGGTCTGCGCATCAATGGCGCGAAGGATGATGCCGCCAGTCAGGCCATTGCCAACCGGATGACCGCCAATCTGAATGCCAACAGCGTCATCACTAACGGCATGAAAGACGGTCTCAGCCTGATGCAAACGGCCGAGAGCGGGCTAAGTGCCATCAATAACCTGATACAGCGCGGCAGACAGCTCGCGGTGCAGGCGGCAAACGGTACGCTGTCAGATAGCGACCAGACCAGCCTGAACGGTGAATATCAGCAGATTAGGGAAGAGATCGACCGTATCGCCTCATCGACTCAAATTTTTGGTCGTTATCCGCTGGCCCCCACTGAACCAGGCCCCCTGCCTGCCAAACTGGGCGACACGTTGCCACTGGCTGAAAAATTTCCTGTCCCCAATATCAATCATCAATTTCCTTCTGGGGTGATTTCGCTGGCTTACATTCCTGCTGGCGCAAAAAATATTACCATCACCATCGACTCATTAAGCGCCGATGACGATATCCAGCTCTTTGCGCGAGATGGCAGGCATCTGGCCGGTACGCCCGCAGAAGGCGCAGACGCCGATATTGTCTGGTCAGCAAACGGCGTAACGGATGAAAGCACCATGAATACCGCCGTGATTACGCAAGATAACGGCTTTTTACCCAATGCCACCTACTCGGCAGATTCGCTGCTGCAAGCCGGGGAATACAATATCAACACAGGGGCGCAGACCACTTATCAGGGTATGACCATCACCTACAGTGGTGATGGTGACCGCTTTGAAGATGCCAACACCGGGGGATTTAACGATGGGAATGTGGGGGCAGCAAACCGACTGGAAAAAATTCACATAGATGAGGGGACGGAAGATCTGATTATCATTGTGGTTGGCAGCGGCGTATTTAATAGCAGTGCAAGCTGGGATGAACTTCCCACACCGACAGAGCCTGCACCGCCACTGCCGCCCTCAGTGCCGATCAGCAAAGAAACGACGTTTGTCGTCGGGGCGAATTTTGGTGATGCATTGCAAACGGTCACCCTCACCCCAACGCCAGTAGATAGCCAATCGCTGGGACTTTCCTCTGTCATGCTGGGCACACCAGAGCAGGCCAGTGCGGCATTAATCACGTTCGATAATGCATTGAAAACGCTGGACGGTTACCGCAGTGAATACGGCAGCCAGATGAACCGCTTCGAATCCGTCACTACCGTGCTGTCACAGGAGAAAATTGCTACCACTGCCGCCCGCTCCCGCATATTGGATGCGGATTATGCCCTTGAGGTTTCCGCAATGACAAAAGCCCAGATCCTACAGCAGGCATCGATGGCCGTCTTGTCGCAAGCCAATCAGCAGTCGGGAAACGTATTAAAGCTGTTACAGGGATGATGCGTCGTCAGATATCACTTTGCTATTTTTCTACTGAACCACTATCGCCATGAGCATTGAAATATTCAGCCGCTGCCCTTTCACCACGGCGGCGTTTACCTGTCTGGGAAATAAGGATGGCGGTAATGTACCCATCACTGTTGTTGATATTGAACACGGTATCGACATGACGCTACTGACGCACATCATTACCGACCGTCAACGGGCATTCATTATTATTCTAAATAACCGTAAACATACACCCGTGATGGTGGCTAAAAAGGTATTGCTGTTATCAAAACACGCATCGATGAGTACGATTAAAAAAGTGATCTCTGCCCTGTCATCGTTCAGAGAAATAAAAGGCAAGACGATATCGTTATCACCGAATGAGAAAATATTTTTCGGCTATTGGCTGGACGGAATAGCAATAAAAACCATCGCAAAGAAAATGGCGATAACCCATAAAACCGCCAACAATATGAAAAATAATATCTACAGGAAATATGGCATAAAGGATCTGCTCACCTTTTTACTCATCGCCAGAATCTCACATATGCAAAGTATTACTGACGCCGAAAATCACAGGGTTATCTACGTTGATAAGGTGGCATGATACAAGGTTCTGAGAGCAACAAGACGCTTGAACCCCACTGATTTTGCGAGCATTATCGCAATATATTCCCTTTTAGTTTGTATTGCGTATGCCATCTGTCCAGGAACTTCAAACCGCAATTTCCAATATGTCTATATGGCGTAAAGGTGATCAACGTGCGCCTCATAAGCCATTGTTGCTGCTTTATGTTCTATCGGCCTACCAACAGGGACACCCGCGCCTGTTTCACTATGGCGACGAAATCCGTCCGCAGCTCTTGGCACTTTTGAACAGCTTTGGGCCACAGCGGCGTGCTCATTACCCTGAAATGCCTTTCTGGCGGTTGAAGGGAGATGGCTTTTGGCAGTTGCAGAACGACGAGCATTGTTCACCGCAGAAAGGGAGTAAAGAGCCGCCAAATCGTGAGCTGATTCAGCACGGTGTCATGGGGGGATTTGATGAAGTCAGCTATCAACTATTATGCAAACAACCTCAACTTATCGATAAACTCGCTCAGCAGATTTTAAGCGAGCATTTTCCTGAAAGTGTTCAGGAAGTCATTGCCAACCGTCTGGAACTATCGCTAGATGATGTACGCAAGTCTCGTGATCCTCATTTCCGTCAAACGGTACTACGTGCGTATCAATACCGCTGTGCGGTCTGCGGTTATGATTTACGGCACGATACAACGCCTGTCGGCCTCGAAGCGGCACACATCAAATGGAAACAATACGGTGGCCCTTGCACCGTGACCAACGGGCTTGCCTTATGCTCGGTACATCATTCTGCATTTGATATTGGCGTTATCGGTATTGATGACAGTATGAAGTTGATGGTTTCTGAAGGTGCGAATGGCAGCAAGATCGTCGAAAGGCTATTCTGGGATTTCGAGGGAAAATCGCTGTTTCTGCCTAAAAAGCGGGAGTATTACCCGCTTGAGCGGTTTGTGGAATGGCATCGGGGTCAGGTTTTTAAAGGTATCTGAGTTGTTTTAGAAAAGGAAATAGTACTGGCAAACCAAAATACTACAGCATCAAACCAGTCCATTTTGGGCTGCCTTGACATAAAAATATGTGTAGTATTCAAATTACCATTTATAAAAATATGTTACCTAAAACACGACATCTCTAATTTATTTTTTGGATAATAATTAAAGAGCTATGATGGCCGAAACTTCTCTCAGCAATGATATTCTCCGCGCTTGGCAGCGTATAGAGTTTTTCCAGCCTTATACACTGGAAGAAAGAAAGAATAGTTTGCAAATATCGTTTAAAGAGCTTAGCCAGAACAAAGATACGCAACTTCCTTGGCTTTCTGCTGATCTATGTAAACAGCATGAAATCCCACCGAAAGCGTCATACTGCATCCACATCGGACTGTTCGATAAAGGAATAGCCAATACTGTTAGCCAGAAGGTGTTTGGGCCAGATACCGAACTTAATACAGAAGAGCAAGAGCAAAGGTTAGATCAGGAAGGAACCACCTGTTTTGCTAAACTCCAGTTGGACCCAGAAGGTGTGCCTGTGCTGGATAAGTTATCTATAAGTTCTCTTCCATGGGCACTCGGACATTTGGAAAAAGAACGCTTTCAATTAATTAATTCTGAGTCTTTTGCTACGGGGTGCCAGCAACTTGCTAGTACGCTTAGAAACTTTAGCGCGACATTAAAACCGGTTCGTGAGAATGGCCCCGGAGTACTGCGGGCTGATGACATTTTCACGCTGCTCACGGCGCATTTAGTTGCATGGGCAGACTTTGAACCCAAATGGGAATATGTTTTACAAATCGACTGGTTTGAGAAAAAAGGTAACATATCCGAAGCACTGCAGGAAGAAGAGGATGAAACGGAAGAAGACGTTAGTGAAAACGATAAAAGCTTAGTACTACCGATCTTAAACAGCTTCTTCTTTGAAGACATTGAACTCGTCATCGCGGCTATAAAACGAAATGATGAGTGTAAAGCACTCAGAACTTACCTTGCAGACAATGCGCCGCGCAATGCCGATCTGTACTCACAAAATGGCCTCGCCTCGATCATTGATAAATTGCAACCAGCGAACATGCCTCATGGTCGCTGGCCCTCTCCTCCTGAACATGCTATGTCATTAATGCAGCAGTTTGCAATTAACACCGCAATAGAAGAGCTTGTTGATGGCGGCTTGCTTTCTGTCAACGGCCCTCCTGGGACGGGGAAAACAACTCTGCTACGCGACTTGATAGCACATAATGTGGTTGAAAGGGCAAAGAAACTATCTCGATTTAAAGACGTTGATGACACTCTAAATAGTGACGGTTTTATTGTACACGCACTCACCGGTTTTGAAATGGTTGTTGCCTCCTCGAATAATTCTGCGGTAGAAAATATATCGAAAGAGTTACCGCAGAAGAAATCTCTGGCCGAAGAATTTCGCTCGCTGAGCTATTTAGCGCCAACGGCAAACCAGATCGCGGCAAAGTATCGCCCCAAAAGTGAACATAAAAAAATCAAAGAAGGGCCGAGAAAAGGAAATTTTCATCATCTTTTCCAACCCCTTAAGGATGAAGCTCAATGCTGGGGAATCATCTCCGCTGCGCTCGGGAAAAAAGATAATCGAACTAAGTTCACTCAGCGTTTGTTTTTTGATGAGCATTTTGAACGCGGCACTCAGTCTGAAATATCACGTCCTAATAATGAGGATTTTCTCAGCCTATGGCGCTGGAAGCATTACCATGCCTCGATATCTTTTGCTGAAGCTAAAAAACAATTCATCAACTGTGTCAAACAAACAGAGGCATTACAACAACAGTTAATTACCTATGCCATTCTACTCAGCAAGCAACCTGACGATACTCTTGACACCTTATCTCTGAAATTGGCTGAAATTACAAAGTGTCATGAGGAACGTCTACGTGAGTTAGCGCTTACCGAAACACAACTGTATGCGGCAGATACACAGATTCAATGCCTAGAACAGCAGCAAAAAGACTTCGAAAGTAATAAACCGGGCTGGTTAACTCGCTTAATAAACCGCAAACGCTTTATTCATTACCAGAATTCACAACATGCGATAACACTTGACCTATTAAAGCAGCGAGAGATACAGGCCGGGTGTGTCCAGAAAGTAGCTGAACAGCTCAAGTGGTGTACTGACATTGAAAAAACAAAACGAGGTATTGAGCAAGATATTGCCAATATTGTCCAGCAACAGAGAAACGATCAGGAAACGTTGCTCTCATTGAAGGCACAATTTCCCGATATCGTGCTACCGGCCCACACTCAATCGATTGATGATGCTACTTTGCAACGCACAGCATTCTGGCAGAACGAGCAGATAAACCGTCAACGTTCAGCATTATTTGTTGCCGCAATGGAACTACATCAGGCCTGGCTTTACGAAGCATTGGGAATTAAGCGTTTTCGAAATAGAGTTTATAGTATTAAGGACTTTCTGGCCTCCCCCCACACGGAGACAACGCCCATACTCTGGTGGCAAACGCTATTTATGATAGTACCCGTCATTTCCACCACTTTTGCCTCAATTGGCCGCATGTTCCATGGTGTAAAAAACGAAGAACTCGGCTGGTTGATGATCGACGAAGCTGGACAAGCACCGCCACAGCAGGCAGTTGGTGCTATCTGGCGCGCTAAGCGCGTTTTGGTGGTTGGCGATCCATTGCAGATCGAACCTGTATTCACTACTCCGCAACCGTTGGTTGAACGCCTTTGTCTGGATGTACTTCAGGAACATGCTAAAGATTGGAATCCGGGCATGCTTTCAGTACAACAAGTTGCCGATCGTGTTAATTCATGGGGATGCGAGTTACATGTAATGAATAGGTCTATATGGATAGGTATTCCCTTATGGGTACATCGACGCTGTATTGAGCCGATGTTCAGCCTGTCTAATAAGATGGCCTATGATAACAGGATGATTCATGGGGTTGATACTGACAAAATTGTTAGCCAATCGATAAACAATGTAATTCACAATCATTGGCTGGCTTCTACTGGTGGTCAAGGAGAAAAACAGTATCGTGATAGCCACGGTAATGATTTCCTTATTCTTTTAGATCGCTTGCTGGCAGAGAACGTGCAGCTCAATTCTATCTATGTCATTACACCGTTCAAAGCAGTTAAAACGGGCATTTTACAACTGGTCGAACAGCGGAGTATAAAAGTTTGGAGACAGCATACTCCTCTGATAAAGCAGCAAGAAATCAATGATTGGAAGAGTAAATGTATCGGTACTGTCCATACATTTCAGGGTAAGGAAAATGATATTGTTATTTTTGTCCTAGGCTGCGACGAGAATAGTGACGGTGGCGCTAAATGGGCGGCAAGTAAGCCAAATCTGTTAAATGTGGCCCTTACGCGTGCTAAAAAAAATATCTTTGTAATCGGTAATCCAAATGTATGGCATGGATTACCTTGGTTTCAGGATCTAGCGAATAAACTACCAACCGAGTACTAAGATACTGAGTAAATACCATATCTAAGGGCATATTCTTTAAACGGGAGGACATATGAGGCTAGAGCTGGCAAAAAGTTTGGAGTTGAAAAGAGACATGACAGCAGTAGAGGCCGATAAATTATTTACGCAAGGCCTTGTCACATCCAAACACCTTTTTGAATGTCCAGAACCGAATTGTCATGCCCAAGTTACATGTGCCAATCTTGATCGGCCTAAGCGGCTGCGTAAGCGTGACCCCTATTTCAAATTTGTCTCTGAACATACTCGTGGATGCCGGCTGGAAGAACAAACTGACGATGAGTTTCGCCGGGTGCAGCACACGAAAGATGATCCCGAAGCCCTGCCCTTTATCCGTGATGATGTTGTTGAACTTGTTTTATCTGCGCCCAATAAGCGCATTACACATGACCTTACATCAACTGAGGATAACGAAGGCTCAATAAAACGTGCAAAGCGCATGGGGATAAACGAAGATGATGAAAATCAACAAAAACGACGCTCCCGAAAACGCTTGTCTGGATTAGCGGATGCCTTTATTGCTAAAGAAAATTTCTTCCTAGAAACGGCTGAAGGAAGAATTCATTTAAGAGATTTTTTTATTCGAGTTGATGATAGAAAAGATCTGAGCGAACATCCGGATGAACCGAGGATTTATTTTGGGAAAGCGTGGATAAATAAAAAAGATGACTATTATTTAGTTCGTTTTGCAAACGAGATGAGATCTGGTGATGTAAAGTGTAAACCAACTTTTTTCATTCCTGCTCGGCTCGTTGAACGCTCAGATTATCAAAGAACATCCAGAGAGGCTTTAGACAAAATAGCAATGAGCAATCCATCAAAGCCACTTTATTTATTCATTTTCAGCGAACTCCCACCAGTTAAAGATAATAATGCTAATTATATCAATTTTAAACTAGATGACCTTACGTATCTTTATTACCGTCTTTGGGGGAAAGGTAAAGCTTGATATGCTTATTGATTAAAAAACATACCACTCACTAAAAGTACGTAATGACTCTATAGACAGCCACACGATAAGTTATAAATCAGAAGTAAGACGATATGCCAGGAAAATACTGGCCGGGAATCCTCATTGGCGGAGGTACTAAAACCTGTGGGACTACAGCTCTATCACTACTAATTCAAGGCGGCCCATAACCACCAAAATAATATTTAACGAACTCTGGACTGACATCGCGGTTAACAGATAAAGTAATCCGCTTTTCACCGTTTATTTGGTTTACCGATATGGATTTGGTAATGTCCAATTTCTACGAACACCAAGATTTATATCACCCGTAGTCCGCTCTTTACGGATGAAATACGCATTATGCAATCAGTATTGATGAAAAAGACGTTCAACACGGATTTTATACTCGGACGGCAAAACATGCTAAAAGCCAACCGGTAGCTACACCACTCTAATGAGAGATAAAATGAATACCGCTGAGGACTTCAACCGGCTTTATGCCGATGTAGGGCGTAACATTGAGCAAACATTAGCTGATATTGCAGGGCTTCATGTCGAGAACGAAGATGGCAAAAAGCAGCTTAATGCGATGACGGCGCAACTACAGATTCTGCAGGATACTTTCAACCAGAAGTTGGCCTACCTGCAGCAACATGCCGAGTGGGATAAATTTACCCTCGCGTTTTTTGGCGAAACCAATGCGGGCAAAAGCACTATTATCGAATCTCTTCGGATAGTGTTTGATGAAACCTCCCGCCGACAATTGCTGCAAAACAATAAAAACGATTTACAAAAAGCCGAGCAAGCACTGCGCGATAATTTGACGCAATTACGAAGCGATTTAGGTCGAGTTTACAACGAAGTGGCCGATAAAATTAGTGCTATCAGTTTTTCTGCCATCCAACTGCGGCAAATCATTGCCAATGAAAGCGCCTTACGACTAAAAATGGAAGAAGAGGCGAATAAATCACGTCAGTTGCTAGAACAAAATGAAAGCCAGTCACGCCTGCAAATTTTGCAACAGCAAACAAGTAGTAAGGCGCGTGCAACCCTGTTTGTCACCGCAGTTGTGGGGATAATCGTTGGCGCTGGAGTGGTGGTGCTGACTAATCTGCTGGTGGGGCACTGGGGATGAGTGATGCACTGTATCTTACAGAAGATAGTTCTGAACAGCTGGTTGATGCAGGCCCCAGCGAACGTAAATCGGCGCTCAACATTCAGCAGTTGTTGGAGCAAAGTTTGTCTCGTCTTATCAAGTCAATCATTCATACGGAAAAATTAAAAAATACGGCAAAGCACGTCGATGGGTTGATTATTGGCACTGGTGAGTCGGATTTTACCAAAGGTAACACCCACTACACCTTACATATTGCCGAGCATTATGGTTTGAGTGCACTGCATTCGCTGGCAGAAAGTGCAGATCCATGGGCTCAGCTCTTCGCGCTTGCGGCAAGCCAGCGCAAAGGAGGCCAGTCGGATCTGATTCCCTACTGGATTTTTGAAGAAGGGACCTCTCGCGTCGAACGCCGGGTTCCCCTGCTACCGTACAGCAAAGAAAGTATCAAGTTTAAAAGCCTTAAACGGGATCTGGCACTCTACCGCATTGTCTTCGGTCAGCCGCGCCAGGAAGATTTGCTGTGCGGCCTGAAACACAGTGGCTATGAGTCTTTAACGGATATGGCGCAGTGGCTTATTTCTCTTGAACCACCAAAGGTATGATGCTCCTGAGCGTGAAAAACTTTACCCCATAACCTCATTCGTACTCTTGATACCATGGCAGTTAACCAGTCGGCATTGTAAGCGCACTAACTACGGGTCTTCATAGCAGACGAGTCAACAATACAATGGCTAGAACTCTTGTACTCATGAAAGTAAAATAAGATACCTATCTTCATACCGCCCTATCTGAATGGTATAAAAAATGTATTCAAGTCATCAACGTCACTATCTGGCGCACTGGTTAACGTTAAGCGGCAAAGCCGAAGACTCACTGACGCAGACCATCGCCAGCGCGCGGGTTGATATGAACCCCCATCAGGTAGAAGCGGCGATGTTTGCACTAGCATCTCCTCTGTCTAATGGCGTTATCCTTGCCGATGAGGTGGGACTAGGGAAAACCATTGAGGCCAGCCTGATTCTGGCGCAGAAATGGGCAGAACGACGTCGGAGACTATTACTTATTGCTCCTGCAACACTGCGTAAGCAGTGGAGTCAGGAACTGGAAGAGAAATTTTCATTACCTTCACGCATTATCGAAGCAAAAAGCTTCAATCAAATGATCAAAGAGGGATGTGGTAATCCATTTGACATTGAAAACGCGACTGGGGAGGCTGCGATATGTATTTGTTCATACGAATTCGCTTCCCGTAAAGAACATGAATTGGCACGTATCCCATGGGATCTGGTCGTCATGGATGAAGCCCATAAACTGCGAAATATCTACAAGAGCGATGGCGCGAAAACGGCCAAAAAACTCAGTAGTGCATTATCTGGCAGGAAAAAAATTCTGCTCTCCGCTACGCCGCTTCAAAACAGTATCCTTGAGCTTTATGGTCTGGTTTCCGTTATTGACCCACATTTCTTCGGCGATTTGGCCTCGTTTAAGGCCCGTTATTCTAGGCAGAATATTGACGATGCAGAATTAGCGTTATTAAGGGTACGTCTGAATAAGATCTGTAACCGCACGCTTCGCCGACAGGTTCAGCAGGAGGGGGGGATCAGTTTTACCCGCCGTCATTCAATAACCGAAGATTTTCGCCCGACGGATGAAGAAGAAGCTCTCTATAAACAGGTTTCCTCTTATTTGCAGCAAGACGATCTACTGGCAATCAAAAGTGGTGCACGTCATCTAGTAACATTAGTCATCCGCAAAATTCTGGCCTCATCGTCCACTGCGATTCAGGGAACGCTGGAGACTATGATTCATCGTCTAGAAAATAAAATGCCGGTCTTAGATGCCCTGACTGATTATGAAAATTATGATGATTACAGTGATGAAGAAGGTATCGAGGATGAAGATACCATCGATCCTCGGGCTCTACAGGCAGAAATCGATCAGTTAAAAAGTTATAAAACGTTAGCGGCATCTATAACTAAAAACGCCAAGGCGGAGGCATTGTTAAGCGTTCTTAGTCGGGCTTTCGAATTCACAGTAGAACTGGGTGGATTGCGTAAAGCGGTCATTTTTACCGAGTCCGTGCGCACCCAAACCTGGCTAGCGCAACTGCTTTCAGACAATGGGTATGAAGGCGAAGTCGTGTTGCTCAACGGCAGTAACAGCGATGCGGCGTCTAGAAAGATTTATAGCGACTGGTTGGAGAAGCATCAAAACTCTGGCCGGGTTTCCGGTTCGCGTACGGCGGACATGAAGGCGGCGCTGGTCGAAAAATTTAGGGACGAAGGCACTCTGATGATATGTACCGAGGCCGGTGCAGAAGGTATCAACCTTCAGTTCTGCTCTCTCTTAATCAATTATGACTTACCTTGGAACCCGCAGCGGGTTGAGCAACGTATCGGGCGTGTTCACCGTTACGGACAAAAGCACGATGTTGTAGTGGTCAATTTCATTAATAAAGGCAACCGGGCCGATCAGCGTGTGTTTGAACTATTGAGCCAGAAATTCCAGCTTTTTGAAGGCGTGTTTGGTGCATCCGATGATATCCTGGGATCGATAGAATCGGGCGTTGATATTGAACGGCGTATCCATGAGATTTACCAGCACTGCCGCTCCGACGAGCAAATAGAACAGGAGTTTAATCAGCTCCAGGATGAACTCAAAGACCAGTTGGAAAACCGGGAGAATGAAACCCGGCGTTCCTTATTTGAACATTTCGATGTAGATGTCGTCAGAAATCTAAAAACTCGACGCACAACGACCCTCGCACAGTTAAACGATTATCAGGAAAATCTGCTGCTGCTAGCGGAAATGTTTCTAAGTGACAATAGCGATTTCCAGCACTCTGAAACTGGTTTTCGTTCCTCGGGAAAGTATTATGACGTTAGCTGGCCTGTTGCGGATGAAAAGGATGCAGAATTTTTCCGACCTAATCAGGGATATGGAAAGCAACTGATTGATGTGGCCCTACATGAGGGAAAAGACCTTTCCACATTGCCAGTTTGTCAGAAACTCCATTTCATCTACCAACCCAAGGCGGGACAATTGGCTGATGTAAAATTGCTTTGCCAACGATCAGGGCAGTTGTTACTAGCAAAAGTCAGTATCGGGAATCAAGAACAACAACGAGAGCAGCTACTTGTCGCTGCCGTAACGGAAAATGGTGAGGTAGTGGCGGAAGAAACCGCATCCCGTCTGCTTCGCTTGCCGTTGTCAGAGGTAACATCAATCGAAGAACAGCCTTTGTTACCCACTTTAACCGCACAATGTGAGGTTTTACGGAATTCTTTTATCCAGCAGGTCGAACGTGATAACGAACTTTATTACAATGAAGAAGTAGAAAAACTTGAACGCTGGTCAGAAGATCGTCGCATCGCGCTGGACCTACGCATCAAACAGCTAGATGCAGAAATTAAAGAAGCGCGTAAAACCGCCCGCCAACTTCCTTCGCTGAAAGAGAAGATGGAAGCTAAACGCTCGCTAAAGGCACTAGAACGCGAGCGTGACAACATCATGTTGCAGTATCATGATGAAAAGAAAAAAATTGAGCAGGAAGAAGACCGCCTGCTGGAAGAGGTTGAACAAAAGCTGGCGACAGAGATAACGTCCAGCCAATTATTTGCGGTGAGCTGGACATTGAATTCACCTTCCGCATGAAGTGTTGTTGTTTCAGGAGTCAATAATGGCTAACGGTAAAGTATTAAGACAGCTGATAAAAGCGGGCGCGACGGGCGACACTGCTACGTTCCGTCGCGTTTCAGAAGCCATTATTGATGAGGAACGTCAGAAACAGCACCATCTTCTGGCTAACGATCTGGAGCATATTCTTTATGGCGATCACATTGTTCAGGCTTCGCGTTCACCTACGTTGCCTCCGGCACCGGTAGATAAAGAAAGGGGGCTGCCACTGTTGGACCTACAGCAACCGCAGCGCAGCCTCGATGAAATGATCCTTCCAGCTACCAGCGCTACAGTGATTGATGAGCTCCTTGAAGAGCACCGGCGTAGCGATGTATTGCATAGCTATGGGATGAAAGCAGCCAGTAAGATCATGTTTTTCGGGCCACCAGGCTGCGGTAAAACACTGGCGGCGGAGGTCATTGCCTTTGAGCTGGACATGCCGCTGGCAATTGTCCGCCTTGATGTACTGGTATCCTCGTTTCTGGGTGAAACAGCCGCCAATCTGCGTAAAATTTTTGATTTTATTGCCCAACATCCGCTGGTGGTCTTGTTCGATGAATTTGATGCAATAGGTAAAGAACGCGGCGACAGCGGAGAACACGGCGAATTACGCCGGGTTGTCAATGCTGTGCTGCAAATGATGGATGCTTATCAGGGCAAAAGTCTAATTCTGGCGGCCACCAACCATGAACATATTTTGGACAGCGCCATTTGGCGTCGTTTCGATGAAGTGATTGAGTTTCCTCTGCCAGATCAGACGCAGTTACGCGAGTTGCTGGCGTTAAAGCTACGTGGCATTCGCCGACAGTTTGAACTGGACGATAATGAGTTGTTATCCTTGCTTCATGGTAAAAGTGGTGCAGATATCGAACGCATTGTTCGCCGGGCCACCAAACACATGATCCTGCGTCATCAGGAATTCCTGACGCTGAAAGATTTAAAAAACGCGATGCAGCGAGAAAACGCCAGAACTCACCGATAAGGGACTGCCATGACGGCGAATTATCAGCATCTAAATATTTTCAAAGCCCCTCTTCAGAACGACCGACGGACCCGCAGAGTCAATATGCCTCGTATTCGCAGAGGCGATTTACGTCAGCATGGGCAAATGTTATTGAACCAGCTCCAGACTCTGCGCCCGATGCTGACGCAGGGACCAAGCAGCGCCGATGATGGTCGATATATACTCAAACTGAACTACAGCGGCACGATGAATTTTTCGGCATTGATACATCATGGCGTAGAGTTTGTCAGTCAGGAAAATAAACAAGTATGCGTAGTCTTTAGTGACGAGCAAGGGCTGGCTACATTTGCAGAACATCTGGCATCCCTCGGTCTAGATAATACAGAACTAACTTACAAACAGATCCTAGAGGCACTTGACGGTATTGAGGGCTGGTCGGCAGAAGATCGCAAAAGTTGGGCTCTCAAGCGTTATGGTCTCCCTGTAGCAGAACGCTTTAAACTGGATGTGGAGCTCTGGCCTATCGAAGTTGCACATCATCCCAAACGTATCGATCTGTATACACGTTTTGAGCACTGGTTACAGGTGCAGGGTATTTCCAGGCGGGATAAAGTCAATCTGGACAGCCTGTTGATGTACCGGGTCGAGGTTTCACTCGCGCAAGCGGAACACCTGTTAGCTCATCGGGACGTTAGGTTTATTGATTTGCCACCGTCTAGTGGCATTAGCTATCAACAAATTAACCGGGACATCAATACTCTTCCGGCTCGCCTGAGCTCGCCAGCGGAAAATGCGACCAGGATATGTATTCTGGATAGTGGTATTAATACCAACCATCCTTTATTAAGCACTGCCATTGCTGAAAGCGCCAGCTTTATTCCCGATCAGGATGCGTTTGATGAACATGGACATGGCACTGCCGTTGCCAGTATTGCGCTGTATGGTGATGTTGAGGCTTGTAACCAGAGCAATTTCTGGCAGCCTCAACTATGGCTGTATAATGGAAAAGTACTGAACGAGCAGGCTGAATTCAATGCCGAAACTATTGAAGCTACTCTTGCAACCGCGGTTGCGTATTTTGTCGATCTTGGTTGCCGCATTTTCAACCTGTCATTGGGAAATGCAAATGCGCCCTACGATGGCAAACATATCCGCGGTATTGCGTACTTATTAGATACATTGTCAAGGCAGTACAATGTGCTCTTTGTTGTTTCTGCAGGGAATTTTGCTGGTAGTGATGAACCTCCCGTACCGCAGAATAGCTGGCGGGATGAGTATCCTGATTACCTGTTGCATGAGGTAAGCGTTATCATCGATCCAGCTCCTGCACTAAATGTACTGACAGTGGGCAGCATCGCCAGACATAACGCTACGCAAGATGCGCAACGGAGGCGTGAGGATATTCAACACCTATGCCCAGCCACAGAAAACCAACCTTCGCCTTTTACCCGACATGGTCCATCAGTAAAAGGTGCGTTTAAACCCGACGTCGTGGCGCACGGTGGCAGTGTCGCTTCCAACGTTCGTCAAGGGCAATGGCAGGCGCATATGCGTGGTTTGGGCGTATTAAGCTGCCATCACCAGTTTCAGGGCACTACCCTATTTAAAGAACTCAGTGGTACTAGCTTTGCCGCACCGTATATCACGCATCTGGCAGGACGTCTGTTAAATGAATACCCGGATATGTCCGCCAGTATGCTACGGGCAATGCTGGTTAATCATGCATCTGTCTCTCAGGCGATGACGGAGGCTTTCCCGCTGGCGATGCGGGAAAGTTATAAAAACACGCCTGCTACGAGAAACCGGGAGATAGAGCGCGATGTAACGGGTTACGGCATTATTGATGAGGATGCGTTATACCGCTCTTCAGAATATGTTGTAGTCATGCAATGTGAAGAGCAGATAGAAAATAACGCCCATCAGTTTTTTGAACTGCCCTTCCCGGCTTCTTTTTTAAGATCGCAGCGATCAACCCGTGAAATTCGTGTCACGCTGGCTTACTCACCTGCTGTGCGTACAACCCGGATGGATTATACCGCCACGCGGATTAGTTTCCGGCTGGTTAAAGGCCGCTCGCTGGATGAAGTGCAGGCCAGTTTTAATCACCAGACACAGAGTGAAACGGAAACCCGCTCCGATGATGCCCAAACTAGCCGTGTTGTATCAGCACAGCAGCGGGAACGCGGTACAGTACAGTCGTCGGTATGGACTTTCCGCCAGCGTAACCCGAATGAAAAATGGTTTGTCGTTGTAACCCGTCAAGACAGAGATTGGGGCGAAGCATTCAGCAGCGAGCAGGAGCCTTACGCACTGGTAGTGACCGCGACCGATCGCGATAATGAACAGGCGCAGCTTTATACACAAATTCAGGCGCAGATCCGTGAACAGGAACGCGCGCGAGCACGTATTGGATAAAAATAGATTATGTCAATGAAGCAAAAATTAGAACTTAACTGGATTGGTAAACATAAGCGTCCTCGTCTGGAGCCGCGTATTCTGCTTGAAGACAAGGCGTTGTCTTATGGTGATGCGAATAATGAGAATCTGCTAATTCACGCGGATAATTTGTTAGCATTAAGATCATTGGAGCAACAATATGCGGGTAAGGTTAAGTGTATATATATTGACCCCCCTTACAATACTGGACAGGCTTTTGAACACTATGATGATGGATTAGAAGCTTCAATATGGCTATCATTAATGCGTGATAGATTAGTTCTTTTAAAGAACTTATTAAAACCAGATGGAGTCATTTTTGTACAAATTGATGATAATTATTTCTCTCATCTCAAAATCATTATGGATGAAATCTTAGGGCCCTCATCCTATATAAATACAATTGCAGTGAAAACTAAGAATAGCTCAGGGGCTAGTGGTGGTGGCGAGGACCGACGCCTGAAGAAAAACATCGAGTTTATATTAGCTTACGGCGGAAAGGATTTTGACAAATTTAATAATTACTATAATGAGATTGAATTATCTAAATATCTCGAGCTTATGAAAATAGAAGGGAAAAGCTTCAAATACACATCCGTACTATATAAGAAAGGTGAAAAAAAATACTATTCCACTATCAAGGATGGCTCTGGAAATGATATGCATTTATATAAAATTGAAGATTATGAAACAAGAAGCATATCTAGAATCGCAAAAGATGAAGGTATCTCTGAGGTAGATGCCATATATAAATATTATGATTTAGTGCATACTACTGAAAATGCCCAAACATCTATAAGATCAAGAGTTCAAGATGCTACCGATAATGGAAATAATTTATATTGCCTAGAATATAGACCGATCTCTGGGAGAAATAAAGGTCAATTAATAGAAATATTATTTATCGGCCCTCAAAAACGGCTTGTTAGTTGGTTCAAGAATGTAACTTGTTTAAAAGATACGAAAATATTAAAAAGAGAAAAACTAGGAACGTTCTGGGAAGAGGTAAACTGGAACAATGTAACGAGAGAGGGAGGAGTGCGATTTCCTAATGGACAAAAACCTGAAAAACTCGTTTCGATTTGCCTTGAACTAGCAACAAAACCAGGCGATCTAGTACTAGATTCATTTCTTGGTTCAGGAACTACCGCTGCAGTTGCGCATAAAATGAGAAGAAAGTGGATCGGTATTGAACTTGGAGAGCATTGCAGAACTCATTGCTTTGAAAGATTAAAATCTGTAGTTGATGGTAGCGATCAAAAGGGTATTACTAACGAATATAGTTGGCAAGCCGGTGGTGGTTTTCGTTATCTACGTTTGGCACCTTCACTCTTGAAAAAGGATCATTGGGGCAACTGGGTGATAAACAAAGACTATAATGCGGAAATGCTGGCAGAAGCCATGTGTAAACATATGAGCTTCACCTATGCACCTAGTCAGACTCAATACTGGAATCATGGATACAGTACCGAAACTGACTATATCTACGTCACTACCGGCTCTTTGGCTTACGAACAACTTAAAACACTGAGTGAGGAGGTGGGAAGCGAACGCACATTGCTGATCTGCTGCAAAGCCTTTATGACTGAAGGCGCAGATTTCCCTAATCTTACACTGGTAAAAATTCCACGCGCTATTCTGAGCAAATGTGAATGGGATCAGGATGACTACAGCTTCACATTAAACGTTCTCTCTGATTCAGAGCAGCCTGACGATATTGACTATGACGAGGAAAACGAAGGCGAAGAACAATTATGAGTCAGAATAACTCCGTTAAAATTGCTAATCGCATTAGTGCACGACTATCACTGCGTGATCCGCAGGAAGAATCGTTACGTATTTTGTGTGACGTGTTGGAACAGATGGATCTCAGTAAAGATCCCGATCTTAATCTCTGGATTGAATTACTGCGTCAACAGCATCCCACAGTAAAAGGATTTGAACGAGCCTTCCCTTCACTCTGCTTTGCACTGGCTACGGGTGTGGGTAAAACTCGCTTAATGGGGGCAATGATTGCCTGGTTATACTTAACCGGACGCAGTCGTCACTTCTTCGTACTAGCTCCGAACTTGACCATCTATGAAAAACTTAAGATGGATTTTTTACCCGGTTCGCCAAAGTATGTTTTTCAGGGCATTCCTGAACTGGCACAAACACCGCCGGTACTAATTACTGGTGATGACTATCAAGAAGGGCGAGGCGTTCGTCTGGATTATGCGATTGCCGAAAGCAAAACGGGTGATCTTTTTGGCAGCGAAACCGCTCCGCACATTAATATCTTCAATATTTCTAAAATCAACGCACTGGAAAATGCTAAAGGTGCGGCTAAATCCAAGGTCGCTAAAATTCGACGCATTCAGGAATACGTCGGGGAATCTTATTTTAGCTATCTTGCAAGCCTGCCCGATTTAGTTGTTTTGATGGATGAAGCCCACCGTTACTATGCCAGCGCGGGTGCGCAGGCACTTAACGATCTGAATCCAGTATTGGGTATTGAATTAACCGCCACGCCGAAAACCGTGGGCGCAAACCCGCGTGATTTTAAAAATATTATTTATCATTATCCTCTTTCGCGAGCATTAAAAGACGGATACGTCAAAATTCCAGCTGTTGCCACGCGCAAAGACTTCCGTGCCGCAAATTACTCTGAAGAACAGTTGGAAAAAATAAAGCTGGAAGATGGTATCCACCACCATGAATATGTGAAAACGGAACTGACCAGCTTTGCCAATAATACTAGCAACAAACTGGTTAAACCTTTTATGTTAGTCGTAGCGCAAGATACCGATCATGCAGACAGGCTAAAAGTACGCATTGAACACGACGATTTCTTCAATGGCGCATACAAAGGTAAAGCAATCACTGTTCACTCTAACCAGTCAGGTGAAGAATCAGAAGAAACTATGCAGCGACTTTTGGCCGTTGAACATGACAAAGACACTGAAATCGTCATTCATGTCAACAAGTTAAAAGAGGGATGGGACGTTACTAATCTGTACACTATCGTTCCATTACGTGCTTCTGCCTCTGAAATCCTGACTGAGCAGACCATAGGCCGAGGACTACGCCTGCCCTACGGCAAAAGAACCGGCGTCGAAGCCGTCGATCGCCTGACGATCATTGCCCATGACCGTTTTCAAGAGATTATTGATCGTGCCAATAACGATGACTCGATTATTAAGAAAGTTCTTTATATCGGGTTGGATGATGATGAGAATGGTATTCCAGAAGTAAAACCTCAGCAAATTATCGTACCATCAATGGCTGAATTTCTATTGGGAAATCAAGTCATTGATAATAGTAGTTTGCAGGTTTGTGAGCCTAGAGCAATATACCAAACAAATTCCACATCAAAGTCGGTACTCACCACTGAAACAGAACGTAAAGTTGCCGAACTTACGTTCAAAGTGGTGTCAGAAGAAGCTAAACGATTGACTAGCAGTCAACAACTCAGTGCACCAGAGGTGAAAGCAAGCGTAACTCGACGAGTTCAACAAGCCTTACGTGAATGGGAAGTAACTCAACATCAAATCTCATCCTCTACGGAGCAACTCGATCTGACGGAAATGATTGGAGATCAAGTTGAACAGCAAAGTTTCCTTACAATGGAGGATACGGAAGTTCAGGAGTTGGTCGGGACGATCACCGAAAAACTGATGGAGTATACTATTGATATTCCCCGGATCGTGGTTTTGCCAGAACGCGAAGTCAATTACGGATTTAACGATTTTGACCTTTCCGGGTTGGATCGCATCGCGCTCAAACCCGGTAGTAAAGAGCTCTTACTCACACATCTTGAGAATAACGAACAACGGACAATCAGTTGGCAGGAGGGGGGAGAAGAGGAAGAACGACTTGAAAATTATCTCATTCGTTATCTGCTCGACCACGATGAAATTGATTATGACGAACACGCCGATATGCTATATAAACTGGCCGGACAAATGGTAAGCCATTTGTGCAGTTATCAACCGCAGGAAGAAGCAGAATCCGTTCTGAAAAATGCTGGTCGGCAGTTGGCAGAGTTTATATGGGCGCAAATTAAACAAAATATGTGGACAACACCAACGGGCTATACCGGACGCATAACACAGGGTTTTGATGTAATACATCCAGCCACGTTTAATTTTGCCGGTAATGAAAAACCGAGGGATTTCCGCATTGCAATTCCCGCAGGTGAAAAAAACAAAGTCCGCCAAATGATTTTCACTGGTTTTACTAAATGCTGTTACCCTTATCAGAAATTTGACTCTGTAGATGGGGAGCTCCGCCTCGCACAAATACTGGAGAATGACGCTTCAGTGATTCGTTGGATGAAACCGCGCCCAGGTCAGTTTCGCATCGAATATGCTAATGGTAAAAACTATGAACCTGATTTTGTTGTTGAAATGGACACTGGCTATTGCCTCATCGAGCCGAAAAAAGCGACAGAAATCGACACGCCGGAAGTTCAGGCCAAAACACGAGCGGCTATACGGTGGTGTGAGTTTGCAAACCAAAATGCAGATAAACTTAAAGGTAAATTGTGGCAATATGCCATCATTCCCCATGATGAAATTGAGTTAAGTCGTTCAATTTCTGGACTGATGGCGGATTTTAGGATAAAAACCAATTTATCTGCATAATAAAAATCTTAGGACACATAATCAGGCCCCTTAGACGGTAAGGGTACCGTCGGGGGCTCCGGCATAAGTAAAGAGAGAAAATGAAGTCTGATAACAACATTCCCAAAAAGCAGAGTGTCTATAAAGGTATGTGGTATTTAATCACCAGCACCGAACGATTCGTATCAATCGCAGCCGAAAATTCAATGGCATTTGAACTTGAGAAAGAGGAGTATCAACGAAAGCTCGAGCAAGGAAATTACAGCCTTGATCCAAAAAATCATATTCACTCTCATACTCAGAGGCTAAAAGAATTACGAACTTTGTTACTCAAGACAACAGTCTATATTTTTAGCATCATTATATTAATAGCAGGCATTGGTTTTTATACAGGAGCATTAAACATAGCATCCCATCTATCATGGAAAAATAGTGCCAGTGCATTAGGTATTATTTTGATTTCATGGGCTACATTATTTCAATTAGGCTGGGGAAATGGTTCATGGAGTGGAACGTGTCTGGACGAATTGGTAAGACATTCTCTTTTTCGTCATTTTTTTAGCATTGGTGTATTTTTTAGTTTATTGCATTTCGTTTTTCCAGAATAACTATCCCAGCCTCTCCCTACCAAATCTGTGATTTATTCACAAGGAGCCAATAGTGTGTGCATTGCCCTAAAAGGCATAAATGATAGTTATCTCTACCAATAGCGGCACTTTTGGCTCAATACGGGCGACGTTTAATGCCGCCCCAATATAAAGCCATTCAAAAATTTGAATGATAATCACGTTTTATTATTGGTTTTCCCAAAATCAAACGGACTAACCGCCCTCTTCCGATTCGCATCAAGAAAATCTGCCCACCATTGCAGCATCAGTTTGCGCTCATCCAGATGTTCAGCTTTATGGATGTACGCCGCCCGGACACCATTACGCTCCTGATGACTCATCTGCCGCTCTACCGCATCCCTAGACCACAATCCTGACTCAATCAGTGAACTACAGGCCATGGTACGAAAGCCGTGACCGCATACTTCCGTTTTCGTGTCGTAGCCCATCGTTTGCAGCGCTTTGTTTACCGTGCCCTCACTAACGGGTTTTCGTGACGAATGATCGCCAATGAATACCAGCTCACAATGCCCGCTCACTTCTCTGATCTTTGTAAGGATCTCCAGTGCCTGACGGCTTAGTGGCACAAGGTGTGGTGTGTGCATTTTTGAACCGCGTTCGGAGAATTTCACTCCGGGGATTAGTTCACGTTCTGGGGGAATCGTCCACAACGCTCGCTCAAAGTCGATTTCCGGCCAGCGGGCAAAACGGAGTTCACTGGAGCGGATAAAAATTAGCAGGGAGAGATTAATAACCCACTTGGTAAACTCACGACCTTTATAGCCATCTATACGGCGAAGAAGCTCAGGCAAGCGTTCAAGCGCTAATGCCGGACGATGTTCAACTTTGCCAGGCATTATCGCCCCTGCCATATCCTGCGCCGGATTATAGTCAATCAGACCGTTTTGTACGGCATAGGTCATGATGGCAGTCACACGTTGTTTTAGACGCTTAGCCACTTCTAAGCGTCCAGAGCGTTCGACACTTTTAATCGGTGTCAGCAAATCGCGTGTTTTCAAATCTGCGATATGTGTGCTGCCAATAGCGGGGAAAATATTGTCGCTCAGACTTTTCAGAATACGTTCGGCATGGGATTCCGACCACTTCTTATTATCAGTATGCCAAGCACGAGCCACAGCCTCGAAGGTTTGCTCATCATCTTGTTGCTGAGTTTTGACTGCTTTTTTATGCTCGTTAGGATCAACGCCAGCAGCAATAAGTTTTCGCGCTTCATCGCGTTTCTGACGCGCTTCAGAAAGGGAAACCTCAGGGTAGACACCTAGCGCCAACGTCTTTTCTTTGCCATCCGAACGATAGCGTAAGCGCCAATATTTAGATCCATTGGTATGGACCAAAAGAAACATACCGTTTCCATCGGTAAGTTTATAAGGCTTCTCTTCCGGTTTTGCTGAACGTACCTTGATATCCGTGAGTGCCATAATGCTTTTCCTTCAATAAATGCGTTATTGAGGGTACAAGGATTTACCATACTGAAGTATACCCGCAATTGTACCCGCACAAGCAAGTTGATGTCAGTTGAATTGTGTTGACGTAGGAAGAGTATGGAATGAAGGAGAAGCCAGTAAAACCGTGGGTTTTAGGCAAAAAAATAGACGTCGGTTGACGTCTATTGATTTATCAATGGTGCCCGGGGCGGGACTTGAACCCGCACAGCGCGAACGCCGAGGGATTTTAAATCCCTTGTGTCTACCGATTTCACCACCCGGGCTTAAATATTGGAGGCGCGTTCCGGAGTCGAACCGGACTAGACGGATTTGCAATCCGCTACATAACCGCTTTGTTAACGCGCCAAAATATTCAGGTCTTAGTGACCAACATCCGCAATTGCCGATGTTTTAAATTGGAGCGGGAAACGAGACTCGAACTCGCGACCCCGACCTTGGCAAGGTCGTGCTCTACCAACTGAGCTATTCCCGCAACACAGAACTCACTGATTCTCTTAACTTCTTACAAACCAGCGTTGCTGTTGATGCGGTGCATTCTACTGACCTGACGCAATGAGTCAATAAAATTATCAAGCAACTGCGTTCGTTTGCTGATTTTTACGGCGCTTCGATCAAGGTTCAAGCAGATCGTGTCTCGCGGCGTTCAAATATTGAAACATGGACCAGAAAGTCAGTACAGCGGCGATGTACAACGCCACAACGCCAACGCCTTCAACAATGCGTTCTGGGCGCCACAGCAAAGCAAAAAGCGCCATCATCTGAGCCGTGGTTTTAACCTTCCCTATCCACGACACGGCAACGCTACTTCTCTTACCAATTTCAGCCATCCACTCGCGCAATGCTGAAATGATGATTTCCCGCGCGATCATTGTCGCGGCAGGCAGCGTAATCCACCAGGAGTGATAGTATTCCGCAACTAGCACCAACGCGACAGCCACCATCACTTTATCCGCAACAGGATCGAGGAAGGCACCAAAACGCGTGGTCTGTTTCCAGCGGCGGGCAAGGAAACCATCAAACCAGTCCGTAATGGCAGCAAACACGAAAATCAACGCGCAGAGCAGCGGTGCCCAGACGAATGGAAGATAAAACGCCAGCACAAAAAACGGAATAAGAGCAACACGAAACAGGGTAAGCAACGTCGGTATATTAAATTGCATAGCGCTTAGGTAACTATCTGGCTGGAGTGGATACTAAGAGTATGTTGCAACATTGTCCCTAGTGTTTCAATGCATGGAAGATTTTTTCTGCCAATGCATGCGAAATTCCTGGAACATTTGCAATCTCCTCAATACTGGCATTCATCAAAGGTTGCAGCCCTCCCATGTATTTCAACAGGGTTTGGCGCCGTTTAGGGCCGACACCTTCGATAAGCTCCAGCGTACTGGTATTTCTTACTTTTGCTCTCTTCTTACGATGTCCGCCAATTGCATGATCATGCGAATCATCGCGAATATGCTGGATAACGTGCAATGCGGGAGAATCAGGCGGTAGTGCCATGCCCTCGCCCGTCGACTCAAAAAACAGCGTTTCCAGCCCAGCTTTACGATCGCTGCCTTTCGCGACACCAAGTAGCAGAGGCTTGTTTTTATCCCACGATACCTGCAGCGAGTCAAACACGTCCTGAGCCTGGCCGAGCTGCCCTTTTCCGCCATCGATCACAATGACATCCGGTATTTTGCTGTCATCCAGCGCTTTACCATATCGACGTCGGAGGACTTGCGCCATGGCGGCATAATCATCGCCTGGCGTAATGCCACTGATATTATAGCGGCGATATTCCGAACGTAACGGACCATTGGCATCAAATACTACGCAGGATGCCACAGTCTGTTCGCCCATCGTATGACTGATATCAAAACACTCCATCCGATGGATTTCTGGCAACTGCAACACGTTAGCTAACGCCGCCAGTCGCTGGTGAATGGTGGACTGCTGAGACAGTTTTGTGACCAGCGCTGTGGCAGCATTTGTCCGCGCTAATTTTAAATAACGTGCCCGATCGCCGCGGGGTTTCGTTTGAATCTGTACTTTTCTTCCCGCAACTGCCGTTAGAGACTCCGTCAGCAAATCTTTATCGGGCAGAGTGAAGTCGAGCAGAATTTCTGTAGGAAGCGTTCGACCTAAGCTTCCCTGCAAATAGAATTGCCCGACAAAAGTCTGCACGACCTCCCCCAATTCCGTACCGCCAGGGACTTTGGGGAAATAGCTCCGGCTGCCAAGCACTTTTCCCTGTCGGATGAAAAGGACATAGACGCAAGCCATGCCAGCATCAAAGGCAACACTGATAACATCCAGATCTTCGCCGTCGCCGGAAACAAATTGTTTTTCCGTCACACGCCGAACCGCCTGGATCTGATCGCGTATCCGAGCTGCATCTTCAAAATGCAGATCGCGACTGGCCGCTTCCATCCGGGAGATGAGTTGATTCAGTACTTGCTGGTCTTTACCAGACAAAAACAGGCGAACATAGTCAACCTGCTGTTGATAATCTTCTTCGCTAACCAAACCGCTAACGCAAGGCCCGAGGCAGCGACCAATTTGATATTGCAGGCAAGGACGAGAGCGATTGCGATAGACGCTATTTTCACACTGGCGAACCGGAAACAGCTTTTGCAGCAATATTAGCGTTTCGCGCACGGCATTGCCGTTGGGAAACGGGCCGAAATATTCGCCCTTCGCATGCTTAGCGCCACGGTGAACAGCCAAACGTGGATGCGCATCACCGCTCAGGAAAATCATGGGATAGGATTTATCGTCGCGCAACAAGACGTTATAACGCGGCTGATAAAGCTTGATGTAGTTGTGTTCCAGCAGTAGGGCTTCAGTTTCCGTATGCGTGATCGTGACATCAATATGCTTGATGCTTTTGACTAATGCCTCGGTTTTACGGCTGGCGACATGACTGCGGAAATAGCTGGCAAGTCGTTTTTTTAAGTCTTTTGCCTTACCGACGTAGATGACCGTATTACCGGCGTCATACATCCGGTAGACGCCAGGCTGGCTCGTTACCGTTTTTAAAAATGCCGAAGCATCGAAACTCTCACTCACTACTTAACAATGTCTCCGCGGTAAAAAGCCCATGCTTGATAGCCAGATGAGTCAACTCTACATCGCCGTTGATATTCAGCTTGCTGAACATACGGTAGCGATAGCTGTTCACTGTTTTAGGGCTAAGATTAAGCTGATCTGAAATTTCAGTCACTTTCTGTCCCTTCGTTATCATTAGCATAATCTGTAATTCGCGTTCAGACAAACACTCAAGCGGCGCATCGGTCTGCGGCTCCAACTGGCTTAATGCCATCTGCTGAGCAATATCAGAAGCAATATACCGTTTACCAGCATGCACAGCGCGAATGGCGGAGATCACTTCCTGAGGAGCGGCAGCTTTACTCACATATCCCGCGGCACCGGCCTGCATCACTTTAGCAGGTAGCGGATTCTCAGTATAAATAGTGAGCATAATGACTTTTATATCTGGCGTAAAACGCAGGATCTTGCGCGTTGCTTCAAGCCCACCGATGCCCGGCATGCTCATGTCCATCAGGACAACATCTACATCATTGCTTCGGCACCATTTGACAGCATCTTCACCACAGCATGCCTCACCAACCACTTTCAGACCTTTGATATCGTCAAGAATGCGTCGTATCCCTGCCCGCACCAGTTCATGGTCATCAACAAGAAAAACGCTAATCAAAGAATAATTCTCCAAAAAAGGGAGTAACACTTACATAAAAAGTTGCTTGCAGGTGATACTACGTTGGTTTCAAAAAATAATGAACACAGATTTATATGAATATGTATTTTAAAATATACCGAGAAGGAATAAAGCACGTTCCCGATCATAACAATATATCGTTAACCTGATGGTGTATGTTGATCACATTCTTAACATTTCAAATACGCCACACAGTATAAACACGTCAGTGGCACAAAATGTATAAAAAACAATGCAAATCAAATGGCATGCAATTGGCTTTACATCTTGAATGTCAATAAAAAGTCACTATTGTAATCAGGATGTGGTTAGAAATTTTATCATCGTCTGCCACGATATTATACAAATAATATATTCAGTGAAAAACGTCCATAGTGAACATCATATGTATTAAACAAAACACATCTATAGCCTTTACCACCCAAAAACATCCAAAATATAGACGCTATTTAAATAAGTTAAATGCATAAAAAACAGTCACTAAAATGGCTTTATCCGCGAATAATATCAATCCACAATATGCTTTATGTTATACTCCCGTCCATCTGGTTCTGCCTGTCGCGTCAGCGGTAACGCCCGCAGCAGGCGAAGGAAAACATCTTTTTCTTGTTGAGGACAAAACATGAGCAACGCAGATTTTTCTACTACTGCATCCGCTGAAACACTGGCCCACGAGGTTACCTGCCTGAAGGCTATGGTTACGCTGTTATTAAAAGCAATCGGCCAGGCAGATGCCGGTAAAGTTATCATCAATATGGAAAGATATATTGCTCAATTGGAAGATGCCGAGCAAGCCGCTGTCTTTGATAACACGATTAAACAAATCAAAACCAGCTACCGTAAATAGCACTATTTGCTACACCGCCATCTTAATAATTTGATCTGGCGGTGTAGTAATATTTAGCATTGTCTTCCTGATTTAAAAAATAGAGACGCTCGTCTATTTATTCCCGATGCTGATGAGTTTCAAAAGCAGTGCCTCTTCTTTCTTTTTATAAAGCGTTAATTCCATCACCAACGCTTTATCCAGGAGCTGTTTTCTGGAAAGTGCTTTTCTTTCATCAACCAGCTCCCTCAACTCAGTGAAGCATTCATTTATTTTGTACTCTTTTGAACTTTCCGTACAAATTATCTCATGGATTGCCTGGCTCAGTTCAGACAATGAGATAACCGATTTTGGATCCTGGTGACTTTTTTCTATGACAGCCAGTAATTTTTCGAATCCCATATGAACCTCCGAAATCAAGCAGAAACTTGCTTATGGCTAACCAGGAAACTCCAGCTACCTCTAAACGCCGCCCCAGTGGATATGAACACAACCCTGTGCAAACAACTCGTCACATCATAAACGATCTGTCAACGATTCCATCTGTTAAGCATAGCACCTTCTCGCCACTCTTCAGGACGATTGAGGCACATTCTCGCCATCAAAAGTGATAACGTTCAGCGATATCATCAGACACCTTATGTATCCACCTGGCATGACAGCAGAATACCAATAAAACATGATCGAAAAGTCACGACTATTAAGCAAGGGGATTTGTTATGAAAGTGATAAAAATAGAATAAAACGGGGAAAACCAACGCAGAAAATACGGTTAGCGTTAAGAACGGATATAATTAAAAATAAATTAACCAAAGAAAACAAAAATAATAACAAACTGAAATTAATATCATAACTCATTGAAATTGTTGGTGGGTCGTGCAGGGTTCGAACCTGCGACCAATTGATTAAGAGTCAACTGCTCTACCAACTGAGCTAACGACCCAACGGCGAGGATTATTCTCCTCCCCAGCGTGCCTGTCAAATACTTCATATTAATTTTTTATGCCTAATAATAGGATTGTTAGCAATTGGTAATTTTGTTAACCTGCTCAGCCTATTTATCTCTAGCCTCTCATCATTTTATATCCTCTTCATTTTAGGGCGAAAAACATACAGCGTTATCTTACATCATTAACTGCCCTCTTTACGCCTGGCTATCTCAGACATCCGCTGTAATAAGTACTGCGGTTGCGCTATCTTATTCGTTTCGATTTTCGTAAACGAGAGCCGCCAAAGAGCTCAAAAAAACATCACAGACAGAAACAGGAAAGTGTACTTACATGGTCGAACAATCAAAAGAAGCCGCAGACCTTGCCTCTGAACAGGGAGAGGGACTGCAACGGAATCTGACTAATCGTCATATTCAGCTCATCGCCATCGGCGGAGCGATCGGTACTGGGCTATTTATGGGCTCGGGCAAAACAATCAGCATGGCGGGTCCTTCGATCATCTTCGTTTATATGATCATTGGTTTTATGCTGTTTTTTGTCATGCGCGCAATGGGAGAACTATTACTCTCCAACCTCAACTATAAGTCATTCAGCGATTTCGCTGCTGACCTCCTTGGGCCATGGGCAGGTTTCTTTACCGGCTGGACGTATTGGTTCTGCTGGGTCGTAACCGGGATCGCCGATGTCGTAGCCATTAGTGCCTACTCGCAGTTCTGGTTCCCTGATTTATCGCAGTGGGTCTCTTCCCTGCTTTGCGTTCTGCTATTACTGACGCTAAACCTGGCAACCGTGAAGCTGTTTGGCGAGATGGAGTTCTGGTTCGCGATGATCAAAATTGTCGCTATCGTTGCGTTAATCGTGGTCGGTGTCACGCTGGTGATGATGCAATTCTCTTCTCCATCAGGAAACGTCGCTTCCTTTACCAATCTTTGGAATGACGGTGGCATGTTCCCTAAAGGGATAAGCGGATTCTTTGCCGGATTCCAGATCGCCGTATTCGCATTTGTTGGTATCGAGCTGGTTGGTACAACGGCCGCTGAAACTAAAAATCCGAAAGTCGTGCTGCCCCGTGCAATTAACGCCATCCCGATTCGCATCATCATGTTTTATGTTTTTGCGTTAATTATGATTATGTCCGTCACCCCGTGGAGCGCAATTACTGCAGATCGCAGTCCTTTCGTGGAAATGTTCGTACTAGTTGGCCTACCTGCAGCCGCCAGCATGATCAACTTTGTCGTACTGACGTCGGCGGCATCCTCGGCGAATAGCGGCGTATTCTCCACCAGCCGTATGCTCTTTGGCCTGGCGAAACAAGGTGATGCACCGAAAAGTTTCGGCGTGCTCTCTAAACGCGCGGTTCCGTCGACTGGGTTGATGTTCTCCTGTATTTGTTTGCTTTCGGGCGTGGTGCTGATCTACCTGATTCCGAACGTGATGACGGTCTTTACACTGGTGACCACCGTCTCCGCGATTTTATTCATGTTCATCTGGAGCATCATCCTGTGCTCTTACCTGACATACCGTAAAAAACGCCCTCAGCTACATGCCGAGTCATCTTATAAAATGCCGTTGGGTATTTTCATGTGCTGGATATGTCTGGCCTTTTTCGCTTTTGTTATTGTACTGTTAACATTACAGCCAGATACACGGCAGGCGCTTATTGTCACGCCGCTGTGGTTTATTGTTCTGGCTATTGCTTATCAGTTTATTCGTCGGAAAAAGCAGGCTGTTGATGTGAAGTAAAAGGTATAAACGCAAGAAAGGCGCGGACAGACGTCGGCGCCTTCAATTTTTTTCAGCAAAATCACGCATAGCACAAGTATTCTCTATTATTGGATATAAACAATTCTCAATTGGATATACGAAAATTAATATGCGAACAATTAATGTCGTCACCATTGATATATAAGAAAGTTATTCCCGCAATGAAACGGTTGTGATTCGATTGATGTTTTTTGCCAATAGTTCGAGAGCTAAGTAATTATGTTCATCCTGCCGCTGTGAAGCATCAGCAACGACACCTTCTATCTTTCTATTTAACTCATTGATTTTATTGTCATCAAGTGTTGAAACAATAGCAGAAATCAGCATCTCTAACGATTCAATCTTCGCGTTAAGCGCTTTTTCTCCAACTTCTTTTTCTGCCAACTTTATTAAAAGATGAGAGAGGATATTATTCATTTGAACTCCTTAATCAAAAAAATAACCGTCATACACCCATAAGGCAACACCTGTTCTTGGTGCACAGGATTAGAGAAAACATAACGAAGATTAATGTAACACTGTGAATGGCCTGACCGCTAGTGTCTATTATCATTTTAAGGAAATCATAGTCACACGGCAGCAATAAAATGAAGTTGCAGATAAATAAACCAAATAAATAAAAAAACTAAAAACCCATTTTATTTTTAAGAGCAAAAATCCCTGCTTTGAGGAAGCTAGATAATGCTATGAGTTGTGATAGTCTTCACAAAAAAATAAGAAAGAGTGCCATTTTTATCGAACATCTGACACAAAAATCTGATGAGTAGCCAGCCATCGGGAAATGGCTGGCTCTATGGCTAACGCTTACGCACTCATTGATTGTCGTGCGCCACTCACCGCATCCTTTGCCTGTTCGCACTGTGACAATATCGTCTGTGCATGAGAATAAAGAATTTTCCCCGCCTCGGTGGGCGTCACACCACGCCGGCTCCGTACCAGCAGCTGTTTTTCGAGTTCACTCTCCAGCGTCGCGACCTGCTGGCTCAGCGCCGGTTGTGCAATATGCAACAACTCAGCAGCCTGTGTCAGGCTACCGATATCAACGATTTTCACAAAATACTTGAGCCGTCTAAGATTCATGTCTGCCTCCTGAGTAGTTACCCTAAAGAGGTAGCAAAAAGCGCGCCATATTATGTTTCTATGCCTAAGAAAAAGTGATACCTCATTGATAAGCCACAGGTAAAATAAGGAAAAGCAATGATTCTGCTAACCAAAACGCCTGATTCTGTTTGGGAAACCCGTCATCAAGCCCATACCAACCTGCACCATCTTAAAGCAACCCCTGCTATTTTAGGGTGCAAACCCGCCCGCGACTCAGCGTATTTCATTGCTTTCCAGTGCTCAACTTGAGCAATAATTTCAATATGTTGGTTATTAGTTCGGCAATCAAACGCACCAAGCGATAACAGCCTTTGACAACCCGAAACGCTCCCGCTATTATCCATCGCACTTAACCGATTCCTCTGTAGTTCAGTCGGTAGAACGGCGGACTGTTAATCCGTATGTCACTGGTTCGAGTCCAGTCAGAGGAGCCAAATTTAGAAAATCCCGCTTAAGGAAACTTAAGCGGGATTTTTGTTTTTATCATCTTATTCAATGTCTTCGCCTGCAAAAGTCTTTCCGGTACACACTCTGTTTTCCCTCTGCATCGGGAGAATCTGGTGGTCAGATTTGGGGTCTTTCCGGTTCGATGACGGAGTGACCCCCAAATGTCTCTTAACGACGCAAAAATCCGCAACTTAAAACCATCCGCAAAACCCTTCAAAGTTTCCGATTCACACGGTTCACCCCTTCTTTAAACCGCAGCTCAATAGACTTTCTGTTGCCATTGAGGCCGTAATGAATATCTGATATTCATCGACGCGCGTTGAACGAAAAAACCTCATCAAACACTTGCTAAGGTTAACAAAAATGCGCCATCACTCTATAGCCAGCTTCATCAGAGTAACCGTCATTACTGCATTGTTTTGTCTCTCCTTTTCTTCCATCGCCACACCAATAAATGCTTCACTAAAAAACCAGCAATTCGAAGGCCTAATCAGGGAACCACTTTCGTTGCAGGTCACACTGGATAATGGTAAACCCGCCGTACTCGATGCCTTCGTCACCCGACCAGTCAGCCAGACAAAGCTCCCTGTGGTGGTGATCACAAATGGCACCGTGGGTACTGCCGAATTTGATCGCTGGGACATGAATCCAAACCGCGAATCGTCAACGGCGCTTGCCTTTGCGCGCCACGGCTATGCCGCGGTGACCGTTTTACGGGAGGGGTACGGTTATTCAAGCGGTGGGGCTGAATATTCAGGTGGTTCCTGTAAGCAACCGCTGCATAAGCTGGCAGGTGAAAAAGACGCCCGAGATATGCTGGCCGCGCTTGAGGCTATAAGGCGCCAGCCCTGGGCCTCACCGGATAAAGCAGTGCTGGCAGGAATGTCCGCAGGCGGTTTTGCCGTGCTGGCAACCAGTGCGACCAACCCTCCCGGCGTTCAGGCTATCATCAATTTTGACGGAGGCAGAGGTTCCATAGACGGTAAATCACTTTGTGACAAAACAGGTTTGATTAACGCGTTCGCCACGTATGGCCTCACTGCACGCATCCCTTCCCTGTGGCTCTATTCCAGCAACGATCAATCTTTCACCCCGGAAATGGGCAGAGCATTTTATGACGCCTATCGCAACGGTGGTGGTAAAGCGGAATTTATCGAAATGCCCGCTTTTGAAAAAAATGGGCACGTCTTTATGGATACCGCACCAGAAAGTTTCTGGTGGAAAACCGTGGCGGGATTCCTTGCGCAGCAACACTTGCCAGTCGAGGAAGTCGTGACCTTACCGGTAACACATCTTACGCCCCCCGCAGACCTGAATAACCTTGCAGGCAAAAAGGCATTCAGACAATACGAAGCGGCACGACTTTACGAGAAAGCGTTTGCGACAAACAAGGACGGGGCCTGGGGTACGGCATACTGGGCGCGAACCGGCCATGAGGCGGCTGACATCGCCGTTAAAAACTGTGAAAAATTCCAGCACAAAAAGGCGGTGAGTTGCACGGTATATGCCATCAATGATGAGGTGGTAACAAAATAGATCTGCCATGGAATCGGAAACTCCTTCGGGGGTTTCCGTATCAGTTTAATCAAGCCTGCCGTCTTTCTACAGAATCACGTTTCTGAGCCTCTATTCAACCGCGCGCGTGCGTGACTGCAAAACAATACCAGTGCTATCAGACAGGCCGTCACCTGTATACCGCCCAGCGTGGTGACAGCGGGAAACGTCAGTACCGAGCCCAACCAGGTTGTTATCGCCGCCATTCCCATCGTCAAAAACCCAAGCAGCGCGGATGCCAAACCCGCTTCTTTCCCGAAAGGCCCCATCGTAATGGCCGTTCCCAGTGGATTGGCTAAGCCCATTCCCCAAAGGAAGACGATCATCGACAAGGTATACCCACTGAGGCTTGGCGCTTCCGGCCCAAGCAGTAGCAAACTCCCACCGGCTAACGCGGTAGCGAGCCCCACCGACGCCACTCTTCTCGAACCATAGCGGCGCGCCAGTCGCGGCGCAGCCATTCCCGCCCCGAAGACAACGAACACGGTGGAGGCGAAATAGAGTCCGGCCTGGAATGACGATAGGCCAATACCCTCCATCAGAATCGCCGGTGCGGCACCGAAAGAGGCAAACAGGCCGCTCATCAACAGACTCATCGACAGTGCCGGAAGGATAAACTTCCCATCAACAACCAGCTTGCCGTACGCCACGATGACGCTCGGAATGGAGTACGGTGCGCGACGCTCAGCGGGATGCGTTTCCCCCAGCCCGTGCGCATAGAAGACGGCGATGACAAAGGCGGCCAGCCCCACCAGGATAAAGATCGCGCGCCAGCCCAATGTCGTCGTCAGCACGCTTCCCACCAGCGGTGAAAATCCGGGGGCCGCCGCTGTCGCGATCATCGTCAGCGATAGCGCCCGCGCCAGCGTTTCACCGTCAAACAGATCGCGTGCAATTGCGCGGGCTAACACTGCCGCAGCGCAGATGCCCAGCGCCTGAATGACCCTTCCGACGATCAGCGTTTCAAGTGAACCAGCAAGGCCGCCGACAACGGTGCCAACGATGAAGATGGAAAGCCCTCCCAGAACGAGCGTCTTGCGTCCATAACGATCCGATAACGGGCCGACAACCAATTGGGCCAGCGCGAACGTGATGAAAAAACTGGATAGCGTCAGACCAAGTTCACGGGGGGATGCCCCAAGCTGCTCTCCGATATCGGGGAAAGCCGGAAGAATAATGTTTGTAGACAAGATGCTAATCGCCGAAAGGCCAGCCAATAACGCGACAATTTTTCCGGTCAATCGCGGGCTTTCGAAGGAATGCGTTTTCGCCATAATGACAGTGCTCATGGTGATTTTAATGACAATGACGACGTGGAAATATGGCCACGCAGCAGACTGGATAACGCTCGCCACCCTGTGTGACGAGCGTTTTCATATCAATGACGGCTTACACCGCGGCGGGTTTATCGACGTGCTTCTCATTCTCTGGACGTATCTTGAACCAGATAGCGTACATCGCAGGCAGAAACACCAGCGTGATGATGGTGCCGCCAAACGTCCCGCCAATCAGCGTGTATGCCAGCGTGCCCCAGAAAATAGAATGAGTGAGCGGGATGAACGCCAAAATGGCGGCCAGCGCGGTCAGCAACACAGGTCGGGCTCGCTGCACCGTCGCCTCCACCACCGCATCGAATGGCGAGAGTCCTTCCTGCTCGTTGTGATGGATCTGCCCTATAAGAATCAAAGTATTACGCATCAGGATACCGGATAGCGCAATCAACCCCACAAGCGCATTGATACCAAACGGCTGGTTGAAGAGCAGCAGCGTTGGCACCACGCCAATCAGCCCCAGCGGTGAAGTGAGAAACACCATCACCATTGCCGACATTGACCGCACCTGTAGGATGATGATCAGCAGCGTAATAGCAATCATGATAGGAAACAGCGGTGCCATCGCCTGAGTGGCTTTTCCTGATTCTTCAATCGGGCCAGCCTGCTCAATACGGTATCCGGCCGGAAGTGTATCGATGATGGGCTGTAGCTGTTTCAGGATCGCTATAGAGACATCCGGCGGCTGCAGGTTTTCGGCGATATCACCCCGTACAGTAATGATCGGTGTGCGATCGCGGCGGCGCAGGATAGGATCTTCCATCTTCACGTCGACTTCCCCTATCTGCGACAGAGGAATACGCTGACCGGCAGACCCCACGAGCGTGAAGCCCGCTATTTTTGCTGGATCAAGCCGGATATCCCCGGCAGCACGTCCCATGACCTGTACCGCGCGGATATCTTCACGCACCGACGTGATCGGAACCCCCGAGAGCAGGAACTGAAGTTGCTGCGCGACCGCATTCGATGTCAATCCCACCGCCTGCAAACGGTCCTGATCGAGCGTGAAATGCAGCGTCGGCACCTGCGGCCCCCAGTCGGTATTGACGGTCCTCATCATGGGATTTGCCAGCATCACCGTTTTCACCTTGTCTGCAATCTCACGCAGCGTGGTCGGATCCGGCCCCATAACACGGTAGGCCACCGGATAAGGTGAATTGGGTCCAAACACCAGCTGAGTCACCCGAACAAGCGCTTCCGGTGCCAGGCCATTGGCCGCCGCTTCACGAAGCCGAAACTTGAGCGCCTCACGCGCTTCCTGGCTGTCCGTCAACACGACAATTTTTGCAAACGACGGATCGGGCAGCTCTGGCGACATAGCCAGAAAAAAGCGCGGTGAACCTTGCCCAATGTAAGACGTAACAATTTTTGCCTCTTCCTGCTTCTTCAGCCAGTCCTCTACCTTCGCCGTTGCCACGCTGGTCTGCTCAATGGAAGTCCCATAGGGCATCTGCACTTCTACCAGCACTTCAGGACGATCGGAGGTCGGGAAGAATTGTTTTTTAACCAGCGCCATACCTAAGATCGCTACGGTAAAGGCAGCCACCACGGTACCTGCCACGATCCATTTCCGCGAGATAACACGCGTCAGTAAACGGCGAAATTGGTTGTAATGGCGGGTGTTGTAGATGGCGGCGTGTCCCCCCTCTACGGTTTTGATTTCCGGCAGCATTTTTACGCCCAAATAAGGCGTGAAGACCACCGCAACGACCCAGGAGGCAATCAGGGCAATACCGACGATCCAGAACATGTTGCTGGTGTACTCACCGGCGGTGGATTGCGCGAAACCGTTAGGCATAAAACCCACAGCGGTGACCAGCGTACCTGCCAGCATCGGGGCAGCCGTGTGGCTCCAGGCATAGGCGGAGGCTTTAACACGGCTATAGCCCTCCTCCATTTTCACCACCATCATCTCGATGGCGATAATCGCATCATCAACCAGCAAACCCAGCGCCAGAATGAGAGACCCCAACGTAATTCGGTCAAAGTTTTTACCGGACGCTTCCATCACCACAAAAACGATAGCCAGCGTCAACGGCACCGCGGCGGCAACGACAACCCCCACGCGCCAGCCCATGCTGATAAAGCAAACAACCAGCACGACAAGCAACGCGACGAAGAATTTGATCATGAATTCGTCAACAGACGAGCTGATATTCACCGACTGATCGGTGACTTTCGTTAACGTCATGCCAAGCGGCATGCCTTCATTGATTTTGGCCGTTTCGGCATCCAGTGCCTTCCCCAAATCCAGACCATTCCATCCTTCACGCATCACAATGCCCAGCAACAGCGCCGGTTCTCCCTGATTGCGAACCAGAAAGGTCGCAGGGTCTTCATAGCCACGCTCAACGGTTGCTACGTCTGAAAGCTGTAACGTCCTACCCTGTACAACAATCGGCGTTTTACGGATCTTGTCCAACTTATCAAAAGCGCCATCCAGACGAATAAAGACCTGCGGCCCGCTCGTATTAATCGAGCCGGCAGGCGTCAGTTCGTTCTGGCTATTCAGCGCGGAGAAAATGTCCTGAGGAGCAATACCCAGCGTCGCCAGCCGGTCATGCGAGAACGACACAAAAATACGTTCAGCCTGTTCCCCGATGATATTGACCTTCTTCACGCCCGGCACATGCAAGAGACGCTGACGCAGCGATTCGGCATCACGGACCAGTAAACGTTGCGGCTCGCCTTTCGCCTTCAGCGCAAAGAGCGCAAAGGTCACATCGGAGAATTCGTCATTAACCATCGGCCCAATCACGCCTGCCGGCAGGTTCCTGGCTTCATCGCCGAGCTTTTTACGCGCCTGATAGAACTCCTCCTGTACCTGTGAAGGCGGCGTACTGTCAAGCAGTGACAGCATGGTAAAAGCGAGTCCAGGACGCGTGTAAGTCTCACTGCGGTCATACCACTTGAGTTCCTGCATGCGCTTTTCCAGCGGTTCAGCCACCTGATCCTGCATTTCCTGAGCGGTCGCCCCCGGCCAGACAGAAACAATGGTCATCTGCTTGACCGTAAACGGTGGATCTTCTGCCCGCCCCAGTTCAAAGAACGAGAGAATGCCCGCGACGGTAATCAGGATGATGAGAAACAGCGTGATGGAGCGCTCACGGACAGCAAGCGCCGAAAGATTGAATCTTCCCTCGCTCATGGCTGGCTCCCGGCGACGCTGGCATCGCGCTGTTCAATCACTCGGACCGCCTCGCCGTCATGCAGCAAATGCGTCCCCAAGGCAACAACCTGCTCTCCCGGTTTGAGATTCCCGGTCACCTTTGCCCTATCGTCGCTAAGGCCAGACATCTGAACGGGTTGCCATGATACTTTGGCGGGATCGCCTGAAATACGCCAGACACCCGGCCCTTTCCCTGGATCATAGATTGCCGCTAAAGGCACCTGTAGCATCTGGCGGGATACGTCATCTTGCGCGATATGGAGCGTAACGGTGGATCCGAGCGGTGCACTCGCCAGCTCACCTTCAAGCACATACCTCGCTTCGAAGGTGCGCGTCAACGGATCGGCCGCATCGGAGAGCAACCGCAGTTTCGCTGGAACACGCTGTTCTCCTGCGCCATAGCGCATTGCCTGCGCTTCGCTTCCAACCGCGGGGCGTAGCGTTTCGGGCAGTTGTACGATGGCTTCCCGCTGCCCCGCGCGCGCCAGCCGAACAACAGCCTGCCCTGCACTCACCACTTGACCGGGTTCAGCCAGTGTATTCATTACCACGCCGTCGGCATCGGCCAGCAACACGGCATACTCCGTCGCATTGCGTGCTACATCAGCCTGAGCCTGTGCAGCGCTCAGTTCCGCTTTCGCCGTCTCGGCAGCCGCCTTTATTTGATCGTAAGCCGAAGCGGATACCGCACCTGCGGCAACCAGACCACGATAGCGAGCTTCGTCATCGGTCGCCTGTCTGGCACGGGCACGGGCCGCGGTAACGGCCTGCTGCTGGGCTTGTGCCTGTAAGTTGAGATCGATAGGGTCCAGACGCATCAAAGGCTGGCCGCGTTTCACGGTCTGGCCGGTATCAACCAGACGTTCAAGGATTTTGCCTTGCACCCGAAAACCCAAGTCGCTTTGAACTCGTGCGACAACCACACCGGTGAAGGCGCGAGAAGCGTCAACAGCACTCACCACGGTAGCCGCTCTCACCAGAGGAGGCTGATTGCGTGGATCGTCGACATCGGAAGCGTCGCCACACGCCACCAGGGCGAGAGGCAACAGGCAAACAGCAAGAGTGGTGGATTTTAGCCGAAGCATGGGTTCCCTTCTTAAATGAGCAGGACAGAAACCGCATTCTCCAACTAGTGACCAATATTGTCAATGGTCACTATTTTTAAGGTGCCAGGCTACGCAATATTAACGACGGTAATAACACCGCAGCGGACGCTGACGAATCCAGGTTGTATTGCAGTTGAATAGGGCAAGCATAAGGACGCATGACCAGATAGATGGCCTCTGCCGCCTCATCCAGCGGCGTCTTGCGCTCAAATTCCCCGGACTGTCGCCCCTCAAGAAGAATTTGCTGAACAAGCTGACGTAGTTTTTCTTCATAAGCAACGGCTGAAGGCCAGCGTTCGCGCGAGGATACCGCAGCGATCTCATAAAGCTTGCGATCGTGAAAAAATAAATCGCTGCCCGCTTCTATCAAGGCTTTATACAGGCGCCTCAGCTTTTCTGAAGCCGTTGGCGCATTCACCAGCTCCGCGTTGACAATATCCATAATCATTGCCAGTCGGTTAGTACAAATCATCTCACCGATGGCCTGTTTGGAATCAAAAAATTTGTAGATGTAGGCCTTAGAAAAACCAATCGCTTTGGCCAGATCGGACACGGTGGTCTTCTCATAGCCAAAGTGTCCGAAGTGCTCAGTCGCCGCTTCAACAACCTGATCTCGAACGCTGTGATCCGACGGCCCGCGTGGGGGATGTGTATTCATGTGTTTAGTCATTACTCAAGCTTAGCTCACCGAGCGCTGATTGACAACGAGTGACCAATACGTAATATGGTCACAACCTTTTTGACTCAAGGAATTCCTATGTTATCCCTCCGTACCCTTTCCTTGGTGGTGACCACGAGCTTAATGGCAGGTTGCGCCGTTGGGCCGGATTATCACCGTCCGGACGCGCCACTCGCGGATCGTTATCAGGCGAAATCCGTTATAAAACCGTCTGCAGAACAAGAAAGCGCAGCTCAGGCAGCCAACCTTGCGGTCTGGTGGGAAAGCTTTAATGATCCCTTACTGAGCCAGTTAGTTTCAAGGGCACTTGCACAGAATCTTGATTTAGCTCAGGCGTCCGCACGGATGAGTCAGGCGCGTGCCGGGCTTGGCGCAGCAACGGCGGCGCTGCTGCCCTCGGGCAACATCAGCGGACAAGGCACTCGCGCCTACCAGTCAATTGAAACGCCACAAGGTCAGCTACTCAACTCGGTTCCTGGCTATAGTCGCTACGGCAATGCTTATGAAGCCGATCTCAACGCCAGTTGGGAGCTTGATGTATTCGGAGGCCTGAGACGCGGTCGTCAGGCGGCACTGGCTGATTATCAGGCTTCCGAGGCGGGCGTCGCGGCCACACGTCTGGCCGTCGCCGCTCAGACTGCCGATATTTATATCACTCTGCGCGGGTTACAAACGCGTCTGGCGATCGCCAACAGTCAGGTCAAGACACAGTAAGAGCTGCTGGATAAGGTACAGCTGCTCCACAATAAAGAGCTCGCCGCAGAATATCAGGTTCGTCAGACGGAGGGCGCGCTTTCGCAGGTTCAGGCAACCGTGCCCGCTCTCCAGACCGGAATCGATGCCGCGATGAACGCATTGGACGTTATGCTCGGCACACCTCCCGGCACGCATCGGACCCAGTTGTCCAGCTCACAGGCCATTCCACAGCCTCCCACGCTCATAGCAACAGGGACACCCGCCGACCTGCTGCGCCGCAGACCCGATATTATCGTGGCCGAACGCCACCTCGCGGCGTCCAACGCACGCATCGGGGTAGCCATCAGCGAGTACTATCCTACATTCTCGCTCAGCGCCTTACTCGGTAGTGCAACGTCGGTGTCGAGCGGCAATCTGTTCTCCAGCGGTGCCAGCCAATCGGCGGGCGTATTAGGGCTGCGCTGGCGACTCTTCGACTTCGGCCGCATTAACGCCCAGATCGATCAAGCGAAGGGACAAGAAGCCGAAGCGCTGGCGGCTTACCGCCTGTCGGTACTCCGCGCGACCGAAGACGTTGAGAACGCCTTCTCGGCCCTGGTCAATCGCGAAACGCGGTCTGCAACGTTAACCGCCGGTGAGACCGCGTTAGCCAGCGCGCGGCAGTCGTCTTTCATCGCCTACCAGAAAGGAACAAGCAGCCTGATTGACGTTCTTCACGCCGATGAAACCCTGCTACAAACCTCCGATGCCAGGGCTCAGGCTCAAACCGAATCGGCACGCGCAGCCGTCGCCACATTCAAGGCGCTCGGTGGTGGCTGGCAGCCGCCAGAAACCACTGCGAAGGCACAATAAGATGCGCACGAACCTGAGATCATTCAAAAGGTGGACACCGCAACACTAAACGAGGTGTCGCGGCGGGGAGCAAAGCCTGCGGCAATACGCCGTTACGAAAACAGAAGTAATGCTTACGGATGAGTGTGGTTAGTGACACTTGTGTCGAGGGTTGTCTGTATATTCTGACGTGTTGCTGCATTATTACTCTAAGAGAGGTTGCACGATTTCATGGTGGTGCCCGACAACGATGATTCGGTTGTGATGTTACGGGCCTGCTTTCGATACGTCTCTATACCCTAAATCATTCGAGCTGCGGTGTGATGGGTATCTCTCTTATGGAACAGTCACATGGTCAATAACAGAACGCAGGCATCATCCATACTGGTGATGTCGAGAGTCATGGTGTTGATGATCGGTTCCGGTGTGTTGAGTTCATGCGCTCACACGCCTCGTGAATGCAAAGATATTAGCGGGTTACTACAATCGCACGGCGTCACTGACACGTCCACGGGTCTCCCCGTACCCGACAAAAGCATGGAGCAATGGAAAGCGGAGCTGCGCCAGGCGGCACTTTCTCAGGGAATCACGGCAGATACCTTTGATAACGCGTTGGCCGATCTGACGCCGGACACCGACGTGGTAGCCGCCACACAAAAACAGCCTGAGTTGGTCACCCCTGTGTGGACCTACCTTGAACAGCGGATCACGCCGGAAAATATTGCGCAGGGGAAAACGCTGCTTAAGCAATACGCGGACGTCTTGACGCGCATCAATCAGCGCTATCAGGTGGATCCGCCACTGCTGTTCGCCTTTCTCTCCATTGAAAGTCATTATGGTGCCAATACCGGCGACAAAGCGGTCATCCGCTCACTGGCCACGCTGGATTACTACAATTATCGTCGCGCGTTTAACCGGCAGAATCTGATTGCGGCGTTGCGTATGATTCAAAACGGCAATGCGCGGCCAGAGCAAATAAAAGGATCCTGGGCCGGAGCAATGGGGATGCCTCAGTTTATACCGACCTCTTACCTGCAATATGCCGTTGATTTTGATGGCGATCGTCACCCGGATATCTGGACCTCTTTCCCAGACACGCTGGCGTCGGTGGCAAACTATATGCAGCAGGCTAAATGGAAGGCGGGCGTCCCTTGGGGGTTTGAAGTGAATCTGCCCACCGGTTTTGATTATTCTCTTTCCGGTATGGATAACCAGAAAACCGTCGCTGACTGGCAGGCGCTCGGGATAAAAGCCGCGGTGCCCAGAGATCTGGCAGCGCTGTCTTCGGAGAAAGCCTCGATATTGCTGCCGACAGGGAAGAATGGCCCGGCGTTTCTGGTGATGGGTAATTTCCGCGCCATTCTGCGGTATAACAATGACGTTTCCTATGCACTTACTGTCGGCTTGCTGTCGGATAACTACCAGCACGATACGCCGGTACGCAAACCTTGGCCGCGGCAGGAAACGCCGTTAACACGCAAAGAACGCGAGGCGCTGCAAATTCTGTTACAGGAAAAACAGCTCTATCAGGGCGCGATTGACGGCAACATTGGCCGCGGCACCACGCAGGCGATCCGCACTTACCAGCAACAGGAAGGGTTACCGCCGGATGGCTACCCCGACCATGCCTTGCTTGACAGGCTGCGCTGCCAGTAAACACGGGCGCTCAATGTGAGCGGGTATCGCCGAGCGCATGGCACACGACTGGCGGCGGAATGCCGTCAATCGAGCAATCATTTTCGGGGAACCACCCACATCAGCATCATGACTTGCCGCCGCAAAATAAAACGCGCTATCATCGCGGCGGCTATTCACTTTTACATCTTTTGATTTTCATCTTCGCTGGATTTTTTCAGCGCGAATTTCTCTGTCTGTTCTCAACGTCACACGCGATACCGAGCCAGACATCATGATGTGAAAGGCCTTTTCTATGTGTACACCTCAAATTCGTAATTTCTGCATTATTGCCCATGTCGATCATGGCAAATCCACCCTCGCCGACCGCTTTATCGAACTGACTGCAACCGTCGCCCAACGTGACATGCGTGAACTGCTGCTGGATTCAATGGAGATAGAACGGGAACGCGGCATCACCATCAAATTGCAAACCGTGCGCATGAGTTATCGGGATGAGAAAGGTCAGCAGTATCAGTTCAATCTGGTGGATACGCCGGGGCACGTCGATTTTTCTGCAGAAGTCTCCCGCAGTCTCGCCGCCTGTGACGGTGCGATTCTTCTGATCGACGCCACACAGGGCGTTCAGGCACAGACAATCGCCAACCTCAATCTCGCACGACAGCAAGGGCTGACTATTCTGCCCGTCCTGAACAAAATCGACAGCCCACAGGCTAACGTACCGCAGGTGATGCAGCAGTTGGCGACGATTCCCTCGCTGGATATCAGCACCGTGCTGACGGTCTCTGCCAAAACCGGTGAGGGCGTGGCCGAGGTACTGGACGCAATTGCCCACCATTTCCCTGCACCAACAGGGTTCGCCGATGCCCCGCTGCGCGCGCTGGTGTTTGATTCACATTACGATCCCTATCAGGGGGCCATCATGCATGTACGCGTGGTGGATGGCAGTATTCAGGCTGGTGCAACGCTACGTTTCATGTCATCAGGAACACGTTTTGAGGTCACCGAAACCGGCGCTTTTTTCCCCCATCGTCAACCTTGTACCGCGTTAGAAAACGGTGAAGTCGGTTATCTCGCGGCGGGACTGAAAGACGCCGCCGCCATCCGGGTGGGCGATACGCTGACGTCAGCCGAACACCCCGCGACAGAGCCGGTTGCTCGCTATCAGGACATGAAGCCGATGGTGTTTTCTGGGCTCTATCCCGATGCGGACGACGATCTAAAAGGCTTGCGTAACGCCATGAATAAGCTGTCACTTAACGATGCGGCGTTGCACTGGATTCCCGATGTTTCCGCCTCACTGGGTGCCGGTTTCCGCTGTGGTTTTCTTGGGATGTTACATATGGATATTGTTCGTGAACGGCTCAGGCGCGAATACGGCATCTCCGTGATTGCCACCGCGCCCAGCGTGGAATACCGCGTCACGTTACATAACGGCCAATGCCTGACGATCGATAATCCGGCACATTTCCCCGGAGAGGACGTGTTGCACTTCGTCGAAGAACCCTATGTTATCTGCACAATTAACACACCGGACGCCTACGTCGGCACGTTGATGGAGTACTGCGCCTCGCGCCGTGGGGAGTTTATCGACATGCAATATCTCGATAACGGCAGCGTGACCTTACACTGGGAGCTGCCGCTCAACGAGATGATCTTCGGCTTTTTTGATGCCCTGAAATCGCTCACACAAGGCTATGCCACGCTGGATTATGAACCCGGTCGCTACCGGCGTTCCGATTTAGTACGCTGCGACATCTACCTCGATAGCCAGTTGATCGATGCTTTTTCCTTCATTATCGCCCGTCATAAGGCATGGGCGCGGGCAACCGAGATCGTGAAAGCGTTGAAGTACGTGATTCCGCGCAAGCTGTACCCCGTTCCTGCTCAGGCAAAAATCGGTAATCGCGTTATCGCGCGCGAAGATATTCCCCCGCTGCGCAAAAGCGCATTGGCGCAGGGTTTTCAGGGCAGCCTGTCGCAGAAACAGCGACTGATCCGTAAACAGCGGGAAAATAAAAAGCACAACGTTGGGTTCTCAAAACGAGACATTCCACGCGAAGCGTTTATGGCCATTCTGGCGATTGATTCCTAATTCCTGACGGAGAAAACACAACGAGCGGGCGGATAAGGCGACGCGTTAGCCGCCCCTTCGTTTTCCTACTGACTTTTCCTTGCCTGCCGATGACGGACAGTATCTTTTATACTGCCGATAATTTATCCTCTCCCGCCTTTCGTCATCGACCGATAAATAAGAAAAAGTAAGAGCCTGCACCTATGATCTCATCACCCGACGCAACGCCGACGTCAGCGCCCTCTGCCACGTCAACGCTTGCTGTATTACGCTCGCCCTCGCTGCTGATGCGCGAGGTTTTGGCGGGCACCATCACCGCACTGGCGCTTATCCCAGAGGTGATTTCCTTTTCCATCATTGCGGGGGTTGATCCCAAAGTCAGCCTGTTCGCCTCCATCGTATTGTGTTTCACCATGTCTTTTCTCGGTGGCAGACCGGCGATGGTTACGGCGGCGGCAGGTGCCGTAGCGCTGGTTATTGGCCCGATGGTACACGCACACGGCGTGGCCTATATTTTGCCTGCGGTGATCATGGCAGGGATCGTTCAGATTCTGTTTGGATTGGCAGGACTGGCGAGGATGATGCGCTATATCCCCCGTTCGGTAATGATCGGTTTCGTCAATGCGCTGGGCATCCTGATTTTTGCCGCGCAGGTGCCGCATATTTACGGGCAATCCTCGCTCGTCTGGCTGCTGTTTGCGCTGACGCTCGCGATTGTTCTGCTGCTGCCTTATGTGGTGAAAAGCATTCCCGCGCCGCTGGTTGCCATTGTGACGGTGACCGCGATTGCCATGTTTACCGGCATCACGGTGCCTAACGTCGGCGATGCTGGCCCCATGCAGCCCGGATTGCCGGGTTTCACCCAGTGGCTGGTGCCGTTCAATCTTGAAACGCTGCACATCATCTGGCCGACCGCGCTGAGTATTGCCTTTGTCGGGCTGATGGAATCGCTGTTAACCGCCAAACTGGTCGACGACATCACGGATACGCCGTCCAGCAAGCGTCGCGAATGCTGGGGGCTGGGCATTTCCAATCTCTTCGCTGGGTTTTATGGCGGCATTGCGGGGTGTGCGATGATCGGGCAGACCGTCGTCAACGTGGAGCTAGGCAAAGCGCGCACGCGCATTTCCACCCTCGCCGCCGCGCTGGTGCTGTTGCTGCTGGTGACCGGGCTGAGCGAAATCATGACGAAGATTCCGATGGTGGTGCTGGCGGGCATTATGATGATCGTCGCGCTGAAAACGATGAACTGGCACAGCCTGCACCCGACGACGCTGAAGCGTATGCCGCTGTCGGAAACGCTGGTGGTCATCGTGACGGTTGTCGCGACCGTCTCGACGGGGAACCTCGCTATCGGCGTGGCGGGCGGCGTGATCTTTGCCATCCTGCTGTTTGCCCGCCGCGTGGCGCACGTCATTCACGCAGAGCGTCAGGTGAGCGAAGACGGGCAGTCGGTGCACTACACCGTGCGCGGGCCGCTGTTCTTCGGCAGCAGCAACGATCTCTTCGAGCACTTTCTTTATGCGCAAGACCCGCAAAACGTCACCATCGATCTGACGCACGCCCAAATCTGGGATGCCTCCAGCGTGGCGGCACTTGACGCGATTGAAACCCGCTATCATCGCTACGATGCGAAGGTCACGATTATCGGGCTGGATACCCATAGCACCAAAATTCACCAGCGCCTGTCCGGGCATCTCTAATCACGTCCATTCCCTTGGCTACGGCCAAGGGAAAATGTCGGTATATCTCTTCTGTGGATATGAATACCAGGAATCAAACTAAAGCGTGACGGGCAGATGCTTTATCTTATTTCCTCATAGAAAGGAGGAAAGCATGCCTGCAACACTTATTCCGCAAGAAAGCTCCCACATATTAGCTAGCGCATCAGAGAATGGCGATGTCCGCTGATACACCGTCCACCCACTTCGTATTGATACACGGTGCCTGGCACGGCGGCTGGTGCTGGTCGCGAGTGACCGAACGGCTTAATGCTGCGGGTTTCGCCGCCACTGCCCCGACGCTGACGGGGCTGGCAGAACGCCGTGACGCGCTCTCACGCGGCATTAACCTCTCCACCCACATTAACGACATTATCGCCGCTATTCAGCAACAGGGCTGGCATAACGTCACACTGGTCGGCCACAGCTACGGCGGGTTTCCCACGACGGCTGCCGCGTACCACTTGCCTGACATCGTGAGTCACCTGATCCTGCTGGACGCATTTTTACCCGCGCCGGGTGAGAAGTTGCTGGACCACGCTCCCGATCTCATCGCAGCCTACCAGACGCAGGCGGCGCGCGATCCCACATGGCACATCCCTGCGCTTCCATCGCTGCTGTTTGGCGTGAATGAGGCGGATCGCGACTGGGTCGATGCCCGCCTGACGCCGCAGCCGGTGAATACCTATTTTGAACCGATAGCCTTACCGCCCGCGCCACCGACGCTTAAAAAGACCTACATCCGCTGCACTCGTGCGGCAGGCAACTATCTCACCACCTCGATACAGCGTGCCCAAACCGATCCAACCTGGCGTTTTCTCACGCTCGACAGCGACCACGATGCGATGATCGATGCGCCTGACGCGCTCACCACGCTACTGACATCATCGTTGACAACGCGCACGCCTCTGTGATTAGACTCAATCCTAAGCAGGCTAACTTAAGGAAAGGGTTGATGAAAATTACCGACGTGCGCGTGATTCTCGCGAATCGATATATGTTTGTTGAGGTCACCACTGACGAGGGGCTGACGGGCATTGGCGAATCCGGTGCCTGGGGATTTCTCGATGCCTCTAAAGGTGCCGTCGAGGCATTGCGCACGTATCTGATTGGGCAAGACCCGCTGCGTATTGAACATCACTGGCAGTATATGTACCGCTGCTGGCATTTCCGCGGTGCCGCCATCATGGGTGCGATTAGCGCCATCGATATCGCCCTGTGGGATATCGCAGGCAAGTATTACGATACGCCGGTTTATAACCTGCTGGGCGGACGCTGCCGCGACAAAGCCCGCGTTTATGCCCACGCGGGTGGTCGCACTACCGAAGAAACCATCGCCAACCTGAAACAGGCCAAAGCAGACGGCTTCACCGCGATTGGTCATTTGACGCCTTTTCTGGATGAATCGCGCGATACCCCCTATTTCACTACTCACGCCAAAGAGATCGGCGAAGCCATCGAGCGCATCGGCCTTTATCGGGAAGCGGTTGGTAACGATGTCGATCTGTGTATCGAAGTCCACCGTCGTCTGAAACCCGCCGATGCCGTGGTGTTCGCTCGCGGCATTGAACCGTTTTATCCCTATTTTATTGAAGACCCTATCGGCGCAGATAACTTCGATTCAATGGCGGAAGTGGCCGACAAAATCAATATTCCTATCGCCACCGGTGAACGCCTGAATAATCCACAAGAGTTCGCGATGCTGATTCGCCGCAACGCCGTCGCCTATGTGCGCCCTGACGTCTGCATGTGCGGCGGGATTACCGGTGCGAAAAAAGTGGCCGCGCTGGCAGAAGCCAACGATTTGATGGTGGTGCCGCATAACCCGCTTAGCCCAGTGTCTACCGCCGCCTGTTTGCAGATCGCCGTCAGCATTCCCAACTTCGCGCTGCTGGAATATCCGGGAGATGACCAACCGGCGCTGTCGGAAAAATTTGGTGCGACCGGTGTAGAGAACGGCGTGCGGAAGAAAGACGTGGTGAAGAACACCTTCAAATGCGTGGATGGCTTCATGGAGATCCCGACGCAGTCCGGCATCGGTATCGAGCTGGCAGACGATCTGGAGAATCGCTTCCCTTATCGCCGTCGCGGCCTGAAAACCCGACTGCACGTCGACGGTTCCGTCGTCGATCAATAACCGCGTTTCGGCAGGCCGTGGCGACCAGATATCGCGCCACGACCTCCCGTGTTGATCTTAAGGCGGTGTCTGATTTGCCATTTTCCGCCCTTCCCACTGCATAAGCAGACTCAGCGCCGCAGGCAGGGCAAGCAATGTCAGCAGCGTCGCCACCATCAGCCCGCCGATAATCGCGTACGCCATCGGCCCCCAAAACACCTGATGCGCAATCGGGATCATGCCGAGAATCGCCGCCAGCGCCGTCAGTATAATCGGACGTGAGCGATGGCTGGCCGCATTCACGATCGCCTCCGTCGCAGGCTGTCCGTTTTTCACGTTCAGATCGACCTCACCAATCAGAATCACCGCATTACGAATGATCATCCCCGCCAGCGCAATCGCCCCCAGCAGCGCCACAAACCCCATCGGCGTACCCGTCGGCAGCATGGCCGCGACAATACCAATCAGGCCAAACGGCGCGGTCAGGAATGCCAGCACCATGCGGGAAATACGCTGTAGCTGAATCATTAACAGCACCAGCATCACCAACAGCGTCACCGGCAGCACCGCGTACACGGAGTCATTGCCCTTGTCGGATTCCTCCGCAACGCCGCCTTCCGTGATGTGATAACCCTCCGGTAACGCGGCACGATAGCGTTCAATGTCGGGTGCCAGTTTTTCAGACAGCGCAGGTGCCCGCACACCCGGTGCGACATCCATTTGTACCGTAATAAACGGTTCGCGCTGACGCCGCCAGATAATCGGATCCTCAACGCCATACGCCACGGTAGCAATCTGCCCCAGCGGGACGGAGCGCCCCTCCGCAATCGGGATTTGCAGATTGGCGATCGTCGCAACGTCTCTACGCTCCTGCGGCGTGCCGCGAATCACCACGTCCACCAGCCGATTGCCATCGCGTACCGACGTCAGCGTCGAACCGGAAAATATCGCCGCCAGCATACTCGCCACATCCTGCGAACTGATGCCAACGGCGCGGGCTTCCGTCTGATTCAGCACCACGTTCACCGTGCGTTCAGGTTCACCCGCCGTCAGATTCACCTCACGAACGTCGGCTTGCTTCCCTACCAGACTGGCAAGCCCCTGCGCGATGTCGCGTACACGTTGACTATCCGGTCCCGCCACCCGGTATTTAAGCGGCCAGCCCACTGGCGGCCCGAGTTCCAGTGCCGATACCCGAGCGACGATGTTACTAAAATCCCGCTCCAGCACCTGATTCAACCGTGCTGACAGCGCATCCCGCGCCTCCAGATTTTTTGCCACCACCACCAGCTGCGCGATATTTTCGTGGCTCAGCAAGACATCCATCGGGAGATAAAACCGCACCGCGCCCGACCCCACATAGGTAGAAAAATGGTCAACATCGGGATCGTTTTTCAGCACGGCTTCCAGCCGTTTCGCCTGCGTTTCCGTCGCCTCCTGTGAGGCATTCGCCGGTAGCGTCAGGCTAACCAGCAGCTCCGGCCTGTCGGATGCAGGAAAAAACTCGCCCTCCAGTCGGGTAGCGCCAAACAGCGAAATAACCAGAAGAATGAGAGTGATAACCAGCGTCATTCCCCGGTTCGCCAACGCGTGCTGGAGCCACTGGCGATACATGCGTCCCAACCGTCCCGGCTCGTCATGATGGTGGCTAAACGTTTTTGGCAACAGCCAGACACCGAGCAGCGGCGAAAAGAGAATCGCGACAATCCAGGAACTCAGCAACGAAATCAAAACCACGACAAAGAGCGAAAAGCAGTATTCCCCCGCGCTGGATGCAGCAAACCCCACCGGAATAAATCCGGCGATCATCACCAGCGTCCCCGTCAGCATCGGAAATGCCGTGCTTTCATAGGCCCAGGCCGCCGCGCGTTTGCGATCCCAGCCCTGCTCCAGCCGTGACACCATCGCTTCCACCGTAATCATGGCATCATCCACCAGCAGCCCCAGCGCGATAATCAGCGCCCCCAGCGAAATGCGCTGTAGCCCGATACCGGTGATTTCCATACCAATAAAGGTCATTGCCAGCACAATCGGGATAGAGGCGGCCACCACGAGTCCGGCGCGGCTGCCGAGCGACACAAACGACACCGCCAGAACAATGGCAACGGCTTCCAGCAGCACTTTCACGAAGCCGCCGACCGCACCTTTCACCACCTCGGCCTGATCGGCCACACGCGTCATTTCGATCCCATGCGGTAGTTGCGCAGAGAGCGTATTCATTTTGTCGCGAATCGCCTGACCGAAAGTGAGCATGTTGCCGGTGGGAGCCATCGAGATCGCTAGCCCAATGGCCTTCTCGCCATTCACCCGAAACGTCGGCGACGGCGGCTCGGCCGTTTCACGGTTAATCGTGGCGATATCAACCAGCGGAACAAACTTGCTGCCGATGCGCAACGTAATCTGACGCAGGCTTTGCTCGGAGGTAAACGCCCCGCTGACGCGCACGGCGATCTTCTCATCGTCGGTGCGAATAATACCGGCAGGCGTGACCGCATTCTGCGCTTTCAGCGAATCGATAACCTGCTGTGCATCAATCCCTAATCCGGCGAGACGTCGGGGAGAAAACGTCACCACAATCTGCTCTTCTTCCACCCCCAGCATGTCGACCTTACCGACATCCGGTACGCTCAGTAACGCCGAACGAATATCCTCCACGCGATCGCGCAGCTCTCGCGGCGAGAATCCCTCGGCAGTGAAGCCATAAATCGTCCCAAACGTATCATCAAACTCGTCATTAACGGCGGGCGGACTGACCCCATCGGGAAGTGAGCTGGAAATGTCCGTCATTTTCTTACGCACCGTATACCAGATATTCGGCACGGCAGACGGCGGCGTGTCATCACGCAGGTTAACGAAAACGACCGACTCCCCGGCTCGGGTGTAGCTCTCGACATAATCGAGGTACGGCGTTTCCTGTAATTTTTTCTCCAGCTTATCGGTGACGAAATTGACCGTATCGCCCACCGTCGCGCCCGGCCAGGCGGCAGACACCACCGCGGACTTGATAGTAAACGCCGGATCTTCGTTGCGAGGCAAACGTTGATAGCTCATCACGCCCGCCGCCATAATCACCAGCATCATAAAGGCGACCAGTTGCTGATGCGCTAATGCCCAGGCGGACAGGTTAAAGCGTGCCGCCGATTGCGGTTCTTGTGCCATTAGCGACGCCCCTCTTCATCCAGCCGAATTTTTTCATCCGGCCGTAGCTTGCTGACGCCGGCGATCACGACGCGATCGCCCTGTTCCAGTCCCCCGGAAAGGAAGATCGCCGTGTCGCTATAGCGGGCAACGGTAACTGGCTGTAAACGTACCGTCTGAGTCGCAGAATTCACGACATAGACAGCAGGTTGATCGCCCTGCCGGGTGAGCGCAGAAGCTGGCAGCTCAATAACGGCCGCATCGGACTGCTGTATCGCGCCATTCACGCTGGCACCCAATACCATCGCAGCGGGCGGCGAGGTTAACGTGACTCTCACTCTGAACGTTCGCGTAACGGGATCGGCCTGCGGACTGATATCCCGCACGCGTCCCTCAGCCTGAACGTTCGGCTCAGACAGCAGCGAAACGCGGATAACGCGCGAGGCAAGTGACTGATTGACCAGACGCTCCGGTACGTCAAACACCGCGTCGCGTCCGCCCAGAGAGGCGAGCTTCACCACCTCTTGTCCGGCGCTCACTACCTGACCGGGATTGGCGCTGACCGTCGTGATGACGCCGTCCTGCGCGGCCGTGAGTTGCGTGTAGCCGAAGCGCTCCTGCGCACCTTTCACCGTCGCCTGCGCGCTTTCACGACGGGAAGCCGCTGCGTCCCAGTTTGCCTGCGCTTCATCAAGCTGTACCCGCGCAATCGCCCCGCCCGGCGCCAGCGCCTTCATGCGGGAAAAGTTGCTTTTCGCCAGCCGTTCCGCCGAGATGGCGCTGGCTAAATCCGCTTGCGCGCTGCGCAGCTGATTTTCACTGTCGCGCGCATCGAGCGTCGCAATCACATCACCCCGCTTCACCGACGCCCCCACATCCACCAGACGATTAAGGATGCGGCCATCCAGCCGGAAACCTAACGCCGTTTCTTCATGTGGGCGAACTTCCCCCGTTAACGTCACGGGTTCCCGGTTCATCGCAGGCATAACCACCAGCGTTTTCACCGGCCTGACGGGCGGCGACGCAGGTAAATCATCGGCGCTGTCGCAGCCGCTAAGCAGCAGCGCTGACAGCAGACAGAAGGCAAAACGACTGACCATCATCGCATCCTCTCACTCATCAGATAACATCAGAACGCATACAGAACGGCCAGCGTGGCGCTGGTATCATTCCGGCGTTCCACCACCTGACTATCGGCAACCTTGTCAGTGAGCCAGGTTGAGGTCACCCCGACGTTCGTTGACCAGGCGGGGCTAAATTGATGCGTCCAGTTCGCCCCCAGCGCATAGCCGTAAATGCCTTTTCCTGCATGATAGGCCGCGAACCCAGAGCGAAGACTCTGCTGCGGCGTCACGCCATAGTAGGTTTGATTAAAGCGGGCATCCCCCATCAGCACGTCCGCCGACAGCGCCAGCACATCGTCTTTTTCCACGGACTGCCATACCGTGCTCTTTGCTCCGACGCGGTACTGGTTTCCCCTTTTTGTCTCACTCAGCGCAAATTCGCCGCTCGCTTCCAGCGCCAGCCACGGCGCAAACTGATACCCCGCCGTTACGGTGGTCGTTACCGCGCCTTTCACCTTGCCCATTCCTTTCAGTCGGTTTGAGCCTGCGCGCCACTGGCTGTTTTTGTCATCCCTTCCCAGGTCGTAGCCAATCGCATGATCCAAATAGAAACCGGAAGGCGACTGGTATTGCCAGCCAATACCGCGTGTGGAATCGAAATAGAGTGGGCCGCGCTGAACGGTCAGCACAGGCAGCGCGGTGGTTTGACGATTTTTGCTCCCCATATAGCGCGGTGCATTCAGGACGGCGACACCCACGGTCACATCCGTGTGGTCACCCAAGAGCGAGGGCAATGATACTTCTGGCTCCGCGGCGAATGCCGTGCCAGATAGCGCGATAGCAGACAAGCTGGTGGATAAAATAATTTTTGTTATGTTCATACATCCCCTCTTTTACGCGGTAATCTTGCACCGTGACGTTTCCCGACAGGCGCAGCGTGATTGGTGTTGGCTTTTCAGCGTCGCGGCGGATTATGCTGACGTTTAGTCAAGAAACGCTTTGTGGTTTTTTAAGATTTCATCAAGAGGGTGCGATGGCAGAAAAACGGGTGTTAATTATTGAAGACGACATGGACGCCGCCAGCGTGCTCGAAGCTTATCTGCGACGCGATGGCTATCAGGTTTCTATCGCGTCTGATGGACAAAAAGGTCTGCACATGGCGCTGACCAGTAAACCCGATTTGATTTTGCTGGATGTGATGTTGCCGAAGATGAATGGCTCTGAGGTGCTGTCCGCCCTGCGGCAGCGCAGTAATATTCCAGTGATTATGGTCACCGCCATCGGTGACGAACCGGAAAGGATCGGCGCGCTGCGCTACGGCGCGGATGATTATGTCGTCAAGCCCTATAATCCGCAGGAAGTGGTGGCCCGCGTACAGGCCGTACTGCGACGCACTGGCTACGCCATTCGGGAAGAGGCGATCCTGACATTCGAAAATTTATCCGTTGACCCGACCTCTGTCACAGCAAGCATCGCGCTATCGCCATCCGAATCCGTGGTGCTCGATCTGACGCCGACCGAATTCAACATTCTGGTGACGCTGCTCAAAGCGCCAAACCGCGCCTTTACCCGTGGTGAACTGCTGGAAGCCAGCCTGCCGGAAAGCGACGCGCTGGAGCGTGTGGTGGATACCCACGTTCACAACCTCAGGAAGAAGCTCAATCAGTACGACATCATCAATGTGCTCGTCACCGTCCGCTCCGTCGGCTATCGATTCCGGTGAACCAGATGAAAAAATCGATCTTTCTGTCAGAAAAAATGTCGCTGTGGCGCTGGCTATGCTTTCGCATCATTTCTCTGCTGCTCGCAACCCTGCTCATCATCGCTACCCTGATGTGGCTGCGCTTCGCCGTCAACAATGTCTACGTCGAACAGCAGATGCCGGACGCTGTGCGGGCTGAGTTTCAACAGTTAAGCAAACAGGAAGATTACGGTAATCCTCGCTACCAGCAGATTATCAATCAGTATTACGGCCCGGATTTCTTTGTGCCGAATATTGCCAGCAGCGACTGGCTGGTGTTGGCAATTATGGTGCTGATCGCTCTACCCACCATGGTGGTCGTGGTGCTGTGGCGCGCGCGACCGCTGTCACAGCAATTTTCCAATATTGCCAGCGCCGCACGCGACGTCGCTCAAGGGAAATTCGATACCCGCACGCCGCTTGTCGAGCAGGCACCGATGGAGCTGGTAACGCTGGCGGACGACTTTAACAACATGACCGCACAGCTGGAGCGCTACGAACGGGAACTGCGCGAATCCAGCGCGGCGCTGGCCCATGAACTGCGTACGCCGTTAAATGCGGCGATGGGCCGCGTTCAGGGCATGCTTGATGACGTCTTCCCGCGTGATAAAACACAGCTGACGATGGTCATCAAACAGCTCGAACAGCTCAATCACGTCATTCAGGATCTGCACTTCCTGTCACTCGCCAGAGCCGGACAGTTGCAACTGGTCCAGACCCCTTTCTACTTCGACGAACTCATCACCGAGCGACTAACCTGGTATCGACCACAGCTAGAACAAGCTGGCTTCCAGACGCATACGCATATCGAACAAAGCGACTTTTGCCTTGCGGACCGCGAACGGTTAGGACAGGTGTTCTCGATTTTGATTGAGAATGCCTTAAGTTACGCCAGCGATGGCGGCTATCTGGCGGTTGATGTACGTGAAACGACGCTACGTGAAAACACGCCGTGCTGGCAGATTACCGTCTCCGATCGCGGGCCGGGCATTGAGCCAGAATCGCTGCCCCTGCTTTTTGACCGTTTCTGGCGCGCCGAGCATTCCCGCGGACGACACTCCGGCGGCAGCGGGCTGGGGCTATCCATCGCCTCAGCCATTATCACCGCACATGGCGGCACTATTTATGCAGAACACGGCAAGAACGGCGGACTTGTCATCATAATGACGCTGCCTCGTCGTACCTGAAAGAACAGTACCTGAAAGAACGGTGCATGATTAGTAATTGCCAATAGTTAAAAAGCATAGCGAAATTATTGCTATGCCCTGCCGCAGGGGGAAAGCAAGGAAAATAGCGGCCACATTCATCGACTACCTGATGAGATAAACAAGACAACCCCAGACGCCGCGCCCTACCGCGAGGCAGACCGTACGCCAGCGTGATTTTTCTCTCAATGAATCGTTATATTTATCTGGAATGAGATAAGGCGAAAAGAACTAATTTCGCTATAAGTATTTCGCTACTCTGCATGAGCGAAATATATCGCCTCGATTAAAACTCAATCACCAAGGTAATGATAATGAAACGTTCACTTCACCAGGTATTCATGGCGATCACGCTGATTAGCGCCTCCTTTTTCAGCCAGGCCGCCGACACACAAACCTCGACATGGCAACACATCAAACAGACCGGTGAGTTACGCATCGGCGTGGCACAGGGCGAACCCTGGTATTTTAAAAATCCATCAACCGGCGAATGGGATGGCATCGGCTATAACATCGGTAAAGAGCTGGCAAACGATCTGGGGGTCAAGCTGGTGACGGTGGAAACCACCTGGGGTAATGCCATCGCCGCCTTACAGACTGGTCAGATCGATACCATGCTGGTGCTCGACCCAACGGAAGAGCGGAAAAAAGCGGTCGATTTTCCTGAGCAACCCTTCTTTTGGTATGCGCAAGGCGTGTTGATTCGTGATGGCATTACGGTGACCAACTGGGACGACCTCAATCGGGAAGATGTTAAAATCGGCGTCACGCTGGGCTCCAGCCCGGACCTGATTCTGACCAAACGTCTGCCAAAAGCGCAGCTGGTGCGTTTCCCGAATATGGATGAAGGCGTGGCCGCGTTCTATGCGGGTCGGGTCGATGCGCTGTCCTATTTCCACCCTGCTCTGGCGCTGCAACAGGCTAAAGTCGGCAAGGGCAATCTGATTCTGCCGAAGCCGATTATTGAAGTCAGCACCAGCGGGGCAATCCGTAAAGAAGCCGATCAGACCTTCCATAACTTCCTGAATGACGAGTTTGCCAAGCTGTATCAATCCGGCAAGACGCAGCACTACTATGAGCAGGCGCTCAAACTGCGCGGCGTGGACGTCAGCAAAGTGCCGTCGGTCATTAAAGAAGACTGGAAATAAGTCGGAAACGGTTAAAGCGACAGCCCTGAACGGAGTCAGGGCATCTGCATTAGCGGGGTCAGCAGCGCGGCGACATCCTGACAGTGTTCCAGTTCGGATAACGCCGCCGTTGCCTCCGCAACCGTTGTTGGGGCAAGCCGGGACGAGAGATTCTCCGCAAATTTCGCCATGATGCGGCTTTCCGCCAGCGGGTGTTCTGCGCACCCCAGCGGAAACGCAATGCGCTCACCGCTCACCACCTTTCCCTGCGTGACAACGTCAACCTGCAGCACCGGCCGGCGCGCCTGCGCCATAAGCTGCTCGAGTTCGGGAGACACCTCAACGTCAACCTTATCGGCCAGTGCCAGAAGTTCCGGGTTAGTTAGGGTGTCGTCCGCACTCCAGCGATGGCGCGGAATCCGATAAGCCAGACAGGCCAAAGCAAACGGCAGACTGAACTGCGCATCTGTCGCATTTTTCGGTCGTGTATCCATGAAATCAGCGGCTAGCCTCTGGCTGCCTTTGACCCGAATCCGATCAATAGCCTGCGGCGACAGCGCCAGATCGTGCTGTACGCGTTCGAAGGATTCCAGTGCGGTATGTATCCAGCGGCAGGCCGGATACGCCTTAAAACTGGCGTGCTGGATCGCCCACGCCTCTCCCAAGCCAGCAATCAATGCCGCTTCATCAAAGCGATCAGATCCCATCATGCGCCAGAATCCCTGCTCGCCGGACAGCACATCTCTTGGGCCTATAATCCCGCCGCGATGTAGCTCGACACCACGGACGCCCGCTTCTGCGGCTGGCGCGTTGTAATCCTTAAAGGAAACCAGCGGTCGCTGCTGCCAGTTATATTTGTGCAAGCTGGGCAATGGCGTCAGCGACGCCGCCAGACCGATGGCATTCTCTAACCCTGCGGCATCACACCCTGCGAGTAATCCGTAGGCCACTGCCGCCCCGATAGATTCGTGCTGACACACGCCATAAACCTGCTGAAAACGCGCCGGACTCGGCTGCTGAGACTGAATGATCCGGCCATTAATCTCATACGCCGCAGCCAGCGCACAGATCAGCGTTTCGCCGTCGATCGGACGCGTACCGACTGCCGCCAATGCGGCGGCAACCAGCGAAGCGCCGGGGTGCCCCATGCCGCGTCCGGCAACCTCATAACCATCATCGTAATCCAGCGCATTGATCGCTGCCGCATTCAAAAACGCCGCGCCGATGGCCGCCAACGGCGCGCCGCCATCCAATACCGGGCAATTGCCCGCCGCATAGTGCAGGCGGGTGACACGCGCGCAATCCCGCACTACCTGGCTACTCGCACCGGCAATGCCGCAGCCCAGACTGTCGATAAAATGCAGCACGATTTTTCGTCTTAACGCGGCGGGAATGTCCTGAATCGTCAGTCGGTGGGCAAAGGTCGCGAGGCGCAACGTCAGAGGGAGTTCAGCAGCGTGAGGCATCGGCATTCCGCCATTCTTTTATAAATAAAAGGAATATTAGCACCACGTTTTATTATTTATTTATCATTTTTTCGACCTGCTAAGATGCATCGGTTCTAACAAAATAAGAAACGTATTTCCTAATTAGGTTGTTTCCAGGGGCGCTATTTTATGTCTTATCAGTGGGATTTTTCCGCCATCTGGCCCTATCACCAGCTGCTGCTGGAGGGGCTATGGGGAACGATAAAGATCGGTGCTACCAGCATCCTGATCGGGATGGTGGCAGGCATGGTGCTCGCCGCCATGAAAATGTCGGCCCGTCGGCTCTTGCGCCTGCCCGCCGCGATGTTGATTGGCTTTTATCGTAATACGCCCGCGCTGGTGCATTTTTTCTGGATTTACTACGCCCTGCCCGTCATTACGCCCTTAACGTTTTCGCCTTTTACCGCCGCTGTCATCGCGCTGTCCGCACAGTCCGGTGCCTTTTATGCCGAAGTTTACCGTGGCGCGATCTCTTCTATTCACGCGGGACAATGGGAAGGGGCAAAAGCACTGGGCATGTCGAAATCAACCGCGCTGCGTCGGGTTATTCTGCCGCAGGCGTTACGCCGGATGATCCCGCCCTTTATTGAGCGCTCGTTTGAACTCATCAAATCGACATCGCTGGCGTCCTCTCTGGCCTACAGCGAGCTGCTTTATCAGGCAATGCAGATAAACAGCCAAACCTACCGACCGCTGGAAGTCTACAGTCTGGTGGCTGTGATGTATTTCACCCTGCTGCTGCTGATTAGCCTGTTCAGTCAACATATTGAGAAACGGCTGTCGCTGGCAGACCGTCGGCTCGCGTAAGGAACATCATGCACTATCAATGGGATTTCTCGCTAGTCTGGGACAACCTTCCCGTGCTGCTGAAAGGCCTCGGCGTCACACTCGAACTCTGGCTGCTGGCCGGTGTGCTGGGAACCGTGCTGGGGCTGGTTTTCGGTCTTTTTCGCGTATTTGGCAAACGCTGGCTGTCGCTGCCCGCCAGATGCTTTGTCGAAATCTTCCGTAATACGCCCGTCCTGATCCAGCTGATCTGGTTTTATTACGCCTTTCCGGTTCTGGTCGGTGTGCAATTCAGTACCTTTGCCGCCGCCGCGCTGGCTCTGACGCTGTATAGCGCGGCGTACTGTACGGAAATTTTCCGCGCGGGGCTGCAATCCATCGACCACGGGCAGTGGGAAGGCGCGAAAGCGCTGGGCATGCGACAGGCGGTGATCCTGCGGCGCGTGGTTCTGCCACAGGTATTGCGCAACATGTTGCCCGCGCTCACCAACCGGATGATCGAGCTAGCCAAGGTGACCTCGCTGGCCTCCATACTGGCCGTCAACGAATTGATGTATCAGGGGCGGCTGCTGAGCAGTACCTATTATCGTCCGCTGGAAATCCTGACGGTGGTCGCACTGCTCTATTTCATTTTGATCTGGCCGGGGAGCTACCTTGCCGCACGACTTGAACGTCGTTTCCGTTCAACCCCCTAGCCCCAGCGCCACAGGATTGCTATGAGTGAAACTATTACCTTGAATGAAAACAGTACTTTGAATGACGATATCGTCCTGCGCATTCGCGGGCTCCAGAAACGCTTCGGTGCCGTTGAGGTCCTGAAGGGGATCGATCTGGATGTACGACGCGGCGAAAAAATTGCCATCATCGGCGGCAGCGGGTCAGGAAAAAGCACCCTGCTGCGCTGCCTGAATTTTATGGAGATCCCCAGCGCCGGTACCATCGAGCTCGATGGCGTGGTACTGGGAAAAACCAATGCACAAAGCCAGCGCGATTATCCCGAAAAGCAGCTGTGCGCCGTGCGGGAACGCGTAGGCATGGTGTTTCAGCAATTCAATCTGTTTCCCCATCTGACCGTGCTGGAAAACGTGCGTGAAGCGCTGGTGTCGGTGAAGAAAATGTCGCGACATGACGCCGATGTCATCGCCAAAGCGCAGTTGGAAAAAGTCGGACTGAGTAACAAGCAAGACGCGCGCCCCGGTAGCCTGTCCGGCGGTCAGCAGCAGCGGGTGGCAATTGCCCGTGCGCTGGCGATGTCACCGGAAGTCATGCTGTTCGATGAACCGACATCGTCACTGGATCCAGAACTGGTGGGCGAAGTACTGCACACCATCCACGCGCTCGCGGAGGAAGGCCGTACCCTGCTGCTGGTCACCCATGAACTGGGATTCGCCTATCACTTCGCCGACCGCGTTATCTTTATCGAAAATGGCGTGATCCACGAAATGGGCAGCGCCGAGCAGGTGCTCAAAAATCCGCAGCAACCCCGTACCCAAGCCTTCCTTGCTCGTTTTGCCGAGCGAGCGTTTTAACTCATCATTCAGGAACCGCACGATGCAACCCACCTTATCCAGCCAGAGCAGTCAGGCCTATTTGCAGGACCCACGTAACAACGACGTACAGGTATATGTGAATGGGGAATTTGTTCATCGCGACAACGCGGTGGTGTCGATTTTTGATTCCGGCTACGTGTGCGGCGACGGCGTATGGGAAGGCTTGCGTTTGGTTAACGGTCGCCTGATTGCGCTGGACGCACATCTGGATCGCCTGTTTGACGGTGCCGCCGCGATCCAACTGGATATAGGCCATAGCCGGGAAGAACTGACTGCTATTCTCTATCGAACGCTCACCATCAACGGCATGACCGATGGTGCGCATATTCGCCTGATGATTACCCGAGGGAAAAAGCATACGCCAAATCAGGATCCCCGCTTTATTATCGGCGGTGCGACGGTGGTGTGCGTGGCGGAGTATAAAGTCGTCGATACGGCGGCGAAAAAACGCGGGCTGACGCTGTTTACCTCCACCTACCGCACCAGTACGCCAGACGTCTTCGATCTGCGGCTAAATTCGCACAGTCGACTTAATCTCATTCAGGCGCTGCTACAGGCGTTGCAGGCGGGAGCGGATGAGGCGCTGATGCTGGATCCACACGGTTTTGTCGCCAGTTGCAACTCCACCAACTTTTTTATCGTCCGCCGCGGTGAACTATGGACGTCGTCGGGACGCTACTGCTTCAACGGCATTACCCGCCAGACCATTATCGATCTCGCGCAGGCCAACGGACTCACGGTCAAGGTGCAGGATTTTACGCTGGCAGAAGCCCTCACCGCTGATGAAGCCTTTGTCACCGGCACGCTGGCGGGCATCACCCCGGTAAAAGCGCTGGATGGCCGCCCGTTTAACGCCGAACATCGTCCGGTTACCGAACAGCTCAGCCGCTGGTATGAGGCGTATCTGCACGCGCAGTGATTGAGGCGCTACGTTCAATAACGAATTGATTCAACGAAATATTAACCGTCAGAAACATTTCATGTAACCTAAGCGCCACTTTTTCAAAAGAGCAGGTCAGGGAATGAAAGCCGTAAAGTTACTGTTTGGCATCCTACTACTGAATATGGTCATAGGGGTCAGCACGGCTATCGCCGCCCCGGACGATACCCCACACCCTTTTTACGCGGGTAAAACGCTGGCGCATCCGATTATTTCGGGCGCACGCGACAGCAGCGCCCTTCTGGTTTTCATTCAGGAAAACCAGGCGGTCAAAGGCTATTATTGCTTCTGTAGCGAAGAGGATCACAGTGTCGATCACCTTCCCCACCTGCTCGGTACCTTCCCCGATTCCACCATTGAATCCGTGTTTTATGCCGACATGGACCAGGCGGGTCAAATCACGCTGGTGTTGAGTAAAAGCCACGGCAAGTTCGCCCTGCGCGGTTGGCGTTACATCGAAGACGGCAGCTATATTCCGGTGCTGAGTTTACAGCCGGTTCTGGACAAGCTGGTTCACGAGAATAAGGATCTCAATGCAACGTCGATAAAACGCGCCCTCGCCAAGCTTCCACCTTATGACTACAGCGCGCAGTACCCGAAGTTCGATAATCACGATTTCGATAACATCGACTTTACTCAGGGCGACGTTGTCGGCTGGTATCTTGACGATGGCACACCTTCTCATGCTGCGAAGCAGCCAGCAGACAACGTCTACGCCTATAAAAAAACCTTCGCGGAAAAAGACGGTTTATTTCTTACCGTAACCTTCCGTCGCGTGGAAGACAGCGCAACACCCGGATTTCGCGCGACAGCCATCAGTTGGCAAGCTGACCCGGCTAAATTCAGCGGCAGCGAGAATGGGCCTTATGCCTATTACTCGCCGCAATATGGCTTAGTAAAAGGTTTTTTCCTACATGGCGTTCCTGACGGAAAATGGACCACCGTCGGCGAGAACTTCAGCAGTTCAGGTGGCTATGTCGCGGGACAACAGCAAGGCCAGTGGACCATCAGCGATGGGCAAGAAACGGCAACGGGGTTGATGAAAAACGATGAACGTGAAGGCCGCTGGGAGATCGCCGACGGCATGGATGGCAATACACCAGAGCTAAGTGGCTTCGATACTTACCTCAATGGCCAGCGTCATGGCCCCAGCGAGCGCCATCTGGCGGGCGTGCTGCGCTCGAAGGGCGATTATGTTGATGACCAGCCTGAAGGTATGTGGATCACCGAAAACGGCGAAGGTCCGTTTGTGAAAGGCGTGGCTAACGGGATGTGGAAACTCAAGACAGCTGACGGCGAGATCCAGCAGGTCGAACTGATCGCTGGCGTAAAGCAGGGAGAACTGCGCTGGAGTGATAAGCAAGGTCGCCTGACACAAATCATTAATTATAAAGACAATCTTCCTCACGGCTTGTACCAGAAGTTCAACGCTGCCGGAAAAATGGTTTATCAGGCTGACTATGTCATGGGCAAACTGGAGGGCCGTGAAATCGAATATTATGACGACGGCACCACTGTGCGCGCCGATCGCGGCTACCGAAATGGCGAACTCGACGGCCCGAATATCTATAATTTCCCCGACGGAAAACCGAAGTCCATATCAACCCTTGACCGCGGTTATGAAGTCGGACTGATGCAGGAATTTACCGCCACTGGCGTCAAAATTACCGAACGCAATTACTGCCCTCTATCGATGAGCGGTCGCGGCTACTGCGGTAAACAGCAAACCTTCAACCCTGACGGCACGCCCCTCACCGAAGCCGATTACCTGTTCAACCGCCAGCAAACCAATAATACCTGGTATGCGAACGGTCAGCGTCAGGATGAAACGCGTATCGGCACCGATGACAGCTACACCCAAATCAGCTATTACCCTAACGGCCAGATGCAATGCATTAGTCGCGCGCAGGGTTTCAAGCCGTTGGTGGTTGATGGCAAAGAGTACAAAGATTATCAGGGCGCGCTGCGTCAGGGTGAAAGCGCCTGTTATTACCCCGATGGCAAAGTCAAAAGCAGCGGAATCTGGAAAGACGGCAGACTGACCACAGGCTGTGAAACCCGTTTCGATGAGAACGGAAAACAGACCGCCCCCGGCCCTAAAGGCTGCGTGATTCCGAAATGGGAGTATGAACAATGAGATCCCACACAGGAGAAACGCTCAGTAATTGATGATTCTGCACGGGTGTGCGGGTAATTCATATCCTTTCGAAAGTGGCACCGCATTGAGTGAGGTTATATGGAGGCAACTGCTTTCCAATACTCACTCAATGGGATAACGATAAGCCCCGACGTCTGCTTGGGGCGAGGAGCGGACAGCAACGGTGAATGCTTGACGGATGTTTTACCTCGAAGCTATTAGCAAAAAATCTGCCAGCGAGTATGCGTCCGCTTTGACTGCGCTTGTTAGCTATTTATTCCATTGCCGATAATCAGTTGTAAATCCGTCGAATGAAGTATCTGGAAGATGAATGCGGCAATTAAGTTTTACTCCTGAATAGTTCTCCGTAAATGAAAACTGTGTAGTTGTTATTGCATCGTTTCTCATTATACGAGGATTTTTTGATCTATGATTTACTATAAAGGTCCTATCACGTATGCGTTCAAAGGCCCTGTGCAATCCGCTATCTGCGCCTAAATAAAAAGAAGCATTCATTAGTGCTTCAACTTGATTAAACGAATATGTTTGAACCGGATTATTCACAATGTACTCAATAGCAGCTTCTAACCTTGAAATACCTTCAGGAATTAGCTCCGCCTCTCTCATTAACTTTAGAGCGTAATTGCAACCTATTGACACTCCTTTTGCTTCATCATTATTTCTCATCATAAACTAGCGTGAATATTTCAAGCTCCCCAGTTTTTTTCTCGATGGCGTTATTTTCTTCATAAAGACCTATTGCCTCATCCCCTTGGTAGAGGACTTCAACTTTTACTTTCATAACGTTTTTCTCCGTAAACTATGTTTATAGAAAATGGCGGTGCATGGGAGCGAATAACTAATTAATTGATTGAGGGGTTTTAGCCGCAAATCAAAAATTTCCACGTCTTCGTTCACGATTTTATCTCAGACCAAACTAACGCCGAAGCACCTCTAATTCAACAGTTTTTTCTAAAATAAATAACCGTGGTACCGCCCAAATTCACACAGCAAGTACGCAAGTTATCCTTAATTTTCTCAAGAGAGATATCAGCTAAATTAACCTGTAGTCGGAGCAAATAAATAACAGAGGCTTATTGCTCTGATGGATGCCGCCCCTAGCACAAAGCAATCATTGCGAACGTGGTACGATCCGCTTTGAGCGGGAGCGGACATTCATAGCGCTGGCACGAGTGCTTCATAGAATAGTGGCAACCCAGTCTGCAAACGCGCGAACGGCCGGAGAAAGAAAACGCTGATGTGGGTAAAGTAATGTGACCGGAACTGATGGCGGCTGCCAGTCAGCCATAACCTCAACAAGTCTCCCTTCCTGAAGATTCTCAAAGACGATGCTTTCAGCAAGCTGTGCCAGCCCAAAACCGTCAAGACACATTTTAATATAGAGTCCCGTTTCGTTAACGGCTGCATTTCCCTTTACTGGCACGGACAACGTCTCAGTGCCACGCAGGAAATGCAGTTCATCCGCGCGCCTGGCAGAGCCGGAAAAGTAGTGAATGGCCCGATGCTGTGACAACGCTTCAGGGCTATCCGGAATACCATACTCCCTGAGATAGTCCGGTGAGGCGCAAGTGATCCACCGAAAACGGCCAAGCGGACGGGCCACAAGCGTAGAGTTATTCAGCTCCCCCGTCCTGATTACGCAGTCCACGCCCTCCTGAACGAGATTGACCTGTCGATCGCTTACTCCAATCATCAGGTAAATATCCGGATAAAGCCGGTAAAAGTCTTTCAGGTTTGGCATAACGATGAAATGCGCGATCCCACCCGGCATATCAACTCGCAGACGCCCCTGTGGTCGCCTGACGGAATCCTTCAGGCCGGATTCCGCATGTTCGATTAGTGAGAGAATTTCCCTGCACTCACTGAGATACTGAAAACCTTCCGGGGTAAGGCTGACCCGCCTCGTTGTCCGGTTAAGCAGGCGCACCTGCAGATATTTCTCAAGACTTTTAATCGTACTGGTAACCGTTGAAGCAGGCAGTGAAAGCGCTTCTGCCGCCCGCACGAAGCTTCCGGCTTCAGCTACCCGGATAAAGATCTGCATAGCCTGTATACGATCCATTTTTTCCTCTCCCCGGCAGTCAGTGAATCTTATTATTCGCAGATTATGAATTATGAAAACGGTTTGGACACCTTTTTAAGGTTAATTGGGTGACGTATCGTTTTCCTGATTTTCAGAAAAGAGGCTGTATAAATGACCGATTACATCAGAAACATTGTTAATAACCAGGTTGTAAACCCGCCTGTAACGCTGATTCGGGGTGCAACAATCCTGAGCATGGATGACAGCGTGGGTAACATTGAACGCGGCGACATTCTTATCAGTGGTTCAACCATTACCGCCGTAGGTCAGAACCTGAACGTACAGGATGCGCACGTAATAGATGCCACGAACATGATTGTCATGCCGGGGATGGTGGATTCTCATCGTCACGCATGGGAAGGTCAGTTGCGCCGCATCAACCCAAATGCCACCTGTCTAGACGACTACAGCAACGCCACGCACTTCTCTTTCGCCAAGTTCTACCGCCCTGCCGATATCTATGTCGGTAACCTGCTTACCGCTCTGGGGGCTATTGACGCGGGTATCACTACCGTCATTGATAATTCGCACAATAGCCGCACCGCTGCGCATTCGGACGCCGCCGTAGAGGCCCTGCTTGATTCGGGTATTCGCGCCATCCACGCCTCCGGTGCACCGATCTCGGGCGAATGGGACAGTGCGCACTGGCCGGGCAACTGGCAACGTCTGCAGGAGAAGTATTTCAAAAACAATCCCGAAGGGCTTGTTACTCTTGGCGTCATGGCACAGCTGGAGCCGGAGTTGTGGGCCGAGGCGCGCAGGCTGGGACTGCCAATCGTCACTGAATTCTTTGGCGCTGAAATGGCCTCTGAGCTTGAATCGCTGCATCAGCAGGGGCTTCTTGGACCGGACAATATTTTCAATCACTGCACGTCACTGCCTGACGAGGGATGGAAGATCCTGCGGGAAGCGGGTGTTCGCGTGAACGTCTGTCCCCGCTCTGATGCGCACTATGGCATCGAAGACGGTATGTATGCCATTGAGGCTGCGCATCACCACGGCATCAGCCCGGGACTCAGCGTTGATAACGAAACGTCCTACAGTACCGACATGTTTATGGAAATGCGCGTGGCATTTTACCTGCAAAGGGTTATGGGCATGCACCAGCAGCACTGCTGCGATCCCGCACATTCGCTCAAATCGCTTCCAGCAGCACAGCTCCTTAAAGCAGCGACCGTCGACGGTGCGGCCTGTGCAGGGTTGCAGGACAAAGTGGGCAGCCTGACGCCGGGCAAGCAGGCCGATCTGATCCTGATTAACGCCGGCGACATCAACCTCTACCCGTCGGGGAATGCCTTTGGCACGGTGGTACATGCGACGGAGCGCAGCAACATCGATACCGTCATGATCGGCGGACGCATCGTCAAGCAGAACGGCAAAGTCCTGGGCGTGGACAGCACGCGTCTTCGTGCAGCCATTGATGAATCGCGTGAGCATCTGTTTGCCGCCGCCGGATATGAGCCTGACATTTTTGCGGAAACCTTTCTGCCCCTGAAGCAAGCACACTGACAGGTAAACGCATGAGCATGATTTATTACACCATCGCTTTTGCAGCAGGTCTCGGGATCACTCTGCAGACCACCCTGAACAGCCAGCTGGCGCGAGGGCTCGGGGGCGATCCTGTCACCGCCGCGTTGTTTTCCTTCGCTGCCGGAGCGTTCAGCCTTGGGATTTATTCACTGCTGCGCGGAGGATTATTGACTTCGCTTGCGGCCATTCCGTCACAACCGTTGTGGAGTCTGGCGGGAGGCCTGATCGGGGCCTGTGCTCTGTTCAGCTATGTCGTACTCGCGCCAAAAATCGGATTTTCAGCCCTGCTCGGGTTGGCGATTGTCGGACAGTTACTTTCATCACAGATGATTGACCATTTTGGTCTGCTGGGTGCCATACGAAGGCCGGTTTCGTTGCTCAGACTGGGTGGAATGCTGGTCATGCTGGCCGGACTTGCCGTCATGCTCTTTGGCGATCGCCTGTCACAACGTTTTCTGAGCTGACAGAGAAAACGCATACGCCCGTGGCGTCAGAAACTAATCCACTTTACGGCAGGGAATCCCTGCCTCTCTAAGGTAATAAACAATGCTTACTATTGCAGCTTATGCCAGCAATGAACTGGGAGAATGTCCCCTCTGGTGCGAAAGGACACGTCGCCTGTACTGGACAGATATTGAGAGGAGTGAATTACTCGCTATCCAGGAAGACGGTGAAGAAATCAGCCGTTGGCCCTTACCGAAACGCCTCGGCTCATTTGCGCTGACAAATGAAGAACACATACTGCTGATGGGGTTTAAATCCTGCCTGGGCTATTACGATTTGCAGAGCAATACGTTTACCCTGGTTTCCTCCTCACCCGGTGCACCCGGTACGCGTATTAATGACGGCCGCTGCGATCGCGCAGGCAACTTCGTATTTAGCACGATGCACGACGGCTATCCGGTGGAGCCCATCGGTAAATTTCACAGGTTAAATTCTGTCAGTCTGGAAACGGAAACACTCGACCTGCCCGCTGTTGCCATTCCTAACAGCATCTGCTTCAGCCCGGATGGGGGCACGATGTATTACAGCGACTCCATGCAGGGACGAATCTTTTGCTGTGATTATCCTTCGCTCGACAATCAGCGAATCTTTACGGAAGTCGAAGGCGGCGGCGCGCCTGATGGTTCCTGCATTGATGCACAGGGTTATCTGTGGAACGCCGAATGGGGCGGCAGTCGGGTTGTTCGTTACAGCCCAGAGGGAGAAACGCACAGTATTCTGTCTGCTCCTGCCATCCAGACTACCTGCCCGGTGCTCGGCGGTTCGTCACTGAACACGCTTTTTTGCACCAGTGCTCGTGTTGGACTTACTGAGCCAACCACATATGACGGTGCACTGTTCAGTATCCGGTCACCATTTTTTGCCGGATTGCCAGAAAGCCGCTTTGGCTTAATCTCATCCAGGCGTTGCAGGCGGAAGCGGATGAGGCACTGATGCTGGATCCACAATGCGCGACTGATTTCTCAAGTAATAAGGAAAAGGACAACATTGTGTTTTCCTTCAGACGGAACTGTGGTGTGGAAAGTCAACCGTTACCATGAGCCCGCCTTCTGCAGACGTACTTAGGTATACGTTGCTGTTGTGTTGCTGCGCAACTGCTTTGACAATTGCCAGTCCCAGCCCGCTCCCGCTTTGCATCTGATTGGGATCGCGAAAAAATCTATCGAACACGCGCTCCCTCAATTCAACTGGAATACCGGGCCCTGCATCTGAGACACGTAACTGCGTGGATTTATCTAATGATCGTACCTCTACCTCAACCCGCCCGCCTTCAGGACTGTACTTCACGGCATTTTCAATGACGTTGTCAATCAGCGACATCAGGCGTTCCCTAACAGCGGTAATCCAGATTTCATCATGGGAGTAAAATTCAAGTTCAATCCTGCGCCCAGCCGCTAGCGGTGCCAACGCGGCCATTCGCTCTTGTATAAGCGTCGTCAGCGGCACAGGCTCCATAACCGTGTCAATGCGCGCTTCGCTGTGCATCAACAGCAGAAGTTGATTGACGAGACGAGCAGCACGGCTATTGCTGCGAATAATCCCTGCAAGCAACGCCTGTTGATTATCGCTGCTTATATAGGACTGCAAAGCCTCAACATTGATTCGCATCGCAGCCAGAGGGGTACGCAGCTCATGAGCGGCATCTGCAATGAAAACCCGTTCCCTTTCAGCACTTTCTCGCACCCTGGCAAGAAATATATTAATAGCGTCCACCATTTGGCGAAGCTCCCTGTGCTTTGGGACTTCTTTTAAGGGAGAGAGATCTTCTGGAGTGCGTAAGGCAATTTCATTTACCACCTTGTTCCAAGGTCGCATTGCAATGCGGATTGACAGCCACGCGGGAAAAAGAAGAAAAGGAATGCAGACCAGCAGCGGCAATATGTAGTATCCGCGCGAGTTCAGGTATATAAAGAAGTTCCAGCCTCCGGCTGGGGTGACCAGCGTGACCTCCGCGTCGGAGTTCCCGGACTTTAGCGTACGGCTAGTCCAGGTGCGGCCGTCGCTCTGAATGCTCTGAATTTTCCCATATCGGGTGTTTGTCACCCCTGCCGGCGCGCCATCAGATGAATAAATTACCTCTTTATTCTTCCGAACGATTAGGCTGATTGACAGCTCTGGATCTTCCCCCCCGCCATAACCTTCCTGCAACGCCTTGCTGAACTTTTCCAGCACATCGGTTAGATCCTGCGGACGATCCCCCATACGATCAACCAATGTAAGAATGGTTTCGTAAGTCTTGTTGCCCAATAGCATAGAGGGGCTACGCAAGTTCTCCCATAAAATGTAGGTCAGAAAAAGACACCAAAGCAGTGTAAGCAATAGCATTTGGGCGATCATAATTCTCCGCACGAGCGTTGGGATTTTTAGGTGGCACCAAAAATTACGCATCAACCTGCCCCCTTCTGAATCGGTACGGTATCAATGACATACCCTACGCCCCTCACCGTTCGCACATAGCCCTCGCCGATTTTGCGACGCAAATTGCCCATATGCACATCGAGAGGGTTGCTCATGTTTTCTTTTGCACCGAATATCTTTTCTTCCAGAAACCGTCGTGTAAGCACGCGGTCAGTGCGCAACATTAACGTTTCAAGCAGAGCATATTCACTTGCCGTCAAATCAACATTACGAGCCCCCACTGTCACGCGTCGCGTCGGCACATGGAGAGATAATCCTCGAATTTCTATCACCTCATTCTGAAAACCGTAACTGCGCCGCGCAAGTGCTCTCACTCTGGCCAACAATTCAGCGAGAACAAAAGGTTTGACGAGATAGTCGTCTGCACCGGCATCCAGCCCAGCCAGACGATCTTGCAGAGTGCCTCGGGCAGTCAGGATGATAACGGGGATTCCCTTGAACTGCTGACGCAGGCTCGCCATCAGGCTCATGCCATCACCGTCGGGCAGGCCGAGGTCGAGCAATACAAGTTCTGGCACGCAGAGATCGAGTTGATGCAGCGCATCCACTTTACGGCGCACCCATATAACATCTAATCCTTGATCTTCAAGGGCAATACGCACGCCATTGCCGAGATCGAGGTCGTCTTCAATTAGGAGAATGTTCACAATAGTTACTTTATCAACAGTGCATGAAGAACGTCTGAAGAAAAAACGGTATCAGGAAATCTATCAGATTTGCAGCCCGGTGCTTGCTTCAGTATTTCTTCATTTTTGGCTCATGAGAACTTCAGGGTGAGAATTCAAACTGGGCGTTCTGGTGTTTAAAACCGCTTGTATCGTAATCAGTTGAATCCACAAGGACTTCTTTAATGAGAAACATCGACCTGCATCATAAGTTCCTCCATTCGCTCTCGGGGCGTGCCCTGAAAAAACTATTGTCGGGCGCTGTCCTGGCATTACTGGCTACCCCGACGCTGGCAGCAGAACAGAAACAGGGCAACGAGTTGGCTCTGGGGGGAAGCGTGGATGTTGCGCCACGTTATTCGGGTTCGGATGAAAGCCGCGTCACGACTGCCCTGGTGATTGATTACTCTATGGTAAATGGTTTCTTCGTCAGCACCACGCGTGGTATCGGTTACGGTAACAGCATCGGCAAGTTGGATTACAGCGCTGCGCTGAGCTATCGCGCAGGCCGTAAGGATCGTGACGTGGACAGCGACTCGATCAGCTACGGTAGCGACCACTTGCGAGGTATGGGTGACGTCAAAGGATCGGCTGTCGGTGTGCTTGGTCTGGGGTATAAGGTGACGGACTGGCTTAATTTACAAGTGCAGGCTGAGGTGCCGGTTTCTCAACGAAGCAATGGTGGAGCCCTGCATTTTGGCATTATCAGCCCGCTCTATACGTCATCGAAAAATTCCGTCACGCTGGCGCTGACCAGCAGTTGGGGGACTAGCGAGTACATGCAGACTTACTACGGGGTAAATGCATCCCAGTCGACCGCATCGGGGTTTACCCAACATGATGTCGGATCTGGGATTTATGCCTATTCACTGAATGCTGACTGGACGCACAAGTTCAACCAAAACTGGAGCATGATTGCCGCAGCAGGCTTTACGCAGTTGACTGGTGATGCACGCAATAGCCCAATTGTTCAACGAAAAGCATCGCCTACCGGAAGCCTGAAGGTGACATATAGCTTCTGATCGTTGTTAGACGTGTGCTTTCAGGCAGATTGTGGCTATACACCGTCAATTAATACACATTCGAACCGCCCCAGTTCAGATGATGGGGCGGTACTCAGCTCACCCACTCGCCCTGCTTATGCCCTGTAACTCAGAGCATCTGCCTCATCTCAGGGTTCCCATCAAAATGATGGTTTTCTGAATAGATTCATCTGATGACCTGAAGTCACGCTTTCTGTCGGAAGTGTTAGTCTCCCGTCAAACCGCCCCATCCAGCTTTTGGCAAATCGGATCTTACTCACCGTGATGTTCACAGCGTCTGTTTTTGGCGCGAAGTGGCCAGACCGAGGGGCTGTCAGGTCTGCTTTGAGCGAGGAGCGGAAGTTGGTTTTCCGGAAGATCTCTAAAAGTGAATGGTCCGGTTAAGCGGGCTGTTTACAGCTGAGCTGTATAGAATTTTTTTCAATTCGCATTGATTTCGCTGAAAAAATTTTTATATTTCCCCTCACTACTTTTATCCAAGATAATGAGGTTCTCAATAGATCGCGTGATCGATGTATAGATAACCTCAGGAGTATCTTTGTCATCCATAATATAAAACACGGTTTTAGACTCCAGACCTTTAAAACTATGTATCGTGGATAGTTTGATCAATCCACTATTCAGATAAAAATGATTTTTCTTTGTCCTTCTTACCCGCTCAATATCAGATTTAATACCAGTATGTCGCTTAATAAAATCACGCAACTCCTCTTTTGTGAGCAATTTTAATCTATTGATATCGTAATACTTCTTTCCTTCCGGTAGGAGTTCAATTAGTTCTTCATATGTTTCAAACATACAGGTGGTATTTTCAAATTCAGTCAACCTTTCATTTAATCGACGAACAAGAAAAATATTAGACGACAGAATAACAATATCATTTGGATTGAAACTATAATTTCTGATGTAACTTTGAATTTTTTCAAAGCATTTATTTTCCCAGTCGGATGGAAAGAAATGATATTTGATAATATCAAAATTCATTTCTGACTGGATATTTTGTTGTTCAAATAAGTCTATATCTGCATGTTTTTCGACCAGATACTTCAATTGATAATCTTTAAAAATTCGATTCAAAGGCGAGTCACTGCTTGTACGATAGGAACGACTTAATTTCTTCCACTCACCAAATCCCTGCACGATGACGGCCGCTCTTTTGCTATCTCTTTCATAAATATTTTGTGATTCGTCACCAAACAGAATCATTTCACCCTCGTGATTGAGGAAGTTGTCACGAATAATTTTTACCCATTCATTTTCAAAGTCCTGAACTTCATCAATCAAAATTGTCCGATACTGACTAACAGAAAAACCGCTGAATAAATCACGGTTAAATAATTCATTAAATCCATATTTTTCAATTAATTCACTGACATCCTGTTCTGTCTCAATCAATTGAGACATGAAAAACTGATGATAATTTGTCACTGCGAAATGTTGATCGTCTCGATAACCAAGAACATCGCTGATTCGGTCTTTAATGAGGTTTTTTAGTGTAATATTGAAAGTCAGAATCAATACAATATCATCATGCCGATGAAATGCATTTACCGCTCGATTTGCAATGATAGTAGTTTTGCCACAGCCTGCTACACCCTTAATCTTTTCTTTTCCAGACACGCTTATTGCCAACTTACTCTGACGCTTATCTAAGAAGATTTTTTTCCCCTGTTTTAAAGTATGGTCGCTTGGCATCAAGCGTCTTTTAAAATCGTCATACACACGATCGTCGAACAGGACATGTGGCTTAAAGCTTTTAATTTTATTAACGAGTTCTTTTATTCGATCAGCGCCGTAAGCCATGGACTTATCTCTAGTTGACTTTCTTTTTAGTCGCGATATTTTGTCTGCCTGTTGATTGTATTGCTCTATAGAAATTTCTTTATTCCTGTATTGTTCATCAATATACCTAGATCGCTCCATCAATTCACTCTGGGCGTGGGAATATAACGAATCTATATTAGCTTTATTACCTTTGTGTAAGTAAACAAACGGCTGGGCAATGTTAAAAAAATTGCGATTTTTTAGATAAGACAGACCTAATACTGGTAAATGTAGATTATATAAATTTGACTTGTACCTGAAAGCTTGTGATTGAGGTGATGAAATCTTCGACACCCCTTTTTCAGAACTAACTTGCCATTTATTAAAAGCATCCACACTATAATTAACTAGGTTATAGTCCTTCACTTCAACAATAAAAATTGCCGTGTGTTTTTTAAGAATGATAAAATCAGGGCGATCCCCATCAATAAATGGATTAAAGAAAATTTCGTAGCTATCATCCAAGCTCTCCGTAAGGTGATTTAACAAGTGAAGCTCACCGGGAGTGGGTGCAACCTTTAAACGGAGTATGTTTTCCAAAGTTGGATGAAGGATAGACACGCTAACACTCTCTTTATAATGAATAACCATCTATAATTTACTACATGATCTAAAAGAAACAAGGATGACATAACAGATTGACCTATTCCCTTTAAATTTACACAGATAACAATATTGGCTACTTCCGCTCCTGGCAATGCTGCCATGCCAAAAAGAGAGCAGATCTCCTATGAGCGAAAACGAAAATTTTCGTCCCCAGTGAGTGAATCTATTCAGTAGAAACACTCAAAGCCAGATTAGAACTCGCTTGGGGTTGTCCCTATCACTGAACGAAATGCAGCAGAAAACGCGGCAGGACAGGAAAAGCCGAGCTGGTAAGCGATCTGTTTAACGGATACATCATTAGATAGAAGGTCTAATGATGCATATATTCTGGCTCTCTGTTTCCACATTCTGAAGCTGAAACCTGTGTCATGTAAAAAACGGCGGGAAAAAGTACGTTCCGACATATTCGCAATATCAGCCATGTCTATTAAGGTCGCCTCCCACCGATGGCTGAGCATCAGTTCTCTTGCGGCACGAAATAAACGTTCATCACGCGGCATAGGGAGTTCCGCAGTCACAGATGGTGCTTCACTAAGAATTTCCAGTAGTAAAAGCGCCATTTTTCGCTTAGCCGCACCGTGGTATTCATCAGTAAACAGACCCGCGATTAACGCCTTCAGCAGCACTGTCGCGTTAATGACATGAACCTGGCTGTTCTTCGTAAAATTTGTGCACTCCGCAATAAGGCTGCGACTGACATAGATAGCACGTAATTCTGTATGGGACAGAATGCTGTAAGAGTGAGTCATCAACGGTGGGATCCAAAGCGCACGCTGAGGAGGGATAACCCATCGCCTGTCTGCCGTTTCAACAAGCATAACCCCTTTAGTGGCAAACAAGAGTTGCCCTTCAAGATGGTAATGCGGGGGATCGACCTCTCCACGCTGATAAGATATGGCAGTCCCGGACCACCCCGTCGCCTCATCGTGTCTTGGCGCTTTATCTATGCAAACTGACATCTCAGATTGATCCCCTTTGTTTACCATGGTTCAGCTAACACTGCCCGGCTGATCATTTTTGGCAGGGTAAAGCGTACTGAATTAAGGTTGTAACAAGCATTACAGGAGCATACGCCAATGCGAGTACATTTTATTGTGCATGAAAGTTTCGAAGCGCCCGGCGCTTATGAAACCTGGGCCATGAGTCGTGGTCATGAAATAACGTTTTCCCGTGTTTATGCGGGCGAGAAACTGCCGCAAGATGCCCGGGACATCGATTTGTTGATCGTGATGGGCGGTCCACAGGATCCTGCCTTCACCCTAGATCAATGCGCCCATTTCGATTCAAAAGCTGAGCAAGCGCTGATCGCCTCTGCAGTGAGTTTCGATAAAGCCATCATTGGTGTCTGTCTGGGCTCTCAACTGATTGGCGAAGCGCTGGGGGCTCCGTTTGCTCACAGCCCAGAAAAAGAGATAGGCGTGTTCCCCATTTTTCTGACGGATACAGGCACCCAGAGCGAGCTGTTCTCTCACTTCGGAAGTCAGCTCAACGTAGGTCACTGGCATAACGATATGCCTGGCCTGACGCCTGAGGCTACAATTATCGCCTACAGCGAAGGATGCCCACGCCAGATAATTGCTTATTCCGAATTGGTTTACGGGTTTCAATGCCACATGGAACTCACGCCGGATGTCGTCGAATTATTAATTGCACACTCAGATAAGGATTTAAGTCAGGCCGCAAAATATCGTTTCATCAACACCCCAGAAGAACTACGGGCTCATGATTACAGTGAAATGAATAGGGTTTTATTCGCGTTCCTCGACAAACTGGAATCATGCTACTGTCGGTCAAAAGCGTAGCGAAAATAACCTCATCCGAATGACATCAGTAGTGCGATAAATAGATGCCGTCATTTTTAAGTTGAGAAAAAGCCCCCGGCTGAGACAGTCATCGGGGGCTTATCGGAAGAATATGTAGAACGTTACAGGCCCAGCTCCGACAGACCGGGATGATCATCCGGACGACGACCCAGTGGCCAGTGGAACTTGCGTTCACTCTCTTTAATAGGCATGTCGTTGATACAGGCGAAGCGGCGATGCATCAGGCCATCTACTTCAAATTCCCAGTTTTCGTTGCCATAAGAGCGGAACCAGTTACCCGAGTCATCATGCCACTCATAGGCGTACCGCACGGCGATGCGATTGTCAGTAAACGCCCACAACTCTTTAATCAGACGATACTCAAGTTCTTTTTTCCACTTCCGCGTGAGGAAACCTTTGGCTTCTTCACGATTGGTTGCAAACTCGGCGCGATTACGCCATTTGGTGTCCAGCGTGTAGGCCAGCGATACCTTTTCGGCATCTCGGCTGTTCCAGCCATCTTCAGCGAGTCGCACCTTCTCAATCGCCGTTTCGCGAGTGAAAGGAGGAAGTGGCGGGCGAATCTGTTTATCGGACATAGTAGAGCCTCCAACATTTGGATATATCAATAGAACGGGATTTTTTGAAACTCAGGCCTTAGTGAGAGGCCTGTTTCAACAACAGTTGCGCCACTTCTCTTGCGCTATCGGCGGCGCTGTAATCGCCCATCACGTGTGACATGGTGATAGCGCCCTCCATCAGAATCAGCAGCTGTCTGGCCAGGGCTGACGGTTGCTCGATGTTTAATTGCCCGGTGAGTTCCAGCGTGTAATCCAGCAATTTTTGTTTATGCAATTTTGCGATTTGGCGAACGGGATCGGCAGGGTCACCGACTTCTCCAGCCGTGTTAATAAAGGCACAACCACGAAAGCCCTCTGACTCAAACCAGCCTCTGAGTACAGTGAACATATTCAGGATGCGCTCCTGAGGGGTATCGCCTTTATCACATTCCGTTCTGAACCAGTGCATCCAGCGTTCATCACGTGCATTCAACGCGGCGGCCGCCACGTCATCCTTGGTCGCGAAATAGCGATAAATACTTTTCCTTGCTACGCCAGAGGTCTTGACCAGAAGGTCCATGCCGGTGGCATGAATGCCGTTCTGATAGATAAGTTGCTCGGCGGTCGCCAGGATTTTTTCTCGGGTGTCGTTTAGTTTTTTGTTCATGAATAAATGGTAGAACGATCGTTCTACCTAGTCAAGCGTTAGCCTGAAAAAATTTTTCAAAAAACGAAGAGTGCAGTCCGTTTGGGAGAGCGAGTCCCCCTCCCCTAAATCAATAGACCGAGACATAAGCACGCTCGTTTCTGGCACAACGTTGGGCAAATAAAGAAGGGTGAAGTCGGTTAAGCGAAAGGAGGCATGACGTTGCAGCCGCAACAGCCATGCCGAAGAAAATTCAGTTCAGTTGATTTCAGCGGGAAGCACGATCTCAATACAACTTCCCCCCAAGGCACTGTCTCTGCAACTTACCTGACCGCCATGCGCCCTTGCGATAGCATTCACTACGGCCAGCCCAAGCCCTGAGCCATCTGTTTTCGCCGAGCACACAGTATCAGCGCGATAAAACGCGTCGAATATCGCCGTCATATCCTGTGGCAGAATGCCCGGCCCTTCATCTTCTACCGTAATACGGATGTCGCTATTTACCCAATGACAGGTAATGAGAATTTTACCGGCAACAGAATATTTAATGGCATTACTCAGCAGCGCTGATAAAACCTGACTGATACGGATTTTGTCCACAAAACCAGTGAGTTGATCCGCCTCGATAGCGGGTGTCAGGCCTTTCTTCTCAAGTTCATCACGAAAGAGTTCGACGCTGGTTACGATCAACTGATCCATCTGTACGGTTTCACGATACAGGTAGAGCTGGCCGCTATCGGAAAGGCTTAACACCCTTAAATCATCGATAAGTCTCGATAAACCTTCAGTCTGGTTGAGCAACAGCAAAAATTGCCGGTCGTCTTTCTCAAATACGCCATCCAGAATGCCCTGAATCCTGCCTTGTAAAATGGTAACGGGTGTCCTCAATTCGTGAGCGATAGCGGCATTCCATTTCTTCATTTCACTGGACATCACTTCCAGTTTACTGGCCATCGCATTGAAATCATCGACCAGTAATGCCGCCTCCCGGATTTCCCGAGCGCTATGTGTTGCTCTTGCGCTAAGCCGGCCTTCCGCAATCTTGCGGGCGCTTTCGGCCACAGCATTCAATGGAATAATGATTTTTCGCGCAAAGGACCAGGCAAAACCCAACGCGACCACGGAAGATAACAAACCAGAAATCAACGTCAGAACCCAGTCATGGGTAGTGGGTATCCAGCTATATTCATCCCGCACATCAGCAAAAGTGATGATATAGATGCTGTAAACCAAGGACAGGAGGATGAGCGTACTGAGCGCCACTTTAGACGTCAGGATGAAGAGCTGATAACGAATGCCGGTTTTCACCATCTTAGTCTCCAAGCCGATAGCCAAAGCCACGAATGCTCTCAGGTACAGAGGATAACCCCGCCTGTTCAATTTTCTTCCTCAACTTGCTGATATGGCTGTCCACCGTTCGTTCACTGGCTTCGCCCTCCGGCAGGCAATACTCCAGGATCTCCTGACGTGAAAATACCCTTTTTGGATAGCGAATAAGATGGAGAAGAATTTTGAACTCCGTCGACGTGAGCTGGCTGCCAATATCGGTATGGGTATTTTTAATCACGACCGTGTGATGATTGACGTTCAGATCGATATGACGCGTGCTGAACGAGAGTGGGTTTTTATCGGTGCGGTGAAAAGACATGCGCCTTAAAATGACGTGAATCCTTGCGATTACCTCGGCAGGGTTGAAGGGTTTAACGATGTAATCGTCGGCTCCTGTCCGCAAAGCCTGAATCTTATCGATATCCGCATCCAGCGCGGTTAGCATCATGATCGGCACATCATTATCCCGCCTGATTTCACTCAGTACCTGCCAGCCATCCACATGCGGCATTCGAATATCCAGGATCACAAACGAGGGAGATTCAGCAAAAAAAAGTGAAATCGCTTCAAGGCCATCTTTCGCTCTCACCACAGTAAAACCTTCTTTCACCAGATAAGCGGTTAGAATTTCTGCAATTTCGTTTTCATCTTCTGCCAACAGGACTTTGATGTTTTTCATTTTTGCTCCAGATATCCGCTCATCTTTATTGCTCTCCACACCATCTCCACACAACCTACACTTAATGTAAACATATGAATTATATAATCATTCTAGCATGTGATATCTATTTTAAATATCAGGAAATGACGAGAATGATGCTTAACAGAACGACGAAAATAAGTGTGTTATCCCTCTTCTGGCTTTTATCAGCCTGTGATTCAGGTTCCGAAACCGCCACACAAACCGAAGAGATGCCGGCCATCGTGAACGTGGAGATACTCACCGCAGAACCGGTGTCTCGTGAGCAAACTTTTCCGGGACGGGTGGCCGCTTTTCGTATCGCACAAATTCGACCTCAGGTGAGCGGTATCGTCACTGAAATGCAGTTTAGCCAAGGAAGTGAATTAACACCGGGGCAGGCATTATTCCAGATCGATCCCGCACCGTTTAAAGCTGACGTAAACAGTGCGGCTGCCGCGTTGCAAAAAACGCAGGCCAGTTACAGACAGCTGCAAGCTAAAGCCAGCCGCCTTGCGAAGATAAGGCATTCAGGTGCAGTCAGCGACCAGGATTACGAAGAAGCGCTTTCCACTGCTGAGCAGGCAAAAGCGGCTATCTCGGAGGCGCGTGCCATTCTCGAACGCAAACAACTGGACCTCTCCTATTCAACGGTGAAATCCCCCATCGGTGGGCGGGTTGATCAAAATTTTATTACTGAAGGCGCGCTGGTCAGTGCCAGTGACAGTCAGGCTCTCGCAACGGTCCAGCAGATCGACAAAGTGTATGTTGATGTTCGACAGCCTGCCGCGCAAATGAACGCACTGCGCGCCGCCGCAGGCACAGGAGTCAGCGGTGAAAATGCGGCGTCCGCCGCCATTGTCTCTGCTGATGGAACGCCCTATAGCAACAAAGCACAAATCCTGTTTACCGGCGTCAGCGTTGATGCGGGTACGGGGGACGTGGTGATGCGTCTGCTGGTTGATAACCCGGACAGAACCCTTTTGCCGGGCATGTATGTTCAGGCAAAAGTCTCACACCTGCTGGACAAAGAAGGCCTGATGGTTCCACGTGAAGCTGTGGTACGTGAAGGCACTAAAACGCATGTCTGGCTCAATGATGAAGGTAAGGCGAAATCTGTCGAGGTTGAGCTGGGAGAGGCCGTTGGCGCTAAGTTCTCAATCACAAACGGCCTTAAGGCTGGCGACCAGTTAGTTATCAAGGGGATGGGTAGATTACAGGACGGAATGTCTCTGCAACTGGCACAAGGTACACACCCGTAACCCCACCCTCACTATTATTCAGGATTTCCTATGCCGCAGTTTTTTATTAATCGCCCTGTCTTTGCCTGGGTTATTGCCGTGTTTATTGTGCTGTTCGGGATGATCGCCATCCCCAAACTGCCTGTTGCTCGCTATCCTTCGGTGGCCCCACCCAGTGTCAATATCTACGCCACTTATCCGGGCTCTACGCCTGAGATGATGAACAACAACGTCGTGTCTTTAATCGAGCGTGAGCTGTCTTCGGTTAAAAACCTGCTCTACTTTGAATCGTCCAGTGATACCACGGGACAGGCAACCATTACCGTCACCTTTAAGCCCGGTACCGACCCCGAACTGGCTCAGGTTGACGTGCAAAACCGTATTAAAATCGTCGAGCCAAGATTGCCCCAGGTGGTACGACAGAATGGCCTCAATGTTGAAGCATCATCCTCAGGCTTTCTGATGATTATTGGGCTTTCCTCGAAGCAGGGACAGATGTCGGACAGCGATTTAAGCGATTATTTCTCCCGTAATATGCTTGAAGAATTACGTCGGGTTGAAGGTGTGGGGCGAGTCCAGCTGTTTGGGGCGGAAAAAGCCATGCGCGTGTGGATCGATCCGGTCAAACTCAATCAATATCGCCTGACAGTGAACGATATTAGTCAGGCGATCACCGCAGAGAATGCCCAGATATCCCCTGGCCGAACCGGCGATTCCCCTGCCGTGCCGGGCCAGCAGGTCACTTATCCTTTACTGGTGAAAGGCCAGCTCAGTTCGCCTGAAGAGTTTGGCAATATCACACTGAGATCGAATCGGGACGGCTCGCGGGTGGTACTTTCTGATGTTGCCCGTCTGGAGCTTGGGCCACAAAGTTATACCTTTTCAACCCGGGAAAATGGGCAGATTTCCACCGGTGCGGCAATTCAGCTTGCCCCGGGCGCGAATGCGGTCAGAACAGCAGACCAAATTAAGTTGCGCCTTGATGACCTGAGTAAAGCGATGCCGCCAGGCATGCAATACACCATTCCGTTTGATACCACTCCGTTCGTAAAAATTTCGATTGAGAAAGTGGTGCACACGTTCATTGAGGCAATGGTACTGGTGTTTCTGGTGATGTATCTGTTCTTGCAGAATGTCAGGTATACCTTTATCCCCGCCATTGTTGCCCCCATCGCGTTGCTGGGTACGTTCACAGTCATGCTGATGTCAGGCTTTTCCATTAACGTGTTGACCATGTTCGGCATGGTTCTGGCGATAGGCATCATCGTGGATGATGCCATCGTGGTCGTGGAAAACGTCGAGCGCATCATGGCCGAAGAAGGATTGGGCCCGAAAGAAGCGACGCAGAAAGCGATGAAAGAGATAACCGGGGCGGTTGTCGGCATCACGCTGGTGCTCAGTGCCGTGTTTATTCCCATGGCGATGGCTACGGGGTCGGTCGGGACCATATACCGACAGTTCACGCTGTCGATGGCCGTTTCGATACTGATTTCTGCTTTCCTTGCGCTTAGCCTGACGCCCGCGCTGTGCGCCACGCTCCTGAAACCGATTGATAAAAATGTCCATGAGAAACGCGGCTTTTTCGGCTGGTTTAATCGCAAGTTTTCGGCGATGACCGACCGCTACGAAAGCGGCGTTACCCGAATGCTGAAGCGAGTTGGACGGTCGCTGGCTGTCTATGCGGCGCTGTGCGTTGTCCTGTTCTTATCGATGAGGAGCGTTCCCTCCTCCTTCCTGCCAGAGGAAGATCAGGGATATTTCCTGACCTCAATTCAGCTGCCTTCGGATGCCACGGAGGAGCGAACCTTAGGCGTGGTGAAAACGTTTGAAGATACTGTGCTGGGCAGAGAAGGCATCGAAGCCAACCTTTCCATCATGGGATTCAGTTTCTCCGGTTCAGGGCCAAACTCGGCGATGGCCTTTACCACGCTAAAAGACTGGGATGAGCGTAATGGTGCGACCGCAGCGTCCGAGTCCGGCCATGTGTTAGAGGCTTTATATGGCCACCCTGAGGCTGAAATCTACAGTCTGATGCCTCCGGCGATTGATGAGCTTGGAAACTCTTCCGGCTTTGCCATGCGTCTTGAAGACCGGGCGGGTAAAGGGTTCGCCGCCCTCAAAGAAGCACAAAATAAACTTCTGGAGCTGGCAGCGGGCAGCAAGGTCGTTCAGGGCGTCTACGTTGACGGTTTGCCCGACGGGCAAGTGATTAACCTGCAAATCGACCGCCAGAAAGCCTTCGCATTAGGTGTGGCATTTGATGAAATTAGCCAGACGTTATCTGGAGCCGTGGGTTCTTTGTATGTCAATGATTTCCCTAACGCTGACCGTATGCAGCAAGTCATCATTCAGGCAGATGCCCCGTACCGTATGCAGCCAGAGGATATTCTCAAACTGTACGTACGTAATGGCAGTGGCGGGATGGTTCCGCTTTCCGAGTTTGTTCAGGCTAAATGGGAGAATTCGCCGCTGCAACTGGTGCGTTATAAAGGCTATCAGGCCATTAAGATTACCGGCAGTGCGGCGGCAGGCTATTCAAGCGGGGATGCCATAAAAGAGATGGAGCGACTGGCAGAACAGCTGCCAGAAGGGTTTGCCGTTGAGTGGACGGGTCTGTCATTGCAGGAGCAGCAGTCTGCCTCAGAAGCACCGATGCTGATGGTTCTGTCAATGCTGGTCGTGTTTCTGGTCCTGGCGGCGCTTTATGAAAGCTGGGCCGTTCCACTGTCCGTCCTGATGGTTGTGCCGTTGGGCCTGTTAGGCGCCGTGCTGGCTGTCATGATGAGAGATATGTCGAACGATGTCTTCTTTAAGGTCGGGATGATTACCATCATTGGCCTGTCGGCAAAGAACGCGATCCTCATCGTGGAGTTCGCCAAACAGATGCATGAGGGCGGCAAAGGTTTGCTCGAGTCCACGATTGAAGCCGCGCGGATGCGCTTGCGACCTATCCTGATGACTTCTCTGGCATTTACCCTGGGCGTAGTCCCCCTGATGATTGCCAGCGGAGCCAGCGCAGAAACCCAACATGCCATCGGTACGGGCGTATTTGGCGGTATGGTCAGCGGAACGATACTGGCAATATTCTTCGTCCCTGTCTTCTACTTCACAGTCATGAAAGTGGTCGAGAAATTTACCCGTAAGGCTTAATTTTTAGTGAGGGGCGTATCCTATGATGCGCCCTCGTTTATGGGGGGCACATGTCATCAATATATACTTACCATCAGGGCATTATTGATGAACTGATCCGTTGGATAGCGCAACAACACGACAACCCTGTCACAACCGCTATGGTTGCGGAACGCGCAGGTTTTTCTCGCTGGCATATGCAGAGAGTGTTTAAACAGCGGACAGGGATTACGCTGGGCAAATATATAAAAGATGTCAAACTTGGCAAGGCGGTGCTTGAGTTAATTAGAGGGAATGAACCGGTTATTATTACTGCGATTCAGAACGGTTATGAATCCCAACAAACCTTTACCCGTGCGATAAAAAATTATACGGGCCTCACTCCGGGGAAGATTAAGCGGTTGCCTGACGAGCAAAAGATGAACTTGCTTGAATGGGTACGACTAGCGGACGTAGCATCAATGCCACAAAGAAATTAATCAGCAACTACAGGCGGCAAAGGCCGCCTGTAATCGTGAGTCGTAATTAATAACGTTCCAGCCAGTGGGCGTAAGGCGTTGGCAGCGTCCACGAGGCGCGATCGATGCCCAGTTCGCGTGCAGCCTGATAGCTCCAGTGCGGGTTCGCCAAATGCGCTTTTCCTACCATCACCAGATCCAACTGACCCGATGCCACAGCCTGCTCGGCCAGCTCCGGCGTGCCGAAGCCCCAGGCAGAAGAGACAGGAAGATCGGCCTGCTCGCGTACCTGCTGCGCAATCGGTCCCATAAAGGCAGGTGCCCACGGAATGTTCGCCGTCGGCGTAGAGAAACCAATGCTAACGCTCAGCATATCCAGCCCAGCAGCTTTGAAGCGACGCGTAAGCTCAATCGATTCCTGCAACGTTTCTTCATCGCGACCATCAAATTCAATCACGCCGAAACGGGCGGTCAGCGGCAGATGCTGTGGCCACACATCGCGAACGGCAGCCAGCGTTTCGAGCAGAAAACGGCTACGGTTGTCGAAGCTACCACCGTACTGATCGTTGCGTTTGTTGGAGTGAACGGAGAAGAAACTCTGTGCCAGATAGCCGTGAGCAAAGTGCAGCTCCAGCCATTCAAACCCAGCGTCCAACGCGCGGCGAGCGGCAGCAACAAAATCATCACGCACGCGGGCGATATCTTCCAGCGTCATTTCCTGCGGCTGCTTGGGCAAATTCGCACCGAAAGCTTCTGCGGAAGGGGCAATAGTCTGCCAGCCGCGTGCATCCCCTTCTGGAATATGGTCATCGCCTTCCCAGGGAATGTTGGCGCTGGCTTTGCGTCCGGCGTGTGCAATCTGAATACCCGGCACGGAGCCTGCATCTTTAATGGATTTAGCAACCTTGGCAAACGCCTGCGCCTGCTCGTCATTCCAGATTCCGGTACAGTGCGGAGAAATGCGGCCCTCGGGGGAAACCGCTGTTGCTTCTACGATAACCAACCCGGCACCACCGCGCGCCAGAGAAGCGTAATGCACCTGATGCCAGTCATTGATCAGGCCATCATTCGCGGAATAGGTACACATCGGTGGAACGGCAATACGGTTGCGTAACGTGATGTCTTTCAGTTTGAAGGGTTGAAACAGTGCGGACATAATATTTTCTGCCTTGTCTGGTTACTTCGATATTTCGATATTATTCGAATAATAGATTTTAGACAACCCTGACGCTATAATTCGCTCATGAGACCTTTTAAGCACCCTACCCCCGAAGAATTTACTCTTGAGCGCGTCCTGTATGCCTTGAGCGATCCGGTACGCTTATCCATTGTGCGTTGTTTATCCGTACAAGAAGAAGCAACGTGTAGCGAGCTTGACGGCGGTCGGCCAAAATCCAGCGTATCCCACCATTTTCGCGTGTTGCGCGACTCGGGTCTGCTGCATACCACCAATATCGGCACTACGCACATCAACCGACTGCGCCGCAGTGATATGCAACAGCGTTTCCCCGGCCTGCTCGACGCTATTCTGGCCCAATCCGCCGAGTAAATTTTTAGCATTAATGGCGGTCGTTCCGCCATTACACACGCCCGTTCATTCCCCCTTTCCCGCTATTCCAACATTGCTGCTTTGCTTTGCATTTCTATGAATATAGCGGCCACCATTTTTCCATTACTCTGATGCTGATACGGGTTTTACGAGGCAGGGTCAGAACCACATGGATTACTACATTGGCATAGATATCGGGACCTCAAAGGTCAAATCGGTGCTATTCGATGCCGATTTCAATGAACTGCTGATTGCGTCAGCCAACACCGTGACCTATTCCCCGCAGCCCGGCTACGCCGAGCAAGAGATGTCTCAGGTGTGGGACGCCGTGCTGTCTACCCTGAAAACGCTGGCTACCTCGCCGCAGCGAGAACAGAGTCGCGTACGCGCCATCGGGCTGTCCGGACAGGGTGAAGGCGTCTGGCTGAGCGATCGCCACGGGCAACCGGTACGACAGGCCATTCTCTGGAGCGATACCCGAACAGCGGAACAGGTTCATCAGCTTAAACAGCGCCCGAATCTGGAAGCGACGCTCTTTCCCGAAACCGGTTCTCCCCTGCTCCCTTGTAACAGCGCGCAGCAGTTACGCTGGCTGACACAACATCAGCCGGATGCGCTGAACGATGCCGATTACTTCTTTTTTGCCAAAGACTGGGTTCGCTTTCGACTGACGGGACAGGCTAATCTGGAACTGACCGATGCCGGTACGTCGCTGCTGGATCTGCATAGCGAGACGCTGTCAAAAACCGTGCTGGATAAGCTGGACTTACAGGCGATTAGGCCGCTTTTTCCGCCGTTGCTTTATCCCGATGATATCGCCGGCACGCTCAGCGACGCCGTCGCCGCACAAACGGGTCTGCCAGCGGGAATCCCTGTCTGTGCAGGCGCACTGGATGTGTCTGCCGCCGCGCTGGGTATCGGCGCTATTCACGACGGCGACATTTTCACCATTCTCGGCACCACCTGCTGCACTGGCATTGTGTGCCGTGGTTTAACGCAGGTGAGCCTGCAAACCCGGTTTGTCGCACACGCCTGGCCGGGCCATTATCTCAATCTGTTCGCGATGCAGTCCGGCACGCCCAATATTGACTGGGCGCTGAGCACGCTGAGCACGCTGACCGACGATGCCGATTTTCAGACCATCAACGCACGCATTGCCCGCGTGCCGCCTGGCAGCGGCGGCGTTTTCTATCAGCCTTACCTCAATGGCGAGCGCGCACCGTTTTACAGCACCTCGGCACGAGCGGGATTTTTTGGTATCGAGCAGTCCACAACCAACGCGCATTTACTGCGCGCGGTCTTTGAGGGGCTCGCGTATGCGATTACCGATTCGCTCAGTGGCTACCCTACTCACGGCGATCTCTACATCGCTGGTGGCGGTGCCGCCTCAGCGATTTGGCTGCAAATCATCGCGGACTGCACCGGACGGCGGGTGATCGCCAGTTCGGTCAAAGAGCTGAGCGCATGCGGTGCCGCACGCCTTGCCGCCCTGTCCATCGGAGAAAGTGCCAACATCGTTCCCGCCGTCAACGCACAGGCGTCAACGTTTCTCCCTGATGCCGACGCCCATCGGCAGTATCAGACACTGTTTCCGGTTTTTCGCCAACTGCGCGACCAGCTACAGCCGCTCTGGCAGGCTCGGGCTCTGGCACTTAATGCACTCGACAATCACAACGCGGCGCGTTCGCACACGGCTCCTACCTCACAGGAAAGTCTTGCCTCATGAAGATCGTATTTACCGCCGAATATGGCGGCAGCCTTGATGCCTTTCAGGCACTGGGGGAATTGGTGGTAGACGGCTGGGCCATCGGCCAGCCCAAACTAAGCGAAGCGGCGCTGATTCGACTGGCGGAGAACGCCGACGTCATCGTCACCAGCTATGACGATATTACCGCCCGCGTCATTGAGGCTTGCCCCCACCTGCGGCTTATCGCCTGTACTCGCGCCAACCCGGTCAACATCGATATCGATGCCGCACGCCGCCGAGGTATTCCGGTGCTTTACACACCCGGACGCAATGCCGATGCCGCCGCAGAATTAACGCTGGCGCTGATGCTGAATGCCACCCGCCACATCCCTCAGGCCCATAGCGCCCTAAAGCGCGGCGAATTCACGCGTGAAACCGACACCGCGTTACAAACGCAGGACGGGCTACGACAGGATGTGGTGTGGGACGTAGACAAACACAGCCCGTATGAGATTTTCAAAGGTGGCGAACTGCGTAATAAGACGCTCGGCATCATCGGCTATGGCAGCATTGGTCATCGGGTCGGGAAACTGGCGCGCGCCTTTGGGATGCAGTTGCTGATTGCGGATCCGTATGTCGCCGCCGAAGAGATCGACGAACCGGGCATTCGCAAGACTACGCTGGACACGCTGTTTTCGCAGTCCGATTTCGTCAGCCTGCACCTGAACAGCACGCCGCAAACCAAAGGGCTGGTCAACCTCGACAGACTCAGAACCATGCGCCCCTCAGCCTATCTGATCAACACCTCGCGCGCTGCCGTTATTGTCGAAGCCGATCTGATCGCGGCGCTACGCGAAAAGTGGCTGGCGGGTGCCGCACTTGACGTTTACGACAGCGAGCCGCTCTGGCGTCATCACCCGTTCATTACCGAATTTGATAACGTGGTACTCACGCCGCACATTGCCGGCGCGACGCGGGAAACGCTGGTGAAACATACCGCGATGATCGCCGCCGACCTTCAGCGGTTTATTCGCGGCGAACCGCTGCTTTACGAATGGAAATAGACGCGGCACTGATCTTTACTCTAAATAATTCGAGTTGCAGGACAAAACGTTAGCGTTTTGAACAACGCAAAGCGTTGGCCCACAGGGCGAGGCTCATTTATGCGCCTCGTAATGCGGCAAGAGAAGGAGTCCCGATGAGCTTACTCAAGTAAGTGATTCGGGTGACTGAACGCAGCCAACGCACATGCAGCTTGAAGTATGACGAGTATAATAGGTAGGCGCTTCTGCCATAAACTTCAGCGTATGCTCCCAGTCAATCACACCCGCATCGGACCCCAGACCGGTGGCGACCAGCCCTGAAACGGCCGAACCGAGCTGGCAGGCTTGCTCCAGATCCCAGCCTTTTGCCAGACCGGCAATAAAGCCACCGCAGTAGCTGTCGCCACAACCGGTCGTGTCCGATACCGCCACACGATAGGCGGGAATGTGCAGCGTGACATCCTGACCGAACACGTAAGACCCGCTCGCACCGGCCTTGAAAATGCAGGTGCCGACGCCGCGATCGAGGAAGAAAGCCGCAATCTCCTCTGGTGTAGTCAGGCCGGAGATAAACGCGGCTTCGTCCAGCGATGGCATAAAGTAGTCGACATCCGGCAGCAGCGGCGTCAGCAGCGACAGCGTCTCCGCATTTGGCGCAATCAGATCGAAGCTGGTCGTCAACCCCTTCGCTTTGGCATGTCGAAGCAGACGCGCGCTCTGTCCCTGATCCATTTTCGCCAGCAATCCCGTGCCGCCGTGGTGTAAAAAGCGGGCATTGCACACGGCATCAAAGTCCTGTTCATCGATGAACAGGTGATCTGACGCCCCGCGATAGTGCAGAGCCGGACGCTCGCCGTCCGGCCGAATGGTCAAAATGGTCGCGGAGGTCGATGCCGCCGTCGTTCGCTGTATCAGAGAACAGTCGATGCCTAACTTGCGATAGGCTGCCAGAATAAAATCGGCTTTCTCATCTTCACCGAGGCAAGCTGCCGTCGCGGTGCGGATACCGAGTTTGGCGGCATTCATCGCCGCACCGCTGGCTGTACCGGCGGGATTAAGGCGAATTTCATCGATAAAATGGACGCCGCCGCCTTCAGGCAAGCCGGTTACCGGCCGACCGGCAACATCCAGAATGGTTAATCCAACAAAAACCGCATCAAATTGGCTCACGCTCGCTCCTTCTTCACATTCTGTTTTTTTTATTCGTGGTCGATTCATTATTGCCGCTGACGCAGTCGTCCTTGCAGGAAAGAGAGCGCCAGCGCCAGCACTAAAATCACGCCGCTCAGCGCATCTTTGACGATGAAGTTCAGCCCCATCAGGTTCAAGCCGTTGGCGATCATACCGAGAAACAGCACGCCAATTAGCGTCCCCGCCACGTTGGGTCGCCCCTGCGCGTGGAACGCGGTGCCGATGAACACCGCGGCAATCGCGTCCATCAGGTAAGCCTGTCCGGCCAGCGGCGTAAACTGCCGCAGATTGGCGGATAACACCACGCCACCGATAGCGCATGTCACCGACGTGACAATCAGCAGCCAGAACATCGTGCGCCGCACGTTAACGCCGGCAATCAGCGCCGCTGGCGCATTCAACCCCATCGCATGAATACGTTTACCAGCAATCGTCCGTTCAAAAAACAGGTAATAGGCAAGCCACAGCACCGCCACAATCACGATCGGCACCGGAATACCCCACAGATCGCCAACGGCCAAATCATGATACTGCGGTGCCATCCGACGGTAAGCAATCGGTCCGCCGCCCTCGGTGTAAATGCGTTCGATGCTGCTACCGATAAACCACGTCCCGAGCGTTGCCAAAAACGGCTTAATGCGGCAGTGAATAATCAGCACCGCGTTAAGCAAACCAATCAGTGCGCCTCCCGCTAATGCCGTCAACACCGCTGCCTGCCACGGCAGGCCATAGACTTTGAGTGCCACCAGCGCGAAGGCGGCACCAAAATCCAGCGCAACGCCCACGGACAGATCGATTCCGCCTGCTGTCACCACCAGCGTCATTGCCAGCGCCACAATCAACAGCACCGCACTGCCCTGCAGCAGATTCCCCCAGTTACCTAACGTCAAAAATATCGGGTTTTGCAGCGAGAAAAACACCAGAAAAGCCAGCAGAATGACCAGAAAACCATAACGAATAAAGAACGACAGCCCCAGTCTGCCGCCCGGCAGCGCAGGCTGCACCGCCAAAGAAGAAGGTTTCACGCGTGACTCCTTTGCCTGCGTAGCGAGGCGGCGGCGAGCACCACCAGAATCAGCACGCCCTTAATCGCACCAACCCAGAAGATATCAACTCGCAGCAGCGCCAGACCGTTCGACAGGGCGTTCACCAGTAGCGTACCCAGCAATGCCCCCCAGATGGTGACCACCCGACGGCGTGAAAACGCCGCGCCGAGAAACGTCGCCAATACCATCTCCAGCAACAGCGGCTCTGCCGTGCCGGGAGAACTACCCGATCCTTGCGCCACCAGCGTCAGCGAGGCCAGCGCCGCCGCCAGCGCCCCTAGCAAATACGAACCGATAACCAGCGGCGTATGGGAAATGCCTGACAGCTGCGCCGCTTCGCGGTTTCCGCCCGCGGCCTGCAAATGCTGCCCCCAGCGGCTATGGTGAACGAGAAATTGAAACAAGAGGAAGACCAGCAGCATGAACCAGACCGCCAGCGGCAACCCAAGCAGGCTGCTATCACGAAACGCCACAATTACTGGATCGCTCACGCTGATGCGCCGCTGCTGAGTCAGCAAATTGGTGAGCCCGATAACCGCCACGGAACAGGCTAATGTCGCTAGTAGCGGCGGTAGTCGAATCGCCACCACCAGCACGGCATTCACCGTACCCGCCAATAGCGCAGCCCCCACCACCAACGCAATCAACCACGGATAGCTGAACCCTGCGTTCGTCAAACCGTCGCTGATTATCGCCACGGCAAGTACCGCAATCGCAGGCAGCGAGAGATCGATACCGCCGGAGACAACATCGTCACCGCCGCCCGTAATGACGCAGACCAGCCCGAAGCACAGGATCGCTAGCGGCGCACTTTGGCGTAAAATAATGGTGATATTTTGCCAACTGAGAAAATAAGGTGCGCTCAGGCAGAGGAACAGCAGCAGCGCCGCAAACAGTACTAAGGGAATGTGATTGAAAAAACCGGCTAAACGCGGCGTTGCTCGGAGGGATTGTAAGGCACGAGTCATACCGCCTCCTGCATGCGACCGCTGCTGGTCAACGCCAGCAGGCTATCCAGCGAGAGGTGTTCCGTCGGTACATCAGCGATAAGTTCACCACGCCACATCACCAGAATGCGATCGCACAGCCCCAGAAGTTCACCATCATCGCTGGAAGAAACGATAACGGCCCGCCCTTCTGCCGCGAGCTGCCGGGTAAGCTGATAGATTTCTGCTTTCGCGCCAATATCAACCCCCAGCGTCGGTTCATCAAGAATAAGCAGCCGGGTATCGGTCTTTAGCCAGCGCGCCAGTATCACCTTCTGCTGGTTACCGCCGCTTAAATTGCGCACGGGCACGCTGACATCGCGCGGCCGGATATCCAGCGTCTGCGCCAGATGGTTCGCCTGTGCTACAGCTTGCTTACGCCGCAGCCAGCCGCGCCAGGCGACAGCGGGCAAGGAAGCCAAATTGATATTGTCCGCCACGGATAGCGGTAAAATCAGCCCATCGTGACGACGATCGCGCGGCACCAGCGCCATCCGCTGCGCGATGGCCTGCACTGGAGAACGCGGGCGCAGCGTCTGACCCTCGATCGTAATATGTCCTTCACGGGCGGGCGTGATGCCATAGAGCGCATCAATCAGCGCCTCACGTCCCGATCCTAACAGCCCCGCAATGCCAACGATTTCTCCCGCCGCCACCTGAAAACGGATCGGTTGGAAATGCTGCCGATCTGTGAGCTGTTCAACCTGTAGCAGCGGCGTACCGCTTTTCTCTGCCTTGCGTTTCCCGTCAAACAGGCTGGCAATCTCTCGCCCCACCATCAGACGAATCATTCCATCGATATCCTTCGTCTCAGGATCGTCCAGCGTCGTCACACCCTTACCATTACGTAACACGGTGACGCGATCGCAAATATCCGCAATTTCATTGAGATAGTGAGAGACATAGATAATCGCAATACCGCGCTGTTTCAGCGTCTGGAGCGTATGCAGTAGCTGCGTAGCTTCCCGTGCTTCCAGCGGTGCCGTCGGTTCATCAAACACCACCAGCCGTGCCTTGCCGTCGATCAGCGCTCGTGCGACCTGCACCAGTTTGCGTTCCGCCAGACTTAACTCCCGGATGAGCCGATTGGCGTCTATCGATAAATTGAATGTGTGCTGAAAAAACTGTTCCGTTTCACGCCGCATCGCCCGACGATCGACGCCTCGCCAGCGGTTCACTCGTTCCTGACCGAGAAACACCGATTCCGCTACGGTAAAATGGGGAATCAGATGCAGTTCCTGATGGATAAAACGAATGCCGTGCGCGTGGATAACCGCGGGCGTCACAGCGCCCAACCGTTGCCCATCGACAGCGATCTCGCCGCCGTCTACGGCATAAACGCCAGCCAGTACCTTGATTAAGGTCGATTTCCCCGCGCCGTTTTCCCCGATCAGGCCGAGAATTTCTCCCGGCCTAACCGTTAGCGAGACGTTGTCCAGCGCAGGAACCCCTGCAAACTGCTTGCTGATGTGCGTCATTGCCAGACCGCCGCCGGACGGCGACGGGGCTGAGTGATATCCCACCATAGGTTATTTCAGTTCGCCATAGCCAAGCTGTTTATAGACCGCCTTGGCTTCCGCCTCCCCTTTGACAGGCAAGACGGGTACAAACGTCTGCGGCAGCAGTGTGGCACCCGCGAAATAACGCGCGACGTTTTTCGCCGATGTGGTGCCAATCAGACGCGGCTGCTGCGCTACGTTGGCAACAAACGGACTGCCTTTCTCCGCCATAATTTCCAGCGTTTCTGGCCCGGCATCAATCGCCGTGACCTTCACGTCCTTATCGCGCCCGGTTTCTTCCAATGCCTGCACCACGCCGATGGCTGGCTGATCCCAGCAGGCAACGTGGATTGCATCCAACGTGCCTTTCGGGTACTGGCTCAGCAGCTCAAGGGTTTTCTTACGCGCATCTTCCGGCGAGTTGGAATATTGTTCGGCCAGCTCAGGCTGAATGATTTTGATCCCCGGATAATCCTGCAAAACGTATTTCCACAGGTCATAGCGAATACCGCAGATGCGCAGCGCGTTAGAGAAGGCGTTGAAAACCGCGATGTTCCCTTTTCCGCCCAGCGCATCCGCCGTATAGCGCCCGATCGTCGAGCCAATCGCGTAGTTATCTGACGTCGTGTTATTGATGGAGTAAGACGAGACATGATCGACGGTAAAAACCGGAATCTTTGCCTCACGCAGCGCTTTAAACTTCGGCTCTACCGCGCTGTCGCCAAGAATACTGATCACGGCATCGACCTTGCGCGCCAGCAGAATATCGTGATTATTGGCATGAACCTGATTATCACGCCCTCCATCCACGCCCACGACTTGCCCACCAAGTTTCTCAATTTCTTCGGTCGCCCCTTTGTAGGCCTCACGGTCCCAAAAGTGCTGTGTTCCCACTACGGCAACGCCAATGGTTTTTCCCTTCAATGACAGTGTCTCATCCGCTGCCTGAACAGAGGTCATTACCCCTGTAGCGAGCACGCACGCAGCGAGACGAGAAAAGCGAGTTTTCATCATTTTTATCCCGATTTTTATAAAATTATTAGCAGGGAAAGAGATTAGCAACGGGAAAAGTTAAATCGAAATAACAAAAATGATAATGGCTAGTGATTAAATAGAAATAGCATTGATAAACAGATGTAGCGATTTTTACTTATTGAATTTACAGGAATAAGTTATAAAAAATGCATCTTGTTTTTTGTCCCTATAAAGGGAATGGTTAAGGTTCTTCTATACCCAAGGGAAAAGCAGACATGACAACGCTAGCGATTTACCACCGTCCACAGATCACGCAACCCGTCCAACAACTCACCACGTTTACTGACATCGCTTCCCTGCTCGCCAGTGCCGGGATCCAGCTAGAGCACTGGCAGACCGATGCACCACCGTTAGACGCCAGCAACGAAACCATTTTGGCTCAGTACCAGGCCGACATTGAACGTCTCAAGCAGCAGGAGGGCTACACCTCTGCCGACGTGATCAGCCTGACACCGGATCATGCTGAGAGACTGGCACTGCGGGAAAAATTTCTTCAGGAACATACCCATAGTGAAGATGAAGTGCGCTTCTTCGTGCGTGGCAGCGGAAGCTTTTTTGTGCCGATTGGCGAGCAGGTTTTCCAGCTTACCTGTGAGGCAGGCGACCTCTTACGCGTTCCCGCCAACACGCCGCACTGGTTTGACTGCGGCGAATTCCCTGATTTTGTCGCGATCCGCATTTTTACCAATCCAGAAGGCTGGGTTGGACACTTTACCGGACGGGAGACGTTTCACTAATTCCACGATCGTTTCTGCATTTCTCCGCCGTTCCCTTTATACTGTGCGTTTTGTACCAAGACGAACGGCGAGACCCCTTCCGTAATGATGAATAACGATGTCCTGCGCAGCGTGCGCTATATGCTGAATTTGAATAATGACCACCTGCTGAAGATCCTGGCACTGGTGGAGATGACCGTCCCTCCCCAGCAGTTGGCGAGCTACGTCAAAAAGGAAGGGGAAGAAGGTTATCAACCTTGCCCAGACATCGTGATGAGTTATTTCCTGAACGGGCTGATTCTGCAAAAACGTGGACAAGATGAAAACCAGCCTGCGCCGCAGTTTGAGCGCAAGATGACCAACAATATTATTCTGAAAAAGCTGCGTGTCGCGTTTTCATTAAAAACGGATGATATTCAGGCGATCCTGCTGGAACAGAATTTCCGCATCTCAGTACCGGAAGTCACCGCGATGATGCGCGCGCCCGATCATAAAAACTATCGCACCTGCGGCGATCAGGTTATCCGCTACTTCCTGAAAGGGCTAACGGCGCGAGTACGCAAAGGCTAAAAGCGCCGTTAACGAAAGACGTGAGCGTTGCCTGACTGACCTTTTCTTATAAAGGCATCAGCAACGCTCGGTTTTGAGTACGGCATCTTTTAATACGGTATTGTTTAATACAGTATCAATGCTGTGTGTCATGCAGGATAGCGGTGACCAGCTGCTCCAGCTCTTCGTTTTCAAGTCGGGTAATTTGCCGCACTTTTTCCTTATCCATACCTGTTAACAACAACTCTCGGGCAATTTGTCTGGCACTACTTTTCATCCCTTGTTCAATGCCCTGCTCCAATCCTTGCTGAATACCGCGTTGGATCCCTTCCTCGAATCCCATTTTTTTCAATTGTTCTGCAATCGTCATAATGTCCTCCTGACCGGTTGATAGCGGTGCTGCCAGTGCGTCAATGAAATCTGCGGGTTTGGATGTGTTTCCCGCTTGTGCAATATAAAATAACAGCGCCCGACGTTGCGTCAGCGGCACCGACCAGCGTTCAAATAGTAACCCAATCTCACGCGCCAGCTCCAGCATATCACGGGTACGAATATGCTTCTGTACCAGTTCCAGTAACGCCATACGTCGATGCGTGCGAATCTCATCATCCGAAATAGCAGTTAAATCCACCAGTGGGAAAGGCTGTTCATACAGCGCTTGTGCCAGTAAGGGATCGGCGAAGCTGTCCAACCAGCGGAGGCTGTAAGGATAAGGACGCACTCTGCCATGGTAAAACAACAGCGGCACCACCAACGGTAAACGATCGTGTCCCTGATCCAGATGTTGCTGCATAGCAGCCAGACAATAGCGTAGCAGCCGGAAAGCCATCTGTTTTTCCGGGCGGCTTTGATGTTCAATCACACAGTAAATATACCCTTTGCCTGCGGTGGTATGCAGTGAGTACAGCACGTCCGATATCCGCGCGCGCAGCTTTTCATCAATAAACGACGCGGATTCCAATTGCAGCGTGCTGAAATCACAGCGTTTGCGGATTTCATCCGGCAGATGAATCATCAGAAAATCCCGTGCGACCGCGATATCGCTTAAAAACTGTTTGAAGATCGCATCATGCGATGGCATCTCATCCTCTTCCCTGTAGACCATGACTGAAAATTCAGTAGGGAGGGTAACGGGGACACGACAATAAAGCAGAAAACCGCGTAGAAAGTGGAAAGCGCCTCGAAGAAAAACCGGTTTATGTCGAGGCACTGGCTGTAAGCAGAGAGCCGTTGCCGTCAGGCGGCTTCATGCTTTTCCATCATCAAGCGTGCAGGAGCAGCGTCAACGTGCAGCGCAGGATGACGGCAGAAGCGGACGACGTCACCGACCACCAGCAGGCTAGGCGACTGTGGCTGATAGCGCGCCAGCAGTGCCGGTAAGGTCGCCAGTGTTGCAGTTAATAACCGCTGATCCGGCTGGGTGCCGCGTTCGATAATCGCGACGGGCGTCTGCGCGGACAGCCCGTGCTCGATCAAGCGCTGACACAGCCGGCTGCTGTGGCTCAGCCCCATATAGAACACCAACGTTTGCTGGCTGTCCGCCAGCGTCGGCCAGTCCAATTGCGGTTCGCCATCGCGCGAATGACCGGTCACGAAGCGCACCGACTGCGCACAAGCCCGGTGCGTCAGCGGTAGCCCCACTGCTGCCGCACAGCCTGTCGCGGCGGTAATACCGGGTACGACGTGGCAGACAATTCCGGCCTGCTGGGCATAATCCATCTCTTCGCCACCGCGACCAAAAATAAACGGGTCACCGCCTTTCAGACGAATCACCCGCTGTCCGGCCTGCGCCAGTTCAACTAACAGCTGATTGATTTTTTCCTGTGACAAACGGTGACAGCCGCGCGTTTTCCCGACGTCGATGCACAACGCCTGCTCCGGCACCAAATCCATAATCTCCGCCGACACCAGCCGATCGTAGACCACCACATCCGCCTGCTGGATTGCCCGCAGCGCCTTCAGCGTCAGCAATTCTGCATCACCCGGCCCTGCACCTACCAGCCAGATTTCACCGCCGAGTACAGGCTGACGCCGTTGGCCCTGCGCCAATATTGATTGTGTTGTCATCATGTCACACCTCATTACGCCGTGGCGCTCAACCAGCTTTTTTCAATTCATTGACCGCTATCGGCACATGCTGGCTCAATAACGCTTTCAGTTCGGGGATACAGGAACCGCAGTTGGTCCCACATTTCAGCGAGCCGCCTAACGCTGCTACGCTGTGACAGCCTTTACGAATCGCGCCGACGATGATCGCTTCACCGACGCTATAGCAACTGCAAATCGTCGCCCCTTGCGTCACCTGCCCCTGCGGTGCCTGCCCCGCCAGCAGCGCATGGCGCTCGTGCGGTCGCTGAGGTGGAGTGACAAACGCCTGACGCACCGCATCGCTGTCGATACGCAGCGCCTGTGCACTGACATAGCAGGCCAGTACCACGCGGCCATCACGCCAGCCAATCAGGTGAAATACGCCGTTACCCTGTGCAATCTGACACTGCATGTTTTCCAACCCATAATGCTCGGTCAGCCATGCCTGCCAATCGTCTACCGGCACGCGGTCGGCAAACAGATACTGCGTCACGCCCTCATGAGGCACTTTGCTCCAGTAGGTGGCGGGCGGCGGCAGAACGTCATGCTCTGCGGGTAACGTTAATGGCGCGGTAGGTGGCTCGTCAGCAAAAAACAGCGTTGCCTGCCAGGCGGTATGCCAAGGTTGGATACGCACCCGGCTGTGCTTGCTTTCCGGCTGGCCGGAATACGGATCGGTAATCGGCGCCACTAAACTGTCAGCCCGCGCCTGAGCGCTGAACTGCTGATTCCAATGCATCGGCACAAACACGCTACCGCGTACCTGTCCGGCGTCAATCCGCGCCCGCGCCAGCATCCAGCCGTGCACCGACGACAGACGCACTAAATCGCCCGCCTGAATATCATGCGTCTGCGCATCCTGTGGATGCAGCTCGCAGTATGGTTCGCTGATATGACGCATCAGCCGAGCCGCTTTGCCCGTACGCGTCATGGTGTGCCACTGATCGCGAATACGCCCGGTGTTCAGTACCAGCGGATACGCCGCGCTCCACGGGCTTTGCGGCAGCGACGGCGTGACCGCCACCAGACGCGCTTTGCCATCGGCATGCCAGAATCGGCCATCGTCACCCAGTCGGGCGCGCCCGTGTGGGTATGTCGCATTCACCGGCCACTGTATCGGCTCCAGTTGCTGCCACTGCTGATTGCTGAGCGTCGCCAGCCCGCTGATATCAAACGCGCGGCTGCCGTTATTCTCAAATCCGGACAGCGCCGCATGTTCACGAAAGATCTCCGCCGGATGCTGATAAGCAAATGCCTCAGCAAACCCCATACGCTGCGCCACCTGACTCAACATCCACCAGTCGGCTTTGGCTTCCCCCGGCGCAGGCAGAAAGGCTCGCTGACGAGACACCCGACGTTCGGAATTGGTTACCGTGCCGTCTTTTTCTCCCCAGCCCAACGCAGGCAGTAAGATATCAGCGGTTTCTGCGGTATCGGTGTGGCGCATCACTTCGGAGACGATCACCAGCGGGCAGCGTTCCAGCGCCTGTTTCACCCGGTCAGCATCCGGCATCGACACCACCGGATTGGTGCCCATAATCCACACCGCTTTAATATCGCCGCGTTCAACCGCGCGAAACAGCTCCACCGCATTCAGGCCGGGCTGCGTCGCCACATTATCGCTCTGCCAGAAGCGCCCCACGCGCTCGATATCCTGCGGCGTAAAGCCCATATGGCTGGCAAGCTGATTGGCCAGCCCGCCAACTTCCCGCCCACCCATCGCATTTGGCTGTCCGGTTATCGAAAAGGGGCCGGAACCCGACACGCCGATTTTGCCGCTCAGCAGGTGAGCATTGATGATCGCGTTACATTTATCACTGCCCGAGGACGATTGATTAACACCCTGCGAATAGAGCGTGACCACTTTGTCGCTCATGCTAAACAGGTGATAAAAACGTGCGATATCGGCTTCATCTAACTGACAAAACTCCGCCACCTGCGCCACCGACCACGCCTGTGCTGACTGTAATGTCTCTTCTACACCGGAAAAACGCTCGGCCAATTCGGCGCGATCGATACGTGGATCTTGTGCAATCCACTGCAGCAGGCCGTTGAACAGCCCGGCATCGCTACCGGGTTGCAGCGGTAAATGCAGATCGGCAATGTCACAGGTTGCGGTACGTCGAGGATCGATCACCACCACCTGCATCTGTGGTCGCTGCTGCTTCGCCTGCACCAGCCGCTGATACACCACCGGGTGCGCCCAGGCCGTGTTAGAACCGACCAGCACCACCACATCCGCCAGTTCGATATCTTCATAGTTGCAGGGAACGGCGTCTGCCCCCAGCCCGCGCTTGTAGCCGATCACCGCAGACGCCATGCACAGCCGCGAATTGGTATCCATATTGGCGACGCCAATAAAGCCCTTCATCAGCTTGTTGGCGACGTAGTAATCTTCCGTCAACAGCTGACCTGAACCATAAAACGCCACCGACTGCGGGCCGTGCTGCTGCATCGTCGCCAGCAGCCGTTCGGCTACCGTATCGAGAGCCTGATCCCAGCTAACGCGACGCCCTTCCACGAGCGGCCACAATAGCCGGCCTTTCAAATCCAGCGTCTCTCCCAGCGCGGAGCCTTTGACGCACAGCCGACCCAAATTCGCCGGATGGGCGGGATCCCCGCTAATCTTTACCGCACCTTGCCCATCGTATTCTGCCAGCACGCCACAGCCGACGCCACAATAGGGGCAGGTTGTCCGACAGACGCGCGCGTTCATGATGCTTTCGCCATGGCAGTGTCTGCCAGCACGACGCCTTCAGGCACGGCTAACGGTTGACGGCATACCCAAATCTCGTCGTCTTCCACGCGTACCGGCCAGGCACGTACGTACAGCGCGCTGTCATCCGGGCTCACACCATCCCGCAGCTTGAAGCGTTTCTTGTACAGCGGTGAAATCACCACCGGTTCACCCGCCACGTCACCGATCAACCCACGCGACAGCACATTCGCTCCACTGCCCGGCTCGTGGTTTTCCAACGCGTACACCTGCTGCTCACTACCCGGCAGGTGGAACAGCGCGATCTGCTGCTGTCCGAGGCGCGCCGCCATGCCGGCATGGCGCGGAATATCGCCCAGCGTCGCCACCTGTACCCACTCCGCCTCATGCGCGGCGGGTTTCAGAGCAACCGGTTCTGGCGAGACCGCTTTTTCATGATCCTGCGCCGGACGAATCTGTCCGCGCTCCGGCACCATCACCACCGCTTCATCCGGGCTATCGCTGTTCAGGAAACCGCGGAATAGCGCCAGACGTTCCGGACTTTCCAGCGTGGTTTGCCATTCACACTGGTAGGCATCTACCACGCGCTGCATCTCTTTATCTAACTCTTCACCGATATTCAGGCTGTCTTCCAAAATCACCTGACGCAGATAGTCGATACCGCCTTCCAGATTATCCATCCAGGTGCTGGTACGCTGGAGACGATCGCCGGTGCGGATATAGAACATCAAGACCCGATCGATGGTGCGCAGCAGAGTTTCCGTATCCAGATCGCTGGCGAAGAGATCGGCATGGCGCGGTTTCATCCCGCCGTTGCCGCACACATACAGATTCCAGCCTTTATCTGTGGCAATCACACCGATATCTTTGCTTTGCGCCTCAGCACATTCACGGGTACAGCCGGAAACCGCCATTTTGACTTTATGCGGCGAACGCAGCCCCTTGTAACGGTGCTCCAGTTGGATCGCCAACCCGGTGGAATCCTGCACGCCATAGCGGCACCAGGTCGATCCCACACAAGATTTCACGGTACGCAGCGATTTACCGTAGGCATGGCCGGTTTCAAATCCGGCATCGATCAGCTCGCGCCAGATCTCTGGAAGCTGCTCCAGGCGCGCACCGAATAAATCCACGCGCTGACCGCCGGTGATCTTGGTGTACAGGTTATAGCGCTGTGCCACCTGACCGATCGCGATCAGCCCTTCCGGCGTGATCTCCCCTGCCGGCACGCGCGGCACGACGGAATACGTACCGTCTTTTTGGATGTTGGCAAAGAAACGATCGTTGGTATCCTGCAATGGCAGGTGCTGCGGTTGCAGCAGATAATCATTCCAGCAGGACGCCAGCATCGACCCCACCAGCGGCTTACACACTTCGCAGCCTAAACCGTGGCCGTAACGCTCAAGGAGGCTATCGAACGAACGGATCTCATGCACGCGAATCAGGTGGTACAGCTCCTGACGCGAATAGGCGAAGTGCTCACAAATGTCCTTCTTCACTTCAACACCCAACTGCGTCAGTTCATACTCCATCACCTGTTTCAGCAGCGGCACACAGCCGCCGCAGCCCGTTCCCGCTTTGGTGCAGGTTTTCAGCGCGCCCAGTTCGCCGCAGCCGCCTGCCACCGCCGCCGAGATATCGCTTTTGCTAACGTTATGACAGGAGCAAATCTGTGCGCTAGCCGGTAATGCCGCCACGCCCAATCCTTTCGGCGCATCGCCAGAACGCGCAGGCAAAATCAATCCTTCCGGCTGTTTAGGCAACGGCATATCGTTGAGCATCATTTGCAGCAGCGTACTGTAATCGCTGCTGTCGCCGATCAATACCGCCCCCAGTAAACGCTTGCCGTCGGCAGAGACGACAATTTTCTTGTAGACCTCGTTCGGGCCGTCCGTCCACTGGTAGCTTTGGCTCCCCGCCGTGCGCCCATGTGCATCGCCAATCGAGGCGACTTCAACGCCCAGCAGCTTCAGCTTGGTGCTCATGTCCGCGCCGGTAAATGGCGTATCGCGCTGTGCCAGCGTATCCGCCACGCTGCGTGCCATCTGGTAGCCCGGTGCCACCAGCCCAAAAATTTGGCCTTTCCACAGCGCACACTCGCCAATAGCAAAAATTGCGTCATCGGAGGTCTGGCAGCGGTCGTCAATCACGATGCCACCGCGCGGCCCTTTCTCTAAATCGCAGCTATCTGCCAGCTTGTCACGCGGGCGAATCCCGGCAGAAAACAGCACCAGATCGGTTTCCAATACGCTGCCGTCAGCAAAGCAAAGGCGATGCAACGCCTGCTCGCCGTCGGTGATCTCGCGCGTTTCTTTACTGAGATGAATCTGTACGCCCAGCGCCTCAATTTTGCGCCGCAGCATCGTAGCTCCGCCGTCATCCAGCTGCACCGCCATCAGACGCGGTGCAAACTCCACCACATGGGTGTCCAGCCCCAACTGGCGCAGGGCGTTTGCCGCTTCCAGCCCCAGCAGGCCACCGCCAATCACCACGCCAGACTTGGCCTTTTTCGCCTGTGCGGCAATCGCATCCAGATCGTCCAGCGTGCGATAAACCAGACAGCCGGGGCGCGTATTGCCGGGAATCGGCGGAACAAACGCATAAGAGCCGGTCGCCAGTACCAGCTTGTCGTAGGCGGTTTCCCTGCCCTGCGCGTCGCACACGCATTGACGTTCACGGTCGATCGCCACGATCTCACTGGCGCTGCGCAGCTCAATGCCGCTCTCGGCAAAAAAGCCGTCTTTTACCAGTGACAAAGAGGCGGCGCTGCGGCCGGAAAAATACTCGGAAAGGTGAACGCGGTCATAGGCTTCATGACGTTCTTCACCAAATACGACAATGTGGTAATGCTGATGCAGGTCGCGTTCAACCAGCTGTTCAAGAAAATAGTGGCCGACCATACCGTGGCCGACGACCACCAAAATAGGTTTGCTCATGACAGGAATCCTTACAGCTTCAGGCTGTGGGTCAGAATCAGGGGAAGAAAGGCCGAAAAGCAGCGAGGCAGGCGGAATCATCTCGCCCGCTGTCGTGCTCTCCATCGCGGCCAGCAGGCGCTGGCTGTCGTCAGTGTCGCCATACAGCAGGACACCGCTCAGCCGCCCGTCGCGCAGTAGCAGACGGCGGTAGTGCTGCGTCTGCGGATCAAAAAGGGTGTACACCTCATCATCCGGTGCCACGTTAATATCGCCGCCGCTGACCACGCCAATTCCTGTGACTTTCAGCCGCGTTGCCGCCTGTTCACGCTGATAGTCTTTCGGTGTGTGCCCGGCAAGGCGCTGTGCCACCAGCGCGGCATGGGTGAAACACGGGGCAACCAGCCCGAAGGTTTCGCCATTGAGTTCACAACATTCGCCGATTGCGCTGATATACGGGTCGGCAGTTTGCAACTGTCCGTCCACCAGCACGCCGCGGTTACAGGGTAAGCCGCAGTCGCGCGCCAGCTGGCTCGCGGGAATCACCCCCGCCGTTACCACCACCAGCCCGGCCGGAATCGTACGGCCATCTGCCAACGCAACAGCCGTTACGCCTTTTTCATCGCCATGCAGCGCCACCACCTGCACATCCGTCTCACAGGCAATACCACGAGCACGCAGGCTGTCGCACAGCAGGTCACTCGCCGTGGCGTCCAGTTGGCGCTCCATCAGAACCGGAACGCGATGCAGCAACGTGACGTCAGCCCCGCGCAGTTGCAGCGCCGCGGCGGCTTCAATACCGAGCAAACCGCCGCCAATCACCACCGCAGGAACGGAGCGGCGAATCGTCGCCAACATCAGCTCGACATCATCCAGCGTGCGGAAGCCGCACACGCCAGCCAGATCGATACCGGGCATCGGCGGCATAAACGGCGTGGAACCGGTCGCCAACACCAGATGATCGTAATGCAGCTGCCGTTGCGTCGTTGTCACCTCACGCTGCTGGCGATCGATGTGCGTGACCCGCTCACCCAGGAGATAATTCACCGGCAGCGCCGCATCGTCGTCGATAGCCGCAGGCGTCAGCAGCGTATCCGTAAACGCTTTCTCGCCACTCAATACTGGCGACAGCAGGATGCGGTTATAGCTGGCGCGCGGTTCATCACCAATCACGGTAATGCGGTAGCGCGTTGCGGCCAGTTGGCGTAGCACATCGACGAATCGCGCACTCGCCATCCCGTTACCAATCACAATCAGATGCGGTTTCATCATCGTTCCGGCCTCGCTGTCAGGCTGCTTTAGGCTGTTTTTCATATAAGAAATGCAGCACCTGCTGACGGTAGTGGTGGTAGCGTGGATCGTCAGCCAGCGTGACGCGCGAACGTGGACGTTCCAGCTCGACTTTCATGATTTCACCGACCGTCGCCGCGGGACCATTGGTCATCATCAGCACGCGATCCGACAGCAGCACCGCTTCGTCAACGTCGTGCGTAATCAGCACAATCGTGGTTTGCAACCGCTGCTGAATCTCCATCACCGCATCCTGAAGATGTGCGCGGGTCAGCGCATCCAGCGCGCCGAACGGTTCATCCATCAGCAGTACTTTCGGCTTCATTGCCAGCGCGCGGGCAATCCCTACACGCTGCTTCATCCCGCCGGAGATCTCATTCGGCCGCTTATTCAGCGCGTGCTCCATATGCACCAGTTCAAGATTGTGGGTAATCCATTCGTGCATTTCGCGTTTGCTCATCTGACCGCGAAACACCTGGCGTACCGCCAGCGCGACGTTTTCGTAGGTGGTCAGCCACGGCAGCAGCGAGTGGTTCTGAAAGACCACGCCGCGCTCCGGCCCCGGGCCGTCGATTTCACGGTTGTCACACAGCAGGCCGCCGCTGCTCGGCAGCGTCAGACCGGCAATCAGGTTCAATAACGTGGACTTGCCGCAGCCGGAATGGCCGATCAGGCTGATCGTCTCACCCGTGTGAATATCAAAACTCACCTGATCCAGCGCCAGAAACTCACCGCTGGCGGTATTGAAACGCTGGCTCACCTGCTGCACTTGAATAATCGGTGTTGTACGCATCGTCGGCTCCTTAGCGGTTGTCATAGCTGAAACGGTTAGCAATCCACACCAGTCCCTGCTCAAGCAGCAGACCGATAACGCCAATCACCACGATGGCGATGATGATGTTTTCTACATTCAAGTTGTTCCACTCATTCCAAATCCAGAAGCCGATACCCACGCCGCCGGTCAGCATCTCCGCCGCCACAATCACCAGCCAGGCGACGCCAATCGACAGGCGCACGCCGGTCAACACGTTAGGCAGCACCGCAGGCAGCAGAATCTTGCGCATGATGGTGAATTCGGAGAGTTTCAGGACGCGCGCCACGTTCAGGTAATCCTGCGGAATACGGCGCACGCCTTCGGCGGTATTGAGGATCATCGGCCAGATGGAGCAGATAAAAATGGTCCAACTGGATGCCGGTTCGGCGCGCTGGAACAACAGCAGGCCAATCGGTAACCACGCCAGCGGGCTGACCGGGCGCAGCAGCGAAATGATCGGATTAAGCATGTTAGCCAGAAAGGTAAAACGACCAATCAGGAAGCCAGCGGGAATGCCGACCAGTGCTGCCAGCCCGAAGCCGATACCCACGCGTTGCAGCGAGGCCAATACATTCCAGCCGATGCCCTGATCGTTCGGCCCCGCGATGTAAAACGGGTCGGCAAAGAGGCTGAGCGCCGCAAGCCAGGTCGTCCACGGCGTCGGGAAGTTTTCGCTGTTGAGCGCGGCAATCTGCCAGACCGCAACCAGCAGCCCCAGTCCGAGAACCGCAGGGAAAAGTTGCTGAAACAGCTTACGCAGCAGCAAGCGGTAGGCAAAAGCAGGAGCTGCCGGCGCTTTTGCGGGCGTTACGGGTTTAGTTGGCAGCGGCGTAATATCGGCGCTGCGTACGGTTTCCGGGGCGTTATCCGCGGTAATTGGAATGACTTGGGCCTGGTTTTTCATCATCAACCTCACTTATTTCTTCACGCTAAAACTGTTGGCATAACCCGCTGGATCGCTACCATCCCAGCGACGGCCATCGATGAGCACGCTGCTGCGCATGTCGCTACCAGGCAATGGCACGTTCCCCACGGCATCGGCCGCCTGCTTGTAGATATCAACGCGGTTAACCTGCTTCGCGACGGCCAGATAGTCCGGCTCTTCGGTGAGCAAGCCCCAGCGTTTGTGCTGAGTGAGGAACCACATGCCGTCGGACAGGTACGGGTAGTTCACTGAACCGTCGTGGTAGAAACGCATCGCGTGTTCGTCTTTCCAGCTTTTCCCCAGTCCGTTTTCGTACTGGCCCAGCATGCGTCCGACGATGGTTTCTTCTTTGGCATTGATGTACGCGCGTCCGGCAACGACGCCTGCCGTTTCGCGGCGGTTGTCGTCCGAGGCATCGATCCAGCGCGAGGCATCGAGAATCGCGGCGGTCAGCGCGCGGGCGCTATGCGGGTTGGCGTTTACCCAGTCAGCACGGGTACCCAACACTTTTTCCGGGTGATCCGGCCAAATGTCTTGCGAGGTGGCGGCGGTAAAACCGATTTTTTCGCTGATGGCACGCTGGTTCCACGGCTCGCCGACGCAGTAGCCGACCATGTTGCCAATCTTCATGTTCATCACCATCTGCGGCGGCGGCACCACCACGGTGCGCACATCGTTCAGTGGATGAATTCCGGCGGAAGCCAGCCAGTAATAGAGCCACATGGCGTGCGTACCGGTTGGGAAGGTTTGCGCGAAGGTATAAGTGCCCGCCGGACTGGCGGCGATATATTTTTGCAGCGCGGCGAGATCCGTGACGTTGGCTTCACGCAGCTGGTTTGCCAGCGTGATCCCTTGTCCGTTCTGGTTGAGCGTCATCAGCGCTGCCATGTTGCTCTGCGCCCCGGACAGCCCCATTTGCAGACCGTACAGTTGGCCGTACAGAATGTGGGCCGCATCCAGCTCGCCCGACACCAGCTTGTCGCGTACTGCTGCCCAACTGGCTTCTTTGCTGGGAACGATTGTGATGCCGTATTTCTTATCGAAGCCTTTCACTGCGGCCATCACGACCGAGGCGCAGTCCGTCAACGGAATAAACCCGACCCGAATTTCCTTTTTCTCCGGCGCGTCGGAACCCGCGGCCCAGGCGCTATTCATCAACCCCGGCAGCATCAGGCTGCCGCCCAGTGCAGCACTCCCCAACAGAAACTGGCGGCGAGAGACGGTCATGCTTTTGGTTTTGGAATCACTCATCAACGACACCCTTGCGCAAAACACCTTTTCAGGCGGTAAAAACAAAAACGGCGTCCACAAGCCCATGCAGAATCTGCACGCTTATGGACGCCGTTGTCCGATTAACACCTTCCGCACCGCCGTTGGCCCGAAACGCATTATGAATGTTTGGTTGTTGCTAATGAGTTAAAGCAAGGTTTGTGCCAGTTATCACAGTTTTACATATTGCCGAGGGGGATGGATTAACCAAGAGGTGAATTGAAATTTCGATAACAATATGTAATTTAAGGTTATTATTTCGTGCGCCAGAATATTGCCATTTCTATGCTACGTCGTAGCACGCGCCCGACACGGGGCGCTCAGTCGCCGCCGCCCCGTGACCCGCGGCTTTCCGCGAGAAATAACGTCGCTACGCGATACCTTCAAAAAAAACAGCCTCTTAACGGACCGCCGTTGACGCGTTCCCGACGCGGCAACGGCTTTCGCGGCTTCCCTGCCGCTCATCCTAAGCCTGTTTTTCCTTCAGCGTTATTTACGCTCATCACAACACAACGACAGCGAGAACCCGCTACGCACGAAACCACTTCACCCCCTCAGTTACTCCGCTATTGACGCCACGATTTCCCACTCACAAGACGGCGTCTTGCACCGCGAGCAAGCAGAACACGCACAGTTCATGTGCATATACCTCTTAAGGGGTATCTCCGAATACATCTGCCACCGCGAGCATCGCCGTCGCGATGTCAATCAGCTTTTTATTCTGACTCATCGCCATGCGACGCAGGGTTTTGTAGGCCTCTTCTTCGCTTAATCCACGGTGCTGCATCAGCAAACCTTTCGCGCGATCGATCTGCTTTCTTTCATTCAACGTGGCTCGTAGCGCAGCCAGTTCATGATCCTGCGCCTGTAAGCGCCGCGATTGTTGCTGCACCAGCGATAACAGCGATCGTCCCAGCTGTGGACTGACACCATCGCTATTCAGCCAGCCGGGAGGGACGCTCTGCCCTTCCACGTCATGACCAGCGATAAATATCGAATAACCGGGATCGTCATGCTCCTGCTGCACCATCAGCGCGTCGAGATCCGCGCGCTGATCGCTGCACGCCTTCTCCGCTGCCGCAATACGGGTACGGCAGCGCTGCATCAGCGTCTGCTCCAGCTCATCTTCCATCTGCTTCATTTCGTCGATGCGCCGCGTGGCAATCGAAAACCAGTGCAGACTATCCGCTTCCGACAGCTTTTCTATCGGGCTGCGGGTGCACACAATGCGACGCAGGCGCTCAAATTCGCTGTCTAATGCAATAGCACGCCAGCGCTGCTGGTTTTCTTCATCACTAAAATTCAGAAAGGTATCGAAACAACGCTCCTGCCGCTCGATCAAATCCAGCAGCTTTTGCCGGGTTTCCTCATCGACGCTGCCCGCCGCATAGGCCGCGGCGCCGATCGCCCGCTCCTGCCCCGCCAGCTCTTTCCCCTGCATAAAGCTGAACATGGCAATCAGCGCGCGGGAAATTCCCGGATCGGCAGCCGTATCCGAGACCTCAAAAACCAGCGCCAGCAGATTACGGATAATGTCGTTGAAAAACGTCATCGCCTGCGGCTGAGGCAGCAAACGCTGGCGAATCTGCTGACGCAGCGCGGGCAATAGACTTAGCGCATAAACCACGCTGGCAACGCGGCTGAATAAACGGCTCGCCTGCGGTAACTCCGCCGTCATTTTTTCCAACCCGGCCAGATGCGTCATCAAATGCGTCTGCGCCACCTGCACATCTTTCTCACGTAGCGCCAGCTCGTCAGCGAACAGTCGGCCATCGGAGCACAGAAACAGGTTGGCTGTTCCCCGTTCGCGCTGCAATAGATGGACGAGCTGGCTAATTTTGCCCACCAGCTCACCGCTTTGCAGCAGGTAGCGCAGGCTGTTCAGCTCACACTGGCGCGAGGCAAGTAAAAATCGAATTGTCGTTGAAGGCTCCGCCACCATTGCACTCTCTCCTGAAAAGACCACAATCAGGACTATGCAATTAGCGCGCCATTTGCATCAGCTCACAGTTATCAGGAAGCAAGGACATCACATCCGTACGGTGACTGCCGCTTCCGCACACGTTTCACCTCAATTTTTAAACTCCGTTGCTAAACCCTCGCCATCTCAGAAGGTACGCTCTGCATCGTTACTAACACTGTTTTATAGCCTCAGGAGCGCATGAGCGTGGCGAATTTATCTGAACAAGAAAACTGGGTTGATGGGATTTATCAGCTTGAAGTAGCGGATCGCGTTATCGCAGGTCCAGGGGGAATTTCCAACCGTCAGGCAGAACAGTTAGCCAGCCGCACGGCTTATCTGAAAAAAATGCAGGAAGCGACTGGCGATAGTTTGCAAACCCATCTCGCCGCCAGCGATCCGCATTCACAATATGCCCCAAAAAATAGCCCGGCGCTGACAGGAACGCCCACAGCGCCAACGGCTGCATCCGGCTCTAATGACACACAATTGGCGACAACGGCCTTTGTGAAAGCCGCCATAGCCGCATTGGTTAATGGTTCTCCGGCGGCACTGGATACGCTGCAAGAGCTGGCGAATGCATTAGGTAATGACCCTAACTTCAGCACAACCGTATTGAATGCGATTGCTGATGTGAAAACTGACGCGGCCAGTAAGCTGAATGCTCATACTTCCATCCTCGATGCGCACCCTCAATATGCCCCCAAAGCGAGTCCGGCATTAACAGGAACACCAACCGCACCGACTGCTGCATCCGGTTCTAATGACACACAATTGGCGACAACGGCCTTTGTGAAATCCGTCGTAGCAGCATTGGTTAATGGTTCTCCTGCGGCGCTCGATACGCTGCAAGAATTGGCGAACGCATTAGGTAATGATCCGAACTTCAGCACCACGGTGTTGAATGCACTAGCGGGTAAGCTGGCAAAAGATCAGAACGGTGCAGATATTCCGAATGCTGCATTGTTCCGCAAGAATATCGGCATAATTGAATCGGCATGGGGCAGCAAAGCCGTGCAAATAAGCCGCGTCAATATTCTTGATTATTTTAAGAGCAATACGGCATCAAATTTATATCAAGCCGATCCGAACAATGTCACGGGGCTACCTGTTGGTTTTGGCCCAAGCATCATGGAATGGAAATCATCGACGGATGGGTTTGGTGTACTGAGCGTCGTCGATGTCACTAACCCATCAAAATCAGCATGGGTGGTATTGAAAGGTGGCAGTTGGCAAGGGTGGGTAACGCCCATTTTTTCTCATGCACACGTCACGCGTATCCCATCCAGAATTATAGAAATCCATGATCCTGATTCATACGATGATTATGTGATTGAATACGGTTCTGTTAATGGAAATCCATCGCATTGTTATATTGACTTTCATACCGATGGAAAAAGCGATACAGATTATAACTCACGTCTGGCGGTCATCCCGCCCGCGCCCGGCGAGACGTTGTCAGATGTTATTTTCCTGTCGAAAAAGTTACAGCACAACTATCACGACGTGTGGACGACAGGGAACCTGACGCCATCCGCGATTGGCGCTGTGCACACATCTGAGCTGGCAGGCATGCCGCAACTATTCCCCGGCGCCGTCGCGCCAGAAGGCTGGTTGAAATGCAATGGCCAGGCATTTGATAAATCACTGTATCCGATTTTAGCGTCCCGCTATCCGTCATCTTTCCTGCCAGACCTGCGCGGCGAGTTCGTGCGCGGCTGGGATGACGGTCGTGGGGTTGATGCTGGGCGTGCGTTGATGTCAGCACAGGGCGATGCAATTCGAAACATAACGGGCAGCTTATTTTATGGTTATGACGCGGATGGAAAAATAAAAACAAACTCGTCAGCAGGTGCGTTGTATTACGACGAGAGTGAAAAACTACGCGATACTGATATCTATCTGAGTGTAGTGAATAGCAGCGATGCAAACGCTTGGTATCGCTCAAAATTAGACGCATCACGCGTCGTCCCAACAGCAAACGAAAACCGTCCCCGCAATATCGCCTTTAACTACATCGTGAGAGCCGCATAATGAGCAATTATTCAACACAAATTAAAAACGCAGAACTGAACGAGCACGGCTTAGCCATCAATACAGGCTGGATTACGGTTTATCACGTGAACCCGGCTACGCGGGAATATCAGAGCGCCAGCTATGAATATGTGATGCAAGGTGTTGGTCTGCCCGCCGACAGCTACGCCGACGAACCGCAATTGCCGCCTGCCGGCCAGGCCTTGCGCCGTAGTGCAGACGGTAAGGCATGGGAACAGGTGCCAGACTATCGCGGTCAGACGGTTTACAGCACAGAAACCCGCCAGCCACAGACGGTTATGCAATTCGGCGAACTGCCTGAAAATATGACCTTTCTGGCTCCATCAACCGAGTTTGATCAATGGGATGGTGCGGCATGGGTGACAAATCAGGAGGCGCAACAACTTGCCGTAACCAAAAACCTACAGCAGGAGCTGGCGGCACGGCGCGCGACAGCAACTACCCAAATTGCCGAGCTGAGCTACGCAGTGGACTTGGCTATTGCCACGGATGAAGAGCAAGAACGGCTAACCCAATGGAAAATTTATCTGGTTACGTTGAACCGTATTGACCTCACGGCTGCATCCGTCGTGTGGCCAGTAGCGCCTTCCGTGTAATCGGTGTAACCCGCATCCCATTACATCAATAATGGTGTGCCGTATTTTAGCGTACGGCACACACATCTCATCTCCCTCTCTTTGAGCAGGATATTCTGATAATTCCTAATTATTTTTATCGCCAAATGTAAAATTAAATAAAAAATGAAACTGTTATATTTATGCATCTCAAATCTGTACTATTTTAATTAGTTTCAAATCTCAGCACCGATAAAACTTAAGAATAATAAGCTGATAATTACATTTTAATAAAATTAAAAACCAAAAAATAAAGTCAAATTAAAATATAAAAACAAAATAGTGGTATTAGCGATAAAAAATCAAATCAACAAACTGTACTATTTATCCTTCCATTTTTGCACGCTATAATCCCTGCACGTTTTACCCACTACTTATTCTTATCTCACTTCAATCAGTGAAGTTAATTTCGGACGGATGCAAATACCGTCGGCGGTAATTTATTTTCGTTTTATTCGTCACGATTTATTCCGGCAAGCATCGGAATAACAATATGGCGTGCATTTTCCTGCCTGAAGCTAGGAGCCTAACATGTTTGATGTCGTTGAGCTGTCGCGGCTGCAATTTGCCCTGACTGCCATGTATCACTTTCTTTTTGTCCCACTGACGCTGGGATTATCTTTCCTGCTCGCCATTATGAACACCACGTATGTGTTAACCGGCAAGCAAATTTATAAGGATATGACCAAATTCTGGGGCAAGCTGTTCGCCATCAACTTTGCGCTGGGCGTGGCAACCGGTCTGACGCTGGAATTCCAGTTCGGCACCAACTGGTCTTACTATTCTCACTACGTGGGCGATATTTTTGGCGCGCCGCTGGCGATGGAAGGACTCATGGCGTTCTTCCTCGAATCTACACTCATCGGCCTGTTCTTTTTCGGCTGGGATCGCCTGACCAAAGTCCAGCATATGCTGGTGACCTGGTTCGTCGCGCTGGGCTCCAACTTTTCCGCCCTGTGGATTCTGGTCGCCAACGGCTGGATGCAAAACCCGATTGCCGCTGAGTTCAATTACGAAACCATGCGCATGGAAATGCTGAGCTTCGCCGAACTGGTGCTGAACCCGGTCGCGCAGGTGAAGTTCGTCCACACCGTGGCAGCGGGCTACACCGCTGGCGCGATGTTCGTCCTCGGGATCAGTTCTTACTATCTGCTGAGAGGCCGCGATATCGCCTTTGCCAAGCGCTCATTCGCCATTGCCGCCAGTTTCGGTCTGGCCTCGGTGCTGTCCGTGATCGTACTGGGTGATGAATCCGGCTATGTCATGGGCGATGTGCAGAAAACCAAGCTGGCGGCGATCGAAGCCGAATGGGAAACACAGCCCGCCCCCGCGTCTTTCACGCTGTTCGCCATCCCCAATCAGGAAACGATGCAGAACGATTATGCGATCCACGTTCCCTACCTGCTGGGGCTCATCGCTACGCGTTCACTCGACAAACCCGTCGTCGGCATTAAAGACCTGATGGAGCAACATGAGATTCGCATTCGTAACGGCATGACGGCCTATGGTCTGCTGGAGGAACTGCGCTCAGGTAATACCGACCCCGCCGTTCGTGCCCAATTTGAGGCTGCCAAGCGCGATCTTGGCTACGGCCTTCTGCTTAAGCGCTATACCGATGATGTCGCCAACGCCAGCGAAAACCAGATTCAGCAGGCAACCAAAGACTCAATCCCGCGCGTCGCGCCGCTGTATGTCGCTTTCCGTCTGATGGTTGGCTGTGGCGTGCTGATGCTCGGCATTTTTGCGCTGTCGTTCTGGAGCGTGATACGCGGCCGCATGGGCCAGCGTAAATGGCTACACCGCGCAGCGCTGTACGGGATTCCCCTGCCCTGGATCGCGATTGAATCCGGCTGGTTCGTCGCCGAGTACGGTCGTCAGCCGTGGGCAGTCGGTGAGGTCCTGCCTACCGCGATCGCCAATTCGTCTCTGGAAGCACACGACATCCTGCTGTCGATGGGGTTGATTTGCGGACTGTATACGCTGTTTCTGGTCGCGGAAATGTATCTGATGTTCAAGTTTGCCCGACTGGGGCCAAGCAGCCTGAAAACCGGCCGCTACCACTTTGAACAACCGACGACACAACCCCTTGCGACACCTGCAAAACCATAACGGGAGCCATAATAATGCTGGATTATGAAACATTACGCCTGATTTGGTGGGGATTGATTGGCCTGTTGTTCATCGGCTTTGCCATCACCGACGGCTTTGACATGGGCGTGGGCATTCTGCTGCGCCTGCTGGGCAAGAACGATACTGAAAGGCGGGTCATGATTAACGTGATAGCCCCGCACTGGGACGGCAATCAGGTCTGGCTGATCACCGCGGCGGGCGCACTGTTCGCTGCCTGGCCGATGGTTTATGCCGCCGCGTTTTCCGGTTTCTACTTCGCCATGATTCTGGTGCTCGCCGCTCTGTTTTTCCGCCCGGTTGGCTTTGATTATCGCTCCAAGCTGGAAAACCAGCGCTGGCGCAATATGTGGGACTGGGGCATTTTCATCGGCAGTTTCGTCCCCACGCTGGTGTTCGGCATCGCATTAGGCAACCTGTTGCAGGGCGTGCCGCTGAGCGTCGATATGTATTTGCGCCTCACCTACCACGGCGGGTTCTTTGGCCTGTTGAATCCGTTCGGGCTACTGGCAGGCGTCGTGAGTGTCGCTATGATCGTCACACACGGTGCAATTTACCTGCAAATGCGCACCACAGAGGCGCTTCAGCGTCGCGCGCAAAAAACCGTCCTGATCGCCAGCGCGCTGATGAGCCTCACCTTCTTACTGGCTGGCTTTTGGGTGCTAACAGGAATCGACGGCTACGTGATTACCTCCACGCTGGATAAAGCCGCCCCGTCTAACCCGCTGAATAAAGAGGTGGTCCAACAGGCCGGGGCGTGGTTAACCAACTTTACGGCACACCCTACGCTGTGGGCGATCCCCGCATTAGGTGTGGTTCTGCCGTGGTTCACCTGCCTCTTCTCTCGCGTAAACCGCTGCGGCTGGGGTTTCCTAACCTCATCACTGACGATTGTCTGCGTGATTCTGACGGCAGGAATTACGCTGTTCCCCTTCGTGATGCCTTCCAGCTTCGATCCCAACGTCAGTCTGACCATCTGGGATGCCACGTCCAGCCAGCTTACGCTTCAGGTGATGACCATTCTGGCCTGTATTTTTGTCCCCACCATCCTGCTTTATACCAGCTGGTGTTATTACAAAATGTTTGGCCGGATTGATGCCCGCTACATCGAAGCCAATAAGCATTCCGTTTACTAACAACTTGAGGAGAAAGAGCATGTGGTATTTCGCCTGGATACTCGGCACGTTGCTGGCCTGCGCGTTCGCGCTGGTCACCGCGCTGGCAGTAGAGAACCATGAAGCGGGCAAAGACGCTTCCTGAGAAAACGAAGCGCCTCACCGGGCGCTTCATCATTCTTTACTGAGACAGCATCGCTGAAACAATTGTCGCTGATGCCGTCATCAGGGCAGACGAAACCCGCCAAGGGCGCTAGAATGCAGACGCTGCGCCCAATCAGATGCCCTCTTTAACCTGAAATCAGACGACAACATGACAACACCCAGACAGGACAAAACACCGTGGTGGAGTCAGGGGAAAACCCCGGACTACCGTTTTTCATTAGCGAATGAGCGCACCTTTCTGGCGTGGATTCGCACCGCGCTGGCGTTTCTTGCCGGCGCGGTGGGTATCGATCAATTTACCGTGCACATCGATCCGCTGTTGCGTCAAGGGCTGTCGCTGTTGCTGGTCGTTAGCGCGGCACTGCTCGGTGCGTTGGCGTATCGTCGCTGGGTGAGTAATGAGAAAGCGATGCGTCAGGAAAGCGACATGCCGTATACGCCAATGCTGCTGATCGTGACGCTGTTCATCACCCTCATTGCCATCGCGCTTGCCGCGATGATTCTGTTCGGGTAGCGCATGGACACGACTCGCGATCCGGGGTTACAGCCACAGCGAACCGGCATGGCCTGGTCACGTACGCTGTTTGTGATGCTGATCAACAGCCTGCTGTGTTTTCGTCTGAGCATGGTAAATGACAGCCGAGTAGTGTTTGCCTGCGCCATTCTGCTCTTGTGCGTTTCTGCGTTGATGTCGGTGCTGGCGATTCTGCGCTACCGCTTTAACGCCTATTGCCAACCGGTGCTATCACGCGCCAGCCACGGGCTGATCGTGCTCACGTCAGCGTCAATTGTGCTCACCGCGCTGGTCTTGCTGCTGCATTTCAGCGGCGTGTGGTAAGCCCCGATTTTCTGTCATTTTTTCTGAAAAGAAAGGTTTTCTGAAAAGAAAGACGGTGAAGCCCAAACGCGCTTCACCGATTAGACGGATTATTCGATCGAACTTTCCGGGAACAGGAACGGGTTGATGCTACTGCGAGAAAAACCTTCTTCCTCCATTTTCACATCCAGCACCAGCGAAGCCAAATCGTCGGCGACGGCTTCCACTCGGTGGTCTTTTTCCTGATATAGCAGCTTCAGATACGTGCCACAGTGGCCACAGCTTTCCGCTTTGATGGCGGAGTTTTCGCTATCCAGCGACCAGTAATTCAGTTCGCTCGATTCTTCACAGTTGCTGCATTTCACCCGCACCATGTGCCATTCGCTTTCGCACAGATTACAGTGCAGATAACGCAGCCCGCTGGACGTACCTAACTGCACCACGCCCGAGACCGGAATACTGCCGCACACGGGGCAAAACTGGCGATGTTCGCCGGGTACGGCACGCGCTTTACCGGGCAGTTGGCTTGCCATCTGCGCCCAAAACAGCGACAGCGCCGCCCAGATGAACGGGGCTTTATCATTGCTCTCGGCACGAAATTCGTGTTGCAGCAGCGCCGTTGCCTGTTCTTCCAGCTCCTGCTCTGAGGCTTTTTCCAGATTCTCCAGCGTGGATAACACCTGCCCGCTGGCATCCGGCTTTAATTCTTCGATCAGCGCACGCAGCAGCGTGTGCCAGTGCGCATCACGCGGGAACACCGTGATATCAAGCGGCGGACGTTCACCAGACTGTTTCAGCACGTCACTCAGGTCAAGCTTCAACGGATGATCGTGCAATACCTTCTGCTGGGCTTCCACCACGCCTGCGGCGAAAGTGAGATAGTCCCCCAGCGGGTGATCTTCAGCTAACTGACGCAGACGCTCCGCGCGACTGCTGTACAGGCTTTTCAGATTGGCAAAAAGCAACGGAGGAATATTCCCTTCCGGCATCGATTTTTCGTTCTGTTCTAACTGTTCCTGAGGAACAATGCGAATACTCATCAGGGGAATTTTTCCTGTTGTTTACGTTGTCTATCCGATAGATTTCGGGGTGCAGGAAGGCCGCCAGCGCGGTCCGAAAGATAGCGGGTATAGCTCACCTTTAGTCGGCATTATACGCATCGTGACTAGCGACTTTCTGATTTCCGGCAAGGTTATGGCTGTTTTTCGCCATCCATTCAGTCACCTTCCGCTATGACGGAAACAGTAGCAGAAAAGCGGCAAACATCTCCACACCTCTAAAGGGGTGATCGCGCCAGACGCTCGCTTATCTGCGATCGAATCAGCGCTGCCAATACGATCACGCTTTGTTCGCAGCGCTCATCCCATTCATAGGAGGCGTTGAAGCGAAAATAGCGATCGTATTTGTCGCCGGTCGTGAACATTTTCCCCGGTGCAATACTGACGCCCCGCTCCAGCGCGCGGCGGTATAGCTCCGTGCTACTGACGCCCTCAGGCAATTCCAGCCAGAGAAAATAGCCACCTTGCGAATGATTAATGAGGACGTCGCCCGGGAAATGCCGGCGTAGCGACTGTAATGCCGCGTGTTTACGCTGTTCCAACGCTCGGCGCAGGCGGCGCAGGTGGCTGTCATAGCTGCTGGTCGCCAGATAATCCGCAATCGCCAACTGCATGGGTGCGCTGGTTGATAAGGTACTCATCAGTTGTAAACGCTGAATGCTGCCCGCATAGCTTCCGGCCGCCACCCAGCCGATGCGGAACCCTGCTACCAGATTTTTAGAAAACGAGGAGCAGTGCAGAATCGTGCCTTTTTTATCCAACGCTTTTGCGGGCAACGGACGCTGCAGGCCCGTATAAAGCTCGCTGTAGACATCATCCTCTACCAGCCCGACGCCGTGCTTTTCCAGCATCGCCACCAGCCGCTGTTTCTTCTCCCAGGACAGCGTGCAACCGAGCGGATTATGAAAATTGGTCATCAGCCAGCAGGCTTTTATCGGATAGTCGTTCAGCGCCTGCTGCAATGCATCAAGATCGATGCCCTGCTGCGGATCGGTTGCAATCGCAATCGCTTTGAGTTTGAGGCGTTCGATCGCCTGTAGCGCGCCATAAAAAGCGGGAGATTCGATCACCACATAATCGCCCGGTTCCGTCAGCGCCTGAAGGCTGAGATTAAGGGACTCCATCGCGCCCGCCGTAATCACAATCTCATCGGGCGAGACGGCAATCCCCTGCAACGCATAGCGCTGAGCGATGTTCTTCCTCAGGCTTTCATTACCCGGCGGCAAGTTATCCAGCGCGCTGTGTGGCTGCATATGACGCGCCACCGAGGCCAACGAGCGCGTCAACTGACGCTGTGGGAAGAGCTGTGGATCGGGAAACGCCGATCCGAACGGCATGACCGCCGGATCTTTGCTGGCCTGAAGCACATCAAAAATGAACGCGTTGACATCCACGTCTTCGGTCAGTTGAACGCGCTCCTGCCCCACGGGCGAATGCAGGCTGTCTGCTGGTAGCGTGGACAGCTTTGGTGCCGCGTAATAACCCGACTGTGGACGCGACACAATCAGCCCCTGACTTTCCAGCAGCTGATAGGCGTGCAGCACGGTCATCAGGCTCATACCCGAATGCAGTGATTTTTCCCGCAGCGAGGGCAGTTTGTCGCCCGGCTGCCAGATCCCTTCCTGAAGCTGCTCACGGATCTGGTGAGCGAGCTGTTCAAACTTTGCCATAGCGCTACGGTTTCGGTGGGTGAGTCTGTCATTATTTTTAGCTCGATCACCACCGACAGGTCATGATCGAGAAGGATGCTTTATCGAGAACAACGCGCTGTTCGAGGACTATGTGCGAGGACTATTTCGCCGCGTAGCGTTGTACAAAATCCAGCAGAATCTTGCGCGCCCAGACGGGTTCCTGCGGAATATCCATCATCCGATCGACATCCCAGCCGCCCTGTCGTAGCGCCGCTTCATTATGACGCAGGCACGTCAGCATGATGTCCGCGCTGAATTCCGGGTGAAATTGCACGGTCAGGACTTTATCGCTGTAGCGGATAATCTGGCAGCCATCCATCTCTGAACTTGCCAGCACCTGTGCACCTTCCGGCGGTTCCAGCACGGATTGCTGATGGGTCAGATAAGCGCCGAACTGCGGCGGATAATCACGCAGCAAGATGTCTTGCGCCGCGGCTTCATGGGTTGTCACAACCTGAACGCCCACTTCCTTGCCGTTCGGGTTATCTCCTACTTTACCGCCCAGCGCATCGGCGAGCAGTTGGTGCCCATAGCACACGCCCAGCAGCGGAACATCCGCGTAATACGCTTCACGCAGCCAGCCTGCGGTGTATTCGCTCCAGTCCAGTCGATCGGTGACCATCGACCACGAACCGGAGATCACCACCGCCGCCAGCGTATCAAACGACGGCAGTCGCTCTCCGAGATCGGGACGGACCACCTGCACCGGCTGCATGTTCCCCTGCACCGCATCGGTAAACCACTTCCCCTGTTGCCCAACCTGAGACGCAATGCCTTCCGGCGGTTGGCCCAACTGAATCACCAGCAATACCTTTTCGCTCATCGTCCTGTTCTGCCCGTATTTGAAAATCACAAATTTGAAAAACCATTCGGTTGAAAAACTACAAGCCTATAACGCCCTGTGTCTTCAATGAACGTAGCACTAACGTAATACGATTCCTACCCATGTCATGCGCTAGATATGTACATATGCTGGATATGTGTATGCGCTGGATAGTAAAAGGCCACCTTAACAACAGGCGGCCTTTTATCAACGCTTATCGCTTCAGAAGCAACACATTATGCCTCGATCACGGAAGCCGATAGGCAACAACATAATCTCCGCGATCCGGTGAGTTACGCGCGCCGCCTGCCGAAATAACGACATACTGCTTACCATCAACCGGAGACTTGTAGCTGATGGGCGTGCTCTGGCTTCCCACTGGCAGTCGCGCTTTCCATACCTCTTTACCCGTCGAGCTATCAAAGGCACGCAGATAGTAATCCTGTGTGGAGGCGATAAATACCAGACCGCCCTGAGTGGCCAGCGTGCCGCCAATCGTTGGCATACCAATCGGAATTGGCAGTCCCATCTTAATACCGAACGGTCCCGTATCTTCTACCGTTCCCACCGGAATCTGCCAGGCGATTTTCTGCGTTTTTAAATCCACCGCCGTCAGCGTGCCAAATGGCGGTTTCTGGCAAGGAATCTCAATAGGTGACATGAAACGCACTTTCGCATTAACCGAATACGGCGTGCCATCCAGCGGTACCGGACGATCAATGCTGGCCGCTTCGTTACCATCACTTTTCTTACCTTTATCCTCAGCCGAGGTCGGTACAAGCTGAACCTCAAGCCCCACTCTCATATCGTTGACAAACAGGTAGTTATTCACCGGATCCGTAGAGAGACCGCCCCAGTTCATGCCACCTAAAGAGCCTGGCAGGTTGAGTGACGGATCGTGTCCCGGCGGGGTAAACAGCCCATTGTAACGTTTAGATTTGAAGTGGACGCGGCAGAGCAACTGGTCGAACGGCGTAGCTCCCCACATATCGGACTCTTTGAGAACATCCGCGCCAATCTGCGGCATACCGACGGAAACAGGCTGAGTCGGCGAATACACTTCACTCGGAATGTCACCCTGCTCGACGTTCCTCTCTTCGACTTTCGTCAACGGTTTTCCCGTCATCCGGTCAAGAACGAAGAGCTGGCCTGCTTTGGTGCCAAACACCAGTGCGGGTACGCTTTTGCCATTTTCGCCTGGGAAATCGACGAAGGAAGGCTGCATCGGCACATCAAAGTCCCACAAATCATCATGGACAGTCTGGTAGACCCATTTGACCTGTCCCGTAGAAGCATCAACAGCCACCATTGACGCGCCAAATTTACGATCCAGATCGCTACGCTTAACGCCCCACAGGTCAATCGCGGCACTCCCCGTCGGCATGAATACCGTATTTGACTGCGGATCGTAGGACATTGGTGCCCAGACATTCGGTGTCGAACGCGTATAATCCTGACCTTGTGCTGGTTCTGTCGTCTCTTGCGGATTGCCGGGATCAAATGCCCAACGCAGTTTGCCAGTAATGACATCAAACCCGCGAACGACGCCGCCGGGCATATCGATACTGACGTTATCCGCGACCCTGCCGCCAATAACGATAGTCGTCCCTGCCAATGTGGGCGCTGACGTCGGATAATATTGCCCCTTATCGCTGCCCTTACCCATGTGATCGCTGAGATCAACCCGGCCATTGGTGCCAAAATCCGGACAAAATGCCCCGGTATCTGCATCCACGGCGATCAGCTCTGGCGTTACGCTATTCATCAGAATACGACGCTGACAGACTGCACCAGCAGGCACAGAAACCTGCGCCACTGGCGTAGATCCCGGAACGACAGGCTGCGCTAGCGGCTGTGTAGCATCAAAATAGGCCAGGCCACGACAGCGCATCCACTTTTTCTGGTGCGCGCCGATTTCCGTTTTCCACAACTGTTCACCGCTTGTGGCATCCACAGCAATGATGTTGTTATGCGGGGTACACAGGAATAACCGGTTACCGACTTGCAGCGGAGTCTGCTGATCTTCAGCGCCACCGCCACCCGGACTTTGTGGCACATCACCCGTGCGATATGTCCAGGCAACCTGGAGATCTTTTACGTTATCACGCGTGACCTGATCCAACGCGACAAAACGCGACGCACCAGAAGTGTTACCGTAATTGCTCCAGTTTTGCTGTTCTTCACCGGGCTTAACAGGAACGAGCGGCAGTTGATCACCGGAAGAAGGCACCGGCGCATGGGGAACGAACATCCCGGCGACGGTGGCAACAAAGGCCAGCGCCAGTACGCCAGCAGAAAGTCCAGCAACACGCCAAGCAGGTTGCTTACCCGCGGAGTTACGCAAGAGAGGTAATGACAGCGCAACCAGAATGGCAATCCCTGTCAGCGTGAGCAAACGCGATACCAACGGCCAGAAATCCAGCCCCACGTCCCACAATGCCCAAATAACGGTTCCCAACAAAACGGCACCGTATAAATAAGCACCGAAGACGTTTTTACGCCAGAGCAGTACGCCGGAAATCAGCAGTACCAAACCGGATACCAGAAAATAAGGGCTCCCCCCCAAACCAATCAGTTTGGCACCATAATAGGCAAAAAAAGCACCTATCGCCGTTACGATTAACCCCAAGATTAGCAGCCAGATACCCTGCAACCTGGACACAAGTGGTTTTGCCATAGAAAATTCCATCAATATGAGCAAACCTTGTCTTCACATCATTTCATTTGCCCCACATCTAACACAATGATGAAGAAAGGAATGCATTACGTTAGTGTTTTAGAAAAGCGAGAACGAGGATCGAGAACCGCATAAATATGCTGGATATATCGTTTCCGCCCCACTTACATAGCGTAGATGTTTTTTAAAGGGTCACAATCATATTGCATTTTCTTAATAAGAAAATAAAATTTCTATAACATTTTATTTAATAAGGATTTACCTTGGTCGGATGAGATATCCGCAAGGAAAATAGAATAATAAAAGTTTCTTATTGTGATGATATATAGAGGGAATATAAACGACCGTTATTTTATACCCGTCATACTTCAAGTTTCATGTGCGTTGGCTACGTCCAGTCACCCGAATCACTTACCTGAGTAAGCTCATCGGGATTCCTTTCCTTGCCGCCTTCCTGAAACTCGAATTATTTAGGGTATATAAGGCAGGCTGTTTTATATCGTTCAGGCAGAAGGTTGCTTGCGGTAGGCTAGCGAGAAAACATCGTAGAAATCAACGTCACCTTTCGTACGTCGAATTTGCTCTATCCCTGCTTTCACGGCTGATGGCACCTGCTCGTTGCGTAGCAGCTTATCCTGCGTGTCCTGTGATACATGGCGGACCGTAAACCACTCGCCGTTATAACAAACACGGAGATCCAGCGTATCAATGTCTTCAAAGCGATAGGTCGGGTTGATATCTACCGAGAGCGCCAGCGTCATCACCAGCAGGAAAACCGTGAAACCGATCAGATACGGTAAACCAAAATAAGGGGCATAAAAGAGGATGATCGCGACCGGCACGTAGCTCACCAGCATCGCAGCAAACAGATAGGGGTGTGACTGCATGAATTTACGGCTAAAACGTATTTTATTGTCGCGTTTTTCTTCCCGATTAATACGTTCGATCTCTTCGGTCAGAAGGCGTTTTACTTCATCCATCGTCATCACCATCGCGCTTGAGGAATACAACACTGCTGGCATCGATTAGAACATAGCCCCATGAGAGATAACAGATACAGTTTTCGACAGATTAACTATAACAGTTTGCCTGTTGCCGGGATGAATTACCCCGGCAACTTCGGTGACAAAATAGTGGAGATTACGGAATGGCGGGCATCGTGAGATCGGGATCGATCAGATTGTAGATGTGATTGCCAAACACGGGTTGCTGCAACAGCTGATCAACCGCCAGCGCGACATCCCAACGTGACACCAATCCCAGCGTAGCAGCACCCTGCGTCAGTTTTGCATTGTGCGTCGCAACCACGTCCAGCAGACCGCCGGGACGAACAATACAGTGATCCAACGTACTGCTTTGCAGCCAGCTTTCTGCCAGCGATTTCTCACGCACCGCGAAGCCAAACGCGGCTCTGGCGCGTGGCGACAACAGCGGCCAGCTATCGCCGCAGCCCAGTGATGTCACCAGCAACATACGTTTAAGACCTGCCTGTTCAGCACCATCGATCACCGTGCGATGCCCCTGATAATTTACCGTGCCGCCGCCCATTGTCGATACCACAATGGCAGAAGGCCCCGCCACACGACAGGCTTCCGCGACCGTTTCCGGGTCGCAGGCATCGCCTTCTACTACCGTCATTCCCTGCTCACGCCAGTGTTTGGCCTGTTCAGGATTACGTAATACGAGTACGACCGCCTGCTCGCACTCAATAGCGCGCTGTAATAAGCAGGCGCCGACTCCATTGCCTGCGCCGAAAAGTAACCACGTCATACCTGCTCCGGTTGTAATTCACTCGCCAGCGCACGGAACGCCTCAACCTGAGCGCTCAGCAACTGGCGGTGGCTGTCTCGTCCAAGGAAAATTTTAAACATCGCCGCACCGCTGGCATTAAAGAACACCACGGACGCCGTGTCCATCCCCATGAATTTACGTTCAATAAACGCAATGTGCTGACAGCTCGTTGCGCGGATATGTCCGCTCAGGCCATTTTTGCCGCGCAGGTTAAAGTAACCGTGGCGATGCGTACCGGTTGGCAGCTCGCTCTTGAATTCCAGAATCGCGTCCGCCGTGTGGCTGATTAGCGTCACTTCACCCCAAGTCGCAATCGTGTCCCAAATGTGATCGAAACGATCGCCCGTCGCCAGCGTACGCTGCGCCGCAGGCAAGGCCTCTACGACAGCAAACAACGAGGTATTATATTTTCCGGCAATCTCTTCCAGCGTGCCATCAGGGTTGGTTGCCAGTAATTCATTCAGTGTCATAGTCATGGTTGCGTCTCCGGTTAGTGCGCATGCTCTTCGGCATTAAGCTGGGGGATAATTTGTTGTAATGCCTGCATCAGGTTGTTCGCCCAGAAGCGGCCATCGTTGGTCAGGCGCAGGCAGGTGGAATCGTCACAGGTCAACCCGGCCTGATGCCACTGGCTAAGCAACGGCTGAAGTTCACGGGCATGTCGGGTCAGTTGAGGCAACTTGATACGACCGACCTCAATACCTGCCTGAAGCTGATGCTGCCACGGCCCGGTCGGACTGGCTGGCGTCATCATCATGATCGGTTTTTGCCCTTGATCGATCTGCTGGTAGTAGCGCTCCAGGCTGCGTTCCATCATGTAGGCTTGCCCGTTTATATTGCCGCCCGCGCCGCTGCCCATTGCCAGACAGTCCGCGCCTTGTTTAATCAGCAGGTTATACAGGTTACGTTCACGCGTAGTGCGCGCCCAGTGGCTATTGCTAAGCTGGTGCCAGCCAGCATCGGCCAGAAATGCCGCGCCAGTCCGGTAAAAATCACGACGGGCAACCACATCAGGCAGCGCCACACGCTGGTTTTCAGCCGCTTTCGCCAGCGGCGTGGTTGGTAACAGATTCAGCGCATACAGATCGACGCCATCTAACGGTAAATCGCTGACGATGGCCAAATCTTCGCGCCAGATTTCCGGCGTTTGCTCCGGTAGACCGAACATCAGATCGCACACTACGGCGGCTCGGTCGCGCTCACACAGACGCTCAAGGAAGCGAATTGACTGCTGCTTATCCGACGTACGCGCCATACGCTGACGAATACGGGTATCGAACGTCTGAATCCCGATAGAGAAGCGGTTCGCTCCGGCATCCAGACAGGCATCGATCCGCTCATCGTCAAAATCCATCGCCCGCCCTTCTACTGTGATTTCACAGTCCGGTGCCAGCGGCAGAGACGTACGGATCGCGCGAATGATCTGCGACAGCTCATCGGCCGCCAGCGCCGTTGGTGTACCCCCACCAAAGTACACCGCATGAATCGGCGCAGACTGATGCAGCGGGCTGTCCGCTTCCATCGCCAATTCCTGTAACAGATAACGGGTATAGGTCGCCGTGCTGTCATCACGCAGTTTGTTTTGATAAAAACCGCAGAACGTGCAGTGCGTGGCGCAGAAAGGAATGTGCAGGTAGAGCAGGCGCTTACGCGCAGGCACTGTCTGCTGCTTCAACGTCTGCCAACCGGCAGGAATCTGTTCTGGTGAAAGCGGCACATGGTTGCGCCAAGGCATTGCCATACGTCGGGCGCCAAAAGGCTGCTCACCGGGCTCGGCATAATACGGCGTCAAATCGATGTTCATTAACGGCCCCCAAATAATCAATAAAATAAATTAAATGATAATTATTTTTATTTGGCAACCTGCCCAGCAGGCAGAAAGGAGGCGGGTTATTCTTTTCGCGTCATTTTCTCTTTAAATTAACCGATTTGCTTATTTTGGTTAAAATTGCAGATATAAATAAATACGGTTATTTCTCATTACTTTCATAGTATTAATCCACTACACCCACTTTAAATGTTAAATAAATGAAAACAAAAATCACTACATTAAAATTCGTTAATTTAACAACCAATAAAATATTGCAAGTCCTTATTTAATAATAAATGAGATTGCAGTCACATTTTTTAATATTCATTCAAATTTAATTATCGCCGTTCTCGCCCAAATGATAACGTTAATGATAATCATTAACTTTTCAGAGAAAAAGCCATGAATAAAAAGGCCACACACTGGGCTCTCTTTATGCTGCCTGCTATTTATAGCGGCGCAATTAATGCAGCTCCAAACGATTCATCTACAAATCATTCGACCACAAACAGCGATGAAATAACCGTTATTAGTGCAGGGAGAACGGAACAGAATTTATGGGAAAGCCCGGTTACGATGCAGGTTATCGATAATGAAAAGCTGAATAAATATACGGGTGATTCTATTGCTGAAGCACTGCGTGATATTCCCGGCGTCGATATTACCGATACCGCATTGGCCGGTCGGAAACAAATACGTATTCGCGGCGAAGAAGCCTCACGCGTATTAGTGCTAATTGACGGACAGGAAGTCACCTATCAACGCGCGGGCCCCAATTACAGCCTCGGATTATTAATCGATCCTTCTTATATTGAACGCATTGAAGTCGTGAAAGGCCCGCATTCGGTATTATATGGCTCGCAGGCTATCGGCGGCGTGATCAACTTTATTACCCGCAAAGGCGGAGATAAACCGCTGAGCGGCAAAATCAAAGCCGTTTATGACAGCGCGACCGCAGGCTGGCAGGAATCGGGTTTAGCCTACGGCTCCATCGGTAATTTTGACTATCGCCTCAGCGGCAGCTATAGCGATCAGGGCAACCGCAGCACGCCGGATGGCCGTCTGCCGGATACCCACTTCCGCAACAGCGGGCAGTCCGCCTGGCTCGGGTATCGTCTTGGCGATCATAAATTCGGCCTGTCGCTGGACAGCTTCAAGCTCAGCACGCAGACCTACACCGACTCGGATGAATACGACAGCTTCAGCGTGCGCATTCCTGAACTGGAAAGAAAGAAGGTCGGCCTATTTTATGACTGGCAGATCGGCGGCGATGTGCTGAAAAACCTGCATCTGGATGCCTATCAGCAAAATATCAAACGCGAATTCCGTAACGATCTGTCGCAGAGCGGTAACCCACTTCGCTATAACGGCATGGCGCTTTATCAAGGCAAAATGGCGATGAGTACAGGAACCGGCGACAAACAGACCAGTCGGGGATTGACCTTACAAGCGGATATCACGCCATTAGCCGGACACTCGCTGATCGCTGGGGGACAATGGCTCTCCGATGTCGTGAAGCAAAATGCCTTCTCCGATGTCCGGGTAACGGGATCGTTATCGCCCATGGGAATGCCTTCTCTGTCGGTTAACCCAAGCTCAATATCCAATAACCACTGGCGACAGAATAGCTGGGCGCTGTTCGCACAGGATGAATGGAAAATAACACCGGACTGGACGTGGACACTGGGCGCACGCCAATACTGGGTTGAATCACTCTCCTACGGTGGCCAGAAGACAGGCACCGTGAGAATGAACGGTATGGTGATGCCGAACAACAGTACGTCCGCCGCCGCGAAGGAAAGTGACAGTACATTAGTCACCGCCAGCAGCCTGCGCTATTCCGGCTTTGATAATATCCAGTTGCGCGCCTCCTTTGCGCAAGGTTATGTCTACCCTACCCTGACGCATAAGTTTTACGACACGGCGGCCGGCGGGAGCACCACTTACGGCAACGCCAATCTGAAAGCGGAAAAGTCGGATAACTATGAAGTCGGCATGCGCTATAAAGACGATAGCTGGCTGCTGGACAGCGCGATCTACCATTCACGCGCCAAAGACTACATCACCACGCTGAACTGCGCCGGTAACGCCGTCTGTTCCGGCAGTACGGACAGCAGCAGCCGCTACTACGCCAACGCCAACCGTGCGACTACGTACGGGATGGAAATGTATGCGGAATACCTCGGCTGGACGCTGTCTCCTTACGTTAACGGCAACATCATCCGCCGTGAGCTGGAATTGCCGACTCGCAGCACCTATCGCACGGGTGAACCCACCTTTACTGGCCGCGTCGGGGTCAAAAACATCATGCTGTTCGAACGTATGGAGCTGGAGTCTGATCTCTACCTCCGAGCGGCCTCACGTGCGAAGGATGAAACGGCAGATACCGCCGTCCAGCACAGCGGTTGGGCAACGGCTAATCTGGAATTTACCAGTACCTTCGGTAGCGAGAATCAATACCAGGTCACCCTGGCGCTGAATAACCTGCTGGATAAGCGCTATACCACCGCGCATGAAAGCATTCCTGCATCCGGCTTCAGCACCGCGATTGGCGCGGCGTTCTCATTCTAAGCATCATGATGATGAAGGCGATAATCGCGTTAATGCTCTTCGGGCTGTCTTCCTTCACCTGCGCGGCTGAGCCGCGCGTGGTGATTGCCGGTGGCTCGCTGGTGGAAATCGTTTATGCGCTCGGCGCAGGCGATACGGTGGTCGGTGTGGATCAGACCACCACCTATCCGCCACAAACAGCAACGCTGCCAAAGGTCAGCAACTGGCAACAGTTGACGAGCGAAGGCATTTTGTCACTGCACCCAACGCTGTTGATGACCTGGCAGGATGCCAACCCGCCACAGGTGCTTAATCAGCTTGAGCAAGCAGGTGTAACGGTGGCGCGTTTCACCCGCACGCCCAGTACGCCAGCGCAGTTGCTTAGCAATATTCGTCAGGCTGGTGCGCTGCTCAATCGCACGGAAGCTGCCGAGCAGTTGGTCACTCGCCTTTCTCAGCAACTGAGCGCGGTATCAGAACGGCTGGCAACGCGAAAAGATCGCGTCAGCGTCGTGTTTCTGCTGAGTGTCGGCAGCAGTGCGGCGCAGGTCGCGGGGAAAAACACCGTGGTGGATAGCCTGATCGCGCTGGCAGGCGGAAAGAATATTGCCACGCATAACCAGTATCGTATTTATGGCGGCGAAGCGATGATTGCGGCGAATCCTGAGGTGGTAGTGGTGACGACGCAAAGTGTGGAAAACGGCGTGGAGGCGCTGGCGGCAGTGCCGGGTTTAACGCAAACCGCAGCCTGGAAAAACCAGCGTATTATCGCGCTCGATCAGGCGATTTTACTGGGAATGGGGCCGCGCGTTGCCGAGGCCGTGGAAGCGCTGAATCGCGGATTTTATCCTTAACAAAACGAATACATCCCCAAAATAATACGGCCTCATGATTGAGGCCGTATCACACACTTACTGAATACCCTGACTGCGCAGGTAATCTTCATAGTTGCCGGTGAAATCGATCACTTTATTTGGCGTAATTTCCAGAATACGGGTCGCCAACGAGCTGACAAATTCACGGTCATGAGAGACGAACAGCAGCGTCCCTTCATACATTTCCAGCGCCATATTCAGCGATTCAATGGATTCCATATCAAGGTGGTTGGTTGGTTCATCCATCACCAGAATATTCGGACGCTGCATCATCAGTTTACCGAACAGCATGCGGCCTTTTTCACCACCGGATAACACCTTCACTTTCTTCTTGATATCATCCTGGCTGAACAGTAAACGGCCGAGTATGCTACGCACGGCTTGCTCGTCGTCTTTTTCCTGTTTCCACTGGCTCATCCAGTCAAAAACGGTCAGCGTCTCATCGAATTCGTATTCATGATCCTGCGCGTAGTAGCCAATTTTTGAGTTTTCAGACCATTTCACCGTACCGCTATCCGGCTCCAAATCACCGACCAGCGTTTTCAGCAATGTCGATTTACCGATACCGTTGGCACCCAGAATAGCGACTTTCTCACCCACTTCGACCATCAGACCCAGCTTGCTAAACAGCGGGCCATTGTCAAAACCTTTGCTCAACGCTTCAACTTCCAGCGCATTACGGAACAGTTTCTTATCCTGATCAAAACGAATAAACGGGTTTTGACGGCTGGACGCTTTCACTTCATCCAACTGGATTTTATCGATCTGGCGTGCGCGTGATGTTGCCTGCTTGGATTTAGAGGCGTTGGCGCTAAAGCGGCTGACGAACGATTGCAGTTCGGAAATCTGCGCTTTCTTCTTGGCATTATCGGCCAGCAAACGCTCACGAGCCTGCGTCGCTGCTGTCATGTACTCATCATAGTTGCCAGGGTAAATACGCAGTTCGCCGTAGTCCAGATCCGCCATGTGCGTACAAACCATGTTCAGGAAGTGACGGTCATGCGAGATGATGATCATGGTGCTGTTACGCTCGTTCAGCACCTGCTCCAACCAACGGATCGTATCGATATCCAGGTTGTTGGTCGGTTCGTCGAGCAGCAGGATATCGGGATCGGCAAACAGCGCCTGCGCCAACAGGACACGCAGTTTCCAGCCGGGAGCAATCTCACTCATCAAGCCATAGTGCTGCTCAACGGGAATTCCCACGCCCAGCAACAGTTCGCCCGCACGCGATTCTGCGCTGTAGCCATCCATCTCACCATACTGCACTTCCAGATCGGCAACTTTGTAGCCGTCGGCTTCGCTCATTTCAGCCAATGAATAGATACGGTCGCGCTCTTCTTTTACCGCCCACAGCTCACCGTGGCCCATGATGACGGTATCCAGCACGCTGTATTTTTCAAAAGCGAACTGATCCTGACGCAGTTTACCCAGACGTTCATTAGGATCGAGGAAGACGTTACCGCCACTCGGCACCAGATCGCCGCCGAGAATCTTCATGAATGTAGATTTGCCGCAGCCATTTGCGCCAATCAAACCGTAACGGTTGCCGCCGCCAAATTTAACGGAAATGTTTTCAAACAACGGCTTGCTGCCGAACTGCATGGTGATATTGTTGGTACTTAACACAGCACTTATACTCGAGTCGGAATGTGATTTGGCGCGCATTATGCCACAAGCGCGCGATAGGATCGCGGTTAGTTTTGAGTAATATTTAAGCGATAGCGCATACAGGAGAGAAATGCGATGCCGATAGTACGTCGTTTCAAACAGGTCGACGTTTTCACCCAGCAGTCTTTCAAGGGCAATCCGCTTGCCGTCATTATGGAGGCGAAGGGATTAACCGATGCGCAAATGCAGGAGATCGCTCGCTGGACAAACCTGTCAGAAACCACGTTTGTCCTGCCAGCCACCGATCCTTTAGCGGATTACCATGTTCGTATTTTTACGCCAGAATCGGAAATGCCGTTTGCCGGACACCCGACGCTAGGCACCGCACATGCCGTGCTGGAAGACGGATTGCGCCCTAAATCCCCAGGTCAGTTAGTGCAACAGTGCGGCGTTGGCTTAGTGCCCATTAATATTAATGATGACGGCAGTCTGGCTTTTCACGCGCCGCAGGCCACCATGGTTCCGTTTGGTGATGAGTATGCGCCACTGCTGGAAAAAACGCTGGGTATTACTGGTTTGGGTAGTGCTGCTATCGATAACCGCTACCCGCCCACCGCGGTACACATGGGCATTCGCTGGCTTGTGATTCGCGTCGACAGCGCCGACACCTGTCTGAACATCACACCCGATGCAGACGCGCTCTCAGCCGTGCAAGGCCTCAGCCAGACTAACGGCATCGCCATCTATGGCCCGCACGATAATGCGACGCCAGCCGATTATGAAGTTCGTGCGCTCTACATTGAACGCGGTCATCTCAAAGAAGATCCGGTTACTGGTAGTGCCAACGCCTGTCTGGCAGCGCTGCTTCGCCAACAGCATTCTATCAATAACGTCACCGCGCCACTCAGCTACCTTGCGCGACAGGGCACCATGCTGCAACGCGATGGCCGCATTACTGTCACTTACCTGAACGATGAACCGTGGATCGGCGGGCACAGCGTCACGATCATTGACGGTACGTTGCAGCGGTAAAGGGAGCGATTTTATGGAAGCGCCATTTGTCGATACGTCATTTACAGATGCACTGTATGAATTGCGTCATCAGCCCCACCTGCGCCTAGCGATCCAGGAAGAACGCGATGCCGATGCGCTCTTTACTCTGATTCAGCAGGAAAAAGCGCGCTTACGGCGTACTTTACCCTGGCCGGATTCCGTCAAGAGCGTCGATGACACGCGTGACACCATTCGCGCCAACCGAAAGGCCTTCTTCGACAAAACGGCCGCCGTGTACATGATCCGCTGGGACGACGCGCCGGCTGGCATTGTCTCCTTCAATACGATTCAGGATAAAGAAGGCACCATCGGCTATTGGATCGCCGAAGCCTTTGAAGGCAAAGGCATCGTTTCTCAGGCTGTCAGTACACTGATAGCCGCCTATACCGATGCCAACCTCGTTGAGCGCTGCGTCATAAGAGCCTCAACCGCCAACACGCGTAGCAACGCTGTCGCTCAACGGCTTGGCTTCCGCTTTCACCACATGGAGAAAGATGCCGAGCGGATTGGCGAGCAGTGGTTCGATCACAATATTTATCACTATCCCGCCTGATATTACCTCGCATGCTTTCCACCACCTGATGCACTGGCCTTCCGGCTGCGCATCAGGTTCTTTCGTTCCACGATGTGTTTCATTTATCGTGTCGTTATATTTTTGTGACTAACATCACAAAAATGTTGAAATCCGATCTCATCTTCGCTACCATTAAAAACGTGATGAGCATCACACTTAACTAACCCGTTAGAGGAGTCTGATAATGAAAACTTTTCGTAAAATCAGCAAATTCTTTAAAAGAATGGGAGATGTTTATGTCAGTTACTGTGAACGTATTGGGTCAATCATCAGCCCGTTCTGATTGTGATATAAACAATCTCTAAAGCCGCCTCCTACAGGCGGCTTTTGTTTTTTCAGCCTTTCTAGCACCCTGGTCATCCCCCTTTCCTTTTTGTCTACCCACACGTCGCAGATTTGTGCAGCACGCCGCATGCCTGAACATTCTCTTTTAAAAACAGCTCAATGCATTTTCCTTTCACAGCAAAACCATCGTTAACAGACTATGCTTTTCTCTAGCTGTACTTGCTTCGCGTCCCCGACGTCTGCGCTAAAAGATAAAAAGGACATGACTATGAGTAAAGTTAAACAACAGGATATTGACCGTCTGATCGAACTGGTCGGCGGACGTGAGAACATCGCGGCGGTAACGCACTGCATCACTCGTCTCCGCTTCGTCTTGCACGACTCGTCCAAAGCCCATCCCAAGAACATCGAAGAGCTGCGTATTGTTAAAGGGTGTTTTACCAACGCCGGACAATTTCAGGTCGTGATCGGCACCAATGTGGATGAATATTACAAGGCACTGCTCGCCACCACGGGAAAAGGCGAGATGAATAAGGAAGAAACCAAAGTCGCCGCTCGCCAGAACATGAGCTGGTTTGAACGTAGCATTTCACATTTTGCCGAGATCTTTTTTCCGCTGCTTCCCGCGCTCATCAGCGGGGGCTTGATCCTCGGGGCACGTAACGTCATTGGCGATATCCCGATGCGCGACGGGCAAACGCTGGTACAGCTCTACCCAACCTGGCAAACCATCTACGATTTCCTCTGGCTGTTGGGTGAAGCCATCTTCTTCTATCTCCCCGTTGCGGTCTGCTGGTCAACCGTACGCAAAATGGGCGGCACGCCCATCCTCGGCATCGTGCTGGGCATCACGCTGGTATCGCCGCAGCTCATGAACGCCTACCTCATCGGCCAACAAACGCCTGAAGTGTGGAATTTCGGCTGGTTCACGATTGAGAAGATAGGCTATCAAGCACAGGTCATTCCGTCCGTCCTGGCCGGGATGGCGCTGGCGATAATCGAGACACGGCTGAAAAAAATCGTGCCGGATTACCTCTATCTGGTGGTCGTGCCCGTAACCTCACTTATTCTGGCCGTGTTCCTGGCACACACGTTGATTGGCCCGTTTGGTCGTATGATTGGTGACGGTGTCGCCTGGGCCGTTAAAGCAGTAATGACTGGCAGCTTCGCCCCTGTTGGCGCAGCGCTGTTTGGGTTCCTGTATGCGCCGCTGGTCATCACAGGCGTGCACCAAACGACGTTAGCGATTGATATGCAGATGATTCAAAGTATGGGCGGCACACCCGTTTGGCCGCTTATCGCGCTGTCCAACATTGCACAGGCGGCTGCCGTCGTCGGGGTGATTCTCGTCAGCCGGAAAGCCAACGAACGCGAAATTTCGGTTCCCGCGGCGATTTCCGCTTTTCTTGGCGTGACCGAACCGGCGATGTACGGTATCAACCTGAAATACCGTTTTCCGATGCTGTGTGCCATGATCGGCTCCGCCGCTGCCGCGCTCATTTGCGGCCTGTACGGCGTAACGGCAAATGGCATCGGCGTAGGTGGATTACCGGGCATTCTCTCCATCAAGCCACAGTTTTGGGGAATCTTCGCTATCGCCACGCTGGTTGCCACCGTCATTCCGATTGTGCTGACGTCGCTGGTCTATAAGCGTAAAAGTCGCAATGGTTCACTCGACCCTGCATAGCAGTGACATATAATTATTATCTCAACTCAGGCCGTGTAAACACGGCCCACTGTAATAAAGGAGCGACCTCATGACGATGAACGCCTCGCTTCCCTGGTGGCAAAACGGCGTGATTTATCAAATCTATCCGAAGAGCTTTCAGGACAGTACCGGAAATGGTATTGGCGACATCGCTGGCGTCACCGCCCGACTCGATTACCTGCAGCAGTTGGGTGTCGATGCGATCTGGCTGACGCCGGTTTATCTTTCTCCCCAGGTTGATAACGGCTATGACGTCGCCGACTACTGCGCCATCGACCCAACCTATGGCACGATGGCCGATATGGAAATGTTGATTGCGGAAGCGCATCAGCGCCGTATCCGTGTCGTCATGGACATGGTGTTCAACCACACCTCGACGCAGCATCACTGGTTCCTGAACGCGCAGGATCGCCGCAGCCCATATCGTCATTTTTATATCTGGCGTGATGGTAATGACGGTGCGCTGCCCAATAACTGGCGGTCAAAATTTGGTGGGCCAGCCTGGCAGTGGCACGCGGAAAGCAAACAGTATTATCTGCACCTTTTTGCCACCGAACAGGCCGATCTGAATTGGGAACACCCACGCGTACGGGATGAATTAAAACAGGTCTGTGAATTTTGGGCGCATAAAGGCGTGGACGGGCTGCGGCTGGACGTCATCAATCTGGTCTCCAAGCAGCAGGACTTCCCGTCTGATACTCAGGGCGATGGACGTCGTTTCTATACCGATGGCCCCCTGATTCATGATTACTTGCAGGAATTCAGTCAGGATGTTTTTCAGCCCCGCGGCTTGATGACCGTCGGTGAAATGTCATCTACCTCGCTGGAGCACTGCCGCCGCTATGCCGCGCTGGACGGCAGCGAACTCTCCATGACGTTCAATTTCCATCATCTGAAAGTCGATTATCCCAATGGGGAAAAATGGACGCTGGCGGAACCTGACTTTGTCCAGCTCAAGCAGATCTTTAATCACTGGCAGCAGGGAATGCACAACCACGCCTGGAATGCGCTGTTCTGGTGTAATCACGATCAGCCGCGCATCGTGTCGCGTTTTGGGGATGAGGGCGAATTCCGTGTACAGTCCGCCAAGATGCTGGCAATGGTGCTTCACGGTATGCAGGGAACGCCCTATATCTATCAGGGCGAGGAACTGGGTATGACCAATCCCGGCTATACGCAGATTGAACAATACCGCGACATTGAAAGCCTGAATCAATTTGCTGAACAGCGCGATCGCGGCCAGCCAGAGTCACAAACCTTAGCAATCCTCGCCAGTAAGTCGCGCGATAACGGTCGCACGCCGATGCAATGGGATACCAGCAAACATGCTGGATTTACGAGTGGTACACCGTGGATAACATCATGCCAGAATTTCACTCACATTAACGCGGAACAGGCGCTGGCGGATAAAGAGTCCGTCTTCTACACCTACCAACAGCTTATCGCTATGCGTAAAGCGCTTCCGCTGCTGACGCACGGAGACTATCAGGATCTGTTGCCAGACCATCCTACCGTCTGGTGCTATCAGCGTATCTGGGAAGGACAGCAGCTTCTGGTTCTGGCAAACCTCAGCAAGCAGCCCCTGCTCTGGCAGCCTCCCATTGATACTCATGACCGCCGCTGGCGACTATTACTCAGCAATTACCCTGACGCCCAGCCTCAGCCCGCAATCCTGGAGCTACGCCCGTTTGAAGCCATCTATTGGGTACAAGGAATGCCGGAGAAAGAGGATAAGATTCAGGACTAGAGGATATCGAGAGATGTAGCGGGTAACCCCGCTACATTATTCCCAGAAACTACATTACCAGAAATTAGATTGACAGAAACTAGCGCTTAGCCAGCAGTAATCCTAACACCAGCCCCACGGTGGCACCGATACCGATACCGTGCCAAGGTTTGTCATGCACATAGACGTCGGCTTTGTCGGCCACCTGCTTGGCGCGTGCATAATAGCTGTCAGTTACGCCAATACGGGCTTTGACTTCCAGCAGCGCTTTTTCAGCGCCCTTCTTCAAATCAAGGTAGGCTTGGTCTGCCTGATCGCCCGTATAGCGCAATACCTCATCCAGCGTTTCAGACAGAAGTTTTAAATCATCATCGACACGAATTTCTTCAGGCTGTTTTTTGGTCGCTGCCATAAAGTGCTCCCTTCTGTTATGAAAAGTCATTAGTTATAAATCGTTGCCTGATTAACTATAGACAATTTTGCGTCGTTCCTACGGCTTCAACAGACCAGATCATTCCTAAAACGTATTTTGCTTCCATAAAAAAACGCACGTCGCTTGCGACGGCCCAAAGGGTGGCGAGCAGGAAGCTCGCCATAAAAAAACGCCGTTGATTCTCATCAACGGCGCTTCATTACTCAAGCAGACTCTCGTCAGTGGTTACATCATTGGCTGCGCCAATTGCACCAGAGAGATAAGCGGCTGCGGATACAAACCAAAGAACAGTACTGCGATGGAGGAGATCAATACGACTACACCACCAGCAGTTAAAGCCCAGTTGTTTGGCGTATCACGCTGCAACACCTGCGGCGCATTCAGGAACAAGCTGACCATCACGCGCAGATAGTAGTACAGGCCAATGGCGCTACCTAGCACGACCGCACCAGTCAGCCACCACAGCTCAGCGTTAACACCGACAGCCAGCACGTAGAATTTACCAAAGAAGCCCAGCGTCATCGGGATACCTGCCAGAGACAGCATCATCACCGTCATCACCGCAGACAGGATCGGTTTATGCCAGAACAAACCACGGTAAGAGAACAGTGAATCAGCATCCGGACCACGGTACGGGCTGGACATCAGGCTAACCACACCAAACGCGCCCAGGCTGCTGAACAGGTAACCCACCAGATACACGCCTACGGTTTCCAGCGCCAGTTGATGGCTCTGAACCGCAATCAGGGCAACCAGCAAATAGCCCAAATGCGCGATGGAAGAGTAGCCGAGCAGACGTTTGATGTTGGTTTGCGATACCGCCATCACGTTACCGAACAGGATCGAGGCGAATGCGATGACGCCCAGCACGATTCTGACAGACTCGCTGTCAGCCATCGGCGCATACAGGAACAAACGCATAACTGCACCGAAAACGGCAATTTTACCGGCCGTCGCCAGAAACGTAGACACAGGTGCAGGCGCGCCCTGATACACATCAGGCGTCCACAGCTGGAACGGAACCAGAGACAGTTTGAAGCCCAGACCGACAATCATCATCCCCAAGCCTGCCAGCAACAGCGGCTCATGGATTTGGTGATCGCTCAGGCTCTTACCGAGGCTGGCAAAGCTCATATCGCCTGATTCAGCATAAATCAGCGCCATACCAAACAGCAGGAAGGAAGACGCCGCCGCCGACAGCAGCATGTATTTAATACTGGCTTCCAGCGAACGTTTTAGACGGAAGGCATAGCCGACCAGACCAAACAGCGGGAGAGAAAGCAGTTCAATCCCGATGAACAGCGATGCCAGATGGTTAGCGCTCGCCAGCAGGATCCCACCTAACGCAGCAATCAGAACCAGCAGGTAGAATTCATCACGGTTGTCCGGGTAGCCTTGCAGCCACGGATAAGCAAACGTGCTGGTTGCCAGACTGGCAAGCAGAACCAGTCCGGTATAGAACATCGAGAAGCCATCAACACGCAGCAGCGGCGTCACGTCCGTTGGGCCAACCTGACCGACAAAGTACAGTGACAGCAACGCAATATTCAGGCCGATAACCGTCATGGTTGCGTTGACAAAATGGTTGCGTCGCCACGCAATGCACAGCATCACAACCACTACCGTCAATCCGACGATCAACAGCGGCGATAGCGCAATTAGTTGTTGAAGAGTTATTGTCATGGCGAATTACGGCCTTGTTGTTGAAATAATTGAATCTGGAGCAGACGACATAAACCACTGCTGGATATTTGACATCGCGGCACTGGAGGTATCCAGAATCGGTTGCGGGTAAACCCCTAACAACACCAGTAATACCACCAACAGCATCACGATAGACAATTCGCGGAGCGACATACTCTTCAATGGCTCATCAGATTTAGGCGCGCCGTAGTAAGCACGCTGCATCATGATCAGTGAGTAGACTGACGCGAATACCAGACCGAAGGTTGAGATCACCGTAATCACCGGCACAACCTGATAGCTGCCGAACAGAATCATGAATTCGCCGACAAAGTTACCCGTGCCCGGCATACCCAAGGTTGCCACAGCAAAGAACAGAGACAGCGCAGGCAGGAACTTCAGACGCGACCACAGGCCACCCATTTCACGCATGTCACGGGTATGCAGACGCTCATACAGCTGACCACACAGAATGAACAGACCGGCAGCGGACAAGCCGTGTGCAATCATCTGAATCACCGCGCCCTGATAAGCCAGTTGATTACCGGAATAGATGGCAATCATCACGAAGCCCATGTGAGACACAGAGGTATAAGCAATCAGACGCTTGATATCCGTCTGTTTAAACGCCAGCCAGGCACCGTAGAAGATACCAATCACACCCAGCCACATAGCAATTGGAGCAAAGGCATGGGAAGCGTTCGGGAACAGCGGCAGGCTGAAACGCAGCAGACCATAGGCCGCCGTTTTCAACAGGATCCCTGCAAGGTCAACAGAACCCGCCGTTGGTGCCTGACTGTGTGCATCCGGCAACCAACCGTGCAACGGCACAACAGGCATTTTTACAGCAAACGCGATGAAGAAGCCCAGCATCAGCAGATATTCAACACCATATGACATCGGCGTCTTCAGCAGGTCTTCATAGTTGAACGTCCAGACACCGGTGGCATTGTGATGCACAAAGACCAGCGCCAGAATCGCGATCAACATGATCAGGCCACTTGCCTGGGTATAAATGAAGAACTTGGTTGCCGCCGTAATTCTGGTTTTACCGTCGGAGCCTTTATGCCCCCACAGTGCAATCAGGAAGTACATCGGTACCAGCATCATCTCCCAGAAGAAGAAGAACAGGAACATGTCGATGGCAAGGAACACACCGATAACGCCGCCCAGAATCCACAGCAGGTTCAGGTGGAAGAAGCCCTGATAGCGCTGAATTTCATTCCAGGAACAGAGGATTGCCAACACGCCCAGCAGCCCCGTCAGCACGACCATCAGCAGCGACAGGCCATCCAGCGCAAGATGGATGCCGATGCCGAAGCGTGGGATCCATGGCACATAAAACTCGGATTGCCATTGTGGCACGCCTGTCGGCGCCGTCAGAGAGTAACCGCCTTGCAACCACAGTTGCAGAGACAGTGCGAGTGTCAGCCCCATTGCAATCAACGCTATCCAGCGCGGTACTTTCGTACCAAAACGCTCTAACTGCCAGCACAGCAGACCGCCGATAAAGGGGAGAAGAATTAGCCAAGGTAGTAGCATGGCGTTTTGTGTCCCTAAATTAAAGAAATCTGAAAACTTGCCGTGGCGGGCATCCCTATCTGCAGAATGCCCTACCTTTTATACGTTACCGGATACTGCCTTAGACCAGCAGTAACAAGGCCAGCACCAGCACGGCACCAAAGCCCATAGAAGCAACGTACCAGCGCAACTGACCATTCGCACTGAGCGCCAGCCCACGGTTACCCCAACGGGTAATCGTAGCCGGAAGCGTCATCAATGCATTTAACGGATCACGCTGCAACAGCTTCGCGATAGCCAGATACGGTTTCACAAAGACATGGTCGTACAACCAGTCGAAGCCCCACGCGTGGAACCACCAGGTCGAGAAGAAACGACCTGGAGCACTCTTCGCGATGCTGCTCACCGCCTGACGTTTACCCAGCCACAGCACAGCAGCAAGCAGAATACCGGCAATCGCCACCACGCCAGAGGTAATTTCCAGCGTCATCAACTGGCCATGTTCAAGCTCTGTCGTCGCTGGCAGTACACCGTGCAACGGCGGAACAATCATCGCACCAATAAAGGTGGACAGAATCATCAGCACAACCAGCGGTAAGTGGTGAGAAATGCCTTTTCCTGCATGCGCTTTGGTTTTCTCTTCACCGTGGAACACGATGAAAATCATACGGAACGTATACAGCGAGGTCATGAAGGCACCGGCCAATCCAGCCACCATCAGATTGACGTGACCATTTGCCCATGCGCCAGCCAGAATCTCGTCTTTACTGAAGAAGCCTGCGGTAACCAGCGGCAGTGCAGCCAGCGCCGCGCCCCCAACCAGGAAGCAAACATAAACCAGCGGAATCGTTTTACGCAGGCCGCCCATCTTGAAGATGTTCTGCTCGTGGTGGCAGGCCAGAATCACCGAACCAGAAGAGAGGAACAGCAGCGCTTTAAAGAACGCATGCGTCATCAGGTGGAAAATCGCGGCATCCCATGCCTGAACGCCCAGCGCCAGGAACATGTAACCAATCTGGCTCATGGTAGAGTAAGCCAAGACGCGCTTGATGTCGGTTTGAACCAGAGCGGCAAAACCCGCCAGTACCAGCGTTACTGCACCCACAATCCCTACCAGATGCAGAACATCCGGTGCCATCAGGAAGAGGCCGTTTGTACGCGCAATCAGGTAAACGCCCGCGGTAACCATCGTCGCGGCGTGGATCAGTGCAGATACCGGAGTTGGACCGGCCATTGCGTCCGCCAGCCAGGTTTGCAGCGGCAGCTGTGCCGATTTACCGACCGCACCACCCAGCAACATCAGCGTAGCCCAGGTGATTTCCGGTGAACCTTCAGCCAGTTTCTGCGGTGCCAATACCATCAGCTCGCGGAAGTTAAGCGTACCCAGTTCTTTGTAAAGGATGAACAGGGCAAAGGCGAGGAAGACGTCACCCACACGCGTAACGATGAAAGCTTTCATCGCCGCCGCGCCGTTCTTCGGATTGGTGTAGTAGAAACCGATCAGCAGGTAACTGCACAGCCCCACCCCTTCCCAACCGAGGTACATCAACAACAGGTTGTCCGCCAGTACCAGAATGACCATACTCGCGATGAACAGGTTGGTGTAGGCGAAGAAGCGGGAATATCCCTCTTCCCCACGCATGTACCAGGAGGCAAACAGGTGGATAAAGAAACCAACGCCCGTTACAACGGACAGCATCGTCACTGAAAGGCCATCGAGCGTCAGCGTTACGCTGATGTCGAAGTTGCCAACGGCCATCCATGTCCACAAATGCTGATTAAAGAAAGTCACGCCACCGTGCTGCTGGCCCATGAAATCGACCACAATCCAAGCGGTAACCAACGCTGCCAGACCAATCGAGCCAACACCGACAGTCGCGGACGTATTTTCCGACCAGCGACCGCGAGAAAATGCCAGCAACAGAAAGCCGAGCAGCGGGAAGAGTATTGTTAAATAGAGTAAGTTCATCCGCGCATCTCACTGACTGTATCAATATTCAGGGTCTGACGACGACGATACATTTGTAGCAACAGAGCCAGACCAATACTGGCCTCAGCCGCTGCCAGCGTAATCGCCAGAATGTACATCACCTGACCATCCGGCTGCTGCCAGTAACTGCCAGCGACGACAAAAGCCAGCGCGGCAGCATTGATCATAATTTCGAGACTGATCAACATAAACAGCAGGTTACGGCGAATCAACAGACCAGTCAGCCCCAGAACAAACAGGATAGCGGCTAAAATTAACCCATGTTGTAACGGAATCATGCGCGTTCCCCCGTTATTTTCTTCTCAACGTCCTGGTTCGCGCCTTCTTTACTGACAACGTCACCACGTTTATCTTCACGACCAATGTGGAAAGCGACAACCAATCCCGCCAGCAGCAGCATTGATGCCAATTCAACGGCCAGAACATAAGGACCAAACAGGCTGATACCCACGGCTTTCGCCTCAACTGGTGTACCCGTGATGCCCTGCTCTTTCAGGCTAAGGATGGCATTGACAACAATGACCAGTAATGCCAGTGAAAGGATACTCGGACCGATCCAGACGCTAGGCTTCAGCCAATTCCGCTCTTGTTCTTCTACGGAATTACCGAGGTTGAGCATCATGACCACGAACACAAACAGCACCATGATGGCACCTGCATACACGATGATGCTCAGCGCGCCGGCAAAATTAGCCCCCAGCGAGAAAAATACGCCCGCAATCGCCATAAGCGAGGTGACCATATACAACAATGCATGCACAGGATTGGTATGCGTAATGACGCGCAATGTCGCCAGTATCGCAATCAAGCCTGTGGTATAAAAAGCGAATTCCATGCTAGCTCCTTAGGGCAACAGGCCTTTGACATCAATGGGTTTGGCTTCGTTTTCAGCTTCGCCTTTGTCTTTCCCATCGATTGCCATACCAGCCATCCGGTAGAAATTGTATTCCGGATATTTACCCGGCCCCGATATCAGCAAATCTTCTTTCTCGTACACCAGATCCTGACGTTTGTAGTCGCCCATCTCGAAATCCGGCGTCAGCTGGATAGCGGTTGTCGGGCAGGCTTCTTCACAGAAGCCACAGAAAATGCAGCGCGAGAAGTTGACGCGGAAGAACTCCGGATACCAGCGACCATCTTTGGTTTCCGCTTTCTGCAATGAGATACAGCCGACCGGACAGGCCACCGCACACAGGTTGCAGGCAACGCAACGCTCTTCACCATCAGGATCGCGCGTCAGCACGATACGACCACGGTAGCGCGGCGGTGGATTCACAGGCTCTTCTGGATACATTCTGGTTTCGCGCTTCTTAAAAGCATTCGATCCCACCATACAGATACTGCGTATCTGGGTGCCGAAACCAACCACTAACTCTTTCAATGTCATGGTTTATTCACCCCTTCTTAAGCGTTGTACAAAATGACGGCCGCTGTCGCCAGCAGATTCAAAAGCGTTATCGGCAGACAGACTTTCCAACCGAAAGACATCACCTGGTCATAACGCGGACGGGGTAACGAAGCACGAATCAGGATGAACATCATCATGAAAAAGCCTGTTTTCAGCGCAAACCAGACAAACGGAGGCAGGATTGGACCATGCCAGCCACCGAAGAATAAGGTCACCATCAGCGCGGAAACAGTCACGATCCCGATATATTCCCCGACAAAGAACAGACCGAATTTCATACCGGAGTATTCAATGTGGTAACCATCTGCCAGTTCCTGTTCAGCTTCAGGCTGGTCAAACGGGTGACGGTGACACACCGCCACGCCTGCGATGGCAAACGTAATAAAGCCGAAGAACTGCGGGATCACGTTCCACAGGTGTTCCTGAGAATCGACGATGTCACGCATGTTGAACGAGCCCGCTTGCGCGACAACCCCCATCAACGACAGGCCGATGAACACTTCGTAGCTTACGGTCTGAGCAGAAGCACGTACCGCACCCAGCAGCGAGTATTTGTTGTTACTTGCCCAGCCAGCAAACAGCACGGCGTAAACGGCCAAACCTGCCATCATCAGGAAGAACAGGATACCGATGTTCAGATCGGCGACACCCCAGGTTGGCGTGATCGGCACAATCGCAAAGGCAATCAGCATTGACGTAAACGCGATCATTGGTGCCAGCGTGAAGATCACCTTATCGGTGAAATTCGGCACCCAGTCTTCTTTGAAGAACATTTTGATCATGTCAGCGACAAGCTGCAATGAACCGCCCCAACCTACCCGGTTCGGTCCATAACGTCCCTGGAAGAGGCCGAGTAGTCGACGTTCACCCATACTCATGAATGCGCCACAGGTCACCACAACCAGCAGAATCACGATCGCTTTTCCGACGGAGATCAGAATCTCGATTAATTCCGGCGTTAACCAACTCATTGTGCGGCCTCCCGCAGATTTTCAACGGTTGCACCCGCCAGCACCGGTGCAATACCCGGTAAGCCCAGCGGTAAACCAACCTGTCCCTGACTCAATGCCGCACTTAAGCGCAGTGGCAGACGTAACGTTTGTCCTGCACAGGTCAACTCCAGCAACGCACCGGCGTTCACGCCCAGCGTTGCCGCATCAGCCGGGTTCACCATCACGTAAGGCTCTGGCATACGCTGCTGAATCACGTCAGAACGCTGTGACATTTCATCACTACCAAACAGGTGATAATACGGCGCAACGCGCCATTGACCCGCTTGTGGGACGAAAGCCGCAGGAATGTTATCGAAATACGCCAGCGAACCTTCTCCGGCTTCGATCATACGCACACCCGGATCGCCATGACGCAAATGTCCGCCCACTTCGTCCTGGAATTTGTTCCAGGCTTGCGGTGAGTTCCAGCCTGGTGCCCAGGCAAACGGAATTTGCTGACGATTAGCTGTCGGGCTGTTGTTCCCTTCCATTGAGAAGGCAAACATGGTGTCTTTATCAACCGGCTGACGCGGTTCATGCACGCTGATATTGGCACGCATCGCAGTACGGCCACTGGAGCGAATCGGTGAACGCGACAGTTTCTGGCCACGAATACGGAACGAGGCGTCAGGCGCGGCATCTTTAATTGCAGCCAGCTGCGGCAATTCAGCAACACACGCATCAATCACGTTATCCAGTTGCGTCCAGTCAACCTGACGGCTGTTATAGGTGATATACAGCGAGTGCAGCCAGCGCCAGCTTTCCAGCATCACAATTTTGTCGTTGTAGTACGTTGGGTCATAAACCTGGAAGAAACGCTGAGCGCGGCCTTCCTGATTCACCAACGTACCGTCGCTTTCAGCAAAGCTGGCGGCAGACAGAATGATGCTGGCCTTATCCATGATGCGAGTACGCTGATGGTCAACCACAATCAGGTTTTCCGCTTTTTCCAGCGCCGCGTCAACGCGAGCGATTGGAGCATGACGGTAGAGATCGTTCTCCAGAACCACTACGCTATCAGCGTCGCCGTTTTCCAACTGCGCCAGCGCGTCATCCAGCGAACCGCCCCCCATGATTGACAACCCGATGCTGTTAGCAGCAGGAGCAACAAAGGTGATGCCGACGTCAGAACCGCGATTTTTCAGCGCCTTGGCAACGTTTGCTGCCGCAGAGATCACTTCCTCGCTACCTGAATTGGTACCGGAGATGATGAGTGGTTTTTTCGCACCGGCCAGCGCCTGTACGATGATATCGACTTTCTGGTCGAGGCCGGCAGCCAGATCGGTAACTGCTGGTGCGCTGCTATCCAGACCGTGTGCAATGGCAAAACCAAGACGAGCCTGATCGGCAACCGGCGCACGGTAGTTCCATGCGGCGATGTCGTCCAGACGGGTGTTGTCGACGTTGGTGACAAACAGCGGGTGCTTAGCATGCTGACCGATGTTCATGATCGCCGCAATCTGCCAGTCAGCCACTTTCTGTGCGGCTGCCATTTCGCGAGCTTTACCTTTAACAGCCTGACGAACAGCCAGTGCGATACGCGCACCCGTCTGCGTCAAATCTTCACCCAGAATCAGAACCGCATCGTAGCCTTCGATCTCACGCAGCGCCGGTGTTCTCACACCGCTTTCGCGCAGCACTTTCAGGATCAGTTGCAGACGATTTTGTTCTTCCTGTGCGATACCCGTATAGAAGTTTTCTGCACCCACCAGCTCACGCAAGGCGAAGTTGCTTTCAATGCTGGCACGCGGTGAACCGATACCGATCGTTTTCTTCGCCTGACGCAGCACATCCGCCGCACCTTGCAATGCCTGATCGGCATTCAGCGCGATCCAGTCATCACCACGACGTTGCAGTGGCTGGTTCGGACGGTCTTTCTGGTTGACATAGCCGTAACCAAAACGGCCGCGGTCACACAGGAAATAGTGGTTTACGCTACCGTTGAAACGGTTTTCGATACGACGCAGTTCGCCATAGCGTTCACCGGGGCTGGTATTACAGCCGATGCTGCACTGTTGGCAGACGCTCGGTGCAAACTGCATATCCCATTTACGGTTATAACGCTCGGAGTGCGTTTTATCGGTGAAGACACCGGTAGGACACACTTCAACCAGGTTGCCGGAGAACTCGCTTTCCAGCGTGCCATCTTCCGGGCGACCGAAGTAGACGTTGTCGTGTGCGCCGTAAACACCGAGATCTTTTCCATCAGCGTAATCTTTGTAGTAACGCACGCAGCGATAGCACGCGATACAGCGGTTCATCTCATGAGAAATGAACGGCCCGAGATCCTGATTGCGGTGGGTACGTTTGGTGAAGCGATAGCGACGGAAGTTCTGTCCCGTCATCACCGTCATATCCTGCAAATGACAGTTACCGCCTTCCTCACACACCGGACAATCGTGCGGGTGGTTGGTCATCAGAAACTCAACTATCGTCTTACGGAATAGCTTCGCTTCTTCATCTTCAATCGCGATGAACGTTCCTTCGGTTGCCGGTGTCATACAAGACATCACCAGACGACCACGGGTGTCTTCCGCGTTTTGGTACTGTTTTACCGCACAGAGGCGGCAGGATCCGACGCTCCCGAGCGCGGGGTGCCAGCAAAAGTAAGGAATATCAAGTCCCAGAGTCAGGCAAGCTTCCAGAAGATTGTCTGCTCCGTTTACTTCATACTCTTTGCCGTCTACATGAATAGTAGCCATAGTCAGCATGCTTCCATAATGGCCCGTGTTACCACGAGCGCTAATCAAAAATTCTGTATACCCTCACTTTCAAATCGCAAATGCGTTGGCTACCTGCGCCTTGAAATCTATTGGGTTTATGAGGGTGGCTTATTTGCGCCACCCTGCGGATACATTCACTGCATCTCGCACGTGTTGAGCGATAGCTTACCAGCGCTCTTTCAACAGGTTAGGCTGAATACCGCCAATCGCTTTGACATTGCCTAAATACTGTTTAGAGATACCCGCTTCGAATTCTTCCCGGAAATACTTGATGGCACTTTGCAGCGGCTCGACCGCACCCGGCGCATGCGCACAGAAGGTGTTACCCGGTCCGAGGAAACGGCAAAGTTGCTCCAGCGTTTCGATATCGCCTGGCTGGCCTTCGCCCTTCTCCAGCGCACGCAGAATCTTCACGCTCCAAGGCAGACCATCGCGGCACGGCGTACACCAGCCACAGGATTCACGAGAGAAGAATTCTTCGAGATTGCGCGTCAGCGAAACCATATTGATTTCGTGATCGACGGCCATCGCCAGCGCGGTCCCCATACGGCTACCCGCTTTCGCAATGTGCTCAAAATCCATCGGCAGATCAAGATGGCTTTCCGTCAGGAAATCCGTACCAGCACCACCCGGTTGCCAGGCTTTCAGCTTCAGACCATCGCGCATACCGCCGGCGTAGTCTTCCAGAATTTCACGCGCAGTCGTACCGAACGGCAGTTCCCACAGGCCCGGATTCTTGACGCGGCCGGAGAAGCCCATCAGTTTCGTGCCTGCATCTTTACTTTTACCCGCAGACAGCCCCTGATACCACGCCGCACCGTGCTCGATAATCGCCGGTACGTTACACAGCGTTTCCACGTTGTTAACGCAGGTCGGTTTGCCCCACACACCCGCAGACGCCGGGAACGGCGGCTTAGAGCGAGGGTTAGCACGACGGCCTTCCAGTGAGTTAATCAGTGCTGTTTCTTCACCGCAGATATAACGCCCAGCGCCCGTATGCACGAACAGCTCGAAATCAAACCCGCTGCCCAGAATATTTTTACCCAGCAGGCCAGCCGCTTTCGCTTCTTCGATTGCGCGACGCAGGTGAACGGCAGCTTCGATGTATTCACCGCGCAGGAAGATGTAGCCACGGTAGGCTTTCAGCGCAAAGGCGCTGATCAGCATGCCTTCAACCAGCAGATGAGGCTCTTGCTCCATCAGCAGGCGGTCTTTATAAGTACCGGGCTCCATCTCATCCGCGTTACACAGCAGGTAGCGGATATTCATGCTTTCGTCTTTCGGCATCAGGCTCCACTTCAAGCCCGTCGAAAAGCCCGCGCCGCCACGCCCTTTCAGGCCAGCGTCTTTAACCAGTGAGACCACTTCATCCTGCGCCATGCCGGTTAACGCTTTTTGCGCGGCGGCATAGCCGTTTTTGCTGCGATACTCATCCAGCCACACCGGCTGTTTGTCTGCACGTAAACGCCAGGTCAGAGGATGCTGCTCAGCAGTCAGAACAATGTCTTTACTCATTGATACTGCTCCAATAACGATTCAATTCCTTCCGGCGTCACATGGGTATGGGTATCTTCGTCAATCATCATTGACGGCCCCTTGTCACAGTTCCCCAGGCAGCAGGTCGGCAACAGCGTGAAACGTCCATCGAACGTTGTCTGTCCCGGTTTGATGCTGAGCTTACGCTCAAGCGCGGCCTGAACGCCCTGATAGCCATTGATGTGGCACACGACGCTGTCGCAATAGCGAATAACATGACGCCCGACAGGCTGACGGAAAATCTGGCTGTAGAACGTTGCCACGCCTTCCACGTCACTAGCAGGGATACCCAGCAGTTCGGCAATCGCGTGGATAGCCCCATCCGGTACCCAGCCGCGTGCTTTCTGCACAATTTTCAGTGCTTCGATTGACGCGGCGCGTGCATCTTCGTAGTGATGTTTTTCGTGCTCAATGGCGTCACGTTCGGCGTCACTCAATACAAAAGCATTGTCTTTTGTCAGCGAATCGGCAGCAGGTTGTCCCTGAGCGTCAATATGATCGTGATTGTTATGATCATGCATAATTAGCGGTCCACATCTGACATTACGAAATCAATACTGCCGAGGTAAACGATCAGGTCGGATACCAGACACCCACGAATGACAGAAGGAATCTGTTGCAGGTGCGCATAGCTCGGCGTGCGAATACGGGTACGGTAGCTCATCGTGCCGCCGTCGCTGGTCAGGTAATAGCTGTTGATACCTTTCGTTGCCTCAACCATCTGGAATGATTCATTGGCAGGCATCACCGGTCCCCAGGAAACCTGAAGGAAGTGGTTGATCAGCGTATCGATATGCTGCAACGTGCGCTCTTTTGGCGGCGGCGTCGTCAGCGGGTGATCCGCTTTGAACGGGCCTTCCGGCATGTTCTTGAGGCACTGATCCAGAATACGTAAGCTCTGACGCAGTTCTTCGACTTTCAGCATAACGCGGCTATAGCAATCGCTGATGCCGTCGCCTACTGGCACTTCAAAGTCAAAGTTTTCATAACCGGAATACGGACGCCATTTACGCACGTCAAAACCAATACCAGTGGCACGTAGACCCGCACCCGTTACGCCCCAATCCAACGCTTCTTTCGCATTGTAGGCGGCGACGCCCTGGGTACGGCCTTTCAGAATGGTGTTCTGCAGCGCGGATTTGACATAGGTGTCCAAACGAGCCGGCATCCAATCAAGGAATTCACGCAGCAGACGTTCCCAGCCGCGTGGCAGATCGTGCGCCACACCGCCAATACGGAACCACGCCGGGTGCATACGGAAGCCGGTAATCGCTTCAACCAAATCGTAAATTTTCTGGCGGTCAGTAAACGCAAAGAACACCGGTGTCATCGCACCGACGTCCTGAATATAAGTACTGATATACAGCAGATGGCTATTTATACGGAACAGCTCAGACAGCATTACGCGAATCGTCTTGACGCGATCCGGCACCTCAATACCTGCCAGTTTTTCAACGGCCAGTACGTACGGCATTTCGTTAACGCAGCCGCCGAGGTATTCAATACGGTCGGTATAAGGAATGTAGCTGTGCCAGGATTGGCGCTCGCCCATTTTCTCCGCACCGCGATGGTGGTAACCCACATCTGGCACGCAGTCGACGATTTCTTCGCCGTCCAATTGCAGGATAATACGGAAAGCACCGTGTGAAGACGGGTGGTTCGGACCGAGGTTGAGGAACATGAAGTCCTCATTTTCAGTACCGCGCTTCATTCCCCACTCTTCCGGTTTGAACGTCAGCGATTCCATCTCCAGATCTTCTTTCTGCTTGGTCAGCTCGAAAGGATCGAATTCGGTCGCACGCGCCGGATAATCTTTACGCAACGGATGCCCTTCCCACGTCTGCGGCATCATGATGCGCGTCAGGTGCGGGTGACCATTGAACGTAATACCAAACATTTCCCACGTTTCACGCTCATACCAGTTGGCGTTCGGGAACAGTTTGGTCACGGTCGGTACATGCAGATCGCTCTCGGATAACGCGACTTTCAGCATGATGTCGCGGTTACGCTCGATGGAAATGATGTGATAAAAGACGGAGTAGTCGGCAGCAGGTAAACCTTCACGATGGGTGCGCAGGCGCTCATCCATACCGTGCAGGTCAAACAGCATCACATAAGGCTTCGGCTGTTTTTTCAGGAATGCGACAACATCCAGTAATTGCTCACGTTTGACCCACACAACAGGGATACCTGTGCGGGTTGCCTGTACAGTAAATGCATCTGGTCCAAAACGGTTACACAGTTCGCCAACGACCGGATCGTTAAGGTGATCGCGGGTTTGCCAGCCTGGCTGAGCGAGATCGTGTGTCGTTAAATCTGTCATAAATATGTCACCACATTAAATGTGCTATTTCTGTAGCTGATAATGACCGCACACTATTATCGAGGTATTACACGGTCACCGGGTTTATCATCTACAGGTCAAATCTCATCAGGCGAACGCAGGTTAGTCACAGCGATTCGTTCGCCGCGTTTGCGCTCACGCTCAGATTGCATGTTGGCGCGGTAAACGCCCTGTTCACCCACCACCCATGACAGAGGGCGGCGTTCTTTACCGATGGATTCTTTCAGCAGCAACAGCGCTTGCATGTAGGCTTCAGGACGCGGCGGGCAGCCCGGAATGTACACATCAACAGGCAGGAATTTATCTACGCCCTGAACAACGGAATAGATATCGTACATACCGCCGGAGTTAGCACATGCACCCATGGAGATAACCCATTTAGGCTCCAGCATTTGCTCGTACAGGCGCTGAATAACGGGGGCCATTTTGGTAAAACAGGTTCCCGCTACTACCATGAAGTCGGCCTGACGTGGCGACGCACGCAGAACTTCAGCACCAAAACGCGCCACGTCATGAACGGCGGTAAATGACGTCACCATTTCTACGTAGCAACAAGACAGGCCGAAGTTGTACGGCCACAGGGAGTTCTGACGCCCCCAGTTCACCGTATCGTGTAATGCATGTTCCAGTTTGCCCATATAGACACTGCGGTGAACATGTTGCTCCAGAGGGTCGGAAACGATCTCCTGACGTTGCAGGGGATAACGGTCATTCTCACCGTCCGGCTCTATGCGGGTGAGCGTATAGTCCATCTTAAAATGCCTCGCTGTTACTGCGGATGATTGTTGGTAGTGTTGATGATGTCTGATTTAACGACTTGTCTCTTGGAACGTACCGGGGTCCAGTCAAGTGCCCCAACGCGTACCAGATAAATCAAACCAGCCAACAGCACCAAAATGAAAATGGTTGCTTCAATGAAGCCAATCCAGCCGCTTTCTTTGATAGACACAGCCCAAGCGTAGAGATAGAGGGCTTCAACGTCGAAGATTACGAAGAACATAGCGACAAGATAAAATTTAGCAGACAGGCGTAACCGCGCTGAACCTACGGAGTCGATACCGGATTCATAAGGTACGTTTTTGGCCCTGCCTTTTGCTCTCCCCCCCAGCAAGAATCCACCGGTCAGCATGAAGACACAAAGGCCTACGGCAATGATAAGGAATAGCCCAAATGCCCAATGATGGGCGAGGATTTCAGTAGTTGTTGACATTCTCTTTGCTTACTCATCAAAAGTGGCGGGTAACATCCCTGCTCTATTATCGGCAGTTAATGCGCCACATCGATTAAAAGGAAGGATTAATAACCACAAAAAAGCATGGAAACGTATCAGGTAAGCCTTGCTTGGTATGGTTGAGCCCCTAAATTTGTAACCTTTTTTTCAACCTTACTAAAAATAACAGTACATTACTTTACATGCACGCTGTTTTGTTAACATTTTGTGTTCTCACCCGCAGCTAAATCGAGTCAGTACTTTTATCAGTTAACCAGGTTGCAGCAGCACAGGAAGCAAGTTCACCGCGTCACTATACCATTTTCACAGAAAATGCCTGTTCCCCCATGTGGTTATTAGGGGTATTTTTTGATCCAGCACACATTTTTACCAATTTAGTTAGTAAAAAAATCAAGATGATGCTGGATAAGATTTGATGTCATTTTCCATAACATTATTTTAAAAAAATAGAACCGACGTTTTATAAATTGGAAGAAATCATTAATCTCGCCACGCCTAGCCTATTGATGTGAAATGGAAAACGCAAAGTGGGATCGGCGGGAGGAAATCAGGCCAGGAAGGCGCTGCCGATGCGGGTTTAACACCTTAGTCATAAATCATCATCATTCGGGGTGCGTCCCTACCCTCCCCGAATGATAGTTAACTACCCATTACGATTAGATCGCATCCTTCAGCGACGGGTCGGAAGACAATGTTTCATTCGTGCTGTTTGCTAACATGCTGACAGGCATAATGTGAGAGGGCTTCCCTGATTCAATCACATTGAAAATTGCCGTTGCCAGCTCATTCTCCTGATTAGGATTCTGGCAGAGGAAATAACGTGTTTCAGGCAATCTCGGCAACCCTTCCTCTTCGCCCAACACCCGTAATTCCGGGCTCATCATTTCCACTGACCGCACGGTAATCCCCATGCCAGCCTTCACCGCAGCGCGCACAGCAGAAAGTGTTGAAGCCACATACGCAATTCTCCAGGGGATCCCAGCGGCCGTCAGCTGTTGTGTAGCCAACGTCCGGAAAGGACTCGGCTCATCCAGAACAACCAGAGGGACAGGTTCTTGCGATCGGAACTGATAATCCGCCGCGCAATACCATAACGTTGGAGAACTGCGTAATAACACATGAGGAAACACCACACCGTTCATTGTGGTAATAACCAGATCTATTTTCCCCTGATTCAACATTTCCATCATTTCAGCGCTGCGTTTTACGCTGACATTGACGGAGAGTTTAGGAAATACGGATGTCACCCGATGCAAAATATAAGGAAGGATGGTGTCTGCGGTATCGTCAGACGCCCCGATGGTTAGCGTACCCTGAATATCGCTGTACATTAATGAAATACAAGCTTCATCATTGAATTGTAATATTTTTCTGGCATAACCCAAAAACTGGATACCATGTTCGGTCAGCAATTTATTACGCCCGTGCCGGGCAAAAAGCTCCTTTCCGATGAGTTGCTCCAGCCGCTGCATCTGCTGGCTGACAGCCGATTGGGTTCGATTGACTGCGGTTGCCGCTGCTGCAAATGTATTTAAATCTGCAACGGCAACAAACGTCCTCAGTAAATCAAGATCGAGATTAAGTACTGGTCGATTTGCACTGGTCATACGATTTTTCACTTATCTATTTTAATTTTAACAAAATATTCCTGGTGTTTTATTACATGTACAGGTAATGACCGATACATTTAAAGACACTATCGCAGACGCACGATAAGGGCAAAAAAATACTTATATTTCGTTACCACTATCGCCTTTCCATTGGTAAGACATCATGTAATTAAATGACTCACCAGCCTTAATCCTTAATTCAATAACAACGGCACCTTCCCTTTATTTCAACTTGCGAAATAAATACGCTCCACACTTAAATAAACACGATCTCCCTGTCACCCTATTCTGGCGCTAAAAAAGTGCGGCATGAACAGTTGTCCGCCCCCTACCATATCGCACCATCCAACGAGTACACAACCATATAGTGCAGATGCGCAACCATTTGCAGCAAAAGCGATAATCATTCTTCAAAAGGTACTGCAGGAAGAGTACATTAAGCAGGTTATGCTATTCCGTCTGGGAATATGCGCTCTCTGCAGAAGGCTCGTACTATTTATGTCTCCGATTGAAAAATCCAAGAAACTGGAGAACGTATGCTATGACATCCGTGGCCCAGTCTTAAAGGAAGCCAAGCGGCTTGAAGAAGAAGGTAATAAAGTCCTTAAACTGAACATCGGCAACCCTGCCCCTTTCGGCTTCGAGGCACCGGACGAAATTCTGGTTGATGTCATCCGTAACCTGCCGACCGCACAGGGCTACTGTGATTCCAAAGGCCTCTATTCCGCCCGTAAAGCCATCGTTCAGCACTATCAGGCGCGGGATATGCGCGATATTACAGTTGAAGACGTCTATATTGGTAACGGTGTTTCCGAACTCATCGTGCAATCCATGCAGGCGCTGCTGAATCCGGGCGATGAAATGCTGGTTCCTGCGCCGGACTACCCGCTTTGGACCGCCGCGGTTTCCCTGTCTAACGGCAACGCCGTTCACTATCTCTGCGATGAATCCTCCGATTGGTTCCCCGATCTGGATGATATCCGCAAAAAGATCACGTCCAATACTCGCGGTATTGTCATCATTAACCCGAATAACCCAACGGGTGCGGTCTACAGCAAAGAGTTGCTGTTGGATATCGTGGCGATTGCGCGCGAACATAACCTGATCATTTTTGCCGACGAAATTTACGACAAAATTCTGTATGACGATGCGCAGCATCACTCGATTGCCGCACTCGCGCCGGACCTGCTGACAGTCACGTTCAACGGACTTTCCAAGACTTACCGCGTGGCGGGTTTCCGTCAAGGCTGGATGGTACTCAATGGCCCGAAAAAACACGCCAAAGGGTACATTGAAGGGCTGGAAATGCTGGCCTCTATGCGCTTGTGCGCGAATGTGCCGATGCAGCATGCGATTCAGACCGCGCTGGGCGGCTATCAGAGCATCAGCGAATTTATTCAGCCCGGCGGACGCCTGTACGAGCAGCGCAACCGTTCCTGGGAACTGATCAATCAGATCCCCGGCGTATCGTGCGTAAAACCACGCGGCGCGCTCTATATGTTCCCACGCATTGACGCCAAGCGCTTTAATATCCACGACGACCAAAAACTGGTATTGGACCTCCTGTTGCAGGAAAAAGTGTTGCTGGTTCAGGGAACCGCATTTAACTGGCCTTACCCAGACCACGTACGCATCGTCACGCTGCCGCGTATTGATGAGCTGGACATGGCAATCCACAAATTAGGGCGTTTCCTGGGGCACTATCACCAATAACCCAGCAGTCATCGAGCCTATCCTCGCCGGGCAATCACCGCCCGGCGAATACCTCACCTCCGTTTGCATAATCTCCGGCATGTGCCCACAATAGATGCCCACGATATTGCTATTTCACCGCGCTGTTGTCTGAGAGATCGCCATGAATCAGAGCCACTTTTTCGCCCATTTATCTCGTCTAAAACTCATCAGCCGTTGGCCGCTCATGCGCAACGTGCGCACGGAAAACGTCTCCGAACACAGCCTTCAGGTCGCCTTTGTCGCCCACGCGCTGGCAGTCATCAAAAACCGTAAATTCGACGGTAACCTGAACGCAGAACGCATCGCGCTGCTGGCGATGTACCATGATGCCAGCGAGGTGCTGACTGGTGATATGCCGACGCCAATCAAGTACTACAACGCGCAGATCGCACATGAGTACAAGAAGATTGAGAAGATTGCACAGCAGAAACTGGTTGAGATGTTGCCGGAAGAACTCCAGCAGGATTATCGAATGCTGCTGGATGATAACTACACCAGCGAAGAAGAACGCGCTATCGTTAAACAGGCAGACGCCCTATGCGCCTACCTGAAATGTCTGGAAGAATTATCCGCCGGCAATGCGGAATTCACACTTGCCAAAGCACGACTGGAAAAAACATTGCAGCTGCGCCACAGCCCGGAAATGGATTATTTCATGACGGTCTTCGTGCCCAGCTTTAGCCTGTCGCTTGACGAAATCAGTCAGGATTCTCCGTTATAACGAGTGTCCGCTATAACGGAAAGACACCGTCAGAACGGATACAGCCACGGTACCATCACTACGCTGACCAACATCACCAGCACGGTAAAGGGGACGCCAATGCGCACAAAGTCCCCGAATTTATAACCGCCCGGCCCCAGTACCAACGTATTCACCGGTGACGACACCGGGGTCATAAAGGCGGCAGAGGCTGCAATCGCGATGATCATCGCAAAAGGATAAGGCGACACGCCCATTTGCTTCGCGGCAGCAATCGCAATGGGTGCCATCAGCACCGCCGTCGCCGTGTTGGAAATAAACAGACCGATCACGGCACACAGTACGAACAAGCACACCAGCATCACATGCGGCCCGGCGTTCCCGGCAACATCCATCAGCCCCTTAACGATCAGCGCCACACCACCGGTTTGCTGCAACGCTAGCGCAAACGGCATCATCCCGACGATAAGAATAATGCTCGGCCAGTGAATAGCTCGATAAGCACTTTCCATGTCGATACAGCGGAATTTACCCATCAACAAACAGGCGATCAACGCAGCGACCGCATTCGGTATTTCATCCGTCAGCATCATCGCCACCATCAGCGCCAGACAAAACAGCGCGTGAGGTGCCTGACTTACCGCGGGCGCAACGTCATCCACTTCAGCAGGGAGATTAAGTAAAAGGAAGTCGTTTTTCTGCGTGTGTAGCTGTCGAATCATGCGCCAGTCCCCCATCACCAGCAGAATATCACCGAGCTGGAGCGGCTCATCGGCGAGGATACCTTCCATCGCTTCACCTGACCGGCGAATCCCCACGACACTCAGGCCGTAGCGGCTACGAAATCCGACGTCGTACAGCGTTTTCCCCAGCAGCTCGGAATCGGGAATCAACGAGACTTCCGCCATTCCCACATCACGCGCCTGCTCGGAGAAATACTCACCGCGCAGCACCATCGGTTCAAGCCGCTGCGCGGTGCAAAATTCACGTAAATCCACCTCAGAGGCCGACATGTCGATCAGTAAAACATCATTCAGGCGAAGTTCGGTATTTCCCGCCACGCTGATCATCACACGGCGAAACTTACGCCAGCGCTCAATCCCGACCACGTTCGCCCCAAAACGCTGACGCAGGCGTAAATCATCAAGACGGTGACCGATAAAAGGCGATCCTGGGCGAATCGCCAACCGACGCGCCCTACCCGTCAGCCGGTAATCACGAATTAGATCGCGAAACGTTCTTCTCTTCCACATCTCTTTTGCTGTTGCCGTCTCGGCGTCGCCAAGCCAGTAACGCGCGACCATCATATACGCCACGCCCAGCAGCAAGACCACCATCCCTATCGGCGTCACGCTGAAAAACCCAAAACCCGCAACACCTTCGCGCATCAGTTCGCTGCTCACCACCATATTTGGCGGCGTCGCTACCAGCGTCATCATGCCGCTAATCAACCCGGCAAAACTCAGCGGCATCATCAGCCTTCCGGGGGAAATTTTCATCCGTGCGGAGACACTCAGCACCACGGGAATAAAAATCGCGACAACGCCAGTGGAGCTCATGAAAGCCCCCAGCAACGCAACAGTGACCATCAGTAAGATCAACATCTTCATCTCACTGCTGCCCGCCACGCGAACCAGCCAATCACCGACCTGATAAGCCACGCCGGTACGAACCAACCCCTCACCAATCACAAACAGAGCAGCAATCAATATCACGTTAGGATCGCTGAACCCCACCAACGCTTCAGATAGCGTCAGCGTGCCGCTCAGTACAAACGCGATAATGACCAACAGCGCTACGACGTCCATGCGTAATTTATTGGTGGTAAACAACACAATGGCGATCAGCAACAGGGATAAAACCCAGAGAAGTTCGCTATTCAAAACGGTTCCCCTGACGGAAAAATGCATATTGAGAGGTGGAGGTTCAGCATGCCATAAAAAATGCAGGCGCATTTTTCAACACCGCACAGCGGTGGCCCAAAGGGTGGCAGACAGGGATAGTCTGCCATAAAAAAACCTCGCGGATGCGAGGTTTGATCATATTTAGTCACAGTTTTGTCATTATGTTACAGACGACCTACTGACGCAGAAGTACCTTCGCGCCGTTCGGTAATTGTTCTATTTCTATCTGCTCCAGCGAATCAAGAATCAGATCGACCTGATCCAGCTTTGGCGTATCCGCAGGAGCCTTCACCGCAATCACCTTGCAGCCGGCCGCCAGACCCGATAGTACGCCCGCGGGCGCATCTTCCACGACGACACACTCTTCCGGCTTTAACCCTAGCTGCTGTGCGCCAAGGAGATAAGCATCAGGAGCAGGTTTGCCTTTGGCAACCTGCTCCGCGGTAATAAAGACACGAGGAGCAGGCAGCTCTCCACGGTGATGACGTGCGCTGGCAATCGGCACCGTACCGGATGTCACAATCGCCCAGGGGATATCCAGTGCATCCAAACGTTCCAACAGCGCCTTCGCCCCAGGCATGGCAACAATGCCCTGCGTATCAGACGCTTCAGTTTTCTCCAGCGCATCAAACTCTTGTTGAATCGTTTCTTCGCTTTGCCCTTGAAGAAAGTGACGCAGGGATGTGATTGCCTGCTTGCCATGAATAAAATCCAGCACTTCCTGTGGTTCAATATCGTGATCCTTTGCCCAGTTAATCCACGCACGTTCTACAGCAGGCAGTGAATCAACCAGCGTACCATCGAGGTCGAACAGAAAACCTTTACACTCCACAGAAAGCCCCTTTTTCATTAATCAGGCGTTGATGATCTGTGCGATCTCAACCGCACTCAAGTGATACTGGCGTGGGCAGGATTGCCAGACAGCCAGCATTCTGTTGTATTTGTCCCACATTTTTGTCTGAGCGTTAAACCCATGCGTGCCCGCATCAAAATGGGGGTAGCGACCTTCGACATGTACCATAAAGCGAACAAAGCCGAGGTAGCGCGCTTCCGTTGCGGCATCAAAGCCCAGGAAGGTCAGGCGGCGTTCATCCAAATCCTGCTTATCTTTCAGATTGGTCCACGACACCTGCAAGGCATGATGCATTTCCATGATGTTAATAATGGTGCGGCAAACCTCTTCGGTCAGCTCACCAAACTCACGGTCCAGTTCGCGCATCTGCAAACCATAACCACGCTCGATAATCGTTTGTAACCGGCGATAGCGCTCGGCGTTGTCGGGATCGAGCATCGTCATCATTTTATATTGATTTGAAAGGATCAATCTCTGGGCATTTGTCATTTCCATGTTGCTCTCCTGAACCCTTTTTGGGGTAAGCCAATATCGCTAAATAGGTATTGGCCTCAGAATCGCATACTGAATCGTGTCACGGTAGCGGTAGCCACCGCTTCTTTGATTTGAAACAGGGGAAAGAACAAAATAGCCATCAACCCGCACACAGCCTGACGCCGATCACAAATCATCCAGGAAGGTTTTATCAAGCTGGTTAAACGCGCGCTTCAGCACATCCGCCAACGTTTGGTAAGTTGGCGCTTCTTCCAGGGGGGCTAATGCCTGTCCTGACTCCAATAGCTTATGGCGAATCTCATGGAACCACTGTGCCAGCGTCGGCGGTAAAGGCGTCACAGAACGGCGACCAAGCCACCAGAGCCCCTGCAACGGCAGGCTACAAGCAAACAGCGCGGTGGCGATGGCCGGGCCAAGCTGACCACCGAGCGCAATCTGCCACGTTAAAGTAAACACCGCCAGCGGTGGCATGATGCGGATACCGAACCGCGTCGCTTGCGCCACGCGGTTTTCAGGAAACACGGGTGCCAGCCGCTTTTCTGCTGGCCACGTTTTCATGTAATGCTGCCCACGTTGGAGTAGCTGTAGCCAACTGATTCTACTGTCTGGTTTCGTCGCCATAGCCACACCTCAACTTTACAGATAAAAAATAAAACTTTTGCACAAATCAACAACTCAAGTTGATAAGGTTAAAATATATTTTGTGTTTAGCCTACGCTATCGGTATCCTAGATCGGCCTTTTGGCCGCTGTATACCTAAAGTAGTATGACTACACGCAAGGAGTATAATTCCCTTCGCGACATAAGCGCAGCCAACGGCCATAACGCGGTTATCCATCGCTTTAAAAGCTGCGGTTTACATCAGGTCGATGTCACGTTGTTGTATCGATTATCCGATATAACCTACGTCATAGTATCGACCCTATTTCACCATTGTGTCTGGTGTATCACACCAAGGTATGATGTTAATCATAAATGCCAGCGGCGGCATGCGATACGCTATGCCCTGTATGACATTTTTTTAACCATGTATAACAAGTAGGTACTTCCATGTCGAGTAAGTTAGTACTGGTTCTTAACTGCGGTAGTTCATCCCTGAAATTCGCGATCATCGATGCGATTAACGGAGAAGAGTACCTGTCTGGTTTAGCCGAATGTTTCAACCTGCCTGAAGCCCGCATCAAATGGAAAATGGACGGCGGTAAACACGACGCCGAACTGGGTGCCGGTGCAGCTCACAGCGAAGCGCTGAACTTCATCGTCAATACCATTCTGTCTCAGAAACCAGAGCTGTCAGCTCAACTGGTTGCTATTGGTCACCGTATCGTTCACGGCGGTGAGAAGTTCACCCAATCCGCGATCATCACTGATGATGTTCTTCAGGGTATCAAAGATTCCGTACCTTTTGCACCTCTGCACAACCCGGCGCACCTGATCGGCATCGACGAAGCACTGAAATCTTTCCCGCACCTGGCTGATAAGAACGTCGCTGTTTTCGACACCGCGTTCCACCAGACCATGCCGGAAGAATCCTACCTTTATGCACTGCCGTACAAACTGTATAAAGAAAACCACATCCGTCGCTACGGCTTCCACGGCACCAGCCACTACTTTGTTTCTCGTGAAGCCGCTAAAGTGCTGAACAAACCAGTAGAAGAGCTGAACGTTATCACTTGCCATCTGGGCAACGGTGGTTCCGTTACTGCAATCCGTAATGGCGAATGCGTTGACACCTCTATGGGTCTGACGCCGCTGGAAGGTCTGGTGATGGGTACGCGCTGCGGCGATATCGACCCGGCTGTGATTTTCCACCTGCACGACGCACTGGGCATGGATATCGATCGCATCAACACCCTGATGACCAAAGAATCTGGCCTGCTGGGTCTGACTGAAGTGACCAGCGACTGCCGCTACGTTGAAGATAACTACGAGACGAAAGCAGATGCTAAACGTGCAATGGACGTTTACTGCCACCGTCTGGCGAAATACATCGGTTCTTACGCTGCACTGATGGAAGGCCGTCTGGATGCCGTCATCTTCACCGGTGGTATCGGTGAAAACGCCGCAATGGTTCGTGAACTGTCGCTGAAAAAACTGGGCCTGCTGGGCTTTGACGTCGATCACGAACGCAACCTGGCTGCGCGCTTCGGTAAAGCAGGCAACATCGCTAAAGATGGCACCCGCCCTGCGCTGGTTATCCCGACCAATGAAGAGTTGGTCATCGCCGAAGACGCTTACCGTCTGACCGCGTAAAACACGTAACTCCCAACACCGTCAGCCAAGGCTGACGGTGTTGTTTTTGACTAACGAGCAACCGTAAAGAGGTTCGGCCGTGTCCCGTATAATCATGTTGATCCCAACTGGCACCAGCGTTGGTCTGACAAGCGTCAGCCTGGGTGTCATCCGCTCCATGGAACAGAAAGGCGTTCGCCTGAGCGTGTTCAAACCTATCGCCCAGCCGCGCAGTGGCGACAATACGCCAGATCAAACGACCACCATTATTCGTGCTAATTCCGCCATCAGCGCCGCCGAGCCGCTGGCGATGAGCCGCGTTGAAGCTCTGCTGAGCTCCAACCAGCAAGACGTGCTGATGGAAGAAATCATCGCGCGCTATCACGAAAATACTAAAGACGCTGAAGTCGTTCTGGTTGAAGGTCTGGTTCCTACCCGTAAGCACCAGTTTGCTAACGCATTGAACTACGAAATCGCCAAAACACTGAACGCAGAAATCGTCTTCGTACTGGCGCTGGGTAACGATTCCCCGGCACAGCTGAAAGACCGCATCGAACTGGCGCGCTCCAGCTTCGGCGGCAGCAAAAACAAAAACATCACTGGCGTGATCATCAACAAACTGAATGCGCCGGTAGACGAACAGGGACGTACTCGCCCTGACCTGTCTGAAATCTTTGATGACTCCACGAAAGCCAGCGTTGCCAACATCGATCCGAAGCAGCTGTTTGCTAACAGCCCGCTGCCGGTATTGGGCTGCATCCCATGGAGCTTTGACCTGATCGCAACGCGCGCCATCGATATGGCGAAGCACCTGAATGCGCGTATCGTCAACGAAGGTGATATTCAGACGCGTCGCGTTAAGTCTGTAACCTTCTGCGCACGCAGCATTCCTCATATGCTGGAACATTTCCGTCCGGGTTCACTGCTGGTGACCTCCGCTGACCGTCCTGATGTTCTGGTTGCCGCCTGTCTGGCTGCCATGAATGGCGTGGAAATCGGTGCCCTGCTGCTGACTGGCGGCTACGAAATGGATCCAAGCATTGCCAAGCTGTGCGAGCGCGCCTTCCAGACTGGCCTGCCTGTATTTATGGTCAACACCAACACCTGGCAGACCTCACTCAGCCTGCAAAGCTTCAACCTTGAAGTACCGGCTGATGACCGTCAACGTGTTGAGAAAGTGCAGGAATACGTTGCACGCCACATCGATACCCAGTGGATCGATTCCCTGAGCGCAGAGTCTGAGCGTTCACGTCGTCTGTCTCCACCAGCATTCCGCTATCAGCTTACCGAGCTGGCGCGTAAAGCAGGCAAACGCATCGTTCTGCCAGAAGGTGATGAACCACGTACCGTTAAAGCCGCGTCTATCTGTGCTGAACGTGGTATTGCTCACTGTGTGCTGATCGGTAACCCAGAAGAAATTCAGCGTGTTGCTGCCGCTCAGGGCGTAGAACTGGGCAAAGGCATCGAAATCGTCGATCCGATTGTCGTACGTGAGCGCTATGTTGCGCGTCTGGTTGAGCTACGTAAGAGCAAGGGCATGACCGAAGTGGTTGCGCGTGAACAGCTCGAAGACAACGTGGTGCTGGGTACGCTGATGCTGGAACAGGGTGAAGTTGACGGTCTGGTTTCTGGTGCCGTTCATACAACAGCTAACACCATCCGTCCGCCGTTGCAGCTGATCAAAACTGCTCCGGGCAGCTCGCTGGTGTCTTCTGTGTTCTTCATGCTGCTGCCTGAGCAGGTTCTGGTTTACGGCGACTGCGCCATCAACCCAGATCCAACGGCAGAGCAATTGGCTGAAATCGCTATCCAGTCTGCTGATTCCGCTACCGCCTTCGGTATCGACCCACGCGTTGCGATGATCTCTTACTCTACCGGTAACTCCGGTGCGGGTAGCGATGTTGAGAAAGTGCGTGAAGCGACTCGTCTGGCACAGGAAAAACGCCCTGATCTGGTTATCGATGGTCCGCTGCAGTACGACGCCGCAATCATGGCTGACGTGGCACAGTCCAAAGCGCCGAACTCGCCAGTTGCGGGTAAAGCCACCGTGTTCATCTTCCCTGACCTGAACACCGGTAACACAACGTACAAAGCGGTACAGCGTTCTGCCGACCTGATCTCCATCGGGCCAATGCTGCAAGGCATGCGCAAACCGGTTAACGACCTGTCTCGTGGCGCACTGGTAGACGACATCGTTTACACCGTTGCCCTGACCGCCATTCAGGCTACACAGCTCTAATCTATATCCTAAATAATTCGAGTTGCTTGAAGGCGGCAACTGCGCGAATCCCCAGGAGCTTACTCAAGTAAGTGACTGGGGTGAGTAAAGGCAGCCAACGCACAATCAGCTTGAAGTATGACGGATATATTCAGATTAATTCTGTTATCTTCTATGCCAGCCTCAGCGCTGGCATTTTTTATTGCTCTCCGCACAAAAAACCACACCGCGCAGGCTCAAGAATAACCATAAACAGGGTCTATGGATGACGGTAATACGACTATTGGATCAACACTTTCAGCAGCAGTTGGAAAAAGGGATTACGCCTTCATCACCAAAAGGGTTAACCCGTTTTTTGATTGAATTTCTCTATTTCGGTGTCAAAGAAGCCCGCGCCTGTCTCTTCGTTGGCCTGTTCTTTCTTGCCGTGTTTAGCGTGCCGAAAGCTGGCTGGTTTTCTATCCCACGCTATGATTTGTTGCTGATATTCGCCATTCTGATTCAGGGATGGATGGTTGCCAGCAAATTAGAAACCTGGGATGAGTTAAAAGCCGTCACGCTGTTTCACCTTGTGGGTTTTGCGCTTGAGGTGTTTAAAACCTCATCGGGTATTCGTTCCTGGTCGTACCCTGATTTCGCCTACACCAAGGTACTGGGTGTGCCGCTGTTCGCCGGATTCATGTACGCCTCTGTCGGTAGCTATATCATTCAGTCCTGGCGGCTATTCGATCTTAAAATTCGCCATCACCCGCCCTACTGGCTGGCAACGCTGGTCGCGCTGCTCATTTATGCCAATTTCTTCACCCACCACTACATCGGCGACTACCGCTGGTACATTGCTGCACTGGCCGTCGGGCTCTATGCACGCACCACCGTCATCTTCACGCCTTACGATCGAGAACGACGAATGCCGCTGTCATTGGCCTTTATTCTGATCGGCTTTTTCATCTGGCTGGCTGAAAACATCAGTACGTTTTTCAGTATCTGGAGCTATCCGGAACAGCTCGGAGCCTGGTCGATGGTTCACGTAGGGAAATGGAGTTCGTGGGCTTTGCTGGTGATCATGACGTTCACCATCGTGATTTACCTGAAGGACATCAAGAAGAGTATTCATGTTCCCGAGTGATGAATTGCGGGCCATCATTCGGAAAAAATAGACGCCGCTGCGGGAAAAGCAGCGGCGAGATAGGTGCGGTATTATTTCTGTGAATCAGCGTCTGATGAGGTGACAACGCTGCTGTCGTTTTCATCATGACTGTTTTTATCATTAACAGCAGATGTTGCAGCGGCTTCGACTGCCTCGTTCAGCTTACGTGAAATCGGCTTGCCATATTCCTGATCGCTATGGCGCGTCAGCCACAGCGACAGGGCTTTCAGCGAATCTGGCGTAAACTCATCGCAGCGTGCGGTGATCTCTTGCGGCGTCAGCCAGCTGACCTCATCAACCTCTTCTTCCTGTAGCGCAAACGGCCCGTGGGTGACGCAGCTAAACAGCCCGCCCCAAACCCGGCAATTCTCGCCTTCGTAATAGAACAAGCCGTGTTCTGCAAACGGCACGCCCGCAATGCCAAGCTCCTCTTCCGCTTCACGACGTGCGGATTCCAGCATTTGCTCACTGCTTTGCACTACGCCGCCGGCGGTCGCATCCAGCCAGCCTGGATAGAAATCTTTGATTTTCGTCCGGCGCTGCACCAGAATTTTACCCATTCCATCATGCACAACAATGTAAGTAGCACGATGACGAAGACTCTGCGCACGCATCTGCTGACGACTTGACTGAGCAATTACCTCGTTGTTTTCATTGACGATATCAACCCACTCTGTGCCTGCTGCCTGACTTTGTTCCGCCATCCTCTGAAACCCTTTAGTATTGGCACGTTGCTACGCGCGTCTGTTTTAAATGATCGAACTTTGCTGTGAATCTTCCCTGCTGCCTTGCCGTTATTCAAGGTCAAAAACAGGGTATACGCTAAATTAGTGCCTAATCGCGACCTGTGCAATAGGTTCGCCGCCGTGTAACGGCAGAACCCGCAGCTCGCCTTGTTCAAGTAAACCGTAGCTCGCGGAGTATCCCCCTTTCGGCAAGCTCACTGAACCGGGATTGAAAAAATAATATTCACCGCGTTGCTCAGCAACCGGGATATGGGTATGACCATATACCAATACATCCCCCGCGTGTAGCGGCGGCATATTCTCTGGATGATAAAGATGACCGTGCGTCAGGAAAAGGCGATTCTGCGGCAATAGCACATGTTGCCAGGGTGCCGTTATCGGAAAGGTCAACAGCATCTGATCCACCTCGCTGTCGCAGTTCCCTCGCACGGCAATGATGCGTGATGCATAGGCGTTCAATCGGGCAGCCACTTCCGCAGGCTGATATTTTTCCGGCAGCGGATTGCGCGGGCCATGATTGAGAAAATCGCCCAGCAAGATAAGCCAGTCGGCATGACTCTGCTCAAAGATCTCCAGCACGCGATCCGTCGCGCTGAGAGAACCGTGTATATCGGACGCAAACATCAACTTCATCGTTATCTCCACAGCGTTTATATCAACCATGCTACACCTACAACACCCGCATCCTTTATCGGACGTAGTCTACCAAAGTTGGCAACGTGCTTCCGGTAAAGATCGCTCAACGGCGTGCGTCATCGCTTATTTTTCACGCGCAGAAGTGGTAGGGTAAGAGCCCGTTCCTCAATTCGCTATTCTGACAGCGCGTCGCTCTCTGAAGCGATCACCTGCCATACAGTCCATGATGTTTTTCTGAATTAAAACGGAGACTTGATTCATGATTGACCTGTATTACGCACCAACCCCTAACGGGCACAAGATCACCCTGTTTCTGGAAGAAGCTAATCTCCCCTACCAGCTCCACCGCGTGAATATCAGCAAAGGCGAACAGTTCCGACCGGAGTTTCTGGCTATCTCGCCTAATAATAAAATTCCCGCAATTGTCGATACGCAGCCTGCGGAAGGTGACACGCCGATTAGCCTGTTTGAGTCCGGCGCTATCCTGCTCTATCTGGCGGAAAAACACGGCGTGCTGCTGAGCACCTCATTACGTGAGCGTACAGCCACGCTGCAATGGCTATTCTGGCAGGTTGCTGGTTTCGGACCGATGCTGGGGCAGAATCATCATTTTAACCACTACGCGCCTCAACCAGTGCCTTACGCCATTGAACGCTATCAGCAGGAGACGCAACGCCTGTACCGCGTGCTGGATAAACATCTGCAAGACAGCACTTGGCTAGCAGGAGAAAATTACAGCATCGCCGATATCGCGACCTACCCGTGGGTGGTTTCTTATGCTCGCCAGCGCGTCGACCTTGATGACTACCCAGCGGTGAAGGCATGGTATACGCGTATCAGTGAGCGTCCGGCAACGCAACGGGCTTACCAGCTCGCCGAGCAATAAAATTCTGGCATCATCTCATTCGGCCTTTGGGTATCTTCTGCTATGGTAATCAACATATTGTCGTTAACGATACCCCCTGACGCTGCGGTTTAGTCGCAGTAACAGAAGCAACCGAGGGCCGAGCAATGCCACATCACTATTCTGACGCCATTATTCGTATAAAAAATCTGCGGCTGCGCACCTTCATCGGTATCAAAGATGAAGAAATCACGAATAAGCAGGATGTGATCATCAACGTTGTGATTCACTACCCAGCAGAACAGGCACGCAACAGCGAGAATATCGCTGATGCGCTGAACTACCGCACCATCACCAAAAGCATTATTCGCCACGTGGAAGATAACCGCTTCGCTTTGCTGGAAAAATTAACGCAGGATGTGCTCAACATCGCCAGCGATCACGAATGGATCACCTATGCTGAAGTAGAAGTCGATAAACCGTTTGCCCTGCGATACGCCGATTCGGTTTCCATGACCCTGCGTTATCACAAGGCATAAATAATATACTCTAAATAATTCGAGTTTCAGGAAGGCGGCAAGGGAAGGAGTCCCGATGAGCTTACTCAAGTAAGTGATTCGGGTGAGTGAGCGAAGCCAACGCACATGAAACTTGAAGTATGACGAGTATAAAGGGAGGGGGGAGATGCAACTACTTATAACCGGCGGAACCGGCCTTATTGGTCGCCATCTTATCCAACAATTACAGCAGCTTTCCCATCACATTACGGTACTGACACGCGATCCGGAGCGCGCTCGAGGCGTTCTCGGCAATCAGGTGGAATATTGGTCCACGTTGAGTAATATCACCTCACTGAACGGCTTTGACGGCGTCATCAATCTGGCGGGTGAACCTATCGCCGACAAACGGTGGACGCCACAGCAAAAGCAGCGTCTGGCAAAAAGCCGCTGGAATATCACCGAGCAACTTACCACGCTGATAAAAGCCAGCAGTGAGCCACCGGCCGTTTTTATCTCGGGTTCCGCTGTCGGATATTATGGCGATCAGGGGGAAGCGCTGGTCACGGAAGATGAATCCCCGGTCGATGAATTCACCCATCATCTGTGCGCCCGCTGGGAAGCGCTGGCACAGTCCGCCGAAAGCGATAAAACCCGCGTCTGCCTGCTGCGCACTGGCATTGTTCTTTCAGCACAAGGGGGCGCGCTGGCAAAAATGCTGCCGATCTTCCGCCTCGGGCTTGGCGGACCGATGGGTTCCGGCAAGCAATATATGCCATGGATTCATATTGATGACATGGTGAACGGCATTATTTATCTGCTGAACCAGCCGATACTGAGCGGCCCCTTCAACATGGTTTCGCCCTACCCGGTTCATAATGAACAATTTTCCGCTACGCTGGCACACGTATTAGATCGCCCCGGTTTTCTGCGAGCACCCGCTTTTGCGATCAAACTACTGATGGGAGAAGCTTCGACGCTGGTACTGGGCGGACAGCGCGCCATTCCACAGCGGTTAGAGGCCGCAGGCTTTAATTTCCGCTTCCTTGAGCTGGAAGAAGCCTTACAAGACGTCATCAAAAAACCGAGCTGACTCAGTGCTGAGAGAAACGTATGGGGCTGATAGCCATCAGCCCCAAAACCTACTTCAATGCCCCTGACAAAAACTGCTGCAAACGTGCACTTTTCGGGCTCCCGAACAGCTGATCCGGCGGCCCTTCTTCTTCAATTACGCCCTGATGCAGGAAAATAACGTGGCTGGAAACATGACGGGCAAACTCCATTTCATGCGTCACCACCACCATCGTTTTCCCTTCCTCCGCAAGCTGCTGCATGATGCGTAACACCTCGCCGACCAGTTCGGGATCGAGCGCTGACGTAGGCTCATCAAACAACAAGACTTCCGGCTCCATCGCCAGCGCCCGTGCAATGGAAACGCGCTGCTGTTGGCCACCGGAGAGGTCCGACGGATATTTCTGTTGGGCAGAATCGGTGATTCCGACCTTGTTCAGGTAGAACACCGCCCGCTCACGCGCTTCCGCTTTACTGAGTCCTAACACTTGAACCGGCGCTTCCATCACGTTTTCCAACGCCGTCATGAAGCTCCACAGGTTAAAGTGCTGAAACACCATCGTCAGACGCGTCCGCAGCATCTGAAGCTGCTTTTTATCAAAAACTTTCAGCTGTCCGTCAGTATCACGCACCATGCGAATTTCCTGATCGCTGACGTAAATCGCCCCTTCACAGGGTTTTTCCAGAAAATTAATACAGCGCAGTAAGGTACTTTTTCCCGAACCGGACGATCCAATAATTGAAATAACGTCACCCGCTTTCGCCTGTAATGAGATCCCTTTCAGTACCTCATGCTGGCCATAGCGTTTACGCAGTTCCGTCACCATCAGTTTGTTATTCGACATGCTCTTTTTCCTGCGTTTAATGAGATGAACGGGTATAAAGATGACGTAACCAGCGCCGTTCCGCCCTTCTGAACAGCCCGATTAACACAAACGAAATCGCCAGATAGATAACCGCCGCGATGCCAAATGCATAAAACGGCTGGTAGGTTGCCGCGTTGATATCACGGGCAATCTTCAGAATATCCGGCACCGTTACGGTAAAGGCCAACGCCGTTGAATGCAGCATCAGAATCACTTCGTTGCTATACGCGGGCAGCGCAATACGCAGTGCACTTGGCAAAATAATGCAGCGATACTGCTTAAAGCGGGAGAAGCCGTAGGCTCTGGCCGCTTCAATTTCCCCATGAGGTACTGAGCGGATTGCTCCCGCGAAAATCTCTGTCGTGTACGCACAGGTATTCAGCGCCAGCGCCAAAATGGCGCAGTTTAGCCCGCTGCGAAAAAAGGCATTCAGCATGTCGGTGCCGCGCACAATCTCCAGGCTATACACGCCAGAATAGAACACCAGAAGCTGTACGTAGAGCGGCGTGCCGCGGAACACATAGGTGAATAGCCAAACCGGAAAGCTGAACCGGCGTCGCGGCGACACACGGGCGATCGCCAGCGGCAGCGCCATCAGCCCGCCGATAACCACCGAAGAAATGAGCAGCCAGAGCGTCATCGCCAGCCCGGTCAGGCGGTAACCATCGCTCCACAATAGCGGCTGCCAATATTGTTGCAGGATCTCACTCATAGTTTACTTTTTTGACTCCCTGCGAATAGTGCCTTTCCAGCCACCACAACACGCCGTTAGAAACGGTGGTAAAAATCAGGTACATCGCCCCAGCAACCAGCGCAAAATAAAACGGTTCGTGTGTGCCCTTACCGGCCAGTTGCGTCGCCTTAATGACATCGTTCAGGCCAAGCAATGACACCAGCGCCGTCGCTTTCAAGATCACCTGCCAGTTATTGCCGATACCCGGCAGCGCGAAACGCATCATGGAAGGAAACAGAATACGGCGGAACACCTTCATCGGAGAGAAGCCGAACGCGACGGCAGCTTCGATTTGCCCGCGCGGCACGGCAAGATAGGCTCCACGAAAGGTTTCCGTGAAATACGCGCCGTAAATAAAGCCCAGAGTAATAATCCCCGCGGTCAGAGGATCGATATCAATCTGATCCAGACCGATCGATTCCGTCACGCCGTTTAAGACTATTTGCAGACCATAGAAAATCAGCAGCATCAGCACCAGATCGGGAATGCCACGAATCAGCGTGGTATAGCAGGAAAAGCACCCCGCCAGCAGACGGTTGGAAGACAGTTTCGCCGACGCGCCAATCAGGCCAATAGCCAGTGCCAGCAGTAACGAACTTGCTGCCAGCTCCAGCGTCATGATGGCACCATCCAGAATTAGCTGGGAATAGCCATAGAGCATCAATGATATCCGTTGAAATAGCGGTTAATGGCACGCTGCGTCATCAGTCAGGAACACGACACGGGAGGAACGATCCCGTGCCGCATGCCCTACGATCCCGCTACACATGTGATAAAGAAATGAGCGTCACCTTGGCGACATTAGCCGCCGTAGACGTCAAAATCGAAGTATTTTTTCGCGAAGGTATCGTAGGTACCATCTTTACGCATTTCTTCAAAGGCTTTATCCAGCGCGGCTTTCAGCTCGGTATCCGCTTTGCGCAAGCCCATACCCGTACCTACACCGAAGAATTTGTCATCTTTTACCGCCGGGCCGGCAAACTCATAGTCTTTACCTGCGTCCAACTTCAGGAAACCTTCACTTGCTGCAACTTCATCCTGAAAGGCTGCATCAATACGGCCTGCGGCCAGATCGGCATAAATCAGATCCTGATTTTGGTAAGCGACAACGTCAACGCCTTTAGGCTGCCAGTTAGCATTAGCAAAGGCCTCCTGTGTTGATGCCTGCAATACGCCAACACGCTTTCCGCCCAGAGAAGCCAACGTAGGTTCAATGCTCGTCCCTTTCTTCGCAATCAGGCGTGAATTGGCCGCATACAGCTTCTCGGTGAAAGCAATTTCCTGCTGGCGTTTTTCGGTGATAGACAGAGAAGAGATGATGGCATCGATTTTTTTCGCTTTCAGGGACGGAATTAACGCATCAAAGTCACTTTCGACAAACGTGCAGTTAGTCTGAATACGCTTGCACAGTTCTTTCGCCAGATCGATATCAAACCCAACCAGTTCGCCGCTGGCGTTTTTGGATTCAAAGGGAGCATAGGTAGGATCGGTACCAATTTTAATATTCTTAGGAATCTCCGCCATCGCGCTACCCGCAGCCAGAATGAGTGCCAATGGCAAGACTTTGATCAGTTTCTTCATATTGCTACCCTTATCATGAGTGATTGATGTCATGTGTCGTCAATGTCGGAATTATTTAGAGTGAATCACTTTAAAAATGAACGATGTGAGTGCTATTTGTTTGCTGCGCCGACTATTACCGTTTTTGTAGCAGTTTTCATGCCACAATGAACGTAGGGATGTCGTAAAAACCCCATGAACGAAGCGCGCAGAAAATAAGGGTTAACCATTTGATTCTGCAATATTTTCAAAGGGAATTTTTTGGCGCGTAACAATAAGGATAGATAACATTGGCATGAATACAAAAACTCAAACGCACCATTTTGGTGCTTTTGCGCACAAAATTAGTGCAATGTGATAAAAAGGCACAAAAAAAGGGCAGTAAAAGTTTACCGCCCCGAGAGAAAAAAATAGCGTGTCTGGGTCTCTATCCTGCTAGGACGCACCTTGCCAGCGGATAAAGAGATCTTTTGGCAGGTCGATGTCAAACTGGTCCAGAATACGATTCACCGTCTGATCGACAATATCCTGCACACTTTCTGGGCGATGATAAAACGCAGGCACCGGCGGCATGATTATCGCCCCCAGCTCAACGGCGGTGGTCATCAGCCGTAAATGCCCTAAATGCAGCGGCGTTTCACGCACTCCCAGCACCAGAGGACGACGCTCCTTCAGCACCACATCAGCCGCACGGGTCAATAGATTGTCGCTGTAGCTGTGCACAATGCCGGAAAGGGTTTTTATCGAACAGGGTAAAATCACCATCCCCGCCGTTTTAAACGACCCCGAAGAGACGCTGGCGGCAATATCACGCGTGTCGTGTACCACATCGGCCAGCGCCTGCACGTCACGCAGGCTAAAATCCGTTTCTAACGCCAGCGTCTGCCGGGCGGCCTGACTCATGATCAGATGCGTTTCGATACCTTCCAGCGTCTGTAAAACCTGTAGCAGCCGGATGCCGTAAATGACGCCGCTGGCACCGGAAATTCCTACAATGAGTCGCTTCATTCATACTGCCTCTGGCTGGCCGCGTAAGCAGAAACGCGGAAAAATCATCTGCGCAAACTTTGCCGCATTGATTAGCGATAAGCAAGAATAAGCACCGAAACCCTGTTTTCTCTATGCAATTTTTCTCTACATACAAAATTTTTCGCTACATACAATAAGGGGGAGGACACTTTCGCGTCCTCCCCCTTCAATACAGCCTTAATGTGCGACTAGCTGTTAACCTTCGTTGTGCAATTCCAGATCTTCAACTTCATTCTGGCTACGCAGCGCTTTGGCATCGTCATTGCGCAAGACTTCCAGATAATCCAGATAACCTTGATCGACATCCTTCGTCACGTAAATCCCGTTGAACACCGAGCATTCAAACTGAGCGATATCCGGGTTATCTTCACGTGCAGCTTCAATCAGATCGTCGAGATCCTGGAATATCAGCTCATCGGCACCAATAATCTTACAGATTTCATCCACTTCACGACCGTGGGCAATCAGCTCATTGACGCTTGGCATATCGATGCCGTACACGTTAGGGAAGCGGATTTCCGGTGCCGCTGAGGCCAGATAAACACGCTTGGCTCCTGCTTCACGCGCCATCTCTACAATCTGCTCTGACGTTGTACCACGCACGATGGAGTCATCCACCAGCAGCACGTTCTTGTCACGGAACTCAGCACGGTTAGCGTTCAGCTTACGGCGTACCGATTTCTTACGTGCCTGCTGCCCCGGCATGATAAACGTGCGGCCAACATAGCGGTTTTTCACAAATCCCTGACGATACGGCTTGTTGATGATGCGTGCGATTTCCAGCGCGATATCACAAGAGGTTTCAGGAATCGGGATCACGACATCAATATCGAGATCTTCCCACTGGCGCGCAATTTTCTCACCGAGCTTCTGGCCCATGCGAACGCGTGCGCTGTAGACCGAGATTTTATCAATGAAGGAATCCGGGCGAGCGAAGTAGACATATTCGAACAGGCACGGATTGCTCTTTGGATTCTCTGCGCACTGGCGGGTAAACAGCTGCCCTTTTTCCGTAATGTAGATCGCTTCTCCCGGCGCCACATCGCGTAAAAATTCAAAGCCCAGCGTATCCAGCGCGACACTTTCTGACGCCACCATATACTCGCTGCGGCCATCTTCCAGATCGCGCTTACCAATCACCAGAGGACGAATCCCATTAGGATCGCGGAAAGCGACCATACCGTGACCGATAATCATGCCAACACAGGCATAGGCACCGCGAATTTGCTGGTGCGTTGCGGCAACAGCCGCAAAAATATTATCGGCTTCCAGCGGATAGTGTTGGAAACGGTCCAGCTCTCTGGCGAAAATATTCAGCAGAATTTCAGAATCAGACGTGGTGTTAACGTGGCGACGCTCCTGCTCGAACAGCTTTTTACGCAGTTCGTGGGCGTTAGTCAGGTTACCGTTGTGAGCCAGCGTGATACCGAACGGAGAGTTCACATAGAAAGGCTGTGCTTCCGAGGCGCTGGAACTACCTGCGGTCGGATAACGCACATGACCAAGCCCCATGTTGCCCTGTAGGCGCTGCATGTGCCGCGCTTCAAACACATCTTTCACCAGGCCATTGGCCTTACGCAGGCGAAAACAATTAAAGGCATCGATGGTCACAATACCCGCAGCATCCTGCCCACGGTGTTGCAACACCGTTAACGCGTCATAAATCGACTGGTTGACCGGTGTAAAACCGGCGATACCGACAATACCGCACATGGTGTCTTTTCCTCATCAGCGCTACCGCAGCGGTAAATGCTGCGGCAAGAAACTTGACGTGCTTTGCAGGTAGTCAAAAAACCACCTGATAATATAACTGAACTGCGGGATTAACTGGGACTGCTTCCAGTCATCACTTTGTGAAAAACCGGTGAACGTATCCAGAAAGAATAGCAGTGCGGAAACGATCAGCACCCCGCGCAGCGCACCAAAACAGATGCCCAGAACGCGATCGGTGCCGGATAATCCGGTACGTTCAACCAGTGAACTAATCACATAGTTGACGATAGCTCCCACAATCAACGTTGCAATAAACAGAATGGCAATCGCAATGCCGTTACGCACCAGCTCATCATCAAAACGGGTGAAGTAGACCGCGAGGTAAGCGTAGTAATGGCTGGCAACAAAAAAAGCACATCCCCAGGTTACTAACGACAGCGCTTCGCGAACAAACCCCCGGATCAGGCTAACCAAAGCCGAAAATCCGATGATGCCAATAATGACGTAATCAACCCAAACCATGAACTATCCTAATAATGAACGATGCTACCGATAAGCCGCTACGTCATCCTGTTCGCGGCGCATTCTAACAGAAAAAGAAAACGTTTGCGTAGCGTATTTCCGCCGATTTCATCGATAGATAATCAGGCGAAAAAACCGACAATACGTCATGCCTGATTCTATTCACTCTCGGCATCTCAAAACTCACAGCAGGCATCTTAAAACAGATGCGGGGCGGAGTATCACTGATGTGAACCTCATCCCCGCTGCCTGCTTTTGCTTATTTACGTAACCGGCTGCGAGCCAGCCATCACGTCATCATCACGCTCGACGACCTTAACGAACGGAATGTGCTCGCACCTGCCCGCTTAGCCCGCTGAGCTGTTTCAGCTCACCCAGTGAAGACTCTAGCTTCTGCTTCGACGCATCCGGCCCCACGTAAATGCGGGTGATTTCGCCTGAAACCGGCGTTGATGGCACGGTATACGCGCGGTAACCAGAAAGACGAAGCTTGGCGACAATCTCGTTCACCTTATCCGCGTTTTTCAGCGCACCAAGCTGCACAATATAAGCTTGTCCGACAGGCGCTTGCTGCGTCGGCTGCGTTTCAGGCTTCACTTCCGGTTTGGGTTCCGGTTTAGGCTCTGGCTTCGGTTTCACTTCTGGCTTCACCTCAGGCTTTGGCTGAGGTTTCGGCGTCACTGGTGCTGGCGTCTGAACCGGCGGACGCTCAACCACCACTGGCGGTACCGTCATGGCTGGCGTATTCGTGCCAGAATGGGACGATGGCGGCGTCTGCGTCGTGGTGTCAGGTGCTGTAGATGATGCAGACGATCTCGCTTCAGCGGCTTCGGCTTCCGCGCTGTTTTGCATCGCCGCTTCCGCCCCTTCCGGCGGTTGACTCGGCAGCGACGGGTTCAGCGCAGGCAGCGCTTCCATCTCATTGCTGTCACCCGGTTTAGGGATCAGCGGAATCGACGCAAACTCGTCTTCGTAGTGCTTTTTCTTGCCGTCCAGCAGGCCGGGTAAGACGATCACGCCCAGCGCGACCAGAATAACCGTGCCGACCAGTCGATTCTGAAATTTACTCGCCATTCGCCTTCTCCTCATCCAGCGCTTCCATCACATGCGCTACCGTATGAAAAGATCCACACACAATGACGATATCCTGCTCCGTCGCCTCGGACATGGCTTGCTTCCAGGCGGCAACGACATCGGGGAACGATTGGCTGCGCGTCAGGTGCTCGGCAATCTGTTGCGCCGTGGCACCACGCGGCCCTTCCAGCGGTGCGCAATACCACGCATCCACCAACGGCGTTAAGTGAGCCAGCGTACCGGCAATGTCTTTATCCGACAGCATGCCGATGACGGCTCGCACTTTTCCGGTTTTCGGCAACTCAGCCAAACGGTTTGCCAGATATGCCGCCGCGTGAGGATTGTGTGCAACATCAAGAATCAAACGCGGTGACGCCTGCACGGTCTGAAAACGGCCGGGTAATGCGGCGTGCTGCAAACCTTGTCGAATCGCCTCTTCACTCACGTTCAGTGAAGAATAGTGCAATGCAGCCAGTGCCGTGGCGGCATTAGCTAACGGGACGTTGGGTAACGGCAGCCGTGACAGCTCGCGCTGTTTATCCTGCCAGCTCCACGTCTCACGCTGCATTGAATACTCCCAGTCGCGACCACGGCGGTGCAGCTGCGCGCCTTTCTCAGCGGCAACGTCGGCAATCGTTCCCGGCATATCCGGTTCACCAACAACGGCTGGTCTACCCTGTCGGAATATCCCGGCTTTCTCGCGGCCAATGCTTTCCCGATCGTTACCTAACCAATCGGTATGGTCGATAGCAATGCTGGTGACCACGGATACATCCGCATCCACAATATTGGTGGCATCCAGACGCCCGCCTAGTCCTACTTCAAGAATGACGACATCCAGATTCGCCTGCTTAAAGAGTTGCAGCGCCGACAGCGTACCGAATTCAAAATAGGTGAGCGATACCGCCCCTCTCCCTACCTCGATATCCGCAAACGCCTGCGTATGCAGCGCTTCAGGCAATTCTTTGCCCTGAATACGCACCCGCTCGGTATAGCGCACAAGATGGGGAGAACTGTACACGCCCACCCGCAGCCCGGCGGCTAACAGAATGGATTCCAGCGTACAGCAGGTCGTTCCCTTGCCGTTCGTCCCCGCGACGGTGAAAACCGTTGGGGCAGGCTGGAGCAGTTGGAGATGTTCAGCAACCTGCTTAACGCGCTCCAGGCCTAAATCAATGGCCTGAGCGTGCAGGTGCTCAAGATAATGAAGCCACGTGACCAAAGGTGACGTGGCTTGAGGTGTTTGAAGTGTATCCATGAGTCCCGTTCACTGGCTTACGGTTCATTGCGGGCAGAGCGTGCATTACGCACTCGGTCGAGTACCACACGCCCTGCCCATCATGTCAATTATGCGTCATCCTGTGATGATTCAGACGGCGCATCGCTGCGGATTTCCACGTCATCGTTGCCCGGTTCTGGATGGTTCGTCAGTTTGGCAAGAATAGTGGCCAGCTTGTAGCGCATTTCCGGACGACGAACGATCATATCGATCGCCCCTTTCTCAATCAGGAATTCACTGCGCTGGAAGCCCGGCGGCAGTTTTTCACGCACGGTTTGTTCGATAACGCGTGGGCCGGCAAAACCGATCAGCGCTTTCGGCTCGGCAATGTTCAGGTCGCCCAGCATCGCCAGACTCGCGGAAACACCACCCATGGTTGGATCAGTCAGCACAGAAATGTAAGGCAAACCGCGATCGCGCATTTTTGCCAATGCCGCACTGGTTTTCGCCATTTGCATCAGCGACATCAGCGCTTCCTGCATACGCGCACCGCCACTGGCAGAGAAGCACACCAGCGGACAACCGTCTTCCAATGACTGCTCAACGGCACGCACAAAGCGCGCACCCACAACAGACGCCATTGAACCGCCCATGAAAGAGAATTCGAAGGACGCGACGACAATCGGCATGCCGTACAGCGTGCCTTTCATCACGACCAGCGCGTCTTTCTCATCGGACTGTTTCTGTGCAGAAACCAGACGATCTTTATATTTTTTGGAGTCCCGGAATTTCAGGACATCCTTCGGTTCCAGTTCGCTTCCCAACTCGACAGTGTTTTCTTTATCCAGAAAAGCCTGTAGACGGGCGCGCGCGGAAAGGCGCATATGGTGATCGCACTTCGGGCAGACACCCAGATTGCGCTCCAACTCAGCACGATAAAGAACCTGACCGCAGCTATCACATTTTGTCCAGACCCCTTCAGGGATGTTCGCTTTACGGGTCGGTGTAATATTGCTTTTGTTAAGAATTCGTTCAATCCAGCTCATTGATAACCTTTCTGCTTGAACCTGGCAAATGCCAGTCCGCTGTTCATGTTATTCCCTGACAACATTGCCAATCAAAAAATGCCTGAGACGCACGACAATCGCGGTACAAAGGCATCGGCACCAAGGGTGTTCCCAAGAACAGACCATAAATGCTGCCCATTAAACCATAACGTTCCGGTACTGTGGATAAAAAACTGGTCAAACCGGATGTTAAAATACTTCACTTATTTCACATTGCCGCGCGAGGCCGCTCTACGATGACGGGCAATCTCAATAATGCCCGGCAGGATAGAGAGGAAAATAATCGCAACAATCAGTAATTTCAGATTTTCCTGCACCACCGGCAAATCGCCAAACAGGTAGCCCGCATAGGTGAATGACAACACCCACAGCAGCGCACCAATGACATTATAGGCCGCAAAATGCCGATAGCTCATGTGCCCCATCCCAGCGACAAACGGCGCAAATGTTCTCACAATCGGGACAAAGCGCGCCAGAATTATCGTCTTGCCACCGTGACGCGCGTAAAACGCATGCGTTTTATCCAGATAGCTGCGGCGGAAAATCTTTGAGTTCGGGTTGCTAAACAGCTTCTCACCGAACAGTCGTCCAATCGTGTAGTTCACTGCATCGCCCGTAATCGCGGCCACGATCATCAGGAACACCATCGTGTGCACATTCAGATCGTTCGACGGCAACGCCGCCAGCGCCCCTGCGACAAACAGCAGCGAATCCCCCGGCAGAAACGGCGTTACCACCAGCCCGGTCTCACAGAACAGAATCAGGAACAAAATGGCATAAACCCAGACACCATATTGCGCCACCAGTTCCGCCAGATGAACGTCAATGTGCAGAATAAAATCAATAATAAACTGTATAAATTCCATCACAACTTCTTCTCCCAAAATGTCTATCGAACGCACGCGGTCGATATACGCAAGGCAGCCGCACTAGCCGTGTTGCCTTGCGTATAGCACGCTGAATAGCCTCGTCCTTAATACGCATCGCACCCTGCCTTTTGGCCTACGACCATCTGGCAGCGTGCAACAGGTAAAAGACGCACTCGTTATAATCAAAAACGTCAATCTGCTAAAAAGAGCGGCCCCATCGTAGGCTGCGGCAAAGCAAAACGCGCGGGATAATCTACCTTCACCAAATACAGCCCTTCGGCTCGGGCTGTTGCGCCAGCCAGCGTACGATCTTTGGCTGCCAGCAGCTCGGCAATCCACGATTCTGGACGATTGCCACAGCCGACCTCCATCAGGCTGCCAACGATATTACGCACCATATGATGCACGAACGCATTGGCCTTAATATCTACCACGATATAGTCACCGTGACGTGTAACCTTTAAATGATTTACATAGCGCCACGGCGTGCGCGACTGGCACTGCACTGCACGAAAAGAGGTGAAATCATTCTCCCCCAACAGGCATTGCCCGGCTCGCTCCATGCGTTCCACGTCTAACGGGTGATAAAAGTGCGTCATACCGCGCGAAAGCACCGCAGGACGATAGCGGTGATTGTAGATGACATAACGGTAGCGTCGTGCCGTAGCGCTGAAGCGCGCATGGAAATCCTCATCCACCGTTTTCACCCAGCGCACCGCGATATCCGGCGGTAAATTTGCATTCACGCCCATCGTCCAGGCGGCGTCTTTTCGGATCGCGTGTGTGGTGAAATGCACAACCTGCCCGGTTCCGTGAACGCCAGCATCGGTTCGCCCGGCGCAAAACACCTCTATCGGCTCATCCGCCACTTTGCTCAGCGCCTTTTCAAGACAGGCCTGCACGCTAGCGACATCACTCTGACGCTGCCAGCCATAATAGAGGCTACCGTCGTACTCAATGCCTAGCGCGATTTTCAGCGGGGCGCGTTCGTTTTCCGCAGCGGCATCGGCCTGAGTAGCCTCCGCCTGAGTGGTTTCCGACATTACCCGAGATACTCCTGCACCAGACATTCTGCCGTTTCCACCGCCATCAGCGCGCCGCCAAAGCGAGCGTTATCGGCGACCGACCAGAATTGCAGCAGTTCAGGAATGCCGTAATCATTACGCAGACAGCCGACGCTCAGTTGCCCATTACCGGACGCATCACCCACCTGCGTCGGGTAATCCTGCTCGTCGCTTACCTCAATATTCCCCGCATTGAGCAGTTCATCGCGTGCTTCTTCCGCAGACAGCGGACGCAGTGATTCAAGATGAACAACCTGCGCGTGACCATAGAACACAGGGGACTGAATGCAGGTCACTGAAATCGGTAATCCGTCGTCCTGCAAGACTTTACGCACCTGATCGACCAAACCGCGCTCTTCGCGCACGCTGCCCGCATCATCGGGCAGTAAAGGCAACAGATTGAATGCCAGCTGTTTCGGGAAAAGCCCGGCCTCAGGCGGAACACCATTCAGCAGACGGGCACTTTGCCCCGCCAGATCGTCTATCGCCGCTTTACCGAGTGCGGAAACGGACAACATATTGACGACATGCAGGCGCGAGAGCCCAGCCGCATCGGTCAACGGCTTAATCGCCGTCAGCAGTTGGCTGGTCAGGCTGTCGGCCACCGCGACAATATTACGGTTACGATAATCTGCCAGCGTATGCGTATTCACGCCGGGCACCACCAGCGGGACATCCGGCTCCAGCGCAAACAGACCGCTGCTGTCGATAACCAGACAGCCCGCGTCCCCCGCCTCTTCCGCATAGCGGGCGCTGACATCCTGACCGGCGACAAAAAACGCCAGCTGTGCCTGTGACCAGTCAAAATCCGCCACATCGGTGACCAGGCAAGATTTGCCGTTAAAACGTATGGTTTCACCCGCGCTACGTTCACTGGCCAGCGGATAAAATTCACCCACCGGGAATTCGCGTTCCTGCAATAATTCCAGTAACGCCGTGCCTACTGCGCCCGTTGCGCCCAGCAGAGCAATATTCCAGCCGTCAGACATTTGGTTCTCTCCCAAATTTTGAATGAAACACAAATCATGAATGGAACCGACAGACGATAGCGACACCGTCTGTCAGTTCATGAATAAAAAAGTGATGCTCGCGCGAAACGCCGTTAGCGTGCGTCCCGCACTGACGCCGTGAATCCCAGCGCGTTCAGGCAATCTGCGCTGTCAGCATCGGCGCAGATAACATGGAGTGACGACCATTCGCGTCGTTCCTGATAATGTTTGCGCAGACGATCGAACTCGCCTTCCTGATGCGCAACGTGGCGCAACAGTGCATCATCCCGGCGCACATCATACACCAGATGCACCAGACGTTTTAGCAACGCCTCATCCAGCGGCGCGGTCAATGTGACTTCGGCATACTCTGGTGCAGGCAAAAGCGACGAAAGCGCGACCTGCTGCGGGGTTCCGATAAACTCACTCCACGCCTCAAATACCTGCGTGGTGCCGCGCGCTTTCCCTTCCAGCGTATAGCCAGCGATATGCGCCGTGCCAATGTCTACTCGAGCCAGCAGATCGGTCGATAAAGCAGGTTCTGGTTCCCAGACGTCAAGAATGACGCTGAGTTTTTTACCCTGTTGCAGCGCCTCAAGCAGTGCGGCATTGTCCACCACCGGGCCACGGCAGGCGTTAATCAGAATACGTCCGTCCGCAAACGCGTTCAGTACGGCGGCATCAACCAGATGATGAGTACGGTACGGGCCGTCGAGATACAGCGGCGTATGCAACGTCAGAATGTCGGCATCACGCACCAGCGTTTCGAGCGGCAGGAAATCACCCGCCTCACCGCGATCGGCACGCGGCGGATCGCACAGCAGCGTGTTAACGCCCCAGGCTTTCAGACGCGCATCCAGACGCCTGCCAACATTGCCCACGCCGACAATCCCGACGGTTTTATCACGCAGTTGGAAGCCATCACGTTCGGCCAGCATCAGCAATGAAGAAAAGACGTACTCCACTACCGCAATGGCATTGCAGCCGGGGGCAGCAGAAAACGCGATCCTGTTCGCGCTAAGCCAGGTGTCATCGACATGGTCGGTGCCTGCTGTCGCGCTGCCGACAAATTTTACCGCCGAACCAGACAGCAGATCCGCGTTCACCTTCGTGACCGAGCGCACCATCAACGCATCCGCGTCGGCCAGCAGCTCGCGCGGCAAAGGACGTCCCGGCACGGCCTGAACCTCACCCAGACGGCTAAATAGCTCGCGGGCATACGGCATATTCTCATCAACCAGAATCTTCATTGTCTTCTCCGACATCGGTAGCCAGCCAAAAAAAGCGGGGAGATATTTTGCCACCGAATGGTGCAGAAACCCAAGGCAATTACGACGCGATATCTTTCCGTTACCGGTTCCCGCCGATGAGGATCATACTAGATGGTCGTCATAGAAAGCCGACGCCATACAAGGTTGATCGTCGTCACATGGCTCTGTTATGTTGTTTGCCATTGCCGCACTTGCCCCATTTTTATCGACCAGACTGGTAATTGGTGCGTTTTTAGTCTGGTCTGTTATGAGAAACCCAACGTTGAACGCCCTCTTTCCCACTATTGCCGTCCTGATCTGGTCAATTAACGTCATCGTCAACAAGCTCTCTGCAAGCGTTATTGACCCAGCCGCTATCTCGTTTTATCGCTGGCTGCTGGCGTTCCTCGTCATGACGCCGTTCATGCTGCCAACGCTTCGTCAGCACGCAGCGACCATTCGTCAACACGCCTGGAAACTGCTCGTGCTGGGTCTGCTTGGCATGGTGCTGTATCAAAGTCTGGCCTATTACGCGGCGCACTCGATCAGCGCCGTGATGATGGGGATCATGGGGTCACTTGTACCGCTACTGACCGTCCTGCTCAGCATTCCGCTGCTGCGCCTGGCTCCCACGCTGGGCGTGCTGCTCGGTAGCCTGCTGTCGCTGGTCGGAATTGTCTGGCTGATCGGTGAGGGTCATCCCGAACAGATTCTGGCGCAGGGCATCGGCCCCGGTGAACTCATGATGTTTTGTGCGTCGCTGTCCTATGCGCTCTATGGCGTGCTGACCAAACGCTGGAGCATCCCGTTGCCCAACTGGGTGTCGCTCTATGTGCAAATTGCCTTTGGCGTAGTCGTGCTGATTCCAAATTTCCTGCTGACGGACAATGTGCAACTCAATGCCGACAATCTGCCGCTGGTGATTTTCGCTGGCATCATGGCCTCAATCCTTGCGCCTTTTCTGTGGATTCAGGGGGTTATGCGCCTCGGGGCCAGCAAAGCCTCCATCTTTATGAACCTGACACCGATCTTTACGGCGATGATCGCAATTGGCTTTTTGCACGAGCCGTTACATCATTATCATCTGGTTGGCGGGGGCATCACGCTACTCGGCGTGATCCTCGCACAGCGCCTGCGCATCCCACTAGGACGTCGCTCATAAGCCACCCCATAAGATTCGTGCCGTTTTAAGTGACGTCTGACTATCGGCCGTCACGGGAGATTGCTATGATTCATCTCAATCATGACGGCAGTGAGGATAACCGATATGCAACCTGTAAGCGGCCCTGGTGCCCCGCTGCCCGGCGAACGTTCGGTGACGCCGACCGCCACATCGTCAACCTCTACCTCATCCGCTAACGCTGCGGGTTCCTCCGCCAACGGCGATCGACCACTGACGCTGGCGCAGCGCACGACGCTGGAAAATCTGGTGCTTAAAGTTGCCGCACTGACAACGTCAAAGGCGGCGGAAGTCTGGACAACGGTAAAACAGGGATTAGGGCTGGCAGAAAATAATGAACTGCTGTCCCGCCATTATCAGCCTGCCGAGCAGATACTCCAGACGCGTTTAACGCAGGCGCAAGATAGCGGTGGACGTCAGCAGCTGCTTCAGCGCCTGACAGATATGCTGTCTCAGGGAAATAACCGTCAGGCGGTCAGCAATTTCATCCAGCAACAGTTCGGTAGCACCACGCTAAGCGCGCTGACTAAAACACAGCTACAGCAGGTGGTTACGCTGCTGCAAAACGGGCAAATTCCGCAGTCAACGGCATCAGCCACAGCATCGCAAACCGCTCAGGCCGCCAACTCGCCCGATCGTCCGCTCTCTCCTGCTGAACAGCGCGGTTTGAATCAGTTAGTCACCCGATTAGCGACCATGACCGGGGAACAGCCTGCAAGAGTGCTGAACAATCTGATGATGATGCAGAATCTTAGCCCGGGTGACGCCATCCCGTTAAAACATCTGCCGCTGATCACGCAGTTCCTGCAAGCACAGGTTGAGCTGCAACAGACACAAACGCTACTGCGCGCCACCCCGTCAGCGCAGCAGGGAGCACCGACCAATACAGGCACGACAGGCGCAGCGTCAGAACCGCTGGTAGCCAACACAACCAATACGACTAACGCGAATTCGTCATCCGCTACGAATCTGTCATCACAGCCGCTACCGACACAGAACGCGCTGCTCTCCCCGAATCTCGCCCCGTTACAGGCTTTGCTACAACAGCCCATGACCGCGCAGGAACAGCACTTATTGATGGATTACACGCAGAATCGCTTCAATATCGGATTACAAACGCCACTGACGCCGATGCAGGTCAGCGATCTGCTGACGTTCCTGTTTACGCAGCGCATTCAGCGCTCACAGGAAACGGACTGGACCACGACCTCACAGCTGCTGCATCCGCTGTTTAACCCGCTGATTGCTTCGCTACCGCTCAGTTGGCAATCCCTGTTCCATAAACCAATGTTTTTGGTGATTGTCAGCACCTGCGTGGCTGCATTTCTGCTGTGGGTATTAATCTAGCGTCAATACCGCTCATAACCATTATCAACCAAACCCGCACAAACAAAAAACCCCGCGGCTTGCGCCAGCGGGGTTTTTGTTTCTTTGAATGATAATGTCTGTGTAAGAAACCGATTATTTATCGAGTTTTCTCATTACCAGCGTCGCATTCGTACCACCGAAGCCGAAGCTGTTAGACATCACCGTGGTCAGTTTACGTTCCGTCGATTCAGTCACGATGTTCAGGCCAGCAGCCTGCTCGTCCAGATTTTCCACGTTGATACTCGGTGCAACGAAACTGTGCTCCAGCATCAGCAGTGAGTAAATCGCTTCCTGAACGCCAGCCGCGCCCAGAGAGTGACCGGTCATCGCTTTGGTCGCAGAAATAGCTGGTGAGTTGTCGCCAAACACTTCACGAATCGCACCCAGTTCCTTCACATCGCCAACTGGCGTAGAAGTACCGTGAGAGTTCAGGTAATCGATCGGCGTATCCACACCGTTCATCGCCATCTTCATACAACGGACAGCACCTTCACCTGATGGAGCAACCATATCCGCGCCGTCAGACGTCGCGCCGTAGCCGACCACTTCCGCGTAGATATGTGCGCCACGCGCCAGTGCGTGTTCCAGTTCTTCTACAACGACCATACCGCCACCGCCTGCAATGACGAAACCATCGCGACCGGCGTCATAGGTACGGGACGCTTTTTCTGGAGTCTCATTGTATTTGGTTGACAGTGCGCCCATCGCGTCAAATTCACAGGCCAGTTCCCAGCACAGCTCTTCCGCGCCACCAGCGAACACGATGTCCTGTTTGCCCATCTGAATTTGCTCAACCGCGTTACCGATACAGTGTGCAGAGGTCGCACAGGCGGAGCTGATGGAGTAGTTCACGCCGTGGATTTTGAATGGCGTTGCCAGACACGCGGATACCGCAGAACCCATGGATTTGGTTACCACATAAGGGCCAACGGCTTTCAGGCCGCGCGGGCTACGCATCGCGTCAGCACCGAACACCTGATAGCGCGCAGAGCCGCCGGAACCGGCGATCAGGCCAACGCGTGGGTTATTCTGATAAACCTCATCAGACAGCCCGGAATCTTGAATCGCCTGCTCCATGGATAAGTAGGCATAAATCGATGCATCACTCATAAAACGCACAATTTTGCGATCGATGAGGCCAGTGGTGTCCAGTTTGACATTCCCCCAGACGTGACTACGCATGCCGGAATCTTTCAGCTCTTGAGAGAAAGTAATGCCCGAGCGGCCTTCCCGCAATGATGCCAGAACTTCCTGCTGGTTATTACCGATGCTTGATACGATCCCCAGGCCAGTAATCACTGCACGTTTCATTTAATACCTCTTCTTCCACTTATAGAGTTTGGGATTTCGCTTCGCACTTTAGCGTACAGTTGTAAGCTGAACAAGTCCGATCAGCCAAACTATCGCGAAATCATTGCTAAATTTGCGCCACAATATTCAGCCCGATAGAATCTCATCATCACTTGAATAATGAGCTTTTTGTCGTGACCAACCTCCCCATCCAACACGCGTCGTTAAGTTGGAACGCTCAGGGTACACCTGTATCGCAACAGTTTGATGACGTCTATTTTTCGAATCAGGATGGGTTGGCAGAAACCCGTTATGTGTTTTTAAAGGGCAATCAGTTTCCTGAGCGTTTCGCCACGCACCCGCGCGCAGCCTGCGTGATAGCAGAAACCGGCTTTGGTACGGGTCTGAATTTTCTGACGCTGTGGCAGGCGTTTGCCGACTTTCGTCAACAGCAGCCACAGGCGACATTGCGACACCTGCATTTCATCAGCTTCGAGAAATTTCCCCTGCGTCGGCATGATTTGGCTGCGGCACACGCCCAGTGGCCGGAGCTGGCCGCCTTCGCGGATGAACTGCGAGAGCAATGGCCGCTACCGCTGCCGGGCTGCCATCGTCTGATTCTGGCGCAAGGCACTATTACGCTCGATCTGTGGTTCGGTGACGTTAACGTCTTACTGCCTGAGCTGGATGATACTCAGAATCATCAGGTCGACGCCTGGTTTCTGGACGGCTTCGCGCCTGCCAAAAACCCAGATATGTGGACGGATAATCTGTTTCAGGCAATGGCTCGTCTGTGCCGAAAAGAAGGGACGTTCGCCACCTTTACCGCAGCAGGCTTTGTGCGTCGCGGTTTGCAACAGGCGGGGTTTAAGGTCAGTAAAATTAAAGGATTTGGTCAGAAACGGGAAATGCTGAGCGGCATGCTTCCTGATGCGCTTCCCGTCACCTCGCCAACGCCGTGGTATGCTCGCCCTGCCGCCAGCACGACTGACGATATTGCGATTATCGGCGGTGGCATTGCCAGCGTGCTCACCGCACTGGCGCTGCAACGGCGCAGTGCAAACGTCACGTTCTACTGCGCGGAAGCACAGCCTGCCACGGGCGCATCCGGCAATCGTCAGGGGGCGCTGTATCCTCTGTTGAATAACCGGCACGATGCGGTATCCCGCTTTTTCTCCCTCGCCTTTGACTTTGCCCACCGCAGCTATACCGCGCTGGCGCAGCAGGGTCTGGAGTTTGAGCACCAATGGTGTGGCGTCAGCCAGCTCGCCTGGGATGAAAAAAGTGCGCGTAAGATCGAACAGATTCTGCAAGGCGAATGGCCGGAAGAGCTGGTCGTTAGCGTGGATGCGCAGCAACTGGAAACGCAAAGCGGCCTGAATATCGGCGTAAATGGCATCACTTATCCTGACGGCGGCTGGCTGTGCCCGGCAGAACTGACGGCTTCTGCGCTGAAACTGGCACAACAAAACGGTCTGTCGGTGCAGATGAGTACCGCCGTTTCCGCATTGGAGAAAACGGACGACGGCTGGTCACTCACCTTGAGCACCGGCCAGCGGGTAAATCATGCCGTCGTGGTGCTGGCAAATGGTCATCACATTACCGACTGGCCACAGACATCCCATTTACCCGCTTACGCCGTGCGCGGGCAGGTCAGCCATGTTCCGACCAACCCGGTGCTAGGTCAGCTCAAACAGGTGTTGTGCTACGACGGCTATCTGACGCCGGTGAGTCCGCAGCATCAGACGCACTGCATCGGGGCAAGCTATTTACGGGGGGAAACACACTGTGTTTATCGGGAAAACGAGCAGCAAGAAAACCGCCAACGGCTGCTGAATTGTTTGCCTGACGCAGACTGGGCGAAAACGATCGATGTCAGCGATGCGCAGGCACGTCAAGGCGTCCGCTGTGCGCTACGCGATCATCTGCCGCTATTAGGCGCGGTACCGGACTATGAACAAACGCTGGCCGAGTATGAAGATCGGTTGCACCCTCAACACCGCGCCGACGCGGTACCAAGCGCACCCTATTGGCAGGATCTGTTTATTATCGGTGCATTGGGCTCACGCGGGCTCTGCTCCGCCCCACTCGCGGCAGAAATTCTGGCCTCACAGATGTATGGCGAACCGCTACCGCTGGACCACGATACGCTCGCCGCACTCAACCCAAATCGTTTCTGGATAAGGAAACTGCTGAAAGGCAAACCTGTAGCTCAGGATTAACTGAGAATAGCGAAGGATTAATCGGGAAGAAAACGTGCTGGCTTGACTGAGCCAGCACTGACAGAGTGGCGATTAGCCCACAAGGAAATCAGTGGGTGCTATTCCGCGCCTGCTGGAACAGACGTTCCCACATCCCGTTAACCAGTACCTGATCCGGCGGTGACAGTTCACCGTTTTTGATGGCGTTATTGATGCTGTCGCTAACGCGCAGATGCAGTGCTTCAAGCGTGTGTTCTCCATGCTCTTCCGCTTCTGCCACCGACACCGTCAGATGACCACGCAAATAGCCGCCGGCAAACAGTTCATCGTCGCTGGCATGCTCTACCATGTCATCAATCAGCGCCAGAATGCGCGTTTCAAATTCTGCGATCATTTCTTATCCTCAAATTTTTGCGGTTCCCGTGCATCACAGATCGGCTGGATACGGGAAGCTCGCCGCCGTCAGCGGTGGCGTATTGTAAAACGATTGTAATGCACGAATAAAGCTGGCAGGACGCGCTGGAATCCCCTCTTCCAGATATTGCATCACTTGCGCATGCACGCGTCGCTGGAAATCAATGCGGTCCGGCTCGCAATCGCCGTTCAGGTTGTCGCAGCTGACGTTAAACGGAAAGCCCGCGGCGGCACAGAACAGCCAGTCGAAGGCCTGCGGTTTGATTTCCACCACCTCAAACTGACTTTGCGTCGAGGCATCGCGGCCATCCGGGCAGTACCAGTAGCCAAAATCGACCTGCAAGCGTCGCTGGGCACCGGCAATGCACCAGTGAGAAATCTCGTGTAGCGCGCTGGCATAAAAACCATGGGCAAACACAATCCGGTGATACGGAATGTCATCATCCGCTGGCAGATAAATCGGCTCATCATCGCCTTTTACCAGACGGGTATTGTATTCATCGCCAAAGCAATCATTAAAAATATCAATCAGCTGTTGATAGTGGTGCGTCGTAGTCATGTTATCTGTTGTTATCATAATTTGTTGTCATAGAAACTGTCCCAGCCAAACGGCAATCTCATGCCCGTGGCTGTCATAAATCAGCTTGCCACTCATGATGGCGGAAACCAACACCAGCATAGGACGAATCAGCTTTTGCCCTTTCGTCATCACCATTTTGGCTCCCAGCCGCGCACCGAGGATCTGCCCGATCAGCATAACGCCGCCGACCACCCAGACAACCTGACCGCCCAGAATGAAAAACAGTAGCCCGCCGAAGTTGGAGGTAAAGTTCAGGATCTTGGCATGCGCCGTCGCTTTTGCCAGATTGAAGCCATACAGGGTGACAAACGCCAGTGCGTAAAACGATCCGGCACCGGGGCCGAAGAAGCCGTCATAAAAACCGACACAACAGCCTGCCACAATCGCAAACGGAAGTGGCGACAGGCGACGCTGCCGATCTTCATCACCGATTTTGGGCGTTAATAAAAAATAGAGGCCAATGCCAATGATCAGCACCGGCAGCAGTTGGCGTAGAAAATCGGCGTGAATTTGCTGGATCAGCCAGGCACCAAAGGTCGAACCGACAAAGGTCAGCGCAATCGCCAGCTTCTGCTCGCCCAGATTCACCGCGCGGCGGCGGATGAAATACAGGCTGGCGGAAAAAGATCCGCCAACGGCTTGAAGTTTATTCGTTGCCAGCGCCTGCGCCGGGGATAAACCCGCCGCTAGCAAAGCAGGGATCGTCAATAAACCGCCCCCGCCCGCAATCGAATCAATAAATCCAGCCAACGCCCCGACAAAAAACAGCACGGCCAGCATATCTGGCCCAAGAACTAACCAGTCCATAATTATTTTTTATCTCGCGACATAGTTATTCGTTATCTCGCGGCAAAATGTCTGTCGAGCAGTGCCTGACAAGACGGAGGCAACGGCGGCGGCGTGGTTTTTTCCGGGGCTTCGGTACTCGGCTGTTTTGGCTGGAACCAGCTGGTTAACTCGGCACCGCATCCGTCACCGACAGGGGGTTCGTTCTGATCCTGACACTCAAGACTGTCCGCCGGGCAGCGCAGGCGCACATGCATATGCGCGCGGTGTGCAAACCAAGGGCGAACTTTGCGCAGCCAGTCACGATCGTGGCCTGCTTCAGCACACAGCTGTTTTTTAATCGCCGGATTAACGAAGATGCGCGTTACGTCGCTATCCAACGCAGCGGTTTTGATCAGGGTGGTGATTTCCGGTCGCCAAACACGTGGGTTAACGTTCAGCCCACTGGCGTTAACCAAATCGATAGGCTGCGGTTTCAGCAATTGCTGCTCGCTCCAACGCTGTCTGGGCAATTGCAGCCAGATGTCGACATCCAGCCCGGATTGGTGACTGGCGTGGCCGCTGCTGAAACGTCCCCCAACAGGCATGCCCATATCCCCCACCAGCACATTACCGGAGGTCGTACGCTTAACCTCGTTGCTCAGGCGGTGAATAAACGCCAGAAGATCGGGGTGACCGAAATAGCGGCGCTGATCGATGCGCATCACCTGATAATCCAGCGACTGCAATGGCAGCGGCTGGGCACCAATGATACAGCCATTGGAAAAACTACCAATTGACTGCGGCGTACCCGCAACCGGATGCGCGATCTCCTGCCAGGGCGTTTTCGCCCACGCGGCGTTCGATAACAGCGGCGCGCTCAGTGCCAGCGCGAGAACCCCGATTAACCCTTGTTTCATTATTTTTTACCAGCGAGGAACCTGACTGTTCACATCCCCACACTGTGCGCGTTGGCGCAGCAGGTGATCCATTAACACAATTGCCATCATGGCTTCGGCAATCGGCACCGCACGGATGCCCACACACGGGTCGTGACGCCCGCGCGTCACCATTTCAGTCGCTTCGCCCTGACGGTTGATCGTTTTCCCCGGCACCATAATGCTGGAGGTCGGCTTCAACGCCAGATGTGCAACGATGTTCTGACCGCTGCTGATCCCGCCCAAAATGCCGCCAGCGTGATTGCTTTGGAAACCGTCCGGCGTGATTTCGTCTCGGTTTTCACTGCCACGTTTGGTGACAACCGCAAAGCCATCGCCAATTTCGACGCCTTTCACGGCGTTGATGCTCATCAGTGCGTGAGCCAAGTCAGCATCCAGACGATCAAAAACCGGCTCGCCTAATCCGACAGGCACCGATTCCGCCACGACGCTGACCTTCGCGCCAATCGAGTCGCCCTCTTTTTTCAGCGCCCGCATCAGTTCATCCAGGGCTTCCAGTTTGTCGATATCCGGGCAGAAGAACGGGTTTTGCTCAACCTGTTCCCAATCTTTCAGCTCGCAGGTGACATCGCCAATCTGCGACAGATAGCCACGTACCTTCACACCATGTTGCTGTTGCAGGTATTTCTTCGCAATCGCGCCAGCGGCAACGCGCATTGCGGTTTCACGCGCGGAAGAGCGGCCACCGCCACGGTAATCGCGCAGGCCATATTTTTGCTCATAGGTGTAATCGGCGTGGCCCGGGCGAAAGACGTCTTTAATCGCACCGTAATCCTGAGAACGCTGATCGGTGTTTTCAATCAACAGACCAATGCTGGTTCCTGTTGTTACGCCTTCAAAAACGCCGGACAGAATCTTGACCTGATCGGGTTCACGGCGCTGCGTCGTATAGCGGGAGGTCCCCGGACGGCGGCGATCCAAATCGTGTTGCAGATCCGCTTCCGTTAGCGGGATCCCCGGCGGTACGCCGTCAACAATACATCCCAGGGCAATACCGTGGGATTCACCAAATGTAGTGACGCGGAAAAATTGCCCAATACTGTTGCCTGCCATCACAACTCCTTCGCATGTGTTCTGTTTCTGCCTTACCGTCTACACGGTAAGGCGAATATATATCGTTATGACCGCTTAATCACGGCTGCTGACAGAGGTCGTTGAGCGGTAGTAACGGATAGATCGTAAAGACGCTGCAAGTACATCCTGTAAGCTCGGATTGCGCCATCCCTGGCGCAAACGCTTTACTCTTCTATTCCGTTACTCCCGCCCTCACTTCGCAAATAGGTTTATCAGCTATCCGAATCACGGTAAGCGCTGAAATGCGCTTTGCAATCGACCAGTTGTGATTGCGTTAGCATAAACACGCCGTCACCGCCGTTATCAAACTCCAGCCAGGTGAACGGGATGTCTGGGTATTGATCGATCAGGTGCACCATGCTGTTGCCCACTTCGCAAATCAGCACGCCGTCGTCGCTCAGATAGTCTGGCGCACAGGCCAGAATACGACGCACCAGATCCAGACCGTCGTTACCCGCCGCCAGCCCCAGTTCAGGCTCAAAACGGAATTCCTGTGGCAGATCGGACATATCTTCTTCATCCACATACGGTGGATTAGTCACGATCAAATCATAGCGAATCGCAGGTAAATCGCGGAACAGATCAGAGCGAATCGGCGTCACGCGGTATTCCAGACCGTGCTGCTGAATATTCTGTTCGGTTACCGCCAACGCATCACTGGAGATATCCACGGCGTCAACTTCCGCTTCAGGGAATGCCTGAGCGCAAGCTATTGCAATACAACCGCTGCCCGTGCACAGATCCAGAATATGGTTTGGCGTTTTTGGTAGTTGCTCATCAAAATAGTTATTGATCAGCTCACCGATGGGAGAGCGCGGCACCAGCACGCGTTCGTCCACGTAGAATTCCAGGCCGCAGAACCAGGCCTTGTTGGTCAGATAGGCAACCGGGATACGCTCATTGACGCGGCGGATCACGCGTTCAACAATGCGTTGCCGTTCGCTGGTGATCAGACGCGACGTGTACATATCTTCAGGAATATCGAGCGGCAGATACAGGCTAGGCAATACCAGCTGTATGGCTTCATCCCAGGGATTATCCGTCCCGTGACCGTAATAGACGTTAGCTGCGTTAAACCGGCTGACAGCCCAGCGCAACATATCCTGAATGGTATGAAGTTCACTGACGGCCTCATCGACGAAAATTTTGTCCAAGGGTGTCCTCCGCAGACTGTTCTGAATGGGAAATTGGCGCTTAGTTTGCCATGAAGCCCGCGACAAATCAGCAGATATAACCGACTGAACGCGCCTCGATACAGACTTTTATTTAGCGACAGCGGGGAGACAAGGTAAACTGATCGAATGTTGACGCAAGATGAATGAAACATGAGTAATAAATATTCGCTGAATGACGACGAATTACAGCTTTTTCGCACGTCAATCACTGGCACAAAAAAGTTGCGTCAGGATACCTATACCCACAAACCGCTGCGCAAAAAAACGGGTGAATTACCCGCCAAACGGGCATTGCAGGAGCAGGTTGATGCCAGTTTCTATTTTTCGGATGAATTTCAGCCACAGCTGGATGCAGAAGGCCCGACACGCTATGTCCGCCCGGGTGCCAGCCACTATGAATTGAAGAAGCTTCGACGGGGAGATTATTCACCGGAGCTGTTTCTGGATTTGCATGGCCTGACGCAGCTTCAGGCGAAGCAGGAACTGGGCGCGCTGCTAGCGGCCTGTCGGCGGGAGCACGTTTACTGCGCCTGCGTGATGCACGGGCACGGCAAACACATACTTAAGCAACAAACGCCGCTCTGGCTGGCACAGCACCCTGACGTGCTGGCTTTTCATCAGGCTCCGAAAGAATTTGGTGGGAATGCCGCGTTACTGGTGTTGGTGGCGCTAGAGGCGCCTTCGCTTGAATAAGCTCGCTCTTCTTCAAAAAACGATGAGGCATGTAAATTCATTACATGCCTCATCGCGTATGAATTCAGGAGTTTGATGAGTCGTATCAGGATTTCGCGTTCAACTGGGCCGGGCTGACTTGCCAGTGCAGAGCGCCATGACCAGACTCCGCTTCCACCTTCACGCAGGCAATAGCGGATGTGGCGAACATCGGCGCAGTTTCATTCTGGCATAATTCGGCAACCAGATAGCCCACCAGTGGCAGATGCGACACAACCAGAACCGCACCCACGCCTTCTCTTGCCAGCGTTTGCAGATAATAGCTAACAAGCTGGGCATCCCCGCCGGGCGTCAGCTCATTCAGGCAATCCGCTTCTTCCGGCAGCGGCAACGCTTTTTTCACCACCTCGAGCGTTTGCTGGGCGCGCAAATAAGGGCTCACCAGAACGCGCTCAATATCGATATTTTGCTCATTCAACCAACACGCCATCTGACGAGATTCATCACGACCAGCGTCGCTCAATGGCCGAACAGCATCACTCGCTGCATCAAGTACCGCATCACCATGACGCATTATCAACACTTGCATATTACACCGCTATGTTAATGAAATATATGATATATCCTCATACTTAATGCTGTATGAGCATTGGCTTTGCTGCCGCTTTGGCATACCTGCAATGTAGCCATATATAAGGTAGATACCCCAAATCATTCAAGTATGACGGGTATAACCGCTTTGTTATTGTAGGTTACCTGAATTGCTGTAGGTTACCTGAGTTTCTCGCTATGTAAACTCACCTGAGGTCAGGTTTAGGTAGAAAAGTTATCATGCCGGCTTCCCAGCCACAGGCTACCCACTGAGATCTGCCGTGAAGGCGGCCCAATACTGTTATAACATTAACCATTCTCAAAACGCGTTTTTAGCGTTCCGTCACCAACGAGTCAATAATCGTAATGTGTCAGCAACGTCACCAGGCTCGTCCGCTCTTATTTTACATTGTTAATCACATGATAAATAAAAACTTTATAGACACACGACAGAATCTACCCACTCGAAACACATAACCATATCTTTATAATGGTCATTATAATCGCTTACAGTAAAATCAAAAAATAAGAGACAGAATTCAAAAAACAACAAAAAATCAGCATAAAATACTGATAAAATCAAAAATGTCGATTTCTTGCACTTTTTTAACGCATATCAATTTTTGCGACATTGTTAAACAAGCACTCTGGTTCTATCTTTATCTTAAATAGCACTTTTCTTTACTATTCATGTTTTATAAACAAGGTAATTACACAGAATATAACGTCATATAATAAAAATAGATTGCTCTTCTATTTATGGACGAATATGCAATTCAGGATAAATCCCGAAGAACGTCTCTGTTATTTATATGCCCGCCATTATTCACACCACGGAAGATAAAATTAGTTATACGTTTTCTTTATAGCGTCATCTTCACCATACGGAACGTACTGAAAGTAGTAGCGATATATTTCAGTAATGCGACATTTTAGTGTCAATGGTTCTGCCAATCAGGAAAGAGAATAAACCCTCTGTATTTTCCCGGTCGGTTAATCTATGCCATATAAATATCCGTACTGATTAAAACGACTCGTTATGATTACTTTTGTAATAGTCATTCTTGACGAGCTGTTTTCACGAAAACCGATGTACTTTCGTGAAGACATTTTCGATGAAAATAAGTAAGAGGCATATAAAGGAATCGTTATGAATTCTAAACGTATAGCATTATCTATTCTGGCCACACTATTCACCACATTCGGCCTATCCCCCACCGCCAACAGCGTGACGATTAATGGTCAAATCCCCGTTTCTCTGACCATTAGTGCGGCCTGTACGGTCAACAACGGAGGAGGCGCAGGCACCACATGGGGAACAATCAACTTTGGCCCCCATAATGACCTAACGCAGAGTATTGATGCCCAGGTTACCAGCATCGGGGGCAACGGGATTACCGTCAGTTGCTCTGTTGGCACACCGGCGGCGTTGTATATCGGTGCAGGTGCAAACGCCACCGCCTCGCTACGCCGGTTAGCGCCAGGCACGGGAACCTACAACGTTCCTTACCGTTTATACAGCGATTCAACCCGCACGACCGAAATCCCACTCAGTAGTGCAACTGGCATTGCCATTGTTGCAACGGGTAACCCACAGCTGGTTCCAGTGTATGCCCGTATCCTGCCATCAGATCAGACCGTGCTATCACCCACCGCTGGGGCTTATACCGACACCGTCACTGCTACGATCGAATGGTAATTTTTTACAGGCTGGCATGTTCGCATGCCAGCCTTTTTAGGGTCATTGATCCACAAGAAGTTGATCCACAAGAAAAGGAGCCGTTATGTCACCACATCTCATACGCGATTTCGCGTTTGCTGCCTGCGCCCTGCCTTCCCCTCTGGCTTTGGGCGTTTCCCGTGCCGACATTCAGGCTCGATAGCCGCGGGTATTGCGATGCGTTTTCCATCGGCATTGATTTTGTCACTTTTGCTGTCTGGCTCCATCGTCCCCACGGTGGCGATGGCGCTCACCGTAAGTAGCACATTCGATGTCACGGCAACGATACAAAAAGGCTGTGTTTTTGGCACCAACACGGCAAGCAGCCAGCCCAACATGGGCACGCTGAATTTTGGGACGCGCAGCGCCACGGCAACCAACGTGGATATCGCCAGCACCAGCGGCGGAGGGTCGATTGTCGCGACCTGTACGCCAGGCATTAGCGCCGTTATTGAACTGAGCTATGGCACTAATGGCGGTAACAGCACACAGCGTTATCTGAAAAATGCAGCAGGAACGCGCCTGTTGGCTTACCAGCTTTACCGCGATGCGGCACGCACACAGGTATGGGGAACGGGAGGTCTGGCACTCAACATCGCCTCCTTTCCCGCCACATCCCAGACCTACACCGTTTACGCCCGCTATTTTGGCGGCACACCGCTGCCTCCCGCAGGGGTTTATACCGATAACGTAACCGTCAGCCTGACTTATTAAAAACAAAACAGGGTGAATACAAAATGAAAAGGAAAATAACGTTTTTTATTCGGGCAATGGTCTTTTTATTAAGTGGTTTTGGCTCATATTGCTTTGCTGCCAGTTCTATTCTCGTTTGGCCGATTTATCAGGTTATTGAGTCCGATGAGAACAGCTCTGCGCTATGGCTGGAAAATAAAGGTACGGCGCCCGTCGGTTTGCAAATCCGTATCATGTCCTGGAAGCAAATCGATTTTCAGGATCGTTATGCCGAACAAAGCAACGTGATTGCTACCCCCCCGTTCATGACGCTGGAGCCGGGTAAGCGCAATATGGTGCGTCTGATTCGCGTCAACCCAACACCCGCCAATACTGAGATGGCTTACCGCATCATTGTTGATGAAATTGCCGCGCCCTATCAACAAGATGCCCCGCAAATGGGGCTGCAATTCCAGATGCGCTATCTGCTGCCGCTGTTCCTTGATGGTGCCGGCGTCTGGACGCATATGCGCCCGGAAAAACGACGTGCCAACGCCGAGCCTACGCTGCCTGCGCTCAGTTGGCGAGTCAGCGCGGTTGGGGGGAAAAACTATCTTTATGTCCGCAATCGTGGCGTGGTCCATGCCCGCCTGAGTAACATCTACTGGTCAGCCGACCAAAATGGAAAAGGGAGCCGCCGAACAACGATCACCGACGGCTTTTTAGGCTATGTACTACCGGGACAAGAGATGCGTTGGCCGCTGCCCGCGGGCGTATCCACACCGGGTGCAGGCATGCAGCTCTTCACTCACCTGATCGATATCCACGATCCTATCTTGATTAAACGCGAATGATGGCTCGGTTAGCCGCAGAAGCGTGTTTATTGACCGCGTGAGCATGGTGAGGTCAGGCATGAAGAGCAAAACAGGCGTGCTTCCCCTGCTCATCTGTACTCCATTTGCGCTGTTGTATTCTGCGACGATTTTCGCGGAAGATTATACCGATCTTCCCGCGCCCCCCAGCGCCATGCCCTCACTCAGCGAGTCCGTTTATTATTTAACGATCTCCGTCAACGGGCTGAGCGATAATCTGGTCGTGCCCGTCACGTATCGTGCGGGGAATTATTATGTGGATGCAGCAACACTGCGTTCTAATCACGTCCGTCTGCCGGACCAAAGTGTGGGGCTGGTGAATGTCAATGCCCTGCCAGAGGTCACCACCGATTACGATCAGGCCATACAGCAGCTAAAAATCACCGTGCCTACACTCTGGCTACCCGAGCAATCGGTTGAAGGCGGCGGGCAGGACCTGACGCGTTTCCCCGCCCGCAGCAGTCCCGGCTTATTGTTCAACTATAACCTTTATTACACCTCGCCCCGTGCCAATTCAGATTCGCTCAGCAGTTGGATGGAACAGCGTTTTTTTAGCCCTTACGGAACCTTATCCAATACGGGGATCTACTATTTCACCTCGGGCAGCAATACCGCGCAGCAAGATGGCTATCAGCGTTTCGATACCTATTGGCGCTATAACGATAACGACCGCATGATCACCTATCAGGTTGGTGACCTGATTAGCAATTCTCTGACGTGGAGCAACTCGGTGCGTATGGGCGGCCTGCGTGTCGCCCGCAATTTCGGTCTTCGCCCGGATATCGTCACGTATCCGATGTTGCAATATACCGGTACAGCCGCCGTACCCAGCACGCTGGATCTGTTTATCAACGGGTATAAAGCGAACAGCACCAGCCTGAATGCTGGGCCCTTCACCCTCACGAATACGCCTTACCTGAACGGCGCGGGGGAAGCCACCGTCATTACCACTGACGCCCAGGGGCGGCAGATTTCTACCACGATCCCGTTTTATGTCTCCAACGCCTTGTTAAGAGAGGGATTAAGCGATTTCGATCTATCCGTTGGCGTGTTACGTCAGGACTATGGCATAAAGAATAATGCCTACACTGACGATCCCGCTGTCAGCGGCATCTATCGCTATGGGTTGACCAATAAGTTGACCGTGTCAGCGCATGGCGAAGCCGTACAGGGTCTCTATCTGCTCGGTGCGGGAGCCGATTTTACCATCGGCCGCTGGGGTACGCTGAGTTCGTCCTACAGTCAGAGCGAAAAAGAAGCCACCGGACACCAGTACACCACGGGCTACTCTTATTACACTTCCGCGTTTGGCCTGAATGTTCAACATGCCAAACGCAGTAAGGAATACCGCGATTTAACCGCCGTACTCACGGAAGGCCGACTCAGCCAAGAAAGCTATCAGGCAACGCTCAGCAGCCAGCTGTTCGGCGAAGGCAACGGTTCATTCGGCGTGGGGTATTTCGATATCCGCGCGTACGATTCAACCCGGACTCGCCTGCTGAACTTGTCTTTCAGCCGCCAAATCTGGCAAGACAGCTCTATTTATCTCGCCTTTAACAAAGCGCTGGGAGAAAACGGCTACAGCGCCCAGATCCAGTTCGTGATGCCTTTTGGTACAAACGGCAGCATCAATGCCGGCGTTCAACGCGACAGCAATGGCGATTATTCACCGCGTGTCGGGGTGAACCGTACCGCGCCGATAGACGGAGGATTAGGCTGGAACGCCGCGTATGGCGCAGGAAAAAATCCTTATCACCAGGGCTCGCTGAACTGGCGCGGTCCTTATGCCACGCTTGCTGGCGGAACCTATGGCAATGAGGGAAACACTACGCAATGGGGGGAACTGAGCGGCTCGCTGATCTATATGAACGGAGGGGTTTTCGCCAGTAACCGCATCAACGACGCCTTTATTGTGGTCGATACCGAAGGATACCCTGACGTCCCGGTAAAATATGAAAACCAGATAGTAGGGAAAACCAACAAACGCGGCCACTTGCTCGTGCCGTGGGTCGTGTCTAATTACCCCGCGAAAGTGGAAATCGACACACTACAACTGCCAGCCAACGTCACCACGCCACAGGTGGAATCGCGCGTGTCGGTCAAAGAAGGCAGCGGCACTGTCGTCACATTCCCCGTTCATGCCATGCGATCCGCCAACATTAAGCTGCGCAATACGGATGGCAACTCGCTCACCATTGGCACCTGGATAACAAACGAGGTCAGCGGCGACACCACGATCAGCGGCTACGATGGCCTGGTCTATTTCACCAATCTGGGAACCTCGAACCGCTTACGCTTTAAACAAGAAGACGGGCAACTTTGCCGGGTGGAATTTTCACTACCGGAATCACAGACCATGATGGCGACCATCGGCCCGCTTACCTGCCAGACTGACTCAAAAGGATAAAACGATGCTGACCCCGATACTGAAAATCCAGCACCTCTTCTCCGCCAACCGGCGAGTTGCCCGTTCGCTGCGTCTGGCCTTCCTGCTGATGACGATGTATTACGCGCCTTATAGCTATGCCGACTGCACTATTGCTTCGCCAAGTAACACCACATTGGGCCCTTATGCCTCTTCCGTGGTCGGAGTTAACGGTACGCCACAGGTTGTGGCATCGGGAAGTGGGTTTCGCTGTACGGGAAGCATATTAAGCCTAAACAGTACCAATACCATTACCGCCACAATACAAAGTGACAGTAACCCCAGCGGCACCACAATGAGAATGCGCAGAGGGACAAGCACAGACTACGTTCCTTACAACCTGTGTATGGATTCAGGCTGCGGTACGCTCTATAACATCAACTCGACCTATACCTGGTCGCAAACCACCTTTCTGGGAGTATTAGGTTTATTCAACTCCGCTGACGGCTCGATGCCGATCTATATCCGTACCAGTATCGGCAACAACGTGGCAGCAGGCACCTATACCGATGTAGTGACCATTAAATGGGATTATCGGCTTTGCTCACTAGGGGTGACGGTATTAGGGGTGACAGTCTGTGTATACGAAGAGGGGACAAGGATTTCAACCCTCAATATCACCATGAACATTACCAACGATTGCCAGATCACCAGTGCGCCGAATATCAGTTTTGGCGTTGCGGCCTTCCCCGCCGATTTCGCGGCGGTCAATAACAGCCTCGGCGTTCGCTGTACGCTGTTGGGGGCGTATACCGTCAAGCTGGTCAGCCCCCATCCCGACGACGCTAACTGGCGCAGAATGACCGCCACCGTCGGCGGCACGCCTTACTATTTGCAATATCAGCTTTATCGCACCGGGAACGTCGCCTGGACTGAAACGAACGATTACAGCGGGACGGGTACGGGGATTACGCAGAGTATCCCGTACACCGCCCGCATTAACGCCAGTCAGGCTAGCAAGCCAGAGGGGGCGTATAAAGACACCGTCACGATTAACGTCACGATCAACTAGCGCTCTGATCTTCAGAGGTTGGCGGATAAAACGTCCGTCGACCTTCCCGCATCGCGAGCAGACGTTCACAGGGTGCGAACCGATCGCCATACTGCTGTTGCAGCACCAGCAGCGTTTTCACGACCGTTTCCACGCCCAGACGATCCATATAGTGGAACGGCCCGCCGAGGAAAGGTGGGAAACCAATGCCAAATACCGCGCCAATATCACCATCGCGGGCGCACTGGATCACGCCTTCATCCAGACAACGCGCTGCCTCATTCAGCATCATCATCACGGCACGCTGGCTGATGAGCGCGGGGTCGATATGGGCTTTCGCCGTCACATCCAGCAGCGGATAAACCGAGCTATCCACCTCTCTGCCCGCCTGCCAGAAACGGCGCGTTTTATTGTATCGATAGAATCCTTTCCCATTCTTGCGCCCTTTGCGTCCATCTTTCAGGATCGCATCAAACGCGGGTGGAGAGGTGAAGCGCTTGCCCAGTTCTTCACTCAGCACCGGTACAATTTTGGTCGCGACATCAATACCGACCTCATCAAGCAACGCCAGCGGGCCAACGGGGAAGCCAAAGCGCACCAGCGCATAATCGATCGATTCGATCGGCTCCCCTTCCAGCAGGCAATAAGCCGCTTCGTTGATATAAGGCGCTAATATGCGGTTCACATAAAAACCAGCGCTGTCGCCTACGACGATCGCGGTTTTCCCCTGCTTTCTCGCCAGCGCCACCGTCGTCGCCACCGTCTCTGCGCTGGTGTGTGCGTGAGGAATCACCTCAACCAGCGGCATTTTGTCCACCGGGCTAAAGTAGTGCAGACCCACAACCTGTTGCGGACGGCGCGCGCCCTCTGCAATCTGATGGATCGGCAGCGAGGAAGTATTCGATGCAAAAATCGTGTGCGGCGCAGCGTGCTCTTCAATCTCCGCCACCATCTGCCGCTTCAGCGCCAGATCTTCAAAAACGGCCTCAATGACGATATCCGCATGTTCAAAACCGCGATAGTCCGTACTACCGGAAATCAACGTCATCAACCGCTGGCGCTCCGTCGGCTTCATCCGCTTACTCTGAACGCGTTTAGTCAGCAACTGCCAGTTGTACTTCAGCGCATGGTTAATGCCCTGTTCATTGATATCTTTAATACGCACCGGTAACTGCCCGCGCGTCGCTGTCACGCTGGCGATCCCACCACCCATCAGCCCACCACCGAGAATACCGACGCGGTGGATCGGCTTCGCTTCAGAGTCCGCACCGGCGGTTTTCTTTAATGCATTGGAGGCAAAGAACAGATGGCGTAGCGCGGCCGATTCCGGCGTCATCACCAGTTTGCCAAACGCTCGCGCCTCGTGCCGATACCCTTCCTCACGACCTTTTTCTATGCCCCGACGCACCACCTGAATGATTTTTTCCGTGGCCGGATAGTTGCCGTGTGTTTTCGCTCGCGTTTTGCGTTTCACTATTTTGAACAATACATCGCGAATACCTGGGCTACTCAGCAAACGCGAACGCCAGCCCAGCGGCACGGCTTTGCGTTTTCCTTTTTTGAGAATTTCGACCGCCGTCTCCAGCAGGATATCGTGCGGGACGGCCTCATCAACCAGCCCTTGTCGTAACGCCTGACTCGCACGGAGGTGGCGGCCGGTCAGAATGAGATCCAGCGCGCTATCCAGACCAATCAGCCGTGGCAAACGCTGCGTTCCGCCTGAACCGGGAAGCAGGCCAAGCTGTACTTCCGGTAGCCCCAGTACCGTTTTTTCATCCAGCGAGCAGACGCGATAGTCGCAGGCCAATGCCAACTCCAGCCCACCGCCCAAACAGGCACCGTGGATCGCAGCCACTACGGGGAACGGCAGCGCGGCTACCTGATCGAACGTTTCCTGCCCTTGTTTCGCCAGATTTTCTGCCTGTTCGGCACTGCTGCACTGGTTCAACATGGTGATATCCGCACCGGCGATAAACGAATCAGGCTTGGCGGAAATAAAAATCAGCCCCCTGAGTGTCGCATGCTGCCGCGCCTGCTCGAAGACCGAAAGAATCTGTTCTGCAAATTCGCTCTTTAGCGTGTTCACCTTCTCGCCGGGAACATCAATGCAAATAACACCGATATTGTCCGGCCGAATCGTTAGGGAAAAGGCAGAGGGGCTTGCCGTCACAGACGATGTTGTTTCCATTGCAGACGATGTTGTCACGGAGAAAGGCTGTTGATCGTTCATGGCGTCACCTCCAGTACCATTGCCGCACCCAGCCCGCCAGCCGCGCAGGCGGTGGTTAACCCCAGCCCGCCGCCACGACGGCGCAGTTCATTCAGCGTTTGGGTAATCATCCTCGCGCCAGTGGCAGCAAAGGGATGTCCATAGGCAATGGATCCCCCCAGCACATTGAACTTGGCGCGATCGACCTCGCCCAGTGCGGCATTTCTACCCAGTTGATTCCGGGCAAACTCATCGCTGGCAAACAGTTTGAGATTTGCCAACGTCTGGGCGGCAAAGGCTTCGTGCATATCAATGAGCGTCAGATCGGCCAGCGTCACGCCAGCCCTTGCCAACGCCAGCGGGGAGGCATAAGCCGGCCCCAGCAACATATCACGCTGTACGCCGATAGCGCTGAATGCATAGCTGCGCAGGTAGCCTAGCGGCGTGATCCCCAGACTTTTCGCCTTGGATTCACTCATCATCAACACCGCTGCCGCACCATCCGTGAGCGGCGTACTGTTCGCCGCCGTGACCGTACCGTGTCGGCGATCGAACGCCGGGCGTAAGCGGGAATACTGCTCCAGCGCGGAATCATGGCGCACGTTGTTATCTTCACTCAGCGCCTTGTCATAAGGTGGGACGTAAGCCGTCATCACTTCATCGCGCAGCACGCCGGATTCCCAGGCCTGAGCCGCCAGCTTGTGCGAACGGTGCGCCAGCTCATCCTGCTCTTCACGCGTGATGCCGTAGGTTTTTGCCATTTGTTCGGCGGTATCACCCATGCGCAGCCCGGTGGAATACTCCGCCACGGCGGGCGCAACCGGCAGTAGATCTTTCGGACGCAGGCCGCTTAACAGTTTCAACTTCTGGCTCAGCGTCCGGGCCTTGTTCATATCCACCAGCGTTCTGGCCAACGCTTTGCTGACGCCAATAGGCAGCACGGAAGAGGAATCCGCCCCACCGGCAATGCCGACATCCACCATACCCGCCATAATGCTTTCCGCCACGTTGGCGACCGCCTGAAAGCTGGTGGCGCAGGCGCGCGACACGCTGTAGGCATCGGTATGCACGCTCATGCCCGTGCCGAGCACGATCTCTCTGGCGATATTCGGCGCTTCGGGCATTTGGACCACCTGCCCAAAGACCAATAGCTCGATCAACTCAGGATCGATCCCAGTGCGGACCAGTAATTCGCTGGTGACGAGCTTCCCTAATTCGATGGCAGGTACGCCATGATAGGCCGTTGCCTGCCGGGCAAATGGGGTGCGTAATCCGCTCACGAACGCAATGCGATCGCCACGGCGGGTTATCAGAGGTAATACCTCGCTCATAAACGCTCCTGTTAACCAAAAATAAAGTACGCACACAACAGGTCAGACCTGATTTCATTGTTAACCAGATAGTTACATTACGCAAAGCTGCGCAACACAAAAGTGTGAAGAACATGCCGTTGTCAGCCCCGATACCATTAACATTATTTACGCAAAGGTATTTGCCAACAAAATACATTAGCGCTAATGTATTTATTCCAACTAGGGAGGAAATATTGAAAATTAAACCTGGATTGGGCGAACTGCTGAGGTATACCGCCGAGCTGGTTGATAAAGGTTCGGAGGCAAACTACCGCGCCCTGTCACTCAATTATCGTCCACGATATACCCCTATCCTGCGTGCAATGGCCGCAGGCGCTCAGACCGTGCAAGACATCACTGAGTCCACGCACCTGACACAAGGGGCGATCAGCCAGTCGGTCGCGTTAATGGAGCAGGACGGCATTCTTGTACGCGAACAGCTCAGTGATGGGCGCAAATTTGCCCTCAGGCTGACGCCAGCCGGCATTCAACTTGTTGCTCAGCTCGAAACCTGCTGGGAAGCCATTTTCCTCGCCATTGAACAGCTTGAAAAAGATGCCGGTTGGCCGCTGATGAAAGGGCTGGAGGAGCTGGCGTCTGCGTTGGAACAGCAGGACTTCGAGAAACGTATACAGATAGCGCGTGCAGAGTTACACGCCTCAGGTGATAAAGATGACTAACACAACCGAAGAAAACAGAAACTGGTTTTCCTCAGGTGGGGAGAACTATGCTCGCTACCGACCGCACTATCCACCTGAACTGGCAGAATACCTTTCCAGTCTCGCCCCCAATACCCAAAACGCGCTGGATGTAGGGTGCGGAACTGGGCAGCTTACGCGACAGCTGGCTGAACATTTCGACGCTGTAAAAGGTATCGATCCCAGCGTGAGTCAGCTAGGCAACGCCGTTGCACATCATCGTATCGACTACGCGTGCTCCCCCGCAGAAATACTGCCCGAACAGCCACTCACGTACAGTTTGATTACCGCAGCGCAGGCCGCGCACTGGTTCAAGTTGGATGCGTTTTATCAGGAAGTCCGCAGAGTGGCAGTCCCTCAGGGAATACTGGCCCTCATCAGCTATGGCGTTATGCAGCTTGATGACGATCTGAACGACAGATTTCGTCAGTTTTATTACGAAGAGATTGGTCCGTTTTGGCCTGCCGAACGTCAGCTGGTTGATAACGGATATCGGGATATCCCCTTCCCTTTTGATGAGATCGCCGCACCGCCTCTTAACATCCGGCTTGAATGGCCGTTAGACGCCCTTATTGGTTATATTTCGACCTGGTCTGCCGTCGCCAGCGCCCGAGAAGCAGGACGAGAGGAAATGCTGTGCCGTTTTTATGACGACATCGCGACGCTCTGGGGAACGCCAACAACATGCCGACCGGTTCTATGGCCGATTAACATGCGAATAGGAAGAGTTGAAAAGTGACGACACCACCGACAGTGGTGGATAGAAACAACGAAGGGAAATAAAGCGAGTCAGGCAGGCGATGCGATAACGCAATGCCTGCCAAAGGAAGATTTAACGCAGGCCGAGCTGGAAAATCATCGTTTCAGCCTGGCAGCTGAACGTGAAATCGATGTCCAGTTTAATGCCGCCGTCTACCTCTTCCAGCGTGCTGGCGATTTCGCAAGGTTCAGACTCTACCGCACGCGCTTTTTTCGTCAGAGCGGCCAGTGCCGCTTCCGCCTCAGCACGATCGCCGAAAACGTTGCTGTAAGACGCCGTGCAATCCGTGTTATCCATAATTGTGCCAACATCGACACAGCAGCAGGCTGCGGTTTCTTCAGCACTGCATTTGTTGATTACGTTCGTCATGCTACTTTCCTCTTGAGGCTTAGACGCGGGAGATTTGATCCAGTTCAAATATTTTTATCTTCCTTATATTTTACTCCCTCATCCCAAAACAGTGCCAGCACTTCATGCTGACCAGTAATTTTAGTGATATCAATCACATTACGGTGTTATACAGCAGTAAAGACCGCGTAATATCTCTTCACACAAATTAACCAAAACGTTAAGCAGATCTAAATTTTGCATCATTTTAGAAATATTTTTAATACACAGACGCAACATTGTCGTATTCCCAACTTATACTTTGGCAACTGGTCTGATTTGTCAGGCTGAGTGCGCCCCCTACAATGCGCGTCCCTTGTTACCCCGTGTAACAACGTTAAATAACAAGCATATAAAGAGGTTTTGGTCATGAACCAGAAAAACCTGTTCAAACAATCCACAATTGCTGTTGCGGTGGCCCTGTTTTCAGCAAATGTGTCAGCAGCTGGTTTCCAGCTAAATGAATACTCGTCATCGGGTCTGGGACGTGCGTTTTCTGGTGAAGGTGCTGTAGCCGACAACGCGACTTCCGGTAGCCGTAACCCAGCGACCATGACCATGTTTGACCGCCCGTCCTTCTCCGGTGGTGTCACCTATATCAACCCGGATATCGATGTTCAGGGGAAAAATTCCCTGGCAGGGCAAAATACCAGCGCCAAAAACATCGCACCGCACGCCTGGGTGCCGAACCTGCATTTCATTATGCCGCTGAATGAGCAATGGGCAGTTGGTGCTTCTGCCACCACCAACTATGGCTTAGCAACGGAATTCAATGATAACTATGCGGCAGGTTCTATCGGCGGAAAAACCGACCTGTTGACATCAAACCTGAACCTGAGCGCCGCTTATCGTCTGAACCAGCATTTCAGCTTCGGTTTAGGGGTTAACGCCGTCTATGCCGATGCGAAAATCGAGCGTCGTGCTGGTGAACTGGCTGCAGGTGGCTTACAGCCGTCTTCTGAGTTAGTACACATGGAAGGCAAAGAATGGGGCTACGGCTGGAACGCAGGTCTGCTGTATGAAGTCGACGAAAACAACCGCTTCGGCTTTACCTACCGTTCAAAAGTTAAAATCGACTTTGATGGCGATTATCATAGTGCCAGACCGGCTATCGCCCCAGGTCTACCTGTTGGGACAAATGGCGCAACGATCCCTGGCAAGTTGACGCTGAATCTGCCGGAAATGTGGGAAGCCTCTGCCTACCACCGCGTGGCACCGAAGTGGGCTGTTCACTACAGTCTGACCTATACCAGCTGGAGCCAGTTCCAGGAACTGAAAGCAACAGGCAACAACGGCCAGACTCTGTTCCATAAAGATGAAAGCTTCCGTGATGCTTACCGTATCGCACTCGGCACCACCTACTATCACGACGATAACTGGACGTTCCGTGGCGGTATCGCGTTTGATGACAGCCCGGTACCGGCTGACAAACGTTCGATCTCCATCCCCGATCAGGATCGTTTCTGGTTAAGCGCAGGCACCACCTACGCCTTTAATAAAGACGCGTCTGTGGATGTTGGCGTGTCCTACATGCACGGCAAACAAGTCGATATCAGCGAACCGATCTCTGATGTCGCTGGTTCACCACGTTACAACTTTACCTCTAAAGGTAAGGCCTGGCTGTACGGCGTGAACTTTAACTATGCGTTCTAAATAAAGAATGGCGTTCTAAATAAAACACGCGTTCTCATTGCTATCGGTCAGAACGTGATAAAGCAGGTAAGGCAACTTACCTGCTTTTTTATTGCTCATCACAAAGCACTTGCCTCTGTCTTACTGGCGTAGTGATTAGCTAATGATGAACAATTTACGAACATCGTAATGTCGGATCAGTCGTTCAAGAGACGCCCGCCATCCACGACGATCTCACTACCGATGGTCCATCGGGACTCATCTGAAGCCAGATACAACACCGCCTTGGCAATCTCCTCCGCCGTGCCGAAACGGCCTGAAGGGATGCTCTTGACGATCTCCTCATTGACTTGTTTGCGATAGCTATCGGGAATGCCAAGTTTGTCATACAGCGGGGTATCTATAGGACCTGGGCTGACCGCGTTGATGCGAATACCACGCGCCATCAGTTCACTCGACAGCGTCTTTGACAGGCTAAGAAAAGCCGCTTTGGTCGCCGAATAAACGGAGGAGCGGCTCGATCCTACATGCGTACTAATCGACGTGTTGAGCACGACTGAAGCGGGATTGGCGAACACCGGCAATAGCGACTGGATCAGAAAATACGGACCCTTGACGTTAATGTCGAAGGAGCGATCAAACATGTCCTCTGTCCATTCTTCGATCGGTTGCCAAACGGAAACACCCGCGTTAAGGAAAACGACGTCAACCTTTCCATAATGCGCCTCCACGGCCTGCGCCAGTTCATTCTGTGCACTCACGCTGGCCGAGTCGGCACGCAGCACCAGCACTTCGCTACCAAGTTCGGCTTTTGCCGCGGCAATAGAATCGGGGTTGACCCCAGTAACGATGACGCGAGCTCCTTCCGCGAGGAACTGCTTTGCGGTTTCCAGCCCAATGCCGGAGGTGCCTCCGGTAATAAGGGTACGTTTGTTGTGTAAGCGAGACATAGGGAACTCCTGATAATCATAGCGGGATGCAGCAATGTGCTGCCGGGGACAGCGCTAATCATATGGGTATGCATAAATGATGATAAGATCCCTATTTCGCATATAATTTATTCCATTACTGCATTAATTGAGGCACCTTTACGTGGATCGTTTTCTGCTCATGACCTGTTTTAAACGGACTGTCGAAACAGGCAGTTTTTCTGCGGCAGCACGCGACCTGAATATGGGGCAACCCAACGTAAGTCGATACGTTGCTGCTTTAGAAGAACATCTGGGCGTCAGACTACTTCAGCGGACAACACGCCAGCTTGTGCTGACACCTGAGGGCGAGCGGTACTACGCAGATGTCAGCCGAATTCTCGATGCGGTTGCAGAATCGGAGTCATCCTTGAGCGATGAGACGGAACCCACTGGACTCCTGCGAGTGGCCTGCCCAACCGCCATGGCCCATACCTTCCTGATACCACAGATCCCTGCTTTTCTCGCCCGCTACCCTGGGTTGTCGCTGGATTTGCAACTAAGCGATCGTTTCGTCGATCTGGTGGAAGAAGGTGCCGAGTTAGCTATCCGAATCGGTCATCCTTCCGACAGTGCACTACGTGCGCGCCGAATTGGCCTTTTCAGACGCGTGTATGTAGCTTCGGTAGACTATCTGAGTCGTCGTGGCATACCGCAAACACCAGAAGATCTGCGCGATCATGACTGTATTCTGTACTCGCTGTTAAACACGGGTAGTACGTGGCATTTTCGAGATACCGAGATCAACGTTTCGGGGCGATTCCGAGTCAACTCACCCCAGGCCGTACAGGAAGCCGTCATCGCCGGCCTTGGTATCGCCAGCGGCCCCAAATGGTTATACGAGGATGGATTACAGAGCGGCAGGCTGTGTCAGGTACTTTGCGACTACGAAGCACCGCCGGTGCCAATCCAGTTTCTCTATGTCGCCAATCGCCTGCTACCGAAGCGAGCCATTGTATTCATGGACTTCATTGCAGAAGCATTTTCCAGGATCCCTGGACTCAATACCGACAATCGCTAGTTCGCACTGGGCTTGAAGGCACAAAAAAGGCCGCTTTCGCGGCCTGACATCGTGACTTCCAGCTAACCCCGATTACTCAGGCTTAACCTCAATATAGTCCAGGTCCAGCGTGCTGCTGGTGTAGCTGCGGATTTTATTGGTCATTTCAATATTACCGTCCAGCTTCTGACCATAAGAGGGAATGATCTCTTTCAGCTTACCCTGCCATTCTGGCGTAGCGACTTTATCTTTAAACACTTTTTCCAGCAGGCTCAGCATAATCGGCGCGGCGGTAGATGCGCCCGGAGAGGCACCCAACAGCGCGGCAATCGAACCATCCTGAGAGCTGACGATTTCCGTACCCAGTTTCAGCACGCCGCCTTTGTCATCGTCTTTCTTGATAACCTGAACGCGCTGGCCAGCAATCGCCAGTCTCCAGTCTTCTTTCTTCGCGTTAGGGAAGTATTCCTGCAGCGAGGCGAAACGATCGTCGTCATCCATCATGACCTGACCAACCAGATACTTCACCAGATCGAAGTTATCCAGACCGACGTGCGTCATCGGCATCACGTTGGAGAAGGTTACGGAACCGATCAGATCCCACAGCGAACCATTTTTCAGGAATTTGCTGGAGAAGGTGGCAAACGGCCCGAACAGCAGAACGGGTTTACCGTCAAAAATACGCGTATCCAGATGAGGAACCGACATCGGTGGCGCACCGACGGAGGCTTTACCGTAAACTTTCGCCATGTGGCGCTTCACGATTTCCGGGTTTTCTGTCACCAGGAATTCGCCACCAACCGGGAAGCCACCGTACAGATCGGCCTCAGGAATGCCGGATTTCTGCAACAGCGGCAGCGCCGCCCCGCCCGCACCGATAAAGACAAACTTCGCCTTAATCACGCTTTCTTTCTCGCCGTTCTTCAGATCGGCGTAAGTTACGCTCCAGGTGTTATCCGCATTACGCTTGATATCACGCACTTCTGAATTCAGGTGCAGCGCAAAATTAGGTTTGGTTTTCATCGCGCCAACCAGCTGACGCGTGATTTCACCGTAGTTCACGTCGGTACCGATAGGCATGCGAGTCGCCGCAATCTTCTGCGCCGGATCGCGACCTTCCATTACCAGCGGCGCCCACTCTTTGATCGTATTGGGATCGTCAGAGAACTCCATGCCACGGTACAGCGTACTGTGCTGCATCGCGTCATAACGATGTTTCAGGAAAGCGGTGTTCTCATCGCCCCAGACAAAAGCGATGTGCGGCACGCTATTGATGAAAGAGTGCGGATTATTCAGCACGCCATTTTTCACCTGATAGGACCAGAACTGGCGCGAGACTTCAAACGCTTCAGTGATTTCCAGCGCTTTGCTGATGTTGATGGGGCCGTCGGGATTATCCGGCGTGTAGTTGAGTTCCATGAAAGCCGAGTGACCCGTACCGGCATTATTCCAGCCGTTCGAGCTCTCTTCCGCCACATTATCCATCCGCTCAACCATGTCGATAGACCAGTCTGGTTGCAGCTCCTGTAAATACACGCCCAGCGTAGAGCTCATAATGCCCCCGCCGATCAGTACCACATCCGTTGTCTTCTCTGTCGTTTTAGCCTCTTCAGCCATCGCCAGTGGGGCGCTAACCACCACGCTCAGGCAGAAGAACATAGCAAGTAGTTTTTTCATGCTTATATCTCTATTTTTTATAAGTGCAGGTAAATAGAATTCTGGGCATTCATTAACACACGACCACGCCATCATCCGTAAAAGGCATCATTCTTATGACCTTTTTGTTAATCACCTTGCTAACAAAAAAATCAGCGTGCAGACACATTTCAACCAGGATGGGCAGCGGTAGCGGTTAACGACGTAGCATTATTGTTATCTGACGAAAGGAAATAAATTTTAGTAAGTAAATAAATGGACAACAAAGTAATAACTTTTAAGAAACAAACCACAGAATCATCATGGTAAAAGTAAGTTTAGCAGTGTTTTATAAAAGCAAAAGGCACCCGCAGGTGCCTGTGAAATGAGCGATGTGACGCGACACTATTTCGCTGAATCGATCTCGTCGAGCGAGTCTTCAATCGCTGCCGCATTCGGGTTCTTCTGCGGGGTAAGTTGTCCATCACTGGCAAGGAAATCATGCCGCTGGAAGTAGGCTTCACGCATCATCAGGTAAGGATCGGAAGAGTTACGCAGCAGACCGTCGGAATCCAACAGCTGTGCTCGCGTTTCCAGCCCTTCGATAGCCCATTTACCCGCGGACATCCAGAACGTCAGATAGCTCAGCATCGGATACAACGTATCCACTACGCCACCGCCGTCTTCACGAGGTGTCACGCTGCCGTAGCCGGGTACCACCAGATAAGGCCCGTAGCCCACGTCATAATGACCCAATGTGCTACCAAAGCGACGAGACTCTTCTTTCGCCAGTTTCGGGTTCGCCATTGAGGCCACGTCAATCAGGCCGCCCATCCCGAGCAAGGTATTCAGGAAGAAGCGGTTAAAGTGAATCATCGCTTTATACGGCTTACCTTCAACGAAGTAGTTCACCATCGTTGCAGGCTCTTCCAGGTTGCTGAAGAAGTTCCCTAGTCCGTTACGCGCGGGCGTCGGCACATAATCGCGCCAGGCCACAGCCGCAGGACGCACCAGATAAGGATCCAGAACGTCATAGTTAAAGCTGAACATGGTACGGTTAAAGCCTTCAAGCGGATCAGAACGTCCTTCTTGAGCTCGATCCCCGGAACTGGCGCAGCCGATCAGTAACACGCTGGCAAACACCACCCCACTCAGGCGGTAATTCATATCTGTTCTCCCTGATTTATAGTGTGCTATACCCGCGACCGAAAATGGGTATTCCCAGTATCAGCCCCAGCCTATCAGGCTGAGCGACAAGGACGGGATATCGGCCAACAGTGTAACATTTTATCGCTCCATCGCTACGTTGGCTTACGTATTACTGCATTTTCAGAGGTTTGCCATTTTTCTTATGGGGACAATACGCGGCATCGTTGCGACACACGCTCCAGCGTGGGCGACAGTACGGTATTCCCTTGTTCCCCTCACAGCATAGCACCGCCAGCCTAAACCAGTGAGTCGCGCCGCGCCATCCCATGTTGTAAAAACTAACTACGCTTATCATCGGGGTTGTCGGTGATTGCCCCTCAACGTCAGTACCGTTAGCCAGACAACAACCAGCCCACTCGTCGAGAGAATCACTATGAATCCACCTTCAGAATCCAGACAAATCCGGTAAGAGAAAGACAAGGACGTGGCGGTAGAGAGTGAGGAAAGCACGCAGGGAAAAGCGATCGATGTAGATGAAGATCGCTTGCCTTCCCCCGCCGCGGCGATCCATGAAGAGATTCGTCAGGAAGGGCAAAAGGAGCTGGAACGTGATGCAATGGCGTTACTGTGGTCGGCGATTGCAGCAGGGATCTCCATGGGAACCTCATTCATGGCGGTCGGTATGCTCCACAACCATCTGGTTGGCGTACCCGGCGGCTTTCTGCTGGAGTGCTTCGGTTACACCATCGGCTTTGTGATTGTCATCATGGCACGCCAGCAGCTGTTCACCGAAAACACCGTCACGGCCGTACTTCCCATCATGCATAAGCCCACGCGCAGCAATGTCTACCTGCTCGGTCGATTATGGTTTGTCGTGCTGGCTGGCAACCTGATCGGCACAGCCTTGGCCGCCCTCGCCTTTACCTACATGCCCGTTTTTGATGGCGAAACGCGGGAAGCGTTAGTCGACATCGCCATGAAAGTCATGAAGCACTCACCAACGGAGATGTTCGCCAACGCCGTCGTCTCTGGCTGGATTATTGCCACTATGGTTTGGATGCTGCCGCGCGCCTACTCCGCCAAGCTGTGGATTATCATCATCATGACCTGGATGATTGCCTTCAGTAACCTCACCCACATCGTGGCCGGTGCCTCAGAGATTTTCTATCTGGTGTTTATTGGCCACATACCGTGGCATGACTTCATCTGGCCGTTTGCTCTGCCCACGCTGGCGGGGAATATCATCGGCGGTACCTTTATTTTCGCACTCATCAGCCACGCACAAATCCGCAACGACATGAGTCGTTCATCGCACGGTAAACGTCAAAAGGCGCATGAGAATGAGGGAAAAGAGCATCGGCAGAAACGCTGATTGCCGACACTTTGAGCAAACGCGCCGTTAAGTGCTTATTCTCAGAGCGAAAATGCGTATAATAGCGGGGCTTCATGTCTCCATAGTTAAATGGATATAACGAGCCCCTCCTAAGGGCTAGTTGCAGGTTCGATTCCTGCTGGGGACACCATTCACATGTCTCGAAGCGCCTAGAGAATCCAACTTTTCCTTATAAAATCATAAAATTAAATCATTCACACTGTTAGCTACAAACGACGATGTCGTACCAACATCTGCGCATATTTGTTGGTACAGCACCGAGCCAACAGGAAATAGTGATGTGAGCAACAGCGGCAGGAAGTGAAGCGATGGGCGATATGCAGGCATTTGAGGGTTGCCTGCATAAGAATGCAGCTTATCGTCGGGTTGGGCCGGGAAAGTTATCGACGAGTCTAATTTCGAAATCAGGGTGAACGTCGACAATTTTAATCTTAAAATCAGGAAAATTATCAACAATTTCCCATTTCCCCGGGCGGTTAGCGAATGCGGTGACTTCCTGCACTCTTAGGTGCTCGCGCGAGTCGACAATCCGCACTCTATAGTCTTCGTTATAATCAACAATTTGAATTCTGCCATAAACTGTAGACACATCGACGGCAAGGGAAAATGGCGAGAAAATAACCGCGCAACAAACCAGCGTTAAACCTAAATACCTCATACTTATTTCCTTGATTTATATGTATTCCTGAAGATTATTTGATGGTACTTACCTGATTTTGTCAATATAGAGGGGAATACTCACACAACATTCATCTCACGATACGGAGGCTATATGGAATGGCGCAATATCACGCTTCGTCCAGCTACGCCGGAAGATGAACAGTTCCTGTTCAAACTTCGTCGTGCAACGATGGACGAGCACCTTCACAGGGCCGGCGTTATTGCTGATGATTCGGCGCACTGGCAGCGAATCAAATATCATTATAACGACGCGTATATTGTGCTGATGGGATCTGAACGTATGGGGTTATTCAAACGGTACAAAGGCGCTAACGAATGGACCATTATACAAATCCAGATTTTGCCAGCCTATCAGGGACAAGGTATCGCGGCGTGGCTATTACACACATTCCTGCGGCAGGCGGACGAAGCCAACGTCCCCGTGACGCTGAGTGTTTTGAACGGCAATAGAGCAATAACCCTCTACCAACGCGTAGGTTTTAAGATCGTTGATAACGATGATATTGCATTAAAAATGAAACGCCGCCCCGTAAAGCGCCAACAACCGTTTGAATAACAAACAATATATACTTACAACCATGAATAACCTTATAATATCAAGAGGATTTATTCACTATTTGTAAGGAATGCGTGTTTATTATGAAACGGAGTTATATAAAAAGCGTCATTTTACCTTTTCTTTTCCTTCCTCTCGCCAGCGGAGCATATGCGCAAGATTTCCCCATTTTTGTGACAGATTTCACCAATGTGTTGCAAAAAAGTAAATTATCACAAAAAGACTATAACCAATTTATTGAACTCACTAATTCCTATTTTATTCCCGCTAGCTATGGTGTAAGCATAGCGAAAAAAGATAAAGTCAGTTATAAAAACAACGAAATAATGCCAAAAATGGAATCTGACGCCAGCTTTATCTTCAATGGTTCAAATGGAAAAGCGGCTTTTATTTCATTTCTGCAAGAAATAAAAAACCTACCGCCGTCAGAAAAATATTTTGAAAAATCCTACACGGATGCAGGATCGGTCTTCGTCATGAATTATTATATGTTGTCATCAGGCATCATTAATATACAGATGGACATCGTTTCTCCTCCTGGCCTCAAAGGGCTAGTCACAAAACTCATTAACCAAGAGACACCAGACCTTGAACAAGAAGCAGGTGAGCGAACCTATATCTATCAATTCTCAAATATAAATGGCGGCTATAAGATGGTCAGTGCCAACGCCTACTCATCTTCAGATAAACGAATCTGCGCGTCCTGCTGACATGATTTCAATGGAATTGAAAATGATAAAAATCATAATAAAATCGCTATTGTTGATAATACTTTCATCACACTATGTTAACGCAAATAATCTTGTGTGTCGTAGTCCACTTGTTATTCAGTCGTTAATCAAAGAAGATCAAGAGAAAGCACAACCCATCAGCGATCGCGTATCTTTAGAGACAATTAAAAGAATTGAATTTGAATATGACATCATTATCACAAAGCTTAAAACAAAAAATAACTTAAGCTGCTTTGGCAAAGCCAAGATAAAAATCCCATCCGACGTGTTAATTTTTTTAAAATATTATCCTATTCTGGAAAATGGAGATCCTAAAGCAAAGAGCATTTACCTTCTTAACATCCCCCCACACAAAAAAGGCGATGAATACATCGCATTAGACCGTGTTTATTATAATGTTCATATTGCTGATAATCAGCAAGAAACCAATATTATGTATCCACACGATGAGTCAGTCTCACGCACACTTTATGGCTTGGCCTGGTTACAAGAAAATGCCGCAAGACTGGAAGAACAATCACCACGTTTTAAATATATTAAAGCCATTGTCGAATTCAGAGAGGCTGATAGTGCGCTAAATGCTTACTGGAGTAACCTGCCTGATTATATTAAGGGGCAGTTGAAAGAAGATGCACGGCAGTGGATAAAAAACAAAAATAAAAAATGCGGTGCAATAGAAACTGTCGCGAATAACAACCGTTCATTGAAAGATCAAGCAACAATTTATACCTGCCAACAGCAGATGACCAGGGAAAGGCTGGTACAGCTTGGGTTGACTGAAAACAAGGACAAGAAATGAAAAAGCTCATCTATGTCATGATTGGAATTATCCTTACTTGTACGTCAGCGTATGCAAAGGACGACTTTCAATGCAGCGATCCCAACGCGGTTGAAGCCGTTAAAAAAACGTTTGCCGATCGTGCAAAAGAAATGTTCTATAAGTCCCCTTCTCAATCTGTTGATACGGTGAACGTGATTTATTCTAAAATATCAACTCAGCCACGCTGGGGAAAAGCATTCTCGTGTAGCCTGCGGGTTGAAATTCCCGTAAGTCAGGAGATCATCGACATCATTCTTAATGAAGACGATCTTTTGTACACAAAGGTTGAAATGGATAAAATTAGCAATAACCTTTTTACTAAAACAGGGGAAAGCAAAGGTAATAGGCTCAGCGATGACAAGATCGTCATTCCGTCCTTTGCCTACGATATCAGTATTCTCGAGCATGAAAAGGAAATAAAAGTAGAAAAAAAATCCTATGATGCCCTATCCAGAGCGATTTATGCCGTTGCCTGGCTCAGTGAAAATGCCGAAAAAATCACAAAAACCGCACAAGAGAAAACGCTTGAAAGTGAAAAGGAACAATATCTTTTCTTTTTCACCGACGTCTATGGAATATTAGAAGACGCACCTGAAGACATAAAGAGTAAATTCCACGCATCTCAAGCAACATGGGTTAAGGAAAGAAATAAAAAATGCGGCAATGCCGAATCCTTAGAGACGAATAATCTTTCACTTAAAGAACAGATTCATACTTATCGCTGCCATAATGCAACGATGAGTGAACAAATATCCAGTTTAGATCCAAGTGAGGGGTGATAGTCACACCGATATTGCTTCAGGCTATTGACTACTGTTTTAGCAATGGCCTGACTATAAACCTCTCGCTCAGTTTACCCGACGTGACCCAGCCAAATCGTCAGCGAATCAGCTATCACTTGGCTGTACAGGGCGCTCAAGATAGGTAGACAGCACAATATACGAACGCGTTGAGCTCACGCCCGGCACCGCGTAAAGCTGAAACAGGAGCTTTTCCAGCGACTGCGCGTCTTCCGTGCGGATCTTGAGGATCAGTGCCGCATCGCCAGCAACCGAATGCACCTCTTCAACATCAGAATTGCGCGTTATCTCCATCAGTTCTGATGAAACGCCCCAGCCGCTGGTGTCAACGTGCACAAATGCCAGAAGATTCTTTTTTATCGCGACAGGATCGAGCAACGCGACTGTTTTTCGTATCACGCCGTCGCGCCGAAGCCGCTTGACCCGTTCATGCGCAGCGGGCGCTGAAAGCGCAACCTTTTCCCCCAGTTCGGCATAGCTCAACGTGGCATCATCAACCAATTCCCTTAATAATCTTCGGTCAGTTGCATCAATATCCCGTGTAGGAATGACTTTTTGCTTAATGTCATCTTTATTTATTTTCATTCTCTCATTCCTTGTTTAAAACGAATTTTGTTTGGTTAATAGTATTTTCCCCGAATCATATTAAGCAAAAAGTGAAATTTCAATGTCACAACATCAACATGCCGAATGTCATGCCAACTCGCGTACGCTTCGTGTCCCTGGTGCGGCTTATGTCCTGACGTTTTGTATCGGCGTGATTGGATCCAATTCGTTACTCCTGGGCCCCATCGCTCCCGAGATAGCCACATCGTTCAAGAGCACCGCACAATCAGTCATGCTGGCGTCGGCCGCATTTGGTCTGGGAACGGCGCTAAGCGCCCTGTTTCTGGCACGATATATCGATCGATTCGGCGCTTTTAGGATGTTAAAGAACGCGATGCTCCTGCTGGTCGTTGCCTTGCTTTCCAGCGCGAGTGTTTCTTCCGTCGAATGGCTGATAGCCAGCCAGCTCATTGCCGGTATTGCATCCGGCGTGGCGATTCCGGCGATTTACACCACCGCCGCGGCTATCGCTCCCAGAGGGTTGGAAAGTAAAACAACGGGCGTCGTTCTTACCGGTTGGACATTAAGCCTTGTCGCTGGCGTTTCACTCGCGTCGATTCTGGCAGAACAGTTTCACTGGCGTGTCGTTTATCTGGGGATCGGCGCACTTGCCGTTTTGGCTATCGTCATCCTTTCCCGTCTGAGTAACCAAGATGAAAATATCACGCGGGTCTCATTATCGCCGCTTGTAGCTCTGGGCGTGCCCGGCGTGAAACCGTTATTGGCTGCGTGCAGCGGGTTCATGACCGCCTTCTATGGGGTTTACGGCTATCTAGGGGATTATCTCTATAATGAACTGCATCAGCCGCTCAGTGCTAACGGCCTGATTGCACTTTGCTACGGTATCGGTTTTGGCTCAGCGGCTTTTCTGGATGCGATGATAAGCAAAGTGAATCCCAAAGTGGCTATGCCAGCCTCATTCCTTACGGTAGCCTCGGTGTACCTGGCTTTCGCTCTGTCAGGAAATAGCCTGCCCGTTATCTGCATCCTGATGCTTTTTCTTGGCACCGCTAACCACCTCTGTGTCAATTTACTGATCACCGGATTAAACACAACCGATACGTCGAAACGCGGTGCAATCATGGGGCTTAACAGTGCGGTTACCTATTTAGCCGTCTTTATCGGGAATACGCTTTTTGGTGCACTCTACCTACATTGGGGTTATGCAACCGTGTTATACGCGGCGGTCGGTTTCGTGGTGGTTTCCATCCTGTTCACAGTACAAATTCGAATAACCAGCAAACGCTGAATAGCATTAACACATTTCCATCTTTTATCCTGCAGGATATTTTTTGTAGCGGCACACTGAATGTGTGCCGCCAGATAAGGTCAGTCAGCCCCCGGTACGACTTCCACGATACTAATATCGCATGGATTGACACTCAGCTTGCCCACCTTGATAAACCTTCTATTCGCTGCACCTACAACTGCGCTCAATATCCGCATGGACGTTGGGAAATATCTTAATACTATACCGATTCGATGAGCGTCCAAAAGAACGGCGAAAATACACGCCTAGTTTATTTGGGGAAACAAACATCAAGTAATGCCAAGCAGTAACTGCATGATAGAATAGCTAAACTGGCATCTAGGGTCGTTCCAAAAGCCGATACCTCGTCGGTTGGCGCCAGTTGAAAAATAGGGGGGAAGGTAACGGGGAACACCTTTGTCAAAGTTGAACAATTTACGGAAATGGCTCAGTCTCGACGAGTCAGCGAAATACCTCGAAAGAAAAATTAATGAGCAAGTGGCCATAACAGATATTTTACGATTTGCTCTGGATGGGCATCTGATTTTATCAGTAAACCTACAGTCACCTAAGATCGCCAAAAAGGTTGAAATAAAAAGAGTAAAAATGGCTGAAACTGCTACGAATGTGGAAGTGTATGTGCGTGAAAACTGGGGGGTGTATATCGGTGAATCATTCTCCCCAGATCGTGAAATAGACTTTGCTATCGCAACAAGCAATGAGATAACAAGCCTGAGTGGGGTCCAAGACACGCCACTGTTAGGTATTGAGCGCTTATTTGCTGAAGAACAATACTGTAAGAGCCTTGGGCTTCCCAAGCCATCAAGAAAGCAGAACCTCATTCGAGGTGTAACCATCTCTGCTGGCCCATCAGGTCTTTACCAGCTCCAGCATTTTATCGATGTTGACGATGAAATTGAGGAGCTTTACCGAGCCGCGGAAGCCGCCGGGGATGCCAATCATCCAGCCTTCAATAGCATTATCGACATATTCAAAAAACTCAGCACGATTAGCATGTGGGATGCAGAGGCCCACATGAGATATATCCCCGCGCCATCCGTGCCAGATGATATCTATTTTGTTGCACGAACGGCCAACCTGGATAAGTTAGTTGAGGTGCTCAATGCGACTCCAGTGACAAAAACACCAAAACAGTCAAAGAAAACTGAGAATGCTCAAGCCAAGTTTATTAAAAATCTCCTCACGGTGATGTATGGCGTGGATGTCGCTGAAAATCCAAGAAAACATATCGATGGAAAGATGGCACAAATTAGAATCGATCTGGAGGCAAAAAGCCTTTACTGTCCTAGCGGAGTCACCATCGAAAACTGGCTGTCCGAAATAGAATAAATCGTAATATTGCATTTTCTCTTTGTAAGATTACCCCACCAGCGACTTAGCATTGACACAATTCTCCTGTAGACCGCAACCCCCTACAGGAGATAGTAAATGACTCACCCCTCTATAGTTCTTTCCTCTCAACTCACCGCGCCTATCGGTATCGTCAGCGATATCCATGTTGAAGCCCGCGAATCGTTGGAACAGGAGGCAGGTAAGTGAAGAAAGGGATCGAAGTAAAACTGACCATGCTCCGTGGAATTATTGATCTAATGACCAGTTGCGATGATTCAACCGAACTTGAAACCCTCCGCAATGTTGCACTAACAGCACTGGTGATCGTGGACGACATCAATGATGAATATTGCCATGAACAGTTCGACGAGAAGCGAACAAAAAGCTAAACGCATCACCGTATAAAAATGCCCATATCACCGGAATAAAAAGGTGAACCTTATATTTTCCTGAATGGATGATGCACGCTGAATGTCCTAATATAAAAGATAGTGTAATGAGGTTGGCATCATTCCAAGGACAAGTAGAGAGAGGTATATATGACTATACCTCTCTTATGATAATTATTTCGACGCGGTTAGACTGGCAGCCGTAAATTCTGGATAACCGGCCGGTCGGCCATTATTCAGGTTAGTCAGGAAATTACTGTCTTTAAGCGGAATCGAGGCAGAACCGTAGTCAAACGCATTTAATCGGTTACGCAGCTCTTCGTTACTGATACCGTCACCCGACATCGCATACCAGCTGACAATATCCGGCGTCACAAAGTTGCCGTAAGGGTTTTCTGCTTGTTCATTCGTTTTGGCAAATCGGAAAGCATGCGTCAACGCTCCGTCTTTATGGTACACGAATTTCAGGCGGCCGCCTTGCTTATCGATATTCGCTGCGGCTTCTGTCGTCAGTTTGCCGTGCGCACTGAAGCTACCGTGTGTTACCGCCCCGTTTTTAGTCCAGATGGCAACATGCTCCCAGTCATGACGATGGCCGGTTTTCAAACCACCCAACACCTGATCTTTTAAGAAATAGAGCGCATAGAAGCTACCACAATAGCGAGCACCACCGGAATCAACACAGGCATATCGGTGTAATGTATTTGACGACTCGAGAAAGTTACCCCATCGGCACCCACCCGTCAGGCTTCCTGTCGGCTTCAAGCCACCGTTTTGTACCCCACCTCGGCTAAACCCGGCACTGGGCAAACAACCATCACTGTCGAAATCAAATACCGGCGCAATCGCAAGCGCATTAATACCTGACGGTAGCGCTTGATCCAACTTAGAGAAATTATCCGCATGCGCAGAAAAAGCGACACATAATATGGATATCGCCATGATCGTTTTCTTTCCTGAAAGCATTTTCACTCCTTTAGCAGAAAATAGCCCTTTTATGGACTCGTACCCTTGCAGTTACAATGAAGATAAAAAACAATATTGATAAAAAAATGAAGGCGGGATTATTTTTAACAAGAAAGGAGTGGAAATAAAAATCATTTATTTCCAACAATGAACACCAATATATTTAGCCTGCAAAATAATGCAGAGAATTTATATATTAAAAATCGCTAACGATCCTAATCCGTTAGAATTTTTACTCGCCGACTACATCATAACGCTGGCTTGCCGCATCAAAACGGTATTCCAGCAGAATATCGCCTCCGCCATGGGAATAGCAGTTCAGCATGATGCTGCGATTATCTCCGCCATTTTCAATATTCATATAAACCGGAGTCATGAAAAAGCCAAACTGGCATTGTTGAAAATCAGGCTGGAGAAGCTGATCGACATTGCCGCTCTTCTTGTTAATCGCCTTGATACCCTCAACAACCATGCCTGTATCACTGTTTTGATACACGCCGACAAAACTGTGAGTCGCCGTTTGCCCCCAGAATGGAATATCGACCTGCCCTTCGACTTTGGCGGGCTGCTCGCTATCGTCAAAGGATGCCACGCGCCGCAGGCTAACATCATAACGCGCCTTTCCGTTTGACCACTCGCCGCGGAGTTCGTCCCCCACCTCAGTCAATTTAAACGGGCAGTGCGTCATATCGATGTCGGACTTAACGCCCTGAACGATATATTTATCATAGTCCTGCGGGGTATGGATTTCGCAGATTTCAAGCGACGTTTCCGAGAGCCTTCCATACAGAGGGATCGGCGCTCTGTATTTATCGTAAAAGTAGCTCCCAAGCAGATTCTTATCCTGGTCAATACTGTATTTCTGCAATGAAAAATGCACCGGATAAGGTCCAATGTGACCTTCGTAATTGCTCACGACATACCAGCCGGCTTGCACTCCCCATGCTGCCGTCCATAGTCCACAGGCTATTAAGGTTGATACCGCTGCTCTCATACATTCACCTTGTCTACCCGTCATACGTCAGGTTGCTTATGCGTTGGTTTGTCTGCAACTCACGTTGTGTTTTTAGCGTGTCAATCATGAAGTCGAATCATTCAAAAAACGGCTTAGCATATCAGGCTAATCATGGTGGCAGCAGGGACAGATTTCCACCTCTGACACCGCCATGGCTGTTGTACCTTCGCAATCCCATTCGACACGCACGGCCTGCGCTTCTCGCCCTGAGTGGTGTAAATACTTCTCGACAGGGCTTTCCGTCATCCCGGTAATCACCTCGGTGGCAATGAGCTCATCACCAACAAAAACGCGGGCTGTTGCCTGTGAGGCTTCGCGCGTTTCACCGGATTGCCGATACAAATAGTTAACCGTCAGTTTAATACTGGGCATAACGCTTCTTAACAGAGGAAAAGACAGGGAAAACAGTGTATCGCGTTCCCCCGCACTTGTAAGCACATATGGGCTAAGGGTCATCACTGCCTCACGCTAATACCCTGATAGTTTTCTGTTTTTTAAAAATGGAGAGATTTGGTCACATAAGTTCGCACGATTGGTAATCAAAAAGTTAAATCTTATGCCTTTTGGATATTAATGAAGCAGAAAAAACAGCCGATACCTTTTGCGATAGGGTGTTTTTTAATGCAATTGCATTTTGCATAAATAGTGTTTGGCATAAATACTGTTTTACATTAACCGTGTTCTCACTGAACCATTTCGTTAACGCCATATTGTTGAATAATAGGAAGTTATCCCCAGCAGATTGATCCGTCTTCCCAGGAAGATAATTATCCTGCTTGTGTTGGTGACCTCAATTTCAACGATTGCGGTATTAACGTATGTGGTTTTAACACACTGAAGTAACTCACTGGTAAAACCATTACCAGCATTAAGTAGATATAAGAAGGAGTTATACTGTGGTGATTCCAGATATTCAACTCGTGAATGCGACAACCCCGGCAACCATGCCTTCTATTGGCGCGGCGGCTAACCCGACTGTGGTTGCCGCTATCAGCCCGGGGAATAAAACCGACACGTCAACAAACTCAGATTCTCAAAATATGCCGGGCTCGAGCGAGAGCACCAAAGTCACGCTATCTTCCCAAAAGAAACGTGCAGCTGCAGAAAACGATACCCAACCGTCTGAACAAGTCAAAGCACAGCAGAAAGCCGCAGCCGAATACTCGCTGGCGACGACGGGCATTCCTCTATACAACGGCAAGCTCATTTCCGTGATTAAGTACCCGGATGGAAATTCTGAAATGTTTGATGCCTTTACCGGACAGCGCATCACGCAAGAAGATCTGGCATTAATAAGCGCACTTCATGGTTCAGATGGAGAACAGGTATTACATTTCGAGAGCAAAACGTCATATAGCAATTTGTCTGCCGCCGAAGTTTATCAGCAGATTCAGGAAATGCTGCATGGTTCAGGCGATCAGGAAGAGCTGGCTTAATAAAAAATAGATGCCAAGACAACGCTATTCATTGCCCTGGCATTAAAGAGAAATATAACGTTATCTTAATATTGTAATATGACTATTTGATGGAAACTGGCCGATTAACGATTAGCAACGAGTGCTTCCGAAAACTCAGTTAATCTTGTCAGGCCATATTCCCAGGGACCAAATCCCGCTTCTGCATTAATATGCCCCGCCTCACCGACATCAACCAGTTCACTGTTCCACGCATGCGCCCAGTATTGGGCGCGAGTGAAACTCATCAGCGGATCGTTATGACTGGCAAATGTCAGCGATGGAACCGACAGAGATACAGCCTGAATGCGATCGTCAATCTCAAAGCGCATCGGCTCAGCAGGAGCCACCAGCATCACACCAGCGATCCCTTCCTGACCCTGCTGCACCACGTGACAGGAAGCCAGCGCGCCAAAGCTGTGGCCGATCAGAATCACGGGCTGAGTACAGACGCTAAGCTCACGGCGGATCGCCAACACCCAACGATCCAGATCGGCCTGATACCATTCCCGCTGGCGTATACGATGCCAGTGAGGGAAACGCCGTTCCCAATGGCTTTGCCAGTGTTCGTCATCGCTGTCCCGCAATCCCGGCACCAGCACCATCGTTAGCTTCTGGCTCACTTCCGTTAGCCGCTGCTCGATTTCTGTTATCTGCATCCGCCCTTAACACCCCTGTCAGTTACCCGAGCCCCTTCTGTCTGGTATATCAGCCATCGATTATTTTAACAATCTGGCCTTGCAGCTTTTTCCTTTGATTTTGCCTTTCTGGAGCTGCTGCAACGCGCGCTTAGCGCTAGCTTTACGGATAGCGACATAAGCATGCATCGGAAACATATCAATTTTCCCGACTTCCGCTGCCGTTAGTCCTGCATCACCGGTTAACGCCCCGAGGATATCGCCGGGACGAATTTTGGCTTTTCTGCCACCATCAATGCACAGCGTCATCATCTCTGGTTCGAGCGCAACCTCACCACTGCGACTAATTTCATCCGCCGATGTCCATTTAATGCGCATACCGAGATAGTCTTCAATCAGGTTAGCGCGGTTCATTTCCTGTGGTGTACACAGGCTGACAGCAAGACCTTTCGTACCCGCGCGACCCGTTCTGCCAATGCGGTGAACGTGGACTTCAGGGTCGAAAGCCAGCTCAAAATTCACCACCAGCTCCAGCTCTTTGATATCGAGGCCGCGAGCGGCAACGTCGGTTGCTACCAGCACACGGCAGCTGCGGTTAGCAAAACGCACCAGAACCTGATCGCGATCGCGCTGTTCCAGATCGCCATGCAGCGCGGATACGCTAATCCCGCGCATGTCCAGCGCGTCAAATACGCTCTGGCAGTCACGCTTGGTATTACAAAACACCACGCAGGACGCAGGCTGATAATGGCCCAAAATGGCAATCAACAGCGGCAGACGCTGATCTTTCGTCGTCTCATAGAAACGTTGTTCAATAGCCGGCTCTTCCACACCATCTGCAATCTCAAAACGTTGCGGCTCACGCTGAACGCGCGAGCTGATCTGTTCGATCTCTTCTGGATATGTAGCGGAAAATAACAGAGTTTGGCGATCGGACGGCGTATAGGAAATAACATCATCAATGGCGTCAGTGAAGCCCATGTCCAGCATGCGATCCGCTTCATCCAGCACCAGCACTTTCAGGCTATCCAGAGACAGCGACTGCTTGCGCAAATGGTCCTGAATACGTCCCGGTGTCCCGACAACAATATGCGGAGCGTGAACCAGCGAATCGAGCTGTTGCCCCATCGGCTGACCACCGCACAGTGTCAGAATCTTAATGTTTTGTGCAAAACGAGCCAGACGGCGCAGCTCTTTGCTGACCTGATCGGCCAGCTCACGCGTCGGGCACAGCACCAGCGCCTGCGTGGTAAAGTCGCTCACGACAATACGATCCAGCAACCCAATGCCGAATGCCGCCGTTTTACCGCTACCGGTTTTCGCCTTGGCCCGCACGTCTGCGCCGCTCAGAACGGCCGGCAGCGTCGCCGCCTGAACGGGCGTCATGTCGGTATAGCCCAGTTCATTAAGATTGGATAACTGCTCTGCGGGCAGCGCGAGGGAAGAAAAAGAGGTTGTACTCACAGTGATTACTCTACCAAGGACGAGATAACGAAAGGTGACGCCGCGCTAAAAAGCGGCGCAGATATGCCGCAATCATAGCAGAGTTCGCCATCGTTGACCGATTTACCTCCCGTTCTGCAACGAAAACCGCGAGGCAAATCCTTTGCTCACCAGAAAGCCTTGTCCTTCCGGTGATAAAAGGTAGTTTGCCAGCAGCCGCGCCTCACGTCGGGCAGGCTTCATGACAGCCAGCATGTACTCGGCATCAATGCGATAGGGATCGGGTAAATGAACCACATGTAGATCCGGTTGATTGAGCAATAACGGCAGATAGCTGACATAGCCAATGTGCATATCGCTCTGCCCAGTCCGAATCAGGTAACTTCCCGCCGTCATGCCAGCCGGAATGGCATGTTCGAGCCCGCCGCCCACCAGCGGTTTCGCTTTGTCGCGCAACTGATTTCCCCAGCCTCGATGCAGACGTTCGATGCGATCAAAGAGCTCAAACGCATAATCCCCACCAGGATCGCTGCCAGGCGTCGAAGTTGAAAGCACAAAACGTGGGTCAAGGAGCGCCATCAGCCACGATTGCGTGGTGAGTTCCGGCACATTACGCATCACAATACAAAGGTGGTTGCGCGTAAACACGCGGGTTTCTTCCGCCAGCCCCAGTGCTTTCAAGCGTAAAGGGTGCGCGCAGTTTGCCGAGGCGAAAATATCCACCGCGTCACCGTGCATCACTTTTTCACTCAGTAGCCCAGCCGGGCCAAACGTCGGTATCACGTCCACCGCATAACGTTCGCTGAACGTCGCCAACAGCGGAGCAAATGCAAGACGCAGGCTGCCCGCAGCATACAGGCGAAGGGGATCGGTCATGGTGGCTCCGTCATGGTCAATATCGGTATCAGCGCATAATAGGGTTGTGCCACGGCTTCCACGCACACCTGCCGCATCGGAATACCATACAGCTGCGACAGGTTATCCTCCGTCACAACCTCATCACTGCGGCCATAAAGATAGTGTTGATGATCCATCAGCAGCAGCGCCCGATCGGCAATGGCCAGCGCATGCGAAGGATCGTGCGTAGTGAGCAGGATGCTCAAGCGCTGCGTTTTAGCCAGATGCGTCAATAACCGCAGCACCTGCGCCTGATTTTGCACATCAAGCGCCGCCGTCGGCTCGTCCAGAATCAGCGTCTGGCACTCCGAAGCTAACGCTCGCGCGATTAAGACGAGCTGCCGCTGCCCGCCGGACAACGCGCTAAACTCACAATCGGCAAGGGGTGCAATTCCCAGCATAGTTAGCGCGTTCCGGGCAACGGTAATGTCATGTGCAGAAGGCATGGCAAACAGCCGAACACGTGCCGCACGCCCCATCAGTACCATATCCAGAACGCTATAAGAAAACGGCGGTGTGAATATCTGCGGCACAAAACCAATGTGTCCATCGCGCTGGATCGTCCCAGAAAGCGGCGATAAATGCCCCATCAGCGTATTCAGCAGCGTCGTTTTCCCCCTGCCGTTCGCGCCCAGAATCGCCGTAATTTCCCCTTCCTGACAGCGCAAATTCAGCGGTGAAAAAAAGCCCTGCCCCCGTTGGTAGCCATATACCAATTCTTCCGTCGATAGCCTGATGGTCGGCATGCTAGCGTCCTCTACTCTGCCGCTGTGTTTTATACAGCAGCACGGCAAAAAGTGGTGCGCCAAGTAGCGCCGTCAGAATACCCAGCGGAATTTCCGCTTCACTGAGATTGCGCGCCAGATCGTCCACCAGCACCATAAATCCGCCTCCCAGCCACAGCGACACCGGCAGCAGACGACGATGATCGGCACCCACCAGCATGCGTGCAACATGGGGAATCACCAGTCCAATCCAGCCAATACTGCCGCTGACCGCCACCTGCGCGGCGACTATCGCGGCACACAAGCTCAAAATCAGCCAGCGCAAGGGCTGCACAGCGACACCCAGTGCACGCGCGTCCTGCTCGCCCATCGACAACACATTGATGTGCCAACGCAGCCGCAGCAGCAGTCCGCCCGCAAGGGCTAACGGCACCGCCATGGTCATCAGCGAGTTCCAGTGTGCGGTAGCAAAGCTGCCCAGCAGCCAGAAAACGATGCTCGGCAACTTCTCTTCGGTATCCGCCAGATATTGCATCAGACTGACCAGTGCGCCAAAGAAGCCGCTGAGGATGACGCCTGCCAGAATCAGGATCAGCACGTTCTGTTTGCCAAATGCGGCGGCCATCATGAAAATCAGCAAGAGCGCGAGCATGCCGAACGTAAACGCAGACAGCAGCAAAAGCAGCGGCGTCCAGCTTAATAGAATCGCCAGCGTGCCGCCGAAGGCCGCGCCAGCGGACACGCCGATAATATGCGGATCGACCAGTGAATTACGGAAAACACCTTGCAGCGTGGCCCCGCTCAGCGCTAGCGCCGCGCCGGCACACCAGGCTAATAACACGCGGGGTAAACGCACGCTCCACACCACTTGTCGTTCGATATCCCCAAGAATCGGGTTGTTGCCAGACAGCGGCTCGACAAGGATCTGGACAATGCGCCACGGGGATAAGCTAAAACGCCCTATCCCCAGTGAGCACACGGCAATCAACAGCGTGGACACCACCACCGTTAGCAGCGTGACCCGGTAGGTGCGATAACTCATTGCGCCGCAGAGGCGTCCGCACGGTAGTCCATACGGTAGAAACGTTGGTAATACGCATCAGCGGCTTTTTGCATATCGATATCGGCAAAGCGTTCAGGGTACAGCTTTTTCGCCATCCACAGTTCGCCAATCGCTAATGCTTCCGGCATCGGGTAACCCCAGGCTTTGGCGTATTCCGGCATCAGATACACTCGATGCTGTTTCACCGCCTCAATCGCCTGCCAGGCCGGATCGTTAACGATCTGTTTCACGACATCCGGATAGCGATCCTGCACGAAAATTACCTCTGGATTCCAGGCCAGCACATTTTCAATCGACACCTGTTTGAAGCCTTTTATCGATGCCGCCGCCACATTCAGCGCCCCTGCGTGTGACATCATCAGGCCGGTATATTTTCCTGAACCGTAGGTTGTCAGATCAGGGTTAGCCATATACACGCGGATTCGTTTCTCTTCTGGAATAGACGCCAGACGTGCACTCACGTTTTGCCGCTGCGTAAACGTATAGTCGATCAGCGCTTCCGCCTGTTTCTGCTGCTCAACGACGTCACCAATCAGCCGGATCCCTGCCTTAAGCCCTTCGTTATACGCCGTGTTTTCATCACCCATCGTAGGATTGATTTTGTCGGCTTCTCCCGGCTGATCCTGACGCAGCGAGATCGCCACAACGGGAATACCCGTCCGCTCAATCTGCGCAATCATTTCCGGCGGCGCATAGTTAGCGACAAAAACCACCTGCGGCGACAGCTTCAGCAGGCTTTCAATATTGACCTGCGTGAGATCGCCCGGCATTGGCAAATCCGCCAGACGCGGAGCCAGCCGCATATAATGCTCGCCCAGCTGTTTCTTCCAACTGGAAAGAACACCCACGATGTTCTCTTGTGCATCCAACTGCACCAGAAGGTTTAAGGTTTGATGTTGCAACACCACCACGCGATTAACGTGGTCGGGAATCGTTACAGTGCGCCCGAGTTGGTCGGTCACCTGACGCGCCGCCCAGGCGTTAGAAAACACCAAAAACAGCCCGGCAACCCACAGCGTGTAGCCAAATTTCTTTATCATGTTGGTATCCTGATTTTCGCTATATATAAAATGATACAGCGATAGCGACAAAGAAAATACTGATCTCGCTCATAATAATATTTAGATACCAATTTTGGGGTAGATCAACCCGGATTGGGTTTTCTGCTAAATAACCAGCGGCGATTTATTCTTCAAAACATTAGTCAGATAAACTGAATTATTACGTTAAAAAAATGATATTTATTCTCACTATTAATCGCGTAGAGTGCTTCTATTAGTGATCTATATACCCTTGCTGTGCAGGACGAATAGGCTAAATATTTGTCTGAATATAAGGATAAGTACCCTATGAAAAAGATTGGCTTTTTATCATTCGGCCACTGGGCTCCGTCGCCGCAGTCTGGTACACGTTCCGCGGCTGATGCACTACTACAATCTATCGACCTTGCCGTTGCCGCTGAAGAGTTGGGGGCTGACGGCGCCTATTTCAGGGTGCACCATTTTGCCCGCCAGCTAGGTTCACCTTTCCCACTGCTGTCCGCGATTGGGGCGAAAACCAAAAGCATTGAGATTGGCACCGGCGTCATCGATATGCGCTACGAAAACCCGCTGTACATGGCCGAAAACGCCAGCGCCGCCGATCTGATCTCTGGCGGACGCTTGCAGCTCGGCATCAGCCGTGGCTCGCCAGAACAGGTGATCGATGGCTGGCGCTATTTTGGCTATCAGCCGACAGAAGGCGAATCGGAAGCGGATATGGCACGGCGTCATACCGAGGTGCTGTTGGATGTGCTGCGTGGCGAGGGGTTTGCAAAACCGAATCCGCAGCCCATGTTCCCGAATCCACCCGGCCTTTTGCGTCTGGAGCCTTATTCTGATGGGTTACGTGAACGAATCTGGTGGGGTGCCGGATCGAATGCCACAGCAGTATGGGCAGCGAAGCTAGGCATGAACCTGCAAAGCTCCACGCTGAAGGATGATGAAACAGGTGAGCCTTTTCATATCCAGCAGGCACAGCAAATTCGTGCCTATCGAGCCGCCTGGGCTGAGGCTGGGCATACACGCACGCCACGCGTCTCCGTCAGCCGGAGCATTTTTGCCCTGATGGATCACCGCGATCGCGCCTATTTCGGCGGAAGCAGTAACGATAGCGACAAGGTGGGTTTTCTGGATGAAAACACGCGCGCGATTTTCGGCCGCAGCTATGCCGCCGAGCCGGACGCACTCATCCAACAGTTAAAACAGGATGAAGCGATCGCCGAAGCGGATACGCTATTGCTAACAGTGCCGAATCAGTTGGGCGTGGATTACAATGCGCATGTGATCGAATCGATCCTGAAATATGTTGCCCCTGCGATGGGGTGGCGAGCGTAGTCCTGTAACCTAACGCATTCAAGCCTATCCAATAGGTGCCAAACCAACGATAGCACCATCAAAAATCGGGAAGATTTAAGGGCTATTTTCACTCGAATCCTCCCGGTTTTCCCAGCCTCTGAAACGGTTCAACGCTTTTTAATGCTATTTTGAAAATATAGTTTCTGGACCTCTTGAATTCCCCCCCTCACTCGGCGTAGATTTAGCGCCGATCCCGTCATAACTGGTGTGACTCTGGTGATGACAACGGGAAAGATTACCCTTCGGTGATATCACCGGCAGCGTAATTATTTCCTTCCATAATAAAACGCACAATCGGGATCGTTGCTGGCGTGGTTTCTGCTGGAGAATAAATCGGTGAAGTATTTTTTTATGGGTATCTCATTCTGTTTAGTCGTTTGGGTGAGTACCTTTATGCTGATGGTAGAATAACCTGTCATTTGCCCGGCAAAGATTTATTCATTGAAGGGCACACACAGATAAAGATAAAAAAGGCTGATGGTATTTATACCCTCAGCCTATTTTTATGCCTGCCGATCTATGTTCAGCCGATGACTATTCAGTCGATGATTCGTATTACCTTTGTCATTTTCTACAGATTCAATCCGTTCATTATCACGCCAAATACCCCGCCCATTGCCAGCCAGGGGCCAAAGGCCAGCGGTTTAGCCGTATCCTCTTTACGCAATCCGCGCCAGACGAGAGTCACGACCAACCCGCTCAGCGCCGCCACCAGAACCAGATTCGGCAATGCCTGCCAGCCCAGCCAGGCACCCAGCGCAGCCAGCAACTTAAAATCACCGTACCCCAGCGCCTCTTTGCCCGTTACGTATTTGAATACCCAATAAAGCAGCCACAGAGATAAATAACCGGCCATCGCGCCGACGACGGCATCATTCAATGGGACAAATGTCTCCGACAGATTAAACAGCAGCCCTATCCACAGAAGCGACAGCGTAAGCACATCCGGCAGCAGCAGCGTTTTTATATCAATAACGGTCAGCACCAACAGGAATGACAGCAGAATCAACGCCCCCCACAGCGCCATACCGGGTAGCCAGAGTAAACCTGCCGTCAGAAAAGCCAGCATGGTGATGACTTCCACTAACGGATATTGCACAGATACTGATTGATGACAGCAGCGGGAGCGGCCACGCAACCACAGCCAACTGAATAGCGGGATGTTATCCTTCACCGCAATAGCCTGCTGGCAGTGTGGGCACGACGAAGGCGGCCACCACAGGTTGTAGCGCTTATCAGGATCGGAATCGGCCATGCCCGTTTCAAGCTCGATGTCCTGCCGCCAGCGACGCTCCAGCATAATCGGCAAGCGGTAAATCACCACGTTCAAAAAACTGCCAACAATCAATCCCAGCACGCCCAGCGATCCAAACCACCATGCCGGAAACAGCTGTGCAAATTCCCTTAAATCGTCCACGTTAGTCCCTGATTGTTGATAAAGAAATGGTATGAATGAGCGGTTTATTTTTGCAATTGACGACACAGCAATGACAACGAACGTTTTTTCTTACAACGATCATGTCTATTACAGCAAGCGCCCTTGAAAATTCAGCGTTCTGGCACCCTGTTCATCGGCTTTACCGGTGGTTGCCAGCAGCTTTTTCATCGTCGCGGGTAAGTCATTTCCGCTACTCAACCGCCCCGTGAAACGATATTCGCCTTTCGGGGTGACGCTGCCTTTGCCAGACAATTGCAGATGTGAGGAGGTCTGCTGCAGGCTCGCTTCTAGCGCGCCTTGCTGGCAGCGTAACGTGGCCTGAGGCGTAGCGAGCACCAGCCCGCCCAGCGGCGTTTTCACCCGCGCCCCCGGCCAGGTTATATTGGCATCCAGCGACTGGCAGCCTGAGCGGTCTATCGTCGCCTCTTGCAGATTGAGCTGCACGTTTCCTTCTGCGCCGATTGGCACGATAAAACGCAGGTGGCTGAATAAATAGCCCGCCGGCACAGAAAGCTGCCATTGATAAAACTGCGGCTGATGCCAGCCGCGAATGATCCCACGACCTGCAATGCCTTCCGGGTTTTTAAACGCGATTTCCAGCGCGGGCATAAAATCCGAGAAGGTGATATTCCAGTGCACATCGTCCAGCGTTAACGTGCGCCAGCTAAACCGCTGCAGGTTCCCCTGCCATAGCGTTCCGCTGGCCTCTGCAACCACCATTCCAGTTGGCAGCGGCACGGCGGTGAGCAAGCGGGCAGGCGCATAGCTCGCCAGGAACAGCCCGTAGGCCAGAACCATAGCGATACCTGCGCCAATGCCGGATTTAAACTTCATCCGCCCGTTCCAGCATCAGTCTGGTAACATCCACCATTCCGGGGCTTTGCTCGACGGCATTCACATCCAGCGACATCACTTTTACGCCATTTTTCTGTTCCAGTTCGCCAAGCCAACGCAGCAGACTATTAAAATCACTCTGCCCCAGCGTCACCGATGCCTGACTGCCCTGCGGCTGCAAACGTACAACGCTGAGTCCATAACGCTTGGTGCTTTGTGAAATCAAAATCGGCAGACTGACGTCGCGCTGACTATTGTCCCCCTGCGCCTGATTGCCCTGCGGAATCGATGAGGCCTGTTTCTGCATCCAGTTAACGGTCTGCTGCTCGCGGGAAATCGTACGCTCCCACAGATCTTCCCGCGCCTGCCAAGGCTGGATAATAGCGTAATACACCAGACAGAGCAGAAGCAGCGCCGCGCACACGACCATAAGCTGACGCTCGCGCGGGCTCATCGCCTGCCAGCGTTGCCGTAATTCATTCATTGCTGGCTCCTTAACGTTAAGCGGCCTTCAACCCGATCGTTTTCCTGCCGCATCTCTCCCGCCTGTACCTGATAATAAGCGGCAGCCTGCTGCTGAAATTGCTCGAGCTCCTGATATGACGTGCCCTGCAACGCCAGCCGGAATTCACCCGCAGCGCCGTCGTAAGATAGCGACTGAATTTTGATCGCGCTATTCTGTGTCATGAGCTGCTGTAAGGGATTCAATTGATCCAGCAGCGCTTTCCCTGCGCCTCCGGCTGTCGTACGTTGCAGGTGCTGCTGCATCTGCGCGCGCGGGTTAACGACATTCGTCTCGGAAGGGAAAATCTGCCGATAGACGCGCACGCTTTCCTGTCGCCAATGTTCAGACTGTTGATAAAGCTGGTAATGCGCCCAGCCAGCATCCGCCACAACCAACAGCAGGTAACAGGCAAACGCGATCCCAACGCCGCGCCACGGCAGCAGGGTGTTTTGCCAGGCTTTCTCCGGCGCATAGTCACCTTGTCGCAGATCGACCGAGGCAGGTAAGTGCGCCGTTGCCGCCAGAGTGAAGAGATCCGTTTCCGGCTGCGCTTTCCATTCGCCCTCTTCCTGCCATTCATACTGCGCAAGCTCACCGCCGACCGATGCGGCGCTGTAACTGTATATCGCAGGCAGCGGCATAGACGCTTTCAGCAGATCACTGCACCAGGAGGACTCCGCCGCCATCGCATGGCCCGTCGGCTGGCGAAACAGCCACATGTCATCATGCTGCAACGCGCTCCAGCCATCCTGATGTTTCGGCAATACGCGGGCGTCAGGCAATAACGTATCAACGCTGAGGCCCAGCGCATCACACTGTGCCAGCCAGCGCTGCATCCGGTTTTTTTCCACCACGGCAACCGTGCCATCATCGCCATGAATTTCCAGCACGGCAAAATGCAGCTTTTCAATTTCCGTCGCTAGCTGATCTTCCAGCATAAACGGCACGACCTGCGTCAGCTGACGCCGAGCCTGCCGGGGCAGCGTCAGGGTATAAAACGTCACGTCAGTGGCCGGAACCAGAACACGGGTAAATGCCACGGACGGATAGGCCGCTAGCGATTGACGAACCTGTTCGACGCTACCGCGTCCCTGACTCAGTAAATTTTCCCCATTAGATGAACGCACCTGCCATTCGATCTCTCCCAGCTCTTCTACAGGAAGACGAACAATGAGGCACGGATGTCGAGCGACCGTTCCTCGATTTAATGGGGCTTTTGCGGCTTTTCGCTTCCATTTTCCCGCTATTTTCATGGATTCACCGTCCTATATCCTCCATATTGCCGCTGCACGACCTGTACCTTTTGTCCACTCAGATGAAGCAAGCTACGTTGATGAAAGTCGCTGTCGCCGACACGCACCTGAAGTTTTACAAAGAACCATTCACTTTTTACTGCCAGTACTCGCTGCGCGGTATTTTTGCTATTCGGGGGCAATAACCCGGTTTGTTGCAGAACCTCCATACTTGCCCACCCCATACGTGGCCGCTGCTGTACCAGCGCTTTTGCCTGCGACATCGTCATTTCGTTCAGGAACACGGCAGATAACAGCGGGGCATCAAATTCGGTTAGCGTGTTGATATTAATGGACATCGCATCCACAGGCAGCGCACAGACATAGGGCAGTAACCGACGATAGAGATCGCTATCAATGCCATACACTGAACGTAATTCACTGATTTCACTCATTCTCTGATTCGCGGTACGATAAGGCACTGGCAACGCAGCATAGACTTCATCTTCTGCGCCGTTCGCCGATGGATAGTTATCCGCATCAATCCAGTCACGCACCGCTGCGGTAATTTTTTCTGCACGATCCGTTTCTTCACCCAGATTTTTCAACAGCAACCGAAAAACCTGTGCCGGATAAGGCGTCTTCACCAGCGTGCTTTCGTTATCCACGCCTTGGTTGATCGCATTTACGTTAAAGCAGGTACGCGCATCAGTAATCTGGCCAGTGATTTCGCCACCGTCCACGGGGAAACGCAGCCCCGACTGCGACCAGTTCTGTCCGGCAAACGTGCGCCCCGGCATATTCCGCGCATCGCGCTGTAATATCTGTCCGCTTAGCGTTTCCGCCCCTAATGCGTACCATTTCGCCTGCTGACGGCTCAAATGACTTTCGGTGCGCAAAAACGCTTTGCCTGTGCGTTCCGTAATCACCGCGGCAATCGTCACCATTAATGCCAGAATCAGGAGCACTACCAGCAGTGCCGCGCCGCGCTGACGCGACCTCATTTAACCGGCCCGGTGGTAATCAAGAACATGCGCGACATTTCTCCGTAATCCCTTAAGGTCAGCACCACTTCGATTCCTTGTGGCAATTGCGTAGTGTTGTCCCAGCGATCGCGCCAGGTTTTATTGCTGAAAAAGCGCAGGCGGAAACCATCGACCTCGGTGAGAAGCGGTTTTACGCCGGGATCGAGCCCTTCAATCGGGTCGGGAGTCACATGCGTTAACCGTTCCAGCGTGTGTTCCCGCAGTCGATAGGCCACAGGCTGAAGTTCAGAGCGCGGCAGAATGCCAAACGGGTTCTGCCACCCATTGCGCATAAAACTGACGCCCCAGTCATCACTTTTTAACTGATCGCGACCGGCGTAAAACATCGAGGTACTTCCTCTGCTGCCGCGAGCGATCATCTGAGAAAAATCGTTGTCCATTTGTGAAAATGCGCGCTGTATTTCAGCCAGACGCTCGGCTTTACGCTGCGAAATCTCATCATTACGCATCACGCCGTTCAGCACCTGAAACGCGCTGAGGCTCAGCGCCGCAAAAATAGCGATCGCCAGAATCATCTCCAGCAGCGTAAACCCCTGCTGGCGTTTCTGTCGCGCGGGCTCTCGTACCCTTTTTGTTTGGCTGCACATCCTTGTCTTACTAAACATTATTGCTTCACCACATAAGTGCGCAGGGAAGCATCGGCGGCAAAGGCATCTTTATTACGTCGCACTTCCACATCCAGCGCTTTGGTCTGAGGGTCACCGGTCTCTACGCCCTGCCAGCGCCAATGCCAGCGCAGGCCAGCGAACTGCGTCTCGCCTCTCACCCACGACGCTTCCGGCCAGCGTTGTTCCAGTCGCAGTTGAACCTGCTGGTTTTCCGCCACCCAGCCTGCAAACGTCTTCTCTTCCAGTCGGCTCAGGCTGCTTGCCTGTCTGGCTGTCGTTTGCAAAACAGCAATGCCTGCCAGCGCAAAAACACTCAGCGCGACCAGCACCTCCACCAGCGTCATCCCTTTCTGTCGTCTCATCGTTTCTTACCCTGACTCATCGACGTCACAAATCGTCCGGTGTTATCCACCTGGAGCCAATTCGAGAGCGCTTTGTTTTCAGATTTAACGAGGAGACGGAAAGGCGTAATTTCGCCACCGGGCAAAATCAGGATATCGGGATCGTCACCACTCTGCGTTTTATCCACTTTTTTCCCATCGGCCTGCAGTAGCTCAAGCCGTAATGCCTCGGGCAGCGTCGCCGAGGCGCTCACCCGATGCGGTTGCCACGGCTGCCACTTGTAGCCCTGCCAGCGATCGCCGCTCGGGATCGGTATCCCTTCTGATGCAGCGGGTCGCTGGAGTTGATAAAACTGCCAGCGATCGGGATGAATACGCACACCCAGCATGTATTCATTAACCTGACTGCTTTCAGCGGCAAATTCTAACTGCGCCTGAAAACGAGCCAACTGCCAGGCGCTGTCATTCTGGCGCTCGGGAGGAAACGCCATAACCACCATGCCAGCGGCAATGCCAGCCAGTAACACGACCAGCATCATTTCCAGCAGGGTAAACCCCTGCTGCTTCCTCGTTGACCGCTTCATTGCGCTTTTGCCGTCCTTTTCCCGCTGCCATTGATAGCAACTACCCACAACAGTCATCCACAGCCGTCATCAATAAAGACAGGCAGAGCACCGCATGCCTTTATTTCTTATCAAGATTCCAGTTGCCGATGTCATCTTCCGTTCCCGGCATGCCATCAGGCCCCAGAGAGAAGATATCGAGCTTGCCGTGCTGGCCAGGGTTCAGCAGTTGATAGTCCGTGCCCCACGGATCCTGCGGCAGGCGGCGAATATAGCCATCGGCTGGGTAGTTACGCGGTTCAGGCTGTACCGTCGGCTTCGTTACCAGCGCCTTCAGCCCCTGCTCGGTGGACGGGTAACGGTTGTTATCCAGCTTGTACATGTCGAGTGCGCTTTCCAGAGACACGATATCGCTGACGGCTTTTTGTCGATCCGCCTTTTCCTTATTCCCCATCAGATTGGGCACCACCAGACTCGCCAGTACGCCGAGAATGACGATGACCACCATAATCTCCAACAGGGTAAAACCACGCTGACGATTACCGCTCTGACCATAACTATTTTGTCCACAACCACGCTGAGACTGTTGCATCCTTACTTTTCCTCATTCAATTGTTGGTTCTCTTACGAACTCATTAACGTATTCAGTTGCAGAATCGGTTGTAAAATCGCGAGTACGATAAACAACACCACCGCCGCCATGCTGACCACCAGCAGAGGCTCAAATAGCCCCAGCGCCAGCGTCATCTGCGAACTGAATTCCCGATCCTGATTATCCGCCGCCCGCTCCAGCATGCTGTCCAGCTCGCCGCTGCGTTCACCGCTGGCGATCATATGGCGCATCATTGGGGGAAAGAGCGCCGTCTGTTCCAGCGCTTTGTGCAGGCTGACGCCCTCTCGTACCGCATCCGTCGCCAGCGAGAGCCGATGGCGGGCATAGTCATTACTCATGACATCGCCGCTAATGCGCATCGCCTGTAGCAACGGCACCGCACTGGCGTTAAGAATACTGAGCGTCCGCGCGTAGCGTGCCGTATTTAAGCCACGCGCTATACGGCCGATCAGCGGTAAATGCAGCAGACGGCGATGAAAACTGATGCGCCGCTTTTCCTGCCGCAGCATCACGCGGAACGCCATAAACCCAGCCAGCAATGCCAGCAACATCCACGGCCCAAACGTACGCACGGCATCGCTCATCCCCATCAACACTCGGGTTGAAAGCGGCAGCGCCTGCTTCATATGAATAAATTGCTCGACGACTTTCGGCACCACGACGGACAGCAAAATGCTGACCACGGCAATCGCGACCACGGTTAATACGCACGGGTAAATCATCGCCTGCTGAATGCGGCTACGCATCTGTTGGCGCTGTTCGGTGTAGTCCGCTAATCGGTTCAAAACGGCATCAAGGTGACCGGACGTCTCGCCTGCGGCGACCATCGCGCAATACAGCCGTTCGAAGCTGCTGGGGAAGCATTTCATGGCATCGGCCAGCGAGTGACCTTCCATGACCTTGCTGCGCACCGCCGCCATCAACTGGCTCAGCTGTGGCTTTTCACTCTGTTTTGCCACCGCATCCAGCGCTTCCTCCAGCGGCAACGACGCCGCCACCAGCGTGGCCAACTGGCGAGTCAGCAGCGCCAAATCTGAGGTGCTGATCCGAATTTTGCGACGTAGAGAGAATCCTGTAGAACCGGATTTCTGCTGGTCACCTCGGTTTTCATCAACCGACAACGGCACCAGACCGCGCTCCCGCAATAGCTGACGCGCCTGTCTGGCAGAGTCGGCCTCCTGAGCGCCACGGCATTTTTTCCCCTGCGCATCCAGCGCCTGATAGTGGTACTGTGCCATATCATTCCTCTTTGGTTACGCGGATCACTTCTTCCCAGGTCGTGAGCCCCGCCAGTACCTTATCCAACCCGTCCTGACGGATGGTGGTTCGACTCCCGCCCAGAATCTGCGCAATCGCCATTTCACCGTCACTGCGGTGGATCGCGGCACGGACGTCGTCATTAATCAGCACCAGCTCATGAATGCCGATACGTCCCCGGTAGCCGGTAAAGCTACACTGCGGACAACCAACGGGATTATGCAGCAGCGTACCGGGCGCGATCCCCATCTGTTCAGCCTGAACCGGATCGACCGGCTGCGGCTGGCTACAGTCAGAACACAGCGTCCTGACCAGACGCTGCGCGAGAACGCCCAGCAAAGAGGTTGATAGCAGGAATGGTTCGACGCCCATATCCTGCAAACGAGACAGCGCGCCCAGCGCACTATTGGTATGCAGTGTGGATAACACAAGGTGGCCGGTCAGTGAGGCCTGCACGGCAATCTGCGCCGTTTCACCATCACGAATTTCCCCCACCAGCACGACGTCCGGGTCCTGACGCAGAATGGCACGCAGCCCGCGGGCAAACGTCATATCAACCTTGGCATTGACCTGCGTTTGCCCGATGCCTTCCAGTTCATACTCGATGGGATCTTCCACCGTCATGATGTTACGTTCTGACGCATTCAGGCGGCTGAGCGCGGCGTAAAGCGTGGTACTTTTCCCCGAGCCTGTCGGGCCGGTGACCAGAATAATACCATGGGGACGGTGAATCAGGCTGTCCAGCAGTTGCCGATTGCGTTCCGACATACCCAACAGTTCAAGATCGAGCTTAACGCTGTTTTTATCCAGCAAGCGCAGCACGACGCGCTCACCGTAGTTCGACGGCAGCGTGGAAACACGAACGTCAATCGCTCGTCCCCCCACTCGCAGCGCCATACGTCCATCCTGCGGAATACGTTTTTCCGCAATATCCAGCTTTGCCATGACCTTGATACGCGACACCAGCAGCGACGCCAGCTTACGCTGTGGACGCAAAATTTCACGCAGTACGCCGTCAACGCGGAAGCGGATCAGCAAATAGCGCTCATACGTTTCGATATGAATATCCGACGCTTTATTCTTAATCGCTTCGGTCAACATGGCATTGATGAGGCGGATAATCGGCGCGTCGTCGTCGGCATCGAGCAAATCGTCGCTGTCTGGCAATTCCTCCACCAGCGTATAAAAGTCCATTTCATTGCCGATGTCTTCCATCAGACGGCGAGCCTCTTCCGAGTCGCGCTGATAGCTAATGACTAATTGCCGTTCAAATTCGTCTTCCGTAACGCGTTCAATCCTGAGCGAACAGCCCGCAATCCGACGCGCTTCCAGCAAGGCAGAGGGTGGCGTTTGCGCGACGCAAATCGTCTGTAGGCTCGCATCATTTTCCCGCTGCAACAGCAGAATTTGCTGCGATCGTGCATAGGCAAAAGGCAATATCGGGCGTAGCTCTATCATCTGGGAGGCAACGTCACTCATTTCCCGCCCGCCGGATAAAACGCCACAATAGAGGACTGAACCTGACGGAACGTGTAGGCATTTCCACCTTCCGGCAAGCGCAGCAACTCGTTATTCAAGAGCCCCCCTTCGCTGCCGTTCACGTCTCGCTGCTTCTCCTCTTCCGCATTGAACGAGTGATACTTACTGGCAGAGGCGCTCTGGTATTGGCTGCGATCGCGAATAATGGAAGGACGGATAAACAGCATCAGGTTACGCTTTTTCGTTTCCGTGCTGTTGGAACGGAACAAATGTCCCAACACGGGAATATCGCCCAACAGAGGCACTTTACTCGCAGACTCATTGGTACTTTTATCCAGCAAGCCGCCAACAACGACGGTTTCACCGCTGCTGACCAGCACCGCGTTATTAACGGTACGCGTATTGAACGTTGCCCCCAGATCGGTGCTGCTGCTGGAGGCCGCATCTGCCACGCTGGAGACTTCCTGTTCGATTTCCAGCAGAACGGAGTCGCCTTCGTTAATTTGGGGTTTCACCTTCAGTTTGATACCGACCGTTTTACGTTCCACCGTTTGGAAAACGTTGTCGCCGGATGTCGTCTGCGAACCGGCCAATACCGGCACTTCCTGACCGACGTTAAACGTCGCTTCCATATTGTCCAGCGTCACGATACTGGGCGTCGCCAGAATATCGTTCTTACTGTTTTTGGACAGCGCCGTCAGCAACATGCTCCAGTTGCCCTGATAAAAACCGGCGGCAATCCCGTTGAAACCGCCAAGCGCCGTTGTCGCTGCCGTGCCAAGCGTTCCATCACGTCGGAACTGATCCGCCCCCGCCATCATTGTCGTGATCGGTAATCCCGTATTCGTGAATTGCGTTACGCCGGCATTTTTATTCGCCCATTGAACGCCCAGATTCATGCCATCGGCATCCTGGACTTCCGCGATGATCGCTTCGACCAAGACCTGCGGACGACGGATATCCAACTGCACAATCACCTGTTCCAGATCGCGCATGATGTCCGGTGCGGCATTCACAATCAGCGAGTTGGTTTGTTCGTGTGCCTTAATCGAAATGTCTTTGCGTAGCGCAGGCAGCGCATTTTGCTGATCGGTTTGGATGCTGTCGCCAACGCCGGTGAGCACTTCGACCAGATCGGTAGCCTTGGCGTATTTGAGGTAGATAACTTTGGTGTTGCCCTGTACCGCCTGTTGGCGATCGAGCTGCTTGACCATATCAATCACGCGCTGGCGTGAATTCGGCTCGCCGCGCACCAGCACTGAGTTGGTTCGCTCGTCCGCCACCACATTGGCGGTCAACATGCCGGGCAAGGCGGATTTCTCATCCATCTTGTTCAGCTCATTCACCATCTTCACCACTTCCGTTGAGGAAGCGTAAGACAGCGGTATGCTGGTCACATTCCGATCGCCGGTCTGATCAACCCGTTCGACAATCGTCATCAGCCGCTGGATCACCCCCGCGCGGCCGGTCATCAGCAGCACGTTCGACGGTTCGTAATGCACCACGCTCCCGGCACCGGCGTTGTCATTCAACTGGCGCAGCAGCGGTGCCAAATCACGCGCGGCAACGTTGTTGACGGGCACGACGCGCGTCACAACCTCATCACCAACGCCCGGCTGTGCATCCGTGGCCAACGGCATAGACGTCGATTTCGCATCCTTCGAGCGAATGATTTTCAGGACGTTATTATCCATCGGAATCACGGTGAATCCATAGACATCCAGCACGCTCAGGAAGAACTGGTAATACTGTTCTTCATTCATCATGTCATAGCTGCGTACGGTAATCGTTCCGCTGACCGACGGATCGATAATGACCGTCTTATTCAGATTCTTACTGACGGTATTAATAAACTCCTGAATATCGGTGCCTTTAAAACTGGCGGAGAATTCGGCGCTCCACGCCAATGATGAGGCCATCAGCAAAACGCTCCCGCTGAGCAATAACATGCTCTTACGGCGTACATGACCAAGCCACTGGTTTTTATTCTTCGAAAAAACCTGACGCTTAAAAAATCCCTGTCCCTTGCTAAACAAATTAGTGGTCTCCATCCAGTGCCAGATATATATCCTGCTGTTGACCATCACGTTCGACGGTCAAATTAAATTTGCTCATCCCGGCTAGCTGCGCCATCGCCTGCTGTGCCTGATCCGCATCGCGTAAATCCATGCCGTTTAATGACACAGCGAGATCGTTATCCTGCAAGCCTGCGCGGTAGAAAAGATCGGGATTTTTGCCGGGATTTAACTGATATCCTTTCAGTACTTCTTCTTCCGTGACGGGAGAAATGCTCAGGTAGTCCTGCGCCGAGAAGGGATCTTTTTGTATGCTCTCTTTCACCTGACTAAACGCGCCAGAAGATGGCGGTGCGTCAGCAGTGCTGTCCTCCTGATACAAATGCAGCGCTTCATAGCGCCCTTGGTACTGGAGCACGACACGATCGGCAGAGATAGTCACAATTTTGGCTTCATAGCCCGGAATGGCATCGCCGACGCTGCGACTGTATTGCTGACTATCTTTAGCGATAATGGCAATCGAACGCTTGGCATCTCCACTCGCCAACACCCCAGTCAGACTGATATTTAACGAGGTCAGAGGAATATCGCCGGATAATGCGGCGTCGTTAACCGCAGACGCATCTGCAGCGGGGGCATGGCCGAATAAGGTAAAATCACCCGGCGTTGCGGGCTTTTCTTTCGCCTGGGCAGGCGTGACCGACACGCCAACAATGCGTGAGTCTTCAGGGAGGAGAAAGCGCCAGGTCAATACGGCCAACTGCTGACAAATCAGCAGCAAAATCAGCCCCAACACAATACGTCGGATCAGTGGAGCGGGCAGTGACCGAAAAGTGGCAACCAACGAATTAAAAGACGGATCTTTGAAAGCTTGCAATCGTGCCATAGGTAATCATCCATAATACTCCCCACGCCGAGTAGCGTGGGGAAAATGCCTTATTCCGTTGCGGCTTCCCGGGTGATGGTCTCATCACCACTGGTCGTCAGCGCGGCATCATTATTTACACGGTCTTCGAGCCTGATATTTTCAATATGACCGAAATTCCAGGCTCCCGGTACATTCTCAAAAATGACATTTTTAAATTCACTGTTCTTCAGGAATGTGATGTCAGTAGCTTTTACATTTTTGAATTTTACATTCTCAAAATGTAAGCCTTGATGATAAGCATCACGTCCAAAAGAGAACTTATACGCATCAGCCATTTCAGCCACGGTCATCCCATCGACCATGATGCTGTTTTTCTTCGCTGTACCATCAACCGTGACGTTGGAAACGGTCACATCACGGAACTGTGCGGGCTCAGCAGCAGGCTGGGTATCGTTCACGTCCGCTTTATATTTAATCGTGAACACAAACGGCTCGTTGACAATATCACGCATCGCGTTATTACGGAATACCACGTCACGCGAGCCGCCCCCATAATAGGGTCGACTCTTCATGCGCAGGCCCACATCCGTCTTATTCATTACGTTATCTTCAGCAACAATTTTTTCAATCCAGGCACCGGTATGGCTACCCGTAACCACCGCACCATGCCCACGGCGGAAGTAGTTATTGAAGATCCAGGCACCGCTCTGCGCTTTTTGCCCCAGCGTTGCCACTTCGGCACCGTATCCCGCCGCAAAGTTTACGCTGTCATCACCCGTGTCAAAAAAGTTATTGAATACCATGACGTTCTGGCTGTTTCCGAATTCAATGCCATCCGCATTATTCGCGTCATACGTTGTGTGTACCAACGCATTCATCGCCACATTTTCGGATTCCAGCACCATCACACCATGGTATGCCGGGTTCAGAATCGTCAGCCCTTCCAGATACATATTGCTCACACCGCGCAGCGTCATCAGGCTGGAACGTCGGTTTTTGTACGCTTCATCCAGTAGCATTCCTTCAGCAACGGCTTTTGCCGTTTGGTCTTTTGCCAGAATACCGTCACTGCTGACATTGGTGGCTTTACTCGCACGATAGAGCGGTAAGGTGTTATTTAACTCATCAGTTTCAGTAATGTTTGTGTCGCTGGCTTTAATGCCGCGCAGCCAGCCATTGCCATCAATGGTGCCCTGCCCGACGATACGAATATTTTTAAAGGTGCCTGCATGGCTGCTGCCCTGATCGTCCGCTTCCAGTACGTTAATCAAAGAAGGCGGACGCTTCGGCAATTTAGGTGAACTATAAGGGTAGAGATAGTAGCCTCGGGCAAGCGGGTAATCATCACCGTTTGCCGATCCCAGCAATGTGGCACCTTTCGCGACTTCAAACGTCATATCGCTGTGCAGGAACAGCGCCCCCGTTTTAAACGTTCCCCCTTCAACCACGACCTTACATCCTTTCGGATACGCGGCTGGCGTACAGTCATCAATCGCTTTCTGAATCGCCACCGTGTCGTTGGTTAAGCCATCCCCTTTCGCACCATAGTTGGTCACATTCAGTGAAGCTGGCGTCGCCGTCGTTTTCTGCACGACGGTTTCACTATCAACAGATTCTTTGCCGTCGTCATAAAGCGCGCGCACCGTGAAGCGGTATTCCGTTTCAGGCGACAGATTATCGACCTTGAAATTGTGGAAGCTGACGCGGACATGCCAGTTATCGGTATCAATCGAATTGTAGAAATTATCGATATAGGGCTTGGCCGGCGAATGGGTGTTCTGGTTATCAATGGTTCCGCCCAGCAAGGTTCCATTCATATAGACACGGTAATCCTTAATGCCAGCGGCAGGTTTGGTCGGTTTTTCCCAGGCAAGTACCACGCTGCGGTCATCATAAGCCAACGTCGGCACTTTAAGATTTTGTGGCGCAGCGGAACGATCAACACCGACATCCGGCGTTGAGTCGCTATCGCTGCATCCGGCAATCAGGCCGCTCAGGACCAATGTTGCGCAGAGCGTAAGACGGGTTCGAGGTAAAAAGTCAGTCATAGCATTTCCTGTATTTTTACTATTATTTTGCCCGATGTATTTCGCCCTACGGCAGGGTAGTTGCCACAGAGCGAAACCTATCGGCAGAGGGTTTACAGATAAAAATCAAATAAAAGAATAATGGGTTGAATCAGGCAATTCACGGCAGAGAAATATCCAGTTTCCCTGCTCCGGCATTGTCCAGGACGTATTTCTCAACGGCGGCAATGGATTTCCCGGCGCTATACGCATAAGGCGGGCTCCATTCCAATTCATTGGTGCAGGTTTCCAGCGCCCATGCGGGTACCGCTTTGCCAGAATTCGTAGCGGCAGCCTTCTCGGCTTCTTGCAATGTGCTGCATTTGCCTAATGCGATTTGATTCAAATTGCTTGCCGGATTGCCATTGAACCAGGAGCCGTTGTCTTTAAATTTGCTTCCTTTGTAGGCACCGATGATCAGATTTTCATCCGCGCCGCCGCCCTGGAAATTAAACACGTTACTTTCGGAAAGAATGGATGAATCGAAGCCCATCCCAATGGCATACAGAATGGGGTAATTTGTATCCGTTGCCCCGCGATGGTAGTTATTCAGCAAATGCACCTGACCAAAGCGCACACGCGGTGAACGCTGCACGCTGTTGTCCCATAAATTGCCTTCAAAAGTGATTCGGTATTCCCCTTTATCACCATCGCCGGAGCCAATTAATACCGTTTTGTCATGCTCGGCAAAAATGTTGTAGGAAATCGTCAGGTAGTCGGCACCGTCTTCGATATCCAGCAAGCCGTCGTGGCGTTGGATATGTTTGCCAAATAGCACCGGTTCCTGATAGTCAGGATGTTCACCGTCTGTAAAGGTACAGTGATCGACCCAGACATTTTTGCTGGCGTTAATCGACACGGAATCATAGCGCGCATTCCAGTTGCCTTTATCACCGTCGCCCGCATCCCAGGCTGGGGCGAAGTCACGCGGTGCCTGAAACGTAACATTACGGATAATGATGTTGCTGTTATCGGTTTTGCCAAACGTGTGACTTAAGGTATTGAGGGATAAATAGCCCTCTACCAGTTTCGCTTCGCTACCCACACCTAAAATCGTGGTATTCGGCGGTACCTGAAATTGAATCTGCGCCTTCTGGTTGTTGGCATACTGCGAGCGTTGACCATTTTGCTTTTTAAGCAGGCTAAGTTCAGCGCTAGCCGCCGCCGCATCGCTGCCGCCCGCATCCGCCGTCGCTTTCAACTGCGCCATATAATCCTGGTCGAACGCTTTGACGTATAAGTCAAAATCAAACGTCGTTTTATTCGGCTTGGTTTTATAATACTCAGCATCCGCATAGCGTCCATTGCCTAAATCATCGCCGCGGACCGTGCCTTGCCAGTAGATAATTTTGGGTTCTAACTTCGCCTTCAATTCCGCATCAGCATCACCGGCGATATAACGGGGGCTGCGGATGTTATTTAATGCGTCTTTTAATTCCTGGCGGCTGGTGACGACATAAATACTATTTTCATGTGCGCCCTCGCCCCCCGTCGTTGCATAAAATTTACCATCCGTATTCTGATATTGCGCAGCCCAGCCAAACGGTGCCGTTTTCACCTGCAAATCTGGCGGAGCTGCTTCTGCCACTGGCTGCTGACTATTATCACACCCGGAAAGCACGAGCCCGGAAAGGGCAATAGCTACCGCACAGGTACGTAAACGACCAGTTCCAATAACCGCTCTAAACATTTTATCCCTCAGTATTTTTTAATTATTAAAATAGAAAAATAAATCCGCACAAAACCCTGCGATATTAATCGCATACTTTAAAAGTACTTTTATTCTTAATGTCGTGGCAGATTGGCACGTCCCTTATTGATAAAAAAGCAGCACACTATCTGTAGTAAAAAACCACATAATAATACTGCCCATTTACCACTCGGGACTGTTAATTAAATGATGATGGCACCACCCCACGCTGATTGATTATCGAACATCAAAAAGAAACGTTATACCTACAATGGTAAAACATGGTTTCATTAAAGCAAATTCACACGTTTTTTTTGCGACCCGCATCAAGATTCCATCTGTGATTATTATGACTGTAATAGTTTTTAATCAAAATGGAGGAACTGTCACATAACCGAGAGATTCAGTTTTCTGGCTCTTTCTATTTTTTGCAAAATAAGGCAGACGGCACCATCCTACTCACCCGACTTTGGTTTATGATGTGGTGCTACACGACCTAAATACCCCCTAAAACACTTAAGGATAAGCGCGTGGATAACGCACCGGACGCAACGACACACTCACAGCCAGCACTGCTTGCCAGATACCCGATGCCCGGTTATCTGATGGTTATTTATGCTCTGCTTTTTACCGCACTCGGCTGGTTCAGCCACCAGCGCTGGGGGAGCCCTGCTTCTCCGACGACCGCTTTAGCGGTTCAAGCGACTACCTTGCCTGCGGCAGAAGAACAAACGCCAGCAGCACTCGCCGCTACACCTCATCAGGAAGAGGCACATATCGATACACCCGCCTCATCAGAGAAAAAGACCACGCTGCCGTTACCCGCCATCAGCAACGGTGAGATTCCGCCGCTGGCCTACAGCGCACATGTTTACACGTCGGATGATACCAAGCGCAGCATCACGCTCAACGGCCTGCAATTCCGCGAAGGGGATTCGCCAATAGAAGGGCTGACCATAGAACAGATCCAGCAGGATATGACCATTTTCAGCGTAGAGGGTGAGGTGTTTATTCTTGAAGCATTGGAAGATTGGCCGGGCGGAAAATTCAACGAAAATGAACGTTCCGCCGACAATCAAAGTGGAAGTGCTACGCCTTAGCTTTGGCTGCGAATGGCCTCAATAAACGGCGCCAATGTACGGTTAAATTCCGAACACTGCGCCTCTTTTGGCGTACTGTCTTTCAATAACCCTTGATACAGGCTTTCACTGCGCTGCGGTAAAGCCTGATAGCTCGCAACATTCCAGCCTCGTTGTTTCGCTACAGCCAACGCGACATTGGCAATCGTCGCATCATCAGGCAGATCGCTGCGGTTACACTTCGATTTGAGATAGCGGGTAGCCGCAACCAGCGACGCCAGTTGATTCAGTTGATCGTTAGGAGAAACCGTTACCGCAGAAGACTGGCCTGCCGCCGTTCCTTTTTGGGCAGACGTTCCTGTTTGCTGGCACCCGGCCAGCGTAACGCAAAGCAGCGTTAACGCAGAAATTTTAGACAGAGATAATGACATGACAAACTCATCCTGATTGAGATTAACGGTAGGCATTCTAGCAAATGATAAGCCGCTGTCACGGCATGTTTATGTGCTCCCAGTCAGTCGACTGGGAGCCGCAGCTATCAGGAAATGACTATCAGGCAGTCGTGCCCTTGCCGGGTAAGGATTTGGTAGTTGGCAGAAGACCGTCGGCGCGGAACATGGCCTTAATACCGCGCACCGCCTGCCGAATTCGATCCTGATTCTCAATTAAGGCGAATCGAACATGGGTATCGCCATAATCGCCAAAGCCAATGCCGGGGGAGACGCAAACCTTCGCTTCCGACAGCAGCCGTTTGGCAAACTCCAGCGACCCCAGATGCGCATAGGCTTCAGGAATTTTCGCCCAGACGTACATTGACGCTTTCGGCTCATCAACCATCCAGCCGGCCTCGTGCAGACCACGCACCAACACGTTACGGCGCTGGCGATACTGTTCGGCAATATCCCGCACACATTGCTGATCGCCTTCCAACGCAGCAATCGCCGCCACCTGCAACGGCGTGAACGTGCCGTAATCGTGGTAGCTCTTAATCCGCGCCAGCGCGCTGACCAGCTCTGGGTTGCCAACCATAAAGCCGATACGCCAGCCCGCCATGTTGTAGCTTTTCGACAGCGTGAAGAACTCTACCGCGATGTCCTTCGCGCCGGGAACCTGCATGATCGACGGCGCTTTCCAGCCGTCGTACACGATATCGGCATAGGCCAGATCGTGGATCACCAACACGCCGTACTGTTTTGCCAACGCCACAACGCGTTCAAAGAAATCCAGCTCAACACACTGTGCAGTCGGGTTCGACGGAAAACCGAGAATCATCATTTTCGGCTTCGGAATACTCTCGCGGATCGCGCGCTCTAATTCGTTGAAGAAATCGACGCCGTCCACCAGCGGCACAGAACGCACCTGCGCCCCGGCAATCACTGCACCATAAATGTGAATCGGGTAGCTGGGGTTCGGCACCAGCACCGTATCGCCATGATCTAACGTTGCCAGCATCAGGTGCGCCAGCCCCTCTTTGGAGCCAATCGTGACGATAGCTTCACTTTCAGGATCGATATCAACCTCATAACGATCGGCGTACCAGCGGGAGATCGCACGGCGTAAGCGCGGAATGCCTCGGGAGGTCGAATATCCGTGAGTATCTTCGCGTTGTGCGACTGTACAGAGTTTTTCCACGATATGAGGAGGGGTCGGGCCGTCAGGGTTACCCATGCTGAAATCAATAATATCTTCGCCGCGACGACGCGCAGCCATTTTCAATTCAGCAGTAATATTAAATACATACGGGGGAAGACGATCGATGCGCGTAAAACGGCGCGGAGAAGTAGAATCAGCCATAACATCCTCAGATTAACGTGAGCGCCCGGACCGTCCGAGCGACGCAGTGCCTGTAAAGGCACTCTACTCAACATCATTCAAATCGCAGTAAACCCGTTTTCGTTGACGACAGCTTTCGTTAACTACAACTTTCGTTAACCACAGGGGTACAGGCGACCTGAAGTGTGATGAGCTTATTCAAGCTATCTCAGATAATTCGCCCTGTCGATACTGTGCTCGTAAATTTTTCCAGCCTGGAATTAAGCGTCATCAATTTCTGGCTAAGATCGCGAAAAATGGAGAATACGCACCGAAAGAAGCATTACACTTGATGACCCGCTCAGGCCTTGTAAATAAGGCGCTTATCCCCCCTGAGGCACAGGATGGTTAACCCGAGAGTAAGCTTATGACTGAGATGCGATATTTCACCGAGAGTTGGCCAATAGAAGGCGCATTTACCATTTCACGCGGCAGCAAGCGTCAGGCGGATGTCGTTGTGGTGGCGATCCAGTCTGGCAACGTGACAGGCTACGGCGAATGCGTCCCTTATTCGCGCTACGGCGAGTCCCTCGACAGCGTCACGGCACAAATTGCCTCACTGCACGGCGACATCCGTAACGGTTTAGATCGGGAGAGGCTGCAAACCATCCTGCCCGCAGGCGCGGCGCGCAATGCGCTCGATTGTGCATTCTGGGATCTGGAGTGCAAACAGCACCAACAGCGCATTTGGCAGCGTTTGAATCTCCCTTCGCCTACGGCGTTGGAGACGGCCTATACGCTATCGCTGGATACACCAGACCGTATGCGCCACGCCGCAATACATCATGCTAACCGCCCTCTTCTCAAACTAAAGCTGGCCGATGCAGACGATCTGGCCAGAGTTGCCGCCGTGCGCGAAGGCGCACCATCGGCTCGTCTGATTGTGGACGCGAATGAAGGATGGGATACCGAACGTTATCTGACGCTGGTTCCTGAACTCGCGGCACTTGGCGTAACGATGATCGAACAACCTTTCCCAGCAGGCAAAGATGATGTGCTGGCAGACTTGCCCCGCCCGATTCCCGTCTGTGCCGATGAATCCTGTCATGACAGTCAGTCGCTGTCCGCTCTGGTCGGCCGCTATGACATGATCAACATCAAGCTGGATAAAACCGGCGGTCTAACGGAAGCCCTGCGTCTGCGACAATATGCGCAGGAGCAAGGTTTAAAAATTATGGTCGGCTGCATGGTGAGTACATCGCTCTCGATGGCTCCCGCATTTGTCGTGGCACAAGGTGCCGCCGTGGTCGATTTGGATGGCCCACTGCTCTTGCAGCGCGATCGTACTAACGGGTTGCACTATAACGGTAGCGAAATATTACCGCCCGACGCATTATTGTGGGGATAACGCGCGTTAACCTGCATTGAGCAACTATTAAGGAGTGTTGTGATGCAACGTCTTGTTTATGTTGATGGACAGTATGTAGAAGAAAATGAAGCAAAAATTTCTGTATTTGACCGTGGTTTCCTGTTTGCCGATGCCGTCTATGAAGTGACGGCGGTCATCGATGGCAAGCTGGTTGATTTCGCCGATCATATCACTCGCCTGCAACGCTCCTGCCGCGAGCTGTCGCTCACGTTGCCTGTCACTCCTGAGGCACTCAAAGAGATTCACGATGAGCTGATCAATAAAAACGATCTGAAAGAAGGCGCGATCTATTTACAGCTTAGCCGTGGCAATGCCGGCGATCGTGATTTCTATTTCCCTTCTGCTGACGTCAAATCCACGTTGGTGTTATTCACTCAGGCACGTTCGTTGGTCGGTAACCCGAAAGCCACAACGGGCCTGCACGTTGTCACCACCGAGGATATTCGCTGGCAGCGTCGGGACATCAAAACCGTCAGCCTGCTCGCCGCCAGCCTGGCAAAAGAGTATGCCCATGCCAATCAGGCCGACGACGCTTTCTTTGTTGAAGACGGTTTCATTACCGAAGGCAGTTCCTGCAATTGCTACATCGTCCTGCATGACAACACGGTTGTGACCCGCCCACTCAGCAACGCTATTCTGCACGGTATTACGCGTCAGTCGCTGCTCAAGCTGGCAGAAAAAGAGGGCATTACGCTGGAAGAACGCTTTTTTACGCCGGAAGAGGCGTATCACGCTAAAGAGATTTTTGTCAGTTCAGCCACCATGCTCGTTCTCCCCGTCGTAATGCTGGATGGAAAAACGATCGGCGACGGTAAGCCCGGAAAAATAACTCAGCGGTTGCGTGAAATCTATCTCGATATGATTAAACAGCAGGAAAAATAGCCGCGCTTCACATCCTGTAAGCACGGCTTCGATGTTCATCCGTTACCCGTTCACTGCCGGATAACGGATGGCTGAGCACATTATTTATCCTCACCCGACATGCCGTCAGTCAGCGCAAGCCCTGAGTTTTCCAGCACCATCTTCTGCGGTACGGCCAGTGGAATATTAGATTCCCGCAGTCGCTTGATAATCGCAAACAACAGATCGCTCTTCGCTTCCGATACCATTCTCGGGCTGCTGACATAGCCCGTGACGCTCAGCACCATGCCCGTTGGGTTCAACTGGCTGAATTTCACTGACGGTGCAGGGGTTTCCAGAATCGCCTCATGACTGATGTAAGCATCCAATAACAGTGTCCGGACTTCTTCAGGATCGATATCCAGCGGGAACGTCAGTGCCAGCGTGGCAACCCCAAACGGATTCCCCATCGTAATATTGCGCACATTCTGCGAAATAAATTGGGAGTTCGGCACGATCACCGTCGAACGGTCGCCAAGCTGAATTTCCGTCGCACGCACGTTAATCCGCCGGATATCACCTTCAACGCCGCTGATACTGACCGAATCGCCAACTTTCACCGGGCGCTCTGTCAACAAAATCAGGCCGGAGATAAAGTTCTTCACGATCTCCTGTAAGCCAAAACCGATGCCCACCGACAGCGCGCTGACAATCCATGCCAGCTTGTTCCATTCAATCCCCAATGTCGCCAACGTCAGCAGGATAATCAGGATGTAGCCGATGTTGCTGAACAGCGTCACCAGCGACGCACGGATACCGCGTTCTAACGTCGTTTTAGGAAGGAATTCATCTTCCAGCCAGCGTTTTGAGGAGCGTAAAACATAAACCCCCACCACCAGAAAGAGCACGGCATTGACCAGATGTGCAGGCACGATGCTGAGCGTTTCCAGCCCTTTTCCGCCCCAGATTTCAACGGCTTTTTGCACCAGCTCAAGCGGCGTAGTGGTGCCAAACGTCCCGTTCAGTAAAGCGACGGCCGCCATCAAGATTAAAAAGACTTTACCGGCAGCCGACAGGAGCAAGGTAGCCTGAGCCAGATGCCGATCGTCCAGATTGAGCGAATTTTTCATTCGCTTGCCGCTGGCGTTGTTGGGAGAAAAGAGGCTTTCGCAGATATCGGTAATAAACGTTGAGAACAAATACAGGCAGGAGAACACCATGCCAATCCACACCAGCTCGAACGCCAGGAAACGAGCCAGTGAGATATAGCCGATGACCAGCGACACCAGAATAGAGAACGATGTTGCCAATACGGCAAGATGAATAATGCCGGATAATGTCGAACGCGCTTCCGGCTGTTCCCCTGAATGCACCATCTGCCGACGAATCTGATCACTTTTTAGCGTAATGGTCCCCGCCGTAAAGGCCAGGAACAGTGCAGATAAGCCGTTCACCATAATGGTTGCCGCGACCGATGTTCCCACCGTCGCCGTCACTTGTTCAATAAAACCGAAGATCAGAATAATGCCCGCGGCAACCACAGGGAACGGCTTCATGGCTTTTGCGACAGGGTTAGCAATCGCAGGCAAACGCCATGAAGGGCGCTGATTCGAAAGGAACGCACGCCCCAATCCAGCGATCATCGAACAGAAAATGGCCTGTCTCACCAACGCATCAAGGAATGACACGACGCGTTCTGAAGCTTCACCGTGGCGCGTAAACGTAAAGTCGATCAGATTTACCGCAATACCGATCGTGACCACGGTTGAAATAACCGACGCCGTGGCTAAAAAGCTCCGCCGCAGACGCCCTTCCGGCAGCCAGTTAATTCCCGCCCAGGCCAGACATTTCTCCATATACCGACGCCCCGCCGAACTCATAGCCATGGCGATCAAAATCAGGAGTGCGGAGCCGTAACGCCAGTCTGGCTCCCAGGCCACCGTAAAAGCGTCACTTAATTGATCCTGAAAGGTGCTCAGGCGGCGTACATCCTCCGCCTGCGGAGCCACAATCGGTGCCCAGAAGCGCCCGCCCAGAATGCTACCGGAATTCAATGCCAGCTGCGTTTTCAACGCATTACGGCGCAGAGTCACGATTTGCGCGGACAGATTGGTCGCTCCGGTGCGTAAAGCCTGAATCTGCTCGATCTGCGCATCCATTTTTGCTTTTTGCGTATTCAGACTGTTTCGCTTACGCGTCACTTCGCTGGTTTCACTAATGCTGGATCCGGGCTCTGGCGCTGGTCCTAAGACATCCAGCTGAGCCTGAATTTGAGCGCGCTGCGGTGCTACTGCATTAGCAAGCTCATTGGCGCTATTCACCAGTTCCTGCGTTGTGTCATTCAACGCACCAAATTTGCTGTCGCTATTGGTGCCTGAAACCTGCTGCTTGATGTTATCTAACTGTTTTTGCAGCTTGATCAACTCGGCATCGACATTGATTTTTACGGGCGCATCGGTCTGCGCAGGCTGTGGGTCAGGATCAGAATCCGCACTCGCCGCCGATGCATATCCAACAGGCAGCATCAACATTGCCAGCAGACAAACGCGCAAGAATGCGGATGAAAGAATGTTCATAAATCAAAAGGTTCCAAAGTTCGACAAAATAGCGGATCCACAAATAGCCGAGCGGCAAACCCGGCACGTGAAAGCAGCCCACACTCATCCAAAACCCACGAATGCGGGCATAGTGTACCAACAGCGCAGAACGCAGAATACGTCCGTTCATAACTTGAAAAGAATTACTGAACGCATCTAGCAGATAAAACTGAAATTTTCATTGCTATGTGTAGTGCATGTGGACAAGGCTCGCAATTGTGCAAAAAAGTCACACCTGAGAAAGCGACATTCACCAAAGTTGTACAGGGATTCACCGTATAGCGTAAATCCAGCGCCAACCCGTTGACTCACTGGGACGTGTGGGTATAATCCAGCCCACTGTTGTAACACGCAACAGCCATTTCTTTTTGAAATGCGCCCTTAGCTCAGTTGGATAGAGCAACGGCCTTCTAAGCCGTAGGTCACAGGTTCGAGCCCTGTAGGGCGTACCATTTTAAGTTCTCCCAGACTCTACCGAATTCAACAAAACCCCTTTATATTCATTGATATCATTAGGATTTTCTGCCGCTGAGCTCCACCGAGGTCAACCCAGCATACCGGAAATCAAGTCGATGTTGGGGGCCTCTATGAGGGCTCTTCTTGTTCAATGACTATTAGGAGCTCCCCACGATGCCACTTACATGCTCGACAGATAGAAACCGCCAAGCCACAAAACAAAGAATACAAACTCACTGACGGCGCAAGCCTTTCTCTTCTGATAAAGCCGAATGGAGCCAAATACTGGCGTTTGAATACCGCGTTGCAGGGAAAGAGAAAAAATTATCTATCGGTGTCTATCCTGATATCTTGCTGGCAGAGGCGAGACTAAAACGGGAAGAGGCTCGAAAAATTGTCGCTTCTGGTGGCGATCCTAGTGACCGGTAAACCCATCCCTGACAACCGTGGCAATATCTCTACGCGATTGATGGAACATACCCGGGAGAATCCGGCTAAGGAAACTTACGAAGATGAATTCTTCAGTATTCGTTACTTCAGAAGGGAACCGCGCATTTGACCTTCAAACACCAGGAGTTGGTTGAACGTATGAACGACATCATAGCTAAACACTATCCAAAAATACTATCGAGTAAGAAAACCAAGGTACGTATACTTAGTAAGAACATGACAATAACGTAAACATCAGATGAATGGATTTCTATGAATAATATTAATAATGCTAAACGGATTTTAGATGAGAACACCAAAGTGCTTTATGGCATCTTTGGTGTCATTAGTTCTTCTGGCTATTTCCCAACTTTGCCCTTTCTGAATGAATTCTTTCTGGTTGGCAGTGATCCATGTGATCAAGATGGAAGAATGGGTTGTTGGCGTCCATTCACCCTTATACCCTCGGAATATGAAGTGGTAAAGGAATGGTGGTTTGCATCTCATCCGGGTACAGTTGAGTCACGACTTGGTTGTGAATGTTGGGGGGATTGGGTTCAAGAGATCCTCGAAATGTAAGTGTAAGCCCCCCAATAAACCGAACCATTCACTTTAGACGGCTCAGTGCAGTCTCACTGAGCCGGCAACGTTTATGCTATTGAACTCGCCAGTCGCTAAAGTAATGACCGATCGCGGAAGGTTGGTCGAGAGGAGCGGTGGCGGCTATATAGCCATCTGGCCGAACTAACAGATATTGCTCGGAATAGGGGCTACTTCCCGTTTCAACGTGCAGGACATTGACGACATCAGGCAGTGATGCAGGGACAGTCGCCGCACCGATGATGAGCAAACTGTAATTGCGATAATTTAAATGTGAGTAAATTCTGCCTGACTGACTAGATTGAGAATCACGCCACATAAAATCATGCAGCCTTTCGCCAACACGCCCGTCGGTTCCATAGCGAACGCCCATCCCCGTGATGTAACCCGCCCGTTTTTCGACAATCTTGACGTAGTCATCGGCATGGGTGCCTGTCTCTGAGGTTTTGGTTGAACGCACGAGTTCCGCTGACGTTTTTACGACTTCCAGCGCGACCGCTTTTCGCTCCGTTTCGTAACTTTGTAATAGCGTTTGAGGCGCATGATGATGGGTAATCATCGCGATTTTCCAGATGAGGTTAAATGCATCGGCCAATCCGGTATTTAGCCCTTGCCCACCATTTACCGAGTGAATATGGCTCGCATCGCCAGCGATAAATAATTTATTTTCAAGGATATAGTGTTCTGCTACAGACTCTTTAACCGAGAATTGTGAGTACCACTCAATCGACTTGAATTGCAGGCGGTGTGGTTGCAGAGCATGGTTAATTTTATCTATCGCCTGCTGTTGCGTGAAGTCCTCACTCTCCATCTGGATATAGAAACGATCAATCTTACCTTCACGTGGTATCCAGGCGACATCGGCGGTTTCTGCTTGGAAAACAATAATTTCCGGTACTTTTGGGAAATCAGTTTCTATTTCGCCATCAATCACTGCCCAGGTAATCTGTGGTCGAGTAATCTCAAACGGGATAGCAAAGTGTTGGCGCACAAACGATCGTGAACCATCTGCACCAATCAAATACCGGGAACGCACGGTCTCACCGCTGGTGAGCGTGGTGAGACAGCCGTCGTCCTCCAGCACAATATCTTCCACAGAAGTATTACGGCGCACGGCACTCTTTAGCTCGGTGAGCTTATTATCGAGCGCTTGTTCCACATAAGCTTGACCAATCATTAAAAAATGCTTGTGGAAACAGCCTTCTAAAGCATCCCACCAGGTAGACTGGCGTGAAATAAATTTACCTTTTGACCAGACTGAGCTGGTATTGCAGGTTTTGCCCAAGGGATAAAGCTCGTCGAATAAACCGATAATTTCAAACAGCTGTAAGCTACGGGCGTTTAGCGCATCAGCGCGGCCTACCGTTAGCGGCCCTGATGATTTATCGATAATGACGGTACTTAAACCTGACAGCTGAGCAAGATAGGCACAGGCCAGGCCGACAGGCCCGGCGCCGATAATCATGAGATCAACATGCTGTGGTTTCATGACGGCTGCACCAAATGTGGGTTATTCAGCGGCTGTTTAGCATGGATATGCACTCGGCGCAGATGACGGCCACTCTGGCTGGCATAAGATTCACGACCATGTAATAACGAGTAGTTATCTGCTATGACAATGTCGCCGCTTTGCCATTGGTGAGCATACTGAACCCGTGGATCATATAAGGCATGCTGCAAGCTGCTGAGTAATTGTTCTTGCTCTTCAGGTTCAATACCGGAGAAGTGATAAGTGGATGGGTTCAAGAATTCTTTATCACCAGCAATCGGCGGCTCACAAAAACGAATGACGGGATGAGTGCGGTAAGGATGTTGCTCGATAATAGGGGCCTGCGCGGTGCTGCTGTATAGCTCGACGGCGCGCTGATACTGACCTGTGGCACGCTGCCACAGCGCTTTGGTTTCGGGTGACGCCAGACGTAACGCCGTGGTGGTACTCGAAAACGTGGTTCGCCCCCCCTGCCCTTCGCCAACGGCTGAGACGCATTGAAAGACTTGTAGTTCCGGCACGGTTTTAAGGTACATGCCGTCCCAGTGTAAGGGAACATAGTTATTAGCAAAGATATGGTCGGTCGCATCGGGTTGTTCAACCAGCTCCAACACGGCACCAAATGGCCATTGCATAATGTCACCGATGGCTGCGCAGTATGTTGTTAAATTTTCTGCACTCGTAAAGCTATCAAAGCCCCTCAGTACCACTAATTGTTCGTTCTCTACTAATGTACGCAGCCAGGTAGGTGATAATTCACCAATATGCACGCCTGACTGTTTAGGCTCAATACGCACACCAAAATGACAGGTTTCACCTTGGGAATGAGTTAAAGGCTGATAATCAAAGCGATCTTCTAAAGTGAATGAGTCCATTTTACTTCTCCGTGTATTATCCATTGTTGAAAGATCTTTTCAGATAATATCGGCAACAAATATTCAACACCACGGATACAATTTTAATAATTAGGAGGGTTTGAATAGAGAATCACTGCCCTCCTCTTTTCACTAAAATCTAATGATGTAATGGACCTTGATACTCCCCCCAATTAAAAAACCCCAGATAAACCTATCCAGGGTCTTTAAATAACGAGAAAAAACCGTCGCCGTTTCAGGCTTAGCCGCGGTTCTCTTCGATGTAGCGGGCCAAATCCGCTGGGGTTTTCAGAACGGTGGCGACTTCGGTTGGCGGGATCACGCAGCCGTAAACGTCCTGTACTTCCAGCACCAAGTCGACCGCCAGAATAGAGTCGAGAATATCGGACTCAATCAGCTCATCGTTAAAGCCCACTTTACGGGATAAGATCTTTTCAAACAGCGCGAGTATTTCTTGTTCCATCATTTTTTCCTGAGTCATTAGATCGTGCGGGCATGGCTGTCCAGCAGTTTACGGTCAATTTTGCCGTTAGGATTAAGCGGCAACGCATCTTTGATAATAATTTGGGAAGGCACCATGTAAGGCGGAATCACCTTCGAGAGCGACGTTTTAATCGCTTCTGGCGCTAAGTTCGTTACGCAGAACGCCGCGATGCGCAGAACGCCACCGCCCGATTTCATCAACGGCAGAACCACCGCTTCGCTGATGTCGGATATCGCCAGCAGACGATTTTCAATCTCATTGATTTCAATGCGGTAGCCATTCAGTTTGATCTGGCTATCGTTGCGGCCCTGACAGTACAGCAGCCCGTCCTCGTAGCCCAGGTCGCCGGTTCTGTAGCCCCGGAATGCTTCGCTCTCCCGATGCAGCAATTTCTCCGCATTCTCTTTCGCCAGCCCAAGGTAACCGCGCATCACATTTTTGCCCCAAATGATCAGTTCGCCCTCAGACGTAATTTCCATTCTGGAGTCCGGCATCATCGCACCCACCGGCAGCAGATCGTTTTCACTGTGCAGGATTTCATCGGTGATTTCGATGACGGTGGTTGCGATGGTCGCTTCCGTTGGGCCATAGGAGTTGAGAATTTTGGCATGCGGGAAACGACGGCGTAACTGTTTTACCAGCGCTTTGTTAAGCACTTCGCCAATGAACACGAAGACGTTAAGTTCAGGTAAATATTCACTGTTGAACTGGGGGGAAAGCAGCCTCTGGTAGGCGAAAGAGGGCGTTGACACCCAGACGGAAACGCCGTTGTCTTTCAGGCGATCGAGCCAGTTTTCTGCCGCGATATCCTCTTTCGCATTCAGGACGATGTGCCCTCCCGTTGCCAGATTCGCCAGCAGCGGGATCAACGAGAGATCGAAACTGAACACTGCATGATTCATCAGCACCGGCACGTCTGGCAGCGAAAAGTCCTGACGCACCCACTTCATAAAGTGCCACAGACTTTCACGCCCGATCTGCACCCCTTTCGGCTTTCCGGTACTGCCGGAGGTAAACATAATATAGGCGAGATCCTGCTCGACCAGCGCCTGCCCTGCCTCACCGGTAGCAATAAACTGTCTGGTCACCACATCGTAATAATAAGGGGCGCTCGCCAGATGGCAAATCTCGTTAAGCCGCTCCTGAGGATAGATGCAGTCCACCGGAATATACGGGATGTTATGCAGCAGACAGCTATAGATCGCCACGGCAAACTCCGCCTGCTGATGCCCATATAACACCACTGGCGCTCCCGCAGGCTGCCGACATTGCTGATAGCGATGCGACCAGTCTGTCACGGCGACGGAGAGCTGCTGCCAGGTCATCGCGTCATCGCTACCGGTAATCGCCAACTGATCTGGGTTCGCGGGGTCGAGTAATGCCGCACGGAGGAAGTCTTGTAGTTCCTGAAGTTCAGAGTTAAGGATCATAGTGGGGACATTCCGCTAAAGATGTAGAGGGAGGCCGCGGCGCTTGCCAGCGTCAGAATTCGACCGATGAACGCAATAACCGGATGATGCAGACAATTGCTCAGCGCCGGACTGCGTTTGGCTGACCACTGCAGCATGTTGTGGGCAACGGAAATGGCGCCAAACAGTGCGCCGCTGATGACATAGTGTCGTTCAAGCCCGTTCCATGCCCCCATACAAAACAGGGTGCAGAAGATGCCAATATTCTGTGCCAACGTTTTGTTCTGTCGGAAAAAATCGAGCTTCATCAGATTCATATAAATCGGCATAAAGACCACATCTCGCAGCCATTCAGACAGGCTGATGTGGAAACGCCGCCAGAAGTCCTGCGGGTTTTTCGCCAGAATAGGCATATTGAAGTTCGCCGGAATATTCAGGCCAAATAAGCGCCCCGCCCCGATAGCCATATTGCTGTAGCCAGCAAAATCAAAATAAAGGTAGGCGCTGTAGGCGAGCGACATCACGACACCCACGCTTAACGTAAACGGGCGCTGGCTCCACGACTCAATCACCAGATTATTGATCAGCATGGCGAATAAGAACTTCTGAATAATGCCGGTAAAAATCTGCTCCATCGCCACTAAAAACTGTTCACGGGTCAGCGTGAAGACCGGTTTATTAATGTCATTAACCCATGTCCGCCAGCGATACATCGGACCAGCCAGAATAATAAAAGGCATAAAGAGGTAGCAGAAGTAGTGCAGGAAATTCTGGCCATCTTTCTTACTGCGATAAAGCAGGACATCAATGGCGCGGAAGGTCATAAAGGACAGGCCGATCATGCCCCAGTGGTTATTAAGGTGTAATTTCACCAAAAACAGCGGCAACAGCGTCAGGCTGACCGCCTGCCAGGTTTTTAACCACCCTTTCTCTTTTAAGGTGACGAGAAGATAAAAGCTCAGGAACACCGCCACGGGAACAACGTAGTCCCCCTGGAAAATATATCCCCAGCCGAATACCGCCAATACGGAGAAGGCAGATAAATACGTCAGCCGATAACGGAATACGCGATTAACCAGCGCAAACAGTAACGCGGATGAAAACAGAAAGAAAAAAAATGCCCCGGAACTATACATCATTCATCCTTCAGAATTTTTGATATTCGAAATGCACTTTTAAACTCATGCTTTCATCAACAGACGTCCACGCGACGATGGTGACTGCCAGAAAGAGATAAAGGAAAAAAAGGCGAATGGCAGTTTTCATCATTTAAAACTCTCTGCAATAAATTGATCCATCGCGCCCCATGCCGGATCGGTTGGGTGCAGGCGATCCCAATTCCAGCCGTTCTGATAAGGTTGCGCATACATATCAAAATAGCGGACCTGATTTGCGTCCAGCATCGATCTGATCTGGCTATCGACTGGCTGGAATTTCTCGGAATTCTTAATCGCCCACGGATTAATCGGATCGACAATGACCACAAACTGGGCGTTACTCGCTTTCAGCAGTTTGATCGTCGCTCGTAATGCCTCCATCTGCGCCGGAACAATCGGCGCGTCATCCCACTCTTCCCGCGTTGGATCGTCGGCAAAAACAGACTTATCCATCCACAGAGTGTCTGCGCTTTGCTGACGGGACTGGTTCAGCACGCGAGCCTGATCTAACTCGCGACTCCAGTCTGGCGTCATGTTGGCGGTTGGCTGATACGGCCACGGTTGTGTCGACTGAGGGATAATACGCAGCATCGACAGCCAATAGTTTTTTATCAGCTCGCAGAAATTAGCAAATTGATAACTCACTTCCTGCCAGATAAGTTGTGGATCCCAGCCATAGACCTTCATTTGGCCGAACGTTAAATGGCTTATCTCTTCTTTATCGATATGTTGTAAGTAATTGACCAAAAAGGGACGCGTCTGGTTATCCTGCATCAGGGGATCAAAAATAGATGCGGGAAAATTGTTGGCAAAAATGGCCGGCGGAATACCGTCTGAATAAAAGCTATCGGGTGCCAGCAGCAAAACAACTTTACTGTTCGCGTTAAGTTCATTTTTAAAACGTGAGAGCAGTAAAAAGTGCGTGACGCTATCCACATAGCTATCGCCATAGGCCACAACCGGACGGTGTAACTGGTTATTAAAATAATTATAGATAGCGTAATGTTCATCTTCCGATGTAGAGACCTCGGAAGCGCCAAGAAAGAAAATCGCATTTCCCTGTAATGCATGGGAAATGGTGGCTATCTTTTCCTTTTGTTCTTTTTCCGTCCCTTCCATCGTGTTAATCAGCGGCTGGAATGTCAGCACCGGATCAACGCTCTTCACCAACGGGGGAACGCTAAGAAACAGGATGGCAAGGGTAGCCATCAGGATATGTAGGCAGAGAGTATTTTTGATTTTCATTATAAAGTAAGGCTACATGATATTTATTGTTTGAAAGTTGTGAATTTTTATCTTCACAGTAAATCGTCCCCTGTATTTTTGGATTATATACCAGGCTTATCGCCGATGATGAGCGTTGCTGTGTAACGGTATGTACAGTGTTTATGTCCGTCACAGAATAAGGCTGACGAGCCACGCGCGATCGAGGCAGGAGAAGGGCTCTCCTGCATCCATTATCACTTACGTGGTTTGAATATGCGGTAGTAAAGAGCGGTGACGGACCCCGTGCGTTCAGGTTTGTTAGGGGTTTTAGGGATGATGATGTTCAAGAATCCTTGGTGCGATGAATAAGTACGAATAGCGTCATCCCGGCTTTCCTTTTTATTTCATCTGACAAACCATTCTCTTAATGTTAACTTAATGTATTCGCAATATTACGGATTCGCTCGGTATTCCTCATCACGTTTTACAGGGCTATACGTAATTGCAAAAACTAAAAGGAGAATCGATGAAAAATTATCAGGCCACTCTCCCACGGTTATTAATCATCTCAATAACCCTGTTTGTTATCGCCTGCTCATCCAGCACGAAAAAATCCCCTACTGATGAAACGCCAGCGTGTATGAAATATCGTTCTATGATGACGGCACCCTTGCCACCAGCGGAAATGATGAGGCTAAAAAATCAGTGCGAGCAATCAAGACATTAATGCGGTGGTATGTTCATCAGAGCCAGCATCGATCCGATGTATTTTACAAAACATACGAACGCCTTCGAATAAATCCACTCCCCCTCAAGGTAACGCTAGCCAAATAGCGGTCATTATTAAAAATGGCCGCTATTCACTTCAATTCGCGGCCCGTTCTAGATCGCCATAAAATGAATATGGATAGCCATTCTCCAGCCATTCAGCATCGTCAATAACGCAAACATCATCTTCTACATAAATATCTGATGCCATTATTTTTATTGCGAAACCATTAGTTTTGTATTCCGAGCGATAATTATCATAGGTAATTTCGCCTCTGCCGAAATAGTCTTTGAGTTCTTCCCGCCATAATAGCTCGATCTCTGCACTAAACGGGCCGCTCCCCATTTTCCCTTTCAAACTGGCAATAATCTTTTTCTTCTCAACAAAACTCCATCGCACGGCATCCAACGTCCAGGCATCGTCGCTAACGCTAAACTCACCAGAAAAAATCGCTAAAAGCGCGTCATTATTATCAGAACACATTTCATTTCCTTGAATATTCAAAATTTGTCGGTGGAACCGATTATCTCAACCGCTTTTTAATCGCCTGACTTACTACCCAATAACCCAATCCTAACGCGGGTAGCGCAGCGCTTCCACAAACAGTGAGAAGGCAGTGGTGTGCTGTTTGCGGCTGGGATAATACAGGTAGTAGCCGGGGAACGGTGGACACCATTCCGTTAGCACCCGCATCAGACGCCCGCTGGCAATATCATCTCTCACCGAATCTTCCGGTACATAGGCCAGACCGAGCCCGATGAGTGCCGCGTCGATCCGCTGGCGCAGGCTATTCATGGTCAGCTGTCCCTCAACGCGGACCTTGATTTCCCGACCGTTTTTTTCAAATTCCCATGCATAGATGCCGCCCATCGTCGGTAGACGCAGGTTAATACAGCGGTGATGCTGCAAATCCTGTGGCATCGCGGGGGCAGGATTGCGAGCGAAATAGTTCGGGGAACCGACCACTGCCATGCTCATTTCCGGTGCGACACGCACAGCAATCATGTCTTTTTCCACCTGTTCTCCCAGGCGAATGCCCGCATCAAAGCGGCCGAGAACAATATCGGCTAAGGCATTATCCACCGTGATGTCGACGTTAATATCGGGATAATTCGCCAAAAATGGCTTTAACACCGGCCATAATATTGAATCAACCGCATGCTCCCCCGCCGTGATACGAATATTTCCCGCAGGCCGTTCGCGCATGTCGCCCAGCGCCACCAGCTCGCTTTCAATATCCGCGAAATGCGGGCCGAGGCTATGCGCCAGCTTCTCTCCCGCTTCCGTCGGTGCGACGCTGCGCGTGGTTCGGGTTAGCAAACGCACGCCAAGCCGCTCTTCAAGGCCGCGAATCGAATGGCTTAGTGCCGACTGGGACAGCCCGAGCTTCGCCGCCGCTTTAGTAAAACTACGTTCTCTTGCCACCACAAGGAACGAAATGAGGTCATTAAAATTTTCTTTTAACATCAGAGTGTCCGAAGAGTGGTGTCATGGATGATGTCCATGTGAAACGGTCAATCACGAATTAAGCCACGCTGAAAATCAGCAACGGGACATAACATCCCCGCATTGCACGGCGTAATTAATGAATATAATTCATAGCCGCTTGCTGGTTTTGTCCTCTGGTGCTTCTCCGTAAATCGCAGTAACGTTTTTCACAGCCGCTGTCTTTCATCTTTCAGCAACCCTGAATGGTTCAATCACAGCGAATCGTTCAATCACTACAAATTCTTCAATAACAGCTACGCTTTCCATGAGATGACTTACCGCCTCTGTCGTGATGTTATCCATGTTAGCTTCGGCTGCGATTGCCGGAACGGAGGAAAAATTGAAAATTACCCGCAGTGGTTCACACCCGTCCCAACCTGGCTCGGAAAGCTATTTTTCCGGCAACGTACGTATCGACGCGCCCTTTCAGGGCACCGCCCCGGCTCGGGTTGGTGGCGCGACGGTCACCTTTGAACCCAGTGCCCGCACAGCATGGCATACCCATCCACTCGGTCAGACGCTGATCGTCACACAGGGTCGGGGCTGGCTTCAGGAATGGGGCGGCGAGATTCAGGAAATCAATCAGGGCGATATCGTCTGGATACCCGAAGGCGTAAAACACTGGCACGGTGCGACGGCACAAACCGCGATGACGCACATTGCCATTGCCAAATCGCTTAACGGCAGCCCGGTTGAATGGCTGGAAAAAGTCAGCGACGAGCAGTACGGAAACGGGAAATAGCATAAGGAAAACGTCGCTATAAGAAAAAATAGCGACGGGTAGAAACAGCAAAGCCACTCAGCGTGGAACTGAATGGCTTCTTCCTTTGCTCCGCGATGCGGCTAGCGCATGTGGAGATTGACGCCAGAGACCTCTTTTCTGAGTTCAATAATCTCTTCAGCCAGCTCACGGCACAGCATCGCATTCATCAGATGATCCTGCGCGTGCACCACGATAAGTTCGATATTGGCTTTTTCCTTACTCTGGTTGCCAATAAATCCGGTCTGGATCAACTGCGCCCGGTTCAGCGCCACCGCCGCCATTTTTAATAATTCATCGACGTGATCCCACTCCCCTCGACGAGCGGATCTCAGTGCTTCCATTGCGCAGGAACGTGTTTCGCCAGATTTAACGATAAGCTCAATCATCCGCGTTTCTACATCCATTTTTCCATCCCCCGAATATCAGTTGCTGTGTCACCTTTTTGTCGGTCAATTAACCCCAAATTGCAGACAAGCGCACGTGACACCGAAGCAAGTACGGTGCATTTGTTGTATCGCTACTCACAGCCTGCAGAGTAAATATAGATGATCAATCAGGATTTGTTTCTGTAAATCATGACGTTATGTCTCATTTCCGATGAAATAAATTTCACAGAGACGTCAGCCTGTTTTTTAGACGATAGATTTATACAAATTCATACCGCGACACACCCTGAAATAAAGTGATGACCGAAAGATCACACCCACCGGAACCTTAATTTAACCTTAAGAAAGCGAAATAATAATAACTATCATTATTATTATCAATATGTAGAATCCATCGTCGACTGCCGCTACATATCGGCCTGTGTCGCTAAAATAGCGTAGCTATCGTGAGTGATGCAGGGCTTCCCATGTAAGCCAGCCATACGCAAACACGACAGGTATTAATAAGGGTAAATACTATGAAGCTTAGTTTTGGATTGCTGAGTTCTGCCGTTTTATTCGCTTCCGGTTTGGCTCTCAGCGCATCGGCAACCGCAGCAGAAAACGATGAAGGGATTGTGATTTACAATGCCCAACATGAAAACCTCGTGAAATCCTGGGTTGACGGTTTTACCAAAGAAACTGGCATCAAGGTGACGTTGCGCAATGGCAGCGACACCGAATTGGGCAACCAACTGGTGCAGGAAGGAAAATCCTCCCCTGCCGATGTGTTCCTGACTGAGAATTCACCGTCAATGGTGCTGGTCGATAACGCCAATCTCTTTGCTCCGCTGGATAACACTACCCTTGCTCAGGTGCCGTCTGACTATCGTCCATCCCACGGCCGCTGGATCGGGATTGCCGCACGCTCCACCGTCTTTGTTTACAATCCGACCAAATTTACCGACGCTCAACTGCCGAAATCCTTAGCCGATCTGGCGAAGCCAGAATGGAAAGGCCGCTGGGCCGCGTCTCCATCCGGTGCAGATTTTCAGGCCATCGTCAGCGCTTATCTGGAGCTGAAGGGTGAGCAAGCCACACAGGCGTGGCTGAAAGGCATGAAAGAGAACTTCACCGCCTACAAAGGTAACAGCACGGTGATGAAAGCCGTGAACGCAGGCCAGATTGATAGCGGTGTGATCTATCACTATTACCGTTTTGTCGATCAGGCTAAAACCGGCGAAAACAGTAACAACACGAAGTTGTACTACTTCAAGCATAAAGATCCAGGTGCGTTTGTCAGCATTTCCGGCGGCGGCGTACTGGCATCCAGCAAACATGCGAAAAACGCACAGGCCTTCATTAAGTGGATTACCGGCAAATCCGGTCAGGAGGTCTTGCGCACCAACGATGCCTTTGAGTACGCCGTTGGCGTCAACGCGGCCTCAAATGACAAACTGGTTCCGCTGAAAGATCTGGATGCGCCGAAAGTCGATGCCGCCAAGCTCAACAGCAAAAAAGTCGTGGATCTGATGACGCAAGCTGGCTTGCTGTAAGGCACAGGTTTTAATGCATAGTTTTTAACGCACAGATTATTGCGTATGGGTTATAGCACATTGATGTCATAGCCCCCTTTCATCAGGGCGTTCGCGCCCTGATGAATCCTTACCCGAATGCCCGCTCAGCGTGGCTTCACCGTCTTAAAATATCGTCCTGACGAGGCAGCTACAGGCCGTATGACAAACGTTAGCTACAGCGAAACCACCCCGTTCACCGCCCCCTCTCCGCCATTACGCAAGCCAGCCGCGTTGCTGACGATCGTCGCCCTGACGCTATCCCTGCTGGGGTTTATTCCGCTGGGCTTTGTGATTGGCGTGAGCATTGATACCGGTTGGGAAACGGCGCGTGCGCTGCTCTTACGCCCTCGCGTCGGCGAACTGCTGACCAACACGGTGCTGCTGGTTGTTCTGACGCTGCCGATTTGCACGGTGCTCGGCGTGCTGTTGGCCTGGCTGACGGAACGTACTACCCTGCCCGCCCGACGCCTGTGGTCCCTGCTGCTCACCGCGCCGCTGGCAATACCCGCATTTGTACAAAGCTATGCCTGGATCACCACCGCACCCGGCCTGCATGGTCTGCCAGCTGGCGTGTTTTTATCCGTCGTCGCTTATTTGCCGTTTGTGTATTTACCCTGTGCCGCGACGCTGCGACGGCTTAATCCTGCGCTGGAAGATGTCGCGGCTACGCTGGGCGTGCCTCCCATTACCGTATTTTTCCGCGTGGTGCTGCCGCAGCTAAAGCTGGCTATCGGCGGCGGGCTGCTGCTGATTGCGCTGCATCTGCTGGCGGAATATGGCCTGTTTGCCATGATCCGCTTCGATACCTTTACCACCGCGATTTTCGATCAGTTTCAGTCAACGTTTAACGGTCCGGCGGCTAACATGCTGGCTGGTGTGCTGGCGCTGCTGTGCCTGTTTCTGCTGTGTGCGGATGCCCGCGTGCGCGGCGTCACGCGCTATGCGCATGTCGGTTCCGGCGCGCCGCAGGCTGTCACGCTGGTACGCCTGTCGCTGATTCCGCTGTTACTGGCTCTGCTGCTACTGGCAACGCTGGTGCTGCTGACGCTCGGCGTGCCTTTCATTACGCTGTCTCGCTGGCTGTGGTTTGGCGGCTGGGAGGTGTGGCAGCGCCGCGAACTGCTGGATGCCTTTCGCCAGACCATGATGCTGGCGCTAAGCGGTGCCGCACTGACAACGCTGGCAGCGATCCCGATGGCCTGGCTAACGATTCGCCACCCCAGCCGCCTGTATCGGTTTCTGGAAGGGTGCAATTACATTACCAGCTCTCTGCCGGGTATCGTCGTCGCGCTGGCGCTGGTGACCACCACGATTCACATCGTCAGGCCGCTCTACCAGACTGAATTCACCGTGCTACTGGCTTACCTGTTGATGTTTATGCCACGGGCGCTGGTTAACCTACGCGCCGGTATCGCACAGGCTCCGGTGGAGCTGGAGCAGGTCGCCGCCAGTCTGGGGCGTTCGCCGTTGCAGACGTTAATGACCGTGACCGTTCGGCTGGCCGCGCCCGGCGTTGCTACCGGGGCAACGCTCGTCTTTCTGGCAATCGTTAACGAGCTGACCGCCACGCTGCTGCTGGCTCCCAACGGCACCCGCACGCTGGCGACTGGCTTTTGGGCGCTCACCAGCGAGATCGATTATCCGGCGGCGGCACCCTACGCGCTGATTCTGGTCCTACTGTCGCTGCCGTGGACCTGGTTTCTCTACACGCAATCACAAAAAATGGCGGGGCTGTAATCATGTTGGAACTTCATCGCGTCAGTAAAAGCTTTAACGAGCGCACTGTGCTGTCTGACATTCATCTGACGTTAGAAAACAGCCGCCGCACGGCGATTGTCGGCCCGTCCGGTTCGGGGAAAACCACGCTACTGCGCCTGATTGCCGGGTTTGAAAAACCAGATAGCGGCGTCATCACGCTGAACGGGCAGACGCTCTGCGATAACGGGCTTTCCGTTCCTGCCCACCAGCGCAGAATCGGCTACGTACCGCAGGACGGCGCGCTATTCCCGCATCTTTGTATCGCGGACAACATCGCATTTGGGCTCAAAGGCTCGAAGGCAGAAAAACAAAAGCGCGTGGATGAGTTGATGGCGCTGGTGTCCCTTCCGGCGCATTTGCAGAAGCACTCGCCGCATGAGATTTCCGGTGGTCAGCAGCAGCGTGTTGCACTGGCTCGCGCGCTGGCGCAGCGCCCTGCATTAATGCTGCTGGATGAACCTTTTTCCGCGCTGGATACCGGCCTGCGTGCCGCCACCCGTAAAGCGGTGATGGACGTATTGCAGCAGGCTAATGTGGCATCGATTCTGGTGACTCACGATCAGGGAGAGGCGCTGTCCTTTGCTGACCATGTTGTCGTCATGCGCGACGGCCAGCTATCGCAATCCGGTTCGCCGTGGGCGCTTTACCACCAGCCCGCCAATGAGGACATCGCGACCTTCCTCGGCGAAACGCTAATTCTCGATGCACAAATCGACGGCGGTCAGGCTGACTGTCTGCTTGGGCGCATCGCGGTAGATCGCCCAACCGCAAGCGGGAAGGCAAGAATCATGCTCAGACCGGAGCAAATCGCGATTCTGGATGCTGGGGTTAATAACGATAAGGTTGATAGTAATGAGGCAAATAGCACAGCAACCGTTCGCGCAACTATCCGTAAAGTTGATTTTTCCGGCTTCGTCTCGACGCTGACGCTGCACGTCCACCACGCAACAGCCGACATCATTGAACTGAAAACCGTCAGCCACGCTGCTTTTGCCGTCGGCCAGCAGGTCAGCCTGAGCGTGAACGGTGCGGCACACGTTTTCAGTCAATAACTCTCTATCGCTAGCAGTACGCGCAGGCGGCTTATCGCGCCGTCTGCGCGTTACGACTCACCAGCCAGACGCCCAGCAGAATAATCAGGACGCCGAGATTTTTCCGCAGGCTCATCGGTTCGTTCAGCCACGGCAGGAAAACCGCCGCCAGATAAACCACCGCGTAGCTCAGGCTAATCAGCGGATAGGCGCGGCTTAGCGGCAGGTAGCGTAGCACCATGAACCAGCACACCATCGATAGCCCGTAGCAGAGCATCCCGATTAGCACCGCAACCGCAGGCCAACCGGCCAGCAACGTGCTGAGCGACGGCCAGTGCGCGAGGGAAATGCTCGGCAGCGCCAGCATCCCGCTTTTCATTAACACCTGCGCGGTGCTGGCAAGCACAATGCTGCCAAGCGCCCAGACATAGCCCATTTTCGCCATCATCCCCCCTGCATCAGATAGATACCGGTGACAATCAGCGCAATGCCCCACCAGTGATGTTTGTCCACACGTTCGCCAAACCCGTAGTGCGCCAGCAGCGTGACCAACACAAAATTGATGCTCAGCAGCGGGTACGCCACGCCGAGCGGGATATGCTGCAACACCACAAGCCACAGCAGCAGCCCGATGCCGAGCAGCAAAGCCGCCAACATCAGCCACCCCAGCGTCACGCGTCGACGCCGATCTGCGGGTAAACGCCGCCAGCACTCCGCCGCCCGTTTCTGGCACAGCTGCCCCAGGCTGGTCAGCAGGCAGACGATAGCCACCAGTAGATAACTCATAGCGCTATCTGCTTATAAAACAGCAGCACGTAACGGTGCGATTTTTTCAGCTGATCGGGGACAGGCAGACTGCGGTATTCCTCATCGGTATCCCTATCGACTTTCAGTACCAGCGCAACATTTCCGCTACGCCGTTTCTCCGCAAGCCAGGCCGGGAAAGCGCCCTCATCCACAAAGCGGTCAGTGGAATCGGCGTAGTCCAGCCCGTAGTTCAATTCGCCCCGCGCCTTGAATAAGGTGATATCACTGCGTTTGAGTTCCCACGCCAGTCCGGCCGCTAGCCCAACCTCATCGCTCAGCACATAGCGGCTCTCCTCCAGCAACGGCTGATGGCTACGAATAAAGGTTTGAGGGTTCTTTGAATCGACCACGCTAGCCGGAATACTCCCGCCAACGAGCAGCGCCAGAAATAGCGGACAGCCTGCCACCAGATAGCCCCGCGTTCGCGGTTTCCTGAGGCTGACAGCCGCAAAGGCAACCCAGCCGATAAAGCAGACGACGCCCGAGACGATGGTCAGCCCTTCTCCCGGTTGATAGAAATGCGGCACGATGATGCCGAGGCCCAGCGCGGCAACGGCGAGCGCCAGTACGCTGCCGAAGGCGATGTTGAGCCAGCTATTGATGCGCAATACACGTTCACGTACCGCTGGGGCCAGCCCGGAAATCCACGCCGCCATCAGCAGCGCCAGCGGCGCAAAGCACGGCAGAATGTAGGTCAGCAGCTTGCCTTTAGCGATGCTGAAAAACAGCAGCGGCATCACCATCCAGCACAGCAGGAGGAACCGATCCGGATTCGCTTTTCGTTCGCTCCAGCCGCTGCGCAACGCGCCCGGCAGCAGCGCCAGCCAGGGGAATGCGCCGATCATCAGCACCGGCAGGTAATACCAGAACGGCGCTTTATGCTGCGCATCGTCTTCTGCAAAACGCTGGATATGCTCAATCCAAAAGAAGTAATGCCAGTAATCGGCTTCTCGCGCATGCACCGCCAGCGCCCACGGCGCACTCAGTAATACCGCGACGACAATCGCCAGCGGCCCGAACAGTAGCAGCTCCTTAATGCGCTTTTGCGCCAGCGCTACCGGCAGCACACTGATGACCGGCAAGGCCAGCGCCAGAAAGCCTTTGGTCATGAATCCCATGCCGCAGGCCAGCCCCATCAGCCCCCAGGCCACGAGCCGTTCGCGCGTCAGCGTGGCACGCTGAATCAGCACGTGGCTGAACAGCGCCGCCGTCATCCAGAGCGTCACCATCGGATCGAGCACGCTGTAGGTGCCGATGCCATACACCAGCAGCGAGGTCAGATAGATCGTCGCCGCCAGCAGCGCGGTACGTTGGTTTTTCCACAACAGCATCGCCAGCCAAAACACCAGCAGCGCGCTCAACCCGGTAGACAACACCGAAGCAAAGCGCACGGCAAAATTGGTATGACCTAATAGCCACTGGCTGATGTTATTCAGCCAGTAGCCTGCGACGGGTTTCTCAAAATAGCGAATACCCAGCAAATGCGGCACGATCCAATCGCCGCGCTGAAGCATCTCGCGGCTGATTTCCGCATAGCGCGTTTCGTCCGGTGACCACAGCCAGCGGCCGTTAAGCGGCAACAGGTAGAGCAAAGCAAATAACACCAGTATCACGGTGCTTTTCAGCTTTATCATGCCTTTTTCCATGCTATCTCCTGCTTTATTTATTCTTCCGTTTGCACACCAAGCCAGCCTTCCCGTCCGGGAAACGGCGCACGTTCAATCCGCCCGACGGGCAGCGTGGCGGGGTCATCAGGCAGTAAGGCGGAAAGCGGACAAAATTCGATGTGCTGCTGGCGGGCGCGAAGCAGCAGCTGACGGAACTGCGCCAGCTTCGCGCCACCTTCCACCTCCGCATGGATGGTGTAGACCGGCACGCCGCGATCCTGCTGGATCGCCTCAAGAATAAAGTCGTTAAATTCGCCGTCGCTCACGCGCTCGCCGATGACTTCATCGTAGGTCGGCAAGGTGACTGGGATCTGCACGGTGCCCAACTCACCATTTTCCAGGCGCGGTCGAAAAGGTCGGGTGCCGCGACAGTCGCTGTTATAGTCCAGATTCCAGCGCTGCTTCATCTCTACAACGCGCAAATCGGCTCGCCAGCCTGCTACGGCGGAACAGCGCACTGGCGATGGCAGAATCTGTGTCAGCGCGTCCATGCCTTCACGGAACTGCGCGGCCAACTGAGCATCCGACCAGCGGGCGACATTCGCCTGCCAGCCGTGATGATCCCAGGCATGTAGCCCGACTTCATGGCCTACGTCATGCGTCTGGCGGATTAACGAGCCAAACCGTGCGCCGATACGACGCCCCGGCCATGCCGTGCCAGCCAGCAAGATATCCCAGCCGTAGAGCGAGGCCGCGTTGGAGCGCAGCATCTTCCATAAAAAACGTGGCCGCAACAGACGCCACAGGTGACGCCCCATGTTGTCCGGCCCGACGCTAAAAAAGAAGCTCGCCTGAATATCGAACTCTGCCAGCACATTTAGCAGCGCGGGCACGCCGTCCCGCGTACCGCGCCAGGTATCGACATCTATCCGCAGGCCAACACGCGTCATCCCTGCGCATCCTTGGCGTCAGCGGTGTGCAGGGGATCAACGGTACGCAGAAAATAGTCCAGCGTTTCCGCGACGGTTTGATCCATCTTCACCGTCGGCTCCCATGCCAGCAGGCGTTTGGCATTGCGAATGCTCGGCGTACGGTGCTCCACATCCTGATAGCCTTTGCCGTAATAGCTGCTACTTTCCACGTCAATAAACCCGGCGAACGGCGGGAAACGGTCACGCAGCGGATGCGCATTAAAGCTGGTCAGCAACATTTCGCCTAATTCGCGGATACTGGCTTCATTATGCGGATTACCGATATTGATGATCTGCCCGTCACACTGGCCGTTGCGGTTTTCAATAATGCGGAACAGCGCTTCAATGCCGTCATGGATGTCGGTAAAGCAGCGCTTCTGCGCTCCGCCATCCACCAGCTTGATCGGCGATCCTTCCACCAGATTGAGGATCAGTTGGGTAATCGCCCGGGAGCTGCCGATGCGTGCCGCGTCCAGCGTATCCAGACGCGGTCCCATCCAGTTAAACGGACGGAACAGCGTAAAGCGCAGGCCGTTTTTCGCACCGTACGCCCAGATCACCCGATCCAGCAGTTGCTTGGACACGGAGTAGATCCAGCGCTGCTTATTGATCGGCCCGACAATCAGGCGCGAGGTATCTTCATCAAACTCTTTGTCATCACACATGCCGTACACTTCAGAGGTGGACGGGAAGACAATGCGTTTGTTGTAGCGTACGCAGTCGCGTACGATTTTCAGGTTTTCTTCAAAGTCCAGTTCAAACACGCGCAGTGGGTTACGGGTGTATTCGATAGGCGTGGCAATCGCCACCAGCGGCAGAATGACATCGCATTTCTTGATGTGGTATTCGATCCATTCGTTATGAATGCTGATATCGCCTTCCACAAAATGAAAACGCGGATCGCCAAGAAAACGGGCGATGGCATCCGAGCTGATATCCAGCCCGTAGATCTCATAGCGATCGTCCCGCAGCAGGCGTTCGGTCAGGTGGTTACCGATAAAACCATTCACGCCGAGGATCAGCACGCGCGTGCGGCGTCGTTGTACACGGCTGGCGAGGTTACCCAGTTTCGCCTGTGGCACCATGCCCATTTCCGCCGCCAGCCGGCTGCCTGACATATACAGCCCGGCTTCACTCTGCCCGCTGACGATCTCAAGCGCATCCTCACCGCAAGACACCACCAGCGGCGACGTCGAGATGATCGCGCCCGGTTCCTGCTTCACCCCATTGGCTCTCACATCGTTGCTTTTAACGCGATTAACCTTCACTACACGAGCGCGCCAGATAATCACTTTACGCTCACCGAGGAACGTAAACGCGCCCGGATACGGTTCCGTCACCGCGCGGATCAGGTTGTTAATCTCACGGGCGCTCTTTTGCCAGTCGATCAGCCCGTCTGCCGCCGTGCGACGTCCGAAATAGCTGGCCCGGCTGTCATCCTGCTGCGTCAGCGTAATCTCACGTGAGCGAATCAGCGGCAGTTGCTGCGCCAGCAGCGCGGCAGCGGCGGTACGACATTTGCCATGCAGCGTCAGCGCGGTGTCTTCCTCATCAATCGCCACTACGGACTGGGCGACGATATCACCGGCATCAGCGCGAGACACCATCTTGTGCAGCGTCACGCCCGTCTGTGTTTCGCCGTTCACCAACACCCAATTCACCGGCGCACGTCCCCGATAGCGCGGCAGCAGTGAACCGTGCAGATTAAATGCGCCAAACGACGGTAGCTGGAGAATGTCATCGCTTAATAGCGTGCGGTAATAGAAGGAAAAAATAACATCCGGTGCCAGTTCCCGAATGCGGTTCACCCAGAGCGGATGGTTAACGTCTTCCGGCGCAAACACCGGCACGTCCATCTCGGCAGCCGCTTTCGCCACTGAAGCGTAGAAGTGGTTCTCACCCGGCGCATCGCTGTGCGTGAACACCGCCTGAATCTCATAGCCCGCGAGCTTTAACGCCTCAAGGCCGACACAGCCGATATCATGGTAGGCAAATACGATCGCTTTCATTCTTCTTCATCCCGTAAAGTGGTAGCCAGTGGCGTTGCCGCACTCACTGTTTTTTGCACAAAATAGCGTGGCCGGGCACGGACATCGGTATAGATACGGCCGATGTATTCCCCTAAGAGTCCCATTCCGACGAACTGTGCACCAATAAACATGAACAGCACGGCAAACAGCGTGAACACGCCCTCTGCTGCCCATTCCGCACCGAAGAACAGACGCAGGCCGATCAACAGCAGCGCCAGCAGGAAGCCCGACAGCGCAACGACGCTGCCAATCAGGCTGAGTATGCGCAGTGGCGTCGTCGTCAGGCAGGTCAGCAGGTCGTACATCAGGTTAATCAGCTTCAGAAAGCTGTATTTGGACGTGCCGAATTCGCGCTCGGCGTGCAGCACGTCGATCTCGATGGTTTTCCGGGCGAAGGTGTTGGCAAGGATGGGAATAAAGGTGCTGCGTTCGTGACAGCGCAGCATCGCGCTGACAATGTGGCGACGATACGCGCGCAGCATGCAGCCGTAATCCGCCATGGATTTCCCGGTTGAACGCCGGATCATCATGTTGATGGTTTTCGAGGCTAGTTTGCGAAACAGCGAATCCTTCCGGTTTGCCCGCACCGTGCCGACCACGTCATATCCCTGCGCGGCATACTCCACCAGCCGTGGGATTTCTTCCGGCGGGTTCTGCAAATCGGCATCCAGCGTGATGACCACATCGCCCACCGCCTGCTGAAACCCAGCCATAATGGCCGAGTGCTGGCCATAGTTACGGTTCAGCAGCACGGCGATAATATGCTTTTCCGGGTCGCTCGCCGCTTCGGTCAGCAGATCCGCCGAACGATCGCTGCTGCCGTCATCGACCAGAATAATTTCCCAGGGTTTACCGATCTTCTGACAGGCCGCCAGCGTGCGTTCGATCAGCACAGGCAAACTCTCTTCTTCGTTATAAACGGGAATCACAACGGAAACATTTTTGATGTCATCAATCACGAACAGACTCCAGAATCGAGGTTAGCGCCGCGACGACGCGATCAACATCGCTGTCCTGCATATCGGGGAACAGCGGCAGCGTCATCAGCGACGCCGAATTCCACTCCGTTGCCGGCAGGTGCAAGTGGGGATAGCGCTCACGGTAATATTTCTGTGTATGCACCGCTCTGAAATGCAGCCCGGTGCCAATACCGCGTGCCTGCAGTGCCGCCATCAAATCATCGCGTGATATGCCGCACTGCGTTTCATCCACGCGCACCATAAACAGATGCCAGGCGTGCAAATGGGGGTAGTCAGGAACGGCCAGCGGTTGGAGCGGCAGCGAACGCAGTTGGGTGAGATAGCGCGCCGCAAGCTGCTGACGGCGGGCGTTGATCGCCGGGAGTTTATCCAGCTGCACCAGCGCAATCGCCGCATTGATGTCCGCCAGATTGTATTTAAACCCCGGCGTCACCACTTCGGCCTGCGGCTTGCGCCCCTGCAACTGCCTGTCGAACGCATCTACACCCAGCCCGTGAAACTTCAGGCTGCGTATGCGCTCGGCGAGCGCTTCGTCGTCCGTCACCACCATGCCGCCTTCCGCACAGGTGATGTTCTTAATCGCGTGAAACGAGAAAATGGCGGTTCCGCGCGCGCCGATCCATTCATCACGATATTGCGTACCGACGGCGTGCGCCGCATCCTCAATCAGCGGGATGCCGTAGCGCTCGCTGAGCGCACGAAGCGCCGCCAGATCGGCCGGAGCGCCAGCATAGTGCACGGGAATAATCGCTTTGGTCTTCGGTGTGATAGCCGCCTCAATATCCTGCGGTCGCACCATCAGCGTATGCCGATCCACGTCAACCATCACCGGTTCCGCGCCCAATAGCGTGATGATATTGATGGTTGAAACCCAGGTCTGAGACGGCGTAATCACCTCGTCGCCGGGGCCAATACCGAGCGCCATCAGCGTGACGTGCATGCCGCCCGTCGCCGAACTGACCGCAATCGCCTGTCGACACCCGATTCGCTGGCAAAACGCCTGCTCTAATTGCTGACATTTCGGCCCCGTGGTTATCCAGCCGGATCGTAATACTTCCGCCACGGCAGCAATTTCCTCTTCGCCCATGTTCGGGCGGGAAAAAGGCAAAAAATCCGTCATAACGTATTCCCAAAATAAATAACGGCGAGAAATCATCATTCCGCAGTCTAAATAATGAAGCCTTAAGCCAACCTTAATTTATTGCGATAATCATAAAACCACAGATAAACGGCACGACATGATAAAACGGCCAAAAGACATAATTAATTACAATGCAAAAATGAACTTTTCGCGAATAACCGAATAACAAAATTTCGTTTTATTGATTTACAGCAAGAAATCAATCTTCGCCAAATAAGTCTCGCGTATAGACTTTGCCCCTCACATCGTTTAATTCATCGGCATAACGATTGGTAATAATAATGTCACACTGTTGTTTGAAACTGTCGAGTTGATGAATGACAGGGAAATCTAAAAAATCATCATCATCAATCCCAGGTTCATAAATTACCACCTTGATTCCTTTCGCTTTTATTCTCTTCATAATCCCCTGAATGGAAGAGAAGCGAAAATTATCCGACCCCGCCTTCATGATGAGGCGGTGGACGCCGACGGTTTTCGGATGGCGACGGATAATCGTGTCAGCAATGAAGTCTTTTCGCGTATGGTTAGCGTCCACGATAGCCTTGATCAGGTTATTCGGCACGGTACGATAATTCGCCAAAAGCTGCCGGGTATCCTTCGGTAAGCAGTAGCCGCCATAGCCGAACGACGGATTATTGTAGTAATCGCCAATACGCGGATCGAGGCATACCCCTTCAATAATCTGCCGGGTATTCAGCCCCAGCGATTCAGCATAGCTGTCCAACTCGTTAAAGTAGGCCACGCGCATCGCCAGAAAGGTATTTGCAAACAATTTTATCGCTTCAGCTTCAGTTGGATCGGTAAACAGCACGCGAATATCTTTTTTTAATGCGCATTCCATCAATAAGTTAGCGAAGAATCTTGCCCTTTCTGACCGCTCGCCCACCACAATTCGCGACGGATAAAGATTGTCGTGTAGCGCCTTGCCTTCACGCAAAAACTCGGGCGAAAAAATGACGTTATCCGTATCCAACTGCTGGCTGATTTTCTCGGTGAAACCCACGGGCACCGTCGATTTAATCACCATAATGGCCTGCGGATTAATCGCCAGCACGTCGCGAATGACTGCCTCTACCGACGACGTGTTGAAATAGTTGGTTTGCGGATCATAATCTGTCGGTGTAGCGATGATCACGAACTGCGCATCGGTATACGCCTCATGCTTATCCAGCGTCGCGGAAAAATTCAGCGTTTCATGTTGTAAAAAACGCTCAATCTCGGCGTCATTAATCGGCGATTTTCGTTGATTCAACAGCGCCACTTTTTCCGCCACAATATCCAACGCCACAACCTGATGCTGCTGCGCTAATAATAATCCATTCGATAAACCGACATATCCCGTTCCGCTAATCGCTATTTTCATGAAGGGCTCTTTATTTCATTACTGGCTAAAAAAATCTATTTCGCCGCAGTATCTTTCTTCTGTTTTCATCTGAATAGAGGGGTAACATGTCAATTTATTTCCTGTTCCTCTCCCGCGATGCATCGCTACCATTCACAAATACACTGTTACTTTATCCGTCGATAACGTCGGAAGCACAGCATCCTTATCATTAGCAATTCCAGTTAAACGCCAATTAAACATAGCGTATTTAATGATAAATAAAGATCTTCTTACACCTTGTGACTTTTTTAAATCATTAGCGTGAAAACAAATTTTCATGAATTTATGTAACACGACGTCATTTATCTTAGATGATATTGGCGAATAAACATGATGATACCGGTTTATTTTCAAGTTTTTATCAACGCTACATGGAGATACTGTGTAGAGACGTTACTTTATTATCAAAGCGGTTTATTGTTCGATAAAATCGACAAAAAAATCATAAGCCTGTCTCATCAATTGCCAGCGCAACGGTCAGAAACGTCTACACTTATCATCAGTCATCTCTCTGGCTAAGGATGGGAAGGGCAATGAAGGTGAGCACGCGCGACAAGGCAAGCCAGTATCAAATGCCGCTCCAAAAATTGATGATCGTCTTTATGCTCTTCATCATCACCACGGTAGTGGCGCTGAACGGATGGGCCGTCTTCAATTCTCACCAACAGCTTATCGATTCCACAGAGCGAAACGCCAAAAACCTGTCGCTGTCGCTCGCCCGCCATGCCGAAGATACGTTTTTACAAGTCGATATATTGCTACAGGATTTACAAGAGCGCATCGAGCAGGATGGCCAATCGCCTGCGCAATTGAACCGCCTGGGCGATATTCTAAAGAGTCGTAAAGCGACGCTGCCGCAGTTGCATGGCATCTTCATTTACGACGACAAAGGTGAATGGCTGGTGAACTCCGGTATAGCAAAACCCGCCAATGCCAATAACGCGGACAGAGAGTATTTCAAGTATCACCAGAACAACGTCGGCCAGACCATGCACATCGGCAGCGTGATTCAGAGCCGTTCTACGGGCGATCTGATCATCCCCGTTTCTATGCGCATCAATAAGCCAGACGGCAGTTTTGACGGCGTGCTGCTCGCCACCCTCTCGCTGAACTACTTCAAACAGTATTATGGCTACTACTCTTTGGGGAACATGGATGTACTCGCCATTCTGTTGTCCGATGGCCGGATTCTGTACGGCCGCCCTTACGACGATTCCTACGTCAACCGCAATGTGTCTAACGGTCCGCTCTTTTCAGAGCATCTGAAACAGTCAGAAAGCGGCACAGCGACGATCGTCTCCACGCTCGATCACATCGAACGGATTTATGGTTATACCAAATTAAAGCGTTACCCCATCGTCATCGCAGCGGGGTTCGATCTTGGTCTAGTGCTCAACAAGTGGCGATCGGACAGTTTGGTCTACGGTGCCATTACCTTAATTCTGCTGTTCACCATCACCCTACTCGGCCTGATCGTGCTGAGACAGATTCGTATGAATGTGAAAAATCAGATCGATTTAACCATCGTGCGCGATGAACTTACGTCGGTTAACCACACGCTGCAAACGCTGGCGCTGTTCGATGGCCTGACGGGCTTAGCCAACCGCCGCCAGTTCGATATTTTCCTGCAACAAACCCTATTGCAGGCCGCAGAGAAGCGGCAGTGTATCGCGCTGATCATGATCGACGTCGACGCCTTCAAAAAATATAACGACCACTATGGGCATGTGGCAGGCGATGAGTGTCTGCGCAAGATCGGTAACCTCCTGAGCAATATGCTGCGACGTAACGAGGATTTGGTCGCCCGCTATGGCGGTGAAGAGTTCGCCATCATTATCACCGACACGGATAAACAAAGCGCCGCCGCGCTGGCTCAACGAGCGCTGGATTTGGTGCGCGAGGAAAAGATCCCGCATGAAACCACGCTATTCCCGGAAAAAATCGTCACCATTAGCGCCGGTGTCTACGTGTTCTGCGCCGATAGCCCACCACCCGCGGCATCGTCCGTTATTGATATTGCTGATGCCGCGCTGTATCGCGCCAAAAACGGCGGTAAAAACCGGTTCGAGGTGAGTGAATAGCGCAGCCAACGCCCATACAACTTAGTATGACGGGTGTAGAAACAATTAATATTGATGCAATGCCTGACAGCACGCGCAGCTTCTGACAAAATAGCGGCCATCTCCCCCCCTATTTCAAATTGATGGGTCTCTTCTCAGATGGCAGCAAAGATTATTGATGGTAAAACGATTGCGCAGCAGGTCAAAGACGAAGTTGCCGCACGAGTCACACAGCGTTTAGCAGAAGGAAAACGCGCGCCGGGTCTGGCTGTTGTGCTGGTCGGCGAGAATCCAGCGTCACAGATTTATGTCGCCAGCAAGCGCAAGGTGTGTGAAGAAGTCGGCTTTATTTCCCGCTCTTATGATTTACCCATCACCACAACGGAATCTGAGCTGTTGGCACTTATCGACCAGCTCAACGCCGACCAGACGATTGACGGTATTCTGGTTCAACTTCCGCTGCCGGAAGGCATCGATAACACCAAGGTGATTGAACGCATCGCACCAAGTAAAGATGTGGATGGCTTCCATCCTTACAACGTGGGTCGTCTGTGCCAGCGCGCGCCAATGCTGCGCGCCTGTACGCCACGCGGCATCATCACGCTGCTGGAGCGTTATAATATCGACACCTTCGGGCTGAATGCCGTTGTGGTCGGCGCGTCTAATATCGTGGGTCGCCCGATGAGTCTGGAACTGCTGCTGGCTGGCTGTACGACTACCGTCACGCACCGTTTCACCAAAAATCTACGCCACCATATTGAAAACGCCGATCTGCTGGTTGTCGCGGTGGGTAAACCGGGTTTCATTCCCGGCGAATGGATTAAACCGGGCGCGATTGTGCTGGACGTGGGTATCAACCGTCTGGAAAGCGGTAAAGTGGTCGGCGATGTGGAATTTGAAACGGCGCAGGAAAGAGCGTCTTACATCAGCCCCGTACCGGGCGGCGTCGGCCCAATGACCGTTGCCACACTGATTCAAAACACGCTACAGGCGTGCGAAGAGTATCATGACCACGCCGAATAATTGGCGAGTCAAACACGGATAAGCAGGAATTTATGGCAACCTTTAATCTTGAAAAGCATCCGCACGTTGAACTGTGCGATCTCTTGAAACTGCTGGGCTGGAGCGAAAGTGGCGCAGCAGCCAAACTGTCTATCGCCGCAGGCGACGTGACCGTTGACGGCCAGACGGAAACGCGCAAGCGCTGCAAAATCGTTGCCGGACAAACCGTTCAGTTCAATGGCGAGACGGTAAACGTTACCGAGTAACCCTCACAGCGTCGATGATGGCGAAAAAAAGCCCGCAATTTCATTTTTGCGGGCTTTTTATTTACGAAAAGCGTATGACAGGAAGAAAGCGTTACTTACGGCGCCAGATCGTTCCCTGCGGGCCATCTTCCAGCACGATCCCCATTTCATTCAAGCGATCGCGAGCCTGATCCGCTAGCGCCCAATCTTTCGCCGCACGCGCATCTTTACGCTGTTGGATTAACGCTTCGATTTCCTTCACTTCCTCGTCATCCACCTGCGCGCCATTTTGCAGAAACTGCTCAGGATCCTGTTCCAGCAGGCCGAGCACGCCGGACAGTTTGCGCAGTGCCGATGCCAGTTGGTTCGCCGCTTGTACATCTTCCGTTTTCAGGCGGTTAACTTCACGCGCCATATCAAACAGTACCGAATAGGCTTCCGGCGTGTTGAAATCATCGTCCATCGCTTCGCGGAAACGGGCTTCAAACTCGTCACCGCCGTGCGCCGCAACACTAGCATCCGTTCCACGCAGCGCCGTATACAGACGATCCAGCGCCGCACGCGCCTGTTTCAGGTTATCTTCGCTGTAGTTCAGCTGGCTACGGTAGTGGCCTGACATCAGGAAGTAACGCACGGTTTCCGGATCGTAATACGCCAGCACGTCGCGTACGGTGAAGAAATTGTTGAGCGACTTTGACATCTTCTCGCGGTCAACCATCACCATGCCGGAGTGCATCCAGTAATTCACATACGAGCCGTCGTGTGCACAGCTGGACTGCGCGATCTCGTTTTCGTGATGCGGGAACATCAAATCGGAACCGCCGCCGTGAATATCAAAATGCGTACCCAGCTGTTTGCAGTTCATGGCAGAACATTCGATGTGCCAGCCAGGGCGCCCTTCTCCCCACGGAGAGGACCAGTGAGGCTCACCCGGCTTGGACATCTTCCACAGCACGAAATCCATCGGGTTACGCTTCACTTCGGTAATTTCAACGCGCGCGCCAGCCTGCAACTGATCCAGATCCTGACGAGACAGCACACCGTAGCCCGGCGCGGTATCAACGGAGAACATCACATCGCCATTACTCGCAACATAGGCGTGGCGACGGGCAATCAGCGTTTCCACCATTTCGATGATGTCGGCAATATGGTGCGTCGCACGCGGCTCGGCATCCGGACGCAGAATATTCAACGCATCAAAATCGGCGTGCATCTCTGCGATCATGCGGGTCGTCAGTTGGTCACTGGTTTCCCCATTCTCGATCGCACGTTTAATAATTTTGTCGTCAATATCGGTGACATTACGCACATATTTCAGTGAATATCCCAGATACCGCAAATACCGCGCCACCACATCAAACGCCACGAAAGTACGCCCGTGACCGATATGACACAGGTCATAAACGGTGATGCCACACACATACATTCCCACCTGACCGGCGTGGATGGGTTTAAATTCCTCTTTTTGGCGACTCAGCGTATTAAAAATCTTTAGCATCAGGGCGTTCCAGTGTTTTTATAAAAAATGGTTTTCACAAAAAAATGGTTTCAAAGAAATGGTTTTCACAGCCGCAGTTAGCGTCAGTAACATCAATGCATTCAGGGTTGACACCCAACGGCGTATTGAAACCTGAACCCTACTGTATTGCAAGGTTAATAAGAAGAGGGAATCAGCGAGAAAGGATAAAAATGAAATGGCCCGGAAAATCCGGGCCATTTCACATCACTGGCGGTGACTGACAAAAGCAATCCGCCGACAAAAAACCATTAACGCCAGCGCGGATTGGACATCACAGAGTATTTTCCGCTACCGAGCAGGGCAATCGCGATACCTGCAAAGAAGAATACCGCCGTACCTTCAACACCCCAGGCACCGGTTTTGGCCAGCGTGATGAAACCGTCAGGGTGAACCAGTAAGGTTGCGACGACCATGGTGAAGGAGAAGATCAGCGCAGAAGGACGTGTAAGAATCCCGAGAATCATCAGAATCGGGGTGATGACTTCTCCGACATAGACACCATAACCAACAAAAGCAGGGAGTCCTGCCGAGGTCAGCATGCCTTCAATGGCACCGATGCCGCCATGTACTTTGTGCCAGCCATGAAACAGCATCAAAACGCTGAAAGATACGCGCAAAAACAGTTTGCCAAAATCCGGTTTGTCTAATAAACGATTAACACTATCCAGAATACCCAGCATAGTTCACCTATCTCTTTAGAGTTATTTATGAAGAATAAGAATTACTCTCAGATTAATCTGAGCCGCAAAAAAAGAACACGTTGATTACGCAAAACATTGATCTGGGGCAACAAAAATCTCATTCAAATTAATTAACTGTAATTTAAAATTTTGATCAATTTATTTGTTTTTAAAAGTCCCTATTACCTGATTAACACCTCATTGCGCACTATTATTAAGCGCACATATTATTTGAGACCTACCAAAATCAGAGTAGTAAACCTTTTTATACGATTTTCTCATCCATCCAACCGCCAACAGCGGTGCAGTAAGCGCGAAGTACTGACTCAATCGACCAGTTATGCTATAACAGCGCTCTTGTTGTTCACCGCCTTTTGTGGACAGCACTCTTAATCACTAAGGCTATCTAGGGTTCATTATTATGATTACGCTTCATACCAACCACGGCGATATCGTTATTAATACGTTTGCAGACAAAGCGCCGGTTACCGTAGAAAACTTCCTGAACTACTGTCGCAGCGGTTTTTATGACAACACGATTTTTCACCGCGTGATTAATGGTTTTATGATTCAGGGCGGCGGCTTCGCTCCCGGCATGGATCAGAAAGAAACCAATGCGACAATCAAAAATGAAGCCAACAACGGCCTGAAAAATACCCGTGGCACGCTGGCGATGGCACGTACCAACGATCCGCACTCTGCAACTGCACAGTTCTTTATCAACCTCGTTGATAACGACTTCCTGAACTTCCGTTCAGAGCGTGCCGATGGCTGGGGCTACTGCGTATTCGCTGAAGTCACCGAAGGCATGGACGTCGTTGATAAAATCAAAGGCGTGGCTACCGGCCGCAGCGGCATGCACCAGGACGTACCGAAAGAAGACGTGGTGATTACCCACGTAACAGTCAGCGAATAACCCGACCTGCATGGCAACGCTGTTCATTGCCGATCTGCATTTAAGCGTTCATGAACCGGCGATTACCGCCGGTTTTCTGCGTTTTTTACGCCATGATGCGATGCATGCCGATGCGCTGTACATTCTTGGCGATCTGTTCGATGCCTGGATTGGTGACGACGATCCCCAGCCATTGCATGCGACTGTTGCCGAGGAACTGTATGCCTTACATCAGCGCGGTATTCCCTGCTATTTCGTGCACGGTAACCGTGATTTCCTGATCGGTAAGCGTTTCGCCAAACAAAGCGGAATGACGCTGTTGCCAACGGAAACGGTGCTCGACCTCTACGGCCAGAAAATCCTCATTCTGCATGGCGATACGCTGTGCACAGACGATCAGCATTACCAGCAATTCCGCCGCCGGGTACACAACCCGTTCATTCAGCGACTCTTCCTGCTATTACCGCTGTCATTACGGATGAACATTGCGGCGAAGATGCGGGCAGCCAGCCAGCACGAAAACCAGAAAAAGTCGCAGCAGATTATGGATGTCAATCACGACGCCGTACTTGAACGTTTACGGCATTATCAGGTGAAGACGATGATCCACGGCCATACGCACCGCCCGGCTATTCATCAGGTCGATCTCGGCGAATCTGCTGGTCGTCGTGCCGTTCTGGGTGCCTGGCATGAAGAAGGGTCGATGATTAAGGTCACACCACAGAATATCGAGCTGATTTCCTTCCCGTTTTAATGCGTTTCCTGACATTGACTTAACGGCCTCTCGCCTTATTCCCCCAGTATTTCCGCATACGCAACCGTTTTCCTCGCCATAATGGCGTGATATGCTCTACGCCCTCAACGCCAGACCTTCCCTGTCTGGCCGACGCGAACGCGTCACGAACACGTACAATCACAGGAGCGTTACAGGCATGTCATCCAACGTTGCCCCGGCTAAAATTGCCATCGTCATGGGTTCAAAGAGTGACTGGGCCACCATGCAGTTTGCTGCGGAAATCCTCACCACGCTGAACATTCCTTTTCATACCGAAGTCGTTTCCGCACACCGGACGCCGGATAAACTGTTCAGCTTTGCTGAGCAAGCGGCACAGAACGGTTTTGATGTGATTATCGCGGGCGCAGGCGGCGCAGCACACCTGCCGGGTATGCTGGCAGCGAAAACGCTGGTTCCCGTGCTTGGCGTGCCGGTACAAAGCTCAACGCTGAGCGGTGTAGACAGCCTGTATTCCATCGTCCAAATGCCTCGCGGTATTCCGGTCGGCACGTTGGCCATTGGCAAAGCGGGCGCAGCGAATGCGGCTCTGCTGGCCGCACAAATTCTCGCCCTGCATGACAATGGTATCGCCACCCGACTGGCAGACTGGCGTCAGGCGCAAACCGATGATGTGCTCTCTCATCCCGATCCGCGGGAGGAGGCATGAAACCGGTCTGCGTATTAGGCAATGGTCAGTTGGGCAGAATGCTGCGTCAGGCTGGTGAACCGCTAGGTATTGCGGTTTACCCAGTGGGTCTGGATGCAGAGCCGGAGTCGGTTCCATTTCATAACAGTGTCATTACCGCCGAGATCGAACGCTGGCCGGAAACCGCCCTCACCCGCGAGTTAGCCGAGCACACGGCGTTTGCAAACCGCGATATTTTCCCGCGTCTGGCCGATCGCCTGACGCAAAAGCAGCTGCTGGACTCGTTGAATCTGGCAACCGCCCCGTGGCAACTGCTGGCGAGCGCCGATGAATGGCCACACGTCTTCGCCTCATTGGGTGAATTAGCGATCGTTAAACGTCGCGTCGGCGGTTACGACGGTCGTGGACAGTGGCGCTTGCGCGATGGCGAACAGCAAACGCTGCCCGCTGACTGCTACGGCGAATGCATCGTTGAGCAAGGCATTAACTTTTCTGGCGAAGTCTCGCTGGTGGGTGCCCGCAATACGCACGGCAAATGCGTATTCTACCCGCTCACTCATAACCTGCATCAGGATGGTATTCTGCGCACCAGCGTGGCTTTCCCTCAACCCGATCCGCAGTTGCAGCAGCAGGCTGAACAGATGCTGTCCGCAATAATGAATGCGCTGGGTTATGTGGGCGTGATGGCGATGGAATGCTTTATCGTCGGCGACCATCTGCTCATTAACGAGCTGGCTCCACGCGTGCACAATAGCGGACACTGGACGCAAAATGGTGCGTCCATCAGCCAGTTTGAGCTGCATCTGCGCGCCATTCTGGATCTGCCGCTGCCGGTACCGGTTGTCGAAACACCGTCGGTGATGGTCAACCTGATCGGCACTGATGTGAATATCGACTGGCTGTCGCTACCGCTGGTACATCTGCACTGGTACGAGAAAGAGGTTCGTCCTGGCCGCAAAGTTGGACACCTCAATCTACCGTCGTCGGACACTGCACAGTTGCAACGCTCGTTGCAATCGCTGGCACCTCTATTACCAGAGGAATACCACAGCGGTCTGGCGTGGGCAGAAGAAAAACTCACCGCCTGACAGATCGGTGACCGTTATCCGGCAGGTTGCAATCTGCCGGATAGCTCTCATCTGATGTGATGCAACAGCAGGAACCGCATTATCGATACGTCCTCAAAAGAGAAAAAACATCATTACGCGTGACATCAGCAAAATTGCGTTTATTATTTCATCTGCCCTTTATTTTATTTATTGTTCATTTTTCATCATTCGGCAATTAAATAAAGTATCAATAACGAGCCGTTAAAAATATTTAAAATAAAGTATCAAGATTGATATTTTAATTTGCGCGGAAATTTATTAAAATATTTCCCGTCAATTCATTTCTGTGATCGCCTCAATATTATTCGCTGACCACCACGATATAGAATGCCGCCACAAAACAGTATTGACCTACTGACATAATTAGCAACATGTCTCGTTCGTTTTTTAAACTCCGTAACGGCAACTTGCCGATACTGTAATTTTTATAATCCACATCATGTGGCAATACTCTTGTAACAGAGTATTAATATGTTCACCGAGGAGAGATCAGTATATGAGCACCATTCAAGATAGCAGCCAGGTGTTAGAACAGGCTTCAGGATGGCGTAAAAGCGACACTGTCTGGATGCTGGGCCTCTATGGCACGGCCATCGGCGCTGGCGTGTTATTCTTACCTATCAATGCCGGTATTGGTGGGTTAATTCCGTTAATTATCATGGCACTGATTGCCTTCCCGATGACATATTATTCTCACCGCGCCTTATGCCGCTTTGTATTATCCGGCAAGAAAGGTGGCGAAGATATTACCGAAGTCGTTGAAGAACATTTCGGCGTTGGTGCAGGTAAATTAATCACTTTGCTTTATTTTTTCGCTATTTATCCGATCCTATTAGTTTATAGCGTCGCCATCACCAATACGGTAGATAGCTTTATTACTCACCAATTGCATTTGCCTTCTCCGCCGCGTGCACTGCTGTCATTAATATTGATCCTCGGATTAATGTTTATTGTCCGCTTCGGTGAAGCGATGATCGTTAAGGCAATGAGTATTCTGGTTTACCCATTTGTTGCCGTGCTGATGTTGCTGGCGCTGTATTTAATTCCAAACTGGAACACCTCTGTTTTTGAAAACATTTCTTTGAGTTCCAGCGTCACGGGCAACGGTCTGTTGGCGACATTATGGCTGGCTATTCCGGTGATGGTTTTCTCCTTCAACCACTCACCAATCATCTCCTCTTTCGCCGTTGCCAAACGTAAAGAATATGGCGATGACGCCGAGCAAAAATGCTCACGCATTCTGTCTTACAGCCACATCATGATGGTGCTGACCGTGATGTTCTTCGTTTTCAGCTGTGTACTAAGCCTTTCTCCGGCTGAGCTGATGGAAGCGAAAGCACAGAATATTTCTATTCTGTCCTATCTGGCTAACCACTTTAACAACCCGGTAATCGGTTATCTGGCGCCGGTTATTGCCACCATCGCGATCTCTAAATCGTTCCTGGGTCACTATCTGGGTGCGGGCGAAGGTTTTAACGGCATGATCGTGAAATCCCTGCGCAGCAGAGGTAAAACCATTTCCAACACCAAATTGAACCGCATCACTGCGCTGTTCATGCTGATCACGACCTGGATTGTTGCGACGCTGAACCCAAGCATTCTGGGCATGATCGAAACGTTGGGCGGCCCGATTATCGCGTGCCTGCTGTTCCTGATGCCGATGTACGCTATCCAGAAAGTCCCAGCCATGAAGAAATACAGCGGCCAGATCAGCAACGTCTTTGTCACCCTGATGGGACTGATCGCTATTTCCGCCATTGTTTACAGCCTGCGCGATCTGCTGTAAGCCCCCCACCCTAATTTAACGCCGATACGTTATTTGCTAGTCATACCCTAAATAATTCGAGCTGCAGGAAGGCGGCAACCACACGAATCCCCAGGAGCTTACACAAGTAAGTGACTGGGGTGAGTGAGGGAAGCCAACGCACATGCGGCTTGAAGTATGACGGGTATGCGGCGTTTTTTTCAAGGAAATCGCTATGGTCAGCGTATTTGATATCTTCAAAATCGGCATCGGCCCGTCCAGTTCTCATACTGTCGGCCCAATGAAAGCGGGTAAAATGTTCACCGACGATCTGGTGAACCGCGCGCTTATCTCATCGGTGACACGTATTGTCGTTGATATTTACGGCTCGCTTTCCCTGACGGGGAAAGGGCACCATACCGATATCGCTATCATTATGGGGCTCGCGGGTAATCTGCCGGATAGCGTAAATATCGATAGTATTCCGGCGTTTATTCAACAGGTGAAAGACACCCAGCGTCTGCCGATGCTCAACGGTCAGTATGAGGTCAGCTTCCCGCTGGAATCCTCCCTGCGTTTCCAGCCGGAAAACCTGCCGCTGCATGAAAACGGCATGACCATTCGCGCCTATAACCAGCAAGAGTTGGTCTATAGCAAAACGTATTACTCCATCGGGGGCGGATTCGTCGTCGATCAGGAAAACTTCGGCAAACCCAATCTGGCTGAGGAAAGCGCGCCCTACCCGTTCTTTTCTGCCCAGAAACTGCTGCAACACTGCCACGATCACTGCCTGTCTTTATCCGCCATCGTCCTGAAAAACGAGATTGCGATGCATGGTCGGGAAGCACTTGAGCACTATTTTGCCGACGTATGGAAAACCATGCAGGACTGCATGCATCGCGGCATGAATACGGAAGGCGTGTTACCCGGCCCATTACGCGTACCCCGTCGGGCATCAGCGCTGCATCGCCTGCTGTTCATCAACGATCGTTTTTCTAACGACCCGATGGACGCGATGGACTGGGTGAACATGTTTGCGATGGCCGTGTCGGAAGAAAATGCGGCTGGCGGACGCGTCGTCACCGCACCGACTAACGGCGCATGCGGCATTATTCCTGCCGTGCTGGCTTATTACGATCGTTACGTTCAACCGGTCACCCCGGAATCTTACCTGCGTTACTTCCTGGCATCCGGCGCTATCGGCATGCTCTACAAAATGAACGCCTCTATTTCCGGTGCGGAAGTGGGCTGTCAGGGAGAAGTCGGCGTGGCCTGTTCGATGGCGGCAGCCGGTCTGGCTGAGCTACTCGGCGCGAACCCTGAACAGGTGTGCATCGCCGCGGAAATCGGCATGGAGCATAATCTGGGGCTGACGTGCGATCCGGTAGCGGGTCAGGTTCAGGTGCCATGCATTGAACGCAACGCTATCGCCTCAGTGAAGGCAATCAACGCCGCCAGAATGGCAATGCGCCGTACCAGCGAACCACGCGTATCGTTGGATAAGGTCATTGAAACCATGTATGAAACAGGCAAAGACATGAACGCCAAGTACCGTGAAACGTCTCGCGGCGGTTTGGCGATTAAAGTCGTGCTGTGCGAATGATAAAACTGGCCTTGTCGCGTTAAATGCTCGGCAAATTAACCCGACAATCAGGGTTTATGTGTAGGAGTTCATACATAACCTTTCAGACCGTTGACAAACCTGTTTATCGAACGAGAACGGGAGTAACGGAATAGAAGAGTAAAGCGTTTGCGCCATGGATGGCGCAATCCGAGCGTACAGGGATGTATTTACAGCGTCTTTACGATCTATCCGTTACTACCGCCATACGGATTTTGTCAGCAACCTCATTAGCCCTTTATTTTTTATCGCTTTCAGGCAGCGACCAGACAATGTTGTTTTCAGCCGCCGCGATATACCAATCTACCGTGCTGTTAGCGGGTTTCTTAATATTTTCATGATTGGTGAGCGCTTTGGCAGGAAAGGTCGCGGCTTTCTTTCTGATACGCAGTGGCGTCTGTTTTTTCTCACCGCTGATCTGCGCATGGAAGGATTCCACTTCGGCATCGAAGAGCACACCTTCAATCTGATGCAGACGATTTAATCCGCGCAGAATGGAGAGCAGGCTGCTGAGCGTAATGGACTCGCCCATTTCCGCACGCTTGATCGTTGCGATTCCCAGCCCTGCCCGTTCAGCAAGATCGACCTGCGATAAACGTTGCTGAATTCTGGAGTCTTTTATTCTCCGGCACAGTTCGGTAATAATTTCGCCTTCGTTCATGGTACTGAATTTCATCTTACCCGCCACTTGCCAGAGTCAAAAAATTTGCGCGCATTTTATCATCAATTTTTCAAATGGCACGGACAATTGATGAACGGTATCCATAATTTTTTTAGGTCATTTAAACGCGGCGGTCTGATGAAATTTCACCCAAAGCGCCCGGTAATATAATCCTCCGTACGCCGCTGCGTCGGAGAGGTAAACAGATCGTCAGTACGGTTGTATTCGATCAGTTTGCCCTGATTGATAAACGCGGTGTAATCCGACACGCGAGCGGCCTGCTGCATGTTGTGCGTCACCAGCACCAGCGTGAAATGCTGCTTTAGCGTTCCCATCAGTTCCTCGACAACCAGCGTCGAAATGGGATCGAGCGCGGAGGTCGGTTCGTCCAGCAGCAACACTTCCGGTTCAATGGCGATCGCCCGGGCGATCACCAAACGCTGCTGTTGCCCGCTGGATAGCGTTAGCGCATTATCGCTCAGACGATCCTTTACCTCATGCCACAGTGCCGCCGCACGTAGCGCACGCTCAACGGCATCATCCAGAAAGCGGCGATCGCGTAGCCCCTGCAATCTCAGGCCATAAATCACATTTTCATAGATCGACTTGGGAAACGGATTCGGTCGTTGAAAAACCATACCGACCCGACGGCGCAACGTGGCAACATCCAGCTGTGGGTCATTGACAGGCATACCGTTCAGCCAGATATTGCCTTCAGTGCGGCAGTCATCCACCAGATCGTTCATGCGGTTAAAGCAGCGTAACAGCGTGGATTTACCACAGCCCGACGGCCCAATCAGCGCCGTCACCTGATTCTTCGGAATGCGAATCGAAATATCGTTCAGTGCCTGCTTGTCGCCATAGTAAAGATTCAGATGTTCCACGGTTAACGTCGTCTGCTCATCACTCAGTTGATGAACATCAGGCAGCGGTGCCATCTCCTTTTGTGTCATAAATCCCATAACTTCATCCTACTTTCAGAGTGATAACGAACGATATTTCTCACGCAGAACATGGCGAATCCCAATCGCTGCAAGGTTCAACCCAACAACAATCAACACCAGCAGCAGTGCGGTGATGTACACCAGCGGCCTTGCCGCTTCGACGTCCGGGCTTTGGAACGCCAGATCGTAGATTTGGAATCCCAGATGCATAAATTTTCGCTCAAGATGCAAATAAGGGAAAATGTCATCAATCGGTAACACCGGCACCGACTTCACCACGCCGACCAACATCAGCGGCGCGGTTTCCCCTGCGGCACGTGCCACGGCGAGGATCAAGCCCGTCATCATCGCAGGAACCGCCATCGGCAGCACGACGTGCCACAGCGTTTCGGCTTTGGTGGCCCCTAACGCCAGTGAACCATGGCGCACAGACATCGGAATGCGCGACAGCCCTTCTTCCGTCGCCACAATCACCACCGGCAGCGTCAGCAGAGCCAGCGTCAACGACGCCCACAGCAGCCCCGGCGTACCAAACGTCGGATTCGGCAGCGCCTCGGAATAGAACAGCTGATCCAACGTGCCACCGATGAGATAAACAAAAAAGCCTAACCCGAACACGCCGTACACAATGGAAGGGACCCCAGCCAGATTGACCACGGCAATCCGCACCCAGCGCGTTAAGCTATTTTTCCCCGCGTATTCATGCAGATAAACCGCGGCGATCACCCCCAACGGCATCACCACGATGGACATCAGCACCACCATCAGCACGGTGCCAAAAATGGCAGGGAAAAGGTGGCCCGCGCTGTTGCTGTCCGGCGAATAGTGCACCAGCATGTATTTCGCCTGAGCGCCCCAGTGGCTGGCTTTTTCCCACAGGCTCATCGCGTTAGGGTACCAGGCCTGTTCAATGTCCCTGAGCGGAATAAGATGGATGCTGCCGTTCGCGTCCCGCAATTGCACAGTATCGCGATTAATGTCCAGATTGAGTGAGGTTAGCTGGCGCGACAGCTCATCAAAGCGGCGTTGCAGTTCGATACGTTCAGCCTGAAGGCGGGCTAACGCCTGATTATCCAGCGTCTTGGCCTGCTGCCGCTTTTTCTCTTCCAGCCGCAGCGTCTCAAACTGCTGGTTGATCTTCGCCATCTCCCCCATACGGATGGCCTGCGTCTTCGCAAGCAATCCCTGCACCTGCTCAACGCGATGCTCTAAGGTGGCGGGGAGATCCGTTGCCACCAGCGGCTGCTCGCCCTCCAGCATGCCAGCCAGATAACCATAGGCAGTGCCATTGTTCGTCCGCTTCAACACCAGAATGTCGGCGGGTTTATCAAAGCGGACAATGTCGCGTGACAGCAGCGTGCGAAAGCTCTGCCCATGAATTTCGCGCTGGCCAATTTTGATCAAATAGCGTGTTTCAGCGTCCTCAGGCGAAGAAGACAAACCAGCCTGTTCCAGTTGTTGGCGCGACAGCGTCTGCTCGGCATAAATTTCCCCTATCAGCGCACGTTGCGTACCCTGTTCCGGCTGTAACGTCAGCAGCCAGACGGGCTGTGGCCACAGGTAGCGCATGCCCTGCCCGGCCAGCAGTACGATAATTGCCAACATCGCCAGCAGGCTAATGGAAATTGACGATGCGGTCAGCCACACCCAGGGCCTTCCCGAACGGAACCAGCGCTTCACGCGTTTTCTCCTTCATCACGGTAGCGTTGGCGTAAGCGCTGCCGGATAGTTTCAGCCAGCGTATTCACGATGAACGTGAAAACAAACAGCGTTAATGCCGTTAAGAACAGCACCCGATAGTGGCCGCTGTTCGTCACCGCTTCCGGCATTTCAATAGCGATATTTGCCGCCAGCGAACGCAGCCCCTGGAGCAGACCTTCATCCATAATCGGTGTGTTGCCCGTCGCCATGAGCACAATCATGGTTTCCCCCACGGCGCGGCCAAAACTCAGCATCAGCGCAGCGAAAATCCCGGCACTGGCAGACGGCAGCACGACGCGCCACAGGGTTTGCCACGCCGTCGCCCCCAGCGCCAGCGATCCCTGACTTAAACGAGCCGGTACGCTGAACAAAGCATCCTCCGCTAGCGAAAAAATCAGCGGGATCAGCGCGAAGCCAAGAGCAACACCCGCCACCAGCGTATTGCGTTGCACAAAATCATCACCCAGCCACTGGTACAGCGGTTGCCCCAGTACCCAAATCTCCATTCGCGGCGCAAGCCAACAGCCGACCACAAATGTCAGCAAGATCGTGGGAATGAGGAATAGCACGTCCCAGCCCGCAGGGAAACGGGCGCGCCAGCGCGTCGGCAGGCATTCAATCAGCCAGCCGCAGCCGAGCACGGCCAGCATCCATAAAATCGGCATGACCAAAATCGCGGACAGATAGGTCGCAAAATGCGGAGCCAGCCAGATAGCCGCAATCAAACCGACAACCACCGTCGGCAGCGCACCCATGATTTCCAGCGTGGGTTTAATCCAGCGTCGCAGCGTTGGCGACATAAAGCAGGCGGTATAAATCGCAGCGGACAGCGCCAGCGGCGTGGCAAACAGCATGGCGTAAATCGCGGCCTTCATCGTGCCCAGCATCAGTGGCATCATGCTGAATTTGGCCTGATAGCTGTCGTCCGCAGACGTGGATTGCCAGATATAGGCAGGCTCCGGATAGTTCTCGTACCACAACTTTTGCCACAGCCCGCGCCAGCCAATATCAGGATACGGGTTATCAACCTGATAGCGATGCCAGCCCTGTGCCGTTTCAACCAGCAAAGCTGAACCGCGCGGCGAAAACGCCAGCTTTTGTGCATGAGCCGCTAGTGTCTGCGTCAGCAACGCATGCGACTGCTTGCTGGCAAACAGCGACAGCTCACCCTGTGCGCTCAATGTGGCAAAGACGCGCCGCTGCATTTCCGTTGCCAACAACACCGACTCGCCCGTAACGTGCGGAAACTGACGAGTCTCTGTCAGCGTCGCGCCCTTTTCGCCCGGAACGTCAAACCATTGACTAATCCGCCCGTCAGCAGCCTGCACCAGCAGCGATCGTCCACCGGACAACAGCGCCAGATGCAGCGGTTCCGCCAGCTGCAACTGGCGCTCTTCCCGCAGCGTCAGCGCGTTCGCCCCCACCTGCCATAGCGTTAATGTCTTACCGCTGAGCAAATACACCTGCTGCCCGTCTGGCGTCAGCAGCAGTTGATTAATCGTACCCGCCGGAAGCGTAATCTGTGCCCGTTGCCGCACACCGCTTTGATCAATATCAGCGATGATCAACGCATTTTCCTGCCCGATCGCCGCCACAACAACCTGCTTTTCACCTACTGCCGCCACGGCCAGATGACGCAGCGGCTGCGCAGGTAAACCCAGCGAATAGACCTGCTCACCCAGCGGATAATCCCAGACAGGGGAACGGTTTTCCGTACGCGATAACATACGTGACAATATAGGCTGCACGAAAACCAAACGGCCATCAGGCTGACTCAGGGCATAAACCTGTCGCTCACCCTGACTCTGCGCCAGTAAGCTCAGCGCGGGAACCAGTTGAATACGCGACATGGGCTGATTTTCCGCAAACGGAATAAACTCGCCATAGCCCTGACTGTCAATGCGAAACCCGATTTGCCCGTTGTCGCTAAGCCCCAGCGCCAGCGACGGTTCTGCACCGTGGCGTGGCACCGTTTTTTGGCCATTAACGGTGGGCGAAAGGAACAGTGGCGTCACCACATACAGGAGATAGAAGAAAATTAACAACAGCATAGCCAGCACCAGCAGCCCACTGCCCGCAACAATGCGGTGAACCAAGCGATCGATCCACGCTCGCCGACGATCCCGATACTGTGATGTGTTGCCTGTGTTTACCATTATTCTCGCCGTCAGAGTGAAGCCGCCAGAGTCGTGTTGCTAACGTATTGCGGGTAGCATATGTTGCCTTTACGCCCATAATATGACAATGGTAAGTCTGTCTATGAATTAGATTTTATCGTCATCAACACGCCATAATGTTGTTGTACCCTATCTCCACAACGGAAGGGTATGAATATTGGATGAACCTTCAGTACATGAGTTGAGCGGAGTGACAATGGGTCAGGACAAACTCTACATAGAGAAAGAATTAAGTTGGTTATCCTTTAATGAACGAGTACTTCAGGAAGCAGCAGATAAAAGCAATCCGTTAATCGAACGCATGCGCTTTCTGGGCATTTACTCCAGCAACCTTGATGAATTTTATAAAGTCCGTTTTGCCGATTTGAAAAGACGCATTCTGATTAATGAAGAACAAGGTCTGGACGGCAATCTGCGACACCTGTTAGGCAAAATTCAGGCGCGTGTTCTCAAAACCGATCAAATCTTCGATAGCCTGTACAACGAACTGCTGCTGGAGATGGCGCGTAACCAGATTTTTCTGGTCAACGAACGTCAGGTTTCCCCGAATCAGCAAGAGTGGCTGAGAGATTATTTCCGGCAATATCTGCGCCCGCATATCACGCCAATACTGATCTTTGACGAAACCGATCTGGTGGAGTTCCTGAAGGATAACTATACCTACCTTGCCGTCGAGATTATTCGTGGCGATGAGATCAATTATGCTCTGCTGGAAATTCCTTCGGATAAAATACCACGCTTCGTCAACCTGCCAGCGGAAGCGCCGCGCCGTCGTAAGACCATGATTCTAATCGATAACATTCTGCGTTACTGTCTGGATGATATCTTCAAGGGCTTCTTTGATTATGATGCGCTGAACGCGTATTCCATGAAGATGACGCGCGATGCAGAATACGATCTGGTGACGGAAATGGAATCCAGTCTGCTGGAGCTGATGTCTTCCAGCCTGAAGCAGCGCCTGACCGCCGAACCGGTACGATTCGTTTATCAGCGCGACATGCCGGACGCGATGGTCGCCATGCTGCTTGATAAACTGGGCATCTCTTCCTATGACTCCGTCATACCCGGCGGGCGTTACCATAATTTCAAAGACTTTATTTCTTTCCCGAACGTCGGACGCGCCAATCTGGTCAACAAACCGTTGCCCCGTCTGCGGCACACTGGTTTTAACCAGTTCCGCAATGGGTTTGATGCGATCCGTGAGCGCGATGTGCTGCTCTATTACCCGTATCACACCTTCGAGCACGTATTGGAACTGCTGCGACAAGCCTCTTTCGACCCTAACGTGCTGTCCATCAAAATCAATATTTATCGCGTCGCCAAAGACTCGCGCATCATTAATTCGATGATTCATGCGGCGCACAACGGCAAGAAAGTGACGGTCGTGGTCGAGCTACAGGCGCGCTTCGACGAAGAGGCGAATATCCACTGGGCCAAGCGCCTGACGGAAGCTGGTGTACACGTTATTTTCTCGGTGCCAGGGCTGAAGATTCACGCCAAGCTGTTCCTGATTTCCCGCCGCGAAGGGGAAAACATCGTGCGTTACGCGCACATCGGCACCGGTAACTTCAACGAAAAAACCGCCCGTCTGTATACCGACTATTCGCTGCTGACTGCCGACGAACGCATTACCAACGAAGTCCGCCGCGTCTTCAACTTCATTGAAAACCCCTACCGTCCGGTCAGCTTCGAGCACCTGCTGGTGTCACCGCAAAACTCCCGCGACAAGCTCTACCAATTGATCGATACCGAGATCGAAAATGCGCTGGCGAATCGTGATGCAGGCATTACGCTTAAGGTAAATAATCTGGTGGATAAAGGGCTGGCAGAAAAGCTGTATCAGGCTTCCTCTGCGGGCGTAAAAATCAATCTACTGGTACGTGGCATGTGTTCACTTATCCCTAATTTACCGGGGATCAGTGAAAATATTCAGGTCATCAGTATTCTTGACCGCTATCTGGAACACGATCGGGTGTATGTCTTCAACAACGGCGGGGACAAGAAAGTCTACCTCTCTTCCGCAGACTGGATGACACGCAACATTGATTATCGCATTGAAGTCGCAGTGGAAATCCTGGATCCCATTTTGAAAAACCGCGTGCTGGAAACGCTGGATATTCTGTTCAGCGATACGGTGAAAGCCCGTGTCATTGATAAAGAGTCCAGCAACCGCTATGTCTCACGCGGCAACAAGCGTAAAGTACGCGCGCAAAATGCCATTTACGACTACATCAAGGCGTTGGAGCAACCTGGAGATAAGCCTGAATAATGCCGTTAACGAACAATGAAAAAACCGAGATAAAGCCGCAAGAATTCGCGGCTATCGACCTGGGCTCCAATAGTTTTCACATGGTGATCGCACGCGTGGTAAACGGAGCGCTTCAGGTATTGGGACGTTTAAAACAGCGGGTCCATCTGGCCGATGGGCTGGACAGCAAAAATGTGCTCAGCGAAGAAGCCATTCAGCGCGGTCTGAGCTGCCTGGCGCTGTTTGCTGAACGCCTGCAAGGCTTCCCGGCAATGAACGTTTCTATCGTCGGCACGCACGCGCTGCGTCAGGCGGTCAACGCGCAGGAGTTTCTGCGCCGCGCGGCGGATATCATTCCCTATCCGATAGAGATCATTTCCGGCCATGAAGAAGCCCGCCTGATTTTTATGGGCGTGGAGCATACGCAGCCGGAAAAAGGCCGCAAGCTGGTCATCGATATCGGTGGCGGTTCTACAGAGCTGGTCATCGGTGAAGATTTCGAGCCGATGCTGGTGGAAAGCCGTCGAATGGGGTGCGTCAGCTTCGCACAGCAGTTTTTCCCGAATGGTGAAATTAGCGAAGCCAACTTCAAGCGCGCTCGGCTGGCTGCGGCACAAAAGCTGGAGACGCTGTCCTGGGAATACCGTATATACGGGTGGAAATTCGCCCTCGGCGCGTCTGGAACGATCAAGGCCACGCATGAAATTCTGGTGGAGATGGGAGAGAAAGACGGCCTGATTACTCCCGAACGACTGGAAATGCTACGCACGCAGATCTTGCAGTTTAAGCACTTCAAAGCGCTGAGCCTGCCGGGCCTGTCCGAAGACCGTCAGTCGGTGCTGGTGCCCGGTCTGGCTATCCTGTGCGGTATTTTCGACGCGCTGGCGATCAAAGAACTACGCCTGTCCGATGGCGCGCTGCGTGAAGGCGTGCTGTACGAAATGGAAGGACGTTTCCGCCATCAGGATATTCGCATCCGTACCGCGCAGAGTCTGGCGACCCATTACAATATTGACCGTGAGCAGGCGCGACGCGTGCGGGAAACCACGCAGCAGCTTTATGCACAATGGGCAGAACAAAATCCTAATCTGGTGCATCCACAGCTTGAGGCTATCTTGAACTGGGCTTCCATGCTGCATGAGGTTGGATTGGGCATTAACCATAGCGGTATGCACCGTCATTCCGCCTACATTCTGCAAAACACTAACCTGCCCGGCTTCAATCAGGAACAGCAGCTTGTGCTGTCCATGATCGTGCGATTGCACCGTAAAGCGATCAAGCTGGAAGAATTGCCGCGGTTAAACCTGTTCAAAAAGAAACAGTATTTGCCCATGGTGCAGCTCCTGCGCCTTGCCACGCTGTTGAATAACCAGCGTCAGGCAACGACAACGCCGGAATCGCTACGGCTGCATACCGATGACAACTACTGGACGCTGACGTTCCCACGCGACTTCTTTACCAATAACACGCTGGTACAGCTGGATTTGGAACGGGAACAGGAATACTGGCAGGACGTCACCGGCTGGAAGCTGATGATTGAGGAAGAGAAAACCTGATTGGTGAAAACGTTACGTGGAAACCCGAGCCTACGCCGAACAGTACCGTGGCGAAAAATTGTGCAACTGTGCTGGCCGGTGAAGCCCGGTTAACGTAAAGTTTACAGGGATAGGGCCGATACCAAAATGATGGCTGGCGAGAATTTTCACCAACATCATGCGACCTCGGCGGAAAGATACGCTTCCTTTCATGCCGGATATGGATCCACTCAGTGTTAAGGAGAGTAAAATGGATGTATCACAGATTTCATCATTTGCTACCGACCTCAGTACTATGCGTACCAGCAGTGAGGCCAGTGCGCTTATGGTGAAAAAAGCGATTGATAATCAAGAAGCTGTCGTCTCCGGCATTTTGAAGGCATTACCACCTCTGCCAGCAAATCCGGCGATTGGGCGTAACGTCAATACCACGGCGTAATCCCTTGCACCACACAACCCGCTTATCCATTTTTGAGCGGGTTTTTGGTGGCCCTTCCCGTCCCCTTATTCTTCCCCCTTCACGCTTCCCTTTATGCTTATACCGAACGTGCGAAAACCGAAATCGGTCATCATATTTTTCACATCAGCAGATTGACCTCGCCTACCGCTTGTGCCTAAATAAACAACAGCGAATGTTCGCTTTCACAGAGGATTAACCGGTAATGTCCACGCTTACCCATAAACGACGATTATCGATACGCCCGCGACGAAGTGGCTCTCGGATCGCCCGTGCCGTTTTACTCATCAGCTTTATTATTCTTTTAGGTCGCTTTGCTTACTCCACCATCACCGCGTTTGGTCATCACCAAGACAAACAGCAGCAGTGTGCCGAACAATTACTGCTTCCTGCCAACGTACTCGTCAACCAGAAAGAGTAGCGCTTAACCAACCGGTCTCTTTTTTCTTATATTCTATTTTTCTTCATCAGGCTTACTGCCTTAGTTTTCTCGTGCCCGCTATTTTACGCCCGTACTCGTTACCTATTCAGACGAGATGTCTGTCATAAAAAAACGTCGGGAACGTTTTTCAACGTTGCGTAGCAACGGCCCGAAGGGTGACGGATGAGGATATCCGCCATAAAAAAACGGCAGTGCGAATCTTCGCAGCCACCGTTTTTATCAATCAATCGAGTTCCTCGATCAATCATGTACTGACTTCAAGCCGGACTTAGACGATAGTCAGGGTCACATCGATGTTGCCGCGCGTTGCATTGGAGTATGGGCAAACGATATGCGCTTTCTGCACCAAATCTTCAGCCACCGCGCGATCCAGGCCAGGCAGGGAAATTTTCAGTTCGACTTCAATACCAAATCCTGTCGGGATAGCACCGATGCCTACGCTACCGTTTACCGTGGTATCAGCAGGGACAGCGATTTTCTCACGCGCACCGACAAACTTCATCGCGCCAAGGAAACAGGCAGAATAGCCCGCAGCAAACAGCTGCTCTGGGTTCGTCCCTTCACCGCCTGCACCACCCAGTTCACGTGGGGTCGTCAATTTAATATCAACCGCTTTATCGGAAGACACCGCACGACCATCACGACCACCGGTAGCTTGAGCATGGGCAACGTATAATACTTTTTCAATAGACATAATGTGACTCCAGATAGTTAGGGAATGGCCTAAGGCAATATAGATTCTGCTCAGGCTTTAATTACATAGTGAAAAATTAAATAGCGAACTACTTATTTGCATAAAGAAAACCACGTAAAAACAGACTACTTAACAAATATAACGCTGTCTGACGGGCTGCGGATGCACAAGGCAACCGCCAGCATTTTCAAAGATGCCCAATCAGATTCTTACGCAGCGTCTCTAAATCTTTTTTGATCGTCTGTAACTGGTCAAGATGGCATTCCGTCGCGCAAAACACGCTTTCAGGAATCGCTTTCGCCTGTTGCTGAAGTGCTCGCCCTGCTTCGGTTAAACCAACCAGCACCTGACGCTCATCTTCTGTTCCCCGGTTACGCACGACTAAGCCTGCGCTTTGTAACCGCTTGAGCAACGGCGTTAGCGTGGCGGAATCGAGATACAGACGCTCGCCCAGTTCAGACACCGTCAAACCATCGCGCTCCCACAACACCAGCATGACCAGATATTGGGGATAGGTCAGATTCAGCTCAGACAGCAAACGACGATACAGTTTATTCATCGCCAGATTGGCTGAATACAGTGCGAAGCACAGTTGTCCATCCAGTTTGTAAGCGTTGTCGTTCATCGTCTCTGCCATCGGTATCGGTTACGTTTCTGGAATTGACTATATATCGCCAAAAACTAAATAGCAAGCGATTTAATAATTCATTAGATAAAAAGCTGCATCAAAAACACATTTGGGCACTATCGCACACCTTTCAGACTGCGATTCGCCAGTAATCCTATTCTTAATCTACTGATTTTGCGCTACGTTTAATAAAACACGGATAAAAAACAGATCGAGCATAAAACATTATGTCGAGTGTAAAAAAACTTACCGACCTCCGTCGCCGCATCTCCCTTCTACTGTTGGAAAACAAAGAACTGGTTGAAGACATTATCAACCGGCAACCGCGCGTTACGGAACGCGATGACGCCACGTTGGGCGACAGCGCTGCATTAAATAACAAAATCAGACTGCGTGAAAAAAGCATCCTGCTCGATCAAACCGCAGAAATCAGCGAGCTTATCATCGGGCTGCATGCCGCTGACCTTGCCGACATGCTGGAATCTTTACCACAGGATGAACGACTGGCGCTCTGGCGGCTTATTCCTGTAGAGAAGCGCGGCCGCGTGTTGATTGAGGCCTCTGACAGCATTTCTGACGATCTGATCGGCGACATGCAGGACAAGGAAATCCTGAGAGCGGTTAGGATTCTGGATGTTGATGAGCAGGCTCAGCTGTCTCGCCTCGTCCCCCGCCACCTGCTGGGCAGAATACTGACCTCGCTTGAGCCGAAGCAGCGCGCGCAGCTACGTGCCGCCATCAATTATGATGAAGACTGCCTCGGCCACATGATGGATTTCAAGCTCATCACCGTGCGCGCCGATGTCACACTCGCGACCGTACAGCGCTATCTGCGCTACCGTAAAACCATCCCCAATTCCACCGACAAACTGTTCGTTACCGATCGCAAAAATACGCTGATCGGCGAGCTGTCGCTGGCCAGCATTCTGCTCCACTCGCCTCAGGCTCTGGTTAATGACGTTATGGACGATCAGCCGTTGAGGTTCCAGCCCGAAGATAAAGTCGAAGAAGCCGCAGGGGCTTTTGAGCGTTACGATTTAATTTCCAGCGCCGTGGTCGATAGCAAAGGGAAACTCATGGGACGTCTGACGATTGAGGATATCCTCGACGTCGTGAACCGAGAAAGCGACAGCAGCCTGCGGCGTTCAGGGGGGTTAACGCCTTCTGAAGACGTCTACGCGCCCGTGTATAAATCATTCCGCAATCGCTGGGCATGGCTGGCCATCAATCTGTGTACGGCGCTCATCGCCTCGCGGGTTATCGGCCTGTTTGAGCACACGTTATCCCATTTGGTAGCGCTGGCGACACTCATGCCGATTGTCGCCGGAATTGGCGGGAATACGGGTAACCAGACGATCACCATGATCGTGCGTGCACTGGCGTTGCATCAGCTGGAACACGGCAAAAAATCATACCTGCTGCTTAAAGAATTAGGCGTTGCGCTGGTAAACGGGGTGATATGGGGCACGATTATGGGTGTGGTGACCTTCCTGCTCTATGGCAGCGCCGCGATGGGGGGCGTGATGATGCTGGCGATTCTGTTGAACTTGCTGCTCGCCGCGCTGATGGGCGTCGCTATCCCACTGATCATGATGAAACTCGGCCGCGATCCGGCCGTCGGCTCCAGCGTAATGATTACGGCCATTACCGATACTGGCGGTTTCTTTATCTTCCTCGGGTTGGCAACGCTGTTCCTGCTGCCTTAAACATATGCCATGTAAAACACATGAAATGTAAAAAGGGCTTTAATCAAAGCCCTTTTCGCTCACCTTTCTCAATCTGGACTTAACTTACGCGACCCGCGCCGCCGGATGCCTGACACAGATAGATGGACGGCTGAAGGCCGGTGCGCGCCGGATATTCCCGTTCAATCACCTGTTTGACTTCATCCGTCAGCGCCGAGGGGATAAGGGCGACAATACAGCCACCGAAACCGCCGCCGGTCATACGCACACCGCCCCGCTCACCGACATACTCCTGAATCAGATCCACCAGCGCATCGATTGGCGGCACGGTAATTTCAAAATCGTCACGCATGGAGACATGCGATTCTGCCATCAGCGTAAACAAACGGTGTGCATCCTGACGCGCCAGCGCATCAGCCGCTTCCAGCGTACGGCGGTTCTCGGTAATAACGTGTCGCGCACGGCGTACCGCTACTGGATCCAGCCCCTCGATTCCCGCTTCAAACTGTGCCAGTGAAACATCACGCAGCGCCTTGACGTTAAAGTGACGCGCCGCCGCTTCACACTGCTGGCGTCGCGTGTTGTATTCGCTGTCCACCAGCCCACGGCGCACGTTAGAATTCACGATCAGGACGTCAACGCCGTCGAGCATACGCACAGCGCGCCCTTCCAGAGAACGGCAGTCGATCAACAGCGCCTGACCAACACGCCCTTGAGCGGAAATAAACTGATCCATAATGCCGCAGCTACAGCCGACAAAATCGTTTTCCGCCTGCTGGCCGTTCAACGCCACATCCAACTGGCTGATATCCAGATTATTCAACTCTTTGAACGTCTGCCCTATCGCCACTTCCAGCGAGGCCGAAGAACTTAGCCCTGCACCAGAAGGCACATTACCGGAGACCACCATATCCATGCCGGTAAGCGGCAGGCCACGCGCCTGCAAAAACTTCACCGTTCCACGGATATAGTTCGCCCAGGTGTAGTCCGGGTGAGGCACGATCGCTTTGGCAAGATCGAATTCATCCCGCTGGTTGTCAAAGTCCACCGCGACCACCCGCACAATGCCATCCTGACGTACTGCCGCGCTGACTACCGTCTGGTAATCAATAGCACAAGGCAAGACAAAGCCATCGTTATAGTCGGTATGCTCACCAATCAGGTTGACCCGACCGGGAGCCTGAATAGCCGCGTGCGGCGCATAGCCAAATAATCGGACAAAAACAGACTCGGTTAACTGACGTAGAGAATCAATACGGCTCATAAAATGACCTCAAATTTGCTCACGAAAATGGATATCACTCACGCTGCGTAAACGTTCAGCGGCCTGCTCTGCCGTCAGATCACGCTGTGTCTCAGCCAGCATTTCATAGCCGACCATAAATTTGCGCACGCTGGCGGAACGTAATAACGGGGGATAAAAATGGGCATGCAGCTGCCAGTGTGCGATGTCATCGCCCTTAAACGGCGCACCATGCCACCCCATCGAATAGGGGAAGGAACACTGGAACAGGTTGTCATAACGGCTGGTTAGCTTTTTCAGGATCAGCGCCAGATCGTCACGCTGAACGTCATTGAGCTGTGGTAATCGCTGCACAGCGAACTTGGGCAGAACCAGCGTTTCAAACGGCCACGCCGCCCAGTAAGGGACAACCGCGAGCCAGTGCTCCGTTTCCACCACAATGCGCGATCCGTCGGCCTGCTCGCGGCGAGCGTAGTCCAGCAGTAGCGGCGAACCGTGGCGGGAGAAATAATCGCGTTGCTGCTCATCCTCACGCTGTACTTCGTTCGGCAGAAAATCGTTAGCCCAAACCTGCCCGTGCGGATGGGGATTGGAGCACCCCATCATCGTCCCTTTATTCTCAAAAACTTGAACCCACGGATACCGTTTGCCCAGTTCTTCAGTCTGATCGCTCCACGTATCGATCACCGCTTTCAGCGCTGGCAGCGAAAGCTGTGGCAGACTTTTACTGTGATCGGGAGAAAAACAGATGACACGGCTAACGCCACGGGCTTGCTGCACGCGAAAAAGCTCGTCGTCGCCCGATGGTGCATCCGGCGTGTCCTCCATCAGAGCCGAAAAGTCATTCGTAAAAACAAAGGTGCCCTGATAGTGCGGGTTGATATCGCCAGTAATGCGTTTATTGCCCGCACACAGATAGCAGGTCGGATCGTAAGGCGGTGGCGTGGCGCGATCGGGTTCATCCTGCTGCCCCTGCCAGGGGCGCTTGGCACGATGCGGAGAAACAAGAATCCATTCGCCTTTCAGCGGGTTAAAACGGCGATGCGGATGTTCAGTCGGCTCAAACTGCATAAGCTATTCCTCAATACAAAACACAAATTCGGTACAACCGCGGCACCATCCGCAACCCATTGTATGGCGCTAACAGTCCGTCAGAGATCTGGGAGAGGCATCAGGTCAGTCTGTAAACTCAGCCAGAAAAACCCCTTAATGTAATCAGTTTCACTATATGGCATGGATAAAACAGCTGTAGTAATGCTGAATAACGATAGTCAGCTATCGTTTAACTGCCATATAAGTGTAATCGGTTACCCTAAATTTAAACCTCAGCATGGTATTTTGGAAGAGAGAAATGACCGATGATTGTTGATAGCGATCACATAAGTACGGTCTGGATCAAAAAGGCAAGGTGGTCGGATAGGTAACATCCCCCAAAAACCTGTACATTTATAAATATAAGTAATCGATTTTTTCTTTTAACTTGCGAGTTGGGCTGCGTTCCGCCTCACCACGCATTTGACCGCTCAGGAATGCCAATGGCCACAATAAAGGATGTTGCTCGTCTATCAGGTGTATCAGTCGCTACGGTTTCGCGCGTGATTAATAACTCACCCAAAGCCAGTACCGCCTCAAGGGAAGCCGTACACAAGGCCATGGCGGAGCTGCAATATCATCCGAACGCCAATGCCAGAGCGCTCGCGCACCAAAGTGCGGAGACCATGGGGCTGGTTGTCGCGGATGTGTCCGATCCCTTTTTCGGGACAATGGTGAAATCTGTCGAACAAATTGCCCAGGCAACCGGCAACTTTTTGCTCATTGGTAACGGCTATCACAATGCCGAGCAGGAAAAGAAAGCCATTGAGCAGCTAATTCGCCACCGCTGCGCGGGGCTGATCGTGCATGCAAAAATGCTTTCAGATGAGGAACTGGCGGCGCTAATGAGCCACATTCCTGACATGGTGCTCATCAACCGTACGTTACCCGGTTATGAAAACCGCTGCGTTGCACTCGACGATCGCTATGGCTCCTGGCTGGCAACGCGCCATTTAATTCAGGAAGGGCATCAGCGAATCGGCTTTCTCTGTTCTAATCACCAAATTTCTGACTCCGCCGACCGCCTGCAAGGCTATGTGGATGCGCTGCAAGAGCACGGCATCGCACGGGATGAACGCCTCATTGCCCGCGCCTCACCGGACGAAGTGGGCGGTGAATCCGCCATGATGGAATTGCTGAGTCGGGGCGGCAACATGACGGCGGTGGTGTGTTACAACGATTCCATGGCCGCAGGTGCCCTTTCTGTCCTGAGCGATAACAGCATCAGCGTACCGCAAGATATGTCGGTAGTTGGGTTTGATGACGTATTGATCGCCCGCTACCTTCGTCCTCGCCTGACGACCGTGCACTATCCAGTTTCCGCCATGGCAATTCAGGCGGCAGAATTAGCCATCGCGTTATCCCACGGCAAACAGCTCAGTGAAACCACGAACATGTTTAGCCCGACGCTGGTACGCCGCCATTCTGTCAGCCCCCCAGCCCGTAAGAAATAACCGCCTTTTATCATTCAGCTTGCCCGATACGTTGCTCTTTCGCATCAGGCAAGCACGACATCATTGTCCCTTTCCGCACTTACACGCCCTGTTCTGTATTTCTCTTCCGCAGACTCTCTTTCACTATTTTTCTGAAATGTTTCCTACTCGGCATCGCATCATGCCTTTTATGTAACGTCACCGATTCTGACATAAAAAATTTTTATGCTGCATTTTAACCGTACAGGCAAAACGTGTAACCAGTTACACATCATTACACAGCAAATAACACCTAGATAGTTCTGATAAATAATCAAAATACCCTCTGTAATATCGTTACATCAGTGTAAATATCGGTGTAACTATTTTGTATTTTGTGAGAACAATCATGTCACGCACCATTTTATTCCCCCATAATCCTTCGCCATGAGTGGAAGCGTTTTACCTCCGTTCACGTCATGTTATTTGGAACATCCACATTCTTACCCGAATAAGCGAAAGGTATATTATGAAAAGAAAACTGCTGACAACATCCATTGCGCTGAGTTTGGCAATGCTGGCAAGCCCTTCTTATTCTGTTGATTTTTCAGGGTACTTCCGTTCTGGCGTGGGGGCTTCAAACCACGGGAAACAACAGGCAGCCGATAAAAACTATGTAGGAAGATTAGGTAACGAAGATGACACCTACGGTGAAATCCAATTAGGGCAGCAGCTGTATAACGAAAATGGGAAAACGTTTTACTTTGATAGCATGATTTCCATGTTCTCTAACGGCTCGAACGATAATGAAACGACAAAAAATGACGATGCCGAGTTTGGTTTGCGCCAGTTGAACCTTCAGGCAAAAGGCTTTGTGCCTGGCCTGCCGGATGCCACAGTATGGGCGGGGAAACGCTACTATCAGCGTCATGACTTGCACATCATCGATACCAAATACTGGAATATCTCCGGTGCGGGTGCCGGGATCGAAAACGTCAAAGCCGGTGAAGGTGCATTCTCGTTTGCCTGGATCCGTGCCGATGCTGAAAACATGAACGTCGACTGTGGCAACAGCATTAACAGTCAGGAATGTCAAACCAGAACAGATACCTACGACGATCTGAATATCAACTATCTGGACGCACGCTATGCGGGCTGGAAGCCGTGGGACGGTGCGTGGACGGAGTTCGGTATCTCCTACGCGATGCCAAATGAAGCGGACACACAGAAAAATATCTTCCTCGCGGAAGGGCAAAAATTCGATCCTAAAAACTCGATGATGATCACGGGTGAGCTCAGCCACTACTTCTCTGGCCTCAAATCCAACCAGAAACTGGTGCTGCAATATGCAGACAAAGGGCTGGCACACAACATGGTCGATCAGGGTGGCGGCTGGTATGACGTCTGGAGCATTAACGACAGTGCTAAAGGCTACCGCGTCATTCAGGCCGGTGATCTACCGATCACGGATAATATTTCTCTTAGCCATGTTCTGACGTACGGTAAAGCGGATGAAATCAGCCGCTGGCGCGACAGCACAGAATTATTGTCTGCGGTAGGTCGCGGCCAATACGCCTGGACCAAGAACCAAAAAACCTATCTGGAAGTGGGTGCGTATCAGAAAAAGGATAGCTGGAAAGCGGGTACAGAAACCAAGTACAGTGGTGAGAAATATACGCTGGCACACGCCTTCAGCGCTGATATTCCCATGATGACACGCCCGGAACTGCGCTTCTTCGTGTCTTACCAAAACCGTGGAAATGAAAACCGCAACACCTTCAACGACGCTCGCAGCAATGCCGTGAACTTCGGTATTCAGGCAGAAGCCTGGTGGTAATACCGCACTAACCCTCAGCTCGACGGGCCCATCATTCCCGTCGGGTATTTCCCAAAAGGCCTTCTACCGAAGGCCTTTTTCTATTGCGGATATATCCGCTATAACATTCTCACTGCTTTATGTTTGATAGTATGAAAGTTTCGTGCGTGTTAACTACCGAGCAAATCTGTGCTGTCATCACACGCCCGACAAGGCGCGCTCAATCGCCGCAGCGCCTTGACCACTGGCTTCTCGGCGCTAATTGCGTCGCTACGCGATACCTTCGGCGTGCGTGACCGCTATTCGGACCGTCTGCGACGCGTTTACTCGCCCCATTAATGGGACTCGCCCTTCGGGCCAGCACAAGTGCTGTTCAAAAACGTCTCTGACGTTTTTGTCAGACGCGGCACTGCCTTTCGCGGCGTCCATGCCGCTCACCCGGCGGCCACGCCCACCTCAGCGCAATTTTTTACGCATGGAACACACAGAGCAGCGACATATTTCGTAATAGAGGATTTATAAATGTCAGAATTAGCGCCCGATAAGGGCGCTGTTTATGTTTAGAAGGGATTTGGACTATTGATATTCAGCGATGCAGCCACTCAGCTACGCGCTAATTCGCAGGCCATCGGCGTTAAACACCAGACAGTTATTGGGTGAGAAGAAAACCTCAATGTGTTCATACGGCTTGAAGGCGCTGTCGCCTGCCAGCAGAAGCTTGAAGTTATCAATGCCACAGCATTGGCCGAACAGGTAGGTGCTGTTGCCTAAGCGCTCGACAACCTCGCAGCCGAATGACAGGCGAATTCCCTCACCTTCCGGCGACACGTGTTCCGGCCGCAGCCCCAGCGTGACCGTACTGCCAACGCTCAGTTCACCGGTGCGGATCGGCAGCTCAAGCTGTAGCTGATCGGCGATATTCACCGTCAGGCTATCCGGCGTCCAATCGATAACCTGCGCAGGCAGGAAATTCATTTTTGGCGAACCGATAAAGCCCGCGACAAACTGGTTAACCGGATGATAATAAAGCTCCATCGGCGATCCCACCTGCTCGACTTTACCGTAATTCATGACCACGATTTTATCGGCCAGCGTCATGGCTTCGACCTGATCGTGCGTCACGTAGATCATCGTCGTTTTCAATTCCTGATGCAGTTTGGCGATGTGCAACCGCATATCCACGCGCAGTTCCGCATCCAGGTTCGACAGCGGTTCGTCAAACAGGAACACTTTCGGGTTACGCACGATGGCGCGCCCTATCGCCACACGCTGGCGCTGACCACCGGATAGCTCTTTCGGTTTGCGCTCCAGCAGGTGAGACAGTTGCAGCGTCTTCGCCACCATCTCGATCTGGTGCTTAATCTGGTCTTTCGGGACACCATTCACGCGCAGGCCGTAGCCCATATTCTCAGCGACGGTCATGTGTGGATACAGCGCATAAGACTGGAACACCATCGCCACGCCACGGTGAGCAGGGGCAACATCATTCACCACTGCCTCATCAATCATGATTTCACCGCCTGTGACATCTTCCAGCCCGGCAATCATTCTCAGCAACGTCGACTTACCACAGCCAGACGGCCCAACAAAAACGGCGAACTCTCCATCGGCAATCGTCAGATTCACATCGTGAAGCGTAATCGTTTTGCCAAAATGCTTACTCACTCTATCCAACTGGATCGACGCCATAACGGTAACCTCTTGATAATTTTGCTTTTCAGGATATAAGCGCTGAGTCACAACGGCCCGGTGGTCGTCTACTCAAAATGGCTCGGTAGCCCTTCCAGACGCATTAGCATCCAGCCAGGTTTACCTGCACGCTGGTCATAATTGCAATATAACAGCATGGTGTAACCGTTTGCACAAACAGGGGGTTACTTTTGTGCATAAGATCACAGCCTTTACATGTTTCGCTGGCAGACGTGGCGCACTCTGCTTAATGTAATCGCCATTGGTGTAACCGTTATCCTAGTTTGTGGAGAACGCGTAATAAAGCCTCAAGCGCCACACAGCGACGATCGCCAAACAACGTGTACTGTTAGATGCCTCATTCCCTGCGGTGTACTGCCGTGTGATGTAACGTTACACAACATCGCACAGAGACAGCAAAAACGGCGAAAGCGGAAAGTACGCGACGATTTCCTACCATGATGGGCCCACCAGGGCTTTGAGGACTAATGATGAAAATGAAAACACTGACCACCGTCATTATGATTTCACTGGGTATCACCGGTGTACTCAGCAAATCAGCGCTGGCAGCCGACAAAGAACTTCTGGTATGGGAAGATATCAAGAAATCCGACGGCATCGCCGACGCGATCAAAGCCTTTGAAAAACAGAATAATGTCAAAATCAAAGTGCTAGAAACGCCCTACGCACAGCAGATTGAGAAACTCCGTCTGGATGGCCCGGCAGGAATCGGCCCAGATGTGATCGTGATGCCACACGATCAGGTCGGGACTGCCGTGGTTCAGGGATTGATTAGCGAACTGAAGCTGGATCAGACATTCCTGTCGAGTTTCACCAAGCCAGCACTGGAAGCCCAGACCTATAACGGTAAGCTGTACGGCGTGCCGAAAGCCGTTGAAACCACCGTGCTGGTGTACAACAAAGATCTGATGCCACAGCCGCCAGAAAAATTCGACGACCTGTTCACCTTTTCCAAGCAGCAACGTGCGGAAGGCCGTTACGGCCTGCTGGCGAAATTTGACGAGATTTATTACGCCTATGGCGTCATCGCTGGAATGGGTGGCTACATTTTCGGGCAGAACAGCAACGGTTCACCGAACGTAAAAGACATCGGTCTGGATAAACAAGCCACCATCGATGCCGTCAACTACATCAAGAAATTCTACGCCGATGGCCTGTTCCCGCCGGGTATCGTCGGTGAAACCGGTGCTAACGCCATCGACTCCCTGTTTACCGAGAAAAAAGCCGCGGCCGTCATTACTGGCCCGTGGGCATTCCAGCCGTACAAAAACGCGGGCGTAAACTATGGCGTCGCGCCACTACCGCTGCTGCCAAACGGCGAGCATCCACGTTCGCTGCTGGGCGTGAAAGGCTACAGCATCTCCACCTACTCCAAAAACAAAGAACTGGCGCAGAAATTCATTGAGTTCATCAATCAGCCTGAGTACGCAAAAGTCCGCTTCCAGTTAACCGGTGAAATCCCACCGATTGCTGCGCTGGTTGACGATCCGCTGATTAAGGACGATGAAAAATCCCGTGCTGTCGCAATCCAGTCTGGCTATGCCGTTCCTATGCCGAGCGTACCGGAAATGCAGGAAGTCTGGACGCCAGCAAACAGCGCGCTACAGCTGAGCGTGACCGGTAAGCAGGACACCAAAGCGGCGCTGGAATCTGCCGTGAAGATTATCAAAATGCAGATCGAAGCTAACCACAGTAACCAGTAATCCCCCGCACCACCGTGGGTCAACATGGGATCCCTTGTCATCCCCAATCGATTTCGGGATGCGAGGGAGCCTCATGTTTTTAAGAAAATGGAGGTAGATGTGACCGTCAACGCCAGCGGCCTTACGCCACAAGAAAGAGGATGTCGCCACGCCAGAACGGCTGTATTGCTGGCGCTCGTCCCCGGACTCGGACAGATTTATAATCGCCAGTTCGTCAAAGGCGCGCTTTTCTTTATCGTCATGGCCTGCTTCATCGGCATATTCCATGATTTCCTGCGAAACGGTGCCTGGGGGCTCATCACGCTGGGCACCGAGCTGCCGCGCGATCACTCTATTTTTCTGCTGGCAAAAGGCATTATCAGCGTGATCGTCGCCGCTTTTGGCGTCGGCGTTTACTATCTCAGCCTGCGCGATGCTTACGTGTGCGGAGCCAGACGCGATAAAGGTCTGCCGTTGAACAGCGTGAAGAAGCAATATCAGATGCTGCTGAGCGAAGGCTTCCCTTATCTGATGATCACGCCCGGCTTCATCCTGCTGGTCTTTGTCGTGGTTTTCCCGATTATTTTCGGCTTTTCCATCGCCTTTACCAATTACAACCTCTATCACACGCCGCCCGCCAAGCTGGTCGACTGGGTAGGGATGACGAATTTTATCAACATCTTCCGGCTCGATCTCTGGCGTTCGACGTTCTTTGACGTGCTGCAATGGACGGTGATTTGGACGCTGATTGCGACCACACTTCAGTGCGCCGTAGGCATCCTGCTGGCGATTTTGGTGAACCAGAAAGGCCTGCGCTTTAAGCCGCTGATCCGCACCATCCTGATTCTGCCGTGGGCGGTGCCGGGTTTCGTCACTATTCTGGTTTTCGCAGGGATGTTTAACGAAACGTTTGGCGTGATTAATAACGGCATTCTGGCTGCATTGGGGATTGAGCCTAAAGCGTGGATGACCGATCCGTTCTGGACCAAGACCGCGCTGATTCTGATGCAAACCTGGTTAGGCTTCCCGTTTGTGTTCGCCATGACGACGGGAGTATTGCAGGCGATTCCTGACGATTTGTACGAAGCCGCGACGATTGACGGAGCCAGCAGCTGGTACAAGCTCACCACCATCACGCTGCCGCTGGTGCTCTACTCCATTGCACCCATCATCATCACGCAGTACACGTTCAACTTTAATAATTTCAACATCATCTATCTGTTCAACAACGGTGGACCAGCGGTGATCGGCTCCAACGCGGGCGGGACGGATATTCTGGTGTCCTGGATTTATAAGCTGACCATGTCTTCTTCCCAATATGCGATCGCAGCCAGCATCACCATTCTGCTGTCGATTTTTGTCGTGGGCGTCGCGCTGTGGCAGTTCCGCGCCACCAATTCCTTCAAACAAGACAACATGGCATAGGAAAACGCGCAGATGAAAAAACACAGCGTTAAACGCCAGAATTTTATCAAACTCGGCCTGACCTACCTGTTGCTGACGATCGTGGCGATCATCATTATTTATCCGCTGATCTGGACGGTAGGCGCGTCGCTGAACCCCGGCAACAGCCTGCTCAACACCTCGATCATCCCGGATAACTTCTCCTTCATTCACTATGAGGAGCTGTTTAACGGCCAGATTGACTACGCTGCGTGGTACTGGAATTCGATGAAAATCAGCTTCCTGACCATGATTCTGACGCTCATCAGCGTCAGTTTCACCGCGTATTCCTTCTCTCGCTTCCGCTTTCGCGGCCGCCAGAACGGGCTGATGCTGTTTCTGCTGTTGCAGATGATTCCGCAGTTCTCTGCCCTGATCGCCATTTTCGTACTGGCGCAAATGCTGGGACTGGTGAACAGCCATATCGCTCTGGTGCTGGTTTACGTCGGCGGCATGATCCCGATGAATACCTATCTGATGAAAGGCTATCTGGACGCTATTCCAAAAGATTTGGATGAGTCCGCGCGTATGGACGGCGCGGGTAACTTCCGCATCTTTATCGAGATCATTATGCCGCTGTCCAAGCCGATCATCGCGGTAATCGCCCTGTTCTCGTTTACCGGTCCGCTGGGTGATTTCATTCTCTCCAGCACCATCCTGCGCACGCCGGATCAGTACACGCTGCCCATCGGGCTGTACAACCTGGTCTCGCAGAAGATGGGCGCCAGCTACACCACTTACGCCGCGGGTGCCGTGCTGATCGCGGTGCCGGTCGCCATTCTTTATCTTTCATTGCAAAAGTACTTTGTCTCCGGCCTGACCTCAGGCGGAACCAAAGGGTAATTACTCCACATCTGTACAAATTCCAGGAACGTAAAATGAAAATGAAAAAACGCGTACTGATGGCCGCCATGCTCGCAACTGGCCTGCTGACCGTCTCCCTGCCGCAAACCCTGTATGCCGCAGAAAATGTGACGATCAAAAAATTGACGAACGTCCCTGCCGACTTCATTAAAGGCGCGGACATTTCCATGCTGAACGAGGTGGAAAAGCACGGCGGAAAATTTTATGACGAGAACGGCAAGCAGAAAGACGCCATGCTGATCCTGAAAGAAAACGGCATTAACTATATTCGTCTGCGCATCTGGAACGATCCGAAAGATGCGGCGGGCAATGGTTACGGCGGCGGTAACAACGATCTGGCGACCACGCTGGCGCTGGCTAAACGCGCCAAAGCGAACGGCATGAAAGTGCTGCTGGATTTCCACTACAGCGATTTCTGGACCGACCCGGCCCACCAAAACAAGCCCAAAGCCTGGTCTGGCCTCAACGTAGCGCAGCTCACGACTGCCGTACATGACTACACCAAGGCCACGATTAGCGAATTCCAGAAAGCGGGCGTCATGCCGGATATGGTGCAGATCGGTAACGAACTGAACGGCGGAATGCTGTGGCCGGAAGGAAAAAGCTGGGGTCAGGGCGGCGGCGAATTCGATCGCCTCGCGGCGCTGCTGAAAGCCGGTATTCAGGGCGTGAAGGACGTACAGGGCGCGAGTAACGTCAAGATCATGCTACATCTGGCAGAAGGCACCAAAAACGACACCTTTATCTGGTGGTTCGATGAAATCGTCAAACGCAATGTCCCGTTTGATGTGATTGGTGCCTCGTTCTACACCTACTGGAACGGCCCTATCAGCGCGTTGCAGTACAATATGAACGACGTCACCAAACGCTACAATAAAGACATCATTGTGGTTGAAGCCGCCTATGCCTACACGCTCGAAAACTGCGATAACGCGGAAAACAGCTTCCAGCAGAAAGAGCTGGATGCGGGCGGCTACCCGGCTTCCGTTCAGGGTCAGGCCAATTACCTGCACGATTTGATGCAAAGCGTCATCAACGTCCCCAATCAGCGTGGCAAAGGCGTCTTCTATTGGGAGCCAATCTGGCTGCCCACTCCCGGCGCAACCTGGGCTACGAAAGCGGGCATGAAATACAACAACGACGAATGGAAGGAAGGCAACGCGCGGGAAAATCAGGCGCTGTTCGATTGCAAAGGCAACGTACTGCCTTCCATCAAAGCGTTTAAGTAAGCCGCAAACCGTATTCAACGCGTTGACAACCCGTTTAGGAGAGAACGATGTTCAAATTCCCCCCATTAAGCAGCAAGGTGCCTGTTCTGCTGCACGGCGCAGACTATAACCCTGACCAATGGCTGGACGATCCAGAGGTGCTGGAAAAAGACATTGAGATGATGAAGCAGACCCAGTGCAACGTCATGTCCGTGGGCATTTTTAGCTGGTCCGGGCTTGAACCGGAAGAAGGTCGCTACGAATTTGGCTGGCTGGACGGCATCCTCGACACGCTGTATGCCAACGGTATCTTCGTTTTTCTGGCAACACCGAGCGGCGCACGCCCGGCCTGGTTATCGCAGAAATACCCAGACGTGTTGCGCGTGGGCAGCAACCGCGTGCGGGCGCTGCACGGCGGTCGCCATAACCACTGCCTGAGCTCGCCGAATTATCGCGAAAAAGTAAAACAAATGAATACCCAGTTGGCAAAACGCTACTCGCACCATCCTGCGGTGATCGGCTGGCATATTTCCAACGAATACGGTGGAGAGTGCCATTGCGATACCTGCCGCAGCACCTTCCAGAACTGGCTGAAAGCCCGCTACGGCACGATAGACGCGCTGAATAAAGCGTGGTGGAGCACTTTCTGGAGCCACACCTACACCGACTGGTCGCAGTTAGAGCCCCCGTCACCCATCGGTGAAATGTCGATTCACGGCCTGAATCTGGACTGGAAACGCTTTAACACCTCACAGGTTAGCGATTTCTGTGCCGCCGAAATTGCGCCTCTCAAAGCTGAAAACCCGTCTCTGCCAACCACGACGAACTTCATGGAATACTTCTATGATTATGACTACTGGCAGTTAGCGAAGGTCATCGACTTCATCTCCTGGGACAGCTACCCGCTGTGGCATAACGCGGAAGATGACTGCACGCTGGGTGCCTACACCGCGATGTATCATGACCTGATGCGCACGCTAAAAGGTGGGAAGCCTTTCTACCTGATGGAGTCAACGCCGAGCCTGACCAACTGGCAGCCGATCAGCAAACTGAAAAAGCCGGGAATGCATATCCTGTCTTCACTTCAGGCTGTCGCACACGGGTCAGACTCAGTGCAGTATTTCCAGTGGCGTAAGAGCCGCGGCTCCGTTGAGAAATTCCACGGTGCCGTCGTCGATCATGTCGGACATATCGACACCCGCGTCGGGCGTGAAGTGCAGGAATTGGGCGACATACTCAACAAACTCGCACCGGTGGCAGGCAGTCGGGTTGACGCCAACGTCGCCATCATTTTCGACTGGGAAAGCCGTTGGGCGATGGACAACGCTCAAGGGCCACGTAATGCGGGGCTGTTCTACGAAAAAACCGTCACTGAGCATTACCGTACGTTCTGGGAACAGGGCGTGGCGGTAGATATCATCAACGCCGATGTCGACCTCAGCGGCTATCAGCTCGTCATCGCCCCGATGCTCTACATGGTGCGTAATGGCTTTGCCGAACGCGTCGATGCCTTCGTCAAACAGGGCGGCCGCTTCGTCACCACCTACTGGTCTGGCGTCGTCAACGAAACCGATCTCTGCCACCAAAACGGCTTCCCCGGTCCGCTGCGTCCGATCATGGGAATCTGGGCGGAAGAAATCGACGGGCTGTACGATCATGAAAGCAACAGCATCAGCGGTCTGGACGGTAACGAGCAACGTCTGGTCGGCCCGTATCAGGTCACCCACCTGTGCGAGCTGATTCATCTCGAAGGCGCGCGGGCGCTGGCAACCTATGACAGCGATTTCTACGCTGGACGTCCGGCCGTTACGGTCAATGATTACGGCAAGGGTCAAGCCTATTACATCGCGTCGCGCAACGATCTCGCCTTCCAGCGTGATTTCTTCACCACGCTGATACAGACGCTGGATCTACCGCGTGCGCTGCCGACCGAACTGCCTTACGGCATTGTGGCTCATCGCCGTGATGACGGGGAAAGTGAGTTTATCTTCGTACAGAATTACACGGCAACGCCGCAGCAGATCACGCTGCCTGCCGTTTACGAAGAAATGACTACGGGCAGCACGCTTTCAGGGGCGCTCGACCTGTCAGGCTACGGCTGCCGGATCCTACGTCGCGCATTGCAGTAAGGCTCAGGCTTATTGATTAAGCCTTACGATACCGGGCGAACACGGTGCAGAGGTTCCTACGAAACATCATCACCGTGTGTCGCCTAACAGTAATGTTACGTGAACGGCATTATCATACGCACGCTGATAAACAAACGAAGAGGTGACTACGATGGGCAAGATTCACAATTTTCGGAAATTGTTCGCATCAATGTTGGGTAAGCAAATTACCGAGATTGAAATCGCTTCACCGCTAGACAAAGAAAACTTGCAGCAGTTGGTAACCGCCTTTGGTGGCAAAGAAAATATCGTCAGTCTGGATGCCTGCATCACCCGCCTGCGGGTCGAGGTTCACAGCCTGCGGTTGGTTAACAGCGACAGCCTGCAAAAACTGGGGGCTATCGGCGTGATTATTGTCGGCCATCAGGTACAGGCCATCTTCGGCACCCAGTCGGATAACCTGCGCCGCGAACTAGCCGCCTGGTTTGAGGATGATGGCGCAGACAAAGAAGTACGCTAACAGTTTTACGACTCCCAATGCGTTTTGCCGTTACCCGGCGTAAAAAATTATGCTGAGGAGATAGCAGGCTTAGGATGAGCCGCATGGACGCGGCGAGAGCTTGCGCCACGTCGGGAGCGTGTCGCAAGCGGTCCTCTAAGCCTGATACCGACGAAGGCACCGCTTTAGCGGCATAATTCCCGCCAAAAAGCCGGGGTTCATAGGGGGCTGGCGTAGCCCCCTATGTCGGGCGCGTGCTACGACGTAGCATGAAAATGGCGGCATTATGGCGCACGAAACCATCTTCACGTCCGCATAAATATAAAAGTGTGCCGAAGCTAGCCGCGTCCTAATAACGACTCGCACGATCCAGCAACTCAATATCTTCGGCCGGCAGTACCAGCCGCGTCGCGCCTGCGAGTTCAGCAACCTGCTCCAGCGATGTTGCACTGGCGATCGGGGCGGTGATACTCGGACGGGCGATCAACCAGGCCAGCGCAACCTGCGACGGCGTCGTCTGATGCGCATTCGCCACGCTATCCAATGCTTCCAAAATGGTGCGGCCGCGCTCATTCAGGTATTTCTCCACCACGCCCTGTCCGCGGGCACTTTTCGACGCGTCTTTTGGCTGGCGATACTTGCCCGACAGAAACCCGCTAGCCAGCGAATAGTAGCTAATGACCCCAATCCCCTGCTCACGCACCAGCGGTTCCAGCGCAGCTTCATAGCCCTGTCGATCATACAAATTGTATTCCGGTTGCAGCGTTTCATACCGCGCCAGATGGTTAGCTTTACTGACTTTCAGCGCCTCAGCCAGACGCGCTGCGCTGTAGTTAGACGCCCCAATCGCGCGGACTTTCCCCTCTTTAATCAGCGCATCAAACGTAGCCAGCGTTTCTTCCAGCGGCGTGTCTTTATCGTCTGCATGAGCCTGATAAAGATCGATATAGTCAGTTTGCAAACGCTGTAATGAAGCCTCGACCGCCTGACGAATATAGCGAGGAGACAGCCCTTTCTTGCCATCGCCCAAATCCATCCCCACTTTGGTCGCGAGAATTACCTTGTCGCGCTGACCGTTTTTTTTCAGCCAATTGCCGATGATGGTTTCAGATTCACCGCCCTGATTACCGGGTGCCCAACGCGAATAAACATCAGCGGTATCAATGAAATTCAACCCGTGCGCCAGCAGCGCATCCAGCAGGCTGAACGATGTCGACTGATCGACCGTCCAGCCAAAGACATTACCGCCGAACGAGAACGGCGGCACCACGATTCCTGAACGTCCAAGCTCACGTGTGGTATTTGATACTGACATCATCACTCTCCTTTTGAATCATGCAGAAAACATCATAAAAAACCTCGCCAACCTGCAACGCAAAACACGGCAGTTCGTTTTCTATACCCTAAATAATTCAAGTTTCAGGAAGGCGGCAAGAGAAGGAATCCCGATGAGCTTACTCAGGTAAGTGATTCGGGTGACTGAACGCTGCCAACGCCCATGCAACTTGAAGTATGACGGGTATGTGTGGAATAAGAATAATGAATGAACAGAAAGACGCAAATAACGAGACGTAGCATTTAGTTTAGATAAAATCCCAAGGTATAATTGTTTTTTTGCGTCCTTCCTCTCATTTTTAATGCACGCGTTACATAAAATGACGTGGAAAATTAGGCCTGCCTCATATTTGGAGCACACATGTCCCTGTCCCATATCGCGCAATTTATTCTGGCGCTGGTTGTTGTTGCGGCGCTGGCGCTACTCGTCTGCCGCGATCGTAAAAGTATTCGTATTCGTTTTATTATTCAGTTACTCGTCATCGAAATTCTGCTCGCGTATTTCTTCTTGTACTCGGACATTGGATTAGGCGCAGTCAAAGGGGTCGCCGCGCTGTTCGACAAACTACTCGGATTTGCAGGTCAAGGGACGGACTTCGTATTCGGTGACATGGTTAACAGCGAGAAAAACCTGATTTCCTTCTTCTTTAAAGTGCTCTGCCCTATCGTCTTCATTTCCGCGCTGATCGGTATCCTGCAACACATTAAAGTGCTGCCGATCATCATCCGCGCGATTGGTACGGTCCTGTCCAAAGTGAACGGCATGGGTAAACTGGAATCCTTTAACGCAGTCAGTTCCCTGATTCTCGGCCAGTCCGAAAACTTCATTGCCTACAAAGACATTCTGGGTAAGATGTCCGAAAAACGCATGTACACCATGTCCGCGACCGCTATGTCGACCGTTTCGATGTCTATCGTCGGTGCGTACATGTCGATGCTGGATGCCAAATTCGTGGTTGCCGCGCTGATTCTGAACATGTTCAGCACCTTCATCGTGCTGTCGCTGATTAACCCTTACAAAGTCGGTGAAGAGCCGGAATTGCAGTTGGGTGCGCTGCATGAAAATCAGAGCTTCTTTGAAATGCTGGGTGAATACATTCTGGCAGGCTTCAAAGTGGCCGTTATCGTTGCAGCGATGCTGATCGGCTTCATTGCACTGATTGCCGCGGTCAACGCCGTTTTCAGCGCCATTTTTGGCATCAGCTTCCAGGAAGTCCTCGGCTACGCGTTCTATCCGTTCGCCTGGATCATGGGTATTCCGTCTCACGAAGCCCTGCAGGTTGGTAGCATCATGGCAACCAAACTGGTTTCTAACGAATTTGTGGCGATGCTGGAACTGCAAAAAGTGGCTGGCGAACTGTCTCCACGTAGCGTGGGCATCCTGTCTGTGTTCCTGGTGTCCTTCGCCAACTTCTCGTCTATCGGTATTATTGCCGGCGCGATTAAAGGCCTGAACGAACAACAGGGCAACGTGGTTTCCCGTTTCGGCCTGAAGCTGGTTTACGGTTCTACGCTGGTGAGCATCCTTTCCGCTGCTATCGCGGGTCTGGTGCTGTAATCCTTCATCGCGTTATAAAATTTTCATTGCTATCCGGCGGCCTTGTGCTGCCGGATTTTTTTCCTACAAACCCTGACATATCTTCCATAATTCCTTCATTTTTGTCCGGCATCCCTTGTTTAAACTAGTAAAATAAGGCCATTGGTCTACTAACGTGCTGGGTATGACAGCCAACGCACATGCAGCGTGAAGTATGCGGCTACGCCGTGCTTCCCGCGCAACCTGGAGAGAGTAATCCATCACTATGAATGCCAAACGTATCCGAGGCCTGCTGGTACTTGCCGCCGTTATCGCTATTGCCGTGCTGATCTGGCGCCATTTTACCCAGACGTCGCCTGCCACTTCTGGTGCAGGTGAGCAGCACGCCGCCCGTACGTCACATTCGGCAAGCAGCAACAGTGGCGGTGGACGCCGTGCCGCTATGCGCACGCTGGCCCCCGTGCAGGCAGCGCTGACGCAGTCCGCTTCCGTGCCCTATTATCTGTCCGGTTTAGGCACCGTGACGGCGGCCAATACCGTGACGCTACGCAGTCGGGTGAACGGTCAGTTGATGGCGTTGCACTTTCAGGAAGGGCAACAGGTTAAGGCTGGTGACCTGCTGGCAGAAATCGACCCTCGTCCTTTTCAGGTTGAGCTGACGCAGGCACAGGGACAGTTGGCAAAAGATCAGGCCGCACTGGCTAATGCCCGACAAGATTTAGCGCGCTATCAGCAGTTGGTGAAAACCAACCTGATCTCCCGTCAGGAGTTAGATTCGCAGACCGCCGCTGTACGTCAGGCGGAAGGGACGCTAAAAGCCGATGAAGGTGCCGTAGCCAGCGCACAGCTCCAGTTGGATTACAGCAAAATTACCGCCCCGATCGGCGGTCGAATCGGTTTAAAGCAGGTCGATGTGGGGAATTACATCACCAGCGGCGACACCAATGGTATTGTCGTGATTACACAGACCTACCCTATCGATGTTGTCTTTACCGTGCCAGAAGCGGAAATCTCCACGATTCTGAGTGCGCAGAAGTCCGGTCAGCCGCCCGTGGTGGAAGCCTGGGATCGCGCCAACCAAACGAAACTCTCACAGGGCATCCTGCTGAGCATGGACAACCAGATCGACGCCACCACGGGCACAATCAAGCTCAAGGCGCGTTTTGACAATCTGGATGATGCCCTGTTCCCGAACCAGTTCGTGAATATCCGCATGAAGGTCGACACGCTGAAAAACGCCGTCGTCGCGCCGTCCGCCGCCGTACAAATGGGCAATGAAGGCCGCTTCGTCTGGATTCTGAATGATAAAAATGAAGTGAGTAAGCGTCAGGTTACCACCAGCATTCAGTACGGCCAGCTGGTTGTGGTAACTGCGGGACTGGACGCCGATGTGAAGGTCGTAACTGACGGTATTGACCGCCTGACCGAAGGCGCGAAAGTGGAAGTCGTGCCCTCAGCGCTGACGGAGAAAACGCCCGCCATCGCAGGGGAGAAATCCTGATGCAGGATACCGTTCCAGCCAGCGGCGGTGGGCCGTCACGCCTGTTTATTCTGCGTCCGGTTGCCACGACGCTGCTGATGATCGCTATTTTGCTGGCCGGTATTATCGGCTATCGCGCGCTGCCAGTTTCCGCCCTGCCCGAAGTCGATTACCCAACGATACAGGTTATTACCCTCTATCCTGGTGCCAGCCCCGATGTGGTGACCTCGGCGATTACCGCGCCGCTGGAGCGACAGTTCGGCCAGATGTCCGGGCTGAAACAGATGTCGACGCAGAGCGCAGGCGGCGCATCCGTCATCACGCTGCAATTCCAGCTTGAGCTATCGCTGGACGTCGCCGAACAGGACGTGCAGGCCGCCATCAATGCGGCCAGCAACCTGCTGCCTAACGATCTGCCCTACCCGCCAACCTACAGCAAAGTGAATCCGGCGGATCCGCCGATTATGACGCTGGCCGTCACCTCCAGCGCCATGTCGATGACACAAGTGCAGGACATGGTAGACAACCGCATCGCGCAGAAAATCTCGCAGGTGGCAGGCGTCGGGCTGGTGTCGTTAGCCGGTGGGCAACGTCCGGCGGTACGGGTAAGGCTGAACGCGCCAGCGCTGGCAGCGTACGGCTTGACCAGCGAGACGATCCGCACTGCGATTACCGCTGCCAACGTGAATTCCGCCAAGGGGAGTCTGGACGGCCCAACGCGCTCGGTCACGCTCTCCGCCAACGATCAGATGAAAACCGTTGATGATTACCGCAAGCTGATTGTTGCATGGAAGAATGGCGCGCCGGTGCGGCTTCAGGATGTCGCAACGATTGAGCAGGCCGCCGAGAACATTCATCTCGGTGCCTGGGCGAATCGGCAGCAGGCGATCATTATCAACGTTCAGCGCCAGCCGGGTGCCAACGTCATCACAACCACGGACAGCATTAGTAAGATGCTGCCCGCGTTGAAAGCCAGCCTGCCTAACTCCGTCGAGGTCACCACGCTGACCGACCGCACCACCAGCATTCGCGCCTCGGTGAAAGACGTCCAGTTCGAGCTGCTGTTAGCTATCGCGCTGGTCGTGATGGTGATTTACCTGTTCTTGCGTAACGCCGTTGCCACGCTGATCCCCAGCATCGCCGTGCCGCTGTCGCTGATTGGCACCTTTGCCGCGATGTATTTTCTCGGCTTCTCCATCAACAACCTGACGCTCATGGCGCTGACCATCGCCACTGGTTTCGTGGTGGATGATGCCATCGTGGTGATTGAAAACATCGCCCGCTATATCGAAAAAGGGGAAAAGCCGCTTAACGCGGCGCTGAAAGGCGCGGGGGAAATCGGCTTCACCATTATCTCCCTGACCTTCTCGCTCATCGCCGTGCTGATCCCGCTGCTGTTTATGGGCGATATCGTTGGACGCCTGTTCCGCGAATTTGCCGTCACGCTGGCGGTGTCTATCCTGATTTCCGCCGTCGTGTCGCTCACGCTAACGCCGATGATGTGCGCTCGAATGCTGAGTCATCAGTCGCTGCGTAAACAGAACCGTTTTACCCGCGCCAGCGAACGTTTCTTCACTCGCCTGATTGATGCCTACGGTGTCTGGCTGCGCAAGGTACTGAATCACCCGTGGCTGACGCTTAGCGTCGCGCTCGGTACGCTGCTGCTGACAGTTTTGCTCTATATCTGGATCCCGAAAGGTTTCTTCCCGATACAGGATAACGGCATCATTCAGGGCACCGTGCAGGCACCGCAGACGGTCTCGTTCAGCAATATGGCCGACCGCCAGCAGCGCGTTGCATCCATCATCATGAAAGATCCGGCGGTGGAGAGCGTGTCCTCGTTCATCGGCGTTGACGGCACCAATGCCGCGCTAAACAGCGGCCGACTGCAAATCAACCTGAAACCGCTCAGTGAGCGCAGCGAACGTATTCCAGAGATCATCAGCCGCCTGCAACAGCAAACGGCACAAATTCCCGGCATCCAGCTGTATCTCCAACCGGTGCAGGATCTCACCATCGACACCCAGATTAGCCGCACGCAGTACCAGTTTACCTTGCAGGCGATGTCGCTGGACGAGCTGAGCCAGTGGGTACCGAAGCTGATGACCGAGCTGAAAAAGCTGCCGCAGCTAGAAGATGTCAGCAGCGACTGGCAAGACGGTGCAGCGGTCGCCTACGTTAACGTGAACCGCGACAGCGCCAGCCGTCTGGGCATCACGATGTCGCAGGTTGACAGCGCACTGTACAACGCCTTTGGTCAGCGACTGGTTTCCACCATCTATACGCAGGCCAGCCAGTATCGCGTGGTGCTGGAGCACGATACGACGAATAACACTGGTCTGGACGCGCTGAACGACGTACGCCTCATCAGCAGCGACGGCGGGACCATTCCACTCAGCAGCATTGCCACCGTTGAAGAGCGTCAGGGGCCGCTGGCGATCAACCATATCGACCAGTTCCCATCGACAACGATCTCCTTCAACGTCGCTAAAGGCTATGCGCTGGGCGAAGCGGTGGATGCCATCACGCAGGCCGAGCAGCAGATGAACCTGCCGGCGGATATCACCACTCGCTTTCAGGGCAGTACGCTGGCGTTCCAGTCGGCGCTGAGCAGCACCGTCTGGCTGATCGTGGCGGCGATTGTCGCGATGTACATTGTGCTCGGCGTGTTGTACGAAAGCTTTATTCATCCGATCACCATCTTGTCTACGCTGCCAACGGCGGGCGTCGGCGCGCTGCTGGCGCTAATGATGGCGGGGAATGAGCTGGATGTGATCGCCATTATCGGGATCATATTGCTCATCGGGATCGTGAAGAAAAACGCCATCATGATGATCGACTTCGCGCTGGCGGCAGAGCGAGAACAGGGCATGAAACCGTATGACGCGATTTATCAGGCCTGTCTGTTGCGTTTCCGGCCGATTCTGATGACTACCATGGCGGCGCTGCTCAGTGCGCTGCCGCTGATGCTGAGTACCGGCGTCGGCGCGGAACTGCGCCAGCCGCTGGGGATCTGTATGGTCGGCGGCCTGATCATGAGCCAAATCCTGACGCTGTTTACTACACCGGTGATCTACCTGCTGTTTGATCGTCTGGCGACACGTTTCCGCCGTGCGCCGCGTCAGGAGGAAGAAACCGAGTGAAGTTCTTCGCCCTGTTCATCCACCGCCCCGTCGCCACCCTGCTGCTGACGCTGGCCATCGCACTCTGTGGCGTATTGGGTTTCCGCCTGCTGCCGGTGTCACCGCTGCCACAGGTGGATTTCCCGGTGATCTCGGTCAGCGCCTCGCTGCCCGGTGCCTCGCCGGAAACCATGGCGTCTGCCGTCGCCACCCCGTTGGAACGCGCACTCGGCAGGATCGCAGGCGTTAACGAAATGACGTCGACCAGCTCGCTCGGCAGCACGCGCGTCATTCTGGTGTTTAACCTCGATCGCGATATCAACGGCGCAGCGCGTGATGTGCAGGCGGCCATTAACGCCGCACAGAATCTGCTGCCATCCGGTATGTCCAGCCGTCCGACCTACCGTAAAGTCAATCCGTCCGACGCCCCCGTCATGATTCTGACGCTGACCTCGGATACCTACAGTCAGGGGCAGCTGTACGACTTTGCGTCTACCCAGCTGTCGCAGAAAATCTCGCAGATGGAAGGCGTCGGCGATGTCTCTATCGGCGGGAGTTCCCTCCCCGCCGTGCGCGTCGCACTGAATCCGGTGGCGCTGTTTAATCAGGGCATTTCGCTTGATGAGGTACGACAGGCCATCGCGCAGGCAAACGTGCGTCAGCCGCTGGGGAATGTGGAAAACAGCCAGAAAAGCTGGCAGATACAAACCAACGATGAGCTCAAAACCGCCGATGCCTATGCGCCGCTGATTATCCACTATAACAACGGCGCTGCCGTCCGCCTGAGCGACGTCGCCACAGTAGAGGATTCGGTGCAGAACGCCCGTAACGCGGGGATGGCAAACTCGAAGCCTGCGATTCTGGTGATGATTCGCCGCGCACCGGATGCCAATATTATTACCACGGTAGACAATATCCGCGCCGAGATGCCGGAACTGCGTGCCAGCCTGCCCGCAGAAATACAGCTGGATGTCGCGCAGGATCGTTCGCCCACCATTCGTGCGTCGCTAGCAGAAGTTGAGCAATCGCTGATTATCGCCGTCGCGCTGGTTATTTTGGTCGTCTTCCTGTTTCTGCGTTCCGGTCGCGCAACCGCTATTCCGGCATTAGCCGTCCCTGTGTCGCTGATCGGCACCTTTGCGGCGATGTACCTGTGCGGTTTCAGCCTGAATAACCTGTCGCTGATGGCGCTCACCATCGCCACCGGCTTCGTGGTGGATGACGCCATCGTGGTGCTGGAGAATATTTCCCGCCACATCGAAGCGGGCATGAAACCGCTACAGGCGTCGCTTCAGGGCGTGCGTGAAGTGGGGTTCACCGTCTTATCCATGAGTCTGTCGCTGGTGGCGGTGTTCATCCCACTCCTGCTGATGGACGGCTTGCCCGGGCGGCTATTCCGTGAATTTGCCGTCACGCTGTCGGTGGCGATCATGATTTCGCTGCTGATCTCACTCACGCTCACGCCGATGCTGTGCGCACGACTGCTGCGTGCCGTGCCCAAACGCAGCCAGCCGCGCAAGCGCGGTTTTAACCGTGTCCTGCTGGCGATGCAACAAGGCTACGGGCGCTCGCTGAAATGGGTGCTCAACCATGCACGTTGGGTGTTACTGCTCCTGCTGGGCACCATCGCGCTCAACGTCTGGCTGTATATCAGCATTCCGAAAACCTTCTTCCCGGAGCAGGATACGGGCCGGCTGATGGGCTTCATTCAAGCCGACCAGAGCATTTCTTTTCAGGCCATGACGGTGAAACTCCAGAACTTCATGACCATTGTCAGCAGCGACCCGGCGGTGGATAACGTGAACGGGTTTACTGGCGGATCGCGCACCAACAGCGGGTCGATGTTCATCTCGCTTAAGCCGCTGTCCGAGCGCGATGTGTCGGCACAACAGGTGATCAGCCGCCTGCGCGTCAAGCTGGCAAAAGAGCCTGGAGCCAACCTGTTTTTAATGCCAGTGCAGGATATTCGCATCGGCGGGCGGGAAGCGAACGCCGGGTATCAGTACACGCTGCTGTCTGACGATTTGAGCGAGCTGCGCATCTGGGAACCCAAGATTCGTGCGGCTTTCAGTAAACTGCCTGAGTTGGCCGACGTGAACTCCGATCAGCAGGATAAAGGGGCGGAAATGGCGCTCACCTACGATCGCGATGCGATGGCGCAACTGGGCATCAGCGTCTCTGCCGCTAACGCGTTGCTCAATAACGCCTTCGGACAGCGTCAGATTTCGACCATTTACCAGCCGCTAAACCAATATAAGGTGGTGATGGAAGTGGACGACGCCTACACGCAGGACGTCAGTTCACTGGATAAAATGTTCGTGATCAATAACGAAGGTAAGCCTATTCCGCTCTCTTACTTCGCCAGTTGGAAGCCGATCAACGCCCCGCTGTCGGTGAATCATCAGGGGCTGTCCGCCGCCTCGACGATCTCTTTTAACCTGCCGGAAGGCACCGATCTCTCCAGCGCGACGGCGGCAATAGAAAGAACCATGACGTCGCTGGGCGTGCCGTCAGCGGTACGCGGCCAGTTCTCCGGTACGGCGCAGGCTTTCCAGCAGTCACAGTCTTCCCAACTGTTGCTGATTCTGGCGGCGATTATCACCGTGTATATCGTGCTCGGCGTGCTGTATGAGAGCTACGTGCATCCGCTGACGATTCTCTCCACCCTCCCTTCCGCGGGCGTGGGCGCACTGCTGGCGCTGGAGTGGTTCGGTGCGCCGTTTAGTCTGGTGGCGCTGATTGGCATCATGCTGTTGATTGGGATCGTGAAGAAAAACGCGATCATGATGGTGGATTTCGCGCTGGTGGCACAGCGCAGCGGTGGGTTGAGCGCGCAAGACGCCATTTTTCAGGCCTGCCTGCTGCGTTTCCGCCCGATAATGATGACCACGTTAGCCGCGCTGTTTGGCGCACTACCGCTGGTGCTGACCAGCGGCGACGGTGCGGAGCTACGGCAGCCGCTCGGCATCACGATTGTCGGCGGGCTGGTGATGAGCCAAATCCTCACGCTGTATACCACCCCGGTGGTGTATCTGTTTTTCGACAAGCTGAGGAATATTCGGCGCAAAGCCCCGGAGAGGGATGTGTCACTGTCGTGACGGAACATGAGTACCAGTAAAATGCTAATTTAGGAGAAGTTTCGTGCGCTTAACGTTCGCTGTTTTTCTGGTAGCGCCCCGAACGCGCCCGACCAAGGGCGGCTCAATTGCCGTCGCCCTTGGAACCCTGGCTTTTTTGGCGGGAAATTATGCCGCTGTGCGGTGCCTTCGGGAAAAGCATCCTCTTTGCGGACCGCCGCTGACGCGTTCCCGACGCGGCATCGCCTTGCGCGGCATCCATGCCGCTTATCATCCGAGAGTCTGCCTTTCCCTCAGCATAATTTACGCCAAGGAAAATACTCAGCGCACGAAACCTCGCCAAAAGAACAAGTTACACAATCGGGTGTCGGCATATGTATTCACCAGCTGTCCATTTATCACTTAATCAGGGGGAATCTGAAACATGATGAATTCCGCCTCTGTCCGCTGGCAGCTCTGGATTGTTGCCTTTGGCTTTTTTATGCAGACGCTGGATACCACCATCGTGAATACCGCGCTGCCGTCAATGGCCGCGAGTCTGAATGAAAGCCCGCTGCATATGCATTCGGTGATTGTTTCCTATGTGCTGACCGTCGCGGTGATGCTGCCCGCCAGCGGATGGCTGGCAGATCGTATCGGTGTGAAGAACATCTTTTTCACCGCGATTCTGCTGTTTACGCTCGGATCGCTGCTGTGCGCCCGTTCAGAGACGCTGAATGAGCTGCTGGCCTCGCGCGTTATTCAAGGGATCGGCGGTGCGATGATGGTGCCGGTCGGCCGGCTGACGGTGATGAAAATCGTCCCGCGCGATCAGTATATGGCAGCGATGACCTTCGTGACGCTACCCGGCCAGATTGGCCCACTAATGGGACCGGCACTCGGCGGTTTTCTGGTGGAATACGCCAGTTGGCACTGGATCTTCCTCATCAACCTGCCCGTTGGCATTATCGGCGCGCTGGCCACCTGGTTCCTGATGCCCAATTACACCATGCGGACGCAGCGCTTTGACATCAGCGGCTTCCTCTGGCTTGCCGTCGGTATGGCCACGCTGACATTGGCGCTGGACGGCAACCGCAGCCTGGGCATTCCGCCGCTTGCCATTTTTGCATTAATCGCCGTTGGTCTGATCGCGCTATTAAGCTATTGGCTGCACGCCCGTCACAACAAGCGGGCGCTGTTTAATCTGCATCTGTTCGACACGCCGACCTTCTCTATCGGCCTGAGCGGTGGGCTATTGGCGCGCATCGGCAGCGGTATGTTACCGTTTATGACGCCGCTGTTTTTACAGTTGGGAATGGGCTTTTCTCCATTCCACGCCGGGCTGATGATGGTGCCAATGGTGCTAGGCAGCATGGGTATGAAGCGGATCGTGGTGCAGGTCGTTAACCGACTCGGCTACCGCCGCGTGCTGATTATCTCCACGCTGCTGCTGGCGCTGGTCACGGCGCTGTTCGCTCTGGTCGCGCTGATGAAATGGATCTGGATGATCCCGATTGTGCTGTTCTTCCTCGGCACGGTGAACGCCGTTCGCTTCTCCACCATGAACACGCTAACCCTGAAGGATCTGCCGGATACGCTCGCCAGCGGCGGGAATAGCCTGCTGTCGATGACTATGCAGCTGTCCACCAGCCTCGGCGTCAGCATCGCAGGCATTCTGCTGGGCATGTTTTCCCAGCCGCACATGGCGGCGGGAAGTGGAGAAACGCACATGGTGTTTATTTATACCTATCTCAGCATGATCGTCATCATCGCCCTGCCCGTGTTGATTTTTAACCGCGTCCCGGCGGACAGCGTCAAGCAGTCAACGCTGCCGCGTAAATCGTGAGGTCGTCATGAAATTCGGAATCACCGCCAAACTGTTCCTCGCGATTTTCGCCACCTGCATGCTGGTGCTGATTACTATGCACTGGGGCGTGCGCGCCAGCTTCGAGCGCGGCTTTATCGACTATATTAAACGCGGCAACGAGCAGCGGGTCATGCAGCTACGCGATGCGCTGGCGGAGCAATATCAGCTGCACGGTGACTGGTCATTCCTGCGCAACAATGAGCGTCTGGTGTTCAAGATGCTGCACTCGCTGGACCAGAACAACGACACCGACAACAGTATGCAGGGGCTGCGGGTGCGCCTGTGGGTGCTGGATACCGGCAAACGTAAGCTGTTCGGCTCTCCGGCACCGATCCCCAATGAAGGCACCTGGCAGCCGATTCAGGTACAAAACCAGACGGTCGGCTGGATTGTGGCTTCGCCCGTCGAGCGCCTGACCCGCAACGCCGACATCAGCTTCGACAGGCAGCAGCAGCGCACCAGTTGGCTGATTGTCGCGCTCTCGACGCTGCTCGCCGCCATCGCCACCTGGCTGACCGCGCGTGGCCTTCTGGCACCCGTCAAGCGGCTGGTTAACGGTATGCACAGTTTGGCCTCGGGCGATTTCAGCACCCGTGTAACCGCCAGCTCGCACGATGAACTGGGCAGACTGGGACAGGATTTCAATCAGCTTGCCAACACGCTGGAAAAAAACGAACAGTCCCGCCGCGCGTTTATGGCCGATGTCTCCCACGAATTGCGCACGCCGCTGGCGGTGCTGCGTGGCGAACTGGAAGCCTTGCAGGATGGCGTGCGCAAGCCCGATTCGCATTCTCTGCATTCGCTCCAGTCTGAGGTCACAACGCTCACCAAACTGGTGGACGACCTGCATCAACTCACCCTGTCCGATCGTGGGGCGCTGGCCTACCGCAAGGCGTCTGTAGACGTGGTGCAAATTCTGCATATTGCTATCGCCGCGTTTCATGAACGCTTCCAGAAAAAGCAGATTACGCTCACTACCGATTTACCCGCGCAGGCGGGCGTCTTTGGCGATCCAGACCGGCTAAGTCAGCTGTTTAACAATTTTCTGGAAAACAGCCTGCGCTACACTGATGAGCAGGGTCAGTTGACCATTACGGTTATTCAGCAGCATAAACGCTGGGCGATTATCTGGCAGGACAGCGCCCCCGGCGTGACCGACGAGCAGCTCACGATGATTTTCGAACGTTTTTACCGTGCGGAAAGTTCGCGTAACCGCGCCAGCGGCGGCTCCGGGCTGGGGCTGGCAATCTGCAATAATATCGTTGAGGCACATAGCGGACGGCTGTATGCTGAACATTCGCCATTAGGGGGCGTGATGATTACCATCGAGCTTCCCTTGCACGAACCTGATTAAGATTCACATCTAAATAAGCAGAGCTATGACAACCGTACCCGATTTCGCTATGGCGTCACCGATTCTCATCGTCGAAGACGAGCCCAAATTGGGGCAACTGCTGGTGGATTACCTTCAGGCAGCGGACTATGCCACGCACTGGCTGCCCAACGGCAATGATGTCGTCGAGTGGGTGCGGCAGCATTCCCCTTCCCTCATTTTGCTGGATTTAATGCTGCCGGGCTGCGACGGCCTGACGCTCTGCCGCACCATCCGCCAATTTTCCAACGTGCCAATTATCATGGTCACCGCCCGCAGCGAAGAGATCGATCGCCTGCTGGGGCTGGAAATTGGGGCCGATGACTATATTTGTAAGCCCTTCAGCCCGCGCGAAGTGGTCGTGCGCGTCAGGACGCTGTTGCGCCGCTGCGGCTGGCAGAATGACGGCGTGAAATCCGCAGAGAAAACCGAAACGGCCCTGTTGATTGATAAAAGCGGTTTTCAGGCCAGCTATCTGGGGCAGAACCTTGACCTGACGCCAGCGGAGTTTCGCCTGCTCAAGACGCTTTCCGCCGAGCCGGGTAAGGTGTTTTCCCGCGAGGCGCTGCTGGATAAACTTTACGACGATTACCGCGTCGTGACCGACCGCACCATCGATAGTCACATCAAAAATCTGCGTCGCAAGCTGGAACAGCTGGACGAAGAGACCTCATTTATCCGCACGGTATACGGCATCGGCTATCGCTGGGAAGCCGCGCCCTGTAATGAGGTGTAACACCCAGCGCCTTATGATGTTATGGAGACCATTTTGAACGGACCAGACCCTGATAACCGCTACCCCATGGCCGGTTTCCCCCAAGTGTGTTTCATCAAGAATATTGTCACCAACCCGAATATTGAAATTGGCGACTACTCCTATTATGACGATCCCGATGGCGCGGAAAATTTCGAGCAAAATGTGCTCTATCACTATCCGTTTCTCGGCGATAAATTAATCATCGGTAAGTTTTGCGCTATCGCACGTGGCGCAAAATTTATCATGAACGGGGCCAACCATCGGCTTTCCGGCTTGTCGACTTACCCGTTTCAGATTTTTGGCAACGGCTGGGAAAAAGTGACGCCCAAGCCCGGCGATCTGCCTTACAAAGGTGACACGCACATCGGCAATGATGTCTGGATTGGCTATGACGCGCTGATCATGCCCGGCATCCGCATTGGAAATGGCGCCATCATTGCGTCACGCGCCGTGGTCACCACCGATGTGCCCGCTTATACGATCGTTGGCGGCAATCCGGCCAAAATCCTTAAAGCCCGTTTTGCGCCGGACGTCATCGAGGCACTGGAAACGCTGAGCTGGTGGGACTGGCCGATAGAAAAAATCACCCGTCATCTGGAAATCATCGCAGCGGGCGATATTGCGGCACTGCAAGCTGGCCATCTGTCCGAATAACCGTCGTCCATTCCATACGAATTCATTCCACACGAAAAAGAGGCTTTCACGATAATGACTGCGCTATTTTCCGAAACCACCAAAATCGAGACTCCTCGCCTGCTGCTGCGCCCGCTTTATCGTGATGATGCGCCAGCGCTGTTCGCCTTTATGTCCGATCCGGTTGTGATGCGCTTTTGGAACCATCCGCCCTGGCAGCGCATCGAGCAGGCGCACGACGCGATTGACGAATACTGGAGCGCGCTGTGCGCCGGGCAACACATGAAGCTGGGTCTGGAAGTTAAAGAAAGCGGCGAACTGATCGGCACCTGCGTGCTGTTCAACCTTGAGATTGAGTCTAAACGCGCCGAAATCGGCTACTGTCTGGCGGCGAGCGCGCAAGGCAAAGGCTATATGGCGGAAGCGCTCTCTGCGCTGCGGGATTTTGCCTTTGAAACGGCGGGACTTAGCCGACTGGAAGCCGAAATCGATCCCCGCAATGTGGCGTCAGCCCGCGCGCTGGAACGACTGGGATTCACGCAGGAAGGGCTATTGAAACAGCGTTGGATCGTCGACGGCGAGGTGTCCGACTCTGCGCTATACGGCCTGCTGGCGGCTAAACGTTAGCCCCCCTTCCCAGTCTGGTCAAAAATACTGTCTGACTTAATGAAAATTTTGTCATTTTCTCTTTTCCCAAGGCTGTTACTCTTTTAAGCCTACAATAATAACGGGTATCACCCCGCACGGCGTGCGGGACTTGGGTCACCTGCAACAGAACAGATGAGGGGAAAAACGATGTCAGGCTTAGTGAATGGCAAATGGGTTAACGGCGATGTCGCGGCGGAAGAGATCAAAAACGGGGCGTTCCACCGTGAAGAAACCAAATTTCGGCAAACCGAGCTGGTACCAGAAGCCGGTCGTTACCAGCTTTTTGTCTCCTATCTCTGCCCGTGGGCGTCGCGCACGCTGATTTTCCGCAAACTGAAAGGGCTGGAGAACATCATTTCGCTCTCCGTTGCCAACCCGCGCATCGCGGATAACGGCTGGGAATTTGCTACCCCGCAGGATGCCGGCGAGCACGTGGGTGAGATTAACTACCTGCACCAGCTCTACACCGCCAGCGTGCCCGACTATACCGGAAAGGTGTCGGTACCTGTGCTGTGGGATCGGGTGGAAGGCCGCATCGTGAACAACGAATCGGCGGACATCATCCGCATGCTGAACAGCGAATTTAACGATCTGACCAGCAACCACCTCGATTTCTACCCGTCGGAACTGCGCGCTGAGATCGACAGCTGGAACGAAACCGTGTACCACAACGTCAACAACGGCGTGTATAAGACCGGGTTCGCCAAAACGCAGGAACACTATAACGATGCCGTCACCACGCTCTTCGCCACGTTGGGCGAACTGGACGAGCATCTTGACAGCCACCGTTATATGCTCGGCGACACGCTGACCGAGGCCGACTGGCGTCTGTTTGTCACGCTGGTGCGTTTTGACGTGGCCTACCACGGCGCGTTCAAATGTAACCTGAAGCGCATTGCCGACTACCCGAACCTGTCGAACTACCTGCGCGAACTGTACCAGTGGCCGGGCGTTGCGGAGACGGTCAATATCGACCACATCAAAGCAGGCTATTACGGTATTGCCTGGCTGAACCCGACGCAGATTGTGCCGGTTGGCCCACAGGTCGATTTATATCAGCTCCACAACCGCGAAACGTTCGGAAAATCCCGTATCGCGACGCGTTAATCCTGCTTTATCCGGCCTGCTCTATTAATGGCAGGCCATTCTTTATTTAGGTCAAAAAATTGATTTAAGTCAAACAATTGATTTACGTCAAACAATAGGCCTACGTTTCGTGTGTCGTCTACTGCAATTTCCCCCTATTAGCGCTAGAATCCTCCGCCTTTACTGTTCCCGCCGTGGAGCAGCCTGACTTGTGATCAGAATCGAGAGATACCATGTTTAAACCGGAACTGCTTTCTCCGGCCGGTACGCTGAAAAATATGCGCTACGCCTTTGCCTATGGCGCGGACGCGATTTATGCCGGTCAACCTCGCTACAGCCTGCGCGTGCGCAATAACGAATTCAACCATCAGACGCTGGCGCAAGCCATTAACGAAGCGCATGAACTGGGCAAGAAATTCTACGTCGTCGTTAACATCGCACCGCACAATGCCAAACTGAAAACCTTCCTGCGTGACCTGCAACCCGTGATCGAAATGGGGCCAGATGCGCTGATCATGTCCGATCCGGGCCTGATTATGCTGGTGCGGGAAAACTTCCCACAGATGGATATTCACCTTTCCGTTCAGGCCAACGCGGTCAACTGGGCGACGGTGAAATTCTGGCAGCAAATGGGGCTGACGCGTGTGATTCTGTCCCGCGAACTGTCGCTGGAAGAGATTGCAGAAATCCGCCAGAACGTCCCGGATATGGAACTGGAGATCTTCGTTCACGGCGCGCTGTGCATGGCGTATTCCGGTCGCTGCCTGCTGTCCGGTTACATCAACAAACGCGATCCGAATCAGGGCACCTGCACCAACGCCTGCCGCTGGGAATATAAGGTTCAGGAAGGCAAAGAGGACGAGGTCGGGAATATCGTCCATCAGCACGAACCTATCGCGGTGAAAAACGTTGAACCCGCACTGGGCATCGGCGAACCGACCGACAAAGTCTTTATGCTGGAAGAAAACATGCGTCCCGGCGAGTACATGAGCGCATTTGAAGATGAGCACGGCACCTACATCATGAACTCCCGCGATCTGCGTGCCATTCAGCACGTTGAACGCCTGACGCAAATGCAGGTTCATTCGCTGAAAATCGAAGGCCGCACCAAGTCATTCTATTATTGCGCCCGTACCGCACAGGTTTATCGTCGCGCCATTGACGACGCCGTCGCAGGGAAACCGTTCGATTCGACGCTGCTGGAAACGCTGGAAGGTCTGGCACACCGTGGCTATACCGAAGGCTTCCTGCGTCGCCACGTGCATGAAGATTACCAGAACTACGACTACGGCTATTCCATTTCCGATCGTCAGCAGTTTGTCGGTGAATTCACCGGCGTACGCCGCGATGGGCTGGCAGAAGTCAATGTGAAGAACAAATTTTCCTGCGGCGACAGCGTGGAGATGATGACGCCGAACGGCAATATTCAATTCACCATCGACACTATGCAGAATGCCAAAGGGCAGCCGACCGATGTCGCACCGGGTAACGGCCATATCGTCTATCTGCCCGTGCCGGATGATGTCTCGCTGGATTATGCGCTACTGCTGCGCAATCTGCCGGGCACCACCACACGCAATCCTAACGTGGAATAAACCGGTAATATAGCCGGATGTCCCAACCATCCGGCTATCCTCTTCGTAAGCCCTTCTTTCCTTATGATATGCCCCCCTATTATCACTTTTCCCTGCCGCGAATAACGGCGTCAGTTGCCCGAAGGTATCGTTACAAAGCTCAGGGTTTTTTACGAATATTAGAAACAGATCACATCAATTAGCCGGTCTTGTGGTTAGTATTGCGTCGCTGAGAAAACATAGAACGAAAAATAAGCGTAGTGATACTACTAGGAACCACCTCCTTGGCCAGCTCAATCTCCCTTGAGCTGGCTTTTCTTTTTCTTCCGCCCACGCATTTTCCCAACGCACATGCAACTTGAAGTATGACGGGTATATTCACCGACTCTTCTGATATCTGCCTACCAATTTAGTGTCTATGATTAACTGCAACGTTTCTGTATTAACAACATCGCAGCCAGAGAAATAAGACATGGAAAAAAATCCAATCACACTGCTGATTTTGAATGGAAAAAGTGCGGGTAATGAAGAACTTCGCGAAGCCATTGATGAGCGACGCAAGGACGGCTATACGCTGCATGTCCGCGTAACCTGGGAATACGGCGATGCCAAACGCTATGTAGAAGAGGCGATTCAGCTCAACGCGGATAACGTGATCGCCGCCGGTGGTGACGGTACCGTCAATGAAGTCGCCGCCGCATTAGCGGTGCAGCCGGAAGCGGTGCGTCCGTGTCTGGGAATTGTGCCGCTGGGCACCGCCAACGATTTTGCCACCAGCTGTCAGATTCCGATGGAGATGCACAACGCGCTAACGCTGGCGATCAAAGGCCGCGCTACCGCCATTGATGTCGCCAAAGTGAACGACGAACACTATTTCATCAATATGGCGACGGGCGGTTTCGCCACGCGCATTACTACCGAGACACCAGCCAAAATGAAGGCCGCGTTGGGGAGTGCGTCTTACGTGCTACATGCGCTCTTTCGCATGGACATGCTGCAAGCCGAACGCTGTGAGATTCGCGGGCCAGATTTTCACTGGTCAGGCGATACGCTGGTTATCGCGGTGGGGAATGGCCGTCAGGCTGGCGGCGGACAGCAGCTTTGCCCAGAGGCGCTGATCAACGATGGGCTACTGGAACTAAGCGTGCTGTCGGCAACCGAGCTGCTGCCGAATATGCTGCAGGCCTGGTTCACCGGCAGTGAAAACCAGAACATGATTTCCGCTACCCTGCCGTGGCTGGAGATCACCGCCCCGGACGATATGACGTTTAATCTGGACGGCGAGCCGCTCAGCGCCAAACGCTTCCATATCGAGGTGCTTCCCGCAGCGATTCACTGTCGGCTGCCACCGCAATGCTCGCTGCTGGAATAGCGGCGCGTTTCGACTATTCCTGTTTCTACTATTCCCGCTTCAGGCGATTACTGTTTGCCAGGTACAGCGTCACCACCAGCAGCAGGATCGCCGCGGAATAGACCAGCGTATCCGACGGGCTTTTGTGATCGACAATAATCAGGCGAATGATGGCCGTGATGCCGATGTAGATAAAGTAGCGCAGCGGGAAGTGATAGCCGGACTGGAAATACTTCACGATCAGCGCAATAAACTCAAAATACAGGAAATAGATCACAATGCCTTCTATCAGCTGATAGGAGGAATCTTTCTCGTTGGAGATCAACAGCACTTTCGCCAGATGGAACGTTTCCTTGACTAAAAAAATCACCAAAATGATCGCCAGCACCAGCAGGCCGATATTGAGTATCGTCTGAAGCGCCTTGGCAGCCATCGCACTGCGAGCAGAACCTGCCATATGTTATCCCCACACCCTATTTCACATTAACGCCAAGATTTCACAGCAAAGTAACCGGACGACCGTGCACTGTCTACGCCGAATACGCTTAATTTACTTTGAAATTACTGGCAAATGTGTCACGCAAAGTACAAGTCAATTTACTTATACCCGCCATACGCCATACGCCATACGCCAAACGGCAGGAAGGCGGCAGCGCGAAGGATTGAGGGCATATCATATTTACCACCAACGGTGGAAGTGATGAACGGGGCCGATACCGTGCCCAACCTCCAGCGTGTCGGCCTGCTGTAGTGCCTGCTGTAAATAGTCCTTCGCTGCCTTGACCGTTTCCGCCCAGCTATCGTGACGTGGTCGCAGCGCCGACAGCGCGGCGGACAGCGTGCAGCCAGTGCCGTGTGTATGGCGTGTATTCACACGCGGAGAGCTAAAGCGCTGCGGTTCAGCCTGTCGACTGAACAGCCAGTCCGGGCTCTCCGCTTCGCTGAGGTGGCCGCCTTTCATCAGTACAGCCTGGCAGCCCATCGCCAGCAGCGCTTTCCCCTGTTCACGCATTTCCCGTTCGTTAGCGGCGGGTGACGTATTCAGCAGCGCGGCGGCTTCCGGTAGATTGGGCGTAATCAGGGACACCAGCGGCAGTAAATCACGACGGATCGACTCCACCGCCTCCGGCGCGAGTAGCGGATCGCCACTTTTCGCCAGCATCACGGTGTCCAGCACCACAAAAGGCACAGCGTAACGACACAGGCGCTCGGCAACGGTTTCAACAATATCGGTCTGCGCCAGCATCCCAATCTTGGCGCTGTCGATACGCACATCGCTCAGCACGGAATCCAGCTGTGCTGCGACAAAATCCGGTTCAATCCGGTAGACGGACTGCACGCCGCGCGTATTTTGCGCCACCAGCGCGGTAATGACCGAGGTGCCGTAAGCGCCCAAGGCTGAAAACGCTTTTAAATCCGCCTGAATACCCGCACCGCCGCTCGGATCGGTACCCGCAATCGTCAACGCATTGATACGCTTCATGCCAGATCCTCCGCGCGCAGGGTATAGAGTCTATCGAGGAAATGGGGGATAAAACTGCCCGTTCCTTGCGCTACCGAGGCCGCCTGCTGACCCGCTAACGCCATGACATAGCACGCTGCCGCCACATGGGATAATCGGTCACCCTCCAGAGCACAGAAGCCCGCGACGACCGCCGATAGCGCACAGCCCGTACCGACCACGCGCGTCATCATGCTATCGCCGCCGGATACCGCGATGTCTCGCTCACCGTCCGTGACATAATCCACCACGCCGGTCACCGCAACAATGGTCCCCACTTGCAGAGCCAGCTCGCGTGCAGCAGGGAGCGCCGCCAGAGAATCATCGGCGCTATCCACGCCCCGCCCCTGTGCGGATAACCCCGCCAGCGCCATGATTTCAGACGCATTACCGCGAATCGCCGCGGGTTTCCCTGCTAGCAATTCACGACAGAATTCAGTACGAAAGGTCAAACCGCCTACCGCAACCGGGTCAAGCACCCACGGTGTATTCGCTTGGTGGGCGCTGTTTACCGCCGCCCGCATCGCCTCAGCACGCGTACGTTCCAGTGTTCCGACGTTAATCAGCAGCGCATCCGCTACTGTGCTGAACTGCGCGGCTTCTTCAGGATCGACCACCATCGCAGGCGACGCATTCAGCGCCAGCAGCACATTAGCAGTAAAAGATTGCACCACATCGTTGGTCAGACAGTGCACCAGCGGCGCGGCAGAACGGAATTGGGTCAGTGATGTTGCTGCCTGAGCGGCAGAAAAGTCGGTGGGTCGCGTGTTCATAAGTCTCCCAACCGGCGTGGAAGAAGGCGGCAACCGGTGGGGCATACCGTGACTTCCCTACGCTGGCATTATCCAGATCAGGTGGTACGGGTATTTCTCAGCCTTCACAAAGAAGGGCACCCCGAGTCATTTAAAATCAAAATGTTGCGATTAATTTTTTATTAATCGTTGATCAGGATAATGCCAGTGGGAGGTATTGTAAATGGACATCCAATCCTGCTAGTGTCCAACGGATATTGACCTTATCCACAAGCAGTGGACTAAACAAGGTTCTGGTTTCCAAACAGTACCTGGCTGATACCACCACAGGTACTCTGAAGAATCAGCAAGTTATATCCTTTCGTCAAAGAAATCTTCATTCGATCAAATTTTTATTTTTTTGTGAATTATTGACATTGTCGTAAGCCTTGCCAGACAAGGGTTGCGCGTTTCTTAACCTTTCGCAATCTAAATTTAACCTCAAAATCAAGCCTTGCACTCAAAAGAATCTCAACTAAAATACCCAGCATGTAGTGCCTTACTGAAATTAATACACTACATATAGATAACTAATTAATGACAGGCATAAAAAAACCGGATTCACAAATTGTGAATCCGGCTTATGAAGCATGACCACCATGAGTTTGCAGACTCATAACGTTTGTTAGCCTCACTTTCATTTCTACAGTTTGATTGTGCCGAGCTTGGATGGTCATGTAAATACCAATTAGTGCTCATAAGGAGCTACACATGACAATCTGTAATAAGTCTCATCGATACAATACGACTTTCATTAACCTGCCAGATGACCAAGGCGGTGAGGGGCGGCATAAATGTTGTGGCTGCGCCTACGATCAAGGCTACCAATCAGGTTTATCTCGAACGGAACAAGCCTGGGTAAATTTGCATGTTTTACCTGATAGCCAAGCGGGCACTGTGCGCCATAAAAGCCCTCAGGCAGCATTTGCTGAAGGTTATCGCGATGGTATGCGTGATTCCTATAGCCACGCTGGTTAAGTTAAATGAAGGGGCTTAATGCCCCTTCATCTTTTAAGGGAAAGAAATGGATAAACGCTATCAGGTCTTCGTAAGTTCAACTTTTACGGATTTGGAAGAAGAACGGAAACACGTTATACAGACGCTAATGGAAATGGATTGCATCCCTGCAGGAATGGAGTTATTCCCAGCAATTGATGAAGGGCAATGGGAATTCATAAAAAAAGTCATAGATGATTGCGATTATTACCTGCTAATTATTGGTGGACGTTACGGTTCTGTAGCCGAAGATGGGCTTAGCTACACAGAAAAAGAATTCGATTATGCTGTTTCTAAGGGCTTACGTGTTGTTGTTTTAGTGCATGAGAATCCGGAAAGCCTCCCTTTAGCCAAATCTGAAAAAGATTCTGAACTCAGAGAAAAGCTCAGTGCGTTCATAGAAAAGGCATCCTCTAACCGTCTTCGTAAAACTTGGGCAACAGCAAAAGATTTGCCTGGATTGGTTGCCTTGAGCATGAGTAAAACGATGAAAACTTATCCGGCAATCGGATGGGTGAGGGCTAATTTAACGTCTTCTGAAAATGATTTACGTGTAATAGTAGATTTACAAAAAGAAAACGAACGGTTAAAAAGCGAACTAGTAAAAGCAACTTCTACCCACAAACAAACTCTTGACTTAAATCTAGCGGATTTCGATGATGTTTTCGATTTTGATTGCCAATCTACTTTTCCTAGAGGGCCATACACAACTGGCGGGATTAAAATTTGGTCTGTAGGCATGAAATGGAAGGACATATTTCATACAATATCACCATACCTCACTCGGTATTATTCTGAATCAAATGTCTCGTCCGTTATTGCCGAAACAGCGAAAAGAGTTGCTGACAAAGGAGGGACATCCGCTAAAGTCTCCTCGCAGGATCTTAAGACTATAGGTGTGCAATTGCGTGCATACGGTTTAATTAAAATCGAATCTTTAGCTACGACTGATGGTAGTATGAATACATTCTGGTCATTAACAGAACCCGGACAAATTGAGATGCTCAAAACCAGAACGATAAAAAAGCAAAGTTAAATTACAACAGAATAAACTATCTTCATTTCGTCTCAAAGATCTGGGGGAAATCTTGTACCTAAAATGGATATTTACAATATTTTCCCCCTCAGGTAAGTAAACACCATTTATTTCCACCCCAGGCCATCAATTACATAGCAAATCGTGGATAACGGAAACGTATGCAGATAGCGGATAGTGATCCCTGATCCACTTCAGCCAACCGTCAGGCTGCTACCCCACATGACACAAAATGAAAAACCACAGGCACGTTGTGACATAGAGAAAAACGCCATAACCCTTTAGACTGGTTAATCAAACCCATACTGAGGAGATTGTGATGACGATGATAAAGAGTTATGCCGCACCGGAAGCAGGCGCAGCGCTGGAGTTGTATGAGTTTGATGCGGGTGAACTGCAGGCGGAAGACGTAGAAGTCACGGTTGATTACTGCGGCGTATGCCACTCCGATCTCTCGATGATCGATAACGAATGGGGCATGTCGAGCTATCCGCTGGTTGCCGGGCATGAAGTGATTGGTCGCGTGCACGCACTGGGTGACGCGGCGAAAAGCAAAGGATTGAAGGTGGGTCAGCGCGTCGGTATTGGCTGGACGGCACGCAGCTGTGGGCACTGCGATGCCTGTATCAGCGGTAGCCAAACCAACTGCCAGCAAGGCAGCGTGCCGACAATTCTGAATAAAGGCGGTTTTGCCAATAAGATTCGCGCGAACTGGCAGTGGGCTATCCCGCTTCCCGATTCCATTGATATCGAATCTGCAGGCCCGTTGCTGTGCGGCGGCATCACCGTGTTCAAACCGCTGTTAATGCACCATATCACTGCAACCAGCCGCGTCGGCGTGATCGGTATCGGCGGCCTGGGACACATCGCGATTAAACTTCTGCACGCGATGGGCTGTGAAGTCACAGCGTTCAGCTCAAACCCGGCTAAAGAGCAGGAAGTGCGGGCGATGGGTGCCGATAAAGTCGTCAACAGCCGCGATCCGCAGGCGCTGACCGCACTGGCAGGCCAGTTCGATCTCATTATCAACACCGTGAGCGTCGATCTGGAATGGCAGCCCTACTTCAACGCGCTCGCCTATAACGGGAAATTCCATACCGTCGGCGCGGTAATGAAGCCGTTCAGCGTTCCAGCCTTCACGCTTATTGCGGGTGACCGCAGCGTTTCCGGCTCTTCTACCGGTTCACCGCATGAGCTGCGTTCTCTGATGAAGCTCGCCGCGCGCGCCAACGTGAAGCCACAGACGGAACTGTTCCCAATGTCGAAAATCAACGATGCCATCCAGCACGTACGTGACGGCAAAGCTCGCTACCGTGTTGTACTGAAAGCTGATTTTTAATCGGTAAAGACGCCTGAGCGATCGGGCGTCTACTTTTTGCACATCACGTCATTCTCTGGGTTACACCGCTCGATACCACGATGCTGAATGTATTAAATGAGTTTCATGGTAGGATTGAAAGGTGATGCAAGAGGAGATCCGCAATGCCTTTTAAAGAGTATGACCACGACTTTATTGATAGAAATAAAAAAGCCTCCTCGTCTGTCAGGCTCGCCCTGTTGTTGTCTACGTTGGTCATTATATTCAACCTCGTATTCTTCAAACACCGCGACTTTCAGGAGCAACTGCATAATAATCCGGGTTCTTATACCGACTCGATTGCACTGGTTTTTCTTTTGTTCATCTTGTCCTGCACCAGTAAAATCTCACTTAACCATACCTCAGCCTTATCCATTCGCCTCGGGCTACACGTCTGGATATGCTCAGCCACGTTTGACTTGATGGATGAATTTATCTATCAGCCCAAGCTGGTTGGATATTATGTTGAGGATCTGCTGAGAATTATTGGTATGTTTGGCGTCGGGTTTGGTGTCTACAACCTGATATATAAAATCAATGATAAGTACGTCGAAGCCAAAATACAGTCATTCAGCGATGAACTTACACAACTCCCTAATCGCCGATTTTTTATTAATGAATTAAAAAAACTCGAAGCGAAATCACCCTATTTATTTATTATCGACATCGATAATTTCAAAGTCATCAACGATAAATATGGACACATAAAAGGCGACGAAGTATTAAGTAAATTCGGCCATATCCTTTCCCGCTTTGATAACAGTGAGGTGGTGGCGACCCGAATCGGGGGCGAAGAGTTCGCGATTATTCTGTATGCCGGAACACAGGCTCGGGCAGAGAAGTTGGCAAGAGAAGTACTAAAAAATGCGAACAAAATCATTATCAAGAATATGCACCACCTTTCTGTCAGTATTGGCGCAGGTAAAAAACAGCCGCAGGAGCCCACCGAGCACTTTATGAAACGCGTGGACATCGCGCTTTACCAGGCTAAAAATACCGGTAAAGGCAAAGTGGAATGGGCTCTGGAGCCGAGGGAAAAAACGCAGTAGATCATCTCCCGCCATACCAATAACACGGCCGCACGGACGCGCCGTCCGCTAAAAAACATCAACGCTATTTTCGCTGAAATAAAAAACGAAAAAATAACAGGCCGTATGGTAATTGTTCTGTCGCTGTAAGCGATACTTTGTATATAAACGGGATAGCGTTATCCCGTTTATTTCTTTATAGCTTAACTAAGCGCTTGGGTATTCCCGGGACACACGAGCTGTTTACTTTTAATATGGTAAACTTCGACGTCAGGACGCGTGAAGAAGGCAATTTCCCACGGGTTTTTAGTGACGAATTCATGGCGCACTTTTTCATATAGCGGATTATCACGCGCGATAATAAACGCTTCCCCTTCAATAATGGTGTAGTTCCATTCAATCGCCCGCTCGAAGGTATAATGACTGCGCTCATCCATCGCAAAAAAGCAGTGCGGATTACGTTTGAGCAACTGAGATTTAAAGGTCTCCGGGAACGTAATCAGGAAGATATCGTTATCCACGGACGACAGGAACGCCAGCACCGTAGTATGCGGCTGCTCGGCGGCCATGGTAATGAGTACGCCAACCTTATTGGAGAAATCCTGCTTTTCCGTCGGTGGAAAATCGACCATCGGCGTCAAAGGCACTGGCTTTGACGGACGGTTGTCTTGCGGAAACTGATAGCCCGGTTCACGGATGTCCAACACAGGCGTGAAACCGTGCAAAAGCTGGCACTCTCGCGGTTCCAGCACGACCCAATCGCCTTCGCTTGCTATCACGCGTCCTTTGTAAGAGGTACGATAGACCTGAATATTGGCATCAAATTCATCAACCCCGGAGCGGTTATCAAGGTGAATCGTTGCCAAATCGCCAACGGTAAACTCATGACCGTGTGGGAAAAAAACGCGCAGACTGTTATCCGCATTGGGATAGACGCCACAAATATGGATGACCACGCCATCCTGCTTATAACCCGCCAGTACACCGAGAGTTTGCTTTCCTAGATAGCTCACGAGACTCATACATCACGCCTTATTCAGATTGGGCTTCAGAGAGGACGCCGACCCTGATTCATTCGGGCCGTTCCAGCTGCGGTCAGGACGCTGATAAATCATTCACGCTAACCGCATCACTTCCTACTTATCAACGGAGAAAGCGCTGAAAACTTTAAGCTGAATACCTGTCTATTTAAAGAAATAAGTATGTGTTAACAGTGAACCTGCGTGTTCACCGCATTATTTCAGCACCAGCATAGTCACTCCCACGCCGATCAGCATCAGGCAAAACGCGGCCCGCAGGTAGGCAACCGGTAATTTATGGGCAACCGCAACCCCCCAGGACACGCTGACAATTCCTCCCAACGCCAGTGGTAAACCGATACTCCAGTCAACGTTACCCGCTTGCGAATAAGATAACAGCGCCGCCAAAGCGCCCGGCACCACGAGTATCAGCGCCATGCCCTGCGCCTGCGTTTGCGCAAAGGCGAAAAACGTAACCAGAACGGGCACGACGACCAGCCCGCCACCGACGGTAAAAATGCCCGACATAAACCCGCTCGCCACGCCGAGCAGCGGCAGGTATTTGGTCGACAGTACAATCTCCGACGTTTGACTGCGTTTTTTGTTATACCACTGCCACATGTAGTACGCCGCCAGCACCAGCAGGAAAGTGGCAAAGGCACGCTGAAGGTTGTGAACATCAATTGATGAAGCGATGTGAGCGGCAAGGTAGGCAGACCCCGTAGCAAACGCACACATGGTCAACGCCACCCGCGTATCGATGCGGTTGCGCTGGCGATAGCGTAGAAAACCAATCAGTACGTTAGGTGTAATCATCACCAGCGCGGTTCCCTGCGCCATATGCTGATCCATCCCGAAGAGCACGCCCAGAATCGGAATCGCGATAAGCCCACCGCCAATCCCTAGCATTCCTCCGCAAAACCCCAGTCCGACGCCCAAAAGCAAACACAACAAAATATCGCTGAACATCATTAAGCTAAACATAACGCAACCAGATAACCCATCGGGCAAAAATAGAGAGAGGACAACACCATCCTAGGAGCAACGCGGCCTTTTGATAATCCCTGAATACTCAATGACCCTTTCCTGATAGGAAAACCGCCTGCTGTGATAGAGTAAGCGTGCCATAAGAAAAGTGACAACACGCTGCTCTGCATCAACACACTGGTCACTGACGTGTTTTTCAGACCACCGAGGAAGCTCGATAAACCATGATTAACCCGACGCACTTTGACCTCCAGTCGCTCCGCATCTTTTTACAAGTTGCCCAGACCGGCAGCCTGACCAAGGCCGCAGAAAAGTTCCACATCACGCTTTCTGCCCTGAGCAAACGTATCGCCGAACTGGAGCGTACCGTGGACTGCGCGTTATTTATCCGAATGCCGCGCGGCCTGACGCTAACCCCGGCAGGCAAGGAATTGGTGAATCACGCGCGCAACGTGTTAAGCAACGTGGAACGCATGGCGAGTGAAATGAACGACTACGCCGTTGGCGTGCGCGGCCACGTACACATGTGGGCAAATACCTCGGCGATTATTCAGTTTCTTCCACAGGATTTGGCGTCATTCCTTCTGGCCCGACCGCTCATTCGTATTAACCTGGAGGAAAAGCTCAGTAAGACCGTAGTAACGGCGCTGGCGATGGGTGAAGCCGATATCGGCATCTTCGCTGACAATGTCGGCTCACAGGGAGTAGAGAAGATTCCTTATCGTCAGGATAAGCTTGTCGTACTCGTTCCGCCCCAGCACCCGCTTTCCGCGCGGCCAGAAGTCAGCTTTAACGAGACACTGGGTTACGACTATGTCGGCCTCAATAACGGCAGTTCGTTGCTGAAACAGCTGAAAGATGCCTCGGATGAACTGGGGAGAGTGCTGCGCCTGCGGGTGCAGGTCAGCAGCTTTGACGGCATTTGTCGCATGATCGAAGCCGGGCTAGGGATCAGCGTCTTGCCAGAGGGCGCGATTCGCCCAGGCGTGCTCGGCACCGGATTACGCGCCATCAATCTCACCGACGAATGGGCTTCACGTCAGCTCTGGCTAGGCGTGAAATCCGGCGCGACATTACAACCCGAAGTCGCCAATCTGCTGACACACCTGCGACAATGCGGTGCGTAAAGGTGAAGCGCTACCCTCAGCCTTCTTCACTGCCCGTTTTTTCATAACCGAGACGGCCAACAAAGGGTAAGCGCAGCGCGGGCGGGTTCATATCCACGCCCATGTTCAGTCCCAGAATGTTGGCCTCGATCCCCTCTTCAAGACCCATCGTGATACCCAACACGCCTAGCAGCGAAATCTGCACACCGCTTCCCGACGGCGACAGCCCAACCGGTCGCGTGATCGGGCGGTAATCTTTGCCAATGGCATTAGCGGGCATGTCCAGCTTGAGCGCGGGCACTTCGCGGCCAATGTGCGCCAGAAATGTATTGCTGTTCGGCCCCGGCCAGGCGTGGTAGGTATTCGGCCACGGATAGCTTTTGATCGCAGCCTCAATCTGCGGGATCATGGCTTCCGCCTTGTCGCCACGGTGCTCCACCAGCAGCTTCGGTTTCGCGCCATACCAATACGCATCCGCCACCGAACGGTTAAGACGGACGACGTTATCGCTCCCCCAGCTCACGACTTCATAGCGGCGATATTGAGTTTCCCCCGCTTTCTTGAAAATGATCCACGGATGTACCGCCACCAACCCGCGCCAGCCATAAGTCGGCGCAGCATAAACCTGCACGATGGCAGTCTGGCGAAATTGCACAGGGTTCGGCGCTAAGCCGGAAGAATCACGTTTGGCAGACCACCAGCTTTGCCCATTAAACGTTTCGCCATTACGCGTTGACTGCGCCCAGCTTTGCCAAAAAGACAACAACAGCACACAAATAAACCCAATCCCCAAGAATTTGAGGTACGTCATAGGCCAGATAGCTCACTGAAAAAGGTGGAACAGAATCGATACGCCTGCGGGCGAGCCCCACAGTGAAAATCGGTCAAAAAATCATGCGGCCAGTTTACTGCCAGTTGGCGGTAAGGTTAAAGCATTGGGTGAAATGTTGACCTATTTTTACGTTGTGTGGGTACGACGACAACTTACTCAGGGCGTATTCATTCAACGTTCGTTACAGTGCGAGCTTGATTGAAAATCAACATAAAATAAACGAACCATCAAAAAACACATTCCCATTGAATAATAATAAATAAACTAATCAGCATGCATCGTCATATTTATTTTTAGATCCACCACCTCCCATAAATGAATCACTGACTATAATCAGCGGTAATATTATTAAATTACCCCTCTGAGAATAAAAATGGAGAAATTAAATGATAAGAAATAATAAGCGCCTTAAGTCTACGGTATGCGCACTGTCATTAGCAGCATTAACGCTAGGCTCAGCGGTTTCACTCGCCTGTACGCGATTCGTTTATAAGGACGTACAGAACCCTGATTACCCTATTACGGCCCGTTCAATGGACTGGGCCGAGGATACCGAGACCAACCTCTGGATTTTCCCACGAGAATTAAAGCGTTCTGGTGCCGCAGGTGAGCATTCTCTGGAGTGGACATCAAAATACGGCAGTGTCATTGCCTCTGCTTTCGACAGTAACCCAAATATGGCCTCCACAACCGATGGCGTGAATGAAAAAGGGTTGGCGGCCAACGTACTCTGGCTGGCGGAATCTAAATATCCTAAAACCGCACCGACGGCACAAAAACCAGGCTTGAGCGTCGCTGCGTGGGCACAATATGTACTGGATAATTTTGCTACCGTCGATGAAGCGGTGAAGGCGCTGAAAGAGGGAAAATTTATACTGGTCACAAAAGACTTACCGCATCAGGATAGAAAGGCAACGCTTCACCTCTCCTTATCTGATTCATCCGGCGACAGCGCAATTATTGAATATATCGACGGCAAACAGGTCATTCACCATAACAAGGACTATCAGGTGATGACCAATTCTCCGACGTTCGATCAGCAGTTAACGCTGAATGCTTATTGGGATCAGATAGGTGGCAATGTAATGCTGCCGGGAACGAACCGCGCCGCCGATCGCTTTGTCCGCGCCTCATTCTATGTGAATAATGTTGCCCCCAATAAACTCATTCCAGGGGTAGCGGAAAAAAGTAAAATAGAAAAAGATAAAGCGGACTTAGCCGCCGCATTCAGTATTATACGTAATGCATCTGTTCCCTATGGCTATTCCTTGCCAGATATGCCGAATATTGCCTCAACGCGCTGGCGCACCGTTGTCGACCATAAATCGCTACAGTACTTTTTTGAATCTGCCGTATCGCCTAATATCTTTTGGGTTGATTTGAAAAAAATCGACTTTTCGCCGCGTGGAAATAACGCCAGCAAGTTAGATTTAGGGCCAAACCAAAGCACCATTTATTCTGGTCAGGCTTCCGAGAACTTTAAACCCGCTGCACCGTTTAAATTCGCTGGGCTATAAATCGGGAAGCTATTTTTCGATACGCTGCTTATTCCACGATGATATTAAAGCGCCATGATCCCATGGCGCTTTTGCGTTATCCCCCCAAACGCTCACAGATTGAACATGCCAATAAACTATTTAGTAAACCGCTTTAAAATACCCCATTCATTAAATAAAGGATAATTATCACGAAATTAACCAACGGGGTAATAAAATCCATGAAAAACTTCAATATCGAAATTAACGTGTGTGACAGTACCGGAAAATCAACCTGTACCGTTCATCCACCAATCAACGTTGATCACCACACGTGTTGCAATACAAACAGCCAGTGCGAACCGAATCCAAACCTTTCTGGCGTTTCCTCCGTATTCGGGCGTACGGGTGTCGTAACAGCACAACCAGGCGATTACACAGCAGATGAGATCACAGAGACGGCAACAAGAAAGTTTGTCACACCTGATGAAAAGTCCGTCTGGAATGCAAAGCAATCTGCATTAATTTCTGGCACGAATATTCGGACGCTTTTTGGACAATCTTTGCTCGGTAGCGGAGATTTTTCACCGACTCCCGCTCAAATGGGTGCAGCGGCTGCAGTACATACCCATACAACATCAGATATCACGGACTATACGCAGAAAACCAAACAGCTGATTGCTGACTCACTTGAAGCTGGAAGTGGCGTAACGTTAAACCACAATGCCTCTAATGGCAAAACGGTAATCAGCGCGACGGCCAGCAGCGGTTCAGGTAACGGAGGGTATACCGTTGTTAATAAAGCGGGCGCAGCAGCAGGTGAAAATCATTTATTCAACATTAGCTCTCAGACATCCTACGCGTATGACGCATATGCACTGAAAGAAGAAAAAGGCACAAGCAATCAAACCTATCTGGTAGATGACTTCGATAGCGCCAGCAAACTTAACTATAACAGTACGAGCGCAGTAAAATTTAACGGCTCTGTGACCCCCTTTACTGGTGATACGTACGAGTTACAACAAGATGGAAGTTTCCACAGCGCTGAAATACAAGCTGATGGGGAATTTCTTTCGATCGCCCCAGAGACCAGCACGTCTATTATTCCGGCCATGACATCGGACACAGCGCCTACCGGTTATATCGCAAGCGCCTCCAATTTTGCGGTCTCTACCGCAGCCTTTCACCCTTATGTCGCTTTCGATGGAAAAGACAATATCGGAGAATGGCCAGACTGCTGGAGTACCGATAATCAGTGGCTCCCGTCTGTGGCGAACCCGCACTGGTTGCGGATCGATCTTCCAGAAGAAAAATCGGTTCTCAGCTATCAGATGGTTAACCGTTCAAGAAATGAATTAGGCAACCCCAAATCCTGGAAATTTCAGGGAAGCAATGACAACGGCGGAACATGGGATACCCTACACGAGGTTACAGACAGCGCAGACAATAATCCCGGAAGTAAAAGAAGCTATAAGCTTGGCACAACCGTCACCTATAAAAGCTATCGGTTGCTGATTACGGCCAAAAATGGAAGCCAGCCATTTACTACGCTGGCCGAGCTAAATTTATTTTCCCCGATTGGTCGGTTTGTGATTCACTCAAACAGTAAATATTACGGGGTAACCAACGGTGTATTATCAGAAATCCCAGGTGAATTAACCAAAGAAAAAATTGATCAGTATGGTGTTTTCAACCTGGATAAATTCCCGACGTCCGGGACAGCGCTGACCGCGCCGGTCAAAATCGTTTCAAATGAAAAACTGAAGGTAAAAACGACATATATTCCTTTCCCACAAATCGTGTTACCCAAAGAACTGATGTCTGCCAGCGCATGGGCGAAAATTAATTCTGCAACATTAACGGCGGTACAAACTAATGCAGGCAAAGTTCGCGTCGCAGTCTCACGCGATCTGAACGATTGGTTCACATGGGATGGTGCAGCATGGCTATCTATTGGCTCGCTCTCTGCCGATACGACGGGTGCAACTGCATTAATTCAGAGTGGCATGATGCCAGCCGCTTTAAATGCAGTAACAGCGGCACAATGGGGACAACTTTTTGCTTCAACAAATAATGTACCAGACCGTATCGCCTTTGCCTTTGCATTGGATGTCACCGATCCAGCAGTCGATGTTTCTTCCATCGATAAACTGACATTAAATGTCGATAATGCTTCATCCTGGAAATTGCAAACGCCAGCCGAAGTAGAAATTCGTTGGAATAGTAATAGCATCATATTCCGCACAGTGACCGCTGGGAATTACAAACTCGCTTATCAACACCCATAATCATTCAGTTATATTTTTAAGCCGCTATTTCAGCGGCTTTTTTATTAGATTTACATTAGAATAATTCCGAATAACTGCCATTAGATCCATCGTATTTTAGTACAGGAGTAAAATAGCCAGATTCCATTATAATTCTAACACTATATTACAGCACCTTAGCATGCCCGGCCCATTCGCTATAGAAATGGCTCGAACAGATTCCTGGTTCGATTGCCTTTATCTCTGTTTTAACTAATCCTAGATTGATAAACGGATCGTCAGCCAGAATGTCTTCCATATCCGAAAGATCTAACCCGTAGGCTAAAATAAATCCACCCGTGCCATCTTCCAGCGGGCCGGCAAAAATAACATTTCCCTTTTTAATATTATCAGCCAGCCATTTTTTGTGTGCGTCAATACTCTTTTCAAGTTCATCTTTCGGGCTGGTGTAATACAGCGTAATGGCATAGAGCATGATTGCTACCTCAATGATTATTGATCGGCTATATATTGTTTACGCTATGGATGTAATCACAGAATGGATAGAGGACTTCGCATTTTGTATTTCACGATTTTTGATTTCATCCCCTTTTGAAGCCCCTTCCGCACGGACGAAATGAATATCGGTAATACCAAGAAACCGGAAAAAACCCTGAAGATAGCGCTCCTGAAAATCCATATCTAAAAAAGGCGGTGTGGTATAGAAACCACCACGGGAAGAAACCACAATAACCGTTCTTCCCCCAGATAAACCTACCGGGCCTTTTTCCGTATATTTAAAGGTCTTGCCAGCCTGCGCAAGCCGATCCAGCCACGATTTCAGTTGGCTCGAGACGGAAAAGTTATACATCGGCGCGCCGATGACAATCACGTCATTCTCCAGAAATTCCGCGACCAATGAATCAGACAAGTGGTGTTCACGCAGCGTGGCATCATCTACCGAGGAGGATGCAATTTGGCGAAACCCTGCGGCAATGGGCCCGGTTAGGTGACGAATTTCATCCTTAACCACATCCCGGTAAGAGACGACGGCATCAGGATGTTGTTTGACTAACTCATTCACCACGTCAGCAGAAACCTGTCGGGAAACGGAACCGTTCTCAAGAATACTGGAGTCTATATGTAAAATTTTCACAATGACCTCTCCTACATTTGAGTTTCAAAGCTCACTTATTTAACTGCTTTAGCCGCGCTATCAATAAAATCCGCAACAGCTTCCGGGTGTGACACCAGAGACATATGGCTGGAGGCAATAGAGCGTGTCTTTGCGCCGATATGGCTCGCGATTTCTTTCTGAATAGATGGATTTAATGCCTTGTCATTCTCCGTCAGCAAATACCAGGTCGGTTTAGCTTTCCACGCTGCTTTCTGAACGCGATCGCCAAATGCTTTTGCCGCAATCGGCTGCTGCGCCGCAGCCAACTCCTGCGCTTTCTTCAGTGGCACATCGCCCGCCATAACCTCACGATATTGCTCAGGGTTATCCAGCCAAACCAGGCCATTAGCATCCGGTGACATGCCTTCCATCGGCGCTTTCAGGCGCTGCAATAAATCAGAAACAGATTCCCCGCTGTCTGGGACCAGGGCAGATAAGTAGACGATGCCGCGAACCTTAGGATCATTGCCGGCCTGCGTCACAACAGCCCCCGCCCATGAATGCCCGACCAGCAGCACATCACCCTGCTGCCTTTGCAGCACGCGATCCGTCGCTTCAACGTCATCCGCTAAAGAGGTAAGCGGGTTTTGCACCGCAGTTACGTGGTATCCCATTTCCTGTAGTCGGGTCGTGACGGCAGACCAGCTGGAACCATCGGCAAAGGCACCGTGGACTAAAACGATATTGTTAATTTTTGCTGCCTCCGCAACGTTGTGAACGCTGGCAGACAGCACCAGACCTAACGCGATAGCCAGGTGCCCAAGCCATTTCATACGATAATGCGCCATACGTTCTCCTTAAACAGGTTGATACCATCGCCAGTTTCCCCGACGCGACACATCGCTTCTGGGGGCGAATGGTTGAATTTTAATCGTGGTTGATGCTTGTGGTAAGGTGGCAAACTTGACATAGTTCATGCAAAACTCGCCAAATGCTATTTAACAGGACAGGCCACTATGCACATCTCTATTCTGGCGCTGCCGGGCAGTATGCAGTCGGCCATATCCGGGCTTTCCGATATATTCTGGATGGTCAATCAGACGCTGATTACGCAGCCGGACAGCGCCTCCCCTTCCGCGTCGTCGCTCTCTTTTGAAACGTCCATTGTCAGTATAGATGGGAAGCCAGTGCGCGATGCTCAGGGCAGACTGATTCACGTAGATAGCTCGTTTGACGCAGTGGGCAAATCGGATGTCGTACTGGCGACCGGAATGATGCTCGGGCCCGATAAATTACCACTGTCGATGTCATCCGTTAATGAATCCGCCATTTGGCTCAGAGAGCAATATCGTCAGGGCTCGCTGATAGGCGGTGCCTGTGCAGGGGGCTTTATTCTGGCCGAAGCCGGGCTGCTGGATGGCCGGTTTTGCACCACGACCTGGTGGCTCTACCACACCTTCAAGCAGAAATACCCGAAGGCAAAACCGGTCTGGGGCAAAGCGCTGGAAGAGCAAGATGGCATCATTACCACCGGCGGGCCATTATCCTGGGTCGAGCTTGCTCTGCATATTATTCGCCGCAGCGGCGGGCCTAAGATCGCAAAATTGGCGGCAGATATCGCCGTGGCGGATAGCCAACCTCTTTCTCAACGTATTTACGCTCCGCAGGGGTTCATTAATACCGTACACCCCTTGCTGCTGCGCGCTGAACAGCTCATCCGCTACGAAAACCCGTCAATCACCGCAGAAGAATTAGCCAGCGCCCTGAATTTCAGCGACCGAACGCTGCACCGCAAACTCAAAGAACTCACGGCGGAAAGCCCGAAAAACTTTATTACCCGCGTCAGGATCGAAATGGCCTGCCTGCTGCTTGAAAACCCGATGACCAATATCAAGCAGGTTGCCGCCGAATGCGGTTACAGTGAAGACACCGCGTTCAGACGCGCCTTTTCCCAGCAGATGGAGATGACACCGACCCAGTTCAGAAAATGGGCGCTGTTGAGGAATAATAAACCGAGCGCGTTGGGTAATGAGGAGGGTGATTAAGGTGATGGCATTTGCCAACATCGGTTATACCAACCAACATGACGAGATACCGGACTAAACTGGGCACGCGATATACAGATCGTTGTAGGGAAGCCGCGCCGCACACCGGGTAGCGTTAAAGTCGTGTTTGCATGATTTCATTGCACGATAGGACTTACGACTTACATGAAAAAGCGCCATCGATGAATGGCGCTTTCTCGCTTATTTCCCCTACTCCCTGCCCTCATTTCACGCCTGAATAACGCGACGGCCAAATCTCTTCCGGCCTTTTCCCCATCGCTTCGGCAATTAGTCGTTCGCCTTTCGGCCAGTGCCTGGTGAGCGCATTCGCCAGCGTGGATGATGCCAGCCCCGCCGCTCTGGAAACCGCCGCCAGCGTTGTCCCTTTCTTCCGTAATCCCGCGATGATATCCGCCGGGTGCCAGTCAGTGTGATTCATTCCATTGCTCCTCATGTTGACTATAAGTCACAATAGTAGCACAAAATCTAACGAATGTGACTAATAGTCCGTGGACTGATAAACATCAAAATTCAATGCTAGTCACATGAAAACATCAGACTCAGTGAAAGTCCTGCTAGGACAACGTGTAAAGACGCTCAGATTGCAAGCGGGTCTGTCTCAAGAAGCTTTTGCTGAAAAATGTGGTCTGGATCGTACCTACATCAGCGGTATCGAGCGAGGCATCAGGAACCCCACTCTGGAAATTCTCCACATCATCGCTAACGGATTGCACACCACTCTGAAGCACCTATTCGCTTTCAACGATCCTAACTAACATCACGATTTTGTTGGTTATACAATCAATTGTGACTCATCGTCCGTGGTCGGATAAGCAACAAAAGATAATGCTTATCCGCATGGAAAGATCAAAAGACATCACAGTCCGCTTCGGACAACGAGTAAAAACACTCCGCTTACAAGCAGGACTTTCACAAGAAGCCTTCGCAGATAAGTGCGGATTAGATCGCACCTATATCAGCGGCATTGAGCGTGGCGTGAGAAATCCGACGCTGGAAGTGATTGGGGTTATTGCTGATGGATTGGGAATAGAATTGAGAATTCTTTTCGATATTTAGTATATACGATAAAGCATCTCATGAGGGAAATATGGATAACGTCACATTTACGGCTTTATCAACTGGATTACTAGTTGCAGTAGGGTCGGCCCAAGTAGCTATATTAATAGGACAAAGACAGCAACAGCGTCTAGATTGGGTAGAAGAATATAGAAAAAGATGGTCAGACAAAGAAAATGACTGGGCGAATCTTGTATATCTAGGAAGGTCATTAGATAGTTATTATCAAGTAGCGAACTCAAAAAAAATAAAAAAACTTAACAAATTAACCTTAGAATATGAAGCTCACTCTCCAACTATATGGGCATTAAATTCAGTTAGAAATACTTGTGGAACTATAAGCGATGTGTGTTTAAAAATACTACAGGGTCAGCTAAAGGTTCAAGAAATCTACCCTATTTTCGGAACTGAATTCTTACGACACAGTGTTGCATTACGTTCTTTACTAGATAGAGTAGACATATTATCTAATTATGGAAGAATAGGTCCTGACCATATAAGAACATGCCATAATAATATCAGAAATGAAGTCCAAACATGGCTTATTTGTCACGATGGAATCCGACGAAGATGTTTAATATTCATAGATTTACTTTGGGCAGAGGCTGCACGCCTTGAAGATTTACCGCCTGACGATCTAAAAAGCGCTGCAAATGCGAAGATAAACTCTGGCTCAAATAACAGAAAAAGATTAATAAAGGAATTTCTCCGCTTAAATAGCTCCACATCTATAATTAGAGGTTTATTTCTGATGCATTTTCTTATGCATGCAGAATATCGAAGACGTGTTTTACGAATTGGAATCAACCCTAAAAGACTTGATGAACTAACTCAAGAGTGGACAAGAAGGTATATTAATAAAAAGTAAAATTATTATACCAAAGAAAAAATTAACATTTTACCACCGATTGAAATTAAATATGGAAATCACGTTACTGACTTAATTTATAATAAATCCGCCATTCTATTTTTTCATAAAAAATCCCAATGAAAGGTGATGAAATGTCTCTAGAAGAAATAAAAGTTAGATTACTTTCAGCTACTGAAACAACAGAAGATCTACTAGCTCAGGTCAATGATATATATTTTCAAGAAGTTAGCTCAGAAGATAATTTCTTAGAGGAGGCACTAAAACAACTTCACAATTCAGGGGAGATTCAATTTGTTGAACTAGTAAAAAACGTTGATAAGAATTCTTGTAGGTATGATTTTTTTATCATACTTAGAGCCTTTGAAAATGTGTTACCATCACTAGAGGCAAGTGTTGAAGATGTTATACATTGCTTAGTTCACCTGACGCAACTGTGTGGAAGAGATTTTGCTATCGGTGGACTCTATAGTGCCTATGAGCGCTTTTGTAGCCGAGAAATAAGCCGATCCAAAGGTAGCATTGAAATTATCCTTGGCCAAAGTGAGTTAAATACATACGCATCATTTATTGCTAGCTCAATCCTTGCGTACCACTCAGATCATATGGCTGAAGCTATACAGATAGCGGAAAGTTTTATTGATCATAAAAATGACATTGTCAGAAGACAGGCCTATTTTACTTTGGGTAGTCTTAAGGTGAATGAAAGTCAGGCTAATACCATTTGGAAACTTCTCATCGGAAGTATCTATAGAGAGCACGACAGTGATTGTTGCATTACAATCCTAAAAACAGCACTTAACTTTGGAAAAAAATTCCCGTCTTACTGGCAGCAGATTGAAGAATTATTAAATATACTCATTGAAAATGCCTCTCCAAATGTACAGGATGAAATATCAAGAATTATTGCCTTTCAAGTAATAGAACTTCCTGAAAATGTTATAAAACTTTTGGTAAAAAAGTTAAAAAACGTATCTCCAGAGAATAAATTAATAATTGATAATATTGATCATGTACTAGTTAAGCTGCTTGATAAATACTCACATTCGATTGCGATAGAGTTATTAGAATCAGTTTTGTCTGTAGGTGTAAGCTTCCAAAACTTAGACTATTTCGCCGCAGAACTATTGAAAAAAAATAAAGAATTTATTAATAATATTAGTACAAAATGGTTTATTTCTGGAGAGCCATCGCTTTGTCGTAGTGTTTTAGATATTCTGAATAATGCAACGGACGAAGAAATCGAGCTAAAAGCTGAGATGGCATTACTCGATGATGAGATTAAGCAAGTTTTTGCTATTCATAAAGCTGTCGGTTGGTTATTTACACGCCCTATTTCAGCTGCAAGTTTCATTTTATCCATTTATGAAACAGCTTCGATGACTACACGCAAAGAAATTGAGCGTATTTTGTACGACCCCTTGCTTTTAAGTTACCCAGGAGAGCTTAACAGATTCTTCTTATCATGCATTGAAAGAGGTAATCAAGAACAGCTTTGTGAGCATTTAATTAGAAAGCTTAATATTTATCATGCTGACCTCGAGAAGGTATCTGGATTAAAAGAGTTAATGCCTCCCAGCGAAAATGTAAGTGCGTATTGGAAAAACTTCGACAAAAGTATGCAGGAAGCTTATGAAGAAGCACCAAAATCACCGTTGATGAGCCTATTTACTACACAGAGGTTATTGTACGGCAATACTTCAATTTACTATGTACATCAAGGAAATGGGGAACAGATACGACAAGAGATGGAGATGCAGTCTTTCTCTCACTCTACTGAAATGCCGAGACTTAACATTTTAGATCCAGAGTCATTAGATCACATTTTACGAGTATATCGTATTGAGAGAATGAAAAATGAAGTTAATTCTTAAACAATATTTAGCCTCATTGAAAGAGCGAAGCGAATTAGATGCCATTTTACCAGATTTGCTGAGTAGTATGGGAATGAATGTGTTCATCTCACCAACACGTGGCGTTAAAGAATATGGCGTTGATATAGCTGCTGCAGGACGAATAAATGGAGAAGAAGGAAAAGTTTATCTGTTCTCCGTTAAATCAGGAAACCTTACTCGTGAAACTTGGAATGGGAGTGCAGACCAAACTCTCAGGCCGTCTTTAGATGAGATATTGGACTCATTTATTCCTAGTCGCTTACCTCCCGAGCATAGAGATAAGCCAATAGTCATTTGTTTATGCTTTGGGGGAGATGTTAGCTCAGGAATTAGGCAGGAAGTTTCTGGCTATGAGCAACGGAATACGCGGAACAATATTTCTTTTGAAGAATGGAATGGCGATAAGCTATCAGAGCTTATTCAACAGCATTTATTAAAAGAAGAGTTACTGCCTAGTTCCAGTCAAGCTTTGCTAAGAAAATCTCTAGCTCTATTAGAAGAGCCAGAGAGTTCAAGTAAGCACTTTTCATTATTGATTTATGAGATTCTATCTAACTCTACTGATGCAAGTTCAGTTACATCGGCTATAACACGGTTAAACGTTTGCTTATGGGTCCTATTTTCATGGTGTCGTGATGGTGGTAATTTAGAAACAGCATATCTTTCATCAGAACGAGCATTACTATTGTGTTGGGATAAAGTTAAAAACCATTACACAGGAAGAAATAAATCCTCAAAAGCGTTTGATAGCATTTTAGATACATATCAACAAATTACTGATTGTTACATTGATCAGTGTTTAATTCCGTATGTTGAATATAAATATGCTCTCTCCCATGCAGTCCACTCTCCTTGTTCTATTAATGTAAATACTAAGCTCTTTGATGTGCTAGGGCGTTTATCAGTCAAAGGGCACTGGATTTTAGACTTACTATCAAAAAGCTACGAATCAATTCCGCCAATAGATGGAGAGAGTGAAGAACAAGAAATATTACGATTACGTCTCAGAGCAGTAACTAAATCAATTAACCTGTTGGTTATTAATAATCCTATACTGTTGCAACCTTATAAAGACTCGCAAGCAATTGATATTGGCCTAGCGCTAAGTTTGCTCTCAAATAACTCAGATCTCGACAACTTTGTTAAGAGTTGGCTTTCTGAAATAGTTGAAAGATGCATGTTCTCTTTTGTCACCAATGGCATGTATCCGATAATACATAACTCTTACGAAAAATTGCTTGAGCATAGACATAAAGACAAGGCAGATAATACTTATAAGAATAAGGTTACAGAGGGGAGTATTTTATATCCCTTGTTAACGGTGTTCTGCTCTCTATATAGGTTAGATTCAGAGAGCCAAGAGTTGGAAAAATTTGCTAAAGATAAGTTAGTACACACCACGTTACAATATTGGTATCCAAATCAACACAGTGAACATAGTATGTACTCAAACTCAGATATCCATGGTTCCGCATCAACTAACTTCCCAATGAATGGAAGCTTAGCATTGGAGCATGTCCTGCAAGAGTGTCGCAATGCTAACTCATTCAATCAAATGTCAGCAGTTAATAAAGGGAAGGCTCCATTAATACTAACAGCTTGCCGTTGCTACCGATATCCAATCCCTTTCCATTACCTTGAGGATTGGCTTTCTACACCCGAATAAATACTGAGCAAATGATAAAGTCTGAGATATATAGATTCTCTTTATGATGGTGTAAGCGTCCTTCTAGACCGAACCATAAATAACTAGCCAAAAAAAGTCCGCATGATGCGGACTTAGGTATGGTTTAATCCATATTAGTGCCAGACACTATTGATTAGAAACTTATTCCCACTCAATTAAATACAGCAAACATAACCTATTGATTTAATGATATTGATTGCATTATCAATAAAATCAATACCGTCAATAATACCGTCAGCGGTTTGAAGTGCTCATCGTCAGCGAGTCATACGCTCGCTCACAGGTTAGCCCCCTGATTCGAGATCGGTCAAGGGCTTCTGCCAGTTCTCCCGCTCGTTCGTCAGCGCGCCTGAACAACTCGGCGAGCACAATAGCCCCGCCGGTTCCTGTCTGGCTTCCACTGGTAGTTCCGGTATTGCGGGCGCGTTCACTTTCTGCCAGTCGCTTGGCGAGCCTTTCGGCTTTGGCGTGCAGGCTATCAGCAGCAGCGCGGGCATTATCAGCATCAGCTTTAGCGGCTGCCAGTTTATTCTGTGCGTCGTTACGATTTTCATTTGCGATCCTCTGTCTGCGTTGTTCCTCGTCGCGCGCCTCAGTGATGCGCAATGCAAGCTCGTTAGCGTCTGATGTATCGCGCTTGGCCCACTTCTCAGACCATTCATTATCTGCTTGCCGATAGCCTGCGTTATGCCCAGCATAAAAAACCATACATAAACCGGCGGCTACCATCAGGAAGGCAATCAGCGGCTGCCAGTAGCGTTTTAGGACTGCAGTGATGATGGTCATAGAAGCACCTTCCGCGCCAGTTCGAAGCGTTTCCGGCGATCGTCAATGCCATTGCTGCCACCATTGATAATGCGCGTTACGCGGGAAACGTCAGAACCATACTGCCCGCACCGATTGACATACCAGAACCACGCAGCCGAGCGCATGGCGTTACTGTCTTGCTCCAGTAATTCAGGCGAAGTGACTAAGTCCATTTTCAGTCCAGTGCCGCACGCCCGGTAGTTGTCCAGCCCGGTAACCTGAATCAATCCCCGCCCGCGATACTTCCAACCATCTCCGCGCACCTTGTTTCCGAGCCGATCGGCATAAACCAGATTAGCGATCGCCTCCTGGTTGGCCGCGTGTTTTGCTGTGCGTCCGAGCATATCAGCCTGGTATTGAGTAACGCGCCTGCCGAATGTTGCCACCAGCGCAGAAGGCGTATAGTTCAGCGACTCAACGATGCGAGAGAATCCGCCAGACTCATGGCCTACTTGCGCAATAAACATGGCCTGCTCTGTTGCTGTTTTGATATTGAATTCATCAAAAGCAGCGATCAGATGCGGGTGCCAGCGAGAGGCCAGCGCCGGGGAAACCCCTGCCGCGTTTCGGAATTGCTCAATATTCATAATGACCTCGACACTTTGAAGATCTGCACCACGTTGCCGCGCGTCTTAATCACGGCCGCCAGCAGGAAAGCGCGCAATGCGATGTCGTACCATTCGACTGACACATGCGCGCCGTATAGTGTTTTGATAGCGATCCATCCGGTGACGACAATCACCGCATAGGCCACCCAATTACCCCAAAGACGGTGCCGCGCACCGTTCCGTTGAAATGTCATCACCCTGAGCGCGATAGCGGCGCACATCAGGGCATTAGCGATAAGCAAAGCGTCATGAATGGTCATCGTCTCTGCCTCCCTGTAAGAAGCTCCCCGGCCTGTCTGCCCTGCGGTAAATCACCTGGCCCAGCTTCACAGCAACGATGGCAACCACGAAAGCGCCTGCGGCATCGACGCTGCCACGCTCGAATGATTCCATCGTTATGCCGGGTATTGCGTTCGCTACGCCCATCAGGACGGTAGCCGCTGGCTTATAGGCGATCAGGCCGGCAAGAAAGCTGATGAGTGAGAAGAAACAGCGACGGCGTATTGGGTATTCTGTGGCAGAGGTGACGAAGATCACCGCGCCAGCAAAAGCCCCCAGCACCACCTCTGCGGGCAGGCCTGCAAGAAAGGCGGCAACCGCCGTCCCCGCTAGCGCCTGAGTTACACCGGAACTACTTGTTACCGGTTCTGGCATCATGGTTTACCTCGTTTGTAGCGATTCATTGCTGCGTTTAAAAGGTTACCAAAAATACACATAAGCATTATTGGTAATCATTGATGCAAAAAAATATAGGCCTTATCTTCCCCCCAAAACCGTAGCCCTGAATGATGTTGGGTTGATTAGTGCGCCTGCTGCGTTATAAAACTGGATGCGGAACGAGCTTTCTGCTTTGAATATCACGCGGTGGTGAATAAGCGCGGCGTCTTCAGTGTACTCAACTTCGACGCGATAATTTTCAGGCACAAGATTACTGATTGCTACGTCAAAAACTCCAGTGGCCTCTGACGTGCACGCGTTTACAAAACCGGTCATTGTACTTGCGACACCTCGCCTGAATAAAGTCCCGGAAACTCCGCCGTACACGTCGTTGTTTTTAACATTTGACCAGCTATCAAAAACAACCCCTTCCACCGCAGCAACGCCAGCATTCTGACCGACGGCGAACGTCAGCATATGCCAGCCGCGCGTAGTAAAGTGCATGTAGCAGCCATTCACACGCTGAACTGTGTATTTTTCAGTCGCGCGATTTTTTGGTGCTGATCCGCTAATAGATCGACCGGATACGATATATTGTCGGTCACGAAGAACAGGAATGATTTCAACGTCAGACGGATAGTCAGGCTGTGTAGCGCCGTCGTCACCGATAACATCGATAAAGAACAGCGTCCCATTTGAATTTATTGACGGGAATGCAACAACGTTATCTTTATCAATGTAAATTGCGAACGTTACACTGCCGCCAATATCGTCATTCGGCAACATCACGCCGATCGATTCAGGATTGTCTGTGCCGCCGCCAAGCGGCGGGGATGAACCATTAGTAAATGAGCTGTGATTTATTGTTCGATTCGATGAGATAGGATTCTGAAAAAACCCGGGTATAAACACATCCCCAGAGGAAACTTTGCGGGGTTTTTTATAGTCCTGCTGCATGAATACGCACGCAAAGCGCTTGCCGATAATAGGCAGGAAATCTTCACGAAGGTGGATGCCGTCATGACAGCTTTCACTGATTCCGAACTGTTGAATGACATCGCGCATTGTGTCTACAAACATACAACCAAACTCACTAGCTACCGCGTTAGCGGCGGAGTCGTATGTCTGTGATAGATAACATTCGGTCATGTTGCTCATGGGTGATGAATTCGCACCACTCACCCACTGCGTCGTCCCGAGGATGACGACGCAGCGACCGCGTAACAGTTCGCGTGCAATAAATTTTCGCATCACTACAGCATAACTTTTGACGCCGTATAGCGTATCGCCTTCGATATCGTCGGGGTTATTCCCGTTGTCCGTTGCTGCCTTAATGTCATTAACGCCAAGCATGATCGTAGAAATATGCCCCGCAGTGCCGTCATTGATATTTCGCACGTAGTTTGTCAGCGCGCGATCGCCGGGTGAAGCCATGTTTTGCGCGGACCACGCGCACTGTGTGCGGCTAGACATGGTTTGCGCGATCTGAACGGGGTAATTTAGCGGATACTGTCCGCCGTCCGGACGTTGTCCCCATGTGATACTGTCGCCGTAAGCCACCATCCCGATTGATTTATTTGTGCGCAGGCGCGACAGGTATTTAGCGTAGTTTTGCGACTCAATGCTGCTCAGTTTGTCGTAATCGTCAAACTCAAGCATGCCGCCGCTGGCGACCAGCTTATGCAGTTCGTCGTCAGTTGCGATCGCTGATGCGGGCTGCCCAGGAATGATGTTGCGGTCAGCATTGAATTTAAACAGGTAGCCGAGATCGGTGATGAATACGCGCTGATTCACTGCGTATGCAGGAAATGATTTTGCTTGAGCCAGTGTCATTCTGAACACATGCGATCCGCCGACATTTTTGAAACCGTCATATTGTGATAACTGGATCAGGACATCAGCAGCAGAACCTGATGCGGGTATCATCACAAGCGGGTTGCCGGAACTGTCGAATGCTGGAACTTTGTTTGCGCGCTCAGCGGCGTTGGGAAGCGGCGTTATCGGGCCATCAAGAACACGCAACGCCCTGTTATCTATCCCGCTTGCAACGCTATCAACATAATTCTTGTTTGTCGCATCCTGTCCTGAGATTGGAGATCCGACGTTAGATATTTGGTAGCCCTGCGCATCGTAGTGATTAGATATCCAAGACGGGCGGCGCAATGCCAGATTAAATCGGCTGAATACTTTCTGTATCAGCATGGTCATGTAGTCGAACGCATCTTCATGAACTTCCGGCAGGAATGTCCCCTGGTTGCGTAGGTCGGTTCCCTGTAGTAGAGGCATGTCTCGCTCAAGCAAAATGCGCCAGCCGCTGGGCAATGCATTGGTCAAAATTACGTTGCCGCCGGAATAAGCCTTGACCCCGGTAAGTGTGTAATCGGTATTTAAAACCAGCGTGGCTTCATTGCCGTCAAGGTCGGCAGTTTTAACCAGCATGAAAGATGAGTTAGTGATTCGGAATCGGTACGGGAAGGTGGTTGTAACGCCGTTGCCTGTGTACTCTTCGCGCGATATTTCGGTCGAAACGGTCATGATGAATGCTCCGGTATGGTATACAAACACACATTACCAAAAATACACCATATAAGCATAGAAAACGGTAATCACCATATAGGCAAAAACAGACTATTGATATAATTTCAAAGCGTGATACTGTATAAATAAACAGTATTAAGGGTAAGCAATTATGACAAAGACCAGGAAAAGGAAACAGTTTAGCTACCCCGTAAGCGAAAGTTACAGCAGCGACGTACACACAGATGAGGGAGTTGGTCGGCTTGTTGTTGACTGCTTTCTTGAACGGCTATTAACGGAACTGGAGGGGGAAGGGATCGACGTCAGCGGCCCTCGCGCGGAACTCACCGCCATCAAGAATTTTGTGACGCACAGCAGGAAATTTAAGAGTGATGTAAGAAATCACGTATTATTTTTATTAAATCGCTGCGAATGATTACCTGAGCAACATATTGTAATTAATAATATTACGTTAAATATGGTAATCATTGTGTTGCTAAATTGCATAATGATTACCCGCGTGGTAATTTGACACCCGAATCGCACCGCGCCATAGTGAGCACGCACCTGCAAAATCAGGTGCCGGGATTGAGACCCCGCTGATACTACAAAGGCGCACGACCGCGCTATGCGGTTTTTTTATGTGCGCAGCACAGCTACACCTCAATGGTGGAGCGTGCAGGGCAGCCGAAAGGCTGGCCGGGTTCCTTTGTAGCCGGTAGTCTCAACCCTGTACGCTTCACCACCAGCGAGATTGAGACCTCCGGTGGTGATTAACCTCTCTACAAAGGTGATCACTATGAATACCAAGCCTTCTATATTCTCTTTCGAATCCTCCGTACAAGTTCGCGTCATTATGGTTAGCGATGATCCGTGGTTCGTTGCTAAGGATGTATGCGCAGCATTGCAATTAACAAACTCACGCATGTCATTACAAGCTCTTGATGATGATGAGAAGGGTGTAAGTTCAACTGACACCCTTGGTGGAAAGCAGCGCGTATCAATCATTTCCGAGTCCGGCCTATACACTCTGATCTTGCGCTGCCGTGATGCGGTAACACCTGGAACCATCCCCTACCGCTTTCGCAAATGGGTAACTGGTGAAGTGCTGCCAGCGATCCGAAAAACCGGAAAGTATGAGATTGCACCTGTAAAAGCCAAACCGCGATCCCTGCCCAAGCCACGGGCAAAGGATGATATCGCTCGGCTGCCTTTCATTAATCACAGTTCAGATACACCAAATTGGGCGATCCCTGCTGTCGGCGGTTACTTCCGTGGCTATGAAGTTGGCGAGGCTATGGCGTTCCTGTTCCTCAAGTTCCTGAATGAAAATAAAGTGCCAGCCGAAGTTGGTCACAGTTATTACACTTTCATTATGTTCGACATGTTCCACCGGTACGAACTGGAGGGCGGCCACGCTGCGGAGGTTTCGCACTCCGAAGCTGAGGCTTTCAAGAGCATACGCGGCCAGCTGTCCGGGTTCTTGAACACCACCTCAAAGTGGCTGATCGGTGCAGCTTGCGGAATGGATGCAGAGGCGAATCGGTTTACTGAGGCGCAGTTGCTATCGAAAGCGAACGCAGCTTTAGGAAGTGGCGTAAAAGCGTTACAGTTTCGAGGGTAGGATTTCAAAGGCCTGAATTCAGGCCTTTGTTTTCATGAGCACTCATTTCATAAAGAGCTTTCATATAGAAGTTTTTCGTTGTGGTTGAATATGGGTGTTGAAGTTTGCTCAAATTTGAGCAAGAATTACTCTTACCAGTAAGGTAAAAGCTTTAAAGAAAGATTTAAGAGGAGGTCGTAATGAACGCACCAAAATTTACGCGCCCCTATACAATCAAAGTCACCCATGACCGCGAAGAAGATCTGTGGGTTGGCGTCTGTGACGAGATTGGTCTTGTAACAGAGGCACCAACATACAATGATTTAATATTTCGTGCGCGGCAAATCGCTCCAGAACTGCATGAATTGAATAGCATTACCTAAAATATCTCAATGGAATAAAATTATGCCACTGCAACTACTGAACCCAGCAAAGGTTACTGAGATTTTCGCTCATCTTAGCGAAACTCCAGATAACCGCGCGCTCTATTCTGAGTTGGTAAACGGCAATGATGTCACCACTGAGGTCAAAGGCGTTTCTCTGGCCCCTGGATACAGGATTGTGAGGGTGGATGATCGAAGTAAAGAAAAGATCACACAGTCTCACTTCGAGCTGGCTTTGATTAACGACCTGACAGAAGAGGTTGTGTATTACAATCGAGTTATTATTCAGCCAGATAGTTACCTGAAATGCAGGCCAGTTACGCAAATACTGGTGTGGAGAACTCAGAAACCCAAGCACCGTGCAGTGCTTCATGATTTCGCTGGGGCGATCTTCATGAATTACCTGTTAGAACGTTATGACATCATCGTTTCTGACAGGAACCAGACGCACGAAGGCATGTCATTCTGGCAAGCAAGGATGTATGACGCCCTTGCGCTTGGTCTGAATTTATATGCCTACGACATGCTAACCTGCGAGATTCGGGAAATGACAAATGAAACCGAGCTTGAGCAAGGTGAAGCATGGCTTTGGGGTCAATTAGATCACTTCCAAAACCGACTAGCTATTATCTCTAAACTCAAGCTGCCGATGACAGAATAACTAAAGCCCCCCCAAAGGGGCTTTTTTTATAAGGCCAGAGGGCCTTATTTGTTGAAGCGTTCTGCTATCAGCGACATGCCGCCAAAAACAAAGGTGATGATTAGGCCACCAAAAAATAAAGCCCCAGCCTGCCACCACTCCCAACCCCATGCATCTACAGCACCTACCATTCCGACGATTGATCCAAGTAATGGGATATAAGCAATGATGAATGCAACTGGCCCTGCGATTGCCCAATGCAAACCCCACCATGATTCAAGCCCCGCCATTGTAGCAAGAAGTTGAACAAGGCCAATTGCGATATAAACCAAGAATCCTATAGCTTGCATATGATTATCCTTATTTTGTTAATTCCTTTATTCTTTTCTCTTCCTCAAGGCGCTTTCTTTTAATCCATAGTGATATTATATTTTTACTTCCATCTGTGTCGCTTTCGTTTTTACTGCTCTTAATTATAACGATAATATTTAGTATCGTTGATGCTACTGAGAAGCATAAAAGAATAGATAGCTCTTCTCTGCTCATACCCCTTGCTCCATCAACTATTGCTATAAAGCAGAAGAATAAAAGAATAATTGAAGCAAAAATAGATAACGCCTTGATATTAAACATTCTATCTCCCCAGCATAAATTGTGATGGTGGTATTAAAAATTCATTCCCCTGCTCGCGTTCAACTCTGCGCTGATAGCGCTCCAGAGATCCGGGGTCTAGGCCGTCTTGTATGCGATTAAGGATTAATCCATTCATCGCCGTGCGTAACCAGAATATGTTCAGGAATGGCGTATTGTCCAGCGCGGTTCGATACCAGTCGCCGAGATCTGAATCACCGCGCGTCGTTTCTTGGAAAAGAGAAACTATCTTATCAGCGTTTGATGCGGCAGGCCCCATGAGTGATGTTACCGCACCTGCACCCATGCGGCTAACTTCGCCGAACATGAAATCACCCATAATACCAAGACCTCCCCCCTGTGCCGCTGCTGCAAGGAACGTCTTTGCGTCTGCGGGTCTTGGCGTCTGCCCCTTGAGCATCAATTTTGTTTGCATGGAGACATACCCGAAAAGCGTAGCCCATACGAAAAGATTGGCCGCCCCTATGAATGCGCCCTGCCCATTTCTCAATAGCGCATTAGTGAGGGAGGCGGTTTTAGATTCACCAAGCCCCGCTGGAGTATAGCCGCGCCCAAACACCTCGCGCCCCAGCACATTCTGCATGAAGCTGGCTGTGAAAGATTTGTACTGTCCAGCAAAGCGAATTGCCTCACCGGGTATGGTTCCTGGTACTGTGCCCATTTTCATCAGTGCCTGAGTGCGCTCGCCTGGCTCTGACATGGCAATATTTAGGCGATCGAGGATGTATCCGCGCAACTGCCCTTCCAGCGTATCGCGCGCTTCTGCAATGGCTCGCTCCGTTGGCTTCATGCCCTTGCTTTCCACATACCCAGCGATCACATCTTCCGGCACTCCGCGTATTCCGCTGGTGGTCATAAACTTGCGGCCTTCGCTGTCGGCCATGTCCATGTTGCGGAATATCTCCCACTCACGATCACCAATGCCGTGCAGGTCGAGGACGCGCCGTAAATCTTCAGGTAGTGCTGCATGGTTTATTTCTGAGTTTTTCGCCAGCCAATTAGTGATCATCATGGCGTTGGAGTTTCGGCCTGATTCTGTCCAGAAATTCATCAAATTGTACTTAAAGAAAGTCTGTTGTGCTCGGCCCATCTTGCCATTCAGCGTGTCATCACCGGATACGCGCCTGATAATCTCCTGTGTCATCGTGTCGGAGTACACTCCGATTGATGACAGGATCTCTTTTTGCTCGTCGCTGGTGTAACGGGTAAATCGGCCTTTCAGCGCACCCAGGGTGGCATCCATGAAGTTCTGGCCCTGATAACGCATTTCCGTTGCAGAGATTGGCACGTCATTGAATGAAGAGATCACCGCTCCACCCAACTGAGACATGCGCAGCCAGCCGCGAACGATTGCCGACGCATTAGCCCCCATCACGCTGCCAGGGATGTTTACCGAACCGTCAACCTGCGGCATTGTGACGCGGTTCAATCTGAGAACCTTGGTAGAAAAATCAGCTCGGGCTGCTGGCGTTCCAAACCTCTTAAGATCATCCTCTATTGTGTCCGTCAGGTGCTTGAACATATTCTGCGGGTTGGTGCCGAGAACGCGCATCATCCCCGTTGTTCGCGCCGCGTTGTTTAGTCCGCCGAATACGGCTTCACGCAGGCTGCCAGTGCCGAATTGCTGGTTATAATCATGCCATGAAACGCCATCCTTGAAATGCAACACGCGCTCTTCACTGGCCTTTTTCGCCGTGTTCTGTGAACCACGAAAGCCAGTCATCCAGTCCGGTTTTTCGGTGGTGAGGTGCACGCCAGATGCGAGCCCCTGATAAACGTTATCAAGGAATTTCTCACGGTCTGCTACACCATCAAAAGTCACTTCATCAAGACGCGGTAGAATAGCGTTGCGCCATGCCTCATAACCGGCAGAACGTATTTTCATAATGTCGTGCGATTGTCGCGTGATGTAGCCAGGCATTTTACGGATCCACGCACCAGCTCGATTCTCGTCAATGCGGGCTGACTCCTGCCACTTCGAGATGATCTGTGCTGCAGCTACTGAGTGACGCGTCATGCCGTCGGTTTTCTCTCCGCGCCCGATACGCCACATTGCATCAGCGATTTCCCTGTCGTTACTCCCGCTGGAGATAAATTTGACCAGGTTAGCCTGGTCGAAATCGTAGTTTATGCCCGCGTGATACTTACCGCGCAACTGCGCAACCTCAGAAGCGACCGAGCGGCGAGAACCGGTGCGGGCATCGTTACGGCCAACCAATATTGCCTCAAGGCCAATATCAGGGCGATCCTTCCAGGTTGTGCGCAACTCACCCAAGCGCTGCGCGGCAATACGGGTATTGATTGCCTTGTTACGTGCTTCGATAACCTTTGCCAACTTATCGGAGTTTGATAACTGCTCTGCGGCGCGCATGGCGGCCTCTTCCAGAGAAAGCGCCTCATTGCCAGCCAGAATGCGACTGGTAGTATCGTTCATGTCACGAACAAGTGACGCCATTTCATCTTCTGTTAGATTGCGCCCGGCTGCCGCGTTTACAGTACGCTCACATTGAGTAAGGAATTCGTTTGCCATTACATCCCCCGATTAATCATGCAGGAAGCAAAAGCGCGGAATGCTTTGCTCATAGTATCGTCGTTTGCCTCTGCGCGGATAGCGGCGATATTCTCGCGCATTGTGGCCGCAAGTTCAGGGTTATCAGTGGCAATGTCATTCATTAGGCCATCACTGATATTGAACTCGTTTTCGAGGTCTGCTGTTGCTGAGTTAACATCATGATCAGCGTTTTGCACGTCACGCCAAACCTGATCAGCGCGTTCACTTACTGGGCGCGCCGCCTGGTCGAATACCGGATCAGGGTTTTGAATGCGCTGTATTGCGCGCTCACGCAACGCTGGCACTTGTAGGTCATAAAACGCTTCAACATCCGGCGCGCGCCCATCCATCATGTGCGCCAACGCCGCCCGGTAAGCTTGCTGGTTAACGCTCCAGTCTGCATCACGAACGGCAGTGGCAGCGCTGCGCACGGCGCCAGCAACGGGCGACATATTCATTCCCTGTTTGATTTGCTGAGCTCGCTCGTTAATCAACACTGATAAATCATCAGGGATTTCACCACGACCGATCAGTGACTCTCTTCCTCGCGCTTGTTCTCCCGCTGCGTTCCTCTGTAGTGTCTCGTTTATCTCTTCATTTCGCGCACTTATGGCGTTCTTCTCCGTTTGGATGTCACGCTTTGCCCGCGCTTGCGCTTCCTTAAATTTCATCCGTTGGCTTTGATAATCTGATGTGCGCTGCTGTAACGTGGCATCTAATGCGTCGCTTTGGCGAGTGTTTGCTGCAAGCTCGGAGCGCAGATCAGCCACATTGTCAACGCGACCGATCTGCATTTCCTGTTGGCGCGCTAAGTAATCAGGCACCACGTCATTGTATGCGCGGCTATACGCGTAGCTGTCAGCTTCTCTGGCTATCGCCGTGGCGAGATCAGCGGTAACTCCACTATCAGGAATATTCACCCCTTGCGCCAATGTATCAGGCGTTACCGTTGGAACTGGCTGCGCATCTATTGGCGGCGCTGCTGATTCGTCTATTGCTGGCGTAACCCTGCGCGATCGAATTGCATCGGCAATAAGCCCACCACCAGCATGCATCAATCCACCCGCCAGCGTGTTGAAGAAAGTGCTTTCCATCGCGTTACCGTAGGTGAAGTCCTCACCTGATGCCGCCGCTGCCTGCGCGGTAAGAGGTACAGTAGCTGCTGCCTGGACTCCGCCAACTTTTGCGCCCGTAACAAAGCGTTCGCCAAATCTACCGAGCGCACTGGCTGCTTTCGCTTCTCCAGCAAATGGCACAAACGCAAGCGCCACGTTACCAGGGTCAGCCATTGAACCAGCAAGGCCAGCGGTGAAGTTTAGCGGTGTGGCTATCCATCCCGTAGGCGCTGCCATCGCGATCTGCTGCTTTGCCAGAAACTGCTTGCGCTCATCAATGACGTGATCGAGGAATGACTGAGTTACGCCAGAGGCAGGAACGTTGATGCTTTTAACGCCATATTCAGTAAGGCGTGCGTCTGCATCCTGTTTGCTAACGATTGATGACGTGGGATCGTTAGCCAGCATGTCAGCCTGAGCAAAGCGAACGCCGGACATCACCGGCCCCTCTTCGAATCCCTGCTTAAGAGACGAAAGCAGAGACTCACCGAGACCGGAAGGTGCGTTACTGATTGGCTGGTTTATCCCCTCACCGGGGTCTGCTGTGTAAATTGGCATATTACCTTCCCGTCTGCTGGCCGCTCTGGATAATGTCTACCAGTCGATCACGCTGGCTTTCAGCGGAATATCCCTGCGACTGCCCCGGCGTGTACTGCGTCGGCGTACCGAAGAATTTAGTAACGCTATTCCATGATGATCGGTTTGCTGATCCGAGTTTAACCAGGTCAGGGAATGTGACAGTAATTGGCCCGCCATCAGCACCATTAACCAGCAAGCCATTCATCATCAGTGTAAGCCCGGTTTCATCACTATTTGTCACCCACTGCGCCTTATCCTTGATTCGTGAAATACTCTGCTCACGATTAACAGATTCAGGCAGTCGAGGATCGCCAATCAGCGGCATGACCTGATTGCCTGTCAGCGTCTTGAGGTATTGGCTAGCGCCATCAGCAACGTCACGCACATCAAGAGCAAGGCGTGTCGGGACGCGCCAAGTGCCATTAGTTTGATATTGAGAGCCGAGGATGTCTTGATAGGCTTGCTTTGCAGCATCGGATGCTGACATTCCACGTTGCATGTTGATGTAGGTAAGGCGTTTACCCTGATCGTTAAAGTTTCCCCACACAGCAGTGCCACCAGGCTGCACAACCATTGTGCCAGCAAAATCTTTTGCCTGGTCATTCCATGACGAATCAGCCTTATCCGCCTCCGGCTTCTCAAAGCTTCCGCGCAAATCTGGCGTTTTAACGCTACGGTTCTGCCACAACGCATTAGCAGCGCGCGGGTTTTCGGTCGCCATGATGACCTGCAATTCAGGATAGGCATTTTTCTGCACCTGCATCATGACCTGATCGGAATACTTGCCGAACTGCTGGCCGATAGACTGAATAGCGGTAACGCTTGATTCTTTGTTATTGTCAATCTGAGTAAGAATATTGCTCACCATCGCATCAGGTATCACCTTCTTACTCTTTATCCCCAATCGGGATTTTTCCGCCTCCAGTCTAGAAACTAAATATTCACCTGACACCTGATTGCTTTGGTATGCCTGAAATGCTGACTGCGCGACTGGAGAGTATTTTTGCAACCAGGTTCCGGGGTCATCTTCGCGCGCCTTGAGCGTTTGGTTTAGTTTGGTTTGCGCTGTGGCATATAACCCTTTTTTAAATTTAAAGTCTGGGTCAGATTCTTTTGGATCAATAGCCTGAACAGCTGCCGAGCCCTGCTGCGGAGTACCTTGCATAATGGCTTGGTAGACAGGCTGTAATGTCATAGCCTGCTGGTATTGCTGGAATGTTTTTTCCAGTTGCATGCGTTCTGCCGGGCTCGCCATCAATGGCATTACTGCTAACCACTCCTTATCAGTCACAGGCGTTACTGTGTTACCCGCTTCAAGGCTAGCCATGTCATCCTGCATCTTGCTTTGCAGTGCAACACGCCCAGCACTGGCTTGCATGTCATAAAGACCAGCGATCTTACTCATGGCCTGAGCTTTACCAGTTGGACTCATCGCGCTGAAAAACGGCTGGCTGTTGAGATTACTCATGGTCGCCTCTTCGGGTATTGCCCCAGCAGATCCAACAACATTAGCGACATAGTTCCGTGTTTCATCAAAGGGAATGCTGGCGGCGAACTGCGCGTTTGATATCTGTCCAGTGCGAGGATCGCCAATCTGCTTAAGCCACCCATCAACAGCGCCAGGGCCAGCGTTGTAAGCAGCAACAGCCAACACAGGATTATTATATTTTTTCATCTGTGCGCCGAAGTAAGCCTGACCGATTTGTGCGTTATATTGAGGGTCATTTAGCCAGCGATCACGATCCCACGGCACACCAGCTAATCGCGCCGCCTCTGGCCCGGTAGATTCCATCACCTGAGCCACACCAACTGCGCCTTTTGATGATGTGAGGGGGCTTCCGTCTTTCGCAAACTGATTGCCGCCGCTTTCCTGCCTAATCATCGCGGAAAATATCTGCGCTTCGCTTGGCGTATCTGTAACCTGAATCTTGCCGTTTGGCCCCATCATTCCCTGATAAATGGAGGCATACCGGGTATTAAATGCATCATCAGCAGAGGAACGTTGCCATTTCAACCAATTGGCGTTGATTTCCTCGTCACTTTGTCCGCGTGATGCGCCGTACATAATGATACTTTGGCGAGCCAGTGGCGCCAGAGTAGAGAACATCTGAGGAGTGCTGGCGATCTGATTTTGCCAGCCGTTTAATAACCCCTGCTGCCGACTATCCTCAAAAGCCCGAATCTGCCCTGTTTCGTAACCGATAGCCTGGCGGCGGTATTGCAAACCAAGATCAGCAGACTGACGAATAAAGGTTTCCCGTGACCGGCCCTCTGGTAGTGTCGCCGCCAACTCTTCACCTATTGAGCGGATATTACCTACCGTCGCTTCCCCCTGCCCTATGGCGTTTTTACCCTGCAATTTTTGCAACTTGGCATACTGGTCATCAGCACCAGCCTGAAACTGCAATAAAGCGTCCTGCGCCAGTGCCAAATCTGCCTTTCCTTTTGCCTCCGCAAAAACATTAATAGCCTGCTGCCCGGCCTGAGCAACACCAGCGCCGAAATCATTCGGCGTGAATTGTAAGGAATTGGTCGCAGCATGGATGCCACGACTGCTAACCTCTGGCCCGCGAACTACCGGTACTGTAGGCATGGTCAACCACCATAGAACGAGTTAATGTTTCCAGAAACAGACGTGAATGCGCTATTGGTCTTAAATAAATTACCGACCGCTCCGCCGCCACCCGCCAATTGATATGCCCCATACGCCTGCAACGGCGCAGTAAGCAGCGTGGTGAATGCCCCCATAGCCCCCTGCTTTCTCGACTGCTGAGCCTGAGCGTCATAGTTTGCCGCCTGCATTCTGTAACCATATGCTTCACGATCTGCGTTATTCAGCGTGGTCATAGCATCAAGTTCACCCGTTGCCGCCGTATCACCGAGGATGTCCAGAGATGTGCCGGCAGACAGATCACCCCCGCCAGCGGCGATTGTGGCCGCCTGTGTTCCCGCCATCTGGCGGTAGCGATTACGCACTCGATCTGCATCAGCATTGCCACGGTTCATAGTGTCATTTGCCGCGGTTCGCATCAGTTCCGCGTTTTGTTCTGCTACCTTCGCGTTCTCTCTGCCAGACTGATAGCCGCTGAATGCACTGATTCCAGACGTAGCCAGAGAGCCAACAACGAGAGCGGTTGTTATATCGCACATGGTTTTTTCTCCATCGTGAAGCGGTGGAACGGGTAGTTCAGCGCGCCGATCGGCTTTGGTTCTTCCAGGGTGAATCCCAGCCAGTGCAACCAGGCTTTCGCGGCCACGTTGCGCACATCAACGTAATTCACAAGGTGCGGATAGACATCCAGCATTGCGGAAACAAAAGGACGGCAGCGGCGCAGGAATGTTTTCTGATAGCGCTCAAGCATGTCAGCGCCAACCAGCCACGGAACGCCGTCACCGCCCAGCATTGACGCTGGAGCAATGCCGAATATGGCAACAACTTGATCATCAAAGATGGCTGACCATGAGAGCGTAGAAACGCGGATGCCCTGCGTTAGAACCTGCTCAGGTGTACTGAGTGATGCGGCATAGAATTCATCAATGTCAGCCTGGCGCACATGCGGTAATAGCGCCTGTACGTGCTCTATTTCTGCGGGAATTATCTCAACCCTCGCCATCAGAAACCCCCTGCCGTAACGCGCGGTATGATGGCCAGTATCGATAACGGTAGCGGGTCTGTTTGCTGCACTACAATCCTCGAACCTCTATCCCATGTAGCATCAAGATTGACGCTCACAACGCCGGTAGCGTTATCAACCGGGTCATCGTAAAACTCAAATTCACGTTGCGGATATTCGTATAGTTTGCCGCCAGAGGTTCCCGCCCATATCCCGCGACTGGCGCTGACGATAAGGCTTGCCGTCGTGATCAGTTTCTTCTTGTCGAGGATGGTTTCACTACCCTGAATATTCAAATCCAGCGTTTCAAGCTCCGCCTTGATCGGCAGGCCGATATGCACCACTGTGCCGGGTTTCTCCAGTGTCACGGCACCAGCGGTTACCACCTTCTGCGGCTCGACATTCGCATCAGACAGGATGTTGACCGTTTTACCTTCCAGGTGGGCGATACCAAAAAATCGCGCCTTTGCCATGCTCCAGCCAGAAACAGGCGTGTTACGCAGTGATTCAGGGATATCACGGTTAGCCATTACAGTGACCGTATTGCCGTCGGTAAACTCGGTGATATCCAGACGCAAAACCTCACCCCCATCAGTTCCTAAATAAGGGATGTGAATCTGGTCATCGATATTATCGACGGTGAAGAACGCCGCGCCTGAGATCGTTAAGGTCACCGGTTCGCGATAGTCCCAATCACCAGAGCCACCGGATAACGTGACAGTCACGGCGCTATCTTTGTTGCGCCCGTCGTAGCTCAGACCGCTATCGACAAAGAATGCATCCACATCATCGTAGCGGCTTTCCAGTCGCTCGATGTAGCGCCGGGTGACACCATCAATAGTGCGCTGAACAGCGAAGTAAACCGCGTCCTCTGTTCCCTCGCTGATGCTACACGTAGATTCAAACAGGCCATCACTCGGCTGTGGCGCCCACGCATAGACCTGCTGATCGCGCAGGTAGGTCATCGTCATTAGCATGCCATCATCGCGGCAGCACCAGGCGCAGGAGTACGGCACCAGCGTAAACGCCCAATCGACTATCTGGCGGCGGTTAAACAGGTGGTTCGCCATGATGGTTAGATCGCTGCCCTGATACCCGTCAACATCAAACGAGTAGGCGATATCGCGCACCTGCGCACCCTTCTCTTGGATGAAAAGCGCAATGTTGCTTACGGCGATCGGCGGCACAGTGCTGGATCCATCCGAACCCTGAGAGCTAAACGAGAACGTGGACGGCGTCAGCACGCTGTTTTCATTGCCGTTTATCTTGAACTGCCCGCCGGATGTGAGGGCAATCAGTGAACCAATATCGATCAGGTGGCGAATCTCGTTAACCTGACGCCCTGCATAGGTGAAAGAAATACGGTCATCGTCCTGAATCGGGTTATTGCGCCCGAAGTCTTTGTAATCACCGGTGCGGCTGGCCCATATGGTCTGCGGGTACGCAGTGGACGCAGCAAAGAACAGGCGTTGCTGGTAGTAAACCACAGTGCCGGGATAGCCCAGCGTAGTATTCCAGGCATAGTGCGCCCACTTGTATGATGCATTTTCACTATCTACGGCATCGATCGGCAGACGTGAAATCACTGTCGCTGTGGCGCTTAAGCCATCAGCAGCAACGGCGGTGATGCGAGCAATGCCAAAACCTGAATGCAGGTATTCCCACTGCACGCCGGAAGTTGGCCCCAATCCATCCCACTCCATGCCCTCGGTGTGTGACGGTCGAAGCGATCCGGTTGTGCCTGCTGTGTTGGCGCGATAGTAGTTGTCACCGGCGCGGCAGCGATCATCAATGGCAATGGTCTTGCTCACCTCCCATACGCCCACGGAATCAATGGCGCGCTGCTGGAGATAGAACAGCTTGCCGACGTGCTGACCCTGGAATAATGCAGTGTTGGCCGTCAGCGTAATCGTTCCAGTTTCGGCGCTGGCGTAAACGGTTTTGGCCTCGTCTACATTGATATCTTCAAACGGGCCGTTTTTGGTCACCACCGCTACGATCTGCCAATTGTCATGATCGTAGCGCTGCAATTCCATCGGCGGGTAATACGGGTGGCAGATGGTCATTACGTCTGCTGATTGCGTAAAATTGAGGCGGAATAAATCAGCCTCGGCGTAAGGCGTGGCCAGCTCGTAAACATCACCAGCATCAGGCCCAGCAGCGATAAGAACCTGACCGCCATCTTTGAACACTCGCATGTAGCCAGCGCCAAATTCTAAGGCGTAGGTCTGCTCCATGTTGAACTGAAACGGGATTAGGCGGCACTTCTTATCAGCGTATTTAGCCGCGGCAATGAAGCGGGTGCCGGGGCGATTCTCCACCCCACCATACTGCCGCACAATGAAGTTACGGCACTTGCGCAGCGACACGGCATACTTGGCAATGTCGATACGTCCGTAAAGGGTTGGCGACACTTCACCGCCTGCAAAAGATGGTTGAATCAGGCTGAATGTGTTGGTTATGCTCGCCATTATGACAGCCTCGCAGCGGTGAAGGGATCTATAGGCGGCTGCGCCTCCTGGCTCTCTTCCATCGATCGAGATGCAGAACTCATCAGCACCTGGCCGTACATCTGCATAGCGAATTGTCCGAGGTTGGCATTCCCGCCTAACTGCATCGCCATTTCACCAGCCATTCGCCACGCCAGAGCATCGCGGAATATTGCATCAAACATGTTGGTGTCTATCACCTTCCCTACATATTTCAGCCATGCGTTAGGCTCGTCGGTGTAGATCAGTTTTCCGGTACCGTCGGCATCTGAACCGGTTGCATATTCGATGCGCTGGCATGCCGTAGGCGTGCGCGTTCCCGGCGTCATGATCTCAATCACGCGCATGCAGTCAGTCGGATAGCGGTAGGCGTATTGCCAATCAGATGGTGCAGAATTGAGATCTGCCAGCGCCACACGCTTGGTTGCAAAGCTCCAAGGGAAGTCACTCAGTACGGCATCGCGCGCCGGTTCATAATGCAGGCTGCATGCCCCCGCCTCTTTGCTCTGTTCCGTCAGTGAATTGATAGAGCGACTGATACCGAGGCGACTTAGAGCAATATTGCAGATCTCGATTTCTGAGGCCATCTATTCGCCCTCTTTACCATACAAGACCATTGCGGCAGACGGCTTTTCACCTTCTGAACCAATGCCGATATCTGTGATTTGTAACTCAACTGTGCTCTTGCTCTCGTCACCATCTTCGCGCGTGCTGGTCGATAGCACCTTTGCCTTGGCGGTTACCATCAATTCATCACCGACCTTCGGCACTGTCATACCCAACTTCTTGATAACGTCATCATTGAGCGTGATGTGAAGCCCCCACGGATATTCATCACGGGTTTTAACTTCGCCGTCGCTGTTTTCGTAGGTGTCGGTGCCTTGCTTGAGATTAACCATTTTCATAATGACGCTCTCATAGAAGAAAGGGGCCGAAGCCCCTTATTGCTTTCGGTTATACGCCGAGGCGGATGCGTTCCTCTGCGATCTTCTCGCGGAGTGTGTCAGCCTTTGACGCCGGGTGAGGTTTCTTATTGAACAGCTCTTCATACTGACGCTGAAGCTCTGCCAGATCGCTATCCACCTCTTCGCCTGGCTTCTTGTCTTCCAGACCAGCACCACCGCTAGCAGCATTCAAAACCTGAACATTGGCGGCAGTCTTGGCAGCAATAGCGGCATCGTTCAGCGGCTCAAGAGCACTGCCCGGCTTGCCGTCGTATTCCACCTCTTCGCCTGGTTCCCACAACTTGTTATGGATGTGAGACAAGCGCAGGACGCGGTATTTTGCTTTCTCTGACATCTATCCCCCCTTAACCCGTGATCTTCGAACGAATCGAATAGTGGCTGTTTGCATCCACATCCAGATTGATACCAGCAGTGAACGCGCCAGCAGTAAGCGGGCCAGTGGCAACTGCATAGCTCACACGCAGATAACGCAAAACCCCCTGCGGAACCTTTAGCGACACTACACGCTTCCCGACCGTCAGCGCGGATAGAGCCAGAGCGCCACTATCGGACAAGGTTACCCACGTCGAGTTATCAGCACTGGTTTGCAACTGGATATTGACCGTCGCCGCACCTGCTGCCGTGGCAGTGGTATTGACGTTAACGAAAAATTCCAGCGGCTCACCCACACCAATATCTCGGCGGTTTCCGTCAATCGGGCCAAGATCGATAATGTCAGTTGAAACAGTTGACGCCGTGATTGCTTGCGCCTCGGAGAACATCAATAACTTATCGAGGATCATAATTCTTTCTCCATTTATGGGCCGATTAAGGCCCATAGGTTAATGACAGGCGTTAAACCACGCGCGCTTCTGTTTCCAGAATTGCGTCAGTTTCACGGATCGGAATGCCACGGAACGCAGTCCACCATTCACCCTCAGTCTCTTTCACTGACAGGGCCAGGGAGGTCTTATCCAGAGATTGCAGATCGAGTGCTTGCGCCACGGTGCGATTCATGTAGAACACGGGTTTACCCATGCCACGGTTCGGGATACGGTGCAGGGCTTTCACCATCTGCGTAACGATGTTGGCAGCACTTACAGTTCCGAGGTCGCTCACGTCAATGTTTGCGATACGCACGACATAGCGCCAGTCACGGAGAGTCAGTCCATTGTCCCACTTGTAGTGAGTGCGATAGCCTTCATACTTGCCGCCATTCGCATCGGTAAGTGTTTCCTGCCCCTTATCTTCGAACTGCAAACCGGCCTTTTGTCCTTTCGGGAAGATACCGTGACAGGTGTTTTCACCCCACACGATTAGCCAGATAGAGGTGTTATCTGTGCCGGTGGCACCGGCATCGATAATGTTCTGACCGTTACCTGCCGATTTGCTCGAATAGCGAGAAGACAACCCCATGAATCGCTCAGGGTTGATGGTGGTGTCGCCATAGAACAACGTTTGCGCCATCTGCTGGTTCATCGCTTCAATGAACGCGCGATCTTCCGATAGACGGAATTCAGCGGTATTGCCGTTCAGGTCAGCCAGTGATTTATCGACTTCCGCATAGGCTTCCAGCATGCCGATAGCATCAGTGATTTGGACAGTGGTTGACTTGCTGGGCTGCACGCCGTAGTTCAGCAATCGCCAGGTCGCCGCCGGTAAACCAGAACGAACGGTAGTGCGGTGGCCGGTAGGCAAGTTGCCTTCAACAATAAGCATGTCTTGCAAGATCGGGTTGGTTTGGGCAAGCAGTTCGATGATTTTATCGATCTTGCCATTCGGATCTACGCGCTTACCCCAATCTACCAAGGTCAGCGCGGTTAAGCCTTTAACTGCCATAGTGTGTTACCTCACTTTTTGCCATTGCCATACAGAACTTGAGCCGCGCTAAGCTGCTCACCATCACTTCCACCGCCCAGCATTTTGTCTTCGGACATTGCATGCCCGATTTTTACGAACGCCTTCACCAGCGCCGGATGATTGCCGAGCCCGGTTTCTTCCAGAGCCTGTTTCAACTCATCGCCGCCGAACTGCATCATGGCCTGCTGTGCTTTGCCGATGTTTGCCGTCAGCTTGTCGCCGCCGATCTCTTTGTCGGCCTTGACTGTTTCAGCCCAGCCCTCGACAGTTTTTTGCCAGTTGGCTAATTGCTGCTGCTGGATTTGCGGGAGGATCTTGCTGGCGTAAGCGTCAACGACTTTTTGCGCATTCTCCTGCGACAAGCCAAGCTCCTTTGCCAGAGGTTCAAATACCGCCAGCGCGTCAGCGTCGAGAGTTTGCCCCTCTGCCGCCGTAAATTCGTACTTCTCTGGTGCGCCCTGTTCCGGCTTCTTTTCCTTCTCTGCTTTTTCTGCGGCCTCCTTCTCGGCTGCCAGCTCTGCTTCGGTTTTTTCGGTGCCGGTTCCTTTATCGTCACTTTCTCCAGCTCCGAGATCAGTGTCTTTGCCTGATTCTGTTCCGGTGGCCGCTGCCTGCTGTTGTTCGCCACCAACAGCGCTTTCCGTGCCAGCGCCGCCAGCGACTTCACCTTCTCCAGCCTCAGCCAGCAGAACACCACCAAACAATTTGCGGAATAATGAGTTACCCATGATTCACCCTTAAACTACGGTTATGCCGGTGATCACCCCGTTGGCTACGGTAATGGTCACAGAGCGGTTAACGGTGCCAATCGCAAGAATTGCGTTATTGGTTACTGGCAGGCTGGAAAGCACGGTGCCGTTGGCTATCGGTGCGATGTTTGCAGCCAGCTTGATGTTTGAAATAGCCCCCGCTGCCACTGTAGCGGCATGCGTTCCAGCTATGGCGGTGCCCGCTGAGTTCTGCACGGTTACCGCTGCTGAGTTATCGATCATTGCAGTGGTTGCTGGCAGGTTGATGCCGGTCAATGAGCCGGAAGAAGAGACAACGGCGGTACCTGATTTAGCATTTGCACCTGCGCTATTACGCACGGATACAGTGTCGCCGTTAGAAATCGTCGTTACTGATGCAGGCAATTGCTGGCGCAGCAGCACACCGTTCACGATCACCGCGTTGACCGTTACGCCTTGTGACGCAGTGCCGTCAGCGGCATAAAGTTGCGAGGTGTTGCCGTTGGCAATGATGACCTGATTAGCCGGCAGCGAATTGGCCGCGCCCTTTGTCATAACCTGAGTGAAGTCCCAGCCATCAGCGGAGCGCTCGATAACAACCTGATCAAATGGCTGCCACCCGGCAGCGATTAATGCAGGCATCATTTGTTCTAACTCGCCTAGGCTGGACGCATGGAAATATCGAATAGCTTCGATCACTTGCTTACCTCCTCTTCCTTGGCCTCGTTAGCCATCGTGAGATAGAGATCAGGGCATGCGCTCATAACCATACTGAACAGGCGCAAACCAGCGTTGCGATTTCCCTCGTTGAATGCTGTTACGTGGGGATCGGTGGAGAAAGTTGATGAAAAGACGTGGCACAGCGTCAGTTGCGACCATACGATACGGCGGCCCTGCTTGCTGGACATGACGTGATAGATATCCGCCTCGGCTTGCTGTTCGCGCAGCTCTGCGGCTTTGCGGAGTTCTTCCGCTCTCAATTCTTCATCGTTCACTGTTGCATCCCTCCGACAATGGCAGATAACGCGCTAGGGTCTGCGGTCTGCGTTTCGCTGAGGGTCTTAGCGCCCTGTGCTGCCGCCATACCCATTTCCATAGCTTGCTGCTGTTGTTGCTGCTGGGCGCGCTGCTCACGCACGGCTTGCACTTCGTCATCAGAAACAACGATGGTCGGAGATACGCCGATCATGTCAGCGTAGGAATCGATAGCTTTATCGATGTTCAACTTGTCGAGTGCTGACGGATCGGCGGCGGCCACGTTGCCAACAAAGCCAACGAAGCGCTCAATGCTGGCAACGCCGATAGATTTCTGAGCCTGCGCCATGACGCTGATGTATTCGACTTTCAGCGGCATTCCTTGCATCACATCAGGCGGCGGCGGGATCATGTTCTTGCGAACCATGATTGCGAAAGCTCGGTCAATCAGCGGGTCTAAACCTTCATCGTCCAGGCGCTCAAGCACAGGACCAAGCATCAGCAATTTCTCTTCACGCAACTCGTTGACGGCTTCAACTGGCATTGAGCGCGTATTGATGGTTTGCAGCATCATGAAAAGGTCTTTGAAATACGCGCTGTCGATACTTGCGCGCACATCTTGAATGTCAGCCAGCAGGCCGTTGTAGTCAGGTTGCACTTGATAAACGGGACGTAGGCCATCCTGTTGAGTCATCTGATCGACGTAGGTGATATCTCCGGGAAGCATCGAAACACGCTGGTTTTTCAGCGTTGACGGCCCGACCAGCGCAGGGTTTGTCTGCTTGTCCAGCAGTTGCCCTTTGCGCTTCTGCATCAGTTGCAGTGCTTTAACAGAGCCAAGCGCCATCATGCCTGGGCAAGATGAGCCGTAAACATCCTCGCCGTTCACATCCCAGCGCATAGCAAGAATGGGAAACTCATCATAGCCAGACTCTCGCAGCACTTTGTTGTTTTCGCCAGCCGCCTCGAAATAGACCGATGAATAGCGCTTATTCTTGCTGTCCATGCGCCCGGTATCGCGGTTCAGGTTCGGGTAAACAGCTTGTGTGACATCAACCCACTGCTCGTATGAGCCATTACTCCACATCCCTTTCACTTGAAAGCTGACGTTATCCAGCCCGAATTCCATGACAAGCTGGCGCACAGTCATGCGGAATTCACGAAAGAAGGTATCAACCACTCCGCGATCGGAGTTAGCGAGGTAGTAGCTGCCGATCGGGAAGGGGCGAGTGCGGATTACGCTTTCGTCATCTTCGAGAACAGCGATAGCAGCCGTGGCGTATGTGCCAAGCTGCGAGTAAATAACGGGCAGAGACTGGTACAAGTTAGACTTGTTGAACATGCTGTACATGCTGTTCTGGACAATCTCGCACCACTGCTTGACCGGGCCATAAGTCATCATGTCAGGGTCAGGCGTAGCTAGGCGAAACCACGGTCGCGCCGGTGATGTGATACCGCTCATCATGCCGGATGCCAGCACGCGCTCTGCCATCGTTGCAGTAGGGTCGATAATGCGGGTATTGCGGCGCTCGTTGCGGTTTGCGTCGGTGACGAGGAAGCGGCTTGTGCGCGGATTGATATAGTCGGACAGATCGCGCCAGTGCGACTCGAAAGACTGGCGGTCATTCTTCAATTGCGCCAGTTGTTTACCCAGCTTTTCACGCAAGCTCTCGTCAGCCATGTTACTGCCCCAACAGGGTTTTGCTGCCAGTACTGGCTGAGCCGGTAACGCCTTGCGCACCAGTCAACAACGTAGAGCTACGACCAGCAGCGGCACGACGGCGGCGTGTTTCATCGTCACGCGCAGAAACCACGGCGGCATCTTGCTCTTGCGGTGCAGCTTGGACTGATTGGACAACAGGCGCGGCAGGCTTTGAACCGATTAAATTCGATACGCACATTTCGGCTTCTCCCGTGGGTAATTATTACCAAAATACCATATAGGGGTAAAAATTACCTAATTCTTGACATTAATTACCAAACATATTACCTTTTTGGTAATCCTAGTGATTACACAACAGGTAAGGGCGTTGTATGTTGGCTGACTGGTCTAATCGAACCTATCAACGCCAAGATAAAAAATAATGCAGCGCCCTTTCCGTTGTGATGAATCCAAATGCTAGTTGGTGTGGTTGTGGCTCACCAAGGCGACGAAGGATTTGAAATCACAAACCCACCACAATGAAGGGTTTCATGTACCGAATGAACACATGATGACGCGGGGAAAGAACCGTGACAGGAGGGAAGTAGACCCCGCGAATACCACAACCAATCCCACCCAGGGGCCGTCAGTACCGCTGCAACATTTCGCCCTCTTCGGAGGGCATTTTTTTAATGAGAGGAAGATATGAGCAAAGATATCGAGCAACAGATTATCGCTAAAGGCAAGACCGCGCCACGCGTTACGCCTCAGCACATCCAACAACTTATCGTTGCAGAGAACTACTTCACCGCTGCCGAAGGTGTGTTGGGTGCATACAAAGCCAACGGCGATGTGCATGTCGGGACACAACCCAACATTCACACGGCAAACTCTCACCCATTACTGACTTTCTGCGTTCTGGTGCTTAAAAACGGCTTTACCGTGACCGGTGAAAGTGCCTGCGCCAGCCCTGAGAACTTCGACGCGGAGATCGGACGCGAGATTGCACGTGAGAATGCGGTGAATAAAATCTGGTTGCTGGAAGGTTATTTGCTGAAAGAAAAGCTGTGGCTTGATGATGCTGGTGTATAAATAACGCCGTGACATGTCACGAAATTAGCCAGCTTTAGCGCTGGCTTTTTCATGCATACGGATCATAGTCACTGACTGTTTTCCCGGCCTGCGCCCCGTGCGCATAGTGCAACTTTTTGGTGACCGGGAAGGCGAATGTGAGGATGAGTGAATCACCCTTACCCGGAGAGCGCCCGATGCGCTTTTTAATCTCCGATTTATCTTCCAGCACTATTTTTCCATCAAGCCTAACCTTGAATTCAGGCGTAGCCAAATCATCAGCCGTTTCCTGATCGTCAAGTGAACCGCCCATCTTTAGCCACTTCTGCCCGCTGTTGTACATCTCGCCGCGCTTGTTGAGCATCTGCGGATCACTGGATGCACCGCCGAACGGGACGAGTATCCACGTCCTGCCCCAACTATCACCTATCGACTTGATGCCGGTGCCGTATCCGAAATCGATAAACACGGCGTCAGCCTGGTATTTATCCTCAAAATCAGCGACACGCTTTGCTGATATCAGGTCATCAGTGGTGTGCGGGTACGTGCCAAGGTGTTTTGCGTGCAGCCCCTGCCGCAAATATATCTCGAACGTATCAGAGCCAGAGTAAGCGGGGTCAACGCCGATGATGACAGGAGCATGTGCCACATCATTGGCGGTGTAAACGCGCTTCATTGCGGCATCAGTCAGCGCGGTGGAAATAAACTGCGTATCTGATGTGTCAGGGAATATCCCCCGCACACGCACTTTCACAAAGTCGCTATCTTCGCCGTAGTCCTGCACCCACTTATCGATCTGCTCTTTGTTCGTCCCCTCGACCGTGCGGCTGTCAATCTGCTTGCACTTCCAGCGGTGGCGATACTTGCGGAAGCATTCGCGGAAACGGCCAGTGTTTCGCGTCGGGTTCCCGAATGCCACCCATATGATTTCGGTGTTTTCGTCGGTAAGCGCACCCTCCGCTACTTCCCAAACCAGATCGGCAATGTTGGATGCCTCATCGAACACCACAATGATACGCTTGCGCTCGTTGTGCAGCCCCGCGAATGCCTCTGTGTTGTGCTCAGACCACGGAATTGCATCAGCTCGCCAGCGTTTATCATGCCCCGGATCATTGCTGTACATCGCGGTGGCGGTGGTGGTGAACCAGTCTTTCGTGATAGCCAGATTCGACCACTTGATGACCTCGGGCCACGTCTTGGTTCGCAACTGGTTTTCAGTGTTGGCGGTCACAACAACCTTGCAATCTTCGCAGGTTGCCATGCCCCAATTGATGAGCATTGAAATGAATGCAGATTTTCCGATACCGTGACCTGACGCGCGAGCAAGCATCAACGGCTGGTGACGTGTCTCGGGGTTTTGTAGGTGTTCAGCGATATCTTTAAACGCCTCTGCCTGCCACTGACGCGGCCCGGTGTGGCGTTCCAACTCCGTGCCCTCTTCACCCCAAGGGAAAGCGTACAGAGCGAAGCTGTACGGGTCATGAGTGAAGCTGGCGATATCCTCGATGAGTTGTTCTTGCTCGGTCATTTTTCGCCGCCATTAACACGCTTACGGGCTTTAGCCATGCGGTCGGATATCACGTTGATATTCACTTCGTGGGTTTCTTTGAATGCGTTGACGGTGACGTGGGAACCAACAAGGCGAAGTGCGGCCGCCGCCCCTTTGGAGTCGAATACGTAAAGCGGGTTGCCTTTATCGTCGTGAATGTGCTCACCCTTTTTATCAGTGAACGGCACGACTTCCTGCATGCAGCGCTCATGCAGCTTTACAGCTTGCTTAAGCACGTAGTCGGCATTGATTTCAACGCGCTCATTGCGCTCCGCTGTCAGTTCAGCAATGCGGGCAGCAATTTCAGGTTTCGTCAGGTTCTCCTGCCCTATGCTTCCCGCTGTCCTTGCGCTATACCCTGCCCTTATCGCCGCCTGAGTTGCATTTAAATCAACGAGGTATTCACGGCAGAAAGCCTCCTGTTTGTCTTTCAGTGCCATAACCGCCTCCGGTAATTATTTGGGTAATCATCGCAATGAATCATACCAAACATTACCGGCACGGTAATCATTTAGGCCAAAAGAAACTTTTTCCACCCATTCGTAACCCAGCACGCCGAGTCACCCTGCATGCAGCAACTATCAACAGGCATCACGTCACCACACTTGCCACACTGCTGATTGCTAATCGCCTTAATGCGCAATTTAACCCGCGCATCGTCCTGCCAGTACCCTTTAACTTCGTGCATTTCGATGGTTCCGCTGGCGGTCATAACAGCGAAGTCAGGCGTGTAAAACGTGTTATCCGCCAACCTCAGCTTGACCCCTTCGAACCGATACCAGAGCACTTCCCCTGCCCGCTTCAAAATTTCCAGATGCTGCGAGTAGGCGGCTTCTGTCTTGTTCATTTGTCCGACCTTGAGACGCCCCAACGCGAACGAACTATTGGCCTTTCTCATTGCACCCTCATTCAGTGATTTCATTCATGCGCCCGTCAGCTTCACGGGCGCAGGGTGACGTCACTTGTTTTTGCGTTCCCACATCCAGTCACTTACTTCTGACCAGATAGTGAATCCGATACAAATTGTGAAGGTGGTTACCAAGCCGCCGAGTATTGGGTTTGTCATGATTTCTAACATTGCTGATTCCTCATTCAGTGAATTAATTACCAATATGGTAATAACATTACCTAACAGGTAATCTTTTGCAAGAAAAAAATGCGATTCTTCTCGAAATCGCCCTATGCTGCTAAAACGCTATCAATCGAATTGTGAGACGTTTTCTTTCCCGTTAACCCGTTTGTACGTCTTGGTGTTTGTTGTCGTCGCTGTGGTTCGGTTTTATTCATCTTTGACGGTTATACCGGCTGCGCGGAGGCATTCGATAACATCTCGCTTGTCGTACACGTCAACTCCACACGACCAATATCGCGTTGTTGGTAGTTTCACGACCGGATCGCGGGTCAACAATTCTTCGAGTTCATTCATGAACTTATTTTGCACGAGATATCCGACTATCTCCCCATCCTCTCCGACCTGCTGATTACTGATTTCCGCAAAAATCCGCTTACCTCTCTCCTGCTCTGTGCTCATAAACCACCCATATTTGATTACTTAACGTAGATAATCCCGGCCATCATTTGCTGTGCTGGGGTCATTGATCCGCCTCTCCCGCCTGCCGTATTTGACAGCGCTTTACGCACCGGAGGCACCGGAATACCTTTCTGACTGCGCTTTACCCAATAATCCAGCTTCTCAGCCGCCAGGCTGCGTAACTCCTTTTCGTTCAGGTTCCGCTCGGAGCCCTGCCGCCGGATCTCGATGCAAATGTGATAGACAACGTTATGCGGCCAAGGGTACTGCTCGGCGCTGTCGTACTTGAAAACCTTTTTCCGCCAGTCCCAGTAAGTACCCATGACATCATCGACGCTGACACCAAAGACATTAGCGCCGGATTCGGCAACCAGGCTGATAAACTCAGCCAGATCAGGAGGCCATGTATTGCCAGCAGCACAGCGATCGATGCATGCCCGCACCACTTCACCGATCTGCGTTTCCGTCAGTTGGCCTATCGCCGCTATCCACGGTGATGATGGTTCCGTGCCGTTCTTCGCTATCCATCGATCCGTGTACAGCTCGATCATCGCCTCCCACAAGTTGTCCAGCATCAGCTCCGTAGCGCTGGGCTTTGGCCTCACGGAATTTCTGCATTGCGCGAGATTCACCACTGCTGGTGACCTGTTGTGTTCCTGCATTTGAACCTCCAGTTTTCTGTTTGACGGCTGCCGATCGAACCTGCTGGATATGCCGAGCAAATTTCTGCTCCCATTGCATTTGATAAAATGCTTTGCCTTCCGGCTGCCAGTACATGACAAAACCCGCTAACTCAGTTGGCTGGTAGTCCTCATCAAGAATTACCCCCGCCAGTGCAACTCTTTGTCGAAAATCAAACGACGGTCTCCAGTCTGAGAACATTGGGAATTTACCGATCGGCTCATCAACACCTGGCACGTACTCAGGCAGTCCATTTTTTTTATCAGGAGGTAAATTTTCCTCACGCGCTATGTGTGGGGTTTCTTCCTTTCCATTCCCTGATCCCTGATCCATTCCTACCGGTACTCCTACCGTATCAATACCGTACTCATACGGTATCAAATCCATTTCTTTGATTTTGCTATCTTTTTTCTTGTTTACCACCTGGTGCTTTGCGAAATTATTTATCAATCCAAAATGCCTGCCATCCGGTGTGGAAAACATGGATAAATAACCATGGTTGGAAAGCTCCCGTAGCATTACGGTAATAGGAACGGACGGTTCCCGTATCGGGAAAACGGCTGCTTTTATCAGCTTTGTATTTGCGTTGAAGTACCCGTCATCATCGGCATAATTCAATAAGCCGATCGCCAACAGGCACGCGCATTCTGATACTTCAGCCATGTCCTCATCAGTCCAAAATTCCGGCTTTATCGTGCGGATGCGAGCCACTAATCACCCCCTTGTGCAGCCTTCATAAGCCCGCTTATCTCTTTTCTCTTCTGCTCAACACGATCAATATTGCATTGCACACAGCCGCCATTGAGCGTCCAGCGCTCACTTAAATGCCCGTGTTTGCAAGGCTTACCCGTATAGAATTTATTCATCCCACCTTTTGCCGCCTCCAGGCGGGTAACTATTTTCACGTATCACCTCTCATTTCCTGTTTCTGTTCCTGCCAATCTTGCACCAAACAGAAAAAATATCAACCATATTTGCATAATTGGTAATGCTTGATTTTTGGTGAGTGACAGGCAACAAAAAAGGCCGCCATAGGGCGGCCTTTACGCAGTGTTATTCACTGTTATTCAGCGTTATAAAACCACGCTGCAAGCTGGCTTTCAGTGACAACAACACCATTACAATTCATTGAACTTGATAGTTTTTTGAAGAATGACACTTTTGGAAGCCTGCTTCTTTGTATGACGTGAGTCATCATGTAGTGCGGCGTAGTCCCTGATTCAGAAGCAATCTTTTGCCGCATTGATTTAGGCAAGCCAAGCCATGTCTTTTTTAAGTCAAAACTCTCCATAAACAACTCCAGACCATAAAAATGATTACCAAACAATAACACTTCATAACAATGTTTACCAGAGCGGTAAGTTTACCATTCAGGTAATGAGTGGTTTAATTCCAAACCGGAACAATGTTGTTCAGGTAAATGTTTTATGGATGAAAAACAATGAAGGACTTACACGTTATTCGTAGGGAAAATCTGGTAAAGCTGATGGACAAGCACTACGGCGGGCAGCAGGCATCTATAGCTCGCGCTATTGGCGTTCCTGCTAATCTCGTTAGCCGTTGGATATCAGGCAAAAATATTGGCGACAAGTCGGCGCGAAAAATAGAAGACGTAACACGACAAACACGAAACTGGCTCGATATAGATCATGATAACATGCTGATTCCAGATGCTCCTGTTGATGAGATCGGTGATATTGGTGTCGTAGCGGCCAGTAACCTGCGGTCATGGATGGATCACAATCCACCAATGCGTAATCAGAGCAGGATTTCTCGCGCCAGCGGTGTAGGTCAATCAACAATCGCACGCTTTCTTGACTCAAAGTCGAGTATCAGCATCAGCACCCTGGAAGCCATCGCGAACGCTTTCGAGCGGCACGGTTACGAGCTGCTAATTTCACCGTCAGACCCCGAGATCATTAACTATGACAAGCGCGGCTATGCGAAGCTGAGCGCAGACGACAAAAAGACCATAGAAGAATTCATACAGTTCATGATCGACAAGAGCACCAACGCCTAGCCCACCTCTTCCGTGCAATCCCCTTCGCCATAAACATTACCAAATTGGTAATTTTTTCGTTATTACCCATTGACAACGGGTAATTAATGGCAATAATTGAGCATAAAGATTACCAGAGCGGTAATCATGCTCTTTAACAATAAGCAGGCACGCACAAACCAAAATCCCATGTGCCGGGGATGTCTGCGATAACCCGTTAGAACCGGAACGCCAGATTGGAACGTGAAGATCTAAAGGCTGAAAGGCCGTTTTTTTTACGCCTAAATAATTACCAAATAGGTAATCTTTTTACTCTAGGGGTAATCATGAAATATACCTATCACGACGGTAAGTACACATTCACAGCCTGTGGCACCGGAAAGATGCGCGATTTCACTGACTTTAGCGCCGGAGTGCATTGGGCTTTCACAACTAAACACGCGGCGCATGTCGCGGCAGAAATGGGTAAGTAGTTATGAGAAAACAAACGGGTGGTCCAGCTTTTCCGGTTGAGCGTCACGTAGCACACGCTTTAGCCCTGAAAAATGTTGGTTCAGAGGACGAAAAAAAATACATCGCCGAAGTTAACAAACTGTGTGGAGGCATGACACTGCGTGATTATTTTGCGGCAAAAGCGATGCTGGGAGACTGGTCTGCGCAAGACGAGAATACGGGCTATTGGGAAGAACCTGACTCGACAGCCCTTGAGCTTCGCGCAACGGTTTACTACAGGATGGCCGACGCCATGCTGAAAGCGCGGGAGAGTTAGCCATGAGCAGCTACCAGCAAATGATCGAGGATTTGGTGGAGGCGTATGAATCGCGTCTTGCGGCATCTCAGGACGAGCAGGATTGGGTTGAAAACGAAGTGCTCACACGACTGAAAACCAAATCGCGGGGCATTAAGTTTAACGATCTACGCGGCGCTCTAACCGATGCTATCCGTCGCGCATTTAGTGATGAAGTGCCATGTCGTGTTGATGGCAGTAACCCGCTGAATGCATACGCTGATTCTGATGCATTTGAGCAGTATCTGTCCGGTGTTCAGTACGATCTGATGCGCCACTGCGTCATTCTGGAACGTGCGCTGGAGCTATCTGCTGCGGCGAATCCGACATATGAGCGGTTGTCTGCGGGGGAATGGGTATCATGACTCCTGGGATCTACTACGACATACCAAACGAAACCTACCACGCCGCGGACGGCGTGAGTAAGTCCCAGCTTGATATGGTTGCTCAGTCTCCGGCGCTGTTGAAATGGCAGCGCACCGCACCGGTGGACGAAGAAAAGTTGCGGGCACTGGATATGGGTAGCGCCCTGCACTGCCTGCTACTTGAGCCGGACGAGTTCAAAAACCGGTTTATCGTCGCCCCACCATTTAACCGCCGCACCACGGCAGGCAAGGAAGCCGAAGCCAAGTTTCTGGCAGATTGCGCCAGCACAGGTAAAACCGTTATGGATAACGAGGACGGTAGAAAGCTGGAACTGATGCGGGGGAGCGCCTTTGCACATCCCGCCGCACGCTGGCTGCTTGAATCTGACGGTTACAACGAGGCTTCAATCTATTGGCAGGATGAGGAAACAGAAGAACTCTGCCGCGTTCGCCCTGACCGTTATCTCAAAGATCGCCCCGTAATTGTTGATGTGAAAAAAGTCGCCGATATGGAACGGTTCGCCCGACACATCGAAGAGTTTCGCTATCACGTTCAGGATGCGATGTATAGCGACGGCTTTTATCAGCACTTCAACGAGCACCCCACATTCGTTTTTATCGCTGTCAGCGAAACGATTGATTGCGGGCGATATCCGGTACGCGTCTTTGAGTTGGAGGACGACGACAAAGCAACGGGCCACGAACTTTATCGCCGCGATCTGGCGGCATATCACAACGCGCGCACCAGTAGGAATTGGGGCGGCATCGAAAAAATCACACGTCCAGCATGGGCGAAGCGTAAGGAACGGAATTATGAGTAATCAAGTAGCAAATATTGATCAGCAAGCACCAGCAATTCGCGGTACGGCTGAAATGATTTTCAACCCAGGCGTGATTGATGGCCTTGTTAAGTTTGCAAATCTCATGGCGGACGGTGGGATCATGTTGCCTAAGCACTTGCAGGATAAGCCAGCGGCGTGCATGGCAATCACGATGCAGGCGGCGCAATGGGGCATGAACCCGTTTGTGGTGGCGCAAAAAACCCATGATGTAAATGGAGTGCTGGGTTATGAAGCGCAACTGGTTAATGCAGTGGTTAAAAACTCAGGATCTATTGCTGGGCGATTTCATTATAAATATGAAGGCGACTGGTCAAAATGCACCAAAAGCAAAGAGGTTACGCGGGATAAGACAGGTAAAAATGGAAAGTACACCGTCACTGAGCGCGTTCGTGATTGGACTGATGCTGATGAAATTGGCTTAAGCATTACCGTTGGCGCAGTGCTTACTGGTGAAAGCGAAATCACTTGGGGCGAGCCGATATTTTTATCCAGTATCGCGATCAGAAACTCGCCTTTATGGGCCACCAATCCAAAGCAACAAATTGCTTACCTTGGCGTTAAGTATTGGTCTCGCCTTTATTGCCCTGAGGCGATACTTGGGGTTTACACCATTGATGAACTTGAAGCCGCACCGCCACGCACTGAGCGCGATATCACCCCACCAGCGGGCAATAATAGCGCAGAGTTGAATGCTGCAATCAATGGGCAGGTTGAAGTAGAGCCAACGCAGCAGCCGAAGCCGGAACGCACTCAGGACGACATTCTAGCCAGCTTCACCGAAGCGGCCAGCAATGCGAAAAGCATCGAAGAGTTGAATTTGGTATTCAACGGCGGCACGCATCCAGATGGAAAAAAGCGCCCCGGGGCAAAGGATGTGCTAACAGATCGCTGGCTGGAAATGGCCGAGGATGTTTATCAAATCCGCCACGAAGAAATCAACGACATTCCAATGTGACATGTCACGACAACGATAGCCGCCGAAAGGCGGTTTTCTTTTTGGACTTATACGGAAAAAGTAAAGATGACAAAGAAAGAGAAGCAATTTATCGACGATATGATTCGTTGTCGCGGTATTGATTTTGCCCGTATCGGAATGATGGTTGAAGTATACGGCGATATCGGAACCATCACGGGAATGAATGGCAGCGCTAATTTAGACGTGGTTTTTACCAACCAGCTTAAATACGGAAAGCATGCACATAATTGCCACCCTACTGACAGAGTAAAGTATTTCGACGCTGACGGGAAAGTTATAGCCGATTACACCATCAAAAACACAGCCGCCTAGAGCGGCTTTTTTATTCCCGAGGTCTTTATGAATCACATCGAGTTTATAGAGAAAAACGTCAGGGATGCATTGCTAAGGGACGGCTACCCCCCCCCCGCTAGCAAATATAGGGGCGAGAAAGGCGATCGAGTTCTATAAACGCTCATCGCAAGCCAGCAGGAAAGGACGCATTTACGACGACTGCCTTCGCGAAGGAAAGCTATGGGCTGACAAAAACAAATCAGCAATAGGAGAACCGAAGAAAGCGCGCGGTAAGGGGCGCAATGGTTCGCTGTTGTGATGATTGGGGTAATAAAGTGAAAACCAAAGATCTGATTCTCAATTACCTAAAAACACACGCCTTAGCTAATTACACTCAGTTGCGCGTGATGGGTGAAGTTCACGGAAAAACGGAAGGTGCCATTCAGTGCGCCATTTATGATCTGGTGGGGCTTGGTCACATAAGGCGAACAGGAATGCCAAAGAAATTCGTTTTCTCGATCATCTCCAGAGAGGAAGTGAAGCTGGAGGGATTCGATACGACCGAGCACGATCCCACCATGCTGATGCTAAACCAGCAGCTAAAGCAGGTAAGGGGGCCAATTTGGAACCGTCTGTAAATGAATACGTCGCCAACCTCGCCGCGTACAAAGAATCCGCATCGCATGAGTTAAAGAGTGTCGGCGATCAGTGGCGCACTCCCGATCCGTTGTTTTGGGGCATCAATGCCACGTTTGGGCCGCTGGTGCTGGATTTGTTTACCGACGGCGAAAACTCGAAGTGCGAAGCCTATTACACGGCAGAAGATAATGCGCTGGCGCAAGACTGGTCCGCACGGCTGGTTGATCTTAACGGCGCAGCATTCGCCAACCCACCGTATTCGCGCGCCAGCCAGCACGAAGGGCAATACATCACAGGGATGCGCTACATCATGGATTACGCAGCGAAGATGCGTGAATGCGGCGGACGTTATGTATTTCTCATCAAGGCAGCAACGTCAGAGGTGTGGTGGCCAGAGCAAGCCGATCACATCGCCTTTATCCGTGGACGTGTTGGCTTCGACTTGCCAATGTGGTTCAAGCCGAAGGATGAAAAACAGGTTGCCAGTTCTGCCGGATTCGCGGCCGCTATCGCTGTTTTTGATAAAACATGGCGCGGCCCGTCAATCGCCTACGTAGAGCGCTCTCAACTTCTTGCCCAAGGTGATGCATTTCTATCACAAATACGCAGAGAGGCTGATCGACTACTCAGGAGTAAAGAAGCATGAAACGCCTATCAACAGCATCATGGTTATTCGTGGCCGCTAACGTAGCGGCCTTTTTATTTTCCATTTTCGTGTTAAGTGAGGCGCTATGAGTCAGCTACAGCTTTACGAAATCCGCGCTTATGCGCAGTCAGCAGAGGGTCAACTCAGCCGTGAGTTCTACGTTAAGGCCACCAGCCGAGAAGATGCACAGCGGCAGGCTGATCTTTTCAAGTTCTCTGCGTTCCATGCGACGGGGAAGGTTATTCATGATGGGGATCGGGAGGTGAAGCAGTGAAAGGGGATAGATTTTACATGCTATGCACTAGAGACACTGTCGGAACCAATGCAGCGTTTCACTGCAAGGGCGGATGCGGATACGCAAGCGATATCGATAGGGCTCGTGTTTATACGCAGGAAGAGGCCCAAGCCGCATGGAATTCAGGTAGAGATATCGATCAGCCCGTCAGCGCTGATTGTGTTGATACCCTTGCTGTTTACCATGTTGACTGTCAGCTTATTCCGAGCAGCACAAATCTTGTCGATGGTTGCACATCTTATGTTGGGTATCTGAAAGGCAAATATGATGGGAATGATGTCTATTGGATAACCACGCTTTGCCCAGAAACAAACTTCTCTTTTGCGAAGCAATTCGCAGAACCAATTCTTACTGCTGAAAATATCGTATGGCTACCTTTTGAACTGGTTGAATCAAAGAAGCGTAGAACCTTCCCTATATCACAGTTCAGTGCCAGATCAATGGTGCAGGCCTACGGACTAAAACAACCCGATTGGCTTAAGCGACAACGCCGCCGCAAGGGAAGTAGTGGCAAGACCAGATGGAACTGCCCGTGCTGCGGGAAAATAAGCTGGCAGCACAACCCATACGATTATGACGGGTGCTTAGACTGGAAGTGTGAGGAGTACCGATCGTGACCATAGACGCTCACTATGCTGCATGGCTATTCGTCTACGCGCTGATTGCTGGCTATATATTTTGCAGCATTGAAGGCAAGAACCTGCGCGGCGAATGCATAAATCTACTGATCGCCCTGTTTTGGCTGCCGATCATCGCGTTAATCGTATCAACCTACGTCGCCGCTAAAGTGCTGGGTGATGAAGGCAATCCATCAGATTAGGAATAACCGCATGAAACAAGCATATGGAAAGAAAAAACTGGTTGAGATAGTCCCGCTATCGATCGCCACTATTGAACAGCTTGAGCGGGAAGGACAATTCCCGAAACGCTTTTACATCACCGACCGCCGAGCGGCATGGAACGCCGACGAGGTGGAAGCGTGGCTGGATGAACGTCAGGCTAACGGGCCAAAGACGCTACAAACATTCATCCCGCCATCACCGAAGAAACGCGGCCGCCCGCCCAAGCACGTACCAGCGTGACCGCATCACCCCGCCTTAACCCACTCATCTATCATGTTAGCCCAATCTTGAAGCATCTCGCGCCGCTGCTGCGCGTATTCCGCTTTGTTGTAAACGGCACGGACGCCCCTTTGTTCGTGGGCCAAGCACTTCTCTATCCAGTCGCTGTTATATCCCTCCTCATGCAGAATTGTGCTGGCAGTTCGGCGAAGATCATGCACTGTAAAGTGCTCAATCTTCTCGCCGTTCTGCTGCGCTTTCTGCACCGTATCCGTAATCACTTTGTTTAGCGCAGATGCTGAGATGTGTTTCTGCATGTCATATCGACCAGGCAACAAGTACGGGCTGCCACCGGCGCACATTTTCAATGCGATCATGATGTCTATCGCCTGAAGCGATAGGTATACAACATGCTTCCTGCGCGCCTTCATTCGCTCCTCTGGAACAGTCCATGTTGCATTATTGAAATCCACCTCTTCCCATTTCGCCTTTGTCAGTTCTGTTTTTCTCGCCAGCGTAATCAGCATTAACTTAACCGCCATGCGCAGCGATCCCTGCGATGTCATCGTGTCCAGAGTGCGGAAGAAAATCCCTATTTCCTCCGGTGATAATGCACGTTCTCTCGGTTCAAATGTGGCTATCGATGACGCCTTGATATTATCTGCAGGGTTTGTGACCTCAAGGCCGCGATCAATTGCATAGCTGAAAACGCTACCGACTATTTCACGCACCTGTAGTGCTGTGGCCCTCGCTCCGCGATCCAGTATCTTTTCGCATAGTGCGCGCAGCGCTGCCGGTGTTATCTCGTGCATCAGGCGATTGCCAAGCGTCGGTGTGATATCGCGATCGATAACTGATTGCTTCATGGCTCGCGTGCTGTCTGCCAGCCTGACATGTTTCATATATGCGACGGTATAGCCGGAGAATTTTGGTGCGCCGCTGATAGATTTTTTACCGTCTCGCTTTGCGGCAGCCGGTGATACACCTGCGTTTAGTTGCTTTTTGACGGTAATGAGCGCATCCCTCGCCTCGGCAAGAGTAATGCCGTCATCACCGTACCGACCGAGCGTAACGGTTTCCCTACGTCCATTGATACGGTAGTCATAGCGAAAAGACACGGTTCCGGCAGGAGAAACAGCAACATACAGTCCGTCACGGTCAGCAACTTTATAGATCTTATCTCTCGGTTTTAGGCTTTTTATTTTCGTATCAGTGAGCATGATGTCATCCAGTAAAATACCGCCAGAACTAATCCCAGCGGTAACGGTATTTTTACCTGAACGCTATCACTCGACACTCAATGCCGTCAATAATACCGACAATAATTAGACGCTCTATTGCTTCGTTAATTAATCGTAGATAATAAAAAACCCGCCAAAATCAGCGGGTTGAATTTTAAATCATATCGTTATAAATGGTAGATAAATACCTGCCAATCATTCCCACTCAATCGTCGCCGGTGGCTTACCCGATACGTCATAAACGACGCGGGAGATGCCGTCGACTTCGTTGATGATGCGGTTGGAGACACGGCCAAGGAAATCGTATGGCAGGTGTGCCCAGTGCGCGGTCATAAAGTCGATGGTTTCTACCGCGCGCAGCGCTACAACCCAATCGTATTTACGGCCATCGCCCATCACGCCCACGGAACGAACCGGCAGGAAGACGGTGAAGGCCTGACTGACTTTGTTGTACAGGTCGGCTTTGTGCAGCTCTTCAATGAAGATCGCATCCGCACGACGCAGCAGGTCACAGTATTCTTTCTTCACTTCGCCCAGCACGCGCACGCCCAGACCTGGGCCCGGGAACGGATGGCGGAACAGCATGTTGTACGGCAGACCCAGTTCCAGACCGATCTTACGCACTTCGTCTTTGAACAGCTCTTTCAGCGGCTCAACCAGACCCAGCTTCATCTCTTTCGGCAGGCCACCCACGTTGTGGTGTGACTTGATCACGTGCGCTTTGCCGGTCGCAGAAGCCGCAGATTCGATCACGTCTGGGTAGATGGTGCCTTGCGCCAGCCATTTCACGTCGGCTTGCTTGCTGGCTTCTTCATCGAACACTTCAACGAACACGCGACCGATGATTTTACGCTTAGCTTCCGGTTCATCTTCACCCGCCAGCTCGCTCAGGAAGCGATCTTCCGCTGCAACGTGAACAATGTTAAGACCGAAATGATCGCCGAACATTTCCAGCACCTGATCGGCTTCGTTCAGGCGCAGCAGGCCGTTATCGACAAACACGCAGGTCAGACGATCGCCAATCGCACGGTGCAACAGCATCGCGGTAACGGAAGAATCCACGCCGCCAGACAGACCCAGAATCACGTGATCGTTGCCTACCTGCTCACGAATACGGTTCACCGCATCGTCGATGATCTTGGCTGGCGTCCACAGTGCTTCACACTGGCAGATATCAAGAACAAAACGCTCCAGCATGCGCTGACCCTGGCGGGTGTGCGTCACTTCCGGGTGGAACTGCACGCCGTAAAAACGCTTCTCTTCGTTCGCCATGATGGCAAACGGACAGGTATCGGTGCTGGCAACGGTCTCAAACCCTTCTGGGATGGCCGTCACTTTGTCGCCGTGGCTCATCCAGACATCCAGCAGCGGTGCGCCTGAGGCGCTCAACGCATCCTGAATATCACGCACCAGCGCGCTATCCGTTTTCACTTCTACCTGCGCATAACCAAACTCACGCTCGTTGGAACCTTCAACGTGGCCACCCAGTTGCATCGCCATCGTCTGCATGCCATAGCACACGCCCAATACCGGTACGCCAGCATTGAAAACGTATTCTGGCGCACGTGGGCTGCCAAACTCGGTGGTGCTTTCCGGGCCGCCGGACAGGATGATCCCGTTCGGATTAAACCCGCGAATCTGTGCTTCCGTGACATCCCATGCCCACAGTTCACAGTAAACGCCCAGTTCACGCACGCGACGTGCAACCAGTTGCGTGTACTGTGAGCCGAAATCCAGAATAAGAATGCGGTGTTGATGAATGTTTTGAGTCATGAGGAGCATGTTCCAAAAAGCAAAAGACAAAAGCGAAAAGTAAACCCAGCTAACCGCTCGGCCTTATGCAAAGGCAGAGCGGCGCGAAATAGTACAGGGTTTATTGCGTTAAATCACCTTATGAACCCATACGGTAGTTCGGTGACTCTTTAGTAATGGTAACGTCGTGAACGTGGCTTTCCTGAATGCCCGCGCCGCTGATGCGTACAAACTCAGCCTGCGTACGCAGTGCATCGATAGTCGCGCAACCGGTCAGACCCATACAGGAGCGCAAGCCGCCCATCTGCTGGTGAACGATCTCTTTCAGGCGGCCTTTATAGGCTACGCGGCCTTCGATACCTTCCGGCACCAGTTTATCGGCGGCGTTATCGGTCTGGAAGTAACGGTCTGATGAGCCTTTGGACATTGCGCCCAGTGAACCCATGCCGCGATAAGATTTGAATGAACGACCTTGATACAGTTCGATTTCACCAGGGGATTCTTCCGTACCCGCCAGCATGGAACCGACCATGACACACGCCGCGCCTGCTGCGATGGCTTTAGCGATGTCGCCGGAGAAGCGGATACCGCCATCGGCGATGACGGGAATGCCCGTGCCTTCCAGCGCTTCAACCGCATCAGAGATAGCCGTAATCTGCGGTACACCCACGCCAGTTACGATACGAGTCGTACAGATAGAGCCAGGGCCGATACCCACTTTCACGGCGCTAACGCCCGCTTCAACCAGCGCTTTTGCACCTGCGCCCGTCGCCACGTTGCCGCCGATGATTTCGAGGTTCGGGTATTTAGCACGTGTTTCACGAATGCGCTGCAATACGCCTTCGGAATGGCCGTGTGAGGAGTCGATCAGCAGGACGTCAACGCCTGCGGCAACCAGCGCATCAACACGCTCTTCATTGCCTGCACCTGCGCCAACCGCTGCGCCTACGCGCAGGCGACCGTGTTCGTCTTTACACGCGTTAGGTTTACGTTCTGCTTTCTGGAAGTCTTTTACCGTGATCATGCCGATCAGGTGGAATTGGTCGTCAATCACCAGCGCTTTTTCGACGCGTTTTTCGTGCATTTTTTGCAGCACGACCTCACGCGCTTCACCTTCTTTGACAGTGACCAGACGTTCTTTTGGCGTCATGAACGCGCTAACCGGTTTTTCCAAATCGGTAACAAAACGCACGTCACGACCGGTGATGATACCGACCAGTTCGTTGTCTTTTGCCACGACAGGGTAGCCCGCGAAGCCGTTGCGCTCGGTCAGCTCTTTCATTTCACGCAGCGTCGTTTCTGGCGTCACGGTTTGTGGATCAACCACAACGCCACTTTCGTGTTTTTTCACGCGGCTAACTTCTTCAGCCTGACGCTCAATGGACATATTTTTGTGAATAAAGCCCAGACCGCCTTCCTGCGCCAGCGCAATGGCCAGACCGGATTCGGTAACGGTATCCATCGCTGCGGACAGCATAGGAATATTTAGGCGAATGTTTTTCGTCAACTGCGTGGACAGATCGGCAGTGTTAGGCAGAACAGTAGAATGAGCGGGAACCAGGAGGACGTCATCAAACGTCAGTGCTTCTTTAGCGATACGTAGCATGGGCAATATCTCACCAAGGTGGATGTAAGAATAGATAAAATATTGCCGTGGCATTATACAGAGCGTAATCGGTTGCCTCCAGCATTATTTTACTAAAATGCTTGATTACCTTTTTCAGGTAGGTAGTATCGATCAATTAAGTGACTGTTTTAAAATTTGATCTGGCTCACAATGTCTCAATTTCCCTCCTCTGCAATTTTTACCGTTAGCCGCCTGAATCAGACGGTTAGACAACTGTTGGAAATGGAAATGGGCCAGATTTGGCTCTCCGGCGAAATCTCCAACCTCTCTCAGCCCTCATCCGGCCACTGGTATTTCACGCTAAAGGACGAACGTGCGCAGGTGCGCTGTGCGATGTTCCGCACCAGCAACCGCAAAGTGACGTTCCGCCCGCAAAACGGTCAGCAAGTGCTGATTCGGGCGAGTATCACGCTATATGAACCTCGCGGCGACTATCAGCTACTGGCGGAAAGCATGCAGCCCGCTGGTGATGGCCTGCTACAGCAGCAGTTTGAACAGCTCAAACAGCGCCTCGCTGCCGAAGGGCTGTTCGATCAGCAGTTTAAGCAGGTTCTGCCCTCTCCCGCCAAACAAGTCGGCGTGATTACGTCAGCCAGCGGTGCCGCCCTGCACGATATTTTGCAGGTGTTGCAGCGCCGCGATCCATCGCTGCCGGTGATCGTGTACCCCACGTCGGTGCAAGGCGCGGAAGCACCGCTACAGATTGTTCGCGCTATTGAGCTGGCTAACCAGCGGGATGAGTGTGACGTATTAATCGTCGGGCGCGGTGGTGGTTCACTGGAAGATCTGTGGAGCTTTAATGACGAACGGGTCGCCCGCGCTATCTTCGCCAGCCGCATTCCTATCGTCAGCGCCGTCGGCCATGAGACCGATGTCACTATCGCTGATTTTGTCGGCGACCTGCGCGCACCCACGCCGTCGGCTGCTGCCGAGTTAGTGAGTCGTAACCAACTTGAGCTATTGCGCCAGATACAGTCCCAGCGCCAGCGTCTGGAAATGGCGATGGATTATTACCTTGCCCAGCGCAATCGGGAATTTACCCGTCTGCACCACCGTTTACAGCAACAGCATCCGCAGCTGCGGCTGGCGCGTCAGCAGGCACAGCTGGTTAAACTGCGTCAGCGGCTGGATGACGCCATGCAGCAGCAGCTTCGGCAGACCTCGCGCCGAAGTGAACGCTTACAACAACGTCTGATGCAACAACAGCCGCAAACCCGTATTCATCGTGCACAGCAGCGTTTGCAGCAGCTTAGCTATCAGATGCAAAGCGCAGTAGAACGCCAGTTGAATCAGAACAAGCAAAAGCTAGGCATCGCCTGTTCGCGACTGGAAGGCGTTAGCCCGCTGGCGACGCTGGCGCGTGGCTATAACGTCACCACCGCCCCGGACGGTAAAGTGCTGAAAAACGTCGCGCAAATTTCCCCCGGCGAAACGCTGAAAACCCGTTTGCAGGACGGCTGGGTAGAAAGTCAGGTCACGACACTGGCTCCGAATAAAAATTCCGCGAAAAAGCGGCGAAAACCCTCATCTCCGACGCAAAAATAACGCGATCGGCATAAAATTCGTGAGTGGGGATTTGTCCGAAAACAACGGCGATCCCCCATTCTTACCCCCAGTATCTGAACTATACTCATTCCCTGCTCACTAATTTATATTCACCGTTTTCACCGCACGGGTTATCAGCCTCTGCGCGGTGACGCGGATAGGATAAAAAGACAGTGAGCTTTGTTGATCGTCTGTGTTACCCCTGATGAGCGTTTTCAAGGAGATGAGGTATGAAGTCCAGACCGATTTGTAGTGTGATCCCCCCTTACATTTTGCATCGTATTATCGCAAACGGCACAGACGAGCAGCGCCACTGTGCGCAACAAACGCTGATGCACGTTCAGTCATTAATGGTCAGCCACAATCCACGCCCGGAACCCCATGAGAAATTAGCTGCGGGGCAGGCAAACCGCAACATTCATGATGCCGAGCAGCAACAACAGTTGCCCGGCAAGCTGGTCCGAGCTGAAGGCCAACCCAGCAACGGTGATATCGCCGTCGATGAGGCCTATAACTATCTGGGCGTCACTTACGATTTCTTCTGGAAAATTTTCCAACGTAACTCGCTGGATGCCGAGGGGCTGCCGCTGGCTGGCACCGTACATTACGGTCAGGATTACCAGAATGCTTTCTGGAACGGGCAACAGATGGTGTTCGGAGATGGCGACGGCAAAATCTTTAATCGCTTCACGATTGCGCTTGACGTGGTCGCGCATGAACTCACGCACGGCATCACCGAAAACGAAGCGGGACTGATCTATTTCCGCCAGTCCGGTGCGCTAAATGAATCGCTGTCCGATGTTTTTGGCTCCATGGTCAAGCAGTATCATTTGGGGCAAACCGCCGAGCAGGCCGATTGGCTTATCGGTGACGAGCTTCTGGCCGATGGTATTCACGGCATGGGGCTGCGGTCAATGTCTAATCCGGGCACCGCGTATGACGATGAGTTGTTAGGTATCGACCCCCAACCCTCTCACATGAGTGAGTATGTGAACACGCGTGAAGACAATGGCGGCGTGCACCTGAATTCAGGCATTCCCAACCGGGCATTCTATCTAACAGCCATCGCACTGGGCGGCCATTCATGGGAAAAAGCGGGTCGCATCTGGTACGACACGCTGTGTGATAAAACGCTGCCCCAAAATGCGGATTTCGAAATTTTCGCACGCCACACCATTCAACATGCCGCTCAACGTTTTAACCATACCGTTGCCGATATCGTCATGCAGTCGTGGGAAACGGTGGGTGTGGAGGTACGGCAGGAGTTCTTATGAAAACGCTGCCGGAGCTCAACAACGATGCCATCATTGAGCTAGCGCGTGAGGGGGGATTCGCCTTTATCCCCAAGCTGGCGGGGCCGCGACGCTTCGCGCTCGCCAGCGTACCGCCATCCGAACGGGAGCGAATTTGTAACGCGATCCGTAATGCTGCTCCTCAGGCTCGCGAACCCGGCGAACCCGATGGCCCAGGGCGCGGCGACCAGTTTTATTACCGCATCCATATCAGCTACTGCCAACCGCAGCAGAACCAATACACCGATGTCATTCTGCTGATCCCCGAAGACCGCGCGCCACCGGAGCTGACCGAGCTGTGGCGCAACGGCATACAGGAGTAACTATTGATTGAGTAATAATGGATTTAATCGGCAGGCGCGTAGCTGAACACGACTTGCCATTTGGAAATCATCCCGTGCTGCTGGCAGAAGTAATCCACCGCACCGCAGGCTTTCAGTTCCTGAAGCGAGTGCTTACATTCAGGGCACGCAGCCTCACGCAGATAATCCTGCTGGCAGGCAGTACACTGAAACCGCGCACCGCTTTTCCAGGCCAGAGGATGATCACAGCTCGGACAATTTGCTTCCATGTTTATCCTCTCGTTTCACCACGTTCAGGCAGCACATTTCTGTCCAATTCCGGCAGCATAACCACACTTTCCTGATCGTTGGCATCAGTACGGGAAATCACCAACACGGCGACATCGTCACTGGGATTATAGGGCAAATGCGGGACGTTCTCAGGAATATAGAGGAAATTGCCTTCGGGTAATTCAATCCAGTTTTCAAGCTGCTCCCCGTAATACATGCAGGAAATGCCGCTTAGCGCGTAAATTGCCGTTTCGTGATGTTCGTGCTTATGCGCCTTTCCCTGCGAACGCGGTGGAATCCACGCTAACTGCATATGAAGATGTTGAGCCCCCACCGTCTCGCGTGAAATCCCAACCGAATAAACCAAGCCTTGTTTGCCCTGATACTGGGCCTGCGGGGCAATCCGCTGGCAATATACGTCCCGCTCAGAATGCTTTGTTTTCATCACTGCGCCTCAGGAAGAAGACTGTCCAAGAGTACGCTATCAAATTCCTGTTCTGTCAGCCAAAAGACAAGACGTAAGACTCTGTCACTTACTGCAACAGGAGCCACCAGCGCTGAAACACATCAGGAAACATGATGAAACCCGCTGACTTTGGCTTGATTACCGAAGACTTTTGCTTGATTACAGAAGGTCGTCACCATGAATACTCTCGAACAAGCCGCTCTCCACGCCCGCGCTAAATCACGCCCAGTGAACGTAAAAAGTAGAGCCCCAGCGCAATCATAAAGAAGGCCCCTACCGTTGTCAGCCCAATGATATTAGCCGCAAGCGTCGCGTTTCCCCCCATCGCCCGCGTCATCGCATAGCTACCTGCTGCGGTTGGCGTTGAAGAAAATAGAAAAATGATTCCCAGCTCAACACCGCGGAAACCAACAAGCCATCCGCCCAGCGTGAGTAACCCAGGCACAACGAATACCTTCGCCACAGAAGAAAGCACGGCAACATTGGACGAACGGAACATACTACGCCACTCCAGACTGGCACCCGCACAGAGTAATGCCAGCGGCAGCGCCATGGAGGAAATAAAACCGCCCGTTTGTTTAATCACACCCGGCATCGGCAGTTGGCTTTGCCCATAGGCAGCCCCCAGAAGTAGGCCAATAATCAGCGGGTTGGTCACAATACCCCGCAGCAGTTGGCTTACCGGAATCTTCTGTTCGGGCGATTGTCGCTGCAAGCTGCGCGTCAGCGTAATGACAGACAGCGCGTTAAACATAATGACCGTCACCATCAAATACAGCGAGCCAACAGCAATGCCTTCATCGCCATAGGCACTCATGGCAAAAGCAAGCCCCATCACGCCAGTATTCGACCGGAACCCGCCTTGTACGAAGATGCCGCGTTCCTTCGGATCCTTAACTAGCCTCGTCGCCGCAAACTCCAGAAGCAGAAATGTTGCCAATGTTCCGACTGTGCCATAAACCACCAGCGGCCACTGGCTTACAAAAGACTGTTGATTACTGGCAACACTGAAAAACAGCAGACAGGGAAGAGAAACGTTGAACACCACCCGCATTGCCGTATCACAAAACGCATCATTTAGCAGATTGAGTTTGCGCAACGCGATACCCATAAACAACATCAATAAATTGGGCATCGTGACGTTGAACGCAAAACTCCAGGTTTCCCAGGACATGACTTTCCTTGATGACTACTTGTTTTGTTAAAATGGTCGTTTTATTAAAAATGGTTTGTTTTGTTAACGACGCTCGTTTCGTCTCTAACAAAACGGGGCGAATATCGCTATTCGCCCCGTAAATAAATCACTTACTTTTTTTAAGATGCGACATCAAACGCTTACGCTTGCGTAGCTGGTTTGGTGTCAGCGTGTTGCGCTTGTCCGCAAAGGGGTTTTCCCCTTCTTTAAACTGAATACGAATCGGCGTACCCATCACTTCCAGCGAACGGCGATAGTAGTTCATCAGGTAGCGCTTGTAGGAATCTGGCAGGTCTTTCACCTGATTCCCGTGGATCACCACGATCGGCGGGTTATAACCGCCGGCGTGCGCATATTTCAGCTTCACGCGGCGACCGCGCACCAGCGGCGGCTGGTGATCGTCTGATGCCATTTGCATGATACGGGTCAACATAGCCGTACTGACGCGACGAGTGGCGCAAGAATAGGCTTCGGTTACCGACTCAAACAGGTTGCCCACGCCGCTACCGTGTAGCGCAGAAATAAAGTGAATACGGGCGAAATCGATAAAGCCGAGACGCAGATCCAGCGTCTCCTTCACCTGCTCACGCACTTCCTGCGACAGGCCATCCCACTTGTTCACCACGATCACCAGTGAGCGCCCACTATTGAGGATAAAGCCCAACAGCGAGAGATCCTGATCGGAAATACCTTCGCGCGCATCAATAACCAGCAGGACTACGTTGGCATCTTCAATCGCCTGCAATGTCTTGATGACAGAGAATTTTTCTACCGTTTCCGTTACTTTGCCGCGCTTACGCACCCCGGCGGTATCAATCAGAACGTATTCACGTTCGTCGCGCACCATAGGGATGTAGATACTGTCACGCGTCGTGCCGGGCATGTCGAACACCACCACGCGCTCTTCACCCAGAATACGGTTCGTCAGCGTGGATTTACCCACGTTCGGACGCCCAACAATCGCCAGTTTGATCGGCAAATCTTCAGGATTGAAATCGTCTTCTGCTTCTTCTTCGCTGGCCTGCTCTTCTGCTTCTAACGCTGCCCAATAAGCCGCGTTCTCTTCTTCTTCGGTTAGCTCGATCGGCTCTTCTATTTCATCCTGTACAAACGGCAGCAGAACCGTTTCCAGCAGCGACGTTACGCCACGGCCGTGAGACGCCGCGATCGCGTACACTTCGCCCATTCCGAGCGAGTAGAAATCCGCTGTGACCATGTCCGGGTCAAGGCCATCGGTTTTGTTAGCGACCAGCACGGTCGTCTTTTCGCGGCTGCGCAGATGCTTGGCAATGCCTTCATCCGCAGGCATCAACCCTGCGCGTGCATCCACCATGAACAGCACGATATCCGCTTCTTCAATCGCGACCAGCGATTGGCCCGCCATGCGCGTTTCCACGCCGTCTTCGGTGCCATCGATACCACCGGTATCGACGATAATAAATTCATGCCCTTCCACTTCTGCACGACCATACTTGCGGTCACGAGTCAGCCCAGGGAAATCCGCCACTAATGCATCACGAGTGCGCGTTAAGCGGTTAAATAGCGTGGATTTCCCCACATTCGGGCGCCCGACCAGCGCGACGACAGGTATCATTGTTACAACCTCATTACTTATATTTCAATACGTTACAGCGAAATACTCGCTGACGATAAAAAGACGAAACGGCCCCTGATAATGTCAGGAGCCGTTATACGAGCACACCCAAAACGCTGTGCTCCAAATTGATACGGGTTACTTAGCGAGTGAACGCGTAGACATCACCGTTTTTCGCCTGAATCAGCAGCTTATCGCTGGCAACCACAGGCTTGCTCAGGAAGCCGGAGCTATCCACTTTTTGCTGCGCCACGAAGCGACCATCCGCCGTATTCAGCCAGTGCAGATACCCTTCTGTATCGCCGACAACCAGATAACCATTATACAGCGCCGGAGCCGTTAAGTTACGGTGCAGCAGATCGCTTTGACGCCACAGGCTCACGCCGCCGTTGGTATTCAATGCAACAACGCGATCGTCCTGATCGACCAGATAGATGCGGTCGCCGTCAATAATGAAATCATGTACTGAACCCAGTTCACGCTTCCACAGAACCTGACCAGAACGCAGATCCAGCGCGGTCATGTTGCCATTGTAACCCAGCGCATAAACCACTTCGCCCGCGACCACTGGCGTGGTGTCGACATCGTTCAGACGATCGATTTCAGTTGCGCCACTCGGCTGTGAAATACGCTGTTGCCAAATGAGCTGACCCTGATTGATCATCACGGCGTTCACACGACCGTTATCACCACCCACAATCGCCGCACCAAATGCGGTTGTCGGGGCAGACTCACCGCGCAGAGACAGCGTCGGCATATCCAGATTGACGCTCCACTTAATTGCGCCATCGGCTTCATTCAATGCCTGCAGCATACCGTTGCTGGTGTGAATCAGCACCACGCCGTCGCTGACGACAGGGCGAGACAGCGCTTCACCAGCCACTTTGGTCTGCCATACTGGCGTACCATCTTCCGCATTCAGCGCATAGACCTGCGCCCTTTCGCTGCCGACATAGACATGGTTACCAGAAACCGTTACGCCGCCGGACAGCAGCGCTGGATTATTGCGGGAGAAGAAATTAGTCTTCTCTGACAGATCCGCGCGCCAAATCTCTTTGCCATCACTCAGATCCATCGCTTTCACGGTGCCACGACGATCGGCCGCAAAAACGCGATTATCCTGCCATGCGGGGTGAAGATTGGAGTAAAACTCACCAATCCCGCTCCCAACCGAGCTGTTCCACACCTTAGTTGGCGTGAACTGGTTTTCCACCTGCGGCAGTGGAGACATAGTGACAACATCTTCTTCGCTGTTAAACAGCGAGCATCCGCTCAGCAGGGCAACAGAAACCAGTCCTACCAAAAGTGTTTTACGCAATTGCATGGAATTCCTCTTAGCTGGACAGGTTATTCAGTTTCATACGCAGTAACGCTTGCTGTGCCTGCGATGGATTGGAAGACAACCCTTTGTTGTAGGCATCACGCGCAGCCTGATTATCCCCTTTGCTCACCAGAATATCACCACGCACTTCCGCAGCCTGTGATGCCCAGCCTTCCAGCTTGATGGCATCCAACGTTTTCAGCGCGTCATCCGCTTTATTTTCCTGCAGCTGCACCCGCGCCAGACGCAGATTCACCACGGCCAGCAGGTCGGCATCTTTAGTCTGAGACTGCGCCTGTACCAGCTGCTGCGCTGCTTTAGCAAAATCTTTCTGATCAACGTAATGACGAGCCAGTTCCAGAGAAGCCAGCGCGCCATAGGTATTCTTATTCTCAGCTGTAAATTTCTCGGTTGCCGTAATCGCGTCGGCTTTACCTTCGGCCAATTGCTCCGTCACCTGCTGATAAGATGAAGATGCCGCCATTACGCTGTCATTTTGGTGGCTTTGCCAGAAACGCCAGCCAACCAGTGCGCCGACGCCTAGCACAACACCGACAACTAACGCCTTTCCGTTCTCCGCGAGGAAACGACGTAGTGCATCAACCTGTTCATTCTCTGTGGTATAGACTTCCACGGTGTCTCTCTCCTCAATCCAGTAACGTTGCCAGCCGCGATGCGACGTCGGCCTGTGCCAATGTATCCTGCTCGCCATTGCTCAGGTTTTTAACCACAACCTGACCGGCCGCCACTTCATTTTCGCCTAATACCAATGCGACGCGTGCGCCCCATTTATCAGCACGAGCGAACTGCTTCTTAAAGTTGCCACCACCGTAGTTGGTCATCAGTTTCAACTGCGGCAGCGCGTCACGTAATTTCTCCGCCAGCTGCATTGCCGCAACCTGCGTTCCCGTACCGGAAGAAATCAGATAAGCATCCACGCTCGGCTGTGCTTTGAAATCCGGGTTCACAGACTGCACTAGCAGCACCAGACGCTCCAGACCCATTGCAAAACCAACCGCCGGCGTCGCGTGTCCGCCCAACTGTTCAACCATACCATCATAACGCCCACCGGCACAGACCGTGCCCTGTGCGCCCAGACTGGTCGTCACCCACTCAAATACGGTGCGGTTATAGTAATCCAAACCACGAACCAGACGCGGATTAACGGTATATGGGATGCCGGACTGCGTTAAAAGTTCACCCAGTGCCTCAAAGTGTGCACGTGATTCGTCATCCAGATAGTCCGTCAGCACTGGCGCATCGTTCAGCAGTTCCTGAATCTGCGGATTCTTCGTATCCAGAACGCGCAGCGGATTGGTGTACATCCGACGCAGGCAGTCTTCATCCAACTGATCTTTATGCTGTTCGAGGAACGCCACCAGCGCTTCGCGATAGCGCGCACGCGCGTCTAACGAACCAATCGAGTTCAGTTCCAGCTTCACATGATCTGCGATGCCCAGCACACGCCACCAGCGGGCTGTCATCAGGATCAGTTCGGCATCAATATCCGGCCCTTGCAGACCAAACACTTCACAGCCCAACTGATGGAACTGGCGATAGCGCCCTTTCTGCGGACGCTCGTAGCGGAACATCGGGCCGACATACCACAGTCGCTGTTCCTGATTATAGAGAATACCGTGCTCAATACCGGCGCGGACGCAGCCAGCCGTCCCTTCCGGGCGCAGAGTCAGGCTATCGCCGTTGCGATCGTCAAAGGTATACATCTCTTTTTCGACGACATCGGTCACTTCACCGATAGCGCGCTTAAACAGCGGCGTTTGCTCAACAATCGGCAAACGAATTTCATTATAGCCGTAGCCGCTGAGCACCTGTTTCAGGCTGTTTTCAATACGCTGCCACAATGCCGTTTCGGCTGGCAGGTAATCGTTCATGCCACGGATGGCTTGAATATTTTTTGCCACGTCAGTTCTCTATGCGTTTTTCAAAAAATAAACCCGATTATAGAGGGATTGTCGTCGCATCTTCAATGCGGGGCATCCCCATCGGGTTCAGGAATCGTGAATTAGGCGGGTGACGGCAGACCGTCACGCCGTCAGAGTTACTTATCTACCAGATTGACGGTAATACGCTGATTTTCGTCCATCATGGAGGCTTTCGCGCGGATCTTGGCTTCTAACTGATCGATCATCTGTTCGTTATCAAAGCGCTCTCTCTGCCGCACGCCGTCTTCATAGAAGCCGCTCTTGTTGTGCCCACCCGTTACACCAATGGTGGACACCAGCGCTTCGCCCGGACCATTTACCACACAGCCGATAATCGAGACATCCATCGGCGTGATGAGATCTTCCAGTCTTTGTTCCAGCGCGTTCACCGTACCGATCACGTCAAATTCCTGACGGGAACAGGTTGGGCAAGCAATGAAGTTGATTCCGCGCGCACGAATGCGCAGTGATTTCAGGATATCGAAGCCAACTTTCACTTCTTCAACCGGATCGGCCGCCAGCGAGATACGCAATGTGTCGCCAATACCTTCAGACAGCAGCAGACCGAGGCCAATAGCCGATTTTACCGCGCCGCTACGTGCGCCACCGGCCTCGGTGATACCGAGGTGCAGAGGCTGATCGATACGCGCTGCCAGCAGGCGATAGGATTGCACGGCCAGAAAAACATCCGAGGCTTTAACGCTGACTTTAAACTGATCGAAGTTCAGGCGGTCGAGAATATCGACATGGCGCATCGCTGATTCCAGTAGCGCTTCCGGCGTTGGCTCACCGTATTTTTCCTGCAAATCTTTTTCCAGCGAACCGCCGTTAACGCCAATGCGGATCGGGATATTGTTGTAACGTGCGCAGTCGACAACCGAGCGGATACGCTCTTCGTTACCAATATTACCGGGGTTGATACGCAGACAGTCGACGCCGTACTCCGCGACTTTCAGCGCGATGCGGTAGTCAAAGTGGATGTCAGCGACGAGCGGGACATTCACCTGCTGTTTGATAAGCTTAAAAGCTTCCGCCGCGTCCATGGTTGGTACGGAAACGCGGACAATATCGACGCCAACACGTTCCAGCGCTCTGATTTGGTTGACGGTTGCTTCAACGTCGGTGGTTCGGGTGTTGGTCATGGATTGCACAGCAATCGGCGCACCATCACCAACAGGCACCTTGCCGACGTAAATTCGTGTTGATTTTCGACGGGTTATGGGTGCAGCGTTATGCATTACTTCATCTCCAACATTGCAGTCTTACCTGAACAACACGTTATTCTGCGGTCAGCGTCAGGCGTGCAACCTGATTGCTGCGCACAAAGCGGCTTAAATCAACCGGCTTGCCTTGAAATTGAATCTGTACCGCAGCAGGTGCACCGATTTTCAGTTTATAGGGTGACTGACCATCCAGATTCAGTGTGCCACCATTACGCTGCATGCCGCTGAACAGTTTTTTACCGCTGGCATCGGTGACTTCCAGCCAGCAATCGGCCGTGAACGTCATCACTAATGCATGAGCAGCAGGGGCTGGATTGGTTTCCGCTACCGTGCCCGCAGCGGGAGCTACAGCTCCAGCACCTAATAATGCATTACCCGCAGCCTGCGGCTGTGTGGCGTTCGCGTGTGAAGGTGACTGGCTGGAAGGTGCAGCAGACGGTGTAGAGGCAGAAGAAGGCGTTGACGGTGTCTCCGTTCCAGTGGCTGAAAGGTCGACTGGTGTAGAAACCGGTGCCGTAGCAGAATCCGGCGTTGCCGTTTCCTGCGGTGCGCTATTGTCCATTAGCGGAACGGACTGCCCTTCCGTTTGTGCCTGCATCGAACTAGCGTGATCGACCATGCTGTTGATTTCCGCCTGCTGAGCCTGATGGTTTTGCCACCACCATGCCCCCGTTAGCCCCAGAACAACCAGCACGACCAGCCAGGTGATTGTCATCAACCAGCCATCACGCTTTTTGCGGCTTTTTTTCAGCGAAAAACTCTGCATCGGCGAAACAGAGATCGTTTTAGGTATGGCCTGTTTATCCACAGAGGGAAGCAGTTCATCTTCGGGTAAATGAACCAGCTTGGCATAAGAACGGATATAACCGCGCAGAAAAGTCGGCGCTAAATCGGCAGGCGTCGTACCGTCTTCAATATCACGAACGGTGGTGATTTTAAGGCACAAACGCTCAGCAATAGTTTGCTGAGTTAGCCCAAGGCGTTCACGCGCCTCACGCAGACGTTCGCCGGGTAGTTTTGCTTCTGTTGTATCTTGGGTGGCTTCAGTATTCATTAGCTAAGAAATGCTGGTACTGTTTAGATTGTGGAAAACTTCGCGCCAGCACGTTGCCATAACGTTCTTTATCGCCATCATGGCCCGCTAACGCGGCGAAACGAATCTGTAACCATAAGCTTTCGGCACTGGCCGGAAGACTATGCTGATAAACATCAAGCAGCAGCCGCGCCTGCTCATTTTTCCCGGAAGCAAACTGTTTGTTTGCTTCCGCCAGCAAGGCACTGCCTTTCGTCGGGTCATACTTCAGCGCCCGACTTAATAAATTGCGCGCGTCTTCAGTCTGTCCAGCATTGAAAAAGCAGTATCCCGCATTTTCCAACGCATCAGCAACCTGACTGTAATCAGGAAGTTGTGCAGCCGCACTAAACTGTCGCTGAGCCGCTACATACTGCCCTAAACTACACAGAAACGCACCGTAATTATTCATGACGCTGCCATTTTCCGGCGCCATGTTTAACACATGTTGATAACGTTGTTCAGCCAGACGATTTTCACCTATCCGCTGCTCGTAAAGCGCCATCCCCAATTGTGTTCGATAATCCTGCGGAGCAATCGCAACCGCCTTCTCAAGATTCTGCCGAGCCGAATCCAGATTATTGTGCGCCAGATAGGTCAACCCTAACTGCAAGCGAGTTTGGGCAACCGCTGGATTGGTCGTCTCCTGAGGCGATTTCACACACCCCGCCAGCAACAGCACCGCGAACAGGCCACTCAGCCAATGCTTTCCCTGTGATAAAGACATTCTCTGCCATAAAGAAAGTCTCTGTGATAGTGGCTTTGCCATCCCTGCACCCTCGCCTTGTCGTCTTTGCCAGACATCCTGACCAGCGAGGTTACCTGAATATGAACAGAGTGGCAGTCGGACCTTACAACAACGCGGCACGCCTCGCAATTTGCTCACTTTTGCCCTGCAAATTACCTCAGCGGACGACGTCGGGTTAGCGCTTCACGTTAACCCACGCCCATTTGTTATCAGACCGCTTTCACCGCGATAGGTTCGCCGGCCAATTTCTTCTTCAGCGTACGTTTGGTTCTGTCTACGACTTCACCCGCTAGCTGACCGCAGGCGGCATCAATATCATCCCCACGGGTTTTACGTACGATCGTCGTGAAGCCATACTCCATCAATACCTTGGAGAAACGGTCAACGCGGCTGTTTGAGCTGCGGCCATACGGCGCGCCCGGGAACGGGTTCCACGGAATCAGGTTGATCTTGCACGGCGTATTTTTCAGGCATTCAGCCAGTTGATGCGCGTGTTCGGTGCCATCATTGATATGATCCAGCATCACATACTCAACGGTAACACGTCCCTGATTCGCATTGGATTTCTCCAGATAGCGACGTACCGCGCTCAGAAACGTCTCGATGTTGTACTTTTTGTTGATCGGCATGATTTCGTTGCGGATGTCGTCGGTCGGTGCATGCAGAGAAATCGCCAGCGCAACATCGATCATATCGCCCAGTTTATCCAACGCAGGCACCACGCCTGACGTGGACAGCGTCACACGGCGCTTGGATAAACCAAAGCCGAAGTCATCCAACATGATTTCCATCGCCGGCACGACGTTAGTCAGGTTCAGCAGCGGTTCGCCCATGCCCATCATCACGACGTTGGTGATTGGACGCTGACCGGTAACTTTAAACGCACCGATAATCTTCGCCGCACGCCACACCTGACCGATGATTTCCGATACGCGCAGGTTACGGTTAAAGCCCTGCTGCGCCGTTGAACAGAATTTGCATTCCAGCGCACAGCCTACCTGAGACGACACACACAGCGTGGCGCGATCTTCTTCTGGAATATAAACCGTTTCAACCCGCTGACCGCCCACCAGAATCGCCCACTTGATGGTGCCATCGGAAGAGCGCTGTTCATCCACCACTTCAGGGGCGCGAATTTCAGCGATCTCCTGCAATTTGCTGCGGAAGACTTTGTTAATATCCGTCATCTGGTTGAAGTCATCACAGCAATAGTGATAAATCCACTTCATGACCTGATCGGCGCGGAACGGTTTCTCTCCCATCGACATGAAGAGGTCACGCATTTGCTGGCGGTTAAGATCCAACAGGTTGATTTTTTCCGCACTGGCTTTAACGGATTGAGAGGCATCAGCAGACGCCGGAGAGAATTCGGACACGGTTTGCTCGGATACGGTAGTGTTAGATACTGTGGTGTTAGATGCCGTCGTTTCAGACACGACGGTTTCAGACGCGATTTGCTTAGACATTGTCAATCCTGGCCTCGTTATTACACGTTATGGCGCTAAAAAGAAGGTTGAATTCGATGGTTATGACCAAAGAAACGCCCCAGATAAGAGCAGGCTCATCCGGGGCGCAGCATTGTACAAAGTTTAAAACAGGTAAGCTACCATCACCGCTTTTTTTCTGTGTCATTACGTCGACACGGCGCATTAACGCAACGAAAAAGAAGCAACATCACACGCGCTAACCTGTTTATCACGCGCAATATTACGCGCGTGCGCAGATTTCGTCATCGCTGAAGAAATAAGCGATTTCACGCTGAGCGGATTCGATAGAATCAGAACCGTGTACCGCGTTCGCCGTGAAACTGTCCGCGTAATCAGCACGCAGCGTGCCCGCCAGTGCGTTTGCTGGGTTAGTCGCACCCATGATGTCACGGTTACGTTGGACGGCATTTTCACTTTCCAGCACCTGCACCATGATCGGGCCAGACATCATGAATTCGACCAGGCCATCAAAGAACGGCTTGCCTTTATGCTCAGCGTAGAAACCTTCCGCTTGTTCACGGCTCAAACGCAGCATTTTAGCCGCAACAATGGTAAAACCTGCGCTTTCAAAGCGTGCGTAAATCGCACCGATGGCATTTTTAGCAACCGCATTAGGTTTTACGATGGAGAAGGTACGTTCTATCGTCATATTGACCTCATTAACTAAACTGTCAGATTACAGCCGGATTATAAGAATTGTATACCCGGCCAGTGAAAGTGGCGCAAATTATAGGGGTAGCGGCCTTTGTTGCCTACCAAGTAGATAACATTTTATTAAAAAAATATTACCTCTCGTTTTCCCTTCATTAACGATTACGCCTCGTACGTTTTCGTTTCCCACCGCCCCCATACTGAATGTAACAAATCATCGGCGATCACAGTTCTGAAGGTTACTTGTAACGTTATAGGTTATTTGTTTTTAAAACAACAAGATAACTGGAATTTCTTTGTCATTCACTGCTAGCCTGCTGCTGTACCCACCATAATGGCCAGTAAGAGGGCTGATAATGAAAAGAGCGGTCAATGCATTGCAAAATTTCGGCAAGTCCCTATATGGGCCGGTGCTGATACTCCCGATTGTCGGGTTATTCATCGCATTTGGGAATGTGTTCGGTAACGGCAATCTAGCGGGTTATGTCCCTTTACTTAACCACCCTTTGATTCAGGATTTTGGTCAACTGGTTTCCAAATCTGCCGTGGCGATTCTGGCTAATTTGGCGCTGGTGTTCGCCGTAGGGATCCCGATCGGGCTGGCGAAACGCGATAAGGGCTACGCTGCGCTGATTGGTCTGGTGATGTTTATCATCTTTATTAACGCCATGAATATCACGCTGCAATTACAGGGCAAACTCGTACCAGCCGCAGAGATGCGCGCCGCAGGGCAAGGTATGGTGCTGGGCGTTCAAGTACTGGAAATGGGGGTTTTCGCCGGTATCCTGATCGGCGGATTCGCAGGCTATCTGTATAACCGTTATTCCAGTAAACAATTTAACGGCGTGATGGCGATCTATTCCGGCCACTGCTTCGTCGCCATTCTGGTTATTCCGCTGGCGATAGCGCTGGGCTTTGCGATGAGCGCCCTGTGGCCGTTTGCTCAACACGGCATTACCTGGCTCGCCTTCGCTATCAAAGGTGCGGGCCCTGTTGGCATCGCGATTTATGGCTTTCTGGAACGCGTACTGATCCCCACCGGGCTACATCATCTGGTCTATACCCCGTTCCTGTACACCGAACTGGGTGGCACCGCAGAAGTGTGCGGCAAGCTCTATCAGGGCGCACGTAACATCTATTTTGCTGAAATGGCCTGTCAGGACGTCAAACAGCTGAGTTCCACCGTAGTCTGGGACGCGCGCGGTATCAGTAAAATGTTTGGTCTGACGGCCGCTGCGCTGGCGATGTATGTGACAGCGAAACCCGAAAAACGGCTGGCCGCCAAAGCTATTCTGATTCCGGCTGCATTTACTTCTTTCTTACTGGGCGTCACCGAACCACTGGAGTTCTCGTTCCTGTTCGTCGCCCCGATGCTGTTTGCCGTCCACGCCGTACTGACCGGCATAGGGATGATGCTGTTCTCCATTATGGGCGTGCATGCGATTGGTGCCAACGGCGTCATTGACTTCCTGCTTTATAACCTGCCGCTGGGCATCGAGAAATCCAACTGGCCGATGTACATCGCGGTCGGGCTGACTATGTCAGTGATTTACTTCTTCGTCTTCCGCTTCCTGATTCTGTATTTCGACATGCCAACCCCCGGGCGTGAAACCGATGAGGAAGAGACGCGACTGTATTCCAAAACCGAATATCAGGCCAAGGCCGAGAATCCGGCAAAAACACAGGACTCGGTGAAAGGCGATGCCCAACTTGTGGGTGCCACCATCATCGCCGGGCTGGGTGGCAAACCCAATATCGAGGTGGTGGATAACTGCTACACCCGCCTACGGGTCACGCTCATCGACCCGGCGTTGGTAGACGAACAACAGCTTAAGAACACCGGTGCGAAAGCCGTTATCCGACAGGGTAACAACGTACAGGTGGTTTACGGACTTCACGTCAAAACGATACGCGAAGCAGTTGAAAACGCGCTTTAACAGGAGACTGACCATGACGACCCCCCCATTCATTCTGACCATTGCCGGCGGCGGCAGCACCTATACCCCAGGCATCGTAAAGAGTCTGATGGTACGTCTCGCGGATTTCCCGCTGGCGGAGATTCGTTTGTATGACATCGACGGCCCGCGGCAGGATATCATCGCGCCGGTGGTGGAAAAGGTGATTCGCGACCACAGTGACAGCATTGTCTTTACCGTCACAACCGACGCGGAGACCGCGTTTAGCGGTGCCCACTTTGTCTTTGCCCAGATGCGCGTCGGCCAGTACAAGATGCGCGAACAGGACGAGAAAATCCCACTACGCCACGGCGTCGTCGGGCAGGAAACCTGTGGCCCCGGCGGGCTGGCCTACGGCCTACGCACCATTCTGCCGATGGCTGAGCTGATCGATCTGGTTGAACGCTACGCGCACAAAGAGGCATGGATCGTCAATTACTCCAACCCGGCCGCGATTGTTGCCGAAGGCGTGCGCCGCCTGCGTCCTAACGCCCGCGTGCTGAATATCTGCGACATGCCGGTTGCCGCGATGCGTAACATCGCTGCCGTGCTGGGCGTCGATCGTCACGACATCACGGTGGACTATTTTGGGCTGAATCACTTTGGCTGGTTTACCCGCGTGCTGGTCGACGGCGTCGATCGTATGCCAGAGCTGCGCGAGCACATCGCCCGCTATGGCCTGTTGACTGCCGATGCCGCCGATACCGATCCGCAGCACGCCGATCCGTCGTGGGTGAAAACCTGGCGCAACATCAAACCCGTCATGGATCATTTCCCAGAGTTCGTGCCGAATCCGTATTTGCAGTACTACCTGATGCCGAATCAGATCGTGGAGCATCAGGATCCTGACTATACGCGCGCCAATGAAGTGATGGACGGGCGTGAGAAAAAGCTGTTTGCGGCCGCCGCCAGCTACAAGGAAACGGGGATTCTGTCGGACGCGTTCCACGTTGGCGTGCACGGCTCCTTCATCGTTGATGTCGCCTGTTCATTGGCGTTCGATCTGCGCCAGCGTCATCTGGTGATCGTCGAGAATAAAGGTGCCATCGCCAATCTGCCTTACGATGCGATGGTGGAAGTGCCCGCTTATATCACCGCGCAAGGTCCAGAACCGGTGCGGATGGGGAATGTCCCGCAGTTCCATCGTGCCTTGCTGGAACAGCAGTTGGCGTCTGAACAGCTGCTGGTGGAAGCCACGCTGGAAGGCAGCTACGAGAAGGCCTTGCAGGCATTTACTCTGAACCGAACCGTGCCGACAATGCAGCACGCCAAAGCCATTCTGGACGAGATGATTGAAGCCAATCAGGATTACTGGCCGCAATTAAAACAAGCATATAGAGACGGTATTGCCCAATAATCTGCGACTTGTCGGATGAGGGAAAATCGCTGACAATGAATCTATCATTGCACATCAATGATAGATTCGGGGTCGAATTCGTCGGCCTCAACGTGGAGGATCTATGTCAGCATCGTCTTCTGATTTGCCCGTTTCTCATGAGCGGTTTGTTTCCGCAGACTGGCTTGCCAGCCACCTGAATGACAGCAGCATCACGCTCATCGACGCCCGGATGCTACCGCCGGGCAACAGCACCCGTGATATTCATGCCGAATACCGCGCCGGTCATCTGCCTGGCGCGGTTTTTTTTGATATTGAAACGCTGTCCGATCACAGCACCGATTTGCCACATATGATGCCGACTCGCGAAGACTTCGCACGCGCGATGGGCGAATTGGGGATCGATAACCAGCAGCATCTGGTGATTTACGACGAAGGCAATCTCTTCTCCGCACCGCGTGCGTGGTGGATGCTGCACACCTTCGGTGCGACATCACTTTCGATCCTGAGCGGCGGTCTGGCGGGCTGGACAGCACAGAATTTGCCATTGGAACAGGGTGATGTAACACCTAAACCGACCACATTCCACGCCACGCTGGATGAAAATGCCATTCGCTCACGCGATGACATGCTTTCCATCAGCCGGGATAAATCAGAACAGATTGTCGATGCCCGCCCCGCTCCCCGTTTTAACGCCGAGGTGGATGAACCGCGTCCCGGCCTGCATCGCGGTCGCATTCCCGGTAGCCTGAACGTGCCGTGGACTGATTTGGTAAGTAACGGTGCGCTGAAGCCTAATGCCGAACTGGCGACCATTCTGCATAAACACGGGGTCGATTTTACTCGTCCCATCGTCGCCAGCTGCGGCTCCGGCGTAACGGCCTCTGTCGTCGTGCTGGCGCTGACGCAGTTAAATGTCCCGAATGTGACGCTGTACGACGGATCATGGAGCGATTGGGGGAGCCGCGATGATGTCCCAATTGAGCGTGATTAGTTCCGTTCCGTGTTTTATTGCCGTCAATCAGGGGTAGCAGGTGGATAATCGGCTGGCGTCTTTAATGCAGCACGGTCAGGTGCTGACGCGCGCGGAATACCGCGTGCTGGCTTTTATCGCCGACCATTCATCGCTGATAGGCAAAATCACGGTGCGGGAGCTGGCGCAGAAAACCTATGTTTCCACGGCGACTATCATGCGGCTGTGCCAGAAAATCGGCTTTAGCGGCTACAGTGAATTCATTTATCACTGCAAAACGCTGCTCACGGAGCATCCACGTCTGGCTCCCTCGCCTGTCGTTACGCCCAATGACGCTTCGCTTCCCGATGCTTTCCAGCATTTTGTCGACAATTATCAGCGCACGTTTGCCTACATTAGCCATCAGGATAGAGCCGCTTTCAGCGCTATCCTGCGACAGGAAAGCCATTTTTTCCTGTACGGCGCAGGGTTTTCCCATCTGTTTGCTGAATATTTGGCGAAGAAACTACAGGTGCTGGGGAAAGATGCCTTCTCTTCCGGATTAGGAGACAGCCGAGGCATTTTTCTCAATAATGCGCCAAAGTATCAGGTGTTTATCGCCATCTCCCGCAGTGGGGAAACCGAGCAGGTGTTGGATAAGGCGCGTATCGCCAAAAACATTGGCATGAAGGTGATCGCGTTTACCCGTGCGTCGTTGAATTCATTAGGCGAGTTAGCCGATTTGCACTTCCGGCTCTACGATGATGCGGTTCACTATGCGGCGGAAGCCGGTGAGATTAGCTCATTTGAATCGAATCTGGTGATGTTGATCGATCTACTGCTATTGCAGGCAACAGCGGAAAGATCGTAATCCGCCGTTGCCTGTATCAAATTTATACACCCGGTATCAGGCGTTACCGCTTCCCTTAAACTCCCTCAGGAAACTCCCCCACTTGCGCTCGTAGAACGGCGTGGTGTGCTTAATCATATAATGACTGATACCCGATTCGCCTTCCTTTACCAGACACAGATCGACAGGACGCTCGTCCGGTAAAGTGTCGCTGGCGACGCTGCCCGCTTCACGGATGATGACTTCCTCGTCCTGATCGGCATCAATCCCAATCAGCAGGTGCGGCTGCTCTTCGCCCGGTTCCTGAATCTGTGCCAAAAACGCCCGTTTTACATGGCGATGTTTGGTAAACAGCTGCGTCAGGGAATCAATCATCTGCGCTGGCATCTCGGCTGGCTGGCTCAGTACGACCTGCATCTCTTCTTCAACAACGCGCTGCTGAACAAAACCGTTACCTTCGCCAGACAGAATATGTTCAATTTCCTGTGGCAAAAACTCTTTGCCATACGGCAGCTTAGGGTTGAGGAACAGCGTGACACCCTGCGTCATTTCAAACAGCGAACGTGTCGGCAGGGCCAGAAAAGCGGCTTCTTCCTCAATCACGCTCTGCAATGCTTCCAGAGAAGAGAAGAAAGGAATGGCGGATGAACCATCGTCTTTTTCCCAGTGCTGAATGTTCACATTACTGCCCGCATGCAATACCACCTCACCGGATTCATCCCCGTCATCGGTACTGCCCAGCACAAACACCGTGGCTTCCATCAGTTCACTGAAAAATTCAGGACGATGCGCTGGCTCTGTTGCAGCCAGAATCAGCACTTCTTCCAGTTTATTACGTGGCGAAAACTCCATACTTTCCTCAACATGATTACGTTAAAAACCGACGCTTTAAGACCTGAACCGACTACTTGGCGTTGCTCAGCAGGAGATTCGCCAGCGTGCGTACGCCGAGTCCCGTTGCGCCCGTCGCCCACTGATCTACCGCGCCTTTACGGTACGTCGCGGAACAGTCAATGTGCAGCCAGCCTTGCTGGTAATTTTTCACAAAGTGCGACAGGAAAGCCGCTGCCGTGCTGGCACCGGCGGTGTGTGCGCCGCTGGCAATGTTGTTCAGATCCGCAAAGCTGGACGGCAGATGGCTGCGGTGGAATTCTTCCAGCGGCAAACGCCAGAACGGCTCGTTTTCTTCTGTCGCGCTTTCCTGCAATGCCGCCACCAGCTCATCATCGAAGCTGAACAGCGCGTGATAGTCGTTACCCAGCGCCATTTTTGCCGCACCCGTCAGCGTTGCGCAGTCGATAATCCACTGTGGATTTTGCTCGGAGGCATCGATCAGGCCATCCGCCAGCACCAGACGCCCTTCCGCATCGGTGTTCATGACTTCAACCGTTTTACCGTTGCGGTAGCGAATGATGTCACCCAGTCGGAATGCATTACCGCTCACCATGTTGTCTGCACAGCACAGGTACAGCTTCACACGCTGTTGCAAACCGCGAGCCGCCGCCAGCGCGAGCGCGCCCGTCAGCGTGGCTGCACCGCCCATGTCTGATTTCATGGAATCCATGGAACTGCTAGGCTTCAGGCTGTAGCCGCCGGTATCAAACGTAATCCCTTTACCTACCAGACAGGCGAACACGGGCGCATCCGCGTTACCCGTCGGGTTATAGTCCAGCGCCAGCAGCACTGGTTGACGCTCAGAACCGCGGCCCACCGTGTGCAGACCAGCATAATTCTGCTCACGCAGATCTTCACCTTTGGTGATGCGGTAGCTGACAGCATCACAGGCAACGTCACACAGCAGGTCGACTGCGCGGGTCGCCAGTTGCTCTGGCCCCAGATCTTCAGCAGGCAGGTTGATGGTGTCACGCACCCAGTCCACGATCTTCAGGCGATCGTTCAGCTCTTTCTTGTCAGCGTCGTTCAGTTCCGCCCATTCAACCGTTCTTTGCCCTTTCGGCCCGCGATACCCCTGCCAGAATGCCCAGCTGTTTGCCAGATCCCAGCCTTCACCGGCTAACTGAACGTGTTTAATCCCCTGCCCATCAATTTTGCGGGCAGCACGTTGGATCACCGCCAGTGCAGCTTTGCCATTCAGGGACGCCCCTACATGAATGGTAAAACCCTGCTCATTCACACTCAGCGTCGCTTTTTCTCCCCAGCGCGCGTCAGCAGGTTGAGTGGAGAGTGAAATCAGCATGGTATTGTTCGTCATAGTGCTTCTCCGATAATAGGTATTCCTGCCACGTTTCATGTTTGCAGGTGATGTTCATATTTACAGACGTTCTGCTTCTCAATACGTGTTTATAAACGCTCTCGCTTATAAATACTCGGTTTGCAGATAAATAAACGGTGCATCATGACATGCAAATGTTACGAATTTTGGCACGAGAATAAAACGGGCCACCCAAGGCAGCCCCGTCATCGTGCTATTCAGCTTCATCTAACCAGACCAGCAGGATCGCTTCCAGAATTTTTTCATTGGAGGCATCAGGCCGATCGTCAAACTCATCCAGTTCACAGATCCACTGGTGCATATCCGTGAAACGGACGGTTTTCGGATCGAGATCGGGAAACTGGTCGTAAAGCGCTTCGCCGATAGCCCGGCTGTCTGTCCATTTTAATCCCATAACGGTTGCTCCCTCTGCAGATTAATGCTCGCGCGCGTGGTTGATCGTATAGCGCGGGATCTCGACGACCAGGTCGTCCCCGGCGATACGCGCCTGGCAGCCCAGACGACTTTCCGGCTCCAGCCCCCAGGCCTTATCCAGCATGTCGTCTTCTTCTTCTGTACTTTCTGCCAGCGAGTCGAAGCCTTCGCGCACGATGCAGTGGCAGGTGGTGCAGGCACAGGATTTCTCGCAGGCGTGCTCAACGTCAATACCGTTACGCAGGGCGACTTCCAAAATGCTTTCACCGCGTTCCGCTTCCAAAACCGCCCCTTCAGGACACAGATCCTGATGCGGTAAAAAGACTATTTTAGGCATGTTACACCTCATCCACAGAATGGCCTGCCAGCGCGCGACGGATAGAGGCATCCATGCGACGGGCGGCGAATTCCTGGGTTTGTTGATCGACTGTTTTAATCGCGGCTTCAATCGCCACGGGATCGCTTCCCTGCATCATCGTATGCAGATGTTCGGATGCCGCGACAATGATGCCTTTTTCATCATTGCTCAATAACTCGGCGTCAGCCACCAGCGCGCTTTGCAAGCTTTCCAGCACGCGTGCCGCCTCCACTTTTTGTTCTGCCAGACGACGTGCCCCGACATCTTCCTTCGCATTCAGCATCGAATCGGTGATCATCGTGGCGATTTCCGTATCGCTCAAACCGTATGACGGTTTCACCTGAATGGAAGCCTCGACGCCCGTCGATTTTTCCATCGCCGTGACGCTCAGCAGGCCATCTGCATCAACCTGAAAGGTCACGCGAATATGTGCCCCGCCGGCAGGCAGCGGTGGCAAGCCGCGCAGTGAGAAGCGCGCAAGCGAGCGGCAATCCGCCACCATTTCGCGCTCGCCCTGCAAGACGTGGATCATCATGCCGCTCTGGCCGTCTTTGAAGGTGGTGAACTCCTGTGCGCGGGCAACCGGGATCGTGGTATTGCGCGGAATGATTTTTTCCACCAGCCCGCCCATCGTCTCCAACCCCAGCGACAAGGGGATCACGTCCAGCAGTAACATTTCGCTGTCTGGCTTGTTGCCCACCAGAATATCCGCCTGGATCGCCGCGCCGATAGCGACAACCTTGTCTGGATCGATCGACGTCAGCGGTGTACGACCAAAAAACGTTCCGACTTGTTCGCGCACCAGTGGAACGCGCGTCGATCCGCCCACCATCACCACTTCCAGCACGTCTTCTGGCGTCAGCCCCGCGTCTTTCAGCGTGCGACGGCACGACAGCAGCGTACGTTTCACCAGCGCAGCAATCAGCGAATCAAACTGCTCGCGGGTGATCTCACCCTGCCAGCCTGCAACATCCACACGCACCGACTCGGCGCTGCTGAGTGCAACTTTAGCCTTCACCGCCGCGTGGCGAAAAGCATGATCTAACTGACGATCGTCACGATCGTGAATGCCCGCTTGCTCACGCAGCCACTCCGCCAGCAGATGATCGAAATCATCACCGCCCAGCGCAGAATCGCCGCCCGTTGCCAGCACCTCAAAAACGCCGCGGCTCAGGCGCAGAATGGAAATATCAAAGGTACCACCGCCCAGATCGTAAATGGCGATCACGCCCTCTTTACCGGAATCCAGCCCGTAGGCAATCGCGGCCGCGGTTGGTTCATTGAGCAGGCGCAAGACGTGCAGCCCGGCAAGACGCGCCGCGTCTTTGGTGCCCTGACGCTGTGCATCATCGAAATAGGCGGGAACGGTAATCACTACACCATCCGGCACGCCGCCTAACGCCGCTTCCGCACGCGCAGCCAGCGCGGACAAAATATCCGCCGAGACTTGTACAGGATTGAGATTGCCAGCCGAGGTCTGAATCAGCGGCAGGCCGTTATCGCTGGCATGAAAGCGATACGGTAAATGCGGATAGCGCTGCTGAATGTCGTCCAGAGAACGCCCCATCAGGCGTTTGACTGAGCTGACGGTATTTTCCAGATCGTGGGCAGCATTGTCGCGTGCATCCCAGCCGACGCTGTGACCATCGTGACGATAGTGAACAACCGAGGGCAGCAGGTCGCGCCCATCGCTATCCGCTAGCGTCTGAGCTTCACCGCTGCGTACGGTGGCAACAAGAGAATGGGTGGTGCCTAAATCAATACCGACAGCCAGACGACGCTGGTGCGGTGCGGCGCTAAGGCCAGGCTCACTAATTTGTAATAAGGCCATATTGAGCTTCCATCAATTGGCTGGCGAAAAAAACCGTATGGCAATCACCATCGGGTTACCCGCCGGATTAACCAGTTATCTGTCCAGCAATTGTTCTTCGAGTTCTTCAACCTGTTGCTGGAGCTTGTCTAAAAAGCGTAGCTTGCGCACGGTATCTGCGGCGTCTGTCCACGTCTCATTATCGAGTTCATCACGCATATGCGAACGGCGCTTAACGATCGTTGCCTGCAATCGCTCGGCAAAGGCCGTCAGCGCCTCATCGGCATCCGATCGCTGCGAGATCGCGTCCAATTCTTCACGCAGTTCCAGCTGTTCCATCAGGAATGCTGTGTCCTTCATCGTGTGCTGTTCGTTGTTCACATCAAAACCGTGCAGCGACAGCATGTACTCCGCGCGCCTTAGCGGATGCTTGAGCGCCTGATAGGCGTTATTGATCGTCGCCGCCTGCTGCACCGCCAGCATGCGCTCACGCTCTGGGCTGGCAGCATAACGGTCAGGATGGAACTGCCGTTGCAAATCCTGAAAACGGGATGCAAGCAGGCCGCCATCCACATCATAGCGAATCGGCAGCCCGAATAACGTAAAGTAATCCATAGTGGTACTCTGGGAGTTCTGGGTAGCAACGCCTGCCATTAACCGATTGCACGCTCACTACCCAAGAGAGGTCAGACGTTGAAACTTTCGCCGCAACCACATTCGCCGGAAATGTTCGGATTATTGAACTTAAAGCCTTCGTTCAGCCCTTCTTTGACGAAATCCAACTCGGTTCCGTCAAGATAGACCAGACTTTTGCCGTCCACGATGACCTTTACGCCTTTGTCTTCAAAGACCGTATCACCGTCGTTCAAATCATCAACAAACTCCAGCACATACGCCATACCGGAACAGCCGGATGTTCGTACGCCAAGACGCAGTCCAAGGCCTTTACCCCGGTTTGCGATGAAAGCGTTCACGCGTTGTGCCGCACTTTCGCTCAGAGAAATCGACATACTGTTACCTCGATCGTTCGCCACCTCGACGGGAACAGGCACCGCAAGAAACGGTGCCTCGCCGAGTTCAGCCGCAGAGATTACTGCGCGTCGCGTTTACTTTTGTAATCCGCAATCGCTGCCTTGATAGCGTCTTCCGCCAGAATGGAGCAGTGAATCTTCACTGGCGGTAGCTCAAGCTCTTCGGCAATCTGCGTGTTCTTAATCGCTTCAGCTTCATTCAGCGATTTGCCTTTTACCCACTCTGTAACCAGCGAGCTGGAGGCAATGGCAGAACCACAACCGTACGTCTTGAAGCGGGCATCTTCGATGATACCCTCATTGTTGACTTTTATCTGCAACTTCATCACATCGCCGCACGCTGGCGCGCCGACCATGCCGCTGCCGATAGAAGGATCGGCGTTATCAAATGAACCCACGTTGCGTGGATTTTCATAGTGATCAATTACTTTTTCGCTGTAAGCCATGATAGTCGTCCCCGAACTGGTGAATTAATGATGCGCCCACTCGATGCTGCTGATATCCACGCCCTGTTTGAACATTTCCCACAGCGGAGAAAGATCGCGCAGACGACCGATGGATTTACGTACCAGCTCGATGGTGTAGTCGATCTCTTCTTCGGTGGTAAAACGCCCCAGCGAGAAACGGATCGAGCTATGTGCCAGCTCATCATTCATGCCCAGCGCACGTAACACGTAGGAGGGCTCCAGACTGGCCGACGTACAGGCAGAACCGGACGATACCGCCAGATCCTTGAGCGCCATAATCAGCGATTCACCTTCAACATAGTTGAAGCTGACGTTCAGGATCGTGGACACGCCCTGCTCGATATCACCATTCAGGTAGACTTCTTCAATATCATTAATACCGTTCCACAGACGGTCGCGCAGCGCACGCAGGCGATCCATTTCTGCGGTCATCTCTTCTTTCGCAATCCGGTAGGCTTCACCCATGCCGACAATCTGGTGCACAGGCAAGGTGCCAGAACGCATGCCGCGCTCATGGCCGCCGCCGTGCATCTGCGCTTCGAGACGAATACGGGGTTTACGACGAACATACAGTGCTCCGATCCCTTTCGGCCCATAGATTTTATGGCCGGAGAAAGACATCAGATCCACTTTTAACTGGTTCAGATCGATAGGCAGTTTGCCTACGCTCTGTGTAGCATCAACATGGAACACAATACCGCGGCTACGGCACATGTCACCGATGGCAGCGATATCCTGCACAACGCCAATTTCATTATTGACGTGCATGATGGAAACCAGAATGGTGTCCTCACGCATTGCGGCTTCGAGTTCAGCCAGATCGATAATGCCATTACGCTTCGGGGCCAGATAAGTCACCTCGAAGCCTTCGCGTTCAAGCTGACGACAGGTATCCAGCACGGCTTTGTGCTCGGTCTTACTGGTGATGATGTGCTTACCTTTCTTCTGATAGAAGTTGGCAACACCTTTAATCGCGAGGTTATCGGCTTCGGTCGCGCCTGACGTGAAGACGATCTCACGTGGGTCAGCACCGACCAGTTCAGCAATTTGGTTACGGGCGATATCAACCGCCTCTTCCGCTTGCCAGCCAAAACGGTGGGAACGGGAAGCCGGGTTACCGAACGTACCGTCCAACGTCAAACACTGCATCATTTTCTCAGCGACGCGCGGGTCAACCGGCGTGGTGGCTGAGTAGTCGAGATAGATAGGTAACTTCATTGCTCATAAACTCCGTACATCACTTCAAAACGTACAATGCGTTTTGTTTTATTGACAGGTTGTTTATACCCGCAACCTCTCGGGCCAATGCAAAAGATCTGGCGATGTTATCGTGGAACAATTTGTCGTCAGAACACGCCATGACAGTCGGACTAACGCCAACACCACATTGAGTAATGTGGTCAGGATTATGCGGCTATCAGAAAGGCAAAACGTGACGAGTAAGAGTTGCTCGTCACGTTGAAGATATATCAGGCGCGCAGGTTAACGTTGATCGTTTCCTGGATACGTCCGTTAGCAGTGCGGCGCGTGTCAGCATCCTGACGATCCGCCACATCCAGCACTTCCTTATTATTCACCAGCTCATCGAGCGTGATGTTATTCAGGAAGTCGGTAATACGGTCGCTCAGATCGCGCCACAGCGTGTGCGTCAGGCAGCGATCGCCACCCTGGCAGCCTTCGCGGCCTTGGCAACGCGTTGCATCAACAGATTCATCGACGGCCGAAATGACCATACCCACAGCGATTTCATTCGCGTTTTTACCCAGCAGGTAACCGCCGCCCGGGCCACGAACGCTGGCAACCAGTCCGTTCTTACGCAGACGCGAAAACAGCTGCTCCAGGTAAGACAGTGAAATACCCTGGCGTTCAGAAATATCCGCCAATGGAACGGGTCCTTCCTGGGAGTGCAGAGCCACATCGAGCATGGCGGTAACGGCGTAACGGCCTTTGGATGTCAGTCTCATGATAGTGGTACCTGTAGATAAAACATGTATTATGAAAACATGTATTGGCAGAACATACCGCGAGTCTGACATTCCTGAGTGTTTTAGTCAACTATTTAACCAAGTAAAACACTCAAGTATTATTCGTCGTGTGTTTTCTGTACCGAGCTCAGTATTCCACGCAGGATGTTAAGCTCCTGACTTTCAGGCCTGGCGCGGGTAAACAGACGACGCAGCTTGTTCATCACCTGCCCTTGATGTGCCGGTCGGATAAACCCGGTTTGCAGTAATGTCTGTTCAAGATGCTGATAAAACCGCTCCAGATCGTCGACCAGCGGGTACGGCGATTCTTCATGTTGCGGCTGTCCGGCCTGTAAGCGATCCAAATGCGCAATGCGCACTTCATAAGCAATGATCTGCACCGCCATCGCCAGATTGAGCGAGCTGTATTCCGGGTTCGCGGGAATCGCGACGTGATAATGGCATTTCTGAAGCTCTTCATTCGTCAGCCCCACGCGTTCACGCCCAAACACCAGCGCCACCGGCGCGTGTTCCGCTTCCTGCGCGCTGCGAACGCCGCATTCACGCGGTTCCAGCATCGGCCAGGGTAAGGTTCGGGAACGTGCGCTGGTGCCAACGACCAGACCACAGCCTTCGAGCGCCTGATCGAACGAATCCACAATAGTGGCATTGCCGATAACATCGCTGGCGCCTGCCGCCAACGCAATGGCCTGCGAATCAGGCTTCACCAATGGGTTGACCAAATACAGTTTACTTAACCCCATGGTTTTCATCGCCCTGGCCACTGATCCCATATTGCCAGTGTGCGACGTTTCAACCAGAACAATGCGAATATTGTCTAACATATGAACTCTGTTATGCGATAGATAGAAGGAAGTCGTGTGAAAAGGAAATCGCCATACCTTAACACAAACTTAGCTATTTTACTTTTCTACTGCTATACTCTGCGCCGCTTTCCGTTCTTTAACATTCCAGTGGACCGATACCATGCATCCGATGCTCAACATCGCTATACGCGCTGCGCGTAAAGCCGGTAATTTAATTGCCAAGAACTATGAAACGCCAGACGCCGTCGAAGCTAGCCAGAAAGGCAGCAACGATTTTGTGACCAACGTCGATCGGGATGCAGAACGTCTGATCGTTGAAGTCATCCGTAAGTCTTACCCACAGCACACCATTATTGGTGAAGAGTGTGGCGAGCTGGTTGGCGAAGATCCGGCAGTACAATGGGTTATCGATCCTCTGGATGGCACCACCAACTTCATCAAACGTTTACCTCACTTCGCTGTTTCTATCGCGGTCCGCATTAAAGGCCGTACCGAAGTTGCCGTTGTTTACGATCCTATGCGTAATGAACTGTTTACCGCGACCCGTGGTCAAGGTGCACAGCTGAACGGTTACCGCCTGCGCAGCAGCACTGCACGCGATCTGGAAGGCACCGTACTGGCAACAGGCTTCCCCTTCAAATTAAAACAACACAGCAAAAGCTACATCAATGCCATCGGCGCACTGTTCACCCACTGTGCGGATTTCCGCCGTACGGGTTCTGCTGCACTGGATCTGGCCTATGTGGCCGCGGGTCGCGTTGACGGTTTCTTTGAAATCGGCCTGAAGCCATGGGATTTTGCCGGTGGCGAGCTGCTGGTACGTGAAGCGGGCGGGATCGTGACCGATTTCGTTGGCGGCCATAACTATCTTGCGTCCGGCAATCTGGTTGCAGGTAACCCGCGTGTGGTGAAATCCATTCTGGGCACCATCCGTGAAGAACTGAGCGACGCGCTGAAACGCTAATTCAGACCCACTCCGGCTCACCTCCATAAAAAAGAAATTGGGCCGGAGTTGTTATTTTTCTTTACATATGAATCCTGTATACGCATTGTTTATCATTATACGATAATAATTATCAAACTCATTACACTGATAACTTCATCACATTGATAAATTGTGAATTAGGATCGCCACCATGTTAAGAAAATCAGTAAGATCACTCTTTCTGACCGCACTCCTCACCACCCCGCTTTTCAGCTACGCCACCCAATACCCTCTTACCGTCACCGATTTCGACGGAAGAAGTGTCACCATTAAACAAGAGCCACAGCGCATCATCCTGCAAGATGGGCGCGATATTATGACGATGGCATTGCTTGACCGCGATAACCCCTTTCAGCGTCTGGTCGCCTGGAACAATCTGGCGAAAAAGCAGGACACCGCAACCTGGGATATGCTGAAAGGGAAATGGCCTGAGTCCGTTGGCATTCTGGATATGGGCTTCAGTGACAAAGGTAACGTCGATCTGGAAAGCGTGCTGTCAAAACAGCCGGACCTGATGATTGCCCAGCTGCGTGCCAAGGCAGCACTGAAGGAAAGCGGTGTGATCGACAAGCTCAGCGCGCTGAATATTCCGGTACTGTTCGTCGATTATGAAGTGAATCCGGCTAAAGATACCGCCCCCAGCATCGACCTGTTGGGTAAAGTGCTGAACCGGGAAGCCAATGCCAAAGCGTATACCGATTTCTATCGTCAACACTTCGATGCTATTCAGCAGAAAACCGCCGCAATCACCCCGAAACCTAGCGTCTTTGTTGAACCGATTGCCGGTAACTCGGACTCCTGCTGCTTCACACACAGCAACAGCGGCTGGGGCGGATTGGTCGAAGCGGTCGGTGCGAAAAATATAGGGTCGGATTTGCTGCCGGGTGCATCAGGCTTTGTCTCGCTGGAAAAAATTATCAGCATGAAGCCCGATGCCTACATCATGACGGGCTCTAAACGTGGCAACAGCCAGGTCCTGCCGTTAGGCTACGGCGCCAGCGTAGAAGACGTTCGTAATCAGGCCGCTACGCTGCTAAATCGCACGGGTATCAGTCAGATTCCAGCGGTTCAGGCGAAACACGTTTACGGCGTTTACCACCATTTCTACAACCATCCCTACAACATTGTCGGTATGGAATATCTGGCCAAGGATATTTATCCTCAGGCCTTTACCAGCCTGAATCCTGACGATACGTATCGTTATATCATTCAGAATTTTACCTCGCTGCCTGACAGTGACTTTATCTTTGCCTGGAAACAAGGTGAGTAATTTTTAATGAGTACAACCACTGAACCGGGTATCCGCAATGCTGCCGCGGATGCCAACACCATTATGGACAACTATCGCGGCATCATTCGACGCCGTGTGGGTGTTATGGCGATACTGCTGTTGATCATCATCGGCTCGTTGTTGCTGGATTTCACGATGGGGCCTTCAGGGCTGACGCTTGATGTGCTTTGGCAGACGCTGACCGATCCGGCCAGCGCCGATGCGGGTACGCGCGTGATCGTCTGGGATATTCGTCTGCCTTACGCGCTGATGGCCATTATCGTCGGGCTAGCGCTTGGTCTGGCCGGTGCAGAAATGCAGACGATCCTGAACAACCCATTGGCCAGCCCGTTTACGCTCGGCGTTTCTTCCGCTGCTGCGTTCGGTGCTGCGCTGGCTATCGTCCTCGGTATCGGCATCCCCGGTATTCCGGCTCAGTGGTTTATCTCCGCAAACGCCTTTATCTTTGCGCTGCTGGCAGCGTTGCTGCTTGATGGCATTACGCGCTGGACGCAGGTCGCTACCTCCGGCGTCGTGCTGTTCGGTATCGCGCTGGTGTTCACCTTCAACGCGCTGGTTTCCATGCTCCAGTTCATCGCCAACGAAGACACGCTGCAAGGCCTGGTGTTCTGGACGATGGGTAGTCTGGCCCGCGCCTCGTGGGAAAAATTGGGAATTCTGCTGCTGGTGCTCGTCATCGTGATGCCAATTTCACTGATGAGCTCATGGAAACTGACCGCGCTACGGTTGGGTGAAGATCGCGCCGTGAGTTTTGGCATTAACGTCCGCCGCCTGCGTTTGGCGACGCTGCTGCGCATCAGTATTTTATCCGCCATTTCCGTCGCGTTTGTCGGTCCAATCGGCTTTATCGGTCTGGTTGCTCCGCATATCGCACGCATGATTTTCGGTGAAGATCACCGCTTCTATCTGCCTGCCAGTGCGTTAACTGGCGCGCTGGTGCTGTCGATGGCGTCCGTTGCCTCGAAAAATCTCATCCCCGGCGTCATTATCCCAGTCGGGATCGTCACCTCACTGGTTGGCGTTCCCTTCTTCCTGAGTATTATCCTGCGCCACAGAGGAAACGTATGAACCAGCAAACCACTTCTGGATTACGCCTTTCCCACTTTCGCGCGGGTTACCCCAAGCGTCAGGTGATTCGCGATCTGTCCGTACCACAGCTGCCGCGCGGAAAAATTACCGTGTTGCTCGGCCCTAACGGCAGCGGTAAATCAACGCTGTTGCGTGCAATGGCTGGCCTGAACGCGTCCGAAGGCGAACTGTGGTTGGATGACACCAACCTGATGACGTTGCCATTCGCTCAGCGGGCGGAAAAAGTCGTTTATCTGCCGCAGTCCCTGCCCGCAGGGGTTCATCTGCACGTACTGGAATCGATTATCGTCGCACAGCGCGCGTCCGGCGGTATGCACAACGCCGAAAAGCAGGATGAAGTGATGAGTCTGCTGCGTCAGTTGGGCATTGAACATCTGGCGTTGAGCTATCTCGATCAGCTCTCCGGCGGACAGAAACAGCTGGTGGGGTTAGCGCAATCGCTGATCCGTCAACCCTCGCTGCTCCTGCTGGACGAACCGCTCAGCGCGCTGGATCTGAACTATCAGTTCCACGTGATGGATTTGGTACGCAAGGAGACGCGTAAGCGCAACATCATCACCGTCGTGGTAGTGCATGACATCAATATCGCGCTGCGCCACGGCGACCACGTACTGATGCTGCAAAACGGTAATTTGATTGCCAATGGCGCACCAGCCGAGGTGATTAGCCCGGAAAGCCTGTCAGCGGTCTATGGCGTACGCGGGCGCATTGAGCGCTGTTCGCAGGGCGTGCCGCAGGTGATTATCGACGGGCTGGTCAGCGAACCGACCATCTAAGCTTTTCTCTGCACGAATAGACGGTGAGTTCCCTCACCGTCTTCCTTACCTTATCAAACGCGACGATGCTGATTCACCGCACCAGAACCATTTTCACACCGTACGCGCTATACCTCACGTTGCCGCTATTCAACACAAACGCGCAGAGGCAAGCCCATCGCGCATGTTCGTCAGCATGTTCTCAAACAGACGCAATGCCAAACCCACGCTGTTGACGTTGTAGTAGAGCGCAGCATCATAATGCTTCAGATAATGTTCAAACTCTGGTTTATCGAGCAGTTTATAGATTGCTGTAAATCGCAAAATAAGGTGGCTGCAATTATTGAGATAGAGATCAAGCGTGCGGTAATCGCTTTTCATTAGCTGAGTAAGCAAGGCGGTCATATGCTCGAATTCTGTCAGTAGAGACGCATAATCCCCCAGATTTTCCGCACTGTGCTCAATCGATTCCATACCGTCATCTCCCTTGGCTTTCGCCGCTGGTCAATCGAATCTATAGCCGCATACCGCCTTACTGCGCAGCATACGGCGCGATAGGTTAGAAACGCTGCCAGTCCGCTTCATCCGGCGCAATGACACCTTTTTTCTTCACGGGAGAAAGGCGCGGCGCGGACACTCCTGGTAGCGCGGGTGCCGAAGCGGAGGCCAGCGCCAGAGGGGTAACCTGCCCCACAATGAACTGCCCAACCAGTTGGCTCAACGTACTTGCCTGTTCCTGCAACGACTGCGACGCCGCAGACGCCTCTTCCACCAGTGAGGCATTTTGCTGAGTCACATCATCCATTTGGTTAACAGCCTGATGCACCTGGCTGATACCCTGGCTTTGCTCCTCAGTCGCCGCCGCGATTTCATTGACTAAATCCGTCACCTGCTGGATCGCATCCTTCATCGCCGACATGTTTTTCCCTACATCGCTGGCTTGATCCACGCCCGCCGACACCAGCGAGTTTGAGGCATCAATCAGGTCCTTGATTTCACGTGCCGCCGTAGATGACCGCTGTGCCAGCGTGCGCACCTCTCCCGCAACCACCGCAAAACCGCGCCCCTGCTCACCAGCACGCGCGGCTTCTACCGCCGCATTCAGGGCGAGGATATTGGTCTGAAACGCGATGCCCTCGATAAGCGCAATGATCTCGGTGATCTTGCCTGAGCTGGTGCGAATGTGTTCCATCGTATTCAGCATCGTATTGACGGAATCCGCGCTATTGATGGAGATCTTGCTGGCATTCCCCGCCAGCAGGCTCGCCTGTTGCGTGTTCTCCGCGTTCTGGCGCACCGTCTCACTGATTTCCGTCATACTGGCCGCCGTTTGTTCCAGCGAAGCAGCCTGCTCTTCCGTGCGGGATGACAGATCTTCATTCCCCGCCGCAATCTGCGTCGCCGCACTGCTCACCGACTGCGATGACGCACTCACCGAAGCCAGCGCTGAGGATACCCGCTGCATCAGGCTATTAAAGGCGCGAGCGGTATTTCCCACTTCATCCTTGCGTCGATCGTCCGCTTGAATCGTCAGGTCGAGATGGGTGCTAACGCTTTCCATCGTCTGACTCATGTTATTCAAACTTTTTCTAATGCCCAGAATGGTTCTCACCGCGAAAAATCCGATCAGCAACACGATCAATAACGTACCGGACAACAGGCCGAACCACGTTTGGTCATAAATCCGTTTATTCACCTGACGCAACTCGTCGCCCATTTCAACATTGAGATCGAATTGCTTACGGTAATTGGTGAGTAGCTCACGTACCGCTTCTCCAGGCCCCCCTGCTCCCTGCAACAGGCCTAGAGCAGTTTCGTTTTGGTTCGCCTTTGACGCGTTAAGAAAGACGGGTAGCGACGCCTGTAATTTTTTGGTCAGGTCAATCGCCGTATGGGTCAGTTGGCGATCCTCCTCGCTGGAAGCATCATTGATCAGGTAATACTCATTGAGCTTCTTTATTTCCTCGATGGTTCTATTAATATCTTGCTCGATCGCAGGCAGCTTACGATCGTCATCCGTGGTCTGATGACGATACAAAAAAAGCACCAGCGAATTACTTTTATCCACCAAACTATTTAAATCTTTAATGCTCGGAATCGCATTATCCTGAACATATTCAAAACGAGACTGGAACCCTGATAACAATGATAAAGTAACAATAACTAATGAAATAAGTGCCAGCGACATCAGTGAAAACGTCAACAGCAGGCGTTGCGTGATATTCATAACCGCTCCATTTTTTGAATTTTTATACCGTATTTTTTCCTGATTCCGGTATGTCGAATAAATCGAATGTCCCTCCATACGTGGCGTTTGCATAAAAATCAGACATACCTTCACCACGTTCAATTATCGCCACAGAAGCGAACAGCTTGATAGCATCGATCATTAAAAACATTTAATAATCTCAAAACAATAGCCAAAAGCTATCAAAGTAAGATAATCGATCGTCATAAACATCCATCGATCCTGCAACAAATTAACTGGAAGAGAATGGCTTACGGAAAATCCTTCATCAGCCATATTGCGATGAACGGCAGATATATTTTTCGATTATTTGTCAGGCGATAAAATCGGTGAAAAAAGCACAAAAAAAAAGCACTGACCGATGAGGTTCAGTGCTTTTTTATTATCTGGCCCGCTACCTGATATATCCTAAATAATTCGAGTTTCAGGCAGGCGGCAAGTGAGGGAGTCCCGATGAGCTTACTCAAGTAAGTGATTCGGGTGACTGAACGCTGCCAACGCACATGCAACTTGAAGTATGACGGATATAGCGTTATTTCTTCGCTGGCAGCGTGACCCAGTAGCCTGGCTGATATGGCAGAGGCAGGAACTTCTCATGGAAGGTACGGAATGTTGCATCAGGATCGATATCCTTAAACAGTTCCGGGTGCATCCATTTTGCTAATACCTGAATCGCCACAAACTGATACGGGCTATCATAGAACTGATGCCAGATTGCATGGGCGTTGCCATCGGTTGCTACCGGCAGCGTTTTGAATGCTGAACGTTCCATCAGCTTTTGCAGGCGTTGCAGCGCTTCTTTCTGATCGGCTCCTGGTCCAACGCCAACCCAGCCATTTGCCGTGTTGTAGTTTTTCCAGTTAGCTCCAGTCACCACCACCACATCCGGGCGAGAGCTGATAATCTGCTCTGGGTTCAGCGTACCAAACGTGCCGGGGATGATGTTCTTGGCAATGTTGTCACCGCCAGCAACCTCAACCATGCGGCCGAAGTTTTCATCACCGAATGACATGCAGCACTCTTCATCATAGCCGCCCGCGCGGTCGATCATCACTTTCGGACGTGGGCCCTGATAGTTCTTTAACCGATCGGTGACGAGCTCAATCTGCTCACGACGGAATTTAATAATCTCTTCCGCACGCTGTGGTTTGCCAACCAACTGGCCCATGATGTGAATACTTTTCTCAGCGTTCTCAAACGGCTTCTCACGGAAATCGATAAACACCACTGGAATCCCCAGCGAATTAAGTTTCTCGATCAATTTGCCTTCATCCGTTGCCGCTTTTGACTCCAGATTCATCAGCACCAAATCCGGTTTCAGCGTCAATGCCTGCTCAACGTTGAAGGTACCGTCTTTCGCTCCGCCAAAGGTCGGCAGCTTTTTGATTTCCGGGTATTGTTTTTCATAAGCCATGTAGCCGTCGTAATCCGCTTTTGGCAGATCGTCACGCCAGCCAACCACGCGCTGGAACGGTGCCTCGGTATCAAAAGCAGCCAGCAGATAAATCTGTCGACCTTCCCCGAGGATAATCCGCTTCACTTCGGATTTGATTTCTACTTTCCTGCCACTAACGTCTTCAATAACAATCGGGTTAGCGCTGGCGACAACGCTCGCACTCAACCCCAACAGAACAACGACTGAAAACAGCCATTTCTTCATTATTATTCCCTTCTGAGATTATGGTTATAAATGATAATAGTTATCATTATTGAAATGATATCCTGCCGTGATTATCGGAAGCAATGGGTTTTTAGCGCGGCGTTAATAAAAGGTAAAATTAGCCGGAGAATGGCCGAATGCCGCCCATCATTGCGGGCTGTGCACTGAGGTAAAGCAGGACGCCGGAGCCAACCAAAATCAGCCCGCCAGCAAACGCCAGAAGAGAAAACGTCGCACGCTGCCACACGGGCGAAGCACGGTTTGCACCTAAGCGCTCAACCACGCGACGGCAGTAAAAAACCAACACGGCCAGTGCCGAGATCGTGATCGCCGTTCCGGCAGCCATTACCAGCGCAGAGGCAACGCCCCACCAATACACGCCGATCACTTTAGAGAAAAGCAGCACCAGAATAGCGCCCGAACACGGGCGCATGCCCATCGCCAGCACAATCATCAGACGTGTGCGCCAACTGCTATCGCGCTCAAGTTCCTCATTGCTGGGGAGATGGCGGTGTCCGCAGCCGCAGTCGGCATCGTGCTGATGAGAAGAAGAGGAAAGCGCAGGCGTCGGGCGAAGCACCATACGTCTATCGGTTGATACGTTAAACTGGGTTACGTGAGAAGGCGTTACGTGCAAAGGCGTTACGCGCAAAATTGTCGCCGGTTTAGGCTGCCGCACGACGGCGATATACAGCTGTTTCAACGCACGGAAACAGAGCAGCAGCCCCAGCCCCGCCACCAGCACGAAGCTCCCCTTTTCCATCCAGAAACTGCTGTTATGCAACGTTCGACTAGACAGCTGCAAGATCCCTAATACCACGGTCACCAGTGCCACCGCCATCAGCCCCTGAACCAGCGACGCGGCAAGCGTCAACTTCAGGCTGCTTTTCAGCTTCGACGGATGTGTCGCCAGATAAGTCATAATGACAACTTTACCGTGCCCCGGCCCGACGGCATGAAGCACGCCATAGACCAGACTGAACATCATCAGACTCAGCCCCGCCTGATGCGGCTGCTGTTCCACCATCTGCAATAGGTGCGACATCTGCTGATGCAGCGATTTCTGCCAGATCGCGCTTTGCAGCACGATTTGCGGCCAGTATCCCACGATGTAATGCAACGCCGAGGCCAGCAGCGCCAAGAACAGCCACAGCGGCCACAGATCGCGCAGTCGGCTCAACAGCGGGCGCTGACGCGCCAGTGAGCCGAGGTTCACTGACATTGCAACGTCACCCGCTGTGCAAACTGTTTCCCCAGCTCCATGTCTTCATCCGGCGCATCGTTCTTATCCAGCGACAGCGCATAGGATTGCAGTTCAGCGTTAGGTTCCGGCGTGACGAGCGAGGTTTTACAACGTGAAGCCAGCGCAGGCGCCAGCGTAACGGCCTTATCGTTCTGGTAGGACATATCGACAAAGTAGGTAGGATCGTAAGTAGAAATCAGCAAAGGCTTGCCAGCCAGCGGCTGTGGATGCGCCAGCGGCAGCACAAACTCCAGTACCGCCTGATTGCCTTTGCGAGAAAGGTGATATTCGGTTGGCATCGGCGCATATTTCACGGGCTGACCATCACGATAAATATCGGTGAAATAATGCTGTCCTAACACATTCGCCATGACTTCCGCCGCCAGCTTTTTCCAGACTTCAGAGTCCTTATTCGCCTTCCCGGCGTCATACAACAGGTCAGCAGACGTGATGGGATCCATCGTCCACAGCATACGTAAACCGGTGATGTTGTCGTTCTGACTCTCAACTGTCGTCTGCATATCAATAAAACTGTGTGGGTGAGCGAAAACGGGCTGGCCGAACGCCAGACCTGTCATCAGCAACGTTATCTGTCCGCACCACCGTTTCAAAGCGTTATAATGTAACATTATTTTTACCACACTACGTTATCTTGACAATACGCGCCATGACTTAAGCCTTTTCGACCACCGTATGGTGACGGACAGAAGGCCGAATAAACAGGGCCGGAACCGCCAACAGCGCCATCACCCAGAACGTGCCGCCCTGCAGGTGTTCAAACAGGAAACCGGACACCATCGTCATCACCGCGATACTTCCGCCCATCGCCAGCGCGGAATACACCGCCTGTAACCGCAGAATGTCACCACCGGTACGTGCGGCGATAAAACGCATGGCAGCCAGATGGCAGACGGTGAAGGTGCCACAGTGCAATATCTGTATCACAATCAGCCACGGCAGAGCCACCGTCGCCCCCATCAAGCCCCAGCGCACCACGCCGCATACGGCAGAGAGCAGCAAAAGCTGTCTGGCACTCCAGCGTCGAAACAGGCGTTGACTGAAGGTAAAGATAACAATCTCCGCGACCACACCTAACGACCAGAGATAGCCAATAATCGAGGCGGAATAGCCCGAATCCTGCCAATAAATGACGCTGAAACCATAGTACGCCGCGTGTGCACCTTGCAGCAGCGACACGCAAAGCAGGAAACGCCATACCGCGGGTTCGGTTAGCAATCGTTTCCACGGCGTGACGCTAACCGACTGCGCAGTCGATGTTGCGGCTTGCGGCATCACGCTGGGGCGAAGCAGCATACCTAATAGCATCACAACCAGCCCCGCGCTGAGAATGGCCAGAATCGCGGGGTGCCCCCAGATTGCGACCAGTTCGCCCGTTGCGGCAGAAGCGATAACAAACGCGATCGAGCCCCAGACGCGTACCTTGCCGTAATCCATCACAACCTGCCGCTGCCACGTCGCCGCTAATGCATCCGTCAGCGGTACCAGCGGCGCAAAAAACAGGTTAAACCCGATCATCACGATCATCAGCCACAGCCAGGCATTCCCCAGCCAGAAACCAACAGCCAGCGCCAATGACAGCAACGCCAGCCCACGTAACACCGTAATCAATTTGGACGGATCTTTCACGCTGGGCGTGATGACCAGACTGCCGACGAAGCGCGCCACCAGCCCCGCGCCCAGCAGCATGCCGATCGACTCAGCGGACAGCCCCTCGCCTTTCAGCCACCCGCCCCAGAACGGCAGGAAAACGCCATAGCAAAAAAAGTAGGTGAAATAGCTCAGCGCCAACCAGCGCGTCGATTGCAAAACCATGATTCCTCCCTTTCGATGACGAACTCCCCTAGCTTCGGCACTTTTTTGCTCGCTACTCTTTTTTGCCGGTTACTGTGTCAGAGTGCACACGACGGTGCAACGCGTTATTCACCATTAAACGTGAACGGAGATAGTGCCCTGATCGACAGGCATAAAAAATTTCCGGGAGAAATTTTCAACGTCGCTTGCGACGGCCCGTAGGGTGGCGGCCAAGGATGGCACGCCATAAAAAAACGTAGGGAACGTTTTTCAACGTCGCTTGCGACGGCCCGCAGGGTGGTGGCCAGGGATGGCCGCCATAAAAAACGCCAGCACTCAGGCTGGCGTTTAGGAAGTGTTCCGACAGTGATGTCAGAGAAAATGCCGAATTATGCGTAAACCGGGAAGCGGGCACAGATCTCCAGAACTTTCTGTTTCACACGTTCAATGGTCGCTTCGTCGTTGATGTTGTCCAACACATCACAGATCCAGCCAGCCAGTTCACGCACTTCCGCTTCTTTAAAGCCGCGACGGGTTGCCGCTGGGGTCCCGATACGGATACCAGAAGTCACAAACGGGCTCTTCGGATCGTTAGGCACGCTGTTTTTGTTCACGGTGATGTTTGCACGGCCCAGCGCAGCATCAGCTTCTTTACCGGTCAGGTTTTTGCTCACCAGATCCAGCAGGAACAAGTGGTTGCTGGTTCCACCAGACACCACGTTGAAACCACGTGACAGGAAGACTTCAACCATTGCTTTGGCGTTTTTCGCGACTTGCTGCTGATAAACCTTGAATTCAGGCTCCATCGCTTCTTTCAGCGCAACCGCTTTACCCGCGATAACGTGCATCAATGGACCGCCCTGACCACCAGGGAATACCGCAGAGTTTAGTTTTTTGTACAGCTCTTCGTCGCCGCCTTTCGCCAGAATCAGGCCACCGCGTGGGCCAGCCAGCGTTTTGTGCGTGGTGGTGGTCACGATGTGGGCATGAGGAACCGGGTTAGGGTAAACATCCGCGGCGATCAGACCGGCAACGTGCGCCATATCGACAAACAGGTAAGCACCGATGCTGTCAGCGATTTCACGCATCTTCGCCCAGTCAACCACGCCAGAGTAAGCAGAGAAACCGCCGACGATCATTTTTGGCTTGTGCGTACGCGCCAGTTCAGCCATTTCGTCGTAGTCGATCTTGCCGCTTTCGTCGATGCCGTAAGGAATAACGTTATACAGTTTACCTGACAGGTTAACCGGAGAACCGTGCGTCAGGTGACCACCGTGCGCCAGGTTCATACCCAGAATGGTGTCGCCCGGCTGCAGCAGCGCGGTGTAAACGGCAAAGTTAGCCTGAGAGCCGGAGTGCGGCTGAACGTTGGCATAATCTGCACCGAACAGCGCTTTCGCACGATCGATAGCCAGTTGCTCAACGATGTCCACATACTCACAGCCGCCGTAGTAACGTTTGCCCGGATAACCTTCAGCATACTTGTTCGTCAGCTGAGACCCTTGAGCCTGCATAACGCGTGGGCTGGTGTAGTTTTCTGACGCAATCAGTTCAATGTGCTCTTCCTGACGCACCACTTCTTGCTCCATTGCTTGCCACAGGTCGGCATCATAATCGGCAATGTTCATTTCACGCTTTAACATCCGGATCTCCTGACTCAGCTAACATAAATATACTGGGAATTAATGGCCCATTTGGGAATTGGGCTACCCTTTTGGGGAATGGCGTATAGTGTAAACCGTTTTTCCCTAATGAAGATAGGTCTTGACAGAGGTTTTTACGCAAACGATTAGCTACAGGCAGCGCAAGGCTTCAGCAAATATCTGCTGCGCAGTGGTAAACGGATTTTTCTTCATTCTCAACCTGCTATTTCTTCATGTTATTCCCTTTGGCTCTGCCTAAAAACCCCTACCACCAAAAAGGTAATTTACAGCGGCGGACAAACCCAATAAGATGCATATAAAATACAACTTATAAGTCATGCCAATAAAAAGGAGTCACCATGCTGGATAACCAAACTATCGCCATCGTTAAATCAACCATTCCTCTGCTGGCGGAAACGGGCCCGAAACTAACCGCGCATTTTTACGATCGCATGTTTACGCATAACCCTGAGCTCAAAGATATTTTTAACATGAGCAACCAGCGCAATGGCGATCAGCGTGAAGCGTTGTTCAATGCCATCTGTGCTTATGCAACGAATATTGAAAACCTGGCTGCGCTGCTGCCTGCGGTTGAGCGTATCGCCCAGAAGCATGCCAGCTTTAACATTCAGGCCGATCAGTATCAGATCGTCGGTAATCATTTATTGGCAACGCTGGATGAACTGTTTAGCCCAGGGCAAGAAGTCCTGGATGCCTGGGGTAAAGCCTATGGCGTGCTGGCGAATGTCTTCATTCAGCGTGAAGGCGATATCTACCGCAGTACCGAAGCGCAAAACGGCGGCTGGAGCGGCGTGCGGCCTTTCCGTATTGTGAACAAACAGCCACAAAGCTCGGTGATTACCAGCTTCACGTTGGAACCCACCGACGGCCAGCCTATTGCGGATTTTCAACCGGGCCAGTATCTGGCGGTTTACATCAAGCATGACAGCTTTGCCAACCAAGAGATTCGCCAATACTCTCTGACTCACGCGCCAAATGGAAAATCCTACCGGATTGCGGTGAAACGTGAAGCTCAAGGCACTGTTTCCGGCTATCTGCATGATACCGCGCGTGAAAGCGACATCATTCATCTGGCGGCACCGCACGGCGATTTCTTCCTGGATATCCCCGCTTCTACACCGGTTGCCCTGATTTCTGGCGGCGTGGGGCAAACCCCGATGCTGGGCATGTTGCATACGCTCAAGCAACAGAATCATCAGGCGAAGGTGCTATGGCTACATGCAGCAGAAAATGGCACAGCGCATGCGTTTGCGGATGAAATCAAACAAACAGGACAGTCTCTGCCGCAGTTCCAGCATCACATCTGGTATCGGGAACCGCAGCAGGTCGATCGCCCAGGCGAAGATTATCATCATCGCGGGCTGATGCAGTTGGCCTCGTTAAAAGATGAATTAACCACGCCAGATATGCACTATTACCTGTGCGGCCCTGTGGTTTTCATGCAGTTTATCGCGCAGCAGTTGCTGGCTATGGGCATCCCCGCTGAGCAACTGCATTACGAATGTTTTGGTCCACATAAAGTCGTCTAACCCTCATTGGTGACGGATCAAACCCAAAGGCCGCTTCTGCGGCCTTTTTTCATCTTTCAGACCGCCCCCCTTCCCAAAATACTTTATCGATCACACTTTTATGCGCTGATACACAAGCGCTCCACTAAAAAAGAGGTGGGTCACAAAAAACAATACCTTATTAAAATAATATTTCATTTTTAATGAATAGTTATTTCACCAAAGGAGCTGTGTTTATAGCCTAAATAATTCGAGTTGCAAGAAGGCGGCAAGCGAGGGAGTCCCGATGAGCTTACTCGGGTAAGTGATTCGGGTGAGCGAACGCAGCTAACGCACATGCAACTTGAAGAATGACGGATATAGGCATCGCCCTTGAATCGGCTTGGGTGCACAATAAAAGCCCGACGTTCTCGCTAAAGGCCGTGACAAGAGCGATAAAAAACAGCGACCTTCCTTTGATAACGCCTGGGTTCATTAACCGTTTTCGACTAACCAACAAGGGATATGTCTGACCATGGCAAAACGTTTTTCAGAAAGTATAGCTTTAGCTCTGATACTTTCCGCCCCTTTCACACTGGTACACGCTAAAACGCCCGCCGCGGCACACCAGACCGCCGCACCGGACAGCGTTAACTTACTGTCAGGTTCAACACTAGGTGAAAAAACCGGCTTATCCGGTAACGTTACCGTTCGGGATATTCATCTGCCTGCCACCATTATTATAAGAGACCAGCAAGGTCAGAAGCGGCAGACACAGACCGATGAGCAAGGAAAATATCACCTCGATGTCTCTGGCCTTACACCGCCGTTGCGCCTTTTAGCCATCGAATCCGGCGGCAATAACTGCCTGCTGAATAATATTTCCCGTGCAATCTGCCTGTCTGCTGTCGCCCCATCATTGCATGACGGTAAAGAGAATATTGCCAATATCAACCCGCTGACTGACCGCATTACCTCAGATATTGCGGTGGCAGCAGGCTACATTGGTCCACAGCAGCTAACGGACGACACGGCATCACCGAAACTGGACGCCGCAGCATGGAAAAAAGCCTACGCCGATTTTCATGCAGGCTTTAATGACGCGTTAAAACAGGTAGGCGTCAGCGCGCCCAAGAGTTTCGATCCTCTGACTTACCCTGCGGCCCAGCAGGATGCGGTCACCAAAATCGTCAATGTCATTAACCATACCCGCAATTATCACAACGACACCGGCTATTCTGGCCATACGGTGCTGACCGACAGCGCGTTCCATCCCATCGTCGGTCTGAATAATAAAGGCGATTATGAACCGCTGGATTACCGTTCTGCCCGCCAGAGTCTGGACGCGATCCAGAAAGCACAAACCCGCATTTTCATCGTCGGCGACTCAACCGCGGCAACCTATGAAAAAATGCGCTTCCCGCGTATGGGATGGGGTCAGGTTTTTGAACAGCAGTTCAGTAAAAATAGCAGTGTGAAAGTCGTCAATGGCGCACGTGCAGGCCGTAGCTCACGCGACTATTTCTACGAAGGCTGGTTCCGCCAGATGCAGCCGCTGATGAAAGAGGGTGATTTCCTGTTTATTCAAATGGGACACAACGATCAAAACTGCAACAGTGCAAAAGCGGTACGTGGCCCGGCGGATGTCGCTAACCTCTGTACTTACCCGAACGATGCGGCAGGGAAAAAGCAGGCCCCGCAGGGGAAAGCTGATATGTCATTCCAGACATCGCTGGAGCGCTACATCACTTTCGCCCGTCAGCACAAACTCACACCGGTTCTGTTGACCCCGACGACCCGAGTAAAAACGGCTGACGGGAAAAACGGCACGCCAGCGGTACACAGTCACTTCACCAAGCAAAACGCGGAAAATGGCTATGCTTTCGTCGGCGATTACAGCCAGACCATCAAGAATACGGCTGCGGATAACAAGGTCATTTTGCTGGACGTTGAGCCTGCCACTATTGCGTTGGCAAACCAGGGCAACAGCGACCATTGGAAACAATACTGGCTGGTAATCGATCCTAAGCAATACCCTTACTATCGCGATCAGGCGGGTAGCCTGAGCAAACCGGATACCACCCATTTTCAGAAAAAAGGCGCTACCGCCGTGGCAGGGATTGTCGCTGATGCCATTCGGCAAGAGCCAGCTCTGGCAGCATTAGCAGAGAAAACCATCAAACAACACCAGTAGTCATTCGTCAGGAAAATAATAAGACAGAGCCACACGCGGCGTAATAATACCGCCGCGTCGTATATAACTCATTAAAGGACTATGGATATGATAAACACTGCACATCTTCGCAAAACTCTGACCTTAGCCATGTTAATTTCCTCGCCCTGGTCGCTAGCGCAGGCTGCCGACTACAATGCGCTGGTTTCTGCCAATGCAACGGGTGCCAACGCCTACAAAACCATCGCTGAAGCCATCGCCAGCGCACCAGCAGACAGCTCGCCATTTGTTATCTATCTGAAAAATGGCGTGTATCACGAGCGATTGGTCATTACGCGCCCTAACATTCACCTACAAGGTGAAAGCCGTGACGGCACCGTGATCACCGCGACCACCGCCGCTGGGATGCTCAAACCCGATGGCAGCAAATGGGGAACCTCCGGCAGTTATACCGTGAGAATCAATGCGCCGGATTTCAGCGCCCGCTCGCTGACCATCGGCAATGGTTTTGATTTCCCTGCCAATCAGGCCAAAGCCAATGACGATCCGACCAAAATCAAAGATACGCAGGCCGTTGCGTTACTGGTTGATGACAAAGGCGATCGTGTCTGGTTCCACGATGTTAGCCTGACGGGCTATCAAGACACGCTCTATGTCAAAGGTGGACGCAGTTACTTCTCCAAATGCCGAATCAGCGGCACCGTTGATTTCATCTTTGGTAATGGTACCGCGCTGTTTGACAATTGCGACATTGTCGCGCGTAACCGTACCGACGTGAAAAATCAGCAGATGGGCTACCTCACCGCCCCCAGCACCAATATTAAACAAAAATATGGTTTGGTCATTATCAATAGCCGTGTGATTAAAGAGAAAGGCGTTCCCGCGAAAAGCTATGGTCTGGGTCGCCCCTGGCATCCAACGACCACGTTTGACGATGGCCGCTATGCCGATCCTAACGCCATCGGTCAGACGGTCTTCCTGAACACCAGTATGGACGACCATATCTATGGCTGGGACAAAATGTCCGGTAAAGATAAACAAGGTAATACAATCTGGTTCCATCCGCAGGACTCACGCTTTTTCGAGTATAAATCCAGCGGTAAAGGAGCAGAGAAAAACGCTCAGCGCCGTCAGTTAAGCGATGCGGAAGCAGCAGAATACACCGTAAACAAGGTGCTGGCAGGTTGGGTTCCTACTGCACCTAAAGGGAAGTAAATGTGACGAAGCCAGCCTGATAGGCTGGCTTCTATACTCGTCATACTTCAAGTTGCATGTGCGTTGGCTTCGTTAGCTCACCCGAATCACTTACTTGAGTAAGCTCATCGGGACGCCCTCACTTGCCGCCTTCCTGAAACTCGAATTATTTAGAGTATACATGGTATTGACGAGGCGATTAAATCGCTTCTTCGTCCTCTTCACCGGTACGAATACGGACAACGCGGGCCACATCAAAGACGAAGATTTTACCGTCGCCAATTTTACCCGTTTGCGCAGTCTGCGTGATGGTTTCCACACAGGTATCGACGATGTCATCTGACACGACAATTTCGATTTTTACTTTTGGCAGAAAATCGACCATGTATTCTGCACCGCGATACAGCTCGGTGTGGCCTTTCTGACGACCAAAGCCTTTAACTTCTGTTACCGTCATCCCTGTGATGCCCACTTCAGCTAACGCTTCACGCACATCGTCCAGTTTGAACGGCTTAATAATCGCATCAATTTTCTTCATGGAGGAACCTTTGTGTTATCTATGTTGCGGCCAAAGCCGAGCATCAGCAAGTGGACAGCATGTCAGAACTCAGGCGGACAATCTACACCCGCACGGCTCTCTCAGCGCTAGTCTTTAAAATCGTTGGCATCCAGCTCGTGGCGGCCCAACAGTTTATAAAATTCCGTTCGGTTACGCCCGGCCATTCGCGCGGCCTGCGTCACGTTACCTTTTGCGATCTGTAATAGTTTTCGCAAATAGTTAAGCTCAAACTGATGACGTGCTTCAACAAACGTTGGCAGGGCGGTATTTTCACCTTCCAGCGCTTGTTCAACCAGCGCATCGCTGATCACCGGTGCGCTGGTCAGCGCGACACACTGTTCGATGACATTCACCAGTTGACGCACGTTACCCGGCCAGCTTGCCGTCATCAAGCGCTTCATCGCATCGGTTGAGAAGGTGCGCACAAAAGGCTTGTGGCGATTAGCAGATTCACGCAGCAGATGGTTTGCCAGCATCGGGATATCTTCAGCACGCTCATGCAGCGCTGGCAGCTTCATATTCACCACGTTGAGCCGATAATAGAGATCCTCGCGAAATTCGTTCTTCTCCATCGCCTTCGGCAAATCACGGTGCGTGGCGGAAATAATCCGCACGTCAATGTCCAAATCGCGGTTGCTACCCAGCGGGCGGACTTTTCGCTCCTGCAGAACGCGCAGCAGCTTAACCTGTAAGGACAGCGGCATATCGCCGATTTCATCTAAAAACAGCGTGCCGCCTTCCGCCGCCTGAAAAAGCCCTTCACGGCTGCTGACCGCGCCGGTAAAAGCCCCTTTCGCATGGCCGAACAGCTCCGATTCCAGCAATGGCTCCGGCAGCGCACCGCAGTTAATTGCAATGAAGGCTTTCTTCGCACGCGGGCTCGCCGCATGAATCGCCTGAGCCAGCACCTCTTTCCCGGTGCCGCTCTGACCGTTAATCAGCACGCTGACGTCCGACTGCGCGACCATTCTGGCCTGCTCCAGCAGACGCAGCATAATCGGGCTGCGCGTCACGATGGTTTCACGCCAGCTTTCATCCCCCGCTGGGGCGGACAATGCCAGTGCTTCGTCTATCGCTTTGTAGAGCGCATCACGGTCAACGGGCTTCGTCAGGAAGCTGAACACCCCCTGCTGGGTAGCCGCAACCGCATCGGGAATGGAACCATGAGCGGTTAAAATGATCACCGGCATCCCCGGCTGATAGCGCTGAATTTCGGCAAACAGCGCCATACCATCCATTTCATCCATACGAAGATCGCTGATCACCAGATCGAACGTCTCGCGCGTTAACAGCCGCAGCGCCTCTTGGCCGCTCTCCGCGGTCATCACGCTAAATCCTTCGCTGGTCAGCCGCATGCCCAACAGTTTCAGCAGGCTGGGGTCATCATCCACGAGCAACAAACTCGCCGTTTTTCGGGCTGTCATTGTCTTGTTGACTCCTTCTTCGTCGTCGCGTTGTCCGTATGTGATTCCATCGGCGGCGTATAGGTGTCATCCGCATCAACTGGCTCATTTCTGGATTTCGTTGCCGAATTGCGCGAAGCGTCTTTATTTGTACTACTGCTATTCGCACCGGAACTACCACGACGATCGCCGTCGTTATCTGGCATTTCCCCCGACAGCTGTTTACGAGACGACAGTTGACGCTCAATATCCGTCAGATTTTCCAGTTTCTGCGTGGTGGTTTCTAACTGATATTGCAGGTGACTTTGCTGTACACGCAGGGCGTCTAGCTGCTTGTCGCTGGACTCCTGCAAACGCTTATAGCGCAGACGCTCATCCGATAGCGCCAAGAACAATGTTTGCCTGTCACGCCAGGTTTGCATCAGCGGGCGCAGCGCCGCCGGGAAAGCCAGACGATATAAATTGATCTGTTCCAGCACCTGGCGGCGTTCAACCTGAGTAATACCGGCATTATCCAGCAGGATGCCCTGCTTAAACACGCTATCCCAGCTATCACCCGCAACTTGCCCGGCTTCCTCACGTGCCTGGAACTGTGTTAAACGCCCGGCACAGTCCATCGCCCGCAACCAGTAAAGCGCGTTGTTCATGGATTCACGATCGTCGATCTGCCACAGATGCTCGCATTGCGCGATACGGAAATCGGCAACCTGCTCTTTCGGCGGTGTAGCTTCGGTCTCCAGCAGTGCAATGCCATTGTGCACGTTGCTGTTACACGCAGCTAAAATGAGTGGCGATGACATAAGCGTCGCCTTCAACAGACGGGAAAATCCTCTACTCGCCAGCCATCCCTTCATAAATCCTACATTCATTCTCTATTCATTCTCGGATTATTCGTTATCGGACTATTCGTTATCAGACAATAAGGGCAGCTCGATGCGGAAACACACATCAGCATAGTCCACGGTAATCAGGCTAAGCTCACCACGCATACGACGGATGCAATCACGCGCGATGCTCAACCCCAGCCCGCTTCCTTTTACTGCACCACGGCGCTGATGGCTGCCCTGATAAAAGGGCTCAAAAATCATGCTCCGTTCTGCATCGGGAATAGGCGTACCATTGTTGGCGACATCAATCTGAACGCGATTGCCAATCTGACGGCTATGAATCCAAATGTTACCGGATTCCTTACCGTAGTGCACCGCATTGGAATAGAGATTATCGATCACTCGCATCAATAGCGTCGTCTCCGCCCAACAGTGATCAACGGCCAGCGTCACATCGGTATGAATCATTTTGGCGCGGGCAGGCAAGCTATGAGAGGCCACGACAATATCGACGATTTCTTCGATTTCCACCCGCTCCAGCTCGGTCGGCGTATCCGCCAGCTTACGATTGTAGTCCAGCAGTTGATCGATCAGCTGTAGCAGGTGGCGACTGCTGCTATCAAGAATAGCAACCACCTCTTTCTGATCGGCAGTCAGCGGACCAACCACCTCATCAGCCAGCAATTCAGTGCCTTCCCGCAGGCTAGCCAGCGGTGTTTTCAATTCGTGGGAGATATGGCGTAAAAACTCATGTCGCTGTGATTCGAGCCAGGACAGACGCTCGCTCAACCAGATAATGCGCTGCGCCAGCGTCCGAATTTCACGCGGCCCTTTAAAGGTGCTAGTGTTGCCCAGCGAGCGCCCTTCCCCAAGGCGGTTAATCATTCGCTCGACGCCATTAACTGGGCCGATAATCATCCGAGTAAAGAGAACCACCAGCAGCACACTGACCAGAAACAAGAGCAGCGCCTGCCAGCCAAAGAACTGACCACGTTCGGAAATAGCCTGCTGAAGCTGCTGCCCACGGGAGAAAACGACGTCACGCGTCACCTGCACCATCTGCCCGTTCGCGCGGGAGAACCCTTCCAGCAGGCTGGATGCCGTTTGTTCCGGGCCGCTGTTATGGCAGCGTATTTCACCGAGCTGAGTAAGGAGTTGACGTAGCGTCTGGTAATAACGGGGATCGGGCAGGACCTGTGCGTGAGAATCCAGCATTTGCAAATACTGTTTACGCTGGTTCTGATAGAGCGTCGCCAGCGTCTGATCGTCCAATACGCAGTATTGCCGGTAGCTACGCTCCATCGCCAGCGCAACGCTGGTCATTGCCTCACTGCGTCGAGCATCCGTCAACGTTGTCCGGTTAATATCCGCAGCCTGTTCGCTCAGCATGTTCAGGCTTTGATAAGCCTGATAGGCCAGCACCAACAGCGGCAGCAAAACCAGCAAGAACGCCATAATTACTAATTGCCGCAGGGAACGCGGGAATAAACGCCATCGTTTCAAAGAAATCATCTCGTTACCTATCGAATCCGCTCTGATGCTAACTGAGTCTTATAAAAGTTCAACGTTTTCCCTTACGACATGCGCAACGCTTCGCAATGTGGCATGAATACCACGGTAAGGACGGCAAAAGTAACGCCGTAAAAACAATCAGGGGGGATTCTCTGGGGAGAAGTGGCGGGGTTAAAACGTCACGCGGCCAGAAGAATCGCTCCCTCTGGCCGCGTAACTGAATAGGCGGTGCCTCACTCAACGTGTCGCCCGATGCTTGATAACGTTCGTTTTCACGCCCGATTATCGGTCTGGTGGACGATAGGCACCCTTTCTTTTGGCATCATTCCAGATGTTATGAGCGAAAATGTTTGCCAGTTAGCAACGCAATCATAACCAGTTGAATGAGCAACTCTACTTAAAATGCACTTATCATGCCAAGCTTGAGTGATTAATTTTAACTAACTGATTATTAATAAATTTAATTTAAAACATCGCCGATAAATACATAACCCGGAATACAAATAACGAAAATACGCGCAAAAGAGACGATTTATGTCGCTAAAAACAGACAGCTTTATGATGCCATCACACCGCTCATATAAATCAAATAGTTAAATGTCACCAATTAGAGACAGTAAAAAGCCTGTCCGTCGCAAAAAAACGACAAGCTGAGAAAACAGACGTAAAAAAGGGGCCGAAGCCCCTTTCTCTGACTGACCTAAACTTAGCCCAGCTGTCTACGCGCATTGCGGAACATACGCATCCACGGGCCATCCTCGCCCCACTCTTCCGGGTGCCAGGAGTTACTGACGGTACGGAACACGCGCTCAGGGTGCGGCATCATGACCGTTGCCCGACCGCTAGTGCTGGTGACTGCCGTAATACCGTTTGGCGAGCCATTCGGGTTAGCCGGATAGTTCTCAGTGACCTGACCATAGTGGTTGATATAACGCAGCGCTACCAGACCGTGTTCTTCAATCGCCGCCAGATGGGCATCGTCGCGAACTTCAACCTGACCTTCTCCGTGTGAAACGGCAATCGGCATGCGCGATCCGGCCATATCATTCATGAACAACGACGGGCTTTTCTCCACTTCGACCAGGCTGAAGCGCGCTTCAAAGCGATCGGATTTATTGCGGACAAAACGCGGCCAGAGATCGGCGCCCGGAATCAGCTCACGCAGGTTGGACATCATCTGGCAACCGTTACATACGCCTAGCGCCAGCGTATGTGGACGCAGGAAGAATTCAGCGAATTCATCGCGTACGCGAGAGTTGAACAGAATGGATTTAGCCCAGCCTTCACCCGCACCCAACACGTCACCATAAGAAAAGCCGCCACACGCAACCAGCGCCTGGAAATCCTGCAAGTTACGGCGATTCGCCAGCAGGTCGCTCATATGGATGTCGATGGCATCAAAGCCCGCACGGTGGAACGCCGCCGCCATTTCTACATGAGAGTTCACACCCTGCTCACGCAGGACAGCCACTTTAGGGCGGACATTCTTAGCGATATAAGGTGCAGCAATATCTTGCTGCGGATCGAAGGTCAGCGACACGTTCAGGCCGGGATCGTTATCATCCTGTCTGGCGATGTGTTCCTGATCGGCACACTGCGGGTTATCACGCAGGCGCTGCATCTGCCAGCTGGTTTCAGCCCACCAGCGACGCAGCGTTGAACGGCTTTCCTGATAGATCGCTTCTGCACCCTGATTGATGGTGAAACGCGTGCCTTCTTCAGCATGACCGAGATAATGCACACAATCTGCCAGACCATGCAGTGCCAGAACCGCTTCCACTTCCGCACGACGTGCCGCAGGGATCTGGATTACTGCGCCAAGCTCTTCGTTAAACAGCGTCGCCAGCGTATCTTCGCCCTGAGACGCGATATCGACAGTCACGCCGCAATGGCCAGCAAACGCCATCTCCGCCAGCGTAACCAGCAGGCCGCCGTCTGAACGGTCGTGATAGGCCAGAAGCGCTTTATCCGCGACCAGTTGCTGTATGGCATTAAAGAAGCCAGCCAGTTGCTCAGGGCTATGCACATCTGCCGTCTTACGACCCAGTTGGCGATAAACCTGTGCCAACGCCGTCGCACCCAGCGCTTTATTGCCTGCACCCAAATCGATGAGCAGCAGCGCATTATCCTGTCCGGTACGCAGCTGTGGCGTTACCGTGTTACGCACGTCTTCCACACGGGCAAACGCAGAGATCACCAGCGACATCGGCGAAGTGACCGCACGATCTTCTCCCTCTTCCTGCCAGCGGGTTTTCATCGACATGGAGTCTTTACCCACCGGAATCGTCAGACCCAGCGCAGGGCACAGTTCCTCACCCACGGCTTTCACCGCATCGTACAGTCCGGCATCTTCGCCCGGATGCCCTGCGGCTGCCATCCAGTTCGCAGACAGCTTCACGCGAGTCAGCGGGCCGATATGCGTGGCCGCAATGTTCGTCAGCGCCTCACCCACCGCCAAACGCGCGGAGGCCGCGAAGTTACGCAACGCGACTGGCGCACGTTCACCGATAGACATGGCCTCGCCGTAATAGCTATCAAGGCTGGCACTGGTCACCGCACAGTCAGCCACTGGCACCTGCCACGGACCGACCATCTGATCGCGGGCTACCATACCGGTAACAGAGCGGTCACCGATGGTGATCAGGAAGGTTTTTTCCGCGACAACAGGTAAGTGCAGCACGCGCTCGACCGCTTCTGCCAGATAGATTTCATCACGCTGTAGCGGCGTGCCTTCTACCTGCTTGCGCTCAACGTCACGCAGCATCTTCGGCGTTTTGCCCAGCAGCACATCCAGCGGTAAGTCGATAGGCTGGTTGTTGAAGTGACGATCGTTCATCGTCAGATGCAATTCTTCCGTCGCCTCACCAATCACCGCATAAGGTGCGCGTTCACGGCGGCAAATCTCATCAAACTGTGCCAGCTGTTCTGGCGCAACGGCCAGAACGTAGCGCTCCTGCGATTCGTTACACCAGACTTCCAGCGGGCTCATGCCCGGCTCGTCGTTCAGAATATCGCGCAGTTCAAAGCGACCACCGCGACCACCGTCGCTCACCAGTTCCGGCATCGCGTTAGACAGACCGCCCGCGCCGACATCGTGGATGAACAGAATCGGGTTGGCTTCACCCAATTGCCAGCAGCGGTCGATCACTTCCTGACAGCGGCGCTCCATTTCTGGGTTATCGCGCTGTACAGAAGCAAAATCCAGATCCGCATCAGACTGACCCGATGCCATAGAAGAGGCTGCACCGCCGCCCAGACCGATATTCATGGACGGTCCGCCCAGTACAATCAGTTTGGCACCGACGATAATTTCGCCTTTTTTGACATGATCGGCACGGATGTTACCAATGCCACCCGCCAGCATGATCGGTTTATGGTAGCCGCGCAGCTCTGTGCCATTGTGGCTATCAACACGCTCTTCATACGTACGGAAATAGCCCGTCAGTGCAGGACGACCGAATTCGTTATTGAATGCCGCACCGCCCAATGGGCCTTCGGTCATGATATCCAGCGCGCTGACAATACGCTCTGGCTTGCCGAACTCTTCTTCTTCCCACGGCTGGACAAAGCCAGGAATGCGCAGGTTCGATACGGAGAAGCCCACCAGACCCGCTTTTGGCTTGGAGCCACGGCCTGTCGCGCCTTCGTCACGGATTTCACCACCGGATCCCGTTGCTGCGCCCGGCCACGGTGAAATGGCGGTTGGGTGGTTATGCGTTTCAACTTTCATCAGGATATGGGCGTCTTCCTGATGGTAAGTATATTGCCCGTTAGGATCGGTGTAGAAACGGCCGACGGCGGAACCTTCCATGACGGCGGCGTTGTCTTTATAGGCAGAGAGAACGTGATCGGGAGTGTGTTCAAAGGTGTTTTTGATCATTTTGAACAGTGACTTCGGCTGAGTAACGCCGTCGATCACCCAATCAGCGTTGAAAATCTTGTGGCGACAGTGCTCAGAGTTCGCCTGGGCGAACATATACAGTTCGATATCGTTAGGATTGCGGCCCAGTTTGGTGAAGGCTTCCAGCAGATAGTCAATTTCATCTTCTGCCAATGCCAGTCCCAGACGGACGTTCGCCTCTTCCAGTGCCTGACGTCCTTCCAGCAGAATTTCGATACGCTTGAAAGGGGCAGGTTGATGATGAGAGAACAGCGCTTCGGCCTGTTTCAGGTCGCTAAATACGCTTTCCATCATTCGGTCATGCAGCAGTGCCCCCAGTTGCTGCCACTGTTCATCGCTCAGCGTAGGCGCATGAATATAGAAAGCCAGACCACGCTCCAGACGCAGTACTTTGCTTAACCCACAGTTATGGGCGATATCCGTTGCTTTGGAAGACCACGGCGAAATGGTACCGGGACGCGGCGTGACCAGTAACAGATGGCCTTGCGGCTCGTGCTCCGCGAGAGAAGGACCATACTTCAGCAAACGTGTCAGTTTGGCCTGTTCATCGTTGTTCAACGGGGCGCTGACATCGGCGAAATGTACGTATTCAGCATAGATATCACTGACCGGCAAAACGTGCTCTTTGCAGCGGACCAGCAATTTATTAATACGAAAAGCCGATAAAGCAGGTGAACCACGCAGTATTTCCATAATCTAAAGTTCTCTCGTCTTCGATGCACTGGCTGCGATACAGCCATGGGGCACAACAGGGGGGAAACGCGCATATTATAGAGAATCCTTCCCTCGGACGAAACCGTTTGCGTGGCGATAATTTCACTTCGCGTCCGACGAATGATTAATCGGTGACCAAATCAATAAAAGTTGCACACTGGCGGTTTGTTAAGCAAAATGCCCCCACTCTGGGAAATGACGTATAAAAAAACTGCCGTTACAGACAGCCTGGCCACACGGCCGCCGAGAGATAACTATTTGAAGCCTTTAAAATTAAATTATTTTTTCATCGGGATTATCACGTTACTGCTGGCGTTAGCGCTATGGCCTAGTATTCCCTGGCGCAGTAGTCAGGATGTACAGCTCAGGCAGATCCTCTCACGCGGTGAGTTGCGTATCAGCACGGTCAACTCACCGCTGACCTATGCAATGAGCAACGGATCCCCGACAGGTCTGGACTATGAACTGGCAAAACGGTTCGCCGATTACCTCGGCGTCAAGCTGGTAGTATCGTCACGCAAGAATCTTGACGAGCTGTTCGACGATTTAGACGGTGACGATGCCGATCTGCTGGCTGCCGGGCTGATCTACAACCATGAGCGTCTGGAACGCTTCCGCGCCGGCCCAACCTACTATTCCATTTCACAACAGATGGTGTACCGCCTCGGTTCACCCCGTCCAAAAACGCTGGATAAACTGCAAGGCCGCCTCGTTGTCACATCCGGTTCCGCACACGCCGCTACCCTGCGCGATCTAAAAGCGGAGAAATACCCGCAGCTAAGCTGGGAATCGGCCTCCGATCAGAGCACGCAGGAATTATTGAAGCAGGTTGCCGACGGCAAACTGGACTATACGCTGGGTGATTCGGTCACCATCGGCCTGATGCAGCGAATTCATCCGCAGCTTGCCGTCGCCTTCGATCTCAGCGACGAAGAGCCGGTTACCTGGTATATGCGCCGTTCACACGATGACAGCCTGTCCGCCGCGCTGCTGGATTTCTTCAGCCAGATTGTCGAAGACGGCACGCTCGCGCGTCTGGAGGAGAAGTATCTCGGCCATGTTGGCGAATTTGACTATGTCGATACCACCACATTCCTGAGCGCGATTGATGAAACGCTGCCGGATCTGCGACCGCTGTTTGAAAAATACGCCACCGATATCGACTGGAAGCTGCTGGCCGCCATCTCCTATCAGGAGTCACACTGGAACCCGCTGGCGACCTCCCCTACCGGCGTGCGCGGACTGATGATGCTCACGCGCAACACGGCAGAAAGCCTGAACGTCACCGATCGAGTCGACCCTGAGCAAAGTATTCGCGGCGGTGCGCAATATATGTCGCACATGATGCAGAAAATGCCGGACACCATCCCAGAAGATGAAAAAATCTGGTTTGCGCTGGCGTCTTACAATATGGGATACGCCCATCTGCTTGATGCACGTAAATTGACCGAAAAACAGAAGGGTAACCCCGACAGCTGGGTCGATGTGAAGATGCGCCTGCCGATGCTGAGCCAGAAGCGCTATTACACGCAAACCACCTACGGCTACGCGCGCGGACACGAAGCCTATAACTACGTGGAAAACATTCGGCGTTATATGGTGAGTCTGGAAGGTTACCTGATCGAGAAAGAAGCTAAAGCGCAACAACAAACCCAGATCGCGCAAGGCTATCCGGCCGTGCCTCTCAGCAAGGTACCGGAATAAAAAGAACCGGAATAGAGCCGTATGGAAGGGAAAACGCCCCGCTACTCCTGCGCGGCGTTTTTCTCGGCAGCACGACGGGCTTTATGCTGTTCACGACGCAGGCGAAAGAACGAACTGAGCGTTGCAGAACATTCATCAGCCAGAATGCCGGATTCAATCACGATCTGATGATTCATACCGGGATGACGCAGAATATCCACCAGCGACCCCGCCGCACCCGTTTTCTCATCTGACGCGCCATAAACCAGGCGGCCAATACGGCTGTGTATCATCGCACCCGCACACATGATGCACGGCTCCAGCGTGACGTACAGCGTTGTCTCTAGCAGGCGGTAATTCTGCAACACCTGCCCTCCCTGCCGTAACGCCATAATCTCAGCGTGCGCGGTAGGATCGTGATGCCCAATCGGCCGGTTCCACCCTTCGCCGATGGCTTCATTATCCAGCACCAGCACCGCACCAACCGGCACTTCGCCTTCATCCTGAGCGCGCTGAGCCAGCATTAATGCATGGCGCATCCAGTATTCATCGTTACGCAGGTTAACCACGTTTCCTCACTTAGAACCTATCCCATTAGGGCTATTTCACTTGCCATTTTGAACCTGGGCAGTGCTCAAAATCCTCACGTACTACGTGTACGCTCCGGTTTTTCCGCGCTGTCCGAGTCCAAACTGGCTGCGCCAATAAACGCCTACTGGAATAGGCCCTTATTATTCATATTTTGGCGGCGCATTATACCTATATGAAGAGATGAAAAATCAGATGAAAGGATGAAAAAATCATTCCAGCTGTTGCAGGCTACCTTCGGGGGTGACTCGCCAGCGGTGTTCGCAAAAATAGAGCAGCGGGTTGTCCTGTTTGCTGTCGCTGTAACCACTGTAGAGCTTGAGCGGTGCGCCAAGACGCTGCTCCATCTGTGCCACTTTTTCATGTCCGAGACAGCGCAGCGTTAATACCCAGCCGCCGTAGCGGCGCGTAATCTGGCTTCCCATCAGACGAACACCGGGCAGAAAAGGCGAATCATGATAGACCTGTTCCACCAGCCGCTGCGGCGATCCCGTCACCAGCCAGACCTGTGCATCACTGTCTTCAAGATAGGTTTTCAGCCGCTGCTGAACCTGCGGAAATGGAATGACATCATGACGAAACGCGCCGACAAACTGCTTTTCCAGTTGAACCAGCTCGTCTTCATCACGCCCAAACGTAATCGCCCACAGCAGCCAGCTCATCGGCCACCGGGCCGCACGACCGCGAATCAGTAGCCCCAGCCCGATAAGAGGTAATAGCGGGATCACCAGAACGAGATTTAACGGCAGCCGACGAAGTAAAAAACGCAAAAAGCTGCCAAACATGTCCTGCTGATGCAACGTGCCATCCAGATCAAAAAAAACAATGCGTTGCTCTCGCTTATCACTCAAAACATTTCTCCCGACTTACACCAAGATAATTTTATCCGCCAATCAGCGCCTCACGCAGATAACCGTTGTGTTGTTTCAGGCGCTCACGCGCCGCTGTCACGTCAATATTAGCCAGAAGCATCAGAATTGCAGGCTTAACCTCATTATCTGCCTGCACCAGCGCCTGCCGCGCCTTTTCCCGCTCGGCACCCGTCGCTTCAACCACAATACGGCAAGCCCGGTCCAACAGCTTCACGTTGGTTGCCTTCACATCGACCATCAAATTCTGGTACACCTTTCCCAGCTTAACCATTGCGCCGGTAGAAATCATATTCAGGACGAGTTTTTGCGCCGTTCCCGACTTCAAGCGCGTCGACCCCGTTAACGCTTCCGGGCCAACCACCGGAGAAATCGCTACCTGCGCTTCCAGTGCGATGGGTGAATGCGGATTACAGGAGATCGCCGCTGTCCGGCAGCCAACGTCACGCGCATAGCGCAATGCGCCAATCACATACGGCGTCCGGCCTGATGCCGCAAGGCCGACAACCATATCCGCCGCGGTGACATCCAGCGCTTTTAAATCCGCCTCACCGAGTGCAGGGTCGTCTTCCGCACCTTCAACTGCCTTAAGCAACGCACCCGGCCCACCGGCGATCAACCCGATAACCAGCCCGTGTGGCACGCCAAACGTCGGCGGACACTCTGAGGCATCCAGTACGCCCAAACGGCCGCTGGTCCCCGCGCCCAGATAGATTAGCCGCCCACCCTCCTGCAACGAGGCCGTTGCCAGATCGACAGCCTCGGCAATCGCAGGTAAAACCTGCGCAATGGCTTCAGGCACTTTCCGATCTTCCTGATTAAACGCGTGCATCATCTCCAGCGTAGAGAGCTGATCCAGCGCCATCGTCGCCGGATTCCGAGTTTCGGAAACCAACTTCCCTAAATTAAGATTCTCTCCATCCATCACATCTGAACGCATTCTGCTACCTCATGCTTTATGCCAGCGTTTTGCACGCTTATGACAAACAATCATTTTCACCACTATACCCGTCATACTTCAAGTTGCATGTGCGTTGGCTGCGCTACTCGGCCCACTCACGTGGACCTCGCCCCGTTGGGGCCGCTGCAAGCAGCGTTCAAATCTGCCTCTGGCAAATTTGTCAGTCACCCGAATCACTTACCTCAGTAAGCTCATCGAGATTCCTTCTCTTGCCGCCTTCCTGAAACTCGAATTATTTGGGGTATATATGCTTTTGAGAGCTGTGAAAGTACGCTATTCTGCATCGAATTAACCCTCCACATTCATCTCGCAAGGTAAACAGAGAAACCTCAGTGCGACTCTCCAGGTTCAGACTCTCCAGTTACACGCTTTTCTTTATTAGCTGTCTGCTGTTTCTGCTGGCGGGTTCCCTACGTGCGGACTGGGATTTTATTACCATTAATCAGCGAACCGAGCAGCTTTATGGCCCGGCAACGCCCGATGCTCGCCGCCGAATAGATGAATGGCAGACGCTCTTGGCCAATTCCCTCAACAAAGAGGAAAAGGCTCTGCTGAGTAGCGTGAACCAATTTTTCAATGACCGTATGCTGTTTCGCGATGATATTGTCGTCTGGAATCAGGAAGATTACTGGGCTACGCCGATTGAAGCGCTGCGTAAAGGTGCCGGAGACTGCGAAGATTATGCGCTTGCCAAGTATTTTACTCTGCGCCATTTAGGCGTCCCGGCGGACAAATTACGTATTACCTATGTTAAAGCCCTGCGTCTGAATAAGGCGCATATGGTGGTCACCTATTATCCCACGCCAACCTCGATTCCGCTGGTGCTGGATAATCTGACCGACAAGATCCAACCCGCGACAGAGCGCACTGATTTAATTCCGGTGTACGCCTTTAATGGCGGAGGCCTCTGGCTGCCCGGTGCCAGCGGCAGCAACAAACGCGTAGGTGACAGTAAACGACTTTCACGCTGGCAGGATGTATTAACCAAAATGCGTGCCGAAGGGTTTTCAATTGAGGAGTAAGGGTAGGCTATGTCTCTATACAAACAATTACTGATAGCCATCTGCCTGTTTGTGCTAATTATTTTCAGCGGGAGTTTTTTCGTCAGCCTGGAAAATTCGCGTGAACAGTACAATAACCAGCTTCACTCTCACGCGCAGGATGCCGCTACCGCACTGGGTCTTTCCCTGACGCCGAATATCGATGACCCGGCCATGGTGGAACTGATGGTCAGCTCGATTTTCGACAGCGGCTACTTTTCCAGTATCCGCGTGCGGGATTTAAAAACCGGCAGCGTCACGCTGGAACGCACTGCATCGCCGGATATCCCTGACGTACCGCGCTGGTTTGTTCAGTTAGTGAACCTGCAACCCGGTGCGGGCGAAGCCATCGTGATGCGCGGCTGGGAACAGGCGGCAAAAGTCGAAGTCGTCAGCCATCCGATGTTCGCGGTGACGCGGCTGTGGCGCAGCAGTACGGCCTCTTTCCTGTGGCTGCTCGGCTGCGGCACGCTGGGCGTGTTACTCGGCGCGCTGTTCCTGCGCCGCCAGCTACGTCCGCTGGATTATATTGTCGATCAGTCGCTGGCAATTACCCGTCGTGAATTCCTTAGCCAGCCGGATTTGCCCAATACACCCGAGTTTCGCCGCGTCGCACAGGCGATGAACCTGATGGTTAGCAAGCTCAAAACGCTGTTTGAAGAAGAGGCGGAACGGAGCGAACGCTTACGTCAAGAAGCCTATCAGGACCCTCAAACCGGATTGAATAACCGTCGCGCGTTTGACATGCAGTTCAACGACAAGCTGGCCGACGAAGAAACCGCCCCCGGCTTCCTTATTATGATTCGCGTTCAGGATCTGGCGGGGATGAATCAGCGGCTGGGCGGGCAGCGCACCGATGCGCTATTAGCTTCCGTCGGGCATATTCTACGTAACACGCAAAAGCAGCATACCAATGCAGAAAGTCTTCTGGCACGTATCCGCGGCGGGGAGTTTGCACTGTTCTGCCCGGGGTTGGTCGATAAAGAAGCCTATGCGCTGATTGGCGAGCTGACGCGCAACATCGAAACGTTGCATCTGACAGGCGAAACCGACATTTCCCCTGTCGCCCAATTCGGCATGGTGCCTTTCCGCCCCGGCGACACCGCGCAATCCCTGTTTATTCAAGGCGATCAGGCGCTCACGCGAGCCGAAAGTAATACCGATACCACCGCACCTCACGAGATTCCAGCCATCAGTGCCGAACAGGTCGAAACCGATCGCCATATGTGGTTTAACCTGCTCGATCCCATTTTGGAACAGGAACGCTTGCAGCTTTTCCTACAACCGGTCGTCGCCTGTGACGATCCCAGTCAGGTGCTGCATCACAAAGTACTGGCACGTATTCAGGATGAGCAAGGGAACAGCATCGCGGCAGGCCGCTTCCTGCCGTGGATCCAACGCTTTGGTTGGGATACCCGTCTGGATCAGACTATGCTGCGCGAAGTGCTGGACTATCTTCGTCAGCACGACGGCAATCTAGCGCTGAGCCTGTCCGGCACCACGGTTCTGAATCTTCACCTGCTTGCCGATCTGCTTGCCCCGTTGAAGCATCAGCCTAACGTCGCCAGACGGCTGATTCTGGAGCTGGATGAGAACCAATTGCCAGACAGTGCCCAACTGGAAGCCTTAATCAAGCTGCTGAATGAACATGGCTGTGCGCTGGGGCTACAGCATTTTGGCGGGCGCTTTAATATGATCGGCAACCTGTCGCAATGGGGGCTGGCTTACCTGAAAGTCGATGGCAGCTACATCCGCAATATCGATCAGGAAGACGATAAACAAATGTTTATCGAAGCGCTGTATCGCGCCACCAACAGTATTGCCCTGCCGCTTATCGCTGAACGTGTTGAAACCGCAGGTGAGCTGAAAGTGCTTCAGGAGATGGGATTACAGGGCGCGATGGGACGGCTGCTGGGTGAACCGGTGCCAGCGGTGAGAATCTGATACCACATCATTTTGGCTAACGACGTTTAACGACCCCGGCTTCTCACTACGATAGTGAGAAGCCGGAAACAGCTGAACGGCATGTTAAGGGATGATTTCTTCTTTAAAGCATTATGTTTTTAAAGCGTTATGTTTTTAAAACAGTAAGCCTTTAAAACAGTACGTTTTTAAAACATGGTCTCTTCATCGTCGCCAATCAGCTTGTTCAACCCGCCATTCAGCGCTTCACGTGCCTGCGCACGGTTGATCAACTTCAGCTGCGCCGCCTGAGGGAAATCGGTAATGCTGACCACGCCTTTCTGAATCAAAACCTGAATTAAATCCTCCAGCACACGCACCATTTCCAGATCGCTTTGCCGCAGTTGCTGGAGACTGGACATCGCTGCCTGATGACTACGGAACCAGGCCTGCGCCTCACGCGAATCATCGGACAGTTCACCGTTCATTTCAGGAAAAGGACTCTTTTCTACCTTCATCAGGTGGCCATCACTGTCGCGCTGGATATAAAACATTTTCGGAGACCTTCTAAGTTTTTGATAAAGAAAGGAGTCGAGCAGACTCCCCCTTTTCGTCAGCTAGACGGTTCTGGCTTGCTGACCAGACTTTCAAGCGACGGCAATGCACCGTTATAGTGTTCCAACGTAATCGACACTGCAACCGTTCCGCCTTTATCCGCCGTAAAGTTCCCCGCGGTGCTCACTTCAATCGTCGGTGAACCATGATTATCGGTGATGCGAATATAGCGGCTGATATCGGTACCTTCCTCCAGTTCGCCAACCAGATCGCTTAAATCAATCCGGTCACCTTCTTTGGCATTGAAGTCTTTGATCACATCGTTGCCGATATCGCCAGCCTGCCACTTAAAGGTATCCGCACCCGCGCCGCCGATGAGCGTATCGCCCCCCGCGCCACCAATCAGGATGTCGTCTCCGCTGCCGCCATAGAGCAGGTCATTCCCCGCCCCACCATAGAGGGTGTCATTTCCTCTCTGGCCGAAGAGAATATCATCTCCGTCGCCGCCATTGAGTATGTCATTCCCCCCCTTCGACGACGACAGATCAAACTCTGAACTGTGCGCAGCAATATAGTTATGCATGTCCTTCGTCGTCGGAACGCCCGTTTGCATGCCTAACTGTTTGCCAATGTAGTTCTGCAAAGCCGCAATGCCGTTACCGTCGATATTAGGGAACGACACGACATCGCCAAACAGCACATCATCATTATAGGTGCCGGACATCGTGTCATTGCCCGCCGCACCGACACTCAGCCCATACTGTTCAGCACCTTCCGCCGAATAGCCGGTTGCCGTATCGTGGTTGCCCATTTCTGTCGATGTCGCCTGCGCCACGACATTCAATTTACCCGCGTCGGCGGGCACCTCAAGCGTGATTTTTCCGGCCAGCGTCTGGGCGTTGTGCGCATTTTGAATCAGGTATGAACCATCAGCACCGACGGTATACTTCACGTTATTAATCTGGTCGGTCAACACCGTTCCCGTTGGGATCCCCGTCAACCTAATCCCCGACAGCGTTTCGCTACCGTCGCGGTCTGTCAATGCTGCTGAAACATCGAGCGTATAGGTCTGTTTTCCCGCCTGACCGGGGACTTTTTCCACCGACGCGCTATTGGTACCGGGGGTATACGTCGATCCATCGCTGTAGATCACGCCTTCGATATTGTTGCTAACCTGCCTCGTAAACGAGCCTGACTTGCCACTGCTATCGGTATAATTAACCTTCAGTCCATCCAGCGTGTTGACCGACGTATTCGCGTTGTTGTTCGTGCTATAGGTCGCGTTATAGGTGTAGCCCGTTTCCTTGATGACGAAAACATAGTCAGAATGCGCGTTGTTGCCGTTATTGGTCCGGTTACCGTTGAATGAATCCAGATCGCGGTGATCCTTACGATCGGCCGCCCAGTCGCTCTGACGATAAAAATAGCCGCTGTTGGAGTGCACAACGAAGATATCGCTGTAATTGCCATCCCCGCTGGTATTGCCCTGACTGTAGTACGCCACCTTCCCGTTGCCGACTACGGTAGGGACAGAATCCCCCTCGGTCAGCCAGACGCGGACGCCGTTGCCCACCGCGACGATTTTTCCGTTCTGCACGTCAAAACCACCGTTCGCGCTTCCGCCATTCACCTTAATGACTTCCGCAGAAGCTGGCGTCGTGGTCACGCTGGAGGTGCTCAGGCTTACGACTGGCGCATCGGCGACTGGCGTAATACCAATGTGCAGCGCGGCTTTATCGCCCGTGTTTCCTGCGCTATCGACAGGGCGGTAAGCAATGTCCCCCAGCGCGGCGCCAGAGACATTACTCGCTGGTGTAAAGCGTAGATCGGTGTTGCCCGCCGTAAAGGATTGTCCAACGGTGACGGCTTTCCAACTCCCGTTATCATTAAAATAAAGCGTGCCAGCGGCAGCAGGCGGCAGAGACGAAATCACGATGCTTGTGGTATCGCTCGATACACCTAGATCGCTCCAGCCAATGTGCAGCGGCGTGTCTTCCGTACCAGACACCGTGTTGTTGTGTGCGGCTGGCGGCGTAATATCCATGATAGCCTGACTGTTATCATGCGCCTGATTACCTGCCGCATCGGTTGCCGTCGCTCCTGCGGTAATCTTGCCTTCCGCTAACGTGCCCAGATCGACATTCGTCTGCCATTTTCCGTTCGTCACGGGCACATCATGCAGCGTAACCGACTTACCATTCACGTCGGTAAAGACCAGATCGACCTTCTTCTCGTTGCTCGTGCCGCTGACCAGAGTGTTTTTCGACTCACTTTGGCTAACGTAGCCATCGTTACCCGCGAAATTCGTAATATCAATTTCTGGTGCGGTCGTATCCACGCTGTACGCATGATGGGTATTCGCCGTGGTGGCGTTCCCCGCCGCATCACGCGTGGTCACGCTGGCGCTAATGTCACTGTTAGCCGCCAGTACCGAACCGGGAACATTGACACTCCAGGTTTTACCGTCGTTATTCACCGTCGTCTGGTAGGTTTCGGTGCCGACTTTCACCGTGACGCTATCGCCTGCCCTAACCTCATTGCCGACTTTTCCGGTAACAGGGATCGTTTGTCTGGATTCATTAGCGTTAATCACGTTATCGGACGTGACATTGTCGATAGATATCGATGCGACTGGTGCAACGGTATCAACACCATAAGTGTGATTCGTGTTCGCGGTCGTGACGTTGCCTGCGGTATCGCGTGTCGTGACGGTCGCACTGACATCACCATTCGCAGCCAGCACCGAGCCCGGCACATTCACGCTCCAGGTTTTTCCATCGGTATTCACCGTCGTCTGGTACGTTTCGGTGCCGACTTTCACCGTAACCGCATCGCCCGCTTTGACTTCATTACCAACTTTACCGGTTACCGCAATCGTCTGACCCGATTCACTGGCGTTAATCACGTTATCGGACGTGACGTTATCGATAGAGATCGACGCCGTCGGTGCAACAGTATCCACGCTGTAAGCGTGAGTCGTATTCGCGCTGGTGACATTACCTGCGGTATCGCGGGTGGTGACGCTGGCGGAGATATCCCCGTTAGCCGCGAGTACAGAACCGGGAACATTCACGCTCCAGGTTTTACCATCGGTATTCACTGTCGTCTGATAGGTTTCCGTGCCGACTTTAACCGTAATGGCATCGCCCGCTTTGACTTCATTACCGACCTGACCGGTGATCGCAATCGTCTGACCGGATTCGGTCGCATTAATCACGTTGTCAGACGTGACGTTATCAATTGAGATTGACGCGATTGGCGCAACGGTATCCACACCGTAAGTGTGACTGCTGTTCGCAGTGGTGACGTTGCCTGCGGTATCACGGGTAGTCACGGTGGCGGAGATATCGCCATTCGCTGCCAGCATCGACCCCGGTACGTTGACGCTCCAGGTCTTGCCATCGGTATTGACGGTGGTCTGGTAGGTCTCGGTGCCGACTTTGACGGTAACCGCATCGCCCGCTTTGACGTCGTTATCGACTTTACCCGTCACCGCAATGGTCTGACCCGATTCGGTCGCGTTAATCACGTTATCCGAGGTGACATTGTCAATAGTAATGGAAGCAGTTGGCGCGACGGTATCAACACCGTAAGCATGACTGGTATTAGCAATGGTGGCATTACCTGCCGTATCACGGGTGGTGACCGACGCAGAGATATCGCTGTTTACAGCAAGAACAGTTCCCGGAACATTCACACTCCAGGTTTTACCGTCAGCATTTACCGTGGTTTGGTAGATCTCGGTGCCGACTTTAACCGTAACCGTATCACCGGCTTTGACGTCGTTATCGACTTTACCCGTCACCGCTATCGTCTGCCCGGATTCGCTGGCATTGATGACGTTATCAGACGTCACATCGTCGATAGTAATCGACGCCGTTGGTGCAACGGTATCCACGCCGTAAGCGTGAGTCGTATTCGCGGTGGTGACATTGCCTGCGGCGTCACGCGTGGTCACGCTAGCGGAGATATCGCCATTAACGGCCAGTACGGAACCGGGAACATTCACGCTCCAGGTTTTGCCGTCGGTATTGACGGTGGTCTGATAGGTCTCGGTACCGACTTTAACGGTAACCGCGTCACCCGCTTTGACTTCGTTGCCAACCTGACCCGTCACCGCAATCGTCTGACCCGATTCGCTGGCGTTAATCACGTTATCCGAGGTGACATTGTCGACAGAGATCGACGCGACTGGCGCAACGGTATCGACACCGTAAGTGTGACTGGTATTCGCCGTAGTGACGTTACCCGCGGTATCACGGGTAGTCACGGTGGCGGAGATATCGCCATTGGCCGCCAGCACGGATCCCGGCACATTGACGCTCCAGGTTTTGCCGTCGGTATTCACCGTCGTCTGGTACGTCTCGGTACCGACTTTAACGGTAACCGCATCACCCGCTTTGACTTCGTTGCCAACTTTCCCCGTCACCGCAATCGTCTGGCCCGATTCGGCAGAGTTAATCACGTTATCGGACGTGACATTATCGATAGATATCGATGCGGTTGGTGCAACCGTATCGACGCCGTAAGTGTGAGAGGTATTCGCGGTGGTAGCGTTGCCCGCGGTATCACGCGTGGTGACCGTCGCGCTCACATCGCCGTTAGCAGCCAGTACAGCACCGGGAACGTTGACGCTCCAGGTTTTGCCGTCGGCATTGACGGTTGTCTGGTAGGTCTCGTTACCGACTTTAACGGTAACCGCATCACCCGCTTTCACTTCATTACCGACTTTACCCGTCACCGCAATCGTCTGACCGGACTCGGTCGCGTTAATCACGTTATCCGACGTGACGTTATCAATAGCGATCGACGCCACCGGTGCAACCGTATCCACACCGTAAGTGTGGCTGGTGTTCGCGGTCGTGACGTTGCCAGCAGTATCGCGTGTCGTGACGGTCGCACTGACATCACCATTCGCAGCCAGTACAGAACCGGGAACATTCACGCTCCAGGTCTTGCCATCCGTATTCACGGTCGTCTGGTACGTCTCGGTGCCGACTTTTACGGTAACCGCATCGCCCGCTTTGACTTCATTACCGACTTTACCCGTCACCGCAATCGTCTGACCGGATTCGCTGGCGTTAATCACGTTATCGCTGGTGACATCATCAATTGAAATTGAAGCGACTGGTGCAACGGTATCGACACCGTAAGCATGACTGGTGTTCGCCGTGGTGACATTGCCTGCGGTATCGCGTGTGGTGACCGTGGCACTCACATCACTATTCGCTGCCAGCACTGACCCCGGAACATTCACGCTCCAGGTTTTGCCATCGGTATTCACGGTTGTCTGGTAGGTCTCGGTACCGACTTTAACCGTAACCGCGTCACCCGCTTTGACTTCATTGCCGACCTGACCGGTGACGGCGATCGTCTGGCCGGACTCGGAAGCATTGATCACGTTATCGGACGTGACATTATCGATAGTAATGGAAGCCGTTGGCGCAACGGTATCGACACCGTAAGTGTGGCTGGTATTGGCAGTCGTGACATTGCCTGCGCTATCGCGCGTAGTGACACTGGCGGAGATATCACCGTTAGCAGCCAGTACCGATCCCGGAACATTCACGCTCCAGGTCTTACCGTCGGTATTGACGGTCGTCTGGTAGGTCTCGGTACCGACTTTAACCGTGATCGCATCACCGGCTTTGACTTCATTACCGACCTGCCCCGTGACGGCGATCGTCTGGCCTGACTCATTGGCGTTGATGACGTTATCCGACGTCACATCGTCAATAGAGATCGACGCCGTCGGTGCGACGGTGTCTACACCGTAAGCGTGGCTGGTATTCGCGGTGGTGACATTGCCAGCCGTATCGCGGGTGGTGACGGTCGCACTCACATCACCGTTCGCTGCCAGTACAGAACCGGGAACGTTGACGCTCCAGGTTTTGCCGTCGGTATTCACGGTGGTCTGGTACGTCTCGGTACCGACTTTAACGGTAACCGCATCACCGGCTTTGACGTCGTTATCAACTTTACCGGTCACCGCAATGTTCTGCCCTGACTCACTGGCATTAATCACGTTATCTGACGTGACATTATCAATAGAGATCGATGCGGTTGGCGCAACCGTATCCACACCGTAAGCGTGGCTGGTATTGGCTGTGGTGACATTGCCGGCGGTATCACGCGTGGTGACCGAAGCAGAGATATCGCCGTTAGCAGCAAGTACAGAACCGGGAACATTCACGCTCCAGGTTTTACCGTCGGTATTCACCGTGGTCTGGTAGGTTTCGGTACCGACTTTAACCGTAATGGCATCGCCCGCTTTCACGTCGTTATCGACTTTACCGGTCACAGCAATGGTCTGTCCTGACTCACTGGCATTAATCACGTTATCCGACGTGACATTATCAATAGAGATCGATGCGGTTGGCGCAATGGTATCCACACCGTAAGTGTGGCTGGTATTCGCGGTAGTCACGTTACCTGCGGTATCGCGCGTGGTGACCGAAGCTGAGATATCACCGTTCGCCGCTAAAACAGAGCCAGGAACGTTCACGCTCCAGGTTTTGCCATCGGTATTGACAGTGGTCTGGTAGGTCTCGGTACCGACTTTAACCGTAACCGCGTCACCCGCTTTGACTTCATTACCGACCTGACCGGTGACGGAAATCGTCTGACCGGATTCGGAAGCATTGATGACATTGTCGGAAGTGACATTATCAATTGAAATTGAAGCAACCGGCGCGACGGTATCCACGCCGTAAGTGTGACTGGTATTGGCAGTCGTGACATTGCCTGCGGTATCGCGGGTGGTGACGGTCGCCGAGATATCGCCATTCGCGGCCAGCACCGAACCCGGTACGTTCACACTCCAGGTCTTGCCGTCGGTATTCACCGTGGTCTGGTACGTTTCCGTGCCGACTTTGATCGTGACTGCATCCCCGGCTTTCACTTCGTTGCCGACCTGCCCCGTCACGGCAATCGTCTGGCCGGACTCGCTGGCATTGATGACGTTATCCGACGTCACATCGTCAATAGAGATCGACGCCGTCGGTGCAACGGTATCCACACCGTAAGTGTGGCTGGTATTGGCGGTAGTAGCGTTACCTGCGGTATCGCGTGTCGTGACGGTCGCACTCACATCACCATTCGCAGCCAGCACCGAACCCGGTACGTTGACGCTCCAGGTTTTACCATCCGCATTGACGGTGGTCTGGTAGGTCTCAGTACCGACTTTAACGGTAACCGCATCGCCCGCTTTGACTTCGTTGCCGACCTGCCCCGTCACGGCAATCGTCTGGCCGGACTCGCTGGCGTTAATCACGTTATCGCTGGTGACGTTATCGACAGAGATTAACGCCACAGGTGCAACCGTATCGACACCGTAAGTGTGGCTGGTATTCGCGGTCGTGACGTTGCCTGCGGTATCGCGTGTCGTGACGGTCGCACTGACATCACCATTCGCGGCCAGTACCGATCCCGGAACATTCACGCTCCAGGTTTTACCGTCGGTATTCACGGTCGTCTGATAGGTTTCGGTACCGACTTTGACGGTAACCGCATCACCCGCTTTCACTTCATTACCGACCTGACCGGTGACCGCAATCGTCTGACCCGATTCGGTGGCGTTAATCACGTTATCCGACGTGACGTTATCAATAGAGATCGACGCTACCGGCGCAACCGTATCCACGCCGTAAGCGTGGCTGGTATTGGCGGTAGTAGCGTTGCCTGCGGTATCACGGGTAGTGACCGAAGCAGAAATATCACCATTGGCGGCCAGCACGGAGCCCGGAACATTGATGCTCCAGGTCTTGCCGTCGGTATTGACGGTGGTCTGGTAGGTTTCCGTGCCAACGGTAACGGTGATCGCATCGCCCGCTTTCACTTCATTGCCGACCTGACCGGTCACCGCAATCGTCTGACCCGATTCGGTGGTGTTAATCACGTTATCCGACGTGACGTTATCAATAGAGATCGACGCTACCGGCGCAACCGTATCGACACCGTAAGCGTGCGAGGTATTGGCAGTCGTGACGTTACCGGCGGTATCACGCGTGGTGACCGTCGCAGAGATATCGCCGTTAGCAGCCAGTACAGAACCGGGAACATTCACACTCCAGGTCTTGCCATCGGTATTCACGGTCGTCTGGTACGTCTCGGTACCGATTTTAACGGTAACCGCATCGCCTGCTTTGACGTCGTTATCAACTTTACCGGTCACGGCTATGGTCTGGCCGGATTCAGTCGCGTTAATAACGTTATCTGACGTGACATTGTCGATAACGATCGAGGCAATTGGCGCAACGGTATCGACACCGTAAGTGTGGCTGGTGTTCGCTGTGGTAGCGTTGCCTGCGGTATCACGCGTGGTAACAGTCGCTGAGATATCACCGTTAGCAGCAAGTACCGATCCCGGAACATTCACGCTCCAGGTTTTGCCATCAATATTGACCGTTGTCTGGTACGTCTCGGTACCGACTTTGACGGTAACCGCGTCACCCGCTTTGACGTCGTTATCGACTTTACCGGTGACGGCTATGGTCTGGCCGGATTCGCTGGCGTTAATCACGTTATCTGACGTGACATTATCGATAGCAATCGACGCGACTGGTGCCACCGTATCCACGCCGTAAGCGTGGCTGGTATTGGCGGTGGTGACATTGCCTGCCGTATCGCTTGTGATGACCGCGGCACTCACATCACCGTTCGCTGCCAGCACAGAACCGGGAACGTTCACGCTCCAGGTTTTACCATCGGTATTGACGGTCGTCTGATAGGTTTCTGTGCCGACTTTAACGGTAACCGCATCGCCTGCTTTGACGTCGTTATCGACTTTACCGGTGACGGCTATGGTCTGGCCGGATTCAGAAGCATTGATGACATTGTCGGAAGTGACATCATCAATTGAAATTGAAGCAACCGGAGCAACCGTATCCACGCCGTAAGTGTGGCTGGTATTGGCAGTGGTGACGTTACCTGCGGTATCGCGCGTGGTGACCGAAGCAGAGATATCACCGTTAGCTGCCAGTACAGCACCGGGAATATTCACGCTCCAGCTCTTGCCATCGGTATTCACCGTCGTCTGGTAGGTCTCGGTGCCGACTTTAACGGTAACCGCATCACCCGCTTTCACTTCATTACCGACCTGACCAGTCACGGCGATGGTCTGGCCGGACTCGGTCGCGTTGATCACGTTATCGGACGTGACGTTATCAATAGAGATTGAAGCAACCGGCGCAACCGTATCCACACCGTAAGCGTGGCTGGTGTTCGCTGTGGTGACATTGCCTGCCGTATCACGCGTAGTGACGCTGGCGGAGATATCACCGTTAGCAGCAAGTACAGAACCGGGAATATTGACGCTCCAAGTTTTACCATCGGCATTCACCGTCGTCTGGTACGTTTCCGTGCCCACTTTAACCGTAACCGCATCGCCCACTTTGACGTCGTTATCGACTTTACCCGTCACGGCAATGGTCTGGCCGGATTCACTGGCATTAATCACGTTATCGGCAGTGACGTTATCGATGGTAATCGATGCGGTTGGTGCCACCGTATCCACGCTGTATGTGTGGCTGGTGTTCGCAGTCGTGACGTTACCGGCGGTATCACGCGTGGTGACCGAGACTGAGACATCACCGTTCGCTGCCAGCACAGAACCGGGAACATTCACACTCCAGGTTTTGCCGTCCGCATTGACGGTGGTCTGGTAAGTCTCGGTACCGACTTTTACGGTAACCGCATCACCCGCTTTGACTTCATTGCCAACCTGACCGGTGACCGCAATGGTCTGGCCGGACTCGGTCGCATTGATCACGTTATCGCTGGTGACGTTATCGATAGCGATAGACGCAACCGGCGCAACCGTATCCACACCATAAGTGTGACTGGTGTTCGCGGTAGTGGCATTACCTGCGGTATCACGTGTGGTGACCGAAGCTGAGATATCACCATTGGCTGCCAGCACGGATCCTGGGACGTTGACACTCCAGGTTTTGCCATCGGCATTCACGGTGGTCTGGTAGGTTTCTGTGCCGACTTTGACGGTAACCGCATCGCCCGCTTTCACGTCGTTATCGACTTTACCGGTGACCGCAATGGTCTGACCCGATTCGCTGGCGTTAATCACGTTATCGCTGGTGACATTGTCGATAGATATCGATGCGGTTGGCGCGACGGTATCCACGCTGTAAGCGTGAGTCGTATTCGCGGTGGTGACATTGCCTGCGGCGTCACGCGTGGTCACGCTGGCGGAGATATCGCCATTGGCGACCAGTACAGCACCGGGAACATTGACGCTCCAGGTTTTGCCATCGGTATTGACGGTGGTCTGGTACGTCTCGCTGCCGACTTTGACGGTAACCGCGTCGCCCGCCTTCACTTCATTGCCGACTTTACCCGTCACCGCTATCGTCTGGCCGGACTCGGTCGCGTTAATCACGTTATCGCTGGTGACATCATCAATTGAAATTGAAGCGACAGGTGCCACCGTATCGACGCCGTAAGCATGACTGGTATTCGCCGTAGTCACGTTGCCCGCGGTATCACGGGTGGTGACCGAAGCTGAGATATCGCCATTAGCCGCCAGTACAGAACCGGGAACGTCCACGCTCCAGGTTTTGCCGTCGGCATTCACCGTGGTCTGGTACGTTTCCATGCCCACTTTAACCGTGATCGCATCGCCCGCTTTCACGTCGTTATCGACTTTACCGGTGACGGCAATGGTCTGGCCGGATTCGGTCGCGTTAATCACGTTATCGGACGTGACGTTATCAATAGAGATCGACGCCACCGGCGCAACAGTATCCACACCGTAAGTGTGGCTGGTATTGGCGGTAGTAGCGTTACCTGCGGTATCGCGTGTCGTGACCGTCGCACTCACATCACCATTCGCTGCCAGTACCGACCCCGGTACGTTGACACTCCAAGTTTTACCATCCGCATTGACGGTGGTCTGGTAGGTCTCGGTACCGACTTTAACGGTAACCACATCGCCCGCTTTGACTTCATTGCCGACCTGACCGGTGACGGAAATTGTCTGTCCGGATTCGGTAGCGTTAATTACGTTATCGCTGGTGATGTTGTCGATAGCAATCGATGCGGTTGGTGCAACAGTATCAACACCATAAGTGTGATTCGTGTTCGCAGTCGTGACGTTGCCTGCCGTATCACGCGTGGTGACCGTCGCACTCACATCACCGTTAGCAGCCAGTACAGCACCGGGAACATTCACGCTCCAGGTTTTACCGTCGGTATTCACCGTCGTCTGGTAGGTCTCGGTGCCGACTTTAACCGTAACCGCATCGCCCGCTTTGACGTCGTTATCGACTTTACCGGTCACAGCAATGGTCTGGCCGGATTCGATCGCATTGATCACGTTATCGGACGTGACGTTATCGACAGAGATCGACGCCACCGGCGCAACCGTATCGACACCGTAAGTGTGACTGGTGTTCACGGTCGTGACGTTGCCCGCCGTATCACGCGTGGTCACTGTCGCGCTCACATCACTGTTCGCTGCCAACACCGAACCCGGTACGTTGACGCTCCAGGTCTTGCCATCGGTATTGACGGTGGTCTGGTAGGTTTCTGTGCCGACTTTTACGGTAACCGCATCACCCGCTTTTACATCGCTATCGACTTTACCGGTCACCGCAATCGTCTGGCCAGATTCACTGGCGTTAATCACGTTATCGGACGTGACGTTATCAATAGAGATCGATGCCACTGGCGCGACGGTATCGACGCCATAAGCGTGGCTGGTATTGGCGGTGGTGACATTGCCTGCGGTATCGCGTGTGGTCACGGTAGCAGAGATATCGCCATTCGCTGCCAGCACAGCGCCCGGCACATTGACGCTCCAGGTTTTGCCATCGGCATTCACGGTCGTCTGGTACGTCTCGGTACCGACTTTAACGGTAACGGCGTCACCCGCCTTCACTTCATTACCGACTTTACCCGTCACTGCAATCGTCTGACCCGATTCACTGGCGTTAATCACGTTATCGGACGTGACGTTATCAATAGAGATCGACGCCGTCGGTGCAACGGTATCCACGCTGTAAGCGTGAGTCGTATTCGCGCTGGTGACATTATCTGCGGTATCGCGGGTGGTGACGCTGGCGGAGATATCCCCGTTAGCCGCGAGTACAGAACCGGGAACATTCACGCTCCAGGTTTTACCATCCGCATTGACGGTAGTCTGGTAAGTCTCGGTACCGACTTTAACGGTGATGGCGTCACCCGCCTTCACTTCATTGCCGACTTTACCGGTGACCGCAATCGTCTGACCGGATTCGCTGGCGTTAATCACATTATCGCTGGTGACATCATCAATTGAAATTGAGGCAACCGGTGCAACGGTATCGACACCGTATGCATGACTGGTGTTGGCGGTGGTGGCATTGCCTGCCGTATCACGGGTAGTCACGGTGGCGGAGATATCACCGTTAGCAGCAAGAACTGTTCCCGGAACGTTCACACTCCAGGTTTTACCGTCAGCATTTACCGTGGTTTGGTAGATCTCGGTGCCGACTTTAACCGTAACCGTATCACCGGCTTTGACGTCGTTATCGACTTTACCCGTCACCGCTATGGTCTGACCGGACTCGGTCGCATTAATCACGTTGTCGGACGTGACGTTATCAATTGAAATTGAGGCGACAGGTGCCACCGTATCGACGCCGTAAGCGTGACTGGTGTTCACAGTCGTGACATTGCCTGCGGTATCACGTGTGGTGACCGACGCAGAGATATCACCGTTAGCAGCAAGAACAGTTCCTGGAACGTTGACGCTCCAGGTTTTGCCATCGGTATTGACAGTGGTCTGGAAAGTCTCGGTACCGACTTTAACGGTAACCACATCGCCCGCTTTGACGTCGTTATCGACTTTACCGGTGACCGCAATCGTCTGACCCGATTCGCTGGCGTTAATCACGTTATCGCTGGTGACATTGTCGATAGATATCGATGCGGTTGGTGCAACCGTATCGACACCGTAAGTGTGACTGGTATTCGCGGTAGTAGCGTTGCCTGCGGTATCACGCGTGGTGACCGTCGCAGAGATATCGCCATTCGCGGCCAGTACCGACCCCGGCACATTCACGCTCCAGGTTTTACCATCCGCATTGACGGTGGTCTGGTACGTCTCGGTGCCGACGTTGACGGTAACCGCGTCCCCGGCTTTCACTTCGTTGCCGACCTGACCGGTGACCGCAATCGTCTGGCCGGACTCGGTCACGTTAATAACGTTATCTGACGTGACATTGTCGATAGCGATCGAGGCAATTGGCGCAACGGTATCGACACCGTAAGCGTGCGAGGTATTGGCAGTAGTCACGTTACCTGCGGTATCGCGCGTGGTGACCGAAGCTGAGACATCACCGTTCGCAGCCAGTACAGCACCGGGAACATTGACGCTCCAGGTCTTGCCGTCAGTATTCACCGTCGTCTGGTACGTCTCGGTACCGACTTTAACGGTAACCGCATCACCTGCTTTAACGTCGTTGTCGACTTTACCGGTGACCGCAATCGTCTGACCCGATTCGCTGGCGTTAATCACGTTATCGGATGTGACGTTATCAATAGAGATCGACGCGACTGGCGCCACGGTATCCACGCCGTAAGCGTGGCTGGTGTTCGCGGTCGTGACATTGCCTGCGCTATCACGCGTAGTGACGCTGGCAGAGATATCACCGTTAGCAGCAAGTACAGCACCGGGAACATTCACACTCCAGGTTTTACCGTCGGTATTCACCGTCGTCTGGTACGTTTCCGTGCCGACGGTAACGGTGATCGCATCGCCCGCTTTGACTTCATTACCAACCTGACCGGTGACGGCGATCGTCTGGCCTGACTCACTAACGTTGATGACATTATCTGACGTGACATTATCAATAGAGATTGAGGCGACAGGGGGCAAAGTATCGACCGTTATCGCTTCACTTCCCCCCGTACCAGGAATGCCCGCAGCATCGGTGTAACTGCCGTCAGGAACACTGACGCGGACTTCTCCCTCAAAATTGGAGGCTGGCGTCAATGTCGCCGTCCAGCGAGTCGGATCGTTAGGATCCTGCACCAGATTCGTTACTGCGCCGTTTGTTACGGTGATATCACTGAGGTCAAAACCAACGATCGGTTTTGTGAAGACGAAACTTACTGTGCCATCACTGTTTATGACAATGGTGACAGAAGGTGGGGTGGTATCGGTGGTATCCGTTGCCGCAGGCAGCAACGTAGATGAATCTACGCCATCCAGAACGGACGAGGCTCGGTCAGTAAACGATGAGCCAGCGGTGTCATAGCCAATCGGAGTGGTCACGACCTCGGCCGTCAAATTCAGAACTACCGTTGGGTTGAAATGTCCACCGCCGCCGTCACCAGCTTCTCCGGTGTCGTCATTACCCGCGGCAGTCGCTTCTAATACTTGTGTTGGGTCGGCACCCTGAGCGATAGCATCTTGTATAGCCGCGACATCATCGGCGACATCCGCATTGGCCTGAGAGGACGCATTGCTAACATCGCTCCAGCGGCTATCACGCCCCAGATCCAATGTTTTGCCGTCCGGTAATGTGATTGAAACCGCGCCGTTAGCGCCAGTTACCACTTCTTCACCGCTGTAAACCCGATCGCCAGCAACCAGCAATCTCTGGCTTCCATCAAGCGCGACGATAAAAACTTGTCCAATAACGAATTTAATGACGCCAATCACACTATTCAAAATGCTTTCTCCTTGATATCTATAATTATTTTTATAATGTGGCGATATTGCGGCTATAGATTTTTGCTATCATCCTGATAAGGTTGATTTGCTGTGTGTCGTCCTGACATTTTATGAAAAAAAGCGTTACGATAGTGTTGTCGTTATGCGTCAAACGCTTGACTCAATGACCGATATAATAAAAAATTCGGAATATTCTTTCCAGAACTTTACTCATTTAGAGTAAGCCTTATTTTTTCTTGTGCAGGGAGTTTCAGGGAAAGGAATTAACATATTGATATAAATGGAATAAAAGCAAATCAATTCGTTAAGCGTTTATATAACACTCAAACACTTTAATAGGAATAATCACAAATAAAGTTTTTGTGAAGGAAAACTGCTGATGATGCGTAGATACCATTTTGCTTTATTACCTTTTATTACCCTTTTTTCCACAGCAACGCATGCCGAGACGATTCAGGAAGCAATAAAAAGCACGCTCTATACACATCCTGAAGTAAGCGCCGCGATTAATAGCCGTTTTTCTGCCGAACATGATTTACGCGCGGCCAAAGGCGGATATCTCCCCTCCATCACGCTGAGTGCAGGCGTCGGACGCGAAGAGACCGATAGCCCCTCAACACGCGCCAGCACCAATAAGCGCGTTGAGCTCAGTCGTCAGGAATCCAGTATCAATCTAAGCCAAACGGTATTTGATGGTTTCGCCACCTCCAGCGAAGTAGGCAGACAACGCGCCACGGTAAATTCACGTGCCTATAAAGTATTAAATACCAGTGAGGCAACAGCATTAGATACCGTTCAGGTCTATCTCAGCGTGCTGCAACGTCAGGAATTTGTCCGTCTGGCGGAAGCCAACCTTGCAAGCCATGAGCGCATTTACGATCAAATCAGGCTGCGCAGCGAACAAGGCGTGGGGCGACTGGCCGATTTGGATCAGGCCGAAGCACGTCTTGCGCAGGCACGTAACAACGTACTGACAGAACAAACCAATCTGGACGATGCCAAAATCAACTACATGAGCATTGTGGGTAAGGTACCAGAGAATTTGGTGATGCCCGATGCTTCTGCGATAAAACTCCCCGCTTCGCTGGATGAAGCGCTACGCACCATGCTGGCTAACAGCCCGGCGCTGAAATCCGCAGAGTCAGATATTGAAGCCACCCAGCAGCAGTATGAGACCTCAAAATCAACATTTTATCCGCGCCTCAACGTTGAGCTCTCTCGCACGATGGATAACAACGTTGACGGAACGCGCGGTCAAAATAATGAATGGCAGGCGATGCTGCGGATGCGCTACAACCTGTATGAAGGTGGTAGCAGCAAAGCCAACATGGAATCAAAAGCCTATCAGGTAAAAGAAGCACAGGATGTCCGAAATAATGCCCTGCGCCTGCTTAGCGAAGAACTCAAGTTAGCCTGGTCTGCGTTAAATAACTCGCGTCAACAGTTGCCGATTGCCGCCGAATACGCCGACCGCAGTATGAAAGTGCGTACTGCCTATCAGAAGCAATTTGGTCTGGGAGAAAGGACGTTGCTGGACCTGCTGGACAGCGAGAACGAGCTATTTACCGCACAGCGCCGCCTGGTCGAGGTTCGTTTCACCTCCCTCTATACCGAATACCGGATTGCCTCCCGCATGGGAGAGCTATTAAACCGTTTAGCGATCCCAGCGCCTGATGCGGGTACCAGCTTGACAAACGTCACCACCCAAGCCGAGTTGCCGAGCCTTAATTAATATATTTCATTGGTCAGACGGCGATAAATTATGGTTTATATGCGGGGAATTACGTTGCGTAAGGGAACGTTGAGTTAAATGAAGTTGCATTCAGTACAAGAGACGAATGGTTCTGATAAATCAGCTACCGGGGAGTCTATCGTCCAAGAGCCTGTTGTCCATGAGTCGACTATTGCTCATGAACCGCAGAACGTTCATGAAAATAGTGACCCTCGCAGCCGTCATGACGATCCCTTATTGGATAGTTTGCTGATCCTCTGCACCTTGCAGGGGAAATCCGTCAGTCGTACGACACTCACCGCGGGGCTCCCTTTAGCCAATCAACGGTTATCGGTAAAATTGCTCCCAAGAGCCGCTGCACGCGCGGGGTTGCAAGGACGCGTTCTCAAACGTTCTCTGAATAAAATTTCCGACATGTCGCTCCCCGCGATGTTGCTGTTACGGGAAGGACGAGCAGCGATTCTGTTAGGCTGGAACGCTGACGGCAGCGCGCGTCTGATGCCCAGTGAAACAGAAGGCGGAGAAATTTCCGTTGAGCACAATACACTGCAACAGAATTACCTCGGTCTGGTGATGTTTGCCCAACCTCGTCATCAGTTCGATCTGCAAAATCCGTCACTGATCCCCCGAACCAAATCCTGGTTCAAAGATACGCTGAAGCTTTCACGCTCACTCTATCTCGATGCCGTCCTTGCCAGTTTGCTGGTGAACATTATCGCGCTTGCCACGCCGCTGTTCGTGATGAATGTCTACGACCGCGTTGTGCCCAATCAGGCAACGGCGACATTATGGGTGCTGGCTATCGGCGTTACCGGCGCGTTTATTTTCGATTTGATACTCAAAACCCTGCGCGGCATTTGCCTCGATATGGCGGGTAAAAAAACCGACCTGATTATTTCCGCCACGTTATTTGAACGCATTACCGGTATGTCGATGAAAGCCCGACCACCGAGGGTCGGTAGCTTTGCGCAGAATATTCATGAATTTCAGTCACTCAGAGATTTCCTTTCGTCACTGACGCTGACGACGCTGATCGATTTTCCTTTTACGCTGCTTCTGCTGCTGGTTATCGGCATCATCGGTGGCCCACTGGTCTGGGTTTCCATACTCGCCTACCCTATCGCCCTGTTGGCGAGCTGGGCGATGCAAAAGCCGCTGTCCGCCACCATTGAAAAAACGATGCACCTTGCCAGTGAACGGCAGGCTACGCTGATTGAAACCTTGAGCTGTCTGGACGCGATCAAGGTCAATAATGCGGAAAGTGAACGGCAGCACCAGTGGGAACAGACCATTGGCAGCCTGAGCAAGCTGGAAATGCGGGCCAAGGCACTGTCTTCACTGGCGGTAAACCTGACGCAGTGGTTCCAACAATTTGCCGGTGTTGCCATGATTGTCGTCGGCGTCTATATGCTGATTAACGGCAAACTCAGTATGGGTGGGCTGATCGCCTGTTACATGCTGAACGGCAGAGCGCTCATGCCGTTGGGCCAGCTGTCTGGGCTGGTTAGCCGTTACCAGCAGGCACGTTTGACGATGCAAACCACCGAACAGATGATGCAGTTGCCGCAAGAACGTAGCGATAACGAACGCCCGCTGAAGCGCGAGAGCATCCGGGGTGGCATCGAATTTCGCGATGTGACGTTTAATTATCCAGAACAAAAAACCAGTTCGCTGCAAGGCATTAGCCTGACCATCGCGCCCGGCGAGAAAGTGGGCGTCATCGGCCGCAGCGGTTCAGGCAAAAGCTCGCTGCAAAAACTGATCGTAAACCTCTATCAGCCTAATACGGGCAATATTCTGATCGACGGCGTCGATGCCCGTCAGTTGGATGTCAGCGATTTACGCCACAATATCGGCTATGTTCCTCAGGATATTCAGCTATTTAGTGGCTCGCTGCGCAATAACCTGATTAGCGGTGCACGCTATGTCGAAGACGAAGCCATGTTGCGAGCCGCAGAAATTTCAGGGGTGAACGAGTTTGCTCGCCTGCACCCGGATGGCTATAACCTTCAGGTTGGTGAACGCGGCCAACAGCTTTCCGGCGGGCAGCGTCAGGCTGTCGCAATAGCCAGGGCGCTGCTGCTCGATCCACCAATTCTGGTGCTGGATGAACCCACCAGCTCGATGGATAACACCAGCGAAGATCGATTAAAACAAGCCCTGGCCCCCGTGATTGCAGAGAAAACGCTCTTACTGGTCACCCATCGGGTTTCCATGCTGGCACTGGTCGATCGTTTAGTGATTGTCGACAGAGGTAAAATCATTGCTGATGGGCCAAAAGCAATCGTGATGGATGCGTTGAAGAAGGGGCAGATCAATGCGTCTCGGTAAATATATCAAACGAATCAAACGGTATTTTGTCGGCGGAGATGAAGAGAGCCTGCAAACGATGCCAGAAGTCAGCCGAGCAATGGCCGAGGATTCGCCACGTTCTATTCGCTTCACGCTGTGGGCTATCGGTGCTTTTTTCCTGTTTTTCATCCTGTGGGCCGGGCTCGCAAATATCGATGAAGTCACTCGCGGCGATGGTAAAGCGATCCCATCTTCCCGGCTGCAAAAAATCCAAAACTTGGAAGGCGGCATTATTACGGAAGTGTTCATTCGTGAGGGACAGGTCGTCAATGCAGGCGATCCTTTGCTGCGCCTTGACGATACGCGCTTTGCCTCTAACGTCGGTGAAACCGAAGCCGACCGGCTTGCGCTGCTGTCACGAATTGAACGCCTGAACGCTGAAATCAACGGCCAAGAACTGGTGCTTTCCGAAGAAATCACGACGCAAGCGCCTAAAATCGCGGCAGGAGAAAAAGAGCTTTATAACAGCCGCCGCCAGCAGCTGCATAATGAGATATCCGGTCTGGAAGAGCAGTTAATCCAGCGCCAGCAGGAACTGCGGGATTTCTCAGCCAAGGAGATTCAGTTCCGCAACAGTCTTGGCCTGCTCCAGCAAGAAATCAAAATGTCAGAACCGCTAATCGCAGAAGGCGCGATTTCTAAAGTAGAAGTTCTACGCCTGCGCCGTGCTGAAGTTGAAACCCGTGGTCAGCTTGATTCCATCAAACTCTCCATTCCGCGGGCGGAGTCTGCGATTAAAGAGAGTGAGAATAAAATAGAAGAAACGCGCAGCCGCTATAAAAGCGAGGCGTTATCTCAGCTGAGTGAAGCACAAACCAGCCTGAACAAAATTGAAGCCACAGGTAAAGCGCTTGAAGATCGGGTAAACCGAACGCTGGTCGTCTCCCCGGTTCGCGGTATCGTGCAGCAGGTTCTGGTGAATACCATCGGGGGAGTAATTCAACCGGGTAGCGATCTGGTAGAAATTGTTCCGCTAGATGACAAACTGTTGGTAGAGGCTAAAATTCGCCCTCAGGATATTGCGTTTTTACACCCAGGTCAGGACGCTATCATAAAATTAACGGCCTACGACTACACCATCTATGGTGGCCTAAAAGGTCAATTGGAACAAATCAGCCCGGACACCGTCACTGATAAAGAAGGGAACAGCTTTTATATTATTCGCCTACGGACTGATAAGAATTATTTAGGTTCAGCCGATAAACCACTTCTCATCATTCCAGGCATGGTAGCCTCCGTGGATATAATCACGGGCAAGAAAACTATCCTCAGCTATTTGTTAAAGCCGATTATTCGGGCAAAAGCAGAAGCTCTACGAGAAAGATAATAAAAAAGGCGCTCTGTTGAGCGCCTTTTTTATTTCATTTATTAATGATCGTTCATATTGTGATAAATCTGAGTTTGACTGCGCCCCATGGCTTTAGCTTGATACATGGCGGAATCGGCATTAATTGCCAGCGTCAGAGAATCGGTGCCGTGTTCTGGATACAACGCAATACCGATACTGCACGATATATCCAGCTTTTTCCCGTTGATCTCAAAAGGTTTATTCAATGCATTATGGATTTTATCTGCAACATAGAGTGTATTATCGATTTCCTTAATACCCTGAAGCAGAATAATGAATTCATCACCACTACGGCGATAGACCGTATCCGAATCCCGAACCGCACCACGCATACGCGCAGCCGCTTCTTTTAATAGCAAATCGCCAACAGCATGCCCAAACGAGTCGTTTATCTGTTTAAATTTATCGAGATCCAGGAACATCAGCGCGATTTTTCTACCCGTTTGTTTGGATAGCAGAATCGCTTGTTCCATTTGTTCGGCAAACGTCAGGCCATTAGCCAGTGACGTTAATGAGTCATAGTGCGCTAGTTGCCGATAGTGTTCCTCGCTCCGCCTCAGCATATCAATGGCATGATATCGCTCTATGGCGATCGCAATCAGCTGCGCCGACTTCTCGATGGAGAAAATTTCCTCTTCAGTCGGGACATACACTTTACGATGATAAACGCTTAAAACCCCTAATATTTCTTTGTTCTGACCAATGATAGGTTCAGACCAGCAGGAACGCAGCCCGGCATATAATGCGAGCCCTTTATATAAAGACCAATGCGGATGCACGGAAATATCATCAGCGATTACGCGTTTTCCGGTATGGGCTGCCGTACCAAAAGAAGCCACACCATCGGCAATTTTCACGTTGTGAATGGCATTTTTATAAAAACCCGGCAAGCTCGGTGCCGATCCAAGCGTCAAACATTTCTTTTCTTTATCGACGAGCAATACAGAACAAACGATACGGCCTGGGTTTTTTTCCTCAACGCTGAAAATGATCGCATCCAGGATATCCTTCAGCGGCGCGCCGCTTGATAACAGCTCCAACGCACGATTGTATGAATTATCATGATGTTCCTGCGATTTACGCTCTGTAATATCTAACTTAATGCCGACGTACTGGGTCGTGTTACTCGCCTTATTATATATTTTAACGATATTGGCCTTTTCCCAATACAACTGCCCATCTTTACGCCGGTTAACAAACTCACCGCTCCAAACATTACCTTTATTTATGGTAGCCCACAGATCTTCATAGACGCTGGCGTTGGTCATGCCAGAGTTTAATATATTCGTTTTCTTGCCGATAACTTCATCCGGCATATAGCCAGACATGGTAATAAACTGGCGATTGACGTAAATAATTTCACAATTTTCATCTGCGATCATAATTGAGGCAGGGCTATATTCCATCGCAAAAAAAGTCATGTTGAGGAAGTCTTGTTTTTTCTGCTCAGTTTTAAACTTTTGTTTAATTTTTCTATTTTTTACAGAAGAAAACAATAACAATAGCAACAGTAGGGTTATTATAATTTCATACACAATAACACTCTCCTCAGGCCCGAGTGGTCCTGATCGTACAAATCACAACGCTGATGACGAAAAATCCCGGTAACAAGCCCCTACCCCGTAGATTTTCAGGATGAGTGCATTTCCGGAGAGCAGAAAGGATGAAAGAAAAAACGCTCCATGAAGCAGGAGTGTTTAGAAACATAGCAACGTAAGCATAAAGCCCTCGCATATGACTGTGCGCAGATAAAAACAACAAATTCAAAAGAGTATCTTAATTTAATAGGAGTAATTGTTCGGGTTATAAGCTTCTCTAATGGAATAAAAGAATATTCCTAAGGGTACATGGCGATATATTCTGAACATCAAATTTTTGTAAGCAAATCAATTATACCAATAAGTATCATTGTTTTAATCAACAAAATCTATCACAAAGTGATTTTTGATCGTTAACAGTAAACATTATATTTTTTTACCATTAAAAATCAAATAATTAAAAGAAAAAAATAAAATCATTAACGCAAGCGTCTGATTATATATGTCATAATTTGATGCAAAATCCGTAGTCCTCCTCTCTCTTGTTTTGTTGAAATTAAACACTGACATAACAAATAAAACAAGAATTAAATAACAAAAATAAAACAAAACACAGCATTATACCTTGCAAATCAGAGGGGAAAGATAGTCCGTCAGATAGGCGATATTTTGCACAACAATGAAATATTAGGAAATATAATGAATTAATATGAAGGAAAAACATGGATGGGCATACAGCGGTACTCTACTGTGTAAAGTGATAGCCTAAACAACAGGTTATCACCTAAAGTTCAAGCTTCAACGTCTCAAAATTCTCAAACGGCTGAGGGCGCGAGAGGTAGTATCCTTGGGCTGCATAAGCATGCGATGCCTGAACGATTGCCCACTCTTCCTTTGTTTCGATTCCCTCAATGACCACATAATTGCAAAAACGCGATAGCAAAGCGATTAGCGCAGGAAAAACGGTTTTCCCTTCACCACTTTGTTGCAGGAGAATGAAGAGTTCACGTGCCACTTTGATGCAATCATACTGAGCCAGCATGAGTGATGAAAAATTCGCCATGCCGCAGCCGAAATCATCCAGCCACAGTGTTTGCGCTTCCGGGAGCTTGGTTAAGATTTCTTTTGGTAGCCCTCCCTGATTTTCGACCATTTCAAAACGAATCCAGGGCATTGCCGCGATCAGACGTTTGGCTTCCAGACTATTTTGCAGCGCCAGTAGCGTCATACCATCAATATTGACAGAGGCAAAAAGATCGTCGCGAGTAAATCGAAAGCTCCACTGAGATAAAAGTTGCAGTTGTTCTACAATAATTAACAAGCGGGTTTCAACATCGATATTCGCGAAGTATTTTTCAGGAGAGATGAACTTTTGCGGCAGGGTAGGAGAAAAAACGGAAGTCAGTAACTCAATAGCCATTAATTTACCTGATGTTCGGTAAATGGGCTGAAAAGTATACCGCCGTTGGCATTGGTGCCAGTAATCAGCGCCTAATGGCTCTGCGTCTCCCTGTTGGAAAAATCCTGCCCCAACCTGATTAAGATGACCTTCCTGCTGCACTATGAGTTCCGCCATTAAACTGACACTATTAGTTATAAAATTATATCATACGGACATGCACCGTCATCGACTCTCCAGATGCAAACTTCATCGGCAACACCGATTAAATCAATGTCCATGATATTACAAAAATAAGTGGTTCAATATCACAACTAAATTTATTTAAATTGTAAATCAATAAATTAAAACCCAAGAAACACAGTCGCACTGGCTGATTCATACAGTTTAAAGGATAGGTATAAAACCAATTTAACGAACAGATGGTAATTTTACCCTGTAACCTCACTATTTATGCTGCCAATAGGTTGCATGCAGAAGGCCTCCGAAAACGCGCGAAATCGGCAGTAAACGGCCAGATAAGAAAGGGACATTGAAGGCAGGAGAAACCGATTTACCAGTATATTCGTCATCAATGACAGTTACGCGTGTTTAAACGAGCATCAACGGGTATAATCTGCGCCCTGTTTGTAAGGTAGAAGAACATCATGGCGTTACTCATCACCCATAAATGCATCAACTGTGACATGTGTGAGCCCGAGTGTCCTAATCAGGCGATTTCCATGGGCATGGACATTTATGAAATTGACACCACCCTCTGTACCGAGTGCGTAGGCCACTACGACACCCCTACGTGTCAGAAAGTCTGTCCGATCGACAACACGATCATCAAAGATCCAAACCACGTTGAAGGCAATGAGCAACTGTGGGAAAAATACGTTCTTATGCACCATGCCGACAGGATTTAAACAGCCGCTTACGGACGATCAGCTTTCGATAATCACCGTCGCACAGGCATAGCGTCTTTCGTCAGCCAGCGTCACATGGACGTGTCTGACGCCCATCTGTTCAGCCAGCTCTGCCGCTTTAGCAAAAAACCGCAGGCAAGGTTTACCCAGTTCGTCATTAAAAACTTCAAACTGGTTGAACGCGAGCCCGTTACGGATTCCGGTACCAAAGGCTTTTGCTGCCGCTTCTTTCACGGCAAAGCGCTTGGCGAGGAAACGAACAGGCTGCTGATGCTGCTGATAATGCGCCCATTCAGCATCCGTCAGAATGCGGCGAGCCAATCGCTCGCCTGAACGTTCAATCACCGCGTCAATACGGGCGATCTCGACAATATCTGTTCCGAGCCCAAGAATCGCCATCAGCGGCGCGCTTCTCGCATCAGATTCTTCATTTCGGCAACGGCATCCTTCAGACCGCTCATCACCGCACGCCCGATAATCGCATGCCCAATATTCAATTCGTGCATTTCTGGCAAGGCAGCAATCGGCAGAACGTTGTGGTACGTCAGACCGTGTCCGGCATTGACTTTAAGCCCCTTCGCCGCAGCGTAAGTCGCCGCATCACGAATGCGCTCGAACTCATGCTGGCGTGCTTCGTCATCTGGCGCATCGGCATACGCCCCGGTATGGATTTCGATATAGGGTGCACCGCTGGCTACGGCGGCATCGATTTGCCGCTTATCCGCATCAATGAAGAGTGAAACCAAGATATTAGCCTGGCTAAGTCTGGCTACTGCGTTATCGATCTTTTCCTGCTGCCCCGCGACATCCAGCCCGCCTTCGGTTGTCACTTCCTGGCGTTTTTCCGGTACCAGACAGCAAAAATGCGGCTTCACTTCACAGGCAATGTTCAGCATTTCTTCCGTAACCGCCATTTCCAGATTCATACGGGTTTGGAGCGTTTCTCTGAGGATCCGCACATCACGATCCGTGATATGGCGACGATCTTCACGCAAATGCACGGTGATGCCATCCGCCCCCGCCTGCTCAGCGACAAAAGCCGCCTGAACGGGATCGGGATACGCCGTTCCACGCGCATTACGCAGCGTTGCAATGTGATCGATGTTAACGCCAAGCAGCAGTTCAGCCATGATAAATCCTCGGTAAAGTCATGCACGATACGTGGCAGTTTACACCGATGTCACAGCGTCAGGGTACTGAGGAGGCGGGATTATTTATCAGAAGATGCGGGTTTGGACAAATTAGCAGCAGGTACAAACTGGCGAAACAGTTCACGACTTTTCAGCGGTTTTCCCCCCAGATACGGCTTTAACGCAATGCGGGTGAAACGCTTTGCCGCCTTCAGCGTGCCGACATCAGGAAACTCACGCGACGCCAGCGAGCGTAATTCATGCCCGGTAAAACTTTTATTATCAACCACCAGGCTGGCAATAAATCCCCTTTCCTCTCGATACTGATAAGTCATGGTATCGGCCACGGGCTCACCGCTACCAGCACAATGCAGGAAATCAACGCCGTATCCCAGATAGCCCAATAACGCTAATTCAAAGCGTCTCAATGCTGGCTCGGGAGAGGCATCCTGTGCAGCAAGATGTTGTAAACAGTGGAGATAATCGAAGAAAAGAGCGGAGTAATTGGTTTCATGTTCCAGCACGCGGGACAGCAGTTCGTTAACGTATAAACCGCTATAAAGCATCGAGCCAGTCAGTGGCAGCGCGAGCGAGACAGGCTCGGCGCTGCGTAATGTTTTCACTTCTCCCCGGCCACTCCAGCGCACCAGCAGCGGAGTGAAAGGCTGTAAACAGCCTTTCAGGCTAGAGCGTCGGGCACGTGCGCCTTTGGCAAGCACACGAACTCGACCATCGCTTTCGCTAAACAGATCCAGCAATAAGCTGGTTTCGCTATAAGGTCGCCCATGCAAGACAAATGCGCGCTGCCAGCCTTCCATCGGCGTGAACCTTACAGGTCTTCGCTATAACCCAGGCTGCGCAGGGCACGTTCGTCATCTGCCCAACCGGATTTCACTTTAACCCACAGCTCAAGGTGCACCTTGGCTTCGAACATCTCTTCCATATCCTGACGAGATTCGATACCAATGGTTTTAATTTTGGTACCTTTGTTGCCAATAACCATTTTCTTCTGGCCTTCACGCTCAACCAGAATCAGGCCGTTGATGTCATAACCGCCGCGCTCGTTCGTCACGAAACGCTCGATTTCAACCGTTACGGAATACGGCAATTCTTCACCCAGGAAGCGCATCAGTTTTTCACGGATAATTTCCGACGCCATAAAGCGCTGTGAGCGATCGGTGATGTAATCTTCCGGGAAGTGATGGATTGCCTGCGGTAAGTGTTTACGCACAATGCTGGCAATCGTATCGACATTCGTCCCCTTCTCAGCCGAGATTGGAACAACATCAAGGAAGTCCATCTGTTGGCTGAGGAACTGGATATGCGGCAGTAGCTTGGTTTTATCCGTGACGTTATCGACTTTATTGATCGCCAATAGCACAGGGAGTTTCTGATCGCGCAGCTTATTCAATACCATTTCGTCGTCGTCGTTCCAGTGTGTACCTTCAACAACGAAAATGATCAGCTCAACATCACCAATTGAGCTGCTGGCAGCACGGTTCATCAGGCGGTTAATCGCCCGTTTTTCTTCAATGTGCAATCCCGGCGTATCCACATAAATAGCCTGATAAGGCCCTTCCGTGTGAATACCCATGATGCGGTGCCGCGTCGTCTGGGGCTTACGTGACGTAATAGAAATCTTCTGCCCCAGTAATTGATTCAGTAACGTCGATTTACCGACGTTTGGTCGACCAACAATCGCGACAAAACCGCAGTGTGTCTGTACTTCGCTCATTCAAGCTCCAGTTTTTTCAACGCTTGTTCAGCCGCAGCCTGTTCGGCTTTACGACGGCTCGATCCTGTACCAATGACCGACTCACTAAAGCCGCTCACCTGACAGTGGATAGTAAATTCCTGATCGTGTGCTTCCCCACGAACCTGCACCACCAGATAGGTCGGTAGAGGTAAGTGGCGCCCTTGCAGAAATTCCTGCAACCGCGTTTTCGGATCTTTTTGCTTATCGCCGGGACTGATTTCATCCAGACGCGTCTGATACCAGTTCAGGATCAAACGTTCGATGGTCTGAATATCGCTGTCGAGGAAAATGCCGCCAATCAGCGCTTCGACCGTATCAGCCAGGATCGATTCTCGACGGAAACCACCGCTTTTTAATTCACCGGGACCGAGGCGTAAGCACTCCCCCAGTTCGAATTCACGCGCGATTTCCGCCAGCGTGTTTCCTCGCACCAGCGTCGCTCGCATCCGACTCATGTCCCCTTCATCAACCTTGGGAAAACGATGATACAGTGCATTAGCGATCACAAAACTCAGGATGGAGTCACCCAGGAATTCGAGTCTTTCATTATGTTTGCTGCTGGCACTACGGTGCGTCAGCGCCTGTAACAAAAGCTCGTACTGCTGAAAAGTATAGCCCAGCTTTCTTTGTAAACGATTTATCAGGATGGGATTCATGTGTTACCAATAGATCAACGATGCGTCAAAAACAGCAGCATACGGAACAGCCCTGCTTACCAATTCGGTCAAAACTGTTTCGTTTGCATTGGCTCCCCTAAGGGAGCCTGCCTTTCTGCCCGTCATACTTCGCGTTGCCTGTGTTAGCGTGGTTAAAACGCTAACGTGTTGTCCCGCAACTCGTACTACTTAGGGCATGTTCTTTCAAAAAGAGCGTTACTGAAAATATTCTACAACGGACAGCATCAGAATGCTGCCTGTATCTCATTTCGGTTAATGCTTACTTTGATTAATGCTTATTTTTGGTTAATGAATGCCACCGATGCGACTCAAACGAACGCCGGTAGGCCATTCACCTTCCTGCTTCTCAAAGCTCATCCAGATAGCAGTGGCTTTACCGACCAGATTTCTCTCTGGTACAAAGCCCCAATAGCGGCTATCCAGACTGTTGTCGCGGTTATCGCCCATCATGAAGTAGTGCCCTGCTGGGACAACCCATGTCGCAAGCTGCTGCTGCGATTGCTGGTAATAACCACCAAGCTGATCCTGCTGGCCCGGTACCAGGAGAATATTATGCGTGACATTGCCCAGTGACTCTTTACGCGTGCCCATGCGGACGCCATCCACGCTGTTGTCATTGACAGGCACTTCATAAAAACCGCTACGCGACTCCAGTCCTAGCTGGTTGAAGGTCTGAACAAAATCGCTAGGCTGTACGTTACTGTATGTGACCGCCAAGGCGGTATCACACGCCTGCTGCCCCTGACAGGATGGACGAATCGTCACCTGCTTGGTTATCGGGTTATAGCTCACGCGATCGCCCGGTACGCCAACCACGCGTTTGATGAAGTCTACTTTAGGATCGGACGGATATTTAAATACCACCACGTCGCCACGCTTCGGATGACCAGTTTCGATCAGCGTTTTTTGCGTGAAGGGTTCTTTAATACCGTAGGCAAACTTCTCCACCAGAATAAAATCACCGATCAACAGCGTCGGCATCATCGAACCCGATGGAATTTGAAACGGCTCATAAATGAAGGAGCGCACAACCAATACCAAAGCCACGACCGGGAAGACAGACGCTATCGTCTCAATCCAACCTGGTTGCTGAATCGCTTTCGATGAAACTGCGCCATCAGCCAGATCGGCGCCGCTCATCGCAGCAAATTTCTTCCGGCGAGCGGGTGCCCAGACGAAACGTTCTAAACACCAGACAATCCCCGTGACCAGCGTCACCACTGCCAGAATTACGGCAAACATATTGGCCATGCCAACTCCTCAGAATTTATTTACTGTCTTTGCCGACGTGCAGAATTGCCAGAAACGCTTCTTGCGGCAGTTCGACGTTACCGACCTGCTTCATACGTTTCTTACCGTCTTTCTGTTTCTGCAACAGTTTCTTCTTACGGCTGACGTCGCCACCATAACACTTGGCCAGTACGTTTTTACGCAATTGCTTAACCGTAGAGCGCGCAATAATGTGGTTACCAATTGCGGCCTGAATCGCGATATCAAATTGCTGACGCGGAATCAGTTCTTTCATTTTTTCGACGAACTCACGGCCACGGTATTGTGAATTATCACGGTGAGTAATCAGGGCCAATGCGTCGACACGCTCGTTGTTGATTAATACATCAACGCGCACCATGTCTGATGCCTGGAAACGCTTGAAGCCATAATCCAGCGAGGCATAACCACGAGACGTTGATTTCAGGCGATCGAAGAAATCGAGTACCACTTCGGCCATCGGGATCTCATACGTCAACGCAACCTGATTACCGTGGTACACCATGTTCGTCTGCACGCCACGCTTCTCAATACAAAGCGTAATCACGTTACCCAAATATTCCTGAGGCATCAGCATGTGACACTCGGCAATCGGCTCGCGCAGTTCCTGAATATTGTTCAGCGGCGGCAGTTTAGACGGGCTATCAACATAAATAGTTTCTTTAGCCGTCGTTTCTACTTCATACACTACCGTCGGTGCCGTAGTGATCAGTTCCAGATCGTACTCACGCTCCAGACGTTCCTGAATGATCTCCATGTGCAGCAGGCCCAGGAAGCCACAGCGGAAACCAAAGCCCAGCGCAGTAGAGCTTTCTGGCTCATAGAACAGAGAGGCATCATTGAGGCTCAGCTTGCCTAACGCGTCGCGGAATGCTTCATAGTCGTCGGAGCTAATCGGGAACAGGCCAGCGTAGACCTGCGGTTTGACTTTCTTGAAGCCCGGTAACGCTTTTTCAGCCGGATGACGCGCCAGAGTCAGCGTATCCCCTACTGGGGCACCCAAAATATCTTTGATGGCGCACACCAACCAGCCTACTTCGCCGCAGTTCAATACATCGCGGTCGATCTGCTTCGGCGTAAAAATACCGAGACGGTCGGCGTTATAAACCTGACCCGTGCTCATCACCTTAATTTTGTCGCCTTTGCGCATCGTGCCGTTTTTGATACGTACCAGTGACACAACGCCAAGGTAGTTATCAAACCAGGAGTCGATAATCAGCGCCTGCAACGGTTCATCAGGGCCGCCTTCCGGCGGCGGAATATCACGCACCAGACGCTCCAGAACATCCGGCACGCCAATCCCCGTTTTTGCAGAGCAGCGCACGGCGTCGGTGGCATCAATACCGACGATGTCTTCAATTTCCTGAGCAACACGATCCGGATCGGCAGCAGGCAGGTCGATCTTATTCAGAACCGGCACCACTTCCAGATTCATATCCAGCGCGGTATAGCAGTTAGCCAGCGTTTGAGCTTCAACACCCTGCCCAGCGTCAACGACAAGCAGCGCGCCTTCACAGGCGGCGAGCGAACGGGAAACCTCATAAGAGAAGTCAACGTGCCCAGGTGTATCGATGAAGTTTAACTGGTAGGTTTGGCCGTCCTGCGCTTTATAATCCAGCGTGACGCTTTGCGCTTTAATCGTTATTCCGCGTTCACGTTCCAGATCCATGGAATCCAGAACCTGCGCCGCCATTTCACGCTCGGTTAAACCGCCGCAAATCTGGATAATACGGTCAGATAACGTTGATTTACCGTGGTCGATATGGGCAATAATGGAGAAATTTCGTATATGCTTCATTATAAAAATTTTTCTACCTTGATATTCCTGAAATTCTTGCCGATGGGCATGCGCATAGGTGAAAACAGCAGCGATGTTATTCCACCTGAATCGCAGTATTCTACATGCGAGAGGCGTGAAAACCTAGTCATGTCCGGTGCATTCCCCTTGATTATGACGGTTTTATTTGGAATAGCAGAACAACAAGAGGAAAGCAGGAAGTAAAGTGTCATTACGTGGCAAACATCGTGTCGAAAGATAACAAATAAGTCAGCAATGTTTCCGCACCACGCGCCGTTTACGCTCCGGTAAACAGGTCAATTTTGTAAGAGCGTGCCCGGCAGTGCGATTTGCAGGATAACGGGCTCATAACGCTTATTCTTACCCAACTGCTTCGCCCAGCGCTTCACGCCAATAAACGCCATGCCACCGCCCAGCAGCGCGCCAATAACAGCAGCCAGATCTGTGCCGAATAACGTTTGGCAAATCGCCGCGCCGAGCAGCAGCCCAACCAGCGGAACGAAATAAACCAAAGCCGCGGAAAACAGCAGCCGCCCCTCAGAAATGCCCAATTCCACTTTTTGTCCCACTTCTAAAGGCCGATCGTAAGGAACGAACAGCGTGTTTTCAGCAGAAAGCCCAAGCTGACTTAATAAACCCGTTCCACACGACGAGCGGGACTTACAGGTGCCGCAGCCCGAACTTGGCTCACACCGCAGCTCTGCGATGCCATCCTGCCATGACACTACCGTTGCCCACTCTTTAATCACGGTTGCGCCTTCAAAATAATGCTGTCAGCCACGCGTTTAGCCGTAGAAGGAGGAATATCGCCGACGACGGTAATCTCTCGGTTGCCTTTCATGACAGTGTGAATAGAGCGTCGCCCCGTGAGCACAGATTGTTCCTCGCTCACGTCAGAAGACGGGCTAATGTTAATCGAAAAGCTGAATAAACCATCGCTATACAGACGTGTTTCAATCGGAATGGACGAACCTGGCAACACCTTTTTGTTGTGCGACAGCTCTCTCATCCCGGCAGGTAGCCATTCCGGCACCCAGGTAAAATCACCTTTTTCCGCAGCAGGCGTGGGTAGCGCAGGAGGAAGTTTGATACCTTCCAGCGGACGCATCACGCTCACCACATCATCGTCAACAATCAGGGATGTCGTTAAGAATTGCTCCAGCCGTTTGTCGCCATTGCGATCCTGTAAATCAATGCGCAGTGGAAGTTTCGAGTCCGCATCAATCCACACCGTATAGCTGTAGCGTGTGCCATCGCGTGAGATGACCCGAATGCCTGATGCCAGACGATCGGCAATGCGCACCCGCCCATCAGCAGGAACAAAATCATAATAGGGCGAGAGTTTCTGGAAATCAGCGAATACCAGAGCAGGGAGAGAGTCAACGATATGGTCGCTAGTGAGCGTAAATGGCTCAAAACCAGGATCGAAATAGCTGACTTCATTACCACGCTGCACGATCTCGCGTCGCGGCCCGTCCATAAACAGCAACTGTGCTAAGGCACGGTCATTCACCACAGCATGGCGATACCGTACCGACTCGAACCCTTGCAGGGTAATGTTAATAAAGGAAATTTCGTAATTCAGAGAACGAATAGCGCCATTCATCTGTTGCAGCAACGCGCCCGGCTCAACATTCTGAGCCGGGGCGAAAGTAGAATAAAACAGACTGCCAATCAGAAAACAGGCGGCGGACCAAACACGCTTCATTACCGGGGCTGTGTTCCTAATGATTGAGTACCGGGAACCTGAATTGCCGCTTGCTGATCGTCCTGCGGCAGAGCGTGCTCGGCATGCAGCCGGCGCTGTAATTCGTAGTCCTGCAAAATGGCGTTAAGGCGATTGCGCTGCATATCGGATTTCTGTTGACCGCTGTTAGGGGCAACATTTTCTGACGGCACGCCCAGACTCACTGGAGAGGCAGTGCCCATAGCGGGTAAGGTGCTGAACACGCCGGATTCCACAACCTGTTCGGCAGCATTACCCTGCTGGTAATTTTGTACGCCGACAATCACCGCTAAAGAGACGCAGGCGGCCACACCGACTTGTGTCAGCTGGCTGCCCCACGGGCGGATTTTGTGCCAGAAAGGCATCTTCGTCCACTCGACAGGTTGTGGCTGAGATTCAGGCTGCGCTTGTGGAACCAGACGAACAGGTTCTTTTTCGATTGCAGCGGCAACACGAGAAGCGATGTCTAGGTGAATCACGTTTTCACTCACATCACCACGCATCACATCACGAATCAGATGATAACTTTGCCAACTTTGCTGCAACGCGTCATCCCGTGACAATGCGCCTAACAGTTCGGAATCAACTGCTTCGCCATCCATTAAAGCGGAAAGTTTCTCTTTCTGCATACCGACACCCTTACCTTGTCAAATCCATCATTAGTCATGCGGATAGCTGAAAACGCTCGCTAGCGCTGAATAAGCGGTTGTACTTTATTATCAATCGCTTCCCGCGCCCGGAAAATACGAGAACGAACAGTGCCGACGGGACAATCCATAATCACGGCGATCTCTTCGTAGCTTAAACCGTCCAACTCACGCAGCGTAATCGCTAAACGTAAATCTTCCGGTAAAGACTCAATAGTTCGGAAAACGATGCTTCGTAATTCCTCTGACAACATTAAATTCTCAGGGTTCGATATTTCTTTCAGTGCACCCGCATTTTCATAGTTTTCCGCATCATTGGCATCAATGTCGCTGGAAGGCGGGCGGCGTCCCTGAGCTACCAGATAATTCTTGGCCGTATTCACTGCGATACGATACAGCCACGTATAGAACGCGCTATCGCCGCGGAATGACTCTAACGCGCGATAGGCTTTAATAAACGATTCCTGTACCACGTCCGGCACGTCCCCTTGGGGAACATACCGTGATACCAGGCTCGCTACCTTATGCTGATAACGAACGACCAACAAGTTAAACGATTTTTGATCGCCTTTTTGGACTCGCTCGACCAGAACCTGATCTGCCAGTTGCTCGCTCATCCGAGGTAATCTCTACTCAAACCGTTCTCCACACGTAAAATAGTACTGCCAGCTATATAAGTCATATTTAGAGCAAGCTCCTCATTAGAACCAAGACATCCAATAAAGTTCCGAGTCATCATTTTTCTTTTGCTTAGCGCCGTTACTCGTCTTTGCGATGCGTATCATCACACATTTTCTTCATCAAAAATGGTCTTCATCTGAGGCTCTACGCTTCTCCGAGGATGATACGATAAATCTGGGGTATGCGCACGATTCAGCACGCCCTACTCTTCGCTTATTTATAGCGTAGAAATGGGGCTAAAAACCAATGCAGCAATCAACCATTGGGTGCTACCATCGGATTTCCTCTTCTTTTTGCACCCACGACACGACCATGCAAACGACCACTGAATACGTCTGTGATGTTTTAATCATTGGCAGCGGTGCTGCCGGGCTTTCACTGGCGCTGCGTCTGGCTTCACAAGCCAACGTGACGGTATTAAGCAAAGGCCCACTCAACGAAGGCGCAACGTTTTATGCTCAGGGCGGTATCGCCGCCGTTTTCGATGAAACGGACACGATTGACTCCCATATCGAAGATACCCTGATCGCTGGCGATGGCCTGTGTGAACGGGAAGCCGTTGAGTTTATCGCCAGCAATGCCAAACACTGCGTTCAATGGCTGATCGAACAAGGCGTGCTGTTCGATACCGAAACCAGCACTAGCGGCGAAGAACGTTACCATCTCACGCGTGAAGGCGGGCACAGCCATCGTCGAATTCTGCATGCCGCGGATGCAACGGGCAAAGAAGTGGAAAACACGCTGGTGCAGAAAGCGCTATCTCATCCGAATATTCGGATTATGGAACGCTGCAACGCCGTCGATTTAATTACCTCGAATAAGCTGGGTCTGCCCGGCACACGCCGCATTGTCGGTGCTTATATATGGAACCGTGAACGGGAACGCGTAGAATCCTGCCGAGCGAAAACGGTGGTTCTGGCGACCGGCGGCGCATCCAAAGTGTATCAATACACCACGAACCCCGATATTTCCTCTGGTGATGGCATCGCCATGGCCTGGCGTGCGGGTTGCCGCGTGGCAAATCTGGAGTTCAATCAGTTTCACCCGACCTGTCTGTTCCACCCGCAGGCACGAAATTTCCTGCTAACGGAAGCGCTGCGCGGTGAAGGCGCGTACCTTAAACGTCCTGACGGCACACGCTTTATGCCCGATTTCGATGCCAGAGGCGAACTGGCACCGCGCGACGTCGTCGCCCGGGCGATTGACCATGAGATGAAACGGCTTGGCGCAGACTGCATGTATCTGGATATTAGCCACAAGCCCGAAGCATTCATCAAACAGCACTTCCCCACTATCGATGAAAAACTACAGTCTCTTGGCATCGATCTGACGCGTGAGCCGATACCGATCGTGCCCGCAGCACACTACACGTGCGGCGGCGTGCTGGTCGATCAGCATGGTCGCACCGATCTTGACGGCCTGTATGCGATTGGCGAAGTCAGCTACACCGGATTGCATGGCGCAAACCGCATGGCATCCAACTCATTACTTGAGTGTCTGGTTTACGGCTGGTCAGCCGCTGAGGATATTTTGCAGCGCTTACCGCAAATCAAAGCAGTGAAAAAGTTACCAGATTGGGATGAAAGCCAGGTCGACAACTCCGACGAACAAGTGGTGATCCAGCATAACTGGCACGAGCTGCGCCTTTTTATGTGGGACTACGTAGGGATCGTGCGGACGACTAAACGACTGGAGCGGGCACAACGTCGCATCCAACTGCTTCAGCAGGAAATCAATGAGTACTACGCCCACTTCCGTATCTCCAACAATTTGCTGGAACTGCGTAATCTGGTGCAGGTTGCCGAACTCATCGTCCGCTGTGCGCTGGAAAGAAAAGAAAGCCGCGGACTACATTACACACTGGACTACCCAGAGCAGTTCGACACCCCAACCCCCACCATTCTGGTGCCGTAACGCATAGAGAAATCGTTCGCTCAGAAAAGGCAGACGCCGCTACAAGGCGTCTGCCATCTACATAAAGAGATAAAAATCTTTTGTCAGCCGTTGGAAATCCGTCGAGTAGCGCCTTTCTGCATCACGAATGACCAGTGAGGAATTCGCACATTCTCTTTCCTGACGAGACAGCGCCAGCAAAACGCGATGCGTAGGTTTCTCTTCCTGCTCCGATACGTGAAGCTGCTGGTGAACGTGCCAATTGTGCTGCTGCGCCAGCGAAATAAAATGCTCAGCCACCTGAACCGGCAGCACCACGCAGAAAAGCCCTTCAGGCATCAGCAGTTGATGAGCACAGCGCAACAGCGCTTCGTGGGTTAACAACGTGGTATAGCGAGCCAGATCGCGCTGAGCCGACCCGCACGCGATCCCCGGCGGAAAATAAGGCGGGTTACTGATAATCAACGAATAGGTGGCGGCTCGCGTCTCAGCAAAACTGACGATATCCTCAGCATACACAGTGATTCTGTCAGCCCATGGCGAGGCAGCAACGTTTTCTTTCGCCTGATCGCTGGCGGCGCTATCCAGTTCGACGGCATCAATCGGAACATGGGGTTCAGAACGTTGCGCCAGCATCAGCGCGAGAAGGCCGGATCCGCTGCCAATATCCAGAATCCGTGTGGCTGAAGACACCGGCGTCCAGGCACCCAGCAAAATGCCGTCGGTTCCCACCTTCATGGCACAACGATCGTGCGCCACAAAGAATTGCTTGAAGGTAAATCCATCCCGACGCAGTGTCAGTTTATTATCAGCCTGATGACTCATGAAAATAAGATTCCAAACGCAAACCGCAGTAGCATAGGTGAAACATCAGTACAGGAAAAGTGCCGATGTCTGCTTAAACAGGTGAAGAAACCGGCCAATCCGTCTATAATCGGCGCCCCAAATAGAGGTAGACCATGACTGTAACCAATTTTTCCGAGCTTGATCTTGATGAAAGCCTGTTAGACGCCCTGCGCGACATGGGCTACGAGCGCCCGACCGTGATTCAAGCTGAGGCGATCCCTCCGGCGATGGAAGGCCGCGACGTACTGGGCTCCGCGCCAACAGGAACAGGTAAAACCGCCGCCTATCTGCTGCCGGTTTTGCAGCATCTTATCGATTTCCCTCGTAAAAAATCGGGTCCACCTCGTATTCTGATCCTCACGCCAACCCGTGAACTCGCCATGCAGGTAGCCGATCAGGCGCGAGCGTTTGCAGCGCATACGCACCTGGATATCGCCACGATCACCGGCGGCGTGGCCTACATGAACCACGCAGAAGTCTTCAGTGAAAATCAGGATATCGTCGTCGCGACGACGGGCCGTCTGCTGCAATACATTAAAGAAGAAAACTTCGATTGCCGCGCGGTAGAAACACTGATTCTGGATGAAGCAGACAGAATGCTGGATATGGGCTTCGCTCAGGATATTGAACACATCGCCGGAGAAACCCGCTGGCGCAAGCAAACAATGCTGTTTTCTGCGACGCTGGAAGGGGACGCGATCAAAGATTTCGCCGAGCGCTTGCTCAACGAACCTGTTGAAATCGAATCCGACCCATCGCGTCGGGAACGTAAAAAAATTCTGCAATGGTATTACCGCGCTGACGATCTCAAACACAAAACGGCGCTGCTCTGCCACCAGTTAAAACAGCCGGATGTGACGCGTTCTATCGTTTTTGTACGCAAGCGTGAGCGTGTGCATGAGCTGGTTGCCTGGCTACGTGAAGCGGGCATTAACTCCTGCTATCTCGAAGGCGAAATGGTGCAGGCCAAACGTAATGAGGCGATCAAACGTCTGAGCGACGGGCGTGTCAACGTGCTGGTGGCAACCGATATCGCCGCGCGCGGTATTGATATTGACGATGTCAGCCACGTATTTAACTTTGACTTGCCGCGCACAGCTGATACTTACCTTCACCGTATCGGCCGTACTGGCCGCGCCGGTCGTAAAGGCTGTGCTATCTCTTTTGTCGAAGCGCACGATCACCTGCTGCTGGGAAAAATCAGCCGCTACCTGAATGAGCCGCTAAAACCACGCGTCATTGAGGAACTTCGCCCGGCGACTAAAGCGCCAAGCGCCAAAACGACGGGCAAACCGTCGAAAAAAGTGCTCGCCAAGCGGAAAGAGAAAAAAGAGAAGGAAAAAGAAAAAGTTAAAGTGAAGGTTCGCGATCGCGACAGTAAAAATGTTGGTAAGCGTCGTCAACCAACGCAGAAAACCGACGAATCCTCTGCCGAGTAAAATCTCGATAAAATAGAGACATAAAAAAAGGGAGCTTCGGCTCCCTTTTTGTTAAGGCTTGAGTAACAACTTACAGGCTTGCGGTAAAAGTACGAGCGATAACGTCGCGCTGCTGCTCTGGCGTCAGTGAGTTGAAACGCACAGCGTAGCCAGATACGCGGATAGTCAGCTGCGGATAGTTTTCCGGATGCTTAACGGCATCTTCCAGCGTCTCACGGCGCAGAACGTTTACGTTCAGGTGCTGACCGCCTTCCACACGCACTTCAGGTTTGATTTCCAGCGGAATTTCACGATACTCGATCTGACCCAGATCGCTCACCGGAACGATTTGATCTTCGCTATAACCCGATTTAGCACACACGCAACGCGCCTGTGATTTTTCTTCATCCAGCAACCAGAAAGAATTGATCAGCGCGCTGTCGTTAGCCTTGGTGATTTGAATACCAGTAACCATAATTGCCTCCGTAAAACGGCGTGTTATTGTCTTAGTTAAAAACGAACGTAGTTAAAAACTGACTTAGTTAAAACTGACTGAGTTAAAAACGGTTTTAGTTAAAAACGGCCAGATTTCGTAACGATCGTATAAAACTGTCTGTATCTACCCCCTTATATACCAGCCTGATAACGGGACATCCTTGACTTAAATCAATTTTAAAACCCCACCACTTAACTACACGAAGGCAATTTATTGTTTTATATCAATATTACCAAGACACCAAATTGCAAATATTTTTGTAAATTTTCAATTTTTTTTCAAAAAAAGGCGTTTTCATTGCGACAACAACGGTTACGGTTTTACCTCAGCACGATAGATCGGTAAGCTACCCGCAACACCATTCAACCTGTAAAAAAAGAGTGCATGATGGCGACCTCTCTCACCTGGCATGACGTGCTGGCACAAGAAAAGCAGCAGCCTTACTTCATTAACACCCTTGAATTCGTTGGGAAAGAACGTGCAGCGGGTAAAACTATCTATCCTCCGCAGAAGGATATTTTCAACGCGTTCCGCTTTACCGAACTGCATCAGGTCAAAGTCGTCATTCTGGGACAAGATCCCTATCACGGCCCAAATCAGGCACACGGACTGTCGTTCTCGGTACGTCCTGGCGTACCCGCTCCGCCTTCTCTGGGCAATATTTATAAAGAATTAGCGAGCGACATCCCTGGATTTGAAATTCCACGGCATGGTTTTCTACAAAGCTGGGCGGAGCAAGGCGTTTTACTACTCAACACGGTATTAACCGTTGAAGCCGGACAGGCGCACTCGCATGCTAACTTGGGCTGGGAAACGTTTACTGACCGCGTCATCGCGGCATTGAATGAGCAGCGGGAAGGTCTGGTCTTTCTGCTATGGGGCTCGCATGCACAGAAAAAAGGCAACATCATCGATCAGCAGCGTCACCATATTCTGAAATCACCGCACCCTTCCCCCCTATCTGCCCACCGCGGTTTCTTGGGCTGTAAGCATTTTTCGCAGGCTAATCAGCTTTTGGAACAACAAGGGCTGTCGCCAATAGACTGGACGCCAAGGCTCCCGGAAGAGGCTTAAGCGATAACGGTTTGGTTGTCTTCAAAAAATGAAGGCAGCCAACTGTCGTTTACAAAGAATGATTTACAAAGAATCGCTGACAAACGTATTAAGCAAATGAAAAACGTTAATTGAATAGGGAGAAATTGAAAAAACGGAATGAAATAAGAAGTGATGCGATGATTTGGTGGAGCTAAGCGGGATCGAACCGCTGACCTCTTGCATGCCATGCAAGCGCTCTCCCAGCTGAGCTATAGCCCCACAACGTGTGGAATGTTCGTGATAATCAACCAAACAGAGGGAGTGTTTGGTGGAGCTAAGCGGGATCGAACCGCTGACCTCTTGCATGCCATGCAAGCGCTCTCCCAGCTGAGCTATAGCCCCGTATCTTACAGCATCACCGTGAAAGCAAGTACTGTGCGAACGCGTCGCATAATATGAAACCCGATTCGCAGTGTCAACGGCTAAATCCGGTTATCCGATTAACCGCTGAAAAAGACGCCAAAGGTAAGAAAAAACAGGCGGCCATTTCGATGTCATCTCATCATAAGCACAATAAAAAGCTGCTAACGATAACGCGATTTATTATCATCACTTCACGTTACGCTTCTGCCTCCTATATAAGCCCCATCACATGCGCTATTTTCCTATGATTGTATTTTCTATGATGGTATCTGCCTCTGGCATGTTGCCTGTTCGTGCACAGCCCACCATTCCCGATATGACCGAACAAGCGAAAGCTCAATTTGAGATCAGGCAAATTGAGATGAAAAGCGATGCGCAGCATGCCTATCGGCTTTTTATCGCACTTCCCCGCCAACCGGCACCTGAAGGGGGTTATCCGGTTCTGTATATGCTGGACGGCAATGCTCAGTTTCCCGTTGCCGTAAATAGCTATAATGCAAAAAATGGCGCTGCACCGCTGATTGTCGCCGTGGGTTATCCGATCGATAAGCCTTACGATGTCCCCGCCAGAACGCGTGACTACACGCCACCGACAACGCTCACCGACCCAGATTTTGCCGCAGGCGGCGAAGCTGAGGCGTTTTATCAATTCCTGCAATCCACGGTAAAACCCTGGGTTGAAGCGAACTACGCCGTGAATAAGCAAAAACAAACGCTGGCCGGACACTCTTTCGGCGGTCTGTTTACGCTCTATACGCTTTTTAACCACACCGAATCTTTCCAGCGTTATGTTGCCGCAAGCCCGTCTATCTGGTGGGGAAATGGCGTTGTGATTCCGACAAGAACGCCGCTGCTCGCGACACCGCCACAATCCATTACCGTCACGGCAGGGGCAAATGAAGATGAGCCAGCCAAAACGCAGGCGGGTAAACCTGTTGATGAAAAGCGGGCAGAGCGTCTCAGCCAAAGAAAAATGGTGGAAAGAGCAACAGCGCTGGTCGCACAGCTTAACGAACAAGGCACAAAAGCCGACTTTATTCTGTTCCCCGGTAAAGGGCATGGCGACGTGATCCCCGATGCCATCGGTAAAGCGGTTGCTATCGCCGGTCAATAATGCGCTAAGTCATAAATAAAAAGCCCCAGCATTTGGCCGGGGCTTCTTGTCTATTCATGCTGTAGGGCTTATTGCTGCGCTTCACGCTCAGCAATGAACGCCAACGCTTTATCAATACGCGCCAGCGAACGCTGTTGACCAATCGCATGCACAGTCACGTCAACGCCCGGAGACTGACCCGCGCCGGTTACCGCAACGCGCAGTGGCATACCGACTTTACCCATGCCCTGACCCAGCTCGTCCGCCGTGCCCTGAATGGCATGATGGATATTCTCCGGCGTCCAGCTCGTTATCGCGGCCAGCTTCTCGCGTACCAGCTCAAGCGCCTGACGGGCAACCGGGCGCAGGTGTTTCTTCGCAGCATCGGCATCAAACTCAGCAAAATCTTCATAGAAATAACGGCAAGATTCCGCCATTTCTTTCAATGTTTTGCAGCGTTCGCCCAGCAAACCGACCAGTTCGCTCAGCTGCGGCCCAGTGCGGGTATCAATTCCAGCCTGCTCAATATGCCATGACAGATGCGTCGCCACATATTCTGCGGGTAAATGGTTAATATAGTGATGGTTCAGCCATTGCAGCTTCTCAGTATTGAAAGCGCTCGCCGATTTGTTGACGGCATCCAGCGAGAACAGCGATTTCATCTCATCTATAGAGAAGATTTCCTGATCGCCAGACGACCAGCCTAAACGCACCAGATAGTTCAGCAGTGCTTCCGGCAGATAGCCGTCATCGCGGTATTGCATTACACCCACAGCGCCGTGACGCTTGGACAATTTCTTACCGTCGTCGCCCAGGATCATCGACACATGCGCATATTCCGGCACTGGTGCGCCCAGCGCTTTCAGGATGTTGATCTGACGCGGCGTGTTGTTGATATGGTCTTCACCACGGATAACGTGCGTGATTTCCATATCCCAGTCATCGATAACGACACAGAAATTGTAGGTCGGTGAACCGTCAGTACGACGGATAATCAGGTCATCGAGCTCCTGATTGCTGAATTCGATCGGCCCGCGAATGCGGTCATTGAAGATGACCGAGCCTTCCTGCGGATTGAGAAAACGCACGACGTGCGGCTCATTATCAGCATGATGTTCGTGAGAGCCACGGCAACAGCCGTCGTAACGCGGCTTTTCGCCGTTTTCCATCTGCTTTTCACGCAGCGCTTCCAGACGTTCTTTAGAGCAATAGCATTTATATGCCGTACCGTTTTCCAGCATCTGATCGATGACTGCGTTGTAACGGTCAAAACGTTTAGTCTGGTAGTACGGGCCTTCATCCCAGTTCAGGCTCAGCCAGTTCATACCATCCATAATGGCATCAATCGCGTCCTGAGTTGAACGCTCCAGATCGGTATCTTCAATACGCAGCACGAACTCGCCGTCATGATGACGAGCAAACAGCCAAGAATACAGTGCGGTACGAGCGCCGCCGACGTGAAGATAGCCAGTAGGACTAGGGGCGAAACGGGTTTTGATTTTCATTTGGGATTACAGCCTTATTACGCAACGGCTGTCGGCACAGACCGACATAAGCTCAGAGAACAAAAGTGGGCAACATTCTATCACTCTGCTTCGATTCCTCAACGCCGTAACATGCCGCACATGCTTTTATTCTGCTAGCGATAGCAAGATAACAGGCTGAATTGCGCAAGGATGCAGCACCAACGGCGATAAATACGACGTCTTGACTAATTTTGCAACGAACAATCATTTTAGTTTTAAAAAGCGTTGACTCACATTCAAGGATCCCTATAATGCGACTCCACACAGCGGGGGTGATTAGCTCAGCTGGGAGAGCACCTCCCTTACAAGGAGGGGGTCGGCGGTTCGATCCCGTCATCACCCACCACTCTTTTGAGTTTTAAATAAGAGTAGCTCGCTGTGTAAAGTAAGAAGATTTGAGATTGGGTGATTAGCTCAGCTGGGAGAGCACCTCCCTTACAAGGAGGGGGTCGGCGGTTCGATCCCGTCATCACCCACCAATCTCATACCAGCTGGTCTTCTTATTAAAAGTTGAAGTAAATGTAGTTCAGAAGTGGGTGATTAGCTCAGCTGGGAGAGCACCTCCCTTACAAGGAGGGGGTCGGCGGTTCGATCCCGTCATCACCCACCACTTCTGCGGGTCGTTAGCTCAGTCGGTAGAGCAGTTGACTTTTAATCAATTGGTCGCAGGTTCGAATCCTGCACGACCCACCACTTCCGCAAAGTGAATCCTTCCTGAAGTAAATCTACCCAATGCTGTATATTACACGTGTCGTGTAGGTGAGAACCTGCGCTCAGGTTTGAGCCGAGCGAAGCGAGACAGCAACGCGCTAGCGTTGACCCCGAAGGGGCGAGGCCAAAGGCCGAGTCATCCTGCACGACCCACCACTTCCGCAAAGTGAATCCTTCCTGAAGTAAATCTACCCAATGCTGTATATTACACGTGTCGTGTAGATAAAATTCTACTCAATTTTTCCGCATAGCTTTTTCCCAATATTCAATAAAGTACCGCAACCTTACTCGGCTACGGCACCTAAACATCACGCCAGTACGGCTAAATCCGCTGCATCAAAACCGCGTAATTTATCAGTCTGCCCAGAACGCACTTTTTGCACCCATTGCGCATCAGAAAGCAGAACTCGACCTACTGCGATCAGATCAAACTCTTCTCGCTCCATCCGCGTATATAGGTTGTCCAGTGCCGCCGTGCCAGAACCCTCACCGCCAAACGCGGCAAAGAAATCCGAGGTCAATCCCACCGAGCCAACGCTGATTGTCGCCGCACCCGTCAGTTTTTTCGCCCAACCAGCGAAGTTCAACCCTTCCGTCCCATCAACCTCCGGGAATTCAGGCTCCCAGAAACGACGCTGGGAACAGTGAAGAATATCCACACCCGCCTCAACCAGCGGCGCTAACCAGTCCGTCATCTCCTGTGGAGAACTCGCCAGCCGCGCACTATAGTCCTGCTGCTTCCACTGACTCACACGCAGGATCAGCGGGAAATCCTCACCAACAGCGGCCCGGACAGCACGAATTACCTCAGCGGCAAAGCGAGAGCGTTCGCGGATCGTTGCGCCACCAAAGGCATCTTCACGCTTATTCGTGCCCGACCAAAAGAATTGGTCGATCAGGTAACCATGTGCACCATGCAGTTCCAGCGTGTCAAAACCCAATCGTTTTGCATCCGCCGCTGCACGAGCGAAAGCTGCCACGGTATCAGCGATATCTTCTTCGGTCATCACCACACCGCGAGGCTCATCTGGACCGACGATTCCCGAGGGGCTTTCAACAGGCGCATCAGGCTCCCAGCCACGTCCGTGGGTTGAACCTGTATGCCAAATTTGCGGCCCAATACGACCACCAGCGGCATGAACCGCTTTCGCTACCGCATCCCAACCGGCTAACGCGGCTTCGCTGTGAAAGAGCGGGATTCCAGGCATATTACGCGAAGCGGGACGATCGACTACCGTTCCCTCTGTCAGAATCAGCCCGACTCCCCCTTCGGCACGGCGGCGATAATATTCCGCCTGCGCTGGGCCAGGAATGCCGTTTTCAGCCATACCTCGCGTCATCGGTGCCATGACAATGCGGTTAGGAAGAGTTAACCCTTTCAACGTGAAGGGACTAAACAGAACATCATCAGACATAAATATTTCCTTTTATGGTTTAACGTCATAGCGGCGTTGAATGTCGATTAGAAACGCAATTCATACAGTTAAGCAACCTCCGTGAGCATCGCCTCCCGTAAAGAGAATGCCACCCTGCTTGCACTTATAGATGATGTATGACATATATAATAGATGTCAATCGACATTTAAAAATAGAGGCACGGTATGAAATACACAACGTTTGGACGTAATACGGGCTTACGCGTTTCCGAACTTGCTCTCGGAACAGGAAATTTTGGCACCGGTTGGGGCTATGGTTCTGAAAAAGAACAGGCTAAACAGGTATTTGATCGTTATGCCAACGCGGGCGGCAACTTCATCGATACAGCGGATGCTTACCAGTTAGGCCAATCTGAGCAGATGGTCGGAGAATTCATAGCCGCAGATCGCGACCATTTTGTCGTTGCGACGAAGTACACCTTAAGTGCCATGCCGGATGCCGGAATTTCCCAAACCGGCAATAGCCGTAAGAATATGATCTCATCAGTCGAAAACAGCTTGAAACGGTTAAACACCGATCGTATCGATTTACTGTGGGCACACTTTGATGACCAATTAACGCCACTGGAAGAGATTGTTCGCGCTTTCGACGATCTCATTCGGGCAGGAAAAATCCAGTACGCAGGCCTCTCTAATTTCCCCGCCTGGCGCATTGCCCGAGCGGACACCATCGCGGAACTGCGCGGCTGGTCGCGAATTGCCGGTATTCAGGTGGAATACAGTCTGGTGCAGCGCACCGCAGAACGAGAACTACTGCCGATGGCTGAAGCAATGGGGCTCGCAGCAACGCTTTGGTCTCCACTGGGTGGCGGCCTGCTGACGGGAAAATATCGTCAAAGTAAAGAAGGCCGTCTGATCGGTTTTGGCGGAAGATTAGTGCACACCGAGCAAGACACGACCTTGCTGGATGAGGTTTTTCGCGTTGCAAACGACTTGAACGCCATGCCAATACACATTGCCATCGCCTGGTTGCGGCATAAATCAGCCCGCGCCAGCACCAGCCTGATCCCTATTCTGGGTTCCCGCACGCTGGCGCAGTTGGATGATACGCTGCTCGCATTAAATGTGACGCTAAGCGATGAGCAGGTCGCGCGACTGGATGAAGTCAGTGCTATTTCGCTGGGGACGCCGCACGATCAGATCGCAGGGACATTGCCTCGGGCTCAGGGAGGCGACAGCGCTCATATTATTACACCGTGGCCGCCACGGGCCTGATCCAGCTATTGATGAAAGGCATCATCTATTGAGTCTGACTTTTTCATACCCTAAGATGATGCCTGACAGAAAAAGGAGAACAACATGGCCCGAGTATCAAAACAGCAGATGGAGCGTAACCGAGAAGAAATCATCCAGGTTTCTTCACAGCTCTTTCGTGAACGGGGCCTGAACGGCGTTAGCGTGAACGATCTGATGGCTGCGGCAGGCTTAACCCACGGTGGTTTCTATGGTCATTTTGCCTCTAAAGATGAACTCGCCGCCATCGCCAGCCGAAAAGCGCTTGAGGATTCCGGTACTCGCTGGCAGGAAATGAGCCAGCGCGCAGATAAACATAACCTGCAAACACTGGTGGAACACTATCTTTCCCCCGCCCATCGCGACGGCGCTAAGGATGGCTGTGCCCTCACGGCACTAGCCAATGACATAGCCAGAGAAAGTGAAGACAAACCGGTACGTGAAGTTTATCTCAGCGGTGTCAAAGCCATGCTGGACAGGCTGGAGTCCCTCTCCACGATAGAGGATAAAGAGCAGCGCAAACAGCATGCTCTGGCGCAATTCGCCCTGTTATCCGGCGCGCTGGCGCTGGCACGCGCAACAGCTGGCGACACTTTGTCGGACGACTTTCTCAACGCAGCCAAAAAGGCACTACTTGGTGAAGCATAAACAGGTTATGGAAAAGGGGCCTGTCGCATCCAGGATAGGTTCCAAACTGCATCCACTCTTAAAGCGATTCCCTCCATTCCTCTGACCTTCAGCCATTCAGACTACGCTCCTTTTTCATAACATCTTGTTATTGCATTATTCCCATCCATCATTAGACCGCCGCAATTGCGGTGCTATGCTTGTCTGCGTTTACGATGTTCACATAATTTTTTGACAGAAAATATCAAATTTATTGGTTTTCTATTCAGTCCCTAAATCGACGACACTGCCGCACTATACAAAGCATTGCCAACAAGCACTTTTTGCTCACTTATGAGGTTGTCTATTATGATTTCTCAGTTGAATCAGTGGTTCACGCGTTTAACCGATCATCCTGATGCAGGTAAACTTTTACTGCGTTTAACCGTGGGTATTCTGCTGCTGTTTCACGGCGTAGCAAAAATTGAGCACGGTGTAGGCTGGATCGTACAGATGCTGCAAGGTGCAGGATTGCCTGGTTTTATCGCTTATGGCGTTTATATCGGCGAGGTTGTTGCCCCGATTCTGATTATTCTTGGCGTATTTACCCGCATTTCCGGCCTGATTGCCGCGCTGACGCTGGTTGTAGCGACGCTGATGGTGGGAACGGGTAAATTCTTCACCCTGACTAACGTTGGCGCCTGGGCGCTGGAGTTGGAAGCACTCTATTTCTTCGCTGGCATTATTATCATGCTGGTCGGTAGCGGTCGCTATTCTGTTGCCTCTAACCCTGCTTATCGCTAATCCTTGCGACCCGGCAGGTATTCACGACAAAAGCAAAAAACCCGCGGATTCGCGGGTTTTTTATTTCGACGATCTGTCGATCAGATTTCCCAATCGTGACTATAACGTTTGGGTTTGAACTGAATCACATCGCCTTTCTGTAGCCCGTGCAGGCTTACATCGTCTTTTGCGACTTCCGCTTCAATCAGTTCAGACTGCTCGCCCAGCTTCAACGACAGGCGCGTCAAAGCGCCGAGTGGGCGAATATCTCGCACTGTCACTGCCTGATAGCCTTCCTGCGCCTGAACGGATAACGACACTTCATGCGGACGGAACAGAATCGTCTCTTCCGTCTGCGCCACTTTCAACCGGTTACTGTCGCCAAGGAAATGGTAAACAAACTCGCTGGCCGGGTTGTTATACACCTCCGCTGGCGTGCCGATTTGTTCAATCACGCCTTTGTTCATCAGCACGATACGGTCGGCGACTTCCATCGCTTCTTCCTGATCGTGTGTCACAAATACCGACGTCAGATCGATATCTTCATGCAACTGAGACAGCCAGCGGCGCAGCTCTTTACGTACCTTGGCATCCAGTGCGCCAAAAGGTTCATCCAGCAGCAGGATGCTCGGCTCGACGATCAGCGCACGCGCCAGTGCAATACGCTGGCGTTGGCCACCGGAAAGCTGTTCAGGATAGCGATCCCCCAGCCAATCCAGCTGTACCAAATTCAGCAATTCATGCACTTTCTTTTCGATGTCACTCTTTGATGGCCGGATATTTTTCGGCTTCATTCGCAGCCCAAACGCCACGTTATCGAACACCGTCATGTGGCGGAACAGCGCGTAGTGCTGGAATACGAACCCCACGTTGCGTTTACGCACATCGTGAACGGACACATCCTGGCCGTGAAAGATAATGCTGCCGCTATCCGGCTGTTCCAGCCCGGCGATAATACGCAGCAGTGTTGTTTTACCGCAGCCCGATGGCCCCAACAACGCCACCAGTTCGCCGCTGTGGATCGACAAATTAATCTCGTTCAGCGCCCGGAACTGACCAAATTGTTTATTAATATTGCGAATCTCAATGCTCATTTTTGGCCAACTCCTGTTGTTTCTCTATTTGCTTCGTCAATCGGCTTTCACTCCACTGGCGCAGCAGCAGCACTACCAGTGACATAATTAGCAGAAGGATCGCCACGCTGAAAGCCGCAACGATGTTGTACTCGTTATAAAGAATTTCAATATGCAACGGCAGCGTGTTCGTCAGACCGCGAATATGGCCGGAAATGACGGAAACCGCGCCAAATTCCCCCATCGCACGCGCGGTACACAGCACCACGCCGTAGATCAATGCCCACTTCACATTCGGCAGCGTGATGTGCCAGAACATTTGCCAGCCATTCGCCCCCAGCAACCGTGCCGCTTCTTCCTCCTGCGAACCCTGCTCTTCCATCAGCGGAATCAGCTCACGGGCAACATAAGGCAGCGTAACGAAAATTGTCGCCAGCACGATGCCCGGTACGGCGTAAACAATTTGCAGATCGTGTTCGAGCAGGAAGGGATAGATCTTGCTTTGCGCCCCAAACAGCAGCACATACACCAGCCCCGCAACCACAGGGGAAACGGAAAATGGCAAATCGATCAGCGCCAGTAGAAAGCTCTTGCCACGAAATTCGAATTTCGTCACACACCACGCCGTCGCCAGCCCGAACACTACGTTTAGCGGTACAGAAATGACGGTCGCAAGCAGCGTCAGCTTAAGTGCAGAAATCGCATCCGGCTCGGTAATCGCGTCCCAAAATGCGCCGACGCCTTTATCCAGTCCCTGAGTGACGACCATCATCAGCGGCAGCACCAGAATCAGGAAAAAGACGACCCACGCGAGTGAAACCAGAATGTAATAGGCGGCGGGCTGTTTTTTTCTTTTAGCCGCGTTGGCCTGAGTGGAAATAACCTGTTCCATGAAGACCGGCCCTTACAGTTTCGGTTGAATGCGGCGCTGCAACACGTTAATCAGCAGCAGCATAATGAAAGAAACCAGCAGCATGAATACACCGATCCCGGTTGCTCCCTTGTAGTCATACTGATCCAGCTTGGAGACGATCAGCAGCGGCAGAATTTCGGTTTTAAACGGAATATTCCCCGCGATAAACACCACGGAACCGTATTCGCCAACGCCGCGGGCAAAGGCCAGCGCAAAGCCCGTCAACCACGCAGGTAACAGCGCAGGAAGCAAGACATGGCGGAAAACCTGAAGCGGACGCGCGCCAAGGCAGGCGGCGGCTTCTTCCACTTCTTTCGGAATATCAGCCAGCACCGGTTGCAGCGTTCTGACCACGAAAGGCAGCGTGACAAAAATGAGCGCCAGCGTGATACCGATGCCGGTGTAGGCAATTTTGAACGGAAACAGTGAGCCAATCAGGCCATTCGGCGCATACAACGCCGTCAGCGCAATCCCTGCCACAGCAGTTGGCAGCGCAAAGGGCATATCGATCATGGCATCGATCACTTTACGGCCGGGAAAGGTATAACGCACGAGCACCCAGGCCAGCAGCGTCCCGAGAATGCCGTTAATAAATGCCGCAGCCAGCGCCGTACCAAACGAAAGCCGCAGGGAGAAAAGCACCTGACGGCTGGTGATCAGATCCCAAAACTGACCAAACGTTAGTTGGCTGGCATACAAAAACATCCCCGCCAACGGAATGAGGACAATTAATCCTAAATAGCTCAGGCTAAACCCTAACGTTAGCCCGAAACCGGGAATCACTGAGGAAGAACGTTGTGACATACCGTGCCTTTAATTTTCATACTCACTACCCAGCCAACAACTGCTTGCCGACGCGCGCTACCTGACAGAAAGGTTAAGGCGGCAGGTCCTCTGCCTTCTTAACCTGAAAAAAGCCGCTAGGGTGATAGCGGCCTTAATCCATCAGACATTAAAAACTTACTTATTAATCTCTTTAAAGATGGCGTCGAACACACCGCCGTCGTTAAAGAATTTGTCCTGTGCCGCTTTCCAGCCGCCGAAATCTTTATCAATCGTCACCAGATTCACCGGTGCAAACTGATCTTTAAACTCTTCAGCGATCTTGGCATTACGTGGACGGTAGAAATTTTTACCGATGATGCGCTGCGCTTCATCGCTGTAGAGGTATTGCAGATAGGCTTCGGCCTGCTTCTGCGTTCCCTTACGCTCAACGACTTTGTCGACAACGGCAACCGGTGGTTCAGCCAGAATCGACAGAGACGGTGTCACGATCTCAAGCTGATCGCCGCCCTGTTCTTGCAGAGACAGGTAGGCTTCGTTTTCCCATGCCAGCAGCACATCGCCTAGTTGACGTTGCACAAAGCTGATCGTTGCCCCACGCGCACCGGTATCCAGTACGGGTGCATGGCGATACAGTTCAGTGACAAATTTCAGTGCGGTTTCATCATTGCCACCCGGTTGTGCTTTGGCATACGCCCACGCCGCCAGGAAGTTCCAACGCGCACCGCCAGAGGTTTTCGGGTTTGGCGTGATCACTTCAACGCCCGGCTTCACCAGATCGTTCCAGTCTTTGATTTGCTTCGGATTACCTTTGCGCACCAGAAAAACGATGGTGGAGGTGTAAGGCGTGCTGTTGTCAGGCAGACGTGCCTGCCATTTAGGATCGATCAGCTGTTGATTCAGGTTTAATGCGTCAATGTCACCCGCCAGCGCCAGCGTCACCACATCGGCCTGCAAGCCGTCAATCACCGAACGCGCCTGCTTTCCAGAACCGCCGTGCGAGTTTTTGATAGTGATATCTTCACCGGTGGTCGCTTTCCAATGCTTAATAAACGCCGCATTGTATTGCTGATACAACTCACGCGTCGGATCGTAAGACACGTTTAATAATTCGGTAGCCGCCGAGGCCACACCGGAAAACAACAGTGCTGCCGTAGCAACAGATAACCCCAGACGACGTATTGACATTCTTATCACTCCCTAATGCTCGAAAGTATCAGATAAAATCATGACGGATGTGACTGATTAATAAATTAAATAATTCGGTTCGCAGGAAAAAACGTTATCGTTTTAAACCGCGCACATGCCGCTTGAAATAGGACGGATATATCAGGCTGGCAACATGGAAGTGACAATAGTGGATATAAGGAAGGGGCAAAAATATTGTTTCGCGATAATTTATGCTATCGCGTTATATTGTTAATGATTATGTAATAGTTTTCAGTCTAAGCAATTTTGTTGCAGCGGTAATATTTTACGACGGGATATGAGGTAACCCTGATGCCGTGCGGCATCAGGTCAATACGGTGCAAGGTAAGCTTGAATCACAGTAGGCGTAAAACGACGTGTCTTTCTGCCCTACTCTTCTTCGTCCAGTTGCAAAGCTACGTACAGCAGCAGACGATCGTCGAAATTCCCCAGATCTAACCCCGTTAGTTCTGAGATGCGGTTAAGGCGATATTCCAGCGTATTGCGGTGGATAAACAGCGCTTTCGCCGTCGCACCGGGTTGAACGTTGTTACGGAACCAGGCACCCAACGTCCGACGTAGCAGACCATTGCCGTCCATTGCTTTAAGCTTCGAAAGCGGACGCACCAGCTCATTTGCCTGCCAGCCGCCGCGCAGGCTGTCCAGCAGCACGGGTAACATTAAATCCTGATAGTAATAACAGCGCTGGGCGGGCATACGCTGTTTACCTACGCTCATGGTCGTTCGTGCCGTGCGGTAGGAGCGTGCGATACTGCCGGGGCCAGAAAAATAGTTCCCCAGCGCCAACCGTACCCGTAGCCGACTGCTTTCCGCCATACGCGACATCAGCGTATCCACGCGACGCCGGTGTTCCTCTGCATCCCAGCGCCCGTGGCTGTTCAGCGCCGGTTTTAGCACCACCATTTCCGTCAGAGAAACGATAGCGATCAGGTTGTCGCGTTCCGGCGTGGTCAGCAACGTCTGCAACTGCTGTAGTTCTGCCATGGCAGAGTCAACACCGAGCTGCCCGCTATCGACTTCGATCACCGCTGCAACGCGAGGCTTATTCAGATCGATGCCTAAACGCTGCGCCCACTCCATGAGAGCGGGAGACAGATCGTCGGTACGAATCAGGTTCAGTACCAGCTCTTCACGCAGGCGGCTATCCTGCGCCAGCATATGCAGCAGCCTCGCCTGCTCCAGCATCATTTCCGCCGTCATACAGACAAGCTCGCCGTATTGCCGTAGCTGGCTGGGATTCCCGGTCAGGCCGATGACGCCAACGATTTCACCGTCGATGCGCAAAGGTAAATTGATGCCCGGACGCACGCCGTGCAGGTGACGCGCCACGGCATCATCAATATCGACGACTCGCCCCTGCGAAAGCGCCAGCAGCGCGCCTTCGTGCAGTTCCCCCAATCGTTCCTGATCGCCACTGCCGATAATCTTACCGCGAGCATCCATCACGTTGATATTGCTATCAATGATCTGCATGGTCCGCGCGACAATATCCTGTGCCATCTTGGCATTGAGATGATACGACGCCATTTTTACCTCTGAGAGGAACATTGACAATTGCACCAGCATACCGCCACACGGTGCGCCACACATTGTGCAAATTAACAAAGAAACGGGAATTAGATTAAATCTGTGGAAGAACTCACAAAAGCACGTTGATAGAGAAGGAAGAAGTGGCCGAGTACCTGAGTACCCGGCCAGATAAGCTACGTAACAAATTGTCTTAAAAGGTAATTATTAACGTAGACGCTGAACAGATCGATTACTGAGCCAGCAGATAAATCGTGGCATCACCGCGACGAACGTTCAAAGCCAATACGGCTGGTTTGCTGTCCAGAATTTTACGCAACTCACCAATATTCTGTACCGGCTGTTGGTTAACCCCCAGAATAATGTCGTCCTTCTTCAGGCCAATTTTAGCCGCCGCGGAACCGGGTTTGACGTTATCCACCTTGACGCCTTTTTTGTCGTCCACCTGAGTATTGCTCAGCTCGGCACCTTCAATGCCAGAGTAGAGATTACCGGAAGCCACCTGAGCCTGATTACTCTGTTGCAGCGTCACCTCAACCGTCAGCGGTTTACCCTCACGCAGCAATCCCAGCGCGACTTTGCTGCCCACCGGCAGCGATCCAACCTGCGCACGCAGCGCAGAGAAGCTGCTGACCGCCTTACCATTTAGCGTGACGATCACATCACCCGCCTTGATGCCCGCTTCATCTGCCGCCGACTTCGGCCTCACCTGACTCACAAACGCCCCGCGCTGTGCATCAACTTTCATCGCCTGCGCCAGTTCGGAGTTCAGCTCCGTCCCGGTGATGCCCAGCTCGCCGCGCTTCACTTCGCCAAATTCGACAATCTGTGCCACGACGCTTTTCACCATATTGCTGGGGATAGCGAAACCAATCCCGATATTGCCGCCATCTGGAGCAAGAATCGCGGTATTCAGCCCAACCAGCTCCCCGTTCAGATTAACCAGCGCACCACCGGAATTCCCCCGGTTTATCGCCGCATCGGTCTGAATAAAGTTCTCGTAATTTTCAATATTTAACCCGCTACGCCCCAGCGCGGACACTATACCCGATGTCGCTGTTTCGCCCAGACCATACGGGTTACCAATCGCGACGGTGTAATCACCGACCCGCAGTTGGTCAGAATCTGCGATCTTAATCGCCGTCAGGTTTTTAAAGTCTTTCAACTGCACCAGCGCGATATCTGAACGCGGATCTTTGCCTAACACTTTACCGTCATACTTGCGGCCATCGCTGAGTCGAACCTGAATCTTATCGGCGTTATCCACCACATGGCTGTTGGTAACCACATAGCCTTTTTCTGCATTAATCACGACGCCCGCGCCCAGCGCCTGGAAATTTTCCTGCTGCGGCGGCTGACCGTCGTCGTCACCGTCTCCCTGACACATCGGCGATGACTGGAACGGCGATCCTTCCTGACAGAAAGGCGAGTTTTCACCAAAAAACGGCTGAAGCTGTGGTGGGATACCTTCTTTTCCCGCATTGCCCGCATGGGTGGTATGCCCTTCAACATAGATGCTCACCACGGAAGGCATGACGTTTTCCAGCATAGGGGCCAGGCTGGGTAATTGACCCGATGACGCGGCAGACGCCGCTGACTCAGCGGCATTCGCCGTGGTAGAGCCCATCGCCATCGCCAGACTTAACGCCAGCGCACTCAGAACCAGTGATTTTCTTTTCATAGGAGGTTATCTCATAGTAATCAACACGCGAGTCTTACGGCCCGTGTACCCGACACCGAGTACACTCAGGGGTCGTGCTGTATGAGATAAATATGGACCAACAAGGTTCCCGAGGGGAAGATCGTGAAGCGTAAGGAAATATTGAACGGCTTTACAAAAGTCGCGATTTCCGTTGCGGCCTGTTCATCGCTAATCCGCCGCCATCAGCTTGCGGTATTCGTCGTAGGCGTACAAATCGGTCATACCGCTGATGTAATCCTGAATCAGGCGCGCCCGATAATAATATTCACGGATGACGCGCTCGGTTTCGGGTAATCCTTCCAACTCAGCAACCGCTTCACAATAGGCCAGACAGTGCTTGCTGGAGAGCTTGTGATAAAGCCGCGTTTCAATCGGATAGCGTTTGTGCGTATCGTCGCTAACAAGCTGGCTGAAATCCTGATAGGGCATATCGAGCAGCGGGCTATAAATATCCAGCAGGCCGCGAATTACGCGGTCGCCCTGTAGCTCCAACTGTTCAACTTCATGATGGTTAAAAACGTGCTTTAAGGCGACGCGTTTGAAAATGCCTAACAGGCGGTTCTGCGGGCTGTCGTCCTCAAGCAACGCCTGATTGAACGAACCGGCATAAACTGCCGGCAGGTTGTCGATAAAACGCTGCGCGGCATGCGGCACCATTTGCCCCACGGTATGAACACGGAGATTCATGAAGAACTGATCGTCGTGGCTACGCCATTGAAAGCATTCGCGTTCTTTGTAAGCACGTTCGATCGTTTTAGCGAAGATGTCTTTCTCTGCTCCTGCGCCCCAATTTTCGCGCAGACGATCGTAAAGTTCGTCGATCGTGAGGATATCTTTCTCGACGGCGTCCTCAAGATCCGCGATGCAGTAGGAGACATCATCCGCAGCTTCCATGATGTAGCTCAGCGGGTGACGATGAAATTCGCCCATATCCAGCTCTTCACGTAGTGTGGCGACAAACGCTTCCTCTGCCAGATAGTAGCCCGGCTTCTTCATCAAATAATGGTAATCCGCCGGAAGCTCGCCATGCCAATACGCGGGACGGGTGTATTTCAGAATGCAGGCCACCTGCCCATAGGTCAGGTTGAGCTTCAACAACGTATGCACCAGACGGATCGCCTGTGCATTACCTTCAAAGTGACTCAGATCCTGCCGGATTTGCCCACGTAGATCGTCCAGTCCGTCCTGCTGCATCCGCAGCGTAGGCACTCTACAGTCATCGACGCGTTCCGGGGATTCGCTGTCCAGATAGTGGCTATCCAGTAATTTTCTGAACCACTGATTAATCGCCGATTCACCAAAATGCCCAAACGGCGGATTGCCGATGTCATGCATCAGGCACGCCATTTCGACCAGACTTTCAAACGGTGTTTCTCTGTCGTTCAGTCCCAGCGACGCCAGCCGCCCGTCGACTTTCAGGCGGTGCAAAATCTCTTTGGCGATATAGCGCCCCACCTGCTGAACTTCCATTGAATGGGTCAGACGGGAGCGGACGGCCGCATTACGTTCTAGCGGAAAGACCTGGGTTTTTTGCTGTAAGCGGCGGATGGCAGCGGAGTTAATAATACGCCCCCGATCGCTCTCAAACTGGCGCACAATCGTATATTCATCCTCAGCCGTTTTAGGCCGGCTGAAATGGCGCTGAAAGCTCATTTTTTTGGCGAAATTGATACCAGACATACGCTTCTCCCTATCATCCCGCTACAGCACAGTAATGGACATTCCATCTCATCCCGCTAGCCATGATAGACTAACCCCAGCTACACGCCTTCCATTTATAACAGAATTTGCGGGGAACCTTATGAAAGTCGGTATTATCGGCGCAATGGAACAAGAAGTAACGCTGCTGCGCGATCGGATTGAAAACCGTCAGACCTTCCAGCGTGCAGGTTGCGAAATCTACACCGGACAAATCAACGGTGTAGATGTCGCCCTGCTGAAATCCGGTATCGGCAAAGTCTCCGCCGCACTGGGCACCACGCTGCTGCTGGAACACAGCAAGCCAGACGTGGTCATTAACACCGGTTCCGCTGGCGGACTCGCACCTACATTGAACGTCGGTGATATCGTCGTTTCCGATGAAGTGCGCTACCACGATGCTGACGTCACGGCCTTTGGCTATGAACCCGGCCAGATGGCGGGCTGCCCTGCCGCTTTCCTTGCCGATGAAAAGCTCATCGTGCTGGCGCAGGCAGTGATTGCCGAGTTACAGCTGAACGCCGTGCGCGGTCTGGTTGTCAGCGGCGATGCCTTCATTAATGGCGCAGAGCCGTTAGCTCGTATCCGCACCACCTTCCCGAAAGCGATTGCCGTAGAAATGGAAGCGACGGCGATCGCCCATGTCTGCCACCAGTTCGCCGTCCCGTTTGTGGTTGTACGCGCGATTTCTGATGTGGCCGATAAAGCCTCACACCTGAGTTTCGATGAGTTCCTGAGCGTTGCAGCACAGCAATCAACGCGGATGGTAGAAGCGATTCTGGCCAAGCTGGCCGCACGCTAATCGTGACAGTCAGGCTCCTCTGCTGGCTGACCGGGCTGCTGCTCTGCACCGCCGCTTATGCCATTCCGCAGCGTGTCATCAGTCTCGCACCACACGCGACGGAAATGGCCTATGCGGCAGGTATGGGCGAACAGCTGATTGCAGTCAGCGCCTGGTCAGATTATCCGCCAGAAGCGAAAAAGCTGGAACAGGTGGCTTCCTGGCAGGGAATCAACCTGGAGCGGATCCTCGCCCTCAAGCCCGATCTGATTCTGGCGTGGCGCGAGGGGAACCCGCAGCGGCCGCTGGAACAGCTCGCCAATTTCTCGATTCCTATCGTTTATCTGGATGCGAAGACGTTAGACGATATCCCGGCGTCACTACGACAGCTGGCGACCTACAGCCGCCATCCTGAGCAAGCCGAACGGGCCGCGACAGATTTTCAGCAGGAAATAGGTGAACTCCGGCGCGCTGGCAAGGCACCTCACGCCGTGCCATTGCGGGTATTCATTCAATTTGGCACTCAACCGCTGTTTACTTCTTCGCAAGCAACGCTGCAAAGCCAGATCGTCTCACTGTGCGGTGCCGAAAATGTCTTTAGCGACAGCCCGGTGCCCTGGCCGCAGGTCAGCCGTGAACAGGTGTTAAGACGCCAGCCGCAGGCCATTATTGTCGGCGGTACGCCAGATAGAATTGCCAGCGTGCAGGCGTTTTGGCAGCCACAATTAGCGGTTCCGGTAATTACCGTCAATGAAGACTGGTTTAGCCGCAGTGGCCCACGTTTACGCTTGGCTGCCAGGCAAATTTGTTCCCAATTAGCCGAGTTAAGACCCACGCTTTCGTCAGCGAAGTGATTGTTAATTAACAGAGTGAAATCATTCCGATAACAATAGCTTCATTAGTATACAAGTTGTAACACTAACAGGCTTTTATTTCGCCAATAGTTGCCGATAATCTGAACGCAACGGTGGAATCATAGACACTATTCCGTGTTGATTACCACCCGGCGATAAAGCCAAAGCAAAACGAAATAAGAAAACTTTGAACCGATATCGGTTCTTTACACCAGGTAGCTTTAACTATGAAAAATGCGTTGCTTTACGCGGGCTTACTTATGGCAGCCTGTAGCACGGCATATGCAGGAAGTCAGGGCGGGCAGATTAACGCTCAACTGACGATACTACCGGCATGCGGCGTAACGCCTCAATCCGGTCAATATCAAATGAAATGTAACGTAGCCTCTGTACCACAACCTAAAATTACTGAGTCACGTATTCAGGTCGATCAGGCAAAATTTTCGACCTCTGCGGCAAAAACCGCACAGGGTACGGAAACGCGTCTGATTACGGTCGAATGGTAATCACAGTAAAAACACGAGGCGTGTTCTTTTAATTAACGCGTCTTGTGACAGGTTGCTTGTTTACTATGCCCTAAATAATTCGAGTTGCATGAAGGCGGCAACCGAGCGAATCCCCAGGAGCTTACACAGGTAAGTGACTGGGGTGAGTAAGGACAAATCGGCTTAGCCGATTTGAACGCCGCTTGCGGCGGCCCTTCAGGGCGAGGCTCAGAACTGAGCCGAGTATTGCCAACGCACAAGCAGCTTGAAGTATGACGGGCATATAAAAAAACCGTGTCTTGTTGCCGAGACACGGTTTTTATTTTTCAGTCGGTCAATCACCGCAACGCAGGATCAGACGCTGAAAGAGGAACCACAGCCGCAGGTGGATTTCGCATTCGGATTCGTCACGATAAAGCGAGAACCTTCCAGACCTTCGGTATAATCCACCGCACCGCCAACCAGATATTGCAGGCTCATCGGATCAACCACCAGCGCCACACCTTGTTTCTCAATGGTCATATCGCCGTCGTTGATTTGATCATCAAAGGTAAAACCATACTGGAAACCGCTACAGCCGCCGCCCGTGATATACACACGCAGTTTCAGCTCTGGGTTTTCTTCATCAGCAATCAGGTTTTTCACCTTGCTTGCCGCCGCATCGGTAAATTGCAGAGGCAGTGCTGCTATATCATCGCTCATATTTTTACTCCCAACTCAGGGCTTATCAGGTGATAGACCCATATTCATACGCTTATTATCCGGCAGTATGCGAAAACGTTCAAGATTTGACAGCTGCTGTTGAAATAATCGCCGCATTATGCCGCCTCCTCTCCCCCACAGCCAGTACTCTCTGTGGGTATGGCGCGGTGTGTTTTCAAGTGAAAACCCGCACAGCGATTTCATAACGGCGGTCAGTTCATTAGAATACCCCTACATTTTACGATCAAGACCAGTCAGGACCGCGTAATGAACAAATCTGAAAGCCTGTATGCTGCGGCACAGCAACTTATTCCCGGCGGTGTGAACTCACCCGTTCGTGCTTTTAACGGCGTTGGCGGTACTCCGCTGTTCATCGAACGGGCTGATGGCGCTTATCTCTATGACGCTGACGAGCAAGCGTACATTGATTACGTGGGATCGTGGGGCCCGATGGTGCTGGGGCACAATCACCCGGCAATCCGTGATGCGGTGATCGCCGCAGCAGAACGCGGCCTGAGCTTTGGCGCGCCGACAGAAATGGAAGTGCAGATGGCGCGTCTGGTTACCTCGCTGGTACCGAGCATGGATATGGTGCGGATGGTCAACTCCGGTACGGAGGCCACCATGAGTGCGATCCGTCTGGCGCGTGGTTACACCGGCCGCGACAAGATCATCAAATTTGAAGGCTGCTACCACGGCCACGCCGACTGCCTGCTGGTGAAAGCCGGCTCTGGCGCGCTGACGCTGGGCCAACCTAACTCCCCCGGCGTTCCAGCTGATTTCGCCCGCCACACGCTGACCTGCGTCTATAACGATTTGTCATCCGTTCGCGCCGCGTTTGAACAATATCCTGACGAGATCGCCGCGATCATTGTCGAACCTGTTGCGGGCAACATGAACTGCATCCCACCGCTGCCAGATTTCCTTCCTGGCCTGCGTGCTCTGTGCGACGAGTTTGGTGCCCTGTTCATCATCGATGAAGTGATGACCGGTTTTCGTGTGGCGCTGGCGGGTGCACAGTCGCACTACGGCGTAGTGCCGGATCTGACCTGTCTGGGGAAAATCATCGGCGGCGGCATGCCAGTCGGCGCATTCGGCGGTAAGCGTGAAGTTATGCAGGCACTGGCACCGACCGGCCCGGTTTATCAGGCGGGAACGCTGTCCGGTAACCCGATTGCCATGGCCGCAGGCTTTGCCTGTTTAACCGAAGTCGCGAAACCTGGCGTACATGAAAAGCTCACCGCGTTGACCAATCAGCTGGCTGACGGTCTGCTGGCTGCCGCGAAAGCCGAAAACATTCCGCTGGTGGTGAATCAGGCAGGCGGCATGTTCGGCCTGTTCTTCACGGATGCGGAGAGCGTCACCTGCTATCAGGATGTGATGAAGTGCGATGTCGAGCGCTTTAAGCGGTTCTTCCACATGATGCTGGAAGAAGGGATTTACCTCGCGCCGTCCGCGTTTGAAGCTGGCTTTATGTCGCTGGCACATACGCCACAGGACATCGATCGCACCATCGAAGCTGCGCAGCTCTGCTTCTCACGCCTGTAAAACGGACTCGTACACAATGGCGTCACTCACTGACGCCATTGCTGCTCAACACCCGCCTCTGCTCCGCCCCCACTTTTTTCGTCAGGATTCTCGTTTGAGAATGACAAGCCCTCTTAAATTGGTTATGAGTAAGGCTATGTTCCTGAAAATAGCGGAGAGATCATGTTAAAGGTTCTAGGACGCACGTCGTCAATCAACGTTCGGAAAGTGCTGTGGCTGTGTGATGAGTTGGCGATTCCCTTTGACCGGGAAGACTGGGGTGAAGGCTATCAGTCACCGCAGTCACCGGCATTTTTGGCGCTCAACCCTAATGCCATGATACCGGTGATTCAGGACGACGATTTCGTCATGTGGGAATCGAACGCGATTATACGTTACCTCGCCAACGCGAAGGACGGTGCCTGGCTCTACCCACAGGATCCGCGTAGTCGTGCTTCGGTCGATCAATGGATCGACTGGCAGGCCAACGAGCTCAATCCCTCATGGCGTTACGCCTTTATGTCGCTGGTGCGCCAATCCCCCGCACATCAGGATCCGGCGCTCTTGGCCGCATCCTGCAATCTTTGGTCCCGCACGATGGGCATTTTGAATCAGCAATTAGAGCGAACCGGCCACTACGTCGCAGGAAAAACGTTCACGCTGGCCGATATTCCCATCGGGCTATCGGTAAACCGCTGGTATGAAACGCCGCTGGAACACACAGACTATCCCGCCGTCCGCGCCTACTATGAGCGTTTAAGCGAACGCGCGGGCTACCTGACCTGGGGACGCAACGGCACGCCATAAGGCTACTCATAACGCTACGCTACCCGGCTCGATACCGCTCATCTCACAGGCCAGTGCCCCCGCGCGCTTAAGCGCATAGGTGTAGCGTTCATCAAACGGGTAGCAGCACGATAGCCGAAGCGCGTGCTTACAGCGACCGCTCAGCGTGTAAAGTTCGCCGGGCGTGACGCAAATCCGCTCTTGCAGCAGGCGATGGAATAACTCAACGCCATCCACACCGCCCGGTAACTCCAACCAGAAGACAAAACCGCCCTGCGGCTGCGTCGCGCGTGTTCCCTGCGGAAAATGTCGGGCAATCAATCCACGCGCTTCATCCATCTGCGCGGCATAGCGGCGACGCAGGGTGCGTAGATGGTGGTCGTAACCGCCGGACTCCAGAAACTGCGCCAGCGTTTCCGATAGCAGCGCCGATTCCGCCATTGACGAGACCGCTTTCAGCCGTGCTACTTTGGCACGGAAACGACCTGACGCCATCCAGCCGATGCGGAAATCAGGCGCCAGCGTTTTCGTGAAGCTGGAGCAGTAAATCACCCAACCTTCACGGTCGAAGGCTTTCACCGTCGGCGACAGCGGCCAGGTAAACTGAAGTTCGCTGTATAACCCATCCTCGATAAGCGGAACCTGATAGTCGTTCACCAGCTTTGCCAGCCGCTTTTTATCCGCCAGCGTCATGCTGCATCCGAGCGGATTCTGCGCGTTCGGCATAGCGATAATCGCCTGTAATCGCTGTTCTGACAGCAGCAGTTCCAGCGCATCTAGCGCAAGACCGCGTTGCGGATCGGTGGGAATTTCCACCGTTTTCAATCCCAGACTGGCGAGCAGAGGAAAGAGATAAAAATAGGTTGGCGTTTCCAGTCCCACACAGTCGCCCGGCTGCGTGACCGTGCGTAGCGCCAGCTGTAGCGCTTCCATACAGCCGTGGGTGATCGTGATGTCCTCGCGGGTCAATGTCATACCCAAATCCATCGCCCGCCGCGCCACTTCGCGTCGCAGTCGTTCACTGCCCGGCGGCAACGCATAGCGACCAATCAGGTTGGGCTGTCGTCGCAACAAGGAAGCCGCAATACGGCTAATCTTTTCGGTCGGATAGAAATCGGCATGCTGCGGGCACGCCAGAGAAATGTTGATGTAATCCGGGTGCGTCTGAGCAGCAAAAACGGTATCAATCAGATCCAGTTGCTCACTGCCCGGCACAATCACCTGCGCACGATGGGGCTTGCTCTCCGTCAGCGACGGCAGACGTCCTCGCACAAAGTAGCCTGACTGCGGTCGTGCTTCGATCAACCCGCGATCTTCGAGAATGCGCCAGGCATTCAACACCGTATTCACACTTACCTGATGCGATCCGGCAACGCGGCGAATAGAAGGCAGGCGGCTTCCCGGCGCTAACGTCCCTTGATGAATCGCCGTGGCGAAGGTTTCCGCGAGCTGTTGATAGAGCGTACTTTCTTGTGAATCGATAATGGACACAGTTCCCCCGCCAGCCGATGAGTACAGTTAACAATTAATGCATTTTGTACCCATAACAATAATCATTTTGTGTATCTGTAACCATTTCTTTTTTCTGCCTACCATAGTGTTCTCCCCCATCATCAGGATAACACCATGCTCGACCCTTCTTTTTTCAGCTACGTCACCGTCATGTCCATCACACCGGGACCCAATAATCTGCTGCTGGCAACCTCAGGCGTCAATTTTGGCCTGCGTCGTACGTTACCGATGATGATGGGCATTTCCGTTGGCTGCGGGATACAAACGGCGCTGATGGGCGTAGCCTTGGAACTTCTGCTGAGCTGGATGAGCATGATTCGCCTCCCCCTTACCGTGCTGGGGTGTGTCTATCTGCTATGGCTATCGTGGAAAATCGTGCGCTCATCGGCACCGGAATTACAGGGGCGAGTACAGCCGATGACCGTACTGCAAGGGACGCTATTTCAGGCGGTGAATCCGAAAGCCTGGCTGATGTCCAGCAACATCGCGCTGCTTTATGCCGCCAGCGGCGGCCTTTTTACCACAGTAGTCGCCTTTATGGCGCTCAATCTGCCCTGTATTTTAGTCTGGGCACTACTCGGCGATCGCATCGGTAAACATCTTCAGGAACCGTGGAAACTGAAAGCCTTCAACGGCATCATGGCGCTTTCTCTGGTGCTCACCACCTTCTGGATGCTGGTCGAAGCTATTAACCTCTCCGGCTAATCACACGGCCTCGGCGGGCTTCCCTCCCCGCCGAGGCTCGCATTATTTCACCTGTTTCCGCAATAGATAAACAAAGTAAGGCGCACCGATAAACGTCGCGAGCAGTCCTGCCGGAATCTGCGCCGGAAAGAGAATCATCCGGCCAAACCAGTCTGCAATCACCATTAGCGCGCCGCCAATCAATGCGGAGCAGGCAATTTGCGGTAACACGCGGCTAAAGCCCAGCATCCGCGCCATATGGGGTGCCATTAAACCCACAAAGCTCATGGGGCCGACCATCAGCGTTGCCATCGCAGTCAGTACCGATGCCAACAGCAAAACCAGCAGACGCACTGGCGTAACGGCCACGCCAAGTGCTCTGGCCGTGGTGGTGCCCAGCGGCAGAATACGCAGCCAGCGCTGACACAGCGGGACAATCAACAGCAGCAGAACGGCAATCACCGCCGTGCGTATCGCGTCCGTCGGTTCAACCGCATAGGTTGATCCCGACAGCCAGGTCAACACGGTTCCCATACGCGGATCGCCACTGGCCAGCAGCAGCGCAATGACGGTGGTGAACGCCATGCTCAGCGCGATCCCTGCCAGCAGCATACGCTGCGTGGAGAAACCACCGCGTCCGGCGATCATCACCATGACCAACAGCGTCAGCGCCGCGCCCGCACTACCGGCCGGAAGTAACCACACGAACGCATTGCCGGGAATGAAGAACAGCAAAATAATGACGCCAAACGACGCGCCGGAGCTAATTCCCAGCACTTCCGGGCTTCCCATCGGGTTACCCGTCAGCTTCTGTATTAGCGTTCCCGCCACCGCCAGCATCACCCCAGCGGTTAGCGCCGCCAGCACCCGAGGCCAGCGCCATGAGAGCAATTGCGTTAACACATCACCGCCGCCCCACTGCCAGCCGTCGGCATCTTTCCCTAACATCAGCGCCGTAATCACCACCATTCCCAGCAGCATGACGCCAAGTACCAGCCACGTTCCCCACAGGCGACGTTCAGCCGTCGGCGTACTGCTGCTGTCGACCATCGCTGGTTGACCACTATTACGCAGGCGCGGCAACAGCCACAGTAGCAGCGGCGCACCAATCAGCGCCGTCGCGGCACCCGTTGGAACGTCAAGCCACACGCGGCTCAGCCAGATAACGCCCTGATCGGTAACGCCAAGCAGCAGCGCCCCCAGCAGCGGCGCTAATAAGAGACGGTGAAGTAACCGCCGAGCCCCCAGCATTTTCGCCAGCAGCGGCGCAAACAGGCCGATAAAACCGATAATGCCTGCCGCATTCACTAATTGCGCACACAGGAAAATCCCCAGCCCAAGCGCGCTCAGACGTGCCAGCGACAGTCCAAGCCCCAAGTTACGTGCGACGCCGTCATCCAGCCCCAGCAGTGTTAGCGGACGAATCAACAACAGCGCCAGACAGAAACACACCAGAAGACGCGGGAGAACAAACTGCACATTGCTCCAGTCCTGCTGGTTCAGCACGCCGCTGCTCCACAGGAACAGGCCCTGAAGCTGCTCATGATGGAATAGCACCAGCAGTTGATTGACCGCGCTACAGTAGAAACTCAGCACCAGCCCCGCCAGAATCAGCGTCACGGGCGATAAACGCTTGCCCCAAGCGACGCCAAAGACCAACGCACCAACCACCAGCGCCCCAGCCATGGCCGCGACCTGCTGGAGCCATGCGCCACCCGGCAGCGCCCACAGTGTGACCACTGTGATCCCGAGCTGTGCGCCCGTGGCGATCCCCAGCGTTGATGGCTCAGCCAGCGGATTACGCAAGACCTGCTGGAACAGCACGCCGCACAGCCCCAGCCCCGCGCCAATCAGCAGCGCCAGCACCATGCGCGGCAATAGGCTGTAGTGAAACAGCAACTGCGGCATATTATTCAAGGCAGGCTGAGTCAGCCCCTCAAGCCACTGTGACACCGGTAATTGCTGCTGCAAATTGTAGCTGCCCATCCCCAGAATCACGATCAGCAGAAAACCAATCAGTACCACTGGCAGCACCCGCGGATGAGCAACGTGCTTGTGCGCGTGCGAGGCACTGGCAGACAGAGGATTAGGCATGTTTTCTCGCCTCCAGCGCCTGATTCAATACGCGGCAGAAGCGCATCGCCGAGAGCGTTCCACCATACAGCCAGACGGCAGGCACGCGTTGCAAACGCTGGTTACGTACAAACGGCATGGCCTGCCAAAGCGGGTTCTTATCAAGCTGCGCGCTGATGGCACTATCGCCATGCTCGAAGCAGAGCACGTTGGCATCGCCGACGTCTGCCAGACTCTCAATGCCCACAATCGTACTGCCCCAGAAGCTGGTTTCACCACGCCAGGCATTTTCAATCCCGACATGATCCATGACTTCCTGAAAAAGGCTGTTCTTGCCAATCACCAGCACATGGCGGCTGTCGACCAGCGTGATGAGCAACAGCGGCCGCTGGGTGTAAGGCTGGAGTGTGATTTTTTCCTGCTGGAGAAACTGCGCCAGCTCCGTCAGATGTTGCTCGCCAGCCGCTTTCATATTGAGCGCATCGGCCAGCTTCATGACCGAGGCCTGTGCCGACGTCAGTGGTTTTCCCTGTTCGTTGCTGAAGCCAAAGCCCAGCAGCGGAGAAATACGGGACATTTTTGCGACTGAAGGGCCGTAACCTTCAGAGTAAAGAATCAGCGACGGGCGAATCTGCGTCAGCAACTCCAGATTAGGCTCGGTACGCAGCCCCACATCAATTACCGATTCAGGCAACGCGGGCTCTTTCACCCACAGGTTGTAGTTATGCTTATCTGCAATCGCGAAGGGCGTGATGCCCAACGCCAGAAGCAGTTCAACAGGCAACCACTCCAGAGCCACAATGCGGTTTACATCGGGAAATATGGCAGTAGCCCCCCTGCTCGCCGCCGAATAAACCAGCGGTGACAGCAGCAGCGCCGTCAGCAAACGACGGCGTAGCGGATCGGGAGAGGATGGAGAAGAAAAAAATTCAGGCATCATGAGCAGAAAAACCGAGTTAACAAACGAAGCTGACCGGCGCGCCACCCGCCGGATGAGGCAGAATGCCCATGGGAATGCCGTAGATATTTTCCAGCACGTCCCCTTGCATCAGCGCGACAGGCTCACCCTTCGCAATCATTTTGCCGCCGCGCAACGCCACCAGATGATCGCAGTAGCGCGCAGCCATGTTGATATCATGCAACACCGCAATGACGGTGATGCCGCGCTCGCGGCTCATGCGCTGAATCAGCGCCAGAATCTCAACCTGATGCGCAATGTCCAGCGCGGAGGTCGGTTCATCCAACAGCAGGCAGCGGCTATCCTGCGCCACCGTCATCGCCAGCCAGGCTCGCTGCCGTTCACCGCCCGACAGGCTATCCACCAGACGGTTTGCAAAGGGTTTCAACCCCACCAGCGTGATGGCTTCTTCGACCTTTTCCCGATCGGCGCTGCCGAAACGGCCTAATGCGCCGTGCCACGGGTAACGCCCTACGGCAACCAGCTCACGCACGGTCATCCCTTCGGCAGCGGGAAGCTGCTGCGGTAAATAAGCCACCTGACGGGCGAACAATTTGCTGTCCCAGCTTCCGATCGCCTGTTCGCCCAGCAGTGCAGTACCACCGCTAGCGGGCTGATGACGACCCAGAATTTTCAGCAAGGTCGATTTGCCTGAGCCGTTATGCCCAATCAGGCCACAGACTTTCCCGACGGGGAACGTGATAGAGAGCGGGTGTAGCAGCGTGCGTCCGGCGACGGAAAAGCTGACGTCATCCAGTCTGAAAGTGGTATCAGGCAGTACAGTTTGATTTTGCATAGCGCTTTTGGTTTGTCATGTCACCGAAGGAAAGGGGTGAGCAGAATTCACTATTCCCGTAATCGTCAGTCTAAAAGAGAACGATAATGATTACGATAAAGGCAGCATGATAGGCGCAACGGAATGCCAATCGCAAGACTTTTACCCGTCAGCACCAGAGTGGCGTGGAGAGAAAAGCAGTATCAGGCAGGATGTGGTGCTCATCCCAAAATAGTAGAGAAAAAAAATGACCACAGATTCAGTCTATTAGGTACATTTTATACCACTATTGAGGCGGTTTCGTGCGCGATAATACCGTTATTTTCATGCTACCTTGTAGCACGCGCCCGACATAGGGGGCTACGCCAGCCCCCTATGAACCCCGGCGTTTGGCGGAAATTATGCCGCTGAAGCGGTGCCTTCGTCGGTATCAGGCTTAGAGGACCGCTTGCGACACGTTCCATACGTGGCGCAAGCTTGAGCCGCGTCCATGCGGCTCATCCTAAGCCTGCTATCTCCTCAGCATAATTTTTTACGCCGGATAACGACAAAAAAACACGTGATGCCCCTGTCTTTGTCTATAAGAGACAATAGATTAACCGGGGCAGTGAGAAGAATTTATTGACCAAACATTTGTTTGATCCAATCAGCGACACCTTCTCCGTTTTGCTGGTCCTGCTGCGCTGAAGGCTGTGGCTGGCTCGCCTGACACAGTGCCTGCGGATTATCCGTCCAGACCGGCAGTACGCGTCCGGCGCTGCTGCCGTTGCAGATAAAGTTACCACTAGCATCCACCGTCATGGTCGTAATGCCTTCCGGCGGCGTTAGCATTAACGGCAGCGGCGTTTGGTTTTCCAGATAGCGACGATAAATCGTCAGCGCACCGTTCGCCCCAGTCAACTTGGCCGGACCGTTGTTATCGCGCCCTACCCAGCTAATCGCCACTTCTTTACCGTCGATCCCAGCAAACCAGCTGTCACGCAGGTCATTGGTGGTACCGGTTTTCGCCGCCAGATGATAATTCGGGAATTTCACCGCCAGCGAACGCGACGTACCACGTTCGACAACCTGTTGCATGCCATACAGCGTCAGATAAGCCGCCTGCGCCGGAACCGCGCGTTCCGCCTGCGGGAAGCTCTGGTACAACACCGTACCGTCTTCAGCAATCACCGAACGCAGCGAGGAAAGCGGAGCGCGGTTGCCGCCGCTGGCGATCGTCTGGTATTCCTGCGCCACTTCCATCGGTGTCAGGCTGATCGCACCCAGCAGCATCGCCGGTACAGGCTGAATCACGTTTTCCGGGATCCCTAAACGCTTCAACGTTTCCGTAATCTGATTCAGCCCCACGGCCATACCCAGATTGACGGTCGGGACGTTCAGCGAGTTCGCCAGCGCATCGACCAGCATGACGCGGCCACGGAACTCACGATCGTAGTTCTTCGGCTGCCACAGTTGTCCGTTAGACTGTTTGATCGACAGCGGTTCATCCGCCAACCAGGTATTCAGACGATAGGTGTCCGGCTGGCTCAGCGCGGTCAGGTAGGTTGGCGGCTTCGCCAACGACCCGACGGGACGACGCGCCTGTAGCGCACGGTTAAACCCGGCGTACTGCGTTTGAGAACCGCCAACCATCGCGCGGACTTCGCCGCTGAAGCGATCGACAATCACCATCGCCGCTTCCAGATCGCTGACGTTACGCCCTGCACGCAGTGCCGGAACTCCAACTTCCACCGCTTTTTCCGCCGCATCCTGCGAGACCGGGTCGAGCGTGGTAAAGATCTTCACGCCAGAGAGATCGTTAACCTTGTCGCCAAGCCGCTGTTGCAGTTCCTGACGCACCAATTGCATAAACGCCGGCTGCGGGCTGATGACGCCACCTTTCGGCTGTACGCCCAGCGGACGCGCGCTCAGCATGTTGTACAGATCGGCATCAATAACCTGCTGATTCTGCAACAGACGCAGCACCAGATTGCGTCGTTCCAACGTAATCTGCGGGTTGCGCCATGGGTTATACAACGACGCCCCTTTCACCATCCCCACCAGCAGCGCCTGCTGATCGAGGCTCAGTTCATTCACCGGGCGGCCAAAGTAATACAGGCTGGCAAGCGGGAAGCCGCGGATCTGATCGTTACCGCTTTGACCGAGATACACTTCGTTCAGATACAGTTCAAGGATGCGATCCTTGCTGTAGCGATAATCCATGATCAGCGCCATATAGGCTTCGTTAGCTTTACGCCACAGCGAACGCTCGTTAGTCAGGAACAGGTTCTTAACCAGCTGCTGCGTCAGCGTACTGCCGCCCTGAACCGCGCGCCCCGCCGTGATGTTCGCTAAGAACGCACGACCAATGGAGTACAGGCTGATGCCATCGTGTTCGTAAAAGTGGCGGTCTTCGGTCGCGACCAGTGTATCAACCAGCAGATCGGGGAAACCGGCACGCGGCACAAACAAACGCTGTTCGCCATTCGGCGATTGCATCATGGTGATCAGCTTCGGATCGAGGCGGAAAAAGCCGAAGTTACGCTGGTTGTCCAGATTCTGGATCTGCGACAGGCGATCGTTGGCAAACGTCAGCCGCGCCTGAATCTGCCCTTCTTTCCCATCGGGGAAATCAAACGGACGGCGCAGCATATCGATGCTGTTGCCACGCACGCTGAATTCACCCGGACGGGTAATGCGGCTCACCTGACGGTATTGCATGCCTTCCAGCAGGCTGATCATCTCTTTCTGGCTGTAGGCCATGCCCGGCTCAAGGTTGACCATGCGGCCATAGACAGCGGCCGGCAACTGCCAGACTTTGCCTTCAATACGGCTACGGATCTGGCTGTCGAGGTACACACCATAGATCGCCATCGCCACGGCAAAGATCAGGAACAGCTTAATCGCCAGCCCCAGCCAGCGACGTCTTCTCTGCGGTTTACGCGTCATGGTGTCATCGCCGTCGTAATCATCATCGTCGTCATAGTCGTCCTGATAATCGTCATAATCTTCATCATCATAGTCGTCATCCCTGCGACGTCGTATCGCCTGCTTGCGTTCAGGCTTACGTTTTGGCGCTCTCCCTTTGCGTCCGATAGGTTCGCGGTCATCCCGAGACATTACAATCACTTCTCCATCAGGTTGTTCACGGCTATCTGCTCTGCGCTCAAGCCGCCTACTCTGTTTCCAGCCCCTTGTTTGCGAAAGCGGAAACGTCTGAAATTAGTGGTTCTGATATTTCTTGGTACGTCTCGTCGGAGCCGTATTCGCCGGATCGTCCGGCCAGACATGCTTGGGGTAACGCCCCTTCATCTCTTTTTGCACCTCGCGGTACGTGCCTTGCCAGAATGCCGCTAAATCCCGCGTAATTTGTAGTGGACGCTGTGCGGGTGATAAAAGTTCCAATACCAGCGCCACCCGACCTTCCGCCAGCAGCGGGCTCTGCTGCTCACCGAACATTTCCTGCATCCGCACCGACAGTACCGGAGGCTTATCGTCATAATAGGCGATAGGCAAGCGACTGCCGCCAGGTACCGTGTAGTGCGTAGGCAGCGCGCTATCCAGCCGTTGGCGCAGCGACCAGTCCAGCAGCCGCAATAGCGCATCGCTCAAATTGATCTGATGCAGCGCCCGTAAATCACGCACGCCGACAAGTGACGGCTGTAGCCAGATGTCCAGCGTTGCCAGCAGCGCTTCATCATCCACTCGCGGCCAGTCAAGCTCCGGCAACCACTGGTGAGCACACTGTAGCCGCGCGCGTAGCTGCAACGCCGTGGCGTCCCAGTTTAATGCATCAATCCCCTGTTCCCGAATCCAGGATAACAGCGCCTGCTGCAGTGCTTCATCGGAAGGCTTGTTCAGCGGGCGTGTTCGCAGGGTCAGGCAACCTATCTGGTCACGCTGGCTGGCGCGCAGAGTACCCTTTTCTTCGTCCCAGTGCACCACGTTATGTTCATTTATTAGTCCGGGTAGCCGCCGTTCCAGGCGCTCAATATCCAGCGGCAACGCCAGCAGGATCCGCGCCTCCGCGCTTTGCTTGTTTTGCACTAATCGATCGTTCTGTAAGAGCGCCGGAGCCAGCAGCCACTCAGTACCCGACAGCGCCTCATCAGCCGACATCATCGCGCCGCTGCCGTTAGCAAGCTGGTAACGTCCATCCTGACTGCGCCGCCGGGCGATGCGGTCGGGGAAAGCCTGTGCCAGCAGCCAGTCAGCTTCTCCGATATCAATTTGTCCCGAAGCCGTCGATAAACGGCGCGTCAGCTGCTTTGCCCGCCGCAACCAGTGTGGCAATGGACGATGCAGCCAGTCAGCCAGATTAATCGATCCGCTACGCGGCGGTTCTTCGAGGATCGCCGCCAGACATCCGGCAGTTGCCAATGCATCTGAACCTTTCTGTGACGCGGCATACAGCATCGTCGCCAGTCGGGCATCGCAGCCTAACGTGGCGATCTTCCGCCCCTCGGCGGTCAACCGATCCTGTTCATCGGTAATACCAAGCTGGCGTAGCAGCTGGCGTGCGGCATAAAGCGCAGGAGCGGGTGGCGTATCTAGCCAGGTTAATTGCGCCACATCGGTACAGCCCCACTGTAATAAATCCAGCCAGACGCTGCTTAAATCACTGTTCAGTATTTCGGCTTCGCTTTGCGCCGCTGCGCGTTCTGCCTGTTCACGTGAGCACAGATGCCAGCAAATACCGGGGCTTAAACGTCCGGCACGCCCGGCTCGCTGCACCATCGACGCCTGACTGACTCGCTGCGTCACCAGTCGCGTGACGCCGCTTTTCACATCAAAGCTGGCGACGCGCTCAAGGCCGCTATCCATCACCAGCCGGATTCCTTCAATTGTCAGGCTGGTTTCAGCAATATTGGTGGCTAACACCACCTTACGACGACCCGGCTCCGCGGGCAGAATCGCCTTTTGCTGCTCCGCCAACGTCAACGCACCATATAAAGGGCAGAGATCCGTCTCGCTCGATACGCTATTTTCCAGCAGCGCCTGCACGCGGCGAATCTCCGCAACACCGGGCAAAAAAAGCAGCAGCGAACCGTCTTCTTCACTGAGCAAACGCCGCACCTGACGCGCAACGCCCTCTTCTAAACGCTCCTGATTATTCAGCGGCGCATAACACCGTTCTACCGGATAGCTACGACCTTCGGAAACCACGCAGACGGCTTCCGGCAGCAGCGCCGCCAGCCGCGCATTGTCGAGCGTCGCGGACATAATCAGCAGTTTTAAATCGTCACGCAGCCCTTGCTGCACATCAAGCAGCAGCGCCAATGCCAAATCAGCCTGCACGCTGCGCTCGTGAAACTCATCAAGGATAATCAGCGCCACGCCTTGCAGTTCCGCATCCTGTTGCAGCAGGCGAGTCAGCATCCCTTCGGTGACGACTTCCAGCTTCGTTGCGTCACTCACGCGGCTTTCCGACCGCATGCGATAACCTATCGTCTGTCCCGGTTCTTCACCGAGCTGCTGCGCCAGCCGCCAGGCCACGCTCTTCGCCGCCAGACGGCGCGGTTCCAGCATGATGATGCGCCCGTTCACATTGCCCTGTTGCAGCAATTGCAACGGCAGCCAGGTCGATTTCCCCGCCCCTGTTGGCGCATTAAGCAGCACCTGAGGCGCGGTATGTAGCGCCGTTATGACATCATCCAGCACAGCGCTGACGGGCGGTAAAATCACAGACATCTCCGTATAAAGTTAACTTTCAGCGGCGAGCATTGTAGCATCTGGATGAATGTAGCATCTGATGGAATCAGAACAGAGAGATCGCCATGTCAGCCACACGCCGCCTGTTTTTTGCCTTATCACTGCCGGAAACCACACAGCAAGAGATTCTCCGCTGGCGTGCCGAGCACTTCCCTCTGGAAGCCGGTCGTCCGGTCGCGGCGGCCAATCTTCATCTGACGCTGGCGTTTTTAGGCGATGTCAGCGAGCAAAAAGCGCAGGTTTTGCAAACGCTGGCAGGCCGCATCCGTCAGCCCGCCTTTTCCCTTACGCTGAATGACGCCGGACACTGGCCGCGCCCTGGCGTGGTCTGGCTGGGCTGCCGCCGTGCACCGCGCGGGCTGTTACAGTTGGCGGAACTGCTGCGTTCTCAGGCGGCGCGCAACGGCTGCTATCAAACGGCATTACCGTTTCACCCGCACATTACGCTATTGCGCGGCGCGACTCGCCCGGTTGCGATTCCCCCCGCCACCTTTAGCTGGCAAGTCGACATGACGCACTTTTCGCTTTACGAGTCACTTTTCGACAACGGCAAAACCCGCTATCAACAGCTGGAAAGCTGGTCATTTATTAAATAAGAGAATAGTTAGATATACCCTAAATAATTCGAGTTGCATGAAGGCGGCAACCGAGCGAACCCCCAGGAGCTTACACAGGTAAGTGACTGAGGTAAGTAAGGGCAGCCAACGCACAAGCAGCTTGAAGTATGACGGGTATAAACGAACAAAACAGGATACGCATGAACTATACCCCACGTTTACAACCTGCCCGGTTGATTAAACGTTACAAACGCTTTTTGGCCGATGTCGTGACCCCGGAAGGCGAGACGCTTACGCTGCACTGTGCGAATACCGGTGCGATGACGGGCTGTGCAACACCGGGCGATACTGTCTGGTACTCCACATCGGATAACCCTAAGCGTAAGTATGCCCAGAGTTGGGAACTGACTGAAACGCAACAAAATCACTGGATTTGTGTCAATACTCTGCGTGCCAACACATTATTGTACGAAGCCTTATTGGAGAATCGCATAGAAGAGCTGGCAGGCTACCCGGACGTAAAAACGGAAGTAAAATACGGTACGGAAAATAGCCGAGTCGACCTGCTTTTACAGGCGCCGGACAGGATTGACTGCTATATTGAGGTGAAATCTGTCACATTATTGCAACATGAATGTGGTTACTTTCCCGATGCGGTGACACTCAGAGGGCAAAAGCATCTGCGTGAACTGCAACAAATGGTTGCCAATGGAAAACGCGCAGTCCTTTTTTTCGCCGTGCTCCATTCAGGTATTCAGCAGGTTTCTCCCGCCCGGCATATTGATCCACGCTATGCGGAATTATTTACAGAAGCACAACGGGCAGGGGTTGAAATTTTATGTTACGGCTCCACATTATGCCCTGACGGTATTACATTGACGCATAAGCTACCGTTGTTGGGATGACGTACAAGCATTGCATAACACGCCGAACGTACCACTAAAGGCGTAACACATTGTTTATTATTTAATGTAAGCAGGTTGTTCCTCACACTTTATCAGGCCGGTGTCAGGAAGCATTGCCAACCCCATCTTCATCTGCTATTTATAGCGGCCTGTTTTTTCCCCCTTTGGGGCCGATATACCCAGATAGCTGAAGTTATGGCCAACAACGCCGCAATTTCACTGCATAAAAGGGTATTATGCGTGTCGTGTTATGTAGGAGAAGCAACATGCAAGAAGGGCAAAACCGTAAGACATCTTCTCTGAGCATTCTCGCAATTGCCGGAGTAGAGCCGTACCAGGAGAAGCCGGGCGAAGAGTATATGAACGACGCTCAGCTGGCTCATTTCAAGCGTATTCTTGAAGCATGGCGCAACCAACTCATGGATGAAGTGGATCGTACGGTATCGCACATGCGCGATGAAGCCGCTAATTTCCCGGATCCCGTGGATCGCGCAGCGCAGGAAGAAGAGTTCAGTCTCGAACTGCGTAACCGTGACCGTGAGCGCAAGCTGATCAAGAAAATCGCCAAAACGCTGGTGAAAATCGAAGATGAGGATTTTGGATTCTGTGAATCCTGTGGCGTCGAGATTGGCATCCGCCGTCTGGAAGCACGTCCGACCGCCGATTTGTGTATCGACTGCAAAACGCTGGCAGAGATACGCGAAAAGCAAATGGCAGGCTAATTTTCCTGTCCAGAATCGGCTCCTGCCCGTCGCGGGGGCCGACTCCAGGAACGCTACCGCTGATGAATGATGTTCATCACTCTATCTTCTGTCTGGATAAAGCGCTGACGAGATAGCATCAACCTCTTATGTCTGGAACAATTGGCTTCACCGAAACGCATCGTTACGTCGGGCGTTTTGCTCCCTCTCCTTCTGGTGACCTGCATTTTGGCTCACTGATCGCCGCACTAGGTAGTTATCTGCAAGCGCGTTCCCAACAAGGGCGCTGGCTGGTACGCATTGAAGACATCGACCCGCCACGGGAAATTCCCGGCGCAGCCTCCCGCATCCTTGCACAATTAGAACATTACGGCTTGTATTGGGACGGCGAGGTGATGTACCAGTCACAGCGGCATGCGCGTTACCGCGAGATCCTTCAGCAGCTTCGACAGCTGGGAATGAGCTACTACTGCACCTGTACGCGTAGCCGTATTCAGCAGCTAGGTGGACACTATGACGGTTATTGCCGGACGCGTAACCTGCCCTCCGATAACGCCGCGCTACGCCTGCGCCAGACAACGCCGGTATTTCATTTTCACGATAAATTGCGTGGCGAGCTGTATGCCGACACGGCACTCGCGCAGGAAGATTTTATTATCCACCGCCGCGATGGGCTGTTTGCCTATAATCTGGCCGTCGTGATCGACGATAACGATCAGGGGATTACGGAGATCGTGCGCGGCGCCGATCTGATCGAGCCGACAGTGCGACAAATTTCGCTCTATCAGCAGTTGGGCTACGCGATCCCTACCTATGTTCATCTGCCGCTGGTGCTGAATACCGAGGGCAATAAACTTTCCAAGCAGAATCATGCACCAGCACTGCCGAATAGCGATCCACGTCCCGTGCTGCTGGCTGCACTGCAGTTCTTGAACCAACCGCTGCCGGAGAACGGTCAGGAGATGACGCTTTCCTCACTTCTGGCCTGGTCTGTCGCGCACTGGTCCCTTGATGTTGTTCCGTTACAGGCGGCAATAAACCCGTCCGCGATCACATCGGCATTCTCAAAGGGGCATTGGTGAGCTATGATTAGCCGCTATTTTTAGTGACGCACTCTCTTTGGCCGTCACATTTGCAGGCCGTCGCTGGGTCGACGTCAAAAACGTTTCCCAGAAATTTTTTGCTGTGCCGTTGATTTATCCATCACTATCGAGGTGTATTATCTTTTCCCGAGTTGCTAATTTTTGTCGTAAGGTACTGAATCGTGAGAACGAAATGGTCGAATCAGAGGAACCGCGCCAGCATCTGACGGTGATTCCGCGTGACCAACATACTATTTCACGCAGCGATATCAGCGATAACGCGCTGAAAGTACTTTATCGCCTGAACAAAGCGGGCTACGAGGCTTATCTGGTTGGCGGCGGCGTACGCGATCTGCTGCTGGGCAAAAAGCCGAAAGATTTTGATATCACCACTAACGCCACACCCGATCAGGTGCGCAAATTATTCCGCAACTGTCGTTTGGTCGGGCGTCGTTTCCGTCTCGCCCACATCATGTTCGGGCCAGAGGTGATTGAAGTTGCCACGTTCCGTGGTCACCACGAACAGCATCAGGAACAGCAAGAAATCAAAAACTCCTCTCAGCAGGCCCAAAGCGGCATGCTGTTACGCGACAATATTTTTGGTTCCGTTGAAGAAGACGCCCAACGCCGCGATTTCTCGATCAACAGCCTCTACTACAGCATTTCTGATTTCAGCGTACGTGACTATACCGATGGCCTGAACGATCTGCGTCAGGGCGTCATCCGTATGATTGGCGATCCTGAAACACGCTACCGTGAAGACCCGGTGCGTATGTTGCGCGCCGTCCGTTTCGCCGCCAAGCTGAACATGACGGTCAGCCCGGAAACCGCTGAGCCGATTCCTCGTCTGGCCTCATTGCTGCACGATATTCCTGCGGCGCGCATGTTTGAAGAGTCGCTGAAGCTGCTTCAATCGGGCTATGGCTATCCAACCTATAAAATGCTGTGTGAATACCAGCTGTTCCAGCCGCTTTTCCCGCTGCTGAGTCGCTACTTCACACCAAACGGCGATTCCACATTGGAGCGCATGGTTGCACAGGTGCTGAAAAATACCGATCAGCGCCTGCAAAATGACATGCGAGTCAATCCGGCGTTTTTGTTTTCCGCTATGCTGTGGTATCCGCTGGTTGAGCATGCACAAAAGCTGGCTCAGGAAAGCGGTCTGGCCTACTTCGATGCCTTCTCGCTGGCGATGAACGATGTACTGGATGAACAGTGCCGTTCTCTGGCCATTCCTAAGCGCATTACGTCTTTAGTTCGTGATATTTGGCAGTTGCAAACGCGTCTGTCTCGTCGTCAGGGTAAACGCGCTTATAAGCTGATGGAACACCCTAAATTCCGCGCCGCGTATGACCTGCTTTGCCTGCGTGCCGAAATCGAAAACCATCAGGAGCTGCTGCGCCTGGCTCAGTGGTGGGGAGAATTCCAGGTTGCCGCACCGCCGCGTCAGCAAAACATGCTGAAATCGCTGGATGATGGCCCGACACCACACCGTCGTTCCCGTCCTCGTCGACCGCGTAAACCGACTGCGGCACGCAGAGATCAAGCATGACGATCCGTGTGTATCTGGCGCTGGGCAGCAATCTTGCCCAGCCTTTGCAACAGGTGCGCGCAGCATTGTCTGCGCTGGACGCGATTCCACACACTCGCGTCGTTTGCTGCTCCTCATTTTATCGTAGCCGTCCGCTTGGCCCGCAGGATCAACCAGATTACCTCAACGCCGTCGTTGAACTGGAAACCACATTAGCGGCCGAATCGCTGCTGGATCACACACAGGCTATCGAGCTGGAACAAGGTCGCGAACGCAAGGAACATCGCTGGGGTCCGCGCACGTTGGATCTGGACATTCTGCTGTTTGGCGATACCGTCATCCAGACTGAACGTCTGACCGTGCCGCATTACGACATGAAGAATCGTGAATTCATGCTCTACCCGCTCGCAGAAATCGCCCCTGAGCTGATATTCCCCGACGGCGAAACCCTCGCCCAGAGGTTAAGCCATGTCGACCGCAATGGTTTGACACTATGGGATAATAAAGAGTGGGATAATACACAGCGGGATACTGAACCGTATGATGACGAGAAGCTGACCGGAACATTCTGCCACTAATCATCCCCCCATCTGTAACTTGAAGCGCGGCGGGTATATCGCTACACGTCAGCTTACATTAGAATGTCCCCCTCAATTCTTCGCCCTATTGACATAGGAAGACCGTCATGAAACCGACGACTATCTCCCACTTGCGCCAATGGAAACAAGATCAGCGAAAATTCGCTACGATTACCGCTTACGACGCCAGTTTCTCTCGCTTGTTTTTCGAGCAAGGCATCCGCGTGATGCTGGTGGGTGACTCACTGGGAATGACCGTGCAGGGTCACGATTCCACATTGCCCGTGACCACACACGATATCGTTTACCACACGCAGTGTGTCCGCCGTGGCGCACCACTGGCGCTGGTTCTCTCCGATATGCCTTTTATGACCTATGCCACGCCAGAACAAACGTTCAGCCAGGCCGCCGAGCTGATGCGCGCAGGTGCAAATATGGTGAAGCTGGAAGGCGGAAGCTGGCTTGCACCGACGGTAAAAATGCTGACCGAACGTGCCGTGCCAGTTTGCGGTCATCTGGGTCTGACGCCGCAGTCCGTTAATATCTTCGGCGGCTATAAAATTCAGGGCCGTAGCGAAAGCGATGCCAATCAGCTACTGGCCGATGCGCTTGCGCTTGAAGAAGCGGGCGCACAGCTGCTCGTGCTGGAATGCGTGCCTGTCGCGCTGGCCAAGCGCGTAACAGACGCCTTGTCGATTCCAGTGATCGGTATTGGCGCTGGCAACGTGACAGACGGGCAGATTCTGGTCATGCATGATGCCTTCGGCATTACCGGCGACAAGACGCCTAAGTTTGCCAAGAATTTTCTGGCGCAAAGCGGTGGTGATATCCGCGCGGCTGTACGCCTGTATGCACAAGAAGTCGAACAGGGTCTCTACCCAGCCGAAGAACATTCATTTCATTAAAAAACGAGCATTCCGTTAATCGGACTTATACCCTAAATAATTCGAGTTGCAGGAAGGCGGCAAGAGAAAGAATCCCGATGAGCTTACTTGAGTAAGTGATTCGGGTGAGTGAACGTAGCCAACGCACATGCAGCTTGAAGTATGACGGGTATATTTTTTAGGAGTACGAGCGTGTTAATAATCGAAACCCCTCTGCTGCTGCGCCGCGAGGTTCGTCGCTGGCGTCAGGAAGGGAAACGCATTGCTTTAGTTCCCACCATGGGTAATTTGCATGACGGGCACATGACACTGGTCGATGAAGCCAGAGCGCGTGCTGATATCGTTATTGTCAGCGTTTTTGTCAATCCTATGCAGTTTGAGCGGCCAGATGATTTAGCCCGCTACCCCCGGACGTTGCAGGAAGACTGCGAGAAATTGAATCGCCGCGGTGCCGATCTGGTTTTCGCACCGAGCCCGGATGTGATATACCCCAATGGACTGGAGTCGCAAACGTTTGTCGATGTGCCCGGCCTGTCTTCCATGTTGGAAGGTGCCAGCCGTCCCGGTCATTTTCGGGGCGTTGCGACCATCGTCAGTAAGTTGTTCAATATGGTACAACCGGATGTCGCCTGCTTCGGTGAGAAAGATTACCAGCAGCTAGCGCTGATTCGGCAGCTTGTCCGCGATATGGGCTATGGCATTGATATTATTGGTGTCCCTACCGTGCGTGCCAAAGACGGTTTGGCATTGAGTTCGCGTAATGGCTATCTCAGTGCGGAAGAACGCCAGCGGGCGCCGTATGTTCATCAGGTGATGATGGACATGGCGACACAGTTGGACAACGGCGATCGCCAGATAGACACCTTGCTGGAGCAGGCGGCAGACAAGCTGCGTGAAGCGGGCTTTACGCCTGATGAACTGTTTATCCGCGATGCAGATACGCTGCAACCACTGAGCGCGGCCAGCACGCGTGCAGTGATTTTGATGGCTGCCTGGTTAGGCAAGGCCAGATTGATTGATAACCACCAGGTCGATTTGACTGTATGAACCGAGGTAACAAAGCGATGATACGTACCATGCTGCAAGGCAAGCTGCACCGGGTCAAAGTAACTCAGGCTGACTTGCATTATGAAGGCTCTTGCGCCATCGATCAGGATTTTATGGATGCCGCTGGCATTCTGGAATACGAAGCGATTGATATCTATAACGTTGATAACGGCCAGCGTTTCTCTACCTACGCCATTGCGGGCGAAAGAGGTTCACGCATTATCTCTGTGAACGGCGCCGCCGCTCGCCTTGCCTGCGTGGGCGACAAACTGATTATCTGCTCCTACGTGCAGATGTCCGACGAACAGGCCAGAAGCCACAGCCCGAAGGTTGCCTATTTCTCTGGCGATAATGAGCTACAGCGTCAGGCAAAAGCGATTCCGGTTCAGGTTGCCTGATCGCTTTAGATAAGCAAAAGGCGGTGTTACCACCGCCTTTTCATTTACAGAATTAGCACACTACGTCCGTAACCCGCGTCCGCGTTCAATCAGCCACCAGACCAGCAAATAAAACACCACGATAAAGGCAATCAGCACCGACATCGTGAACAGCAGCGGTACATCCTGAATCCCGAGGAAGCCATAGCGGAAGCCGCTAATCATGTACACCACCGGGTTCAGCTTGGAAACGGCCTGCCAGAACGGCGGCAGCAGCGTCAGCGAGTAAAACACCCCGCCCAGATAGGTCAGCGGCGTTAACACAAACGTCGGAATCAGGCTGATATCATCAAAGGTTTTTGCAAACACCGCATTCAATAAGCCTGCCAGCGAGAACAGTGTCGCCGTCAGCAAGAGCGTCAGAACAATGATCCACCAGGCATGAACATGCAGCGGGACGAAGAACAGCGATACGGCAGTCACCAGAACCCCGACACACAGGCCACGTGCAATCCCCCCACCAACATAGCCCGCAATGATCACGTGAGTCGGCACTGGCGCGACCAGCAGTTCTTCAATATTGCGTTGAAACTTGGCGCTGAAAAAGGAAGAAGCGACGTTAGCATAGGCATTGGTAATGACCGCCATCATGATCAGGCCCGGCACGATAAACTGCATGTAGGTAAAACCGTGCATATCACCAATACGTGAGCCGATCAGATTGCCAAAAATAATGAAATACAGCGTCATGGTGATCACTGGCGGCACCAGCGTCTGAATCCAGATACGCCCAAATCGAGTGACTTCTTTCACCCAAATACTCTGTAGCGCTACCCAATACAAATGCATCATGCCTTTTCTCCCTTACCGTTCGCCCCATCCCCATTAACCAAGGTGACAAACAGCTCTTCCAACCGGTTCGCTTTATTACGCATACTCAATATCGTTATCCCCTGCGCGCTTAACTGGCTGAATAACGCATTCAGACCTTGCTCACGCATCACATCCACTTCCAGCGTTGACGTATCCACCAGGCGGAACACATAGCCTTCCAGCTGTGGCAGCGGGCTTTTCGCCGCCAGATCGAAAATAAACGTTTCGGACTTCAGCTGAGCAAGCAACTGCTTCATCGAGGTGTTCTCCACCAGCTCTCCCCGCTGGATGATCCCGATATTGCGGCACAGCATTTCCGCTTCTTCCAGATAGTGCGTCGTCAGAATAATCGTGGTGCCCTGCGCATTCAGTTCCTTCAAAAAGCCCCACATGGAACGACGTAATTCGATATCCACGCCTGCGGTCGGCTCATCAAGAATCAGCAGCTTAGGCTCATGCATTAACGCACGCGCAATCATCAGACGACGCTTCATCCCGCCGGACAACATCATCGCTTTTTCGTTGCGTTTCTCCCACAGATCGAGCTGTTTCAGGTATTTTTCGGCACGCTGCAATGCATCCTGACGTTTCACGCCATAATAGCCAGCCTGATTAACCACAATCTGTAATACCGTTTCGAAAGGATTGAAGTTAAATTCCTGCGGGACCAACCCCAGCTGGCGTTTCGCATTCACTTTGTCCAGCTCAAGGTCATAGCCGAAGACGCGAACTTTACCGGCCGTTTTATTCACCAGCGAGCTGATAATCCCAATCGTGGTCGATTTTCCCGCGCCATTTGGCCCCAGAAGCGCATAGAAATCCCCCGCTTCCACGTTCAGGTCGATCCCCCGTAGCGCCTGGACGCCTCCCGAATAGGTTTTGGTTAGTTGCGCCAGTTCCAGTGCATATGTCATAAGAAATGGATTGCCTTATTATCAGTGAATTCTACAGATTCGAAGTGTGACAAATAAATACTCTAAATAATTCAAGTTTCAGGAAGGCGGCAAGAGAAGGAATCCCGATGAGCTTACTCAGGTAAGTGATTCGGGTGAGTGAACGCAGCCAACGCACAGGCAACTTGAAGTATGACGAGTATAAACTATCGTTTTTCAAACGACGCATGTTGCCTTATATTACTCCTCACTGCCCCTTGTTTGTTACAGGTCATTTACTTTCATGAAAGAAATTGAAACGCTCATCGCCAATAACCAGCTTTGGTCTAAAACGATGGTGGAAGAGGATCCTGGCTATTTTGAACGTCTGGCGCAGGCACAACGTCCCCGTTTTCTATGGATTGGATGCTCGGACAGTCGCGTACCTGCGGAAAGTCTGACCAGCCTTGAGCCTGGTGAACTGTTTGTTCACCGCAACGTCGCCAATCTGGTTATTCACACCGACCTCAATTGCCTGTCTGTCGTGCAATATGCCGTCGAAGTTCTCGAAGTCGAACACATTATCATCTGCGGCCACTACGGCTGCGGTGGTGTTCAGGCTGCGGTGGAAAACCCGGAACTGGGTTTGATTAACAACTGGCTGCTGCATATCCGTGATTTGTGGTACAAGCATAGTTCGCTGCTGGGGGAATTGCCTCCCGAACAGCGGCTGAATACGCTCTGTGAAATCAACGTTGTCGAGCAGGTTTATAACCTCGGCCACTCCACCATCATGCAGTCCGCCTGGAAGCGTGGTCAGAAAGTCACGATCCACGGTTGGGTCTACGGTATTCAGGATGGCCGTCTGCGCGATCTGGAAGTGACGGCGACCAACCGGGAGACGCTGGAACAGCGTTATCGCCGCGCGATTTCCTCCCTGCCTTGATACGCTGTCTGACGCCCACTCGCTGGGCGTCGCTCACGGCATCGGCCTTACTGATACGCTATTCCTGTGGAACAACCTTGCCGACGTAAGGTAAATGGCGATAGTGCTGGGCATAGTCGATGCCGTAACCCACAACGAATTCATCGGGGATCGAGAACCCAACCCACTCGACTTTCACCGCCACTTCACGGCGATCTGGTTTGTCCAGCAGCGTACAAATAGCCAGCGATTTTGGCTCGCGCAGTTGCAGAATTTCCCGCACTTTGCTCAGCGTGTTGCCCGAGTCGATAATATCCTCAACGATCAACACGTCTTTGCCGCGAATATCCTCGTCCAGATCTTTCAGGATTTTAACATCGCGCGTACTGTTCATACCGCTGCCATAGCTGGATGCCGTCATGAAGTCCACTTCGTGAGGGACATCAATCGCCCGACATAAATCGGCCATAAAGATAAACGATCCGCGCAATAGTCCCACCAGCACCATATCGCTGCCGCTATCACGGTAGTGTTCGCTGATCTGTTGCCCCAGTTCGGTAACCCGCGCCATCACTTCCTGCTCAGAAATCATGACTTCCACGGTATGTTTCATCATACTGATAACTCTTTGAAGTAAGGTATTCAGCACCCTCGGTAGAATGACAGACTCATTATCGATGATGCGCCAATGCTGACTTTTGAATCAGTCTGGGCAATGCCCAAGCGCGCGAAGTATATCAGAAACCACACCATGAAGGAGACACCATGAGCACACCACCAGTGGATGTTTGCTACAAAGTGAACGCCCCGCTTTCCAGTCAGCAGTTCATTGAGCTGTTGGCGAAAACGTCATTGGGGCCGCGCCGCCCGCTGGATGATGAGACGGCAATTGCAGGTATGCTTAAGCACGCCAACCTGCTGGTTTCCGCCTGGCAAGGGGAGACGCTGGTTGGGATCGCGCGCAGCGTGACGGATTTTCATTTTTGCTGCTATCTGTCCGATCTGGCGGTATCAGAGGACTGTCAGCACGCGGGAATAGGCAAGAAGCTGATTCAACAAACCGCTCAGCAGCTTGAAAAAGGCTGCAAAATTATTTTGCTGGCCGCGCCGCTGGCGGTGGATTACTACCCGAAATTAGGGTTTGAAAAGCACAATAGTACCTGGCTCATGCCTGCGTCAGACCTGCACACAGAGGCATAATCATTTCGTTTCAGGGCCGTCAGCCGGACTGCTGACGGCGGGTAAAGCAGGATACAAGACTGGCGGATCCGTCTTAATGCTTAAACGCACCTGCTGCCCCGGTTCAAACCAGTTGCCAGTCTGCACCAGCAGCATCAGTTCTCCCATCTTCACCCGATACAAGTTTGATGTGCCCATGAATAGCCTATCTTCGATAGACGCCGGGCCATCGGGATCGAGCGCCAACGCCACGTCTGCCGGGCGTACCATCCAGTCGCATTGTGAATCCATCGGCTGATTGAGCGGATGGGTCGCCTGATGATCGCCCAATGGGCTTTGCCATTGATGGTCGCTCATAATTTTCACAGGCAAATAGTTCGTATTCCCCATAAAATCAGCCACAAAGCGGCTATTCGGGCGATGGTACAGCTCGGATGGATAGCCCTGCTGCATAATCTTCCCTTCATCCAGCAGAATCAGATGGTCGGCGCAGGCAAAAGCTTCCTCCCGACTGTGTGTAGCGAAAACAGCCGCAACATGACGCCGCTTGAGAATCTGCCGCAATTCGGTGATCAGGCGATAGCGGGTCTGGCTGTCCAGACCGGGAAACGGCTCATCCAGCAACAGCAGTTTCGGCTCACAGGCCAGCGCCCGGGCAATCGCCAAACGCTGCTGCTGTTCATTCGATAGCTCGTGTGGATAACGTGCGGCAACCTCATCCAGTTGCAAAAGCGTCAGCATCTCCGCACAAATTGGCTTCGCCTCGCTGTCCGGACGGCCATATAAACCAAACGCAATGTTGCCTTCCACGGTGAGATGCGGAAAGAGCGCGTAGTCCTGAAAAATCAGACCAACCTGACGCAGCTCGGGCAGGACGTACGCTTGCGGCGAGCTGACGGGTTCACCTTCCAGAAAAATCTTGCCTTGAGTAATCGGCAGCAGGCCAGCGATCACCTGTAATAGCGCCGTTTTACCACAGCCGTTTCGCCCCAACAGGCAGATCGTCTCATCATCACGCACGGCAAATGAGATGTTCTCCAGCACGGGAGACTGCTGCAACGTACAACTTACTGCCTGAACGCTCAGAATATCTATCGGCGCGGCCATGTGATTATCCTTTTATATTCAGTGCGCGATTCAGCCAGAAAACAGGGATTAACCCTACCGCTACCAGCACCAGCGCAGGAAAGGCAAATGACGCAATCTGCTCATCCGCCGTAAAGCGGAAAACATACGTTGCCAACGTATCAATCCCAAAAGGGCGCAGTAGCAGCGAGACATTCAGCTCTTTCATACTTTCCGTAAAAATCAGCAGCGCCCCGATGAACAGGCTGCGGCGCAACAGCGGGATATGCAGGCGCGACCAGCGGCTGAGGGGAGAAACGCCCAGTACAAGACTTGCACTGTCCAGCGATCGCGGAATGCCTTCCATGCTGCGCTCAAGGCTGTCCAGCATCAGACGCCCAAATTTAACGCTATAGGCGAGGATGAGAATAAACAGCGATCCCGCCAGCAAAGCCTCCGCGGGAGGTAACCCCGCCGCGTTGGCAAACAGATTAATTCCGCTGTCCACCAGCGACAGTAGGGTAAACAGTCCGACAGCCAGTACCGCGCCGGGCAAAGCAAAACTCAGACTGACCAGCCGAACCGGTGTCTGATTGGCAAATATCCCAGCCGTGCGCGTGTAAAAGATAAACGACAGCGCCATTAGCGTAATGATGATAGTCGCGATGGCAGAGGCTAACAGGCTATTCATCACCGCATGGAGGAACGCCATATCCCACACTGACATCATATGTCGGAGCGCCAGAAAGAGTAGATATAGCACCGGGAACAGAAACGACAGACAAACGATGCCCCAGCAGTAACTGCGAACCGCCTTGCTGCGCCACCCGCTCAACACAGGCGGAACCACCTGAGAAGGATTGGCTTGAGCTTGATAAATTCTCTGCTTGCGACGCCAGACATTAACCAGAAACATCAAGAGGAAGATCGCAGGCAAAATCAATACGCCAACGCGTGCCGCCGCGCCGAGATCGCCCTGCTTCTGCCAGATATCCAGCACCTGCGTTGTCATCGTTGGGGTATCAAGATAAGACGCCGCGCCATAATCGCCCAGCGTTTCAACCACCACTAGCGCGCCACCGCAGGCAATCGCAGGCAGTGCAATCGGCAAACATAAGCGGCGTAAAACCTGGGTACGTGTTTGATTCAGTAATCGAGCCGAATGAATCAAGCTGGCAGGCTGTTTCGCCAGCGCTTCACGCACCAGCAGGTAAATATAGGGATAAAGCACCATCGCCAACACCAGACTTATGCAGCCCAGCGAAACGGGTAGCCCAGCGATGTGGGATTCCCCCCACGACAAGGCTATCTGCAGCCCGCCTTCCTGCAACAACCGGGATAGGTGCCGTAGCACATCGGTATAAAGGTAGGCGAGTAGAAACGCAGGCATCGCGAGCGGCAGGCAAAGCGCCCATTGCAGTACACGATGACCGGGAAAACGGTACATGGCGATAAACCAGGCGGAAGGCAACCCAAACAGCAGGCTGAAGAAAAGCGTGCCAATCACGATGACCGCTGAATGTATCAGATAGGTGGGTAACCCGATTTGCCACAGTTGGCTAAATCCCATCCCATCGGCAAAAAAAGCCTGATAAAAAACCGTTGCTAAAGGAAGCAGCAACAGTCCCGCCAACAACCAACTACTGACGCGCCAGACACCGGAGATCATAGAATAAAAACTGTATTAGGTGAGATCGCTGTTATTAATAACAGAGGCTGACGGTGGCGTCATCGTATCAAACAGCGATAAATGGGCTTTAATCCTGCGATTAACCTGAGGCGATTGCCATCGCCGATTGTCACCAAAATAAAAACCAACTATTTCAATAAATTGCGATTATAAGTTTTCCGCCTTTTCGTCATTCATTTTTTATCGCAATCAGATGTTTCCCGTAAGAAAACTTGGAACCTCATGGGATATCTGTGATAACGTCATCTGACAACATTTGGAACAGGTTCAACCATGAAAAACTCTGCGCTGGCTCTGCTCCTGCTAAGCCTGATGAGCTTCTCTTCCGCCAGCAAGGCGCTGAATGAATTTGAAGCGGAAGATCTGGCCGATCTGACCGCGATCTTTGTTTATCTGAAAAACCACTGTGGCTATCAAGATCTGCCGAATGAACAGATTCGTCGGACGCTGGTCGCTTTTGCTCAGCAAAACCGCTGGGATCTCAGCAATTACAGCGCGTACGACATGACGGCGATGGGTGAAGACAGCTATCGCGATCTGAGTAAAATCGCTATCCCAACACCGAAGAAATGTCAGTCTCTGGCACGTAATTCACTGGGTCTGCTCTCCTACGCACAGTAGTTCCCCCCTCCTCCGTGCTGACTGAAATTTGACCGTGCAAGCGGCAAAAGAGTCAGCTATGATGGCGCGCCAATTTTCATGGCTGTTATCGCGGAGGAAGCCCTAACATGTCCCAGAAAGAAATTTGGTATGAAACCCTGCATGCCAACTTTGGCCAGTACTTTTCGGTTGATCGCGTGCTGTATCACGAAAAGACCGAGCATCAAGATCTCATCATCTTTGAAAACGACGCATTAGGTCGCGTGATGGCGCTTGACGGCGTGGTGCAAACCACCGAGCGCGATGAATTCATCTATCACGAAATGCTCACCCACGTTCCCCTTCTGTCACACGGCAGCGCCAAACGCGTACTGATTATCGGTGGCGGCGATGGCGGTATGCTACGGGAAGTCTGTCGGCATCGCGGCGTCGAACATATCACAATGGTAGAAATCGATGCCGGCGTGGTGGAATTTTGTCGCCAATATCTGCCCAATCACAGCGCCGGTAGCTATGACGACCCGCGTTTTAATCTGGTGATTGATGATGGCGTTAACTTCGTCAGACAGTGCAACGAAAAATTTGACGTCATTATTTCCGATTGCACCGACCCTATCGGCCCCGGTGAAAGCCTGTTCACCTCCGATTTCTATCAGGGCTGCGCCCGCTGCCTGAACGAAGGCGGGATTTTCGTCGCTCAGAATGGCGTGTGCTTCCTGCAACAGGATGAAGCCGTCGGCAGCCATAAAAAGCTCGGTCACTATTTCAAGGATGTCAGCTTTTATCAGGCAGCGATCCCGACTTATTACGGCGGCATTATGACGTTCGCCTGGGCCAGCAATAACCCTGCGCTGCGTCAGATAGACGCCACCACGCTGCGCCAGCGTTTTGCGCAATCCGCTATCGCCTGTCGCTATTACACGCCTGATGTTCACATCGGCAGCTTTGCCCTGCCACAGTATCTGTTGAGCGCGTTACAAAATGCTCAATAATCCATTACTTAGGGAATCACACAGCCATAAGGGGGTGACGTAAATTGCACAAGCTGAAGCTACACGGCTTTAACAACCTGACGAAAAGCCTGAGTTTTTGTATCTACGATATCTGTTACACCAAAACGGCCGACGATCGCGATGGTTATATCGCCTATATCGACGAACAATATAACGCTAACCGTTTAACAGAAATTCTCACTGAAACCTGCTCAATTATCGGTGCCAACGTCCTTAACATCGCGCGTCAGGACTACGATCCACAAGGTGCCAGCGTGACCATTCTGGTCAGCGAAGAACCCATCGATCCACGAGATGTCGATACCTCAGAACATCCTGGGCCACTGCCCCATTCCGTTGTTGCACATCTGGATAAAAGCCATATCTGCGTTCATACCTATCCGGAAAGTCACCCAGAAGGCGGGCTTTGTACCTTCCGTGCAGATATCGAAGTCTCTACCTGTGGCGTCATTTCGCCGCTGAAGGCGCTGAATTACCTCATCCACCAGCTTGAATCCGATATTGTGACCATCGACTATCGCGTGCGGGGATTTACCCGTGATGTCAACGGCATAAAGCATTTCATCGATCACCAGATCAATTCGGTTCAGAACTTCATGTCCGAGGACATGAAATCGCTCTATCACATGATGGACGTGAACGTGTATCAGGAAAATATCTTCCATACCAAGATGTTATTGAAAGACTTCGACCTGAAACACTACCTGTTCAACGTCAGTCCAGAAGAGCTCAGCGCTGCTGAACGGAAAAGAATTACCGACCTGCTGTATCACGAAATGCAGGAAATCTATTACGGCAGAAACCTGCCCGTTCTGTAATCGATACATATAGGGTGTATCTCTTAGTCACAAATATAAGGGCATCAGGGATTTTGCCGTTATCCGGCGTAAAAATTATGCAGCGGTGCACTTGACCGCCGAGTGAGCGACAGGACGTCGCGAAAGCCAGCGCCATGCAGGGAGCATGTCGCTGGCGGCTCGAAAAGCGGGCATGGACACCGATGGAACCGCGTAGCGGCATAATTTAGCCAGAAGCCAGGGTTCGCAGGGCTGCGGCGACTGAGCGCCCTGCGTCGGGTGCGTGCTATGAAGTAGCATGAAAATGCCGGTATCATTGCGCACGAAATTGTCTCTTAGTCAGCATAAAAAAGCGTTACTAAGAAGCCACCTTTTACCAAAGGAAAGCTGGATTAGTCATGTTGGCTTTTGTCTTTCCCACATTACCCTTCATTTCTTCGCACACTATTTCGTCAAAAATGATGCGCGTCACATTTATTTCTTTCTGCATTTTTTGCTTGCATTCTCTCCCAGCCTTGCTGCATCTGGGTTCGCGTCAATTGGTATAAGGTCAACTAAAAATCATATATCTTGTGTGGTTGAAATTTAAAACACCCACATCTAGTATTCTTTGTGTGGCACTCGCGTAACGGGTCGCTACCCAGTGGATCGGTTCGGGTGCACATGCCCTGAAGATAGCCGCTCCGACATACTTCTTTCACGCCAAAGGGTAAATACGAATCATGCGTATTACTATTTTCACTAAGCCAGATTGTGTTCAATGCAACGCCACATGCCGTGCGCTGGACAAGCAAGGAATTAACTATCAACTGGTGGACTTAACTGAAGATGAACAGGCGTTGCAGCAGGTAAGAGCATTGGGCTATCAACAGGTACCCGTCGTGATGACGGCCGACGATCATTGGAGCGGCTTCCGCCCGGATAAGATCAGTACTCTGAACGCCGCCCTGCAATTGCAGTAAGGGGGCAATATGAACCCGCTGGTCTATTTCTCCAGCCAGTCGGAAAACACGCATCGCTTCATTTCTAGGGTTGGCTTGCCAGCCCTGAGAATCCCGATAGCGACAGAACAGCCTGCATTGAAAGTTGATCGCCCCTATATTCTGGTTGTCCCCAGCTACGGTGGAGGCAGCACGAAAGGGGCTGTGCCGCGTCAGGTCATCATCTTTCTCAACGATCCGCATAATCGCGCTTATCTGCGCGGCGTGATTGCCGCAGGCAATACCAATTTCGGTGCAGCGTACTGCATCGCTGGCGACATCATTGCGCAGAAATGTCAGGTGCCTTACCTGTACCGCTTTGAATTGCTCGGCACGGCAGAAGACGTTGCAAACGTGCGTAAGGGAGTAACTGAATTTTGGCAACAACAGACCACGTGAGTGCAAAGGCAACCAAGGCCGACGCAGATGCCCACTCACTCGATTACCATACACTCGACTACCATGCGCTGAACGCGATGCTTAACCTCTACGACGCAGAGGGGAATATCCAGTTCGAGATGGATAAGCTCGCGGCGCGCCGTTATTTCCTACAGCATGTAAACCAGAACACCGTGTTCTTCCACAATCTGGAAGAAAAGCTGCGTTATCTGGTGGAAGAAGGCTACTACGAAGCGGAAGTGTTAGAGCAATACAGCTTCGATTTCATCAAAAGCCTTTTTCAACAGGCTTACGCTCACAAGTTCCGCTTTCAAACCTTTCTGGGTGCGTTCAAATACTACACCGGCTATACGCTAAAAACCTTTGACGGCAAGCGCTATCTGGAGCGCTACGAAGATCGCGTCTGCCTTGTGGCGTTGACCCTCGCTAAAGGGGACACGGCACTCGCTAGTGCGCTGGTCGATGAGATCATCAGCGGACGCTTCCAGCCCGCCACCCCCACGTTCCTCAACTGCGGTAAAAAGCAGCGCGGCGAACTAGTCTCCTGCTTCCTGCTGCGCATTGAAGACAATATGGAGTCAATTGGCCGAGCAATTAACTCCGCGCTTCAGCTCTCAAAACGCGGCGGCGGCGTGGCCTTCATGCTCAGCAACATCCGCGAAACCGGTGCGCCGATCAAACGTATTGAAAACCAGTCGTCCGGCATTATCCCTATCATGAAAATGCTGGAAGATGCGTTCTCCTACGCCAACCAACTTGGTGCGCGCCAAGGTGCGGGAGCGGTGTACCTCAATGCACACCACCCAGATATTCTGCGTTTTCTGGATACCAAGCGGGAAAATGCCGATGAGAAAATCCGCATCAAGACACTGTCTTTAGGTGTGGTCATCCCCGATATCACGTTCCAGTTGGCGAAGAATAATCAGGTGATGTACCTGTTCTCGCCCTATGATGTCGAGCAAGTTTATGGCGTGCCGCTGTCAGAAATTAGCGTCACCGAAAAATACCATGAGATGGTCAACGACAAGCGCATCCGTAAATCCCAAATTAAGGCGCGCGAATTCTTCCAGATCCTCGCCGAAATCCAGTTCGAGTCCGGTTATCCCTACATGATGTTTGAGGATACGGTGAACCGCGCGAACCCGATTCACGGCCGTATCAATATGAGTAACCTGTGCTCTGAGATTTTGCAGGTCAACGAGGCCAGTCTGTACGACGACGATCTTGGCTACAGCCACATTGGCAAGGATATCTCCTGTAACCTTGGATCGATGAATATTGCCAACGCGATGGCCTCGCCCGATTTCGGCCAGACGGTTGAAATGGCGATCCGCGCGCTGACCGCCGTTTCCGATATGAGCCACATCAGCTCCGTGCCGTCCATCGAAAAAGGCAACGACCAATCACATGCGATTGGTTTAGGTCAGATGAACCTGCACGGCTATCTGGCGAAAGAGCGTATTTTTTACGGTACAGAAGAAGCCGTCGATTTCACTAATATCTATTTCTACACCGTCGCTTTCCACGCAATTCGGGCATCAAATGCGTTAGCGATAGAGCGGAACCAGCGCTTCTCAGGCTTTGAACTCTCAAAATACGCCACGGGTGAGTATTTTGATAAGTACATCGAGCAAATCTGGGAACCCACAACAACACGCGCACGTGAGCTGTTTGAACAGGCTGGCATCCGCATTCCTACTCAGCAAGATTGGGCGTCGCTGCGCGAATCCGTGATGGCGCACGGCATTTATAACCAGAACTTGCAGGCAGTTCCGCCGACCGGTTCGATTTCATATATCAACCACTCGACGTCCAGCATCCACCCGATTGTGTCACGTATCGAAATTCGTAAAGAGGGCAAGATTGGTCGCGTCTACTACCCCGCCCCTTACATGAACAATAACAATCTGGAGTATTACCAGGATGCCTATGAGATTGGGCCGCAGAAGATTATCGACACCTATGCCGCCGCGACGCAGCACGTCGATCAGGGGCTGTCGCTGACGCTGTTTTTCCGCGATACCGCTACCACGCGCGACATCAATAAAGCGCAGATCTATGCCTGGACCAAAGGCATTAAGACTATTTATTACATTCGTATACGGCAGATGGCGCTGGAAGGCACCGAAGTTCAGGGCTGTGTGTCCTGTGCGCTCTAAGCCATCGCGGAAGGAAATCGAAGCATGACCGCACTCACTCGCGTCCAGGCGATTAACTGGAACAAAATTGAAGACGACAAAGATTTGGAAGTCTGGAACCGGCTGACGTCTAACTTCTGGCTTCCGGAAAAGGTGCCACTTTCTAACGATATTCCGTCGTGGAGTACGCTCAATGCCCGCGAGCGTCAGTTGACGATCCGTGTCTTCACTGGACTAACGCTGTTAGATACCATCCAAAATACGCTAGGCGCACCAACACTCATGCCCGATGCTGTGACGCCACATGAAGAAGCCGTGCTGTCTAACATCAGCTTTATGGAAGCGGTGCATGCTCGTTCGTACAGCTCTATTTTCTCGACGCTGTGTCTAACCAGCGAAGTTGATGATGCGTATCGATGGAGCGAAGAGAATACGGCGCTACAGAAAAAGTCCGACATTATTCTGTCGCACTACCGCAGTGACGATCCGCTGATGAAGAAAGTCGCCAGCGTGTTTCTGGAGTCATTCCTGTTCTACTCGGGGTTCTACCTGCCTATGTACTGGTCAAGCCGTGCCAAGCTGACCAACACGGCGGATTTGATCCGGCTTATCATCCGCGATGAAGCGGTACACGGCTACTATATTGGCTACAAATTCCAGCGCGGCTTAGCGAAGGCCGATCCTGCTCATCAGCAGCAGGTGAAAAATTTCGCCTACGATCTGCTACAGGACTTGTATGACAATGAGGTGTTATATACACAGGAACTCTATGACGGCGTCGGCTGGACGGAAGATGTGAAGAAATTCCTCCACTACAACGCGAACAAAGCGCTGATGAATCTGGGCTATGAAGCGTTGTTCCCCGCCAGCATGACGGATGTGAATCCCGCGATTCTCTCAGCGCTATCGCCAAACGCGGATGAGAACCACGACTTCTTCTCTGGCTCGGGTTCATCTTATGTGATCGGTAAAGCCGTCAATACTGAAGACGAAGACTGGGACTTCTAAAAAAACGGCCGCTGCTTTTCGGGTGGCCGCATTTTTCCCCAAACGCTTCTCTACAGTCTTTTTTCGATAAACCCAGAAATGAAAAAACCCTGAACCATTTCTGATTCAGGGCTTTCATATAAGTGGCGGAACGGACGGGGCTCGAACCCGCGACCCCCTGCGTGACAGGCAGGTATTCTAACCAACTGAACTACCGCTCCACTCGTGCTCACTGAGCGGGATGAATACTAAGATGACGGCACTATTACGTCAATGCTTTTTATAACTAACCGTTTCTGTTTGCTTATAATTTCATCTTGATGGCTATTCTCTCGCCCGCAACGCGATCAACCGATTCTTTTTACTGCGTAGAGGGCGAATATCGCAGCGGCGCTATTCTGCCCGCCACAGGCAACTCCCGCCTTTTTTAGCAATCAGATCGAGACGTTGTTCATGCGCTAATAGCTCTGCCTCATCAGCGTAAAGTACCTTTAACGCCGATTGAGGGCGGACGATTCTCTGGATCGTTTCGGTATTCTCGCTCTTCTGCTGCGTTTCACCTTCCATCGAAAAAGTCAGTGACGTCTGACCACCGGTCATCGCCAGATAAACTTCTGCCAGAATCTCGGCATCGAGCAATGCGCCGTGCAGCGTACGCTTGCTGTTATCTATCTGGTAGCGATCGCAGAGCGCATCCAAACTGTTACGCTTACCGGGAAAGATCTTCCGCGCCATTAACAGGCTATCGGTGATCTTACAGAACGTCTCCGTCTTAGGAAGATCTCGGTTCAGCAGCCGAAATTCGTAATCCATAAAGCCGATATCAAACGTTGCGTTATGGATGACCAGCTCTGCGCCACGGATAAAATCGAGAAAATCATCCACGATATCCGCATACGTCGGCTTGTCAGCCAGAAACTCATCGCTAATACCATGTACGTTATACGCTTCGGGATCCACTAAACGATCGGGTTTGATATAGACGTGAAAATGACGGCCAGTCAGGCGGCGGTTAATCACTTCAACCGCACCGATCTCGATAATTTTATGCCCTTCATAGTGAACCCCCAGCATATTCATACCGGTGGTTTCTGTATCCAGGACGATTTGTCGCGTAATTTCAGTGCTCATCGTTTTCGTTTATGTCAGACTTGCCGTTTTTACCATAAGGGAGAGTCTACCAGAGATGCGCAAACAGGTAGAAATTTTCACCGACGGATCTTGCCTCGGTAATCCCGGCCCCGGCGGCTATGGCGCCCTGCTGCGCTACAAGCAGCACGAAAAAGCATTGAGTGCTGGTTATCGTCTTACGACGAATAACAGGATGGAGCTGATGGCCGCAATTGCAGCGCTTGAAACACTGACCACTGACTGTGACGTCGTACTCAGCACAGACAGTCAATATGTTCGTCAGGGAATCACCAGTTGGATTCATAACTGGAAAAAGCGAGGTTGGAAAACCGCCGATAAAAAACCGGTCAAGAACGTCGATCTCTGGCAAAGACTGGATACTGCGATTCAGCGCCATTCCGTGCGCTGGGAATGGGTAAAAGGGCACGCCGGGCATCCAGAAAACGAGCGCTGCGATGAACTTGCTCGCGCCGCCGCCAGTGCACCAACGCTTGATGACAGCGGTTATCAGGCTGAGTAAATCACCGTAGGCGTCCGCCTCATCTTCGATATATCTTTGTTGCGCCCACCGTGCGGCGCACTGATGCTTTGCGCAATCTCGCCCTCATCGGCGTAAACGTCAGCGGAATTGTGCGCTTCCGGGCAATAATCAGCGTCAGACACCCCAGCATCGGAATATGTTTATTCAACTTCCCTTTGTTTCTTCGCCATGGCGTAACGTGAAAATGGGTCTGATCGATAACCTCATAGTTCAATAGTCCCAGCCAGTCCGTAATACGCATTTGAGTAAACATGCGGCTGCAATAAGGATGTTTTTTATTGAGTCTGGGGATCAGTTTACCCAAGCCAACCAGGCTGATCGGATTAAACGTGCTCAGGATTAACCAACCATCATCGATCAAGACACGATCAACCTCCCGCAGAATACGATGCGGGTCCGATGAATATGACAGCGTTTGAGCAAGCAGGCAGGCGTCGATCGACTTTTCAGAGAACGGTAATTGATGAGCATCTGCGATGACCTGAAGATTATCGCCGTGTGGAGCAACATTAACCTGATGCGCAATCGCACACTCTGTTACATGGATTTCCGCGCTTAGCGCCCCGACCTTGATAAGATGAAAACCAAAGAGTTTTGGCCACCATGGCAACAAAGCCAGTTCAATCGACTCGCGATAAAATTGCCCACAGGTGATATCATCCCATGAATCAGGTGCAACAATGGTCTGAGGGGTTCGTGCCAATTTCATCTTCTGTTCTCGTCCTCAGGCTGCTAGAAAAAAGAGGTGATGAATGAATCTTATCAGTATCCCCGCACTTCAGGACAACTACATTTGGCTATTGAGCAATAAAGAAAATCGCTGTGTGATCGTCGATCCTGGTGAGGCTCTCCCGGTGCTTAATGCGCTCGATCAGCATTCACTTTTCCCCGAAGCAATCTTGCTCACTCACCATCATAACGACCATGTAGGAGGCGTCAGCAAGCTCCTCAAGCATTACCCTAATCTGCCTGTTTTTGGCCCAAAAGAAACCGCTAAATGCGGCGCAACCTACCTGGTGGAAGAAGGAAATGCCGTCTCTTTGTTAAATTCGGAATTTTCTGTAATTGAGGTTCCAGGACACACATCTGGTCATATTGCCTACTACAGTGCGCCATTTTTGTTCTGTGGCGATACCCTATTTTCAGCGGGATGCGGTCGTATTTTTGAAGGAACACCGAGGCAAATGCATGAATCTATTCAAAAAATAGCAGAACTCCCTGATGATACGATAGTGTGCTGCGCTCATGAATACACGCTATCAAACTTAAAATTTTCTAATGCGATATTGCCAGAAGATCCCATTATTGAAGCTTATCTCCATGAAATCAGTCAGATACGAGAAAAATCACAGTCTAGTTTACCAACGACATTAGGGCTGGAGAGAAGAATCAATCTATTCCTCCGCTGTCATGAAATTGATTTAAAAAGGAAATTGTCAAAGGAACCTGAAAATATAGAGAATTGGCAAGTTTTTGAGATGCTACGTAGCAAGAAAGACTGCTTCTGAAGGTTTAGGTTGTGCTATTCATCTAATCAAAGTATCCTTGCTCGTCTTTTAAGCAACTATTGACCAACATATGAAGGCTAAAGCGATACTCATCGCCTCAGTCTTGCTGGCGGGTTGTCAGGTCTCACCACATGACACCTCGCAACCTAAACAGCATGCACAGAGTTTGTCTTCGGCAAGTCAAAGTGAAGCAGGAAAGTACACAGGTGGTCGAGAGGCCTCAGCGCGATGGCTAGATGACGATAGCCTCGCGCAACGAGATCTGTGGAACTTCATTGGCGACGAGCTGAAGATGGAGGTTCCGGAAAACGCCCGGATCCGCGAGCAAAAAATGCGTTATTTGAAAAATAAGAGCTATCTCCACGATGTAACATTACGGGCAGAGCCGTACATGTACTGGATAGTCGAGCAGATTAAGCAACGTAAAATGCCGATGGAACTGGTACTGCTACCCATAGTGGAGAGCGCTTTTGATCCAAGTGCCACATCATCCGCCAATGCCGCTGGGCTATGGCAGATTATCCCTGGCACAGGACGCAATTATGGTTTGAAACAAAACCAGTGGTACGACGGACGTCGCGACGTGATTGCGTCTACGACGGCTGCGCTGGATATGATGCAACGACTCAACACGATGTTTGATGGCGACTGGTTATTGACCGTTGCTGCATACAACAGTGGTGAAGGTCGCGTCATGCAGGCGATGAAAGCGAATAAAGCGAAAGGAAAATCAACCAGCTTCTGGGCGCTGGCGTTACCGCGGGAAACGTCAATCTATGTGCCTAAGATGCTGGCTTTGAGCGATATTCTTAAAAACAGCAAGAAGTATGGCGTGAGTCTGCCGCAACCCAATGAAAGCCGCGCATTAGCAAAGGTTGAGCTGGGGCAGCAGATAGAGTTGACGCAAGCTGCTGAGATGGCTGGTTTGTCGTTGAATAAGCTGAAGAGCTATAACTCGGGCTATAAACGTAATGTTACCGCGCCAAATGGGCCACATTACATTATGGTTCCTAAAGCTCACGTTGAGCAGTTGAAAGATTCACTGGCTGATGGTGACATCGCAGCGATTCAACCAACACGCTTAGCGCAAACGCAGCCAACACCAGCATCACAGCAGTATAAGGTACGCTCGGGTGATACCTTATCAGCCATTGCGGCACGGCTTAATGTCAGCACGAAAGATTTGCAGAGCTGGAACAATCTGCGTAGCGCTGGTGCGCTCAAGGTTGGCCAGACGTTGCAAGTTGCCAAAGCTTCAGGCAATAGCAGTTCTATCACCTACCAGGTTAGAAAGGGTGATTCACTGGCGAGCATTGCTAAACGGCACGGCGTAAATATCGCTGATGTGATGCGCTGGAATACGGTTATCAACAAGAATGCCAACATCCAGCCAGGCGATCGTCTGACGCTTTATGTTAGCAGCAATATAAAACCTGATTCTTAATGTCATATCAGAATTAGTAACGATAAGCAGCCCTCTACATTTGTGGAGGGCTGTTTTTTTATAGCGATTAACTCAGGCTAAATTCAACGAGCAGTGGGTTATGATCTGAGGCCTGAGTCACCAATACAGAAGACTGGTTAACGGTCAGCTCACGGTAAAAGACGAAATCGAGCGGGCGACCAAACGCCTTTCGCCGTTGGTCATCAACGAATTGTACCTCCTGCAATCCCATCCTTGTCGCAAACCGATTCAGTGCATTAATACGCTGTTGACTCCACGCATTAAAATCTCCGGCCATAATAGCTGGCCCCTGATGATGTACGAGTTGTTCCCCAATCGCAGCCAACTGCTTGGTATAAACTTCAACACCAAAACTAAAGTTAACCGCATGGATATTGATAACCATCAGCCTCTGGCCATTCTGAAGCGCGTAGACGGTCACCAACGAGGACTTAGCCAAACGCAACAGGGGTTCCCTTTCACGTAAAGGACAGCAATATACTGGCTGAGCTGCTGATAGCGTCATCACACCAGATGGATGCTGCGGGAGAATAATGGCAGGAACCTGATCGGCAGAAAGGTAGTTAGTGGTTGCGAAACGGATGAGTTCTGGCGTGCTTTGCGCTTCCTGCAACAGAACTAGCTGGGTACCTTTACCGAAATTCTGCAACACGGAAAGCCAGTTCATTCGTTGTTGCTTAAAAATGTTCCACACCATGACGCGTAAAACATCGCCCTCCAGCAACAATGAGCCTGTCGGTAGCACTTGTCCCGGATAATGCATTTCCCCAGGAGGAAAGATACGTTCAGCTGGTTGGCCGGCAACATACCTCATTGCATAGGTTCTTTTCCGCACGCCTAATCCACTATCGGTTTCAATACTCTAAATACCCTATCAAAAAAGAGCACTCTTCTGTTATAGAATTTTATCGCAGACTTACAATGTACGCTCGGCGATAGGGTAGGAAAAATGAAGTGATCAGCAAAAACAAAAAAGAAGAGAAGGAGAAAGGAATGAATTTATATATAAATTCTAATATTCAGAAATGAAAAAGCCCTAAGCGTTAACTTAGGGCTTTTTCATAATAAGTGGCGGAACGGACGGGGCTCGAACCCGCGACCCCCTGCGTGACAGGCAGGTATTCTAACCAACTGAACTACCGCTCCACCGAATTTCTCTACAACCACCAGATCGCTCTGGCTTACTGCTTAATTTGATGCCTGGCAGTTCCCTACTCTCACATGGGGAAGCCCCACACTACCATCGGCGCTACGGCGTTTCACTTCTGAGTTCGGCATGGGGTCAGGTGGGACCACCGCGCTATCGCCGCCAGGCAAATTCTGTTTCATTCCAGCCGTTACTATGGTGACTTTATCTTTCTCGTCATCACGCAACCACCAGAACCAATCTCTGAACAAGCTGAACATCGTTCTCTATGAGTCTTTCATCACCCACAAAACACCTTCGGTGTTGTAAGGTTAAGCCTCTCGGGTCATTAGTACTGGTTAGCTCAACGTATCGCTACGCTTACACACCCAGCCTATCTACGTCGTCGTCTTCAACGGCCCTTCAGGGGCATCTAGTGCCCAGGGAAGACTCATCTCGAGGCAAGTTTCCCGCTTAGATGCTTTCAGCGGTTATCTCTTCCGCACTTAGCTACCGGGCAATGCAATTGGCATCACAACCCGTACACCAGTGGTGCGTTCACTCCGGTCCTCTCGTACTAGGAGCAACCCCTCTCAATCTTCCAACGCCCACGGCAGATAGGGACCGAACTGTCTCACGACGTTCTAAACCCAGCTCGCGTACCACTTTAAATGGCGAACAGCCATACCCTTGGGACCTACTTCAGCCCCAGGATGTGATGAGCCGACATCGAGGTGCCAAACACCGCCGTCGATATGAACTCTTGGGCGGTATCAGCCTGTTATCCCCGGAGTACCTTTTATCCGTTGAGCGATGGCCCTTCCATTCAGAACCACCGGATCACTAAGACCTGCTTTCGCACCTGCTCGAGCTGTCACTCTCGCAGTCAAGCTAGCTTATGCCTTTGCACTAACCTCCTGATGTCCGACCAGGATTAGCTAACCTTCGTGCTCCTCCGTTACGCTTTGGGAGGAGACCGCCCCAGTCAAACTACCCACCAGACACTGTCCGCAACCCGGATTACGGGTCCACGTTAGAACATCAAACATTAAAGGGTGGTATTTCAAGGTTGGCTCCACGCAGACTGGCGTCCACGCTTCAAAGCCTCCCACCTATCCTACACATCAAGGCTCAAGGTTCAGTGTCAAGCTATAGTAAAGGTTCACGGGGTCTTTCCGTCTTGCCGCGGGTACACTGCATCTTCACAGCGAGTTCAATTTCACTGAGTCTCGGGTGGAGACAGCCTGGCCATCATTACGCCATTCGTGCAGGTCGGAACTTACCCGACAAGGAATTTCGCTACCTTAGGACCGTTATAGTTACGGCCGCCGTTTACCGGGGCTTCGATCAAGAGCTTCGCCTTGCGGCTGACCCCATCAATTAACCTTCCGGCACCGGGCAGGCGTCACACCGTATACGTCCACTTTCGTGTTTGCACAGTGCTGTGTTTTTATTAAACAGTTGCAGCCAGCTGGTATCTTCGACTGATTTCAGCTCCATGAGCAAGTCACTTCACCTACCATCAGCGTGCCTTCTCCCGAAGTTACGGCACCATTTTGCCTAGTTCCTTCACCCGAGTTCTCTCAAGCGCCTGAGTATTCTCTACCTGACCACCTGTGTCGGTTTGGGGTACGATTTGATGTTACCTGGAGCTTAGAGGCTTTTCCTGGAAGCGTAGCATCGGTTACTTCATCACCGTAGTGACTCGTCATCACGCCTCAGTGTTAACGATGACCCGGATTTACCAAAGTCACCCACCTTCACGCTTAAACCGGGACAACCGTCGCCCGGATAACCTAGCTTTCTCCGTCCCCCCTTCGCAGTAACACCGAGTACAGGAATATTAACCTGTTTCCCATCGACTACGCTTTTCAGCCTCGCCTTAGGGGTCGACTCACCCTGCCCCGATTAACGTTGGACAGGAACCCTTGGTCTTCCGGCGTGCGGGTTTTTCACCCGCATTATCGTTACTTATGTCAGCATTCGCACTTCTGATACCTCCAGCAGCCCTCACAGGCCACCTTCGCAGGCTTACAGAACGCTCCCCTACCCAACAACACCTAAGTGTCGCTGCCGCAGCTTCGGTGCATGGTTTAGCCCCGTTACATCTTCCGCGCAGGCCGACTCGACCAGTGAGCTATTACGCTTTCTTTAAATGATGGCTGCTTCTAAGCCAACATCCTGGCTGTCTATGCCTTCCCACATCGTTTCCCACTTAACCATGACTTTGGGACCTTAGCTGGCGGTCTGGGTTGTTTCCCTCTTCACGACGAACGTTAGCACCCGCCGTGTGTCTCCCGTGATAACATTCTTCGGTATTCGTAGTTTGCATCGGGTTGGTAAGTCGGGATGACCCCCTAGCCGAAACAGTGCTCTACCCCCGAAGATGAATTCACGAGGCGCTACCTAAATAGCTTTCGGGGAGAACCAGCTATCTCCCGGTTTGATTGGCCTTTCACCCCCAGCCACAAGTCATCCGCTAATTTTTCAACATTAGTCGGTTCGGTCCTCCAGTTAGTGTTACCCAACCTTCAACCTGCCCATGGCTAGATCACCGGGTTTCGGGTCTATACCCTGCAACTTAACGCCCAGTTAAGACTCGGTTTCCCTGCGGCTCCCCTATACGGTTAACCTTGCTACAGAATATAAGTCGCTGACCCATTATACAAAAGGTACGCAGTCACCTAACAAGTAGGCTCCCACTGCTTGTACGTACACGGTTTCAGGTTCTATTTCACTCCCCTCGCCGGGGTTCTTTTCGCCTTTCCCTCACGGTACTGGTTCACTATCGGTCAGTCAGGAGTATTTAGCCTTGGAGGATGGTCCCCCCATATTCAGACAGGATGTCACGTGTCCCGCCCTACTCATCGAACTCACAATTCGTGCATTTTTGTGTACGGGACTATCACCCTTTACTGTGCGACTTTCCAGACGCTTCCACTAACACACAAACTGATTCAGGTTCTGGGCTCCTCCCCGTTCGCTCGCCGCTACTGGGGGAATCTCGGTTGATTTCTTTTCCTCGGGGTACTGAGATGTTTCAGTTCCCCCGGTTCGCCTCATGACACTATGTATTCATGTCATGATAGTGTGTCGAAACACACTGGGTTTCCCCATTCGGGTATCGTCGGGTATAACGCTTCATATCAGCTTACCGACGCTTATCGCAGATTAGCACGCCCTTCATCGCCTCTGACTGCCTAGGCATCCACCGTGTACGCTTAGTCGCTTAACCTCACAACCCGAAGATGTTTCGATTGAATCATCATCGCGCTGCGATTATTTGAGAGACTCATTGACAGACTGATTCACCACGACACGCCCGAAGGCCGTCATGCATGTTCAGCTGTCATGTTTCAATTTTCAGCTTGTTCCAGATTGTTAAAGAGCAATATCGTAAACATGACTCCGAAGAATCATCTTTAAGATATTCGTGATAATGTCTTTCACTCATTATCGGATTGGCGTCCCCAAGGGGATTCGAACCCCTGTTACAGCCGTGAAAGGGCAGTGTCCTAGGCCTCTAGACGATGGGGACACGAAAAATCCGCACCAGGTCATAAACCCGGCACGCTCGCGTCAGCATGAGTCTACACTCATGACATCAACAGGTGCGCTTGCTCAGTATTTTCATCAGACAATCTGTGTGAGCACTTCACTCAACGCACATCTTCTTGGTAAGGAGGTGATCCAACCGCAGGTTCCCCTACGGTTACCTTGTTACGACTTCACCCCAGTCATGAATCACAAAGTGGTAAGCGCCCTCCCGAAGGTTAAGCTACCTACTTCTTTTGCAACCCACTCCCATGGTGTGACGGGCGGTGTGTACAAGGCCCGGGAACGTATTCACCGTAGCATTCTGATCTACGATTACTAGCGATTCCGACTTCATGGAGTCGAGTTGCAGACTCCAATCCGGACTACGACGTACTTTATGAGGTCCGCTTGCTCTCGCGAGGTCGCTTCTCTTTGTATACGCCATTGTAGCACGTGTGTAGCCCTACTCGTAAGGGCCATGATGACTTGACGTCATCCCCACCTTCCTCCGGTTTATCACCGGCAGTCTCCTTTGAGTTCCCGACCGAATCGCTGGCAACAAAGGATAAGGGTTGCGCTCGTTGCGGGACTTAACCCAACATTTCACAACACGAGCTGACGACAGCCATGCAGCACCTGTCTCAGAGTTCCCGAAGGCACTAAGCTATCTCTAGCAAATTCTCTGGATGTCAAGAGTAGGTAAGGTTCTTCGCGTTGCATCGAATTAAACCACATGCTCCACCGCTTGTGCGGGCCCCCGTCAATTCATTTGAGTTTTAACCTTGCGGCCGTACTCCCCAGGCGGTCGATTTAACGCGTTAGCTCCGGAAGCCACGCCTCAAGGGCACAACCTCCAAATCGACATCGTTTACAGCGTGGACTACCAGGGTATCTAATCCTGTTTGCTCCCCACGCTTTCGCACCTGAGCGTCAGTCTTTGTCCAGGGGGCCGCCTTCGCCACCGGTATTCCTCCAGATCTCTACGCATTTCACCGCTACACCTGGAATTCTACCCCCCTCTACAAGACTCTAGCCTGTCAGTTTTGAATGCAGTTCCCAGGTTAAGCCCGGGGATTTCACATCCAACTTAACAGACCGCCTGCGTGCGCTTTACGCCCAGTCATTCCGATTAACGCTTGCACCCTCCGTATTACCGCGGCTGCTGGCACGGAGTTAGCCGGTGCTTCTTCTGCGGGTAACGTCAATCAATAAGGTTATTAACCTTACTGCCTTCCTCCCCGCTGAAAGTGCTTTACAACCCGAAGGCCTTCTTCACACACGCGGCATGGCTGCATCAGGCTTGCGCCCATTGTGCAATATTCCCCACTGCTGCCTCCCGTAGGAGTCTGGACCGTGTCTCAGTTCCAGTGTGGCTGGTCATCCTCTCAGACCAGCTAGGGATCGTCGCCTAGGTGAGCCATTACCTCACCTACTAGCTAATCCCATCTGGGCACATCTGATGGCGAGAGGCCCGAAGGTCCCCCTCTTTGCTCTTGCGAGGTTATGCGGTATTAGCTACCGTTTCCAGTAGTTATCCCCCTCCATCAGGCAGTTTCCCAGACATTACTCACCCGTCCGCCGCTCGTCACCCAAAGAGCAAGCTCTTCTGTGCTACCGCTCGACTTGCATGTGTTAGGCCTGCCGCCAGCGTTCAATCTGAGCCATGATCAAACTCTTCAATTTAAGATTTGTTTGATTTGCTGAACTCGTCAGCGATGCTCAAAGAATTAAAACTGTTTATTCGTAATGAATTTACTGTTGTTCACTCTTCAAGACTTTTTTATATCGTTAAGATACGGTCTTGTGAGTGCCCACACAGATTGTCTGATTAAATTGTTAAAGAGCAGTGCCACTTCATCGGTGGCGCGGGCTGCATATACTATGCTTTTCCGCTGTGAAGTCAAGTCATTACTGACCGCCTTCGGTGAATCTTTTTCTGTCACACCAACTTCGTAAGTCGCTGTTGCCGTGTCAGTGGAGGCGCATTATAGGGACTTCTCGACTACTGACAAGTGCTAAATGCAAATTATTTTCCAACCGTTCAAAAACAAGCCAAAAAACACCATTTCGCACACTTCACATACAAAAAGTGAATACAACCTGAGCTCATAATGTGAAAACGGGAGCATCGGTTAACGAATGCTCCCGTTGTTCGCTTACCAGTTCATTCGCATTATTCTTGCCGAGCGACTATCTGTTCACCATCGACATCTAATGTGATCGGTTTACCAGGTATCAATTTCCCCCCCAGCATCTGCTGAGCGAGTGGGTTCTCTATCAGTTGCTGTATCGCTCTTTTAAGCGGACGAGCACCATAGACAGGATCAAACCCGACTTCCCCAAGCATATCTAAAGCTGCATCCGTGATCGTGACACTATATCCACGCTCTTCAAGACGCTTGTACAGTCTCTGAAGCTGAATTTGTGCGATCGACGTAATATGCGCCCTTCCCAATGGGTGGAATACCACGACCTCATCGATACGGTTAATAAACTCGGGGCGGAAGCTGTGGCTAACAACTTCAAGCACCATATCTCTCATTTCGGTATAGCTGCGTTCACCAAAACGCTCCTGAATAAGGTCGGATCCCAGATTGGACGTCATGATGACCACAGTATTACGGAAGTCGACCGTTCTGCCCTGACCATCAGTGAGGCGCCCATCATCTAATACCTGAAGCAGGATATTAAACACATCAGGGTGTGCCTTTTCGATTTCATCTAGCAAAATGACCGAATAAGGACGACGGCGTACCGCTTCCGTCAAATATCCCCCCTCCTCGTAACCGACATATCCCGGAGGCGCACCGACCAAGCGTGAAACCGAGTGTTTTTCCATAAACTCAGACATATCGATACGCACCATGGCGTCGTCGCTGTCAAAGAGGAAAGTCGCCAGCGTTTTGCAAAGTTCCGTTTTCCCAACACCTGTTGGCCCAAGGAACAGGAACGAGCCAATAGGGCGATTCGGGTCTGATAGCCCTGCTCGACTACGACGGATAGAATTTGCTACCGCTTCAACGGCTTCGTTCTGCCCAATCACACGCTGATGCAGTTCATCTTCCATGCGTAATAATTTTTCTTTCTCACTTTCCAACATGCGAGAAACAGGAATCCCAGTCCAACGCGCCAGCACATCAGCGATTTCAACATCCGTTACTCGATTACGCAGCAAATGCATCGTTTTCCCTTCCTGCTGCGTTGCTGCTGCCAACTGTTTCTCTAGCTCAGGGATTTTGCCATATTGCAGCTCAGACATTCTCCCCAGATCGCCCTGACGGCGAGCCTGTTCCAGCGCAATTTTCGCCTGCTCTAAAGACGCTTTAATATTCTGCGTTCCCGTGAGTGACGCTTTTTCTGCTTTCCACTCTTCCTCTTGCTGGGAATATTCACGCTCTTTTTGGTCAAGTTCCGCACTCAGCAATTCAAGCCGCTTTTGGCTGGCTTCATCAGATTCTTTTTTCAGCGCCTGCTGTTCCAGTTTTAACTGGATGATTCGACGCTCAAGCCGATCAAGGGGCTCTGGTTTCGAATCAATCTGAATACGAATACTGGATGCCGCTTCATCAATCAGGTCAATCGCTTTATCCGGGAGTTGACGATCTGCGATATAGCGGTTAGATAGCATGGCCGCCGCAACAATCGCCGGGTCAGTAATTTGTACATGATGGTGCAATTCATAACGCTCTTTCAGCCCGCGCAGAATAGCAATCGTGTCTTCAACAGTAGGTTCAGCGACAAACACTTTCTGGAAACGACGCTCAAGGGCCGCGTCTTTTTCAATATATTGCCGATACTCATCGAGCGTTGTCGCCCCGACGCAATGCAACTCACCACGAGCCAGCGCAGGTTTTAGCATATTACCGGCATCCATCGCGCCATCAGCTTTGCCTGCCCCCACCATCGTATGAAGTTCATCAATAAACAGAATGACGTTGCCTTCCTGTTTAGACAGGTCGTTGAGCACGCCTTTCAAACGTTCTTCAAATTCGCCACGGTATTTCGCACCCGCCACCAGCGCGCCCATATCCAGTGAAAGTACGCGCTTGTTTTTCAAGCCTTCAGGCACTTCACCATTAACGATACGCTGGGCTAACCCTTCTACTATCGCGGTTTTACCCACGCCGGGTTCACCGATTAATACCGGGTTATTTTTGGTTCGACGTTGCAAAACCTGAATAGTGCGGCGAATTTCCTCATCACGCCCGATCACAGGATCGAGTTTGCCTTGTTCCGCACGCTCCGTGAGATCAATCGTGAATTTTTTCAATGCCTGGCGCTGATCTTCAGCACCCTGATCGTTCACTTGATCCCCTCCTCTCACTCGTTCAATCGCGTTTGTTACACCTTGCTGCGTAACCCCCGCCTTTTTCAATATATCCCCCAACGTGCCGCGAGACTCCAGCGCAGCAAGCGCGAAAAGCTCCGAAGAGATAAAGGTATCGCCACGCTTTTGCGCCAGCTTGTCGCACATATTCAATACGCGGACTAACTCGCTAGAAGGCTGAACATCACCATCAGTACCTTCAACCTGCGGCAAACGTGTGATTGCCTGGTCGATTTCGGTTTTCAGGTGATTAAGATTGGCTCCGGCAACAGTCAGAAGTGGACCAACAGTTCCACCATCCTGATGAAGCAAGGCGCTCATCAAGTGAAGTGGTTCAATAAACTGGTGATCGCGCCCAAGGGCAAGAGACTGGGCATCAGCAAGAGCAAGTTGGAATTTGTTGGTAAGACGATCCAGACGCATAACACCTCCCATACACTGGTCAAAATTGCTACTGGAGATTAAATGAGGTCATCCCTCAAAAATTTCAAGGTTATTTTGCCAGTCATGACAGGATTTAAACGTTACTTATCTTGGATCGTCTTAATTCAATAGGTTATATCAGCCAGATTAAACTTGCCATACGGCCAGTCACACCATCACGCCGATAAGAGAAAAATTTGTGAGGTTCACTCACAGTACAGGCATTTCCACCAAAAATTTGCGTTATCCCTGCGGCACGTAAGCGCAGACTTGCCAGTTGGTAGATATCGGCAAAAAATTTATTTCCTTCAGGCCGAAATGCTGAGGCCGCAGCCATATCATGCTGAATAAATGCATCCCTGACTTCAGGGCCGACCTCAAAGACATCAGGCCCAATAGCAGGCCCCAGCCACGCCATAATTTGTGCGGGTTTTGCACGGAAGCAGGCTAAGGTTTCTTCCAATACTCCCGCGTGCAATCCCCGCCAGCCAGCATGAGCGGCAGCGACTTCATCGCCGTTGGTTGCACAAAAAAGCACGGGCAAGCAGTCAGCCGTCATCACCGCACAGACTTTTCCTTTCTTATCCGTATAAGCAGCATCACCACAAACGGACGTTGGGGACGTCTCGCCAATACGAATCACATCGGTGCCATGCACCTGTTCCAACCAATGCGGCATAGCGGGAAGGCCAGCCATCTCCACCAGCGCTTGCCGATTTGCGGTAACGTGCGCAGGCTCATCGCCCACATGATTCCCTAAATTCAGCGAATCATAAGGTGCACCACTACGTCCGCCAACACGCGTCGTACTACAAGATTTCACACTTTCTGGCAAAGGCCAGTCGGGGTATATCAGCATAGTCCGTCACCTCTATAAATCGGCACTTATCGTATTGAATATATTACCAGTCGAGCTGATCCTTAAACGCTTCAGTATCGGCTTTCAGCGCATTAATCAGATCGACCATATCCTGTGGCAATTCCGCATGCCATTCCATGTGAATGCCAGTAATAGGATGGTAGAAACGCAACATGGTGGCATGCAGCGCCTGACGATCGAACCCACGCAGCATCTCAATGAAATCCTCCGAAGCGCCTTTTGGCGGGCGCGGACGCCCCCCATATAGCTGATCGCCAACCAGAGGATGATTGATATGCGCCATATGCACGCGAATCTGATGGGTGCGCCCCGTTTCCAGACGCAACCGCAGACGGGTATGCGCACGGAAATGTTCCATGATGCGATAATGTGTCACGGCAGGCTTACCCATTGGGTGCACGGCCATGTGAGTACGCTTGGTTGAGTGGCGAGCGATAGGCTGATCGACCATGCCACCTGCTGTCATCGAACCAATCGCAACGGCCTCATACTCACGAGTAATTTCACGCGCCTGTAGCGCCTCGACTAAACGCGTCTGGGCGGGTACGGTTTTAGCGACCACCATGAGCCCTGTTGTATCTTTATCAAGTCGGTGCACAATCCCAGCACGGGGAACGTCGACAATCTCAGGATAATGATGTAACAAGGCATTCAATACTGTGCCATCTGGGTTACCCGCACCGGGATGAACCACCAGATCTCTGGGTTTATTGATGACCAGGATATCCTCATCTTCATACACGATATCCAGCTTGATATCCTGAGCTTCCCAGCGAGCTTCTTCTTCAATCAATGCATCAATGGCTACCGATTCGCCGCCAAGTACTTTCTCTTTTGGCTTATTGATGACATTGCCGTTAATCTGTACTCGATTCTCAAGAATCCACTCTTTTATGCGGGATCGTGAATAATCAGGGAACAATTCGGCCAAAGCCTGATCTAAACGTTGTCCGAGTTGAGATTCGGCCACCGTTGCGGTGAGTTGTACTTGTTGTGCCATATTATGCAGCTTCTTCGTTAACGTTGGGTTTTGACGGCGACGCCGTTTAAAATAATGTACTATTGTAGCTGGTCTAAATCGGGAGCTTAACGGACAGCCTCCCGGAATAACATTCTGAGGATAATCAAAACGTCATGACGCGTATGAAATATCTGGTGGCTGCCGCCACGTTGAGCCTGGCGCTGGCTGGTTGCTCCAGCAATTCCAAAGATGCGGTTCCTGATAGTCCGCCATCTGAAATCTATGCCAATGCTCAACAAAAACTGCAGGACGGCAACTTTAAAGCAGCCATCACGCAGTTGGAAGCACTGGATAACCGGTATCCCTTTGGCCCCTACTCGCAGCAAGTACAGTTGGATTTGATCTACGCCTATTACAAATCCGCAGAGCTGCCATTGGCCCAAGCTTCTATTGACCGCTTCCTGCGACTCAATCCGACCCATCCAAACGTGGATTATGTCCTGTACATGCGCGGCCTGACCGACATGGCGCTGGATGACAGTGCATTACAAGGCTTCTTCGGCGTTGATCGTTCCGATCGCGATCCGCAGTATGCCCGCACCGCATTTCGGGATTTCAGCAAGCTCATTCAGGGATACCCGAACAGCCAATACGCCACCGACGCAAACAAGCGTTTGGTTTACCTCAAAGAGCGTCTGGCCAAGTATGAACTTTCTGTCGCGCAATACTACACGAAACGCGGCGCTTATGTGGCAGTAGTTAATCGCGTTGAGCAAATGCTGCGTGATTACCCTGATACCCAGGCAACAAAAAATGCCCTGCCGTTGATGGAAAATGCCTATCGCGAACTGCAACTGGCCGCTCAGGCGGACAAAGTCGCAAAAATCATCACTGCGAACCCAGCATAAACGACAAGTGGCACACAATAATAAGACGGCAGCTTCGGTTGCCGTTTTTTATGGCTCGTTCGGTGGGCAATGCATTAATGATGCAGAAAAAACAGGTTGGCGGGAGTCAACAACAGCGCGGTAACGTCAATACATCCTATCAATAATGGCACAGGCCAGATGCCCCCTCAAGCACTTCCCTCCTATTCCCGATGATGCTTCACAAATCGCGTTTTCTTGACAAAAAGTGACGAAAAAAAGCGATCAATATCACGCTTTTTGTCACAACTCACTGTATGCTGAAATTATCCAAGACGGACATAGGCAGAGAGGTAAGTTTATATGACTATTAATATTACCAGTAAGCAAATGGATATCACCCCCGCAATTCGTCAACATGTCGAAGACCGTCTTTCTAAGCTGGACAAGTGGCAAACCCAGCTGATTAACCCACATATTATTTTGTCAAAAGAACCACAGGGTTTTGTGGCCGATGCCACTATCAGTACGCCAAATGGTCCGCTGGTTGCCAGCGCCAAGCATGATGATATGTATGCCGCCATCAATGAGCTAATTACCAAGCTCGAACGTCAGTTGGACAAACTCCAGCATAAAGGTGAAGCCAGACGTGCGGTAGCTAGCGTCAAAGAAGCAAATCTCCAGCCGACTCAAGAAGAGTAACTCGTCCTCTTTACCTCAATATAACGCGCCTGAGGGCGCGTTTTTGCATTCCTGGCGTCGTAATCCACGACCTAAAGCGCCAACGCGATACCCCGTTTAACATTGCGCTCGGCGATTTTGTATTGACAGGATGAAAAGCCAACAGTTACCTTACCTACTCAGAATCTGGATATCTTCCTGACTAACCGAGTAAACATGACAAATAAACTGTTCTTCTTCGTATTCTTTTTCACCTTCCCCTGATTTGGGAGGCGATTCGTCGTAAGAGCAAGAATACGAAGACGAACAAAAAAGCCTCCTGACCAGGAGGCTTTTTTTATATAAGAACATAAGACAGGTAACAGCATCATGACAGACAACCCATTACTGGCACTGCGAGAACGCATCAGCGCATTGGATCTGCAATTAATTGAATTGTTGGCACAAAGACGAGAGCTCGCGCTGGACGTTGCCCGCAGCAAATTGCATTCGCATCGCCCAATTCGTGACAAAGAGCGTGAGCGTGATTTGCTGGACAAACTGACAGCCGCTGGGAAAAAGCATCATCTTGATGGTCACTACATTACCCGCTTATTTCAGCTCATCATTGAAGATTCGGTACTGACGCAGCAGGCACTCTTGCAGCATCACCTCAACCAAACAACGTCACACTCTGCCCGTATTGCGTTTCTCGGTCCGAAAGGCTCTTATTCCCATCTTGCCGCGCGCCAATATGCCGCACGACATTTCGAGCAATTTGTTGAGTGTGGTTGCCAGAAATTTCAGGACATCTTCAATATGGTGGAAACAGGGCAAGCGGACTATGCCGTTCTGCCGATTGAAAACACCAGCTCTGGCTCGATCAACGACGTCTACGACCTGCTGCAACACACGGCTTTATCCATCGTCGGCGAATTAACCAACCCGATAAATCACTGCGTTTTAGTTGCTACCGATACGTCATTGGAACAGATCGAAACGGTTTACAGCCATCCGCAGCCGTTCCAGCAGTGCAGCCATTTCATTAATCGTTTTCCACACTGGAAGATTGAATACTGTGAGAGCACAGCTGCAGCGATGGAAAAAGTGGCTGCACTCAACTCACCAAAAGCAGCAGCACTCGGCAGCGAAGCCGGTGGTCAGCTTTATCAGCTACAGATGCTGGAACACGATCTGGCAAATCAGTCGCAAAACATCACCCGCTTCATTGTATTAGCACGCAAGCCCATTGATGTGACGGAACAAGTGCCGGCAAAAACCACGCTAATTATGGCAACCGGCCAACAGTCAGGTGCACTGGTAGAGGCTCTGCTGGTATTGCGTGATAACGGCATTGTGATGACCAAGCTGGAATCCAGGCCGATCAACGGTAACCCGTGGGAAGAGATGTTCTATCTGGACGTACAGGCCAACCTGCGCAGCGACGCCATGCAGAAAGCGCTAAAAGGATTAGCCCCCATTACCCGCTCGTTAAAAGTATTGGGCTGCTACCCGAGTGAAAACGTCGTACCCGTGGATGTGAACGAATAGTCGATGTGAACAAATAATTGAAAAAGCCATCCTGGTATCCCCGGGATGGCTTCTTAAACACAGCCAAGATAGTAAACGTGTTTATTGACGAATATCGTTTGCCTGACGCAAAAGCACACGGCTCTCCGCCTGAAAACGTTTGGCATAGTCGCCAAACCAGTGTTCGACCTTCTTGAAGCTGTTGATAAATTCTGCCTTATCCGTCTGCTCCAGTAGCTCAATCGCCTCGCCAAAACGTTTGTAGTAACGCTTAATCAACGCCAGATTATCCTCTGAAGACATAATGATGTCGGCATACAGCTGCGGATCCTGCGCAAACAGCCGTCCAACCATGATCAATTCCAGACGATAGATTGGCGATGACAGCGCTAATAGCTGTTCAAGCTGAACATTCTCTTCCGCTAAATGCAGACCATAGGCAAATGTCGCGAAGTGACGCAGCGCCTGAATGAACATCATATTTTGGTCGTGTTCGACCGCGCTGATACGGTGCAGACGCGCGCCCCACACCTGAATCTGTTCCAGCAACCACTGGTAGGCTTCTGGCTGCCGACCGTCACAATAGACGACAACCTGCTTGGCAAGGCTACCGCTGTCTGGCCCGAACATAGGATGCAGACCAAGTACCGGACCACTATGCGCCGCCAACATCGCCTGAAGCGGGCCATTTTTTACCGATGCCAAATCAACCAAGATACAGTCATCCGGCAAAGCAGGCAGACGAGCAATCACCTGTTCAGTCACGTGAATCGGCACGCTAACAATCACCATGCCGGCATCAGACAGCAGTTCATCCGCGCGCGGCCAGTCATCTTGCTCCAGAATCCTCACCTGATAGCCCGACAGCGTCAGCATTTTCTCAAACAGATTACCCATTTGCCCGCGGCCACCGATGATAACAACGGGACGCAACTGCGGGCACAGCGTTTTAAAGCCTTTGTCGTTTTCACTGGTGTAGGATTCGCGCATGGTACGCCGCAGGATATCCTCAATAAGATCCGGCGGAACGCCCATCGACTCAGCTTCTTTACGACGTGAGCTGAGCATGGCCGCTTCACGATCGGGCGCATAGATGGGCAAACCATGGCGGCTTTTCACTTCACCCACTTCCGCCACTAAACGCAACCGACGTGATAACAGCGCGACAAGCTCCTTATCAACCTCATCTATCTGATCACGCAATACGGTCAGTTCAGCTACCATATTTTGTTACTCTCCTGAATGTTTCACTCGTGCAGCGCTCAGCTCTTGATGAACGGAACGCAGCAACGTCTCTGTGCTTTCCCAACTGATACAGGCATCCGTGACTGATACACCGTAGCGCATATCTGAACGCGGCTGTTCTGAAGACTGGCTTCCCTCGTTAAGGTGGCTTTCCAGCATCAAACCTATAATGGAACGATTTCCCGCCTTGATTTGTTCAATCGCAGATTCAACAACAAGTGGCTGACGGCGGTAGTCTTTATTCGAATTACCGTGGCTACAATCTATCATCAGCGCAGGCCTCAGTCCCGCTTCCTGCATCTGTTTTTCACATTCGGCGACATCCTGCGCACTGTAGTTGGGTTTTTTACCGCCACGCAGAATCACATGACCATCAATGTTCCCTTGCGTTTGCAGCAGACAGACCTGACCGGTTTGATTGATACCCACAAAGCGATGCGGCATTGCAGCGGCTCTCATCGCGTTGATCGCCGTACCCAGACTGCCATCCGTGCCGTTTTTGAACCCAACAGGCATCGACAGGCCGGAAGCCATCTCACGGTGCGTTTGTGATTCTGTTGTACGTGCACCGATAGCCGACCAGCTGAATAAATCGCCCAAGTACTGCGGGCTGTTCGGATCAAGCGCTTCGGTCGCCAGCGGCAGTCCCATATTCACCAGTTCCAGCAGCAGCTCACGCGCGATGTGCAATCCTGACTCCACATCAAATGAACCATCCATGAACGGATCGTTGATGAGCCCTTTCCAGCCCACTGTGGTACGCGGTTTTTCAAAATAAACACGCATCACAATGTAGAGGCTATCGCTTAATTCAGCGGCAAGTGACTTCAGACGGCGCGCGTATTCCAACGCGGCATCCGTGTCATGAATCGAGCAAGGCCCGCAGACGATCAGCAACCGATCATCACGACCATGAATGATATCCGCAATGGTCGCTCTCGCTTGCGCAATATCGCGCTGTTCTGCGTCGTTAAGCGGAAACTTAGCTTTTAATTCATCGGGAGTAATTAAAACCTGCTCTGCACTGATATTAATATTGTTAAGTGAATCTTTTTGCATGATCCCATTCCTGAAAAGTTCGGTATATTCGCGATCGTCTGTAAAGACTACTGTCTGTACAACCTGCCTACGCGTGATGTTTACACCATAACACGAACCGTAAAGATTTCAATCCACTTAGTGTAAATAAAAAATTACCACCCTAAATATTGCCAGAAAAACGATATCTGCCTGTTCTATCACTTCCCGATGCAACCATGCTAATCCCTGGCCTGAATAGTGATAGAATCACGCCAACAAGGGGGAAGGATGCTGAAAGCCATAATCATCGATGACGAACAGCTGGCACGTGAAGAGCTCAGCCTGCTACTGGAAAACGAGTCTGATATCACCATCATTGCACAGTGCAGCAATGCGCTGGAGGCGATACCGGCTATCCACCGGCTGCAACCCGATGTGATCTTTCTGGATATACAAATGCCAAAGGTCAGCGGATTAGAGCTGGTCGCCATGTTGGATCCAGAAAATATGCCTTATGTCGTCTTCGTGACAGCCTATGATGAGTACGCGGTGAGGGCATTTGAAGAACATGCTTTCGACTATTTACTTAAACCGCTGGATGCACAGCGACTCAGTAAAACGCTAAATCGTTTACGCCGCGGTGTTAGTGTAAATAAAAACGTACAGATAATTTCAGAGCCCTTACTCCGCCATATTCCCTGTAACGGACACAATCGTATTTTTTTGCTCAAGATTGAGGAAGTCGAGTATCTTTGTTCAGAACTCAGCGGCGTGCACGTCGTGGGCGTCAGCCAGTCCGGCTATACCCAACTTTCACTGAAAACACTGGAAGAGAAAACGCCCTTCGTCCGTTGCCATCGTCAATATATGGTTAATACGGAACAGCTGAAAGAAATCCAGTTAATGGAAAACGGCGCAGCAGAAGTATTGACGCATACGGGAAAACACATCCCCGTCAGTCGCCGCTATCTCAAATTACTGAAAGAAAAATTAGGCATCGCCTGATGCGGTGCTTCTTCAGGCCAATGGCCGCAACATTGAAGGTTTGATGATGAAATACAGTTATGTCTTGGCTGTAGTTCTTTTAATGACAGCATGCCAAAGCAACGTCCCGTCGCTACCCGCTAAAAGTGAGTCGGGCTTCTGGTACGAAACAGGTTATCAGGATGCAATCTCTGGCATGGTCGTAAAGGACGATAGCACTTTGCAGGAATGGTTTGGTAACCCTCAAGTTGACCGTGAAACCTACCTGCGTGGCTATCAGGCCGGACAGTCGGCTTTTTGCGGTACAGATAACATAGAAGAATGGGGAAAAGCAGGGAAAAACTTTCCCGCCAGCTGCGATGGCGTAGAGAATGCTGAGATACTGCGAACTCGCTGGCAACAGAGCCTGCCTTAACATCCTCCTAAAGATAAACGATGACCCATACTCATCAGCAATTTAGCTGGCAAAACGCTATGGTTCATCGCATCTGGTAACAATTCCACTCACTTTTGTACTCGCACAGAAATACATCAGACATACCTCCCCTCTATTATCGCTCACATTAAATAATCACATTAGGTTATTAACAACCTGATACTGAGATAACGAAAATGCATATCTCACTGATAGTTAAATCTATTATTCCTAATAGCGATTGATATTGTGGAGTGCTCATATGTCCGGTTCAAGCAAGCCTCATAACCCGTCTCTAAATAGCAGTTCAAGACTCTTATCACACGCTACCTCATCACAGGAAAGCCATGATGAACGAGTCGCTGCGATAAAGAACAAAATTATCGAGTCCGGCGACCATCCCGGCATTTCCGTAGAGGAACAACTCGCGCTTCTGGACGCTTTCTCTCACCTTGAGCTAGGCCAGTTTTTAATAAAACATCACGGGTTAAATGCGTACTGGACGCATAATGTGATAGCACATCAGCCAGCCCACTATGTTAATCCCCTCGAAGAAATCATCTACACACAGCTACCCAGCGTTTTGGCAACACGTGAACGATTTGGTATTTTCCAACGCCAGCTTCAAGAACTCTTGCGCCCCGACGCTATCATGGTATCTGTCCCCTGCGGTGTCATGGCCGACTTATTGCTGTTGGACTATACGCGGCATCGAGATGTGAAATTAATCGGGATCGATCTAGATAAACAGGCGCTGGAAGAAGCTTATAAACTTGCTAGTCAGCAAGGGCTGGAAAATAAGATATCGTTGGTACTGGCCGATGCCTGGACAATAGATTTGGCAGCACAGGCAGACGTGATTACCAGCAACGGACTCAACGTCTATGAACAAGATGATGACAAAGTTACTGAGCTTTACCGCGTGTTCTACTCCGGGCTGAAACCTGGAGGTACGTTGATAACCAGCTTTATGACACCTCCCCCTACGCTGTCGCAAGATTCCCCATGGATAAATACCGATCCAAAATTGCTAGCCCTCCAATATGTCCTTTTCTCACGCATTATTGGAGCAACGTGGACGGCGTTTCGTACTCACAAGAAAACACAGTCGCAGCTAGAACAGGCAGGATTTACAGATATTCAGTTCATTAACGATCATATGAATATGTACCCAACAGTCATCGCGAATAAGCCGTTCTGAACAGGGTAAAAAACGGTATCAACACGATGTTTTGATCGCCGTAACCGATCAATATTGAAAAATTGATCTGTATAAACGTTTATAAAATAACCACGCCTAATGTCATCATGGTACTGAAATTCAAACAATAATGATGGCACCAGGGAAAGCGAAGCCCACCAAGATGGTGGGCTTTTTACTGTCATAATAATGCCAGGGTATCGCTCAGAGAGGGGAGCTACCACTCAAGGGATTGTTTGCTCGCCTTAAGATTTTCTTTGTACATCATATAAATGTTACTGTAATTGCACATATCAAAACCGCTTTCACAGTAATCCTCTATGACCTTATCCATTATTTTTCTATCTTTAGCTTTAGTGGCAAGCTTAAAGGCGTTGAGGTTTTCCTTCTCCATCATACGCAACATACTTTCCTGGCACATATCAAAACCACTCTCGCAGTAATCCTGCTTCACCGTCTCTTTTATAAACTCAATAACTTCATTTTTCTGAGCTTCGGAGTTATCAAAATCCATAGGGTGGATAAAGCCAGCTGCTGCCATAAACGAGGAAAAAAAGAGAGGAATGAATAATAGTTTGCGCATATAGATTAGATCTTCCTTTAATTTTTAATAATATAGATGAGCAATGTTACATCCGGAAATATCCTATCACTAGAAAACTTGCAGGTCACTTTCAACGGCTTTTACAGATGAATTTTTTCATTAGGCAAAACATTTTTCAGCAAAGGCTGACACTATCAGGCATAAAAAAAGGGTTTAGCCTTTGGCTAAACCCCTTATAAATAACAACTTTCGGATGTTGCGAAAGCGCTATCTTAGTTAAGACGCTCTTTGATACGAGCAGACTTACCAGTACGCTCACGCAGGTAGTACAGTTTGGCTTTACGCACGGCACCACGACGTTTAACAGCGATGCTGTCAACTACTGGAGAGTGAGTCTGGAATACACGCTCCACGCCTTCGCCGTTAGAAATTTTGCGAACAGTGAATGCAGAATGCAGACCGCGGTTACGAATAGCAATAACCACGCCCTCGAATGCCTGCAGACGTTTTTTGCTACCTTCAACAACCCATACCTTCACTTCTACGGTATCACCCGGACGAAATGCAGGTACGTCCTGCTTCATTTGTTCGTCTTCGATTTGCTTAATAATGTTGCTCATAATATGTCTCTTACCCTAGGTAAACTGATAGTTGGGTTCGCGCGGTAAACCGGCGTAACCACCTAATACTCTTGTTGCTCAGACTGATATTCACGTTGGAACTCAGCCAGCAACCTTGTTTGCTCGTCAGTCAGAGCTAGGCTTTTCAGAAGTTCAGGTCTTCTAAGCCAGGTTCGGCCCAGCGACTGCTTCAATCGCCAGCGGCGTATCTCCGCATGGTTACCAGACAGTAACACTGCCGGAACTTCCATGCCTTCCAGTATTTCAGGGCGAGTGAAATGAGGACAGTCCAGCAATCCATCGGCAAAAGAATCTTCTTCTGCTGAAGCCTGATGCCCCAGAACGCCCGGTATAAAGCGGGCAACGGAGTCAATCAGGGTCATCGCTGGCAGTTCCCCACCACTGAGTACGTAATCGCCGATCGACCATTCTTCATCGATTTCGGTTTTAATTACGCGCTCATCAATCCCTTCGTACCGCCCACAGACCAGAATCATCTTCTGGTTCGTAGCGAGTTGATGTACGCCTTGCTGATCTAATTTACGGCCCTGAGGTGATAAATAAATCACTTTCGCGCCTTCGCCTGCCGCTGCTTTTGCTGCGTGGATCGCATCCCGTAAAGGTTGCACCATCATCAGCATTCCGGGGCCGCCGCCATAAGGCCGATCGTCCACGGTGCGATGCCGATCGTAAGTGAAATCGCGAGGACTCCAATACTGTACGTTCAGCAGGCCATTTTTAACTGCCCGGCCAGTGACTCCGTAATCAGTAATTGCCCGGAACATCTCTGGAAACAGGCTAATCACCCCAATCCACATAGTCTCGTTCCGCTGGGTACTACTGGTCGATTCAGAGTTCAAAAACCAGGATCCCAATCTACTTCAATAGTTTGAGCAGAAAGGTCGACGCGCTTAACAACCTGTTCAGTGAGGAACGGAACCAGCCGTTCCTTGACTCCGAAGGCATCTTTCAGGTTAGCCTTTATTACCATCACATCGTTCGAGCCGGTTTCCATCATGTCGATGATTTTACCTAACTCATAACCCGTTACGGTCACGACCTGACAGCCAATAAGATCCTTCCAGTAATAATCACCTTCGCCCAGATCGGGCAGTTGTGACGAATCTACGACAATTTCACAATTGGTCAGTAAATTAGCCGCATCACGGTCATCAGCACCTTTCACTTTGATGATCAGATCCTGATTGTGATACTTCCAGCCTTCAATCTCGACAAGCTGCCAACCGCTTTTACTCTGGATGAACCAAGGTTGATAATCAAAAATGCTCTCGGCATCTTCGGTGGATGAAAACACTCTGAGCCAACCTCGGATGCCATATGCCGACCCTATCTTCCCCATCACAATCGGGTTAACAGGAGGTTTTGGGCTGAGTTGATTGCTCATTATCACCACCGCAACAGGTTATGCTGCTTTTTTAGCGTCTTTGATCAGCGAAGATACGCGATCAGACACAGTTGCACCCAGACCAAGCCAATGCTCGATACGGTCCAGATCCAGACGCAGGGCTTCTGCTTGACCAGATGCGATTGGGTTGAAGAAACCTACGCGCTCGATGAAACGACCATCACGCGCATTGCGGCTATCGGTCACGACTACTTGATAGAAGGGGCGTTTTTTCGCGCCGCCACGTGCCAAACGAATTGTTACCATAACATCCTCTTTAGTGAATAAAACAACTGGGCCCCATCGAGGAACGGAGCCCAGTATGTCATATAAAAAGCCCGAAAATTTTACTCATTTTGGCGCAAAAAGCAATCTAAAGCGTATAATCACGCCAAGAGTTTCTTTACACCATCGATTTCGGTGATTAACGTCCCGGGAATCCAGGTGGCATCATCCCTTTCATACCGCGCATCATTTTCGCCAGACCGCCGTTTTTCATCTTCTTCATCATTCGTTGCATATCATCGAACTGTTTCAGAAGACGGTTCACGTCCTGTACCTGCATACCGGAACCCTGTGCGATACGACGTTTACGCGATCCTTTAATAATCTCAGGTTTGGCACGTTCCTGACGCGTCATCGAATTAATGATCGCCTCCATACGCACCAGCACCTTGTCATCCATTTGCGACTTAACATTATCAGGCAGTTGCCCCATACCGGGCATTTTGCTCATCATGCTTGCCATGCCGCCCATGTTGCGCATCTGCTTGAGCTGATCCAGGAAATCGGTCAAATCGAACCCATCGCCCTTCTTCAGCTTATTAGCAAGCTTTTCTGCCTGTGTACGATCGACCTTGCTTTCAATATCTTCAATCAGTGAAAGCACATCGCCCATACCGAGAATTCGCGAGGCAACGCGCTCAGGGTAGAACGGCTCCAGCGCTTCGGTTTTTTCGCCGACACCGAGGAATTTAATTGGCTTGCCAGTAATATGACGGATAGACAACGCCGCACCGCCACGGGCATCACCATCAATTTTAGTGAGGATCACACCGGTCAGCGGCAGCGCTTCATTAAAGGCTTTCGCCGTATTCGCCGCATCCTGCCCCGTCATGGCGTCAACCACAAACAGCGTTTCAACCGGCTTAATCGCCGCGTGAACCTGCTTGATTTCGTCCATCATCGCGTCGTCAACGTGGAGACGACCCGCGGTATCGACTAACAAGACATCATAGAACTTCAGCTTAGCGTGCTGTAACGCACGTTCTACGATAGCCAGCGGCTTTTCCTGCACGTCTGACGGGAAGAAATCGACACCTACCTGCTCGGCCAATGTTTCCAACTGTTTAATCGCCGCAGGGCGATAAACGTCAGCTGAAACCACCAGCACTTTTTTCTTCTGCTTTTCGCGCAGGAATTTACCCAGCTTGCCCACGCTGGTCGTTTTACCCGCACCTTGCAGACCGGCCATCAGAACAACCGCAGGTGGTTGCGCAGCAAGATTCAGCTCAGCGTTGATTTCACCCATTGCGCTGACGAGTTCATTCTTAACAATCTTGACGAACTCTTGGCCCGGCGTCAGACTTTTATTGACTTCATGTCCGACAGCGCGCTCTTTCACGCGATTGATAAAATCACGCACCACGGGTAACGCGACGTCGGCTTCCAGCAATGCCATACGCACTTCACGCAGCGTTTCTTTTATGTTGTCTTCAGTCAACCGCCCGCGGCCGCTGATATTGCGCAATGTGCGCGAGAGTCGATCGGTTAAATTTTCAAACATATCTCATGCTCAACGTAAGACAGGCCGCCAGCGCGACACGAATGGAAGAGATTATACACAAAAGCGGGAACGATCTCAGCGCTGCTGACGGAGAACTGTTGGTGCCCACGGCGACTAACGCTATACTGATTCTTCATTTTACCTAGTTGATATTTAATAACCTAATTTGTATGTCTGTTTTCGCTATTGTGGCGCTTGTCGCCTACACACTCAGCCTCGGACTGATTATCCCCAGTCTGCTGCGCAAGAACAGTGCATATCGTCGGCTGGCAATACTCTCGGCCAGCGCTGCGCTAATTTGCCATGCGGTGGCGCTCTATCAACGCATTTTCGATGTTCAGGTCGGCCAAAACCTTAGCTTGCTGAATATCGGTTCTCTGGTCAGCCTCATCATCTGTACGGTGATGACATTTGTCGCCACGCGCGATCGTGGCTGGTTTATTCTTCCTATTGTCTACACCTTTGCGCTGATCAATCTGGCCTTCGCCAGCTTTATGCCGAGTGAATTTATTACGCATCTGGAAGCGTCGCCGGGCTTGATGATCCATATCGGACTGGCCCTTTTCTCCTATGCAACGCTGCTAATTGCTGCCCTTTATGCGCTTCAACTCGCCTGGCTTGATTATCTGCTCAAGAATAAAAAACTGGGATTTGCCGCTGACATGCCGCCGCTAATGGGCATTGAGCGCAAGATGTTTCACATTACGCAGATTGGCGTCATTTTGCTCACGCTGACGCTCTGTACTGGTTTGTTCTATATGGATGACCTGATCGATAACAAAGAGAACCTGCACAAGGCCGTGTTCTCCCTGTTTGCCTGGTTCATCTATATTCTGTTGCTCTGGGGACATTACCATGAAGGATGGCGGGGACGTCGCGTCGTCTGGTTCAGCCTGATCGGCGCCCTTATGCTGACGCTGTCCTACTTCGGCAGCCGGGTTATACAGCACTTCCTCGCAGTCTGACTGCGTTCACGCAGCATAAAAAAAAGAGAACCCACTTCGGTTCTCTTTTTTTATCTGTGCCTATCCAAGAAACTAGATATGTAGCTCGGCTAGTTTATCTTTCGGCAGCGCCAGATCGTCATTTTGGTTGATACCAATATCGTGATCCACGATGTGTTGAGCAATGTCCTGCGCTTCTTTCAGTGAGTGCATCTCATAGGTGCCACACTGGAATTCGTTCAGCTCAGGAATTTTACGCTGATCGGTCACTTTCAGAACGTCCGCCATCGCCGCTTTCCAGGAGTCAGCAACACGTTGCTCATCCGGCGTGCCAATCAGGCTCATGTAGAAACCCGTACGGCATCCCATCGGAGAAATGTCGATAATTTCAACGCCATCACCGTTTAAATGATCGCGCATAAAGCCTGCAAACAGGTGCTCTAGCGTGTGGATACCACGCTCTGGCATGACTTCAATGTTCGGACGACAGAAGCGCAGGTCAAATACCGTGATATTGTCGCCATGAGGGGTTTTCATGGTTTTAGCGACCCGAACTGCAGGTGCGGCCATACGAGTATGGTCAACGGTAAAGCTGTCTAGTAACGGCATAATTCCACCTCCTCAAAGAAAAAAATTCATTTTTTCTCGTTTCCGAGAACTTTTCCTTTTTATGCGAGTCTGACTTACTGAAAGACGCGCATTTATTATCATCATCCCTATTAGAGATGTTTATTTGGCCACAGTTCCTGTGGCCTTTTCTTTTTAATGCGTCGCCAGATAGTCGTCAAAACTCATCGTATCTTCAGACTCAATCTGACGTTGACGCTGCCAGGAGTTCTCGCTCGCAGCAGCCAATTGTTCTTCCGTCAACACCTGCAGCGGCTCGCTGCTGAGCATTTTGCGGTATTCTTCCGCTAAATTCAGCCCCACGCTACCATTGCCTTCTTGCTTCATCAACGTTAATAGTCGGCCAGAGAACGTCGTTTCTGGATCGTCAAAACCAACAAGCAGCTCATCGCATACCTGCTGATAGTGCAGTTGATTGTTTTCCGCATCCAGTACTTCCGCAACGCGACGCAAATCTGCAAATAGAGATTTCCCCACTTCAGCAATTGGCTGCTGGATGGTTTCACACCGCATACCTACCGTTTGCCCAGGTTTACGCCCTTCCAGAATCACTCGGTTCCAGTTTTTACGCGTACACAGTAGCTCATCCGCGCTCATTTCAGGTGCATCTGCCAGCGCACACCAGATCAGGAATAAATCCAGGAAACGAACCTGGCTTTCACTCACCCCGGTCGGAGAGAAAGGATTGATATCCAATGAACGCACTTCGATATATTCGATTCCGCCACGCAACAACGCATCAGATGGCGTTTCACCCGCACGCGTCACACGCTTCGGACGAATCGGCGCATACAGCTCGTTCTCAATCTGCAAGACGTTCGTATTCAGTTGTAGATAACGACCATCCTTCTTCATACCAACCCGAGCATATTCCTCAGATGGCGTTTTTATCGCGCGTTTTAACGCAGCAACATAGGTGTCCAAATCGTTGAACGTAATCCCCAGATTGCTCTGTGACTTATTGGTATAGCCTAAATCACTGAGCCGCAGAGAGGTCGCATAAGGCAGATAGAGCATGCCTTTTTCCGTACGCTCAAACGGTAGTGCGGTCTCCCGACCTTTCAGGAAAGAAGAGCAAATCGCCGGAGAAGCGCCAAACAGATAAGGGATCACCCAGCCAAAGCGGTAATAGTTACGGATCAGCCTGAAGTATCCCGCTGAAATAGCTTTTTTCCCACTTTCTGCATCAGCAACTCCTTCTCGCGCCTGCCAGAATGACAGCGGAAGAGAGAAGTTATAATGCACGCCGGAAATAGTCTGCATCAACGCGCCATAGCGGTTTTTCAGCCCTTCACGATAAAGTGTTTTGAAGCGCCCGATATTTGATGAGCCATACTGCGCCAGCTCTATATTTTGCTCGCTGTCGATAAAGCACGGCATGCTCAATGGCCACATCCGCTCATCGCCCAGATTGCGGGAAACGTGACGATGAATATCGCGCAGAAACGTCAACAGATGATCGACATCTTTATCAACCGGCGTAATAAACTCTAACAGCGCTTCTGCAAAGTCTGTCGTAATCCACGGGTGTGCCAACGCCGAACCCAATATCTCAGGGTGCCCGGTCGTAGCAAGATGTCCGTTTGCTGTTACGCGCAATGTTTCGCGTTCAATTCCACGCTGAATACCCTTCACTGCCAGTGGGTGTTTTTCCAGCCAAGAAAGTGCTTCTGAAATGTCCGGGATCAAATCGACCTCCCGTTGTTAAAATGTAATGGTTGTAAGCATAATTGAAACTCAGCAGCACTCACCAGTTCGCATTGCAATCTGGTTAAGACCACCACGCCATCCCCTGCAACGTTATACCCGTCAATATGATATACCGCAGCGCTTTTCCAATACCGATGAAAACCGCTGATTGCACCCAGGGCATGCGTAGCCAACCCGCTAACACGCACAATAAATCGCCTACTACCGGCACCCAGCTAAATAACAACGCAGCGCAGCCATAGCGCTGTAACCAGCGCATGGCCACCGAATACCCAGCTTGTTGTTTTGGCTGAGGGAGTAAGCGCCCTATAAAAATATTTGTTAACCCACCCAGCGTATTTCCTACCGTTGCCACAGCAATCAACAGGTAGGGCTTTGCGCTATCCGCAAGCAATAACGTTACCAGCAGCACTTCCGAACTGCCAGGCAGCAGTGTTGCACTGAGCAGGCTACTCCAGAAAAGAGAAAAGACGGCCCAGAACTCACTCACAATGTACGGACGTCAACCACGGCCATGTTAGCGCGTTTAGCGGCTTCAATGCCGTAGTCTGCATCTTCAAACACGATACAGTGTTCTGGTGCGACAGAAATCAATGTAGCGCAACGCAGAAAGGTATCGGGGAAAGGCTTATGCTGTGTAACATCATCAGCCCCAACGATTGCATCAAAATAATCATGCAGCCCTAAATGCGTTAGCAATCTATCAGCCATGCCATGTGTACTACCTGTGCCAACTGCCATAGGACGCCGTCCGCGATAGTGCTTAACAACATCAATCAGCGGCAGTGGTTTTACGGTATCCAGCAGCATTTCCTCAACAACAGCGGTTTTTTCCGCCGCGAGTTGGTGAGCATCAATATCAGCCTGATGGCTGTCGATAATACGCTGTGCAATACGCCAGGTGGGCGAGCCGTTCAATGCTGTCATGGCACTGGCATCATATCTCATACCATATCGGGCAAGAACCTGATCCCACGCTTTATGGTGCGTTGGTTCGGTATCAAGCAGGGTGCCATCCATATCAAAGATCAGCCCTTGATAGCGATCGTACATCATGACTCCATGATCACTGAAAAGAGAGCTTACTTTATCGTAAAGTGAAAACGTTGTCGCTTACTCAATAACCTTATAAAAAACAGGTTATTACCTCCATAGTAGTAAGGCAGTCTTCATTTACTCGTCGGCTCAATCTCAATATATAGGCAAGGGAGGGGTAAGAATTAATACACGGAAGTGATGAGAAAAATATCGTTCTGATATCAGCAGAATAGAAGGCTGTGCCGCTAGAATGCGAAAAATAGGCTAGAGAGCGATGGGTAAAACAGAAATGCGTATTGGAGAAAATTATCTGCCTTGCTTAGTATTTTGAGTCCTTGCTAGAGCAAGGTTATTCTTACACTTATTGGTTCGCGCTAAGGCAAGAATTTTATTTAACATCGAAATATGGTGCATCCGGGAGGATTCGAACCTCCGACCGCTCGGTTCGTAGCCGAGTACTCTATCCAGCTGAGCTACGGATGCAGAGTGTGGTGCAGAAATAAATGGGGTGAGCAATTAAACGAGATACTTAAGAATGGTGCATCCGGGAGGATTCGAACCTCCGACCGCTCGGTTCGTAGCCGAGTACTCTATCCAGCTGAGCTACGGATGCATTGATAATTCTTCATCTGCGACAAAACTTGCTTTCACTAATACTACTTGCCTTGCAAAGGCAGTATTTAATGGTGCATCCGGGAGGATTCGAACCTCCGACCGCTCGGTTCGTAGCCGAGTACTCTATCCAGCTGAGCTACGGATGCATATTAAATGGCGGTGAGGGAGGGATTCGAACCCTCGATGCAGCTTTTGACCGCATACTCCCTTAGCAGGGGAGCGCCTTCAGCCTCTCGGCCACCTCACCTTACATTACCTGATTCGCTACTAAGAACTTCTTGTTAGTGCTCACCGGTACTGCGTGGCGCACATATTACTTCCCCAGACTTATAAGTCAAACAATTTTTCCCACCTTGTGTTCGTTTGAACAATTCGCATCCAAGACGCGTACTTTCACAACAAAAAGTCTATTTTATCGACAGAAAAACAGGCGGTTACCTTGCCAAAGGTAGCGCACAGGAAAAATGGATATATCGATAAATGTGTGGGGGAAAAGCAGGAAATAACAATTGCGTCCCGCGAACACGAGACGCATTGTCAATCAATATGACGTTGGTTGAGATTTTTCGGCCTGAATACGCTGATAGATCTCTTCACGGTGGACAGAAACCTCTTTAGGTGCATTAACACCAATACGCACCTGGTTGCCTTTCACTCCTAATACGGTAACCGTTACCTCATCGCCGATCATGAGGGTTTCGCCAACTCGACGAGTCAAAATAAGCATTCTTTGCTCCTTGAAAGATTATAAAGAGTCGGGTCTCTCTGTCTCCCCGCCATTATCCATCATGTGCCGTGAAAACGTAAACCTAGACGATGGTATAACCACACCATCACACTCCGGTTTGTCACTACTTGTTAGTTTAGTCGATATCAGTAGCTTGTGCTTTTGTTATCACAACAACAGGACTGAGCATGTAAAGCTTCAGAATATCTGAAGGTAACACACTTTCTATCCTGCTTGCCGGATCCTTTTCCGCAGACAAAAACGCCACAACCAGAAAGTTATGGCGTTTTGTCGGATAACGCGAATAAAACGTTATCTGTCGTTTTACAGCTTAGCAGCAACCCAAGATTCAACGCTTGCCAGCGCAGCAGGCAGTGCAGACACGTCTGAGCCACCAGCCTGAGCCATATCTGGGCGACCACCGCCTTTACCGCCAACCTGCTGGGCAACAAACCCAATCAGTTCACCGGCTTTTACGCGGTCAGTCAGATCTTTCGTTACACCAGAAATCAAGCTAACTCGGCCTTCTGCCGCCGTTCCTAGAACGATAACAGCAGATCCAAGCTGATTCTTCAGGTCATCAACCATCGTGCGCAGCAGTTTAGGATCAACATTGTCCAGTTGCGTAACCAGCAACTTCACACCGTTAATCTCTTTTGCTTTGCCAGACAGCGACGAACTTTCCTGCGCCGCTTGTTGAGCCTTCAACTGCTGAAGCTCTTTCTCCAACGCGCGGGCACGATCCAGAACAGAGCGTACCTTATCCGTCAGGTTGTGACTATCCCCTTTCAGCAGTTGCGCAATGTCTTGCAAAACGTCGCTCTGGCGATGCAGCGCAGACAACGCATTCTCACCCGTGGTCGCTTCAATACGACGCACGCCGGCAGCAGTACCTGACTCAGAAATGATCTGGAACAGGCCGATATCACCTGTACGGCTTGCGTGCGTGCCCCCACAAAGCTCAATGGAGAAATCTCCCATTGTCAGAACACGGACATGGTCATCGTACTTCTCGCCGAACAGCGCCATTGCGCCCTTCGCTCTCGCATCGTCCAGTGCCATGACATCCGTTTGCACGGTAAGGTTACGGCGGATTTGCGCGTTAACGATATCTTCAACCTGACGAATCTGCTCAGGTTTCATCGCTTCCGTATGTGAGAAGTCAAAACGCAGATAGCTATCGTTAACCAGAGAGCCTTTCTGCGCGACGTGATCGCCCAGAACCTGACGCAGCGCAGCATGCAGCAGGTGCGTTGCAGAGTGGTTCAGACGAATGCGATCGCGACGTTGGCTATCAACGTTTGCATCGACACTGTCGTTAACACGCAGCGTACCCTGAGTCAGTTTACCGACGTGGCCAATTGCCTGACCGTATTTCTGAGTATCCTGAACGGCAAAGCTGACGCCCGCATTTTTCAGTTCACCCTGGTCGCCAACCTGACCACCGGATTCACCATAAAATGGCGTTTCGTTCAGAATCACAACCGCTTCATCACCGGCCACAATCTGATCGACCGCGTTTCCATTGTGATAAATCGCAATAACCTTCGCTTGTTGCTGCGTTTTTTCATAGCCGCAGAATGGCGTGTTTTCATCCACACGGATGAGGCTGTTGTAATCTACGCCAAATCCGCTGGCTTCACGCGCACGCTGCCGCTGTGCCGTCATCGCAGCTTCAAAACCTTCTTCATCGACTTTCAGGCCGCGCTCGCGACACACATCTGCAGTAAGGTCGACAGGGAAACCATAGGTGTCATACAGGCGGAAGGCTGTTTCACCATCCAGCGTATCCCCTTTCAGGTTTTTAATTTCTTCGTCCAGCAGAGACAAACCGCGTTCCAACGTGCGGGCAAACTGCTCTTCTTCTGTCTTCAGCGCTTGCTCAACCACAGACTGCTGTTTTTTCAATTCTTCAGCTGCAGGCCCCATGACGTGAATCAGCGGCGCAACCAGTTTGTAGAAGAAAGCATCCGTAGCGCCCAGCATATTACCGTGACGCGCAGCGCGGCGGATAATACGGCGCAGAACATAACCACGGTTTTCATTAGACGGCATCACGCCATCGGCAATCAGGAACGCACAAGAGCGGATATGGTCAGCAATAACACGCAGCGACTTATTAGTTAAATCTGTCGTTCCGACGGCTTTCGCTACCGCCTCAATCAGCGTTTTGAACAAATCAATGTCATAGTTTGAATTGACGTGCTGCAAGACGGCAGAAACGCGTTCTAACCCCATGCCAGTATCGACGGACGGTTTTGGCAGTGGCAGCATTGTGCCGTCAATCTGACGGTTGAACTGCATGAACACCAGGTTCCAGATTTCAATATAGCGATCGCCGTCTTCATCAGGGCTTCCCGGCGGGCCACCTGCGATATGCTCACCGTGATCGTAGAAAATCTCGGTACACGGACCACATGGCCCCGTTTCGCCCATCTGCCAGAAATTATCAGAGGCGTAAGGTCCGCCTTTGTTATCGCCAATACGAATAATTCTTTCGCGCGGCACGCCAACTTCGTCAGCCCAAATGTCGTAGGCTTCATCATCTGTTGCGTATACCGTTACCCACAGTTTTTCTTTCGGCAGATTGAACCACTGAGGAGACGTCAGCAATTCCCACGCATAGCGAATCGCATCATGCTTGAAATAGTCACCGAAGCTGAAGTTACCCAGCATTTCAAAGAAGGTGTGGTGGCGTGCGGTATAACCTACGTTTTCCAGGTCATTATGTTTACCACCGGCACGTACGCAGCGCTGCGAGGTCGTCGCTCGGACATAGCTACGTTTATCCAGCCCGAGGAACACATCTTTGAACTGGTTCATACCCGCATTGGTGAATAACAATGTCGGATCGTTGTTCGGCACCAGAGAGCTGCTATCAACAACCTGGTGTCCCTTACTGTGGAAAAAATCGAGAAACGCTTGACGGATCTCAGCGGTGCTCTTGCTCATAATTGTCCTGGAATCAAGCTAGAAGAACAGATCGCGGGCAAGGTTAGTCCAGCATGCTGACGTTACCGAGCAACTCACGAACAAAAAAGTGGGAATAAGATAAATTTTCTTCGATGGGAAGTAAAATCCCGTGTGCGTTCAATCTGAAAAATTCGTATAAATTGACTGGATTTCTTCATGAAAGAAACCACGATAGAGCAGATATCGCTGATGTTTGACTTTGTCTTTCCATTCATCGGACAGAGGATGCCCGAATTTTCGTTCCACAACCGATTTCGCCAGCGCACACCAATCGATATCACTCTCGTCTAATGCTGTGGCTAACGTTGTCTTATCGATTCCTTTCTGGCTTAGCTCCATTTTGATCCGCTGAGCACCATAGCCTTTGCGGCTCCGGCTGCTGATATAGCGGCGAGCATAACGCTCGTCATCCAGCCAACCGTGTTCCTTACAATACGCAATAGCCGCTTCCACATCTTCCGCCGCAGCTCGGGCTGTAGCTTCATCTGCTTCATCTTCTGCACTTGCGCTTTCTGACTTATATAAATACGCCGCACATTTGCGGCGTATTTCAGTTTCACTATAATCGCGAACGGAAAGCACATTCATCGCATAGCGTAATGGTTTATTCATCCATCTACCCGCTAAAGTGCCCTGCCACAATCCATTCAGCCACCATTAAAACTCTTCGTTGCCTTCACCAGCGAATTCATCTTCGTCATGGCTATTTCCAGCGGTGGCTGGCGTCAGCTCATTGCCTTTATGCAGCAGCATTTCACGCAATTTCTTATCCAGTTCCGCAGCAATCGCCGGGTTCTCTTTCAGGAAATTACAGGCATTTGCTTTACCCTGGCCGATCTTGTCGCCGTTATAGCTATACCAGGCACCCGCTTTTTCGATCAGCTTGTGTTTCACACCCAGATCGACCAACTCACCGTGGATATTGATGCCTTCGCCGTACAGAATTTGGAATTCAGCCTGTTTGAACGGTGCTGCCACTTTATTCTTCACGACTTTCACACGGGTTTCGCTGCCGACAACTTCTTCGCCTTCCTTGATTGCACCAGTACGACGAATATCCAGGCGAACAGAAGCATAAAACTTCAGAGCGTTACCACCGGTAGTGGTTTCAGGGTTACCGAACATCACACCGATTTTCATACGAATCTGGTTAATGAAGATCAACAGCGTATTGGCTTGCTTCAGGTTACCCGCCAGTTTACGCATAGCCTGGCTCATCATACGTGCAGCCAGCCCCATGTGGGAGTCGCCGATTTCACCTTCAATTTCTGCTTTCGGCGTCAGTGCCGCAACGGAGTCGACGATGATAACGTCAACAGCGCCAGAGCGCGTTAATGCATCACAGATCTCCAACGCTTGCTCGCCGGTATCCGGCTGAGAACACAGCAGGTTATCGATATCTACACCAAGCTTTTTCGCATAAATCGGGTCCAGCGCATGCTCAGCATCGATAAACGCACACGTTTTGCCTTCGCGCTGGGCGGCAGCAATAACCTGTAAGGTCAGCGTTGTTTTACCGGAAGATTCTGGGCCATAAATCTCAACGATACGCCCCATCGGTAAACCACCAGCGCCCAAAGCGATATCCAGGGACAAAGAGCCTGTAGAAATGGTTTCAACATCCATTGAGCGATCCTCGCCCAACCGCATGATAGAACCTTTACCAAATTGCTTTTCGATTTGACCCAGTGCTGCCGCAAGTGCCTTTTGTTTGTTCTCATCAATAGCCATTTCTGCTCCTGTCATGCGGCGTAAAGCTGCTGTCTCTACGCGGCTGCTTAATCATGAATTGCCGAATAATTACTGACATTATACTGTATGCGCATACAGCATCAAGGTTATTTTTTCAGAAACGTGTCGAGCAACGTTTGCAGCGCAAAATGGACCGATTGCAGACGCACCGCGTTTCTGTCTCCACTGAAGCGCATTGTCTGAGCGAATGCCCCACCCTGTTTGTCAGTGAAGCCAAACCACACCGTGCCGACAGGCTTCTCTTCGGTTCCCCCGTCTGGCCCGGCGACGCCGCTTACCGATATGGCAAAATCTGCACCGGCGGCCTGCAAAGCCCCTGCGGACATCTCATTGACGACGGCTTCACTCACCGCACCATGCTGTTCCAGTGTCTCTGCGTTCACATTCACCAGACGTTGCTTGGCCAAATTGCTGTATGTCACAAAGCCATAGTCAAACCAGCCTGAACTGCCAGCAACATCGGTAATAGACTTAGCCAACCAGCCTCCGGTGCAGGACTCTGCACATGTCAGAGTGGCACCGCGTGCCTTCAATTTTTCGCCCACCAAAGCACTTAACCGCAGAATGTCAGCTTCCGTCATTGCCGCCTCATCTTAATCAAGGATTGTTGGGTCAGGGTAACACTTTTCCCCGAAAAAGACGCTCCGCTGCACGGTATGCGAAGCGCATAGCAAAGAAGATGAAAAAAGATGAAAAACGAGGGAAATCGAATAAAACGCTGCCGAATAACCGGGGAGAAAATAGCACGACGCTAAGAGAGTCGTCTGGCAGGAATAAAGAGGGAACAGGAGTAATTAATAATGATGGCGCGATTTACATACAACCTGCACAACTGGTGCATCGCCAGTCCTGCTTATTTATAGCCTGAAAGAAATATCTGAAATAACATTCTTCGATAGGGACATTATTTTCTTCAAAGCTATCGGCCAGCCAGTCGATATTTTCCAGAATCCAATCATCCTCATCGAGTCCGTCCCGGTACATTTCATCATCAGGATCGATGATAGAGTAGATCCCCATCGTTCCCATATGATTTTCTTTATATTTTTCCGGTAACGTGAAAGCATTTTCTTTATAAGATATTAACCAGTGGCCGTGGCAAAGCAGGTTGCCATTACGACTCCACTTAGCAACAAATGGGTTACTCATATTTATTCCTACCAGCATGAAAGCTGGTTATAAACGTATCACGACATGTCTATAAAGTAAATTACCACACAAGCAGTGCGCCATTTAAATAATAGAAAACAGGGATACAAATTTATTACACCTTAATAGGTACAAAACCATTAACGATAACTTGATAAATATCAATTTACATAGCAATAAAATATCTAAACAGGGAAGTACAAATAAAAAAAAGCCCACTAAAAATAGTAGGCGGGGTACTGCTATTATCGTTATGTAAAAACCCTGGTGTTTTGCGGCACTTCATTCGGCTTCTGTCTGACTCTTACAGTACCGAACGAACATTAACGCAACATTAGGCGCATAAAAATTCTGACGATTGCTGTGATAGTCTGCGCCAACACTATCGCCACCGTCTCCGCTTTGCTTCGTTGGTCGAGATCGGTCAGAATGGCCTGCATATGCCCATAAAGGGGTAATAATCCATTAGGGAGGATGACGGGTGTTTCCCTCTTTCTTAAGAAGAACCGCAGCGAAAAACGGCAGTTATGCCAATGAAATCAGCAGCAGCATTACGATCGATCGCCCGGCAGAACGTTTATTTGATCTCTGGCGCAAACCGGAAACGTTGCCGATCCTGATGGGCCATTTCGCCAGCATCGAGATACTGAACTATACCGACTCTAACTGGCGGATTAACACGCCGATTGGCGCGCTCATTGAGTGGCAGGCTCGTATTATTGATGAAAAACCGGGAGAGTATATCCACTGGCGTTCGCTGGAAGGGGCACGGGTTCCGAATGAAGGCCGGCTTTCTTTTCAACCAGCCACATCGGAAGCGGGTACAACCGTAACGCTGACGATTCGCTACAACCCACCGGGGGGCTTGATCGGGAAAAAGATCGGCCAAATGTTTGATATGTTTTCTCGCGATATGCTGACGAAAACGCTCTATCGTTTCAAAAAATTAGCGGAGGATGAACTGGCCTAAGCCGCGCCAGACATCATAGCAACAGGTCATCAGCGACCGTTTTCCCGAACTGACGAAAGCGCCCCAATAAAAGGAACGTAGAATGCTGGAATTGATTCAAACCATTGGTCTTGGTCTGGTGTTAATCCTGCCACTCGCGAACCCACTGACAACGGTAGCGGTATTTTTAGCGATGTCCGGCAACATGAGCCAGGGGGAACGAAATCGCCAGATCTTTCAGGCCTCGCTCTACGTCTTCATCATTATGACCGTCGCGTACTACGCGGGTCAGGTCGTAATGAATACCTTCGGAATATCCATTCCTGGGTTGCGCATTGCCGGCGGGCTCATCGTCGCATTTATCGGGTTTCGCATGCTTTTTCCTCAGCAAAAGCCAGAGCATGCGCCTGAAGTCAAAAGCAAAAAAGAAGAAATCAACGACAGTTTCTCCGCCAATGAGGTCAATATCGCCTTCGTTCCACTGGCGATGCCCAGCACCGCGGGGCCAGGAACCATTGCCCTCATCATCAGTTCTGCCTCACAAATCAAGAGCGGCGTCGATATCACGCCATGGGTGATTACCGTTGCCCCCGTACTCACGTTTATGTTGATCAGCCTGATCGTCTGGCTCAGTCTGAAAAGTTCGAGCCTGATTATGCGTCTTATCGGGAAAAGCGGCATTGAAGCCATTTCACGGCTGATGGGGTTCCTGCTGGTTTGCATGGGCGTACAGTTCATCATTAACGGTACGCTGGAGATCGTACATTCCCTGCATTAAGTTGAAGATGCGGGGAGATATCAATACGTTGCCAGATAGCCCAATTAGCGTCTATAACTTTGAATGGCGGGTTTATTCATTGGTCGCAAGCGAATACCCCGCCGGTTTGCCATTGATGATGACATAACAAAAAGAAAGCGTGATTTTGCTTACCTAGCGGAAAATAGGTGCGGCCAACAATGAAAATAAAAAAACGATTCCCAATCAATTTACGTTCGCTCATTTTATCTCTCGCCATTATCAGCATGGTCATTACGCTGACCAATGCTTATGTTGCTGTTTATAATGTACAAAAGAAGCTCATTACCGATCAGATACTGAGCTCAAACCTTAACTATTCTTCCAAGTTAGCGGCGACCACAGAAAGTTTTTTATCTTCAGCACAGCAGGAACTGGCTTACAGCGCGACATCAATAGCGGACAGTTTTAGTGACGATGCGACGCTACTTAGTAAAAGTGAACAGACATATCGCATGAGCCAAAGCTTTAACTCTATTTTCGTTGCAGATACTCAGAATCAGATACACGCGGTTTACCCAGCCTCACTGAATCTGAAAGGAAGTACGCTGACCTCTGATGCCAGCAAGCTGGCGCTCGTGGAACAAAGGCCGTTAATCAGCCAGCCTTATATTTCAGTTACGGGAAATTTGATCGTACTGGTTTCCTCCCCGATAAAAGACAAACAGGGAAATTATCTCGGTTACATCGGAGGAACCATTTATTTAAAAAATCAAAGCGTCTTAAACGAATTCATGAACACCCATTTTTATAACGATTACTCCAGCGTTTACGTCATTGATAAAAGCGGGATTGTTCTCTATCACCAGGACAAACAGTGGGTCGGCAAGCCCGTCAGCGATGAGAGAATTAAAAACGCGCTTCACAACAAGAAAAGTGGCACCGCCGCGATGCCCGATATGCAAGGTACGCCGTCTTTGGCGGGTTTCGATACGGTCAACTCATCCGGCTGGATCATCATTACTTTGCATCCTTCTCAAACCGTTATCGATTTGCTCAGCAGCGTGATGCGTTCCGTTTTATACGAAGGTGCCCCGGTAATGGCATTAACGCTTATCGCTCTGACCCTACTCGCCTTCTATATCGCCAACCCTCTGCGTTTGCTGGCCGTTTCTGCCAGTAAAATGGAGGAGCCCGGCGTGATTGAAAAAATCAAGAAAGTCCCCTCCTGGTATTTTGAGGTTGAGCAGCTAAAACGCGTCATTCTTTTCGGTACCCTGCTGCTGCATAAGCGGATTGGCAAACTGAGTTTGCAGGCCCACACCGATCCACTCACTGGGTTGCTCAATCGCCGTGGTATCTATGAAAGCATTGAACTCATTCTCTCAAAGAGCAATCAGGTTGCCGCCATCGTGATTGATATCGACCATTTCAAACGCGTGAATGATACCTACGGACACAATATCGGCGATGACGTCATCAGGCTGTTGGCGAAAAACATAAAACAGGGTTCGCGCGAATCCGATCTGATTTGCCGCACTGGCGGAGAGGAGTTCCTCGCACTTCTGCCCGATACGGACATGACGCAGGCCGCTGATATTGCTGAACGGCTGCGTAAAAAAGTGGAAAAAATGCCGCTACCGATTCCTGAAAACATCACGATTTCACTAGGCGTCACCTGTTTTATTCCAGGAATGGAGCAGATCGATAGCGTCTTGAAAATCGCGGATGATGCCCTCTATCAGGCCAAGCATGAAGGCAGAAACCGAGTCGTTATTAAAGTCGCTTCCGATCATTCAGTTAATCACGACACGGAATAGACACGCTCAACATGAATGCCGCGAGCGAGAAAGCAGGCAAAAAAAAACCCGCACAAGGCGGGCCAAGGTCATTCTAATGACAGGGATGGTTAACTAACACAACACTCACAGGGATGTGAGGTACTGACAAGGGATGGAAGGACTATAGCAAGCCAAATGTATAGTATTGTCATCAGCAAGTAAGGTTAATCTACCGGTTGTAAAACAACATTGGTGAGACTTCCCAGCCCCCTATCTGGCTATTTCAGCCTGCTTTCCCCGTTCGTAATGACGCTTTTTGGGTTTTCATCAGCGCAGCCAGCAGCGCCATAATGGCCAGAACGCTGGCAAGCCCTCCGACCATCAGCCACCCTCCCTGATGCCATGCAGCCATCGCAACCGTGGAGCCAGCTGCGCCCCCCAGAAACATACCGCCCATGAATACGGTATTGATCCGGCCTCTGACCGCTTCACCGAGCCCGTAAATAACATGTTGATTGGCAATTAGCGCACTTTGTACGCCGAGATCGAGCAGGCCCACACCGATAATCAGGCCAATAACGGAATTGAAACCGATGAATATTGCCCATGAGAGCAGCGTCAGCAACGCGCCGGCAATCACAACCGGGCGGCTGCCGATTCTATCGGCCAGTCTTCCCGCCAGCGGAGCCGCAAAAATTCCCGCTACGCCAATCACGCCGAACAGGCCCGCAGCAGCAGCGCCCATTTGAAAACGTCCGCCTTCCAGATACAGCGCAAGCACGCTCCAGAACGCACTGAACGATGCAAACAACAGCGCCTGAATCAGCGTAGCTTTACGCAATGCGCGTTCATCCTGCCACAGCGTCACCAGCGAACGCATCAGCTCACGGTAACGAACAGTTTGATTCGAGGGTGAAGCCGGTAACATTCTTCCCATTGCCCACGCGCCCGCTAGCGCCAGCGGCACACTCAGCCAGAACATCGCTCGCCAGCCCGCACTTTCCGCCACCAGCCCCGCAATCGTACGGCTAAGCAGAATGCCGCTCAATAGGCCGCTCATGACCGTTCCGACAATCGCACCACGCTGTTTCGCATCGGCAAGCGCCGCCGCAGCCGGAACAATCTGCTGTGCGGCGGTCGCCCCAAAACCGATAAGCAGCGAAGCACCTAATAACGCGACAGACGATGTCGACAAGGCCGCAAACACAGAAGCCAACGCCAGCATCAAAAATTGCCACACGATCAGCCGACGGCGGTCAAATTTATCACCGAGCGGAACCAGTAACAGCAGCCCTAAGGCATAGCCTAGCTGCGTCACGGTTGGAATAAGCGAGGTTGCCCCGCTCGACGTAAAGCTTTCGCCAATCACGCCCAGCATCGGTTGGTTGTAATAGATATTGGCAACAGAAATACCACTGGCTGCCGCCATTGAGAAAATCAATACTTTGCCGGGTGCCCGCTGCGTGCTGACATCGGCTTCGCTGGATAATGTACTCATCATCATACCTGTCTGTGTGTTTCCTGCCGGAAATCGGCAGGTGATGAGCAGAGCATAGGGTGCCCGACTCATTCCCAGTAGAGAGGTAAAATGGATATCAGCTATTCCGAATAGGAATATTTCAGGAGAAAAGTTGCTTGACGAAATCGGTAAAAATTCTGGCGCGAGCTGATGTCATGCGGCCTCCGGGGTAGACAGCCCACAGATCCATCTTACCCAGCGACCATGAATCCAGTGCGGTGACGACCTGCCCGCTTTCAAGCTCTAGCGCAAACATCCATTCGGACGCCACAATCAGTCCTACACCGGATAGCACCGCTGCACGCACGCCTTCCGCCGCAGAAACTCGGATACGCCCATTGGGGAATACCGTGGTCTGTGTTCCATCCCGAGAAAAAATCCAGCGATCGGTTCTCTCTCCCTGCAAATAGATGACGGCAGGATACGCAGCCAGAACGTCAGGAGAAGCTGGCACACCGTGACGCGCGAAATAGTCAGGGGTCGCCAGCAGGCGCATGGAACACGATGCCAACCGCTGGGCAATCAGGCTTGAATCCTTCATTTCGCCCAAACGCAGAGCCACATCAATGCCTTCAGCAATCAGATCGATCGGGCGATCGTCCAGAATGACATCAATATTTAGCTGGGGATGCTCGGCCATGAATTCATGGAGCCGCGGTATGATGAGCTGTCTGGCGAAAGTCACGGGCGCACCGATGCGTAGCCGCCCAGACAGCGCCGTGCTCCCACTTACCACATGCTCTTGAGCATCCCCCAGTACCTTTAACGCGGGGGCGATTTGCTCATAAAAATTCTGTCCAGCTTCTGTCGGCGTCAGCCCTCGGGTAGAGCGGAGCAGTAACGGCGTTGCCAGCTGATTTTCCAGTTGCATGATCGCTTTGGACACCGCAGGCTGCCCAATACCGAGCCTGCGGGACGCAGCGGAAAACGACCCCGTTTCAAAAACGCAGATAAATGTTTCCAGCGCGCTCAGGCGATCCATGATTTCTCTTCCGAAAAAGGGGTTTCACTGCATCATACAGGAATCCTACGAGGATAAGGCGGATCCACACCGCGCCCTTCTTTTCCCTGCCATCGCCATCTTCAGGCACATTCGCTTTACCGCCAACCGCATCAGGTATTACTCTGGTGGCATGACTTGTCATGACAAGGCTGGCAAATTTTTGCTGCCTTTTTCAAAATCTTACGAGGCGATGCATGAAACTTTTCATTTACGAACACTGCCCATTCTGTGTCAGAGCCAGAATGATTTTTGGCCTGAAAGATCTGCCTGTTGAGCAATCCGTCATCATGGAAGGCGACGTTGACACGCCAACACGCATGGTGGGTCGCAAAGTGGTGCCGATCCTGCAGAAAGAAGATGGCAGCTTCATGCCGGAAAGCATGGATATCGTCCACTATGTCGACAGCAAGCAAACGCCGTTAATCGCCGATAAACCGGTTGATGCTGAGATTGAAGCCTGGTGTAAGTCCATTTCCAGCGAGGTGTTTAACCTTGCGGTTCCCCGTTTTACGAAAGCCGATTTCAAAGAGCTTTCCACGCCAGAGGCGCGCTATGCTTACATCCTGCGCGAAGAAAAAGCCTTCGGTGATCTGGATGCACTACTCGCAAAAACGCCGGAACTGATTGCGGAAGTGGAGCAGAAACTCAAGGCGCTGGAGCCACGTCTGGCAAACATCAGTACCATTTCCACCACCGATTTTATTCTGTTCCCGATCTTACTGTCGCTCACGATCGTGAAAGGCGTACAGTTTGGTCCTCACGTTCACGCGTACCTTGAACGTGTCTCAACAGCCAGCAAGGTCGACTTGTTGACCGATAAAGCGCTGTAAAACGGCAAGATAGAAACAACAAAGGAGCGGCTTATAGCGGCTCCTTATTTTAGCAACGTTCGGATAACGTCGTTCATTTACCAACGACGATCATGATTATTCCTCACTGAGCGCACATCCTCCGGTGCCAGGCTCAAGTTTAGTCATCGAGTACGACTGAGTATTTTTCGTTTTCTTTATCAGGAAAGGGTTCATTGAAAAGTAACTTCCCACATGCGCATCATCCACGAAACAGGCAATGATCTCCTTTTCATTTTCCGAGATAATACGTAGCGAATACGTCCAACTGCCATCTGTGTCTGTGGCTTCTGCCCGGTCTTTTTCCTGGCTAAACACATAATCACCGGTATTTTTCAGCAACGTCCCCTTCGGGAAATGTTTCGGTCCAAAAGAACTGCGAAAAGTAGTCACATCCAAATGTTTCAGCAGCGTCAGCGCATCCGTTTTTGTTGCCGAAAAACCGGTCTGGGGAATCATCAATACTGAAAAAATCACGGCCAAAAATAGCTTCATTTACTGCAACCCTGCGATAGAACATCCGTGCGCGTATTCTATTTTAAAAACACGGTTCGCAATAGCGTTATGGGGCACGCTTTTACCCCATAACACGTGACGGATTTCAGGCGTTATTTTGCCGTAACGTCTTACTAAACGCGCTTTGCGTTTCCGGCATGACATGATGATATTCCAGCGCATGCTGATTAAGGAAGCACACACCTTCGATCGGCAGCGTACCAAAAGGGGAAAGCGGTTTAATGCGACGGTCCATGCTATTTTCCACCCTGTATATTCCTTTATAAGATGACAATATCGATGTCTCGGTGAACGATAAGGCGAGAACAGCGCGCTTATGCCAGATCAGGCTGTTTAACTAAGTAATGGCTAGGCATACCGCGGATTTCCACGATTTCGCCATCCAGTTGCTGTGCTTCTATATTCTTCATTAACACAAACTGCCCATTAACATTGGCGGCTACGCCATGCCAGGGGGTCAACCAATCGTCCTTGGTGGGCATCATATGAATACCCAGCTTCAGGCTGTCCGAAGGCTGCGGATGAATAGACAAACGGATGGCGTCTGGAAATTGTTCAGCAAGCAGATTGCCCCATGCCCAACTGCGTTGGATAACGCTACACGCGCGTTTTTTGGCATCTTTCTGTAACGCCGCATTAGAGCCGGTATAGTCAGGCCTCAGGCTATCTTCATAGAGGAAACGGGTCATTGAGCGGTAAAGCTGCAAACCTTCTTCGCTCTGCATGAGCTGCGCTTTCACCTCCTCTTCTGAGTCAGCATAATTCTCAACCAGCTGCTGCCGAAGACGATCATAGTCAGCGGTGAGCGCCGCCATATTCTCTACATCTTTAAGATTAAAAACGCTGAGATGAACAGCACCCAGTTCATGCAGTAAATTTTCAATCTCATCCTGATAAATATTAATCGTTTCGTCGCTGGTCCCAATCAGATCGCCAAAGACATGCCCATCAGAACAAATACGGATATGCGCACCGGGTGGATAATAAAGCTGAATACGCTGACATAACGAATTCAGGAAGATCAAGGACAAACGCTCCGCCATATCTGGCATTCTGCCCAACACCTTATAAGGGCTAGGAGATTTAAACGGAAACGCAGGCAGAACGAGTTCAATTTGACGTTCTTCTTCAACAAAAGCACGAATTCTGGGTAATTGAACCCGGGTCACCTGAGACTCTTCTTCACTAATTGGTTTCGTCGACTGGGTAAATCTACGCCGATATTGAATTAACTCACTTAATATTAGCGATGAAACTAATTCATTATTCATCATATACAAAACAACCCCATTACTTTACATTAATTTAAAAAAGGAATTAACTACATAGCTATGGCGTAGAAACAATAGAATAAAACCCTTACGCGAATACAATAAAAAAACTGAATGACATATTCAGTTTTTTTATTTACGACGCTAATAATTAATTTGAATTATAAATAAACATAATAAGAATTAAGGGAGTAATTATTAAAAATTAGGATAAGTGGCGATGGAATCTGATCTCTTCCTTTTGTTCAGTACCGCACGTCCCATTACGAAACTGGTAGCGCTGACCCAACGCATCAGTCACTGCCGTCGGCGATTAACCTCAAAGGCCGCTGGCTAGAAGAGTCGGGCTTTATCACCAGGATTCCGGTAACCGTCACGGTGAAGCAGGGCAAGATTATTATTAAGACGCAGATTAATCTTTAGAGGTTAACCAACAGCTAAAAATAAAAAAGCCGAAAGGATCGTGAAATCACTTCCGGCTATTATTTATTTCACTTCAATCTTATAATGGTCTCGATCTGACCAAGATATAACCTTGTACTTACCTATATAATCATTTTTTTCTTTATAAAAATCCATAACCTCTGACGGATACCATCCATAACCAAATAAAAACAAGGCATCTATCTTAACCAAGGATTTAATGAGATCTAATTTCTCATCCTCATCTTTTACAGTTTTAACCATGAACTGTTCAGAAGCCGAAAAACCAAGGTCTTCGACTTCTCTCACTGAAAGTTCGCCTTTAACCCTAAGCTTTACTGTATTAGTTGCAATATCGCTTACAACAATAGAGTTATCGGGAATCACATTCATAATACATTCACCCTTAACATAACAGGAGTCGATGTAGGAACAGAGTTGATAACCATTTCGGGAGCTCCTCCGGGCAGATGCTGTCCCGGCCCAAGGAAGTAATCATTACCACCTAATGGACTTCGAGGCTGCATATTTGTTATCCCTTCTATTTTTCTGACATTAAATCCATCTTTTAGAGAGCCAGGATTTAACCCCATGTCTTTCTCAATTCTTTCTGCCATGGATCTTGATATTGAAGTTTCACTTCCTTGAACACCGTCAAAATATTTCAGTACACCTTCTTTATCCGTAACAAAAGTTCCATCTCTTCCTATTGATCTCTTCCTATTGAAGGGTACTGATCCCAGCTTGTCGGGCTAATGTTATATCCAACATCATCCTCTAACATCTTAGATTGCCGAGCTCTCGCATTATCAACTCTTGACGAGCCTTCTTTCGGCGTTAATCCAAGCGGGTCTACCCAACTGAGCGGATTTTTTACATAACCCTGCGGCCTTATACCTCCCACCAGCCCTATAGGGTCCGGCGACAGATACTGTCCGCTCTCCGCATCATAGTAACGATGCCGATTGTAGTAAAGCCCCGTTTCCGCATCAAACAGTTGACCCTGATAGCGCAGCTCACAGTACACCTCTTCGTTCGCCGCATCTCCCAGGTAGCGCCGCAGCGGGGTAGGCCGTCGCTCTTCCCGGTGTGCGCCCCACAGCCCCTGTTCCCCGCGCCAGCGGACTTCCCCTTCCTCACTGCACAACTCTCTTGCGGTTCCTGTCAGGTCCGTAACGATGTAGTGCAACTATGTGCTGTCGCCCTGAGCTTCCACCTGTGCCAGCGACCGGAAGCTTCCCAGCTCGTACACCAACTGCACTTCCCGTGACGTTGACCCGTCCGCCCGGTACTGCTGCTGACCAATCAGCTGGTCACCGTCCCACCGGTACGCCACCCGCGCGACCGCCTGAGCGGGTTACTCGGCCAGCCGTTAAGTATTGAGGTGCTGCCCAGTAAAATAACCATTCGGGCAGAACAGGGGAATATGCTGGCGTAACAATACCAACCGCTAAAAATAAAATAGCCGGAAGGATCATTGGGATCTCTTCCGGCTATAAAACACCACTTATATAGTGCTTAATAAAAATTACATAATGATATTAAAATCATCATTTCCAATAAGAGAATTTAAAAATGACTTACAAATCACATCGTCCTTATCAAAGGATATAACACCAAACCCTATATCTCCATGAGGATATATTGCCAATTGTAACTTCAAATTAATCATAAAAAAAACCTGACCCAGCACACCACCATGTCCCATAATCAACTTACAAACATCCATAAAATTACCATTATCAAAATGCAGACTTAATGAAGATGCGGGCAACGGGATATCACCATATAAATAACTTTCAAAATCATCACTAAGAGGTTTCAAATAATTATTAATTTTAGCATCATTATATATCTCCCCATATTCTTTCAATATACCACTTTCAACTTCCCTTTCATCATTAAAAGACAAAGCTGATAGAGCAAAAAAATCATCCCAATGGGGAGAAAAAAAACTACGCACGATATCTATAGAGTCATCAATCAATAAAGTTGAAAATGGCGTTTTTTTTTCAAAACAACCAACCCATTTATTCGATGAACTAAAAGAATTAAAGTTAATATCAGTTAGATTAAAGTTACTACTTGTCAATTTTAATGATTTTTCCATCACTCATCCCCACTGTAATCTTTTTACTCGGAGTAGGTGCGCTTTTCCCTATTCCAACCTTCCACTCTCCGAGCTTATCGCTGTGAGTGGTATTGCTCTTGCTCCATATTTCTCCTGTATTTTGATTTTTATAATCACCACCTCTTATTCTTGTAAAATCTTCAGGATGTGATGATGGAGTTCGAACAATATCGCCAACTTCAGCAGAATTAACTTTTTTCTTTGGATTATCTAAATGGCTTGTACCTTTACATCCTGACCCAGTCAACCCCAGAGGATCAACCCACTCTAATGGATTGTGAACGTAGGCTTGCGGCCTTATTCCCCCAGCGATCCCCAGGGGATCAGGCGACAAATACTGCGCTGTCTCAGGATCAAAATAACGGTACCGATTATAATATAATCCCGTTTCAGCATCAAACAACTGACCCTGATAGCGCAGCTCACAGTACACCTCTTCGTTTGCCGCATCTCCCAGGTAGCGCCGCAGCGGGATAGGCCGTCGCTCTTCGCGGTGTGCGCCCCACAGTCCCTGCTCCCCGCGCCAGCGGACTTCCCCTTCCTCGCTGCACAGCTCTCTTGCGGTTCCTGTCAGGTCCGTAACGATGTAGTGCAGTTGTGTGCTGTCGCCCTGCGCTTCCACCTGTGCCAGCGGCCGGAAGCTTCCCGGCTCGTATACCCACTGCACTTCCCGTGCTGCTGACCCGTCCGCCCGATACTGCTGCTGACCAATCAGCTGGTCACCGTCCCACCGGTACGCCACCCGTGCGACCGCCTGTGCAGACGGCACCTGTCCCTCGCGTACCTTACTGACTCTGCGGCCAAATGCATCGTAGCGATAGCGCCAGCGTGCCCCGTCCGGCAGACTCACCCGCACCAGACGGTCCTGCACGTCCCAGTCAAAGTACGTTTCCTTCGGCCTGAACCCCGGGCGCGTTTCCCGCTTCACCGCCAGACGCCCGCAGTCGTCATACCGGTACTGCGTATGGCCCCGCTCGACCACCCGGCCCGCTGCATCGTACCGCGCCGACGCCTGCACCACCGCATCCTGCACCTTCAGCGTCTCGCCCAGACCCGGCGCTATCTGCGACACCTCGCACAGGTTCTGTTCGCTGTCGTAACCAAACAGCCGCGCCTGACGCCGCCGCCCCTCATCACGGCGTTCCGCCGTCACCTGACCGGCCCCGTTCAGCCGGAAGGCCTGCTCACCCCAGTGGCTGTCGCTGATGCCCGTCAGCCGGTCCAGCACATCGTACTGATAACGACGCTCCAGCACGTCATTCACCCGGCCATCCGCCCCTTCCAGCGCCTGACGCTGCAACAGCCCCGTCGGGCTCCACTCGTGGCGTAATGCAAACCCGCTGCCGTTACTGCGCCGCTGCTCTTCGCCCGCCGCCGTGTGGCTGAACTGCAGCGGCTGGTGTGAACCGATACCCAGTGACGACAGCCGACCTGACTGCCACGCCAGCTGCAGCGGGGCCAGAATCCCTTCCACGACAGCACGCTGACCACCCGAGTCGTAACCGCTCTGCACCGCCTCGCCGTTGACCGTTTCCGACGTCACCTGCCCCGCACGGTTATAGGCGTATTCCACCACCGCATCCGGGCTGGCCGCTTTGGTCAGCCGACCAGCCACGTCATACGCCAGTTCGGTAATACCGTCCGTTTCCCCGTCCGCTTTCCGCGCCGTGATGCGCGTTATCCGCCCTGCCGCATCATGTTCGTAGTGCAGCGTGCTGCCATCCGGCGCGGTGCGCTGCACCAGACGGTCTGCCACATCATACTGATAGCGGTACACCCGCCCGTCGTAATGCCGCTCCTCGCTCAGGCGACCGCTGCGGTCAAAGCCGTACGTCCAGTCCCGTCCCTGGCTGTTCGTCACCCCGGCGAACTCCGCTTCCGCATTGTAGTGGTAGCGCACCGTCGCCCCCAGCGGGTCCGTCGCTTCCAGCAGGTTATCGAACGCCCCGTAGCGGAACTGGTAGCGCTGACCCAGCGCATCCGTCACCGCCGTCAGGTTACCTTCCACATCGTAACCAAACCGCGTCTCGCTGCCGTCTTCATAAGGATAAGCAACCAAAGCAGAGCATGACTACACCGTGGGATACGTTCCGCACAAACCTGTGGCAAACAGGTTTGAACAGCGTTAGCTGACCCGCAGGGCAAGTATCAAAATGAGACGAGTAAAACGGCAAGCCCAACCCGCCCTCGGCGATTAACTTTAAAGGCCGCTGGTTGGAAGAATCGGGCATCATCACCGACATTCCCATAACTATCATAGTGGAAAGAGGTTGAATTATTATTGAGACGCAGATTAATTTATAGCGGCTGACTAACTGCCAAAAATAATAAAGCAGGAAGGATCTTTGTGATCACTTCCGGCATTTATACCTAACCTAGTTTAATTCATCTATAACCATCGAGATAATGGACTTTCTTGTAGATATTTTTCCAATAAATCTTTATCGATGATTTTCTTCTCAATAATAGGACGGAGAATTTCTTCCAAAATCTCAAAATCCTCTTGACACCCTGTATTATCTAAAAGAACTTTAAATGCACTATCAACAAGTGACATTTCACCATGAGAGTTAGCATCAAGAATAAAATCAACAAGTTCTGATTTTATTCTCTTATTTTCAAAATACTCCTCCTCATCGGAAGAGTATTCTTTCTCGTAAGATGAAGCTAACTCATCAGACAGATACACTAGCCGGGAATTTAAATTATCAGTCATTCTATTATCTCATATGCTCCAGCGGGAATACCATTTTTAATCAGCACTTCTCTATCTTTCTTAGCGTACCTTGCTGCTTTACCACTTAAGCCCCCTCCGTCGCTAACATCTATAATATTTTCATCAGGTATTTTTGATAAATCTACTTTTATCTTACAACCATTCCTATTATAAAAATCGGCGGTTTTTTCTTTTTTTGTTGTTGATATTAATTGCGTATCTAATTTCCCATTACTTACATGCTCTTGTGCTGAATAATCAGCACACGGATTTTTAGGCTGAATATCTTTACCTGCCTTAGCCTGAGCTTTTTGTTCTTCCGTCAATCCCCGATAAGTTGTCCCCGTATGCTTCTTATCAGTTTGACTTTCTTCCTTCGGCGTCAGCCCCAGCGGATCAACCCAAGTGAGAGGATTATGTACATACGCCTGCGGTCTCAGACCACCCAGCAATCCTATCGGGTCCGGCGACAGGTACTGTCCGCTCTCCGCATCATAGTAACGATGCCGGTTGTAGTAAAGCCCCGTTTCCGCATCAAACAGTTGACCCTGATAGCGCAGCTCGCAATACACCTCTTCGTTCGCCGCATCCCCCAGATAGCGCCGCAGCGGGATAGGTCGACGTTCTTCGCGGTGGGCACCCCACAGCCCCTGTTCCCCGCGCCAGCGGACTTCCCCTTCCTCGCTGCACAGCTCTCTTGCGGTTCCTGTCAGGTCCGTCACGATGTAGTGCAACTGCGTGCTGTCGCCCTGCGCCTCCACCTGTGCCACCGGCCGGAAGCTTCCCGGCTCGTACACCCACTGCACTTCCCGTGCTGCTGACCCGTCTGCCCGGTACTGCTGCTGGCCTATCAGCTGGTCACCGTCCCACCGGTACGCCACCCGTGCGACCGCCTGTGCAGACAGCACCTGGCCCTCTCGTACCTTACTGACTCTGCGCCCAAACGCATCGTAGCGATAGCGCCAGCGTGCCCCGTCCGGCAGACTCACCCGCACCAGACGGTCCTGCACATCCCAGTCGAAATACGTTTCCTTCGGCCGGAACCCCGGACGCGTTTCCCGCTTCACCGCCAGACGCCCGCAGTCGTCATACCGGTACTGCGTATGGCCCCGCTCGACCACCCGGCCCGCTGCATCGTACCGCGCCGACGCCTGCACCACCGCATCCTGCACCTTCAGCGTCTCGCCCAGACCCGGCGCTATCTGCGACACCTCGCACAGGTTCTGTTCGCTGTCGTAACCAAACAGCCGCGCCTGACGCCGCCGCCCCTCATCACGGCGTTCCGCCGTCACCTGACCGGCCCCGTTCAGCCGGAAGGCCTGCTCACCCCAGTGGCTGTCGCTGATGCCCGTCAGCCGGTCCAGCACATCGTACTGATAACGACGCTCCAGCACGTCATTCACCCGGCCGTCCGCCCCTTCCAGCGCCTGACGCTGCAACAGCCCCGTCGGGCTCCACTCGTGGCGTAATGCAAACCCGCTGCCGTTAGTGCGCCGCTGCTCTTCCCCCGCCGCCGTGTGGCTGAACTGCAATGGCTGGTGTGAACCGATACCCAGTGACGACAGCCGACCTGACTGCCACGCCAGCTGCAGCGGGGCCAGAATCCCTTCCACGACAGCACGCTGACCACCCGCGTCGTAACCGCTCTGCACCGCCTCACCGTTGACCGTTTCCGACGTCACCTGCCCCGCACGGTTATAGGCGTATTCCACCACCGCATCCGGACTGGCGGCTTTCGTCAGCCGACCGGCCACGTCATACGCCAGTTCGGTGATGCCGTCCGTTTCCCCGTCCGCTTTCTGTGCCGTGATGCGCGTTATTCGCCCTGCCGCATCATGCTCGTAGTGCAGTGCGCTGCCATCCGGCGCGGTGCGCTGCACCAGACGGTCTGCCACATCATACTGATAGCGGTACACCCGACCGTCGTAATGCCGCTCCTCACTCAGCCGGCCGCTGCGGTCAAAGCCGTACGTCCAGTCCCGTCCCTGGCTGTTCGTCACCCCGGCGAACTCCGCTTCCGCATTGTAGTGGTAGCGCACCGTCGCCCCCAGCGGGTCGGTCGCTTCCAGCAGGTTATCGAACGCCCCGTAGCGGAACTGGTAGCGCTGACCCAGCGCATCCGTCACCGCCGTCAGGTTACCTTCCACATCGTAACCAAACCGCGTCTCGCTGCCGTCTTCGTACACCACTTTCGACGGTGACTCGCGCACGCCGTCATACTCCCAGCGCCGCACCTGTACGCCCGCTTCATGCCCGATATGCCGCTCTGTCAAACGGTCAAGGTCGTCATACCGGAACATCACCGATGGTGCATTATCCCGCTCAAGGCTGCTCAACAGGCCACGGCGGTTATAGTGATAGCGTTGCAACACACCGTCCGGGCCTATCACCGTCGACAGTTGCCCCGTGTCACCATAACGGTACAGCCACTCGCGCCCTTCCGGGTCGTTCACCTCGACAACCTGCCCGGCCGCATTACGCTGGTAGCGCCATTCGCTGCCCAACGGGTCGGTGTAGGCCAGCAGTTGCCCGTTATCGTCATACGCATATTGATGCGCCGTACCGTCAGGGAGAGTAACCTCGGTCACCTGCCCCCAATCGTTACGCTGATACGTCGTTCGACCACCCAACGGATCGATCTCGGCCACCAGTTGGTTGTCCACCCATTCGAACCGGGTCTCACCGCCGTCTGGCGTGCGTTCCAGCAGAATATTGTTGCGCTCGTCGCGCACATAGCTGAATACCCCACCAAACCCGCTGTGGTAGTGGCTGGTCAGCGTGTCATCGTCGTATTCGAAGTGACCCGGCCAGTAGCCTTCTGACGTTCTGTCCCGGATAGCGCGACCTTTTTTATCGTAGTCGTGCTCAACCCAGGTCGAACCTAAGTCCGACCAGCGTAACAGCCAGCCTTCCGGCGAGTAGCGATAATCAAAGTTGCGCCCTTCATCCGCCCGTACGCTCAGTAAATGCCCACGGTCATCATAGCTATAGCTCGCCAGCGTTTTTAACGGCTGACGCTGTGGGGTACACAGCGTCAGTGTCGTAATCCTTTGGTGTTCCGATGTGACGTGAATAAAACGCCCATCGGATAACTGCACCCAGAGCAACTCGCCGAATACCCACTCGAAAGCCACCCGATTGCCCGCCGCATCGTCAATCGACGTCAAACAAAGCTGGAGACCGAGCGCATATTCAAAGCGATAGCGCAAACCACCGACATGGTGAAGCACCAGCTCACCCTGCTGCCGGGTTAACCGCCATTGTGGGTTGGACGGTGAGCGACTGAACGCTCCTTCATTCGGGAGCGTGAAAAATGCCTGATTAAATTCGCCATCGGTTAACGTTGCGACCCCATCGTTAAGCGTCAGGCTGATATCCCAGTTGCTACGCCACACAGTGCCCAATAAACCTGAGTGACGTTTTCCCGTGGAGCGATAGTAACGTTGCAATGAAAGCGGCAGCGGACTGCTTACCTGAATGTCGGTGCGCTGCTCCACCACGGCACCCGTTGCCATGTCGACCGGGTCACCATTTTGTTTGCCATTTTTGGGGTCAGATTTAGCGTCTTCATTTTGTTCTTGTGCTTTTTTCTGGGCTGCACCATCGTCACCTGGCTTCGATGGATGAGCGGCTCCAGGCGTTATGGGCTGCGTGCCTTTAGGTAGCGCTATCGTTTCCTTATCCTGCGGCGTACCTTTATCTTTGCTTGTTACTTCCTCAGGTTTTTGTTGTGGTTTTTTATCGCTGCTAGCTTCGCTTTGAGGTTTAGCGCTCTGCGGCGTTTCCGGTGATGTGGAATGAGATTGCTCAGATGATGTATGAGCAGTCTGAGAAGCGTGTGTCGATCCGGTTGAATTACTTTTCCCCCCAGCAGCCCCCGTCTCAGATACGCCGAGCTTGCCTTTGTTATGCCCGCCACCGCGCCCCAGAGCCATCGTCGCCGCTAACACCGTTGCCATAATGCCAAGAGAGCCGTCAGACGCTGATGCCCGCTTTGTGTGCTCATCAATTTCCTCATCAGTACGATAGTCGCCTGATGCACCTTTCTGCACATCCATTGTCATTGCCGAGAGATCACAACTTCCTTTTGGAAGTGAACTCGCGATAATCTGCGTCATAATTTTAGGGATGAACGCCGCAAATTCGGCTTCAATTAATCCCACTACGCTGTCAAATAGCTCAATTAGTAAGCCAAGGACATTAACTAGTAACTGGAAAGTATCCGCCATCAGGGCAACAATCCAACTGCGCCCACCAGAAGCGCCGGTCACCAGTAAATCCAGCGCTTGCTTCATCGTTATCAGCAGCGCTTTGCCATCTTGCGCGTATTTCCTAATATCGCCGCGTATAGCAGTGAGCCATTTAACCACGTCACCATTACTCAGACTTCGAATAATTCGGGTTGCTTCCTCAATATCCTGAGTTTTGTTACCCTTAAACTTCCTCATGGCTTTAGTAATGGCATTCCCGCTGATTTTCAGCGCATCGCCCGCACCAGGAACAAAGCCAATGACACACAGCACACCGTCAATACGGTGCATGTTATCCTTCATCAGCTCAGGCTTTTTGTAGCTATCCCAACACCATTCCCCAAGGAAATACACATCCATTGCTTGCCCGACCACGGGAATACAGCCCAGAATCACTTCACAGAACAACAGCACCGCATCATCAATACTTGCTGCTTTGCTTGCCACCTCTGCCGACAGTCGGTGTTGAATCCGGCGGATTTCCTGTTTCAATGGGCCGTTGTCACGCCGGATGATCATTTCCAATTTTTGGAAACGTTTAAGAGCGGGTTTGTATTCATCAGGAACAGACTCCCAAAAACGGAGCTTACTCACCACTGCTTTTTGTGCCGCGCTGTATTCCAGGAATCCCTTTTCTCTCAGTATGATGAACAGGGAAAAATACTCCCCAGACAACGCCATATATTCCGGATTTGACTGGAATACAGGGTTATTCTTCACCGTTTCCTGGGGTTCAAACGTATCGCTGCCTTCTCCTACCAACAGCTCAAACGTGCCACACCCCATATCATGGATAAAAAACATCCCGTTATCATCGGTTTTGCCTTCTATCTTGTGATCCCTGCTATCGGTTAATTGAAAAGGGGCGTTCGGTATTGGATCGCCTGAATCGTAATGGTAATAAACGAGTATTTCGCAGCCACAGGTTGTACATCCCCCTGAAATTTTATTATCCGTGGCAAAATTACGCTTCGCGGCATCCCCGCTGGCAGCTAACGCGCTGCTTTTATCCTGACTCATGAAATGACGTCCTTTTTATTTTATGCTTCGTCTAGATGGTCAATTGCTGCCTGATACAGGCGATCCATACGGCTTTGCGTGCCAATATATTCAGGCTGTACCAGAATGTTTTTTGCCCAAGGCTGATGCATGAATTCCGGCGAAAGTTCTGTCGCCAGTGCCAGCCAGCGCACGATATCGCGGTCGTTATTAAAGCCGCTGTTCCTCGCCTGTTCCGCCTGCTGATAAGTAAACGCCTGTAGTTCATCATCAGGCGCGTTTTGCCAGTCAACATGGTAAGCACGCAGATGTTCCATATAGCGCGCTAGATTGTGATGCCCGTAAGGCACCATGATGGCTTGCCATTGTTCAGCACTCAGTTGGCGAGGCAGGATGTCAGGAATAGAGTGTGGTTCGCGGGCGGTGAGATTTAAGGCACGTATCGCGCCGTCAGGAGAAATATCGCAGAAGCTGGCTATTGGGCCATAGAGCGCACAGGCTTCCTGTGCGGAACTGGCGGATAACAGCTGATTCATCACCTGCCAGTCACCCACGCGCAGGATGGCATTCTCCCCAGAAGGTGAAGTCACCAGGCTCCACTGTCGCAGATGTTTCGTCACCTCAAGCAGTTGATCGAGCGGTGAATATGCCTGCATAAACCATTCCATCTGTAGCCCCATTCCCCAGCCCGGCTGAGTGATGATGTGTTCTTTCACCTGCGACCAGTTAGCGGCGTGAAGCGGGATGCAATAGGGCGATACCGAGGCATGAACGCGCCCCGCTTCTCCCCAGTACAAACGCGTCTGTTCCAGGCTGCCCCCCCAGCGTTCGGCCAGCCACGGCACAGCATCGTTCATCGACGCTTCGGCGATAACAAAACAGCCGCCCTGAGCGATACGCGTTTGCCAGACGGCGTCATCTTCCGGCAGCAGTTCAAGGAAAGGTTGCGATACACTCACAGCGTGACCTCCGGTATGTCAGGTAACTCTCCCCGCATCCAACCGGGGCGATGGTAATTAAGCTGCACACTCTCAATACGTTCAGGCTCAGATTTAAAAATCCGAATACTGTCCGCGATCGAATAACGTTCAGTTAGATGAATAAAGATCGGGTGCAAATAGAATTCACTGCCGAGCACCCAGCGATGAGCGGACCAGGCTTCACATTCCGCTTCGCTGGCTTTCGGGTAATAGTTCTCAGCTAATGCAATGCCGCTAATAAAGCGTGCTTTTACTATTTCAATATTCAGAGGAAAAACACATTGTGCACTGACAAAAAGAAACAGTTCATTCGCCAGTCGGTGCAGACGATTATCATTAGCGAGAAGGTAATATTGATAGTGCGTTAATGTAATGTGGTACGTTTGATTAATATCGTTCTTTTTTTCTTTATTAATATCCTGCTGTGCGAATAGCTGATACTCCCCACGTTCACTATTCATGATGGGCAAATACAGGTTATTCAGCGGGCCGAGAAAATCCGTTTTTTCCGCAAAGTCCAAGGTAGGCCACCAGGCCGATAAAATGTCTGGCGCATAGCTACGAAATAGTGCTCGTGTGCCATCAGGCCAGAGACAAAAAATACGCTGCTGCCAAAAATCAGCTACCTGCTGCAATGTCAGGTCGCCATGCATGAGCATCACGCCACCATGCCGCTCCGGCTGTGTCTCAGCCAGCCAATGCAGCAGTGTTTCTCCTGGTTTTCCTTCTTCTATTTTCACCACAATAGGCGCCCACATCTGCCAGTTTTCGGCATCCTTGCCAAATTGCAGCTGTTGCCATATATCCGCCGCAGCAGGTTGAAAAGCCTGCCAATATTCCGGTAATTGGGGATAATTCAACGGCGAGATAATAGCGAACAACGGCGCATTAAACTGGCTGATTTCAAACAGAGTAGAACCGTTTGCCATCATCGTTATTTGCCTGTGAATAAATGAGATAATTTTTAATACGATGAGCGTGTATTGATAATCGCAGCAACGACCCGATAATCACGAAAATTATCGGATCGAGACATGCCGTTTATTTTTATGACGCAAAATACATAATAAAACGGAGAATAAAACTATACTGGCAGCCCTTTTTCCCAACGCTCCCGAACTTCAGTAGGTGACAGCGGTGGGAATTTAACACCCCGTTCCAGTAACAGCTGTTTTACCTTTAGTGCCCAAGGATAGTGCGGAGATTTAGGGGACATAATGGATAAGCTGTCGTGCACACGCCACGCCAGGCTACTACCGGTTGAAGAATAGGTATCGAAATTTGCGCCCTGCTCAATCAACCAATAAACAATTTCGTATTCATTTACATAAGCAGCATAAAGCGCACTATTTCTTTTATTTTGATCTTCTAAATTCAGATCAGCCCCTTTCTCAACAAGTAGCTTAATATCAGCCCACCGTTGCTCATTAATGGCACTAAATATTGCAGGCTGGCCACGCCGACCAATTGCATTCGGATCTCCACCTGCATCCAGAATAATGCGCAGCCAGTCCGGATCTTTGGCTCCCGCCACGGAATTAACTGCGCTGTCGCCAAATCCGTCTTTATAGTTTGGATCGACACCCAGTTTAAGTGCCAGCGTGACGGCCTTTTTATCCTTCGTCTCATAAATCAGCCACAGCAGCGGCGTGACGCCTTCTTTTCCCTGAATATTCAGGTTAACACCCTGCGACAGTTGATGACGAGCGGCTGATTCGTCACCTTTTTGAATGCTTTCCAGCACCGCCACCACGGGCGGTTCAAAAAGTTCACTCGCCCGCATACTGTGTCCTCCCGCCTGACAAGCGGTTAACAGTGGCAAACTAGCCAGCAGCCAACACCACCATCTCAAAGAGGTTCTCCTTTTTTCCAACGCTCCCGAACTTCAGCAGGTGACAGCGGTGGGAATTTAACACCCCGCTCCAGCAACAGCTGCTTTACCTTTAGTGCCCAAGGGTAGTGAGGAGATTTAGGCGACATAATGGATAGGCTGTCATCCACGGTAAAAGCGAGATTACTGCCTGTATCATCATAAATATTACTATCTGCGCCGTGTTCTATCAGCCAATAGACGATTTCATATTTATTCAGATAAGCAGCATAGTGAGCACTGTTTACTTTGGAACCATCAACGAGGTTCAAATCGGCGCCCCGCTCTACGAGTAATTTGATATCGGCCCAGCGTTCCTCACCAATAGCACTATATATTGCTGGCTGGCCACGACGCCCAATGGCATTCGGATCGCCCCCCGCATCCAGAATAATACGCAGCCAGTCTGGATCTTTGGCTCCCGCCACGGAATTAACTGCGCTATCGCCAAAGCCATCTTTATAGTTCGGATCGACGCCCAGTTTAAGCGCCAGCGTGACGGCCTTTTTATCCTTCGTTTCATAAATCAGCCACAGCAGCGGCGTCACACCTTCTTTTCCATGAATATTCAGGTTAACGCCCTGCGACAGCTGATGACGAGCGGCTGATTCGTCACCTTTTTGAATACTTTCCAGTACCGCCACCACAGGGGGCTCAAAAAGTTCACTCGCCCGCATACTGTGTCCTCCCGCCTGACAAGCGGTTAATAATCCCAGAATAACGACGCCTACCCATTTTATACTTGCCAACCATTGCATTATATTCCCCTGAATGTATTGGTTATCTTCCCGATATCTTCCTTTTTCTGGCTTTCAATACCCGCAATCACCTGATCCATACCGTGGCGAGCAATCGGCGAGCCCCCTACTGCGGGAAGCGCCATCATATCACCGCTGGCTTTCGGCAGGCCCCCTTCCAACAGTTTTGCTACACCAATGACTCCCCCAAGCGCCGCACCGGCGACTCCGCCAATCAATGCGCCCGCACCGGATAGCAAACCAGGAATCAAAGCCTTGCCATAGGTTTGTGCCATAGTTAATACCTCACCATCCACCGCCTGCGTCGTTATCAGCGAGGCCGTTTTCGCCAAATCTGCACCACCTGCACGCGACACAGTATTGTTATGCAACCCCGCAGCATTAAAGGTATAGCCGGGTAATCCCGTTACGCCAACGCCAGCCGATGCCAAACCACCGCCTAATGAATGCCCTACGATGACAGGTGGCGGAGAAAGAACATTTTTTACCCGCTTTGCCAAATACATGGCCTGATTGTATTGATCCGTCTCCAATCCCATACCTTGCCCAGCGTTAGTCAACCAGTCTTTAACACCCGTCACCGCATTATTGGTGCCCCGGTAGGTCAACATGGTTTCGCCATTAATCGCTGATTTAAACAGTGCAGAACCAAACCCTGTTTTCTTATCCATGAAGTCATTATCCGTCAAACCCGGAAGTTTTTGGACATCCATCAGTTCCAACCCAACCGGTGCTTTCGGCAGTTTATCCAGCACACCTCGTCGGAATTCATCGACCGAATAAACGTACTGGGCCGCTTCGGCGCGTAAGATGCTGTCGTTGTTAAACGCCAGTCGCTTTGCCGCATCGGCTAATCCCGGCAGCGTTGCCGCCTCGGTCGCCAATTTGGCGCGCGCCAGATAGCGATCTTTACGCTGGGCGACGGAGAGCAGGTCATCAAGAATGGGCAACTCGGCGACCGAAGCCCACTCCATTAACGTCGGCAACAGCATTGGCGTCAATGCCAGCAGAGGGGCGCGGCTTTTTGCCGATTGCTCAGCGCACGGCTTCACTGGGGACTGATAAGGTGAGTCGCCGATGATCACATTCCCGCTACCAGCAGCAACCGAGCCGCCGCAACCGATCGCATCACCAATACGCGCCGCCAGCTTTCCATTGATGATGACCGTACCGGATCCCGCGGATATCGCACGATTGTGCACGCCGTGGGGCACATTCGGGCAGGGGCAAGCGTGGAGTAAAACCGCATCGCTTTTACGGGCGGCCGGTTTGCCATTGATAATGACATCGCCGCTGCCTTCAATAATCGGGGTCGCAGGGAAACAGCCGTGACCCGCGCAGCTGTCACCTAAACGTGCAGCACCTGGCATAGTTCCTCCTTAACGTCTGTCTGGCGCATCGGGCAGCGTAGGCTTCGTCGGATCTTCTGGCGTAATGGATACTGGCGCAGTCCCTACGCCAGCCGCACCGCCATCGTTGATTTTCACAATCGTCCCGGAAATTGTGACACCCGCGCTATCAATCTTGATAAAGCCGCCAGGCCCTTTGATGGTCAGTGCCTGCCCCGCTTCCAGCACGATATCCGCAGCTTTCAGGTAGCTGTCCGTATTCACCAGAACGCGCTGGTGCGCGCCGATCAGCGTCTCTTCAGAACCAGACATCGTGGTCTGACGGCTCCCTTCGATACGGGTAATCTCCCCCCCACCGATGAAACGTTTGAACGACGCACCAATTTTCTGAATAAAACTCCGGCCAATTTCCTGATGATGATCCTGACCGATGTTTTCAAAATCATCCTTGCCTATCGTTCGGTGGCGGTGACGCGTGACCCGTTGGAACTGATCCTGATCCACGCTGAGGTGCTGATCGCGCCCTACGCTTTGCCGGTGGATGTTGTTGATAACGCCATCCATATCTTTCTGAGCGTGATAGTAAATCTGTTCACGCGTCGCCTCATCCTCAAAACGCAGTTCGTTGAAGCCGCTGCCTTTATGCGTATCGGTACGAAGCGTGGTACGCGTTTTATGTGCTGGTAAAACGTACGGCGTCGGGTTGGTGGCGTGGAAAGTACGCCCGGTGACAATCGGCTGGTCCGGATCGCCTTCAAGGAAACTGACGATCACTTCATGGCCGATACGCGGGATGGCAATCATGCCGTACTGGCCGCCCGCCCAGCCCTGGCTGACGCGCACCCAGCAGGAACTCTGGTCATTGCTCGCACCGTAGCGATCCCACGGGAATTGCAGTTTTACCCGACCATACTGGTCACAGTAGATTTCCTCCCCCGTTGGGCCGACGACGCTGGCGATTTGCGGGCCGTCCACCATCGGTTTGTAGGGCATGGCAGCACGCCACGTCGTTGTGCCTTTCACCACGGCAAAGCTGTTGCTCATGGTCGTCGGTTCGCCGCCGCTTTCCTCTTCCAGCGCCTGCGGCTGTTGTCCGACGTGCGTCACGCTCACCGTCTGCCACACCGCATTCAGCGTCGCATTCGGGTGCTCCGTCAGCGTGAAGGTGTTACCCGGCATCAGCCCCGCGCAGTTGGATTCCCCTTCGCTCGTCACCGCCCCTGAGCGCAGCGCATCCAGCCGGTAGCCGCTGAACGCCTTGCCGCTCGGGTCTTGCTTATAGCGCCCCGGGTAGTCGTAATGCTGATAGCTTTCGCGCTGGTGCGCCAGCTCGCCGCTCATTTTCTTGTGCGACAGCCCGTAAGCCGGTGTTTTGAAGCTGTAGTCTTTCAGCTCGACTTCGGCCGTACTCACCCGCTCCGCGTAGTGGAAGCGCCGGACATATTCGCCCTCACTCAGCCCCTGCGTCGCCAGATTGAAGAACAGCTCGGGGCCTTTGGTCAGTGCACCCGCATCGTCAGCAAACACCACCCGGTGTTTACCCTCTTCGTATTCGTGGAAGAAATACAGGCCCTCCTCGGCAGCCAGCCGGGTGATAAAGGCTAAATCGCTTTCCCGATACTGCACGCAATATTCGCGCACCGCATGCTCGTTACGCAGCGCAAAGGCGTGGTCGGTGATACCGGCTTCTTCCAGCAGCGCCCCGATAATCGCCTCCGGCTTCTGCGCCTGAAAGATGCGGGCGTTGGTGCGTAATCCCAGTCGCCACAAGGCCGGACGGACTTCTATCTGATAGCGCGTGCGCCGGAATCCGGTGTCACCCTGCGTGAAGCCACTGATAATCCCGCTGACCCGACGTTTCAGTTCGCCTTCATACCAAATCATCAGCTCGCACGGCTGGTCCAGCACCGCGCCGAAATCGAGATCCGGCAACGCGCTCGCCAGACTCAGCGACAGGCTGAAAGGCCGGTTCAGCCCCTCATCCAGCCTGAAATCCACCACCGCGAAAGTGCCTGCTTCCAGAGCACCGACCTTTACGGTGAACTGTAATCCTGTACTGTTTGCCACCCGTCCTCTCCTTCTTCCTTCGCCGTTGCCATGGCTACCGCACGCCTCGGGTTTTCCCGGAGCGGCACGTCGCTATCCTGATTAAAATAAAAACCTGCGCTGTGGTCTGAGTCTGCTCACACCACAGTTCATGTTGATAAAGCATCGCGTTGAGAAAAACGCAGAAAACCCGGGACAAGCCCGGGTTCGGTGGGAATTACGCTTCGACCGGTGCACGCCAGTCATCAGAGCCGGAAGTCCCGGCAACGGTGTGCTCCCAATCAATTTTGCGGTAGGCCAGCGACACTTCGATCAACTGGGTGTAGTCCAGTTTTGACGGGTCCTGGCAGTGTGGCATTTTGCAGTCGATGTCCACGATGGTGGAGTCAGTCAACACGGTAGAGAAGAAGTGTTCTTGCTTACCTTCAACCGACGTGCGGTACCATTTCAGGGTCACGGTCGGCAGCATTTCGCCAGACGCCAGGGCGTTGTACATCAGCGGAACCGCTTTGTTTAGCGCGACGGTGAATTTGAACGGCTTATGCACGCGTTGGCCAGACGGCTGACCAGACTGTGGGTCGGTCGGTACGGTGACAATGTGTTTGAATTCCTGAACCAGCATTTCGTCTTCGTGGCCTTCCACATAGATGTTGCCGACAGAATCAGAAGTGAAAGCACCCGCAGTAATGTTGCCCTGAGTTTTACCTTCGATGCTGATATAGCATGGAGTTGGCATAGTCTTGCTCCTTGTTGTTGAACGGAATGAGTTATTGAACAGAATGAGTAACTTCACCGTCTATATAGCAATTCACATGCCAAAAATTATCTTCATGTTTTATAAAGAAATTTACCTAACTAAAATTCCCCCTAAGTAAAATTTGAGCAAGAAGTTGCGCAGACCTCGCGAATCGTTTGCAGACATTGCGCAAAAAGTGATTTACACCAGAAAGTGAGCAAGAAGTTGCGCAGAATGCGCAGTTATGCTGAAAGTTTGCGTTAGCGATGAATTAATGAAATGAATAACCGATAGAAACCGTGCTTATTAATAGCAAAAAACTATATTTGGCGATAAATCACTCACTTTCATAACAATAATAGTAAGCGGTCACTTACGTTTTTTATGCAAAGCAGGAATGGCAAAGTCAGGACATCCCGTAATAAAAGAGTAATTAAAGGAGTCATAAAAACAAAAAAACGGGTGTTGCTATCACGCAACCCCCGCCTGTTTATTGCCACGACTTATTTATGCGACGCCGCTCCAGTCGGATCGCAACGCGCTGTCGGCTCTGCTTTAACGATTTACTCTCAGCGGTTGCTTATCCGCAAGTGAGCACTAACGAACAACCACCACGGATTACTCTGTTTTCCCCGATGACCAGTGCATCGCCAACCGCTGTCCGGCTTTGATTTCATCCGGCTGCATCGTCGCTTCCAGATCGTTACGCGCATGAATGGCTTCGCTCATTCCCTCCGTCGCTGCCATCGCGTACCAGGCGTAAGCATGAATACGATTGCGGGAGGCACCCAGCCCATCCTGACGCATCATCCCCATACGGTACTGCGCCATGCGGTTACCGTCATTCGCCGCCAGACGGTACTGCTTCATCGCCTCGACATAATCCTCTTTACCGCCTTGTCCGAGCCGTAGCATCTCGCCATAGGCCAGACGGGATTCCGTGTCTCCTGCTGATGCCGCTTTGGCATATTCTTCACGCGCTCGTGCGAATTCGTTCGCTTTAAATAACCGCTCACCCAGTTCGCGCTGTGCCTGGATATAGCCTGCGGAAGAAGCCTGAACCAGATACTGTTCGCGCTTTTCATGGGTTGTCTGGCTCTGGCTGAGTAAATAATCGGCCTCACCCGATCCGCCGGACGCAGCACGCTCCAGCCAATAACGCGCTTTTTGCTCATCCCAAGGTAAGCGCTTACCTTCGCGGTATGCCTTGCCCAACCAAAGTTGTGCTTCGGCATCACCTGATGACGCGGACTTTTGATACCAGTTCAGCGCATTTTCGCCGTCTTCGTGCCGCGCCATCCACAGCTGCGCCTGTGCCTGACCCAGCGTCGCCGCACGGAAATACCAGCGCTCAGCCAGATCGCGCCGGATAACCACACCGTTACCCTGCTCGTAGCGCTGCGCCAGTTGATACTGCGCATCCCGATTGCCGAGTTCAGCGGCTTTCAGCAGCCACGACACGGCCTCTTTTTCGCCCCCCGCATGCGTCGCGTGCCACTGGGCAACAATCAGCTGCGCGGGGGGATAGCCATTTGCCGCAGAGGATTCAAATGCACTCAGGCAGGCCGCAACCAGCTTTCCCTGATGCTGAACCTGACAGTCCATACCGAGCCGATGTCCCGCTTCCCCATTTCCCAGACGTGAGGACGTTGTCCACCACTGGCGAGCTGACGGGCTGTTCTTGGGCGCACCCAGTCCGGCCTGATACCAGTCGCCAACCTGAAGCGCGGCGGCCGCGCGCAGTTCCGCATTAGCGGGAAGTTCAGGCAGGCCAGATGCCTTCTGCATCCACTGCATCGCCTCGGTGTACTGCGATCGCGCGGCTAGCGTCTTTGCCAGCTGATATTGCGCTTCACCGTTTCCCCGATTCGCCGACGCCACTAATTCTGTTTCAGACAGCGATGTGACCGGCGCCTGACATGACGCCAGCCAACAGGCCGACAGGACTATCACTAATTTTTTGTATTTCATCATGTGCTCAGCGTTTTTCCCTTCACGATAATCAGCTGGCAGAATTACCCTGCTGCAAACGGTACAAGCGAACGTTGAAGGCGCGCAGTTCGTCTTCCATCACACGTAGCTCCGCAGGCGTCAGCGACTGGTTCCTGGTTTTACGCGCCTCAAGTTCCCGCAGCCGTATCCCAAAGGGAACGTCCGATATCAGGTCTTTTTGCATATCGTAGAGCTTTGATTTCAGGTAGGAAATCGTCACCGTCCGCCGCTGCCGCTCCAGTTCCAGCAGTTGCTGCAACGTGTCGTTGACTCTGGCACGGGCCTGTTCGTACCCGCGTGTTTTTGGTTCATCACCCTGCTGACGTTCAAGCGCAATCTGCCACTGGCGTTCCATCTCTTTTACCGCCAGCGAGTCGGGATAGAGCTGCTGCATCACGTTTTTCAAGCCGTTGCCGTATTCATACAGATAGAACGGCGACGCATTTTTCACCTGCTCCAGCTGTGCCTGATAGCGGTTAATCAGCTCACCTTCCATGCCTTGCAATTTCTGTTCGCCCAGCGCAATACGCACCCGGCGAATGTCATTATGATCGGGGGCGGCAGGCAACGCATACGCTGGCTGTTGCAATAGCGCCAGCGCATCAGCTTTCTGTTCCTGCCAATACTGCCAGCCTGTAATGGCCGCGACAGGCAGCGCACAGGTCAGCAGCCCGGAGACAAACCAAAACCACGCGGGCTTCTGCTTTTTATGCGCCTCAATCTTCAATACCGTCGGCTTCATTTGCCCTTTCTCCCGTCCGATGAGAATGCTGCCCGCAGGCAGAGCAGCCTGACCCGAGCCTGATGAACCACTGCTTTGCACCGTCGCGCCGGGCTCCATGTCTGAATGAAAGAACACCATGGGTGGAATCTGCATATCCTGCTTTTTCAGTTCCTGATCGTCCGACACAATGACAATCTCGGTTTCATCAAACAAATGGGTATAGCCTTCGACGAAATGCAGCAGATTCTCGACGCGAGGAATGCGGCTCAGCCCCGAGTTGTGCAGCTTTTCACTCATCAATTGCAGCGCGCGTTCGCAACGGTAAACCAGCCGCTTGTGTTCATGGCTGATGGCGTACTGCCGCACCACTTCGCTGATGCGAGCAATAAACCAGTCCAGCATCTCGATACGCGCCCGTTCCTGATGTACCGGCGGCCAGAAGTTATCCCACTGCGTTACGATCAAATTCGCCAGAAACTCACAGCTTTCCGTGAAGCCGGTCAATCCCGCCAGCCGCGAACGTGCCAGCGTAAAGTAAATCGCGGTCTGGAGATCCACGCCCTGCTTTTCAAAGATGGTGGTGGCCATATCGTGCACCAGCATCCAGTCCACGTCAGGACGAGACGCGTGACTCAACTTGTTAATTTCCGCCCGAAGTGCGTCAAACTCCGGCAGCATCCGTGGATCGCGGCCGACTTTCAGGGCCTGTTGTGCATCTTGCATATCACATCATCCAGCAATAGGGAGCCTGAGCAGCAGGCTCCCGAGAGTTAAATTAATAAAGCGAGTCAGGCAGCGTGAACTGGCTGAACAGACCACCGGCAAACGGGTTATGGCTGGCATCGGTATACACGCGATACGTCATCGCGCCGTTTTCCAGCGAGAAGCGCACGTCAAAGGTGTTCTCATTCACCTGAGTCAGCTGATCGCTATTGATTAAGCGGAACATCGCCCACGGCCCGCTAAAGCTCAGACTACGCGGCGAACGCTCACGATCGTCTGGCACCAGCGTCAGCTTGCTTTCGGCACCGTCACGCATACTGTTTGGCCACACCAGCGGCGTTTTCTGGCGACGACCGTGGCTGTATTCCAGCAGCTGTCCGTCCAGATTCAGCACGCTGCGGCGCTTGTTCGCCGTCAGTTCCAGCGGCTCCAGCACAAAATGCACTTCCAGGCTGCCCTGCGCATTAAACAGGGTCTGGCGGATGCGGGTAGCGCGTTCAAGCTGTTTCACCAGCTCTGCTTGCAGAGGCGATGCCATGCCTTCTTCCAGCATGCCGCTCTCCATCATCGCCTTGAGGTTGGTCTGATAGAAGCTGTCCAGCGTCCCGCCAGTCATGAAGAACATTTCCATTTCCGATAGCGGCACATCCTTGTTCGATGACGGATCGAAGGGGTAACGATCCGCCAGCTTCTCATTGAATGGCGTCACGACCTTATCCAGCCATTCCTGATTCAGCGACGACATCGCCAGCCCGGTCACCAGACTCGCGCTCTCTCCGGCTAATTGTCCTACCCAGCGATCCAGCGGCGCAGGAAGGCTGCGGGCGTATTGCTGTAAGGCGAATACCGGATCGGCAAATTTATTCCCCTGCCGGGCCTGCACCGCTTTCAACGCCGCCTGTCCCGGATCGGTCGCGTTAACGATCTGATCGAGATAGTGATAGAGATCCGTCAACTTCTGATTGACCTCTTGCACCAGCGGCCCCTGCTCACCGCGTCCGCTCAGCGCCGCATTGATGGTCATAAACGGACGACCAGTACGCGTGTTAATACTCTGCGCCGTGTCGTTATCATCATCGGACAGCTTACGGATACGGGTGTTGTCACTGACCGTAGTCAGCACGCGCTGGAAAGGCTGATCGTTGCCGGTAATATCCGTGAGAATGTCGAGCGCCTGCTCCGGCGTATCGAGCGTCTGCACATCAATGTTCGCCAGCACTTTCTGCCACTGGTTGATGTAATCCGTAATGTAGCGGTCATTCACCTGACGCAGAATTTCCCGCCGATCGGCCTCGCTGAACTGCGCACGCTCACGCTGTCCCAGCACCCAGGCGTCCAGTGCCGTCAGCTCTAACAGCGCTTTGTCCTGCTTGAGGTAATAATCACTAAAGCCGGGATACGTCAGCAGCCGAGGCACGCTGCCCGCTTTGTCATTACGCAGGGAAAACACCGGGTCAAACGTCGGCCCGACTTCGTCACGAATCGCTAAATCCGGCGGCAGCACCTGCGTCGCCTTCATCACCAGACTCTGGTAAACGCGCTGATACATCGGCAGCTTGCTCAGTTCCTGCTGGGCCAGCGTAATCGGCCCATTAAATGGCGCGAACGTGCTGATCGCTACCGCGTCTTTCTGCTCACGCGCCTTGTGCCAGTCGGTGTGCTCAAGGGCGTAATCCAGATGCTGCATCAGCTGTTCCTGCACGTTGCCCTGTCCGGGAAATGCCTTCTGCCAACGCTGCGCCATAAACTGTTCGACCAGCGCTTTATTGCGCCCTGACGCATCATCCAGCATCCGCATCACGCGCAGAATCGTCAGCTTTTGCTCACTATTGGCCGGAGCCTGATTCAGATCTTCCAGCAACCCTTGCATCACCGCCGGGAGAAAGCGCTGATTCAGCATTTGCAGATAGGTGCCTTCAACATGAGGCCCAATCTTGTCGCCCTGATACAGGCCAAGATCGGCCAGCAGCGGCGTGCGCTCGTGGTAATTACCAAAGGATAAGGTCGCATCGCGAATCAAATTCAGACGCGGCAACTGCTGATAGCCGTAGCCCTGCTGGCCTTCCAGCTCATTGGTGCCGATAAAGGCCTGCGCTTTCGTCAGGACGTTACGTCCCGCCTCTTCATTGACCCGATAGAAATGGTGCCAGCTGCCAATCAGCGCCAGACTGGCGAGCAGCATGCAGCCCACGCCGATACTCAGCCGACGTCGGCGATAGAGGCTATGCAGCCGGTTTTCCCCCGCCAGACTGGCCTCTGGGAAAATGACGTCAGGGAAGAGACGCTGCACAAAGAACGTATTGGATTCACCGCGCAGCGCAGGGTTAATCGGCTCTGGCAGTTGATAGCGGCGGGAAGCCGATTGCGCAAAGGCATCGAACGGCACCCCTTGTTGGTAGACCGAGCTGACGTAGACGCCGCGGATCAGGAACGCGCGATCCTCGCCCGTCGCTAACGTTTCCGTCAGCACTTCCATCACGTAATCTTTCACCCCAGCCAGTTGGCGAACAAACGAGAACAGCGAATTGCGCACGCTTCTGTCGGATTGCGTCAGCAGCATATCCGGCAGGTTGTCATTCAGGTGCGTGACCCACTCGTCCCAGAAGCGCTCCAGCTCTTCTAACCAGCCTTTGCTGTTGCTCGCCTGCGGCGTAAACGTCACCCCTAATACGGCCTGACGCGCCTCGCGGTTCAACTGGCGATAGACCTTATCGAAGCCGCTCAGCATATCCAGCCGGGTCAGCGCGATATATACCGGTAAGCGCGTATTGATGTTGACGGAAATCTCCTGCAAGCGGGCACGCATCACCTGCGCGTAAGCTTTGCGATCGGCGACGCCAGCCTGTGCCAGCCAGGAGATATCCAGCGTGAGCACCAGACCGTTGAGCGGCTGGCGGCGGCGGTTTTCACTGAGCCACTGCAACAGGTGCTGCCACAGTCGAGCATGACGTTGTCCGAGCGAATCGCCTTCCAGCTCGGGCTGGGCAAGTAGCTGTCCGTTTGGGTCCCAAATCACCGCGGATTCGCCGACCCAACTGCTCACCTGCTGGCCTGCCGCCACGTCTCGCAGCTCCGCATCCAGCTTCGGATTCATTTTGTTTGCCGGATTAGCGCGATGGATCAGGCTACTTTTCCCGCTGCCAGCCAGACCAATCGTCAGATACCAGGGCATCGCGTACAGCGCGCGTTTACCCAACTGGATCTGAAACGCCTCCAGCCAGCGGTCGAGAAACGTTTGCTGGCTGTCGACATACACCTGCAAGGGATCCTGTTCAATCACCTGCTGCTCATGGCGCTCCGCCCGCATCTGCTGCACGCGACGCCAGACCAGCCAGGCGCTGTAGGAAAACGCCAGCCACAGCCAAACCAGCGTGAACACCACGCGGCCCCAGATTCCCTGCAACGGACGCGACTCGCCCACCGTCAAACGCGGCCCCAGCCACCAGGCCAGAACCAACACGACGACCCACAGCAGCACGCCCAAAAGTAACCAGGAGGGTTTCAGTTTAGGTAACTGCTTGCGTAGAAAGGTTATGATTGTTTTAAACATAAGTGACCATTCACTCCGAATGTCTTATTTTTTGCGGGATGCCGCCAACCGCTCCACGCGGCTGACCATTCCCGGTTCCCATTGCATCAGGCCCAATTGTTGGCTTTCCTGCCACATGTGCTGATAGTGCTGTGCTGCCAGTGATTTCATCCCTTCTTCGGCGAGTAAATCCGCCAGTACCAACTCGGCATAAAAGCGGTCACGCGGCTCTTTCAGGCGACGCATGCGTTCATCCAATAGCTGCATCGCCGCCCCAATCCCTTTCTCATCCCGACAGGCCGCTGCCTCCGTCGCCAGATCGTCCTGCCGCGCCCCACCGCCGCCGCGAACGGGCTGACTGGACTGCAACCACTGGCTACACTTCCCAGTCAAAAAGGGCGCGCCATCGCTGAACGCCAGTTCACGCAGCTCCGGCAAGCGCTGAATAAACGCAGAAAGCTCCTCGGCAATCGCCGTCGCGACAGAAGCATGTCCCAACCGTGACGCCACCGAGGCGGACAGCATGTGACCATCAAACCAGTAAGGAGCCAGCACCAGACTTTGTTCTATGCGTTCCCACAGCGCCAAATCGGCCTGAGCCAGCGCACTTTGGTATTCATCCACGCGATCCGACGAGACGGGTGCCAGCTGGGTTTTATTCCCTTTGGACGACATCGGCGGTGTGGCAATACCGGACCAGATAGCGTGGCGGCGCAGACGGTAGCCCATCGGTGAGTCAGGATGACGCTCAACCAGCAGCGCCGCGACGTTCAGCTGCGTTTGCCGCCAGCCGCGTTCATCGGATGAGTTAATCTCCACCGAACTAACGGGCGTCGAGGCCGCGCTGGCGCTGGTTTCACTCCCGCCCGCGCCTCCACTACTGCTGGCTGCCGGAGTCGATTTTGCCGTCTGATTCGCCTGTTCCTGCGCCTGCTGCCGCTGTCTGGCACGCTTAACGCCCTGCACCAGTTCATCCATCAACGCCGCTTTGTCACTGGCCAGTTCGCCCCAGCGGGTCGCCACCTGCTCCGTCAACTGCTGTAATTGCTCCAGCTCTGCGCTGGATGCACTTTCTGCAATACGGGGCAGCGCGCTCTCAAAACGCCGAATAATCTGGATCATCAACTTCTGTTTCTGAACCGGACTGGCAGGCCACGCGGGCACCCAGTAGCTCTCCAGCCAGCTGTCCAGCAGCATCAACGCAGTAGAAAACGGTGTCGCTTTGGCCGGGTGCTGTAAGCAGCGCAATAGCTGCACCAGCACCCGCATGTCTTTGGTTTTGCTTTCCAGTAAGGTCAGGCAGTAACCCGCCACCACGTTAAGATCGACCTGGTTATGCGCCAGCGATCCGAGCTTGACCAGCTCCGTTTCAACCTTTTCCCAGAGCGGATCGTCCGGCAATACCGCCGCGCGCAACATCTCATCCGGCAACGAGGTTTGCAGGCGTTTACACCAGGGATGTGCATGCATGAACGCCTCCTTTACCAGTGGCACTGCTGACGCAGCAGCGCTAATGCGTCGCCCAGCCCGGCGAGCTCGATACGCAGCGTGTGACCGTCTGCGCCGTTAAGCACCAGCTCGCGATGCCCAATCCAGCGCTTTAACGCATCAATCGCGGGCAGGCCGCGTCCCGACTCCAGCAGCAGTCCACGATTGCGGATAAACCAGCTGTCGGACACCGTCACGCCATCCAACTGGGATGTGACGGACTCACCTGCCCAGGGTTCGCTGAGCGTTAAGCGCAAATGCGTAATATTGCTGGCGCAGCTAATCACCAGCGTATTGCCATCGGCCAGCACGCGGGTGAGCGTCATATCGCCGCTGTCTGCTTCACGTCCCAGTTGAAACGTTCCGCCCGTCGCAGCGTTATCGTTCTGTGGGGACAGCGTGCCGCTGCGTTCCGCTTCCCGCCCCAGCGCGTCATAACAGGCCAGTCGGAGTTCTGAAGCCGTCTCATTACGGCACTGTTCCCATAACGACTGCCAGGCGGGATCGGGCGTCGCAGCGGTTGCCAACAATAGGGGTGCCATCGTCAGAAACATCAATTTACCTCCAGCTTCTGGCATTTGTGGTCGAGAGTGCGTTTAGGGATATTGAGGCTATCGGCCACCAGCAGGCGATTGCCCTGAAACTGGCGCAGGCGTGCCTCAATAACAGCCGCTTCATACAGCTGCGTGGCAATACGCAAGTCGTGGATGTGCTGATAGCGATCCTGCTCTTCAGGCGGGCTGCTCATCAGCCGCTCGCGCAGTTCCGTCGGCAGCGATGCCAGAGACAGTGCCTCACCGTCCGGCGTATGCGCGCAGGCGACTTCCAGCAGATTGCGCAGTTCCCGCACATTGCCGGGAAAGTCATACGCCACCAGTTGGCGCAGGAAAGCGCGGTTCAATGGCCCAACGTGCTTTTGCTGTTTATCTGCAAATTGACCGATGAAGTGCTCGCACAGCAGACGAATATCGTCCGGCCGCTCGCGCAGCGGGGCGACCTGCAACAGACACTGGCAAAGGCGATGATAGAGATCCTGCCGAAATATGCCGTCAGACACCTGCTGTTCCAGCGGCTGATGGGTCGCAGCAATCAGGCGGAAATCGGAATGCACTTCTTTCTCCGCACCGAGGGGACGGAAGCTGTGCGTTTCCAACACCCTTAACAGCTTGGCCTGCATGGACTGCGGCATATCGCCGACTTCATCCAAAAACAGGGTTCCGCCGTTAGCCTGCTCGACCAGACCAATCTTGTTGCTTTGTGCGCCGGAGAACGCGCCTTTTTGGTAACCAAACAGCTCGCTTTCAATCAGGTTTTCCGGGATCGCCGCGCAGTTGATGGCAATAAAAGGCTTGTCGGCACGTTCGGAACACTGATGCAGCAGACGCGCGACCACATCTTTCCCTGAACCGGTTTCGCCCTGAATCAGCACCGAAAGACGGTGTTTTGCCGCCTGATAAATCTGCTGATGCAGCTCTTTAATGACGACAGATCGGCCAATCAGCGTCGTTTCCACTCGCTTTTCCTGCTCGCGGCGGCTTTGCCCTTCATCCTTAATCTGGCGAAGTGAATCTCTCAGCGCGACCTGCTCCCGTCGGGTATGCGCCAGCTCACGCAGCAGCATCAGCTGACGGCAAAACACCTGCACCAGCCGCTCGCACTCACCGCGCTGATGCAGCGTTTGCAGGCGCATCGGCGTATCCAGCAGCGCCAGCACTGCCAGCGGTTTACCACTCTCCGACAGCAGCGGCAGCGCATGCAGCCCGCAGTTCGTCCCGACAGAAACCAGCATCTGCCGGAATTCACGGTGCTCAATGCGGGCACCGCCATAGAGAGAATCCCAGGTGCGCGCCTGATTCTTATGCAGCGCATAAGCCAGCGGGTGGCTAAAGTCATCCACGCCCAGACTCAGCGCCACCGGCGTTTCATGCACTCGCCCCTGGCAGGTCAGTTGCCTGCCGCTGACATCCACCATACCCAGTAGCATCCCTTGAGGCTGCCAGGCGGCCTGCATCGTCTCCAGCAGCCAGTCGCACAGACCGGCCTCGTCATGCTGTCGGGTGAGTGCAAGCGCCAGTTCGAGGGCATGTTGCATACTCAGCCCTCAACCTCAGTCTGGAACTGGCCGGCTTCGACGCGGAAATGAATACGGCTGACAGGCTCACCCGCAGACATGCGTTGCAGCAGCTGTAGCGAGACCGGCGGCAGCAAGGCACCATCAATTACCGATTCGAGCATACGCGCGCCGTTTTCGCTGCGGTTTGCCAACCGCAGAATCTCTTCCGGCACCTCGTTCTCAATGATGACTTCCGCCCCAAAGCGCTGTTGCAGCAGAGACACCAGACGCGACAGTTTGCCTTGTACGATCTCAACCATGGTGTCATGCGCCAGCGGCAGGTAAGGGATGACTTCCATACGCGCCAGGAGTGCGGGTTTGAAGAAGGCTGCCAGCTCAGGGTAAAGCGCATCCAGCAACACATCCGACTGCTCGGCGTAGTTCACAATCGTCTGGAACCCGAGGTTGGACGTCAGGAAGAACACCACGTTGCGGCAGTCGATCACCCGGCCTTCGCCATCGGCGAGTTCACCTTTGTCAAACGCCTGATAGAACAGGTTCAGAACATCTGGGTGCGCCTTCTCCACCTCATCCAGCAGCACCACGGAATACGGCTTCTGGCGGATGGCTTCGGTCAACACGCCGCCTTCACCAAACCCGACATAGCCCGGCGGCGAACCGATCAGGCGTGAAACCGTATGTTTTTCCTGATATTCCGACATATTGATGGTGGTCAGATAGTTGCGTCCGCCAAACATCAGATCGGCAATCTGGAGCACGGTTTCCGTTTTACCTACGCCGCTCGGCCCGACCAACAGGAAAGCCCCCAGCGGACGCCCCGGACGACGAAGATCCGCACGCGCAGTCAGCAGATGTTTATGCAATTGAGCAATCGCCAACTGCTGCCCTTTAATTGAATCCCCCAGGAATTCAGGCAGGCGCGTGACGACATCCATTTCACTCTGTGAGATGCGGTTCAGCGGTACGCCGGTCCACTCGGCAATAACGGCCGCAATCTGCGTTTTATCAACGTGAGGAGAAACCAGTACCGAGGACTGTTGCAGCGCTTCCAGCGCCTGTTCGCAGGCCGCCAGTTCCGCCGCGGCTGACACCGCATCAAAATCGACAGACTGCTCTTCATCCAGCAGCGCCGTACGCAGTTCAATCACGCGCTGAACCTGTATTTTCTGCTGCTGCCAGTCGGCTTCCAGCTGTGCCAGCTGTACCACACCGGCTTCGCGGGCGTCGCGTAGTTCAGCTAATCGTTCTTCGGTATTGCCCAGACCAATACGCGCCTGACGCTCAAGCTGGGTGATTTCCATCTCCTGCTGATGCAGGCGGGTTTGTAGCTGGCTGACCGCACGCGGTGGCGTCGTCAGGTTAATCGCCACGCGCGCGCTGGCCGTATCCAGCACATCGATGGCTTTATCGGGCAGTTGGCGACCGGAGATATAGCGGGCTGACAGCTGTGCCGCCGCCTGAAGCGCATCTTCATCAATCAGGACACCGTGCGCCTTTTCATAGATGCCACGCAGCCCACGCAGGATAACCGTGGCTTCTTCCGCATTCGGTTCACCGACTTTGACGAGCTGGAAACGGCGGGAAAGCGCGGCGTCCTTCTCGACGTATTTTTTGTATTCGCTCCAGGTCGTGGCCGCGATGGTGCGCAGTTCACCGCGCGCCAGTGCAGGCTTGAGCAGGTTGGAAACGTCCAGCCCACCGGCCTGATTGCCTGCCCCGATGAGCGTATGTGCTTCATCGATAAACAGAATGATAGGGCGCGGTGAATCTTTCACTTCCTGCATCACGCCTTTGAAGCGTTTCTCAAATTCGCCTTTCACCGAGGCACCGGCCTGCATCGCTCCCAAATCGAGCGTAAGCAGTTCCACATCCCGCAGTCTTTCCGGCACGGCACCGGCCACGATACGCAGCGCCAGCCCTTCGATCAGCGCACTTTTACCGACGCCCGCTTCCCCGACCACAATCGGGTTGTTTTTACGACGACGGGAGAGAATGTCGATCATCAGATCGATTTCATGGTCGCGGCACAGCACCGGATCCAGTTGCCCCTGCCGGGCGGATTCCGTCACGTTTTGGGTATAGCGAGAGAGCTGCGTGTTCGCCGCAGCAGCCTGTTCGGCCGTGGCAGACTGCACCGCGACTTCCGTTTCCACCGAATCCTTCACCCACTCATCAAACTGCTGGCGTAAAAGCTCACGGTTAATCTGCGCCAGCGGGCGGGATACTGCGCCAGCCACATAGCGATTGGGCGTCATCAGCAGAACCAGCAGCAAGATGCCGCTACGCAGGCGTGAATGTTGGAATTCAGCCGAGGCCAGCAGCCAGCTATCCTGTAACCACTCCACCAGCAGAGGGGAGAATGAGGGATAGCCTGCGTCAAACTCTTTATCCATGGAGGAAGGTAACAGCAGCGAAGACAGCTCATCCGCATCCACGCCTGCACGCTTGAGGATCTGACGCACATCGCACAGTGGCGTTTCCAGCATTTTCAGCAACAGGTGCTCAATACGGATTTCCGCACCCTGATGTTGAATACAGAGTGCCGCCGCTTCTTCCAGCATATGACGGCACACGGGGTTGAGTCGTTCAACCAGTGTCGGCAGTTCAATTCGAATCACGGTGTAGCTCCTGTTATTGTAATAATTCTCCCAGCTGACGCAGTACGTCCTGGGTTTGATGAGTTAGCTGATAGCGGTACAGGCCGAAGGCGGCCACCAAAACAACACACACGCCGACAAATAGCGTGCGTAATGACACCTGTCTGCGCAGGTGGTAGCGCGAGGCCTGTTGCCCCAGATTCAAGTGGAAGACCGTCGGGGAATTCGCCGGCTCAGGGCGCAGGGTGTCGTGCAGCTTGTTCACGACGCGATTGAGTTCCTCACGCCCCTGGGTCATCACCCGATAGCGCCCTTCAAAACCCAGACAGAGGCAGAGGTAGATAAATTCCAGAATGTCGCGATAGCGGGTTGGGTCGTCCAGTAACTTCTCCAGCAGGACAAATACCTTTTCGCCGCCCCAGGTCTCATTGTGAAAACGGGTCAGCAGAGAATGGGCCGACCACATACTCTGCCCGCCCCACTCCCGTCCCATCACGGCTTCATCAATGAAGGTGCAGAGGATGTAGCGGAACGACAAGATCACGCCGTTTTCGTAGCCATGAGAGTGTAATTCCTGCTCGATAGCCTGAATTTCAGATACCACACGCTGATACAGATCTTCCACGCCCTCATAAGCAGAGAGCTGGCGCACCCGCTCTACCATGCCCAGCAGCGGCGTGACCGCATCCACCATCGGATTAATGCTTTGTCCACGCAGGCGGAACCAGTAGTCGGAGTCCATATCCAGCTGGCGGGCGTGGTCAAAAAGCAGATCGCCCAGTTGATCGTTTTTAATAACCTCGATGCTCATCTTTTCCTCTCCTTACTACTGCCCACGGATGGCCCAAAGCTGCATATCCAGTTCCGGGAATTCGCCAGCAATGTGGAACGCCAGCGTGTTGCCAGATACCAGCACCTGCCAGGCGGGGCTTTGTCTATCCAGTTGGAAATAGCTGTAGCCCGCGTGATAAGGCAGCTGACGCGGCGCAACCGGCAGCGGCAGCAGCGGGATACCCGGCAGTTGCAGGCTGATCAGTTCGCGGATCTTCTCGCTGGAGGCGATCTTCGTTTGTTGCAGCAGCTGTTTACGCAGATGCTCCTGCGGCATACGCGCACGCACCGCCAGTACAAACTCGGCGTTGGCCATCAGTTCCGCATCGCCAACCATCGCCACCATCACGCCATACGGCTGTTTCTTCAGTTGGATGGAGACGGCGCGCGGCGACAGCACGGTGCTCAGCGCCTGACGCAACGACATCATCAGCGGCTCAAAGCTGGCCTGCTGGTGTTCGTGACGATAGGCGGGGAATTCAGGCGGCAGACGCGACTCATCGGTAAACGTCATCAGCTCGCCACACAGCTCAACCAGCGTTTCGTGCAGGCGTTCAGGGTGTAGCGTGCCAAGGCGTGCCAGATGCGACAGTTTGGGCTGCGCACGGTTAAGCAATTGCAGCATCATAAATTCGGCCACGTCCGCGACGCCCTGCTGTCCCGGTGCAGCAATACGCTGCGCCAGACTGCGCGCGCGTTCCGCCACCAGACCGGCGGATTCCCCCAGAAAGCGTTTTAGGGTGGGGATCGCGGTGACGCTGATACTGCACGGCATAAAATTCGGATCCAGAATCAAGCCGCCGTCGGGGCGTTTATCCAGAATGTTGGCAATCGCCAGCGAGGCATAGGCGCTGCGATCGTCACGATCGAGCATCAGGCGCAGGCTAACCTTACCGACTTCCAGAGAAACGATATCGCCGCCGTCGCTGTGCAGGTCGCGCACGTCATGCCGGTGCGATTGCAGGCGGCTGGCGATCCCCTGCCCCGGCTGACCGACTTCACTGACGCCATTTACCGCCAGCGGCAGCGCCAGATACACTTTCTGGTTTGCCAGCGCGACGTCGGTAATCTCCAGCGGCAGCGGCAGCGCATCGTCGCCTGGAATATTGAACACGGTGCCGTCAGGCATCACCCCGCTGGCGTTAACCAGCGCGATGCGGCCAAAATTGAGGTATTCCTCATTAATCGCCAGCGACTGCAAGCCATAGAAATAGTCACTGAGGGCGCTGAGACGCGCGTGCAGTGCGTAATCGGTGTGTCTTTGCTGTTGTTGAAAATGCTGCGGTTTAATGAACAGACCTTCCCGCCAGATAATGCGATTGCGACTCGACATAGTTATTCTTCTTCTTGGTCTTTTTTGATTTCGACTTCATCCCTGCGCAGGTGCACGAGGATCTGATACGTCTGCCCGGTATTCTTTAGCTTGATGACTTTGCGCCACTCTGCGCTTTCCGAATCGGCATAGCGCGCCACCACACCGAGGTAGTGCACTTTTTCATCCAGCGCTTCGGGCGGCAGATATTTGAACTGCCCCGGCAGCAGCGTGTAGTCCTGATGATTGATGTAATTCTTGGCTAATGCCTTTTCGATATCCGTCGTGATTTGGTCGTAATCGGTGGCTAACAGACGCGAATCCTCCGCCAACAGCACCAGTTGGAATTCGATAGGCGCGGCTTCACCGCTGTCATTCGGGTTAACGTCCGGTTCCGCCAGCAGGCTAAATCCCACGGTAGAAGGCTGATGATTATTACTGCCTACCTGAATGTCGGGATTCGCCGCCACCTGCGCCATCTTGCCCAGCGTGGTACACCCCGACAGCAGGAACATCAGGGAACATAAGCACAGAGCCCGCAGCATTATTTTTGCTCCTGCTGTTGACGCACGGAACGGTCATACGCCTGCGCATACACCTGATGGAACAGTTTCTGGAAACCCTGCTGGCGCGGCGACGTTAATTCGCGGTAGTAGTGCTGATACATCTGCCATGCCCAGCCGTCATCGGCCGCCAGTGGTTCGCCACTGCGGCGATAGTGCTCAAAGCGGCTGAGCAGCGCGGCAGGCGAGAAGGCCTGAAGAATATTTTCCAACGCTACGGCAATCGCTTGCTGGTTCGCGATGTGGTGCACCCGCACATTGTTCAACACCTCTTCCACGGCGGCAGGCGCAGACAGGTGCACCGGGCTTTTCCCTTCGGCAAACAGCACCGACAGCGTATCCGCATAGCCCAGCCCCAGACGCAGCGGGTTATCTTCAATCGGGCGTAAATGCGTGTCCGCCATGGCCGCCTGCTCCGTCTGCAATGCCAGCAGGCCTTCCACCATCGCGCGCAGGCTTTTCCCCATTTCTTCCAGCATTTCGCGCAGTCGTGCATCATCACCCGGCTGAAGCGACAGCCCCAGCCCGCGCATCAGCGGTGCCAGTGAGGTGCCATCGCTGTAGCCCTCCAGCCCTTCTCCCGCGTACGGTGTGTTGATGGTCGGTAATTCCACAAATTTCTGATCCATGGTGTCCTCAGCAGAAGAAAAAGAAGAAAGAGAGGTCGTGAGCGATGCACCGGCCGTCTCACTGTCTGATGGCAAGAGTGGCTGGCTCTGCTCTTTCTGTAGTGCCCACAGCGGGTCATTCAGCACCACCGTGGGATCGGCCAGATCCGTTGAGCGCTTTTTTTTATCTTCCGTTAACCAGCCACCCAGCACATCGACCGTGCCCTGCCCTAATACCTGATCGATATCCTGTTCCGTGGTGGGATCGCCGATATAAACGCCCAGCCGGAAAGGCCCGATAACCAGCTCATCGCCGTGCGACAAAATGACTTTGCGATCGCGCCCAATCGGCGACAGCGATCCGTTAATAAAAGACTGACCGCTCAGATCGCACAGGCTGAAATAGCCGTCGGTCATGTCGATACGGGCGTGCGCCGGCACCACGGAGCCCAGTCGATCCCGCAGTTGCCACTGGTCTTTTTCCGACGCGCCCAGCGTGCCACCACGGTGATCGAACTGGTGCTGCACCTGAGAATTGATATCGAGCTGCTCACTGTTGAGCACAACCAACGTGAGTGGATGGGTTACGTTCACATTTACTCCTGCACACAAATCGTCACATAGGGATCCGCGGGCGGCTGCCCGAGAAAGCTGCTCCATCCCAACCGGCTGCTTTGCTCACTGCCCAGACTTAAGCCCTTGGCTTCGCCTTCCGCAAAACCCAGACGCAGATCCCAGGCCAACTGATCGCGAAGAATGAAAGAGACAAAACGCACCAGCGGCTGAAAATGCTCGCCGTTGGGCAAGAAGCTGAGAAAGCGGCTAAAGCTGAGATTGCCGACCTTGAGCAAAAACTTGCCGGCGCAGTCATTCACTTTGTCGCCGATAACAAAATCGCCGCCCAACATCATGTTTCCTTTGCCCAGGCGGTTCTGCTGCCCTTCGTGAATGGGCACGCGACGGTGCTGCCAGGCCAGGACAGCCACGTCATCCAGATCAAAACAGTGAATAACCAAGCCCGCGACCACTTCCGGGGAGCGGCTGGGGCTGGCGAGCACCCCGGCGTAGGAAAGCATCTTGGCGCGGTTAACCGGCAGGCTGTCGCGTACGGCGTCATTCCCTAACCCCACCAGCGCAAACATCAGGCGGGAGAATCCATCCTCACCCTCATTTTGAAAGCGGACGTGATAGCGGTATTTGCGCCATGCGCGGTGCAGCAGCGTAAGTAAGCGGTGATGAAAGAAGTCGAGAAACACGCCCAGCTTCTGTTCGCCCTGCGCGTATTCCCAGGCCAGCTCTTCGAGGTAATAACCGGGCATCGGTGACTGACTGCCGTGCAGGCCAAGAAACGCGACTTCCAGCTCCTGACGGCCATCTTCATCACGTCCCACCTGCAAGATATCGCTCGGGTGAAAACCGATGGAGGCCGTAGAGCGAAAGCGCAGGCGTTCCTGTTCAGGGCGGAAATCCAGCTCTTGTTCCAGATCCACGCCTTCCAGTTGGTTAAGTAACTCCACCAGTTGGAAAAAATTAAAGCGTGAGACATCCTGACGGAACGTCACATCATTGAGTGTTGACCTATCTGTACCGGCCATCGGTAGCGCTCCTTGTTATCGATGTTGACCACTTCCAACAGGTGGAAAGCGTTGACGCTGGCGTATAGCGAGAAGAAGTGCGCCAGCACCGTACTAAACAGATAGAGTTCTCCTTCACTGGAAAACGCGGATTGCCGTACTGACAGGATGGATTTCAAGCCGCGAACCGGCATCCCCTGCACCAGACGGTCGATAGGCGTGGTTTCGATAGATTCGATCCCTGCCAGACGCTTACGCGAGGCCTGTTCCGCCTGCTTGTCGTGCAGCGCCGGGAAATCATAAGTACGCAGGATCTGCACCAGCGCATCGCGCCGCAGCAGCGACACATAGTTCAGAGACAAGTTGGAGATCAGCGTCCAGTGCAAGCTGCCATCCATAGCAGGCCGCAGCGGTCGCGTCGGCCGCACCAGATTGCGAAACGTCGCGAAAGACGGCGAATTGCCGGTTGGCACGCAGATCGACCCAACAGGCAATTTCGCCGCACGCGATCGGTTGGTACAGGTCAGCGTGACCGAGATGGATTCATCCAAATCAATCACTTCCTGCTCATCACCACGCACAAAAGAAAGCATGTGATCAAACCCGTTGCCATTGACCGCTTCTCTTACCCGAATACGGTAATAGAGCGCGAGCCGTCCTTTGGCACGCTCGATTTGGTGCTGAAAGCTCTCAAACGGCTGATAGGTGCGTGGAATCCCCCGAGCACGGCCTGAATTCCCTTCAACCCAGCCTTCAACCTTATCCACAGAGAAGATTTCAAAGCTATCGGCGTTGCGGTAGCTGGCTTTCAGCGGGTAATCCGTCTGGCGTCCGCTGAGGTTGATCGGCTCGCTATCATGCTGGAAGAGATTGATTGCCGGCACGCAGTTGAGCATGAACGAATCAGGACGGATCTTCAGTTCCGCCGGCAGCGGGCGGTCAAAGCAAAAATGCAGACGGAATTCCGTTACCGTCAGCGGGAGCTCCGGCCATACCGCGTCCGCGAGCTGGAAAAAGAGAAAACTTTCAGGAAAACAAAAGTATTCCTGCAGGATACGGTAGCCGGAATAGACATTGCCGGGATACGGCAATAGCGCATCTTCCCGCTCAAAGCCGACCGTTTTCAGCACGCTGGCTTCCTGACGGAAGCGCTGACCATCGACTTCCAGCTCAATGTGCGACAGTTGGCTGGCAATCCAGAAATAGAGTTCGTAAGCCGTATAGGTATCACCGCCCAGATAAAAGCGCAGCTTGTCGAGTTGTAGATCGCTTAGCGATAGCGGGCCATGCAACCCAATATCCAGCGTGATGGTGGAAAGATCGTTGCCGCTCTGTACCTTGATCTCACGGATATCCGCAGGATAAATCCAGGCATCGTGGCAGGTCTGAAAATGGCACACCACATCATCAATCGGCAGACTATCAAGCTCACAGCCGCGCTCAACAAACGCGGGCTGGGCAATCGCGCCGGGGAGTACCGAAAACTGCATAATCGTCATGCTCGGTACGGGGCGCAGGTAATTAGGCCACAGCATGCCCAGCAGACCGTGTGTCAGTTCCGGAAACTCATCCTCGATCTTCGCCCGCAGGCTCCCTGTCAAAAAGGCGAACCCTTCCAGCAGACGCTCGACGTCTGGATCCGTGGTTTGTTCTGACAAAAATCGGGTAAGCTCAGGGTGCGCCTTGGCGAATTCACGCCCTTGCAGGCGCAAGTAGGTCAGCTCATCCCTGAAAAAATGTTCCAGTGACATAATCAGATCATTCTGTAGTGGCGGTGGCTATCCATATGGATATTGAAAGAGGCAACCTGCTCCAGATCTTCCAATCTGACCCGGGCGGTAACCTGAAACGACATCTCCATCGGATTCGATAAATAGTCCGATGTGTCGACATCCACATGAACAATTCGCGGTTCAAAGCGACAGATACACTGTCGGATCGCCTCCCGGATTTTCCCTCGAATGTCCGCCCCACCCTGCGTCGCGTCATTAAAATCAATCACGCCAAGCTCAGGTGCGCTGCGGCAATTTCCGGGCCGGGTGTTGAGCACATTGTCCAATTGACGCTTAACGGACTCGATCAGTGCTTCAACTTCCGTTTCAGGGGAGGAGCGACGCTCCTCCCCACGGATACGATCAAACAGACTTGCCGCGTTTCCCCTTTCCCAGGCAGAAAGAGACGGCATAAGTCTTATTCCTTATCCAAACGCCCTACCAGCGACAGCTCAAAGTTCGCCCCCATGTACTTGAAGTGCGGGCGCACAGACATAGTGACCTGATACCAACCTGGTTCCCCTTCTACATCCAGCACTTTGATTTGTGCGGCACGCAGAGGACGACGGCTACGAACATCTGCCGGCGGGTTTTCCTGATCGGCGATGTACTGTTTAATCCAGGTATTCAACTCACGCTCAAGATCCTGACGCTCTTTCCATGAACCAATCTGTTCACGCTGCAGCACTTTGATGTAGTGCGCCAGACGGTTGATGATGAACATGTACGGCAGTTGCGTACCCAGCTTGTAGTTGGTTTCCGCTTCTTTGCCTTCTTTGGTATTTGGGAACACCTTCGGCTTCTGCACCGAGTTAGCCGAGAAGAAGGCCGCATTGTCGCTGTCTTTACGCATCGTCAGCGTGATAAAGCCTTCTTCGGCCATTTCATATTCGCGACGATCGGTGATCAGGACTTCAGTCGGGATCTTGGCCTGAAGTTGGCCCATGGCTTCATACACATGCACGGGCAGATCGGTAATCGCACCGCCGCTCTGCGGGCCAATGATGTTCGGACACCAGCGATATTTCGCGAAGCTGTCCGTCAACGCCGTTCCCATCAGATAGGCGGTATTGCCCCACAGATAGTGTTCGTGATTGGTGCTGATATCTTCCTTGTAGTTGAAGCCCTTAATCGGGTTCTCTACCGGGTCATAAGGCAGGCGAGCCAGGAAGCGCGGTGCCGTCAGCCCCAGATAGCGACCATCTTCGGACTCACGCAGCGAACGCCATTTCGTGTAGGCCGGGCCTTCGAAAACGGATTTCAGATCTTTGATGGAAGGCAGATCGGTGAAGCGATCCACGCCAAAGAAGGTCGGAGCAACGGAAGAGATGAACGGCGCATGCGCCATCGCACCCACGGCGCTGACATACTGCATCAGCTTGATATCTGGTGAACTTTGCGTCAGCGCATAGTCACCGATTACGCCACCGATAGGCTGACCGCCGAACTGGCCGTAGCCGCTGGAATACACGTGCTTATAGAAACCAGACTGTGAGATTTCAGGCGCGAATTCGAAATCTTCCAACAGCTCTTCTTTCGTCGCATGCAACACCAACAGTTTGATGTTTTCGCGGAAATCGGTGCGATCGATAAGCAGTTTCATCGAACGCCAGGAAGATTCCAGTTCCTGTAATTCTTTCGCATGCAGAATAACGTCAATCTGCTTGCTGAGCTTTTTGTCCAGTTCGACGATCATGCTATCGACCAGCGCTTTGTTCACGGGTTCTGCTGCATTACCGCTATCAAGAATGTTAGCGACCAGCGCGGCAATGCCCTGTTTAGCAACGCTGTAGCCTTCATCAACCGGGCTGATACGCGCTTGAGCCATGATGTCATCAAGCAGCGATCCAGAAGCATTGGCGGCTCCTGCCTGAACCTGTTCTTCAACTATTGACATATTCGTTTCCCTATTTCGTCAATATACTCGTCATACTTCAAGCTGCATGTGCGTTGGCTTCGTTCACTCACCCGAATCACTTACCTGAGTAAGCTCATCGGGATTCCCTCTCTTGCCGCCTTCATGCAACTCGAATTATTTAGTGTATGAACATCAATTATTCGGCGGGTTTGACCAGATCGAGCTCTTTCAAAAGCTGCTCTCTGGCTTCTTCGCTGGACAACAGATCCTGCAAACGATTACGGAATGAGGGAATATTGCCGAGGGGGCCTTTCAGCGCCACCAGTGCTTCACGTAAATCAAGCAGCTTACGTAATTCAGGCACCTGTTGGGCAATGCGGTCAGGGGAGAAATCATTCAGACCGCCGATGCTCAATTTCACTGGCAGGTCGTCCTGACTTTCTTCTTCAAGGCGGTTTGGCACACTGAAATTCAATTCCAGATTTGCTTCTTTCATCACTGAGGTAAAGTTGTTCTTATCGATCGATACGGTCTGACGTTCTTCGATCGGCGTTTCCTCTGTGCGCCCTTTCATATTTCCCACGATCATCAGCGTCAACGGCAATTCTATTTCCGCCTGCTGACCACCAGTGGCCGGAACATATTTGATATTAATACGTTCCTTTGGTGCGACAGATGCACCATCAGTTCCTTTTGCCATGTGTCTATACCAACGTAAGGGCACTCGGGCCCGGAGAAGTAAAGTCGATTCCTACCAAAAGCCCGCCATAGTCCATAAGAACGGCAGCAATTCGGCAAACAAATATCCCCGTCATACTTCAAGTTGCATGTACGTTGGCTGCGTTCAGTCACCCGAATCACTTACCTGAGTAAGCTCATCGGGATTCCTTCTCTTGCCGCCTTCCTGAAACTCGAATTATTTAGGGTATAGCGTATTTGTTTTTCGACCAGCGAGATGAAATAAATTAAAAACCGAATTAAAAAGCATAATAAAACCGTAATGTTACGGCTTATATCGGCGTAAAAAGAATCACACCAAGAAGGAATTAAATACATTTATATTTTGAGTTTGGATCATACACACAACACAAACGCACGGTCAATGCTTATATAGCAGAGCAACTAAACGGAACCACTAAAACACAAAATACATTAAAAACAATAAATTATATTAATCTTAAGTAAAAATAAACGGAAGAAAAAATAATATACCGCTGATTTTCAATTAACGGAAAAGGCATATATTTTATGCCTTTTAATTTCGTTAAAAACGAAATACTTAATGCGCTAATAAAAATCACCAATAACAAAAAGCTCATTAATTTTAATTTAGTGAAAATATTTACCCTCTATTTTTTACTTTTGACAGAACAAATATCTCCATTACCTTAATAAACTATTTCCCTGTTAAGAAATAAATATTAGATAGTTTAGCAATCATTGATTTATTAATGAAAATTAACGGGTTTTTATACTATCAAAAATCACAAGAAAAGAACTAATGACTTACCATGGTTTTTTTGCGTTATTTCATAACAAAAACCACCGTGAGGTGTAGTGAAATGATCTTTTTGACGTCATTTTCAGGCTAAAAAATGGCAGTTATTCGGTAGAAGACTATTCCAGACTGAACGTGATTCTCGGCATGCGACGGAAAGGAAAAATGAGGGAAAAAGCATTAAGCCATCAAAAGATATCGTGAAGCGGATTATCCGCAATATCGTGGAAGAAGGGCGCCCTGACAGGACGCCCTTCTTTGCATTACTTCAGGTTATCTTTGAAGAACGATGTACAGCTCTTTCGGCTGACCTACACGTTTGTACGCGTCTTCGCTAAACGCCTTTGAATGCGCCTGGGAAACGTTCTCATTGGAGAATCATCCTCAGTGGGTTGGGTGGAGACCTTTACGGACGTCAATAAAGCCAGAGTGGCGTCTATCACTAAGAACATGCCGCTGATAGTGAAAGAGCTTTGGTAGCAGCTATGGTCAAACGCGAACCGGCCGTTAAAAATAACCAGTGCACGCAACACCTGATGCGTAGGAACCAGACGAATCGCGCTCGCCGCCGACATCGACCAGAATCCCCCAATAGCGATCCCTATCAGTGCACGACCTGCCATGTAGATCATATAGTTGGGTGCCAACGCGATGATCGCGCCAGAGATCGCTATCAACAGCGTCAGCCCCAGCATTTTCGCTGCTGGTGGATACATTACGTGAAAGTGGTTCGTGGTATGGCGGGATAGAAGTTAGGTTTCTAATATTCCTATCCGTGCTGCAATACGACCTCAGAGGATTTGCAAATATAGTGAATCGTCTGCCTCTTATTATGCTGAATAGCGGAGCCGAAAGAGTAGATAACTGAAGGGAGGTAATCAGTATGTCGGAAGATATCTAAAATTGAATGGTTCATTTTTCCGAGATATTTACAGATTTTCTTAACGTCAATAGTGACCAAGCGGCCACCATCCTGCATTACTTGTGAAACTTCATATAGGGCTTCTGCCCAGTAGGGCTCTCTTCCCCACCACACGGTTGGAACATGTCGCCCTGTTCAAGAAAACCAATGAGTTCCGATAAGTGGCCCGCACCACTGATCACAACCAGGTTGTCTGTAAGTTTACCAACCGGAATCACAATCCCATTGTCGGCAAAATAGTCTCACGTGGCGATCGCGAATCTGAATCACAGAGCAGTAAAATAAGACGTACCACGAAGTTGTTGGTAACCAAGACGATGGCATCCGCAGACATCGTTGTGCTTTACGTATCCACTCAAATGTTGATTTCATCATCTCTCTTGCATGATCGCTGCATGTTGTTTTGCGATGTCTACTCTCCGATCGTACTCTTCGCTCGTAATGTTTTCATAACAGCAGTCTGCTTCATCCCTACGATAGCGGTTACAGCCATAAAAAACGCCACCATCTTTGTTCTTACGCTTAACCATTGTGCCAAGACCACAGCGTCGACAGACAATTTCAATCTCCTTACATTCCGGGTTCGCGCATATCCTTTGCATACCATTGTACATCACCATCGGTGAGCTACATTGCTTGCAGGCACTAGCCATATAATCACAGGCAGGGGAGTGAGAGCAGACATAGAATTTTTTATCATAGCGACTCACTTTGCCCGTTAAGGAGCCGGATTCACAATCTGGACAACTCCATTGACCGACCTCAAGAGAATCACTTTTCGTAATAAGCTGTTTACCCATTTTTGCAATTTCCTCAACAAAAACTGAGGTGTTCTGACTATCAAAGATCATAAATACATAGTGACGGGCACGGGTAACGGCGACATAAAATAACCGACGCTCTTCGGCAAACAGGTATGGCTCTTGCTCTGGGAGAAGAAGGTCTATCAGCTCATCATTTTCTTTTGCTGATGGAAAACTCCCCTTTTCGAGTCCCAGCAGGAGCACGTAATTTGCTTCCAGGCCTTTACTGGCATGCGCCGTCTGGTATTGGATATCCAGGAGTGGAAATTCGACCATTAGCGCTTTTACGTCCAGTTCCTTAAGGTCTCGCATATTTTCCAGACGATAGCGGCCAATAAGCATTACTGGTGCTTGACGGGTACTGTTAAGTCTCAATTCCCGATTTTGGCAACGAGTAAGTGCTCTCTTGATTTGCTGACGATAAGCCTCAGCTTTCTTTTGGTTATGATCGGCAAGGTCAATACCGGGTATTTTTTCCTGAATATCGAGCAGTTGTACTGCCGCATGTTCCACCTGTACGTGGGTAGTAATCTCTTTCTTCAACTGCGCCGGATTTCGAGTAACAAAGGTAGAACTAAGCTCATGTATGCGATTGTTAAAACGATAACTCTTGTCCAGAGGTAACATTCTCGCGGGCGAAAACTGATGATCAAAGCGGGTAAAAAAGCGGAGATCCGAGCCATTGAAGCGGTAAATGGCTTGCCAGTCATCCCCTACTGCAAACAGCCGCATGTTATCCCGGGTTCCCAGTAATGCTTTTAATAGCTTCCCTCGCCCACCAGAAAGATCCTGAAACTCATCGACCAAAACATAGTCATAACGATGATGAAACAGTCCTTCCTGAAGTGCCGTTGTCGCTTCCGCGATCATATCGCTGAAGTCCATTTCTTGCTGCTCTTTGAGATGAGCTTCGTAGGCATCATAAACGGGTTTAAATAACTCGATAAATGCCTGGGTACGCCCCATATCTATACGTTGAGGTGACGCTAGGAGGTCTGGAAACGAAAATTGCCCCTCTTTGAAAAGGCTAAGAAAACGGAGCATCAAATCTATAAAGCCCTGCCACGGCGATGAACCAGAGCTTTTAAGCTCATCTAGGAGTGTATCTGTGTCACGTAAATGCTGTGGCTCCTCAACCCGATTAAGTATATCGAGGATATTTTCTTCCAGCGTCCCTTCGCTCAATTGATAGCTATACAACTCTTCTAGGCGGGTATTGTGCTGTTTATGCAATTTCCGTTTCCAGGCTAATCCTTCGAGATATGTGGCCTGATCGACAAAAGGGGCCGTTCTCATTTCCCGATCGACGCCAAGGTATTCAATATAGGTCTTACTTCCCGGCAAATAGAAGTCAGGCTTATACTGGCGGCGTTCAATGGTTGCTGTGCTGATCTCATAATTCGCCTCGTACTCGAAGGGTACAGAATACAAATACAAATAGTTGGCAACCCGCAATTCGCCTACACTTTTAACCCATTGCCCAGTCAGGGTAATCAGACGACAACTTTGTAGAAATTCATGATATTCTTCAATGGTATTGAAATCGTATTCACAACGACCTGGCGTGCTATAACAAACAAAATATTTAACTAAATTTGTTTTATAATCATCACGGAGGCTGACTTCTGCTTCTAATGTTGATTCAATAAATTGGCGTAATTCATTATTTTGCTCAGCAAAACGTGTAAGCGAACGCTTGACGCCAATACTTTGAGCAACGATACGATTACCGAAAGCATGGAAGGTTGTCGCTTTTAGCTTGTCACCACTCTCTGGCAACCGCTCAGAAATACGTTCAGCCATTTCCCGCGCGGCTTTGTTACCGAAAGCCAGCATTAAGATGTTTTCAGGCTGAGCTAAACCAGCCTTCAATAGATACCCCGCCTTACCGATTAATGTCGACGTTTTACCTGTACCGGCACCAGCAATAACCAAAGTATGATCATCATTAGTTACACATGCTTTACGCTGAGGAGCACTCAGTGGCTGTGATTCGATGTGATCAAAGAAAGTTTGATAAGACGACAAGAGTTGTGGGATGACCAGCTCGTTAAAGTGATTTCTTCCTGATTCTGAAACATCAGCCACGGATAACTTCAGTGCCAGTTGTGCAATTGGGTTGCTGCCTTCACGAGCAATAAAATCGGCGTCAATGGCAAGGTCCTGCAAACGTTGTTTTACCAGAACTAACTGTGACAAAGAGCGCCATTCCCATGAAGAGAAATAGTGATGCCCTTTTTGATAGCGTTTGACTACCCCAAGTAACTCCCGCCACTCGACGCTATGCTGAAAAATATCCAGAGCTGCACACTGTATCTTTTGGATAAGCGTTTCAAGCTGCTGAAAGTTGAAACCATTTAAACGATATGATTCACGTTCTGTCCCAATTACAATCTCAGCATATAACCATCTTTGCTTTAACTTAATATTTTTAATATCGCCAATAGGCAATTTCTCACTTACGCCATGATATTTGAATACCAATTGGCCTGGAGACAGTGATATTTTTTTTGACCGCCGACGCCAGATGCCCCACAGATCGTAAAGTGGGTGTGTGCCGAGGTTATATTCACTTTGCAACTGTGGATTTAATGTGTCCATTCTTTATTGAAAAATCACAAATATAGAAATTTAAAAAGATGACCGAATGAATTGGAACATTCAACGTTGCCGGAGAGTGATATTTAGCCCTCTCAATCTAAGTGAAGGCGCTATACCGTCCAGCTGTTAGACACCACTTCAGCCTGCTTCAGAATCAGCTCTACCGCACCCGCGGTTTTATCCGGCGGATATTTGTATTTACGCAGCGTCTGGCGCACCAGAATACGGAGCCGCGCACGAACACTTTCACGTACCTGCCAGTCTACAGTGGTGGATTTACGCAGCTGCCGCGTGACTTCAATAGCCAGCTTTCTGAGTGTTTCATCTCCTAGCTCACGCACCGCACTTTCATTTTCTGCTAGCGCATCATAGAAAGCGATTTCATCTGGGTTTAAGCCCAGTGCATCATCGCGCGCCATCGCTTCCTGGAACGCTTTAGCCATCTGGATCAACTCTTCAATCACCTGCGCGGTTTCAATGGCGCGGTTATTGTATTTAAGCAATACGGCTTTCAGACGGTCGGAATACTTCTTCTGCTGTACGACGTTGTTGCCGGAACGAGCATGAATGCCATCATTGAGCAGTTTTTCCAGCAGTTCTACGGCCAAGTTACGCTGAGGCATTTCCCGTACTTCTTCCAGGAACTCATCAGACAGCAGACCGATATTAGGTTTATCTAACCCAGCCAGGGCAAACACATCCTCGACACCAGTCGCAACAACGGCGTTATCGAGAATCTTGCTTAACAGGGAATTTTTCTCTGACTGGCCAAATTTTGCCTTCGGATCAAGCTTAATCAGTCCCACCCTAACCGCCGAAAGAAACGCGAACTCCTCTTGTAAAGGTTCGGCCTCATCAAGGGTATTACACAATGACCAAGCTTTACTCATCGCCAACGAGACGTCGAGGTAACGCTTTTTACCGTCATCCAGACCCAGAATGTAGTTAACGGCATCGCGCAAGAACGCCAAAGGATCGCGAGAAAAGCCTTCGTAGCTAAAGCCTGATTTTCCTGCTAAGGACGCGAACATCCCATGAATGATGTCGATTTTTTCAAGCAGGACGGCAAAAGCTTCCCGGGCATCCACCGTGGTCTGCCCCTTCCCTTTTGAGTCGGTATAGGTTTTCAGCGCCTGCTTCAGCTCGTTCGCAATGCCGATATAATCCACCACCAGCCCGCCGGGCTTATCCCGGAACACGCGGTTAACGCGCGCAATGGCCTGCATCAGATTATGGCCGCGCATCGGTTTGTCGATATACATAGTATGGCAGCATGGCGCATCAAACCCAGTCAGCCACATATCACGGACGATCACCAGCTTCAGCGGATCGTTCAAATCCTTAAAACGAGTTTCAAGACGCTTTTTGGTCTGCTTGTTGTAGATATGAGCCTGGAGATGGTCTTTATCTGATGCTGAGCCCGTCATAATGACTTTGATTGCGCCTTGTTCGACATCCGTGCTGTGCCAGTCCGGGCGGATCGCTACGATGGCGTTGTAGAGCTTCACGCAGATATCGCGGCTCATGGCGACAACCATCGCTTTGCCATTCATGGCTGCATTGCGCGTTTCAAAATGTTGAACCAGATCGGCGGCTACCTGTTTGATACGCGGCTCTGAACCTACCAGCTTTTCCAGACGGCTCCAGTCGCCTTTGGTCTTTTCTTGCTGACCTGTCTCTTCATCTTCCACCAGCTCATCCACCTGATCTGAGAGTGTTTCTAACTCCTCATAGTTCAGGTCGAGTTTTGCCAGCCGGGATTCGTAGTAAATCGGCACCGTCGCGCCGTCATCCACCGCATCCTGAATATCGTAGATAGAGACATAATCACCGAACACGGCACGGGTGTCTTTATCTTCAGACGCAATCGGCGTCCCGGTGAATCCCATAAACGACGCATTTGGCAGCGCATCGCGCATGTGTTTTGCGTAGCCGTATTTATAAACCCCGGTTTCGCGGTCTAGGGTCGCACTCAGGCCATACTGGCTGCGGTGGGCTTCATCGGAAATCACCACGATATTGCTGCGCAGGTTGAGTGCTGGATGGCTCTGCTCACTGTCCAGAGGCGCAAACTTCTGCACAGTGGTAAATATGATGCCGCCGGATTCACGGGCATTGAGCAGCTCGCGCAATTCGTCGCGGTCGTTAGCCTGTAAAGGCGTTTGCTTCAGCAAGCCCTGCGCCTGGCAGAATGTGGCGTAGAGCTGCCCGTCAAGATCGTTACGGTCGGTCACCACCACGATGGTCGGGTTGTTCATCTCCGCCTGTTGCAGCAGCTTTCCAGCGTAACAGCACATTGAAATGCTTTTGCCTGAGCCCTGGGTATGCCATACCACACCCGCTTTTTTACTGCCGGGGGTAATGTTGCTACGCAGCGGCAGGTGTTTACCGGTAGACGCCACAATCGTTGCCGCGACGGCTTCGCGCACAGCATGGAACTGGTGATAGGCAGCAATTTTCTTGATCAACCGTTTGCCGTCATACTCAAACAGAACAAAGTAGCGAATGTAATCGAGAAGAAGCTCACGGTTAAAGAAGCCCTGCACCACGGTTTTAAGCTGCCAGTCAAACTGCGGTTTGTCGTCTTCATTAGCGACGGTTTTCCACGGCAGGAAGCGTTCTTCGTCCGCAGTCAGAGAGCCAATACGGGCATTTTGCCCGTCGCTCACCACCAGCGCTTCGTTGCAGATAAACAGGTCGCTAAGCTCGTTTTTATAGGTCTGTAACTGGTTAAACGCAGCCCAGATATCGGCATTCGCATCAATCGGGCTTTTCAATTCAATCACAACCACAGGCAGGCCATTGATATAGCCAATCACATCCGGGCGACGAACCTGTTTTGTGCCCTGAATGGCGACCTGATTCACTACCATAAAGCGGTTATTGTCTGTGTGGTTAAAATCCATCAGCAACGCTTTATCGTGAACCGTTTTGTCTTCACGTTTGTACTCAACGGGCACCCCGTCGAGCAGCAGATGGTGGAATGCTTTATTGCTGACGACCAGATCCGGGCTTTCGGGGCGGGTAATACGCAGTATCACCTCTTCCAGCACGGAAACAGGGAGATGGGGATTGATGGCTTGCAACTGCTCCAGCATCACCGGGCGCAGAAACACATCATGGAATGAGGCACGTAGCGGATTATCGCCATCCGGCGCAATATCGGGCCCGTGCAGCACTTCCCAGTCCTGTTCAGCAAACCATTTCAGGCATTGCTGTTCTAAATCGTCTTCGCTCAGCATCGGGCTTCCTCTGTCTCAGGTTCTTCCGTTTCTTCCGGCGCGTTAGAAATCTCTTTCAGCGCCATATTCAATGGAGCGATAAAAGGGTCGAGCGCTTTTTCAAACGCCGTCAGGTTTACCAACAGCCAGTCAATCATCGCTGGCCAGTTGCTCTCATCCAGACTGGTGGCGGGCGTGGCGAAAGAGATTCGGCACGATTTTTTGCCCGGCAACGGCTCCCACTTCAGCGCATGGCCAAAAGTGTTTTCAATCGTATCTTTACGCTCATACAGCCAATTAAATGCAAAGGTGTTGCTCTCCGCCGATGATTTGGCAATCCACAGCTCAACGCGGCTCTCTTTTTTGCTGAAAATCAGGTTCCATGAGACGGCGCTGATACCGGAGCCAGCACTGAGCCAATGGTCGGTCGAGGGGCTGATATTGTTATACAGTGTGCAAGAGCTGGCCTTCAGACGTTCCAGCGCTTTGGTCCAGAATGCCTTGCGGATCATCAGGATCGCTTTGACCCCGCCGCTGGTGGACTGTTCTTCGGCTTCTTTCTGTGCCATACCGATCATGAAGGATTCCGCTTCTGGCGTCGGAATCACCTGGCGAATATCGACAAACACATCGTCGTTGAATTTATACGGCTTAACCTTAAAACACTGCACCCGCAGGCCAAACTGCATCAGCCACAGAGCGGTATTGGTCACTTCTTTACGGAAGCTGGCCGCGACCATCATCACTCGCTGCGTGCGGCTCTGATTAATTTGCACCTCATCGAGGCTTTCGCACTCCAGAAACTCCGCCATCACTTCCGCCGCCGGACGAGTCTCTTCCGGTTCGTATTTATCGAGATAGAGCTGGAAGATGTCGAGGATCTGATCTTTGCGCAGGTTCGCGCAGTAACCGGCATATTTCAGCGCCTGCCACACTACATCGCGCCCTGAGTCATCAAGCTTGTTTTCGATAATCACCAAGTTGCGCTGTTTATCGATCGCCAGCAGGTCGAGGCGCTCTTTGGTGTCGTCAAAACCGGCGAACTCTTTCTGGATAATCAGCAGTTCATCATCGTTATCACGGGTTAACGCCTGCGGGTTTTTCGCCAGCCACTCCTGCAGATGATCGCGTTCACGAAAGCCGAGGCTGCTGAACGACACTTCTTGCAGGGAGTGCAGGCTGTTGGTCGGCGTATCGACTTTATACATTTTCCGCCTCGCTTACCGCCTGCTCGGCTTCCGGCAGGGTGATTTCACCTGAGAGCAGTTTGGGGAGTAGGGTGTCGCGGAGTTGGGTTAACGTTTTATTCTGAACATTATTACTTTCAATAAATGAATAATACTTACCAACAGCCTTTGAAAAAGCGTGTGTTATTTTCTTCTCAGGGCAAATACACTGCCAATCCATTATTGCTTTTTTATCTCCCCGAGGCATTTTCACACCTTTAGACGTCAGCATCATAAAATCAAAGAATGATTCTTGATAAAGCAGATTGTAAATATACTCCACGGCAATAGAGTCTCTTGCTTCAAAGGCTAACACATCCGCCGAACGTCCCCCCTCGAACCGAGCTAACCAAATTTTCTTGAAATAAGGGCGGATATTGGAAATCAGAACATGTCCACATCTGAAATCAGGCACGCTGTTTACAGATGGTAATGAAGAAGCAGTAGAAATACCGGCTCGATTTTCCAGCATATTCTCAGTGGAAATATATGTATCTGGTGTCAGAGAGGAAATATCGACTTTCCCGTTGGCAAAAGTGGCAATATCGCTCAATGGACCATAGCACCACCCTTCAGGAATCCCCCCCAACTCACTCTCCTGCATCGCAGACGGAAACAGTTCTGCCGTGGCTTTTAGCTCAGCATAGTGCTCAGGGTGTTCACGCTCAAAAACCGCCAGCGCATCAGTATCTTTCCCGGAAATCGCCGTCATGGCAGCACGTGTCGCGTCTTCCTGCGAACCGCCCGCTTCCAGCGCTGCGATTTTGGCTTTTACCGGTTCAAAATCGACAAACCAGCTTTTGAACAGGGCTTGCGCCATTTGTTCTAGGGTTTGGTTGACTCTCTGATTAACTTCAATTTTATTCTCTAAAGAAAATAAAAACGATGCAATGGCTGATTGTGTTTCATAACGCGAAGGAAAACTCACTTCGAAAGGGTAGACTGCGTTTCTATTTAGTGACTTCTGAGCACTTCCAGAATTAAACTGATCAAAATTGATCTGCTTAAGGAAATAATATAGGAACTCAGGACTATGCCCCTTAAAATCAGTAATATAAAGAGATGTATTTAAAGGCCAATAATTTCCCGAGACATAAGAAATTTGCCCCATGGAATTACCACTACGTCCTATGATTACACCGGGCCCTTTCGCTTTATATTGATCATGGTAACCTGTAACTCCAGATGACCCCATGACTGGTATTTGACCAACCTTACGTTCTTGGGATGGAAGGTCATGACCCCTCTGTAATGTGAATATATCGCCTAGTTTTTTTTTCCCCCATTCAGAACTCATAACCCAGCCCCCCCAGATTCGCCTTAATCTGTTCTTCCAGCTTCGCGCTATCTTCTAGTTGATCTTTCAGCTGTGCCGTCAGGCGTGCCATCTTCTCGGCAAAGGGTTCATCGTCTTCTTCCTGCTCGGCGGCACCCACGTAGCGCCCAGGGGTCAGCACAAAGTCATTTTTTTGAATATCTTCCAACGTTGCAGAGAAGCAGAATCCGGCTTCGTCTTCATACTCTTTATCCATCTGCCAAGCGTGGAAGGTATCGGCAATTTTGGCGATATCCTCGCGGCTGAAATCACGCAGCACGCGGTCTTTCATAAAGCCAATCTTACGGGCATCAATGAACAGGACTTCGCCTTTGCGGTGCGCTTTGCCGTTACTGCCAGATTTGTCTTTGGTCAGGAACCAGATACAGGCCGGGATTTGGGTGTTGGTAAACAGCTGACCCGGTAATGCCACCATGCACTCGACCAGATCCGCTTCGATCAGGTTGCGGCGGATCTCGCCTTCGTTGTTGGTGTTGGAGCTCATCGAGCCGTTAGCCAGCAACAGCGCCATCGAACCTTTTGGTGCCAGGTGATGGACCATGTGCTGCATCCACGCGAAGTTGGCATTGCCCTGCGGCGGCGTGCCATATTTCCAGCGCACGTCGTTTTCCAGCTTCGCGCTCCACCACTCCTTCATGTTGAACGGTGGGTTAGCCATCACGAAGTCGGCGCGCAGATCCGGGTGCTGATCGTCCAGCAGGGTATCGGCGTTTTTGCTGCCGAAGTTAAAGTCGATGCCACGGATCGCCATGTTCATCGCCGCTAGCTTCCAGGTGGTCGGGTTCGACTCCTGACCGTAGACGGAGATTTTCTGTTTCTGCTCGGCGGCGTTGTACTGCTTTTCGCCCGCATGCTCTTCAATAAAGCGGTCGCTGGACACAAAGAAGCCGCCAGAACCCATCGCCGGGTCGTACACGCGGCCATTATACGGCTGCAGCATTTCGACGATCAGGGTAACGATGCTTTTTGGCGTGTAGTACTGGCCGCCCTGTTTGCCTTCCGCCAGCGCAAACTGCCCCAGGAAATATTCGTAAACGTGGCCGAGAATATCTTTGCTTTTTAAGTTGAGCTTCTCGCCGTTATATTCCGGGTTGCTGAAGTTTGCATCAGAGAAGGTATTAATCAGCCCGGTTAGTACCTCGTTGCCTAACTGATACTGACTAATTCGGTTCAGGATACCTTTCAGCTTCGGGTTGGTTTTTTCAATTTCATCCAACGCATTGTCCACCAGCCAGGAGACAGAACGCAGTTTGACGTCCTGCCCGGTAGTTTCGTCCACCCACAGCACAGTACCGGTCGGCAACATGGCTTTGTTTTTTAGCGTTTCCCAACGCGCGGCTTTTGGCACCCAGAAGATGTTCTTTTCTGCGTAGTAATCTTCCACTTCCAGTTCATCAACAATCGCCTGCGCATACTCTTCATCAGAATCATAACCGTCACGCGACATCGCGTAGATATTGTCCGGGTTGCCGACATCGCGGAACAGAGTGATCAGATCTTGCTGACGGGCCTCAAAGGCATCGGACACATACTTCAGGAAGATAAGCCCCAGCACGACATGCTTGTAGTTGGCGGCATCCATATTGGCGCGCAGCTTGTCAGCGGCCTTCCAGAATTTGTTATCCAGCTCGTTCAGGAACTGTTGTTCGGCGTTGTTCATGAAAATCCTCGGGGTAAATCGCAAAGAAAGAGCAAACATGCCCTATTGCAAATTCATTTTTGGAATGCAGTTCGCAAAATGATACCCGGAACGGTAATGATTACAAACGCCACTGCGTAAAGAAATTTGCATTTGAGAGGTGAATAATAGGAAACTAAACCGCCGTTCCGTTTGCAACTTCAGCGCTTTTACCAGATACGCAGCTCATCCTTTGAACTGTAAGAACAGTCCCGCAGCATCGAAACGATAAATTTACAAAGTGTTAAAAGTGAGTAATTGCGCATAAATTTTGATTAAAGGTAATCAGAATGTTGTCGATGGTTATTCTTTGGCTTTTTTTTATATGAAACAGGTAAAACTATGCCCTGGCTTAATTCCATTTTATTGGCGCTTACGTCTGTGCAACCCTATATGGTGCCAGCAACCGTTATTGGCCTCGTCAGTGTTGCATTTCTCTGTTTTATTTTCTTTTATCTCTACAGGTCGGTTAAAATTGTTAACCAACTGAAAAAATATACACAGTCAATTAATAATATTGAAAATGATGAGCCAGATAATCAACTAGAGCATCTGAAGAATTTGTTTGTTCAACCAGAGCTAAAGCATGCCTGGAATGAATTTGCAGACTCCTTGCATCCGCAGCGCGAACTGGTTGGCAGTGAAGAGAAAATTGTGAAAATTCGCGCCACCGCACCGAGCGCCAACTTTTTCTCAGAACAGCAACTGGTAGATATTCCACTTAATACTGAATTCTTTAAGCATCTCCCCGGCATACTGACTGGGGTGGGGATTATCGGCACGTTCTATGGGTTGATGATTGGCCTGAATCATTTTGACCCCAGCACACCGGAGCAAGTGGCCAGCAGCGTCAATAATCTGCTGCACGATGTGCTTTACGCTTTCCTTGGCTCTGCAGTTGCTATATTTGCGTCCATCGTTGTCACATGGCTGGAGAAATTCTCTCTGGCGAAATGCTATAAATATCTGGAAAAATTTACCGCTTCCATCGACAAGCTTTATATCAGCGGGGTGGGAGAGGAATATCTCGCCTCACTGGTGAAGTCCAGCAACGAAAGCGCCACTCAGGCGCGCCAGCTGAAAGAGAGCCTGGTCACCGATCTTCGTGACATGCTGCTCCATCTCGCCGAAAGCCAGAAAGTTGAAAATGAACGGCTCGCGAATACATTAAGCAACACCTACCGCGAATCAAGCGCACAGTTTGCCGACCAAGTGAGTGGCGCAATCGAAAATAGCCTGAAGTCACCGCTGGATAAAATTGCGGGTGCAGTTCAGACCGCCAGCGGCGATCAAAGCGGCATGGTACAGAACATGCTGCAGGATGTACTGACTGCATTTATGGCGAAGCTCGACACTACCTTTGGTCAGCAGTTTACGAATCTCAACGAAATGATGGGGCAAACCGTCGGTGCGATTCAGACGATGCAAAGCGGCTTCTCCGCCCTGCTACAGGACATGCGTCAGGTCAGCGACGATTCCCGTCAGGGCAGCGCGCAGTTAATTGAACAACTGCTCTCTGAAATGAAATCGGGCCAACAGGCCATGCAGGCGGGCATGAATGACATGCTCACCAGCTTACAGTCCTCTGTCGCCAAAATTGGCGCTGAAGGCGAAGGTGCTGGTGAACGTATGGCACGCCAACTGGAGAAAATGTTCGCCGACAGCGAAGCGCGAGAAAAAGCCCAGGCAGAACATATGTCCGCCTTTATTGAAGCCATTCAGAATTCCGTGCAGCAGGGGCAAAGTGCCACAATGGAAAAAATGGCGGCTTCTGTCGAAGCACTCGGGGAGCAGTTGAGCAGTCTGTTTGGGCAGATAGATAAGGGTCAGCAACAGATATCAGCGAACCAGCAGGCTAACCAGCAGTCCCTGCACGAACAGACGCAGCGGGTGATGAGTGAAGTAGACGATCAGATTAAACAGCTGATTGAAACCGTTGCCAGCCAACATCAAGGGACGACGGAAACACTGAATAAACTCGCAGAACAAACCAACCGACAGATTCAGGATATGCAAAACGGCGCGGACAAGATGCGTGTTGCGGCCGAGCGCTTTGAGCATGCAGGAGAAAAGGTGTCGGAAGCCAATCACCTCACGGCTGACGTACTGAATAAAGCACAATCGGCAGGTTCATCGCTCGCCCTTGCCACCAGCGAACTCACTTCCGTTGTCGCGGATTATCGTAACAATCGGGAAGCCGTCAGCAAATCCATTGCCATGCTGGAGTTGCTTGCAGCCAATACTCAGTCTGAACAGACTACCCGCAGCCAATTCATTACCGACCTCAAGCAGCATGGTGAGCGCTTGCAGAGCTATAACCGTGAAGCGCAGACCTTTATGGAGAATGTCAGTGACGTGCTCGGAAAAGGTTTTGAAGACTTCTCAGAAGGTGTTTCGCGCAGCCTGGATAAAACGCTGGGCAAACTGGACGTTGAGATGGCCAAAGCCTCTAATCTGCTTGCAGGTTCTGTCGAACAGATCGGAGAAAGCGTCAGTGAGCTTGACGATGTTCTGTCACGCGCTCGTGCCTGAGGAGTGACGGCTGATGTTTGGAAATGCATTTGGTGTTAGAAAACGCCGCGGTGATGAAGCAGAGAAACCCTTCTGGATCTCCTATGCCGATCTGATGACCGCCATGATGGTGCTATTTCTGGTGGTGATGGTCGCGTCGCTAAGCTCCGTTACACAACGTATTCAACGCGCGGAGCAAGGGGAAAAAGTCAGAGGGCAGGATATCACCAGATTATGTGAGCGCCTGGAGCTGCATGCACGTAATGTGAACAAAACCATCGTGGTGGATTGCCACGATAACCGCATCAGCTTTGGTGAGGCAGGTCGTTTCGACCACAATCGTTTTTTCCTGAACGCCGAAGGGCAAAAAGCATTACAGGATGTCGTTCCACTTGTACTGGAGGCATCTGACAGCGATGAAGGCAAAAAGTGGTTTAAACAAATCGTCATTGAAGGATTTACCGACACCGATGGTTCGTACCTTTACAACCTACATCTCTCCCTTCAGCGCTCTGAATGGGTCATGTGCAGTTTGCTGGATAGTCGTAGTCCTCTGCAAAAAAGTATTTCTGCAGAACAGCAGCTCCAAATTCGTAAGCTTTTCCTTGCTGGTGGTGTCTCGTTTAATAATGCGAAAGAGAGCAAAGAAGCCAGCCGCCGCGTCGAGTTGCGCATGCAGTTTTTCGGGCTTAAGGATAAACGTGGTGGGGCCGAAGAAGTGGATTTCCCTCCGGTCGTGAATAAAGAAGTTTGCCAGTTGGTAATGCCGCAATGACACCCGCACTGAATTCTCTATCGCAGCGTATTGCAGCGAAGATGTCTTCCTGCCAGCAGGATGATAATTATCTACGCAATGATTTTCACGCGTTGGCCTCTGCAGCCCTCGATATAGAAAAACGTTTTGATAAAGCAGAGAAGATACCCACACCGCCGCATGAAATGCGACTGGCAGCCCTGCGTCGTTTTCGCCTTGCGGAAGAACTGACTGAACGTGAGTGGCGGATGGTGTTTTATGGCCTTGCCGATAATGACCCTCTATCCCCCGACCAGCCGGTATTGCTGGAGGATGAGCATTTTTTCCCGAAGGTAAACAGCGCTATCAAAAGACGGCTCGAAACCAAAACGTTGAAACGCCGGGACTGGGCAGCACTCTGTTCAAGCTATTTTGCCTACAGGCACGAATATCCGGAGAACAACCCACACTGGTGTGTGCTGCGTGGGCATATCGCCCAGGGTTACTTCGTAGTGAAAACCGAAATTCGCAGAGAAAAGTCATGGATGAAAACTATTGAGTTTTACCACGACATTTTTACGCCCCAGGCTGGCGGAGTGATATCCCATCAGCTACTTTCCGGCGAGAGCAACTCTTTATCATCATTAGAAAAAATAGCGCAAATCCCCGACAGCAGCTGGTTGTGGAAACGTATTTTCACCGTATTGCTGGCGCAGCTTGATACTCTGGATGATCCTCATTATCTGGACAAAATCAGTTGGCTATTAGGCCTGGCGACGCAGTGGATACGTTTTCGCGATGACATCATAACGGCGACGCTGACCCGCTATTACCATTCTACTTATCGTGATCAAGCACATTCCGCTCTGAAACAGGCCGCCCTGGAATACTGGGATAACCCGCAACTGAAAAGCCAACAGAATAAATGGCATCAGTATGTTTCTGAACCCGTCGCAGCAATGGTACGGGGCTGGCTGGCAAAGCAAGATCTGATGCACTTCTTTGAGCTATTACGCGGGAATGACGATGTTGATCAGGCACGATTGCACTACTGGCTACGCTTCGCGAACCAGATGGGATTTACCCGTATTGTTATGGGGCCCGATGCCTGGCAAGATCGTGGCAGCGATTTTATGAGATTCCGCGAGGAGAATCGTGGACGGCTGAGTCATCTGCGCGGTGGACGTAGTTTCGATAACGCCATGATCATGCAGATTAACGATTACATTTTCGTTGAGTTTTCAGGGACGGGGAACGCGATGTATGCCTACCGAGTGGGTCAGGCTCCATTTAACCCAGAGTCACACTCATTGGATATTAATATCCAATTAAAAGACAAATACCGTAATGTTCTTCGTCTTCCACATACTCCACGAGCCGAAGGCTACACCAAAGCCCGACTCACTGGCTGGATGCTGAAATATGATGATGAACTGCGCAAACTGGGTATCCGCTGGATGGCTGAAGAGCCCATCAAATTTGTTGATAAAAAAGCCCCCTCACCCGCCTCGGTATCTGATATCAAAATCATCAATCCATTGCGGGATACGGCAATACAGCGCTTGGTTGAAAACACCTCATGCATAGTCAGCGATAACCGACAAAAAGGTGGTGTGCTCTCCGTTCAGCTCAAATCTCCGGATGACACAACGGAAAGAGAGTTGCTACGACTGGGTTTCGCCCCTGTGACTAAAGAACCTCATCGCTACTGGATCAAATAATGCTGAAACGTTTGTTAAACAAACTGACGGGAAACCGTCAGCAGATAGAACGCCACCTGAAGAATCAGTACCAAATTGAGGAAAACGGACTCAATTTTCAGCAATCGCTGGTTGATGACCTGGAACTTTGGGCTCTGGCATCCTGGCTTGAACAACTGGCTGAAGAAGACTATCTGATATCACTAACAGACCGCTGGTTGTTGAGTTGGGATACATTGTATCGTCTATTGGAAGACGAGGAACATGCCAGCAGCCTGCCTTTGATTGGCGTGCCTGAGATTTTGCCCCTACGTGCAAGTTTGAGTTCGCGAGGAGCTCTAAGCGATAGTGATTTCCGCGTCTGGATTGCTGAATGGGCTACACTTCCCGCGCGTCAACCTATCCGCTTTAGCCGTACCGGGGCTATTTTTACTCATGAAAATCAGCAGCATCTGTTGTCACGAGAAAACTGGGCACTCTTGCAGGCAACCGAGCAGCTCAGCATGCAGCAAACTCAGACTCCCGGCGAAACCACCAATCAACTGGGATGGGCTGTAATTCGCAAATGTGCGAAACAGGCCGCCGCAAAATTTGATGATTATTTAGAAAAAACGCATGTCATCAAACCAACTTCATTGTCGTTACGCCTGCGTAAGGCGACAGTTGCTGATACTGCCGTTATCGAAATTGAGCCCCACTTCGAGGACCAGCCAGCTAACTGGCTCGGTAGTTTTGACAAAAACTTGCAGGTTCATGATAGCTACCGTATACCCGGAGAGAATGGCGAACTCAGCCATGTCATCATCCCCCCCGAAGTGAAAGAAGTCCTGAATTCAATACACTCAATCCCAGGCCGTCGGGTGGCCGGTAGTGAAGCGCTTTCCTTTGTTCGCAACCCCTATACCTTCCTGGGTGAAGATGCCGCCAGTGTTATTGCCCCCGAAGAACATGAACAGGCACTGTTTGATGCCCATATTTTCTTCCATCACTTCAAGCTTCAGCCTCGCGTAAATGATGAGAACAAAATAGAGGATATTGCGTTGGTTCTGGAGCCAATCTCACCGGTACCACAACCGGAAGTGTCATTCCTCTTCTCTGCCCCATGGGAGTTGGATAAATTTGTTCAGGCTCTGGGTATCAGCGTTGCCGCACAAATGCCAGCAGGTTCCTGGCAGGGTTACGAACTGGAATTGAGCCAATTCACCGAACTGCAGTGGCATGATTGCCAGTCACTGCTGACGCGCTGGCAACAGGAAGTCGAAGGTAAAGAGTTCACCGATGTTCTGGATATCAACAAATATGGCGATCGCGTTATTGGTATCGGTGAATTTGAAAAAATATCATCTCGCTGGCTGAGCAAAGCGCAAAGCGAAAACTGGCTCCCTGACGATATCGATTTCTCCGCATTTTCGGTCGAAACGCTGGATGGCTGGCAACCTGATAACCTGCAGCATTTCGATGAACTGCAGGAGAGAATCACCCAGGCAGAAGCTACTGGCGAAACGCATATCATCTCCCCCTGGAATGATACTGAATTACCGCTGGATGCAGCTAAAACGTTCAGTAGGAACTGGGAAAAACAGAAAAATACAGCAAATGAATCTGAGGGCAATGCTGTTGATAAAACAGTCCGGGCTGTCCTCAAAATTGAACAGAACATTGAAGATGTGGCCTACATCAAACAGCGCCGCGATTCACTCCTCAATGCACGTCATGCTGAACCTGAAATTCCTCTGAGTCTGAAAGAGCATATCCGACTCAAAGACCATCAGCGTGAAGGCGTGGCCTGGCTTCAGCAACTTTTCCTTCGTTCACCTCAGGAAACGGCAGGCTGCCTGCTGGCGGATGACATGGGACTAGGGAAAACGCTGCAAATTCTGAGTTTTCTGGTCTGGTTCATTGAAAAATTCCCAGACGAACCACCAAGTCTCATTGTCGCCCCGGTCTCTCTTTTAGATAACTGGGAACGTGAGCTGGATAATTTCTTCTACACCACAGGTATTCCGGTATTGAAATTGTATGGTGAGACCATTAAAGCGGTGAAATACCCGAAACAAGCCATTCCAGCTCATCTACAGTCTCAAGGGATCAAGAATTTACTCAAACCCGGCTGGCAGAGTGAGGCGAAAATTATTCTGACAACTTACGAAACCCTTCGCGATCAGGAGTTCTCACTGGCGCGTCAGCATTGGTCCATTATGGTGTGCGACGAAGCTCAAAAAATAAAAAATCCAGCAGCATTAATCACCCATGCAGCGAATGCCGTACAAGCCAGGTTCAAAGTAGCCTGCACCGGCACACCGGTGGAAAATACGCTTGTAGACCTTTGGAGCCTATTTGATTTCGCTCAGCCGGGTCTATTAGGGGCGCTCAATGAATTTGGCAAGCACTATGTTCGCCCTATAGAAAATGAAGCGGGTCGTGATACGGGGCGACTTGAAAGTTTACGAGCGTTGATTGAACCACAAACATTACGCCGAACTAAAGAAGAGGTAGCGCGCGATCTGCCGCAAAAAATCGAAGTCACCAGCTGTAAGCAACTGTCGTTTTCAGGAGTTCAAAAGCAACTGTATCTTTCCTCTATTGCCAACTGGCAACAACAACAGGCGCTAAGCGAAGGAATGCAGCAGTCGGGCGTTGGGGTGTTAGGGTTGTTACATCGACTCAAACTCATTTGCGCGCATCCGGCAGTGGTTAGCCCGGGGCCTCGCTATCGGGAAGGCTCGCCAAAACTTAACTGGATGCTGAAAACGCTGGATGAAATTAAACACAGCAGTAAAGACAAGGTGATTATCTTCACTGAGCTGCGTGATCTACAGCGCGAGATACAGCATGCGATTCAGCAGCGGTTTGGCTTCCGCCCGGTGATAATTAATGGTGATACCAGCACTAAAAGTCAGAGCCAGAACAGCCGTCAGCGATTGATTGATGATTTCCAGGACCAACCCGGCTTTGGCGTGATTATTCTTTCCACGGTAGCGGTTGGTTTTGGGGTTAACGTTCAGAAAGCCAACCACGTTATTCATTTCACCCGCTGCTGGAACCCGGCAAAAGAAGATCAGGCAACTGATCGCGCCTACCGTATCGGTCAGACAAAAGATGTGTATGTGTATTACCCGACCGTAAGGGACGGCGATATTACGACATTTGAGGAAACTTTAGATGTGTTGCTCAACCGCAGGCGTGCGCTTGCAAGAGATATGCTTTGCACTTCCCCGGATTTAAGCGGGGTAGATTTCGAAGGTGTGTTCAAAGGAGCATGAACAAGGTATATCAGCTATTACATTTGGCACTAACGCATTAATATTTATACCGTTACATCGTGATCCCTCTTACGCGGATGGATAACAATGCCATCGTTTTCATTTTCTTTCAGCACCTGACCCACCTTCATATATTGAGGTGCAAGATAGTGCCTGTTCGTATCAGGCCTTCAGATTAACGCAATCTATCGTCACCGCTACAGGTGTCTCTGAAAGAAAAGTACAGGAAGTGTTAAACACGCTCCAGTCAACGATGGATATCAGCATTACACGCGTAAAAAATGGCAAACGGCAAGTCTTGTCTATCTCGTCATGGAGCGTGTTTGGTGACGGAGAAAGGTTGATCGAGAAACTGAAAAATATCGATCTGTCGATATTTAAACAACATCGTAAAATCACCACAAAAGCGTTGCCAAACAACACGCGCCCCTCACTCATAGTGGCGCTGGAAGAAAAGCGTGATTACTACAACCAGGTGAAACTCAAAAACTATCGGGACAGTATGCGCCTTGAGGGATTCAACGTTGAGGATACGCCACTTCCCCCTGACAAACAGGAAAGGGGAGCACTGAGAAAAAATCTAATTGCGATGTATAAAGCGGGTGGTTATGCCTGATAAATAAGCTCGGCATTGACGTAAAAAACTAGCCGGAGCCGGTTTTGTCGTTTCTGCTATCTACCTCGCTATTTCGCACTTGGGTAGACGATTTTAGATTCCATGACCTGAGACATACATAGGCAAGCTGGCTAGTGCAGGTGAAGAGTGCCAATATCGGTGTTACAAGAAATGGGAGGCTGGGAAAGCATCGAAATGGTTCGGGGATATGCGCATTTATCCGCTGGTCATCTAACAGGACACGCGAGCAAAATCGACGCAATTTTAGAACGCAAACGACACAAATATGGCACAAAAGAAGAATGAAGTTTACACAAAATATAGATAACTTATTGATTTTTATGGTGCCGATAATAGGAGTCGAACCTACGACCTTCGCATTACGAATGCGCTGCTCTACCAACTGAGCTATATCGGCTTTGAGATCGTCGTGGCGAGAGCCAGACGTGAACTACGGGGTGACAAATTAGTGATAATGGTACGTCAAGTCAAGCGTTTGGCGATCGTCTGCTGGTTTTATCAGCATCCACGCTGTTCTGATAATTTTCCGTGCTAATAACGCTATAGGCTATAGCTTTTCGGCTTAACGGACGCGTATGCGGAGCATGTTTCCTATGCCACCATCTTCTTCGGGTGAAGTACAAGAAAGACAATCCCTAATCATATGAAAACACCGTTTTATTTGCAGATAAATATTCCTGTTTTATAAAGCATGATATTTACAATAAAAATATCTTTTTACCTTTCCGATATAAATGCAATACATAACAAAACCCAAGTGTACTGTTTAGGATAATTCCCTATTCTTTTTATTTTCTATTTTGCTCTACTTAAATGACCAAGACGACAAGGAGGCGGTCTTAACGTGAAGCTTTCAATAATACGTTGTCGACGACAAAATTATTGTTAGCGTAGTCATAGAGCGCTGTAAGAGGAAATAGACCATGAATATGAAACCACTGTTTTTAGGCTTAATTCTGGGAACCAGTTACATTGGCATGGTGGCAGCAAATGATCTGGATTCCGCCCGGGCGTCAGCAGAATCGGCCTTCAATCACGATCGCACTGAAGCGAGAGAAAAAGCGTCAGAAGCACGAACCAAGGCGCATGAGCATGGGGCCCAGGCGCGGGAAAAAGCGAATGATTTCAAAGCTGATGTGAAATCCCGAGAATCCGAAGCCAGAAAAGACGCCGAAAAAGGCTGGGCTGACGTCAAATCGAAAGCGGATAATTTTAACAGCCGCGCGGAAAAGAATGCTCGTGAAACCGCCGACTCCATCCACAATGCCGCAGAGAAGCATCAACGTTAATATGAAATAACGCATCATTGTAATAGAGGATAAGTCATTATTACCCTTTATCCTCCGATAGCAAGACAGGTTATGTATTTGTGAATACGCCGCACAAAGCATAGCCTGTTACTATTGGAGGATATTTCTCTGATGCGGTTATTTTATTGCAATTCTATTGCTTTATTACATTTTACGTTAAATACATATAACACAGAAAAAAATCACAGTTGGAATGAGATGTCTTATTTAGACAAAAAGAGAAAAGTAATAAAACAGAATGAAAATAACGCTGCGCATATCTCTCGATATACGCAGCTATGCATCGATTAGGCGCGAATCAAATCGTCACCATAACCAATCCACTTATAGGTGGTCAGTGCTTCCAGCCCCATTGGGCCGCGCGCATGCAGTTTCTGGGTACTGACCGCCACTTCCGCGCCCAGACCAAACTGACCGCCGTCGGTGAAGCGCGTGCTGGCGTTGACATACACCGCAGAGGAATCCACTTCACGCACGAAGCGTTCCGCATTGCTCAAGGAGCGCGTCAGAATCGCATCAGAGTGCTGTGTACCATGTTCACGAATATGGGCAACCGCCGCATCCAAATCGTCCACCAGCGTAACGTTCAGGTCGTTAGAGAGCCATTCATCGTTATAGTTGGCTTCTTCCACCGCAACGACGCGTGCCGGGCCGCCGGTCAGATAAGGCATCGCTGATGGGCTGGCGTGGAGCGTAACGCCTGCCGCCGCCATTTTCTTGCTCAACTCTGGCAGGAAACGGTCGGCAATACGTTGATTGACCAGCAGCGTTTCCAGGCTGTTACAGGCGCTAGGGCGCTGCACCTTGGCGCTTTCAATGACGGTCAGCGCTTTGTCGAAATCGATGCTGTCGTCAGCATAGATGTGACAAACGCCAATACCCCCAGTGATGACAGGGATCGTCGATTGTTCGCGACACAGCTTGTGCAAGCCTGCACCACCGCGCGGAATCAGCATATCTACGTAGCGATCCAGCTTCAGCAGTTGATTAACCAGCTCACGATCCGGGCTTTCAATCGCCTGTACCGCAGCAGCAGGCAGGCCGCACTGCGACAGTGCCTGCTGAATCACTTTCACCGTCGCCGCGTTGGTGCGGTATGTCTCTTTTCCACCACGCAGAATCACCGCGTTACCGGTTTTCAGGCACAGAGACGCCACATCAATGGTGACGTTCGGGCGCGCTTCATAAATCACACCGACCACGCCCAGCGGCACGCGCCGACGCTCCAGCTTCAGCCCGTTATCCAGCATGCTGCCGTCAATCACCTGCCCTACCGGATCGGTCAGACGACATACCTGACGCACATCGCTGGCAATCGCGCTCAGCCGTTCCTGCGTCAAAAGCAAGCGATCCTGCAACGCCTCGCTCATGCCATTTTGGCGTGCATCGGCTAAATCCAGCGCGTTAGCCGCCAGAATCGTCGCACTCTCGGCTTCCAGCAAATCCGCAATCGTCAGCAGCGCGCGATCTTTTTGCGCCGTGCTCAGAACCGCCAGCTGATAAGAGGCCGCTTTTGCCGCTTTACCCATTTGTTCAAGCATCGCGAACTCCTTAATTGATAATCATATCGTCGCGATGGATAGCCACCGGACCATATTCGTAGCCAAGAATCTCGGCAATCTGTTGAGAATGGTGTCCGGCAATCATACGCAGTGCATCGCTGTTATAGCGCGTCACGGCATGCGCCACATCGCGGCCCGCCAGACTACGCACGCGGATGACTTCGCCACGAGAGAAGTTCCCTTCTACGGTGCGGATGCCTTTAGGCAGCAGCGAACTGCCGCGTTCGAGGATCGCCGAGAGCGCGCCGTCGTCGACGGTGATTTCCCCCGCCGGCGGTGCGCCGAAAATCCAGTGTTTGCGGCTTTCCAGCGGCGCATCGAGCGCATGAAAACGCGTTCCGACGGAGATATCCGCAATCACATCGCCAATCACGCCCGGCTTGCTGCCAGCGGCAATCACCACGTCGATACCGGCACGGCAGGCCACATCGGCAGCCTGTAATTTGGTCGACATACCGCCCGTTCCGAGGCCTGATACGCTATCACCCGCAATGCTGCGCAGCGCATCGTTGATGCCGGTGACTTCACGGATCAGCTCCGCATCGGGATTATTACGCGGATCGGCGGTAAACAGCCCTGCCTGATCGGTCAGCAGCAGCAGTTTATCAGCATCGGCCAGAATCGCCGCCAGCGCAGACAGGTTGTCGTTGTCACCGACCTTGATCTCGGCGGTCGCAACAGCGTCGTTTTCATTAATGACCGGAACGATATTGTTATCCAGCAGCGCCCGCATGGTGTCACGCGCGTTGAGGAAACGCTCACGATCTTCCATATCCGCACGCGTCAGCAGCATCTGCCCGACGTGAATACCGTAGATGGAAAACAGCTGTTCCCACAGTTGAATCAGGCGGCTTTGGCCCACGGCGGCCAGCAGTTGTTTGGTCGCAATCGTGGCGGGGAGTTCGGGGTAACCCAAATGTTCACGCCCGGCGGCAATCGCCCCTGAGGTGACAATAACAATCCGATGCCCTGCCGCATGTTGCTGCGCACACTGGCGCACCAGTTCAACAATGTGGGCACGGTTAAGACGGCGCGAACCGCCGGTTAGCACGCTGGTGCCCAGTTTCACAACCAAAGTCTGGCTGCCGCTCATAATTTCTCTGCCGTTGGATGTCAAAAAATAAGAATAAGGAAAACGTTGTAGCAGGACAGACGCGTTATGCCAACAGGCACAACGCGAAAACCTGCGAATAAATCGGGGATCGTCAGGGAAGTATCACGGTCGTGCGACGAGGGTACAGACGGGTTCCAGCGAGTGCAGCTGTTTCTCCAGACGGACATGGAAAGCCTTCCTGGCATTTTCCACCTGTTCCATCACGGCTTTGTCCTTGATTTTTTCTTCACGCCAGTTGCCCTGTTTATCGAACAAACCGTAATGATAGTCATAGGTAAAGCCTTTGCCAGTATCTTCCAAATTCAACCACCAGCCCCAGAACTCACGATTTTCTGGCGCAGGCTTGATATTGACGCAAACCGCCAGGCAATCAAAGAAGAACGCGGTATCCTCGCACTGCGCTTCACGGATATAAGGCCCCAACGACGTAAAATTTTTCATGAGTCGGCTTTTGGGGTGTCCACTCGGTAACATCATCTACGATCTCCTCTGGTTGAACCTTCTTTTTAGCAGAGAATGGCAATTTATCAACCACCTGGCGTCAGGTTACTGCCCGATGCCTGACTTTTCTGCCTCAATACCAATGCGCTGTCATGCTACGAATTTAGGCTGCACGGCAAAGCGTGATAGCCCCATTTCAGCGTGTGGCGCAGGCAATGCCAGCAGCGTTTGCAGGCGTTCAGCAAAATAAGCGTGAACCGGACGCTTGCCGTCCAGCACGCTTCGCAGCTGTTCTTCCGTAAACGGCGTCAGCCTGAGCAGCGCTTCGAAGATCTCTTTCCGCTCTTCCTGCACGCTGAGTGACAGTGGCGTTACTCCATCATCATTGCTTTGACAGAGATCCGCACCGTAGGCATGCAGCATCGCCAGCATGCGGGCGGACACAGACTCAGGGCGCGGTGGGAAATCAATAGCGCGGCGGCTCGTTATCGCACACAGCGCGGGCGTCATGCCGCCTGCGCCACGCGCATTCGGATTTGCACCATATTGCAGCAGAACCTCAAGACAATGCTGTGCGCCTTGTTTCGCCGCCAGCATCAGTGGCGTCATCCCGTGTTCGCCCCACGCGATGTCTTTCTCTATCCCCTGTTGCAGCAGTGCCTCAAGCGTCGCTTTACGCCTTTCCGGCGTCACGACCACATTATAAATAACGCGATGCAGCGGCGGAGCAAGGTGACTTGCGGTTTCCGCATTGAGGCTAACGCCTTGTTGAATCAGCCAGTTCAGCACCTGTGGACGACACCCTGCCGCAGCGGCGTAAACCATGTTCATCCCGTCTGGTGCCGTGCTATGCAGGTTCATCCCACAGGAATGCAGGTGCCGGAAAATATCAATCAGCACGCTTTCATGCGGGCTGGACGGTGAATACAGGAGCAGCGCCATCCCCAGCGGAAGCGCACCGCTTTCTTGCAGTACCTGCTGTTGACTGAAATCCGCACCGTGAGCCATCAACAGATCGATCAAATCAGCATGATATTGTCCGGTGACGATCATCGCCTCACAGAGCGTATAAAGCGCTGGCCACGTCGTCGGCGTGTCATCCTCCTCCTCCCACATCGTATAGCCGATATTGGGGGAAGCGCCCGCTTCCAGCAGATGCTGGAGGGTGGAAGAAAACACGCGATGGACGCGGCTATCCGTTACCGCGGCCTTGGCTTGCAACATGAGATATTGCGCCAGCACCGTGCCCTGATTGACATCATTTTCACGCTCAGCATCGCGTTCGTCCTCTGCGTCATCCTCATCATCGTCAGACTCGTGTTGTTCAAAACGTAGCGGATAACGGCGATCGAGATCGGCAGCCCGTTCCGCAATACGCCGTACCAGCGCAGGAGGAAACGACCTTTCCAGCGCATCCAGCAGAATGCTGTGCGCAGGCACATCGCAGCGCATATCCGGGAAGGTATCCAGCAAGAACGCACACAACGGCGCAGGCAGGCCGCAATGCAGCGCCATTTCCAGCCAGGTCACCGAGGTTTTCTGTTCCTGATGTTTCGGATCATGATGAAATGACAGCGTAAAACCCGATTCCAACATCCCTTCACGTGCAGCCTGTGTAACGATCGGCTGAAACACCTCCAGCGTCATCCATGTTCCGGCGTGCCGGAATACCGTTTCCAATATCGACGTCCCCGTCAGCCGTACCGGGCTATCCGCCTGGAACAGCCGCATTAACAAAAAGCGGTCCTGCTTTTCCAGCAGAATATCGACGGGATGGCGTTTCTCAGCCTCAGGATGAAACAGGACAGGCTGATTGATATCCAGCCCGTTTGCCAGCAACACCCCCAACATCGTACTGCGCTGAGCATGGGTATAGACCGAGCTTTCGGGCAGATCAAAAAAACAGTGTAGCCAGCCGCACCCCTGATTATCATAAAAATCCAGCCGGGCACCGTGCTGTAAAAGCAGCGCAGCAAGCTCAGGAGAGTAAGACGTGATAGCCGCGAAGAGCGCGCTTTCGCCCTCAGGCGTTTCGATACTCGCCCCTTTTTCCAGCAGATAGCGGACGAGCTCGATCTCCGTGTCGCGATCCTGACTTAACTGATGCAGAACGGTTTGTCCGTCGCTCAGCGCGTTGATGTCGCCCTGAGCCGCCAGATAGCGATCGATCAGTTTCCGCTGCTTGCTGGTAGGGATATCAGAGAAGCAAATCGTCTCTAACGTATCCGTTTTGGAAGATGAACCAAACATATACGACGTCCTTATCGCGGCAACGAATGATGGGAAGACGGCTCGCCAGCGCTGAGTCGCGCAATCTGTTGGCGTAGCTGATCGGAGAAATAGCAGTAGCGGTTGCCCTGCGCCAGCCAGTCCAGCAGCCGATGCATATCATCCAGAGTGGGGGACAGTATCTCCAGTAGCGCTTTAAACACCGCTTCATGTTTATTGCGAATACAGCGGACCAGCAGATCGTTACCCTCTTCGTCCACCCGCGTTATCGTCACGCCATACTGATGAAGCAGGGTCACAATTCGCGCCGCCGCCGCATCCGCGCGGTGTAACGCACAGCGCAGGGGCGTCATGCCGTTGGCACTGCGGGCATGCGGGTTGGCACCCCGCGCCAACAACACCTCGGCACACTTCGCTTCACCATAGTACGCCGCGCACATTAGCGGCGTGAATTGTTCATCAATCGAGAACTCATCAATATTCGCGCCGTTATCCAGCAGTACCGCGACGGTTTCAGCACGCCGCTCCGGCGTCAGTGCTTCATCGCTATACAGGCTGATGGTTTTATGCAGAACGGGGGAATTGTCGAATCCGCTCAGGGTGTGAATATCCACACCGTGTGCAATAAGCCACTGTAAAACCTGTGGTCGAGAGCCAATCCCCGCAGCCGCTGCCGTGTTGATCAGGTAAGCATTGGTCGCCTGCAAATCCATACCGTGTTCGTACAGGTAGTTCATCACCTGAAGCAGCACATCTTCATGTGTCGAACTGTAGCCACGCTGAAGCAGCGTAATGCAGAGTGGTTCGCTGACCGCACTTTTCTTCACGTTGAAATTCGCACCGTGTGCCACCAGTAAATCCAGCAGGTCGGGGCGAAAGTTATTCTGCGACACCATTTCAACGCCGACGAGGTAAAGCAATGACCAGTTCCGCATTTCATAGCTACGCCCTCCGCTCATTTTATCGACCAGAGGCGACGCACCGTATTGCAGCAACAGGCTCATGGCATCGTAAAAATAGGCGTAATAGTCAGGCTCGATCAGCGCCTTTATCAGACGGTTGTCCACAAACTGCATCATGGCCGAGCTACCGACGTCAGGGTAAGCATCGGCCTCCCACCCGCTCTGTTTTTTCCGGCCAGAAGAAATGAACAGGGAATAAGGACGATCGATATCCGCCGTTTTTTGAATAATTCGCTCCACCAACTCAAGCGAATAGCGGTTAAGTAACGTGTCCAGAACGAAGCTGTAATTGCTTAAATCACAGCGGATATCAGGATAGGTATCGAGCAAGCATTCACAGAGTCGCTCATCCGCACAATAAAAAATGGCCATTTCCAATAGCGAACCATCGGTACGAATCTTCTTGTCTTCGGAAAGAATCACGCCGGGTTCACGATAAGCCGCTCCCCCCGCGAGTTTCACGATTTGCTGAAAAAGCGGCAGCGGAAGCCACTCACTTTTATAATTAAAGATGCGCTCAAAAATGCCGGTTTCGGCGAAATGGATCGGAATATCGAGCTGAAAAATGTGCTCCAGCAGACTGACATCCTTCTCACAGAGCACGATCTCAATCGGAAAGCTGGTCTCCAGCGATGTCCAGAAAATGGTTTCACGATTGAGATCCAAACCGTAGCGTAACAGCAGATCCAGCATTTGCTTACGCTGCTCGTCGGTGTAGGTATGTCGATCCTGAGGACAGTACAGGTAGTTCAGCCACGAATTGCTGAAGAAATTGAGGTAGTGCACATCAGCGCCGTACTGAAGATAAAGCTCGGCAAGCTCCAGATGGAAAAACTCGATCGCATTATGCAATGCGCTGAATCCTCCAGGCTGTTCAATAAAAGCCCCTTTATCCAGCAGGTAACGAACCAGCTCTGTATCCGGTACATCCGTACTTACCGTAAGCAAACCGAGTACATTAGCATTATGAGGCTGCCTTTCATTGATGCTGCCGCCCTGTGCCAGAAAGCGGTCGATTTGTCGTTTTTTCTTTTCCAGCGGTAATGCTGAACAACAGATGTCATGCAGGCTTTGCTGCTGACGAGACAATATTCCCCACATCATTGCATCCTTCAACGATCCCCAAACGGGTAAAAATTGTTTATGAACCATCTGACATGACGGCCCCTACCTCTCCCCCTTATCCGCACAGGCTTTCCTGAAAAAGCATTGCCGTTCGACGCCGGGTACTCAATACTCAGGTCTCTTCGTTTTCGTTCATTGAGAAGTGACGCCCATGCCCCATTGTATCGCCGAACATTCGTCAGACATTGATGTAAATGCCCTACTTCCTGCGATCTATCGCGGCGCGCTCGAATCCGGTTTGTTTGCCAGCGACGGCAGCGACATCAAAGTTAGATCCCTCGCGTACGATAACTACACGACAGGTGGAGAACGAGCCAGCTTTATTCATGTGGCAATCAAGGTGCTTTCCGGGCGGACGGAGGAGCAGAAAAGCAGTCTCTCCAATCGGGTACTTCAGAAGATTGAAGCTCTGGGATTGAAGAGCCTGTCAGTGACGGTTGAAGTGATTGATATGGATAGGCTTTGCTATGCCAAAAAGATCCTTTGACCGACGGTTATCGTCTGGCAGGAACAGCGGTCTGTGTAGCGAAGATTCGCCTGCACAGACCGTGCGTTGCGCCCGATCTTCTACACTTTATCCTGCAGCCATCCGCTGATTTGCTGTAGTGCGCGGTGGAAATTCTGGTACACCGGCGAGAAATTAACCGGCAGCAGTTTCCCTTGTGCGGATGAGTTCACAATCAGGCTGGCCTCTTCTTTCGGGCAGAGCGGATCGTTATCCCAGTAGCCTGCCAGCATCGGCGTCGGGCAGCGCCGTCCTAGCAGCCCCTGCGTTTTCAGCGAATAGCGTCCCAGTTCGGTTTTCAGCGAGGTATCCGTCGAGAACGGCATACCCAGTCGGCTCGCCAGCACATCCATAAACATATCAGGCACCTGCTGCTGGCGAGTCGGATCGCTTAATAGGTGATGCACCACGGGGCCGAGACAGGCCACGCCGCGTAAACGCTGCGATTCCAGATATGCCAGCCGAACGGCAATATTGGCACCAAAGCGGAAACCAAACGCGGCAACGCGAGTGTGATCGACCCACGGAACATCCGGTAACGCGCGCAAGACCTGCTGATGCAGGAAGCTGGAATCCTGAGTCAGCTTCCAGCGAGAAGAAAATCCAACGGAGGGAACATCAATCGTCAGCATTGCCATGCCCGCTGGCGCAAAATAGTCCTGAAACAGGCGATGATAATCGCTCTGCAACATTTCCAGGCTGCCGCACATCAGAACGGTAGGGAAAGGCGCTTTCGCCTGCGCTGGCATATGCAGAAAACCGGTCAGCGTACCGCCGCCCGTAATCGGGAAGGTTAATTCTTTGAGTTCATAAGGCAGATATTTAGCCGCTTCTTCATAGGCGCGGTTTGCCAGCGTTTGCGCCTGCTCCGCCAGCTCATCGCCTTTAATATGCGGGTAGGCAGCAATGCTGTAGAGGTTGGCGGCATTCAACCAGAGTTGCCCAGTTTGCGACTCATCGCTACTCTCAAGCGCCCGCTGCTGCCAGTCTGCGCCCTGCTTCGCCCATTCATAAATCCAGTTACCGCCTCGATAGCCGATCACCGTATCGAGCAGTTGCTCGTTGCTTCTGTCAGCTTTGCTGGCAGCGATGCGCGACAGCACATCTTCGATTTCCCACGGATCGACGCCACGCCAAATCCACATCAGTCGGTTAATCATCCGATACCAACTGCGGGTCTTCTCCCCTTCCAGCGTAGAATGCAGCCCCTGCACATCCTGACTATTCCGCGTACGTCTGACCAACGTCGAGGTTTCTGGATGTTTAAAGGATGGTTTGAATAGCGTTTCAGACAGGTTAGCTTGCGCCACAGCAGCCTCCGTTAATGTAAACCGCTGTTAGCGGACATCAGACGACTTCTTCGTCACCCACTAAAGTGTAACGAACTCAGGCCAGAGAAGACAAATATCAACGGCAGAAACACACGATCGGATCAAAGCCTGCGCTAGAAATGACGAACGTTCAGAAACAACCGTCGCTATAAACACTAATCGGCATAAATACCCATCGTCAAAAACGACAATGCCCGGCTAAACCGGGCATTGATGGGAATCGATATTCGTTCTGGCGATTAACGGCCAGACAAAGGCGGAACAAACACCACGCCCATATCCCACGGCTGTTCAATCCAAGTGTCCTGCGGGATATCGATCACGTAGTCGTCAACCAGCGGTTTACCAGCAGGTTTCGCGAAAATGGTCACAAAGTGCGCTTTCGGGTACATATCACGAATCGCTTTCGCCGTACCGCCCGTGTCAACCAGATCGTCAATCACGATAAACCCTTCGCCATCTCCCTCGGCACGTTTCAGCACTTTCATTTCGCGCTGGTTGTCGTGGTCATAACTGGAGATGCAAACGGTATCAACGTGACGAATGCCCAGCTCACGCGCCAGCAGTGCGCTTGGCACCAGACCACCGCGGCTAACGGCAATGATGCCTTTCCATTGATCGGCAGGCAGTAAACGCTGTGCCAGTTTGCGGGCATGAATTTGCAACATATCCCAGGTTACGACGTACTTTTCGCTCATAAAATATATCCCAGCCGAATAAAAAACGGCTTAAGTTGAGTCTGAGGGGGGAAAAAGGTTGCGCGAGATTATAGATAGCCAACAACATAAAAACCAGTTTTTCTCAACGTGAGAATCGAGTTTTTCCTGACAACCTGCGCCCTGACAAGCCCATTGGTTCATATTGCAGCAGTAAAAATAAGGCAGAGCCGACGGCAATTCCCCTGCTTTGATGGAAAATGATATTCTGTTGTGACACGCCATGTTATATGGCTAACAGCGATTAACTTTTAACCTATAGCCCTGCCCGCCAGAACGCGAAGGCTGGCCGCTAAAAAGGAGACTGAAATAGTGTCTGAATTGTCTCAACTTTCCCCCCAGCCGCTGTGGGATATTTTCGCCAAGATCTGTTCCATTCCGCACCCGTCTTATCATGAAGAAGCATTGGCCGCGCACATTCTGGAATGGGCTAAAGAGAAAGGCATCTATACCGAGCGCGATCAGGTCGGCAATATTCTGCTGCGCAAAGCGGCAACCGCAGGCATGGAAAACCGCAAACCTGTCGTGTTGCAGGCGCATCTGGACATGGTGCCACAGAAAAACAACGACACCGTACACGATTTCACTACCGATCCGATCCAACCTTATGTTGACGGCGAATGGCTGAAAGCACGCGGTACCACGCTGGGCGCAGATAACGGTATCGGTATGGCGTCTGCGCTGGCGGTGCTGGTCGATCCGAGCGTTGAGCACGGCCCGCTGGAAGTGCTGCTGACCATGACGGAAGAAGCCGGTATGGATGGCGCGTTTGGTCTGCAACCTAACTGGCTTCAGGGTGAAATCCTGATCAATACCGACTCAGAAGAAGAAGGCGAGATCTACATGGGTTGCGCCGGCGGTATTGATTTCATTACCCGCCTGCCGCTAGAGCGCGAACTGCCACCTGCCGGTTACCACACGCTGAAGCTGACGATTAAAGGATTGAAAGGCGGCCATTCCGGTTGCGACATCCATCTGGGACTGGGCAACGCCAACAAGCTGCTGGCACGTTTCCTGTTCGAGCAGGCGAAAGCGCTGGATCTCCGCATTCTCGATCTGAACGGTGGGACGCTGCGTAACGCGATTCCGCGTGAAGCTTTCGCCACGCTGTCACTGCCTGCCGCTAACGTCGAGCAGTTGAAAGCGCTGAGCCAGGACTATCTGGCCGTGCTGAAAAATGAGCTGTCCGCCGTTGAGAAAAACGTGACCGTGCTGGTGGAAGCCAGCGACAGCAATGAGCATCCGCTGACGCAAGACAGCCGTGATCGCCTGCTGGCACTGCTCAACGCCACGCCGAACGGCGTGATCCGCATGAGCGACGAAGTCAAAGGCGTGGTAGAAACGTCGCTGAACCTCGGCGTTGTGACGATGGAAGACGATCACGCGGAAATTATCTGCCTGATTCGTTCGCTGATCGACAGCGGTAAAGACGCCGTCGTCGGTACGCTGACAGCACTGGGCCAGTTGGCTGGCGCGAAAACATCACCGAAAGGTGGCTACCCAGGCTGGCAGCCAGATGCGCATTCGCCGGTCATGGCGCTGGTACGCGAAACGTATCAGAAGCTGTTCAACAAGACGCCGAACATCATGGTGATTCACGCCGGTCTGGAATGCGGTCTGTTCAAAAAGCCGTACCCAGACATGGATATGGTTTCCATTGGGCCGACCATCACCGGACCACACTCGCCGGATGAGCAAGTGCATATCGGCAGCGTCGATCTGTACTGGAAATTGCTGACAGCGCTGCTGAAAGCGATTCCGCCACGCGCTTAATCACGTAGTCGTAAAAATCAGGGTGGCGCATAGACGTCGCCCTTTTTTATCCTCAACTCAGCAGCCTTATCCCCAATCAAACACCAATTGTCGCTCAATTTGCGGGTCGAGCAGCGTCACATGTAACCCAACCAGCCGGACACCCCTGGATTTACGCCGCTCCTGCCAGGTTTGTCGCGCCAGCTTCAACAGATCCTGTTTATTCAGCACCGGCCACACATGCTCCTGCGTCGTTTGCTGAAAATCATCAAACTTGAGTTTGACGCCCTGACGCGCAATATGCAGATCGGGCTTCACCCGTTTCAGGCGGACTTCCAGCTCCTGATAAAGCTGCTCGATCAGGTTTTCACACTGTTCCCAGTCGTGAATATCCTCCGCCAGCGTCTTCTCCACACCAACCGATTTCCTCAGCCGATCCGGTGAAATCCGTCGCTCATCAATCCCCTGACAGCGCTCCCACAGTACGCGGCCAAACTTGCCGAACTCTTTAAGCAGATCCGCCAGCGCATACACCCGCACATCCGCGCAGGTATGAAGGCCACGTTCTTCCAGCCGTTTCGCCGTCACCTTCCCCACGCCGGGGATCTTCTCCAGCGGCAGCGTCAGCAGGAAATCATCCACCTGCTCCGGTGTAATCACATATTGTCCATTCGGCTTATTTAACTCAGAGGCGATCTTCGCCAGAAATTTGATCGGCGCAATCCCCGCCGAGGCGGTCAGATTCAGTTCATCCGCGATGGTTCGACGGATTTCTTCGGCGATGCGCGTCGCCGAACCGTTGCAGTGCGGGCTGTCAGTGACATCCAGATAGGCTTCATCCAGAGAAAGGGGTTCGATCAGCGACGTGTAGCGGGCGAAGATCTCGCGGATTTGGCGCGAGGTGGACTTATACACGTCCATGCGCCCCGGCAACAACGTGAGGTGTGGACACAGGCGCAAGGCGGTTGCCGTTGCCATCGCACTGCGGACGCCGTAGCGTCGGGCAGGATAGTTAGCGGTGCTGATGACGCCACGACGATCGGCGCTCCCACCAATCGCCAGAGGAATATCGCGCAGGCGCGGGTTATCACGCATCTCAATTGCTGCGTAGAAGCAGTCCATATCAACATGAATGATTTTGCGCATACTGGCCCTCTGACAATACTGTATAAATATACAGATCAAAGTCAGTATAGACAAGCTGCGCGATACCTGCCGCGTTTACTGGGCGATCAGCATAACCAGCTTAAATTCGCTCTGCACGGCAGGGTGAAAAGTCTGTTGATGATAGGCGATATCGCCAAGCGAAGGATGGTGGAAACGTCGCTCGCCGCCTTCACGGGCGGTTACCGCCTGCTGTGACCACCAGAGATTGAATTCACGGCTTTCTTCACACAGCGACATCACGATTTGCCGAACGGCGTCAGTCGGCGCGTAATGGCTTGATTCCGCGCGGAACTCCGCCACCACCCGCTTCGCGCGTTCCGGCCAATTAACCACCAGCGATCGTGCCAGTGGATTAAGAAACATGAAACGCAGCAGGTTCGGCTCGGGATCGTTCCCCAGCCATCCGGCAAACAGCTGTTCCGACGGCGCATTCCACGCCAGCATATTCCAGCTGCCATCCAGAAGATACGCAGGACAAGTAATGTGATGCAGACTGGCGGCAATCTGCGCATCCGGCGGCGTTGCCCTATTCTGCTTCTGAGGATCCTTCACGCCAGCAAGGCTAAAAAGATAATCATGCTCTGCGGGTTCCAGTTTTAACGCCTGCGACACGCGGAGCAGCGCCGATGCCGAAGCGGACACATCACGCCCCTGTTCAAGCCAGGTATACCAGGTGGTGCTGATGCGGGCGATTTGCGCCAGCTCTTCGCGACGTAATCCGCTGGTGCGCCGCCGCCCAGAGGCTGGCAGGCCGACCATTTCCGGCGTAGTCCGCTCACGCAGCGCCCGTAAGAAAGCCCCCAGCGCTTTTGGGCCGCTCAGAGAATTGGCTGATATAAACGAATGTGCAGACATAGTCAGGTGTCCTTTTCATCCTGTTCGTCGAGGCAAGCTCGAGACGACAACAGCATGAGTGAAAGCGGTGTTAATCAAACAGGGAGTATTTTATACCCGTATAAATGCTCATATTGTACCCGTATTTTTCCCTCACTATAGTGTTCTCAGACCGACGTCTTCTGTAGTGGCTGGCGCGCCGCCGTTTAACCCATGATGAAACGAAAGCAATTCAGATAAAGCGAGAGCAATGATGGAAGAAAAACAGAACCATAATCATCGCGTCGAACATCAGTTCGGCTCACAGGCGCAGAACTACCTGACCAGTGCGGTGCACGCGCAGGGCAAAGATTTAACCCAACTGGCCGCTTTATTAGCGCCCTTCCCGCAGGCGCGCGTGATCGACATCGGCTGCGGTGCCGGACATGCCAGCTTCGTTGCCGCACAGGCCGTCGCGGAGGTTGTCGCCTACGATTTGTCTTCCCAAATGTTGGACGTGGTGAGTCAGGCTGCCGCAGAAAAAGGACTGCATAACATCCGCGTTCAGCAAGGTGTCGCTGAGTCTTTACCGTTCGAGGATAGCAGCGCAGATATCATCATCAGCCGTTATTCTGCGCATCACTGGCATGATGTCGGGCAGGCGCTGCGTGAAATGCGGCGCGTTCTGAAACCGGGTGGGCGCGTGATCATGATGGATGTCGTTTCGCCCGGTCATCCGCTGCTGGACAGCTATTTGCAGACGGTAGAGAAGCTGCGCGATACCTCACACGTGCGCAATTACGCGCCGGGCGAATGGCTGAGCCTGTTTACCGACGCAGGGTTTATCGTGCGTAACGTCACCAGCGACAGGCTGACGCTGGAGTTCAGCAGTTGGATCGCCCGTATGCGCACGCCAGAACATTTCGCGGTCGCGATTCGTGAACTGCAAAAAACGCTGCCGGACGAGGTGGTACATCATTTTGACGTACAGACGGATGGTTCCTTTGTCACCGACATTATGATGATAGAAGCCACTCGCGCCTGATACGCTTTCCCCGTAATTAACGACCTCAACACGATCTCAAATTAGACGGCCCGCATCCTTTCGGGTCGTTTTTTGTAAATGTTATTTTTTAGCGCTTTTCAACGCTTGATTAATATGAAACCAATGATAATGTGATTTCGTTTTCGTCGTGACCTATTCGCCGACGAAATATATACCGATAACGGCTGTCCCCACGCTTTCGCTAAAACACCAGTAGCGCGACGCGGATGCCGCGTGTAGCAGGCAATTTTATTATCAGGAATCATAATGCAAAAAATCGCGCTGTCGTTTGCGATGTTGTTTTTTTTGCCTTCTCTTGTTGTTACCAGCGCCGCCAGCGAGACCGCACCGCCGCTAGCGCCGATAGCAAAAGAATTAAAACAGCAATTATTAGGCTCTCCGATCTATATTCAGATCTTTAAAGAAGAGCGAATATTCGAACTTTATGCGAAAGTCGGTAACGAATACCGTTTATTGGAACAATATCCCATCTGTAAATATTCAGGCGGATTAGGGCCAAAACGCGTTGAAGGCGATTTAAAAAGCCCGGAAGGTTTCTATCAGGTTGACCTGCGCCAGCTCAAGCCAGACAGCCAATATTACCGCGCGATCAATATCGGCTTCCCCAACGATTATGATAAATCACAGGGATATTCTGGTCGCTATTTGATGATCCACGGTGAGTGTGTGTCGGTCGGCTGCTATGCCATGACCAACACCTACATGGATGAGATTTATCGCTATGCCGAAGCCGCGTTACGCAACGGGCAGGCGAAGATTGATATCGCCATCTACCCGTTCCGCATGACGGAACAGAACATGCAGCGCCACCGTAATTCCACCTACGCCAGCTTCTGGAAACAGCTTCAGCCGGGGTATGCCTATTTTAATCAGCATAATCAGCCACCGGCCGTCACGGTGTTTAACGGACAATACGTCGTTAACCCACCGTTGATGACCAGCCAGCCGACCTTAAAGTACGCGCTCGCCGAAACAAAATAGAACGAATTCACCTGGCATAATCTGATGCCAGGTTTCGTTGCCCGTTAACGGCTGCGTCGCCAGCACGGTGACGACATCATTGGGTGTCGTCTGCTGCTGAAAATCAATCTCCACATCCTGATCCAACAGCGTCGCTTTACCAAACGGCGCGCGGCGAGTGATCCAGTAGAGTTTGGTTGAGCAATACCCCATCACAAAGCGCCCGTCCGACAGCAGCATGTTAAACACGCCTTTCTCCCGCAGGACATCCGCCTGTTTGGCGATATAGCGGAATACCGCTGGCCAGTTACCCGGCGTACGCGGGTAGCGTTCAGCCAGTTGGGACAGCAGCCAGCAGAAAGCAAACTCGCTGTCCGTCTGGCCAACAGGGCGAAACATGCCCGTTTTCAGGGTGTTGTAGCCTTTCAACTGCCCGTTGTGGGCGTACGTCCAGTTCCGCCCCCACAGCTCGCGCGTAAAGGGATGGGTGTTTTCCAACGACACCGCGCCGCGATTGGCCTGCCGGATGTGTGAAACCACCGCACACGATTTGATAGGGTAATCCTGCACCAGCCGGGCAATCGGCGAATTATAGCTTGGCAGCGGATCTTTGAACGTACGACAGCCGTTCCCTTCATAAAAGGTAATTCCCCAGCCATCCCGATGCGGTCCGGTTTTCCCACCGCGCTGTATCAGCCCGGTAAAGCTAAAGCAGATATCCGTCGGTACATTCGCGCTCATCCCCAGCAATTCACACATCTGACTTCCTACCCTTCCCTTCTCGTCATATTTCAAGTTGCATGTGCGTTGGCTACGCTCAAATACTCGGCCCATCGTGGGCCTCGCCCTAAAGGGCCGCTGCAAGCAGCGTTCAAATCTGCTCCCGGCAGATTTGTCACCCGAATCACTTACCTGAGTAAGCTCATCGGGATTCCTTCCCTTGCCGCCTTCCTGAAACTCGAACTATTTAGAGTTTATTATTAACGTGGCTTACTGATCCGCCATCTCTTTTTCAATCAGTTGAATCAGGATGTGAATCGCTTTGATATGGATTTCCTGAATACGGTCGGCATAGCCAAAGTGCGGAACACGAATTTCCACGTCGGCTGAGCCCGCCATTTTACCGCCGTCTTTCCCGGTCAGCGTAATGACCTTCATGCCCTTCGCTTTTGCTGCGGCAATCGCTTTAATAATGTTGCCGGAGTTGCCCGAAGTGGAAATCCCCAGCAGCACATCGCCTTCACGTCCCAGCGATTCGACATAGCGAGAGAAGACAAAATCATAGCCAAAATCGTTGCTGACGCAGGACAGATGGCTCGGATCGGAAATCGCAATGGCTGGATAACCTGGACGGTTCTCGCGGTAGCGGCCCGTCAGCTCTTCGGCAAAGTGCATAGCATCACAGTGTGAACCACCGTTACCGCAGGAAATTACTTTACCACCCGCTTTAAACGCATTAGCCAGCAGTACCGCAGCATTTTGAATCGACTGAATGTTCGCATCATCACTCAAGAAATTATTCAGTGTTTCTGCCGCTTCTTTCAGTTCACTACGGATTAAATCCTGATACATGGAATCCTCTCATTTTGTCTGGTGACAACATTCTATTCTCTATTGTCCAGCAGTGTAGCGGATCGTACCAACAGCGAGAAGCGCGTAATCACGGGATTGAGAGGATCGCTGATGCCCGTCAGAAAACACACGACTGCCGCTCGGTTTGTGAAGTGAGTTGTAATTATGATGTAAACGAATTGATAAAAATAATCAGATAAACTACAACGAATATAAGCAACAGGTCAGACCTCTTATGACATTGACCTATTACGCCTTATTTCACTGATAAAAACGGTTCTCACTTTCCACTGCCACGTAACGCTTGGTGGAAAGGTGAAAACCCTCCATTCGATCACAATGCTGGAGACACGTTATGGTTGCTGTCAGTATCCTCCTCCTACTGATTATTATCGGAGCGATGTTTTACCATCGGCTCAGTCTGCTGCTCGGCAGCGCCATCCTGCTGGCCTACTTCGCAGCCATGTCCGCTATGTTGCTGTGGCCTGTCTGGCTGATGATTCCGCTCGTGATTCTGCTGATACCGATTACGGTTCCGGCTCTGCGCCAAAAGCTGGTTTCCGCTTCCGCGCTGCGCATGTTCCAGAAGGTCATGCCGCCGATGTCGAACACGGAAAAAGAAGCGATCGATGCCGGGACAACCTGGTGGGAAGGCGATCTGTTTCGCGGCGCGCCGGATTGGAAAAAGCTGCATAACTACCCGCGTCCACAGCTGACCGCCGAAGAGCAGGCATTTATCGACGGGCCGGTTGCTGAAGCCTGCCGAATGGCAAACGACTTTGAAATCACCCACGAACGCGCCGATATCCCGCCAGAACTGTGGGAATATTTAAAAGAACACCGCTTCTTCGCCATGATCATCAAGAAGCAGTACGGCGGGCTGGAATTCTCGGCCTATGCACAGGCGCAGGTACTGCAAAAACTGGCGGGCGTCTCCAGCATTGTGGCGATCACCGTCGGCGTCCCTAACTCACTCGGCCCCGGCGAACTGCTGCAACATTACGGGACAGAAGCGCAAAAAGATCACTACCTGCCACGTCTGGCACGCGGTCAGGAAGTTCCCTGCTTTGCGCTGACCAGCCCGGAAGCGGGTTCGGATGCAGGCTCGATTCCCGATACCGGCATTGTCTGTTACGGCAACTGGCACGGCGAACAGGTCGTGGGCATGCGCCTGACCTGGAATAAACGCTATATCACTCTCGCCCCCGTCGCCACCGTGCTGGGGCTGGCCTTTAAGCTGTACGATCCCGATCATCTGTTAGGCGATCAAGACGACGTAGGCATTACCTGTGCGTTGATTCCAACGGACACCGACGGCGTTAAAATCGGCCGCCGCCATTTCCCACTAAACGTTCCGTTCCAGAATGGCCCGACGCAAGGTGAGAACATTTTTGTTCCGCTGGATTACATCATCGGCGGTGCGAAGATGGCCGGTCAGGGCTGGCGTATGCTGATGGAGTGTCTGTCGGTCGGACGCGGTATTACACTACCGTCCAACTCTACCGGTGGGCTGAAATCGATTGCCCTCGGCATCGGTGCTTACGCGCACATTCGCCGCCAGTTCAAAATCTCCATCGGTAAGATGGAAGGCATCGAAGAGCCGCTGGCACGCATCGCGGGTAACGCTTACGTGATGGACGCCGCCGCAACGCTGATTACCAGCGGCATCATGCAGGGCGAAAAACCGGCGGTGCTCTCCGCTATCGTCAAATATCACTGTACCCACCGTGGTCAGCGCAGCGTGATGGATGCGATGGATATCGCCGGCGGTAAAGGCATCTGTCTTGGCCCGTCCAACTTCCTGGCGCGCAGCTATCAGGGCGCACCGATTGCGATTACTGTGGAAGGGGCGAATATTCTGACGCGCAGTATGATCATCTTCGGGCAAGGTGCCATCCGCTGTCACCCTTATGTGCTGGAAGAGATGGCAGCCGCGCAGGAAAACGACGTCTCACGCTTTGACCGCTCGCTAGTGGGTCACATCGGCCACGTCGGCAGCAATAAAGTGCGCAGCTTCTGGCTTGGGTTGACCAACGGCCGCCTGAGTAGCGCACCAGTGAACGACAAAACACGTCGCTACTATCAGCAGCTCAACCGACTCAGCGCAAACCTGGCCCTGCTGGCGGATGTGTCGATGGCGGTTCTGGGCGGCAGCCTGAAACGTCGTGAGCGTATCTCGGCGCGTCTGGGGGATGTTCTCAGCCAGCTCTATCTGGCTTCTGCGACGCTGAAACGCTATGAGGACGAAGGGCGTCAGAAAGCGGATTTACCGCTGGTGCACTGGGGCGTGCAGGACAGTCTGCATCAGGCCGAGCAGGCGCTGGACGATCTGCTGCGTAACTTCCCGAATCGTGCCGTTGCAGGACTGCTGACCTTTATTATCTTCCCACTGGGTCTGCGCTGCCCGGCACCGTCTGACCGCCTCGACCATGAGGTCGCGAAGATTCTGCAAACGCCGTCAGAAACGCGCAGCCGTCTGGGACGCGGTCAATATCTGGTTGCCAGCGAACACAACCCTATCGGGCTGCTGGAAGAGGCACTGCTGGATATCATGGCTGCCGAGCCGATTTACCAACGCCTGTCGAAGGCCAGCGACAAACCACTGCCGTTCATGCGATTGGATCAGTTGGCAGAGCAGGCGCTGGTGGAAGGTCAAATCACCGCAGAAGAAGCGGATATTCTGACCAAAGCCGAAGCCAGCCGCTTACGTTCAATCAACGTGGATGACTTTGCGTTCGACGCACTGGCCGCCAACAAGCCCGCGCCCGTAACGCAACCGGAAAGAAAAACCGAAGCAGCATAACCAGAATCAGGCCGGGTTATACCGGCCTGTTCTTTCCTTTAAAGGCACATCAGTTGTAAAATCCACATCATCTTTCCTTCTAAATGAAACCCGACACATGGCTTACATCCCCAAGAACTACGCCAGACTTGAAAGCGGCTACCGCGAAAAAGCGCTCAAACTTTTCCCGTGGGTATGTGGTCGTTGTTCACGCGAATTCGTCTATTCCAACCTGCGTGAATTAACCGTTCACCACATCGATCACGATCACAGCAATAACCCGGAAGACGGCAGTAACTGGGAAATGCTGTGCCTCTACTGCCACGACAATGAGCATTCCAAATATACCGATGCGGATATGTACGGTTCGACGGTCGTCGCGGGTGAAGATGCGCAGAAGGATGTCGGGGTTGCCACCCATAATCCTTTCGCGGATTTGAAGGCGATGATGAATAAAGGGAAAAAATAATCAGTTTGCCGCTCCCATCAGGTTCATTGACGGGAGCGGTTATAAAATAGCGTGGCTAATGACGACTAAGCACCACTCTGCCGTACACGCGCCAGCAGCGCATCCACATCTGCAACATGCGGGGCGGCCAGTACCAGCGTTCTGCCCAGCGAAATCGCATGACGCTGGCACGCTAAACGCGCTTCAGCCTCCTGAATGCCGTCCAGATCGGCGACGTGCGCCAGCCCAATCGTGCGGCGAATCAGTTCAGTGCCGCAGTAGCCAACGGCATCCCGCCACACCTGCTGTAAAAACAGCGCGGCATAGCCCGATTCCGCCAGCGCAGGATCGTGGCTTTCACTTTCGCTCAATGCCAGAAAACGAGCGGAAAAGGTCTGCCACAGCGTACGAATATCTTCCAGACGTCGTTCGCGCCCAGCCGCCGCCTCGCGCGGAGCCAACAGCCCCGGCAGGCCGCAATAATTCAGCAGCAGATTGCCAATTGCCGTGCCGACATCAAAGCCAATCGGCCCGTAAAAACCGAATTCAGCATCAATCGCTTTTAAGCGCCCTTCTGCGACAAAGATCGACCCACTGTGGATGTCACCGTGCAGCAGCGCCTCGGCTTTGCTCAGGAACCCATGCTTCAGCCCGGCAACCGCCAGCTTCAGCGCACGATCGTCACGCAATGCCAGCACATCCGGCGTCAGCGCGGCGTCAAACTGGTTTCTTTCATGATCGATATAAGGGTCGGTAAAGAAAAGATCTTCGGTAATCTGACACAGTTCGGGGTTAGTGAACTGGCTGACCGCCGCTTTCTTCTCATGTGGATGCTGATGAAAATCAGAGGTATGGAATAACGTCTGCGCCAGATATTCTCCCAGCTGTGTCGCCGCCTGAGGATAATCCGCGCCCTTAACCAGCTCGCTGCGCCAGATACGATGATCGGAGAGATCTTCTTGCACCATCACCGCCAGTTCAGGATCGTGATAGAGCACGGTCACGGTATGCTGTGGACAAAACCGCGCATGCGTCAGCAAGGTTTCGGCTTCAATGCGGGCGCGGTCAAGCGTCAGCGGCCAGGATTCCCCGACGCAGCGCACATAGGGCAATGCCTGTTTGACGATGACCCGACTAACGCCCGCTTCATCTTTAATTTTAAACACCAGATTCAGATTGCCATCGCCGATCTCTTCTGCGGCTACCAGCGTTTGCGGCTGACTGACACCGCCGTACTGGCGGGCATATTCAACAGCGTCATCCGCCGTAAAAGTGCGGTAAAGTGACATTCCAACTCCTCGCTATGCTTAAATTCAAGATACGGACATAAAAACGTTCGGACGTCTATACATCTATCAGGCATCTTGGCAGAATAAGAATATCGATGCAACATGGATTTAACGACCTATGCAGACACTTAACACAACCAGCTTGAAAATTGTTGATAACCAACTGTGGATCCTCGACCAGCAGGCGCTACCGCAAGAAAAACGCTGGAGCCCGTGTCCAGATGTCGCGTCACTGGTTGAGCATATCCAGACGCTACGCGTACGCGGCGCACCGTTGATTGGCCTGTCCGCCAGCCTGCTGCTCGCGCTGCTGGCTGAGGAAGGATTATCTCAGGCCGAACTGGCGCAGGCGCTGGAGACGCTGAGAGCATCGCGCCCTACCGCTGTGAACCTGATGAACAATCTGGATCGCATGAAGCTGGCGCTGGCACAGCCGCAGTTTGTCGATGCGCTGGTGCAGGAAGCTCTGCGACTGGTAGAAGAAGATCGCGCCCTGTGTGAACGCATTGCCGATCACGGCGCAGCGCTGGTGAAACCCAACAGCCGCTTGCTGACCCACTGCAACACCGGCGGGCTGGCAACGGCAGGTATCGGCACCGCCATCGGCGTGCTGCTGCGCGCGCACCAGCAGGGAAAGGTCACTCAGGTGTGGGTCGATGAAACGCGCCCGCTCTTACAGGGCGGACGCCTCACGGCCTGGGAACTGGGTGAGTTAGGCATTCCTTATCAGCTAATCTGTGATTCGATGGCCGCCAGCCTGATGGCGCAGGGTCAGGTCGATGCGATTTGGGTCGGCGCAGACCGCATCGCCGCCAACGGCGACGTCGCCAATAAGATCGGCACTTACAGCCTCGCGGTGCTGGCGCACTATCATCAGATTCCGTTTTACGTCGCGGCACCGCACACCACGCACGATCCTGCATGCCCGGACGGTCGAGCTATCCCTATCGAACAGCGCGCTGCCGCCGAAGTCACCGGCGTTTCCGGCAGCTTCGGCCACTGCCAGTGGGCACCGCAGAACGCGGCAGTCTACAACCCGGCGTTTGATGTCACCCCCGCCGAATTAATCAGCGGCTGGGTACTCGATACTGGCGTGGTCACGCCACAGGACGTCAAAGAAGGGATCTTTCAGACAGCGTTGAAAAGCCATTGAGTGGTAAAAAACGCCATTTTTCTATGTCCGATAGCGCGAATATTTCGGGCGTGTTAATTGCTCGATTCTTCTGTGATTTCATCACACGCCCGACAAGGAGCGCTCAATTGCCGCAGCTCCTTGACCACTGGCTTTTGGCGTGAATTGTGCCGCTGCGCGGTGCCTTCGGCGTTCATGATTGCTTGAGGGCCGCCAGTGACGCGTTCCCGACGCGGCACTGGCTCTCGCCGCTTCCATGCGGCTCACCCAGCCCTCATGCCCACCTCAGCACAATTTTTTACGCCTGTAAAAAATCGGTCAGATACTTACAAGCATCTGACCGATAAAAATTCCCTTTCATCTTAAATAATTAGCGGTGCGCTAGCGCTCCAGCTTCGGATATACATCCGCGATCTTATCGCCGGTAAAATGCGCGATCCAGCCTTCTGGGTTATCGAACAGGCGGATGGCGGTGAAGTGCGGTTCCGGTCCCATATCAAACCAGTGCGCGGTGCCCGCGGGTACCGACAGCAGATCGTTCTTCTCACATAGGATCTGGTAAATCTTGCCGTTCAGGTGCAGACAGAACAGCCCCGCGCCTTCGACGAAAAAGCGCACTTCGTCTTCGTGATGCACATGCTCGGATAAAAACTTGGTGCGTAGCTCCGCGCGCTGCGGATTATCAGAACGCATGCTGATGACATCCCAGCTCTGATAGCCTTTTTCTGCCACCAGCTTGTCTATTTCATGCTGATAAGCTGCCAGTACTTCTTCAGACGACGGCGTATCGCTCAGCTTCTGGCTGGCTTCCCAGCGTTCAAAACGTACGCCGATGTCGTTCAGCTGTTTCTGAATCACCTCAGCATCCTGACTTTGCCAAATCGGCTGGCTTGCATCGCTGTCGCTAAAAATGGTTAATCCACTCATTGGGCGTACTCCGGTAAGTCGATCTGGTCAAAACGTGCCACCTGACGGTGACGGCTTACGTTATCCGCATCATCACGAATAAGCTGACAGGTGTGCCAACCGGCTTCCTGCGCGGCATCCAGCTCCTGACGAATGTCCGACAGGAACAACAGTTGCTCAGCAGGCAGCCCAATGGCTTGTGCAATCGTGCGATAAGAGCCGGTCTCGCGCTTCGCACCGACGCGGGTATCAAAATAGTCGCTGAACAGCGGGCGCAGATCGCCCGCGTTGCTATACCCGAACAGCAGCTGCTGCGCTTCCACCGAACCTGACGAGTACACATACAGGCGCAGGCCCTGCTGCTGCCATGCGGCGAGCTGTGCTGCCACTTCAGGGTACAGATGCCCCTGAAAATCGCCGTTACGGTAGCCCGCACGCCAGATAATGCCTTGCAGCTGCTTCAACGCGGTGGATTTACGATCTTCATCCATAAACTGGTTCAGCGCGGCAATCAGCGTTTCGCTATCCGCATCCGGCTGACCTAGCTCCTGACGCAGGGCATTCAGCGCCTGCGCGATCTCAGGATCGCTACCGTGCTGGCGAACGGTGTCGGCCAGACGTTCGCGGGCATAAGGAAACAGCACGCTGTGAACAAAACGGATATCGCTGGTGGTACCTTCAATATCCGTCACAATGGCCTTAATCATGCTTTCGCCTCCAGCAGTCGACGTTGCAATTCGCACTGGAACAGGAACTCCAGCCCTTCCAGATGACGACGCGCTTCTTTCACCGTCGCGCCCCAGCAGTAAAGACCGTGGCCGCGCACCAGAAAACCGTAGCGTAGCGGCGTGTGGCTGGCGTACTCGGTTACCCGCTGCGCCAGCGCCGGAATATCCTGATCGTTATCGAAAATCGGGATCGCCACGCGATCCAAATGAGTGGTCTGCCCCGCCAGCGACTTTTGCATTTCGTAGCCGTGCAGCACCAGCTCAGCGCCCTTCTCTACCCGAGACAGCACCGTCGCGTTCACCGAGTGCGTGTGCAGCACCGCGCCGATAGTCGGTTCGCGGCGATACAACAGCGTATGCAGCCCCGTTTCCGCCGACGGCGTGCGACCGCTCGGCACATGGTTAGTGACAATCTCCACCAGCAGGAAATCCTCTGCCTGAAGGCTGCCTTTGTCTTTACCCGATTCAGTAATCAGGCACTGCGCGTCATCAAGGCGTACGGACATATTGCCGCCCGTCGCCGGACACCAGCCTTTCTCGCCGATCCAGTGGCAGGCCGCAAGCAGCGCCGTCAATTGTTGATTTTCAGTCATGAGGCTTCCCGTTTTTGGTCTTTCTGTTTCAAAGCATGCAGTTGCAGGTTTAGATCTTTTCATTATGTCTTAGCACGCAAAGGCATTTAGCCGTTTAAACGTCCAAGCGTCTTGATTGCCAAATACTAACAGCATGTTATATTACCAAGCAATACAGGCTTGCAGGAGTTCCACCCCGCTATGAGCGCCGCTCTGATCCCCGACAGTAAACTGCCTTCGCTGGGCACCACCATTTTTACCCAGATGAGTGCGCTGGCCCAACAGCATCAGGCCATCAATCTATCACAAGGTTTCCCTGATTTTGACGGCCCGGACTATTTACAACAGCGGCTGGCGTATCACGTCAATCAGGGCGCCAACCAATATGCGCCAATGACCGGTGTCGCGCCGCTGCGTCAGGCGATTGCCGAAAAAACGGAAGAGCTGTACGGCTGGCGACCGGATGCCGATAGCGAAGTGACCGTCACGGCGGGTGCGACCGAAGCGCTGTTTGCCGCCATTGCCGCGCTGGTACGTCCCGGTGACGAAGTGATTTGTTTCGATCCCAGCTATGACAGCTATGCGCCCGCCGTGACGCTGGCCGGCGGCGTACTCAAGCGCATCGCCTTACAACCGCCCGCCTTTCGCGTGGACTGGTCGCATTTTGCTGAGCTGCTGAGCGACCGCACTCGTTTGGTCATCCTGAATACGCCGCACAACCCGTCCGCGACCGTCTGGCAGAAGGCTGATTTTGAGCAGCTATGGCAGGCGATTGCCGCGCGTAACATCTTCGTGCTGAGCGATGAAGTCTACGAACACATCTGTTTCGACAGCGAAGGACACGCCAGTGTGCTGGCCCACCCGTCGCTGCGCCAACGCGCTATCGCCGTTTCATCATTTGGCAAAACGTTCCACATGACCGGCTGGAAAGTCGGTTATTGCGTCGCCCCAGCCGCCTTAAGCGCAGAAGTACGTAAGGTTCACCAGTATCTGACGTTCTCCGTGAACACGCCCGCGCAGTTCGCGATTGCCGATATGCTGCGTGAACAGCCGCAACACTGGCGTGAACTGCCCGATTTTTATCGCGCACGTCGCGATCGCTTCATCAAGGCGCTGTCAGGCAGCCGTTTTGACATTCTGCCCTGCGAAGGCACTTACTTCCTGCTGGCGGACTATCGGGCAATTTCCGATCTGGACGATGTCAGCTTCTGCCGCTGGCTGACCGAGCACGTTGGCGTCGCGGCCATTCCGCTGTCCGTCTTTTGCGCCGATCCGTTCCCACATACGTTGATTCGGCTATGCTTTGCTAAACAGGAAGCAACGTTGGATGCCGCTGCGGAGCGTTTATGTCGACTTTAAAGATTTCATTGCTGCAACAGCCGCTGGTCTGGCGCGATGGCGAAGCCAACCTGCGCCACTTCGATACCTTATTGGCAGAGATGAGCGGGCGTGATGTGATTGTCCTGCCGGAGATGTTTACCACCGGCTTTGCGATGGAAGCCGCCAAAGGCAGTCTGGATCAGTCGGTTGTAGAGGCGTGGCTGCACCAATGGGCGCAGAAGACGAATGCGCTGATCGGCGGCAGCGTCGCGGTAAATACGCCAAAAGGGGCGGTGAACCGGTTCCTGCTGGTCGATCCGCACGGCGAGGTGCATCACTACGATAAACGCCACCTGTTCCGCATGGCGGACGAACACCATCACTATCAGGCAGGCACGGAGCGGGTCACCCTTGAGTGGCGCGGCTGGCGTATCTGTCCGATGATCTGCTACGACCTGCGTTTCCCGGTCTGGTCACGCAACCGGCAGGACTACGATTTGGCGCTGTATGTCGCCAACTGGCCAGCGCCACGAGCCGCACACTGGCAGACGCTGCTGGCGGCGCGCGCCATTGAGAATCAGGCCTACGTCGCAGGCTGCAACCGCGTCGGCACCGACGGCAACGGTCACAGCTACCGCGGCGATAGCCTGATTATTAATGCTCAAGGGGAAATTCTGGCCTCTGCCGCTCCCAACCAGCCCGCCCGTCTGGACGCCGAGCTGTCGCTGGAAGCGCTGCAAAGCTACCGGGAATCCTTCCCCGCTTGGCGCGATGCCGATCGCTTTACGCTCTAGTGGCTGTAGCTGTCGTTACTGTGCAGAGGCGTGGTAGAACACCGCCTGACTGTACGCCTGTAGCGCCAGCGCCACATCCGCCGTGGTAACGGACTCGTCAGGATGGTGGCTGATGCCGCCACGGCAGCGGACAAACAGCATCGCTACCGGCCAGCGTTCGGCAATAGCAATCGCATCGTGCCCCGCGCCGCTTGGCAACATCAGCGTTTTGCCTTGTACCTGCGTCACTGCCTCATTTAATACCGACTGCAAGGCGGGATCGCAGCGGGTTGCCGCAATACGGTAATACTCTTCGGCGCTGAACTGGCAGCCGCGCTGGTGCGCGATAGCCTGTCCCAACGTCAGGAGTTTTTGTAGCAGCGCATCCAGCGGTGCATCCTCCGGCCCGCGAATATCCAGCGTCATCTTGACCTCACCGGGAATAACATTCGCCGCGCCCGGTAAGCACTGTAATGTGCCAAACGTGGCGACCAGATGAGGATCGCTTTCCCGCGTTATCCGCTCAGCCTGCGCCATCCAGTCAGCCGCCGCCGCCAGTGCATCCTGCCGCTGCGTCATCGGCACCGTGCCCGCATGCCCCGCCAGCCCGAGGAACGTGCAGTTGAGCCGCCGCGCCCCGTTGATCGCGGTGACTACGCCCAGCGCCAGATCCTGCTGTTCTAGACACGGCCCTTGCTCGATGTGTAACTCCAGATAGGCGGAGATATCGCTGACCGGACGTGCTGCGTGCGCCACCTCAAGCGGATCCAGCCCCGCAATGGTCAACGCCTGCGCCACACTGGTGCCCTCGGCATCCTGACACTCCAGCCAGTTCTCCGGCCAGGTGCCCGTCAATCCCCGACTGCCCAGCAGCGTAATGCCAAAACGCGTGCCTTCTTCATCGCCGAAGCCGATGATTTCCAACGCCACGGGCAAACGCATCCCCTGTTGATGGAACGCACGTACCACTTCAATCGCCGTCAATACGCCCAGCATGCCGTCATAACGTCCGGCATTGCGCACCGTATCCAGATGCGAACCGAGCAACAGCGCTGGCGCATCCGGTGTTAATCCTTCATAGCGACCACAAATGTTGCCAACGCTATCCTGCCAGACGTTCATGCCCGCTTCGCGCATCCATTCTCCCACCAGCGCATTGGCACGCAGGTGCTCCAGCGACAGATAAACACGGGTCAGTTGGCCGGGCGTTTCGCTGATTTCCGCCAGCGCATCGCAGCGCGACATAATCTGCTCAGCAGCGACCTGTGCAGCAGCGGGCAACATCAACATTTCACTCATGCACGACCCTCATCCGCCGCATAGCAATTCCAGGCCGCCTGCAAGGCTTCGCCCTGCACGGTACGGAAGCCAAGGCGATTCAGCACCGCCTCCAGCGCCGTCAGCGTTTGCATCACGCAGTCTTTACGCGCGTTGTAGCCCATCGTCCCGATGCGCCAGATCTTGCCCTGAAGCGGGCCAAAGGATGTGCCGATCTCAATGGCGAAATCTTCTAGCAGCAGCTTACGCACCTGCTCACCGTGAACGCCGTCAGGAATCACCACACCCAGTACGTTATTCATTTTGTGAGTCAGTGAACCAAAGGTCTCCAGCCCCATTCCCTGAATCCCCGCCACCAGCGCACTGCCGTGCAGCGCATGGCGGGCAATGCTGCGATCCAACCCTTCTTCGAGGATCGTTCGGGCACACTCGCGTGCGGCGAACAGCATGCTCGTTGCCTCGGTGTGGTGGTTCAGGCGCTCCGGCCCCCAGTAATCCATCACCATGCCCAGATCGAAATAGTTGGAATAGATCATCTCATCGTCGCCGTCCTGATGCGCGTCCGTTCGGATCCCCTGCTCAATACATTTGCGACGGCGGATCACCGCTTCCATCTGCGAACTGAGCGTGATCGGTGAACTGCCAGATGGCCCGCCCAGACACTTCTGCAATCCGGCGGAAACCGCATCCAGTCCCCACTTGTCCGTTTCCAGCGGGTTGCCGCCAAAAGACGCCGTGGCATCGGTATAGAACAGTACGCCGTGGCGGCGGCAGATCTCGCCCAGTTCCTCCAGCGGTTGCAGCATGGTGGTCGACGTATCGCCCTGCACCGTCAGCAGTAAACGCGGGCGTACCGTTTTGATCGCATCTTCGATTTGATCCGGCGAGAACACCTCGCCCCACGGCACTTCAATGGTATGAACGTCAGCACGACAGCGGCGGGCAATCTCGCACAGCAGATGACCAAAACGACCGAACACCGGCACCAGCACCTTATCGCCAGGGCGGATCGCCGACAGCAAAATCGCTTCGATCCCCGCGCGCGAGGTGCCATCGACCAGCATCGTCCAGCGATTTTCCGTGCGGAAAAGTTGACGATAGAGCGCCATGACCTGATTCATGTAGTTCGTCATCGCGGGGTCATACTGCCCCACCAGTTGACTGGCCATTGCCCGTAATACGCGCGGATCGGCATTGATCGGCCCCGGCCCCATCAGCAGGCGATGAGGGGGATTAATTTGCGCGTACAGTTCGCTGTTCATGGTTATCTGCTCCAGATTCTTTACGTTACCGATCTGCTAATCGAATGATTTGATGCGCGTTTCCGTGCGTGATTAGCTCAAAAGAGGGAAGCCTTACGCTTCCGATAGTCCCCGGACCGAGGCGATGAACTGTTTCAGTTCGCGGGTCTGCGGGTTAGCGAACAGCGTTTTGCTGTCGCCCTGCTCCCAGACCGTGCCCTGATGCATAAACACCACGCGGTCGCCCACTTCACGGGCAAAATTCATTTCATGCGTGACCAGAATCAGCGTCATGCCTTCTGCGGCCAGCTGTTCCAGCACTTTCAGTACTTCGCCGACTAATTCAGGATCGAGCGCCGAGGTAATTTCATCGCACAGCAGGACTTTCGGGTTCATCGCCAGCGCGCGGGCAATCGCGACACGCTGCTGCTGGCCGCCCGACAGGTTGGCAGGGTAATAGTGAAGGCGCTCACCCAGCCCCACCTTTTTCAATACCCGCTCGCCCAGCTCACGGCACTCCGCCGCACTTTTACCCAGCACGCGGCGCGGTGCCAGCATCACGTTTTCCAGCGCCGTCATGTGCGGAAACAAATTGAAGTTCTGGAACACCATCCCGACCGAGCGACTAATTTCCCGCGCCTGCGAATCCCTGTCGGTAACTGTCATCCCGCCCAGCTTGATGCTGCCGTCCTGATAGCCTTCCAGACCGTTCATGCAGCGCAATAGCGTGCTCTTACCAGAGCCGCTGCGCCCGATGATCGAAATGACCTCACCCATTTCAATATCCAGATCCACGCCTTTCAGGACATGGTTCTGGCCGTAATATTTTTGAACCTGATTAATGGTGATGAGCGGCATTGAATTTCTTCTCCAAATAGCGGCTGTAGTAAGAGAGCGGATAGCACATCAGGAAGTAACCCAGCGCCACCAATCCGAACACTTTAAACGGCTGATAGGTCACGTTATTCAACATGGTTCCCGCCTTGGTCAGTTCGATAAACCCGATAATCGACGCCAGCGCGGTACCTTTAATCACCTGCACGGAAAACCCCACGGTAGGCGCGATGGCGATACGCATCGCCTGCGGCGCAATCACCCGATAGAGCGTCTGGCCGAAATCCAGCCCGAGGCAGCGCGACGCTTCCCACTGCCCTTTCGGCAAGGCTTCCACACTGCCGCACCAGATATCCACCAGAAAGGCACTGGTAAAGAGCGTCAGCGCCAGTGCTGCCGCCGTCCACGGGCTCACATCGATGCCGAACAGCGCCAGCCCGAAAAAGGCGAGGAATAGCTGCATCAGCAACGGCGTACCCTGAAACAGCTCGGAATACAAATGGACAAAGCGCGTCGGCCATTTGCGTTTCGTCAGCCGCAGCAGCATCAGCGGAAAAGTCACTATCGCGCCGCCGATAAACGCCGTCAGCGACAGCAGTAGCGTCCAACGTGCCGCCAGCAGCAAGTTGCGCACAATATCCCAGTCGGTAAATGTCATCATGACGGGTTCCCCAGAAAGCGCCGACCTGCCAGCAGTAAGAGTTGTCGCATCAGAACAGACAGCACCAGGTAACACAGCGTGGTTGCCAGATACACTTCAAAGCTCAAAAACGTACGGGATTGAATCAGGTTGGCGGCAAAGGTCAGTTCCTCGTAAGACACCTGCGACACCACCGACGACCCCAGCATGACAATGATGCACTGGCTAACCAGTGCCGGATAAATCCGCTGGAGCGCGGGCGGCAGAATCACACGTAAAAAGGTCTGCATTCGCGTCAGCCCCAGCACGCGGGCAGCTTCCCACTGGCCTTTCGGCGTCACCTGAATCCCCGCGCGGATAATCTCGGTGCTGTACGCTCCCAGATTAATCAACATCGCCAACAGCGCGGCCTGTCCGGCGGTGAGCTTCAAGCCCAGGCTCGGCAAGCCGAAGACGATGAAGAACAGCTGAACCACAAACGGCGTATTGCGGATCAGCTCGACGTAGACACCCCATAGCCGACTCAACAGAGTGGGCTTGCCGCTGCGCAAGGCCGCACCGAAGATGCCGATAGCAATGCCGCCGAGGGTTGCCATGACCGTCAGCTCAATGGTGACCCACAACCCCTCCAGCAGCTCAGGCCAGAACGGAAACAGCGCAGAAAAATTAAGCTGATAGGTCATGGCGTGCTCCCGTTAAGCCTTGATGCTGGCCGGCAGCGGCGCTTTCAGCCATTTTTCCGACAGGGTATTGAGCGTATTGTCTTTCAGCGCTTGCTCAATCAGCGCGTCGACTTTCGCTTTCAGCGCAGGCTCGTCTTTTTTCAGACCGATGTAGCACGGCGAATCTTTCAGCATAAACTTCGCTACGGGTGCTTTCGTCGGGTTCTGCTCGGCGATAGCCGCGACAACCAGGTTACCCGTTGCAACATATTCCACCTGCCCGGACAGGTACGCCGACAGCGTGGTGTTGTTATCTTCGTAGCGCTTAATCTGTGCGGCCTTCGGCGCGACCTCCGTCAGCACCATGTCTTCTACCGCACCGCGCGTGACGCCGATACTTTTGCCTTCCAGCGCTTCTGACGATGTCAGCGTGCTGTCTTTCGGCCCAAATACGCCGAGGAAAAACGGCGCGTAGGCGCGGCTGAAATCGATCACTTTTTCACGCTCGGCATTTTTGCCCAGACTGGAGATCACCAGATCAACTTTGTTGGTTTGCAGATACGGCACGCGGTTGGCGCTGGTGACAGGAACCAGCTGCAACTTTAGTTTCATCTCTTTCGCCAGATAGCGAGCGATATCGATGTCATACCCCTGCGGTTGCAGATCCGTTCCTACCGATCCAAACGGCGGGAAATCCTGCGGGACGGCGACACGCAGCACACCGCGCTTCTCGATATCCTGCAACTGATCGGCCATCGCACTACCGGCTTGAACCAGTAACATTGCCGCGCCCATCACCGCCAGTAACCCTTTTTTGATGCCCAGTTTATTGATCAACATCGTCTCTGCCCCCGGTTAGTATAATTGAAACGAAAGATTCTTTAAAAACAAAAATTGAAACCATCGTTGCAGATATTAAGCAAGGAGCATGCCAGATTCCATGAGTACTCTTAGCGATGAGGAGCAGCGTTAGAAGGTCAGAGAGTTTTTCTAAATCACGGGGTAGCGATGGAGATGATTATGGTATGGGTATGTAATATTAGTGAAAGGTTTCGGGCGTGATTGAAGAGAGATCATTTATGCAACTCATGCACCACGCCCGACGTAGGGCTGCTCAGTCGCCGCAGCCCTACGAACCCTGGCTTTCGGCGTGAATTATGCCGCTACGCGGTACATTCGAAACGCGTGTCATCCTGTCGAACCGCCTGTGACGCGCTCCCGACGCGGCACAGGCTTTCGCAGCGTCCATGCTGCTCATTCGGGATGCCCCACGTTTCTCATCATAATTTTTTACGCCTATGAACAGATAACAACGAGAAACAATCCACAGCTCTGCGTCACAAAAATAATCCAGTGCTATCACGCCCGAAACAATCCACGTGACTACATGACAGATAAGCGCATTAGGAATCTAAACACTCACTTTAACGCATTATTTTGGTGCAATAGCACCATCCCAACGCACCATTAGCGTTGCTCAAGCTCATCCAGTTCACCATAAAGATCCACGATCTGGTGAATACGCTGGCGTCCATCACGCAGCATTTCATGCAGCAGCGCATTGCTGATCACGTTCACCAGACTCATAGCGGACGAATAGCTGTCAAACGCCGAGACGCTGTCCAGCGGGACGCACAATGACCAGGTTGCCAGCGACATTAGCGTACTCACCTGCGGTTCGCATAACAGCAGCACAGGCACGCCGCGCTTTTGCAACTGCACCAATAGCGGCTGAATCAGGCGCGGACGGCGGCGAAAAGCCACCACAATCACGACATCCTGCGCAGTGAGATCCACCAGCTCTTCGGATAACGTCTGCCCCGGCTGCGTCAGCAGCGTGACCTGTTGGCGAATCTGGAGCAGCTGTTGGCGCAGGTGCAACGCCACCGGATAGCTATTGCGCAGCCCAATCAAACACACTCGCTGCGCCTGCATCAGCGCCTGAATCACCGCGCCAAACTGCACGGGATCAATCTGGTTTATCCACTGTGTCAGGTTAGCCATTTCCTGCTTGTAATGCCGTGCCAGCAGCGTATTCCCCTGCACGGCATCCCGGTTATCCGCCAGCGGCATCCCGCTCTGGCGCAGCGTTCTGAGCTCATCGCGCATGTCACGGTAGCTGGGGTAGCCCAGCCGTTTGAACAACCGGCTGACGGTCGCTTTGGAAACACCGCTCAGCCGCGCCAGCTCGGCGCTGTTGTAGCTAATCAGATCGTCAAAGTGATCGAAGATGAAATCCGCGACACGCTGTTCCTGCGGTGAAAGCTCGCTGTAGCGATCCCGTAATCGTTCATCTATTTGCATCATCGTCTCTCACCCGTTGCGCTTGCTGTAACGTTTGTTTCATGTCGCAGAACATAGCACAGGATTGTCAGGATGATATAGATACCTCCTCCGGCACCGCATACAGACTTTCCACCGCAATAAAAAACTGGAACGCCGTTTGCTTATAGCTAGGGTTAATAGAACTCATCACCCTACATAAAACTTAAAAAGGAATCCTGAGATGATGCAAAGCAACACCGCCCCGCTGGGCATGGCGGTAGCACCTCATCATTTAGCCAGTGCCAGCGCGTTGGCGATTCTGCGTGAAGGTGGCAACGCTATTGAAGCCATGGTCGCAGCGGCGGCAACTATTGCCGTGGTGTACCCGCATATGAACGGGATCGGCGGCGACGGTTTCTGGCTGATTGTGCCACCACACGGTGAACCTGTTGCTATTGATGCCAGCGGGGCGGCGGGGTCGCTGGCCTGCCGTGAGTACTATCAGGGCGAAAGCCGCATTCCGCACCGCGGCCCGAAAGCGGCACTGACGGTCGCAGGCACCGTCGGCGGCTGGCAGGAAGCGCTGGCCTATTCACAAGAGCTGGACAATTCACAAGAAATAGACAGCACGCCGATGCCGCTGGCTCGTCTGCTATCTGACGCGATTCGCTATGCGGCTGACGGTATTCCCGTCACGCAGTCTCAGGAAGATGCACTCACCCAGCGTTATCACGAGCTGGGCGATTGTCCGGCCTTCAGCCAGCTGTTTATGCCGCAGGGAAATATCCCGCGCGCGGGCAGCCGTTTCACGCAGTCGGATTTAGCCGATACCCTGACGACGCTCAGTATTGAAGGGCTGGACAGTTTTTATCGCGGCTCCGTCGCTGCCAGGCTGTCGGCACAGATGGCGCAGCTCGGGATGCCGCTAACGGCTGACGATCTGGCAAATTACCGCGCCAGGCGGACAACGCCGCTGGTGCTGAAGCACAGCAAAGGTGACATCTATAACCTCGCGCCACCGACGCAGGGTCTGGTATCGCTCGCGATTCTCGGTCTGACCGATCATTTAGACATGGAAGATCTGAGCGATAGCCAGACGATCCACCGCATTGTCGAATCGACCAAGCTGGCGTTTGGCCTGCGTGACCGCTTCATTACCGATCCCAAGCTGATGACACAGGACGTTCAGGCGCTGCTGGAAAACGATGCGCTCGGCGTGCTGGCTCGGCAGGTCGATACCCGCAAAGCCGCACCGTGGGGAGAAGGCAAAGGCCCCGGTGACACGGTCTGGATGGGCGTATGCGACAGCAGCGGTCTGTGCGTCTCTTTCATTCAAAGTATTTACCACGAGTTTGGCAGCGGCGTGGTATTACCGGGAACTGGCGTGCTCTGGCAGAACCGCGGTGCCTCGTTCAGCCTCGATCCGGCACACCTGCTGGCGCTAGAACCGGGTAAACAGCCTTTTCATACCTTAAACCCTGCCGCCGCACGCCTGTCCGATGGTCGAACGATGGTCTACGGCTCGATGGGCGGCGACGGACAACCGCAGACGCAGGCGGCCATCTTTATCCGTCACGTCCAGCAAGGGCTGCCGCTGCAACAGGCGATTACCGCCCCACGCTGGCTGCTGGGCCGTACCTGGGGACAGGTCTCCGATACGCTGAAGATCGAAGATCGCTTCAAACCCGCCACCGTGGATGCCCTGCGTCAGCTCGGTCACGACGTCGAACTGTTGAGCAGCTTTAGTGAAACGGTCGGCCACGCGGGGGCCATCGTACGGCACACCAACGGCATGCTGGAAGGTGCCTTCGACCCACGCAGCAACGGCAGCGCGGCAGGTTTTTAATCATCACTCAACAGGGAGAACACCGCATGACGACAACATCCATCGATAACGACACGTTAGCCGCTTATCTTCAGCACATGGAAACGCTGCTGGCGCTGCAGCTCAGTCAGGAACGGCGTCAGGAGCTGTTAGTGCAGTTCAGCCGCATTCACGCCATGGCGCAGCCGCTGATGGATTTTCCTCTTGATGAGCATCAGGAAATTGCTGGGGTTTATACGCTATGAGTTCACACGCCAGAAGCGCATCCTCATCGTTATCCATCCGACAGATTCAGCAAGGTTTGCAGGCAGGCACGTTCTCCGCCAAAGAGCTTGCACAGCAGGCGCTGAGCGCCATTGAGCAGGCCAACCCCACCATTAATGCCTACACCCATGTCACTGGCGAACGCATGCTGACAGAGGCCGAGTACATCGACGCTTGCCGTCAGCGCGGGGAAACTTTGCCCGCGCTGGCCGGCGTGCCTTACGCCGTCAAAAACCTGTTTGATGTCAGCGGCGAAACTACGTTGGCCGGTGCTGAACTTTTCAGCCAGCGACCGCCCGCCGCACAGGATGCTTTTGCCATCCGCCAGCTTGCCAACCAAGGCGCGCTGCTGTCCGGCATGTTGAATATGGATGCCTATGCCTACGGCTTTACCACCGAAAACAGCCATTACGGCCCCACGCGTAACCCGCTTGATACACAGCGCATTGCGGGTGGATCGTCTGGCGGATCGGCCGCTGCCGTCGCAGCAGGCTTGGTTAACTTCACGCTGGGCAGCGACACCAATGGCTCGATCCGCGTACCGTCGTCGCTCTGCGGCATTTTCGGGCTAAAGCCAACGTTTGGCCGGTTATCACGTCACGGCAGCCACCCGTTTGTCGCCAGCCTCGACCATATCGGTCCGCTGGCGCGTAGCGCAGACGATCTGGCATTAGTATTCGATGCCTTACAAGGTCGCGATGAACACGATCGCTTTCAGGCCAAGCGGGAAACGCAGCATACCGCCGCACAGTTGGAAGCGGGCAGTGACGGATTGCGCTACGCGGTGCTCGATGGCTATTTCTCCACGTGGGCCAGCGAGGAAGCCAACGCCGCCGTTCGTCAGATCGCACAGGCTCTGGGTGCGCAGGACAGCCTGACGCTAACCGATGCCGCACTGGCACGTAGCGCCGCCTTTATTCTGTCGGCCAGCGAAGGGGGCAATCAGTATTTACCCGACTTACGCTCGCAGCCCGAGCGCTTCGAGCCCCTGTCACGTGAGCGGCTGCTGGCAGGCGCTATGATTCCCGCGGCCTGGTATGTGCAGGCTCAGCGCTTCCGTCATTATTTCCGTCAACAGACGCTGGCGCTGTTTGAACACACCGACCTGCTGATCGCCCCGGCGACGCCCTGTTCCGCCACGCTCATTGGGCAGGAAACCATGCGCATTAATGATACCGATCTGCCCGTCCGCGCCAGCATGGGCATGCTGACACAGCCGATCTCTTTCGTCGGTCTGCCCGTCGTGACAGTGCCGGTAGCAACCGCCAGCGGCCTGCCGATAGGCGTGCAGATTATTGCCGCACCGTGGCGCGAGGATCTTTGTCTGCGGACGGCATGGGCGCTTGAGCAGCAGGGCATCACCTATACAGTAGAGGAAAGAAAATATGTTGCCTGAGGATATTAACCAGCCGGATGTGCTGGCCGACGTGACCGCCGCGTTCTATCGCTACGAGAAAGCCTTAACGGGTAATGACATTGCGGTGCTGGATGAACTGTTCTGGCACGATGAAAAAACTGTGCGCTATGGTGCGGGAGAAAATCTGTACGGGATCGAGGAAATTCGCGCCTTTCGCCTCGCTCGCCCCTCTGCCGGTCTGGACAGAACCCTGCGTAATACGGTCATCACCACTTACGGTCATGATATGGCCGTCGCCAGCACGGAGTTTACTCGCGCAGGCAGTACGAAGATCGGCCGCCAAATGCAAACCTGGATAAAAATGCCCGAAGGCTGGCGCATTGTCGCCGCCCACGTCAGCCTGATGAGCGAATAGTAAGAGGGGAGGATTTTTCCCCTCTTGCCACGTCTACCGACCCCACATCCTTAAGGCTGGCGGTGATACACCGCTTCAATATTGTAGCCATCGGGGTCGTGCACGAATGCGGCGTAATAATCCTGATGATAATGCGGGCGCAGCCCCGGCGGCCCGTTATCTATGCCTCCTGCCGCAGTAGCGGCGGTAAAGAAAGCCTCAACATGCTCTCGCGAGGCGGCGCTGAACGCAAAATGCACCGCTGGGCAGGGCTCGCCCTTCGACTGATAAATCCAGAACTCACCGCCGGGATCGCTTGACTGCCCATACCCTTCCATCACTGCAAAGCTGACGGCAAATGACATGTCCTTAATCAGGCGATAACCCAACGGCTTGAGCGCCGTTTCATAGAAGTGTCGGCTACGGGTAATATCCCTCACCGGAATGCTCAAGTGATCTAACACGATGGCCTCTTTCGATAATCGCTGTGGGTGATATCTAGCCACTATAACCATACTTTTATCATGGATAATATGATCGCGATCGGCAAAAGAGAAACACACGATGGTTCACGAAACATCTCATCAAATCAGTACTGTCACCCTGTTTTTATTCCCCCTAAATATGACAGATATATTATTCAGAACACTCTCATTTATTGGTGGGAATTAATGCAATCATTTTACCCACAATATCTTTGCTATACTGTATAAAATACCGACAGATATCATAAGTAAAAAATGTACTTACGTCGGTCTATTTTAGTGTCTATAACCCAAAAAATGTGATTTATTTATCATATTATTCTATTAGTGAAATTCACTATAAATCGCGGTTTATCCACCATCAGAAAAGGTTATATCCCCTGCGAATCCAACGCGTAAAAATCAACAGGTAACACACTGTTATAAAAAGAATTACCTTTCCAATCAAAAATCATAAAGATCACGTAAATCATGAAGATAAGGCAGTAATAATAGCGTTACTGTTATCGCGAATATTAGCCTACCGAGAAACGCCCCTGAGGCAATCAAAGGTTGTCTCAGAATCTGAGTATGGTAGGGTAGATTAAGTTTAATCATTATCAGGGCTACGTTATAGAATTATAAACGACATAGGAAAACAATAATTTCATGGCAATTAAACTTGAAGTAAAGAATCTTTATAAGATATTTGGCGAGCATCCTGACAGAGCATTTAAACTGATTGATAAAGGCCTGAGCAAAGATCAGGTATTTGAAAAAACAGGGCTTACTGTCGGAGTGAAAGATGCCAGTCTGGCCATTGAAGAAGGCGAGATATTTGTCATCATGGGATTATCCGGTTCCGGCAAATCAACCATGGTACGCCTTCTCAATCGTCTGATCGAACCCACTCGGGGTCAGGTGCTGATCGACGATGAGGATATCTCCAAGATATCCGATACCGCGCTGCGTGACGTACGCCGCAAGAAGATCAGCATGGTGTTTCAATCCTTTGCGCTGATGCCGCATCTGAACATCCTCAACAATACCGCGTTTGGTATGGAACTGGCTGGCGTGCCGAAAGTGGAACGTGAGCAAAAAGCGCTGGATGCCTTGCAGCAGGTTGGTCTTGAAGCCTACGCCGCGTCTTACCCGGATGAGCTGTCCGGCGGGATGCGACAGCGTGTCGGTCTGGCGCGTGCATTAGCGAATGACCCCGATATCCTGCTGATGGATGAGGCGTTCTCCGCACTCGACCCGCTGATACGTACTGAAATGCAGGATGAGTTAGTCAAACTCCAGTCTCGTCATAAACGCACGATCGTCTTTATCTCGCACGATCTGGATGAAGCGATGCGCATCGGCGACCGCATTGCCATTATGCACGGCGGTGAAGTCATTCAGGTCGGTACACCCGATGAAATCCTGAATAACCCAGCCAATGACTATGTGCGCACATTTTTCCGCGGCGTCGATATCAGCCACGTGTTTAGCGCCAAAGATATCGCTCGCCGTCGCCCGGTCACCTTAATCCGTAAAACGCCCGGCGTGGGCCCACGTTCCGCGCTGAAAATCCTTCAGGACGAAGACCGTGATTACGGCTACGTGCTGGAAGGCGGAAAACGCTTCATTGGCGTCGTCTCGATTGATTCACTAAAGCAGGCGCTGAAAGAACAGCAGCCGCTGGAACAGGCGTTACTGCCCGAACCTGCTCCCGTGCCCGCAGATATGTCACTCAACGAGCTGATTTCTCAGGTCGCACAGGCCCCCTGTGCCGTTCCTGTCGTCGGCGAAAACCATGAGTACATTGGCATCATTTCCAAAGGAATGTTGCTACAGGCACTGGATAAGGAAGGAGTGACCAATGAGTAAATCAACATCAAATCCGTGGGATAACACCACGGCACAACATCAGCCGGCCGATCAAAACGCAGCCCCTGAACAGGCCAATGGCGCACAGCAAAATGATCCGTGGGCAGCCAGCACGCAGAGCGCACCAGCCGATGGCTCAACCCCCGCGCAACATGGCACGACGCCGGACCACGCAGCGCAGGGCGATCCCTGGTCTACCAGCGCGCCTGCTCAGGATGCACCAGCTAACGGCAGCGATGCCTGGAGCACCGCACCGGCTCCCGATGGTTCCGCCGATGCCGCCCATCAGGCGGCGCAATCCGGCAGTGACTGGCTGAATAACGCCGCACCTGCAACGCCCGAGCATTTCAACCTGCTCGATCCGTTTAAGGACACGCTGATCCCACTGGACAGTTGGGTCACGCACGGGATCGATTGGGTTGTGCTGCACTTCAGACCGGTCTTTCAGGGCGTTCGCGTCCCGGTTGACTTCATTCTGAGCGGCTTCCAGCAGTTCCTGCTGGGTATGCCCGCGCCGATTGCCATTCTGGTGTTCTCGCTGCTTGCCTGGCAGATGTCCAGCTTCGGCATGGGTGTCGCCACCCTGCTGTCTCTGATCGCCATCGGTGCAATTGGTGCCTGGTCTCAGGCCATGATCACGCTAGCGCTGGTGCTGACCGCGCTGTTCTTCTGCGTGCTCATCGGGCTCCCCATGGGGATTTGGCTGGCGCGTAGCGAACGGGCGGCGAAGTTTATCCGGCCACTGTTAGATGCCATGCAGACGACGCCTGCGTTCGTCTATCTGGTGCCTATCGTCATGCTGTTCGGTATCGGTAACGTGCCGGGCGTCGTGGTGACGATAATCTTTGCCCTGCCACCGATTATTCGCTTAACGATTCTGGGTATTCGTCAGGTGCCGGCCGATTTGATCGAAGCTGCCGAGTCATTCGGCGCGAGTCCGCGCCAGATGCTGTTTAAGGTTCAGCTCCCGCTGGCTATGCCGACCATCATGGCGGGAGTTAACCAGACGCTGATGCTGGCGCTGTCGATGGTGGTTATCGCCTCGATGATCGCCGTAGGCGGTTTGGGCCAGATGGTACTGCGCGGTATCGGTCGTCTGGATATGGGTCTGGCTGCCGTCGGCGGCGTCGGGATCGTTATTCTGGCGATTATTCTTGACCGCCTGACGCAGTCTCTCGGACGCGATCGCCGCAGCAAGGGTAACAAAAGCTGGTACACCAGCGGCCCGATTGGCCTGTTGACCCGTCCTTTCATCAAGCAATAACGCACGATAAAAACAGAGGGAATCATGATGCGTAACACCACACTTTGGGCCGCCGCCCTGACTACCGCCCTGTTGAGTACGCAGGTTTACGCCGCAGACACTGCGCAACCTGGTAAAGGTATCACCGTTATTCCGGTGCAAAGCACTATCTCCGAAGAAACGTTCCAGACGCTGCTGGTCAGCCGCGCGTTGGAAAAGCTGGGCTATGACGTGCAGCCTCCGCGTGAAGTGGACTACAACGTGGCCTACACCTCAATTGCCTCCGGCGATGCGACGTTTATCGCCGTGAACTGGGACCCGCTGCACGCCGATCAGTACAAAGCCGCGGGCGGGGACGCGAAATTCTACCGTCAGGGTGAATATGTCTCCGGTGCCGCACAGGGTTATCTGATCGATAAGAAAACGGCTGAGAAATACAAAATTACCAATATTGCGCAGCTAAAAGATCCGAAAATCGCCAAGCTGTTTGATACCAACGGTGACGGCAAAGCCGATCTGACGGGCTGTACGCCGGGCTGGGGATGTGAAGCAGCGATTAATCATCACCTGCCTGCCTATGGATTAACCAACACGGTCGAGCATAACCAAGGCAACTATGCGGCGATGATTGCCGATACCATCACCCGTTATAAAGAAGGTAAACCGATTCTGTACTACACGTGGACGCCGTACTGGGTGAGTGATGTGCTGGTACCGGGGCGTGACGTAGTCTGGTTGCAGGTACCTTTCTCTTCCCAACCGGGAGAAATGAAAGATGTCAGCACCAAACTGCCTAACGGCGCTGACTATGGCTTCCCTGTCAACACGATGAAGATTGCCGCGAATAAAGCGTGGGCCGAGAAAAACCCGGCTGCGGCGAAACTGTTCGCTATCATGAAGCTGCCGATTGCTGACGTAAATGCGCAGAACCTGCGTATGCACGAAGGCCAGGGTTCACAGAAAGATATCGAACGTCATGTTGATGGCTGGATCAAAGCCCACCAGCAGTTGTTTGACGGCTGGGTGAAAACCGCCGCTGACGCCGCGAAATAATCATCGGTAGACGAGCGCCCCTTTCGCGAAAAGGGGCGCTCGTTTTCTTCGTTCCCGCCACAACACGTCACAACCCTGACGCCTCACCCAACCCAATCAGAAAATCATTTTATCTTGTCGTCCAGAAATGCGTGGATGACAGGGATGATGTCATTTGCATGCGTTTCTAAAGCAAAATGCCCGGTATCGTAGAAACGAATGTCCGCATGAGGAATATCCCGCTTCCACGCTTCCGCACCGGCTGGCAAAAAGTAAGGGTCATGGCGGCCCCAGACCGCAAGCAGCGGCGGTTGCTTCTCACGGAAGTAAGTCTGGAATTCAGGATAACGCTGAACATTGGAGGCATAGTCCAGTAGCAGGTCTAGTTGAATATCAGCATTGCCTGGGCGGGATACATGCACCCCTTCAAGAGTGTATCCATCAGGGGAGACAAGGCTGGTATCACTGACGCCTTCTAAATACTGCCATTTCACGGAGGCTGCTGTCGGAAAGTCATGAAGAGCAGCACGATTCTCTGCCGTTGGTGATTGCCAATATCGTCTGATCGCATCCCATCCTTGCGCCAAACCTTCTTCATAAGCATTACCGTTCTGCGAAATAATTGCCGTAATGCGATCGGGATGAGCCGTAGCGAGACGCCATCCAACCGGTGCGCCATAGTCATGAACCATGATCGCATAACGCGGGAGCTTCAACTGTTCCGTGAACCGATCGATCGTCTTCGCCAGATTATCAAACGTATAGTCATACTCATCACTTCCCGGCGATTCTGTGAAACCGAAGGACGGCAGATCGGGAGCAATCACGTGATAATTCTCAGCAAGTGCCGGAATCAGTTCTCGAAACATGTACGAGGATGCAGCGAATCCATGCAGTAGCAAAATGCTGGGTGATGATGGTTTTCCTGCTTCACGATAGAAAATGTTTACGTTACCCACCTGCTCATAACGGTAGTGGACTTGGGTCTCGGGGGTCGTTGCTATATGAGTATTCACAGTCTTTTTCCTTTGTAACCTTTAAAGTGACAATTTGAAGGTTACAAACATTTAGTGTAACCTGTCAATATCATTTTAAGGGTTACATCAATGCACACATCAACGATAGTTCAGCCTCACTTTCTCGCGAACAACCTCGCTTTGGATCTCATCAACAGTGCATTTGGAACAGGAAGCGAATACCACGACTGTTTGACTGATGACGCAAGTGTCATCGCCTGGCTTAAAGCGGCTAAGCAACTACCTGAAAATTTTACGGATACGCCGGCAGGCTTGATGAATGAAGCTCTGGCATTACGTCAGGCAATGGTTCGGACAATAGAGGCCGTCCGATCGGGTAAGGAATATAACCCTGAACAAATCAACCACATTCTTGATAGTGGGCGGCCAGTCAGAACGCTGGAATGGAATAGTCAGCAAGCTGGTTTTAACGTTGTGGAATGCAGGAGGGATAATAGCTGCGCGAGCTTACTCGAACCGGTAGCAATGGCGTTCGCTGCTCTGATTTCCGGGCCTGAGGTAAAATATATTCGTCAGTGTGAAGCGCACGACTGTACTCTGTTCTTTCTGGATACCACCAAATCACATCGTCGGAGATGGTGCAGCATGGCGCTTTGTGGCAACAGGATGAAAGTCGCGGCATTCCGCTCGCGTAAGCAGGAAACAGACTAATAACGGGAACAATGAACCTTTACGCTGCCCGTGAGAAACGTCAAAAGCACACGTTATACATCCGGTAGAGACACCCTTCTTTCTACGACGCCCCTTTCGCGGAAAGGGGCGTTTTTCATTGATGGGCGATAATTACGGCAGGTTAACGATTTCGACCCAGTTCGCGCCTTTTCCAGTCGGATATTGCCCGACTCGCACTAAATCCCCGTTATCCTGATTGATGCGATACACCGACAGCGATGTCGATTTTTCGCCGCTGGCGATCAGGAACTTCCCGCTTGGATCGATCTGAATGCCGCGCGGCTGCGTTTCCGTCGGGTAGCGCGTAATGTATTGCAGCTGCCCGGTTTTCGGTTCTACCCGCAGCAGCGCAATCGTGCTTTTGGTGCGTTCCGATACGTACAGGAATTTTCCATTTGGCGTCAGACGTAAATCGGCACTCCATATCTGTGGACGACTGTCAGTGCTATTTTTATCCGGCGTAACGGTTCCCGCTCGCATCCCCGCATCGGCCGGCACGGTGTCCGTGTAATCCAACAGCGTGAGCTGCCCTGTATTTTCATTCAACGCCAGACGCGCGACTTTGCCGGACAGTTCATTGCTCACGTAGAGCGTTTTATTATCTGGCGATAACACCAGATGGCGCGGTCCGTTTCCTTTAGGCAGCTTAATTTCTGCCGGTTCATTTGGCGTCAGCGTGCCGGTTTTCGCGTCAAACCGGAACTGTACGATTTGGTCGCTGCCCAGATTGCTGGCAAAAACGAATTTATTTTTGCGATCGGCAATAATACTGTGTGCCTTCTCGCCTGTTGGCACCACCGTGACCGCACTCGCGTTCACCTTTCCGTCTTTATCAATGCCATTAACCGCGACTTTATTACCGCCGTACGAGGCGCTGAACAGCCACTTTCCCGTGCGGTCCGTCGAGATGTAGGCCATGCTGTCCGGCAGTTCCGCTTTGCCTAATGGGCTCAGCGCACCGCTTTTAGGGTCGATTTTATAGCTAACCGCCGAGTAAGGAATGCCACGCGTCGCAGCATAGAGGAAGGATTTATCCGGGCTAACGGCCATCGGCATCACTTTCGCGCCTGCGGCGGATTTCCCAATAGCGGTTAATTCACCGCTTTGCGTATTGAGAGTGTAGGCATCAATTACGCCGTCAGTGGCAGCAGAAACGTAAACGGCCGTTACCGCCTGGGCGCCCACCGACCACAGTGCAGCTGCGGGCAGAAGTGCACATCCCATTAACACTGCAACGCTTTTTTTCTTAAATACCTGATAATGCTTAAGCATAATGTCCCCTGTCGATGATGTTATGACGCTGGCGATAAGCTAAATCAATATCATTAAAAACAAAACAAACTTAAGAAGCGTAAAGATATTCTGGTATCTCATTAGGCTCTGCCGGATACTATACCCTCTGCTTTTAACATCATATTAACGTTCACACTATGTCTCTTCAGCAACAATCTGTATCACCCCAGCCGCAACCGGGGCTTAGCCTGTCTTTGACCCTGATTATGTCTGTCGCGACCGGTCTTGCCGTCGCCAGTAACTATTATGCTCAGCCGCTGCTGGAGACCATTGCCAGAGTCTTTGCGCTTTCCGTCAATCAGGCTGGGTTTATTGTCACCGCAGCGCAGTTGGGTTATGCCGTCGGTCTGCTGTTTTTGGTGCCGCTAGGGGATATGTTTGAACGCCGGACGCTGATTGTCGGCATGACGTTACTCGCCGCAGGCGGGATGCTGATTACCGCTTCTGCCCCCACGCTCTGGATCATGATTGCGGGTACAGCGTTAACTGGGTTGTTCTCCGTTGTCGCACAACTGCTGGTGCCTCTCGCCGCCACGCTGGCGACGCCGGAAACGCGTGGTAAAGTCGTGGGCACGATTATGAGTGGCCTGCTGCTGGGGATTCTGCTGGCGCGTACCGTCGCGGGTGCACTGGCTTCACTCGGTGACTGGCGCACCGTGTACTGGGTTGCCAGCACGCTGATGGTCATCATGGCGCTGATTCTGTGGCGGGCATTGCCGCGCATTCCTCAGCAAAACACGCTGAACTATCCGCAACTGCTCGTCTCAATCTTCCGCCTGTTCTCCACCACCCCGCTGCTGCGCACGCGCGCTATCCTGGGCTGTCTGTCCTTTGCGAACTTCAGCATTCTATGGACGTCGATGGCCTTCCTGCTGGCCTCACCGCCATACGGTTATTCCGAAGGCGTTATCGGCCTATTCGGTTTGGTTGGTGCAGCTGGAGCCTTGGCGGCATCACGCGCCGGACGTTTAGTCGATCAGGGCAAAGCCAAGCCGACCACCAGCGTAGGGATTATCCTGCTTTTGCTGTCGTGGGGCTTTATCGCGCTCGGTATTCATTCCGTGGCGGCGCTGCTCATTGGTATCATCGTGCTGGATCTGGCGGTTCAGGGCGTACACGTCACCAACCAGAGCGTGATCTACCGTATGATGCCCGAAGCGCGTAATCGCCTGACATCAGGCTACATGACCAGCTATTTTATCGGCGGCGCGCTGGGATCGCTCCTTTCCGCCTCGGCTTACCAGCAGTGGGGCTGGCTTGGGGTCTGTGCCGCGGGCGGCATCATCAGCCTGTTGAATCTGCTGGTGTGGTGGCGAAGCCATCATCACGAAACGCAGGAAGCGATGGCGGCACTATAAACCTTCATATTTGCAACACAGACCTTCGTACTTGCAACACGCTCGCGTGAGGCTGTCTTATTTGAGACAGTTTCTGGCGAGAAAATTACGCCCGATACCATTGCGCCAAAAACCATCACGCCTGTTACGCAATAACGTGAAATTCCGGTGACGCTTTGCTAGTGTTATCGGTTAATTTCCTTTAAGAACAAAACATATCAAGCTAGTGAAGACATTAACCTCATCTGCACCGACAAAATCTGCGTCTTTTAGCGAAGGCGTATTTGACAGCCTGCCGATTGTTATCGGCTACATGCCCGTAGCATTCGCGTTTGGCATGAACGCCGTCAAGCTAGGTTTTACCCCGCTGGAAGGCATTTTCCTTTCTTGCATCATTTACGCTGGAGCCAGCCAGTTCGTCATCACCGCCCTGCTCAGCGCAGGCATGTCCATCTGGGTGGCAGCATTGACCGTCATGGCGATGGATGTCCGCCATGTGCTGTATGGTCCTGCTTTACGGCATCGTATTGCGCAGCGACTGCCGACCCGAAAAACCGCGCTGTGGGCGTTCGGCCTGACGGACGAAGTCTTTGCCGCAGCCGCCACCCGACTCGCGAAAGATAACCGCCGCTGGTCAGAAGAGTGGATGATGGGCGTGTCGCTGCTCGCCTGGCTCTCATGGGTGCTCGGCACGGTGATCGGAGCCGTGTTCGGTAACGGCCCGTTGAATGATTACCCTGCCGTTGAAGCGGCGCTGTCTTTCATGCTGCCCGCACTTTTCCTGAGCTTTTTACTCGCGTCCTTCAGGCGGAAACAGAGTCTGGTCGTCGCCTGCGCGCTCGGCGGCGCGCTGCTTGGCCTGCTGCTGTCCTCCATCCCAGCCGCAATACTGTTCGGCATTCTCAGCGGCTGTCTGGCTTCGCTGGTGAATCCTGCCACGCCACAGGTGAACGCATGAGTACAGAAGTCATTCTTATCGGGCTGATTGTCGGGCTGGTGAACTACCTCTTCCGCTATCTGCCGCTACGGCTGAGCGCCTCACGCGCTTCCGGTTCGCTGCAACGCGGTAAAAAAGCGCTGTTGCTTGATAGCATTGGCATTGCTTCCATTTGTGCGCTACTGATTGTTTCCAGCGTGCCAGATATTCTCGCGCATCGTGAAAAGCTGCTGCCAACACTGGTAGGATTCATTACGCTGACCGCCTGTTTTTATAAAACCCGTAGTATCGTCTTATCAACGTTACTGGGTGCGCTCTGCTACGGCATTGCCTTTAAACTGCTTTGAATCCGCCGTGCGAATTATCAACTAACATTTTGATTTAAATAAAGTAAGCGGTGAATAATCTTCATTTTAAGCGATTCTCCGCTTACTTTCTGTCACAGAAATAAGCACAATTTCCCACCTTAATGCCGTTTACCCAGTTAGTAACATTAGTTACTATGCACACCGTGATTAATGAGGTTTATATAAAAAATGGACAGTTCATTCACTCCTATAGAACAAATGCTCGACCTGCGTGCTTCGCGTAAGCCCGACTTCCCGCGTCAGGAAGTGCTATTGCTGCGTTTATTCATGCACGTTCAGGGCAAAATCCTGGAACACAGAAACCGAATTCTGAAAGAACAGGGCATCAATGAAACCCTCTTCATGGCATTGCTGACGCTGGAATCTCAAGAGTCTTATAGCATTCAGCCTTCTGAACTCAGTGCCGCACTGGGATCGTCACGCACTAACGCGACGCGCATTGCCGACGATCTGGAAAAAAGAGGCTGGATTGAACGGCGTGAAAGCAGTAGCGACAGACGCTGCCTGCATCTGCATCTGACAGAAGAAGGCAAAGCATTTCTTGGTCAACTGATTCCACCGCAGCACCATAGCCTCCATGTGCTTTGCTCCGTGCTTGAATCTGGTGAACAAAAGCAGCTCGAAAGCCTGATGAGAAAGCTGCTGGTCCGGCTGGATGAGATGGACGAGTCAGTCAACGAATAACAGAAAAAACAACAACAAAAAACAATAGTCAGCACCTTTCCACCCGGAATGACCCGATGCTTATGTATCGGGCGGAGGCGTTTTGCTGCGAAAAATAGGCATGACCTCTCCGCAACCGCGACATGCGGCTTAGCAAAACGGCAATATCACGCTCCGGGCGGGCGACCTTAAGCCCCCCGGGCCGCACAGCAAAATGAATTCATTGCGACTATCGCCAGACTGCTCTGTCTGGTGCGATAGCCGATACAAAGAAAATAAAAAGAGAGAGAACAGCATGAGTGAAAGTGTGGAAAATCAGGTGCCGCAGACGCCACAGAAAAACAAAAAACAGCAGCGCAAACGCGTGTTATCGCTGCTGACGTTTATTTTCGTCGTGCTGGGCTGTGCCTGGCTGGTTTACTGGTTCCTGGTGCTCAGACACCACCAAAGCACCGACGACGCCTACGTCGCAGGCAATCAGATTCAGATCATGGCGCAGGTCAGCGGCAGCGTCACCCATGTTAACGTCGACAATACCGATTTTGTTAAGCAGGGACAGGTGCTGGTGGAGTTAGATCCGACCGATGCCCAGCAGGCGTTTGAACGCACGAAAACCGGGCTGGCCAACAGCGTCCGCCAGACGCACCAGTTGATCATCAATAGTAAGCAGTATCAGGCCAATATTGAGCTGCGCCAAACTGAGCTGAACAAGGCACAAAGTGACTTGAGCCGCCGGGAAGCACTCGGCAGCGCCAATGCTATCGGGCGTGAAGAAGTGCAGCATGCTCGCGATGCCGTCGCAACCGCCAAAGCCGCACTGGAAGTCGCCAGACAGCAATATCAGGCGAATCAGGCAATGATTCTGGATACGCCGCTTGAGAAGCAACCCGCCATACAGCAAGCCTCCGTAGAAATGCGCGATGCCTGGCTGGCGCTACAGCGTACCAAGATCGTCAGCCCGATTGACGGCTATGTCTCACGCCGCAGCGTGCAGATTGGGGCGCGTATCTCTTCGACATCAGCGCTGATGGCCGTCGTTCCTGCCAATCACCTGTGGGTCGATGCGAACTTCAAAGAGACACAGTTAGCCAATATGCGTATCGGGCAACCGGCTACCGTGATCGCAGATATCTACGGTGACGACGTCGTGTATCAGGGAAAAGTGGTCGGTCTCGATATGGGTACCGGTAGCGCGTTCTCTCTGCTGCCTGCGCAGAACGCGACGGGCAACTGGATCAAGGTCGTGCAGCGCCTGCCCGTGCGTATTGAGATCGATCCGAAGCAGGTCGCCGAACATCCGTTGCGTATCGGTCTGTCCGCGCTGGTTAATGTCGATACCGCCAATACCGAAGGCAGCGCGTTAGCAGAAACCTCACGCACCACGCCGGCCTACCAAAGTGATGCGCTGACGTTGGATCTCACGCCTGTTAATCAGGAAATCAGCGCCATTATTCAGGCGAATGCCGGTTAAGCGTGCAGGAGAGAAACGTGCAGAGAGAACCGCTTAAAGGCGCGAGCCTGGCCTGGATGACCGTTGCTCTGTCGCTGGCAACGTTCATGCAGGTGCTGGACTCTACCATCGCCAACGTCGCTATTCCGACCATCGCCGGTAATCTGGGTGCGTCCAACTCACAGGGAACGTGGGTCATCACCTCGTTCGGCGTTGCCAACGCCATCTCTATTCCTATTACCGGTTGGCTGGCCAAACGGTTTGGGGAAGTCCGCCTCTTTCTGTGGTCAACGGCGCTCTTTGCCCTGACATCCTGGCTATGCGGAATATCCACCAGCCTGGAAATGCTGATTTTCTCCCGCGTGTTGCAGGGGATTGTCGCCGGGCCACTGATCCCGCTGTCACAGAGTCTGTTGCTCAGCAATTATCCCCCCGCCAAACGCAGCATCGCCTTGGCGCTGTGGTCGATGACCGTGGTCGTCGCGCCAATCTGTGGCCCGATTCTGGGCGGCTGGATTAGCGACAACTATCACTGGGGCTGGATATTCTTCATCAACGTTCCGCTCGGCATCGCCGTGGTATTTATTGCTATGCAAACGCTGCGCGGGCGAGAAACCAAAACCGAGATTAAGCCCATCGACACCATCGGACTGGCGTTGCTGGTTGTCGGCATCGGTAGCCTCCAAATGATGCTCGATCGCGGCAAAGAGCTGGACTGGTTTAACTCGACGGAAATCATCACCCTGACCGTGGTGGCGGTGATTGCAATCGCGTTCCTGATTGTCTGGGAACTGACGGACGACCACCCGGTAGTAGATTTATCGCTGTTTAAATCGCGCAACTTCACTATTGGCTGTTTGTGTATCAGCCTCGCCTACATGTTTTACTTCGGTGCGATCGTGCTCTTGCCGCAGCTGTTGCAGGAAGTGTATGGCTATACCGCCACCTGGGCGGGGCTGGCATCCGCCCCCGTTGGGTTGATGCCGGTGGTGCTATCGCCGATTATCGGCCGATTTGCTCCGCGTCTGGATATGCGCAAACTGGTGACGTTCAGCTTTATCATGTACGCCGTCTGTTTCTACTGGCGAGCGTACACGTTCGAGCCGGGCATGGATTTCGGCGCATCGGCCTGGCCGCAGTTTGTTCAGGGGTTTGCCGTCGCCTGCTTCTTCATGCCGCTGACGACCATCACGCTGTCAGGTCTTCCGCCGGAGCGTTTGGCAGCAGCATCGAGTTTGTCGAACTTTACCCGAACGCTGGCGGGATCGATCGGGACGTCGATTACCACCACGCTCTGGACACAGCGCGAATCGCTGCACCATGCACACCTGACGGAATCTATCACGCCGTATAATCCGATCGCGCAGGAAACATACCAGCAGCTTCAGGCAATGGGGATGAGCCAAACGCAGGCTTCAGCCTACATCGCAGAGCAGATTACCGCACAGGGGCTGATTATCTCCGCCAACGAGATTTTTTGGGCCGCCGCAGCCGTATTCCTGATACTGCTGGTGCTGGTCTGGTTCGCTAAACCGCCCTTTACCACTGGCGGTGGAGGCGGTGGCGCGCACTAGTTCGTCGTACGCTTTCTTTCCCCTTCTGCCAGCAACGGGCCGAAGGGGAATTCTCTTTTCTCCTTCCCACTGTCCCCTGATGACTCAAACACACTCCCCCTTCTTATAGCACTGTAGCGAATAAGGATTTACAGATTCGGGATAAACATATTTTCACATTCCGATTACAATGCGCCTCTTTTATTCGGGGATTACGTGGTTCTTTTATGTCACAGGTTTTACATTTCATTTTGGCAACAGCAGCCATTTTTTTGTTGGCACTGCTCGTCAGTCACGACAGAAAACGCATCCGACTGCGCTTTATTGTGCAACTGTTGGTGATTGAAATTTTGCTAGCCTATTTCCTTTTGCATTCCAGCATCGGGCTTAACGCGATTAGTTCCTTTGCCGGGTTGTTTGAAAAGCTATTATCTTTCGCCAATCAAGGAACCGATTTTGTGTTTGGCGGGATGAACGCACAAGGGCTTTCCTTTATCTTCCTCAATGTGCTCTGCCCTATCGTCTTTATTTCCGCACTGATCGGCATTTTGCAGCACTGGCGAATTTTGCCGCTGATTATCAAAGGCATCGGCACCTTGCTGTCTAAGGTCAACGGGATGGGGAAACTGGAGTCGTTTAACGCCGTAAGTACGCTGATGCTCGGGCAATCGGAGAACTTTATCGTCTATAAAGGCGTCATCGCTGACATGTCGCCACGGCGGATGTACACGATGGCCGCGACGGCAATGTCGACCGTGTCCATGTCTATCATCAGCGCCTACATGACCATGCTGGACGCCAAATACGTCGTCGCCGCGCTGATTCTGAATATGTTCAGCACCTTTATCATTCTGTCGATCATCAACCCTTACCAGACTGACGACGAACCAGAACTGAAGCTGGAAAAGCTGCATGAAGACCAAAGCTTCTTTGAAATGCTGGGGGAATACATTCTTGCCGGGTTTAAAGTGGCGATGATTATCATGGCGATGCTGATCGGCTTCGTGGCCTTGATTGCCGCCGTGAATGCGCTGTTCAGCACCGTCTTCGGCATTAGCTTCCAGGCAATTATGGGCTATGTCTTTTCACCGTTAGCCTGGCTGATCGGCATTCCGTCTTCCGATATTTTGAACGCGGGCAGCATCATGGCGACCAAGCTGGTGGCGAATGAATTCGTTGCCATGCTCGAACTGAAGAAGATCGCGGCAGAGATGTCGCCACGCGGCTTGGGCATTTTGTCCGTATTCCTGATTTCCTTCGCTAACTTCGCGTCAATCGGCATTATCGCGGGCGCAATCAAAGGGCTGAATGAAGCACAGGGCAACGTGGTATCGCGCTTCGGCCTGAAGCTGGTTTATGGTTCTACGCTGGTGAGCTTACTGTCTGCGGCAGTGGCGGGACTGGTGCTGTAGTTCGTGATAAAAGCCAGTCGAGCGGTGATAATGGGTAGATCGTAAAGACGCTGTGAATACATCCCTGTACGCTCGGATTGCGCCATCCATGGCGCAAACGCTTTACTCTTCTATCCCATTATCACCGTTCTTGTTCTGTCGATGGGATTACAAACGATATGAATCAGCCCCTGAAAAGGGGCTGATGAAAAAATCAGAAAGCGACGCAGACGGGAGCATCAATCCGCATGACGGATTCCTGCGCGAAACGTGATTTGTAGGTGGTACGCAGCGCTTCAATATCACGCTCTTTATCAGCGCCGTGAATCAACATCAGCGCCTTGCTGTTCTCTCGGGCAACCACGCCATCGTTCCCCAGCCATTGCCCTTTGGCATCAAACACCGTCAGGCCTTCTTTAAAGCGCGGCGTAACGTCACCATCCAAAAACGCTTTCCACTCAGCCTCTGAAATCACCGGGCCAGCAGGACGATTCAAACCAAAATAAAGCGTGGTCTGCACCTGCTTATCGCCAATCTGACACGCATCAGCGGCTGGCGTAGCGGCAACGGACGAGTGCGGCAGCGAATGGCAACCGCTTACCAGCAATGTACCCAACAGCAACGATACCGCGATAACTTTCTGCTTCATCAATCGTCCTCTCATCCGTGGTGACACCGACTCAGGGAGCCAATTCTCCCTGTGCGTCGATGCGTGATATCAGGCCTGATTCTGTCGCCACCACTCGGACAGCAAAATGCCCGTTGCGACCGAAATATTCAGACTTTCAACTTTACCGGTGCCGCCGATAGAGACTTTTACATCACCCTGTTGCCAGGCGCTATCCGACAGACCATCGCCTTCCTGACCCAGCACGATCACAGTTTTCGCCGGAAGCGTCGCTTGTGACAATGCCGTGCCTTTATGGCTGGAGGTGGTCACGATGGTGTAGCCTGCGTTACGGAACTCTGTCAGGACGGACAGGAAATCGTCAGCGTTAATCGCTTTAACGTGTTCCGCACCGCCTTCTGCCGTACGCACGGCCGCGCCGGATTCCAGCAGCGCCGCATCTTGTACCAGCACACCTTTCACGCCGAAATGCGCGCAGCTGCGCATAATGCCGCCGAGGTTGTGCGGGTTACCCACATCTTCCAGCGCCAGTACACAGTCTTGCTCGCCAGCCGTTTTCAGGTACTCACGCACATCCAGTCCCTGACGCTTTTTAATCAGGAAGCAGACACCGCCGTGGTGCTCAGTGCCGGAAGCCTTAATCAGTTCGTCCTCTTCCACAACGTGGTAAGCCTTGCGGTTTGCCGCCATCCAGCGCAGTGCATCGCGGAAACGCGGCGTCACTTCTTGCAGGAACCAGGCACGAACGATCACTTCAGAGCGGTTTTTAAACAGCGCCTGACAGGCATTTTCACCGTAGACACGTGTTTCTTCCTGACGCTGGCGACGCAGCTGCTCAGGATCGATATGGCTCTTGCCAGTGATCCCGCCATGGTCCGGCGTTTCGCTGTCGCCCGGCGCACGAGACACGGTTTTCCACGGGGATTCATATCCTCCCGTCTCTTCACCGCGTGGACGACGCGGACGATCGCCGCTACGTTCGTTACGATCTTTATTGCCCCACGGCGATTTCGCATTGCTATCGCCGTCGCGGGACGGATTTTCCCGGGCATAGCGCGGGTTAACGTCGCGCGGATGCTTCGGCTTTTCGCGTTGATCGCGAGAACCACCGCCATCACGCCGATCGCCACGGCGATCTTTGTCAGTTGGGCGCTTGTTTTTATTCTCTTTCTCGCCCTCATCATCACTACGGACGTACATCACACGGACTTTGCCGCTTTTACTATTGAATGAATCGCTCATTGTTTTCTCCACCTACGCGCTGGGCGCGAAGATTACCTTATGTACACCCGCTTAGCCACACGCTTGTGGTAAAAGAGCGCTAACAGTCAGAAGCTATTGTAGCTATTGGGCAAACCACGTTGTTGCCATAATGTCTCCCCACCATAATTTATTCACGCTTAAGCAACATGCCGTTGACTTTCCAATGCCGTATTGCGCGCATTTTATCAGCGACATCTTTATTTTAGCCCTTTTATCTGAGGCCCTGTTATGAATACGGTATGTGGATCTTGCCAAACAACCAATCGCCTGCCAGAAGAGCGTGTTGATGACCATGCAAAGTGTGGTCGTTGCGGAGAAACCTTATTCAGCGGTGACGTTACCAATGCCACAGAAGCGACGCTCGATAAGCTGTTACAGGACGATCTTCCCGTCGTGATCGATTTCTGGGCGCCCTGGTGTGGCCCCTGCATCAACTTTGCCCCGGTGTTTGAAAATGTGGCGCAGGAGCGTAGCGGGAAAGTCCGCTTTATTAAGGTCAATACCGAAGCCGAACCAGCACTCAGCACACGTTTCCGCATCCGCAGTATTCCAACCCTCATGATCTTTAAACAGGGCCAGATGGTCGACATCCTCAACGGCGCGCTGCCAAAAGCACAGTTCGAGAGCTGGCTGGACGAATCGCTGTAGAGAATTAGGGTAGGAGCGTAGGTATTATTGCCTCCTACCCTTTTGGTCAACCCGCCTGTCGATTAGAATGTCGCCTTTCTGAATCAGCTTCTCAATGATGAAAACGAAGCCGATTCGTTGCAGAATCTCATGGCGTCATCTATTTCATGCTCAACCATCCTTTAATGGTCAACCGTCCCCTCATGGACAATGCCGTACTCCGTCTGCGCCAGCAACGTCTTGAGCAGTCAACCAAACCGTTCCGCGCCCGTGGCTGCCGCGTAGTACGCTGTCAGCAGTGTTTATTACCCGCAACTAACTGCCTGTGCCACACCATTCAGGCACAGCAATCTCGCAGCCGATTCTGTCTGGTAATGTTCGATACCGAGCCGCTAAAGCCAAGCAATACCGGACGTCTTATCGCCGATATTCTGCCCGAGACTCAGGCGTTTCGCTGGTCACGCACCGAGCCCGATCCCGAGTTGCTTGCTGCCCTGCAAAACCCGGACGTTCAGCCGTATCTGGTTTTCCTTGCCGATGCCGCGGAAGAAAGACGTCAGGTGTTTCACCAGCTTCCCGCAACGGAAAAGCCCGCGCTATTTGTCTTACTCGATGGTACGTGGCCGGAAGCGCGTAAAATGTTCCGCAAAAGCCCTTATCTGGACAATCTGCCGATCCTGTCGCTGAATGTAGAGGCACTTTCCCGCTATCAGCTGCGCGAAGCCAGTAGCGCAGGACAACACTGCACCGCCGAGATTGCCATCGCCCTGCTCGCACAGGCGGGGGATATCGTCGCGGCCGACGCGCTATCACAACATTTTGACCGTTTCCGACGACACTATCTGGCAGGGAAATCACACCACAGCTTGCGGGAAAATTTACCCATCGTCACAGCACAAGCGGCAGAAAGCGTTTAGTATCAAAGGGGATTGATCTAAAGGAGTGACGCATGAGCCAGCGCGGATTGGAAGCACTGTTACGCCCTAAGTCTATCGCCGTTCTCGGCGCGTCAGAAAAACCGGGACGAGCCGGTTTTCTGATGATGAAAAATCTGCTGGACGGCCATTTCAGCGGCCCCGTGCTGCCTGTTACGCCGAAATATCGTGCCGTTTGCGGCGTGCTGGCCTACCCGACGGTCGCCAGCCTGCCGATGACGCCCGATCTTGCCGTGATTTGCACCAACGCTAGCCGTAATCTGACGCTGTTAGAAGAACTGGGACAGAAAGGCTGCAAAACCGTCATCATTCTCTCCGCGCCGCCGACCCAGTTCAGCGAATTAAAGGCCTGCGCCGTGCGCTATCACATGCGCCTGCTTGGCCCCAACAGCCTCGGGCTACTCGCGCCCTGGCAAGGCCTGAATGCCAGTTTCTCCCCAGTCCCGATTATGAAAGGCAAATTGGCATTCATTTCGCAGTCGGCTGCTGTGTCCAACACCATATTGGACTGGGCGCAGCAGCGCGGTATTGGCTTTTCCTATTTCATCGCTCTGGGCGACAGCCTGGATATCGATGTCGACGACCTGTTAGATTTTCTGGCACGCGATGGCAAAACCAGTGCGATTCTGCTGCATCTGGAACACATCAGCGATGCGCGCCGCTTTCTTTCTGCTTCTCGTAGCGCATCCCGAAATAAACCGATACTGGTGATAAAAAGCGGGCGCAGCCAGCAGGCCCAGCAGTTGTTGAATGACCAGCGTCACGGTCTGGATGCCGCCTATGACGCGGCAATTCAACGCGCAGGCTTACTGCGGGTACGGGATACACATGAGCTTTTTTCCGCAGTGGAAACCTTAAGCCACCTGCGGCCGCTGCGCGGTGAACGCTTGATGCTGGTGAGCAATGGCGCATCGCCCGCTGCACAGGCGCTGGATCAGCTTCTCAGCCGACAAGGCAAGCTCGCCCAACTCAGCGAGGCAACCCGACAAGCGCTACAGGAAGCGCTGCCGCCGACCGTCACTATCGGCAATCCGCTCGATCTGCGTGATGATGCGACCGCAGCCCGCTATCAGGCAGCGGTTTCGGTATTACTGGACAGCGATGAGGTCGATGCACTCTTAATCATTCACGCACCCAGCGCCGCTGCCCCCAGCACCGATAGCGCTGCGCAATTGATTACGCTCTTCCAACAGCATCCGCGTGGGAAAAGAATTACGCTGCTGACCAACTGGTGCGGTGAATTCTCCTCGCAGGAAGCACGACGCTTGTTTAACGATGCAGGCATTCCGACCTATCGCACGCCGGAAGGCGCGGTTACGGCATTTATGCATATCGTCGAATATCGGCGTAATCAGAAACAGCTAAAGGAAACCCCGGCGCTGCCGCTGAATTTAGGCATCAACGCCAGTCAGGCACATGCTCTGATTCATCAGGCGCTGTCAGATGGCGTGACGCAGCTTGATACGCATGAAGTTCAACCCATCCTGCAAGCCTACGGTTTGGATACGTTACCCACCTGGATCGCGGGCGACAGCGCAGAAGCCGTCCATATCGCCGAACAAATTGGCTACCCGGTCGCGATTAAGCTGAGATCGCCCGATATTCCACATAAATCGGAAGTTCAGGGCGTCATGCTGTACCTGAGAACCGCCAGAGAAGTCCAGCAGGCGGCAGATGCCATTCTTGACCGAGTGAAACGCACCTATCCACAGGCACGCATTTACGGCCTGCTCGTGCAGAGCATGGCAAATCGCGCTGGCGCGCAGGAGCTTAGGATTGCCGTCGAGCAGGATCCCGTTTTCGGTCCGCTGATTATGCTAGGAGAAGGCGGCGTTGAGTGGCGAGAAAAACAAGCTGCCGTCGCCCTGCCTCCGCTGAATATGACGCTGGCCCGCTATTTGGTGCTGCAAGCGGTGAAAGGCGGCAAGATTCGGGAATACAGCGCGCTGCGTCCGCTGGACATTCCCGCGCTCAGCCGCTTACTGGTTCAGGTATCCAACCTGATTCTCGACTGCCCTGAAATTTCCCGGCTAGACATTCATCCTCTGCTGGCATCCGGGGACACCTTTACGCTGCTGGATGTTACGCTACATCTGACGCCGTTCAGTGGCGATCCGCAGTCAAGGTTGGCAATCCGCCCTTATCCACACGAGTTGGAAGAAACGGTTACCCTCAAAAATGGTGATAGCTGTCTGTTCCGGCCAATTTTGCCGGAAGATGAACCGCTGCTCAGTTCGTTCATTGCAAGAGTGACGAAAGAAGACCTGTATTACCGTTATTTCAGCGAAATTAATGAATTTACTCACGAAGACTTAGCCAATATGACACAAATTGACTACGATCGTGAGATGGCATTCGTTGCCGTGCGCCAGCTCGGTGAGGAGACTGAGATTATTGGCGTGACGCGTGCGATTTCCGATCCGGATAATACGGATGCGGAATTTGCCGTGCTAGTGCGATCCGATCTAAAAGGGCTGGGCCTTGGCAGACGCCTGTTGGAAAAGCTGATTGATTACGCCAAAGCGCATGGTCTCTCCCGCTTGACCGGCATCACCATGCCGCATAATCAAGGCATGATCCAGCTGTCCAAAAAGCTCGGTTTTCACATCGACGTACAATTAGAAGAGGGAATTGTGACGCTGGAATTGCCGCTGAAGAATTGATAGCAAGACGTGACATGGCTCTTGCAACGGGAATTGTGATACCGATTCAATGGCAAAACAGACTCACAACAGCCGGAAAGTAATGGTATTATCGCCCATTCGGCTACTCCTTAACTTTTGATAATGACCAGAAGGTCATATACCCTAATGCAGCTCGACGTATGGTGGGTATAAACTGATGAGAGAAGAAACGCACTGTGATGCTGTCAAATTTTAAACGCAATAAATACCAACAGCACCTTGCACAACTGCCCAGAATTCCCCAGAACGCAGATGATGTTCAGACGTTACATTCGCCTGAGCTTTTCCGCACGACGCTGATTAACGCCATTTTGAGTGCTAAAAAACGCATCTATATCGTCGCGTTATATCTTGAGCGCGATGATGGCGGCATGGGAGTTCTATCCGCAATTTATGAAGCCAAACGGCAGTGCCCAGAGCTGGATGTCCGCATTCTGGTAGACTGGCATCGTGCTCAGCGCGGCAGGATCGGCGCAGCAGCAGAAAATACCAATGCCGACTGGTATTGCGATATGGCGAAAAAACATCCAGACACGCATTTCCCTATCTATGGTATTCCTGTCAACACACGCGAAGCATTGGGCGTGCTGCACCTGAAAGGATTCATTGTCGATGACACGGTCATCTACAGCGGGGCCAGCCTGAATGATGTTTATCTGCACCAACATCAGAAATACCGTTATGACCGCTATCAACTGATTCATAATCCGGTATTGGCCGATACGATGGTGCAATATATCCAGACCATGCTGACGGCTCCGGCAGTACAGCGATTGGATCATACCGATCGCCCGAAAAGTCTGGAAATAAAAAATGATATCAAGCAGTTCCGTCAAACGTTACGTACTGCCAATTATCAGGCTCCGGAACACAGCACGGACGCGCACGAATTAACCGTCACGCCGCTGGTCGGGTTAGGAAAACAAAGTCCGCTGAATAAGACCATCCATCACCTGATGTATTGCGCTGATGAGCATGTGGTTATCTGCACCCCGTATTTCAACCTGCCAGCGCTGCTGGTGAGAAATATCATCCGGCTATTACGAGACGGTAAGAAAGTAGAAATTATTATCGGTGATAAGACCGCTAACGACTTCTATATTCCAGAAGATCAGCCTTTCAAAATCATCGGCGCGTTACCGTATCTCTATGAGATCAACCTACGCCGTTTCCTGAGTCGTCTGGAGCGCTACATTGAGAATCAGCAGCTTGTTGTGCGGCTATGGAAAGATGGTGATAACAGCTTCCATCTGAAAGGCATGTGGGTAGATGACAAGTGGCAACTGTTGACGGGAAATAACCTTAACCCACGCGCATGGCGTCTGGATCTGGAAAATGCCATCCTGATTCACGATCCTCAGAAGGTTCTATTGCAGCAACGTCTGGACGAGCTGGACACGATCAGGACGCATACTCACGTCGTACAAAGCTATACGGAACTGGAGAGCATTGCGCAATATCCAGTGAAAGTCCGCAAACTGATACGACGTCTGCGCCGTATCCGTATCGATCGACTCATCAGTCGTATTCTCTAAGACCTGTGATCTGCTTTAAAAAAACCTCGGAAGCCGAGGTTTTTTATTGTCATTTGGGAGCCTGGCCGGTGCAACTATCGACCAGGCGTTATGGCAGCGGTCTGAAAACTAAAGCTTCATTCCTTTGCCTCTGCGATGCAGCGTCAATGACACAATAAACGCAACCGCCCCCATCACTGATACATACCAGAAGAAAGCCGTTTCCATACCAAACGATTTAAGCGAAAGTGCAACATACTCAGCCGAACCACCAAACAGCGCATTAGCAACCGCATAAGATAAGCCGACGCCCAACGCCCGGACTTCAGGCGGGAACATTTCTGCTTTTAAAATGCCGCTGATAGACGTGTAGAAACTGACAATAATCAGTGAAAGCATCACCAACGAGAAGGCAATGACAGGGCTAGTCACACTCTGCAGTACCGTCAGAATGGGAACCGTCAGCAATGCCGCAAGCCCGCCGAAACAGAGCATGGAGCTACGACGGCCAATCTTATCCGACAGCGCACCAAAGAACGGCTGTAGCAGCATAAAAATAAACAGTGCGAGGGTCATTAACCCACTAGCCGTTTTCGCATCCATCCCTGCTGTATTCACCAGATACTTTTGCATGTAAGTGGTAAACGTATAAAAAGCTAAAGAACCACCGGCCGTAAAGCCCAGTACGGTAATAAAGGCGCGGCGATGTTTCCACAAACCCGCAAGTGAGCCAGCATCTTTATGTCCGCGAGTTGTTTTATCAGACGTTTCATTCAAAGAGCGGCGTAAATAAAGCGCGACAATCGCTAAAATAGCACCGAGAGCGAAAGGAATACGCCATCCCCACGCCCGCAAATCTTCATCACTCAGTATCTGTTGTAATATCACAACGACTAACAGCGCCAGCAGTTGGCCGCCAATCAGCGTGACATACTGGAAAGAAGCATAGAATCCCTTACGTCCCTCAACGGCAACTTCACTCATATACGTTGCGCTAGTGCCGTATTCTCCACCGACAGAAAGCCCCTGAAATAAACGGGCTAATAACAATAAAAAGGGAGCCCAGGTGCCAATGGTTTCATATCCCGGTAAACATGCAATAACCAGAGATCCAAAACACATCATGCAGACTGAAATTAGCATTGAATTTTTACGACCATGCTTGTCTGCAATGTAACCGAAAAGCCAACCGCCTATCGGTCTCATTAAAAAGCCTGCTGCAAAAACCCCTGCGGTTTGTAGTAATTGAGTGGTGGTATTTCCCGAAGGGAAAAAGATATGGGCAAAATAGATTGAGCAAAAGGAATAAACATAAAAATCAAACCACTCAACCAAATTACCCGATGAAGCGCCAACTATAGCTCGGATACGTTGACGCGTATCTTTCGCATTTTCCGTTAGATCAGTCATCTTATTTTATTCTCCTGTTTTTCCGGGCATAAAACGATGCCCGCTATAGTAAAGCGGCACTTAAACCCTGAGGCAACAAGTTCCTGATTGTAATAATTTATTAATGTAACAACGCAAACAGTGCTTTTATTACCCTTAACTGAAACACGGATAAATAAAACAGCACAAACAGGACGTTATTATGAGGTGGGTTAATAAGAAGATAAGCGCGTCTATTCAGGTAAAAGGAAGAGTTTACGATCCTGAAATAGAAATAAATAAAAGGCCATCCTGTTAAGGATGGCCTTTTATCTTAATTGAAACCTGGCAGTTCCCTACTCTCACATGGGGAAGCCCCACACTACCATCGGCGCTACGGCGTTTCACTTCTGAGTTCGGCATGGGGTCAGGTGGGACCACCGCGCTATCGCCGCCAGGTAAATTCTTTTTTAAGCCGAACATTAACCCAAATAACTGGTGCTGATACCCAGAGTCGAACTGGGGACCTCACCCTTACCAAGGGTGCGCTCTACCAACTGAGCCATATCAGCGCACCTGTATAATTTGATGCCTGGCAGTTCCCTACTCTCACATGGGGAAGCCCCACACTACCATCGGCGCTACGGCGTTTCACTTCTGAGTTCGGCATGGGGTCAGGTGGGACCACCGCGCTATCGCCGCCAGGCAAATTCTGTTTCATTCCAGCCGTTACTATGGTGACTTTATCTTTCTCGTCATCACGCAACCACCAGAACCAATCTCTGAACAAGCTGAACATCGTTCTCTATGAGTCTTTAAAACACCTTCGGTGTTGTAAGGTTAAGCCTCTCGGGTCATTAGTACTGGTTAGCTCAACGTATCGCTACGCTTACACACCCAGCCTATCTACGTCGTCGTCTTCAACGGCCCTTCAGGGACATCAAGTGTCCAGGGAAGACTCATCTCGAGGCAAGTTTCCCGCTTAGATGCTTTCAGCGGTTATCTCTTCCGCACTTAGCTACCGGGCAATGCAATTGGCATCACAACCCGTACACCAGTGGTGCGTTCACTCCGGTCCTCTCGTACTAGGAGCAACCCCTCTCAATCTTCCAACGCCCACGGCAGATAGGGACCGAACTGTCTCACGACGTTCTAAACCCAGCTCGCGTACCACTTTAAATGGCGAACAGCCATACCCTTGGGACCTACTTCAGCCCCAGGATGTGATGAGCCGACATCGAGGTGCCAAACACCGCCGTCGATATGAACTCTTGGGCGGTATCAGCCTGTTATCCCCGGAGTACCTTTTATCCGTTGAGCGATGGCCCTTCCATTCAGAACCACCGGATCACTAAGACCTGCTTTCGCACCTGCTCGAGCTGTCACTCTCGCAGTCAAGCTAGCTTATGCCTTTGCACTAACCTCCTGATGTCCGACCAGGATTAGCTAACCTTCGTGCTCCTCCGTTACGCTTTGGGAGGAGACCGCCCCAGTCAAACTACCCACCAGACACTGTCCGCAACCCGGATTACGGGTCCACGTTAGAACATCAAACATTAAAGGGTGGTATTTCAAGGTTGGCTCCACGCAGACTGGCGTCCACGCTTCAAAGCCTCCCACCTATCCTACACATCAAGGCTCAAGGTTCAGTGTCAAGCTATAGTAAAGGTTCACGGGGTCTTTCCGTCTTGCCGCGGGTACACTGCATCTTCACAGCGAGTTCAATTTCACTGAGTCTCGGGTGGAGACAGCCTGGCCATCATTACGCCATTCGTGCAGGTCGGAACTTACCCGACAAGGAATTTCGCTACCTTAGGACCGTTATAGTTACGGCCGCCGTTTACCGGGGCTTCGATCAAGAGCTTCGCCTTGCGGCTGACCCCATCAATTAACCTTCCGGCACCGGGCAGGCGTCACACCGTATACGTCCACTTTCGTGTTTGCACAGTGCTGTGTTTTTATTAAACAGTTGCAGCCAGCTGGTATCTTCGACTGATTTCAGCTCCATGAGCAAGTCACTTCACCTACCATCAGCGTGCCTTCTCCCGAAGTTACGGCACCATTTTGCCTAGTTCCTTCACCCGAGTTCTCTCAAGCGCCTGAGTATTCTCTACCTGACCACCTGTGTCGGTTTGGGGTACGATTTGATGTTACCTGGAGCTTAGAGGCTTTTCCTGGAAGCGTAGCATCGGTTACTTCATCACCGTAGTGACTCGTCATCACGCCTCAGTGTTAACGATGACCCGGATTTACCAAAGTCATCCACCTTCACGCTTAAACCGGGACAACCGTCGCCCGGATAACCTAGCTTTCTCCGTCCCCCCTTCGCAGTAACACCGAGTACAGGAATATTAACCTGTTTCCCATCGACTACGCTTTTCAGCCTCGCCTTAGGGGTCGACTCACCCTGCCCCGATTAACGTTGGACAGGAACCCTTGGTCTTCCGGCGTGCGGGTTTTTCACCCGCATTATCGTTACTTATGTCAGCATTCGCACTTCTGATACCTCCAGCAGCCCTCACAGGCCACCTTCGCAGGCTTACAGAACGCTCCCCTACCCAACAACACCTAAGTGTCGCTGCCGCAGCTTCGGTGCATGGTTTAGCCCCGTTACATCTTCCGCGCAGGCCGACTCGACCAGTGAGCTATTACGCTTTCTTTAAATGATGGCTGCTTCTAAGCCAACATCCTGGCTGTCTATGCCTTCCCACATCGTTTCCCACTTAACCATGACTTTGGGACCTTAGCTGGCGGTCTGGGTTGTTTCCCTCTTCACGACGAACGTTAGCACCCGCCGTGTGTCTCCCGTGATAACATTCTTCGGTATTCGTAGTTTGCATCGGGTTGGTAAGTCGGGATGACCCCCTAGCCGAAACAGTGCTCTACCCCCGAAGATGAATTCACGAGGCGCTACCTAAATAGCTTTCGGGGAGAACCAGCTATCTCCCGGTTTGATTGGCCTTTCACCCCCAGCCACAAGTCATCCGCTAATTTTTCAACATTAGTCGGTTCGGTCCTCCAGTTAGTGTTACCCAACCTTCAACCTGCCCATGGCTAGATCACCGGGTTTCGGGTCTATACCCTGCAACTTAACGCCCAGTTAAGACTCGGTTTCCCTGCGGCTCCCCTATACGGTTAACCTTGCTACAGAATATAAGTCGCTGACCCATTATACAAAAGGTACGCAGTCACCTAACAAGTAGGCTCCCACTGCTTGTACGTACACGGTTTCAGGTTCTATTTCACTCCCCTCGCCGGGGTTCTTTTCGCCTTTCCCTCACGGTACTGGTTCACTATCGGTCAGTCAGGAGTATTTAGCCTTGGAGGATGGTCCCCCCATATTCAGACAGGATGTCACGTGTCCCGCCCTACTCATCGAACTCACAACTTGTGCATTTTTGTGTACGGGACTATCACCCTTTACTGTGCGACTTTCCAGACGCTTCCACTAACACACAAACTGATTCAGGTTCTGGGCTCCTCCCCGTTCGCTCGCCGCTACTGGGGGAATCTCGGTTGATTTCTTTTCCTCGGGGTACTGAGATGTTTCAGTTCCCCCGGTTCGCCTCATGACACTATGTATTCATGTCATGATAGTGTGTCGAAACACACTGGGTTTCCCCATTCGGGTATCGTCGGGTATAACGCTTCATATCAGCTTACCGACGCTTATCGCAGATTAGCACGCCCTTCATCGCCTCTGACTGCCTAGGCATCCACCGTGTACGCTTAGTCGCTTAACCTCACAACCCGAAGGTGTCTTTAGTAAACCAAAGTCACTGTCGCGCTGCGATTATTTGAGAGACTCATTGACAGACTGATTCACCACGACACACCCGAAGGCCGCCGTGTATGTTCAGCTGTCATGTTTCAATTTTCAGCTTGTTCCAGATTGTTAAAGAGCAAAACTTCGCAGTGCACCCAGACAGGTACACTCTGAAATTTTCTATACAGCGAGTAGTGATGGTGGAGCTATGCGGGATCGAACCGCAGACCTCCTGCGTGCAAGGCAGGCGCTCTCCCAGCTGAGCTATAACCCCATCGTTGCTTACAGATACCTTAGATACCACTCACGGAAGAGTTGGTAGGCCTGAGTGGACTTGAACCACCGACCTCACCCTTATCAGGGGTGCGCTCTAACCACCTGAGCTACAAGCCTATTAAGGTATTTCTGCTCGTTATTTTCATCAGACAATCTGTGTGAGCACTTCACTTAACGCACATCTTTTTGGTAAGGAGGTGATCCAACCGCAGGTTCCCCTACGGTTACCTTGTTACGACTTCACCCCAGTCATGAATCACAAAGTGGTAAGCGCCCTCCCGAAGGTTAAGCTACCTACTTCTTTTGCAACCCACTCCCATGGTGTGACGGGCGGTGTGTACAAGGCCCGGGAACGTATTCACCGTAGCATTCTGATCTACGATTACTAGCGATTCCGACTTCATGGAGTCGAGTTGCAGACTCCAATCCGGACTACGACGTACTTTATGAGGTCCGCTTGCTCTCGCGAGGTCGCTTCTCTTTGTATACGCCATTGTAGCACGTGTGTAGCCCTACTCGTAAGGGCCATGATGACTTGACGTCATCCCCACCTTCCTCCGGTTTATCACCGGCAGTCTCCTTTGAGTTCCCGACCGAATCGCTGGCAACAAAGGATAAGGGTTGCGCTCGTTGCGGGACTTAACCCAACATTTCACAACACGAGCTGACGACAGCCATGCAGCACCTGTCTCAGAGTTCCCGAAGGCACCAAAGCATCTCTGCTAAGTTCTCTGGATGTCAAGAGTAGGTAAGGTTCTTCGCGTTGCATCGAATTAAACCACATGCTCCACCGCTTGTGCGGGCCCCCGTCAATTCATTTGAGTTTTAACCTTGCGGCCGTACTCCCCAGGCGGTCGATTTAACGCGTTAGCTCCGGAAGCCACGCCTCAAGGGCACAACCTCCAAATCGACATCGTTTACAGCGTGGACTACCAGGGTATCTAATCCTGTTTGCTCCCCACGCTTTCGCACCTGAGCGTCAGTCTTTGTCCAGGGGGCCGCCTTCGCCACCGGTATTCCTCCAGATCTCTACGCATTTCACCGCTACACCTGGAATTCTACCCCCCTCTACAAGACTCTAGCCTGTCAGTTTTGAATGCAGTTCCCAGGTTAAGCCCGGGGATTTCACATCCAACTTAACAGACCGCCTGCGTGCGCTTTACGCCCAGTCATTCCGATTAACGCTTGCACCCTCCGTATTACCGCGGCTGCTGGCACGGAGTTAGCCGGTGCTTCTTCTGCGGGTAACGTCAATCAGCAAGGTTATTAACCTTACTGCCTTCCTCCCCGCTGAAAGTGCTTTACAACCCGAAGGCCTTCTTCACACACGCGGCATGGCTGCATCAGGCTTGCGCCCATTGTGCAATATTCCCCACTGCTGCCTCCCGTAGGAGTCTGGACCGTGTCTCAGTTCCAGTGTGGCTGGTCATCCTCTCAGACCAGCTAGGGATCGTCGCCTAGGTGAGCCATTACCTCACCTACTAGCTAATCCCATCTGGGCACATCTGATGGCGAGAGGCCCGAAGGTCCCCCTCTTTGCTCTTGCGAGGTTATGCGGTATTAGCTACCGTTTCCAGTAGTTATCCCCCTCCATCAGGCAGTTTCCCAGACATTACTCACCCGTCCGCCGCTCGTCACCCAGGGAGCAAGCTCCCCCGTGCTACCGCTCGACTTGCATGTGTTAGGCCTGCCGCCAGCGTTCAATCTGAGCCATGATCAAACTCTTCAATTTAAGATTTGTTTGATTTGCTGAACTCGTCAGCGATGCTCAAAGAATTAGTAACTGTTTATTCGTAATGAATTTACTGTTGTTCACTCTTCAAGACTTTTTTATATCGTTAAGATACGGTCTTGTGAGTGCCCACACAGATTGTCTGATTAAATTGTTAAAGAGCAGTGCGTTGTGGTCTTAACCACTTCGCGAGGTGGCGTATATTACGCTTTTCACCTTCAGAGTCAACGCTTATTTTAAAGCATTTTCTCTTTCTTTATCGACCCGGTTGTGTGCTCACAGCGCCGTGTCGATGGAGGCGCATTATAGGGAGCCGATTCAGAAGCGCAAGCAAATCTCGTAAACTTTTTTCTGTTTGCGCATCTTTCATTCGTTCCGCTTGTTAACTGCGCGTTTTTATCCATTTTGGCAGGTCTGCGAGGCTTTCCAGCACACCATCGGCCAGTGCTTCGCCTTGCTCAGTGACGGGTTTACCAGTACGAACCAGCAGCTTTTTTCCTATACCAGCGCCAATTGCAGCCTGAATATCCTCTAATTTGTCTCCCACCATATAGGAAGCCGCCATATCAATGTTCAGCTCACGCTGTGCGGAAAGCAGCATACCAGGCTCAGGCTTACGACAATCACAGCTCTGGCGATACTCACCTTCCCCAGCTTCAGGGTGATGCGGACAAAAATAGATGCCATCCAGATCAACACCACGATCGGCCAGCGACCAGTCCATCCACTCCGTCAGTTGCATAAACTGATCTTCTGTAAACTTACCGCGGGCGATGCCGGACTGATTCGTCACCACAACCAGCGCGAACCCCATGCTTTTCAACTCACGCATGGCATCGATGACGCCATCAATAAATTGAAAATGGTCAATGTCATGAACATAACCGTGATCGACATTGATCGTGCCGTCACGATCAAGAAAAACTGCTGGAACGCTTTGTGCCACTGACTTTGCTCCTGAATGCCTAAATTACGCAGTAGTATCGCATGTTTTCACGCATAGGGAGAATGCAGAGCCATGACAATCCCGATTGACTTAGACGTCTAGACGCCCTAACATCCGTTTCATATTCTGTTAATTCAGAAACTGATTTATCCAGCCATAGGCACTCACGATAAAAAACATATGATTGAACTTTCTAATATTACTAAGGTTTTTCAGCAAAACGGGCGAACAATTACCGCGCTTGCTGATGTCAGCCTTCATGTTCCCACCGGGCAAATTTATGGCGTTATCGGCGCATCAGGCGCAGGTAAAAGTACACTAATCCGCTGCGTCAATTTATTGGAACGTCCGACAGAAGGGAAAGTGCTGGTCGATGGGCAAGAGTTGACTCAGCTGTCAGATAGCCAGTTGACGCGTGCACGCCGTCAAATCGGCATGATTTTCCAACACTTCAACCTGCTCGCTTCGCGCACCGTTTTTGGCAACATATCACTACCGCTGGAATTGGATAACACGCCGAAAGCCGACATAACCAAACGAGTCAATGAGTTGTTGGAGTTGGTTGGACTGGCAGATAAGCATGATGTCTACCCAGCCAATTTGTCCGGCGGACAAAAGCAGCGCGTCGCCATTGCCCGTGCACTGGCTAGCAATCCTAAAGTTCTGCTGTGTGACGAAGCGACCAGCGCGTTGGATCCTGCAACAACCCGTTCGATTCTTGAGTTACTGAAAGACATCAATCGCCGCCTCGGTCTAACCATCCTTCTTATTACCCATGAAATGGACGTGGTGAAACGCATTTGCGATCAGGTTGCGGTGATCAGCGACGGGCGGCTCATTGAGCAGGACACCGTAAGCGAAGTCTTCTCACACCCGAAAACGCCTCTGGCGCAGAAATTCATTCAGTCAACGTTACACCTGGACATCCCAGACGATTACCTCACTCGTCTGTCCCCTGACTCTCGTCCGAATTCCACACCGTTATTACGAATGGAGTTTACGGGTAAATCGGTGGATGCTCCGCTGCTGTCCGAGGTTGCTCGACGCTTTAACGTCAACAACAACATTATCAGCGCCCAGATGGATTATGCCGGTGGCGTTAAGTTCGGCATCATGCTGGCAGAAATGCACGGCAACGATGCGGATATCAAAGCCGCAATCCAATTTCTGCAGGAAAGTCACGTTACAATTGAGGTTCTGGGTTATGTCTGAAGCAATGATGTGGTTAATGGCTAAGGGAGTATGGGAAACCGTCGCGATGACGTTCGTTTCTGGTTTCTTTGGCTTTGTGCTTGGCTTACCCGTAGGCGTTTTGTTGTATACCACACGTCCGGGGCAAATCATCGCCAACCCAAAACTCTACCGAACCGTTTCTGCACTGGTAAACATCTTCCGCTCGATTCCATTCATTATTTTGCTGGTGTGGATGATTCCTTTTACCCGCATCATTGTCGGAACCTCGATTGGTCTGCAAGCGGCTATCGTTCCCCTCACCGTAGGAGCAGCGCCGTTTATTGCCCGCATGGTGGAAAATGCGCTACTTGAAATTCCTACAGGCCTGATCGAAGCCGCCCGTGCGATGGGTGCAACGCCAATGCAAATCATCAGAAAAATATTACTGCCGGAAGCATTACCAGGACTCATTAATGCCGCAACTATCACGCTAATCACACTCGTAGGCTATTCTGCTATGGGTGGAGCCGTAGGCGCAGGCGGCTTAGGTCAAATTGGTTATCAGTATGGTTATATTGGTTATAACGCGACGGTCATGAATACGGTATTAATATTACTGGTTGTTTTGGTTTACCTGATTCAATTCTGCGGCGACAGGGCAGTAAAAGCTGTCACACACAAGTAGTCATCACAATACGCATTTGCCATACAGGCATCTGCCAAGAGAATAATTAATTAGGGGTAAGGATATGGCGATTAAACTGAAATCTATTGCGACCATTGGCGCACTTATTGGTGCTCTGGCGCTAACGGGATGTGGTCAGGAAGAAAAGAATCCTAATCATATTAAAGTCGGCGTTATTGTTGGTGCAGAGCAGCAAGTGGCGGAAGTCGCGCAGAAAGTGGCGAAAGACAAATACGGCCTGGACGTTGAATTGGTCACATTCAACGACTACGTTTTGCCAAATGAAGCTCTGAGCAAAGGCGACATCGACCTGAATGCCTTCCAGCACAAACCTTATCTGGATCAGCAGATCAAAGATCGTGGTTATAAACTGGTTTCTGTCGGCAATAGCTTTGTTTACCCAATCGCGGGTTACTCCAAAAAAATCAAATCGCTGAATGAGCTGCAAGATGGTGCTCAAGTTGCGCTGCCAAACGATCCAACCAACCTGGGCCGTTCTCTGCTGCTGCTGCAAAAAGTCGGCTTGATTAAACTGAAAGACAACGTTGGTCTGCTGCCAACCGTACTGGATGTGACTGAAAACCCGAAAAACATCAAACTGGTAGAGCTGGAAGCACCACAGCTGCCACGTTCTTTAGATGACGCACAAATCGCGCTGGCTGTAATCAACACCACTTACGCTAGCCAGATTAACCTGACGCCAACCAAAGATGGCCTGTTTGTTGAAGAGAAAGACTCTCCGTATGTAAACCTGTTGGTTTCACGCGAAGACAACAAAGACGCTGAAAACGTGAAGAAATTCGTTCAGGCTTATCAGTCTGATGAAGTGAATGACGCAGCAAATAAAATCTTTAATGGCGGCGCAGTGAAAGGCTGGTAATCCCATCCTAACGCGTTTAATTAAAAGATATCTGTAAGACGGGCTATGGCCCGTCTTGTTATTTGTGCAATTGCTTGCTTCAATACCCGCTCTTTGAGAAAAAGCAGAGGAATCCTTAATGCGTGCTGTTCCCTTTATATTGTTGGCCATGTCGCTGACAGGCTGTTCTTTATTTCAGAAGCCACCGGCACCGGCACCTCAACCCGCGATTGAAACCAAAACTGTAGAACCTGCGCCTAAACCGAAGCCTGTGGCTCGCCCGACGCCAGCGGTGTTATATAAAAGTGCAGAAGAATTAGTCGGTAAACCTTTCCGTGATATGGGCGAAGTTTCGGGGTCCTCATGTCAGGTCAGCGCTCAGGACTCTCCCCCTAACGCGGCAAATGCGCGTAAAAGAATGCAAAACCGCGCAACGGCAATGAAAGCTAATGCGGTTTTACTGCATGAATGCCAAACCGTCAGCGGTGTAGCGGGTTGCTACAGCCAGGTCGTTTGCCAAGGCACCGCGCTGAAAGTTTCTGCACAATGAGTCAATTTGTTTTCAATCAGATCGGGATTATCCGCTCACCATATAAAGAAAAGTTTGCCATTCCGCGGCAGCCGGGTCTGATTGAAGACGGAGGCGGAGAGCTTCAGCTATTACCGCCGTACAATCAAGCAGACTGTGTGCGGGGGCTGGAAGATTTCAGCCATATTTGGATAGTGTTCATTTTTCATCAAACGATGGAAGGCGGCTGGCGTCCGACAGTTCGACCACCGCGTCTGGGAGGAAACACACGTACAGGCGTTTTCGCTACGCGTTCCACCTTCCGTCCCAATCCTGTTGGCATGTCGTTGGTTGAATTAAAAGGCATCCGAGCAAAAGGCGATTCGGTTACGCTCGACTTAGGTAGTCTTGATCTGGTTGATGGCACACCGGTCATCGATATCAAACCTTACCTACCCTTTGCAGAAAGCCATCCTCAAGCGCGAGCGGGATTTGCCCAAATGGCACCCGATGCCGCGATGCCCGTCGCTTTTTCCCCTCTTGCGGAAAGCCAGATCGCAGAACACCAAAAGAAATATCCCCAGTTAAAACGCTTTATCTCTCAGGTTTTGGCACAGGATCCGCGTCCCGCCTACCGTAAAGGGGAAAGCACTACACGGGAATACGCCGTTTTATTATTGGAATTCAATGTGCGTTGGCGCGTCAGCGAAGAACAAACCGAAGTGTTAAGTCTCGACCCGTCACATACGTGTTAATACACGAACCGCAGCAATATATTCTAAAATTGTCCCTGCTCTCTTTTGACACGTCGTCCACGCTGGTAAACTAAGCCACTTTTTATGTGCCTTCGGCTGCGCGGCAGCCCTATGCTACTTGTCGTTCTAACGGAACTAAAACCCCATGCGTACTAGCCAATACATGCTCTCCACACTCAAGGAGACGCCAGCCGATGCAGAAGTCATCAGCCATCAGTTGATGCTCCGGGCAGGAATGATTCGTAAACTGGCCTCAGGTCTTTACACCTGGTTGCCGACCGGTTTACGTGTTTTGAGAAAAGTTGAAAATATCGTGCGCGAAGAGATGAACAACGCTGGCGCGATTGAAGTGTCCATGCCCGTTGTTCAGCCTGCCGATTTATGGGTGGAAAGTGGACGTTGGGATCAATATGGCCCGGAACTGCTGCGCTTTGTCGATCGTGGTGAGCGCCCATTTGTGCTCGGCCCAACACACGAAGAAGTGATTACCGATCTGATTCGTAATGAAATTAGCTCTTATAAACAGCTGCCGCTGAATTTCTTCCAGATTCAAACCAAATTCCGCGATGAAGTGCGCCCACGTTTTGGCGTCATGCGCTCGCGTGAATTCCTGATGAAAGACGCCTACTCTTTCCATACCTCGCAGGAATCATTGCAGGTCACTTACGACGCGATGTACGCCGCTTACAGCCAGATTTTCAGCCGCATGGATCTGGATTTCAGAGCCGTTCAGGCGGATACCGGTTCTATCGGTGGCAATGCCTCCCATGAGTTTCAGGTGCTGGCGACCAGCGGCGAAGACGATATCGTTTTCTCAACGGAATCCGACTACGCGGCAAACATTGAACTGGCAGAAGCTATCGCGCCGAAGTTAGGCCGCGCTGAAGCGACGGAAGAGTTGCGTCTGGTTGATACGCCAAATGCCAAGACCATCGCCGAGCTGGTTGAGCAGTTTACGTTGCCAGTAGAAAAAACAGTGAAGACGCTGCTGGTTAAAGCAACGGAAGAAAGCGGCCATAAACTGGTTGCCCTGCTGGTTCGCGGCGATCACGAACTGAATGAAATCAAAGCGGAGAAAATTGCTCAGGTTGCCAGCCCGCTGACATTCGCAACAGAAGAAGAAATTCGTGCAACTATCGGTGCAGGTCCAGGTTCACTTGGCCCAGTCAAGTTGTCGATTCCTGTTGTTGTCGATCGTACCGTTGCGGCGATGAGCGATTTCAGCGCTGGCGCGAACATCGATGGCAAACACTATTTTGGTATCAACTGGGAACGTGACGTTACGCTGCCGCAGGTTGCAGATATCCGTAACGTAGTTGAAGGCGACATCAGTCCAGACGGCAAAGGCACACTGCAAATTAAACGCGGTATCGAAGTGGGCCATATTTTCCAACTGGGCAGCAAGTATTCTGAAGCGCTGAAAGCGACGGTTCAAGGTGAAGACGGCCGTAACCAGACGCTGACGATGGGTTGCTACGGTATTGGTGTGACGCGCGTTGTCGCAGCGGCGATTGAGCAGAATCATGACGAACGCGGCATCATCTGGCCAGATGCAATTGCACCTTTCCACGTTGCTATTCTGCCAATGAACATGCACAAATCTTTCCGCGTGAAGGAAGTGGCTGAGGATATCTACCAGCAGCTGCGCGCTAAAGGCATTGAAGTTCTGCTTGATGACCGTAAAGAGCGACCAGGCGTGATGTTCGCCGATATGGAGTTGATTGGCGTACCGCATACCATCGTCATTGGCGATCGCAATCTGGATAGCGAAGAGATTGAATATAAGAATCGTCGGGTCGGTGAAAAGCAGATGATTAAAACCAGCGAAATCATCGATTTCCTGCTGGCGAATATCGTACGCTAATCGCTGTCGGACCGCCCTTTCACGCGAAAGGGCGAATACAGACATAAAAAAATGGTGGGTCTCCCCACCATTTTTTATTTCAAGACATCAGTAACGCGTCACGAATTATTCACGAAACAGTTCTTCAATGCTCAACCCCTGAACCTGCAAAATTTCCCGCAGGCGGCGTAAGCCTTCAACCTGAATCTGGCGAACACGTTCGCGCGTTAAGCCGATTTCACGACCCACATCTTCCAGCGTAGCCGCTTCGTACCCTAACAGGCCGAAACGACGCGCCAACACCTCACGCTGTTTGGCATTAAGCTCAAACAACCATTTAACGATATTCTGCTTCATATCGTTATCCTGAGTGGTGTCTTCAGGTCCGTTATCTTTTTCGTCTGCCAGAATATCCAGCAGCGCTTTTTCCGAATCGCCACCCAGCGGAGTATCGACGGAAGTAATACGTTCATTCAGGCGCAGCATGCGGTTGACGTCATCAACAGGTTTATCAAGCTGTTCGGCGATTTCTTCCGCACTCGGCTCGTGATCCAGTTTATGAGACAGTTCGCGCGCAGTGCGCAGATAAACGTTGAGTTCTTTGACTATGTGAATCGGCAAACGGATGGTACGGGTTTGATTCATGATCGCCCGTTCTATCGTCTGTCGAATCCACCAGGTTGCGTAGGTTGAAAAACGGAATCCTCTTTCTGGATCGAATTTTTCAACCGCACGGATCAGGCCGAGGTTCCCCTCTTCAATCAGGTCCAGCAGCGCCAGACCACGATTGTTGTAACGGCGGGCAATTTTCACCACCAGCCGCAGGTTACTCTCGATCATCCGTCGGCGCGATGGGACATCGCCACGCAACGCGCGTCGGGCAAAATAAACTTCTTCTTCTGCGGTTAAAAGCGGCGAATAGCCGATCTCTCCTAAATAGAGCTGTGTTGCGTCAAGGACACGCTGTGGGACCCCTTGCGATAACAGCTCGTCTTCCGCCGAGTCATTATCATTGGTATCTTCCTCTGCCAGCGCTTTATCGTCAAAAACGTCAAGTCCATTTTCTTCGAAATCGGTATCTTCATGTAACTCGTTAACTTTCAGCGTACTTTGGCTCATAAGTGGCTCCTACCCGTGATCCCTTGGCAGAATACCGAAATACTCTGCCCGATTTATCGCTGCGGCAGAAAACGCAGCGGGTTTACGGATTTCCCCTTGTAACGAATTTCAAAGTGCAAGCGAACTGAGCTGGTGCCCGTACTGCCCATCGTAGCGATTTTTTGTCCTGCCGTGACGTCTTGTTGCTCACGGACTAGCATCGTATCGTTATGGGCATAGGCACTGAGGTAGTCATCATTATGTTTGATGATTATCAGATTTCCGTAACCACGTAGCGCATTACCCGCGTACACCACGCGCCCACTGGCGGTTGCGGTGATCGGTTGCCCACGTGAGCCGGCGATATCAATCCCTTTATTTCCCCCCTCAGAAGCGGAGAAACTATCTATGACTTTCCCATCGGTAGGCCAACGCCAACTGCCGACAGCAGCCGTATTGCTGCTGGCAACAGCCGCTGGTGCGGAAACAGGAGCGGTTGTTGGTGCCCCTGTCGTAGGTAACATCTTACCTACATTCTGTTTACCCTGATTACCAGAATACGCATTAGTTGACTGAGAATCAACCGATGTAGTTTGTATTTGCGCACTTGATGGCGGCGTAGGTATACCACCTCGGGTGGCATCGGTTGTTGCCAACATTCCACCACCGCTCGTCAGGCCACCGCCCGAAGCGTTGTTGCCAGATCCGCTGCCTAAATTCAGTGATTGCCCCACATTCAGGCTGTATGGCTCAGGAATATTGTTGCGTTGCGCCAGATCCCGGTAGTCATTACCGGTAATCCACGCGATATAAAACAGGGTATCGCCCCGTTTAACCGTGTAGGAATTGCCGCCGCTGTAGCTGCCTTTCGGAATATTGCCGTAGCTGCGGTTGTAAACAATTCGTCCGTCGGACGTTGTTGCAACGCTTTCACCCGCCGTTGAAATGCGTGATGGTGGCGCAGATAACATTCCCCCTCGGTTGCCCGTATTTCCGTCAACGCTGCTGATCGGTGCGGATTTGGAATTATTGTTGGTACATCCCGCCAATCCTAAGACAATCACCGTACAAGCAGCAATGTGACGCAAATTCATCATTCGGCTTCCCATGCGCCTTACTCCCCTATAACTATAGCGTTCAAAAAAGTGTCGATAACATTCAAAAAACAGTAATACTCAGAACTCAATTCGGACATGTCTGCCTCGCACCTGCTCTCGCTTAACGGGTTGTAGCTCAACTGCCCGTTGCGTAAGTGATTGTAGCGTAACCGGTATCCGGTGATTTATTCGTTAGTTGGAACGAGAAAGATCGCTACTTCACCATCGCTGGCGCATAAGCAAAACGAGAAAGGCACCACGATGATTAGATGCTAACAATATCAACAAGTTCGCACTATAAAACAGTTGTGTTGAAATTTTAAAGACTTAACAACAAATGCGTACCAACGCCACGGTATCAGGCTAATTCCCCTTTGACCAGCGGAACAAACCGAACAGCTTCAACCGTTTGAATAATAAATTCGCCAGCATGGCGTTGAACAATTTGTAAGTATTGTGACTGTTCACCAACAGGCAACACCATCACGCCGCCTTCATCAAGCTGTTCCATCAGCGCTCGGGGAATTTCCGGCGGTGCAGCAGTGACGATGATGGCATCAAACGGCCCGCGCGACGCCCAGCCCTGCCACCCATCGCCATGACGGGTAGAAACATTATGCAGATCAAGCTGCTTTAAGCGACGTTTAGCCTGCCATTGCAGCCCTTTGATGCGCTCAACCGAGCAAACGTGCCGCACCAAATGCGCCAGAATTGCCGTTTGATAACCCGACCCAGTGCCAATCTCCAGCACGCGGGATTCGGGCGTCAGGCTGAGCAGTTCCGTCATCTTCGCAACGATATAGGGCTGCGAAATCGTCTGGCCGGAACCAATAGGCAGAGCGGTATTTTCATACGCTTTATGCTCGAAAGCCTCATCAACAAAACGTTCTCTGGGTACGGCTTCTATCGCCTTCAGCAGACGTTCGTCCTGAATGCCCTGCTGGCGCAGCTGCGCCAACAACGTTTCTATACGCTTGTTTACCATTCCCCGCCGACCTCAGCTCTGGTTAACCTCGTCACCAATACAGCAATTTTCCCGCACAGGGGTAAGCTAACCGCCGCTATCGCACGGTTGCCAGCATTATTCTTTTCAACTATTTTCTGCAAAAACGTATCGCAGTACATCAGGCACCGAGATCGGTATCCTGCTGTGAATGCAGCAATTCACGCACCACGCTGGTCGCAAAACTGCCCGCAGGTAGCCAAAACTTCACTTCCACGGTCGCATCGTCCTGCCATTCCCAGTGCATCTGCTGCGGATACAGCAGCACCGCACGCCGGGCAGGTTCGACCCGCTCACGCTTAATCAAAGACCACAGCGTGTCTTGTCCGAGCAAAGCCTGTTCTTCAAATACCCGCGCGTCATCCTGCGTACCAAGTTCGCCATCACCAGGCAGCGGCGCGGTAATCTGGAGTTCGCCCGCATCAAGGCGCGTCTGTAAAACGTCTAATTCATCAGGCTTAGCAACAAACCAGCTGCCGCGCCCTGTTAGCTGCAATGCATCACCACACAAGACCGTTTTCGCCTTCTGCTCCGCGAGTCGTGCACTGGCAACCTGATTAAACATCGCGCTGCGGCTGGCGGAAAGATAAAAACTCCGCTTACTGCGTTCTTTTACCCGAATCTCGTTATTTGCCCAAAGACGAGCCTGCTCAAGATTATTTCCGTTGCGCCCGAAACGCTGGCTGCCGAAATAATTAGGTGCGCCGTTCGCGGCGATCAGCGCCAAACGCGCGTCGACCTCGTTTCGATCGCTAACCTGACGCAGTACCAGCGTAAAATGGTTACCTCGCAGCGTACCGATCCGCAGCTTGCGACGATGGCGAGTCACCTCAAGCACATCACAGCCTTCAAGCGCCAGCGAGGAGAAATCAGGCGTCTCTTTTCCCGGCATGTGCAGGCAGAACCACTGTTCGGTGACAGCATGACGATCTTTCAGGCCCGCATAGCTAACGGCACGCAGCGGTAGACGAACAAATTTCGCCAGCATCTCGGCCACAAATTGCGTATTGCAACCGCGTTTGCGCACGCGCACCAATACCTGCTCACCGTCACCATCTGGCTGAAACCCCAGATCTTCCACCACCAGAAAATCTTCAGCAGTGGATTTCAATGAGCCAGTAGCCTGTGGTTCACCGTGCAACCAGACGAGTTGTTCGTTATTTTCCATCGTTATCCTACAAAGTGCATGGCCGGATGACGCACGGCCACGACATTGTTTTTTATACTGTTAACTTTCTATGACTGATAAGGCTATCGCTTACCACGCAACAATTTCGCCCGTTCCTTTTTTCACCAGCAGGGCAACGGCTTCGCAGGCAATGCCTTCGCCGCGACCAGTAAAGCCCAATTGTTCTGTTGTGGTCGCTTTCACATTGACGTCGTCCATATGGCACTGCAAATCTTCCGCCAGATTCACGCGCATTTGCGGGATATGCGGTGCCATTTTCGGCGCCTGCGCAATAATCGTGACGTCCAGATTGCCCAACTGGTAGCCTTTTTCATTGATACGACGCCAGGCTTCACGCAGCAGACCACGGCTGTCCGCGCCTTTAAAGGCCGGATCGGTATCAGGAAACAGCTTGCCAATGTCACCCAGCGCGGCGGCCCCCAACAGGGCATCGGTCACGGCATGCAGCACCACATCCCCATCGGAATGCGCCAGCAGGCCTTGAGTATAAGGAATTCGCACGCCACCGATCACCAGCGGACCTTCTCCACCGAACTTATGGACATCAAAACCGTGACCGATACGCATCGCGCGTTCTCCTTATCTGTATTTAACGAATAAATTTAGCGAATAAAATAGGGTTACTGCAAACTGGTTAAATAGAATTCGGCTAATGCCAAATCCTCTGGACGAGTGACTTTGATATTATCCGAACGTCCGCTGATAATTTGCGGGCGATAGCCACAGTATTCCAACGCGGAGGCTTCATCTGTGACGGCAACGCCATCCTGAAGCGCCCGTTGCAGGCACTGTTTCAACAGCGCAGCAGGAAAAAGCTGCGGCGTCAGCGCATGCCATAAATCGTTACGTTCTACCGTGCGATCGATAAACCCGTCCGTGCCGCGTTTCATGGTGTCACGAACCGGCGCGGCCAGAATTCCACCAACGTCACTCTGCTCGACAATCGCCAGCAGGCGCGTCAGATCGTCCTGATGAAGACACGGACGCGCCGCGTCATGCACTAACGCCCATGCGCTATCGGCAACGGTAGACAGCCCAGCCAGCACGGAATCCGCACGCTGCTGCCCACCCGTCACGGCACAAATACGGGGATCGTTGGCAATCGCCAGGGTATGAAAGAATGCGTCATCAGGACTGATAACGACGACGACACGCTGCACGCGTGAATGGCGTAAAAGCGCGTCGATGGTATGTTCAAGAATGGTTTTATGGCCGGTCGCATCATTGCCAATCGTCAGATACTGCTTAGGACGATCGTTTTGCATCCGGCTGCCGTTACCCGCAGCGGGTAAAACGGCAACAATGTCAGGCGGGGAAAGGCGTGGTGTCTGCATGCGTCAACGTTGTATGTTGTTGGATGGAGCGTTATTAGATGACGTCGTATTCGCGTTACGATGGTTCGATTCTGGCACCAGACGATAGAAGCTTTCACCGGGTTTAATCATCCCCAGCTCATTGCGTGCACGCTCTTCAATCGCTTCCTGTCCGCCATTGAGGTCGTCAATTTCAGCAAACAGCTGTTCGTTACGGTCTTTTAATTTGGCATTGTTCCCCTGCTGGACAACAACATCATCTTTCACCCGAACATAATCATGAATGCCATTCTTGCCCAGCCACAGTGAGTACTGAAGCCAGCCAAGCAATATCAATAATAACAGCGTAAGCTTTCCCATCCCGCCCCCTGAAAAACCGCCTAATCATCCCATAACTTTTGTTTCGACTCCACTGTGTCCGGCAGTGGGAGGCAATATTCACCCTGCCGCGAGCCCAAATGGGGATATTTCGGGCAGAAGATCACGCCAAACGCGCGCCCGCGCCACACTCACGTCGTCCATTCATCCTCTCGTACTTTCTATTCATCAAAAGACGTAAGCGCATAGCATCTGCCTGGCTAAAACCGTCCATAGGAAAAACGTCAGTTGAACCATTAATGCTATCTGTGTATTTTTATGCATACAAAGTGCATAAAAAAAGAAAGTTTTACATTTAAACCAGGAGAAAACCATGTTCAAAAAATTGTTATTCGTTGGTGCGCTCTTCACCACCGCCCTATCCACTACCGTACTCCCCACCAGCGCCTTCGCTGCAGAGCCAACTTACGTTGTTGGCTCTGGCGGAACCTATCGTCCCTTTGAATTTGAAAATGCGCAGAAAGAGCTGGAAGGCTTTGATATTGATATTATTAAAGCGATCGCCAAGGCGGAGAACTTTAATATCAAGCTGATCAATACGCCGTGGGAAGGGATCTTCGCGACCCTTAACTCCGGCGACCGCGACATTATTATTTCCGGTATCACGATTACCGACAAACGTAAGCAAATGGTCGATTTCTCCGCACCGTATTTCCCAGCCGAGCAGTCCATTGTGGTGCCTAAAGGCTCGACGATCGACTCAATTGCGGCGCTGAAAGATCACAAAGTCGGCGTTGTGAACTCCAGTACCGCCGATATCGTGGTCTCCGATGTATTAGGTAAAAACAGTACATCGATTAAGCGCTTTGATAACACCCCGTTAATGTTACAAGAGCTGTATGAAGATGGTGTGGGTGCAGCGGTTGGCGACGTGGGCGTGGTGAAGTTTTACATTAAGACGCACCCTGAAAAACAGTTCAATCTGGTTTCCGACGCTAAATTCGAACGCCAGTATTTCGGGATCGCCGTCGCGAAAGGCAACGATCAGCTGCGCGCGAAGATTAACTCCGGGCTGAAAAAAATCGTTGCTGATGGCACCTACGCCAAGATCTATCAAACCTGGTTTGATAACAACGTTCCGACCTTACCCGCAGAATAACGCCTGCAAGACACTGCGCACCTCTCCAGGTCTCCACCGCCTCACACGAGACGTCGCATCAACCGGACAGCTAGCCTGTCCGGTTTAATTTAGAGTAATCATTACGTTAGCCTATTCAAAAAAGGAAACGATCTTGACGGGATTTCGTTGGGAGATCATTCAGGAATATGCCCCGCTGTTTATGGAAGGCACCTGGATGACCATCAAATGCACCATTATCTGTGTCATTCTTGGCACCTGCTGGGGATTAACGCTCGGATTAGGCCGCTTAGCGCAGGCACCGCACGGGCCGTGGAAATATATCCTGCACTACGGCGTGCAATGGCCGGTACGTATCTACATCAGCGCCTTCCGCGGCACGCCGCTGTTTGTACAAATCATGGTGGTGCACTTCGCGCTGGTGCCGTTGTTCATCAATCCACGTGATGGATTGCTGGTGACCAGCAATATTATGTCGGTCGACTTTGCCCGCACGCTACGCTCAGATTACGGCGCGTTCCTCTCTTGCATCGTGGCGATTACGCTGAATGCGGGTGCCTATGTCTCTGAGATATTCCGCGCCGGTATTCAGTCGATCGATCGCGGCCAGATGGAAGCGTCACGCTCTCTCGGCATGAGCTATGGCCGCACCATGCGGAAAGTCATTCTGCCGCAGGCTTTTCGCCGCATGTTGCCGCCGCTGGGCAACAACGCCATCGCGATTGTTAAAGATTCATCGCTGGCTTCGGCAATCGGCTTGGCGGATCTCGCCTATGCCGCTCGTACGGTGTCAGGGGCTTACGCCACGTACTGGGAACCCTACCTGACGATCTCTATCGTTTATTGGGTTATTACTTTCCTGCTTTCGCTGCTGGTGCGGCACATGGAAACGAGGTTTGGCAAAAGTGATTCACGTTAAAAACCTGCAAAAACAGTTTGGTGATACGCATGTCCTGCGCGGTATTTCCTGCGACATCGCCCCTCAGGAAGTACTGTGCCTGATTGGCCCATCCGGTTCAGGAAAAAGTACCTTTCTGCGCTGCATCAACGCACTGGAGACGCTCTCGGCAGGCGAGATCACGGTCAACGGTTTTGCCATTCACGATCAGAAAACCAATATCAATCGCGTGCGTGAAAGCGTGGGAATGGTGTTCCAGCGCTTTAATCTGTTTCCGCACATGACGGTGCTGGAAAACATCATTATGGCACCGATGGATGTGAAAAAATTGCCGCGAGCACAAGCCGTTGAACGGGCTAAAGCGTTGCTCAGCAAGGTTGGCCTGCTGGATAAAATCGATGCCTGGCCGAATAGCCTGTCCGGTGGACAGCAACAGCGTGTCGCGATTGCCCGTGCGTTAGCGATGGAACCCGCGATCATGCTGTTCGATGAACCGACATCCGCGCTGGACCCGGAGCTGGTTGGCGAAGTGTTAGCGGTTATGAAAACGCTGGCGAATGAAGGCATGACGATGGTCATCGTGACCCATGAAATGGCCTTTGCCAGAGAAGTGGCCGATAGAGTGATCTTTATCGATCAGGGAGTCATTCAGGAACAGGGAACGCCAGAGGCGATCTTTACTCACCCGAGTAACCCGCGCACGCAGGCTTTCCTGAGCAAGATCCTGTAAATACGGTAAGACCATGGGCTGTCAGCGTCTTCCACGCTGGCAGCCTTTTTCTTTTACCACCCCGTCAGAAAAGAAAATACCAGCCAGAACAGGCAGATCACCGTCAGCCCTGTCGCAAAAAGCGTATAAAAAATATAGCCTCGCAGCAGGAAGCTAAACCCGACGCCAACCAGCACCGAAAACGGCATCAGCGCCAGAAAAAACGGCCAGGTGTAGAGCATGAAGAAAAACGTGGTATTGGAGCCGTATACCAGAAAAGGGATGGCAAAGGCCAACCAATAGAAGGAGAACCCCGTTACCGCCCCCATAAACAGGTAGGAAACGCCGTCATCTTCTTCTTGTTGCGCTGGCCGAGTCTTGCTAATCGTTAACTGCGTGGCATTTTGCATAATCTTTCCCATTCGTCCCCTCATCACCCACTAGCGCGGTGAAAAAAGCGGGATATCAGAGCTTGATAATAGCTCTCTTGCCCAGCAGATCTAACAATTGGCCTGTCAAATTTGTTACTAATTGTTCGCCATCCAGATGACTATCCGGCGCTTCCGGCGCTTCATACGCCGAGTCGATCCCAGTGAAATTACGCAGCTCTCCCGCACGGGCTTTTTTATACAACCCCTTAGGATCGCGCGCTTCACAGGTCGCTAACGGCGTATCCACGAAGACTTCGATGAACTGCCCTTCGCCCAGTAAATCCTGCACCATTTTACGCTCGGCGCGGTGCGGCGAGATAAACGCGGTCAGGACCACCAGACCCGCGTCTACCATCAGTTTGGCGACTTCACCCACGCGGCGGATATTTTCGCGCCGATCGTCGTCGGTGAAGCCTAAATCGCGGCACAACCCGTGCCGCACGTTGTCGCCATCCAGCAGGTAGGTGCTGACGCCACGTTGATGTAGCGCCTGTTCCAGCGCCCCCGCCAGCGTGGATTTACCGGATCCAGACAACCCGGTAAACCAGATAACAACGCCCTGATGACCATGCAATTTCTCGCGCGACTCTCGGGTGACATCGTGCGCATGCCAGACGACGTTATCGTCAGTCGGTTCATCGCGTAAAGACACGTTATTTGCCTCCCAGCAGATCGCGCGCACCCCAATGTGGGAAGTGGCGACGTACCAGCGCATTCAGTTCCAGTTCAAACGCGCTGTGTGCGCCCGGCTCCTGATACACCTGCTCGATAGGTTCCCGCACCAGCCCAGCACCGACCGTGACATTGCTCAGGCGATCGATAAAGATCATCCCGCCCGTCACCGCATTGTGCTGATAGTTGTCCAACACCAGCGGCTCATCAAAAATCAGCTCAACCGAACCGATACCATTCAGCGGCAGGTTCTCCGCGACGCGCTGCGTCAGCGTATTGATCTCAACCTGATACTGAATATTCTCGACCCGAGCGCGCGTTTTCTTACCGCCAATCTTGATGTCGTAACTCTGTCCCGGCACCAGCGGCTGCTCCGCCATCCAGACGACGTCCACCAGCGCATGCTGCACCGCTTTCAGCGACTCGCTGCTGTCGATCAGCAGGTCACCACGGCTGATATCCACCTCATCCGCCAGCACCAGCGTAATCGCTTCACCCGCCTGCGCCTGCGGTAAATCCCCGTCAAAGGTCACAATACGGCTGACGGTGGATTCTACGCCGGATGGCAGCACTTTAACCCGTTGCCCAACGCGGATGATGCCGGAGGCCAGCGTTCCCGCGTAGCCACGGAAATCCAGATTCGGGCGATTCACATACTGAACCGGGAAACGCATCGGCTGTTCCAGCGTACGCTGTGCCACATTGACCGTTTCCAGCACGTCCAGCAGCGTCGGTCCGGTATACCAGCCCATCGTCGTACTCGGCGTTGCGACATTGTCGCCATCCAGCGCGGAAATCGGCACAAAGGTGATATTCAGGTCGGCAGGCAGTTGCTGAGCAAAATCCAGATAGTCCTGCTTAAACTGCTCAAACACCGTTTGCTGATAATCCACTAAGTCCATTTTGTTCACCGCCACCACCAGATCGCGAATCCCCAGCAGGGTCGCAATAAAGCTGTGACGACGGGTTTGATCCAATACGCCTTTGCGAGCGTCAATCAGCAGGATCGCCAGTTCGCAGGTTGATGCGCCGGTCGCCATGTTACGGGTGTACTGCTCGTGTCCCGGCGTATCGGCGATGATGAATTTGCGTTTTTCCGTGGAAAAATAGCGGTAGGCCACGTCAATCGTGATGCCCTGTTCACGTTCAGCCTGAAGCCCATCGACCAGCAGCGCCAGATCCAGTTTTTCGCCCTGCGTGCCCAGACGCTTGCTGTCATTGTGCAGCGTATTGAGCTGATCTTCATAAATCTGGCGCGTATCGTGTAACAAACGGCCAATCAGCGTACTTTTTCCATCGTCGACGCTACCGCAGGTCAGGAAACGCAGCAGCGTTTTATCCTGCTGCGCGTGTAAATACGCTTCCACACCGCCCTGCTCGGCGATCTGCTGTGCAATCGCATTGTTGATGATGACGGCATCTTTCTCAGCCGCATTGTCTGCCGCTGTGTCTTTTAAAGAAATTTGGCTCATTCGACGATTCCTCAGAAATACCCTTGACGCTTTTTCAGCTCCATTGAACCGGCCTGATCGCGGTCAATTACCCTTCCCTGACGCTCACTGGTCGTGGAAACCAGCATCTCTTCGATGATTTCCGGCAACGTTTGCGCCTCTGATGCCACCGCGCCCGTCAGCGGCCAGCAGCCCAGCGTGCGGAAGCGCACCATACGCTGTTCGATCACTTCACCGGGTTGCAGATCGATGCGATCGTCATCCACCATCAGCAGCATGCCATCGCGTTCCACCACCGGACGCGGCGCGGCCAGATACAGCGGAACAATATCGATGTTTTCCAGATAGATGTATTGCCAGATATCCAGCTCGGTCCAGTTGGAGAGCGGGAAAACGCGGATGCTCTCGCCTTTGTTAATCTGGCCGTTGTAGTTATGCCACAGCTCCGGGCGCTGATTCTTCGGATCCCAACGGTGGAAACGATCGCGGAAAGAGTAAATACGCTCTTTGGCACGCGATTTCTCTTCATCGCGGCGCGCCCCGCCAAACGCGGCATCAAAACCGTATTTATCCAGCGCCTGCTTCAGCCCTTCGGTTTTCATAATGTCGGTGTGCTTGGCGCTGCCGTGCACAAAGGGGTTAATCCCCAGCGCTTCACCCTGCGGGTTGCGGTGCACCAGCAGTTCACAGCCGTAGGCCTTTGCCGTCCGGTCGCGGAATTCGTACATTTCACGAAATTTCCAGCCGGTATCAACGTGCAGCAGCGGGAAAGGCAGCGATCCCGGATAGAACGCCTTGCGCGCCAGATGCAGCATCACCGAAGAGTCTTTGCCGATGGAGTACATCATCACCGGATTACTGAACTCGGCCGCTACTTCGCGGATGATGTGAATGCTTTCGGCTTCAAGCTGCCGTAAATGCGTGAGTCGTTTCTCGTCCATACCCTTTCCTTAAGCCAAGTTTACTACCGCTGGGCGGCTGTCTTGCGGCACCGTCGGCGTTGTCTGACCAAACCAGGCAATCTGATGGTGCAAATCCACCACCTCGCCAATCACCAGCAGCGCCGGTGTCGGCGCTTGCCGTGCCAAATGTTCTAACTGTTGCAGCGTGCCAATTTGCACCTGCTGATCGTGTCGGGTGCCGCGACTGATCACGGCAACGGGCGTCTGCGATGAACGGCCATGCGCGATCAGTTGCTGCGAAATCTCGGCGGCCTTCATCGTTCCCATGTAAATCGCCAGCGTCTGACGGCCACGCGCCAGCGTCGACCAGTCCAGCGAATCGCCATCCGGGCGACAGTGTCCGGTAATAAAAAGCACGCTCTGCGCGTAGTCACGGTGCGTTAACGGGATCCCCGCATACGCCGTGACGCCTGCTGCCGCCGTCACACCGGGCACCACCTGAAACGTGATGCCGGCCTGCGCCACCGCTTGCAGCTCTTCACCGCCACGGCCAAAAATAAAGGGATCGCCGCCTTTCAGGCGCACTACCCGCTTCCCTTCCTGCGCCAGCTTCACCAGTAGCTGATTAATCTCATCCTGCGGCAACGAATGCGCGCTGGCGCGTTTTCCAACGCAGATACGTTCGGCGTCGCGCCGCACCAAATCCAGCACGTCGGGGCTGACCAGATGGTCATACAGCACCACGTCCGCCTGCTGCATCACCTGTAATCCACGCAGCGTCAGCAGTCCGGCATCGCCGGGGCCTGCACCAACCAGTGCGACCTCACCACGTGCCGCCGCTGGCTGCTGCTGTTCCGCTTGCTGATGTACCAGTTGCTGTTGCAATTCGTCTTCGGCCTGCGCCAGTTGCCCCGCAGACACCAGCGACGCAAAGCGTCCGACAAACAGCCGCTCCCAAAAGCGACGGCGTGCCGGCATCGAATGCAGTCGGGTTTTAATTCTGTCGCGCCAGCTTCCGGCAATGTCCGCCATCGTGCCCAAACTGGCGGGCAGTAATGATTCCAGCTTTTCACGCAGCAGACGCGCCAGCACCGGCGCCTGTCCACCCGAGGAAATGGCCACCACCAGCGGAGAGCGATCGACAATCGAGGGGAAAATAAACGAACACTTTGGCTGATCGTCCACCACGTTCACTAGCAAATGCCGCTGATTCGCCGCCTCAAATACCGCGGCATTCAGCTCAGCGTCATCCGTAGCGGCAATCACCAGAAATACGCCGGATAGCAAATCAGGCGTAAAAACCTGCGCCAGCCATTCAACTTTTCCGTCCTGATGCTGTGCCGCCAACGGTTCAGCCAGCGCCTGCGCGACAATTTTTACCTCCGCACCCGCGCGTTGCAGTAGATCGATTTTGCGCGTAGCAACCTCGCCGCCGCCGACAACCAGTACCGGACGCTGACGAAGATCGGCAAATATAGGGAGATAGTTCACAATCGCCTTAACTAAGCAAAAAAGTAGATAATGCGACTATACGGTGAGGACAGAACACTTATGAAATGCCGAATTGGAATGACAAGTTCCGTAATGGAATAACAACACGTTTACAACCGGCAGCAGGACGCCTGACGCAATCGGGCATCCATTTGATTGCGCCGTAGGTGTTCAGTTGCAAGCTTGATTCTTGATCCTGACCATTTGTGCAACATCATCGCCGAGCAGTTGATCCAACTGGCCTTCGCGAATCCACTGCACGACCTGTACTTCGATATCCACCGCATGATCCTGACGATCTTGATGGTATGAACCGGGCAAGTAGAGGAAGGCCGCAAACCCCTCGTCATGCAGCTGGCGCGCTTCTCCACGGGCAAAGCGGTCAATCTCAATGCTCATCGCATCAAGATTGGCCTGACGAGCAAGCGCTGCCGGGTCAATCAAACGCGAGTGCATCAGGCCAACGGTTGGCACGTCGGGTATCGCCGCTTTTACCGCTCTCAGTTGAACATAGTCAAACGAAGAGAATTGCAGCAGGTCAGCACAGTCCAGTTCATCGATGAGCTTCATCAGCTTCGGGAAGAGTATCTCATTGCAGTCATACACTTTGAATTCAAGCTGATAGATGATGCCGAGCTGACGGGCGAACAGCAGAGCATCCCTGAGCCGCGGGACGCGTTCTCCTGCGAATTCCTGACTGAACCACTGCCCAGCGTCGAGTTTAGCAAGCTCAGAATAGGTCATGCCTTGCACAAGGCCACGCCCGTTGGTGGTGCGGTTAACCGTCTCGTCGTGAATCAGCACTAATTCACCATCACGCGTGATTCTTAGATCGGTTTCGCAGGTTACGCCGAAACCCGCATGTTCAAACGCCTTGTTAAACGCGGCAAGGGTGTTTTCTGGTGCACCAGCGCTGTGGCCTCGATGACCTCCGAGGCGTATTGTCGAAGGCGTCATTCGTAGTGGATTCATTGCCATTCTCCTCGTTATATTGCGTTTAACCTTTATTGCGTTTAACCACGGCTCCTCATTTCAGTGTCGGATCGGACAGGTCACGTAACCGATCGCCAATGAGGCTGATAGTGAGCGACAGTATGAAGATGACCATCCCCGGCACGATGGATATCCACCACGCCGTCATGATGTAGTCACGCCCTGCCCCCACCAACGATCCCAGGCTGACCTGTGGCGGCTGCACCCCGAGGCCAAGGAAGCTCAGCGACGACTCCAGAATGAGGATTTCAGGCATCACCACCGTGAAGGTGACCAACACGACGGCAAAGATATTGGGAAAAACGTGGACGATCGCGATACGAAAGCCACCCGCGCCATTGCGAAGCAAGGCGGCGATATACGGCTTCTCCAGTTCAAGACTGGCCATCGTCCGCGTCAGTCGAGCAAAACGCTCCCAGCCGAACAGCCCCAGCAGGCAGATGAAAAGCGTGAGGCTGTTGCCGAGAAAGGCCAGCACCGTGAGTGCAATGATGATAAACGGCATCGACGCCTGAAAATCAATCGCCACCCGAATGATGGCATCCGCTACACCGCGTCGGAAGCTCGCGATCAGGCCAAGCGATGTGCCGATGACCATGCTGATAATTGACGCGCCAAGGGATATAAAGAGACTCATACGGAGCGCATAGAAGACGCGGCTTAAAATGTCGCGTCCCATCTCGTCGGTGCCAAGCCAGTGCCGGGAGCCGGTTCCAAGGTGGAACGGCGGCATATTGCGCGCTCTCAGATCTATCTGCGCAAAGCCATAAGGCGAAAGCATGTCAGCAAAGACGGCAAGCACAACGGCAATCACAATGACCCCAATACACACGAGCAGCAGCGGATTAGCATGGGGAAACCGGGCGAATATGCCAGAAGGCATCTTTGACGCGGAGGACGTATCTGTCATGACACACGCCCCCGAGACCGCTGTGAGTGGCGCAGGCGGGGATCGATCATCACATGCAGGAAATCGACGAACAGGTTGGCGCTGACCATCGCCACCGTGATGAGAATGACAATCGCCTGAACCACCGCCACATCGCGGGCAGCAACAGAATTGATGAGCAGCAGGCCCACGCCGGGCCAGGCGAATACCGCTTCAATCACGGCGGAGCCGCCAATCATTCCGCCGAGCAAGAATCCGAACAGCGTCAGCAGAGGCAGTGCCGCGTTCGGCATTACGTGCCTGACGATAAGCCCCCACTCGGAGACACGTTTCGCCCGAGCGGCAAGAATATAACGCTGCCCGATGACTTCAAGTACGCTTGAGCGAACGAATCTCGCGATAACACCAGCGTTGTAAAGCCCGATAGCCAGGGCAGGCATCACCATGTGAGCAAGCGTCGCACCTCCCCCCGATGGCAGGATCCGCAACTGTACGGCGAAAAGCTGGATCAGGAGAATACCGGTCAGGAAGGTAGGAATTGAATGCGTCAGCACGGCGAGGCCGATTACCGTGCGGTCGACAATCCTACCGTGATAGTGCGCCGCGACGATACCCAGCGGAATCCCCACCGCAAGCGCCAGTACAAGCGAAGCCGCCATAAGCCGCAGCGTTGCGGGGAGCTTTTCCATAATCATAGCAAGCGCATCCTGACCGCTTCGCAGCGATGTACCAAAATCCCCCGTCACGATGCGCCCGAGATAGGTGAAATACTGTTCGGTCACGGGGCGATCCAGCCCCCACTGCTGGCGGAGTATGTCAATAACCTGCGGCGGCGTTTCGACACCGAGGAGCGACGTCATCGGGTCACCGCTGATGCGCAGCATGACGAAAGTAAAGGTGACAGCAAGAAACACCGTCAATAACGCACGCAGCGCTGAGCCAAACAGGGTGTTCAGCATGCCGCTCTCTCCACCAGAACGGAGCGGCTGTGTACAGCATCCGCAGCAATGGAGCGACGCCTTCCTTTCGGCACGGCAGCCAGCAGTTTTATGGTGTAAGGATGGGAGGGCTCGGCAAACACGCTTGACGTCAGCCCACTCTCCACCACACCGCCGCCCTGCATCACGGCGACCCGATGCGACACGTGGCGCACCACGCGCACATCGTGGCTGATCAACAAGATCGAAAGACCGCGCTTCTCTTGAAGATCGAGCAGCAAATTGAGCACCTGCGCCTGAACCGACACATCCAGCGCCGAGACAGGTTCATCGCACAGCAAAACCTTCGGCTCAGCCACCAGCGCCCGGGCGATAGCCGCGCGTTGCCGCTGCCCGCCGGACATCTGATGTGGGTAGCGATCCAGCATGGTAATGGGGAGAGCGACAGCGCTAAGTGCTGCTTTAGCCCTATCGCGCCACTCACTCTTGCACCCGATAGCGTGGATCGAGAGCACTTCCGCGATCTGCCGACCAATGGTGTGACGTGGATCGAAGGCACCGAGCGTATCCTGCGCAACAACCTGAAGCACCCGCGCCAAACGCCGGCGATTCGGTTTGAGATAGTGGGAAAATGGCTCGCCAAAGAGTGACAGCGTGCCACGGTCAGGCTGGCGATCGCCGCAAAGTAGCGCGGCAAGAGTCGATTTTCCGGATCCCGATTCGCCGACCAGACCGAGCGTTTCACCTTGTTCAAGCGATAAAGACACGCCGCGTACCGCCTGTTTGCCAGCCCGACGGTTCGGCAACAGCGAAAACCCAACATGATAGGTGAAATCCAGATCGCGGGCTTCGAGAATAGGCATTCTGTCCATCGCGTTCACACTCATGGCGCGCTCCCCGCAGAGAGTGATGAGGTCGCCGTATCACGCTGCCAGTGTTGGGGAATTTCCACCAGTCTGCTTAGCGGTTCACCGCTGCCCGGCATCGCGTCCAGCAGCAGTTGAGCGTAGGGATGGTTCGATCGCGCGTAGATATTTTCAGTCGTATCGATCTCCACGATCTCGCCGCCGTACATAATGGCAATGCGATCGCAGACCTCCGCGACCAGGTCAAGATCGTGGCTGATGAAGATCATGGCAATGCCTCGACGACGCACCAGCGAGACAAGCAGCGACACGACCTGCTGCTGGACGGTAACATCCAGCGCCGTCGTTGGTTCGTCTGCGATGACGAGCTTCGGCTCCAAAGCAAGTGCCATCGCGATCATCACACGCTGGCACATACCGCCAGAGAATTGCGAAGGATAGTCATGGTAGCGCTTCTCTGGTTGATCGATAGCGACGTCTTTCAGCATCTGTAACGCAATCTGGCGAGCCTCCTCCACAGCGTGTCCCGCACTGCGCGCAGCCTCAGCGATTTGTTCGCCAACCGTACGTACCGGATTAAGGCAGGATATCGGTTCCTGAAAGATCATGCCGATCGGCGGAAGCTTTTTCGCCACCAGCGCGTTATGCAGTTCGGACGCGGCGAACGTTTGGCTGCCAATCGTGACCGAGCCAGAAACAAGCGCGGTAGCGGGCAGAAGGCCGGCCACCGCGAGGCATGACAGCGATTTTCCAGACCCGCTCTCCCCCACAATTCCCAGAATTTCACCTTCGCCGACGTCAAAGGATATCGACTTAACCGACGTGGTTCTGCCTTTCCCCGCGAGAAAGGCGATATTCAGATTTTGAATGGAAAGCATGGATTCAGTCATGATGACACCCTCACTTGGCAGCATTAACAAAGGAGAGATTTTGTGGGCCAAGATCCATCGCGAAAACCGGCTTCGGCTTCCACTTCACCTTGTTAGAAACCCCGTAGAAGACGGCGTTCTGGTAAAGCACGGTAATCCCCGGATCCTTCCACTCAATAATGTCCAACATCCTGGAGAAGATCCTGGCACGATCCGCCGGGGCAATCGTCGGTTCAAGCTTTGCGCCGAGCTGGTCAAACTCGTCATTAATCCAGATTTTCTGCGTGCCCAGCGCAGCGGTCTTTGCGAACCCCATCGCATAGACGGAAACGTAGGGATCGGGAATCGCGGCGGTGCTGGACCAGTTACCCACCGCCCGACCAGACGCATTTTCAAACAGCTTGCCGGGCTCAACAAATTCCATCCTGGCGTTGACGCCCACCGCCTGCCACATCGCCACCACGGCTTCACTCACCGAGTTTTCCGCCGTGTAGTAATTGTTTTGTGAGCGGAGCGCGATCGGTTCACCGTGATAGCCCGCCTCCTTCAAAAGCTGCCGCGCTTTGTCAGGGTTATATTCGTAGTTTGGGCGATCCTTCATGTAGATAGGACCGAACACTTTGAACTGCTCACCATTCGGCACAACGGTTCGTCCGTTCCAGATGGAATCCACAATCGCCTGACGGTCAATCGACAGGATAAGCGCCTGACGAACACGCGGATCCTTGAGTACGGGGTTATATTTGTCGAAGAACAGGATACGGTTGTTTGGAACGGGGCCACCGACGATCTTCGCGTTACCCGACTGGTTCACCATCTCAAGCTGATCCGGCGGCAGATCGGTGGCAATGTCATAATCCCCTGCGATAAGACCAGCGATACGCGATGAGACTTCCGGCACCATTCTGAAGATGACACGCTTCGCATTCGGCTTGCCGCCAAAATACCGATCGTGCGCCACCAGCGTCACATGGTCATTGGCTACCGACTCCAGAACCTTATATGGACCTGCGCCGACCGGCTTCTGCTTCCATTTGGCCCAGTCACTGCCCATCTTCATCCAGGCATCTTTGCTGATCACCACAGCGGCATAGCTTGCCAGCCGCTGTAACAAAATCGGATCTTTGAACTTCGTGACGAAACGGACGGTATCAGGATCCACCACCTCGACATGATCAAGGCTGCTAAAATTTGTCAGATACGTGGGATAACCGGGTGCTTTCGGATCGGTCAAACGTTCCGGTCCGAACGAAAAGGCGACGTCTTCCGCCGTCATTTCGCGACCATCATGAAAAATGACGCCCTTGCGAAGCGTCACTTCAAGCGTTTTATCGTCGATCCATTTCCACGCCGTCGCAAGATTCGGCTGTACCGAGAAATCACCATCAATATCGAGCTTCAGTAAGGTCTCGTGGATCGACGGATTGTTGCGGAAAGCGACATTAGACGCCGCATCAACCGGTTCCTGTGTCTCCGGGTTTTTCTGAACCGCGATCCGTAACTCAGGACGCGTGTCCTCCTGAGCAAGTGCGATGCCACCAGAGAGGAAAACAGCAAACAGCACCAGCGCACCGATAAAGCTCGTTCTCTTCATGTCAGGCACTCCCTCAGTAAGCGGGTTCGCCAAGCCGCGTCCACGACTGAACACGCTCGAACTTGTTTAAATAATGATCAAATGTTGACCAAATCCTATCTTTGCAAGATGACGGTGTTATGACGACAATTCGCTTATTGCGACAGGACAGAGGGGAGGTAAAAACAGAGGATGGCGCTACAGGGCGGCTGGTTGAGGTAACACAACGCGAGTAAAATATCGCGTTCGCACTCCGTAGCCAGATATGAAAAACCCCATGCAGAACATGGGGTTTGTGATCGGTCTACCGCTCGTTGTGGGGGAGTTTTTATCCTTCGTGCAGACCGCATTCGCGTTTCAGGCCGAAGAAACGCGTTTCTTCTTCGGCCATACCCGGTTCCCATTTACGGGTGGTGTGCGTATCGCCAACTGACAGATAGCCCTGATCCCACAGCGGATGGTAACCCAAGCCGTTTTCTTTCAGGTACTGGTACACCGTTCGGTTGTCCCAGTCGATAATCGGCAGGAATTTGAAGATGCCGCGCTGAATCGCCAGCACCGGCAATTCACCCCGGCTGCCGGACTGCTCACGACGCAGGCCAGCAAACCATGTTTTCGCCTTTAACTCGCTCAACGCCCGATTCATCGGCTCGACTTTATTCAGCAGGTTGTAGCGCTCAATGCCTTCCACACCCTGCTCCCATAGCTTGCCGTAGCGCGCCTCTTGCCAGGCCGGGGATTCAGCCGCGCGGTACACTTGCAGATTCAGCTTCAGCTGTTCCGTCAGTGCATCAATAAACTGATAGGTTTCAGGAAACAGATAGCCCGTATCCGTGAGAATAACCGGAATATCCGGCCGCTGTTGCGTCACCAGATGCAGCGATACCGCCGCCTGAATGCCGAAACTGGACGACAACACATAGTCGCCCGGCAGATTCTCCAGCGCCCAGCTCACTCTTTCCTGCGCCGACAGCTGTTCAAGCTGGCCATTTACGACAGCCAGCGCGGCCGCCTGCTCCGCTTTCGGCAACGCGTTGAGCGCCTCAAGGTTAAATTCGGCCATCAGGCTCTCCTGTCAGTCATAAAAATCGCGGGCAGGATCCAGCACCGCTTTGATGATGTTGGTGCGAATCACGAAATCCCCGAAGCCTTCATTCCGCTGGCGATCTTGCGCCCACAGCCCGATAAGCCGATCCATTTCTGCAAGGATCTCGGTTTCATTAATGTTCTCGCGATACATACGCGGAATGCGTGTCCCCTCGCGATTCCCGCCCAGATGCAGGTTATAACGCCCCACCGCTTTGCCCACCAGACCGATTTCTGCCAACATTGCGCGACCGCAGCCGTTCGGGCAACCCGTTACGCGCAGAACGATGTGCTCATCGCCCACGCCGTGCTGCTGCATGATGTCTTCCACTTTCGTGACGAACTCCGGCAGGAAGCGTTCGGCTTCCGCCATCGCCAGCGGACAGGTCGGGAACGACACACAGGCCATCGAATTCTTGCGCTGCTCGCTGACGTCGTCGTCAATCAGGCCGTGCTCACGCGCCAGCGCATCAATCTTCGCTTTGCTACGTGCAGGAACGCCTGCGATGATCAAATTCTGGTTCGCCGTTAAGCGGAAATCCCCTTTGTGGATCTTGGCAATTTCCGCCAGACCGGTTTTCAACGGACGACCCGGATAATCCAGAACACGACCGTTTTCGATAAACAGCGTCAGATGCCATTTATTGTCAATGCCTTTTACCCAACCGATGCGATCGCCACGTCCGGTGAATTCATACGGGCGCACCGCTTCAAATTTCACACCGGCACGCGCTTCCACTTCCTGCTTGAAGTTGTCTACGCCTACGCGTTCCAGCGTGTATTTGGTTTTCGCGTTTTTACGGTTAGTACGGTTACCCCAATCGCGCTGCGTGGTCACCACCGCTTCTGCAATGGCCAGCGTATGCTCAATAGAAATGTAGCCCAGTTCACTGGCGGTACGCGGGTAAGTTTCTTTGTCGCCGTGTGCGATAGAGAGTCCACCGCCCACCAGCACGTTGAAGCCCACCAGACGGCCGTTATCGGCAATCGCAACGAAGTTAAGGTCGTTCGCATGCAGATCGATATCATTCTGCGGCGGGATCACCACTGTGGTTTTGAACTTACGCGGCAGATACGTTGAACCTAAAATCGGCTCTTCATCCGTCGTGGCGACTTTCTCCTGATCCATCCAGATCTCAGCATAGGCGCGCGTACGCGGCAGCAGATGCTCAGAAATCTTTTTCGCCCACTCATAGGCCTGCTGATGCAGTTCGGATTCTATCGGGTTAGACGTACACAGCACGTTACGGTTCATGTCATTCGCCGTCGCCAGCGCATCCAGCCCGATGCTATTCAGCATCTGGTGTACCGGTTTCACGTTCGATTTGAGAATGCCGTGATACTGGAACGTCTGGCGGTTCGTGATGCGAATGCTGCCATAGATCGTATTTTCAGTCGCAAATTTGTCGATTCGCAGCCACTGCTCTGGCGTCATCACGCCACCGGGCAGACGGCAGCGCAGCAGCATCGCATGACGCGGCTCCAGCTTTTGCTCGGCACGTTCGGCGCGAATATCGCGGTCATCCTGCTGATACATACCGTGGAAACGGATCAGCAGAAAGTTATCGCCCCTGAAACCACCGGTCAGACCATCGTTCAGGTCTTCAGCAATCGTGCCGCGCAGAAAGTTACTTTCTGTCTTCATGCGCTCAGCATCAGCGAGTTTCCCTTCTACCACCAAGGGGCCGGGGTGTTTTTCACTGAAAACGTATTTTTCACTCATTAGTACACATCTCGCTGATAACGGCGCTCAAGGCGCAGATCGCTTAAAAACTCATCGGCCTGTTCACTGTCCATGCCGCCATGCTCAACTATCACATCCAGCAGTGCCCGCTCGACGTCTTTCGCCATACGGTTGGCATCACCACACACGTACAGGTGCGCGCCATCCTGAATCCAGCGCCAGACTTCCGCGCCTTTTTCCCGCAGTTTGTCCTGCACGTAAACTTTATGCGCCTGATCGCGCGACCAGGCCAGGTCGATGTTGGTTAGCAGGCCATCTTTGACATAACGCTGCCATTCAACCTGATACAGAAAATCTTCCGTAAAGTGTGGGTTACCAAAGAACAGCCAGTTTTTCCCTTCAGCCCCATCGGCATCGCGCTGCTGCATAAAAGCGCGGAACGGCGCGATTCCGGTGCCCGGCCCGATCATGATGACCGGCGCGTCGGCATTCGCAGGCAGACGGAAGTTATCGTTATGTTCGATGAAGACGCGGATTTCATCGTCTTCACTCAGTCTGTCGGCCAGATAGCTGGAAGCGCCACCAGCGCGCTCGCGGCCTTCGTATTCGTAGCGCACCACGCCAACGGTGATGTGCACTTCGCTTTCGACTTCCGCCTGCGAGGAAGCAATAGAGTAAAGACGCGGCGTCAACGGACGCAGCAGACCCAGCAGTTGCTCCGCCGTCAGTTCCGTCGGCGCTTGTCGCACCATATCCACCAGCGGTGTGCGCTGTGCGAACTGCTGAAGCGCAGGTTTATCGGCCAGCAGCGACAGCAGCGTTTCATTACGCGACAGTGCCGCGTATTTCTCGACAATCGGCGCGGTGTTCTGCGTCAGCTCAAAGTGGCTTTTCAGCGCCTGCGATAGTGGCAGCGTCTTGCCGTCAACGCTGACGGATTCATCGCCTTTCAGCCACAGCAGTTCCAGCAATTCCTGCACCAGCGCAGGATCGTTATCGAACCACACGCCCAGCGCATCTCCCGGCTGGTAACGCAAACCGGAATCGCCCAAGTCGATCTCGATATGGCGAACATCCTTTTCGGAGTTACGCCCGGTCACTTTCTGATTAACGGCAAACGTGGCATGCAGCGGTGAGGATTTGCTGTACGGGCTGCTGGTAATTTCATCCAGTGCGCCCTGAGCGGCAATTTGCGCGACGGCTTCACCCTGAACTGGCACCCGCGCCTGCAAAATATCAACCAGCTGACGTCGCCATTGTTCGGCAAGCCCCTGATAATCCACATCGGCATCCACGCGATCCAGCAGACGTTCAGCGCCTAACTCAGCCAGACGGCTATCGAAATCTTTACCCGCCTTGCTGAAGAATTCATAGGAAGTATCGCCCAGACCAAACACGGCAAACGCGGTGTCTTTCATCTCCGGGGCTTTTTTGGACAGCAGGAACTTGTGCAGCGCGACGGCTTCTTCCGGCGGCTCCCCTTCCCCCTGCGTCGAAGCAACGATCAGCAGCAGTTTTTCCTGCCCGATTTGCTTGAATTTGTAATCACCCGCATTGACCAGATTGACGGACAGCTTGGCTGCCAACAGATCGTCACGTAGCTGTTCCGCCACCCGACGTGCATTGCCGGTTTGTGAGGCGGAAATCAGCGTAATCGTTTGTACTGGCACCGTGACTGCGGATACCGTCGTTGCCGTAGCGGCGATCGCCCCCGGCTGCACGTTCCCAGGCTGCTGTACCAGCCCCCAGAAATAGCCGGATAGCCAGGCCAGCTGCGTCGATGAGAAATCACCGGTTGCCGCCTGTAAACGCGTTAATTGCTCCGCACTCAGCGGAAGCAATGAAGTGGGGGAAACCGGAGTAGTCATTGTGATTTCTGTTTCCTTGTGCCTGTGCTGTTAGCCAACGACGCTAATACAAAAACATGCAATAAAAAGATGAATGGAGGATAAGGGTAACGATCTGCATCTTAACAATTAAAGAAATGATGGAAATATTAAATAACCAAAATGACTAAATGGTTTTTCTGATAGTCCTTATTGCTTAAAGTGTTATGCCTGATAGCACGTGCGCTTCATGCCTGTTACGGGAAAAATGTCGGTAGGATGTGATGAGGAAAAAGGGCTGCCACGCAGCCCTCTGTGCAGACGATACTCGCTAAATTTTTAGGACCTTCATGCCGAAATCGTCAGGATGAACGATGTTTTCGAGCTTACCGACCTGCTGCAAGTCGCCATTAGAAACGACACTGCTGATATTGGTATCAGGAAAACGAAGGTTCTTGGTGAGATGCACCACGATAGGCTTACCCTTTTTATCAATATCCATCACCCACCCGAGGAAGCCTCCCGAATATTTCGCCAGACTGCCGATGGGGTAGAGGCCATAAATCTGCACGTATTTGACCAGCACAGCCTTATCATAGGCCGCGTTAGCCTCATAGATTTTGCGATAGGCGGCCAATGGCGTGCGGGGAGAAATACCATTACGCGCATGCCTGAGCTTATTAATCGCCTTAATCACAGAGACCAGCCGGACTAACGGCGACAATGGTTCGGCACGCTTGCCTTGCGGATACCCGCTGCCGTCCAAACGCTCGTTGGCGTTCTCAATCACATCGCGACAGGTAGGGCTTATCGACCAGCCTAGCTCACGTAACTTCGCGCCCAGTACCGCCACATGACCGCTAAGGATCGCTTTTTGCACCGGATTCATATTGACCTTGAGCGACGGAAGACGGGCGTTGACCAACAGCGGTTTGCCCATCGTGTGGAGTAACGCACCTAACACCGCCTCACGCAAATAGGGATCGTGTGGATCGGCAATTAACAGCATGTCGGCCAATTTCCCCGCGACCTGTACCGCATGCCTGACCCAGTCCGCCTCATCACGCAGGAACGACAGCGCATACAGAAAAGCCTTTCGATCTTTTTTAACCATATACAGCAAGGTATCAACACAGTCATAAAAGATCTCAACGGGCAGCTGATTGCGCGTTTTGATGTACATCAGCCCAATCTGAAGCCGATGGGCAATCTCCATGACGCCGCGTTCCATCGGCGTCTGGCGGGTACGCTTCTCTCGCTCCTGACTTTCTCGCAGCAACAGATTTTTCTCCTTAGTACCCGGAATGAACAACGGAGACGAATACACCATGCTGCCAGTCATACCGGTTCGGTATGCTGCCTCTCTTTCCGACTCATTCGTGTAATGAAGTAGGGCTTCGGACTGGGATGAAGACAAATGGATAAATTGGATACCGACGGCCGCATAGCCATTATTGCCAAAGGGGCGTATATGGCGAATTTTCCCCTCGGCATAAAAGCTTTCTCCGTTAGGGAATTCCAGCGTAATACCGGGGATATCCTGGCCCACTTCAATCGCAATACTCTCAACCAGATCGATTTCGACCAGACATCCACCGGTCGATAAATTACGCAGGGTTCCGGGTACGTTAAGCGTGTGTAGATAAACTTCAATGCGAACACGAGCCTGCATGCCAAGAATAAAGGGAATACGAATCGCCCCCCTGTTTTCAGTGACAAAAACAGATTCTGGCAAACGACACTCCAGACGATAAAACATACTGTCCGTCTTGAATAATTGGGTCGGAATATTACAAAGACTGTAGGTTTCTCGTTCGATGTTATCCGTGCCTTTGAGCGCCTCCAGATCAAAATTCAAACCACCATCGGCAAGATATCTGTCGATATCCGAGCCTGAGTATTCCACATCCAACACGATACGGTTTTTATCCGGATTCAATTCCGCAACGTCTGCTTTCAATGCATATAGCATATCCTTCGCATAGATAGACATCACATAGGTATGTTGCAGTAATGCGCTAATCACTTTAGCGGGAGGAGGAGAAAAGTGTTCCACGATAAGATCTACCTATTAACGCGACGGTGATATACCCCAAAATCTAAAAAGGATTTCCCCTTTAATAGAAACGAATTTTTACACAAGATTAAAATTTTTAAACAACATTAAAAGCGCGAGAAAAACACTATTCTTACTGAGTGAAACCTCTCTCAGATTTAATTTATGCGATTTTCTTCACCCTAATACCATGACGACATGACGATCTTCATATCGTTGATCATCCTAACAAGGATGTTATGAAGTCACAACGTTCGCTCTCGCTCGCTAATTTGATTAAAACACGAACAAAAATAAACAAAAAACCAAGTAAACAAAAAATAGCGGAACTAAAAACCAATTAAATAATAATAAACAGAATTAACACCCACAGACAATATAGATTTAAACGATCATTATTTTTTAGTTGATAGTTAAAAACTATTAAACGTAGATAATTGATCATTTAAAACAATTTCCAACTATCCCAAATTGCTGTGTAGAATCCAGACGAGCAAAGCTGTGGAATTCCTATTTCTATGGAGAGGGTGAGTAATCAGTAAAATGAATACAACAACATTGAATATCGATGGAAGAATTCTTAGGCTGACAGCAGAGTTTCAGCCTATTATCCATCTCCCTCAAAATAAAATATTCCGCTATGAAGCCCTCGCCAGGTTTTATAACTCAGAAGGCGTTTTAGCATCGACTCAGCAGACCATAGATAAAATTGAGGAGTGTAAAGCCATCGATAAAGTGACAGACTTTATGTTTGATGTGGTCTGTCAGGTAATAAAAAACAAAAGTAGCATGACAATATCATTCAACCTGTCGCATTTACTTTTTAATAATTCCGCCTATCTGGAAAAGTTATACCAAAAATGCCTCATGCATGAGGTTAACCCACAGAATATAGAAATAGAGATCAGTGAAAAAACGACTCGGCAGCAGCTAATAGACGGGATACCCTTTTTAAATCAGGCCAAGAAATATGGCTTTATGATTTCATTAGATGACTTCGGCGCAGGAAATCTACAAATAGACAGCCTGAGCTTGTTTGACTTCGATACCATAAAAATCGATCGTTCTATTATCGATGGCATCGGGAAAGAAGAGACAAAATCACAAAAACTAAAAGTCTTATTGAACAAACTCATTCCTCTTGGCGTAAACATTATCTGTGAAGGCGTTGAGAAAGCGACCGATTTGAACCGGTTAAATAAATATCACCCCATTGGGATTCAAGGATATATCTTCTATCGGCCACTCACATTCAGCCAATTAAGGCTGCTGGAAGGCTTTTAGCGGGCATCCTCGATTTCTCTGCTCTGCCTCTCGCGGGTTAACGCATCATAATCAATCCGTGATCCCCACTCCCACAATAAATGCCACGCCAACAACGCCTTAGACGATCGCGATTAGCGAACAGGCTCACATTTCTGGCGTTCGCCGCAGGAATTTATCCTTTGCGATAGCACATCAATGCGATACTCACGCCAGTGGCAACGGGAGAAAAACGATGTGGCAACGACGCGCGCTGGAACTTAATACGCAGGATATTTGGCACTGGCAACAGGTCATCTCGGTCGTCGATTACGCCCGTGAACAGGGTTTCAATACGCTGGTGCTGGGTGCCGCGGATTTACTGGATAAGCTGGTGACGCCGGAAGCCTACAATAACGCACGTTTTGACGATCGCATCAGCAGCCAGCAGCGTTCCCGCTGTGTTTACCTGAATCAGGTCGCGGCGCACTGCCGTGAACAGGGGTTAGCGCTATATCTGCAATGCAAAGAGCTGTCCTTTCCCACAGATTTACTGCTTCATCACCCGGAATTACTGGACAACAAACATAGCCTCCGCATGGATACCGATTTTTGGTGCGACTACCTTGCCGCCAAAGTCGAACTGCTGATGCAGCAGATCCCGAGGCTGAGCGGCCTGCTGCTGGCGATCTCCAACAGCGATAGCCTGCTGCGCTTTTCTGCCCCCTCCGGCGATGCGATCAACGGTATCGCTCCCGTTACCACGCTCTGGCCGACCAACGCCGACAGCGAGCAGATCTATCACCGTCTATTCTCCGCCGTCGCCCGCGTGATGCACTACCACCAGCGCCATCTGGTATTACGTGCGTTTCCCGCCAGCCATCAGGATATCGGTAATGTCCTGAACGCCATTCGCACGCTGCCAGAATCGGTCTCCGTCGCCATTAAAGTCACGCCGGAACGCTTCTGGCCGGAGTTTCCCAATAACCCCGCACTGCTGGACGTCAGCGGGCGTGAAGTCTGGGTTGAGCTGGATCTGGCTGGCGAAGAAGTCGGCTGGGGCAATCTCCCCTTCCTGCGCTACACCGAGGTGCAAGGGCGGCTGCTGTGGTGTCGAGAGAAAAATCCCGCGATTGTCAGCACGCTGTGCCGCATCAGTTGGGAAGGGGTGGATAATCACAGCGTGATCGGCACGCTCAGCGAATTTACGTTGTTTGCCTGTGCGCGACTCCTGACTAACCAGATCGCAGCGGCAAATGAAAGCACGCTGTTCGCACAGTGGCTGATGACGCGCTACCAATGGCAGCCGGACGATGCCGTGCTGCATGCGATGCTCGCCTTGCTGGAACAGGCTCACCAGGCCATTTCTCTGTCGCTATACGCACGCCACCATGTTTTCCATCGCCACAGCCTGCTACCGACCAGCTTTGGTCAGGCGATCTGGAGCCTGTACGGTCAGCTCAACCGTAACCACTGGCTGCCGGGTTCCGGTCAGGATATTACGTTCGATCCGCAGCATGCAGAGCTGGCTTCACAGAATCTCTATCACATTGCGAAAGAGAAAGATGCCGCCTGGCAGCTGGCGGAACAGTGCCAGCAGGCCGCACTGCAATTCTCCCGCGAACACGCGATGCCTGACGCGCTCAGACAGCGCTGGCAGCAGGAATGGCGCGGGCTGACGCTGTATTGCCGCGCCTTTGTTCACGCGCAGAAAGCCTTCTTTACGCTGCACTACTGCAAACAGGTGGAGAATAACTGGACGCTGCGGGAAATCGCCAAAACCAATATTCAGGCGCTGTACGGGATTGGGCATGAAATGGAGGATTTCTGCCTGCAACACCGAGATTATCCGGTGAGCCTGCATGTGATGTTTGATGCCGGGCGTCCACGCGCGTTAGCCGATAGCCTGCAACAGCAGTTGGCTGAACTCACGTAACGCACCGGCAATCCCTACATTAATCAATAACGAACGTAATCAATAACGAACATAATCAATAACGATCTGAGTCAGCCGCTTGCTAGCGAATCACCCGTTTCAGAATGCGATCGCCTGAATTGCTGAAGTTTTTCGCCGATTCTTCCACGCTCTTCTTGCCATAGTCGAGCTGTTCGATGGTTTGCAGGATCAGGCTGGCCAGCTGTGGATCTTCAAGATACGAGGACACCGGCGTTTGCATCGGTTTTTCTAGCGCCATCGAGAGCCCGGCAACCGACAGATCGTTGGTATCCAGTTTCTGCTTTTCTTCCAGCGCTTGTCTGGCGATACGGCTGAGCGGAATGCCGCGCTCGGTGCCCATTAGCAGCGCGCCTTCAGGATCGTTCATCAGATAATTCAACAACAGCGCCGCTTCTTTCGGGTGCTTGGTATTTTTACTGATGGCAAACAGCATCGACGGTTTGAAGAACTGCCCGGAGTTATCCGATCCCGGCGTCATGATGTACGGGCCTAGTTCGAGCTTACTGGGTGCCGCCAGCGGATCGGCGTATTTCTTCACAACCGAAATCCACAGATGTGCCCCACCGTATTCCCCGTTAATCCAGGGGCGTGTTTCATACATTCCGACTTTACCGAACGCGTTGTAATACTTCGAAGACGGCATCACATGCTCGTCGATCAAACGCTTATAGAAGCGAAACGCCTCGATCCACTGCGCCTCGCTGTAGTTAAAGCGTTTGTTCTTTTCATCGATCATGCCGATCTGATACTTCTGCGTCATGTAATAGTTGATCAGTTCCAGCATGCCTTCACCGCTGTCCTGCGCAGGTGAAGCAATGGGGAAATAGTTATCGCCCAGTTTCTCTTTAAACACCTTGCCGGCATGGAACAGCTCATCCCAGGTGGTGGGATACGGCAGTTCGGTCTTCTTCCAGGTTTCCGTGTTGTAATACATCACCAGCGCATTCAGCGAAGTGGAAATCGCGTTCACTTTGCCGTCAATCGTCGCGGGTTTCAGCGCATCTTCGGGGAAATCCTGTAATTTCAGCGTATCGGTCAGCTTATTCAGGTCATAAAAACCGGTGCCAGTCTTGGAAAAAATCGGCAGCCAGTTCCAGTTGACCTGTAGCACATCCGGTTCTTCACCGCTGGCAATCTGCGTCGTCAGGCGGGATAAATGCCCGTCCCAACCGGTGTATTCTGGTTTCACGCTGATGTGTGGATACTTTTTCTGAAACGCTTCCAGCGCGGTCAAGGTCGCCTGATGGCGGCTGTTTCCTCCCCACCAGGAGAGGCGTAATTCTACGGGTTCAGCAGCCTGCGCGAACGAACAGAGCGCAGAGAAGGCGATGACAATCAGTCCAGGTAATCTCATTTTTCCCCCAACGACATTATTATTGTGTTTGTGCGTGTGTCTGGCGTACTGGTGTGACGATATAGATGAGAAAGCAGGTCAGGTACATAGCCGTGAATCAAACCATTTCTCGACTCTGACAAGATAGGCAGAACCCTTTTTATCGCGCTAGTCAGCACGGCGGGAAAACGTGTGATTTGCGGGGCTGACGGAAGAAATGCGGATGACTGACCGCGTTAGCGGGCGTTTCAACCACACGGCGTGAGCCCTATGTGACGCGGCAGGGAGGTGCCTCACATCCTTAACCGACGCACCACACCAAAAAGAGATTTAATTCACAAATAAGAAACACAAAAACAACAAAACCACTCCATGCACGCGGCAAAAGAGAAAAAGCGGCGTAAAAGTGTGATGAAACACACATGGCATAACGCGCCACCTCGCCCTCTTCGTTATGCCTTTCACATTTTCTTGCGCCGCGCGCCGTGCGCTGTGAAGCCCGCTCCAACCTCCGCAGATTTCATCACGTCAGCCACAGCCAAAGGCCAGCAAACGTGCTGCAATCGGAGCAGGCTCGATCAGATAGGATAACGCGATGAAGCACTCTATTCAGTCATACTCCCCCGCTGCCGACGGCATCACGCCGGATACCGCCATTTTTCAGCAGGCTATCGATCGGATTGCGGCACAGGGTGGCGGCACGCTGACGGTGGAACCGGGGCGCTATCTATTAGGGGGATTACTGCTGCCTTCCAATTTTTGTCTGCAATTGGAGGCGGGGGCTGTGCTCATCGTCAGCGGTGACTATGAACAGTTTGCGCAGGCTACCACGATCAGCATGGCCGAGCTGTCGCACCGCGCGTTTCTTTATGCCTACCAACAGCGCAATATCACGATCTGCGGTCAGGGTAAGATCATGGGAAATGCCGACGCCTATTTCTCTGCAGAGCCCGACGATCAAGGCTATCGCCTGCCTGCACAACATCGCCCGCGCATTGTGGTCTTTGAGGATTGCGAACACGTCCGCCTGTGTGATTTTACGATTGAACACGCCCCGATGTGGACTGTGCATCTGGTCAGCTGTCGCCACATCATCGTCGAACGGCTGACGATTGATAACGATCTGAGCATGGCAAATACCGATGCGCTGGATCTCGACAGCTGTCAGCAGGTGCAAATCAGCAACTGCTCGCTGAGCGCCGCCGACGATGCGCTGTGCATCAAAACTACTCATAAGCCGCCCCATCTGCAACGTAAGGTGCAGCAGGTCGTCATCAGCAATTGTCTGTTACGATCCAAGAGCTGCGCCCTGAAGATTGGCACCGAAACCTTTGCCGATATCGAAGACATTTCCGTCAGCAACTGCGCCATTTACGATACCAACCGTGCGATCGGCCTGATCTCACGCGATGGCGGCGCGTTCCGACGCCTACAGTTCAGCAACATCACGTTCCAGTGCGTCGCCGCGCATCCGTGCCACTGGGGAAAAGCCGATCCGATCTTTATCTCCGTGCGCTATCGCGATCCCACCATTGAGCCGGGTCGGATCGAAGCGGTACAGTTTTCCCAGATCGCCGGTGTCAGCGAGGGAGCGATTAACCTGCATAGCACGCCCGCAGGCTACATTCGGGATATCCATTTCCATGCTGTGCATCTCGAACAGCGGCAGAGCGACTCGCCGGAACAGGGCATGTACGATGTGCGTCCGCCCTGCAATCCAGAACGCCCGACGGGTATGGGGCTGGATAATGCGTATCGGGTCGATCCGGCGACAGGTCGCGCCTTCGGTGTCGACTATTATCCAGGCGGCATGCCCGCGATCTTTGCCCGTGGCGTGCTGAACCTGACCACCAGCCACATGACGATCCACCGTCCCGATCCGCTGCCTTCCGGCTGGCATCACGCCGCGATCGTGCAGCAGGAAGAATAAGTGATTCAAACGACACTTTCGGGTAGTATGCGACGGTTTTTTGCATACTATGTTCTGAGAGCTCCTTTTTCAGAACGACACCGGGAACATCGCTATGGTCACTACACTCTTTAAAGATTTTCAGTTTGAAGCCGCGCATCATCTGCCTCACGTACCAGACGGCCACAAATGCGGACGGCTGCATGGGCACTCTTTCATGGTGAGACTGGAAATTACCGGTGAAGTGGATCCGTATACCGGCTGGGTGATGGATTTCTCCGAGCTGAAAGCCGCGTTCAAACCTACGTGGGAACGATTGGATCATCACTATCTGAATGAGATCCCCGGTCTGGAAAACCCGACCAGCGAAGTGCTGGCACACTGGATCTGGCACCAGTTGAAGCCGACATTACCGCTGCTCAGCGCGGTCATGGTAAAAGAAACCTGCACCGCTGGCTGCGTCTATAAAGGCGAGTAACAAAGAAGTGGTGGTGCTGTAGTCTGGCGTGAGCATCCCTCCCTCACGCCGCTACGATCGGTCGCTATTATCAGTAAATGAATATCAGGCGATATTCAGGTACTTATGTGTCTGCATAGACAGCCGCCAGTTGCGGGCGATGCAGGTCTCGATACACAACTTAGTCGCATCGTCTTTCTGGCTGATCGGCTGTAGCGCCACAATCCGCGGCTTATCATCATCAAGCCTCGCCAGTAATGCATCCAACGCCTCAATGTCACGCTCACGCGCCACCGGATGTTTTATTTCATCCGCCCGTTGCAGCGCCTGATCGAGCACTTTCATACCGCCGCGCATATTCACTTTCGGCGATACCGTCACCCAGGTTTTTGGCGAACAGCGCACGTCATGGGTGCCGCTGGTTTCGATTTGGCAACTAAAGCCCTGCTTTTCCAGCTGTAGCGTTAGCGGTGCCAAATCGTGGATGCAGGGTTCACCACCAGTGATCACAATGTGGCGCGCCGTGTAGCCTTGCTGCACCATCAGCGCCAGAATGTCGTCTGCACTCGCCGCACCCCAGGCATCGCTTTCTTCCGTTTTTACCAGCACCTGATCCAATGAGGTTTCCCGCTCTGCCAGCTTGTCCCAGGTATGTTTGGTATCACACCAGCTACAGCCGACCGGGCAGCCTTGCAGGCGCACAAACACCGCCGGCACACCGGTAAAATAGCCTTCGCCCTGTAACGTCTGGAATATTTCATTAATCGGGTACTGCATGGTTTTCACTGTCTCTCTCACTTAAAAATGCAGTATACCCTAAATCATTCGCGTTGCAGGACGTCAGCAATGCGCTAGCAAATCCGGCTGGAACACACTACATCAGGGACAGTTGAGTAATTTGCCCCGTGCGTCATAATCAATCTGTTGTTACCACTTCACCTGCTTTCATACGTTTCATTATTAACAAGGACAATAATCAATGAAGTTATTGAAACCTCTAGCCCTATTACTCGTCTCGTGTGCCTTTGTGCCTGCATTTACTCAGGCGCAGGATATCGCGCAGATTAAAACACAGCCGGGCTATTACCGCATGATGCTGGGCCAGTTCGAAATTACCGCACTGTCTGACGGCACCAATACCATGTCGATGGATAAGCTGTTACAACGCACTCCTCCGGAAAAAATCACCGAACTGCTGGCAGAAAAAGCGCTGACACCGCAGGTGGAAACCTCTATCAACGCCTATTTGGTCAATACCGGCAAACACCTGATTCTAATCGACACCGGTAACGGCAAGCAGAGCAACCCTACAGTCGGAAAAGTGCTGCCGAACCTGATTGCGGCGGGCTACAAACCTGAACAGGTCGATACCGTATTGATGACCCACCTGCACGGCGACCATTTTGGTGGTCTGGTGCAGGACAATAAACTCAGCTACCCGAATGCTACCGTGTATGTCAGCCAGCCAGAAACCGACTTCTGGCTCAGCCCGGATAATCTGAAGAACGCACCAGAGAATAGAAAATCCGCGTTCCAACGCGTGCAAAGTACCTTTGATGTCATTCGCAAAGAGAACAAGCTGAAAACGTTCCCAGCTCAGCAAGCCGTATTATTACCCGGCATCACCGCGATTCCGAGTCCGGGACATACACCGGGGCACACGTCTTTTCTGATCGAGAGCGAAGGCAAAAAACTGCTGGCATGGGGAGACATCATTCATGCGGAAGCGGTGCAAATGAGCTTACCGGCCACCACCATCAGCTTTGACTCAAATATGGATCAGGCGACGGAATCCCGTAATAAAGCGCTGGCCGACGCCGCCAGTCAGGGTTATTGGGTTGCTGGCGCTCACCTGCCCTTCCCCGGCATCGGCCACGTGGGTACACGCCTGGAACGCAACGGCACCACCAACGGCTACCGCTGGCTTCCGGCGAATTACAGCGTGGCAGGGTTAAAGAACTAGGTATCAGAATGGCGTTCATTACGTTAATTACTGGCGGTTCGCGCGGCATTGGCCGCGCAACCGCGTGCTATCTGGCAGGAAAAGGCCACAAGGTTTGCATCAGCTACCGCACCCAGCAGGATAGTGCGAATAGCGTTCTCGACGAGATTCGCGCAAGTGGCGGGACGGCAATTGCCGTTCAGGTCGATATCGCCGACGAAGAGCAGGTTATCGAGCTTTTTAAGCGGACGGATAAAGAACTTGGCTGCCTCACCGGTCTGGTGAATAACGCCGCGATGCTGAAACCTCAAGCCACTATTGAACAGCTTGATGCCGTGCGGCTTAACGATATTTTTGCCACCAACACGGTGGGCAGTTTTCTCTGTGCCCGGGAAGCGGTCAAGCGTATGGCGTTCCGTCATGGCGGAAAAGGCGGGGCTATCGTCAACGTGTCATCCGCCGCTGCCCGACTGGGTTCACCGCATGAATATATTGATTATGCGGCATCAAAAGGCGCGCTTGATACGCTGACGATTGGCTTATCGCTGGAGGTTGCCGATCAGGGCATTCGAGTTAACGCCGTGCGTCCCGGTTTTATCTATACCGATATGCATGCTGACGGCGGCGAACCGGCAAGGGTCGATCGCATCAAGCACTCGCTCCCCATGAAACGGGGCGGCCACCCGATGGAAGTCGCACAGGCAATAGGCTGGCTGTTATCGGACGAGGCGTCCTATGTCACAGGGAATTTTATCGATTTAGCTGGCGGCAAATAAAGCATCCTTTCTACCTTCGGTTCTTATACACAAATGCTGCGAGTTATTATGGGTTTTGCCGTTATCCGGCGTAAAAATTATGCAGCGGTGGGCTTGGCCGCCGAGTGAGCGACAGGACGTCGCGAAAGCCAGTGCCGCGTCGGGAACGCGTCACTGGCGGCTCGACTAGCGGTCAAGAACACCGATGGAACCGCGCAGCGGCATAATTTAGCCGGAAGCCTGGGTTCGCAGGGCGGCGGCGACTGAGCGCCCTGCGTCGGGCGCGTATACGGTATCGCATATGAATAGCGACGGTGTGGCGCACGAAACTGCCCCTTAGCCAGCATAACCGATATGACTAAGAGGCAACGCTCGCGTTAATCCAATTACAAATAGACCCGCAGATATTCCGCCAGACACAGGATCGCCATTGCCTGGCCGTACGGCATGGAGGTCAGCGCGATGTTGCGGTAGAAATCCAGATCGTTGCCCATCGCCGTGCCGAACGATACCTGCGTTAGCTCGCCGTCCTTATTGACGTGATTAATCACGCCACGAATCGCTTTCTCCGCCACCTCAGCGTAGCTCGGGTCGACGTAGCGCTTGCGCACCGCTTTCAAAATACCGTAGGCAAAACCGGCGGTTGCCGAACTTTCAAGGTACGAATTCGGATCGTCGATCAGCGTGTGCCACAGGCCGCTGTCATCCTGATATTTCGCCAAGGCTTCAATCTGGCTTTCCAGCACCTGCAACAGGAAGCGACGCGTCGCGTTATGCTCCGGCAGATCCAGCAGTTCAATAAATTCAGGAATGACGATCGTCAGCCAACTGTTACCACGCGCCCAGCGTGCTTTGGCGTAGTTGTGCTGCCCTTCGAACGTCCAGCCGTGGAACCACAGGCCGCTTTCGCGATCCATCAGATATTGCACGTGCAACAGGAACTGATACGTGGCTTCTTCCACAAACTCCGGCCGGTTTAACAGCTTGCCGATTTTCGCCAGCGGCAGCACGCTCATCATCAGCGTGTCGTCCCACAACTGCTGATGGTTTTCGTTGTTATAAACAATATGCTGCAAGCCCTGCTTATCCGTGCGCGGCATTTCATACATCACCCACTCCGCCCAGCGCTCCAGATACGGCAGCCAGCGTGCATCGCCCGTTTCTTCATAGCGATAAGCCAGCGTCAGGAACGGGCACACAGTGTTCACGTTCTTCGTCGGCGTACCTTCCGCCAAACGCTCGGTAAACCAGTCGTCGATGATAGCTCGCATCTGCTCGTCGCCCGTCTGCTGGTAATACTGGTAAATCCCGTACAGCCCGATGCCGTGCGTCCATTCCCAACCCGCCCAACCTTTGGTATCAATTACCCGACCATCGTCCAGCCGTAACAAAAACTCACCGGTTTTATCCTCAATATTCACCAGATTGTCGGTGATACGGCAAATCAGCGCCTTCAGATCCTCGCGGGAGATGAAGCGTTCTGGCTGACGTAAAAGCGGGCTATGTTTTACACTGAATACGGTCATAGTCATTCATCCAATTGAGTTATCAGTTAACAGTTCAATACAGTTACGACTGCGTGGCGTGCGTGACCGGCTTATCACCTTTATGGCGATTCAGATAGCCGATGTTGTTATTGCCCCACAGCGATTCATACGGCATACCAGCCAGCATTTCGACCGTTGCCCGCGCCTGCGGCGTAATGTTCTCCGGCACAGGACGCCCGGCCTCACGCATTTTCAGCGTCTCTTCCCGCAGCACGCTGTGCGTTTGCAGGTTGAGTTTAAAGCGCAGAGAAACCAGGAAGCCCAGCGCCAGCACACCCACAGTGCCGAAGCTCAAAATCATCAGAATCGTGTGGCTAACGCCCGGTGCCTGTACGCTCTGTCCGGACACAAAGCCGGATAGCTGCAACACAATACCCACCAGCATCACCGCACCGGCCTGCGAGGCTTTGCGAGTCAGCGTCATAATCCCGGCGAAGATCCCCTCGCGACGCTGTGCAGTAATCACTTCATCCACGTCGGCGATGTAAGTGTAGGTATTCCACGGCACGTAGTTGATCCCGCCGCGCCCGATACCCGCCAGCGCAGAAATCAACAGCAGCAGAGAGAGGGTGTCATGCAGGCCGCTGTACCACAGGACGGCGTAGGAAAGCGCACTCACGCCAAACAGGCACACGGCCAAGCGGTAAGACGGGGCTGGCCCAAAGCGGATACACAGCGGAATCATGCCGATCACCGCAATGAATTGCAGAATCGCCATCGTTCCCATCAGGTTAGACGCCATGGTCGGGCTTTGCATCAGCACAAAGACCACGTAGTAAGTGAACACGGCGTTAAACACGTCCTGCGCGATATACCCGCCCAGATACATCCCAAGATGCTGACGGAAGATGCGAATACGCAGCGTGGAAACCAGCTCGACGTTCAGCCGTTTCAGGCTTTGGCCTAACGTCAGAGACTGGCGCTCTTTCTCCGCCCGCAGCGACGCTTCCGACATCTGATCGCGCGGCCGTTCCCAGGTAAAGAAATAGACCAGCGTCAACACCAGCGCACAGATAACGGAGAACACCAGACTCGAATAGAAGAAGGAAATGGCGTTGTCTTTACCAAAGTAGCCCAGCAGGATGCCCGGCAGGAACGCAGCCAAAATCGCGGACAGCTGCGCCAGCGCGATGCGTGCGCCGGAGAACTTGGTCTTCTGTTTGAAATCGTCGGTCATTTCCGGCACCAGCGTTTCATACGGCACCAGCACCATCGTATAAACGATATCGAACAGCAGGTACGTCAGTAGATAGTACCAATAGCTCATATCCCCGACCCACATGAAGCTGTAGCTGAACACGAAGGGAATACCGAGCAGAATAAAGAACTTGCGGCGGCCAAAGCGTTTGCCCAGCCAGGTTGAACCGAAGTTATCAGTCAGAAAGCCCATCAGCGGGCTGACGACGGCATCAAGCACACGCGCCATCGCAAAAATAAACGTTGCCTCAATCGGCGTTAAGCCACAAAACGTGGTGTAAAAATAGAGTAACCAAGCGGCCGTCAGCGCCGTTGTACCAGCACCAAGAAAGTCCCCTGAACCGTAGGCTAAATAGTTAGCCAAACCGATCTTACGCGTTTTCATCGCCATCCTTCCCCGAACATTTTTAATTATGAAGGTGTCACGCTGATACGGTAGCGCCCGGCGATCGTGAAAACCTTTGCGCTTTTGCCACCACGCGTCCCGCGCTGGCAGCACAGGGAAGATTGGTGCGATCCGCGTCAAAGATTTTATAAAAAGCCATTTTAACTGAACGAAACCCGCAGTTCGTTTATGGCGATCACAGGATAGAAGATAGGAAGTCAGCAGGAAAAGAGGCAACGTCGCCAACGGACGTTGCCTCGTGATGTCTTGAAAAATAGCGTTTTTTTAGCAGGGACTGGCGCTATTCAGCGTGCTGTAATCGCCATAGGAAGGTTTGCCGCGCGTGGGCTAAACGCGGCTGGCGCAGAGCCCCCGGCACCCAGGCCAGATAGTAATCCAGCTGCGTTGTGCCAACAGGAGGCGGAATAATGGCAAGATCCCCCGTATCCAGCAGATCCTGACATAAATACACCGGCATCACCGTCCAGCCAAATCCACTGGTCAGCACGCGACGCAGCGCACGCAGATCCTGACTCACCACGGCAGGCACCAGTCCCTTGTCCTCCATGCGGTTCTTCTTCAACCAGTGATCGATCAGAGGAAATTCAAGGTCATACGCCAGCATCGGTTCCTGCGCCAGCGCCTGAGGCAGATCGCCCGTCTGCAATAGCCGTTCGACAATCGCGGGAGCCGCTACCGCCTGTAGTGTCGCACTCTTTAACAGATCGCTTTTCAGTCGCTTATCCGTCACCGGATGCGCCGTTATGCCCAAATCACAGTGCCCTTCCAGCAGCATCTGTTTAATCAAATCGCCGTCGCCGGTATGCATATGCACCCGCACGCCCGCCTCAAGCAGCGGCAGTAGCTGTTCCGACACCACTTCGGCCATGAAATCCGCATGGCCAATGATATGCAGCGTCCCCGCGACGTCCATTGACCTCGCGCGGGCGGAGGCCAGCGCCGCCTCGGCCTCATCGAGCTTGTCCCCCAGATCCGCCGCTAAGTCATCTGCCGCCGACGTTGGCGTCACACCATTCGCCTGACGCTCAAAAAGCCGCCGTCCCACCGCCACCTCCAGTCCGGCAATGTGCTGCGACACCGCAGGCTGAGTCAGATTAAGCGCGCGCGACGCTCCGCTAATCGAGCGCTGCCGATAGACTTCCACAAATGTGCGTAGACGAATGAGTGACATACGGTACCTATAGAGACTGAGACATAAAATTATTTATACCCCTCGAATAATAATCTTGTTGGCGGGTGGATCAACCCCTGCCGTATCCTTTATCCCATCTTGAGTGACCCGGAAACCCCGGCTAACTTTCTGTTTTCTCTGGTACTCGACGACAAAAAAGGGGACAAAACATGTCGACACAACAATCCAAAAAGGATTTACAAGCCATCCTGAATACGATGAAGCGTGCTCACATTGCATCTGGCCCAGCCGATGCCGCGCTGCGTCAAGATCGCTTACAGCGCAGCATCAATCTGCTCCGTGAAAACCATGCCGCGCTCGCACAGGCCATGAGTGATGATTTCGGCCATCGCAGCCTGTACCACTCCTTCGCCGCCGACATCGGCATCACGCTGAAAATACTTCAGAACGCCATCGACAACGTTGAACGCTGGATGCAGCCAGAACCTGTTGATGAACCCGCTCCCGGCATGCAGGCGTGGATCCAGCATCAGCCTCTGGGCGTGATCGGGGTAATCAGCCCGTGGAATTTCCCAGTAAACCTGTCATTCGGCCCGCTGGCTGATATTTTTGCCGCTGGTAATACCGCGATTCTGAAACCGTCAGAACTCACGCCACGCACATCTGAACTGCTGGCGGAATTGATTGCCCACTATTTTGATCCGCTGGAATTGGCCGTGGTGCTGGGTGATGCAGAAATCGGTCAGGCATTCAGCGAACTGCCGTTCGATCATCTGGTCTTTACCGGCAGTACTGCCGTCGGGAAACATGTGATGCGTGCGGCAGCAGAGAATCTGGTGCCGGTCACGCTGGAGCTGGGTGGCAAATCACCAGTCGTCATCGATCGTAGCGCAGATATTACCGAAGCCGTTGAACGCACGCTGACGGTGAAAACCTTCAACGCCGGGCAAATCTGCCTGTCACCGGACTACGTTCTGCTGCCCGAAGGTCAGGAGCAGGCTTTCCGCGATGCCGCGAAAGCCTTTATGCAGAAAAGTTTCCCGACGTTACAGGCGAACCCAGATTACACGTCTATCATTGCTGACAGGCATTACGATCGCCTGATTCGTATTCTGAAAGAGGCTGAACAGCAGGGCGCAACCGTCGTCAGCCTGGCACCGGAAGGCGAAGCGCCCTACGATGCGAAAAGCCGCAAGATTGCCCCGCATCTGGTGTTCGGCGTACATGATGATATGACGATCATGCAGGAAGAAATTTTTGGCCCGCTGCTGCCGATTAAAATCTATCAGGCAGCAGAAGAACCGATTCACTACATCAATGCGCACCCACGCCCGCTGGCGGCGTATCTGTTCAGCAACGATGACGCTATGCAGCAGCGTTTCGCAGCCAGAACAACATCCGGCGCGCTGGTTATCAACGATGTGATGACGCACGTGTCTATCGACACACTTCCGTTCGGCGGCGTTGGCGCATCCGGCATCGGTGCATATCACGGCGTTCACGGATTCCGCCGCTTCAGCCATGCCAAACCGATTGTCATACAGAGTGAAGATGGCGCGTCTAACCTAACACTGCGTGCGCCTTACCATGAGAAACAAGACGCAATTGTCGCCGTCCTCAAAGGGTAAACAGCAGCGATTCACCCGATCATCCTGCAACTATAGAGAGAAAAATGATGAAAATTTTAATGGTCCTGACTTCTCACGACAAACTGGGCAACACGGGTAATAAAACTGGCTTCTGGCTGGAAGAGTTTGCTGCCCCTTATTACACCTTTAAAGACGCCGGTGCCGAGCTGGTACTCGCCTCCCCTGCTGGCGGTCAGCCGCCTCTCGACCCGAAAAGCGATCTGGCCGATTTTCAAACCGAGCTGACGCATCGCTTTAAAGCAGACCCTGCCGCACAGCAGGAACTGGCGAATACGGTAAAACTCGATACCGTCAATGAACAGGATTTCGATGCCGTCTTCTATCCTGGCGGTCACGGCCCGCTCTGGGATTTGGCAGAATCACCGGTCTCTATCGCGCTCATCGAAGCCTTTGTACGCGCCAACAAGCCGACCGGTTTTGTCTGCCACGCGCCGGGCGTACTGATTCACGTGAAAGCAGAAAATGGCGACGCGCTGATTAAAGGCCGCAAAGTGACAGGCTTCACCAACGGTGAAGAAGAAGCGGTTCAGTTGACGGACGTGGTGCCTTTCCTGATTGAGGATGAGTTCAAGAAACTCGGCAGCCTGTATGAAAAAGGCCCAGACTGGGCGCCGTACCTCGTTGAAGACGGCAAACTGATCACCGGCCAGAACCCGGCAAGCTCGGAAGTGGTTGCTAAAGCGATTCTTAAACAGCTGGCTTAATCCGCGCTATACCCTCATTTGTCTGTGTCTAAAAAAACAGGGCCGCATCACGATGCGGCCCTGCCATTAAGTACTCCACCTCGGCATATCTCAGGGTGGAGATAATATTGTATCCACCTGCTGCGCGGTTAAATCGATACCGTAAAAGCGCTGATAGAAGTCATGCGTCTCTTTTGCCATATCAATGTGCTGCATCTGCTGCGGATACAGCGTTTTTGCCAGCCAAAGAAATTGCAACGCCTGCTCCGACGTTTCCCGACACCACCAGAACATCCCTAGCGGATTCGCATAAACGCGCCCCTGTTTTACCGCCCGTAGCTGCTGCCACTGCGCATCCTGACGAATCGCCTTCGCATCGTCAGCCCGCATCGTAATAATCACATCGGGATCGGCCTGAAAAATCTGCTCAAGCGACACGGGCGCGGTTGTCACACCAGAACGGCTAAACCACGGTTCTGCCACGTTGATCGCGCCGCCCAGATCCATCCAGTCCTGATTCAGTGAAGGACGTCCCGATGTCGTTAACGGATCGCCAACCGCATGGTAGACCTTCACACGCTGCTGTGACGGGATATGCTGGATCACCTCTGTCACACGCCTGACGTTATCCTGATAGTAGGCAGCAAAATCCTGCGCCCGACGCGATGCGTCCGACCCCAGAACCTCACCGGTAATCAGCGTGCGTTCAACCATCGCCGCCAGCGAGTTATAGCGGAGCGGCACAATAGCGATCCCCGCTTTATTCAGCGCCTCCGCTTCAGCAACCGGTACGCTGTCCGATACGAAAAAGACCTGAGCACGGCGAGAGATCAGCGCTTCCGTATTGATTCCCATGTTTCCGCTATGAGCGACCAGCGACGCCTGCGTAATAGACGGAACAAACTGGCGGAACAGCGGCATATCGCGCACGAGCTTCGTCGTCCCGACAATACGATCGCCATAGCCCAGCATAGCCAGTATCGAGTTTTGCGCATTCCACGAGGTGGCAACTCGCTCAACCGTCGCGGGCACCGTCACCGTGCGATCGCCGTAATAGTGAATCGTCCGCTGCGGTGGTTCAGGCGTCTCCGCCTGAACCCAATGCACACCAGAAAAACTCACCGCCAACAGCACTAACGCATTGAGCAAATACTCGCGATACCGCGTGGTAAGGTTACGTTTCAGCATCACACTCACCAGTCAACGGTCAGAGAAGCGCGGATCTCACGCGGTTCACCGGCGAACGCGTTGGCTCCACTATTAATACCGTTAATGTCGCCGGGGAAAATAGAAGCCCAGTAGCGTTCATTGGTGACGTTATTGAGCGCAACACGAAACGCCGCGGGCTTATCGTACAGCTTAAAGCCGTAGCGCGTGCCCAAATCCAGCGTGAAGTAGCTACCCGCCCAAGCGGTGTTAGTGTCATTCGCCGCGCGTTTACCGGTGTAGTGAAGATTCGCCATATAGACCAGATTGGGTGCAGACGGATGGCTGTATTCCGTCAGCAGATTGGCCTGAATCTTTGGCACCCCGACCACCCGCTGATTACGTGTTGCTGAATCTTTAGTGTCTTCTAATTTAGGATCCAGCAGCGTCATGCTGCCATAGAGATGCAAACCGGAAAGCACTTCACCATCCGCCATCAACTCCAGCCCCGTGTTAACCTGATTACCCTGCTCTTTGAACACGTTGTCTGATACGTACGCAAAAGGCCGTTCCAGACGGAAAAGAGCCGCATTCAGGTTCATCCCATCCCACTGCGATTTCACCCCCGCTTCATACTGGGTACTACGGTAAGGCTTGAGCGTTTGCCCTGCATTTATCACCAGATTGCCTGAATCCTTCGCAGGCGCGGTCCCGCCCTGCTCCAGCGAATCCGCATAGGCAACATAGGTCATCACGTTAGGCAAGGGTTTGTACATCAGAGACAACGTCGGGCTAGTACCTGTGGCACGTTGCACAACGCCAGTATTGAAATTGCGTGAAGTGATCCAACTTTGGCTCACGACGCCCATGGCCGACCAGCGATCGTTGAACGTGATGGTATCACCAACGGTGATGGCCTGCTGGCTATCACGGCCGGATTTAGAGTAACCAGAACCGACATAAAAACGCCCGTCACTAGGGTCGGTGTAAGTGCGTGGCGTATCAAACGCACTGGAACCTAACGGATAGGATTTCGGATTCCCTGGAGAGGCATACCTCGTCCACTGATATCCCGTGGTGCTAAATACCACGTCATGAGAAGGCCCGTTTGTATCAATGTGGCCGTTCAGTTGTAGCGTATTGCTCAATACCTTAAAGCGTCCCGCAGAGTAAGGCTGGCTCAATTTAGATGTAACCGTTCCGTCTTTTTGAATCGCGTGTCCCAACGAGCGCATACCGCGATCGGCGGTTTGATAACCCACCCCGCCCGAGGCATACCAGTTATTATTGAAATAGTGCTTAAGGCGGGTGCTCGCTGTTTTGGTAATGAGATCGAGACCCGCAAAGCTCTGTCCGTATCCCTGCTTCGTCACATCCGGAGCACCGGGTAACTGGGTTGCATTGTCATAAGAAAAGCTACCGGCATAGCCCATTTTTCTGAAGCGATACTCGCTGGCATTCACTTCCAACACCGTATCGGGCGAGAGGTTCCAGTCAAACGCCACGCTGGCAAGTTGCCGTCTCAGCGTGCTGTTGCTGATACTCCCCTCGCCTTCATCGTGCAGCAGGTTGATGCGATAACCGAACTGGTTTTCGTCACCCAGATGTCCGCCCAGATCGGCATGGCCCATTGCTGCGCCTTTACCGGAATAGCCTGCGGTAAAGCGGTTCAGCGTTTGAGCCGTCGGCCTTTTTTGTGTGAAGTTAAACTGGCCGGACGGGCTGGCAGGTCCATACAGCGCGCCAGTCAGGCTGTTAATCACATCCAGCCGCTCCAGCATTTCGACTGGGAACGCCGTGGTGGAAATAATGTTTAATCCATCCAACCGGCTGTTCGCCAGCACATCACCTTGCATACCGCGACTCTGCGGGCGACCGACGTCAATGCCGCCCCGCGCCTGCATCTGGCTGGACGCGCTGTATTTCAGGAGGTCGTTAACGTTCTTCGCCTGCTGATTGGCAATCATGGCTTCCGTCACGGTCGTGGTCGAATACGGCGTATCCAGCCTTGAGCGTTTGCCTAATGGCCCGATCTCCACATCATCGGTCGTCATGCCTGCGCCAGCCAGATTCGCATTCGCCTCACTGCGTTCTGCCTTGACGACCATAACGTCGGCCGCTTTTGCCTTTTCGTTGACCTTGCTGGTTGTCGGTTCGGCGCTCAATACCGGTGGAACAACCACCATTAATACTGGCAATAACCACTGTGCTTTTTTTCTATTATTTTTTCTTGGGGCCTTCATCTGCTATGTCCCTGTTGGTCAATATTATGTCAACAATCGATATGTAAACTTTTATATATCGCCGCATACTATACAGACATGACAAAAAGAAAATAAGGCGAGCCATAGAGGGATTTATTTTATAAAACGTTGAATTTTAAAAATTAAAATATAAAAACGGGGAGTATAGCCGATACCACAAAGTGGGCAGCGGATATCCAAAGAAAGGAAGGAACAGAGCATTTTTCAACGTTGCACAGCAACGGCGCGAAGGGTGAAGCACAGGGATGTCCGGCAAAAAAAATCCAGAAACGTTTTCACGCTTCTGGATTTTTATGGTTAATCACGTTGGCGTATATCAGGCCGTTTTATCCGCAGCCTGATGACACCAGAAACGTAATTACTGGCCTTTAACTTCTTTCAGGCCATTGAACGGTGCAGCATCACCCAGTGCTTCTTCGATACGAATCAGCTGGTTGTATTTAGCAACACGGTCAGAACGGCTCATAGAACCGGTCTTGATCTGGCCAGCCGCTGTACCTACTGCCAGGTCAGCGATGGTGGCATCTTCAGTTTCGCCTGAACGGTGAGAGATAACAGCCGTGTAGCCTGCATCTTTCGCCATTTTAATTGCAGCCAGCGTTTCGGTCAGAGAACCGATCTGGTTGAATTTGATCAGGATGGAGTTAGCGATGCCTTTCTCGATACCTTCTTTCAGGATCTTGGTGTTGGTTACGAACAGATCGTCACCAACCAGCTGGATTTTGTCGCCCAGAACTTTAGTCTGGTAAGCGAAGCCAGCCCAATCAGATTCGTCCAGACCGTCTTCGATAGAGACGATTGGGTATTGTTTAGTCAGATCTTCCAGGAAGTGAGTGAATTCTTCAGAGGTGAACGCTTTGTTGCCTTCGCCAGCCAGAACGTATTTACCGTCTTTGTAGAATTCAGACGCTGCACAGTCCATCGCCAGCGTGATGTCTTTGCCCAGTTCGTAGCCTGCTGCTTTTACCGCTTCAGCGATAACAGCCAGCGCTTCGGCGTTGGAACCCAGGTTAGGCGCGTAGCCGCCTTCGTCACCAACAGCTGTACCCATACCTTTGGATTTCAGAACTTTAGCCAGGGTGTGGAACACTTCAGAACCCATACGGATGGCTTCTTTCAGGGTTTTCGCGCCAACAGGCTGAATCATGAACTCTTGGATATCAACGTTGTTATCCGCGTGCTCGCCGCCGTTGATGATGTTCATCATTGGCAGTGGCATAGAGTATTTACCTGGGGTGCCGTTCAGTTCAGCGATGTGAGCATACAGCGGCAGGCCTTTTGACGCTGCTGCTGCTTTAGCGGCAGCCAGAGAAACAGCCAGAATAGCGTTAGCACCGAACTGAGATTTGTTGTCAGTACCGTCCAGGTCGATCATGATCTTGTCGATGTTCGCCTGATCTTTCGCGTCTTTACCCAGAACAGCCTGAGCAATCGGGCCGTTAACAGCAGCAACGGCTTTCGTTACGCCTTTGCCCAGAAAACGGGATTTGTCACCGTCACGCAGTTCCAGCGCTTCGCGAGAGCCAGTAGAAGCTCCTGATGGCGCAGCAGCCAGACCTACAAAACCACCTTCCAGATGAACTTCCGCTTCAACAGTTGGGTTTCCGCGTGAGTCGATGATTTCACGGCCGATGACTTTAACAATTTTGGACATTAGATTTTCCTCAGTACAAGTTAAACTAAAACTTTAGATAGAACTAAAACCCTAGACGAACAACGCGCGATAGCGATCGCGCGTTGCTGATATAACTCTTACTTCACCTGACGCTTCTGGTACGCGCCAGCGGCTTTCACAAAGCCGGCAAACAGGGGATGTCCATCTCGCGGCGTTGACGTGAATTCCGGGTGGAATTGACAGGCAACGAACCAGGGATGATCGGGTAATTCAACAATCTCCACCAGTTTGCGGTCGGCGGAAAGACCAGCAACCCGTAATCCCGCCGCTTCAATCTGTTTCAACAGCATGTTGTTAACTTCATAACGATGACGGTGACGTTCGATAATCGTCTGCTCACCGTACATCTGACGCACCAGACTGCCTTCGGTCAGATGGCATTGCTGCCCGCCAACGCGCATGGTGCCGCCCAGATCGCTAGCTTCATCACGGACTTCAACATTGCCATTCTCATCACGCCATTCGGTGATCAGCGCAACCACCGGATACTTACAGTCTGGCATAAACTCCGTTGAGTTTGCGCCTTCCATTCCGGCAACGTTACGGGCAAATTCCATTAATGCGACCTGCATCCCCAGGCAAATGCCCAGATAAGGGATATTGTTCTCACGGGCGTAGCGCGCCGACATGATTTTCCCTTCGACACCACGATAGCCAAAACCGCCTGGAATCAGGATCGCGTCTAAATCTTTCAATACGTCGACACCACGGGTTTCAACATCCTGTGAGTCGATCAGCTTGATATTCACCGTCAGGCGATTCTTCAACCCGCCGTGTTTCAGGGCTTCAATCACGGATTTGTAGGCATCCGGCAGCGCAACATATTTGCCGACCATACCGATAGTGACTTCACCGCCCGGATTCGCTTCTTCATACACAACCTGTTCCCATTCTGACAGGTTCGCTTCAGGGCAGTTCAAGCTGAATCGTTTACAAATATAATCGTCCAGCCCCTGTGATTTCAATAGCGACGGGATTTTATAAATCGAATCAATGTCTTTAAGGGAGATTACTGCTTTTTCTGGCACATTACAGAATAAAGCAATTTTTGCACGCTCGTTGGCCGGCACGGTGCGGTCGGAACGGCAAATCAGCACGTCAGGCTGAATACCGATGGAAAGCAGTTCTTTAACGGAGTGCTGCGTCGGCTTGGTTTTCACTTCGCCCGCTGCCGCCAGATACGGCACCAGCGTCAGGTGCATAAACAGCGTGTGTTCGCGGCCCACTTGCACCGCCATCTGCCGAATCGCTTCAAGGAACGGCAAAGATTCGATATCGCCGACGGTACCGCCGATTTCGACCAGAACGACATCGTGGCCTTCGCCACCTTCAATGATGCGCTCTTTAATCGCGTTGGTGATATGTGGAATCACCTGAATAGTCGCGCCCAGATAGTCACCACGACGCTCTTTGCGCAGGACATCAGAGTAGATACGGCCAGTGGTGAAGTTGTTGCGGCGCGACATTTTCGTGCGGATGAAACGCTCGTAGTGACCCAAGTCCAGATCGGTTTCGGCGCCGTCTTCGGTGACAAACACTTCACCGTGCTGCGTCGGGCTCATCGTGCCCGGATCCACGTTGATGTACGGGTCCAGTTTCATGATGGTAACGTTGAGGCCACGGGCTTCAAGAATAGCCGCCAGAGAGGCTGCGGCAATGCCTTTACCCAGAGAGGAAACGACCCCGCCGGTCACAAAAATATAATTAGTTGTCATGCTGAACCTGAGAGTTTAGGTTTAAAGACGATGGAGGTACCAAGACGGGAAAGTAGTATACCTGAACCTGATGAACGCCACAAATGTTCGTTTTACACAATGTGGCGATTCCAACACACTCGAAGGCGAGATAAAACCGCCCTTATCGCAACCAATAATTACCTTTAATAACAATACAATAACCGCATTAAAATCGATAAAAATACGGTTTGTGATTAAAAATGGATTAATGGCCTATTTCCTGTTTTTTCACCTGCTGCCATGCCGCTTCCATTTCATCCAGCGTCGCCTGTTCCAGCGTTTTTCCCGATGCCGTAACGATTTGTTCTACCTCACGAAAACGACGAGTGAACTTGCGATTTGCCGCCTGCAATGCATTCTCAGCCTTGTGCCCCAGGTGACGAGAGAGATTGACTGTGGCGAACAATAAATCACCAATCTCTTCACCTAATTTTTCTTCATCGACAACGGCTTGCCGCGCCTCAAACATCACCTCATCGATCTCTTCATACACTTTATCGAGCACCGGGCCCAGGCTGTCCCAATCGAAGCCCACAGACGCACAACGTTGCTGAATTTTTTGCGCTTTCATCAGGGCAGGCAGCGCATCAGGAATGTCATCCAACGGTGAGTGACGATCTTTCTCCGCACGCTCCTCCGCTTTGGTCTGTTCCCAGTTTGCCAGCACGGCATCGCTGTCCGTCAACGTCAGGTCGCCGAAAATATGCGGGTGGCGGCGTTCCAATTTGTCGCTGATGGCGTTACACACGTCAGAGAAATCGAACAGGCCCTTTTCCTGCGCCATCTGCGCGTAAAACACCACCTGAAACAGCAAATCCCCTAACTCACCGCGCAAATCATCAAAATCCTGACGGCTGATGGCATCCAGCACTTCATACGTTTCTTCCAGCGTATAGGGCGCGATAGTGTCAAACGTCTGTTTCTTGTCCCACGGACAGCCGTTTTCAGGATCGCGCAGGGTTTTCATGATGGCGAGCAGGCGCTCGACGGAGGATAAGTTCGTCAAAGATACGGTCATAATATTCCTGAAAAAATGTGTATAAAAATAGCAAAACACAGCAGCCAACTTCGGCTAAAAAGCGTCAAGACATCACTATTTTCATTTCAACGGCGTAAAAAATTGTGCTGAGATGCACATGACCGCCGAGTGAGCCGCATGGACGCGGCGAAAGCCTGTGCCGCGTATGGAACGCGTCACAGGTGGCTCGACAGAGGACATGTACATCGAGGGAACCGCAACGCGGCACAATTATCGCCAAAAGCCAGGGTTCTGAGGGATGCGGCACCTGAGCATCCCTCAGTCGGGCGTGGCACTGGTGCCACAAAGAACAATATTGCTAAGCACGCACGAAACTTTTCACCACACTCGAACAAGGTTTTCAACTGGCTGATAGTGAAACCATCATTTACGCCCCCTGCTGGCGCCGCGCATCAATCACATCCGGCAGTTGGTTGAGCTTCGCCAGAATGCGGCTCAGCACCTGCAGGTTGTAGATCTCGATATCCATATCAATCGTGGCCAGTTGCTGCTTCGTGTCGCTGCGGCTGGCGACGCCCAGTACATTGACCTTCTCATTCGCCAGAATCGTGGTGATATCCCGCAGCAGCCCGCTACGATCGTTAGCAATCACCCTCACCACCAGCGAATAACCGCTGGAGTAGCTTTCGCCCCAGACGGCATCGACGATACGTTCCGGCGAACTGGCGCGCAGTTCGTCCAGCTGTTCACAGTCGGCACGGTGAATCGAAATACCCCGGCCTCGCGTGATAAACCCAGTGATCTCATCGCCCGGAATCGGCTGACAGCAGCGGGCAATGTGGTGCATCAGATTGCCGACACCTTCTACCACCACGCGGCCGTTGTCCTTCGTGTTGCGTGCCGGTGGCTGATGCGATTTTTGCGTCAGCTGGCGCAGCGCTTCACGATCCAGTTCTTCCGCGCTCGGCTGTTTTAGCTGCGATTGCAGGAAATTCACCATCTGGTTCAGGCGAACATCACCGCCGCCAATAGCAGCCAGTAACTCATCCAGTGAATTCACGTTGTAGCGTGGCAACAGCAGTTTTTCGGCTGCTTTCAGGCTGACCCCCAGATGCGCCAGTTCGTCATCCAGAATCTGTCGACCCGCCAGAATGTTCTTGTCGCGATCTTGCTTACGGAACCAGTTCTGAATCTTCGAACGTCCGCGACTGGTGGTGATATACCCCAGATTCGGGTTCAGCCAGTCACGGCTCGGGTTCGGTTGCTTCTGGGTGATGATTTCAATCTGATCGCCCATTTGCAGTTGGTAGGTAAACGGCACGATACGTCCGCCGATTTTCGCCCCGATGCAGCGGTGCCCGATATCACTGTGGATGTGATAGGCAAAATCCAACGGCGTGGAGCCCGTGGGGAGATCCACCACATCGCCTTTCGGCGTAAAGACATAAACCCGATCGTCAAACACCTGGCTGCGCACTTCGTCCAGTACGTCATTCGAATCCGCCACTTCTTCCTGCCAGGCAAGCAGTTTACGCAGCCAGGCAATGCGGCCTTCGTAGCCGGAGCGCCCGCCCACGGAGGTGCCTTCTTTGTATTTCCAGTGTGCCGCCACGCCCAGTTCGGCATCTTCATGCATCTGCCGCGTACGAATCTGGATTTCGAGCGTCTTTCCACCCGGCCCTAACACCACGGTGTGGATGGACTGATAGCCGTTTGGTTTAGGGTTAGCGACGTAGTCGTCGAACTCGTCCGGCAGATGGCGATAGTGGGTATGCACGATACCGAGCGCACCGTAGCAGTCCTGCAAGCGCTCAACGACAATACGTACCGCACGCACATCGAACAGCTCATCGAACGACAGCGCTTTCTTCTGCATCTTGCGCCAGATGCTGTAGATATGCTTGGGACGACCGTAGATCTCCGCCTGCACGCCCTCTTCTTTCATCGCGTTGCGCAGCGTTTTGACAAAATCGTCAATGTACTGCGCACGATCGATACGGCGCTCGTGCAGAAGTTTGGCGATTTTTTTATATTCATCAGGATGCAGATAGCGGAAGCAGAAATCTTCCAGCTCCCACTTCAACTGGCCGATACCCAGGCGGTTAGCCAGCGGCGCATAGATATTGGTACACTCTTTGGCCGCCAATACCCGTTCTTCTTCCGGGGCATCCTTCACTTCACGCAGATGCGCGATCCGCTCTGCGAGCTTGATCACCACGCAGCGGAAATCTTCCACCATCGCCAGCAGCATGCGGCGGATGTTATCGACTTGCTCAGACGCGCCGGAATCATTCTGCGTCGCTTTGAGCTGGCGAATTGCATCCATATCGCGCACGCCATGCACCAAATCAACGATGTTTTTCCCAAACGCGGCTTCTAGTGTCGCCTCATCGACCACGTTCGCATCGGCCAGCGGAAAGAGCAGCGCCGCGCGCATGCTGTCATTGTCCATGCTCAGCGTGGACAGGATTTCCACCATTTCAATGCCGCGCCACAGCAGTAGCGACGCATCGGCGTGATCTTGCGTTTGCTGCTCACAGTAACGCCAGGTTTCGGCTAAACGTTCACACGATTGCTGGCTGGAAATACCCAGTGAAGCAATCCACGCGTCAGGGACAAATTCACCTGCCGTATTCAAATGCGCACTTCTTACCGCAACCATAATTTCTCCCTACGTTACCCTTCACCTTGCAAACGACGCTGCTTTGCTGCCTATTACGCCTTTCGCGTGCCGGTATCGTGCAAAAACAGTGCCATCGATTCAAGGTGACCGGTATGTGGAAACATATCCAACATGGCGACATTCGCCAGCCGATAACCAGCGGCCAGTAATACTTTGCTGTCGCGTGCTAGCGTCGTGGCGTTACAGGAGACATACACCACGCGTTTCGGTGCCAGTCTGGTTATCTGCTCCATTACGCCTGCCGCGCCCGCACGTGCCGGATCAAGTAATATCTTATCAAAACCCTGAGCCGCCCACGGCTGCTGCGTGACGTCATCTTCAAGATTTTGGTGAAAAAATGTGACATTGGACAGCCCATTGCGTCGGGCATTCTCGCGCCCTTTCTCAACTAACGCGGTCACCCCTTCCACGCCGACGACGCTGGCGGCACGCTGTGCCAGCGGTAGCGTGAAGTTACCCATGCCACAAAACAGATCTAATATTCTATCCTGCGGTTGCACATCCAGCCATGCCAGCGCCTGCGCGACCATCTGCTGGTTCACCGCATCATTGACCTGAATAAAATCGCGCGGGCTAAAGGCCAGCGTCAGCCCGGCAACGTGATAAACCGGTTCTTCACCCTGTAGACACGTCAGCGAGTCGGCATCCGGTGCCAGATAAACCGAAACACCCTGCTGCTGCGCAAAGCCACGCAGCGCCTGCTGATCCGATGAATGGAGCGGATCAAGGTGCCTCAGCACCAGCAGCGGACCGTTCTCCGCCTGCACCAGCTCCACATGCCCAAGACGCTTCACCGCCTTTAATCGGCTCAAACAATCGCGCAGCGGTTGCAGCAGCGCTTCAAGCTCGGGGCGCAACACCGGACAGGCTTTGATATCCACCAGATCGTGAGAATTTGATTGTCGATAGCCCATCAACAGACGCTGCTCTTTTGCCTGAAAGTATAACGCAAGCCGCGCGCGCCTCCGATAGGCATAAGGTGTGCCGGCGATCAGCGAGGCTTCAGGCAGCTCTGCGCCCGTTTCCCGCGTCATCAGGCGCACCAATGCAGCCGTTTTGCTGCTCTGTTGCAGCGTGATGTCCGCGTGCTGCTGCTGGCAGCCGCCACAGCGGGTAAAATGCGGACACGGCGGCGCGACGCGCTGCGGGCTAGGCGTCAGAAGGCGTTTAAGTTTTGCATGTGAAAACTGACGCTTCTCTTCCGTCAACTGAACGTCGGCCTGCTCTCCCGGCAGTACCCCCGTGACAAACACCGTCTTGCCGTCGTGACGCGCCACCCCTTGCCCAAACGGATCAAGCGACGTGACCGTAACAGTGAGGTTCTTAGCAGGAATCGCTTTCCGGGTCGTCACACGCCGGTTTGGAGAGTAGAATTGCGCCATAATGTACTATCGATTTTTCTCTTGAGTTGAACGGCTGTACCAGGTACATGCAGTACCCGATAACTAATGACATCATTGGGTGCCCAGCATCCTCTAATTCTCCCACATTGGAACCCCATGACCAAATACAGTCTTCGTGCACGGATGTTGATACTGATTTTGGCACCGACATTGATGATCGGGCTGCTGCTCAGTTCGTTCTTCGTCATTCATCGTTACAATCAGTTGCAGTCGCAGCTGGCCGATTCGGGCACCAGTATCATTGAGCCGCTGGCGACCATCAGCGCTTACGCCATTACCCATCGCCAGATGGACACGATTCCCGCGTTAATCAATACGCTTCATCGCCGTCACTCCGCGATTATTCGTACCATTAGCGTATTCGATGCGCGCAATCAGCTTCTGGCGACCACCAACGTACGCAACAACGTGACATTGCAGCCGCTCAGCGGCGATGCGCTTGCACACAATAAACTGCACCTGCACCACACGAATGATGCGCTGATTCTGCATATGCCGATCGTCAATGACAGCGAATTCATGCCGGGTGGAACCACACCGGTACTGCCCGGTACCGCTACACCTCTCGGCTATCTGGTGATCGAGCTGGATACCAGCACCATTCGGCTTCAGCAGTATCAGGAAATCTTCATCGCCGCGCTCCTGCTGCTGCTCTCTTTGGGCGCCGCCGTCATCTTTGCCTATCGTCTGATGCGGGATGTCACCACCCCGATTCGTAATATGGTGGATACCGTTGACCGCATTCGCCGTGGGCAGTTGGATAGCCGGGTCGAAGGTTACATGCTCGGCGAGCTGGATATGCTGAAAAACGGCATCAACTCGATGGCGATGTCGCTAACCGCCTACCACGAAGAGATGCAGCAAAATATCGATCAGGCGACCTACGATCTGCGGGAAACGCTGGAGCAGATGGAGATCCAGAACGTCGAGCTGGATCTGGCCAAAAAGCGCGCGCAGGAAGCGGCACGCATCAAATCAGAGTTTCTGGCAAATATGTCGCACGAACTGAGAACGCCGCTGAATGGCGTGATCGGTTTCACCCGCCAGACGTTGAAGACGCCGCTGAACACCACGCAGACGGACTATCTGCTCACCATCGAACGGTCCGCCAATAACCTGCTGAATATTATTAACGATGTGCTGGATTTCTCGAAGCTGGAGGCCGGAAAGCTGGTTCTGGAAGATATTCCGTTCTCGCTGCACAGCACGCTGGACGACGTTGTGATGCTTCTGGCGCACACGGCACATGAAAAAGGGTTGGAGCTAACGCTCAGTATTCAGAATGACGTGCCTGAACAGTTTGTTGGCGATCCGCTGCGAATACAGCAAATCATCACCAACCTGCTGGGCAATGCAATTAAATTCACCGAGCAGGGCAACATCGATATTCGGGTGGAGAAGCGTCGACAGGAATCTCATCAGGTGCAGCTAGAGGTGCAAATACGCGATACCGGCATCGGTATTGCCGAGTTGCAGCAATCGCAGCTGTTTCAGGCGTTCCGTCAGGCCGACACCAGTATTTCGCGCCGTCATGGCGGTACGGGGCTTGGGCTGGTCATCACCCAGCGTCTGGTCAAAGAGATGGGTGGCGATATCAGTTTCCAGAGCCAGCTCAACAAGGGATCGACCTTCTGGTTCCATATCACGCTGCCGCTCAACCCGCACGCCATGCCGACCGAACCGGCCTACACGATGCTGCAAGGCAAACATCTGGCCTACGTTGAGTACCATCCCATCGCCGCGCAGGCCACGCTGGATATCCTGAGCCAGACGCCGCTGATCGTGAGCTACAGCCCGACGTTTGAGCAACTGCCGGAAGGGGAATTCGATATCCTGCTGCTCGGTATTCCTGTGCAATATCGCAACACCCTGCTCGACTACACGCCCAGACTGCGCGATATCTGCCGCCGTTCGCCCTGTGTGATTCTGGCGCTGCCCAGCCTCGCGCAAATGGATGCCGAGCAGTTGAAAACCTTCGGCGTACATGCCTGCCTGAGCAAGCCGCTCGCCGCGTCACGCCTGCTGCCACTGTTACAGGACAGTACGCTGTTCCAGCTCTCTTTTCTGCCGGACGATGCCGCATCGCACCAGGGCGTCGTACGCCATCCCGCCCGTTTGCCGCTGAGCGTGATGGCGGTGGATGACAACCCCGCTAATCTGAAACTGATCGGCACGCTGCTGGAAGAGCAGGTCGAGACGATTATCCTGTGTGAAAGCGGACAAGATGCGATTGCACAGGCGGAGCTGCATCAGTTCGACGTTATTCTCATGGATATCCAGATGCCGGGTATGGACGGCATTTGCGCCAGCGAGCTGATCCGTCAGATTCCTCACCATGCCACCACGCCGATTATCGCGGTGACGGCGCAGACCATGACGGGTGAGCGCGAGCATCTGCTGCGTTCGGGTATGGATGACTATCTGGCTAAACCGATAGATGAACAGATGCTGAAAAGCGTGCTGACACGTCATGCACGGCAAGATCCGTTGAAGCGCAATCGGGGCGATATGGCGGGATTACTGAACGAGCACGACGATAGTCAGCTATCACTCGACTGGGCGCTGGCGCAGCAACAGGCGGCCAACAAGCCGGAACTGGCGCGTGACCTGCTGCAAATGCTATTGGATTTCTTGCCGGAGGTTCAGCGGAAGATAGAAAACGTGCTGAAGGGCCAGACGGATGATGACATCATCGAGCTGGTTCATAAACTGCACGGCAGTTGCAGCTACAGCGGCGTTCCGCGCCTGCAACGCATCTGCCGCTATCTGGAACAACAGTTGCGTAAAGGCATTCACGCCAGCGATCTGGAACCCGAATGGCTGGAGCTACTGGACGAAATCGACAACGTCAACAAAGCCGCCCAGCCGCATATCAAACCGATGCATTCGTAATTAAGCCCTGTCTCTTCGTTACATATTATGGGGCTACAGAGACAGTTTCGTGCGCTTTGCTATTATACGGCGTAAAAAATTATGCTGAGGAGATAGCGGGCTTCGGATGAGCCGCAGGACGCGGCGAAAGCTTGCGCCACGTCTGGAACGTGTCGCAAGCGGTCCGTTAAAGCCGGATATCGACGAAGGTACCGCGTTAGCGGCATAATTTCCGCCGAAAGCCTGGGGTCACGGGGCGAGCGGCGTGTGAGCCGTCCCGTGTCGGGCGCGTGCTGCGAAGTAGCATGAAATAGCCGTATTGTGGCGCACGAAACCGTCTCTCAGTCTGCATAAAAATAAGTAGATAAAAGGTTCTAGACTAACCGTAGCGCCATCGCATTAACGCGATACCGACTGCGCCAGTCGGATCGTGGCAGCGATATTACGTGCCGTCATTCGCACATTCTCTGCCGCATTATCCAGCGCTTCTTCGAGTGAGCAGATGTTGTAAAGCACGCTGAATACGGCATCCAGGCCATGTTCATGCACCACGGCGACATCTGCCGTCAGGCTGCCAGCAATGCCAATCACCGGTTTATTATACTGTTTGGCAACCCGCGCCACGCCAATCGGTACTTTGCCGTGGATCGTCTGACTGTCGATGCGCCCTTCCCCGGTAATCACCAGTGTGGCGTCTCGTACCAGTTCATCCAGTCCCAACGCTTCTGTAACAATCTCAATGCCCTGACGCAGCTCGGCACCGCAAAAAGCCTGTAGTGCCGCCCCCATACCGCCTGCCGCCCCCGCACCGGGAACGTGTTCCACGTCCATATCCAGGTCGTGGCGAATCACCGCCGCATAATGCTTCAGCGCATTATCCAGCTGTTCAATCATCTCTGGCGTTGCCCCTTTCTGAGGGCCAAAAATCGCCGACGCGCCCTGTTTCCCCGTCAACGGGTTGGTCACATCGCAGGCCACTTCAAAGCGGCAATTTTTAATACGCTCATCCAGCTCGCTGATATCGATGCGTTCAAGTTTGTCGAGTTCACCACCGCCAAAACCAATCTGTTCGCCCTGCTTATCCAGCAACTTCGCGCCCAGCGCCTGCACCATGCCCGACCCGCCGTCATTGGTGGCACTCCCGCCAATTCCGATGATGCAGTGCCGAACACCGTGATCCAACGCGCAGCGAATCAACTCGCCCGTGCCATAGCTGGTGGTTTTTAACGGATTACGCAGTTGCGAAGGCACACGTTCCAGACCGCTTGCCGCCGCCATCTCGATAAAAGCCGTTTTTTCATCGCCAGACAGGCCAAAGAACGCATCGATGTTATCGCCTAACGGTCCTGTCACCTTAACATTCACAATCTTGCCATCGGTCGCAGCAACCATGGCTTCAACGGTGCCTTCCCCACCATCTGCAACAGGCAATTTGACATAGCAGGCATCGGGAAATATTTCACGAAATCCCTTTTCAATCTGCGTAGCAACATCTTGTGCAGACAGGCTTTCTTTATAAGAATCCGGTGCGATCACTATTTTCATAAACGATCCGATTTCATCAACGTTCCGATTGCATCAATAATCCGCGCGCTCATGAAACGGCGCTTATACCTGCCAACGTTCAGGGCAGCAAATCCTGAAACCCAGGAGGTAGATCAGAGTGATTATCTGCCAGTCGGCTGGCATCCTGTGCCAGCCTCGTGACTATCGCTTCACGGCTTATCGCGTAACTTCAACTTTGGCCAGCTTCTCGTAGTAGCACGCCAGCGCACTGTGGTCGGCCGATCCCAGATCGTCCGCTTTCAGCGCCTGCATCATTTCCATCACCGCTGCGGTTAACGGCAGTTGTGCACCCACGCCGTGTGAGGTATCCAGCGCGTTCGCCAGATCCTTGATATGCAGATCGATGCGGAAACCCGGCTTAAAGTTACGATCCATCACCATCGGCGCTTTCGCATCCAGCACGGTGCTGCCCGCCAAACCACCGCGGATCGCCTGATAAACCAGATCCGGGTTAACGCCTGCTTTCGTCGCCAGCACTAACGCTTCAGACATGGCGGCAATGTTCAGCGCCACAATCACCTGATTCGCCAGTTTGGTCACGTTACCGGCACCGATGTCACCGGTATGTACAACGGAACCCGCCATGGATTTGAGAATCTCAAAGCAGCGGTCAAACTGGGCTTTGTCGCCACCGACCATCACGGACAGCGTGCCGTCGATCGCTTTAGGCTCACCGCCACTGACCGGCGCGTCCAGCATAGCGATCTCTTTCGCAGCCAGTGCGGTCGCAATTTCACGGCTAGCAAGCGGGGCGATTGAGCTCATATCCACCACAATGCTTCCGGCACGAGCACCGTCGATGACGCCGTTTTCACCCAGCACTACGTCTTTAACGTGTGGAGAGTTAGGCAGCATGGTGATGATGACATCGCACTGCTCTGCAACCTGTTTCGGCGTTGTAGCCGCCGTGGCGCCTGCCGCAACCACTTCCGCGACCGCGTCCAGATTTCGATCCATCACGACTAATGAGTAACCTGCTTTCAGCAGATTTTTACTCATCGGTTTTCCCATGATGCCCAATCCAATAAAACCAATTTTCATCGCCCTAACCTCATTGTCTGATGTAGATATCACTTCAATTCACGATGAACCCGCCTCATGGCGGATCCGATTCGCACGGAATGACTGAATTACTTCTTGTACTTGTCGCTCAGCGCTTGTGTTGCGCTGCGGAACACGCCCAGATCGCTACCGACGGCAACGAAGCTTGCGCCCCATTCCAGATAGCGACGCGCATCGGCCTCAACCGGAGCCAGAATGCCGCATGGCTTGTTATGCGCCGCGGTACGATCGAAGATGTGGCGGATCGCCTTTTGCACGTCAGGATGGTTAGGCTGACCGAGATAGCCCAGCGCCGCAGACAGGTCGCTCGGGCCAACAAATACGCCATCTACGCCGTCTACCGCGATAATCGCATCCAGATTGTCGAGGCCGTCCTGACTTTCGATTTGCACCACGACGGTAATGTTGTCGTTAATCTTGGCGAAGTAATCCGGTTCGGTGCCATAGCAGTTGCTACGGTGCGCCACGGAAACCCCGCGAATCCCCGCTGGCGGATAACGCGTTGACGCAACCGCACGCGCGGCTTCTTCCGCCGTTTCCACGAAGGGAATCAGGAAGTTATTGAACCCAATATCCAGCAGCCGCTTGATGATGATCGGCTCATTGCACGGCGGACGAACGACGGGCGCGCTGTGGCTGCCTTTCAGCGCCATGAGCTGAGGAATAAACGTCACGATATCGTTAGGCGCATGTTCTCCATCCAGCACCAGCCAGTCGAATCCCGCCAGCCCCAGTACTTCAGTTGAAATCGGGTTGCCCAGCGCACACCAGCAGCCAATCAACGTTTTCCCCTGCAGCAAATCCTGGCGAAAACGGTTAGGTAACAGCGGAGTCTTCATTTTTTATCCTCGGTCATTCCAGCGCCGCTTGCCTGAAGCGGCGCGCTCAAAAAACGGAAAATCAGAACGTTAGCGAACCAGACACGGACGTTTATTATCAAACGTCCACTCAGGAATAAGGTACTGCATTCCCATGGCGTCGTTACGTGCGCCTAATCCCATGTTTTTATACAGTTCGTGTGCTTTCATCACCTGGTCCATATCCAGCTCGACGCCCAGACCCGGTTTCTTCGGCACTTCCACCATGCCGCCAACAATCTGCAACGGTTCTTTCGTCAGGCGTTGGTTGCCTTCCTGCCAGATCCAGTGCGTATCAATCGCCGTAATCTTGCCCGGTGCCGCCGCCGCGACATGAGTAAACATGGCCAGTGAAATATCAAAGTGGTTATTGGAGTGAGAACCCCAGGTTAAGCCCCATTCGTGGCACATCTGCGCCACACGAACGGAACCTTGCATCGTCCAGAAGTGCGGATCGGCCAGCGGGATATCGACTGATTGCAGCGAAATAGTGTGACCCATCTGCCGCCAGTCGGTGGCGATCATGTTGGTCGCAGTAGGCAGCCCCGTCGCACGGCGGAATTCCGCCATCACTTCACGACCAGAGAAACCTTGCTCCGCACCGCACGGATCTTCTGCATACGCCAGCACATTGCGCAGCTGTTTGCCCAGTCCGATGGCTTCATCCAGCGACCAGGCACCGTTTGGATCCAGCGTGATGCGCGCCTGTGGGAAGCGTTTTGCCAGCGCGGTAACCGCCTCGGCCTCTTCGCTACCAGCCAGTACGCCGCCTTTCAGTTTGAAATCGTTGAAGCCGTATTTTTCGTACGCGGCCTCAGCCAGACGCACAATGGTCTCTGGCGTCAGCGCTTCTTCATGACGCAGACGGTACCAGTCGCATTTCTCATTAGTCTGGCTCTGGTAAGGCAAATCGGTTTTATTACGATCGCCGATGTAGAACAGATAGCCCAGCATCTCGACGGCATCACGCTGTTGACCATCGCCCAGCAGCGAAGCCACGCTGACGTTGAGGAATTGCCCCAGCAGATCGAGCATGGCGGCTTCAATTCCCGTGACGACATGGATAGTGGTACGCAGATCGAACGTCTGCAAACCGCGCCCGGAAGCATCGCGGTCGGCAAACTGCGCACGTACCGCCGTCATCACGTTTTTGTATTCGCCCAGCGTTTTACCCACCACCAGCGCGGCAGCATCCTCCAGCGTCTGACGGATTTTCTCACCGCCGGGAATTTCGCCGACACCGGTATTCCCAGCGTTATCTTTCAGAATCACAATGTTGCGAGTGAAATAAGGGGCATGTGCGCCACTCAGGTTGAGCAGCATACTGTCGTGACCTGCAACCGGAATAACCTGCATGTGGGTAATCACCGGCGTTGAACTTTGCAATGTCATTTTCTTATCCTTTCTCTCTAATTTTTCACTGTAGGGTTAGCGGCCAAAAACCGGGCGTTTACGGTCAAATTTCCAACCTGGAATCAGGTACTGCATGGCAACGGCATCATTACGTGCCCCGCTCGGTAATTTTTTATACAGATCGTGAGCTTTCATGACCTGTTCCATATCCAGCTCAATCCCCAGACCGGGACGATCCGGCACCTTAATTTTACCGTTGACGATTTGCAGCGGCTCTTTGGTCAGGTGCTGCCCTTCCTGCCAGATCCAGTGCGTATCGATCGCCGTCGGGTTACCCGGTGCCGCAGCCCCCACGTGTGTGAACATCGCCAGAGAAATATCGAAGTGGTTATTGGAATGGCAGCCCCACGTCAAACCCCACTCATCACACAGTTGGGCAACGCGCACTGCACCGTGCATCGTCCAGAAATGCGGATCGGCCAGCGGGATGTCGACCGCCTGTAGCATCACGGCATGGTTCATTTCACGCCAGTTGGTGGCAATCATGTTGGTCGCGACTGGTAGCCCAGTGGCGCGGCGGAATTCCGCCATCACTTCACGACCGGAGAAACCTTGTTCGGCACCGCACGGGTCTTCCGCGTAGGTCAGAATGCCCTTCATGTCTTTGCACAACTCAATCGCTTCATCCAGCAGCCAGGCACCGTTTGGATCGACGGTGATACGCGCATCCGGGAAACGTTTCTTCAGCGCCTTCACGGCATCGATTTCTTGCTCGCCGGGCAACACGCCACCTTTGAGTTTGAAATCTTTGAATCCGTAGCGGTCAGTCGTGGCTTCGGCCAAACGCACAATCGCCTCGCTGTCCATCGCCTGCTGGTGACGCAGGTGATACCACTCGTGCTTGCCTTTCTCACCTGATAAGTAAGGTAGATCTGTCTTCGTGCGGTCGCCGATATAGAACAGATAACCGAGCACGGTGACTTCATCACGCTGTTTACCCGGCCCCAGCAGTTCGGCAACGGGGACACCCATAAATTGCCCCAGCAGATCGAGCAGCGCCGCTTCGAGTGCTGCCACCGCATTCACGCGCAGCTCGAACGTCCAGGCACCTTTGCCGAAGGAATCAAAATCAGAAGATTGATTGCCGACATGAATGTCATGAACCAGACGGTTCATTCGGGCGATTTGTTCGCCTTTTACACGAGGAATTGCTTCAACCAGCGTGTTGTAAATGACCTCACCACCGGGTGCTTCGCCGACACCGGTATGCCCAGCGCTGTCGGTTAAAATGACGAGGTTACGCGTGAAGTAAGCACCATGCGCACCGCCGATGTTCAGCAACATGCTGTCATAGCCCGAAACGGGGATGACTTTCATGTCGGTAATCACAGGCGTCGCTGACAAGTTTGTCATTACAGGCTCCCGTCACAAATGGAGCGCACAGGATTGACGCTTAGGTTTCCGATGTTTGCCACAACGCAGAGACGCGTTGAAGCGGATGAAAATAATTCAGTCATACAGAAATAAAAAACAGATGGTGCACCAGTAGATGATTTCATGTTGTTTTCCTACTTTATTAGCGCGACCTTGTTTTTACTCTGATTTGAACTGAACACTGCTTGTAGGGTTATCAGAATAAAAACAGGTTATAACTGTCCCGATACCTAAATAAACCAGTTAGGAAAGCGATGTTGTACTCCGTACCGCCTTACCAACCTCAGTAAAAAGTATAAGTTTTCTTATTTCACAACTCATTGGGCAATAGCACAGCATTCCCTGTCGAAATGCAGATTAAATATGTCATTATCACAGGCCAATGGGAGGTGTTTCACGAAAACCGGGCAAAGCGAATTTCCGCCTTATAAACACCGAAATACGTCTTCCCAGCAGCCGATTTCAAAGAGATAAAACCCGGATTTCCATGAAGTAAATAAACGGCAAATCTAATAGAGAAACGCTGCGCCATCAGTACGATAGCGCAGCGTTTCGTGTTATTGCCTATATTCAGATGAATGCAGTAACGAATGGCCTTAATTCTTAACGAACGGCTTCAATTCGATACGTTTAATATCTTTCACGATGAACAGGTAGCTGAAGATCGCAACCAGCGCATGGATCCCGACATACACCAGACCCCCATTGAAGGAACCGGTCATTCCGATGATGTAGCCAATCGCAATCGGCGTCACGATACCAGACGCGTTACCGAACATATTGAACAGCCCGCCGCTCAATCCGCTGATTTCTTTCGGTGCGGTATCGGCCATAACTGCCCAGCCCAGCGCACCAATGCCTTTACCGAAGAAGGCTGCGGACATCACCGCAATGACCACCCACTCGGTTTCAACGTAGTTACAAATCACCATCGACATGGAGAGCAACATACCGAGAACGATTGGCGTTTTACGGGCAAAGGTCAGGGAGTTGGTCCGGCGCATCAGGTAATCGGAAATAATGCCGCCCAGAACGCCCCCGACAAAACCACAGATAGCAGGCACTGAGGCGACAAATCCCGCTTTGAGGATCGACATACCACGAGCCTGAACCAGATAAAGCGGGAACCAGGTGATGAAGAAGTAGGTCAGTGCATTAATACAGTATTGACCGATATACACACCCAGCATCATGCGAGACTGCATTAATTGCTTGATCTGGTGCCATTTTTCGCCTTTCTCAGTCGCCTTCTTCGTCCCTTTGGCGTCCATATTGATCAGTGCGCCACCGGCTTCGATGTAGTCCAATTCGGCCTGATTCACACCTGGGTGATCTTTCGGATCGTGAATCACTTTCAGCCAGACAAAGCTCAAAATGATACCCAGCCCGCCCATGAACCAGAACACGTGCGCCCAGCCAACTGCCTGCGTCAGCCACCCCATGATCGGTGCAAAAATAACCGTGGCAAAATACTGTGCCGAGTTGAATATCGCGACGGCAGTACCACGTTCTTGTGCAGGGAACCAGGCAGCCACAATGCGGCTATTTCCCGGGAAGGAAGGCGATTCACACAAGCCGACCATAAAGCGCAGGAGGAACAGAGAAATCACAATGCCCGCGCCGCTGAAAACGTCGACAAAGCCTTGTAATAAAGTAAAAAGCGACCAGGTCAAGATACTGTAGAAGTAGACTTTCTTTGAGCCAAAGCGATCGAGCAGCCAGCCTCCAGGTATTTGTCCAATCACATACGCCCAGGAGAACGCTGAGAAGATATAACCCATCCCCACCGCATCCAACCCAATTTCCTTAGACATTGCTGAACCAGCAATGGATAAGGTCGCACGGTCTCCATAGTTAAATGACGTGACAATAAACAACATCACGACAATCCAGTAGCGGGCGTTTGTTCTCTTTTGTATCGCGCCAGCTGCTGAGCTTACTGTATTCATGATGAACTCCTGCTTCAATCGCGGTTCGCTCATTCATTCCGAATAACAGATAACGGTGTAGGGTTATCAGAATGAAGATTCAGTGGATAGTTAACATTCCCATTTTTATTTTTTTTGCGAATAGCCAGGCTATATAGCATCAGAGTAATTAGCTGACATCTTCAACTCGCAGGAACATTATAATTTTTACCCACTCACTGCTCACTAGCTAAAAGCACAACATTAAAAATGTCCTTTTGAATATGTTGGTGCACTTGCACGATATAATGCGAGGTATTTCACGAAAAACACCGCCGTTCTCTTTTTACATTTATACACATTATTGTCATTTCCCCCTGAAAAACCGTGCGCAGTCAGAATGTGATCAAACTCACCGAAAATTGGGTCTTCGCCTGATAAATCAGAAACAAAAAGCGCTGGCTTAGGTCAATTGCATAATGTACGAGAAGAGAACCTCACGTATACTCGTTAGCGAGCAATGAAATAATAGCGTGATAATAGTTATCACCGCGTTTCTGATAAACCAATAATAAAGGCTTGCATCATGTCAGATAAATCAGAAAGTAATGCTGCACAAGAGCAGCCACTTTATATTAAGGTTCACGATTCTGATAATGTTGCCATTGTTGTTAATAATAATGGCTTACGTGCCGGAACCCGCTTTAACGATGATCTGGAATTAATTGAGCATGTTCCGCAAGGTCATAAAGTGGCCCTTGTGGATATCGCCAAATCAGGCGCCATCATCCGCTATGGTGAAATTATCGGGTATGCGCTGCGTGATATTGCCAAAGGAAGCTGGATCGATGAATCGCTGGTCGAGTTGCCTCAGGCTCCTGCGCTGGAAACTCTGCCGCTAGCGACCAAAATCCCCCCCGCGCTACCTGCGCTGGAAGGTTATACCTTTGAAGGCTACCGCAACGCCGACGGCAGCATAGGCACGAAAAATCTGCTGGGCATCAGCACCAGCGTGCACTGCGTCGCGGGCGTGGTGGACTATGTCGTCAAAATTATCGAGCGCGATTTATTACCGAGATATCCCAATGTGGATGGCGTGGTCGCACTCAACCATCTTTATGGCTGTGGCGTAGCAATCAATGCCCCTGCTGCGGTGGTTCCTATCCGTACCATTCACAATCTGGCGCTGAACCCGAATTTTGGCGGCGAGATACTGGTGGTCGGTCTGGGCTGTGAAAAATTACAGCCGGAACGCCTGCTGGAAGGGACGTCTGACGTACAGGCCATCTCTCTTGACGATACCAGCATTGTCCGCTTGCAGGATGAACACCACGTTGGTTTCAGATCGATGGTGGATGACATTCTGACGATGGCAGACAAACACCTGCAACGGCTGAACAAACGTCAGCGTGAAACCTGCCCGGCCTCTGAGCTGGTTGTCGGCATGCAGTGTGGTGGCAGCGATGCTTTCTCCGGCGTCACCGCGAACCCAGCAGTGGGTTTTGCCTCCGACCTGCTGGTACGCTGCGGCGCCACCGTCATGTTCTCCGAAGTGACCGAAGTACGCGACGCCATTCATCTGTTAACGCCACGCGTCATCAATGAAGAAGTCGGTAAACGCCTGCTGGAAGAAATGGCCTGGTACGATAACTACCTCGACAGCGGGCAGACCGACCGTAGCGCCAACCCATCGCCGGGCAACAAAAAAGGTGGCCTCGCGAACGTGGTGGAAAAAGCACTTGGCTCCATCGCCAAATCCGGCACCAGCGCGATTGTCGAAGTCCTGTCCCCCGGACAGCGCCCAACCAAACGCGGGCTGATTTACGCCGCAACGCCGGCCAGCGACTTTGTATGCGGCACGCAGCAACTCGCTTCCGGTATCACCGTGCAGGTCTTCACCACCGGTCGCGGTACCCCCTATGGCCTGCTGGCTGTCCCCGTCATAAAAATGGCGACCCGCACCGCATTGGCAAACCGCTGGCACGATCTGATGGATATTGATGCCGGCACCATTGCTACCGGAGAGGCCACGATCGAAGACGTAGGCTGGCAGCTTTTCCACTTCATTTTGGATATCGCCAGCGGCAAGAAAAAAACCTGGTCCGATCAGTGGGGGCTGCATAATGCACTGGCCGTCTTCAATCCAGCGCCGGTAACCTGATTACCGTTCTCCGCAGGCCAGCGTCATTATCTGGTCTGCGGATAGCGTTATTTGATCTACAATAAATTCAGCGTCAATAAAAATGAAAAAAAGGCCGTAATTAAAAGAATAAACAGCAGAGCAGCAACATTTAATTTCATTCACGCAAAGAAAAAATAAAAAAACCTTAACAAGTTATTCTTTTTAGCGTCAAATTCATCGATTCCAAAACACCTATTAAGAATAATCCCTATTTTACCCCTACCTATTTTTAATCATTTTTTACCAATTATTTATTGCTAATAAAATGAATCAATTGACAGATAATCGTCCTCATCATAAATTTACGCGTGCTGAAAAAGCGTGCTAACACTGATGACATATTTGTTACAAAAATATATATCCTAAATAATTCGAGTTTCAGGCAGGCGGCAAGGGAAGGCATCCCGATGAGCTTACTTGAGTAAGTGATTCGGGTGACTGAATGCAGCCAACGCACATGCAACTTGAAGTATGACGGATACAGTTACAAAATCTCCATCACGCACAATATAGGGTCAATAGCCCGCTCATAAATAATGCATAACATTATTTTATATAAATGAGTAAGCCACCCAAAAAATTTCAGTATACCCATTTGAATAACTTGAATATTTACACAGCAATATGCCTGACAGATTTCACGGGACGAACCATTCGGCAGCGATACTGCGTTTCAGCCTCTGTAATAACCAGAGCGTCTGAGACGAGAAAAGCGGCCAGCGTGTCTGAACCTGGAAACTGAGCGGGATACGTACGCCGGGGTTTCTAATGAGATTAAATACACCTGTTACACAGCAGGAGTATCTGTTAGACATGGACACCATATTGATGTCCACGACAAATATTCACAGCCACATTACCTATGCCAACTCTGCCTTCATTACGGTTAGTGGTTTTTCCGAAGAGCAGCTCATCAATCAGCCTCACAATATTGTGCGCCATCCCGATATGCCCGTTGAAGCCTATGCCGACATGTGGTTTACGCTGAAACAAGGTGATAGCTGGACTGGATTAGTTAAAAATCGTCGCAATAACGGTGACCACTACTGGGTTCGCGCCAACGTTACGCCGGTCTACCAGCAGGAGCAGCTCGCAGGCTATATCTCAGTACGTAACACGCCTAACGCCGAAGAAATCAAGCATGCCGAAACGCTGTATAGCGCCGTGCAGAAAAAACAGGCGGGCAGCCGTAAGTTCTACAAAGGGTTAGTCGTTCGTACTGGGCTCTTTTCGCCACTGTCGCTCTTGCAGAAATTGTCAGTCCGCTGGCGCTTGCGTCTGGCAGTCTTAACGGTGGGCCTCATTCCCGCACTGCTTGCGTTCAATGGCATGAATCCGCTGTGGCTATTGGCGCTGACGCTACTACTCATTGTCATCATGGATCAGTTTCTGCAAAAGCAAATTGCACAGCCAATCAGGATGATACTGAAGCAGGCTCAGCATGTGGTATCGGGCCGTAAAGTAAAGCATGTCCACCTGAACCGGGTCGACGAAATCGGCTTGCTGCTACGCTCTGTTAACCAGTTTGGCCTGAACCTGCATTCGCTTGTCGACGACGTCAGTACACAGGTAAACGGCATCACCAACGTCAGCCATAAGCTGGCGGAAAACAATGTCGACCTGAATACCCGAACGGAAGAGACATCGGCCAATCTGCAACAAACTGCCGCCGCCATTGAAGAAATTACCGTTGCCGTGCAGCAGAGTGCAGAAACAGCGGCACAGGCCACCACCATGGCAGAAGCCGCCAGCAGCACCGCGTTTAAAGGTGGCAATATCATGAAGGAAACCATCGGCATGATGGATTCCATCTCCAGCGCCAGCGATAAAATCGTTGATATCATTGGCGTGATAGACAGTATTGCCTTCCAGACCAACATCCTTGCGCTGAATGCGGCCGTTGAAGCCGCTCGTGCGGGCGTACAGGGGCGCGGATTTGCGGTAGTGGCCGCTGAGGTTCGCAATCTGGCGCAGCATTCCGCCTCTGCGGCCAAAGAGATTAAAACGTTGATCGATGCCAACGTCGAAAGTGTGAAACAGGGCAGCATAATGGTCGAGAACGCGGGCAAACATATCAGCGACATCGTTGATGAAGTCTTGCAGGTCTCCACTATGATCAAAGAGATCAGCAACGCAACGCATGAGCAAACTTCAGCACTGGGCCTGATCAATACCTCTATTGCACAGATAGAACAAATGACACAGCGCAACACCGATATGGTTACGCACTCAACAGAAGCCGCTGAAGGGCTCAATCTTCAGGCAAGGCGACTGAATAGCGCGATTAACGTGTACGGTAGTTAACTAACGTCATCTCATCCATTAGGGCAAGGGAGTAGAAAAGCCCCCTTGCCCCCCCTTTCTTTCCCTCCAGCAAGCGCATATCATCCTCGTGGTTTTGTAAATTTTTCGTAAAGAAAAGGGCGGAACTGCCGATAATCACTGCAGAATTGACTTATTTCAGGAGGAAGTGATGGCCAATGATATCAGCCGGATTGTAATGAACACATTTCCAAAAGTAGCAGCGGCTCCCACGGCCGGTAAGCCTGCATCTAATACAGAGAGTAAGGCTGCATCGGCGGGTGAAAGTAAAGCTGCACCAGCTACCAGCAGTGGTGCTCAGCAAAAGATTGCCGCATTACAAAATCAAATCAAACAGCTGACCAAAAAGCTAAAAGAACTGGGCACAGATGCCGCCAGTGCGCAAAGTGAAGACGAGCGCAAGCTCATCAAACAGCAGCAGCAAATGATCCAGGCGCAAATCCAGGCGCTCTATGCCGAAATTGCCCGCATCCAAAAAGAAGAAGCGGAAAAGAAAGCGATGGAAGCCGCATCAAAAACGACATCACAACCACCTGAAAATAAAGCCAAAAAAGGCGGTGTTGATATCTACGTCTAACAGCAATATCTGGCGTATTCCCCTCTTTCTTTTTCTCCCTTTCCTGACTGATACAGTTTGTTACATGAGCTGTCAGGAAAGTGAGCATTTCATGTTTCATTGCCAACAATATCCCCTTCGAGAAAGTGCTTAAATTGCCGTTGCACAGGCATGTAGCCCAAGTCATTCGGGTATCAACCCTAAATAATTCGAGTTTCAGGCAGGCGGCAAGCGAGGGAGTCCCGATGAGCTTACATAAGTAAGTGATTCGGGTGACTGACAAATCTGCCAAAGGCAGATTTGAACGCTGTATTGCAGCGGCCCCTACGGGGCGAGGCACACATCAGTGGGCCGAGTAGCGCAGCCAACGCACCTGCAACTTGAAGTATGACGGGTACATCGGCATCTTTTCAGGAGGGAAAATGTCAAACACCATCAGCGTTATCAGCGTATCGACAACCACGGCAAGCAGCAGTAAAAGCAGTAGCACGTCAGAACAGCAGATTGCGCAGTTAACCAAACAGGTCCAATCGCTCACCAAGCAGGTGAGTAAACTGACCGAATCGGCTTCTAGCGCAGAAAGCGATGAAGAACGTAAACTGATCGAACAACAGCAGCAGGCAATTCAGGCCCAGATCCAGGCATTACAAGCACAAATTGCTCGTTTGCAGAGTGAAAAGTCAGAGCAGCAGTCTGATTCCTCTTCTACGACGCAAAATGCTAAACAAGAAGGCGTTAACCGCCCAACCGCAGACAATAAGATTAATGTCTATGTATAGGATGGGGTAACTAGCAAACGTAAAAGGTCGCTTCATTGAAACGACCTTTTTTCGTCAAGGACTGCGCGAGGAAATGGATAATCAGGAACGGGGCCGCTTCAGCGGCGTGACCAACCCTTGCAGACCCTCTATCTTGATTGCCAGCGTAATCTGCATCAATTCCCCTAAGCGACCTTTAGGAAATTCATCCTTGCGGGAGAACCACAGCAGGTACTCTTCCGGTAAATCGATCAGCACTCGCCCTTTGTATTTACCAAACGGCATCTGCATCGTGGCAATGTCTATCAGGTCTTCTTTTTCCATCCGTTTACGCCCCCAATAGTCGGATCATTTCCGCCTCATCGATCACTGGGATCCCCAATTCTTGCGCCTTCACCAGTTTAGAACCCGCGGCTTCACCTGCAATCACCATATCGGTTTTCTTCGAGACACTGCCGCTCACTTTCGCCCCTAACGCCGTTAGCCGATCTTTGGCTTCGTCGCGGGACAGAATACTTAGCGATCCGGTCAATACCACCGTTTTCCCCGCAAATGGGCTGTCGATCTCTTCAGCATTGACGACCTGAACCTCAGGCCAGTGAATGTTGATCCCTGCGGGATCGGTCAATTCACGGATGACGGTTTGGTTGTGCTCTTCCTCAAGGAAATGACGCACGTGCGCGGCGACGACTTTACCGACATCCGGCACTTCCAGCAGCGCCTCTTCATCGGCAGCAAAAAGCGCCTCTAGCGAACCAAAATGCGCAGCCAGATTAGCCGCCGTCGATTCGCCAACGTCACGGATCCCCAACGCATAGAGGAAACGTGCCAACGTGGTGCTTTTCGCCTTTTCCAGCGCATTGACCAGATTCGTCGCGGATTTCGGCCCCATGCGATCCAGCCCCGTCATGATCCCAGCGCTCAAACGGAACAGATCGGCTGGCGTCTTGACGTACTCTTTTTCCACCAGTTGATCGATGATCTTATCGCCCATGCCTTCCACGTCCAATGCGCGACGAGAAACAAAATGCTTCAGTGCCTCTTTACGCTGGGCACCACAGATCAGGCCACCAGTACAGCGCGTGACGGCCTCGCCTTCTACGCGTTCAACGTCAGATCCACATACGGGACAGGCCGCAGGGAAAACGATCGGACGCACCGTTTCTGGCCGCTCAGATTCCACGATGCCGACGATCTGCGGGATCACATCCCCCGCTCGACGCACAATCACGCGATCACCAATCTGCAAACCTAGCCGCTCAATTTCATCGGCATTATGCAGCGTGGCGTTGCTGACGATAACCCCGGCCACGGCGACGGGTTCCAAACGCGCAACCGGCGTAATCGCGCCTGTTCGCCCGACCTGAAACTCGACATCGCGCACCCAGGTCAGCTGTTCCTGCGCCGGAAATTTAAAGGCCACCGCCCAGCGAGGCGCACGGGCAACAAACCCTAACCGCTCCTGCAGTTCCAGAGAGTCAACTTTGACAACGACGCCGTCGATATCAAAGCCTAACGAGCTGCGGGTTTGCTCAACCTGACGATAAAAATCGAGTACCTCGGCCGGACCGGTACATAGTTTAATTCTGTCGCTCACCGGCAGTCCCCACGCCTTGAACTGCATCAGCCGCTCCCAGTGGCTTGCGGGCAGCTCACCGCCTTCCAGCAGACCTACGCCATAGCAAAAGAAGGTCAGCGGACGCTTAGCCGTAATGCGCGGGTCAAGCTGGCGTAGCGATCCGGCGGCAGCGTTACGCGGGTTAGCAAAAACTTTACTCCCCGTACGACGAGCCTCTTCGTTCAGCTTTTCAAAACCGCTGTGCTTCATAAACACTTCACCGCGTACTTCAACACGACGCGGAATATTGTCACCCTCAAGGCGCAGTGGAATCGCTGCAACGGTACGAATGTTACTGGTGATATTTTCCCCGGTCGTGCCATCCCCACGCGTGGCTGCCTGTACCAGAACGCCATCTTCATACAACAGGCTGACGGCTAAACCATCCAGTTTCAGCTCGCAGCAGAATGTCAGATCGTCACCGTTCTTCAGCCGGTCGCCAATTCGCTTGCTGAAGGCCAGATAGCTCTCTTCATCAAAGACGTTATCCAGCGATAACATCGGCACTTCATGACGTACCTGCTCAAATGCCGCCAGCGGTGCCGCACCCACGCGCTGCGTGGGAGAATCACTGGTCACCAGCTCGGGGTGATCCGCCTCTAACGCTTTCAGTTCCTGCATGAGCTTGTCATATTCGATATCAGGAATTTCGGGCGCATCTTCAACGTGATATTTGTATTCGTGATGGCGTAAGACCCGGCGCAACTCCGCTACCCGCAGTGCGGCCGCATTCACTTCGGCTGGTTCTTTCTTCACTGGTTTCATACCTGTTTTATCTGACGTGTCGCCCTGTCGGCGTCGTGATTGTTATGATTCTCGCCCGTGATCTACCAGAGCGAGAATCATTAGCTTGCGGCCTAACGGTGCCGAAATATTGCGAGCACCGTCAGTTTTATTTCATTTAAGATTTAGACGTGTTGGCTTTAATCGTGTTGATGATGTTCGTCGTGGAACAGCCGTCCTCAAAGTTCAGGACTTTCACTTCACCGCCGTTGGCCCAGACTTCTTCACTACCGGCGATTTCATGTGGCTGGTAGTCTCCGCCTTTCACCAGAATGTCCGGCAGAATGCTGGCAATCAGGCGCTGCGGCGTATCTTCTTCAAACGGCACGACCCAGTCGACGGCTTCCAGTGCACCCAGCACGATCATCCGCTGCGGCAGCGGGTTGACGGGACGAGTCGGTCCCTTCAGACGCTTGGTTGAGGCATCGCTGTTTACCGCAACGATTAATCGGTCGCCAAGTTTGCGGGCGTTTGCCAGGTAAGACACGTGTCCGGCGTGCAGAATATCGAAGCAGCCGTTGGTCATGACAATCTTTTCGCCACGCTGACGCGCCAGTTCAACGGCCTGTTTCAGCTGTTCTTCGGTCATGACACCAAATCCGGTGTCGGCACGGCCGCGGATAGCATTTTCCAATTCAATCGGCGTGACCGTGGACGTCCCCAGCTTGCCGACGACGACGCCTGCGGCGGCATTAGCCAGGAAACAGGCCTCTTCCAGCGGGTTACCTGCCGCCAGCGCAGCGGCCAACACACCGATTACGGTATCGCCCGCACCGGTCACGTCGTACACTTCCTGCGCCTGCGTCGGCAAATGCAGCGGTGCTTTGCCCGGCTGTAGCAGCGTCATCCCTTGCTCGGAACGGGTAATCAGTAACGCGGACAGATCGTAATCGGCCACCAGTTGCATACCACGCTCAACCAGCTCGTCTTCCGTTTTGCAACGCCCTGCTACCGCTTCAAACTCAGACAGGTTTGGCGTCAGCAACGTCGCGCCACGATAGCGGGCAAAATCCGTGCCTTTCGGGTCGATCAGCACCGGAACCCCAGCCGCTTTTGCCGTCTGAATCATGGTTTGCACATGCGCTAATGCGCCTTTTGCATAGTCAGACAGCACCAGCGCGCCAATTTTTGGCAGCGCCAGTTGAATACGCTCGATAATCGGCTGAGGATCAATTCCTTCAAAGCCCTCTTCGAAATCCAGTCGGATCAACTGCTGATTACGTGACAGCACGCGCAGCTTGGTGATCGTCGGATGCGTAGGAACAGCGACAAAGTCACACTTCACATTCACTTCGCCAAGTTTGGCATTCAGTGCGCGAGCTGCATCATCAATGCCCGTTAACCCCACCAGACGCGATCCCGCGCCCAATGCAGCGATGTTCATTGCGACGTTCGCCGCGCCGCCTGGGCGCTCTTCGATCGTATCAACCTTGACCACAGGCACGGGTGCCTCTGGTGAAATTCGGCTGGTCGGCCCATACCAGTAACGATCCAGCATGACATCACCGACCACTAATACACCCGCTTGACGGAAATCAGGCAGCGTCACTTTCATCCTCTACTCCAGGCTTATTTCGCATAATGCGCGTAATAATATCATAGGCACGTATCATACACGCCACTGCTGCGCGGCTCTAAACCGCACGGCACATTTGACCATATAGATAGGAGGAGCTTACGCTCCCACCAGCCACTTATTCCAACTCACCAGCACCTGCTCCCGCTCCGCAACGAACCGCTCCTTGCTGACCCGACCGGACAGCTCCTGCAAGGCCAGATGGTGCAGTTCATTGCGCATGGTAACGTAGGCCAGCTTGAGCGCATTGGCTTCACTCTCTTCCATTACGCCATATTGCGCCATCAGTTCCAGAATACGCACGTTGTCTGACCAACGGGTCAAACGCGGTTCCTGAGCGGCGTAACGTAGCATCAGATACTGGGCAATGAATTCGATATCCGTAATGCCGCCCGCATCCGTTTTGATGTCGAAGAGTGCTTTATCTTTGTTCGCCAGATGCTGACGCATTTTTTCCCGCATTTCGCGCACTTCGGTTCGCAGCGTCTCCGCGTCACGCTCTGCACACAGAATGCTGCGACGAATAGACTCAAATGTTTGCTGCACACCGCTTTCGCCGTACACCATACGTGCACGCACCAGCGCCTGATGCTCCCACGTCCATGCCTCATTGCGCTGATACTCATCAAACGCTTCGACCGTACTCACCAGCATACCCGCCGCGCCCGATGGCCGCAGACGGGCATCCACTTCATACAAAATGCCTGATGACGTCCGGGTGCTAAACAGATGCATCACTCGCTGTGCGAGGCGCAGATAAAACTGACGACCATCAATACTGCGTTCGCCATCCGTCATCACGTCCGATGGACAATCCAGCAAGAATACCAAATCCAGATCGGAGCTATATCCCAGCTCCCAGCCGCCGAGTTTGCCATAGGCAATAACCGCAAACCCACGGCCTTCACGATGCTGCAAATGTGACGGCTGGCCATAGCGCGCCACCATCTGTCCCCACGCCTGCTGAACCACGGCCGCGATAATCGCTTCAGCCAAATACGTTAAGTGATCGCTCACTTTCATCACGGGCAGTACGCCACCGATATCCCCTGCGGCGATGCGTAGCTGCTGCGACTGCTTGAACTGGCGAACGGCTTCCAACTGCTGTTCTTCATCATCCTCAGGGACGCGCATCAAATACTGACGTAGCTCATCGGCATACGCGCCCGGTGCCGTCGGCTGATACAGCGTTGATGCATCGAGCAATTCATCCAGCAGCAGGGGGTAGCGTGCCAGCTGGCTGGCCACCATTGGCGACGCCGCGCACAGGCGAATCAGTTGGCCGAGCGCAGCGCGAGACTCCAGCAGCAGTTCGAGATAGGTGGTACGTGTGACAATCCCCAGCAGCAGCGGCGTCAGACGAGACAACACCGTATCCGCTTCCTGACGAGCGCAGACTTCCGCCAGCAAACACGGCATGAGCTGATCCAGCACGTCCCGCCCGCGCGGCCCTATCGTGCGTTTCGCCACATCGTGACGGAATTCCACAATCGTCCGCATCAGCTTTTCACGCACGCTTTCCGAGAGATGGGGCGTCAGCGGAGCCAGTTCACCGTCATCCAGCGTGTCCTGCCATAGGCTGCTATAGCTGCTATGTTCAGGGATATCATTATTGTCCGGTGCATCATCGCCAATCAGGTCATCAAATACGTGACGCACCGCCTGCATATGCTGTTCCAGCATGGATTGCAGCGTGTCCCAGTTGTCAAAACCCATTCCCCATGCCAGCCGCTGCTGATTCAGCTCATCACCCGGCAAGGTTTGCGTCTGCTCATCGGCAATCGCCTGCAACAGGTTCTCTAAACGACGCAGAAACAGGTAAGAGGTACTGAGATCGAGCACCTGCTGTGGCGTTAATAATCCCAGCGTTCCTACATGCTGTAGCGTAGGCAGCAGCGAGCGCCCCTGCAATCCTGGTTCACGCCCGCCACGAATCAGTTGGAAAACCTGCGTGATAAATTCGATTTCACGAATGCCGCCCGCACCCAGCTTGATGTTGTTGCGCAGATCCCGTCGACGCACTTCGCGGGCAATCATGCCCTTCATATTTCGCAGTGACTGGATCACGCTGAAATCGATATAGCGACGGAAGACAAAGGGCTTCAGCGTACTGCGCAGTTCCTGACTATAGTCATCGTCCATTCCCCCCATCAGGCGCGCTTTGACCATGGCATAGCGTTCCCAATCGCGGCCCTGTTCCTGATAATAATCTTCCATGGCCGCAAAGCTGAGCACCAGCGGACCGCTGTCACCAAAGGGACGTAACCGCATATCCACACGGTAAACAAAACCATCGACGGTCGGCTGATCCAGCACCTTAATGAGCCGCTGCCCCAGACGCGTGAAGAATTGCGCGTTATCCAGCTCGCGTCGTCCGCCTTGCGTATGACCATTTTCGGGATAGACGAATATCAGGTCGATATCCGAAGAGAAGTTAAGCTCTCCCCCACCCAGTTTTCCCATGCCAAGAATCAGCAGAGGCTGAGCTACGCCCTGCGCATTGCAAGGTGTGCCCCACTCGCGACAACAGGCCTGATATAGCCAGCTTCTGGCCGCCACGATCACCACCTCAGCCAGCTCACTCAACTGACGCAGCGTGTGCTCCGTCGTACTGGTTTGCAGCGCCTGCGACCACGCAATTCGCGTCAACATATGTCGACGAAACCGGCGTAATGCCGCCATCAACGCATTTTCATCGTTAACGTCGGCCAATACATTGCTCAACCAGTCGGCGTAATGCTGCCACTCTTCAGGCTGCGGCGGTTGCTGATGAATCCCTTGCCACCAGTCAGGATGGAGCGCAAGCGCATCGCTGACAAAATCGCTCAATGCCAGAACAGCAGAGTCACTGTCGGTTATCGGTTCATCAGGTGCGGCTTCCCGCAAACGCGACAGAGCACGCTGAGATTGTTCCGTCAGAAGCACAGGTAAAGCGGGCAAAGGAAGTATCGACATGGGGGTTCCCTTGATGCGCCGCCTATCCTCACTGACAAGCGGCAGTTAACGGTTACTGTGATGGTCCGCCGCTATGTAGCCAGAACGGGGGCAAGGTCAACGCCTCTTTACGGTAGGCTTCCAGATAGGCAGAAGGAGCCTGTCCGGCAGCGAGCCGCTCAATTTCCTGGAGCAACACCCGCCAGTGTGAAATGTAGGCTTCCACCTGCTCCGCCGGATAAGCGCCGGATAAGAGAAGAAAAGCGCAGATATTACGTTGCAGACGAGGGATTTGCTGTTCGTACTGCGCTTCCGTCAATTTAGAGGAAAAAGCGCTTTTCAGATCCGCCGTGCTACGGCTTAACATGATGTCGGCAAAGCGTTTGAACGATCCCTGTAGCTTAATGCGATCTTTATTATCCATATGGTCACGCCAGCCAGACTCGATCAGCCAGGAAGTCAGTACCAACTTACTTTGCAGGTAGTCGACGCTGTAGCACACTTCCGCGCCGTCGGAGCCTTGTAGCCGGGCCTCCAGCGTCGCGAGTGCAGAACGAAAAAGCGTGGTGACCTTGCGTAACACAACGCCTCCCACCAGCACCAACATTTCGCGCATCATCGCACTGGCCTCTGGCAGGACTTCACGGGCAGAGGCATTCCCTCTTACCCACAGTTCTTCGTGGTATTGCCAGTGACTCAACCCCAGTTCCAGCGCCGCGCGGATGGCCTGATCGATATTGGTTTTTGGATCCACAACCAGTCGGTTGAGAGGCTGACACTCGCGAACCGGATTACCTTTAGCCAGATGGTATCCGCGCGCCGCCTTACTCAGGCTGCCCTGCCGCATACCACCAAACTCCGCGATTTCCTTTGCCAGCTCCAGCAGATGGGTGGTCTGCCCGACCTTAAGCTCCATCTCCAGTTCGCACAGCGGTTCACTCAGGTCTCCGGCACGAATTTCACCACGATCTAAGGCAACTTCAATCACGCTTTGATAGTAAGTAAACACCCACTTTTCACGCGTAAAATCCGTACTAAACAGCGGATTGAGCGACGATTGCAGCGCCTCAACATCGCAATCCTCCGGCCAGACTTCCGCCGGAAACAGGCTGAGATCCAGCTCAGCGTTCTCCAGCTCAACATTATATTCTGGGTGTTGATGCAGCCCGCCAATCACCTTGCCGGCCGTTTTCGCCGTCATTTCGTAGCGTTCATTTTCGCCGCGAATACGCAGGCCGATGCCATTGCGGCGCAGGTAATTATCCGCCGTTTCATAATAGGTATTGCTCAGACGCTGGGCACGCATGTGCTCATACTGACTGTAATCACTCTCCCAGTCAGCCAGTTGCGTCAGCAGCGATTCAACGCTGTCGGGATGAACAATAAACTTCAGCTCAATTTCTTCACTCATAGCATTCACAACACCAAGACCACATTCATTATCATGTCAGTAAATAACATTTTACTTCAGCTTACTACTCTTACCGCACACACTCTTTTTCACCTGCGAACAAGCGCGCATTTCTTATGCAACGCTGCCATTGGCAACACCGCTTTTCCCCGCTTAAACACGCCGCTCACCGCCTTCTAAGAACTTATCCCAGCAGGCATTATTGGTGTGAAATAGCCCTAATGGGGAGGTTCTAAGACTGTTCTCATTTCGGTTTATACATTGCCTCGTCAGACTTAAGCCTCTACTATCGGACCACCATTAACGCAACATGATGATCTTATGCAGAAATTAGGCTTACTCTGTTTTACTTTATTTTCGCTCACGCTGAGCTGGACCGCACAGGCGGAAGAAAAACGCTATATTTCCGATGAGTTATTGACGTATGTCCACAGCGGGCCGGGCAATCAATATCGTATCGTCGGCACGGTGAATGCTGGCACTGAGGTCACGCTACTCAGCGTTAATGAAAGTGCAGGCTATGCGCAGATTCGTGATGATAAAAACCGCACCACCTGGATTCCTCTCGACCAGCTTAGCGAGACGCCGAGCCTGCGCACGCGGGTGCCGGAGCTGGAAAAACAGGTAAAAGACCTGACTGACAAACTGAATAATATCGATCAGACCTGGAACCAACGCACCGCGGATATGCAACAGAAAGTCGCAGCCAGCGATGGTGTTATCAATGGGTTGCGTCAGGAAAATCAGGATCTGAAAACACAGCTTATCGTCGCACAGAAGAAAGTCAGCGCGGCGAATGTCCAGCTTGACGATAAGCAGCGCACCATCATTCTACAGTGGTTTATGTATGGCGGCGGCGTGGCTGGCATAGGCTTGCTGCTGGGTCTGCTGTTGCCGCACATCATCCCTCGCAAAAAGAAAAATGACCGCTGGATGAGCTAATCGGAACACGTGCCTGCTTCTTGCAGGCATTTTTCTTTGCGGCCAACGTCGCGGTGCAAAGATGGTAGTATGTGGTGAAGTATTGGTTATTGATTCAGGAGCCCGACGTTGAAGATCTACCTTGTCGGCGGCGCTGTTCGGGACAGCCTGCTGGGTTTACCCGTCACCGAGAAAGATTGGGTGGTGGTCGGCGCGACGCCGGAGAACCTGCTTGAGCAGGGTTACCAGCAGGTTGGAAAGGATTTCCCCGTCTTCTTACACCCCGTTAGCCGCGATGAATACGCTCTCGCGCGTACCGAACGCAAATCTGGCAAAGGCTATACCGGGTTTGTCTGCCATGCCGCCCCCGATGTCACGTTAGAGCAGGATTTGCTGCGCCGCGATTTGACCATCAACGCGATTGCCCGCACCGAGCGAGGCGACCTTATCGATCCTTATCACGGTCGTCGCGATCTTGAGAATCGCGTACTGCGCCACGTTTCCGACGCATTCAGCGAAGATCCGTTACGGGTGCTGCGCGTCGCCCGTTTTGCCGCGCGTTTTGCTCATCTCGGCTTCCAGATTGCCGAAGAAACCATGGCGCTGATGCAAAAAATGGCGCATGAGGGTGAGCTGGCTTATCTGACGCCAGAGCGCGTCTGGAAAGAGACGGAAAAAGCACTCGGCACCTCGTCGCCAGATGTCTATTTTCAGGTGCTTCGTGACTGCGGTGCGCTGGCCGTGCTGTTCCCTGAAATCGATAACCTGTACGGCGTGCCCGCCCCCGCCAAATGGCATCCGGAAATCGATACCGGCATTCATACCATGATGACGGTGGCGATGGCCGCTCGCCTCAGCCCTGAGATTGACGTACGTTTTGCTACGCTGTGCCACGATTTAGGAAAAGGGCTGACGCCCCCCGAACTGTGGCCGCGTCATCACGGGCATGGCCCGGCGGGCGTCAAACTGGTTGAGGCACTGTGCCAGCGCCTGCGCGTACCTAACCCGATTCGCGATTTGGCAAAGCTGGTTGCGGAATATCATGATCTGGTTCATACCGTGCAGGTGCTGCAACCCAAAACCCTGCTGAAGTTATTTGATGCGATTGACGTCTGGCGTAAACCACAGCGTCTGGAGCAGTTAGCGCTCACGAGCGAAGCCGATGCCAGAGGCCGTGCCGGTTTTGAAGAGACCCCGTATCCGCAAGGCGACTATCTGCGTGAAGCTTTCCGCGTCGCCAGTCAGGTCAGCAGTGCGGACGTCGTCGCCGATGGGTTTAAGGGCATTGACGTGCGTAACGAACTCGCACGCCGTCGTATTCATGCACTGGCAGACTGGAAAGCACAGCAGCCAGATTCATCAGCCGCATCCTGAAACAAAGAGGCCACGCTAATGCGTGGCCTCTTCTCTTCTATAACGGTCTACCTAAAATCGACGTTCTCAGTCTTACATAAACACCATGTAAACCACGCCCGCGACGATAAAACGGTAAATCGCAAATGGGACAAACGAGATGCGTTTGATGATTTTCAGGAAGGTTTTAATCGCAATCAGCGCCACAATAAAGGCCGTCACGAAACCAACGGCAAACATCGGCACATCGGCCAGCGACAGGAAATGCCAGCTTTTATACAGATCCAGAACGGTCGCGCCCATCATCATGGGAACCGCCAGAATAAAAGAGAACTCAGAGGCAGCATAGCGGCTGACGCCCATCAGCATCCCACCGGAAATGGTCGCCCCTGAACGCGAAAAGCCGGGCCACAGCGCCAGACATTGAAAACAGCCAATCATAAATGCCTGACGGTGCGTGATGTCATCCAGCCCGACAGCACGCGGCTGTTTTGGCTTGAACCATTCCGCCGCTAACAGCAGGAAGCCACCGATCACCAGCGCATACATCACGTTCTGTGGATAAAACAGCGACTTGATGACGTCATGAAAAATCAGACCAAGCACCACCGCGGGAATCATTGCCAGCAAGATGTGCGTCAGTTTCAGACGTCCAGCGGTTTTCCCCTCGTGCGGAACGTCGCCGAAGTGAATCCCAATCAGACCAAAGAGGCGGCGCCAGAACATCACGACAACGGCCAAAATCGAGCCAAGCTGAATGATAACTTCAAACGTCTTGGCTTTCTCATCAGCGAACCCTAACCAATGACCAACGATAATCATATGCCCCGTAGACGATACGGGCAAAAACTCGGTCAGTCCTTCGACCACGCCAAGAATAAATGCGATTAGCAATGAATGCAGGTCAGTCATCTAAAAATCCTTGCCTCTAATAAAAACGAAAATGCAGCGCACAAAAAAGCGGCCGCGTACTTCCGCGAGCCGCTATAACTGGCTTATAGACTATTTGGGTTACGATTTAGTTGCACGTAAATCAGTATTTATTCTGTTAAATCAGATTTATCGTGTGCCACGCTCAATAATGACGCCAACCTGACGCGCCTGCGCGACAGCGCCCGGCTTGCTGAGCTTGATCCGCAGCCAGGGGATCGAGAAGCGCTGCATCAGCATGTGCGCGACTTCTTCGGCAACGCGTTCCACCAGAGCAAAGCGCTGGTTTGCCACATGGGCAATCACCGCCTCGCTGACATCGGCATAGCTCAGGCAGTCATTAACATCGTCACTGGCGGCTGCCTGACGGTTATCCCAGCCCATTTCGATATCGAACACCAGTTTCTGCTGGATGGTCTGTTCCCAATCGTAAACACCAATAGTTGTGATTACAGTAAGTTCTTCAATAAATACGATATCCATCACGCCATTCTCTGTTTTTGTCGCTGTCGGATACCACTTCCGACGGAATGTGCGTATTATCCACAGATGAGAAGAGTAAAACGACCCTTATTAAACGTCTCTCTATACAAACTAAACGGAATAGCGTTATGAGTGTTACCGCGCTTGGTATGATGTTAATCGCGTATCTGTGTGGCTCTATTTCCAGTGCGATTTTATTTTGCAGAATTGCTGGGCTACCCGACCCGCGCCAGCATGGTTCCGGGAACCCCGGAGCCACTAACGTATTGCGTATTGGCGGCAAAGCGGCCGCTGCAACCGTATTGGTGTTTGATGTTCTGAAAGGCATGCTGCCAGTGTGGGCGGCTTACGAGCTGGGCGTTCCCCCGCTATATCTCGGGTTAACCGCTATCGCTGCCTGCCTCGGTCATATCTATCCCGTCTTTTTCCACTTTCGCGGTGGCAAAGGTGTGGCAACGGCGCTGGGTGCCATTGCCCCTATCGGCTGGGATCTGACGGGGCTGATGACCGGTACCTGGCTACTGACCGTGCTGCTGAGCGGCTATTCCTCGCTGGGTGCGATTGTCAGTGCGCTCATCGCGCCGTTTTATGTCTGGTGGTTCAAACCACAGTTTACCTTCCCCGTCGCGATGCTCTCTTGCCTGATACTGATGCGTCATCATGACAATATCCAACGCCTCTGGCGCGGACAGGAAAGTAAAATCTGGAATAAGCTACGCAAGAAGAAGCAGCCAGAAGACGAACAGACGTCCTCCGAAGAATAAGACAAAAAAATTCCCGTTTTCACGGGAATTTTTTTATGAAGTATGACGGAGATATTAGAATCGGCCGATGGCGGCAAATTCCTGCGATTGCACTTTAAACTGAGACATACTTTCTGCAAGCAGGCGCGCCTGATCTTCCAGTGAGCGCGTGGCAGCAGCGGACTCTTCTACCAGAGACGCATTTTGCTGTGCGACTTCATCCATTTGCGATACCGCCAGATTCACCTGCCCAATACCATTGCTTTGCTCACGCGTGGCCGTTGAGATCTCACGCATCAGGGATGTCACGCGCGCCACGGCGTCAGAAACGTCATTCATCGTTTCGCCCGCCATTTTCGCCATCACGGTGCCTTCACTGACGCGACTTTGAGACTCTTCCATCAGCATTTTGATCTCTTTAGCCGATTGCGCACTGCGCTGCGCCAGACTTCGGACTTCACCCGCCACCACCGCAAATCCACGCCCCTGCTCACCCGCACGTGCGGCTTCAACCGCCGCATTCAGCGCCAGAATATTGGTCTGGAACGCGATGCCGTCAATCACCGCCAGAATATCGCCAATGCGTGCGGAGCTGCTGGAGATCATCTGCATTTTCTCAATCATGCTCCCCACGGTTTCGCTGCCTTTATTAGCGATCTCGGATACATTTTGCGCCAGCGTATGCGCTTGCTCTGCACTTTCCGCATTCAGCGTCACTGTCGCGGTCAACTGCTCCATACTGGCTGCGGTTTCTTCCAGCGAGGAGGCTGACTCTTCCGTACGCGCGGCTAAATGCGTATTGCCGGAAGACAGCTCGCGCGTGCCGACGTCAATCTGCATACCGGCATCACGGACGCGGCCCACGGCGGTTGCCAACGAGTGCTGCATCGCTTTCATCGCCTGAATCAGACGGCCAATTTCATTATTGCCGCCATCGGGAATGCGCTGGGTCAAATCACCACGGGCAATAAACTCCAGTTGACCGACCGTCTCTTCAAGCGGAGACAGAATAGAACGCTTCAAGGCAATCCAGGCTGCCAACACCAGCAGCAGAACGGATATACAGGCAATACCGATGATCATCAAACGGTTGAATGCGAAACTTTCCGCTTCTGCGAGCATGTTTTCCCCGACTTCCAGACCGAAGTCACGGAATTCGTTCGCGACCTTATCCATCTTAACGCTGAGCGGCGGTAGTACGTCCTGCAACAGCACGTAATAGGCTGCGACATCGCCACGTTTCAGCGCATCAACCATCGGCTGAACGCCAAGATTCATGTATTGCTCGTAGTTGCTTTTAACCTCTGCGGCCATTTTGGCACCGCGCTCCGTTACGGTGCCGTAGGAAAGAAAGCGTGCCATTTCTTTGTGGGAAAGCGCCGTGTAGGCTTCTGCCCGCGCGACCGATGCATCCGCCAAATCGGTCAGCCCGCTTTCCATCTGACGAGCCGCCAACGCCGCCCCTGTTCTTGCGCGCAGTGAAGCGGTATAGCTCCCCGCCAGCGCCGTGACTTCTTTGCCCTGAATCTTGTCGATTGTCGTCAGCGACGTGATTCCCTGATTGATTGAGGTGATGCCAATTCCGCACACCAGCAATAACAGCAGTACCATCGTTCCTAACAAAGCAATCAAGCTCGTCTTGATTGTGATGTTTCTTAACATTTTTGTTTCCCTGATATTACAAATGATAAATAAATGCGAAGAAATGCTCCGCATAACGTGATCCAGATCATCTTCCTATCGGTAACAAGCCTGCTTTCTTTAAAGAAACTTTAGTAACGAAAGTATTTTTACTTAAACGACTCGCGCAAGCGCATCACGCCTTGCTCACGCTAAAAATCAGGGACATTAAACGCTTTTTGGCTATAATGACGGCCACGCTATTTCAGGTTTAAGAGAAGGAAACCGACATGAGTCTGAACAATGTCCCGGCGGGTAAAGATCTGCCGGAAGATATCTATGTAGTGATTGAAATTCCCGCGAACGCCGATCCGATCAAATATGAAATTGATAAAGATACCGGTGCGCTGTTTGTAGACCGTTTCATGTCTACGGCCATGTTCTACCCATGCAACTACGGCTACATCAACCACACGCTGTCTCTGGATGGCGACCCGGTTGACGTTCTGGTTCCGACCCCGTATCCGTTGCAGCCTGGCTCAGTGATCCGCTGCCGTCCTGTTGGCGTGCTGAAAATGACCGACGAAGCAGGCGAAGATGCCAAGCTGGTTGCCGTTCCGCACAGCAAGCTGACCAAAGAATACGATCACATTAAAGACGTTAACGACCTGCCTGAACTGCTGCGTGCACAGATCGGCCACTTCTTTGAGCACTACAAAGATCTGGAAAAAGGCAAGTGGGTGAAAGTGGAAGGTTGGGATAACGCTGCTGCGGCGAAAGCCGAGATCGTTGCTTCCTTCGAGCGCGCGAAAAACAAATAAGCGCCACACGATATGCCTTAAAGCCCTTATGGGCTCAAGATATCGCATGATCAAAAACACCGCCTTGCGCGGTGTTTTTATTTATAGCGACCATGACTTGATTGGCGACTCGGCCTCAAGCCTCTTCTTCATCTTCTTCACTGCGCTTTAGCCAGTCACCGCTGGCAATACGCGTCAGCCCTGCAACAGGGTGCTTGTACAGATAGATCCAGGCACTGCCCAGAGGCGTAGGAATCAGCTCACGTTGGTATTCGTGGCCGTCCCGCTTTAAGGCATCCAGTTCTGTCAAAATCGACGAACTAATGCGATAGACCTCGCAATGGATCTCTCCATCACCGGGTACCACTGCCGGATAATGGCCGAGATCGTACAGCTCGAAACCTGCGAGCTGACAATCCCCTAACCATTGCGCATTCGTCATCCAATGACTGTTTCCCTGTTTGCGTCGTAAACTGCCGTAAACAATAATTCGCATCGCTAGAACTCAAACTGATAGAGCACATCTAATGCCTGGCTAATTCCAGACACCGCTTCCAAGTATAGTTTTGGCATCAGGCGATAACGTAGCGTTAACGTTGCCAAAGAATCGAATATGCCAACACCATATTTCACTTGCAGACCCGGAAGGACGTAGCCGCTGACGACAACCTGAGAATTATCGCCAACACCCTGTGTATCCAGAGCTAAATTACTTACGCCAAAGGCCTCGCCGATTTTACCCACAACTTGACCACTTTGTGCAACCCCTAAACCGACTAACATTGAGGTCATTGCCGAGCTATCTGCTCCACCGCTGTCCAAACCCTGTCCACGCAGCAGATAAGAGAGCGCTTCCTGCTGTGACATCGCCGGATCGGAGAAGACTTCCAGCTTCGGTGTCGCGGCCATGCCAGTGACGCGCACGCCGGCAATGACGTCATTCTCCGTGTTGTCTGGGTTACGAATGGCTTCGATATTCAGGATCGGCTGATCCGGCGGGCCGGAGAACAGAATCAGCCCTTTGCGGACGATCAGATCCTGTCCGTAGGCTTTAAAGCGGCCAGATGGAATGTCGATCTGGCCGTTCAGCCCTAATCCGCGCTCGTCCTGAACCATTTTCAGGTCGCCCTGTAGGCGAGCCGCCAGCCCGAACGCATCCAGCTGTACATCATTACCAACGCGGATCGTCAGGTTACTGTTAATCGGAATCGCGGCGCTGGCTTTCTTCAGCGGCTGGCGCTGGGCATCCAGCATCACTTCATCCGATGACACCGCCACCGCACTTTCCGGCATGTCTTTAACTACGATACGCGCCCACGGAATACTGACCGATCCGTTTAACGCAAACAGCTGCGGCGTGGCTTCGAAGACAATATCCGGTGAGACATCCAGCCGCGCCATCGGCGGAATCGTCACACGTAGCTTCTGGCCTTTCGCCGCAATGCGCGCACGCCAAGCATCAGGCTGCGACCAGTCCGCGTTCCCGCCGAGGTTCAACTGCCCGTTATCCGTTTTCAGGAAGCCTTGCAGCGTTGACGACATCCCACTGAAATTCACCGCCAGCCGCCCGTTGGTCAGATCTACCGGCATCCAGTTGCCGTCAATATCCAACCGCTCCAGCACCATCTGGCCAAAGATCTGAGGACGTGCTGCATCCCCCGCCAGACGCAGGTTCGCATTCAGAATCCCCGCTGCTTTTTCTCCTTTATTCAACGCAGGGTTGAGCAACGCCAGCGAAATATTGTTGATCGTGACGCTGCCGCCGAGGTTGCGTCGGCCCTGTGGATCGGTTACCTGAATATCACCGCTGAAGCGCCCGTTCTCGCGAATCGCCATCAGCCAGCCAAGCTGTGCGCGCCCGCGATCGAGCCCGGCATTCAGCGTAAAGGTATCGAAATCAATCGGCAGCGTGTTGCCCTGCATCTGCTGACGAACGCTCACGCCGTTACCCACCAGCGACACTTTCGCCTGCGGTAAGCCTTGCCCCGCCTGCCAGCTGATATCGGCACCGCCGGTGAACGTCCCGGCCAGCACGGTATCCGCCGTCAGGAACGGTTTCAGCATGGCGAGATCGAAGCGGTTCAGTCGAATACTCGCCTGTCCGCTCGGTCCGGCCTCAATCGCTTTTGGAACACAAAGCTCTGCATTCGGATTCCGCCAGCAGTGCGTGCCGATGGTGATCTTCTGCTGCGCATTCAGGTAATCCAGCGCCATATCCTGCGTCAGACGCCATTCACCCACTGGCGTATCGAAGCGGGTATTGTTCAGCGTGCCGCGCCAGCGCTGTTCCTGACGATCAAAGCTGCCCGAAAGTGCCAGTTGCCCCGCGACCGGTTCGCCCTGCATATTCAGGCGAAGCTGGTGCTGCTTTTCGTTGCCGCTGGCATCCAGCGTCAACAGCGCAATATTCAGGCCGTCCTGCTTTAGCGCTTCAAGACGCACGGCCAGCTTGCCCTGAATCTGCTGCTCAGAGCGCACATCGCCTTCCACCCTCACGCTGCTAATCGTCATCGCCTGCCAGCGCAGGCCGGACGCCGTGATATCCGCCAGCATCTGTGGTTCACGCAGATTGCCACGGAGTTTGAGTGTGCCGATGGCGCGCCCCGCCAGACCGGGCAACATACCGTCCAACGACGGCGCATTGATGTCGGCATCCAATTGCCATTTGTCGCTCAGGTCGCCTTTGACGTTCAGTTGGTTGCGGCCTAGCGCCAGATTCAGCGCTGGAATTGTCCACTGTCCCGCCGCGTTACCGCGCAGTTCGCCTCTGGCCGTGAGCTTATTCGCTTTCACGTTGCCGTCCAGACGCAGTTCCGGCACCTGTAACTGCCAGCTACCGCCATAGACGCTGCCACGTGTCGTAATCTTGCCATCTACTTTAGCCGGCCATTCAGGCCACTGTTTCGCAGTGTTAATCCCGTTCAGCAGTAGCTCGCTGCGCCAGCTTATGGCTTTGCTCCAGTCGATCAGCGCCGTCAGGTCGGCATTCCCCTGCAATGCCGCCAACCGCAGGCGGTTCAACGTAAACTGCTGTTCGTTGCCTTTGCCATCCAGCAGCAGCGTGGCGGGAGGAATATCCGCCCCGCTCAGATCGCCGCGCAGCGACAGCGCATAGTCGGTCGCTTTGCCGTTAAAACGCAGCCTGACGTTGTCAGCTTGATACTGCGTCGCGCCCGTCAGCGGCCAACGCACGCGTTCGGTTTGCAGCGTCAACGCCAGCGGCAGTCCGGCTTCCGCCAGTTTGGTTTGCAGATCCAACTGGGCACGCTGCGGCCCAGAGAGGTTCAGCGCCACATTCAGCTGTTCGCGCAGGCCGCCCTCAACCGTCAGTTTAAGCTTCTCACCTTTGATCGGATCGACGTTCAGCACGCCGTTCGCCGTCAGCGAGACAGGCCAGCTCTCGCTGAGCGTCGCTTCACCGCGCACATTCAGCCCGCCCTGCGGCGATTGGACGATAAGTTTGTCCAGACGCAAATGCTGTTGCTGGGTCGAGGCCTGCACGAACAGGTTATTAATCAAAATGTCCTGATCGCCCATCAGCCGCAGCTGTTCACCGTGAATCTCGACAATATTCAGATCCAACGGCAGCGTGAACTGGGGTAAATCAGGTAATAGCGGTTTGGAGAATAACTCGCTAAGGCGTTCACCTAGCGATTGTTCAGGTACGGCAGGCTTGTCAGAGGTGCTATCCGTTTTGGATGTCGATGCCGTCGGTATTGGTGTCGTGGTGGTGGCTGCCGCGACGGTATTGTTTGCCGCCAGCGCGTTATCGATATGAAGCGTTTGCGAGGAGCCTTGCTCCGCCGCATCGCGTACGTTCGCCGCCGTTTCTTTAATAACCGCGGCCATTTCCGCCGCCGTCACTTTGCCGTCTTCCAGCACGTCGACAGGGGTTTTCGGTAAGGCCACCAGCAGGGCGCTGATTTTGGTCGGCAGCAGCGTCAACGCGCGCCCTTCCCACTGCATGCCAGTGCGGAATTCACTGAGAGAAACCGCCGTGTCATCCACGGTAACCTGAACGTTGCTGAGCGTTAACTGACGCAGTGAAATCGGGAACGGTGCAGAGATTTCCGTTACCGGCGTTGAAGGTGCCGGTGGCTCTGCCGCCACAGGCAAGGCTTTGGTATCTACGACCACATCAATGCGGTTTGCCGAAAGGTCATTGATGCACAGCTGACTTTTGCGCAGACACGCTAGCGCAAGCGACAGATGAAACTCCTCGCTCTTTACCGTCACGCCCGGCATTTGGTAGCTAACATTTTTTAGCGTCAAATCACGCCAGCCGCCGCTTACGCTGGCAATGTCCAGCCCCGGCACCACGCGTGCTGCGGTATTCAGCAACAGATGCAGACCCGGCGTGGTTCCTACCAGTAATCCCAGCCCAACAACGAGCAGCAGTAAGAAGGCGACAAACCCAATGCCGACCCTTTTCCACCAGCGCCCTTTTCGTACTGGCGTCACCGGCACGTTATCCTGCGCGGCGTTTTCTTCTGTAGCCAGATCCTGGGCTTTTTTTTCGTTTTTCTCATCCATCATAATTCAGGCCCCAGCGCGATATAGAACTGAACATCGTTCTTCTTCTCTGCATCGCCGATCGGCATAGCAACATCGAGTTTTACCGGACCAATCGGCGAAGCCCAGCGTACACCGACGCCCGTGCCGGTCTTGAAATTACTGCGTTTGATGTCATTCACTGCTTCACCTGAATCAACAAAAACTGCGCCCCACCATTTTCCCGTGACGTTGTATTGGTATTCGAGCGAGCCGGTCGCCAGCTTGGACGCACCGGTCAGTTTGCCGTCGCTGTCGCGCGGCGAAATAGATTTGTACTTGTACCCACGGATGCTGCGATCGCCACCGGCAAAGAAACGCAGTGAAGGCGGGACGCGGGAGAAATTATTGGTTTCAATCCAGCCCAGATTGCCGCGCGCGACAAAGCGGTGTTTATCCGCCAGCGTACGAATCCAGACGTTTTGCGCCTGAACCACGGCAAAGTCGATATCCGATCCCCAGGTGGTGTCGGAAATGTCGATAGAATAACGTTGCGTATCGCCCCATACCGGCATCAGCCCACCGCGTTGGCGAGTTCGGTTAATGCTGACGCCCGGATAGATCAGCATTGTGGTATCCGTCACGCTAGCCTGCGTAAAGTGATCGAGGCTCCAGCGCAGGTTAATCGCCCGTTGCCAACCGCTGGAGAGATCCCAGTAGCGTGCCACGTTCAGCGTGGTGCCATCGGATTTGGTATCGTTGAGATCTTCGCGCTTGAAGCCGCCTTGCAGCAGGTAATACTGCTCAAGCGGGTTCTTCAGTAAGGGGATTTTGTAGCTAAAATCGAGTGATTGCTCCGGCGCGGACACGCTCAGGCTGCTTTCCAGACTGTGACCCCGTGAATTCACCCAAGGCTTATTCCAGGTCGTTTTAAAGCGTGGGCCAACATCCGTGGCATAGCCGACACCAGTCTCAATACGGTTGCGGGTTCGTGGCGTCACCACGGCTTCCAGCGGCAACACCTTGTCGCTTTTCGACCGATCGAAATCAGGTGAGACCACGACAGAATTAAACCACCCCGTCGCAGAAAGACGGCGGTTTAACTCACCGAGGTCTTCGCTGGTGTAAGCATCACCTTCATGAAACGGCACCAGATTTTGCAGATAGTCATCGCGGATTTGCGCGCCCTGAAAGTGTACGGCGCCAAAGCGATAGCGTTCACCGCTGTCAAAGTCGATATCCCAAAACGCCTCTCTCTCTTCCCGCATCACGCCAAGCTGGCTTTGCTGGAAGCGCGCATCGAAATAGCCTTTGCGTAATGACAAACCATTCAGCCCGCTTTTAAAGCGATCGAAATCGCCATGGTTCAACACCGAACCGATTTCAGGGCGATCGTCTTTAACCAGCTGTTGGTAGTCTTTATCGTCGTGCGCACCACCGCGCAGGGTGATGTTCACCCCGGCAATTTTTACCGGTTCACCGGGAGTCACGGTGGCAATCAATACGGGTCGTCCGCCATTAACGGCAGGCCGGAATTCGAAACCAATCTGTGGATCGTAGTAGCCGAGCGCACGCAATCCCTGACGGATCGCTTCATCGACGCGTGAGCGGAAACGCCCATCGGCATTCACCTCATCAACCGAAATGGTCGATAAGCGTGCCCGTACATTCTTTTGTAACTGCCCTTCCAGCCCCATGACTTGCAGACGCACATTCGCTGCCTGGCTCTCTGGGGCCAGCATCAGCAGCGCACACATCAGGCCAAGAACCCGGTATCGTGGCGCACCGCAGCCAGCAAAGCTATTTTTTTGTCCTGCTATGCCTTTTTGCCCGGTAACGCTTTTTTTTCCAATGAAACTTTTCGTTGAGATGAAAATAGTCACTGAGCTCCCTGATAAAATCGGTCTGTCGCCTAAAACCTATCTCCCCGTCATACTTCAAGCTGCATGTGCGTTGGCTTCCCTTACTCACCCCAGTCACTTACTGATGTAAGCTCCTGGGGATTCGTGCGGTTGCCGCCTGCCTGCAACTCGAATTATTTAGGGTATAGCATGGCTTTTATCACTTCGCCCGCCGCATTGACGGCCGTCGCTGTACGCTTACCTGACAATCCGCCACGCAGCGCCGAAATCTCCTACCAACTTTGCATGATATTAGTGATAAATACTAATTTTCCATCTTAAGAATAGATTTTCACCTACAAACATCAATATGCGGCATTACAGATAAACATTACCTTAACATTAAACACCATGAAGATATAAAGACAGCCCAACGCTTCTTGGTTATGCTTTCCATGAAAGCGGGTTATTTACCCAGTCTAGCTGGAGTTAACAACGTGATGAATTCAATTGATAAAACGCAGCGGATTACGCAATCCGATGCTTTACCGGGGCGTTCCACCCCCATGCCCGTCGCCAGGCTGCATGTCGTGCATGAACATTCCATGACACATGTACCAGACTCGATGTCCGTGGCGATTTTTGCGATGGGCTGCTTCTGGGGCGCGGAGCGTTTGTTCTGGCAACAGCCGGGTATCTACAGCACGGCGGCGGGTTACATTGGCGGTTACACGCCCAACCCGACCTACCGTGAAGTGTGCAACGGGCAGACCGATCATGCCGAAGCAGTGCGCGTCGTTTTCGATCCCGCGGTGATCGACTACGAGCAGTTGCTGCAACTGTTCTGGGAAAATCACGACCCCGCGCAAGGCATGCGTCAGGGCGGCGATATCGGTAGTCAATACCGTTCCGCTATCTATACGCTCACGCCCGAGCAGGAAAAGGCAGCACAGGAAAGCCTTCAACGCTTTCAGCAAGCAATGAGGGAAAACGGTGACGGCCGCGCCATCAGCACAGAAATCGAGCCTGCGGGTCCGTTCTATTATGCGGAAGACGAGCACCAGCAATACCTGTACAAAAACCCGAACGGCTACTGTGGATTAGGCGGTATCGGCGTCTGTCTTCCGCCTCAGCGTTGACCACTGGCGGTAATTTCACCGCTCCTGCTATAATGCGTCCGAACCGGGCAGCGCGTTGCCCGGTTATATACCTCCAATTATTGCTATTAATTTACTCACCTTTCTGAGGATCGCTGCGCTAACTTAGGCTCATGCGAAAACTTTAAAAATGATGTTAAACAGTCTATTACTGATTCTTTTTCTTATTGCCATCAGTGCGTTTTTCTCGCTGTCCGAGATCTCGCTGGCGGCGTCACGTAAAATTAAACTCAAATTGATGGCCGATGAGGGAAACCTCAACGCCGATCTGGTGCTCAAATTTCAGGAAACACCGGGCATCTTCTTTACCGTAATTCAAATTGGCGTCAACGCCGTCGCGATTCTTGCAGGTATCATCGGCGATGCGGCATTTTCCCCGACGTTTTCCATTCTGTTTGAACGCTTCATGTCACCCGAAGCCGCTGATAAAGTCAGCTTCATCTGCTCATTCGTCCTTGTCACCAGCCTGTTCATCCTGTTTGGCGACCTCACCCCGAAACGCATTGGTATGATTGCGCCGGAAGCCGTCGCGGTCCGCATAATCAACCCCATGCGCTTCTGTTTGTTCCTCTTCCGTCCGCTGGTTTGGATCTTTAACGGCCTGGCTAACGTTATTTTCCGTCTGCTCAAGCTGCCGATGGTGCGTAAAGATGACATCACGTCTGATGATATTTATGCCGTGGTGGAAGCCGGTGCGCTGGCTGGCGTGCTGCGTAAGCAGGAACATGAGCTGATCGAGAACGTGTTTGAGCTGGAATCCCGTACCGTGCCGTCTTCGATGACCTCACGCGAAAGCGTGGTCTATTTCGATCTGCGCGAGCAGGAAGACAGTATTAAGGAAAAAATCGCCCAGCAGCCGCATTCCAAGTTTCTGGTTTGCGATGGCACGATCGATCAGATCGTCGGCTACGTGGATTCCAAAGACCTGCTGATTCGGGTGTTGGGAAACCAGAGCCTGACGCTGAGTAGCGGCGTGCAGATTCGTCCAGCGCTGATCGTACCGGATACGCTGACGCTGTCCGAAGCGTTAGAAAGCTTTAAAACCGCGGGCGAAGATTTTGCCGTTATTTTGAACGAATATGCGCTGATCGTCGGCATCATCACCCTTAACGACGTGATGACCACGCTGATGGGCGATCTCGTCGGTCAGGGAATGGAAGAACAGATTGTCGCGCGTGATGAGAATTCATGGCTGGTTGAAGGCGGTACGCCAATAGAAGACGTGATGCGCGCGCTGAATATTGATGATTTCCCGCATTCCGGCAACTACGAAACCATCGGCGGCTTCATGATGTATACGCTGCGGAAAATCCCGAAACGTACCGATGCGGTGCGCTTCTCAGGCTATAAGTTTGAAGTGGTGGATATCGACAGCTACAAGATCGATCAGCTGTTGGTGACGCGTCTGGAAGACCGCCCGATTGTCTCATCAAGCGTGAAGATTGATAGCGACGATTAACCGCCAGAAGACATGCCCAACCAATCGGGCTTCATCACAAACCAGAACGGCCCGCTACGGGCCGTTTCTTTATCACTTATCCCATCTCGGCCTGAAGCCGGATGACCTGGCGATTCACTTCGGACATCACCAGAAGATGCTGCTTATCCTGTTTCTTTGGCAGTAGAATTTTGCCGTAGTCGAACTCAAAAGCACCAACCCCTTTTATGTACAGCCGCCCACGAAACAGGGTTTTCACATACTTGGCGACTTTCAAAGGATTGTAACGTTCGAAGATCCTCATCGTTTTACTCTCCCGTTTTATTTTTTTACGCTCTCCCTTTCGCCAACATGGCTGAGGTTCTGGAGCGCTAATGAGATAACGGATACTGCTAATTAGTGCTGTAAAACGGCATTTAGTTCCCCACTATTCAGTATTCTTAACTGCTTTTACAGATTTTTACAGAGTAGTGTTTAAGGAAACCCCTAGTCATCAGTATAAACCTTCAAAAATAAGGGTTTTGTGCACTCGGGCACAAACCGTTTTATCGCGGAGCAGGACAGACCAGTTTCCTGAATCTACGCTTATTCCATAGCCCGATATTTTCCCTCATTGCCATCGCATCGGGCCCCACACTGAAGGACATACCATGATAAAAATACGCCACCTGCTCCTCGCGCTCTCTATCACGCCTCTGCTGGGGCTCCCAGCCTTAGCCCATACGCTGGTACTCAACCAATTGGTTCCCCCCGTCGGCGTCGCAGACAGAGGAGAACTTCAGTACCTTAATAATCAGTTTAGTTATAAAAACTGGAACAGTGCGCAATTGCCCGGAAAAGTACGGGTGATACAACATATCGCTGGCCGTACCTCAGCCAAAGAGATGAACGATCCGCTCATCTCCGCACTGAAGGCCGCTAACCTACCGCATGATTATTACCAAACGACGACAATCGTGAATACCGACGATGCCATCATCGGCACCAGCATGTTTGTGCGCAGTAGCCTTGAGGACAACAAGAAAGCCTTCCCGTGGTCGCAATTCATTGTCGACAGTAACGGCAACGTGCGGAAGGCCTGGCAGCTACAACCACAAAGCTCAGCTATCGCGGTGTTGGATAAACAGGGGAAAATTCGTTTCGTGAAGGATGGCGCATTGAGCGGACAAGAAGTGCAGCAGGTGATGTCCCTGCTGCGCCAGTTACTGGAAGAGAAATAACGAACCCGACTCTAGCTGATTAAAATAAAGAGACGCGAAAACCGGGGTTGAGGAAGGATTCACGCGGCGTGTAGGACAGCGGGCGCCCTTGCCAATCGTGAATCTGCGCCCCGGCAGCCACCGCCACCGCATGACCCGCCGCCGTATCCCAAATGTTGGTCGGCCCGAAGCGTGGGTAAAGCTGCGCTTCGCCTTCCGCCACCAGACAAAATTTTAGCGATGACCCAATCGCCACCGTCTGGTGCTCACCCAGTTGGCTAAGATAATCTTTCAGTTCACTATCGGCATGAGAACGGCTAACCACCACCAGCGGCGGATGCGCCTGCTTCACCGTAATTTGCCGACGCTGGCCGTTCTCTTCTTTCCAGGCTTTGCCGTCCGCCGCAGAATACATTACACCCGTGACCGGCACATACACCACGCCCAGCACGGCCTGACCGTTCTCGATCAGCGCAATATTCACCGTAAACTCGCCATTGCGGCTAAGGAACTCTTTGGTGCCGTCCAGCGGATCGACCAGCCAATAGCGCTGCCAGTGCCGACGGATTTCCCACTCCGGCGGATCTTCCTCTGACAGCAAAGGAATGTCAGGATACGCCGCAGCCAGCCCGTCCTTAATAACACGATGCGCCGCAAGGTCGGCAGCCGTCACCGGTGAGTCATCTTTCTTGTGCGCAACATCGACAGGATGTTGCCCTTCGTAAACCTGCATAATCGCAGCACCAGCATCGCGAGCCAGTTGGCAAACAGTTTCTAACATGATCGACCTCGTCGTTATCGGTTACACGTAACGCAGACTTCATCTCTGTCATTCATTATACATCTGTGAGGCAATCTACGATTATTGCCATTATTGATGTCATCCTCAGCATTTAGAGACGATAATCACTTTAACTTCATCATGATATGAAAGACACCCCCGATCGCCTCACGCGTCGACAATTACCTCACAAGGAGTTACGCAATGAAGCATTCACTGGCACTCAGCCTGCTTGCTACGCTGGTCGCCACGACCGTTCATGCCGCTACTGTTGATCTACGGGTATTGGAAACCACCGATCTGCACAGCAATATGATGGACTTCGATTACTACAAGGATACGCCAACCGATAAATTTGGTCTGGTGCGTACCGCCAGCCTGATTCACGCCGCGCGCGAACAGGCCACCAACAGCGTGCTGGTGGACAACGGCGATTTGATCCAGGGCAGCCCGCTAGGCGATTACATGGCCGCGAAAGGACTGAAAGCGGGTGACGTGCACCCGGTTTATCAGGCGATGAACACGCTGGACTATTCCGTCGGCAACATCGGTAACCACGAATTCAACTATGGCCTGGACTATCTGCACAAGGCGCTGTCCGGCGCGAAATTCCCTTATGTGAACGCCAACGTGCTAGATGCCAAAACGGGCAAACCGCTATTTACGCCTTACCACATTGAAAACAAATCGGTTACGGATCGCGACGGCAAACAGCATACCCTGCGCATCGGCTATATTGGCTTCGTCCCGCCGCAGGTCATGGTGTGGGATAAAGCCAATCTGACGGGAAAAGTCACCGTAGAAGACATCACGGAGAGTGCCAAAAAGTGGGTACCAGAAATGCGTAAGCAAGGGGCCGATCTGGTGATCGTTATCCCTCATTCCGGCCTTTCTGCCGAGCCGTATAAAGCGATGGCGGAAAACTCTGTTTACTACCTCAGCCAAATTCCCGGGATCGACGCGATCATGTTCGGCCATGCTCACGCGGTTTTCCCCAGCAATGACTTTGCAAACATCAAGGGCGCTGACATCAAACAGGGCACGCTCAACGGCGTGCCTGCGGTGATGCCGGGGCAATGGGGTGACCACCTCGGCGTCGTCGATTTCACGCTGAATAACGACAGCGGCACATGGAAGGTAGAACAGGCGAAAGCGGAAGCCAGACCGATCTATGACAAAGCGCAGAAGAAATCACTGGCGGCGGAAGACGACAAGCTGGTGAAAGTGCTGTCTGATGCGCACCAGAATACGCGCGAATTTGTCAGCAAGCCGATTGGTAAATCCGCAGACAACATGTACAGCTACCTGTCGCTGATTCAGGACGATCCTACGGTGCAGATCGTCAACAATGCTCAGCGCGCCTATGTGGAACACTTTATTCAGGGCGATCCCGATCTGGCCGATCTGCCGGTACTTTCAGCCGCTGCACCGTTTAAAGCCGGTGGACGTAAAAACGATCCTGCCAGCTATGTCGAAGTGGAAAAAGGCCAGCTCACCTTCCGTAACGCTGCCGATCTGTATCTCTACCCGAATACGCTGGTGGTGGTGAAAGTTAACGGGCAGCAGGTACAGGAGTGGCTGGAATGCTCTGCGGGTCAGTTCAAACAAATCGATCCAAGCAAGCGTGAACCGCAATCTCTGCTCAACTGGGACGGCTTCCGCACCTATAACTTCGACGTGATCGATGGCGTCAATTATCAGATTGATGTGACACAGCCTGCCCGCTATGACAGCGAGTGCGCGTTAATTAACGATAAATCGCACCGTATCAAAGGGCTGACGTTTAACGGCAAACCGATCGATCCCAAAGCGACCTTCCTGATCGCCACCAATAACTATCGCGCCTACGGTGAGAAATTTGCCGGTACGGGTGAGAAGTATGTGGCCTTCGCCTCGCCGGATGAAAACCGCTCCGTTCTGGCGGCCTACATCAGCGCGGAAACGCAAAAATCGGGAGAAGTGAAGCCACAGGCGGATAACAACTGGCGTCTGGCACCTATCGTCAGCGACACGCCGCTGGATATCCGTTTTGAGACATCACCGTCTGAAAAAGCCACGGCGTTTATCAAAGAGAAAGCCCAGTACCCGATGACGTCCGTCGGCAATGATGAAACGGGCTTTGCGGTTTATCGCCTTGACCTGCAACACGCTAAATAAAGACTGACAGCGATGTCATCCACAGGCTCCTGCTTCGGTGGGAGCCTGAACGGAAGTTTTACAGCGGCTCAACCGAGTTATTTGCTGACGCATCAAACTTCTTTTGGGATAACAGCACGTTATCCATATTCTGCTCCGCCCAATAGGTAAGCTCGGCAATCGGCTTAGCCAGCGTTTTTCCCATTACGGTTGAGGCGTATTCCACTGTCACCGGAATGGTTGGGAAAACCGTTCGTTCGACAAAGCCGTCACGTACCAGATTCTTCAGCGTTTGCGACAGGACCTTTTGTGAAATCCCTTCCACATCGCGTTTTAACTGATTAAAGCGCATCGGTCGTTCAACCAGAATATTCAGAATCAGCAACGTCCACTTATCCCCCACGCGATCCAAAATCATGCGGGTCGGGCAGTTTTGCGCATAAACATCATAGCGTTTGCTCATTATCGCGTTTCCATCTGGTTACCTTGAAGATACCAACTCACTTAAAAGTGCTGTCTTAACAGAACCACGAGGCTCCGATATAGTCCTCACATTATAAAGTTAGTATCCATTAGAAAGCACGTATCACTCGCAGGCTACATGACAAGGCCACGGCGTATCGTTGATAAACACAGAGAAATGAGGATAGGTTATGTCAAAAGCAGTCGTTATTTATCATTCAGGCTACGGCCACACCCAGCGTTTGGCTACTGCCGTAGCCGAAGGCGCTAACGCCGAGCTGATTGCCATCGATGCGGAAGGAAATATCAGCGATGCCGAGTGGGAGCAACTCGCCGCTGCTGACGCCATTATTTTCGGTACACCGACCTACATGGGTGGCCCAACCTGGCAGTTCAAGAAATTCGCAGATGCCAGCTCTAAAGCCTGGTTCTCCCGCAGCTGGAGCAACAAAGTGTTTGGCGGCTTTACTAACAGCGCCAGCCTGAACGGTGACAAGCAGGTCACGCTGATTTATCTGCAAACGCTGGCTTCACAGCACGGCGGAATTTGGGTCAGCCTGAATCAACTGCCTTCCAATGCCAAAGCGGCAAAACGCGATGATTTGAATAACCTCGGTGGTTCTGTCGGTCTGCTGGCACAGACGCCGTCTGACGCCAGCGTAGATGAAGTGGTCGCGGGCGATCTGGCGACCGGTAAGCTGTACGGCCAGCGCATTGCTGACATCGCCGCAAAACTGGCTAACTAGTTTAGCAACACACTCTACGTACCATTATCCAATGCATAAGCGCCGCCCTTTCGCGGCGCTTTTTTTATCCGCTAGTCGCGAAACGATCCCCGCCCATTGCGATAGTACCCATTCCCCCGTTCATGCCCGCGTCTGTCCCAATCACCGCGACGCGGCCCGCGATCGTCAACGTAGCGAGGGGGATCAAAGCGGCGCTTATCATAATCGCGCCTGTCACGCTGACTCTCACGCCACCAGCGGGCATCGCGCCAGCGCCAACCATCCCAATAGTAACCGTGCTGATTACGTTCACCACGGTGGTAACCCCGGTGCTCCTGCCACCAGCGCTCGCTGCGCCAGTCATAGCCATCCCAGTAATTACCTCGTCTGTCACGCTCACCGATATTCAACGTGACGCCGGGCATCAGATCGATGCTGGCACCCTTAGCCTCTGGCGTTGGCATGACCGCAAACATTCCTACAAACAGGGCACTGATGACGAGTGGCTTAAACATAGGGTAACTCCTTGCTCACCGCGACTGCGGCCTGACAGAGATATACGGGGAATTCCCCTACGCCACTATCAGATAAATACTTATTTTCCTAATTTTACCGTTCTTAACGTTTCGCTAATGCCTATGCACGCTATTCATCAGCACGCTATTAATTCATTAATAAATTTAATACTAAAAATCCACTCAAGCACCAATAAATGCAGACTTAAAGATTAACCATAGGGAATAAATATTAGAAATATTCACCTTAGCGCCAATACTTACTTTAAGAATATCCATCATTCATAGAGGAAGCAGCGATGAGCGAAAACTATACGGTGGGAGATTATTTACTGGATCGTCTGACACAGATTGGTATTCAGCATCTCTTCGGGGTGCCGGGCGATTACAACCTGCATTTCCTCGATCATGTCATCAGGCATCCGGAGATCGCCTGGGTGGGCTGCGCGAACGAGTTAAACGCCGCTTACGCCGCCGATGGCTACGCGCGATGCCGTCCGGCGGCGGCCCTACTCACCACGTTCGGTGTCGGCGAGCTCAGTGCGATTAACGGTATCGCAGGCAGCTACGCAGAATGCCTGCCCGTCATTCACATTGCCGCTGCGCCCAGTCTCGCGTCACAACACAACGGTGAATTACTCCATCACACATTAGGCGACGGCGACTTTAGCCACTTTTCCCGCATGGCGGCAGAAGTCACCGTTGCCCAAGCCAGCCTCACCGTCGAGAACGCCACCACAGAGATCGACAGGGTCATTGGAGAAGCGCTTGCTCAGCACAAGCCGGTATATCTGTTTCTGCCCTTGGACGTGGCTGCGGCACCGGCTGGAACACGACCGTATTCGCTCGTTATCCCTGAACCATTACGCTCTGATGAGTCACTGCAAGCCTTTGTTAGCGCCGCCACAGCGATGCTGAGTGAGGCAAAATCGGTCTCATTATTGGCAGATTTTCTGGCTCAGCGCGTTGGCGTTGCAGAGCAAATCCAACGCTGGCTCGATAAAACGCCGCTCCCCCACGCCACCTTACTGATGGGGAAAGGCACGCTAAACGAACAGCATCGCAGCTTTACCGGCACCTACGCGGGTGGCGGCAGTCACGAAGCGATCCGGGCACACATCGAAGACGCGGATGTCATCATCAGCATTGGCGTACGCTACACCGATACGATTACCACTGGCTTCAGCCACCAGATTCCCAGCGAAAAAAACATCGATATCCAGCCCACGCTGGCGCGTGTCGGCAGTCAGGTTTTCCCCGCTATTCCAATGTCAGATGCTATCACCGCGCTGGAAAAAATCACTGCGACGCTTGCGTCCCGTTGGGATCACCGCACCATTACGCCGCCGTCCTTACCACCATCAGAGCACACAGACACGCTCAATCAGCGGGAGTTGTGGCAACAGATGCAGCGTTTCCTCCGTTCCGGCGATATTCTCGTGACCGACCAGGGCACCTCCTGCTTTGGCGCCGCGGCGCTTCGGTTACCGAGCCACTGCCACTTCATCGTCCAGCCGCTGTGGGGATCGATAGGCTATTCTTTGCCAGCCGCATTCGGCGCACAAATAGCTGAGCCGGAACGGCGCGTGGTGCTGTTGATCGGCGACGGATCGCTGCAGCTCACCGTACAGGAGCTTGGCTCTATCATTCGGGATCGTTTGAACATGGTCATTGTGGTACTGAATAACGAAGGCTATACGGTCGAACGCGCCATCCACGGCCCAGAACAGCGCTACAACGATATCGCGGCCTGGAACTGGACGCAGCTTCCCGCCGCGCTGGGCGCGGATGAAAACGAGATACTCTGCAAACAGGTGTGTTCACCCGTTGCCCTCGCGCAGGTGCTTGAGCAGGTGAACGCCGCGTCTCGCTTCTCGCTCATTGAGGTGGTATTGCCGAGAATGGATATTCCCGCGCTCTTACACACCATCACGCAGTCGCTTGAGACCCGCAATACCGTACAGTAGAACGGCATACTTTTTACCGCCTACCTCGTAAGCGGTATATTCAACGATTAAAGATGTATTTAAAATGCAATTTATAAACTGCATTCGTTGAGAGGCATCATCATGGCATACCGCGATCAATCCCTGGGTGAGTTGGCTATCGCTATTCCGCGCGCAACCAAACTCTTTCGTGAACTTAATCTGGACTTCTGCTGCGGCGGAAAGCAAACGCTCAGCCGCGCGGCGGGCAAAAAAGATCTCAATATCGACGAGCTGGAAGCACAGCTAGAAAAACTGGCCGCGCAGCCTTCTGATGCGCGCGACTGGCGTGAAGCACCGCTGGCCGACATTATCGCGTACATCATCCCTCGCTTTCACGATCGCCACCGCGAACAGCTGCCAGAGCTGATTCTGATGGCAGAAAAAGTCGAGCGCGTGCATCACGATAAAGCCGACTGCCCGCACGGCCTCGCAAACCAGCTGACCGCCATCTATAACGAGCTGTCTCAGCATATGATGAAAGAAGAGCGCATCCTCTTCCCGATGATCAGTCAGGGAATGGGCGCGAATGCTGCCGCTCCGATTTCAGTGATGGAGCATGAGCACGATGACGCTGGGCGTGATGTGGAAGTAGTCAAAGAGCTGACCAACGGCGTTGTGCCGCCGGAAGGTGCCTGCAATACCTGGCGTGCGCTGTACTCCGGTATCAACGAGTTCATTACCGACCTGATGGAACACATCCATCTGGAAAACAATTTGCTGTTCCCACGCGCGCTGCGCGGTGAGTAAGTAATGTCGTTTTAATAAAAAACAAAGTAATTAAAAACAATTAAGTAGAAACAAAAAGGCGCTCAATGAGCGCCTTTCTTTTGTCTGGAGATTACAGAATTTCCAGCAGTTCCACTTCAAAAATCAGCGCGCTGAACGGCGGAATGGAAGCACCCGCGCCACGTTCGCCATACGCCAAATTGTGCGGAATATAGAGTTCCCACTTGGAACCAACTGGCATCAGCGTCAGCGCTTCAATCCAGCCTGGAATCACGCCGCTTACTGGGAATTCAGCAGGTTGACCACGCTGGACGGAGCTGTCGAACACGCTACCGTCAATCAGACGACCGGTGTAATGCACACGTACGCGATCCTGACGAGCTGGGATCGAACCTTCACCCTGCGTCAACACGCGGAATTGCAGACCCGATTCCGTGCTGTTCACGCCTTCTTTCTGCGCGTTTTCGGCCAGGAACTGCTGACCTTCTACCGCCAGCACCTGTTGGCGCTCGCGACGTACCGCATCAGCACGCTCGTGAATTTCACGCAGCGCACGATGAACCACATCCACAGGCACCGCAGGCGCATTACCTTCCAGCGCGTCACGTAAACCAGCAAGCAGAGCTTCTGGGATCAGGCCTTCAAGACCTGATTCCTGTAACTGTTGACCAACCTGTAAGCCGATGCCGTAACTTGCCTGCGCTTCGACGCTATCAAAAGAAGGAGTTGTCATGGATGTTCCTTTTAATCTGTAAAAAACTGAAAGCGCAGCATAACAGCGACGGGGATTGGGGTAAAATCCTGTGTGCAGGTAATCACGTTAACCGCACACCAGCCAAGCCATTCCGGGAAGCTGGCCTATACTGGTAGTTCTGATGTTGCTATCGCACGGGTTGCCTTAATCATCAACGCGTTAACTGGTCAGCCCATGCGGATTATCGGTATACTGGATTGCGTTATTATCCTGATACTGTTTTTATGCCGACGCCGCATGGCTACTGGTATAGCTTAGTGACTGGCATAGCGTTGTTAGTGACATCATTTTTATACTGATTGTTTTTATACTGAACTGTAGTAAGAGAGGTCACCATGGGCAGAATTGCGCCCAGGAAGCGGAAAACCACCTGGGATTATCAAACGCTAGTACGCTTCTGCCAGCGAATCATCCAGCGGCAGCCCTCACATGCTGTAGCCGTAGAAAACGACGGGGAACGCGAAGAGCAGGAACAACTGCCCTCTCCTTCCCTGCGCGAACGTCTTGGTGTCATGCTACAGAAAGTCTGGCATCTGCCCGACGGTTATCACTGGATGGAACCGTTGCCGTTCTTCCATCGCCGCGGGATTTTAATCGCTATCGCACTGCTGCTCGTCGTGCTGCTCTGGCCTTACAGCGCACAACATCCGCAGCCAGCCCGTACCACGCCCGTACCTCTTACGCAGGCAGACAATCAGGCGGCGATGCAGGCCGTGATTATTGAAAACCAGCCTTCCATACCCCAGCAGCAGCCTGCGGCTACCGAGCCTCCGACGCAGTCATCAGCACCGTGGCGACAGTATGAGATCGCCTCGGGGCAAACGCTGGCCCAGCTCTTTCGGGATAACAATCTGCCCGTCAGCGATGTGTTCGCGATGGCTCAGGTGGAAGGCCGGGATAAACCGCTCAGCAATTTACGGGCAGGTCAGGCAGTCAAATTACAGCTGAATGCACAAGGTATGGTCGCCGAACTGGAGATCGAAACCACGGCGAACCAGACGATTCGGTTCACCCGCGGTGCGGACGGTGCCTTTACTCGCACTCGCTAGCGAACCAACCGTTCCAATAGAAAATCGCGCAGAACGATAGCATGGTTGTGCTGCGCGTCTTTGCTGCCATAAAGCAGCGTGATTGCCTGCTTCTCTTCAAGTAACGCCAACAGCCTGCCGCACGCCGAGCCATGCGCTAACTCATTACGATAATAATCCACAAATTCCGCCCAGCGTTCAGGTTCGGCGTGAAACCATTTGCGCAACTCGCTGCTCGGCGCGATATCTTTAAACCACTCAACCCCCTCCAGACGCACTTTGCTGATGCCACGCGGCCACAGGCGGTCAATCAGAAAAGTGTGGGGGGAGAAAGGGGCGTGTGCGTCATAAACACGGGTGAGATGAATCAAGTCAGACATGCAGCCTCCGGCCTGCTTTTTAGGTATAGGTAATGATAGGTCATTTCCCGATCCCTAAAATGCAAAACGCTGGCACAAGGCCAGCGTTTCACATGTTAACTAAAGTGTTAATTCAACGATAAACGTGAATTACGCTTCAGCAACAACAACAACATTCAGTTCAGCAAAGACATCGCTGTGTACCTGGAAGCTCACTTCGTGCTCACCCAGAGTACGCAGAACGCCGTTCGGCAGGCGAACTTCGCTCTTAGCAATGTCAACACCGGCAGCCGTTACCGCATCAGCGATATCGCGAGTACCGATGGAACCGAACAGTTTACCTTCGTCGCCTGCTTTAGACGCGATGGTAACGCTACCCAGTTCTTTGATCTTAGCAGCGCGAGCTTCAGCAGCTGCCAGAACGTCAGCCAGTTTGGCTTCCAGTTCAGCACGGCGTGCTTCGAAGAACTCAACGTTTTTCTTGGTTGCCGGGACAGCTTTGCCCTGTGGAACCAGGAAGTTACGAGCGTAGCCCGCTTTAACGTTTACCTGATCACCCAGGCTGCCCAGGTTTGCTACTTTATCAAGCAGAATAACTTGCATTACTTTATCCTCTCAAAGTCTCGTTAATGGACAGTGGCCGATTACTGATGACGGTCAGTGTACGGCAACAAAGACAAGTAACGCGCACGCTTGATAGCGCGGGCCAGCTGACGCTGGTATTTTGCACGAGTACCGGTGATACGGCTCGGAACAATCTTGCCGCTTTCAGTGATATAGTTTTTCAGCGTAGCGATATCTTTGTAATCAATCTCTACAACGCCTTCCGCGGTGAAACGGCAGAATTTGCGACGACGGAAATAACGTGCCATGTGGCTAGTCTCCAGAATCTATCAATTCAATCTGCTCGGCATGTAACACTATCTTGCTCAGACCATTGCGCCCTTGATGGCAGCTAATGAACCCGTGCACGGTAAGTTGCGTGCCGACCGTTATACTGTGGGTAACTGCTTGTGACGAGAGTCCGCTGACAATCACGGGCATACGACACCATGCTTGCCGACTCAATCCGGCCTCCTCCTGTGTCGAGCGGTGCTCAAGCACAAACTGACAGTGAGGAATGCCTGACGGGCTGACTTTACGAATGGGCGTCTTGCACACTGTGCCGGACAACACCAGACGATTCACCGTCACCACAACAATTACTCTTCAGAATCCCCTGCATCCACATCATCGCCAGCTTCAGCGAAATCTTCACGACGCTCACGGCGTTCGTCTTTCGCTTTCACCATTGGAGATGCTTCAGTTACCGCGTGCTTAACGCGCATAACCATGCTGCGGATAACGGCATCGTTAAAGCGGAAGTTTGTTTCCAGCTCATCGATCGCTTCCTGCGGCGCTTCAACGTTCAGCAGAACGTAGTGAGCTTTGTGCAGTTTGTTGATCGGGTAAGCCAGCTGACGGCGGCCCCAGTCTTCCAGACGGTGGATCGTGCCCTGCGCACCAGTAATGGTAGCAGTGTAGCGCTCGATCATGCCCGGAACCTGTTCGCTCTGGTCAGGATGAACCATAAATACGATTTCGTAATGACGCATCGAATTGCTCCTTACGGATTATTCAGCCTCCTGTCTGGGTCAACCGCGGCCCGTGGAGGCAAGGAACGTGTATGTGTGCGGCTGAAAAAATGACGCGTAAGTATAGTGCCCGACATTAAAGAACACAAGGAAGAAACACGGGAGTTTTCTACGTGGCGATATTTAAGCGTTCGGGACGGGATTACAGCGTCCGCTGGAAGAAATCAGCCCCCGCTTGCAGCGCCGTTGGCGTAATGCGATGCCCCACGCCCGGCTCGGTCAAATACGTCAGATTAGCAAGCTTATCGCGCGCCTGTAATGCCTGATAGAGACGAGCGCTTTCTGCCGCCGGCACGACATCATCCGCTTCACCGTGCCACACCAGCAGCGGTCGATCGGACAGCGCGTCCAGACGCGTAGTGACATCATAATCGGCCAGTTTGCTCGCTAACGTCTGCAACACCGCTTGATTTTCCTCACTATCGGCCGGAACCGGAGGAAACAGCGCGGACGATAGCGTAGAGAAATAGCCCGATCCCATAAACGCCGCCACCGCGCTAATCCAGGGATAACGCGCCATACAACCAAGCGCACTCATTCCACCGAGCGACGCACCGCAAACGCCAATCCGCTCACCATCAATCAGGCCACGCTGCCGATATTCCGCTACATAGCCGGGGAGTTCTTCAATATTCGATTGCAGAATATCCCAGAAGTGGCGCAACCGCCGTGCGTCATTCCCGTCATAGCGCGCACCGTGCATGGCCGCATCGGCCAAAATCACCCGAAATCCAGCCTGAGCCAACGCATAGCCAAAATACGAGTACACCTCTTTTGATGAAGTGTAACCATGAAAGAAAAAAATCGTCGGAAGGGGCTGCTCTCTCCTTCCCGCTGGGGCCGCGTGAATCGTTTCAATACCGCTACCGAGTTTATCCAGTGACATTTCGACCATATTTCCCTCGTTTTCTGTTCTGTCAGCCTATTTTTATGTAGCGAAATCGTATTTAGCAGAAAGAGGATGACCTTCTACGATAACCCACTCACAGCCATTTTCTTATCTCCGTGTCGTCACTGATTCCGTGCTGGTTTAATCGACGTATTTATGTAAATAAAAAAATCACATTGATCCAGATCAATAACTGAAATGAATGTTTACACTCCGTGATTAATTTTTTTTCACTTACTGCCGTTAACGCATGTGAAGCAAGACTAAAAAATAACCTTTTTTATTATAAGAGACACACATATGTTGGGACTTTCTTTTAAACACTGGGGCCTGGGTATCAAGCTATCAGTCATCGCTTCACTGAGCGTGGCGATACTTTTCATTGCATTCACCCTATCCCTCACCCGTTCAGCAGGTAATCAGCTCAAAACCCTGACCCTTAACGACATGCAGAGCCAGGTGAATGGCGTCACCGACATGATCAACATGTACGATACCAGCCTACAAGCCGAGGTTAGCAACTATACGCGGCTGCTGGCGAGCTTTCTGCCGACGCGGTTTTCACTGGATACCGTTAACCGCACGCCTTTTGGCAACACCTCTCACCCAACGCTTAGGGCTGGCGACACGGTATTGAACCTCAACACCGAAGTGCCAGACGACTTTCTGAGCCGTACTCACGCGATTTCAACGATTTTTGTACGCGATGGAGAGGATTTTACGCGCGTCACCACGTCGCTGAAAAAAGAAGATGGATCGCGCGCGATGGGCACCAAACTCGATCGTGAAAGTCCGGCCTATGCGCCCGTGATGAAAGGCGACACTTACAGTGGGTTAGCTACGCTGTTCGGCAAACAGTACATCACCCAGTATCAACCGATACGTGATAGTGAAAACAAGGTGATCGGTATTCTGTTCGTCGGCGTCGACATCACGAAGCAATTTACCGAGATGCAGCAAACTATCCTGAACAAGAAAATGGGTGAAACTGGCCATTTCTTTGTACTTAGCACGAAAAAAGGAAAGGATGCGGGCAACTATCTTTACCATCAAAGCAATGCCAACCAACGTCCTGACTGGTCAGAAGGTGCGTTAGAGAAAGTGCTGGCAACCGGTAATGGTACGATCGAATACGACAACAACACGATGACGGGCGAAGAGAAAACTCGAATCATGGTGTACCGCAGTATTCCGCAGTGGAACTGGATTGTTGCAGGCACGGTGAGCAAAGAAAGCCTGATGGCAGAAATTAATCACACCCGTAACTTGTTTTTGGGCGGCGGCATTATTCTGGTTCTGCTGTTCGCCGCATTCTTTGTCATGCTGACACGTAAGTGGCTGAGCCAGCCGCTGGTTGAAATCGTCAAAGTGGCGGAACAGTTTTCTGCCGGTAACCTGACCGCGACGCTCTCCAGCAACCGTAGCGACGAAGTTGGCCGCCTAATCGATGCCATTAACGGCATCGGACAAGGGCTAACGACCATCGTGTCGCAGGTGAGAAATTCGTCCGAAGAAATCAGTGCCAGCACCGATGCGCTGGCCGCCGATAGCGAAAACATCAGCGAGCAGATTGCCCGTCAGGCCAGTAGCGTCGAAGAGACGTCGGCCAGCATGGAGCAACTCTCCGCCAGCGTGAAGCAGAACGCCGATAACGTCTCCGCCGCCAAAGATTTGGCAGAGCAGAGCGCAGCAGCAGCACGAAACGGCAGCCAGACTGTCACCGACTCCGTTTCTACGATGAGCGACATCAAGAACTCATCGCAGCGGATTGCTGATATCACGACCGTGATCGAATCTATCGCTTTCCAGACCAATATTCTGGCACTGAATGCCGCAGTAGAAGCCGCTCGTGCAGGTGAGCACGGCAGAGGTTTCGCCGTGGTTGCTGCTGAAGTGCGGGCGCTGGCACAGCGCAGCTCCACCGCGGTGAAAGAGATCGAAACCCTGATTGATGAATCACTGGAGAAAATCGAAGCGGGTTATCATTTCTCAGAAAAAACGCAGGCGGTAATGGACGACTTGCGTAACCGCATCTTGCAAGTCAGCACCATCGTGAACGATATCGATATCGCCTCACGCGAGCAGTCCGCCGGTATCAGCCAGGTGAACATCGCGATTGTGCAGATTGGTCAGGCAACACAGGAAAACGCCATTCTGGTCAACAATTCGGAAGACACCGCGCAGAGCCTGCGCCAGAAAGGCCACCACCTCAGCGAGCTGGTCAGCGTCTTCCGTATTTAACATTCACACAGCGGCCATCGTGTCACAGGTATTGCACGATGGCCGCCGCTTGCGTATTATGCCGACGTTTTTTTCACCCATCCCCCACACTGACAAAGGAGACGACATCATGACAGCACTAACTCTGATTCTTTGCAGGACATCTCGGGACTAATTCCGCATTCTTTTCCGCTTTGCGTTATCCCCCCAGCTGTAGCCTGCCTTACCCTATTTTTAAATTGATCAGCAGGATGATCTATGGGCAATGCTATTCGCTCTATTTCGGCGCGCGTCAGTGTGATCGCGACGGAAAATACCTGGATTGAAGATAAAGCAATCCAACAGCTTCACATTACATCACAACTTCCCGATATGGTTCGCGTGGCCGGCATGCCAGATTTGCATCCGGGCCGAGGTTACCCTATCGGCGCCGCCTTTTTTTCACAACAGCGTTTCTATCCGGCGCTGGTCGGAAACGATATCGGCTGCGGCATGGCGCTATGGCGCACGAGCCTGAACGCCAACAAAATCTCTCTGGATAAGCTGGAGAAACGGCTTGGTAATATCGATGGGCCACTGGAAGACGATATCGAGATTCCCCCTTCGCTGGCGGATTTTCGCTATTCGCTGGGCACCATCGGTGGCGGTAATCATTTTGCGGAATTACAGCAGCTTGATGAAATCTATCAACCCGATGAACTGCACGCTTTGCACATTGATCCTAAACAGCTGCTGTTGCTCGTCCACAGCGGCTCGCGCGGATTAGGGCAAACCATACTGGAAGCTCACGTGCGGGAGTTCGGCCATCAGGGACTTGAAGCCAATACGCCTGCCGCGCAGGCCTATCTGGAACAGCACCAGTTCGCGCTGACGTTTGCCACCCACAATCGGCGACTGATCGCACAGCGAATGCTGGAACGTTGGCATACGGAAGGCGATGCCGCACTGGACGTGAACCACAATCTGGTGACATCGGCAACGATTGAGGGCATTTCCGGCTGGCTGCACCGCAAAGGCGCGACACCCGCCGACTGTGGACCGGTCATCATTCCCGGTTCGCGCGGCGACTACAGCTACATCGTGCAACCCATTCCTCACGCCGATAGCCTGTATTCACTGGCACATGGCGCGGGCAGGAAGTGGATGCGCGCAGAGTGTAAAGATCGGCTGTCTTCACGTTACAGCGTCCAGCAACTCGCGCGAACCCGCTTCGGCAGCCGCGTGATTTGTCAGGACAGGCAGCTGATTTTTCAGGAAGCACCAGAAGCCTACAAACCGATAGACAGCGTGATCGGTGCGATGCAGCAAGCGGGATTAATCATGCTGATTGCTCGCCTGAAACCGGTACTCACCTACAAAACGCGTGGGGAGGATAAATGATATTGCTTCAACTATCCGCTGCGCAGGGACCAGACGAATGCATGCTGGCAACCGCAAAGGCTTTGCAGGCTCTGACGCGAGATGCCGCGCAGCAAGGCGTCGACTGTGAAATTATCGAAACCGAAGCGGGGAAACGCGCTGGCACACTACGTTCCGCACTGGTTCTGTTAAACGGTGAACAGGCGGAACCGCTGGCTGCCAACTGGTGCGGTACACTTCAGTGGACGTGCAATAGCCCCTGGCGCAAGGGTGGCGGACGCAAAAACTGGTTTATCGGCGTCGCCCGCTTTCATCAGGAACAGGCGTTTGCCGATAACGAGATTCGCTTTGAAGCCACCAAATCCTCTGGTCCCGGTGGGCAGCATGTGAATAAAACCGAGTCTGCCGTCCGCGCCACCCATGTCGCCAGCGGTATCACGGTGAAGGTACAGAGTGAACGCAGCCAGCACGCCAACAAGCGTCTGGCCTGTTATCTCATCGCCTATCGTCTGGAAGCGTTACAACAGCAGCAGCATGCTGAACTACGGGCACAGCGGCGTCTGTTCCACCATCAGATAGAACGCGGCAATCCGGTAAAAGTCTTCAAAGGCGAAGATTTTACGCTGGTCACCTCGCGCTAACCTCAGCTAACTAGCGGGCAATCGATGCCCGCTAGTTAGTTTTCTCTTGCTAAAGAGAATGCCATCGGCCCGACGATAGCGCTACACTTCCGCTATCTACTCCTGTCAGGCTGAAACGATGAACATCGTGCGGATACTTTTCTTACCCCTAATACTGATGCTGTCCGGCTGCCAGATCATACAAGGCAAGCCTGTCGCGCCACCGCCGCCTGCGGAGAAAGCGCTTGAAATTCGCTACGCGCAAGCCAGCACGCTGGAAAAAATGGGGACGATTTCGGTGAGCATGCGCGGAAACGCAGATGACGTGGATCGCGCCCTTCAACAAAAGGCCGATGCCTCTGGTGCACATTATTATGTGATTGTAATGAAATCCGAGGCTGCCACGCTCCCCGGCATGTGGTTTGCGCGCGCCGTGCTGTATCGGATGGGCAGGTTGTAAAAAAATACCGGGCGGATTCCCGGTATTGTCATGCAACGGCAAATTAATACGACATACACGCCGCATTCAGAATCCCGCCGCTGAGCGAGGCGGCACAGAGAAAGGCACCGGTGGCGACATCATTATTCTGGATATGCTGGCTGAGGCGCGGCATATACAGGCGCACCGCGAAATAAATCACCAATTGCACCACCAGCGCGACTGCGCCCCAGGTGATGTAATCCACCAGACTCACCGAATTAATCGCCGCACTGGAAAGCGGGATCACATAGCCAATTAACGCCCCACCAAACCCAATAGCCGCCGTAGCGTTGTTTTCTTTAATCAGCACCCATTCATCATGCGGCGTGACGCGGGTGTAGATAAACAGAAAGGCCAGCACCATGGCAAACCCGATAAAGAAATAGGAAGCGAAAGCGAGTAGCGACGTAACAATAGGCATAGCGATATTCCTTTTAAATGAGCCCCGTTGGCGCATCAGCAATAAATAACAGGAAGCATGAAGAATATAGATGATTCTTGCATAGCAAAGCGTTTATACATGACTTTACGTGATAAACAATGCAGAAGCCCCCCAGCGGAACGCGTTATCCCACAGCCTTCATACCCGCACGGTCTCCTCACATTTTTTAAGAAAACGGATAAGCATTGCGCCTGAAATGCCGATAACAGATAAGGCATTTTTTATCAGTCAGATAGGTGCCTGTTTCACACTCATCACCTGCTTTATATGCAAACACACAACAACAACTAATCCGTTATTGACCTGCGATGACGGTAAATAATTAATGAACGAAAGGAAGAGGTTTATGCTGCGCTGGATGTCATTTCAAAACCTGTCTGTAACGCGCAAGTTATTGGTAGGGTTTGGTTTATTGCTCATCATGGGGGTCATCCTCTCTATGGTCGGCTTTTACGGATTACACAATAGCGACCAATCGTTAAAACGCATCAGCCGCCTTGGCGCCATGTATGACAAGACCGTGGTCGCGCGGGAAGGCAATTTTGGTTATGCGCTGGAGCGTAAAGCACAGTATCTGGAACAGCACGACAGTGCGATCGGTAACATTAAGGAAGAGCTGTCCGCGCTGCTGAAAGCGATCGACACGGGCCATTGGCCAGCAGAAGACAAAAGCGCCATTCAGGATATCAGTGCGTCACTCAACGCTTATATTTCACAGCGCCAGCAGGTGATGAGCCCGGATGTCAGCCAACAACGGCTCAGTGAATTGAACGAGCAGATGGCCGGGTTGCAGGAAAACATCAACAAACTTTACTTCACGGAAGAAAGCCGCGCAGGCCGTAACGTCATTAGCAGCGACATACAGCTGGGCGTGATTACGCTGATTGCCATCATACTCGGTCTGACCACGGCCATCGTTATCTCGCGGCAGATCGTACGCCCGCTGCATCAGGCGTTACATGCCACCCGCGCGATTGCGGAAGGCGACCTCACGATGCAACTTCACAACGATCGTCATGATGAATTAGGCCAGTTGATTTCAGCCATGGGGCAGATGAACAGCAACCTGCACAGCATGATTGATAAAATTCGCCTCAGCGCGAACCAGATTTCCTATGCCGCTGGGGAAATTTCTGCCGGTAACACCGATCTCTCTTCTCGCACAACGCAACAGGCCGCTGCACTGGAAGAAACCGCTGCCAGTATGGAACAGCTGACGTCAACGGTGAAACAGAATGCGGATAACGCCCATCAGGCCAACCGACTGGTTATGGATGCTTCTGACACCGCGAATCAAGGGGGAGAGCAGGTTTCTAAAGCCGTCAACACCATGCACGATATCGCGCAAAGCTCCCACCGCATTGCTGAAATTACTTCAATGATCAACAGCATCGCGTTTCAAACCAATATCCTGGCGCTTAATGCTGCGGTAGAGGCGGCACGGGCCGGTGAACAAGGGCGTGGTTTCGCCGTTGTCGCCAGCGAAGTGCGTAATCTGGCACAGCGCAGCGCGCAGGCCGCTAAAGAGATCGATACGCTCATTGGTGAGTCGGTTTCGCAGATTAATAACGGCGCGGCACTCGTTAACGGCGCAGGGAAAACGATGGAAGGGATTGTCCAGTCAGTGACGCAGGTCCACGCCATTATGAAAGACATTACTACCGCGTCGGACGAGCAACATCGCGGCATTTCTCAGGTCGGTCAGGCCATTATAGAAATGGATCAGAACACGCAGCAAAACACCGTGCTGGTAGAGCAATCCTCTTCTGCCGCCCAGTCGCTGGAACAACAGGCGATCGTACTTTCTGATGCCGTTTCCGTCTTCCGGCTTTTACAGCCTTCGCAACAAGACGTTCGCAGGCTGGCGAGCCCTGCCGTATAAGCACTATTTAGAACGCTAGTCCCAACGAAAAAGAGGTGCCCCAGGGCACCTCTTTACTATCATTCGCGACACTGATTACGCGCGCTGACGCACAGCTTCAAACAGGCACACGCCCGTGGCAACCGACACATTCAGTGAAGACACGCTACCTGCCATCGGAATACTGATCAATTCATCGCAGTGTTCACGAGTCAAACGACGCATACCTTCCCCTTCCGCGCCCATGACCAGCGCCAGCGGCCCGGTCAGCTTGCTTTGGTATAGCGTATGATCCGCTTCACCCGCTGTGCCAACGATCCAGATATTACGCTCCTGCAACAGGCGCATCGTACGGGCCAGATTGGTCACGCTGATAACCGGTACGGTTTCCGCCGCACCACAGGCCACCTTCTTCACCGTCGCATTAAGCTGCGCGGAACGATCGCGTGGCACAATCACCGCATGCACGCCAGCCCCATCCGCATTACGCAGGCAAGCGCCCAGGTTATGTGGATCGGTCACGCCGTCCAATATCAACAGGAAAGGCGTTTCCAGATTGTCTAACATCGCAGGCAGATCGTTTTCCTGATATTTCCGCCCTTCTTTAACTTTCGCTACGATCCCCTGATGCACCGCGTCGTCAGCCTGCTTATCCAGCCATTGACGATTCGCCACCTGAATGACGATGCCCTGCGCTTCCAGCTCCGCAATCACAGGCTGAAGGCGACGATCGTCGCGCCCTTTCAGAACAAAAACTTCCAGAAAACGCTGTGGATCGCGCTCAAGCAGTGCCTTAACCGCGTGGATACCGTAAATAATTTCGCTCATTGATACTCTTCAAATTAACCATAACAGGCGGTGCCCGTTAATGTAGAGATAGAGGTTTACCCCGCGCGCTCCCCTTCTCAGTGGAGAGCACGGGCTCACTAACCTTACTCAGCAGATTTTTTCTTCGCGCGTTTCGCTTTGGTCGCGGCGGCGATTTTACGCGTTTTTTCCGCGTTCTTTTTCGCTTTATCGCGGTTCTTTTTCGGCTTGGCTTTTGACTTATCCGATTTCGTGTTGCTCTCGCCTTCTTTGCGGAATGCGGCATCCGGCTCAAAGTTTGCCGGCGCTTTGCTGGCGCTGCGACGACGTCGGGCTGGCTTAGCCTCACGCGATTCCGGCTTCTTCACACGATCGCGTGCAGTTTTACCTTCACCACGCACCTTGCGCGTGCTGGAAATCAACGCGAAATCAATATTGCGCTCATCCATATGGACGGCTTCAACACGAATTTCGACTTCATCACCCAGACGATAAACCTGCCCGCGCGATTCGCCGATCAGTCGCTGGCCAATATTATCGTAGCGGTAGTAGTCATTATCCAGCGTGGAAACATGCACCAACCCATCGATAAACAGCTCTTTCAGGCGCACGAAGAAGCCAAAACCGGTCACGCTGGAGATAATCCCCGTAAAGACCTCACCCACGTGATCCTGCATAAAGTCGCATTTCAGCCAGTCCGCGACGTCACGCGTGGCTTCATCCGCACGGCGCTCCGTCATCGAGCAGTGCATGCCAAGCTGTAGCATCTCGTTAATATCGCTATGCCAGCCGCCCGTTGGCGTCCAGCGCTCATGACGATCGCTCAGCAGATACTTAATGGCGCGGTGCAGCGACAGGTCTGGATAACGACGAATCGGTGACGTGAAATGGCCGTAAGACGTTAATGCCAGACCGAAGTGGCCTCGGTTCTCTGGATCATAAATCGCCTGCTTCATTGAACGCAGCAGCATCGTTTGCAGCATTTCCCGGTCAGGACGATCAGCCAACTCATTCATCAATTCGGCGTAATCTTTCGGCTGTGGCTTCATTCCGCCTTTCAGCGTCAGCCCCAGTTCGCCCAACACGCTACGCAGGGCTAAGACATGGTCTTCACTCGGCTGGTCGTGTACGCGGAACAGCGCAGGCTCTTCGTTTTTCTCCACAAATTTCGCGGCGGAGATATTCGCCAGAATCATGCATTCTTCGATCAGCTTGTGCGCATCGTTACGCACCACCGCTTCCACACGATCGATACGGCGTTCAGCGTTGAAAATGAACTTCGCTTCTTCCGTTTCAAACGCGATGCCGCCACGCACTTCACGCGCGTGTTCAAGCACCTTGTACATGCGGTGTAACTCTTCCAACCCACCCACCAGCGGCTTGTAGTGCTCGCGCAGTTCGGCGTCGCCTTGCAGAATATTCCACACTTTGGTGTAGGTCAGGCGCGCATGTGAACTCATCACTGCTTCATAGAACTTATAGGACGACAGCTTACCCTGCGCCGAGACGGTCATTTCACAGACCATACACAGGCGATCGACCTGCGGGTTAAGCGAACAGAGTCCGTTCGACAGCACTTCCGGCAGCATCGGCACCACCTGCGACGGGAAGTACACCGAGGTGCCACGCGCCCGCGCTTCATGGTCGAGCGCCGTATTCGGCCGAACGTAATAGCTCACGTCCGCAATCGCAACCCACAAGCGCCAGCCACCGCCGCGTTTCGGCTCACAGTGCACTGCGTCATCGAAATCGCGAGCATCTTCGCCATCAATCGTCACCAGTGGCAGCTTACGCAGGTCCACACGGCCTTTTTTCGCGGCTTCCGGCACCTCTTCGGAGAGATCTTTTACCTGCTCTTCCACTTTCGGCGGCCAGGTGTGCGGAATATCATGGGTACGCAGGGCGATATCCACCGCCAGCCCGGTGCCCATATTGTCACCGAGAATCTCGACGATCTTACCCACCGCTTTCGTGCGGCGCGTGGCGCGTTGCGTCAGCTCAACCACTACCACGAAGCCCATACGAGCGCCGTTAATTTCTTCTTTCGGGATCAGAATATCGAAGCTCAGGCGGCTGTCATCCGGTACGACGAACCCGACACCAGCATCGACAAAATAGCGGCCAACAATTTGTCCGGTACGCGGTTCCAGCACGCGCACAATGCGCCCTTCACGACGTCCTTTACGATCCGCGCCCAGCGGCTGTGCCAGTACTACATCGCCGTGAATCGCCCGTTTCATCTCTTCGGCCGACAGATAAAGATCGTCTTTGCGGCCTTCCACGCGCAGGAAGCCGAAACCATCGCGGTGACCAATAACCGTACCACGCAGCAGATCGAGTTTTTCCGGCAACGCATAGCACTGACGGCGGGTAAAGATAAGCTGACCATCACGCTCCATCGCACGCAGGCGACGGCGCAGCGCTTCGAGAGCGTCTTCTCCGGTTAATTGCAGGTCGGTGGCTAATTCTTCCCGGCTAATCGGGGTATCGCGCTTGGCGATATGCGCCAAAATATATTCACGACTGGGGATGGGGGATTCGTATTTTTCTGCTTCTCGTTCCAGGAATGGATCTTGTGACATTGCGGTTCCTCCGTTGTCATCAGCAGGAGGCTGAACAAAATTCATTCAACCAACAATAATTTATAAAGCGGCGGGTTTTCTTTGACCATATCAGCCAGCGTGTATTGATCCAGCTCATGCAGGAAATTTTGTACCGCTTGTTGAAGAACCTGCTTTAAGCGACAGGCCGGCGTAATGTGGCAAAATTCATGGCTACAGTTAACCAGCGTGAGCGGCTCCAATTCGCGCACGACATCGCCAATTCGGATGGTTTCTGCCGGTTTCCCAAGACGGATACCGCCATTCTTGCCGCGCACGGCCATCACCAACCCAGCACGACTAAGTTGATTGATAATTTTGACCATATGATTACGGGACACGCCATACACTTCCGTGACTTCCGAAATGCTGGTCATTTTCCCGCCCGGCAGCGATGCCATGTAAATCAGCGCCCGCAAACCATAATCCGTAAAACTTGTTAACTGCACATAAACCTCGGATACCTCTGGGTATCATTGACTGGCGTATTGAGTACGCCCCTGAAAAACCAACGCTATTAACAGATAATAAACCAGGCGTAAACGCTACGGCTAATTATTTATACCCTTTGCGTTGAGAGAAACCCGTGGCGAGAGAAGCCTGTGTTGCGGGAAGCGCTCGGTTGCGCCCTTCTTGCCCGCCCCTTTTTACGCCTGCCATATCTTTTTAATTTTATCTCACCGCAACACAGATAACGTATTCTCTTCTGTTGCACACACCACATCCAATGATGACTGGGTTATCACCCACGAAGGCGGCGTAAGGAAAAGGACACCATGGGGTTGAAAAATATTTCTATTCGTACCGGCTTATTAACGTTATTGCTGCTCACTACCCTGTTGCTGCTTATCGTCAGCAGCATGGGCGTTGTCGCGATTAAGAAAGACAGGGAAACGCTGACAGCACAAAATCAGATTCAAGGCATTGAGCTGGGCAACCTGATGAGCGGCTACAACCAGACGCTCAGCGCGAGAGCCTCGGCAACGCTCGCCGTCAGGAAGATCGAAATCGGTCTGCTGGACGACGGAGCCAAGGAAACCGGGGTCGTAGAGAAGCATCTTCGCCAATCGCAGGAAGACATTGAGCGCGTGATCCAATCGGCCAATGCCGATCCCAAACAGCGGGCGCTGGCGCAGGACGTATTGAAAACCTATCAGGCCTATTTTCAGCAGGGCATGACCCCGATGCTAAGTGCACTGCAAAAGCAGTATACCGACGAATATTATGAAGTTCTGGAAAAACAGCTCGGCCCGCTGAGCGAAGCCTTTGATTTATCAATCCAGAATTTCCGTCAGTATGCCCAACAGCTGTCCGAACAGGGTCTGGCACAGTCCGAGAGCAACGAGCGCATCATGCTGTTGCTCATTGCCATCGCCTGCCTGCTGTCTATCACGCTGGTGGCATTAGCCTGGGTCGCGCTACGGCACATGCTGCTCAAACCGCTGGACTATGCCATTGAACAACTGGAGCAGGTTGCCGCTGGTAACCTGACCCGCCGCCTGATTCAAGGCGGAGACAATGAACTGGGTCGACTCAATGATGCTATCGGCCGCATGCAGGGTGCGCTGCTGGAGTCGGTCAGTCAGGTACGCGACGCAAGCACGCAAATCGATCTCGGTAGCCGCGAACTGTTTGAAGAAAACGCTCAGCTTTCTCAACGTACCGAAGAATCTGTTGCTGCACTGGAACAGACGGCAGCGAGCATGGAGCAATTGAGCGCGACGGTGAAACTCAATGCCGATCACGCGGAACTCGCGCATCAGTTGGCCAATAATGTCTCGAACACCAGCAGCCGCAGCAACGAGTCCGTCTGTTACGTCATTGAAAAAATGCAGGAGATCGCCACCAGCGCCAAGCGAATCAATGACATTCTCAGCGTCATTGACGGCATCGCATTCCAGACCAACATTCTGGCGCTGAACGCCTCCGTTGAGTCCGCTCGCGCAGGCGAACAAGGCAGAGGCTTTGCCGTCGTCGCCGGAGAAGTGCGTAATCTGGCGCAGCATAGCGCACAGGCGGCGAAAGAGATCCGCGCATTGATTTTGGATTCCCAAACGCGCGTGTCCGAAGGGCTTGAATTAGCCACTAAAGCCGGTGAAACCATGGATGAAGTGACCGACGAAATCATCCGTATTACACAGCTGATGCGGGATATTTCCACCGCCACGCAAGAACAGCATCGCGGTATTGAGCAGGTTAACGTCGCCTTCACACAGATCGATAAGGTCGCTCAGCACAACGCGCAGCTCGTCAAAGCCTCATCCGCGACTACACAGTCGCTGGAGCAGCAGTCTCAACAGCTCATGCGGTCTATGGCACTGTTTCAGGTAGAGCCTCGCCTTTCCTAATCTACTGATAGATTGCACCGCCTGTGGTCAGCCCAGCGCTGACCACAGGTATCTCCCGCAGATAGCCCCCGCTTCCACATATTCCCTAAAAAATTGAACAAATAATGAGAAAAAGCAGGAACCCTTTTCCCTCCCGACACACCTATTTCATAGGTATACTTTCAGATAATTTGAGTATTATTTTTTTACCGCTATTCTCTGTTTTTACACATAAGCGTATAAATAGAGTTTCTGCATGAAAGCGGAAAAATCAATGACGGCAATACATTGAATAAAAAGACAATCAGAGACATCTCTTATTGGTAATATTCATCATGCGTTTTAGTCTATTAATTATATATCGATATAATATTTATTAATTTAATTAATAGCGCGCTATTTTATTAATTCGACCCATTGGTTTTCGCGTAAAAAAAGGGGACTGCCAATCACCCGATAACATCACAGATGGCATCATGATAAAACGGATGCCTCTGACAACAGCGAATCAAGGGTAAAGACAGAAAGAATATAGGCAAATATAAACATGAATAATCAGTCAGTTGATGTTGATTTGATTACCAGGTTTGACAATGAAGCCAAACTGCACGCGCTCAATTCCGTTTATGCCATCGCCGAATTTGACCTGGCAGGGAAATTGATTGAAGCCAATCCTCTTTTTTGCAAAATGCTGGGCTACAAAAAAGAAGACATTATTCAGAAAAGCCACACGCTTTTTCTGCCAGAAGCACAGCGTCAAAAACATGACCACTTCTGGCACGATGTGATTAAAGGGAATATTAACGCAGGGGAATTCCAACGGAAAACCCAAAAAGGAGACATCATTTGGCTCCACGCCGCCTATACGCCCATTATTGATCATTCAGGTCGCCGCGTTGGCGTCATCAAACTGGCGCTCGATATTACTCAGGAAAAGCGTCTAATGTCGGAGCATCGGGCACAGCTAGACGCGATTGAGAATTCGCAAGGCGTGATCGAGTTTGATAAAGACGGCTATATTACCCACGTCAATAAACACTATCTGATGCTGACGGGCTACGAAGGGAAGGAGATTCTCGGCCTGCACCACAAGTCTCTCTGCGATCCTCTTTATACCGAACAAGCCGACTATCAAACATTCTGGGAAACCTTGCATCGCGGCCATCCCATCAGCGGGCGCTTCCACCAGTTGGGCAAAGACAGCCATTCATTCTGGATACAGGCGACCTACAGTCCAGTGATGGATAGCGACGGTAATGTGAGAAAAATCATTAAATATGCTCACAACATCACGCAAAACGTCGAAACCGAAAAGAAAGCCCATCAGCAAGGCATCATTCTCGATATCCTGCTGTCAGTCCACGACAGCTTTCTGCTCGACCACAATCTGCCTTCCGCCTGCGATAAAGTCTTTGAGCGGCTGCTGAGCGTCACCAACAGCACCTTCGGCTTCATTGCCACATTGCAGGAAGATGAAAACGGCCAGTCGCTCTATCTTCCCGCAATCTCCAACCTTGCCTGGGATGACGAAACCCTTAACTGGTACAGGCACCAGCGCAGAACCCACGGCGGCCTGAGGCTCCGTAAGCTGGATAATCTGTTTGGCCACGTGGTGACCCACAATACGGTGGTGTGCACCAATAACCTGCTGAGACAAAAGGCTGGCCGAGACCTTCCACCTATCCACCCCGCACTGTATTCCCTGCTTGGCATTCCTATCACCCACAACGGCAAAGCGATCGGGATGATCGCACTAGCCAACCGTCGTGAAGGTTACGATCAAACGATGATCGAGCTATTGGCTCCGCTGGTGAAAACGCTCGGCATCATCATCCACGCGCGTTCGCTGGAGGATGAACGCACGCAGATAGAAGCCTCTCTGCGCTTTAACGCGGGGCATGATTTTCTTACCGGGCTGCCGAATCGCAGTAGCTTCTTCGAACAGGCCAGCGATTTTTTTCTCCTCAAGCAGCAAAGCCAGCACACGGAAAAAGGCTGTCTGGCGATTATCGATATCGATTTATTCAAAAGCATTAACGATCAGTACGGCCATCTGGCTGGCGATGCTGTCCTCAAAGAGTTGGCGATGCTCATGCGCATGTCGCTACGTCAGGAAGATCTGGTCGCCCGCCTCGGTGGGGAAGAGTTCATCATTCTGTTAAAAGACGTCTCTTACCAAACGGCGGTGGTAACGATTGAGCGTATTCGTCAAGCAATTGAGCAACATACGCTGGAATACGATCGCCAGAATCTGCGTTTCACGATTAGTGCAGGCATTGCCGTCTACCGTTCCGATCTTGCTTCCGTTGAGGACTGGATTCAGTTAGCCGATGAAAACCTCTATGCGGCTAAACGGCAAGGTCGCAACTGTGTGAAATAAGCCCATCCCGACAGCGCTGCTGGTTGCTTTGCTCGAACGTTTGCATTCCCGCAGCGGCTCCGGTTTGAATCAGGCCGGGAAGCTGGTGCGTTTTCCCTTCCCTAATCAGGTTACTGACCGCCGCCGTCGCCGTCAGCACTTCATAAAGCGCAATTCGGCCACCTTGCGCAGCAGGCAACAGCCTTTGCGTCACCACGGCCTGCAAGCAGGTAGCTAACTGGCTACGAACATAGGCTTTCTCTTCACCGGGAAAGACGTCAATCAGACGATCGACCGCCTGCGATGCACTACGTGTATGCAGCGTCGACAACACCAGATGGCCGGTTTCCGCCGCCGTCAGCGCCAGCCGAATCGTCTCCGTATCGCGCAATTCCCCCAGCAGAATGACATCGGGATCCTCCCGCAATGCGGCCCGTAGCGCCTGCGCAAAGGACGCACTGTGTGCACCAATCTCCCTCTGTTGAATCAGGCAACGTCGGCTGGCATGGATAAACTCGATCGGATCCTCCAGCGTAATCACATGGCGATCGCTGCTGTCGTTTAACGCCCCAAGCATGGCCGCCAGCGTCGTAGATTTACCGCTCCCCGTTGCACCGGTAACTAGGATCAGTCCGTTCGGTTTCTCCAGCAGCGTCGAGAGAACGGGTGGTGCCTGTAGCGCCGCCAATGAAGGCTGAGCGGACGGGATAATACGTAGCGCCGCAGACAGCCCTTCCCGCTGGCGAAATACATTGACCCGCAGGCGTTGTCCATCGGGCAGCATTAGCGCGCCGTCCACCTGACCAGCCTGCCGCAGTTGCTCGCGCTGAGCGGGTGCGAGCCAGGCATCGCACCATTGTGCCACCTGATCCGACGTTAAACGTGGTAAGGTATTTTCAGGCTGTAGCCGCCCGTCCACACGTAGCACCGGCGGGTGACCGCTACAAAGGTGCAGATCCGAGGCATTATGTTTTACACTACGCGCCATCCACTCATCCAACTCCATAGATAACCTCCTGAATAACCATGACGACAATCCAGCAGAATCTACAGGACATCCGGCAGCAAATCTCAGCCGCCGCGGCGCATTGCGCACGGGCACCAGAAGAAATTACGCTACTTGCAGTCAGTAAAACCAAACCTGTGAGCGCGATCGAAGAAGCTATTGCGGCAGGGCAACGGGCGTTTGGCGAGAACTATGTCCAGGAAGGCGTGGAGAAGATCCATTATTTCCAGAAAAACCACCCGGACACGCCGTTGGAGTGGCACTTTATCGGCCCGCTACAGTCAAATAAAAGTCGACTGGTGGCCGAGAATTTTGACTGGTTTCACACCGTGGATCGTCTGCGCATCGCGCAGCGTCTGAGCGAACAGCGCCCGACCACCTTGCCGCCGTTAAACGTTCTGTTGCAGATTAATATCAGCAGCGAACCGAGCAAATCAGGCATTATGGTGGATGAATTAGCAGAGCTTGCCGCCAGCGTCGCCGCACTGCCCAACCTGCGTCTGCGTGGCCTGATGGCGATTCCGGCACCGGAAACCGATTACGAGCAGCAGTTGGCTGTTTTCAAACAAATGGCCGCGCTGTTGCAAACGTTGTCCGCAAATTATCCGCATATTGATACACTTTCTATGGGGATGACGGACGACATGCGCGCGGCGATTACCGCCGGCAGCACGATGGTGCGCATTGGTACGGCAATCTTTGGCGCGCGCGACTATTCAGTCAAAAACGCCTAACTGTCAGTAAAAGATCCATAAACAGGAGTACGCGCTGAACGGCACGTCATCTTTGACAGAATACAAACGGAACAGGTGATTAGCGATAATGCAGATGCAACAACGTAAAATAGCGTTTATTGGTGCCGGAAACATGGCGCAGGCCATTATCGCCGGATTGGTCAACGGCGGTTATCCCGCTCAACACATCAGCGTCTGCGCGCCTTCGGGTAAGAATCGCGATGCGCTGGCTGCACAGTATGGCGTGATCAGCAGCGCGGACAATGTCCGCTGCGCTCAGGAAGCGGACGTTATTGTGCTGGCCGTCAAACCGCAGATGATGGCAACGGTTTGCGAACCGCTGCGTGAACAGGTCAATTTCAGCGGTAAGCTGGTGCTGTCGATTGCCGCAGGCATCAACATCGCACGTTTTCAGGCGCTGCTGGGCGAACCGCTGAATATCGTGCGGATTATGCCAAACACGCCGTCTCTGGTCGGCAAAGGCATGAGCGGAATGTATGCCCCCGCCTCCGTCAGTCAGGCTGATAAAGATTTCACGGCACAGCTGATGCAGAGCGTCGGTAAAATTTGCTGGGTGGATAGCGAGCAAGGTATCAACGGCGTGATCGCCGCGGCGGGCAGCGCACCGGCCTATTTCTTCCTGTTTATGGAAGCGATGCAGCAGGAAGCCATCCGTCAGGGGTTCAGCCAGGAAACGGCTCGCCTGTTGGTGCAGCAGGCCGCTTCCGGTGCTGCCGCGCTGGTTGAAGCCAATCCGGATACGCCGCTGTCGACCCTGCGGGAGAATGTCACCTCCAAGGGCGGCACCACGGCAGAAGCTTTGCGGGTATTTAACGAACAGCAGTTGGCGCAAACCGTGGCCGAGGCCATGCAGGCGGCAATTGCTCGCGCACAGGAAATGGAAACGCTTTTTTAACCACAGCGGGTTCCCCGATTCTTTATCTTATAAGGAAAAGACGTACTTATGCTCACCCTGACTTTTCTGGTCAAAACGCTGGTCGACCTCTATGTAATGGTCCTGCTGCTGCGCATCTGGATGCAGTGGTCACGCAGCGATTTCTATAACCCGTTGTCGCAGTTTGTCGTCAAAATCACCCAGCCGATTGTCGGGCCGCTGCGCCGCATTCTGCCGTCGTTAGGGCCAATTGACAGCGCCTCACTGCTGCTGGCCTTTATTCTCACGACGATCAAATACCCGTTACTGTTGTTGATTCAGGTTGGCGCGATTTCCCTTAGCCCAATGAACCTGCTAGTCGGGCTGATTTCGCTGATTAAATCCGCGGGATACCTGGTTTTCTGGGTCATCATCATCCGTTCCATCATGAGCTGGGTCAGTCAGGGCCGTAGCCCAATCGAATATCTGCTGCACCAGTTGACTGAACCGCTAATGGCACCACTCCGCCGCATTATTCCAGTCATGGGCGGCATTGATTTCTCTGCGATGGCCGTGATTCTGATTCTGTATATGCTCAACTATCTGGGCATGGACCTGTTCCCGGGACTGTGGTTCCTGCTGTGAGTGCCATTACCCGCCACGGCGATGCGCTGGTGATTCGGCTGTATATTCAGCCGAAAGCCAGCCGGGATCAGATCGTGGGTTTGCATGGCGACGAGCTAAAAGTCGCCATCACCGCACCACCGGTGGATGGGCAAGCCAACGCCCATCTGACCAAATTTCTCGCCAAACAGTTTCGGGTCGCCAAGAGTCTGGTCGTGATTGAAAAAGGCGAACTCGGGCGGCATAAACAGATTAGAATTACCCATCCGCAACACATCCCGGCTGACGTCGCGGACTTCATTGAATAAACACGCAGGACAAGACGATGCAAAAAGTGGTTTTGGCTACCGGAAACCCCGGTAAAGTGCGCGAGCTCGCCAGCTTGCTGGCCGATTTCGGTCTGGACATTGTGGCGCAGACCGAACTGGGCGTGGATTCCGCCGAAGAAACCGGCCTGACCTTCATCGAAAACGCCATCCTGAAAGCACGTCATGCGGCGCACATCACGGGACTGCCAGCCATTGCCGATGATTCCGGTCTGGCTGTCGATGCGCTGGGCGGCGCGCCGGGCATTTACTCGGCACGCTACGCGGGCGTGGATGCCAGCGACCAGCAAAATCTGGATAAGCTGCTGCTGACACTAAAAGACGTACCGGACGAACAGCGCCGCGCCAGCTTCCACTGCGTGTTGGTGTATCTGCGCCACGCGGAAGACCCGACGCCGATTGTCTGCCACGGTAGCTGGCAGGGTGTGCTGACGCATGAAGCGGCGGGCAGCGGCGGCTTCGGCTATGATCCGATCTTCTTCGTGCCAGAGCTGGGTAAAACGGCAGCGGAACTGACGCGTGAAGAGAAGAACGCACAATCTCACCGCGGTCAGGCGCTGCGCCTGCTGCTGGATGCGCTACGCAATGCTTAAGCTTCCCCCGCTCAGCCTGTACATCCATATTCCGTGGTGCGTACAGAAATGTCCGTATTGCGACTTCAACTCTCACGCGCTGAAAGGCGACGTACCGCATCAGGAATATGTCGATCACCTGCTGGCGGATTTGGATGCCGATTTGCCGCTGGCGAGCGGTCGTGAGCTGCACTCGATCTTTATCGGCGGCGGTACGCCCAGCCTGCTGAGCGCGGAAGCGATGCAGGCGCTGCTCGACGGCGTTCGGGCAAGAATTCCGTTAACGCCGGACGCCGAAATTACGATGGAAGCCAACCCCGGTACGGTTGAAGCCGATCGTTTCAGCGGCTATCAGCGTGCGGGGATTAACCGTATCTCCATCGGCGTGCAGAGTTTCGATCCGCAAAAGCTGACGCGCTTAGGGCGTATTCACGGGCCGGACGAGGCCAAACGCGCCGCGCATCTGGCGACCGGTCTGGGATTACGCAGTTTTAATCTGGATCTGATGCACGGCTTGCCGGATCAATCGCTGGACGAAGCGCTGGACGACCTGCGTCAGGCGATTGCGCTCAATCCACCGCATTTATCGTGGTATCAGCTCACCATCGAGCCCAATACGCTGTTTAGCTCGCGCCCGCCGACACTGCCGGACGACGACGCGCTGTGGGACATCTACGAGCAGGGCCACGCGCTACTGAGCGCCGCCGGTTACCAGCAATATGAAACCTCTGCCTATGCCAAACCGGGCTATCAGTGTCAGCACAACCTGAACTACTGGCGCTTCGGTGACTATTTGGGAATTGGCTGCGGGGCGCACGGCAAGCTGACCTTCAGCGACGGCCGCATTCTGCGCACGGTCAAAGTCCGTCATCCGCGTGGCTATATGCAGGGCACGTATCTGGATAAACAGCACGACGTCGCCAACGACGATCGGCCTTTTGAGTTCTTCATGAACCGCTTTCGCCTGCTGGAAGCCGCTCCGCGCGCGGATTTCACGGCGTACACCGGTCTGGAAGAGCACGGCATCCGCCCGCAGTTGGATCAGGCATTGGCGCAAGGTTACCTGACGGAAACCGCTACGCACTGGCAAATCACCGAGCACGGCAAACTATTTCTAAACTCCCTGCTGGAGCTGTTTCTGGCGGAAGAAGAATAATCATTCCGTGGGCAGGTTTATCACAGAAAACCTGCCCACCGCTTCCCACCCTATCTCTCCTTTTGCAATGCTTACAGCGCTTATGTCGAGCCGCCTCCCTTTTCCATCACGCGCCATTTGCACGCAGCATGAAAATCCTTTTTCCTTGTGCTGGACGACGATGCCATCGTTAAGTACGCTACAGGCTTCTGATAAGAACAAATCTTACATCTGAGTACCGGAGGCATGATGGCCAGAACCATGACAATTGACCTTGGAGATGAACTTCGTCATTACGTGGAATCGCTGGTGGAATCAGGCGATTACCGAACGCAAAGTGAAGTCATTCGGGAAGCACTGAGAATGCTACGGGAAAAACAGGCGGAGTCAGATCTGCAAACGCTGCGTCAGTTAATCGCTGAAGGGATAAACAGCGGAGAGCCACAGGAGTGGAATAAAGATGAGTTCTTGCAAAAAATCAGAAACAGGACGCGAACGACCACCCGATAAAATCAAGCTAACGCCGCTGTTGTCCGAATACTTCATCAGTTGCAGAACATTGTGCAGCACCTTAAGTGGATATGAGCCATTTTCTGCGAGCATAAGTGCATTAGCTCAGACTTGAACTGTCAGTTTTCGCGGACAGAGCACAATCACATCGGACTGGCTGCATTGGGTAAAAGCGGAAATGAGAAAGGTTTGCTCATGCGATCTTGAGAATTAATTGAGATTATATAAGAAACACCACCACCTTAATGGATAATGGTGTATTAGCCATTAAATATTTTGACTGGGTCGACTTTCAATTAAATGCAGCCTGTATTTTAATGCATGATGTGTCCTAAATTCATTCTGTATATTAATTTTTAGGTTATGCAAGCTGCTCACATACTCCCATCTACCTTGTTTTTTCTGTCCAATCAATGAATTATCGAAAAGAAAGTTAATATATTGACGTATAACACTGTCAGTAATTCCTGCAAATTCATCCCTGCATTTTTCAGAAAAATCGTTATAGTCAAACGTTTCTACCTGAATGGTTTGAAGTACGGTAAGTAAGTTTTCTATCTCAGGAAACTGATTAGACCATTCATCAATCACTTCATTATATACACTAATAGATGCCTCACGGTCAGCCTCATATAACTCATTGGATGTGTAAAGCCCAGAATTATTTTTATTATGGCAGGATCGTATTTTATTAAAGTATACAATTATATCTCTAGGTCTGAAAAAAGAACGGCGACATATATATTTAAAGGGAGGTGTACCTTGTCTGACAAACGAGACTTCAAATGCTTTCCCAGACCTGTCCTTTTCGTCCCCTAAAGTAACCTCTTGAGGTTTATATTTCTTTATCCTTTCATAGTACATATCATTGAGATTGTTTTCGTCCCACGATATGATAATCGCGCTGTCTTGAAGCAATTTATTTTTATCATTAAATTTCAAAGAATGATAAATATCTGTGCGTAAGAATGGTATTACTTTTAATTTATCAGAAAGATTTTCATCGGAAGAGATATTTCTACATACATTAAGCAGGTTTATTAGAACTTTACTATATTCTTCAATTTGACCTTCCAACCAATTTTCGTCTAACTGGTCTAATGCGATTATTATTTTATTATCTCCCACATTATCTTTAAATACTTTTTCAAAATGAACTAAAAGAGTGAAAGCATTTGATCTAAGCTTCTGTTTAAGTTGTGAGTTTTCCGCTATTTCCTCTAATGAAACCTCGCCAACGTCAAGCGATATATCTTCAAGACTTGCACTTGGTCCTTTAATAGTCTTTAATCGGGTAACTTTAGAAAAAAGGACCTCTCTTAGAGTTGGATCTGGGCTTCCAAAAATAGTTTTTATATATTTATCAGCCCATTTCAAATCTTTGTTCAGTTGTTCTTTTTTGGTGTTTTTTATTTCAATAAGCTTAGAAAGTGCCTTAATGTAAAAAAGATACATCCAACTTTTCTGGTAAGCAGATAGCTCACCAGCCATTGCATCCTTGTAAAGTTGATGCGCAGGCCAAGGATAATCACTGAAATTTAAGCATACTGAATTAAACCCATTAAGATTCGTTGGATTTCCTCGCCTAATATGTTCATAAATTGCGGTTTTCCCCGTCCCCTTTCTTCCAAGAACCAGCCAAGCCCTACTTTCAATAATATCTTTAATAGCGGGGAGTTTAAAAAAGTAAGTCTGCAGATCTCGATCTGTTTCAGCCGAAACTTGAAATTCTGGAAGCCAATCCTTGATATCCATATATACCTCACGAAAATTTAAAGATTGATATTTTCTCTAAAAATAAAGGCAAGTAGTGTCATGTGGCAAGTTTTTTTTGATTTATTTCTAAGTTTAGAGACTTTGGCTTTATTTTCTCACTGTTTTGATATTATTGCTGTAAGTATGGATTTATCGTAGATATTAACAAAGACCATCGTCGTCTTTACAACTGACTCACATATCTAAAACGCCACACAACGTCCGCTCCCAGTAGAGGCGACTGTCAGATTAAATTTAGCTCTGCGCTGTAACAGCGCTAGATCAACACTAAGCTAATATGCATAAGCCGCAACATAATCTCAAACAATATCAGCCGGTTCAGCGCTATCGAGGATTGAATTTTTACCTGCGGTTATGACACAGTAGAAACCTATCACGCTCTGTTTATCAACCACCTGCGGGTAACGATGATGAAACGTATAACAACAATCGTAGTAGCGCTGCTGGTCACGGCAGCATTGAGCGGCTGTAACACCACGCGCGGCTTTGGCCAGGATGTGCAGAAACTGGGTAGCAAAATTTCTCACGCCGCCAGCTAACCTTCCGTCAAATGACAAAAAACCGGCCATACATCAGCCGGTTTTTTCGTTTAGCCGCGATCCCTACGCTTTCCGCAGTTGGTTCAATAACCCTCAGAACGCCGACAGCATATCAATATGCGGAATGCCGTCTTCGTCATATTCATCACCGGTCGCCACAAAGCCGAACGCGCCGTAGAACGTTTGCAAATGGGCCTGCGCGGACAGGAAAAGATGCTTTTGCGGCCAGTGGCGTGCGCAGGCAATCAGCGTGTGTTCCATCAACTGGTGCCCCAGATGTTGCCCGCGGGCATGCGGCGCGACAATCACGCGCCCAATCGTCACCACATCGTTGTTCGGATGGGGCGCTAGCAACCGAGCGCATGCGGCCAGCTTGCCGTCACGGTACGCCGTAATATGGCGATTACCGTCCACCAGATCGCGGCCATCAATATCCAAATAGGGACAGGTTTGCTCGACCACGAATACCTGATTGCGCAGCGCCAATATGTCATGCAGTGAATACACGTTAAGGTCTGCCACATCCCAGTCATGCCATATTAGACTCATTGCTACCCTTCCTATTTCGTTTATTCCGCACCGGTGGAACGATCGCGGCGCTTAGCCAGAATCAGCCATGCCCACAGCAGTGCAATAGCCAGCGCAAACAAGACGCCAAAGCCAATCCCGATGGTGATAACCGACACGCCCAGTTTCACCACCAGAGAATAGAGTCCCAGCATTAACAGCATAGCGCCGTTCTCACCCAAATTCTGTACGGCGATCGCATTCCCCGCACCGACGCTAGCCTTCCCACGCTCCTGCAACAGCGCATTCAGCGGGACGATAAAGAACCCACCGAGCGCCCCCAGCAGAATCAGCAAGGAATAGGCGCTCATGAGATTGTGCTGAAGCGTAAAAATCACCACCACTACGCCAATCAGGAACCCGGCAGGCAAGCAGCGCCGCACGCTATCGAGCGTTACCAGCTTCGCAGCCGCACCGGCTCCCACCACGATACCCACGGCGACCATCGCGTTAAGCAGCGTCGGTGTAGCATTGTCGGTAATCCCAAGCGCATGCGGCACCCACAGCACCAGCAGAAAGCGCAGCGTCACGCCTGCACCCCAGAACATACTGGTGCCGATCAGCGAGAGTCGGGCGTCGCCATCGCGCCACAGTACCCGACAGGCGGAAAAGAAGCTGCTCGCCATCTGCACCGGATGCCACGGCTGCCCCGGTCGCGCCGCGTTGAGACGAGGAATCAGCATATTCGCCCCCAGCGCTATGCCGTAAGCCACTGCACAAACCGACAGCGCCCCGTAAATGTTCCAGTCCGCCAGCACGCCGCCTGCGACTGAACCGGTCAGGATCGCCGCAATCGTCGAGGCTTCCATCAGACCATTCGCTTTGACCAACTGATCGCCGCGCGTGATCTCACCCAGAATGCCGTATTTCGCTGGGGAATAAGCCGCAGCGCCAATGCCCACCAGCGTGTATCCCAGAAACGGATTACCGCCCACGCAAATCAGCAGCGCACCTGCCAGTTTCAGGGTATTGGCGAACATCATCACCTGCCCTTTGGAGAAGCTGTCCGCAATTTGCCCGACAAACGGTGCCAGAATGATGTACGCAGCGACAAACCCCATCTGCAAAAACGGCTGGCTCCAGTCGGGATACACCAGCTGTTTGATCAGCGCTAACGTGGCAAACAGCAGCGCGTTATCGCCAAACGCGGAGAAGAACTGTGCGATAATCACCGCACTCATACTGCGCGACAGCAAAGGCGTCGCGGGTTCAGTCTGTTGACTCATGCATTCGGCTCCGACGCGTTAGTTGCTGGTTCTTCGGCCATCTGGCGCAGCGTGACAAAGTCAGGCTTGCCGCTGCCGAGTAGCGGTAAGGCTTTCACATAGCGAATATCGCGCGGCACCGCCAGTTCCGGTACACCACTGCTGCGTGCCTGTGCGAGCAATGCGTCACGGGTTATCTGGTTGTCCGTCGTAAACAGCACCAGCGCCTCGCCTTTGCTGCTGTCACTTTTCGCACTGGCCGCATGCTGCGCTTCCGGCGATATCCTCACCGCCAGCTGTTCTACGCTTTCCAGTGACACCATCTCCCCCGCCAGCTTGGCAAAGCGCTTCACGCGGCCGATGATGGTGCAGAAGCCTCTTTCATCCAGTTCGACAATATCGCCCGTGTCATACCAGCCCTGCTGCAACTCGCCCTGCGCGTTTTCTGCCGCAGGCGCTTCAAGCACGCCGGGGTTTTCCACCCGCAGATAGCCTTTCATGATATTCGGTCCGCGTAGTTGCAGGCGGCCGCCGCGCGTGATGCCCGGCACCGTAATCAAACGCGATTCGATTTCCGGCAAAAGCTTGCCGACGGAATGGATTTTTGTCGCCATCGGCACGTTGATCGCCACGACCGGCGCGCACTCGGTCACACCGTAGCCTTCCAGAATGCGGATACCAAATTTATCCTGCCAAACCTGACGCGTCGTTTCAGACAACTTTTCCGCCCCGGCAACCACATAGCGCAGACGAGCAAAATCATACGGATGAGCAAAGCGCGCGTAGTTGCCTAAGAACGTCGACGTCCCAAACAGCACGGTACAGTTCTGGTCATAAACCAGCTCCGGCACGATGCGATAATGCAGCGGGCTGGGATAGAGGAACACGCGAGCGCCCGTCATCAGTGGCGTTAACAGCCCCACCGTCAGGCCAAACGCATGGAACAGCGGCAGCGCAGACATAAAACGGTCGCGCGGCGTGAAATCCGCCACCGTACGAATCTGCTCAACGTTCGCCAGCAGGCTGTCATGGGAATGCACAACACCTTTCGGATTCCCCTCGGAACCGGAGGTAAACAGCACGATAGCCGCATCGTCAGGCTTCTGCGGCAGCATCGCACGAGCCGGAAACAGCAGATGAAACAGGATCCACAGCTTATCGGTCAGCGTCACGGTGTCTTTCAAATCTTCCAGATAAACCCAGTTGGCCTCGCTGACCTGCTTCGGTAGATCCGTTAGCTTGCCCTTTTCAAGAAACTGGCGAGACGTGACGATGGTTTTAATCCCCGCCGCTTTCATCGCGCTTTGTAGCCCTTTCGCGCCAGCGGTGTAGTTCAGCATGGCAGGAACGCGGTTACGCAGCGATGCGCCCAGGATGGATGCCGCAGTAATGGTTGCGTTGGGCAACAGCATGCCGACATGCTCATCGACGCGGGTAAAGCGCTGCAAAATGCGCGACACGCCCAGCGATTTTTTCAATAAGCCCTGATAGCTGTCTTCATTGAATGAGATGTCCGCAATGCTGGGGGAGGAGCGCCCATAACGGGTTCTCGCGGCCAGAAAGGCCTGATACAGCGTGTGCTGCGGGCGCGTATCCATCCGCGCTTTCATCATAATCTGGTGTAAATGCTCACCGGCCAGCGCCCGGCGTTCTCTGGCACTGCTGGCTTCCGGCATCGGCAACGTGGTCGGCGGCAAATAGGTGATCGTAATTTGCGGGAGGCAGCGGCGTTTAAAGACGCCTGCCAGCCGACCAAACGGCGTGAACTCTGCGCCATCAATGCGCACGGGGATAATCGTTGCTCCCGATTTCGCCGCGACAAACGCCGCGCCGCTGTAAATCTTCATCAGCGATCCGGTTACGCTGATGCGCCCTTCAGGGAAAACCACGACGGGCTGGCCGCGTTCGATCACCTTGATCAGCCCTTTGATTGCCAGAGGCTTAGTGGGGTCTAACGGCACGAAATCGATATACGGCTTCAGCCAGCGCATAAACCAGCGGTCGGAAATGGAGGAGTACACGGCAAAGACGGGCTTTATCGGTAAGAATAACGCCAGCAAAACGCCATCAAGGAACGAGACGTGATTGGGGGTGATGAGCAATTTGGATTGCTGAAACTGGCTGCTGTCGCCCTCGATCCGGATGCGGTACAGACGCTGGAACACCCAACGTAACAGGGTATGAATCATGCCTTCTCCCAATAGACAGATAAACGGGCAGCTTGCTGAAACGCAAAAACCACCAGGCGATACGTCAAAATACTACATATGCACCATACTTCAAGCGACGGGCACACGGCTTAACGTGAAGATTGCCAACGGCACAGCATTCACATCGCATGAAAATGGCTGGAAATAACGAAAGCGGGAAATTCAGGCAAAAAAAAACCTACGCATCCGCGTAGGTTGGTGTAATCAAATGGTTTCAATGTACAGAGCACATCGATATATCACCAATCAATACCTCTGGGACTTGTAACTCTAAAGATCGCCGCATCGCTTCACCAGCGATGAATCGAAAGAGTTATTCTATAAGTGCAACCAACTGTAAGATTCTGGTGAATCATGTAAGGCCGCCGCCTTTTAGCGCGTTTTCTAGCGTGATAGCGACTGATGATACAGGCGCACGGCTTTATCTGGGTAATCCAACCCATCGCCGATGTAACGCCAGCCGTGTTTTTCGTAATAGCCGCTAAACGTGGCGAACAAATAGAGATCGTCAAAACCTCGACGACGACAGAAATCCAGTACGTGCTGTTGCAGCGCCAGACCTAACCCTTTGTCACGCTGGCTTTCTTCCACGTACAGCGATGCCAGCCAGGGCGTCAGATCCTGTCGGCTGATTAAATCACAGCGCCAGAGTCCCACCGTCCCGACTAAACGCTCGCCCTCCAGCGCGATAAACGTCAGCGGCAGCACCGCAGGATTCAGGCTATTGCGCACCACGCTGGCAAAGAATTCCCGGCTGTTCTGGCTGCCGAACGCCTGCCAAATCCAGTCGATCACCTGCTCTTGATGCTGGGGATGATCCGCCAGATAAACAATCTTCACGCTAGAAATATCCGTCATGATCACACCAGTTTCCCCTGGAAGATCGGCACAGAATCAAACAAATAGCCGTCAAACTCCGGTGCATCGGCGTCAGAGATTTCCATCAACGTATTTTTGACGTTTTCGAGGTGCTGCCACATCGCCTGATAAGAGCCAGACACATCGCGACGCCGCAGCGCCGCCAGAATAGCCTGATGATCCGCCAACCATTTCAGGCGATAGCCCTGCGTCCCAACATGCGTATAAAGCTGCTGCCAGAGCGCGTTATCGTCACGGCACGCCCAGATATTGCTGACCGTCTCCAGCAGCATCTGGTTTTGCGTCGCACCGGCAATTTGCAGATGGAACAGGCGATCGAAATCGCCACGGTAATCTTTGCCGGCAATCGCGGCCTGCTCTTGTTCCAGCGTCTTACGCAGATTTTCGATATCCGCCCGCGTTGCCATACGTGCCGCAAACGCCGCGATGTTGCTTTCCAGCAGTTGGCGAGCCTGTAGCATTTCAAACGCGCCGATATGATTTTTGGCACCGTCTGCCGCGTCGTCTTCATCGGGAATACGCAAGACATAAACCCCAGAGCCCTGACGAATATCGACCGTGCCTTCCAGTTCAAGCATCAGTAGCGCTTCGCGCACTATCGTCCGGCTAACGCCATAGGTTTCCGCAATATTTCGTTCAGGAGGAAGGCGCGATCCGACGGGGTAATCCCCTGACTGAATCTTCTGACGCAAATCACAGCCGATTTCCTGATATTGCTTCTTCTCTTGCAGAACCACATCCTTCGCCACGCTTTCACCCTACATGCACTGTCGCCCTAGGTGCGGACGTCAGGCCCGCACCGAATATACCCAGCCACGTACTGACGTCGCAGCGGGGCATTAGTCTACCAAACTCAGCGCCTGATCCAGTACTTTTGCGCCATTTAATGTGCCGTAGGCGACGGGGTCGATCACCGCGATAGGAATCTGGTAGCTGTCCGTCAGCTTTTTATTCTCGTTAAGCTTGAAGCGCACCTGCGGCCCCAGCAGAACCGCAATAATGTCGCCGCCAAACTCCTGCAACTCATCCCGCAAGTTTTGCTCAGGGATCGCGTAGATCTTCAGCTCCATTCCCCGCGTTTCCGCTTCCTTCTCCATCTTGGTGACCACCAGTGAGGTCGACATTCCTGCTGAGCAGGCCAGTACGATTCTTTTCATATTCCGTTCCTCATTTTGGTTATCTGCACCTATTTCTCTTCATCATCCAGCGTCAATTCAAGTCGACGCGTGTCGTGTAGCTGACGAAACCAGGCGGCGGATTTTTTCGGCCGCCGTTGCCGATCCTGCTCCAGATCGATTTCGATCAATCCATAGCGATTTTTAAATGCGTTCATCGGCGAGACGTTGTCGGTAAAGGCCCACAACATGTAGCCGCGGCAGTTTGCGCCCTCTTCCTTCGCCTTCAGCGTCCAGTACAGGTGTTCGGCAATAAATGCGATACGGTAATCATCCTGAATCACGCCCGCGTCGTCTTTAAAGCGCGCCTCGTTCTCAATACCGATGCCGTTTTCCGCTACAAACCACGGCGTATTGCCGTAGTCGCGCTCTATGCGTTTCGCCATGTCGTAAATGATTTTGGGATTGATCTCCCAGCCGCGCGAGGTGTTCATGCGACGCCCCGGCAGCTCAAAATGCTCGTAATAATAGGCCGGATGGAACGGTGTCTCTTTGTTCCACTCACGGCTGGGCGCTTTGACCCGATGCGGGTAATACAGGTTGATCCCCACCTCATCGACCGTATTGTCCCGAATGATCGCCAGCTCTTCTTCCGTGTAATCCCACTTCACCTGATGCTGCGCCAGCAGCGCCACCAGCTCAGCTGGATATTCGCCTTTTAACGCCGGATCGAGAAAAACGCGGTTATAGAACAGATCGTAAAGGTGCGCCGCTTTCACATCGTGCGCCGCACGGGATCGCGGATACGTGACTTCGGGATTGAGGATCACACCGATCGAACCGCCATCCCGGTGATAGCCCTGCTGCCGAAACCGCTGCACCACTTTGGCCGTCGCCAGATTCTTATGGTGATTCCACTGCATCCACGTGTGCGTGTTCTGCTCATAAGGGTAGCGTAGCGCGTCCAGATAAACGCGCGTCTGCACCACAATTGGCTCATTGAAGGTAAACCAGCGCTTCACTTTCCCGGCATAGCGGGTAAAAACCGCGTCGGCGTACAGCACAAACCACTCCACCACCTGCTTGGATGACCAACCCTGATACTTCTCCAGCAAGCAGGCGGGTAGCTCGTAATGCTCAAGGCAAATCATCGGTTCGATCCCCTGCCGGTGCATTTCATCCAGCAGGTTATCGATATAGGCCGCGTACTCTTCATCGACAATGCCTTTCTCATAGTCCAGCATAAAGCGTGACCAGTTGATCGACGTACGATAGTGCGTCAGCCCTGCCAGCTTCATCAGCGCCACGTCTTCCCGATAGCGATTAAAGAAATCCGTCGCTTTCGCCGGGCCGTAGCCGTTGTGCCAGACCTGACGATCCTGCTTGTACCAGAGATCCAGATAGGAATCCTGCCCGGCTTTCTTGCCCCTCCATCCTTCCGTCTGCCATGCCGATGCCGCCGCGCCCAGAATAAAATCCGGTGGGATAGTCAGTGCAACCTTACTCATGCGTTACCTCTCCTCTCGTCCGTTTCAGGCTTTTTCCGCTGCGGCCTGCTTTTCTGCTTCCAACTGCGCCAGCTCGGCACGACGGGACGCCACTTTGACAAACGGCAGATAGATCAGCATCGCAACGATGATGCATACGATTTGTGTCGCAACAGCCCCCATCGATCCTGCCGTCGACAGCCAGGCGTTAATGATCGGCGGTGTTGTCCACGGCACCATCACCACGGCTTTGCCCGCAAACCCCATGCTGGTGGCGAAATAACCAATCGTGCCCGTCACTAACGGTGTGATAATGAAGGGAATAGCCAGAATCGGGTTGAGCATAATCGGCATACCAAAAATCACCGGCTCATTAATGTTGAACACGCTGGGGCCGAAGGAGATTTTGGCGATCTCTTTCATCTCTTTGCGCTTGGAAGCAATCATTACTGCCAGCAGCAGGCCAATCGTCAGGCCGGAACCACCGATGCTCATGTACACATCCCAGAACGGCATGGTGATAATGTTCGGTATCTCATGCCCCTGCTCGAACGCGGTCATGTTGACGGCAATCGCCCCCAGCAATAGCGGTTCACGAATCGGTTTAATCATCTGGTTGCCGTGAATCCCGATCACCCAGAACAGCTGAGCGACAAACATCAGCACCAGTAAACCAGGCAGGCTTTGCACCACGGATTCCAGCGGCTGCTGCACCACCTGATACACCGCGTCATACAGGTACATGCCCGTCACGCGGTGAAACACAAACCCAAAGGTGGCGATCGCAACCACCGTGATAATGGAAGGAAACAGCGCAGAAAAAGAGGCCGCAACGTTGGGCGGCACGCTGTCCGGCATTTTAATCTGCAGCCGATCGACATTTTGCAGCTTGGTATACATCTCGACAGACAGGATGGCGATGAACATCCCCAGAAACAGGCTTTTGGTATCGGAGAACTGTTTCGCCAGCACGTCTTTCACCACCATCATCTGTCCGTTAACGGCCATTTCGATCGTGGTCGGCGTGACGGCAATAAAGCAGATCACTGCCAGCAGGCCAGGAAACAGCCCGCGTGAACCGTTAATCTTCCCAAGCTCGATACCAATCAGGAAGACGGCACCGATAGTCAGAAAACTGAGCGTGGCGTAGTTAATGCCGCTCATAATCGGTTTAAGTTCAGCCAGAAACGAGAACGTGGAAAAACTGGCCAGACCATTTTTCGGATCCATCACCATGTTGGAAATCAGAACGGAAAACGCCCCGACGATAATGACGGGCATCAGCGTAATAAAGGATGCCTTAATCGCCATAATGTAACGCAGACTGTTAAATTTATTGGCAAAGGAGCCCAATGAATCAATCAGTTGGTCCTTAAATGACATAACACCACCTCTTTCATCATCATATTGTTATATCGCGTGTGACACGCGGGATGGCCGTTACGCGCAGGGTAAATGCAGGTACCGCGCTTTCGCGTTTGGCATACCAAAAATCAACCATAATGAATTATTTTTCTGTGACATGACTCTCACAAGGCAATATTGGAATTCCAATATGATGAAAATGTGATTTTTGGCATACCATAAATTCTCAGCCAACCTAGGCTGCTTTCCTGACCGTAATAAGGAAACCGACGATGAAAGATACAGAAAACGTTCCTGCATTCGATATGGAACAAACCGTGATGGAACTGCTGATTAATGCGGGTGAAGCGCGCTCAAACGCCATGATGGCCATTCAGGCCGCACGCCAACGGGAGTGGCAACAGGCTGACGATCTGCTCGCGGCGTCACAAGAAGCGGCGCGTGCGGCTCACCGCGTTCAAACACGGCTGATCGGTCTGGACGAAGGGGAAGGCAAGGTGCCCGTCAACCTGATCATGGTGCATGCACAGGATCATCTGATGACTGCCATGCTATGCCGGGATTTGGCAGAAGAGATTGTCTTGTTACGCCGTGAAATGGCCGCATCACAAAATTAAAAAAAATCTGGTTGAGAAACGAACATCAGGCGTTAAATCCAGCAATATGCCTGTGGTAACATGTCGCATGATGTTCGTAACAGGGATGAATCGGCGTTTTTAGCCCGTCATCATACTCAATTAAGGTGCAGCGATGAAAACCATGCTTGAGGTGGCAAGACGTGCAGGAGTGTCTAAAGCGACCGTCTCCAGAGTGCTAAACGGCACGGGTCAGGTCAAACAGGCAACACGCGATGCCGTATTTCAGGCAATGGAGGAACTAGGCTACCGTCCTAACTTTCTGGCGCGTTCGCTGGCTCGTCGTACCTCAAACAGCATTGGTCTTGTTATCTCCAATTTTAACGGCCCCTATTTTGGTCGTCTGCTGCGCCGTGCTACGGATATCGCAGAAAGCAACGGTAAGCACCTGATCGTCACCGACGGGCACGATACACCGGAAGATGAGCAGCGCGCGGTGCAACTACTGTCAGACAGGCAGTGTGACGCCATTATTCTCTATACCCGTTATATGTCCGAATCGGACCTCATGACGCTGCTCGACACGCTGACCATTCCGATGATCGTGATGAATCGCGATCTGCCGCAGGCGCGAGAGCGTTGCATTTTCTTCCGTCAGCAGCAAGCCGCGTTTGACGTGGTGAATTACCTGATCGAACAGGGTCACCGTGAGATCGCCTTTATCACCGCCCCCATGCAAACACCGACGGCGCAGGCGCGACTCGCGGGCTATCAGCAGGCATTAACCGCTCACCAAATCGCGCTTGAACCGCGCCGGGTGGCATATGGCACCAGTATGGTCGCCAGCGGCTATCAGGCTGCACGCCAGTTGCTGAATAGCGGCATCAGTTTTAGCGCGCTGTTTGTCAGCAACGATCACATGGCGATTGGCGCGATGAAAGCACTGTACGAGGCAGGGAAAAAATTACCGCAGGATGTCTCCGTCTTCGGCTTTGACGATGAACCCTGCGCCACTTACCTGCACCCTTCACTTTCCACCGTCTACATGCCGATTGAAGAGATGGCCGCTACCGCAATTACGCAAGTGCTGGATCTGATCGCGGGTAAGGACGTCAACCCGCTACAGCCCTTCACCGGCGAACTAAAAATCCGCGAGTCGGTACAGAAAGGGCCGTATTACACAGCGTAAAACTCACAGTAAAACCGCTCCCCGGGCAGCTGCCTGCACGGGGCTCTCCTCTTTAGCCATGCTCAATCAACATCACCGCACTCGTATCCGCTTCCAGCGCATCAAACAGATGCGGGACATCAGCGGAGTAGCTAATGTAATCCCCTGCGCTCAGTTCAACGGGCTGTGTGACAGGCCCAATTCTGGCGCGACCACTGCTCAGGATCACGTGTTCAACCGTCCCCGGCCTATGCGGTTGAGAGATTCTGGCTTCCCCCGGCTGCACTTTCAGCCGATAGATATCACGCTGCGCGCCTGCCGGGCACGCGGCCAGCAATGTCGCGGCATAGTTCGCCTGCTCGGAGTAGGTTGCTGCGCCTTCGTTAGCCCGAATCACCTGCACGTGCTGGCGAGGCTGCCCAATCAGTTGGCTGACTTGTACATCAAGCGCCATCGCCAGCGCCCAGAGCGTTTCCAGACTCGGGTTGCCGATCCCAGTTTCCAGCTGTGAAAGCGTTGATTTTGCCAACCCTGCGCGCTTTGCCAGTTCGGTCACTGACAGATTTAACCGCTCTCGTTCACGCCGAATAGAAACCGCCAGCCGTGCGATGGGCGTAATCTCCTGCGCCCCCTTTTCCTGATTATCGATCGCCATATCGTTCACCATAACGTCCATTTGTTCGACTTGACGAACAAATGGTTTGTGTTCATTATTTTGTCCTGTTGTTCATTATAAAAAATTTTGTTCGCTATAGCAGTAATCTCGACACACTAACAGGCAGGAAAAAAGATGGCACCTCAGACTCGCGGCACGATAGAAATGGCTATCGCGATGATCATTTCCGGCACCGTCGGCTGGTTCGTTTTGACAGCAGGACAGCCAGCCATGACGGTCGTCTTCTGGCGCTGCGCGTTCGGTGCATTGACGATGCTCATCGTCTGCGGATTATTGGGTCTGTTGCGGCGGGGCATCATTAGCAGGAAGCAGGCTGGCATTGCCCTACTCGGCGGTCTGGCACTGGTATTCAACTGGATGCTGCTATTTGGCGCTTATACACACGCGTCTATCGCCGTCGCCACCGTGGTTTACCACACGCAGCCCTTTATGCTGCTGGGGCTAGGCGCGATCTTTTTCAGGGAAACGCTCACCCTCAACAAAATCGGCTGGCTGCTGTGCGCCTTTAGCGGCATCGTCCTGATCGTCAGCGCCCAAACGGGAACCGACAGCAATGACAAAAGCTATCTGTCAGGCGTGCTGATGGCATTGGGTGCCGCGTTCTTCTACGCCGTGGCGGCCGCGATAACGAAAAAACTGTCGGGGATCCCACCGCACGTGCTCGTGCTGATACAGCTGCTCGTTGGTGTCGTCATCCTTGCGCCCTTCGCGACAATGCCAGTTTCCCCTACGGTTTCACAGTGGGGAATGCTTGTGACTATCGGCGTGATCCATACCGGGCTGATGTCGACGCTGTTATACAGCGCGATCCAGAAGATCCCGACTGCGCTGGTTGGCGCGCTGTCGTTTATCTATCCCGTTACCGCCGCGCTGGTAGACTGGGCGGCTTTTGGGCATCGGCTGAATGCGATGCAGCTTGCCGGGGCGGTCGCGATTCTGCTGTCCGCCGCCGGTATGACGTTCGGTTGGCGCATCACGTTCAACAGGCAAGGGCCTCGTTTGCGTCAGGCTGTGCGTTCGGGGGAAAAACAGAATGCCTCTCCCCCGATCCAACCGAATCATCCCGATTAAAGTGCTTCCAGCGCCAGCAGCTCGTCCAGCGTCTGGCGACGACGAATCAGGCGTGGTTCACCGTTTTCGAACAGCACTTCCGGCAGCAGCGGACGGCTGTTGTAGTTCGAGGACATGGATGCGCCGTACGCACCAGTATCATGGAAGACCAGATAGTCGCCAACCTGCGCATCCGGCAGCGCGAACGTTTCCACGCCGCCACCCGCCTGCTGAGTAAACACATCGCCGGATTCACACAGCGGCCCGGCAATCACGCTGTCGCGCAACGTGGACTGGCTGGTATCGCGGCCATCGCCCGGCAGCAAAGAAACGTGGTGATAGCTACCGTACATTGCCGGACGCATCAGATCGTTAAACCCGGCATCGACCAGCACAAAGTGGCGACTCCCCATAGATTTTATCGCCCGCACTTCCGCCACCAGCACGCCCGATTCCGCAACCAGAAAACGCCCCGGCTCGATTTCCAGCGTCACCGGATGACCGAGATGCGCGGCAATTTTCTCACGCGCCGCATTCCACAGCCCGTAATAGTGTTCGGTATCAATCGCTTCTTCGCCGTGGCGATAGGGAATCGACAGCCCGCCGCCCGCTGAAATCGCCTCGATATCCTGACCCAGTTCAACAACCTGCTGCACCATCGCCTCGCACACCTGTTCCAGATGGCCGTAATCGACGCCGGAACCAATGTGCATGTGGATTCCCACCAGCTTCAGCTGATAGCGCTGAATGTGCGCCAGCGCCAGCGGCAAATCGCCGTACCAGATGCCGTGCTTGCTGTTCTCGCCGCCAGTGTTGGTTTTCTGGCTGTGACCATGACCAAAGCCCGGATTCACACGCAGCCACACCGGATGCCCCGGCGACTGCTGCCCAAGCTGCTCCAGCATATCGACCGAACCGGCGTTCACCGGAATGTTCAGTTCGGAAACGCGTTGTAGCGTCGGACGATCTAGCAGATCGGCAGTAAACACGATCTCATGCGCATCGGTGCCCGGCACAAAGCCTGCAATCAGCGCACGCTCGATCTCACCCAGCGATACCGAATCCACTTTCACACCCTGCTCACGCATCAGGCGCAAAATGTGCGTGTTGGAACACGCCTTCTGCGCGAAGCGGATCGTGTCAAACTGGCGTAGTTGGGCGATGCGGTTAACGATGGTCTGTGCGTCATAGGCCCAAACCGGGCAACCAAAACGGGCAGGCAGTTCACGCAGACTTTGCGCGTTCAGGGCGTGTGTTACGTCATTCAGATCGTGTGGCATAAATAATTACCAATTACGGGTTAATCGTAGTTAAGAATCACTATAAAAATTACCATTCTGGTAAACAAATATCGTTTTAAGCAGACTCTATTCATTTCTGATATGGTTTATAAAAATGAATGAAGGAGCCGACATGGCAGCAGTATCCTTACGACACATCGAGATTTTCCATGCGGTCATGACGACCGGGAATCTGACGGAAGCAGCGGATCTGCTGAACACGTCGCAGCCGACCGTCAGCCGCGAGCTGGCACGCTTTGAGAAGCTGATTCAGATGACGCTGTTCGAGCGACTGCGCGGTCGGCTTTACCCCACCGCGCAGGGGTTACAGCTGTTTGAAGAAGTGCAGCGCTCGTATTATGGACTGGATCGGATCATCAACGCCGCCAGCGATATTCGCCGTTTTCAGCAGGCGCAGCTTTCCATTGCCTGCCTTCCCGTCTTCTCACAGTCGCTGCTGCCCGACGCCTGTAAACCGCTGCTGGCACGCTATCCGCTGCTTAATCTGCATATCATTCCGCAAGAGTCGCCGCTGCTGGAAGAGTGGCTGTCTGCCCAGCGCCACGATTTGGGCTTAACGGAAAACAGCCTCACGCCAGCCGGTACAGAGCGGCAAACACTGATGTTGCTCAATGAAGTGTGCGTGCTGCCTGCCGGGCATCCATTGGCGCAAAAAGCGGTGCTCACGCCGCAGGATTTTGCCGATGAGCCCTTTATCAGCCTGTCGAGCGCCGACAGCTATCGCCAACTGTTGGACAAGCTGTTTCAGGAAGAGGGCGTGTCGCGCCGGATGGTACTGGAAACGCACAGCGCGGCATCGGTGTGTGCGATGGTGCGGGCAGGCATTGGGCTGTCGATCGTTAACCCGCTCACCGCGTTGGATTATGCCGCCTCCGGCGTCGTCGTGCGGCCTTTCAGCATCGACGTGCCCTTTACGGTCAGCCTGATTCGTCCACTGCACCGCCCTGCTTCGGCGCTGGTCGATACCGTGATTGATCAACTCAAGCAGTATGCCGCCGATGTGCCTTCACGTCTGGAGCAGGTCTTGCAGCGCTAATAACGTGATTCGCTTGTGATTAGCGCCGTCACATCGCCGATGGCTGTGCCAGCGCCCGCCAGCGAGGATCGTGAGCAAACCATTCCACCAGAAAATCCAACAGGGTACGCAGCGCGGCCGGCATCTGGCGGCGCGAGGTGTAAATGCCATAAATGCCCATCGCCTGCGGACGGTATTCCGGCAACAGCGCCACCAGTTGTCCGTTAGCGAGATAGGGTGCCGCAGAATAGCGCGGTTGCAGCGCGATCCCCGCCCCTTCCAGCGCCCCCGCCAGTAGCACCAGTGACTCGTTGCCGCTCAGGTTACCGCTAACGGGAATCGTAAACTTTTCATCACCGCGGGAAAAATGCCACAGGCTTTTACCGAAATAGGTGTAGGTCAGGCAGTTATGAATCGAGAGATCGGTCAGCTGTCGCGGAATACCGTGCTCATTCAGATAAGAAGGCGATGCACACAGCACCGATTCACAGCGTGAAAGCGGGCGGGCAATCAGATTGGGATCCAGCTCGTTGGTGATGCGCAGCGCCAGATCGATACGTTCCTCGACCAGATTCACCGTTCGGTTATTCATTTGCAGATCGATAGCAACGCGAGGATGTCGCCGCAGGAAAGCCGTTATCGCCATACCAAGCGCCCCCTGCGCCAGCGATTGCGAACAGCTGACGCGCAGCAAACCGCTTAACGTAGCATCGTCGGTATCGGCCTCGACGCGCATATCCGCCGTCAGCGCCAGCATCTCCCGACAGCGTGCCAGCGTTTTTTCACCCGCATCCGTCAGGCTCAGCTTGCGCGTGGTGCGGTGCAATAGCCGCGCCCCTGCCCACGTTTCCATCTCCGCCAGATAGCGCGTCACCATCGCCCGGGACATGTCCAGCGTCTCTGCCGCCGCAATCATGCTACCGCGGTCTATAATCGTTACAAACACTTCAGCAGCCGTAATACGATCCATAAATTAGTCCGTTTTATGCAACAAACAATTGCCCGTTTTGCGGTTTTTCGTACGATTAATGCAACATAACATGAACCCACTTTCTGTCATACCTGTGGAGTATCACCATGTCTAAATCTATCGCTTTTACCGTGTCTTTACTTGCTGCATCGCTGGGCCTGGCTTCTGCGGCTAACGCCGCCGAGTTAAAAATCGACGTGTTTAATCCGGGTGAAGCCAGCATATTCCCCGTTTCTTCTGAAATTATCAGCGGCGATAAAGAAGTCGCGCTGATCGATGCACAGTTCCAACGTAACGATGCCCAAACGCTGGTTGATCGCATCAAAGCCACCGGAAAAAAACTGACCACCGTCTATATCAGCCATTCTGACCCTGACTACTATTTCGGTCTGGACGTCATTAAAGCCGCTTTCCCGGACGCTAAAATTATTGCGACTCAGGCGACCATCGATGCGATCAACGCCAGCAAAGACGGCAAAGTGGCGCATTGGGGCCCGGTTCTGAAAGAAAACGCGCCGAAGGAGATCGTGGTTCCTCAGGCACTGGAAGGCGATAGCTTTACCGTTGATGGCAAAAAACTGGAAGTGAAAGGACTGAAAGGGCCAACGCCGGATCGCACTTACGTCTGGATCCCTTCGCTGAAAGCCGTGGTCGGCGGTATTCCGGTATCTGCTAACATCCACGTCTGGCTTGCCGATACCCAAACGCCAGAGTCTCGCGTTCACTGGCGTGATACGCTGAAATCCATTGAAGCGCTGAAGCCAACCACCGTCGTACCGGGCCACTTTATCGCGCCAACCGATTACACCTTGAAAAACGTGACGTTTACGCTGCAATATCTGGATACAGTGGAAAAAGAGCTGGCAAAAAGCAAAGATTCTGCCGAACTGATCGCTGCAATGAAAAAACACTACCCGACGCTGAAAGAAGAATCGGGTCTTGAACTGAGCGCCAAAGTCCTGAAAGGTGAAATGAAGTGGCCACAGTAAGACTGCATTATATTTACGATCCATTGTGCGGCTGGTGCTACGGCGCCGCCCCACTCGCGCTGGCAGCGCAGGAGATTGACGGGTTGGATCTGATCCTCCACGGCGGCGGTATGATGACGGGCAGCAATAGCCGTACCATCACCCCGGAGTGGCACGATTACGTGATCCCCCACGATCGCCGCATTGCACAAATGACCGGGCAAACCTTCGGGGAAGCGTATTACGAAGGGCTGCTGCGCGACACCAGCGTCGTGCTGGATTCTGCGCCGCCGACGGCTGCCGTACTCGCTGCGGAAGCGATGGATGATAAAGGCATGGTGATGCTGCACGAGATCGAGCGTGCGCACTATGTTTCCGGACTAAAAATCGTCGACGCCGCCGTGCTGCGTCAGTGCGCGGAAGCAATCGGTCTGGATGGCGAGGCTTTCAGCACCGAGTTCGCCTTTATCCAGGCAGAAACGCTGTCAAAACACATCAGCGCTAGCCGGGAATTATTGGCGAAAGTGCGTGGACAAGGCTTCCCCACTTTTGCGCTGGAAGACGCTAACGGGAATTTCCAGCAAATCCCGGCGGCAAACTACCTCGGTCAGGTAGACGCATGGCGCAAGGTGCTGACACAGATGGTCAACCACGCGACGGCATAATCGCCCGCATCAACCTTCATTAAGGGAGCACGCCAACGGCCTGCTCCCTTTTCTTTTAATAGCCGCCAAGACGTGAATCTGCAGATCTCAAACCACACCTGGAACCATCAGCTGCAATATCGTACTCATGGCGACACCTTCCTGGGTAGTCATTCTTTGAATCCTCATCATCGGATTCAGCAGCGACGAATGCGCTCAAAATGAGTAGCGGTACACCAACAATGAGTCCTGTTGTTCTCCAAAAACTAATTTTTTCACTTCCATCGGCATTATGGATAATCTGCCCTTGATCATCACGCGCAGCACAACCTGTCATTAATAGGCATAAAGCTATTATCAGTATTTTTTTCATAATTTTTAGTTAGAGAAGAACCTCGTGGCAGATTAAAGAACACTCAAAAAAAGACTATTGATAATGATCATGCTTTTTTGAAAAAAGTTTTTAAATACCAGTATTTATCGCAACGCCCACTCTAACCGTACCTTCAGAAATTTGTTAGCGCTTTTAGGGTTGAATCAAGCAATCTTGAGCTCTTCCCTTTGTTCAGTACCGGCGTAAAGTAGAGTTTTCGGCCTGTCTTCTCCGTCCAAAAGAGGTCATCCGGCATGAAAAAGACACGTTATACCGAAGAGCAGATTGCGTTTGCCCTGAAGCAGGCCGAAACCGGCACACGGGTCGAGGAAGTCCGCAGAAAGATGGGGATTTCTGAAGCCACTTTTTACAACTGGAAGAAGAAGTTTGGCGGCATGGGCGTGACGGAACTGCGCCGTCTGCGTCAGTTGGAAGAAGAGAATCACCGTCTGAAACGGCTGGTGGCGGACCTGAGTCTGGACAAGGAGATGTTGCAGGATGTCATCCGAAAAAAGTTCTGAGGCCCGTGCAAAAGCGTGACGCGGTGGCATATCTGCTGGAAGCTTACCGTATCGGACTGCGTCGTGGCTGCCGTCTGATGATGCAGAGTCGCACGGTGTACCACTATCGCAGTTGCCGTGATGACAGGGCCATTACGCAGCGGATAAGGGAAATTGCCGAAACCCGTGTTCGCTATGGCGTTCAGCGCATTCATATTCTTCTGCGCCGGGAAGGCTGGCTGATTAACCATAAAAAAACACGCCGTATTTATTGTCAGGAAGGCCTGAATCTGCGGACAAAACGCCCCCGTCGACATGTCACCGCCAGACACAGACGCGCACGTCCAGGGGTGAGTGCGATTGACCAGTGCTGGAGCATGGACTTCGTGGCTGATAATCTGTTCAACGGGCGTCGTATCCGGGCGCTAACTGTAGTCGATAATTTTAGTCGGGAATGTCTGGCAATCCAGGTAGGTCAGGGACTGCGCGGAGACTATGTGGTCGCGGTGATGGGGCGCCTGAAACAGTTACAGAAGCGGGTGCCGGGACGGCTGCAGACCGACAATGGCAGCGAATTTATTTCTAAGCCGCTAGATCAGTGGGCCTATGAAAACAAGGTGACAATAGACTTCTCACGGCCCGGAAAACCGACAGATAATGCCCTCATCGAGTCATTCAATAGCCGTTTTCGGGACGAATGTCTGAACGTCCACTGGTTCCTGTCACTGGAAGATGCTCAGGAGAAGATCGAACACTGGCGACAGGAATATAACCAGCAGAGACCGCATTCCTCGTTAAATAACCAGACTCCGGAGGAATTTGTTCGAAGTCTGCAAAAAGGCCCGGATCTCTGATTTAGCCTGGCCCCGATATTGGGAAGAGATCAAAACGCACCTTATTCTGTTGGGTATCCAACATTTGGGGTGCAGTTCAGATTACGGGCTTTATTTTTGTTCTAATTTTAAAAGAGAGACTATTTTATAAGTCTCCATTTTCTACAACCACAAGAAGGGCAAGAATATCTTTCTGCTAGCCATTTCGTTATCTCATCAGAGAATGCTAATAGAGCCACGCCACCAGTAACTATTGCAACACAAATAACAAAGGCGAATCCAGTCCCAGCAAAAAAATAAGTCACCCAAGCCCAGAAGCCACCACCAACAAAACTACCACCAAGAGCTTTTAAGAAAAATGTTTTATTGGCTTCTTCTTTAAACCCACATTTCCCACATTCAACATATGCCATATAGACCTCCGTGTTTCGTGACCAAATTCATTTTTTACTTAGAAATAGAGTGTCCACATTCAGGACAAAACTTCATTGTACTATCTGTTAGAATGGCACCACAACCTTTACAATCGAGAGCATTAAGTTTTTTACGAAGCATCGCAATATGAATTACACACGGAATTGTAACTTTATAAGCGGGACCTGCTAGATCAATAGCTGTCCATAAGCCAGTAATCGCCCATCCAATAGGACCTGTTAGGATGGATGCTGTTCTCATTAATGTTGCATTAGTAGCAAGCATCAGTCCTCTTCCAAGAATTAGTTTCGCAATTTGGTTAGCAATAATGAGTGTTAATTGATAAGAATAAAATCCACCAGATCTAAAAATAGCAATAAATGCAGATGTAGCTACTCCACCGCTACTTAAACCTCCTTTAGCTCCCATCTCATCCATAAGTCTTTGTTTATCTCCATCAGACATTTCGTCTAAAGCTTTAGTTAGGATTGTTTCCAATATTGCATTTTCAATATCTTCAATGACTTTTTCTTTGTTAAATGGGGCTTTTATTTTTGTTGCCACATCACAAACCATTTCATGATAACTAGGTCCCTCACCACCTCTAAATAAATTAGCAAATGAGTTCCCACCCATATCCCTGACTTCTTTTGCAATTAAATCTGCATATTCAGAATGAGATGGCTCGTGTAGTTTGTATGACTCATGAACGGTTAAAGTCTCAGATAGTTTTGTCTTAAGATATTCGACCAGAGGAGCCAAGTCTTCATCAGAAGAAATATCTAAAACGGGATTTATATCTTTATCAAAAATAGTTGTATTTTTCATTTTAATTCCTTTTATAAACAGTTCAATACCAATTTATTTATGTATTATGTAGATAAATTTTCAGCAGGGGGAATATATTAAGAATTTTCTCTATTAACTTTTAAATACTTTCAGAGAGTTAATTTTTGATGACTAACTCTCAAATAAATAGAGCTATACGTAAGTGTTAATCAAATTTTCCGTTAGAACCTCTAACTTCAATAAGATTTTTAGACTCAGTTTTTAGCTTTGCTAATGTTTTCTTTGCATCTCCACATCCGTCATTGGCATAGATAGCCCCCTTCTTTCATGACGGCCACGGAACTATACGCAATGAGTTTCTATGTATCAACTCCATTAATGGTCTTGATGAGGCTTTGTTGAATAAATACTTTTCGAGATACAGCAAAGCCGTTCACATACCTCTCAAGCAATACGCACGCTGTCCGGCATCCCCAGTAACATCATGATGTTTCGCGAATTCAGATAATAAGTACAACGCACAGTCATCACTGCATCATATGAGCGAGTGCTGAATGAGAACACAAACAGCCTGTTACGGCAGTTTATCCCGAAGGAGACAGACCTGAGAAGCGTGTCAGAAGAGGCGTTACTGCAAGGCCACGCAAGTGTCTTGGGTTCAGGCAACCCTCGGTGGTATTTGCAGAGCTAAGAATGGCGGCTTAGCGTTGCACTTCGGAGTTGAATCCGCCAGATAGCTATCAGTCACAACCCGCTCCCTGTGCTATAGTCAGCGCCAACAAAGATAACCTCAGACAACACCGCCAGACACACGAAACGATAACTGACAAACCATGACCGACGTAAAATCAGGTACACACAACACGGTATCCACCGACCCTCGCGCTTCTCGCCTTAACCGCTTCTCCATCGCGCCGATGCTCGACTGGACCGATCGCCACTGCCGTTACTTTCTTCGCCAGTTGAGCAGCCAGACGCTGCTGTATACCGAAATGGTGACGACAGGCGCGATTCTTCACGGCAAAGGCGACTATCTGGCCTACAGCGAAGAAGAACACCCGCTGGCGCTACAGCTCGGCGGTAGCGATCCGCAAGCGCTGGCGCAGTGTGCCAAACTGGCAGAGCAGCGCGGCTATGATGAAGTTAACCTGAACGTTGGCTGCCCGTCTGACCGTGTACAGAATGGCCGTTTCGGTGCCTGCCTGATGGGCGAAGCGGCGCTGGTGGCGGACTGCATCAAGGCGATGAAAGACAGTACCTCAATCCCGATTACGGTGAAAACCCGCATCGGCATTGACGATCAAGACAGCTATAAATTCCTGTGCGACTTTATTCAAACCGTCGCCGAACGCGGCGAGTGCGAGACGTTTATCGTCCACGCGCGCAAAGCCTGGCTATCGGGCCTGAGTCCGAAAGAGAATCGGGAGATTCCACCGCTGGATTATCCGCGCGTTTACCAGCTCAAGCGCGATTTCCCTGCACTCACTATCGCCATCAACGGCGGCGTCAAAACGCTGGAAGAAGCCAAAACGCATTTACAGCATCTGGACGGCGTGATGATGGGCCGTGAGGCTTACCAGAATCCTGGGATTCTGGCACAGGTTGACCGTGAGCTATTTGGCATCGACACTGCCACGCCGGATCTGGCTGGCGTGGTGCGAGCCATGTATCCCTATATCGAGCGCGAACTCTCTGGCGGCGCATCATTAGGCCACATCACGCGCCACATGCTCGGCATGTTTCAGGGCATCCCCGGCGCGCGTCAGTGGCGACGTTATCTGAGTGAAAACGCCCACAAACCCGGTGCTGACGCTGCGGTGGTAGAGCGTGCGCTAGCGCTGGTTAATCTGGTTTAAAAAACACTAACAGTTAGTCTTTTTCACCAATATTCTTTCATTTCTCTTCCCCGTGCCGCTGGTAAATCAATCACTTACCAGCGGCGCATCTTGGCATGATTCTTGTTATAGCTTATGTGGCACGCAGAACTTTTCTCTGCGGTTTAACCGCTACAGGAGCACACCATGTTGGAAATTTTCTTCGTTATTGGCTTTTTTATCATGCTGATGTTGACGGGCGTGTCACTGCTGGGCGTGATTGCGGCACTGTTTGTGGCGTCCCTTTTTATGTTGATTGGTGGGCTGTTTAGCATCGCGATAAAGGTGCTGCCGTGGCTGATTTTAGCCGTCGCGGCGGTGTGGCTGTGGCGCAAATTTAGCGGTCGACCTGTCTACAACTCGCACCGCTATACCTATCGCAAATACACGTATCGCCAGCGCAACGGAAATGAGTGGTAATGCCAGAAAAATCTGAATTACGCACGAAAATGACGGGCAACGCCGTGTTTAACACCAACTTGTTTTAATACGGCTTGTTTTAATACGGATTATTTTAATATGGCCTGTTTTAGTACAAAAGTGTGCGCCAGCAGATATTTTTTCCCGGATGTGGCTGCTAGGATGACGCCACAGTTTGACACCCGATTGTCGTTTAGAGGGTGAGCAAACTAAGTTGGGTAAATAAACAGTTGGGTAAATAAACCAAGTTAGGTAAATAAAACACGGTGGCAAAAAGCCACACAATTTCATCATCGTCAGGGAAATAATAGCCGCACAGCGGCACTTTCGTGACGATCACCACGCTGTACCCTACATACAGTCTGATGAAATTAGCGTAACGGCCAAGGCCTTTCAGGCAATAATACCGACTCGTTAAGAGTCGGTATTATTGTCAGGCTCTGTCACTCAGCAACCGCCTTCCCTGACCTCAGCACATTCACTCACACACCACGCCTACTCTTGCTATTGCAACGGCTCACGCTTGTGTAGCTTCACACGAAAGCCTGATGGCGACATCGTAAAAGCAAAGCTCTCGGTAACGTCCGATGCGGGCTGCTGCGCCTCGACGCGAAACCCGCTACACAGCGCGTGAAATCCCAGTTTAATTTCCATTAATGCCAGCGACCGTCCGGGGCACATACGCGGCCCGCCACCGAAAGGCTGAAGATCGGAAAAAGAGGCCTTTCCGCGTTCAAGCCACCGCTCAGGCACAAAATCATCAGGCTGCTGAAACAGCGCGTCGTCAAACCCGCTCGCATTCAGCATCAGCAACAAAGGCGTGCCCTTTTTAATCAGGAAATCATCAATAACGGTGTTCTTCGTTGGCTCAAGATACAGCAACGGTGCAACGGGCTTGAGCCGCATCGATTCATACATCACAGCGGTGAGCCAGGGCAGTCGCGGAAGCGGCCACGGAAGGAGTGCTCCGGCACCATCAGCCGCCTCTTTACACTCTTGAAAAACACACTCTTCGACCGAAGGCGCTGAGCAAAGCTGGAAACTCATCCAGGCCAGCGTATTCGCCGTCGTGTCCTCCCCCGCGAGAAGGAGCGTAATCGCATTGGCGACAATGTCGTCGTCTTTCAGCGTCCCGTCTTTTTTCTGCTCGGCAAGCATCACCTGTAGCATATTTTCCGGCGCTTCCATTAATTGCGGATTGAGCAGGAGGCGTTTCCGCTGACGATAAATAAACCCATCAACGTATTCACGAATCAGGCTCAGGCTTGCATCGAACTGCTTATCTCGCTCCCTCCTGATGTACCGCCATACAGGAAACAAAGAACCACTGCGGGCATTAATCATGGGAAATAGGCGACGTAAGCTTTGCGACAGCGGGTTTTCCCCCTGTTCGAGCGTATTCACGTCTTCACCAAAGGCCAGTAATGACGTGATATCAACCGTATAGCGCTTGAATTCTTCCACGAGGACAACGGTTTCCCCGGTTTCAGCCAACATCGCGAAACGGTCCGATAGCCGGGAGGTCACCTTCCTGAGGCTGGGATAGAAATATTTCAGATGGGCGGGCTGAAACATCGGCTCCGTCAGCCTGCGCTGATGCTCCCAGCGTTTCCCTTCCGATGAGAAAACCCCGTTCAACCCCGCTTCCTGAAACACGGATTCAATGCTGCTGATGCGCCGAAATTCGTCAGGGCGGGATTTCATGATGGTGCGAATACATTCCGCATCGGCAATCACTATCGCGGACGTGAGCCCCAGCCTTAAGCGATAAAAGCGCCCATACTGCGCTTTCCACCGCAGCATCTGGAGATGAACATCACTTCGTTTCAGGTAATCAACATGCCCAAGAATACTTCGGGTTGGGGGCATTGGCAGGCGTTTGATGGATCTCATACTCACATCCTTCTTTAGTGTGTTCAAAATCAGGCGAGAAATCGCCTGTGAAAACAACAATCGAGATAGCGGAGAGGTAAAGAGAGAACCATTTTTGAAAAAATGCCGTGGAACCGATGCTCACAGCCAGACGCGACATACGCGTTCGATTCTGCTTATTGGGATTGATGTACGGCGCAGACAACGAGCAAGGCACAGGATCTGAATGACCGTCTTAACCTGCTTTTCGTCAAATCCTACAGAGAGGTGTTTAAAAAACAAACAAGCCGTTTTGGTTTTTTTGTTAAGAAGTAATACTGTCAGCCACGTTTTTCCCTGCCTGGAAAAGGGGGGCGGGAGAAGCGAGGTTATCGGCAGAACGCGATAACCTCATTGAGCAATTAGCCCGGAATCAGCAGGCATGAGCCCTGCGTACTGCGACTTTCCAGCGCCCGATGCGCCGCTTGCGCATCCGACAGCGCGAATTTCTGGTTATGCGGCACATCTACCGTAATCGCCCCGCTGGCGATCAGTGAAAAGAGTTCATTGCTGGCCAGCTCCAGCTCGGCGCGGTTCGTCACGTAGCCAAACAGTGACGGACGCGTGACGTACAATGAGCCTTTCTGGTTCAAAATCCCCAGATTGACGCCAGTAACCGGCCCGGACGCGTTGCCGAAGCTGACCATCAATCCACGGCGACGCAGGCTGTCGAGCGAGGCTTCCCAGGTATCTTTCCCGACCGAGTCATACACAACGTTCACTTTCTGCCCGTCGGTCAGTTCTGCGACGCGCTGCGCAATATTCTCGGTACGGTAATTTATGGTCGCCCAGGCACCCGCCTGTGTTGCCCGTTCCGCTTTCTCATCAGAGCCCACCGTCCCGATCAGCTTCGCACCCAGCGCCTTCGCCCACTGGCAAGCGATCAGCCCAACACCACCCGCCGCGGCATGGAACAGGAAGACTTCATTCGGCTTGATTTCATACGTCTGGCGCAGCAGATAGTAAACCGTCAGCCCTTTCAGGAAAGAGGCCGCCGCCTGCTCAAAGCTGATGGCATCCGGCAGCAGCGCCACCTTTTCCGCCACCACGTTGTGCACGTCGCTATACCCGCCCAGCCCGGACTGCGCATACACCACGCGATCGCCCACTTTCAGCTCGCTAACCCCTGCTCCAACTTTCGTCACGACGCCTGCCGCTTCGGTTCCCAGCCCGGAAGGCAAGTCAGGCACCGGATACAGGCCGCTGCGAATATAGGTATCGATAAAATTAATGCCGATGGCGCGGTTCTCAACCTGAACCTCTCCCGCAGCGGGGTCGGCAGGCGTGAAATCCACATATTGCAGAACCTCTGGGCCGCCATAAGCTCGGAACTGAACGCGTTTTGCCATGTTATCTCCTTAATCGTGACAGGTTCATCATTGCTCTATTATGGATATGGATTGTGTTATTTCGGACGTGTGGCATATACAATGCCTCCTAATCCAATGGCAAATCAACCGGTAAAGAACCCGTTTCATGGCAGAGAAAAGACCCACCAATAAATCGAATGAACCCCGTGACCGCCAGATGGAAGGTCTGAAACTTCCGCCACATTCGCTGGAAGCGGAGCAATCGGTATTGGGTGGCCTGATGCTCGACAATGAGCGTTGGGATAATGTCGCCGAGCGTGTTGTCGCGAACGACTTCTATAACCGCGCCCACCGCCTGATCTTCACCGAAATGCAGCGCCTGCTCGAAATGAGCAAACCCATCGACCTGATTACGCTGTCCGAATCGCTCGAGCTGCAAGGTTCGCTGGAATCCGCCGGTGGCTTCGCCTATCTTGCCGAACTGGCAAAAAACACCCCGAGTGCCGCGAACATCGGGGCCTATGCAGATATCGTGCGCGAGCGCGCCGTGGTGCGTGAAATGATCTCCGTCGCCAATGAGATCGCCGATGCAGGCTACGACCCACAGGGCCGCAGCAGTGAAGATCTGCTCGATCTGGCGGAATCCCGCGTCTTCCAGATCGCCGAAAACCGCGCCAGCAAAGACGAAGGCCCGAAAAGCATCGACCGTATTCTGGAAGACACCGTTTCCCGTATCGAGCAGCTGTATCAGCGTCCGCACGACGGCGTAACCGGCGTGTCTACCGGCTATCAGGATCTGGATAAAAAGACCGCAGGCTTGCAAAAATCTGACCTGATCATCGTCGCGGCGCGTCCATCGATGGGTAAAACCACCTTCGCCATGAACCTGTGTGAAAACGCGGCGATGATGCAGGATAAACCGGTATTGATCTTCAGTCTGGAGATGCCCGGCGAACAGATCATGATGCGCATGCTCGCGTCGCTGTCCCGCGTGGATCAGACCCGTATTCGTACCGGCCAGTTGGACGATGAAGACTGGGCGCGTATTTCCAGCACCATGGGGATCCTGCTGGAAAAGCGCAACATGTACATCGATGACTCCTCCGGCCTGACGCCAACCGAAGTGCGATCCCGCGCCCGTCGCGTGTTCCGTGAACACGATGGCCTGAGCCTGATCATGATCGACTACCTGCAATTGATGCGCGTGCCGTCGCTGTCCGACAACCGTACGCTGGAGATTGCAGAAATTTCTCGCTCGCTCAAAGCATTGGCAAAAGAATTGCAGGTTCCGGTTGTCGCTCTGTCGCAGCTTAACCGTAGTCTGGAGCAACGTGCCGATAAGCGCCCGGTTAACTCGGATCTGCGTGAATCCGGCTCCATCGAGCAGGATGCCGACCTGATTATGTTTATCTATCGTGATGAGGTGTATCACGAAAACAGCGACCTGAAAGGCATCGCTGAAATCATTCTGGGGAAACAGCGTAACGGCCCGATTGGTTCCGTTCGTTTGACCTTTAACGGGCAGTGGTCGCGCTTTGATAACTATGCCGGCCCACAATATGACGATGAATAACGCAGCGCTCAGCAATGACAACACTGCACTAAGGAACAAGAATGAAAACGGCAACTGCCGTCATTAACCGGCGTGCTTTGCGCCACAACCTGCAACGTATCCGCCAGCTAGCACCTGGCAGTCAGGTCGTTGCCATCGTGAAAGCCAACGCCTACGGCCACGGCATGATCGACGCTGCCCATACCTTTTCCGACGCTGACTGTTACGGCGTCGCGCGGCTCTCCGAAGCGCTGACACTGCGCGCCGCGGGTATCACCAAGCCTATCGTCCTGCTGGAAGGTTTTTTCTCCGCCGACGAGCTTCCGCTTCTGGTGGAGCATCAGCTAGAAACCGCCGTTCACAGCCCCGAACAGCTTGCCGCCCTGGAACAGGCCACGCTGCCACAGTCGATCCCCGTGTGGATGAAGCTGGATAGCGGCATGCACCGCCTTGGCGTTCTGCCGGAACACGCCGACGCGTTTTGGCAGCGCCTGACCGAATGCCGCAATGTGGTTCAGCCAGTTAATATCATGAGCCACTTTTGCCGCGCCGATGAACCCGAAGCCGGCACCACCGAACGCCAGCTAGCCTGCTTCGATGCCTTTACACAGGGTAAACCCGGCGCGCAGTCCATCGCGGCCTCCGGCGGTATTCTGCTGTGGCCGCAGTCACACCGCGATCGCGTTCGTCCCGGCATCATTCTCTATGGTGTGTCGCCACTGGATAACGAAGACGCCGCGCATTTCGGCTTCCAGCCTGCGATGACCTTTACGTCTCACCTGATTGCCGTTCGCGAACACCACGCGGGCGAAGCAGTCGGTTACGGCGGAACCTGGACCTGCCCGCGCAATACCCGTCTGGGCGTGGTAGCCGTCGGCTACGGCGATGGCTATCCGCGCTGCGCGCCAGCAGGAACCCCCGTGCTCATCAACGGGCGTGAAGTGCCGCTTTCCGGCCGCGTATCAATGGATATGATTACGGTGGATTTAGGGCCGGATGCGCAGGACAAGGTTGGCGATGAGGTCATTCTTTGGGGGCCAACGCTACCGGTTGAACGCATTGCCGCGCATACGGGTGCCAGCGCCTACGAACTGATTACGCGCTTAACCCAGCGCACTGCGGTGGAATACGTCGACGGTGAGTAAAAACGAACCAGCAGGTTTTTATCGGCAGGCTCATGGCTTGCCGACCTTAAAACGGGTTATCTACTATGCGGCAAGCTGGCTTGCCGTCTCCGCGATCCTGACGCTGTTTGCCCTCGTCAATTTCTATACTCTGAAACCGACGGATGTCGGCGGCACGCTGTTTGGCGGCATGTTTAGCGCGATGTTCGATCTCATCTACTGGTCTTGCGCCGCATCGGGTTTCTGTTTTCTAGCGCTCTTTCGGCTTTCAGGATGGCGTGTTGCCTGGATACTCGCGGGTCTGGTGCAAATCGGCATCAGCGCCCTGTGGCGGATTCAATATTGGCAGGAGTATGAAAACGACAATTTGATACTCTCCCCGATGCCCGGTGAGCTGTATGTTTCCATGCTGGTAGGCGCAGGCATGGCCGCTATCGGCATCGTGAAATATCGACACGCGCGGCGCAACCCAGTCGCTCAACGCCCAACCTATGCTAAAGCCGTCGCCGCATTGCTGCTCGTTGCGCTTTATCTGGCGCTTCCGCTACATCTCTACCTGCGTGAACCTCTCCCCTACTGCGCCTTTAGCCCTGACGGACAGCAGTTAAGCATATGTCTGGGGGACAATGACGAGCGGATTATTGTGGAGTGATGGATTTACTGCCGTATAGGCAGTTTAGAAATGGTATGCCAAAGCCGGAGCAGATATAGAAAAGTTCACTGCCGTATACGCAGCTTAGAAACACTGCGTAGTACCCATCACCACAACACAGCGGTTCACTGCCGCATAGGCAGCTTAGAAAACACGGTCACGAATAGTGATCCGCATGATTGGTGTCCACTGCCGTACAGGCAGCTAAGAAAATAAAGCTCTCCTAAAGTCAGGAATAAAAAACTCATAGGCAACGCGGCCTAAAAAGCTGGTAGTCTGTTTGGCCGACTGCCTGATACTGTTTAGGAAACGCGATGTACCACATTGATGACTTCGATCTGAAAATCCTGACGCTGCTACAGACGAACGGCCGCCTGACCAATCAGGAGCTGAGCGATCTGGTTGGGCTTTCCGCCTCGCAGTGTTCCCGCCGTCGCATCGCGCTAGAACAGGCACAGCTGATTCTTGGCTATCATGCCCGTCTGTCGCCGAACGCCGTCGGGCTGGAATGTCTGGGATTAATTGAGGTGCGACTGATCAATCACACCAGCGAATACGTTGAGCGTTTTCACCAGATGCTGGGAGAAGTGGACGCCATCATCGACGCCTATAAAACCACGGGTGATGCCGATTATCTGTTAAAAGTGGCTGTGGCAGATCTGCCTGGACTCAGCACGCTGATTAGCCAGATTCTGTCGCAGAACAAGAGCGTCGCGCACCTGAAAACCTCAGTGGTATTGAACCGCCTCAAAGAGAACGGTTTGATGATGCCAGAACTGCCTGCGTTGCCCTGAATTGGGGCAATCGCCTCTATTTGGTGCAAAAAAGGAATGATTCGCGCAACAAAAACCGAATAAACGCACAAAATAGACAGATAAATAATAAAAAACGCATGAATCACGCATTATTTTCATTCATATAATTCAATACGTTGCTCTTATCGCAGGCGAGAGTATGCTGATGCCCGCCGCTAAGCAGCACTATCTGGTGTGATTCTTGCTTTGGTAAGCACATGTTTTTACGACAGTCTGTTGAGTGCTCACCATGGATAACGTTATTCCCACACAAAAACTATCACACACGCTGCTGGAAGATATTCTGGCGATACTGATCGGCACGCTGATGGTGTCGTTTGGCGTCATTCTGCTCCGTCAGGCTGGTGCCCTTACCGGCGGCACCGCAGGTATCGCTTTTCTTATCCACTACCTGACAAACGTCTCCTTTGGTGTAGCCTTTTTCCTGCTGAACCTGCCCTTCTATTATCTGGCCTTACGCCGCATGGGGTGGGAATTCACGGTGAAAACGTTCTGCGCCGTCGGGCTGGTTTCGCTGTTTTCCGACCTGCACCCGATGTTCGTTCATTTCGATCAGCTCAATCCGTTCTACGCCACGCTGTTTGGCAATATCATCACCGGCATCGGCTTCGTGGTGCTGTTCCGCCATAAGGCCAGCCTCGGCGGCATGAACATTCTGGCGCTGTATCTTCAGGACAAATACGGCCTGCGGGCGGGAAAACTCCAGATGGGTGTTGACGTTGTGATTGTGCTGACTTCCCTGTTCGTGGTAAGCATACCGATGTTGATTGCTTCGATTCTGGGGGCAACCATTCTGAACCTGATTATCGCGATGAATCATCGCCCCGGCCGTTACGCGGCCTGATTGTCCCCACCATCGTCGGGGTTGCGGTACCCATAAAAATGACACATTCAGGAGAGCTACACTGTGTTTCAAAACGTTGATACCTATGCCGGAGATCCTATCCTGTCTCTGATGGAAAAATTCAAACAGGATCCAAGAGCGGATAAGATCAATTTGAGTATCGGGCTCTACTACAACGAGCAGAATATTATCCCGCAATTGCGCTCCGTCAGCGCGGCAGAAAGCAGCCTGAAACAGCCAGCGCAGAGCGCGAGCTCTTATTTGCCGATGGAAGGACTACAGCCTTACCGTACCGCGATCCAACAACTGCTATTTGGTGAAAACCACGCGGCGCTGGAAGCGGGTCGCATCGCCACCATCCAGACACTGGGCGGTTCCGGTGCGCTAAAAGTCGGTGCAGATTTCCTGAAACGCTACTTCCCGAATTCAGAAGTGTGGGTCAGCGATCCAACATGGGAAAACCATATTGCGATTTTTGAGGGCGCGGGCTTTAAGGTTCACACCTATCCGTATTTCGATGGCGAAAACCTGGGCGTGAAATTTGACGCCATGCTCGCCACCCTGCAAGCGTTGCCAGCACGCAGCATCGTGCTGCTGCACCCGTGCTGCCACAACCCGACCGGTTCTGACCTCACCACCGAACAGTGGGATCGCGTCATTGAGGTCATCATCCAGCGTGAGCTGATTCCGTTTATGGACATCGCCTATCAGGGCTTTGGCCTCGGGATTGAGCAGGATGCCTATGCGATTCGCGCCGTTGCCAGCGCGGGCGTTCCGGCACTGATCGCCAACTCGTTCTCCAAGATTTTCTCACTGTATAGCGAGCGCGTCGGCGGCCTTTCCGTGGTGTGTGACGATGCTGACAGCGCACAGCGCGTGCTGGGCCAGTTAAAAGCCACCGTTCGCCGCAACTACTCTTCCCCACCGAATTTCGGCGCACAGGTGGTCTCTAAAGTCCTGAACGACGCGCAGTTGAACGCTGACTGGAAAGCGGAAGTCGAAGAGATGCGCACCCGCATTCTGAGCATGCGTCAGGAACTGGTTTCGGCACTGAAAAACGCACTGCCGAACCGTAACTTCGACTACCTGCTCACCCAGCGCGGTATGTTCAGCTACACCGGATTCAGCCCGGAACAGGTTGATCGTCTGCGTGAAGAATTCGGCGTGTATCTGATCGCCAGCGGCCGTATGTGTATGGCGGGGCTGAACCACAGCAACGTCCAGCGCGTTGCTGCGGCTTTCGCCGCGATTCAGTAAATCGTAAAATAATAAAGCCACTGGCTTAACCGACTCACCGTTGTGAACTCGCTTAACTCAGTGGCTTCTGTGATAAAAATCCCATGACCCAACTACGCTATCTGAACGGCTATCCCCCAGCGATTGTTGCCCAAGTACAAACGCTCCTCGATCAAGGCAAACTCGGCCTCTGGCTGGAAAAAAGATACCCTGACCGTCATCCGATCCAGAGTGATAAGTCGCTCTATCAGTTTGTCGCCGAGCTGAAACAGCGCTATTTGAAAAACGCCCCGGCGATATCAAAGGTGCTTTACGACAATAAACAAAACCCGATAAAAGGGACGCTAGGAACCAATACGTTTGTGGCGCGTGTGCAAGGTGGAAAATTAAAGTCCAATAACGAAATCAGAATAGCGACGCTATTTCGTGACGGGCCGGAAGATTTCCTGCGGATGATCGTGGTACACGAACTCGCTCACCTCAAAGAAAAAGACCACAACAAGGCCTTCTACCAGCTCTGCTGCCATATGGACCCTGATTATCACCAGCTGGAATTTGATATGCGAATCTGGCTGAACTGGCGAGAAATAAATGCGGGTTAGGTCTAACTTCACCTTTTATTATGACTCGCTTTACTTTAGCTTTGCCTTAGCCGTATTATTTCCGCGCGGATAATCAATATATTATCACGCAGTCTATTGATAAATATTCTCATAAGGATTTGATATGGCTAATTTGATTTATGCCAGCATTAATGGTCAAAAACAGGGTTTAATATCATCTGGTTGCTCAACGCTAGATTCAATTGGTAATCGCTACCAAACGGGTCATGAAGATCAAATACAAGTATTAGGTTTAAACCATAGCATCAGCCGCGAACAGAATGTCGCGCATCACCCGATTCATTTTATTAAGCCAATCGATAAGTCGTCTCCGTTATTAGGGATGGCGATCTCTTATAATGAAAAAGTTGATGTGACATTTTATTTTTATCGCGTCAATTCCGCTGGGCAGTTAGAGCTTTATTATGAAGTAACCTTAACGGATGCGAGCATTGTTGATGTCACCTGTGTCTACCCACACGTCATCGATAACAATGACATCATGCCGTATGAAAAAGTCCAGCTGAAATATAAAACCATAGCATGGAATCACAAAATCGCAGGAACGTCGGGTTACAGCATTTGGGAGGAAATGAGCCTCTAAGATTTATGACCTTTGATAACAGGCGCATCTTATCAGGTGTGCTTGTTATTCACCATTCATCACAAAGAGCGATATTTTTCACATATTTATTGGGATCCATCCAGGAGTTTTTAGGACAGATTTCATAGCCTTGTTCTCTAAAATTAAAAGATATATACATAGATGCAACAAAACTAACCACCACACCAATAAAAAACAAATAACCACACACACTTGCTAATATCCCATGCATTCCTATAGGTTTGTTTTTTACTGCCATGTAAAACCCTAAATACGAAAAGTAGAATAATATTGGCGCACCAAAAATAAGTATACCTACTTTCCATGAAAAGATAATGACATCGTTTAGCCTAAATAGATTCCAATAGCCGTTAAAAGAAAACCATATTCCCCAGCATGTAAGAATAAAAGTCAACACTGAGAACGCGAAAGATAATGGCCTATTTATTTTAAACACGAACAATCCTCCACAAGCATGAATAAAAACCTATCAGAACATTGTTTACCATTCATCACAAAGAGAAATGTCTTTCACATACTTATTGGGAGCTATCCATGAGTTCTTAGGACAGGTTTTATAATCTTGATCATTAAGATCATATGATATATAAGTTGATGAAAAAAACTAACAACCGCACCAAATATAGCCACAACAGCTAATGAGTTAGCTAGTTTATTATTCATTTTAGGCACTTCATTTTTTATAGCTGAATAAAATGCCAAATATGAAAAATAAAACAACAAAGGTGATCCAAATACCATTAAACCAAGTTTTCATGAAAAAATTATCACATCACTTTTTTGTAAAAAACTCAAATATCCATTGAAGGAAATCCAGCTAATAAAACATGAAATAAAAAAAAGGAAAAATGCAAACGCACCAACTAATGGCCTATTTACCTTAACCACAAATACCCCCTAAATTATAAAGTAATTATAACTACATTTGTTCTTTACAAAGAGCAATATTCCTTACATATTTATTGGGAGCTATCCATGAGTTCTTGGGACAAATTTTATAACCCTGTTCATTAAGACTATAAGAGATATACATAGATGAAAATAAACTCACCACAGTACCAAAAATAGCAAATATAACCAATGCATTTGAAATTTTATTATTCATTTTAATTGGTCTATTTTTTACAGCAGAAAAAAAACCAAAATAAGAAAACTGGAACACTATTGGAACTAGGAAAATTATAACCCCGAGTTTCCATGAAAATGAAATAACATCATTTAGATTAAAGAAATCAATATACCCACTTAAAGAGAGCCATCCTCCCCAGCATGAAAGAAGAAAAATAAAAACTGAATATATGAAAAAAAACGGTCTATTTATCTTAACCACGGCTGACTCTCCCCCATGCATGAAAGAATTGATCAGGATGGTATGGTGTATATTGCTTTTTATGCGATTTCAAATTTTTTATTATCGTCTCACTTATTTTATACTCATTATCCAACCACAGTAATGAAAGACTGACTATCACCCCAATAGCAAAGATGCCAAAAGCAATGCCAATAACACTGAACCCCGTAGCCATAAGCCCAGTCGCTAATGTTTTCGCCCCCCATGCAACCCCAACCGATACAGCTAACTTTGCCGCATCCATCGTTAAATTAACAAAGAAATCGGTCAGTGCGTATTCATCTTTCACCATCAATTCAATGGCTCGATAAGCGCCTGAAAACACAATGCAGAACCTTGCCCCAGTCGCAATACCGCTTTCAATGCCTTTTGTACCTATCCCTATATCGAGTACTTTTTGGTTACTGACTAAATATCGGGTGGCATCTAAATACTTTCTTACCCCCGGATAGCCAGATAATTTTATGTACTTACTGCCATTTTTCCCGACATATTCCGTTGCCGTGACGCCGAACCCTTTCATCTCCATCACGATTCGGCTCACAGACACGGCTTCTGCGATGTTCCCAGCAAACGATGAAACAGGATCGGTACAGCCAAATATGGCCGTTTTCCACGATTGATTGGGATTCGGGGTGCATAACGTCTGTAAAAAATACGTCGCTTCCTGCGCAGTCAATATGGCATGAATGTTATCGTTATTTATTTCATTGAGTTGAGCATGTAATTTCTGATAGTTAATATCAGCATGCTGCTTTTTAAAATCAAGATGATCTTCTAGCCGATAGTCATCATCCACAAGCGTTTTTAAAACCGGATCGTATTTCACAGCATCTCATTCCTTTGAATTTTACTTAAGTCAACGCACTATTTCCCTGTAAAGGCACTTTAACGGAAAAATGATGATTTTTAAATGTTAATAACGTTCAATCCGCAATTTTTCATTCCCCATAAAGAAACCCGTTACTTAAAAACGTTACGAGAAAGGGGAATCAAAAATACGTTATTTAAAGGCGATAACGCATCAAACACTGACGATAATGCTACCTCGATAATAGCCAGAAAATGGCTCTTAAAACCGGGGATAAACTGCCTGTACGGCAGTGAACGTATTCATAACTATCTCGCCTAATAGCAGCATTTTCTAAGCTGCCTAACCGGCAGTGAACGGCGACGTTCACGCGTTATTTTCACATCGGCATTTCTAAGCTGCCTATGCGGCAGTGAACCGAAAAGGACATTTCTGATGCTGTCCGCGACTTTTCTAAGCTGCCTATGCGGCAGTGAACGTTGGGCGAACGTGAAGAATAATGATGTTGAATTTCTAAGCTGCCTATACGGCAGTGAACGACAGACGGCGAATATCATCGCGCTCGTAAGTTTTCTAAGCTGCCTATACGGCAGTGAACGTCATGGAAATGAAAAAACTGTCACAACGTCTTTTCTAAGCTGCCTATACGGCAGTGAACTGTAATTCATCACCTCTGGTGAGGTTTCTTGTTTTCTAAGCTGCCTATACGGCAGTGAACAACAAACTCTCGCTGATTTCGTCAGGGAGAACTTTCTAAGCTGCCTATACGGCAGTGAACTGTTGAATTTGACGTCTGGCGTTACTTTCATCTTTTCTAAGCTGCCTATACGGCAGTGAACACGGTTATTCAGACCGAGCGCATTAACAGCCATTTCTAAGCTGCCTATACGGCAGTGAACACAGCGTAACCTTCAGATCATGTGCGGTTTCCTTTCTAAGCTGCCTATACGGCAGTGAACACGGTCGCGTATAACGGCCTGATTAATGATATTTTCTAAGCTGCCTATACGGCAGTGAACGCTCAGCCCTGCCACGGCCGCAATCATGCTGCTTTCTAAGCTGCCTATACGGCAGTGAACCTCAGGATGCATGCTTCCAGACGGCTTTGCCGTTTCTAAGCTGCCTATACGGCAGTGAACTTGTGGTTCACAGAACTCCGCGTATTCGGATTTTTCTAAGCTGCCTATACGGCAGTGAACGCGTTAAACTCAAGAATGCCGACGCCGAGACTTTTCTAAGCTGCCTATACGGCAGTGAACCCACTCTTATTCGTCAGTTTAAAAAAGTAGATTTTCTAAGCTGCCTATACGGCAGTGAACGGGATCGGTGAGGTAGACGATCACCCCTGCATTTTCTAAGCTGCCTATACGGCAGTGAACATATGGCACTGGCCTGCGCAGTCGGCGCTATCTTTCTAAGCTGCCTATACGGCAGTGAACTCATTCAATAACCCCTTGCATTTTCCAGTATATTTCTAAGCTGCCTATACGGCAGTGAACCTATGCATCATTATCGGGCTGGCGTTTGGCGGTTTCTAAGCTGCCTATACGGCAGTGAACATTTCTCGCCCGTCAACTGTGGCGCCGGAGACTTTCTAAGCTGCCTATACGGCAGTGAACAGCGTGAACTGTGTCACCGTCTTGCCCGTGGATTTCTAAGCTGCCTATACGGCAGTGAACATCAAATCGCCGTCCGTGGTGTGCGCCTGAACTTTCTAAGCTGCCTATACGGCAGTGAACATTTCGGCAGATGCAGCCCTGCGGATAGCTCATTTCTAAGCTGCCTATACGGCAGTGAACGATTGCTTGCGGCCAAACAGGGCTTTCACGCGTTTCTAAGCTGCCTATACGGCAGTGAACACATGGCGGAGACGTTTGATCCGCGCGTCTATTTTCTAAGCTGCCTATACGGCAGTGAACGACCCGGACACGCCGAGGCCGATTTTTTCCCCTTTCTAAGCTGCCTATACGGCAGTGAACCTCCGCAACCGGCACGATGTTGATACGGGTCATTTCTAAGCTGCCTATACGGCAGTGAACTGTAGCCCGATCACTCTAACGGTTTGTTTTATTAGCAGCAATTGCCGTTTTCCCTGCAAAAACCCTTTTTTTCAGCTCATCTGTAACTCATTGATTATTAAGCCTGTGAAATAGGCCAAATAAAAAGGGTCTGTGTTTGGGTAATATTTTTGTCAGCCACCACGTTCCCAGAATATTTGTGATAGTCTGATTTTCGTTAGTTTTCTGAAGATTATATTTTTTCTTATCAAATAATTAGCCTGCGATTTATTTCGCTGGCGTCACAGCTATTATCGATTGCGGCAGAAAATACATTATGGATAACGCCTTTAGCCCTTCGGACTTAAAAACCATTCTGCATTCCAAACGCGCCAATGTTTATTATCTCCAGCATTGCCGCATTCTCGTTAACGGTGGCCGTGTCGAATATGTCACGGAGGAAGGAAACCAGTCTCTGTACTGGAATATTCCCATCGCCAATACCAGCGTTGTCATGCTGGGAACCGGCACCTCCGTCACGCAGGCAGCGATGCGGGAGTTCGCCAGAGCGGGCGTGATGATCGGTTTTTGTGGCGGCGGTGGTACTCCGCTGTTTGCGGCAAACGAGGCGGAAGTCGCGGTGTCCTGGCTATCGCCACAGAGCGAATATCGGCCAACCGAGTATTTGCAGGACTGGGTCAGCTTTTGGTTCGATGATGAGAAAAGGCTGGCCGCCGCCATCGCTTTTCAGCAGGTGCGAATAACGCAAATTCGTCAGCACTGGCTGGGCTCGCGTCTGTCCCGCGAATCCCGCTTTACTTTTAAGGCCGACCATCTTCAGGCGCTTCTCGATCGCTATGAAAAAGGGCTAACCGACTGCCACACCAGCAATGACGTACTGGTGCAGGAAGCGATGATGACCAAAGCCCTGTACAAACTGGCCGCCAATGCCGTGAGCTATGGCGACTTTACCCGTGCCAAACGCGGCGGCGGCACCGATCTGGCTAACCGCTTTCTCGACCACGGCAATTATCTGGCTTATGGACTGGCTGCCGTCGCGACATGGGTTTTGGGTCTACCGCACGGGCTAGCCGTGTTGCACGGTAAAACTCGCCGTGGCGGACTAGTATTCGACGTCGCCGATTTAATTAAGGACGCACTCGTGCTGCCACAGGCGTTTATTGCCGCGATGGAAGGCGAAGATGAGCAAGAATTTCGTCAGCGCTGCCTGACCGCATTCCAACAATCTGACACGCTGGATGTGATGATCGGCAGCTTGCAGGATGTCGCCAGCAAGCTGAGTCAGGTGGGTCGATGAACATTCTGCTGATTTCAGAATGCAATAAGCGCGCGCTGGTCGAAACCCGCCGGATACTGGATCAGTTTGCTGAACGCAAGGGCGAGCGCACGTGGCAAACCGCCATCACGCAGGAAGGGCTGAACACGCTACGCAAGCTGCTGCGCAAAACGGCGCGTCGTAACACGGCTGTCGCCTGTCACTGGGTTCGCAGCGCGAATCATACCGAACTGCTGTGGATCGTCGGTAATTTACGGCGTTTTAATGCACAAGGGAGCGTGCCGACCAACACCACCAGCCGCGATATTCTGCGCTCGAAAGATGAAAACCCGTGGCACAGCGCCGAGGTGTTTAGCCTGCTGGCCGCTATTGCTGGGTTATTTCACGATGTCGGCAAGGCTAACGCGCTATTCCAGACAGGGTTGAGCGGTACAGGTCCACGCAGCCAACCGTATCGGCATGAATGGGTATCGCTGCGGCTGTTTCAGGCCTTCGTGGGGGAGCAAGACGACAAAGGCTGGTTAACCGCGCTCAGCACGGTGACTCCAGAGGCAGAAACAACCCTGCTGCCAGCCTTACAGCGGGATAAGCAAACGCCCAGTGGCAGTCCATTTCGCACTTTGCCGCCGTTGGCGCAGGTTATCGCCTGGCTGATTGTTTCGCACCACCGGCTGCCTGTGTTTAACAAATCGGCAGAGCTTGCGCCCAACAGCAGTGAACCCCAGCTCGACTATGCAGAAACATGGTTAACCGACCATCTCTCGGCACAATGGAATGCACTCAATCATTGCAAGCTCGATGTCACGCCAGCCAATCTGGCACAGGTGTGGCAGTTTCCGCATGGCACGCCGCTACGCAGCAGCGTCTGGCGTGAGAAGGCGCGCAAGTTTGCGGGTCGAGCGCTAAAGCTCCCCTCATTCATGCATTTCGCTCAGTTAGATCAGCGGCTGACCGTGCATCTGGCGCGTCTCGCACTCATGCTAGCTGACCATCATTATTCAGCAGGCGCGGCAACGGTTGGCTGGCAGGATATGGCTTATTCAGTCTGGGCTAACACCGATCGCAAAACGGGGGAATATAAACAGAGGCTGGACGAACACTGCGTCGGCGTCGGGCAAAATGCTCTGCTGCTGGGGCGCAGCCTGCCGCATCTGCGCGATACGCTACCCGCAATTACTCGCCACAAAGGATTTCGTCAGCGCAGCACGCACCCGCGCTTTCGCTGGCAGGATCGCGCATTCGATCTCGCCTGTTCCATTCGTGAATCCAGCAGGCAGCATGGGTTTTTCGGCGTCAACATGGCCTCGACAGGCCGGGGGAAAACCTTCGCTAACGCGCGAATTATGTATGGCTTGTCGGACGAGTCTATCGGCTGTCGCTTCTCTGTCGCGCTAGGGCTACGCACGCTGACGCTACAAACGGGTGATGCGCTACGGCAGCGCTTAAAGCTGGATGAAGACGACTTAGCGGTGCTGATTGGTTCACAGGCCGTGCAAGATCTCCATGAAATGCAGTTGGAAAATGAGACGCGCCAACAAAACACCGCGCAGACGGGCAGTGAATCCGCCGACCCGCTGTTCTCTGAACATCAGTATGTTCGTTACGACGGCTCGCTGGACGATGGCAGGTTAAAGACGTGGCTGGAACGTAGCCCAACTCTGCATCAATTACTGAGTGCACCGGTGCTGATCACCACCATCGATCACCTGATGCCCGCCACAGAAAGTCTGCGCGGCGGCCACCAGATTGCCCCGATGCTACGGCTATTGACCTCCGATCTGGTGCTAGATGAACCGGATGATTTTGGGCTGGAAGATCTTCCCGCGCTCTGCCGACTGGTGAACTGGGCAGGCATGCTGGGATCGCGTGTTCTACTTTCCTCGGCCACGTTGCCACCCGCGTTAATTCGCGCGCTGTTCGGTGCCTATCTTGATGGCCGTGCTGCCTGGCAACAGGCTTACGGCACACCGAATACACCCTTGAACGTGTGCTGCGGCTGGTTTGATGAATTTGACTGTCAGCATGAGCAGTACGGCGATGTGAAAGGCTTCATAACCAGGCACGATGCGTTCGTTCAGCAGAGGCTGAAGCATCTTACCAAAGAGGAACTCCCGCTCCGGCTGGCTTCCATTGTGCCCGTCAGCAGCCCCAGTAAAAATAAAGATGATGTTCATCTGGCCGTCGCACAGGCGATCCACCCACTGATACGAGATTTACATTCACAGCATCACCAACAGCATAAGAGCGGAAAAACCGTTTCGCTGGGACTGGTCAGAATGGCAAACATCGACCCGTTGGTTGCCGTCGCCCGCCAGTTACTTGCCATCCCCTCGCCGCCGGATACCTGTATTCATTACTGCATTTATCACAGCCAACATCCGCTGGCGATGCGTTCCTATATTGAGCAACGGCTCGATGCCGCGCTGATGCGCAACGACGCCGATGCGCTGTGGCAGGTGGAGGAGATTCGTCAGGCGATAGAAAACACGCCACAGCAGCATCATATCTTTGTGGTGCTGGCGACCTCGGTCGCTGAAGTGGGTCGCGATTTCGACTGTGACTGGGGGATTGTCGAACCCAGCTCAATGCGTTCATTCATCCAACTCGCCGGACGAATATTGCGCCACCGGCAGGATGAACAACATGTGCCTAAAACCCCCAATATCTGCCTACTTAGCCACAATATTCGCGCGCTGAGAGGGGAAGATATCGCGTACTGTAAACCCGGCTTTGAGTCAAAAGACGAACGGCTGGATACGCACGACCTTCGTCAGCTATTGCAGGAGGAGGACTACCGTCATCTCAACGCCGCCCCGCGCATTGTGCAACCGCCGGCCCTCACCAAACCGTTTTCACTGGTGGCGTTAGAACATGCTGTTTTAGGAAAAACGCTGCTTGGCCTCAAAAATCAAAAGCTCGATGGTCTGAAACGCCCGCCCGCCGCATTCTGGTGGCGTGCACATCCGCACTGGAACGGTGAATTGCAGCGGCGCACGCCCTTTCGAAAATCCGACAGAGATGAACCGTATACCCTGTGGATCGCCGATGACGATGAAGATGCCGTTTTCATGATACCGGACGACGGCCCCAGCGGCTGGAAGCCAAGCGATGTGATCCGCACCACGTCACTGCACATGGCAGAAGGCGTTTGTGCGTGGATCGATCCCGACTACCACGCCTTATACCAGCGGCTGGCGGATGAGAAACAGTGGGAACTCAAACGGGTTAGCGCCCGCTTCGGCGAAATCCGCCTGCGGGAAGACGAGGAAAAAGACTGGCTCTGGCACCCGCTACTGGGAGTGTTTGCACAATGACAAAAATAACAATAGGAGGAGGAATGGAAGAAAGCAGACTGACACAGTTCATCGTGTCCTACATCAACAATCGAAAGCAGACCAAGCTGGATGCATTCGATAAAGAAGCGGAGAAGAAACGTGCGGTGCTCAGCGGTGAAGCGTTAGCCGCAGAGGAATTGGAGCTGACCGAGAAGCGGCGAGAGATTGAGCAAAAACATGAGGTTCGCGCGTGGTTAAGCGATGCCGCCAGCCGCGCCGGACAAATCAGTCTGGTCACCCACGCGTTGAAATTTACCCACAGCGATGCCAAAGGCACCAGCGTCTTTAGCACCGGAACGGTAACGGAGGCTAAAACGCTTTCGACCGCAACACTGGCACAACCCGCTATCGATGCCGTGGGAAACGCCGCCGCCCTTGATGTCGCCAAACTGCTCCAGACTGAACACGACGGGGATTCGCTGGTCGCGGCCCTACAGCGTGGCGATCACCGTGCATTAGAAAAACTGGCAGAAAACCCGGAACAGCTCGCACAGTGGCTGGCGGGGTTTCAGCAGGTCTTCACCGATCGCCAGCCCAGCTCACATAAGCTAGCCAAACAGATCTATTTCCCCATAGCAAACGGTGAATACCATCTGTTAAGCCCGCTGTACTCCTCTTCACTCGCGCAAGCGCTCCACCAGCGGATTAATACCGTGCGCTTTGGTGAGGAAGCAAAAGCGATTCGTCAGGCGCAAAAAGCAAATCAGTGGCACGAGCAGCTCTCCATCAGCTACCCCTATCTGGCGGTGCAGAATATGGGGGGCACCAAGCCGCAAAATATTTCCTCACTCAATAGCAGCCGCAGCGGCCGCTCCTATTTGCTCAGTAGCGCACCGCCACAGTGGAACAGCATTGAAAAACCGCCGCAGCAGCATGACTCTATTTTCCGTCCACGCGGCGAGGTGGACTATCACACCCGAGCGACCTTAGCGCAGATGCAGCGCTTTCTGCTTAGCGTCAAAGAGGTGGAAAACAATCGTGACATTCGCCAACAGCGCCTGCGCTATCTCGACCAGTTGATCGATCAGCTCTTCTTTTATATCTCCAGCGTACAAAACCTGCCCTCCGGCTGGAGCGCAGAATCTGAACTGAAACGCGCCCAGCAGCTGTGGCTCGATCCCTATCGTGCAGAAACGGATACGGTTTTCCGCCGTGAGCGTGAAGCAGGAGACTGGCAAAAGGTCGTGGCCTACGATTTTGGCCGCTGGCTGAACCGTCGGCTCAAGCATGAAGAGTTGATCTTCGGCGAAGTCGAACGCCGCGAATGGTCTACCGCCGCGCTGTTCAAACGCCGGATGCGTGAAATGGAAAGCGCACTGAAAGAGGATCTGGCATGAGCACATTACTTATCCTACGGCGTATCAAAGTCGAAAATGCCAACGCCATTGCCGGGTTGACCTATGGCTTCCCCGCTATTACGCACTTTCTCGGCTTTACCCATGCGCTGTCACGCAAGTTACAGGCCAGCCACGGGTTGACGCTGGAAGGCTGCGGCGTGGTGAGCCATCAGCATCAGCTACACGCCTACGGTTCTAGCTGGGAACGGAGTTTCGCCCTGACACGCAATCCATTGACCAAAGAGGCGAAAACCGCTGCTTTCAATGAAGAAGGCCGCATGCATATGACCGCCTCGCTGTTGATCCGCTGCGAGGGACAGATCCCGGCGGATACCACGGCATTGTGTGATTTCCTCACCCAGCAGGCACAGTGCCAGCGGCTGGCGGGCGGCACGATTGTTGATATCGAGCGCGTCACCATCCAGTCATTACCCAGCGACGAAGCGGAAACCCGTAAAGTTATGCGCCGTTTGTTACCTGGCTTTGTACTAAAAGATCGCACATCGCTGCTGCATGACCATTTCCAGACGCTACAGCAGGACAATCCGCAAGCGGAACTGATCGATGCCTGGCTGGATTTCGCCGCATTAAAAATGCGGGCAGAACGCGATCCCAACGGGAGCAATGTACAGTGGCAGTACCAGCCCAAACCCGGTGGCGGCGGCTTTCTGATCCCGCTAATGATCGGCTACCGCGCCATTTCGCCGCTTTATGCTCCCGGTGAAGTCGATAAAACCCGCGATCCGCACACGCCATTCTGTTTTGCCGAAGCCGCCTACGGCATCGGGGAATGGCAAGGCGCGCATCGCATCAGCGATATCCGCCAGATACTCTGGGAGTACGACTATCAGAACGGCGATTATCACTGCCGCCAATTAGCAGACACCCATTCAGCAGCAGAAGACACTTCCTACGAATTCGATGACTAAAAGGACGACATCATGGCAAAAGCACCAACAAGTTTAAAAACTGCATCGGTACTGGCTTTTGAACGCAAGCTGGCGAATTCGGACGCGGTAATGTACGCAGGCAACTGGGCGCAGCAGGATAGCTGGACACCTATTGCCATTCAGGAGAAATCGGTGCGCGGGACGATCTCCAACCGCCTGAAAAATGCCCTCACCAGCGACCCGGCCAAGCTGGATGCAGAAATCCAAAAAGCCAACCTGCAAACCGTAGACGTTGCCGCCCTTCCCTTCGGTGCCGATACCCTGAAAGTCGTGTTTACTCTGCGGGTGCTGGGTAACCTCGCGCAGCCTTCGGTCTGTAACGATCAGGATTATCAAACCGCGTTGGGTAACATCATCACCGGATACGCTCAGGATCAGGGTTTTGGCACACTGGCGGCACGCTATGCGGAAAATATCGCGAATGGTCGTTTTCTGTGGCGCAACCGCGTCGGGGCGGAAGCCATTCGCGTGGTGGTGACCACAGGTGAACAACGCTGGGAATTTAACGGCGAAGACTATTCACTGCGTGAGTTCAGCCAGCCAACAGGTGACCTTGCAGCACTGGCACAGGCGATTGAGCAAGGGCTAGCTGGCGACTCATCGGTGCTTTTTACCGTGGAAGCCTATGTGCAGCTCGGCAACGGTCAGGAAGTCTTCCCTTCTCAGGAACTGGTGCTTGACGACAAAGCACGTAACGGCAAGAGCAAGATTCTCTATCAGGTGAACGATGTCGCGGCTATCCACTCGCAGAAAATCGGTAACGCGCTACGCACCGTTGATGACTGGTATCCGGCGGCGGATGAAGCGGGCCCGATTGCCGTCGAACCCTACGGTTCCGTCACCAGCCGGGGTAAAGCCTACCGCCAGCCCAAGGAGAAGATGGATTTTTACACGCTGCTGGATAACTGGGTGATTAAAGGCGATGTACCTGCACCGGAGCAGCAGCATTACGTGATTGCCACGCTGATTCGCGGCGGCGTGTTCGGTGAAAAAGGCGAATAAGGTGGCGGTATGGATCACTACATTGATATTCGCGTCCAGCCCGATCCTGAGTTCACTGCCTCGCAGCTCTTGAACGCGCTGTTTGCCAAACTGCACCGAGCACTCGGACAGGTGGCGGATGGCAAAATTGGGATCAGCTTTCCCCAAGTGGGTAAAACGCTGGGGGAATGCCTGCGGCTACACGGAACAAAAGAGGCGCTCTCCACGCTGGAGCAAACGGCCTGGCTGAAAGGATTGCGGGATTACACATTGGTTTCTGAGTGTAAAGCCGTACCCAACGGCGTGAAATTTCGCACCGTGCGCCGCGTTCAGCTCAAGAGCAGCGCAGAACGGCTGCGCCGACGCTCGGTGAACAAAGGCTGGCTGACGGAGGCGGAAGCCGCAGCACGCATTCCCGACGCGGTGGAAAAACGCAGCGCACTGCCGTTTGTGCAAATTAAGAGCTTGTCCAACGGGCAAATGTTCTTCGTGTTTATAGAACATGGTCCGCTACAGAATGCTCCTAGCGCAGGACGCTTTTCCTCCTACGGCTTAAGCGCAGAAGCCACCGTACCTTGGTTCTGACCCTTTTTTGGCGACCATCTGCAAGTCATTGATTTTTAATTGCGGTTGGTCGCTCTAATAAAAAAGGGTTTTCCGACAAAAAAGTCGCATTCTCTTTAACAATCTGGTGGTTAGCGTAAAAACTTAACGGGTTCACTGCCGTATAGGCAGCTTAGAAACGCAGGAGCTACATCAGCGATTATTACTGGTAGTTCACTGCCGTATAGGCAGCTTAGAAAGGTGACATCAACTCCCAAATAGGTGAAGTTGTGTTCACTGCCGTATAGGCAGCTTAGAAAACCAATCCGCGATGTTGAAATCAATCGCCGACGTTCACTGCCGTATAGGCAGCTTAGAAATGTCTGGATTGGTTACGACCCGTCACACACAGGTTCACTGCCGTATAGGCAGCTTAGAAAAGACTGTCCGGAGCGGAATCAGCGGGGTTAAAGTTCACTGCCGCATAGGCAGCTTAGAAAGGAGGGATTAGCTAATGGGCTGGATTAAGTGCGTTCACTGCCGTATAGGCAGCTTAGAAACACAGCGTGCCAGTAATCCGATTTCGCACAAGGTTCACTGCCGCATAGGCAGCTTAGAAAGGCTGTTAACAGAACGTCTGATGCAGAGTGTCGTTCACTGCCGTATAGGCAGCTTAGAAAATAAAGCAAAACCCCGCCAAATTGACGGGGTTGTTCACTACCGCATAGGCAGCTTAGAAATGATTCAGCGCTGCTTTTTGCGGCGTGATGTTGTTCACTGCCGTATAGGCAGCTTAGAAATCGCTATGCAACTAACTGCTGAGTAACTGGCAGTTCACTGCCGTGTAGGCAGCTTAGAAAACGAACTACGCCCAGACCTTTACCCAAACCCGGTTCACTGCCGCACAGGCAGCTTAGAAAAGCCAGTCAACATATCGTACACCAAACATGTTGTTCACTGCCGCATAGGCAGCTTAGAAATATCTCACGCAATGCGGCGTCGTGGCTGGGGGGTTCACTGCCGTGCAGGCAGTTCGGCGATTATCGGGATGCGTCGCTGGTGCGACGCATTTTAGAGGCTTATTCCCCGTGGAGGGTGACAACCAGCGAGCGGCTGCCGCCGTGGTTGCGGTGCTCGCACAGGTAGATGCCCTGCCAGGTGCCGATGTTCAGGCGTCCGTTGGTGATGGGAATCATTAGACTGTTGCCCAGCAGGCTACCTTTTAGGTGCGCCGGCATGTCGTCGCTACCTTCATATGTATGGCGGTAATACGGCTCATCCTCCGGCACTAAGCGATTAAAAAAGCTTTCAAAATCCTGCCGCACCGTGGGGTCGGCATTCTCGTTAATCGTTAGCGCCGCCGAGGTGTGTTTGATGAACACCTGCATCAGCCCGACGTTTATCTGGCGCAGTCCAGTAACCTGCGCCAGTATTTCGTCAGTCACCAGATGGAAGCCTCTGGCTTTCGGCTTCAGGCGGATTTCATATTGCATCCACATCGCGGCCCCCTGCTATCAGGCTTCGCGTGCCAGAATCGGCCGCAGGAAGCGTGCAGTGTGGGACTGTTCACACTCTGCCACCGTTTCCGGCGTGCCGGAGACCAGAATTTCTCCGCCGCCGCTGCCGCCTTCCGGCCCTAAGTCGACAATCCAGTCAGCCGTCTTAATCACGTCCAGATTGTGCTCAATCACCACGATGGTATTACCCTGATCGCGCAACTGATGCAGAACGGTAAGAAGCTGCTGAATATCGGCAAAATGCAGGCCGGTCGTAGGTTCGTCGAGAATATACAGCGTCTGCCCAGTTCCGCGTTTTGACAGCTCGCGCGACAGTTTCACACGCTGTGCTTCCCCGCCGGACAGCGTGGTGGCCGACTGCCCAAGGCGAATGTAGGACAGGCCGACGTCGATCAGCGTTTGCAGCTTCCGCGCCAGCGCCGGAATGGCGTCAAAGAACCCTCGCGCTTCTTCGATGGTCATATCCAGCACTTCATGAATGCCTTTGCCTTTGTATTGAATCTCCAGCGTTTCGCGGTTATAGCGTTTGCCTTTGCACTGGTCGCACGGCACATAAACATCCGGCAGGAAGTGCATTTCGACCTTAATCACACCGTCGCCCTGACAGGCTTCGCAGCGTCCACCACGCACGTTAAAGCTGAAACGGCCAGGGTTGTAACCACGGGTACGCGCTTCCGGCACGCCGGCAAACAGCTCACGAATCGGCGTGAAAATACCGGTGTAGGTTGCCGGATTGGATCGCGGCGTACGGCCAATCGGGCTTTGATCGATATCGATCACCTTATCGAAATGCTCCAGCCCCTGAATCTCGCGGTGAGCAGCAGGTTCCGCCAGCGTCGCGCCGTTCAGCTGACGCTGCGCCAGCGGGAACAAGGTATCGTTGATGAGGGTGGATTTACCCGATCCCGACACGCCGGTAATGCAGGTAAATAGCCCAACCGGCAGCGTCAGCGTGACGTCTTTCAGGTTATTGCCCTTCGCGCCAATCAGCTTCAGCACTTTGGTCGGATCCGCAGGCACGCGCTGTTTCGGGATTTCGATCTTGCGTTTACCGCTGAGGAACTGCCCCGTCAGCGAATCCGGCACCGCCATGATCTCTTCCATCGTGCCTTCTGCGACAATCTGGCCGCCGTGCACGCCCGCACCGGGGCCGATATCAATCACATGGTCGGCAGCACGAATCGCATCTTCATCATGTTCCACCACAATGACGGTATTGCCCAGATTACGCAGGTGAATCAGAGTTTCCAACAGGCGCTCGTTGTCACGCTGATGCAGGCCGATAGAGGGTTCATCCAGCACGTACATGACGCCAACCAGCCCGGCACCAATCTGGCTCGCCAGACGAATACGCTGCGCCTCGCCGCCGGACAGCGTTTCTGCCGAACGGGAAAGCGACAAATAGTTCAGCCCGACGTTAACCAGAAACTTCAGTCGATCGCCAATCTCTTTCAGCACTTTCTCGGCGATTTGAGCACGTTGCCCGCTGAGCTTCATATTCTGGAAAAACGTCATCGCATGGCCGATGCTCATATCGGAAATCTGCGGCAGCGTCGTCTGTTCAACAAACACGTTACGCGCTTCTTCACGCAGGCGCGTTCCGCCGCAGCTGGCGCAAGAACGGTTGCTGATGAATTTCGCCAGCTCTTCGCGCACCGCCGTGGATTCCGTCTCTTTATAACGGCGCTCCATGTTGTGCAGCACGCCTTCAAACGGATGGCGACGCACCGACGTATCGCCGCGATCGTTGATATATTTGAACTCGACGTTCTCTTTACCGGAGCCGTACAGAATCACTTTCTGCACCGCGGCGCTCAGGCTTTCAAACGGGGCATCGACGTCAAATTTGTAGTGCTCCGCCAGTGAGCGCAGCATTTGGAAATAGTAGAAGTTGCGGCGATCCCAGCCGCGAATCGCGCCACCCGCCAGCGACAGCTCAGCATTTTGCACCACGCGGGACGGATCGAAGAACTGTTGCACACCCAGACCATCACAGCTTGGGCACGCGCCCGCCGGGTTGTTGAACGAGAACATACGCGGTTCCAGTTCGTGCATGCTGTAGCCACACACCGGACAGGCAAAGTTCGCCGAGAACAGCAGTTCAGGCTGCGTCGGGTCGTCCATATCCGCCACCACCACGCTACCACCGGACAGATCCAGTGCGGTTTCAAACGACTCTGCCAGCCGCTGCGCCAAATCTTCGCGCACTTTAAACCGGTCAACGACAACTTCGATGGTGTGCTTTTTCTGTAATTCCAGCTTCGGCGGATCGGACAGATCGCACACTTCGCCGTCGATACGGGCGCGGATATAGCCCTGCGACGCCAGGTTTTCCAGCGTCTTGCTGTGTTCGCCTTTGCGATCTTTCACAATCGGTGCCAGCAACATCAGGCGCTTGCCTTCCGGCTGCGCCAGCACGTTGTCCACCATCTGGCTGACCGTCTGCGCATCCAGCGGCACATCGTGCTCCGGGCAGCGCGGCTCACCCACGCGAGCAAACAGCAAACGCAGGTAGTCATGAATTTCGGTAATCGTCCCGACCGTGGAACGCGGGTTATGCGAGGTGGATTTCTGTTCGATAGAGATGGCGGGCGACAGCCCTTCTATATGATCGACGTCCGGTTTTTCCATCAGCGACAAAAACTGACGGGCGTAGGCGGAGAGAGATTCCACATAGCGCCGCTGCCCTTCGGCATACAGCGTGTCAAACGCCAGCGATGACTTACCCGAGCCCGACAAACCGGTGATTACGATCAGCTTGTCACGAGGGATTATCAGGTTGATATTCTTGAGATTATGGGTACGAGCACCACGAACTTCGATCTTATCCATTCACACACTTCCCGGAATAAAAACGGTTTGTCATCGCCTCTCGAAGGGAGAGAACCGGTACGAAACGAGCAATTATGGCACAAAAAAAACTGAATGGATATCCAGTATTAAACCCGTTTACTTTGCAAACGCTGCAAATCTTACTTTCATTTCTGAAGCCATTTCGCAGGTATGACAGAGAGTTTTCCCATGGTAAGATTGATCGTTTAGACTTAGAAAATAAATCTACCGATTCATCAGGAGACGAGCATGGCCAGCAGAGGCGTTAATAAAGTGATTCTTGTCGGGAATCTGGGTCAAGACCCGGAAGTCCGCTATATGCCGAATGGTGGTGCAGTTGCCAACATCACGTTGGCTACGTCGGAAAGCTGGCGTGACAAGCAAACCGGTGAGCAGAAAGAGAAGACCGAATGGCACCGTGTCGTGCTGTTCGGCAAACTGGCAGAAGTCGCGGGCGAATACCTGCGTAAAGGCTCTCAGGTTTACATCGAAGGCGCACTGCAAACCCGTAAATGGGCCGATCAGGCTGGCGTAGAGCGCTACACCACCGAAGTCGTCGTTAACGTCGGCGGCACCATGCAGATGCTGGGTGGACGCCAGGGCGGCGGTGCACCAGCAGGCGGTAACGCAGGTGGCGGTCAGCAACAAGGCGGTTGGGGTCAACCTCAGCAGCCGCAGGGCGGCAACCAGTTCAGCGGCGGCGCGCAATCTCAGCAGCGCCCGGCACAGAACAGCGCTCCAGCACAAAGCAACGAACCGCCAATGGATTTCGACGACGATATTCCGTTCTAAGAGTTATTCGTCTATCAACGTCGTTTATCAAAAATAATAATGAGACCCCGATTTATCGGGGTTTTTTATTTTTGCGGCGTGCAGAAAAGGCACCGGTAAACAATCAACTAAAGAAATTATCACCCGATGTGCGTTTAGTGCTCATCGAGATAAGCAGAGCACAATCTGTACAGTTATTTCTCCATCGCTATTAAAAAATAGCAACGCCCCATCAACGGGGTATAAACGCTATATATGGAGATATAACGTATGGAAAAAAATAGTGCGCTTCGCGCCGATAACAAAAAGCTGTCCCACATCCTCGTCAGCAAGACATCCTCACCCCATTCTGGCAACGCATCTTTCAGGCTCGCAGCACTTGCTATAACCGTCTCTAGTTTGCTTTTTGCCTCACCGACACTCATCGCAGCAGAAACAGCAACGACTGCTGATTTAGTGTTACGTAACGGCAATATCTACACTGTTAATCAAGGCCAGCCGTGGGCAGAAGCCGTCGCGGTACGCGATGGCCGCTACGTTTTCATCGGTTCAAATGCACAGGCCGCGGAATTTATCGGTCCGAAAACACAGGTGGTTGATCTTGAGGGCAGCATGGCAATGCCGGGGATTAATGACGTCCATGCTCACCCGTTAGACGGCGGCTATGAAGATATTTACTCCTGTAACTTCGCGCAAACAAGCTCACTGGATGACATTCTGAATAAGGTCAGTGAATGCGCGCAAAAAGCCGGGCCGGGCGAATGGGTGATCGGGTCTGCCTGGGGTAGCCCACGTATGGCGGAGCTGTCTACCGCTGAAGCCTTGGCGAAACTGGATAAAGTCAGTAACGGGCGCCCGGTCATTCTGCGTGATGATTCCTACCATAACCGCTGGATTAATAGCGAAGCGATGCGTTTAGCCACTATCACCGCCCAGTCCGTTAGCCCAGCCGGAGGCGTTATTGTTAAAGACGCCAAAACAGGCGAACCCACTGGCCTGTTGCAAGAATTCCCCGCGTTCCAGCACGTACAAAGTCTGGTTCCAGTACGCACGGAAGAACAACGGCTGACATCAGGACGCGGTGCCGCAAAAACGATGGTGTCGTTAGGTATTACTGGCGTACAGGAAGCGGTCAGTTCTGAAGTGAATCTGCGCATCTGGAGCAAGATTGACCGGGCAGAAGGCCTGCCTTTACGCATTATCGGCTCGATCGTTTCTACTCCGCTTCTGGATGAAGGTGCCGCGGGCATGGAGCTGGTTGCCCGACGCGACGTCTACCGCACCACCAACTTCTTCCCCGATCGTTTTAAATTTGTTTTGGATGGCGTCCCGCCAGCCCATACCGCGAAACTGCTTGCCCCCTATTTGCCCACTCAGGCACATGGCGATCACTACCACGGCGATACGCACTACACCACCGAGCAGGTTGTAGAAATTTTATCCAAGCTGGATAAACAAGGCATATCAACCAAGCTTCATGCTGCGGGAGATGGCTCGCTGCGTCTGGCGCTGGATGCCGTTGAGCAGGTGCGTAAAATAAATGGGCCAAATGGCCCCATGCATCAAATCGCGCATACACACCTGATCTCACCGAAAGATATGCCACGCTTTGCACAATTACGGGTAGCTGCCGACCTCTCGCCGATGCTGTGGTTCCCGTCCGATATGACAAACGCCAGCGTAGTGACGATTGGCGAAGAACGTATGAAGGATTTTGTCCCCACGGTCAAATTGCTGCGTTCTGGCGCCGTGGTTGCCGGCGGTTCGGACTGGCCCGCAGGTGGCCCGACACCGTCTCCATGGATTGGCATTGAAGGGCTGGTAACACGTCAGAACCCACTGGGTGACGCACCCGGTACACTAGCTCCCGAAGAGGCCGTCGATCTGTCTGAAGCGATTAGTATCTATACCATCAACAGCGCAAAAGCGATGGGGATCGAAAAAGAAACGGGATCGGTAGAACTGGGTAAATCCGCCGATCTAATCGTGTTGGATCGTCACTTATTTAACGTACCGATCAAACAGGTTCATCGCACCAGCGTGGTCAAGACGTATTTCAAAGGCCAGCTCGTGCATTCAGCGCCAGAGAAATCCTGACGCCGCGCAGTCTATTACACTGCATAAATATCAGGGGCGTCGATGCGGCGCCTCTGCAAACACCGCTCTCACTTCCCCGAATTGGTCTGCCTACCTATCAATAAGTGGCGGGGTATATCCGGCTATTCCGTTGCTATCTTATTGCTATGAAAAGCAGCCTGATTTTCAGCACCAATTCGTAACCACAAAATATTCGCGACAACATGAGAGTAAAATGATGAATACAGACCAAGAAATTATTGTTAATCCCGTTGTTCCAGAAGATCACGAGCAGTGGCTGCCCTATTGGAAGCGTTATCAGGAATTCTATAAGGTGCAGCTTTCCGATGAGGTCACGGAAATCACCTGGAACCGTTTTTTTAAAACCGATATCCCTGTGTATTGCGCGGTAGCGAGAGAAGGATTACACATTGTGGGCTTCGTACACTTTGTTTTTCACGATTCCACATGGGGAGTAAACTCTTATTGTTATTTAGAGGATCTGTTTGTTGCACCCACCGCTCGCGGTAAAAACGTTGGCAAAAAACTGATTGAATACGTGAGAGAACAAGCTCGAGAAAAAAACTGCGATCGGCTGTATTGGCATACTCAGGAAACCAATAAAACAGCCCAGCGACTTTATGATTGGGTCGCGGAAAAACCCGGCGTTATCGAATATAGAATGCCGCTTTAACGATAAAAAATAGATTGCCGCCGCACAGACTTTCTGTACGGCGTCAGGCACTCACCACCAAAACGCTATTGGTTCGACTTGGGCATTGGCCGCCAGTCCACCTTTATGGGATACGCTTTGAAGTTATAGTCGATACCATAAGAGTGCTGCCTGCCAGCCAGGCTGCATTTACCGAAAAAAGAGTATTCCCCGTTGTATCGTTCTGGTGGTGTCGAAATCACGATGTTTCCGCAGCAGTCTGGATAAATACACGCCGTCGTGTGGGTAAATACAATATAGCCGTCCTCGGTTCTACTAAATAACCTGTCGGCATAAAGCTGTTTGCATTCCTCTTTATTCGGCGCACCGACGACCAAAATGCGGAGATTGTCATAATATCCCACCAGCACCACACCAAATATCACCCCGAATGCGGCAACATACGTCCACAGCGGCAAGTTGATTACAGGATGAATCTGCATAAGATCCGCGACAAGACTCAACCCCGGCAATAAACAAACGGCCACAAAGCTGACAATGAACTTACTCTGTTCAGAATGCGATATTTCCTTATAAATGCGAGCCGTGTTTTCGCCCACCAGATTAGTGTATTGCCCGTGGTGATTATTGACGTTAATAACGCCGGATTCATTATTGATAACCGTTTGATGTTCGCCCGAGTTTCTCTGTTCAATCTCCATCACTCCCTCCTTAGACATAAAACCATCACAGTAAGGGATTTGAGCACAACATGAATGAACCCGCTACGTTGATCTTCACTCACACCTTATTGGCGCATGCCGATCGCCAACCGATTAAAGGCACTCATCAGCGCAACAGCAAAGCTCAGATCGGCGATCTCTGCATCGCTGAAATGCGCCTTCAGCGGCTCGAAATCTTCATCAGGCGCGTGGCTGCGAGCCACGTCCACAAGCGATTCAGTCCAGGCCAGCGCTGCACGCTCGCGTTCATTGAACTGCGTGCTAACACGCCAGCCCGCCAGACTGTCCAGCTTGGCATCCGGCACGCCGTCTGCACGTAAAGCCGACGCATGCATCTCCAGACAAAAAGCGCAGCCATTAATTTGTGAAACACGCAAATAGACCAATTCGATCAACTGTTTACCAAGACTGCTCTTGTTCAGCGCTTTCTTGGCAATGCCGAACCCTTGATAGGCTTCTGGCGAAAGGGTTTGGTAGGGCAAACGAAGCGTACTCATAGAAGATCTCCAGTAAGAATGAAAGAACGAGAAAAGAAGTCAGCGCATAGAGCGTCTGAGCCCATGTTTCAACCGTCGAGGTTGCTCCTGACCGTGCCATCCGAGGTGATCGTAAAGTCGTTGTTCATGGCTCTTCACACCAATAGCGTCTGGCTGAAATGCAGCCCTTTAGCGAGCAAGCCCTGACGAAAATAGAAGCGTTGCGCCAGCGCATTGCTCAGGGCCGTATCGAGCACCAGATGAACACAGCCTTGCCGCTGCGCTTCCTCGCGCATTGCCTCGATCAGCAGGCCGCCGAGCCCTCGATCGCGGGCAGCGACGGCAACCACAAGGTCATCAACATAGAGGAATCGGCCATACAATAGGTTTTCCTGAATGCGGTAGCCCGCCAATCCCATGACGAGATCGCCCTGCCATGCCGCAAGCAAACGATAACCTTGCCCAGCCTGACGACGTGCCTGCGCAGTAAATACGGCAGCATCAGGAAGATGAGGCCGTAGCTCCCGCATCACATCGAAGCAAGCCAGGTAGTCCCGATCGCTGTCAATGAGGCTCAATCGAAAGGTGCTCATGTCAATCTCCTTGTAATGGAGCAGGTATGTTAGGAAAATCATGACCCATAAAAAAGGTGCAAGAATTGAGTAAATGAATGGGACATAACGGATGGACATGCAGCAACTGAAGCCAAGCAGAGAACACGATGCACCGCTCTATTTACAGTTGTATCGACGCTACCGCGACGCCATTACCGCCGGAAAACTTCATCCGGGCGATCGCGTGCCGTCCGTGCGCAGCCTCGCCAGTGAGCTAAATCTGGCACGTGGCACGGTCGAAATGGCTTATCAGATGCTGGCTAGTGAAGGCTATTTCCTGACACGCGGCCCAGCAGGAACCATCGTCTCACTCCGGCTGGAAAACCTGGGCGAGTCGGGACACATCGCCACATCCCTTTCTCAAATACCCGCGCGCCCACAGACCGAAACCACTCAGGTACAACCTTTCCAACTCGGTTTACCAGCACTGGATGCCTTTCCCCGCAAGACCTGGGCGCGCCTTGCCGGACACAACTTACGTACTCTGGATACAGCAGCAATGATCTATCCAGACCCCGCGGGCTATGAACCACTTCGTCGCGCCATCGCGACCTATCTGGGAATCTCGCGCGGTATCACTTGCACATACGAGCAGGTGTTCATTACCGCAGGCTACCGGGGAGCGCTGGAACTGGTGTGTCGCACGTTGTTGCAACCCGGTGATAGTGGATGGTTCGAGGATCCAGGCTATCTCTTTGCGCGCCGGTTTTTGGCGCGAGCAGGTATGCATCTGCAACCCGTTCCAGTGGATGAGGAAGGTCTGAATGTGGACATTTGTCAACAGCGAGCCGCAGAGGCACGTTTTGCCGTAGTGACCCCCACACACCAAAGTCCCATGGGCGTGGCGTTGTCCTTACCCCGACGACTACAGCTGTTGGAATGGGCCAGCCACCGCCGATCGTGGATCATTGAGGACGACTACGACAGCGAGTTCCGTTACCACGGTCGGCCATTGCCGGCACTGAAAAGTCTGGATCGCGATGGGCGCGTACTCTACACCGGCACCTTCAGCAAGGTGCTGTTTCCCGGCTTACGCTTAGCCTATCTGGTTGTCCCTGAACCGCAGATCGAGCGCTTCAAGGATACGGCAAATCACTTTTGCTGCCCCGGTTCGATCTTGCCTCAGGCCACGGTGGCGGCTTTCATGGAGCAAGGCCACTTTGCCCGCCATTTGCGCAGAATGCGTTCACTGTATGCGATTCGCCGCGGCTATCTCGTCGATGCACTGTTACAGACATTAGGTTCACACCTGGTCGTCCAGCCGCAGGCGGGCGGTATTCATGTGTTAGCTACGCTGGCCACCCGTGGCAACGACCAGTCTCTGGCAGCGGCTGCTCAATCTCATGGTCTTGCCATTCAGGCGCTGAATGACTGGCGAATGTGCAGGCCATCACACGGTGGGCTGCTTATGGGATTCACTAATGTGGCCGAACCTGCGATGGCGAAGGCGTTGGTACATCGACTGGCCGTTGCCATCGGGTTATCGTGAAAGGGTTATCCCACAGCCGGATCGCGCTGCTGCCCGTGAGCTCAACCGGTAGTAGTCCCCACCCGCCGCACCGATTCTCTGACCACCACCTGTCCGGCTAGCTCGGTGCGCTGGGCAATACCCAGCGCCTGTGCAGGCGTCATTTGCTGCGCCAGCAGCTGTAGCGCCGCGCGGGCGATGGTCTCAAACGGCAGATGCACCGTGGTGAGCGAAACCGGCAGCATATCGAACGGCAGGATGTCGTCCATCCCCATCACCGATATGTCCTCCGGCACCCGCAACCCATGCTGATAGAGTGCGTCGATCACGCCGATAGCCTGATTATCCGCCGCGCAGAAGATCGCAGTGACCCCCAGCCTGTCGGGGTTAGCCGTCAGCCAGCGCAGCAGCGCGTCACGTGCCGTGCGCGGGTGGAAATCCGGCAGCGAGAGGATCAGATCCTCATCCACCGCAATCCCCGCCTGCATGAGCGCATCCCGATAGCCGCGCTCGCGCTGTTTGATCGTCATGCGCGACGTCCAGGTCAGGTGCAGGATCCGCGTATGTCCTTGCTCGATCAGGTAGCGCACGCCCGCCGCCGCCGCGTAGTGGTTGGCAGGCGTGACGCTGCTCAGGCGCATTGAGGGATCTTCGCCGTTGATCAGCACCGCCGGAATCCCGCTTTCCGCCACGGCGTTCAGCAACGTCGGGTGATCGTCATTCACAATCAGAATGCCGCTCTCTTTTCCGCCCTGAAGTTCACGCAATAGCTGCTGTTCGTTAATGGTGTCGTGCTCCCCCAGAAACGGACGCAGTTGGATATTGCGTTGCAGACACAACATTTTCAGTGCGTTGATCAGCGTCAGCGACACCAGATTGTACTCGCTCTCCAGCATCAGGTTGCGCGGCGTCGCCAGCAGAATGTGGCGCAGCGGCTCGGTCTGCGCGACGGCCGCTTTGGCCACTTTATGCAGCGGATAACCCTGTTCGGTGGCAATCGCCATGATGTGCTGCCTGACTTTGGCGCTGATCGGTGCCGTCCCGTTCAGCGCGCGGGAAACCGTGCTGATGGAAACCCCCGCGCGGTCGGCAATATCCTTGAGTGTCGCCATTATTTCATCCCCGTGTTGGCAATCCCCGTCGTGATGTATTTTTGCAGGAAGACGAATACCGCCGTCACCGGCAGAAGCGAGAGCATCGTCATCGCCAGTATATAGTGCCACTGCACCGAGAACTGCCCCTGAAACGCATTCAGACCGATTTGCAGCGTAAAATTATCCTGACTGGAGAGAACGATCAGCGGCCAGAGGAAGTCGTTCCAGCGCCAGATCACCGAGAAGATCGCCAGCACCGCCAGCGCAGGGGCGGTTAATGGCAGGATGATCTTCCAGTAAATACGGAACTCGCTGGCGGCATCGATACGCGCCGCCTCGATCAGTTCATCGGGGATCGTCAGCATGTATTGCCGCAGCAGGAATACGCCGGTCGGCGTCGCCACCGTGGGAATAATCACGCCCCACAGGTTATCGCCCATGTTCAGGCCAATCACCACCAGGAACGTCGGCACCATCACCACCGACAGCGGAATCATCATGGTCGAAAGAAACAGCGTCAGCACCGTACCGCGCCCGCGAAACTCGTATTTCGACAGCGCAAACGCCGCCATCGAACTGAGCAACAGGGTCAGCAGCGTCGCCATCACCGTCACGAACACGGTGTTCTTCAGGTAGGTGGCAAAGTGGAACTTCGTTATCGGCGTCGTGTAGTTCTCCGTCTCCAGATGCAAGGCCTTCATCGGCACCAGATCTTTCGTCGATACACGCACCACCTCACTCGGCGCATCCGGGTTCACCAGTTGTGCAATCAGGCCAATGCGTCTAACCAATGCCATGGTTTTCGCTTCGCCGTCGTCCTGCTTAACCTGCCACAGCTCCAGCGGCTTCGGGTACTCCGGCAACGTGATAGTATCCGCCGCCTGCGGCAGAAAGCTGGGCGGAAAACGGTTGATCTCCGCGGGCGTTTTGAACGACGACATCGCCGCCCACATCACCGGAATCATCACCAGCAGCGTACCCACCACCAGCCAAACCCAACTCATGATATCCGTGATGTGAATGCGCCCCGGATGACGGGTACGGGTGAGAAATGCGATTATTTTCATCATGGCTCCCGTTATTTTTTCCCTTCCAGCCGACGCGTCAGCAGGAACTGTAACGCCGTCAGGATCATCAATACCACGCCCATCAACACCGAGGCCGCCGAAGCCAGCCCGTAGAGCGACGCGTTTGACGAAAAGGCCGTCTGGTAGATGTACTGCACGATAAAGCTGTTGGCCGTACCGGGGCCGCCGCCGTTGGTGAGCACCCAGGCTTCATCGAAGATCTGCACGCTGTTGATGGTCAGCAGAATCACCACCACCAGAATGTTCGGTGCCAGCAGCGGCAGCGTCAGGCGATAGAAACCACGCCAGCGCGAAGTGCCGTCCACCGCCGCCGCCTCATAGATATCACGTGGGATCGCCTGCAATCCGGCCAGCAGGATCAGGGTATAAAACCCTACGTGAAACCAAACGGAGACAAACACCACCCAGAAGCGCGATAGCGTCGGGTCGAGCAGGAAGGTAATCGGCTGCCCGCCCAGCGACGACAGCACCAGATTCAGCAGGCCATTGCGGTTAAGGAACCACTGCCAGATCAGGCCAACCACCACCGGCGACAGCAGCACCGGATAGAAGAACATGGCGCGGAAAAAGCCACGGGCGATAATCTTGCGGTTGAGGATCAGCGCCGTTACCAGGGCCACCAGCAGCGTGCAGAGCACATTGAAAAAGGTGAACGACACCGTGTTGTAGACGCCGGTCCAGAACAGATCCTGTTCACAGGTCGATGGCTCGGCGTAGTTGCCGCAGCTCAGCAGCGTGGAAAAGTTATCCACGCCGACGTAAGGGCGTTCCCACAGCAGGATATTGGTGCCGCCGGTAAAGGCGTAGCACACCGCCAGCAGAATCGGAATAAAGACAAAAACGGCGAACAGCAGCATATTCGGCGCGATAAAAAACCACGGCATCACTTTGCGGCCACCGAGTTTTTGTAGCAGATTCACCGCTTTTTCCACTGGCGTGACCAGCTTATCGATCAGCGATCCTGCGGGCAGTAAGGCAATCTTTTTCATGTCGTCCTCTCCCGTCGCGATAATTAGTGCTCGGTACAACGCGGCAATGTGTCATCCGTTTTGCCGTCGAACAGATGGCAATACGTCGGCGGGAAGCGGACGAACACTGATTCACCTGCGGCGAACTCACGGTGTTGCGCCAGATGGACGATCATCTCGTCGTCAATGCCGCCCATACGCCCGTAGATAAAGGTTTCATGCCCCATCATCTCGCAGCGATCGACGCACAGCGCCATCCCCTCGCCGTCCTCCACCAGCTCGCAGTGTGAAGGACGAATGCCGAGCGTGACGTTTTGCCCGACGGTACCGATAAACGGCAGCACCAGACGATTACCCGACGGACACTGCACCTCAACGCCGTCCGCGCAGGTGGCGACGATCTGCGCCGGAAACATATTCATGCGCGGTGAACCGATGAAGCCGGCGACAAATTTATTTTTCGGCCGATTGAACAGTTCCAGCGGCGTGCCAACCTGCTCGATGCGACCGGCGTTCAGTACCACAATGCGCTGCGCCATCGTCATCGCTTCCACCTGATCGTGAGTCACGTAAATCATGGTGGTGCGTAGCTTCTGATGCAGGCGGGACAGCTCGCCGCGCGTCTGCACACGCAGCTTGGCATCCAGATTGGAGAGCGGTTCATCAAACAAGAACAGGTCAGGTTCACGCACGATCGCACGACCAATCGCCACACGCTGCTGCTGCCCACCCGACAGCGCACGCGGTCGGCGATCCAGATAAGGTTCCAGTCCCAGCATACGGGCGGCTTCATCAATACGGCGGGCGATTTCGTCTTTGGGGAAGTGCAAATTCTCCAGCCCGAATGCGAGATTCTTGCGCACCGAAAGGTGCGGGTAGAGCGCGTAAGACTGGAATACCATCGCAATCTTGCGCTCTGCTGGCGTGAGATCGTTCACCTTGCGGTTGTCGATCCGCAGTTCGCCGCTGCTGATCTCTTCCAGCCCGGCAATCATGCGCAGCAGCGTGGATTTTCCGCAGCCCGACGGCCCCACAAAGACCATGAACTCGCCGTCATGAATCGTTAAGTCCACACCTTTGATGATGTTCACCGCACCATAGCTTTTGTGGACGTTTTTTAGTTCCAGACTCGCCATTGTCAGCCCTCGCAAACAGAATCTAACTGTGCCAATAACATCAGCATGACCAGCGCCTGCCCGTAAGGCACGGCAACATTAGGAATATCGCGATAGAACTGTAAGTCGTGCCCCATCGCCGTGCCGTCCGAGACACCCTGCACCACACCCTGTGCGTCAATCTGCGCCACTACGGCGGCATAGCCTTTTTCCAGCACGTCCTGTGGGAAAGCGTGCAGCATACCCAATCGACGCGCCGTCAGAATCCCGGCGATAAATCCGGCGCTGGCGGACGTCTCCAGCGGCGAATCCGGGTCATCCAGCAGCGTATGCCACAGGCCAGACTCGTGCTGGCAGCGTGCCAGCGTTGTCGTTTGCTGTTCCAGAATCGCTTCCAGCGTGCGCAGAACTGGCGCGGACAGTTGATCCTCCGCCAGCACCCGCATTTCCGGCAGCACCAGCGTGATCCAGGCGTTGCCGCGTCCCCAGAACGCATTGGCATAGTGATGGCGACCGACGAACGTCCAGCCGTGATACCACAGCCCGCTGCGCACATCGGCCAGATAGCGCGCGTGCGTGACTAGCTGGTATTCCGCTTCTTCGATCAGATCGCGGCGGGAGAGCAATTTCCCCGCCACCACCAGAAACAGACCGGCCATAAACAGCGTGTCATCCCACAATTGCCCGGTGTTCGGGCGCTCTTTCACCGTGTGCTGGAAACCGCCGTCCTCGGTTTTCGGCAGCGAGTGCAGCAGCCAGTCCGCCCAGTCGCTCACGGTTTCACGCCACTGCGCGGGCGCATCCGGTTTGTCCTGACACAGCAACGCCAGCACCAGCATCGGTGCCGTCGAGTTGATCTGACGCGGCGGCAGCCCGGCATCCAGCTTTTGCTGATACCAGTTCGCCAGTGTCGTCAGCATGGTGTCGTCCTGCGTCAGATGCGCCAGCTTCCAGAAACCGTACAGCCCGACGCCGACCTCCCAATCCCATTCCTCAAATTGAATCGTCAGTCCGGCATCCGGCGCATCGTCCTGCGTCACGCTGTCGATCGCTTTCAGGCGGCAAAATGCCCGCGCCACCTGCGCCAGCAGCGCTTCGGTTTGTTGTCGGTTAAGTGAACCTGTCTGCATGTCATGGGTTTCCTGTGTTGAACTGCGGGACGACCGGGACATCGTCGGGAAAAATGAAAGGCTGCTGCGCCACGCTGAATCCTGCCGCGTAGCTAAAGGCCAATTCGCCGTAATCGGGATCGTCGATACGCACGCCGTCGCTGTCCTGTATCAGAGAACGCCCTCGGAAGCGGGCAGCGAATGCGGCGAATCCTTGTGCGCCGTTGCCGCTGTCTACGGCAACGAACCAGACGTTCTGTTCGCCATACGCGCGTAGTTCGCCTTCCGCCTGCTGACCTGCGGTCGCAAACGACTGTAATCCGGCGGGATTATGGAAGGCAGCATAGCCGTTGCCGCCGCGTACGAAGCACCAGACATCTTCAACGATGACGTCATCCAGCGCGGTTTGTGGCAGATAGAGATGTGTCCAGGGGCGGACATCCTGTTGCAGATCGAACACCATCAGCGCGCGATTACGATGCTGCATCAGGTGCGGCAAACGTCCGTTGCCTGCCCAATAAGAAGGACGGTGCACACCGTCAGGGCGATCCTCGCCGGGGTGATTCACCCACAGGCGGGCGGCATAGTGCGTGCCCAGACGTACATCCAGCAGATGCTGCTGGTGTCCGGGCTGGCCGGGGTGATGATCGAAGACGGAAGAAAACGCCACGTCGCGCTGCTTCCAGGCAATGATGCGGGCGCTGCGGTTCAGCCCCTGCACCCAGCGCGCTTCTGCACCGTGCGGCAGTGACCAGTGTGCAATTCGATCCGTCGTTTCCGGCGGCTGATAGTCGCTCAGGCACAGCAGCGGCAGCGCGGCGCAGTGCGGAATCAGCCAGCCCTCGCCCCACATCAGCGCACACAGGCCGGACAGCTCGGTCAACATGCCGGAGCGCAGTTCTTTATCGTAGGCGCGCCCCATGGTGCCAACTGCGACGCCGTTCTGGTGTACCCATGCCGTCATCAGCATGATACGGTCAATCACCACGCGAGATTTCTCGCGCAGATCGGCGTCCTGCGCCAGTTCGTACAGCGCCACCAGCCCAATCAGATCGATGGGGTAATAAGCTGCCGAGTTCCACTCCACCAGCCCGTGCTCCAGAATAGAATCAAACCAGCGCGTCAGGCGTTCGTGAGCAATCGCCTTTTGCTCCAAACCGCGGCGGCCGCTGCATGGGAAGGTGTCATCAGGGAAGTTTTGTCCGGCCAGATACTGCGCGACATGGAAGCACAGGCAGTGGTTTTCGCTCCAGAACCACATGGTGTCGTTGCCCGGTTCATCAATCCAGTAGCGGAAACCGAGAATCGCACTGCGCACGCGCCGCCAGTCCTGCGGCGGCAACTGCTGCCCCTGATAGCGCTGCCACAGCCAAATCAACGGCACCAATTGGAAATCGGCACAGTCTTCACGGCGGCTGATTTTTTGCAGCGCGCTGTTGAGAATCGGTGCGGCGGCATCGCTGCCCTCGCCCGTCGCGACAATCGCCAGCAGCCGTCCGAGGCGCTCAAAGCCGTGCAGCGCTGTATGGCGTAGCACCGCTTCACGTCGCGCGGCCAGCGTCGGTAACGCAGGCATCGTTTGCGATGGCAAGCGCCCGAAGCTGAGCGTGCGCGTCAGCGTAATACCGTTGCAGGTCGCGGCACAGACCAGATCGTAGTAGCCCACCAGAACCGCAGGTAGATCCACCTGCCAGCCGAGATTGCCAGCAGGCAGCGTTTGTTTTTGCTGCCATACGGGGACGGATTCGTTGACGTTGCCAATCAGCCGATGCGCCATCGTCACGGATTCCGGCAGCGGCTGCGCGCTATTGAGCACCAACACAGGCGGTTGGATCAGGTTATTTTCCAGCGTCAGCCCGTTCACCCAGCTATCCAGCGCGGCCAGCTGTACGCTGAGCGCCGCGTCTTCATCAAGCTGCCAGAAGAGCGTGTCGTCTCCCTGATAGCACAGGCTGAACAGGTAGTCAGTATCACGTTCGCACAGCTCTTCGCTATGCACTACCAGCGTGTTCACTCCTGCTTGCAGAGGCAGCGTGATGTCACAGGTTTGCTCGGTATTGCGGGTAAAGGGCGTAAAGCGGGTAATCGGCTCGCCGTTCAGCCACAGCGTGACGCCGCCGCAGGTGCTGAGCGTAAACGGTGCCGTTTGCACGCTGTCGCTGTGGATCACGCAGCGGGAAAAGCGCTGCACGTGAACCGGACACGGCCAGAAATCGCTGAAATTTACGCTGCGGCTTTCATCGCCGCCGCTCCACATCAGCGGGAAGCGTAAATCGTCCGGCAGCGCCACGTCGCGCTTTGCCTCTTCCTGCAAAAAACGCACGCGACAGGGCAGCACGCCGACATCGACAAAACCGTTAATAAAGCGGTAATTCACCTTATCCGGCAGCGTATCCGGCTCGGCGAAATAACGTTTTTCCGTCAACTCGGTGATGAGAAACCGATTAATGACGCCGTTCTTCTTTAATTTCCAACCGATATTCATACTGAATCCTGTTTACGGCGTTGAAAAATAAAATAACGAAAAGGTATGGCGGTACTTATTTGCACTTTCACTGTGCACACCCTGCCAATATTTAGGGCAGCGGGTCATTCTCTGCACCGTGATATCGCAATTAGAATGCAAATTTGCATTAAATTGTCATTTGCGTTCATTTATTGACATTTCGCATTAATAAATAAGATTATCGCGTTTATATATGTGATTAATATCACAAAAATGCTTTATTTAAATCAACATTTAAAATATCTTTAACCTGCTTCACATAAATCAATCAGCGTTCTGTCCATGATTGCATGATGAAAATGACAGATGAATGCAAATTTGCATTAATTAAAAGACAACTTAAATCGCAGGAATAAAATAAACCCCGTCGCCAACGCCAGGGTATTTACGTCATTAATCAAACATAAGATGTGCTCATCAACGGAGAGGTTTATGATGCGTTCCAACACCGCGTTATTTTTTTCCGCCCTCGCACTGGGGTTATTCAGCAGCAGCGCGTTAGCCGCTAAAACGCAAATAACATTTTTATATAGTGACGACGATCCCGAATTAGTGCATTTCATGGAACAGAAGGTAAAAGCTTTCTCCCAGAGCAATGAGCGCATCGATGTGAATTTTGTCAGCACCGGCTATAACGCGCTGCAAACACAATTACCGATGCAGCTGGCAGCAGGCTTAGGCCCGGATATTGCCAAAACCACGCAAATGGGGCTGCTCGGCTATACGCTGGATTTACGCCCTTACCTGAAAGATCCGGCCGCCTTTGAGAAACGCTACAGCGCCGGCATCGAAAAAATCATGCGTGTGAAAGGCGTGCATAAAGCGGATGCGCTACCGGGCTTTGTCGCGTCCTGGACCGCCGATCTGCCGTTCGTTAACGTGACGCTGTTTGAACAGGCGGGCGTGCCCCTGCCACAGCCGGGCTACACGATTGATGATTTGATGAAAGCCTCGAAGCTGGTTGCGGAAAAAACCGGCGTGCATATCCCCTTCACCATCGACCGCAGCGGTTTCCGCTTCTCCGGCCCAGCCTACTCTTACGGCGCACGTTACGATAAAGACGGGCTGATCAACTTCCCGGACGCCGCCGCGCAGCAGTGGATTAAAGATCTGAAACGCTGGTCAGATGAAGGCGTGTTCCCGCGTGAAATGTGGGGCGCGGCAGGCGGTGGTCAGTACAAGAGCATGGCGGACGATTTCGTGAACGGCAACATCGTGACCTACTTCTCCGGCAACTGGCTGTTGAACCAGTTCAGTAAGCAAATTGGCGACGGTTTTGACTGGAAAGTGCTGCCTGCGCCGTGCAAAGAGAAATGCATCTCGATGGGCGGCGCGACCTTCATCATGCCGTTCACCACCACCAAACACCCGCAGGAAGTCGCCGAATTTATGGAGTGGCTGGGCAGCGAACCGCTACAACGTGAGATTGCCGAACGCTTCAATATCATCGTCGGCGCGGATATTACCGATCTGCACTACCAGACCAAAGATAAACACGTGATCGACGGCCTGAACACCGCGCGTGAAGAGATCAAAAAGATCCCGTCTTACGTCTTTGATTGGGAACGCATGGAAAGTCTGGGCGCGAACGAACTGTATCCCATCATCCTGACGCGCTTTACCCAATATCTGAACGATCAGGTGTCGTTTGATGAGTATCTGCGCCTGACGTCAAACGATGTGAAGCGCCTCAACGAGACGATCGCGACCAATCAACAACAGAGGAAAAACGCACCGTGAAATGGCAGCTGAGGGAGATCGACATCGATGGCGATCGTCCCTTTGATCGCATTAGCGAAAGCACAATATGCGAGCAGCGCTGGCCGGGACAACATCGCTATCTGCTGGTCACCGGCGGTTTCACCCGCCTGCTGCACTGGCATGATGGCCTGCTGACCTGCCGCGGCGGCGATAGTTTTCCCATCGGCGACCCGGCCAGCCTGTCGCGGCTAGGGCTGTGGGCGGTACAGGAGATGCTTCAGGCCGTTGAGGGCATCACGCCGCTTACGCCGCTCAGCGAAGTGCTGTTCCTGCACTTCGATAAGCATGTCGATCGCGTGATCGACTGGTCAAAGCAAGCACAGGCCACTGACTACACCACGCTCGGGCACGTTGTGCTGGCACACCCGCAGGACGCGCTGTCGGTGCAGTTGCTGACCCGCTGCGCGGGCGAGTTGAGTCTGCTGCTCAACAGCCTGCCGGACTCACAAACTGAATCCGTCAGCCTCAGCGGCGATCTGGCGGTGGCCTGTCTTCCCTATCTGGATTCTGGAGCGCACGCATCATGACGACATGGCTCTATGCCGGTGTAGATGGCGGCGGCACAGGCTGTCGAGCACGTATTTATCAGACCGACGGTACGCCGCTCGGTCAGGGACACGGCGGCCGTGCCAATCTGCTGCTCGGCGTGGAAAGCGTGCGCCAGTCGGTGGACGATGCCATCGCGCAGGCATTGAAGCACAGCGGGCTATCGCCGGATGACGTATCCCGGTTGAAAGTTGGACTGGCACTCGCCAGCGCAGAACATCGCGCCGCCTACGAGGCGTTTCTGGCGTTGCCACATCCTTACGCGACGCAGGTGCTCAACACCGATGCGCTGGGTGCCTGTCTGGCCGTTAATCAAGGAAAAGACGCAGGCGTGGTCATTGCTGGAACCGGCTCCTGCGGGCTGGCGTGGCAGAACCAGACGATTACCGCCTACGGCGGCCATGAATTCCCGATTTCCGATCAGGGTAGCGGCGCACGGCTTGGGCTGGCGGCACTGCAACACACCTATAATGTGCTGCAAGGCTGGTGCGCGCCGTCTGCGCTCAGTCAGCGTATCGACGATTTCTTTTCCGCCAGCACAGCGCCCACGAACACGCTCGACGCGCTACAGACATTTAGCCAGCAGGCGAAACCGGGCGACTATGCACAGTTCGCCCGCTACGTATTTGACTGCGCTCAGCAGGACGATACTGTTTCTCATGCGCTGCTAGCGCAAACGGCCAGCGAAATCAGCCTGCTATTGGCCGCCGTGGCGCGCCATGCCACACCTCGCTTATCGCTCATGGGCAGCATCGGTTTACATATTCGTCCCTGGCTGCCGGACGAGTGGCAATCCCAACTCGCCGCCCCGGTGGGTGATGCGCTCGACGGCGCACGATTGATTGCCTGTCATGATTATGCGTTATACAGCCATCCGTTATAAAAAATAAATAATGCCGGAGATAGTCATGGAATCACTCACTCGCAGAACTTTCGTCAAGCTCGGCGCAGGCAGCGCCATTACGCTAGCTGGCGGTTTTTTTCACGCTAACGCCGAATCATCAGCGCCCGCCAGTCCGCTGCGCATTGCCATTATTTCAGACGTCCACGTCCACAATATCTACGGCAACTACGATTTTGACGGCCTGCCCGATGCGCAGACCGGAAAGAAGCTGACCATTCGCACCCTGAAAGATTCGGTGAATTCGACCCGCATCTTCAATGAACCCTACTTTGCACTGCTGGCCGCGCTGGACGAACTGGCAAAACAGCAGGTGAAATACGTGGTGCTGTCCGGCGATTATTCTGATGACGGCCAGCAGCCTACCGTTGAAGGGATTGCCGCCATCCTGACGCAGTATGAACAGCGCCACGGGATGCGTTTCTTCGCCACGCCCGGCAACCACGATGTCAATCGCCCGCAGGGGGATGACTCCTGGCAACGGATGCTCAACGCCGACGGCACCAGCACTATGCTAAGCAGCAAACCCGGCGTTAAGCTTGGCGATGCGCAGTCACTGATTGTCACCGCCAAGATGCAGGCGCTTGGCTATGAACACGGCCTGCCGCTGATGAAGCCGTTTGGTTTCTTTAAACGCGACGACTTCCTGCACTGGGAAACGCCGTTTGGCGACAGCGATGAACTCAGCAAGCGTCAGTACCTCGCCCGCTCGCCGGACGGCAGCAAGCAGTGGAATATCGTGGACGCCTCCTATCTGGTGGAACCGGAAGCGGGACTGTGGCTGCTTTCCATCGATGCCAATGTGTATCAGGTCAAAGACGGCCCGGAGAAACGCGAAGGGATTGAAGGCTACTCCACCAGCAGCAACACGGGCTGGAACGCCTTGCTGACCGAGAAACCGTTCATGCTGCCGTGGGTGAAATCGGTGGTACAGCGGGCGAAAGCGCAGAATAAGAAGCTGCTGGTGTTCTCACACTATCCGCTGGTCGATTTCCTCGACGGCACGGTGGAGGACGAAAAGCAGCTGTTTGGCAGCAACAGCTTCATTAAACGCACGCCACGGCCGGAGGTTGCCGAGCAGGCGCTGGCGGCAGGAATCCGCCTGCACTTCAGCGGACACCTGCACGTTAACGACACCGGCGTGTATCGCGGTTCACAGGGGACGCTGGTGAATGTCGCGGTGCCGTCGCTGGCCGCTTACCCGCCCGCCATGAAGCTGGCGACGCTGCATAGTGATCGAGTCGATATCGATACGCTGGTCCTGCGCAACGTGCCGCAGTTCAACCATCTATTCCCGTTCTATCAGAAAGAGTTGGATCGCACCGGTGAACCGCTGGGCGATATTCTGAAAAGCCGCGATTATTACGACTTCCTGCATCATCATCTGGCGCTGCTGGTACGCCAGCGTTTTCTGGTAAAAGACTGGCCGGAAGATTTATCTCCCCTCATTAACACACTGAACTGTGGCGATCTGCTGTGGATTGCCCAGCAACAGGAACCGCTCAGCGCCAAAACGCTGCCCGATGCCGCTGAGCGCAAACCGAATGCGGTCGCGGGCACAGATGGGTTACAGGATATTTCACTGCTCACGCTGGTGACCGACTGGTATTGCCTGCGCAACGGCAGCGATCTCGCCTGGCAGGATATCCCGGCTGCGCGGGTGAAACAGTACCGCGCGCTGCTCGCTGCCTACACGCCAACGGCAACGCTACCGCCGGACAGCCTGCAATACCGCTTCGGCCTGATGTTGAAAATCCTCGCCGGTTACATCAACGATGAGCCAGCGACTCGCTTTGTGGTTGATATGCAGGGGAATTTCGTCACGGTATAAGATTTTCTCTTTCGGGGGCGGCTTCGTACGCCACGCTGAAGATAAAACTGAGTCAACTCATATTGCTCACGGGTCTTCTCTTCACGGCGTAAAAAATTATGCTGAGGTGAACATGAACGCCGAGTGAGCGGCATGGACGCCGCGAAAGCCAGTGCCGCGTCGGGAGCGCGTCACTGGCGGCTCGAAAAGCGGGCATGGGCACCGAAGGAACCGCGTTAGCGGCATAATTTCCGCCAAAAGCCGGGGTTCATAGGGGGCTGGCGTAGCCCCCTATGTCGGGCGCGTGCTACGACGTAGCATGAAGATAACAGTGCTCGACGCGCACGAAATATTCCCCCAAACCAAACCTAATCGCCTTACATACTTTCTTACCTATTGCCTCTATCGTCATCGATAAAAATCGGTATGTTATAATATAACAATTAGCCTTTTACCGATGATAATGACAAGTTTTTACTCCCTCTCCGCGCTGAAGCGCGTGTTACTGGTTTTCCTGCTGTTGGTGCCGTTGTGGCTATTGGTTGGATGGGCGGTGGTGTTGCCATGATTGCCCTGCAAGAACTGGCCTTTGGCTATCGTAATCAACCACCGCTCGCGACGCTAAGCGGGTGCTTTCATCAAGGCTCGCTGACAGCAATTATCGGCGCAAACGGCACGGGCAAATCCACGCTGCTGAAGACGCTGGCGGGTCTGTTGCCGCCACTATCCGGCTCATTCAGCCTCGGTAGGGGTTGTGAAGATAGCGCTATCGGCTATTTGCCTCAGCTCTCAGAATTTGATCGGCAGTTTCCTATCAACGTACGCGATCTGGTGCTCATGGGCTCGCTGCCCCATCGCGGATTACTACGAAGTATCAATGCCAACTGGCATCGTAAAGCGGCAGACGCGCTCGACGCCGTCTCAATGGCAGACTTTGCCGATCGGCATATTGGCGTCCTGTCCGGTGGGCAGCTACAGCGTGTACTCTTCGCGCGGCTGATGCTGACTCAGGCTCCCATCATTCTGCTGGATGAGCCTTTTACCGGCGTAGATAGCCACACCACGCAGGCGCTTTTGCAGATTATTGAGCAGCTTCACGCAGAAGGCAGAACCATTCTGGCCGTGTTGCACGATCTGGAGCTGGTCGGTCAGCACTTCCCGAATATCTTGCATCTCACCCCAGACGGCCCTCACTGGGGAGAGGCTCAGCCCATCTTACATAGCCTGCGCAAGGCAGACAGCGATACGCCAACGCTCAGGATCGTCACGTCATGATGTTATTTCACCTTATTGCTTCGCCTTTTATCGAATTCGGTTTTATGCGCCGTGCGCTAGTCGGCTGTCTGGTCATCACGCTAAGCGCCGCGCCGTTGGGCTGTTTCCTGCTGTTGCGACGCATGAGCCTGATTGGCGATGCGCTGTCACACGCGGTCTTACCCGGCGTCGCCATCGGCTACCTCATCTCCGGGATGTCGCTGCTGGCGATGGGGATCGGCGGCTTTATCGCCGGACTGGCCGTCGCCATGCTCTCCGGCTTCGTCACCCGCCACACGGAATTAAAAGAGGACGCCAGCTTTGCCGGATTTTACCTCGGTTCGTTGGCACTCGGCGTCACGCTGGTGTCACTACGCGGATCCAGTGTCGATCTGTTGCATGTGCTGTTCGGTTCGATCCTCGCGGTGGATCGCGCCGCACTGATCGACATTGCGCTGATCGGATCGACCTCTTTGCTGGTGCTGGCGGTGATCTATCGGGCGCTGGTGATTGAATCGTTTGACGTGACCTTCCTGCGCATCAGTTCAGGCCGCTATCGGGCGTTGATCCACGGCCTGTTTCTGTCGCTGGTGGTGCTGAATCTGGTCGCCGGGTTCCAGCTGTTAGGCACGCTGATGACGGTCGGCATGATGATGCTGCCTGCCGCCAGCGCACGCTTCTGGACGCAGCGTCTGCCCGTCATGCTCGGCATTGCGGTGCTGCAAGGGATGCTCGCCAGCCTGATCGGGCTGCTGTGGTCCTACTATGCCGAGCTGCCCGCCGGGCCCGCCATCATTCTGACGATTACGCTGTTTTTCTGTTTCTCGGTCTGCGTTGGTCACAACGGCGGGCTGCTACGCCTGCGTCGTTGACCAATGAATCTCGTTATCTGCAATGTTCTGTGAGGAAAGAAATGAAACGTTCACTGTTAGCTATTGCGTTATCCGGCCTGCTGCTTAGCCCACTGGCGATGGCAAAGAATCTTGATGTTGTAGCCAGCTTTTCCGTACTCGGCGATATGGTCAGCCATATTGGCGGCGATCGCGTTACCGTGACCGATCTGGTGAAGGTCAATGGCGATCCACATGAGTTTGAACCCTCTCCGAAAGACAGCAAGACGCTGGCTCACGCCGATCTGGTGTTCGTTAACGGGCTGGGGCTGGAAGGGTGGATTGACCGACTGGTCACCGCCTCCGGCTATCATGGCGATGTCATTACGGCGTCAAACGGAATTGAAACCCGCACCATGGTGGAAGATGGCAAAACAGAAACCGACCCGCATGCCTGGAACAGCATGAGCAACGGCGTGGTCTACGCGCATAACATCGTTAATGCGCTGGTGAAAGCCGATCCAACGAATGCCGATTACTATCGTCAGCAGGGTGAAGCCTACATCAAGCAGTTACAGGAGCTGGATAGCTATGCGAAGAAAACCTTTGCCGCGATTCCGCCAGAAAAACGTAAAGTGCTGACCAGTCATGACGCGTTTGGTTATTTCGGCCATGCCTACGGCGTGAAGTTCCTGTCGCCGGTGGGCTACTCTACCGAATCGGAAGCCAGCAGCAAAAAAGTGGCCTCGCTGATTAAGCAAATCAAGCAAGAGAAGGTGAAAAGCTACTTCATTGAAAACCAAACCGATGGACGTCTGGTGAAACAAATCGCCGATGCCAGCGGCGCACAGCCCGGCGGTGAACTGTACCCGGAAGCTCTGACTGACGCCTCCGGCCCCGCGGCAACCTACACGGCTGCGTTTAAACACAACGTCGATACCCTCGCCGCCAGCATGAAGTAAATCCCATTCCTGCCGGTGCCACAACACTGGCAGGAAATCTCGCTCTGCCCCGCCCTATGAAAAAAATTCACTACACTTAACCAGCACGATCTTTCCGAGGAGGGTCTATGACATCGCAATCTTTCGACAACAACGGGTTACGCCAGAAACTTCGCGGGCTATGGTTTCTGGAATCCTTCATTGATGTACTGGGTGACGGCAGCGTGGTTCATATGATGGGGGAAGGGGCAACCGGCTATATTCAGTACACTGACGATAACTGGATGACGGTGCAAATCATGGGCAGCGACAGAGTGCCCTACGACTCGGGCATCATGACGGGAGGTTCAGAGCAGCAGCTGATGCAGGCCGCCGCCACCTACTTCGCGTATGCGGGCCGTTATGAAACCCATGACGCAGCGCAGACCGTCACGCACTATCTGGACTATTACCTCATTCCGAACTGGATTGGTTCCAGCCAGCTGCGCTACGCACAGTTCAGTGAAAACGACACACGTCTCTGTTTAACAACGGATCCGATGACATTCAACGGCGTGGTGCATAAACCCGAACTCAACTGGCGGAAGCAGTCGGCCTGACACAACGCGTCAGGCACAAACCCGGTTTACACCAGCGTCAGATTGAACGCTTTGCCTTTCAGCTCCGTTTGCGCCTCGGGTGCTAACGCGCTGTCGGTGATGATATCGGTCAGCTCTGACAGAGGCGTGACGCAGAACAGTGAGTACGCGCCGTATTTGCTGCTGTCGGCCAACAGTATCCGGCGGCTGGCATTCGCGCCAAGATCTTGTTTTACGCCGGCTTTCTCTTCCGTCGGCGTGGTGACGCCTTTATCCAGACTCCACGAGTTGCAGCTGATAAACGCAATATCGGGGTAAATGCTGCGTAACAGGCGGCGGCCGTGTTCGCCGATGCAGGACTGGCTGCTGTCATCAATACGCCCACCGATAATCGTCACTTCGATCTGCTTGAACTCAGACAGGAACAGCGCAATTTGCAGATCGGCGGTAATCACACGCAGCGGCAGATGCGTCAGGTGGCGCGCCAGCTCCAGCATGGTCGTTCCCGCATCCAACACCACCGCGCTGCCCGGTTTAACCAGCGTTGCGGCATAGCGGGCTATCGCCTGCTTCTCTTGAAGGCTGCGATGTAATTTCTCATTCGTGGTCGGCTGGGAAGGAATAAAGCGATTGAGCGTCACGCCGCCATGACTGCGGCTAATCACGCCCTGCTCATCCAGTTTGATCAAATCACGGCGGATCGTCGCTGGGGAAGCGTCGATCACGGACACCAGTTCATCTACCGTCACCAGATTATGGCTTTTCAGGTAATCCATAATCTGATCAAGACGGCTCTGCCCTTTTACTTTATCCCCGCTCATGCGGAAAGCATCAGTTAATGTAGGATCCACGGCGATATCCATCTTGCTGTTATCGAGTTATTTTACGTTGTTGGTTCTTGATTGCAGGATACCAGAAACCTTCCCGAACGCGGGAAGGAAGATATCCTGCAATGCGTGCTGTATCGCGTTTTATTCGCTTACAAAAACCGAGCTATCAACCGTGATAGGTTACCGCCAATCAGGCCAGCTGCATGGCGAGCTGGATAGAGATCGCCATACTTTCGGACTTCGCTTTCCCTGTCCAGGCAATATCAAACGCCGTGCCGTGGTCAGCAGACGTACGGATGAACGGCAATCCGGCGGTGATGTTCACCCCATCATAGAAGCCCAGCAGCTTAAGCGGAATGTGCCCCTGATCGTGATACATCGCCACCACCATGTCGTACTGGCCTTCATACGCCTGTAGATAGACGGTATCCGGCGGGCATGGGCCATACACATCAATACCTTTGGCCTTCATGGCTTCCACCGATGGCGACACAATTTTGATCTCTTCGTCACCAAACAGGCCATTCTCGCCCGCATGCGGGTTAACCCCGGCAACGGCGATACGCGGGTGGGTAAAACCAACGCGCTTAAGGAAAACATCCGCCATGTCGATCACTGTTTCCACGCGATCGCGGTTCAGCGTATCCAGGAATTTACGCAGCGCAATGTGCGTTGAAACATGGATAACCTTCAACTTATCGGTATACAGCACCATCGCATAGTCGCGGCTGTTGGTCAGCTTCGCCAGCAGTTCGGTGTGACCCGGATAGAGGTGGCCCGCCGAGTGCAGCGCTTCTTTATTCAGCGGCGCGGTGGCAATCGCATGGACTTCACCCGCCATCGCCAGTTCGGTCGCTTTCTTGATGCAGCGGTAAGCCAAATCGCCCGCCTGCGCCTGAACAACGCCAGGCTTCAGTGCCTGAGGATCTTCCAGCGGCTCATCAATCATGTTGATTACGCCCGGCGCGAAGACCGCGTCAGCCGGTTTATCAATGATTTTCAGCTCTACGGCTGGCACGATATTCAGCGCCAGAATACGTCGCATCGTCTGTACACAGCCCACCACCACAGCAGATGCGCTGGAAAGCTCGCCTTCGGCCAGCGACTTGATAATAATTTCCGGTCCAATCCCTGCCGGATCACCCATCGTTACCGCAATAATTTTACTCACTGACCTTCTCCTCAATAAAACGTAAAACGTCGAGCAAAGTAGTTTCGTTGCCAAAACCCCCCGCTTTAGTCATCACAGGGGTCGTGCCGACAACGCTGTTCAGCAGGTATCCCCAGGGCACACAGGATGCGATTTGCCCCTTAATCTGAAAGCCGGTCGCGCCCAGTGCGGTTGCTACGGCAATCGCAATGTCACCACCGGATAAATACAGTCCGCCCGGCAGACGCTGGTTAGCGCTGCCCGCCGTCAGGCTGTCTAGCGCCTGAACAATATTGCGCGTAAGTTCCCCCAGATAGTGGCTGATCGTTTCGCCAAGCTGCTGTCGGCTAAGCCCAAGCTGCTGGCACCGCGCGTCGATCTCGAAGCGCTGATTTTCGTTATGACAGGTACGAATAATGCAGTGATTACCGCTCATCAGCGCCTTCACCGCGTCCTCACACTGGGATGCCATGACGGTGGATGACTCGGCTGAAAAGAGTGCGTTGATATCAATATCAACCAGCGTGACATCGCTGCGCAGCCTGACGGCCGCAATCTGTTTTTGAGCGATGTCGCTCATCGACCCGACGACAGCCAGCAGCGGCTTTTCAGTTTTACGCGTAAAATTCTGCGTATTCGCCAGCGCTTCGCTCAGGCCCGCCGAGCCGACCAGCAAGGGGCGAAACGGCAACGTTCTGGTGGCATCAACGATATGTGTCAGATCGTCCTGCACATCGGTATCAAGAATAATCAGACGCACGCCCTCGTCCGCCAACTGCTGCAAACGGTGGGCTAAATTAGCCTGACGGACGTCATCAAGGTGTATCTCCGCCACAGGCAACGCGGTTTGTTCTGCCAGACGGGCAGCGATAGAAGCGGAGGTCACTGGCGTTTTGGGATCGCTGGCAAATTCCGTGTCGGTAAGCAGACGACCATTCACCCAGACTTCACCTTTGCGGGTCACACGCCCCAGCGTCGGTGATGCCGCGGCAATCAGCGCGACGGGCACGTCTGCCACAGACAGCGCGGCTGCCACTTCCGCGCCCAGATTCCCGCGCAGCGTCGAATCAATCTTCTTGATAATCCAGCCTTGTCCGCCAGCGGCCTGCCAGGCTGCAACCGCTTCTGCGGTACGTTGAGACGCCACGTCGTCACGCGCCGCACGGCTATCGGTGTTGATCACCACCGCATCGCCCAGTAAATCCGCGTGCAGTTTATTAACGTCAAAGACGACGCTAACCCGCGCACCATGCTGCGCCAGACCGACGCCCGCATCATTGGCACCCGTAAAGTCATCAGCGACCACTAATACCTGTTCTGCTGATTGCTGCACGTTTGGCATACCTCATCCCCGCTTCATGATTACCTGATAATGATTATATTGAATCACGTTTGATTATATGTGAGCAATATCAAATTATTTAAAAGGAATTTCACCTATAAATTATCACCACGATGTGGCAAATGGCGTTTAGCAGTGACTAAAACCATTCCATTTGACTGAAAGTAATCACTATCGCAACCATTATCATCGCGATAACGCTCTGGCGAAGAAGAGAAAAGGCAAGGTAATAAGCATGAATATCAATAGCACTATCCTCAGCGGTTACCGGGTACTTCAGGACATTAGTCACCTGTTGGCAGGGAAACAGCACGTTTTATTTGTCACCGACAAAAACATCGTCGGGCTGCCTGACGTTCAGGCGCTGATCGCACAAGTTAAGCACGCCGTTCCGCAGGTTCTGTTGGTTGATCATGTTCCTGCCGAACCAAGCCAGCACGACGTGGCACAGATACTGAGCCAGCTCAATCAAATCCAGACCGATCTGGTCATCGGCGTGGGCGGCGGTAGCGTACTGGACGTCGCCAAACTGCTTTCCGTACTGTGCGCGGGCGATGAAACCGTCACGCTGGATAGCCTGCTGGCGGGAGAGAAACCGACGCGCCGCACGACATCCCTGCTTATCCCGACCACCGCAGGAACCGGCTCAGAAGCCACGCCGAATGCCATTCTGGCGATCCCGGAAAAAGAGACCAAAGTCGGCATTATTACGCCAGTGATGCTGCCGGACTACGTTGCGCTGGTGCCGGAGCTGACCATCAGCATGCCGTCACATATCGCCGCTTCAACCGGTATCGATGCGCTCTGCCACCTGATTGAGTGTTTCACCTCAACGATTGCCAACCCGGTCAGCGACAACTACGCGCTGATTGGCCTGAAAAAGCTGTTTGCCAACCTCGAAACCTCCGTGCGCGAGCCGAGCAATATGGAAGCCAAGCTGAACATGCTGTGGGCGTCTTATTACGGCGGTGCCGCCATTGCCCACTCCGGTACGCATCTGGTCCACGCCATGTCTTACCCGCTGGGCGGCAAGTACCACATCCCACACGGCGTAGCGAACGCCATCCTGCTCGCCCCTTGCATGCGTTTCGTGCAGGACGCCGCACAGGAGAAATTCGCGCAGGCGTATGACCTGCTGCCGGATGCCGATCTGACGCTCAGTACCGCGGAAAAAGCGCAGGCGCTGGTGACCTACTTCAGCGAGTTGGTTAAACGCCTCAACCTACCTAACACCTTACAGCAGCTCGGCGTGGAAAAAGACCACCTGCCGTATCTGGTTGATGCCGCGTTACAGGTTCAGCGCCTGATGAAAAACGTGCCAACACAGGTCAGCGCCGACGACGTCCGCGAGGTTTATCTGACCCTCTTTTAAAGCGCGGATTTAGGCAAAACGGTTTTAAGTTTTCATCTTTTTGATTACGTGTCACGAGGAAGAACAATGAGTAAAAATATTACCGGCGTCCTGACCGCCATCGTCACGCCGTTTGATAACCAGGGCGAATTTAACCCCGCTGCTATGCGTCTTCAGGTTCAGCGCCAGATGCGCTACGGCAACGGTATTTTTTGTAACGGCACCAACGGTGAGTTTTTCGTACTGCACACCGATGAAAAAGTCGCCGTTACTGAAACCTGCGTTGATGAAGTCGCCGGAAAAGTGCCGGTTGTCGGCCACATCGGTGAAATCTCCACGCGGGAAACCATCAAGCTCGGCAAGCGCATCGCCGCGCTGGGTGTTGATGCCGTTTCGGTCATCACCCCGTATTTCATCCCACTCAAACAGGAAGAACTGATCGCCCACTACACCGCCGTCGCCGATGCGCTGACTGTGCCGGTGTTTCTCTACAACATTCCTGCACGCACGGGGAATACGCTGGCGCCGGAAACCGTCCGCACGCTGGCGGATCACCCGAACATCATCGGCATTAAAGACAGCGCAGGCAGCTATGAAAGCCTGAGCGGTTATGTGCAAGCGGTGAAAGGTGTACAGGGCTTTAACGTATTGAATGGCCCAGACTCGCTCATTCACCAGGGCTTTGTTGACGGCTGCTCCGCCTGTATTTCCGGGCTGGCTAACGTGGCACCGGAACCGATCAGCCAGATTTGGCATCGTTTCCATGCCGGTGACATCGAAGGCTCCCGTCAGGCACAAGAACAGGTTGCCGAGTTGCGTAAGACACTGTACGCCATTGCGTTCTCACCGGCTGTGGTGAAAAAAGCGCTGGCGATCATGGGTGAAGATGTCGGCGTCAGCCGCTATCCAATCCAGTTTTCCGCACAGGATGAAGACAACATCCGCAACATACTTAGTCAATTCTCGCAGTAACAGAGAAATATCAATTTCCACTTATAGGCCGAGAAGATATGAACCATTTTAACCTTACTGACACCCTCATAATCGTTGGGATGATTGTGTTTTATATCGCATTCACCTCATGGTTAACCTACAAGCTCCGCAGTAAATCGAACACCGAGTTCATGGAAGGATCACGCGCGCTACCGGCGTTTATCGTCGGTATCCTGCTGATGACCGAGTTCATCGGTGCCAAATCCACCATCGGTACGGCGCAGTCTGCCTTTGAAAACGGCTTTGCCGCATCCTGGTCGGTGATTGGCGCCGCCATCGGCTTCCCGCTGTTTGGTATAGTTCTGGTGAAGAAGATTTATAACACCGGGAAAATTACCATCTCCGGCGCGATTGCCGAGAAATACGGTACCAGCACCAAGAACATCATTTCGATCATCATGATCTATGCGCTGTTGCTGGTTAACGTGGGCAACTACGTCAGCGGCGCGGCAGCCATCGCCACAGTGTTGAAGGTCTCTCTGCCTGTCGCCGCGCTGATCACCGCTGTCGTCAGTACTTTCTACTACTACTTCGGTGGCCTGAAAGGGACAGCCTACATCACGCTGATCCACAGCGCCGTGAAGTACGCTGGCGTCATGATCATTCTGTTCGTGGCGTTGAAAATGACCGGCGGCTTCAAGCCAATGATCGAACAAATGCCGGATTACTACTGGACGTGGGATGGTAAACTCGGTGCCGGCACCATCTTCGCCTGGCTGATCGGGACTATCGGTTCTATCTTCTGTACGCAGTTCGTCATTCAGGCCATTTCGTCAACGAAAGATGCCACCAGCGCCAAACGTGCGACCTGGGTTGCCTTCTTCTTCTGTATGCCTATTGCACTGGCTATCGCGGTCATCGGTGTCGCAGCGAAGTTTGCCCACCCTGAAATCAACAGCCTGTACGCGATGCCAGTCTTCCTGCAAGACATGAACCCGTGGCTCGCCGGTCTGGTCACCACATCACTGGTCGCGTCTATCTTCATCAGCGTGAGTATGGTGGCACTGGCTATCGTTTCTCTGCTGATTAAGGACTTCTACGTTCCTTACTGGAAACCGACGCCAGAAAAAGAAATGAAAATGACCCGAATCCTGTCGCTTGTCGTCGGTTTCGCGCCTCTCCTCTTCGTTCTGTTCGTTCCTGAAATTCTGAAGCTGTCGTTCTTTACGCGTGCCATTCGTCTGTCGATTTCCGTGGTTGCGGTGATTGCGTTCTACCTGCCGTTTTTCAACAGCGCACGCGGTGCAAACGCCAGCCTGATATCAGCCTGCGTCGTCACCTCTGTTTGGTATATTCTCGGCAACCCGTACGGCATCGATAACATGTATGTCGCGTTGGTTACCCCTGCTATCGTCATGCTGATCGACCGCATGATTCCGAACAAAGCGGCCAAAATCAAAATTTCTCAAACTGAAAATAAATCAGGAGCCTGAGTCATGAGTAGCGAAATCATTACCGTGGAACGTAGCGGAAAAGTTCATCACGCAGAAGGCGATGCCGCGCGTCTGGATGCCTACATTCCATCGGAATGCCCGCAGAATCATGCGGCCAACCTGCTCCATCTGCCGAACGGCGATGTGTTGTGCGTCTGGTTCGGCGGCACACAGGAAGGGATTGCGGATATCTCTATCTACATGTCCCGTCTGGTAAAAGGTAACGATAGCTGGAGTCAAGCCGTTAAGCTGTCTGAAGATGCCACGCGCTCCGAGCAGAACCCGGTTCTGTTCCTCGCACCGGACAACGTGCTGTGGCTGCTGTACACCGCGCAGAAATCCGGTAATCAGGACACCGCGATTGTGCGCTACCGTCAGTCTACAGATTTCGGTGCGACCTGGGGCGAGATCGGCACACTGCTCGATCAGCCGGGTACCTTCATTCGCCAGCCCATCACCGTGTTGGCAAACGGCGACTGGCTGCTGCCAGTGTTCTACTGCCGCGTTCAGCCGGGCGAGAAATGGGTCGGCAACGATGATGACAGCGCCGTAAAAATTTCCAGCGATCGGGGGAAAACCTGGCAGGAATACCCAGTGCCAAACAGCACGGGCTGCGTGCATATGAACATCACCCCGCTGAAGGACGGCACGCTGCTGGCGCTGTACCGCAGCCGCTGGGCGGATTTCATCTACCAAAGCCGTTCAACGGATGGCGGTAAAACCTGGTCAGATCCCGTGCCGACCGAGTTGCCGAACAACAACTCGTCCATTCAGGTGACGACGCTGGAGAATGGCCATCTGGCGCTGGTGTTCAACCATATGAGCGCCGCCGATGCCACCGAACGCCGTCTGTCGCTGTACGATGAAATCGAGGACGAAGAAGACAAAGCCAGCAATGCCAAAATGCCGGAAGTGCAAGCCGGTGGTCGTAGCGCCTTCTGGGGTGCTCCACGCGCCCCGATGACGCTCGCCATTTCGGAAGACGGCGGTAAAAGCTGGCCGTGGCAGCGCAATATCGAAGTGGGCGACGGTTATTGCATGACCAATAACTCCACGGAGAAGCTGAACCGCGAGTTCTCTTACCCCAGCGTTAAACAAGCGCAGGACGGTAAGCTGCACGTGGCATTCACCTACTTCCGTCAGGCGATCAAGCACGTCGTGGTGAGTGAGGAGTGGGTCAAAGCGAACTAAACCACGCTGCTTTTTCTCTTTGTCAGCGGGGGGAGCTCCCCCGCTATACCCTAAATAATTCGAGTTTCAGGAAGGCGGCAAGTGAGGGAATCCCGATGAGCTTACTCAAGTAAGTGATTCGGGTGACCGAATGAAGCCAACGCACATGCAACTTGAAGTATGACGGGTATATACCCGGGACACTATAATGATTGCAGGAAACCTCAACGCCCTCAAACTCGCCACGCTGCCCGATGCACTGTGGACCATTCTGTCCGCTCCGGGCATATCGTTGGCTGAACTGAATGCGCTACCCGAAGGCCGTTATCAGCCGGAAGGAGCCGACTGGTTCTACAACATCGGCACCGTGAACACCGCACCGCGCGCCACGCGACATACTGAATTTCACAGCAACTACCTCGATATTCAACTGATTCTGGAAGGCGAGGAAATTATCGGTTACGGTCTGAATGATGTGCACGGCCAACCCGCGACCGAACGTAAGCCGGATCTCTACATTCTGGATAATCCTCAGGTGCCGCATCAGATCCACCTGCGGGCAGGCGACTTCGTCACCTTCTATCCGGGTGAAGCCCATCAGGCGCTGTGTGCGATTAACGACAGCCCTGCTCCGGTCAAAAAAGCCGTGTTTAAAATCCCCGTCACATTGTTGTAATTAAGAATGGTTGCATCAAAGCCGTTAAGTTTGATTAAGGAGACACATGTCATGTCAGCGACAGCCCCCAAACACGCCCTGATTACCGGTAGCAGCTCAGGGATCGGTGCCGCCATCACACAAAAATTACTGGCGGAAGGCTGGCGGGTAACCGGCCTGTCACGTAAGCCGGGTGACTATTCACATCCAAACTTTACCCACCGCGCGGTGGATATCATGGATATGCCCGCGCTGACGGCCATTCTGGACGAAATTACGCAGGTTGATGCCGTCATCCATGCCGCGGGCATCATGAAAGCCGCCCCGCTCGGTCAGCTTTCGCTGGAAGACGGTGAAACGCTGTGGCGATTGCATATCAACGCGGCGCAGGTGCTCGCCGACCGTCTGGTCGATAAGCTGCCGCAAGGCGGCCGCATCGTGCTGCTGGGCAGCCGCACGTCGAGCGGTTCAGCAGGGCGTAGCCAGTACGTCACCACCAAATCCGCGATGATCGGCATGGCAAGAAGCTGGGCGGCGGAACTGGCTCCGCGCGGCATTACGGTAAACATCGTCGCGCCGGGCGCAACAGAAACCCCGATGCTGACGATGCCGGGCCGCCAGAGTTCTCCGCCGAAGCTGCCGCCGATTGGGCGCTTCATCCAGCCGCAGGAAGTGGCCGATCTGGTGGGCTATCTGCTCTCCCCATCTGCCGCAGCCATTACCGGGCAGCAGTTGGTGATGTGCGGTGGCGCCTCGCTGTAATTCATCACGCTGTCCTTGCTAAGCCGGCCGCGCAGGCCGGTTTAGCTAGCTGCTGGCACGCGGCTCAAAGATAAACTTCACTTTTTCGACTACCGGTGGATGTTCGTCGTTGTCCATCATGGCGAGAACCAGACGCCCGACCTCCGCGCCCAGCTTTTCATAATCAAGCCGCATCGCGGTCAGCGCTGGGAACGTGTGCTCACATTGTTCAGAGCCATCCAGGCAGGTAATCGCCAGATCGTAAGGGACTTTCATCAGGCGGCGCTGGCATTCAAAGAGCGCACCTAGCGCAATTTCTTCATGGCTGCAGATAATAGCATCCAGCTCCGGCTGGTTTTGCAGCAATTCAGTCATCGCATAGCGGCCAAACTGTAGGCTAGGCGCTTCCGGGATCGTAATTTTCAGATCCGCATTGTGATAGTGCGCCAGCATGGCTTTATTCCAGCCGTTCAGCTGCTGTTTTTGCAAACGGTTATCCGTATGCGCGCCGATATAAGCCACGTGGCGATACCCCTTTTCCAGCAGCGACATCGTCAGCTGTTCCGCCGCTTCGGCCAGGGCGATATCAATATTGATATTCGCACTCAGCGCGGCTGCTCCGGAAACGTTCACCGTAATAACATTGCTGGTCTGAATAATGTCTCGGGTTCGCTGTGAGAGTTGTGCGCTGAATAACACCAGCGCCGCTGGCCGCTGCTGCAGGAGTTTTTCGACCATTCCCGCTTCGGTATGCTGGCGATATTCATGGCAGCCCATGATTAACGGAACGTTATGTTTGCCCACCGCCTGTTGCAGCGCCTGCACAAAACGCACGCTGGCGCGATCTTGCTGAAAAGGATAAAGCACCGCGATAGCAGGCTGATAGGCTGATGCCAGCGCGCCTGCCGCCTGATTCGGTACATAGCCCAGCGTTTTTATCGCGTCATTGATTTTCTTCTGTGTCGCATCAGAAACCAGACCGGGTTCCCGCAACGCGCGGGACACCGTCATCGCGCCGACACCGGCATGGCTCGCAATGTCCTGTAGCGTCACGCGACTCGTACTCTCGGTGAGCTGGCTGGCCTCTTGGTTGGGTTCATAGCCTAATGCTCTGGCGGCCAGTTCCACTTTGCTGCGTAACTTTTCAGAGACCAGATCGGGTTTGCGCATCACGCGCGATACCGTCATCGTCCCTACGCCCGCGTAGTCGGCGACATCCTGTAGCGTAACCTTACCGGTACTACGACGCTTACGCATGCTCACTTCCTCTCCATTCGTCATGTTTCTCATCGCACGGTCGCGATAACAGCCTGTTACGTCATTGCCTTCAGGCTAGCGTAAAGGGCGAACGCCCCGATTTCCCGACGCATTCACGCCGAACCATCGCCGTTCCTAGTGTGCCTGTGACAACACGGGGGAACAAATAATGGCCCCGCTTGTGCTAAGCAGGTCACAGTTAATGATAGCCATATCAGTTAGCGCTATCTTTTTAGATGTTAATCACATTATTTTCGAGGGCGGCACACTATCCTGCGTTCAGAATGATACAGAGGTGACTCTAATGCTTAACACTTTACTAACACCAGACGTTGTTCAGATTTTACCTGCCTGTGATGACTGGCGTCACGCTATCGCCTTGTCCTGTAAGCCTTTACTGGATAACGGTTCGATTGAACCCACCTATGTTGAAGCGATCTACCGCTCTCATGAGGCTATCGGTCCTTACTATGTCGTCGGCCCGGGGATTGCCATGCCGCATGCACGCCCGGAAGACGGCGTGAACCAACTTGCCGTCAGCCTGACGCTGATTCGCGACGGCGTGGTCTTCCATTCCGAAGGCAACGATCCCGTACATTTACTGATCGTTCTGGCCGCCACGGACAGCAATAGCCATATCGATATTATTTCACAGCTCGCTCAGTTGTTCGACACACCTGATGACGTCGCCGCGTTAATTAACGCGACGGAAGTAGAACAGGTGCTTTCCGTTATTTCTCGTTATTAATTGCCACCAGAGGACACAGATTATGAAAATTACAGTCGTATGCGGTAACGGCCTGGGTACCAGCCTGATGATGGAAATGAGCATTAAAAACATCGTTAAAGAACTCGGCGTGGTTGCTGACGTGGACCACGTGGATTTAGGCTCAGCGAAAGGTACGGACAGCGACATCTTTGTCGGTACAAAGGATATTGCCGATCAGCTCGTCGCGCAGGCAGTGGGGGGGAAAATTGTGTCCCTGAACAACATGATCGATAAAGTGGCGATGAAAGAGCGCCTGTCGGTCGCCCTGACAGAACTTGGCGCGTTATAAGCGAGGGATCAAAAATGGAATTCTTCCGTTTTTTAATGAGTGATGTGCTATCTGAGCCGTCCATATTGGTCGGTTTGATTGCGCTTATCGGCCTGATTGCACAGAAAAAACCGGCTACGGAATGCATCAAGGGGACGGTGAAAACCGTAATGGGCTTCCTGATCCTCGGGGCGGGCGCGAGCCTGATCGTGTCCTCGCTGGGGGATTTCGCCCAGATTTTCCACCATGCGTTCGGTATCGCCGGTGTGGTACCGAACAATGAAGCTATTGTCGCGGTAGCACAGAAGAACTTCGGCACCGAGATGGCCATGATCATGTTCTTCGCGATGGTCATTAATATCGCGATCGCCCGCTTTACGCCGTGGAAATACATTTTCCTGACCGGCCACCACACGCTGTTTATGTCGATGATGGTTGCGGTGATTCTGGCAACAGCAGGCATGAAAGGGGTGATGCTAATTACCGTTGGGTCGCTGGTCGTTGGGGTATCAATGGTGCTGTTCCCTGCCATTATTCACCCGTATATGAAGAAAGTCACAGGCTCGGATGACGTCGCCTTTGGTCACTTCTCTGCGATATCACAGCTGTTGTCAGCGTTTATCGGCAGCAAGTTTGGTAATAAAGAGAAATCAACAGAGGACATGGAAGTACCGAAGAGCCTGCTGTTCCTGCGTGATACGCCGGTTGCCATCGCCTTTACCATGTTTTTCATCTTCATTTTCACCTGTCTGTTTGCTGGCCCGGAAGCAGTGAAAACGATGAACGCCGGTGGGAAAAACTGGTTCATGTTTTCGCTGATCCAATCCATTACCTTTGCCGCTGGCGTGTATATCGTGCTGCAAGGCGTGCGGATGGTGATTGCGGAAATCGTGCCTGCGTTTAAAGGTATTTCTGACAAACTGGTTCCCAACGCTAAACCAGCATTAGATTGCCCCGTTGTCTTCCCGTATGCCCCGAATGCCGTTCTGGTCGGCTTCCTGAGCAGCTTTGCGGCTGGGGTGATCGGTATGGTTCTGCTCTACCTGATGGGATTAACGGTGATCATTCCTGGTGTAGTGCCGCACTTCTTCGTCGGCGCAGCGGCTGGCGTTTTCGGTAATGCCACCGGCGGACGTCGCGGTGCGATTCTAGGTTCTTTTGCCAACGGACTGCTGATTACCTTCCTGCCTGTTTTCCTGCTGCCGGTGTTGGGCAGTATCGGACTGGCAAACACCACGTTCAGCGATTCCGATTTCGGCGCGGTGGGGATTCTGTTGGGCATTATCGTGCGCTAAGCCCGCATTGATGAATGTCATCCAACAGATCGGTTTTAGTTAACGGGGGAAATGATGGAATTCTATTTAGATACGGCGGATGTCGCCGCAGTAGAACGACTCGCTGGCGTGTTGCCGATTAAAGGCGTGACCACCAATCCGAGCATTGTTGCACGCGGAAAATCCGATATTTACAGCGTGCTGCGGGATATGCAGGCCATTATCGGCACGGAAGGACAGCTGTTTGCTCAGGTGATGTCGCGCGATCCTGATGTGATGGTGGAAGAGGCATTGAAGCTCAGAGAGGTGATTCCTTCTCTGGTCGTCAAAGTGCCGGTGACGCATGCGGGTTTGAGCGCTATCAGGCAATTGACGGCGCTGGATATTCCCACCCTCGGCACCGCCGTGTACGGTGCGGGACAAGGGTTTTATGCCGCGTTGGCTGGCGCTCGCTATATCGCGCCTTACGTCAACCGCATCGATGCGCAGGGTGGCGATGGGATTGCACTCGTGAAAGAGCTGCAAACCCTGATTAACCTGCACAGCCCGCAAACTCAGGTGCTAGCAGCCAGCTTTCGCACGCCACGTCAGGTACTGGATTGCCTGCTGGCGGGGTGTCGGGCGATTACCGTCGACCCTGCCGTTGCTGAACTGTTCCTGCAAGATCCTGCGGTTGACGATGCACTTAACCGGTTCGATCATGACTGGCAGGCACGCTTTGGTCATGCCGATCTTGGCTGATTGATGGAAAACACCACTCGCTCGCCGGGTGGTGTTTTCCACTGTTTACAAACCCACCTACTCCCCCCTTCTCGCGAATTCAAAGGCGAGCGCCGAGCCACCCATTTCCCTCTCATGCGAACACGCGATATCTCACCGTAGCCGTAGATCGGTTCTCCCATAAGATAATTGATTGGACAAAATTTGCACATTGAGAAAGGGGTGATTATATTTATCACTCAGTAGTTTTTTTAGTGATAATAACAATAAACAATAGTTACAATATAAAACTATTTATCTTGTAAGTTTACATTACGATTTAAATAGCGCATTGCTGAGGCTCTGTATTCTGGCAGAAATACGGCTTCTATTTTAAATGCGGCCTTTACCCTTTGCCGACAGCGATAGTGGCAATACTTTTCTCCTATGGTTGATTCAAAATACGTATGTATCTTCCTACCCTAAATAATTCGAGTTTCAGGAAGGCGGCAAGAGAAGGCATCCCGATGAGCTTACTCAGGTAAGTGATTCGGGTGACTGAGCGCAGCCAACGCACATGCAACTTGAAGTATGACGGGTATATTACATTCAGGAGTCCAGCATGTTACTCAAAACGTTCTTATTCGGCACAATTTTAGGAATAACCTCATTTACGGCTTTCGCCGCCAATCCTGTCGATGGAAAGACACTTAACGTTGCGGTTTCTCCAGCTTCACCACCAATGCTATTTAAATCCGCTGACAGGAAATTAGAAGGGATCGATCTTGAACTCTTCTCTTCTTATTGTAAGGAGAGAAATTGCAAACTGAAAATAACAGAATACTCATGGGATGGCATGCTGGGTGCCGTGGCAAGCGGTCAGGCTGATGTCGCATTTTCAGGGATATCCATCACGGATAAACGTAAGAAAGTCATGGATTTTTCCGCGCCCTATTATGTGAATTCATTTAATCTGGTGAGCTTGAATAACCGCGATATAGACCTGAGCGATCTGAAAAATTTACAAAAATACTCTGTAGGGTTCCCCAGAGGTATGGCTTATGCCGATTTGATAAAAACCGATCTGGAACCCAAAGGATATTACTCGCTCAGCAAAGTTAAACTTTACCCCTCTTATAATGAAACCATTGCCGATTTGAAAAATGGCAATCTCGATCTCGCCTTCATAGAAGACCCGGTTTACTTTAACTACAAGAACAAGCAAAAAGCCTCGATTGAAAGCCGCTATGTTTTCAAAGGCGTTGATCACCTTGGGTTTGCCTTTAAGAAAGGTTCACCGGTGCGCGATGACTTTAATACCTGGCTGAGTGAACAGGGTGAAGAAAAAATATCGAGCATCGTAGATAAGTGGATGAAATAAAAAACGATGTCATCACAAGATATGATAAACATCTATTATTTCTTGTTTGAAGGTGTCAAATACACGCTCATCGTTACATTGACGTGTTTTGCATCAGCCTTGGTTATTGGATTAACCGTCGCCGTGTTACGGCGACTGGTTTTTCCCTCGGTGAAGAACATACTGGATATTCTGGTCTTCATTTTTCGTGGTATTCCCGTTTTAATCGCCGTTTTCCTCGTTTATTTCGGCCTTCCGGCAATAGGCCTGAGCATTCCCCCCCTGCTTGCCATGAACATTAGCATTGGATTAATCAGCGGGAGTTATCTTGCGGAAGTGTTCCGCGGTGCACTTCAATTGGTTGATCCATCAGAGATTACCGCCGCCAAGACCGCAGGTTTAGGGAAATTACAAATTATAAGATACATCGAGCTACCGCAAATGCTCCGCTTTTCTGTTCCTGGGGTAGCCAACGAATTCTCATCGGTATTAAAAGCCACACCTTTTGCCTACACCGTTGGCATACCGGAAATCACCAAGCAGGCCATGTCTCTGACCGCAGTCACGATGAACGGTCTGGTCATTTATACGCTGGCGGCAATACTTTATTTTCTTATTTACAAATTATCTATTATTGCCGTAAGGCGGCTTGAAATGAGATTTCAGGTAACGAGCGATGGCTTGAAAAATCAGGGTGGCAATAGATGACATTAATAGAATTACGCGAGGTCAGTAAGACACTCGGTAGCAAAAAGGTGCTGGATAATCTCAATTTACAGATTGAGCATGGCGAAATAAAAATCGTCATGGGCCCATCTGGCTGTGGCAAAACGACGCTGCTGCGCTGTCTGGCCCAGCTTGAAAGCCCGGATACAGGTAATATATTTTTTCATGGTCATAACGTTACCGATAAAAAATTTAATATTCTCGATTTCAGGAAAAAAATTGGATTTGTTTTTCAGAACTATGCGCTATACCGCCATCTGAACGTTATGGACAATATTACTCTGGCGCTGCGTAAAGTATTTAACGTCTCAGAACGCGATGCCAGAACTAAAGCCTTATATGAACTGGAAAGGCTGGGTATGGAGGAGCACAGTATGAAATACCCTTCACAGCTCTCTGGCGGCCAGCAACAGCGCGTTGCTCTCATCCGTGCTCTGGTCACCGATCCTGAAATTATTGTGTTTGATGAGCCGACATCCGCCCTCGACCCGCTCATGACCCGTGAAGTGGGTTCGCTCATTAAGCAGCTTCACCGGCGGAAAGTCACCATATTATGCGTCACTCACGATATACGTCTGGCTAAGCAGCTTTGCGACAGAGTGACCTTCCTAAATTATGGCAGGATCCGGGCCGAAGGATCTTTCGCAGAGCTGTCAGCCCTCAATGGCGAACCGGATATTCATTATTTTTTTGGAGAAAAATAATATGCTTGCCGGATGGATGAGTTTTTATCACGAGCTGATAGAGCAGCTCCCACTGGTGCTTGACGGAATCGGCGAGACAGTAAAGCTGGCGATAGTGGTTTCTCTCACGGGCTTTTTCTGGGGCATTGTTATTTTTTTTCTGAGTATCAGCAACCGACCAGCCGTTAAAAAGCTAACAGAAATATATATGGATTTCTTTATCGGCACGCCATTAATTCTTATTTTATTTGTCATGTATTACGGCTTGCCACAAATCGGTATTAACTTATCGCCTTTCGCTGTCGCGGTAACGGGATTTACCCTTAATATCGGGGCTTATAACGCCGCCTATATGACAACCGCTTACAATTCCCTGAACAAGTACGAAGCAGAGGCGGCCGTCGTACAAGGGTTTAGTCAATGGCAAATATTTCGCTTAATGATATTGCCTCAGGTATTAATCACCTCAGTGCCTGCCCTGACTAATCAGGTCATTAATAATATCAAGGACAGCACCATCGCTTTTCTCATCCAGTACACTGAATTTTTTTCCCGCATTCAGGAGGTCGCGGCAACTAACTTTGAGTTTTTCAGTGCCTACCTGTTTGCTGCGCTGGTTTACTTAGTGCTGATTTCTTTTATTGTGCTGCTGTCCAGAATCATTGAACGCAAGCTGCTTGTTCTCACTCAGGCCTAACCTGACAGGTACCGATGATTGATGCAGATAACGGTCAACGGTTCCCCGCGTACTGATTCCAGCACGCTTTTCCTTAACCGTTCTGTCAATGCAGGACGAAATCGCGGTACTTTTCCACCAGCGTCAGAAAATCATCCAGACCGCATAAAGACAGGCTCTCTTCGTCGTAATAACTCATGCCTTCTTCCAGCTCATCGGTGGTGAAAGACAGCTGATTTGCCTGCACCATCACTTCTTCTTCATCCAGCAACAGCGTGTATTCATGCCCCACGCGCCGCCACTGTCGTTCGCTGCCTGCGACGGAACGCGCCGCCTCTTCAACGTCAGTCAAGATCGTCAGCTGGCCTTTCACTTCTTCATTGAACCAGTGTCCGATCGCTTCATGTCCCATCGACATACGAACGATGACCTGGCCCGTCACATCCCGCAAAAATTCATAGTCCATGATGCCATCCTCACTGTGATGTTTCTTTTGTTCAGTTTAGTCGCCTCTGCCCCCTCTCGTCGTGATACACCTTCACCTTTCATGCTGCAAAGGCACGATGCCAACCGCCAATGCACAGGCAGCGTGAGGTATGACGCGTATAAAACGGGCAGAAAAAAAGGAGGCACAAGGCCTCCTTCGGTGTAGAGATGCGAACTATAGCGAGTTAGACCGCCGTCTGGAAGATCACGCTATCCGCTTTCTCGGTATATTGACCTAACTGGTCAAAATTCAGATAGCGATAGGTGTCCTGCGCGGTTTTATCCACCTGCGACATGTAGGTCTGGTACTCTTCTGAGGTCGGCAAACGACCCAGCAGCGACGCAACCGCAGCCAGTTCGGCAGAGGCCAGATACACGTTAGCGCCGGTTCCCAAACGGTTCGGGAAGTTACGCGTCGACGTGGAAACGACCGTTGCACCATCCGCTACGCGTGCCTGGTTACCCATGCACAGCGAGCAACCTGGGATCTCAATACGCGCGCCGCTCTTACCAAACACGCTGTAGTAGCCTTCTTCGGTCAGCTGTGCCGCATCCATCTTGGTCGGCGGCGCAACCCACAGGCGGGTCGGCAGTTGGCCTTTGTGGCTATCCAGTAGTTTACCTGCTGCACGGAAGTGACCGATGTTGGTCATACAGGAACCGATGAAGACTTCATCAATCTTCTCGCCCTGCACGTCAGACAACCAGCGCGCATCGTCTGGATCGTTCGGCGCACACAGGATCGGCTCTTTGATGTCGGCCAGATCGATGTCGATCACTGCGGCGTACTCGGCATCGGCATCCGCTTCCAGCAGTTGTGGATCGGCCAGCCATTTTTCCATGCCCTGAATACGACGTTCCAGCGTACGACGATCGCCGTAGCCTTCGGAGATCATCCACTTCAACAGCACGATGTTGGAGTTCAGATACTCAATGATCGGCGCTTTATCCAACTTGATCGTACAGCCAGCCGCAGAACGCTCCGCCGAGGCGTCGGTCAGTTCAAACGCCTGCTCGACTTTCAGATCCGGCAGACCTTCGATTTCCAGAATACGACCGGAGAAGATGTTCTTCTTGCCTTTCTTCTCAACGGTCAGCAGGCCTTGCTTGATGGCATACAGCGGGATGGCGTGAACCAGATCGCGCAGAGTAATGCCCGGCTGCATTTTGCCTTTGAAACGCACCAGAACAGATTCCGGCATATCCAGCGGCATCACGCCCGTCGCGGCAGCAAACGCCACCAGACCGGAGCCCGCAGGGAAAGAGATACCGATTGGGAAACGAGTATGGGAGTCACCGCCCGTACCGACGGTATCCGGCAGCAGCATACGGTTCAGCCAGGAGTGGATAACACCATCGCCCGGACGCAGTGAGACGCCGCCACGGTTCATGATGAAATCAGGCAGCGTGTGGTGCGTGGTCACGTCAACCGGCTTCGGATAGGCCGCAGTGTGACAGAATGACTGCATCACCAGATCGGCGGAGAAGCCCAGACAGGCCAGATCTTTCAGCTCATCACGGGTCATTGGCCCGGTGGTGTCCTGTGAACCGACAGACGTCATCTTAGGTTCGCAGTACTCGTCAGGGCGAATACCCGCAACGCCACAGGCACGTCCCACCATTTTCTGCGCCAGTGAGAAGCCTTTCTTGCTGACTTCAACCGCTTTGGAAATACGGAACACGTCGCTGTGCGGCAAGCCCAGTGACTCACGCGCTTTAGAGGTCAGACCGCGGCCGATAATCAGTGGAATACGGCCACCGGCACGCACTTCATCCAGTAAGACGTCGGTCTTCAGCGCAAACGTCGCCAGCACTTCATTGGTGTCGTGGCGGCGTACTTCGCCTTCATACGGGTAAATGTCGATCACATCGCCCATATTCAGATCGTTCACATCAACTTCGATCGGCAGCGCACCGGCATCTTCCATGGTGTTGAAGAAGATCGGGGCGATCTTACCGCCCAGCACCACACCACCACCGCGTTTGTTCGGGACATAAGGAATATCTTCGCCCATGAACCACAGCACGGAGTTGGTTGCCGATTTACGCGACGAACCGGTACCGACAACGTCACCGACGTAAGCCAGCGGGAAGCCTTTCTTATTCAGTTCTTCGATCTGTTTGATCGGGCCCACGGCGCCAGGTTGATCGGGATCGATACCCTCACGGGCGTTTTTCAGCATCGCCAGCGCGTGCAGCGGGATGTCAGGGCGTGACCAGGCATCAGGTGCCGGAGACAAGTCATCCGTGTTGGTTTCACCGGTGACTTTAAAGACGGTAACGGTAATTTTTTCCGCCAGTTTCGGGCGGGACAGGAACCACTCGGCATCAGCCCAGGATTGAATCACTTTCTTGGCGTGCGCATTGCCTGCTTTCGCCTTTTCTTCTACATCGTAGAAGTTATCAAACATCAGCAGCGTGTGGGACAGCGCTTCGGCGGCGATCGGTGCCAGCTTGTCGTTGTCTAACGCATCAATCAGCGGATGAATGTTGTAGCCCCCTTGCATGGTGCCCAGCAGCTCGATCGCTTTTTCCTGGGTGACCAAGGGGGAAGTGGCTTCGCCTTTGGCGACGGCAGCCAGAAAACCGGCCTTCACGTAGGCGGCTTCATCAACGCCGGGGGGGACACGGTTAATCAGCAGGTCAAGCAATACTTCTTCTTCGCCCGCCGGGGGATTCTTGAGTGACTCAACCAGCGCGGCCATCTGCGTGGCATCTAACGGTTTAGGAACAATCCCCTGCGCAGCCCGGTCGGCTACGTGCTTACGATATTCTTCTAGCACGACGTTCTCCTCGCTCTCATTGTCTTCATTATGCCCGGCGCTCTTGTTCCCGCTTGTGGTGTCCATGCCTGGGTGCCAGCGTGTGGATGTAAGGTAGTAGAGTGTCCGGTCCAGCCTCGTCAGCATATCAGGATTTGAATTGATTGTTAATTCGTTCACATAATAGCAACATTAATTTTTATTCAACTATGCTATGTGCCCAATTTCACTATCACTAAAAAATGCCGACATCAGCAGAATAGCATGTCCCTGACGGCACACACTAACTATGCTGAGTTAACCACATAATAGGTAAGTTTTTAACAACATAGCGCGATTAATCATCGTTTGATGGCGTAGCGATAATCAGAATGTTCGCAATAGAGTCGGGAAAAGTGTTAACAGATGATAGGTGCCTTTACGGCAACGATGCCGGATGACCTCTTTGATAACAGGAAAAAACGCCATGAAGATAACACGGTATCTGCCAATGGTTTTCGTCTCTGCTTTCGCGTTCACCGCATCCGTCTATGCCGCCCCCATCGATCTGGAGGGTATCGGTTTAACACGCGATATTCCTTGTAATGGCAATAATGTCAATATTTCAGGCAACGGCAACAACATCGTACTGACAGGCAAATGTGCCACGATTTCCGTCGCGGGCTCTGAGCACAACATCACGTTCGATACCGCGACCTCGCTTATCGTGACCGGTGCAGAGATTGCCGCCACAGGTCAATCGACGGGTGACCTGACTGTCGCCGCGTATAAAAACACCATCCGCACGAACATTTTTTCCGAGGATAAACCCGCAAAAGTGAATGTGACGGGTACGGAACATCATCTCGATCTGGATTTTAAAGGCCCTGCCGTTGTTTCCTTCAATGGCATCAGCAACCGCCTCTCATGGGGAGGAACAGAACCGAAACTCTCTTCCAGCGGTGCCAATAACGTCATCAAACAAAAGCCCTAATTTGCTGCGTTTATTCCTCTGAAAGATGCCTGATAAACGGCCGCACGTCACATCGCACAGGCTCCGTTATAAGCTGTTTTATCGATGTCAGTCATTATCCTCGCTCGAATCCGAGGGTATGATAAGCTCAATATATTAGGTATCACTAAACTAGTCAGTTACGCAGGATGGTAGGAACATGGCGTTGAGCAATTCGGATCGAGAATTCATGCAGGACGGTGCAGCAAAAGCAGCGGCTATGCTGCGCGCAATTGGCAATGAAAACAGGCTACTGGTGCTTTGCCTGCTTATCGAGCACGGCGAAATGTCAGTTGGCACGCTGCTTGAACACATCCCGCTGAGCCAATCCGCCCTCTCGCAGCATCTGGCAAAAATGCGTGAAGAAGGGTTGATTAGCTATCGGCGCGAATCACAAACGCTGTACTACCGCATCGAAAATCAGGACGTGGAAAAAATCGTCGCCACCTTAAAAGGCATTTTCTGTCCCTGATAGCGGCAACGGCCCGCAGGGTGAAGGCCAAGGATGGCACGCAATAAAAAAAACGCCACGGCACAATGGCACCGTGGCGTTCGCGATTCAGTATGACGGATATAAAACTTAGAACGACGTATTCACGCTGACAAAGAAAGTCCGTCCCGGTTCGTTATAGGTTGCCGCACCGGCACCCGCAATGGTAACCACGTTATTGTTCACCACATCCTGCGCATTACCCGCGCGGAACAGGCGTTTATCAAACAGGTTATCGACACCACCGGTCACGCTCAGGTTCTTGTTAAACTTATAGGTACTGCTTAACCCGAACAGCGCATAAGGGCTTAACTCATTGGTTGCGCTACCCGTTACGCGCTCACCTTTGTAGTTATATTTCTTCGGCTTCTGACGACCATACCAGGTCACATCGGCCAGGAAGGAAAGGTTCTCCGTTGCCTGCCAGTCCACTGATGAGTTCAGGGTAAACTCCGGCGTAATCGACAGATAATCGCCCGTGGTTTTATTTTTCGATTCCAGCATCCAGGTCAGGTTGTTACGCCAGTTGATGCTTTCCGTAACAGGAACGGTCAGGTTACCTTCCAGTCCCTGAATAACGGCTTTCGGTACATTGCCCCACTGGAAGATGTTGGCATTAGCATATTGGGAATTGGTTCCGCCCACCGCTTTACCGATGACATTATTGCCTGCTTCAATTTTGTTACGGTAATCGTTATGGAAGTAGGTAATACCCGCGATCAACCCATCGCGATGAAACTCCAAACCAATCTCTTTATTCAGGCTGGTTTCCGCCTTCAGGTCTTCATTGCCGATCAGGTAGCAAGACGTGCCGCCAGCACAGCCCTGTCCACGGCTATAGAGGAGATAATTCTCGTTAGTTTGGTACAGGTTCGGCGCTTTGTAAGCACGAGCAATACCTAACTTCAGCGTATAGTCATCATCCAGTTCCTGCGACAGGTTGAGCGACGGGCTCCAGTTGGTGCCTGCCGTGCTGTGATGATCGACACGTAACGCCGGCGTCAACACGGTGCTGTCCGTCAATTGGACGTTATCTTCCACAAAGGCAGAAGCCAGACGAGCCGCGGATTTCTCACTACGACCGCTGCTGCTCAGCGAACCCACACTGCCCGCTTCGGTTGTCGTCTGCGTGTTCGACACCGGATCCGTCATCTTCTGCTCGTTCCACTCAACCCCGAACGTGAGTACCTGATCGACCCAGAGATTCAGCGGAAGATTCACTTCATTGTGCGCAGTGAAATTATCCAGTTTTATCGTGCCATATTGGTTCGGACTATTGGTATCAAAAATCCCTTCTAAACCGCCAGACAGCCCTTCAAGGATACGGGTATTGTGCGTACGTTCGTATTGTAGATACGACGTAGAACTGACGCCGCTGTCCCAGTAGCCGCGATGCGTGACCGCAAAGTTCTGGCGGTACATGCGGTTCGTTTCCTTGCCATAATTACTCACGACAAGCGGGTTGGTGTTGGTATTTTGCGAATCGCCCGCATAGATATTGCCCTGACGGCTGGAACCCGCTTCGAATTCCAGCGACTGCTGCTTGGTCATATCCCAGCGCAACAGGCCGTTGATATCTTTATTACGCACCCCTTCGCGCCCGGAAGGTAGTGAAGCTGACTGATTACCCGCACGTGCGGACTGATGCCCTTGGTTAATATCACGCGCATCAGCTTGGGTTTTGTTCAGATTACCAAACAGACGGAAGCTCAGACTGTCAGTCAGGCCGCCCATCAGGCTGAAATCGGTACGCTTGGTTGCGCCTTCTGAACTATGCTCTGGCGCGTTCAGGAAGGTATTCCAGGTGCCGTGCCATTCTTGCGTCGGCTGTTTGGTGATGATGTTAACCACCCCGCCTGCTGCGCCGTTACCATAGCGCGCCGCGGCTGGACCGCGCAGCACTTCAATACGCTCGACCATATCGGCAGGAACCCAGTTGGTGTCACCGCGAGTATCACGCTCGCCGCGCCAGCCGTAACGCACGGCTGTACGGCTCGACACGGGCTTGCCATCCACCAGAATCAGTGTATTTTCCGGTCCCATGCCGCGGATATCGATCTGGCGGTTGTTACCGCGCTGGCCGCTGGTTGAGTTACCGGACAGGTTGACGCCCGGCATGGTGCGAATCAGATCGGAGAGATCGTTAGCGGGCGGACGCTTGCTGATATCTTCAGCCGTAATCACCGACACGCCCGGAGCCTGACGGGTTTGCTCAGCAGCCGTCACCACCATCGTATCGCCCGATGCTTTACTTTCGGCCTGATTCTGCACCTGAGGGGCAGGTTCTGTTGAAGGCGAGGTCTGCGCAGCGCTCAGAAACGACGTCATCCCGCAGCTAACGCCAATGAGCGTCGCCAGATAACGACGCGATTGTGGTAGTTTCATCAAAATTATCCTGCCCTGTAAGAAATGAATAAGTAGCCTGAAAAAGGATCAACATCGCAGCCGGTACAGCGACACCTAACGACAATCAGCAAAAACGCTGAATAACGGCGGAGATAAAACGCGCAAACGTGGCGGTTATCGGGGAGAAGCGTCATGCCAACGGCATCACGTCGTGTTGTTATGAAATGCTGTGTGTAATCAATCAGCCCTTTTCTCCGCATTGCCGGAAATGGAAAATGCATTTATCGTGCAGTGTGATGTCCTCAACGAAAAATGCTATTGAGAAGTATTTGCATTACCATTTTGGCGCGGTCATTGTTACATTTGTCATTCAGGACGGGGTTTGCTCTAGCAGCAAAATGTTTTGCCAAAGCATCAAAATGGAAGGCGCAGGTCGAAGGGTTTAATCAGGTAGGTAATCACGTGCGCAGCTTCACTCAGTCATCAAAGCCGATCTATAAAGATCACATCGTTCAGCAATCGAGTCTGGTCGCGAATAATTACCGTTTTATCGGCCCCCGGCTGATCGATAACACGCCGGTGCTATTCGGGTCGTTCACTGTCGTACAGCTCAATCCCCATCTGATCCTGCATACCGCGGATGTGATTAATCGCCACAACATGAAAACCCAAAACCTGCTGGATGGTGCCATCAAGCTGGCCATCGTAGTGAGCGGCAATGCGCACATCTCATTTGGTCATCAGGAACTGCATCTGGGAGAGAAGCAGCCCGCCTCGCTGATTGCGCTGACGGAGCCGACGATGTTTACCCGCATCGGCAAGCGCGATGAATATGAGCGAACGATTACGCTGACGTTCGACAGGGAATGGCTGTACGGCAATATGATGGACACCGTTGGCGACTGGCAGGCTATCCACGATTTCACGCAGACCCATCTGGCGACACACCTGTGGACACCGTCCCGGCAGGCGCTGGCGATTGCTTTACAGACGCTGGATGCCGAACCTTGTCAAACGCCGCTCCAGCGCCTGTATCTGGAAATGCAGTGTATGAGCCTGATTATCGAGGCGTTTACCTCATTGACCGCCAGCGTCGCGCAGGAGAAAAGTAGCGGTGTTACCCTGCGCAGCTACCATCGCATTCAACAGGTCAGAGATATGCTGGAAAGCGGCAGCGCCGACCATCTTTCGATGAGTGAAATCGCTAAAAGCGTCAACATGAGTGAAAGCACGCTACAGCGCCATTTTCGTCAGACGTTCAATATGAGCGTGTTTGAATACCTGCGTAACTGCCGTTTGCAGCGCGCTATGCTGGCCTTGCAGAAAGACGGGATCGGTATTGCCCAAGCCGCCAGCATCGCCGGTTACAACAGCCCCGCCAACTTTGCCACCGCTCTGCGTCGTGCGTTCGGTATCACGCCGGGGCAGCTAAAAGACCGCTTCTGATTCTCAATCACTAATAACCAAATGGAATTTATTATTCCGTTTGGTTATTAATCGCTCTTCAGCGATGCGCAGTAAATTAGTGTTTTTCTGCCAGCACATGACTATCCATGACCAATCAGACTGATATCACCGCAACGCTTGCCCACCATATCATCCATAGCGAACCTAATCAGGAAGCGATTGATGCCGCCCGTAACGGGGTGACTGACTTCGTTTCCACCGCACTTCCCATCGTACAAGGTGCGATTGCCGATAGCGGGCTTGCGCCGTTAAAGCAGGTCTTCAGCGGTACGGACAGCCTGACGCGTAGCCTGATTCTGGGTTATGCCGGTCACGTATTGGATTTTGACGATTACCATCCTGCGTTTCGCGGCCACCCCAGTACCGTCATTCTGCCTGCCCTGTTTGCCCTGGCTGCAGAAGATTCCTCCGTCACGGAAGAGGCATTTTTGACGGCGTATGTGATCGGTGTGGAAGCCGCAGGCAGAATCGGGCTGGCATGCGGCCCGCGTCATTACAGCCTCGGCTACCACAACACGGCGACGCTCGGCGCTATCGCCGCCGCTGCCGCTGCTGCACGTCTGGCTGGTGCTTCGGTAGAACAGACGCAAACCATTCTTGGTATGGCGGCCACGCAGGCCGCAGGGCTGCGGGCGCAGTTTGGTTCAGCGGTCAAACCGCTACATGCTGGGCTTTCCGCCAGAGCGGGGCTAACCGCCGTCAAGCTGGGCTTAGCGGGCTTTGAGGGCAACGAACAGCAGGTGATTGACGACTTTCTTGCAGCACACGGCGATCAAAAACAGCAGCCGGAGCTGCTGGTTGAAAACTGGGGCGCGCCGTGGCGTATGTTGACTCCCGGTCTGGAGTTCAAGCGCTACCCAACCTGTGGCGGCACCCACAGCGCTGCCGAAGCCGCGTTTGCCCTGCGGGAACAGTGGCATCAGCAGAATGGTGCGGATGCCGATCTGGCTGATGCCATCGAACAGATCACGGTGACTTTCCCGCCGGGCGGCGATGTTGCTCCCTTTATCCGTAACGCGACAAACGGTGTAGAAGCCCGGTTCAGCCTGGAATATGTGATTGCGGCGGCACTGATTGAAGGGGAGCTAAAGCTGGCTCATTTTTCAGAGGCCCCGGTTGAAACCACGATCGCCGCGCTGGCGAACCGCGTCATACGCCGCGCCGATGAAACCGCGCCACCCGATGAGCTTGACCCAGAGGCGCGCTTTCATGAGGTGACGCTGTACTTACGTAACGGCAGCACGCTAATCCAGCGCACCACACGTCAGGAAACCTCGGCACGCCCTACCGATCTCCGCGCCAAGCTGCGGCAAACGATCGGTTCGCTGGCGCATCTCGACAGCAACCGAATCGCTGACCGCTGCGCATTACGGCAGGAAGGCGATCTACGCTATTTGCTTGGGCTGTTGTTTTAACAAGGTACTGTTTTAACAAGATTCTGGTTTTAGCGGGATGCTGGGATGTGAGTTGCTGTCGATAACCCTCATTATCGACAGCACGATTACTGGTAATCATCTCGCCGCCAGATCGGCTTAATCCGCCTGATGGGAAAGCCATTTCCCTTTTTCATCAAATACCGTCACGCCCGGCACTCTGGAGTAATTCCCTTCCCCCTCCGATTTATAGTGGGTCGCCAGTATATGGGGAGCGCGATAGTCAAAATTGAAATAGCCATCATCAGGATTCTTGACGATCAGCTTGCCCGTGCTGTCGATAAGACCTTCTTCTACCTTGAAGTAGCGATTATCAAGGTTGTTTTTAAAAGATGTCGCTTCGCCATACGTAAACAGGTTCTTTTTCTCTTGCGCGGAAATAGCCGGGAATCGCGTCACATCAAGCTGACGTAATACATGCAGGAACATCAGGCGTTCCAGCGGCGTGCCTGCATCTTTCGGGACTAAAAATTGTAATGTGAGTCCACTTCCCACATTCACATCGTATTCATAGCCGACAAACGCGCTGTCGCCATAAATAAAAAGGTTATCAACTTCTTTACCTTCGGGGACGATCTCTTTGGTTTCAGCCATGAGTTCAGGAATCGACTGAGTAGCTACCTTAAAATAAACATCGTACTTAAACACTTCCGACGGGAATCGTATTTCAATGCGCGTTTTTGACATGCTCCGTTTAATAAAGCGCTCAGGCTTTTCCATACGCTGTCCGAGTGCTTTCCAGATAGCCTGATGCATTTCCGCGATAGCAAATTCATCAGCGATCTTTACGCCATACTTCGCTTCCAATTCCGGCTGAGATAATGCCAAATCGAACATCGACAATGCCTGCTCGCCGCGGTAACGTTCATCCATCGTACGCAGTACCGCAAACGCATTGGCTAACGCGACGGTGTCCCCAGCATTCGCTAACCCGATAAAGTAGCGCTGCTTAGCCTCATCATATTGAAAATAGACGGCTTCCAATTTGCCCTGTTGATTATCATATGCCGCACCGTTTTCCGATTGGAATAACACGCCTTTTTGCCCCTCCAGCCACGATGCCAGATTAAAATCCTCTTTTGCCGCGCTAACGGTAAACAGGTCAAAGTCGGTGTTATGCTGCTTATCCCGATAGGAATAGATCTGCGTGTCTTTATTTTCCCGATCGATAAGCAGACGTCCCATTCTGCGCACATAACTCCCGTGTTCCCATAAACTCAGCTTGTCGAACATGGCAAACGGCAGCTTAATCGTAAAGTCGTCTTCAGGATAAAAAGGGATACCGGGGAAATCATCCATCGGCGCGCGATTAAATACCGCCTTCTCTTCAAGAAGCCGCGCCTGATAGGCTTTTTTATGTTCTTCAAAACGCTGCTGGATTTTGAGTAAACCGGGTGACTGTTCTTCCGTCTTTTTCAAGACCATGGTGATTTCACAATAATAAAACGCACAGGCAGCGCTTTTATCCGATACGAACGTAACCGTGTTTTTCCCGGTGATGTTTAGCGTGTGCCACATACCGTTGACCCGTATACGGTTGTCTTTCATCTCCTCGGTATATTCGCCATCCTCGCTGTAGTAACTCACCTGCGTCGGCGTCAGATTAAAATAGAGGTCATTTTTAATGCTCTTGAGGTTTTTTGCGATATGTTCCTGAAGGTTATCTCTGTTTTTATTGGCTTCAGGATTTTTACTGTTATCAAACACTACGCTGATATCTTCAACCAGATATTTCCCCTCGCTCAGGGTTTCTTCTCCGTTACAGCCCGACAGCCATAAGGCCATCATGATAATACCCAGGTATTTCTTCATCACTTCATCCCTGTAAAATTAAAAAGCCTCTGAGTGCCGCGGCACGCAGAGGCGAGTCATGCATCAGTAAGCTGATGTTATCAAAAAACTTATTGCACTCGTCATACTTCAAGTTGCATGTGTGTTGGCTACGGTCACTCACCCGAATCACTTACCTGAGTAAGCTCATCGGGATTCCTTCCCTTGCCGCCTTCATGAAACTCGAATTATTTAGAGTATATAATGCAGGCGCTGACGGCTAGGGTTTTAGCCATTGGTCCAGAAAGCGAAACACCTCTTCCTGCTGTTCCTGATAGAACACGTGCCCCAGCTCAGGCCAGATTTTGGTTTGCAGCTTGCTGTCTGCCCGTTGGGATTGCCACACCTTGTGCATTTTGGCATAAGCATCCTCAACGGATTGCGTCGGGAACAGTTTGTCCTGGCCGCCGTTAAATAACAACATCGGTTTTGGTGCAGCTACGCTCGCCACATCGGGGAAATCAAAGCGCGTCGGTTGCCCCGGATGCAGCATATAGAATGATGACTGCCCTCTCAGCACATTGTTGCCCGGCGTCATCAGACCGTCATACGTGCCAATCCAGGACACCGCTGCCGTTGCTGCTACCTTGTCGGACAGTGCCGCGAGCTGCCAGGCACGATAGGCACCCATTGAAAAACCCACGACGCCGATGCGTTGTTTATCAACCTGCTCAAGCGATGCCAGAAAGTCCGTCGCCCGCATGTCTTCGTAGGCCATCAGACCCGCGAGTGAGCGCCCCAGATTAAAGAAATTGCTCGCCAGCGCCTGCTGCTGCTCATACTTGATCGGCCCGCGCGATCCCCAACCTAGCGCATCGACAGCCAGCACCACATAGCCCCGCTTCGCCAGCTCATCCCCGACAAAGCGGCCGGTGAAAAACTTATCTGCCCACGCCTGTGCGGAATCGAGCTGTGCGTCATTGCCCCACGGCTTAATCATCTTCTCTTTGCCGATATCAAACTTCGCGCCGTGATCGTGCAGCAGGATCACCGCAGGGTGCGGCCCCGCACTTTTTGGCGTCAGGAGCAACGCGTCTACGCGGCTTTCATCGGTCAAGTTGAAAGCGACTTTCTCCGCTGTATAGCTGCCGCGATCCTGTTTTTCCATCGCCTGCGGCGAAAAGTCTTTAGTCGAATCCGGCGTCAGGAGCAGCGAACGCAGCGTTTTTCTCGACTGGGCTTGCCACTCGCTAAAATCCGTAAAACGCCCAGATAGCCAGGAGTCCGTGTAGGTCATCTGCTGTTTAAGCTGCGGATAAAATGAAGGCAGTCCTTCATCCGTCACCGCCTGATCTGTCGCGGGTTGAATCGTAGGGTTCATATCGTTCGCCATCAGTGAAGGACTAGTCAGCAAAGCCGCCAGTAGCCAGACAGAGGAGCGTAAGGTATTAAGATTCATCATAACCTCAAAAATAAAACGTCGTTTCTTTTTGAGGTTTGATTGTAATTGACGCTGCTAAAAATAAACGGACGGAACGCGCATTCTGCGAAGCCGCAGGCAAAAAAAATCCAGCACCTTTACGGTGCCGGATTATGATTCATCGTAGCAGTATGCGCAAAATGACATCAGGCTACGGATTCACCTCGTTTACGTTCAGCCACCAGCACAACCCCTTTTCGCGATTCATTCGGTGCAAGGCTCCAGATATCGCTTTCGGGAATACTGCGACCATCATATCGGATTCGTTCTCCGTCATACGGCCAAAACGCACGCTGTTCTGAGTCGAATACAAATACCTGAATACCCACTTCTTTACGCGCCATACGTGCCCACAAGGCTTTCCCACCAGGGAATTGAACGTTATCACTCACCAGCACAATGCCGTCATTAATGAGCGCCTTATACATGGCGCTAGCGACATTGGCGTTTCGTTCACGTTTAGTGACAATCACACCTTCAACCTGAGCAAGAGTGTCATCTACCAGTTGCTGATTTTCGTAATAACCGATGACCGCCAAAATAGTCTCGGTTTCATCATTGCTGTGGCGAGATTTTAGGTCAATCTTTGCGACGACAACATGCCGTAAATCTCCGTTAACGTCATCGGGTTCTCCATATATAGCAACGGCATGATGCCGCTCGTTATGGATATAAATATCCACCGCGCGACCGTTCACACTCGTTTCGCCAATTTTCCGATATTCCCGCGCCATAGTGGCGGGACTATATGACATTGGAAGAATCGCCATATCAAAACTCCCGCTATCGTTGAGTACTGGTGACATTGTAAGCATAGCCTGTTGCTCGTCGTTGGGGACTATCATACCAAACATCATGCACATTTTAGCCAATTTACGCTGCGGCGCTCCCCATAAACATTGCAGCCAGACGAAACAGGGAAATAGGTTGATTCATCGCAGGCTCACGAACAAAAAATCCGACACTCTAGCATCGCGTCATGGGGAAGCCGTGTTGTCTGGCAGACCACACCACAACGAACGCAATCAATAACAGTACCAACAGCGCCGGAGAGAAAGCGGTAACGCCGAGGCGCTCCAGCAGAACACCACCGATGATACCTCCCCCTGCAATAGCCATGTTCCAGGCGGTAACCAACATAGACTGCGCCACGTCAGTTCCCCCTTCAGCCGTTCTGACAAGAGCCGTCTGGAATAGCGTCGCCGCGCCGCCGAAGGCTAACCCCCAGACGGCCACTGCCGTATAGACCACAGCTGGTACATCACCTGCCACGCCAAGCGCCAGTACGGACAGGCAGAACAATGCCGAGCAGCCAAGCGTAAGAGCTCGCAAATAGCGGTCAATCAGCACGCCGACGATCCAGATGCCCAGCAGTGATGCGACGCCGAATACCAGTAACACCAAACCGGTCTGTGCAACCATGCCCACCGCTGCGAGAAACGACGCAATGTAGGTGTAGAGAATGTTATGCGCCAGCACAAAGGCCAGCACTGCGCACAGCACGGGTCGCACGCCTGCCATGGTGAACACCTGCCCCAGAGATAGCCTCCTGCTTGCAGATTGCCCAGCGAAATCCGGTACCTGAATACGTACCCACAACATGAGCACGACTGCCAAACCACTCATCACACCAAAACACATCCGCCAGCCGATCACGTTGCCAAGAAAGGTTCCCGCGGGCACACCGAGCGACAAGGCTAATGGCGTGCCGACCATCGCTATCGCAATAGCTCGTCCCTTCTGGTGTTCGGGCACCATACGGGCCGCATATCCCGCCAATAGCGCCCACAGCAGCCCAGCGGCAACACCCGCTAGAAAACGCGCCGCCATCGTTAGCACATAACTACCGGAAAATGCCGTAATCGCATTGGCGACAGCAAAGCCTGCAATAGCTACCAGCAACATCAGGCGGCGACGCACACCTTGCGTCGCGGCGGTCAACGGGATCGCAGCCGCCAGAGAGCCTACGGCATAGATAGTGACGGTTTGCCCGACCCAGGCTTCGGACACCGCCAGACCTTGCGCCATCTGCGGTAGCAAACCCGCAGGCAGCGCTTCGGTCAGGATAGTGATGAAAGCTGCCGTGGCTAACGCCAATAATGAGGCAATGGGCAATCTGTCATGATGTGTATCCGTCATTGAGGCCGTCATCGTGCTGCCTCCAACTCGCCATACACGGCATCGCGCAGTTCGGTGACAAAATTCCCCGACATCCCTTCGTACATCGTGTTGGTGAAAGCCACTACGCTCAAACCTTGTGTTCGATCGACAAACCATGAATGACCGTAGGCACCTCCCCAGCGCCAGGTGCCAGACGATTCAGGCGACCCGGCTAGCAGCGGATCGCGCAGGACGGAGAAACCGAGGCCAAAACCACAGCCCTGTGCATTGGGCAGTTCCAGCCCCTGTGTTTGATCGCGTTCCATCTCCTCGATCAACGCGTCAGGCAGCGGGACACTGCCACCTTTACGCAGAGCTTCCAGCAGGCGCAACAGATCCCCGGCCGTGCTTGCCATGCCAGCACCGCCTGATGGAAAGGCCTGAGGATCACAGATGCGAGCGGGACTGTACGCGATACCGATGGCTCCCTCGAAGGGAGAAACTATTTCACCTTCGGTCAGGCGATGCGGCTGCGGGGTGTCGTTCACGTAAGCGATTGTCAGGCGTGATGGATCACGCACAACGAAGCCGGTATCGTGCATGCCCAGCGGGTCGGTCACCAGTTGGCGAACCGCCTCGCCCAATGACGTACCGTAAATGCGTTCGATCAAGGCACCCAATACATCTGTTGCCAGCGAATAGCCCCAACCCTCTCCCGGCACGTATTGCAGGGGAACGCTGGCGATACGACGCAGGTTCTCCGCTAGGCTGATGCCAGAGGCATCCATACCATCTGAGACACCCGCCTGTGCGTAGGGGCCGTCCGCATGGGTTTCGAAAAAGCGGTAGCCCAAACCCGCAGTGTGACTGAGCAACTGCCGCGCGATAACGCGAGCAGGGCTGCCGTCGGCAAGCCGGAGCTGGAACGTCGGCATCCAGCGAGTAATATCCTCATCCAGATTGAGCCGACCTTGCGCCACCAGAACCAGTGCCGCGACTGACACGATGGGCTTGCTGACAGAAGCCAGCCGGAAGATGGCGTCCAGCGCCATAGGACGGGCGCTCTCCCGGTCAGCCCATCCTGCAGCCTGCTGATGAATCAATTCTCCGTTGCGCGCGACCAGCACGACAGCACCGACCAAACGCCCATCGTCCAGCGCCTGTTGAACGACGGCCTGAATTCGGGCAGAGAGAGGGGCGGTTGAGGCACCGGTATCCAGAGAAAATACGGGAGTTATCAAGGGGTGTTCCTTTTATCAATGGGCGTTCCCGTTACGATAGAAAATCAGCAATTAAAGAAAAAGTAGGCTACTGTTCCTTGATATACGGAACAAACCGTCCGCAATAGAGAGGAAATATGGATAGCCTGAATGGCTTAGCGGTATTTGTGCAGGTGGCCGAAACGCGTAGTTTCATTGCCGCTGGCCGGCTACTGGGCGTGTCAGCGTCTGCGGTAGGCAAAAGCATCGCTCGGCTTGAAGAAAAACTGGGCGTGAGGCTATTTCACCGCAGTACGCGCAGCATCACATTGACCGCCGAAGGTTCACTATTTCTGGCGCGTAGCCGACGAATTCTGGCTGAAATCGAAGCAGCAGAACTGGAGCTGTCGCAGACCAGCGCCGTACCGCGCGGACGCCTGCGGGTAAGTTTGCCGTTGGTCAGTTCACTGGTGTTGCCCGTACTCGGCGAATTCATGCGTGAATACCCCGAGATCGAACTAGATTTAGACTTCACCGACAGAATGGTGGACGTCATTGAGGAAGGTTTCGATGCTGTGGTACGGACAGGAGATCCCGTTGACTCACGCCTTACCGCACGGAGGCTGGGAGCCTTCCGTTCTCTGCTAGTCGCTGCGCCAGACTACCTTACCCGGCGTGGCACCCCTCAGATACCTGTCGATCTGATGCAGCACGCCTGTCTGCACTACCGCTTTCCCAACAGCGGAAAACTGGAGCCGTGGGCGCTACGACTTCCCCCCGGCGAACCAGAGTTGCCATTACCCACCTCGATGGTCTGCAACAACATCGAAACGCGCCTCTGTTTCGCACTGCAAGGGTTGGGGATCGCCTACCTGCCAGACTTCTCCATCCGTGAACCGCTGGCCAGCGGCCATCTACAGCCGATCCTGACCGACTATGTGGAGCGCAGCGGCGTCTTCTATGTGTTGTGGCCTGCCAGCAAACACCCATCACCAAAAGTACGGGCACTCGTCGATTTCCTCTGCGCGCGAGTATTTCCCGCCTCTGATGCGTAAAAAAAATCCGGCACCTCTAAAAGGTGCCGGATTGAATTCACGCTATTCGAACCTGAGCGAACTTACTTCTTCTTCGCTTTCGGGTTCGGCAGGTCGGTGATGCTGCCTTCAAAGATTTCAGCCGCCAGACCAACGGACTCATGCAGCGTTGGGTGCGCATGGATGGTCAGTGCGATATCTTCTGCATCACAGCCCATCTCGATCGCCAGACCGATTTCACCTAACAGTTCACCACCGTTAGTACCGACAATCGCACCACCGATAACACGGTGAGTTTCTTTGTCGAAAATCAGTTTGGTCATACCGTCAGCACAGTCAGACGCGATAGCACGGCCAGACGCTGCCCATGGGAAGGTCGCGGTTTCGTAGCTGATGCCTTTCTCTTTCGCTTCTTTCTCAGTCAGACCTACCCAGGCCACTTCCGGTTCGGTATAGGCGATAGAAGGAATCACTTTCGGATCGAAGTAGTGTTTCTTGCCGGAGATCACTTCGGCAGCAACGTGGCCTTCATGCACGCCTTTGTGCGCCAGCATCGGCTGACCGACGATGTCGCCGATAGCGTAGATGTGTGGCACGTTGGTGCGCATTTGCTTATCAACGTGGATGAAGCCGCGATCGTCAACTTCCACGCCCGCTTTGCCAGCATCCAGGTTTTTGCCGTTCGGTACACGACCGATAGCAACCAGAACCGCATCGTAACGCTGTGGCTCGGCTGGCGCTTTTTTGCCTTCCATCGTCACATAGATGCCGTCTTCTTTGGCTTCTACTGCCGTCACTTTGGTTTCCAGCATCAGGTTGAACTGCTTGCTGATACGCTTGGTGAAGACCTTAACGACATCTTTGTCAGCAGCCGGGATAACCTGATCGAACATTTCAACAACGTCGATTTGTGAGCCCAGAGCATGGTAAACGGTACCCATTTCCAGACCGATGATACCGCCGCCCATAACCAGCAGACGTCCTGGGACGCTTTTCAGCTCCAGTGCATCGGTAGAATCCCATACGCGCGGGTCATCATGAGGAATGAAAGGCAGTTGGATTGGACGTGAACCCGCCGCGATAATCGCGTTATCGAAGTTGATCGTCGTTTTGCCGTTTTCGCCGTCAACTTCCAGCGTGTTGGCACCTGTGAATTTGCCCAGACCGTTAACCACTTTAACTTTACGGCCTTTCGCCATGCCAGCCAGACCACCGGTCAGTTGGGTGATGACTTTTTCTTTCCACAGACGGATTTTATCAATGTCGGTTTTAGGTTCACCGAACACGATACCGTGTTCTGCCAGTGCTTTGGCTTCTTCAATAACTTTAGCAACGTGCAGCAGGGCTTTGGAAGGGATACAACCCACATTCAGACACACCCCACCCAGCGTGGAGTAGCGCTCTACCAGTACGGTTTCCAGACCCAAATCCGCCGCGCGGAATGCAGCAGAGTAACCCGCGGGGCCGGCACCAAGTACCACTACCTGAGCTTTAATTTCAGTACTCATCATGACCTCTTAATTGATTTCCGGCGGGTCTGTGACGTCATTGTTATTGAGTCTTAACGCCCTCTTCCACCGGGACGTGTCTTTGCCGCAGTAGTTTACAAAATCGTTAACAATTTTGAAACAACAAGCGACTAACGATTTGTCCTTGATCACTGACAGCTGTAACAAATTACAGCTTATCAGAAAAAAGCCGGCCGTCAGGCCGGCTTTTCGATTACATCACCAGACGGCGGATGTCAGACAACATGTTGTTAATGATGGTAATGAAGCGAGCACCATCAGCACCGTCAATGACACGGTGGTCGAAGGACAGAGACATCGGCATCATCAGACGCGGAGTGAACTCTTTACCATTCCAGACCGGTTCCATCGCGGACTTAGACACACCAAGAATAGCGACTTCCGGCGCGTTGACGATCGGCGCAAAGTGCGTAGTCCCGATGCCGCCCAGGCTGGAGATCGTGAAGCATCCGCCCTGCATTTCGCCAGCAGTCAGCTTACCGTCACGGGCTTTCTTGGAGATCGCCATCAGTTCGCGAGACAGCTCAGTGATGCTCTTCTTGTTCACGTCTTTAAAGACCGGAACCACGAGACCGTTCGGGGTATCAACCGCAACACCGATGTTGATGTATTTCTTCAGCGTCAGACGTTGCGCATCTTCAGACAGAGAACTGTTGAAGCGTGGCATCTGCTCAAGCGCAGCGGCAACAGCTTTCATGATGAAGACAACTGGGGTGAATTTCACATCCAGTTTGCGCTTCTCAGCTTCGGCGTTCTGCTGTTTACGGAACGCTTCCAGATCGGTGATGTCAGTTTTGTCGAAGTGCGTAACGTGCGGGATCATCACCCAGTTACGGCTCAGGTTAGCACCAGAGATTTTCTGGATACGGCCCAGTTCCACTTCTTCCACTTCACCAAACTTGCTGAAGTCGACTTTCGGCCATGGCAGCATGCCCGGCAGACCGCCGCCAGCGGCAGCAGCTGGCGCAGACTCAGCGCGTTTCACTGCATCTTTCACGTAAGCCTGAACGTCTTCGCGCAGGATACGGCCTTTACGACCAGACCCCTTCACTTTCGCCAGATTCACGCCGAATTCACGTGCCAGACGACGGATAACCGGCGTTGCGTGAACGTAAGCATCATTCTCAGCGAACTCGCTCTTGCCTTCTGCTTTCGCAGCCGGTGCAGCAGCAGGTTTTGCCGCTGGAGCTGGTGCAGTTGCCGCTTCTTGCTTAGCAGCTGGAGCCGCCGCAGGTGCAGCGCCCTCCACTTCGAAGACCATGATCAGTGAACCGGTTTTCACTTTGTCGCCGGTGCTGATTTTGATTTCTTTAACCGTACCCGCGAACGGCGCAGGGACTTCCATTGAAGCCTTATCGCCTTCAACGGTGATCAGTGATTGCTCAGCAGCGATTTTATCGCCAACTTTAACCATCACTTCAGTCACTTCGACTTCGTCACCGCCGATATCCGGTACGTTAACTTCTTTAGCGGCAGAGGCCGCTGGCGCAGCTGCTGCAGGAGCAGCGGCTTGTGCCGGAGCGGCAGCAGGTGCAGCACCCGCCACTTCGAATACCATGATCAGAGAACCGGTAGAGACTTTATCGCCGGTGCTGATTTTGATCTCTTTAACCGTACCTGCGAAAGGTGCCGGGACTTCCATAGACGCTTTGTCGCCTTCTACGGTAATCAGAGACTGTTCAGCAGCAACGGTGTCGCCTACTTTAACCAGTACTTCAGTCACTTCGACTTCGTCACCGCCGATATCCGGTACGTTGACGTCTTTCACTGCCGATGCAGCTGGAGCAGCAGCCGGAGCCGTTTCTTTCTTCTCTTCTGCCTTGGCAGGTGCAGCGTCAGCTGCACCGTCGGCGGAATCGAAAATCATGATCAGTTTGCCAGTTTCAACTTTGTCACCGACAGAGACTTTAATCTCTTTCACGACACCAGCCTGCGGAGAAGGGACTTCCATAGAAGCCTTATCACCTTCAACCGTGATCAGCGATTGTTCAGCTTCAACTTTATCGCCAACCTTCACCAGCACTTCGGTGACTTCAACTTCATCTGCACCGATATCCGGTACGTTGATTTCGATAGCCATGTAATCTTTACCTCTTATGCCAGACGCGGGTTAACTTTATCTGCATCGATGTTGAATTTAGTGATGGCATCAGCAACCACTTTCTTATCGATTTCACCGCGTTTAGCCAGTTCACCCAGAGCCGCAACCACGACGTAAGACGCATCCACTTCGAAGTGGTGACGCAGGTTCTCACGGCTGTCAGAACGACCGAAACCGTCAGTACCCAGTACGCGGTAATCGCTAGCTGGGATGAAGTTACGGATTTGCTCAGCAAACAGCTTCATGTAGTCAGTAGATGCCACCGCTGGCGCATCGCTCAGTACCTGAGCCACGTAAGGTACGCGTGGCGTTTCGGTTGGATGCAGCATGTTCCAACGCTCACAATCCTGGCCTTCACGTGCCAGTTCAGTGAAGGACGTCACGCTGAATACGTCAGAACCGATGCCGTAGTCTGTCGCCAGAATCTGAGCCGCTTCACGTACGTGACGCAGGATAGAACCTGAACCCAGCAGCTGCACTTTACCTTTGCTACCTTCAACCGTTTCCAGCTTGTAGATACCCTTACGGATACCTTCTTCCGCACCCTGCGGCATCGCAGGCATGTGGTAGTTTTCGTTCAGCGTGGTGATGTAGTAGTAAATGTTTTCCTGCGCTTCACCGTACATGCGATGCAGACCGTCATGCATGATGACCGCAACTTCGTAAGCAAATGCCGGATCGTAGGAAATACAGTTCGGGATAGTCAGAGACTGAATGTGGCTGTGACCATCTTCGTGCTGCAGACCTTCGCCGTTCAGCGTCGTACGACCGGAAGTACCACCGATCAGGAAGCCACGAGCCTGTTGGTCACCCGCTGCCCAGCACAGGTCGCCGATACGTTGGAAACCGAACATGGAGTAGTAGATGTAGAACGGGATCATCGGCAGGTTGTTGGTGCTGTAAGACGTTGCCGCCGCCAGCCAGGAAGAACCTGCGCCCAGCTCGTTGATACCTTCCTGCAGAATCTGACCTTTCTGGTCTTCTTTGTAGTAAGCAACTTGCTCACGGTCCTGCGGAGTGTACTGCTGGCCTTTCGGGCTATAAATACCGATCTGGCGGAACAGACCTTCCATACCAAAGGTACGCGCTTCGTCAGCGATGATCGGAACCAGACGATCTTTGATAGATTGGTTCTTCAGCATCACGTTCAGGGCACGTACAAACGCGATAGTGGTAGAGATTTCTTTGTTCTGCTCTTCCAGCAGGGTGCTGAAATCTTCCAGCGTTGGCAGTTCCAGCTTCTCATCAAAGTTCGGCTGACGAGACGGCAGGTAGCCACCCAGCGCCTGACGACGCTCGTGCAGGTATTTGTACTCTTCAGACCCTTTATCGAAAGTGATGTACGGCAGTTTTTCGATATCAGCATCAGACACTGGCACGTTGAAGCGGTCGCGGAAGTAACGCACGCCATCCATGTTAACTTTCTTAACCTGGTGAGCGATGTTCTTACCTTCAGCCGCGTCGCCCATACCATAACCTTTAATGGTATGTGCCAGAATAACGGTTGGTTTGCCTTTGGTGTCCTGCGCTTTTTTCAGTGCAGCGTAGACTTTCTTCGGATCGTGACCACCACGGTTCAGTGACCAAATTTGATCGTCGGTCCAGTCTTTAACCAGTTCTGCCGTCTCCGGGTATTTACCGAAGAAGTGCTCACGCACATAGGCACCGTTTTTGGATTTGAAGGTCTGGTAATCACCGTCAACGGTTTCTTCCATCAGTTGGATCAGTTTACCGCTGGTGTCTTTACGCAGCAGTTCGTCCCAACGGTCGCCCCACATGACTTTGATCACATCCCAGCCAGCGCCGCTGAAGATACCTTCCAACTCGTTGATGATCTTACCATTACCAGTAACCGGACCATCCAGACGCTGCAGGTTACAGTTGATGACGAACACCAGGTTGTCCAGTTTTTCACGGGTCGCGATAGTGATCGCACCTTTGGATTCTGGTTCGTCCATTTCACCGTCGCCCAGGAAGGCATAAACGGTTTGCTTAGAGGTATCTTTCAGACCACGGTTTTCCAGATACTTCAGGAATTTAGCCTGGTAGATAGCACCGATAGGGCCCAGACCCATAGAGACGGTCGGGAACTGCCAGAAATCTGGCATCAATTTAGGGTGCGGATAAGAAGACAGACCGTTACCGTGAACTTCCTGACGGAAATTGTTCATCTGATCTTCGGTCAGGCGGCCTTCAAGGAAGGCACGAGCGTAAACGCCCGGAGAAATGTGGCCCTGGAAGTAGACCAGGTCGCCGCCGTCCTGCGCAGTGCGAGCACGGAAGAAGTGGTTAAAGCACACTTCATAGAAAGTGGCGGAAGACTGGAAAGAAGCCATGTGGCCGCCCAGATCCAGATCCTTTTTAGAAGCACGCAGCACTGTCATGATCGCGTTCCAGCGGATTGCTGAGCGAATACGACGTTCCAGATCCAGATTACCAGGGTATTCCGGCTCGTCTTCCACTGCGATGGTGTTGATGTATTGACGTGCAGCTGTACCAGCAGCAACGCTGACACCGCCTTTACGTGCTTCACTCAGAACCTGATCAATCAGGAACTGGGCGCGTTCAACACCCTCTTCACGGATGACCGATTCGATCGCCTGCAGCCAGTCGCGGGTTTCGATCGGATCCACGTCATTATTTAAACGATCTGACATGGTTATTCCTTATCTTCTCTAATCAGTTAGTTTATGGAGCCTGTCTTCCTGCATTCTGACTCAGGTTTCGTCCTAAGCAAAACGCATGAAGACAGGCTCATCGTCGTCATTACCGCATTCAGAGCCCCAAATTACGGATGCTCAATCCCTGCGTTGCTGGAGCCGACGCAGCGATCTCTCGCGCCGACTATGTTCCCGGTTAAGATCCAGCAATACTTCCTCAATAAACGCCAGATGACGGTGTGATGCTTCGCGCGCCTTTTCCGGCTCACGGGCAACAATCGCCTCAAAAATGCTGGCGCGATGAATGCTAACCTGAGCCAACACTTCACGGCTCAAATAAAGCAATTCAAAATTCTGCCTCACGTTCTGTTCGAGCATCGGCCCCATACAGCGCACCAAATGCAGCAACACCACATTATGCGTGGCTTCTGTTACAGCAACCTGATACTGCATAACGGCTTCTGACTCGGCGTCCAGATCGCCCGCTTCCCTCGCCTTCTCAATCACGGCATGACAATCCCGGATACGCTGCAGATCCGACTCTGTGCCACGCAACGCAGCATAGTAGGCAGCAATGCCTTCCAGCGCATGACGCGTTTCCAGAAGATCGAACTGTGATTCGGGATGTGTGCTCAGTAATTCTGCCAGCGGATCGCTGACGCTTTGCCATAGATTGGCTTGAACGAAGGTACCACCACCCTGACGGCGCAAAAGGAGACCTTTGGCTTCCAGGCGTTGAATGGCTTCTCTCAGAGAAGGGCGGGAAACATCGAACTGTTTTGCCAGTTCGCGCTCCGGTGGGAGCTTCTCGCCGGGGCGCAAGGTTCCCTCAAGGATCAGAAACTCCAGCTGCTGTTCAATCACATCTGACAGTTTGGGCTGACGGATCTTGCTGTATGCCATAGTGAATTCTTCTCTGCGAATGGCGCGGAGTCAATTGGTAATACCAATTTCAAAAACGTGACGCTAAAGTAACAAAGTATTCACCTTCTGTCCATAAGGACCTTGAGCTAAATCACCAATCCCACCAGATTTTAACAAATGCACGAGAAACATGCGGCAAAGTGATAGCCCGCCTGTGGTATTACCATTAATCCCCTCTGTCTATATTTTAACTTTTTTGAAACGTAAAGCAGGCATTGCTGAACCGTTTAAATACGAAAATAGTGAATTTAAATGCAAAAAATAAGGTTTTTTATTCTCATAAGGGAAGCGCAGTTACCCGCAACTTCACATCGTGGTAAACAGCATTTTACAGCAGGGATAAAGAGATAATAAAAAGGAGTAAAACTAAAGGAGTAGCAGCCCCCTTCTCCCCTGAAAAATCCTCTCTAAATTTTCTCGTCATCAGGCTCTTAATCAGGGAAAGGTAAAATTTTTGATGTAGCGATAGTTTTTAATTATCAGACGATAAGAAATCAGTGCAATCTTGCGTACTTACCACTATTCTCTGCCAAACGGTAGCGGTTTTCTTATTTTAAGAAATACCGATCCGTAAAAATAAAATTACACAAACGTATAGTCACTAATACGCGTGTTCGTTCACACCGTGTTTTTTACTTGCACTGGCAGAGGGTTAAATTTGATGGATAATCAACAAACGGACGGCACGCTAAAGCGTGGTTTGAAAAACCGTCATATTCAGTTGATTGCCTTGGGTGGCGCGGTAGGTACTGGCCTCTTTCTTGGTATTGCGCAGACAATCAAAATGGCCGGGCCATCGGTCCTGTTAGGCTATGCGATTGGCGGCCTGATCGCGTTTCTCATTATGCGCCAACTGGGCGAGATGGTGGTTGAAGAGCCGGTAGCCGGATCATTCAGCCACTTTGCCTATAAATACTGGGGCGATTTCGCGGGCTTTGCATCGGGATGGAACTACTGGGTGCTGTATGTGCTGGTCGCCATGGCCGAGCTCAGCGCCGTGGGGATTTACGTCCAGTACTGGTGGCCAGACATTCCGACCTGGGTGTCCGCCGCCGTCTTCTTCCTGCTGATTAACGCCATCAATCTGGCGAACGTCAAAGTCTACGGTGAGATGGAATTCTGGTTTGCCATCATCAAAGTCGTCGCGATTATTGGCATGATCGTCTTCGGTGGCTGGCTGCTGCTCAGCGGTACGGGCGGGCCGGAAGCGACCGTAACCAACTTGTGGGCGCAGGGCGGGTTCTTCCCGAACGGCGTGCTCGGTCTGGTGATGGCGATGGCGGTGATCATGTTCTCATTTGGCGGGCTGGAACTGGTGGGAATTACCGCGGCAGAAGCGGATGACCCAGAGAAAAGTATTCCACGCGCGACCAATCAGGTTATCTATCGCATCCTGATTTTCTACATCGGTTCACTCGCTATCCTGCTGTCACTGTACCCGTGGGGCAAGGTTGTGGAAGGCGGTAGCCCGTTCGTCATGATCTTCCATGAACTGAACAGCAACGTCGTAGCAACGGTGCTGAACATCGTGGTACTGACCGCGGCGCTGTCCGTTTACAACAGCTGCGTGTATTGCAACAGCCGCATGCTGTTCGGTCTGGCGAAGCAGGGTAACGGACCGAAAGTACTGAAAACTGTCGATGCTCGTGGCGTTCCGGTTGTTGCTATCGGTATCTCCGCGCTGGCGACGGCGCTGTGCGTCCTAATCAACTACCTCATTCCGGGTAAAGCCTTCGAGCTGCTGATGGCGCTGGTCGTGTCGGCTCTTGTGATTAACTGGGCAATGATCAGTCTGGCGCACCTGAAGTTCCGTGCGCAAAAGGACAAAGAAGGTACGGTGACCAAGTTTAAAGCGCTGCTTTATCCGCTGGGTAACTATATCTGTCTGCTGTTTCTGGCCGGCATACTGGTCATCATGTTCCTGACGCCGGGCATTCAGATTTCCGTCATGCTGATTCCGGTCTGGCTGGTTATTTTGGGCGTGGGCTACTTTATCAAAAAGAAAAATCAGGCGGCGTAAGCCTAAGCCTCTGCGTTCACCACATCCTTTCCCATGGCCGACTCTGTCGGCCATTTTCATATTTGCCACGTCCATCACACTTTGCCCCACCCGACCCGTTTGTCCATTTTTGCAACCGATTTCATACGCTCTTTTATCCCTATCGAGAGGAATAATCGTGCTTACACGTTAAGCACAGGAGTCGTATTCATGAAGAACAACGCACTGTCCGTTAAAGAAAAGATCGGCTACGGAATGGGTGACGCAGGATGCAACATGATTGGCGGAGCCATCATGCTATTTCTGAGCTACTTCTACACAGATATCTATGGCCTCTCGCCTGCTTTAGTCGGCACCCTGCTACTTTCCATTCGCGTCATCGATGCCGTCACGGACCCGATTATGGGCGCGATCGCCGATCGCACCCAAAGCCGCTGGGGTCGCTTTCGGCCTTATCTACTTTGGGTCTGCGTGCCCTACGTGCTGTTCAGCGTCCTCATGTTTACCACGCCAGATTGGAGCTACAACGGCAAAGTCATCTACGCTTTCGTCACCTATTTTCTGATGTCGCTGACGTACACCGCCATCAACATCCCCTACTGCTCACTGGGCGGCGTGATCACCGCCGATCCGCATGAGCGGGTTTCTTGTCAGTCATACCGCTTCATCATGGTCGGTATCGCCACGCTCATCCTCTCTTCGACGCTGCTGCCTATGGCTGAGTGGTTCGGCGGCGAGGACAAAGCGCGCGGCTACCAAATGTCGATGGGCGTAATGGCGATCATTGCCCTATTCATGTTTCTGTTTTGCTTTGCTACCGTTCAGGAGCGAATTAAACCCGCCATCCCCACCAACGATGCGCTGAAAGCGGACCTGCGAGACGTCTGGAAAAACGACCAATGGCCGCGCATTCTGCTGTTAACCCTGTGCAACGTCTGTCCCGGATTTATCCGCATGGCCGCCACGATGTACTACGTCACGTGGGTGATGGGAAAGTCCGCCTCATTCGCCAGCCTGTTTATCAGCCTCGGCGTGGTCGGCATGATGTTCGGCAGCGCATTGGCGAAACCCCTGACCGACCGTTTCTGCAAGCTGAAAGTGTTTTTCTGGGTCAACATCGCGCTAGCGATCTTCTCCAGCGCCTTCTATTTCTTCAACCCTCACCTGACCAGCTTTATTCTGGTGATGTACTTCCTGCTCAACGTCCTGCACCAGATCCCGTCCCCGCTTCACTGGTCGCTGATGGCCGATGTGGATGACTATGGCGAGTGGAAAACCGGCAAGCGAATCACTGGGATCAGCTTCTCAGGCAATCTGTTCTTCCTGAAGGTCGGGCTGGCGATTGCGGGGGCGATGGTCGGCTTCCTGCTGTCCTACTATGGTTATGATGCCAATGCTCCACAGCAAAATGCAGAAGCCATGAACGGCATCATCATGTTGTTCACCCTTATTCCGGGCGTAGGCTATTTGATTACCGCAGGCGTTGTGCGTTTGCTGAAGGTCGATCGCCAGCTCATGCAGCAAATACAAATCGATCTGGAAAAACGCCGTAATAACTATCGGGAACTGAGCGAAAGCCGCGACAGTCAATCACTCAACGTCAAAAGAGGAGGAAAGAATGATGAACCCACATCAATGGCCTAACCCACTGATTGAACAACGGGCTGACCCTTTCATTCTTCGCCACACGGATGGACTATATTATTTTATTGCCTCAGTACCGGAATACAATCGGCTCGAAATTCGCCGGGCCAGTTCGCTGGAGGCGCTTGCCCACGCGACCCCGGTAACAATCTGGCGCAAGCATGAACGTGGCCCTTTAAGTGCGCTGATTTGGGCACCGGAACTGCACGTGATTCATGGCAAGTGGTATGTCTATTTCGCCGCTGCGCCGACGGAAGACATCAAAGACGGCTTATTCCAACACCGCATGTTTGCGCTGGAATGTGCGGACAGCGACCCGCTAAAAGGCAACTGGGTTGAAAGAGGCCGAATTTATACGCAATTCGATACCTTCTCGCTGGATGCCACCCACTTTGAAAATAAAGGCAAACGCTACTATCTGTGGGCGCAAAAAGACCCCGCTATTTCAGGTAATTCGAATCTGTATCTGGCGGAAATGGAAAATCCGTGGACGCTGAAAGGCACGCCGGTCATGTTGAGCAAGCCGGAGCTACCGTGGGAAGTGATTGGTTTTAAAGTCAACGAAGGGCCCGCTGTCATTAAGCACGGCGAACGCCTCTTCATCACCTATTCCGCCAGCGCCACCGATGAAAATTACTGTATCGGCTTACTGTGGGCGAATGCAGACAGCGATCTGTTGAACCCGACAAGCTGGCATAAATCGCAGCAGCCGGTCTTTACCACCAGCCGAGCAAACCGGCAGTTTGGGCCAGGCCATAATAGCTTTACGCAAACAGAAGCGGGCGAAGACGTTCTGGTTTACCACGCCCGCAACTACACGGAGATCGAAGGCGACCCGCTGTATGACCCGAATCGCCATACGCGGATTAAAACCTTCACCTGGGATCGTGACGGAATGCCCGTGTTCGGCGAACCGCCCGCTGACAGGCAATAAGCGAGAAACGAGTGCGCTGGGACGCCCAACGGGAAATTAAACCAGCGCACCGTATATCGTCAGGAGCGCGACGACGACCACTAATACCAGCGTCACCTTTTTCGCCAGCGTCACAGCGGCTTTGGGCGTCTCCACAGGCTCAACGTGGGATTCACGCGCGAGAGAAAATTGAGCCAGTTGAGTCAACACCCAATACTGTGAACTGCGAGAATCCCCCAGCGAAGCGAACCAGGCAGGCAGCGCTTTCTCGCCGTGCCCCAGCAGTGCGTAAGCGGCACCCGCCAAACGTGCGGGGATCCAATCAAGCCAATGCAGTAAACTATCGACGCCAGACTGCGCGCGCTCCAGCGGGGTGTGGTGGCGGGCAAGCCAGGTTTGTCTGGCACGTAAAAATGCATACCCCGTCAGCGCAATCGGCCCGTAGGGGCCAGCAGCGATAAACCAAAATAGCGGCGCTAAATAAAACCGGAAATTTATCCACAGCAGCGCATTTTGCAGCTCTTTCAGTTGCTCTTCTTCTCCCGTACCAACGGGCAGACCATGAATCAGCGCCAGTTCAGCCGCCATTTCCCGACTGGCATCCGCCTCGCCGCGCTGTGCTGCCTGTAAATAGCGCCGATAGTGCTGACGGATTTCACCTGCGCCAATGCACATCAGGCTGATGACAATCCACAGCAAAAGAGAAATCAGGCCGAACAGAATGCCGCTCGTGAGCCACAGCAAGCCCGCCACGATGCTCATGCTGCAGAGCGTCAGGAACAGCGTTTGCAATAAAGACGGAGACGGCACGTGCCGGAATACGACCTCAAGCCGATGATCGATCTGCCAGTGCTCGCCCTGTTTGAACAAGCGTTCCCATGCCAGCGTAAGCAACAGTGTAAACAGCGTCATTAATCCAGACTCCCTTTGTTCTCTGTCCCGTTTTCTTGTAACAGACGATGATAGCCGTCCCAGTCAAATGCCGGTCCGGGGTCGGTTTTACGGCCCGGTGCGATGTCGCTGTGTCCGGTAATTCGCGATAGCGTAATAGGATAGGCCTGCATTAACAGGCGTGTAATCGCAACCAGCGAGTGATACTGCTGCGCGGTAAAAGGCAGCGTATCCGTCCCTTCCAGCTCAATGCCAATAGAGAAATCATTACAGCGTTCCCGACCTTCAAACACCGAAACACCGGCATGCCAGGCTCGCTGATCGAAAGGCACATACTGGGTGATTTGCCCATCGCGGCGAATCAGGCAGTGTGCCGCGACGCGTAAATGGGAAATATCGGCGAAATAAGGATGCGCAGTGGGATCCAACGTCGCCGTAAACAGTTGATCAATATACGGACCGCCAAACTCGCCAGGCGGCAGACTAATATTGTGGATCACCAGTAGGGAAGGCACCTCATCATTCGGGCGGCCATCATAATGCGGTGAAGGCGTGTGTGTAATGTCGGATAACCAGCCATTTTCCAAAAGCATCGGCGATAACCTCGCATCGTATCGTTTGCCGGCTGAATCAGGCGAAAACTCAATTTCAGGAGTAAAAACAACGTCAGATATAAAAATAATGTCAGGTGTAAAAACCATTGTAGCCAAAAGTCCTTGTATCCAAGATACCATGTTTCACGCCATGCTATCTATTCAACTGGGTATCAATAGGTTTTACCGTTTGTTTTGTGATATTCCCGTCGCTTTCCTGCCTGAACGCAATCCCGATACCTTTTTTAGTAAGGTGAAATTCCTAACACCATTATGTGATTAAAATCACACTACAAATGTAATAGCACAATAAAAGGCAATCGTTTTCGTGCATTGCGTCTATTTTTACTTAAAATGCATGACAAAATTATCTTCTGATTTTTTTAGATATTACCAAAACTTATTTTGCGGTCTTACGTACGACGTAAATAACGTCTAACACTATGGTACTTAACATGAAAAAAACTTTCGCCGCAGGCGCTTTACTCGCACTGTCATGCTCAATGCCTGCTCTTGCCGACAGCAATAAAGCCGAATACCTGTCCGACTGGTGGCACCAGAGCATTAACGTCGTCGGTAGCGCCCACACGCGCTTCGGGCCGCAACTGAACAGCACGACTTACCTGGAATACGAAGCCTTTGCGCGCAAAGACTGGTTCGATTTCTACGGCTACGCCGATGCGCCTAAGTTTTTTGGTGGCGATCCCGACAGCCGTGGCATTTGGGACAAAGGCTCTCCGCTGTTTGTCGAGATCGAACCACGCTTCTCCATTGATAAACTGACGGGCGCTGATCTGAGCTTCGGTCCGTTTAAAGAGTGGTACATCGCCAATAATGTTATTTACGATCAGGGTCGCAACAGCGGTTCACGCCAGAGCACCTGGTACATGGGCTTAGGTACCGATATTGATACCGGCACCGACCTGTCTCTGTCAGTGAACGGCTATGCCAAATACCAATGGCAGAACTACGGCGCAGCTAACGAAAACGAGTGGGACGGCTACCGTGTAAAAGTGAAATACTCTTACCCACTGGGTTCGATGCTGGGCGGCAACGTCTCGTATATCAGCTTCACCAATTTCGATTTTGGCTCAGAACTGCGTGATAAATCGAACTCAAGCCGCACCAACAATTCCATTGCCTCCAGCCATATTCTGGCGCTGGGCTACGACCACTGGCACTACTCTTTCGTCGCGCGTTATTTCCACAACGGCGGCCAATGGGCTGATGGCGCAGAACTCAATTTCGGCAAAGGCCCGTTTGAAGTGAAATCTACCGGCTGGGGCTACTACCTGGTCGTCGGTTATAACTTCTAAAATCGCTTCCGCTTTCCGGCGACCACGGATGTTCGCCGGAAGACTAATGACAGTAACAGATTGAATTTTAATAAGTATTCATTCTGGATGTCCTGATATAAACAAGGTAGCATAGACCTCCGAATCCCCCTTCGGAGTTTTGTCATGTCAACGCGTCGCTACAGTCAGGAACAACGTCAACAAGCCTTGCTCGCTCGTATTGCACAAGATATCCCCGCCAGCGTGCAACTGGCCTTGCGTGAAGATTTAGGTGGCATCGTCGATGCTAATCAAGACATTACCGCGCTTCTGCTCCCCGACAACGAGACCGTCAGCGCACGCATTATCACGCGTGAAGCAGGTATATTCTGCGGCACGCGCTGGCTTGAGGAAGTCTTTTCTCAATTAGGCAACACGACAACGATCGTCTGGCACGTTGCCGATGGCGACGCTATCACGCCCAACCAAACGCTGTGTGACATCACAGGCCCAGCCAAACAGCTCCTGACAGGTGAACGCACTGCGCTGAATTTCCTGCAAACGCTGTCCGGTGTCGCCACTGAAGTCAGCCGCTATGTTGCCGTGTTACAGGGAACGCGTACTCGACTGCTGGATACGCGCAAGACGCTGCCTGGGCTGAGAACCGCGCTGAAATACGCCGTATCATGCGGTGGCGGAGACAACCATCGACTTGGACTATCCGATGCTTTCCTGATCAAGGAAAACCATATCATCGCCGCGGGTTCAATCAAAAATGCGGTAGAAAAAGCACAGTCTCTGCGCAGCGATGTTCCGGTAGAGGTTGAGGTCGAATCACTGGACGAATTACAGCAAGCGCTGGAAGCGGGTGCCGATATCATCATGCTGGATAATTTCAGTCTGGATAACATCCGGGAAGCCGTTAACACGACGCAAGGCCGCGCGCTGCTGGAGATATCCGGTAATGTCACCCTCGACACGCTGCGTGGCTACGCCGAAACGGGCGTGGACTATATCTCAGTGGGGGCGTTAACCAAGCACGTACAGGCACTGGATTTATCCATGCGCTTCATCTAACCGCTCTTCTATTTCTATCGGCGAGGTGCTATTTCGCACCTCGTTCACCTCTCGACATCTCATCCTCCCGCACACCACCGTAACAACACAAACGACAAATCCCGCGCGGACTTCCTGTCCCGACAGCGTGAAAAATTGCGTCTCTGCTCGCAAAAAATTTTCAATCCTCTGCAAGTCCGCTCAAAACATGTCGTGGCGCTTTCCTGTTTCACATTTCCCTGCTCGTCAGCCTTCGCTCCCTTTTCTATGCTGCCGCCATCCGTATGAATTTCTGCACCAAAGCCTTTAATTTATGAGCAACAACAGGGAAATCAACATGACAACACAACAAGGATTTACGCTGATTGAGCTGATGATCGTTATTGCGATCGTCGCCATCCTCAGCGCTATTGGCGTACCGGCTTATCAAGGCTATCTGCAAAAAGCAGCGCTAACAGACATGCTGCAGACGATGGTGTCTTATAAAACACCGGTCGATCTCTGTGGTCTGGAAAATGCCGCGTTTACGGCCTGCAATGCAGGTAGTCAGGGCATTCCGGGTAGCAAATCTTCACGCTATGTCAGCGCCGTTAGCGTCGCTCAAGGCGTGATTACGCTGACTGGCCAATCTACTCTGCAAGGGCTGCGCGTTATTCTGACGCCAACGTGGGATACCGAAATCGGCGCTTCACGCTGGACGAAAAGCTGTGCCACGGATGACAACGCAGAGAGCCTGCAATCTGCCTGTCAGGACGTTTTCCGTTTCGATAATACAGCAGGCTAATCATGACAGACTCCTCCTTCTCCTCCGAGCATACGCTCAGCGAGTTACAGACGCTGTGCCGACGTTATCAGGCATTGTTGCTCAGTCTCGATGAACAAACGCTGTCGGTCGCCGTCACGGCCTCCCCTTCTGCGGAGATGATTGCCGCGCTGCGTTTCGCCAGCAATCGCCGCATTATGGTGGAACAGTGGCCACAAACCAGAATGGAACAGCAGCTTAACCCGGTGAACGCCGTTGCCGAGCCCGCAGAAACCTACCATGCAGGCACTTATGCCAACACTCATAACAATATTCATAACAACAGCACCGGGCTGCAGGATCATGACGATGACTCCCCTGTTGCACAATTTATCCATCAAACACTACGTCTCGCTGTTCAGCGGCGCGCCTCTGATATCCACTTTGAGCCATTACTGGACAGCTATCGCGTACGCCTACGCATTGACGGCGTGCTACAGGCCATATCCGCACCGCCGCCCGAACTGACAAACCGTATTACCGCGCGGCTGAAAATCATGGGTAAGTTGAACATCGCCGAACGGCGACTGCCGCAGGACGGCCAATTCAGCCTGACGCTGGATCAACAAGCCTACTCATTACGCATCGCTACGCTGCCCGTACAACAAGGCGAAAAAGTCGTACTGCGTATTCTGCAAACGCACCAGCAGGAGCTAGCACTGGATAAACTCGGGCTCAGCGCAAAGGCGTTACAGCAGGTGATTAGCGTACTAAGCGCCTCACAGGGAATGCTGTTAGTCACTGGCCCGACAGGTAGTGGAAAAACCGTCACGCTTTACAGCGCGATACGTTGGCTAAACGAGTGCAGCCGCAATATCTGTAGCGTGGAAGATCCTGTCGAAATCCCCTTGCAGGGCATAAACCAAACGGCAATCAATCCCAAAGCCGAACTGGGCTTCGGCCGAATTTTACGAGCGCTGCTGCGACAGGATCCAGACGTCATTATGATCGGTGAAATCCGTGACGCTGAAACCGCAGAAATTGCGGTAAAAGCCGCACAAACCGGCCATCTGGTCATGTCCACGCTGCATACCAACTCTGCCGTAGAAACGTTAACTCGCCTCAGCCATCTGGGCATCCCCGGTTACCTGTTAGCTGCGGCGCTAAAACTCATCATTGCCCAACGCCTTGTTCGTCGGTTATGCCCGCACTGTAAAATCCCAGAAGAACCGCTACTTTCACTACCCAATGACGTATGGCAAGGGCCACTGCAACATTGGCAAGCCCGCGGCTGTAGCCACTGTTTTTCTGGCTACTATGGTCGCGTCGCGCTCTATGAATTGTTGCCTATCACGCCAGATTTTCAGGCAGCGCTAGCGGGCAACGCCAGCACAGGGGAATTATCTGCACTCTCTCGCCATGCCGGTTTTCCAACGTTACTGACTGCAGGGCTTGAGTTGGTCAACGACGGCCTGACCTCACTTGCTGAAGTCTACCGTGTGGTGGGCGATGAGCGGTCAATGAATCAGGAGGCGAAATGAGGCTACAGCGCTTATATCACTGGCAGGCCATCACGTCCGAGGGCGAATTTATCGATGGAGAACTCATTAGCACACATCGCCAGCACGCCTATGCCAGCCTGATTGCACAGGGTTACCAACCGCTTCTCGTAAAAGCCAGCCATTACCTGTCGCTACGCTACTGGAAACGTGAACAGCTAGGCGAGTTAATCAAACAGCTTGCTGCCCTGCTACAAGCCGGATTACCACTGCTGGAAGCATTAAAACTGGTGTCGGAACAGCACGATCGCCCCGGCTGGCGCTGCGTACTACGGGATGTTCGTACCCACGTTGCTCAGGGAAGCTCACTGTCTGAAGCACTACAGGCATATCCTCACATCTTTCCCGTTCTGTATCGTTCCCTCATTGCCGTCGGCGAGCTAACCGGCAAGCTGGACGCATGCTGCCTACAGCTCGCCCAACAGCAAGAAAAACAGTCCAGGCTGCAACAGAAAGTCATCAAAGCGTTACGTTACCCCTGCTTTGTTTTAGCAATCGCCATGCTGGTCAGCATGATGATGTTAACGCTGGTTCTGCCCGAGTTTGCGTCGCTCTATTCCTCATTCGATACGCCGTTGCCGTGGTTTACCCGGCAATTGCTTTATCTGGCAGAGGTCATATCTGACTACGGATTCATTGGGGTGCTGGTACTTAGCAGTTTGATAGTGGGATACGCTCGCTTGAGGCAGAAACGGCAATTGTGGAAAACCCGAGAGCAAGAATGGTTGCTGAAGCTTCCTATCGTATCCAGCCTATTACGCGGTAAATCGCTGAACCAGATCTTCCATATTCTCGCCATGACGCAGCATGCCGGTTTAACGCTCCCGGAAGGGCTGGATGCCGCCGCGACGATCCGTCACCCGCTCTATCAAGTCGCAATTCAACAAATACAGGCGCAGTTGCATCAGGGGACGTCGCTATACCACGCAACACAGCATCACGCCGTACTATTCCCTGCGCCCTGCCCGCAACTGATCCGCGTGGGGGAAGAAACCGGTGCGCTGGATGCGATCTTTACACAACTGGCAGAATGGCATGAGGGTCGGGTACAACAGCAGGCAGACATGCTGACACAAACGCTGGAACCGTTGTTGATGATGGTCGTCGGGGGAATGGTCGGGGCGATGGTGATTGGCATGTATTTGCCTATCTTCCAGTTGGGGAATGTATTGGCCGGTGCCTGAACCGGCCAATACAACATACAAACCAATACAACATACAAACAGCGACAAACTACGCCGTATGCATCACCGCTGACAGCGGACGGAAAGACGGCGCATAACGGCGGCAATTACCCGTTGAAAATACGGTTTTCCTGCTCGGCTACGCGGATAAACGTTGTACGCTTTGTCAGCTCTTTCAAACGGGATGCACCAACATAGGTACAGGCCGAGCGCAGGCCACCAAGAATATCGCGCACGGTATTGTCTACCGGACCGCGCAGAGGCAACTTCACGGTTTTTCCTTCTGCGGCACGGTATTCCGCCACGCCGCCAACATGACGCTCCATCGCGGATGCGGAACTCATGCCGTAGAACAGCATCATCTTCTCACCGTTTTCTTCCACGATGGTGCCTTCACATTCGTCATGTCCTGCCAGCATACCGCCCAGCATGACAAAATCGGCTCCGCCGCCAAATGCTTTCGCAACATCGCCCGGCATGGCGCACCCGCCGTCGCTCACGATTTGCCCACCGAGGCCATGTGCTGCATCGGCACATTCAATCACCGCAGAAAGCTGAGGATAGCCAACTCCCGTTTTAACGCGTGTTGTGCAGACAGAACCGGGGCCAATGCCGACTTTCACGATGTCCGCACCGGAGAGAATCAGTTCTTCAACCATTTCGCCGGTCACAACGTTTCCTGCACAGATAACCTTATCCGGGCAGGCCTCGCGTGCTTTTTGCAGGAACGTGACAAAGTGCTCGGAATAGCCATTGGCGACATCGATACAGATAAATTTCAGCTCAGGCGACAGCGCCAAGATTTGCTTTAACTTGATGAAATCAGCCTCAGATGTCCCGGTCGAGACCATGACATGGCGCAATACTGATGCCGGTGTGCGTTGCACAAACTGAGACCATTGTTCGACAGAGTAGTGTTTATGCACAGCCGTCAGAACATCAAAAGAGGCCAGGACTTCCGCCATACTAAACGTACCCACGGTATCCATATTGGCTGCGATAATCGGTACGCCGGACCAGTTGCCGCCGGCATGGAGGAAGGTGAATTGACGTTCCAGTTCAACGTCGGAGCGGCTTTTCAGCGTCGAACGCTTTGGCCGGATGAGAACGTCTTTAAAGCCTAACTTTAAATCTTCTTCAATACGCATGAGGTTCGAGTTCCTGGTTAATGACGGCGGCATACTCAGTATCGTTACTGAGCATAATCATTTCTGAAAAAATAATGCCCTTTACCAGTGACGTTATCATACGCAGGAATAATCCTGCGGCAAGACTGCGATTTTCACTTTATTTGGGATAAAATCAGAGAAATTTACCTATCACCCAGCAAAGTGATAACGTGAAGCACACTGCGGTTGATAACTGATTGACTTCAGGGGGACGGGAAGATATTCCTCACCCTTGAAAATAGTAGAAATGTTAACTTTTCAACACGGGTGCAATGACATACATCGTAGCCTTAACGGGCGGTATCGGCAGCGGAAAAAGCACCGTAGCTGATGAATTTGCCAAATTAGGGGCCACTATCGTTGATGCGGATATCATCGCGCGTCAGGTAGTCGAGCCTGGGGAACCCGCACTGGATGCCATTAGGCTCCGGTTTGGCGACGCTATGCTCAATACTGATGGTTCATTGAATCGTGCCGCACTACGCCAGCGGATTTTCTCCTCACCAGAGGAGAAACAGTGGCTGAATAATTTACTCCATCCGTTGATCCACCAAGAAACACAGGCCCAGTTTCAGGCTGCATCCGCACCGTACATTCTGTGGGTCGTCCCTTTACTGGTGGAGAACGGTTTACAACAGCGGGCACAGCGTATTCTGGTCGTTGATGTAGACAAAGAAACACAGCTTGCACGTACGCTGGCCCGCGATGGCATCAGCCAGCAACAAGCAGAAAACATACTGGCAGCACAGGCTACCCGAGAACAGCGCCTGGCTTATGCCGATGATATTATTGATAACAGTCGCTGCCCAAACGAGCTGGCTCCACAGGTTGCGGAATTACACCGCCAGTACCTGGAGCTTGCCGCCTCCGCAGCCGACAGGATGACTAAGAATGAGTGACGCCCCCTCAACGATTTTATTCGAATACCCGCTGAACGAAAAAACACGTACCTGGTTGCGTATCGAATCATTATTGCAGCAGTTACATCAAAACCACTCCCTGACCGATATGGGAGGCGCTCTAACATTTTTTCGTGCTATCGCCGAACTGCTCGATGTGCTGGAACGTGGAGATGTCCGTACCGAGCTGCTGAAAGAACTGGAACGGCAACAGCAAAAACTGCTGCAATGGAGTGATGTACCGGGCGTTGACATGGAGCGCATCCATACGTTGAGACGTCAGTTGAAAGATCTGGCCAGTACGTTGATGGCCGCACCACGAATGGGGCAGTTCTTACGGGAAGATCGCCTGATTGGCATGGTACGCCAGCGGCTTGGTATTCCCGGCGGGTGCTGTAGTTTCGATCTGCCCACTTTGCATAGCTGGCTGCACCAGCCTCAGGAACTGCGTGAGAAATTGGTTTCCGGCTGGCTTAACTCCTTATCTCCGCTCAAACAAGCCTTGGACATGATCCTGGAACTGATCCGCCATTCTGGCACGTTCCGCCCGCAGACCAGCCTGAACGGTTTTTTCCAGGACAATGCCTCCGATGCTGATCTGCTACGTTTGCGCCTTGAGCAGATACATCAGCTCTATCCGCAGATATCCGGCCATAAGACACGCTATGCCATCCGTTTTCTGCCATTAGATAGCGAAAACGGCCACATTCCTCCGCGTTTAACCTTTGAACTGGCCTGCTGCTAGACTCAGCCCCGACCAGACAGAAATGCGTTAAGTAGCATATATGTGTTAAGTACCAAATGGAGTGAAAAGAATTTTATGACAGTAGAAATTACGACGGTAAAGTGCCCAACCTGCAAGCAGGCAGTCATCTGGGATGAAACCAGCATCTATCGCCCATTTTGCAGCAAACGTTGTCAGCTCATCGATTTAGGGGAATGGGCTGATGAAGAAAAGCGTATTCCAAGTGATGATATGGTTTCTGATAGTGAAGACTGGAGCGAAACGCGCTAACGGCCACGCTTCGCCACGATAGTTTTTAAGACAGGGGCTTTCAGACAGGAAAAAGTAAAGCCAGATTAAAGCGATTTCAGCCAGCGGATCATCTCCGCATTCGCTGGCGGAAACTCTTCCTCACGTAATTCTTCTACGCCCACCCAGCGAGATTCCTGACCTTCCCGACCATAGGGTTCCCCCTGCCACGTTTCAACCAGAAAGAAATGAAGCGTGATAATTCTCTCCGACGTAGAAAACGTTTTGTCGTTTAGCGGCTGTGGTGCGCTGGCTTCGATGCCCGTTTCTTCACGCAGTTCACGAATCAGCGCCTGCTCTGGCGTTTCACCTTCTTCAACTTTACCGCCGGGAAATTCCCACATCCCTGCCATATGAACGCCATCAGGGCGGCGAGCAATGAAATATTGCTGCTCCGCATTGCGGATGATGCCGACCGCGACGGATAACTGTTTTTGCGTCATGACACTTCCTATCAGATTCTTATCAAGTAAAAGGCGGTCAATGACCGCCCTTGTACTTATCACATATTAACTACTGGATCAGCAGTCAATTATTTCTGCAAGCGACCGTGGCACTGCTTATATTTCTTGCCTGAACCACATGGGCAAGGGTCGTTACGTCCAATTTTACGGTCTGCCTGCGCCGGTGAACCGGTGTTCAGGCTATCTTCTTCCTGATGGCTAAACTGTTGCTGCTGTGCCAAACGCTCAGCTTCTTCGCGGCGTTGCTGCTCCAGCGCTTCAATTTCTTCCGGCATTCTCACCTGAACTTTGCTCAGTGTACTGATCACTTCATATTTCAGTGATTCCAGCATCGCGGCAAACATAGAGAACGACTCACGCTTATATTCTTGTTTCGGATCTTTCTGTGCATAGCCACGCAGATGGATGCCCTGACGCAGATAATCCATTGCCGCCAGGTGCTCTTTCCACAAGGAATCCAGCGTCTGCAACATCACGCCTTTCTCGAAGTTGCGCATGACTTCAGCGCCAACCACTTCTTCTTTGCGATGATAAACCTCAAGCGCCTGCTGGAAAATACGCTCACGCAGTGTTTCTTCGTGCAACTCAGGCTCTTTATCCAGCCACGCCTTGATCGGCATATCCAGATCGAAGTCGTTCTTCAGGCGCTGTTCCAGACCTTCCGTATCCCACATTTCTTCCAGAGATTCCGGTGGAATATAGCTGTCGATAGTCGCTTTAAACACATCTTCACGAATACTGGTGATGGTTTCACTGATATCGGACACATCCAGCAGTTCGTTACGCTGTGTGTAGATCGCACGACGTTGGTCGTTCGCCACATCATCGTATTCCAGCAGCTGTTTACGAATATCAAAGTTACGGCTTTCCACTTTACGCTGTGCGTTAGCAATCGCCTTGGTGACCCACGGGTGCTCAATCGCTTCGCCCGGTTTCATACCCAGTTTACGCATCATATTAGAAACGCGATCGGAGGCAAAAATACGCATCAGCGCATCCTCCATCGACAGATAGAAACGTGATGAACCCGCATCCCCCTGACGACCGGAACGACCACGCAGCTGGTTATCGATACGGCGAGATTCATGACGTTCTGTACCGATAATGTGCAAGCCACCCGCAGCCAGCACCGCATCATGGCGTACTTTCCAGGCTGCTTTGATTTCTGCAATTTGCGCGTCATCTGGGTTTTCCAGATGTGCGACTTCGGCCTGCCAGCTACCACCCAATACGATGTCCGTACCACGACCGGCCATGTTGGTCGCGATGGTGACCGCACCAGACTGACCCGCCTGTGCAACAATGTCCGCTTCCATGGCGTGGAATTTCGCATTCAACACATTGTGTTTGATGCCCGCCTTTTCCAGCGCCTGAGAAACCACTTCTGATTTCTCAATAGAGATCGTACCGACCAGAATAGGCTGGCCTTTTACAGAGCGGTCTTTGATATCTTCAATGATGGCATCAATTTTTTCCTGCTCGGTCATGTAGACCAGGTCAGGCAAGTCTTTACGAATCATCGGACGGTTAGTCGGCACCACAATCGTATCCAGCTTATAGATGGAGCTGAATTCGAACGCTTCGGTATCCGCCGTACCGGTCATACCTGCCAGTTTTTCATACAGGCGGAAGTAATTCTGGAAGGTAATGGAAGCCAATGTCTGGTTTTCATTCTGAATGGTCACCTTCTCTTTCGCTTCCACAGCCTGATGCAGACCATCAGACCAGCGACGCCCCTGCATAGTACGGCCAGTGTGTTCGTCGACGATGATAACTTCACCGTCTTTCACAATGTAATCGACATCGCGGGTAAACAATACGTGCGCACGCAGCGCAGCGGTCACATGGTGCATCAGCATAATGTTGGTCGGAGAGTACAGCGACTCGCCCTCTTCCATAATGCCTTCTTTCACCAGCAGTTCTTCTACCAGAACCAGACCACGCTCGGTGAGGTTAACCTGACGCGCTTTCTCATCAACAGAGAAGTGTCCTTCACCGTGGAAGGTATCCGAATCTTCTTTCTCCTGACGGATCAGGTGAGGGATGATTTTATTGACGCTGATATAAAGCTCAGAGCTGTCTTCAGCCGGGCCGGAAATGATCAGCGGCGTACGCGCTTCATCGATCAGGATGGAGTCAACCTCATCCACCAGCGCATAGTATAATTTACGCTGCACGCGCTCTTCCGGGCTGAACGCCATGTTGTCACGCAGGTAGTCGAAACCGTATTCGTTATTGGTACCGTAAGTGATATCTGCCGCATAGGCTTCACGCTTCGCTGGAGCAGGCATTCCCGGCAGGTTGATCCCAACGCTCAGGCCAAGGAATTCAAACAACGGACGGTTATTTTCGGCATCACGCTGTGCCAGATAATCGTTCACGGTAACTACGTGTACGCCACGACCAGTCAGCGCATTCAGGTACGCAGGCAGCGTTGCCGTCAGCGTTTTACCTTCACCGGTACGCATCTCCGCGATGCAACGCTCGTTCAATACCATACCGCCGATAAGCTGCACATCGAAGTGACGCATGCCAAAGACACGCTTACTGGATTCGCGGACTACCGCGAAGGCTTCCGGCAGCAGGTTCTCCAGCGACTCACCTTTTTCCAGACGGGCACGGAACTCCTGCGTTTTCGCTTGCAGTTCCTCATCTGAAAGTTTTTCCATTTCTGGCTCTAAACGACCGATGACATCAACATTTTTACGCATACGACGCAGCGTACGATCGTTACGGCTACCAAAAATTTTGGTTAGGATATTCATGACCATAATAGTTTTAATCTCACAAGTGCCACGGATCCAGTGGCAACACAACATCGAAAAACTGAGAAACTCAGCAAAAAACGAGAGAAATTTCTTCAGCTAATTATCCACTACACGTTCAGCTGAAAAGAGAGGGCCCTGCGCGGATGCCGCGGATTTGGGCAAGCCAGACGCCGATTTGATGGTGTGCCTGAGGATAAAAAGTGACATGCCCAGCATGAGGGGAGATCACAAAGGGATACTGGGAATCCTGCGTCAACAACGCATTTAGCGTATCCAGCAAAACCAAAGAATGAGGTTGAAGATCGTCAACCTGCTCGGCACTGGCCGTCTGTGGCGTCGTCAACGCAAAAGAAAGATGACGGATTACCGTGCGAATCGCATGCTGATGCCAATAATCAACGCTGTAGGACGAGCGCCGATGCGCTTCCTTCAGCGCGACCAGATCGGTAAGGTTCAGCGAGACGTGATTCTGGCGACTCACGCTGGAGCTTGAATTAGGGAGTGAGGCGATATCCTGTGAGTCGTTCAGGCTTGTCGGCAGGCCAAGACTCGCCGCGACCATCCCTAATAAGAGATGCGGCCAGAAATAACGTCTGCCAAATTGTCGCCAACGATTTAGAATACCAATCACGAGTAACATCCACCGGAGCCAGGTCTATGCGTGATAGCCGCCCACAATCACTGGAATTTCTGTTTGATAGCGCATCTATGTCGGGTAAAGGCCCGCTACAAGATGTGCAACAACGCGCTATCGCCTTATTAAAACTCAACCGTGCCGTACGCGGGTTACTGCCTGCACCGTTGCACCCATGGTGCCGCGTCGCTAATTACCGGCAAGGTTTACTGATACTGGAAACCGCCAACGCCAGTTGGCTGATGCGGTTACGTTACGAACAACCTGCGCTGCTCTCTGCATTACGCGCACAAATACTACCATCATTGGCTTCAATCGACATCAGGATTAATCCAACGCTTGCCGCAAAAGGGCATGAAATTGTGAAAAATAATGACATTACGCCGACGGAAAATACCGATGACAAACCGTTGCGTCAGTTGAGTGAACAAAGTGCGGAAACATTGAGGACATTAGCAGGCAACAGCCCGGAAAAACTCAGAAAGATATTAGAACGACTGGCTTCATTGGCCGGAGAGAGTACCAATAAAACCAGTCGTAATAAGAAATGATTACTTCAAGTTCAAGCGTTACGCCAGCACGATAGACGGTGCTTTAAATGCCAACGGCATCTCAGCTTCGTCTTCAAAGGTCACGTATTCCCACGCTTCCTGATTTGCCAGCACAGCCTGCAACAATTTGTTATTCAGTGCGTGTCCAGATTTAAACGCAGAGAACGCACCGATGATGTTGTGCCCACACATAAACAGGTCACCGATGGCATCCAGCATTTTATGGCGGACAAACTCATCTTCAAAACGCAGACCGTCTTCGTTCAGTACGCGGTAATCGTCAACGACGATGGCACAATCCATACTGCCGCCCAGGCACAACCCACGAGACTGCAAGTATTCGATATCGCGCATGAAGCCGAATGTACGCGCACGGCTGATCTGGCGAACAAACGCATCAGCGGAGAAATCCAAACGATAGCGCTGGTTGCCCGCATCAATCGCCGGGTGGTTGAAGTCGATAGTGAAATCCAGGCTGAAGCCGTTAAACGGTTTCATCTCGGCCCACTTGTCGCCATCTTCAACGCGAACAGGCTGTTTGATACGTACGAATTTCTTGGCACAATTCAGCTCTTCGATACCAGCATCTAACAGCAGGTAAACGAACGGGCTGGCGCTGCCATCCATAATTGGAATTTCTGGCGCGTCAACATCAATGACAATATTGTCAATGCCCAACCCTGCAAGCGCAGCGTTAAGATGCTCCACCGTAGAAATACGGACGTCATGCTCATTAACCAGGCAAGTACAGAGCATGGTATCACGCACGGATTTTGCATCAGCCGGAAAATCAACCGGGGGATTCAAGTCTGTGCGGCGATAGATGACCCCGGTATTTGCCGGTGCAGGACGCATGGTCAACGTGACCTTCTTGCCGGTATGTAACCCGACACCAGTCGCCTGAACAATACGTTTTAATGTACGTTGTTTGATCATCATTTTATCTCGCATGTTACTGAACCTACCGACCTAGTATACACCAGGCTCGGCGGCACAGTTTAGCACAAAGAGCGGAGATTCCAACGTTATCTGGCAGCAAATTAGTCTGCCTGCTTACGCAGAAACGCCGGGATATCCAGATAATCTGGCTCTTTATTCGTCTGCGGATTCTGGTCGTTAACCACTTTGGCAGCCGGTTTTTCCTGCGCCAGTGGCGTCATACCGTGTTGCTGATAACGATGATCCATCACAGGCTGACTGGCCTGCTTGTTCGTCACCAGAGTAATCTCAGGACGCTTGTCCATGCCGATACCCGTCGCAACAACCGTGACACGCAGTTCATCATTCATTTCCGGGTCAAGCGACGTACCGATTACGACTGTCGCATTATCGGACGCGAATGCACGGATGGTGTTACCAACCGTCTCGAACTCATCCAGACGCAGATCAAAGCCCGCCGTGATGTTGACCAACACGCCACGTGCGCCGGACAGATCGATATCTTCCAACAGCGGGCTGGAGATCGCCATTTCAGCCGCTTCTTCTGCACGGTCTTCACCACGCGCAACACCGGAACCCATCATGGCATAACCCATTTCGGACATCACGGTACGCACGTCTGCAAAGTCGACGTTCATCAGGCCTGGACGCGTGATCAGCTCGGCAATACCTTGCACCGCGCCTTTCAGTACATCGTTTGCCGCGCCAAATGCATCCAGCAGGGAGATACCGCGTCCCAGCACTTTCAGCAGCTTGTCGTTTGGAATAGTGATCAGCGAGTCGACGTGCTTAGACAGTTCAGCGATACCCTGCTCTGCAAACGCCATACGCTTTTTGCCTTCAAAGTTGAAAGGCTTGGTCACCACAGCGACGGTCAGAATGCCCAGGTCTTTTGCAACTTCGGCAACAACCGGCGCAGCGCCTGTACCTGTACCACCGCCCATACCTGCGGCGATAAACACCATGTCCGCACCTTCCAGTGCTGAACGCAGTGCTTCACGATCTTCTTCAGCCGAATTACGTCCGACTTCAGGGTTAGCGCCAGCGCCCAGACCTTTCGTGATGCCACTGCCGATCTGAATCGTCTGGCCAACAGCCGTTTTGCGTAATGCCTGCGCATCCGTGTTGACCGCGAAGAATTCGACGCCTTCGATGCGCTCACGCACCATGTGTTCGACGGCATTACCACCGCCACCACCGACGCCGATGACTTTAATCACCGCGTCGTTGGTTAATTCCATTGGTTCAAACATAATTTCTCTCCGTTTGTGCCTGTAACTGCGAGATCATAAAACTGTGCCAGGTGATCTCTTTGATAAAATTAAAATTCTTTCCTCAACCAGCTGTTGATTCTCTTGAACCAGTTGCTCACTGAGGCACGTTTTTCGACTTCATGCTCACCACCCAGATGAGATTCTTTTCCGTAATGCAGCAACCCAACCGCCGTTGAGTAATAAGGCTCTTGGGCGTAATCCGTCAGCCCTGTTATATTCATTGGTTGTCCAATACGCACCTGTGTATGGAACACACGCTGCGCACAGGCCGCCAGACCGTCTATTTGCGCGGCACCGCCCGTCAGCACAATCCCTGCTGCCAGATGGTGTTTCACGCCTTGTTGACGCAACTGCTCCTGCAACTGTAAAAGTTCATCGTTCACCAAGTTCAACAGCTCGGTGTAACGTGGTTCAATCACTTCCGCCAATGTCTGTCTTTGCAGACTGCGAGGTGGACGTCCTCCAACGCTCGGGACTTCCACATTCTCATCTTTGCCGACGATCGCGCCTAATGCACAACCGTGACGCACCTTGATCGCTTCGGCATCCGTCGGCGGCGTACCAAATGCGTAAGCAATATCGCTGGTAACCACATTGCCCGCATACGGAATCACTTTAGTGTGTCGCAATGCGCCACCGGTATAGACCGCGATATCCATTGTACCGCCGCCAATATCAACGACACACACGCCCAGCTCACGTTCATCTTCTGTCAGAACCGCATAACTGGAAGCCAGTCCCGCAAAAATCAGCTGGTCAACCTTTAAGCCGCAGCGTTCAACGGCTTTAACAATATTCTTCGCCATATCGTTATGGCAGGTTATCAGGTGGACTTTCGCCTGCATGCGCACGCCGGATAAGCCAACCGGGTTTTTAATCCCTTCCTGATAATCGATCGCGTACTCCTGTGGAATCACATGGAGAACACGATGTTCATCACGCACGCGCACGGATTTAGCGGTATGCACCACGCTTTCCACGTCGTCCTGCGTAACCTCTTCTTCTGAAATAGGCACCATCCCTATTTCATTCTGGCAGCTGATGTGTTTTCCCGAGAGCGCCAGGTACACGGAAGAGATCTGGCAGTCTGCCATCAACTCAGCCTGATCAATAGCGCGCTGAACACATTTAACGACCGATTCCAGATCGTTTACACCGCCTTTATCCATACCGCGTGACGGGCAACTGCCTACGCCAATAATGTTGACCATGCCATCGGGCAGAACTTCCCCTACCAGCGCAGCCACTTTTGCTGTACCGATTTCCAGCCCAACTACCAGTTTTCTGTCCGTCGACTTGATCATTGTTGTTTAGCCTGTGCCTGTTTCTGGTTACTGTTCTGTTGCTGATCAATGTCTTAGTGCTGACCAACTCGTTGCCGATCACCGTGTTGTTGTTGATCACCCTGTTGCTGATCAAGCAAAGCTGGAGCCCAACCTATCGCGGCCCCGCTGTCATACCGCAAATCCACATGGCTGATACGTTTGTTTTCGCTCTGAGCCTGCCGCTGCAACAGCGGATACAGCTCGATAAAGCGTTGCAGACGTTTAGCCCTGTCGTCCCGCCCCAATTCGAGGCGAGTATCATCGTCTAATCCTAGTTGCCACGAATGCCGCGCACTCATCGCCACCATTTTTAACGTAAACTTCCCGGCGGCCAGCGTCTGATTCATTGTGCGATAGCCTTCCAGCACTTCTGCTTCACTGCCTTCCGGGCCATACAGCAGCGGCATCTTGCGATTGCCAATACGTTCGGCGGGTACACTGAACGAATTTCCTTCTGCATCAACCATTAGCTGATCATTCCAACGCGCCACCGGAACATATTCAACCAGATGAATCTTTAATTCGTCCGGCCACTGCTTGCGCACGCTAGCCTGTTTTATCCACGACAGACGCTCGATCTGCTGCTGGATCACGTTCACATCCTGTGTCATGAACGTTCCCGGCGACCCCAACGACAAAATAGCCTGACGGATATCGTCGTTGGTGGTGTACTGTCTTTCCCCTGTCACTGCCATGCGGGAGAGCGGTAAGCGGCTGGCATCTTTCATCCACCCCACAACCATCCAGCTTCCCCAGACGATCGTCCCTATCACCATCAGCAGGAAAATCATCCCTGCCAATTGGCCTCCATTACTGCGACGTGTTCCTTTGGTTTCAGGCTCTCGTCCGCGTGTATTCAGCGCTGCCTGCGACATATCAGCCAGCGAGCTCTAAAATTTTCACGACCAGTTGCGAGAAAGTCAGCCCACGTTGGCGCGCTGCCATAGGAACCAGACTGTGGCTCGTCATCCCCGGAGACGTATTCACTTCAAGCAGATAGAAGGCACCGTCGCTATCCAGCATAAAATCGACGCGTCCCCATCCGCTACAGCCCACCGCACGATAAGCCGCCATCGCCAGTCCAGCTAGCGCCTGCTCTTGCTCGTCCGGCAAACCACTCGGACAGAAATACTGCGTATCATCCGATAAATACTTCGCTTCATAATCGTAAAACGTACCCGCAGGCTGAATACGAATAGAAGGCAACACGTCATCACCCAGGATAGCCACCGTATACTCTGGGCCGCTCAGCCACTTCTCGATCAGAATATCGTCATCGTGACGGAATGCTTCTTCCAGTGCAGCAGGCAGTTCGCTCAGCGTATTCACTTTGCTCATCCCCACGCTGGAACCTTCACGGCTTGGCTTGACGATCAGCGGCAGCCCGAGATGGGTGAATTTCGCCAGCAGCGCGTTTGCCGCCGTTTCTGAATATTGGCGACGATCCAGCGCCACGTATGGCGACACCGGTAATCCCACGGCTTGCCACACCTGTTTGGTGCGGAGTTTATCCATCGTCAGTGCAGATGCCATGACGCCGCTACCGGTATAAGGCAGCCCCAGGAACTCCAGAACGCCCTGCAATGTACCATCTTCACCACCACGACCATGTAAGGCGATGAAAATCTTGGTAAAGCCTTCTTCCTTTAACGTCGTCACAGAGACGTCACGGGTATCAACCGCATGCGCGTTGATGCCCGCTTCTTTCAGGCCAGCCAAAACCGCCTGACCGGAAAGTAACGACACTTCACGTTCGGCAGAGGTTCCACCAAGCAATACAGCAACTTTCTCAGTCATGATGTTCCTCATTCACTCATCTGTGGCTGTAATCTGGAATCAGCCAGTTTACGCGCCAGTTTACCGATGTTGCCGGCGCCCTGAACCAAAATCAGGTCTTCACCTCGCAGCGCCTGTGACAACAGTTCCGGTAAAGTATCCACATCCGTCACCAGAATCGGATCAATCTTACCTCTTCCGCGAATCGTACGGCACAGCGAACGGCTGTCCGCGCCCGGAATCGGCGACTCTCCAGCGGAATACACATCCAGCATCAGCAGCACGTCAACCTGCGATAGCACATGTGCGAAATCGTCATACAAATCGCGGGTTCGCGTATAGCGATGCGGCTGAAAAATCATGACCAACCGCTTATCTGGCCACCCGGCGCGGGCGGCTTTAATCGTGGCATCGACTTCCGTCGGATGGTGGCCGTAATCATCCACCAACATCGCCGTACCGCTTTGACCATTCACCAGCTCAAGCGGATATTCACCGAGAAAATCAAAGCGACGACCGGTGCCCTGAAAACGCTCAAGCGCGCGTAGAATCGCCTCGTCATCAATCCCTTCATCGGTCGCCACAGCAACCGCTGCTGCTGCGTTGAGCGCATTGTGACGCCCCGGTGCATTCAGCGTGACAGTAAGCAGCGGTTTATCTTTCCGCTCCAGCGTAAAATGCCCTTGCGCACCAGTCTGGTGATACCCTGAAATACGCACATCAGCATCGTCGCTAAAGCCATACGTGGTGATATGCCGACCCACGCGCGGCAGCAGTTCACGGATTACCGCATCATCAATACACATCACCGCTTGCCCATAAAACGGCAGGTTGTGCAGGAAATTGATGAACGTCTGCTTCAGGTTCTCAAAATCACCCTGATACGTGTCCATATGGTCAGCTTCGATATTGGTCACAATCGCTACCATCGGCTGCAAATGCAGGAAAGACGCATCGCTTTCATCCGCTTCCGCAATCAGGTAACGGCTTGAGCCCAAACGCGCATGCGTTCCCGCTGCCTTCACCAATCCACCGTTCACAAACGTCGGATCCAGTCCCGCTTCCGCGTAAATACTGGAGACCATCGCCGTCGTCGTCGTCTTGCCGTGCGTACCTGCGATCGCAATACCGTGACGAAAACGCATCAGTTCCGCCAACATCTCGGCACGACGGATCACCGGAATACGTGCGTCATGCGCGGCGACAATCTCAGGGTTATCCGCAGTAATCGCACTCGACACCACCACCACGCTGGCGTTCAGAACGTTCTCCGCACGGTGGTGGAAGTAAATCTGCGCGCCAAGTTCAGTCAACTGCTGCGTCACCGCATTTGGAGCTAGATCGGAACCGCTAATTTCATAACCTTCGTTGGCCAACACTTCGGCGATACCACCCATGCCAGCACCGCCGATGCCGACAAAGTGTATGTGCCGGACGCGATGCATCTCGGGCACGATTGAACGTAGTTTCGCCAGTTGTTGAGTATTCACTTTATTCTATCGCTACCTTGTAGCGTCGTCGCACAGCCTTATGTCCGACAACGTTGTATTAATTAACCATGAGCCACATGTGTGGCCCGACTGCCTGCCGCTGCACTGACTTCCGCCGCAACCCGGTCGGTTGCATCTGGAATGGCCACTGCGCGGGCTTTTTGTGCCATTGTCAGCAAGGTTGCGCGATCCCAAACGGATAGCACCTCGCTAACAGCCGCCACGCTGAACTGTGGCTGCTCAATAATTTTTGCCGCGCCTGCCTTTTCCAACGGCAGCGCATTCCAGTACTGCTGCCGATCTTTATGCTGGAACGGGACAAACAGCGCCGGTAACCCAGCCGCTGCAATTTCACTGACGGTCAATGCGCCGGAACGGCACACCACCACATCAGCCCAGGCGTAAGCTGCCGCCATGTCATCAATAAATTCGGTAATCTTGTGCTGCGTCTGCCCAACATCCTGATAGGCCTGTTGAACGGTTGATAACGCCCCTTTGCCAACCTGATGCCAAATCGTCACGCGATCGCCCAACTGTGCTGCCACGCCGGGTAGCGTTTGATTCAGCACTCTTGCGCCCTGACTACCACCAACAACCAGCACCCTCACAGGGCCTGAGCGATCGGCTAATCGTGCTTCCGGCGCAGGCAATGCCAGCACATCGGTTCTGACCGGGTTCCCCACAACATCAGCTTTAGGAAACGCACCCGGGAATGCCTGCAATACCTTTTTGGCGATATGGGATAACCAGCGATTGGTTAGCCCTGCAATACCGTTCTGCTCATGTAGGACAACCGGAATGCCGCACAGCCAGGCAGCCAAACCACCGGGACCGGAAACATAACCACCCATCCCCAGCACCACATCAGGCTGGTAACGGCGCATAATCGCGCGAGCCTGACGCACTGCCTGAAAAATACGAATCGGCGCGCTTAACTGCGCCCGAATGCCTTTACCACGCAAGCCAGAAATGCGGATAAAATCAATTTCGATACCATGCTTAGGCACCAAATCGGCTTCCATACGATCCGCCGTACCTAACCAGCGAACCTGCCAGCCCTGCGCCATCAGGTGGTGCGCAACCGCCAGCCCGGGAAAGACATGCCCGCCCGTACCGCCAGCCATCACCATCAAACGCTTGCCTTCGCCACTCATCGGGCACCTCTCGTAAACGCCTGCGCTTTCGTCAGACGCGTTTCAAAATCAATGCGTAACAGCAACACTATCGCCGTCGACATAATCAGCAAACTCGAACCGCCGTAACTGATCAGCGGCAACGTCAGCCCTTTTGTCGGTAGCATCCCCGCCGCCGCGCCTACGTTCACCAGCGTCTGAAAGCTGAACCAGATACCGATGGAACACGCCAGAAAGCCCGAAAAACGCTGATCGATCTCCAGCGCCCGCTTCCCGATAGACATCGCGCGAAAAGCGACGAAGAATATCATTAACAACGCTAAAACCACACCGATATAGCCGAGTTCCTCACCTAAAATAGAGAAAATGAAATCGGTATGTGCTTCCGGCAAATATTCCAGTTTCTGTACTGAATTCCCCAGCCCTTGCCCCCAGAATTCACCGCGCCCAAATGCCATCAGGGACTGCGTTAACTGGTAGCCGCTGCCAAACGGATCGTCCCATGGATTCCAGAAAGACGTCACACGGCGCATACGGTAAGGCTCAGCGATAATCAGCAGGCCAACGGCAAACACGCCACAGCCGATGATCGCCAGAAACTGCCACATCTTGGCGCCAGCCAGAAACAGCATCGCCAGCGTCGTAATAAACAGTACAACTACGGTGCCGAGGTCCGGCTGTGCCAGCAGCAGCACCGCCAACACCACCATCACGCCCATTGGTTTGCAAAAGCCCCAGAAGTTATTTCTCACTTCTTCAACTTTGCGCACCATGTAGCTGGACAGGTAGCAAAACAGCGCCAGCTTGGATAATTCCGCAGGCTGAATACGCAATGGCCCCAGCGAAATCCAGCGTGACGCACCGTTGACCGAGCTTCCCACCGCGAGCACCACCAGCAACATAACCATGGCGAGCAGTAGCAGTACCGGGCTGTAACGTTGCCATATCTCCATCGGCACACGCAGCGTGATTAACGACAAGCCAAATGCCAACCCGATATAAATCGCATCACGTTTCGCGAACAGGAACGGGTCGCTGGCAAGACGCTGTCCAACAGGCATAGAAGCTGACGTCACCATCACAAAACCAATCACGGCCAGCCCAAGCGTCAACCACACCAGCGTCCTGTCGTACAGGACAACGCTGAGCGTATCGCTTTCGCGCGTTCCCATAACCCAGCTCTTGATGCGCTCGATAAACGCCAGCCCGAAGAACCGCATCAGCCTAACTCCTCCGCCAGACGAGCGAATTCATCGCCTCGCTGTTCAAAACTGCGGAACTGATCCAGACTTGCGCAGGCTGGCGACAACAGCACCATATCGCCCGGCTTAACGCGTTCGGCGATGATACGCATTGCCTGTTCCATCGTTTCTGTCTGCTCGGCAATTTCCGGGCGCAGCGCAGCCAGCTGTTGCCCATCCTGACCGAAGCAGTACAAATGAATGTGCTCGCCCTGCAAATACGGCACCAGCGGCGAGAAATCGGCAGATTTACCGTCACCGCCTAACAGCAGGTGCAACGTGCCTTCTACCGCCAAACCGCTCAATGCGGCCTCGGTGCTGCCCACATTGGTGGCTTTAGAATCATTGATCCACCGCACGCCATTACGCTCGAAAGCCATTTGAAAGCGATGAGGCAGTCCGGTAAATGACGTCAACGCCGTCAACGCAGACGCACGTGGAATCTTCACTGCATCAGCCAACGCCAGCGCTGCCAATGCATTCGTATAATTGTGCTGCCCGACCAGCTTGATTTCACGGGTATTGAGCACACGTTCACCGTCAACCCGCAGCCAGGTTTCTCCCTGCTGACGGTTAAGGTGATAATCGCCGACATCGACGCCAAAACTGCGACAGCGTGCATCCGCACCGCGAACCGGCATGGTCAGCGCATCATCAGCATTCACAACACACAAATCCGCGTGTTCATAAATACGCAATTTCGCCGCCCGGTACTGCTGTAGACCAAACGGGTAACGGTTGGTGTGATCTTCCGTCACGTTCAGAATGGTTGCGGCAGCAGCGTGCAGGCTACTCGTCGTTTCCAATTGGAAACTCGACAGCTCCAACACATACAGCTGAGCAGGCTGTTCAAGCAGTTGCAGTGCAGGTAGACCGATGTTGCCCCCCACACCCACCTGCCAGCCTGCGGCACGCGCCATTTCGCCGACCAGCGTCGTCACCGTACTTTTACCGTTAGAGCCGGTAATCGCCACAATCGGTGCCTGCGCTTCACGACAGAACAGCTCGATATCACCAACAATCTCGATGCCAGCATCAGCGGCGTCACACAGAATCGGCGTCGCCAAGGCAACACCAGGACTGGCGACGATCAAATCTGCGCTCATCAGCCAGTCTTCATTCAGGCTACCGAGATGTCGTTCCACCTGCTCCGGCAGCTTATCCAGACCTGGCGGACTGATACGGGTATCCACCACGCGCGGTACGACATCGCGCGCGAGAAAGAAATCAACACAGGAGAGCCCAGTCAGACCCAACCCGATAATGACGACTTTTTTACCCTGATAGTCCACCATGTCTTACCGTACCTTCAGCGTTGCCAGGCCAATCAGCACCAGCATCAACGAAATAATCCAGAAGCGCACAATCACGCGCGGTTCCGGCCAGCCCTTAAGTTCATAATGGTGATGAATCGGCGCCATGCGGAAAATTCGCTGCCCGCGCAACTTAAAGGACCCGACTTGCAAAATCACCGACAGCGTTTCGACCACGAAGACACCGCCCATAATCACTAATAAAAACTCCTGGCGCAGCAGGACCGCAATAGTCCCCAGCGCGCCGCCCAGCGCCAGAGAACCTACGTCCCCCATGAAGACCTGCGCCGGATAGGTGTTAAACCACAGAAACCCAAGCCCTGCGCCCACAATCGCGGTACAGACGATCACCAGTTCACTGGCATGGCGGATATACGGAATGTGCAGGTAACCAGCAAAGTTCATGTTCCCTGTTGCCCATGCCACCAGTGCAAAACCCGCCGCAACAAACACAGTCGGCATGATTGCCAAACCATCCAGACCATCAGTCAGGTTTACGGCATTACTGGTGCCGACAATCACAAAGTAGGCCAGCGCAACATAGAGCAGGCCCAGTTGCGGCATTACGTCTTTGAAAAACGGCACAACCAGCTGCGTGGCTGGCGTATCTTTACCGATGGAATACATGGTGAAAGCCACCACGAGCGCAATCACCGACTGCCAGAAATATTTCCAGCGAGCGATCAATCCCTTGGTGTCCTTACGGACCACTTTGCGGTAATCATCAACAAAGCCGACCGCGCCGTAGCCCGCTAACACCAGCAGTACGCACCAGACATACGGGTTAGACAGGTTCGCCCACATCAAAACGGAAACGATAATCGCCACCAGGATCATCACGCCCCCCATCGTCGGGGTTCCGCGCTTACTGAAATGTGATTCCGGCCCTTCGTTACGCACAACCTGCCCAATCTGCAAACGCTGCAGCCAGGCAATCATGTGCGGCCCCATCCATAAGGAAATAACCAATGCGGTCAGCAGGCTGACAATGGCGCGGAACGTCAAATAAGAAAAGACGTTAAAGCCGGTATAAAGTTTGGCCAAATGTTCGGCCAGCCATACTAACATTGCGCATTCTCCTGTAATGCATGTACAACCTGCTCCATCGCAGCACTGCGTGAGCCTTTGACCAATACGCTGATGACGTTATGTTCTGACATCAGCACCTTCAAACGTGAAACCAGCGCGGCTTTATCCTGAAAATGCTCACCATTGCCACTGGCAGTGCCGATCAATTCACTCAACGTTCCCACACTCAATACGCGATCGATGCCCGCAGCACGCGCCGCTTCGCCCACTTGACGATGGCACTCAGGGGCTTCATCCCCCAACTCGCCCATATCACCAACGACCATCACACGGTAGCCCGGCATCTCTGCCAGCACCTGTGCCGCCGCCGTCATTGAACCGACATTGGCGTTGTAGCTGTCATCCAGCAGCAGCTTGCCTTCAGACAAAGCTATCGGGAACAGCCGCCCCGGTACCGCCTGAAGCTGAGATAATCCGGCTTTAACGGCTTCCAGCGTCGCTCCGACGGACATCGCCAGCGAAGCCGCCGCCAGTGCGTTAGAAATGTTATGTCGACCCGGTAAAGGCAGCAGAACCTGCGTTTCACCAAACGGTGTATGCAGCCTGAAACGCGTGCCTTGCGCCAAAATCTCTACGTCGCTGGCAAAAAAATCGATATCGCAAGCAGCCTGCGGTGAGAAACGCCAGACGGTTTTATGATTCAGCATGACCTGCCAGTGCGGGAAATCGTTGCTGTCTGCATTCACGATCGCTACGCCGTCTGCTGGCAAACCAGAGAATATCTCGCCTTTCGCCTGTGCCACGCCGGCCAGTGAACCAAAACCTTCCAGATGCGCGGCGGCCAGATTGTTGACCAGTGCGCTTTCCGGCCGCACCAGATCGGTGGTATAGGCAATCTCACCAATGTGATTTGCCCCCAGCTCAATCACTGCGAACTGGTGTTCCGCCGTCAGACGCAGCAGCGTTAGCGGCACACCGATATCGTTGTTGAAGTTACCAGCGGTATACAACACGGAGCCACACTGTCGCAGAATCGCCGCCGTCATCTCTTTAACCGAGGTTTTACCGGAAGAGCCTGTCAGGGCGACAACACGCGCCGTTGACTGCTGACGAACCCAAGCACCCAATTGGCCCAGCGCCAGACGCGTATCTTTCACCAGCAGTTGCGGCACATTGATAGGTAAGTGCTTACTGACTAACAGAGCCGCCGCACCGCCTTTTACCGCATCCGCAGCGTAATCATGTGCATCGAATTTCTCGCCTTTCAGCGCGATAAACAAACCGCCGGACGTCAGCTTACGCGTATCGGTTGAAACATCTTCAATATCAATGCTTTCGCCAATCAGCTGCGCATTCAGCACCGTGGCAAGCTGCTGCAAGGAGACACGAATCATGCAATCACCCCCAGCAGGCGGGCAACGGTGATGCGATCGGAATAATCGAGACGCTGATTGCCCACCAGTTGATAGTCTTCGTGCCCTTTACCCGCAACCAGCACCACGTCATTTTCCTGCGCCTGCATAATCGCGCTAGTGACCGCTTCAGCACGTCCGTGAATCACCTGAACGCGCCCGGCATCCAGCAGCCCAGAGAGAATATCGGCAACAATTGCCTGAGGCTCTTCACTACGCGGGTTATCATCGGTAACCACAACGCGGTCGGCCAGTTGTTCTGCGATACCGCCCATAAGTGGGCGCTTACCTTTATCACGATCGCCACCACAGCCAAACACACACCAGAGTTTCCCCTGACAGTGCAAGCGTGCCGCTTCAAGCGCTTTTTCCAGCGCGTCTGGCGTGTGGGCGTAATCCACAACGACCGTTGGTTTTGCTTCAGCATGGAAAACTTCCATGCGGCCACATACCGGTTGCAACTGAGAGCCCGCGATAACCAATTTATCGAGCGGATAGCCCAGAGACAGCAGCGTTGCCAGCGCCAGCAGCATATTGCTGACGTTAAACGCGCCCATCAGGCGGCTTTCAATTTCGCCATGCCCCCAGCTTGAATCAAACGCAATCGTGGCACCGTTATCGTGATAATCAATCTGTGTCGCTTTCAGCCAGCGCCCACGGCAGCCGGGGACAAGATTGTTTTCCATAGTGACGGCAACCGCATCCGGCAGCTTCGCCAACCAGCGCAGTCCGACTTCGTCATCTGCGTTGATAATCATCTGCCCAACACGATGCTCGGAGAACAGCGCCCATTTGGCCGCTTCGTAGCTTTCCATATCGCCATGGTAATCAAGATGATCGCGGCTCAGGTTAGTGAACACCGCCGCCGCGAACGGCAACGCAGCCACACGATGCTGCACCAGACCGTGGGAGGACACTTCCATGGCGGCGAACGTCGCACCTTGATCGACCAGTTGGCTCAGCACCTGCTGAACATCAACAGCAGACCCTGTCGTATTCTCTGTCGGAATTGCTCGACCTAATAGGCCATTGCCTACGGTACCCATCACGGCACTCGTTTCGCCTAATGCCTGACTCCACTGCGCCAGAAGCTGAGTCGTCGTCGTTTTTCCGTTGGTTCCCGTTACGCCAATCAGCTGTAACTTTTCCGCAGGCTGCTGATAAAAACGGCCTGCCAGCGCGGACAGCCGCTGGTTCAGGTTGCTGAGATACACCACTGGCACACCGTGCATTTCGCGAACGGTGCCATCAGCGGCCTCACCTTCAGCTTCGGCAACAATCGCTGCTACGCCTTGCGCAATTGCCTGCGGAATATAGCGCCGTCCATCTGCTTTGTGCCCAACAATCGCGACAAACAGATCCCCGGCAGCCGCAACGCGGCTGTCTAATGTCATTTCCCGCAGCGCGCGCGCCGGAGTGTCTTGCACCCACGGCGCAAGTAAATCGCGCAAATTACGATCTGCCACCTGATCCCTCTTCTCTATTAATTACAAACTCGTTTTTGTCGCCTGTCGGCAACGCATCCGGTTCGATATTCATCGTACGCAGAACGCCGCCCATGATGGCGCCAAAGATTGGCGCAGAAACCGCGCCGCCGTAGTACTTCCCTGCCTGCGGATCGTTAATCACGACAACCAGAGCAAAACGTGGGTTACTGGCTGGTGCCACACCCGCCGTGTAGGCAATATATTTGTTGATGTACTTACCATCCGGGCCAACTTTTTTAGCCGTACCGGTTTTAATCGCGATACGGTAACCTTTGATGGCCGCCTTGGTACCGCCGCCGCCGGGCAGCGCCACGCTTTCCATCATGTGCACCACGGAACGCACCAGCGCTTCAGGGAAGACACGCTCGCCTGGAACGGGTGGATCGACTTTGGTAATCGATAGCGGACGGTAAATACCGAAACTGCCGATAGTGGCGTAGACTCGCGCTAACTGTAACGGTGTTACCATCAGCCCGTAGCCGAAAGAAAAGGTGGCCCTCTCTATGTCAGACCACCGTTGTTTTTGAGGGTATAAGCCACTGCTTTCTCCGACCAACCCCAAATTGGTCGCTTTCCCTAATCCAAAGCGTGAGTAAGTATCTACCAGCGCAGAGGAAGGCATCGCTAACGCCAGTCTGGAAACACCGACGTTACTCGATTTCTGTAGCACGCCCGTCAGCGTCAATTCGCTGTAGCGCGCCACGTCTTTGATTTCATGACCGTTGACGTAGTAAGGCAGCGTATTAAGCACGCTATTTTCTTTGACGACACCACGCTGCAACGCCGTCATTACCACCATCGGTTTAACCGTAGAACCCGGTTCGAAGATATCGGTGATGGCGCGGTTACGCATAATCTCTTTCGGCGTATCCGCCAGATTGTTCGGGTTATAAGACGGGCTATTCGCCATCGCCAGCACTTCACCGGTATTCACATCAACCAGCACAGCCGTTCCTGACTCAGCTTTGTTAAAGGCAACCGCGTTGTTGAGTTCGCGGTAAACCAGCGCCTGCAGACGCTCATCAATGCTCAGCGCCAGATTATGTGCAGCCTGACTATCAACAGAAGAGATATCTTCAATCACGCGACCAAAGCGGTCTTTACGCACGGTTCGTTCACCGGGTTGCCCGGTCAGCCAGCGATCAAAGCTTTTCTCAACGCCTTCAATACCCTGACCATCGATATTGGTGAAGCCGATGAGGTGAGAGGTCACTTGTCCAGAAGGGTAATACCGGCGAGATTCCTGCCGCAGATTAATGCCCGGCAGTTTCAGTTTATGAACATATTCGCCAATGGCAGGATTCACCTGGCGAGCGAGGTACACGAAGCGCCCTTTCGGGTTAGCGTTGATCTTGGTTGCCAGCTGATCCAACGGAATATCGAGCGCATCAGACAGTGCTTTCCAGCGCGTATCCAACGTAATACCGCCACGATCGTTCACTTCTTTCGGATCGGCCCAGACGGCATTCACCGGCACGCTGACGGCCAAAGGACGGCCAGCACGATCGCTTATCATGCCGCGTGCCGTTGGCACTTCCTGTACGCGCAGAGAACGCATATCCCCTTCGCGCACCAGTTTGTCTGGGTTGATAACCTGAAGATAAGCCGCACGCGCCATCAAGCCAACCATCGCAAGCAGGATACAGCCGCAAAGCAACGCAAAACGCCAGCTAACAAAGCTGGCTTGATCTTCCTGGCGCTTTAACTTTCCTGTACGGGCTGCTTTCATGCTTAGCTGGTTGCCTATTTAGTTCATTGCTTAACCACAATGTTTTCCTGTGACGGATCAACGTGCCCCATTTGCAGTTTTTCCGTCGCGATCCGCTCCACGCGGCTATGATCCCCTAGTGAGTTTTCCTCCAGGATCAAGTTTCTCCATTCGATATCCAACGCATCACGCTCCAGCAGCAGCTGTTCGCGTTCTGCTGTCAGCAGACGTGTCTTATGCGCCGTGGTGACCACAAAGACCGCAGAAACCAGCACGGCAATCATCAGCAACACCGGGAGCTTTGCATTACGCAGCAAATCCTCACCGATGACGCCGACCAGAGTATGCCGCTCGTTACCGATCACGCTGGCAGTCTCTCAGCGAAGCGCAGAACAGAACTGCGCGCGCGTGGGTTTTCCGCAACTTCTGCTTCCGAAGGCATCAGTTTCTTGCCGACAGCTTTTAGCGTCTGTCCGCCCTGGCTGCGCAACTGTTCTTCCGTTAACGGCAGGCCTGCTGGCACCTGTGGCCCGCGGCTCTGATGGCGAATAAACCGTTTCACAATCCGATCTTCTAACGAGTGGAAGCTAATCACCGACAGACGTCCTTGCGGAGCCAGTACGCTCAGTGCGCCTTCTAGCGCACGTTCGATCTCTTCCAATTCGCTATTGATGTAAATGCGGATCGCCTGAAAACTGCGCGTTGCCGGATGCTTATGTTTTTCTCTAATCGGACTGGCGGCAGCGATCAATTCAGCGAGTTCTTTTGTCCGCGTCATCGGGTCGAGACGATTACGCTCCACAATGGCGCGGGCAATACGCTTGGCAAAACGCTCTTCGCCGAACGTTTTCAAGACCCAGACAATGTCATCAGCTTCCGCTTTCATCAGCCATTCCGCGGCAGACAAGCCACGTGTCGGATCCATGCGCATATCCAGCGGGCCATCACGCATAAATGAGAACCCACGCTCAGGGTCATCAAGCTGAGGAGAAGAAACGCCAAGATCGAGCAGAACGCCATCGATCTGCCCAGTAAGCCCGAGTTCCGCAACATATTCCGCCATCGCGGAAAACGGTCCGTGAATAATAGAGAAACGAGGATCGTCAATCGCCTTGGCGGCTTCAATTGCCTGAGGATCGCGATCGATAGCTAACAGACGTCCTTCCGGCCCCAGTTGGGAAAGAATCAGACGAGAATGACCACCACGGCCAAATGTGCCGTCGATATATATGCCGCCGCTGCGAATGTTCAGGCCATTTACTGCCTCATCCAACAGGACGGTGGTATGTTTATAATTTTCCAGCATGGCTATAGCGATAGGTCCTGCAACCGCTCAGACAAAGGTTCCTGAGTCGATTGTTCAGCGTCAATATCATCCCTGACCTGTTGATACCAAGTCTGTTCATCCCACAGTTCAAACTTGTTGAACTGCCCGACTAGCATCACTTCTTTTTTGAGGTCCGCATGCTGCCTTAACGTATTCGCAATCAACAAACGCCCTGCACTATCCATTTGGCACTCGCTGGCATGCCCCAATAACAAACGCTGAACACGACGTTCAGCAGGGTTCATGCTCGACAAGCGCGACAATTTTTGTTCAATAATTTCCCATTCAGGTAAGGGATAAAGCAGCAGGCATGGCTGATGCAGGTCAATGGTGCAAACCATTTGACCTTGCGATTCCCCGTTCAGCATTTCCCGATATCGGGTAGGCACAGCAAGGCGCCCTTTACTGTCGAGGTTAACCAGCGTAGCCCCACGAAACATACCTGAGTTACCCCTCCATAACCTTTTTCACCACTTTACCCCACAAAATCCCACCTTTAAGAGTGTACGGAGGGTATGAAAACCTTGTCAAGCCAGAGCTGGCGCGCTTTGGGATTATTCCTGAATGAATTGGGGCCGTCATAGAGGTAAAAGGAATAAGGAGTCAGAATTAACAAAGATTAACGTCATGATAATTTGAGGAAAATTCATAACGGAACGGGAACATTGCAAACATATAGCCACCAACTCCGGCATATCGATTATTTTTATTGTCACAAGCTGATACCAAAGGCAGCAGTTTTCAGAATAGTCTTACCAAGCCGAACACCTTGAATACCAAGGCCTACACAAGCCCGCAGCATCATACCGTAGCGGTTAACATCTGCTCAATGTCACATTTTTAACATCAACATCGCCGATTCTTCATTAATCAGCCGATTTACGTTAATTGATGCCCCACCGACGAATGCGGTTTCCTGAAAAGAAAAGCAGGCTCAGGAAATGTGTCGAATACATTAAGCGTCCCTCATCCTCAAAGACGCATTAAAAATGGAGCACCACAAGCAACCCTGTTTTATCGGTCATCTACTCACTTCCTTTAATGCTTTAACGCAATTCCTTCCCATACAGAAAGGTCTTTCACCAAAAAACCATAACAATTTGTTTTTAAATAATTTTAAATCCCTTGGCGCGATAAAAAAACGGGAAAATTGCCGGGCAGATATAAAGTAGCGGGAAAGTATAAAAAACACTCACAAATAAATATTTTTACCTAGTACAAAGCCAATCATGCAGTGATGTAAACTACGCAAACAAAATAAAGCATGACAAAAAACCACGTTAAACCATTACACCAGTTTATCCGCCCTAAGAATGGAGCAACCAGGCATGTTTTCCCCGACGTCACGATTGCGAAGTGCCACTGCAGATACCTTTGCGCTCGTTGTCTATTGTTTCATCACCGGCATGGCGATAGAAATCATGCTTTCCGGTATGAGCTTCGAGCAATCGCTGTCTTCACGTTTGTTATCTATCCCCGTCAATATTGCCATTGCCTGGCCGTATGGGCTTTACCGCGATCGCGTGTTGAATATGGCCAGACGTCACGGCGGTGAGCATTTCCTGGTACGCAGCGTCGCCGATCTGTTTGCCTATGTCAGTTTCCAATCCCCGGTTTACGCCATCATTCTCTGGTCTATCGGGGCTAACCCCGCGCAAATCCTGACCGCAGTTACCAGTAATTTGGTGGTGTCGATGGTGACAGGCGTGATATATGGCTACTTTCTGGAATATTGCCGTCGGCTATTCCGGGTCGCCTTGCCGTAAAAGTGAATTGAGGTAGGGTAAAGAAGAGGCGCCATAGCGATCTATGGCGCAAAAAACAGGTCGAGATTACGCGCGGCTCAAAGAACCACGACGATACAGATTACGCCGGATACGATTCAAACCAGGTTTCGGCCTTTTCGGCTCATCCAGACTGGCCAACACCAACTCCAGTACGCGTTCCGCGACTTCACGATGGCGCTGAGCGACAGACAATACCGGACACTCCAGATAATCCAACAGTTCATTGTCCCCAAAGGTCGCGATAGCCAGATTATTCGGCAAACGCCCGTTAATCTTCAGGTTGACGTCCATCACTCCCTGCAATAGCGGGAATGAGGTGGTGAATAACGCTTCGGGCATAGGATTATTTTTCAAATAATCCATAAACGCGGCAGCGGCAGCCACGCGTTCATAGCTATTAGAATAAAGGTAATTCACTTCGCGCGGATCGCCCGCCCACGCCTGACGGAACCCCTGCTCACGCAGGAAGCTGACAGAAAGCTCAGGCAAAGCGCCAAGATAAAGTACCGATTTCGCAGGCACTTTTCTTAATTCCTGTGCCAGCATTTCAGCATCTTCAAGATCAGCCCCCACCACGCTGGTGAAGTGCTCACGATCTAACGCCCTGTCTAACGCAATAATCGGCAGGCTGCCGTTTATCCAACGTTGATAAAACGGGTGCTCCGGCGGTAATGCGGTAGAAACAATAATCGCGTCAACCTGGCGCTGCAACAGATGCTCAATACACCGCATCTCATTGTCTGGCTGATCTTCTGAACACGCAATTAATAGCTGATATCCGCGCTGTCTGGCCTGACGTTCCAGATAATTAGCGATGCGTGTATAGCTGGTATTTTCCAAATCGGGAATAACCAAACCAATTGAACGCGTACGCCCGGCACGTAATCCAGCCGCGACGGCGTTGGGATGATAATTGTGCTCCCTGACGACAGCCATGACTTTCTCAACGGTCTTATCGCTCACGCGATATTGTTTTGCTTTCCCGTTAATGACATAGCTGGCTGTCGTGCGTGAAACACCCGCAAGACGCGCGATTTCATCCAGTTTCACGGTAACCCCTTAGTAGGCCGGAAAATAAGTAGGCCGGCTCAATAAATAGTGTGATGACCATAAAATCATCATGGATATGGCGTAGATCTAACAGCAGAAGCTTTTGTACGGCAACTGCTTTTATCACGTTACCGACATATTTCAAGCTGCCATATCAATAATGGATGTCTTTTAAGCTGAATATATTGTGTCTATATAAGATAAGGGAAATAAAAAGGCCCGATACTATTATCGGGCCTCTTAAAAGAAAAAGCAGCGAAAAGTCGATTAACGCATGATTTTATCGCCGCGCGATACGCCGACGATACCAGAGCGCGCCACTTCAACAATTTCGGAGACTTCACGTACGGCACTCAGGAACGCATCCAGCTTATCGCTGGTGCCAGCAAGCTGTACGGTATAAAGCGAAGCGGTGACATCCACGATCTGGCCGCGGAAAATATCGGCGCAGCGTTTCACTTCTTCACGACCATAGCCTGTAGCCTGTAGCTTCACCAGCATGATCTCACGCTCAACGTGCGCGCCCTGCCCAAGCTCGCTGACGCGCAGGACATCCACCAGCTTGTGCAGTTGCTTTTCGATCTGCTCCAGCACTTTCTCATCGCCTACCGTCTGGATAGTCATACGAGATAGCGTTGGGTCTTCGGTTGGTGCCACCGTCAGACTTTCGATGTTGTAGCCGCGCTGGGAAAACAGGCCGACGACACGTGACAAGGCGCCTGATTCATTCTCCAGTAATACTGATAAAATCCGACGCATGATCAGGTCCTCTCCGTTTTGCTCAACCACATTTCATCCATCGCCCCGCCGCGAATCTGCATGGGGTAAACATGCTCGCTGCTGTCGATGTTGATATCAACAAACACCAGACGGTCTTTCTGCGCCAGCGCTTGCAACAGCTTGCTTTCCAGTTCGTCCGGCGTATCGATAGAAATCCCGACGTGACCGTACGCTTCAGCCAGCTTGACGAAATCCGGTAATGATTCCATGTAAGAACTGGAATGGCGGCCAGAGTAGATCATGTCCTGCCACTGCTTCACCATGCCGAGGAAACGGTTGTTCAGGTTAATGACCACCACAGGCAGATCATATTGCAGCGCCGTAGAAAGCTCCTGAATATTCATCTGAATACTGCCGTCGCCCGTTACGCAAATCACCGTTTCTTCCGGCAGCGCAAGTTTGATGCCCAATGCCGCAGGCAGGCCAAAGCCCATCGTGCCCAGTCCACCGGAGTTCACCCAGCGGCGCGGTAAATCGAACGGATAATACAGCGCAGCGAACATCTGGTGCTGACCGACGTCCGATGCCACATAGGCTTTGCCTTCGGTCAGCCGATGCAGCGTTTCAATCACTGCCTGTGGTTTAATCTTATCGCCTTCGGTGCCGTATTTCAGACAGTGACGCCCACGCCACTGTTCGATACCCTGCCACCAGTCACGCAGCGCATCAAACTGCTGCGGTGCGCCATCCTGTGCCAGCAACTCCAACATCAGGGTTAATACTTGTTTAGCATCGCCCACGATAGGGATATCGGCGTTTACCGTTTTGGAAATCGACGCGGGGTCGACATCAATGTGCAGAACCGTCGCATTCGGGCAGTACTTCGCCAGATTGTTCGTTGTTCGATCGTCGAAACGCACCCCTACGGCGAAAATCACATCGGCGTTATGCATAGCCGTATTGGCTTCATATGTCCCGTGCATCCCCAGCATACCGAGGCACTGACGGTGCGTGCCAGGAAAGCCGCCCAGCCCCATCAGGGAGGTTGTCACTGGCAGATTAAGTTTTTCCGCCAGCGTCAGCAGTTCTTCGTGACACTCCGCATTAATGACGCCACCGCCGCTGTAGATAATCGGTTTTTTTGCCGCCAGCAGGGTTTGCAACGCGCGACGAATCTGACCTTTGTGCCCTTGAACCGTCGGATTATAGGAACGCATGCTGACGCTTTCAGGATAAACGTACGGCAGTTTATTCGCCGGATTCATGACGTCTTTCGGCAGATCGACCACCACCGGTCCTGGACGTCCGGTCGATGCCAGATAAAACGCTTTTTTCAGAATCGTCGGGACATCTTCCGCTTTCTTGACCAGAAAACTGTGCTTCACAATAGGGCGGGAAATGCCCACCGTGTCGCATTCCTGAAAGGAGTCATAGCCAATCAGCGAAGTCGCAACCTGACCGGACAACACCACCATAGGAATGGAGTCCATATAGGCAGTAGCAATACCGGTAATCGCGTTGGTCGCACCAGGACCAGACGTGACCAGCACGACGCCGACCTCACCCGTCGCGCGCGCGTAGCCATCCGCCATATGTACCGCACCTTGCTCATGCCGCACCAAAATATGCTCGATACCACCAACCGTATGCAGGGCGTCGTAAATATCCAACACCGCACCGCCCGGATAACCGAACACATGTTTTACGCCCTGATCGATCAACGATCGGACCACCATTTCGGCGCCTGACAACATCTCCATGGGTCTGCCTCTTTTGTTCAGAAAGCGGAATCCGCTTCTGTATTGATCGGGAGAAATCCCCGAACTCACATTGTATTAATACTGTTAACTTTTAGTACAAGAATACGAAATATTATAGGGATTACTGATAACCCATTAACATAACGCCAGATTATGACGCAGACAAACGGCAAAAAACCACCGCCCTTAATCGTGCCTAGGGGAAATCGAACGTGAGGGAAAAAGGAACTGAGATAAAATACTAACTGGAAACCTTCAGACCTGAGAGATCGTCCATGAAGGCCATAAATTACAGAGTGAAATATTGAGGCCGAAAACCACATTTCTTTTCAGGAAACGCGCTTCTCGGCCTACGACATCATCAAGACTCTGCGTACATTGCATCAATTTCCAGCTGGTAACGCTGGTTGATGATCTTCCTGCGCAGCTTGAGCGTTGGCGTCAGCTCCCCTTCTGCCATCGAAAACGGCACAGGCAGCAGCGTGAATTTCTTCACCTGCTCCACGCGGGAAAGCTCTTTCTGCATCTCCCGCAAGCGCTGCTCGAACAGCTCAATAATATGGCTGTGGCGCAGCAGCTCCAGACGATCGTGGTACTTCAGATTGATGGAATGAGCGTATTCTTCCAATGCTTCGAAGCAGGGAACAATCAGCGCAGACACGTACTTACGCGTGTCCGCAATAATCGCAACCTGCTCGATGAAGCGATCCTGTCCCAGCGTGCCTTCCAGATGCTGCGGGGCAATATATTTACCGCCGGAGGTTTTCATCAGATCTTTCAACCGTTCGGTAATAAACAGGTTACCGTTGGCATCCAGTTCCCCCGCATCGCCGGTTTTCAGCCAGCCATCTTCGGTAAAAGTGTCTGCGGTTTCCTGCGGACGGTGGAAATAACCCCGCATGATGGTCGCACCGCGCACCTGAATCTCTTTTTCCTCGCCAATGCGGACCTCAATGCCCGGCAGCGGCGTACCAATAGAGCCCAGGCGGAAGCGACCTTCCTCCCAGCAGGAAACCGTCGCACAGGTTTCGGTCATGCCGTAGCCATAGATGATACGAATCCCGATCGAGCGGAAAAACAGAATGATGTTGTCATCCAGTCGCGCGCCTGCGGCTGGCATAAAGCGAATCTCGCCCCCCAGCAACTGGCGCAGTTTTCCTAACACCAGACGGTCTGCATAGTGGTGCATAACGCGGCGGAAAAGACCGCCCTTCTTCGCGGTCTGGCTCGCCAGAAAAGCGTGTTGCCCCTGCGCGATAGCCCAGTTAAATAGCCGCTGGCGATACCACGGCGCCTGCGCCACTTTTTCATGGATAGCGCTATACACTTTCTCATAAAAACGCGGTACGGCGCACATCACGGTAGGCTTCACCGTCTGCATTGCCTCACGCACCAGATTCGTGTTGCTGAGATACACGTTCTGCGCGCCGCGGTGCATAATGACAAAGCTCCAGGCGCGCTCAAATACGTGGGAAAGCGGTAAAAAACAGAGCGATACGTCATTTTCTGACATATCCAGACGATCGTCATGCAGCTTAAGCTGCATCGCCATGTTGGTGTAATCCAGCATGACACCTTTCGGCTCACCGGTAGTGCCAGAGGTATAAATCAGCGTAAACAGATCGCTGAGATCGCGACTGTCGATACGCGTTTGCCATTCATCACGCCAGAAATCTTCTACGGCCTGCGCTTCAAATTCATGCAGAGATTGTGCGATGTCGCTACCGCGCAGGTTAACGCCTTCATCCATCACGATAATGTTTCGCAGTTGCGGGCACGTGTCCCGCAGCGCCAGCAGCGCATCCAGCTGCTCCTGACCACCGACGAATATCGTACGGATATCCGCATCATTGATGATGAATGCCGCCTGTGCCGCCGTATTCGTGGCATAGATCGGCACGCTGATCGCACGCAGGTGCAGCAGCGCCAGATCGGCCAGCGACCAGTTCATTGAGTTATGAGAGAAAATCGCAACCCGTTCCTGAACATCCAGCCCCAACGCTAAGAGCGCGCTGGCAATGCGCTGAATGCGCTGCCCGGCCTGTGTCCAGGTGAGCTGCTGTTCGCCCGCAGGCGTCCACTCGCGCAACGTAATGCGGCCTGCGCAGTGATTGATTCGATCTTGGACCCGGTGCACCACATGGTATGGCTGTAAATGATTATTCATCTGTAAAAGAATTTCTAAGGGGGAAGAATTTGACAGCGTTTCAGCGTACAGCTGTACATTATTTGGCGTGCAGTCTACCGTCATTGTTCAAAACCGCAACGATCTTTCGTTCATTCGGCGCAGGCTATCGCTGGTTTACTTGATGCACATCACACCAATCAAAAGTTGACATAACCCTGATAATCGCGTACCAATAAAGGAACACCGAATTTTAGATGACGAGACACCATGTTCAACTTTACTGTCCTACTAGGCCTACTACTAAACGCATCCTTCTTGCGCGGTAGGTTTGTGGGCAGAGTTCAGAACTAAGTTTCTCGCCACACGATACAAAAACCCGCGCTGATGCGCGGGTTTTTTTTTACTCGCCGAGCGCCAAGTACAAGTAGACACGACAAGGAACTAAACCGATGAGCGAGCAAGTCATTATTTTCGATACCACATTACGCGATGGTGAGCAGGCTTTACAGGCGAGTCTGAGTGTAAAAGAAAAGCTGCAAATTGCCTTCGCCCTGGAACGTATGGGCGTTGATGTCATGGAAGTCGGCTTTCCTGTTTCCTCTCCCGGCGACTTTGAATCTGTTCAGACGATCGCCCGTAACATCAAAAACAGTCGTGTGTGTGGCCTGACCCGCTGCGTCGAGAAGGACATCGATGTCGCAGCAGAAGCGCTGCGTGTCGCAGAAGCGTTCCGTATCCACACCTTTATCGCGACCTCGCCGATGCACATCGCCACGAAGCTGCGCAGCACGCTGGATGAAGTGATCGAACGCGCCATTTACATGATCAAACGCGCGCGTAACTACACAGACGACGTTGAATTTTCCTGCGAAGATGCGGGCCGCACGCCGATCCCAGACCTGTGTCGCGTGGTTGAAGCTGCCATCAACGCCGGCGCTCGCACCATCAATATTCCTGACACCGTCGGCTACACCATGCCGCATGAGTTTGGCAACATCATCTCCTCGTTGTACCAACGCGTTCCTAATATCGATAAAGCCATTATTTCTGTTCACACCCACGACGATCTGGGTTTGGCCGTTGGCAACGCTATGGCGGCAGTGCACGCCGGCGCTCGTCAGGTAGAAGGCACCCTGAACGGTATCGGCGAACGCGCGGGTAACTGTTCACTGGAAGAAGTCATCATGGCGATCAAAACCCGCCATAACATCCTGAATGTACACACCAACATCAATCATCAGGAAATCTACCGCACCAGCCAGTTGGTCAGCCAGATTTGCAATATGCCTATCCCCGCTAACAAAGCGGTTGTGGGTGCCAATGCCTTCGCTCACTCCTCTGGTATTCACCAGGATGGCGTGCTGAAGAACCGTGAAAACTACGAGATCATGACGCCGGAATCCATCGGCCTGAAAGAAGTCCAGTTGAACCTGACTTCCCGTTCTGGTCGCGCCGCGGTGAAACACCGTATGGAAGAGATGGGCTATCAGGACAGCGATTACAATCTGGACGATTTGTACTCTGCCTTCCTGAAACTGGCGGACAAGAAAGGTCAGGTCTTTGATTACGATCTGGAAGCGCTGGCCTTTATCAGCCGTCAGCAGGAAGAGCCTGAGTTCTACCATCTGGATTATTTCAGCGTTCAGTCCGGTTCCAGCGTGATGGCAACCGCCTCTGTCAAACTGATCTGCGGCGAAGAAACTCAGTCAGAAGCCGCAACGGGTAATGGCCCGGTGGATGCCGTTTATCAGGCGATCAACCGCATTACGGGTTATCAGGTTTCGCTGGTCAAATACCAACTGACCGCCAAAGGTCAGGGGCGCGATGCGCTGGGTCAGGTTGATATTGTCGCGGATTATCAGGGGCGTCGCTTCCACGGCGTCGGTCTGGCAACGGATATCGTTGAATCTTCCGCGCAGGCAATGGTAAATGTATTAAACAACATCAAACGTGCTCAGCAGGTAGAAAAAGAAATTCAACGTCTGCAGCAGCACAGTAACCAACAACAAAACGATAGCAAACAACAAAACAGTCAGGAAACAGTGTGATGACAAAGAGCTACCATATCGCCGTTTTACCCGGAGACGGCATTGGCCCGGAAGTAATGGCGCAGGCCCATAAAGTACTGGATGCGGTACGTCAGCGTTTTGGCATCCGCATTACCACCAGTGAATATGACGTTGGCGGTATCGCCATTGACCGTCAGGGCACACCACTGCCGCAGGCGACCGTTGCAGGCTGTGAGCAGGCCGATGCGATTCTGTTTGGTTCCGTTGGCGGCCCGAAATGGGAACACCTGCCACCAGCAGAACAGCCGGAGCGCGGTGCGTTATTGCCTCTGCGTAAGCACTTCAAACTGTTTAGCAACCTGCGTCCTGCTCGTCTGTATCAGGGGCTGGAAGCGTTTTGTCCGCTGCGTAGCGACATCGCCGCGAAAGGCTTTGATATCCTGTGCGTCCGCGAACTGACGGGTGGGATCTACTTTGGCCAGCCAAAAGGTCGTGAAGGTAGCGGTCAATATGAGCGCGCTTTCGATACCGAGGTGTATCACCGTTTTGAGATTGAGCGCATCGCGCACATCGCGTTTGAATCTGCTCGCAAACGTCGCAGCATCGTGACCTCCATCGATAAAGCCAACGTACTGCAAAGCTCGATTCTGTGGCGCGAGATCGTGAATGAAGTTGCCAAAGCCTATCCCGATGTGAAGCTGTCTCACCTGTATATCGATAACGCGACAATGCAGTTAATCAAAGATCCGTCTCAGTTTGACGTGATGCTGTGTTCTAACCTGTTCGGAGACATTCTGTCCGACGAGTGCGCCATGATTACCGGTTCAATGGGCATGCTGCCTTCTGCAAGTCTGAACGAACAAGGCTTCGGTTTGTACGAGCCAGCTGGCGGTTCCGCACCGGATATCGCTGGTAAAGATATTGCTAACCCGATTGCACAGATTCTGTCGCTGGCGCTGCTGCTGCGCTACAGCCTGGGTGCAGATGATGCCGCAGAAGCGATCGAAAAAGCCGTTAATACCGCACTGGCTGAAGGCTATCGTACTGCCGATCTGGCAAGCACCGGCAGCGCGATCGGCACTAATGAAATGGGCGACGTGATTGCGCGTTTTGTCGCGCAAGGGGCATAACCATGGGTAAGACGTTATATCAAAAATTGTTCGAAGCGCACGTGGTTCATGAAGCGCCGAACGAAACGCCGCTGCTGTACATCGACAGACATCTGGTACACGAAGTAACTTCCCCGCAGGCTTTCGACGGCCTGCGCGCGATGGGCCGTAAGGTTCGTCAACCGGGGAAAACCTTCGCGACCATGGACCACAACGTGTCCACGCAGACCAAAGACATCAACGCCAGTGGCGAGATGGCCCGCATTCAGATGCAGGAGTTAATCAAAAACTGTGCGGAATTCGGCGTTCAGCTGTATGACCTGAACCACCCGTATCAGGGCATCGTTCACGTTATCGGGCCTGAACAAGGGATGACCTTGCCGGGCATGACCATCGTCTGCGGTGACTCGCACACGGCAACGCACGGCGCATTTGGTTCACTGGCTTTCGGTATCGGTACGTCGGAAGTGGAACATGTGCTGGCGACGCAAACCCTGAAGCAGGGTCGCGCTAAAACCATGAAGATTGAAGTCACCGGCGATGCACCACACGGCATCACCGCGAAAGACATCGTGCTGGCGATCATCGGTAAAACCGGTAGCGCAGGCGGCACTGGTCATGTGGTTGAATTCTGCGGTACCGCTATTCGTGCGCTGAGCATGGAAGGCCGTATGACGCTGTGTAATATGGCGATTGAAATGGGCGCGAAGGCAGGTCTGGTCGCACCGGACGAGACGACCTTCAGCTACCTGAAAGGCCGTCAGTTTGCACCGAAAGATGCCAACTGGGATGCCGCGGTTGCGTACTGGAGCACGCTGAAATCCGATGATGACGCGCAGTTCGACACGATCGTCACGCTGGACGCCGCTCAGATCGCGCCGCAGGTCACCTGGGGCACCAACCCCGGTCAGGTTATCGCCGTCAATCAGGAAATCCCTAGCCCTGACTCTTTCAGCGATCCGGTAGAACGCGCCTCCGCGGCCAAAGCACTGGCCTATATGGATCTGCAACCCGGCATTAAACTGACTGACGTGAAGATCGATAAAGTCTTCATTGGCTCCTGCACCAACTCGCGTATCGAAGATTTACGCGCTGCGGCAGAAATCGCCAAAGGGCGTAAAGTTGCTGCTGGCGTTCAGGCTATCGTCGTACCCGGTTCCGGCCCGGTAAAAACCATGGCGGAGCTGGAAGGGCTGGATAAAGTGTTCATCGAGGCGGGCTTTGAGTGGCGTTTACCGGGCTGCTCCATGTGTCTGGCGATGAACAATGACCGTCTGAACCCCGGCGAGCGTTGTGCATCAACCAGCAACCGTAACTTTGAAGGCCGTCAGGGTCGCGCTGGCCGCACCCATCTGGTCAGCCCGGCAATGGCTGCGGCAGCGGCAGTGACGGGTCGCTTTGCCGACGTCCGCGAGTTGAATTAAGAGAGAAACCGACATGGCTAAATTTACTCAACACACAGGTCTGGTGGTTCCTCTGGATGCCGCTAACGTCGATACCGACGCCATCATTCCTAAGCAGTTTCTGCAAAAGGTGACGCGTACTGGTTTCGGCCAACACCTGTTCCACGACTGGCGCTTTCTGGACGATGCGGGCCAACAGCCTAACCCTGATTTTGTGCTGAATCAGCCGCATTACAAAGGGGCGAGTATCCTGCTGGCGCGGGAAAACTTCGGCTGCGGCTCTTCCCGTGAGCACGCGCCGTGGGCGCTGACCGATTACGGCTTCAAAGTCGTTATCGCGCCAAGCTTCGCCGATATCTTCTACGGCAACTCGTTTAACAACCAGCTGCTGCCGGTGAAACTGAGCGACGAGGAAGTGGACGAGCTGTTCAAGCTGGTTGACGGGCAAGAAGGGATTAACTTCACCGTTGATCTGGAAAATCAGGTTGTTCAGGCGGGCAGCAAAAGCTACCCGTTCGAAATCGACAGCTTCCGTCGTCACTGCATGATCAACGGATTAGACAGCATCGGCCTGACGCTGCAACACGAAGCGTCTATTACCGAGTATGAAAAGAATCAGCCTGCATTTTTGAACTGATTCAAGATTACAGATAGCCCGAAGCCCGCACACTTCCCCTGCGGGCTTTTTCTTTTGGAAATATGGACTGTATTACAGTAAAGCGGCAATCATATAGAAAGCCAGCATACTCAAAAGCACCGCGACTACTATATTTCTGATAAAGAATGAAATTACGACACTCACTATCGCGCCGAGAAAATACGGGTTATCAGGAAAGGCGCGAATCACGCCGTGGTCCATTAAAATAATCGGTCCACAAATCGCGGTGAGTAAGCAAGGTGCGGAATACTTTAATGCTCGGTGGAGTAACACCGGAATTTTTACCGGTACGGCGGGCTCAAGAAAAATATAGCGATTAAAAAACACGATCCCTGCCAAAACGAATATCAATAACCAGCTCATTTTTCTTCCTTAAGCACAGACGCAACGAACACAGAGAAAAACATACCGCCGACGCCAGCAATAGCAATGGCGCCTTCTATCTTGAAATAGGTCAACAGCATCGACAACAGCAGAGAAAACAGGACGCCAGAAAAGGTGCTGATTTTCTTTATCATCGGCACAACAATGGTGATAAACGTGGCAACGATAGAATAATCAAGATGATACTTATCCAAATCAGGCACAGATGACGCCATGAGCACACCAAGAATACTGAAGATATTCCAAAAAATATAAAAGGTGAAACCCGCACCAATTAAATAGCTGGTACTAACGTTGTTCTTTCTGTCTTTCTTTTCACTGAGTGCAAAAAGCTCGTCCGATAATAAAAACCCGATAGGAAGGCGCTTTCTCAATTTCAACGTTGAAACATATTCGCGTAACGTCAGGCCATATATCAGGTGCTGCGCGGTGATAAAAAAAACGGAGATTAATAGTGTCGCAATATTCGCCCCGGACATGAGTAAGCCCAGCGAAACGAGCTGCGCCGCCCCCGCGAAAATAATCGCGGACATCCCGATACTTTGCCCAACGGATAATCCCGACTGAATAGCCATAGAACCAGCCAAAATTCCCCAGGGCACCACGGACAAACAGAGCGGAAGCATTTCAACTACCCCCGTCATAAAATGCTTCCACGGACTCACGGTGTCTTTTGATTCAGACGATGAACGAGTTACGGTGTTTTCCATATAACATTGCATTACCATAAAAATATCGATAGCGGAAAACTAACAAAACGTTTTTTAAGAGTATTGGATGAATTTGCTGCGCCCCAGAATAGGGGCCGAGTATAATTACAGATTGCCTTTAGCAAACTCGCCCGGCGTCAGCCCTAACGAGTTTTTGAAATGGCGATGGAAGTGGCTCTGATCGGTAAAACCGCACCGTACGGAAACATCGAGGATCGCATCGCCTTTACGCAACAATGCCTTAGCCTTGCGGAGCCGTGCCTGAATCAAGTAGGCGTGAGGCGTAATCCCCACCACCGCTTTAAACTGTCGTAAGAAGTGCCACACACTGAGTTCGGCCAGCGCAGCCAATTCAACGAGAGCCAGTTCTCTCTCAGGATAGCTGTCCATAAACGCTTTAACGTTCAATATATTTTGGGTCGCTACGGGCAGCATCTGTGGCGTCAGTCGCGTCTTGCTGTAGCGCATCGTCAGCCAGGTTAATGACGACAACAGCAGCGTTTCTTTCAAGAGCATATTGCCCGGCTGAGCGAGCATATTGAACGTCATGAGCAGTTGATCCGATAGCCCTGGGTCGTGAACAACCGCATCGGGAAACCACGGGATGGAATCCTTTGAGCGCTGCAGATCCTGATTAATCGAGCGAAAAAGATCGGGATGCGGATAAATGGCGCGATAGGCCCAGCCGGTTTCGACCTCCGAACTCCCCGTGTGTACATCGTCCGCATTCACCAGAATGATGTCACCTTTAGGCGCAACATGTTCTGCACCGGAGCGATAAAAACGCTGAGCTCCCTGCTCAATCACACTGATGCAATACGTATCATGCACATGGCGAGGAAAACGCTGCTGGTAGTACTGCGCCTGCAACATATCCAGACCACCTAATGCCTCCAGGTGTCTGAAATGTGTTTGCTCTTGCACTACCGGCTTTTTATGCACGCGTTAATCCTCTTATCGTTTGTACAAAATTGCTCTGGCGGAAGCGACATGTGCGTACTTCTTTATAGCCAGAAACAGCGTACCTGTTTCACTGATTCTATCAGAAGCGGATTCACATCCCCATGCTCGAAAAAACAACGAAAAAAAAGCCAGCGACAAAGCCGCTGGCCATTGATGACACATTCTCGTCTTTATGTCTTTTACCAACCGGGTTACATCAGATGAAATCGGGACACGCCAAGATTCAACCGTTCGGCCTGCTGCTCAAGCGATGCAGCAGACGAGGAAGCCTCCAGCACCAGCGTTGCGTTCTGTTGCGTGACCCGATCCATTTCTGATATCGCTAACGACACCTGATTGATACCACTGCTCTGCTCATCAGACGCCAGCGCGATCTCATTCATGATGCGGGTGACGTTATTAATTTCAGCCACAATCTCAGCCATCGCTTTACCCGCTTCGGATGCCAGCGTCGTCCCCTCAGTCACTCTGGCTTCGGATTCTTTAATCAGCGCGGCAATTTCCGTTGCGGCGTTAGCCGAGCGCTGTGCCAGATTACGCACCTCTCCTGCGACTACCGCAAATCCTTTACCCTGCTCGCCCGCTCTCGCGGCTTCAACCGCCGCATTCAGTGCCAGAATATTGGTCTGGAATGCAATCCCGTTAATGAGCGCAATAATCTCAGAAATCTTGTCTGAACTCTTGGCGATATCCGCCATAGATCCCACAACCTGTTCAACAATGCCGCCACCGTTCACCGCTTTGGCTGAGGTCTCCGTCGCCACAACACTTGCATGGTGCGCATTATCGGTATTCTGCTTCACGGCAGCCGTGAGCTGCTCCATGCTGGCCGCCGTTTCCGCCAACGCTGCAGCCTGCTGCTCCGTTCGTGCAGACAAATCCGTATTACCGACGGCAATTTTCGTCGAACTGCTGTGAATCGACTCTGCACTGTCGCGTACCGAGCCAACTGTTTCGGAGAGCGAGTCCTGCATTTGCTGGATGTTGTTCCCCAAAATACCGATTTCATTCCGTCCGACATCCACACTCGGGCGCGTTAAATCTCCGTGCGCGATTGCCTGTATGCGTGATACCCAATACTGCACTGGGTTAATAATGACCCGACGAATGACGAAGAACGTCATGCCCGTTAATACGATCGCCAGAATAAAGGCACCTATCATGAGCGTATAGCCCAGAGTGGAATTCCGTTCAGCCGTCACATTAATATTTTTTGCCATCTCAACCCGATAAAGATAAGACGCTTTCAACGGCACATCATACTCATCATCCAATTTAGACAGGGTCGTCGACTCAAATGCATTGAGTTCTTCAACATTGCCCTTCTTCGCTATGTCAAACATGGGTTTAATACCGCGTTCAACATAATCGCCATAGCGCGCTTTTAATTCATTATCGCGGGCGAGTTCAACATCTGAGCGAACTGACCTATTTTGATACCCATTAAACATTTGCTGAGACAGCGACAGACGTTCTTCTGCCGCTTTCATACTCGCATTGTAGTTATCCGTAAGGCCATTACGTAAGTGATTCACAGCATGGAGCAAATTCATACGTGCTGCACGCATATGATTAGCACTATCAACCAATTCCATTCGAACATTCAATTCCAACGTCGAACTATTTAACGATTGCTCAGCCTGCTTAAGAAAATAGGACGATGTGGAAACCGCCAAGGCAAAAAGAAGTAAAACACCAGAAAAAACAATGACAAAAAGGGGCGTCAGTTTGATATTGTGCACACCAGGTGCAGCGTGCCAGGGTTCTGGTTTTTCGTAAATCTCTATTGACTGATAAGGAACATCGCTCATTTTTACATCCGTCGAGTTATTCAAAAAATTGCTGTGAAGTAAATTGCTGGTAAGCAAGAAAAAATAAAACGCCGCTATATGTTACAGACTATTTAAAGATTGTGACAATGTGCGTTAAACGCAATATAAAAAACAATGGACTATAAAAAATAATTTTATCCATAGGAGCGTCATCACAAAAAACCACCTATGATTTCAAAAGAAATAGTTTCCCCAAAAAACAATTTATAATAAAAACCATTACACTCAATTAGTGAATTATTTTAGTCATTATTCTTACATTAATATTAATTATAAGAGAAAAAAATAGATTAACGGCGTCATTCTTTTTTATTGAGAATAAACACGCTTTAACATTCAATATTACTGACTGATTCACTATTTCGTCACCCTGAATACAGAACCCCACATTACCCCGCACGATGAGCACACAAGGCGTCACACGCCGAGAAAAAGCAGTAAGCCGAGTTGCCATTTCGATCACGGTATTTTCCCGCGGACGTACTATGCTGAAAACGTTCAACTCAATGTGTGAGAGGAGCCTATGGCGCGCACTATTCAGCGTTACCGTTTAAGCATCTCTGGCGATTGCCGGGCCTGGTTCAACATCGACCATCGCCTCACCAATGATTTCCCTCGTCCGCCTCATGCCTGAATCAGCGCCACGCTGATCATTTCCTGTTCCTGCATTCCTTATTTCGGCGTCACATAACGTGTCGCGACGGAATTCTTTTTTCTGGAGATCTATGGCATGAAACGCATCCCTGAACCATTCCGCATTAAGATGGTAGAAAATATCCGCATGACAACGCAGGCGGAACGTGAAAAAGCGCTGGCAGAGGCGGGGTACAATCCTTTCCTGCTACGTAGCGAAGACGTCTACATCGACCTGTTGACCGATTCTGGCACTGGCGCGATGAGCGACCGCCAGTGGGCTGGCTTAATGATGGGTGATGAAGCTTACGCAGGGTCACGCAATTACTATCATCTGTGCGAAAAAGTCGAAACCTTGCTGGGCTACCCGTTTACGATTCCCACCCATCAAGGGCGCGGCGCGGAACAGATTTTATTTCCGTGTCTGATAGCCAAGAAACAGCGTGCTGGCGGCGCGAAAAAGCCCATCTTCATTTCCAACTTCCACTTCGATACCACCGCTGCGCACGTCGAGCTAAATGGCGCTCGAGCCATTAACGTCGTCACACCAAAAGCTTTTGATACGAACACAGCCTATGACTGGAAAGGCGATTTCGATCTGGACCAGTTACAAAGCGTGATTTCACAGCATGGCGCGGAGAATGTCGTCGCCATTATCACCACGGTAACCTGCAACAGTTCAGGCGGACAGCCCGTCTCGATGAGCAACATGCGCGCCGTTTACCATATTGCACAGCAGCATCAGATCCCTGTGGTGATTGATTCGGCACGTTTCTGCGAAAACGCCTGGTTTATCAAGCAGCGCGAAACGGGCTATGCGGATAAATCCATTAAAGCCATCGTGCATGAAATGTATGAATACGGCGACATGCTGACGATGTCCGCGAAGAAAGACCCAATGGTGAATATTGGGGGGCTGTGCTGTTTCCGCAGCGATGAGGACCTGTTTAACGAGGTGCGCATTCGCTGCGTCCCGATGGAAGGTTTCGTCACCTATGGCGGACTGGCTGGACGAGATATGGAGGCGCTCGCCATCGGTCTGGAAGAAGGGATGGACGAAGACTATCTGGCCTACCGTATTGGACAGGTCGCCTATCTCGGAGAACGCCTGAAAGCCGGTGGGATTCCGATTCAGTACCCGGTTGGAGGACATGCCGTCTTTGTCGATGCCGCACGGCTATTGCCTCATATTCCGCCAGAGCAATTCCCTGCGCAGGCCCTTAACAATGCGCTGTATCTGGAAGCCGGTATCCGCAGCGTTGAAATCGGTTCGCTTCTGCTGGGGCGCGATCCAGACACCGGGCAACAGAAAGCGTCACCGCTTGAGCTACTGCGCCTGACCATCCCACGCCGGGTCTACACCAACGACCACATGGACTACATTGCAGATGCCCTTATCGCATTAAAAGCCCGTGCTAACGATATTAAAGGGTTAACGTTCACCTATGAGCCCCCCGTGCTACGGCACTTTGTCGCCCGTCTAAAACCAGTGGAATAACCCGCTGTAAGCATGCCCGGTGTCTTTCTCTGCGGGCATGCTTCCTTTCCAGTCTTCCTCTTCAATTTGCTTTTGCGAAGCTGCGCGCAGGCCGATCGCGCCGTTTAAATGTCAGCTAAATAAGCAGGTATATTTCATTCTCGACCAACACCAGCGTTGACAATTGTCAACACGCGACTTTACCATGACCCTATATAGCGATGAAAAAACATCCAAATAAGCATATTCAGGCAGCTATTGAATACGCACTAGCGCAAGGCTGGCGTTTTTATCCCAGCAACGGGCATGCATTTGGCAGACTTATCTGTGGCACGCCGGATCACAGTACCCATATGATGAGTATTTGGTCCACGACATCAGTCCCGGAAAATCACGCAAAGCAGATCCGCCGCAATGTCGATAGCTGCCTGATAACGTTGAAACAATAGAAGGTCTATACGGCTTACCGAGGAATTTATGACAACGTATCACTTTTCTCTCACGCTAGCGGGCGTTTCCGCAGATACGGCTGGGCTGGAAGATGCGCTTTTTGCCAGCGGCTGCGACGACGCTCTGATCTGCTTCTATGGCAATGCCGTCTATCTCGAATTTGATCGAGAAAGCCCCCGTTTTTCTACCGCGGTTATCAGTGCTATTCATGATATCGAGTCCGCAAGCATCCAGGCCAAAGTCCACTCCGTCGATGCAGTCTGGGTTGGAATCAGTGATATCGCAGCCTTGTCTGCGCTGTCGCGTCAGGCTATTGCGCTTCTCAAAGATGGAAAACGTGGTGCGGGCGATTTCCCCTCTCCGGTCCAGCGCTTACGCGGTACATCACCGCTGTGGGAATGGAGCGATGTCGCCGACTGGCTGGCCAAACAAAAAAAAATCCCCCAAGAATTAGCCGATAACGCCCGGGAGCTTGCCACGATTAACCTGGCTTTACAGATACGCAATGCCCACCAGAAGGACGAATTAGCTCGTTATTGTGCACTGCTCAGCGAAGGCAAGCCATTACGTGAACCAATCATCACGTAAACAACGCCGCTGATACCTCACTACCCTGCAAACCACCCGCAGCAGACAAAGCTAGCGGCAGGTAAACACCATAAAAAAAGCCAGCGAAAAACTCGCTGGCTGGTGAAACATCACCATTACTCAGAATACATTGTTTTACTCAGAATAAATTGTTTCGCACCGCCTAAAGCCAATGACGGTACTCTTCATCAGACATGTCGTTCAGGTGCCACTGCGTTGCCTGCTGCAATAGTGCAACGCGCTGTTGGGCAGACATCCATCGCAACCACTTTGCCTTACAGGTCGATAAGTAGGTTTGATAGAACTGGTACAAACGGGAAATCGCCATCAGCCACCTCCTCTCTTTCCTTGTTGCAAAGTATCGGCGTAATATAGGGAAAGATAAATTGATGACTTTAGTGCAGGGAGTTCCTCTTTTATGTCTTCCCCTCGATTGCAACAACAGTTCATCCGCCTGTGGCAGCACTTTCAGGGGCAAACGACCGACACCACGCTGCAAGAGTTGACCGGGGTGTTGAACTGCTCACGCCGCCATATCCGCTCATTACTGAACACGATGCAGCAGGAAGGCTGGCTCGTCTGGCAGGCAGAAGCCGGAAGGGGAAAACGCTCTCAGCTATCGTTTGTTTATACCGGACTGGCGCTACAGCAGCAGCGCGCTGAAGATCTGCTGGAGCAGGATCGCATTGAACAGCTAGTGCAGTTGGTGGGTGACAAAGAAGCGGTGCGCCAGATGTTACTTGCCCACCTTGGGCGCAGTTTCCGGCAGGGAAAGCATATTCTGCGCATCCTCTATTACCGCCCCTTACGCAACCTGCAGCCAGGTTCGGCGCTGCGGCGTTCGGAAATGCACATTGCACGGCAAATTTTTAGCGGGCTGACCAATATAAATGAGGAAAATGGGGAACTAAAACCCGATCTTGCTCACCATTGGCAGATGCTGGCCCCGCTGCACTGGCGTTTTTATCTGCGTCCGGCCATCCGCTTCCACCACGGTCGCGAGCTCACGATGGATGATGTCATCACCTCGCTTAAGCGCCTCACCGCATCGCCGCTGTTTTCGCACCTTGAAACCATCACATCACCAATGCCCTTCGTGATTGATATTCGGCTGAGCAGCGCGGATAAATGGCTGCCGTGGCTATTGGGCAGCGTGCACGCCATGATTTTGCCGCAGGAATGGCAAACGCTACCCGATTTTGCCCAACACCCGATTGGCACTGGCCCTTACGCCGTGGTGCGCAATAACAGCAACCAGTTAAAGATCCGCGCCTTCGATGATTATTTTGGCTATCGGGCGCTAATTGATGAGGTCAATATTTGGGTACTGCCCGACGAGCCAGAGGAAATGCCGGTATCTATCCAACTCCAGTCTGACAATTCTCGTCACGAACAGCTGGAAAGCCGGATGGAAGAAGGCGGCTATTTCCTGCTGTTCGATAAGCGTTCGCCGTTAGCATCACGACCGGAAGCTCAGCGATGGCTCAGGCAGGTCTTTAACCCTATTTCGCTACTCAACCACGCCAATATCAGCAACCAGCGTGACTGGTCTCCCGCCTACAGTTTGCTGCCGCGCTGGCACCATCATCATCCCGATGTACCGCAATCCATGCCGAAAGGGCTAACGGACGTCACGCTCACGTTCTATCAGGCACACCCTGAATATCGGATATTAAGCGAGATAATGCACACACTGCTGGCACAACACGGCGTCACATTACATATTCAGACGGTCAGCTACGAAGACTGGTATCAGGGCAATGCCGACAGCGATATCTGGTTTGGTAGCCTGAATTGTTACCTGCCGATCGAATTCTCCCTGTTCGCGATGCTCTACGAACTCCCGCTGGCACAGCACTGTCTGAATGACGATCTGCACGCGGACGCGCAGCAGTGGCGTAACCACACGCTGCCGATGGCAGAGTGGTGTGAAAAGCTGATCGCCAGCGGCCAACTGCACCCTCTTCTGCATCACTGGCTACAGCTTCAGGGGCAGCGCAGTATGCGCGGCGTCAGGATGAATATGCTGGGCTGGTTTGATTTTAAATCTGCCTGGTTCGCGCCGCCGGAACGCTGACGGTATCTGAAAAGTGCGGGGCAAAGAGAATTGCACCGCACCCTTCTGCCTATTTTTGCAGTTGCATCCGTAAGAAATGCTCGACGTCGACCGTCTCATAACCGTTACGTTGATTAAACGTACCGGATTTGTCCCACCACATCCCTTCACCCAGAGCGAACGCTGCCCGGTAGCGCGTCATGACGTCATCTGGAGCAGCTTTCAGGTCCGCGCGCAATTTGTCCAGCGTCCATACGGTCTTCTCAAACGTCCTTCCCGTGACATGTTCAACGACATCAGCAAGCTGCCCGTATGAAATCGTGTCGCCTGCCACGTAGACCACCTCATTAACCAGGCGTGGCTCAGCCAGCAAGATTTCCGTCGTGAGCCAGCCAATGTCTTCGGGGATCGTCACGGTCACTTTGGTATCCCAACTTCCCAAGCCATGAAGGGTTCCACGTTCCAGATCCACCACATCGAAGGTTGGCTCAAACAGGAAACTCGTGAACATGCCCGTCGAGACAATCACCCATTCGGTACGTTGCTGGCTGCGCAGCAGCTGCCTCACGTCGTACTGCTCATCAAAAACCGGATGCCCGCTGTTGCGACCAACTACGTCATAGTCAACGCCAAACTGCCAGGGGAAATAGCGCGCGACGTTGGCAGCCAACACCGCTCTGGTTATTTTCATCTGAGTGCCAGGCCCTGCTACGAATCCCGAACAGTTCACTACCGTCTTATAATTCCCGAAAAGCCCCTTAAGGGTATGTTCATCAGAGGCTAGATCGAACCCCATCACATCAACCCCCAGGGCACGGAGTTCGGCCAGTGTTGCCCTATTCTGCTCCGACGGATCGTTAATGGTGCCCGGTGAGACCAGTGCCGTGACCGACAATGGCAGAGCGCGCGCACGCGGCGCGAGAGCACGCAATACCGCCATACCGAGCTGCCCTGCACCAAGCACAAGAATATCTTTCAACGCTGATCCGCTGTCATTCATTACTTAACTCCTTCAGAATTTCAAATTATCACTATCATAGAGGTCGTGTGCTTCCCCTATGCATTCAGCGTGCTAACATGCCTCTGGCCTTTCCATACTTGTCACTGTCAGGAAATCCAGAGTTCGGGAGCTATGTTATACAAGAATGCGCGCATGATAAGATTCAGCCACATCACTTTATAATTTGAAAAAATCAAACAATTAAGTGATATAGCTGCTGGCACGATAGGTACGTCGTCTATGCGTCTTATCAACGTTTCATAGCAAAATGAGGAGACATCGTATGGATCGGTTTCAGGCCATGGAAATATTCATGCGTGTGGTCGATGCGGGTAGTTTCAAAAAAGCGGCGGAAACAATGCATGTTTTACCCTCCACCGTAACCCGCAGCATTAAAGAACTCGAATCACATCTGGGGGCTCGATTACTCAACCGAACAACACGAGCGCTCAGTATTACGGATGTTGGCTTGCGCTATTACGACAGTTGCAAAGCGATCTTGCGTGATGTGCACGCCGCTGAAAGCGTAGCGGCACAGCAAAAGGAAGAACTGCATGGAACGATCAGAATCGGAGCGACACCTTCTCTGGTCAAAAACTTTCTTATTCCAGCACTGTCCGGTTTCTGTGAGCGCTATCCGGGAATAAAGTTGGATTTCCACTTGGGTGATGCCACTGTAGATATCGTTCAGAATGGTATCGATTGTGTCATCAGAACCGGAGAACCGCCGTTATCTCGACTGGTCGCACGACGTCTCGGTGCGTTCCATTGGTATATTTGCGCATCTCCACGCTATCTTGAACAGCATGGACACCCGACAACGTTAGAGTCGCTCAACAAGCACGCCGCAGTAGGATATACCCACAGCCGAACAGGTCGTTCAACTCGCTGGGATTTTCACGATGGAGCGCACACCGTAGCGATGCCAATAGCAGCACAGATCAGCGTCAATGACACGGATGCCTATGTTGCCGCAGGTGTAGCCGGCTTGGGGCTAATACGCATTGCCAGCTATATGGTGCACCAGCAACTTGCTGATGGACATCTTGTCAGGCTACTTCCTGATATCAGTGCCCCGCTTGAACCTATTTTCATTCTCTACCCACAAAGCCGCCACCTCTCGCCCGCGATTCGCGCCTTTATCGACTGGTGTACAGCGCTAATCGAACAAGAATCAGCACAATGGTGAATGACCACAAATAAGACACAAAAGCCGTCACGTTAAGCGAAATTGTGAGCGTACGGCTGTCACGCCGCAGTATCTGAGCGAGCATAGAGGGCTGGTTTGATTTTAAATCTGCCTGGTTCGCGCCGCCGGAACGCTGAGAGCCTTTCGCTGCCCGACTTAACCCTTTACAATGTGCCGTTCTCAACGGGGTGCGGAAAATTTTTCGCTGAGAAGATACCCGTCGAACCTGATCCGGTTAATACCGGCGAAGGGATTTGAGAGTGCTGCTCATTGCTGCCTCAAAGTCCTTTGCCACCCTATGATTCTCAGGAGTGCAAAGTGTTAAATCAATTATTACCGCGTTCAGCCACCGTGCTGAAAACCAGCCTGTCTTGCCTGCTACTGCTCTCAGCGTCGGCGTTCGCCAAGCCTGCGCTTACCGTATATACCTACGATTCATTCGCTTCCGAGTGGGGTCCAGGCCCTGTCATCAAGACCGCATTTGAAAAAGAGTGCGAGTGCGAGCTGAACTTCGTCGCGCTGGAAGATGGTGCCTCGCTGCTGAACCGTCTGCGTATGGAAGGCAAGAACAGCAAAGCGGATATCATTCTGGGGCTGGACAACAACCTGCTGCAGGCAGCGGAACAAACCGGCCTGTTTGCGCCACACAACCTGGACACCCGCGCCGTCACGGTGCCGGGCGGCTGGAACAATAAGACATTCGTGCCTTATGACTACGGCTATTTCGCGTTTGTGTATAACAAAAACACGCTGAAGAACCCGCCGAAAAGCCTGCATGAGCTGGTGGATAGCAACGAACCGTGGAAAGTGATCTATCAGGATCCACGCACCAGCACGCCGGGACTGGGGCTGCTGCTGTGGATGCAGAAAGTGTATGGCGATGATGCGCCGCAAGCCTGGCAGAAACTGGCGAAAAAAACCGTTACCGTCACCAAAGGTTGGAGCGAAGCCTACGGTCTGTTCCTGAAAGGGGAAGCGGATCTGGTGCTGAGTTACACCACGTCGCCGGCCTATCACATCATTGAAGAGAAGAAAGACAACTACGCGGCAGCGACCTTCAGCGAAGGACACTATCTGCAAATTGAAGTCGCCGGGCAGTTGGCTTCCAGCAAAAATCCCGAGCTGGCAAAACGCTTTATGCAGTTCATCCTGAGCCCAACGTTCCAGCAGGCGATCCCTACTACAAACTGGATGTATCCGGCGGTTAAAACCGATCTGCCAGCAGGCTTCGCGACGCTCGCGGTGCCGGAAAAAGCCATGCAGTTCAGCGCGCAGGAAGTCGCTGACCAAAGGACCCAGTGGATTCAGGCATGGCAACGCGCCGTCAGCCACTGATCGGCGGACGTCTGTGGCCAGGGCTACTGGCCACCACGCTGTTAATTTCCGTTGCCGCACTGGCTTTCGGCGCCCTGTGGCTACAGGCACCCGAAAGCCAGTGGCGCACGCTATGGCATGACAGCTATCTCTGGCATGTCATTCGGTTTACCTTCTGGCAGGCCTTTCTCTCCGCGCTGTTCTCTACCGTTCCGGCCATGTTTCTCGCCAGAGCGCTGTACCGGCGACGCTTTCCCGGCCATCGCTGGCTGCTGCGCCTGTGCGCGATGACGCTGGTGCTGCCCGTGCTGGTCGCCGTTTTTGGCCTGCTCAGCGTTTACGGTCGCCAAGGCTGGCTGGCCTCTGCGCTGGGCTGGTTTGACCTGAAATATACATTTTCACCCTATGGGTTGCAGGGCATCCTGCTGGCGCACGTCTTCTTTAATCTGCCGCTGGCAACCCGATTGCTGTTGCAGTCGTTAGAAGGCATCGCTACCGAGCAACGTCAGTTGGCCGCGAATCTGGGCATGAACAGCTGGCAGCATTTCCGGCTGCTGGAATGGCCCGCCCTGCGCCGGCAGATTTTACCCACTGGCGCGCTGATTTTTATGCTCTGCTTCGCCAGCTTTGCCACCGTGCTGTCGCTGGGCGGCGGCCCGCAGGCAACCACGATCGAGCTGGCGATCTATCAGGCATTAAGCTTTGATTACGATCCGGGGCGCGCGGCGCTGCTGGCGTTAATTCAGATGGTTTGCTGTCTTGGTTTGGTACTGCTGAGCCAGCGGTTGGGGCGCATTCTGCCCGTCGGCAGCACACAGCAGCTTGCCTGGCGCAACCCGCAAGATAGCGCTTTAAGCCGCCTCACCGATGGCCTGCTGATTGGTGCACTGTTGCTGCTGGTCGTCCCTCCTTTGCTGGCCGTGGTAGTGGATGGCGTGAACCGATCTCTGGTTACCGTGCTGCAACAGCCTGTGCTCTGGCAAACGCTGTTTACCTCACTGCGCATCGCCTTAGGCGCAGGGCTCCTGTGTCTGGTACTGACCATGATGCTGCTCTGGAGCAGCCGCGAGCTCAAGCTACGCCAGAAGCCACTCTACGGGCAGTTGATGAACCTGAGCGGTATGCTCATCCTCGCCATGCCCGGTATTGTGCTGGCAACCGGCTTTTTCCTACTGCTGAATAACAGCATCGGGTTACCGCAATCCCCTTACGCACTGGTGGTGTTCACCAACGCGCTGATGGCGATTCCCTACGCGATCAAAGTGCTGGAAAACCCCATGCTAGACGTTGCCGAGCGCTACAATCGACTCTGCACGTCGCTGGATATTCGCGGCTGGCAGCGATTGAAGCTGATCGAACTCGCCGCGCTGAAACAGCCTCTGGCGCAGGCGTTAGCCTTTGCCTGCGTGCTGTCGATCGGGGATTTCGGCGTTATCGCGCTGTTCGGCAATGAGCAGTTCCGCACGCTGCCGTTCTACCTGTACCAGCAAATTGGTTCCTATCGCAGCGCCGACGGCGCAGTCACGGCGCTGCTCTTAATGCTGCTGTGCTTTATGTTATTTACTCTGATTGAGAAACTGGCAGGCCGTCATGATCGCGCTTGAGAAATTGACCTACTTTTATCAGCACTTGCCCATGCGTTTTGATTTTCACGTCAAACCGGGCGAGCGCATCGCCATCCTCGGCCCCAGCGGCGCAGGGAAAAGTACGCTGCTGAATCTGGTTGCCGGTTTCCTGATGGCAGACAGCGGGGAATTACGACTTAACGGCGAATCTCACCGCGAGACACCTCCAGCTAAACGACCGGTGTCGATTCTGTTTCAGGAAAATAACCTGTTTCCTCATTTGACGATCGGACAGAACATCGCGCTGGGGCTACATCCCGGACTGCGACTGAGTGCCACACAGCGTGAAACGTTACGGCAGATCGCCGATCGGGTCGGTCTGGCAGATCTTCTGGATCGTCTGCCGTCGCAGGTGTCCGGCGGGCAGCGCCAGCGCGCGGCATTGGCACGCTGTCTGGTGCGTCACCAGCCCATTCTGCTGCTGGATGAACCGTTCTCGGCACTCGATCCCGCCTTGCGTCAGGAAATGCTCGATCTGGTTGAAGGCGTGTGTCAGGAGCGTGAATTCACGCTGTTGATGGTGTCTCACAATCTGGATGATGCCATGCGGATCGCGAAGCGTACGGTGCTGATCGTGGATGGACAGATTTATTATGACGGGCCGACTCAGGCGCTACAAGATGGCAGCGCTGAAGCAGCCGCCATCCTGGGAATTTCACGTCCGTCTTCGGATTGAGAAGTTAAGGCAACGCCTGATAGCGCAGGTTGCTGAACGTCACCTCGCCTTCGCCTGAAGCATACAGGGCAGGCCGCAGACTGAGGAAATCATACGCGACGTTGTGATGGTAGCCGGACACTTCCATCTGCACCGGGTATTTCTTCCACGGTTCCTGATCCGAGGTTCGGGTGTAGAACGTCACGATATGGCGATCGTTTTTCATCCGAATCTGTACCTCATTGCCCGTAATATGCGGTAATTTCTTCTCCGCCCTTTCCAGCCCGTAGCGATGCATGACGATGCCATCCTGATTAAACGACAACCCGACATATAGCTTCGCATTGTAGAACAGCAGTAAACCAGCCTGTGCACCGGGAGCAAAGTTCGCTGTCACTTCAATCTGGTAAGCCTGATCGCCGGGGATCATCGTCAGTGGCGCGCTATCTTTCGGCGACGTGCCTTTTGCCTTCAGGTGCAGCTCGCCGTCGCTAAGCGTAACCCGCTTTAGCTCTTCCGCATTGGCGCGGTAGAAATGCCAGCGAGCCGGAAATTTCTCGTCGGTAAAGCTATCAGACCAGCCGATGCCGTGAGGCACCGCTTCGCCCCCTGTCGGCTTGCGAATCGGTTTGCCGGTATCGAATCCGGCAGACGTAAACCAGCCGTCATCGCCCCAGACAATTGGCTCCAGCATCGCCTGCCGCCCCAGCGTCATAAAGCCATTTTCATAACCGTGATACACCATGTACCAATTTTTATCCGGCCCGTCGATCAGCGTCGCATGACCGCGTGACCACCACTTCTCTGAACGATCCTGCGTGCGGATAATCGGGTTATGCGGCGAGTTTTCCCACGGTCCGTTGATCGATTTAGATCGCGCGGCAATCACCATGTGCCCGGTTGGTGGCCCAGCCGTTCCGCCTTCCGCCAGCACCATGTAGAAGTAGTCGCCGTGGCGCAGCATCTTAGGCCCTTCCTGCGAGAAGCTTTCCACATCCCACTCTTCCGGGTACTGCCATCCCTGATAGACCACCTCCATGTCGCCGACCGTCGACAGCCCGTCGTCCGTTAATTGCACGCGGTTGCCACCAGACATAAAGATGTAACGCTTGCCATCCTCTCCCACAACGTGGCCGGGATCGCTGGCCGGATTTTTCAAGCCAGTATCTTTCGGCGGCGTCCACGGACCGTGGATATCATCGGCGGTAATCACATACAGCGTCTTCTTTTTCGTCCCTTTGGCGTCGATAATCCGGTTTGTGGTGAAGTAGATATAATATTTGCCGTTGTGTTTCACCAAATCCGGTGCCCAGATCGCATCGACAGGCGTCGTGATCGCGGGGCCAAGTGGTTCCCAGTTCACTAAATCGCGTGAATGCCAAATCAGCAGCCCGGGGATGTCGTCAAATGACGAGAACGTCATGTAATAGTCATCCCCGTCTTTGATAATCGTGGGATCAGGATGATCGCCCGCAATAATCGGATTGAGATAACAGCCATTGCCCAAATCAGCCTGACGCTGTTGTTCAATACCCCGTTTCCATTCGTTAGCAGGGCCAGCCTGACAGGCCATCGCCGTGCCGATACCCATTGCCATCAATAAGATACCGCTTAATACGCCTTTCCCTACCGCTCGGGACACGCCCATTTATCACCACCCACTATCTCAATGATTATTTTATAATTTATAACATTGAAACCCTGTTCCAATTGTGAAAACAGTCACGCTTCTCTCGGTTATACGGCGAAAAATCAGGCGATAGTCGTGCGGTGAAATACCAATATATACCCTAAATAATTCGAGTTTCAGGAAGGCGGCAAGTGAGGGAATCCCGATGAGCTTACTCAAGTAAGTGATTCGGGTGACTGAGCGCAGCCAACGCACATGCAACTCGAAGTATGACGGGTATACTGTGACCAATTCGACATATTCAGTTTTTATCCCTTGTAGGTATTGTGTCTTTTTGTACTGCTGTGCTTATATGAGTTGGCGAGTGAATAACTCATTCGAACACAACATTCGGCCATAAATAATTCACTAGAACATAAATAGGATTCCCGTGACGCACTATTCTTCTTCCACTTCAGCACTACTAAGCGCCGCGCATGTTGACGCGGTCGTCGTCGTGCGCGTGGCAGTCGTGGTCGTCGTCGTCGGCAGCGCGCCGTAACGGGTTCCGAATCGAAGATTCTCAAACCCCGCCGGCGCAAGCCGAGCGGGGTTTCTTGTTTTTACCCTCCCCGCTCCGACACCGCACCGGCCCTGATGAAGGATGTAAACATGCGTTATACAGGCGCTCAGTTAATTGTTCTGCTGCTCGAACAGCAGGGCATCACCACCGTAGCGGGCATTCCCGGCGGCGCGGCCCTGCCGTTATATGATGCACTGGGTCAGAGTAAGACTATTCGCCACGTTCTGGCTCGTCACGAGCAAGGCGCTGGATTTATGGCACAAGGCATGGCGCGAGCCAGCGGACGCGCTGCGGTTTGTATGGCTTCCAGCGGGCCGGGGGCGACCAACCTGCTCACCGCCATCGCCGATGCCAAACTGGATTCGATCCCGCTGGTGTGTATCACCGGTCAGGTGCCTTCCAGCATGATCGGTACCGATGCGTTTCAGGAAGTCGACACCTACGGCATCTCTATTCCCGTCACCAAACATAACTATCTGGTTCGCGACATCAACGAACTGCCGCGCGTGATCCCTGAAGCCTTTCGCATCGCGCAGTCGGGCCGCCCTGGCCCAGTGTGGATCGATATTCCAAAAGACATTCAGAATGCGACCATTGAGCTGAGCGAACTGCCGGACGTCTTCCCTCTCGATACGCCACCCGCTATCGCCCAGCAGGAAATCGAGCGTGCTGCGGCCATGATTAATGCGGCTCAGCGTCCGGTGCTCTATCTGGGCGGTGGGATCATTAGCAGCGCCGCGCACGAACAAGCGATTCAACTGGCGGAACGCTCCAGCCTGCCAACCACCATGACGCTGATGGCACTGGGAACCATGCCCGTCGATCACCCTCTGTCACTCGGGATGCTGGGTATGCACGCCGCACGATCAACCAATCTGATCTTACAGCAGGCAGATTTGTTAATTGTGCTGGGTGCGCGTTTTGACGATCGTGCGATTGGTAAAGCAGAACAGTTTTGCCCGCAGGCCAGCATCATTCACATCGATATCGATCCCGCCGAGTTGGGTAAGATCCGCCAACCACACGTGGCGATCAACGCAGATGTCGCACAGGCGCTGGATCAACTGCTGCCACAGATTACGCCGCAGCAGCGTGACGTATGGCGCACCACCGTCCGCGGGCTGCAACAGGAATTTCCGTTCAGCATGCCGGGCGCTGACGATCCATTGAGCCATTATGGTCTGGTTCAGGCCACGGCACAGGCACTGACGGATGATGCCATCATCACGACCGATGTCGGCCAGCATCAGATGTGGGTCGCGCAGTCTTATCCGCTGCGTCGTCCACGCCAGTGGCTGACATCCGGCGGGTTTGGGACGATGGGTTTTGGCCTGCCTGCGGCGATTGGCGCGGCGCTGGCTGAACCGGATCGCACCGTGGTGTGTTTCTCGGGTGATGGCAGCCTGATGATGAATATTCAGGAAATGGCGACCGCGGCAGAAGAAGGACTCAACGTAAAAATCGTCCTGATGAACAACCAATCGCTCGGTCTGGTTCACCAGCAACAGGATATGTTTTTCCAGAAACGCATCTTCGCAGCCGATTACCGCTACAGCGCGAATTTCCTCGCGATTGCCGCAGGTTTTGGCTTTGCAACTTGCGATCTGAACGCCGCCGCCGACCCACAGGCCGCGCTGCAAGAGATGCTCAATCAACCAGGTCCTGCGCTGATCCACGTACTTATTGACGCCAATGAAAAAGTGTTACCCATCGTGCCACCGGGCGCAGCGAACATCGATATGATCGGAGATTAATGACTATGTCAACTCAACCAACTTCAAATCAGGTCACGCTAGAACTCTCTGTGCGCAACCATCCCGGCGTCATGTCACACGTTTGCGGCCTGTTTGCCCGCCGGGCATTTAACGTGGAAGGCATTCTGTGTATGCCGCTGGCCAACGGTGAAGAAAGCCGCATCTGGCTACTGGTCAAAGATGACCAGCGGCTACCGCAGATGATCAGTCAGGTGGAAAAGCTGGAAGACGTCCTTCAGGTTCGCCGTCACGGTGAAGAAATGCGTATTTTCGAGCAGGTCGCCGAGTTTTACTGCTAACTGGCTTGGCCGGGTCTTTCCCGGCCTGCCCAACATTACCCGTTTAACACCTGCCATAGCAGATGACGGTAAACTGGCATCAGCGGGTGCTGTAGTAGTACGATCAGCAAGGCAACCGCTACCACGGACATCACGGGCGCAACCCAGCGCAGACGTCTGAACGGCATCTTTCTGCTAAACCAGTCATGATGTTTACGCTTATCACTGCGCCACCAGCGCCAGTTTAGCCAGCCTGCGCCCCACACCATGATGGCAGTAATCAGCAACAGCCACTTAAATCCTGCGCTGTTTGTCCCCGCGGGAATATCAATCGCAACGCCAGCCAAAATGCCCGGTAAGAAATAGGCTGGCGGCCACAGCAGGCAGCCAATGATATTCGGCACGGCAAATTTATAAGGCGGTAACCCCAGCATCCCCGCCACCATCGGGATGAGCGGACGCGTCGGGCCGACAAAACGCCCGATCAGTATCGTCGGCATCGGGTGCTGATACAGGGCATATTCGGTTTTACTCAGCAGCGCCTGATGCTTTTTCAGGAAAGACCAGTTATGCAGCGGCGCCTTAAAACGCATGCCAATAAAATAAGAAATCCAGTCCCCTAGCAGGCAACCGATAATCCCTGCCGCCCACGCCGGGTAAAGCCCCATTTGTCCGCTGCCGATCAGTGCTCCCAGCGTTGCCATCATCACCGTTCCCGGCAACAGCAGCCCTACCAAAGCCAGAGATTCGAGAAAGGCAACCAGCATGACGGCGATCAGTGAATACGCTAGCGATTGGGTAACCAGATGATCCAGCCACGCTTCCATAAAATCTACCCGTACGTTATAAAAACAAGGATTGTCTGGATCATAGCAGAAGCCGTCAACTCCTGATTTCACCTCATCATCCGATTAGGATTAATGTAAAAATCCAACACACCGGATTACCACGCGATTTCGTCTCTCAGGCGATATTGATCGCCGTCCGTTAGCACGAAACCCAGCAATATCCTACCGAAAATATGTAGCATGATTTATCTATCCTACGTTGAAACGATCTCAGCTCGCAGGTATAGAAAGCCTGTACGTTCTGATAAATATCAACTATTCCCCTTATCAAGGCAGACGCAATATCATTTTCCAATTCAAGCCGTTAGCACCACTTCAGTAATGGTGTTTTATGGTCAATTCTTTTGCACCGACGGGCATCAACACTTATGATAGCGGTCATTTTTTGCCACCGTGCCACACTGCCACTATGTTTTTTAAACTATTCAAACATTTCGGATTACGACGTCTTATCCTACTCTTGGCAGTGGCGAGCGCCTTGGTAACACTGGCAAACAGTTTTTATGCCAGCTATCGCGTCCAACGAGAGCTGCTGATTGATAACACCCTTGAAGCCAACCGCGTTTACGCCACCAAGCTCGCGGCAATGACCCATTCCTTCTTTAAAGAATCCCAGCAGCAGCTCGCCTACAGCGCCAATATCGTCGCGACCCAAATGGATGATAAGGCCGGCCTGTTTAAAGAAGCCGAGCGCCTGCGGTTACAGACCAGCAATTTCAACTCAGTCGTCATTGCAGATGAAAAAGGGATCATCAGAGCCACATCGCCCGATACGTTCCAATTAATCGGGAGAAGCCTGACCACAGAAGGCGCACTCGAAGCCTTGAAAGAAAAACAGCCGCTTATCAGCCAGCCCTATGTATCCGCCGCCAATAACCTCATCGTGCTGATATCTTCGCCGATATTCACACGAGATGGCCGCTATAAGGGGTTTATCGGTGGTTCGATCTATCTTAAGCAGCCCAGCGTGCTCAATACGCTCTTAGACAAACACTATTACCGTGATGGCTCTTATATTTATGTCACCGATAAGAACAAAACAATGCTGTATCACCGTGACATGGAGCGTATTGGCAAAACAGAAACCAATAATCTGAAGATCGATGCGTATCACGAAAATAATGGCAGCCAGCATATGGTGAACTATCTGGATGAAACCATGCTGGCGGGTTACGCCGTTGAAGCCACCTCACAGTGGCAGATTGTGGCGCTTCGCCCGATGGACATCACGCTGAAACCTCTCGATAGCCTGATGCTGAACGTGCTGCGTCACACGCTTCCACTCGCGCTGTTGACCATCTTCTGCGTCTGGCTGCTGGCCCGGCTCATCGCCCAGCCGCTGTGGCTGCTGGCGCGCAGTGCCAATAAGATGGATGCACTCGATGTCTCCGACGACATCAGAAATATCCACTCCTGGTATTTCGAAGCCTCACAGCTCAAACAGGCCATGCTGCTGGGTATCGATTTACTCCAGCGCAAAATTGGTAAGTTGCGTTCAGAGGCACATTCAGACCCCATGACCGAACTGCTCAATCGTCGCGGGTTGGATAGCGTGCTCCGCTACTGGCAAATGGGACAGAAAAGCTTTGCGGTCATCGCACTGGATATCGATCGCTTCAAGCGCATCAATGACACCCACGGCCACGATGTCGGCGACAACGTCATCCGCTATCTCTCACAGCTTATTCGCACCAGCTCACGCGATGCCGATATTCTGTGCCGCAGTGGCGGTGAAGAATTTTTGATTCTACTGCCGGAAACCAGCCTCGACGTCGCACTCAGCATTGCTGAACGGTTGCGGCAGCGCGTGCAGGAATCGACCATTCCTGTCGTGGGCAATATCACCATCTCATTAGGCGTTGCCCTGTGGGAACCGGGCGTCAGCAATATGCCAATCGATCGCACCTTCAAGCTGGCAGATGAAGCCCTGTATCAAGCCAAGCAGGAAGGCCGCAACCGCGTGGTCTCTGCCTCCGGCAGCGAGCAGTAATCCATTTTCCCCTTATTTTATATACCCTAAATAATTCGAGTTGCATGAAGGCGGCAACGGCGCGAATCCCCAGGAGCTTACCCAGGTAAGTGACTGGGGTGAGAAAGGGAAGCCAACGCACAAGCAGCTTGAAGTATGACGGGTATACAGGTGATGTCGCTGGACATCACCTGTATAAATAACCATACTTATCCTTACCATCTTTCCTTATCCCGCTCGCTATAAAAGGCCGCTTAGTGACTCAGGTTCGTCAGGGGTTTCTACTGACCCGCCACTGGAACGACACACCAGCTGGCACGCAGGTTGAATTCTGGCTGGCCACCGATGAGGGCCCGCTGCTCGCACGTCTGCCAGTACAGCAGGCCGTTGCCTTTATTCCCGCACAGCAGGAAGCCCGCGCAAGAACGCTCTTACAGCAGGAGAAACGCTGGCAGTTAAAACCGCTCGCCATGCAGGATTTCCACCATCAGCCGCTGCTGGGGCTGTATTGCCCGCAATACCGACAGCTGCTGCGGCTGGAGAAATTGCTGCGTGAAGGCGGCGTTCAGGTCTACGAAGCGGATATTCGCCCGACGGAACGCTTTTTGATGGAACGCTTTATCACCGCACCCGTGTGGTTTAGCGGCAACGCCGTTTCAGATAGCCTGCTGACGGACTCCCGCATGAAACCCAATCCTGATTACCGCCCGACGCTCAAGCTGGTGTCATTGGATATTGAGACCACCCGCCACGGCGAGCTTTACTGCATCGGGCTGGAAGGCTGCGGACAACGTCAGGTTTACATGCTCGGCCCACCGAACGGCACGCCTGCCGAGCACGAGGATTTTACGCTGGAGTACGTCGCCAGCCGCCCGTTGCTACTGGAAAAGCTGAATACCTGGATGCAGCAGCACGATCCCGATGCCATCATCGGCTGGAATCTGGTGCAGTTTGACCTGCGCGTCTTGCAGAAACATGCCGAGCGCTACAACATTCCGCTCAAGCTAGGGCGCAACGGTCAGGCGTTAGAATGGCGGGAGCACGGCTTTAAACAGGGGCATTTTTTTGCCAGCGCCACCGGCCGTTTGATTATCGACGGCATTGACGCGCTCAAATCCGCGACGTGGAATTTTGCCTCGTTTAGTCTGGAATTCGTCGCGCAGTCGCTGCTGGGGGAAGGCAAAGCAATCGATACGCCCTATCAGCGAATGGATGAAATCGACCGCCGTTTTGCTGAAGATAAACCGGCACTCGCGCGCTATAACCTGCAAGACTGCGAACTGGTCACGCGTATTTTCGACAAAACCGAGCTGCTGCCTTTCTTGCTGGAGCGCGCCAGCGTCACTGGTCTGGCGGCCGACCGCAGCGGCGGTTCCGTGGCGGCATTTTCCCACCTTTATTTACCGCGCATGCATCGCATGGGTTACGTCGCTCCGAATCTGGGTGACGTCGCACTTGAAGCCAGCCCCGGCGGATTTGTGATGGATTCACGTCCCGGCCTGTATGATTCAGTGCTCGTACTGGATTATAAGAGCCTCTACCCTTCCATTATCCGTACGTTCCTGATCGATCCGGTTGGGCTAGCGGTAGGAACGCAGAATCCAGACGCTCAGCACGCCGTCCCCGGCTTTCGCGGGGCGTGGTTCTCCCGCGAACAGCACTGCCTGCCGGCGATTGTTGAACAAATCTGGCAAGGGCGTGAAGCGGCGAAGCGTACTAACAATAAGCCACTGTCGCAGGCGCTAAAGATCATCATGAATGCCTTTTACGGGGTGCTGGGCGCAACAGGCTGCCGTTTCTTCGATCCGCGTCTCGCCTCCTCCATCACCCTACGCGGCCATGAAATCATGCGCAAAACGCGCGAGCTGATCGAGGAACAGGGCTATCAGGTGATTTATGGCGATACCGACTCCACCTTTGTCTGGCTGAAGCACGCGCATAGCGAAGAAGAAGCCGCAAAGATTGGCAACGCGCTGGTGCAGCACGTTAACCAATGGTGGACACAGCACCTGCAAGACACTCAGCAGTTGACCAGCGCGCTGGAGCTGGAGTTTGAAACGCATTTTCGCCGCTTCCTGATGCCAACGATTCGCGGCGCGGAACAAGGCAGTAAAAAGCGCTACGCCGGCATGATCGACACGCCACAAGGCGACAAGATGGTGTTCAAAGGGCTGGAAACCGTGCGCACCGACTGGACACCGCTGGCGCAGCAGTTTCAACAGCAGCTCTACCTGCTGATTTTTCAGCAACAGCCTTATCAGGACTGGCTGCGGGATTATGTCGACCGCACCCTGAATGGGGATTTTGACGATCTGCTGATCTACCGTAAACGGCTGCGCCGCCGGCTTGATGATTACCAGCGCAACGTGCCGCCTCACGCCAGAGCAGCGAAAATCGCCGATGACTATAACCGTCAGCAAGGACGACCGCTGCAATACCAAAACGGCGGCTGGATCAGCTATGTGATGACCGTCAACGGCCCCGAACCGCTGGAAACCCGGCATTCTCCGCTGGACTACCAGTTCTATGTAGAACGCCAGCTCCAGCCCGTCGCAGATGCCATTCTGCCTTTCCTGCACGACGATTTTGCTACACTGGTAACAGGTCAGATGGGTTTGTTTTAAATGGCAGATATTCATGTTTTTAAATGACAGGGGTTAATTCGCGCCACAGCAAGTTTGAGGGGTGACGAACGCACCGTCATCCATTACCATAACGCCCTTTCTGAATTTGCATCAGCAGCATTATCGGCACCCGATAATGTAATCAGACATTCCTCCGACACAGACGAACATCGAGCTAAGAATTTATGCCTTTTACACTTGGTCAGCGCTGGATCAGCGATACGGAAAGCGAACTTGGACTGGGAACGGTTGTTGCCGTCGATACGCGTATGATTACGCTGCTTTTCCCTGCCAGCGGTGAAAACCGACTTTATTCCCGCAGCGACGCTCCCATCACCCGCGTGATGTTCAATCCTGGCGACACCGTCACCAGCCATGAAGGCTGGCAGCTCAAAGTTGATGACGTGCGAGAAGAAAAAGGGTTGCTGGTGTATTGCGGCCAACGCCTGGACGATGAAACGTCGGCGGAACTGCGTGAAGTCTTCCTCGACAGCAAGCTGACGTTCAACAAACCGCAAGATCGCCTGTTCGCAGGGCAGATCGATCGTATGGATCGCTTTGCCCTGCGCTACCGCGCCCGCAAGCATCAGAACGAACAGGCGCTACAGCAGCAGATCGGATTGCGCGGCATGCGTGCCAGCCTTATCCCCCATCAGTTGCATATCGCTCATGAAGTCGGCCAACGCCACGCACCGCGCGTTTTGCTGGCGGACGAAGTCGGTCTGGGGAAAACCATTGAAGCCGGGATGATCATCCACCAGCAATTGCTGGCAGGTCGTGCCAGTCGCGTGCTGATTGTCGTACCGGAAACCTTGCAACATCAGTGGCTGGTCGAAATGCTGCGCCGCTTTAACCTGCTCTTCTCACTGTTTGACGACGAGCGCTATGCCGAAGCCAAGCTGGACAGCAGTAATCCGTTTGAAACCGAACAGTTGGTCATCTGTTCACTGGGATTTGTGCAACGCAGCGCCCAGCGCTTTGCGCAGCTCGTCAACGCCGACTGGGATCTGCTGGTGGTGGATGAAGCTCACCATCTGGTCTGGAGCGAAGAAAGCCCTAGCCCGGAATATCAGGCCATCGAAACGCTGGCACGCGCCACGCCGGCCGTTCTGCTCTTAACCGCGACGCCGGAACAGCTCGGCCAACAGAGCCACTTTGCGCGCTTACGCCTGCTCGATCCCAACCGTTTCCACGACTATCAGGAATTCGTTGCCGAACAGCAGCAGTACCGCCCGGTTGCCGATGCCGTCACGCTGTTGTTAGCGGGCGAAAAAGCCCAAACGGCTGAACTGAATGCGCTGAGCGATCTGCTGGGCGAACAGGATATCGAACCGCTGTTGAAAGCCATCAACAGTGACAGCGATGACAATCAGAAAGCGCGTCAGGAACTGATCACCATGTTGATGGATCGCCACGGTACCAGCCGTGTGCTGTTCCGTAACACGCGTCAGGGGGTTAAAGGCTTCCCGCAGCGTATCCTGCATCAAATCCGCCTGCCGCTGCCGGCGCAGTACCAAACGGCGATTAAAGTGTCCGGCATTATGAACGCGAATAAGGCGCTGGAAGTCCGCGCCCGCGACATGCTGTACCCGGAACAAATTTATCAGCAGCTCGAAGGGGACGATGCCACGTGGTGGAACTTCGATCCGCGCGTGGAATGGTTACTGAACTACCTGACTGCACACCGTGATGAAAAAGTGCTGGTGATCTGTGCACAGGCCGCCACCGCGCTACAGCTGGAGCAAGTGCTTCGCACGCGTGAAGCGATCCGCGCCGCCGTCTTCCATGAAGGGCTGTCGATTCTGGAGCGTGACCGCGCCGCCGCCTATTTTGCTTCTGAAGAAGAAGGCGCACAGGTGCTGATCTGTTCAGAGATCGGTTCCGAAGGCCGTAACTTCCAGTTCGCCAGCCATTTAGTGATGTTCGATCTGCCGTTCAACCCCGACCTGCTGGAGCAGCGTATTGGTCGTCTGGACCGTATCGGACAGGCCAAAGAAATTCAGATTATGGTGCCCTATCTGGAAAGCACCGCACAGGCGTTGCTGGTGCGCTGGTATCATGAAGGGCTGGACGCATTTGAGCACACCTGCCCGACAGGCCGTACCATCTATGATGCGCACCACACGCAGTTGATCGAGCGACTGACGACCGTTGGTGAACAGCAGGGACTGGATGAGTTTATCCATGTTTGCCGTCAACAGCACGACAGCCTGAAACAACAGCTTGAACAAGGCCGCGATCGCCTGTTGGAAATGCATTCTAACGGTGGCGAACAGGCTCAACTGCTAGCGCAGGCCATTGCCGAGCAGGATAATGACGTCAATCTGGTGACATTCGCCCTGAACCTGTTCGATATTGTTGGCATCAATCAGGAAGATCGCAGCGATAACCTGATCATCCTGACGCCATCCGATCATATGCTGGTGCCAGACTTCCCGGGCCTGCCGCAGGACGGCTGTACGATCACCTTCGATCGCGATCAGGCGCTCTCTCGCGAAGATGCACAGTTTATCAGTTGGGAACACCCGCTGATCCGTAACGGGCTCGATCTGGTGCTGTCCGGCGATACCGGAAGCTGCGCAGTGTCGCTGCTGAAAAATAAAGCGCTGCCGGTCGGCACATTGCTGGCAGAATTGGTTTACGTGGTGGAAGCGCAGGCACCGAAACACCTGCAACTGACTCGCTTCCTGCCGCCTACGCCGGTTCGCCTGCTGATGGACCGTAAAGGCACCAATCTGGCGGCACAGGTTGAGTTTGAAAGCTTCAACCGCCAGCTCAATGCGGTAAACCGCCATACGTCCAGCAAGCTGGTGAATGCCGTACAGCCTGATGTTCACGCCATGCTGCAACAGGCAGAAGCGCTGGTGGAAACGCAGGCGCGCCAGCTCATCGCCGAAGCTCAGGAGCAGGCTGACCTGCAATTGCGCCGCGAGCTGGAACGTCTGGAAGCGCTGAAAGCCGTCAACCCTAACATTCGTGAAGATGAGCTGACTGCACTGGAAAACCAGCGCGAGCAGGTGCTAAGCAACCTGCATGAAGCCAACTGGCGTCTGGATGCAATCCGTCTGGTTGTGGTGACGCATCAGTAAGCGTTGCTGACTGCGGTATCGGCATCGTGCTATACCGCAGCTATAAAGACATGTTGTTTGCAAAATCGAGATACACGGGCCTACCACGGGGCGAGGTCTCCCTGCGGGAACCTCATCCCCGTGTTCTCCCTAATATCACACATTATACGTTGCCTGAAAGGTGCTCCGATGGAACCCTATAATCCGCCTACCGATCCCTGGTTGCATATTCTGTATCAGGATCAGCACATCATGGTGGTGAATAAACCCAGCGGTCTGCTGTCGGTTCCCGGCCGCGCGCCAGAACACAAAGACAGCGTCATGAGCCGTATTCAGGCTGACTATCCGACCGCAGAATCTGTACATCGTCTGGATATGGCAACCAGCGGCGTGATTGCCGTCGCCCTCACGAAAGCCGCCGAACGCGAATTAAAGCGTCAGTTTCGCGAGCGTGAACCCAAGAAATCCTACCTTGCCCACGTCTGGGGACATATGGCACAGGATGAGGGCGTCATCGACCTGCCACTGATTTGCGACTGGCCGAACCGCCCGAAACAGAAAGTCTGCTTTGAAACAGGAAAAGCAGCGCAGACGGAGTATCAGGTACTTTCGCGTGACGCTGACGGTACAACACGCGTCAAGCTGATGCCGATTACCGGTCGCTCCCACCAACTGCGTGTTCACCTGCTCGCGCTAGGTCACCCTATCCTCGGCGATGGCTTTTATGCGCATCCCGATGCCAAAGCACTTGCCCCCCGCCTTTTACTGCACGCACAAGAACTGGCTATCACCCACCCTGAATTCAATACCCCAATGCACTTTCGTTGCGAAGCGGATTTTTGAGGCAGATATGCCGACGGTATTTGCAAATCGGTGTTTGCTGGAGCGGTAAAACAGGGAAGGAGTAAGAAGAGGAAGGATGCGGATTATTTTGTCTGATTCGCGCTTTTCAGCAGTTCATAGGCGGCCTGAATATCCTGCGCTTTGCGCTTGGCCATCTCCATCATCCTCGGCGAAAGCTTCTTGGCGACCAGCTTATCGGGATGATGCTCGCTCATGAGTTTGCGGTAGGCACGCTTAATCGTCACGGCGTCATCACTGCTGCGCACGCCTAGCGTACGACAGGCACTTTCGACCGTTGGCCCACGCGGCGGTGAAGCCGGGCGTTGGCCGCCATAAGAGTGTCCGTTGGAGTAGCCCCCACTGGAATGGCCGTTACTGCGTCGTTGATGCGATTTACCGTTCTGGCGTGACTGATTCTGCCGCGACTGTTGCCCCGTGCTACTTTCCATATTCCGCAAAAAGAACTCAAACTGCTCGCGCGTTACGCCCAGCTCATCGGCAATCACATACAACACGCGTCGTTCATTTGGATGCAAAACGCCATCAACAAACGCGACCTGAAGCTGAATTTCCAGAAACATCTTAATTAAATCAAAACGTCCCAGACAGGCATCGCGTAGCTTGCGTAATTTTATTCGCAGAGGGAAATGACTGGTCTTTCCTTCACGGAAAGCCCGTTGAGCGGCGGTTCTGGCCTCACCAAACAGCTCAAGGCGATCCATCATTTTGGTTGCAATCTTGATATCGGCTTCCGTCACCCGGCCTTTGGATTTGGTCAGGTGTCCCATGGCCTGAAAGGTCGTGAGAAAGAACAATGACTGACGGGTAGACTGAGCGGAGAAATAGTCACGGCGACGCGATGCCCGAGCTTTGTCAATCCAATGCCCCATCAGTAAGCCCATGATCATTCCCCAGATGCCAGCGCTTGAGACGATTCCCAGCGCCAACCCCAGCAACTTTCCCCAATACCGCATATACTCCTCAAATCCTCATGCCGTCAGCCAAAAATTGCTTTATCATACCTGTCATTTATCTTTGCACCTAACGGCGGTGCGTATAGGCGGTGGGGATTTAACACTGGCGCAACGCTAACGAGTGATATAGTCTCTGACCGTTTGCCGGCATGATGCCCCTGATGACGGAACACCTGATACCACGTATGAAAAAAAGTTTCCCAACTCTGCTGGCCACTCTGGTTTGGTCGGCGCTTTACAGCCAGCACGCGCTGGCCGATCTCGCTGAACAGTGCATGCTGGGTGTACCTACGTACAACAGACCGCTGGTAACAGGCGATCCTAATCAGTTGCCGGTCAATATTCAGGCCGACAAAACCGAAGCCAACTATCCCGACAACGCCAAATTCACCGGCAATGTTAACATCCAGCAGGGCAACAGCGTCATGACCGCCGAACAGGTGGAACTGAACCAGCTGGATCCGATAACGCAGGGTAGCGCGCCTACGCGTACCATTACTGCGACGGGAAATGTCCACTACGACGACAATCAGGTTATCCTGAAAGGCCCTAAAGCCTGGGCCAACCTGAACACCAAAGATACCGACGTCTATGAAGGCGACTATCAGATGGTGGGCCGTCAAGGGCGTGGTTCCGCCGACAAAATGAAAATGCGTGACAGCAATCGCTACACCATTCTGGAAAACGGCTCCTTCACTTCCTGTCTGCCGGGAGATAATAGCTGGAGTGTCGTCGGTTCGGAAGTGATTCAAGACAGAGAAGAGCAGGTTGCTGAAATCTGGAACGCACGTTTCAAGATTGCTGGCGTACCTGTGTTCTATAGCCCGTATTTACAGCTTCCTATCGGCGATAAACGACGCTCTGGCTTCCTGATCCCCAATGCGAAATATGGTAGCAGCAATGGCTTCGAACTGCTGACGCCCTATTACTGGAATATTGCCCCTAATTTTGACGCCACGATCACACCGCATCTGCAAACTAAACGTGGTATGCAGTGGCAGAACGAATTCCGCTACCTGACCACACCAGGCCTTGGTGTCATTCAGTTCGACTGGCTGCCCAGCGACAATGAATATGCCAAAGTCTCCCCGCAAGATAGTAACGATACCCGCTGGCTGTTCCACTGGGGTCATAGCGGCGTGATGGATCAGGTATGGCGTTTTAACGCCGATTACACGAAAGTCAGCGACGATCGCTACTTCACCGATCTGGAGTCGAATTACGGTTCAACTACCGATGGCTACGTTACCCAAAAATTCAGTGCGGGCTATGCGAACCAAAACTGGAACACCTCGCTGTCCACCAGACAATTCCAGGTCTTTTCCAATGCGACCAGCCGTGATGTCTACCGTGCTGAGCCGCAGCTCGATATCAATTATTACCAGAATGATATCGGCCCGATTGATATGCACCTTTATGGTCAGGCGGTAAAATTTACCAACGTCAACGACAATCGGCCGGAAGCGACACGTCTGCACGCTGAGCCAACGCTGAATCTCCCGCTGGCAAACCGCTGGGCCAGTCTGAATACCGAAGCCAAGCTGTTAGCGACGCACTATCAACAGGACAATCTGGATCGCTATCGCGCCGATCCTACCGTCACCGACGTCAATAAAAACGCGCTCCAGAGCTCCGTTAACCGTGTCATGCCGCAATATAAAGTGGATGGCAAAATGGTCTTTGAGCGCGAAATGGACTGGTCGCAGGCCTATACCCAGACGCTGGAACCTCGCGCGCAATATCTCTATGTCCCCTATCGCGATCAGAGCGGCATTCATACCTATGACTCCACGCTGATGCAGACCGACTATTCCGGCCTGTTCCGCGATCGCAGCTACAGCGGCCTGGATCGCATCGCGTCCGCGAACCAGATTGCGACCGGTGTCACTACGCGTATTTATGATGATGCGCTGGTTGAACGTTTTAACGCTTCTATTGGTCAAATCTATTACTTTGATCGTCCACGTACCGGTGACCGCAATACGTCACTCGATAAAAGCGACAACAACGGCAGCCAGGTGTGGGCCGGTGACTCCTTCCTGAAAATCGATGACAGGTGGGGCGTTCGCGGGGGTCTGCAATATGACAATCGTCTGAACGAAGTCGCGCTGGGCGACGCCGTGTTAGAATACCGTCGCGATGCGGAACGTCTGGTGCAGTTGAACTACCGTTACGCCAGCCCTGAATACATTCGCGACATGCTGCCGAACGTAACAAATCAGGGTTCTCAGCAAGGTATTTCGCAGGTCGGTATCACCGCGAGCTGGCCGATCGTCGAACGTTGGGCGGTGGTTGGGGCTTATTATTACGACACCAAGGCTAATCAGCCAGCAAATCAGCTGATTGGGCTGCAGTACAATACCTGCTGTTGGGCCGTGAGCGTTGGTTATGAACGTAAAATTACCGACTGGAACAGCGCCAGCCGCAGCAGCGAATACGACAACAAAGTGTCATTTAATATCGAATTACGTGGTCTAAGCAGCAATTACAGTCTGGGTTCCGAAAAAATGCTTCGCTCGGGTATTTTGCCTTACCAGCGCGCATTCTGATGCAATACGGAGTGCTTAGCCGATAAGGATGTGGCAAACAGGCTGTCTCACTGAAACGTTGGAACTTTTAACCCGCCTTGCGGATGAAATAATGGGAAAGGTATGAAGAACTGGAGAACGCTTATTCTCGGATTGGCACTGAGTGCCTCTACCGCGTTCGCAGCACCACAGGTGGTTGATAAAGTCGCAGCAGTGGTCGACAACAGCGTCGTGTTGGAAAGTGATGTAAACAGTCTTTTGCAGTCGGTAAAACTGAACGCCCAGCAGGCCGGGCAACAGTTGCCGGATGACGCCACGCTGCGTCATCAGATTACCGATCGCCTGATCATGGATAACATCATCCTGCAAATGGCGCAGAAGATGGGTATCCAGGTGACGGATGAGCAGCTGAATCAGGCGATTACCAATATTGCCGCTCAGAACCGGATGTCTCTGGACCAGTTAAAAAGCCAGTTGGCTTATGAAGGTCTGAACTACAACACCTACCGTAACCAGATTCGCAAAGAGATGCTGATTTCGGAAGTGCGTAACAACGAAGTCCGCCGTCGCATTACCGTGCTGCCACAGGAAGTCGATACGCTGGCTAAGCAAATCGCCACCCAGACCGGTGAAAACGATGAACTGAATCTGAGCCACATTCTGATCCCATTACCAGAAAACCCGACTCAGCAGCAGGTTGATGAAGCGGAAAATCTGGCAACGTCGCTGGTGAAACAAATCAATGAAGGCGCGGATTTTGGCAAGTTGGCCATTACCTATTCTGCGGATCCTCAGGCGCTGAAAGGCGGCCAAATGGGCTGGGGCAAGTTGCAAGAGATCCCAACGCTGTTTGCTGAACGCTTAACACAGGCGCAGAAAGGTCAGGTCGTTGGCCCGATCCGTTCTGGTGTGGGTTTCCACATTCTGAAAGTGAACGATATTCGCGGCGGTAACAAAAGCGTATCGGTAACCGAAACGCATGCTCGCCATATTCTGATCAAGCCGTCTGTCGTCATGACGGACAGCCAGGCGCAAGCCAAGCTGGCCGAAGTGGCACAGCAGATCAAAAACGGCAGCACCGATTTCGCCTCACAAGCCAAACTGCTCTCTCAGGATCCAGGTTCAGCGAATCAGGGCGGCGACCTTGGCTGGGCTTCTCCAGATATGTACGATCCGGCCTTCCGCGATGCGTTGTTGAAACTGAAGAAAGGCGAAATCAGTCAGCCTGTTCATTCCTCTTTTGGCTGGCACCTGATTCAGTTGCTAGACACCCGTCAGGTTGATAAAACCGACGCGGCGCAAAAAGAGCAAGCGTACCGTATGATCTTTAATCGTAAATTCGCTGAAGAAGCGCAAACCTGGATGCAGGAACAGCGTGCAGCGGCCTATGTCAAAGTGATTAATGGTGCCAGTAACTAATGCAGACTGAGAGCAATACGCCACGCGTTGTGATCACCCCCGGCGAACCCGCCGGGATTGGCCCCGATCTGGTGATTGCTCTGGCTCAGCAGGCCTGGCCTGTAGAGCTCGTGATCTGTGCGGATCCTGACCTGTTACTCAGTCGCGCATTACAGCTGTCTATGCCGCTGACGCTACGTGACTATCAACCCGGCCAGCCCGCACAGCCACAACAGGCGGGTAGCCTGACCATTCTGCCGATCGCCGCACCAGCAACCATCATTCCAGGCCAATTGAATGTCGCTAACAGCGCTTATGTCGTTGAAACGTTGGCGCGTGCTTGTGATGGCTGCCTGAACGGTGAATTCGCCGCGCTGATTACCGGCCCGGTGCATAAAGGCATTATCAACGATGCCGGCGTTCCCTTCAGCGGACACACTGAGTTTTTCGCCGATCGCAGCCGCTGTGACCGTGTCGTCATGATGCTGGCAACAGAAGAACTGCGCGTTGCCTTAGCGACCACGCATCTTCCGCTTGCAGCCGTTTCTGCGGCGATTACCCGCCAGAGCCTGCACGAAGTCATCACGATTTTGCATCATGATTTGCAGACAAAATTCGGCATCGCTCAACCGCAAATCTATGTGTGTGGGCTAAATCCTCATGCCGGTGAAGGCGGCCATATGGGCCGTGAAGAGCTGGATGTGATTAACCCAGCGCTGGACGAACTCCGGCAGCAGGGCATCACGCTGGTTGGGCCGTTGCCTGCCGACACGCTTTTCCAGCCAAAGTATCTGCAACACGCTGACGCCGTTTTGGCGATGTATCACGATCAAGGGCTCCCGGTTCTGAAATATCAGGGCTTCGGGCGCGCCGTTAATATCACGCTGGGGTTACCTTTTATTCGTACGTCGGTCGATCACGGTACAGCGCTTGAGCTGGCCGCAACCGGCAGCGCCGACCCCGGCAGCTTCATCACGGCATTAAATCTTGCCATTAAAATGATAAAACACAGTAATGAATAATCGCGTACACCAAGGTCACTTCGCCCGTAAACGTTTTGGGCAAAACTTTTTAAACGATCACTTCGTGATCGATAGCATCGTTTCGGCGATTCATCCTCAACCGGGTCAAGCGATCGTCGAGATCGGTCCCGGCCTCGGCGCGTTGACCGCGCCCGTTGGCGAACGGATGGATCGTTTTACCGTTATAGAGCTGGATAGGGATCTGGCAGCGCGCCTGGAAACGCATCCGACGCTGAAAGACAAGCTGACGATTATTCAGCAAGATGCCATGACGATCGATTTCGCCGCGCTCGCTGAACAGGCTGGGCAACCGCTGCGTGTTTTCGGCAACCTGCCGTATAATATTTCCACACCGCTGATGTTCCACTTGTTCACCTATACTCAATCTATCCGCGACATGCACTTTATGTTGCAGAAAGAGGTGGTTAACCGCTTGGTGGCAGGGCCGAACAGTAAAGCCTTCGGACGCCTGAGCGTCATGGCACAGTATTATTGTCAGATAATCCCAGTGCTTGAAGTACCACCAGAGGCATTCAAGCCCGCGCCTAAAGTTGATTCCGCCGTAGTGCGACTCGTTCCTCATGCCGAGATCCCCTACCCGGTCAGCGACATTCGCGTGCTGAGCCGCATCACAACGGAAGCGTTTAACCAGCGCCGTAAGACACTGCGTAACAGTCTGGGCAACCTGTTCACCCCGGAAATTCTCACCGAGCTGGGAATCGATGTCTCCAGCCGCGCAGAGAATGTGACCGTTGAACAATATTGCCGATTGGCGAACTGGTTGAGCGAGCATCCTGCAAAACAGGAATAACTGGAGTTCATCATGATTAATGCGCCCCGTGTTTGTGTACAGGTTCAGAGCTTCTACGTGGAATCACAGTCGGAGCCTGATGAAGAACGTTTCGTGTTTGCTTACACGATTACGGTTCGCAATCTGGGGCGTCATGAAGTCCAGCTTTTGGGACGCTATTGGCTGATCACCAATGGTAACGGTCGCCAGACTGAAGTTCAGGGTGAAGGCGTCGTCGGCGAACAGCCGATTATCCAGCCCGGCGGCGAATTCCAATATACCAGCGGTGCCGTCATCGAAACGCCTCTCGGCACGATGGAAGGCCACTACCATATGGTTGACCATCAGGGTAAAGCGTTTCAGGTTTCCATCCCCGTTTTCCGTCTGGCTATTCCTTCACTGATACATTAATTATGTCTACCTATTTAGTTGGCGATGTTCACGGCTGTTTCGTGGAACTTAATGCGCTATTGGCGCAAGTTTCCTTTAATCCAGAGCAAGATACGCTCTGGCTAACTGGCGATTTAGTCGCACGCGGGCCGGATTCCCTCCAGGTTCTACGCTTTGTTCGCTCCCTCGGTTCCTCTGTTCGCATGGTGCTTGGCAATCACGATCTGCACCTGCTAGCCGTTTATGCAGGCATCAGCCGCAACAAGCCGAAAGATCGGCTCAACGAGCTCCTTACCGCACCCGATGCCGACGAGCTCATCAACTGGCTACGTCGCCAGCCGATCTTGCAGGTTGATGAAGAGCTGAAGCTGGTGATGGCGCACGCGGGCATCACACCGCAGTGGGATCTGCCGACGGCGCTCATGTGCACACGCGAAGTCGAATCGATCCTGAGCAGCGACAGCTACCCGCTTTTCCTCGATGCCATGTATGGCGATATGCCGAACCACTGGAGCCCAGAGCTCAGCGGTCTGGCCCGTCTACGCTTTAGCACCAATGTCTTTACCCGTATGCGCTACTGCTTCTCTGGTGGGCAGTTGGATATGCTGTGTAAAGAGCCGCCGAGTCAGGCCCCTTCTCTGCTAAAACCGTGGTTTGAGCTGCCGAGTCAGGTTACTGGGGAATACGCGATTGCGTTCGGACACTGGGCCTCGCTGGAAGGGAAAGGCACGCCGGAAAACATTTACGCGCTGGATACCGGGTGCTGTTGGGGGGGAGAACTGACTATGCTACGTTGGGACGATAAGCGCTATTTCACGCAACCGTCGCTTTCATCAAACACGTCATCAAATACCGAGCTTTCTGGCGATAGCGCGCCCTTATCGGGTGAGTAAAGGCTCGAAAGCCGTTGCCCCATCCCCAACCGTGCCAGAGTCATAGAAAGGGGAAAGTCGTCTCAGACTGAACCTTTTTGGATGACGGTACGGCCAACGCCTCGGCGGGAATCGACCAGATGCCACCGCCAAGAAACCCGGACAGGCCGACAGCTTCTACGCCGCCTGACGGCAATTCACGGCGGCTTGGATCGCTCAGGCGGTCAGTATTCAGATTACGGTTTCTATTCGTCATGCTTACTGTCTCCTATCTATCAAATACAGCGGCTTAACGACATCTCAATTGAACGACGGAAGCCGCTACTCGTTTTCATACTAGCGATGATAGATGACGGAAATGTGACCCATTTCCGCTAATAAGTGGAGAATTCATCTCTCACTATGGCTGCTGGTGGGTTGCCGCGGTCGATTTTGTCAGCGGTTGAGAAGCCGCAGAATATTGCACCACCAGCATCCCCATCACGATTAACGCGACACCCGCGATTCGCCCCAGCGTCGCAGGCTTCACCGCCAACCCCATCAAACCAAAGTGATCGATGATCAGCGATGCCACAACCTGCCCAACAATCACGCAGACAATAAAACCTGAGGCTCCGAGCTTTGGCGTCAGCAATAAGGCGGCGGTGATATAAGCCACGCCCGCCACGCCGCCCAGCCAGATCCACCACGGCCCCTGCAAGGCATTACCCAGTGCTGGCATGGGCACCCGAGCAGCAAACAGAATCGGCAACAGCACGCAGATGCTGACCAGCAGGGACACCAGCGTTGCCCAAAGTGGATGGCCTAACGAGCGCCCCAGCATCGCATTACTGGCGGCCTGAAAAGGCACAATGCTCCCGGCGAATACCGCAATACCCAGCGGCAGCAATAATGAGAGAGAAAAAGAAGAGAATAACGACATGGAGCCCCCTGATTCACAATATAAGTTCACAACGTAATTGGGATGTTCCAATACTCCATCATCCATTAAACTGATGGAAATTCGTAATTCATACGGAAGACATTCACAGAATGGATGATTTACGTCGTATCGATATGAATCTGCTGCTAACGCTTCATGCGCTGTTGACGGAAAAACACGTCACGCGGGCGGCACTGCGCTTGCACCGCAGCCAGCCTGCCGTCAGCCATTCACTAGCACAGCTTCGCCAGATTTTTAACGATCCGCTGTTAGTCCGACGTGAAGTCGGTCTGACGCTGACGACCCGTGCACAGGCGCTACTCGGCCCGCTGGAACTCGCGCTTGATCAACTAAATGGCCTCATACAAGCTCCGCAGTTCGATCCGCGCCATAGCACGCGACATTTCCGTTTGGCGCTTTCTGATTACGGTACGAATGCCGTTTTGCCAACGCTCATGCGGCATCTACGCGTGCAGGCTCCCGGCGTTTCGCTGGCCGTCAGTCATGCTGGCCGTGAAATGATGCTGGCACAGTTAATTGATGGAGAAATCGATTTAGGCCTCGGCGTATTTCCTGAACGCCCGTCTGAAGTACACGCCGAGCTTCTCTTTGAAGAACAGTTTGCCTGTCTGGCCGACCGCGTCACGCTGCCGGAAAACGGTACGCTATCGTTTGAGGCATGGCTGGAACGCCCACATGTTCTGGTCACCATGCATCCCGATTCAGCCAATGAAGTGGACAGCGCGCTTGCTGCAAGCGGCCTGTCGCGCAATGTCGTGCTGACGCTGCCCCACTGGCACGCCGCCATCAATCTCATTGCCGGTACTGACCTGATTTTAACTGCCGCACGGCGCAGCATGGCCCACATCACTACGCCAGATTTGCACATTTTTCCGCCTCCTTTCGCGATACCCAACTTTGACTTCCAGCAGGTGTGGCATACGCGACGCGAGAGCGATCCTGCGCATCGCTGGCTGCGACACGCCATTTGGGAAAGCTGTCAGGCGGGGGAAGTAAACATCGGGTAAGAAAACGAAAAAACCCGCCACAAAGGCGGGTTTAGCGGGTCATCGACAGAACGTTATCGCAGGAAAGGTGCTTAGCGGCGTTCCAGAATTTCGAAGCAGTAACTGTGTGAGTTGCGCTCGTCAGCATCATGGAATTCGCTGAAAACAGACTGCCACTCATCCGGCTCATAGTCAGGGAAATGCGTGTCGCCTTCCACTTCGGCATCAATGTGCGTCAGATAGAGGCGATTAGCCTGCGCCAGCATTTGTTGATAGATACTGCCGCCGCCAATCACCATCACTTCCTCGACGTCGCCCGCCGCCGCCAGCGCAGCGTCCAGCGAAGAGACCCAGGTCACACGATCGTCATCACCGGGATGATTGCTGACGACAATGTTCAGTCGGCCGGGCAGCGGCTGACCGATAGAACGGAAAGTATTACGCCCCATAATAATCGGCTTATTAAGCGTATTACGCTTAAACCATGCCAGATCGGCTGGCAAATGCCACGGCATCGCGTTTTCCATACCAATCACGCGATCCACTGCCAGTGCAGCAATCAAACTAATAACCATGGTGAAAAAACCCTGTAGGTCAGAAAATTGCTGACACTATACGGAAAGCCCTTTCGCTCGTCGATATAGATACAAGACCGAAACGTAATATAAGAGTTTTATACTCCCGGCCGTTTACGGTAGAGCCAGATCCCCGGTAAAGACAGGCCGATAGAGAGCGCGCCGACGATAAAACTGGCCTTCAGAAAATTGGTTATCATGACGCTCATCAGCGCTTCGCTGTAGCCAAGATGCGAAATCTCCACCACCGAAATCATCGCGGTATAGGCAGAAATACCGGGAAACATCGGGATCACCGCCGCTACGGTAAAGACTTTCGGATGCGCTAGCAGCCAGCGTGACCAGCGAATACCGATGATGCCGATCAGGATCGCCGCCAGAAACGACGCCCACTCGATATTCATGCCGAAATGTATCGCCAGAAACCGTACGCCATGCCCGACACCACCCAGCAGCGCACAGTAAGGCAGCACTTTCAGCGGCACGTTGAAGACCATCGCAAATCCCAACGCAGGGACCGCCGCCAGCACCATATCCTGCAAGAGTGCCCACAGTAAACTTAAGCCCATCCGCGTAACCCCCACAGCGACATCGCCATCACCACGCCAATACAGGTTGCCAGCGTCAGTAAACTCGCGACCGTCCAGCGTGCCAGACCGGTATTCACGTGCCCTTTAAACATATCCGCCACGGCGTTAATCAACGGAAAGCCAGGAACCAGCAGCAGCACGCTCGCCGCCATCGCGACCGTCGAAGTTTGTCCAAAAGCAGGCAAACGCATCAACAGCCCGGATGCCGACGTTGCAACAAAAGCCGTAATACAGAAGTTGATCAACGGATTCAGGTGTCGCGCCGTAAAGACCTGTCGGACGTACATCGCCAGGCCGCTGGCAATCAGCGTGACGATAAACGCATCCCACCCACCGCCGTTCAAACGGCTGAAGCAGCCGCAGGAGAGCGCCACAACGGAAACCATCAGCCAGCGCGGATAGCGCAGCGGTTTGATATTTCCCAGACGTTTTTCCACCCCTGTCACATCCAGCAGCTTATGCTCGGCCATGATGACCGCATGCTGAACCTCAATGACGACGTGCATATTAATCCCGCGATCCACATTCTTCCGCGTCGACGTCAGGCAATGTCCTTGCATGATGGTGGTCAGCACAATTGAATTTGCCGAGATTGAACTCTCAACGCTATCAGCGCCGAGCGCCATACCCAGCCGTGACGACAGCTGTTCTACCACCATACTTTCTGCGCCATGCTGTAACAGCAACAGCGCACACTGGATGCACAGTCGGGTTATTTCCCGCTGCTGTGGCGCTTCACCCATCCGTTTTTCGCCACATAATGGTTCACGGTTCTCACATTCACTGACCATGTTGTTATCTAACCCGCCCCTGAAATTAACCACAAAAAATGAAAGGACAATTGTTAACATATCGCCGCCGAATAACCAATAAGTGTGATGCGAATTCATTATTCTGGCGCTATGATTTCCCTCGGCCCTCTCTTTCTTCACTGCCTGGAATGACCATGTTAGAAACATCACTGTTTGTCGCGACCATCGCCACGCTGGGGATGCTCTCTCCCGGCCCCGACTTTTTCCTCGTTATCAGGAATGCGGCGCGCTATCCGCGTGCTGCTGCAATGATGACCGCCTTTGGCGTCATCTGCGGCGTAGCAACTCACATGGCGTACTGCGTCGCCGGGCTAGCCGTCGTCATCACCACCACGCCTTGGCTGTTTAATGTACTGAAATATGCGGGTGCCGCCTATCTGATCTGGATCGGTATTCAAGCGCTATTCGCGCGCGGCGGAAGCAAAATGGACGTATCAAATCTGACACAGCAAAGCGTCAGCCTGAAAAAAGCGTTCCTGCAAGGCTATCTCTGCAACCTGCTGAATCCGAAAGCCACACTCTTCTTTCTGGCGATGTTCACTCAGGTTCTGAACATTCACTCAGGCCTCGGTGAAAAACTGTGGTACGCCATGATTATCTGGCTGCTTTCTCTCGTCTGGTGGCCGCTGTTGGTGGTACTTTTCCAAAGCGAACCGGTACGCCGCGGATTGGCTAAAGTGCAGAAACTGGTCGATAAGCTGCTGGGAACAGTGTTGATCGCGTTAGGTATCAAAGTCGCGCTAGGCTAACACTCAAAACGCGCCCATGAAAAAAGCCAGCGCTGTTACCAACGCTGGCTTTTATTATCCGCTTACTGCCTACCGGAGTTGGTCAATCAGCCTTTAATCATCGCATGCATTTCCTGCACGGAAGTCACTTTCTCCGTCGGATCTGCCGTCAACGACATGGCCGTAGCAAAACCGCCGTTCAGCGTTGTGTCGTAGTGCACCTTATATTGCAGCGCGCTGCGGCGAATCAGCTTGGAATCTTCAATCGCCTGACGCCCTGCGGTGGTGTTGACGATGTAAGTGTACTCGCCGTTCTTGATGCGGTCCTGAATATGCGGACGACCTTCATGCACCTTGTTCACCAGACGCGGATTAATGCCCGCTTCGCCCAGCTCAATCGCCGTGCCGTGCGTCGCATCCAGCTCAAAGCCGTACTTCAACAGCTTGGCCGCCAGATCCACCACGCGAGCTTTGTCGCCTTCACGCACCGACAGCAGCGCACGTCCGGTTTTCTTCATGTGTGAGTTACTACCCAGCATCGCTTTAGCAAACGCTTCAGCAAACGTGCGGCCCACGCCCATCACTTCACCGGTTGAACGCATTTCTGGCCCCAGAATCGGGTCAACGCCAGGGAATTTATTGAACGGCAGCACCACTTCTTTTACGGAGTAGTACGGCGGGATAATTTCTTTCGTGACGCCCTGCTCAGCCAGCGTTTTGCCTGCCATCACACGTGCCGCGACTTTCGCCAACGGAACGCCCGTCGCTTTCGAGACAAACGGTACGGTACGCGCCGCACGTGGGTTCACTTCAATCAGATAAACTTCGTTATCCTTCACCGCGAACTGCACGTTCATCAGGCCGCGAACGCAAAGTTCAAACGCCAGTTTCTCAACCTGCTGACGCATCACGTCCTGAATCTCTTTGCTCAGCGTATAAGCCGGCAGTGAACAAGCCGAGTCACCGGAGTGAACGCCCGCCTGCTCAATGTGCTCCATAATGCCGCCAATCAGCACGCGCTCACCGTCACAAATCGCATCAACGTCGACTTCGATGGCATCGTCAAGGAAGCGGTCTAACAGCACCGGCGCATCGTTGGACACGCTAACGGCGTTTTGGAAGTAGCGACGCAGATCGATTTCGTCATACACGATTTCCATCGCACGACCGCCCAGAACATAAGAAGGACGGACAACCAGCGGATAGCCGATACCACGTGCTTTTTCTACCGCTTGCTCAATGGTCGCAACCGTGGCGTTAGCCGGTTGCTTCAGCCCCAGACGATTAACGGCCTGTTGGAAGCGCTCGCGGTCTTCTGCACGGTCAATCGCGTCCGGGCTGGTGCCAATCACTGGCACACCCGCAGCTTCCAGCGCACGCGCCAGTTTCAATGGCGTCTGGCCACCGTACTGCACGATAACGCCTTTTGGCTTCTCGATGCGGACAATTTCCAGCACGTCTTCAAACGTTACCGGCTCGAAGTACAGACGGTCGGACGTATCGTAGTCTGTTGAAACGGTTTCCGGGTTACAGTTGACCATGATGGTTTCATAACCATCTTCACGCAGCGCCAGTGAAGCGTGGACGCAGCAGTAGTCAAATTCGATCCCTTGACCAATACGGTTCGGCCCACCGCCCAGTACCATGATTTTGTCACGATCCTGAGTCGGATTGGCTTCACACTCTTCTTCGTACGTGGAGTACATATAAGCCGTATCGGTCGCAAATTCTGCCGCACACGTATCGACGCGTTTATAGACGGGATGTAGGTCGAACTTATCACGCAGCTTGCGAATTTCGCTTTCTGCCACGCCAGCCAGCTTCGCCAGACGCGCATCAGCAAAGCCTTTACGCTTCAGCGTACGCAGGAATTCGGCATCCAGCGCAGTTGCGCCTTTTTCAGCGACTTGCTCTTCCAGACGCACCAGCTCTTCAATCTGCACCAGGAACCAGCGGTCAACGTTGGTCAGGTTAAACACGCCATCGACAGACATCCCCGCGCGGAAGGCGTCGGCGATATACCAGATACGCTCGGCACCGGCATCTTTCAGCTCGCGGCGAATTTTGGTCAGCGCTTCTGGATCGTCCAGATCCACTTTCGGATCGAAGCCCGTTGCGCCCACTTCCAGGCCACGCAGCGCTTTCTGCAAGGATTCCTGCTGCGTGCGACCAATCGCCATCACTTCACCCACAGATTTCATCTGCGTGGTCAAACGGTCGTTGGCACCCGCGAATTTCTCGAAGTTAAAACGTGGAATCTTAGTGACAACGTAGTCGATAGCAGGTTCGAAGGACGCTGGCGTACGACCGCCAGTGATGTCGTTCATCAGCTCATCGAGCGTGTAACCTACAGCCAACTTGGCCGCGATTTTCGCAATCGGGAAGCCCGTCGCTTTAGACGCCAGCGCGGAAGAACGTGATACACGCGGGTTCATTTCGATAACAATCAGACGGCCGGTTTTCGGGTTTACCGAGAACTGGACGTTGGAACCGCCCGTTTCTACGCCGATTTCACGCAGTACCGCCATCGAGGCGTTACGCATGATTTGATACTCTTTATCGGTCAGCGTTTGTGCCGGTGCGACGGTGATGGAGTCACCCGTGTGGATCCCCATGGCATCGAAGTTTTCGATGGAGCAGACGATGATGCAGTTGTCGTTCTTATCACGCACCACTTCCATCTCATACTCTTTCCAACCGATCAGCGATTCATCGATCAGCAGCTCTTTGGTTGGAGACAGATCCAGACCGCGCTCACAGATCTCTTCGAACTCTTCACGGTTGTAAGCGATACCGCCACCGGTGCCGCCCATCGTAAAGGAAGGACGGATGATGCACGGGAAGCCGACGTCAGCCGCAACCGCCAGCGCTTCTTCCATATTGTGTGCAATACCGGAACGCGCGGTATCCAGACCGATCTTCTTCATTGCCACGTCGAAGCGGCGGCGATCTTCTGCTTTATCAATCGCATCCGCCGTTGCACCAATCATGGTAACGCCGAATTCGGCCAGCACGCCCTGACGTTCCAGCTCCAGCGCACAGTTCAGCGCAGTCTGGCCGCCCATCGTTGGCAGCACCGCATCTGGACGCTCTTTTTCAATGATCTTGCGCACCACTTCCCAGTGAATCGGCTCGATGTAGGTCGCATCGGCCATTTCCGGGTCGGTCATGATGGTTGCCGGGTTTGAGTTCACCAGAATAACGCGGTAACCCTCTTCACGCAGCGCTTTACACGCCTGTGCACCCGAGTAGTCGAACTCACACGCCTGGCCGATAACAATCGGGCCTGCGCCCAGAATCAGGATGCTTTTAATATCTGTACGTTTTGGCATTTTCTCGCTCCTGATTATTTAGCTGAAGAACGGTAAGTCTGAATCAAGTCAATAAAGTGGTCGAACAGCGGCGCGGCATCGTGCGGGCCTGGGCTCGCTTCCGGGTGTCCCTGGAAGCTGAACGCGGGCTTATCCGTGCGGTGAATTCCTTGAACCGTATGGTCAAACAGGGATTTATGCGTGACGCGCAGCGTGGCAGGCAGATTATTTTCATCAACCGCAAAGCCGTGGTTCTGCGCGGTAATCATCACACAGTTGTTATCCAGATCTTTGACCGGATGGTTGCCACCGTGGTGACCCAGCTTCATTTTGATGGTCTTGGCACCGCTCGCCAGTGCCAACAGTTGGTGACCCAGACAGATGCCGAATACCGGAATATCCGTTTCCAGGAAGGTTTTGATCGCGCGAATCGCGTAGTCGCACGGCTCTGGGTCGCCCGGGCCGTTAGAGAGGAAAATACCGTCTGGATTCAGCTTCAGCACCTCTTCGGCAGGCGTCTGCGCCGGAACAACCGTCAGGCGGCAGCCGCGATCCACCAGCATACGCAGAATGTTGCGTTTCACACCGTAGTCATAGGCCACAACGTGGTAAGGCAGTTCGCTTTCGTTTTTCGCCGCAGGCAATTCGCCTTCCAGCGTCCAGCTTCCCTGTAGCCAGCTGTAGCTTTCTGCCGTCGTCACTTCTTTTGCCAGATCCATACCCTTCAGCCCCGGGAAGGCTTTCGCTTTCTCCAGCGCGACGGCAGCATCCGGCGCATCGCCCGCGATGATGCAGCCATTCTGTGCGCCTTTCTCACGCAGTAGGCGGGTCAGTTTACGGGTATCGATATCAGCAATGGCGACGATGTTGTTGCGTTTGAGGTATTCAGACAGGCTTTCTTCACTACGGTAGTTGCTGGCAATCAGAGGTAAATCGCGAATAACCAGACCTTGAGCCTGTACAGAGGGGGATTCTTCATCGTTGGCATTGGCGCCGACATTACCGATATGGGGATAAGTGAGAGTGACAATCTGGCGGGAATAGGAAGGATCAGTAAGGATTTCTTGATAACCGGTCATCGACGTATTGAAGACCACTTCCCCCACTGCCGACCCTTCTGCCCCAATGGCCCGACCGTGGAATTGGGTTCCGTCTTCCAGAACCAATAGCGCTGACTTAATCAAAACACCCTCCAAGGAATAAACAATCACGTTATTTGCATATTAATTCAGATTTGAGTCACTAAATCAATGCAAAAACTACCTGTAAGGCCAATTTTTGGCAAATTGGGCGCATTTTAATGATGGTCTTCCTGATTGTCTACCCAAACCGCTTTTTTTCTCTTATTTTTATGCTTTACGAAATAAATAGTGACCCACTGACGTAAAAAACGCTATCAACTTAGATAAGTAAACGGTTGCGAGACAACATCGTTAAAATAAGGATAACAAATCGCCAGTAAAGGGGACTTCGGTAGTCACAAGGAAGAATTACTGCTAAAAAATAGAATAAAAAACAGATAAAAAGAAACAATAAGGTAAAATTAACCTGAAAAAGGTAAAATAAAAGGTGATCATAAAAATAACCACCTTTATCAGGTAGATATAATATTTGTATTAAAAATTAAGTACTATAAATCATCCAGAGAAAGCACATCTCTCATATCAAAAAGGCCACTTTCTTTCGAGCTAATCCAGATAGCGGCTCTTACTGCACCATTAGCAAATGTCATACGGCTAGATGCCTTGTGGGTAATCTCAACGCGCTCGCCAATGTCAGCAAACATCGCCGTATGTTCACCGACAATGTCACCCGCACGTACGGTCGCAAAACCAATGCTTTTCGGATCGCGTTCACCCGTATAGCCTTCACGCGCGTACACGGCACAGGACTTCAGATCGCGTCCCAACGCATCGGCGATCGCTTCGCCCATCGCCAGCGCGGTACCCGATGGCGCATCCACTTTGTGGCGGTGGTGTGCTTCAATAATTTCGATATCAGTATAGTCGCCCATGACCTTGGCCGCTTTTTCCAGCAGCTTCAGCATGACATTGACGCCAACGCTGAAGTTCGCCGCAAACACAATTCCGATATCCTGCGCAGCTTGCTTAATCGCCGCTTTCCCTGCGTCATCAAAGCCAGTTGTCCCAATAATCATGCCTTTACTGTGCTGACGGCAAAACGCCAGATGCGCTAAGGTGCCTTCCGGGCGGGTGAAGTCGATCAAAATATCGAAATCATTCTGCACGGCATCCAGACTTTCATTCACGGTAATACCGTTTTTACCCAGCCCGGCGAGTTCACCGGCATCGCTTCCTATCAGAGACGAACCAGAGCGCTCCAGCGCCGCGCCCAATACCACGCCGTCCATTTGATCGATAGCCTGAATCAGCTGGCGTCCCATACGGCCGCCCGCACCTACAACCGCAATACGGATGGATGAATCCTTCATAATGTCTCTCTCTTTTTGATCCTGACGACATAAAAATAACATCAGGTTAACGGGCGCTGCGCACTATCGCCAGCGGATTTACCGCCAGATTAGAAAATACTGTTTGAAGCCGCAGAAAATCAGCAAAACTGTCTAACCACACACAGCAAAATGGCGCATCAGAGCGATGAAAAGCCGCAAGGTATTTGAAGATAATCATAAATGGTCAAAATTAAGCCATATGGCATAACGCATAAAAATTCATTTTTATGCATTAACATTTTCATGGGTGAATGAATATAGGGGGAAGAAAATGGAAGGGGATAAAAGCGGTAAGGCCTAAGCCCTACCGCAGCAACAGCATTAATCTATCTGTTTGACTTCAACACGCAGTTCTTTCGGCACTTCAAAGACGATGTTTTCTTCACGTCCCTGCATTTCAACAGCCACCTTGCCGCCTAATTCTTTCAGGCGCTGAATCACCTGTTGTACCAGAATATCCGGTGCCGATGCGCCTGCGGTTACCCCAACATGCGAAGCACCCGCTAGCCATGACTCCTGGATATCTTCCGCTGAATCTATCAGATAAGCCGCTTTCCCCGCGCGCTGTGCCAATTCAGCAAGCCGATTGGAATTTGAGGAGTTTTTAGAGCCGACGACAAAAACGACATCCGCCTTATCCGACAAATGGCGAACGGCTTCCTGACGATTGGTCGTGGCATAGCAGATGTCATCTTTACGCGGGCCGACGATCTGCGGGAAACGCTCACGTAATGCATCAATCACCGCATAGGTATCATCAACAGACAGCGTGGTTTGCGTCATAAAACACAGATTGCTTTCGTCTTTTACCTGTAGCTGCCAGACATCCTCAGGGGATTCCACCAGATACATGCCGCCGTCCGCATTGCTGTACTGCCCCATCGTTCCTTCAACTTCAGGGTGCCCGGCATGCCCGATAAGAATCGCTTCTACGCCTTTCTTACTGGCTCTGGCCACTTCCATATGCACCTTGGTTACCAGCGGACAGGTCGCATCGAATACCGTCAAATCGCGGTTTTTGGCTTCATTACGTACCGCTTGCGAAACGCCATGTGCCGAGAAAATCAGAATCGCACCGTCCGGCACGTCTTCAATCTGCTCAATAAAAATCGCACCACGTTCGCGTAATCCGTTAACCACATAGCGGTTATGTACCACTTCATGACGGACGTAGATCGGCGTACCAAAAAGCTCCAGCGCACGTTCCACAATGCTGATAGCCCGATCGACACCGGCACAAAAGCCGCGCGGATTAGCCAGCAGGATCTGCATGTGTCACCTCCTGTTGTACGGGATCGATATCCAGCACTTCAAGATCGAAGGTTATTGCCTGGCCGGATAGAGGATGGTTGAAATCCACGGTGACCGACTCTTCGGTCACATCGCGAATAATCCCCGGCATATCATTTCCGGCAACGCCGCTGAACAGCATGATGGTGCCAACTTCAGGTACGCCGGTCTGGGCGAAATCACGACGCAGGAAGAACTGGATCAGGTTCGGATTGGTCGGCCCAAAGGCCGACTCCGGCGGTAGCGTAAACTTGCGTTTATCGCCTCGCATCAATCCCAACAGGTTCTGTTCCAACGCGTCAGACAGGCTACCGTCGCCAAGGCGAAACAGCGCTGGTTTGCCGCGCTCACGCGTGGATTCGGCCGTAGAGCCATCCTCCAGCGTCAGAATAAAATGCACCAGCAGCGCGCTGTTATGCTGAACACTCTCGGACATCAGTGACCCTTTTGCTTAACGGTATCAGTATCATCATGCGTACTGAAAAAACCTTCCAGTACGATGAGCGCCGCACCAATACAGATAGCGGTATCGGCAAGGTTAAACGTGGCGAAATGCCAATCACCGACATAAAAGTCGATGAAATCGACAACAAATCCGTGCCATGTCCGGTCGAACAAATTGCCCAGTGCGCCGCCGATAATCAGCGAATACGCAATGTTATTGAGCCGCTGTTTGACGCTGCCACGGTACATCATCACCAGCAGTGCAACCACGATAGCAATCGCGATGCCAGCAAAGAACCAGCGTTGCCAACCGCCTTTATCCGCCAGGAAGCTGAATGCTGCGCCGTAGTTACGGGCGTAATGCAGATTCAGAGAAGGCATCACTGGCACCGTATCTCCCAGCGCAAAGTGGGCAAGGATCCACTGCTTGCTGCCAAGATCGACAATTAAAACCAGTATCGCCAGCCAGAGCCAGCGCAGTCCACTCGAACAGATCTTATTCATCAGACAAATTTACGCTCTTCGCCGTTACCGCCCACGTTAGTCGCACAGCGACCACAAACTTCAGGATGCTCGGCATTGCTACCGATATCCGTCTCGTAATGCCAGCAGCGTGGACACTTGTGCCCTTCTGCCTCACTTAAGGCAATTTTCAGTCCGGTGAGTTCCGTTGCCTGCGCGTTATCCGGCGCATTTTCATAACGTTCCATCTGCGCTTTTGACGTCAACAGCGCAAAGTGCAGTTCCTGACGCAGCTGATTCAACTTGCCTGCCAGATTGGCATCGGCGTACAGCGTGACGGAGGCTTCCAGCGATCCACCGATACGTTTGTCATTACGCGCCTGCTCAATGACTTTGTTCACTTCGCTACGCACTTTCAGAACATCCGTCCAGAACGCATCGTTCATGGTTTCTGCGCTATCCAGCGCGAACAGACCGTCATACCACTCTTCGGTAAAGACGTACTGTGCGCGCTCACCCGGCAGGTAGTTCCAGATCTCATCCGCGGTGAAGGACATAATCGGTGCCATCCAGCGTACCAGCGCTTCTGAGATATGGTACAGCGCAGTCTGGCAGCTACGGCGTGCCACGCTGTCGCCTTTTGCCGTGTACTGACGATCTTTAATGATATCCAGATAGAACGAACCCATTTCAATCGAGCAGAACTGCATTAGACGCTGTACGACACGGTGGAAATCATAGCTTTCATACGCTTCGAGGATCTCTTCCTGTGCCGCTTTCGCACAGCCGACCGCCCAGCGATCCAGCACAACCATGTCTTCTGGTTCCACCATATGCTGCTGTGGATCAAACCCATTCAGGTTCGCCAACAGGAAACGCGCGGTGTTACGGATACGGCGATAGGCATCGGCGGAACGCTTCAGAATCTCATCGGATACGGCGATTTCACCGGAGTAATCCGTTGAACCGATCCACAGACGCAGAATGTCGGCACCGAGTTTGTTCATTACGTCCTGCGGGCTGACGGTATTTCCGATCGATTTGGACATCTTGCGGCCCTGACCATCAACGGTGAAACCGTGGGTCAGTACCTGACGGTAAGGCGCTTTGCCTTTGATCGCCGTAGAGATCATCAGGGAAGACATGAACCAGCCACGATGCTGGTCGGAACCTTCCAGATACATATCCGCCGCGTGACCGCCGAATTCAGGGCGTACATCCACGACAGACGCGTGCGTTGATCCAGAATCGAACCACACGTCCAGCGTGTCCGGCACTTTGACGTAGTTATCCGCGTCTGCGCCCAACACATCGGCCGGATCGAGATCCCACCATGCCTGAATGCCATCGGCTTCAACACGTTTCGCTACCGCTTCAATCAGCTCAGCCGTACGCGGATGCAGTTCTTCCGTCTCTTTGTGGACAAACAGCGACATCGGCACGCCCCAGGTACGCTGACGGGAGATACACCAGTCAGGACGGTTGGCGACCATCGCTTCGATACGCGCCTGGCCCCAATCCGGGATCCACTGCACGCCTTTGATTTCAGACAGCGACTGCTTACGCAAGCCTTTCTGATCCATGCTGACAAACCATTGTGGCGTGGCGCGGAAAATGATCGGCGACTTATGACGCCAGCAGCACGGGTAGCTGTGCTGCAATTTCTCTACGTGCAGCAACATGCCTTTTTCACGCAGGATTTCAACGATCAGGTCGTTGGCTTTGAAAACGAATTTGCCATCCAGTTCAGGATATGTGCCGCTCAGGTAGCAGCCGTTCGGCCCAACCGGGTTGGCGATTTCCAGATTGTATTTCTGACTGATCACATAGTCGTCAGGGCCATGGCCACCGGCGGTATGCACCGCACCGGTACCCGCATCCAGCGTGACGTGCTCGCCCAGAATAGCCGGTACGTCGAAGCCGAGGAATGGATGTTTGAAACGCAGCAGCTCAAGATCCGCACCTTTGCAGTCGCCCAGAACGATCCACTGCGTCACGCCGACGCGTTTCATCACGCTTTCAACCAGATCGGCCGCCAGAATCAGCGCCTGACCGTCAATCTGCACCAGCTGATAATCGAATTCCGCATTCAGTGAGATCGCACGGTTTGCTGGCAGCGTCCACGGCGTGGTAGTCCAGATCACCAGCGAAACAGGGCCGCCGTCTACGCTATTCACGCCAAATTTGGCTAATACCGCGGCCACATCGCTGGCGTTGAACGCGACATCAATGGACGGAGAGGTTTTGTCGTAATACTCAACTTCCGCTTCCGCCAGCGCGGAACCACAGTCAGCACACCAGTGAACCGGCTTAGCACCCTTGTGCAGGTGGCCGTTTTCAATGATGCGGCCCAGCGCACGGATGATGTTCGCTTCGGTTTTGAAATCCATCGTCAGGTAAGGACGATCCCAGTCGCCCAGCACGCCGAGACGAATAAAGTCGGCTTTCTGACCGGCGACCTGCTCTGCCGCATATTTACGGCATTCCGCGCGGAATTCTGCGGCGCTGACTTTCTCGCCCGGCTTACCAATCAGTTGTTCTACTTTCAGCTCAATCGGCAGACCGTGGCAGTCCCAGCCCGGCACGTATGGGGAATCGTAGCCAGACAGACCTTTTGATTTAACAATAATATCTTTCAGAATCTTGTTAACTGAGTGACCAATGTGAATGCTGCCGTTCGCGTACGGAGGGCCATCGTGCAGAATGAAGGTCTTCTTTCCCTTCTTCGCATTACGAATAATCCCGTACAGATCCTGCTCATACCAACGTTTCAGCATGTCAGGTTCGCGCTTGGCCAGATCGCCACGCATCGGGAACCCTGTTTCCGGCAAGTTCAGGGTAGTCTTATAGTCACTCATTAGATTCTCGATTTCGTTTCGGCTAGAAAAATTAAACCGGTGTCTTTAACCCGAAGAACGTCCGGGCTGTCACCACATCATCGGCGATTTGCTGTTTTAACGCATCGAGCGAAGCAAAACGCTGTTCATTACGGATCTTTTTACGCAGTACGACTTCAATATGACGACCATAGAGGTCCATCGTCACGTCCAGCAAATGCACTTCAAGCTGCTGGCGTTTGTCACCGTTTACGGTCGGACGCGTGCCAATATTGGCAACGCCCGGTAGCGGTTCTTGCCCCAGCCCATAAACGCTGACGGCATACACGCCGCTGACGGGGGAAACCTGACGTTTCAGCGGCAGGTTGGCGGTAGGGAACCCAATGGTTCGTCCCAATGCTTTGCCATGTTCCACACGCCCGGAAATGCTGTAAGGATGGCCCAACAGGCTTTCCGCCAGTTCAAGTTCATCACGACTGAGCGCTTCACGTACGGCAGTGCTGCTAACCCGTTTGCCGCCATTACAGAACGAATCGGTGCTGATGACATCAAATCCCGACTCACGTCCAGCCTTCTGTAATAACAGGAAATCTCCCTGACGACCAGCCCCGAAGCGGAAGTCATCTCCCACCACCAGAAACTTCACGCCCAATTTTTTCACCAGCAGGGAAGAAACGAACGTCTCAGCATCGTTGGCGGCAAAACGTGCGTCGAATCTGACGCACAGCAGGTAGTCCACGCCGGCCTGCGCCAGATATTTCACCTTGTCACGCAGACGCGTCAGACGGGCGGGCGCTTTTTCCGCAGCGAAGAGTTCCAGCGGCTGTGGTTCAAAAATCATGACCATCACCGGCAGCCCACGAGCGCGACCTTCCTGCTTCAGTCGTTCAAGCAGCATTTGGTGTCCGAGGTGCACGCCGTCAAAATTACCAATAGTGAGCACACAGCCGTAATGGTGTGCCCGAAGATTGTGTATACCGCGAATTAGCTGCATGGCTGGCCCAGAACAAAGGGTTAATATTATGGAAATCGGCGGATTATACCTTGTACAGCGAGTAAGGTTAACCCGCGATTCGCGCCTTTTGCAGCCACCTTGTAAATCGTGCCAGTATTTGCACGATTTTTAGCTGAATCATCGATGGATGACGCCTATACGCAGAATATCCAGACGGCGGACGGCACATGCAATCCGACTTTACCGATGACAGACAGGGCTTTATCAAATTCAGGATGAATTTATGATGCGAAAAGCTGTATTCCACCGCGTGAAGCTGCTAAAATCCTGCGCCATCACAACGTAACAAGTGTCGACGTACAAACGACGCTTATTTGCACAAATCCATTGACAAACGAAGGCTAAACGAGCATATTCCACGGCCTTTGAATTGTCCTCGATTGAATATATTTGGGAGTTGGACCTTGGCTAATATCAAATCAGCTAAGAAACGCGCCGTACAATCTGAGAAGCGCCGTAAGCATAACGCAAGCCGTCGCTCAATGATGCGTACTTTCATCAAGAAAGTATACGCGGCGATCGCTACTGGCGATAAAGAAGCGGCACAGAAAGCATTTAATGACATGCAACCGATCGTGGATCGTCAGGCTGGTAAAGGCCTGATCCACAAGAACAAAGCTGCACGTCATAAATCCAATCTGGTTGCGCGCATCAACGCCATGCAATAATCACGCATCTGCGTGTTGTTGCTAAGAAAAAACCGGCCTAGGCCGGTTTTTTTGTGTCTGTGGTATCACAGAAGAGCGCTGAAAAATCCGCGTTACAGACGCGCTGCACCGCCGGATGTTGGATCATTCTGGCCGCAAAAATCGCATAATACTCATCCTGAATGTTCTCAATCCTGCCGATCTCGACGATATCGCCCTGCTGGTAGATTTCATTGGCATACAGCGACGGTGCAACGAAAATCGCGTCGTTATTAATGCCGAACGCGGTCATCAGCGCCGCATCATCAAATTCGCCCAAAATAGTCGTCTGAATATTTTGCGCCGTAAACCAGTTCAGTAATTTCCGTCCCAGCATGGTTCGCCGCCCGGGAATCAGCAGCTTACGCTGTTCAAGGCAGGCGGGAAAAGGCTGCTCAGGCTGCGGACGTTTACAATAAAAACTCACACCACATTCACCCAGCTTGATTGAAAACAGCCCTTCCTGCTGCGTCGAATCCACCGGACAATCTGACAGAATCATATCCAGCTTATGCTGGCTCAACTGCTCCAGCAGCATTTCGTGCGTCGACTCAAAACAGCGTAAATGGATATGTTCCTGTTCCGTTACGACCGTTTCCAGCACCCTGCTCACCAGCCGTTTGGACAGCGCATCAGCCACGCCGACATCGAATAACAGGTTCGATTCTTTGCGGTAGTTCACAATATCCAACATTTCCTGGCTAAGCTGGAACATGCTATCCGCATAGCGAAAAACAAGCTGTCCCAGCTCCGTCGGTTCCAACCCTCGTCCCTTACGCTTGAAGAGCTTGCCCTGTAAACGCTCTTCCAGACATTTGATTTGTCCGGTAATGGTCTGCGGCGTTAAGAACAGCGTCTCTGCCGCCCCCGCAACGGATCCCGACTTATAAACCTGCCAGAAATAATAGAGATGATTAAAATTCAAATGAGACACACCCGCCCCCTCTTCACGCCTCCGGCATAGCATCAACCCTTACACGGTTGCATCACCTTGTCCAGCGTAGGCAACACGACGCGTAGCGCCAGATAGCCAAGCAGCGCAGCCAGCCCCGATGCCAGCAGAATTCCCAGCTTGGCATAGGTAATCAATTCCGCATCGCCGCCGGAGAAGGCCAGCAGCGTAATAAATATCGACATGGTAAAACCGATGCCGCACAGCACTGACACCGCTACAATCTGGCTAAAATGAACACCAGCGGGCGGACGCGCGTAGCCCAGCCGGATGGTTAGCCAACTGAACAAGGTAATGCCCAGCGGTTTACCAATCAGTAATCCAGCGGCAATGCCAAGGCTCAAAGGGGAAAATAGTTTTTCCAGCACAATCCCCTGCAATACAATGCCTGCGTTAGCGAAGGCAAACAGCGGGATAATCAGAAACGCGACCCACGTTTGTAAGCCATGTTCCAGCGTGGTTGCCGGAGAAGATTCGCCGTTGGACGTACGTAAAGGAATAAAGAATCCGACAATCACTCCCGCCAGCGTTGCATGAACGCCACATTTCAGGATGCAAACCCACAAGACGATCCCCACCAGCAAATAGGCGGAGGTTTTACCAACCTGCTGCCTGTTCATATAGGCCAGTGCCGCAATCGCCAGCACCGCCCCACCCAGCGCAGGCCAGAAGATCTGCTGCGTATAAAACAGAGCGATGATCAGGATCGCTCCCAGATCGTCAATGATCGCCAGCGCCAGCAGGAAGACTTTCAGCCCAGCGGGAACTCGTTTGCCCAATAGCGTCAGCACGCCAATGGCGAACGCGATATCTGTCGCGGCGGGAATCGCCCAGCCAGCGCGCGTCACTTCATCATTCGCGTTGAAAAGCAGAAAGAGCAAGGCAGGAAACATCATTCCGCCTACCGCAGCCGCCAGTGGCAACATCGCCTGCTGGCGACTGGCTAACGTGCCTTCAACGAGCTCGCGTTTCACTTCCAGGCCAATCAGCAGGAAGAAAATTGCCATCAGCCCATCGTTAATCCACAGCAGCAGATTCTTATTGATTTCCAGTGCGCCAAACCGCATTTCCACCGGCATCATTAGAAATTGCTGATAGCCAGCGGCAGTCACAGACCAATTGGCAAACGCGATTGCCAAAACCGTTGTCATCATTAGCATCACACCCGCGGCGGCATCCAATCCAATAAAGCGACGAATCATTGTTATCATTGACTTAATCTCCCATGAGGCACGAACGCCAATACCGTACGTTCGCTTTCTTACTGGCAAGATTACGTGACCTAACCACTCGTTAAAAGCAGATTAAAACTGGCTTAATCATCGTAAAAAACGATCTATTGAATTGAGGCTATCGAGAGAAGGGAATAAAAAATGTTGGGAGCGTTTTTCAACGTTGCACAGCAACGGCCGCAAGATGACGGACGGATGTCAATCATAAAAAAACCGGCAGGTTTACCCCACCGGTTTCTTATCACGCGTTAACGACAAATCATTAACGGGTTAAATCATCGAAAAATTTCTTCACGCCATCGAAAAAGTTTTTCGAGCGTGGGCTATTTCTCTCGCCAGACGGGCCACCGAAGCTCTCATCGAGTTCTTGCAGCAGTTGTCTTTGACGCTCGTTCAGGTTAACCGGCGTTTCTACAACCACACGGCACAGCAGATCGCCCTGCGCGCCGCCACGTACCGATTTCACGCCCTTGCCACGCATACGGAACAATTTCCCGGTTTGCGTTTCCGCAGGCACTTTCAGCTTCACGCGGCCATCCAGCGTAGGAACTTCAATCTCGCCACCTAATGCTGCCATCGCAAAATTGATCGGCACTTCGCAGTACAGATTGTTTTCTTCACGCTGGAAGATCGGGTGCGCTTTAACCTGCACCTGAACGTACAAATCACCTGACGGTGCACCGTGCTCACCCGCTTCGCCTTCACCAGACAAACGGATACGGTCGCCCGTGTCCACGCCCGCCGGAATTTTCACCGACAGCGTTTTGCTCTTCTCTACGCGACCATGGCCGTGACATTTGACGCACGGATCTTTAATGATCTTACCGCGACCATGACAGTGCGGACACGCTTGCTGCACGGTAAAGAAGCCCTGACGCATCTGAACCTGACCGTTCCCATGACAGGTTGGACAGGTGATCGGGGAGCTACCCGGCTTCGCGCCGTTACCGTGGCACACATCACACTCTTCGAGTGCGGGAATACGGATCTCTTTGGTGACGCCACGTACCGCTTCTTCTAGCGTCAACTCCATGTTGTAGCGTAAATCGGATCCACGGCTCGCGCGCTGACGGCGACCGCCGCCAAAGATGTCTCCGAACACGTCGCCAAAAATATCACCAAAATCGGCACCGCCGCCGCCAAAGCCACCGCCGCCTCCGCCCATACCACCTTGCTCAAACGCCGCGTGACCGTACTGATCGTAGGCTGCGCGTTTTTGCGAATCGATAAGGATTTCGTAGGCTTCTTTGATCTCTTTGAACTTAGCTTCTGCCTCGCTATCACCAGGATTACGATCCGGGTGGTACTTCATCGCCAGACGCTTGTAGGCTTTCTTTATTTCGCGCTCATCTGCGTTTTTAGCAACGCCCAGGCTTTCGTAATAATCTTGCTTCGCCATTTCTTTTCCTGCCCCTCAACATGCGTGCACGGGCGCAGAGTTTCCTCGACGCCCGTGCTGATTGCCAGCAGTAGCCTTGTGGCTGCTACTGCGCCCGCTCAAGGGCGATTACTTTTTATCTTTGACTTCTTCAAACTCAGCATCAACGACATCGTCGTCGCGACGAGCAGAAGCATCATCAGCGGCACCTTCAGCACCTGGCTGTGGCTGAGACGCTTCCAGCAGCTTGCCGGAAACCTGAACCAGCGCCTGAATTTTCGCTTCGATGTCTGCTTTGTCTTCGCCTTTCAGCGCGCTTTCCAGCGCTTTCAGTGCATCGTCAATGGCAGTTTTATCATCAGCGGCCAGTTTGTCGCCCACTTCTTCCAGCTGCTTACGCGTGCTGTGCAGCAGGTGATCGCCCTGGTTACGCGCCTGAACCAGCTCTTCAAACTTACGGTCAGATTCCGCATTGGCTTCTGCGTCACGTACCATTTTCTGGATTTCTTCTTCGTTCAGACCAGAAGACGCCTTGATGGTGATTTTCTGCTCGCGACCGCTGTTTTTGTCTTTCGCGGAAACGTGCAGGATACCGTCAGCATCGATGTCAAAAGTTACTTCGATCTGCGGCATACCGCGCGGTGCAGCCTGAATACCATCCAGGTTAAACTGACCCAGAGATTTGTTATCGTGCGAACGCTTACGCTCACCCTGCAGAACATGGATCGTTACCGCAGACTGGTTGTCTTCCGCCGTCGAGAACACCTGACTGTGTTTAGTCGGGATCGTCGTGTTTTTGGCGATCAGCGGAGTCATCACGCCACCCATCGTTTCGATACCCAGAGACAGTGGGGTTACGTCCAGCAGCAGAACGTCTTTCACGTCACCCGACAAGACACCGCCCTGAACCGCAGCACCGATAGCAACCGCTTCGTCCGGGTTCACGTCTTTACGTGGCTCTTTACCGAAGAAGTCAGCAACTTTCTTCTGTACCAGAGGCATACGCGTCTGACCACCAACCAGAATCACGTCCTGAATTTCAGAAACGGACAGGCCAGCATCCTGCAACGCGACTTTCAGCGGCTCCAGAGAACGGTTCACCAGCTCTTCTACCAGTGATTCCAGTTTCGCACGCGTCACTTTGATGTTCAGGTGCTTAGGACCGGTAGCGTCTGCCGTGATGTACGGCAGGTTAACGTCGGTCTGCTGAGCAGAAGACAGCTCGATCTTGGCTTTTTCTGCCGCTTCTTTCAGACGCTGCATCGCCAGTGGATCGTTGCGCAGGTCGAAACCTTGCTCTTTCTTAAATTCGTCAACCAGATAGTTGATCAGACGGCTATCGAAGTCTTCACCACCCAAGTGGGTGTCACCGTTGGTTGCCAGAACTTCAAAGGTTTTTTCGCCATCAACTTCGTCGATTTCGATGATGGAAATATCGAACGTACCGCCGCCCAGGTCGTAAACCGCGATAGTGCGGTTGCCAACTTCTTTATCCAGACCGTACGCCAGCGCTGCCGCCGTCGGTTCGTTGATGATACGTTTGACTTCCAGACCCGCGATACGGCCGGCGTCTTTGGTTGCCTGACGCTGCGCATCGTTGAAGTAAGCCGGGACGGTGATAACCGCTTCGGTGATCGTCTCACCCAGATAGTCTTCCGCCGTTTTCTTCATTTTTTTCAGCACTTCAGCTGAAATTTGCGGCGGAGCCATTTTCTGATCTTTCACTTCCAGCCATGCATCGCCATTATCTGCCGCGATGATTTTGTACGGCATGATGTTGGCATCACGCTGAACTTCTTCGTCTTTGAAACGACGGCCAATCAGACGCTTGATAGCAAACAGTGTATTTTGCGGGTTGGTCACTGCCTGACGTTTAGCCGGTTGGCCAACCAGAGTTTCACCGTCTTGCGTATAAGCAATGATTGAAGGCGTGGTGCGATCGCCTTCGCTATTTTCCAGTACTTTTACCTGAGTACCGTCAATAATCGCGACACAAGAGTTGGTTGTACCCAGGTCGATACCAATAATCTTACCCATCTAAACATCTCCACTAAAAAGTCATATTCGGTATGGTGGTTAAACCTACTGTGCGGGCGAAATGTCGTTTTTCAACAAGATTTCTCGTTTTTCCAACGACACACCCTCGTTTTCATCAGCAGCACACGTTTCATTTTCATGCTAACCACCGATGTAACGGCCCGACACACGCCTTTGCGGCAGGTCAAACTGTTTCGGTTGGAAATAAGATGGGGCCAACATTTCTATCATCAAGGGGGGAAGATGAAAAAAAATGACCTTTATCCCTCGTACGATCAAACTATTCTGCCTTCCCCATGTTGTGTCCGTTCCAAACGCCCGATATGATGCCGCGCCCGCCGCAGAAATGGGGACATTTCCCCACATAATGGCGGGCAATAACACCTAAACGACACCTATCCCAACGTGATTGGCGCACTCGCTAACCTTAATGCCGCGCCCGACGCGAAGGGACTATTAATAATCTGTTATTGCAGAGGATTTATGAGCACGAACACGTTGGCAAATCCTGGTCCATTAGGACTGATGGGCTTCGGGATGACCACTATTCTGTTGAACCTGCACAACGCAGGCTTTTTCCCACTTTCTTCCATCATTCTCAGCATGGGTATTTTCTACGGCGGTATTGCCCAGATTCTGGCTGGCCTGCTGGAATATAAAAAAGGGAATACGTTCGGCGTGACTGCATTTACGTCTTATGGCGCATTCTGGCTGACGCTGGTTGCCATTCTCGTACTGCCAAAAATGGGTCTGGCGGAAGCCAGCGACGCGCAGTTCCTTGGCGTGTTCCTTGGTCTGTGGGGCGTCTTCACGCTGTTTATGTTCTTCGGCACCTTCGGCACTAACCGCGCCCTGCAATTTGTCTTCGGCAGCCTGACCGTGCTGTTTGCGCTGCTGGCCGTAGGCAACTTTACCGGCAACCACGCCCTGCTGACCTTCGCGGGTTACGAAGGCATCATCTGTGGCGCTAGCGCGATTTATTTGGCGATGGCTGAAGTGCTGAACGAGAAGTTTGGCCGCACCGTACTGCCAATTGGTGCTCGTGGCGCGTCTCACTAAGTTCTGACGCCATACCCGTACCAACGCAATCCTGTGTTCCATGCAAACGAGCCCTGTCAGATTGATAGGGCTCGTTTGTTTTTGATGCCGCGCTATTTTTTGATAATAGCGTGCTTAAACTTCGACGGGCGAACGATCGCGCGCGTCGCTATCGGCCGAAGCATGCGAATCGGCATCCAGATCGCGCTGCAAATAAATCCCCAGCAGCAGCCCTACCGCAGCCAGCGTCAGAACATAGAAGGCAGGCGCCATCGGCGTCGCCTTCATAATCAGCGTCACGAAGACGGGCGTCAGGCCACCGAAAATGGCATAGGAAACATTGTAGGAAAAAGAAATCCCGGAGAACCGCACTGCCGCCGGGAATGCCCGCACCATGACATACGGTACGCCGCCCACCACACCAACGCTGAGCCCCACAATCGCATAGCTGACAAAGAGCAACGTCGTACTACTTGCTGCCGAGCTATAAAAGAACCAGCTACAGGCAGCCAGCAACAGGCTACCCACAATGAACAGCTTGCTCGCACCGAAGCGGTCAACCAGCAGCCCCGCACCGACGCAGCCCACCATCAGCGCAATCGTTGCCAGACAGTTCGCCTGCAATGCCAGCGCGGCAGGAATGCCGTGGACTTTTTGCAGGTAGGTCGGTGCCATCAGAATAACGACGACAATGCACGCAGACAGCAGCCAGGTCAGCAGCATTGAAACCACAACCGCGCGTTTATGATTTAAGACGACAGATTTCAGCGGCAGCTCTTCCGCCAGCTTTTTCTGCTCACGCATCTCCATAAAAATGGGGGTTTCCTGCAACCAGCGACGCAGATACATGGCGACAAGACCGAATACCCCGCCAATAAAGAACGGCAAACGCCAGCCGCCGCCAGACATCTGCTCTGGCGTGAGCACCGTGTTCAGCAGCGTCGCGATCAGCGATCCCAGCAGGATCCCCATCGTTAAGCCGGCAGTCAACGTACCACAGGCAAACCCAATACGGGCGCGAGGCACATGCTCCGCAACGAAGACCCATGCACCGGGGACTTCCCCACCGATTGCGGCACCTTGCAGCACGCGCATTAACAGCAGTAAAAGTGGTGCCGCAATACCAATAGCTTCATAGGTTGGCAGCAAGCCCATTGCCAGCGTCGGTAACGCCATCAGCAATATGCTCAGGCTGAACATTTTCTTACGTCCGCTCTTGTCGCCAAAGTGGGCCATGATGATGCCCCCAAGCGGGCGGGCCAGATAGCCTGCGGCGAAAATACCGAACGTCTGTACCTGCCGCAGCCATTCAGGAATATCGGGTGGGAAAAAGAGATCGCCAATCACGGCGGCAAAGAAGACGAAAATAATAAAATCGTAAAACTCTAACGCGCCACCCAGCGCAGCCAGAGACAGCGTTTTATAGTCCTGCCGGTTCAACCGGCGAGGATGGGCGTGTTGGTCCTGAGTCATAAGTTACCGTGCATTGCCAGAGTGAGAAAAAACATCACCGCAGTGTGTAAAGTAGAAATTACTATAGCGGCAAAATTTTTATACACCAGAAAAGCTGAATCTTATGTTTCAAATCGCCTAACTTCAGTTTTTTATTTCGCGCACGGCATTTTTAGGGCGAAAAGCTGCTACCACATCCGCATTGGTTTCAATATAAGGGCCTTCCAGCAACTGGATACAATACGGTACGCTGGCAAAAATACCGGCGACAACGACCTTGCCATCTGCATCTTTTAAACCTTCCAGCGTTTCCTTAATCGACTTGGGTTGCCCTGGAAGATTAAGAATCAGCGCCTGTTTACGCAGCACGCCCACCTGACGGGAAAGGATCGCGGTAGGAACAAAGCGCAGGCTGATCTGACGCATTTGTTCGCCAAACCCCGGCATTTCTCGATCGGCAACGGCCATCGTGGCATCCGGCGTGACATCACGACGTGCAGGCCCCGTTCCCCCGGTTGTCAGCACCAGATGACAGCCGCGTTCATCAACCAGTTCACACAGCGTTTGTTCAATCATCGGCTGTTCATCCGGCACCAGCCGGGTTTCCACTTCAAAAGGCGTGGTCAACGCGCTGCGGAGCCAGGATTCCAGCTCTGGGATGCCTTTATCCTGATAAATCCCGCCGGAAGCACGATCGGATACGGAAACCAAGCCAATACGCAATACGTTCATAAGCACCTCAGTTTAAACAAAACACCAATTTTATCAGGATATTGACGGCTTTTAGCAAACAATTCGCTCTCATGAGGAAATTCACACGATGTTCGTTATTTCACGCTGAGTGCGGTATGACACTTGATAATAATTATTAAATAGCGTCTCAAAAAAAGTCAGGGCATGACTTAAATTAATAATAACGCGGCGCAATTAAAATTTAAGAATAGTAGGCAAATAAAAAAGATCGCTACCCCATTAAGAGCGGGTGAAATACGCCGATAGATTAAAGAGAAAAGGATGATATCCACCACGACAGAGCATCACGTTAAATCAGATCATATGATAAAATTAAAGCACTTCTTTAGTATCACAATAAGTAAAAAAGCCCTATCAAGGAAGTCGCCATGACCGATCTTAAATATAAGATATTAAAGTTATTTTCACACCCCACCTCGGCCTTCTTCCTTTTTGGGTTTATTTCCTTTTTTATCGTTATCTTTCTTACTCATGAAGCAAGCAGAAACGCATGGAAAGTAGAACGGCAGAATCTGGACATCACCATCAAGACATATGAGTCTTATAATGCGGGTGGAGAAGTAACGGAGAGTGATATCACCCGAAAAACGGGTTCCTACATTTCTTCACGGGTGAGAACGTGGGTATTCAATACACGCGACGTTCGTAGCGAATGTATTAATCGATTATCATCGTCTGAGCTTACATTTAATGATATGGCGATTATCCGTGTCTGCCAGAATAAACTGCCATCAATTGGTGAATATGCAGGTAAAGGCAGCCTTACTACCATATTTCCGGTGCTATCGCCTACGGATGAATTATTGGGTATCCGGATTAGAACCACGTCAGAAACGCCTCCTCCTACGTTTTTTTATACACTGACATCCCTTGGTTCCGCGGCCGTCATTCTCAGCGTTGTGCTGCTTTCTGCGATCTTAGGCAGCTTGCTCTCACTTCTGGCAAAAAAGTACCTGATAGAGCTGCCCATCATCGCGCGGTATGACGATCTCACCGGTTATTTACGGCGAGACGCGTTCTTTCTGGCCGCCAATAAAGCCTTTAGTATCGCTAACCTGACCAAGCGCCCCGTTAGCGTCATTCTGATCGACATTGACTACTTTAAGCAGGTGAATGATAGCTTTGGGCATAGCGTCGGGGATGATGCGTTGAAGTTTGTTGCTGACACCTTCAAGAAATCATTTCGCCGTGAAGATATTTTTGGCCGGATTGGCGGCGATGAATTCGCGATCGTATTACCGAATACCGGGTTAGAGGATGCGTACACCATCGTGGACAAAGCAAGAGAGCGCGTTAGCGACACGCCTTGTGAAACCACCGCGGGGAAAATCAGGCTGACGGTCAGTATTGGGCTGGTTGAATACTATATCGCTGGGGAAGATCTTAGCGAGGTCATGAAACGTGCCGATGACAATCTTTATATCGCGAAGAAAACCCGTAACGCGACGGCGAAATAGCCCTATTCCCTCCACGAGACCAAACTGCAGACAAAAAAATAGCCGGGAATCCCGGCTATTTTCATCAGCAAAATGCTTACAGTAAATCGGCAATCATCTTTTCCAGTTTTTCCTGGTCGATAGCAAATTTACGGATCCCGTCGGCCAGTTTATCAATCGCCATTGGATCCTGGTTGTGCTGCCAGTAGAACTCAGCTTCAGTCATTTTCGCCGGACGAACTTTCACCTCACCGACGTAAGACAGTTTGCGAACGACTTCGCCTTCGCTTTCTGACAGCTCTTTCAGCAGGGCTGGTGCAATCGTCAGGCGGTCACAACCAGCCAGTTCCAGAATCTCACCGACGTTACGGAAGCTTGCGCCCATCACGACGGTTTCATAGCCGTGCTCTTTGTAGTAGTCGTAGATTTCGCTGACGGAAACCACGCCTGGATCTTCATGCGGTGCGAATTCTTTCTTATCGCCATTGGCTTTGTACCAGTCAAGGATACGGCCAACGAACGGTGAAATCAGGAACACGCCCGCTTCAGCACAAGCGCGCGCCTGTGCAAAAGAGAACAGCAGCGTCAGGTTACAGTTGATGCCTTCTTTTTCCAGCTGCTCCGCCGCGCGGATGCCCTGCCAGGTGGAAGCCAGTTTAATCAGGATACGTTCGTTGCTGATGCCCGCGTCGTTGTACAGCTTGATCAGGTGTTTTGCCTTCGCCACACTGGCTTCGGTGTCATAAGACAAACGCGCATCCACTTCTGTGGAGATACGGCCAGGGATCAATTTTAAAATTTCGAGACCGATATTGACCGCCAGTTTATCTGTGGCATCCACGACCTGCTGTTTGCGATCGCTGCTCTGCTCACGCGCCCAGGCAATTGCCTCGTCGATCAGCTTGCGGTATTCAGGAATTTGCGCCGCATTCAGAATCAGTGAAGGGTTGGTGGTCGCATCTTGCGGTTGGTACAGTTTCATTGCCGCAATATCGCCGGTATCAGCTACAACCGTGGTCAGTTGGCGTAGGGAAGTCAGTTTATCCGTCATGTTGGCATGTCTCGTTGTTTATACGTGGTGCTCGTGAATGAAAATAGCTCGTATATGAATCGACTTGTTATCTAATCTGGTGGCCGTCTGTTTTGCGCCGAAATCTGATAATAACACGCGCACTTTCCCGTGCAAGCCGGCCTTTTCCCACTCGCCCCTGCAACGGCGGTTACACGCCGATAAGACGCCATATTTTCCCCTTCTCGAACGCGCGAGAACGAGAAAGACGAGGCGTATTATAGCTATCGCCGTTTTCTTACTACGTTCTTGCTATAGTAGAGCCATCAGAAACCAGACCGACAGGACATGGCGCATGCTTATTACTATTTCACCCGCAAAAACGCTCGACTACACCAGTCCTTTGGCAACGACGCGTTATACCCAGCCGGAACTTCTGGACTATTCCAGCCAGTTGATTGATGTGTGTAAAAAGCTGACGCCGGCACAGATCGCTTCTCTGATGAGCATCAGCGATAAGCTGGCTGACCTGAACGCAGGCCGCTTTAGCGATTGGCAGCCGGATTTCACACCGGAGAACGCGCGTCAGGCGCTGCTGGCGTTTAAGGGCGACGTCTATACCGGATTGGCCGCAGAAGATTTCAGCGAGGATGACTTCGATTTCGCTCAACAGCATCTGCGTATGCTGTCAGGCCTGTATGGCGTGTTGCGCCCGCTGGATTTGATGCAGCCGTATCGGCTGGAAATGGGCACCAGGCTGGAAAATAAAGCCGGCAAAGATCTCTACAGTTTCTGGGGCGACACCATTACTGAAAAGCTGAATCAGGCGTTGCGCGAACAAGGCGACGATGTGCTGGTTAATTTAGCATCGGACGAATATTTCAAAGCTGTTAAACCGAAAAAGCTCAATGCCCGTCTGATCAAGCCCGTTTTCCTGGATGAGAAAAACGGTAAGTTCAAGGTAATCAGCTTCTACGCCAAGAAAGCGCGCGGTCTGATGAGCCGTTTCATTATTCAAAACCGCCTGACTCAACCAGAGCAGTTGAAAGCGTTTAATCTGGAAGGTTACTTTTTCGAGGCGGCGGACTCTTCAGCTAGCGAGCTGGTGTTCAAGCGCCACGAACAGTAAATATACCCGTCATACTTCAAGCTGCATGTGCGTTGGCTACGGTCATTCACCCGAATCACTTACCTGAGTAAGCTCATCGGGATTCACTCTCTTGCTGCCTTCCTGCAACTCGAATTATTTAGGGTATAAATAGTACGATAGGCAAAAAAGAAAGGCGGCGAAAACGCCGCCCTTTCAATCGATTTATTCCGGCAGTGACATCAGGAACTCACGCAGCTTCGCGAAATCATCCGGGAAGTTGTGCGACAGCAGATCCAGATCGGCACGCTCAGCGAGCGCTTCCGGTAGATCCAGTTCTTTACCCAGAATGTCTTCTACGCTTTCCTTGAATTTCGCTGGGTGCGCCGTACCCAGGAACAGGCCAAACTCACCGGCTTGCAGTTGATCGCGCAGCAGACGGTAAGCAATCGCCGCATGCGGCTCAGAGAGATAGCCTAACGCATCCAGCTCATGCATGGTTTCTTTCGTGGTCTCATCGCTCACCGCGCCAAAGCCCAGCGTTTTCAACTGCCAGTTCTTACGACGGAACAGCTCTTCCACGCGCGGCCAGTTGTTCGGCTGGCTTACGTCCATCGCGTTGGATAACGTTGCCACCGTTTTATTCGGTTCCCAATTTCCGCTGCTTAGGAAACGCGGCACGGTGTCATTGGCGTTGGTCGCTGCGATGAAGCGCTTAATCGGCAGACCCAGCGATTTCGCCAGCAGACCGGCAGTCAGATCGCCGAAGTTACCACTTGGTACAGAAACCACTAGCTGGTTACGGGCTTCTTGCGGCAGCTGTGCAACGGCTTCAAAGTAGTAGCAAATCTGCGCCAGCAGACGGCTAATGTTGATGGAGTTCGCTGAGTTCAGGCCAATCGCCTTTTTCAGTTCTTCATCATCAAACGCCTTTTTCACCAACGCCTGACAGGCATCGAAATCGCTGTCGATAGCGATGGTGTGAATATTGCCACCCAGCGTACAGAACAGTTTTTCCTGCAACGGGCTGATCTTGCCCTGCGGATACAAAATCACGACGCGGACATTTTCCAGACCGTAAAAGGCGTGCGCCACAGCGGCACCGGTGTCGCCAGAGGTCGCCGTCAGAATAGTGATTTTCTCGTCGCCAGACACTTCCGTCAGCATTTGCGCCATAAAGCGGCCGCCGAAGTCTTTAAAGGCCAGCGTCGGACCGTGGAACAGCTCCAGCGCAGCAATGTCTTCCGCAACTGGCGCAACGGGTGCCGGGAACGCAAAGGCAGCTTTTACGCGCTCGAACACGGTTTCAGCCGCGATCTCATCGCCAATGTACGCAGACAGAATACGGCTGCTGCGAGTAACGAAATCCAGATCCAGCAGTGCATCAATTTCGGTGCGCTCAAATTCCGGCAGTTCCAGCGGGAAGAACAGCCCTTGCTGGCTACCCAGCCCTTGCTTGATAGCCTGAGCAAAACTGACCTGCTCGTTATGATCTTTAAGGTTGTACAGTTTCATGCGTTATCCCAGTTGTCGTGCGCCAGTCGTATCAAGACGGCAAATATGAACAAAACCTTCATCGTTCTGCAAATAGTTATCCCGCAGCCAGTCGGCTAAGCGCTGTGCGCTTGCCATGTCGTTGCAGACGGAGAATAACGTTGGGCCAGAGCCGGAAATACCGCAGGCCAGCGCCCCGATATCTTCAGCAGCCTGACGAGCGGCCGCAAAGCCGGGCAGCAGTTTCGTACGATAAGGTTCCGCGATGACATCCTTCATCAGTTTCGCCGCCAGCTCAGCCTGTCCGGTATGGCAAGCGTGGATAAAACCGGCCAGATAACGGCCGTGGCTAATGCAATCCTGACGACGATATTGCGCAGGCAGAATCGCGCGCGCTTCAGCAGTAGAGACTTTAATCCCCGGATACGCCATGACCCACAGCCAATCATCGAACGACGGCACGGGCTGGCTGATGATGCCGTTCTCTTCCAGCATCAGTTGGACGCCACCGAGGAAACACGGGGCAACGTTATCGTAGTGAACGCTGCCGGAAATGCGCCCTTCCAGCTCACCCATCAGCGTCAGCAGACGGGTATCATCCAGCGGCTTGCCGCAAAATTCGTTCATCGCCATCAGCCCAGCGACGACAGAACAAGCGCTGGAACCGAGCCCCGAACCAATCGGCATGTTCTTTTCGAGCGTCATCGCTACTGGCACGGTTTTGCCAATTTCCTGACAGAACAGTTCCCAACATTGATACACAATGTTTTCTTTCGGGTTGTCCGGCAGCTTGCTAACAAAACGCCCTTCATTACGCAGGCTGAACAGATCTGCGGCCTCAACAGAGACGCAATCCCCCAGCAGTGAACCGTCTACCGGCGAGACGGCCGCACCCAGCACATCAAACCCGACGCTGACGTTACCGATTGATGCAGGTGCATACACCTTAACCATAATTATGCTCCCAACTTCCATGACAAGGTGCGCAGCAGATCTGCGAACACACCAGCAGCGGTAACATCGTTACCCGCGCCATAACCGCGCAACACGAGCGGCAGTGGCTGATAATAACGGCTGTAGAATGCCAGCGCATTCTCGCCATCTTTGACTTTAAACAGCGGATCGTTGCCGCCAACAGCACTGATTTTGACCTTACAGCGACCTTCTTCAATCACGCCGACATAGCGCAACACTTTACCTTCATCACGCGCTTGTGCAACACGGCTGGAAAACTCATCGTCTGCCGACGGCAGGCGCTGCATGAAGCTGGCAACATCGCCGGAGGCATCGAAGCTGGCAGGCAGAACAGATTCCACCTCAATATCGCCCAGCTCCAGCTGATAACCCGCTTCACGCGCCAGAATCAGCAGTTTACGCGCCACGTCCATACCGGACAGATCGTCACGCGGATCGGGCTCGGTATAGCCTTTTTCTTTCGCCTGTGTGGTCGCTTCCGACAACGACATGCCTTCATCGAGTTTACCGAAAATAAAGGACAGCGAACCAGAAAGAATTCCGGTAAAGCGAATCAGCTCATCACCCGCATTCAGCAAATTTTGCAGGTTCTCAATCACCGGCAGGCCTGCACCGACGTTGGTGTCATACAGGAAACGACGACGGGATTTCGCCGCAGCGCTACGCAGTTGGTGATAGTAATTCATCGACCCCGTGTTGGCTTTCTTGTTTGGCGTCACGACATGGAAACCGTCGGCCAGGAAATCCACGTACTGATCGGCCACGGCCTGATTCGACGTACAGTCAACGATCACCGGGTTCAGCAGATGGTACTCTTTAACCAGACGGATCAGACGGCCCAGATTAAACGGTTCGCGGGCTTTACCCAGCTCTTCATGCCAGTTTTCCATCGAGATACCGTTAATATTGGTCAGCATCGCTTTGGAATTGGCGATCCCACACACGCGCAGGTCGATATGCTTGTCTTTCAGCCACGGCTGCTGGCGGTGGATCTGATCCAGCAGTGCGCCACCCACGCCGCCGACGCCGATCACAAACACGTCGATCACCTGATCGGTGTTAAACAACATCTGGTGGGCAACACGTACGCCAGTGGTGGCGACATCGTTATTCACCACGACGGAGATAGAACGCTCGGAGGAGCCCTGCGCGATAGCCACGATATTGATATTTGCCGTCGCCAATGCCGAGAACAGACGAGCAGACAGACCGCGCAGCGTACGCATGCCATCGCCCACCACAGAGATGATGGCCAGACGCTCCATCACATCCAGCGGTTCCAGCACGCCTTCTTTCAGTTCCAGATAGAATTCGTCTTCCAGCGTTTTTCTGGCACGCGCCAGCTCGTTTTGCGATACGCAGAAGCTGATGCTGTATTCGGAAGATGACTGCGTAATCAGAACAACAGAAATACCTGCACGTGACATCGCGGCAAACACGCGCGCGGCCATGCCGACCATACCTTTCATGCCTGGGCCGGAGACGTTAATCATCGCCATGTTGTTCAGGTTGGTAATGCCTTTCACCGGATACTGCGTATCCGTGCTGTCCATGCCGATGAGCGTGCCGGGAGCCTGAGGATTTTCGGTGTTTTTGATGAGGCAGGGAATTTGGAACTGGGCGATAGGAGCAATGGTGCGAGGGTGGAGGACTTTGGCGCCGAAATAGGACAGCTCCATCGCCTCCTGATAGGACATCGATTTCAATAATCGAGCGTCCGGCACCTGACGCGGATCGCAGGTATAAACGCCGTCCACATCGGTCCAGATCTCACAACAGTTGGCACGTAAACACGCAGCCAGTACCGCAGCGGAATAGTCAGAACCGTTGCGGCCCAGCACGACCAGTTCCCCTTTGTCGTTGCCGGCAGTAAAGCCTGCCATCAGGATCACATGATCTTTCGGGATGGCGCTTTCAGCGATGCGGCGAGTCGACTCCGTGATATCCACGGTGGATTCAAGATAGTGTCCCTGCGCCAGCAGCTTCTCTACCGGGTTGATAACGGAGACCCCATAGCCGCGCGCCTGAAAGACCGCTTCCATGATGGCGATAGACAGTTTTTCACCTCGGCAGATGATCGCAGCGTTCACGCTATCAGGGCACTGACCCAGCAGCGCGATGCCGTGCAGAACGTGTTTCAGCTGTGCAAATTCCTGATCCACGAATGCCTTCAGGCGGGCATGGTCAAAGCCGGGTTGAGACGCGGCAAGGCCTTGCAGCAGCGAAGAAAAGATCGTTTCAGCGTCGTTTAAATGAGGCAGGATATCTTGTCCGGCGACGGTTTTCTCAATCATGGCAACCAGATGGTTGGTAATTTTCGCCGGAGCGGACAATACGGTAGCCACCTGTCCCTGGCGCGCGTTGTTCTCGATAATGTCGGCAACGCGTGCAAAACGCTCCGCATTCGCTACTGAAGTCCCGCCAAATTTCAACACTCGCATTTTTATCTGTTCTCCTGAATTTCTGCCAACCAAACGCCGGAAGCGTTTTTTGTATGCCGCTTACAGACGGCGTTGAGGGATAACCTGCCATAAAAAAAAAGCCCGCACTGTTCGGTGCGGGCTTTTTCTGGAATCTTTATATGCGTCAGCCCGCACCGTTACTGGTTGTATCGGTGATGGTAATAATCGTGGTGATCAGGCTGATAGTGCGCATGTTAAAATCGAATCTCATTAGAAGTAGAGTTATCTGCCCTATTAGTTAGGCCAATCGCCCTTTGAAGTCAACGGATTTCTTTTTTTTCTTCTCGCCGAAGGAAAAATTCCTGCCGCTCAACCCACTGCCTAAACAGGAATAAGCCGGACAAACCGTTGTCAAAATACGTGACTCAAGATGTTCGACTGCCAAAAAAGCCATCTCTGCTATCTTATTTCGGCAATCTTTTTTCAATGTCGTGTAGCAACCGATGGAGCATCGCCGTATCGCGTTGTTCTAAACGACCCAGCCGCTGATGCAGCCAGTCTCGCAGTTTTTCATCGTCCTCAACCGCCAGAGTAACCAAAAGCCGTTCCATACGATCGCGCAGCGCCGATAACTGCCCCGCCACCGCTGGCTGTGTCGCTTCCGGTTTGACCTGCATGAATTCAGCCAGTTGATAACAGTACACCATCACCGCCTGACCAAGATTCAGCGAGGGATAATCCGCTTTCATCGGCACGCCAGTCAGCACATCCGCCAGTTCGAGCTCTTCATTCGTCAGGCCAACATCTTCCCGACCAAACACCAGCGCCGCAGACGCCATCCATTGAACCTTCTCCTGCAATACACCAGTCAGTTCCGCTGGCGTGCAGTAATAGTGATATTTAGCCCGGCTGCGCGCGGTGGTCGCGACCGTAAAATCGACATCTGCCAGCGCTTCGGCCAGCGTGGAAAACGTCTGTACGTTATCCAGAATATCCCCCGAACCGTGCGCCACCCAGCGAGCCGCTGGCTCCTGATGTGCCGTGCTACCGACAATACGCAAGCTGCTGAACCCCATCGTTTTCATCGCACGAGCGGCCGCCCCGACATTTTCAGCCCGAGCGGGCTCAACCAAAATAATATGAAACTGCATAGGCTCCTCAGTATGGGTTACATGCGTTTTGGCAATAGTTCATCTGCTCGCCAAACAACACGACCTTGTAATCGATAACAATTTATTGATGACTACGATTTATTGATAGCGACAATTTGTTGAGTATCACGGTGAAAAGTTAACAATAAATCAACAACATTTCCGGCATCAACACAGCCTTAGATAGGAAACATCGGTGAGTCCAAAAAATGGGCGGGAAGATAAAACCCTAAGAAAAATAAGGTAAATTATTTTATTTCAATAAGTTATAAAACTACCAGCGACTGTGTAGCGCCAATTATGATTATTGGCATTTGCTATGCTAAATCGTTCATAAAAAGTGCTAAATTGTGACGTAAACTGGCAATCCTATAAGTGTTTATCACAAAATAGTTAACGTGCTAAAATGAAATTTGATATATGTCAACAGAACCGTAGATTTATCAGCAGGCAAAATCTGTGCTTACTGTTATGTTGCTGTTAATAAGGTTAAACTGTGCGCCACTTTGAGCGCAGTTAAATTAGCGCCACGCTCATCCGCTAGCAGTACCTCTAAGCGGGTAGAGAATGAACACCAGTAACGCATTTACGTACTTGAGTCTGACGTTGAGCGAGAGCGTAGTCTACCTCGATAAGCTCCAGGGAAATACCCGGAATAACTGGCGTTGTAGCCAGCGGGCCAGCAGGGTATGACAGCGACTTCTGTACTTCCGATTTCTATAATTTAAGTTGGCAATTTTAGGTAGCAAACATGCAGACGCCGCACATTCTTATTGTTGAAGACGAGCTAGTAACTCGTAATACCCTCAAAAGCATTTTTGAGGCGGAAGGATACGTTGTTCACGAAGCCACTGATGGCGCAGAAATGCACCACATTTTGTCCGAGAACGACATCAATCTGGTGATCATGGACATCAACCTGCCAGGAAAGAACGGCCTGTTGCTGGCACGTGAATTGCGCGAGCAAGCCACCGTTGCCTTGATGTTCCTCACCGGCCGCGACAATGAAGTCGATAAGATCCTCGGTCTGGAAATCGGTGCGGATGACTACATCACCAAACCGTTCAACCCACGTGAACTGACGATCCGCGCACGTAACCTGCTGTCACGCACCATGAATCTGGGCAGCGGCACGGAAGAGCGTCGTCTGGTGGAAAGCTATCGCTTCAACGGCTGGGAACTGGACATCAATAGCCGTTCTCTGATTAGCCCGGCTGGTGAACAATACAAGCTGCCACGCAGTGAATTCCGCGCCATGCTGCACTTCTGCGAAAATCCGGGCAAGATTCAGTCCCGTGCAGAACTGCTGAAGAAAATGACGGGCCGTGAGCTTAAGCCGCACGACCGTACCGTTGACGTCACCATCCGTCGTATCCGCAAGCACTTTGAATCTACAGCCGATACACCGGAAATCATCGCGACGATCCACGGTGAAGGCTACCGCTTCTGCGGCGATCTGGAAAATTAATTCCCCTCAGCCGGAGCAAGCTTCTGTTCCGGCTGTTTTCCCTTCTTACCGCACGTTATTCACTCTTTCCCCACGGCATAACCGGCACTGCGCTTAACGCATTCTTCGGCGATCCATCGACTAAACGATCGGAGTAAGCAAGATAGATCAGCGAATTGCGCTTTTGATCGTAAAATCGAACAACCTGCAATTTCTTAAAAACCAGCGATGTTCTTTTCTGGAACACAACAGATCCGCGATCGCCGCCGTTTTTGATTTTATCGGACAGCGTAATCGGCCCAACCTGCTGACAGGAAATGGCAGCGTCCGACGTGTCTTCCGCCAGCCCTAACCCGCCTTTGATTCCGCCCGTTTTGGCTCGGCTAATGTAGCAGGTCACGTTTGATACATCCGGATCGTCAAACGCTTCCACTACGATCTTATGATCCGGCCCCAGCAGTTTAAAGGCCGTATCGACAGATCCCACTTCTTCCGCACTGACAACGCCAGCGGTGGACAGCAATAGCAGACCCGCTCCCATGATGCGCTTTATGTTCATATTCCAGGTCCTGTGACAATTCATAACAAACGGTTAATAACCACAATTAAAAAGGGGATGAGCAAAATAAACCGCTATAATCTCCCTCCTTATCCAAATTACCTGCGGAACATTTTCAAAAATCTTCGGCAGTACCAAAGTGAAAATATTGCTATGATGCGGGATCTCAATACGCTCGCGCTCAATGTGTTTGATGAGGAAGATTATGGATCAAGCCGGTATCATACGTGACTTGCTTAACTGGCTGGAAAGCCATCTCGACCAGCCGCTGTCACTCGATAATGTGGCGGCGAAAGCGGGTTATTCCAAGTGGCATCTGCAAAGAATGTTCAAAGATGTGACGGGCCATGCCATTGGTTCATATATCCGAGCGCGGAGATTGACCAAAGCGGCGGTTGCACTCTGTTTGACCAGTCGCCCTATCCTTGATATTGCCCTGCAATACCGTTTTGATTCACAACAGACTTTTACCCGCGCGTTCAAAAAACAGTTTGCACAAACGCCAGCGTCCTATCGTCGTTCCGATAACTGGAACACTTTCGGCATTCGTCCGCCGATCCGGCTTGGTGCGTTTACCCTGCCACAGCCGCAGTTTGTCACCCTGCCAGAAACGCAGTTGCTTGGGCTAACGCAAACCTATACCTGTCGCCTGGAACAGATTTGTAATTTCCGTACGGAAATTCGCGTCCACTATTGGCGTCAGTTTTTGGGAGAAACCCGCAGCGTCCCACCGGTGCTGTACGGGCTACATCATTCACAGCCGAGTAAAGAGAAAGACGACGAGCACGCAGTGCTCTACACCACCGCGCTGGAGCCGCAGTATCTGCCTGATGATATCCACACGGGCGAACCCATCACACTACCGGGCGGCGACTACGCGATGTTCGTGTTTGACGGCCCGACAGACGAGCTACAGGATTTTATTATCAGCCTGTATGACACCTGCCTGCCGACCTTCCAGCTCACGCGCCGTAAAGGGTTCGACGCCGAGCGTTTTCACCCTAGTCGCGATGCAGACGGGGAAATACCCGACATCATCCGCTGCGAGTATTTTATCCCCATCCAACATCCAGAACCGCTCTCAGCGCTGTAACTCATCCAGTGCCGGAATATCCAAATGCGAAATATCTCCGGCCGTTTCCACCACCCATCCCGGTGCCAGCCACGGGCTTTGCTGATAATCGATGCGCGACAGGGAGCAGTTGCGTAGGCGCAGTCGCCGTTCGGCCGATGCGGGTAACCCCAGAACCGTACTCAGCAGGCATCCCAGCGCCATACCGTGGCTAACCAGCAAAGGACGACTTCCCGCGGGCAACGCCAGACAACGTTCCAGAACGCCGTGCATGCGCAATGCCACATCGACCATCGACTCGCCTTCTGGGATGCGGCCATCGGGCGTGCCATCCACCAGCCCTTTACGCCATTTTTCTTCCTCGGCGGTCAGCGAATCCAAATCGCGGGCTTCTAAGACGCCCATGTTCAATTCACGTAACCCGGGCTCCAGGATTATCTGGCAATCACCACAAGATTTAGCGATGATTTCTGTCGTCTGACGCGTTCTTCCGAGATCGCTGGTAAAAATATGCGTAATCCCTAACGTCCTGATTCGTCCAGCAACTTGCTGTGCCTGTTGCTCACCTCTTGGCGTCAGCGCACTGTCCGATTGACCTTGAATACGTCGAGCCACATTCCATTCTGTTTCGCCGTGGCGAACAAGATATACCTGTAACATGGTTATTTTCCGTTATACTGCGTCAAATTAACTAAAGGTACGAAACTGTTATGTATCACGTTGTTGCTGCAACTACCAACCCGGCAAAGATTAAGGCTATTACTCTGGCATTCACCGATGTCTTTGGTGCAGAAAACTGCCGCATCGAAGGCGTTGACGTCGACAGTGGCGTCCCACGTCAGCCTCTCGGCTCTCTCGAAACCCGTACGGGCGCAAGAAACCGCGTCATGATGGCACGCCAGGTGCGACCAGAAGCCGATTTTTGGGTCGGTGTCGAAGCAGGCATTGAAGAAAGCATGACGTTCGCCTGGATGGTGATCGAAAACGCCCACCTGCGTGGCGAATCACGTTCTGCAAGCCTGGTTCTTCCAGAAAGTATATTACATGGTATCCGTGAAGGGCGGGAATTAGGCGATGAAATGGAGCGTTTGACGGGCGTTCAGAATATCAAACATAAAGGTGGTGCCATCGGCGTCTTTACCGACGGCAAATTGTCACGCACCAGCGTGTACCATCAGGCGCTGCTGCTGGCACTGGTGCCGTTCCATAATCCGATCTATCAGATTCCCGTTCAGGCAGCAAAACCGTAACGGCTACGCGTCATCACTCAACGGCTTATCTGCCGACAGCAACTGCGCTTCCAGCCAGCTTTTTAACGCGGGGGGCGCGGCTTTCAGACTGTTTGAACCGCGCGTAATCGTCGCAATTCCCGCACCTAACTCGCTTTTCAGCTCACGCTGGCTCATTTCACCCCGCATTAGCTCCTGTATAATTCGCACCCGCGTTCCTAACGCTGTACGCTCATCCGGCGTCAGCAGGAGTTGAAGCAGCGGCAATTGAAGATCCTCCGCAATAGACTGCTGCAATAGCGCGACAAAGCGTAACCAATGCTCATTGTCTTGTTCAGAAAGTGCCGGGTCGATAAGCGATAACGGAGTCATAACGGGCTGCCATACTATTTAACTAGTACGGCAGCATAACACAATTTCAGGCAACGAGCGCAACGCCACGTCTCAATAACGCCGCTGCCATTCCGCATCCGTCAGCACACTGGCTGGCTGATTAAGGAAATAGCGATAGAAGACGTCATACGCCAGCACATTTTTCACGTAACCCCGTGTTTCCGAGAACGGAATACTTTCGATAAACGCAACGGGATCGATGCGCCCAGCGCTGTTCCTTAGCCAGGTATTCACGCGCGACGGCCCGGCATTGTAAGCCGCGGAAGACAGAATGCGGTTACGGCCGAATGTCTGGTACACGTACTCCAGGTAGTTCGTTCCCAACAGGATATTGGTTTCGGGATCGAACAGTTGGCTGCTGTTCGTATAGAACGTGATATTACTCATTTTGGCCGTATGCTGCGCCGTCGCGGGCATCAACTGCATCAGGCCCGATGCACCAACCGGAGAACGCGCTTTCGGGTTCCAGGCGCTTTCCTGACGAGCAATCGCCATTGCATAGCTCTGGCTGATGCCTTTCCCCTGTGTTTCACGGCGGAATTCATCGTTCCAGGCCAGCGGGAAACGCTCTTCCAGATGATCCCACAGCTTCGCGACAATCGTCGCCTGAACGCTCAAATCCGCCCAGCGCTGTTCAAACGCATAGCGAGCCAGGGCTTCCTGCTGCGGTTTGCTGCGATTCGCCACCAGCCCGACCCATTCGCTGCGCGCCAGATTATCCATCTGCCAGAACATCAACTCCCGCACTCGGGTAATTTCCGGTAGCTGAGACAAAGAAGGATCTGGTTTCACCGCCGCCATGATAGTCATGGGATAGCGCTCGTTCAGTTTCTGCGCCGCCGCCATCGGATAGAACCCGCGTTCCTGCATCAGGCTGCGTAATAGCGTCTCGCCTTCCTGCCGTTTGCCCTGATCCAACAGCACCACCGCACGCCAGTAGCGCCATTCGTCTTTCTGTAAGGCATCTGCGGGTAAACGCGCCATCCAGCTCGTTAGCCCCTGACGATCGCCGGCTCCCAGCGCCATACGTACGCGGCGTTCCAGCAACGTGGTCGACGTGCTCTGCCGCACCACGCCATCCCGCCACTGTGCCTGTTCTGGCGTGGCATCGTTGCCCATCAAACGCCAGGCAATGGTTTCTTCCATCCCCTGACGTTCTGCCGCGCTCATTTTCTGCAAACGGGCAATGACTGGCAGCATCGAACGGGCATTATCAGCATCCTGACGCGCCGTGCGCGTAAAGGCCGAGAGCGTGACTTTACGCGTAAAATCCGTCGGTCCGACGGTACGGGCGAAGCTCTCCAGCGAATTCGGATCGTTCTGGAGTTTCAGCAGCGCATCGCCCATCGTTTTATAATCGTCGGGTAACTGCTTGATGAGATAGCTCACCAGACTGCTGCTGCCTTCGTCCATCGCCAGACGCGCGCGTTCCAGCGTCGTCAGCGGCGTCTGTTCGCCGGCCTGCTGCCAGACGGAGAAGAGTTTATCGCACACGGTAGGGAGCGAACGCCCTGTCAGCCAGATATCCCGCGTGGCTTCCCACACGCCCTGGCGCTGACCGGTTGCCCACTGGGCGTAATAAAAGTTACAGCGAGCGCTGACCGGCTTCGGCGGCTGAGGGCTAAATGCCAGCAGCCCAATCCAGTCCTGACGACGCGCCAGCTCATTCACAAAGCTGGTCGTCAGGTTACGGGCGGGCGGCAACGTCGGGTGCGTTGCCATAAACTGCTTCACCTGCGTCGCGCTGACCTGACTCAGATCCTGCGTGAGCGAACGGTATTCAAGATAAGGATAAAGTGGGTAACTGCGCAGCGTCGGCATCAGCTGCGCGACCGTGTCCATCTGGTTGCTGTCCCATGCTTGCTTAACCTGCTGATAGCGCTGACGCTGTTCGTCCAGAGAATCCGCCAGCGCATGGCCGGAAATCCCAGCCAGACATATCGCCGAAACGGCGTACCACCAATGACCCGCTTTTCTCACCTGCATTAACCTCATCCGTTATCGAACTTGCTATCGGCATCCTTCATCGTATCGATACCCCTATCCTATCGGGCAGATCCAGTGTGGCACATCATGCCAGACAACGATATGCCGATCCGCAAACCGATTCTGAAATTCATCACGCGGGCCTACGTCTCAGATCGGCCATGGCAAATCGCCGGATAGCTGGGATCGCGGGCTGAAACCCGCTACACTTCATACTTAGAATAATCGATCCGCTGCCGGGGAATTTCCCCAGGCTGCACCACTGAGTATTAAGTAGCACAATGCTACATATGGTCACCCGCTTATGGTGACAAATCATAGAGATAAGAGAGAGGCGAAGTCGCAACGTGGCTCAATATGTTTATACCATGCATCGCGTCGGTAAGGTCGTACCGCCGAAGCGTCACATTCTGAAAAACATCTCCCTCAGTTTTTTCCCCGGTGCCAAGATCGGCGTGCTGGGTCTGAACGGAGCCGGTAAATCAACGCTGTTGCGTATTATGGCTGGCATTGATACGGACATCGAGGGCGAAGCTCGCCCACAACCTGGAATCAAAATCGGCTATTTGCCGCAGGAACCGCAGTTAAACACCGAGCACACCGTACGTGAATCCGTGGAAGAAGCGGTGTCTGAAGTCGTCACCGCGCTGAAGCGTCTTGACGAAGTCTATGCGCTGTATGCCGACCCGGATGCAGACTTCGATAAATTGGCCGCCGAACAAGGCCGACTGGAAGAAGTCATTCAGGCGCACGACGGCCATAATCTGGACAACCAGTTAGAGCGCGCCGCCGATGCGCTGCGCTTGCCGGAGTGGGATGCGAAAATCGCTACCCTGTCCGGGGGTGAACGTCGCCGCGTGGCGCTGTGCCGCCTGCTGCTGGAAAAGCCGGACATGCTGCTGCTCGACGAACCAACTAACCACCTGGATGCCGAATCGGTAGCCTGGCTGGAACGCTTCCTGCACGATTTCGAGGGCACCGTGGTGGCGATTACCCACGACCGTTACTTCCTCGATAACGTCGCCGGCTGGATTCTGGAGCTGGACCGCGGCGAAGGTATTCCGTGGGAAGGCAACTATTCTTCCTGGCTGGAGCAGAAAGATCAGCGTCTGGCACAGGAAGCCTCTCAGGAAGCGGCACGCCGTAAATCCATTGAGAAAGAGCTGGAATGGGTGCGTCAAGGCGCTAAAGGCCGTCAGTCGAAAGGTAAGGCACGTCTGGCACGCTTTGAAGAGCTGAACAACACCGAATACCAGAAACGTAACGAAACCAACGAACTGTTTATTCCGCCAGGAGCTCGCCTCGGCGATAAAGTGGTGGAAGTCACCAACCTCAGCAAGTCTTACGGCGAACGTCAGCTCATCGACGGGCTTTCCTTCTCCGTACCGAAAGGCGCGATTGTCGGCATTATCGGCCCGAACGGTGCCGGTAAATCAACGCTGTTCCGCATGATGTCCGGTCAAGAACAGCCGGATGGCGGCTCGATTGAGCTGGGTGAAACGGTAAAACTGGCGTCAGTTGACCAGTTCCGTGACGCGATGGACAACAGCAAAACCGTCTGGGAAGAAGTGTCTGGCGGACAGGACATCATGCGTATCGGCAACACCGAAATGCCAAGTCGTGCTTACGTTGGCCGTTTCAACTTCAAAGGGGTTGATCAGGGCAAACGCGTTGGCGAGCTGTCCGGTGGTGAACGCGGTCGTCTGCATCTGGCGAAACTGTTGCAGGTCGGCGGCAACGTGCTGTTGCTCGATGAACCAACCAACGACCTGGATATCGAAACCCTGCGCGCGCTGGAAAACGCCCTTCTGGAATTCCCAGGCTGTGCCATGGTGATCTCGCATGACCGTTGGTTCCTCGACCGTATCGCAACGCACATTCTGGATTACCAGGATGAAGGTAAAGTGGAATTCTTCGAAGGTAACTTTACCGAATACGAAGAATACAAAAAGCGTACGCTGGGTGCCGATGCGCTGGAACCACACCGCATCAAATACAAGAAGATCGCTAAATAACCCATCATCGAACGCGATAAAACAAATGGCCCGCAAATTGCGGGCCATTTTTCTTTCCAATACTACTTCACTTACTCGATCAGAACGTTTCCCAGTTTTGACTATCGCTGCCTTTGCTGCTGGCTCCGGCGAGCGCCATCGCTGGCGCTAAGCGCGGTTGCGGTGCCGCCTTCGGTAAGGACGATTTCAGTCTCTGAGCCACGCCAGCCAGCTTGAATACCGCGACAGCCTGCGTTAGACGTGCAGCCTGTTCTTCAAGTGAAACAGCCGCCGCCGAGGCTTCCTGTACCAGCGCCGCATTCTGCTGCGTCGCGCTATCCATTTCAGACACGGCCTGACTCACCTGCCCGATGCCACGGCTCTGTTCGTCAGAAGCGGAAGCAATTTCTCCCATGATGTCGGTCACGCTGACAACCGCGCGGACGATCTCACCCATGGTTGTACCCGCCTGAGACACAAGCCCAGACCCCGTTTCCACCAACCGGCTCGATTCGCCAATCAGCCCTTCAATCTCTTTCGCGGCCTGTGCGCTGCGCTGCGCCAAATTACGGACTTCACCTGCCACCACAGCAAAACCACGTCCTTGCTCACCCGCACGCGCGGCTTCTACCGCGGCGTTCAGCGCCAGAATGTTAGTCTGGAAAGCGATGCTATTAATAACGGACGTGATTTCGGAAATGCGTTTTGAGCTTGTAGAAATGTCCAGCATGGTATCCACCACGCCTTGCACAATTTGTCCGCCTTTCTCCGCTTTTTCAGAGGCATTTTTTGCCAACTGGCTGGCGTGATGGGCATTGTCAGAGTTCTGTTTCACCGTCGCGGTCAGCTGTTCCATGCTCGCGGCGGTTTCCTCCAGCGCGGCCGCCTGCTGCTCGGTACGCGAAGAGAGATCGACGTTACCCGCCGTAATTTCTGACGACCCTTGATAGATCGAATCCGCACCTTCGCGCACGATCGTCACCGTATCCGTCAGCTCCGCCTGCATGTTCTGGATATTCGTTCCCAGAATGCCGATTTCATTACGTCCCATCGCCATCGGCGGCTGCGTCAAATCACCCGCTGCGATCTTCTGGATACGATCAACCAGTCTGTTGACCGGCGCGAGAATCACATTGCGCACCATGATGTAGGCCATGATCGCCATAATGATCGACAGGACAAATGAACCTGCCATCATCCAGTAACCCAGCTTGGCATTATCCGCCGCACGATGATTTATATCCTGCGCAGCTTGCGTGAGTTCATTCACTTTCTTACGCACTGGAACACTGAACGCTTCATCTAACTGACGGGCCAGCGTACTTTCCAACGTGATCGTATCTTCAAATTCCCCGTCGTTTGTCGCTTTCTGCATAGCCAGAATCGCGTTATCACGGTAGTTGGCATACGCCTTAAGAATCTCGTCATCCAGCACGTTTTCGCTCTCCAGTTTGTCTGGACGCGCGATATATTCATCCAGACGCTTCTGTGAGGCTCTGACTCGCCCAGCAGCCTGGTCTGAAGCGGATTTAAAGACGTCGTGATCGCTAATACGGTTTGCCGCCCCCGCCTGAATAAGCAGCAATCTGGCAACGCGCAGTTGATCGAGGCTGCTGCTAATACCAGCGCGGATATCAGACAATTCATTAGCCTTATCCAATGAATCATTACTTTGCTTTAAGAAATAGCTCGCTGTGCCAATAGAAAGCGCAAATAAAATCAGGATAATTGAAAAAAGAGTAATAAATAACGAAACGAGACGTATATTGTTGATGTAACTCAACTTCTCTTTTTGAACAGACATCGGTTGCATTCTCATTTTCACCATCACTGGTCTACATTATCTCTGCCATTGCTGGTGCGGCAGAGCCCAGATATCACTGTGACAATAATGTCACGCAGGACAAACCTTTCATAAGAAAGTCAAAAGGAACCACAATTGTTATCGGCATTTTCAGTCTAAAACGTACCTAAAATAAGTTGATGGAAATCACGTTTCAATAAAAATTAAAAAATATCCGTAAAAATGAAACAAAAATATTATAGGTACGACAATCCCTACTGCTTTTTCAAAAACGTTGAGTAATCGTCCCACGCGCGATGCTGTAAAACAAAGTCGATAAAACACGCCAAGGCGGGCGAATTCAGCTTGCGGCTGGGGTACACCAGATAAAGCTCGTTGGCTTCCACCTGCCAATCCGGCAAGACCCTGACCAGTTTTCCAGACACCGCTTCATCCAGACAGAGGAAATCCGGCAATAGCGTAATCCCCGCCCCCGCAATCGCGCACTCACGGGCGTAAAGCAGGTTATCCGTGATATGCGAATCGGGGAGTAACCAGCGATAGAGTTCTGAACCGCGATGCAGGAGCCACTCCGTCCAAGCATGATGCGCAATACAGCGGTGTTGCTGGAGCTGTTGTGGATGAAGTAGTGCCGAGTGCCGTGCCAGATAGTCAGGCGATGCCAGCAAGTATCGCGGGGTTTGCCCAAGCGAACGCCCAATCAGTGAAGAGTCATGCGGTTTACCGGTGCGAAAAGCGACATCAAAGCCCTCCTGCACCAGATCGATCACATCGTCTGAAATCAGCACATCCAGTGATACCGCCGGAAAGTGCTGCTGAAACTCGGCGGTGAGCCGCGCCAGCAGCGTAGAACCTAATCCTGCCGGGCTGGTGATGCGCAGCCGCCCGCTGGGGTTATCACGCAGGCGCTGTATGGCGAGATCGGCACGCTCGCTGGCTTGCAGCATCTCCTGACAGTGAATCAGGTAACGCTCACCGGCAAACGTCAGATTAAGCTGGCGTGTGGTTCGATTCAGCAATCGCAGGCCAATCTGCTGTTCAAGCTGGCTAATGCGCAGGCTAAGGCTGGATTTTGCCAGCCCCGCTTTTCGCGCCGCCTGTGTAAAACTGCCACACTCGGCCACCAGCGCAAACAGCGCCATATCCTGTAATTGCTTAAACATGATTGTTCACCCCAGACGAACACTGCATTATTTATTGTCCATCTTATCAGCCCTATCTCTGTGTTCTACACTTGGTTTTATTCAAAAATAGGTTTTATTCACAAGACCGCATTCTGAAAATAATGAGGAACAGACCATGACCGCTCATGCGATAGCCGTTGATCCACAACAGCCAGAAAATTTCATTGCCATCACGCAGGATATTCCCGAGCCCGGTGAATACGATCTGTTGGTCGGTGTAAAAGCCATTTCCGTCAATCCAGTGGATACCAAAGTTCATGCTGGGTTACGTCAGAATGGATTACAGCAGCCACGAATTCTCGGCTGGGATGCCAGCGGTGTCGTGCTGAAAATCGGCAGCGCGGTTAACAACATTCAGGTCGGTGATGAAGTCTGGTACGCCGGCAATATCACCCGCCCCGGCAGCAACACCACCCATCAGTTAATTGATTCACGTATCGTGGCACGTAAGCCGGTGTCGCTAGACTGGGCAGCGGCGGCCGCACTGCCGCTCACGGCGCTAACCGCCTGGGAAGGCTTATTCGAGCATTTGAAAATACAGCAGGCCGACAGCAACAAAACGCTGCTGATTATCGGCGGTGCAGGCGGCGTAGGGTCTCTCGCGATTTCTCTGGCGGCATTGCGCAGTTCAGTGAACATCATCGCCACCGCGTCACAGCCTGACTCGGCAAAGTGGTGCCGCCAGCGCGGTGCCCATAAGGTCGTGGATTACCGTAATCTGGTCGATTCTCTGGAAAAAGAAGGGATCAAACAGGTCGATTACATTTTCTGTCTGAACGACACGGACGGCCACTGGGATGCCATCAGCAAACTGATCGCGCCAATGGGACACATCTGCACCATCGTGGAAAACAAAAATCCGCTCGACCAAACGGCACTGAAACTCAAAAGCGCGGCGCTGCACTGGGAACTCATGTTTACCCGCAGCATGTTCACCACGCCGGATATCGCGGAACAGGGGAATATTTTGCACGAAGTCGCACAGCTGGTTGATGCAGGAAAACTTCAGGGAACCGCCAGCGAAACGCTGCAAGGGTTAACGGTAGACACGCTGAAGCAGGCTCACGGTAAAGTGCTGGAAGGGCATATGCGCGGAAAGATCGTTATCGCGCTTTAAAAACGCAGCCAGCCCCAAAAGGGGCTGGCTGTTTATTCCCTGATTAAAACAAATCAGAACAGCAGACGGGCACGAATGGTGCCAGGAATTGCCTTCATCAGTTGCAGTGCCGTTTGCGCACCGTCGGTTTCAACATCAATGACCACATAACCAATTTCAGGTGTCGTTTGCAGATACTGCGCGGCAATGTTAATGCCCTGCTCAGCAAAGATCTGGTTAATTTTGGTAATAATGCCAGGACGGTTTTCATGGATGTGCAGCAGGCGGCTGGCGCGTGCGCCATGAACAGGCAGCGATACTTCCGGGAAATTCACCGCAGACAGCGTAGAGCCGTTGTCTGAATATTTCGCCAGCTTTCCAGCGACTTCATCACCGATATTTTCCTGCGCTTCCTGCGTGGAACCACCGATGTGCGGCGTCAGCAGCACGTTGTCAAACTCGCACAGCGGCGACAGGAACGGATCGCTGTTGGTTGCTGGTTCCTGTGGGAATACGTCAATTGCCGCACCGGACAAATGCTTGCTGCTCAACACGTCGCACAACGCTGGAATATCAACTACAGTACCACGAGCGGCGTTAATCAGGATTGAGCCCGGCTTCATCAGCGCCAGTTCTTCCGCACCCATCATGTTATACGTGCTTTCATTTTCCGGCACGTGCAGGCTCACCACGTCGCTCATATTCAGCAAGTCGGACAGATGACGCACCTGCTGAGCATTACCCAGCGGCAATTTACTTTCGATATCATAGAAGTAAACGTGCATACCGAGGCTTTCAGCCAAAATACCCAACTGCATACCGATATGGCCGTAGCCGATGATCCCCAGCTTTTTACCGCGCGCTTCAAACGAGCCCACAGCCAGCTTGTGCCAGATACCACGGTGCGCTTTCGCGTTGGCCGCCGGGATACCACGCAGCATCAGCAGCATTTCGCCGATCACCATTTCTGCCACGGATCGGGTATTGGAAAAAGGTGCGTTAAATACCGGGATACCACGCTTGGTCGCGGCCGACAGCTCAACCTGATTAGTCCCGATACAGAAACACCCTACCGCGATCAGTTTTTCCGCAGCAGCAAAAATCTCTTCTGTCAGATGGGTACGCGAGCGGATACCCACAAAATGCGCATCGCGGATGGAGGCTTTCAACGCCTCAGGATCCAGCGCACCTTTATGGAACTCGATGTTGGTGTAACCCGCTGCACGCAGGTTATCCAGCGCGCTCTGATGCACGCCTTCCACTAACAGAAACTTAATCTTGTCTTTTTCCAATGATACCTTTGCCATTTCCCGACCTTATTTTCAGACTTCAAATGTGACAGAGTGCTCAATAGCTTCTGCCAACATAACAAAAATTACGCAGTCAGCAATACAAACGATTGCTTCGCCCAAATCGCGCCACAGAGGAGCGCGCCTGATTTATGGCAAAAAATATTGCCAAAGATGTGCATCGCCATATCGACGATAAATAAAATAAGAAAATGTGATATTAAGTACCAAAAATGAGCCGTTAACTAAATGGATTTTTTTAGCTAAAAAATTTCTGACGTGGGAGTTCACCACGCCAGAACGATCGCGCACTCATTTAACGACGGTTTTTACACCCTCAGCCGTACCGACTAACGCAACATCCGCACCGCGGTTGGCGAACAGCCCTACGGTTACGACGCCAGGGATGCCATTAATGTGGTTTTCTACCGCGACCGCATCCATGATATTCAGATTGTGTACATCCAGAATGACGTTGCCGTTATCCGTCAGTACGCCCTGACGATAGACTGGCTGCCCGCCCAACTTCGCCAGTTCACGCGCCACGTAAGACCGCGCCATCGGGATAACTTCAACCGGCAGCGGGAATTTACCCAGCACATCAACCTGTTTGGATGCATCGACAATGCAGATGAACTGACGCGACATTGCCGAAATAATTTTCTCGCGGGTCAGCGCTGCACCACCGCCTTTGATCATCTGCATGTGGCCGTTGATCTCATCCGCGCCATCCACGTAGACATCCAACGAATCCACATCATTCGCGTCAAAAACCGGGATACCCAGACTTTTCAGCTTTTCCGTTGAGGCATCCGAGCTGGAAACCGCGCCTTTGATTTGATGTTTTATCGAACCCAGCGCATCAATAAAGTGTGCTGCCGTCGATCCGGTTCCTACTCCCACAATGGTGTCGGGGCGGACGTAGTCGAGCGCTGCCCATCCCACTGCTTTTTTCAGTTCATCTTGCGTCATAATCTGCTTCTGGCCTGTAGAATCGATATACGAAAACGTGTGCGTATTATAGAACATGCACGTTGGGGAAAGCGTGCAAATTCACTTCACCGCCGATGCATTATTTCATGCGTACCATTTCACACATACCGTGCTGAATCGTGATTGCGCACAACAGCCAAAATAAGATTTCTGCATGGCAAATCTGCAAAATGTGGCATAGTGAAAAAAAACAGACTCATTCAGAGGATTTTGACTTTCATGAAACGCCCGGACTATCGAACGCTTCAGGCTCTGGATGCCGTCATCCGCGAGCGTGGTTTTGAACGCGCTGCCCAAAAACTGTGTATTACCCAATCTGCCGTTTCACAGCGTATTAAACAGCTGGAAAACCTGTTCGGCCAGCCGCTATTAGTCAGAACCATCCCGCCTCGCCCAACGGAACAAGGGCAGAAACTGCTGGCTCTGCTTCATCAGGTCGAGCTGCTGGAAGAAGAGTGGCTGGGCAATGAAACCAACAGCGACATCCCGCTGCTGCTTTCGCTGGCGGTGAACGCCGACAGTCTGGCAACCTGGCTGCTGCCAGCGTTACAACCGGTGCTGGTCGATTCACCGATTCGTCTTAATTTGCAGGTAGAAGATGAAACGCGCACGCAGGAAAGGCTGCGTCGGGGTGAAGTGGTCGGTGCGGTGAGTATTCAGTCCCAGCCGCTGCCAAGCTGTCTGGTGGATAAACTGGGCGCGCTGGACTATCTATTTGTCGCATCGCCGACCTTTGCCGCCCGCTATTTCCCGAATGGCGTGACGCGCTCGGCGCTGCTGCGTGCACCGGCGGTCGCCTTCGACCATCTGGATGATATGCATCAGGCCTTTTTACAGCAGAATTTTGATTTGTCACCGGGCAGCGTTCCCTGCCATATCGTGAATTCGTCAGAAGCGTTTGTACAGCTAGCGCGTCAAGGCACGACCTGCTGCATGATCCCGCATCTGCAAATCGAAAGAGAACTTGCCAATAACGAGTTAATCGACCTGACGCCGGGGCTGTTTCAGCGCCGGATGCTCTACTGGCACCGCTTCGCGCCGGAAAGCCGGATGATGAGGAAAGTGACGGACGCCCTGCTCTCGCACGGTCATCAGGTACTGCGGCAGTCATAACGTACTGAGAAAGTAAAAAAAATAACAGGCCTGTCTGAGCAGGCCTGTTGATATCATCAATGGTTTACGCAACCGTATTTTAGCGTGAACGTTACTGCGTGCGCTGCAACTCAAATACCACATCCACCTGATCGTCAAAGTGAATAGTTTGCTGTTCATAGGTTTGTGCTGCTTCGCTTTGAACCGCGGCATCTGCCGTTTTAAACATCCGTGCCATTGGCATCGGCTGATAGTTAGCAACGTGATAGCGAACGCTGTAGATCGGCCCCAGCTTGGCGTTAAAGCCCTGCGCCAGCGCTTCCGCCTGACTCGTCGCCTGCTCGATGGCTTTCTTACGCGCTTCATCACGATAGGTTTCTGGGTTAGCAACGCCTAATTCTACCGTGCGAATCTCATTCAGCCCCGACTTCAGCGCCCCATCCAGCAACTCGTTCAGTTTGTCTAACTGGCGCAGCGTGACTTCCACCTGACGCACCGCACGATAGCCTTTCAGCACCGAGCCACCGGTTTTCAGATAGTCATATTCTGGCTGCGTACGTAAATTGGCAGCATTGATATCTTTTTTCTCAATGCCATTTTTACCGAGAAAATCAAAATATTGTGCAACGCGGGCATCGACCTGCTTTTTCGCTTCCGCCGCATCCTTCGATGACACGCTCACTTCAATCGCCAGACGCGCGATATCCGGTGTCGCATCTACGCTGGATGTCCCTGATGTCACGATATGCGGGCCATCCGGCAATTCCGCAGCCTGCGCGGCTATCGACACACCGCCAAGTCCTATCGCAGCGGCCAACGCCAGTGCATTGAGCTTCATCATACCTCGCTTCACACTCTCTCCTTACTTATGTTTCGTCACGCATGCCGCTCGCAGATTATCTGTATCAATAGATTGTCCGTATCAATAGATTATCAGCGCCCACACGGTATCTTCCAGAATGAAAGAGACAAGACGGATTGCTTTACCGACCAACATAACGCATTACCAACTCCACACAATATAGGTGAATTTCTGAAACACAGCGTAAGGTGAGGTTATTTATTTCCAACCATCATTGCCAACCGTGACGCGCCAGCTGCAAAGCAATGCCCCACATCACTACACCGACAAAAAAGTTGATGACCCGCTGTACCCGCGGCGTATTCAGCCACGGTGCCAGCCAGGAGGCCAACAGCGCCAGCGCAAAGAACCAGGTGAAGGAAGCCGTCATCGTCCCTAGCGCAAACCAGCTGCGGGCATCGTCCGCAAACTGGCTACCCAGACTCCCTAGCACCACAAAGGTATCCAGATAGACATGCGGATTAAGCCAGGTCACCGCCAGCATGGTAGCAATAATGCGCCAGCGGCTTTGTTTCATCACTTCGGCGCTGGCGAGGGCAATATTCTTGCTGAAGGCAGTTTTCATCGCTCCCCAGCCAAACCAGAGCAGAAACGCAACACCGCCCCAGGTCACCGCCCCCAACAGCAATGAAGACTGGCTAAGCAACGCACTACCGCCAAAAATACCAGCGGCAATCAGCACCATATCGCTCAAGGCACATAGCAGCGCCACCATCAGGTGATACTGCCGGCGAATTCCCTGATTCATCACAAATGCATTCTGTGGCCCCAGAGGCAAAATCATCGCCGCCCCCAACAGAACGCCCTGTAAATACACCGCCCACATACTTCTCTCCTGCATCATTTGTTGTTATCGCGGGGGAGTGTATGGAAGCCAATAAGATAAGTGAAATTGAATATTCTAACGCTACATTAGCTAAGCTAATGTGCTGAAGGCAGAGGAAGTCCCTGTCGGACGAGAAGATAATTTCTGACGATGCACCACGCCGATAAGGACATGGTGCATACCTGAAGGATTACGTCAGAGAGGTTATTCTGGCTGTTTCGCTGCGGATGGTAAGTTATGCAGGTGTACATCCATCTGCGGATAAGGGATACCAATACGGTGCTCATCCAGCACGCGTTTAAAGCTTTCCAGCAGATCCCAATACACCGCCTGCGCGTTGCCGTTGGTTGTCCACACCCACACCACAAAATTCAGCGATGATGCCGCCATTTCATTCAGGCGAATCGTGACGCCCTTATCGTGCTGGATACGTTCATCCGCCGCGACAATATCGCCCAGCAGCTTTTTCACCACGTCGATATCAGCGTCATAGGCTACGCCAACAATAATTTCGGTACGGCGATCCGGTTCACGCGAACTGTTGATGATGTTGCCAGCAATGATCTTGCCATTCGGCACCACGATGATTTTGCCGTCAGACGTGCGCAGCGTCGTCGAGAAAATCTGTACCTGCGTGACTGAGCCGGACACGCCGCCCAAATCCACCCATTCGCCGGTACGGAAAGGCCGGAAAATCACCAGCAAGACGCCCGCTGCAAAGTTGGCTAACGACCCCTGTAATGCCAGACCAACAGCCAAGCCCGCAGCACCCAACACAGCAATCACTGATGCAGTCTGTACGCCAACCCGACTCAATACTGCAATCAGCGTGAACGCGATAATGCCATAGCGCACCAGCGCAGACAGGAAATCTGCCACGGTTGAATCGATAGAACGGTTAATCATCAGTTTATTGATGGTGCCGGAAACGATCCGAGCGATCACCAGACCAACGATGAGGATCACTAATGCGGCGACGATATTCACGCCATACTGCAAAAATAGGCTCTGATGTGTCACCAACCAGTTCCCTGCCTGATCCAACCCCGTATTAAGTTCTTCCATTTCAAAGCTCCTGTTTTTTAATCACTGGGAAAGCATAACGCCCCTAACTGAAACCGCAACATTGAGTCCCAAAAGCCCCAAAAATTAAGGCTCCCGTAGGAGCCTTAGCATCAAATCATGTGTACGTCGTCTGACTTACAGCACGTCAACGGCATTAAGCTCTTTGAAAGCTTGTTCCAAACGAGTCACCATGCTTGCCTGTGAGGCACGCAGCCACACACGCGGGTCATAGTATTTCTTGTTCGGCTGATCTTCGCCTTTCGGGTTGCCCAATTGGCCTTGCAGATACGCTTCGTTTTCTTTGTAGTATTTCAGGATACCTTCCCACGTTGCCCACTGGGTATCGGTATCGATGTTCATTTTCACTACGCCGTAGCTAACGGAATCTTTGATTTCCTGAGCGCTGGAACCAGAACCGCCGTGGAATACGAAGTCCAGGCTGTTGTGCGGCAGGTTATGTTTCTTAGAAACATATTCCTGAGAATCACGCAGGATGGTCGGGGTCAGTTTCACGTTACCTGGCTTGTATACGCCATGCACGTTACCGAAAGAAGCCGCGATAGTGAAACGTGGGCTGATCGCGTTCAGTTTGGTGTACGCGTAGTCAACGTCTTCTGGCTGGGTGTACAGAGCAGAAGCATCCATGTGGCTATTATCCACACCGTCTTCTTCACCACCAGTACAACCCAGTTCGATTTCCAGGGTCATATCGATTTTGGCCATACGCGCCAAATACTTAGAGCAGATCTCGATGTTCTCTTCCAGAGACTCTTCAGACAGGTCGATCATGTGAGAAGAGAACAGCGGTTTGCCGGTAGCAGCAAAGTGTTTTTCACCCGCATCCAGCAGGCCATCGATCCACGGCAGCAATTTCTTCGCGCAGTGGTCGGTGTGCAGAATCACCGGCACGCCGTAGTGTTCAGCCATTTGATGCACATGATGAGCGCCAGAAATCGCACCCAAAATTGCCGCCTGCTGACCTTCTGCTTTCAGGCCTTTACCGGCGATGAATGCTGCACCGCCGTTAGAGAACTGAACGATGACCGGCGCACGCACTTTGGCTGCGGCTTCCAGCACAGCATTGATTGAGTCGCTACCGACACAGTTCACTGCTGGCAAGGCGAATTTGTTTTCTTTTGCTACTGCGAAAACTTTCTGAACGTCATCACCAGTGATGACACCGGGTTTTACGAAATCAAAAATTTTAGACATGTTACGTGTCCCGTTTCGTTGGCCGTGGAGGGGTTAGAGAAATCGATGTTAAATCGACAGGTTGTCTCGACACGATATTGCGAACATCACATATCGAGACAACCACAGGAAAGAGGAAAAGCGCCCCTTACCTTAAATTATTGCTTGGCACGTTCTTCCAGCATAACTACTGCTGGCAGTTTTTTCCCTTCGACAAATTCGAGGAATGCGCCGCCACCGGTAGAAATGTAGGAGATTTTATCTGCAATACCAAACAGATCGATCGCAGCCAGCGTATCGCCGCCACCTGCGATAGAGAACGCGTCGCTCTCTGCGATAGCACGGGCGATGGTCTCGGTTCCTTTACGGAAATTCGGGAATTCGAAGACGCCAACCGGGCCATTCCACAGGATAGTCTTGGCATTCTTGAGAATTTCAGCCAGACGCTCAGCGGATACATCACCCAGATCCAGAATCTGCTCTTCGTCTTTGATTGCCGTAACGGACTTCAGCGTTGCCGTTGCAGTTTCAGAGAATTCTGACGCGACACGCACATCGCTCGGTACAGGAATATCACAGGTTTCCAGCAGCTTTTTCGCTTCAGAAATCAGGTCAGCTTCGTACAGGGATTTGCCCACGTTGTGGCCTTGTGCGGCAACGAAGGTGTTGGCGATACCGCCACCGACGATCAGCTGATCGGCGATTTTAGACAGGGAATCCAGCACGGTCAGTTTAGTGGAAACTTTAGAACCACCCACGATAGCGACCATCGGACGGGCTGGCTCGCTCAATGCTTTACCCAGCGCTTCCAGCTCACCAGACAGCAGCGGACCTGCACAAGCGATAGTGGCAAATTTACCCACGCCGTGGGTTGAAGCCTGCGCACGGTGTGCCGTACCGAATGCATCCATTACGAACACATCACACAGCGCCGCGTATTTTTGGGACAGGACTTCGTCGTCTTTTTTCTCGCCTTTGTTAAAGCGGACGTTTTCCAGTACAACCAGCTCACCTTCGGCGACATCAACACCGTCCAGGTAATCTTTCGCCAGGCGCACAGGAGAAGACAGTTTTTCTTTCAGGTAGTCAACGACAGGCAGCAGAGAAAATTCTTCGTTGTACTCGCCTTCGGTCGGGCGTCCCAGGTGGGAAGTGACCATAACACGAGCACCTTGTTTCAGCGCGATTTCGATGGTCGGCAGAGAGGCACGGATGCGCGCATCAGACGTCACTTTCCCTTCTTTTACTGGTACGTTCAGATCCGCACGAATAAGAACACGTTTACCAGCCAGATCCAGATCGGTCATCTTAATTACAGACATGGTGAATCCTCTTGTTGATTCTCTTTTAAAGTTGCTTGAGCGAGATAGCGACCCCAGATCGCCACCGTCGTACTAGAAACCGCTGGCTGCCATCGCCCGTGTTGTATCCAACATCCGGTTGGCAAAGCCCCATTCGTTATCGCACCAGACCAATGTTTTAATCAGATGCTGACCACTGACCCGTGTCTGTGTGCCGTCGACAATGGCACTGTGCGGATCGTGGTTAAAATCAGCCGACACTAACGGCAATTCAGTGTAATCAACTATACCACGAAACGACTCATGCGCTGATTTTTGCAATAGTGCGTTAATTTCATTCACATTTACGGCTTTCCTGACGCTAACGCTCAGGTCAATTGCCGTGACGTTAATGGTCGGTACCCGCACCGAGATCGCCTCAAAACGATCGACAAACTGCGGAAAAATACGGGTGATCCCCGCCGACAGTTTAGTATCTACCGGAATGATCGACTGGCTGGCGGCGCGTGTACGCCGCAGATCGTGATGATAAGCATCGATCACCGGTTGATCGTTCATCGACGAGTGAATCGTCGTCACCGTCCCATTTTCGATACCAAACGCATCATCCAGCAGTTTGATTACCGGGATAATGCAGTTGGTCGTGCAGGACGCATTGGAAACAATACGGTGCCCGCTTTCCAACTGGTGGTGATTGACGCCAAACACCACCGTCGCATCCAAATCTGTCGTTCCCGGATGAGAAAACAGCACTTTCTTCGCACCTGCCGCCAGATGGGCTTCTCCATCTTCCCGGCTACCGTAAACGCCGCTGCAATCCAGCACGATATCAACACCGAGTTCTCGCCAGGGCAATGGCTGAATCTCTGCCTGATGCAACAGCCGAATACAGTCATCACCGACATAAAGCTGGTCGCACTCCTGACGCACATCCCACGAAAAACGGCCGTGGCTGGAATCATACTTGAGCAAATGCGCCATACCTTCCGCGCTCGCCAGCTCGTTAATAGCCACAACGGTAATCTCGGCTCGGCGGCCTGATTCATACAACGCACGTAAAACACTGCGGCCGATGCGGCCAAAACCGTTTATCGCAATACGGATCGTCATGGCGTTCTTTGTGATTCCTTGTGTCGTGGCAGGGTTACCCAGCACATAGGATATACCCTTCTTAGACACCAGAGAACCCCTGGAGAAACGCCGTCAGCACAACAACTGAAACGCTTCAGCTAGCATAAACGAATTAACGCATAAAAGAAATATTCTCGTCTGGCACACACAAGAAGAGTGACCTGCGTCATAAAAATGAAAAAACCGCGATCGAGGGGCAGGCAAAGCGCATCAAGAGGTGGATGAAACTAAAGATGAAAAAAAAGCCGCCAGCGCTAGCTGACGGCTTCTCATATCGAGATTAATGCGGCGTGATTACTTCAGCAGCGCCTGCGCTTTTTCAACGACGTTATCGACGGTGAAGCCAAACACTTCGAACAGCTGCTCAGCCGGCGCAGATTCGCCGAAGCTCGTCATGCCGACAATCGCGCCGTTCAGGCCGACGTACTTGAACCAGTAGTCCGCAATACCCGCTTCAATTGCTACACGTGCCGATACCGCTTTCGGCAGCACCGCTTCACGATAGGCTGCATCCTGCTTGTCGAACGCATCCGTAGACGGCATGGACACTACGCGCACCTTGCGGCCTGCAGCAGTCAGTTTGTCATACGCGCCGACAGCCAGTTCAACTTCAGAACCGGTGGCAATCAGGATCAGCTCAGGTTGACCCTCGCTGTCTTTCAGCACGTAGCCACCTTTCGCCACGTTCGCCAGCTGTTCAGCCGTACGTGACTGCTGTGCCAGATTCTGACGGGACAGGATCAGCGACGTCGGGCCGTCCTGACGCTCAATGGCGTATTTCCACGCCACCGCCGTTTCCACCTGATCTGCCGGACGCCAGTTGCTCATGTTCGGCGTCACACGCAGGCTGGCCAGCTGTTCAACCGGCTGGTGGGTCGGGCCGTCTTCGCCCAGACCGATGGAGTCGTGGGTGTAAACGTAGATGCTGCGGATTTTCATCAGCGCGGCCATACGTACGGCATTACGCGCATATTCCACAAACATCAGGAAGGTCGCCGTGTACGGTACAAAACCACCGTGCAGCGCAATCCCGTTGGCAATGGCTGTCATACCGAACTCGCGCACGCCGTAGTGGATATAGTTCCCCGCGTGGTCTTTATCCAGCGAAACCGAACCGGACCAGATGGTCAGGTTGCTCGGTGCCAGGTCAGCTGAGCCGCCCAGGAATTCCGGCAGCAGTTTGCCGTAAGCTTCCAGCGCGTTCTGTGACGCTTTGCGGCTGGCGATTTTCGCCGGATTGGCCTGCAAATCGTCGATAAATTTCTGTGCGTCCGCCTGCCAGTTGGCCGGCAGTTCACCGCCGGTGCGGCGTTTGAACTCGGCAGCCAGCTCAGGGTACGCGCTGGCGTAGGCGGCAAACGCCTCATCCCAGGCCGCTTCCTTACGCTGACCGGCCGGTTTCGCATCCCAGGCGGCATAGATGTCGGCAGGGATCTCAAACGGCGCATGCGCCCAGCCCAGCTGTTCGCGCGACGCTGCCACTTCTGCATCGCCCAGCGGTGCACCGTGGGAGTCGTGCGTACCGGCCTTGTTCGGTGAGCCGAAGCCAATCACGGTTTTGCACATCAGCAGCGACGGCTTGTCGGTCACCAGCTGGGCTTCACCGATAGCGCGTTTGATAGCGTCCGCATCGTGACCATCTACGCCGCGCACCACGTGCCAGCCGTAGGCTTCAAAGCGGGCGGCAGTATCGTCGGTAAACCAGCCTTCAACGTGACCGTCAATGGAGATACCGTTGTCATCATAAAACGCGGTCAGTTTGCCGAGCTTCATGGTGCCGGCCAGCGAGCAGACTTCGTGGGAAATCCCTTCCATCATGCAGCCGTCGCCCAGAAACGCGTAGGTGTGATGGTCGACAATCTCATGACCCGGGCGGTTGAACTGCGCCGCCAGCGTGCGCTCGGCAATCGCCATACCGACTGCGTTGGCAATCCCCTGACCCAGCGGGCCGGTGGTGGTTTCGACGCCGGCGGTGTAGCCGTATTCCGGGTGACCCGGAGTTTTAGAGTGCAGCTGGCGAAAGTTTTTCAGTTCTTCAATCGGCAGGTCGTAGCCGGAGAGATGCAGCAGGCTGTAAATCAGCATGGACGCGTGGCCGTTGGACAGCACGAAGCGGTCACGGTTGGCCCAGTTAGGGTTGGCCGGATTATGGTTAAGATAATCGCGCCACAGGACTTCGGCGATATCGGCCATGCCCATCGGTGCGCCCGGGTGACCGGATTTGGCTTTCTGCACCCCATCCATGCTCAGCGCGCGGATAGCATTGGCAAGTTCTTTACGAGAGGACATGCTTGACTCCAGATCGGATTGAACGACTGCCCTTCCTGTATAATCATTAAAAATCAATAAGTTAAACAAGAATGACAAAATAAATATGATTACAAATGTACATGAAAAGCAGAGGGAATGCACATGGAACCGTGAGCAAAAAACAGGGATTTATCGGCTGACGAATCAATGGCGGTTCTTTTACCAATTAGGCAGTTGATTACAGCGCCATACGCCATGTTTTCTAGTAGGTTCACCTTTATCAACCGCGCCTTTTTGGAACTCCCCAAAACAAAAATTCATCGTCGACAAGATATCGGAAGGCATACAAATCAGATTTTCCGATCTATTTATCAATGTCGTTTTCGGGTACCTTAAAGCCGTTTTTTGGGTATTAAAAAAATAAACATTAATCGTATGGAGATGATTTTTATGGCTATTCGTTCTTCTGTACTGGCGCTGTGTGTAGCAACCTTGCTGACTGGCTGCCAGAACTTAAACACCAATACCTTAATGCAATCTGGCGCACAGGCGTTTCAGGCGGCAACGCTCAGCGATGCTGATGTTAAATCACTCAGCAATCAGTCCTGTGAGCAAATGGATAAAGAAGCAAAGATTGCCCCTGCCGACAGCAAGTACACACAGCGCCTGAATAAAATTGCAGATGCGCTGGGTCATGACATCAACGGTACACCAGCCAACTATAAGGTTTATCTGACAAAAGATGTTAACGCCTGGGCAATGGCTAACGGCTGCATCCGCGTCTACAGCGGCCTGATGGATATGATGAATGACAACGAAGTGGAAGGCGTTCTCGGCCACGAAATTGGCCACGTTGCGCTGGGCCACACGCGTAAAGCCATGCAGGTTGCCTATGCGGCGACGGCTGCACGTACTGCCATTGGCTCTGCGGGTGGCGTAGCGGCGTCCCTGTCACAGTCTCAACTCGCCGATCTGGGAGAGAAACTGGTTAATTCCCAATTCTCTCAAACTCAGGAAACGCAGGCAGACGACTATTCCTTCGATTTGCTGAAGAAACGTGGCGTCAAACTGGAAGGTCTGGCAAGCAGCTTTGAAAAACTGGCCAAACTTGATGCCGGTCGTGAGAGCAGCATGTTCGATTCCCATCCTTCATCAGAAGGACGCGCCAAACACATTCGTGAGCGTATCGCTGCCGAGAAATAATCACACACGCTGATTACTCGCAAAGAACACACACGACGGGCAATTGAAAAAATCTCAATTGCCCGCTAGTCATCCGACCACTATCATCCCCATCATATTCACGGTAAGCTGCTACATAACCGCTATCGCCAATCGCTTCTATCCTCACAATGATAGGATTTAAGAATTAATCGATATAAATAGATAGCTATTTTCAATCGTATTTACTTTCTGTTCTCTTTTTAAGAAACGAATCTCGGCAGATTTCCAGATGCTGGGAGCCGCAATCCGCGAATGGGCGGCATACGGAAAAACAGGCAATCGCGATTAGCACAGAGACATACGTCGCAATAAACAAGAATGATGGAGTAACCCCCTGTATTTAAAGATAGAAATAAACCAGTAAATCAAGCATACTATGTTAAACCAATAAAAATTTTTCCAGTTTGATCATATAGATATATGATAAAACCTGTTGTCGCGTCCGCAGGTTTCTCTAGAGGCTCCACCTTTTAGCGATTTAAAGGCATTTCAGGATCGCGATTTCTTAATAACTGGATAACATCAGCAGCGATTATTGGTTTATGGCCACTTTCAGACAATAAACTCATATGTGTTAAAAATCATGGATGTGAGAATTTTCAGTAAATGCAATTTTACCACGGTAGGATTACGGGAAATCCTATCCAGTATCCCTATGCTCTCGATAAAGCCCGTCAACCGGTTTACGCTGCAGCAAGGAAAGAAGAAATGTATTTTCATCATTGACGGTAGCAGCGAGGGCTTTGAGGAATACTACGAGTCGATAAGAACTCACTTTTATAATATGGCATCGTCGTTCGTTATCATCAATAATTCCCCCAATCACCCACCCGTGTGCATTGACGAAAAAACGATTCTTATTTCAAAGTCAGCAGCCATCGATTCTTTTTATAAATTACTCGATTTTGTCCACCTTCACGACCGCCGTTTATTCAGTCCCGTCAGACTGTCAAAATCTGAATATGCCGTATTCCAGCATTGGTGTGCGGGCTACACAGCGGAAGCGATTGCCGATATCATCGGATTAAATAAGAAGTCCGTACTGAACAGCAAATCACGATTACTGAATAAATATGGCGTTCAGGATAAAAACTCTTTACTGCTTATTGCCAAAATTATCTTCAAAGACAGCGTCATTGAAGAATTTGATTCCCTTCCAAAACCAGCAACAGATATCAATATGAGTCATTCGACTATCTAAGCGATAGCCGAAAAAAAAGGGATGCTCGCTCGCATCCCTTTTTACTCACTCAGTCACACTTATTCTTCATCTTCCAAATAAGTATAGCCGTACAGCCCGCTTTCAAACTCTTCCAGGAACTGCGCCTGAAGTTCGGTATCCAGATCGGTTTCTTTCACTTGATCGCGGAAACGGGTCATCAACACTTTGGGGTCAAGCTGCACATATTCCAGCATGTCAGCAACCGTATTCCCTTCGTCAGATTCTTCAATCTCAACGGTGCCATCCTGGAAGACAAACACGTCAACGGTCGACGTATCGCCAAACAGGTTATGCATATTCCCCAGGATTTCCTGATAGGCACCGACCATAAAGAAGCCCAGCAGCGGCGGGTTTTCTGGATCGTAAGGCGGCATCGGCATCGTCGTCGCGATCCCGTCACCATCGACATAATGATCGATCGTACCATCGGAATCACAGGTAATATCGAGCACGACAGCACGGCGCTCAGGCGGCTTATTTAGCCCTTCTAACGGCATTACCGGGAACAGCTGATCGATCCCCCACGCATCCGGCATGGATTGGAACAGCGAGAAGTTGACATACAGCTTGTCAGCCATCCGCTCCTGTAATTCATCGATGACCGGCCGATGTGCTCGGTTGCTCGGATCCAGCTGTTCCTGAATCATCTGGCAGATGCTCAGATAAAGCTGCTCTGCTTTCGCGCGCTGCGTCAGATCCAACATGCCGTGCGTGTATTGGGTATGCACATCGTGCAAGTCCATCTGGCTGTCGTGCAGCCATTCACGCAGCGAACGGCGTTTCCCCGGCTGCTTGATTTCTTTCCAGGTTGACCACAGGCTCTCCAGCGCACGCGGAGCGCCTTCTTCCGGCTCAGTCGGGTCACTGAATTCGTTGCGTTCAACACCGATAATATTGGAAACCAACACGGTATGGTGCGCGGTTACCGCACGGCCAGACTCGGTGATGACCGTCGGATGCGGCAACCCATGTTCGTTACAGGCATCACCGATGCCCCAAATCACGTTGTTGGCATATTCGTTCAGGCCATAGTTCACTGAACAATCGGACTGAGAACGCGTGCCTTCATAATCCACGCCCAACCCGCCACCGACGTCAAAGCACTGGATATTCACGCCCAACTTATGCAATTCGACATAAAAGCGCGCGGATTCACGCACGCCCGTCGCGATATCACGGATATTCGCCAACTGCGATCCCAGATGGAAATGCAGCAGTTGCAGGCTATCCAACTTCCCAGCCTCACGCAGCATCTCAACCAGTTGCAGTACCTGGACCGCCGCCAGACCAAACTTGGATTTTTCACCGCCGCTGGATTGCCACTTGCCCGATCCCTGAGAAGCCAGACGCGCGCGGACGCCAAGGCGCGGCACCACATTCAAGCGCTCGGCTTCTTCCAGCACCAACCGGATTTCGGACATCTTCTCGATGACCAGATAAACCTTGTGGCCCAGCTTTTCGCCGATGAGTGCCAGACGGATGTATTCACGGTCTTTGTAGCCGTTACACACAATCACCGTGCGGGTCATGCCCGCGTGGCCCAGTACCGCCATCAGCTCCGCTTTTGAACCGGCTTCCAGACCCAACGGCTCACCGGAATTAGCCAGTGACTCAATGACGCGACGATGCTGGTTCACCTTGATTGGATAAACCAGAAAATACCCGCCTTCATAACCAAACGATTCGCGAGCCTGTTTAAACGCAGCGTTAATAGAACGCAGGCGATGCTGAAGGATTTGCGGAAAGCAGAACAGCGCAGGAAGGCGCTGATGGTTATCTTTCTGCATATCTTTGACCAGTCTGGCCAAATCGACGCGAGCTTCTGGTACGTCAGGATCTGGGCACACGCTAATGTGGCCGAGCTCATTGACGTCATAGTAATTATTGCCCCACCAGGCAATATTGTAAGTACGAAGCATTTCGCTGGCATTACGGTCATTCATGGCAACCTCCTGCATAGAGCGCAAATTTTCATGTTTACCCGTCGCTGACGAGCCGTGATGAATCATGTCGTCAGACATAACGAACCTCTTCTTTTTCTAGACTGCTGATCACATCAGTACCTGAATAAACAGCCCACATGAGCATACCTGCAACATGCGGCATCGACAGTGAAAAAACCGGCGTAGTGAAGTATGCCGTCACTTTATTACTCTTATTAGTGTAAAACACGTTGTCAGGCTCCGTGTTACGGGTCGATAAAACTCGTTGTGAAAATCACCGGGCGAACGTGACCAGAAAGACGCTAAACGCTTCTGGCAGAAAGAATAACAGGCAGGTTAACCAGCCCTGGAGTCCTGTGTCGAATTTAAAGACAGGCTACGTCGAGAAACGGAAAAGAAGGGTTGAGTCGCGGACGCGGTAGCGTCAAAAGGGACATATTGCGAACGCAATATACTCAGTAAACAACGGATCATTAATCCTACCACCTCCACGTGCGCCGCAGGCTATGCGGTCAGCTATCAATAAAAAATTCAAGATGTCGCGGGTTGTATCACCGCTCGCCGTTTATACCTACATGCTGCTGGAAAAGCAAAATGAAAATTACCGCTAGTCATCTCTTGTAAAAGAAAAAACGGCCGATGATAAAAGGACGATGGCGCGCTAATGCGAAAAACTACTGGCACTGAGACCAAAAGGTGACCTAGAATAGCCATCCAGATGTTAATCCGTCTATACCGATTAACTGATACACTGCTTAACGGCTTTGATTTGAAGGTAAAGAAACTCATGGCTAAACACCTTTTTACGTCCGAGTCAGTCTCTGAAGGACATCCTGATAAAATTGCTGACCAGATTTCTGATGCGGTTCTCGACGCCATTCTGGAGCAAGACCCAAAAGCGCGTGTCGCTTGTGAGACTTATGTAAAGACCGGCATGGTGTTAGTCGGTGGTGAAATTACCACCAGCGCCTGGGTCGACATCGAAGAAATTACCCGTCGTACCGTGCGTGATATCGGTTATGTCAATTCTGAAATGGGCTTTGACGCTAACTCTTGCGCCGTACTGAGCGCGATTGGCAAGCAGTCTCCTGATATCAATCAGGGCGTTGACCGCCGCGATCCGCTGGAACAAGGCGCAGGCGATCAGGGTCTGATGTTCGGTTACGCAACTAACGAAACCGACGTCCTAATGCCAGCCCCCGTGACTTATGCACACCGTCTGGTTCAGCGCCAGTCAGAAGTCCGCAAGAGCGGCTCTCTGCCGTGGCTGCGCCCGGATGCAAAAAGTCAGGTTACGTTCCTGTACGACGATGGCAAGATTGCTGGCATCGATGCCGTGGTGCTGTCTACCCAGCATTCAGAAGACATCAGCCAGAAAGATCTGCATGAAGCGGTGATGGAAGAGATCATCAAACCGGTTCTGCCAGCAGAATGGCTGTCTGCCAATACCAAATATTTCATCAACCCAACCGGACGCTTTGTTATCGGCGGCCCAATGGGTGACTGCGGTTTAACTGGCCGTAAAATCATCGTTGATACCTACGGCGGCGCGGCACGTCACGGCGGCGGTGCGTTCTCCGGTAAGGATCCGTCTAAAGTAGACCGTTCTGCTGCTTACGCTGCTCGTTATGTTGCCAAGAATATCGTCGCTGCTGGCCTAGCCGATCGCTGCGAAATTCAGGTGTCCTACGCTATCGGCGTGGCAGAACCCACGTCCATCATGCTCGAAACCTTTGGCACAGAGAAAGTGTCCACCGAGCAGTTGACGCTGCTAGTGCGTGAATTCTTCGATCTGCGTCCTTACGGCTTAATCCAGATGCTGGATCTGCTGCATCCGATTTATCAGGAAACCGCAGCCTATGGTCACTTTGGCCGCGAACATTTCCCGTGGGAAAAAACGGACAAAGCCGCAGAGCTGCGTGAAGCTGCTGGCCTGTAATCTAGCGACTAAATAAAGGCTATACCCTAAATAATTCGAGTTGCATGAAGGCGGCGACGCAGCGAATCCCCAGGAGCTTACACCAGTAAGTGACTGGGGTGAGCGAGGAAAGCCAACACACATGCAGCTTGAAGTATGACGGGTATAAAACGGCGAATGAAAATTCACCGTTTTTCATTCTATCTCCCCTGCATTTCCCTCCGCTTCACCTATTGCGTCTCCCAGCCACTCAATTTATGCTCACAGCAATGAACACATCCCGAATCCCCATTGCCAGCCATCAGGCTGTAATGCGCTGTCTGCGTGATAAATTGCAACAGGCTAACCTCACCTTGCAGACGGACTACACCGAGCCAACAGTAAACTACCAGCAACGCGGTTCAACGGCAGGAACGGCCTGGCTGCAACACTGGGAAATTCGGCTGAATCCTGTCTTGTTGCAGGAAAATCAGCAGGCCTTTATCGATGAAGTCGTTCCCCATGAGTTGGCTCATCTGCTGGTTTATGCACGTTTTGGCCGTGTCGCACCGCATGGCAAGGAATGGCGCTGGATGATGGAAAACGTCCTGCACGTCCCGGCAAAACGTACACATCGGTTTGCGGTGCAATCTGTACAGGGGAAAACCTTCACCTACCTGTGTGATTGCCAACGGCATGAGCTGACGATCCGCCGGCACAATCGGGTGCTGCGCGGCGAAACAGAATATCGCTGTCGTCGTTGCGGGAAAACCTTACGTCATGATGTAAAAAGTTCTATTTAAAAGGGAATTTCTAGTTTTAAAAACTGCTTTTGCATTTGCCTGCCGACGAGACATCCGGTAGTCTGCCAACTTTACAGCCTGTGGATTATTTGGAATATGCTACGCAAAATTCTCGCTATCGCCGCCGTTGGCGCGACGCTGGTTTCGGCTACCGCGCTGGGTCAAAACATCAATAATTTTTCGCAGGCAAAGGCCGCTGCTGTCGACATTAATCGCGATGCGCCGGGTTCGTTCTACTGTGGCTGCAAGATTACGTGGCAGGGCAAGAAAGGCACACCTGACCTTGAATCCTGCGGCTATCAGGTGAGGAAAAATGAGCAGCGTGCCAGCCGTATCGAGTGGGAGCACGTTGTACCGGCCTGGCAATTCGGCCACCAGCGCCAGTGCTGGCAGGATGGTGGCAGAAAGAACTGTAACAGCGACCCTGTTTACCGCGAGATGGAAACCGATTTACATAACCTGCAACCTGCTATCGGCGAAGTAAACGGCGATCGCGGCAATGCCATGTATGGACAATGGAACGGTGGTGCATCCCAATATGGTCAATGCGAGATGAAGGTCGATTTCAAAAATAATCTGGCAGAACCGCCCGCTCGCGCTCGCGGCCAGATCGCGCGTACCTATTTCTATATGCGCGACCGCTATCAGTTACGCCTTTCCAGCCAGCAAACCCAGCTGTTCGAAGCCTGGGATAAGCAATACCCGGTCACCCAGTGGGAATGTACCCGCAATCAGCGCATCGCCGCAAAACAGGGAAACCCAAATCCCTACGTTCAACAGGCTTGCCAGCGCTAGTTCGTCTACCTACTATAGCGAATCTGTTTCCAGCAAAACCACCGCCAGATGACGGTGGTTTTGCCTATTTCTGGCGTTTCTGCGCCGCTCTATTTTATTCAAAGGTCTGAATTCAGTATGCGAGTACCACGCATTTTTCATCCCGAAACGCTCCCCCTTAACGGTGGTGAAGTCGAACTGAGTGACGATGCCGCCAATCATGTGGGTCGCGTGTTACGCATGACTACGGGTCAGTCATTGCAGCTGTTTGATGGCAGCAATCATGTCTTTGATGCAGAAATCATCACGGCTGGCAAAAAGAGTGTGCGCGTTCGCTTCACAGCAGGTAAGTTGGAAGATAAAGAATCGCCCCTACATTTACATCTGGGACAGGTGATGTCGCGCGGCGAGAAGATGGAGTTTACCATTCAGAAATCCATCGAGCTGGGCGTCAATGTGATTACCCCACTGCTTTCTGAACGCTGTGGCGTCAAACTGGATGCCGAGCGTATGGAGAAAAAAATTAGCCAGTGGCAGAAAATTGCGATCGCCGCCTGTGAACAGTCCGGCCGCAATTGTGTGCCGCTGGTGCGGCCAGCGATGACGCTGGAAGCCTGGTGTGCGGAGCAAGACAACGCGTTGAAATTAAATCTGCACCCGCGCGCCACACAAAGCATCAATACGTTACCACTGCCGGTCGCTCGGGTCAGGCTACTGATCGGCCCGGAAGGCGGGCTCACCGCCGGTGAAATTACCATGACCTCAGAACACGGATTCACTGATATCCTGTTGGGGCCACGCGTCTTGCGCACAGAAACCACTGCACTCACCGCCATGACCGCCTTACAGGTACGTTTCGGCGATTTGGGGTAAAGGAGAAAAGAATGATCAAACTCGGTATCGTGATGGATCCAATTGACACCATCAATATCAAGAAAGACACCAGCTTTGCCATGCTGCTGGAAGCACAGCGCCGTGGTTGGGAACTACATTATATGGAGATGAACGATCTCTATATGCATGCGGGCGTCGCGCGTGCAACAACGCGTCGCCTGAGCGTTCAGTACGATTACGACGGCTGGTACGATTTCTCCGGCGAGCAGGATATTGCGCTGGAAGAGTTGGATGTGGTGCTGATGCGTAAAGATCCGCCGTTCGATACGGAGTTCATCTACGCCACCTATATTCTGGAACGTGCAGAAGAGAAAGGTACGCTGATCGTCAACAAGCCGCAGAGCCTGCGTGATTGCAATGAGAAGCTGTTCACCGCCTGGTTCCCGCATCTGACCCCCGATACGCTCGTTACGCGTCGTGCAGACAAACTGCGTCAATTCCATGAAAAACACGGCGACGTCATTCTCAAACCGCTCGACGGCATGGGCGGCGCGTCTATTTTCCGTTTGAAGCAGGATGATGCCAACGTTTCGGTCATCATCGAAACGCTGACCGAACACGCGACCCGTTACTGTATGGCACAAAACTATCTGCCGGCAATTAAAGACGGCGACAAACGCGTGCTGGTGGTCGATGGCGAACCCGTTCCTTACTGCCTGGCACGTATCCCGAAAAGCGGTGAGACACGCGGCAATCTGGCAGCCGGTGGGCGCGGCGAAGCACGTCCGCTAACCGAAAGCGACTGGAAAATCGCCCGTGATGTCGCACCGACCTTAAAAGCCAAAGGCCTGATTTTCGTCGGTCTGGACATCATCGGTGACCGCCTGACAGAAATTAACGTCACCAGCCCGACCTGCGTACGTGAAATCGAAGCGGCTTACCCGGATGTTTCTATCACTGGCATGCTGATGGACGCCATTGAAAAGCGTCTGGCTGCACGTACCCGCTAAGACCAGAGACACCTGACACGCCACCCGGCCCGCGCAATACGGGCCGTTTCTCCAACGCTGACGGATATCGATAAAAATACACAATGAATTTACAGCATCACTTCCTCATTGCTATGCCAGCACTACAGGACTCTGTATTTAAACGTTCGGTGGTCTATATCTGCGAACATAATGAAGACGGAGCCATGGGGCTGATCATCAACAAACCGATGGATCAGTTTTCCGTGGAAAATGTGCTGAAAAAGCTAAAAATAGATCCGACACCGCGCGATCCTGCCATTCGATTGGATAAACCCGTCTTCATTGGCGGCCCACTGGCGGACGACCGTGGCTTTATCCTGCATACGCCCTGTTCCGGCTTTGGTTCCAGCATCAGTATTTCTGAGGACACAATGATCACCACGTCCAAAGACGTGCTGGAAACGTTAGGTACGCCTAATCAGCCAAAAAATACGCTGGTCGCCTTAGGCTACTCCGCCTGGGAGAACGGCCAACTTGAAGAAGAACTGCTGGATAATGCCTGGCTGACGACGCCAGCCGATAAAGACATTCTGTTCCATACGCCAATTGCCGAACGCTGGCGGGCGGCGGCCAGAAAGTTGGGTATCGATATTCATAATATCTCCACCGAAGCAGGACATGCCTGATGGCCAGCAGAACCATTCTTGCCTTTGATTTTGGGACAAAAAGTATCGGTGTCGCCATTGGTCAGGAAATTACCGGTACAGCGCGTGCACTGACGTCGTTCAAGGCGCAGGAAGGGATACCCGATTGGCAAAAAGTGGAAAAGCTGTTGTCAGAATGGCAGCCCGATCTGGCCGTCGTCGGCTTGCCGCTCAACATGGATGGCACCGAACAACCCCTGACGGCACGGGCGCGGAAGTTCGCTAACCGACTGCATGGCCGTTTTGGCATCGCGATTGAGTTACACGATGAACGCTTGAGTACGGTGGAAGCACGTGCCGATCTCTTCGAACGCGGTGGTTTTAAAGCGTTGGATAAAGGTAGCGTAGACGCGGCGTCTGCGGTGATTATTCTGGAGAGCTGGTTCGAAGCACAGCGTTAAAAGACAATCCCGTGTAGCCGAATATCCGACCACACGGGACTATATTTATGACTAATTAATTGATAACTAATTAGTATTAACGACTAATTAATGCAATTAGGCGTCTGGGAATTCACGGATGAAACGTTCGACGTCATCAACCATGGATTCAGTTCCTACGAAGAACGGTGAACGCTGATGCAGTTTCTCTGGCGTGATATCCAGAATACGGTTTTTACCGTCGCTGGCCTTACCGCCCGCCTGCTCCGCCAGAAACGCCATCGGGTTGCATTCGTACAACAAACGCAGTTTACCTTTCGGATAGCTCGCCGTGCTCGGGTACAGGTAAATTCCGCCTTTCAGCAGGTTACGATGGAAATCTGCAACCAGTGAACCGATGTAACGCGACGTATAAGGACGCTGCGTCTCTTCATCCTGCTCCTGACAGTATTTGATGTATTTCTTCACGCCGACAGGAAACTTGATGTAGTTCCCCTCGTTGATGGAATACATATTCCCTTTTTCCGGGAAGCAAACTTTTTCATGCGAGAGACAGAACACACCGAGCGACGGATCGTAAGTAAAGGCGTGAACGCCGTGACCCGTGGTGTACACCAGCATGGTTGAAGAACCGTAAACGATGTAGCCCGCAGCAACCTGCTGACTACCCGGCTGCAAGAAATCAGCTTCCGTGACTGACGTTCCCAGCGGCGTAATACGGCGATAAATAGAGAAAATCGTACCGACAGAGACGTTTACATCAATATTCGACGAGCCGTCCAGCGGATCCATCAGAACGACATACTTGGCATTTTCCGCCTTATCACCTTCAAAGATAACAATTTCGTCTTCTTCTTCGGAGGCGATACCTGCCACTTCACCACGTGCCTTTAATGCCGCTTTCAGTTTCTCATTGGCATACAGATCGAGCTTCATCTGCACTTCGCCCTGAACATTCGAAATACCGCTGGCTCCCAGGATATCAACCAAACCCGCTTTATTGATATCACGGTGAATAATCTTGGCACCCAGTTTAATAGCAGACAGCAGCGCGGTAAGCTCACCTGTGGCGTGAGAGAAATCGTGCTGTTTTTCGACGATAAATTCGCCTAACGTTTTCATAACACTATTCCAGAATCTACGGATGAAAAGCGGTTTCATTTCTGCACCGCCAACGTTTGCGCATGCAGTGTAGCCCAAAGAGAAAGTGAGTACCTAGTCAAATCCATTTCTTATGGCGGATTCATAGCGTTAGAATGTGACGCAGACTCACTGTGAAGATGGAAAATGTATGCGTATTCATATTTTAGGTATCTGTGGCACCTTTATGGGTGGCCTTGCCCTGCTTGCTCGTTCGCTGGGGCATGACGTCACAGGCTCAGATGCAAATGTTTATCCCCCCATGAGTACCTTACTTGAAGAACAGGGAATCACGCTGATTCAGGGATACGATCCAGCACAGCTTAGCCCTGCGCCTGATTTGGTCATCATCGGTAATGCGATGACGCGCGGAAACCCGTGTGTTGAAGCCGTACTGGAACAGGGATTACCTTATGTTTCCGGCCCACAGTGGCTGCATGATTATGTGCTGCGCGATCGCTGGGTGATTGCCGTTGCGGGTACACATGGCAAAACCACCACGGCGGGGATGGTCACCTGGATTCTGGAAGATTGCGGCTACCAGCCTGGCTTCGTGATCGGCGGAGTTCCCGGCAATTTCACCGTTTCCGCACGCTTGGGTGACAGCCCGTTCATGGTGCTCGAAGCCGATGAATACGACTGTGCGTTCTTCGACAAACGTTCCAAATTCGTACATTACTGCCCAAGAACGCTGGTGCTCAACAATCTTGAGTTCGATCACGCCGACATCTTTGACGATCTGAAAGCCATTCAGAAACAGTTCCACCATCTTGTGCGACTGGTGCCGGGCACGGGGAAAATCATCCTGCCAGCCAATGACCTTAACCTCAAACAGGTGATGGGAATGGGATGCTGGAGCGAGCAGGAACTGGTTGGCGAAGAAGGCACATGGCGTGCACAAAAAGTGGCGATCGATGCCAGCCAATATCAGGTTTACCTGAACAATGAACTCGTCGGTGAAGTCCACTGGAAGTTGGTGGGCGAACACAATATGCACAACGGGCTGATGGCTATCGCTGCCGCTCACCACGTTGGCGTACTGCCTGCTGATGCCTGCCGCGCACTGGGTGGATTTATCAACGCACGTCGTCGTCTGGAGTTACGCGGTACGGAGCACGGCGTCACGGTTTATGACGATTTTGCGCACCACCCTACCGCAATTCTGGCGACGCTGTCGGCGCTACGCAGCAAGGTTGGCGGCACGGCTCGGATTTTGGCTGTGCTTGAACCCCGTTCTAACACCATGAAATTGGGGATGTGCAAAAACGAGCTAGCACCGTCATTAGGCCGCGCCGATGAAGTTTTTCTATTCCAGCCGACACATATTCCATGGCAGGTGGTAGAAGTTGCGGAAGCCTGCGTACAACCCGCTCACTGGAGCGCAGATATTGACACGCTGGTAGAAAACATCGTCAAGACCGCACAGCCTGGCGACCACATTCTGGTGATGAGCAACGGCGGGTTCAGCAACATCCACAATAAGCTGCTGGATGGCCTGAAGAACAAAGCGCAGAAGGCGAAAGACGTTCAGGAATAACAGGTAGAAGCCGTCGTTGTTCACACCACGACGGCCAAACGGTAGATAGCAAAAAGGACGGGAATCCCGTCCTTTTTCATCTTCGCCTCACCCATTAAGGGCGGCAAAATCAAGCGTCGAACGGATCGCGCAGCACCATCGTTTCGCTGCGATCTGGGCCGGTAGAAATGATATCAATCGGCACACCAGTGATTTCTTCGATACGTTTGATGTAGTTCAGCGCAGCCTGCGGCAGTTTGCTGTGATCTTTCACGCCAAACGTGCTTTCAGACCAGCCTGGCATCGTTTCGTAAATCGGCTCAAGACCTTCCCAGCCCTCAGCAGCCAGCGGAGTCGTATCCACTTCGGTGCCGTTCGGCAGGCGATAGCCTACGCAGATTTTAATCTCTTTCAGGCCGTCCAGAACATCCAGCTTGGTCAGGCAGAAACCAGACAGCGAGTTGATCTGTACTGCACGACGTACGGCAACCGCATCCAGCCAGCCGGTACGACGACGACGCCCCGTGGTCGCGCCAAACTCGTTACCTTTCTGAGACAGATGCTCGCCCACTTCTTCAAACAGTTCAGTCGGGAATGGACCTGCACCTACACGGGTAGAGTAAGCTTTAACGATACCCAGTACGTAGTCTACATAGCGTGGACCCAGACCAGAACCGGTAGCAACGCCGCCCGCAGTGGTGTTTGAAGAGGTCACGTACGGATAAGTACCGTGGTCGATATCCAGCAACGTACCCTGTGCGCCTTCAAACATGACGAAATCGCCACGCAGGTGCGCTTTGTACAGCAGATCGGAAACATCAACGACCATGCCTGTCAGAATATCGGCAATCGCTAACACGTCGTCCAACACTTTCTGGTAGTCGACAGCGTCAGCTTTATAGTAGTTAACCAACTGGAAGTTATGGTATTCGACGATCTCTTTCAGTTTGACAGCAAAGGTTTCTTTATCAAACAGATCGCCAACGCGCAGGCCACGGCGAGCAACTTTATCTTCATACGCAGGGCCGATACCACGGCCAGTCGTACCAATTGCTTTCGCACCACGCGCTTTTTCACGCGCGTTATCCAACGCGACGTGATAAGGCAGGATTAACGGACAGGCTTCAGAAAGCAGCAGACGTTCGCGTACCGGGACGCCACGCGCTTCAAGCTCCGTCATCTCTTTCATCAATGCGTCAGGCGCCAGCACAACACCGTTACCGATGATGCTGACAACATTTTCACGCAGAATGCCAGAAGGAATTAAATGAAGGACGGTTTTTTCACCGTTGATAACCAGCGTGTGGCCAGCGTTGTGTCCACCCTGATAGCGCACAACATATTTAGCCCGTTCAGTCAGCAGGTCAACGACCTTGCCTTTACCTTCGTCACCCCATTGGGTGCCCAGTACGACGACGTTCTTACCCATTTCAAGAATCACCAGGTTGCTTAAAAAAGGATTCTACCATCTCATTTGGATGCTTTCAGTACTTTTAGCACACGATTGCGCACATTTTTCCGCTTAATTTTAGCCACCCATCCGGCTACGCAACATGTAGTAGATCACGCACCCTGCAACAACTATTCCGCCGCCAAAACGGCGCAAAATAGTATCCGGCAACTGCGCTATTCCCAAAATCATACGTCGCCAGAGACGGGGAAACAGCAGCGGCCCCAATCCTTCGAGCACCAAAACCAGCCCGAGCGCCAGCCAAATCGTTGAATTCATAACCACCCCTTTTCCCGCTTCAAGTACGAACAGGACCAAACTCTTGGATTTGTCTCTGCCAGAAAATGGCAAAAAAAAGCCCGGAGAAAGAACCCGGGCTTGATGAGACGTTAGTGAATGACTATCAGCGGCGTGGAACCATGCTGCTTTCCGGTGACTTCATGTAGCGGAAGAAGTCGCTATCCGGGCTGAGCACCATCACGTCCTGATTATTACTGAAGCTGTTTTCATACGCGCGCAGGCTACGAACGAAAGCGTAGAAGTCAGGATCTTCACTGAATGCATTAGCAAACAGTTTCGCCGCTTCGGCATCCCCTTCACCACGGGTGATACGTCCCTGACGTTCAGCTTCAGCCAGCGTACGGGTGACTTCATAGTCGGCCGTCGCTTTCAGCTTTTCAGCCTCTTCCTGACCTTGTGAACGGTGGCGACGAGCTACCGCTTCACGCTCTGCACGCATACGTTGGTAAATTGCGTCAGAGACTTCAGTTGGCAGGTTGATTTGCTTAATTCGCACATCGATAACCTCAATACCCAGCGCAGCCATACTGTTAGGGTTGATATGAGGTTCGTTGCTCGTTGTCTCTTTCTCAACACGCGCAGCAGCAGAAGCAATCGCATTATCGGCTTCGGTCGTTTCACCGGTACCGGTATTCAGCGCTTCACGCACGTCAGACATCAGTTGACCACGCGAGTCGGTAACAATGCCTTTCACATCCAGACGACCAATCTCGGAACGCAGACGGTCACTGAACTTACGTTTCAGCAGTACTTCAGCCTGAGAGATGTCACCACCGCCCGTTGCCAGATAGTAACGGCTGAAATCGCTGATACGCCACTTAAGGTAAGAATCGACAATCAGGTCTTTCTGCTCTTTTGTGATAAAGCGGTCAGCCTGGTTTTCCATGGTCTGGATACGCGCATCCAGCATTTTCACTGAGTCGATAAACGGAATCTTGAACTGCAACCCCGGTGCATAGATCAGCGGCTTATTGTCGTCATCACGCAATACTTTGCCAAAACGCATCACAATGCCGCGCTGGCCTTCCTGCACCACAAACAGTGACGCATAGACCACCATCAGTACCAGGATCAGGATAAATAGTAAGGGCTTACGCATCGATTATTCTCTCCCTACTCGAGTGAAGTCATCACGCTGCGCATTTGCTCTGCGCTGATCCATGATATTTCCATTGTTACTGCTGCGCGTTTGATTGCTATTCGTCGCACCGCTGCTGTTGCCAGGCAAACGCAGTGGGTTAGCGCTGCTACTGTTATTGCTTTGCGTATTTTCACCGCCTTGTCCACGCAGCATCTGATCCAACGGCAGCACCATCAGGTTGCCCCCCTTGTCATTGACCAGAACTTTACGAGTATGGCTCAGTACGCGTTCCATCGTTTCGATATACAAACGCTCACGGGTGATTTCCGGTGCAGCTTTATATTCCGGTAAGACTCTGGCAAAACGGGCAACTTCACCCTGAGCTTCCAGAACGGTACGGGTTTTATAAGCGCGAGACTCTTCCAGAATACGTTGCGCCTGACCGTTAGCACGCGGCTGAACTTCGTTCGCGTACGCTTCCGCTTCACGAATATATTGCTGTTCGTTTTCACGTGCGGCAATCGCATCATCAAACGCGGCCTTCACTTCTTCCGGCGGACGTGCGGTCTGGAAGTTGACGTCCAGCAGCGTGATACCCATGTTGTACGGACGAACGGTTTCTTCCAGTACACGCTGAGTATCCGTACGCACAATGGTACGGCCTTCCGTCAAAATTTTGTCCATCGTGTATTTACCAATAACGCCGCGCAGCGCACTGTCAGTTGCCTGACGCAGGCTGTCATCCGCATTGGTTACACTGAACAGATATTGTTCTGGCTGCGTGACACGATACTGCACGTTCATTTCAACGCGCACGACGTTTTCATCTGACGTCAACATCACGCCCGACGTCGCCAGTTCACGCACCGATTCAACGTTCACCGCGCGAACAGAATCGATGAAGGTCGGTTTCCAGTTAAGACCCGGACCAACCAAATGGCTGAATTTACCAAAGCGCGTGACGACACCGCGTTCCGCTTCTTTAATGGTATAGAAACCAGTAGCAGCCCAGATGACAACCGCAGCGACGGCAGCGATACCGACGATCCGGCCACCCAGTGCTGGGCCGCCAGAATTTCCGCTGTTGCTTGAGCCTGAACCTTTTCCGCCACCCAGATCGCCGAGTTTTTTGCTCAGCTTACGGAAGATGTCGTCCAGATCCGGCGGCCCCTGATCTCGGCCACCTTTATTGTTATTTCCGCCAGAGTTGCCGCCATTATTGCTGCTGCTCCCCCACGGGTCGCGGTCTTGTCCGTTATTACCGGGCTGATTCCACGCCATGTTTTAGCTCCATTCTTTATGATAGGTGTTCTTCAGGTTCAATATCCCAGAGTCCGTCAGACTATTTCACCGCTCAGACTGTTTGTACCAGTCAAATCAGACAATATAGTCCAGCAGTTCCTGCTCTTTTTTGCAGAGGCGGTGCCAGTCAGCAATCGGCATACGAATAACCAAACCAATTTGCCCATCCTCTTCAATCCATTCTTTTTCTATTGCCTGAAGCTGGTAAAAACGACTACGCAAGCGTCCTGCCTGCGGGGGAAGATGCAAGGTATGTTGTGCGATTTCCCCGGAAAGCCGCTCAGTCAATGCCTGAAATAGCAACGGAATACCGTCGCCGGTCTGTGCTGAAAGCCAGACCCGTACCGGTAGGTTCTCTTCGTTGCGATCGATACGCGGAACGAAATCATCCAGCATATCAATCTTGTTCATTACCAACAGCGCAGGTATTTCGTCCGCCTCAATTTCCGCCAATACGTCATCAACCGCTTCAATGTTCTCGTCAAGACGAGGATCGGCGGCATCAACAACGTGCAGCAGCAGCGAGGCCTGACGTGTTTCCTGTAATGTAGCCTTAAACGCAGCCACCAAATCGTGGGGCAACTGCCGGATAAAACCTACGGTATCCGCCAACACCGTATCACCCACATCATCCACTTGAATGCGGCGCAATGTTGGATCCAGTGTGGCAAATAACTGATCGGCGGCATAGACGCCCGCCGATGTAATCGTGTTAAACAGCGTGGATTTACCCGCGTTGGTATAGCCCACCAGCGAAACGGTGGGAACATCGGCACGAACCCGCGACCGGCGCCCTTGTTCACGCTGTTTTTCTACCCGTTCAAGACGCGACAGTATCTGCATGATACGGTTACGCAATAAACGACGGTCGGTTTCAAGCTGGGTTTCACCCGGGCCACGCAAACCGATACCGCCTTTCTGACGTTCAAGGTGCGTCCAGCCGCGAACCAGTCGGGTCGCAAGGTGGCGCAGCTGTGCCAGTTCTACCTGTAATTTCCCCTCGTGCGTACGCGCACGCTGGGCAAAAATATCTAAAATCAGTCCGGTACGATCGATCACCCGGCACTCGCACAAACGCTCCAGATTACGTTCCTGAGCAGGCGTCAGCGCATGATCAAACAGCACGACAAACGCGCCCGTTTCTTTTACTACCTGAGCAATTTCTTCAGCTTTGCCTTCCCCGACAAAATACTTGGGGTGAGGCGACTTACGGCTGCCAGTAACAACCTGCAAGGATTCAATACCGGCAGAAGAAACCAGAGATTCAAACTCCAGCAGATCTTCTGTATCTCTATCTTGCGAAAAGAAAATATGAACTAATATGGCCCGTTCACCTGATTCATAACGGTCAAACAAGCGAGTAACCTCTCAAACGAGCAAAAAACACCACAGCGAAGGAGCCGAGCGATGCGTCCAGCTCTCCCACGCCGTGGTGAATTGACAATACGCCTTATTCGGCGTCATCAGCTTCCTGCGACTGCTGCTGAGCAGTCGTGTTACTACCGTGATAGTTGTTGCTGCCGCCTGGATTGTTGCTATGGTGAGAGACTGGGCGAGAAGGAACAACTGTAGAGATGGCGTGCTTATAAACCATCTGACTTACCGTGTTTTTCAACAAAATCACGAACTGATCGAAAGATTCGATCTGACCTTGCAACTTAATACCGTTCACCAAATAAATCGAAACCGGAACACGTTCACGACGCAAAGCGTTCAAGAACGGATCTTGCAAAGATTGCCCCTTAGCCATTCTATATTTTCCTTATTTGTATGTTGTTTGTAACAAAGAACCCTACGGCTCTAAAATAACGGTGTAAAAAAACTTGCACGCTGAGACTCACCGATTGTACACAATCACTCAACCTATGCACTAACAACCTGTATCACCTTGTCCAGTGCTTCAGTCGGTTTTTCGCTATCCAGCCAGCAGACATCATCCCAACCGCGCAGCCAGGTCATTTGACGCTTCGCTAACTGACGCGTCGCACAAATTCCCCGATAAACCATCTCATCGTAATCAATTTCACCGGATAAATATGACCACATCTGGCGATAACCAACGCAACGAATAGAGGGCATATCCGTATGAAGGTCATGCCGGGCAAATAATGTCCGGGCTTCTGTCTCAAAACCTGCCGCCAACATCTGATGAAAGCGCTGTTCAATCCGCTCATGCAACAATTCACGCGTCGCCGGGGCGATAGCAAACTGATGAACATGATAGGGCAGCGCGTCGCCAGACGTTTTTGTCAGTTCAGTTAAAGTGTTACCTGAAACGAAAAAAACTTCCAGTGCTCGCGAGAGTCTCTGCGGATCATTTGGATGAATCCGAATTGCTGCTACCGGATCGATCTCACTGAGCTGCCGATGCATCGCTTCCCAGCCGATTTCTTTTGCCTGCTCTTCAATGCGTTGGCGCACGGCAGGATCGGCTGACGGCAGAGGAGAAAGTCCCTCCAGCAGCGCCTTGAAATACAGCATCGTCCCCCCGACTAACAGGGGAATGCGTCCGGCGGCGGTAATGTCTGCCATCTCACGTAGCGCATCACGGCGAAAATCTGCCGCAGAATAGGACTCTGTCGGATCGAGAATATCGATTAACCGATGCGGGGCCAGTGCCAGCTCTTCCGCACTCGGTTTCGCCGTCCCAATATCCATATCTTTATAGATGAGGGCGGAATCTACGCTAATCAACTCTACCGGCAAATATTCTCGTAACGCCATTGCCAATGCCGTTTTTCCTGACGCCGTCGGCCCCATGATAAAAATGGCGGGCGGCAACGACGCTTGTTCTACATCACTCATGCTTTAAAGCCTTGATGGCATCCTGGATGTCCATCACAGATAAAAGTTCAGACGGCGGCGTTTTCGCCAACTGCGGACAAAGCCGCTCGACATCCGCCAGTAATTGTATGGCCTGAGAATGACTCCAGCTTTCCTGCTCACTCTGCAATCGCGTTGCCATCCACGACGCCAATTCGCCAGGTTCCACCTGCTGTGTCTCAACCGTCTGATAGTCGGCCAGATAGCCTATCAGTTCGGAGATCAAGTTTTGTAAATTTTGTTGGCGCAATGGTAAAGGTACGGCACGCAATGTGGCACGTTGTGACTCAACCACGACATCAATACCAAAACGCGCCAGCAAAGCGTGATGGGCAGACAACACGTTCAGCTCGGATTTACTCAACGTCAGGCGCTGCGGAATCAGCAACGGCTGCGCCCGCAGCCCTTCTTCCGGCGGCGTCAACTGCACCGCTTTCAGATAGCGTTCAGCAACGGAAAGCGACAGCATCGCCAATCCCTTATGGTACTCCAACAGCGCGTAGCACGGCGGATAAACCGTCAATACCCGCCCAAAACCGTTTGATTGGCTTTCCAGCGGTGATTCAACCGGCGCACGTTGCTTGTTATTGCTCGCGGCGGTGTCCGTCGCGGTTCGATTTGGCGGTGCGTCATGCGATGCCGTGGATGGGGCAACCCTATCCGGCGACATAACGTGACTCGACGGTGCAGAAATACGCTCACCAGACGACGGCGGTGCACTTGCTGCGTTATCCGCAGGTTGCAGCAGCGTCTTATACAGATCACCCTGCTTCTTCTGGTACGGATTCTCCGGCTGATAGCCAGAATAAGCAGATTCTTTCGCCTGACCGGAATGACCTGCGCGCGGCGTTTTCCCACCATACGACGGCGAACTATCGGTACGTGACGGCTGGGCAAAATGGTTTTCACCGGCGGCGGTACGGTTTTCCTGCTGCCATTGCACGGGTTTCCCGGTTTCCGGCTCTGTTATGCCAAGCGCCGGTGAGGATGCCTGTTGCAGAACGGACATCACCGCCTGATAGATGAAGTCATGTACCAGACGCGCCTGATGGAACCGAACTTCATGCTTGGCAGGATGCACATTGACATCCACCTGATGCGGGTCGATCTCCAGATACAGCACATAGGCGGGCTGCTGCTCGTCACTAAGCTGATCCTGATAAGCCTGCCGGATGGCATGATTAATCAGCCGGTCACGCATCATGCGCTGATTCACGTAGCAATACTGCATATCAGGCAGTTGCTTGGCTCCAACCGGATCGGCTACCCAGCCATGAATGGTGAGATCACCGTGTTGCCATGACACTGCCAGCGCATGTTGCAGGAACGTCGCCCCGCAGATGCTGCCCAAACGGCGTTCATACTGGCTTTTATCCGGTGCCGCACGGTACTGCCGCATCAGCTTACCGTTATGATGTAGCGTGATGGCGACATCGAAACGCGCCAGCGCGATGCGGCGCACCACCTCATCAATATGTGTGAATTCGGTTTTTTCGGTGCGCATAAATTTACGGCGGGCGGGCGTGTTATAAAACAGATCCAGCACTTCCAGCGTGGTGCCCACAGGGTGAGCCGCGGGTTTAACCGTCACTGCCATGTCACGCCCTTCGGCGTAGGCCTGCCAGGCTTCGGATTGTTCGGCGGTGCGCGATGTCAGGGTTAGACGAGAGACGGAACTGATACTTGCCAGCGCTTCGCCGCGAAACCCCATACTCACGATGGCTTCCAGATCGTCGAGCGTGGCGATTTTGCTGGTCGCATGACGCGCCAGCGCCAGCGTTAATTCATCCTTTCCAATCCCCGAACCATTGTCACGAATACGGATCAGCTTCGTGCCGCCGCGCTCGATGTCGATATCAATCCGGGTCGCACCTGCATCCAGACTGTTTTCCACCAGCTCCTTCACGACCGAAGCCGGACGCTCAACCACTTCTCCGGCAGCGATCTGGTTAGCCAGTTGCGGTGGCAACACCTGAATCGGCATGGCGTATCCCTCTTACTATCCTCAATCTATCGACATCGTCAGCATGAAGAATCAGGCAGACGGAATAACCAGCGTTTGCCCCAGCTGTACCGTGCCGGAGCGCATATTATTCGCCTGCTGGATCTCTTTCATGCTGACGCCGTAACGGGCAGCAATCGCACTCAGGCTATCACCCTTTACGACCTTATGCTTCACCGGCGCTGCCTTTTTAGGCGCAGGTGTTGATGCTGTCTGTCTCGTCCCAGTAGCCGGAATATTCAAGCGCTGTCCAACCCAGACGATGTCCTTGTTCAGCTTATTCACGTCACGCATAGCCGCGAGACTGACGCCATAGCGCCGGGCAATGGAAGAGAGCGTTTCGCCACGTGCAACGGTATGACGCGTGCTGCCCGCACTCGCTTTTGCTGCGGTTACGTTACCGCCCGACGTTGCTCTATCACTTGCCGCCGACTGTAGTGGGCGGCTTTCCTGCTTTGGGAGGGATTGAATCGGGTGAGTTTGGAAGTAACTTCTCAGCCCCTGATAAATCGCATTGGCGATTTTTTCCTGATAGTCGTTGCTCCCCAACAGCCGCTCTTCCGAGACATTCGTGATAAATCCGGTTTCCACCAGTAGAGAAGGAATATCCGGCGAGCGCAACACGCCCAAACTCGCGTGCTCAGGCAGTCGTTTATGCAGCCCCCCGACGCGCTGGAGCTCACGCAGCACCTTGGTCGCGACGTCATACCCGACCCGCTGAGAGTGACCGAATTGCAGATCCAGTACCGCCTGACTGAGGTAAGGATCGGCACTGCTGTTCGCCAGTAGATCGCCTGCCCCGCCCAACAGTTCAGACTGCTTCTCATGCTGCTCCAGCCAGTTTGCCATTTCACTGTTCGCACGGCGGTTGGACAGTACCCAAACAGACGCACCTTTCGCATTGCGGTTCGGTGCCGCATCCGCGTGAATCGACACTAACAGGTTCGCACCCTGCTTACGCGCCACGTCCGAACGCCCCATGACGGAGATAAAGTAGTCGCCGTCACGCGTCAGCACGCCTTTAAAGGCCGGATCGTTATTCAGTAAGACTTGTAGCTTACGCGCGATAGAAATGGTGACATTTTTCTCCCGCAGCCCGTTCGTACCAATCGCCCCTGGATCCTGTCCACCGTGCCCGGCATCAATCGCCACAACGACGCGTTCATTCCCCTGTCGTGCTGGCACGCGTGCAGATGACGAACTGGTATTGACGGCAACAGTCGGTTTGTTGGTAAACGGATTTTTGGCCGGTTCTGCCGGCGCGCTATTTTGCTGGCGTGAAGCAGGAGGCGCAGAGGCTTGCACCGTTTTTGCTTTATCACCGGTGATGGTGAAAACAACAACGTAACCAGACCCTTCTTTTTGCGTCACCGCCCGCGTTTTAGCCGCCTGAGTTAAATCCAGCACCAAACGCAGGCTTTGTGCGTCCTGCGCGTTGCTGGTTCGCACGCGCTTAATCAGATTTTGCCCGCTGAAATCCAACGGCAGCCCCTGAATAATGCCAGTCTGACGAATATCGATGACCACTCTGGCGGGGTTACTGAGCGGGAAAAAAGCATAAATAGGCTGACCGCTAAAGCTCAGGCGCACCGTGGCCTGGCCTGACGCATTATCCACCTTGATATCCGACAGGTTGGCCGCCCACGCCGAGCTTGCCAGCAACAGCCATACACCGATGAACAGCTTAACCATACGACTCATCATGATTCTGTTGTTCCTGGCTGAAGAGAAAAATGTTGCAACATCGCGTCTCCCGCCGCAGAGACAGCGGACAGCTCAGCCTGTCGGCCCTGATCCTGATAGCGTAAATGCAGTTCGATATCCGCATCGGGCAGCACGCCAGCGCCCTGCTGAGGCCATTCAATCAAGCAGATGGCATCCTGTGTCAGATAATCGCGGATCCCCATAAACTCCAACTCTTCCGGGTCGGCCAGTCGATAGAGATCGAAGTGGTAGACCGCCAGCGGCGATAACGCATAGGGCTCGACCAGCGTATAAGTGGGGCTTTTAACATTGCCCTGATGACCGCGCGCCTGTAGAAAACCGCGACTAAACGTCGTTTTTCCCGCACCGAGGTCGCCATAAAGGTGGATAACACAAGCACCGTTGCAGGCTTTCGCCAGCGCCGTACCTAAAGAGATCGTTGCTGCCTCATCCGGCAGAAGTAAGACTATTTTTTTCATTCTATCTATTGTTCTAAAAACATAGGTTCTGAAAGCATCGGCTCTGGAAACACCCGCTCGGGATTAACATATCGGAACAGCACAGGCAGTAAATCGGTTGCCAGCATACCTCGGGTGCCACGTCGCGCTGCCAGCCAATCGGCCGCCGCACCGTGAACGACACACCCTGCACAGGCAGCATCATACAGCGAGAGCTTTTGCGCCAGCAAACCGCCAACGATACCCGACAGCACATCACCCATACCGCCTGTCGCCATGCCGGGGTTTCCCACATCAGCAATGGCAACCTCGTCTCGCTCGCTGGCAATCACCGTTCCCGCACCTTTCAATACGACAACGCCGCCATAGCGTTTTACCAACTTTGTAGCCGCAAGTAAGCGATCACTTTCAATATCAGAAACGCGGCAATTCAGTAAACGTGCCGCCTCACCGGGGTGAGGTGTCAGCACGCGATTCTGCCGCTTATGCGGATTGATTGCCAGCAGGTTAAGCGCATCCGCATCCCATAACATGGGTTTGTTACAATTTTCTGCCAGACGCAGCGCGCTTTTGCCCCATTCATCCTGCCCTAAACCGGGTCCAATCACCACGACATCGGCCCATTCCAGCCCCTGCCGCAGCATCTCTGTCGTCAATTCTTGCACCATCAGCTCAGGCCGAGCCGTCAGAAACGCCGATTGATACTGTTTGTGAGTAAGTACTCGCACTAAGCCTGCGCCGCTGTGTAACGCCGCATCCGCAGCCATCAATACTGCACCACCTAAGCCGACGTTGCCGCCTACCACCAGCAGCCTGCCGTTATCACCTTTATGTTGTCCGGCTGGACGAGGCGTCAACCACTCGGGAAGTTGCGCCGCGGTCAGCCGCCGTATCGGCGCGGTTTGGTCGTCCAGCCACGCCTGCAATCCTAACGAATGATAATGTAATGTTCCGACGTGCTCACGGGCGCGACCGGTCAGTAGTCCCGGTTTCAAGGCGATAAACGTCACCGTCTGCGCCGCACAAATCGCAACGCCTGCACAGGTGCCGGTTTCGGCATCTAAACCAGAGGGAATATCCAGTGAAACAATGGGAGCGGGATAGGCATTCGCCTGCGTCATTAACGCAGCATAAGGCGCACGCGGTGCAGCAGAAAGACCGATTCCCAGTAGACCATCCACAATGAGATCGATCCCATCCGGCCACGGTATATCACCATCCTGCGCACTCACGTCCTGAACATGACCGCCCTCTTCCAGCCACCGCTGACGCGCAAGATGAGCCTCATCAGGTAGCGACTTATCGCGGGTACAGGCAAAAACATCTACCTCTATGCCCGCCGCCAGCGCCAAACTGGCGACCACATATCCATCGCCGCCGTTATTGCCGTGTCCAGCCAGCACCCGCCAACGTCGAGCTGAGGGATAGCATCGGCGAGCCACCTGAAATGCGGCTTCTCCTGCACGCTGCATGAGTTCCCACAGCGAAAGCCCCGACTCGCTGGCCGCTCTGGCTTCTTCACGCCGCACCCACTCGGCGTAAAACACCGAATCAGGCAACTCATCCTCTCGCTTCCGGTCGTGACACGTCATCATCTGCTCTTAGTTTTCATTACAATGACTTAAAATTAGCAAGCAACCTAAACGACCGCCAGCATTCCGCACATCTCAGCAGGCATCGGCTCTGCAGCGCGAATATGGTAACATCAGCACGTCTTGTTTATTTCTGTGGCCCCATCATGTCATACCCCTACGATCTCAACGAATTAGCACAACACATCAAACAATGGGGACAGGCATTGGGGTTCCAGCAGGTCGGCATCTGCGACACTGATTTGTCCGCAGAAGAGCCTCGGCTTCAGGACTGGTTGGATAAGCAATACCACGGGGAAATGGACTGGATGGCGCGCCATGGCATGTTACGAGCGCGTCCGCATGAGCTGCTGCCCGGCACACTGCGCGTCATCAGCGTACGTATGAATTACCTGCCAGCCAAAGCCGCATTCGCCAGTACCTTAAAAAACCCAGAACTCGGCTACGTTAGCCGCTATGCGCTAGGTCGTGATTACCACAAGCTGCTACGCCAGCGACTGAAAAAACTCGGCGACCAGATTCAGGAATACTGCGGTGAATTGAATTTTCGCCCCTTTGTCGATTCCGCTCCCATTATGGAGCGTCCTTTAGCTGCGAAAGCCGGGCTTGGCTGGGTTGGTAAACACTCACTAATTCTGAACAGAGAAGCGGGTTCCTGGTTCTTTCTCGGTGAACTGCTGATCGATTTACCTCTCCCCGTCGATCGCCCACAGGAAGAACAGTGCGGTCGATGTGTCGCCTGCATGACCACCTGCCCAACTGGCGCGATTGTCGCACCTTATACCGTTGATGCCCGCCGCTGCATTTCCTATCTGACTATCGAATTGGAAGGTCCGATTCCTGAAGAATTTCGTCCGCTAATGGGTAATCGCATCTATGGCTGCGATGACTGTCAGCTGATTTGCCCGTGGAATCGGTTTTCACAACTTACCGACGAGGCGGATTTTAGCCCGCGTGCCGCGCTGCATACGCCAGAGCTGCTGGCACTATTCGGCTGGAATGAAGAGAAATTTCTGCGAATTACGGAAGGGTCGCCGATCCGGCGCATCGGCCATCTCCGCTGGCTACGCAATATTGCCGTCGCACTGGGGAATGCCCCCTATCAGGATAGTATCGTACTGGCGCTGCAAGCCCGTCTGGGTGAAAGCGAACTGTTGGATGAACATATCCACTGGGCAGTTCATCAGCAGTTGGAACGTCGTGCATCACTGGGAATCGACGTCCGATCCACACAGAAAAAACGACTTATTCGTGCAGTAGAGAAAGGATTACCGCGTGATGCGTGAGCCGCTCAAACTATTGTCATCAGTTTGTCGCACGCGCTGTGAATAAATAAAAAAAACCGTTGCCAATCAACTGTCACAAAAAGTACAAGCGATAGTTATGGCGTTTTATAAGTAAAATTTATGAATAGATATCAATAAGATACTCTACAGTATTTTATCAATAACATAGTGTGATTAATAAATAACCAACCAACAGCCTGTGGATAAGTCTGTTAAGAAGAATATGATTTTTTGTATTAACTGATAAAAAATGATGTGGATTGAGGTAACACTTGTGCTCGAAATAGGATGCTATGTTGACAGTAAAGAACGGGCAGCAGCACAAAGCGGCGAGCATTATGAATTTCTTATTGTCCTTTAGCAAGGGCTGAGATCTACTTTTTACGATCGAAAGAAAAATTTTACGATCAAAAACAAAAACGCGGCGACACTTCTATGAAGCATCGCCGCGCGGAACGTTAAGAGCGTCGTCAGAGAAACAGAAGGATGGCAAATATATCCACCTTCGTCCTCAACAGGCCGACGTTATGCACGGGTTCTGATCAGGTAGTCAAAGGCGCTCAAGGACGCTTTTGCGCCTTCACCCGTCGCGATAATGATCTGCTTGTACGGCACCGTCGTACAGTCGCCGGCAGCAAAAATCCCTTTCACGCTGGTTTCGCACTTGGCATCGATCTCAATTTCACCGATGCGGTTTCTGGCTACCGTACCTTCCAGCCAGTGGGTGTTAGGCAGCAGGCCAATTTGTACGAAGATCCCTTCCAGCGCTAAATCATGCACTGAATCAGTAATACGATCTTTGTAGCTCAGCCCCGTCACCTTCTGTCCATCGCCTTTCACTTCCGTGGTTTGCGCATTCAGGATGATGTCAACGTTCGGCAAGCTACGTACTTTCTCCTGCAATACCGAATCCGCTTTCAGCTCCGACGCAAACTCAAGCAGCGTGACGTGTTTCACCACGCCAGCCAGATCGATAGCCGCTTCGACACCGGAGTTCCCGCCGCCGATCACTGCAACGTGCTTGCCTTTAAACAGTGGGCCATCACAGTGCGGACAGTATGTTACGCCGCGTGTACGGTACTGATCTTCGCCGGGTACATTCATGTTTCTCCAGCGCGCGCCGGTCGCAATAATCACACTGCGCGCTTTCAACGTCGCACCGGATACGGTAATCACCTGATGCGGTTTACCCGGTTCGCCGCCAGGAATTAGGGCTTCTGCACTCTGCGCGTCAATCACGTCGACATCGTAGTCATCAACATGGCTTTTCAGCGCGGTCGCCAGCTTAGCCCCTTCCGTTTTCGGAACGGAAATGTAGTTTTCGATATCGACGGTATCCAGCACCTGACCGCCGAAGCGCTCACCGACTAATCCGGTACGGATACCTTTACGCGCTGAATAGACCGCCGCCGCTGCGCCCGCTGGGCCGCTACCGATGATTAACACATCATAGACGTCACGCTGATTCAGCTTCTCAACCTGTTTGGCACCCGCGCCAGTATCGATTTTCGTCACAATCTCAGCCAGGCTCGTGCGCCCCTGACTGAAGTGTTCGCCGTTCAGGAAAACGGTCGGAACGCCCATGACATTACGGCTTTGAATTTCATCCTGGAACACACCGCCGTCAATCGCGGTATGGGTGATATTTGGATTCAAGACCGCCATTAAATTCAGCGCCTGCACCACGTCCGGGCAGTTGTGGCAGGACAGTGAGTAATACGTTTCAAAGTGGAATGAACCGTCAAGATGGCGGATTTGATCGAGTAATTCTTTCGCTTCTTTCGACGGATGACCGCCCACCTGCAATAACGCCAGAATCAGGGAGGTAAATTCGTGTCCCATTGGCGCACCGGCAAAACGTGGGCCACTTTGGGAATCTGGATTGGTAATCAGGAATGAAGGCTTACGTACTGCCAGATCATTCTTTTCAATAAAACTTACCCGATCGGACAGCTCAGCAATCTCAGCCAGCAGGGTTCTGACTTCAGCAGATTTAGCAGAGTCATCCAGAGTCGCAATCAACTCAACAGGTTTGGTTAATTTTTCCAGATAGGCTTTCAACTGGACTTTCATCGTATTGTCGAGCATTGGTCGTCCTTAATTAGGCAAGGTGGTACAAAAGCAAAATCGTGCGGGGGTGCTGGCCCCAAAAAGCCGGGCCAGAAAAATCGGGTGCAATGCACCCGACAAAACAGTCATATTTTCCGAGGTGTCAGCTTAGATTTTGCCAACCAGATCCAGAGACGGTGCCAGCGTAGCCTCGCCTTCTTTCCACTTGGCTGGGCACACTTCGCCTGGGTGAGAAGCCACGTACTGCGCCGCTTTCACTTTACGCAGCAGGTCAGAGGCATCGCGGCCAATGCCTTCCGCCGTGATTTCTACCGCCTGAATGATGCCCTGTGGGTCAACGATGAACGTACCGCGATCGGCCAGACCTTCTGCTTCGCGCATGTTCTCAAAGTTACGCGTCAGTTGGCCCGTTGGGTCACCGATCATGGTGTATTTGATTTTGCCAATGGTTTCAGAGCTGCTGTGCCACGCTTTGTGCGTGAAGTGGGTGTCGGTGGAAACAGAGTAGATTTCCACGCCACGCTGTTGGAATTCGTCGTAGTAGTCAGCGACATCACCCAGTTCGGTCGGGCAGACAAACGTAAAGTCGGCCGGATAGAAGAAGAACACGCTCCATTTGCCTTCGATGTTCTTCTCAGTCACTTCGATGAATTGACCGTCTTTGAAAGCCATGTTTTTGAATGGTTTAACTTGGGTATTGATTACTGACATCACTTTATCCTCATGTGTTTTCGCATGTGGCTAAAGTACAGAAATGTGATCGCTATCACCAATCCGTTGTCTTTATCGAATCAATAAGTAATACCTAACGTAGGGTGGAATCAGGGATACGTAATCTCCATATTCTGGCCACCGATCCTGATCGTCTTGAAACGTGGGGAAACGGCTTCAACCTTGCCATCTTTCACCAGCGCGACCAGTTTTTCCGTCCCTATCGCGCCAAACATACTGGCCGCAATCTGCCACTGCCCCTTTTCATCACGGGCGAGGATCTTCCCACCATTCCCCCAGCCTACTCTGGGGAAAACGAGCACTTCGTTATGACCTTCGCCTGTCAAATCAATAGCAAAGAGCAGGCAAGGGATTTCTCTGCATTGATTACCCAGATTATCGCCCTGCAACATGCTTTCGACGCCGTCTTCCAGCGGCCCCACCCACTCGACCTGAACAGGGAGCACTTTCGCGGGGCGACCTTCCAGCCGCTCGAGCAGCACCTGACGCCCTGTCGCGTCAAGTATCCGGTCGTGCTTCAATTCTGCGGCCAGCCAGTTAAATTGCTGCCTGCCCGCCGTTCCTAACTCATCACGCAGCGCCCACAGATCAAATTCATCAATCGGCGTTTTCCCATTAAGCAAGCGCTGAACCTGGTTTTTCGCGCTAAACGCTTCTGGATTTAACAACGGCGTATGTAGCAATATCACCAAAACACAGATGACGGCAGCGAGCAGCGGATTGCTTGTGCGTAAACTCCCCAACCAGACGCCAGAACGGCGGATGACGGCCCACACCATCGCCAGGCTGTAAAGCATCGCAATCGCCACCACGAAGATCGACTGGAAACGGAAAGGTGTCAGGCCATACTGCTCGATACGCAGCCAACTGGAATAGCCCGCCAATGCAACCAAGACTGGCAGGCACACCACGCTGGCACTGACCAACCCGCGTAACACCGCCGGATAAGCGTGGCCTTCGTTATCATCCTGAGAGGCACAGTTAATCAAAAAGAGGTTTACGCCCATCAGGCATAGCAGAATGACGGTAGAGCGGCCGGTATTCCATATCGGCTCCAAACCGCTAAAAGGCAGCGTCAAGGTGAAAACTACGGTAATCAGCGCACTAAACGGCAGCAGGAAGCGGCAAGCCGACAGCAGAATCCCACGCAGCAGCACGACTACCGCTTCTTTGGTCATTCCGATATAAATACCGACAGAAAACACCATCGGTAAGAACAGCATATAAAATCGATGATGGCTAAGTACTTTACTCACCAGCCGAAAACCCAACATGTTGAACAGCATGCCACACAGTACGAGCAGCAACACAACCACCAGGACTAATAGCAAAGCCATCAATACAGTAAAAATATTGCTCCAGGCATCTTTACAGAGTGCTTTATAGGATGGCCATCGCCCTTCACGTGTTGACCAACTGCGCATGAAAGTGCAGCTGATATAACCGAGTAGGATGCCACACAGTAGCCAGGAATCAGGCAGGTAGTTTCCCCCGCCGTCATAAAGAACCCAACCGCTAATCGCCGTCATCAGTACGGTCAGCGCGCCGGCCCAAAGCCACGTCTTATTCACCAAGAGCGTGCGCTCCAGCAATTGCAGACTGATTCCGCCAACCGCCGCCATTGTGATCAACATCGTTTGAGGAATGCCGCTTTTCATTTCCTGCACAGCGACAAATAAAAGCCCCTGGAGCAGGCCAATAACCAGATAAAACCTTAACGATGGGGAACTGGCAGGCATGGCAAATCCTTTTATCGACGTACGTCACATATCGGTCGGTGGTGTAGACACTTTTTCACCACTCGAATGATGTGGGGTAGCAAAATGAGAATAGTGCGAGCAGTCTACAAGTAAACGCTTCAGGTATCACGCTTCGGTGACAAGTTTGCAACACCATGTTTTCCCTAATAACACCGCGAGACAGTGCGCTAAAATTTAACGCATTCAGAATAGTCATATCAAAACATTAGCAATGAATATAATTTCATGGAAATAATATTAAAATAAAACATCACTGGAATTGAATAATAATAAGCTCAGTAAAATAGCGCACCAAATATATCAACACGGGCTATAAATCTATTTCAAAATAACCACAAAGAATTAAAGTTATTTAATTCAATTGCCGATTTTATACTAATACCCATATCGCGGTTTGTCTGAGTCTTATGGCTACAGCGCGCAGACGCTGTATTCCGCCCTATGGTATGAACACAACGCCCAGATATCAGCCTGCTACCTGGAAACCTGAAGATGATTAATTTAAATAACCTTCCCGCAACCAAAAGCATTGATGTTAGAGACACGGCAAAAACAAACTCATCTGTGGTAACAGGCAACACGTCGAATAAAACGACGTCATCCGTCTCCTCAAATGAATCAACAACAAAAGATAAAAGCAGCGTATCGTCGCTGGCACGGCAATTAAATGATGCAGCAACACGTGCAGAAGCGAGGGATAGCAGCAATAGCCGTGGAAAACTGGCGTCATATGCACATTCGGTCATTGAGGAACTGGCTGGTAGCAGCTATGAAAGCCGCCGAAAAGCGCTAGCTGAAGAATTACCGGATACTGACGACCCGCAATTACTTGCTCGCGCAAAGCAAGCTAATGACTTCGCTAATGGTCATGGCTCAAACCCCTTTAAAGGACTCTCTCGCGAGCAACTCTCACTCATTATTTATGATGATAGTAATACCTTTACCGTCAACGAGCGCAGAGCGGCATTACATGAATCAAATGAAATAGAAAGCGCCTGGAGCCATCGAGTCGTAGCGCAAAGCAAGCAAGAATGGAATCGGGGGGAATTTAAACAAACCGAGTTCTTCAAACTTGTTCTGGAACACTATGAAGGCTTGCCGTTAATCGAACAGGTACAGGCTCCCGCCAACTACGAATCTCGACTCAAACATCTAATCGAAATGGATTACAACTTTGTGACCGGCGAGCCAGGGAAAAATGCGAACCCGCTGAACAATCTGTTCGACCTGCTTTTACCACGTAATATCCCAATGGGAAGCAATGCCACCCCTGCGGGAAAGGCTGAATAAGCAAAATAAAGAGTCCTACTGTACGTATCCCAGTAAACCGAACCATTCATTTTTAGAGATCTTCAGGCATACTATTTATGTCCCCCGAGGAGATCACCATGCTTAAAGCCCGATTCACTGAGCACCAGATCATCACCGCTCTCAAGTCCGTCGAAGCCGGACGTACCGTCAAGGATGCCTGACACCAGCGCTAGATACTTGTCTCACTGGTTTCAGCAGCACGTAGGATAATATCGGCGTTTAATGAAGCAGGATGAAATATCAGGCAGTGATAAAACTGGATGTCTGATTAAGATAAAGGGGGGTAATGACGAAAATAAAGAATTTTGGAGCGGGAAACGAGACTCGAACTCGCGACCCCGACCTTGGCAAGGTCGTGCTCTACCAACTGAGCTATTCCCGCAGAGAATCGGATTTATTATCTTTTTACTTTCAGCAAAAAACAAATCTTGCCGAAACTAAAACTAGTTAAACCCAGTCAAATCAAATGTAACCTAATGAATTTAATCACTATTTACCAGTAGGTGATTCAACGGTCAGCATTATGTACCAATCAACTTTACGTGGCAAGCCCTTTTCACTGAAAACCTTACCATCCAGTTTTAACCAGCGCCAACGCAGTGGAGGCAAAGCTATGAGCCCGCCTCCACAACCAGACCGCCTGAGGTTAAGGCGGCCTGATATTTCATTGACTTATGCGTATCAGGATTTTACGCTTTTCAACAACGTTTGCTTACAGATGTGCCCGAATGTGACGTGAGTGACATTATTCCCGCCCACGCCGACACCGCTCTGAGCCGGGACTTCAATACGCCATGCGCCCACATCGTAGGTTGTTCTCCACGTATTAATATAGCCCTGACTGTAGTCCTGGAACTGTGTCGTGTAATCAGCATAACAGTTATCCAATTTCACAGACCCAGAAGCCTTGCCGTTTGCATCAGTGATTATTCCGTGGGCATTGGCAGCATTAAACTCTAACTCACCGTTGTTTTCTCGTTGGTCGAGTATAAGAATCGCCACAATATTTGGAATACCCGCGCCGGTGGAATCCGCCATCGTCACTCCCCAGGTAACATCCCGATAGGCTTGCGTGGTCATAAAACCAAAAGCTGTCGGTGCAGAACTTGGGATACGCAGGACGGTACTTTCCCCCGTAACAGAATGGCTAAACCCAACAATTTTGGAGCCTAAAGTTAGCTTATATTTCTGAGACACCGTCGGTAATCTTGATGGATTAGGCAACACTCTCACCAAAACTTTCTCATTCGGCTGAGAAGGAATAATGGTAATTTCCTGTCCGGTATTACGGGTTGTCCAGGTATTACCGCCATCAGTGGAAGACGCCAGTAACCAGTTGTTATTGGTTCCGCTCGTCACGCCATCAAAGCGAAGTAAAACATGCTGGCCACGGGTTGCGGTAAATACGTAGTAATCCGCATCAGAATCACTATCAGAGTTACCTTCAATTTCCCTCAGATTATCAGACAAGGGATAGGCCAAAGACGGAATATCGTTCAACTCATAAGCATCAACATTCGTATTAACAATGGCGCCAAAATTAAAACCAGAACCATCTGCGGTATTGGCTTCCATAAACCAATAGTAGTGCCCCGGTGGAGTTAAATCCAACGTAGCTTCATCAGCATTCCCTGCTTGATTTGAATAATTAATTGCCGTCACATTATTCTGACCATCGTCCCGCATCAAGCTAAGCGCAATATCGGTTTCAGGACTCATGCCTACGACGAATGCGGTTGTTTTAGAACGCTGAGTGATTTCAAAGTGATAACAGGCGCTGCCTCCACTTTGCAGCCCGTCCAGCGTATAAATAGAGTTTACGGCAAGAGTCGGACACAGCGGAGTGAATGCAGCGTTATTAGCAAGAGGCTGGGTGCTTGATAACGGCTTTTTTTGTGCATTTTTTGCATCAGCCTGTGCATCTGGTGCATTGGGAGCGATAACAACAACCCCCTCATTTTCCGCTTTGTGAAATTTATAATTACTCGCAGCATGCGCTTGTATGCTATTAGGGGCATCAAATACAGAAACCGTGCCTTTCTTTTGCAGTTTCCCAATATCCTTCACTTCGACAGAAACGCTGGTTTCAGCAATCGCTGAACCCATGCAGAATGCCAATCCGGCAGCCGCAAGATATACATTTAAACGATGGTATTTCATCCCAATATTTCCTTATCCTTGAGGATTATCAAATAGAACGCAGACTTATTATTTAATAATTAACAAATACTGAACGTGAAGCGGACGTAGTATTACACCGACACGCTGCATAATCTCAATAAAATCTTACAAAAATATTTAAAATGAAATTTTTTAAATGAGCGAATTGAAATTATTATTAAATATAATTAATTCGCTCATTGATAATTTACTCAATAATTATTTAATACTCGCGACTAAAATCAACCTCACCACGCAACGTATTATCAGCATGAAAGCGGGTGAGATTATCCAGAAATAATCGCCCCATCAGCCCCGGCACCATTGGTCCGGCAATGTGCGCCGTCAACGTCAGATTCGGTGTGTTCCAGAATGGATGGCTGTACGGTAGCGGCTCTTGCCTGAATACATCCAGCACCGCCCCCGCAATCTGCGCATCACATAGCGCCGCCCGCAAATCATCATCCACCACGGCGCTACCCCGCCCGACATTAATGAACAGCGCCGAAGGCTTCATGGCGGCAAACAGACGGGCATCATAGATATCGGTGGTTGCCGACGTATCGGGAAGGAGATTGATGACATAATCAGCCTTCGGTACCGCAGCGGGTAACTCCGCTAAGCTCATGATCCGTTTAAAATCAGGTCGCTGTCTTGGCGTACTAACGATGCCATATAACTCAACACCAAAAGGCCGTAGAAAACCTGCGACCTCACAGCCGATCTCTCCCGCACCAACAATCAGCACGTTTTTATCCGCCAGCGATCCTGGTAAACGGTGATCCCAGCGCCGTTCTTCCTGACTGATTTGCCGTTCCCCCAGACGCAGTTCATGCCTGAGCATATAGGCAATCACATATTCGGCGATAGGTTGCCCAAACACGCCAACGGCACGGCTTAAACGGTAATCACGCGGCAACTCATCAGCCAACAGCGGTTTGAACCCTGCCCAGGTCGACTGTAGCCACTTTGGTTTGGCTCCCTGAGCCAGCAATGCGGCAGCGGTATCCGGTTCACCCAGCCAAATCGGGCAGCTTGCGGCCTGCTCTGCCGTACCGTTCGAGAGCACCAGCTCAAGCTCTGGTGCAGCATGATTTAAGACAGAGCCAATCTCATCGGCCCGCGAGTCCAGCAGCAGAATAGCGGTCATAAGCACGTTCCTTAGCAGAGTGAGACACCTTCGGACTCACTCCGAACATTGTCGTCATTACGTTTACGATTAGGCAGAAGCCTGAATGAGCGACGTCAATAGCGCGCCGCGCTTCGCTTCCGATTTCTTCACCAGTGCAGCGAGCTTCTTGGTGTTGCCCCAGATGAGATACAAAATATGTTCTATCACGGCGGGTTCCCGCATCCGCACTTCTTCAACCAGTTGTTCGAACAACGCATCATTCTCTAGCGCGAGCAACATATTCAACTTTAGGCTTTCTGTCGCATGGCTAAGACAGGCAACCAGCGTCGCCACGTTCTGCGCCGTCGCACTATGCTTATCGAAAAATGCACGAATGAAGGCATCCTGTACCGATTGATGTTCATCATCCACACTTTCCATGTAATCTTTAACGAGTGGGAAGTATCCCGCCTCAGTCAGGCCCAGCCCGAATACCGCATAACTTCCCGGCATACAGCACTTTTCGCCTTCCGAATCGGCGTACCATTCAAATTCTTCAATCGCAGTACGCGCATAATCCTCAAGAAGCGGATAGTTCGATGCATACTGCAACGCGTTAGCAAAAAAACGATGGGTATCCGATTTTGCCAGCCCCTTGATGGGAAGGTACTGTCGCACCGACGATTTCAGGACAATCTTGTAACTCTTTGGGAAACCAAGCGTCAGTAAGCGCGTAATGAAGCGCAGCACCTGCTCATACGCTTCGGCGCTTTCCTTGCGAATACGGACGGTGATGGTCGAGAACACATCATTCGCCACGCATTCCACCGATTCGTTCTTCAGGTTAATCTGCACTTTCTCAAACGCACCACTTCCCTCTTCCATAATGCTTAGCGCATGCAGGTAGCCCAACTGTTTCGCGATATCCAGATATTCCAGCGCCTGAGACTTACTGTAGGAAGGCTCATAACGCAGAATCATGATGGCGGCATAAAGCACGAGCTCGACGGGGTGAAGCGTTTGTGGATCCTGCTGCTCCAACGCGATTCCGGGCTTGAGGGTATAGATTTCTGGCTCAAAAAAATGCTCAGGCTGAGACACATCGCAATACCGCAGCAGAAATTCCTGTTCTACCCACGTTTTTAATGCACCGATAATATTGCGCCGATGCTCCGATAGCTCCGCATGCCCGGCGTTTCGCCGCTGAATTTGCTCAAACTGCGTCATGATCCAGTGGATATCCTGCGAGGGAAAGAGCTGTACATCAAGCAGGTGACTAGCCAGAAAGAACGTTTGCAGCGGCTCTGTCGGCGCATCGCCATGCGTCAGGTGCCGATCGGTATAGGCGTGGATAGACTCAAGTAGCCGCTGTTTTTTCACCTCGTTGGTGAACGTAAACAGCGTAACCAGCAGGCGACCTTCGATTGCCGGGAACACGGCACGGAAACAAAATCGGTAGTCAATCAGCGCCGTATCTGCCAGTTTCTCAACACGCTGCGCGATAGCCTGAGCCAGCACAGGAACGATACTTTCCTGTATCTGCGCCACGCTCAGCGCCCCTTTGCGGCTGCCGGGAGACAGCCCATCGGCATCCGGCTTCGCTTCAGAGGATATCGACGTACGCCCCGGCGCATAATCCAGTATCACATCGTCATGGATGCCGGCCTGCAATGTGGTTCGCGATATAATCTCATCAAGACCGGCCCTTTGCTCCTGCGTATCGAACCATTTGTTGATTGCCGTAAGCGACTCGTCGCGCATAGGGAAATCGTGTTGTGGTGATACCCCGGTTTCGTTTGAATGCCTGCCCGTCATTTTTCTATTTTTCCTTATTATTTATCGCAGATGAAACATTGCCCCAAAGCACGGTATTGATGATTCTACCACCCTCCTCCACCACCACCGCCGGAACCGCCTCCCGACGATCCCCTGCCGGAAGAGCCTGAACCACTGGAGCTGCCGCCTCCCCCGCCAGAGCCGGAGCTCACCACCGTCGTTGACGAGGCGCTACACGCGCTGTTGAACTGGGAAATACCGTCCCACTGCGTACTGGAGAACACGTCAGAAACCATTTGGTGGTTTTTCAGATACTGAGCAAACGTATTGGCCCAGGTTTCCCCCACGCCCAACGCCAGCGCATAAGGCAGCATGCGTTCAAAATGCGTCACTCGCTCATCGGGCGGATACAGCGTCTCATAACGGCGCTCTTCTGCGGCGCGGAGGTACAAGGTCATCCCTTTGGCTACGGCCAGGCCATTCAACCCTTTCTGGGTATGGCGCGGGACAATGCAGAAGAACCCCAGACACAGTAACAGGCTTACCGATAAGGCCCCCTGATAGTCTGTCGGCAGTTGAGACGATGTCAGTAAGCGAAACAGTCCGAGACCAAACGGCAGCGTAAAGAGAAACCCGGCCACCACCAGAAAAAGCGAGGCTTTGCTTTTCTCACTATTCTTTAGCAGTGCGGAATAGCGTGCGTATTTCAGTAATTGCAGACACAGCATCATACTGAACAGAAGGAAAGGCATGCCGATAACCGTGCTTATTGCCGTCCAGAGATTGAAGAAAAAGCCGTACAGCACCGGAACCAGCAGGCTTAGCGCGAGACCCACTCTCACGGCTCCTGCACTCGATAAAAACAGCGTCGGGTGCATTTTTTCATAATGCGCCTCTTGAGCCTTACGCGCCTTCTGCATTGGCACCGAACGCATACTGGTTTCCGTAATATCCAGTTTCTTCGTCTTGCCGGGAAACAATGTGCTGAGGAGCTGTTTATCCTCAGGTGTCAGCTTCACGGACCCGCTTTCAGGTAAGCGAGTGAGCCACTGTTCTTCTCGCCTCTGTGTCATACCACTTCGGCTTTTTCTCGGCTTATGGATGACTTTTGTCAGCGCAATCGCACGCCTGGCAACCAGATCCAAGACATCGCTGGAGAAAGCCACGTTATCGTAGGTTCGTTGACAGAGGTAACGTACATAGCCGGGATAAATGCCATTGGGAACGCTATACAACGGCATGACTGCGGGTTTCGTTAAGCCAAGCGGGGTTATATGCTTACTCCACCAAAACAGGTAGTAAGCCACGATCAGAAAGGGAGGAAACCACAGTATCCCGCTCTTTAACGTGGGTGAGAGCCAATTCCCCAGCAGGGAATCCTCTTGCGGTGCAGGGGCGGAAGCCAGAATACTCCTTGGCCAGGTGTAGGCGACCGTTACACCTTCCCCCGGCTGCAGCGGCGCGAGCGTCTCGATACTGCCATCAGCCAGAATACGGGCGTTGTCACCTTTCCTGCCCACCGGACCGGTATAGACATCAATCGATTGCAGGCGGGTATCTTTACCGCTGGCAGAGAGAAACGCGGCTTGCTCCGGCAGATACAGGCGAAAACGCACCTGATTTATTGGATAACTCCAACCGTTGCCGGTGACGTTCCAATACAGCTCATCCCAATCGGGAAAGCGGCTGAAATGGTTACTCACCTGATACTGAATACGGTAGCGATAGACTCCAGGTTGCAGTTGACGATCGGTGCGACCAATCAATACCTTAATCTGTTCGCCCGTTTGATCGATGCTGTAGCGTTCCGGCTCGCCATCTCGCAGTACCTGTGTAATCTGGTACGCCAGCCGGAACGTACTGCCATCCTGCCGATACCAGACCAGCGGGAGCGTGCGGAAAATCCCTCGTTTGATCTGCTCGCCGGTCGACTGAACCTGAATGGTCTCATCCACCAGCATGGTGCCATCCGTCTGGAAGCGAGCCTGCGAATCAAACAGCAGAATACGTTCGTCCTCTAGCCGGTTATCAACGTTAGCGCCCGGCGCGACGCTAACACCAGGGATAAACATATTATCCGGCACGTTTGCCTGAACTAAAACACTCCATCCGAGTAAAACCAGCCAGCCGCAACGGCGCAGCGCATCCACCCACCTTGCCATCACGTCACTCCATCCGCGGAACGTCACCCTCTGCGGGATTCTCCAGTTCAAAGAACGTTTCGGTTTTAAACTGGAACAGTTTTGCGATTAGCAAGCTGGGGAAGGACTCCACCTGAATATTCAAATCCCGCACCGTGGCATTGAAATAACGGCGCGACATCTGAAGCTGCTCTTCAATGTCAGAAAGCGATTGCTGCAAGGCGAGGAAATTTTGGTTGGCTTTCAGGTCAGGATAAGCCTCCGCTAGCGCAAAAAAGCGCCCCAGCGTCCCTGAGTACTCCCGTTCATTCTGAGCAATTTGCCGCGTGCTGCCAGTCTGACTGGTACGCTGGCGGGAAATGGCTTCCAGCAGATCCTTTTCATGCTGCGCGTAGCGCTTGACCAACGTCAGAAGATTAGGGGCCAGATCGTGCCGGCGCTTTAACTGCACCGCAATACCGCTCCAGGCTTCATCTTTAAAACGTCGCAGAGATATCAATCGGTTGTAGGTAAAAATCGCCCAGATAATCACCAAACCAACCAGAGCTAAACCAAGATAAATTTCCATTTTAAACTGTCTTTTCGCTGTGATAGAGAAGGAAAATCAACGCGTTGGTATAAAGGTATGACGACGAATAGTACCGCATTCACGCGTCGTTGGTGACAGGAAATTACGCTGGTTTGGTTTTTCTCATGATGTAGAGAAGGCGTGATAAATCAGTCAATGACAATCCCACAGCACGGGGAAATCCGTGCTGTGGGATACAGCTAATCAGGCGTGCAGCGTGGCGTTATCAATGACGAAGCGGTATTTCACATCGCCTTTGAGCATCCGCTCATAGGCTTCATTGATTTCGTCCGCGCGGATCAGCTCAATATCGGAAACAATCCCGTGCTCGGCACAGAAATCCAGCATTTCCTGCGTTTCAGGAATGCCGCCAATCATCGAACCCGCCACCGTGCGGCGTTTCATGATCAGGTTGAACACGTTAGGAGAAGGATGCGGCGACGCAGGTGCACCGACCAGCGTGAGCGCGCCATCGCGTTTCAGCAGCACCAGAAACGCATCCAGATCGTGCGGCGCAGCAACGGTATTCAGGATTAAATCGAAGCTGCCTGCGTGCGCCGCCATTTCTTCCGCGTTACGAGACACCACGACTTCATTTGCACCCAGCGACTTGGCATCTTCACGTTTGGATTCAGACGTGGTGAACGCCACAACATAAGCCCCCATGGCATGCGCCAGTTTGATCCCCATGTGGCCAAGTCCACCGATCCCTACGACACCGACCTTCTTACCCGGCCCGGCATTCCAGTGGCGCAGCGGCGAATAGGTGGTAATCCCCGCGCACAGCAGAGGTGCGACCGCAGCCAGTTCCGCCTCGGAATGACGGACGCGCAGCACATAGCGCTCATGTACGACGATCTGCTGGGAGTAGCCACCCAGCGTCCAGCCGGGCTCATCCGCCGTCGGGCCGTTATACGTGCCGACCATTCCGTCACAGTAGTTTTCTAAACCATCGTCGCATTCTTCACAGTGCCGACAGCTGTCCACGATGCAGCCAATACCCACCAGATCGCCAGCCTTAAAGGCTGAGACATGAGCCCCTACAGCCGACACCCGCCCAACGATTTCATGGCCAGGTACACAGGGAAACTGTGTTCCTGCCCATTCAGCACGTACCTGATGCAGGTCCGAGTGGCAGATACCACAGTACGCAATCTCAATCTGGACATCGTGGGCTCCCGGCGCACGACGGACGATCTGCAACGGTTCAAGAGGTTTATCGCCCGCATGGGCTCCATACGCATGTACAAGCATGGCTATTTCCTTTTCTGTTGAGAAACCGATTATGTTGAGAAACACGCTATACCCTAAATAATTCGAGTTGCGTGAAGGCGGCAACCGAGCGAATCCCCAGGAGCTTACACGAGTAAGTGACTGGGGTGAGTAAGGGCAGCCAACGCACAAGCAACTTGAAGTATGACGGGTATATTTTCCTCAATTCCCCCAGCAAACAGGTATAGCATTCCGCTTGTTTTCTTGCCTAATTCTCCATTTTTATGTTCACACGACGTATTACAGACGGCTTTATTCACCACCGTCATGCATCAGAGCGTAATTTTGGTGAACGCCAGCGAAGCGCCTAGCGCAATCAGTGCAACGCCGATACCTTTGTCGACCAGACGTTGCTTGTCGAGCAGCCGGCGACGCATAGCCGGTGCGGCAAAAAACAGCGCGACAATGCTGAACCAGACCCAGTGCGCCACCGACATGAATAACCCATAGCCAAAATTATGGCTCATTGGGCTACCGGGCTGCACAACCTGAGTATAGGTGGCGACAACAAACAGCATGGTTTTTGGGTTAAGCGCGTTGGTGAGAAAGCCCATGCGAAACGCGGCAAGCGATGACGGCGCATGACCGGACGCTTCTTCTAATGTTATTTTTGTTTTATTGGTTAATGACTTATACCCCAGATAAATCAGATATGACGCTCCCAGAACTTTCATCGCCATAAATAGTATCGGAGAGTTCACAATGAATACCGCGATGCCAAAAACGGTATACATCACGTGGATCTGGACGCCACAGGCAATGCCAAACGCGCTGAGTAAACCGGCGCGCGAGCCAAAGGCATAGCTGTTGCGGGTCACCATGGCAAAATCAGGCCCCGGACTGATCACTGCCAAAATGGTGATCGTCGCGACGGCAATTAACTCATTCATTAACGTTTTCCTTGTTCAGCAAGCCATCACCTTCACGATGATTTTGCACAGATGGGTAACAGACAGGATAAAGGAGCAATGCAAAAATCACTGACGCAATACGGCTAGCAAAGATGCGACTCCTACGATATTTCCTCATTATTTAGGCCATTAGGCCTTTTAAATCTGAAGACAGTGTGATTATTCAGCGTTTGCATGTGGCAAAAAAGCGATTTATCTTGGTATAAATCTGTCAAATTTCATCGTGTATATGAAAATTCCCTCGTTAGCCTCTTTTCGCTTCTTTGAAGCGGCCGCACAAACAGGTAGCTTTGTTAAAGCCGCCGAATCCCTGCACGTCACGCATGGTGCTGTCAGCAGGCAGATCAGATTGCTGGAAGAAGCACTGGGGGTTGAGCTATTTGAACGGCGCAACCGGGCAATCTTTTTAAACGCGGCGGGACGTTCTTTGCATACGATCACGCAGTCCGTCTTCGAGCAGCTCGAAGGCGCGGTCTACCGGCTACAGCAAGGTGCGCAGGATGAGGTACTGACGCTGTCATGCGAGCCCACGATTGCCATGAAATGGCTGATTCCGCGGCTGCCGGCGTTTAATCAGGCGAATCCCGATATCAAACTTCATCTGGTGGCTGCGGGCGGGCCGATTGATTTTGTGCGTAGCGGCGTTGACCTCGCGCTGCGGCGTGACGATTTTCACTGGGATCCGCAAACGCATGGGGTAAAGGTATGTGACGAATGGATGGGGCCGGTAAGCCGCAATAAAACCGAGCGCAAGGAAAGTCTGGAGGGAATGCGTTTGCTCTATACTGGAACGCGACCGAAAGCGTGGGCAACCTGGCAACGACAGACGCATGTGTCACTCAAAGGCAGCACCAGAGCGGACTATGAACACTTTTATCTGTGTATTCAGGCGGCGGTATCGGGACTAGGCATGGCAATGGCGTCTTTCCTGATGGTGCAGGACGAGATTGCAAACGGGCAACTGCATGCACCGTATGGATTTGCGCGGGAGGGTTCTGCTTATTATCTATTATCGCCCATCCCCCTTGAACAAAATGAAAAGTACGTACGATTTCATACCTGGCTAATGCAGGAAGTGTCCACCTGCCTTTCCGGGGTTGAAAATGCTTGTTAAAACCGCACTGGAAAGACAATGACAGCATATGCCCGTGAAGCCAATTTCACGACACTGAACATGATTATCGCCGCCTCACTCGTGGGGTTGGTTACGGGGTACACGCTGCCGCTCATCAGCCTAAAGCTGGCCGAGCTCGGGCACAGCACCGCGACACTCGGTATTCTGGCAGCCCTTCCCGCAGCGGGGATGATGCTATCCTCTTTCGTTACGCCATGGCTCAGCCGCCACCTGCACGCCAGCTATCTGTTATCCGGCAGCCTGATCGTTCTGGCGGCATCCACCGTTGCCTCGTTCCTGCTGTCACACCCTGTTTCGCTCATCTTCCCCCGTCTGTTAACCGGGCTCGCCTCGGGGGTTTTGGTGGTGCTGGGAGAAACCTGGGTCACCAGTCGGGCGTCAGACAAACACAAAGCGACGCTGACGGGGCTGTATGCCGCCGTTTTCACAGGGTGTCAGCTGATAGGGCCGCTGCTGATTGCCGCTGGCGAGCCGATGCAAACCTATGCGCTATGGCTGATTTGCGCGCTATCCGCCGCGTGTGCGTTCATGTTGAGGAACTGCGCCACGATGGTTCAGGCAGATGAATCGTCCTCAGCATCTTATCGGGATCTTATTCCTTTTCTCCCGGCAATCGCTTCTGGCGTGCTCTGTTTCTCCTTCTTCGATGCCAGTATCCTTGCGCTCTTTCCGCTTTATGGCATGGAACAGGGCTTGGACGAAAAATCCGCGATCTTACTGGTCACACTCATTTTTCTGGGCGATGCCGTATTTCAGACACCGATTGGCTGGCTGGCAGACAAATGCGGCATCATCAAAACCCACATCGGCTGCGGCATCCTTTTCTGTGTGATGCTGGTCTTGATCACCTTCTCGTTCTCCTCCCCTTCGCTTTTGGTCCCCGTCTGTATCGTACTGGGCGCAGCGGCAGGCGGGCTTTACACACTGTCTCTGGTTCGGGCGGGTCAGAAATTTGCCGGTCAGCGGCTGATTGTGATGAATTCACTTCTGGGGCTGGTGTGGTCGGCTGGCAGTATCAGCGGGCCGCTATTCTCTGGTGCCGCCATCACGTTTTACGGCTACGACGGCCTCATCGCCATCTTGCTGCTCACCGGCGTGCTGTTTGTCGGTATACAGGGCGTATTAAGAAAAGAACGCGTATCGCGCTCGTTGGGTGAAGAGTGAATGCAGAAATCTGGCTCACCCAGCCCGCTACGGCTGGGTGAGCCAGAAATAGATACGCCAGATGGGCGACTTATGCAGCCATTTCGCGTTTGAACGTCTTGCTTGCGCATGCCGCTACGCACCAGCGGGTAAACAATATTCTTCCAGGCGCTCATCCAGGGGAAAAGTGCATCACTGATCTCTTCCCTTCGTTCAGTACCAGCGTAAAGGTGAGTTTTCGGTCATTATTCTACTTAAAAAAGAGGTTATCTGGTATGAAAAGACACGTTATACCAAAGAGTAGATTGCTTTTTCCCTGAAGCAGTATTGATCCTGAATAGTAAAAATTATAAAGCAGGGAATTATTAGAGAAAGAAACCAAAAGATTGGAACGGAAAATGAGATAAATATTCCTCACTCAATACATTGACTAAAAAAATATTTCAAGTACCAGTTTTTTGGTTGGTTATATTGGGTACTAGCTTGAAAATGCATACGTGGAGCTGTAATGTAGCCAAGCGTTTAACCATATAAAATTAAAAAATGAAACTTCATGATATCAACATATCAACATATCAACATATCAACATATCAACATATCAACATATCAACATCATGAAGTATAAATCAGAAATAATAATTAAGTTAAAGATATTCATTCCTTAGAAAGGAGACGATATCATCTGCAAAAGAATTATAAATCTTTGCCATATGATATCTACGAAACTCGATGATATTTTCCTTACTTCTATCATTTAATGATAGCGATACTGTAGGAACAGCCTTTTCAATTACATCGATAACGGATTTATACTCATTTTCAGAATATGTAAAAAAGACTTTACTCCCAAGAAAATTACTTAAACTTGAACGAAATAAACTTTGCGGTGGGAAAATTGAAAAAGAGTTAACATCACCGATAATGTTATTATCAAACAAAACTGAACCTACATAGTTTTTCAGCACTATTGCCAATGTCTTGCCGGAAGCAGAACCAGCAGAATACTTAGCAGATAAATCAGGTGAAACAGCAAGATTTAGCTGTTTGCTTAGGCTAACTTGTAGGCTGAATTCCTTTTTACTTAGCCCCTCTTTAAAGAAGAGTATAATCCCCTCTATTTTTGAAGGACTAGCCCTTCCAAGTTCATATATTGAAATAAAGAACAGCCAATTGCTTAAACGCTTAGTGGATTTCATCCCATGGTAAGAATGAAAATAATGAAATGCCATAAATAGAATATTTGTATAAGGTAGCAAAGAGAATTTATTAATTAGCATTTCATCAACAAAAAACCTCAATGTATCATCTAAAGAACTAAGTATTTTTTCTAATTGATGAGGATTATTTTTATTGATAGTCTTTAGTTTTTCAACAATTTTGTTCCTATCTTGATCATAAACTTCAAATCCGATTGCAGTTTTAATTAATTGAAGGTAGACTTCATTTTTGTTTTTTTCATCAATAAAGTATTTTTTAAAACAAGCACGAACATCATCAATGAATTTATTAATTCCACTGTCAGAATCACCATCGTATGTCAGTGCATAGACTATATCTTGCTGCCCGATATTTTTCCCCATAGAATTTAGCCTAGAAAACACCTCAACAACCTCAGACAAATCTCCACCATCTAATTTTATGACTGCCATTTTATACTTTCTAATTTTATCAGCTAAAATTTCGGCTTTTTCTATTAAAGAATCATCTGATGTTTCATCTATAATCCTGCGAGCTTCCTTTAAAAAAGAAGTTGTTTTTCTGAGTGATTTAATACTTATAAAATGAGAATCATCCCCTTTATTTCCAGGGGAGTGTGTAAAGGAATCCTCTCTAAGATTGAAATATAAATCCCATTTTCCATCTTCATCAAAAATGTCATCTGAAAGGCAACAAAAAAGTGTTGTCAGACGCTGTTGTCCATCAACTATGTAGTATTTCTCACCATTTGATTGACTGACAGCTCTTCCACCAACATAATTTGGAGTCGGGATATCTTTTCCACCACCATTCCATAAAAGAATGGAACCAATTGGATATCCTTTATAGATACTATCAAATAGATACTTAATATCTTTTTCTTTCCAAACATAGGGTCTTTGAAATTCTGGTAACACAATCTTACCATTTTCGATATTTGAAACCAAATCATCGATAAACATCACTTCTGGGCTTACTGAAGGTATTTCACTTTTGTCATTAATCATAATATTCTCTCAATAGCCGCACAGATTTTTTTAAATTCTGTATTTATCTTATCACATCGCAGAACAAAGTCATCTTTTGTTATTAACGCATCTTTTTTATAGACCAAACCAGCAATGTCTTTTCCAAAACCATTTTTTATTTCATCGTAAACTTCATCAGGGATGTTGGCATAGAGACCATTAAATGAAATATCAGTTTTATGCTTATGCCCACCTTTTCTCTTAAATCCAATTTTATAGTCAAAAAAATCTTTTTGTGTAGACGATAATTTTGAGAATGATTCAACTATTTTTTTTCTTGCAAAATCTAATTCTGAAATAATGCTATCCGGTATATAATTCTCTATCTCTCTTTTTTCAAGGGTACAGCAATGAACATTATTCTGAGCTGCAGTTTCAATTATCTTAGCTTGCACGTCACTAGTGTTGTCTCCTGGATATAATTGATCGGAATCATGAACAACTAAAATCCTTTTCATGTTATTCATTTTAGTTGCTTCGCTCAATATATGCTTGGGTATTTCACCACAACCTCCGGCCCCTCGAATCTCCCATGAAATATCTTTTGACTGTAAAAGAGATAGCTTTTTTTGACTTTTTAGTACGACATCAATAAATAACGCATCACTGAATTCATTTTCAAGAATCACTACAGCCTTACGGCTTAAAATTTTATTTAGATCTGACGCTCGAAATTTATCCCTCCCATTTCCTTCTTTTGAAATAGTTACTGTTAATTGATAATTCGTATTGGCTGCTGCGACAACCAACCTTTGAAGACAAGCCCTCTCAAATTCATTAATATTACTATGACTTATCAAGTCCTTAATATTAGACAAATCAATTGAGTGTGAGTCTTTATGTGAAATCATTCCTGAAAAAAACAGTAATTTATCATCAGACGAGTTTAATACATCCAATTCGCATTTTATTTTCATTTCAGCGAACTCGCCATGTTTAATGCGATTACTTCATCAAAATCCTCTTCAAAAATACCTTTAGGCCACCAATCAACGGCTCCTTTATCATCAACCTTAATTGGAGAAAGTCTCGCTGTCTTATTACTATCATCATAGTCAACATAAATAATATTTACATCTTCACAATCAATACCTTCTGCAACACGTCTTCTAATCCTTAGGACAAATTCTTTTGAATGAGTTTCAACAAAGACGATATTACTATTCCTTGCATTTAAATATAGATCGGCGACTATTCCACAAGCTGCAGGATGAATGTGTAACTCTGGCTGTTCAATTATTTCTATACCTTTTATTTTCTTTAAATCCCGCACATTTCTATTTATCACTGATGGAAATATTTGAGCAAACCCCATACCTTCATCAATTATATTTGACTCATTAAATTGATTACTACAAACAACTGAAAAAGATTTATCAAAAGAGCGTAACGCAAAATATTTTCCATTAAAATTACTATGCATCCACTCTTTAATCTTGTTACTTAAAACCCCATTGGATTTATAGTCAACATCCTTGAAAATGTACGGAGCATTTTGGCCTTTATCTCCAATATCAAGTTTTTTTATTGTTTTTACAGTATAGGTTCTTTGTAACTCCGATCTGAAAGGGCCTAAGTAACTTATATCAAAATCATAATTCCTAACATTTTCTAATAGAATAAAAATCACATTATCGCTATCCTTTAAATTTTTAGGGATTAACCCATCAAATACCAATTCCTGCACCTTACCTTCATAAATATATTTTACGCTTCCATTCTTCTCTAACCCTTCAAGATCTAATTCAGCTTGATATGTTATATCTTTATATATAGATTTGAAATTTGAAACCAATAGTGTTTTTAATTCAGTGGAAAAAGTCAACTCTGTAACAAATGATATTTGTTCGCCATCACAATCAAAAGTAGCACCTAATTCAAGCCTAGTGTATTCATTGTGACCATGGACTACATCATGATATGAAGCGCCTATATCGATGTCTAATGGAGTATAATCAACTACATTACCAGAACCAACATTCAATGATTTTAAAATTAAGGGAGCCAGTCTTGCTAAAGCACTTTTCCCCGCACTATTTTTTCCAATAAAAACATTGAATTTACCAACATCCAAGTTTATTTCTTTATATGCCTTATAATTTTTGGCATAAAACCTTATAGGTTTAATCATATTTCTTCTTATTCTTAGCTAAAAGAGATTTATCTTATTTAATTTATCCCAAACAGGCAACAGGTTATTTCATTAACATTTAAGCATACAGTTTCACATGCTGACTTTTAAGATTAGCATTCTATTATTCTAGTTATGAAAATATTTTATAGCTACTTTATTAGCTGTAATATTAACATAGGGACGGTGTACGTTTCTGGCATCAAAACCGTACACCTTACTCCTTAACCGTTCCGCACCAGTCAACTTGCTTCACTCGGCAGCCCTTAGAATGACTCGCACCGATGCCATTTCATTATGTAGCGTGCGCAGAGTAACTCCCTGTTCTAGCCACTAGACGATATAGCGACAGCAGATGACAGGCAAACCACCATACAATGGTGGTCGGCGAGATACCATCTAACCTGTCGTACCAACATCTGCATTTCACAGTTTAGACATGATATATGCTATCTCCAAATCCTCAATAACCTCTGTTCTACGGCACACGGCGACTCACGACACAGAGAAACCATGTCGCACTGGATAATACCTATGATTGAGATATTACGGAGATATCGGTTGTACAACTGCCAACATCGTCAGAGTAATGTCCTTAGGCATCGATTCAGTCCTTCCCTGATATGTGGGTTTACGAGAATTGGTGCAGAAAATGTGCATCAAGTGATAGGTCGCTTCAGAAAGCTCAGAGGCATAAGGGCTGGCGCAGAGATCGTTAGCGGCGTCACTTGCAACGGCTTACAGCCGTATGAAGTACTACGGCTTCATGAATAAACCAGACTGAGCCAACGAAGGCCAGCTATAAGACTGTTGATTCGAGGAGTATGAACAGGATAAAACCCTATGGTTACCAATATGATAAAAGAGCTACCATCACCGTAGCGATCACCCACAAAGAAGTAGCAAGTCAGGTTGAGAACAAGATTGGTCCTGCGTATTCTCTTGAAGCTCATGGCAACATGGGAATACTGCTTGCAACAGCAGTGTAACATTGACAATTTACTGTGCAAAAAACCCTATATCAAACGACCAACGCGCTGCACTTGTCGGTTCCACCACAGCAAGAAAAAAATTTTGTAAACTTCCACAGAGTTGGTTTTCAATCCCCCTCCACCCTGCGTCCGATATCCTAATAGCGCGAAGGCCAAATTTCTTCGGGGCGTTTGTTCAAAGCCTCAGCAATCAGTCTTTCGCCTTTCGGCCAGTGTCTTGTCAGCGCGTTCGCTAATGTGGACGAAGCTAGACCAGCTTTCCTTGAAACTGCCGCCAGCGTCGTACCTTTTTTCCTTAAAGACGCAATTATATCTGCTGGATGCCAGTCATTATTTTCCATCTTTATCTCCTCCATGATTTCAGCGTAAATGTTCAGTATATCTAAACAACTATAATGTTAAGTAATGCTAAACATTAAGTCAATATCTAATAGAGGTGTTGACTATGATTCCTATACGTCTCAAATCTGCACGGCTAAACGTCCATCTTACTCAGGAAGAACTGGGTACACTGGCAGGCATTGAAGAAGAAACCGCACGTTCACGCGTTTCACAGTATGAAAATGGGATACATCGGCCAACATTCGAAATGATGTGTGCCTTTGCTAAGGTGCTGAATGTACCGGAAGGTTACTTTTATACTGTTGATGACAAATTTGCAGAAATGCTTCTGGATCTCTTTCGTCAATACAAAAGTCGTTCCTTCTGATTTTTCTATTCTTGCCTATGACCTCTGTTCAGGGACTCTAAGCAACTAAAATGTAAAGCGATGCTAAACATGGCACCAATATGGATTATTGATGGTGTCATAATGCTACCTACTCGTCTAAAAGCAGCTCGCCTACGCGCTAAAATTACTCAGGAAAAATTAGGCGTACTTTCAGGTATCGAAGAAGCAACCGCCCGTTCCCGAGTTTCTCAGTACGAAAGCGGTACACATCGCCCCACCTTTGAAATGATGTGTTCCTTTGCCCGCGTTCTTAACGTACCTGAAAGTTATTTTTATACTCTCGATGACGAATTCGCAGAACGTATTCTGAAATTGTATGAAGACGAAGTCGTTCAGAATAAATAGTTCATCAAAATGTAGTGCTCAAACGAGCACTAAGAACGACGACAATCCACCGCGAGTTAACCATGGTGATTGTCGTCGATGTTGCGTGGTACAGGCTTAAGACTTTGCACTGATCTGCGTGAAGACATCTTGCAGGGTTGCGGCTTCGTAGGTTGGCGCGATATCCGAATCGTTGGCGGCTCCGCCTGCATTGAACCAGCAGCTGTCTATACCGTACAGGTTCGCCCCAAGAATATCGGCATCGAGCCTGTCGCCCACGATGATCGCTTTGGTTTTCTCGAACGAGCTAAATTTGCTGGCGGAGAACTCGAAGAAGCGCGCATCCGGCTTGGCGAAACCGCAAGCCTCAGAGGTGGCGACAAACGAGAGACAATCTGCCAAACCCGAGTTCGCCACACGCTTCGCCTGCACATGCTCAATACCATTGGTAATAATGCCAACTTCACCAATCTCGGCAAGCGCTTCACAGATCTGAACCGCGCCATCTACCAACACCACGGTCTCAGGCAGGCACTCCAGATAGAGGTTGCTCGCTTTGTGGGGATCGATATCGATGCGATGAAGGGAAAACGTGCGGCGGAATCGTTCTACTTTCAGGAGATCCTTGGAGATTTCCCCCTTTTCAAACTCACTCCATAGCTGAGTATTCTCGCGCTGATAGTCTGCGAACAGGGTCGTATTCTCAATATCGACGCCAAGGTTCGTCAGCGTACGCGCAAACGAAAGACGCTCAGAGGCTTTGAAGTCCAGCAGCGTGTCGTCAAGGTCAAACAGGAAATGGCGGTATTTCATAAATGTTGGTTACTCTGCATCAAGGAATCACTTCTGACGGAGACGGACTGCGCTGGTTTAGCGGCCGCTAGCGCACGGTTAACCCCCAGAAGTACGACGAGGAATGATAGCGTCAATAGCCCAATCATTACCCACGGAAACGCGCCCGGGCCTGCGCTGCTGAGAAGCAATCCTCCAATGACGCCCCCTGAAGCCACCGCGGTGTTCCACGATGTGGTAGACATCGACTGTGCGACGTCCACGGCGTCAGAAGAAAGGTGAGTCATTGCCGTTTGCGTGACGACGGAGAATCCCCCGAAAGAGATGCCCCACATAAAGACTGCCAGAATCAGAATGACCTGTACATCGGACCAAAGGCCCAGAAGGAGCGTCGCCGCGGCGAATAAGAACACCTCGGCAGGACCGAGACGCTTGAGGTTGCCATCGACGATAATGCCGGACAGCACAAGGCCAAACACCGCACCCGCACCGAAAATGAACAACACACCGTTGAGCCAGTCACCCATGGCGGAAGCCACGAGGAAAGGTTCGATGTAAATATACAGAATGTTGTGCGTGACGATGTAGGTGAGGATCAGCGCCAGCGTCGCCCCGACGCCACGCTTGGCGGCAACCTGAGGCAGTGATAACCGTTTATCCGCCGATTCCCCTGGGAAGTCGGGAGCAAAAAGCGCGATCCAGACAACAAGGAGCACCGCGATAGCCGACACGAGCCCAAATGCACCCTGCCAGCCGATGACTGACCCGAGAAGGCCGCCAATCGGTACGCCGAGAACCAGCGCCGCCGTAGAGCCCGCACCAACAATGGCAATGGCACGCCCGAGTAACCATCTGGGAACCATACGGGAGGCGTACCCGGCAAGCATCGACCAGACCACGCCACCGAACAGACCGGCGACAAAGCGGGCGGCCAGTGATAAAACGTAGTTGTCTGAAAAGGCGGTCACCGCATTCACGACGGCAAATCCGCTAATCGCAATGAGCAGCAGAGGTTTGCGTCGCATGCCGCGCGTCAGCGCCGTAGCGGGAATCGCAGATAACAGCGCCCCCAGAGCAAACGCGGTAATGAACTGGCCGGCCAGACTTTCAGAGACATCAAGACCCGTAGCGATCGCACTGAGGAGCCCTGCCGGCATGATCTCAGTCAGTAAGGTCAGAAACGCGGCTGTCGCAAGTGCGAGGAGCTTTAACACGGGGAGAGACGGGGTTTGGATTCGATTTGCACTCAAAATAATTATTTACCTGTAACGCGGACCTGTCGTGGCACACTGAATTTTGCCACCTAAGCAGAGATGATATCACTACATCCGTATACAAACAGGTAACATGATGTTCGACGACAGGGGGGTTCTCACGAGGAAACGCCCGATGACACGCAGGAATCCGCCCACTCGACACCAAGTCACAGCCAATCAGCCCTCAGTTTTCCCACACAATTCACCCGTCAACCACTGAATGTAATCCGCTAAAGCCACCTCATTTCTCTGGCAATACGTCCATTTCTGGTAGCGTTTTATCGTAATGAAACCCGCCTGCCGCAGCAGGTCGACATGCCGACTGGCCGTTGGCTGGGCGATATGCAGCGCGTCGGCGATCAGCGTAATACACACACCAAATTCCTGCGGATCGGCTGACGTCTGACCACTGAAATGTTGTTGCGGATGCTTCAGTAGCCGGAGTATTTCCAATCGAGGCTCGCTGGCTAATACTTTGACTTGGGTTGATCTCTCACTCATCTTTCGTATTATATAGTCATATAGCTAATATTGAATATGACAATAACATGCTTGAACTAAAACATAACGTTATTTTCGAAGGCCAGCCTGCCGCATGGGGCAAGGTTCAGCCGCTGGTGCTGATTCACGGTACGCCTTTTTACTCTGGCATTGAACCTTTGCTTACCGAGCTTGATGGTCCAGTGAGTCTTTTATGGGGCGAACATAATGAGCAGCAGTGACAGCATTCTCGAACACTTACTTTTCACGATCCACAAACGGTTAGTCTCGATACCTGTAGAACAACATTTACGTGGCGATCTCATCCCCATCGTCAATAGCTGGCCTTCCCTGCCAGTAAAAAACACGCGGCCGAATACCGCCGCACGGCTGCCTGCGGTTGATTACCTCGAACAAGCATTGAACATCGGAGAAACATCAGGAGACAGAGAGCTATGCTCAATGATCAGGCTATTAGCTCCCGCATTAAGTTGGAACTTTGATTATTCCCCTCATCCTGATTCTCCGTATCTGGACGAAAAAATCGCCTTTACACAATTTGTCGGACCTGAGGATTTCTGGATATCGTCGCATTTCGCGATAGGGCTGACGCTCATTGCACCAAAAACCCATTATCCAGCGCATTGCCATCCCGCGGCGGAGATTTACCTTCCTCTGGCTGGTACGGGTTTGTGGTCGATGGGGAATGGCGGCTATTTTCCGCGCCAACCCGGTGAGTTAATTTTTCACCCTAGCGGTGTGACACATGCGACTCGGGCGCAAGAAGAGCCCGTGCTTGCTTTGTACATATGGCACGGCAATATTCGTTCACCCTCTGAATGGCAGTACGGATCGTGTAAATAGCCATAAATTGCAGGCAATTGCCTGCAATTTATAGTAGAAAATGAAGAATTATTATTTCTTCATTTCAAGGCTTTTCATTGCCTCTTTGCTTAGGCCATCCTTTGAACTGCTAATAACACAATTGTAACTTTCATTTTTATTAATAATCATGAAAGTGCTCACCGGGTTTTTCATTTTTTTATCAAGAGAGAAAAGAATATTAGCCTCAGGTAAAACACTAGGGCTAAATGCACCAAACGAATAGCTATCAGAGAGACCCAAAGCGGATAAATCGGCCGTTAATTCCATGGGTTGTGTACTGTGTGGCGAAGGGAACATGGATTTTGCCGACATCATCATTGACTGGGTATTAATATTATATTCTGTTGTCACTTTCATGCCGGCGTATTTGGATTCAGGCATATTCAGCTGTTTCTCACACATCGCATCGTGCTGTGGGCTGGGCGTTCCATTTTGCAGGACAGCGTGAATATGTTTGAGTTCAACTTGCTCTTTTCCAGTATGTGCTTTTGCCGTGTCATCAGCCTGAGCAAACCCGCTCATCACTAAAGCCGCCGTCGCTACAACATGTAAAATAGTGCTATTTATTGCTTTCATTTTTCCATCCTCTTTTATCTGTAGGGATAACCATATGATCCATGATAACAACCCATTATTTATTAAATAAATAATCGGAATGCCTCATGAAATTTAAATGATACTCCCCAGATAGCGTCGAATAGAAAAAATCACTAAAAACAATAACAACCTTCTTCATTTTAAACGATGTGATTTTTATAAATGCATTCTGGTTATAAACATAGTTAAATTTTAATATTACGTCAAAATCAAACCGACATAAAAAATAAAATAGAAAAGAGAATCAGAATAAATATAACCAGACTAAGTATTTAATAAAATGATTTATCTACGATATCAACGATCAAGGCACAGCCCAGAGACATCACTCAGCGCACAGCATGGGTTTCTTACGCGATGAAGAAAGCAGAAAGTGTTTAACGGATTTGATACATGAAAAGAGAAAAGGACACTGAATTGAAGGAAAGAAAAAAACTAAAAGATTGGAGCGGGAAACGAGACTCGAACTCGCGACCCCGACCTTGGCAAGGTCGTGCTCTACCAACTGAGCTATTCCCGCATATCGGACAGACATTAACAGGCGTTACGTCTGATTACTGCGCACTGCTTGTATGGTGACAAACAGTGATAAAACTTGGAGCGGGAAACGAGACTCGAACTCGCGACCCCGACCTTGGCAAGGTCGTGCTCTACCAACTGAGCTATTCCCGCCCGGTAAATCTTCACACGATGTTGAAGTTCTTTAATTGAAATTCTTCATCGGTATGGGGTGCGCATTATACGAGAAATCCGTTTAACCGCAAGCCCCCCAAAATGAAAAATTGTCTGACTGCTGATAAAAAAAACAATACGCTGACAAAACAGGCGTTGTGACGTAAATAGCAGCAGATCGCGGCACATCACGCCCTACCCGTTTTGCTTCAACGACTACAGCCGCAGAAAGTTCTCACGGTAATAGGCCAATTCCGCCAGTGATTCGCGAATGTCGTCCATCGCCTGATGCGTGCCTTGCTTCTTAAAGCCCGTCAGGATTTCTGGCTTCCAGCGTCGCGCCAGTTCTTTGAGCGTGCTGACATCCAGATAGCGGTAGTGGAAGTAGGCTTCCAGCTCTGGCATATAGCGGAACAAGAAGCGACGATCCTGACCGATGCTGTTGCCACAGATCGGCGATTTACCCGCCGGTACCCATTTTTGTAGAAACGCCAGCGTTTCCAACTCGGCAGCGCGTTCATCCGTCGTGCTGGCTTTGACGCGATCCGTCAGGCCGCTGGCACCGTGCGTACGCACATTCCAGTCATCCATCAGCGCCAGTTGGCTGTCTGACTGATGCACCGCCATGACCGGCCCTTCAGCCAACACGTTCAAATTTGCATCCGTCACCAGCGTTGCGATCTCAATGATGCGATCGTGATCCGGGTTCAGACCCGTCATCTCAAGATCGATCCAGATCAGGTTATTTTCATCTACCATCGTGGGAATTCCTGTTGCATTGTGCCCTGTCGTCGATACAAGGATACCAGTATCAATCTCAATGCTGATACCGATAAGGTGGTATCAGTTAATTAAAATCAAATAGGGTGTATTATAGTCGGTTCAAACGCGGCGGGCGATAACGCACTGCCGCGAACGATAAATCGTCTTAAGTGAGGCTCAGTGAGCAAAAAGAAACTGTCGAAAGGTCAGCAGCGTCGGGTTAGCGCAAACCACCAGCGTCGCCTGAAAAAAACGGAAAGCAAAGTCGAATGGGAAGATAGCCAACTGGGCGATGCGCAGGAAGGCATTATCATCAGCCGATTCGGTATGCACGCCGATGTGGAAGCCGCCGATGGCGTGGTGCACCGCTGCAACATTCGTCGGACCCTTTCATCGCTGGTCACGGGCGACCGCGTCGTCTGGCGCCCAGGCCATGAATCACTCGCAGGCATCAGCGGGATCGTGGAAGCCGTTCACCCTCGCCATTCCGTCCTGACCCGCCCCGACTATTACGATGGCATTAAACCGATCGCCGCCAATATCGATCAGATCGTGATCGTTTCGGCGATCTTGCCTGAGCTGTCGCTGAATATTATCGATCGCTATCTGGTCGCCTGCGAAACGCTGGAGATCGACCCGCTGATCGTGCTGAACAAAATTGACCTGCTGGATGACAAATCTCGCCAGTTTGTTGATAAACAAATGGATATCTACCGCGCCCTCGACTATCGCGTGCTGATGGTTTCCAGCCATACTCAACAGGGTATCCCTGAATTGGAGCAAGCCCTCACCGACCGTATCAGTATTTTCGCCGGACAGTCAGGTGTCGGGAAGTCCAGCCTGCTTAACGCGCTGCTCGCACTGGACGAAGAACGAATTCTGGTGAATGAGGTGTCTGATAACTCAGGATTGGGGCAACACACCACCACCGCCTCCCGGCTTTACCACTTCCCGCACGGCGGCGACGTGATCGACTCACCGGGCGTGCGTGAATTTGGTCTGTGGCATCTGGAACCTGAACAGGTGACAAGTGGTTTCATTGAGTTACGTAAATACATCGGCTCATGTAAGTTCCGCGACTGTAAACATGAAAACGATCCAGGCTGCGCGATCAATGCTGCACTTGCGCGCGGAGAGATTGCCACAGAGCGTTTTGATAACTATCACCGGATTCTGGAAAGCATGGCGCAAGTAAAAACGCGTAAAGGCTTTTCGGATACAGATAACTGACATTTATCATGACCATCGTTACAATGCGCCCCCTTTGAGGGTAAGTGAATCCGCTAACTCTCTTTCTGGGCTACCGCTGGCAACATCAGGCGTGTTTCCCAGACAGCTTATTTTATGGCGCACTATTAATCCAAGAGGCTCACAGTGCTGGATAATATCAAAATCAAACTACAGTATTGGCTTCCCAAGATCTGGCTGACCCGCTTAGCGGGCTGGGGAGCAAATAAGCGAGCAGGAAAACTCACCAAGCTGGTGATCGATCTGTTTGTCCGCCAATACAACGTCAACATGCAGGAAGCGCAGCAGCCGGATACCGCCTCCTACCGCACGTTTAACGAATTTTTCGTTCGCCCTCTGCGTCCTGGCATTCGCCCTGTCGATCCCCATGCGCACCGTCTGGTGCAGCCCGCTGACGGCGTGCTGTCGCAGTTTGGCCCTATTACCGACGGCAAGCTAATTCAGGCGAAGAACCACGACTACACGCTGGAAGCATTGCTGGCCGGCAACTATGTGATGGCCGATCTGTTCCGCGACGGTCTGTTTGCCACCATTTATCTTTCTCCGCGTGATTATCACCGCCTCCACATGCCGTGCGACGGCGTGCTGCGCGAGATGATTTATGTGCCGGGTGACCTGTTCTCCGTCAATCTGCTGACGGCCGATAACGTGCCGAATCTGTTTGCACGTAACGAACGCGTCATTTGCCTGTTTGATACTGAATTCGGCCCATTGGCCCAGATTCTGGTGGGTGCGACCATTGTCGGCAGCATCGAAACCGTGTGGTCAGGCGTGGTAACACCACCGCGTGAAGGCATCATCAAGCGTTGGACTTACCCGCAGGCGGGTGAAGAAGGTGCCGTCGTACTGGCAAAAGGCGAGGAAATGGGTCGCTTCAAGCTGGGCTCAACCGTGATTAACCTGTTTGCCGCAGGCAATAATCTCCAGTTTGCTGCTCACCTGAATACCATGAGCGTGACGCGTATGGGCGAGCCGTTTGCCGAAGTCCGTCAGGATGAGCAAACGCCTGTTGTCTTCCCGGAAGGCACCGAGCTGGAAGCTAACGACGCCGCACTGTCGCCTGCCGCGGTAGCATCTGAGCCCGCTCAGGTTGAGGGACAAAATCCTGCGGTTGAGGCATCCGGCCAGACGGGCCACAAACCCGACGCGCCGTAAATAACGGCCGACTTTAGTCGCTTGTAAGAGTGTTGTTTGTAATAAAGGTAGCTAACGTGCGTCTGATTCTGACTTTTCTTTTGGGATGTTTATTATCAACTGCCGCGTTGGCTGCCACTGCGCCCAATGAGGCGCAGCTACGCCAGCAGCTACAGCAGGCGGAGGCCAACAAAGGTGCAGCCGATCAGGCGAAAATTGTTGAGGAATATCAGGCTGCGCTGAACACCCTCCAGGATCGCAAAGAATCACTGGAGCGCGCCACACAGTATCAGCGCGTTATTGATGATTTCCCCAAACTGGTTCAGGAGCTGCGTCGCCAGCTTAATGCCGAAGACGGCAAACCGTCGTCTATTTCAGACAGTCTCTCCAGCAACGATCTTGAACAGCAGTTACTGCAAACCAGTAGCCAACTGCTGGAACAGGCGCGCCAGCTCCAACAGGAACAGGATCGGCTGCGTGAAATCAGCGACTCACTGAGCCAGCTTCCGCAGCAGCAAACCGAAGCCAGCCGCATGCAAAGCGATGCGGAACGCCGTATTCAGTCTCTCGGTACGCCTGCTACCCCGCTGGGGCAAGCGCAGCTCGTCGCGCTCCAGGCCGAATCTGCCCTGCGCAAAAGTCGGGTCGACGAACTGGAGCTGGCACAGCTTTCAGCCAGCAATCGTCAGGAGCTATCCCGGTTACGTGTCGAACTGTATAAAAAGCGCCACGACAGGCTGGATCTGCTGCAACAGGATTTACGCAGCAGACTCAACAATATGCGCCAGCGCGAAGCCGAACAGGCATTAGAACGCACAGAGCTGCTCGCGGAACAAAGTGGCGATTTACCCAGCGTCATCAGCAAGCAGCTACAGGTTAACCGCGAGCTTTCCGTCGCGCTGAACCAGCAAGCGCAGCGGATGGACCTCATTGCTTCTCAGCAGCGTCAGGCTGCCACGCACACCATTCAGGTTCGTCAGGCGCTGAGCACCATCCGCGAACAGGCACAGTGGCTCGGCGTTTCACCGATATTAGGTGAAACGTTACGGGCACAGATCGCCCGCCTGCCGGAAATGCCCAAGCCTCAGTTGCTGGATAGCGACATGGCGCAGTTACGCGTGCAGCGGCTGCACTTTGAAGATCTGATCAACAAACCGCAGGATCTTGATAAAGCCAAACAGGACAACGGCGATCCGCTGACCAGCACACAGCAGCGTATTCTGACCGACCAGATGCGAACCCAGCGCGACCTGTTGACTTCACTGATCTCCGGTTGCGATTCACAGATACTCGAACTGACCAAACTCAAAGTCGCCAATAACCAGTTGGCGGATGCATTGACCGAAACACGGGAAGCAGCCCATCGCGACCTGTTCTGGGTGGCGGATGTTGACCCTGTGACGTTCGCTTATCCGCTCAAACTGGTACAGGATCTGACGCGCCTGCTGTCACTGGATACGCTGACGCAGTTGGGTAGCGCGCTGGTAATGATGGTGACCAGCCAGGAAACCGTGCTACCGCTGCTGGGTGCACTGCTGCTGGTTGGCTTTAGTATCAGCTCGCGTCGTCACTATCATGCGTTTATGGAACGTGCCAGCAGCCGCGTCGGCAAGGTCACGCTCGATCACTTTATGCTGACGCTGCGTACCGTATTCTGGTCTATCCTTACCGCCCTGCCGCTGCCGGTGCTCTGGGCCGCGCTGGGATACGGGCTGCAAAACGCCTGGCCTTACCCGATTGCCGTCGCTATCGGCGACAGCGTGACCGCCACCGTGCCGTTGATGTGGCTGGTGATGATCAGCGCCTCATTCTCGCACCCGCAGGGGCTGTTCATTGTCCACTTCCGCTGGTCGCCGGAGCGCGTAGCCAGAGCGATGCGCTACTATCGTCTCTCGATTGCCTTTATCGTGCCGCTGATTATGGCGCTGATTACGTTCGATAAGCTCAACGATCGCGAGTTTTCCAGCACGCTGGGGCGGCTCTGCTTCATCCTGCTCTGTATGGCGCTGAGCCTGGTCACGACCGGATTAAAACGCGCGGGCATCCCGCTGTATCTGGACAAAGAAGGTTCGGGGGAAAACTCCGTTAACCGAGCGATGTGGAACATCCTGATCGCCATGCCGCTCGTTGCTGCGCTGGCTTCCTGCATCGGCTATCTGGCAACCGCACAGGCGCTGTTAGCCCGTCTGGAAACCTCCGTCTCTATCTGGTTCTTCCTGCTGGTGGTTTACCACATTATTCGCCGTTGGATGTTAATTCAGCGCCGCCGCATCGCCTTCGACCGCGCCAAACAGCGACGTTCGGAAATTCTGGCGCAGCGTGCCAAAGGTGAAGAAGACTCGCCGTCTGCGTCGTCCCATGAAAGCAGTTCGGACGCGGTGGAAGAACCCGTCGTCGATCTGGATGCCATCAGCGCCAAGTCCCTCCAGCTAGTACGCTCCATTCTGACACTGATCGCACTGGTTTCCGTTATCGCGCTGTGGTCAGAAATTCATTCTGCCTTCGCGTTCCTCGAAAATATCAGCCTGTGGGATGTTTCCAGCACGGTCAAAGGCGTAGAAAGCGTACAGGCGATTACGCTGGGATCGGTGCTGATCGCGATTCTGATCTTCATTGTTACTGCGCAGCTGGTACGTAACCTGCCCGCCCTGCTGGAGCTGGCAATCCTACAGCATCTGGATCTGTCGCCGGGCAGCGGTTACGCCATTACCACCATCAGCAAATATATTCTGATGCTGATCGGCTGCCTGATGGGCTTCTCGCTGATCGGGATCGAATGGTCGAAACTGCAATGGCTGGTTGCTGCACTAGGTGTGGGACTCGGGTTCGGCTTGCAGGAGATCTTTGCCAACTTTATCTCCGGCCTGATCATCCTGTTTGAGAAACCGATCCGCATCGGCGATACGGTCACGATCCGCGATCTCACGGGTAGCGTCATGCGTATTAACACCCGCGCCACCACCATTTCCGACTGGGATAGAAAAGAGATCATCGTGCCGAACAAGGCATTTATCACCGAGCAGTTTATCAACTGGTCGCTATCGGATTCCGTCACGCGTGTGGTGATGACGGTGCCTGCTCCGGCGAACGCGAACAGTCAGGAAGTCACGGAACTGCTGATGGATGCAGTGAAGCGCTGTTCGCTGATTCTGGATACGCCAGAGCCAGAAGCCTTCCTGGTTGACCTGCAACAGGGGATTCAGATTTTTGAGCTGCGCGTGTTCGCCGCCGAAATGGGGCACCGTATGCCGCTGCGCCACGAACTGCATCAGCTGATTCTGGAAAACTACCGCAAACACAATCTGGAGCTTCCTTTCCCACCGTTCCAGGTGAAAATGGACAATCTGTCACGCAGTGGAAAAACGCTGACGCCACGGCAGCGGACGCCGGGCAGCTTATAAGAAGGGAAAATGGGCGGCGGCCAGATGTGGCCCCGCCCTACTTCAAACGGATTACGCGCGATCGACGGAGAACGCGATCACATCACTCAGCCTCTCGGCATTCAGTGCCAGCATAATCAAACGATCCACACCTAACGCCACACCCGCACACTCCGGCAGACCGTGTTTTAGTGCCGCCAGCAGGTTTTCATCAATCGGCTGCTGTGGCAAATCCCGCGCGGCACGCTTGCGATTATCCTGCTCGAAACGCTGACGTTGCTCATCGGCATCGGTCAATTCGCGGAAGCCGTTCGCCAGCTCGATCCCTTTGAAATAGACTTCAAAACGCTCGGCGACACGATGGTCTTCCGAACTGATCTCGGCCAGTGAAGCCTGCGTTGCCGGGAAATGATAGACAAACGCCGGTTTGTCGCGCCCGATATGCGGCTCAACGCCAAAGGTGAACAGCATCTGCACCAGCGAATCGCGATCGTCTTCACGGCAGGCGATATCGCCCAGCCCGAGTTTTTCTGCTGCTTCGCGCAGCTGCGCTTTATCAACAGACAGAGGGTCGATCTCCAGATGGCGTAAAAACGCCTGCTGATAGGAGAGCATTTCCGCGCTTTCACAATCCAGTACCTGCTGCAACAGGTCATCGACCTCATTCATCAGGCGGTACATATCATAGTGAGGGCGATACCATTCCAGCATAGTGAATTCTGGGTTGTGGTGTCGGCCTGATTCTTCATTGCGGAAACTGCGGCCCAGCTGAAAGATCGGTCCGCTACCGGCAGCCAGCAGACGCTTCATGTGGTATTCCGGGCTGGTCATCAAATACAGCGTCATGCCATCCGCAGCACCGGGACCAACGAAGCGGGTCTGGAACGGGTATAAGAAAATATCCGTTACCGTAGCCTGGCTCATGGCAGGCGTTTCGACCTCCAGTACACCACGATCGGTGAAGAAACGTCGGACAGCAGCAATGATCGACGCTCGTTTCAACAAATTAGCGACAGAAGCACTAGGTTGCCAACTTGTCGTCTCGCTCATGGTTCTTACTCCAAAGTCAAACAGGGGGTGCAGTCTACCCGCATCAGCCCAAATTTCCAGCGGAAAAAAGGCCAGACGCGCTTTTCAGCAATGCATGCTCTACCCTCCAAGAGGGAGCGGTCAGGATAGTCGCTATAAATTATATCCAGTGGATCATTTTCTTATATCCACCTCAAAAGGGTTATTAAAGAAATAAAAGCATCATTTCCCCTTAAATAAGCCTTTCGATCACGTTTTTATCAATAAATACGCAGCCTGCTGAAAAAACCACAAAATGCAGGATCACATCAAATTTCATCTACCCATAATTCGGTATAATCATTCCCACACAAAAATTATAGGTTTATCTATTCTTTATACATCTATCACATAATTTTCAGCGGGTTTGATATTAAGCTCGGATATAAAGACAGAAACGAATAGATATTATTTTTTTATTTTAACTTAATTAACTTAAGTAACTGGAGGAATGCATTGCAAACCTTTAACGCCGATTTGGCCATTATCGGGGCCGGAGGAGCTGGCCTACGAGCGGCAATTGCTGCCGCAGAAGCCAACCCTCAACTGAAAATTGCGCTGATCTCAAAAGTCTACCCAATGCGTAGCCATACCGTGGCGGCAGAAGGTGGGTCAGCAGCAGTGACTCAGGAACACGATAGCTTCGATTATCACTTCAACGACACCGTATCGGGTGGCGACTGGCTGTGTGAACAAGACGTGGTTGAGCACTTCGTCAAACACTGCCCGGAAGAGATGATTCAACTGGAACAGTGGGGCTGCCCCTGGAGCCGTAAACCAGATGGTTCTGTCAACGTTCGCCGCTTTGGCGGGATGAAGATCGAACGCACCTGGTTTGCCGCCGATAAAACCGGCTTCCACATGCTGCATACCTTGTTCCAAACTTCCCTTAAATATCCGCAAATCCAACGCTTCGACGAGCACTTTGTCCTCGATGTTCTGGTCGATGACGGTCAAGCGCGCGGCCTTGTTGCCATCAATATGATGGAAGGTTCGCTGATTCAGATCCGCGCTAACGCCGTGGTGCTGGCGACAGGCGGCGCAGGCCGCGTGTACCGTTACAACACCAACGGCGGCATCGTCACAGGCGATGGCATGGGTATGGCGTTCCGCCACGGCGTCCCACTGCGTGATATGGAATTCGTTCAATATCACCCAACCGGCTTGCCCGGCTCCGGTATCCTGATGACCGAAGGCTGTCGCGGCGAAGGCGGCATCATGGTCAACAAAGACGGCTACCGTTACCTGCAAGACTACGGCATGGGCCCGGAAACGCCGCTCGGCGAACCGAAAAACAAATACATGGAGCTGGGGCCGCGCGATAAAGTCTCGCAGGCGTTCTGGCACGAATGGCGCGCAGGCCGCACCGTCTCAACCCCGTTGGGCGATGTGGTTTACCTCGATCTGCGCCACCTCGGCGAGAAGAAACTTCAGGAACGTCTGCCGTTCATCTGCGAACTGGCAAAAGCCTATGTCGGTGTCGACCCGGTGAAAGAGCCGATTCCTATCCGTCCTACCGCGCACTACACGATGGGCGGCATTGAAACCGATCAGAACTGCGAAACCCGCATCAAGGGTCTGTTCGCCGTCGGCGAATGTTCCTCGGTTGGTCTGCACGGTGCGAACCGTCTCGGTTCCAACTCGCTGGCCGAACTGGTGGTCTTCGGTCGCGTTGCGGGTGAGCACGCCGTACAGCGCGCACAGGCGGCGGCACCGGCCAACGGCACGGCGCTGGATGCACAGACGCGCGACATCGAACAGCGTCTGCATGACCTGATGAATCAGGAAGGCACCGAAAGCTGGGCGAAAATCCGCGACGAAATGGGCATGTCGATGGAAGAAGGCTGCGGTATTTACCGCACCACCGATCTGATGCAGAAAACCGTCGATAAGATGGCAGAACTGAAAGAACGCTTCAAACGCGTGAGAATCACTGACCGCTCCAGCGTGTTCAACACCGACCTGCTGTACACCGTTGAGCTGGGCCATAGCCTGGATGTTGCGGAATGTATGGCGCACTCGGCGATCAACCGTAAAGAGTCCCGCGGTGCCCACCAGCGTCTGGATGACGGTTGCACCGAACGTGATGACGTTAACTTCCTGAAGCATACGCTGGCGTTCTATAACCCGGAAGGCGCACCTCGTCTGGAGTATAGCGATGTGAAGATTACCAAGCTTCCACCGGCCAAACGCGTATACGGTGCAGAAGGTGATGCGCAGGAAGGCAGCAAGAAGGAGCAGGCGAATGGCTGAGATGATCAAAACCCTGAAAATGGAAGTCATGCGCTACAACCCTGAACAGGACAGCGAACCGTATTTTGAGACGTTCGATGTCCCGTACAACACGCAGACCTCCCTGCTGGATGCGCTGGGTTATATCAAAGATAACCTGGCACCGGACCTCTCCTACCGCTGGTCCTGCCGTATGGCGATCTGTGGTTCCTGCGGCATGATGGTGAATAACGTCCCTAAACTGGCCTGTAAAACCTTTCTGCGTGAATACACGAACGGTCTGAAGGTCGAAGCGCTGGGCAACTTCCCCATCGAGCGCGATTTAGTGGTCGATATGACCCACTTTATCGAGAGTCTGGAAGCCATCAAGCCGTATATCATCGGCAACGATCGTAAACCTGCTGACGGCCCGAACAAACAGACTCCGGCGCAAATGGCGAAGTATCACCAGTTCTCCGGCTGTATTAACTGTGGCCTGTGCTATGCGGCATGCCCGCAGTTCGGCCTGAACCCTGAGTTCATCGGTCCGGCAGCAATTACGCTGGCGCACCGTTATAACCTGGACAACCGCGATCACGGCAAGAAAGAGCGTATGGCGCAGTTGAACGGAAATAACGGCGTCTGGACCTGTACGTTTGTGGGCTACTGCTCAGAAGTGTGTCCGAAGCACGTCGATCCTGCCGCTGCCATCCAGCAAGGCAAAGTCGAAAGCGCGAAAGACTTCATGATCGCCATGCTGAAACCACAATAAGGGAGGGACAATGATGACATCTAAACGTAAAGCGTATGTTCGCGGTATGTCGCCGACCTGGTGGAAAAAGCTGGGGTTCTACCGCTTTTATATGTTGCGTGAAGGGACTGCCGTCCCTGCCGTCTGGTTCAGCATCGTGCTGATGTTTGGCGTTTTCGCGCTGAAAAACGGGCCTGAAGGCTGGGCAAACTTCGTCAGTTTCCTGCAAAACCCGCTGGTGCTGCTGATCAATATCGTTGCTCTGCTCGCTGCTGCGCTGCATACCAAAACCTGGTTTGAACTGGCACCGAAGGCCAGCATCATCGTGATTAAAGATGAAAAAATGGGGCCAGAGCCGATCATTAAAGGGCTGTGGGCTGTCACCGTGGTGGTAACCGTAGCCGTTCTGGCGATCGCCTTACTATTCTGAACAGGAGAAATAATGTGATTAACCCAACGCCAAAACGTTCTGACGAACCGCCTTTCTGGGGCCTGTTCGGCGCTGGTGGGATGTGGAGCGCGTTCTTCGCTCCGGTGATCATTCTGCTGGTCGGCGTGATGTTGCCTCTTGGCTTGTTCCCGGACGCGTTGACCTATGAGCGCATCGCCGCGTTCAGCCAGAGCTTTATCGGCCGTGTCTTTTTACTGCTGATGATTGTACTGCCGCTCTGGTGTGGCCTGCACCGTATCCACCACGCGATGCATGACCTGAAAATCCACGTTCCTGCCGGGAAGTGGGTGTTCTACGGCCTGGCGGCCATCCTGACCGTGGTTACCGTTATCGGTGTCGTTACGCTGTAGAGGTAACATCTGTAAATGTGTACCTAACGGCCTGCACGAGATCGTCGCAGGCCGTATTATTTCCCCGCCTGACTACGTCCATCGTCTACACTGGAACAAAGATGAAAACGATGAGATGTCAATATGATGCCCTTTAACGCTATTCGCTTTAACAGCACGTTATTCAAAAGCCTTCTCTTCACCATCAGACGACGTGGGAAAGCCTGCATTGCCGCGTTGATAGCACTCTTTTCTGTCGCCTGTAGCGTGACGCCGCCCGATAACGTCACCGTCGTGGAAAATTTTGACGTCAATCGTTACCTCGGCACATGGTATGAGATCGCCCGCCTCGACCACCGTTTTGAACGCAATATGGAACGCGTGACGGCAACCTACAGCCCGCGGGATGACGGCGGCATCAAGGTGATCAATCGTGGCTTTAACGTCGAAAAACAGGAATGGAACGAGAGCATCGGGAAAGCGTATTTCACGGGTTCGCCTCAGCGGGGCGCACTAAAAGTGTCGTTCTTCGGGCCGTTCTATGGCGGTTACAACATTATTGAACTGGATGACGACTACCGCTACGCCCTGATTTGCGGGCCGAACCGCGACTACCTGTGGATTCTCTCACGCACGCCAACGTTGGATCCTGCGACACGCGACAAACTGGTCGCCACGGCCAAACGCTACGGCTTCCCGACAGAAGCGCTTATCTGGGTCAATCAGTAATCTGAGTGTATTGACCGCAATACAAAAAGAAAACCGCGCCCGGCAGACAAATATAATCGGTTCGGCGCGGTTCTTTTAACATGAACATGAACATGAACATGAACATGGAAAAAGGAATAAACAAGGAAAGGCCGATCGCGTCCTGCAATATTTTCACTATTCCGGCAAAGGCGACCTGATAGCTAATCCGATTTGCAGATACCTGCAAAAAGCATGCGAATAATACAATACCTCGATTGACCAATTATCCAGATTCGGCCACTGAAATAGCGTAAATGCCCGTACCAGATAAACGTCATAAATATATTACTCAACGTCAGCATGCTGGCAGGCATGGCAAGAGACGACGTTATTACTTCACCGAGTGAACCGCGTTTTCATTTCCTCAATGTATGGAAGAAAACACCATCACGGTATTTTCTTCCACTCGGAAACGTTATTACGACTTATTTCCTAAAACATACCCTAAATAATTCGAGTTGCATGCAGGCGGCAACGCAGCGACAAATCGGTTAGAGACCGATTTGAACTGCGCTAGCGCTGGCCCGAAGGGTGGACCTCATTTATGAGGTCCATTAATCCCCAGGAGCTTACATCAGTAAGTGACTGGGGTGAGTGAGGAAAGCCAACGCACATGCAGCGTGAAGTATGACGGGGATGGGCTATTGGGCGCTACGCTGAATGGCCTTCCCACCCGCTTCAACATCTTCCCCAACACCTCTGGTGGTATTACACCCAACCACTGCGGAGAGAATAACCAGAGAGAAAATGGCAACAAACGCTTTCTTCAACATACTCGATTCCTTCTTTATGAGAATAGGATTTCAACGGTACGAAAGGACTGCTTTTTAAGCGTAGCCAATTTTAATGCTTGTGGCGGTTTTTTCGGACGAGGAGCAAAACAGGGGGAGAGACTTGAGTGAGAAAAAATGAATTAAAAAGGCCGCCCTCACAGAAGGCGGCCTTCTTCGCATTAATTACTTAACGCGTGAAACGTATTCGCCAGAACGCGTGTCAACTCTGACAACTTCGCCGATCTGCACGAACAATGGCACTTTAACGACCGCGCCAGTGCTCAGCGTTGCTGGCTTACCGCCAGTACCGGCAGTGTCGCCTTTCAGGCCTGGGTCGGTATCGGTGATTTCAGCTTCGATGAAATTCGGTGGCTGAACGGCGATAGGACGACCATCCCACAGGGTAACGATACATTCGGCGTTGTCTTGCAGCCATTTTGCCGCATCACCAACGGTCTTCTCTTCAACCTGATGCTGTTCAAACGTCTCAGGGTGCATGAAGTGGTAGAACTCACCGTCGTTGTACAGGTAGTTCATGTTGGTATCAACGACGTCTGCGCCTTCTGCAGAATCGGTAGACTTGAAGGTTTTTTCAACGCGAGAGCCCGTCAACAGGCGACGCATTTTTACGCGAGCAAAAGCCTGGCCTTTACCCGGCTTAACAAACTCACTGGATTCGACGGCATACGGTTCGCCTTCGAATATGATTTTAAGACCGGAACGGAAATCGTTGCTAGAATAAGTCGCCATAAAGGCCCTCTACAATTTTAATACTGGTACGAAGCCAAAAAATGGCACACATTGTAACCCTAAATATACCTTCCAGAGAAGATTGGTTGCAGCAACTTGCGGACGTAATTACCGATCCTGATGAATTACTGCAACTTTTGGCACTGAGCGATCACGCTAAACTCCGGCAAGGCCGTGATGCACGCCGGCTTTTTGCGCTGCGTGTACCGCGCGCCTTCGCTGCACGGATGCAGAAAGGCAATCCTGACGATCCATTGCTGCTACAGGTATTGACCGCGCATGAGGAGTTTATCGCCACCCCAGGCTTCACTCATGACCCGCTTGATGAGCAACACAGCGTCGTGCCGGGGCTACTGCACAAATATCACAACCGGGCCTTGCTGCTGGTTAAAGGCGGCTGTGCGGTAAACTGCCGCTACTGCTTCCGCCGCCATTTCCCCTATCAGGATAATCAGGGCAACAAGGCAAACTGGCGTCAGGCGCTGGATTATATCCGCCAGCACTCAGAACTGGATGAAATTATTTTTTCCGGTGGCGACCCGCTGATGGCTAAAGACCACGAGCTGGACTGGCTGATCACCGAGCTGGAACACATCCCACATCTGAAACGCCTGCGCATTCATAGCCGTTTGCCGGTGGTGATCCCTGCACGTATTACCGATACGCTGTGCGATCGCCTGTCACGCAGTTCGCTTCAGGTGTTGCTGGTGACGCATATTAACCACCCGCAGGAAATTGATCCTGATTTAACACAAAGTATGGCGCGTTTGCGCCGTGCAGGCGTGACGCTGCTCAACCAAAGCGTGCTGCTGCGCGGAGTGAATGACAGTGCAGAGACACTCGCCCAGCTCAGTAATGCGCTATTTGACGCAGGAATTCTGCCTTATTACCTGCACGTATTGGATAAGGTTCAGGGTGCCGCGCATTTTCTGGTAGATGACAACGAGGCGCGCGTCTTAGTCAAAGCACTGCTGAAGAAAGTATCCGGCTATCTGGTGCCCCGTCTGGCACGGGAAATCGGTGGGGAAGCCAGCAAAACGCCGCTGGATTTAGGGATGAAGCAGCATCAGGATGACGCTGGGATAGTCGGTTGAGTAATACGTTAGGAAAGCGGTGAGAGCAAAATGCCACTCTCACCGGGTTTTTCTTTAGCTTAAGGACATTTGTAGACGCTGCCGCTCATCTTGCTGTCCAGCGGCGCAAAGCTTGACCAGAAGGTCTCACTCGGACTGGTTGCACCATAGACCGTATTGCCCCCCATCGCCGCCGCTTTATTACGCAGATCGTTTGCCGCACCGCGCATAGAACTGCCGTCGCTATGGTTGCCCGCCAGCCAGTTAGACTGGCTACCGCTGGCCTGCCCCAACAGCTGACATTCGCTGCCTGGCTTGGTATCCGTGAACGTCACGGCCTGCCCGGCGGCGCTGAGTTGGCTACTGCTACTGCTGCATCCCGCCAGCAACACTGCCGCGGCTAGTCCCAACAAAATACGAACCTGCATGTCTTCCTCCTTGCGATTGAAAAACCAAAGGGCACAGGCCCGATTAGTTACGCCACGCCTTGAAGCGGTTGATCAGTCCGTTGGTAGAACTGTCATGGCTGTCGATCGTACTGTCATTTTCCAGCTCTGGCAGAATACGGTTCGCCAGTTGTTTCCCTAACTCCACGCCCCACTGATCGAATGTGAAGATGTTCAGGATCGCGCCCTGAGTGAAGATTTTGTGCTCATACAGTGCAATCAGCGCGCCCAGGCTGTACGGGGTGATTTCGCGCAGCAGGATAGAGTTGGTCGGGCGATTGCCTTCGAATACTTTAAACGGCGCGACGTGTTCCACTTCTTTTGGACTTTTGCCTGCCGCCGCAAATTCTGCTTCTACCACCTCACGGCTCTTACCGAACGCCAGTGCTTCCGTCTGTGCAAAGAAGTTCGATAGCAGTTTGCTGTGATGATCGCTCAATGGGTTATGACTCACCGCCGGCGCAATAAAATCACACGGAACCAGCTTGGTGCCCTGATGGATCAACTGGTAGAACGCATGCTGGCCGTTCGTACCCGGTTCACCCCAGATAATCGGCCCGGTCTGGTAATCCACTGGATTGCCGTTGCGATCGGCAGATTTCCCGTTGGATTCCATATTTCCCTGTTGGAAATAGGCGGCAAAACGGTGCATGTATTGGTCATACGGCAGAATCGCTTCAGTTTCAGCACCGAAGAAATTGTTGTACCAAATGCCGATCAGCGCCAGCAGCACTGGCAGGTTTTTCTCCGCTGGCGTGGAAGCAAAGTGCTTGTCCATCGCGTGCGCGCCGCTGAGCAGTTTTTCAAAGTTATCAAAGCCCAGAGAGAGAATGATCGACAGCCCAATCGCCGACCACAGAGAGTAGCGTCCGCCAACCCAGTCCCAGAATTCGAACATGTTGTCGGTATCGATACCAAATTCGCCGACGGCTTTCGCGTTGGTGGACAGCGCGGCAAAGTGCTTGGCAACGTGTTTCTCGTCCTGCGCCGTTTTCAGGAACCAGTCGCGAGCGCTGTGCGCGTTGGTCATGGTTTCCTGCGTGGTGAAGGTTTTCGACGCAACGAGGAACAGCGTGGTTTCCGGGTTCAGCGGCTTCAACGTTTCAGCGATGTGCGTGCCGTCAACGTTGGAGACAAAGTGCATGTTGAGGTGATTTTTATAAGGCTTCAGCGCTTCCGTTACCATGAACGGGCCCAGATCGGAGCCACCGATACCGATGTTAACCACGTCGGTAATGGTTTTGCCGGTATAGCCTTTCCACTCACCACCAATCACGCGTTCGCTGAAATCTTTCATCTTCGCCAGCACCGCGTTGACTTCCGGCATCACATCTTTGCCATCTACCAGAATCGGCGTGTTGCTGCGGTTACGCAGGGCAACGTGCAGAACGGCGCGGTCTTCCGTGCGGTTGATTTTCTCGCCGGCAAACATGGACTGAATCGCCGCAGATAGGTCGGTTTCCCGTGCCAGCGCGTGCAGTTTTTCCATCGTTTCTGCCGTGATGCGGTTTTTGGAGTAATCCACCAGCATCTGATCGTCGAACGTCGCGGAAAAATGCGCGAAACGATCGCTATCTTGTGCAAACAGCTCGCTGATTTGCACGTCTTTCATCGCGTCAAAATGGTGTTGTAATGCCTGCCAGGCGGCAGTTTGGCTTGGATTAATATTTTTCATAATGCGACTTTCTCTCTAAGCATGAGTTCAAAGTGACTGAATCGATTGTATCCCTTAAAATCCAGATTGAGATCCCTTTTCTTGCTAAAAGCGGTTCATGCCGTTTTGTTTATTGACAGAAACCGCATAACCCGTTATTTGTAACACCGTACTTGCACACTCGGTGTGCAAGCCAGAAGAGGCGCATCGCCCAGGTAAGATATCGGAGGAACCGTAATCCGCTGATGATATCCGAGGGGGAGCGATGCCGAGATGCGGTGAAAATACGGTTTTCACCCTATCGACTACAGAGGCTGAATCCTCTGGGTTGTCACCGGATTTGTCCTGATGGACATCCAGCAAGGTGGAGCGCTTCTGGGTGTATCGTAGTCATTTTTTCTACGCCTGCCCCCTACTTCTGCTCTCCCCCTGTGCCAAGGCTGATTAATGGAATGCTGTTTACTGAAAAACAGCCTACCACCTGACACGAGGTTTTTTGACATGTCTGCAACTGAAGTCTCCGCGAACGCGAACTCTACCGTTATTGCCAAATTTGGCGGCACCAGCGTGGCGGACTTTGACGCCATGAATCGCAGTGCCGATGTGGTGTTATCCAATCCGAATGTGCGCGTTGTGGTGCTGTCAGCATCAGCGGGTATCACGAATTTACTGGTCGCGCTCGCGGAAGGTCAAACGCCGGAAACGCGCGCCGAGCATCTGGCGAAAATCCGCCAAATCCAATACGCCATCATCGACAGACTGACCAATCAAAGCGTGATTCGCGATGAGATTGATCGCATGCTGGACAGCGTCACCACCCTGTCTGAAGCGGCGGCGCTCGCGACGTCAAACGCCCTGACCGATGAACTGGTCAGCCACGGCGAACTCATGTCTACCCTGCTGTTTGTCGAGATTCTGCGCCAGCGTGATGTCGTTGCAGAATGGTTCGATGTGCGCAAAATCATGCGTACCGACGATCACTTTGGCCGTGCTCAACCAGACTGTGACGTACTGGGCGAACTGACTCGCAGCCAGCTGCAGCCGCGTCTTGAGCAAGGTCTGGTGATCACTCAGGGCTTTATCGGCAGCGAAGCAAAAGGCCGCACGACCACGTTGGGTCGCGGCGGTAGCGATTATACGGCGGCACTGCTGGGCGAAGCGCTCAACGTCAGCCGGATTGATATCTGGACCGATGTTCCCGGCATCTACACCACCGATCCACGCGTGGTGCCGACGGCAAAACGCATCGACCAAATCATGTTTGAAGAAGCCGCCGAAATGGCGACGTTTGGCGCGAAAGTCCTGCACCCCGCCACGCTGCTGCCTGCGGTGCGTAGCGATATCCCTGTGTTCGTCGGTTCAAGCAAAGATCCGGCCGCTGGCGGTACGCTGGTATGCAATAAAACCGAAAACCCGCCGCTGTTCCGCGCGCTGGCGCTGCGTCGTAAACAAACGCTGCTTAAGCTGTATAGCCTGAACATGCTGCACGCACGCGGTTTTCTGGCCGAAGTGTTCAGCATTCTGGCGCGTCACAACATCTCCGTTGACCTGATCACGACGTCAGAAGTCAACGTCGCGCTGACGCTCGACACAACCGGCTCCACCTCAACGGGCGACAGCCTGCTATCCAGCGCCTTGCTGACCGAACTGTCATCGCTGTGTCGGGTTGAGGTTGAAGAGAATCTGTCGCTGGTCGCGCTGATCGGCAACAATCTGTCTCAGGCCTGTGGCGTCGGGAAAGAAGTGTTTGGCGTACTGGAACCCTTCCGTATTCGCCTGATCTGCTACGGCGCCAGCAGCAACAACCTGTGCTTCCTGGTACCGGGTGACGACGCCGAGCGAGTGGTACAAACACTGCACCGCAGCCTGTTCGAGTAAGCTTCTTCTATCTTGTGGGGGCCCCCCCCCACAAGATTCTGTCACAGCGTCAGCGGCGATTCTTCGCGTTCTTCATCCCCATCCTGTTGCACAATCAAGACGTTATACGCTACCGCACAGAACAGTGAATTCAGTCGGTTCATGTCCCCGAGTAAGCTCAAATGGAGCGAACTGGTTTCCAGACTCTGTACGTTGTGCTGATGTAAGCGATCGACATGAGCATGGGCATAACGGCGGTTCATAATGCGGAAGCGGTGTTTGGCACGGCGCAGGCGTTTCGCGCTGGTGACATCCTCCGACAGGAAAACCGACAGCCCCAGACGCAGATTCGCCAGCAGCTGTTCATGCAGATGGTTCAACTCTTCCAGACCCTGTGCGGAAAACGCCATGCGTACGCCGGAGGAATGGTTGGCAATGTCATCTGCCATGCGTTCGATAATATCCCCCGCCTGCTCCAGATTCAGCGCCACTTCGATCACCTCAGCCCAGCGCCGGGAATCTCGCTCATCCAAGCCGTCTTTCTGAATCTGCGCCAGATAGAGCTTAATCGCGGTGTAAAGGATATCGACATCGTCATCGAGTCGACGAATCTCCCGCCGCTGCATATGGTCGCCCTGCAAGACTTCGCGGTACAAACGCAGCATCTGCTCCAGCACATCGCCAATGCGCAGCGTTTCCCGCGCGGCGTTGGTTAGCGCCAGCGCCGGCGTATCCAGCGAACTGGTGTCCAGATGGCGCGGTTTCATTTGGAGATCGACCTGCGGCGAGTCAGCAATCATCGCGCAGGACAGGCGTGCCACCACGCCGGTAAGCGGAATCAGCAGCAGACAGCGAATCAGGTTGTAGAACAGATGGAAGTAGATGACCAGCTCTTCGGCGTTTAACGGAATACGCGTCAGCCAGCGCGAAAGCGGCTCGACCAGCGGCAACACGACCAAACAGCCTATCAGTTTGAACAGCATGCTGCCGAGCGCCACGCGTCGGCCTGCCGCATTCTGCGTCGAGGTGCTCATCATCGTCAGTAATCCGCTGCCCAGATTGGCACCAATGACCAGGCACATCGCCACTTCCAGCGAGATCACACCGCTTGCCGTCAGAGTTGCCGTTAGCAGCACCGCTGCCAGACTGGAATAGGTAATCACCGCGAACAGCGCGCCAGCCAGTGCATCCAGCATGACGTCGCCCGTCAACGAGGAAAACAGTACCTTCACACCCGACGTTTGTGTGATCGGAGCCGCGGCCACGACAATCATTTCCAGCGCCAGCAAAATCAGCCCGAGCCCAATCGCCACGCGACCAACCTGACCCACCCGCGTCTGCTTACGGCTGAGGAAAAATATCACGCCCAGAAAAATTAGCAGCGGAGAAAGCCAGGACAGATCGAACGTCAGAATTCGCACCATCAGTGCCGTACCGACATCCGCCCCGAGAATAATCACCAGCGCAGGCGTTAATGCCACCAGCCCCTGTGAGACAAAAGAGGTCGTTAGCAACGCGGTCGCATTGCTGCTCTGCACCAGCGCGGTTACGCCAATACCGGCCATAAAAGCCAACGGCTTTTTCTCAACGCTATCGCTGAGAACCCGCCGTAACTGGGTGCCATAAACTCGCATGATACCGGTGCGGACAATGTGAGTGCCCCACACCAGTAACGCAATCGCAGAAAGGAGATTCAACAGTGTTAACAAAAAGTCCTCGCCTCCAGCTAAACGTGTGTTGATAACGTAATAAATGATCATCTTACCAGATGTTGGCGGACCGTACTGCGAGGCAGCCCGCGCCATAGCAAAATCGCCCACCAATCAACTCATGATAAAAATTACTTAACTGACAATATTTAAAAAACAGAATCCAAATCAATAAGCCAATAATTTTGCCTCACGCCTTTCACGGTTAGCGCTATGCTCTTTTTATCCCTATAACTCTTATGGGTTATAACCCTGCACAATCTTGCAGCCCTCGAGTAAGGAAAATGGATGAAAACGAAAACCTCATATGGACTGAACTGGCTCCCGCTAATCATTATTCTCGCCATCGCCGCCTTTTTTTGGCAAATGGAACCCCCAACTGGCTTAAGCCCCGCCGCCTGGCACTCCGCCGTCCTCTTCGTCGCCACGATCGTGAGCATTGTCGCGAACGTTCTCCCGATTGGGGCTATCGGTATTATCAGTATCACGCTCTTTGCGCTGACGTACGCCGCGGGAGATACAACGGCCAGCGGCGCGATACAAACCGCACTCAGCGACCTGAACAGCTCGCTGATCTGGCTGATTGTTGTCGCTTTCATGATCGCGCGCGGCTTTATCAAAACAGGACTGGGTCGCCGCATCGCCTTGCAGATGATCCGCATGTTGGGAAAACGCACGCTGGGTCTGGCTTACGGTCTGGCCTTTGCCGATCTGGTGCTTTCCCCCGCAATGCCGAGCAACACCGCACGCTGCGGCGGGATTATTTATCCCATTGCCGATTCGCTGTCGCGCAGCTTCGACTCCAAACCGGAAGATGCCTCGCGCAGCAAGATTGGTACCTTCCTGATTACCTGCATCGGTAACGTTAACGACGTAACCGCTGCGCTGTTTATGACCGCTTACACCGGCAACCTGCTGGCGGTGAAACTGGCGGCCAACGCGGGCGTGACCATCACGTGGGGAAGCTGGTTTCTGGCGGCGCTTGTGCCCTGTTTGATTTCTCTGGCCGTTGTCCCCCTGCTCGTCTACTGGCTGACCAAACCAGAAATTCGCCATACGCCGGATGCACCAAAACTGGCCGTCGCCGAACTGGCAAAAATGGGCAACATGAGCCGCGGTGAATGGCTGATGGCATTCACCGTCGTCCTGCTGCTCGTACTGTGGATTTTTGGCGATAAATTAGGCGTGGATGCCACAACGGCCTCGTTCGTCGGGCTGTCTTTCCTGCTGTTAACCGGCGTACTGAGCTGGGAAGACGTAAAGAGCGAGAAAGGGGCCTGGGATACGCTAATTTGGTTCGCCGCCCTGCTGATGATGGCGAATCAGTTGAAAAAACTCGGCTTCACCAACTGGTTTGGCGATCTCATCGGCAGCAACATCGGCCACTTAATGCAGGGAACCAGTTGGGTATTGGTGTTGTTACTGCTAAATGCAGCCTATTTCTACACCCACTATTTCTTCGCCAGCGGCAACGCGCAGATCGCGGCACTTTTTGCGGTATTCCTCGGTGTCGGGATCAACCTGAACATTCCGGCGGTGCCGATGGCATTCATGCTGGCGTTTACCAGCAGCCTGTACTGTTCACTGACGCAATATACCCACGCGCGCGGCCCGATCCTGTTCGGCGCGGGCTACGTACCCACCGCCGTCTGGTGGCGCACCGGTTTCGTCGTCAGCCTGGTGAATCAGGCGATCTTCATGAGCGCGGGTCTGCTGTGGTGGAAGGTGATTGGCCTGTATTAACGCGGTGTGCCGTTGGCATGGTGGGATAACAAAGGGGCAGTACCGCTGCCCCAATATCGTATCTACTCTTGTGAAACCGTGTACTTGTATAAATCACGCTGAGTGAGGTAGGTAGAGGTCGCATTCTTATCAATAGACAAAATGATTTCCCCCGTGAACCCATCATTGAAATCACCTTCATTGATTTTATTTACCGTAAGTAGCGATTGCGCGCCATTCATCTTGGTAAAATATTCATCTTCAGTGTTGGTCACCCGCGAGATATCCCTTGGACTGTAGGGCTCGTTATTATAAACCACACGACAAAGTTCCTCTGGGAAATATAACTGCCCGACAAAAGCAAAGTGCTCTTTTTCCAGAGGATTTTTACTTACCCGCCTTATCGCAACATGAATATGTGTCGCCCTGCCAGCATAGAACCCTGGGAAGATCGTCGTGAACCTCACCACACCATTCTGGTCTGTTGGCTGTATACCCCGAAAGAAACTGGTGCTATCTGTTCTATTAACGGTCCCAACCTCATCTGTTGTCGCTTCTTTATCAGGGCTAATGAAGCTCCAACCTGAGTATTTTCCTCGGGCGTTACAGTGCCAGATATCAACTAATATGTTATCCACGGGTTCACAAGACACCCCATCGATCACTTTTATCTTCAGCAACAGCGGGATGCCGGGCTGAGACTCGGTAATATCACGCCGTAGTATTTTATAATCAACAAAATAAGGCCCTACTATTTGTTCCGTCGTGAGCGGGCACGTCTTTATCCCAACCTCCTTTGCCTTATCCGCTACGTCATTCGCCCTCGTATAGAACGGTATATTCGCTAAAGATAATAACCCGACGGTTCCAATGATTCGTTTCGCAGAGCTAATAAAGAAAAACCGTCTATTTTTATTATTCAATTCCATTGCTATTCCTCACATGCGCTATGTAAATAGCTTTTAAAATAATAAGTAGTAAAATTATTCTCAGGGGTAATAGGTGCTACATCACTTCATTACTGATCCATGCGTCAATTAATCCATTACTGATCAATTAATGAATATGACGTTCGATAACGTCACCGAATATAACACGTCAAAGGAGTATTGTTTTTAGTCGTTAAAATGTCTAGCACATCGGATATAAAAGCCACGTATTGCCACATATAAAAAATCTCAACGACATTAATTACACCTAAAAAATATAAATACAGGAAATATAAATTCACTATTATTTATTTTATTCAATGAATCAGAACGATATTTAACTATTTGCGGAAAATAGCTGAAATAGATATGCAGTAGCAGAATATTATCGCCATTCGCTATCAGGATTAATGTATTCAGATATTGGAGGGAGAATAGAAGATTTATGGATATAAATTTTCATAAAAGCGGCCGTCCTACCCGTTAAAGCAGGACGGCGAAGGCATCAGAACGAGTAAGAGACACTGCCGACTACGCTGCGTTCGGCACCGAAGTAACAAAACTCCAGCGAGTTACAGGACGCCACGTAGCGTTTATCGGTCAGGTTATTGACGTTAAGCTGTGCACTTAGCCCTTTCAGGCCGACCTTCGAGAGATCGTATCCTATCGCCATATCCACCAGCGTATAAGAAGGCAGCGTGTGGGTATTGGCACGATCGGAGGTCACCCCGTTCACGTAACGCACACCGGAACCAATCGTCAGGCCGTCCAGAGGACCACTTTTGACATCATAGTTCGCCCAGGCGCTGGCCTGATTGCGCGGTGCGTACACCGCACGCTTTCCTTGCTCAGCCACACTGCTTTTCTTATAGCGAATATCCATATAGGTATAAGCCGCTTGCAGACGCAGATTATCCGTAATATGGCTCACGGCCTCCAGTTCAACGCCTTCCGATTCAATTTCACCTACAGAACGGTAAGGGTCGTTAGGCTGAACTTTTGTCGCCACGTTCTTCTGATTAATACGGAAGACCGACAGACTGTACTGATCTTGAGAACCTTCCGGCTGATACTTCATCCCGGCTTCCCACTGCTTGCCTTTCATTGGTTCCAGCACGTTGCCGTTATCATCGGCGAAGCTGGTTGGCGTAAAGGCCGTGGAATAGCTGACATATGGCGCAAAGCCGTTATCAAACAGGTAGAGCAAGGCGGCACGTGAGCTAAAGTTGTTTTTATCCAACTCGCTGTGTGTTCCTTTGGTGTGGTTAACGTGGGTCACTTTTACTTGATCGTGGCGACCACCCAGCGTTAAGCGCCAGCGCTCCCAGCTCATTTGATCTTGTAGATAGATGCCCGTCTGTTGCAGCTTGTGCTTTTCCAACGTCCCAGACATGGCCGTTGGACCGGAACCGTAAACGGGATTAAATGCGTCAATAGCCGGGAAAGAGCCAGAAGGCCAGTCCATATTATTATTACGCTGCTGATAGTCGATCCCCACCAGCAGGCGGTGGTTCACCGCACCGGTATCCACGCTGCCATCGAGCTGGTTATCTAGCGTTAACGCAGACAGCGACTCGCGGGAACCCGAGTAATAACGGGTCAGCGTATTGTTGCCCAATGGTTCCCAGCCATAGGCGTACACCTGATCCAAATGCACTTTAGTACGCAAATAACGCAGCTTTTGGCGCACTGCCCAGCCGTTATCGAAGCCATGTTCAAAGTTGTATCCCACCATGTTTTGCTTACGATCGTATTTCTCATAATTCTCTTCCCCTTCATAGAAGGTGTTCGAGATTTTCCGTCCGTTATGCGCCACCACCGTGCCTTCATACGGTAAACCCGAATGGCTTCCGCCCTCAGGATCGCGTTGCAGATACGCCATCAATTCCAGCCGTGTCTTGTCGGAAATCCGCCACAGCAGGCTGGGCGCAATCGCATAGCGTTCTTCTTTCAGCGGCCCAAATTGGGTATCCGCTTCACGGACCATCCCACCCAGACGGAATGCAAAACGCTCGTCATCATCCAGCGGTCCGGTAACGTCAAACGCCGCACCACGTTGTGCATTGTTGCCTGCGAACAGTTTGATCTGTCCGCTGCGATCGAACGACGGCTGGCGGGAATTCAGCGCTACAATCCCGCCCGGAGAAGAGCGCCCGTAGAGGACGGACGCCGGGCCTCTGACCACTTCAATACTGTCGAGAAACCAGGGATCGATAACCAGCGAGCTATGGGAGTTGGTATCCCCCATCATCTTCAGCCCATCAAGATAGACGTTATCGAGGCTGCCGTCGGAAAAGCCGCGCAGCACCATGTAGTCAAAGCGGTTGGACGCGCCGATTTGGTTGTTGTACACGCCCGGCGTATAGCCGACCGCCTGACGAACGCTGATCGCCCCCTGTTCCTGAATCTGATCGCGCGTAATGATAGAAACGGCCTGAGGAGTCTCAATATCGGGCGTTTCCAGCTTAGTCGCACCGCGTTGCGTTTGAGACGTCACGACTAACGTATCACCCTGAGAAGAAGAGGATGGCGTATCCTGCGCCAGTGCCGACACCGTTAATCCACTGGTGAAACAGCCAACCACCAGCGCCAGCCGCGTTTTTCTGAACATGGGAATCTCCACAGACCTTATTATTGTAAATAAGAATTATTACCGTTTTTAGTCTTGCGATAGCTATGCGCAGTGACAACTTGCGTATGCGCAATGACAAAACGGGAACTCAGCGAGAAAGCGTCAAACGGGCAGCCAAGTGACAATATCTGGCATAAATAAGGCTCAGAAGATTGATAAGAAAGGAAATGCTAGATGACCATGCGCGCATCGCTCGGCGCCATACCGTAACGCCGCCGGAAAGCCGTAGCAAAGTTGGTCGCGTGCTGGTAGCCCGACATCCAGGCTGCCTGCTGAACGCTGTATCCCTGCACCAGATAGCGCCGAGCCAGTTCCAGCCGACAATCGCGTAGATAGTCAAAGACCGAATGACCATACGCCTGACGAAACTTGGTACGCAGGCTACTGGTGCTCATCGCGGCCAGCTGCGCCAATTCATTGAGGGTGTACTCTTTTTCAGGCTGTTGTGCCAGAAGCCGCCGAACGTTCTCCAGCCGATCCTGCTCCCCGGGCGGAGGCAATACGCGCCGCTCTCCCCCACGTTGCCCGAATGACAGGCCTTGCCCTAGCAGCTGTAGCATCACGCCTTCCAGCATGAGCTGGCGCGATAGCCCCGGTGTGGTGTTTTCCAGTGCGTGCTGCAACCCAGATAATAAATAGCCGGGAACCTGCCATAAAAATGTCGGATTACCGCCCTGTTCCCACTCGTTCAGCAGCGAGCCCAACAGCGGATCCAAAGCAAAAGTGGTGGGGAAAATGCCCAGCGATACGGTGCGAAGATGACAATCCGCAAGGTGGCTAGCGTTCATGACTAACGGGTCACCTAGCCGGGTGCTGAATGCCATACCAGACCGCACAACAAATTCCTTGCCGTTCAGACGCAGCGCGACGCGACCTTCCAGCACCACCAGCGTATAAAACGGGCAACAGTGCAACGACGTCGATTCGTAAGGCTGCAACACCTGCACGTTGGAGTTCGTCAGGCAAATCCCAGAGGACAGCGTCATCTCTTCGACATCGCCCTGCACAACGATACGCTTTTCTTTCGCGCGCTCACGGCAGGACGACAGCTGCGGGAAGTGGTAATCAATCCCGTAACGTTCACCGATGTCGAAGAAATCCTCAATGGAAAAGAGTCGTTTTAGCATGGGCGGAAAGATACCCTCATCCTGTTTAACGCCCAGAATCAGGCCAGCGGTTAGCGGAAATGCGTGGAATGAAAACAGAAAAATGCTTTCTGCTTAATTGATGCTCACCTTACCATTACCATGAAATCGCATCAATAAGACTGATAACTATTCTCATTGAAATGGTGTTCGCGTAACACAGGGTCATCAGCGGGGAAGATATTGCATGGGCTCAATCACGAAACCAGTACCGCTATGCAAAAAAGCAGACGTTTCGTGCGTGGTAAGCCGAGTATTTCTCTGTGCCATCAGCACCACGCCCGACTCAGGGCGCTCAATCGCCGCCGCCCTGAGAACCCAGGCTTTTTTGGCGGAAATTCTGCCGCTACGCGGTGCCTTCGGCGTTCGTAGTCGCTGTTCGGGCCGTCAGTGACGCGTTCCCTACGCGGCACTGACTTTCGCCGCGTCCATGCGGCTCACCCGGCGGCCACGCCCACCTCAGCAGAATTTTAACGCCAGTTGAAAACCAACACTTGTTAACCCACAGATATTATTTCTTTTACTGGCATCTTAATCTGCATCATAACCTAGATTCGGCGCCAACCAGCGCTCCACCTCACTCACTTCCATCCCTTTACGCACCGCGTAATCCGCTACCTGATCGTGCTGAATTTGCGCGACGGCGAAGTATTTACTGTCGGAGTGGCTGAAGTACCAGCCGGATACCGACGCGCCAGGCCACATGGCATAGGATTCGGTGAGCTTCATGCCGGTATGCTTTTCCACATCCAGCAACTGCCAGATTTGCACTTTTTCCGTGTGATCAGGGCAAGCCGGATAGCCCGGTGCAGGACGGATGCCCTGATAGTTCTCGCGGATCAGCAGCTCATTACTGAGGTTCTCATTCGGCGCATAGCCCCAGTAAACTTTACGCACACGCTCATGCAGGTATTCCGCAAAGGCTTCCGCCAGACGGTCAGAGATCGCCTTCACCATGATCTTATTGTAATCATCATGCTGAGCTTCCCACTGATCGGCCAACGTATCTTCTTCCAGCCCACCAGTCACCGCAAAGGCCCCTAGATAGTCCGGCTTACCGCTGGACTTCGGTGCCATAAAATCAGACAGGCAGTAGTTCGGGAAGTCTGTTTTCTCCGTCTGCTGGCGCAGATGGTGGCTCACTGACAGCACCGTTTCACGCCGTTCATCGGTATAAATCACCACGTCATCACCAACGCGGTTAGCCGGGAATAAACCCACCACACCACGCGGATTCAGCGCACCGCGTGCGGACAAATCATCCAGCATCGCGTTGGCATCGGCAAACAGGCGCTTGGCCTCTTCACCCACCACCTCATCTTCCAGAATGCGGGGATATTTCCCGGCCAGCGACCAGGTCATAAAGAATGGCGTCCAGTCGATGTAGTTACGCAGCGTTTCGATGCTGGCTGTCACCGCCTGCACGCCCAACCGATGCGCAACGGGCGGCGTGTAGTTCTCCCAATCCAGATCGGAAGCGTTAGCACGAGCCGCTTCCAGCGTCACGGGCGGCGTTCTTGGCTTTTTACGCGCATGCTGAATACGCACGGTTTCGTACTCTTTACGGGTACGTGCAACAAAGTCGTCATATTGCGCACTGGAAAGCAGCGCCGATACCACGCCGACAGAGCGCGAAGCATTCTGCACATAGACCGTCGGGCCGCTATAGTTCTGCTCAATCTTCACGGCGGTATGTGCTTTAGACGTCGTCGCGCCACCAATCAGCAGCGGCAGCGTGAAACCCTGACGTTCCATCTCTTTCGCCACGTTGACCATTTCGTCCAGCGACGGCGTAATCAGCCCGGACAGCCCGATGATATCAACATTCTCTTCACGCGCGGTCTTCAGAATTTTATCCGTCGGCACCATCACGCCCAGATCGATAATCTCGTAGTTGTTACATTGCAGCACCACGCCAACAATATTCTTGCCGATATCGTGGACGTCACCTTTTACCGTCGCCAGCAGGACTTTCCCAGCGGAACTCCCTTTGTCTTTACTGGCTTCAATGTAGGGTTCAAGGTAGGCCACGGCCTGCTTCATCACACGGGCGGATTTCACCACCTGCGGCAAAAACATTTTACCCGCACCGAACAGGTCACCAACCACGTTCATGCCGTCCATCAGCGGGCCTTCAATTACCTCGATCGGCCGCGTCGCCTGCTGGCGAGCTTCTTCGGTATCCAGCTCGATAAATTCGGTAATGCCTTTAACCAGCGAATACTCCAGACGCTTCCGCACGTCCCAGCCGCGCCACTCCGCCTGTGTTTTGCTGCCTTCATCTTCCGTTTTGCTGCCGCGATACTTTTCCGCCAGATCGAGCATACGCTCGGTAGCATCGCTGCGACGGTTAAGGATCACATCTTCAACCGCATCGCGTAGTTCAACAGGAAGATCGTCATAGATCGCCAACTGGCTGGCGTTCACGATCCCCATGTCCATACCATTGCGGATCGCGTAATAAAGGAAGACAGCGTGGATCGCTTCACGCACCAGATCGTTGCCGCGGAATGAGAAGGAAACGTTAGATACACCGCCGGAGATCATCGCATGCGGCAGCTGCGCCTTGATGTCCGCACAGGCTTCGATGAAATCCACCGCGTAGTTGTTGTGCTCATCGATCCCCGTTGCCACAGCAAAAATGTTCGGATCGAAAATGATATCTTCCGGTGGGAAACCGACTTCTTCCGTCAGAATTCGGTACGCCCGACGACAAATTTCAATTTTACGGGCACGGGTATCAGCCTGACCGACTTCATCAAACGCCATCACCACCACAGCCGCACCGTAGCGCCGTACCAGTTTGGCGTGATGCACAAAAGCCTCAACGCCTTCTTTCATGGAAATCGAGTTAACAATTCCCTTACCCTGAATACATTGAAGCCCCTTCTCAACCACCTCCCACCGAGAGGAGTCGATCATGATCGGCACACGGGCAATATCAGGTTCACCGGCAATCAGGTTCAGGAAACGGACCATCGCCGCTTCCGCATCCAGCATGCCTTCATCCATGTTGATGTCGATGATTTGCGCGCCGCTTTCCACCTGCTGACGGGCGACGTCCAGCGCTTCGTTATATTTTTCTTCTTTGATCAGACGCTTAAAACGTGCGGAGCCGGTGACGTTCGTCCGCTCCCCGACGTTTACAAACAGCGTGTTGGCATCAATATTCAGCGGTTCCAGACCGGATAGGCGGCAGGCCACCGAAATCTCCGGCAGCTTGCGCGGCGGTACACCTTCCACCACTTTTGCCATCGCGGCAATGTGCGCAGGTGTCGATCCACAGCAGCCGCCGACGATATTCAGAAAACCGGCCTGTGCCCATTCGCCGATATGTTTCGCCATATCGGCCGGATCCAGATCGTATTCTCCAAAGGCGTTGGGCAGCCCTGCATTAGGGTGCGCGCTCACATAGCATTCTGAAATACGTGACAGCTCAGCGACATACTGACGCAGTTCATCCGGCCCCAGCGCACAGTTCAGGCCGAAAGATAGCGGACGGGAATGACGTAAGGAGTTGTAAAACGCTTCTGTTGTCTGACCGGACAGTGTACGCCCTGACGCATCCGTGATCGTGCCGGAAATCATCACCGGCAGCTCGATGCCTAATGCCTCAAACTCGCTTTCTACCGCGAAGCTCGCCGCTTTAGCGTTCAACGTATCGAAGATGGTTTCGATCATGATCAGATCGACACCGCCCGCGATCAATGCGCGCGTCGATTCGCGATACGCTTCTACCAGTTGATCAAAACTGACGTTACGGTATGCCGGATCGTTAACATCGGGAGAGATCGACGCGGTACGGTTCGTCGGGCCAAGCACACCGGCAACATAACGTGGCTTATCCGGCGTTAAGGCCGTCCATTTGTCCGCGCTGGCACGCGCCAGCTGTGCAGCAACGGTATTAATTTCCGCCGACAACGCCTGCATATCATAGTCCGCCATCGCAATGGTGGTGGCGTTGAAGGTGTTGGTTTCGAGAATGTCGGCACCGGCTTCCAGATAGGCGTCATGGATTTCGCTAATCACCTGCGGCCTGGTGAGTACCAGCAGATCGTTATTTCCCTTCACATCGCTCGGCCAGTCAGCAAAGCGCTCGCCGCGATAATCTGCTTCCTGCAGGCGATAACCCTGGATCATGGTTCCCATACCACCATCCAGCACCATAATGCGTTGCGCCAACTGACGCCGCAATTCGTCTACCCGATTACTCACGCGAACCCCATCCTCGGCCAATAAATACGATATATATTGCGTCTATCCTAGCATAAGTTGTGAGCACGCTAACGCGGTGTAGCATGAGACTTTTTCAGGTCATTTGCCGATAAAAAGCGCAGAGAAAGAAGAGTTGCATTCTGCGGTGAAAAAACGAAAATCAATTCCATTACCATAAAAAGGAATCGACGCCATGACGCCACCAGAGCCAGCCAAACGCGGGAAAAAACCCAGAGCCAGCGCGAGCACCGCTGCACAACCGACCGGGCAGGTGCAGTCGTTGACCCGTGGCCTGACGCTGCTTGAATATATCGCCAAAGCCAACGGCAGCGTGGCGCTAACCGATCTCGCTCAGCAGGCCGGTTTACCGAATTCCACGACCCACCGTCTGCTCACCACCATGCAGCAACAGGGCTTTGTGCGTCAGGTTGGCGATTTGGGGCTGTGGACGATTGCTTCACACGCGTTTATCGTCGGCAGCAGCTTTCTGCAAAGCCGCAACCTGCTGGCGATTGTGCATCCGATAGTACGCAAGTTAATGGAAGATTCTGGTGAAACCGTCAATCTGGCCGTGCTCGATCAGACCGATAGCCAGGCGATTATCATCGATCAGGTGCAGTGTACGGCGCTGATGCGTATGTCTGCACCGATTGGCGGTAAGCTGCCGATGCATGCTTCCGGTGCTGGGAAAGCCTTTCTGGCGCATTTACCCGATGCTCAGGTCACTCAATTGCTACACAAGAAAGGGCTGCACGGCTACACACCACACACCTTCAGCTCGCCACAAGCGTTGAAAGAAAATCTGTCGCTGATTCGCAAGCAGGGCTATTCGTTCGATGACGAAGAGCACGCGCTGGGGCTGCGCTGTATCGCGGCCTGCATTCTGGATGAACATCATGAAGCGTTCGCCGCCATTTCCATTTCCGGCCCCGTGTCGCGCATCACAGACGATCGCGTCACAGAACTCGGCGCGCTGGTGATCAAAGCCGCCAAACAAGTCATGCAGGAATACAGTGGGTTATAAGCCTTTTAGGCGCATGTTTATGCAGACTGTGGGAAGGTTTCGTGCGCAATAATACCGTTATTTTCATGCTACTTCATAGCATGCGCCCGACACAGGGCGCTCAGTCGCCGCCGCCCTGTGTACCCAGGCTTTCGGCGGGAATTATGCCGCTACGCGGTTCCACCGGTGTTCCTGACCGCTAGTCGAGCCGCCAGTGACGCGTTCCCTACGCGGCACTGGCTTTCGCGACGTCCTGTCGCTCACTCGGCGGTCAAGCCCACCGCTGCATAATTTTTACGCCAGATAACGGCAAAGGCCTGAATCATTCTCAGTAGTGGTGTATAGCGGCTCAGCGCGTTGGCTAAAACGCTTGCGGCGTCGGTAGGCGTAAACATCCTCAATATGCCCTTCCCGGATACGCTGCTGTAGTGCTCGCCAGTAATCCGCACAAAACAGGTCGCCGTGCATTTCCTCAAACAGCGTACGAATGTGGCGGTCACTGCACAGGAAATGGGGGAATTCTTCGGGAAACACATCGTTTGGCGCGACGCTGTACCACGGCTCGGCGGCCAGTTCGTCCTCTGGGTGACGCGGCGGCGGGATTTTACGGAAATTCACTTCAGTCATGTAGCAGATTTCATCGTAGTCATAAAATACGACTCGCCCATGACGCGTGACGCCGAAATTCTTGAATAGCATGTCGCCGGGGAAAATATTCGCCGCGGCCAGCTGTTTGATGGCATTGCCGTATTCTTCAATCACATCGTGCAACTGCTGTGCGCTTGCCTGTTCCAGATAGAGGTTCAGCGGCGTCATCCGGCGTTCCATGTACAAGTGTCGGATCACCAATTGATCGCCCAGATCTTCCAGCTTTTCCGGTACCTCACGCCAAAGCTCTTCCAACAACTCTGGACTGATACGATGTTTATCGATGACGAAGTTTTCATATTCCTGCGTATCCGCCATGCGCCCTACACGATCGTGCTCTTTCACCAGTTGATAGCACGCCATGACCCGCTCTGCACTTACCTCTTTCTGCGGCGCGAAACGATCTTTGATGACCTTAAATACGCGATCGAACGACGGCAGCGTAAACACCAACATCACCATCCCTTTCACGCCGGGAGCGATAATAAACTGCTCTTCTGATTCGGCAATGTAGTGCAGATATTCGCGGTAATACTCGGTTTTACTGTGCTTCTGGCAGCCAATCGCCAGATACAGCTCCGCCGTCGTCTTCCCCGGCAAAATGTCACGCAGCCATGCCACCAGCGCCGACGGCAACGGGGCATACACCATGAAGTACGAGCGGGCGAAACCGAACACAATGCTGGCGTCTGCCTGACTGGTTAAGCAGGTATCAATAAATAGCGCTCCGCGTTCGTTGTGGTGAATCGGCAGCAGGAACGGAAAGACACCGTCAGGGAGCGACAGTTTTCCCACTAACCAGGCCGCTTTGTTACGATAAAACAGCTCATTAGCCAGCTGTAATGTCGCCTGCGCAAGCTGCTCCGCTGAGAAAGTACGCTGCAAATACGCAGTGATATAACCAATATCACGTGGTAAATCCTCCCACGGTAGGCGCAGCGGCACATCGCTCAGCAGCTTTTCCAACATGTTCTGCCAGCCGTCAGTGGGCACAAACGTCTTGGCGATAGGCCGGGGGATTTCACGAAAGCGCTGTTCAGGCTGAGAGCTGAAAACAAACAACTTATCAGGCGTCAGTTCCCGATGGTTGAACAGCCGACAGTAGACAGAATTAAAGAAACTCTCGGCAATCTCAAAACGCGGGTAGTCCGGCAGTAAGCGGGTGTAGATATGCTTCACGCGAGCCAAAAAATCCGCATCATCGCAGCGAATGCCCGTAATACAGCGCAGCTGTTCAACCACCAGACCAACGTGGTGATCGTAGAGGTGAATACGCTGTTTCATTGCCTGTTGTACGGCAGGCCAGTCGGCCTGTTCAAAGCGCTGCTGCGCCCCTGCCGTCACTTCGAGAAAACGTCCATATTGCGCATCAAACCCTTGCAGGATCGTCTGCGCCACCAGCTTTTCAAGGTCACGCGTCATCATGATCTCCCGATGAAACCCGGCCAGCCGAACACTGACCGGGTTAGGATCAGAACTGCTGTTCTTCCGTCGATCCCGTCAGCGCCGTCACTGAAGACTCGCCTCCCTGAATGATGTTCGTCACCTTATCGAAGTAGCCGGTCCCCACTTCCTGCTGATGCGATGAGAAGGTATAGCCGTCTTTAATCGCCTCAAATTCAGGCTGCTGCACTTTTTCTACGTAGTGCCGCATCCCTTCGCCCTGCGCATAGGCATGGGCCAGGTCAAACATGTTGAACCACATGCTGTGGATGCCGGCCAGCGTAATGAATTGGTACTTGTAGCCCATCGCCGACAGCTCATCCTGAAAACGTGCGATCGTGCTGTCATCCAGATTCTTCTTCCAGTTAAAGGAAGGTGAACAGTTGTACGCCAGGAGCTTACCGGGGAACTTCGCGTGGATAGCCTCAGCAAAACGACGCGCCAGCGATAAATCCGGCGTTGAGGTTTCGCACCACACCAAATCGGCATACGGTGCGTAGGCCAGACCGCGGCTGATTGCCTGCTCGATCCCGGCTCGCGTGCGATAGAAGCCTTCCACCGTACGTTCTCCGGTGATGAAATCACGGTCATGCTCATCGCAATCGGAAGTCAGCAAATCCGCTGCATCAGCATCGGTTCGCGCAACCAGTAAGGTCGGCACACCTAAGACATCCGCCGCCAGCCGCGCCGCAACCAGTTTCTGAATGGCTTCCTGCGTCGGTACCAGCACCTTGCCCCCCATGTGCCCACACTTCTTCGCCGATGCCAGTTGATCCTCAAAGTGAACCGCCGCAGCACCCGCCTCGATCATCGACTTCATCAGCTCAAACGCATTCAACACGCCGCCAAACCCCGCCTCCGCATCCGCCACAATCGGAAGAAAGTAGTCGGTATGACGCTTGTCGCCCGGTTCAATACGGTTCGCCCATTGAATCTGATCGGCACGTCGAAAGGTGTTATTGATGCGTTCAATCACCGCAGGTACGGAGTTCGCCGGGTAGAGCGACTGGTCGGGATACATGCTGGACGCCAGATTGGCATCCGCCGCCACCTGCCAGCCGGAAAGGTAAATCGCTTCGATGCCCGCTTTCGCCTGCTGTAAAGCCTGCCCTCCTGTCAGCGCGCCCAGGCAATTCACATAGCCTTTGCGAGAGTCACCATGCAGCAGGTTCCATAGCTTTGCCGCGCCGAGTTGCGCGAGCGTGCATTCCGGGTTCACCGATCCCCGTAGATTAATCACATCTTCTGCGCTGTAGGGGCGCGTAATCCCTTCCCAGCGGGCGGTTTTCCACTCTTTTTCGATATGCTGGACTTGTTGGGTGCGAGAGGTCGTCATAGCAGAGGTTCCTTTTTATTATCAGTCAGGATTAATCAAGCAATGCGTAGCCAGGTAGCGTCAGGAAGTCGATCAGCTCATCTTGCGTGGTAATTTGCTCCATCAGCCGAGCTGCTTCATCAAAGCGCCCTCCGCTGAAACGGGCATCACCGAGTTCCTCCTGAATCACAAACAGTTCTTCGGCCAGCATCTGGCGGAACAGCGCTTTGGTGATCACACGGCCATCGCTCAACGTCTTGCCGTGGCGAATCCACTGCCAGATTGAGGTGCGGGAGATTTCTGCCGTCGCCGCGTCTTCCATCAGCCCATAAATCGGGACGCAGCCATTGCCGGATATCCATGCCTCGATGTACTGCACCGCAACGCGAATATTCGCGCGCATCCCCACTTCCGTTCTCTCTCCCGGGCAAGGCTCCAGCAACTCTTCTGCACGGATGGGCGCATCCTGTTCACGGCTGATATCGAGCTGATTTTTACGCTCACCTAACGCCCGATCGAACACTTCCATCACCGCATCGGCCAGCCCCGGATGCGCCACCCAAGTGCCATCGTGACCATTGTGAGCTTCCAGCTCTTTGTCTTTACGTACCTTATCCAACACCCAGTTATTGCGTTCCGCATCCTTACTCGGAATGAACGCCGCCATCCCGCCCATAGCGAACGCACCGCGACGGTGACAGGTTTTGATCAATAGCCGCGAGTAAGCGCTAAGAAAGGGTTTTTCCATCGTCACCGACTGGCGATCGGGTAGAACGCGATCGCTATGGTTCTTTAATGTTTTGATGTAGCTGAAAATATAATCCCAGCGGCCGCAGTTCAGCCCAACGATATGGTCACGTAAGTGATAGAGAATTTCGTCCATCTGGAAAACGGCAGGCAGCGTTTCAATCAACACCGTCGCTTTGATCGTCCCACGCGGCAGATCAAAGCGATCTTCCGTATGGCTGAAGACATCATTCCACCAGGCCGCTTCCTGCCATGATTGGGTCTTTGGCAGATAGAAATAAGGGCCACTACCTTTCTTCAGTAGTTCCTGATAGTTGTGGAAAAAATACAGCGCGAAGTCGAACAGGCTGCCGGGAATCGCGTCTCCCTGCCAGGACACGTGTTTTTCGGGCAGATGCAAACCGCGCACGCGGCAAATCAATACGGCAGGGTTGGGTTTCAGTTGGTAGATCTTTCCTGTTTCATTGATGTAGGAAATCGTACCGCGTACGGCATCACGCAAGTTGATTTGCCCATCGATCACCTTTTCCCATCCCGGTGACAGCGAATCTTCAAAGTCCGCCATGAAAACTTTCACGTTGGCATTTAATGCATTGATCACCATCTTGCGTTCGACCGGACCGGTAATCTCAACGCGACGATCCTGAAGGTCATCGGGAATACCGCGTATTGCCCATGCCTTATCACGAATGGAAGCCGTTTCTGAAATAAAGTCAGGTAGCTTCCCCTGATCGATATTACGCTGTTGTACCTGCCGCTCAGCGAGCAACTGATTACGTGCCGGCGTGAAATGCGCGACCAGCTCCGTTAAGAAATCAATCGCCTCTTCCGTAAGAATTTGCTTCTCACCTTCACCAAAACGCTGACTAAACGCCAATTCTTTGCTTATCGTCTGCTGCATCATTCGTGGTTCCTTTTCAGATTCCGCTTCATTTATCAACAACCGCCAAATCGGCAAACCAGTATGTACATTTCTTAGCCGACAGAATTAAGCGTAATACAATAAAAAACAAAATCAAAAACAATTTCCATTTTAATAAAAAAGTAAAAATAACCCCATGATAAAAATGAAAATTAAAATCAAAAAGGAAGAGAAATAACTTTCACTAACCAACAGAAATGAAAGAGTTCAGCACAAAAAAGAAAGGCACCTCAAAAGGTGCCTTAGCGAAAAGAAGGGGAATGGGTTAGTCCAGCGTAGGGTTCATCCGGCGTAAATCGTAAGGCGTAATCTGGTAAACATAGTAATTCAACCAGTTAACAAAAAGCAGATGACCGTGGCTACGCCAGCTCGCTTTCGGTGCCAGTTCAGGGTTGTCATCGGGGAAATAATTCACCGGAACGGCCGGATCCAATCCAGCGTCGCAATCACGGAAAAACTCCCCCGCTAGCGTCGAGACATCATACTCTGGGTGTCCGGTAACAAACGCCAGACGCTTATCTTTGCTGGCAAACAGATAGGCTCCGGCCTGCTCCGACTCAACCAGAATCTCTAAATCCGTATGCTGACGAATTACATCAGCAGGGAAATCTGCATAGCGTGAATGTGGTGCAAGGAACGTTTCATCAAAGCCACGAGTCAACAACGCATGAGGTTGCAACGTTTGATGTGAATAAACACCAGATAGCTTTTCCTTGCGCGTCATCTTGGGAATACCGTAGAGGATATTGAGAGCAGCCTGCACAGCCCAACACACGAATAATGTGGAGGTAACATGCTCTTTTGCCCACTCGATGACACGTGCGATCTGTGGCCAATAAACAACATCGCAGAAATCGACTAATCCCAGCGGTGCGCCAGTAACAATCAGGCCATCAAAATTTTCGTTTTGGATGTCGTCGAAATCGCAGTAGAAGTTATTCAAATGCTCAGCCGGCGTATTCTTTGATTCACGACTATCGATACGCAGCAGTTGGATATCGATCTGTAAGGGGGAATTGGATAACAGGCGCAGAAACTGATTTTCAGTCTCGATCTTTTTAGGCATCAGGTTCAGAACCAGCACTTTGAGGGGACGAATTTCCTGCGTTTTAGCACGCGAGGACGTCATCACAAAGACGTTCTCATTCCGCAGAAAATTAACGGCTGGTAACTCATCAGGAACCCGAATTGGCATAACCTTATATCCTCAAAGCATACGTTTAAACGTTTAGACATCCAGATGCCCGAAGATAGCGAGTTTTCGTTCTAATGTCGAGCGCTCAGAGCATAAGGTGAAAATGTTTCACGAAACCTAGTATGCGTCATCAGTGCGACTTCTGCTGAATGCGTTTAAGCACGTCAGAATCACTTAGGGGAACAGCCCATAGCAAAAAGCCCCTGTCTTTCGACAGGGGCTTTTCACTTATTTGATGCCTGGCAGTTTATGGCGGGCGTCCTGCCCGCCCCCCTCCGGGCCGTTGCTCCGCAACGTGCAAATCCGCTCCCGGCGGATTTGTCCTACTCCAGAGAGCCCTCACCGACAAACAACAGATAAAACAAAAAGCCCAGTCTTTCGACTGAGCTTTTTGTTTTATTTGATGCCTGGCAGTTCCCTACTCTCACATGGGGAAGCCCCACACTACCATCGGCGCTACGGCGTTTCACTTCTGAGTTCGGCATGGGGTCAGGTGGGACCACCGCGCTATCGCCGCCAGGCAAATTCTGTTTCATTCTAGCCGTTATGTTTCACTTTTTTGTGTCACACAACCACCAGAACCAATCTCTGAACAAGCTGAACATCGTTCTCTATGAGTCTTTAAAACACCTTCGGTGTTGTAAGGTTAAGCCTCTCGGGTCATTAGTACTGGTTAGCTCAACGTATCGCTACGCTTACACACCCAGCCTATCTACGTCGTCGTCTTCAACGGCCCTTCAGGGACATCAAGTGTCCAGGGAAGACTCATCTCGAGGCAAGTTTCCCGCTTAGATGCTTTCAGCGGTTATCTCTTCCGCACTTAGCTACCGGGCAATGCAATTGGCATCACAACCCGTACACCAGTGGTGCGTTCACTCCGGTCCTCTCGTACTAGGAGCAACCCCTCTCAATCTTCCAACGCCCACGGCAGATAGGGACCGAACTGTCTCACGACGTTCTAAACCCAGCTCGCGTACCACTTTAAATGGCGAACAGCCATACCCTTGGGACCTACTTCAGCCCCAGGATGTGATGAGCCGACATCGAGGTGCCAAACACCGCCGTCGATATGAACTCTTGGGCGGTATCAGCCTGTTATCCCCGGAGTACCTTTTATCCGTTGAGCGATGGCCCTTCCATTCAGAACCACCGGATCACTAAGACCTGCTTTCGCACCTGCTCGAGCTGTCACTCTCGCAGTCAAGCTAGCTTATGCCTTTGCACTAACCTCCTGATGTCCGACCAGGATTAGCTAACCTTCGTGCTCCTCCGTTACGCTTTGGGAGGAGACCGCCCCAGTCAAACTACCCACCAGACACTGTCCGCAACCCGGATTACGGGTCCACGTTAGAACATCAAACATTAAAGGGTGGTATTTCAAGGTTGGCTCCACGCAGACTGGCGTCCACGCTTCAAAGCCTCCCACCTATCCTACACATCAAGGCTCAAGGTTCAGTGTCAAGCTATAGTAAAGGTTCACGGGGTCTTTCCGTCTTGCCGCGGGTACACTGCATCTTCACAGCGAGTTCAATTTCACTGAGTCTCGGGTGGAGACAGCCTGGCCATCATTACGCCATTCGTGCAGGTCGGAACTTACCCGACAAGGAATTTCGCTACCTTAGGACCGTTATAGTTACGGCCGCCGTTTACCGGGGCTTCGATCAAGAGCTTCGCCTTGCGGCTGACCCCATCAATTAACCTTCCGGCACCGGGCAGGCGTCACACCGTATACGTCCACTTTCGTGTTTGCACAGTGCTGTGTTTTTATTAAACAGTTGCAGCCAGCTGGTATCTTCGACTGATTTCAGCTCCATGAGCAAGTCACTTCACCTACCATCAGCGTGCCTTCTCCCGAAGTTACGGCACCATTTTGCCTAGTTCCTTCACCCGAGTTCTCTCAAGCGCCTGAGTATTCTCTACCTGACCACCTGTGTCGGTTTGGGGTACGATTTGATGTTACCTGGAGCTTAGAGGCTTTTCCTGGAAGCGTAGCATCGGTTACTTCATCACCGTAGTGACTCGTCATCACGCCTCAGTGTTAACGATGACCCGGATTTACCAAAGTCACCCACCTTCACGCTTAAACCGGGACAACCGTCGCCCGGATAACCTAGCTTTCTCCGTCCCCCCTTCGCAGTAACACCGAGTACAGGAATATTAACCTGTTTCCCATCGACTACGCTTTTCAGCCTCGCCTTAGGGGTCGACTCACCCTGCCCCGATTAACGTTGGACAGGAACCCTTGGTCTTCCGGCGTGCGGGTTTTTCACCCGCATTATCGTTACTTATGTCAGCATTCGCACTTCTGATACCTCCAGCAGCCCTCACAGGCCACCTTCGCAGGCTTACAGAACGCTCCCCTACCCAACAACACCTAAGTGTCGCTGCCGCAGCTTCGGTGCATGGTTTAGCCCCGTTACATCTTCCGCGCAGGCCGACTCGACCAGTGAGCTATTACGCTTTCTTTAAATGATGGCTGCTTCTAAGCCAACATCCTGGCTGTCTATGCCTTCCCACATCGTTTCCCACTTAACCATGACTTTGGGACCTTAGCTGGCGGTCTGGGTTGTTTCCCTCTTCACGACGAACGTTAGCACCCGCCGTGTGTCTCCCGTGATAACATTCTTCGGTATTCGTAGTTTGCATCGGGTTGGTAAGTCGGGATGACCCCCTAGCCGAAACAGTGCTCTACCCCCGAAGATGAATTCACGAGGCGCTACCTAAATAGCTTTCGGGGAGAACCAGCTATCTCCCGGTTTGATTGGCCTTTCACCCCCAGCCACAAGTCATCCGCTAATTTTTCAACATTAGTCGGTTCGGTCCTCCAGTTAGTGTTACCCAACCTTCAACCTGCCCATGGCTAGATCACCGGGTTTCGGGTCTATACCCTGCAACTTAACGCCCAGTTAAGACTCGGTTTCCCTGCGGCTCCCCTATACGGTTAACCTTGCTACAGAATATAAGTCGCTGACCCATTATACAAAAGGTACGCAGTCACCTAACAAGTAGGCTCCCACTGCTTGTACGTACACGGTTTCAGGTTCTATTTCACTCCCCTCGCCGGGGTTCTTTTCGCCTTTCCCTCACGGTACTGGTTCACTATCGGTCAGTCAGGAGTATTTAGCCTTGGAGGATGGTCCCCCCATATTCAGACAGGATGTCACGTGTCCCGCCCTACTCATCGAACTCACAATCTGTGCATTTTTGTGTACGGGACTATCACCCTTTACTGTGCGACTTTCCAGACGCTTCCACTAACACACAAACTGATTCAGGTTCTGGGCTCCTCCCCGTTCGCTCGCCGCTACTGGGGGAATCTCGGTTGATTTCTTTTCCTCGGGGTACTGAGATGTTTCAGTTCCCCCGGTTCGCCTCATGACACTATGTATTCATGTCATGATAGTGTGTCGAAACACACTGGGTTTCCCCATTCGGGTATCGTCGGGTATAACGCTTCATATCAGCTTACCGACGCTTATCGCAGATTAGCACGCCCTTCATCGCCTCTGACTGCCTAGGCATCCACCGTGTACGCTTAGTCGCTTAACCTCACAACCCGAAGATGTTTCGATTGAATCATCATCGCGCTGCGATTATTTGAGAGACTCATTGACAGACTGATTCACCACGACACGCCCGAAGGCCGTCATGCATGTTCAGCTGTCATGTTTCAATTTTCAGCTTGTTCCAGATTGTTAAAGAGCAATATCGTAAACATGACTCCGAAGAATCATCTTTAAGATATTCGTGATAATGTCTTTCACTCATTATCGGATTGGCGTCCCCAAGGGGATTCGAACCCCTGTTACAGCCGTGAAAGGGCAGTGTCCTAGGCCTCTAGACGATGGGGACACGAAAAATCCGCACCAGGTCATAAACCCGGCACGCTCGCGTCAGCATGAGTCTACACTCATGACATCAACAGGTGCGCTTGCTCAGTATTTTCATCAGACAATCTGTGTGAGCACTTCACTCAACGCACATCTTCTTGGTAAGGAGGTGATCCAACCGCAGGTTCCCCTACGGTTACCTTGTTACGACTTCACCCCAGTCATGAATCACAAAGTGGTAAGCGCCCTCCCGAAGGTTAAGCTACCTACTTCTTTTGCAACCCACTCCCATGGTGTGACGGGCGGTGTGTACAAGGCCCGGGAACGTATTCACCGTAGCATTCTGATCTACGATTACTAGCGATTCCGACTTCATGGAGTCGAGTTGCAGACTCCAATCCGGACTACGACGTACTTTATGAGGTCCGCTTGCTCTCGCGAGGTCGCTTCTCTTTGTATACGCCATTGTAGCACGTGTGTAGCCCTACTCGTAAGGGCCATGATGACTTGACGTCATCCCCACCTTCCTCCGGTTTATCACCGGCAGTCTCCTTTGAGTTCCCGACCGAATCGCTGGCAACAAAGGATAAGGGTTGCGCTCGTTGCGGGACTTAACCCAACATTTCACAACACGAGCTGACGACAGCCATGCAGCACCTGTCTCAGAGTTCCCGAAGGCACCAAAGCATCTCTGCTAAGTTCTCTGGATGTCAAGAGTAGGTAAGGTTCTTCGCGTTGCATCGAATTAAACCACATGCTCCACCGCTTGTGCGGGCCCCCGTCAATTCATTTGAGTTTTAACCTTGCGGCCGTACTCCCCAGGCGGTCGATTTAACGCGTTAGCTCCGGAAGCCACGCCTCAAGGGCACAACCTCCAAATCGACATCGTTTACAGCGTGGACTACCAGGGTATCTAATCCTGTTTGCTCCCCACGCTTTCGCACCTGAGCGTCAGTCTTTGTCCAGGGGGCCGCCTTCGCCACCGGTATTCCTCCAGATCTCTACGCATTTCACCGCTACACCTGGAATTCTACCCCCCTCTACAAGACTCTAGCCTGTCAGTTTTGAATGCAGTTCCCAGGTTAAGCCCGGGGATTTCACATCCAACTTAACAGACCGCCTGCGTGCGCTTTACGCCCAGTCATTCCGATTAACGCTTGCACCCTCCGTATTACCGCGGCTGCTGGCACGGAGTTAGCCGGTGCTTCTTCTGCGGGTAACGTCAATCGATAAGGTTATTAACCTTACCGCCTTCCTCCCCGCTGAAAGTGCTTTACAACCCGAAGGCCTTCTTCACACACGCGGCATGGCTGCATCAGGCTTGCGCCCATTGTGCAATATTCCCCACTGCTGCCTCCCGTAGGAGTCTGGACCGTGTCTCAGTTCCAGTGTGGCTGGTCATCCTCTCAGACCAGCTAGGGATCGTCGCCTAGGTGAGCCATTACCTCACCTACTAGCTAATCCCATCTGGGCACATCTGATGGCGAGAGGCCCGAAGGTCCCCCTCTTTGCTCTTGCGAGGTTATGCGGTATTAGCTACCGTTTCCAGTAGTTATCCCCCTCCATCAGGCAGTTTCCCAGACATTACTCACCCGTCCGCCGCTCGTCACCCAAAGAGCAAGCTCTTCTGTGCTACCGCTCGACTTGCATGTGTTAGGCCTGCCGCCAGCGTTCAATCTGAGCCATGATCAAACTCTTCAATTTAAGATTTGTTTGATTTGCTGAACTCGTCAGCGATGCTCAAAGAATTAAAACTGTTTATTCGTAATGAATTTACTGTTGTTCACTCTTCAAGACTTTTTTATATCGTTAAGATACGGTCTTGTGAGTGCCCACACAGATTGTCTGATTAAATTGTTAAAGAGCAGTGCGTTGTGGTCTTAACCACTTCGCGAGGTGGCGTATATTACGCTTTTCACCTTCAGAGTCAACGCTTATTTTAAAGTGTTTTCTCTTTCTTTATCGACCCGGTTGTGTGTTCACAGCGCCGTGTCGATGGAGGCGCATTATAGGGATCCGTTTTCGTTACACAACAACTTTCTTGATCTTTTTTTCTGTTCGCGTGTTTTTCGACCCTTTCGATGAGATCTTACTCGATCCACACCACTTTTCAGTTGCCGACATCCCATATCTGTCGATATTTTGTCTAAAACGAATCATCAGTATGTGGCAAATAACTACATATGCTAAATAACTACGAGGTTATCGATGAGTGCAAAAACATTCCGTCGTTATAACGGTATTTCTCCCGTTCTAGGCGAAAGGGTCATGGTCGATCATTCCAGTGTGGTGATTGGCAAGGTAACACTAGGCGATGATGTCGGCATCTGGCCCCTTGTCGCCATACGCGGTGATGTTAACTACATTACTGTTGGTGCAAGGAGTAATGTTCAGGACGGTTCTGTACTTCATGTCACCCATTGCTCAGAGAAAAAACCAGAAGGTAATCCGCTTATTATTGGTGAAGACGTCACGGTAGGTCATAAAGCGATGCTGCACGGTTGCCAAATAGGAAATCGGGTTCTGGTCGGGATGGGATCAATACTTCTGGATGGAGCAATTGTTGAAGATGATGTCATGATTGGTGCTGGTAGCTTAGTCCCCCCAGGAAAACGGCTAGAGAAGGGACATCTATACCTCGGCAGCCCAGTCAAAAAAATTCGGCCACTCACACAAGAAGAAATAGAAGGGTTGATTTACTCGGCAAACAACTATGTTCGCTGGAAAGATGAATACCTTGCTCAGGACAACGAGTAACAACCTTCATCATCCCATTCTTCAACAGCGATCATTTGTTCCAGTTCATCTTCAAGATCCCATCGATATTCCCTGAACAGTGCCAGCCACCGTTCAGGGCTATCACCGCCATAACGTTGCTGGAGCAGCTCAGCACTCACTAAACATTCCTGCAGAAAACCATTCACTAAAACAGGAAAGCGGATCGCCATTACCTTATCATCCCAGCTTTCACGATCGGGAAACTGGATCGCCTGATTCATTTAGCAAGATCCTGCTTTAGTAAAGCAATCACGGGCTCCACATCCGGCATGACGCCATGCCAAAGTTTAAACGCATGTGCCGCTTGCCCCACCAGCATTCCCAAACCATCTGCATAATGGAGGGCACCATGCTGTACGCACCATGACAAAAATGGTGTCAGCTGCGGCAGGTAAAACATGTCATAACAGCACGTTTCCGGCGAGATGAGTTCTGTCGGTAAGTTAGGAACGCTGTCGTACATACCAGAAGATGTGGCGTTGATGATCAGATCGAACGACTGACCTTGTAAATCATCGAGAGCAACAGCGTTAATATCACCAATGCCACGGAAGATCTTAGCTAAGGCATCGGCCTTGGAAAAGGTTCTATTTGTCAGCACCACTGTACAGCCATAAGCCAGAAGAGGTTGGATAACCCCCCGTGCCGCACCACCCGCACCAACCAGCAAAACACGATCCAACGGCTTCACCAGCGCCAATCGTTGCAGATCGCTAAGCAAACCGATGCCATCGGTATTATCACCAAACAGGCGGCCGTCACTCAATCTCTTCAATGTATTGACCGCCCCCGCAAGCGCGGCACACTCGCTACACTCATCGGCCTCAGCAAAGGCACGCTCTTTAAAGGGCGCTGTCACATTCGCCCCACCAGCACCATCACGAAAATGCTGGCGCAGCATCTGCTCAAAATTATCCAGAGGCGCCAACACGCGCTGGTACGTCAACGTTATCCCCGTCTGTGCAGCAAATAGCTCATGTATGCGAGGTGATTTACTATGCGCAATCGGGTTGCCAAAAACCGCAAAAGACGTTACTTCAGACACGTTCCTCTCCAACTTGTCGTTACCCCTGACGAATAAGCTCGCCTGTTAATACATCCCTGATTTCTGATGGGTTCATTCTTCCGCCGACATCCCCAACCAGCACAGGAAAATCATCACCAAACTGTAGAGAAACTTCCTGAGCCGTGCGGCAAGGCGGTTGACCACTTAAATTGGCACTGGTCGATACCAACGGTTTACCGTAGCGCTGGCACAGTTCCTTGACTAATGGGTGGTCGCTAACGCGCACCGCAAGTGAAGAAAATTGGCCCGTTAACCACTGCGGAGTCGTGCGTTTTGCTGGCAATACCCAAGTAACCGGACCTGGCCATGTGGAAAACATCACGGCCTTCTGCTCATCGGATAACGCACTGTCATCAATATAAGGAGCCAGTTGGCTAAAATCTGCCGCAATCAGGATCAACCCTTTTTGCCAAGGGCGTTGTTTTAACGCCAGCAGGCGATTAACCGCCACTTCACTATCAGGATCGCATCCCAACCCAAATACCGCTTCAGTCGGGTATGCAATAACCTGCTCGTTGTGTAACTCCCGCAAAACGGGAATCATTCGTTCATCAGACACATCACTCATTCTTATCAACTTCTACCGCTATCGGTTTTCCACATAATTTACTGGCACAAAATAGCTTGATACCTTGTGCCGTTTTTTTCTCAAACAATAAAGCGTAATGGCAAGAAGGGCATTCACCCGCTATCGGCTTATGGTTTAACGTAAACTGGCAATCGGGATAGCGATCGCAAGAATGAAACGCCTTGCCGTAGCGAGATTTACGCTGTAACAGCGTGCCTTCATTACACTGTGGACATCGAATCGCCGTATCATCAGGGCGATCGATAGTCTCGGTATGATGGCATTCAGGGTAATTGCCACAGCCGATAAACATCCCATAACGACCTTGCCGTAAGACCAAGGTCGACTGACAAAGCGGACATTGCTGCCCATCTAACACTTTGACGATATGTCCATCAGCTTGTGCTTTCAGCGGGCGAATGAACTCACATTCCGGATACGCAGAACAGCCAAGAAATGGGCCGTGCCGACCAGAACGGATAACCAGCACTGACCCACAGTCTGGACACATTTCCTGTTTTTTTTCAGCAAACAGTGCAGGCTTAGCCATTCGAACTATTATTCCTCTGGCTATTGCACATAACCGTCATTGACCTCAAAGAGTAATTCTTCCATTTGCTGATAGGCATTCTCACAACCAGGTACATTGAAAAGCACCATGAGAATGACCCACTTCAGATCTTCCAGATCAAATTCCGGTGTTTCCAACGCCATGACGCGTTCAATGATCATTTCCCGCGTTTCAAGGTTCAGAACCTGAATTTGCTCAAGGAACAATAAAAAGCCACGACATTCCGCATCAAGACGCTGCGCCTCATCCTGCGTATAGATCCGTATAGCCAGAGGATCGTTCGCTAAATAAAGCGGCGCAGTCTGCCCTTCCTGAATATCCGCCAGTTTTTCCAGCCAACTCAACGCGCTATAGATATCGTTACGATGGAATCCAGCGCGGGTGAGGTCATCAGTTAACGTATCCTGATCGACACGCATTTCAGTTTCATTGTGGATGTAGCTCTCAAACAAGTACATGAGTACGTCGAACATGGCCTGCCCTCCTTAATCGGACATAGCCGCCGGGTACTGCTGCGATCCATCCTGCTAACTCCAGATCTAATAGCTTAGTGACTATCTCTGGCACAGGTTGGCCGGCACGTTCAGCGACAACGTCAACAGGTGTAACCTCATCTCCTACGTTAGCCAACACGTCGGCAAATGGCAATTCGCCATCCTCTTCTTCGTTAGAAATAGTTTGCCCGCTTTCCATCGGCAGCCACTGTAACTCACTCACCAACTGCTCAAGAATATCTTTCGGATGTGTAACCAGGCTGGCTCCTTGCTGGATCAACCAGTGTGTTCCCTCAGTCATCGGGTTGCCAATCGGTCCCGGCAGAGCAAAAACCTCTCGCCCTTGCTCCAAAGCATAACGCGCAGTGACCAGCGACCCACTGCGGATAGTGGCTTCAATGACCAGAACACCCAGTCCTAACCCGCTGATAATACGATTTCTTCTGGGAAAGTTGGTTGGAAAAGGCGGCATCGCGAGGGGAAATTCAGAGACCAACGCGCCACCACCGCCACAGATACGTTCGGCAAGCTTAGCGTGCCGCTTGGGATAAATATTTTTCAACCCGCTTCCCAGCACTGCAATGGTTCGCCCTCCCGCATCCAAAGCAGCGCGATGAGCAATACCATCAATGCCAATCGCTAGCCCACTTGTTACCGTGAGTTCATTCGCGGCAAGCTCCTGGGCGAAAAAGCATCCCCAGCGTTCACCGTAAGCACTACTCCCCCGGCTACCAATAATCGATATTTGTGGCGATGTCAGTAACTCAGGAGAGCCAGAAACAAAGAGTAGAAGCGGAAAATCACGAATATTGCTCAATAGAAAAGGATATAAGGCATCTTCGCACGTCACGATATGATGATTGGGATAAGACAACCAATTAAGGGTTTCTTCCAGAGTCTTACGATCGTAGGCACAGAATTGGGCTATTTGGGTATCAGACAGGCCTAACGCCCTCAGGAGCTCGTTATCGAACGAGTTTAAGTCAATAAGCTTTCTGACAATCGCCCAAGCACGTCTGGCACCCAGATGCCGTACGCCCGTCATACGTAACCAGATTTCCGTTGATCGCATCGGTGTCCCTTACTCAGCTCTGTTCAGATAAGTGCTGCAATTCAGTGCCGATGCTGTCAATCGGGGCAGGAAATGTCTAGAATGAGGACTAAGACTCTCTCACTATTCAGATACAGATCTAAACATATATGGCAGTTTTGCAGGTATTACATTTTCCAGACGAGCGGCTCCGCATCACTGCGCAGCCAGTAAAAGAAGTCAATGCAGATATTCAACGTATCGTGGATGATATGTTCGATACCATGTACGAAGAAGAAGGTATTGGGCTGGCTGCGACACAGGTGGATATTCATCAGCGTATTATTGTTATTGACGTCTCTGAAGAACGAGACCAACGACTGGTGCTGATCAATCCCGAGCTGATTGAAAAGAGCGGCGATACGGGCATCGAAGAGGGTTGTCTGTCGATCCCTGAAACGCGTGCGCTGGTTCCTCGTGCAGAGCATGTGAAAGTGCGCGCATTGGATCGTGAAGGTAAGCCGTTCGAACTTGAAGCAAGCGAGCTACTCGCCATTTGTATTCAGCACGAAATGGACCATCTGGTTGGGAAACTGTTTATCGATTACCTTTCCCCGCTTAAACGCCAGCGCATTCGTCAAAAACTGGAAAAACTGGCTAAGCAGAATAGTCGAGCCCGATAATTTTCATCCTGACAGGAAGCACCGTGTCTGATTCTTTACGCATAATCTTTGCCGGAACCCCTGACTTTGCCGCGCGTCACCTCGACGCGCTTTTATCATCGGGCCATGAAGTCGTTGGCGTTTTCACCCAGCCCGATCGTCCAGCAGGCAGGGGCAACAAGCTCACTCCCAGTCCGGTAAAAGTACTGGCAGAGCAGCATAGCATCCCCGTTTTCCAGCCTAAATCTCTGCGGCCGGAAGAAAATCAAGCGATGGTTCAGGCGTTAAATGCCGATGTTATGGTCGTTGTCGCCTACGGATTAATTCTGCCGCAGCCCGTGTTATCCATGCCTCGCCTTGGCTGCATTAATGTTCACGGTTCTTTGTTGCCTCTCTGGCGCGGCGCAGCACCCATTCAACGTGCATTGTGGGCTGGGGATAGTGAAACCGGCGTGACGATCATGCAAATGGATGTTGGACTCGATACTGGCGCAATGCTGCACAAAATTTCGTGCCCAATCCTGCCCCAGGATACCAGCGCAACGTTGTACGATAAACTTGCTGAGCTGGGCCCACGTGGCTTATTGGAAACGCTGGAACAACTTGCTGATGGCAGCGCTGTTGCTGAAACACAAAATGATGCCCTTGCCACCTATGCAGAAAAGCTCAGCAAAGAAGAAGCTCGTCTCAACTGGCAGTTATCTGCCGAGCAGCTTGAACGCTGTATTCGTGCTTTTAATCCTTGGCCAGTCAGCTATTTCATCGTCGATGAACAGCCAGTGAAAGTTTGGAAAGCTGAGGTCATCGCCAAAGCACATGACTCACAGCCCGGTACAATCATACAGGCAGACAAGCAAGGCATTCAGGTAGCAGCAGCCGATGGCATCTTGAATATTCAGGAATTGCAGCCCGCAGGCAAAAAAGTCATGGCCGCACAGGATCTGCTTAACTCACGTCGTGAGTGGTTCGTTCCCGGTAATACACTGGACTAATCTATTTTTCATACCGGCACCATGCCGGTATATCCTCTCTCTTTTACGTATACGTCATCGCTAACACATGAAAAGCTCATACAATCTACGCAGTATTGCCGCAAAAGTGGTGGGGCAGGTTCTGGATCAGGGGCAATCACTCAGTGCCTTATTACCTGTCTATCAGCGTGAAGTCTCCGATAAAGATCGCGCACTTTTGCAAGAGCTTTGCTTCGGCGTATTACGCGTTTTACCGCAGTTGGAATGGTGTATTCAACAACTGATGGCTAAACCTCTTACGGGTAAACAACGCACGCTGCACTACCTCATCATGGTCGGCATCTACCAGTTGCACTACACTCGAATCCCGCCACATGCGGCCCTGGCAGAAACAGTAGAAGGTGCCGTCGCATTAAAGCGGCCACAGCTCAAGGGACTGATTAATGGCGTATTACGCCAATTTCAGCGTCAGCAGGAAGAACTGATTCAACGTGAGGCAACTCACTCATCTCATTACCTGCATCCAAGCTGGCTGCTGGCGCGCATTGAACGTGCTTATCCACATCATTGGCAAAACATCGTTGAGGCGAATAATCAACGCCCCCCAATGTGGCTACGTGTGAATCGATTACACCACACACGTGAAGCGTATTTAAACTTGTTAGAGCAAGAGGGAATCGAGGCATTTCCTCATGCTGAATACAGCGATGCGATACGACTTGCTGCCCCCTGTGCGGTCGATCAATTGCCAGGATTTTCGCAAGGGTGGGCAACGGTACAGGATGCATCGGCTCAAGGTTGCGTCTATTGGCTCGATCCACAAGATGGCGAACAGATCCTCGATCTCTGCGCTGCACCCGGCGGAAAAACGACACATATTTTAGAAGCGGCACCAAAATCTCATGTGCTCGCTGTCGATGTAGATGAAACCCGTTTAGGTCGGGTAAAAGAAAATTTACTGCGGCTACAAATGCATGCCGAAGTAAAACAAGGTGATGGACGTTATCCCGATTCATGGTGCGAAGGACGTGTGTTTGATCGCATTCTGTTGGATGCCCCATGCTCGGCCACGGGTGTGATTCGCCGTCATCCTGATATTAAGTGGTTGCGCCGAGATAGAGACATCGAGGAATTAGTGGCATTGCAAAAAGAAATTCTTGATGCCATCTGGCCACATCTCAAAACAGGCGGCACGATGGTCTATGCTACCTGTTCTATTCTGCCGCAAGAAAATACCCAACAAGTTGCTGATTTCCTGACTCGCCATACCGATGCAACGCTTGTCGATACAGGAACCAGAGAAATACCGGGTATACAGATGCTTCCCCATGCCGATGGTGGTGATGGTTTCTTTTATGCGAAGCTGGTAAAAAACTGATATTGAACCCAGTATTGTCTGCAACAGACAGCAATCAATAAACGGCATGGCTTATTATGAAAATTATCATTCTTGGCGCGGGTCAGGTCGGCGGAACACTGGCGGAAAATTTAGCGGGTGAAAACAATGACATCACTGTCGTTGATACTGATGCAAATCGGTTACGCCAGCTTCAGGATAAGTTTGACCTGCGTGTCGTTACAGGCTATGCCTCTCATCCACGCGTACTACGTGAAGCGGGAGCAGAAGATGCGGATATGCTGGTCGCCGTTACCAATTCAGATGAAACGAATATGGTAGCCTGCCAGATTGCTTATTCTCTTTTCAAAACACCAAACCGGATTGCACGCATTCGTGCAGCTGAATACATTCGTGAATCAGAACAGCTGTTTTTACCAGAAGCGGTTCCCATCGATCACTTAATTTCTCCAGAGCAGTTAGTGATCGATAACATTTACAAACTGATCGAATATCCTGGAGCACTTCAGGTCGTCAACTTCGCTGAAGGCAAAGTGAGTCTTGCGGCAGTTAACGCCTATTATGGGGGCCCACTGGTCGGTAATGCTCTGACTTCTCTTCGTGAACACATTCCTCACGTAGATACCCGCGTTGCGGCTATTTTTCGTCACGATCGCCCGATTCGCCCACAGGGTTCCACTATTATCGAAGCTGGAGATGAAGTGTTTTTTGTCGCCGCTTCACAGCATATTCGTGCGGTGATGAGTGAGCTGCAGCGCCTTGAAAAACCATATAAAAGGATCATGATTGTTGGTGGCGGGAACGTCGGTGCAGGATTAGCGCAGCGGTTAGAAAAAGACTACAGCATCAAGTTGATAGAACGAAATGCAGACCGAGCTGTGGAACTGGCTGAGCTTCTGCAAAATACGGTCGTATTCCATGGCGATGCTTCAGATCAAGAACTCCTCGCCGAAGAGCATATCGAGCAGATCGATGTATTCATCGCCATTACCAACGATGACGAAGCGAATATTATGTCAGCTATGCTGGCTAAACGTATGGGCGCGAAAAAAGTAATGGTACTTATCCAACGTCGGGCTTATGTCGATCTGGTTCAGGGCAGCGTCATCGATGTCGCAATATCCCCACAGCAGGCAACAATTTCTGCGCTACTCAGCCACGTCCGCAAGGCGGATATTGTTAGCGTATCCTCTTTACGTCGTGGTGTCGCCGAAGCAATCGAGGCCATCGCCCATGGAGATGAGGGCACATCGAAAGTTGTCGGCAGAATGATCGAAGATATTAAGCTTCCACCCGGTACGACCATCGGTGCTATCGTTCGCGGTGATGACGTCATCATTGCCAACGCAAATAGCAAAATTGAACAAGGTGATCACGTCATCATGTTCTTGGCCGATAAGAAATTTGTGCCTGATGTTGAACGTCTATTTCAACCGAGTCCCTTCTTTTTATAACGTGGGAACAGATTTATTGCCCATCGATAATCTGGCAAAGATACGGCTATTGGTTAGAATTAATTTATAAATTTTGGCAGGAGAACAGATATGAGCATCATCAAAGAATTCAGAGAGTTTGCCATGCGTGGCAACGTTGTCGATTTGGCGGTGGGTGTCATTATTGGTGCAGCTTTCGGCAAAATCGTCTCTTCTCTGGTATCAGATATTATTATGCCGCCACTTGGGCTTTTGATTGGTGGTGTCGACTTTAAACAATTCAGCCTTATTCTCCGGGATGCACAAGGCGAAATTCCTGCCGTTGTCATGAATTATGGCGCTTTCATCCAGAATATTTTCGACTTTGTCATCGTCGCTTTCGCGATTTTTATAGCGATCAAACTTATGAATAAAATGCGGCGCAAACAGGAAGATACGCCTGCCGCCCCACCAAAGCCTAGCGCTGAAGAAAAGCTCTTAGCTGAAATTCGCGACTTACTAAAAGAACAACAAACTAGACAATAAGAATTAAGTTTCTACTTAGACTCAGTGTCGTTACTCAGAAAGCAGAAAGGCCAGAGGTAAATAATCATTTGATTGCTTACCACTGGCCTCCCAATTACCTTTCTTCATGTGCTTCTCTTTCCTACGATAACTTCCTTTCCCTTTTTCATTCACTTCAATTCGTTGACGAAACAGTGGGTCATGTAGCAATGCCTCAATGGCGTTGTCCTGAATTTTCCCACGTTTATGGCGGTATGTGGTCATCATTACTCCTAAAGAACTCGGGTTGGTATGTACATCAATAAAACGTGCAGAGTATATAGTCGAAATGGGTAGATGAGAACGGGTGGGATGTATCTTTCAGCTCACTCAGACACAGGTCGTTGCTTACCATGTATATTTATGTGAAGGCATGACTTATTTCAGATATAAAAAAACCGGGTTTCCCCGGTTTTTTTACGCTCTTACAGATTACTCTGCAGTAGCCACTTCTTCTGTCTGCGAAACTGAGCGATCAACGAGCTCGATGTATGCCATCGGCGCATTGTCACCAGCACGGAAACCACACTTCAGAATACGAGTGTAACCACCGGCACGGCTCGCGAAACGCGGGCCCAGTTCATTAAACAGTTTTGCCACGATCTCGTTATCACGAGTACGGGCGAATGCCAGACGACGATTAGCAACGCTGTCGGTCTTGGCAAGAGTAATCAGCGGTTCAACAACGCGACGCAGCTCTTTCGCTTTCGGCAGGGTCGTCTTGATGATTTCATGACGAACCAAAGAACTAGCCATGTTACGGAACATAGCCTGACGATGGCTGCTGTTACGGTTCAGTTGACGACCACTCTTACGATGGCGCATGACCTTATCCTTCTCAGTAAAACCTTAACCTGTGATCTGGTTACTCATCAGCAATGCTTGCCGGTGGCCAGTTTTCCAAGCGCATGCCCAGAGACAGACCACGGGAAGCCAGTACGTCTTTAATCTCAGTAAGAGATTTTTTACCAAGGTTAGGCGTTTTGAGCAGCTCAACCTCGGTACGCTGTACCAGATCACCGATGTAGTGGATAGCTTCTGCCTTAAGGCAGTTAGCAGAGCGGACAGTCAATTCCAGATCGTCAACAGGGCGCAGCAGAATCGGATCGAATTCTGGTTTCTCTTCTTTAACTTCTGGCTGACGAACATCACGTAAGTCAACAAAAGCTTCAAGTTGTTCAGCCAGAATGGTAGCCGCACGGCGGATCGCTTCTTCAGGATCGATCGTGCCATTGGTTTCCATTTCGATGACTAGCTTGTCCAGGTCAGTACGCTGTTCTACACGAGCTGCTTCAACATTGTAGGCAATACGCTCTACAGGGCTGTAGCAAGCATCAACTAACAGACGACCAATCGGGCGCTCATCTTCTTCCGTATGAATACGGGCAGATGCCGGCACATAACCACGACCACGTTGAACTTTGATACGCATGCTAATAGATGCGTTTTCATCGGTCAGGTGGCAAATTAAGTGCTGCGGCTTGACGATTTCGACATCACCATCATGGATGATGTCGGCTGCAGTCACAGGGCCAATGCCAGATTTATTCAGGGTAAGAATAACTTCATCTTTGCCTTGAACTCTCACCGCCAGCCCTTTCAGGTTGAGCAGGATTTCCAGGATATCTTCCTGTACGCCTTCTTTGGTGCTGTACTCATGCAGTACACCATCAATCTCAACCTCGGTCACCGCGCAACCTGGCATGGATGAAAGCAGAATACGGCGCAGTGCGTTGCCAAGAGTATGGCCGAAGCCCCGCTCTAATGGCTCAAGGGTCACCTTGGCGTGCGTCGAACTCACTTGCTCGATATCAACCAGGCGCGGTTTTAGAAACTCTGTCACAGAACCCTGCATTGTGTCCTCTCTTTGGTACTAAGCTTTACTTGGAGTAAAGCTCGACGATCAGGTGTTCATTAATGTCCGCAGACAGATCGGTACGTTCAGGAATACGTTTGAACACACCTTCCATCTTGGCAGCATCAACTTCCAGCCAAGTTGGCTTTTCACGCTGTTCAGCCAGCTCCAGAGCGGCTTTCACGCGAGATTGCTTTTTCGCTTTCTCACGGATGCTGACTACGTCATTCGGGGATACCTGATAAGAAGCGATGCTAACAACGCGACCGTTTACCATGATAGCTTTGTGGCTTACCATCTGACGTGCTTCAGCACGAGTGGCACCAAAACCCATACGATAAACAACGTTATCCAGACGACCTTCCAGCAGTTGCAGCAGGTTTGCACCTGTGTTGCCTTTCAGACGTGCAGCTTCTTTATAATAGTTACGGAACTGACGCTCCAGAACACCGTAGATACGGCGAACTTTTTGCTTTTCACGCAACTGTACACCATAGTCAGACAGACGCGGTTTACGCGCACCGTGCTGGCCAGGAGCTTGTTCAATTTTACACTTGGAATCGATCGCACGAACACCAGACTTCAGGAACAGGTCGGTGCCTTCACGACGGCTCAGCTTGAGCTTAGGACCCAAATATCTTGCCATTTTCTTTCTCCAACAATCCTAAAAGCGGCGTTATACGCGGCGCTTTTTCGGCGGACGACAACCGTTATGAGGGATCGGAGTCACATCAGTAATATTAGTGATGCGGAAACCAGCCGCGTTCAATGCGCGGATAGTAGACTCACGGCCCGGACCAGGTCCTTTAACCATAACTTCCAGGTTCTTAATACCGTACTCTTTCACGGCCTCTGCGCAACGTTCTGCAGCTACCTGAGCAGCGAACGGCGTAGATTTACGAGAACCACGGAAGCCGGAACCACCGGCAGTTGCCCAACCCAGCGCATTACCCTGACGATCAGTAATGGTTACGATGGTGTTGTTGAAAGAAGCATGGATATGAGCCACACCGTCAGAGACTTGCTTTCTTACACGCTTACGTGCACGAATAGGTGCCTTTGCCATTATTCAATCACCCCGATTATTTCTTGATCGGTTTGCGCGGACCCTTACGGGTACGGGCGTTAGTCTTGGTACGCTGACCGCGAACCGGCAGACCACGACGATGACGCAAACCACGATAAGTACCAAGGTCCATAAGACGCTTGATGCTCAGGGTAACTTCACGACGCAGATCACCTTCTACAACAAACTTGGCAACTTCGTCACGCAGCTTATCGATTTGCTCTTCAGACAGCTCACTGATCTTAACATCTTCGGCAATCCCTGTTGCAGCACAAATAGCCTGCGACCGGGTTTTACCGATACCGAAAATCGACGTTAACGCAATAACGGTATGTTTATGATCAGGAATGTTAATGCCTGCTATACGGGCCACTATGCACTCCTACAATTTTATACAGCAACACCATTCTGAAAAGCCCGTTTTCAGGATACTCAAATAATGTTGCAGCTACATACAAAAGATTGGCTGGCTAATCTAGCCAGCTCAATCCAACTTTGCAAGAAAAATATGCGAGATAATCAGCCTTGACGCTGTTTATGCTTCGGCTCGGCACTGCAGATCACACGAACGACACCGTTACGCTTAACAATCTTACAGTTACGACATAATTTCTTGACGGAAGCACGAACTTTCATTTTTACTCTCCGTAACTTCTCAAGCTCACCTAATTAACGGTTATAGCCTTTCAGGTTTGCTTTCTTCAATGCAGACTCATATTGACTCGACATCATTAGAGTTTGCACTTGAGCCATAAAGTCCATGATGACGACAACAACGATCAATAAAGATGTACCCCCGAAATAGAAAGGTACTTTCATTGCGTCACGCATAAACTCCGGGATCAGGCAGATAAAAGTAATATACATCGCACCAATCAGAGTCAGGCGAGTCATCACTTTATCGATATATTTCGCCGTTTGCTCTCCCGGACGAATTCCTGGCACGAATGCACCGGACTTCTTCAGGTTATCTGCTGTTTCGCGCGGGTTGAAAACCAACGCAGTGTAGAAGAAACAGAAGAAGATGATTGCAGACGCATAGAGTAACACATAAAGCGGCTGTCCGGGCTGCAAATACAGCGAAATAGTTGTCAGCCAGTTCCAACCGGTACCGCCCCCAAACCAAGATGCAATCGTGGCTGGGAACAGAATAATACTGGAGGCGAAAATTGCAGGGATAACCCCAGCCATGTTCACTTTCAGCGGTAAATGCGTACTCTGTGCTGCATAAACACGACGCCCCTGTTGACGTTTTGCATAGTTAACGACGATACGACGTTGACCACGCTCAACGAAAACAACGAAGAAGGTTACTGCAAACACTAAAACTGCAACCAACAGCAACAGGAGGAAGTGCAGGTCGCCTTGCCGAGCTTGCTCGATAGTATGGCCAATGGCCGGCGGTAGTCCCGCAACAATACCAGCGAAGATTATGATCGAGATACCGTTACCGATACCACGTTCCGTAATCTGTTCTCCCAGCCACATCAGGAACATTGTCCCAGTAACCAGGCTCACAACAGCGGTAAAGTAGAAAGCAAAACCTGGATTTATCACCAAGTCTTGCATTCCAGGCATATTCGGCAAACCGGTGGCAATACCGATCGACTGGAATATAGCCAATACCAAGGTACCGTAACGGGTATACTGGCTGATCTTACGACGGCCAGCTTCCCCTTCTTTCTTTATTTCAGCCAACGCGGGATGAACCACCGTCAGCAACTGGATAATAATCGACGCCGAAATATACGGCATAATACCCAGTGCAAAGATAGAAGCACGGCTGAGAGCACCACCAGAGAACATGTTAAACATTTCAATGATGGTGCCTCGCTGCTGTTCAAGCAATTTGGCAAGCACAGTGGCATCAATACCAGGAATTGGGATAAAAGAGCCAATACGGAAAACAATTAGCGCACCGATAACAAACAAAAGTCTGCGCTTCAGTTCACCAACTCCGCCTTTAGCACTTTGAAAATCTAATCCTGGTTGCTTAGCCATCTGCTACTTATTCCTCAATTTTACCGCCAGCAGTTTCGATAGCAGCACGAGCACCTTTAGTGACACGCAGACCACGAATCGTTACCGGACGAGCAACTTCACCAGACAGAATCACTTTCGCGAACTCAATCTGAATGCCAATAACATTAGCGGCTTTCAGCGTATTCAGGTCAACCACATCGCCTTCTACTTTAGCTAAATCAGACAGACGAACTTCTGCCGTGATCATCGCTTTGCGAGAAGTAAAACCGAATTTCGGCAGACGACGATATAAAGGCATCTGACCACCTTCAAAACCACGACGTACGCCACCGCCAGAACGAGAGTTCTGACCTTTGTGACCACGACCACTGGTTTTGCCCAGGCCAGAACCGATACCACGACCTAAACGCTTCGGTGCGTGTTTAGCACCTTCGGCCGGAGACAGAGTATTTAAACGCATCTGTTACTCCTCTACTTTAACCATGTAGGAAACCGCGTTGACCATACCGCGAACCGCAGGAGTATCCTCACGTTCAACTGTATGACCAATACGACGCAGACCCAGGCCAAGCAGTGTCGCCTTATGTTTCGGCAGACGACCGATTGCACTACGGGTTTGAGTAATTTTAATAGTCTTTGCCACGGTCATTACCCCAGAATTTCTTCAACGGATTTACCACGCTTGGCAGCGACCATTTCTGGGGACTTCATATTTGCCAAACCATCAATCGTTGCACGAACCACGTTAATCGGGTTAGTGGAACCATAGGCTTTAGCCAATACGTTGTGAACCCCTGCAACTTCCAAAACGGCGCGCATTGCACCACCGGCAATAATACCGGTACCTTCGGAAGCTGGCTGCATGAACACACGAGAACCCGTGTGAGCACCTTTAACTGGGTGCTGCAGGGTGCCGTTGTTCAGCGCGACATTCATCATATTGCGACGGGCTTTTTCCATCGCTTTCTGGATCGCTGCTGGAACTTCGCGAGCTTTACCGTAACCAAAACCAACGCGGCCGTTGCCATCACCCACTACAGTCAGTGCGGTGAAGCTGAAAATACGACCACCTTTAACGGTTTTAGATACGCGATTTACCGCGATCAGCTTTTCCTGCAGTTCGCCAGCTTGTTTCTCGATGTGAGCCATCTTACACCTCTACCTTAGAACTGAAGGCCAGCTTCACGGGCAGCATCTGCCAGTGCTTGGACTCGACCATGATATTGGAAACCGGAACGGTCGAAAGAGACATCTTTGATGCCTTTTTCTAACGCGCGTTCTGCAATAGCTTTACCTATTGCACTTGCTGCGTCTTTATTACCGGTAGACTTCAGTTGTTCAGCGATAGCTTTTTCTACAGTAGAAGCGGCTACCAGGACTTCAGAACCGTTCGGTGCAATGACCTGCGCATAAATATGGCGTGGAGTACGATGTACCACCAGACGCGTCGCACCCAGTTCCTGGAGCTTGCGGCGTGCGCGGGTCGCACGACGGATACGAGCTGCTTTCTTATCCATAGTGTTACCTTACTTCTTCTTAGCCTCTTTGGTACGCACGACTTCGTCGGCGTAACGGACACCCTTGCCTTTATAAGGCTCAGGACGACGGTAGGCGCGTAATTCCGCAGCAACCTGACCAATAACCTGCTTATCAGCACCTTTCAGTACGATTTCAGTTTGGCTTGGGCATTCTGCAGTAATACCTGCCGGCAGTGCATGCTCTACTGGGTGAGAAAACCCGAGAGACAGGTTAACCACATTGCCTTTAACAGCAGCACGGTAACCAACACCAACCAGTTGCAGCTTCTTAGTGAAGCCTTCGGTAACACCGATAACCATTGCGTTCAACAGAGCACGAGTGGTACCAGCTTGGGCCCATCCGTCAACAAAACCTTCGCGCGGAGCGAAAGTCAGAGCGTTGTCAGCTTGTTTCACTTCAACAGCATCGTGGATCTTACGACTCAGCTCGCCGTTTTTACCCTTAATCGAAACATCCTGACCGTTGAGTTTTACCTCTACGCCGGCAGGAATGACGACGGGTGCTTTTGCAACACGAGACATTTTTCCTCCCGATTAAGCTACGTAGCAGATAATCTCGCCACCAAGACCAGCCTGGCGAGCTGCACGATCAGTCATAACACCTTTAGAGGTAGAAACAACTGCGATACCCAAACCGGCCATAACTTTTGGCAGCTCATCTTTTCTTTTATAGATGCGCAGGCCTGGACGGCTTACTCGCTGAATGCTTTCTACCACTGCCTTGCCCTGGAAATATTTAAGTTCTAATTCCAGAACTGGCTTGGTGTCGCCTTCGATTTTGAAATCTTCAATGTAACCTTCTTCCTTCAGCACGTTGGCAATTGCCACTTTCAGCTTGGAGGAAGGCATGGTGACCGCAACTTTGTTCGCGGCTTGACCGTTACGGATACGGGTCAGCATATCCGCGATCGGATCTTGCATGCTCATCTGTCTTTACTCCCGTGATTCAATTGGTGACAATTACCAGCTAGCCTTTTTCAGACCCGGAATTTCACCGCGCATAGCGGCTTCACGGACCTTGATACGGCTCAACCCGAACTTCCGCAGGAAAGCGTGCGGACGACCAGTTTGGCGGCAGCGGTTACGCTGACGAGACGGGCTGGAATCACGCGGCAGAGTCTGCAGCTTAAGAACTGCATCCCAACGATCTTCGTCGGATGAGTTCACACCAGAGATGATAGCTTTCAATTCCTCGCGTTTAGCGCGGTATTTTTCAGCCAGTTTCACACGAACAACTTCGCGTGCTTTCATGGATTGCTTAGCCATTAGTAACCCTACCTTACTTGCGGAATGGGAAGTTAAAGGCGGCCAACAGCGCACGGCCTTCATCATCGGATTTCGCAGTAGTGGTAATGGTAATGTCCAAACCACGAACGCGATCGACTTTATCGTAGTCGATTTCCGGGAAGATGATCTGCTCACGCACACCCATGCTGTAGTTACCACGACCATCGAATGACTTAGCGGACAAGCCACGGAAGTCACGAATACGCGGTACAGCAATGGAAATCAGACGCTCAAGGAACTCCCACATGCGTTCGCCACGCAGAGTTACTTTACAGCCGATCGGATAGCCCTGACGGATTTTGAAGCCTGCAACAGATTTGCGTGCTTTGGTGATCAACGGTTTTTGACCGGAGATTGCTGCCAGATCAGCTGCTGCGTTATCCAGCAGTTTCTTGTCAGCGATCGCTTCACCAACACCCATATTCAGGGTGATCTTCTCGACCCGAGGGACTTGCATGACAGAATTGTAGTTAAACTCAGTCATGAGTTTTTTAACTACTTCGTCTTTGTAGTAATCATGCAGTTTCGCCATCGTACTACTCCAAATTACTTGATAGTTTCGCTATTAGATTTAAAGAAACGGACTTTTTTTCCGTCTTCGAATCTAAAGCCTACACGGTCAGCCTTACCAGTTGCCGCATTGAAGATTGCAAGGTTAGAAACTTGAATTGCAGCTTCTTTTTCAACGATGCCACCTGGTTGGTTCAGGGCCGGAACCGGCTTCTGATGTTTTTTAACCAGGTTAATACCTTCAACAATGACCTTACTAGCAGACAGGACATTTTTTACTTTACCGCGCTTACCTTTATCTTTACCGGTTAGCACAATAACTTCGTCATCACGACGGATTTTCGCTGCCATGATTCGCTCCTTAAAGTACTTCTGGTGCCAGAGAGATAATTTTCATGAACTTCTCATTACGCAGTTCACGAGTTACCGGCCCAAAAATACGCGTACCGATAGGCTGTTCGCTGTTATTGTTTAAAATAACGCAAGCATTGCCATCGAAGCGAATGACAGAACCGTCCGGGCGACGAACACCCTTCTTGGTGCGCACCACTACCGCCTTCAGAACATCGCCTTTCTTCACCTTACCGCGAGGAATTGCTTCCTTGATGGTAATTTTGATGATATCGCCGACGCCTGCGTAGCGACGGTGCGAGCCACCTAGAACCTTGATACACATTACGCGACGTGCACCGGAATTATCGGCCACGTTCAGCATAGTCTGTTCTTGGATCATTTTAGTGCTCCGCTTGTCAACTACTACTCTAGGACCCTTTCGGGCCATTAAATACCCCATAATTGAGGGCGCAGCATTATAACACCGCTTCCTTGGTATGGGTAGAAAAAATAAACGGCCCTTTGCAGAGCCGTTTATCATAAGAGAAGAGCGCTACTTTATTACAGAATCGCTTTCTCTACAACGCGAACAAGTGTCCAAGACTTATTTTTGGACAGCGGACGGCATTCGCGGATTTCAACCACGTCACCGATACCGCATTCATTGTTCTCGTCATGTACGTGCAGCTTAGTCGTACGCTTAATGAATTTACCGTAAAGCGGGTGTTTCACAAAACGTTCGATAGCAACAACCATGGATTTCTCCATTTTGTCGCTTACAACACGACCTTGCAGAGTACGGATTTTATCGGTCATTACGCACCCGCCTTCTCAGTCAGTAAAGTCTTAACACGTGCAATATTCTGACGCACTTGTTTTACCAGGTGAGTCTGTTGCAACTGACCACTGGCAGCCTGCATACGCAGGTTAAATTGCTCGCGCAGCAGGCCGAGCAGTTCAGTGTTCAGCTCTTCGACGCTTTTTTCACGCAGCTCATTTGCTTTCATTACATCACCGTCTTAGTTACAAAGGTGGTTTTGATAGGCAGTTTCGCTGCTGCCAGTTGGAATGCCTCACGGGCTAACTCTTCCGGCACACCGTCCATTTCGTACAGGACTTTACCTGGCTGAATCAAGGCAACCCAATATTCCACGTTACCTTTACCTTTACCCATACGAACTTCAAGCGGTTTCTCGGTGATCGGTTTGTCCGGGAATACACGGATCCAGATCTTACCTTGACGCTTAACAGCACGAGTCATGGCACGACGTGCAGCTTCGATTTGACGAGCAGTCAGGCGACCGCGGCCAACAGCTTTCAGACCGAAAGTGCCGAAGCTAACATCCGTACCCTGCGCCAGACCACGGTTGCGGCCCTTGTGCACCTTACGGAATTTTGTACGCTTTGGTTGTAACATCAGCGACTCTCCTTACTTGCGGCCTTTACGCTGCTGCTTTTTAGGTTGAGCAGCCGGTTTTTCCGGTTGTTCAACGGCAGCCATACCACCCAGGATCTCACCTTTGAAGATCCACACTTTCACACCGATAACACCATAAGTGGTGTGCGCTTCGGAGGTGTTGTAGTCGATATCCGCACGCAGTGTATGCAATGGAACACGACCTTCACGGTACCATTCGGTACGCGCGATTTCAGCGCCGCCAAGACGGCCACTTACTTCAACTTTAATACCTTTAGCGCCCAGACGCATGGCGTTCTGTACCGCACGCTTCATAGCACGACGGAACATCACACGACGCTCCAGCTGAGAAGTGATGCTGTCAGCAACCAGTTTTGCGTCCAGTTCAGGTTTACGAACTTCTGCGATATTGATCTGTGCAGGTACGCCAGCGATATCCGCTACGACTTTGCGCAGTTTTTCAACATCTTCACCTTTTTTACCGATCACGATACCCGGGCGAGCAGTGTGAATAGTCACACGAATGCTTTTTGCCGGACGTTCGATAACGATACGAGAAACGGAAGCCTTCTCCAGTTCCTTCGTCAGGTATTTACGAACTTTAAAATCGCTGTCCAGGTTGTCAGCGAATTCTTTGGTATTCGCATACCAGGTAGAGTTCCAAGGTTTGACAATACCCAGGCGAATACCATTAGGATGTACTTTCTGACCCATTGCTAGTCTCCAGAGTCTCAGCGATCGGACACAACCACAGTAATGTGGCTGGTACGCTTCAGGATGCGATCCGCACGACCTTTAGCACGCGGCATAATGCGCTTCATGCTTGGGCCTTCGTCAACGAAGATTTTCGCGACTTTCAGATCATCAATGTCAGCGCCATCGTTGTGTTCTGCGTTAGCAATAGCAGACTCCAGCACTTTTTTAACCAGACCAGCAGCTTTCTTGTTGGTGTAGGTCAGAACTTCCAGAGCTTGCGACACTTTCTTACCGCGAATCAGGTCTGCCACCAGGCGAACCTTTTGAGCAGAAGAACGAGCGTGGCAATGTTTAGCGATAGTTTCCATCTCTTCCTCCTACCTTAGCGCTTCTTGGCCTTTTTGTCGGCCGCATGGCCGCGATAAGTACGAGTCGGCGCGAATTCACCCAGTTTGTGACCGACCATTTCATCGGAAACAAACACCGGAACGTGCTGACGACCATTATGGACAGCGATGGTCAAACCGATCATATTTGGAAAGATCGTTGAACGACGGGACCAAGTGCGCAAAGGCTTCTTGTCTCCGCTTTCCACCGCTTTCTCTACCTTCTTCAGCAAGTGCAGGTCAATAAATGGACCTTTCTTGAGAGAACGTGGCATGGTTTATCCTCTAAGATTATTTAGTACGGCGACGTACGATAAATTTATCAGTACGCTTATTGCTGCGGGTCTTCTTACCTTTGGTCTGAACGCCCCACGGACTAACCGGGTGCTTACCAAAGTTACGACCTTCACCACCACCGTGTGGGTGGTCGACTGGGTTCATTGCCGTACCGCGAACGGTAGGACGAACACCACGCCAGCGTGCAGCACCAGCTTTACCCAGAACGCGAAGCATGTGCTCAGCGTTGCCAACTTCGCCCAGCGTAGCGCGGCAGTCGGATTCGACTTTACGCATTTCGCCAGAACGCAGACGCAGGGTAACGTAAGAACCGTCACGAGCAACGATCTGAACGTAAGCACCAGCAGAACGAGCCAATTGGCCGCCTTTACCTGGTTTCATTTCTACGTTATGAACCGTTGAACCGACTGGAATGTTACGCATCGGCAGGGTGTTACCCGCTTTAATCGCAGCATCAACGCCAGATTGAATCTGGTCGCCGGCTTTCAGGCCTTTCGGCGCCAGGATATAACGACGTTCGCCGTCTTTGTACAGAACCAGCGCGATATTCGCGGAACGGTTCGGATCATACTCCAGACGCTCAACAACCGCAGGAATACCGTCTTTATTGCGTTTGAAGTCAATCAGACGATATTGCTGTTTGTGACCACCACCGATGTGACGGGTAGTGATGCGGCCATTGTTGTTACGGCCACCGGATTTGCTGTTCTTTTCCAGCAACGGGGCATAAGGCTTGCCCTTGTGCAGCTCAGGGTTAACCACTTTAACAACGTGGCGACGACCCGGAGATGTCGGTTTACATTTAACAACTGCCATTGTCTTTCTCCTCCGACTTACTCAGCGCCGCCGATGAAGTCCAGATTCTGGCCTTCTTTCAGGGTGACGTAAGCTTTTTTCCAGTCGCTGCGACGACCAATACGCTGTCCGTGACGCTTAACTTTACCCTTAACTACTAGGGTGTTTACGTCTTTAACTTCTACTTCGAACAGTTTCTCTACAGCAGCAACGATCTCTGCTTTAGTCGCGTCTTTAGCAACTTTGAGAACGATGGTGTTAGTTTTTTCCATCGCGGTAGATGCTTTTTCAGATACGTGCGGCGCGCGCAGTACTTTCAGCAGACGTTCTTCACGGATCATGCCAGCATCTCCTCAACTTGCTTAACTGCATCAGCAGTCATAACGACTTTGTCGAAGGCGATCAAGCTAACTGGGTCGATACCTGCTGCATCACGCACGTCAACCTTGTACAGGTTACGCGCAGCCAGGAACAGATTTTCATCCAGTTCACCGGTGATGATCAACACGTCTTCCAGTGCCATTTCTTTCAGTTTCTGTGCCAGCAACTTAGTTTTCGGTGCTTCTACAGAGAACGTCTCGACAACGATCAGACGATCTTGACGTACCAGTTCGGACAGAATGCTTTTCAGCGCGCCGCGGTACATCTTTTTGTTAACTTTCTGACTGTGGTCCTGTGGCTTAGCAGCGAAGGTTACACCACCGGAACGCCAGATCGGGCTCTTAGCAGAACCAGAACGCGCACGGCCAGTACCTTTCTGACGCCAAGGTTTTTTACCGGAACCAGTTACTTCAGCACGGGTCTTCTGGGCGCGAGTACCTTGACGGGCACCTGCTGCATAAGCAACAACAACCTGATGTACCAGCGCTTCGTTGAAATCACGACCGAAGGTAGTTTCGGAAACAGTCAGCGCGCTTTGCGCGTCTTTCAATACTAATTCCATTGCTATCTCCTCACGCCTTCACAGCTGGTTTAACGATCAGGTCGCTACCGGTAGCTCCCGGAACAGCACCTTTAACCAGCAGCAGGTTGCGCTCAGCGTCAACACGCACTACGTCCAGGCTCTGAACGGTTACACGTTCGTTACCCAGCTGGCCTGCCATTTTCTTGCCTTTGAACACTTTGCCCGGAGTCTGGTTCTGACCGATAGAACCCGGAACGCGGTGGGACAAGGAGTTACCGTGAGTAGCATCCTGAGTACGGAAATTCCAGCGCTTAACTGTGCCAGCAAAACCTTTACCTTTAGATGTACCAGTAACGTCTACTTTTTTAACGTCTGCGAAAATTTCGACACTGATGCTCTGACCTACAGTGAACTCTTCGCCTTCAGAAAGACGGAATTCACGCAGAGTACGGCCAGCTTCTACGCCAGCTTTAGCAAAGTGACCTGCTTCTGGCTTAGTAACACGGTTTGCTTTTTTAGCACCAGTAGTTACTTGCACAGCGCGGTAACCGTCGTTAGCCAGGTCTTTAACCTGAGTTACGCGGTTTGCTTCAATTTCGATAACGGTTACGGGGATAGATACGCCATCTTCAGTGAAGATACGGGTCATGCCCACTTTTTTACCGACTAAACCAATCATTGTTTCAACCTCTCAATCGCTCAATGACCTGATTAACCCAGGCTGATCTGCACGTCTACACCAGCAGCCAGATCCAGACGCATCAGAGCATCAACGGTTTTCTCGGTTGGCTCAACGATGTCAACCAGACGCTTGTGAGTGCGAATCTCGTACTGATCGCGCGCATCTTTATTGACGTGCGGAGAAATCAGAACGGTAAAGCGCTCTTTGCGGGTCGGCAGCGGGATCGGACCACGTACTTGCGCACCAGTGCGCTTAGCAGTCTCGACGATTTCCGCAGTTGATTGATCAATCAGACGATGATCAAACGCTTTCAGGCGGATACGGATTCTTTGGTTCTGCATGAGACCAGAGCTCCAATTATTTATAAACGTAAATGATTACTCCTCACACCCATTTCGATTGATGGGGGAGTGTAATCGTCAGCACATAACCCCCATATCGGGAGTATTGTTTTGGTCAATAAATGAATATTGGCCGTCTGATTCGGATTGAATCAGGCTTACCTAGTTTCGGTAAGCTCGCGCATTATACGCAAATTGGCTGGGGAAGCAATAAGCAGGACGAAATGATTTTAACGCGGCCGGAGCAATGTGCACAGTCCGGCCGAATTGGGGCATAAATTGCATAGCAGGCTATGATAATCAGTTACTCAGCTTTTAGCTGAGCTTGAAGATAGTTTTGTATGCCAAGACGTGAAATCAAGTCTAATTCTGTTTCCAGCCAGTCGATGTGCCCTTCTTCATCGGCAAGAATTTCTATCATTAGATCCCTACTGACGTAGTCATGCACCGAATCAGCATAGGCAATTGCCTCACGCAAATTCTTTGCGCCATCCAATTCAAGTTGAAGATCAGAACGTAAGATCTCCTCGACATCCTCGCCAATGTTTAACTTACCCAAATCCTGTAGATTCGGGATGCCTTCGAGAAACAGGATTCGTTCGATGTAGCGATCAGCATGTTTCATTTCGTCAATAGACTCATGATATTCGTGATCGTTAAGACGGGTTAAGCCCCAGTTTTTAAACATTCGGGCATGAAGGAAATATTGGTTAATGGCTACCAGCTCGTTGCCCAATAACTTATTCAGGTGTGTGATGACTTTTTTATCGCCTTTCATGACATGCTCCTCCGCTCCAGTTCTTAAAGTGTAGAACCGGTAAGCAGAGAGTCAAAAAAACAACCCTACATTTTATGCCACTTCATACATATCAGGAATTTTAGCCTGCTCTTCCTCAAAAATGACACGCGCCTGACGAATACACTTACCGCAATCTGTCCCGATAGGGACGAGCTTGCGTAATTGCTGCATGGATTGAGGCTGGTGCTGACGAACAGCATTACGAATGACTTTGTCAGAAATTGCGTTGCACAAACACACATACATATCAGGATGACTCATTATTATCGCGAGTGTCTTTCGCACTACCTTTCAGGACACTACAACCAGCATTTGAAACCGCTCCTAGCGATTTTTTAACCAACTGAGTTATTCTAAATAAGAATTATTTTTATTTCAATTTCCATCTAATCATTTGGACGTAAAAAAAGGCACCGAAGTGCCTTTTTCATGCATTAAGTTTATCAGCGATTAAGCGATAACTTTAGCAACAACGCCCGCGCCTACTGTACGGCCGCCTTCACGGATGGCGAAACGCAAACCGTCGTCCATCGCGATTGGGTGGATCAGGGTAACAACCATTTTGATGTTGTCGCCCGGCATTACCATCTCTACGCCTTCTGGCAGTTCGATGGTGCCCGTTACGTCAGTTGTACGGAAGTAGAACTGAGGACGGTAGCCTTTGAAGAACGGAGTATGACGGCCGCCTTCATCTTTGCTCAGGATATACACTTCGGATTCGAACTGAGTGTGCGGCTTGATTGAACCCGGCTTAGCCAGTACCTGGCCACGCTCGATTTCTTCACGCTTGATACCACGCAGCAGAACACCAACGTTCTCGCCTGCACGACCTTCGTCCAGCAGTTTGCGGAACATTTCTACGCCAGTACAGGTAGATTTCGCCGTATCTTTGATACCAACGATTTCAACTTCTTCACCGACTTTAACGATACCGCGCTCTACACGACCGGTAACAACGGTACCACGACCGGAGATGGAGAATACGTCTTCGATTGGCAGCAGGAACGGCTTGTCAATTGCACGCTCTGGTTCTGGGATATAAGAATCCAGGTGCTCTGCCAGTTCGATGATTTTTGCTTCCCACTCAGCTTCGCCTTCCAGCGCTTTCAGAGCTGAACCACGAACCACTGGGGTGTCGTCGCCTGGGAAGTCGTACTGAGACAGCAGCTCACGTACTTCCATCTCAACCAGTTCCAGCAGCTCTTCGTCATCAACCATGTCACATTTGTTCAGGAACACGATGATGAAAGGAACGCCAACCTGACGACCCAGCAGGATGTGCTCACGGGTCTGAGGCATTGGGCCGTCAGTCGCAGCAACAACCAGGATCGCACCGTCCATCTGGGCAGCACCGGTGATCATGTTTTTCACATAGTCGGCGTGTCCCGGGCAGTCAACGTGCGCATAGTGGCGAGACGGGGTATCGTACTCAACGTGAGACGTGTTGATGGTGATACCACGTGCTTTTTCTTCTGGTGCGTTATCGATCTGGTCGAATGCACGCGCGTTACCACCGTAGGTTTTAGCCAGAACGGTAGTGATTGCAGCAGTCAGAGTCGTTTTACCATGGTCAACGTGGCCGATAGTACCGACGTTAACGTGGGGTTTTGTACGTTCAAATTTTTCTTTAGACACGGCGATATTCCTTACTCAAATGCTCTCCCCCTATGGAGAGAGCACGGGATTTTGTTTTAACCCTGAGGCTTATTTACCACGGGCTTCAATTACGGCCTGAGCAACGTTGTTAGGCGCATCATCGTACTTCAGGAACTCCATGGAGTAAGAAGCACGGCCTTTGGTCAGAGAACGCAGTTGAGTTGCGTATCCGAACATTTCAGACAACGGAACTTCAGCGTGAATCACAACGCCAGTAACGTTAGATTCCTGACCACGCAGCATACCACGACGACGGCTAAGGTCACCGATGACGTCACCAGTGTTCTCTTCCGGCGTTTCAACTTCAACCTTCATGATCGGCTCAAGCAGAACAGGTTTTGCTTTCTTAAAGCCGTCTTTAAAGGCGATAGAAGCAGCCAGTTTAAACGCCAGTTCAGAGGAGTCAACGTCATGGAAAGAACCGAAGTGCAGACGCACGCCGAGATCAACCACTGGGTAACCAGCCAGAGGACCCGCTTTCAGCTGTTCCTGAATACCTTTATCAACGGCAGGTATGTATTCACCAGGAATTACACCACCTTTGATGTCGTTGATGAACTCGTAACCTTTCGGATTTGAGCCCGGCTCCAGTGGGTACATGTCGATAACAACATGACCATACTGACCACGACCACCAGACTGCTTGGCGTGTTTACCTTCGATATCGGTAACTTTCGCACGAATCGCTTCACGGTAAGCAACCTGTGGTTTACCCACGTTCGCTTCAACGTTGAATTCACGCTTCATACGGTCAACGATGATATCGAGGTGCAATTCACCCATACCAGCGATGATAGTCTGGTTAGATTCTTCGTCAGTCCAAACGCGGAAAGACGGGTCTTCTTTAGCCAGACGGCCCAATGCCAGACCCATTTTTTCTTGGTCAGCTTTGGTTTTCGGTTCTACCGCGATGGAGATTACCGGCTCTGGGAATTCCATACGTTCCAAAATGATGACGTTATCTGGATCACACAGAGTGTCACCCGTCGTTACATCTTTCAGACCGATAGCAGCAGCGATATCGCCCGCACGAACTTCTTTGATCTCTTCACGCTTGTTAGCGTGCATCTGAACGATACGACCAAAACGCTCACGTGCTGATTTAACTGGGTTCAGTACGGTGTCACCGGAGTTAACTACACCAGAGTACACGCGGAAGAACGTCAGGTTACCAACAAACGGGTCGGTAGCAATTTTGAACGCCAGAGCAGCAAACGGCTCTTCATCACTCGCGTGACGCTCAGCCGGCGTGTCTTTACCGTCATCCAAAAGACCATTGATCGCAGGTACGTCAACTGGGGATGGCAGGTAGTCAACTACTGCATCCAGCATCGCCTGAACACCTTTGTTCTTAAATGCAGAACCACAGGTTACCAGGATGATTTCGTTGTTCAGAACGCGCTGACGCAGAGCTTTTTTGATCTCTTCTTCAGTCAGTTCTTCACCACCCAGGTATTTCTCCATCAGCTCTTCAGAAGCTTCTGCTGCGGATTCGATCAGGTTTTGGTGCCATTCTTCAGCCAGTTCCTGCATATCAGCTGGGATATCTTCGTATTCGAAGGTCACACCCTGATCGGCATCGTTCCAGTTGATGGCTTTCATTTTCACCAGGTCAACAACACCGGTGAAACCTTCTTCAGCACCAATTGCCAGCTGCAGCGGAACAGGGTTCGCGCCCAGACGGGATTTGATCTGACCAACAACTTTCAGGAAATTCGCACCCATGCGGTCCATTTTGTTAACGAACGCAATGCGTGGAACTTTATATTTGTTTGCCTGACGCCATACGGTTTCAGACTGCGGCTGAACACCACCAACTGCGCAGTAAACCATTACCGCACCATCAAGTACACGCATGGAACGTTCTACTTCGATAGTGAAGTCAACGTGTCCCGGGGTGTCGATGATGTTTACGCGATGCGGTTCATACTGCTTAGCCATACCAGACCAGAATGCAGTAGTCGCTGCGGAAGTGATAGTAATACCACGCTCCTGCTCCTGCTCCATCCAGTCCATGGTAGCTGCGCCGTCATGAACTTCACCGATTTTATGGTTTACACCAGTGTAGAACAGAATACGTTCGGTAGTAGTGGTTTTACCGGCGTCGATGTGCGCACTGATACCGATATTACGGTAGCGTGCGATGGGTGTTGTACGAGCCATTTGTATCCTCTATTTACTAGGGCGTTCAATTTAGTTAACCCAAGCGGGTTGGCTATTTTTAGCGCCCGCTTGGTTAGCATGACTACAGCGAAGGGATTACCAACGGTAGTGAGCGAACGCCTTGTTAGCTTCGGCCATACGGTGAACGTCTTCACGTTTCTTAACAGCAGTACCTTTGTTTTCTGCTGCATCAGAAAGTTCGTTCGCCAGGCGCAGAGCCATAGATTTATCACCGCGTTTACGAGCAGCTTCTACGATCCAACGCATTGCCAACGCATTACGACGAACCGGACGGACTTCTACTGGTACCTGATAAGTAGAACCACCAACGCGGCGCGACTTAACTTCGACAGTCGGGCGAACGTTGTCCAGAGCTACTTCAAAAGCTTCCAGATGATCTTTACCAGAACGCTGAGCCAGGGTCTCCAGCGCGGTATAGACGATTGCTTCTGCAGTAGATTTTTTACCATCTACCATCAGGATGTTTACAAATTTGGCCAGCAGTTCTGATCCGAACTTAGGATCCGGCAGAATTTTACGTTGACCAATGACGCGACGACGTGGCATGGAAATACTCCGTTGTTAATTCAGGATTGTCCAAAACTCTACGAGTTTAGTTTGACATTTAAGTTAAAACGTTTGGCCTTACTTAACGGAGAACCATTAAGCCTTTGGCTTCTTCACGCCGTATTTGGAACGGGATTGCTTACGGTCTTTAACACCTGAGCAGTCCAGCGCGCCACGAACGGTGTGGTAACGCACACCTGGCAGGTCTTTAACACGACCGCCACGGATCAGGATCACGGAGTGCTCCTGCAGGTTATGACCTTCACCACCAATATAGGAGGTAACTTCAAAACCGTTGGTTAAACGAACACGACATACTTTACGCAGTGCGGAGTTCGGTTTTTTAGGGGTGGTAGTATATACACGGGTACATACGCCACGTTTCTGCGGGCATGCTTCCAGCGCCGGAACGTTGCTTTTAGCAGCCTTCAGGGAGCGTGGTTTGCGTACCAGCTGGTTAATCGTTGCCATTCAAAAAGCTCCTGGGTTTTGCTTCGTAAACACGTAATAAATCGCCTCATGTTTGCGCAAGGCAAAGTATGAGGACGCAGAATTTTAGGGCTGGCAGTGGAAGGAGTCAAGAAATATACAAAAATTCGGCGTTACCACGCGAGTTGCTGCGGGTGCTCCACTGTCAGTTGAACAAACTGATTATAGTCAATGAGTGTCACATTGTTTGAAATTTGTTCAGTCATTCCTCTTGCCGCGGTATCAGGCTGGAGCGCGTAGAGAAGAACCGCTGAATCAAGAAGACGCTGAATAATATCTCCACCAGCCAGCGCAGCGATAACACCGTCTTGCAATAAGACCAGCGCATCACCCTGATCCAAGCTGCGCAAGAGTGCATCCAGGTCAACGTGATAAGGAGAACGTGAGAGCGTATGCAGCATAAAGGGGAGATCCGTCGCTAGAATGAAAGGATGGAATGATAATCGGCCAACTTACTGCGCCATGCTTGCGGCCCTAATAGCTCTACATCCAAAACCCAGTCTGTGCCTATACTCAACCCACGCTGGCGCGCAGAAGTCTCGCACAGATAACAAGCGTCGATATCGTATAACGGCAGCACGCCAAACGTTGCGATGTAATTACGCATCAAAATCTTTTCCGGCTGTTGATGCGGCAGCAGTTGCAGTACGCCATCACCAACAAAAAATACGCCAATCTCTTCCGTCAGGGCTGACATCGCCAATAGTGCATCCAGCCCTTCCCGTCCGGAAGCGCTCCCATGTGGAGAATGCGTAAAAACAAATGCGACTCGCTTCATAACGCTACCTTAAAACTGAATAACCCGATCGCAGGTCAGCACCGATTGCGCCAGTTCCCCCAGCCCGCTCAGAACAAAGCCGGGTTGCAGATTCGCGCCAGCAAGGTTGAGCTGAGTCGCTTGCTGCGCGTCGGTCACACCTCTGCGTAATGCCGCAGCGACACAGACATTCAGCGCCACCTGATGCGTTTCGCCCAACTGCTGCCAGGCGCGTACAAGATCAAACTCATCATTAGCGGGTGACGTTAGCTGGTTGGCATTTAGCACGCCCTCGCGATAGAAGAACACGCTTTTCAGTCTGTGCCCTTCAGCTAACAGCGCCTGTGCAAACTGCAACGCGCTGCTCGCTTGCTGTGTGCCATAAGCCGGGCCGGTCACCAGCAAACAGTAACTCAGCATTAACGTTCGTGCCCGCTGAAGTCGCCGCTTTTGAATTGACGAATATAAAGGTAGACCGTGTGTTTGGAGATATTGAGGCGTTCGGCGACCTGGTTGATGGCGTCTTTAATATCAAAGATGCCTTTCTCATACAGGCTCAGTACGATTTGGCGATTTTTCGCATTATTGGAGACATTGCGATCCGCATTGACTTCCTCAATCGAAAATTCCAGCGTTTGTGCCACGAGATCATCAACGGATGACGCAAAGTTAACAGAAGAGGCGGCATCATGCGTTTCAGGTGGAATAAAGGTCTGCACAATCTGGGAGAAAGGCACATCCAAATTCATGTTGATACACAGCAGCCCAATCACGCGCTGATCGCGATTGCGAATGGCAATCGTCACTGACTTCATCAACACGCCGCTTTTTGCGCGGGTAAAATAGGCTTTCGACACGCTGCTATCTTCACCTGCCATGTCATGCAGCATGCGCAATGCAAGATCCGTAATCGGCGAGCCAATCTTCCTGCCGGTATGTTCCCCATTCGCAATACGCACGGCGGAACATTTAAGATCCTCAAGCGAGTGCAACACAATCTCACAATGCTCGCCAATTAACATGGCCAAGCCATCAACCACCGCTTCATACGATTTCAGGATCTCATAGTCCGTTTGACTGAAAGGACGTTCATCCAGCAAATCAAGCTCATAAGATTCGCCAGATACAAGCGAATTAGACATGGCAGACACCACCCTCAACGTCATCTATTTATTTTGTATTGACAGGGGACACAGTCTAGCAAATGTCCACACTCGCGTCCCTGAATTTAACGGGCTACCTCTTAAGGTTGCATTAATTTAATCCCGCTAGAGTCAGCGTCTTCTTTCCTCTCCATCATGGAAATCACGAGAGACGTGTATGAAAAAACGAATACCGATGGGCAGACCACACCTGAGCAGCATCACGTTCGTGCTGATATTTTCTGCCTTTATTACTCTGGTCCAGAACATTGCCTACTACCGCCAAACGCTGAAACTGCTGGACATGACAGACTGGGTTGCTATCCCTTTCTTTCTCAGCATGCCCGTTGTGATTTTCGCGGTGCTGAATATCATTTTCACACTTCTGGCAGTACCTTATCTGCGTAAGGCCGTCATTGTTCTTTTTCTGCTGACCGGTGCCGCAGCGCAATACTTTATGCTGAACTACGGCATTATCATTGACCGAACCATGATCCAGAATATCCTGGAGACAACAGCTGGCGAATCCTTTTCACTGCTTACGCCACAGCTTGTCGCCTGGGTATTCTTTATTGGCGTCATTCCTGCGGCACTCGCCGTCTGGATAAAAATAAAGCCCGCCAAGCCGACAACGCTCTATATTGGCATGCGCTTTCTTAGCATCATTATTTCGTTATTCGCTATTTTATCTATCGCGGCATTCTTTTATAAAGATTACGCCTCGTTCATGCGTAATAACAAAGAGTTGGTAAAAGCAATTACGCCCAGCAATATTGTGGCGGCCAGCTTGTCCTACCATAAACATAGTGTGCTGGCTAACTTGCCTCTGGAGCAAATTGGTCTGGATGCCCACAAAGCGGCCCCACCGTCCCCGACGGCAAAAAAGAATCTGGTTATTCTGGTGGTTGGCGAGACATCCCGAGCGCAAAACTTTTCGCTGGGTGGCTACGGGAAAGAGACAAATCCGCTGCTGGCAAAAGACAATGTGATTTATTTTGAAAACACCTCATCGTGTGGCACATCAACAGGCGTTTCCGTTCCCTGCATGTTTTCCAACATGCCGCGCCAAAGCTTTAACGGCGATGTAGCCAGCCATCAGGAAGGGCTGCTGGATATATTACAACGGGCAAAGGTTAACGTACTTTGGCAAGAAAATGATGGCGGCTGCAAAGATGCCTGTACACGAGTGCCAACGGTTGATGTGACATCGCTGAAACTGCCGGGATTATGCATCAACGGCGAATGCCACGATGAAGCGTTATTCCACGGCGTTGAAGACTACATCAATAAGCTCGATAACGACGGAATTATCGTATTACATACGATAGGCAGCCACGGCCCGAGCTACTACCAGCGCTACCCTGATGCCTTTAAGAAATTTACGCCAACGTGCGATACCAATCAGATTCAGACCTGTACGCAGGAAGCGCTGACCAACACGTATGACAATACGATCCTGTATGTCGATTTTGTTGTGGATAAAGCGATCAATTTACTGAAACAGCATCAGGATAAATTTAATACGTCGCTGGTTTACCTGTCCGACCACGGCGAATCGTTAGGGGAAAACGGCATCTACCTGCATAGCATGCCCTACTCTATTGCGCCGAAGCAGCAAACGCATGTGCCAATGCTAATGTGGTTATCAACGGGTTATCAGCAGCAACAAGGTATTCAGGATTCCTGTCTGCGCCAGAACGCGAAGCAGCTGGATTACTCGCAAGATAATCTTTTCCATACCATACTGGGGATGTTTACTATCGCCACGAAAGAATATCAGCCTCAGCTTGATATCCTTCATCCGTGCAGGGACAAGGCAACATGAAATTATTGATTGTTGAAGACGATAAGCTGTTGCAGGAAGGATTATTATTGGCGTTGAGTCATGAAGGTTATGCCTGCGATTGTGCAGGCACGGCCAAAGAAGCGGACGCGCTCATCGGCAGCGCGCATTACAGTCTGGTTATTCTCGATCTTGGCTTACCGGATGAAGACGGACTCACCCTGCTCTCACGCTGGCGTAAGAATCATTACCAGCATCCCGTACTCATCTTAACGGCGCGGGATAAGGTAAACGATCGCGTCAGCGGGCTGGATGTCGGCGCAGACGATTACCTTGCCAAGCCCTTCGCACTGACGGAATTACAGGCGCGCGTACGCGCGCTGATTCGCCGCAATCAGGGTTCAAGCAACAGCACAATACAGGTCGACAACATTACGTTGGACTTAAACAATCAACAGGTGTTACTGGACGACAAGCCAGTGGTGCTAACGCCAAAAGAGTTTGCGATCCTGTCCCGTCTGGTGTTGAAAGCCGGTTCTCAGGTACATCGCGAGGTCCTGCATCAGGATATCTACGCCTGGAACGACGACCCGTCCTCCAATTCGCTGGAAGTGCATATCCATAATCTGCGTCACAAGATAGGGAAAGACCGCATCCGAACCCTGCGAGGTTTTGGCTATCTGCTGACTAAAGGTGAACAGCCATGAAGAGCGATGCCGACACCGTTACCAGCATGCGTCGTCGTTTGGTGCTGGCGCTGGGCGGCATCCTGCTTGTCTGTCAGATGATCAGCGTATTCTGGCTTTGGCACGAAAGCGAAGAGCAAATCAGCCTGCTGGTTGATAAATCCCTGAGCGCCAGCGCTCAGAACATGCAGATCGATCAAGAGATCAATGAAGCGATCGCCTCGCTCAGTATCCCAAGTCTGGTGATGGTCATTCTGACATTGCTCATGTGCTTTCAGGCGGTCAGTTGGATCACTCGTCCGCTTTCCCGTCTACAGGAAGAATTGCAGGATCGCACGGCGGAAAACCTGGAGCCACTGCCACAGCAGAGTGACATTAAAGAAATCGCTGCTGTCACCCATACCATCAACCAGCTTTTTCAACGTCTGGACGAAACGTTGAAACGCGACAGGCAATTTACTGCGGATGTCGCTCATGAATTACGAACCCCGCTATCCGGTATTCGACTGCACCTCGAACTGCACCAGCAACAACACCAGATTGACTGTAGTTCACTCATCAAACGCATTGATAAAATGGTGAAAACGGTGGAACAACTTTTGCTGCTTGCGCGTGTCGGGCAAGAGTTTTCAGCGGGCCATCACCAAAATGTCGCGTTCCTGAAAGACGTCATTTTTCCTATGCAGGATGAACTGGCCGAGATGCTGCAAAAACGTCAGCAGACGCTGAAATGGGTATTGCCGCCAGAAGATATCACGCTGCGCGGCGATGCGACGTTGCTCCAGCTACTGCTACGCAATCTGGTAGAAAACGCCTATCGCTATAGCACGGAAGCCAGCCAGATCACCGTAAGCCTGAGTACGCGGCAACATCTTGAACTACAGGTTGAGGATGAAGGGCCGGGGATCGATGAAAGCAAGGTCGGTGAATTGAGTAAGGCGTTCGTTCGCATGGATAGCCGCTATGGCGGTATCGGTCTCGGACTAAGTATCGTGACACGCATTGCTCAGTTGCACGATGGAAAATTTTTCCTCTGCAACCGACCGCAACGTTCTGGCGCCCTCGCCCGCGTGGTGCTCACCGCCCCTGACGAATACCCCGATTCCGCCTGAAAAATAAAGCAGCGCCCCACACCGCATAGTCGTGAGACGGCACATCCCTGTGCACAAACCTCACCTGCGTTATTGGTACACAGGATAGCGTTGGCACAGCGCCACTACCTGCTGGCGCACACGATCGCATACCGCCGTTAATGCGCCATTCCCTTCGCCAAGCCCATCCAGTACATCACATAACCATTCCGCCAGTTGCTCGCACTCCGCCACACCAAAACCGCGCGTCGTCACGGCTGGCGTTCCAATACGCAGACCTGAGGTCACAAAGGGTGAACGTGGATCGTTAGGCACCGAGTTCTTGTTTGTCGTGATGTAAGCCTCGCTCAGTGCAGCATCGGCATCTTTACCGGTATACGGCTTGTCGGATAGGTCAATCAGTATCAAATGGTTGTCGGTGCCATCAGAGACAATCTTGTAACCGCGTTGCTGGAGAACGCGTGCCATGGCACGGGCGTTGGTCACCACCTGACGCTGATAAACCGTGAATTCAGGGCGTAACGCTTCCTTGAATGCCACCGCTTTGGCGGCGATAACGTGCATCAACGGACCGCCCTGAATACCGGGGAATACGGCAGAGTTAAGTTTTTTGTAGAACTCCTCGCTCTGACCTTTGGCTAAAATAATCCCACCGCGCGGGCCGCGCAGCGTCTTATGGGTTGTGCTGGTTACAACGTGAGCATGAGGGAGCGGATTCGGATACTCTCCGGCAGCCACCAAACCAGCAACATGCGCCATATCCACCCAGAAAATAGCGCCTACCTTGTCAGCAATCGCGCGCATACGAGCCCAATCCTTATGGCGAGAATAAGCGGAGAACCCGCCGATTAGCATCTTTGGCCGGGTTTCCAACGCAATACGCTCCATTTCATCGTAGTCGATCAGCCCAGTATCAGGGTCTAACCCATAGGGGACGATCTTGTAGTGGCGACCAGAGAAGTTGGAGGGATTACCGTGGGTCAAATGCCCGCCCTGAGCGAGGTTCATGCCCATCACGGTATCGCCCGGATTAGTCAATGCCAGAAACACGGCCGCATTAGCCTGAGCGCCAGCATGAGGCTGGACGTTAGCATAATCGCAGTCAAACAGCGCTTTGGCCCGTTCGATAGCCAGACGTTCAGCCACGTCGACATACTCACAGCCGCTGTAGTAGCGCTTGCCTGGGTAGCCTTCCGCATATTTGTTGGTGAACACGGAGTTCTGGATCGCCATCACCAGCGGACTGGCGTAGTTCTCTGAGGCGATAAGTTCAATGTGAGTTTCCTGCCGGTGTTCTTCATGCCGGATGGCGTCGGCCAGTTCCGGGTCGAAGTCAGTAAGGGTAAGAGAAGCGTCATACATGGGCATCGTCCTATGCGTTAGTCATTGGTTTTTTAATCGTGTGATTCTGTGAGAGGTTCGTCAGGCCAGTAGTAGCTATCCGGCAAAGGGCGCGCACCAAAGATTGCCTGCCCGACGCGTACCACGGTGGCACCTTCCTCAATGGCTATTTCAAAATCGCCGGACATCCCCATGGATAATTCATCCAGCTCAATGCCGACCGGAAGGTTTTGCTGCAACCGATCGCGTAACTGACGCAACCGTATAAAACACTGACGCACGCGTTCAGCCTCGCTGGAGAACAGCGCGAGCGTCATCAACCCGCGCACACGTAGCGCAGAGAATGCGGGAAGCGCCTGAATAAACGCGGGGACATCTTCAGGCGACAGGCCGTATTTGCTGGCCTCACCGGAGGTATTCACCTGCACAAATACATCCAGCGAGCGCCCTTCAATCTGCAAGCGACGATCCAGCGCTTCAGCCAGCCGCAGACTGTCCAACGCCTGAAACTCACTAGCGAAGCGTGCCACCAGCTTAGCCTTGTTGGTTTGCAGGTGACCAATGACCGACCACTGTAAATCGGTTAAATCCTGCATGGCTTCCCATTTACGGAACGCTTCCTGCACCTTGTTTTCACCCAATATCCGACAACCAGCCGCATGGGCCATACGCAGGCGTTTTTCAGGCTTGGTTTTGCTAACGGGCAGCAGCCGCACTGTTGCAGGATCGCGGCCGACGCGCTGACAAGCTGCTGCAATACGAGCCTGAACTGCCGCCAGATTGAGTTGGAAGTCATCAACCGTGACAGCGTCGGGATAGCAGCCGTGCCTGTCGTGGCGAGTTTGAGTATCGGAGGATATCGACATCAGCGTCACTCCTGACGAAAAAGATGAATGGATTGTGAAACGTATTTATAGATTTAAAATAGCTGGATGTTCCCCACCATTTTCCCGATAAGAGGCAGACCAATTGTTCAAACACGCCCAGCTTGAATCGGTCAAGGCCTGGATTGGCGACCCCGCGCAAGGTGCCCTACCCCTGCACGCTCGTATCCAGCGAGCGATTCGCCAGTTAATCCTCGATGGCGTTCTTGATGTGGGCAAGCCCTTACCCGCCTCACGCGCACTGGCTATATCACTAGGGGTGTCGCGTGATACGGTCGAGTCGGCTTATAGCCAACTGCATGCGGAAGGATTTATCGAACGTCGCGTCGGCAGCGGCAGTTTCGTGTCGGAGCGGGCAAAGCGTCTGCCGGCGCGTGGCAAAGCCCGGAAAACGGGAGATAGCAGAGCAGAGCTACGCCTCAGTCAACGCGGCAGCGCTATGTTCCAGAATGGTGGGGTGCGCGACTTCATCATCCCGCGTGCGTTCGCGCCCGGCGTACCAGAAACCCGCAGTTTTCCCCTCCAGACATGGGAACGACTGGAACGGCAGGTACTAAAAGAATATGGCACGCGGGCACTACTACACAGCCCACCGCAGGGCATGGAAGTGCTAAGGCGCGCCATCGCAGATTATGTCAATCTCGAACGGGGAGCTCGCGCCACGCCCGAACGCGTACTGGTGCTGACCAGTTCCCAGCAAGCGCTCACCCTGTGTGCGACTGTATTGCTGGATGCTGGCGATCCGATCTTCCTTGAAGATCCCGTGTACCACGGCGCACGCAAGGCATTCGAGGCGGCCGGACTCGCGTGCGTGCCGATCCCGTTAGATGCCGATGGTTTGCAGATTGAACACCTGCTTGAGGCAAGCAACAAACATAATGTGCCCGCTAAAGCCGTGTTCCTGACGCCCTCACACCAGTTTCCAACTGGCGCAACGCTGGCGCTGGATCGGCGTCTGGCCGTGATTGAATGGGCATGGCAGCACCAGAGCTGGATTATTGAAGACGACTACGACAGCGAGTTTCACTACGCGGGCAAACCTACCGCGTGCGTTCAGGGGCTCGACCCGCACGATAGAACGATCTATATCGGTACCTTCACCAAATCGCTGTTTCCCGGCCTGCGCATCGGCTACATGGTACTGCCGCCGCAGTTGGTTACTCCCATGACCGTGGCCCGCACGCTGATGGATGGGCACAGCGCGCCCATTCCACAGCTCACGCTGGCGCGTTTTATCGAAGGAGGCCATTTCGGTGCCCATGTACGCACAATGCGCGCCGTTTATGCCGAACGCCGCGATGTGCTGGCACGGCTGGTGCGCCAGCATCTGGCTGATTTCGTGGAGCCACGAGTGCCAGCCGGAGGCATGCAGATGCCGTGTATCTTCATCCGTGACATCTCTGAACGTGACGCCGTGGAGTCCGCGCGTCGGGCCGGCATCGATCTACTCGGGCTAACAGCACTGTATACGTCGGGCCAGCATCAGGCTGGTTTCCTCATGGGATTTGCTGCCCACGCACCGCATGAACTGGAAACGGCGGTCAAGACGTTGGCGAAGGTGCTACGCGCACTGTGCTGATGATAGGTTGCAGGTGGTGGATGACAGATAGGTGCCGTCACGGTTAACGGAAAAGGGATTCGATCGCAGGGAAATGATGGTGAAAAAAAACCGCAGGTCGAAGCCTGCGGTTATATCGCCATGATCGCGATGCTTATTTAGCCGCTTTCTCTTCGGCTGCTGGTTTTTCAGCTTTCGCATCATCCGCTGCTTTCAGGTCAGCTTCAGATTTAATGTCCAGCAGTTCAACGTCAAACACCAGCGTGGAGTTAGCCGGAATGCCAGGCACGCCGTTCTCGCCATAGGCCAGAGCCGGTGGGATAGCCAGCTTGATTTTGCCGCCTTTCTTAACGTGCTTCAGACCTTCAGTCCAGCCTGGGATCACGCCATCCAGACGGAAAGACAGTGGCTCACCGCGTTTGTAGGAGTTGTCGAACTCGCTACCGTCAACCAGCGTACCTTTGTAGTTAACCACTACGGTGTCGCTGTCTTTCGGCGCGTTGCCGCTACCTTCTTTCTCAACCTGATACAGAAGGCCAGATGCCGTTTTCTTCACGCCTTTTTCTTTGGCGAAGGACTCAAGATACTTAGCGCCTTTATCCGCGTTATCTTTCGCATCTTGCTTCATCTTGGCTTCAGCAGCGGCTTTCACTTTACCTTCAAAGCCTTGCAGCGTTTTCTCGATTTCTTCGTCAGTCAGCTTGCTCTTATCAGCAAAGGCATCCTGCACGCCAGCAATCAGCTGATCTTTATCCAGTTTGATACCTAATTTTTCTTGTTCTTTCAGAGAGTTATCCATGTAACGCCCTAAAGATGCACCTAACGCATAAGCCGCTGCCTGCTCATCGTTCTTGAATTTGGCTGCCGCAGTGGTGTCAGATGCCTGCGCTTTGTCTGCCGCCAGAGCCTGGCCCGCGTTCAGAGCCAGAGCCATCGTTGTTGCTAACAGCGTTACTTTAAACAGTGATTTCATCCATTTCTCCAGCATCTGGAGCGACGCGCTCCAGCCATCATTAAAATAAATTCGCGCCTACTATAACTGTGCGGACGAAGACAACACAACGACGCACGCGACAATCCTTTGATAAAAAACGTCAGGAAGCTTTTCTGACATCATTTGTGTCGTCCTAAGGCCTTCTGGCAACAATATGCCCCGATCCGGATAGTGCATTGCGCCCTACTGCGACCGTTTTTACTACCAGAAGTTTCCGCTTTCTGACAAACTCGCGGGTAACAAGAAGTAAGGGGAATACCGATGTCACCATCAGCACTTGAAGAACGGCTCGAACAGTTGGAAAGCCGACAGGCTTTTCAGGAATTAACCATAGAAGAACTTAACCAAACGGTTATTCAACACGAGCGGGAAATTAGCCGCCTGCGTGAGCATGTCCGTCTCCTCACCGATCGGCTGCGCAGCCAGCAAACCTCGCTCGTTGCCCCCCAGTCGGAAGAAACGCCGCCGCCGCATTACTGAGATTCGCGACCCGTTATGCCGGCGCTCACCACCGTCCAGATATAACAATAAATAAAAAAACCTCAGGTGATCTTCATCAACCTGAGGTTTCTTTTGTGCGTATGCGCTACGACTAATTAGTGGCAGCCGCATCCACCGTTGCCGCCGCAGCCGCCTTTACCGTGCTGGTGACCGTGATCGTGGTCGTGATCATGGCCGTGACCGCCACAGCAGCCGTCGCCGTGTTCATGATCGTGTTCGCCGTGAACGTGACCGTGCGCCAGCTCTTCTTCCGTCGCTTCGCGGATAGCAACAACTTCAACGTTGAAGCTCAGGTTTTGGCCTGCCAGCATGTGGTTGCCGTCGACAACAACGTGGTCGTCTTCAACTTCGGTGATTTCAACTGGCACTGGACCCTGATCGGTCTCAGCCAGGAAACGCATGCCAACCTGTAGCTCGTCAACGCCCATAAAGACATCTTTCGGTACGCGCTGAACCAGATTCTCATCATAGTTGCCGTAAGCATCGTTGGAACCGATGTTCACATCAAATTTCTCGCCCGCTTCACGGCCTTCCAACGCTTTTTCCAGACCAGAAATCAGGGAACCGTGACCATGCAGATAGTCCAACGGCGCGCTCACCGGAGACTCATCAACCAACACACCGTCTTCTGTACGTACCTGATAGGCCAGGCTGACCACCAGATCTTTTGCTACTTTCATGATATCTCCTACCGTTGGAAATCAAACTGGCGCAAATTGTAGCTGAAAAATGTCCCTATGTACCGTCTGGAATCAAAAAACGTCAACGGTTGATGACAATGCCACCACGACACGCGTCCCTCATTCTGGCCGGAAGATCCCGATAATCTCGTTAGCCTGCGGGGCGGATGCTACCGCAGGTTCCTCTGTCTGGCTCTGGCGATATCCGCACTTCACGCACACCACAACCTCGACGTCATCTTCTCGTCCAACGGCAAGCGTGTCCTGCGCCTGACACGTCGGGCACACCGCCCCTGCAATAAAACGTTTACGCATGATAACTCCCATTCATCTCCGCCCTAAAATCTAGAACCTGGAATCTATTCTACTAGGCGTTATTGGCGCAGACAGTTTGGACTCGGACAGCGCGCAGAAACCGGAGCGTACACGTAGTACGTGAGGATTTCGAGCACTGCCCAGGTTCAAAATGGCAAGTAAAATAGCCTAGAGAATAGGTTCTTACTCGTCGTCCTCATCCCACACACTAGGCCGACGTCGCTCGCGCAGCATTTCCCGCTGGAAAATGTCCTCCAGCTCACGGCGAGCCTCTTTCACACGAGAGATTTGCGCGACATCCCCCGTCAGTTGCGGCACCAGTTCACGCAGCATACGCATATCGAGACGGCGGAAATGCTGTTGCGCACGCATCGCCTGATGGGGGTGCATGCCCACCGTCACCAGCGTTTTACGCCCTAACTCCAGCGCACTGGAAAAGGTTTCACGCGAGAAATGTTTTACGCCCGTCTGTAACAGCTCATGAGCTTCCACGCGCCCACGGGCCCGCGCCAGAATCTCCAGATTTGGAAAGTGTTGCTGACAGAGATGCACAATCTCCATCGTATCTTCCGGCGCATTACAGGTAATCACGATTGAACGCGCTTTATCCGCGCCCGCCGAGCGCAGCAGTTCCAGCTCCGTGGCATCGCCATAATAAACCTTATAACCATAGCTACGCATCAGGCTCACGGCGCTGATATCACGCTCCAGAACGGTAATCCGCATTTTGTTCGCCATTAATAAGCGACCAATCACCTGTCCGAAACGCCCGAAGCCCACCACAATCACCTGCGGTTCGTCGTCCTCGACATACGGTTTCTCATCCGGCACATCCTGCACGTTATAGCGACGTACCAGAATGCGGTCGATCAACTGCATCAGCAGCGGCGTCGTCATCATTGATAGCGTCACCGTCACCAACAACAGCGGCAGTTGCTCGCCTTTCAATACGTTGAATGAAGCCGCTGCGGAAAACAGGACGAAAGCGAACTCACCGCCTTGACTCAGCACCCCGGCAAACTGCAAGCGCTCGGAGCGGCGCATACGGTTAATTCGCGCAAGGACATACAGTACGGCCGCTTTCACTGCCACCAGCACCAGCACCGCAACCATAATCTTCACGATGTGGGTGTAGAGGATCCCGAGATTCAGTGCCATTCCTACAGAGATAAAGAACAGCCCAAGCAGCAAGCCTTTAAACGGCTCAATGGCAATTTCCAATTCATGCCGATATTCGCTTTCCGCCAGCAGAATGCCGGCGATAAAGGTGCCTAACGCCATGGAAAGCCCCAATGCTTCCATAAACAGCGCAGAACCGAGCACCAGCAACAGCGCAGCGGCGGTGAACACCTCGCGCACGCCGGATGCCGCAATAAAGCGGAACAGCGGACGCACCAGATAACGACCACCGATTAACATGCCGAGAAACGCGGCGACCTTCAGCCCAATTCGCTCCCAATCGCCGAAGTCACCCTGCACACCGGCCAAGATGGGAATCAGTGCCAGAGCAGGGATAACGGCCAAATCCTGAAACAGCAGAACAGAGAAGCCCAGTTGCCCCGACTCATTGCGGTTCATGCCCTTTTCGCGCATCAGCTGCAGCGCCATAGCCGTTGACGACATCGCCAGCCCCACGCCGCCAATCAGCGCGGACTGCCACGAGAAATCAGTCAGATACAAGGCGCCGCCTAAAATCAGCGTACTCAGCCCGACCTGGGCCGCCCCAACGCCAAAGATCGAGCGGCGCAGCGTCCAGAGCTTGGACGGATTCAGTTCCAGGCCAATGATGAACATCAGGAAAACGACACCCAGCTCCGAGAAATGCAGGATGGCTTCCACATCACGGATAAAGCCAAGCCCCCAAGGGCCAATGGCGATCCCTGCGATCAAATAGCCCAGTACGGCACCAATGCCTAATCGGGCAGCAATCGGTACAGCTACGACCGCCACAAACAAAAATAAGACTCCGGCGGTCAGTAGCGCGGAACTCTCCATATTAGCGTTCCTCTTCAGGTAAAGGGGAGGATAGCCATTCACCGTAAGCTTTGGCTTGACTCAACAACACATCAGGCTGTAACCGACGCGCCCAGTAAATAATCATGGGATGCATCCAGTGCATACGGCACATTGCTGCCGTAAGCTCAAACGGACGTAGCAAATCCTCCATCGGGTAGCGATTGCTCCCGTCAGGATGGTAGGCATCTTCCGGTTCACCGGTCGTAATCACCGAGCGCCAATATTTCCCCGCCAGCGCATTCCCGCCGATCCCATTGGCAAAACCACGGGATAACACCCTATCGAGCCACTCTTTCAGCAAAGCCGGGCAGCTATAGGTATAAAACGGATGTTGGAAAACAATGACCTGATGCTCACGCAGCAGCTGTTGCTCATGATGAATATCGATAAAAAAGTCAGGATAGTGTGCGTAAAGATCGTGCACAGTTACATTCGCCAACTGCTGAGCCGGTTGCAATAAGATCCGGTTCGCTACCGAGTCCTGTGGTTCCGGATGGGCATACAGCAGCAAAATCTTCGGTGGCTGCGACATCATTCCCCTCCAAAGCGTCGTCATAATAATCGTTTTCCGTTACCATGCAGCGCAACGACTAAAAACAGGGCACCGCGTGTCCTGATATGTCCATAATTTAACATACTCTGAACATACGGCGCTTTATGATTGTTTTCTCTTCGCTGCAAATTCGACGTGGTGTGCGCGTTCTGATCGACAACGCGACAGCAACGGTTAACCCCGGCCAGAAAGTCGGTCTGGTTGGCAAGAACGGCTGTGGTAAATCTACGCTGCTGTCATTACTGAAAGGTGAAATCAGCGCCGATGGCGGCAGCGCGACCTTCCCGCAAAACTGGTCACTGGCCTGGGTCAATCAGGAAACGCCTGCGTTAGACAAGCCTGCGCTGGACTACGTGATTGACGGCGACCGTGAGTTTCGCCAGTTGGAAGCCGCGTTGCAGACCGCCAACGAAGAGAACGACGGCAACGCCATCGCTACGCTGCACGGCAAGCTAGATGCGATTCAGGCCTGGACGATTCAGGCCAGAGCATCAAGCTTGCTCAATGGGTTAGGATTTTCTCAGTCACAGTTACAGCAACCTGTCAGCGCCTTTTCCGGCGGCTGGCGGATGCGTCTGAATCTGGCACAGGCGCTGATCTGTCGTTCAGACCTTCTGCTGCTGGATGAACCAACCAACCACCTCGATCTGGATGCGGTCATCTGGCTGGAAAAGTGGCTGAAAAACTACACGGGCACGCTGGTCCTTATCTCGCACGACCGCGATTTCCTCGATCCGGTGGTAACCAAGATCCTGCACATCGAGCAGCAGTCGCTCAATGAGTACACCGGTAATTACTCCTCGTTTGAACGCCAGCGCGCCACCCGTCTTGCACAGCAGCAGTCGCTCTATGAACATCAGCAGGAGCGCGTCGCACATCTGCAACACTATATTGACCGCTTCCGCGCGAAAGCGACCAAAGCCAAGCAGGCGCAAAGCCGGATAAAAATGCTGGAACGCATGGAGCTGATTGCGCCAGCGCATGTCGATAACCCTTTCCGCTTCAGCTTTCGTGCCCCGGAGTCGTTGCCCAATCCACTCATGAAGATGGAAAAGGTCAGCGCAGGCTACAACGACAAACTGATTCTGGAATCCATCAAACTCAATTTAGTGCCGGGTTCCCGCATCGGGCTGCTCGGCCATAACGGTGCGGGTAAATCCACGCTGATCAAACTGCTTGCTGGCACGCTCGCCCCACTGAAAGGGGAAATTGGCTTGGCGAAAGGCGTGAAGCTCGGTTACTTCGCCCAGCACCAGTTAGAGTTCCTACGTGCGGACGAATCGCCCTTGCAGCATCTGGTGCGTCTGGCAGAGCGGGAAACGGAACAGCAACTGCGCGACTACCTCGGCGGCTTCGGTTTTCAGGGCGACAAAGTCACAGAGATCACCGAGCGCTTTTCCGGTGGCGAAAAAGCCCGTCTGGTGCTGGCACTGATCGTCTGGCAGCGTCCCAACCTCCTGCTGCTCGACGAACCGACCAACCACCTCGATCTGGATATGCGTCAGGCGTTGACCGAAGCGTTAATCGATTTTGAAGGCGCGTTGGTTGTCGTCTCGCACGATCGACACCTGATCCGTTCTACTACGGACGATCTCTATCTGGTGCACGACCAGAAAGTAGAACCGTTCGACGGCGATTTGGAAGACTACCAGCAGTGGCTGGTCGGCCTGCAACGTCAGGAAAATGCGGCTGATGAAACGCCAAAAGAAAATGCCGCCAACAGCGCGCAGGGCAGAAAAGATCAGAAACGCCGCGAAGCTGAATTGAGAACGCAAACGCAGCCGCTGCGCAAACAGATAACCAAGCTTGAACAGCAGATGGAAAAGCTGGGGGAAACGCTCGCAGCGCTTGAAGCTCGGCTGGCGGACAGTGCCATCTACGACATCAGCCGCAAGGCCGAACTCACCGATTGCCTGCAACAACAAACCAAAGTCAAAATCGAGCTGGAAGAAACGGAGCTGTCCTGGCTGGATGCGCAGGAACAGCTAGAGCAGATGATGCAGAGCGAGTAAATTGCGTTTTCCCACCCGAGCGGGCGCCCCCCGCTCGCTTTCCCATTCTTTTCTTTCGCTATCACGACATTATCTTAAGAAGTGATGATAATGCGCATTGAGCGCAATATTTCCCCAAGGTAATATTTAGCAATTAATCTACTGATTTCTACACACTAACCTATTCACCGATATTGAAGGCCGCAAGGCATAAAACGGCCGAACAATAAGGCAAGGACAACATTTATGATGGAAAATACGCCGTCTGTTTCTACTGATTCCCTTTCTGCTACGCTCACCACTTCTGGCAACAACGCCGTCCCCCTGACAGCAGGCGATGCGTTATCTGAGCTCAACCTGTCGCAGCTTAGCGAGCAGGAAAAAAGCGAAGTATCAGTACTAGTCAATAAAATTGATATTACTGACCCGATGCTGTCCATCTCTTACGCCGCAAACACCATGGGCAATATTTCGCGTTTTTCAGAATCTTTAATGCAGGAAGTCAGAGCAAAAGATGCGGGCGTGATTGGCGAACAGCTGACAGATTTGCTGATGAAGGTAAAGTCGGTCGACCTCACCGTGTTTGACACTAAGCAAAGCTTCCTCGCATCTTTCCCATTGATAGGAAAACTGTTCAACACCATCCAGCGTACGCTGCTGGAATATCAAACGCTGGCACAGCAGGTTGATACCGTTTCTAAAAAACTCGAAAGCGCCATGATGGAGCTCTTGCGTAATATCTCCACGCTGGAACAGCTCTTCATACGCAACCGCGAGTATTTTCAACAAATCACGCTGCATATCATGGCCGGTAAACAGAAATTGGCAGCCATTCAGTCTGGCGATCTGACCGCCGCACAGGAAAAAGCACAGCGCACCAACGACCCGATGGATATGCAGTACGTGCGTGATTTAGTGAGCAACATACAGCGCTTTGAAAGACGACTGCACGACCTGATGATGTCCCGCACCATCGCGATCCAAACCGCGCCGCAAATTCGCTTGATGCAAAGTAATAGCCAGTCGCTCGCCGAGAAAATTCAGAGCAGCATTCTCTCCACAATTCCGTTGTGGAAGAGCCAGATCGTGATGGCGATAACGCTGCATTCACAGCGCAAATCGGCAAAACTGCAAAAAGACGTCTCTGATACTACCAATGCCATGCTGAGAAGAAATGCAGAAATGCTCCAGCTCGGCACTGTTGAAACCGCGCGGGAAGTCGAACGCTCGATTGTGGATATCGAAACCTTACGCGAGGTGCAAAGCCGCCTTCTGAACACCATCGAAGAAACCGTCACGATTGCCAATGACGCCAGAACCCGTCGGGCTGATGTAGAAAAAGAACTAGGCACGATGGAAACGGAGCTAAGAACGCGTCTGGCCGAGATTGCAGCGAACCAACAACACGCGATGCAGCAACGTTCTGCATAAATAATTTCGTTTTGATAAGTGGTCTTCATTGAATATGCAAAACGCATCTTCCCCTCCAGATGAGGGATGGCAAAAGAAACTAGGTCGTTTGTGCCTGACGCTGCTTAAGATCTGGGGATTAGTCTGGGCTGCTTTTATCGTCTCTGCGCTGATCACTATACTGTTTCTAGGTAAATTATATCCAGACCTCATGGCGGACGAAAACGTTCAAACTCGTGTTTTCATCGTGAATGCTTTCAGCTTAATTCTGCTGTGGTACGCCTTTACACGGTCTCAGGTTGACATGATTTGGCCACTTGTGGCTGGCGTAATTTGGTTCATTGCGCATGATGCCCTATTCGTTCTGGGATGGATTGCGGCAGCGTGGTGGATAATCAAAGTATGCTCCGAGATTTCTCATCCTCGTCTTGGCACAGCTATTCAGTTTCTTTTAGTTTTCATCATCATCATGAGCTACACCGATGTGCATAGGTTTGGTGAACACCCGTTCTATAATACGGCCTTCGCCACGTGTATTGTTCTAGGTGCAATGAGCCATTACCAAGGGAAAACTGCTTTCAAAACAAGGAAAGACCAACCCAAAACTCCCATTCCGGCACCAGCCCCTATGTCGTCTAAACCTTCGCAGCCAGTTGTTACACCGCCTGTTCAGAAAGCAATTACGTTTGAGAGCCGTATCGTACGGTTGCAAAACTTACAGAAGCTCCCCACCGAGCTTCTCGACGAACTGAAAATTATCGTTGAGTACGGACAGCTTATTGTCACGTGTATGAAGGAAGATCCCAAGGATGTGGAGCCGGGTACGGCGTTTCTTAATCGTTATCTTCCTGCCGTAGAGAAAATGGCTGGCGAGTTTGTCAGGCTCTCGACCCAATTGGAAAAACACGGCAAATCAGATGATTTTCTGCTGAAGAATGTTACTGCCCTGAAAGCACTCGGTTCCGCCTTTCAACAGCAACACGCACGGCTGCTGGAGAACGATACGTTGGATTTTGATGTCGAACTTAACCTGGTAAATAATCTATTAAAAACAGATGGTTACAAGTAAATCTCTCCGATAATATTCTGCTAACCGTGTAGTTCCTAAGTCGCGAGCGAAAAACCGCTCGCGATTTCATCAACGAAGTATTAATGCCAGATCAACAGCACGCAGGCAGCGGTCAGCAGGCCCATTGATACATTAAAGATAATCCACGCTTTCTTACTGCGCAGCAGTCGCCCAATCATCGTGCCAAACCCAAGCCAGATAACACCGGACACCAGATTGACCAGCACAATCCCGATGCTTATCGCGATAACAGACTGGTTATAGCCTTCCCCCGCCAGACTAAAACTGGCCACCGCGCCCAGCGCCATGAGCCACGCTTTCGGGTTCAGGAATTGCAGCAACCACCCTTGATAAAGCCGGATCGGCTGGGGCGGTGCAATGGACGTTTCCAGACGTTCGTAAGCCGCCGTGGCAATTTTCCACGCCAGCCAGAGCAGATAGGCACTGCCGAGGACTTTCAGAATAAAGTGCAGCGAAGGGTAAATCAGAATCAAACCACCGACACCGAATGCCACCAGCAGCAAAATGCTCTGCATGCCCAGCATGATGCCGACCATCAACCACAGTGAGCGCATAAAGCCAAAATTCGCGCCCGAGGTGGTCAACAGCATATTATTCGGCCCCGGCGTGATGGCCGCTACCCACAAAAACCCCAACATCGAAAGAAATAAACTCAGTTCCATTATTTGTGGGCGCTCCTGACCCAAATGTCGTACCAACTGGCAGCATTGAAGCTAACAGTGTGATATTGATCGTACAAGAGCCGACAACAAGATTTCTATATCCTTTATGTATGACCATTTTCGTCCGCTGAGCGGCGCGCATAATCCACATCTGCAAACGCTATTGCCGCGTCTGATCCGCCGTCATGCGCAATTCTCGCCAGTCTGGCAGCCACTTGAATTGCCGGATGGCGATTTCGTCGATCTGGCCTGGAGCGAAGCCCCCGAACAGGCACGGCACAAACCGCGCGTGGTGCTGTTCCACGGCCTAGAAGGTAGCTTTCATAGCCCCTACGCTCACGGCCTGCTGCATGCCTGTAAGCAGCGCGGCTGGTTGGCCGTCATCATGCATTTTCGTGGATGCAGCGGTAAGCCCAACCGGATGAAGCGCATTTATCATTCCGGCGAAACCAGCGATGCCAGTTATTTCCTGCGCTGGATGCAGGAGACGCTGGGCGATGCCCCTACCGCCGCCATCGGCGTGTCCCTCGGCGGCAACATGCTGGCCTACCTGCTCGCGCAGCAAGGCGAAGCCTGTTCACTGTCCGCGGCCGTTATTGTTTCCGCACCACTGATGCTCGAACCCTGTAGCCGTCGGATGGAACAAGGCTTCTCCCGCGTCTACCAGCACTATCTGCTGCGCCTGTTGAAACAAAACGCCGGCCGCAAGCTGGCGGCTTACCCAGATACGCTGCCAATTCAGTTGCCGCAGCTGAAGCGAATTCGCCAGCTACGCGAGTTTGATGACGTCATTACTTCACGTATCCACGGCTTCCGCGATGCAGCAGACTACTACCGACGCTGTAGCGCTCTGCCGCTGTTGCCTCAGATACGTAAACCGTTGCTCATCATCCATGCGAAGGACGATCCTTTCATGACTTCAGAGGTGATTCCCGATCTGTCGCAGTTACCGTCTAATATTGAGTATCAGCTAACGGAACATGGCGGGCATGTCGGCTTCGTCGGCGGAACGTTGCTGAAACCGGAAATGTGGCTGGAACAGCGCATTCCCAACTGGCTTAGCCCATTTTTGGACCAGGCCAGCGACTCTTTTCCTTCAGGAACCGTTTTTACTCAGGAACCCTTTGAATCAGGAAACATAGCGTGATTATTCCCTGGCAACAGCTCGATCCAGAAACGCTGGATAACATCATCGAATCTTTCGTTCTGCGGGAAGGCACCGATTATGGCGAACAGGAGCGTTCGCTGGCGCAGAAAGTGGAAGATATCCGCGGCCAACTCCAGTCTGGCGAGGTGGTGTTGGTGTGGTCTGAGTTGCATGAAACCCTCAATATCATGCCGCGTAACCAGCTCAATTCCGGAGGTCATGCCCCCTATTGAGCATGCCGAAAGTCGTGAAAGAACGCGCCAAACATGCTAACAATGATGACAATTACGTCTTTTTTGAGGATGCGCGCAGGCCTTCGGTCTACGCGGGCATCGCGATCACGGAGTCACGCACCTTATGTCACATCAGCATCCGATTATTGCGGTTACCGGCTCCAGCGGAGCGGGAACCACGACAACCAGTCTGGCCTTCCGTAAGATTTTCCAGCAGTTTGATCTGCGTGCCGCCCAGTTAGAAGGCGATAGCTTTCACCGCTATACCCGCCCGGAAATGGATATGGCGATTCGTAAAGCGCGTGATTCAGGGCGCCACATCAGCTATTTCGGCCCGGAAGCGAATGATTTCAGCCTGCTGGAACAGTCGTTTATCGAATATGGCCTGCACGGGCGCGGCCAGACGCGTAAATACCTTCATACCTACGATGAAGCAATTCCCTATAATCAGGTTCCCGGAACGTTCACGCCGTGGGAGCCAATGCCGGAACCCACCGACATCCTGTTCTATGAAGGGCTCCACGGCGGCGTAGTCACAGAGCAAAATGATGTGGCACAGCATGTGGATTTACTCGTCGGCGTGGTGCCGATCGTCAACCTGGAATGGATTCAAAAGCTGATTCGTGACGTTAATGAGCGCGGCCACTCGCGTGAAGCGGTGATGGATTCCGTCGTCCGCTCAATGGAAGATTACATCACCTATATCACGCCACAGTTCTCTCGCACACACATCAACTTCCAGCGTGTGCCTACCGTAGACACCTCCAATCCGTTCGCCGCCAAATCGATTCCATCACTGGACGAAAGCTTCGTCGTGATTCATTTTCAGGGATTGGACAATATTGATTATCCCTATCTGCTCGCCATGTTGCAGGGTTCCTTTATCTCCCACATCAACACGCTGGTCGTTCCCGGCGGGAAGATGGGATTGGCGATGGAATTAATCATGGCGCCGCTGGTACAGCGGTTAATTGAAGGGAAAACCATCGAATAAGCATCGAGATACACGGGGCGACCACAGGGGTGAGGCCTCCCTACGAGAACCTCCCCCTGTGTTTCCCCTAATAACAGGCTTAAGTGACCAGAATGAGTGCCCAGAGAAAGGGATTATTCCAGTACTCTAATTTCGTGGCTGTGCGTTACCTCAACGGCTTTACCCAGCATCAGTGCCACAGAGCAGTATTTTTCCGCCGACAGTGCGACGGCTCGTTCAACAACTTTGTCGGTCAATCCTTTTCCCGTCACGATAAAATGCAGATTGATGTGGGTAAATAAACGCGGCGCGTCAGACCGACGCTCTGACGTTAATTTCACTTCACAATCCGCTACATCGTTGCGGCCTTTTTGCAGAATCGATACCACATCAATCGCACTGCATCCCCCCACAGACATCAGCACCATTTCCATCGGACTGGGCGCTTTATCACCGGAATTGCCGTCCATCAATATCTGATGTCCTGATGCGGATTCGCCCAAAAACGTTAAGCCTTCAACCCATTTTACCCGTGCCTGCATGATGCCTCTCCACTAAAAATTTTTTGAAAATTTATACCGTTACTGTACAAAAACCAGCGTTAATCAGCGCTTTGTCATGCTGAAGCGAGACAACACAAGACACGTCCTTAAAGCTGTGTTAAAACGAAAATAGAATAGACCTTTTCTGGACAAACCCAGAAACGAAGAAGATGATGACCTGGCCAGACATACCCCAGCCACGTTTACGGTGCGGCAAGGCAGCAACCGGAAAATAAAGGGTACAGTGGTTTCAGTATATTCCCTGACGTCATTCTGCCTAGACTGAATTTTATTTTTTTAGCAGTTAAACACGCCGTACAGGGAACTCTGACCCCTGTAATTTGCGCAGTGAATTACAACAGAGGATGATAGCGAATGGTTCTCGGCAAACCGCAAACAGATCCAACTCTCGAATGGTTCCTTTCCCATTGTCATATTCACAAGTATCCATCGAAGAGCACGCTGATTCACCAAGGTGAAAAAGCAGAAACGCTTTACTACATCGTGAAAGGCTCTGTCGCAGTGCTAATCAAAGATGAAGAAGGCAAGGAAATGATTCTTTCCTACCTCAATCAGGGCGATTTTATCGGCGAGCTCGGCCTGTTTGAAGAAGGTCAGGAGCGCAGCGCCTGGGTGCGGGCAAAAACTGCCTGTGAAGTGGCTGAAATTTCCTATAAAAAATTCCGCCAGCTCATCCAGGTTAACCCGGATATCCTCATGCGTCTGTCTGCGCAAATGGCCAGCAGACTTCAGGTTACCTCTGAGAAAGTCGGCAACCTCGCCTTCCTTGATGTGACCGGCCGTATTGCCCAAACCCTACTCAACCTGGCCAAACAACCTGATGCCATGACGCATCCAGATGGCATGCAAATAAAAATTACCCGTCAGGAAATTGGGCAAATCGTTGGCTGCTCGCGTGAAACCGTGGGCCGCATTCTGAAAATGTTAGAAGACCAGAACCTGATCTCTGCACACGGTAAAACGATTGTCGTTTACGGCACTCGCTAAGCCCCTGTCGCTGTACCCTACCAATAAAAAAGCGTGAAGCCTCGGCCTCACGCTTTTTTTATGGCGAGCTTCCTGCTCACCACCCTACGGGTCGTTGCTAACGCAACGCTGAAAAACGTTCCCTGCGTTTTTTTATGGCGTGCCATCCCTGGCCGCCACCCTAACGGGCCGTCGCAAGCGACGTTGAAAAACGTTCCCTACGTTTTTTTATGGCGTAACGTAATCAGTTTGCTGCGTTAACGACCTGCGCGACGGCTTTAGCGAATTTCGCCATCCCCTGCGCAATATCATCTTCATCAATGATCAACGACGGTACAAAGCGGATCACATTCGGCCCAGCCATCAGCACCATAAGCCCCTGAGACGTTGCCGCCGCCAGAAACTCGCCCGCACGACCATGCCATTGCGGTTTCAGTTCTGCACCCAGCAGCAAACCCATACCGCGAACCTGTTCGAATACACCGAACTGCTGATTGATTTTCTCAAGCTCACTGACAAAGCGATCGTGGCGATCCGCCACGCCTGACAGCACTTCTGGCGTATTGATAATATCCAGCGCGGCTTCCGCCACCGCACAGGCCAGCGGGTTGCCGCCATAGGTGGTGCCGTGTACCCCAACCGTCATGGCCGATGCGATCTCTTCCGTCGTCAGCATTGCACTAATTGGGAAACCACCGCCCAGTGCTTTAGCCGTTGTGAGAATATCCGGCGTAATGCCGTAGTGCATGTAGCTGAATAGTTTGCCAGTACGCCCCATTCCGCTCTGCACTTCATCAAACACCAGCAGCGCCTTGTGCTGATCGCACAGATCGCGAACGCCTTGTAAAAATTCAGGCGTAGCAGGCGTAATCCCCCCTTCACCCTGAACCGGTTCCAGCACGACTGCACAGGTATGATCGTCCATCACCGCTTTAACAGCAGCCAGATCGTTGAAGGGTACATGAACAATATCGGCAGGCTTAGGCCCGAAGCCATCGGCATATTTAGGCTGTCCGCCGACCGAAACGGTGAACAGCGTCCGACCATGGAATGCATTGTAGAAGGAGATGATCTTGGTTTTATACGGACTATGGCGTTTAACCGCATAGTGACGCGCCAGCTTAAAGGCAGCTTCGTTGGCCTCGGCACCGGAGTTAACAAAGAACACACGGTCGGCAAAAGTCGCATCAATCAATTTGCTGGCGAGGCGCAACGCAGGCTCATTAGTGAAAATATTGCTGGTATGCCACAGCTTTTCACCCTGCTGCTGCAACGCATTCACCAATGCAGGATGACAGTGACCCAGCGCCGTAACCGCAATACCGCCGGAGAAATCGATATACTCGCGACCGTCCTGATCCCAGACGCGGCTCCCTTTACCTTTCACGGGTACAAACTTCGCGGGTGCATAAACTGGCAAAATCACTTTATCGTGAGTATCCCGTGTCACTGCTTTCTGCTCTGCTGCCATTTGCTGCCTCACTCTGCTGTCCATCATATCGGAATGAAAATATAGTCACTAAATATGCATAAAAAATCAATTTCAGGCAATATTAAATCGGCTACTGAGGAGAATAACTTTCTATATCGCTAAATTTTAAGGAAATTATCCAAAAGCTGATGCCCTTGCTGGCTAAGAATGCTCTCTGGGTGAAACTGCACCCCTTCCAGCGGCAATGCGCGATGGCGAATCCCCATAATCTCATCACGCTTTCCTTCATGTTCGCTCCAGGCCGTGACTTCAAAGCAATCGGGTAGCGAGGCGGAATCAATAATGAGTGAATGATAACGGGTGACCGTCAACGGCTGTGCCAACCCCGTGAAAACCCCCGTATCGCTATGCGCAATCGCTGAGGCTTTCCCGTGCATGACCTGCCGTGCCCGCACCACACGCGCGCCGAACGCCTGTCCCATCGCCTGATGGCCAAGACACACGCCCAAAATAGGCAATTTATCGGCAAAGTGACGGATTGCAGCCAGTGAAATGCCCGCCTCGTCCGGCGTACAAGGGCCCGGTGAAATAACCAACCGCTCAGGCGCAAGCTGTTCAATCTCACGCAGCGTCAGTTCATCATTACGCTTCACCACAACCTGTGCACCAAGCTCACAAAAGTATTGGTAAAGGTTGTAGGTAAAGGAGTCGTAGTTATCGATAATTAGCAGCATATTGACTTAATCTTTTGATAGATATTGGTTATTTAAATTAACTCCACGTTTGATACCAGCAATAATACCCGAAAATTATGTCGATGCGTTTTTCATAGGCGAGTGCAACACAGGTTATTGCATCTGTATACGCGATTAGAAGGATGACACGACGTTGACGCTAGCTGCATCCAGAGGCGAGTGGATGATAGGAGGCAGAGATTCCAAATGAAATTGGAGAACAGTGCGGAATCTCTGGTTTGGTTCTATATTGATTAAGCGACAAGCATGATCGTTAAACGTCATCCAGGATAAAGGTTATTGGTACCTGATAAAAACCATCAACATATTCAGGCCTTAGCTCAGCAACGGAGCTATCTGGCTTTTCCCCATATAGTTTGATTGCTATATCTGTCAGAGTGTTAGTCGTTACAGCATCTTTCGCGCTAGACTGGAATATGCCTATCGATGATAAATAATCCAGGGGGAAATTAAACCGATAGACGCCAAATTTATTTTCATTTCGGATAATAATATCCATGGGATTCATAATCTTATTGCCTTTTAACGACAATTTAGGAATGTAGGTTGTGAACTCGACAGGCGCTTCATCTCTAATTTCGGCCCACGTGACATTGCAACTCTGATTCGCAGAAGCAAGTTTTCCTTTCGCTTTGAAGGCATCAGAAAGGCATAAGCCAACTTTGCTTCCGGTTAAAGGTTCCATCGTAGACTTACGGATAACGTTAATAATAAATTTTACAGCATCCTGCTGTGTTGATTTAACGGAATTACACTGACCTTTTTTAAAGATAAATTTATCCAACCGTTCATTAATATCATCCCTGTTATTAATTAATGCTGCATTTATTAATATGGATTTTCCACCGACTTCACTGTGTGCTTTATATGTCAGGCTACATAGGCTGAATGCAACACCGGATAAGATAAAAGTCCTTCTGCTAATCATTACTCAGTCCTCCAGGCTCATCAACTCATCCTCAGCATGGGACATTATTGTCATGTTTGATGAAGGGTATGTTACACAGGATAATATATACATTCCTTGTTGGGCAGTGTTGAGGAACGACTGATCGCTATCCTGGTAACTACCAGATATCACCGTGCATGCGCAAGATGAGCAGGCACCAGCCCGACAGCTATAGGGAAGGTCTATTCCGGCCTGCTCAGCAGCATCAAGTATATAGGTATCATCACTGCATGTTATTGTATCCGTTTTACCGCAATTTAATATAGTTATAGTATATTTAGCCATAATGTATCATCCTTTGAAATTATTAATTAAATACAATCCATTAAGATGCATAGTTTATAAAACCACTACCTATTTATTAATCTAATTATCAATACTATTGTAATACCAATGAATAGAGCGTTTATTAATTTCACTTTATTATACTCACTCTAATAGCATGGCTTTTCTTGAATTCAAAAATGGATCAGAACGTACACATCGGAATCATTCCTTTGCACTGAGTAACACAAGCGTGGAAGCGCGAACTTCCATAATCACCAGGAATACCAATGAGATAGGAGCACTCCGCAATACATTGCTCTATCTCTTTAATGGAAATATTGTTATTAATAACAACATCATCTATTGTTTTATTTTTAACAACGCAAGATTTATCACTTTCTATAAAATTTGCTTTCCCATTTAAAAATTTAATAGAGACAATTTTATTTTCTGAACCCACTGCGTTGCTAGAAAACAAAAATAAAGATATAAAAAATGGAAAAATAATTGATAACATCGACATCCTTAACATAAATAAATCCTTTCAAGATATGCTAATAATCATTTAAACCCTATAATTCACTTCATTTCCCATTAGAAAAACCTAACCGTTATGCCTCATTCACATCCTTATTCACATAAACCGTGAAGCCGTCTGGTTTTAAATCGGGATGATCAATAGAAATATCATTTATCACCTTACCGGTTAAGGTATAAATTAAGTGCCCGGCAACATGCAGGCACCTTTCATACTCTTCCTGAGGTAATTCAGTTTTCAGCACCGCTAATTCTGCTTTGATTTGTTCGATAAGAATGATTGATTTATCAATTAAACTTGCTGCGATTTTTTTATCTGAAATGAACATATTACGATCCTGGTGATGTGTTTGAAAATGGCTTCCCTGTATTCCAATCACGCTACCTCTCACACATTTAACAGTCAAGAAAAACCAATCTTGTCAACAAAAAATATGTGGCGAAAATATTTATGCAGATAAACGGTTGCAACACATGGCCAGCCTCCCTCTTTTTAGTTATTTTTAGCGCTCCACAACAGTGAGCGGCAATCTTCAACGACACAACGTCTCTGCAAACAGAGGAAAATCGGGGCTATGTGTTTACACGATGTCAGAACATAAAGTTAGCACAATAATAATTACATAGATCACAAATAATTTATTTCCGTAATAACCATCTTTATTAATAGGCCTTATTTATTAGATTCATTACAGTAAACGATTACCCTGAAATTATTTTTAACAAAAAAACAATAACCACAAAAACCCATGAATTAATTAATTTTTTGAAAAAGGAAGAGGGTAGCCAGGTAAAAAAACCTTCCCATTGATATTTATTTTTAATTTTTGATGACGATCACAATTGCTAAGAAAGCGAATAAACCACGCATGTTAGATGGATAAAAAATAAAGAATCCAGATTGAAAAAACACATATTAAAAAACATAACTCAATGAATTTAAATGATTTAAATGGAAATTAGTTTCTATTTAAAAGCAATAAACACAAATCCTCTCAGCTGTCCTCTGTTATTTAATTAATATATTTAACGCCCCATCTTGTATTGTTTATTTTTTCTGTTAACACTTAGCTCGGTTTTATAGACAAACCTTAGTTTCATTTTTGTTGAAACAGCCTTTTTTATTACACAGGGTGTGTAGTGATAAATACCCAAGAAAATTCTATGTCAAGGAGAGTACATAATGAAATACCTACTGCCTTCTGCAGCCGCTGGGCTGTTGCTGATCGCTGCCCAACCGACAATGGCGGCAAATACGGGAGGTTATGCCACCACTGACGGCGGCGACGTTTCCGGTGCTGTGAAAAAAACCGCACGCTCTCTGCAAGAGATCGTCGATATCATTGAGGCCGCGAAAAAGGACTCAAGCGGTAAAGCAGTCAAAGGTGGCGCCTACCCGCTCGTCATTACCTATAACGGTAATGAAGATGCGCTAATCAAAGCTGCTGAAGCCAACATCTGCGGCCAATGGAGCAAAGATCCGCGCGGTGTAGAAATCAAAGAGTTCACCAAAGGGATCACCATCCTCGGTACCAACGGATCTTCCGCTAACTTCGGTATCTGGATGGTTAACTCTTCCAACGTTGTCGTGCGTAGTATGCGCTTCGGCTATATGCCGGGCGGGGCAAAAGATGGCGATGCCATCCGCATTGATAACACGCCGAACGTCTGGATCGACCACAACGAGATCTTCGCCAAGAACTTCGAATGCGCTGGTACGCCAGACAATGACACCACCTTTGAATCAGCGGTTGATATCAAGAAAGGGTCAACGAACGTCACGGTGTCCTACAACTATATCCATGGCGTGAAAAAGGTCGGGTTGAGCGGCTCAAGCAACACGGATACCGGTCGTAACCTGACTTATCATCACAATATTTACAGCGATGTTAACTCACGTCTGCCGCTGCAACGTGGTGGTCAAGTGCATGCTTATAACAACTTGTATGACGGTATCAAAAGTTCAGGCTTTAACGTCCGTCAGAAAGGGATCGCGCTGATCGAAAGTAACTGGTTCGAAAATGCACTCAACCCAGTGACTGCACGTAACGACGATTCCAACTTCGGTACTTGGGAACTCCGTAACAACAACATTACCAGCCCATCTGATTTTGCTAAATACAAGATCACTTGGGGTAAACCGTCTACTCCGCACATCAATGCGGATGACTGGAAGAGCACCGGTAAATTCCCAGCCGTTCCGTATAGCTACTCACCAGTTTCCGCACAGTGCGTGAAGGATAAACTGGCAAACTATGCTGGCGTAGGTAAAAACCAGGCAGTCCTGACAGCAGCTAACTGTAAGTAAACGCGTTAAGCCCGACGCATGCATTCTGCGTCGGGTTCTTCCTGAGCGAGTGCTTCGGCCTCGCTCATTTTTAAGAAACCTGCGCAAGATTGTCAGCGTGACCTTCATGAAAATAGGCGTCATGCCAATGATAATTTAGCCAATAAACCGCGATGAATAATGAGGTCTATTTTTGGCTTATCACCTAAAGAAACGCCATATAGCGACTAATAATAATTATTTTTTAACAAACTAAAATTCACGATAAATTTGACGCATCACGTAAACAATATTGAATATGCCTGTGATAGTATATTTTGACTTAAGATGGTTTCCTTGCGCTAGCGGCAGTCATTGCCACAACCAAAATAATCATTTAAAACCCAACTAATAAAGAAACCCGATTGCATTTATTTCCTGCAAAAAAATAACTTTATGATTTTCTGTTACTTTAAAAGAAAATCATTTCTTATAAAATCCAAATTATCCAATCATCAGTATTACAAAATGTTTCAAACGTAATACATTTAACATTTCCCCCTTGAACTGATCTTATTTTTTGACCACACTCCCCCTTGGTTTTTCACCAAAACTGAGTTTCATTTTTGTTGAAAAATTTGTACCTGTTACATCGGGCATAGGGATCGATAAATGCCCATGAAAATTCTATTCCAAGGAGACAATCATAATGAAATACCTATTACCTACGGCAGCCGCGGGATTGTTATTACTCGCAGCTCAACCCGCGATGGCCGCAAATACGGGCGGCTATGCCACTACGGATGGTGGAGACGTATCCGGTGCCGTGAAAAAAACGGCACGTTCTATGAAAGAAATTGTGGATATTATTGAAGCCGCGCAAGTGGATTCAAAAGGCAAGAAAGTCAAAGGCGGTGCTTATCCGCTCTTCATTACCTATAACGGCAATGAAGATTCATTAATCAAAGCGGCTGAAAAGAATATCTGCGGCCAATGGAGTAAGGACGCCCGTGGCGTACAAATCAAAGAGTTCACCAAAGGCATTACTATCCAGGGCACCAATGGCTCATCCGCCAACTTCGGTGTTTGGATCGTGAATTCTTCTAACGTCGTGGTACGTAACATGCGCTTTGGCTATATGCCGGGCGGCGCACAAGACGGCGATGCCATTCGTATCGATAACTCACCGAACGTCTGGATCGACCACAACGAGATCTTCGCCAAGAACTTCGAATGCGCTGGTACGCCAGACAATGACACCACCTTTGAATCAGCGGTTGATATCAAGAAAGGGTCAACGAATGTCACGGTGTCCTACAACTACATCCACGGCATCAAGAAAGTCGGCCTGAGCGGTTCAAGTAGTTCGGATACGACAGCTCGTAACCTGACTTACCATCACAATATCTACCGCGATGTTAACTCACGCCTGCCACTGCAACGTGGTGGTCTGGTTCACGCGTACAACAACCTGTATGACGGCATCACCGGTTCAGGCTTTAACGTCCGTCAGAAAGGGAAAGCCCTCATCGAAAGCAACTGGTTCGAAAATGCGCTGAACCCAGTGACGGCACGTAACGACAGCTCCAACTTCGGTACCTGGGAGTTGCGTAATAACAACGTCATGAGCCCAGCCGACTTCGCGAAATACAAAATCACCTGGGGCAAACCGTCCTCCCCTCACATCAATGCGGATGACTGGAAGACCACAGGAAAATTCCCTACCGTCTCCTATAAGTACACTCCAGTTTCTGCGCAGTGTGTGAAGGATAAACTGGCAAACTATGCTGGCGTAGGTAAAAACCTGGCAGTACTGACAGCAGCTAACTGCAAATAAACGCGGCCAGGCTTTCTCTGTCGAATCAAGACAGGAAGCAATAAGCCTGAATGTCCCGCGGCCATGACTCTTCACGCTAAGACATGGTTCTATCCGAGCGAGCTCTAAGAGCTCGCTCGTTTTTTATGAAACTTACGCATGAGAGTGGATAGGCATTCCTAAAAAGTAGGCACAAATTAAATATCATGCTAATTATTTAGATATTAAATTAATAGCTTAATTTATTAATGAAGAAACCATTCTTTAATTAAGGATTAATCGATAAAAATAACAGAATTCAATCAACACAGGATTAATTAATAATTTGATCGGCATCAAATATTTCTTACGCAATCATCTCAATGAGGAAATTTTACTTATTTATTGATGTCGCTCACAGTTATCACCTCTATCAAATCGCATCCAACAGCGGGTAATAAAACGAAATATAATTTTATTTTTCATAAAAATTCAAAGCGGATTGATTTTAGAAAAAATGAAAAAAACATTACCTTTTAAAATAGTCACTTATTATCGATGCGTATTTCCATCTTCATTCAGCCCTATATATTTAATATCGAAATATTGAATTCTTTTGCTTTTATGGTAAGACTTAATTGGGATTTCAATAAACCTTGATTTCATTTTTATTGAAACACCAAAATAATATAATCTGGGCTATGTGGATCATAAATGCCCAAACAAAAATTCAATTCCAAGGAGAGTACCTTAATGAAATACCTACTGCCTTCTGCAGCCGCTGGGCTGTTATTGCTTGCGGCCCAACCAACGATGGCGGCAAATACGGGGGGTTATGCTACCACTGACGGTGGTGACGTTGCCGGTGCCGTGAAAAAAACGGCGCGCTCCATGCAAGACATCATTGATATCATCGAAGCCGCTAAGCTGGATTCCAAAGGTAAGAAAGTCAAAGGTGGCGCTTACCCGCTCGTCATCACCTATAACGGTAATGAAGACGCGCTGATCAAAGCCGCAGAGAACGATATCTGCGGTCAGTGGAAGAAAGACGCCCGCGGTGTAGAAATCAAAGAGTTCACCAAAGGCATTACCATCATCGGAACCAACGGATCGTCCGCCAACTTCGGGATCTGGCTGACAAAATCATCCGATATCGTCATCCGTAACATGCGTTTTGGTTACATGCCGGGCGGCGCGCAGGATGGTGATGCCATTCGTATCGATAACACGCCGAACGTCTGGATTGACCACAACGAGATCTTCGCGAAAAACTTTGAATGCGCAGGTACAAAAGACGGTGACACCACATTCGAATCCGCGATTGATATCAAGAAAGCCTCAACCAACGTGACGGTGTCGTACAACTACATTCACGGTATCAAAAAAGTCGGGCTGAGCGGCTTCAGCAGCAGCGATACGGGTCGTGACCTGACTTACCATCACAATATTTACGACGACGTTAACGCTCGCCTCCCGCTGCAACGTGGCGGTCAGGTTCACGCGTACAACAACCTGTATACCGGCATCACCAGTTCTGGCCTGAACGTGCGTCAGAAAGGGATTGCGCTGATCGAACGTAACTGGTTCGAGAATGCGAAAAACCCAGTGACCTCGCGTTACGACGGTTCCAACTTCGGTACCTGGGAGCTGCGTAATAACAACGTTATGAGCCCAGCCGACTTCGCGAAATACAACATCACCTGGGATAAAGACTCCAAACCCTACGTGAATGCGGAAGACTGGAAAAGCACTGGCACATTCGCTTCTGTTCCTTACAGCTACTCTCCAGTTTCGGCACAGTGCGTGAAGGACAAATTGGCGAACTATGCTGGTGTGAACAAAAACCTTGCCGTGCTGACAGCAGCAAATTGCAACTAGTTGCGATGTGTAACGCGTGAAGGGTAAATAAGCAAACTGCAGGCTCCACCCCTCATTGTCCTGTGCTAACCGGAGCCTGCAAGCGCGCTTAACGCCCGTTGGTTTATCGTTCGGGCCACACTTGAGCGAGTCCTAAGGGCTCGCTCATTTTTATCGTTAATATTCAAGGAAATGAAATGAAACGTTCTCTTCTGTTCGCCGCACTGTTCAGCACTGGCTTAGTATTCAGTGTTGGCGTACCGATGGCTAGCGCCGCCACACCGGCAGCACCAGAGTTGAAAGGATTCGGAACGGATACGGTTGCAGGCAGCGGTGGACGCATTATTCGCGTCACAACGCTGGCCTCTTCCGGATCTGGTTCACTCAGGGAAGCGCTGGCCGCCAAAGGGCCGCGCATTATCGTTTTTGAGGTTGGCGGCATTATCGACCTGAATAAAAGTGACCTCCGGTTAACAGAACCGTTTGTCACCATCGCCGGTCAGACCGCTCCCTCTCCCGGTATCACCATCATTCGCGGTGGAATGGGGATCAGCACCCATGATGTGCTCATGCAGCATATTCGTTTTCGCATCGGCGATGCCGGTACGGGTAAAAAAAGCGGCTTTGAACGCGATGTTTCCATCAACGGCAAAGATGCCTACAACGTCGTGATCGACCATTCTAGCTTCGCCTGGGGTACGGACGAAAACCTGTCTATTTCCGGCCCACGCTATGACGGGCCGCAGGGCACCGCGCACCGCATCACACTCTCGAATAATATCGTTGCTGAAGGCCTATACGATTCGGCTCACACCAAAGGTATTCACTCGATGGGCACACTGGTTCACGATAACGTGACTGACGTATCGATTGTGGGCAGCCTCTATGCGCACAACAACGAGCGCAATGCCTGGTTCAAGGCTGGCTCTACAGGCGTCATGGTCAATAACCTGATCTACAACCCCGGCATCTGGGGTCTTCGCGTTGGTGGAGTAGCAAAAGAGTGGGAAGGGAAAACCATGCCTGCCAGCCCACGCGTCTCCGTGGCGGGTAACGTGATGCACTACGGCGCTAATACCAAAGCAGGTTTAGGATTGGTAGGAAGCAACAGCTCCGGCGATGTCTGGATGTCAGATAACCTCGCGTACGATGCCAAGGGCAAAGCCGCACCACAAACGTCAGGCAGCGGGATTACTTTACTCAAAGTATCCCCTATTTGGCCTGCGGGATTAACGGCATCACCGGCCAGCGCCGTCACCAATCAGGTACTACAAAGCGCAGGCGCACGCCCTAAAGATCGTGATGTTGTTGATAAACGTATCGTGGAGAATTTCAAACAGCGGAAAGGTAGCTTCGTGAATAGCCAGGAAGACGTCGGCGGCTATCCTGTTGCCACAGCAACCTACCGTCAGTTGAACGTGCCGAGCACCGGCGTGGACGCGTGGCTACAGCAAATGGCTAAAGCACTGGAATAACGCGGTAGTCGAGACGTTAATAACGCCTATCTACTCAATAAAACGGTGGTAATGGAATAGAAGAGTAAAGCGTTTGCGCCATGGACAAAAACGTCGCTTGCGACGACCCTGAAAGGGTGAATCTCAGGGATGAGATTCATATCTGCGCAAGCCGAGCGTACAGGGAAGTATTTACAGCGTCTTTACGATCTATCCATTACTACCCGCTCTGCTAGCTTTGTCAAAAACGCGAAAAGGCCACATCAGTGGCCTTTTTCGTATTCTCGGTTCTTTACTTATCTATCTTGCCGATCAGGGCAGCACTTTCGCAGACTGAATCACCACTGGCGTAGTCGGTACGTTCTGATAAGGCCCGACGTTTTTCGTTGGCACCTGAGAGATCTTATCCACGACGTCCATGCCCTTCACGACTTTACCGAACACGGCGTAGCCAAAATCACGCTGGCCGTGATCGAGGAACGCGTTGTCCGCGATGTTGATAAAGAACTGGCTGGTTGCACTGTCTTTATCAGACGTGCGTGCCATCGCGATCGTACCGCGCTGGTTACGTAAACCATTATCGGCTTCATTCTTGATCGGCGCGTTCGTCGCTTTTTGGCTCATTTCGCCAGAAAAGCCGCCGCCCTGCACCATAAAGCCAGGGATCACACGGTGAAACGTCGTCCCGTTATAAAAACCGTTGTTAACGTACTCGACGAAATTTTTTACCGAAACCGGTGCCTTTTGATTATCTAAAGACAGTTCGATATTGCCCGCGGACGTCGTCAACAGCACACGTGTGGTGGTGTCGGAAGCCGCAAAGGCGGGAGAAAATGCCGTCAGTGAAATAAGGGCTGCCGCAGCAACCAGAGTACGTTTGAACATGAGAATTCCTTTTTGAAGAGGCCGACTACAGAAAGCGTAATGATTGTAAGTATCCACACCCTTCAACGCTACCCATTTACCTTTTTTTACGTATAAAAGTCTGTTCGTAACCAACTGTGAGCGAAAACCTGTACGTAAGATAAAAAAAGGGCCGATTGCTCGGCCCTCATGATGATGATTATCGCGCAGCGCGCCTAGTCAATACGTACCTAGCCCATACGCTCCGAGCGCACCGCCAGATCGCGGCTGTACTGACGGCTAGCGTCCACCAGCATAGAGGTATACGCGTCCTTCGGTACATCGCTGGTCAGGTCGTCGGTTTCCAACGTTTCCAGTATTTTACCGTATTGCATCACCGCTACTTTATGGCACAGGTGGGAAATCACGCCCAAGTCATGCGTCACCATCAGGTAGGTCAGCTTTTCCTGCTGCTGCAACTCCGTCAGCAGGTTGAGAATTTCCGCCTGTACCGACACATCCAGCGCCGACGTCGGCTCATCCAACAGCAGCACTCTCGGTTCCAGAATCAGCGCTCGGGCAATCGCCACACGTTGACGCTGTCCACCCGAAAGCTGGTGCGGATAACGGCGGCGGAAGTGCGTTCCCAGCCCCACTTTCTCCAGCAAGGTATCGATACGATCGTCACGATCGTCAAAGCGGTGGATCGACAGCGGCTCTTCCAGAATCGACTCCACGGTATGACGGGGATGCAGCGATCCGTACGGATCCTGAAACACCATCTGCACCCGGCGACAGCGCGCCTGATCGATTCGGTGCGCCAGTTTCTTCCCGTCAATATGCAGCGTGCCTTCCCAATGATTAAAAAGCCCGGCCAGACACTTCAGCACCGTGGTTTTACCGGAACCCGACTCCCCTACCAGACCAAAGATATCGCCATCGTTGACGGTAAGGTTCACATCGTACAACACCTGATTCGCCGTGCTGCCCTGCCCAAAAGAGAGATTCAGGTTATTCACTTCGATCATCGGCTTGCGCTGACTCATTGCTTCAGTTGCCATGATTATCCCCTTTATCCATTGATCCAGGCTGGATCGCGATTCATCACCGGCAAACGCGGGCGTCGATGGTCGATATCCGGCAGAGAGTTCAGCAACCCACGCGTGTAAGGATGCTGCGCGTTGTCCAGATCGGCGGCAGCAATGGACTCCACGACGCGTCCGGCATACATCACCAGCACCCGATCGCAGAAGCTGCGTACCAGATTGATATCGTGGCTGATGAAAATCAGCCCCAGACCGCGCTCGCTGACCAGATCGTCCAGCATTGCCAGCACCTGCAAACGCACGGACACATCCAGTGCAGAGGTCGGTTCATCGGCAATCACGATTTCAGGTTCGGTAATCAGCATCATCGCAATCATGATGCGCTGCCCCTGCCCGCCCGAGATTTCATGAGGGTACAGATTGTAGACGCGCTCTGGCTGGCGAATACGCACCACATCCAGCATCGCCATGACCTTTGCCTTCGCCTCGCGGTGCGACACTTTATGGTGCGCCAGATACGCTTCGGCAATCTGATCGCCAACGCACACCACCGGGTTCAGCGAATATTTTGGGTCCTGCATAATCATAGAGATGCGCTTGCCGCGAATCTGACGCATCCGCGCCTCATCCGCTTTCAGCAGGTCGGTATCGCCGAAGCACAGTTTGTCTGCCGTAATCCGCGCGCTATGCGGATGCAGTTGCAGCAGCGCACGGCCGACCGTCGATTTACCGGAGCCAGATTCGCCGACAATAGCCAGCTTTTCACAGCCCAGCGCGAAGGAGACGCCGCGCACGGCGTCCGTCACGGCACCACGGTTCACGAAGCTTACCCGCAGATTTTCCACTTCCATCAGGGGCGAGCTTCCCGGCGCACGTTGAGAAGACTTATTCAGTTCTGGGATCGAGGATGTCACGTAGGCCGTCTCCAAGGAAGTTGAACGCCAGGCTGTTAATCAAAATCGCCAGCCCCGGAATAGTTACTAACCACCAGCACTCCATCATGTAACGACGACCCGCAGAGATCATCGCGCCCCATTCAGGATCGGGCGGCTGTGCCCCCAATCCCAGAAAGCCCAGACCCGCCGCGGTCAGAATGATGCCCGCCATATTCATGGTGATACGAATAATCACCGACGGCAGACACAGCGGCACAATGTGGTGCAGCAGGATGCGGATAGAGGATGCGCCTTGCAGCTTCACGGCAGAAACAAAGTCCGCGTGACGCAGCGACAGCGTCTCCGCCCTTGCCAGACGGGCAATCGGCGGCCAGGCTGTCAGCGTAATCGCAATCACCACATGCTCCAGACCTGGGCCAAGCGCTGCAACGAACGCCAGCGCCAACACCAGACTAGGGAACGAAATGAAGATATCGGTAATACGCATCAGGATAGTATCGACGATCCCGCCGTAATACCCTGCCACCACGCCCAGCGCCAGCCCGATAGGCCCCACGGTTACCGACACCAGCGCAACGATATACAGCGTGATGCGTGAACCATAGACCAGACGACTAAACACATCGCGCCCAAACTCATCGGTGCCAAAGTAATGCGCCGCACTCGGGGCCTGTAGCGCGTTAGCCAAATCCTGTACCAGCGGATCGTGCGTGGCGATCCACGGGGCGAAAATAGCGACCAAAATCAACATCAGCACAATCGCAGAACCAATCGCGGTCAGCGGATTGCGCATCATCGTCAAGAGAAACCCGCCGATTCGCGCACCGCGTAGCCGCAGGCGGCTCACACGTTTTTCCGGCGGTGTCCGCATTACCGATTCACGGCTGACTGGCGGCTCAGAGGAAATATTCATGCGTTCGTCCTCGGATCAAAGATTTGATACAACATGTCCGACAGCAGGTTAAGCGTCACGAAGATCAACCCGACTAGCAGCACACATCCCATAACCGCGTTCATATCCCCTAGCAGCAGGCTGCCTGTCAGATAGGAACCAAAACCAGGCCATGAGAAGACCGTTTCGATCAGTACCGCCCCTTCCAGCAGCGAGCCATACGCCAGCGCCACCACCGTCAAAAGCTGAACCAGAATATTGCGAAACGCGTGCGCCCAGACAACGCGGAACTCAGACAGCCCTTTCACTCGCGCAGTAATGATGTATTCCTGCGAAAGTTGAGCCAGCATGAAGCTACGCGTCATACGGCTGATATAGGCCAGCGAGTGGAAACCGAGAATCGTGGCTGGCAACACCAGATGGTTCAGCGCACTGCGGAACACATCCCACTCGCCCGCCAGTAGCGAATCCACCAGCAGCAGGCCGGTACGGTTCTCCACCAGGCCGTCGTAGGCCATATCAACCCGTCCGGCACCGCCCACCCAGTTCAGCCAGGCGTAGAACACCAGTAGCCCCATCATCCCGACCCAGAATATTGGCGTGGAATAACCGGCCAGACTGATAAAACGCACCACATAATCCGCCCACTTGCCGCGTCGCGCCGCAGCCAGCACGCCTAACGGCACGCCCAGACCGGCACCGACGATAATCGCCATGGTGGCAAGCTCGATGGTGGCAGGGAAAACGCGGATAATGTCATCCACGACCGGTCGCCCGGTCAGGAGGGCATTGCCCAAATCCCCATGCATTAGTGAATTGAAGTAAATAAAGAACTGCACATACAGCGGCTTATCCAACCCCAGCTGTTGGTAAACCTGTTGATAGGTACTTTGGTCGGCGTCCTGTCCGACAATAGCCAGGACTGGATCGATTGGCATCACGCGGCCGATCACGAAGGTCAGGATTAATAACCCGAACAGCGTGACGACGACCTGAAACAGACGTTTTGCCAAACGACGCAGTACTCCACCCGGCTTGATCCAATCAGAGAAAACCATGTTCTTTCTCCTGATATCCCGGTGAGCGGCGACAGCAAATCACCACTCACGCGGTCATCTCTTTTTAACGTATCTGATCGGGATGATTAGCCGGGAACGTATCGGCTAATCATCCGGTTTAACGTGTGGACACTAGCGCTGCTTATACACCTCACGCAGATGCGTCGTAGAAGACGGATGCGGCACATAGCCTTTCACGTCCTTACGCAACACCACAGAATCGATCATCTGCGACACCGGAATGATGGCCGGGAACAGTTCTTCATAGCGATTCTGCACGTTGATATACATCTGCTTCTGTTTCTGAGGGTCTTTCTCCAACAGCGCCTGATCGATCATGTCGTTCAGAGGCTTATCGTAGAAAGACGTGCGCCAGCCCTGGAAGTTGGTCAGTTTGGCTTCGTCGCTGTTATCTGGGTTATAGACAACAGAACGCAGGCTGGAGTGAGGATGTGGATCGACGCCGCCACCGCCGCGGCCAACCAGCATATCGAAGTTACGATCGCGCATTGCGCCGTAAACCTGATTACCGGTGCCGGAGATGATTTTGGCTTTGATGCCCGCCTGTGCCAACGTGGACTGTACCGATGTCGCCAGATTCAGGAACGGCTGATCGGACAAGACACGCAGCGTGGTTTCAAATCCATTCGGGTAGCCCGCTTCGGCCAGCAGTGCCTTGGCGCGTGGCACGTCCAGCTTGTAGCCAGGATCCGGCAACGTCGCATCCATCCCTTTCTGGATAGGACGCTGATGATAGAAACCATAGCCAGGCATCACCGTCTTATTAACGCCGTCGTAATCAATCAGGTAACGAACCGCTTCACGTACTTTCGGTTTGGCGAAGTATTCGTTCTTCAGGCTCATGGCAACGTAGTACAGCGTGCCTTTTTGCACCTCATCAACCACAACGTCTTTATCTTGTTTCAAGGCATTGATATCCGGCACCGACATGCCAGAGGCCACGTCAATATCGCCTTTTTCAATCATCAGGCGTAGCGCCTGTGATTCAGTCATGTGACGGAAAATCACGCGACGCATTTTCGCATCGCCCTGCCAGTTGTTCTCAACTTTGCTGATGCGCAGCACGTCTTTCGCCTGCCACACGTCCAGCTTGAACGGACCGGAACCGGCTTCATTCGTGGTCAGCCAGCCGTTACCCCAGTCGCCGTTTTTCTCATGCTGCATGACCGTTTTGCTATCCAGCACCGAGCCGCTACCCAGCGTCGCCAGCGAGTAGAGCACCAGTTTTGGATCGTTCGGTTTTGGCAGTTCGATTTCGACGGTGTGCGCGTCTTTGGCACGGATCATTTTCTCCACGTTTTCCGCGGTGAAGCCGTAGGATTTCCACGTCGTGGCCTGTGCCATGTTGAGGTTAAGCAGACGCTTCATCGACCAGGCGAAGTCTTGCGCCGTTACGGGGTTACCGGAATGAAATTTGGCGTTATCCACCAGATTGAAGGTAATGACCTTACCATCATCACTGACGCTCCAGCTTTTCGCCAGAGAAGGCTGGATGTTACTCAGGTTGGCGGGATCCAGCACCACCAGCGAGTCATAGAGGTTGACGATAATGCCCACCACTTCGTTACCGGTCATCGCGGCCGGATCGAGTGAGAGCATGTTGTTCATGTTCATCCCCACGATCAGCTGATCGTCAGGGGTTTTTGCCGATAGAATGGCCGGCGTAGCGGCCATGCAGAGTGAACCTAACAGCAGGGTACGGAGTATTGCTCGTGCTTTCATCATTATTCTCCAAGGTGTGGGAGCATGGAAGACGACAACTTTTTATTTTTTAGGTAAGGCTATCTTTCAGGTCGAACAAAAAACGATTAGAACAAAACGTTATTCTTTACTTAGGGTATGCTCCTCAATCCAGTCAAAATTAATATCTTCTCCCAGCCCTGGACGTTGCGGCAGATGCACAAAGCCCTCATTGTCCATTGGATCGACAATCGAATTCAAATACGCAGCAGGTTCGTCGTAATCGAGGAAAGGATGCAGCAGCCCGCGCTCATACCAGCGGCAGTTTTTGATCGCACCCACGACGTTGAGGTTTGGCGCGCCGTTACCGTGAACTTCGCAGTCCATACCGAAGGATTCCGCCAGACTCGCGACTTTCATACACGGCCAGAGACCGCCCACGCCTTGCACGCCCGCGCGTAAAATGTCGCATGCGCCTTCTTTAACCCAGTCAGCACGGCTGAAATATTTACCTGACAGACTTTCTGGCCCGATAACATCGATATCCAGACTCTTGGTCAGCCAGCTGTAAGACGCCATGCTCTGTTCTTCCATCGGCTCTTCAAACCAGGTGAAATCGAGCTTTTGCAGTTCACGGCCGATGTACAGTGCATCGCTGCGGCTGTACCAGTGGTAACCATCCAGCATCAGGCAGATATCCGGGCCGACCGCTTCACGTACTGCCGCACAAGCTTGTACGTCAATCTTCGGGCTAGGCGCGAATGACACCGGTGGCATCCAGGTATGCAACTTGATGGCTTTATAGCCGCGCTGCACCAGCTTTTCTGCGAACTGACCGTATTCCTCTGGCGTAGATAAGCCGCCTTCCAGCTCATCACCACACATGGTGCTGCCGTAAGCAGGGACTTTCTCACGATAGCCGCCGAGCAGCTTATGCACTGGCATGTTGAGCACGCGACCTTGCAGATCCCACAGTGCGGATTCCACAATCGACAGCGCACGGTCGGTCAGTTGGTTGGCGCTACCGCGCTGCCAGTGCACCAGATCCTGCCACAGGCGCTCACGGTCGAACGGGTTTTGCCCAATCAACACTTTGCGGAAGAAAGCATTAACGATATGAGGACGAATCACTTCCGGCGGAGCGAAAGCGTAGCCTTTTTGGCCGTCATCTGCCGTGATGGTTAACAGCGCCATCTTGGCCTGATTTTCAGGTCCCGGGTGTGAATGACCCGCACTGTCGGAAACCCGGCGTGTGGGATAAGTGAAGACGGTGACATCAATTGATTCTATTTTCACGTTGTTACCTGCCTTGATGTTTAACACAACTCATGTACAAGATTGACGAATGTAAGCCGTATAAATAATTAAAGAATAACTCCACTGACTGTGTTGGCCTTGTCGCTAAAAAACACCGCTATTTTTCTGGTACGACCTTATAAGTCGATCAATGTCACAGAAAAGAAATAGTGTGCTAATTAAAAAAAAATGCTGTTTTATTTTCAATTATTAAGGTTGTGACGCCGTTAGTCATTAGGCAATTTCTTCCATATGATGAAATTATGTCACCGATAATTGTGCAATTGCACACAACCTTGTGAGCATTATCACCAGAAAATTTCATATCCTTATTAAACAAATGGATAATCCCTTAGTTTTATTTTTAAGCGATCAGGAACGTGAATGATTGACGAGGGGGACGATTACTCTGATAGCGGATTGCCCGCTAACCAGTCGGCTTCTGACCAAAAGCGTGCTATAGATCTCATTTTTGCCCGCCACTAAAACTCCAGCAAAAACCAAGACTTAAGAAAAAATAAGTAAAATCATCAAGATACCTATAAAGTAGTATATAAAAGACAATTTGATGTACATCAATAAGCGTCCAGTGTGGAGCGATAAGGTAACCTCAGAAGAAGCAATTTTGAGGCAAAAATGAACAAAGTCAGACTCGCTGTTATCGGTAACGGGATGGTTGGCCACCGTTTTATCGAAGAGTTGCTGGATAAGGCCCCAACGTCCACCTACGAGATTACCGTTTTTTGTGAAGAACCCCGCGTCGCCTACGACCGTGTCCACCTCTCTTCTTACTTCGCGCACCACACGGTAGAAGAGCTCTCTTTAGTACGCGAAGGCTACTACGAAAAAAATGGCGTTAAAGTCCTGCTCGGTGAACGCGCCATCACCATCAACCGCAGTGAAAAAGCCATCCACTCCAATTCCGGCCGTACCGTGTATTACGACAAGCTCATCATGGCCACCGGCTCTTATCCGTGGATCCCGTCAATCAAAGGATCAAACGGGCAAGACTGTTTCGTCTACCGCACCATTGAAGATCTGAACGCCATCGAAAACTGCGCACGCCGTAGCAAACGCGGCGCGGTGATCGGCGGGGGTCTATTAGGTCTGGAAGCGGCTGGCGCGCTGAAACACCTTGGCGTGGAAACGCACGTCATCGAGTTCGCCCCCGTGCTCATGGCCGAACAGCTGGATGCCCAGGGCGGCACCCTGCTGCAACGCAAGATTGAAAACATGGGTGTGCGTGTGCACACCAGCAAGAATACGCAGGCCATTCAGCATTCCGGTCTGGAAAACCGCAAAACGATGATCTTTGCCGACGGCAGCACGCTGGAAGTCGACTTCATCGTGTTCTCAACCGGTATCCGCGCACAGGACAAACTGGCCCGTCAGTGTGCGCTGGAAATCGGTCCACGCGGCGGTATCGCGATTAACGACTGGTGCCAAACCTCCGACCCGGACGTCTACGCTATCGGCGAATGTGCCGCCTGGCATGGCCGACCATTTGGTCTGGTCGCACCCGGCTACAAGATGGCGCAGGTTGCCGTCGACCACCTGTTAGGGCACGAAAACCGATTCCAGGGTGCCGACATGAGCGCCAAGCTCAAGCTGATGGGCGTCGATGTCGGCGGGATTGGCGATGCACACGGCCATACGCCGGGCTCTCGCAGCTACATGTGGCTGGATGAAAATAAAGAAACCTACAAACGTCTGATCGTCAGCGCCGACAATAAAACGCTGCTCGGTGCTGTGCTGGTCGGCGACACGCGGGATTACGGCAACCTGCTGCAATTCATGCTGAACAAAATCCCGCTGCCGGATTCTCCTGAAGCGCTGATTCTTCCTGCGTCCGCTGGCAGTGCCAAACCGACGCTGGGTGTCGATGCTCTGCCAGAAAGTGCGCAAATCTGCTCCTGCTTCGACGTGTCCAAAGGCGATATCATCAAAGCGATTAACGGCGGCTGTCATACCGTCGCGGCGCTTAAGGAAACCACCAAAGCCGGTACGGGCTGCGGCGGCTGTATTCCGCTGCTTACGCAGGTGTTGAACGCGGAACTCAGCAAACAGGGGATCGAAGTCAATAACCACCTGTGTGAACACTTCGCCTATTCGCGTCAGGAGCTGTACCACCTGATCCAAATCGAAAAAATCAAAACGTTCGATCAACTGCTGGAGAAACACGGTTCAGGCTACGGCTGTGAGGTCTGTAAACCGACCGTCGCGTCCCTGCTGGCTTCCTGCTGGAACGAGTACGTGCTCAAACCGCAGCACACGCCGTTGCAGGATTCTAACGACAACTTCCTCGGCAACATTCAGAAAGACGGCACCTACTCCGTGATCCCACGCTCCGCAGGCGGGGAAATCACGCCGGATGGCCTGATCGCCATCGGTCGCATCGCGAAGCAATACAACCTGTACACCAAAATGACCGGCTCTCAGCGCATGGCGCTATTCGGTGTACAGAAAGACGACCTGCCTGACGTATGGGCTCAGCTCATCGAAGCCGGGTTTGAAACCGGCCACGCTTACGCCAAGGCATTACGTATGGCAAAAACCTGCGTCGGCAGCACCTGGTGCCGCTTTGGCGTCGGCGACAGCGTGGGCTTTGGCGTCGAGCTGGAAAACCGCTACAAAGGCATCCGCACGCCGCACAAAATGAAATTTGGCGTCTCCGGCTGTACGCGGGAATGCGCGGAAGCACAGGGTAAAGACGTGGGGATTATCGCCACCGAAAAAGGCTGGAACCTCTATGTATGCGGCAATGGCGGGATGAAGCCGCGCCACGCCGACCTGCTGGCAGCCGACTTAGACCGCGAAACGGTAGTCCGCTATCTGGACCGCTTCATGATGTTCTACATCCGCACGGCCGATAAGCTCCAGCGTACGTCCGTCTGGCTGGATAATCTCGAAGGCGGCATCGACTATCTGCGTAATGTGATTGTGAAAGACAAACTGGGCATTAACGATCAGCTTGAAGCGGATATCGCACGGCTGCGGGAAGGCTACGTCTGCGAATGGCAGGCGACGCTGGAAGATCCGGAAGCACAGAAACGCTTTGCCCACTTCATTAACAGCCCGGTACGTGACCCGAACGTGCAAATGGTGAGTGAACGTCAACAACACCGTCCGGCGCGCCCTGCCGAGCGTATTCCGGTGAAACAGATTGAACTAGAGGAGGAAAACGCATGAGCCAGTGGACGACCGTATGTAAGTTAGACGACATCCTGCCCGGCACTGGCGTGTGTGCACTCGTCGAGCAGCAACAGATTGCCGTGTTCCGCCCACGTAACGATGAGCAGGTTTACGCCATTAGCAATATCGATCCGTTCGCACAGGCGAGCGTATTAAGTCGTGGGATAGTGGGCGAGCATCAGGACGATCTTTGGGTCGCAAGCCCATTGAAAAAACAGCATTTCCGCCTTTATGATGGCTTCTGTCTGGAGGATGGAGCCTATTCTGTTGCAGCTTATGATACTCAGGTAACAAACGGTAATGTGCAAATATCCATCGCAGACCGTGACATCGCGGTTGATAATAGCCAACCATTACCCTAATAACCTGAGCTTTCAAGAGGCGTTACATGGATTACCTGCCAATATTCTGTCAGTTGCACGATAAACCTTGTCTATTGGTAGGAGGGGGTGAAATAGCCGAGCGTAAAGCCCGGCTATTGCTGGATGCTGGCGCAGTAATTACCGTCAATGCGCTCGATTTTAACGATCAATTTCGGGCGTGGGAACAGGATGCTCAATTAACGCTGGTACAGGGCACCTTCGATCCCACGTTACTGGACGCGGTGTGGCTGGTGATTGCCGCTACCGACGATCAGGACGTCAATAACCATGTCTATGCCAGCGCCAGCGAGCGCCGTATTTTCTGTAACGTGGTGGATTCACCAGAACGCGCCAGCTTCATTATGCCGTCGATCATCGACCGTTCGCCGCTGATGGTCGCGGTGTCTTCTGGCGGCGCCGCACCGGTATTGGCTCGGCTACTGCGGGAAAAGCTGGAAAGTATTCTGCCGCAAAATCTCGGTAAGCTGGCGACATACGCAGGTGAATTGCGCAGTCGGGTCAAAAGCCGGTTCCGCAATATGAGCGCACGCCGCCGCTTCTGGGAAAAGCTCTTCGTACACGATCGGCTGGCTCAGGCGCTGGCAAATGACAATAGGCAAAGCGTTCAACAACTGACGGAACTGCTTTTCTCCGCGCCGCTCGATGACCGAGGCGAAGTCACGCTGGTTGGCGCAGGGCCTGGCGATGCGGGATTACTGACGTTGAAAGGCCTTCAGCATCTCCAGCAGGCCGACATCGTTGTTTATGACCGTCTGGTATCGAAAGAGATCCTCAACCTGTCACGCCGCGACGCCGAGCGAATTTTCGTCGGTAAAGCGTCTGGCTATCACAGCGTTCCTCAGGATCAAATCAATCAACTGCTGGAAGAAAAGGCACGAGCGGGGCATCGGGTCGTCAGGCTGAAAGGCGGCGATCCCTTTATCTTCGGCCGGGGTGCAGAAGAGCTGGAGCATCTGCAACAGGCGGGCGTCCCGTTCTCCGTCGTCCCCGGCATTACGGCCGCGTCGGGCTGTTCAGCCTACAGCGGTATCCCACTCACCCATCGCGATCACTCGCAGGGCGTCAGGCTGATCACCGGACACGTCAAGCACGACACCGATCTGGACTGGTCCAGCCTCGCCGCGGAAAAACAGACGCTGGTGTTTTACATGGGGCTTCAGCAGGCTGAGCACATTCAAAGTAAGCTCATCGAACAGCGGTTACCGGAAACCGTGCCTGTCGCGATTATCGAAAACGGCACCTCAACCAAACAGCGCGTTCTGACTGGACAGCTCTCCCAACTGCGCGAATTAGCACAACAAGCCAGCAGCCCGAGTTTGATCATCATCGGCAACGTTGTCGGGCTGCGGGAAAAATTGAGCTGGTTCTCTGACCAGACAGCATAATCCTCTCCTGACCACCTTACTCACCCGCTATCCGTTCTACCGGATAGCGGTTATGCACCATCATAATGCAACGTCCCGTCAAATAGCATAACAATGCACTATTTTGAACATACTCCCTTACAAAATGTCACTTTAATGCTTTACCGCAGGCCACATCTGCCTTATTTTGACTAAAACAAAACCCATTAATAAGCAGACTATATGAATAAATAATCAATAATCGTTTACGTAAAACGTGGCCCGACTATTGCTTAGCTTTCTAATAGATTCGCGGCACGACCTCTGAATCGTTCCTATCGAACCGATTTCATCGTCAAGCCATCGTGGTTTATCGAATTAGTGCCTCATCGAACGAATACATATCGAAAGGTGATACATCGCGTCATTACGTATTTCTACTCTCGTTCCTGAACGGAGTATGTAGTCCTCTCATCACAAAAACAGTTCTGCTCAGCAGAACAATAAGCAAGCAGTTTGGAGTCACTTGTGGAAGACGTTACTTTCTGGCATCTCATCAGTTTTGGTGAACATGGCTGGGGGAAATTATTACTCATCGGGGCAGGAATGACCCTCGCACTGGCGATCGGCGGCTTCCTTCTAGGGGCGGTGATCGGCACGATCGGTGCCTGGTCCAAAATTTGCGGCAATCGCCCCGTACGCTATCTGGCCGATGGCTACACGACGCTTATCCGTGGCGTCCCCGATCTACTCATCATCTACCTGCTGTATTTCGGCGGCAGCTCTGCGTTAACCCTGCTCGCCAAACTGTTTGGCAGCAATGAGTTCTTTGGCTTTCCCGGCTTCCTCGCCGGGGTAATCGCCGTCGGCATTTCTTCCGGCGCGCAGCAGACGGAAGTCTACCGCGGTGCCTTCTACGCCGTGTCCAAAGGGGAAATTGAGGCCGCCAAAGCCTGCGGTATGCCAACGCTACTGCGCCTGCGCCGCATCATCATCCCGCTCCTGCTGCGCCACGCGATCCCCCCACTCGGCAACGTGTGGCAGTTGGTGCTGAAAACCTCTGCGCTGGTTTCCGTTACCGGCGTCGCTGAACTATTGACGCAGGCGCAAACTGGCGCGGGCTCTACCGGCAAACCGTTTGATTTCTTCATGGCGGCCGCGCTGCTGTATCTGGCTATCTCAATCTGTTCCGGCTGGATTATGCGCCGTGCTGAGTCTCATTATTCCCGGGGTGTGAAACGCTGATGGATTTTCCTTTTCTGTACGAAACGTTTCTGGAGATTATTCCCGGTATCCCGTTAACCCTGCAGCTGGCGGTCAGCTCAGTCTTTCTGGGCTTCTTCCTGGCACTGGGTTTGGCGTTGATGCAGCTGTCATCCTTTGCCGTACTGCGCTCCATTGCCCGGACCTACGTGCTGTTTTTCCGCGGTACGCCGCTGCTGGTTCAGCTGTTCCTGATTTACTACGGGCTGGGGCAATTCACCTGGGTTCGGGAAAGTATGCTTTGGCCATTCCTGCGGGAACCGCACTGGTGCGCCCTGCTGTCGCTCAGCCTGTGTACCGGTGCCTATGCCAGTGAAATTATCCGTGGCGGATTACAGTCCGTTCCGGTTGGCCAGATCGAATCGGCGCGCGCCTGCGGCATGCCGTCGTTCATGATTTTCAAGCGTATCGTTTTTCCACTGGCAATTCGTCAGGCGCTCCCTGCTTACGGCAACGAGCTGATTTCGATGGTCAAATCGACCTCGCTGGCTTCCATCATCACGCTGATGGAAATCACCGGAATTGCTGCACGTCTCATCGCGGAAACCTACCGGGCGCTCGAAGTGTTCCTGGTCGCTGGTGCTATTTATCTGTTTATTAACCTGATTCTGACACGTTTACTGATGTGGACAGAATTTAGGCTTACCCCTCATCTCCGTGCGCCGGGTGCGCAACCGGCAGCGAAAAAAATTAAGAAATTGGGAGATCTGCAATGACGACACCCGCCATTAGCCTGCGCAACATTCATAAAAGCTTCGGCTCTCTGGACGTCCTGAAAGGGATTTCGATTGAGGCCAATCAGGGGGAGGTCATCTCAATTCTGGGATCGTCCGGTTCAGGTAAATCGACGCTGCTGCGCTGTAGCAACCTGCTTGAGCTTCCCGATCAGGGCGAGATTATCGTCGGCGGAGAAGCGATTGAAATGAAGCCGAACCGCAAAGGGCAGAACCGCCCGTCGAACCTCAAGCAGATCGACAGAATTCGTACTCAGTTGGGCATGGTATTCCAGAATTTTAACCTCTGGTCACACAAGACCGTGCTGGAAAACATCATCGAAGCGCCCGTGCACGTCTTAAAACGCCCACAGACGGAGTGCGTGGAGCACGCCGAGCAGCTGTTAGAGAAAGTCGGTCTGGCGGATAAGCGTCACTACTATCCCGCGCATTTGTCCGGTGGACAACAGCAGCGCGCCGCTATTGCCCGTGCGCTCGCGATGGAACCCAAAGTGATGCTGTTTGATGAGCCGACCTCCGCACTTGACCCAGAGCTGGTCGGCGAAGTGCTGCGCGTCATGCGCACGTTGGCGGACGAAGGGATGACCATGCTGGTCGTGACCCACGAAATGGATTTTGCCCGCGAAGTCTCCAACCGCATCGTCTTCCTCCATCAGGGGGAAATTGAAGAACAGGGAACGCCGGAGCACGTTTTCACTGCCAGCCAGTCGGCTCGCTTCCGGCAATTTATTGCCAGTTGGTAAACACAACCCCACCACTATCGTCACAGTGGTGGGGAAATAAACAAAATATAACGATATAAAACGCCGGGAGAACACCAATGATCAAATCAAAACTCACACTGCTCGCCTGTTCACTGTGTATGGCAGGAACATTGGCCGCTTCATTCACCGCCTCAGCGGAAGAGAAAAAATGGACGACCGTCCGCATCGCGACCGAAGGCGCTTACCACCCGTATAACTTCACCAAACCAGACGGTACGCTGGATGGTATGGAGATCGAACTATACAAAGTGCTGTGTAACAACATGCAGGTGAAATGCGAGATCATGGTTCAGCCCTTCGCCAGCGCGATTCCTGCGCTGAACGCGGGTAAATATGACGCGATCATCGCGGGTATGTCCGCCACGGCAAAACGTCGTGAAGTGATCGACTTCAGCCAGCCATACACGCAGGCAGGACAGACTTTCGCCGTGCTGAAGTCCAGCTCACTCGCCAAAGATTTCCCAGACGCGGGCGTGCGTTTCTCTATTGAACCCGCCGATGAAGCGAAAGCACTGGCTGAAGTTGAGAAGCTGAAACCGCTGCTGGAAGGCAAAACCATCGGCGTGCAGTCCGCCTCTATCGCCAGCGCCTTTTTGGATAAATACATGAAAGGCGTGATGAAAGTGCGCGAATATAAAACCACTCAGGAACACGATCTGGATCTGAAAGCAGGCCGTGTGGATCTGGTCATCGCTTCCGCGCCTTACCTGAAAAGCACAACGGACAAACCGGGCAATGACAACATCGTGATGCCAGGGCCACAGTTCATCGGCGGCATTCTGGGCAGCGGTTCTTCCGTTGGCCTGCGCAAAAGCGATCCTGAGCTGAAAGCCATGTTCGACAAGGCAATCGATCAGGCCAAGCAAGACGGCACCATCCGGAAACTGAGCGAAAAATGGTTCGGCATGGACACCACGCCGCTCTAAGCGTTACCCAATCGCAGAATCGCGTGTCATGGCCGATTGGCTGTGACACGCTCCTCGCCAATGCCATCCGAGAAATCAAACGAGCACACCACGCATGAATGCAACACACAATGAAGGAACGCTGCCGGCCGTTAATCGCCAGAACGTGGAAGAAATCTGCGATCTGATTGCCACCAAGCGGCAGCAGTTCTGTACGCTGAGCGACGGCATCTGGGATACGCCAGAGCTGAACTACGAAGAGCATCGTTCGGCGGCACAGCACGAAGCCATCCTGAAAGCAGAAGGCTTCCGTCTGACGAAAGGCATCGCCGACATGCCGACCGCACTGCTGGGTGAATTCGGCGAAGGTTTGCCGATTATCGCCATTCTGGGTGAATACGATGCGCTGCCGGGCCTGAGCCAGCAGGCGAATGTCGCTGAGCCAAAGCCGTTGGAAAACGGTGGCAACGGCCACGGCTGCGGACATAACCTGCTCGGCACCGCGGCACTACAGGCAGCGACGGCAGTGAAAGATTATCTGCAAAAGCACGCATTATCTGGAACCGTGCGCTTTTACGGCTGCCCTGCGGAAGAAGGCGGATCGTCCAAAGGTTTTATGGTCAAGGAAGGCGTTTTTGACGACGTCGATATCGCCCTCTGCTGGCATCCAGCGACCTTCACTGGCGTCAACAGCCCGGTCTCGCTGGCCTGTAACGAACTGAATTTTTACTTCAAAGGTCGCGCTGCTCACGCCGCCAGCAGCCCACATCTGGGACGAAGCGCGCTGGATGCGGTGGAACTGATGAACGTTGGCGTGAACTACATGCGCGAACACATGCCGTCCTCTGCTCGCATCCACTATGCGATTACCGACAGCGGCGGCCACGCCCCGAACGTCGTTCAGGCCAACGCCACCGTGCGTTACCTCGTACGAGCTCGCCAGTTGCCGGAACTGCACCAGTTGGTCAAACGCGTGAAGAAAATTGCCGAAGGCGCAGCGCTGATGACAGAAACTGAAGTCAGCAGCGAAGTGATTAGTGGTGATGCCAATCTGCTGGCAAACCCGCCGCTGGAAGCGCGTATGCACGAACATCTGCTGGCACTCGGCCCGATACCGTTCGATGACGAAGACCGCAAAATGGCAGCGATGTTCCAGACCGCGCTGAGCGCCGAAGACATTGCCGAATCCTACGCGCGTTTCGGCGTTAAACCGCAGCCGGGTTTAACGCTGCACGACGGAATTTATCCGCTGTATAGCCCGAATGATGCCTTCATCGGTTCTACGGACGTGGGAACGGTTAGCTGGGTTGTGCCAACCGTACAGATTCGCAGCGCCACCTATGCCATCGGTACGCCGGCACATTCATGGCAGTTGGTCGCACAGGGGAAAACCGGAGCCGCACACAAAGGCACGGAGTATGCGGCGAAAGCGATGGCCTCACTGGCTATCGATCTGCTGGTCACGCCCGAACTAGTTGCACAGGCAAAAGCCGATCATCAGGAAAGATTGCAGCAGACACCGTTTGAGAACCCGATTCCAGACGACGTGTTTCCGCCTATCCCACAAGGATAAGATAGCGGATTCAAAGGGATAGATAAGCAGTAGCAGGAAACCGTCAGGAGAGAGCCTCCTGACGGTAATTAAGACTTACGGGCGGGAAACAAAACCGACAGCGTCGTAGACTTTCTTCAGCGTTTCCTGTGCGCGAGCACTCGCTTTGTCAGCCCCTTCACGCATGATCTGTTGCAGGAAAGCCTCATCGTTACGGTAGCGATGATAACGTTCTTGCAGCTCAGACAGCATACCGGATACGGCATCCGCCACCGCGCCTTTCAGGTGACCATACATCTGGCCATTAAATTCCTGCTCCAGCTCAGGGATGGGTTTTCCCGTCACGCCAGACAGGATATCCAACAGGTTCGATACCCCAGCTTTATTCTTCACATCATAGCGAATGACTGGCGGCTCATCGGAATCCGTCATCGCGCGTTTGATCTTCTTCACCACCGCTTTCGGATCTTCCAGCAGCCCGATAACGTTATTGCGGTTATCGTCGGACTTGGACATCTTCTTGGTCGGCTCCAGCAGCGACATCACGCGCGCGCCCGATTTCGGAATGAACGGCTCTGGCACTTTGAAAATGTCGCCATACAGGCTGTTGAAGCGCTGCCCGACGTCACGGCTCAGTTCCAGATGCTGTTTCTGATCTTCACCCACTGGCACCTGATTCGTTTGGTACAGCAGGATATCCGCCGCCATCAGCACCGGATAACTAAACAGACCGGCGTTGATGTTCTCTTCATAGCGCGCAGATTTATCCTTGAACTGCGTCATGCGGCTCAGTTCGCCGAAATACGCGTAGCAGTTCAGTATCCAGCTCAGTTGGCTGTGCTCAGGCACGTGCGACTGAACAAAAATGGTGCTCTTTTTCGGATCGATGCCGCAGGCCAGATACAGCGCCAGCGTATCCAGCGTCGCTTTTCTCAGCGCCTGCGGATCCTGACGTACCGTGATGGCATGCAAATCCACAATGCAATAGATGCAGTCGTAATCGTCCTGCATGTTGACCCACTGACGTAACGCCCCCATGTAGTTACCAATGGTCAATTCACCAGACGGCTGCGCACCGCTAAATACAATGGGCTTGCTCATACTAAGGGTTCCTGATTGTGTGAAGAAGACTGCCCGAACAGGGGCAAAATATCGGCAAAACGATCCAGAACGACATCCGGCTGACTCAGCTCGATCGCTTCACCATAGTTATAACCATACGTCATGCCGACACTGCGGCAGCCCGCCGCCTGTGCCGCCTGAATATCATTGCGGGAATCGCCGACGAACAGAAGCTCGCTGGCACGCAGCCCCAGCTTACCGAGCACCAGATAAAGCGGCGCAGGATGCGGCTTTTTCACAATGACATCATCGCCACCGATGATCAGCGAAAAATAGTCGCCAATCCCCAGGCCTGCCAAGAGCGGGGCAACGAACGGCGTGGGTTTATTGGTCACCACCGCCATCGGAATGCCCTGCTGCGCCAACTGCGCCAGCGTCTCTTTTACCTGTGGAAACAGCGTGCTACCGCTATCCACCGTCTGCGCATAATAGACATCGAACCGCTCACGGGTTTCTTGCAAGCGTGCACCTGTAGGCTCAACGCCAGCCCAGCGCAGCGCCCGTTCAACCATCACGTCCGCACCGTTACCAATCCAGGTTGCGACACGAGCTTCGCCCGCAGCAGGCAACGACTGCGCCACTAAGGCCTGATCGATCGCCGCCGCCAGACCCGGTGCGCTGTGAATCAGCGTCCCATCCAAATCAAAAGCTACTCCGCGAACTGCGGTTAATTCAGTCATGTGTCGTCCTTGAAATTTCACTACGCATTTGATCAATGACGGCACGGTAATCTGGATGACCAAAAATCGCCGATCCCGCCACAAACATATCCGCGCCCGCTTCAGCAATTGCGCCGATATTGTCTACTTTTACGCCGCCATCGACTTCCAGTCGAATGTCGTAACCGCTGTCGTCGATCAAGCGACGAACCTGACGCAGTTTATCCAGCGTGCTGGGAATAAAGGACTGGCCGCCAAATCCAGGGTTAACCGACATCAGCAGAATGATATCCAGCTTATCCATGACGTAATCGAGATAACTCAGCGGCGTCGCCGGGTTAAACACCAGCCCAGCCTTGCAGCCGTGATCTTTGATCAGTTGCAGTGAACGATCGAGATGATCCGTGGCTTCGGGATGAAAGGTAATGAAACTGGCTCCCGCATTGGCAAAATCCGGGATGATACGATCGACCGGTTTCACCATCAGGTGGACGTCAATCGGCGCGGTGATGCCGTAATCGCGCAGGGATTTCAGGACCAGCGGGCCAATCGTCAAATTTGGCACATAGTGGTTATCCATGACATCAAAATGGACCACATCCGCCCCGGCAGCCAATACGTTAGCGGTATCTTCACCAAGACGGGCAAAATCAGCCGACAGAATGGACGGCGCGATTAAAAACGGTTTCATTCATTTCTCCAAACGGTAAAGTCTGAATGCCTGCGGGTAACCTATTCCCGGCTAATGACGCCTCTCAGACGGCATTAACCGATTCACCGCGCTCTGTTTACCCCAAACGGTATTACCGATATAGGGCTAATAACTCGTTTACTTTACTACGCCCTAAAATATTACGGCTAATCGTTCTGCGTGCTTTAACAACATAAAGCACCGCTTCCTGATACCACTCACGAGTCAGTAACGTGTCATGATTGGAAATCAGTACCGGAATCTGGCTTTCTGCTGATAAACGGCGCGCCAATTGCGCCAAGCTCTGCTGGTCGGCACGACTGAAATTATTGGTGTGATAGGCCGTAAAATTCGCGGTCGCAGACAGCGGCGCATAAGGCGGATCGCAATAAATGACCGATCCCTTCTCTGCTTTTTCCAGCGTGTCCTGATAATGCTCACAGACGAAAGTGGCATTTTGCGCTTTGAAGGCGAACCAGCGAATTTCTTCTTCAGGAAAATAGGGCTTCTTGTAGCGCCCGAAAGGAACATTGAATTCACCGCGCATGTTGTAACGGCACAGGCCGTTATAGCAGTGGCGATTCAAATAGAGAAACAGCAGCGCGCGCCGATAGGCATCGCTGCAAAGGTTAAATTCGTCACGCAGCAGATAAAACGTCTCTGACGTGTTGACCTCATCCGTAAAAAGTTTACGGGCGTCGGTAACAAACTCATCTGCATTCGATTTAACGATATTGTAGAGATTAATCAGGTCGCTATTAATATCAGCCAGTATGTAGCGATCGTATTCCGTATTCAGAAACACGGAACCCGCGCCAACAAAGGGCTCAATGAGACAGTCTCCTGCGGGTAAATAGCGACGAATTTCTTCTACCAGCGGATATTTACCACCAGCCCATTTTAAAAAAGCGCGGTTCTTCTTCATGCCGTCGTTAGTTACTCATACGTTTCAGAGCCGCGGATTGTACTCTGTGTCAGACAGCACATCAGGGCTAAAATTGGTGTTACTTATTCAAGTCCTGCTTCACCTGGCGGATCGGCTTAACCCATGGTTTTTTCGCTTGTACCTCTGCGGGCAACGCGGCAATTGCCTGTTTCGCTTCCGCAGAAGAAGCATAGACTCCGGTCACTAACACATACCAGGATTTTCCGTCTCGTTTCGTTTCATACACCCAAGAATGGGTGAGATTATGTTGTTTTGCGTAGGCTTTCAGCGTATCCGAGCGTGATGCGCTGCTCAGTTGCAACGTAAAACTGCTGGCAGGCGCATTCTGTACGGAAACGTTCTGCCCGGCTGCTGCAGGAGCCGCTTTTGCATTAGCTGCGGGTTTGCTTGCGACTGGCGCTTTTGGCGCGCTGTTCGCAGCAGGCTTAGCGTTGCTGGCGTGTGCAGGCGTCGTGTTGTGCGTATTTTTAGCGGATGAGGTCGCAGGCGTTTTCCCCGCAGGAGCAACCGTCGCAGGCGCCGTTGGCAACGTCGAGTTTCCTGCCGCACCCTGAGAGAATTCGCTCACGCGCCCTTGCTGTTGCGACAGCGCATCAGTGATATTGCCCGGCAGCTCAATACGCTGCTGGCCTGCCACCGGCGGTTGAATCTGTGCATCCGTCGGCGTACCGGAAATCGGTGGAGCACTCAATGTCTGAGGCGACGTCGGCGTTTGAGAAGACGCCTGCCCTGGCATTTGACCATGACTGACCTCGCCGGAAACAGCCGCAGGGCTTTCACTCGGAGAGGAAGGCTGCGTGTTCTGGGTCATGGAGGACGAGGAAGAGAGATCGATATTTCGCTCGCCACTCGCTTGATTCTGCGTCTGTGAGGTTTGTGGCTGAGAAGGCGCCTGCAAGGCAGACCCAATACCCACGATCAGCAACACCAGCACCACAATCCCGATGCCAATCATCAGGTGCTGTCTGGAAAGCGCGATTTTAGGTACCGCGAAGTTGCTGCTTTTCTGCTGACGAGTAGGTCGACGGTCACTGGTATCAGGCTTCAGCTCATCTTCCGGCTTGAACTCATCCATTTAACATCTCCCCACTAAAAAGCTCGAATTCGCCACGCGGTCGCCAAGGCGAATCATTGAATCGTAACGCATTGTATTTTATTAACCATAACCCATCAGGGCGTGTCTGTCGTTAATACTTATCTTTCATAACTGCCAGTCTTTCATAACCCGATAGCATTACGCATCAGGCAAGACAGTCAGCTATCGAAGCCAACACCATGTCATGCGCAACGCCGCCACGAACTTCAGATTGACCGATTGCCGTTGGCAGCACCAGACGTAACTCGCCCGCCAGCACTTTCTTGTCGCGCATCATATGAGGAAGATAGGATTCAGGTGTCATTTGCGTTGGGCCGTTTACAGGTAAGCCAGCGCGAATCAGCAGAGACTTGACTCGCTCGACATCCTCAACGGAGAACTGCCCAAGGCGACGTGCCGTATGTGCAGCCATCACCATGCCTGCCGCAACCGCTTCGCCGTGAAGCCAGTTACCGTAGCCCATTTCTGCTTCAATGGCATGCCCGTAAGTATGGCCCAAGTTGAGCAGCGCACGCATACCGCTTTCGCGTTCATCTGCTGCAACCACCGCCGCTTTGATTTCACAGCAGCGTCGAATGCAGTAAGCCAGCGCGTCATGCTGTAGCGCACGCACGGCTTCAATGTTTTCTTCGAGCCAAAGAAAGAAATCGCGATCCAGAATAATGCCGTACTTGATGACTTCCGCCAGCCCGGATGACAATTCCCGTGCCGGTAAAGATTTCAGGCAGTCCAGATCGATCACAACCGATACGGGCTGGTAGAACGCCCCGATCATGTTTTTACCCAATGGGTGATTGACGGCGGTTTTACCACCGACGGAAGAATCTACCTGCGATAGCAGCGTCGTCGGCACCTGAATAAACCGGACGCCACGCTGATAGCTGGCCGCGGCAAAACCGGCTAAATCGCCGATGACACCGCCACCCAAGGCAACAATCGTCGTATCACGACCATGCGGTTTCGCCAACAGCGCGGTAAAAACCTGATCCAATACGGTCAGCGATTTGTGCTGCTCGCCGTCAGGTAAGATAACCTGATCGACATGCACACCACTGTTTTCCAACACGCCACGAACGCGGTCAAGGTACAGAGGAGCCAACGTCTGGTTCGTCACCAGCATGGCCTGCTCCCCCGCTTTCAACGGCATAAAAGAAGCCGAATCATCAAATAATCCAGCGGCTATCGTAATGGGATAACTACGTTCCCCTAGTGTTACGGTAATTCTTTCCATGCGCGTTAAACAACCCGTTCAGGATCCGCTCAATGCGGATAAGGTATGCTCTTAGTTACTTTCCAGCATATTGATAATCTGGTTAGCAACGACCTTGGCACTTTGCTCGTCAGTCCGAATGGTAACGTCAGCGATTTCTTCATAAAGCGGGTTCCGCTCTTTCGCCAACGCTTCCAATACTTCACGTGGAGGGGTTTCAACCTGAAGTAACGGACGCTTCTTGTCACGCTGCGTGCGGGCAAGCTGTTTCTCGATTGTCGTTTCCAAATAAACGACAACGCCGCGCGCGGAAAGACGATTGCGCGTCTCACGTGATTTGACTGAGCCACCGCCTGTCGCCAGCACGATGCCTTGCTTTTCCGTCAATTCATTAATGACTTTCTCTTCACGATCGCGGAAGCCTTCTTCGCCTTCCACATCGAATACCCAGCCCACATCAGCCCCAGTGCGTCGCTCAATTTCTTGATCGGAGTCGAAAAACTCCATATTGAGTTGCTGAGCTAACTGACGGCCAATAGTGCTTTTGCCGGCACCCATAGGCCCAACCAGAAAGATATTGCGTTTCTCTGCCATGTTTTTTGGTATTACTAAGACAATTCGTTAATGATAACCCGCCCCGCCAATCAACCCAGCGGCGGGACCTAAACTGAAACCTCATGAGCGATAGTGCGAGAATCAGACAAAAAATTATCTCAAGACTCAGGGTAGTTTGGCAACCGAATAAAATGTCACACCGACCACAGGGGGTCAATGTAGTATGTTTTATCGACATTTTCGGTGGAACAACACTTCAGTGCTCAATTCGCTAACCCTTGTAAGCTAAATCCGCCGCAGCGTCAAACTCATAAGCGACGAACGTGACAAAATATTGCGCCCAATCCGAAAGAAAAACACCGTATGACATCAGAGCCCGCCTGAGTTTACTCACGATGATGCGGGTATCAGCGTCGGCGTAATGAAAATGACCAATTCTCGTCGCGTATGCTGCTGAGTATGGTTTCTGAACAGATGACCAAATACGGGAACCTCGCCCAATATGGGTACCTGTCTGTCGCTGTTCTTTTTTTGCTGCTGGAAAATGCCGCCTAAAACGATGGTTTCTCCATCAGCGACCGTCACCTGGGTTTGGATTTCCTGTTTATCGATCGCTAACGCTTCGCCATTATCACCCTGTTTAATCGTCTGCCCCGGCATGTTTTGGCTGATTTTCAGGTTCAGTGTAATCCGTCCAGCACGCAGAATGTCTGGCGTGACCTCCATCCCTAACACCGCCTCTTTGAACTCGATAGACGTCGATCCGCTGGCACCGCTGGAGACCTGATACGGAATTTCCGTGCCTTGTTTAATACTGGCGGTCTGCTGGTGCGCGGTAAACAAGCGAGGGCTGGCGATAATCTCGACCTGACTTTCCTGTTCCAGCGCCATTAATTCCAGGTCCAGCAGGCGACCATTCAAGCGTGCCAAATGGAATCCGGCATTGATCGCGGGCGTATCGACTGGCAGGCCAACGTTAAAATTATTCAGCCTGAGCGCCTTGTTCGCCGCGTCCCCTTCACCCAACCCCCAATTCACGCCCAGCGCCTGTAGGTGCTCGCTACTGATGGTGACGATATGCGCCGCCAGCTGTACCTGCGCTAACGGCAGATCGAGCTCTTTCACCCACGGTTCGAGCTGTGCCAGAGCCTCTTCCGTATCGCGAATCAATAGGGTATTCGTCCGCTTATCCACGGTTACGCTGCCCCGCGTAGAGAGTAGCGTTCCACGCTGAGCCTGAACGCTGGCCGCCACTTCCGTCGCATCAGCATATTGCAATGCAATAGAGATATTATGCAGCGGCAATTTCTGCGCCTGCTCCGCCGCATGTTCGTCTCGTTCTTTCTGCAAGGACTCAAGGTGCCCAGCAGGGAAAACCATCAGCACGTTACCGTTCCGCTCGACGCTGAGCTTCCCCATACGTAGAACAATATCCAATGCCTGCTGCCAAGGAATATCGGCCAACCTCAGGCTAAGATTCCCCGTCACACCCGGAGCGATCACCACATTGAGCTGTTGGTGATCGGCTAACGCCTGTAGCACCCGAGGTATCGGTGAATCTTCAAACGCCATCGATACCGAACTTTCCGCGCTGGCCTGACACGGCGCGGCGAGAAGAAGTAACCCACTCCACGCCACCATCCGACATAACATCCTCATATTCATAACCTTCCTTGTTATCGAGATACGCTGTTGCCAGCGTTGTTTTCAAAGAGCGGTAGTCCAAAGACAGCGTTCAAAATACCTGTCGTCAGGCAGACTGCATCTATTCCGCAGGCTTAGTGATAAACGGAGAAATCAGCAGCAGATTCTCTGGCAGACCATCACAGCCTGCCTCATGCGCTGTCGGGACAAGTTTGGCACCTGATTTATCCAGTTGACTGACCACCCAATTCCCCGGAGGGATCGTCTCGCCACGTGTCAGCCTGATCCAACCGGCCTCCGGCTGCGCTAACCAGCCAGTCCAACGGTCGCCAGAACCAATCACGCCTTTTAGCTGCCACGCTGGCTGTGTCGCTGAGGGCAGACAGCGTGAAGCAGCCAGAGGCTGAAAAGGGTCGATACGCTCTGTGGATTTTTCTGCCTGCACGCTATGTGGCGCAAATAGCAGCATCAATGTGATACGAAGCGTGGCATGGCTCATGGCGACACCTCCGGCCTGATTAGCGTTAGTTCAACCAGAAGCCGCGGTTTTTCCGACGCTGCCGCTGGAGCGCCATCTGGCTTTACGGTTAGTTGCGTTATTCGCAGCACATAAGGTAATGCCGTCAGCGCACGAAGCACCTGCAATACGCCCGTGTAATTCGCGCTAAATGCCAATTGCCAACGTTCCTGATGAGGTGCTCCCGCATGAGGCGGAGCGGGCTGCCAGGATAGAAGCGAAGCCCCCGCCAGCGACAGCGGCTCAACGATAAGCTGTGCCAGCCCGTCAGGCTGAAAGGGATCGTCTTGCGCGGTTTTCTCCGCTAATTGCGTGCGTAGCACCGAGAGCAGTGGCATCGAACCTAGTTTTTGCTGGAGTTCCCCTACATCCAGACGCGCCTGAACGGTTTGCTCTTCTATGCCAATCACCGCCTGCCGTACTTCACCGATGAGGAACCAGCCTGCTAACAGTCCAGCAGTGGCGACGAACGCCAATTGAAGCGCTAGCTGCTGCCAAAGCGGTTTATTCACTAGCCCAGGCCGATTCAGTACGACGGCAGTCACGATCGCTTGATTAATCATGGTCTTCCCTCGGTAAGGAAACACCCGCATCGCGCCAGTTGGCCTGAAAGGAAAAGTGCAACGGGGTATTCACACCACGCTCTCGGGACGTATGCAGCAACTGCACACGCTCAACAGAAACATGACGTGATAACGCGTGCTGTAGCGTAATGATATCGTGATAGTTTTCACTTACACCGGACAGCAGCAGATGCGACCCGCGGTCAGCGATTTCCGTCAGCCACAGACGCGCGGGCACCATGCCAGAAAGCTGATCTAACAGATGGAGGTTACGACGATTGTCATGCTGGACTCTCGCCTCGCCGCGTTCCTGTTCCAGATAGCGACGCAGCGCTTCTCGCGCCTGATGCGTTTGTTGATACTGCACCGTCAGTTGCTGCTGTTGGGCCAGCACCGCATGGAGTTCATCCTGCGCGCGTTGCTGCCTGTTTTGCCAAAGCAGATAGCTCGCCGCAATAAGACATAGCATCAACCCCGTCTGTAGCCACAGCAGCCCTAGCCAACGGCTTGCCCGCTGGCGCATCCGAGTGTTGCGCCAGGGTAAAAGATTAATCAGCAACATAGTCAGGCATCCTCAGGCCGCAATGCCAATCCACCCGCAATCGCAAAAGCCGAGGGGAAACTCGGCAGCGGCGGCTGCATGTGGTTAAACACCGTTAACGGCGACCACGGCTGCAATACGTCGGTCTGCTGGCTGGGTAAATCGGGCGAGACGCTAGAGTAATAGGCTATGTCATCGACATCATGCTGATAGCGAGTGCTTACAACAGATAAGATATCGGCCTCGCCATTCAGCTCATCAAGGTGTATCACGCCCGAGTGAAAAGCATGGTTCAACGGGGAAACCCACAGCCAGCCATCCAACAAGCGATGCAGCAACAGACGGTGAGTTTCAAGCCCAGCCCGCTGCGCCATCGCCCGAAGCGCACAGGTTGAAACCTCAAGTACATCGGGGTGTAGCCCCGCGCTATTCAGGCATGCCAGCCAGTTATCAACCTCCTGTCGGCGCGCGGCCGTCACCAGCAGCGAACCCCGCATCTGCGGATCTTCCCGATAGTCTATCGCCAGCGATTCGCTGCTGATCGGTAGCTTACGCGCCGCCAGGGTTTCGATGTAGAGGCTACGCTCCGGCTCCTGTAAACGCGGGTCGGGCATCGGTAAATGCTGCTGTAAAATCAACTGAGCAGGGAACCCTACCCGTAGCGAAATGTGTCCAGGCAGTAAACGACGCCATGTTCGCAAGGCCTCACAAAGTGCCTCAGTATGGTGTAGACTACCCGTGCGCAAGGTGTCGTCTGGTAGCGGATATTGCCACCAGTGACGAAGCTGCCAGCCATCGCGGCGGCGCTGAACCGCCAGCGCACGCATGAAGCCGTTTTGTATATCAACGCCAACCCGCCAGATGTGATAACCCATGTTCAACCCGATTTCCTTATCCAATAAACATATCCACAGTGCTGGCTTACCTTTATACTAGCGCCCGGTTGTTTATAAACTGTCCAAACGCTACTGAATGGAAAATCCCAGGTGAAGTTCGTAAAGTATCTATTCATCCTTGCAGTCTCTTGCATTCTGCTGGGAGCTGCCTCGATATACGGTTTGTATCGTTATATCGAACCCCAACTGCCCGATGTCGCCACGCTGAAAGACGTTCGGCTGCAAACGCCTATGCAGGTTTACAGCGCCGATGGCGAACTGATCGCTCAGTTTGGTGAAAAACGCCGTATCCCACTCAAGCTGGATCAGGTTCCCCCTGAGTTGGTACACGCTTTTATCGCGACCGAAGACAGCCGCTTCTATGATCACCACGGTGTCGATCCCGTCGGGATCATCCGCGCCGCGTCTATCGCACTCACATCGGGTCACGCCTCTCAAGGGGCGAGTACCATTACGCAACAGCTCGCCAGGAACTTCTTCCTGAGCCCCGAACGCACCCTGATTCGTAAGATCAAGGAAGTGTTTCTGGCTATCCGCATTGAGCAGTTGCTGACCAAGGATGAAATCCTTGAGCTTTATCTGAACAAGATTTACCTCGGCTATCGCGCTTATGGCGTTGGCGCAGCGGCACAGGTTTACTTTGGCCGCCCTGTTGACCAGTTGACGCTGAGCGAAATGGCGATGATCGCCGGTCTGCCGAAAGCGCCATCGACGTTCAACCCGCTCTATTCCTACGACCGTGCCGTTGCCCGTCGCAACGTCGTCCTTGCACGTATGAAGGATGAAAACTACATCACCCAGTCGCAATACGATGCGGCACGTAACGAAAAACTGGTCGCGAATTATCACGCACCGGATATTTCGTTCTCCGCCCCGTATGTCGCAGAAATGGCACGACAGGAGATGGTCAAACGCTACGGCGAAGATGCTTATAACGATGGTTATAAGGTCTACACGACGGTCACCAAAAAATTGCAAACCGCCGCACAGGATGCGCTGCGTAATAACATCCTCGCCTATGACATGCGCCACGGTTACCGCGGCCCGAGCAAAGTGCTCTGGAAGGTAGGCGAAGGCGTCTGGGATCAGGCGAAGATGATTGCCGCCCTGAAAGCGTTGCCGGTCTACGGCCCGCTCTATCCGGCCATCGTCACCAGCACTACGGCTGACAACGCGATTGCGATCCTGTCTGACGGCAGCAACATTGCCCTGCCGATGGCGGGCATGCGCTGGGCACGTGCATACCGTTCCGATACGCAGCAAGGGCCAACACCGAAGCGCGTCACGGACGTGGTACAGGCAGGCCAGCAGGTCTGGGTGCGTAAAGTGAACGATGACTGGTGGCTGGCACAGGTGCCGGACGTCAACTCTGCCATCGTCTCGCTTAACCCGAAAAACGGGGCGATAGAAGCACTGGTTGGCGGTTTTGACTTTAACCAAAGCAAATTCAACCGTGCGACGCAGGCACTGCGTCAGATTGGTTCCAACATCAAACCGTTCCTGTATACCGCTGCGATGGACAAAGGTTTAACGCTGGCAACGATTCTGAACGACGTACCGATCACCCGTTGGGATGCCGGTGCAGGATCTGACTGGCGGCCGAAAAACTCACCGGCAACCTACGATGGCCCGATCCGTTTGCGTCAGGGGCTGGGTCAATCCAAAAACGTAGTGATGGTACGTGCCATGCGTGCGATGGGCGTAGACTATGCCGCGGATTACCTGCAACGCTTCGGTTTCCCGGCGCAGAATATCGTCCATACCGAATCGCTGGCGCTGGGCGCGGCCTCGTTTACGCCGCTACAGGTCGTACGTGGTTATGCCGTCATGGCAAACGGCGGCTATCTGGTCGACCCTTATCTGATTAGCAAGATAGAGAACGAAGTGAGTGGGACGGTCTTTACCGCGACGCCGAAAGTGGTCTGTGATACCTGTAACCTACCGCTAGTTTACGGTGAAACGCCACGTTCTCCGGTGTTGGCGACCACTAACGTTGAAGATGTTGCCACGTCAAACGAAGCGCCGCCGGTAGGCCTGCCGCAGCCAGAACTGGAACCTGTCACGCCAGAAGCCGCACAGCAAAGTGCTGCACAGCCTTATGCACCGCACGTGATCAACACGCCGTTGGCGTTCCTGATTAAAGACGCGCTGAACAGCAACGTCTTTGGCGAACCGGGTTGGATGGGAACGGGCTGGCGTGCAGGCCGTGATTTGAAACGTCGTGATATCGGCGGTAAAACCGGTACCACGAACAGTTCCAAAGACGCCTGGTTCTCCGGCTATGGCCCGAATCTGGTGACTTCAGTCTGGATTGGCTTCGACGATCACCGTCGCGATCTGGGTGCCAGCAGCGCATCTGGCGTCATCAAAGATCAGATCTCCGGTTATGAAGGCGGTGCGAAATCAGCACAGCCTGCGTGGGATGATTTCATGAAAGCCGCGCTGGATGGCGTACCGGAGCAACCGCTGACGCCGCCGCCTGGCATCGTCAGTGTGGTCATTGACCGTAGCAGCGGCAAGCTGTCCAACGGTGGTGGGAATAGCCGTTCCGAATACTTCATTGATGGAACGCAGCCGAAAGAATACGAAGTGCATGAAGTCGGCACCACGCTGATGGATAACGGACAAAGCGAAGAATTATTCTAGCCAACGTTCGATAGCGTTACACTTACAAAGAAGGCACCAGAAACGGTGCCTTCTTTTTTGGCTATGATGAGTCAGGAAATTAGCGGGGTGTGCGGCGCAGCCAGTCGTGGGCCAGAAACAGCGCGCTGACATTACGCGCTTCGCGGAAATCAGGCTCTTGCAGCAACGACATCATGTTATCTATCGGCCAGCGGACTTGCGGCATCGGCTCCGGCTCATCGCCTTCCAGGCTCTGCGGATACAGCCCACGCGCCACAACGATATTCATCTGGCTGGAAAAATAGGAGGGCGCCATCGTTAACGTCGCCAGCAACTCCAGCTTTTCCGCTCCAAAACCGACTTCTTCCATTAGCTCGCGGTTAGCGGCTTCGAAAACCGTTTCGCCGGGATCGATCAGCCCTTTGGGAAAGCCCAGTTCGTATTCTTCAATGCCGACGGCGTATTCACGGATCAACAGCAGTTCATCATCAATGATCGGGACAATCATCACCGCCTGTCGGCCACTTGGGCGCATCCGTTCATAAACCCGACGTACTCCGTTACTAAATTCAAGATCGACGGATTCCACATTGAACAGGCGCGAATGCGCTACCGTTTCTACCTTGAGGATTTTAGGTTTTTTCAGGTTATGACTCATTGATGCCCCCCAGAGAGTTACGACCAGAACGGCACCTTAGCCCAACGCGCATGAGAGACTGCGTTTATCGCAGCCTGAATATGCCATGCTGTTGAATAAGAAGAGATCGTAAATATGCTTTTTTGATTCTGTTCACATTGTGCGTTAACAGTCACCTTCGCTGCAACTATCGTGACGATGAATTTACGTGTGGGCAACATGAAGGATACATCCTGTATGAGAAACCACCAGAAAAAGTCAATAACTTAAAAAAAATAGGAATATCCTCATTCAAGAGGCGTTTTTTGCTTGTTACTATCATCACCTTATGCGATTAATTCCATTCACAATTACGTTATTAATCTAAGAAAACAATGCCATACGGGTTATCATCGATTGTATAATTTTGTTAAACTCCGACGAGAACAAGGAGCATCGCGTTTTGGAATGGAGATGAGATGAGCACAATATTTACCCTATTGGCGATATTGCTTGCCTGTCTGATCGCTGTCGGAGGTCTTATCGCCTACCGTATGCGACACCGTTTCTTCTCCGCTCCGCCGTTACCCGTTTCGCAATCGCTTCCCCGACGGTTAACTGAAGACGAACGGATCGCCATTGAGCGTTATCTGGCTCAGGAAAACAGCCAGCAAACCACGCCGCTTGATACCCCCAACGAGCAGCCAAAACTGCCGCGTTCCCTGCAAAGTAATCGGGTTTACCCCATCACCCATACGATTACACGCTATGGCCTGAGCACTGATACTCAGAATAAGTGGCGCTACTATATTGATACGCAAGAAGTCCATCTGCCGCCCAGTTGGGAACCGTTTATTACCGAAAATAACACCGTCGAACTGATTAAGACGCGCTCGATCCCGCTGGTCATTTCCTTGAATGGACACTCGCTAACCGAGTGTCTCGACGATCGTCCCCTCGCCCCACTGCCGAGTGAAGTCCCTGTCCCGAACGCCTCCATCCGTCAGGAAGGGAGTGAGCATGCCGAGTTGGTCACTATCCGTAAGGAAACACGTGAAGAACACGCCATGCACCACTCTGGGGGCTTGAAGGAAACCGCCGTGCTCTGCGTGTCTTTTCTGCTTTTGTTCATCAGTCTGAATAGCCCTATCGCCCTGCTCCCCTGGCTGATCGGTACCGCATCATTATTAGCAGGCTGGAGCCTGTGGCAGCTTTTCCGCTCGCCGTCCGCTCAGGAACTGCGCGATGTGCACTGCCTTCACGGCACGCCGCAAGGTTTGGGTCTGTTTGGCGAATCCAATCAGGGGCCGCTCGGTAATATCTCGCTCGGTAATATCGATCTGATTTACCCGCCTCACTGGCAGCCCTATATCACGCAGGATCTCGGGCGAAAAACAGATGTCGATATCTATCTCAACCGACAGGTGATCCGTCAGGGAGAGCACCTGTCGCTGCATGATGAAGTGAAACATTTCCCGCTACAGCGCTGGGGCAGGAATCTACTGCTGGCCGCTGGTTCACTGCTCAGCCTGATTTTGCTCGTCACTAACGTACAGCTTGAACTGCCGCTCAAGCTCAGTCTGGCCTGGCTTCAAGGTGCGCAGCGCATTCAGGTCACGCAGGTCAGCGATCTGGAAACCACTCAGCTCCGCATTGGCGACACGCTGGCGGTACGTGGCAACGGCATGTGCTATGTGCCCGCAGGCATTCATCCCGTTTCCGCACCGTCGTCCTATGCATTCAGTCCTTTTGACTGCTCCGCTATTTACTGGAATAAAGCTGCACCGCTGCCATTACCGGAATCCGAGACGATTGAAAAAGCTTCTGCCCTGCTGAAATCCGTCAACAGCCAGCTCCATCCGCAAGCGGAAAAAGAAGGTCAGGTTAACTCTCAGTTAGCGTCTACGATCCAGAAATCAGGTCTGATTCTGATGAAAAACTTCGCTGAAGTTGTCCTGAGAACACAAGATTTGTGTCGGCAGGAAAACGATTGCTCTCGCCTGAAAAATGCGCTGGTGAATCTAAGCGACGTCAAGAACTGGAATACACTGGTAAAAGACGCCAATTCCGGCACGCTGAAAGGTATGAATGTGGTGCTGCCCGCCGTCAGCGCAGAAACGCTGGAATCCTTGGTCAACAGTTCTACCGATCAATTCTTCTATCAGGAAATCAATAACGCGGCAGATTCGCTGAACAGCCCGCCGCCCGGTGGATTCCTGATTCGCAGCGACGAAGGCCGACAGTTCGTTAACCATCCGCTTCCTCCGATGCCGCTGAATGAATATCGTCCATCGGACCAGTGGCAGGAACTCCAGCGGCTTTCCGCGATGCTGCTGCATACACCGTTTAATGCCACGGGCGTGATTACGCAGCTGAATACCGATGCCAACGGAACCCAGCACATCAGCCTGCACAGCGAACCTGACGTCATTACCGTCTGGCGCTATCTCGGCACGTGTCTGCTGCTGCTGCTCTTTTCTGCAACGTTTATCGTTAATGCGATTTTGACCGGGATTAAGATGCGTAAAAGCCAGAAGCGAGTGACCGATATTCAGCGCTATTACGCCTCACGGTTCAATATGATGACGAATTCGTTCCCAGACAATCGCCCACAGCTACCCCGCTAACGGCATCGTGCCCGCTCTGTGGTTATGCTAACCTAGCGGCCGTCACTCTTGTCACAATTGCATTGCGCGTCTTCTGCTGCATCACCCCTATAGCACGGCGCGACATCTGGAGTCGTTATGAATCCCCACGTTAACTGGCACGACATCGACACCGTGATACTGGATATGGATGGCACGCTACTCGATCTGGCGTTTGACAGCTATTTCTGGCTTCAACTGGTGCCGCAGTCGCTCAGTGAAAAACGTCGCATCAGCCTTGAACAGGCGCGCCAGCTTATCGAACAGGAGTACCAGGCCGTTCAGCACACGCTAAACTGGTACTGTTTCGATTACTGGTCAGAACGTCTCGATCTGGATATCTATCAAATGACGACGGATATCGGTACGCGAGCCCGATTGCGCGATGACACGACGCCGTTTTTAGCGGCGCTGCGCGAATGCGGTAAAGAGACAATTCTGCTGACCAATGCCCATCCACACAGTCTGGCGGTAAAAATCGAACACACCGGGCTGGATCAGCACCTTGATTTATTACTTTCCACCCATACTTATGGGTATCCGAAAGAGAATCAGCGCTTGTGGCAGGCCGTACAGCAGCAGACTGGCTTCAACCCCGCCAGAACGTTATTCGTGGATGACAGTGAACCGATTCTGGATGCCGCGAAAACGTTCGGTATCCATTACTGTCTGGGCGTGCGTAATCCCGATTCCGGCCAGCAGGAAAAGGCATTCCTGCAACATCCGTCAATGAACGACTACCTTGCGCTGCTACCAGCCCTGCGCCACTCCGTTAACGCAGGGTAATGCAGGTGGCCTGAGGGGGAAACACGGAGATGAGGTTCCCGCAGGGATGCCTCGCGCCGTGGTCGCCCCCAGTAACGCGATCCTTAAACGATCGGCATTAGGGTAATCAGGGGAATTTATGGTGAAAGCTACCGAGCAGGCCGACGACGCCGTTCGTCTGGACAAATGGCTTTGGGCTGCCCGTTTCTATAAAACCCGGGCGATAGCTCGCGAAATGATCGACGGCGGCAAAGTGCATTATAACGGGCAACGCGGTAAGCCGAGCAAACAGGTCGAACTGAATGCCGAGATCAAACTGCGTCAGGGCAATGATGAACGCACCGTGGTCATTTTAGCCGTCAGCGGCCAGCGCAGAAGCGCGACAGAGGCGCAGGCGCTGTATCAGGAAACGGCCGCAAGCATTGAGAAACGAGAAAAGCTGGCACAGGCGCGGAAAATGAATGCGCTGACGATGCCACACCCCGATCGCCGCCCTGATAAAAAAGAGCGACGCGATCTGATTAAATTTAAATACAGCGATCAGGAATAACGCTCCGCTCTTCATTTGTTGGTCATCAAACTGCTGACAATAGAGAGAAGACCCAGCGATTGCCGCACCACTCATCGCCGCACTACTCATCTCCGCACAACGACGAGAAAATATTATGGCTCATGACCAACTACATCGTTATCTGTTTGAAAATTATGCCGTTCGTGGCGAGTTGGTGACAGTTAACGAAACGTATCAACGTATTTTGACCAACCACGACTACCCAGCTGCGGTACAAACGCTGCTGGGCGAAATGCTGGTTGCCACCAGCCTGCTAACGGCCACGCTGAAATTCAGCGGCGATATTACCGTTCAGCTTCAGGGCGATGGCCCACTGAAACTGGCGGTGATTAACGGTAACCACCAGCAACAGATGCGCGGCGTTGCCCGTCTGCAAGGGGATATCGCACCGGGGAGTTCGCTGAAAGAAATGGTCGGCAATGGCTATCTGGTCATTACCATTACGCCGACTGATGGCGAGCGTTATCAGGGCGTCGTCGGTTTAGAAGGTGAAACCGTGGCCGAATGTCTGGAGAGCTATTTCCAGCAGTCCGAACAGTTGCCGACACGGCTGTTTATCCGCACGGGTCAACACGACGGGAAGCAGGCAGCCGCAGGCATGCTGCTTCAGGTGTTGCCCGCACAGGATGCCGACCGTAATGATTTTGATCATCTGGCACAGCTCACCACAACGGTCAAAGCCGACGAGCTGTTTACCCTGCCTGCCACCGAGGTACTGTACCGCCTTTATCATCAGGAAGAAGTCACCGTGTATGAGCCGCAGGATGTCGAGTTCCGCTGCCACTGTTCGCGCGATCGTTGCGCAGATGCATTAATGACGCTGTCCGATCAGGAAGTGAATGAGATGATCGAGCAGGACGGTGAAATCGATATGCACTGTGATTATTGCGGTACGCATTACCTGTTTAATTCGCTGGACATCCGCGCCATACGGCAGGATTCATCAGGAAATCTGTTGCATTAATCTTTTTAACGGGTACGAAAGTACCCGTTTTATTTTGCTTATTTTCCCATCTGTAAACCGACGTGATTATTTTTCAAACACCCTAAATAAGCAAAGTTATTAATGAATTTATTTAATTTTATGATTGCTATCGCGGTTAAAATAAGCTCACTCCCTACAATGTTTAGTAGTACGACTATAACTTGAGGAGTAGCAACATGCTGATCAACGGTCTTACCCCGCAAGCCCTGACGGCTTATGGAATCCACGATGTCCGCGATATTGTCTACAATCCCAGCTATGACCTGCTTTTTGAAGAAGAACGCTCCCCTACCCTACAAGGCTATGAACGCGGCATCGAAACCCAACTGGGTGCGGTAGCCGTCGATACCGGCATCTTTACTGGCCGTTCCCCGAAAGATAAATACATCGTGCGCGATGACGTGACCCGCGACACCGTGTGGTGGTCCGATCAAGGAAAAGGTAAGAACGATAACCACCCCTTGAGTCAGGAAACCTGGTCACATCTGAAGCAACTGGTCACCACACAGCTGTCCGGCAAGCGGTTGTTCATCATCGATGCCTTCTGCGGTGCTAACCCAGATAGCCGCCTCAGCGTACGTTTCGTGACGGAAGTGGCGTGGCAGGCGCATTTCGTCAAAAACATGTTTATCCGCCCGAGCGATGAAGAGTTGGAAGGCTTTGAGCCGGATTTCATCGTGATGAACGGCGCAAAATGCACCAACCCGAACTGGCAGGAACAGGGGCTGAACTCCGAGAACTTTGTCGCGTTCAACCTGACAGAACGCATCCAGTTGATTGGCGGCACCTGGTACGGCGGCGAAATGAAGAAAGGGATGTTCTCCATCATGAACTACCTGCTGCCGCTGAAAGGCATCGCTTCCATGCACTGTTCGGCAAACGTCGGCGAAAAAGGCGATGTGGCGGTCTTCTTTGGCCTGTCCGGCACGGGTAAAACCACGCTGTCCACCGATCCGAAACGCCAGCTGATTGGCGATGACGAGCACGGCTGGGACGACGACGGCGTCTTCAACTTTGAAGGCGGCTGCTATGCCAAAACCATCAAGCTGTCTAAGGAAGCAGAGCCGGATATCTACGGTGCCATCAAACGCGATGCGCTGCTGGAGAACGTCACCGTGCTGGCAGACGGCACCGTGGACTTCAACGACGGCTCCAAAACCGAGAACACCCGCGTCTCCTATCCGATCTACCACATTCAGAATATCGTTAAACCGGTCTCCAAAGCGGGCCATGCAACGAAAGTGATCTTCCTGACGGCGGACGCGTTCGGCGTGTTGCCACCGGTTTCCCGCCTGACGTCCGATCAAACGCAGTATCACTTCCTGTCCGGCTTTACCGCCAAACTGGCAGGAACCGAGCGCGGCGTAACGGAACCGACACCGACCTTCTCCGCCTGCTTCGGCGCAGCATTCCTGATGCTGCACCCGACGCAGTACGCTGAAGTGCTGGTAAAACGCATGAAGGCGGCTGGCGCACAGGCCTATCTGGTGAACACCGGCTGGAACGGCAGCGGCAAACGTATCTCCATTAAGGATACGCGCGGGATTATTGATGCCATTCTGAACGGCAGTATTGATGATGCAGAAATGCAGACGCTGCCTGTCTTCGATTTGGCGATTCCGACCTCGCTGCCCGGCGTCAATCCTGACATTCTCGACCCGCGTGATACCTACGCCAGCGTCGAACAGTGGCAGGAAAAAGCGGACGATTTGGCACAGCGCTTTATCACCAACTTCGATAAGTACACCGATGCACCGGCAGGCGCAGCGCTGGTGAAAGCAGGACCGAAGCGGTAACCACAGGTAAGAAAACCATTACGAAAAAGGCGCGGATTCCGCGCCTTTCTTATTCATGCCAGTACTGCACAAAATACTTATGACTCTTTCACGGCACCCGCATCCGCTACCGCAACGTCCGAGAGCAGCGGCAGATACGCGCGGACGCAGAGCCCACCGCGTTCGCTCCTGCCGACATCCAGCACGCCATTGTGCGCATCGATAATACGCTGCACAATCGCCAGCCCCAGCCCTGTACCGCTAGTGGTTCGTGCGCTATCACCACGCACAAACGGCTGGAACAGGTGCTGTAACTGATCGGGCGCAATGCCTTCTCCGTCGTCTTCTACCTGAAACCAAACGCGCTGTAGCTCACGTCCAGTACTGACTTTGATCCAACCGTTCCCGTAACGCGCCGCATTCACGACCAGATTCAGCGCCGCGCGTTTGATCGAAAGGGAGCTAATGCGCACCAGCAGTTCGCCGGTAGCAAAATCGCTGTCAATCTGGCGTTCATAACCGCTTTCCGATGCCACCACTTCGCCCATAATGGCGTTCAGGTCGGCCACTTCCGTCTGCATTTCCTGACCGGTACGCAGGTAGTCGAGGAACTGCTCAATAATCGCATTACACTCTTCAATGTCCTTATTGATCGACTCCGCCAGATAGTCATCTTCCTTGCCCATCATTTCGGTCGCCAGACGAATTCGCGTCAGCGGCGTACGCAGATCGTGGCTGACGCCCGCCATCAGCAGCGTGCGGTCATCGGCCAGCAGCTTCACGCCGGAGGCCATCTGGTTAAAGGCACGCGTCACGGAACGCACTTCGGAAGCGCCATATTCACGCAGCGGCGGCGGAATAATGCCTTTACCGACCTGCAAAGCCGCATGCTCCAGCTCAACCAAGGGTCGGTTCTGCACCCGAATAAATAGCCACGCACCGCCAATCACCAGCAGCATTATCGCCAGCGTATAGCGGAATAGCGGCGAGAAATCGCCCTGATGAATTTCGGTGAGGGGAACGCGCACCCAGATATCCGGTGACAGCCAGGTTTTCAGCCACACCACCGGCGTATTCTTGCTGACTTCAACCCGCACATCCGTCGGGCCGCCCAGCTGTTGCGCCATCTGGTCACTCAGAAACTTGTAGTGCTGGGCCCAACGCAGGCCGCTTTCCTCCGCCGCCGCATTGGTGTACAGCGATATACCCAATTCGCGGTAAATCTCACGCCGGAACGCAGGCGGCACCTCAAGCGTGGAGCCATCTTCCAGTTGCAGACTGTCCGTCATCAGCATTCTTACTTCGTATGCCAGCACTTTATTGAACTGCTGCAAACTCGGCAGAATCGCGAAGTTGAGCACCACCAGATAGGTGGTGACCAAACTGACAAACAATAACGTGACAATCAGTAGCAACGTCCGTGCAAATGAGCTGCGCGGAGAAAAACGCCATTGCATCATGCCTTACTGCCGTCCGGGACAAACACGTAGCCAAGACCCCACACGGTCTGGATATAGCGCGGGTGCGCCGGATCCTCTTCCACCATGCGGCGCAGACGAGAAATTTGTACGTCGATGGAACGCTCCATCGCACTGTATTCACGACCACGGGCCAGGTTCATCAGCTTATCGCGAGACAGCGGCTCGCGCGGATGGCTCACCAGCGCCTTAAGTACGGCAAACTCGCCGCTGGTTAACGGCATCGGTTCATCATCGCGGAACATTTCGCGCGTGCCCAGATTCAGCTTGAATTTGCCAAACGCGATAATGGCTTCTTCCTGCGATGGCGCGCCCGGCAGTTCGTTCGCCTGACGACGCAGCACCGCACGGATGCGAGCCAGCAGTTCACGCGGGTTGAAAGGTTTAGGAATATAATCGTCCGCGCCGATTTCCAGCCCGACGATACGATCGACTTCTTCCCCTTTTGCCGTCACCATAATGATCGGCATCGGGTTGCTCTGGCTACGCAAGCGACGGCAGATGGACAACCCATCTTCGCCCGGCAGCATCAGATCCAGCACCATAAGGTGAAAGGATTCACGGGTCAGTAAACGGTCCATCTGTTCAGCATTGGCTACGCTACGTACCTGAAAACCCTGCTCAGTCAGATAACGCTCTAACAGCGCCCGCAAACGCATGTCGTCATCTACAACCAGAATTTTATAGTTTTCTTGCATTCTCTTTCTCCAAAGGCGTAATAGCGCCGACGATGCTATTGTTCAGAAACATACGAATTACTGACAGTCGTTTCTGGTATACATTCTAGGCAAAATTGTTACAAAGCATATTAAAATTCGTGTAATCAATCATTTCCTGTGCTCTCAGGCATGAAATAATCGGCGATTAATGACGATTGCGGTTAGCGAAGCGTGTCGTTTACGAAGATTGCCGTTTACCAAGATTGTCGTTTACGAAGATTATAGTAACGCCGCTACCAATAAAAAGGCACGGTAGCGGCGAAAGCAGGAGAAAAGCGAAGAAAGAGGACGTTGCCGCCTGAATTCAGCGCGACAACGTGGAGCGGTCAACGTATCGCGGTGATTAGCGCATAAGCTCATCCAGCACAACACGCACCGACGGCAGTGCCGGTTGGAAAAGGTGACGCGTCGTCTTGTAAGGGAACAGGCTCTTTTCCGCCACAATCGTTTGCATAATCAGGCTTTTGCAAAATGGTTGCCCGGTCTTCCAGTGGTAAACGGACACGCGGGGATCGTCATAGTCGAGCAGCGCACAAGGGATATGCTTTAATCCCAGCTCGGCGGCCGCGCGTAACCGGTGATTACCGTCCATAATAATCCCCGTCTCTTTCTCTATCGGTACTGGCGTCGTCCAGCAGCCACAGCGGCAAATATCCTCCATCAGACATTCCACGTTCGACATATCGACATTTTCAGAGGGAAGCAGGAACTGCACGGGCGTAAGAGCAATCTGGTAAGTCATACTTTCAAACACGCTCTACCTCCTGAAGTAAACAATCTCGTATCGCTCCGGCCAGTGCACCGGAGCCGACGGTGAGTGACTTACTGCGTAAGACTGACGAAATAGCCCGGCTGGTAATCAACCGGCAAGAACTGCTGGTGAAGCTGGCGGAAGGTGTCATCCGCATTGAGATCGCGGAATAAGTCTGGGTGGAACCACTCGGCCAGTTGCTGAATGGCGATAAAGTCATACGGGCCGTTGTAAAACTGATGCCAGATGGCATGAAACGCTCGCTGCTGCTTGGCGACGCTGTTGGTGTAGGCCGGACGCCCCAGAAACCATTCGAGACGCTTACGTCCTTCCGCCATATCCTGCCCCGGCCCCAGACCAATCCAGCGTCCACCGGGCACGAAGGCCTCAAAGTTACCGCTGGTGATCACCACAATTTCCGGGTTTTCCACAATCACCTGTTCAGGGTGCATCTGCATAAAGGTGCTCGGCGCATTCTTCGCCGCAACGTTATCGCCACCGGCCAATTGCACGAATTTACCGAAGTTATCCGGGCCGAACGTCAGGCAGCATTCATCGGTATAGCCACCCAATCGCTCAATAAAAACGCGCGGGGAACGTGGTTTTTTCGCCGCCAGCACATCGGAAACGCGTTTTAGCTGTGCCTCACGGAATGCGAGAAAGGCTTCGGCACGTGCTTCCTGATTAAACAGCTTGCCGAACAGACGCATGGTAGGCGCCGTGTTTTCCAGCGGGTGATAGCGAAAATCGACATACACAATCGGAATGCCGACGCTGTCCAGTATCCGGTCATAACCCGCATCGACAATCGACCGCTGTGCCTCAATGTTCATAATGATGACGTCCGGCTTGAGCGACACCGCCTGCTCCACGTCAAACGTGCCCTTTTCCGTGCCGTCAAACGTCGGGATTTTTGCCAGTTGAGGGAAGCGGTCACGATACTGGTGCCACGTTGCCGGATCGGACTGAATCAGATCGCGCTTCCAGGCGACAATCCTTTTCGCCGGGTCTTCCCTGTCGAGCATCGCAACCAGATACAGCTGACGCCCCTCCCCCAGCATGACACGCTGCACCGGCGTCTTTACTCTCACCTCGCGCCCCAGCACGTCCTTGATGACAGTGGAGGTTTGCGCAGTTTGCTCAGCCTGCCCCGCCAGCGGCGACAGGCCTATCATCAACAGCGCGCTCAGCAATAACCGACGGCAATATTGCCGCGTCCAACGATTACACATTTTCGATATTTCCCTTCGTCGAGAGAGAGTCATGTTTTTCCGCCTGTATCCGCAGGCGTCGTAGCAGCATCAGCGCGACCAGGAAGGTCACCAGATACGCGGCACCAACGCAGAAGAACAGCGAACGTAATCCGGGGGAGTAGAGAACCAATCCGCCCAAAGCAATGCCTAGAATCGAGGCAAACTGGCTGACGCTTTGCGCCACGCCGAGTATGTAACCCTGCTGCCCGGCCCCAGCCGCACGGGAAATCAGCGCCATCAGCACGGGCGTCGTCGCCCCCAACAGCACGCCCCACAGGAAGTACAGCGGGATGAAAATCGCAATATTCAGGATCGTAGCAGCCGTCAATGTCACGGTGGCGCAGGCTAGCATGACCACACACAGGCGGCTCAGCGTCTGCGACAGCGAGAGATTTTCAAAATAGCGCGCCCACAGCGATGCGGAGACAATCACGCCAGTCGCCTGCAAGCCATAACACAGCCCGATAACCCACTTATCCACCTGAAAGAAGCCGTCCAGATAGAGGGAAAACGGTGTTTGCGGGATCATACGGCTGGTCAGCAACAGGCCAGAAATCAGCAGCAGACCGGGAATCGGCGACAGCGCCCAGAGCCGCCTGCGGGGAAGGGCTTTCGCCTGCGCGTCCGCTGGCGGAACAACGGGAGCCTCAGGGGCGACATGTGGCAGGAACAGCGCCACGGTGATGCCGCACAGCGCGCAGAGGATCGCCGCACTCAGGTTGATCCAGAAGAAGTTCAGGTAATCGAGGATCAGCCCGCCGACAATCGCTCCCAGCAGCGATCCCACGTTGGTAGATACCTGAAGCCAGGCAAACAGCCGCGTGCGCTGTAGCGGACTGACCACCGCGACGCCATACGCCTGCGCGGGCGCAATATAGCCCGCACAGGCACCCTGAATAAAACGCAGCGCGACTATCGTCCAGATGTCGTTTGCCCACGCCAGCCCAAGCTGGGTTAACGCCAGCCCAAACAGCGCGCGGATCATCATGGCTTTGTTGCCCAGCCGGTCGCCCATCCGTCCCCAGAAGGCGCTGGTCAGCATAATGCCCAGCATCGGCCCGACGTACACGGCAATCCCCGCGATACTCAGTTCCGCACCGGATGACATACTTTCCAGATGCAGCGGCCAAAACGGCCCGCTCATCTCCATCGCCCCCATCGCCACTAGCTGCACGACAAACATAAAGTGGATGATGAACGCCACCTGTCCGCTCAAGCGCATGCGTCAGCTCCTTCTGCTTCGACGGCGTCACCCGGCCTCATTCCCGCTACGGTCATCACGTCAATTCATCTCATCCGTCAGCCAGTGCGGCGGGAAATAGTCGGGGCGATCCTGCGTGGAGGTTCCCATGTAATCGCTGCACCACCGGTAAACTTCCTCAATGTACGGCACGCTAACGGTCAGATTCTCCGCAATCGTCACCAGCAGGCTCAGGCCATAGGCAATATCCTCCTGAAACACCCGATGCTGCGTATCAAACACGTACCCACCAGCGTCATGTTTTCGCAGCGGCAGACCGATGCCGTGATAAGCCTGATTGGTGCGCAGCACGGAAAGCATCGTGTGCGCATCGGCAATCTGATCGCCATAGGCATCGATAATCTCCTGCTTGAGCGGCAGCACTGAATCCAGCCGCACGCCGAGCCGCGTCTCCAGCGCTGCACACAGCCGCTGGTTCTCCTCGTCCATGCGTTCCAGATAATAGGCACCGAGTTCCGGGCAATCATTCCACCAGCACAGCGGCTGTGAGAGCGGTCGGGCATGCCACTGCCCGTAGGGACCGATCAGGCCGTAAATCACCGCGCTGTGCATAATCGGGTTACCCGGCGTCAGCGTGATCTCCAAATAATCCGGCAAGAGCACCACGGGCGCAGCATAGAGCCGTTGCAGCAGCGCCATCAGCGCCTGCTGGCTCGCAGCGGTTTCACGCCGATGCGTGGCGACATACAGCGTGGCCTTTTCGCCGCCCATTTTGATCGACTGTCCCGGCAGCAAATCAAACGCAATGTGCGCGACGTCCTTCATGCCCCAAATCACCGCGTTTGGGCGCGCGGCCAGCTCACGTTCGGCCAGCCAGTCAAAACCGCAAAAACCGGGGATTGCGCCGACGTACACCGGTTTATCGCGGGGAAGATGCGGAACGATCCGCGCCAGAAGATCGGCGCGGAAGTTGGCGGGAACGGTGATGATAACGATATCCGCATCGCGGCAGGCTTCCGCCGGATCGCAGGTCACGCAGTCCGGCGTCGCCGTCAGCGTCTCGCCATCCGGCAGCAGCGCGTGTAGCCGTTTACCGTGCTGCTGATAGGCTTCCGGCAGACGAGGATGGCTGCCCAACAGCGTCACCTTGACGTCTGGCAGTTGTTTAAACAGCACCGTGGCGAGATGGCCGGTCTTGCCGGCCCCGCAAATCACCACGTTAAGCGGCTGCCCGCTTAGCGTTTCGATCATCCTTGACTCCTTAGCTCGCCTGCTCCAGAGAAATCGCATTGCCCAGCCAGCGATCCAGATCGTGCCACACGCCGCTATCGATCAGGTTACGCGCCGCCAGCCACTCTTCGTTAAACACCGTGTGCAGATATTTCTCCCCGCCGTCGGCAATCGCCAGCACGACGTTGCCGCCGATGCGATCCTGATAGATCAGCTCCAGTGCTTTATAGATCACCCCGCCCGTCGAACCGCCGACCAGCAAACCGTAGTGCCGTGCGATATAGCGTGCCGTTTCAAACGCCTGCGCATCCGAAACCTGCTCACCACAGTCGATGCAGCTGTAATCCAGCACCAGCCCTACGGTATCACCCGCTGGCGTACCGGTGCCGGATTGATAGTAAGGCTTGCCGGGGTGGCCGAAGACGATAGAACCCACCGGTTCAACGGCAATGGTCGTGATATCCGGGTTATGGACTTTCAGGCCGTGCGAAATGCCCGTCATCGAACCGCCGGTGCCCACGCAGCCGACAAACGCGTCGATCTTGCCAATCTGGCTGAACAGCTCGCGGACAAAATCGGCATAGCCGCCCGCGTTCGCCGCGTTATCCGACTGGTTCATAAACACCGCGCCGGGTATTTCCTGCGCCAGCTGTGCCGCCATGCGCTGGCGTTCCACCACCGCCACCTCATCTTCGCCGTAGTCACCGGAGACGTAGCGAATTTCCGCGCCGAGCGCGCGCATGATGGCGATTTTATCCTGTGCTGCGTGATGATCGACCACGGCGATAAAGCGCAGGCCGTATTCAATTGACGCCAGCGCCAGCCCGATACCGGTATTCCCCGATGACGACTCGACAATGGTGCCACCAGGGCGGATTTTGCCTGACTTCAGCCCGGCGACAATCATGTTTCTCGCCATGCGATCCTTCATGCTGCCGCCGGGGTTGTTCTTCTCCACTTTTAAAAACAAACGCGTATCCCCATAGGGAACCGGAATTTGTATAACGGGCGTATTACCAATTAAATCAGTTACTTTATTCAGGATCATGGTTCTGCTCCATTCAGTTATCACTGGAAAAAATCAGCTCACCTTTCTTACCTTTGAACGCACACAGGCGCGCAGGCAGCGGATGCCGATGAAACGCGTTTTCCAGCAGGTCCATCTGGTATCCCGCCGTATTCGCGTAAATCAGTAAATCGCCTGACTGCGGCACGGTTCGAAAATGAATCAATCGGTTCGTAATGACATCGTCGTCCAGACAGCTGTGTCCGGCGATCCAGGCTTTGCCCGGTGCCAGAGGCGTGTCTTTTTTGACGGAAAAAACATGCAGAGGATCAATCAAAAACTCAGAGTTAAACCAGGTTTCACACGCGCTGAAGCTGCTGCCTTCCACAAACACGACGTGGTTGCCATCCGGCTGGCGGCGCGTGCGCGTGACGCGAAACACGGTAATCGCACTTTGGTCAGCGAGGCTGCGTCCCGGCTCAATCGCCAGAATCAGGCCGTGCTGCTTGAGCACGTCCGCTACGCGATCCTGTCCGATTGAGGCGGACAGGAATGCCTCAAGATAGTCGACAGCCGAACGCTCACCGCCATATGGGTAAAACGAGGTCGGCACCTGACCGTGGCGGTAATCCGCCGCATTCTGCTTCGCTAAATAATCCTGATAGCGTGAAGCCGAAAGATATTGAATCGGCAATCCCCCGCCGATATCAATAATCGCGGGCTGCAATCCCTTTGAGCGTGCCCGCTCCAGTAATGGCAGGACCTCAGCAAATGCCGCCACGCGGGTATCGGGATCATAGCCGCCGAGATGGAAATGGAAGCCTTCCAGATGAAGCACAGCCTGTCTGGTGCTCAACGCCTCCAGACAGATTGCAACCTCATCGGCCAGCATGCCAAACCGACTGGCCTGCGCGAACGACGGGCGATAGCGCAGCAGAACCCGCACGGGATCCGTCACGCGCAGCAAATCCGCCAGCGCGAGCACCTCGTCGAACTCTTCCGGTGAATCCAGCACGATAAGAGCGCGGTGATGAACCAGCGCAGTCAGGAACTCACGCGTTTTGGCCGGGCCGGTGGCGCACAGCCGCGCGCCGTCGCAGCCTGCCCGCAGCGCATCTTTCAGTTCCTGTAAGCTGGAAACATCCACGCCGACGCCCGCATTCACCGCCGCCTGTACCAGCCCCGGCGATTTGTTCACCTTCGCGCCGTAGTACAGGCGGCAGTCTACGTCGTGACGCTGCAACACTGTCCGCAATGCCGCGATATTGTTGGCCACGGTGTGCGGCCAGACAATATTCAGCGGCGACCCATACTGCTCAACCAGCCACGACAGCCTTTGCGGCGAGTTGAAAAGAAACTGCTCAATCTCACTATCCAGATAAGGCGTCAGTCTCTCAGGCCAGTGGGCCTGCGCGACAGGGAGGGAAGACACTGCGGCAAAGCTAAACAGGTTGCTCATCGCTATCTCCTTAACGTTCGGTTCCTGAAAAATACCTATCCTTAGAAATCAACCGCGACGGACAGCATCAGCGTCCGCGGCGTTCCTTGCGATACCGTGCTGAACGACGTCACGCCAGACCAGTAATTGCGGTCAAAGGCGTTCAGGACATCGGCACGGAATGTGGTGGGCGCGCTGTAGATTCGCGTCTTGTAACGCGCGCCGAAATCAACGGTGGTCCAGGAAGGAATAGACTGGGTATTGATGGTGTTGACGTTCTGCTTCCCGTTATGAGTAACGTTGGCGTTCAGCGTCAGATCGCGCAGGAACGGCAGGTCATATTCCACGCCGGCGTTCGCCTGAAAACGCGACGTGCCCGGCGCACGCTTGCCCTGTGCACCCGGCGTCACACTTTTGGTCAGTTCGGCATCCAGCAGCATCACGCCACCGGTCAGACGCAGATCTTCCAGCGGTGAACCGACCACATCCAGCTCGATCCCCCGATTGCGCTGCTCGTTAGCCTCAATAAACTCACTGCCCGGTCCGTTAGCTAACGCGCCGCTCGGCTTGGTGATCTGGAAGACGCTTAGCGTAGAAATCGTCCCCAACGCGTCCACTTTTACCCCAGCCTCGTACTGTTTGCTCTTATACGGCGACAGCACTTGACCCGGATTGCTCGCCGTCGTGGGCGCCACGTCCCCTTTACTTAGCCCCTCAATGTAGTTGGCGTAGAGAGAAACATGCTGCCAGGGTTTAACAATCACCCCGAGCATCGGGGTGATTGCGCTCTTGTCATAAGAAGAGCGCACCCCGCCATCCGGGGCGGCGAAGTTATCCGTGTTGATCTGCTGATAACGCAGCCCACCCGTGACCTGCAGCGCATCGTTCCAAAAGCCGAGCGTATCCGCTAGCGCGATACCCGACAGTGCCGTGGAAGAACGTTTGTATATGCTTGACGGTGCGGCGATATCCTGTGCTGGCACATAGACAGGGTTATAAATATTTGAATTAATAGCTGTTCCCGGCACATTAGCGCTAGCCTGACGATCGCGATAGTAGCTAGTCTGTGCCGACAGCTTGTGCGTCACCGAACCCGTTTCCACATCCGCACGAATGCCGGTCGCGAAATTGTAACGGCTGGTGGTAAAGCGGTAATTCCCTACGGTAGAACGAATATCGCCGTTATTATTCGTCACCTGCGGCACCTGCTCCGACAGTCGGCTCACGTGTGCACTGGAACCACCCAAATCGGTAAACCAGGTAACGTTATCCGCCAGATCGTATTCGGTATGTAGCAACACCGACTGGTCTTTGGAATGCCAGAACCCCCACGGCTGAGAGATATTGTTATTGCCATCCGGTGCGTCGGGCACGGTCACCCCCTGCGCGAACGAATAAGGACGAGACGGTGCACGGGTTTTTAGATGCTGAGTGATGAGATCCAACGTGGCGCGGAAGCGTTCTGACGAGAAATCCAGCCCAAGCGAGCCGACCTGTGTACGTTTATCGCTGCCATCCCACACCGTGTCGCCGTAGCCGTAATTCCCGTTAAAACGCACGCCGAGCAGATTGTTATTGTCCAGCGCATAGACGCGGGAAATATCCGCATGCTGTGTGAACTGGGAATCAGACTGCCAACTGGTCGTGAGGCGGGTCAGATTGCCGACGGTGGTCGGGCGTTTGGTGACAGCATTAATCACGCCGCCCACGCTGCTGTTAGGCGACAGCCCATACAGCAGCGCCGACGGCCCTTTCAGCACTTCTACCCGCTCGATGTAGTCGGTCATCAGCTGATAGTTGGGCGCAACACCGTAGACGCCGTTCATGGCGATGTCGCTCAGGTTTCCTTCATTGAGAGGAAAACCGCGAATGTAGTAGGAATCCAGCAGACCGCCCTGAGAACTGCTCACCCGCACCGATGCGTCATGCGCGACCACCTGCCCCAGCGTCTGTGCCTGTTTATTTTCAATAAACGATGAGGTCATGTTGCTGACATTAAACGGCGTATCCATCACGTCCTTTTTGCCCAGCAGTCCGGTGCTGGACGACCGCGCCGACATGCCGCCCGCGACCAGCCCCTGCACGGCATCCGCGTCTTTAGCTTCCACCACGATAGTGGAATCATCGCGCTCACCCGTTGCAGACTGCGCGGGTATCGCGATGCCGCTTAGCACCGCCGTTACGGCGATGGCCAACGCGGAGGGAATAGGAAAACGAGTCTTCCCGGTAGGTGGAGTGAAGTTCTTCCTGGCGTTCATCAACAAAGTTATCCATCTCAAAATGAGGAGTGAAAAAGATGCTCCCCTTTTCAGCCTGTGAGGCGGGAGCATCGCCATACATCACGATCCGATGCGGGTTTCTTCCTCTTCAATGAGGAAGGGATTGCTCAGACCGTGCTGAATCCGATAGTCGCGATATTCCTGGATGTGCATGCGCAGCAGCGAACGCGTATACCAGGGCTGGGTCATAAACATGTCGCGTTCGGTCTGCCACAGCTCGCCATCAACGCGCGACTTCACCGCGTCAAACGCCGCGGCGGTTTCTTCTTTCATCACCTGCCACAGCCGGGCATCGGCAAAGCCGTATTCCGCGCTGAGCGCCAGCGCCAGTTCGTGCAGGTGGCTGACAAAGCAGGCATCGACGACAAACATCCGCACGGGTTCGATGTCGTCTTCAAATACCGTGGGCAGAATGCCGGGCCAGACGTAGGGTTGCAGATGGTGACCGCGCTGACGCAGCAGCGGTGCATAGGTGCGCCCGTCGCCGAAATCACGGATTAATAATCCCTGCGCGACACCTTCCGGTGAAAAGAGGATCTGGCTGTTCTGCTGATGCGCTTCCAGCCCGATGCCGTACAGCAGATAGATAGCGATGACTGGCCGGGTTACGGCGCGAACGTATTGGCGGAACCACGCTTCGGGGCCAAGCCCAGACAGCGTCACCAGCTCGGTGAACAGCGGTTGGTCGCGGTGAGGCAGTGCCGTAAACAGCGTGGCGACGGTCACGGGAAGCGCGCCGTCAGTGCGTTCATAAATTCGAGCATCGCGGAAAACGACGGAGAGATGTTTGCCCGGCGCGTCATCCTGATGAACTGCGTGCTTGTAGTGGAACGCCGTCTCTTCGCGGAAAAACGCCAGCCGCTGTTCGAACCCGCTTTCCTGCGCCAGAATCGCTTCGATAATGGTGCTGATACGTGGCCCCATGTGGATGGATTTCGCTTGTAGGCTGCGCATTTCGCTGGTCATCCAGATGGCGACAGGCAGTTTGATGAAAGGGGAAGCAGGCGGTTCAACGGGCAAAACAGTACGGAACGACATACCCGGTAGCGTGATGAGATCGGGGCCGTCGGTAAGCAGAATCCCTTCGGCAATTTCATCCGCATAGTGGGATTTCACCCAGTTTTCCAGATGCCAACTGTGGATGGGCAGCGGGAGCCACTGCGTCTCATCCAGCCCTTGTTGATTCAGGCGCTGCTTCCAGTCCTGCCAGAGCGCGGGGAATGCCTGAGCAAACCACGAATGAAAATCATCGACGTGCGGCATGGATTCGACATACGCCATATCGCGGCGCAGCGCGGTAATACGCAGCGGCACGCGGGCGTTAAATTCGGGTGACAGCTGCTGGACGTCTTCGTCACTCAGTCCGGGGCGGGATTTCCAGGTCGGGTAGTAAGGGTGGCCTTCCAGCGATCCCCACTGATCGAGAAACATGGCGGCATCGCGAATGCTGAGCTGCCGACGCAGCCACGGCGTGAAAGCGTTCTGCCCGTCCTGCTGCATGGCATCAGCCACCTCAGCACGCCACTGGCAACGATAGCGCCGGGCGTTGGTATCATTACGAATGCTGTTACCGACGTCTTTTTTCAGGCCACGGATGCCGCTCTCGTCAGGATGAAAATCGAAATTGTCGCGAAGTAAATCAATCAATCGCTCGTGGCTGGTAACGGGAAAAGACGTTCCATCTGAATGAATGAGATAAATATTTCCATTATTAATATAGGTGTTTGCCGGTGATGGCGAAATATCATCAAATTTCAATATACCTTTGCCACCCTGCAAAGCCAGCGTTGCTTCTCTGGAATTACCCTTAATAAATCTCAGGTCATTTTTATTCAAAATCCCTTCTGCGAAAAAGCAGCGAATCAATCGCCTTAACGCGTTTTTATTTGAGTAATCAGAGAGAAAATCATCTACATCCTGATGTATATCCCTGTGTTTAATTTCGTCAGCCTTGATATTCATAACCACTCCTCATACCGATAAAACAAGTAAAAACCGATTGCAGTAACGTATAAAAGGGTGTCGTTAAATCTCGGGTTAACACGTCCCGAAACTTAATAAAAATGTCGCGATAGATGGATTGAAAAATAATGAACGGAAAGCTAGCATATTAATCACTGCAATGTAAATAGCTATCATTCTTATTCGCAATTAATGAGTTACATTTTAATAAAACTGCATTTAATCAATAAATTAACAGAAGGAGAGCAGCATGGAACACGCTAAAACCTATCTCTTTGTGCCTGGTAATGCGCCCCACCGCTTTCAACAAGCCGTCTGCTGCGGTGCCGATGCCGTGATATTTGATTTAGAAGATGCTGTTCATCCTGATGAAAAAAACCAGGCTAGAGAAAATATTATCCAATGGGATAAAAACGATACGACCGTCTCTGAAATAAATTGCAAAAGATATATACGTTTAAACAAATTTGGTTCAGTGGAATTCAGTGAAGATATCGAGTTTCTGAATAGGCTTAATAATAAAGAAAAATTAAGAAATAACGCCCCATCCAAACATAAAACAGCCAAATGGGAAATTGTTTTACCTAAAATAGAATCCGCAGAAATGCTGCATGATGCGCGGGAAATGATAAATCGTAATAGATCGGAAGCGGTTAATATTATTGCGATAATTGAAAACGCGCAGGGGTTGCATCATGCAGAAGAGATTTGTGCAGCAGGGGTAGAAAGAGTCGCATTTGGCTCATTGGATTTCTCACTCGATATTCATTGCGATCAATCCTTGTATGCCTTGCTGTATGCCAGAAGCCGCATTGTATTAGCCTCCAGACTGGCCGACTTGCCGCCACCGATAGATTGCGTCAATCCTGACTTCACGCATCACGACCGGGTGTTAGCTGACGCATTACATGCGCGCTCGCTCGGCTTCTCAGCCAAACTCTGTATTCATCCCTCGCAGATCGATGCCGTTCAGCAGGCATTCGCGACGGATCGCAGCAAAATAGACTGGGCAAAGCAGGTTCTGAAAGCAGCCGAACACAGCTACGCTTTCCAGATAAACGGTGAGATGGTGGACTTACCCGTCATTGAGCAGGCCAGGCAGCTATTGCGGGCGCAAAATGTAGATGACTAAACCTCTTGCGCCAATAGGACACGAAGGGGATACGCTCGCCCGGCTTGCGGTGTGTTTCCCCTGCGTGCCGCTGCCGGGCCGCTTATGACTTAACGTACTCAATCGAATTAACAAACCACTCACGCGGGCCGTCTGGCGTGTTCACGGTGAACTCCTCATCAACCGCTTTTTTCAGCATGGCGCGCGCCATCGGGGAATCGATCGAAATATAGTCTTTATTGTCGCCGTAGATCTCGTCCGGGCCGACAATCCGAAAACGCTTCACCTCACCTTGTTCATTCTCGATCTCTACCCAGGCACCAAAGAATACGCTGCCATCCTGCTGCGGCGAATAATCAACGATTTTCAATTCCGTCAGGCATTTTCTCAGGTAGCGCACACGCCTGTCGATCTGGCGCAATAAACGCTTGTTATAGGTGTAGTCCGCATTTTCTGAACGATCCCCCAGGCTCGCTGCCCAGGAGACAATTTTCGTAATTTCCGGGCGCTTTACATTCCAGAGATGGTCATGCTCTGCCCGCAGTTTGTCATACCCCTCGCGGGTAATCAGATTGGTTTTCAAGTCAGTAACCCCGTTAGGCTCTTAGTGCGTACCACATGCTTCGCTATTCCCACGTACAAAAATCGCGCGTTCATTACACAGATTTACAGTTTTGGCTAATAATCTATCAACAGACATAAATATGTCATTTCTATCCCGTACTTTTAGCCACGGAGAGCTACGGAGAACGATTTATGTTTAGCTTAGACGCCATTCTGCAAGATCTTGCCCCGCATCGCCATACGCCACCCTGGCAGAAAACGGTTTTGCGTTCTCTGCTATTTGAAAATGAAATGCACCAATTTGCGCGGCGTTACCCGCATTTGAAAGGCTTAGATCTGGTCGAACAGATTCTTGACTACTTCAACTTCAATTGTGAAATGGTCGAAGGGGATTTAGAAAATATCCCCAGTCAGGGGCCGGTGGTGTTGGTTGCCAACCACCCCATTGGCTCACTGGACGGTCTGGCGCTACTGCGTACCGTCGCCAGCGTCAGGCCCGATGTCCGCATCGTCGCCAGCCAGCTACTCTCTTATGTCGCCCCGCTCAAAAATCTGTTTTTTTCCGTCGATAACTTCAATAACCGCACCAAACGCCAGCAAATCAGCGCCATCCAGCAGCATCTGGAAGGCGACGGCGCGATCATTGTCTTCCCCGCGGGCGAAGTTTCACGCGCTAGCCTGCAAGGTATTCGCGACGGTCACTGGCACAACGGCTTTATCCGCATGGCGAGCAAAGCCCGCGCGCCCGTGGTTCCGATTCATATCGGCGGACGCAACAGCGCGCTGTTTTATCTCTCTTCCATGGTTTATCGCCCGCTCTCCACGCTCCTGTTGGTAAGAGAAATGTTTGGTCAGCGCGACCAAACCCTCAAGCTGCGTATCGGTGCCAGAATTCCCTATGCGTCCTGGAGCCAGGGCGAATGGAACGCTAACGATCTGGCGGCTCGTTTCCGGCGTCACGTTTATCGCCTAGGGCAAGGAAAGCCCGGCTGTTTTACCGGTGAAAAACCCATTGCGCTGGCTGAAGACCGCGTGCTGCTGAAGCGCGCGCTGTCAGAGTGCGAAACGCTGGGTACCACGCCGGATGGCAAGATTGTCTATCTGTATCGACGCGGTGAAGAAGATTACGTGCCGCTGTTGCGCGAACTCGGACGCCTGCGCGAAATCGCCTTCCGGGCTGTGGGCGAAGGATCCGGCCAACGTCGCGATCTGGACAGCTATGACGATGACTATTTGCATCTTATCCTGTGGGATGACCGCGAACTGGAGATTGTCGGTGCCTATCGCTTTGTCTCGACGGCCAGTTTGATCGCAGAAAAAGGGAAAAGCGGCCTCTACAGCCACAGTCTGTTCCAGTACGGCGACGAAATGGATCCGATACTGGCATCAGGCATTGAGCTGGGACGCAGTTTCATTCAGCCCAAATACTGGGGTAAACGCGGGCTGGATTATCTCTGGCTGGGTATTGGTGCCTATCTGGCGCGCTATCCAGAACATCGCTATCTGTTCGGGCCAGTGTCGCTTTCCGGTACTTTGCCGCCGCATGCACGCGACTTGCTGGTGGCGTTTTATCGCCTGCACTTCACGCCCGATCAGCCGCTGGCTACGTCGCGTCGCCCTTATCCAGCCTCGCTGCCTGACGTGCTGAAACAGTTTGAAGGAACGGACTACCAGCAGGATCTCACGCGATTGAAAAGCATGCTCAGCAACATGGGTTGCGCAATCCCCACGCTCTACAAGCAGTATTCGGAGCTGTGTGAGCCGGGCGGCGTGCGGTTTATCGACTTCGGTATCGACCCTGATTTCAATAACTGCATCGACGGTCTGGTGCTGGTCGACCTACAACAGCTGAAAGAATCACGCTATCAGCGCTATATCGCCCCTTTTGTCAGCGATAAAGCGTCGTGATCGATCGGTGCGTTAACGTCTAAAGGGGTTAACGCACCACTCTCCAACGTTTTTCTCATTATTCCCATTAGCCAACGCCATACCCGCACGCATTTTGTCTCTCAGATCACACATTTCATACGAAATCCCATTCGCCGTAATTTACGTGATCAATAGAACGCTTTTCTTGCCGATATTACAGATATTCTTATCGATATGTTTTTGAGGACGGGAGTTACCGATGTATCCCGAAAATACGAAACATAGCTATAATTCCTTGTCATTACTTGCATCGATTACGATAGCAAGCCCCCTCCGTTATGCCTTCATAGCATGTCAAAAAATTAAGGATGTTTATGAATATGCTGAACAGAATCAAACTCGGCAAGATGCTGGGTATGGGATTTTCTCTGGTTATTATCATCAGCCTGATGGTGGCATTCTTCGGACGACTCCAGCTGGTTGGGCTGGGTAACGACATCAACCGGCTTTCCGGTACCACGTTGGCGAATATGTTATTGATTCAGGAAGTTAAAGCTGGCTTTGACGCCAATGCTCGTCTGATCCGTAACATGGCACTCAGCACCGATCCTACGCAAATCAGGCAGGAAAAGCAGTTCGTCGACGAGCAAATCGCCCGCAATACCGCCAACCTGAAAAAGCTGGGGCAACAGCTCGACACCGAAGGCACCAGTGCGCTGCTGAAACAGTTTCAGGACACCCGTCCGCCCTACCTTGCGGCCTTTTTGAAAGCGATGGAATTGGTGCAATCCACCGATCCGCAGCAGCGTCTGCAAGGTAACACCATTATTCTCAATGAGATGCAGACGGCACAAAACGCACTGTTTAAAGTGCTGGACGCGATGATGGCCTCGCAGCAGCAGGATACCAACGAGATTGTCAGCGGGGCGCAGCAGGATGCGCAGTCCGGCAGCGTTATCATGCTGATTCTCGCGCTTGCCGCTGCCGCGATGGCTGCGGTCGTGGCCTGGCTGATTACCCGCACGCTGAAAAACCAACTGGGGGGAGAACCGCTCTACGCCACCCACGTTGCCCGGCAGGTGGCCGATGGCGATCTGGCCGTCGATATCAATATCAAGCCGAACGACCACAGCAGCCTGTTAGCCACCATGCGTCATATGAGCCATAACCTGGGTGATATCGTCGAGCAGGTGCGGCAGAGCAGCGAAGCCATCGCGTCCGGTTCCAGCCAAATCGCCGCAGGCAGCGAAAACCTGAGCCAGCGTACGGAAGAACAGGCCGCCAGCCTGCAACAAACAGCCGCCTCAATGGAGCAGATGAGCCAGGCGATTCGTCAGAATGCCCATACCGTGCGTAGCGCCACCCAGCTTGCCAGCCAGGCCAGCGAAACGGCAACCAAAGGCGGTGATGCCATCAGCGATATGGTCATTACGATGAAAGAGATCTCCACCAGTTCACACAAAATCCGCGACATCATCAGCGTCATTGATGGTATCGCCTTCCAGACCAATATTCTGGCACTGAATGCGGCGGTCGAAGCCGCGCGCGCGGGTGAGCAAGGTCGCGGTTTCGCCGTGGTGGCTGGGGAAGTTCGCTCGCTGGCGCAGCGTTCCGCCTCCGCCGCTAAAGAGATCGCGGTACTGATCAACACCAGCGTCGAAAAAGTGGAAGCGGGAAATCGTCTGGTTGAAGACACCGGCAGCACCATTGATGAGCTGGTGCGTCAGGCGCGCAGCGTGGCGGATTTAATCAGTGAGATCGGGACGACAACGCAGGAGCAGGAATCCGGTATTTCGCAAATTCATGATGCCGTGAACCAGCTCGATCAGGTCACCCAGCAGAACGCGACGCTGGTGGAAGAATCCGCCAATGCGGCAACCAGCCTGCGCGAACAGTCCTCTCATCTGGTTACGCTTATGAACCATTTCCATCTGCGAGGCACACCAACAGTCCGTCCAGCGCCGAAGAAAGCCCAACCGACTCGTTTAGCGCTCGCGCCGGTCGGCAACGCACAGGATAACTGGGAAAAATTCTAGGCTTGTCCTGCCCGTGATCACCATGATGCCGCGACATAGGCATCATGGTGAAAATCACATCAGTCTTTCAGCGCGGAAACATAGTCCCGACGCGGCTGTCCGGTATAAATCTGGCGCGGACGGTAGATGCTGATTTCATCCTGCTTGTGCATCTCATCCCAATGTGCAATCCAGCCGATCGTTCTGCCGACGGTAGAAATAACCGTAAACATTGACGGCGGCAGCCCCATCGCTTTGAGAATGACCGAGGTATAGAAATCGACGCTCGGGTAGAGCTTATTCTCCAGAAAATAGGCGTCGGTCATGGCGATATGTTCCAGCTCCATCGCCACCTGCAACAGGCTGTCTTCCGTGCCGAGTTCATTGAGCACTTCATAACAGGTTTTGCGCAGAATCGCCGCGCGTGGGTCGAAATGCTGATAGACCGAGTTACCGAATCCCATCAGGCGGAATGAATCGCAGCGGTCTTTCGCGCGTCGTACAAATTCAGGGACGCGATCGACCGTTTTGATCTCTTCCAGCATGCGCATACAGGCTTCGTTCGCCCCGCCGTGCAGCGGCCCCCACATTGATGCCAGCCCGGCAGCAATGCAGGCAAACGGGTTAGCGCCGGAAGAACCCGACGCTCTGACCGCCATCGTAGACGGGCACTGACCATGATCGGCATGAAGAATCAGGATGCGGTTCATCGCTCGTTCCAGCACCGGATTCACTTCATATTCCTCCGCCGGAATCGAAAACAGCATATGCAGGAAGTTACCGGTATAGGAGAGCGAATTACGGGGATACACGGACGGCTGTTCGATGGAATATTTGTAGCACATCGCCGCTAACGTCGGCATTTTCGACAGCAGCCGCACGGCCGCCAGCTCGCGATGCTCCGCGTTATGGATATCTAATACATCGTGATAGAACGCGGCCAGCGCGCCCACCACCGCGCACATCAGCGCCATTGGGTGAGAGTCGCGACGAAAGCCGCTGAACATCCGGGTGATTTGCTCATGAACCAGCGTATGGCGGGTGATGTTATCGGCAAATTTCGCATACGCTTCCGCCGAAGGCGCTTCACCATGCAGCAGGATGTAACAGACTTCAGTAAAGTCACACTGCTCGGCGAGCTGTTCGACAGGGAAGCCCCGATGCAGCAGCACGCTATTCACCGCATCTATATAGGTAATCGCCGACTCGCACCCTGCCGTATTGGCAAAACCGGGGTCATAGCTGCACAGCCCGTGTTCACCGAGTGGGCGAATATCCACCGCTGTTTTCCCCAGCACGCCGGAACGCATGTTCAGCGTGATATCCGCCTGCCCTTCTGCCGTCAACGTGGACGTTCTGACTGTCATGAACCTTTCTCCTGCCCGAATTAATGATGTTGTCCTCGTCCGCTCTTACGGGCTTCTGGATCGGTCATCCCGTGCGGCGCTCAATTTATAGCTACACAAGGCCAACGTATGTCATACGCTAAAATCGTGAGTGGGTTGCAAGAATCTAACGGAATATTGATGTAGGTAAATTTTGCCGCGCCTCTTTCCCCTTCTCGGATCGTAATCCGGCGAACAGCGCCATCATCGTCCCCGTATTCCAGACGGCGGCGGCTGGCATTTTGCACGCTCAATCCGTATAACTGTCCTCACTTATTTCACCCACTACTTATTTACTCCACTAACTTGATGACGACTGATATCAGACCTATGAATGATTCATTAAGCCACATTATCGCCAGCGAATTGCAGGCGCGTACGGAGCAGGTAGACGCCGCCGTCCGCCTGCTGGACGAAGGAAACACCGTCCCTTTTATCGCCCGTTACCGTAAAGAAGTGACCGGCGGGCTGGATGACACCCAGCTGCGCCAGCTCGAAACGCGCCTCGGTTACCTGCGTGAACTGGAAGACCGACGCCAGACTATTCTGAAATCCATCGACGAACAGGGGAAATTAACCCCGCAGCTCGCCACCGCCATTAACGGCACGCTGAGCAAAACCGAGCTGGAAGATCTCTATCTACCGTATAAACCGAAGCGCCGCACGCGTGGGCAGATCGCGATTGAAGCCGGTCTGGAACCACTAGCCGACGGCCTGTGGCAAGATCCGAGTCAGGAGCCGGAGCTGACGGCACAGGCTTATGTCGATGCCGAGAAAGGCGTAGCGGACGTGAAAGCCGCATTGGACGGCGCACGTTACATCCTGATGGAACGCTTTGCCGAAGACGCCACGCTGCTGGCGAAAGTGCGTCACTATCTGTGGAAAAACGCCCATCTGGTTTCCCGCGTCGTGGAAGGGAAAGAGGAAGAAGGCGCGAAGTTCCGCGATTATTTCGATCACCATGAACCGATTGCTCAGGTGCCTTCACACCGCGCACTGGCCATGTTCCGTGGCCGTAACGAAGGCGTACTGCAGCTGGCGCTGAACGCCGATCCGCAACATGAAGAAGCGCCGCGTGAGAGCTACTGCGAACAGATTATTATCGACCACCTGAACCTGCGTTTGGGGAATGCGGCTGCGGACAGCTGGCGACGCGCCGTCATTAGCTGGACGTGGCGCATTAAAGTGCTGCTGCACCTTGAAACTGAACTGATGGGCAGCGTGCGTGAAAAAGCCGAAGACGAAGCAATCAACGTTTTCGCCCGCAACATGCACGACCTGCTGATGGCCGCCCCAGCGGGCATGCGCGCCACTATGGGTCTCGATCCCGGCCTGCGCACTGGTGTAAAAGTCGCGGTGGTGGATGCCACCGGCAAGCTGGTCGCGACCGATACGATTTATCCGCATACCGGTCAGGCAGCGAAAGCCGCGCCGATCATCGCCGCACTGTGCCTCAAACATCAGGTTGAGCTGGTGGCGATTGGTAACGGTACTGCATCGCGTGAAACCGAACGCTTCTTCCTCGACACGCAGAAACAGTTCCCGGATATCAAAGCACAGAAAGTGATCGTCAGCGAAGCCGGCGCGTCAGTGTACTCCGCGTCCGAGCTGGCGGCGCTGGAATTCCCCGATCTGGATGTCTCGCTGCGCGGCGCAGTCTCTATCGCCCGTCGTTTGCAGGATCCGCTGGCGGAGCTGGTGAAGATCGACCCGAAATCCATCGGCGTGGGTCAGTATCAGCATGACGTAAGCCAAAGTCTGCTGGCGAAGAAACTGGATGCAGTGGTCGAAGACTGCGTAAACGCCGTCGGCGTTGATCTGAATACCGCGTCCGTGGCGCTGCTAACCCGTGTCGCCGGACTCACGCGCATGATGGCGCAAAATATTGTGACCTGGCGTGATGAGAATGGCCGCTTCCACAATCGCGAACAGCTGCTGAAAGTCAGCCGTCTGGGGCCAAAAGCCTTTGAACAGTGTGCGGGCTTCCTGCGCATCAACAACGGCAACAACCCGCTGGATGCCTCCACCGTTCACCCGGAAGCCTATCCGATCGTGGAACGTATTCTGGCCGCGACCGAGCAAGCGTTGCAGGAGCTAATGGGGAACCCCAACGCGCTGCGTAACCTGAAACCGTCGGATTTCACCGATGAGCGTTTCGGCGTGCCGACAGTAACCGACATCATCAAAGAGCTGGAAAAACCGGGTCGCGATCCACGTCCTGAGTTCAAAACCGCCAGCTTCGCCGACGGCGTGGAAACCTTAAACGATCTCCTGCCGGGTATGATTCTGGAAGGTGCCGTCACCAACGTCACCAACTTTGGTGCGTTTGTGGATATCGGCGTCCATCAGGACGGTTTGGTACACATTTCATCACTGGCCGACCATTTCGTCGACGATCCGCACAAGGTCGTGAAAGCCGGCGATATCGTCAAAGTGAAAGTGATGGAAGTGGATCTACAGCGTAAGCGTATTGCGCTGACCATGCGCCTTGATGAACAGCCGGGCGACACCGCATCACGTCGTGGCGGTGGCAATGCGCGTGGCGATAGCAATACTTCATCGCGTCAGCCAGCCGGTAAATCACGTCCTCGTCCCGCTAGCGCCCCTGTCGCTGGCAACAGCGCGATGGGCGATGCTCTGGCCGCCGCCTTTAAAAAGCGCTAACCGCCGTTCTGTCATTTAAATCATGCCTGACCTTATTTACGGGGTCAGGCATCTTTCCTGCCAAAATACCGCCATTTTGTTTCCCTAATAAAACTACGTTTCATTTATATTGAAATATTCAACCACTTCGCGATTATTTTGTGATCTGCATCTAGGTAAATAAATTACCGTTGCGTTATTATTGTTCTATATAGGAAACCATAGTTTTATATATAGAACCCAATGAATATATTCCAACAGCTCGAACACAGTAAAGCGCCGGCAGCCGTCCGTTTAGTGATGATTATTGACTACATCGCCAAACATGACGAAGCCAGCTTCACTGAGATTTGCACTGATTTGTCTATACCCAAAAGCAGCGTACATCATCTACTGGAAGTGCTGGTGGTGACGCAATTGTTACGTCAGCGCGCTGACGGTCGTTATGTTTTGGGATTGAGACTGTTTGAGCTTGGCGGTTTGGTAATAAAGAATATTGATCTGCGTAAAGACACGATTAACTTTATGCATGAATTAGTCAAAGAGACAGAACTGACCTGCCATCTTGGTATTATGGATGGCGATAACGGTTTCTTCCTGAGTAAAGTCGAATCCCCCAAGGCCATCGTAAAAACATCCTGGGAAGGTAAGAAAATTGTATTTAACCGTATGTCTCTGGGGAAAGTACTCGTCGCCTGGCTACCACAGGAAAGAATTGAATCACTGATTGCCGATTGCACCTTTGAGTATTTGACGCCCCGGACGATTACCAATAAAGAAGATTTCCTGCAGCACCTGAAAATCGTCAAGGAACAGGGCTGGGCAATAGACGACGGCGAAGATATAGAAGAGATCTGTTGCATGGCTGCGCCTATCTTTAACCAAAATGGTGAAGTCATCGCCGCCATTGGCGTTAACGGTATGCAGTCGCAATATGCGAATGGAAAAAAAGAAAAGCATCTGGCAAGCCTGATTAAAACCAGCAAAGCAATTACCGCTCATATTAACAGCCGGAATATTGATATTAGATAAAACATTTATCGTCGCTTTCCATAATTAAAAACTCTGGCTTATTAAAACAATCCAGAAATAATGACACGCAAAAAGCGTGACGGACACGTATGACATAATTACCTGTAAATGCTAATACGCATTACGGGAAGGCCATCTATAACTAAAAAAACATGACATAAGTCATCATTAAGATGACGAAAAATATTAATTATCAATTTTATAATGGGGACAACCATCTTCACTAATTAATAAAATCGGGTAATAACCTCTTGGGTTTTATTCCGCCCTATTTATGACTTTATACCAATACTCCATCTGCTTTCACTGAAAGCGGGCTGAACATGCTTTTATCTTTTAATGAGGTCTTTTATGAAAATCAAACAAGCTATTGATAAAATCCCTGGGGGATTAATGCTGGTGCCGCTCTTTTTGGGCGCACTCTGTAATACCTTTACGCCTGGCGCTGGGAAATACTTAGGTTCTTTCAGTAACGGCCTGATTACTGGCACAATCCCTATTCTGGCGGTATGGTTTTTCTGTATGGGTGCGTCCATTGAATTTAAAGCAACGGGAACGATGCTGAGAAAATCAGGCGTTCTGGTGGTCACCAAAATCGCCACCGCCTGGGTTGTGGCGCTGATCGCGGGCACGTTCCTGCCGGGTGACGGCATCCAAAACGGCATGCTGGCTGGGATCTCCGTGCTGGCGCTGGTCGCGGCAATGGACATGACTAACGGCGGTTTGTACGCTGCACTGATGAACCAATACGGTTCGAAAGAAGAAGCGGGTGCCTTCGTACTGATGTCTCTGGAATCCGGCCCGTTGATGACCATGGTCATTCTGGGTGCCAGCGGTATCGCTACTTTTGAACCTCAGTTATTTGTCGGTGCCGTCCTGCCTTTCCTGATTGGTTTTGCATTGGGCAACCTGGACCCAGACTTGAGAAAGCTGTTCGGTAATTCAGTACAAACGCTGATTCCTTTCTTTGCCTTTGCGTTAGGTAACACCATTAATTTATCAGTGATCCTCCAGACGGGCTTCGCAGGTATCTTCCTCGGCCTGCTCGTGATCGTTGTTACAGGTATCCCGTTGATTCTGGCGGATAAATTTATCGGCGGTGGTAATGGAACCGCAGGCGTGGCCGCATCCAGCAGCGCGGGTGCCGCCGTCGCCACTCCTCTGTTGATCGCGAATATGGCTCCGGAATTCGCTCCGGTCGCTCAACAGGCAACAGCGTTAGTCGCCACCAGTGTGATCGTGACATCAGTACTGGTGCCCATCCTTACGGCAGTATGGGCAAAACGCTTTTCACCTAAAACCGCATAAGAAGGTAGCAAAATGGACGTACGACAAAGTGTACACAGTGAACATGCGAAAACGCTTGATACCACTGAGCTGAGAAAGAAATTTCTTATTGAGCAGATATTTACGCCAAACCAATACACCATGACCTACAGCCACATCGACCGTATCGTGGTGGGCGGGATCATGCCGGTGGATGGCGAGATAACGTTTGATGACGGCATCGGCAAACAATTTGGCGTGAACTATTTTCTTGAGCGTCGCGAGCTGGGGCTGATCAATATTGGCGGCCCGGCAAAAATCGTCATCGACGGCACAAGCTATGAAGTTGGCAATGAGGAAGCGCTCTATGTCGGCAAAGGGGCGAAAGCCTTAGCGTTCAGCAGCCTGGACAGCGCCAAGCCTGCGAAACTGTATTACAACAGCGCACCAGCACATGCCGTTTTCCCGACACGCATCATTACACAGGATGACGCGATCAAAGCACCACTGGGCGATGTCAAAACCTGTAATAAGCGGACGATTTGCAAATATCTGGTGCCGGAAGTGGTGGAAACTTGCCAGCTGAGCATGGGGTTAACGCGTCTGGCAGAAGGCAGCAACTGGAATTCAATGCCGACGCATACCCATGAGCGCAGAATGGAAGTGTACTTCTATTTTGATATGGCGGAAGACACCATTATTTTCCATATGATGGGTGAACCGCATGAAACGCGCCATCTGGTGATGCATAACGAGCAGGCTGTGATCTCCCCGAGTTGGTCGATTCACACCGGTGTCGGCACCAAAAACTACGCCTTTATCTGGGGCATGATCGGCGAAAACCTGACGTTTGACGATATGGACCATATCGCGATGCTGGATTTACGTTAATCCCCTCTGGCGTCACGCCAAGACAGTAAAATGCAGCAGGGTGAACCACGTTCACCCTGTTTTTTTATGTCACGTCAGTTATTAGTCGCCACACTTACTCGCCACATTTACTCACCACGCAGTGCCGTGGCGGGAGATTGGCGGTAAGACAGCATCGCGGGAATGGTGAGCACCACAGCGGCGACCAGCAACAGGAGCAGGACGAAGTGGATGTCTTCCCATTCCAGCGTCACCGGCAAGACGAAACCGCTTTTCTCGCTCATGACCACCGCAATCGCACGGGCGGCAAGATAGCCCAGACCGACACCCAGCAGCACGCCGACGCTCACCAGCGACATCAATCCGCTCCAAATCAGCGTAAAAATGCCGTAGCGCGGCGCGCCAAAGGCACGCAGTGCGCCAATCTGTTTCTGTCGCTGCCGCAGGTGGATAACCGCCACCATCGCCACCGCGACGCCGACTAATCCCTGCGTTCCCAGCGAGATATAGGTCAGCAGTTCACGAATGTCGCCCAGCATCGAGTAGAGTTTCACCAGCACTTCGCCGGGGAACACCGCCAGCGTCGTGTTGCTGCGATACAGCGAACGCAGTTGATAAGCACCCGCGATCGTTTTCGGTTTAACGACAATAGCGGGCAATCCCGCCTGATGCGCATGGCCGTGTGCTTCTGCTTCGCCGTGCTCGTCATCATGAGACGCTGTTACCGGTTGAGCGGCATCCGCATGATGATCATCACTTGCAGCAGCTTCCGCAGGATGAGCGTCGTTGTGATGTTCATCAGCATGCTGTTCGCCTGCAGCCTGCGTGGTTTCATCATGCGAATGACCGTCATGTTCACCTTCGTGCTCATGTGCGCCATGATCATGGTCGGCATGCTCGTTATGGTCGTGATCATCGTGGTGTTCATCGTCCGCAGCATGCGGTGGATGGATGCCGTGTACTCGCCACACCGCGTTCACCGGCACCAGAATCGCTTTATCCCACGCGCTACCGTCAGCAGGTAAAACACCGACAACGGTGTAGGTGACGTCATCGTGCGCGTGCGCCCCTTCCGTCCCCACCTGACCATGAATCGGGCTAAAGGTACTTCCCACCGTCAGCCCCGTTTGCGCCCCTACCACGGCCTCAAAGCCGTCGTTGAACACGCGTCCGGCGGTAAGCTGCCGCTTACCATTATCCGTGACCAGCGGCGGCGTGGTGCCAACAATCGGCATCCCCTGATAGAAATCACCAAACGCGACCGGGGCCGCCCAGGCAACCAGCGGGTTCTTTTCCAAATCGGTCAGCACCTGCGCGGGAACCAGCGTCAGCGCCGACGGTTGCAGGAACACGGATGACAGCACCAGTTGGGTTTCGCTCCCCGGCGCGCCGATCACCAGATCGAAACGGTCAGCCGCTTTGGCGCTGCCCATACGTAGCGCTCTTTCCTGCAAACTCACCGAAATACTTAACGCTGTCGCCACGGCGATCAGCAACACTACGACCAGCACACCCGGCCAGAGCCGACGCCAGTCAACCCAGATAAGACGCCAAGGAATCATGCGCGATCCTCCTGATACAGCGTGTCCGCCACGAGGCGTCCTTTTTCCAGTTTAATACAGCGCGACATCTGTGAAGCCAGACGTGCATCGTGCGTAATCGCGATAAGCGTCGCGCGACTCTCGCGCGCCAGCATCACCAGCAGGTCGGCAATCTGCTCACCGCTGTGCGCATCCAAACTGGCCGTTGGCTCATCGGCGATGATGATATCAGGCTTGCTGAGCAAGGCTCTTGCGACCGCCACCCGCTGCTTCTCGCCGCGTGATAGCACTTCAATCGGACGTTTCGCGGTATCCAGCCCGACCTGTGCCAGCAAATCCGCCGCCCGCTGCCTGAGCGCCGCAGGGATCCGCCAGTGGTGAAACTGCGCAGGCAGTAAGACGTTCTCTATCGCACTCAGGCCGGGGAACAGGTGGAAATCCTGCATCACCAGCCCGATATGCTGCGCCCGCCAGCGGTCGCGTTCCGCTTCGTTCATCTGCCAGATATCCTGTTTTTCCCACTGCACACAGCCCGTTCCGCTGTGATCCATCCCGGTAATAGCATTCACCAGCGTGGTCTTACCGGAACCGGAAGGCCCCATCACCGCGACCCGCTCGCCAGAACGAATCGACAATGTGGGAATAGCCAGCACAGCCTCGGACGTATCGGGGAAGGTCACACTCAGGTGTTGAATCAATAACTCCGCCATCAGCGCTCCTAAAGGGTATCGAACGTGGCTTCACGCAGTCGCAGCAGGCTGACAAAACCCGTTTCAGGGTCAGTCCACGATCCGTGTTCCAGCACGCCTTCCACCTCAATCATGGTGTTGTTCTGTACGAAGGTCTGACGTTTGGCGAGGTAAACAACGAGGATATCTTCAGGCCAGTCCGCATCAGACGAACAGAAGGGGCACAGCGCCATCGGCATTTTGGTTAAGACAAAGAATTGTGACTCCGCCTTGAGGGGCGGTGCCATGAAGCCGCGCATTTTTACCCGTTTGCCGGAGAGCGTTTTGACTTCATTGGAGAATTCCAGACCCAGCACGCCGTAAGAGGCGTACAGCTTGTCGAAGGAGAGTTCAGACTGCGCGGCTTTCACCGGGGCGATACCACCGAGGAGGAAGATCACCAGCACCGCGCGCAGCCAAGAGAATAAAAGCGGGGTCGCCCCCGCTTTGCTGCATTTCGCATTATTCATAGCGTCGTAGGATTACTTTTTGTCCTGCGGTTTCACCGCCAGTGCATCAACAATCACCCGGAACAGATCGGTGTTTTCCATGTAACCACGGATACGCTCTGCACCTGGGCCGCTCGCCTGAATCACCATGTCGTCAACGGCATGAACACCCGTATCGGAAGAGCGTGGCAGGATCCCTTCACGGAATACCGCGCCCGGCACTTTCTCGTAGGCTTTGTTGGCGACATATTCATCTTTTTCGTTCTTGATAGCAGGAACGAACTGGTTATCCAGCTTCGGACGGAACGTCTCGTAATAGTCAGGGAAGTTGTTGAAGAACACCGCCAGACGTTTAGAAACGTTCAGGTCATCCGGGTAGCCGTCTTTGTTGGCATCCTTATAGTTCGGATAGCCCGCATCTTCATACACGCCAACCTTCTCACGCATTTCGGTGCCCGGCTTGCTGTCGTCCACAGTACCGATGATAGACAGGCCATGCGTATGGTCACCCGTCACGATAATCATCGTGTCTGGGTTTTTCTCGGCAAATTTCTTGGCGATGGCGACAGACTGATCCAGCATGATGGTGTTCGTGAAAGCACGTTCCCAATCCAGCGGGTGGGACGCTTTGTCGATCAGCGCAGATTCCACCATAAGGAAGAAGCCATCCTGGTTTTTGGACAGCACATCCAGCGCCGCCTGCGTCATGTCGGTCAGGTCAGGCTGGTTCGGGAATTTCTTGGCAACGTCATTTTTCAGGAAGCGACGATCCATCACGCCATCCATGTTGCCGGTGTGGAACAGCCCCAGCAGCTTGGTCGCCTGCGCAGCATTTTTCTTCAGTGAATCCGCATCGGTAACCAGTGAATAGCCCGCCTGCTGGAATTTCTCAACGTAGTTGGTTTCGTCTTTACGCTTAGAACCCGGCGTGCTTTTTGGCAGGAAGTAGGCAGAACCGCCGCCCAGCATGACCGTAGGCTGCACGTTGTAGAACATCTCAACGATTTCGGCTTTATCCGCACGACGACGCGTGTGAGAGACGACCGCCGCTGGCGTAGCGTCTTGAAGTTCAGCATCGCTGACGACGCCGACAGACATTTTGGTCGAACGGGTTAACAGCTCACCCAGCGTTTCCTGCTTCGGGTGATCCAGTGAATTTTTGCTACGGCTGACGTAGACACCCAGCGCATTCACACCGGATTTGTGACCGGTCATATAGGCGCTCATGGTGTTGGCGCTATCGGCCGCGATAGAGTCGGTACTGGACGTACCGGCAAACGCCATATATTGCAGGTCATCAATCGCCAGACGACCGTCAGCTTTCCCTTCCGTCACCCCTTTGGACAGGATGCGCGCGCCAGTGCGGTGCGCAACGGACAGGCCATCGCCGATGAACAGAATCACGTTTTTGGCTTTACGCGTGCCGGACGCGGAATAAACGTCCCAGTTCACCTGCGTCTTTTTGCCTTTGGCTTCCGCCTCTACCACATACTTGCCCGCTTCCGGCAAGTTCACGTCTCGCAGCCAGATCGTGGACGCGTTGCCGCCGTCTTCACGCTCAACAAACGAGGCCGTTTTGCCCAGCACCTGCTGGTAATCCTTGCCGTTGATCAGAATGCGAATATCTTCCGGCTTAAGTACTTCATCAAACTCGACTTTAAAATCGAATTTCCCGCCCGCCAACATGGTGGCACGGTCAATGGGATAAATGGCCTGAGCCTGCACCATTCCTGGCAGTGCAGCAGAAATCAGTAAAGGCAGTAACCAGCGAGCTTTCATTGTTATGTCCTTGGTTGCGTAGTTTAGCAGGACATAACGTAGTTACCTTTTTTTACAGTTTGATGAATTTACCCATAAATTATTGCATCTACATCTATTTTCAATAACAAATACAATCTGGCTGTTACGTTTCAAATGCATTCTCCCGACGCCACTTTCCGGGCGCCATCCCCAGATGCTGCCGGAAAATACGGCTCAGATGACTGGGATCGGAAAAACCGGTATCTGCCGCAATTTGGGACAAGGTGCGGGAAGTCCGCAGCATCAGCCAACAGGCCTGAGCGATCTTCATGTCCATGTACGTCTGCTGGATGGTACGGCCAATGCGCTTTTGCAGCGATCTATCCAGCTGTCTCCGCGACAGGCCGCTGCGCTGAGCAATATCCTCAGAAGTTAGCCTGCTTGCCAGACTCTGGCGCATGATAGTCAGCGCCCGTCGTACCGACGTCGGCGCGCCTTCAAGCTCAGGGCTGTTCCATGTCAGGCTGGACGGAGGAACAAACCCACCGACCAACATATCTGATAACCCCTTGATAGCCCGTTCTCTTCCTAGCTTTTTTTCCAGCAGAAAAGCTGCCAGCTCGATAGTGGCACTGCCGCCGGGGCAGGAATAGATACCGCCTTCCTCCATGACGTTCCTGTCCGTAACGGGGGTAATAGACGGAAAAAGCGCTTTAAACTCACCGAAATGACGCCAGTGAACCAGAATGCGTTTGCCGGAAAACCCCGTCTCCGCAAGCAGAAAGGCGGCATTATCAACACTCACCAGCGGGATCTTGCTGCGCCGAAGGTGCCGCAGCAAGGGGAGATAAGAGGCGGTATCAGACATGATTTTGGCGGGTGTATTCCCACCGAAAATGACGAAATAATCGCAGTTTCCAGCATGGATTTTCCGCGTTGAAACCGCCTCGTCTGGCACCAGCACGGCCCCACAGCTGGCTGTCACTGGCTGGTTATCCAGCGTCGTCAGCGTCCAGGAACAGTTCACCTGGCGACTATAGTCCTCCTCATCGCTGGAGAACCGCAGCTTATCGAGAAATCCACCGACCGACAGAAGGGAAAAACCCGGCATCAGCAGCAGAACGAATTTTATCTGGGGATTGACCATGTACGCCTGCTCAAAAAGCGGATCGCGACAACGCAATCCAGACAGAGATAACCCTATTTTAACGCTCAGCGAGAGAAAGCGGCTTTTTAGCGCAAGACCCACCGTTTACTGCATAAACAGCACCAGTCCGCCAATCGTCACAAAGATGGCACCGCAAACCATGCTAAAGGCTTTGCCATGCTCTGCAAGATAAACCCGAAATCGCCCCGCCGTTAGGTTGATAGCCAGTTCAACCAGAAACTCCACGGCGACAAAGGTGGCAACCATCACGACAAATTGCAGCAATGTATCCTTTGTCGGATCGATAAATTGAGTGAGAAACGCCCCGAAGAATAAGAAGACTTTCGGATTCGCCCCTGCCGACGCGGCACCCTGAGTAAAAAGGGATAACCGATTTATTGATGCCACCACTGGCGCAGATTCACTGATAGGCAGCGTCCTTAACCGCCACTGCCTGAAACCCAGCCAGATAAGATACATGCCGCCGGCAAATTTTATGTAAGTCAGGAAAGAAGGGTACATGGTAAGCAACACGTCAATGCCAAACAGGGACACAACCATCAGCAGCGCGAAGGCCAGTATGCCGCCCCAAATGGTATACAGGGTGATAGCAGGCCCGAATCGAATACTGTGCGTGATGACCAGTAGCGCATTCGGCCCTGGAGTCATGGCAAGGCCGCAACAGGCAAGCGCGAAGTAAAACCATACAGTGATGTCCATAACCTCTCCTCTTTTACAGAGGTATTAGAGCGAACTGTTCAGCGTGAATAAATGAACAGTTCGGACTAAATAGTGTTGTTTATGGATACCCAGCAAACCACCATTCGGCGAATGCCATCAGGTCGTCAGGCAATGTCGACCATGCCCTACTCGGGTGCTTTCTCCTTTAACGGAAAGCGGCGGCGTACGACAACAAAGAACAGCGGCACAAAGAAGATGGCGAGGAAGGTGGCAGCCAGCATCCCGCCGATCACGCCCGTTCCCACCGCATGCTGGCTGGCCGAGCCCGCACCGCTGCTGGTTGCCATCGGCAGAACGCCGAAGATAAACGCCAGCGACGTCATCAAGATCGGCCGCAATCGCTGACGGGAGGCTTCCAGCGTGGCCTCAACCAGATCCTTCCCTTTCTGGTTCATTTCGTTAGCGAATTCCACTATCAGAATGGCGTTCTTCGCCGATAGCCCGACCACCGTCAGTAGCCCAACCTGAAAATAGACATCATTTTCCAGACCGCGCGCCCAGGTTGCCACCAGCGCCCCCAGCACGCCCATCGGCACCACCAGCATGACGGAGAACGGCACCGTCCAGCTTTCATAGAGCGCAGCCAGACACAGGAATACCACCAGCAGCGAAATGGCATACAGCGCCGGTGCCTGCGCCCCGCTCAATCGCTCCTGCAACGACATACCCGTCCACTGTAATCCAAAGCCTTCCGGCAACTTCGCCACCAGTGATTCCATGACATTCATCGCCGTACCGGTACTGACGCCCGGCGTCGCCTCGCCGACAATCTCCAGCGACGAATAGCCGTTGTAGCGCTCAAGGCGCGGCGATCCCGTTTCCCAGACGGTTTGCGCAAACGCGCTGAACGGCACCATGCCGCCGCTGTTGTTGCGCACATACCATTTGCTGACATCGTCCGGCAGCATGCGGAACTTCGCCGCCGCCTGCACGTAGACTTTCTTCACCCGGCCACGGTCAAGGAAGTCATTCACATAGGTCGAACCCCATCCCGTTTTCAGCGTGCTGTTAATGTCATCCACCGATACGCCCAGCGACTGTGCTTTGCGCTGATCGATATGAATGCGCAGCTGCGCGCTATCATCCAGACCGTTGTGGCGCACGCGCGTCAGTTCGGGATTGCTATCAGCCATATTTAACAGCTGATCCCGCGCGGCCATCAGCGCATCGTGTCCCAGTCCCGCGCGATCTTGTAACCGCATGGCGAAACCGGCGGCACTCCCCAGCCCGTTAATTGACGGCGGACTACTGGCGAACACACGCGCTTCCTGAATATGACGAAAGGCTTTGGTCGCGCGTTCGATAACCGCAAACGAGCTGCTCTCCGGCGTGGTGCGTTCATCCCAGTCTTTAAGGCGTACAAACAGCCGCGCTACGTTCTGCCCGTTTCCACCCGGCCCTGAGCCAATGGTGGAAAACACGGACGTCACGGTGTCTTTTTCCTGCGTGAGATAGTACTGCTCGATCTTGTTGACCACCTGTAGGGTCTGCTGCTGCGTCGAGCCCGGCGGGAGCTGCACTTGTGTCGTGAACACACCGCGATCTTCCTGCGGCAGAAACGAGGTCGGTAGCCGGAAGAACAGGAAGGCCATAACCCCGATGATGCCCATATACAGCAGCAGCCAGCGCCCGCTGCTGATCAATATCTTGCCGACGCCGCGTTCATACTTCAGCGACGTGCGGGTAAAGCTCCGGTTAAACCAGCCAAAGAACCCTTTGCGGCCATGATGCTGCCCCTTGGCAAGCGGCTTGAGCAACGTCGCGCACAGCGCGGGCGTCAGAATCATCGCCACCAGCACCGACAGAATCATTGAGGTCACAATCGTGATGGAGAACTGGCGGTAAATCGCTCCCGTCGTGCCGCCAAAGAAGGCCATCGGCACAAATACGGCGGACAGCACCAGCGCGATCCCGACCAGCGCCCCTTGCACCTGCCCCATCGATTTTCGCGTCGCCTCGCGTGGTGAGAGCCCTTCCTCGCTCATCACACGCTCTACGTTTTCCACCACCACAATGGCATCGTCAACCAGCAGGCCAATCGCCAGCACCATCGCGAACATCGTCAGGGTATTCAGGCTAAAGCCGAAGGCATACAGCACGGCAAACGTGCCTAGCAACACCACTGGCACCGCAATCGTAGGAATCAACGTGGCGCGGAAATTCTGCAAGAACAGATACATCACCAGAAAGACCAGCAGCACCGCTTCGAACAGGGTTTTCACCACATCAGTGATAGAGGCTTTAACAAAAGGGGAGGTTTCGAAAGCGATTTTGGCTTCCAGACCGTGCGGGAAATATTGCGACAGCTCCTCGATACGTTCTCTGACGCGCTTATCGGTTTCCAGCTCATTCGCACCGGACGCCAGTTTTACGCCCAGACCGGAAGCGGCCTGACCGTTGAAGCGGCTGAGAAAATCGTAACGCTCTGCCCCCAGCTCGACTTCCGCGACATTGCCGAGCGTCACAGCAGAGCCGTCTTGATTGACGCGCAGCGTGATATCGCGAAACTGCTGCGGCGTCTCTAACAGCGACTGCGCGTTGATCGTGGCGTTCAGCGCCTGATTATCCACCGACGGCACGCCACCGACCTGACCGACCGAGACCTGACTGTTCTGCGATTCGATAGCCCGCACCACATCGCTGGTGGTCAGCGCATAATCCATCAGTTTGGCCGGATCCAGCCAGATGCGCATCGCATACTGCGATCCGTAGGAATCGACCTCGCCTACCCCGCTGATGCGGCTGATCGGCTCCTGAATATTGGTGGCGACATAATCGGCGATGTCCTGTTTGTCCATGCTGCCATCGGTAGAGACAAACGCGACCATCAGGATATTGGTATCGCCGGTTTTACTCACGGTGACACCCTGCTGCTGGACGTCCTGCGGCAGCTTACGGGTAGCGGATTGAAGCTGGTTTTGCACCTGCTGGCGGGCTTCATCGGGGTCGGTGCCTGCCTCGAAGGTCAACATGACTCTGGCTTGCCCGGTATTGCTGCTGTCCGAGGACATGTACATCAGGTTATCCAGCCCCGTCATGCTTTGCTCGATAACCTGTGTGACGGTATTTTCCAGCGTCTGCGCCGATGCGCCGGGGTAGCTCGCGGTGATTCGCACGCTGGGCGGAGCCAGATCGGGATACTGTTCCAGCGGCAATGACTTGATGGCCAACATACCGCACAGGCTGAGAAGGATAGCCAGCACCCACGCAAAAATGGGACGGTCGACAAAAAAGTTCGCCATCTCTCCAACACTCCTCAGCCATATTTTAACGTGGCTGCTTCACGAGCAGCCTACTTATGAACAATCTGAATAAGATTCACAAAACCCAGAGAAAACCCTGCACACAGGGTGCCGAATTACCTTAACTGTCGATGTCGGCTAAATCGTGGAGAAATTGAGGAGAAAATGTAAATTATCGTCGGCTACGCCTGCGCGAACGCGATCACCTGCTCGGCAAAGGCATCAGGGTGCGAGATAAACGGCGCATGCGCGGCCTTTGGAATCACCACCGAGGTTGAATTTGGCCACTGGTCATCCAGCAATCCGGCAACCTTGCGCGGCACCAGCCCGTCTAACGCACCATAGAGCCGCAGGAACGGCACGGCCAGGTCGGCTAACGGCTGGCGTAAATCCGCTTCACGCAAAATCGCCAGCCCGCCGTTTAATACCTCGACTGACGGCATAGGCTGTTCCAGCACCACGCTTTTTAACAGTCGGGCATCCTGACGTGCGCTCTCCGTTCCCAGCGTTTGCAGCGCCAAAAACCGCTCAACCGTACGCTGGAAATCTTCACTAAGCTGCTGTTGAAACCCCTGCAAGACGTCTGGCTTGATTCCCGGCCAGTCGTCCTGTGCACTGAAGCAGGGGGATGACGCCACGGTAATCAGCTTGTCCACCCGCACAGGGGCGCTCAATGCAATCTGGCTGGCAACCAGCCCACCCAGCGACCACCCTAGCCAGACGGCGTGTTCCGGCGCCTGCGCCAGCACGATGTTCGCCATGTCACTCAGCGGCATCGGCCCAAATCCCTGACTTCTGCCATAGCCCGGCAGATCGACTACATGCAGACGAAAATGCGGGGCGAGTCGCGCAATCATGCTTTGCCATACCTGCGCATTCAGTCCCCACCCGTGCAGCAACACAAGATCCGTGTTTCCTGCGCCTTCGGTCTGCCAATACAACGCTGCCATCAGTTATCTTCCTTCCTCAGGAAACCCCTTCACGTTTGCATGGGGTCAATATATTTCAGGGAAAACGATCGTTAAGGAAAACAATGTTAACCATCTCCGCACGCTGCTGGCTATGCTTATTGCCGCTTCATCACAGCCAGCAGGGTATTTGCTCGTACTGCCAGCGCCATTTGCCGCGTTTGCCCCTCTGCTGCCCGCGCTGTGGCTTGCCCTCCGGTGACACAACACATCAGTGCGGGCGCTGCCTGCAAAACCCGCCGCCCTGGCAATCAATCACGTTTATCAGCGACTACGTACCGCCATTCAACACGCTGCTGAAGCATTTTAAGTTTCACGGTAAAACCGAGCTGGCAGCGGTGCTCGCCCGACAGCTGTTGCTACGCTGGCAGATGACCTACCGCGAGCGAAAGCTCACCGGACAGGTTCCCCTGTTCCGCCCCGATCGTTTGTTCACCGTTCCCCTGCACCGGAACCGCCAGTGGCGACGTGGCTTCAACCAGACCGAGCTGCTCGCCCGGCCTCTCGCCCGCTGGCTGAACTGCGCTTACGAGCCACGCGCATTGCAGCGCACCCGACGCGCGCCGCTACAGCAAACGCTCAGCGCCAGTGCGCGACGGCGCAATCTGCGGGGTGCATTTTCCTGTGATGTCTCGCTGTCCGGGCAGCAGGTGGTTTTACTGGATGATGTGGTCACGACGGGTAGTACCGCAGCCGAAATCAGCAGGCTGCTGCTGGCTCAAGGTGCAGCGGGCGTTCAGGTCTGGTGTTTGTGCCGAACCTTGTAGTTGGGGGGAGGATGGGCGTATTATAACCGATAAGTGCAGTCAACTATCGAGCTTACTCTTATGATCCGTATTACCGATGCTGCTCAGGAGCATTTCCTGAAACTGTTGGCAAAACAGGAAGAAGGCACACAGATTCGCGTATTTGTTATCAATCCAGGTACGCCAAACGCCGAGTGCGGCGTATCGTATTGCCCGCCGGATGCCGTAGAAGCCAGCGATACCGTACTGAAGTTTGAAAAAATTTCCGCTTACGTGGACGAACTCAGCGCACCTTATCTGGAAGACGCTGAAATCGACTTCGTGACCGACCAGTTAGGTTCTCAGCTCACGCTGAAAGCGCCGAACGCTAAAATGCGTAAAGTGGACGACAATGCCCCGCTGATGGAACGCGTGGAATATGTGCTGCAATCGCAGATCAACCCACAGCTGGCAGGCCACGGCGGCCGAGTGACGCTGATGGAAATTACCGATGACGGTCTGGCGATTCTGCAATTTGGCGGCGGCTGTAACGGCTGTTCGATGGTTGACGTCACGCTGAAAGAAGGGATTGAGAAAGAGCTGCTGCAAACTTTCCCTGAGCTGAAAGGCGTGAGAGATCTCACCGAACACCAGCGCGGCGAGCACTCCTACTATTAATCCTCTCCCCTGATGATTGATCTTTGCTTTTCCTCCCCGGCTCAGGGGAGGAAGAGTATTCATTCTGTTATTCGGCTTTCTGCGCTTTCATCGGCGCGCCACGACGCAAATCCATATCCCGAACCAGTCGTTCAAGGCAGCGGTCAGCGAAGATCGACTCCAGCGGACGCGTGAGCTTGCGCCGCCAGTTGGGGTATTCACGATTGGTGCCCGGCACATTGACCGGCGTCGCCATGTCCAGCCAGTCTTCCAGTTGGAACCCGACCAGCGCGCTTGCGCTGTCAGCGACATAGCGATGAACGCCACGACTCAGCGGTGCGCCCATTGTCGTCAGCGCCGAATTACGGCCAACCCGCTGCGGCAATAGCCCGAATTCGTGCAATGCGTTGAGCAACCCCTGTTTCGCTTTCTCACGCTGCTGCATTTGTTCTTGCAGTAGCGCTTCCGTCGGGTACAGCCCTAACTCCCGCCCCAGCGATAAATCCACGGTTTGCCAGTAGCCGCGCAGCGTCGGGAGATCGTGCGTGGTGATCGTTGTCATGGCCTGACGCGGGTAATCTTCCGGCGCGCGGAAGTGGTTCTCTTCGTCCTTTTCAAAGAAAAGCACCTTGTAAGAATAGATACCGTAGTCGTGCAGTTTGCTGACAATTTCCGGCGGCACCGTGCCTAAATCCTCACCGATAATCAGGCAGCGATGACGCTGGCTTTCCAGCGCCAGTACCGCCAGCAGATCGTCGACCGGATAATGCACGTAAGCCCCGTTGCCCGCCGACTCCGCCTTGGGTATCCACCACAGGCGCAAGAGCGCCATCACGTGATCGATACGCAATGCACCACAGTGCGCCATGTTGCTGCGCAGGACGTCGATAAACGGTTGATAGCCACGAAGCTGCAGCATAGTTGGATTCACCGGGGCAAGCTGCCAGTCTTGTCCCTGCGGCCCAAGCGGATCCGGCGGTGCACCGATAGAGGCATCAAGGCAATAGAGCTGCCGTTCGTCCCAGGTTTCCGCGCCGCCCTGTGCAACGCCAACGGCTAAATCGCGATACAGACCGAGCGGCAAGCCAAGCTGTTTACTGTGCGCGTAGCACTCCGCGAGTTGCTCGTGCGCCACCCATTGCAGCCAGCTGTAAAACGTAATCTCATCGCTGTTTTCACGGCGGAATGATTTCACGGTTTCACTGTGCACGTCATGATAGCTGGCAGGCCATTGGTGCCAGTCCGCGTAATTCTCACCCTGTTTTTTCAGGTAGGCCTGCAATGCATCAAACGTCGCCTGAAGTTGCAGACTCTGCCCACCGCTAACGACAAACTGGCGAAAGGCGCTAATACGCGGATCCAGCGCACTGCGCGTCGTAAAGTAGCGGAAAGCCAGCCGCAAGGCGGTCAGCTTAAGGGCCGTCACCGGTTCATAATCGACCCAGCGTCCTGCCCGCAGCGCAGACACCGCGCTTTGCGTATCCTCACGGTGCCACCATGCTTGCGCTTCACTGCTCTGCTGGAAATCATCGATCCGATTCATATCGATATAAATAATGTTCAGCCAGTGCCGAGAGGAAGGACTATAAGGGCTTGCAGCTTCTGGTAGTGCGGGGTACAGCGAATGCAGCGGATTCAGCCCCACAAAGGCACCGCCGCGCCGGGCAATCTGTTCTATCAGTTGGCGAAGATCGCCAAAATCCCCGACGCCCCAGTTGTTCTGCGATCGCAGGGTATACAGCTGGACGGTCACGCCCCACCAGCGTTTTCCCTGTAATAAGGACTCGGGCTCATAGCAGCGGTGCGGGGCAACAATAATCCGACAGCTCCAGCGCTGATCGGCCTGCGTCAGCGTCAGGTAGTGGTAACCCAGCGGCAGCACGCCCGGCAGCGCCAGCGTTGAGCCGCCCGTTATCTGTCCTTGAATTTGACCGCCGTTTTCATACATCAGCGTCCAGAGGAATTCACCGTGACCAGCAAGCTCGATGACCGCATCCCGGCCTTGCAAAAAGACCCGAACAGGCGGCAAGGGTGCATTATCGCTATCAGAAACGTCCATCATGGCCTGAATCTGGTTTCTGATTGCGGCCGCAACAATGTGCTCTTTGCCATACGCATCGGTATAGCTTTCCGCGATGCCTGTCTGCTGGCTTGCCAGTTTATCCACCTTGAACACCCTCTCCTTTTCCTAACGATGCGCTTGCCAAATGCGCGTCTGGTAATCATGAATCGCCCGATCCGAACTGAACATCCCCATTCTGGCGGTATTCAGCACACAGCGGCGCGTCCATTCATCCGGCTCACGGTAAAGCGCATCAACACGCTGCTGCACCTCACAATACGGTGCAAAATCGGCCATTAACATATAGGGATCGCCCAGTTTCAGCAGGCTATCCAACAGCGGGGCAAACGCATTTTTATCCCCCTGACTGAACGCACCGCTCGCTAGCTCGTTCAACACTTCACGCAGCAGCGGTGTCACAGCAAGGTAGTCAGACGGCTCATAGCCCTGCGCCTGTAGCGCTTTTACCTGTTCGACGGTGTGACCGAAAATGAACAGATTGTCTTCACCGACCTGCTGCGCCATTTCTACATTCGCGCCATCCAGCGTGCCGACGGTCAGCGCGCCGTTCAGCGCCAGCTTCATATTGCCCGTGCCGGACGCTTCTTTACCTGCCGTTGAAATCTGTTCAGACACATCCGCGGCAGGAATCATCCGTTCGGCCAGCGAGACGCGATAGTCCGGCGGGAAGACAACCTTCAGGCGATCGTTAACGCGGCGATCCTGATTAATGACCGCAGCGACTCGGTTAATGGCATAAATGATGTTTTTCGCTAATACATAGCCCGGTGCCGCTTTGGCACCGAACAAAAAGACGTGCGGCACTATATCCAGATGCGGATTGTCACGCAATTGACGATATAGCGCGAGGATATGCAGCAGATTCAAATGCTGGCGTTTGTACTCATGCAATCGCTTGATTTGCACATCAAACAACGCCTGCGGATCGATCACGATGTCGTACTGCTGGCGGAGGTAGGTCGCCAGCTGCGTTTTATTATCGGCTTTGATTTGTCGATAGCGCTCACGAAAGCCAGCATCGTCAGCATAGGGCTCCAGCCCTTGCAGCGCGGGCAGATCATTCACCCACGGCGTGTGCAGCGTGTCGTCGATGAGCGTGGATAACGCCGGATTACACTGCTTTAGCCAGCGGCGTGGTGTAATGCCGTTGGTGACGTTATGGAATTTGGTCGGCCACAGCTGGTGATATTCAGGGAACAGATCTTTCACCACCAGCTCCGAATGCAGCGCCGCCACGCCATTGACCGCGAAGCAGCTGACAACACACAGGTTTGCCATGCGAATCTGACGCTGGTGGCGAATCGCGAGCTTAGCCCATATCTGCCGATCGCCGGGCCATTGCTGTTCGACCTGCGCCTTAAACTGCGTATCGATTTGCCGAATGATAGACAGGTGACGCGGAAGCAGACGGCCAAGCAGCCGTTCGTCCCAGCGCTCAAGCGCTTCCGGCATCAGCGTGTGGTTGGTATAGGCAAAGGTGCGTCCGGTTATCGACCAGGCTTCATCCCACGGTATCTGATGCTCGTCCAGCAGCAGACGCATCAGTTCGGGGATCGCCAACGTCGGGTGAGTATCATTAAGCTGGATGACTTCGTAATCCGGCAGCGTGGACAGCGCCCGCCCAGCATTAAGATGACGGCGCAGAATGTCGGCCACCGAACAGGCGCAGTGGAAATACTGCTGCATCAGGCGCAGGCGTTTGCCCGCAGCGTGGTTGTCATTCGGATACAGCACGCTGGTCAGGCTGGCGGCGGAAATCCCCGCCTGTGCCGCACGCAGATAGTGCCCTTCGTTGAATAACGTCAAATCAAACGGATCGCGATGCGTCGTACGCCACAAACGCAGCGGCTGCGCCGCACCGTTGTGATAGCCAATCACCGGCAGGTCACAGGCTTCACCTCTGAAAACGGTATCCGGCAGCCAGCGCAAGGTGCCGTCAGTTTGAGGTTGCAGACGCCCGCCAAACCCAACATCCACCGCCAACTCCGCGCGCGGTAAAAACCACGGATAGGTATCGCGCTGCCAGTCATCGGCCGTTTCCTGCTGCTTTTCCTGCGCAAAATGCTGACGGAACAGACCGTATTGGTATTTGAGGCCGTAACCCGTTGCAGGCTGCCCCACCGTTGCCATCGAATCCAGAAAGCAGGATGCCAGCCGACCTAATCCGCCGTTGCCTAAACCCGGATCGGTTTCCTGCTCCAGAATATCGCTCAGGTTCAGTCCCTGCTCAGCCAGCACGGCGGCTACCGCGTCATACCAGCCCAGATTCAGCAGGTTGTTGCCCGTCAGACGACCGGGCAGAAACTCCATCGACAGGTAGTTCACATGGCGCTGAGGCGTATTGGCAACAGGAGACGTTGGCGAAGCGGAGTGCATCAGCAGTTGTTCAGACAGCGCAAGGCTGACGGCGCGCCAGCACTGCACTGGCGTCATCGTTTTCAGGGACGCGACGCCACCGAGCCGCTGTTGGCGGCGCAGCGCGACGGTAAATTCTGAGGCATCAAAGGCGATAGCGGGATGGGCGGAGGAAACGGGCTGCGTTAAAGCCTCTGGCTTTTTTGCAGCCGCTGAACGTTTTGACGATCCGGATACTTTTGCAGAACCCGACTTTCTTGAAGAATCTGACATCGTGCCTCCTCCTTTGTCCATCATGGAAAAGGCACATCGGGTTCAACACAACTCCAACTGTACCTTATGTTGTTCAATGATTTTCAGTACGCTGGGCGGTGGTGACTGATCGGTAAAAAGATAGTCTATCAAATCCATGTTACCCAAATTCACCATCGCATTACGACCAAACTTGGAATGGTCCGTCACCAGCATGACGCAGCGAGAATTTTCAATAATCGCCCGTTTTGTGCGCACTTCATGGTAATCAAACTCCAGTAATGACCCATCCATGTCAATACCACTGATGCCCAAAATGCCGAAATCCAGGCGGAACTGAGAGATAAAATCCAGCGTCGCTTCCCCCATGATACCGCCATCGCGGGTACGCACTTCGCCACCGGCCAAGATCAGGCGAAAATCCTCTTTTGCCGTCAGCAGCGTGGCTACATTCAGGTTATTGGTGACCACGCGCAGATCCTTATGCTGCATCAGCGCATAGGCCACCGCTTCGGGCGTGGTACCGATATCAATAAACAAGGTAGCGCCGTCTGGAATTTGGCTCGCCACCCGACGGGCAATGCGCGCTTTTTCATCCGACCACATCATTTTACGGTCATGGTAGGCCGTGTTAACCGAGCTGGACGGCAATGCCGCGCCGCCGTGGTGGCGATGGATTTTATTCTGCTCGGCCAGATCGTTCAGATCGCGACGAATGGTCTGCGGGCTCACCGCAAAATGCTCCACTAGCTCTTCAGTACTGACATAGCCCTGCTGGCGCACCAGCTCAATAATGGCGTCATGCCGTTGTGTCTGCTTCACATTTATCCCCTAAGACGCCCCGATTTACCGGGGGTTTGTTTTATTATACGTGTCCCAAAAGGCCATCAATAGCCCGACAACCAGACCAGCCACATGCGCCGCATTCGCGATCGACATGCCTAAAATATCGAAATATCCGGCGACCAGCCACAGTAAAGCGAAGGCCATCAAACTGCGCGGCATGGATAAATAACCGTCAGGCTCTCGTTCCCCTCGCAGCCAGACATAGCCCATCAGGGCATAAACCACGCCAGACAGGCCACCAAAATGGGTTCCGCTAAACCAAGACTGCGCCCAGCCGCTCACCAGCGCGGAAACCAACGTGATGACCAGTAACTTTCCGGTTCCCAGCACTTTTTCAACCGGGCCGCCCAGATACCACCACCACATGAGATTGAACAAAATGTGCAGCAGGGAAAAGTGCAACAAAACATGACTGAACCAGCGCCACACCTCTATCTGTTGTCCCTCAGCCGGGAATGCCAGCCATACCATCACGCTCTCATAGCCCGAGATTTGCATCAGGATGAACACCGCGATCGTCACGACCATCAGGGAGAGCGTCAGCGGGCCTGCTTTTTGCTTCAGCGTTTGCAGGTAAGAGTAGCGTTGGTATTGAATACCGGTATCCATCGATCCCGTTTGCCAACTGGCCGCCAGATAGCGCGGGTTTGTCGGGTCGCGCAGAAAAATCTCCAGCTCACCCTGAACCTTGCTCAGTTGGCTTTCATCCTCCAGCCACAGTTCAGCTTCATGCCCCTGAGGCCGCATTTCCAGATGAACCTGCTGTGTACGCATGTAATCAACAAATGCCTGAGCCAGACGCGGGTTGGAGAGAGCAATAACGCGAATCATCATAGCGGGAAGCGCCAGTGAGTAGGTTGAGTTAGGAACATGATAATAAAGGTTCTTTAATCGTCATGCGATCAGGCTTGCGCCTGCGTGTCTTGCGGGTAGCGGTTTTGCCAGGCCTCAAAGCCACCATCGATACTGTACACCGAATCAAATCCCAGGCTAATCAGGTACTGTGCAGCGTTGCGGCTGCTGATACCGTGGTAGCAAATCACCATGACCGGTGCTTCGAGGTCAGCGCCGCGCACGAAGTCAGACAGCGTCTCGTTCGTCAGGTGCGTCGCGCCGGGGACATGGGCTGCGACAAAGCTCTGTGGATCGCGAATATCAACAACAACGCCTCCTTCCTGCCAGCGGGAATGGGCTTGCTCAATACTGATAGCTTCAAATTGTTCCATCGAAAGTGACAACCTTGTTAATAATGGACAGGATGTTAGTAACAACTGGCGTCATTGTAACCCGCCTTCAACGGCATAAAACCCATATGATTATAAGGTTATTTATAAAAACAGTGCTTCACTAATGTGGAGAGTGGCGACAAAACGGCACAATTCCAGCCTAATATCCCTTCTTTTAATGTGACAACTATCATCATATTGTTAGGTTCGTCACGCATAAATGTTTTTATTTGGTTAACCGTTGGCTGATTTGTTTGTTTTCGATTATCATAATGCTCGAAAACGAACATTTTGATTTATTCGAGGGTGGAGGAAGAAACGTGGAAACCAAAGATCTAATCGTTATCGGCGGCGGAATTAACGGTGCAGGCATCGCCGCAGATGCGGCTGGGCGAGGGTTATCAGTCCTGTTGTTGGAAGCGCAGGATCTTGCCTGTGCCACGTCCTCCGCCAGTTCCAAGCTGATTCACGGTGGCCTGCGTTACCTTGAGCACTATGAGTTTCGTTTGGTCAGCGAAGCGCTGTCTGAGCGTGAAACGCTGCTGAAAATGGCCCCGCACATTATTTTCCCTATGCGCTTTCGTTTGCCTCACCAACCGCACCTGCGTCCGGCCTGGATGATTCGTATCGGCCTGTTCATGTACGACAACATCGGCAAACGCGTCAGCCTGCCTGCCAGTAAAGGACTGAAATTCGGCGCAGATTCTGTGCTTAAGCCTGAATTGAAGCAGGGCTTTGAATATTCTGACTGCTGGGTGGACGATGCGCGTCTGGTGGTGTTAAACGCGCAGGAAGTGACAAAACGCGGCGGAGAAGTCCGTACCCGCACCAAAGTGACCCGCGCTCGCCGTGAACAAGGTGTATGGATTGTCGATGCGGTTGACTCACTGACTGGCGAAACCTTCACCTGGCGCGCCAAAGGTCTGGTGAACGCCACTGGTCCGTGGGTGAAAGAATTCTTTGATGACGGCCTGCAGCTGAAATCGCCTTACGGCATCCGTTTGATCAAAGGCAGCCACATCGTGGTGCCAAAAGTTCATAACCAACCGCAGGCGTATATTCTGCAAAACAAAGATCACCGTATTGTGTTCGTGATCCCGTGGCAGGATGACTACTCAATCATCGGCACGACCGACGTGGAGTACAAAGGCAATCCGCACGATGTGAAGATCGATGACAACGAAGTCGCCTACCTGCTGGACGTGTATAACGACCATTTCAAACAGCAGCTTACGCGTGACGATATCGTCTGGACTTACTCTGGCGTGCGTCCGCTGTGTGATGACGAATCCGATTCTCCGCAGGCGATTACCCGTGACTACACGCTGTCAGTCGATGATGATAACGGTCAGGCTCCCCTGCTCTCCGTGTTTGGCGGCAAGCTGACGACATACCGTAAGCTGGCAGAGCACGCGCTGGACAAGCTGCACAAATACTACCCGCAAGCGGGTAAGGCCTGGACGAAAGGTGCGGTACTGCCGGGTGGTGATATCGCCGGCACGCGTGATGACTACGCCGCTGCGCTGCGTCGCCGCTTCAATCTGCCTGAATCACTGACGCGCCGTTACAGCCGCACCTACGGTTCAAACAGCGAACTGATTCTGGCAAACGTGAAAGGCCTCAGCGACCTGGGTGAAGATTTCGGTCATGACCTGTATGAAGCAGAACTGCGCTATCTGGTCGAAAAAGAATGGGCCGTTATGCTTGATGACGTCATCTGGCGCCGCACCAAACTGGGCATGCGCTTCGATGATGCACAGAAACAACGCATCAGCGACTGGCTGGCAAACCATTACCAACAGATAGCAAAAGCGGGCTAATTGCTCCAACCTCTACTTCTCGATCAGGCCCCCTGATCGAGAAGCCTTCCTACTATAAATAGCAGACGTCTAACATCCGCAACATACTCTTATCGTACCCGGTTCTCCGATGATGATTGAGCCTTTTGATTCGCACTCTAATTTATTCTCAATGAGATTATTTCAATATTAATCAATGGGTTTACTTAGTTTTAGTCCTTTTTTTGTGCTATTGACTCTGAAAAAATCTTGTTATCCTTTACGCGTACTTTCTTAAAAGGAATAGCGTCAAAGATGCCACATGGAACGTTTTCATTACTCTTCACACCGCTTCAACCCTGCAACCTTCTTGTCTCCCACGACGTGAACACACCGACTCTCTGCTCGACTTAAATGTTTTGCGCTTTGCACCCACGTTGCGTTTTTAGCCAACACGGCATCTTATCAACGTAACGCTTTATCAACATGAATGATGGTGTGAGCAGGCTCAGACCTCAACGCAAGTTTTCATTTCAATCAGGATAGCGACGTGCCGCTCCGGGAAAACCCGAGGCGTGCGGTAGCCATGGCAACGGCGAAGGAAGAAGGAGAGGACGGGTGGCAAACAGTACAGGATTACAGTTCACCGTAAAGGTCGGTGCCCTGGAAGCAGGCACTTTCGCGGTGGTGGATTTCAGGCTGGATGAAGGGCTGAATAGGCCTTTCAGCCTGTCGCTGAGTCTGGCAAGCGCGTTGCCGGATGTGGATTTCGGCGCGGTGCTGGACCAGCCGTGCGAGCTGATGATCTGGTATGAAGGCGAACTGAAACGTCGCGTCAGCGGGATTGTCAGTGGCTTCACGCAGGGTGACACCGGATTCCGCCGCACGCGCTATCAGGTGGAAGTCCGTCCGGCCCTGTGGCGACTGGGATTACGCACCAACGCCCGTATCTTTCAGGCCCAAAAGCCGGAAGAGATTATTGGTGCGCTGTTGGAAGAAGCGGGCATTACCGACTACGCCTTTGCGCTGCGTAACGAGCACGCGGTGCGCGAATACTGCGTGCAGTATCGGGAAAGCGATTTAGCCTTTATCACCCGGCTGGCTGCTGAGGAGGGAATGTATTTCTTCCATGAATACGAAGAGGGTAAACACCGGGTGGTGTTTGCCGACGATGCCGGTGCGCTGACCAAAGGCCCCGAGCTGTTCTTCAATCTGGCGACGCAGGGGCTGAGTGAGGGCGAATATGTCCGGCGCTTCCACTACGCGGAGCGGGTGAGTACGGCCGAAGTCGTGCTGAAAGACTACAGTTTCAAAACGCCGGCTTACGGGCTGTTGCATAAGAAAATGAGCGGTGAGCTGGAGCATCAGCGCGAAAGCTACCAGCATTACGACTATCCAGGTCGCTATAAGCAAGACCCGAGCGGCAAGGCGTTCAGCGGTTACCGGATGGATGCGCTGCGTTCAGGGGCGGTGACGAGCGAAGGGGAATCCAACTGTGCGGGGCTGATGCCGGGCAACACCTTCACCCTGACCGAGCACCCGAATGCGACGCTGAATGCAGTGTGGCAGACGGTGAGCGTGACGCACGTCGGGCAGCAGCCGCAGGCGCTGGAAGAGGAAAGCGGCGGCGAACCGACGACCATGAGCAACAGTTTTGCGGTGGTGAAAGGCACGACGACATGGCGTGCTGCCATGCCATACAAACCGATGGTGGATGGTCCGCAAATCGCCACCGTCGTCGGCCCGACGGGGGAAGAAATTTACTGCGACCAGTATGGTCGGGTAAAACTGCAATTCCCGTGGGATCGCTACGGTGCGAGCAATGACCAGAGTTCCTGCTGGGTGCGCGTTAGTCAGGGCTGGGCAGGCGGCCAGTACGGCATGATTGCCATCCCGCGCATCGGCCATGAAGTGATCGTCAGCTTCCTCGAAGGCGATCCTGATCAGCCGATTGTGACCGGGCGTACTTTCCACGTCACTAACCCGTCCCCCTATCCGCTGCCCGCTAACAAAACGCGTACCACGCTTCGCTCCAAAACCCATAAAGGCAAAGGATTTAACGAACTCAGCTTTGAGGATGCGACCGACAACGAAGAGATCTTCCTCCACGCCCAGAAAAATATGGCAGTGCGGGTGCTCAATTCCAAAGATGAGCGTGTGGACTATAACCACACAACAAGCATCGGACATGATGAAGAACTGGTGGTCGCCAACGATCGTAAAGTCACGGTAGAAGGCAATCAGGATCACAAAACCACAGGCAACCATTTATCGCTGACCGAAGGCGATCGGGGCATACAGGTTAAGGGCGATCTGACGCAGAAAATCAGCGGCGTATTCAGCGTGGACAGCAACGGCGACCTGACGCTGCAAAGCGGCAGCAAATTAACGCTCAGGGTCGGAGGCAGCTTTGTGGTCATCCACGCCGGCGGGGTGGACATCAAAGGGCCAGCCATCAATCTGAATTCAGGCGGCAGCCCGGGCGATGTGGCACTCCCCGCAGATCCGGCGATATTGAAAGCGGCCGCTGTCGCAGGGACGATGTTTGTGGCGCACTGTCCGGCAAAGGAGAAAGAAAACAGTGAGTGAGATAACACGCTGGGCAATAGTGGATGCAGCGGTAGAGCCTGAATTATTTTCGATGCTGGAACAATTAGATCCACCTCATGCCAGTTTATACGCGGAGCCAGTACCGGAAGATATTGGGAAATTGGCACCGCACCTGGTGCAAGTAGATGACAGGGTCTTTCACTGGCTGAATAGAAGGAAAACACCCTGGGGTATCTTGTTGGAAACAACGTCTGAAATGAAAGTATTGCGGCAACACTTGCGTAAATATCTACATGTACAGATCCCCAATGAAGAAAAACCTGTATTTTTCCGTTTTTATGATCCGAGAAATATTTGGTCTTTTTGCGATGTAATGACTGAGTGGGAACTGTTCTGCTTCATGGGGCCAATTGAAAAAATCATGACCATTTATGATGGAGCAGTACGAGAAGAGACTTTTCATTCAGTTCGTGCTCAATTTCCTCTCACGGCCAAGAGCAAGATGAAACTTCTAAAATTTAGTCAATCACAACTTGATGTTCTAAATAACCACTCCGAATTGAGATATATTGATGAGGTTTTTTCTAAAACACTTGTTAAATATAAAGAAAAGATACATCACATTTCTCACAGCAGTAACCAAAGTGATCCTGAACAGGATTTTTATTTCTATAAAGACTCTCAGGAAAATTCGACAACTTTCTCAGTAAAACATATTGTCATTGAGTGTTATTATTTTTGTAAAGAGCATAACATTAATGATGACCACTCAATTCGTGAGTTAATTCATTTGTTAATAGAAAAGGATTATTATTCATTAGAACAAGCCCCCGAGTTTTGGAGGGATTCTTTGCTCCGTGAAGAATTACCTGGTTACTATCGTGTTAGTAATTTATTAAAAGATGTTCTAGGTGAATATTCTGCCTGAGAGGGATAGGCATGACTGGAGCATCGTACTTACCCACGGTTGAGTGGGCGTATAAAGTATGGTAATTTCGGCGAAAGGACTTGTGTCTTTCACTCTATCATATAGGGATATGTAATGAATAAATCATCTATTATTGGCATCTTTTTAATACCCACATTTATTTGGTTATCGCTATCATTTTTATATGCTTTTTTTTGTGGTGATAGGGATGTGCATACGTATTTTTTTAATAGCTGGAATTTTGTCTCATGGATTATTTTCGCAAGCTACACAATAAGTTGCAGTGTTGTTTCTATCTTTTTCCACTTAATAATGAAAAAATATTATATCGTTACGATGATAATCATTACTTTTATATTTTCTATTACAGTCACAGATTTTGATTACATATATTCGTCTTTATTTTTTATTATTATGTTAAGCATTCCACTCTTTGGTTCATTGACCTTACGGTATCTGCGTAATAAACAGGCTCATCATAAGTAGACTAGCGACGAGGACAATCAACATTAATGCCGTTCATTAGAAAATCTTAAAATAAGTATTTTACATCGAACTCAACTAATTATAGTTCTCATCTGTTATTTTTAGATATAGCGTCGTTAAAAAATGAAAAATGTTATTACTTATAGATATTTCACCAGGATAATTTCATATTAGATAAATTGAAATAAAAAGGAATTTTAATATGCAGCCTGAAAATAAAACTGAAGAATTACTCGAGTATATTTCAAAAAAAGACTCTCTAACTGTAGAACAAAAAAAACAAGAAATTGAAAAATTTTCACACCCTGATAAAAATTCGAATTATAATGCTGGTCAAGCTTGCGCCACATGCCCGCCATCCCATGCCAGAAAAGAGTTTGTAGATGAGCTTATTAACTCTTTAGAATCTAGATATGCTGTCACTATTTATACCGCTTATCCAGGAACGCCTTTAAATGATAACGATGGAAAACCAGAGTTTAAAGAAGGAAAAAGAGTCGTATCTGAAGCTGGTCATATGTGGTTAGAGATCTCTAAACTTCAAAAAAATAATATTAACACTTCAAAATCTTATGGCTTTGCACCAAAAAAATCAGGAATTACAGGTGATGGTTCAGTCACAAACAAAGATACTCATCATTATGAAAATCCTTATTACAGAAGAAAAATCGAAATAAAAAAAGACCAATACAATAAATTAAAAGAATTTGGAGATACCGCAACCAATGAATCTGAAAAATATTTCGACCTTTATTATAACGGAGCAACAAATAGTTGTATCGATTTCACATGGCAAGCATTACGCCACGCAGGATTAATTCCAGAAAGTACATGGAATGATTTTAGTCGTTATAATAAGGAGAAGAAAAAAGCAGGTAAATTTGACGGCGATCTTAAGGTCATTAATAACATTCCACATATAAAGTCTATTCCAACACCATTTCCTGATAGTGAATTAAACTCGGAGAAATATAACCAAAAACCAGATAGAACAATGCTGCAATGGATTTTGTCTAAAAATGATGACGATAAAAATGGTGATAGTATCGACGTTGCAAGTAGGCAACATGACCGCGCACTCAACAGTGTTTGATATCGCTACAGAGAAGCTGAAAAAACAACGCTGAGTCTGAATGGGCAAATCGTATTTGCAACGGAAGTACCCTACGAAAAGGAACGCAATGTGGGTAACGCAGTTAAATTAGGCGATAGCGACACAGGGCATGGGAGTCATCCACCGACACCTGTCGCTGCAGGTTCATCAACGGTTAAAGTTGATGGTTTGCCGTTGGCTCGTCAGGGCGATCCGCTGTCTCATCATGGTCATGACCGGAGCATTAGCAGCGGTTCATCCAGCGTACTCGTTGATGGTAAACCAGCAGCACGCACGGGTGATGCAGTAAGCTGTGGGGGCGTGTTGATTGGTGGGGGAAGTGTGAATATCGGATGATATACCACAGTACTTCCCCCATCTTTAGTAAACAGGCGTTCATTGAACGCCTGTTGTCTTTTTAAAAATTAACCCTCAATGGAAGGGTCTTCTCTCATCACAACCGTATCGGTTTAATATTCCAGATATCTTCTGCGTATTCGCCGATGGTGCGGTCGGACGAGAAATAGCCCATGTTGGCAATATTCTGGACGGCACAGCGCGCCCATTCGTCCTTTTTCGCATACAGCTCATCCACCCGATCCTGCGTATCCACATAGCTGCGATAATCTGCCAGTAGCTGGTAGTAATCGCCAAAATTCACCAGTGAATCAAACAGATCGCTATAACGTCGGCTATCATCAGGGCTGAAAACGCCCGTGGTGATTTGCGTCAGCACGCGGTGCAGTTCTTCGTCCTGATCGTAATATTGCCGTGGGTTGTAGCCGTTCTGACGTAGCGCTTCAACCTGATCGGCCGTGTTGCCAAAGATGAACATATTCTCTTCGCCAATATGTTCCAGCATTTCAACATTCGCCCCATCCAGCGTGCCAATCGTCAGCGCACCGTTCAGGGCAAACTTCATATTACTGGTTCCGGAGGCTTCCGTGCCCGCCAGCGAGATCTGTTCAGAGAGATCCGCCGCTGGGATGATCATCTGTGCCAGACTCACGCTGTAGTTCGGGATGAAGACCACTTTCAGCCGATCGTGCAGGGTCGGATCGTTGTTGATCACCTTCGCGACATCGTTGATCAAGTTAATAATATGCTTCGCCATGTAATAGGCTGATGCGGCTTTGCCCGCAAAAATGACGACACGCGGTACACGCTCGACCTCAGGGTCATCCTTAATGCGGTTATAGAGTGTGATGACGTGCAGCACGTTCAGCAACTGCCGCTTGTATTCGTGAATACGCTTAATCTGCACATCAAACAGCGATTCCGGGTTAACCACAATATTCAGGTTTTCCGCCATATAGGTCGCTAAACGCACTTTGTTCTTCAGCTTCACCTTGCTGATTTTCTGCACAAATGCCGGATAATCGATGTGCTGTTTCAGTTCGCTCAATTGGCTCAGATCGGTGCGCCAGGTCTGCCCAATGGTGTCATCCAGCAGTTTGGAGAGCGACGGGTTAGCCAGCGCCAGCCAGCGCCGCGGCGTCACACCGTTGGTTTTATTACAGAAGCGGTTAGGGAAGAGACGGGCGAAATCGGCAAACAGAGACTGCACCATCAGATCCGAGTGCAGCTCCGATACGCCGTTCACCTTATGGCTGGCCACTACAGCCAGCCACGCCATGCGTATTTTACGCCCGTTGTTTTCATCAATGATGGAAACCCGCGCCAACAGTTCGTTGTCATCGGGGACTTCTTTCTGGACGTACTCCAGAAAATGTTCGTTAATTTCGAAAATCAATTGCAGATGGCGCGGCAGGATTTTACCCAGCATATCAACCGGCCAGGTTTCCAGCGCTTCCTGCATCAGCGTGTGGTTGGTGTAGGAGAAGACTTTCCTCACCACGGTCCACGCCTCTATCCATTTGAATTTGTGCTCATCGATCAGCAAACGCATCAGCTCAGGGATGGCCAGCACCGGATGCGTATCGTTCAAGTGAATGGCGAACTTCTCTGCCAAATTGTTGTACGTTTTGTGCATCATCCAGTGACGGTTGAGAATGTCCTGCACCGTGGCGGAAACCAGGAAGTATTCCTGACGCAGACGCAGTTCGCGGCCTGAATAGGTGGAATCATCGGGATACAGCACGCGCGACACGTTTTCCGAGTGGTTTTTATCTTCTACCGCCGCAAAATAGTCGCCCTGATTAAATTTACCCAAATTGATTTCGTTACTGGCCTGCGCGCCCCACAGACGCAGTGTATTGGTGGCATCGGTATCAAAACCGGGAATGATTTGGTCGTAGGCACACGCAATAACTTCTTCCGTTTCCAACCAGCGCATTTTGCTGCCTTCCTGCTGGATTCGGCCGCCGAAGCGCACTTTGTAGCGCGTGCTGTGGCGCGGGAATTCCCACGCATTACCGTATTCCAGCCAGTAGTCCGGCGATTCAGCCTGCCTGCCGTTAACAATATTCTGTTTGAACATACCGTATTCGTAGCGAATACCGTAGCCGCGCCCCGGCAGCGCCATCGTCGCCAGCGAATCCAGAAAACAGGCAGCCAGACGCCCCAGGCCGCCGTTCCCTAAGCCGGGATCGTTTTCTTCCTGTAGCAGATCGTCCAGTTCCAGCCCCATGCCATCCAGCGCGGCCTTCAGATCGTCATACAGTCCCATCGCCAGCAGCGCGTTCGACAACGTCCGCCCCAGCAAAAATTCCATCGACAGGTAATAGACCTGCCGCACATCCTGCGAAAGCTGTGCCCGATTCGAGCGCAGCCAGCGCTCCACCATCCGGTCACGCACGGCCAGCAGCGTAGCATTCAGCCAGTCATGTTTATTCGCAATAGAGGGATCTTTCCCCACGCTAAACATGAGCTTGTAAGCAATAGAGTGTTTCAGCGCTTCCACACTGAGCGTTGGTGAAGTATAGATAAACGGCGAGTTCATAATATTCATTCCCAAGTGAGTGTTACCCTACCCTGTCGTTTTCAGATTGCACGAGGATGACGCGCAGCGGGAAAACTAGTGGGTATACAAGCGTTGATAGAGCGCACCATAAGCCTGAGCAGAAACCTGCCAACCAAAATCCATCGCCATCGCCTGACGCTGCACATAGCGCCATAGCGTGGGTCGGGACCACAACACAAACACACGACGAATCGCGCGGGATAGCGATCCCACACTGCAATCGTTAAAGACGAACCCGCTTGCCAGCCCATCCGCCAGATTCTCCAGCGAACAGTCCGATACCGTATCCGCCAGCCCGCCGGTTCGGCGTACCAGCGGCAACGTGCCATATTTCAGGCCGTAGAGCTGCGTTAACCCGCAAGGCTCAAATCGGCTCGGCACCATGATGACATCCGCGCCGCCAATAATGCGGTGCGAGAAGGACTCGTGATAGCCAATCTGTACGCCAACCTGACCGTGATATTCCGCCGCCGCCGCCAGAAAGCCCTCCTGTAAATCCGCATCCCCTGCGCCCAGCACCACCAGTTGCCCGCCCTGTTCCAGCAGGTCCGGCACCACGCTTAGCGCAATATCGAGCCCTTTCTGACTGGTCAAGCGGCTGACGATGGCAAAAACCGGTGCCTTGTCGTCCACCTTCAGGCCCATCGCCGTTTGCAGATGCCGCTTGTTTGCGGCTTTGTCCGCTAAAGCATCTCGGGAGTAATGGCTGGTGAGTAAAGGATCGTGCGCCGGATTCCAAATCGTTTCGTCTACGCCGTTGAGGATGCCGGACAGCCGTCCTTCTTCTTCGCGCGTTTTCAGCAAACCTTCCATGCCGTAGCCATAAGCCGGTAGCGTAATCTCGTGCGCGTAGGTTGGGCTGACGGTCGTAATATGGTCAGCGTAGTACAATCCCGCCTTGAGGTAGGAAATCTGGCCGTAAAACTCCAGCCCGTACACCTGAAAGAACTCGCTCGGCAGGTGGAGATTCGGCATATGCCGGGCATCAAACAGCCCCTGATAGGCCAGGTTATGAACGGTAAAGACCGATTTCGCCGGACGGTTGCGCGCCGCCAGATAGGCACAGGTCAGCCCCGCGTGCCAGTCATGGGCATGCACAACATCAGGCAGCCAGTAGCGATCCAGCCCGCATGCCATTTCACATCCCATCCACCCCAGCAGCGCAAACCGCAGGTAGTTGTCAGCATACGCATAAAGCGCCGGGTCGTGATAAGGGCTGCCCGCGCGTTCATACAGCTCAGGCACATCAATCAAATAAATACCGACGCCGTTAAAATGGCCGAACAGCAGCGTGACGTGTCCCGCGAAGGTATCCAGCTCACGCACAACCTGTAGGTTGGCGATGCCTTTTTTCAGATCGGGGAAGGCAGGCAGGATGACACGGGCATCCATCCCCGCCGCAATCTGCGCGCCGGGCAACGCACCAGCCACATCCGCCAGTCCACCGGTTTTCAATAGTGGAAATAGCTCCGAACAAACATGTAAGACCCGCATTATTACTCCCGTTTTGTTCCGATGGTGTTTACAGCTTTTCCAACATTGATCGCGTGACCAGCACGATCCCCTCTTCCGAACGGTAAAAACGGCGGCTATCCTCTTCCGCGTTTTCACCAATCACCATGCCTTCCGGCAAGTGGCAGGCGCGATCGATGACACAACGGCGTAAACGGCAGGAGCGCCCCACGTTGACATCCGGCAGGATCACCGTCGAATCGATACTGCAAAACGAATTCACCCGCACGCGCGGGAACAGCACGGAATGCGTGACAACAGAACCGGAGACGATGCAGCCCCCGGATACCAGCGAGTTCATTGTCATGCCGTGACTGCCGGAACGGTCCTGAACAAATTTGGCGGGCGGCAACGATTCAATCGCGGAACGAATCGGCCAGTGCCGATCGTACACATCCAGCTCCGGCGTAACGGACGCCAAATCGAGATTGGCGCGCCAGTAGGCTTCCAGCGTGCCGACATCCCGCCAATACTGATGTTCATCTTCGCCCGATGTGACGCACGACAGCGTAAAAGGATGCGCCCAGGCCAGACGCTGCGAGACAATCTTCGGAATCAAATCCTGCCCAAAGTCGTGGGCAGAATCCGTCGCGCTACGATCCGTTTCCAGTAATTGATAAAGATAGTCCGCATTAAAAACATAGATCCCCATGCTCGCGAGCGCCATATCGGGGTTATCCGGCATCGGCGTCGGGTTATCCGGTTTTTCGGCAAAATCGAGGATGCGGTGCTGTTTGTCGACACTCATGACACCAAAGGCGCTGGCTTCTTCGATCGGTACGGGCAGACAGGCGACGGTACATTCCGCTCCCTTCTCCACGTGATCGATGAGCATACGTGAGTAGTCCATCTTGTAGATGTGATCGCCCGCGAGGATCACCACATACTCCGCACGATAGCGTCGAATGATGTCGAGATTCTGACACACCGCATCTGCCGTTCCCCGATACCAGTGATCGGTCGAATGGCGCTGCTGCGCAGGAAGTAAATCGACAAATTCGTTCATTTCCGCATTCAGAAATGACCAGCCGCGCTGAATGTGCTGCACCAGCGTATGCGACTGATATTGCGTAATCACGCCAATACGGCGGATACCGGAATTCAGGCAGTTAGAGAGCGCGAAATCAATAATGCGAAATTTGCCGCCAAAATGGACGGCAGGCTTGGCACGTAATGCCGTCAACCCTTTCAGTCGCGTTCCACGGCCTCCGGCCAAAATTAATGCCACGGATTTCAAAGGGAGCTGTCTTGCCAACATCAGAGGGTCATGCTTGTCGTTATTCACCATGGCTATCTCCTGATTATTCTTTTAATGGCTTGCGCTTAGGCGGTCTGCTTTATCAAGACGCTTACCGCCTGCGCTTGTCCGTGCCAAATTCCACCTTCAGGCGGATTCGTCTCATCAAACGGCGGTGAAACCTGCCAGTGGCCTTCTGGCAAAATGAACGCACCGGCATGCAGGCTGGCGTTAAACAACACGAGCCAACGACCGGAAAGTAAAATCTGTAGCTGATGCTCCCCTTGCTCCCATTGCTGCGGCGTCAAAGGCTGCCCTTCTCGGTTCAGCCACTGCACTGCACCATCCCCTTCTTGCCACCACGTTTCCTGCTGCAATGCCGGAATCGTGCGGCGTAACTGGATCAATCCGGCGACAAACTCACGCAGCGCGCTATTCGCGTTTTCCCAGTGCAGCCAGGTCAATTCGTTGTCCTGACAGTAGGCGTTGTTGTTGCCCTGCTGGCTGTGTCCCAGTTCATCGCCCGCCAGCAACATTGGCGTTCCCTGCGACAGAATCAGCGTCGTCAGCAGCGCCTTCTGGCTGGCCAGTCGGCGTTGAAGGATGTCGTCATCCGCTTCCAACCCTTCCGTACCGTGGTTATTGCTGAAATTGCTACCTGTGCCGTCGCGGTTGCCCTCGCCGTTGGCGTCATTGTGCTTGTGGTTGAAACTCACCAGATCGCGCAGCGTAAAGCCGTCATGGGCCGTCAGTTTGTTGATGGAGGCATGAGGCAGGCGGTCACGCTGCTGGAAGATGTCGCTGGAAGCAGCAAAGCGGCGGGCGAATGCGCCAAGAGAAATGTCACCATGCAGCCAAAAGCGGCGCATGTCGTCACGGTAGCGGTCGCTCCATTCGGCAAACGGTGTCGGGAATTGACCGAGCTGATAACCGCCATGTCCGATGTCCCACGGTTCAGCGATCAGCTTGCAGCCCTGTAAGCGGCTATCATTTTTCATAGCAGACAGCAGCGGCGCGTCGGCGGTAAAATCCGGGGTACGCCCCAGCACCGTTGCCAGATCGAAGCGGAAACCATCTACGTGGCAGACCTCGCGCCAGAAATGCAGGCAGTCCATCACCCAATCCATCACCGCCGGATGATTCAGGCGCAACACATTGCCGCAGCCAGTCCAGTTATGGTATTCGCCGTTTTCAGTCAGCCAGTAGTAGCTACGGTTGTCGATACCGCGCTGGCACAGCGTGGGCCCTTCGACGTCCAGCTCGGCGCTGTGGTTAAACACCACATCCAGAATGACCTCGATGCCCGCATGATGCAGCGCTTTCACCGCATCGCGAAATTCATTCAGCGCGTCGTCGCCCGCGGCCAGACTGTTATCGACGGCAAACGGCAGCAGCACGTTATAGCCCCAGTAGTTACGCAGCCCCAGTTGCTGAAGCCGGGGTTCATCGGCATGCTGCTGTACAGGAAGCAGCTCCAGCGCCGTGATGCCCAGCGACGTCAGATAGTCAATCATCACCGGATGGCCTAACGCCGCATAGCTACCGCGAATGTCTTCGGGGATATCGGGATGCAACTGCGTCAGCCCACGGACATGCGCCTCATAAATCACCGTCTGATTCCAGGGCGTTTGCGGATGCTGGTCATCCTGCCAGTCATAATCCTCAGCCGTAACGACACACTTCGCCATAATGCCAGCGCTATCGCGCTCATCTCGTTGGTCAATCCCGCCTTGCAGGCAAGCGTCATCCACCACCCAGCCATCAAGCTGGCGGGCGCACGGATCCAACAGCAGTTTATGCGGATTGAAGCGCAAACCCTGCGACGGTTCGAACGGCCCATCGACCCGGAAACCGTAGCGTAGCCCCGGCTGTGCATCAGGGAGATAGCCATGCCAGATATCGCCGCTGCGTGCAGTCAGCGCGATGCGCTGCTCCTGCTGATGTTCATCAAATACACACAGTTCGACTCGCTCGGCATCCGCCGAAAACAGCGCGAAATTCACGCCGCTGCCGTCAAAACTGGCTCCCAGCGGCGTCGGCTTGCCCGTCTGCAATTCCGCCATTTACGCCTCCTTCACCAGATACAGCGTGGCAAGCGGCGGAATAGTCAGAACCAGAGAATGCTGGCGCTGGTGGCTAGCGTGCTCCTCGCTGTAAATCGTCCCGACATTGCCCGTATCGCTACCGTTGTAGTGAACCGAATCCGTGTTGAGCACTTCTCGCCAGCCGCCAGGCTGGTTAATGCCGATACGGTATCCATAGCGTGGAACCGGCGTGAAGTTGCTGACCACCAGCATCTCATTGCCTTGCTCATCACGCCGGACAAAGACAAAGACCGAGTTTTCCCGGTCATCCACCACCAGCCATTCAAAGCCCTGAGGCTGGAAATCAAGCTGATACAGCGGCGGCTGCTGGCGATAGCAGTGGTTAAGATCGCGCACCAGCTTCTGCACGCCGCGGTGCCAACCTTCCGGCTCATCCAGCAGGTGCCAGTCCAGACTGGCGTCGTGGTTCCACTCACGCCCTTGCGCAAATTCGCCGCCCATAAACAGCAGCTTCTTGCCGGGATACGCCCACATAAAGCCGTAATACGCGCGCAAATTGGCAAATTTCTGCCAGACATCGCCGGGCATGCGATCCAGCAGCGAGCGCTTACCATGCACCACTTCATCGTGAGACAGCGGCAGCACGAAATTCTCGCTATAGGCGTACAACATGCCGAACGTCAGCAAATCATGATGGTATTTGCGGTGAACCGGATCGTGCTGCATATAAGCCAGCGTGTCGTGCATCCAGCCCATATTCCACTTGTAGTGAAACCCTAACCCGTTGCAGTCCGGCGGCAGCGTGACGCCTGGATAATCGGTGGACTCTTCGGCCAGCGTGATCGCCGCGGGCGCGGCATGACCCAGCATATGGTTGGTGTAACGTAGAAACGCAATCGCTTCGAGGTTCTCTTTACCGCCGTAATGGTTCGGTACCCACTCGCCTTCACTGCGGCTGTAGTCGCGGTAAATCATGGAAGCCACAGCGTCGACCCGCAGGCCGTCGATGCCATAGCGCTCCATCCAGAACAGCGCGTTGCCCGCCAGATAGTTACGCACCTCATGGCGACCATAGTTATAAATCAGCGTGTTCCAGTCCTGATGATAGCCTTCACGCGGATCGGCATATTCATACAGCGCGGTACCGTCAAACTGCGCCAGACCGTATTCGTCGCCGGGAAAATGCCCCGGCACCCAGTCCAGCAGGACGTTAATACCTGCCCCATGGAGCGCATCAACAAAGGCTCTGAACTCAGACGCGGTGCCGAAACGGCGCGTTGGCGCATACAGCCCCAGCGGTTGGTAACCCCAGCTACCATCGAACGGATGTTCGTTAATCGGCATCAGCTCCACGTGCGTGAAACCCATGTACAGCACATAATCAATCAGCTGATTCGCCAGTTCTTCATAGCTCAGCCAGAAATTGTTATCCGTATGCCGCCGCCAGGAACCAAGGTGAACTTCATAAATGGAGATCGGTGAACGCAGACCGTTCGCCTCACGCCGGGCGTCGCTGGTCGGGACTTTCTCAGGCAGCGGTGTAATCAGCGAGGCCGTATCCGGGCGCATCTGCGCTTCGAACGCATACGGATCGGCCTTCAGCCGGACGTTGCCGTGGCTGTCGATCATTTCATATTTGTAGAGCTGCCCCGCTTTCACATCGGGCAGAAACAGTTCCCAAATACCGTTTTCCTGCCGCAGCCGCATCGGATGACGTCGACCATCCCAGAAGTTGAACTGCCCCACCACTGAAACGCGCTGGGCATTCGGCGCCCAGACGGCGAAGCGCGTGCCTTCAACACCGTCCAGCGTTTCCAGATGTGCGCCTAGCCGCTCGTAAGGCCGCAGGTGGGTGCCTTCAGCCAAAAGCCAAATGTCCATATCCTGCAACAGCGGGCCAAAACGGTAAGGATCTTCAATGACCCAGGTTTCTTCACCCCAGGTCACGGCCAGTTGATAACGGAAGGCATTTTTCCGGCGCGGCACCAGACCACAAAAAAAACCGCGTTCGTCTACACTATCCAGCTCGACGATTTTTCGTCCATTGCTGGCATCCACAACCCAGACTGCCTGCGCATCCGGCAGCAGTGCCCGAACTTCAAGACCTTTGGAGGAATGATGCATACCTAACAGCGAAAACGGATCGGCATAGTGCCCGGAAATAAGTGAATTAATCGCCTCAGAAAACGCTGACATGGTATCCATCCTCTGATTAACCATTTGAATTAAATAAATAAGTAATATAAAAAGCGCATTACGTTGTGCTTATATTCTCCCGTTACTTATTTTTAACAAAAATTCAATAAAAATAACGGGTTATTAGCTTGCTAATGAATAACGGCGACGTGTAAAAATAATGAATACTATGAAAGAGTTCTTGAACCACGCCCCCTAATTCAGCGTAGTCAAAGAACGGAGAAATATCAGAGAACGGATGAAATTTTTCCGTTTATATTTATATGAATAAGTTATGACACGGGATAATTAGCATCTTTTGTTTAAAGATCGGTTCGTCTGCTAGCAAAAAGCAGTACAATTTGGCGGTTCGCGTATGATGAGATCCCGCCCATGGTTAGCCAGATTGATCTGATTCTTTCCCTGTTACAGCAGATGTGTGTTTATCTGGTTATCGCCTATCTGCTCAGTAAAACACCGCTTTTTATCCCGCTGATGCAGGTCACCATCCGCCTGCCACACAAGCTGGTCTGCTATCTGGTGTTTTCCGTGTTTTGCATTATGGGAACCTATTTCGGCCTGCATATAGACGATTCTATTGCCAATACCCGCGCGACGGGCGCCGTGCTCGGCGGCATGCTGGGCGGCCCTTCCGTCGGCTTTCTCGTCGGGTTAACGGGCGGATTACACCGCTATTCGATGGGCGGGATGACCGCGCTGGCCTGTATGCTGTCGACGATTGCCGAAGGCTTGCTCGGCGGGCTGTTACACCGCTATCTGGCACGCCGCAACCGCATCGATTTGCTGTTCCAGCCCCTCGTCGTCGGCCTGACCGCGCTGGTCGCGGAGATACTGCAAATGGCGATTATTCTGCTGGTTGCCCGTCCGTTTGATAACGCGGTTGAACTGGTTCGAGACATCGCTCTACCGATGATGATCACCAACACCATCGGTGCCGCCATGTTCATGCGCATCCTGCTCGACAGACGCGCCATTTTTGAAAAATACACCTCTGCGTTTTCCGCCAAGGCTCTGCAAATCGCCGCCCGCGCCGAAGGGGCGCTACGTCAGGGATTCAACCCGCAAAACAGTATGCGCGTCGCCCGTATTTTGTATGAAGAGCTGGGAGTGGGTGCCGTAGCCATTACCGATCGCGACAAACTGCTGGCCTTCATCGGGCTGGGCGACGACCACCACAATGTCGGTGCGCCTATCACGTCATCACACACCCGTCGGGCGATAGACAACAATCAGGTGGTGTACGCCGACGGCAACGAAGTGTCTTATACCTGTTCGGTTTCATCACACTGCAAACTCGGCTCCACGCTAGTGATCCCGCTGCGTGGCGAAGATCAGCGCGTTGTCGGCACGATCAAGCTTTATGAGCCCAAGAACAAGCTATTTTCCAGCATTAACCGCACGCTGGGGGAAGGGATCGCCCACCTGCTTTCCGCACAGATTCTGACGGGCCGTTTTGAACAGCAGAAACAGCTACTGGCCCAATCGGAAATCAAGCTGCTACACGCACAGGTCAACCCGCATTTTCTGTTTAACGCACTGAACACGCTGTCCGCCGTGATACGACGCAACCCCGATCACGCTCGCCAGCTGGTGTTGTCCCTGTCGACGTTTTTCCGTAAAAACCTCAAGCGCAGCAACGATGAAGTGTCGCTCAATGACGAGCTAGAACACGTTAATGCCTATCTCGCAATCGAAAAAGCGCGCTTTGCCGATCACCTTACCGTAGACATTTCGCTACCGGAGGCGCTGCGTGAAGCGCGGTTACCCGCGTTTTCCCTGCAACCGATTGTCGAAAATGCGATTAAGCACGGTATCTCTCAGATGATTGAAAACGGGCATATCCACATTAGCGGACGCCTGCACGCCAACACGCTGGAACTGTCAGTGGAAGATAACGCTGGTACCTATCAGCCTCGCAGCGGCGGCGATGGGCTGGGCATGAATCTGGTCGACCGTCGCATCAAAGCACGCTACGGCAACCGCTATGGCATCACGGTAGTCAGCGAAGCGGATAAATTCACCCGGGTCGAAGTACGCGTTCCACTGATCTCACCCCGTCAGGCATTGGAACAGCTGGATAGCGTGGCGTGATGGGGAGATAAAGGCGTTGTGGGCCAGGTAGCAGGCTACCGTGACGGCAGAGCAAAATCAGTTTATCAATACAAGGAGGCGTTATGACCGATACCGCACTTTATGCCGCATTTGAACAGGCAGTACCCGGATTTTCAGCACACGACATCATTACGCCAGCATTGAATCAATCGCATGGCGAATATGCACAGATCTATTGGCTGGATAATTTATTGGGGGAAGATTTTCTTTGTTATATCGAATGGAAAGAATTTGATCTTCAGGCGCTGGAAGCGTTAACCCCTATTCAGCAAGCAGGGATCGCGTTATCTATAGACAGTTTGTTTGACGAACAGGGTTTCCCAATCGGGGACATCACTCCTGAAGAGTTCTTTTATGATGCATCCGGTTTTTACCTGCCAGTGCTACAGCAGCAGTTACAACAAGCCGAATTGCAGTTGCTTGAAGTTGGATTACTTCAGAACGGCGACGTCTATTTACATGAAAACCCACGTTTTATCTGCACCACAACGGCTAAAGATAAAGTGGATCAGCTAAATCTGTGCCTGCAACAAAGAAGTCTGGTACTTTGCTGAAAATCTCAGTGAGTGATACGCGCCTTGGACGCTGGGCGTTCTGAAATACCCGGCCCGTCGCGGTTCTCGAAGACATACGAGTGAAGAAATACGAGCAGAAATATGGCGCAACACCAAACGATGTTGCGCCAGAAAAGCAGGAGGATTACAGCAGAATGCGCAGCATACGGCGCAGCGGTTCAGCGGCTCCCCACAGCAGCTGATCGCCGACCGTGAAGGCGGACAGGTATTCCGGCCCCATGTTCAGCTTACGCAGACGACCCACCGGCGTAGAGAGCGTGCCCGTTACCGCAGCAGGCGTCAGCTCACGCATGGTGATGTCGCGATCGTTCGGCACCACTTTCACCCAGTCATTGTGGGTTGCCAGCAGTTGTTCGATTTCCGGCAGCGCCACGTCTTTTTTCAGTTTGATGGTGAACGCCTGGCTGTGGCAGCGCAGTGCGCCGACGCGCACGCAGAGGCCGTCAACAGGAATGACGCTACTGGTGCTAAGAATCTTGTTGGTTTCCGCCTGACCTTTCCACTCTTCGCGGCTCTGGCCGTTATCCAGCTGTTTGTCGATCCACGGAATCAGGCTACCTGCCAACGGCACGCCGAAGTTATCAGTCGGCAGCGAACCGCTACGGGTAAGCGCGGTCACTTTACGTTCGATATCCAGAATCGCAGAAGCCGGATCCTGTAGCTCTTTCGCCACTTCACCGTGTAACGAACCCATCTGAGCCAGCAGTTCACGCATGTGACGCGCACCGCCACCAGAAGCTGCCTGATACGTCGCAGCAGAAACCCACTCAACCAGATTGTTCGCAAACAGGCCGCCCAATGACATCAGCATCAGGCTGACGGTACAGTTGCCGCCGGCAAAGGTTTTGATGCCTTTATCCAGACCCTGCTGAATCACACCGTGGTTAACCGGATCCAGAATAATAATCGCGTCATCTTTCATACGCAGTGAGGATGCGGCATCGATCCAATAACCCTGCCAGCCACTTTCACGCAGCTTTGGGTAAACTTCATTGGTATAATCGCCGCCCTGACAGGTAATGATGATGTCCAGCGCGCGCAGTGCATCGATATTATAAGCATCCTGCAACACGCCTTTATGACCACCCAGCGCCGGAGCAGGTTCGCCGTGCTGAGAAGTCGAAAAGAATACCGGGTGAATCACATCAAAGTCGCGTTCTTCCACCATGCGCTGCATGAGAACCGAGCCGACCATACCGCGCCAGCCAATAAAACCAACATTTTTCATGGTAACTGTCCTGCTTTGGGGGTAACAAAAAGAATTCTGGCTAACGTCGATAGCGCTTAGTGATTGCTGGTTCGGTGATCTCCCGCAGAGGTCGCGCGCGCGTCGTGTCGTAAACCTGTAAATAATCGTGTCATTCAACCTTACAAAATGTACATAAAGTCGCAAGTGAATTTATTCGATAGTACGCCCTTTTTCAGCAGTCATTCTAATATCATCAACCTGGCACAGGATAATCACGTTGGTCAGCCCGTGAAGATGGCCCAGGTCAGGAAACAAGGTTTCGGGAGTAAAAAACCAAAATGACAGAAATGATCTCCGCAACAGTGCTGCTGTTGCTCATTATGGATCCACTCGGCAATCTGCCGATTTTTATGTCCGTACTCAAACACCTCGACCCCAAACGCCGACGTGTGGTGCTAATCCGTGAGATGCTGATCGCACTCGGGCTGATGCTGATTTTCCTGTTCGCCGGTGAACGCATTCTGGCATTCCTGAATCTGCGCACCGAAACCGTGTCGATTTCTGGCGGTATCGTGCTGTTCCTCATCGCGATTCGTATGATTTTCCCTTCGCAGGAAGGCAATAGCAGCGGCCTGCCAGCAGGCGAAGAACCGTTTCTGGTGCCCATGGCGATTCCACTGGTAGCGGGGCCGTCGATCCTCGCGGCGCTGATGCTGCTGTCCCACCAGTATCCCAATCAACTACCCCACCTGACGCTGGCGCTGTTTATCGCCTGGACGATCTCATTCATCATCCTGCTGATGTCGGATGTGTTCTTGCGTTTGCTGGGTGAGAAAGGCGTGAGTGCGCTGGAGAAATTGATGGGATTGATTCTGGTCATGCTATCGACGCAGATGTTCCTCGACGGCGTGCGTGCCTACATGAAGTTATAGACGCTCCGTTTCCCCCTGTGTCCTATACATAAATGTGCAAATTATTAGGGGGTTGACGTTATCTGGCGTAAAAATTATGCAGCGATGGGCATGACCACCGAGTGAGCGGCAGGGACGCCGCGAAAGGCTGTGCCGCGCCGGACAAAAACGTCAGAGACGTTTTTGAACAGCACTTGTGCTGGCCCGAAGGGCGAGCCCCGTTTATGGGGCAAGTAAACGCGTCACAGTCGGCTCGAAAAGTGGTCATGAACGCCGATGGCACCGCGTAGCGGCATAATTTAGCCAGAAGCCTGGGGTCATGGGGCGAGCGGCGTTTGAGCCGCCCCATGTCGGGCGCGTGCTACGCAGTAGCATGAAAATAACGACATTATCGCGCACGAAACCGTCTCTTGGTCGGCATAAAAATGTGACTAAAAGCCTCCCTCCGCAAGGAGGGGGCTAAACACATCAGAGGAAAATACTCCCCACTAACGCTATCAGGAACGCGATACTGCCGAGCAACGTTTCCATCACCGTCCAGGTTTTCAGGGTCGTTTTCTCATCCATTTCGAGGAAACGGCCAACCAGCCAGAAGCCTGAGTCGTTCACATGCGACAGCACGGTCGCACCGCCCGCAATCGCTACCACGATAAAGCAGAGATCGAACTGGCTGAGGCCAGGGGTCGCCGCCACCGCTGGTGCCATCAACGCCGCCGTGGTCGTCAACGCTACCGTTGCGGAACCCTGTGCCACACGCAGTGCAGCAGATACCACAAACGCCGCTACAATCACCGGCATACCGGTATCTGCCAACGCGCCAGACAGCGCATCGCCGATACCGCTGGAACGCAGAACGCCACCGAACATCCCGCCCGCACCGGTGACCAGAATAATCGAACAAACCGGGCCCAGCGCGCCTTCACAGATCTTCTCAAGGTGCCGGCGGCTATGCTGGCCGCTAAACATAATCATGGCGAACAAGACCGTAATCAGTAGCGCAATCGGCGTTTTCCCTAACATACGCAGGAACTGCACCAGACCGCTATCACCGCTGATAACGCCCATTACCGTCAGGGTATTCAACCCGGTATCGAGGAAGATCAGGATCAGCGGCAGCAACAGCACCCACATCACCACGCCAAACGCTGGCGGCGTATGCTTCTCATCCGCTTTGACTTCGGTCAGGAAGGTAGACGGCAACGGCAAATGGAATTTCTTACCTGCCCACAGGCCGAACAGATAACCGCCCAGATACCAGGTAGGGTAAGCAATCACAGCACCAACCAGTACCAGCAGGCCAATGTTGGCACCCAGCAGTTCACTGGCAGCAACCGGACCAGGATGCGGCGGCAGCAAGGCGTGCATAACAGCAAACGCGCCCGCAGCAGGGAACGCATAGGTCAGCGTTGAGCCACCAAAACGTTTCGCCACGCTGAAAATAATCGGCAGCATCACGATCAGCCCGGCATCGAAAAAGATCGGGAAGCCGAACAGCAGAGAGGCAAGACCCAGCGCGAAAGGCGCACGTTTCTCACCAAATTTATTGATTAGCGTATCCGCCAGCACATTTGCGCCACCGGTCACTTCCAGCAGGCGGCCAATCATTGCCCCCAGACCAACCAGCAAGGCAACAGATGCCAACGTACTGCCGAAACCGCTGAGCAGCGTAGGAACGAGTTTCTCAAAAGGGGTTTTCGTCGCTAGCGCCGTGATCAGGCTCACCAACGTCAACGCCAAAAACGCGTGGACGCGGAAGCGCATAATCAGTACCAGTAACAGCGCGACCGCACCTGCGGCGATGGTTAATAGCACACTGGCGCTATAGGCGGATGTTATTTCTGTCATCGTTAATAATCTCTTTAGGGCACCCGGTCTGGATTGGCTGATTGTTTGTGAGGTGTATCACATCATCATTTGATACCGGTAACATGATACGGGTAACATGTTAAAATCAGGAACTATCAAACACCATTTAATTTACATTTTGAGATAGAGATCAAATTATGTCAGGTCGAAGCATTATTCTGATGGGCGTATCAGGCAGTGGAAAATCCTCAGTTGGCGCTGAACTTGGCCGCGCCATTCAGGCAAAATTTATTGACGGCGACGATCTGCACCCGCGCGCGAATATCCAGAAAATGGCCAGCGGTACGCCATTGAATGACGACGACCGCGCACCGTGGCTGGAGCGTCTCAGCGATGTTGCCTACAGCCTGGCGCACAAAAACGAGACGGGCATCATCGTCTGTTCCGCGCTGAAAAAGCGTTACCGCGACCGCCTGCGCGAAGGCAACGAAAAGATGGTGTTTATCTATTTGAAAGGCAGCTTTGAGCTGGTTCTGGAGCGTCACAAAGCCAGAGCAGGCCACTTCATGCCGACAGACCTACTGAAAAGCCAGTTCGATGCGCTGGAAGAACCGGGTAGCGATGAGCCGGATGTCCTGAAAGTCGATATTGACGGCACCCGGGAAGACGTCGTGCAACGCTGCGTTGACGCACTGCGCGCGGCAGGCTAACGCAGCGGCTTAGAGGCTTTCGCCGTCCAGCACGGTAAAGCCGACATCGACCCTCTCCTGCGTAACTGGCTCGCCCCGCAGACGAGCCAGCAGTTGTTCGGTGCCGACGCGTCCCATGTGTTCACGCGGTGTCAGTACGCTAGCCAGCTTCGGCACCATCGCCTGACCAATGTCGTGCCCGTGGAAACCCGCTACGCCAATGTCATCCGGCACGCGCAGCCCCTGCCGCTGGCATTCGAACATCGCACCGACGGCTAAGTCGTCATTGGTGCAAAATACGCTATCGACCTGCGGGTATTCCGCCTGCGTCTGCCGCAGCAATTCGCCACCGAGCGAATAGGACGATGCCCGCTCGCTCATCGCGCAATAGCTCTTGAGCCCGCTTTCCCACATCGCTTGCTCGTAGCCCTGACTGCGCATAATCGTACGCTCATCCTGACGCGCACCGAGATAGACGATATGACGATGCCCCAGCGCGACCATACGCAGCGTCATCTGTCGAGCGGCTTCAACGTTATCAAACCCAACAGCCATATCCAGACAGGGTGAGACGGAATCCATCAGCTCAACGACCGGAATGCCAGCAACGTCCAGCATCTGGCGCGTTCGCGGCGTGTGGGTACGTTCAGCCAGAATAAGCCCATCGATGTGATACGACAGCAGGGAAGTCAGACGCTGTTCTTCTCTGTCAGGATGATAGCCATAGTGCGCCAGCATGGTCTGGTAGCCGTGCGCTTCCGCCGTGCGTTCAATCCCGCGCAAGACTTCGGCGAAAACCTGATTAGTTAATGACGGCAGCAGCACGCCAATCGCCCGGCTGGTGGAACTGGCGAGCATATTCGGCGCGAGGTTGGGGATATAGCCCAGCTCATCCAATGCAATAGCGATCTTTTCCTGCAACGCGGCGGATACCTGAGCGGGATTACGCAAATAACGGCTTACCGTCATTTTGGTAATCCCCACGCGATCAGCAACGTCCTGGAGAACGGGTCTTTTTTTCTTCATCGTCGACTAAAATGCCTGAAAAACAGTAATCTAAGTCTAACAAAAAAAGCATTAAGAAAGTAAAGGCAAAGGGGCAGAATCTGAATGATGTAATCAGGTCGTGATAAATAAAAAGCCCGCGTCTTTTCCTACGCGGGCTTCTTCACTTTTCTCACTCGCCGTTATACTGGCGGCAGATCAAACAGCAGGATTTCACTGTCCTCGCTGGCGTGTACGGAGATCGCCGTTTCGTCCCACACTGCAAACGCATCGCTGGCTTCCGCTTTCTGGCCGTTAATCTCTACCGTACCGCGCACCACCTGAACCCAGACGCGGCGACCGGCCTGAATCTGGTACACCGATTGCTCCTGCGCTTTCAGCGCCCAGCGCCACAGCGTCATGTCCTGAAAGACTTTCAGTGAGCCTTCACGCGCATCCGGGGACAGCACCAGTTGACGCCCTTGTTGCACATCAAAGCGCTTCTGCTCGTAGCGCGGCGTCAGCCCGGTTTTTTCCGGGATAATCCAGATTTGATACAGGTGCAGCTGTTCGTCTTTGCTGGCATTGTATTCAGAGTGGCGAATGCCCGTGCCCGCACTCATAATCTGGAACTCACCCGCTGGTACCTGCTCTTTATTTCCCATGCTGTCCTGATGTTCAACCGCACCGGACAATACATAGGTCAGAATTTCCATATCTTTATGCGGATGCGTGCCAAAGCCCTGACCGCCTTCAATAAAGTCCTCATTAATGACGCGCAGTGCCGAAAATCCCATGAAATCAGGATCGTAATAATCGGCAAATGAGAACGTGTGCCAGCTGTCGAGCCAGCCGTGATTCGCATGTCCGCGATCTTGCGCTTGACGTAAATAGATCATGTTATTTCCTCCCGCGTTTTTGATAAGGAAAGTGTAACGGGCGGCGGTAAATAAGATAGCGCAAAAAACTCACCGCTCTGTTCGAAAAATCAGAACAGGATGCAGCATTGAGAAATAAGAATTGAGAAATGGCGGAACCAGAGAATCACTCTGGTTCCGTGTTCAGCGATTACTTAACAACACCTAACGCTGTCGGATCGGGATATAACATCACCCACCGACCACTATCATTGCTCACGCCCGTTCCCGTCGCTGAAATTTGATAGGTGTCAGGATCCATAATGAGGAAGCGCTTATTCGACACGGCCAATAGCGTTCCGTTACCGTTGCCGGAATCGGTATAAATAAAAGATTCGCTGTCGGTGATATTGTCTGCAGACGCCACTAAACGCCCATCAGCGGTGGCAGAAATATATTTCCCCGTCTGTATCGAGCGGAAAGCGAATCTATTTTGATTAAGGTAAACCGCCTGAATTCCACTATTTACCGACGGATTTACGCCATTGACGATAATGGGCGTTGATTCGCCAGTAACCGTGGCCAGCGTCCCGGTATTATCCTGATTCCTGTATTTGCTGACCGATTGCAGAACGATAGACATTGGGCGTGAGGTGGAAGCCTCCGTAGCATTAATAAGCCCTTCATAAGAGGGATGGTCAAAATAGAATTTACCTATCGGCATACGACTGATGACGTCTTTCGTGTAAGGCAGTTTGGTTTCAGGCACGCCGGCAGCGGTGAATAAACTGAAAATCCCCCGATATATTGGCCTGAACTCACCACGAAACGCAGAAGAGATGGTCAGGCCAGGGATCCACGAGCGCCCTTTTCCCATATCCGCAAGCGTATAACCTTTGCCAGGAATCGGCGTATAGGGCACCGTATATCCCAGATTATATTTCGCTGTATATTCCGCAGCCTTAACAAGCGGATAGCTATTATTCGGGTAGCTCACCATATCTGCACCGCTTGTATGATACTGGCGCTGGTTATAGCCAATCTGCGCCGCCATCACCAATAAGCCTAATCCCCCTTGCGCATGCGCCTGATCGCGGCCGCTCTCCTGCAATTGGCCATTATCATTTTGTACATAATGGATAACCGAGCCGTTGCCCTCGCCCTGCTTAAAATACGTTACGGCATTATTATATATTTCAGAATCGTTCAGCCAGACGCCTAAGCTCAGGTTAAATACCGTGTCGGCCGCGTCCCAATTACCATTCGCCCAACCGCCATTTACCTGACCATACGTGATGGTCAATGGGTAAAATACGTTGGTCATCATTTTACTAAACTGCGCAATATCAGCAGACGACCAACCGCTGCCGGTATAGCGCAAAATTTCAGCCGCATTAAGCAATTTATAACCATATAGGCTGGCGGCCAGCTGTGCGTCATTACCTTTAATTGCCGTTAATGTCGTTGACCAGCCGTTAAGAATTTTTATCGCCGCATTCGCATAGGCGGGATTTTTTGTCATCGCCCATTCAATTGCGAGGGACAATGCGGCGGAAGCACTATTCTGTAGCTCGCCGTTTCCCGTATTCCCATTCGTGGGGTCGTTCCGGTATACCACCGCTTTTGGCGTGACCGAATACGTGGAGCTTGCCAAATAGTGAGATTGCAGCAGTTGCCAATCCGTATACCAAGGCTCTTGCTTATTATTGACACCTGCCTTCATCCGCTCCAGATCGGCCTGCGTATAAAGCATACCCGGATGCAGGAAGGCTTTATCGTTGGCGGCCGAGTAGCCTACTCTTAGCCCGCCTAGAAATAGACTCAACAGCATAATTATTAAGAAAAATGCGTTTTTTTTCTTACTCAAGCAGCTATCCATAAACAGTTTCCCTTTTATTAATTGACCTCTATGGCGGTGCGATACCCGTTCGTTTTTCCAGAACGGTATCATCAATAATCGATCGGCAAGGCAATCACCAGCACGATGTATCGGTAAAACCAGAGAATGGTTTATGGCGGTGGATTAAGGGAGAAGGCTTTCGGAAGATCTGAGACGGCAGTTTGGGCGTTCGACAGGCAAAAAAAAAGCCAGCACCCGAGCTGGCTAAATAATACTGGAAGCAATGTGAGCAATGTCGTGCCTTCACGGGGAAGCCGAATCGTCATGAACACCATCGGTAATTAACACAGGCACATGACATCGTTCCCCGGAACGCACAGCAATAATAATCATTATCATTCGCACTTGTAAAGTGCTTTTTGCGATAAATTCTTATTCTCAATACGGACCGAGGAACAGCCCGTATTGCTCCCCTTTTGTTTGTTACTCTGGCTGCGCCAGTGACCTCGCCAACAGGGTGATCGGGTGCTCACACCGTTTACTGGTCGACATCTCAATCTGCCATTTACAGGTTTCGCAGTCCGTCACCACGATATCGACGCCGCTCTCTTCAATCTGCTGGAACAGCGGTGCGCCAATGCCTTGCGACGTAGCGTAGTTCTCTTTCTTGAAGCCATAAGTGCCCGCAATGCCGCAGCACTGGGAATCCAGCATCACCAGCTCAAGGCCGGGGATGCGTTGCAGCAGCGCCAGGGTATACGCCGTCCAGCCCATCCTCTCCAGATGGCAGGGCGTGTGATACGCCACCCGCAGCGGCAATTTACCCAGCGGCAGCGTGCGCCCTTCTTCTTCCAGCAGACGGTAGAGCTGGCGCGTCACCAGTTCGACGCCATCGCGCACATGGCCGTTATCCACCCCCAGCAAATGCGGATATTCGTCCCGCAGCGTGAACGTACAGCTGGATGACGTCGCGACCACCGGCAGGGATTTCTGATTGATTGCCTCATCCAGCGATTTGATATTCGCATGTGCCTGCTTTCTGGCCTTGTCGTGAAAACCATTGGCAATCAGCGGCACGCCGCAGCACTTCTCTTTATTCAGCAACTGGACGCCAATGCCCATCGCGTTAAAGACCTGAACCAGATCTTTACCCAACTGTGGATGGTTGTAGTTCACATAGCAGCCGTGGAAGTACGCAATCTGTTCATCATAGGCCTGCTGCTTTGCCGCCTGCTGACGATACCAGCGTCGGAAAGTGCCGAATGAATATTTCGGCAACTGGCGACGATGGTCGATTTTCAACGCCTTATCCAGCAGATGGCGCACGGGTTTCAGACTGGTCGCCGTATTCACCAGCGGCGCAAACGGTGTGGCAATCGACCCCATAAGATCGGTATGGCTCAGAATCGCATCGCGCAGCGTCGGCTTGTGGGTGCTGTGCGTCCCCTTTGCGCGCTGAATAATGTCACCAATTTTGACATCCGACGGGCACGCGACCTCACAACGTTTGCAGTTGGTGCAGTATTTCAGCGCATCATCATACAGCGCCGGATCTTTGCGCCGCAGGCGTTCGCCGTCCGGCCCGGCCTGTTTCGGGCCGGGATAAAGTGGGTTCACGCGTGAAACCGGACAGTACGTGGTACAGACCGTACACTTAATGCAATCTTCAAAACTGTTATCGCTAAGCAGGCTCATGGGTTGCCCTCCTTCAAAATCTGTTCGGCAACATGAAGTGCGCTGAGCAAGGAAACCCCCGCTCCACATCCCTGTACAATCGGGTCGAAGCCTTCCAGCACCGCGCCAATCGCGTACAGGTTGTTGACCGTTTCGCCCCCAATGCACGGATGCAGGTATTCATCGACAATTGCGCCAAATTGCAGATAAGGCTGTGGCGCAAACACATCCTGCTGGCTCCAGCCCTCGCGCTGGTCAGCGAATCGAACGTCCAGCCCAAAGACCGGTTCGGTCACCCGATCAAACTGCGTCACCAGCCCATTACTGAAAAAGCTGCCGCTCGCCAGCACCGCATGCTTCGCCCGCAACGGAATATCGCGATGATGGTGGCTATGGATCGCAATCTCCTGCGGAGACAGCGAGGCGCGCACCGCACGATCTCCCGGCATCACCATCCCACCCAGTTGGCGAAAGCGCTGCGACAGCGCCTGATGCAAGCGTAACCCGAGCAATGACGGCGGCAATGTCGGCAACAGCAGCACCGGTTTACCTAACGCATCAGCAAGTTCATTGATGATTTCAGGGCTGTCCAAGCCCAGACAGGCTGGCATGATGATGGCATCGTTACCGTTAGCCAGAAGCGACAATTCCTCCAGCAGCGCCGAGCGATTTTCCGGTCGGTCGAGCACACGGGCGATATTAACCGCGCGGAATTCGCTGGGGTTCTGACGCAATCGATCCAGCACGGGCAGCTTGAGTTCATCACTGCGGGCCGCGATCCCCTGCGTCTGAAGCGTACCGGCCACAATACGGGACTGAAAATCCAGAAAGCCTTCGATACCCGCAATCAGCGGATTATCGCCAAAGCGGGAATCCGGCAAACCACGCGTGACGCCATCGACCGGGCTCAGCCAGCAGGCGCGAAACTTACCTAGCGGCGTCATGCGCCAGTGGTTTTGCTGATGATTGCCCTGCAGGGTGATATTGCTGCGTTCCAACAGCGCCTCGGCCTGTGGCAACAGCGCCGCCACTGCCGCCGCGCCCATGCGGGAATAAGGGTGGTGAGGAGCCTGATGCGCCAGTTCATCCAGCGCATCGAGCGGCTGGCTCACGGGCTGCCCGTCAGGAAGATGGGAGAGTAAATCCAGCGCACCGGAAGAAAAATGCAGCGCATTCTGTCCCGCGCTAACAATCGCACAGCGTTTTCCCTGCTCCGCCAGGCGAATACCGCAGGTCAATCCCGCCAGTCCGCCACCGATAATCACAACGTCATAGCGCATGACGATCCTCCTGACTGTCGCTGGCCGTCAGGCCGCACAATCCCTGATAAATCCAGCTGGTAAACTCGCTTTCGCGCAGCGCATTGCCCCACGCAATCGGGCGAATGCCTTTCCAGCGTTCGTTCAAAAACTGACTGAGCTGCGTGAGCGACTGCTCCGGCGTCGCGGTGCCCAGACGGCACAGCAGACCCGCCGCACGACAGGCACAGAGTTCACCCTGACAGGTGCCCATACCCACGCGGGTGCGCCGACGTAAATCAATCAGGTTATTCACCTGTAACGATTCCACGGCGTAGCGCACTTCCCCCGCCGTCACCGCCTCACATTCGCACACCAGACTGCGGTCCAGACGCTCACCGGACAACATTCTTCCGGCACGTTCACCGTGGCGATAAATCGCCGAACCGCGCAGCGGCGCAGAGAGCGGTTTTGCCGTAGGGTAAGCAGACAGGGGATGAGGAGCGGACTTCACCTCCTCCAGCGATTCAGAACCGGGCAGCGGCGTCTGTGCCGTCGAGCAGGCCACGTCATGACCCAGCTTTTTGCAAATAGCGTCAGTCACCCACTCCGCCATCAGGCGGTAGGTCATCAGCTTGCCGCCGGTGATAGTAATAAATCCTTCCAGCCCGTCGCGGCTGGCATGGTCGAGCAGCACAATACCGCGGCTTACGCTACGCCCGCTCGGGTCGCTATCGCTGGCAACAAGAGGACGGACGCCGGCATAGGCGCGCAAAATTCGCGTGCTCGCCAACGTCGGCGCCAGCATCGACCCTTCCCGCATCAGCGTTTCCACCTCGGCAGGCGTTACCAGCATATTGTCGATTTGATCGTAATCGATGTGGGTTGAGGTGGTGCCAATCAGCGAAATGGTATCGCCCGGTACCAGAATGTCGGCATCCGCCGGTTTACGGCAGCGGTTGATCACCATGTTGTTGATGCGGTGCCCAAGAATCAACAGCGCACCTTTTGCCGGGAACATCCGCACGCGCAGATCGGCATATTCCGCAATGTGTTGCCCCCAAATACCGCCCGCGTTGACCACCACCTGTGCGTAGATTTCTGTTTCTACACCTTTTTTATGGTCGAAAACGCGCACGCCGGTAATACGATCGCCCTTGCGAATCAGCCCGATGACCTCGTGATAGGTCAGCACTTCCGCGCCGTGCTCGCAGGCATCAATCATGTTGGCCGCCGTCAGGCGAAAAGGATCGACCGAACCATCCGGCACGCGCACCGCGCCAATCAGTGTCGGATTTGCTGCCGGTTCCAGTCGTAACGCTTCCCGCGGGTCCAACGCCTGTGCGCTAATCCCCGCCTGCTGACAGGCGGTAATAAACTGTGCCTGCCAAGCGAGATCGTCTTCGGGCAAGGTGATAAACAGACCGTCAGTAGGTTCGATACAGTGGCGAGCAATCCGCCGGAGAATCTGGTTTTCTTCAATACATTCGCGGGCAGACTCGCCATCGGTTACTGCATAGCGGGCACCGCTGTGTAATAAGCCGTGATTACGCCCGGTTGCGCCGGTCGCAATGTCATAACGTTCAAGCAGCAGGCAGCGCAGTCCGCGCAGGGCACAATCCCGTGCCGTTCCTGCTCCCGTTGCACCACCGCCGATGACAACCACGTCAGTTTCACGCCAGTTCCCCGTATTTTGCATCATGTTCTCGCTCCAGGCGGATGGTCTACATGTTGCTATTGGGACACAGAAAGCAGGGTTAATGTTTGATAAAGAGCAAAAACGAACACTAAACGAAAATAAAGCAGGGTTTAAAAACAATAAGTGTGATTTAGGTCACTAAAACCGCACTGTGTAATTTTTCGATTCTGTTAACATGAGCGCAAAAATCGTCACAGTTTCATAAAAGTGTAACATCAGCGTCATGAATCACACTCATTTGCACGCTAACCCCTTACAATAACGTTCGTAATAGAACAAAAAAGCTATCGTTTTTTTTCGCATTGGAGATATCTATGCTGAGTATTTTTAGGCCCGCCGCCCACCAGCCGCGCGTGTCGCAAGAACACGTTGATCCGCTCTATCGCCGCCTGCGCTGGCAGATTTTCATGGGGATCTTTTTTGGCTACGCCGCCTACTATCTGGTGCGTAAAAACTTCGCACTGGCCATGCCTTACCTGATTGAACAGGGCTTCTCACGCGGTGACCTCGGTTTTGCACTGTCAGGTATCTCTATTGCCTACGGCTTTTCCAAATTCATCATGGGATCGATATCCGACCGTTCTAACCCGCGTGTGTTCCTGCCTGCGGGTCTGATTCTGTCAGGTGCGGTCATGCTGTTCATGGGCTTCGTGCCGTGGGCAACGTCCAGCATTGCAGTCATGTTCGTCCTGCTGTTCCTGTGCGGCTGGTTCCAGGGTATGGGCTGGCCACCGTGCGGACGTACGATGGTTCACTGGTGGTCACAGAAAGAACGTGGTGGCATCGTGTCCGTATGGAACTGTGCTCATAACGTCGGTGGTGGTATTCCTCCTCTGCTGTTCCTGCTGGGTATGGCCTGGTTCAACGACTGGAAAGCAGCACTCTACATGCCGGCCTTCGCCGCCATTCTGATTGCCATGATCGCTTTTGCACTGATGCGTGACACACCGCAATCCTGTGGTCTGCCACCGATTGAAGAGTACAAAAACGATTATCCGGTTGATTACAATGAAAAAGCGGAAGAAGAACTGACGGCTAAGCAGATCTTCATGCAGTACGTTTTCCCGAACAAACTGCTGTGGTACATCGCGATCGCCAACGTCTTCGTTTATCTGCTGCGTTACGGTATCCTCGATTGGTCACCGACCTACCTGAAAGAAGTTAAACACTTCGCACTGGATAAGTCTTCCTGGGCCTATTTCTTCTACGAATACGCAGGGATTCCGGGCACGCTGCTGTGCGGCTGGATGTCCGACAAGGTCTTCAAAGGCAACCGTGGTGCAACGGGCGTGTTCTTCATGACGCTGGTGACAATAGCAACCATCGTTTACTGGATGAACCCAGCCGGTAACCCAGGTGTGGACATGGCCTGTATGATCGTCATCGGCTTCCTGATTTACGGCCCGGTCATGCTGATTGGTCTGCATGCATTGGAACTGGCACCGAAAAAAGCAGCGGGTACCGCAGCGGGCTTCACCGGCCTGTTCGGTTACCTCGGCGGCTCCGTTGCCGCTAGCGCCATCGTCGGCTACACCGTTGACTTCTTCGGTTGGGACGGCGGCTTCATGGTGATGATCGGCGGCAGCATTCTGGCGGTACTTCTGCTGGTGATTGTTATGCTGAATGAGAAAAAGCATAAAGCAGAGTTAGCCAATCGCGCCTAACCCGCTCTTGTAAGCATCCCTCTGGCGGCGTCCTGATGACGCCGCCTTTCTCTCAACAGAAAGAGGTTTGATCGCATGAACGTTACCGTAACATCTCTACTCTCCGCCCTCGCGCTCTCCGTTTCCTTTAGTGCTTTCGCTTCATCAACCGACAAAATCGTTATTGCCCACCGCGGTGCCAGCGGCTATCTGCCCGAGCATACGCTTCCGGCAAAGGCGATGGCCTACGCTCAGGGTGCCGATTATCTGGAACAGGATCTGGTGCTCACCAAAGATAACGCGCTCATTGTGTTGCACGATCACTATCTGGATCGCGTGACCGACGTGGCAAAACGTTTTCCGCAACGCGCCCGTAAAGATGGACGCTTTTACGCTATCGACTTCACGTTAAAAGAGATCAAGTCGCTGAAATTCACCGAAGGATTCGATATCAAAGACGGCAAACAGGTACAGAGCTACCCGAACCGTTTTCCGATGTGGAAATCCGACTTCCGTATTCATACCTTTCAGGAAGAAATTGAATTTATTCAGGGTCTGAACCACTCGACCGGCAAGAACATCGGACTCTACCCCGAAATCAAAGCACCGTGGTTTCACCATCAGGAAGGGAAAGACATCGCGCGCGAAACGCTGGCCGTGTTGAAGCAGTATGGCTATACGAAAAAAAGCGATAAGGTCTTCCTGCAATCATTTGATGTCGCAGAGCTAAAGCGCATCAAAACCGAATTGCAGCCGCAGATGAAGATGGATCTGAACCTGATTCAGCTGATTGCCTATACCGACTGGCATGAAACCTACGAGAAGCAGGCCGATGGAACGTGGGTGAATTACAACTACGACTGGATGCAAAAGCCCGGCGCGATGCAGCAAATTGCGACCTATGCCGATGGTATCGGCCCGGACTATCACATGCTCGTCCAGAAAGGATCGACTCCTGATAAGATCACCTTTACCGATATGGTGAAGGAAGCCCATCAGTATAAACTTCAGGTACACCCGTTTACGGCAAGAGCCGACAGGCTACCGGCGTACGCCAACGATATCGATCGGCTCTACGATATTCTCTACTATCAGGCGAATGTTGACGGGCTGTTCACCGATTTTCCCGACAAAGCGGTCGATTTCCTGAAAAAACCGCGCTGAGACTCAGCATTGCCATCGGGCACCGCGTGCCCGATGATGCGTCGGTCGATACTATACGACTTACTTCAGAAACAGTTCCCGCAGGTAATTCGGCACCGCGCTGTCCGCGTTAGACCCAATCACTTCACGATCCGGCAGCATATCTTTCAGGCGCTGATGCGCGTTCTGCATCACGCAGCCTTTACCCGCCATCGACAGCATTTCGTAGTCGTTCATGCCATCACCAAACGCCACACACTCTTTGAGTGAGAAGCCGATAATCTTCGCCACCTGCTCCAGCGCATGGCCTTTAGACACACCGCCCGCCATCACTTCCAGACAGGTAAGCGTCGAAAAGCTCACGTTAACGCGGTCGCCCCAGCGCGCGTTGATCGCTTCTTCCAGCGGTAACAACTGCTCATGGGAATCACAGGTAAAGAACACTTTGCTGACGCCATCGGTTTCGAGCAATGCAGGTTCAAACAGCTTGTATTTAAAGATCGACTCTTTGAAGAAGCGCTCTTCTTCCGCGCGCGGACGGTTCATAAACCACTCATCATCGCGGTAAACGTGCGTCAGCATATCGGGGTTATTGTGTACGACGCTGTAAAGGTCGCGGGCAATGTCCTGATCCAGGTTGTGGCTGAAAATCAGCTCGCCCTGCGAGTTGTGCACGCGCGCGCCATTCGAGGTAATCATAAACGCGCTAATGCCGAGGTTATCGCGGATCTGCGCGACATCCATGTGATGCCGTCCGGTAGCAAACACAAAGTGAATCCCTTTTTCCGTCAGCAGCCTGAGGGTTTCTTTCGCATACGGGGACAGCGAGTGGTCAGGTGACAGCAGTGTGCCATCTAAATCGGAAGCAACGACATGGTACATAACGATGAGATCTCACTTCTGGTGTGTTGTGGCGGCACGCGCCGCAAAAAATTAACGAGGTTGCTGGCAGCATCCGTTGAGCGGCGTGCCAACAGTCTAAAATTAATGATAACGCGCAAAGTGCGCCAAAATTAGCGCAAATGCCTGAGCGCGGAGGTTATCCGTTTCAAAGAGAATTTCATGCCGCGCACCGGGGATAACCTGCAACACGCCGTTTGAGTTAGCGTTACCGTTCTGTGTCAGCGTCTGGCAAAACGCATTCTGGCTGCGGTTATCCACCACGCGTTCCTCTCCTGCCTGTAGCAGCAGAAGCGGTGTGGTGACGGCGCTGGCCTGTGCCAGTAGCTGTTTCCCCGCCTGTATCGCCTCACGCACCCAATGATAGGTCGGGCCGCCGATGCGCAAATCCGGTGAATCCGCATAAAATCGAATGCTGCGCTGGTAACGCTCACGGCTGTGCGTCAGCACATTCATCCGATAAGGCAACGGCCGCCACTGTCCGGTGCCAATGGCGTAGTAATCACGAATCGCCGGGCGACGCTCCGCCCAATCGACGATCCATCCGACAACGCAATGAGGAAGCGGTAAATGAATGCCAAACATCGGCGCGCATAGCGCTACGGCATCAAACGTCTCAGGTTGGCGAATCAGCAGCTGTGCCAGAATCGCGCCTCCCATCGAATGCGCCAAGGCAAACCGGCGGGTATAGTGCTTCGGGCCAATATGCTGCTGGCACAGCGTTTCAGCATCATCGACATAATCACTGAAGCGCACAACGTGTCCACGGTGTCCGTCTTGCAACACCCGACCCGATCGCCCTTGCCCACGGTGATCCATGATGAGCACATCATAACCGCTATGAAAGAGGTCATAAGCGACTTCGCTATATTTGACATAGCTTTCGATACGGCCTGAAAAGACAACGACAATCTTATCGTGCTGGGGTGCGGTAAAGCGAACGAACCGGATCGGTACATCATCAACGCCGGAGAATTCGCCCTCTTCGCGCTGACGCCAGAAATCCAGTAATTCTCCGGTAGCAAAAGCGGCAAACTGCGCTTCTCGCGTTAACAGGTTCGAGGCTAACCCCTCAGGCGTTAACCGTTCCGACGTAAACAACGTATTGTGGCGTTGAACCATCACACCTCTCCGGTGACGCGGGAAAACTAAAGCTAGCGGAAGAACATGACAAGCGGTAGAGCACCAGCGTATTGTGACATAAAAAACAGACAGACTCTCGTAATACAGAACGTGATTCAGGGGCATGCTTCATGACATTGGATTGGTGGTTAACCTATTTACTCACAACGCTTATTCTCAGCCTGTCGCCCGGCTCGGGTGCCATCAACACCATGAGTACCGGCATTAGCCACGGCTATCGCGGCGCGGCGGCCTCAATCTGTGGTTTACAGGTCGGGCTGGCGATTCATATCGTGCTGGTCGGCATCGGGCTAGGCGCGCTGCTTAACCAGTCGGTACTGGCTTTCGATATGCTGAAATGGCTGGGCGCGGCGTATCTGATTTGGCTGGGGATTCAGCAATGGCGCGCCGCAGGCGCACTTGACCTTCAGGCGATCGCCAGCGCGATGCCACGTCGTAGACTGTTTAAACGTGCGGTGCTGGTGAATCTGACCAACCCGAAAAGCATCGTGTTTCTGGCGGCGCTGTTCCCGCAGTTCATTATTCCCCACCAGCCGCAGACTGCACAGTATCTGGTGCTAGGCATCACCACCGTAGTAGTCGATATCATCGTGATGATTGGCTACGCCACGCTAGCCACGCGTATCGCCGGATGGCTGAAAGGTCCACGGCAGATGAAGACGCTCAACCGGATATTCGGTTCACTGTTCGTGCTGGTCGGCGCGTTACTCGCTACGGCGAGAAAGGCCTGATTAAAAGACAGCGCGTCGTATCAGAGTACAGCGCGCTGTTTTTTTCTCGAAAGCAAATGCTCTTAGAGGGATATTCTCGCAGGGAAAGATTAGCGAGAGAAAATCAGGTGCAAGCCGAACCCGGTAAACAGCACGCCCGCTACGCCATCCACCCATTTCGCCAGACGCTGATAGCCGCGACGCATTGCTGGCAAGGCGAAAACCATCGCGACCAGACTGAACCAGATCAGCGTTTCAATGGAGATCAGCGCAAACAGCCCCCAGCGGGCACCGCTGCCAACGCTATCGCCAACAAACAGCGAAAACACGCTGCCGAAATAGATCAGCGCCTTCGGATTCGCCAGATTCGTCAATAGTCCGCGCATGAAGGTTTTACCACGCTGAGGCAGTACCACCGCCGTTTCCTGCGTGGTTTCCAGCTGTGCTTTACGCCGAGCAGAACGCAGCATCTGCCAGCCCATCCAGCACAGGTACAGCCCGCCGCCGACGGTAATGGCCGTATGCAGCCAGGCCATTTTTTGCAACAGCAGGTGCAGCCCCAGCAGCGCGATAGCCGCCCAGACAACCACACCCAGAGAAATACCTAGTACGCCCATCATCGCTTCACGGCGGGAACGGCTGGCCGCAGTTTGTGAAACGAAAAAGAAATCAGGTCCTGGACTCATTAGTGCAATGAAATGCACCAGCGCCACCGTCAGAAATAGCATCAGCATCTTGGTTTTCCTGTTTTTTAAATGCAATCAGATAAGGCGAGCGTTACTCGTCATCATTATCGACATGATCGCGAATCATGTTCATGAAAGGCGCACCGAAACGTTCGAGTTTACGGTGTCCAACCCCGTTGATATTCAGTAGCTCACCCGCGGTGATCGGCATCAGTTCAGCCATCTCCAGCAGCGTGGCATCGCTGAACACCACGTAAGGCGGAATATTGTCTTCATCCGCGATGGATTTACGCAGTTTGCGTAATTTGGCAAACAGCTTGCGGTCGTAATTTCCACCGTACGATTTTTGATTGGCACGCGGTTTCAGGTTAATCACACGCGGCACGGCCAGCTGTAGCGGCATTTCTCCCCGCAACACGGGGCGCGCAGATTCGGTAAGCTGTACGGCGGAATGCATTGTGATGTTCTGGTTCAGCAAGCCCAGATGAATCAACTGGCGCAGCACGCTGACCCAATGCTCCTGCGATTTATCTTTACCAATACCGTAAACCGGCAGTTTGTCATGGCCGAAATCACGGATACGTTGGTTATTCGCCCCGCGCAGCACCTCGACGATATACCCTAAACCAAAGCGCTGCCCAACCCGGTATACGCAGGAGAGCGCTTTTTGCGCTTCGACCAGCCCGTCATAACGCTTCGGCGGATCGAGACAAATATCGCAGTTGCCGCAGGCCTCCTGGCGTCCTTCACCGAAATAGTTCAGCAACACCAGACGGCGGCAGGTCTGCGCTTCGGCAAACGCGCCCATCGCATTGAGCTTATGACGCTCGATATCCAACTGCGGCCCAGCCGGTTTTTCCTCCAGACAGCGGCGCAGCCACGCCATATCCGCCGGATCGTAGAACAGTGCAGCTTCGGCAGCGAGGCCATCACGCCCAGCTCGCCCCGTTTCCTGATAGTAGGATTCGATGTTGCGCGGAATATCAAAATGCACCACGAACCGTACGTTAGGCTTGTTGATGCCCATCCCAAACGCCACGGTCGCGACTACCACCTGGAGATCGTCACGCAGGAACGCTTCCTGCACCTGTGCACGCCGCTCGTTATCCAATCCAGCGTGATAAGCCCCTGCGCTCAGCCCACGGGCCTGCAACCGTGCGCAAATATCTTCCACGCGGGAGCGGCTGTTACAGTAGATGATGCCGCTTTTTCCACGCTGCCCCTGCACGAACATCCAGAGCTGGTCGAGCGGTTTGAACTTCTCCACCAGCGTGTAGCGAATGTTTGGACGGTCAAAGCTGCTGATCTGAATCAGCGGCGACTGAAGATCCAACAGGCGAACGATATCGTTCCGCGTGGTCTCGTCAGCCGTAGCGGTCAGCGCGATAAAAGGAAGATGCGGGAAACGCTGTTTAATCTGCCCCAGCGCGCGGTATTCAGGGCGGAAATCGTGCCCCCATTGGGAAATACAGTGCGCTTCATCCACCGCGATCAGAGCGATCTGCCAGTGGGCGAGATGATCGAGGAAACTGTCCGTCGTCAGGCGTTCAGGCGCAATATAAAGCAGCTTGATCTGACCCGTACGACAACCGGCCATCACCTCAAGCTGCTGCTCGCGCGTCTGCGTCGAATTCAGGCAGGCTGCCGAAACACCGTAGGCCTGCAGCTGATCGACCTGATCTTTCATCAGTGAAATCAACGGGGACACCACCAGCGTCAGCCCGTCCATCACCAGCGCAGGGATTTGATAGCACAGCGATTTGCCGCCGCCTGTCGGCATGATAACCAGACAGTCCTGCCCACTGAGCGTCGCGCTGATAATTTCCTGCTGACCCGGTCGGAATTGCTGGTAGCCGAACGTGTCCCGCAGAACCTGAACCGCCAGCGCTTCCTTATTCAATACTTCCGCCGTAGACACGCCTTCCCCAATTCAATGAAATCAAACAGGCGCTATTTTCAGCGCCGTTGGGTAAAACTGCAATCGTTAGTTTGGTAAAACAACAGGGGCTAAAGCGGTAATCGCTAAAACCCCAGTCGCGAAAACATGGCCGTTAGAACATGTCGTTCAGCGTGACGCCAACGCCAAAGCGGGTCTGACGGTGGTTGTAGTCAATCAGGGATTCGCCGTAGCCGCTAAACACCTTGGTGTAGAAACGGACATGACGCGTCAGCGGGTAGCTCCAGCCCAGTTCACCGCCGCCGTAGCCGCTGTTCCAGTTATAGCGCCCTTCTGCGCTAAACACGCTGTCGCCCCACACATAGCCGACGCGCAAGCGATAATGGCCCATGTATTTGGTGATATCTGGATTGTCATCCTGACTGTCGGAGAAACGCACCCACGGCTTCACATCAACCTGCCAGTTGCCGTTCTGAGCCATCAGGCGGGCATAAGCGCGGTTCCAACTGCGCGACGTCGGCTCGGAACGGCCGTTAGACTGGTGGTTAAAGCCCATTTCCACATCCCGCAGCGTCCAGCCCGCGAAGGTGTAGTTCGTTGCCCAGCCCAAAAAGACCTGTGGCTCATAATCGGTTTCACGGAACGGAGAAGACTCACTCTTATTAGACAACTGCCACCATGAGCGCTGCGTATAGGACGCCCCCAGCAACGAGTTATCACCCAGAATGCCACGCCAGATCGGGAACCCCAGACTCAACTGGTAATGCACTTCATCTTTACGTGCTTCATCGCCCCAGTTATAGCTCTGTATCGCCGTTTTATTGATGTTGCTGGTATAGGTATACAGTATGTAGTTGCTCTCGTAAGGATAAAGAACAAACGGGGTGTTGTGCTCTTCTAACAAGCTGGCAATAATGCTGCCACGTACCGCAGGTTGATTTGGCGCAGGCTCGTTTACGTTTGTTGTTGTTTCAGCATGGGCCTGTGCCATCAGTAATGCTGCCAGTACGAGTACTATTTTATGCATTCATTTTCTCCGACATGTCTTTTCTCCGGCATTCTTTTATCCAAATATACCCGTCATACTTCACGTTGCTTGTGCGTTGGCTGCCCTTACTCACCCCAGTCACTTACTTGTGTAAGCTCCTAGGGATTCGCTCGGTTGCCGCCTTCACGCAACTCGAATTATTTAGGGTATAAATGCTTTTATCTAAATAAACTCATTTATCTAAATAGTGATAAGCCTTCCCCACTCAAGCCCGCCATTCTACACAGTTCAGCGACGTTTGAATTATCGTTCTCCCGTTTCTCGGCCTTTTCTGGCAAGAAACAAAATCAATGCATAAAATAAACACTTGCATAACCTTATCGCATCAAATCACCTACATTTAATGTTTACCTCTTATTGCTCGGACGGAAAACAACGATGGCTAACCACCCCTCATTTCAGGGAACGACATTAACCAGAGATACCGTGCGCCAGCTCGTTGGCGAGATCTTCATTTACAAGATGCCATTCAACATCGAACTCGGTCTTGAACTACAGCAGTTTGAAGCCGACAAAGCCGTCCTGACGTTCACCCGGCAAGATAAGCTCATCGGCAATGCAGCACAAAAAATCCTGCATGGCGGCGTGATTGCTGCCGGGCTGGACGTTGCCGCTGGATTGGTCTGCGTTGGCAACACGCTGCTGCGCCATGAGACGATCAGCGATCAGGAATTTCATCACCGCCTCGCCCGCATGGGAACGATTGATATGCGGGTAGATTATCTGCGGCCAGGCTATGGAGAACACTTCACCATTACCAGCACGTTGCTGCGCGGCGGCAATAAAATCGCCGTCGCCCGTGCCGAATTGCATAACGAACAGGGTTCGCATTTGGCCAGCGCTACCGCAACCTATATTGTCGGGTAGCCTTTCTCGTGGGCAAGCAGGATTGTCACTAACACTTTACGTGAAAGCGCTCACAGTTTTGGGTAGACTTAGCGTTTTCCCGCCGTCCTTATCGAGTCACCCATGAACGCGCAACAAACCCGTGAGGGGATCTTTTTCGCCCTCGGTGCGTACTTTATTTGGGGAATTGCTCCCGTTTACTTCAAGCTGCTTGAGCACGTTCCACCCAATGAAATACTGACGCACCGTATTATCTGGTCATTCTTCTTTATGCTCATCCTGCTGACCATCGGCCGGAAATGGCGTCAGGTGAAACTTGCCTGCCGTAACGTCAAACATCTGTTTCTGTTGGCATTAACGGCGGTACTTATCGGCGGGAACTGGCTGTTGTACATCTGGGCGGTCAACAACCATCACATGCTGGAAGCCAGCTTGGGGTATTTCATCAACCCGCTGGTCAACGTCATGCTGGGCATGATCTTCCTTGGCGAACGCTTTCGCCGTCTGCAATGGCTGGCCGTGCTGCTCGCCGTGACTGGCGTACTGGTTCAGCTGTGGACGTTTGGCTCGCTGCCGGTTATCGCACTCGGGCTGGCATTCAGCTTCGCGTTATACGGTCTGCTGCGTAAGAAGATTGGTATCGACGGGCAAACTGGCATGCTGATCGAAACGCTGTGGCTGCTGCCGGTTGCGGTCATTTATCTGTTTTTTATTGCCGACACGCCAAGTAGCCATCTGACAGCCAATCCCTGGTCGCTGAACCTGCTGCTGCTCTCGGCGGGTATCGTCACTACAGTGCCACTACTGTTTTTCACCGCCGCGGCGATGCGCCTGCGCCTGTCAACCCTCGGCTTCTTCCAGTATCTCGGCCCTACCATCATGTTCATACTGGCAGTGGTGTTCTACGGTGAAACATTCAGCAGCGACAAACTGATTACTTTCGCCTTCATCTGGGGTGCGCTGGCGCTGTTTATTCTGGATGCGCTTTATACGCAGCGTAAGCTACGCCGCACGCCAGCTACAGTTTCCCAGCCTCAACACGACGGGAAATAAAGCGCGATAAGATCGGGCTGAACAACAGCGTCGAAAACAGCCGCAACGTCTGCATGGCAATGACAAACGCCATATCGACCCGACTGCCTGCGGCAATAATCGCAATCGAATCCAGCCCGCCGGGGCTGGTCGCCAGAAAGGCGGTCAGCATATCCACCGGCATCATTTTCGTCACCATCCACGCCATTCCACCGCACAGCAGCATCAATCCGACTATCGACGCCATCATGTGCGGCAGCGTGCGGATCGCCAGCAAAAAGATCGGGCGGGTGAAACATAAACCTACGCTCCAGCCGATAAAGGCATAGGCCAGCGCCAGCAGCCATTCTGGGGTTTGCAGATGCAAGGTGCCGCTGGCATGCAGCATCGAGCCAATAATCATCGGCCCTAACAGCGCCCCGGATGGAATGCGCAGGCGTCTTCCCAGCCAGGCGCTGCCAAACGCCACGCAAAGCGTCGCCAGAAAGCGCCAGTCCAGTGCGGGAAACCAGACCAGCATCGCGCTGTTTTCCGCCGCTTCATCACCCAAACTCAGGCGTGCGACAAACGCCGCCGACGCGGTGACCATCAGCACGCGTAAATATTGCATGAAGGCGACCAGCCGCACATCCGCGCCAAACTCCCCGGCCATCGCGACCATTGCAGATGCCCCGCCCGGCGACGCGCCCCAGGTTCCGGTCGTGCCGGGCAGTTCGCTAAATTTGACCAGCAGCCAACCAGATAGCCCGCTGGCAACCAGCGTCGCCAGCAGAATGAACAGCACCAGCGGCCATTCACTCATCAGCGGTTTCAGGATAGAAAATGACAGGCTTTGTGCGACCAGACAGCCCAGAACGGCATTGCTGCCCGCAAAGCAGACGGGCGGGATGCGAATCGTCGCACCGTTTAACCCCATGACGACGCCGACCATCATCGGCCCCAGCAACAGCGCGGCGGGAACGTGGTAAATCTGTAGCCCAAACCCAAGGGATAATGAAACCGACAGTAATATTCCCCATTGCATCCAAGGAGACATCCCTTTCATGCACACGACCTGTTTTTAGTAATAGAAAGTAAGAACAGAAAGACTGTCCGCCATTCTAAACAAGATGGCCGGAGAATGAACAGACGCGGAAGAATAAACAGGAAGAGTGAGTCGGGGAACGATAAGTATAGAGAAAGGCGTTTTAACGCGCCTGACGGTTAAACCCCATCAGGCGCATCGGTAAAAACTTACAGCCAGTTCTTACGTTTGAAATAGAGGTACGGTGCCAGTCCGGCGAGAATCATCAGCACAATCGCACCCGGATAACCAAACGACCATCTCAACTCGGGCATAAACTCAAAGTTCATCCCGTAGCTGGATGCCACCAGCGTCGGCGGCAGGAACACCACGGAAACCACCGAGAAGATCTTGATAATCCGGCTCTGCTCGATATTGATGAAGCCCATCGCCGCCTGCATCAGGAAGTTAACCTTCTGGAACAGGGATTCGTTGTGCGGCAGCAGAGATTCGATATCGCGTAAAATTTCGCGCGCCTGCTCAAGCTGACCGGATGGCAAGCGGGCTTTACGCACCAGAAAGTTCAACGCGCGTTGGGTATCCATCAGACACAGGCGCACTTTCCAGCCCACGTCTTCCAGTTCCGCTAGCGTAGACAGCGCGTCGTCGTACTCTTCCCCCTGACGCCCTTCCATAATGATGCGGCTCAGCGATTCCAGATCGCTGTAGATGTTCTCGATCTCGTCCGCCAGTTGCTCAATTTTGGTCTCAAAGAGATCGAGCAGCAGTTCGTAAGCATTGCCGTCCACCAGCGTTTGGTTACGGGCACGCATGCGATACAGGCGGAATGCAGGCAGCTCACGTTCGCGCAAGGTGTACAGACGACCATCGCGAATAGTAAACGCCACGGTCGAGTTACCGGCGTGATCGTCAGCATCTTCAAAAAAGAAAAAGGAGTGAATGTGCAGGCCGTCTTCATCTTCAAAAAAACGTGCCGACGCCTCAATGTCTTCCAGTTCCGGGCGGGTTGCCAGGCTTTGTCCCAGTTCGTTTTGTACTTTTTCACGCTCATCGTCTTCCGGTTCGATCAAATCGACCCAAACTGACGTGGTGAGATCATCGGAGTCATCCAGTTCCAGACGAGATAAACGGCAGTTATCCAGTTTAAATGCGCTCAGCATGGGCCATAGCTCCCCTTTCAGTAGCAGAGATGGACAACGCGATTGAAGCACAGAAACAAAGGTGAGGTGTCACCAGCAGGTTTCAGTCCGTTCGACGGATCTGACTCGTAGCGACAAAAACAGCGTCGCTGACAACCACGAAGGCTATCAGCAGAGGAAGATAGCCTTAGAAGTTGTACCTAATGAACAGGTTAGTGAGCCAGTATCGACTGGGTGTGTCCAAGGCGTTAGTCCTCCGAGAATAATGATGCGCGCATGTTACGCCGAGATGAAAAAGACTTCAACTTTAAAACCTCGGCTGAAACACGCTGTAAAAGATTGATCAAATGGATAAGGTTTATTCAATAAGTTTGGCGCGGAAAAGGGTAAAAAGCGCAGTCCTCAGCGTAAAAAAAGAACTGCGTTTATCGATTAAGCGTGGTCTGGTAAATAGGCGATAGCACGGACGGGGAAGCCGGGCGCACCAGCGAAATTAGGGTAGCTGACGTGAATATAAGCGCCGGTAGACGGCAGCTGATGCAGGTTATTGAGTACCTCAACCTGCCAGGCATTTTGGTTCAGCACGAAGAACTCGCCAATCAACCCGTTGTTGCGACGGAAATCCGCGGCGGAATCCGTATCCAGCGTTTCATGCCCAACCGCGCTAATGCCGCGCTCTTCAAACAGGAACGTCAGCGCCTCAAGCGACCACCCCGGCGTATGGCTGTTGCCCTCTTCATCTTTATTGGCGAAGGCATCAAGATCAGGCCAGCGCGTGCTCCAGCCGCTGGCAAACGCGACAAAGCTGCCTGACGGGATTTCTCCGTGTTCACGCTCAAACGCCAGAATGTCGTCAACCGACAGACGGTAATCGGGATCGTTCGCGACGGCGTCTTGCTTGTGGAGCACCACCAGCGGCAGCAATAGCTCTTTATTATCAATACGATCCAGATAACGCTTACCCGCGACAAAATGCCCCGGCGCATCAATATGCGTTCCCGTCTGCGTCGCAAACGTCACGGCCTGCGCATAGAACCCGTGATCTTCAACGTTGAATAAGGTCTTACGCTGCAACACACCTTCAAACGCGCTAAAAATAGGAATCGACTCCGTAATCGTATGCGTAAGATCGACCCATTTTTTCTTCTGCAACTCGGCAACAATCTGGTCTAGCGTCATGGGCATGCTCCTTTTTTATTGTGATACCACACATCCATGGATACGCGGCAAGTCACCTAGCATTGTCGAAAATGACGATAAAGACTAAGACAGGGTTTTTATAAGTTATATAACCCCGTGATACTTCAAACTGCATCGTGACGATCACACCGTTTCCAGTCTGGCATAAGCGGCGACCAGCCATTTAATGCCTTGCCCTTGAAACGCGACCTGAAGGCGGGCATGATCGCCGCTGCCTTCCAGATTCACGATCGTACCTTCGCCGAATTTCGCATGGCGAACCCGCTGCCCTAATTTGTAGCCGCTGTCGTTTTGCGTTATCGGCGTGCCGAGGCGCTGATGATTAACCGGACGGGAGACGCTGGCGCGTAACCGTACTTCTTCAACACACTCTTCCGGCAGCTCGCCGACGAACCGGGAAGGCCGGTGATAAGCTTCTTTGCCGTATAAACGGCGGGATTCCGCGTAGGTTATCGTTAGCTTTTCCATCGCGCGCGTGACGCCGACATAAGCCAGACGACGCTCTTCTTCCAGACGTCCGCCTTCATCCAGCGACATCTGGCTAGGGAACATCCCTTCTTCCATACCGACGATAAACACCTGCGGGAACTCCAGCCCTTTCGCCGAGTGCAACGTCATAAGCTGAACCGCATCCTGATTGGCATCCGCCTGACCTTCACCCGCTTCCAGCGCGGCATGCGACAGGAAGGCCTGAAGCGGCATCAAATCCTGATCTTCTTCCTGATAGCTGAACTGGCGCGTCGCCGTCACCAGTTCTTCCAGGTTTTCTACCCGTGCCTGCCCTTTCTCGCCTTTTTCCTGTTCGTACATGCTCCACAGGCCGGAATCCTTAATCGCCCGGTCGGTTTGAATATGCAATGGCAGCTCAGAGGTTTCATAAGCCAGCGCATCGATCAACTCGATAAAGCGTTGCAGCGATGCCGCCGCCCGCCCAGCCAGCACTTTCTCCTGCAACAGCGCCCGCGTGGATTGCCACAGCGTCAGTTGACGATCGCGCGCCGTCTGACGCACCACGTCCAGCGTGCGATCGCCAATGCCGCGCGTCGGCGTATTCACCACACGCTCGAACGCCGCATCATCGTTACGATTAGCGATCAGGCGCAGATAAGACAGCGCATCTTTGATTTCCTGACGTTCGAAGAAGCGCATGCCGCCGTAGATACGGTACGGCATACTCTGCTGTAACAGCGCCTCTTCCAGTACGCGCGACTGGGCATTGCTCCGATACAGAATGGCGTTATCTTTCAGCGCACCGCCATTTTCATGCCAGGTTTTAATCCGATTAACGACGTAGCGCGCTTCATCCAATTCGTTGAACGCGCAATACAGCGAGATAGGCTCGCCTTCTACGCCATCGGTCCACAGGTTTTTTCCGAGCCGCCCGCCGTTATGCGCGATCAGCGCATTCGCCGCTTTCAGGATGTTGCTGGTCGAACGGTAGTTCTGCTCCAGACGGATCGTTTCTGCACCGGCGAAATCTTTCAGGAACAGCTGAATATTTTCGACCTGCGCCCCGCGCCAGCCGTAAATCGACTGATCGTCATCCCCGACGATCATCACCTTAGCGCTGTCGCCCGCCAGCATACGAATCCAGGCGTACTGAATGCGGTTGGTATCCTGGAATTCGTCCACCAGAATGTTGGTAAACCGTTCGCGATAGTGGTTCAGCACATGCGGCTTGTTCAGCCACAGTTCATGCGCGCGCAGCAGCAGCTCGGCGAAATCCACCAGCCCGGCACGATCGCACGCTTCCTGATAGGCCTGATACACGCGCTGCCACGTTTGCTCGATAGGGTTGCCGTAGCTTTCAATGTGCTGCGGGCGCAGCCCTTCATCTTTCTTTCCGTTGATGAACCACATCGCCTGACGCGGCGGCCACTGCTTCTCATCCAGATTCAGAGCCCGAATCAGACGCTTCAGCAGACGCAGCTGATCTTCGCTGTCCAGAATCTGGAAATCCTGCGGCAGATTGGCATCCATATGGTGCGCACGCAGCAGGCGGTGTGCCAGCCCGTGGAAAGTACCGATCCACATGCCGCCCTGGCTGGTGCCGATCAGATGATCGATACGATGGCGCATCTCCGCCGCTGCTTTGTTGGTAAACGTCACCGCCATAATGGAATACGGCGAACAGTTTTCGACGGACAAGAGCCAGGCAATGCGATGAACCAGTACCCGAGTTTTGCCGCTGCCTGCCCCCGCCAGCACCAATAAATTGCTGCGCGGCGCGGCTACCGCGTCACGCTGTTTGTCGTTGAGGCCATCAAGCAGATCAGAAACGTCCATAGGTACGGGTTATCCGGTGAGGGAAACACCGCATCGACAAGGGCGTTTCCACTGGTGATTTATACAGATTAATGCAGTGATTATAGCAATGCCGACAGCGATGCCAACCGCGAAATTTCAATATGCGGCAGCAGCCGGGCGTCGCCAATCTGCGTCAGGCTACCTTCACGCAGGTTAATCCAGCAGGCCTGCATACCGCAGCGGATCGACCCCGCCACATCGGTCGTGAGATCGTCACCGACATGCAGAATCTCATGCACAGGCAAATTAAGCTTTTGCGCCACCAGATGGTACATGTCGTCAAACGGCTTGGCGCGACCGTGCGGGCCAGCGCGCAGGATAAACGAAAAATAGCGATCGAGGCCAAAGCGGTGCGGCTCAGCATTACCGTTGGTGATGGCGGCCAGCGGTACTTTCTCGGCTAACGCCGCTAGCGTCTGGTGCGTTTCTTCGGTAATCGTAATCTGGCTGCGCCAGTGGGCAAAGTTTTCCATTGCCGCTTTTGCGCCATCCTTAGCCTCTGCCGCGCTCAGGCCGCGCTCTAACATCGCCAGTTCAGCCGCACGGCGACGCCATTCGGTCACGTCGTGATAGATGTCCGGTTCGCGCTCCAGCAAGGTCTGGCGTAAGTTCTGAAAGTCATCAGCCTGAAAATCACGAAGTGCAGGATGGTACTGTTGCAGAAAGCGGATTGACTCTTGCCCCGTGCGCCGAATGACGTCCGCGTTATCGTACAGCGTGTCATCCAGATCGAACGTGATCGCCCGGATCGGGCCAAGAGATCGGTAAAAATGCATCAGGGTTTCCCTCGTTTGGCGCGTGGATGCGCGGCATCGTACACGGAGGCTAAATGTTGAAAATCAAGATGGGTGTAAATCTGCGTCGTGGTCAGGTTAGCGTGGCCAAGCAGCTCTTGTACCGCGCGTAAATCACCGCTGGATTCCAGCATGTGCGTCGCAAAGGAGTGACGCAGCTTGTGCGGATGAACATGGCTATTCACGCCCTGCTTAATCCCCCATTCGGCAAAACGCTTCTGCACGTTGCGCATCGAAATGCGTCGCCCCTGATTGGAAATAAACACGGCATCATCCTGTGGGCCAAACAGTTCGCGTAGCGCCAGCCAGCGTTCCAGCCAGGTTACCGCCGTTTTTCCTATCGGCAATTTGCGCTCTTTACTGCCTTTCCCCATGACCCAGATTTCACCGCTGGCCAAATCAATATGCTGATAATCCATGCCGACCAGCTCAGCTAAACGCAGCCCCGCGCCGTACATCACTTCCAGCATTGTGCGGTCGCGCACCGCAAGGGGATCGTCCAAATCGATCTCCAGCAGGCGATTCGTCTCATCCACATCCATATTCTTGGGTAATGGACGCCCGGCTCGCGGCGCGGATACTCCTTTAGCGGGGTTCGCCGCCAGCACGCCGCGTGACACCATCCAGTCGAGAAAACTGCGCAATGCCGATAAACGGAGCGCCAGGCTACTGGAATGTAGCCCATCGCGCTTACTGCGGGACACCACGGAACGCACGCCAGAGGCGTCCAGCTTGCGCCAGTCAGCCACACCCGCCGCGGCGAGTATCGTGATAACCGCGGACAGTTGGCGTAAATAGCTGGTCTGCGTCAGCGGGCTTAGCTGACGCTCTACTTTCAGATAGCGCAGGAACGCCTCAACATCAGCGTGTAACGGCGAAGAGGAAGGAGCCTCCGATGGCGCAGGCTGCCGGCTCATGCCCGCTCAACCCAGCGCGCCAACATCGCTGGCAGCATCATGGCCATTTGCTGAAGCAGCACGGTTCCCATGCCATCCTGATAATGATGGCTGTCGCGGCTGCTAAAAATCAGCACGCCCAAATCGTGATGATTTCCCATCAACGATAGCGCGACCGACCCAACCTGTCTGGCCTGTGGCAGCAGAAGCAACAGCTCCGGCCCGTTCAGACTGCCAAGATAGTGGTTATGTTGTCCGAAGCGCTGAATGCGCAGCGGCTCAAAGGTGGAGCGGTTTAGCCCAAGGTGGGTAAAACCAGACGGCGCGCCAAGGCGCCATTTATCACTGAACAGACGCACCGTTGCGCCCGCCAGACCAAGCTGACGCGCCCAGCGCTGCAAGCGATCCAACATGTCGGTCAGGCTATCCGCCGACGCCAATTCAGTTTGTAACCCAAGCAGGCGATTGAACAGCACTTCGTTCGCCCCCGCCTGTTCCATCAACAGCGTGATTTCTTCCTCAAGCTGAGTAATGTGGTTACGCTGACGTGCCAGCTGCCATTCCACCAGCGACACGGTTCCCCTGACGGGGTGAGGAATGCGCATCTGCTCGACGGGACGCGCATTGCGGATAAAAAAATCGGGATTCTGTTGCAGGAACTGCAAAACCATCTCGTCACTGAGTGCGATCTCGCGCTCTGCCTGTTCCTCGACATTCTTCATAAATGAATAAATCCATCGTAGACATGCGTTGCAGGCCCGGTCATGAATAACGGATGTCCCGGCCCATCCCACTGGATATCCAACTCCCCGCCCGGCAGCGATACGCGAACGTTCGCGGACAATAATCCCTGCTGGATCCCTACCGCCACAGCAGCACACGCGCCGCTACCGCACGCTTGCGTTTCTCCCGCACCGCGTTCGTACACCCGCAGACGGACAGTGTGGCTATCCACCACTTGCATAAAACCGATGTTGGCACGCTCGGGAAAACGCTCGTGGCTTTCCAGCAGCGGCCCCAGCGTTTCCACCTTCGCCGTGTCCACATCCTCAACCTGAATCACACAGTGCGGGTTGCCCATCGACACCACGCCACACAGCACCGTATGTTCGTCGGCACGCATGATGTAGGTTTTCTCCGCTTTGACCGCGCGGAAAGGCACCTGTTGCGGCTCGAAATTGGGTTCGCCCATATTGACGCGTACCAGTTCGTCATCGGTCACCGACAATACCATCCGGCCAGTCTGCGTACTGACGGCAATATCACGCTTGTTGGTCAGCCCTTTCAGGCGAACAAAACGAGCAAAGCAGCGCGCGCCATTGCCGCACTGCGCCACTTCGCTGCCATCCGCGTTAAAAATGCGGTAATGGAAATCCAGTTCAGGATCGTAGGGTGGCTCAACGACCAGCAATTGGTCGAACCCTACACCACAGTGTCGATCCGCCAAACGGCGAATCAATTCGGGTGAAAAATAAACGTTTTGCGTAACGGCATCAACAACCATGAAATCGTTGCCTAACCCGTGCATCTTAGCGAACTGCATTATCCTGACTCCCCCGCTTGCTTAACCGGGCGCGATAAACATCTACGTGACCTGTTATTTATTATTACCGTCACGCATTAAGGACGTACTGACGCTTTCTTTTGCGGCGGCTGGTTCTCATTTTGCTGAGTCGTTGACGCACCGGATTTGCCATCGGCAGGCATATAAAGCGGCCCTTTCAGACCACAACCAAATAAACTCACTACGGCTAACACCAGAAAAAGCTGGCGAAATACGTTCTTCATCACGTTAAGACCTGTCATTAATACTCGTATGCTCTCTATAATCGCAGGTGGATCATGAAAATCAATAGGAATCGAAAATGAACGATAGCGAGTTCCACCAATTAGCCGACGAACTCATGCTTCAATTGGAAGAAACGCTGGATCGGTTTGAGGGTGATGCCGACATTGATTACGAAACTAACGGCGGCGTGATGACGCTGAGTTTTGAGAACGGCAGCAAAATCGTGATCAATCGGCAGGAACCGCTGCACCAAATCTGGCTGGCGACCAAAACGGGCGGTTACCACTTCAACCGTCAGGCGGAACGCTGGGTATGCGATCGCAGCGGTAAAGATTTTATCGCGCTGCTGTCAGCAGCCTGCTCGGATCAGGCCGGGGAAACCGTTCGCTTCGGGTAACAGACTTTTCAACGGTCTCGCGGCGCTCCACACATCAGCGCCGTCCCAGAATGATCAACCCCAGAACCAGCAACAACAGCATGCCGATACCCACCATATTGACCAGCGGCCAACCGCTGGTTAGCGCCATCAGGCTACCGGCAGACAGCGAAGCCAGCGCGTTAGGCACGTAAATCACCAGCGAGTTAATCCCCTGCAAACGGGATTTATGTACCGAATGGGTAAACGCGTTCAGCATGAATGTCCCGCCGTTGAACATAAACGCCCACCCGACGCCGAACAGCATCAGCGCAAAAAGGAAGTGCCAGAACGTCAAACCGCTCAGCGCGACCGCTACCCCGACAACGTTACACACCATACCAATCACCACGACCTGAATCGGCGTCAGTCGCTTCGCCAGCAGCACTAACAGCAACGCGGGCGCATACATCGTCACAAAATGCCATTGCAACACCGTCGCGCTGTGGCTAACGGAAAAGTGGTGCTGGTGCATTGCCAGCGGCACGGAGTTCATTAAGAGCGTCATCACCACAAACCCGACAGAACAGCTTGCCGTTCCCAACACAAACGCCCGGCTTTTCAGGATTGACGCCAGCGGTTCACTAAGCTGAGTGCTGGGCGTGGCAACGGACATCGGGGGTAGTTTGAGACCAAGTAACAGCAGTGACGTGATAACACAGATGAAGGCCGCCGCGATAAAGCTGCCAAGAAACGGGTACGAAACCCAGAGCTGAGAAGACTGGCTAGCCGCGAACGGACCGAGGAAGCCACCCAAAATACCACCGCTGATCACCCATGAAATCGCCCGATTTTTCTGCTGATTGTCGGTAAAAATTTCAGCCGCAGCGAAGCGATAATACTGGTTGAAGGCGCAGGACATCCCCAGAACAAATGTCGAAAACACAAAGAGGGAGAAGCTGTGTAGCACAATCGCCAGCGCCGCCAAAAGCGCGCCCGCCAGCCCCAGCAGCGTGCCGATGATGAACGCGTTGCGCCTGCCATATTTCGTCATCAATGAGGAAACGGTGTAGATCATGAGCGCCGCACCGCACACCGTCGCGGTAATCGGCAGCGTGGTCAACAGCGGAACCGGCGTCATTAATACGCCAACCAGCGTAGAGCACAGCGTCATCAGGGAAATAATACTGCCGGTCAGCCCTTGTCCGAGCGCCAGCAGTATCAGGTTTCGGCGTTGCAACGAATCCATCAATACATCCCTTTCTGAATACGCTGAAAGCCGAGTGCCAGAACGTTATAGAATCTGTAGCCGCTGCTTCATTGTCATCACCTCATCATCCACTGCGGGTGTAATGCACAGATGAGAAAGTGCGCTGCTGCGGAACGGGATCACCTGCGTGCGGCCGTCCAGTTGTACGATTTGGTAGAACTGCGGCAGATTGAAATTGATAAAGCTGGAGCCGTAGGTAAAGCGATCGTGCGAAGACGAATAGAAGCGGCTGACATCACGCACCAGCTCTTCTTTACTGCCTTCACAATGGTGATACACCTCAACGCGATTCGACTCATCCAGAATATAGATATTAAAGCCCTGATTTTCTGTCAGATCTTCAAAGAAGAACTGGATGATCCCTTCGCTGGCGACGCCATCGACCACTGGCGGTAAATGGACATGGTTGGTTTCAACCTGAACCGGCTGACCTTGCAGTTTGTTGTTGGAAATCGCGCCATAAAACTCGACCGCATTTTCCAGCTTCTGCACCGATACACTCAGCCGCTCGAAGAACAAGCCCCAGGTTTGCCCCGCCACTTTCACTGCTTTGAAACGCCCAGGCTCTTGCTGACGCGTACTGGTCAGGCGCAGTTCAATGCATTCGGACACCAGTTGCTGAACACGCGTACGAATCAGCCCGCGCAGGTGCTGGCTGTAGCAGAAGACTTCCAGCGATTCCGGCAGCGCCGCATCCTGATGCATTTTGCCCAGAATGGTTTTCAGCGCTTCCAACACCGCCTGCTCACCGCTGAAATGCAGCGTACGCACTTCATTCCACGAGTTGCGATACAGCAGGTCGATACTGCCAACCAGACACTGCTGCTGCTGGCCGAAGCTAAAGACATCCAGATGACGGAAATCGAAATGGACTACCTGATTGCGGAAAGCCGCCGTCGGATCGTGTTCCAGATTGACGATAATCGCCAGATGACGAATTTCACACGGGCTGTACAGCGCCTTCGGCGTGGGGGCAGGCAGACGCAGCGGGAAGTGGCTGGCTACGTCGTCCACCAGCGCTTGCAGGCGCGTGATGTCACACAGCTCGTTGCCTTTAATATACAGGCGCGTGCTTGGCGTCAGCAGGCCATTAAAATACGCCCACGCCACCAGCTTGTTCAGATAGCGATTATATTCCAGCGGCTGATGGCTGACGATCGCATCCATCGACGGTGCCTGATTGTACAGGTACCAGCCAGAGCGGTTCGCGCGGCCCGCCGGAACATAGATAAAGGTTAAATTCGGCTCCGACAAATCGGGCGAAATTTGTGGGTTCAGCAGGGTAACTTTACCCGGCAGCGCTTCAAACGCAGCGTACAGTTTACGGGTCAACACACCGATATCCTGCGGGCTGGCGCTGACGCTCAGGTTATTACGGCGGGCGAAGCGAATCAGGTTGCGATAGGTCTGCATCATCGCATCCAACAGCTCATTATGTGCTTCGCGTACCTGTTCGATTTTCCAGTTAGCGCGGTTATCCAGCATCGCCAGATGCTCGTCGCTCCATCCCCATTCTTGCACCAGCTGGCTCAGAATCTGACGACGCCAGCCGACACAGGCTTTTTCTCTGGAGAGCTTTTCACAGACTTTTAAGTAGAAACATCGACGCGCCAGATCGAGGCGCGTGGGATCGTTGATCGCCGTCAGATAGTGCGTCACGCGATCCAACATCATGCAGTAAGGATCAAGACCGAAAGAGACGATCTCGCCGTCATGCAGGCGTTTTTTAATTTCGGTCGACAGCAGGCTGGTGTCTGGGTATTCCCAGGAATAGGCTTCCAACAGCAGCGTCTTCAGTACGGCTTTATAGGGGGAATCGATGCTTTTATAGAGCTGCCAGAGACTCGCGCCGAAATACTCTTCCGCCGACAGCGTGCTCAGGCCGCCTAAATCCATCCACTCGTTCGGTGCCAGTGCCCCTTGCGAGTAGAGCGACAGCACATACTCGTCGTAGTGAGATTCTTCCTCGACCGGCACCATATTCCACAGAATACGTTTACCCGCCATACGCACGGCGGTACGGTAGAATTCGTCGAGTAACAGGATGTGCTGCATGGTGCCGCAGTCTTCGCCGCTCAGGCTACCGCTTTCATTGTGGCGGAAACGGCTTTCATCCATCAGGAAGAAGCTGACCTCAGCGCCCTGCGCCGCAGCCCACTGCTCAAGCAGCGTACATTTCTTCTGTAGGAGTTGGCGTTCTTCGCTATCCAGCCAGGATTGGTGGCACACCCAGATATCGAGATCGGAGCTACAGCTCTGCCCGATAGACGAGGTGCTTCCCATTGAATAGATGCCCGTGATCGGCAGTTCACCCTGCGGATGAGAACAGTCAAACTGACCCCAGCGCAACGCGATGCCATCAAGGTACTGTTGCTGCTTTTCATCAGGCGTGTGAGTGCAGATACCGTGAGGCACCTTGCCTTCAAGGTAGCCGGGCATCAACGGGTGATGATGATGTAATAAAATGGGCAGAAGACTGTAAACCTGCTGAAAAGCGGGTTTCATTGCTCCCAGAGCACGGTCAACACGCAGTTGGTTGATCGCATCCAGTCTTTGCTTCAAAGTCTCGATGTAGAAGTACAAGACGTTTCGCCTGATTTATCCCAGTGCCTAGAAAAACCCCGTGTTCCAAATCCGCATGATGAAATTAGAAGAATGTTTAGCGAATTATTGCTGGAAACGTGATCAATTTAACACCTTGCTGAATGGGCGTAAAGAAAGTAAAGAAAGTTAGACTTATCTATCTTGCTTTATTACGAATTTCTCTACCCGACTGCATCAGCACGGCTTCCTATCTATGTATGCGGCACCCGAATTTCAGACCGTTTTAAAAGGCGCACCGCTAATGCCCACAACCTGACACCAACGCACCATCAATGATACGATGGCGGAAAATGATAAAAACGGTATCAAGCATGTTAGCCAATATTATTAGAATTGCCACCCGACAAAGCCCGCTCGCCCTGTGGCAAGCACGATATGTTCAGCAGTGTCTGAACCACCTCTACCCGGATTTACACGTGGAGCTGGTGCCGATGGTCACCCGCGGCGACATCATCCTCGATACGCCACTGGCAAAGGTCGGCGGTAAAGGATTGTTTGTTAAAGAACTGGAGTTGGCGCTGCTTGAAGGGCGCGCCGATATTGCCGTCCACTCCATGAAAGATGTCCCTGTCGAATTCCCAGACGGCCTCGGTCTGACCACCATTTGCGAGCGCGACGACCCGCGCGACGCTTTTGTTTCCAATCATTACGACAGCCTCGATCAATTACCGGAAGGCAGCTGTGTCGGCACCTCCAGCCTGCGCCGTCAGTGCCAGTTGCGCGCCCGACGTCCCGACCTGGTGATTCGAGATTTGCGCGGTAATGTCGGCACACGCCTGTCAAAACTGGATAACGGCGAGTATGACGCCATTATTCTTGCGGTCGCGGGCCTGAAACGTCTTGGTCTTGAAGCGCGCATCCGCTGTGCGTTAAGCCCGGAAGAGTCTCTGCCAGCCGTCGGACAAGGCGCTATCGGCATCGAATGCCGTTTGGATGACGAACATGTCCGCCAACTCCTTGCCCCACTCAATCACCCCGCTACCGCGGTCCGCGTACTGGCTGAACGCGCCATGAATGTACGCCTTGAAGGTGGCTGTCAGGTGCCGATTGGCAGCTACGCCGAACTGGAAGGCGATACGCTGTGGCTACGTGCGCTGGTTGGCGCGCCGGACGGCAGCCAAATGATCGTCGGTGAACGCAAAGGAAACGTCTCCGATGCCGAACAACTCGGGATTGCACTGGCTGAAGAGCTGTTAGCCAAAGGAGCCAGCGCCATCCTTCAAGCCGTTTATCAAGGATCAAGCTCATCATGACAATTCTGGTTACCCGTCCGTCACCAACTGGCGAACAACTGGTGACCCGTTTAAGAAAGCTCGGCTATAACGCCTGGCACAGCCCGCTGATCGAGTTTTCACCCGGACGAGAACTCGCCAGCCTGCCTACCCTATTACAGGCACTGAGCGCCGACGATTTGGTGTTTGCGCTCTCACAACACGCCATTCATTACGCCGATCCGATGCTGGTACGTACGGGCATCAACTGGCCTGCCCATCTCGCTTATTACGCCATAGGCCGAACCACCGCGCTGGCGCTGCATAAAATCAGCGCACACCCGGTAGCCTATCCGCCTGAGCGCGAAACCAGCGAAACGCTCCTGCAACTTCCTGACCTGCAAGATGTTTCCGGTAAACGCGCATTATTGCTGCGCGGCAACGGCGGCAGGGAACTGCTAGGGGAAACGCTAACCGAGCGGGGCGCACAGGTGACCTACTGTGAATGTTATCAGCGCAGAGACGTTCACTATGACGGGCTAGAGCAAAGCCGCCACTGGCAACAAATAGGCATCGACAAACTGGTGATCACCAGCGGAGAAATGCTACAACGGATCTATACTTTAGTACCTGATTACTATCGGGCTTCCTGGTTACTCGGCTGCCAGTTGATCGTCGTCAGCGAACGGCTGGCAGAACAAGCTCGTCAGCTTGGCTGGCGTGATATCCGAGTGGCTGATAATGCCGATAACGATGCGCTCGTGCGCGCACTACAATAAACCTGATCATGGGATGTACCATTATGACGGAACACAATACCCCCACAGCTCCATCCGACGAGGTTGCTGAACGGGTTGAACCCGCGCATCAGCAGCAGGATCCCGCACCGCAGCCCAAACGTAGCGGTGCCGTGCTGGGGGCGATCGCGATTGTGATTGCACTGGCCATAGGCGCAGGCTTGTATTACCACGGCCACCAACAGGCGCAGAAAGAAACTGCCGCGCTTCAACGTCTGGAAGCGCAGTTCAACACATTGCAGCAACAGCATAAGCAAGAGCAACAGCAGTGGCTGGACGCTCAACAGCAGCAAAGCAAAGCGCAGGAGACTGCCGCACAGCGTCTTGAGGCGCTAACGCGTCAGTCAGACGAGCTGCGCGATAAGCTGGCGGCGCTTTCCAGCCATGACACCAATACCTGGCTGATCGCTCAGGCAGATTTTCTGGTGAAACTGGCAGGACGCAAGCTGTGGAGCGACAAAGACGTCACCACCGCAGGCGCGTTGCTGAAAAGCGCGGACGCCAGCCTGGCGGAAATGAACGATCCTAGCCTGATAGAAATCCGCCGCGCGCTGACCAGCGATATCGGAGCGCTGGCAGGCGTAAGTCAGGTCGATTTTGACGGCATCATCCTGAAAGTCAATCAGCTCACCGATCAGTTGGATAACTTGCAGCTCGCCGATAACAACACCGATGAAGCGCCGATGGACGCCAACAGCACAGAGCTGTCCGCTTCCTTGAGCGAGTGGCGACAAAATCTGAGCAAGAGCTGGCACAATTTCCTGGCTGATTTTATCACCATTCGCCGCCGCGACAGCGCCGCCGAACCGCTGCTGGCACCGAATCAGGATGTGTATCTGCGCGAGAATATCCGCTCACGTCTGCTGGTTGCGGCACAGGCCATTCCTCGCCACCAGAATGAAGTGTACAAACAGTCGCTGGAAACGGCAGCAACCTGGGTTCGCGCCTACTTCGATACTACCGACCCTACGACGCAGGCCTTTTTGGATCAGCTCGATGCCTTAAGCCAGCAGTCGGTTTCACTGGATGTCCCAACGGAGCTACAAAGTCAGGCGCTGTTGGAAAAACTGATGCAAACGCGCGTTCGTAACCTACTGGCTCAGGCGCCAGCCACACAGCAAGGGGAATGAGCATGCTAAAAGTCTTATTGCTGTTCCTGATCCTGATCGCTGGCGTGGTGATCGGCCCGATCGTCGCGGGTCACCAAGGCTACGTCCTGATCCAAACGGATAACTATGACATTCAAACCAGCGTGACCGGTCTGGTCATCATGCTGGTACTGTTCTTCCTCGCCTTTTTGGCAGTGGAATGGGTGCTACGCCGGATCTTTCGTACCGGATCCCGCACGCGCGGCTGGTTCCTTGGCCGCAAACGTACTCGCGCCAGAAAACAGACCAAAGCCGCGCTGCTCAAGCTGGCCGAGGGGGATTATTTACAGGTAGAGAAGCTACTGACGCGCAATGCCGACCATGCCGAGCAGCCCGTAGTTAACTACCTGCTGGCAGCCGAAGCCGCTCAGCAGCGCGGCGACGAATTCCGCACCAAGCAATATCTGGAGCGTGCCGCCGAGGTTGCAGATACCGATCAGCTTCCGGTGGATATTACGCGCGTGCGTATTCAGCTAGCGCGTAATGAAGATCATGCCGCACGTCACGGCGTCGACAAACTGCTGGAGGTCGCGCCCCGCCACCCTGAGGTGCTGCGTTTAGCGGAGCAGGCTTTCCTGCGTACTCACGCCTATAGCGCGCTGCTGGATATTCTGCCTGCGATGCGCAAGATCAACCTGTACCCTGAAGAACGTTTGCTGGATCTGCAGCAGCAGGCCTATATCGGCTTGATGAATCAGGCAATGGCAGATGGCGGCAGCGAAGGACTGAAATCATGGTGGAATAATCAGAGTCGCAAAGTACGCCATGAAATCCCGCTTCAGGTCGCGATGGCTGAGCATCTGATCGAGTGTGACGATCATGATACCGCTCAGAAGATCATTCTCGACGGTCTCAAGCGCCAGTATGACGAACGCTTGATCCTGCTAATGCCACGTCTCAAAGCCGGAAACCCAGAACAGCTGGAAAAAGTGCTGCACCAGTACATCAAGCAGCAGGGGGCAACGCCGCTGTTAAGCAGCACGTTAGGTCAATTGCTGATGAAACACGGCGAATGGCAGCAGGCCAGCGATGCTTTCCGCACCGCGCTAGAGCTCCGACCAGACGCGTATGATTATGCCTGGCGCGCCGATGCACTCGATCGGTTGCGTCTGCCGGATGAAGCGGCCCAAATGCGGCGCGAAGGGCTGTTACTCACGCTACAGCAGCCTGCCGACTAACCGCTACGCCGCTCTTTCATAAGGCTCCTTTTGGAGCCTTATTCTTTTGTGTGACCCGTCCTGCATAGCGCGACAGAAGGCCGTTACCGAACATTTTCCTCAGACGAAAAAAAACGCTTACCGATAAACGGTAAGCGTTGAAAATATCAGGTCTGTCAGACAACAGAATGGTGCCTCACTCAACGTTATGTCCGGAAGGCCCGATGGAGATTTGCATCTTCATCTGGAGTTGGACGATAGGCACCTCAAATTGGCTCTGCGTCATTCCCAGGATTATGAAGCCGAAGCAAGCATAGAAGGTGGAATGAGCATCTACACGCTTATTTAAGCATAAATTATGCCAACATGCATAACTTTATTATCACAGCCTCACCAAGTAGAGGTAAGCGACTAATAATAAATACTATTTTTATTTATCCACTGCGAGAGCAACTAAGACACGATGGGCGACAAAAACGAGATCGCGCTCACAAAACCTGTCGCCATTCAGAGACGATTTTGTCACGTAAAATATTAACCATTAATAATCAATGAATTAAATGTCTCCTTTTTGCGACAGCAGAACCCCTAGAGTGTCGTGTTTTTCCGACAGCCCTATCAAAGCTGCTGATTCAATTTAAGAAAGGGGAAAATATCCGCGCCGGGAAACCGACACGGACAGAGTTGGCTTAATGAGAGGAGATTAGCGGGAGGACAGTTGCTCTAAGCTCTGCTTCGCCACCTGATACAGATAGTGCGCAGTCGGGAACAGTGCGCTGTCATCAACGCGGAATTTCGGGTGGTGCAGCGCATACGGCCCGCCGGAACCGACCATCATGAACGTACCCGGTAATTTTTGTTGATAGAACGCGAAATCTTCACCAATCGGGCTGGCTTCCACGCGACGCGCTTCAAACCCTTCGTCACTCGCCACATTCAGCGCAAACTCAACCCACTCTGGCGTGTTGATCACCGATGGTGGCCCTGCGTGCCACAGGAACTCAATTTCTGCACCAAAAGTACTGGCGATACCTGCAACGATCTGACGGAAACGCTGTTCAATCAAATCACGCGCGTCCTGATTAAACGTTCTGACCGTGCCTTCAACGTAGGCCGTGTCTGGGATAACGTTCCAAGTGCTGCCGCTATGAACCTGAGTAATCGACACCACCGCGTTGTTGTCGGACGATACCGTGCGGCTGATGATGGTCTGTACGGCAGAAATCAGCTGGCCCAGGATAATAATCGGATCGTTACCTTCATGCGGCTTCGCAGCGTGACAGCCTTTCGCCGCAATCTTGATCTCAAAGCGGTCAACGCCCGCCGTCAATGCGCCATCTTTCCCACCGATGACGCCAACGGGCAGCGTCGGATCGTTGTGAATGCCGAAAATCGCTACCGCATTGTCCAACGCGCCAACGGCGATGACTTCCGGTGCGCCCAGCCCGGTCTCTTCGGCGGCCTGGAACAAAATTCGCACGGTGCCTTTCAGCTCCGGCTCGATTTTCTTCAGCAGAATCGCCGCGCCAAGTGCAGCGGAAGAGTGAAAATCATGACCGCAGGCGTGCATCACGCCTTTGTTGAGCGACGTGAATTCTACGCCAGACTCTTCTTCAATCGGCAGAGCATCGATATCAGAACGTACCACGACCAGTGGACCATCCTGTAAGCCGCCGACTTCAGCAACCAGACCGGTTTTCAGCGGTAGATCGAGGATACGAATCCCCTCTTTTTCCAATACCGCACGAATCTTCTTCGTGGTTTCGAACTCCTGATTCGACAGTTCAGGATTGCGGTGTAAATCGTGGCGAAACGCCTGAATAAACTGAGCCAGAGGCTCGTGCTGAGGTGCTGTTCTCATGAATACTTGCTCCACATTATCGTGCCCTGCCTGACAGGGCTGCCTTGTTCAGGCGTGCAGGTGTGTCTACGTATGCGTTAAATATCGTACTCAAGCGGCTCAGGCAGCTTGGTCAACTGACGCAGGAAACGCTGGGTTTGCGGGTTATCCGAGAAGCTAATCACCTGCTCCGCCGGACCTTCCTCAACGATATGACCGTCTGCCATGAAGATCACTCGGTCAGCCACTTCTTTCGCAAACTGCATTTCGTGGGTGACGATCACCATCGTGGTGTCATTTTTCGCCAGCTTCTGAATCACCTGAAGCACTTCGTGTACCCTTTCCGGGTCCAGCGCCGAGGTCGGTTCATCAAACAAAATCGCCTTCGGATCGACCGCCAGCGCACGCGCAATACTCACGCGCTGCTGCTGTCCGCCAGATAGCGTCACCGGATATTGTGCCGCCTGCGGCAGCAGGCCAACCTGCTCCAGCAGTGCCAGACCGATTTCATCCGCCTGCTTCTTCGGCATTTTTTTCACGACAATCAGCGCTTCCGTCACATTCTCCAGCGCCGTTTTGTTCTTAAACAGGTTGTAACTCTGGAATACCATCGCCGTCTGGCGGCGCAGCGCATAGGCCTCTTTAGAGGAATAACGGCGCGTATCCAGCGTTTGGTCGCCAATTTCAATCGTGCCCGACTCTGGCGTTTCCAGCAGGTTCAGACAGCGCAGCAGCGTGGATTTACCCGAACCGGATGGGCCGATAATCGCCACGACTTCACCCTTCGCGATATCCAGACTAATGTTGTCCAACACCACCTGATCGCCAAAGCGTTTAGAAAGATTCTTTACACTGATCATGTCAGCCCCTTATCGCTGTAGCGAGTGATTCAGTTTCTTCTCCAGCTGTTTTTGCAGCCAGGAATAAACAATGATCACCAACCAGTAAATCAGACCCACAACCAGGAAGGTCTCAAAGAAACGCAGAGATTCAGCGGCAATCATCTTGCCTTCCGCGAACAGTTCGGAAACGCCCAGCGCAAAGGCCACCGAGGTATCTTTAATCAGAGAAATGAAGGTGTTCCCCGTCGCGGGCAGCGCATTCAGCATGGCCTGAGGCAACACGATGCGGCGATAGACCTGCGCTTTGCTCATGCCAATGGATAAGCCCGCTTCCGTCTGGCCGAAATCCACCGAGGCCAAGCCCGCACGGAAAATCTCAGCCATATAGGCGGACGTTTTCAGGCTAAAGCCGATAATCGCGGCCGTCATCGCATCCAGATTGGATAAGCCGGGGAATAGCTGCGGCAGGCCGAAGTAGATGATAAACAGCTGAACCAGCGACGGAATGCCGCGGAACAGCGAGATATACAGCTCGACGATTTTTACTACCACGACAATCTTGCTTTCACGGACTAACGCCAGGATAAGGCCGAGAACCATAGCAAAAAACATCGAAACCACGGCGAGGAACAGCGTGGTTGGCAAATACATTAATACCTGGGGAAAGACCTTTAACAGGTAGGCAAGATCGATATTCATGAGTAATACCATTAATGCATCCACCGGCCATATTGCGCCGGTGGAACAAGGTTATGACTAGACTACATAACAAGCCATCTGGCGACATAACGAATCATCAGGTTACGTAATGACTCGGCCAAGATGACGGCGTGAGGTTATTTAGCCGGTGATACCGTGATGTCTTCACCAAAATATTTTTCGGAGATCGCTTTCAGGCGTCCATCTTCACGCATTTTCGTTAACTCTGCATCGAACTGCTTACGCAGCGCATCGCCTTTCTCGTCCTTATGGAACGGGAAGCTCACTTCTTCAATCACCAGCGGCTCGCCAACCAGTTTGAACGGCAGGTTACGCTTATTGATTTCTGCCAACAGAATCGGACGTGAATTCACGTAGCCTTCAACGCGCTTAGACAGCGCATCGTTCATCGCGCCATCGCGTGTTTCATAGGTGCGAATATTCACGCTGCCGTCGGCAAACGCTTTTTTCAGGTTGTTGACATGGTTGGAACCCAGAACCCCGGCAACCGTCTTCCCTTTCAGGTCAGCCAGTGTATTAATGTCCGCGTTGTCTTTGTGCGTCACAATCTGGCTGCCGTAGAAGCTATACGGTTGAGCAAAATTGTATTTTTCCTGACGCGCTGGAGTAATGGCTACCACGTTCGCCACGGTATCCAGTTTTTTCGCTTCCAACTGGCCCATCAGGCCACTGAAATCGGCGGTGACCCACTCAACTTTGTAGTTCAGATCTTTCGCGATGGCTTCCGTGACTTCAACGTCAAACCCGACCAGCTTGTTATCCTGCTTGAAGCCACTTGGATAACTTTGGCCTGTTGAACCCACTTTCAATACTTTTTCCTGCTCAGAGCCGCTCTTCCCAGAATCACAGCCAGCAACAAGAAAGGCGGTCGTCAGCGCCAGAACAGACAACGTTACTTTTTTCATCATTTTACTGCCTCTCTTTTTGATTTTTTATCTTTCCACTGGTCATACAATTGGTTATCAAGGATTTTTTCCATCCAGATTGTCAGGTGTCCTTTTCCCAGATTCGTCTGCCCGACTTCCTTGAAACCATAATTTCTGTACATCTCAATCAGCCACGGGTGGTTTTGCGCGGTGCCAAGCGACACGGCAGGCGCTTTGAGCTGGTTAATCAGAATTTCTTCCTCCAGCCAGCTCATCATTTGCTTACCCAGTCCCTGTTTTTTATAGCCAGGGTGCGTTGCAAACCAGCCCAGATGAGGTAGACCGAACGGGCCCGGCTCAGGCCCCCACGGATAGCGGATGGTAAATGACGACACCATCTCACCGTCTTTTACCATCACATAAACGCCGTGTGAGGCAATATGCGTACGCACCATGTCGATATCTGCATGGGCGGCGGAAAAATTGATGCCTAACTGGCGAATCGGCTCAAATGCGGCCAGCGCCAGCGCCAGAAAAGTTTCATCATCCGCAAGCGTGGCCTGACGAAATACGATACTCATGGTGTCACCTTATGCTGGCAGCAGGCCGGAGTTATCTGCATAGCGAATCACGTCATCAACCTTCTGCGGCGCACTGCCAACGTAGTTAGCCGGATTCAGCCATTCGTCCAGATCGGCAGCAGTTACCTGTTCAGACAGCACCGGATGAGCCAGCAGCACCGATTTAAAGGACTGATTCTGCTCGAATGCCTGCATTGAGCATTCGTAAACCAGATGGTGAGCAGTCTGCTTGCCGAGGCGTTTGCCAATCTCGAACATCACTTTTTCGGACAGCAGCAGGCCATTTTGCAGATCGAGGTTCGCCAGCATCTGCTTCTCGTTGACGGACATGCCACGCAGGATGCCAAGCGCATTCTGAAGCTGAGCGGACAGATAGATATTGATTTCCGGCAGCGCAATCCACTCCGCACGCCAGCTCATCGCATCACGCTCATGCTCAACTTTCATCGATTCATGAATCAGTGCAGCGCTCTTAAACAGCGGAGCCGTCAGGCTCGCCAGCCCTTCCAGCGCAGCTGGATTGCGTTTATGCGGCATCGTGGTAGAACCAATTTTCCCTTCGGAGAACGGCTCTTCAATTTCGTTAATCTCAGTGCGCATCAGGTTGTACAGCTCATTACCGATTTTGCCCAGCGTACCGCTGATCAGAACCGTAACAGAAGCATATTCGGAGAAGCGATCGCGGGCAGACTGCCAGCCGATATTCGGCGTATTCAGCCCCAGCTTATCCAGCGTCAAACGCTCGATTTCCGGCCCTTGTTCGCCAAAAGAAGCATAGGTACAGATGGCACCGTTGATGTTGCCGACAAGAACACGTTCTTTGATTTCACCCAGACGTTCGAGGTGACGGATAAATTCATCCAGCCAAACGGCCAGTTTGAAGCCAAACGTGGTGGGCAGCGCCTGCATACCGTGGGTACGACCGGCCATCAGCGTGTGTTGGTATTTCTTCGCCAGACGTTTCAGTTCAACGGCCAGCAGTTGTGTATCTCTGACGACAATATCAAAAGATTGTTTCAGCTGTAACACTGTCGCGGTATCAACGATGTCCTGCGTGGTCACGCCGTAGTGAATAAACTCACCCGCCGCACCGCACTGTTTCTGAATCGCGGCAATCGTCGGCATCAGAGAGTGCTTCATGCGCGCGGCATCTTTGGCAATCTCTTCAACGTTAAGCGCGCTTGCGTCAGCGTTTTCTGCAATGGTTTTTGCCGCATCCAGCGGAATGACACCCAGTTCACCCTCGGCAAGTGCCAGGGCAACTTCGACTTCGACCTGTTTAGTCAGGCGGTTATGCTCGGACCATACGCCGCGCATTTCAGGCGTGCCAAAATTATTCCCTATAAGAAGAAAATCAATAAGATGTGATGCCATAGTTAACTCGTTAGTGTTGGATTTATCAGGCGGGATTTATGTCGTCTTTTTAATTTTTAAAAATATAACATGCGGAAATTATGCGCTTTATACCTTTGGGATCTATCTTAGATCAAAAAGTTTGATTGCAAACTATGCATGTAGAAATGTTCGCTAACACTCTCTCCCAAGCAGAAAAGCCCATTTGTCACTTTCCTCTTCCTACAATGAAACTCCTTATCCGTATGACCGCTGACGAAGGATTATCATGCTTCCCCACACGACATTACGTACTCCCCGTAGCTTATTGATTACCATGATCATTATTTCAGCCTTTTCTACTCAGGCTCAGGCGCAGGATCGCTACCAGTTAGAAAAAGTTGTTGAAGTCAGCCGTCATGGCGTACGTCCTCCAACAGAATCCAACACAACGGCACTTGAATCCGGCACAGCACGAGAGTGGCCGCAGTGGGTCACACGCGAGGGTGAATTAACCGGACACGGCTATGCCGCTACCGTGCTAAAAGGCCGCTATGAGGCCGAGTATTACCGTCAACAGCATCTGTTTACGTCAGGTTGTCCAACGGAGCAGCAAATTTATGTGCTCGCTAGTCCGTTACAGCGCACCCGCGCAACCGCACAAGCCTATATGGATGGCATGTTTCCCGGCTGCGGCGTTGCGACGCATGCCGTTGAGGATGAAAAACAGGATCCGCTGTTCCACGGGGATAAAATGGGGATTGGCACGCTTGACCCCGAACGAGCAAAAGCTGCGGTGCTGGAAGCCATGGGAGGTGATTTGAATATCGCCTATGAGCGTCTTAAGCCCAGTATCGAGCTATTGAAGCAGGTCGTATGCGAAGCGGATAAGCCGTGCCCGGTGTTTGATAAACCGTGGGCGATAAAACAGGATAAAGACGGTTCGACGTCTATCAGCGGCCTGAATACGCTGGCGAATATGAGCGAGGTTTTCCTGCTGGAATACAGCGAGAATCTGCCGCAGGCGCAGGTCGCTTTTGGTCACGTCCGCAACGCGCAGGATCTCATCCCATTGATGGCACCGATGACGGCTAAATACGACTTCACCAATGATATTCCCTATATCGCACAGCGCGGCGGTTCGCTATTCATGCAGCAAATCGCCCAGGCTCTGGCACAGGGGACGCAGGAAGCGCAGGGCATGTCACAAGGCGAGCCACCAGCCGTGCCTTACTTGCTGTATGTCGCTCACGACACCAACATCGCCTATCTGCGCACGCTGTTGCAGTTTCATTGGCAGCTACCCGGTGACACTGCCGATAACATTCCACCCGCGGGCAGTCTGGTATTCGAACGCTGGCACGATACCACCACTCAGCAGCGTTTTTTGCGTATCTATTTCCAGACACAATCGCTGGATCAGATCCGTTCTCTGACGCCGCTTGACGATCGGCAACCGTTACTGAAAGAGGAATTTACGTCTCAGGGCTGCCAGCAGACGGAAAAAGGCACGCTGTGTCCTTTTGGTACCGCACTGAAATCAATGCGAGAAAGTATCGATAGCAGCGCGCTGGCACCTGTGCATTACGCGCTGTAACGCACGATATCGCAGGGAACAACAACGCCTTGTCGGGTTAATGAATTCGGCAAGGCTTTCGCCAGAGAAGGCAAATTACAGGTGAAAAAAAAACACATCTTTCGATGTGCTTTTTTTTCGTAATTGGTCGGCGAGAGAGGATTCGAACCTCCGACCCACTGGTCCCAAACCAGTTGCGCTACCAAGCTGCGCTACTCGCCGAATGTACTGCTTTTTTTGAACATCACTGATGTTCTCGTTTGTGTGGTGCGAAGAGAGGGACTTGAACCCTCACGTCCGTAAGAACACTAACACCTGAAGCTAGCGCGTCTACCAATTCCGCCACCTTCGCATAACTCACAAACTGTCAATCAACTGCTATATCTGCAAAATCTGGGGTGGCTAATGGGACTCGAACCCACGACAACTGGAATCACAATCCAGGGCTCTACCAACTGAGCTATAGCCACCATCACCACACTTTACATCAACTACTTATTACGCGGTACTTCCTTTTTACGGGATACTTTCTTTAGGAAGAAAAGTGTACCACCGCAGCTCTTGCACACAACATACTTCATAAAAATATAATGGTGCGCCCGACAGGATTCGAACCTGAGACCTCTGCCTCCGGAGGGCAGCGCTCTATCCAGCTGAGCTACGGGCGCTTAGCGCCGTTGCGGGGCGGGATATTACGGGCTTAGCGACTGACTGTCTAGTGCTTTTTTATCGAAATGATGCGTTTGATTAGGATTTGCTCATTCAAAGCTAAATAACACACAGTTCCGCCCTTCCCGCCCCCAAATACTACGACTTACTCTCTGTCAGCGACGTTTTTTTGCCCAGTCCCAGCGCGAAATAACACAGGCTGACCACGGCTAAAAAGCCGATACCGACCAATAAAGACATCCGCGTATCGATATTGATGTACATGCCTACCAACACACACAGCAAAAATGCCATCGTCAGGTAGTTTACCCACGGGAACAATATCGATTTAAACGGGTGTGTGGCCAGCGCGGCGCGATGCTGTTCACGAAAACGCAGTTGGCTAATCAACACCACAAACCACGGCACCATACCCGGCAGCACGCTAGCGCTATAAACATACACAAACACTTTTTCTGGGTTAGGGATGATGTAGTTCAACACCGACCCAGCCATCAAGCAAAGAATAGAAATCATGACGCCTGCCGCGGGTACGCCGCTGGCTGTCACTTTACCTAGCCAGGCAGGGAGCTGGCGATTGTTGGCCAGCGAATACAGCATACGTCCACAGCTATACATGCCGCTGTTGCAGCCAGACAACGCAGCCGTCAGTACCACAAAGTTGATGATACCCGCCGCCGCAGTGATGCCAATTTTCGCAAATGTCAGCACAAACGGACTACCGGACGTGCCGATTTCACTCCAGGGGAAAATCGTGACAATAACGAAGATCGCGCCCACATAGAAAATCAGGATGCGCCACAGAATGTTGTTGATCGCTCGCTTCAGCGTCACCTGCGGATTTTTCGCCTCGCCCGCCGTAATGCCGACCAGTTCCACGCCCTGATAAGACGCCACAACCAGACAGAGTGCGAACAGCAGACCTTTCCAGCCTCCCGCGAGGAAGCCGCCGTGTTCGGTCAGGTTACTGAACCCGGTCGCCTGACCGTGGTTGCCAAAGCCGAAGAAGATAATGCCGACACCGACGACAATCATCACGACGATGGTGGTGATTTTTATCATCGCGAACCAGAATTCGATTTCACCATACAGCCTGACTGCCGCAAGGTTTGCGCCCGCGACCAGCGTAACTGCGGCGATGGCAGGTAGCCATTGCGGCAAATCGGGGAACCAATACTGAACATACACGCCAATGGCGGTAATTTCCGAAATCCCGACCGCCATCCACATAAACCAGTAGCCCCACGCGGTGAGATACCCGAAAAAGGGACTCATGTATTTATGCGCGTAGACGGCAAACGATCCCGCTACCGGCTCCAGAAACAGCATTTCGCCCATTGAGCGCATGATGAAGAAAACGAAGATCCCAGCGACAATATAGGCCAGCAATACTGACGGTCCCGCCCACTTCAGCGCGCTAGCCGCGCCCATAAACAGCCCGACGCCGATCGTGCCACCCAGCGCAATCAGCTCAATATGCCGGGCTTCCAACCCTCGATGGAGTTTTTCCTGCTTTACATCTTCTGCCATATATCCTCTGTCTTTATGTTGTGCTTATCCCGGCTGCTGCCGGTTATTGTTCTTATTTCAGAAATACTGCCGACTACCGATGAGAAAGAACGTACCCTTGCCCCAAATTAGCGGCATGAAAATACCGTAATGTGGGTTTGAATAACACATCAGGGATGACGAATACGCCAAAGATAGAATTCTGTATTTCTGATTGGCTGGCAAACAGACAATTAAAATCGAATAGGAATAAGAAATCAGGTTTATATACTACTGGGAAAAATGGCGGGGAAAGGTTGGCGCGTTTAACGCGCCAATTTAATGAAGCTACAGACGACCGCTGTAGTGATAGGCGACATATTTCAACAGCTTAAGCTGCCGAAAAATACGGCTCGGCTGGGACAGCAAACGATACAACCACTCCAGTCCTAAGTTTTGCCACACGAGCGGGGCACGCTTCACATGCCCGGTAAAGACGTCATACGTTCCACCCACGCCCATATACAGCGCATCGGGATAGTGGTGACGACAGTCGCGCATCAGGATTTCCTGTCGTGGCGACCCCATCGCGACGGTAACAATTTGCGCACCGCTGGCGCGGATACGTTCGAACAGGGCATCGCGCTGCTCTGGCGCAAAATAGCCATCCTGACTACCGACAATATTCACGTTCCACTGCGCCCGCAGTTTCGCTTCCGTTTGTGCCAACACATCAGGTTTGCCGCCCACCAGAAAAACTGGCGTTCCCTCCTTGCCCGCCCGTTCCATTAGCGCTTCCCACAGATCAGCGCCTGCAACCCGCGTGACGTCAGCCTGCGGGTATTTGCGCCGAATGGAGCGCACGATGCTGATGCCGTCCGCATACTTGTACTCTGCGCGATCGAGCAGCGCACGCAGCGCGACGTCTTTTTCCGCCGTCAGCACTTTCTCAGCGTTAATCGCGACGAGCGTGCCTGTTTCAACCCGCTCGCCCGTAAACAGGTAATCAACAAACTGCGCCATATTGCGAAAGCCGTGAATGGGCAAACCACGAATGGTATACAGAGGAATGGTCTCTGTGGTTTTTAACGCTGTCATACCTGCTCCTTTATCACAGGATCCACGGTGTCGGGTGTCGGCGCGATCGGCGTAGCTCGCATACGCATCAGACGCTGCCGGATGAGTCCGGCGCTTTCCAGCAGCCAATAGAGCAGTTTGGCAACCAGCAGACACAGACCAAATACCAGACAGAAAAACACCACACGTGAAACAAAAGAATCGACGCCTTCACGCGTCAGCACAATAATATTGAACACCGCCCCGAAGCAGAACGCCTGTAAAATAGCGGCCTTATAGCGATTGCTGTCGTTCTTCCCTAACTCGTACACCCAATCGAACCACTTGATAACCAGCCCTACCGCAATCGCACCGAGCGGGATAAACAGCACTCCGCCCATCACCACCAGAGAACCCAGCAACGTGGGGGAGATTGCCAGGCCAGAGCGGTTATTCAACACTTCCCAGGTGAAATAATTCGCACTGTTTAACACCAAATTAGGGCGGTCCGGCCATAGCCAGGAGGGAATAAAGACGTAGAAATCACGGGCAATCGGTGCCAGCCCCTGGAATTCAATCTTGTCGTAGTTCTGCCATAGCAGCGCCAGATTTTCCCAGGGCGAGAAGGTGTCACGGGTTAAATAGAGGAACGTATAAAAGGCGTAATCACCGCTGACGTCCAGCCCATAGCGCTTCAGCGCCAGCCAGAACATCCCGACAATCCCGAACGCACCAGCCGCAACTAGCATCCAGAGCGTAATCCAGCCGCGCACAATGCCAATAAACAGAAATAGGGCGAAGGCGATAATCACATTCGCACGCGTTCCGCCAACAATCACATACGTCAGCATCCCAAACACGACCGTTCCGATGAGGAACATTATCCACGCACGCTGCGTCTGACGCAGGAAATATACCACCAGCATCGCCGGAATGAAGAAGTAGAAAAAGCGTTTCAACGCCACACCGGATACATCGCTGGAGAATATCTGGCTGTAAGAACGCAGCTTAAACAACAAGAAGCCATTGTTGAGGAAGAAAATACCGACGGTGGCAACCGCAATCAACGCCAGCAGCAGCCAGGTCAGATTGGCTTCAACCCGGTTCACCGTCAGGAGTGGCGCACGTGGCGCGGAGGTTTTCTGGCGTAGTCGCGTCTTATAGCTGACGTAATAGATCGCATAGAACGCCGTCGCAGACAGCATCGCCTGAAGCAGGAACTGCACGGGAACCACTTCAACGCCAAACCGGAACACCAGCACGCAGGTAAACGGAAAACCAAAATAGAACGTCAACAAATAGAGCAGGGAAAACAGCACGTTGAAATTAAAACGCACCCGCCGGAACTCCATCCAGGTCAGGCTCAGGATAAAGATGACTGAAATCAGGTAGACGACAAACAGCCCACCAAATTGCCCCAGCGTCATGTTGGTTCTCCCGTCGCCAATGCCAGCGCATCGCGCCAGCCTTGCAGATAATTGGGATTAAAAAACGCAATCTGTTGCTTATCGACTGATGCCAGTTGGCGCTGCGCTTCACGCACCAGCGCCTCATCCAATTCGTCACCGTAAAACAGCACGGGCAGCCCTTGTTCCGTCAGATCCTGCCAGAACGGATTTTGTCGACTGATCACGAACGGCACGCCGAACTGAATCAGCAGACATAACGTGCCGATTCCCTGCTGGCGATCGAAAATAAAATAGCCCAAATCGCAAGTGCGAAGCATGTTGAGATAATCATCAAACGCCAGTTGGTCTTTCAGCAGTTGGAAATTTTTCACGCCAAACAGCGCCAAACCGTCCTTTTCCACCTGCGCGATGTAGGACTCGTTATTCGCGGGATAGCCCATCGGCACAACGACCCGCACGTTTTTCCCGAACTGCTTGTGAATCGCCCGCAGCGCTTCCTGATGGCGATTCGTGCGATCGCCAGAGTTGCCGACCAGAATCGTCATCGGCCCTGCCAGCGGTTTATCCACCTGCATACCCGTGAGCGCCGGATCCATTCGCGTTGGGAAGTACAGCAATGACGTCGGCACGCGAGGTGAACGCTGCTGATACCACGCCAAATCGCCACGCGTGGCAAACACGTGTCCGACACGCTTTTGCGCCATACGCCGCAGCAGATAAAACAGGCGATATTTCAGGCTGCTCGCCTCTTCATACAAATCCGCGCCCCAGACGTGCCAGTAAACCTGCTCGGATTTGATTTTTCCGCTCAGCAACGCCAGCCACAGCGTGGGATTAAACTGCCCATGCAGGAAAAAGCGCATTTTGCGGTTCGCTTTGGCTCTGGCAATAACGGCCTCAGCCAGCGTTTTCTTATCCACGCAGGTTTCGATACGCAGCGCGGGGAAATCAGCCGATGAAATGCCGTCGCGGGACGCCACGATAAAATGCCGAATCTGCTGCTCGGGGAGTTCCGTCGCCAGTACGTCGTTAAAAAAACGTAAAACGGTCTGGTTATGATGCGGGATGTCAGATCCCAATACATGAATCAGTGTCGTCATGCTCGCCTACGGTAAATAATGAATACGCAACAACAAAGCAAAAAATAGACCAGGTAGGTTGCCATATAGGCCTGTGCCGCACCTTGTGCGCCATAAAGCGGAATCAGCCAGTGGGAAAACCCGGTCAGCAGGAGAAACTGGCTCACTTCCGTGAGCAGATAAAAGCGCAGCGCCGCTTTCGCAATGACCAGATAGCCAAAGACGTAAGCGCCCACTTTCATTACATCGCCTACTAATTGCCAAACGAAGAGATCTCGCATGGCCGTGAACTCGCTGGAGAACAGCAGCCAGATGGCAAAATCTCGCAGCAGCCACACGCAAAAGCTAACGCCAGCCACAACGGGCAGCACAAACTTCAGCGAGCGGATAATCTCCTGCGACAACGCGGCTTTATCCGTCAGACGCGAGAGTGTCGGCAGCAAATACACGGTAAAGGAGGCGGTAATGAATTGCAGGTAAGCATCGGAAATACTGCTGACGCCCTGCCAAATACCCACTTCGTCCCAGCTGTAGTGTGCCGCCAACAGGTTACGCATCATGATGTACGCAACGGGTAGCGTCACCGCGGTCATTAACGCCATCAGCGTAAATTTGCCCAACTGCCCGGCAATCGCGCGATCCCACGCGGGTTTTAGCGATGTCAGCGACAGCGGAGTGCGCCGATATAGCATGATACCTGCTGGAATCACCAGCAGCGCGGGCACCAGCGCCAGCCCTGCCAGTGCGCCAACATAGCCGCCCAGTTGCAGGCAGAGCCAAAAGGCCGCCAGCCCGATCAGGCTGCCGCCGATCACAGCCAGCGCGTTGCCTATCGCATCCCGATAGCCCTTGAGGATCGCCAGAAACAGGTTGGCGTAGGCGATACCCATCTGGATAAACGCCAGCGCACGCACCACATCGCGATAGTCATCATGCCCAAACAGCAGATTGGCGATAGGCGTTGCAGCGGCCAGAAAGATAATCGCCAACAGCGTCGAGAACCCCAGCACCAGCGTGACTGACGTACCGAGCAGCGGCCTGAGCCGTTCCGGCTGTTGCTGGTACTCCGCCACATATTTGGTGACGCCGTTGAAGATCCCCGCACCGGCTAACACGCCCAACACTGTAATCAACTGGCGGAAATTCCCTGCCATTCCCACACCGCTAGGGCCAAAAGCGACCGCCAGCAGTTTGACGACAACCAGCCCCGCGCCGATTTTTATCAGCGTGGAGCCTGCCGTCCATATCGATGCTTTCGCCAACGACATATCAGGAGAAGAAGCTCAGAATGGTATTGATCACCGTCCGCTGATTGACGTCTGACAGGTTGTAGAACAGCGGTAAACGTACCAGCCGCTCGCTTTCCTGCGTAGTGTAGCGGTCTTCACCGGAGAAACTACCGAAGTTCAGACCGGCCGGGCAACTGTGCAGCGGGATATAATGAAAGACCGTCATGATTTCGGCTTCTTTCATGTAATTGATAAACGCACTGCGGTCGTCCTGATCGCGCAGTTTGATATAAAACATGTGCGCGTTGTGAATCCCATTGGCAGGCACAGTCGGCAGGGTAATACGCCCGGCATCAGCCAGCGATTTGAATGCCGCGTAGTAGTTCTGCCACAGTTTCAGACGGCGTTCGTTGATCGGCCGCGCCGCTTCCAGCTGTGCCCAGAGGTAGGCAGCCTGAATATCTGCCATCAGGTAGCTTGAACCGATATCCCGCCAGGTGTATTTGTCCACCTGTCCGCGGAAGAACTGGCTGCGGTTGGTGCCTTTTTCACGGATGATTTCCGCACGCTCCACCAGCCTTGCGTCATTAATCAACGTGGCTCCGCCCTCGCCGCCCGAGGTGTAGTTCTTGGTTTCGTGAAAGCTGAAGCAGCCGATGTGGCCGATAGAGCCCAGAACGCGGCCTTTATAGCTCGACATCACGCCCTGCGCGGCATCTTCCACGACATATAAATCGTATTTCTTCGCCAGTGCCATAATCGCGTCCATCTCGCAGGCTACACCTGCGTAGTGAACCGGCACGATAATGCGCGTCTTTTCCGTAATGGCCGCTTCGATCTTCGTCTCATCAATATTCATGGTATCCGGGCGAATATCGACAAACACGATCTTCGCACCACGCAGCACAAAGGCATTGGCGGTAGACACGAAGGTATAGCTCGGCATGATCACTTCATCGCCGGGCTTCACGTCCAGCAGGATGGCGGCCATCTCCAACGAAGCGGTACAGGACGGCGTGAGCAGGACTTTTTTGCTGCCGGAATAATGTTCCAGCCACTGCTGACAGCGACGGGTAAACCCACCATCGCCGCACAATTTACCGCTGCTCATCGCAGCCTGCATATAATCTAGTTCTGTACCCACAACTGGTGGCGCATTAAATGGAATCATGTGATCACCTGTATAACCAATACGCCGTGCTCTCAATCGTAGCACCACGGCGAAGATAAAGACGAAGCGCCGCCACGTTGCTAACCTGTGTCGCGACCCGAAGACATATCAACTCTTGTTGTCGGCACCACGCTTCCGCCAGCGCCATCAGCTGTGAACCGATGCCACGTACCGTAACGCCCGGCCAAACGCCCAGTAGACCGATACGGGCATCCGAGTCATTCACTCTGCGTAGCGTGACCCATCCTTGTGGATTGCCCGCGGCATCTTCCACCAGCAAACAACAGTGGTCGAACGTACCGCGCACAGCATTCTCAATCCACTGTGCATAGAAACGCCCGCTATCCTCCGGTTGATACCACGGAGAACGAAAACGACTCAGCGCAAAAACACGTGACGCCGCGTCCCTTAGTGCAGGGATATCGTCGGGTGTAGCTTCACGCCAGCGCGGTAGCGGCGTAACAACCGTAGCCCGTTGCAGCGGCAGACTGAGATCGACCTCGCCTTCAACCAATCGAAACCCTAGATCGGCAAGCGCATCTGCCAGCACCAGGTTGTCCGCTGCGATTTTAGCCTGCGTCAGCGTAAATGCGCTCAGCGTATCAGGCGTCAACGCGGGCGCAGAAGGCGAAAAATTCAGCTTACCGCTGTCAATCTGGAAGAATTCGCTCTCCCAGCCCAGCGGTTCAACCGTAGCGCGAATCTCTCCCTTTCCAATTGATATCGGATGGGTCATCGTTTCGCTCCTCTCTTTTCCGCCCTCAGACGCAGGTTTAATCATTCAGTCCTAAACGTTCGCCGGCATAAGAACCATCCTGCACGCTGCGCCACCATTTTTCGTTATTCAGATACCAACTGACGGTTTTTCTCATGCCCGTCTCAAACGTTTCTTCTGGACGCCAGCCCAGTTCACGTTCAATTTTCCCGGCATCGATCGCGTAACGCATGTCGTGGCCAGGGCGGTCTTTCACGTAGGTGATGAGATCGCGGTAATGTTCCACACCAGCAGGCTTATTCGGTGCCAGCTCTTCCAGCAGCGCGCAAATGGTCTGCACGACTTCAATGTTTTTGCGCTCGTTGTGACCACCGATGTTGTACGTCTCGCCGATTTCGCCTTCCGTCACCACTTTGTACAGTGCGCGAGCGTGGTCTTCGACAAACAGCCAGTCACGGATTTGCGCGCCGTCACCGTAAACCGGTAAAGGTTTGCCCGCGACCGCATTCAGAATCACCAGCGGAATCAGCTTCTCTGGGAAATGGTAAGGACCGTAGTTATTCGAGCAGTTGGTGATAACTGTCGGGAACCCGTAGGTGCGCAGCCAGGCGCGAACAAGGTGGTCGCTGGAGGCTTTCGATGCGGAATAAGGGCTGCTTGGCGCATAAGGCGTAGTTTCTGTAAACAGATCGTCCGTCCCATGCAGGTCACCAAACACTTCATCGGTGGAGATATGGTGAAAACGGAATGCGCGCTTGTCCACATCAGCCAGGTTCTGCCAGTAATGACGTGCTGCTTCCAGCATCGTATAGGTACCGACAATATTGGTTTCGATAAATGCCGCCGGGCCATCGATAGAGCGATCGACGTGGCTTTCTGCCGCCAAATGCATCACCAGCGCGGGCTGGTAAGCGGTAAAGACACGGTCCAATTCAGCACGATCGCAGATATCAACCTGCTCAAACGCGAAGCGTGAGCTATCAGCGACGGGTGCCAGCGAAGACAGGTTCCCTGCATAGGTCAGCTTATCGACAACGACGACGCTGTCCTGCGTTTCCGTCAGAATGTATCTGACCAACGCCGAACCAATAAACCCTGCTCCGCCGGTAATTAAAATACGTTTCAACGCCATACTCCTTTGGTATCGATAACCCACTGTTGTTTCAAATCTTCTGGGCTAACCGCTTTAAACTGACGGTGGTCAACCAGCATTACCAGCACATCGGCTTCTTTTAATGCACTGCTGGTATCGACCAGTTTTACCTGCCCGGCCAACACGGACGGCAGGTGTTTGACATTCGGTTCGACGGCTAACGTCACGCCGGTATTCCACTGTGCGATCATGGACGTAATCCCTACTGCTGGGCTTTCACGTAAATCGTCAATATCGGGCTTGAACGCCAGCCCAAAGCAGGCCACCGTGACCTCGCTAGCGCGCTTATCCGTTTGTGCCAGATAATCCGCCACGGCAGCTTTGACGCGATCCACGACCCAGAGTGGCTTGCCATCGTTCACCAGTCTGGCGGTATGAATCAACCGGGCCTGCTGCGGGTTCTGCGCCACGATAAACCAGGGGTCGACCGCAATGCAGTGCCCGCCGACGCCAGGGCCGGGTTGCAGGATATTGACGCGGGGATGACGGTTTGCCAATCGGATAAGTTCCCATACGTTAATGTTTTGTTCGGCACAAATCAGTGAGAGCTCATTGGCGAAAGCAATATTAACGTCGCGGAAGCTGTTTTCCGTCAGCTTGCACATTTCGGCGGTGCGGGAGTTAGTAACCACACACTCACCTTCGAGGAAGATTTTGTACAGTTCGCTCGCGCGAGCAGAGCATACCGAGGTCATGCCGCCAATGACGCGATCGTTTTTAATCAGTTCGACCACGACCTGCCCTGGCAGAACGCGTTCAGGACAATAGGCTATATTGATATCCGCCGTTTCCCCAACCTGCTGCGGAAACGTCAAGTCCGCTCGCGCCTCGGCCAGCCACTCGGCCATTTGTTCGGTTGCACCTACGGGGGATGTCGATTCCAGAATCACCAGATCGCCTTTCTTCAGAACAGGCGCGATGGATGCCGCAGCCGCCTGAACGTAGGCCAGATCGGGTTCGTGATCGCCTTTGAATGGGGTAGGAACGGCGATCAGGAAAGCGTCGGCTGGCACAGGCTTTGTCAGCGCCTGAAGGTAACCATTTTCCACTGCCACTTTGACCAACGCATCCAGATCGGGCTCGACGATATGGATTTCGCCACGATTAATGGTTTCGACCGCCAGTTTGTTCACATCGATACCGATGACTTTTTTCTGGCGCGACGCAAACGCCGCAGCGGTGGGTAAACCGATGTAGCCCAAACCGATTACGGAAATGGTAGTAAAGCTCATAGTGTCACCTGATAATTTTTATGTCGGGCCGTCGCAAGGCGACGTTCAATTTTCGAGCGCTGATGGATGCATTGAGCGGAGATAATGGATAGATCGTAAAGACGCTGTGAATACATCCCTGTACGCTCGGATTGCGCCATCCATGGCGCAAACGCTTTACTCTTCTATCCCATTATCTCCGTTTACACTCTGTCAATCAGCTATTCTCCGCCCGAAAATACACTTAGCGATTTTTTATGTCAGGCTATCCCTGCACGACACCCTTAGGATCGTCGCAAGCGACGTTTAAAATCGCTCCTGGCGATTTTTTAAAGCATCAACGATGCGTTGACAGGCTTGTCCATCGCCATAAGGATTATGGGCGCGACTCATTGCCTGATACGCTTCTTCATCCGTCAACAGCGTAGATACCGCATCGACAATGCTGGTTACTTCTGTCCCTACCAGCTTGACCGTACCGGCTTCCACCGCCTCCGGCCGCTCTGTCGTATCACGCATCACCAATACGGGCTTGCCTAACGACGGCGCTTCTTCCTGAATGCCGCCAGAGTCGGTCAAAATCATGTAAGAACGATTCATCAAATATACGAAAGGCAGATAGTCCTGCGGCGCAATCAGCATCACATTATCAATGCCGCTCAGGATGCGATTCACCGGTTCGCTGACGTTAGGATTCAGGTGAACCGGATACACAATTTGTACTTCAGGGTGTCGACGGGCAATATCTGCCAGCGCGCTGCAAATGCGCTCAAAGCCGCCGCCAAAACTTTCGCGGCGGTGTCCGGTAACCAGAATCAGTTTCTTGTTATCGTCTAAAAAGGCATATTTTTCGTCAAGGCTGCGGCGTAGCGCGGCATCCCCGAGAATACGATCGCGCACCCAGAACAACGCATCAATCACCGTATTACCCGTCACAAAAATATGTCGGTCAGACAGATGCTCACGCAGTAAATTTTGGCGGGAATTTTCCGTTGGGGCGAAATGGTACATCGCCAAATGTCCGGTCAGTTTGCGGTTAGCCTCTTCCGGCCAGGGCGAGTACAGATTGCCAGTACGCAATCCCGCTTCTACATGGCCGACGGGGATACGCTGATAAAAAGCCGCCAGACTGGTTGCCAGTGTCGTGGTGGTATCGCCGTGTACCAACACCAAATCCGGTTTGAACTCCGCCATAACGGGTTCAAGTCCTGATAAAATCCGGCAGGATATCTCACTGAGTCCCTGTCCCGGTCGCATAATATCCAGATCGTAATCCGGCGTAATATCGAACAAACGCAGCACCTGATCCAGCATCTCCCGGTGCTGGGCTGTTACGCAAATTCTCGATTCAAAGGCTCCATCCTGAGCCAGGGCATGAACCAGCGGTGCCATTTTTATGGCTTCCGGCCGGGTGCCGAAAACAGTCAATACTTTCACATTGAATCTCTTTAATCAGGTTAGACGCAGACGCTCGCTGAGCATCAGACGCGAATCAGCAAGCTGGTTAGCGCGGACGGCGAGCCAAGGCAACACCCGCGCCGACGAGCGCACCAATCGCACCCCACATCACCATCAGGAATGCCCGGCGTGGGCTGTCACGCTTCACCGGCTCTTCCGGCGTACGCAAATAACGATACGTCTGGAAACTGGCCTCAAGCGTTGGGCCAACGTTCAGCGTCGCCAACATCGCGCGATTTTGATCGTAATCCAGTTCGTAGTGGGGGCCGCTGGTCTGCAATGTTTCCAGTCGGGCTTGAAGCATCGGCCTGCCAAGCAGGAACATTTCCGATGCGGGGATTTCGTCTGCCGGCGTATCCGTCTGGCTGCGGCTAATACCTTGCTGCTGGGCGATTTTCAACGCCAGCTCAACGCTGCGGACTTCGCGATCGTAAATCGCTTTTGCTACCGCTTCCTGACGCTTGATCTGCGACTTCATGAAGATAGTTCTGGCCGCCCAGGCACCCTTAATTTCTTCATTCAGGTGACTGGCTGCACGCTGGCTGGCAAAAACCACATACTGACGAAGCAACGTGTTGGAATCTTTAGAGTTTTCTGCCACCAGTTTCACGGAATCATTGGTCTTTTTCCCGTCGTCGCGCGGCGTAAACTGAATGTTGTTAACCAATTCATCGAGCAGAGCCGCATCGGCTTTTTCATCGCCTTCCAGACGCTGCTTATAATAGTCGGTCTGCAACCAGAAATCGCGGCGGGTATCGTAAGCCGCTAATTGCATGATGAACTCGTCATAAGCATCGGCCGAAATAGACGGTTGTTCTGGCTGAGGCGCGGAAAAAGAACGGGCGTCGAGGTTACGCAGGAATTGCTGCTGCGAATAATACCCACCCAGCATATTGACCGTCGGCTTGTCGGTAATCGCTGTCGCGCTCCACTCCTGTTTAACAAGATAGGAATAACCCAGTGCCACAACGGCAAAAAGCAGGCCGATTGCTATCGGCCATACCTTTCCACGCCACAGCAGGCGAAATAAACCACGGATATCCAGTTCGTTATCAATCAACGCATTCCCGGTAGACAAGTTCTCTGATTTCATTACTTCCCCAAAATTATTTGGTCAGGATGACTGCTTTTGCTCATCAGAATGCCGCATACGGCGTTTGATTCGCTTGATAAAACGGGCGACCCGCCATGCTCGTTTCAGGCAGTAGCCATACAGCAGAAATGCAAGCAAGAATAATGCCAACATAAACCATTCGGGTATAAAAAAGAAATATTCTCCCAACACACCGACCGCGGCCAACAAGGCGGCAGCAAGCGTAATCAGTACAAACGCCTGACGGGAAGAGAAGCCAGCCCGCATCATTAAATGATGGATATGCTGTCGGTCAGGCGAGAACGGGCTCATCCCTTTGCGCAAGCGTCGATACATAATGGCGATCATATCGATCAGCGGGATAGCGATGATCCACAGTGCCGTAACCGGATTAATCGGATGCTGCGGGCCTTGCGTTGTTTGAATCAGGAGCCAGATGGCCGTGAAGCCAATCATCGTGCTACCGGCATCGCCCATGAACACCTTGTAGCGAGGTCCAAACATGCCGAGGTTAAGCAGAATATAAGGCAACGTCGCCGCAATCATGGCGAAACACCACAATGCCAGATTCGTGTGGCCGCTCAGGTACAGCAAAATCCCCATCGCCCCAAATGAGACGCTGGACAACCCGCCGAGCAATCCATCGATCCCGTCCACCATATTGAACGCATTAATTGCCGCCCAAACCGCAAACAGCGTGACCAGATAGCCAAACGGCCCCAGCCCCATCTGCCACGGACCGAAAATGAATCCCAGGTTATGTATCGTCAAGCCAGCGAAAGCCATCATCACCACGGCAACAAAGGCCTGCACAACGGCACGAATTTTCACGCTGATATCAAAACGATCGTCCAGCATGCCGATAAACACCAGCACACCCGCGCACAGCAGGTAAAGACGGAAGTTGGGAATATATTGATCGGTAATGAAGTAGGTAAAGCAGATACCCGCATACACGGAGATACCACCAACCAGAGGTACAAGACCCCGATGGCGTTTACGGTAGTTGGGACGATCGACAAGCCCTATTTTACCCGCGATGCTGCGAGCAAAAAAAAGAAAGCCCAGAGAAAACAAGAAAATAAATAGTAATTCGGTACTCATAGTGAGTAAGTTCACCGTTAACAGCTGCGCTGTAGCTGTTCAGTATAGACTCGGTTTACGCCTTATATCCTATCGCCCACGTTGATCGCCAGTACAAATTGAGTGATAACCGAGACTTCCTGGTAGAAAGCCCCTTCACATCCGATCAATTAGGGGATAAAAAAACGCCACGACCCAGCGTGGCGTTCCCCGAGTTATCCGTAATGGATGAACGCCCGGATTTATGAACGTTTCATCATATCGAAGAATTCATCGTTGGTTTTCGTCATCGCCAACTTGTTGATGAGGAATTCCATCGCGTCGATCTCACCCATTGGGTGGATGATCTTGCGTAGAATCCACATCTTCTGCAATTCTTCAGAGGTAGTAAGCAGTTCTTCTTTACGCGTACCGGAACGATTGTAGTCAATCGCCGGGAACACGCGTTTTTCTGCGATTTTACGCGCCAGGTGCAGTTCCATATTACCTGTACCTTTAAATTCTTCGTAAATCACTTCGTCCATCTTAGAACCGGTATCAACCAACGCGGTGGCGATGATGGTCAGGCTACCGCCTTCCTCAACGTTACGCGCCGCACCGAAGAAACGCTTCGGACGATGCAGGGCGTTAGCATCCACACCACCAGTCAACACTTTGCCCGAAGCCGGAACCACGGTGTTGTAGGCACGTGCCAGACGGGTAATGGAGTCCAGCAAGATGATAACGTCTTTCTTATGCTCAACCAGACGCTTCGCTTTTTCGATCACCATTTCGGCAACCTGAACGTGACGGGAAGCTGGCTCGTCAAACGTTGACGCCACCACTTCACCTTTCACCAGACGCTGCATCTCGGTAACTTCTTCCGGACGTTCGTCAATCAGCAGCACCATCAGCACACAGTCAGGATGATTGTAAGCGATGCTCTGTGCGATGTTTTGCAGCAGCATGGTTTTACCCGCTTTTGGCGGTGCAACGATCAGACCACGTTGACCACGGCCGATCGGCGAAGCCAGATCCAGCACACGCGCCGTCAGATCTTCTGTCGAACCATTACCCCGCTCCATACGCAGACGAGAGTTTGCGTGCAGCGGCGTTAAGTTTTCGAACAGGATCTTGTTGCGGGCGTTTTCAGGTTTGTCATAGTTGACTTCGTTAACTTTCAGCAGCGCAAAGTAGCGTTCACCTTCTTTCGGCGGACGAATCTTGCCAGAAATGGTGTCACCAGTGCGGAGGTTAAAACGGCGGATTTGGCTGGGAGAAACGTAGATATCATCGGGGCCTGCGAGGTAGGAGCTGTCTGCGGAGCGGAGAAAGCCGAAGCCATCCTGCAATATCTCCAGCACACCATCGCCGAAAATATCCTCGCCGCTTTTGGCATGCTGTTTCAGAATAGCGAAGATAATATCCTGTTTGCGCATGCGGGCCTGGTTTTCCAGTCCCATATTTTCGCCAAGAGTAATTAACTCAGAAACTGGCGTATTCTTTAATTCGGTAAGATTCATAGTGGTGGGTTCTTTAACTCGGGGTAAATCTCGAACTATAACGTGAATGGTATGGCAGGATCATCCGTGCCTCTATAACAGCCTTCAACCACCGGATTCCTGTCTGGTTTCACACCTGAAGCGCATTAAATCCGCGCAAAACAACATCCGCATAAACGATATCCGCATAAATCAACGGCAGGAGATCGAAGACACATAAAACCAATTATTGTAAAACTAGCAGACTGCCCAAATCGGATCACAAACGTGTTGTGAAACAATCGTCTTGTAGAACAATTACCTTGTAAAACAACGATTTTTTCGATTTCGACACAGAATAATGCTTTAGACTCTAACTTTTAGGCTTAAGCCTAAGGGCTTAAACATAGGCAAGTACGATATGCAGTGATGAAGAATCTAACACGCTTCCCGACGAGCGGCAAGCAGTCAATATGAGAATTGCATATTGCCCAATTGCGCCCGCCGGCGACACCCTTTTTAGGGTATCAAGCTAATTACAGGTTCGCCGTCAGGAACTCTTTCAGTTGCCCTTTCGACAGTGCGCCGACTTTCGTCGCAGCGACTTCGCCGTTTTTAAACAGCAGCAGAGTAGGGATACCACGGATACCATATTTCGGCGCAGTAGCCGGATTTTCATCAATATTCAGCTTGGTAACCGTCAGTTTACCTTCAAACTCTTCAGCAATTTCATCCAGAATAGGAGCGATCATTTTGCAAGGACCACACCACTCAGCCCAGAAATCAACCAAGATAGCGCCCTCAGCTTGCAATACTTTCGTGCCGAAGCTGTCATCAGTCAGGTGAATTATTTTATCGCTCATATTTTACTCCGCAGGATTATTTCTACCTTGTTGGTTTAGCATTAACCAACAACGGCTTGACTTTATTTCACCGGATACGCTTTCGTAAAGCAATAGTTAGCTGATATTCTACCACACTATGAGCAAAACACACTTAACTGAACAGAAGTTTTCCGACTTCGCCCTGCACCCGCAGGTTATTGAAGCTCTTGAAAGTAAAGGGTTTCATAACTGTACGCCTATTCAGGCGTTAGCTCTGCCATTGGCTCTGTCAGGGCGTGATGTTGCGGGTCAGGCGCAAACCGGTACCGGCAAGACGCTGGCTTTTCTCGCGTCTACTTTCCATTATCTGCTTTCACACCCTGCAAATGCAGAGCGTCAGACCAATCAGCCACGTGCCTTAATTATGGCACCAACCCGTGAACTGGCTGTCCAGATTCACTCTGATGCAGAAACGCTGTCTCATGCAACTGGGCTAAAATTAGGTTTAGCCTACGGTGGCGACGGCTACGACAAACAGCTTAAAGTGCTGGAAAGCGGCGTTGATATTCTGATCGGCACCACCGGTCGTCTGATCGATTATGCCAAGCAGAACCACATCAATCTGGGCGCGATTCAGGTCGTCGTGCTGGACGAAGCAGATCGCATGTACGATCTCGGCTTCATCAAAGACATTCGCTGGTTATTCCGCCGCATGCCCGCAGCGGCACAGCGCCTGAACATGCTCTTCTCCGCTACGCTCTCCTACCGGGTGCGTGAACTCGCGTTTGAACAGATGAATAACGCCGAGTATGTGGAAGTTGAACCGGAACAGAAAACCGGCCACCGCATTAAAGAAGAACTGTTTTATCCATCCAACGAAGAAAAAATGCGCCTGCTCCAGACACTGCTGGAAGAAGAGTGGCCGGACCGCTGCATTATTTTTGCGAATACCAAGCATCGCTGTGAAGACATCTGGGGCCATCTGGCTGCCGATGGTCATCGCGTTGGACTGCTGACAGGCGACGTCGCACAGAAAAAACGTCTGCGTATTCTGGAAGAATTTACTCAGGGTAATCTGGATATTCTGGTGGCAACGGACGTTGCCGCACGCGGTTTGCATATTCCTTCTGTAACCCACGTTTTTAACTACGATCTGCCAGATGACTGCGAAGACTACGTTCACCGTATTGGCCGTACGGGCCGTGCGGGGCAAAGCGGATTCTCTATCAGTCTGGCCTGTGAAGAGTACGCGCTGAACCTTCCGGCTATCGAAACCTATATCGGTCACGGTATCCCAGTCAGCAAATACAACAGTGACGCGCTGATGAATGATTTACCTGCGCCGAAGCGTTTAACACGTCCACCGCGTTCCAATAATGGCCCGCGCCGACACAATGCGCCACGCCGCAGCGGAGCGCCCCGTAATAACCGTAAACGAGCGGACTAACCGTCGATGCTGAGCTCTTCTTCACTTTACGCTGCCATCGATCTCGGCTCGAACAGCTTCCATATGCTGGTCACCCGGGAAACCGCAGGCAGCATTCAGACGCTGGCGAAAATAAAGCGTAAAGTCCGCCTTGCGGCAGGGCTGGATAAACAGAATCGGCTCTCGCAGGAAGCGATGCAGCGTGGCTGGCAGTGTCTACAGCTGTTCTCCGAACGGTTGCAGGACATTCCGCAGGATCAGGTGCGCGTTGTCGCGACAGCCACCCTGCGACTGGCAACGAACGCTGACGAGTTTCTGCAACGGGCTCAGGAAATTCTGGGCTTGCCGATTCAGGTTATCAGCGGTGAAGAAGAAGCACGCTTGATTTATCAAGGTGTGGCACATACGACAGGCGGCCCGGATGCGCGTCTGGTCGTGGATATTGGCGGTGGCAGTACCGAACTGGCAACGGGAATCGGCGCAAAAACGACTCAGTTGATCAGCCTCCCGATGGGATGCGTAACGTGGCTGGATCGCTATTTCAGTGACCGCAATCTGGAAGCCGGTAACTTTGAACGCGCTGAACAGGCGGCGCGTGAAATGTTGCGCCCTGTCGCGGCCTCTCTGCGTGAGCAAGGCTGGCAAATCTGCGTCGGCGCTTCCGGCACAGTCCAGGCGCTACAGGAAATTATGGTCGCGCAGGGAATGGATGAATACATTACTCTGCCGAAGCTCAGACAGCTTAAAGAGCATGCGATTCAATGCGATAAGCTGGAAGAATTGGAAATTGATGGCCTGACGCTGGAACGTGCGCTGGTTTTCCCCAGCGGATTAGCCATTCTACTGGCGATCTTCCAAGAGCTAGACATCAAAACGATGACGCTGGCCGGAGGCGCGCTGCGTGAAGGACTGGTCTATGGCATGCTGGATCTGCCTGTCGATCAGGATATTCGTCACCGCACGTTAGCAACACTGCAACGCCGTTATCTGCTGGATACCGAACAGGCTAAACGCGTCAGTGCATTGGCGGACAACTTTCTGCAACAGGTTGCCCGTGACTGGCAGTTAGATAATCGAGCTCGTGAGTTACTGCGCAGCGCCTGTCTGGTTCACGAAATCGGTTTGAGCATCGATTTTCGCCAGTCGCCCCAGCATGCAGCCTATTTGATTCGCCATAGCGATCTCCCAGGCTTTACGCCCGCCCAGAAAAAGCTGTTAGCGACACTCCTGCAAAACCAGATTAACCCTGTCGATTTAATGCCGCTCAGTCAGCAAAACGCGCTGCCGGTCAATCAGGCACAGCGCCTGTGCCGCCTGTTGCGTCTGGCGATTATTTTTGCCAGCCGCCGCCGCGATGACACGCTGCCAGCCGTACGTTTACGCGTAGAAGGTGAAACGTTACGCTTGATTCTGCCTGCTGGCTGGCTGGCTCAGCACCCGTTACGGGCAGAAATGCTGGAACAGGAAAGCCGCTGGCAGAGCTACGTACACTGGCCGCTGATGCTGGAAGAAACCACAGCTTAACGGATATATAGGGGAGAACTACTCCCCTTTTGCTTTCGCTAACATCGCCCGAATATTAGCGACATTCGTCTGACCTTTCTGCATACGCTCTTGTGCGCTCACCACTTTTCTTTCCGTTTCCCACACCACATCATCTTGCGGCAGTTCAAGCAGGAAACGACTCGGCTCAGGGCGCACCAACTCGCCATACTGGCGGCGTTCTTTGCACAATGTGAAGAACAGTTCGCGCTGAGCACGCGTAATCCCCACGTATGCCAGACGACGCTCTTCGTCGACGTTATCTTCATCAATGCTGCTCTGGTGCGGCAACAGACCTTCTTCCATCCCAACTAAAAAGACGTACGGGAATTCCAAGCCTTTGGACGCATGTAGCGTCATTAGCTGAACCTGATCCAGTTCCTCTTCACTCTCTCCCCGTTCCATCATGTCCCGCAGCGTGAAGCGCGTTACGACCTGCGTTAGCGTCATCGGCTCATCCAGATCGGACCCTTCCAGCATTTCCGTCATCCAGCTGAATAGCTGATTGACGTTCTTCATCCGCATTTCTGCGGCTTTTGGGCTCGGCGAGGTTTCATACAGCCAGCTTTCGTAGTCCAGCCCATGAATCAGGTCGCGCACGGCGACGACCGGTTCACGCTCTGCCAGACGGGCGATTTCCGCCAGCCACTGGGTAAACCGTTGCAGGGACTCCAGCCCACGACCGGTCAGCGTCTGGCTCAGCCCAAGATCAAAACTCGCGCTGAACAGACCTTTATTGCGCTGCCCTGCCCACTCGCCCAGTTTCTTCATCGTCGCCGGGCCAATTTCACGCTTGGGCGTGTTCACAATACGTAAGAACGCGCTGTCATCGTCTGGGTTGGTCAGTACGCGCAGATAAGCCAGTAAATCTTTGATTTCAGGTCGGGAAAAAAACGACGTGCCGCCGGAGATACGATACGGAATACGGTTCTGCATCAACATCTTTTCAAACAGACGCGATTGATGGTTGCCACGATACAAAATGGCATAGTCGCCGTACTGGGTCTTTTTAATAAAGTGATGGGCAATCAGCTCACCAACGACCCGCTCCGCTTCGTGATCTTCATTGTTGGCGGTAATCACTTTGAGTTCATCACCGTAACCCAGCTCCGAGAACAGACGCTTTTCAAAAACGTGCGGGTTATTAGCGATGAGAATATTGGCGGCTTTCAGAATGCGCCCGGACGAGCGGTAGTTTTGTTCCAGCTTGATCACGTCAAGCGCGGGGAAATCCTGCTGTAGCAACACCAGATTCTGCGGTCGCGCACCACGCCAGGAGTAAATAGACTGATCGTCATCACCTACGACGGTAAAACGCGCGCGGGTGCCTACCAGCAGCTTAACCAGCTCATACTGGCTGGTGTTGGTGTCCTGATATTCATCCACCAGCAGGTAGCGTAAGCGGTTCTGCCAGCGTTCACGCACCTCCGCGTTCTGCTTCAGCAACAGCGTGGGCAGCAAAATCAGATCGTCGAAGTCCAGTACGTTACAGGCGCGCAGATGGTCGTGATAGAGCGAGTAGCAATGCACAAACAGCTTGTCGCGTTCGGAGCGAGCGGTTGCTGCCGCACCGGCAGGATCGATCAGATCGTTTTTCCAGTTTGAGATCGTCGAGATCAGCTGTTGCAGCAGAACCTTATCGTTTTCCAGCCACTGTTCCGTCAGCTCTTTCAGCAATGCCATCTGGTCCTGATCGTCAAACAGGGAGAAATTAGATTTCATGCCCAACGCGACGTATTCACGTTTGATGATCTCCAGCCCCAGCGTATGGAAGGTCGCGATCATCAACCCACGCGTTTCTTTACGCCCCAGCGTTTGCGACACACGCTCCTTCATCTCTCGCGCCGCTTTGTTGGTAAACGTCACGGCGGCAATGTGCTTAGCCTGATAGCCACACTGGCGGATAAGGTGCGCGATTTTGTTGGTGATAACGCGGGTCTTGCCTGAACCTGCGCCCGCCAGCACCAGACAAGGTCCGGTGACGAATTCGACGGCGTGTTGTTGGCTGGGGTTTAAGCGCATAACGATCTTGCTCACTCATAAAACGGAAGGCGATTGTAGCAGAAAGCCGTATCGATCTTGACCAGGGATTTGTTATTAAGGAAAGCACATCGCAGTCCACATCTTGCGTTGCAAATGTTACATTGCGCGCCGGAATCTCTTTTGCAAAAAAGGTAATAACATGGCAAATACCGCAGCAGCCCTACACATCCTGGTAGACACTGAGCAGGAAGCTACTGAAATTCTTGCGCAACTGGAAAAAGGTGCAGACTTCCAGAAACTGGCACAGAAGCACTCGACCTGCCCGTCAAAACGCAACGGCGGCGATTTAGGTGAATTTCGTAAAGGCGACATGGTGCCAGCATTCGATAAGGCGGTGTTTTCCTGCGAATTGCTGAAGCCGTTTGGTCCGGTGAAAACCCAGTTTGGTTACCACGTAATCAAGGTGCTTTATCGCAATTAAGTTGTATCGCAATGAAGTCGCCACGCCGACACCCCCGAACATGAAAAACGCGCCGACCTTCTGGTTTGGCGCGTTTTTTCTATTAAATGCCTTATTAGCCTATCGTCATCAGGCTGGCATTGCCGCCTGCGGCGGCGGTATTGATACTCAGAGAACGTTCGGTCAACAGACGCTCCAACTGAACGTGGGTATCGCCCTGCGCATAGCCTAACGGCTGGATAATCGGGCCATCGCGCTCTGCAAGCGCCTCACTCAGTTGCCGTAACCGATCGGCGTCCCCATGATAAATGACACCATGAAAAGACACGTCTTGCCGCTGCCAGTCAGGCGTGAACTGAATATGCGACTGCACGCCGGCGGGTAAACGGCCGTAAAGCGTTTTCTCCCGCTCGCCTTCCAGCCACAGCAACTCTCCGCCCGTTGCCAGCACCGCCGCCGTCTGAATCAAGCGATCGTCCTCATTATCCGCCAGACACAGAATCCGCTCACGCGGCAGCAGCGTATAGGAATTACTTTCCCCTGTCGGGCCGGGCAACAGCCGCGTTGTCCCGCTGACGCTATATTCTCTATAGCGCTGGCATAACGTCGCTAGCCCGTGACGCTCTCCAGTAATCGCCCAGTCTTCCAGCGCCTGTAGCCCCGCCAGCAGCGCCTGCTCACGGTTCTGCTGTGCAAATTCTGCCGCAAGCGCATCGTCCGGCCGATGTGCCAGCAAACGGTAGAGATAAAGCGGTCCGCCTGCCTTTGGTCCGGTTCCTGATAAGCCTTCCCCGCCAAACGGTTGAACACCGACAACGGCACCGACCATATTGCGGTTCACATATTGATTACCCACCTTCGCCTTGCCCGTCACACGCAGGATAGTTTCATCAATGCGGGTATGCACACCCAGCGTCAGACCGTATCCCGCCGCGTTGATCTGCGCAATCACTGCATCCAACTGCTGGCTTTGATAGCGAACTACGTGTAAAACTGGACCAAAAACTTCTTTTTTCAGCTCGTCTATCTTGCCCAGCTCTATCAGGGTCGGTTTCACAAACGTCCCGTGCCGCCACGTCTCCTCATCCTGCGGATACGCTGCCTGAAATACCGTATGGCCTTTCGCCCGCATCGTCTGGATATGCAGCTCCACGTTCTCTTTCGCTTCCGCGTCAATCAGCGGACCGATGTCGGTCGATAACCGCTCAGGATTGCCCATTCGACACTCCGCCATCGCGCCACGCAGCATAGCCAGAGTGCGATCCGCAATATCCTCTTGCAGGCACAACAGGCGCAGCGCAGAGCAACGCTGTCCGGCGCTGTCGAACGCAGAGGCGATAACGTCATTCACCACCTGCTCCGTCAGCGCAGACGAATCGACAATCATCGCATTCAGTCCACCCGTTTCGGCAATCAGCGGCGTCAAACGCCCCTGTGGATCGAGCCTGCCCGCGATGCTGCGTTGCAGGGTTTTGGCAACGGCCGTCGATCCGGTAAACACCACGCCGCGTACCCGTTCATCGCTGACCAACGCGGCACCAATCGTTTCTCCCCGTCCGGGCAGCAGTTGCAGCACACCCAGAGGAATGCCCGCCTCATGCAAAATACGCACCGCCTGTGCCGCAACCAGCGGCGTCTGTTCAGCCGGTTTTGCCAGCACGCTGTTTCCTGCCGCCAGTGCGGCAGAAATTTGACCGGTGAAGATCGCCAGCGGGAAATTCCACGGGCTGATACAAACCACTGGCCCCAGCGGACGATGGGTATCATTGGTGAATGAATCCCGAACCTGTCCCGCGTAATAGCGTAAGAAGTCCACCGCTTCGCGCACTTCCGCAATCGCGTTACTGAAGGATTTACCCGCTTCCCGCACCAGCAGTCCCAGCAGACTTTGCAACTGCCCTTCCATCAGCGAGGCGGCCTGATTCAATATCGCGGCCCGCTCTGCGGGTGGCGTCGCAAACCAAATGGTGCCAGCATGTACTGCGGCATCTACCGCCTGCTCAACATCCGCCACCGAGGCATCGAGAACGTAGCCCACCACATCGTGCATATCTGCGGGATTCACGACAGGTCTTTCTTCACTTGCATCGCTTTCCCCCTCAATCATTGGCGCGGCATACCACGGCTGTGATGCATGATTCAGCAACGCGCTGGAGAGCGAGGCCAGCCGGTGCTCGTTCGAGAGATCCAGTCCGCTCGAATTTTGCCGTTCCCGCCCATATAGCTGACGTGGCAAGGGAATCTTGGGATGCGGCGCGCCCATGCTCCATTCCACTTTTGCCAGCGCCTCTACGCCACGAATCGGATCGGCAATCAGCGTTTCCAGCGCCATTGAGGTATCCGCAATGCGGTTAACAAACGAGGTATTCGCGCCGTTTTCCAGCAGGCGTCGCACCAGATAAGCCAACAGCGTTTCATGGGTTCCGACCGGAGCATAAATACGGCACGGCCGGCTCAGTTTTCCATCAGCAACCGCGCCCACCACCTGATCGTAAAGCGGTTCCCCCATGCCATGCAAACACTGGAATTCATACTGTCCAGGATAATAATTGTGGCCCGCCATGTGGTAGATCGCGCTTAACGTCTGCGCATTGTGCGTGGCAAACTGCGGGTAAATCAGATTCGGTACGGCCAACAGCTTCCGAGCGCACGCCAGATACGACACATCGGTATAAACCTTACGCGTGTAGACTGGATAACCTTCCAGCCCGTCAACCTGCGCGCGCTTGATTTCACTGTCCCAGTACGCCCCTTTCACCAGACGAACCATCAGCCGCCGACGGCTGCGCTGCGCCAGCTCAATCAGCGCATCAATCACATACGGGCAGCGTTTCTGATAAGCCTGAATGACAAACCCAACGCCGTTCCACCCCGCCAACTGCGGCTCCATGCAGAGTTTTTCCAGCAGATCGAGCGAGATCTCCAATCGATCGGCTTCCTCCGCGTCAATATTGATCCCGATATCGTACTGACGCGCCAGCAGCGTCAGCATCAACAAACGCGGATACAGTTCCTCCATCACGCGATCATACTGCGACCGGCTATAGCGGGGATGCAGCGCCGACAGCTTGATGGAGATGCCCGGCCCTTCGTAAATCCCGCGCCCGTTCGAGGCTTTGCCGATAGCATGAATCGCCTGTTGATAGGCCGACAGATACGCGGCAGCATCATGTTCCGTCAGCGCGGCTTCACCTAACATGTCGTAAGAGTAACGGAAGCCTTTATTCTCCCGTTCACGGGCATTCGCCAGCGCTTCGCCAATGGTTTCCCCAGTGACAAACTGCTCCCCCATCAGCCGCATAGCCATATCGACACCTTTGCGGACAAGCGGCTCACCGCTTTTCCCAATGATGCGGTTCAGCGAATTCGAGAGGTTCACTTCGTTGTGCGTCGCCACCAGCTTTCCGGTAAACAGCAGCCCCCAGGTTGCAGCATTCACAAAGAGCGACGGGCTATGACCAAGATGCGCCTGCCAATTTCCCCGACTGATCTTGTCGCGGATCAGCGCATCACGCGTGGATTTATCGGGAATACGCAGCAGCGCTTCGGCTAAGCACATCAGCGCCACCCCTTCCTGAGAAGAAAGTGAGAATTCCTGTAGCAGCCCTTGCACAATGCCCGCACGCCCATTTCCGGCTTTCTGGCCGCGTAATTTCTCTGCCAGTTGATAAGCCAGTTTCTGCGTTAACTGCGACATTTCATCGGTAAGTCTTGCTTGTTCCAGCAAGATAGGCACCAGTTCACTTTCGGGGCGGCGGTAAACAGAAGTGATGGCGGCGCGGATAACGGACTGCGGAAGAATGTGCTCGGCGAAATCAAGAAAGGGTAGGTGGGTTTCTTCTTCCTGAGATTGCGGCATAATCTCTTCCGCTTCAATGTGGCTGACATTCGCCCATTGCGGTGTTTCAGGAGTGTCGAGGCCGCTTTCGAGGCGTTCGAGGTAATGGAAAATAGCCTGTTTGATCAGCCAGTGCGGTGTACGATCAATACGCTGGGCTGCCGCCTTGATACGTTCGCGCGTTTCCTCATCGAGTTTTACACCCATCGTGGTAGAGCCCATAGAGTCCACTCCTATAATGAGAAGATGCACATCGGGATAACGTCAATATCAACCATGTTGCAACTTTGTGCAACCTTGTTAACAAATGGATCGGTTGCAGCCCATCATCACCGTCAGACCTCGTTCCGGCCTGAGTGATTACTATAAAACACAGCGTCGCCGCGACAGCGGCACGAAAAATAATGTGGAGAGTTGAATGACAATAAGCACACCTATGCTGGTGACGTTTCTATTGTATATTTTCGGGATGGTTCTCATCGGCCTGTTCGCCTATCGCGCGACGAATAACTTTGGCGATTACATTCTGGGCGGACGCCGGATGGGAAGCGTGGTGACAGCACTGTCGGCTGGCGCTTCCGATATGAGTGGCTGGCTGCTCATGGGATTACCGGGCGCTATTTTCATTGCCGGGATTTCTAAAAGCTGGATCGCTATCGGCCTGACGTTAGGCGCGTATCTGAACTGGAAATGGGTCGCCGGACGCCTGCGCGTACACACTGAGGTAAACCACAACGCGCTCACCCTGCCTGACTATTTCACCCACCGCTTTGAAGATAACAGTAAATTACTGCGTGTGATTTCCGCGTTAGTGATCCTGATTTTCTTCACGATCTATTGTGCATCCGGCGTAGTTGCGGGGGCGCGCCTGTTTGAAAGTACCTTCGGTATGAGTTACGGCACCGCGTTGTGGGCCGGTGCAGCAGCCACCATCGCCTATACCTTCATCGGCGGCTTTCTGGCCGTAAGCTGGACGGACACCGTTCAGGCCAGCCTGATGATTTTCGCCCTGATTCTGACGCCAGTAATCGTCATCCTGTCTCTTGGAGGAATTGATAGCTCACTGATGGTGATTGAAGCGAAAAATCCGGCCAACCTGGACATGTTCCGAGGGCTGAATTTTGTCGCTATCCTCTCGCTGATGGGCTGGGGTCTGGGCTATTTCGGTCAGCCTCATATTCTGGCGCGCTTTATGGCTGCAGATTCACATCACACGATCCACAGCGCACGCCGCATCAGTATGACCTGGATGATTCTTTGTCTGGCTGGTGCCGTGACGGTAGGCTTCTTCGGCATTGCTTACTTCCACAACAACCCGGATCAGGCAGGTAACGTGACGCAAAACAGCGAACGCGTCTTTATCGAGCTGTCGATGCTGCTGTTCAATCCATGGATTGCCGGGGTGCTGCTGTCTGCGATTCTTGCCGCCGTGATGAGTACGCTAAGCTGCCAGTTGCTGGTGTGTTCCAGCGCCATCACCGAAGATTTATACAAACCCTTCCTGCGCAAAAATGCCAGCCAGCAAGAGCTGGTGTGGGTGGGACGCGCGATGGTGCTGTTAGTGGCTATCATCTCCATCGCGCTGGCGTTTAATCCTGAAAACCGCGTGCTGGGTCTGGTGAGCTATGCCTGGGCTGGGTTCGGTGCCGCATTCGGACCGGTGATTTTGATTTCCCTGCTGTGGCCGCGCATGACGCGCAACGGCGCCCTGTTCGGCATGATCGTGGGCGCAACAACCGTGCTGATCTGGGAACACTACGCTTGGCTGGGCCTGTATGAAATCATCCCAGGTTTCATCTTCAACAGCCTGACCATTTTTATCGTCAGCCTGCTGGGTAAAGCGCCATCAAAAGCGATTACCGATCGCTTCAATCAGGCGGAAGAAAAATATAAGTCTGTTTGATAAAACACGCCCGTGGCATCGTTCGCAGCGCCACGGGCTTATCTTTACCCGAAAGTTGCTCTGACTGCATCGACGAAGGTTTTAATTTTAACTGCCGACCGCCGTCCCATCGGGACCATAACATGAACCGGGCGGGCAGGGCCGTTATAGTCAGATAGCACCTGAACCAGTCGTCCACGGTCAATTTCCTTACGTAGCACGACCTCCGGCCCCAGCGTAATACCATATCCCTCTATCGCTGCATGCAGCAACGCGTTCCAATCATTAGCAAAAAGCCTACCCTGTGGCCTGATTTCTTCGGACTTACCGTCTTTCTGGAATACCCAGCGGCAAGACGTCGCGGCGGTGCGTAAGCCATAAATCAGGCACGCGTGGCGTGCGAGACTTGCTGGCGTCTCTGGCACGCCTTCACGCGCCAGATAGTCAGGCGATGCACAGGCAATCAACGAGTAAGACTGAAGCGGCCAAGCCACCATCGAACTATCCGCCAATTCACCGATACGAATGATGACTTCAAACCCCTCTTCTATCGGGTCGACCAGACGGTCATTCAGCGTTAGCGCAATTTGCGTGTCAGGGTAGCGTGCGAGATAGTGCGTGATAAACGGCGCAAGTAGATGCGATCCCCAGGTAACCGGTGCGTTAACCTGAATAATTCCCGAAGGTGTCACCTGCATTTCGCGGGCGACTGCGTCAGCATCCTCTGCCTCGGCAAGAACAACCTTGCAGCGCTCATAATAACGCACACCAATATCCGTCAGGCTTTGCCTCCGCGTCGTACGATTCAGCAACCGAACACCAAGCCTCGTTTCAAGCCATGCCACCTGCTTCGCCACCATCTGTGGAGATATGCCTAACGCTTCTGCGGCGGCGGCAAAAGACCCTAACTCCGATGCTTTAACAAAGACACTCATACTGGTCAGCCGGTCCATAATTCGCTCATATTTATTGTTTGTTTACTTTTAAAATCACAATTTATCTTCAAATTGTAGGTAATTAAGATTCTTTTCTCAAAAGCATTAAGGAGAAGAAGATGAATATCGGCATTATTGGTGCAGGCTTTGTTGGACGGGCGATCGCTAAATTAGCACTCCAGAACGGTCATCAGGTCATGCTCAGTAACTCACGCGATCCCCAATCACTTTTCAGCCTCCGTCCTATGATCGGCTGCGACATCGGAACCGCCACTCAAGCCGCGCAATTTGGTGACATTGTGGTTATCGCAATTCCCTTTACCGCCATCGATAAGCTTCCTGAACCGGTTTTACGGGGAAAATCCGTCATCGATACCGTCAATTACTATACCGAGCGAGATGGTAAGGTCACCGCACTGGATACGCGCAGTACCACCACCAGCGAGCTACTGGCGCGTTATTTACCAGGCGCCAGGATCACCAAAGCGTTCAATGCAATCCCTATGACGCAGCTTGAAAGCGATGGGCTCCCGACAGGCTCAGCCCATCGCCGGGCGCTACCGCTTGCAGGTGATGATGAGCAGGAAAAAGCCATTGTAGCTGGGCTCTATGATGCATTCGGATTTGATGTTGTCGATGCGGGAAAGTTGTCTGAAGGATGGCGCTTTGAAAGGGGAATGCCGTCTTATTGTGTTCGTATGACAACGGCAGAATTAACCACGGCGCTGACGCTTGCCTCACGCGACATACCGACGGTACACGACGTAAATAACGCAAGATAAAGGGTAACTACGGATAAAAAAGAGGGCACAGCCAATGCTGCGCCCTCTTCTATTTCGATCACTGACGGAAATTAACCCGCAACGGCGATACGCTTCATGTCTTTCATGTAACCGCGCAGCGTGTGGCCTACGGTTTCGATTGGGTGATTACGGATCGCTTCGTTAACATCACGCAGTTGCGCGTTGTCCACTTCGGTGCCCGCTACTGCTTTGCCCAGATCGCCCGGCTGCAGGGATGCCATGAACGCATCTTTCAGCAACGGAACGGCAGCGTTAGCAAACAGGTAGTTACCGTATTCTGCGGTATCAGAGATAACCACGTTCATTTCATACAGACGCTTACGCGCAATGGTGTTAGCGATCAGCGGCAGCTCATGCAGTGATTCGTAGTAAGCCGACTCTTCGATGATGCCGGAGCTCACCATGGTTTCAAACGCCAGCTCAACGCCCGCTTTCACCATCGCAACCATCAGCACGCCGTTATCAAAGTATTCTTGCTCAGCGATTTTACCGTCGAACTGCGGTGCGTTTTCGAATGCCGTTTTACCGGTCTCTTCACGCCAGGTCAGCAGTTTCACATCATCGTTCGCCCAGTCAGCCATCATGCCGCTGGAGAATTCGCCAGAGATGATGTCATCCATGTGTTTCTGGAACAACGGCGCCATGATGCCCTTCAGCTGCTCAGACAGTGCGTAAGCACGCAGTTTTGCTGGGTTAGACAGGCGATCCATCATCAGCGTGATCCCGCCCTGCTTCAGCGCTTCGGTGATGGTTTCCCAGCCGAACTGAATCAGTTTTTCTGCATAAGCCGGATCGGTGCCTTCAGCAACCAGTTTGTCGAAGCTCAGCAGAGAACCCGCCTGCAGCATACCGCACAGGATGGTCTGCTCACCCATCAGGTCAGATTTCACTTCCGCAACGAAAGAGGATTGCAGAACGCCAGCACGGTGACCACCGGTTGCCGCAGCCCACGCTTTAGCGATAGCCATACCTTCGCCTTTCGGATCGTTTTCCGGGTGAACCGCGATCAGCGTTGGTACGCCGAAACCACGTTTGTATTCTTCACGTACTTCCGTACCCGGGCACTTCGGTGCCACCATCACGACGGTGATGTCTTTACGGATTTGCTCACCCACTTCAACGATGTTGAAGCCGTGAGAGTAGCCCAGCGCAGCGCCCTGTTTCATCAGCGGCTGTACCGCCTGAACTACTGCTGAGTGCTGTTTGTCCGGCGTCAGGTTAACCACCAGGTCAGCCTGCGGGATCAGATCTTCGTAGGTGCCAACGGTGAAGCCGTTTTCGGTCGCTTTGCGCCATGATGCACGTTTTTCGGCAATCGCTTCAGCACGCAGGGCATAAGCGATATCCAGACCAGAATCGCGCATGTTCAGACCCTGGTTCAGACCCTGAGCACCACAGCCGACGATCACCACTTTTTTCCCTTTCAGGTAGCTCGCCTCATCGGCAAATTCATCACGCCCCATGAAGCGGCACTTGCCCAATTGATCCAGCTGCTGACGCAGGTTTAATGTGTTGAAATAGTTAGCCATGTCGTGCTCCGTATACGGTTTTGTTTGTCTGTTATTCGAGAAAGGATTCCCGCCAGATGGGAATTCACTATGACCCCATCATATGACAGGAATTGCGTTGCTTAAATTGATATATTAACAACGTCACATTGCACTATCTGCAAGATAAAAAACGGGGCCTGTATCGCATGGATTTACGTGATCTCAAATTATTCCTGCATTTGGCGGAAAGTCGGCACTTTGGCCGTACCGCCAAGGCGATGCACATCAGCCCGTCCACGCTGTCACGGCAAATTCAGCGGCTGGAAGAGGATTTAGGGCAGACGCTGTTTCTGCGCGATAACCGTACCGTGCAGCTTACCGATGCAGGAGATCACCTGAAGCAGTTCGCCCAGCAAACGTTGTTGCAATACCAGCAGCTACGCCACACGATAGACCAGCACGGGCCGTCGTTAAGCGGCGAGCTGCGGATCTTCTGTTCCGTCACCGCCGCCTACAGCCACCTGCCGCCGATTCTGGATCGCTTTCGGGCGCTACACCCGCTAGTGGAAATTAAACTGACGACGGGCGATGCCGCCGATGCCGTTGAGAAAATTCAGTCGAACGATGGGGATTTGGGGATTGCAGGACGCCCCGAAGCGCTGCCTGTCAGCGTTGACTTCATGCCGCTCGATAAACTGCCACTGGCGTTGATTATCCCGGCACTTCCCTGCCCCGTGCAGTCGCTGGTACGGCAGGCAGACCCAGACTGGTCGCAGATTCCGTTTATCCTGCCGGAACACGGCCCGGTGCGTAAGCGCATCGATCTGTGGTTCCGACGCAACCACATCACTAACCCGCAAATTTACGCCACCATCTCCGGGCATGAAGCGATGGTATCGATGGTCGCGCTGGGCTGTGGTATCGCACTGATTCCCAACGTCGTACTGGAAAACAGCCCAGAACCGGTACGCAACCGCGTCTCTGTCTTTGTCGAACAGGTGATGGAGCCGCTTGAACTCGGCGTGTGTGTACAGAAAAAACGGCTTAGCGAACCGCTGATTGCCGCCTTTTGGGACATATTACAGGATACCCCATGAAGATAGCCTTCACTGCCCTGATCGCCGCAGGGGTGACGTTCGTTTCCCTCAGCCACCATGCGCAAGCCGCCAGTTTCTCCTGCAACAACGCCGCCTCAGCGCAGGAAAAGCTGATTTGCGCCAGCCCGCTGCTCGGGCAGCTCGATGAAGAACTGGCACAGGTCTGGAAGACCTCCCGCGCGTTTCTGACGGCGTACGACAACAGCGCGCCGTGGGAAAAAACGCTCAACCAGTTTCAGCGCAGCTGGCTGACCACACGCGATCAATGCAAAGACGAAGACTGCTTGCGCCAACGCTACCAGCAGCAGTTAAACCGGCTGCGCTATCTGAATGACATCGCGCAGCACGCACTCCCTTCGCCGATTACGCCCGTGAAAAGCACCGCTTGTTTCCACGGTTCATTCAGCTATGAGTATGTGATGTCAGGACTTTCTGCCGAGGAATATCGCGATCTGGGGGATTATTTTCGGGAAATGTACGATCAGAAAGCGCCCTACCACGCCGTCAGCCTGACGATGACCAACCAGCGCGGCAAGATTGAAGGCGGCGCATCCATTGCATTTCGCTACGGCAACAAGCTGGATGATTCAGACTTCACCGCCCGTCAGATGAGCGATACGCAAGCGATTGGCAAAGGTGAAAGCAGCTTCGGTCAGCAGGTGAAAATACTGCTCACCTGCATTGACGATGATCATCTGCAAATCGCCACCTTCGGCAGCAATCGGGAAGAAGGTTACCTGTTTAACTATTTGCTGGAGCGCGATAAAACGCCACTGGAGCCGCAGAAAACGCCGTAGCGTTGGCTAGCTCTAGCGTTCGAACCACTTATCCGCCGAAAAGGCCCGCGTATCGGACTCCGTTTCCTGCGCGGCCTTCTTCATCGTTTCGACATTCATCAGATAATGATAGAGCGGTTCAAGCTGGGTAAAACCCTGTGACAGAACCGTCACCAGATCGCCGGAAAACAGCGCGTCCATATCCTGTCGGGTAGATATCGCAGCAAACGACTTACGGTTATACCAGTCAGCCAGTTCCGGCTCCTGATCTTTAATCAGCGGGCGTTTGTAGCTTTCGCCTTCCAGCGTGAAGGTCTTTCCCAGACAGCTTGCTACTTCAAGAAACTGCGACGGATTACCGCGCAGCGTCTGACGGAACAGGTCCATCGTATTCCGCGTCGCGCTGTAATAGCCCAGCCCGTAACGCCAGGTATCCGGCGTGATTTCAAAGAAATACACCGGCGCGTCCGTCCAGTCTTTGCGAGTACGTTTGAAGGTTAGCCACATATGGCTGCGATAGCGTGATTTATCGTGAGAAAAGCGCGTATCGCGGTGAATACGGGAGAGCGTTTTGCCGATGGCAGGACGCGTTTCAAAGTGATCATCAATCTGCAACATGGTCAGACTGAGTTCATCCACCAGCGTGCGGAACGGCGCAACCAGTTGCTCATCGTAAACCGCACGATGCTCGTCAAACCACGCTTTATCGTTGTACTGACGCACCTGCTGAAGAAACGTTAAACCCGCTTGAGAAAAACCTGTGAACTGCGTTGCCATAAAGAAATGCCATCCCTGTTGCTGTCAGATGACATAAAGATAACGCCGCCGACGGTGAAACACCATCGGCGGCGTTACACACTTATCCAAAGGATAAGTATTAAGGGATATTGAGCTCACCGTCTAGCGACTCGATCCGTCTGTAGTTTTCTACCGCCTCGCAAAGACTTTTACCAGAAAAATAAATAGGGCTATCTTTAATATACGGGTGTACTTTATACGCACAACGATAGACAACATAATTTTTCCACGCGGCTTGATCTGCTTTGAAAAGCTTAACGGCATCTTCCTCACCTTCCATAGTTATCAGTTTGGATAGAAAGCTTATTGCTTCTTTATTTTTTTGTTCTAGTTTTTCTGTCGAATCAGCAAGCATCCGGTCAATACAAATGTCCACTTCATGATAGCTTTCCCCTTTCATAATATCTTTACATAACGTTTTCTCCATTAATTCCAGTTTACTCCAATAAATCTCACCAAATGCAGGGGATATACCATTCACAGCAAATAGCATCAACATAAATAAATATATAGGTTTCATTTCTTCATCCTTAAATAATCCGCTCGTTTTCTTCCTTCCTCAAAGTCTAGCAACTCTTTCGTACTCTCTATTTTCTTTATTAACAGATCGATATCATTCTTTGCGGCGACAGGAATAGTCGTCTCTCCAGCAAACCCTTGGTAGGCAAGATCCACCAAAATATCTCGAATAGCAGGGTGAAGTTCAGCCCAATCGGCCCTATCGGGTACATTGGTGGAATAACGTGCATATCGCTTTTTCGCTATTTCTATATATCCAACATAAATGATATTAAACAGCTCCATCTGTTGCTGATGTGTAATCACGCCAATTTTTTCTTTATACATTTTCACAAAAGTGGCGGCGGCACCGCCCTTTAACCCAGCCCCCGTCGCTATTAAACTCGCTTTTTCACTCCCAATACCCACTCTAAGCATATCCGAATAAATTTCACCCTTGGTTCTCTTCCCCATATCATAGCCTCGCCCCAGGGTCACACCAGACTTAGTCTTTCCTGGCCAGTGAATAACTCGACTAAAAAAAGGGCTACCTGGGATATCATTCCCTTCGCCATCAAAGGTTATTTGTCCTTGAGGTACTCTTAACATTGAGTAAATTCCTTTTCATTAACACGAAGCATCAATGTGCGAAGTTAATTAGCATCTCTTTAGATTAGTGATGAATTAGTTAATAAAGCAGCCATGAATAACATAATTATCAATGGCTGTATGTTTTATTACCAAGTAAATTAAATACCACTATCATTCCAGATACTATAACCTGATGTTCCCGCAACTTTGTGTTCCCATGATATAGAACCATATTTTAATAAAACCTTCTCGTATGGCATGACGTCATTGTCATTAATCGAATGCGGATAACTACAAGAAATGTCAACAATACGGGCATCTGTTAATTTAATGACATAAAACAACTCTAATTGCCCAGCGGCATTTATCCTATACAAAAAGAAATTTGCACTTAGCTTTTCATTGGAAGAGGTAGAAACACCAAGCAACGGTGACGATTTATCGATGAGTTTAATTACTTCAACGGGGTGACAGGATAGATTATCAGCATGACTCATTGAGTGATTTAAACTTAACACCTGAATCTGATCTTCATGACCAATTTGGCTTCTATTACCAATTGACTGCAATGTTGAACAACCAGAAGAAATTAATCCTTGCTTATCACCCGTCAACTCTAAATAGATAATACTCGACATTTTTAGCAGCCTCTAAGAATAAATCTAATCAATGCACCGATGGTGTATCAAGCTTGAGTGAAAGTTTTCGCCCATCCGACGTCTTCATTTCCACAAGATTACTTTGAGTCACCTGCATCAGAGAAAGGCATAACTTCATCATCAATGCGAGTATTTCTTCAGGAGGTAACGAACTATTAATAAGGCTACTCTTTAATTGTTCATTTAACTGAATGGCAAGTTTTTCTTTATTTTTCATACTCGGTCTCCATGTGTTATTCCACTTTTCACCAAACTAACCTAGAAAACAATAGTTAGCAATATTTAAAGAAATTAGAAAAATAAACAATTAATTTGAAAATAATAATAACAAACCACAATTAGATTGATTCAACAACGCCTTGAGACACCTGCTGAAGAAACGTTAAACCCGCTTGAGAAAAACCCGTGAACTGCGTTGCCATAAAGAAATGCCATCCCTGTTGCTATCAGATGACATAAAGATAACGCCGCCGACGGTGAAACACCATCGGCGGCGTTAGGGGAACACTCAACGTTTAACCGCTAACTTAACCCGCTAAAAAGAAACGGAACGCGGGGTTATTGGTTTCATCGTGACATTCATAGCCGAGCGCCTGTAGGTGCTGCTCGAATTCCCGATCGCCTGCATCCAACTCGAACGCGGCCAGCACGCGACCAAAATCCGTGCCGTGGCTGCGGTAATGGAACAGTGAAATATTCCAGTGCGCCCCCAGCGTATGCAGGAACTTCAGTAATGCGCCCGGTGACTCTGGGAACTCAAAGCTGTACAGCCGTTCCTGGAGCGGTTTGGAAGGGCGTCCGCCGACCATATAACGAACGTGCAGCTTCGCCATTTCATCATCGGACAAATCCACCACTTCATAACCGTCTGCGGACAGCTCGGCGATAATCTCCTGCCGCTCCGCATAGCCACGCGTCAGACGCACGCCGACAAAAATGCAGGCATCTTTAGCATCCGCATAGCGGTAGTTGAACTCGGTAACGGAACGACCGCCCAGCAGTTGGCAAAACTTCAGGAAGCTGCCCTGTTTCTCGGGGATCGTCACGGCCAGCAAGGCTTCGCGCTGTTCACCCAGCTCGCAGCGCTCAGAAACGTAGCGTAACCCGTGGAAGTTGACGTTCGCGCCGGACAGAATATGCGCCAGACGTTCACCCTGAATCTGATGCTGCTGGATGTATTTCTTCATCCCCGCCAACGCCAGCGCGCCGGACGGTTCAGCAATTGCGCGGACATCCTCAAACAGATCTTTCACTGCCGCACAGATGGCATCGCTGTCGACGGTAATCACGTCATCCAGATATTCCCGACACAGGCGGAACGTTTCATCGCCAATGCGCTTCACTGCCACGCCTTCGGCAAACAGCCCGACACGCGGCAGATCGACAGGTTGCCCGGCATCCAGCGCCGCACGCAGACAGGCGGAATCTTCCGCTTCTACGCCGATCACCTGAATCTGTGGCATCAGCTGTTTGATCAGTACGGCAACACCTGCCGCCAAACCACCACCGCCGACCGGCACAAACACGCGATCCAGATGCGCATCCTGCTGTAGTAATTCCATCGCCAACGTGCCCTGTCCCGCAATCACGGCAGGGTGATCGAACGGCGGCAGAAAGGTCATATGCTGCTGTTGTGACAGCTCAATCGCCTTCGCCTTGGCCTCATCAAAGTTGGCACCGTGTAGCAGCACTTCGCCGCCAAAACCGCGCACGGCATCTACCTTGATATCAGCCGTCGCCACCGGCATCACAATCAGCGATTTAATCCCCAGCTTGGTGGAAGAGAGCGCAACACCTTGCGCATGGTTACCGGCTGACGCCGTTACCACGCCGTGGGATTTTTGCTCATCGCTCAGACCGGCCATCATCGCGTACGCGCCGCGCAGCTTGAAGCTGTGCACCGCGTGCCTGTCTTCACGTTTTACCAGAATGACATTACCCAGCCGCGAAGAGATCTTTTCCATCTTCTCCAGCGGTGTGACCTGCGTGACTTCATACACTGGCGATCGCAAGATCGCCCGCAGGTACTCCGCGCCTCCCGGCGCGGCAGGAAGAGGTTGTGACACAGCCATCAGCATTAGCCTCCCAGCTTGCTTTTATCCCGCACAGCGCCCTTATCTGCGCTGGTTGCCAGGCTAGCGTACGCACGCAGCGCAAAAGACACCTGACGTTCACGATTGTGCGGCGTCCAGGCCTGCTCGCCTCTCGCTTCTTCCGCTGCGCGGCGGCTTGCTAACGCATTGTCATCCAGGACCAGCGCAATGCTGCGGTTCGGAATATCAATCGCGATGATGTCACCGTCCTGTACCAGTGCAATGGTGCCGCCGCTGGCTGCTTCAGGAGACGCATGGCCGATAGACAGGCCAGAAGTACCGCCGGAGAAGCGCCCGTCAGTGATCAGCGCACAGCTTTTACCCAGCCCCATCGATTTCAGGTAGGTGGTCGGATACAGCATTTCCTGCATACCCGGCCCGCCTTTCGGCCCTTCATAACGGATCACAACGACGTCACCCGCCACGACTTTACCGCCCAGAATAGCGTCTACCGCATCATCCTGACTTTCATAAACTTTTGCCGGACCGCGGAAGACCAGACTCCCTTCATCCACGCCTGCAGTTTTCACGATACAGCCATTCTCTGCCAGATTGCCGTACAGCACAGCCAACCCGCCATCCTGACTGTAGGCAAATTCACGGGAACGAATACACCCTTCCTGACGATCGGTATCCAGTGAATCCCAGCGACAATCCTGAGAAAACGCTTTGGTCGTACGGATACCCGCCGGGCCGGCGGAATACATGCTTTTTACACTCTCATCCTGAGTCAGCATCACGTCGTAGGCTTCCAGCGTTTCCGGCAGTGTTTTGCCCAGCACGTTGTTCACTTCACGGTTCAGCAAACCTGCTCTGTCCAACTCGCCCAGAATACCGATCACGCCGCCTGCGCGGTGTACGTCTTCCATGTGGTATTTCTGTGTGCTCGGCGCCACTTTACACAGGTGTGGCACCTGACGTGACAGCCTGTCGATATCGGTCATAGTGAAATCCACCTCACCTTCCTGCGCCGCGGCTAACAGATGCAGAACGGTATTGGTGGAACCGCCCATCGCGATATCCAGAACCATGGCGTTTTCAAATGCGGCTTTATTAGCGATATTGCGTGGCAGCACGCTCTCGTCATCCTGCTCGTAGTAGCGCTTAGCCAGACCGACAATGCGTTTGCCTGCGTTCAGGAACAACTGCTTACGGTCAGCATGCGTCGCCAGCAGAGAACCGTTACCCGGCTGAGACAGCCCCAGCGCTTCGGTCAAACAGTTCATGGAGTTAGCGGTAAACATACCAGAACAGGAGCCACAGGTCGGACAGGCTGAACGCTCCACCTGCTCGCTCTGCTCATCCGAGACTTTCGGATCTGCGCCCTGAATCATGGCATCCACCAGATCCAACTTGATGATCTGATCGGATAATTTGGTTTTCCCTGCTTCCATCGGGCCACCCGAAACAAAAATAACCGGAATATTCAGACGCAGCGACGCCATTAACATCCCTGGGGTGATTTTGTCGCAGTTGGAAATACACACCATGGCATCCGCACAGTGGGCATTGACCATGTATTCCACGGAGTCGGCGATCAGTTCACGGGAAGGCAGGGAATAGAGCATGCCGCCGTGTCCCATCGCGATACCGTCATCGACCGCAATGGTGTTAAATTCTTTCGCGACGCCGCCGGAGGCTTCGATCTGCTCGGCAACCAGTTTACCCAGATCGCGCAAGTGCACATGGCCCGGCACGAATTGGGTGAAAGAGTTGACCACTGCGATAATCGGTTTACCAAAATCGTCGTCGGTCATCCCGGTGGCGCGCCACAAGGCTCGGGCACCGGCCATATTACGGCCGTGAGTGGTTGTGGCTGAACGGTACTTAGGCATGCTCTGTTACTCCAAAAATTACGAATTTGGCGATGACGGAACGTGTCACCGCCTGACTGTCTGTCTTGACTACTTACTGATTTATCGGATCCAACCAGCCCCATTTATCTTCGGTTTCACCCGTAAAGAGGCCAAAGAACGCCTGCTGCAAGGCTTTGGTGACCGGTCCGCGTTTGCCAGCACCGACCTGAATGCCATCGACGCTGCGCACGGGGGTAATTTCTGCCGCCGTGCCGGACATGAAGACTTCATCCGCCAGATACAGTGACTCGCGGGATAGCACCTGCTCACGTACTTCATATCCCGCATCTTTCGCCAGTTTGATGATAGCGTCACGCGTAATGCCCGGCAGCGCCGAAGAGGTAAACGGCGGCGTGAAGATAATACCGTCCTTCACTTCAAATAGGTTCTCACCTGCACCTTCAGAAACATAGCCGTGGACATCCAACGCGATCCCTTCCTGATAGCCGTGGCGGCGTGCTTCGCTACCCACCAGCAGAGAGGATAGATAGTTGCCGCCCGCTTTCGCGGCGGTTGGAATGGTATTCGCCGCCACACGATTCCAGGACGACACCATCGCATCAATACCGGCTTCCAGCGCTTCTTCACCCAAATACGCGCCCCACGGGAAGGCCGCGATGATGACGTCGGTTTGATAACCGTCTGGCGGGTTAACGCCCATACCCACATCACCAATAAACACCAGTGGGCGAATATACGCGCTGGTCAGGTTATTTTTACGCAGCGTTTCACGACAGGCTTCCATCAGCTCATCCACGCTTTGCGCGACGGGCATACGGTAAATTTTTGCCGAATCACGCAGGCGCTGCATGTGCTCACGGTGACGGAAAACCACCGGGCCCTTATGTGAATTGTAGCAACGAACGCCCTCAAAGACGGAGGTGCCATAATGCAGGGCATGCGACATGACGTGTACTTTTGCTTCAGCCCATGGAACCATCTCGCCATTGAACCAAATGTAGTCCGCTTTTTTTGTCATTCTTCTTTTTCCTTATTATTTGCGTTAGGCGCTGATCTGCTGTGATGTCGTCATCGGTTGAATGTCAACGCAGGCAATATCCAACAGCTTGCTCAATTGCGTTGACAATAAATCCACCGAACGATGGCTGGCAACGGTCAGTTCAATATTAATGTGATCGGCATTGGTGGTTTGCACCATATTCATCGCGCAAACCTTGAAACCGCGGTGGCGGGTAACACGCAATACACGCTCCAGAACCTCGGGACGAAAGCGCGCCTGAATCGAAAGTTGATGGTGTGTCATTCTGTTGTCTCCAGCACTTATTCTGTGTAAGTCGGCCATTGTTTGGTTTTGCCGAGCTTAGTTCGGTTTTGTCGAGCCTATTCGGTTTTATCGAGCATCGTTTCGTTACCCGCACCCGGCGGAACCAGTGGCCAGACGTTTTCATATTCATCTATCGATACGTGCAGTAAATAGGGTCCTTCGCTGTTAAACAGGGCGTCCAGCGCGACATCAATTTGATCTTTACGGGTGATGCGCTGGCCAGGGATATCAAACGCGCTTGCCAGCGTCAGGAAATCAGGGTTATCGGAGAGGTCGGTTTCACTATAACGTTCATCAAAGAATAACTGCTGCCACTGACGCACCATGCCTAACCGTTGGTTATCCAGCAGCACGATCTTCAACGGCAGCCGTTTTCGCTTGATGGTGCCCAGCTCCTGAACGTTCATCATGAAAGAGCCGTCGCCGGAAATGCAGATAACCATGTCATCCGGACGCGCAACCTGTGCGCCTACCGCAGCGGGTACGCCGAAGCCCATCGTGCCGAGGCCGCTGGAGGTGATGAAATTCTCAGGGCGGCTGAACGTCATATGCTGTGCAGCCCACATCTGGTGCTGGCCCACATCGGTCGTCACCACAGTATCCGCATCCATTCGTTCGGAGATCGTTTTCAGCAGCGCAGGCGCATAAATCGCCTGACCGGGATGATCATAACGCCACGGGTATTCCGCCTTCATCATGGTCGCCTGCTGGCGCCACGCGCTGACGTTCAGCGGCTGTTGTAGCGCCGGTAATATCGCGTTCAGATCGCCTTGCAACGCGACATTAGCATGACGCAACTTGCTCAGTTCCGCTGGGTCGATATCCATGTGAATCACGCTGGCGTGAGGCGCGAAGGCGTTCAGCTTGCCGGTCACACGGTCATCAAAACGCGCCCCAACGGCGATTAACAAATCACACTCCTGCACAATCAGGTTCGCCGCCTTCGTGCCGTGCATACCAATCATACCGAGGTAATAGGGATGATTGGCATCCACGGCACCCAGACCTTTCAGCGTCGAAACGGAAGGGATATCCGTTACGCTCAGGAATTCACGCAGTGCCGGAACCGCATTCGCCATGCCAACACCGCCGCCAACATACAGCACGGGTTTTTGCGCTTTCGCCAACAGGGCACATGCCTGCGCGATATCTTGATCGGGGAAATCAACATCGTTAGCAACGGGCGCAAAGTTCGGAGTGAAATCCCCCATCGCCAGCTGAATATCTTTAGGAATATCGACCAGAACAGGGCCTGGGCGGCCGCTGTTGGCAATCGCGAACGCTTCTGCCATCACTTCCGGCAGTGATTCGAGAGACTCAACCAGAAAACTGTGTTTCGTACAGGCCAGAGACAGCCCCAACACGTCGATCTCCTGGAAAGCATCGGTGCCGATCAGTGCCGACCCAACCTGTCCGGTGATCGCAACCACAGGCACAGAATCCAGTAACGCATCGGCCAAACCGGTGATCAGGTTCGTTGCCCCCGGGCCAGATGTCGCAATGCAGACGCCCACGTTACCTGTTGAGCGGGCATAGCCAATCGCCGCCATCACCGCGCCTTGCTCATGGCGACACAGCAGGTGTTTAACGCCGCCGTCATAAAGTGCATCGTAGACTGGCATTATCGCGCCCCCTGGATAACCAAAAACGGTTTCCACTCCCTGCGCTCGCAACGCTTGAACCACCCACTGTGCTCCATTCATAGTTATTTCCCCGACATCTTATGGGAATAACAGAATTTTATGCTGATGTTCATTTTCTGTTCCTTTCCGTTATAGATTACGCCCAACAAAAAACCCCCGACCTTTCGGTGCGGGGGTTTTCTTGAATTAGGCCTTGATTTCTAAGCCATTCTTCGTCCAAGTGCAGCCCCGCACGGTGGGATAATAATCACCACCACGCTAATCACGACTAGGCTAATCACTAGGGATAGGGCTTTCATAATAGGTTGTTCATTAATCTTCTGTCGAACGAATGCCTACAGAGTTATCACAGTAAGACATGGCCTGACAACAATTTTTTTTCATTGCCACCCGTAAGTATTACCTATGATAGGAGAAAAAATACAACGTAATCATAAGGTAGACGCGCATCAAATTATTTTCGCCCGTTGGCGTAAAAATGAGCGTTGTACGAGAAACGTGACAGATGAAAACGAGGGTCGTCAATCGGCGGATAGCATTAAGCCATCGGTTCACCCTACATAATTGCGGCGCATCACGCACAAATTTCACTCATTACTGAAACAGAGGATTATTTCATGACATCGCCGCGCAAAGTGGCGAAGACAGTCTCTACTTCTTCTCCCTTGCCAGACATGATGCAAACCATCAGCAAAGGGGAAATAGCATGTCATTGGCAGTTACCTATACTCGGGCAATGATTGGTGTACAAGCACCGGACGTTTATATCGAAGTTCATATCAGCAGCGGGCTACCAGCCCTAACGCTGGTGGGCTTACCAGAAACCACCGTCAAGGAAGCGCGTGATCGCGTGCGTAGCGCTCTCATCAATTGCGGATTTACGTTTCCGGCGAAGCGCATCACGGTCAATCTCGCCCCCGCAGACCTGCCAAAGGAAGGAGGACGCTACGATCTGCCGATTGCTCTGGCGATTCTGGCGGCCTCAGAACAAATCGATGGTGAGAAGCTAAGCCGCTACGAGTTTCTTGGCGAACTCGGCCTGTCTGGCACCTTACGTGGCGTCAATGGCGCGATTCCCGCTGCATTGGAAGCCATAAAGTCAGGCCGCCAGCTTATCCTGCCAGATGACAATAAACGGGAGATGACCCTGATACCACAGGGTGAAGCGCTAATGGCCGGGCATTTGTTGGACGTGTGTGCTTTTCTCAGTGGAGAAGAGGAATTGCTCAGTTGCTCCGACATGACGCCCGTTCCACCGATCGAGGAAGATACGCTCGATCTGAAGGATATCATCGGTCAGGAACAGGCTAAACGCGCGTTAGAAATCGCGGCGGCAGGCGGTCACAACCTGCTCTTGCTAGGGCCTCCGGGAACAGGGAAAACCATGCTGGCGAGTCGATTAGGCAATCTGATGCCACCATTAAGCGATGAAGAAGCGCTGGAAAGCGCCGCCATCAACAGCCTAATCAACATTGATGCCACCATGACGCGCTGGCGAGCCAGACCGTTCAGAGCGCCTCACCATAGTTCCTCCATGGCTGCGCTCGTGGGCGGAGGGTCGCTACCCAAACCCGGAGAAATCTCGCTCGCCCACAACGGTGTACTATTTTTGGACGAATTACCGGAGTTTGAGCGACGCGTACTGGACTCACTACGAGAGCCTCTGGAGTCCGGTGAAATTATCATTTCCCGCACTCGGGCTAAAGTGTGCTACCCAGCACGGGTGCAGCTCGTCGCCGCAATGAATCCCAGCCCCTCAGGACACTATCAGGGCGTTCATAACCGGTTGCCGGCACAACAAATACTGCGCTATCTCAGCAAACTTTCCGGTCCCTTTTTGGATCGCTTTGACCTTTCAATCGAAGTCCCTTTACTACCACCAGGGGTTTTATCTCAGCAGCATTATCAAGGCGAAAGCAGCGCGACAATTCGTGAGCGCGTGCTGATCGCACGGCAGATACAGCTGAAGCGGGCAAATAAAATCAACGCGCTACTCACTTCACGTGAAATAGAAAAACACTGCGGATTGGAGATGGCTGATGCGACCTATTTGGAAGAGGTGATGAACAAACTTGGCTTATCCGTACGTGCATGGCACAGGATCTTGAAAGTCGCGCGCACGATCGCTGACCTAGGCGGTCGGGATAATATTGAAAGAAAACACCTTGCCGAAGCGCTGAGCTATCGCTGTATGGATCGCTTGCTCATCCAGCTCCACAAAAACCTTGAATAGCGAGAGCATTACATTTGTTCGCTACAAAAGGAAATGGGGCGTTAGCCCCATTCTTAATTAATCATCGCTTTCAGTGTATTCTTCCACTGCATCCATCTGCGGCTTACCACCAGACAACGTATGGAAGCGTTTAGGACGACGAATACGATCCAGATATTTGGACCAGATTTTTTCCAGTTCCGTTTCCGCTTTACGTTCGCCGCGACACATTGCAACAAACGATGTCTCTTCCTCCGTCACTGGCTCACGTTTACCCAAATCCAGCTCGTTAAACGCGTAGCCGTGGCGTTCCAACAATTGTGCTTCTTTAATCGTAAAGTCGCCATGTCGGGAAAAACCACGCGGGTAGAACTTGTTATCAAAAAAACGATTAGTGGTAGAGAAGCTTTCTGCCATCTTACACGCTCCTAATTCTTCTATGGTCGTGTTGTTTATGGCGCGGAGTATTAGATAGGCTTGACATTGTGTAAAACAAAACATTTAAATCATTACGACAAAATTTTTTTGGAGATGGGCGTGGATACCGAATTACTAAAAACCTTTCTGGAAGTCAGCAGGACAAGACACTTTGGCCGTGCCGCCGAATCCCTGTATCTCACGCAGTCAGCGGTGAGTTTTCGGATTCGCCAGTTAGAGACGCAGCTTGGTGCCAACCTGTTCACGCGCCATCGGAACAACATACGTCTGACGCCCGCTGGCGAACGGCTTCTGCCCTATGCGGAAAGCCTTATCGGTACCTGGCAGATCGCCAAAAAAGAAGTCGCACGCTCGCAGCAACACAGCCTGCTTTCGGTAGGAGCAACGGCGTCACTCTGGGAGGCCTATCTGACTCCCTGGCTACAATCGCTGTATCAACAGCGCCCGCTGCTCCAGCTAGAAGCGCGCATTGCCTTACGTCACTCGCTGGTAAAACAACTCCATGAGCGTCAGTTGGATCTGTTGATTACAACCGAACAGCCAAAAATGGAAGAATTGGCGAGCCAGCTACTGGGTAACTTCTCCCTTTCGCTGTTTGCTGCAGAAGCGCACCCACCCGGGCAGGAACTGCCTTATATAAAATTAGAGTGGGGCGCAGACTTTCATCAGCAGGAACATCGCCTATTAGCCAGCGATCAGCTTCCCGTGTTGACAACAACATCGGCCCAGTTGACCCGCCAATTGCTTGAAACAACCGGCGGCTGCGCGTTTTTACCCAGCCATTGGTTACAAACCTATTCCAACCTGCGGATAGTTGGCGACAGTCAGCCCGTCGTGCGCCCGTTTTACGCCGTTTGGTTACAAAACAGCGATCAGCAGACGATGATTCGTCAGTTGCTGAAAACGCCTATTGTGATTAATCCATGAGCTATTTTGCTCACAACTCACTTAAGCACGTCTGGCTAACCAGAATGTGCTTAACGCCTTCTGTAACCCAATGAAAGCAAACAGCAGGAAACCAATGACGATTTTTGTCCACCATGAGCTCAAGGTACCATCAAACGTGATATACGTTTGAATCAGACCTTGAATCAGTACGCCAAACAGGGTGCCCAATACGGTTCCGACACCACCGGTCAGTAGCGTACCGCCGATGACAACGGCAGCGATGGCGTCCAATTCCACACCGCTTGCTGCCAGAGCATAACCCGCGGAGGTGTAGAGAGAGAAAACAATACCTGACAGCACCGCTAACGTACTGGAAAGCATGTAGATATGAATCGTCGTCCGCCTGACGGGCACCCCCATCAGTTCCGCTGAATAGCTGCTACCCCCAATCGCATAAACACGGTTACCAAAACGGGTACGGTGCGCCATCACGATCCCCAGCAGTACCACAATCAACATAACCAGCGCCAGAAAGGTAAACCGTCCTCCATCCGGCATGCGCCATGCTAAACCCGCCAGTTGGCTATAGACCGGATGATCGATTGGAATCGACTCCTGTGAGACGATAAAGCTCATTCCTCGGACAAAGAACATACCCGCCAGTGTGATAATAAAGGCTGGCAATTTGAGCGTGTCGATAATCCATCCCATCAGCCCGCCAAACATGGCGCCCATCACCAGCGCTATTGCGAACGCAAAGAAAGGATCAATGCCATACGTACCGATCAGTTTGGCCAGTAACACACCAGTAAATGCAATAACTGACCCTACGGAGAGATCGATCCCGCCAGACAGGATGACAAACGTCATCCCAACTGCCACGATCCCAAGAAAGGCGTTATCCGTCAGTAAATCGAAGAAAACTCGCGTCGACGCAAAGCCGGGAAACTGGCTGAGACAGAATAAATAGCCAGCAATAAAGACCAGAATCGTCATCAACAGGGGGAAGTGGCGTTTCAACATTATGTTTTCCTCCTGAACAGGTGGTGCAACGAAATGCGTGGAGATTGCATAACCAAAACCAGCAGAACGACGAGTGCCTTCAGAACCAGGTTGAATTCCGGCCGATAGCCAGACAGCAGGATGCCAGTATTCATACTCTGAATAATCAAGGCACCGACGACAGAGAGCAGCAAATTAAAACGCCCCCCAAGTAGCGAACCGCCACCGATCACCACAGCCAGAATCGCGTCTAATTCCAACCAGAGGCCCGCGTTGTTCGCATCCGCCCCACGGATATCTGCCGTCACGATAACGCCCGCTACGGCCGCACACACGCCGCATATGACATAAGCTGCGACCAATACCAGCTTCGTACTCACGCCTGCGTTGCGAGCCGATCGCAAATTAATACCGACTGATTCGATAAATAGCCCAAGCGCCGTTTTACGCGTCAAAATCCACAACGCCAACAGCATCACGCAGGCAATAATCACTGGCATGGGTAGATAGAACAGGGTTCCGCTGCCCAACTTAGCCAACCCGGCGTTATCGAACGTGATAATTTGACCTTCGGTAATCAGCTGAGCAATGCCTCGCCCGGCAACCATCAGCATCAACGTCGCCACAATCGGCTGAATCTGTAACACCGCAACCAGAAAACCGTTCCATAGCCCACACAGCGCACCAACCAATAGCGCAACCAGCAGTACAGAAGGAAGCGGATGACCAGCAGCAGTAAGCGTTGCGGCCGTCGCGCCTGCAATCGCCATTACCGCACCAACCGATAAATCGATTCCACCAGTGGCAATCACTAACGTCATACCTAATGCCAGCAGCGCAACGGGCGCACCGCGGTTAAGGATGTCGATAAGGCTACCGAACAAGCGCCCATCCTGAATGTGGAGGGAGAAGAAGTTGGGCGCGACCATGCTATCAATCAGCAAGATGGCAACGAGCGCCAGAAGCTGTGGCACCCCTTTGGTGAACGTTAAGCGGACTTTTTTGGCAGGTTTGACGTTATTATCTGTCATCATCTGCTCCCGTTTGTACTGCGATTGCCTGCATCACTGCGGCAACCGAGATCTCATTATGTTCAAGATGCGCAACGTGCTGCCTGTCGCGCAGCACAATGATGCGATCCGCATAACCAGTCAGTTCTTCCAATTCAGAAGAGATCACGAGTAACGCCATCCCCTGCTCACACAATTTTTCGATCAGGCGAATGATTTCAGCATGCGCACCAACATCGATTCCTCGCGTTGGCTCATCCAGAATCAAGAAGCGCGGTTCTGTTGCCAGCCAGCGCGATAGCAGGACTTTTTGCTGATTCCCTCCCGATAGATACTGAATTTCCTGCTCTGGACTCGGCGTACGAATCCCTAATAGGCTGATAAATTTTTCAGCGATACGGGTTTGCTCACGTAAGGAAATGGGCTTCAGCCAGCCACGTTGCGCCTGAAGCGCCAAAATGATGTTCTCTCGTACCGTTGCCGCACCGACAATGCCGTCAGTCTTGCGATCCTCAGGGCAATAGCCAAAGCCGAGTTTTCCTGCTGCACGCGGCGTGCGAATGCTGACTTGTTTGCCATCAACTCTGGCTTCACCGGCATCAGGCACGTTAATACCAAATATCAGCTGCGCAGTTTCTGTCCGGCCGGAACCCAGTAGACCAGCGAGGCCAACAATTTCTCCCGGGCGCACGGAAAGCTCGAAGTCATTAATCGAGCCACGCCGACCATAGTGTTTAAACTGCACGATGGGCTCACCTGAGACGTCACTATGTTCGCCACGCTTCAATAACGTTTCATCAAAACTGTGCCCCAACATCATTTGGACTAATTCAATACGTGGTAATTCTGCGGCAGGCAATGTCCCCACTAATCTTCCATTACGCAAAACGGTAATTCTGTCACTAATGCGATAAACCTGATCCAGAAAGTGCGTCACAAATATCATACCGATTCCGCGGTCGCGCAACGTCCGCAATATATCCAGTAGCATATCGACTTCTTTTGCATCAAGGCTTGCAGTCGGTTCATCAAGAATTAAAACTTTAGCGGAAAGATCGATAGCTCTGGCGATAGCGACAATTTGCTGCACTGCGATGGAGTAATTACCAAGCGGATGACTAACATCGATCATCAGTCCATAATTCAATAAAAGTGCTTCGGCCTGATGCAGTATTTTATGTTGATCCACGATGCCCCAACGTGTGGGCTCACGGCCAATAAATAAATTTGCCGCAACGGACAGATTCGGTAATAGATTGACTTCTTGATAGACCGTGCCAATACCCAATGACTGAGCATGAGCCGTATTTACAGGATTAATCGCCATACCATCGAGGATAATTTCACCCGTTGAGCGATGGTAAACGCCAGTCAACGCCTTAATTAACGTTGACTTCCCTGCACCATTCTCTCCTAATAGCGCCACTATTTCGCCGCGATTAAGCGTGAAGTCCACTTGATCTAGTGCTTTTACCCCTGGAAACTCAACGCTCATGCCCCGAATATCTAACAACCGTGTCGTTTCCATCAGCATCACCTATGCGACAACTTAACAAGGCTACATCACACCTGAGCAATATTATGGTAAGTAGGCTGACAATATTCACTGTCCCGTGATTAAACGGTGCAGAAAACATAGCAAGCCCACTTTCCCATATTTATATTTCTGCCAGGTATTTAGCAAAATTTATATCAATGATAAATCCACAATATAAATCTCAATAACCAAGGTCTTTCTTGGTTTCATATTCCTGTTTTGCCGTGTCAGGCAGTAATAAACGTGATTCGGTTTGAATGAATTTTTCAGGCTGTTTCCCGTCCTTCTTCATCGCTAATAAAGCATCAAAAGCAGGGCCAGCCATATTAGGTGTTAATTCAACGGTGGCATTAGCTTCGCCATTCATCATAGCTTTAAAAATGTCGGGGACACCATCAATGGAGACAACTTTTATTTGTGAACCAGGTTTCAGACCCGCTTCTTTAATTGCCTGAATAGCGCCTATTGCCATGTCATCATTATGTGCATAAACCGCACAGATATTTTTCCCGTTCTGCTCAGCTTTAATAAAGCTTTCCATGACCTCTTTACCCTTGCTACGAGTAAAGTCCCCCGACTGTGAGCGAATAATTTTTATCTGTGGATCTGAAGCTATACCGTCAGCAAACCCTTTCTTACGGTTTATCGCAACGCTAGCCCCAACCGTTCCCTGCAACTCAACAACATTACAAGGTTTGCCAGCGGCTTCTTTCACAAGCCACTCCCCTGCCACTTTTCCTTCATAGACACTATCAGAGGCGATAGCAGCGGTGTACAACGATGGATCGCTAACCTCAATCGTTCTATCAAGCAGGAACACGGGAATTTTTGCTTCTTTAGCTTCCTGTAAGACTGGTGCCCAACCTGTCGCGACAACTGGAGCAATAAATATGGCATCTACGCCCTGAGCGATGAACGACCGCACAGCCTTAATCTGATTCTCCTGCTTCTGCTGAGCATCCGCTATTTTTAACGTTATCCCACGCTTCTCGGCTTCCTGCTTTGACACCTTAGTTTCCGCAGAGCGCCATCCTGATTCTGAACCAATCTGGGAAAACCCAACCGTTAAGGGTTTTGCCTGTACGGCACCACATAACGCAGTGCTTACAGCAACAGCTACCAGTAAACGTCTGTACATACTTAAACTCCTTCTGTGTAGTCTTACAGCTACTTAGTCAGATTTCAGGTACAGCATAGCGCTACGAATTTCTGCTGTAGCGCTACCGATGTGATGTTGGCAGGTATCACTAACAAGTGAATGCAACCTGAAGGATCGTTCTGAAAAACAACTTCCTTTCACTCAGGTTGTAGATAGTTTTAGTTCAAATATCGAACAAGGTGAATGAGCAAGTTCACAACCTGGTATTACGGTTATTTTGTGCATATTTACAGCTAAATCAGCACGATCTATCAACAGCACATTAGTGAATTTTATCTATTAAATAACAACACGTTAGATTAATTAGACATCCAGAGGAGAGAAATAACGAAGAAATTGGAAAGAAGGATACGAGACAGGATCGAGCATAAAGTACAGATCAAAAAAAACCCTTCACGATAACGTGAAGGGTTTTATTTGGCAGGGGCGGAGAGACTCGAACTCGCGACACCCGGTTTTGGAGACCGGTGCTCTACCAACTGAGCTACGCCCCTAAATTACGCTTAACATTATGCCTGCTAAAGTTAGCAGGCATAATTTTTAATAAGTGGCGGAACGGACGGGGCTCGAACCCGCGACCCCCTGCGTGACAGGCAGGTATTCTAACCAACTGAACTACCGCTCCACCGAATTTCTCTACAACCACCAGATCGCTCTGGCTTACTGCTTAATTTGATGCCTGGCAGTTCCCTACTCTCACATGGGGAAGCCCCACACTACCATCGGCGCTACGGCGTTTCACTTCTGAGTTCGGCATGGGGTCAGGTGGGACCACCGCGCTATCGCCGCCAGGCAAATTCTGTTTCATTCTAGCCGTTATGTTTCACTTTTTTGTGTCACACAACCACCAGAACCAATCTCTGAACAAGCTGAACATCGTTTTATATGAGTCTTTAAAACACCTTCGGTGTTGTAAGGTTAAGCCTCTCGGGTCATTAGTACTGGTTAGCTCAACGTATCGCTACGCTTACACACCCAGCCTATCTACGTCGTCGTCTTCAACGGCCCTTCAGGGACATCAAGTGTCCAGGGAAGACTCATCTCGAGGCAAGTTTCCCGCTTAGATGCTTTCAGCGGTTATCTCTTCCGCACTTAGCTACCGGGCAATGCAATTGGCATCACAACCCGTACACCAGTGGTGCGTTCACTCCGGTCCTCTCGTACTAGGAGCAACCCCTCTCAATCTTCCAACGCCCACGGCAGATAGGGACCGAACTGTCTCACGACGTTCTAAACCCAGCTCGCGTACCACTTTAAATGGCGAACAGCCATACCCTTGGGACCTACTTCAGCCCCAGGATGTGATGAGCCGACATCGAGGTGCCAAACACCGCCGTCGATATGAACTCTTGGGCGGTATCAGCCTGTTATCCCCGGAGTACCTTTTATCCGTTGAGCGATGGCCCTTCCATTCAGAACCACCGGATCACTAAGACCTGCTTTCGCACCTGCTCGAGCTGTCACTCTCGCAGTCAAGCTAGCTTATGCCTTTGCACTAACCTCCTGATGTCCGACCAGGATTAGCTAACCTTCGTGCTCCTCCGTTACGCTTTGGGAGGAGACCGCCCCAGTCAAACTACCCACCAGACACTGTCCGCAACCCGGATTACGGGTCCACGTTAGAACATCAAACATTAAAGGGTGGTATTTCAAGGTTGGCTCCACGCAGACTGGCGTCCACGCTTCAAAGCCTCCCACCTATCCTACACATCAAGGCTCAAGGTTCAGTGTCAAGCTATAGTAAAGGTTCACGGGGTCTTTCCGTCTTGCCGCGGGTACACTGCATCTTCACAGCGAGTTCAATTTCACTGAGTCTCGGGTGGAGACAGCCTGGCCATCATTACGCCATTCGTGCAGGTCGGAACTTACCCGACAAGGAATTTCGCTACCTTAGGACCGTTATAGTTACGGCCGCCGTTTACCGGGGCTTCGATCAAGAGCTTCGCCTTGCGGCTGACCCCATCAATTAACCTTCCGGCACCGGGCAGGCGTCACACCGTATACGTCCACTTTCGTGTTTGCACAGTGCTGTGTTTTTATTAAACAGTTGCAGCCAGCTGGTATCTTCGACTGATTTCAGCTCCATGAGCAAGTCACTTCACCTACCATCAGCGTGCCTTCTCCCGAAGTTACGGCACCATTTTGCCTAGTTCCTTCACCCGAGTTCTCTCAAGCGCCTGAGTATTCTCTACCTGACCACCTGTGTCGGTTTGGGGTACGATTTGATGTTACCTGGAGCTTAGAGGCTTTTCCTGGAAGCGTAGCATCGGTTACTTCATCACCGTAGTGACTCGTCATCACGCCTCAGTGTTAACGATGACCCGGATTTACCAAAGTCACCCACCTTCACGCTTAAACCGGGACAACCGTCGCCCGGATAACCTAGCTTTCTCCGTCCCCCCTTCGCAGTAACACCGAGTACAGGAATATTAACCTGTTTCCCATCGACTACGCTTTTCAGCCTCGCCTTAGGGGTCGACTCACCCTGCCCCGATTAACGTTGGACAGGAACCCTTGGTCTTCCGGCGTGCGGGTTTTTCACCCGCATTATCGTTACTTATGTCAGCATTCGCACTTCTGATACCTCCAGCAGCCCTCACAGGCCACCTTCGCAGGCTTACAGAACGCTCCCCTACCCAACAACACCTAAGTGTCGCTGCCGCAGCTTCGGTGCATGGTTTAGCCCCGTTACATCTTCCGCGCAGGCCGACTCGACCAGTGAGCTATTACGCTTTCTTTAAATGATGGCTGCTTCTAAGCCAACATCCTGGCTGTCTATGCCTTCCCACATCGTTTCCCACTTAACCATGACTTTGGGACCTTAGCTGGCGGTCTGGGTTGTTTCCCTCTTCACGACGAACGTTAGCACCCGCCGTGTGTCTCCCGTGATAACATTCTTCGGTATTCGTAGTTTGCATCGGGTTGGTAAGTCGGGATGACCCCCTAGCCGAAACAGTGCTCTACCCCCGAAGATGAATTCACGAGGCGCTACCTAAATAGCTTTCGGGGAGAACCAGCTATCTCCCGGTTTGATTGGCCTTTCACCCCCAGCCACAAGTCATCCGCTAATTTTTCAACATTAGTCGGTTCGGTCCTCCAGTTAGTGTTACCCAACCTTCAACCTGCCCATGGCTAGATCACCGGGTTTCGGGTCTATACCCTGCAACTTAACGCCCAGTTAAGACTCGGTTTCCCTGCGGCTCCCCTATACGGTTAACCTTGCTACAGAATATAAGTCGCTGACCCATTATACAAAAGGTACGCAGTCACCTAACAAGTAGGCTCCCACTGCTTGTACGTACACGGTTTCAGGTTCTATTTCACTCCCCTCGCCGGGGTTCTTTTCGCCTTTCCCTCACGGTACTGGTTCACTATCGGTCAGTCAGGAGTATTTAGCCTTGGAGGATGGTCCCCCCATATTCAGACAGGATGTCACGTGTCCCGCCCTACTCATCGAACTCACAATCTGTGCATTTTTGTGTACGGGACTATCACCCTTTACTGTGCGACTTTCCAGACGCTTCCACTAACACACAAACTGATTCAGGTTCTGGGCTCCTCCCCGTTCGCTCGCCGCTACTGGGGGAATCTCGGTTGATTTCTTTTCCTCGGGGTACTGAGATGTTTCAGTTCCCCCGGTTCGCCTCATGACACTATGTATTCATGTCATGATAGTGTGTCGAAACACACTGGGTTTCCCCATTCGGGTATCGTCGGGTATAACGCTTCATATCAGCTTACCGACGCTTATCGCAGATTAGCACGCCCTTCATCGCCTCTGACTGCCTAGGCATCCACCGTGTACGCTTAGTCGCTTAACCTCACAACCCGAAGATGTTTCGATTGAATCATCATCGCGCTGCGATTATTTGAGAGACTCATTGACAGACTGATTCACCACGACACGCCCGAAGGCCGTCATGCATGTTCAGCTGTCATGTTTCAATTTTCAGCTTGTTCCAGATTGTTAAAGAGCAATATCGTAAACATGACTCCGAAGAATCATCTTTAAGATATTCGTGATAATGTCTTTCACTCATTATCGGATTGGCGTCCCCAAGGGGATTCGAACCCCTGTTACAGCCGTGAAAGGGCAGTGTCCTAGGCCTCTAGACGATGGGGACACGAAAAATCCGCACCAGGTCATAAACCCGGCACGCTCGCGTCAGCATGAGTCTACACTCATGACATCAACAGGTGCGCTTGCTCAGTATTTTCATCAGACAATCTGTGTGAGCACTTCACTCAACGCACATCTTCTTGGTAAGGAGGTGATCCAACCGCAGGTTCCCCTACGGTTACCTTGTTACGACTTCACCCCAGTCATGAATCACAAAGTGGTAAGCGCCCTCCCGAAGGTTAAGCTACCTACTTCTTTTGCAACCCACTCCCATGGTGTGACGGGCGGTGTGTACAAGGCCCGGGAACGTATTCACCGTAGCATTCTGATCTACGATTACTAGCGATTCCGACTTCATGGAGTCGAGTTGCAGACTCCAATCCGGACTACGACGTACTTTATGAGGTCCGCTTGCTCTCGCGAGGTCGCTTCTCTTTGTATACGCCATTGTAGCACGTGTGTAGCCCTACTCGTAAGGGCCATGATGACTTGACGTCATCCCCACCTTCCTCCGGTTTATCACCGGCAGTCTCCTTTGAGTTCCCGACCGAATCGCTGGCAACAAAGGATAAGGGTTGCGCTCGTTGCGGGACTTAACCCAACATTTCACAACACGAGCTGACGACAGCCATGCAGCACCTGTCTCAGAGTTCCCGAAGGCACCAAAGCATCTCTGCTAAGTTCTCTGGATGTCAAGAGTAGGTAAGGTTCTTCGCGTTGCATCGAATTAAACCACATGCTCCACCGCTTGTGCGGGCCCCCGTCAATTCATTTGAGTTTTAACCTTGCGGCCGTACTCCCCAGGCGGTCGATTTAACGCGTTAGCTCCGGAAGCCACGCCTCAAGGGCACAACCTCCAAATCGACATCGTTTACAGCGTGGACTACCAGGGTATCTAATCCTGTTTGCTCCCCACGCTTTCGCACCTGAGCGTCAGTCTTTGTCCAGGGGGCCGCCTTCGCCACCGGTATTCCTCCAGATCTCTACGCATTTCACCGCTACACCTGGAATTCTACCCCCCTCTACAAGACTCTAGCCTGTCAGTTTTGAATGCAGTTCCCAGGTTAAGCCCGGGGATTTCACATCCAACTTAACAGACCGCCTGCGTGCGCTTTACGCCCAGTCATTCCGATTAACGCTTGCACCCTCCGTATTACCGCGGCTGCTGGCACGGAGTTAGCCGGTGCTTCTTCTGCGGGTAACGTCAATCGATAAGGTTATTAACCTTACCGCCTTCCTCCCCGCTGAAAGTGCTTTACAACCCGAAGGCCTTCTTCACACACGCGGCATGGCTGCATCAGGCTTGCGCCCATTGTGCAATATTCCCCACTGCTGCCTCCCGTAGGAGTCTGGACCGTGTCTCAGTTCCAGTGTGGCTGGTCATCCTCTCAGACCAGCTAGGGATCGTCGCCTAGGTGAGCCATTACCTCACCTACTAGCTAATCCCATCTGGGCACATCTGATGGCGAGAGGCCCGAAGGTCCCCCTCTTTGCTCTTGCGAGGTTATGCGGTATTAGCTACCGTTTCCAGTAGTTATCCCCCTCCATCAGGCAGTTTCCCAGACATTACTCACCCGTCCGCCGCTCGTCACCCAAAGAGCAAGCTCTTCTGTGCTACCGCTCGACTTGCATGTGTTAGGCCTGCCGCCAGCGTTCAATCTGAGCCATGATCAAACTCTTCAATTTAAGATTTGTTTGATTTGCTGAACTCGTCAGCGATGCTCAAAGAATTAAAACTGTTTATTCGTAATGAATTTACTGTTGTTCACTCTTCAAGACTTTTTTATATCGTTAAGATACGGTCTTGTGAGTGCCCACACAGATTGTCTGATTAAATTGTTAAAGAGCAGTGCCACTTCATCGGTGGCGCGGGCTGCATATACTATGCTTTTCCGCTGTGAAGTCAAGTCATTACTGACTGCCTTCGGTGAATCTTTTTTTCCTGTCACCACAACGGCGTGTCGCTGTTGCCGTGTCAGTGGAGGCGCATTATAGGGACTTCTCGGCCACTGACAAGCGCTAAATGCAAAAAAAATATCGTTTGTCTATTATTCACCCACAAGGCTATCAAAGTGGCAGTTTTTCCAGCGAATCGAAGCCATAACGCTGCAATATTGGCCACAGCGTGGCGACTTTAGGCGTAATCGCCAGGCAGTAAACCAGATTCTTATCTGTCGAAAGTGGCGGATTATCCAGATTAGCAATCAGCCATGCTGTTCTTTTAGCTATAGCAGCACCAGAATCGACAAGACGTGTACCATCTGGCAAGGCCATTTTCAGTTCTTCTGCCAATAATGGAAAATGCGTACACCCAAGCACGACCGTATCTGGCGGTTCCGATAAACGCAGCCAAGGGCGCAGAATCTTTTGCAATTCGGAAATGGAGATCGTCTCTCCTTGCAATTTCGCTTCTGCTAACTCGACCAGTTCTGACGATCCCAATGACAAAATCTGGCAATCCGTCGCAAAACGGGCAATCAGCTCGTGTGTATACGGACGTTGAACCGTTGCACGCGTCGCCAATAGGCCGACAACGCCGTTGCGCGTCAGCTTAGCCGCAGGCTTCACCGCAGGGACAACGCCCACGACAGGGAAAGTAAAGCGCTCACGTAACGCAGGAAGGGAAATCGTACTCGCCGTATTGCAGGCAATTACAACCAATGCGAGCTGATGGCGTAGTTGAACTGCGTTAACAATCTCAACCACGCGCTCGATAATAAACTGCTGTGATTTCTCACCATACGGAAACGCTTCGTTATCGAATGCGTATATATAGTGAAGATCCGGCAAGAGCTGCCGGATTTCATCATAAACAGACAGCCCGCCTACGCCGGAATCGAAGACCAGAACCGTAGGACGGGATGGCAGGTTAGAAGGTATAGCTTCCTGTGAGATAGTATTCTCGCCCTGCCGTGCGGTAGCCATATGCCGTCTCATAATCTTTATCAAACAGGTTGGCGATTCTACCACGAACTGTCAGATGAGAGGTGATCGGATATGAGGCTGCGAGATCCCAGAGGCTTACGCCGCCTAATTTCACAGGCTGGAACGTGTTGTAGTCCGTGTCATAACGTTGTCCGAGATACTGGTAAGTCACCGACCAATCAATATCAGCTACCGCCCAATCCAACTGATACTTAACCTGCTGCTTGGCGCGACGTAGTAACACTTTATTCGTCTGGCTATTACGCGGGTCAAGGTAATCAAAAGAAACTGTATGAGCCAGAGGACCAGTATCGAAAGATGCCGTTGCTTCAGCACCTTTGATACGCGCTTTTTGGATATTGCCGTAACGATTTGTTGAGTCAAAATTGATGAGGTTGTCAATATCATTGCGATAGCCAGACAACCTCCAGTTAACCGGGCCAGTCAAACCTTCGAAGCCGCCTTCCCACTGCTTACTTTCTTCTGGCTTAAGATTGAGGTTACCGTATTTTTCGCTATAGACCTGATTCAGGTTCGGTGCTTTATAAGCAGTTCCATAAGAGGCAAAAATGCTGTACCCCTCAATAAACTCCCACGCAGCGCTCGATTGCCAAGTGTTATGCCAGCCAAAAACATTATTGTCATCGCCCCTAACAGCCCCTTCTAGCGTCACACTGCTTATTTTTTGTTGGGCGGTGGCGTAGATACCAGCGTTACGTTGCTCATGCCCAGCCGTTACGCGACCTGTACCTGGTTGTGATGTCTGTTTTTGCCAATCCACACCCGCGCTAACACTCCCCGCGCCAACAGCAAATGTATTGCCCCATTGCAGGTTATATTGTTTTACATCATCCAACGATGATGCAGGGCTATAACGTCCCTTAGCAGGATCAAAATTTAGATCCTTGGTGTAGCTATAACTGGCGACTAATTGGCTCGAATAAATATCTCGGTTAAATTGCAGGCCTGCATCCCACGTTTGACTATAAAGCTGTCGAATACTTGGTGTACCCAAAAAAACCCACGTTACGTCCTCAAGGGCATCATAACCATCATAATCGGTTCGATTATCAAAACCATATCCACGCACGAAACCACTAAATTCATCATTGAACTGCTGCTTTACAGCACCATAGATGGATTTACTCATGAATCCATCACGATCTGGCTGACGCGGCGCATCAGCAGCAGCGACATCAAATCCTTTGGTATAGGTGTAATTACCCGCTAACGTGACTGTTGTGCCACTATCCAAAGTCTGTTGGGTTGCCAAATCATAGGCTTGGTAGCCTTTTGAGCCAACACCAGCAACCAATGTTGTGCCATTTTTCTCTCTGGTGGTAATGATGTTTACAACACCACCAATAGCATCAGAACCATAGACAGCGGAACGTGCACCACGGATATATTCTATCTTTTGAACCAAAGAAAGAGGAATCTGGCTGAGGTCGGAAGAACCGCTAATACCAGCTTGATTCAAACGAATGCCATCTATCAAAATAAGAACATGTCTGCTCTCAGAACCTCTAATGCGTAATGCACTTTGTTGTCCCAATCCACCACTCTGTTCAATATCCACACCCGGCAAGCGGCGCATAACATCAGTCAGGCTTTTTGCCTGCCAGCGGTCGATCTCTTCTCTTGTCACTACAGTAGTAGGTGCCAGCACCGAAGAAACTGGCTGTGCGAAACGATTTGCTGTGACTACCATGTCATCGGCATTTTTTTCCGATGGCGAATTTGGAGATGAACTGTTTTCCTGCGCCCAGCCAGAAAATGCCGTGACGGAAAGCGCCGTCAGCAGCGAAATTTTTTTAATCATTGTTAAAGCATCCGAGAAATAATAAGGATGCCGCAGGCTCTGTTAATAGCACGCGATATGCAGAACCAATTGCGACGTATTCCGGCAGGTCTTCGGGCTTGGATGCCGTTGTCCCACAAATCGTCAACGACGGTAGGGGATACAACGAAAGCGATGACTTCCCATCCTCAAAAATTGAAGACAGTGTCTGCATAATAATGCTATCGCCGGGGCATTTCTTACCGCTGCGCGTCAGCTCCAGATTTACACTGGATTCCCTTTTAACTTGTGGTACAAGGCCGGACGCTCATCCTACAATCGCGAATTGTGGAAGTCTAGACTTCTATATCACTACAGGATAATCACGTAACAAAACTGGACTTCCTGGCCGGATTCCCTACAATTCCCGGCCAATAACACCCTTTTAGACGCTGTTGACGAGAAAACCATGACGCCAGAAATCCTGCCCATCGAACAATACGACGACCAGCTTGCAGAGAAAACCGAGCGTCTGCGTGGGATGATGGCACCGTTCAATGCACCGGAGCCTGTCGTCTTCCGTTCTCCCGTCAGTCACTATCGGATGCGCGCCGAATTCCGTATCTGGCACGATGGCGACGAGCTTTATCACATCATGTTTGACCAGCAAACCAAACAGCGCATTCGGGTCGATCGCTTTCCGGCTGCCAGTGAACTGATCAACCGCCTGATGCCGGAGCTGCTTGCCGCCATTCAGCCCGATTCCGTCCTGCGCCGCAAACTGTTCCAGATAGACTACCTGTCCACCCTGAGCGGCGAAGTGATCGTTTCTCTGCTGTATCACCGCGCACTGGATGAGGAATGGCAGGAACATGCCCGCGCGCTGCGCGATAGCCTGACCGCACAGGGGTTCCGTCTACAGTTGATTGGTCGCGCGACAAAAACCAAAATCTGCCTCGATCGCGATTATGTCGATGAATGCCTGCCGGTTGCAGGTCGGGATATGATTTACCGACAGGTAGAAAACAGCTTCACGCAGCCGAATGCCGCAATCAATATTCAGATGCTGGAATGGGCGCTGGATGCGACAGCGGGATCAACGGGAGATTTACTGGAACTGTATTGCGGCAACGGCAATTTTTCACTCGCGCTGGCAAGAAATTTCGAACGCGTACTGGCGACGGAGATCGCCAAGCCCTCCGTCGCGGCAGCACAATATAATATCGCGGCGAACCAGATAGAGAACGTGCAGATTATCCGTATGGCAGCGGAAGAATTTACGCAGGCTATGCAGGGCGTGCGTCAGTTTAACCGTTTACAGGGCATCGATCTGACGAGCTACCAGTGCGAGACCATTTTTGTTGACCCGCCGCGCAGCGGACTGGATGACGAAACGGTGAAACTGGTGCAGGCGTATCCGCGCATTCTTTATATTTCCTGCAACCCGGAAACGCTGAGCAACAACCTGCAAACGCTCTCGGAAACCCACGACATTCGCCGTCTGGCGCTGTTCGATCAATTCCCTTACACCCACCATATGGAGTGTGGCGTGCTGTTGGAAAAGCGTCAGTAACAGCACACAACCTGGCGGGTCACCCCCGCCAGAATACACTCGCTACAGCGTCTCGTTCTCTTCTGCGGATACAGAATCCGTTTCTTTTCTGCGGCGCAGCTTCAGGCCAATCCAGAAAACCAACACCACGCACAGGATTGAAGGAATAAAGTTCGATCCTATGGCGGGATATTCAACGCGCACGATGGCGCTGTAAATCAATAATCCCAGCAGAAAACTGGCCGCCGCCAGCATCGGAATGCCTTCCGGCATACTGTGGTGCAAATAGCGTTGATGTAGACAATAAATGGACAATACCAGCGCAATCAGGGGAAAAATCGAGAACGGAACAATACTGCTGAACAAGGCGGCGAATGCGCCATTGACGGATAAGCCCGCAATCAACGCCAGCACCAGCGTACCTTTTTCTTGGTGAGGTTTTTCTGTCATGGATTCTCCCTTTTCATGTTGTTGGTATAGAGGATTTATGGCACGGTAAAGCTACTATCGTGTTCTTTTCTGTACCAGTAATAAGCACCTTTGGCGATCATCCGCAGTTGCAGTACTAACCGCTCTTCTAGCTGTTTACGCTGTTCCAGGGAAACATCCAGGGCTTCCGCCCCCGCGCTGAAAACAATGGTCACCATCGCTTCCGACTGCGCTTCCGCGAAACTGCGGGGAATATGGTTTTCCACCTCAAGATAATCCGCCAGTTCAGCGATAAAATGCTGAATCTCCCGTGCGACCGCCGCACGGAATGCCGCCGACGTCCCTGAGCGCTCACGCAGCAAGAGCCGGAACGCATTAGGATTATTGCCGATAAATTCCATGAAGGTGGCAACCGACGTCCTGATTACGCTACCCGTCTTCGCAATACGCTGCCGGGCCTGTCGCATTAACTGACGCAGCATCAGCCCGCTTTCGTCAACCATTGTCAGCCCCAGCTCATCCACGTCACGAAAATGACGATAGAAAGACGTCGGCGCGATACCCGCTTCTCGGGCAACTTCACGCAGACTCAGGCTGGCAAAACTGCGTTCAGCGCTTAACTGGCTAAATGCAGCTTCAATAAGGGAACGACGAGTCCGTTCTTTTTGTTGTGCTCTGACACCCATTATGCTGCCCAAATGATCTACTCCCCTTTCCAGAGGGGCACTATAGCAAACTTTATTGTCCGCAGAATGAGACAAAGTTTGCCATATTAAGAATGTGAGAATCTGTTTCCATAGTAAAGGCAGGGATGATTGGGTTCTGCCGCAGTCGATGTTACAATGCGCAATGTTACAGTCGCGTTATTAATTTGTATAAAAACAGGTTTAACCTACCATGACTCTACAACATCAATTCGATTACGATGCCATCGTTATTGGTTCCGGTCCCGGCGGTGAAGGTGCAGCAATGGGATTGGCCAAGCACGGCGCCAAAATTGCGGTGATTGAACGTCACTACAATGTCGGCGGCGGCTGTACCCACTGGGGTACGATTCCTTCCAAAGCCCTCCGCCACGCCGTCAGCCGTATTATCGAGTTCAATCAAAACCCCCTCTACAGTGACAACTCCCGCATTATCCGCTCCTCATTTTCCGACATCCTGCGCCACGCCGACAGCGTCATTGGTCAGCAAACCCGTATGCGACAAGGATTTTATGAGCGTAACCAGTGCGAGTTGTTTTCCGGTGAAGCCAGCTTCATCGATGCACATACGATTGCCGTTCACTACCCAGACAATACCCATGAAACGCTGACCGCCGCGAATATCATTATCGCGACCGGTTCACGTCCGTATCATCCGGCAGAAGTCGACTTTAATCACCCGCGAATTTACGACAGCGACTCGATTCTGCAACTCGACCACGAGCCTCAGCACGTCATCATTTACGGCGCGGGCGTTATCGGCTGCGAATATGCCTCTATCTTTCGCGGCCTGAGCGTTAAGGTCGATTTAATCAATACCCGCGATAGGCTGCTGGCCTTTCTCGATCAGGAAATGTCGGATGCCCTGTCCTACCATTTCTGGAACAACGGCGTGGTGATTCGCCACAACGAAGAGTTCGAGAGTATTGAAGGGCTGTCTGACGGCGTTATCGTTAATCTGAAGTCAGGCAAAAAGATGAAGGCGGACTGCCTGCTTTATGCCAACGGACGCACGGGTAACACGGAAACGCTGGGGCTAGAGAATATCGGCCTGAGCACCGACAGCCGCGGGCAGCTCAAGGTCAACAGCATGTACCAGACGGCGCTGGCGCATATTTATGCCATCGGCGATGTCATTGGCTATCCTAGCCTGGCATCGGCAGCGTACGATCAGGGTCGACTCGCCGCACAGGCGATCATCAAAGGCGATGCCAGCGCGCATCTGATCGAAGATATCCCAACCGGTATTTATACCATCCCGGAAATCAGCTCCGTGGGGAAAACCGAGCAAGAGCTCACCGCGATGAAAGTGCCTTATGAAGTCGGGCGGGCACAGTTCAAGCATCTGGCGCGAGCGCAGATTGTTGGGATGAATGTGGGGAGTTTGAAGATTCTGTTCCATCGCGAAACGAAACAGATTCTGGGTATTCACTGCTTTGGTGAGCGCGCCGCTGAGATTATCCACATCGGGCAAGCCATCATGGAACAGAAAGGTGAAGGCAATACTATCGAATATTTCGTTAATACTACCTTCAACTATCCAACCATGGCAGAAGCGTACCGTGTAGCCGCGCTGAACGGGCTTAACCGCTTATTTTGACAGGTTTTCCATATAGCCTTGCATATGCTCGCGGATGGTATCAGCAAGTTGCTCATAACGTCCGCGCAGCGGTGAACCGGGGCGATACACCAGCGCGATAGTGCGCTTGGGCTCCGGTTTATAGCACGGCAAATAGCAGACGCCGTCGCGCTCGCGCTCACGCGGAACCGACAATGACGGCAGAAGCGTAATACCGCTTCCAGCTGCGACCATGTTGCGCAGTGTCTCCAGGCTGGTCGCCCGGAAATGCGTATCTTCATCCGCCCCCGCCTGAAAACAGAAGCCCATCGCCTGATCGCGCAGACAGTGGCCGTCTTCCAGCATCAGCAGTTTTTCACCCGCCAGATCGGACATCGCCACACGTTCACGGTTCGCCCAAGGGTGATCCTGATAAATGGCCAGCTTCATCGGCTCGTCGAAGAGGGGAACCTCGATAAAGGCTTCGGACTCTTTCACCATTGCCAGAATGGCGCAGTCCAGTTTGCCGCTGTCCAACTGGGCCAGCAACTGATGGGTTTGCGCTTCGTGCAGATACATTTCGAGTTTGGGAAACGTGCGGTGCAACATTGGAATGATTTGCGGCAGCAGATAAGGCCCCACGGTAGGGATCAGGCCGATATGCAGCGGTCCGGACATGGTTTCACCCTGCTGGCTCGCCATCTCTTTTAATACTTTAACCTCGCGTAATACCGTTCGTGCCTGCTCGACCAGCAGCAGCCCCGCTTGCGTAAACAAGACCTTGCGACTGGTTCGCTCCAGCAGCATCACGCCGAGTTCATCTTCCAGTTTACGAATCTGTCCACTGAGTGTTGGCTGACTCACATGGCAGGAATCTGCCGCACGCCGAAAGTGACGATGTTCTGCCAGCGCGACAAGATACTCTAAGTCCCGAATATTCATTATTATTCTCCTTATCATGATAGCTAACAGCGATAGATAGGATACCAATGAACGATAATCCCTATCAACATCCAAAATGAATAATATATCCCACCAAAGCGTATCTATTTATTTCTACAGGAATAAAACAATATTTTTACGATTTCGGCACCACTTGGGTAGACCTACCCACTTTCAGCCACGCTATAACAAGCAGACTAACATCTTCAAGCGATTTGGCAGCGACAGCATTTTGTGTGTGTCGGCCAACGATACTCCCGCACTCGACACCGGGAAATCTGACCAGCAGGCAAAGTCATTAACGGTATGGGAATAAGCGGAGAGAAATAGAGGATGCGAATAGTCAGGGGGATGGTTAATAACGCCGCCAGGCGGTCATCGTACTGTTATGAATGATAGACACGATTATTTATAGGAACGACTCGCGATAAAAACGGGATAAGAGATAAAAGCAGGTGCTGTAGGTAATCATTGAATCGGTCAGTAGCGGTCGGTCGAACTGCATGAATAGGAATCTCATCCCTGAGACTCCTCCTTTTCAGAGCCGCAGTAAGTGACGTTGAAAGGCATTCCAATCCCGTTACTCTTCGTCACCGCGCTGCGGCCTCTTTCTTCCTGAAATATTGCGTGTCGCCTCAGCGTGCCACATCAGGGCGGACGCCCAGCGTATGGCAAATCGCATAGCTCAGTTCCGCGCGGTTCAGCGTATAGAAATGGAAATCTTTTACGCCTTCACGACTGAGAATTTTCACCATATCCATGGCGATAGACGCACCCACCATTTTGCGGGTTTCTGGATCGTTATCCAGGCCGTCAAACATGGTCGTCATCCAGTTCGGCACACGGACGTTGGTCATCGTGGCAAATTTTTGCAACTGCTTGAAGTTCGACACTGGCAGAATGCCCGGCACAATTTCTACATCGATGCCCGTCGCCACGCAGCGGTCACGGAACCGCAGATAGCTTTCTACGTCGAAAAAGAACTGCGTGATAGCGCGATTCGCGCCGGCATCAATCTTGTGTTTCAGGTTAATCAGGTCAGCCTGCGCGCTTTTCGCTTCAGGGTGTACTTCAGGATAGGCGGCAACCGAAATATCGAAATCGCCAACCTCTTTCAACAGCGAAACCAGATCCGCCGCATACATGTCCGGTTTGCCGCCCTCTGGAGGCAAGTCGCCGCGCAGCGCGACAATATGGCGGATACCGCTCTGCCAGTAATCCTGAGCGATGTCGCGCAGTTGCTCACGCGAGGCATCAATACAGGTCAGGTGAGGTGCCGCTTCCAAACCGGTACGTTCTTTAATGGTTTTGATAATGCTGTGAGTACGGTCACGCTCGCCAGAATTTGCCCCGTAAGTCACGGAAACAAACTTGGGCTTCAGGCTGCTCAGTCGATCGATAGAGCTCCACAGGGTGTCTTCCATCTCGCTGGTACGCGGCGGGAAAAATTCGAATGACACATTAATGCGCCCCTGTAATTCCGCCAGACTTTGATTCAGCGCTTCCCGCTGGTTTGCGTGAAAAAAGCTCATACCTGCTACCCCGTTGACCGTGACTGTTATTATCATTCGCTACACGTCTATACGTTTAGACGGCTATATAGAAAATGACGTAATCCGCTTAAAGAGTCAACGTTTTTCAGCACGACAAACCGTGATGATTGCTCACGGTAAATGAAAAAAGTTCATGATGGGTTTCACGCAAAAGTGCTGTCTCGTAGTCACATTGTTATGGAGACGCGGAGACAGTTTCGTGTGCCATCGAGAGAATCTGGGAAATACGCCGTCAGCCACAGGGGAAATCGTGAAAATGTACGGTATGCCCTTCTTCCGCCGTCAGAAAAATGGCGTACTGCGGGGCTTCCAGACTGACCTCAAATCCCGGAGCAAAGCGCAGCGCGGATTGGTGATTGGTGCCGCGTATCGTGCTAAACGATATTCCTCGCCAGCTGCCGCTAGCAGGCCGATGCACGTGCCCTGCAGAAATATGCCGCACATTGCCGAAACGATGACACACCTGATACAGCGCATCTGCTGCCTCGGGGGCTAATCGAACGTTATCCAGCGCCGGAAGTCCGATCGACATCGGAGGATGATGCAGGAACAGGAACACATTCTTGCCTTCCGCAGCCTGAAGCTGTTGCTCCAGCCACGCCAGCCGCGCGGAACACAGCGTTCCGGCAACGTCACCGGCCTGCAACGAGTCCAGTAAAATGACGCAATCATCTCCCACGGACGTCACGCTCTGCACAAATCCATTTTCATCCACCAGCGTCGGGAACTGGGCCAAAAACGTCTCCCGCTCGTCGTGATTCCCCATCGTCACACGCCAGGGAAGCTGGAGTTCAGCCAGCGCCGAGGCCAGAAATACATAGGATGCCGCACTGCCGTCATCGGACAGATCGCCGGAGATGACCACCAGATCGGCATCGCGATGGTGTGCGTTGATGTCGGCAATCGCCGCTTTCAGTTGCTGCTCCGGGTCGCGACCATGCAAATTGCCGCCTTGTGCGGTCAGATGGAGGTCGGAAAGTTGAATCAGTTTCATATTATCCTCGGTTTTCATTATCCACGCGCTATCGCCTGCCAATACCGTTACGCCGACTGGCGACGGATTAGCGGGGCAGCCACTTTCGCTCGACACGCGGGTTCTTGTACCTGGGACTGGCGTCGATCGAGCAACGCCAACGCCTGTGCCGCCATCGTGGCGGGATCCTGACGAAATGTCGTCAACGCATAGGCATCCCACCCTGCGGCCGGAATATCATCAAATCCGATAACCATGAGATCCTGCGGAACGGCTAGTCCACACTGCTTTGCGCGGTCGATCACGCCGAACGCCACTAAATCGTTAACGCAGAACACCGCATCCGGCCTGGCGGCTGCGGGAAGTGAAAATAGCCTCTGCCCCACCGCCAGCCCGTCGCCATAATCCGTATCATCACCACGCACCACAGCGACGGACAGACCTAACAAATGCGCCTCTTCACAAAACGCCTGTTCACGCTCGATGATATTGGGCGTTGCCGACGCCGCTCCGGCCAGAGCCAGACGCGTTCTGCCCGATGAGGCAAACAGTCGCACCGCCATACGTGCGGCGGTGTCATTATCAATGTGTACGCTGTCACACGCCGGTTCGTGCCGCCCGATGACAATCAGCGGCTGACCGTTTAACTGCGCCAGCTCGACAAATTCTTTCGGCGGCGAGCCGGAAAGCACAATCGTCGCTTCCGCACGGTGACCAAACAGAATCGAACGCGCGGCGGCCATCGCTTCCCGCACATGACCGGTATTGATAAGCACAGGAATCGAGCCGCGTTGGATTAACGCCTGCGACAGTTCTGCAACCAAATTGGCACGAAACCCGACCTCGGGGTGCGTCACCACCAGCCCAACCAGACGGCTGCTGTTCGCCAGCAGGCCGCGTGCCAAATCGTTAACCTGATAGCCCAACTCCTGTGCCGCCGTCATTACCTTGGCATAGGTGGCAGCCGACACGCTGGCGCCGGGGGTAAAACTGCGGGACACCGCCGAGCGTGATACGCCAGCCCGACGAGCAACATCCTGTGCGCTAACGTAGCCCTGTTTACCTGCCGTCATTTTCCTATCCTTGCCATTACGTCGGCTTTCAAAAAACGTTCCACCACCAGCATGAACAGCACGGAAGGAATCAGCAGCACCAGCGCGGTAATGGAAGCGATCTGATAGTTACCGCCTGCCCCCGCGGTATAGAGCAGCAGCGGCATCATTTGCACATCTGGTGCTCCCACAAAGTAGCTGCCGGTAAATTCATCCAGCGATTCGAGGAAAACGAAGATGGCCGATGCCATCAGCCCCGGCATAGCCAGCGGCAAAGTGATATCGACAAAAGCGCGCCACGGCCCGGCACCAATTGAACGTGCCGCCTGTTCCATTTCACGCCCTACCGCCGAGAACGCCGCCGAGGCAATCCAGACCGCAAATACCAGCCCATGAACCGTGTGAACCAGCACCACGCCCAGCAGCGTGCCGTTCAGCCCCCACTGATAAAACAGGCGAGCGATATTGACGTACACCGTCAGATTCGGAAATGCCTGCGGGATCAGGAAGACCAGCAGTATCAATCCACGAGCGGGCAGCGGCAGGCGCGCCAGCGCATATCCCGCCGGAATCGCCAGCGACAACGAAGCCAACACGGTGAACACCGCCACCAGCACGCTATTCCCCAGCGCTTCCCAGGCTACCCCACGCGGTGAAAACACCCGCTTCCAGAAGGCAAAGCCCCAGTCATTGGGCAGCAGATGGGGATAGAACCATTTTTCCGCCACCGACCACAGCAGGAGGTTAGCCAAGGGCCCAAAGATCAAGAAGATCAGCGTCCCCAGAATCAGCATTCTCGGTATCCACCACAGTACGTTCTTCATGCTTTATCCCTCATGTTCAGGCGGAGATAAATCACGGCAAACAAACCAGTCATCAACAGGGAAATTACCCCTAACGCATTCGCCACGCCATAATCGCCGTAGGCGTTAATGCGGAAGGCAATGTTGGCGGTTAGCATCGTCGGCGACTGGGCATTGATCATCATCGGTACGGACAGCACCGACATCATGGTGACGAAAGAGAGAATGAGTCCGGTGAGCAGCGTTTGCCCAACCTGAGGCACCACAATTTCACACAGAATACGCAAGCGCGACGCACCTAAGTTACGGGCGGACTCGATCATCGTGCGATCCAGCGATGCCATCGCGCCCGCGACCAGCAGCGCCACAAACGGCGTCTGCTTCCAGACAAAGGCAAATACGATGCCACGCCAGTCCAACCAGTTGCTGGCGCTGGCCATATCGACAATGCCGAGCGTATCCAGCGCCCCATTCAACCAGCCGTTCTTGGCCAGAAACGTGCGTAAAATTTGCCCGGTCACGATAAACGGGATAAAAAGCGGCCAACGATAGACCCAGCGCAGCAGCGCCACCATGCGCGGACTTTCCCCCAGCGTCAGGTAGCCGCCGATCATGACGGACAGCAGACCAATCAGCAGCGTCGCGAGGCTCACAATCAGTAAGGTAAACAGAATATCGGGCAGATAGAGCGTCAATGCGGTGACAAAATTATCAACACCCACACCATTCTGACTGACAAAAGCGCCCCCAACCGACAGCCCCAGCGGCGTGATAAAACAGACCGCCACCACCGCCAGCGCGGGTAGCACAAGCGCGATACCCGCCAGTCGGGAAGAGAATTGGGATACTTGCAACATGAATGTCTCCGCGCTCTGGCTTCATCCCGCCAGAGCGCCTGTGATGCTAAGGGTATAAAAATTTAGGGAATGATTACTTCGCCATCGCCTGCTCATAGGCGTTCAGAATCGCAGTGTGGTAAGGCGCGATAGGGAACGTCTTGCCTTTGCTCGCCAGTTCATCAGGCGTTACGTCCGTGAAAAGACGCTGCCAGACAGCGGGCTTCAGCTCGGTCTGAACGTACTTGGCATCGATCCCCGGATACCAGTTAAAGCGTTCCACAATCCCTTCAGCCTGTACTTTGGCGCTGGTGGCAAGTTCGACAAACTGTTTAGCCAGTTCGCGGTTCGGTGCCTGCGCGGGGATGACATAGTGCATCGGCTGCCCCGGCATACCGGGCGCAGGAAGCAACAATTTGAAATTGTCCGGCAGTTGTCCGCTCGCTTTCCAGGAATAGAACATATCGACCCACACCGGCCCCATCGCGATTTCGCCACGGCTCAGCATGTCGAGCGTGCCAGCATTGCCCGGCGTCAGCGTCACGTTCTTGTTAAAGGCTTTCAGGCGCTCAAACGCCGGTTGCCATTTCTGTGCTTCCGCTTCATCAAACGGCCCGTTCATCAGCTTCTGAGCATCACCGCCGTAAGCGTAAATCCAACCCATTACGAAGCTCACGCCCGATGCGCCACCCTTAATGCCGTTGTAGCCGAACATCTTCGGATTCGCGGCAGCCCACTGCTGGATTTCGTCATAGCTTTTAGGCGGATTCGCTACCATGCCGGGGTTATAGGCCAGCGCCGTCTGGCTGCTGAACATCGGCATGACGTAACCTTTCACATCTGTGCCCATGGCCTTATCCGCAGCGGCCATGCTGACCAGCTTGCCGCTGGCGATATCATCGCGATATTTCAGCAGGTCGCCCTTTTGCACCATCGGACCGACAAATTTCTCATGCACGACGGCCACATCGGTGTCCCAGACTTTGGCACCAGCAGCCTGTTGTGCATTGAAACGCTCAAGAATCTTCTGCGACCCCGCATCACCCGGTCCGGTGCCGACGGCACGTACTTTTACGCCGGGATGCTGTTTCTCAAACAGCGGCCCCAGATATTCATTGACATAGTCGACCATGTTTTGGTCACCCGCCGTCAACACTGTTAATTCCTGTGCCTGTACCGCCGCCAGCGGCGTACTCATCATCAGCGTTGCAGCAAAAATGCGTTTCATCTCATTTGTCTCCAATTCAGGATCAGGCCGTCAGGCCGGGAAGCGGGGAATAACGTGAAGTGGTATCCGGTATCGCCGTCGAAGATGTCGTCTCTTCTGCCAGCGGGAAAAGAAATAGCGCCTCGGCAGGGATCTGCACCGCAACCCGCTGCCCGATGGCATAGGGGTGCGACGCATGAACCTGTATCCGCCAGGTGCCGCTGGAAATCGTATGCAGCCAGTATCCGCCGGGGTAGCTCTGTGCCTGTACCGTGCCGTAGCGCATCAACATGCCGGGCTGGATAAGCGGGGTGTCCGCCGCATCGTAAAGGCGAGCGGCTTCCGCACGAAAACGTGCTTCTATCGCTCCGGGCGGTAGCGACGTGTTCGCTGGCACCAACGAATGACTCTCGGCATCACCGGGAATCATCAGCGTCTCGCCGTCATAGCGCGCTTCCAGCACAAGCCGATTTTCCGCGCCCATAAACGCCGCGACAAACGAGCTGGCAGGATGGTGATACACCTCTTGCGGGCTGCCCGCCTGCATGATCCGACCCTGATTCAAAATCACGATGCGGTCCGCCATCACCATCGCTTCTTCGCGATCGTGCGTTACGTGGATCGCGGTCAATCCCAGCCGCTGTTGCAGCGCACGGATCTCGTCACGCAGTTGCAGGCGAATACGTGCATCCAGATTGGAGAGCGGTTCATCCAGCAGCAGAATATCGGGTCGTACCGCCAGTGCGCGGCCCAAGGCGACACGCTGACGCTGTCCACCGGACAGTTCCGCAGGTTTACGGGCGCTCAGGCCCGTCAAACCAAGCATGGTTTCCAGTTCCGCCACACGGCTGGCAATCTCCGCACGCGGGACGCGGCGCAAACGCAGTCCGTAGGCAATATGCTGTGCCACCGTCATATGCGGCCACAGTGCATAGCTCTGGAACACCAGCGCCATTCTGCGTTTCTCTGGCGGCGCTTGCGTCATATCCTGCCCGTTAACGCGAATCGCCCCCGCTCGCGGTGACGAGAACCCAGCGACCGTACGCAGTAATGTCGTTTTGCCGCACCCTGACGAACCGAGCAATGCCACGAATTCGCCCTGCGCAATCTCCAGATGGATATCGTTCAGTACGGCCGTCGTGCCGTATCCAACGTGTAGGTGGTCGATGACAATATGCGGTGATGCCGTAGAGGAAGTTGTTTTTTGCACAGCTGTGCATTCCACGATAATCAAACAATGCACTGATTGTGCGGTGACATCGTGTCAGTGGCGTGTTGTCACCGTGACATTTCAATGACACGACTGACGAGAAAGATAGCGGTGGAAATTTCTTAGCGAGAAGGGAAACGAGGGAATGGGTCTCTTGAGTATTGGCCATCTCCCCATACGCGGAGACGGCCAACGGTATGTCGCGCTGACAACAGGTTCTACAGTAACTGCGCCAAGCGGTTTAGATCAGACTGAAGCGCACCGGCGGTGACATCGCGCCCCGCGCCCGGCCCACGGATAACCAGCGGGTTATCCCGATACCAGCGACTTTCAATCGCAAACACGTTATCACCCGGCAACAGCGAGGCCAGCGGATGATCGGGACGAACCGCTTCAACGCCCACGCGCGCTTTACCATTGCTGTCAAAGCGTGCAACGTGACGCAGAACCAGACCCATTTCCTGTGCGGCTTCCAGACGACGCAGCATCTGCTCGTTCAGCGAATCGCCGTTCTCGAAGAAGTAATCGACAGAACCCTGCTCACAGCCCGGCGGCACCAGCGACTCAACCCGAACCTGACTAGGCTCGATGTCATAGCCCGCTTCACGCGCCAGAATCACCAGCTTACGCATGACATCCTGACCAGAGAGGTCAACACGCGGATCCGGCTCGGTCAGCCCCTGCTGGCAAGCCTGATCGACCAGTTCGGTGAACGGCACGGTGCCGTCAAACTGCAAGAACAGCCAGGAAAGCGTGCCGGAGAAAATCCCGCTAATCGCCAGAATACTGTCGCCGCTTTCTCGTAGATCGCGTACCGCAAAGTTGACCGGCAACCCTGCGCCGACGGTCGAGTTATACAACCAGTGACGATCCGTTTTCGCGAACGCGTCGCGGATCTGGCGATAGTTATTGCCGCCTGATGCACCCGCCAGTTTGTTAGCGCTGATGACGTGGAAACCATAGCTGGCGAAATCCAGATACAGATCGGCGACCGATTCACTGGCGGTGACGTCCAGCACCACCAAATCATCGAAGGGGTGCGCACGCATCCACAGGAACAGATCTTCACCATCCCGCTCTTGCGCTTCACTTTCGAAGAAAGCCAACGCACGGCTGGCATCCAGTCCGTCATAGTTCAACAGGCTGCGCGTACTATCCACCACACCGGCCAGTACAAACTCAAAACCGGTACGTGCAGACAGATTGCTCTGCTCACGCGCAAACAGCTCCAGCCAGCGTGAACCAATATTTCCTTTGCCGAACAGCACCAGACCGATACGTTTTTCTGCCCGGAACAGCGAATGGTGCAGCCCACGGATCAAATGCTCCGTCGGACCGACACGCAGCACCGCCACCAGACTGATGCCATCATCGGCCTGGCGGACAAATTCAATCGGCTGATCTTTCAACTGCTGATAGAAGCGGTGACTGTGCAGCGGATTTTTACCCACGCCTGCACCGACCATCGCGACCATCGCCAGCCCATCACGCTGATTGAGTTCAACAGGTAACGCGGCCTGTGCCAGCAGTTGCAGCGCGCTATCCACCACTTCGGAGGTGTAGCACAGTTGCAGCAGGTTACGATCCTGATGAACGCCGATCGCCAGCGGTTTCAGCTGCGCACGATTCAGAAGCTGTTCGACTTCTTTTTGCAGCAGCACGAAATCGTGTTCAGAAGGAACCTGAACTTCAATCAGGCACACGTCATCATGGCTGGTGACAATTTTGGCACCTGTGCCCGAGGCCAGTACGCGTTCGATGCGCGTCGACCCTTGTTCAGGCTGATAGCTGCAACGCAGTTGCAGGTCGATATCGCTGCCGGAAACGGGCTGTAAGGTACGCGTATGTAATACCGGTGCCGCCAGACGAGCCAGTTCACTGGCTTCATCTAGCCGCAGCAGTGGCAACAGGCAGGCGTCTTTCACTTTACGCGGATCGGCGCTATATACCCCGGCGACGTCGCTCCAGATGGTCACGCGTTCAACGCCCGCCAACGCACCAATTTGTGTGGCGGAATAGTCACTGCCGTTGCGCCCCAGCAGCACCGTTTCGCCTGCATCATTGCGGCAGATAAAACCCGTTACCACTAAACGCTGACCTGCGTGTTGCGTCAGATATTGCTGCAACAGCGGCCAGGAACGGCCTTCATCCACCTGCGGCTGCGCGGCACGTTCTGCGCAGAGAAAATCACGTGCATCCAGCCACGCTGCATTCATATCCAGATGATTCAACACGGCAGACATCAGGCGAGCCGACCAGATTTCACCGTGCCCAACCACTTCGGCGTAGACGGCATCCGTCAGCTTGCCATCCAGCAGCGCAGCCAAACGCTCCAGATCGCGAATAAACTGAGCGGTCAGCGTCTCTGCCTCTTGCGCAGGCAGAAGCCCGGCAATCAGTTCACTGTGGTAGCGGCGTAATGCCTGCTGAACCTGATGCGCCGACAGGCGGTCGCTCTGGCTCAGCTTCAACCAGCTAATCAGCTGGTTTGTGGTACTGCCTGCGGCAGATACCACCATCAAATCACCGGGGTGGCTATACTCCGCCATAATACCGGCTACGCGCAGGTAACACTTCACATCGGCCAGACTGCTACCGCCAAACTTATGCAGCTGTCGGCCTGTTACCGATGGCGCTACTCCTAATGCACTCATTCTTACCTCTTGGCTGCGGCTTGAAACGCACGATCCAGATCGGCAACCAGATCATCGCCGTCTTCAATGCCGGTGGAAATACGCAGTAATGTTTCAGAGATACCCGCCGCGGCACGCGCTTCTGGCGCCATGCCAGCATGCGTCATCGTTGCCGCATGAGAGATGAGGCTTTCGACTCCGCCCAGCGATTCCGCCAGTGTGAACAGCTCCAGCGAGGCCAGAAAACGGCGTAGCGTGTCTTCATCTCCATCCAGCTCAAAACTTAGCATAGCGCCAAAGCCGGATTGTTGACGGCGGGCAATATCATGGCCGGGATTGTTCGGCAGTGAAGGATGGTACAGCGCCTTCACCAACGGCTGCGTCTGTAAGAATTCAACGATTTGTTGCGCATTACGCTGCGCGGCTGCTATGCGAGGTGCCAGAGTACGCAGGCCACGTAGCAGCAGATAGCTGTCAAACGCCGCGCCTGTGACGCCGATGTTGTTTGCCCACCAGGCCAGTTCAGTAATGGTATCGGCATCTCTGGCGATCACTGCACCCGCCACTACGTCAGAGTGACCATTCAGGTACTTGGTACACGAATGCACCACCAGATCGGCACCCAGCTCCAGCGGCTTCTGCAGCGCCGGGCTCAGGAAGGTGTTATCCACCACGCTGACCGCGCCCGCTTCCCGCGCGGCCTGACAAATCGCGGCAATATCCACGACGCGCAGCAGCGGATTGCTCGGGCTTTCCACCAGCACCAGCTTCGGCTTTTCTGCCAACGCCGCGTTGAGCGCATCGGTATCACTTTGATCGACAAATTTGACGCGAAATGCGCCGCGCTTGCTCAGGCTGTCAAACAGACGATAGCTGCCGCCGTAGCAATCATGCGGCGCCACCAGCAGATCGCCGGGACGCAGGAACACCGTACAAACCAGCATAATCGCCGACATTCCGCTGCTCGTCATTACCGCACCCGCACCGCCTTCCAGTTCGGCAAGCGCACGCTGCACAACATCACGCGTGGGGTTACCGCGACGCGAATAGTCGTGTGCGCGTGGCTGGTTGAATCCGGTAAAGTTATACGTGCTGGAAAGGTGAATGGGTGGGACGACGCAGCCATACTGCTCATCATCATTTAACCCGCTGCGGACTGCGATCGTTGCCTGTTTACGCGTCATCGGCTCATTTCCTGGCTGGAGGCTGAAAAGATAGGAACTTAAGAGTAAACGCAGTTTTAATAGACGTCAACACATCTAGACATCTAAACTTCTTTGCGTATAGATTGAGCATAAGCATAATAACCGCTAGAATTGTGGCATTTCATGACAGATGCTGTCTTCATTAGATTAATTTTTAAGGTATCCCATGGCTGAGTGGAACGGCGAGTATGTCAGCCCTTACGCTGAACACGGTAAAAAAAGCGAGCAAGTCAAGAAGATAACAGTATCTATCCCATTGAAAGTACTAAAGATACTGACTGACGAACGCACGCGTCGTCAGGTGAACAACCTGCGCCATGCCACCAACAGCGAACTGCTGTGCGAGGCGTTTCTGCACGCGTTCACAGGTCAACCGTTACCGAATGACGAAGACCTGCGTAAAGAACGCAGCGATGAAATTCCTGAAGCCGCGAAAATCATCATGCGTGAAATGGGTATCGACCCGGATACGTGGGAATACTGATCGCGTTTACGCTGTCGGTTTTCTGGCTAACCCCGCCTTCTCCGGCGGGGTTTTGCTATGCAGAGAATCCCGCTCAACACATCACTCTTCACTAACCTCTAAAACCTCGCCCCTCCACCGCTCGCACTTCTTCCGAACGCTTCGTCTTACACTCACATTGTGAATCGGGATTGCATTTAATTTGTTATGTTATAACATATCATTTTTAATCTATAACGGTGATATGCCCGCATCATGACAGAACTTTTCTCCAGTAACCCCGTGCTGCTACAGCTTCACCATGTTTCTGTTGCCGACGCCAATCGCGCACCGAGGCTCAGTGATATTTCGCTGTCCATGCAGGCTGGAGAGCGTTTGGCGCTGGTTGGGCCCAACGGTAGCGGTAAATCCACGCTGCTACGCGTGTTAACCAGCGAGCTCGGTACGACAGCGGGATACATCCATCTAAACGGTCAACCGCTGAATACACTCAGCCGTCATGAGCGAGCAAAGCGCATCGCGATTCTGGCGCAGAACGATGCACCGGACCTGCGTCTGCGGGTCGCGGAGTACGTCGCCTTAGGGCGGATTCCCCACCACGGATTCAGCACACCAGCGTACGATCGCCAGCTCATCGAAGAAGCGCTGGACGATACCGGATTATTACCGCTGCGCCATCGCCTGCTGGGCACGCTCTCCGGTGGAGAACGTCAACGCGCGGCGCTGGCGCGTGCGTTTGCGCAAACGCCGCAGCTCCTGCTGCTGGATGAACCGACGAACCATCTCGATCCGCTAGCGCGTGCGCAACTGCTGTCTCTGGTGCGGAAACGCGGCATTTCAACGCTGGCGGTGCTGCACGATCTGCCACTCATCACCCCCTTTGCCGACCGTGTCGCCGTGTTGCAGCAGGGAACGCTACTCCGCTGGGGAACACCTGCACACGCGCTGAGCGCCGACTGTGTGAAATCCGTATTTGGGATGGAGAGCTTTACGGTGCCGCATCCGATAAACGGCTCGCCCATTCGCATCTTTGAAGCCCCTGAACTGCACTAAGGAACCCTGATGAAAATAACGCTTCTGTCTGGACTGCTGGCCTTGACGTCGTGCTGGGCACACGCCTCGGGTTTTCCCGTCACGGTCGACAGCTGTGGGCAACCGCTAACCTTCACCCAGCCGCCCCAGCGAGCCGTTATTCATGATCTGAACATGACGGAAATGGCGTTTGCGCTTGGGCTGCAAAAAAATATTGTCGGGCTGACGGGGATCACTGGCTGGTATAAAGCGCCCCCTGACTTTATCAAGCAGCAGGGCACAATCCCTGAACTGGCAGCAAAATACCCGACGTTGGAAAATCTGCTGGCTGTACACCCGGATTTCTTCTTTGCAGGGTGGAACTACGGCATGAAAGTCGGTGGCGAAGTCACGCCGCAAGCGCTGCAAAAATACGGCATTCAGACACTGGTACTCAGCGAAAGCTGCGTTTTCACCGAACAGCAGAAACAGCGGCCACAAGCCAGCATGGATCTGCTCTACGGCGACATGCTGAAACTGGGGAAAATCTTCGGCAAGCAGGAACAGGCTCAGGAACAGATTGACGGCTGGAAGCAGCACATTGCCGAACTGCAAACCCGTATTGGCAATCAGCCAAAGCAGACGGTTTTTCTGTATGACTCTGGCGACGATAAGCCCTTTACCAGCGGGAAATTCGCCATGCCAACCGCCATCATTGAGGCGGCGGGCGGCAAGAACGTCATGGACGATATGGAGACGAGCTGGGCCTCGACATCGTGGGAAAGCGTGGCGGCACGCGAGCCTGACTTTATCATTTTGCTGGATTACCAGACCGGCAACGGTGCAGATGCGTTAAGGCGCTTTCTGGAATCACATCCGCTGATGAAATTTACCCCCGCCGTACAACAGCATCGCTATCTGAAACTGCAATATGCAGAGCTCACGCCGGGACCCGCGAATATCGCTGCCGTCGATAAACTGGCGCACGCACTCTACCCGGATGCTTTTAAGTGAGCCCTACGTCTTCACGTTATGCCGCAACCTTCGTTATCGCGCTGCTGATACTGGCTGGGCTGATGCTGTTAAATATTGCGACAGGCAGCACGACGATCCCCCTTACGCAGGTCGCCAGCGTGTTGGGGCTATCATCAGCAGACGTGTCGCCGATGACGTCACGCATTATTCTCGAACTGCGTATTCCCCGCAGCCTGCTGGCGGCGCTGTGCGGCGCGGGGTTAGCGATGGTCGGTGCCTTTTTGCAAACGGCAACCCGCAACGATCTGGCCGACCCGTTTCTGTTTGGCCTGTCTGCCGGTGCCTCAGCGGGTGCGGTCGCCGTCATCACCCGCTTTGGTGAGCAGCTCGGTGACTGGGCGCTGCCGATAGCGGCCTTCTGTGGCGGACTCTTATCGGCCGTCGCCGTGACCGTGCTGTTTCTGCTGCAACAGGCGCGGGGCGCAGAGCGCCTCATCATCTGTGGATTGGCGATCTCATTTCTGTTCGGTGCGTTGACAAATTATTTGGTGTTTTCCGGCGATCAGCGGGCCGCCAGCTCGATTCTTTTCTGGTCGCTGGGCGGGCTGGGCCTTGCCCGTTGGGACACGTTACCTTTTGCGGTGTTCAGCGTTCTGCTGCTATTCGGCCTCACCGCCCTGCGCTGGCGTGCGCTCGACGCGCTGCTGGCTGGCGGACAAACCGCGGCCTCAATGGGGGTTAATCTGTCTCGCGTACGGGTGGAAATTTTCATCTGCTGCGCGTTCGCCACGTCGCTGTTAGTCGCGCTGACCGGCGTGATTGGTTTTATCGGCCTGATGATTCCCCATCTGGCTCGCCCGCTGAGCGGCGTGCTGCACAAGAAGCTTCTGCCGCTGACCGCCGTGCTGGGTGCGATACTGCTGTGCGGCGGCGATTGGCTCAGCCGACAGCTACTGGCACCACAGGAATTGCCCATCGGGATTATTACGGCAGGATTAGGCGGCATCTTCGTGCTGGGGATGCTGGTAAAACGTCAGCAGGGATGAAATAACTCCAAAATATTGCTAGCTGGAGTTATTGGGGTTATTTAATAGGGAAGATTTACCGATAGGCACGGTAAAAAGCATCAGGAAACAAGCAGGAATATGATCATCGCTGACTCGAAGAGGCTTAATTATGTTTTATCCGATTGCAATTGAAGCAGGCGACGATACCCACGCATACGGTGTAACAGTGCCAGATCTACCGGGCTGTTTTTCTGCAGGCGATACGCTAGACGATGCCATCGCGAATGCTAAAGAGGCGATTACCGGACATATCGAACTGCTGATCGAGATGGGTCAGGATATTCCCACCGTGTCTTCAGTAGGCCAATTGGCAAAAAGCGCAGAATACGCTGGGTACACGTGGGCGGTTGTTGATATTGATGTGACGCGTTTAATGGGCGGTTCAGAAAAAATTAACGTCACGCTGCCTAAATCGCTGATTGACCGAATTGATCGTTGCGTGGCGAGTAATCCTGAATTTAAAAGCCGCTCAGGTTTTCTCGCGCAGGCGGCATTAGAGCGAATCTCGTCTTCCCGATGAACAACACTGAGCCACCAGAAACAACAAAGGCACCTGTCGGTGCCTTTGCAGGAAGTTACTGTACCAATTGGCCAGTAGAACTTATTTTTTAGCGCCTGGAACGGAGAAACGCTTGTTGAAGCGGTCAACACGGCCACCAGTTGCAACATCACGTTGTTTGCCGGTGTAGAACGGGTGGCATTCGCCACAAACGTCCAGGTTCAGGTCACGACCCACGGTAGAATGGGTTTTGATCACGTTACCGCAAGAGCAAGTTACAGTAACTGCAGAATAATTCGGGTGAATACCTTTTTTCATGGGGAAACCTCAGTTAAGGCCGTGTCGCTATCCAGCCCTGTTCCGCCAGACACCACACGAAAGTTGTATAAGTAAGTTTCATTATGCAAACGGCACAATGGCGGCGGATCATACAGAATCCGCTACCCTGATGCAATCGCATCCACACATTATCCCTCGCAGCATGTACACTAGCGCCTTGCGTTATTTTCACCCCGCGTCGCGCATGATACAGACCGCTCGGTTATGTCATTGATCGCCGCGCCAATCTACGTCGACTATCACGGAGAAGTTATGTCTGTCGCTCAGGTCGCTTTGCCCGTGCCATTGGCACGTACATTCGATTATTTGCTACCCGCAGGAGGCATCGCTCCGCAGGTCGGCGCGCGCGTCAGCGTCTCCTTTGGTAACCGTAAAGCGATCGGCATTATTACCGCGCTGAGCGACACCAGCGAACTTCCGCTTGAGCAATTAAAACCCGTGCATGACGTGCTGGACGAACAGCCGCTGTTCCCCCCCAGCCTGTGGCGCATTTTGCTGTGGGCCGTTGAGTACTATCATTACCCGATTGGCGAAGTGCTGTTCCACGCGCTGCCGATCCTACTGCGTCAGGGGAAACCCGCACACCGTGCCCCGCTCTGGCAGTGGTTTGCCACCGAACAGGGTCGGGCGACGCCGCTCAGCACGCTCAAACGCGCCGCGAAACAGCAACAGGCTCTGGCGGCCTTACTTCAGTCGCCGCTTTATCGCCATCAGGTGAGCGAAATCGGGCTGACGGAAACGGCGTTGCAGGCGCTGCGCAGTAAAGGACTGTGCGAATTGCAGGCCGCAGAGCAAACGCTTCACGACTGGCGTCAAAGTTTTAGTTTGGCAACCGACCGACTGCGTTTGAATACCGAACAGGCCACTGCCGTCGGCGCGATCCGCAGCGAAGATAATCATTTTGCCGCCTGGCTGCTCGCGGGTATCACCGGTTCGGGAAAAACCGAAGTCTATCTCAGCGTGCTGGAAAATGTGCTGGCACAGGGCAAACAGGCGCTGGTGTTAGTACCGGAAATTGGCCTGACGCCGCAAACCATCGCCCGCTTCCGTGAACGCTTTAACGCCCCGGTGGATGTGCTGCACTCGGCACTCAACGACAGCGAACGCCTTGCCGTCTGGCTACGTGCCCGCAGTGGTGAAGCCGCCATCGTCATCGGAACGCGGTCGGCGTTATTTACGCCCTTTGCCCGTTTGGGGCTGATTGTGATCGATGAAGAACACGACAGTTCCTACAAACAGCAGGAAGGCTGGCGCTATCACGCACGTGATTTGGCGGTCTTCCGCGCCAGAGAAGAAGACATTCCCATCGTCATGGGGACGGCGACGCCCGCGCTGGAAACGCTGTATAACGTCCAGATCGGCAAGTATCGACGCTTGAATCTGACCAAACGAGCGGGCAATGCCGCGCTCGCCAAACAGCACGTCATCGATTTGAAAGGGCTGCCGCTGACGGCCGGGTTATCCCAGCCGCTGATTACCCGCATCCGCCACCATCTGACGAACGATAATCAGGTTATCTTGTTCCTCAACCGGCGCGGGTTCGCCCCCGTGGTGATGTGCCACGAGTGCGGCTGGATTGCTGAGTGTCAGCGCTGCGATCACTACTATACCTACCACCAGCATCAGAGGATGCTGCGCTGCCACCACTGCGACAGCCAACGTCCGGTTCCACAACAGTGCCCCGGTTGCGGCTCAACCAATATGGTGCCGGTCGGTCTGGGTACCGAGCAGTTGGAACAAAGCCTTGCACCGATCTTTCCAGATGTCCCGATCACCCGCATCGACCGTGACACCACCAGCCGTAAAGGGGCGCTTGAGCAGCAGCTCTCGCAGGTCAGGCAGGGCGGCGCACGTCTTCTCATCGGCACACAGATGCTGGCAAAGGGGCATCATTTCCCTGACGTGACGCTAGTGGCCCTGCTGGACGTGGACGGTTCGCTGTTCTCTGCCGACTTCCGCGCAGCCGAACGTTTTGCGCAGCTCTATACTCAGGTGGCGGGTCGTGCAGGACGAGCAGGCAAGGCGGGCGAAGTAGCGCTGCAAACTCACCACCCGGAACATCCGCTATTACAAACGCTGCTGCAACAGGGCTACGATGCCTTTGCCAGCCAGGCGCTGACTGAACGGAAAAGCGTTTTTCTGCCGCCGTTTACCAGCCATATTCTCTTCCGCGCTGACGACCACGATAATCAGCAGGCCGCATTATTCCTCCAGCAGTTGCGTAATTTGCTGGAGGCAAGTCCGCTGCGGGATGAATCACTCTGGCTGCTGGGCCCAGTCCCTGCTTTGCAACCCAAACGTGCGGGACGCTTCCGCTGGCAGCTCTTGCTACAGCACCCCTCCAGAGCGCTATTGCAGAAACTGGTCAGAACATCGCTGACGCTAATCGGCACGCTGCCGCAGGCGCGTAAAGTGAAATGGATGCTGGATGTCGACCCCACGGACGGTTAGCGCTTCCTGTTAGATCATTTCGGTTTCTTGCCACTCATTTTTTGCGATCGGCGTCGAGAACACGATATTCATCACACTTTCTGTGCAAATTAAGCAACAAAACCTGCGTTCAATCTGTTATCACTGTCTGCGCAGGCCGTATGCTGAGGCCAGACCGTTTATTGAGCTCAGGTTGTGTACTCAGGTATAGCGCCGTTCTATCGGCATACTGTCCCCGAAAAGCGTTACCCGTAATCATAGAAAGTCAGTAGACAGGGGCGTTCTGCTGACAGTCAGCGCCAGTTAACGCTGACGCAAGGAGAAAAGCGTTGAAGCAGAAGAAAGGCGTCACCACGGCGACGATGAAAGACGTGGCGGATGAAGCGGGCGTTTCCACCGCGACCGTGTCCCGAACGTTAATGAACCCAGAGAAAGTCTCTGCGACCACCCGTAGGAAGGTCGAGCAGGCTGTCATCGCCGTTGGCTATTCGCCTCACGCACTCAACAGGAATCTCAAGCGTAACGAATCGCGCACGATCCTGACGATCGTCCCGGATATCTGCGATCCTTATTTCTCCGAAATATTTCGCGGGATCGAGGAAACGGCAGCCGAACACGGCTATCTGGTGCTGATTGGCGATTGTGCTCACCAGCATCAGAAAGAAAAAACCTTCGTCGACCTGATTATTACCAAGCAGATCGACGGCATGCTGTTACTCGGCTCTAATCTGCCGTTTGACGCAGGCCAGGAAGAGCAGCGTAATCTGCCGCCGATGGTGATGGCGAATGAGTTCTCACCGGATCTGGCGCTGCCCACCGTGCATATCGATAACCTGACCGCCGCCTTTGAAGCCGTACATTATCTGTATCAGGCGGGTCATCAACGCATCGCCTGCATTGCGGGGCCAGAGCACATGCACCTGAGCCAATATCGCCTGCAGGGATATATTCAGGCCCTGCGCCGTAACGGGATTCTCATCGATAATCAGTATATCTTTCGGGGCGATTTCACCTACGAAACTGGGATAAACGGTCTGATTGCGCTGATGCAACATCCTCAGCCGCCCAGCGCGGTCTTCTGTCATAGCGACCTCATGGCGCTGGGCGTGCTGGCGCAGGCCAGAAAGATGGGGCTGGATATCCCGCGCGACCTCTCCATTATCGGTTTCGATGATATCGAACAGGCGCAGTACAGCTGGCCGCCTCTGACTTCTGTCGCCCAGCCTCGTTATCAGATCGGACGCGAGGCAATGCTGCTACTCTTAGAGCAGTTGCAAGGCAACACGGTACAAAGCGGTTCCCGTCTGTTGTCTAGTGAGCTGGTCATACGCGACAGCGTCGCCGCGCCGAATTACGCCCGTAACAGGCTTTAAGACTTCAGGTGCTGGTCAAATATTTGAGGGTTCAGTAACATGACCCCCTAATTATATTATTTACCTATCAATTCACAGCGAAACGACAGTGGCACAAAGAGACTACGTGAGCCGGGGACGTTCATCAGGGACGCGCCGGAAAACGACAAATAGCCGGAAAAAAGGCAAGGCTTCAGGTGCGTCCAAAACGATGATCGCACTCGCTGTTGCCGTTTTGGTCACCTTCGCGGGCGGTCTGTACTTTATCGCCCATAATAAACCGGACGATTCACCCGTCCTGCCGCATCAGAATGCAGGCAAAGGTAACGGGCTGCCTCCCAAGCCGGAAGAACGCTGGCGCTACATCAAAGAACTGGAAAATCGTCAGTTGGGCGTCACGACGCCAACGGAGCCTTCCGCGGGTGGCGAGATTCAGTCGCCAGTGCAGTTGACGGATGAACAGCGCCAGCTGCTGGAACAGATGCAGTCTGATATGCGTCGCCAGCCAACGCAGCTTTCCGAGGTGCCGTATAACGACCAGACGCAGGTTCCGCGTTCTCAGGTGACGATTAAGCCACAGACTCAACCAATGCAGCCGCCGCCTGTCGTAACAACGCAGCCAACCACACGGGCACCTGCGATCACGCAAGCGGCACCTGTCGTACCAAGACAAGAAGCAGCAAAACAGGAAGCACCGAAGCAACAGCCGGTCAAACAGCCTGAAGCGCCAAAAACCGAGAAAACCCAGCGCTGGGCGATCCAATGTGGCTCCTTCAAAACCATGGATCCTGCCGAATCGGTCAGAGCACAGTTGGCGTTTGCCGGTATCGAAAGCCGCATCACCTCTAACGGCGGCTGGAACCGTATTATGCTTGGGCCTTATAACAACCGTGCTGCCGCAGATAGCATGATCCAACGTCTCAAGGGCGCGGGCGCATCAAACTGTATTCCTCTTGCCAGCGGGGGTTGAAAAACCCCACGCCTTCCCCCATCTATAACTTCAATGTGCCCCGAATCATGCGGGGATCTTTTTCTTCAAACGGGGACTGACTCGTGACAACAATTGTAAGCGTACGCCGCAACGGCCAGGTGGTCATTGGCGGTGATGGACAAGCCACTCTGGGCAACACCGTGATGAAAGGCAACGTGCGTAAAGTGCGTCGTCTCTACCATGACCGCGTCATCGCCGGTTTCGCAGGCGGCACGGCGGATGCCTTCACCCTTTTTGAGCTTTTTGAGCGCAAGCTGGAATTACACCAGGGTCATCTGGTGAAAGCAGCCGTCGAGCTGGCGAAAGACTGGCGTACCGACCGTATGCTACGCAAGCTGGAAGCCCTGTTAGCCGTCGCGGACGAAAATGCTTCGCTGATCATTACCGGTAATGGTGATGTCGTGCAGCCTGAAAACGATCTGATCGCGATTGGTTCCGGCGGTCCTTATGCACAGGCTGCCGCGCGTGCTTTACTGGAAAACACCGAGCTGGGTGCGCGTGATATCGTCGAGAAATCTCTGGGGATTGCTGGCGACATCTGTATCTACACCAACCAGTTCCACACGATAGAAGAATTAGCCTCCAAGGCGTAAGGATCAACTATGTCTGAAATGACCCCGCGCGAGATAGTCAGCGAACTCGACAGCTATATCATCGGCCAGCATAAAGCGAAACGCGCCGTTTCCATCGCGCTGCGTAACCGCTGGCGCCGTATGCAGTTGGACGAAGCACTTCGTCATGAAGTGACGCCTAAAAATATTCTCATGATCGGCCCGACCGGCGTCGGTAAAACCGAAATCGCTCGCCGTTTGGCGAAGCTCGCCAATGCGCCGTTCATCAAAGTGGAAGCCACCAAATTCACCGAAGTGGGCTACGTAGGTAAAGAAGTTGACTCCATCATCCGCGATCTGACGGATTCCGCGATCAAGATGGTGCGCCTCCAGTCCATCGAAAAAAACCGCTTCCGTGCGGAAGAGATGGCGGAAGACCGTATTCTGGACGTGCTGATTCCACCAGCGAAAAACAACTGGGGACAGGCGGAAAGCACGCAGGAGCCTTCCGCTGCACGTCAGGCATTCCGCAAGAAACTGCGTGAAGGCCAGTTGGACGACAAAGAGATCGAGATCGACCTGGCGGCCGCTCCCGTTGGCGTAGAGATCATGGCTCCTCCGGGCATGGAAGAAATGACCAACCAGCTCCAGTCCATGTTCCAGAATCTGGCAGGACAGAAGCAGAAAGCCCGTAAGGTCAAAATCAAAGACGCCTTCAAGCTGCTGATAGAAGAAGAAGCCGCCAAGCTGGTGAATCCGGAAGAGCTGAAACAGCAGGCGATCGAAGCCGTTGAGCAGCACGGTATCGTGTTCATCGATGAGATCGACAAAATCTGTAAGCGTGGCGAAAGCTCCGGCCCGGATGTGTCCCGTGAAGGCGTTCAGCGCGATCTTCTGCCGCTGGTTGAAGGCTGTACCGTGTCCACCAAGCACGGCATGGTCAAAACCGACCACATCCTGTTTATCGCGTCCGGTGCGTTCCAGGTTGCCAGCCCGTCCGATCTGATTCCAGAATTGCAGGGGCGTTTGCCGATTCGCGTAGAGTTGCAGGCGCTGACCACGGAAGATTTCGAACGCATCCTGACCGAGCCGAGCGCGTCGCTGACCGAGCAGTACAAAGCGCTGATGGCGACGGAAGGCGTAAATATTTCGTTCACCGCCGATGGTATCCGCCGTATTGCTGAAGCCGCCTGGCAGGTCAATGAAAGCACCGAGAATATCGGCGCGCGCCGTCTGCATACCGTGATGGAGCGTTTGATCGAAGATGTGTCTTACGACGCCAGCGAAATGAACGGTCAAAGCGTTACCATTGACGCAGATTACGTACGTAATCATCTGGATGAATTAGTAGCAGATGAAGATCTGAGTCGATTTATCTTATAATCCGTTTTCGCGGATCGCACGATTAACGATAAAGTGGGAGGCGTTGGCCTCCCACTTTTGTTTCTGACGCCGCCATCACTGACTTTTCTTGTTTATAAACGGATGATTCACGCAATTGAATCGTCAATAAAAATTGAAGCACACCATGACCTTATCGACCCATAGCAGCAAAACCAAAGCCTGGCTGGATAGCCTGCGTCCAAAGACGTTGCCATTAGCTTTTGCGTCCATCGTCACCGGCTCGGCGATCGCGAGCTGGCATAGCAGCTTTAAACCGGGCGTAGCATTACTGGCGTTGTTAACCGCCGGACTGCTGCAAATCCTTTCCAATCTGGCGAACGACTATGGGGATGCGATAAAAGGCAGCGATACCGAGGAACGCATCGGGCCGTTGCGCGGTATTCAGACCGGGGCGATTACACTGGCACAGCTGCGCAATGCGCTAATCGTGACCGTGGCGCTCACCATCATTTCCGGCGTGAGCCTGGTGATTCTGGCGTGTGAAAAGCCGGCGGATATCTTTGGTTTCCTGATTCTGGGGCTGCTGGCGATTTTCGCCGCCATCACCTATACCGTCGGTAACAAGCCCTACGGCTATATCGGACTCGGCGATATTTCAGTGCTGATCTTTTTCGGCTGGCTCAGCGTCGCGGGGTCGTATTATCTGCAAACCGGCCATTTCGACAGCATCGTGATGCTGCCAGCGACGGCCTGCGGTCTGTTGGCGACGGCGGTGTTGAACATCAACAACCTGCGCGATATCGACAACGATCGCATCAGCGGAAAGAACACGCTGGCAGTACGTCTTGGTGCGGAAAAAGCGCGCTTCTATCACACGATGCTGCTGTTGCTGGCACCGGTTTGTCTCGGTCTGTTTGCCACGTTTTATCTGCACAGTCTGGCGGGCTGGCTCTTTATTCTGGCGCTCCCGTTGCTGATTCAGCAGGCGCGCTATGTGCTGCGTGAAACCAGCGCATTCAGTATGCGTCCGATGCTGGAAAAAACGGTGAAAGGCGCGCTGCTGACCAACATTCTGTTCGCCGTTGGCGTGATATTGAGTTAGTGCGGGTAAAGTGAGCGCGGGCGAAAAGTGGTGCGTATTTACTGATACGCATCAAGTTAACATTTGATGATTTTGCCAACAGCCGCCAGAAAGGGATATACTCATGATTCCGGCGGCAAACAGACGTTAATCCTATGAAATACGATACTTCCGAACTGTGCGATATCTACCACGAAGAGGTGAATGTTGTTGAGCCTCTGTTCTCTAATTTTGGCGGGCGTACTTCATTTGGTGGCAAGATCACCACGGTGAAATGTTTTGAGGATAACGGCCTGCTGTTCGATCTTCTGGAAGAGAACGGCCTCGGGCGCGTACTTCTGGTCGATGGCGGCGGCTCCGTGCGTCGCGCGTTGATCAACGCGGAAATCGCCCGGCTGGCGACGCAAAACGAGTGGGAAGGCATTGTCGTTTATGGCGCGGTGCGTCAGGTTGACGATTTGGCTGAGCTGGATATCGGTATCCAGGCGATGGCAGCGATTCCGGTCGGCGCGGGTAGCGAAGGCATCGGCGAGAGCGATATTCGCGTCAACTTCGGTGGCGTCACGTTCTTCTCCGGTGACCATCTGTATGCCGATAATACCGGTATTATTTTGGCGGAAGACCCGCTGGATATTGAATAATATCGTTGAATTCCCGCGTTTTTATTGCGGTGACATCAGCACAAAAAAGGGCGATAAACGCCCTTTTTTATTTGGCTCAATCGATAAGCCGTTCCTTCGTCTGAGCCAGCAAGTCCTATTAGACTTCTTCCATTTTGCCTAACAGCGCGCGCAGGCGCTCTTGCCATACCACTTGCTCTTCTTTCAACTGCTCGTTCTCGCGCACCAGCGCTTCACGTGAACCAGCTGCCGCCTGCACATCCTGCGACAGCGCGTTGTTCTGCTCTTTCAGCTCTTCAATTTCCATTTGCAACAGCGTGATGGTATCAATCGCCTGCTGAACTTTCGCTTCCAGCTTTTCAAACACTTCAAATGACATTCTTCAAACCCCTTTTAATCGCAACAAGGCAAAGATCGGTTAACGCTGGCTTTCGGACTCTGTAACCAACACCCAACGGTGTCGCCATCCGCCCGTAAACATAATCCTGACCGCGGGACGGCTGGCAAGACAGACCATAGCGAAATTGTATGTAGCCAACCGCCACCTGTCTAGCGCACATCCCCCACTACGCGAGTGTGGCAGCTTTTCTTACGTAACACTATCAGTACAAACTGAAAAACAGGCAGTACAAACTGAAAAACAAACAGTACAAACTGAAAAACGGACAGCCGAAACGGAAAAATGGGCGGCGTAAACTGAAAACTACTCCTGTTCGCTTCCCCATTACTCCTATTGTGTTAATAAATTTAACCTGAGCGTTACTATCAACCGTGGGCGAAAAATCACTGCGAGTCATTTTATAAGCGAATACGCTCATTTTCTTGACGCACAACACACATTTAAATTTCGATATTTCTCGTTTTCGAGCATTAACGATAAATTCACATCATAAATACATTTAAAACAGAGGATGCCCCCACGGTATCCTTAGACCTACCACTCTGTACGTTACCCAGCAGGAAAAAAATATGAGCCAAGCAGAACGTTCAACGCTAAAAGGCCAGTGTATCGCCGAGTTTCTCGGCACTGGCCTGCTGATTTTCTTCGGTGTCGGCTGTGTCGCCGCCTTGAAACTGGCGGGAGCCAGCTTCGGACAGTGGGAGATCAGCATCATTTGGGGTCTGGGGGTTGCGATGGCAATCTATCTGACTGCCGCCATTTCCGGCGCTCACCTCAACCCGGCCGTTACTATCGCCCTGTGGCTGTTTGCCTGTTTCGACGGGCGCAAGGTGGTGCCTTACATTCTGGCTCAGATTGCCGGGGCATTTTGTGCCGCCGCACTGGTCTACGGTCTTTATCACAATCTGTTCGTGGATTTTGAACAAGCCAACAATATGGTGCGCGGCAGTACGGAAAGCCTGAGTTTAGCGGGCATTTTCTCCACCTATCCGAACCCACACATTTCCGTTATGCAGGCGCTGCTGGTTGAAACCGTCATCACCGCTATCCTGATGTGCCTGATTCTGGCGCTGACCGATGATGGCAACGGTATCCCACGCGGGCCACTCGCTCCCCTGCTGATCGGTATTTTGATTGCCGTTATCGGTGCATCCATGGGACCGCTGACCGGCTTCGCCCTTAACCCAGCGCGTGACTTTGGTCCTAAGCTGTTCGCTTTCCTGGCGGGCTGGGGCGACGTGGCCTTCACCGGCGCACGTGAAATTCCTTACTTCCTGGTTCCCATCTTCGGCCCCATTATCGGTGCCTGTCTGGGTGCCTTCGGTTATCGCGCACTGATTGGCCGCAATCTGCCATGCGATGTGTGTGAACCCGAGGCAGAAGCTACCACGCGTCGTGAAAGCCGTTAAACTTAACGCCACGACCATCCTATTTCACGGTTAATCATTACAGGATTGGATTTATGAACCCGGAAAAAAAATACATTGTCGCAATAGATCAGGGCACAACCAGCTCCCGCGCCGTCGTACTGGATCACGATGCGAATATCGTTAGCGTTTCACAGCGTGAATTCACTCAGATCTATCCAAAAGCGGGCTGGGTAGAGCACGACCCGATGGAAATTTGGGCCACACAGAGCTCAACGCTGGTCGAAGTGCTGGCTAAAGCCGATATCAGCGCGGATGAAGTCGCGGGCATTGGTATCACCAACCAGCGTGAAACCACCGTCGTATGGGAAAAAGAGAGCGGCAAGCCGATTTATAACGCCATCGTCTGGCAGTGTCGCCGTACCGCTGAAATTTGCGAAAAGCTGAAGAAAGACGGTCTGGAAGAGTACGTGCGCAACACCACCGGTCTGGTGGTGGATCCCTACTTCTCCGGCACCAAGGTGAAATGGATTCTGGATCACGTTGAAGGATCTCGCGAGCGCGCCAAACGCGGTGAACTGCTGTTTGGTACCATCGATACCTGGCTGATTTGGAAAATGACGCAAGGGCGTGTTCACGTAACGGATTACACCAACGCCTCCCGCACCATGCTGTTTAACATTCATACGCTGGAATGGGATACCCGCATGCTGGAAGCGCTGGATATCCCACGCGAAATGCTGCCAGAAGTGCGCGCGTCTTCAGAAGTCTACGGCCAGACCAACATTGGTGGTAAAGGCGGCACGCGTATTCCTATCGCCGGTATCGCGGGTGACCAGCAGGCGGCGCTGTACGGCCAGCTTTGCGTCAATCCTGGCATGGCGAAAAACACCTACGGCACGGGCTGCTTCCTGCTGATGAATACCGGTAAAGAAGCGGTGCTGTCCAAACACGGCCTGCTGACCACCATCGCCTGCGGTCCACGCGGCGAAGTGAACTACGCGCTGGAAGGCTCCGTGTTCGTTGGCGGAGCCTCCATCCAATGGCTGCGTGACGAGCTGAAGCTGATCGGCGACTCAATGGACTCCGAGTACTTCGCGACGAAAGTGAAGGATTCTAACGGCGTTTACGTCGTCCCTGCCTTTACCGGTTTGGGTGCTCCTTACTGGGACCCGTATGCCCGTGGCGCGATCTTCGGTCTGACCCGTGGCGTGAATGCTAACCACATCATCCGTGCGACGCTGGAATCGATCGCCTTCCAGACCCGCGACGTACTGGATGCCATGCAGGCAGATGCCGATACGCGTCTGAAAGCGCTGCGTGTCGACGGCGGTGCGGTCGCCAACAACTTCCTGATGCAGTTCCAGTCCGATATTCTCGGCACGCGTGTGGAACGTCCGGAAGTACGTGAATCCACCGCGCTGGGTGCAGCTTTCCTGGCGGGCTTAGCGACAGGCTTCTGGAACGATTTGGATGAAGTGAAGAGCAAAGCGACGATTGAGCGTGAATTCCGCCCTAGCATCGAAACCGTAGAACGTAATATTCGCTACAGCGGATGGCAGAAAGCCGTGGCTCGTGCCCGTAACTGGGAAGATCACGACGCGTAATCCGCCAACGCATCTATCCATATCGGGCGCGTCTACCGCGCCCGTTTTTTCCTATCGCCCAACCGCCACTCTCCCCCGTTGTGATAAAATCCTCGCCCACATCTCTTCCTTTCCCGATCGACAATAGACAGGTATTTATGAAACGTGAATTAGCCATTGAGTTCTCGCGCGTCACCGAAGCAGCCGCGCTGGCAGGCTATAAGTGGTTAGGCCGCGGCGACAAGAATGCCGCCGACAATGCTGCCGTACAGGCAATGCGCATCATGCTGAATCAGGTCAATATCAACGGCCAGATTGTCATCGGCGAAGGGGAAATCGACGAAGCGCCTATGTTGTTCATCGGCGAGCAGGTCGGTACAGGTCAGGGCGATGCCGTAGACATCGCTGTCGATCCGATTGAAGGCACGCGGATGACGGCAATGGGTCAGGCGAACGCGCTGGCCGTACTGGCCGTTGGCGAAAAGGGCACGTTTTTGCACGCGCCAGACATGTACATGGAAAAGCTGATTGTTGGCCCCGAGGCAAAAGGTGCGATTGACCTCAACCTGCCGCTGGCGGACAACCTGCGCAATGTCGCACTGAAGTTGGGTAAACCGCTGAGCCAGTTAACGGTGACTATACTCGCTAAACCGCGCCACGATGCCTGTATCGCGGACATGCAGCAGTTGGGTGTGAAAGTGTTCGCGATTCCAGACGGCGACGTAGCGGCATCCATCCTCACCTGCATGCCAGACAGCGAAGTTGACGTGCTGTACGGCATCGGCGGCGCGCCAGAAGGCGTGATTTCAGCAGCCGTTATCCGCGCGCTTGATGGCGACATGCAGGGGCGTTTGCTCGCTCGTCATCAGGTCAAAGGCGATAGTGCTGAAAACCGCCGTATCGGTGAAGATGAGCTGGCACGCTGCCGCCAAATGGGCATCGACGCGGGTAGTGTCCTCAAGCTTGATGACATGGCGCGCAACGATAACGTGATTTTCTCTGCAACCGGCATCACCAAAGGTGATTTGCTGGACGGGATCGCGCGTAAAGGCAATATGGCAACGACCGAAACGCTGCTGATCCGCGGCAAATCCCGCACGATCCGCCGGATTAAATCGACGCACTATCTGGATCGTAAGGATCGTACGCTGCACGAATTCCTGCTGTAGCAGGCCACTGCCCGACTGACGGATTGTTTCACAGTTGTTAATAAATGGCGTATCGTAGATGCACGACTTACATGCAAAAATAGCAGCGTCTAATGCAAGCAACAGGAGCAGAAAAATATGGCTGAATGGGTGACAGGCAAGGTAGTTCAGGTAGAAAACTGGACAGAAAGTCTGTTTAGCATTCGGGTTCACGCACCCACCGATGCATTCACTGCCGGGCAGTATGGCAAACTGGCGCTGGAGATTGATGGCGAGAAGGTGCAACGCGCTTATTCCTACGTGAATGCGCCCAGCGATCCCACGCTTGAGTTCTATCTGGTGACGGTGCCAGAAGGTAAGCTTAGCCCGCATCTGCATGCGTTGCAGCCCGGTTCAGACGTCCTGATCGTCAAAGAGGCTGCCGGCTTTTTCGTACTGGAAGAAGTGCCTGATTGCGAAACGCTGTGGATGCTGGCAACAGGGACGGGCATTGGCCCTTATCTGTCGATTCTTCAGGAAGGCAAGGGTCTGGAGCGTTTTAAGAATATCGTGCTGGTTCACGCCGCCCGATTCTCACGCGATCTGAGCTATCTGCCGCTGATGCAGCAATTACAGCAGCGCTATCACGGTCAGTTACGTATTCAAACCGTCGTCAGTCGGGAAGAAGAAACAGGCTCGCTGACAGGCCGCATTCCCCAGCTTATCAGCAGCGGTACGCTGGAAGCCGCCGTAGGCCTGCCGATGGATGCAGCAACAAGCCACGTCATGCTATGCGGCAACCCGCAGATGGTACGCGACACTCAGCTGTTGCTGAAAGAGGAGCGCCAAATGACCAAGCACCTGCGTCGCAGGCCCGGTCATATGACTGCCGAAAACTATTGGTAAACGGCAGTTCGTTGTTAATCAGCGGCGGAAGCGAAACGGCTCCGCCGCTGCTCCAAAGCGGTTTTCCCCTTTTGTCCCCAGAAAAACGCCGCAGTCGAGCAGCGTCATCACGACAATCAGGATCGGCAAGAAGCGGCCAATGCCCCACTGCCAGATGGATGAGAACATCGTCCAATTCCCCGAAGCCAACATCCACGCCACCACTAGCAGCAGCGCCCACCAGCCGCTCTTATTACGGTCGTGCAGCCGTTTCACCATAATCGCCGCCGTCGGCCACAGCAATACCACCAAACCAAACGCCGTCGATTGCGTATCCAGCCAGCTTTGGCCGGATAGCGTAAACAGCACCGCCATCAGCGCGACCCAAATAGCCATCCAAAGCCAGAAATCACGACGACCGACTCGGCCTTTAAACGAGAAGCACCACTGCTGTAATGTCATTAACGATAACGCCCTGAATTGTCGGCCAGCCTGGCCGAATTAATCTGTATTTTACGCAGGCTGATTTTACCTCAACCGAGACAGTTGCCCGCCATCTTTACGCGATTTTTGTCAGCCACGTGCGATTTCTCACAACGACGTACTATTTTTGACAACAACGTACAAATGCCGCTTTAATCAAACGTATTCTGCCGTTATCGGCCTGGACATCTTTTGAAGTGGCTGACCCGAATCCCTATGACACGAAAACGCATCGCTTCACTTTTGATTTTATCATCGCTGGTGCTGTACCAGACTCACGCGGGTGCCGATCCGACGTACCCGCCTAAACCCTCAGCCAATGCGCCGTATCTGTTGGCTGGTGCCCCTACCTTCGATCAAACCATCACGCAGTTCCGCTCTCGCTACAATCTGAGCAACCCAGCGCTGCCGATTGGCGAATTTCGGGTTGTCGACACCGGTAATATCACCAGCATGTTGACCCGCGCCGCCAGCCGGATCAACGACCACCTCTATGCCTCAACCGCACTGGAGAAAGGCACCGGGAAAATCAAAACGCTGCAAATCACCTGGCTGCCGCAGCCGCAGAGCGAACAAGAAACTGCGGCGCGCCGTAAGCAGGCTATCGACTATATGGCAGCACTGGCACGCACGTTCGCACCGTCACTGACGGAAGAACAGAGTGTGAAAAAAGTCACCGGACTGCTGGAAAAAGGCAAGGGACAGCGCTTTTATCAGCAAACGGAAGGAGCCTTGCGTTATGTTGTTGCAGATGATGGTGAAAAAGGGCTAACTTTTGCTGTTGAACCGATTAAGCTAACGCTATCTGAACCGTGATCAACACGGTAATTCATGACGAAAAACAGAGCCACGGTCACATTTCGTCTCTATACTGTGGGCAGGTCATATTGCCTGACGGCAGTAAAATTTATGCATCGGTTCATTAACACCTTGATTTATTAACATATTGATTCATTCGCGATTCCAGCTGGAGGAAAAAAGATGCGACATCCATTAGTTATGGGTAACTGGAAGCTGAACGGCAGCACTAACATGGTCAACGAACTGATCGCGGGCCTGCGTAAAGAGCTCAGCACCGTTGACGGCTGTGGCGTAGCGATTGCACCACCTGCTATCTACCTCGATCAAGCTAATCACCAACTGGCCGGCAGCCGCATTGCGCTGGGCGCGCAGAACGTTGACGTGAACCTTTCCGGCGCTTTCACTGGCGAAACGTCTGCCGAGATGCTGAAAGATATCGGCGCGAAATACATCATCATCGGCCACTCTGAGCGCCGCACCTACCACAAAGAAAGCGATGAATTCATTGCGAAGAAATTTGGTGTGCTGAAAGATGTCGGTCTGATTCCGGTACTGTGCATTGGCGAAACCGAAGCAGAAAACGAAGCGGGCCAGACGGAAGCCGTCTGTGCACGTCAACTGGACGCCGTGCTGAATACGCTGGGCGCGAAAGCATTTGAAAACACCGTTATCGCCTACGAACCTGTATGGGCTATCGGTACCGGCAAATCTGCGACTCCTGCGCAAGCTCAGGCTGTTCACAAATTCATCCGTGACCACATCGCTAAGCAAGATGCTGCCGTTGCTGAACAAGTGATCATCCAGTACGGCGGTTCGGTGAATGCGGCGAATGCCGCTGAGCTGTTCACCCAGCCGGACATCGACGGCGCGCTGGTTGGCGGTGCATCACTGAAAGCTGACGCCTTTGCTGTCATCGTGAAAGCGGCAGCCGACGCTAAACGCGGCTAAGCGTTATCGAAAATGGGCGGACAAAGGTTCGTCTAATCAAAAAGCCGGTTCACGCTATCGCGCCAACCGGCTTTTTTTATGACGGATATCCCTATCCGTCACCCTTCGGGCCGTTGCTTGCGCAACGTTGAAAAACGCTCCCGGCGTTTTTTTATAACGGATATCCCTATCCGCTACACTTCTTTTTAAACCGTCAGTTAACGGCTCAACCGTTACTTCGCCGCAGGGATTTGCTGCGTAATGCAGTGAATATTTCCCCCGCCCAGCAGGATTTCCCGCGCAGGCACGCCGCTAATCAAGTAGCCAGGGAACATCTGTTGCAGCAGATCGCGTGCAACGTCATCCGTCTTCTCATCCAGCAGCGGGAAAATGATCTGCTGGTTACTAATCAGGAAATTCACGTAAGACCCCGCCAGACGCGAGCCAGCAAGGCGTTCAACCGCATCGCCGCTGTCCACGCCCTGCGCTTCCTCTTTGGTTGCATAGAGCGGGCCAGGTGCAGGCAGCTTCCAAATTTTCAACTCACGTCCTTGCGCATCCCGCGCGGCCGACAGCACCTCATAGGCCGCGACGGAGCGTGCATACTGCGGATCGTTTTCATCATCCGTCCAGTGCAGTGCCACTTCACCGGGACGCACGAAACAACACATATTATCGATATGCCCGTCTGTTTCGTCGTTGTACACGCCCTCTTCCAGCCAGATAATCGTAGAGATGCTGAGATAATCACGCATCAACTGTTCGATTTCTGCCTTACTCAGGTGCGGGTTGCGGTTCGGGTTGAGCAAGCATTCCGCCGTGGTCAGCAGCGTACCTTCACCATCGACATGGATCGAGCCGCCTTCCAGAATCAGCGGCGCGGCATAACGCGCGGCCTGATGATAGTCCAGCACCTGTGCCGCGACTTTCTCATCCTGACGCCAGTCTTCGTACAGACCGCCCAGCTCGCCGCCCCAGGCATTGAACTGCCAGTCGATACCCCGACGCTCACCGGTCTGATTCAGCACGATGGTTGGACCGGTGTCGCGCATCCAGGCGTCATCGCTTTCCATTTCCACCAGCGTGACGTTCACCGGCATCACTTGTTGCGCATCCGCCATGTAGCGTGCGGGCACACCCATGATCACCGGCGTGTTCTGAGCGATAGCTTCCGCCACGCGTGCGAACGTTTTCTGCGCCGGAACGCCCTGTTCGCGCCAGTTGTCGGTACGATACGGCCAAATCATCCACACGGCATCATGCGGTGCCCATTCGGCGGGCATCGCAAAACCATCCTGATGCGGCGTGGTAAGATGAGGAGTAGCTAGCTGTGACATCACTTATCTCCGGGTCTTGCCGTCAGAGGTGGCAATCGTACTGTACATTTCCGGGCGACGGTCGCGGAACAGACCCCATGACGCACGCTGTGCAGCAATGGCTTCTAAATCAAACTCATGCACCAGAATCGCTTCATCTGTCTTGTTGGCCTGAGCCAGCAGCGCACCCGTTTGGTCGGCAATAAAGGACGAACCGTAGAACGTCATTTCCAGACCGTCGATGTATTTGCTGGCTTCTGTACCAATACGGTTGGATGCGATCACTGGCACGAGATTCGCGGCGGCGTGGCCTTGCTGAACACGAGTCCAGTGCGGCTGGCTGTCGATGTCCGGGTAAGCCGGTTCGGAACCAATCGCGGTCGGATAGAAAATCAGCTCTGCGCCCTGCAACGCCAGACTGCGGGCGGTTTCCGGGAACCACTGATCCCAGCAAATGCCCACGCCGATTTTTGCGTAGCGCGTCTGCCAGACTTTAAAGCCGGTATCGCCCGGAATGAAGAATTGCTTCTCCTGATACGCTGGGCCGTTTGGAATGTGTGTTTTGCGGTAAACGTCCAGCACGGTGCCGTCCGCGTCAATCATCACCAGCGAGTTGTAATAGGCGTTATTGGCACGCTCGAAGAAGCTCAACGGCAACACCACGTTCAGCTCCGCCGCCAGTGCGGAAAAATGCTTAATCAGCGGGCTGGTTTCCAGCTCCTGCGCCAGCGCATAGTGCTCCGGGCTTTGATCGATACAGAAATACGGTGCGGCAAACAGTTCCTGAATCAGGATAACCTGAGCGCCTTTTGCATGCGCTTGTCGCACCAGTTTTTCAGCATTTTCGATATTCTTGGGCAGATCCCAGGAACACGCCATTTGTGTTGCGGCAACGGTAACTTTTTTCATGCGAAAACCTCAATAATAACGATATATACTCGCCCTTTCTTACCGGCAAGTATCGGCAATAAGTGTTTCTCTCGGTCACAATTACGCATCGGCACTAACCGGCGCGGCCTTAACGAGTGTAGGACAACACGCCTACGCATGCCCAATAGGAATATCCTGTTAAGGTATTGACCGAAAATGACATGCGCATTATGCCAGTTAATGACGAGACTTCACTATGCTGAAAATGAATGATCTCGCGTGACGAGCAGAAAAGAAAAACCGCCTTTTCCACGGCGGTTCTGACTGTCAACAAACTTATTTGCCGAACGAAAACGGGAATAACGGAATAGAAGAGTAAAGCGTTTGCGCCAGGGATGGCGCAAGCCGAGCGTACAGGGATGTATTTACAGCGTCTTTACGATCTATCCGTTACTCCCGCTCTACGGACTTTGTCAGCAACCTCAATCGCCTTTTCCACGGCGGTTTCTATCGATGATTAAGATTGAGAGAAAGCAGTAGGCAACAGCATCAGGCTTCAACGGTATCCGCCTTATGTAGCGCCTGACTGACCGCTTGTCGTTGCTCCAACAATGCAGTGCTGGTTCGGTCGCGGGGATAAGTGAGATTTATCGGCAGAATCCTGCTAATCCGGCCAGGCCGGGGCGACATCACCACCACGCTGTCCGCCAGAAAAACCGCCTCTTCCACATCGTGTGTCACCAGCAGGATCGTCAAATCTGTTTGCTGGCGAATCTCCGCCAGGCGCTCCTGCAACTGCTGTTTAGTCAGCGCATCCAGCGCTCCAAAGGGTTCATCCAGCAAGAGAATACGCGGCGTCGACACCAGCCCACGAGCGATCGCCACGCGCTGTGCCATTCCTCCCGACAGCTGGTGCGGCCATGCGTCGGCAAAGCCCTCCAACCCCATCATCTGGAGATAGTGTGCAATACGGTGCGTCACTTCCGCAGGAGAAAGATCGAGGTTGAGCATACCGAGGCGAATATTGTCCGTCACGGTGAGCCACGGAAACAGGCGTGGCTCCTGAAACACCAGACTGACATCATCGGGAATACCCTGCACAGGCCGTTCGCCAATCAGAATGCGCCCACGCTCTGTGGTATCAATCCCGGCGGCCAAACGCAGCAGCGTCGATTTACCACAGCCGCTGGCACCGATGACCGCAACCAGTTCTCCAGCCTGCAACGACAGATCGATGTCCTGTAACACCGTCAGCGGCGCGCCGTTGACGGTAAAATGTTTGGTAATGTGCTGAAAATGCAGGGACATAGATTCTCCGTTAACGGTCACGCAAAGCGCCAGCGGGTCAGCCGCCGTTCAGACAAGGTAATCAATCGGGAAAACAGCGCGGCCACCGCGGCAATCAGCACCACGCCCGCCATGATGCGATCGGATTCAAGCAACTGCTGCGCGCGAATCATCATGCCGCCCAACCCTTCTCCCGACGGCATGAAATACTCTGCGCCAATCGCGCCCGTCCACGCATGCATCAGCGCCAGCCGCAGGCCGGAAAACAGCGGCGGCAATACGCTGGGCAATATCAACGTGCGAAGCGTCTGCACCGACGTCAGACGCAGAACTTGCGCCACTTCCAATAGCGCAGGCGGAAGCTGGGCGATCCCCTGACGGGTTGCCAGCATCACAGGAAAGAACGCCGCGACGGCGATAAACACGATCTTGGCGCTCTCCCCTAAACCAAACCAGGCGGTGATCAGCGGCAGCCAGGCAAATAGCGCCACGCAGCGCAGCGCGGACAGCGCCGGATTAAACAGCCTGTCGGCGATACGCCAACCGCCAAGTAACGCACCGACCAGCACGCCGATCGCGCTGCCCAGCACAAAGCCCTGTAGCGCACGCAGCAGGCTGGCATGAAGATCGGCCGACAGCCCGCCCTGAACCAGCCCCGTCCACAGCGCGTCGATCACGCTGCTCGGTGCAGGAAGAAAGGCCACGTTCACCCACTCGTAGGTGCTACTAACCTGCCACAGCACAACCAGTACCAGTGGCGCTAACCAGGGCGTCAGCGACAGGCTCGGCAGCGCAGTGCTCAGGCTATCGCGACCCAGCACTGGCGCAGGCCAGTGAATCCAGCGACGCTCCAGCTTCAGCAGCACGCGCTCCCCGGCAAACCCCAGTACGCCAATAATCAGAATGCAGACGAACACCAAATCCAGCATAAATAGCTGGCGACTTTGTACCAGCAGATAGCCCAGCCCTTCGCTGGATGCGAGTAGCTCGACCGCGATCAAGGCGACCCATCCGGTAGAAAACGCCAGCCGAATGCCCGTCATCACATACGGCAGCATCGCAGGCAGAATCAGGTAACGCAGGAAGGCTGCGGGCGGTAAACGCAGGCTACGCGCCATTTCATGCAGCTTTTGTGGCGTCTGTTGAATGCCGGCACACGTGTAGAGCGTAACCGGCACCGTCACCGATTTCACCAGCACTACCAGTTTCAGCGCCTCACCGATACCCAGCGACAGCATCAAAAGCGGAATCCAGGCTAGCGTCGGGATCTGCGCGATGACGGTGAAGAGCGGCATAAACAGCGCATTCAACTGGCGATTCAGACCAAACAGGCTGCCGAGCACCAAGCCCAGCGCGATCCCGCCGCTAAAGCCAATCACCAGCCGTATCAGGCTGATGGGCAGCTGATGAATCAGCTCTTCGGGGATAAAAGCCCGTGCGCTATCGATGACCGCCAGCGGCGAAGGCAGGATCTGTTCAGACATCCATCCGTGACGGCTGGCAAGCCACCAGCCAGCAAGGACCAGCAGTGGAACGACTAATGAAATGACCAACGCGGAATATCCCGCCGACAGCGTGGCAGTCAGCGAAACGTCAGGGGCGGAGCGTATCCGCGACGGGTATTTGGGCATCATGATCGTCGGTATCCGGCTACGTTATTTCTGCGTTAGCAGGGATAAACGCGTAATCCCCGCCTGCTCGACATCGGCCAGCAGCGCGGCGACAGCACCGTAATTCGCGTCTTTATCCGCCTGCACCTGCACCACCAAGTCCGCATTACTCGCTTTAGCCTGTTGCAGGCGCGGCACCAGCTGTTCGCGTGCCAGACTTTCTTTATTGATGAAGACGCGCTGCTCGCCATCAATGCTAATCACCACCGGATCGGCGCGATCGGCCGGAGCCACCGCCGACGTTTTCGGCAACTGAATCGGAATAGCATTCGTCAACATCGGCGCGGTAACAATAAACACCACCAGCAGCACGAGCATGACATCCACGAGCGGCGTGATATTCATTTCACTCATGACGTCTTCATCATTACGCGAGGTAAACGCCATATCAGACCACCTCTCTCAGGTTCTTCACGGAGAAGGCGGCAGGCGATGGCTCCGCGTTGACGTGGAACGAGCCGACGTGAAAATCGTGCGCCTGCATCACGCTGTAAACGTCATGGGCGAAATCATCCATATCTGCAACAGCCAGCTTGAGGCGACGTAAAAAGTAGTTGTAGATCAGTACCGCAGGAACCGCGACGACAATCCCGATTCCGGTCGCAATCAGCGCGTTGCCAATCGGCCCTGCGACGGTGTCGAGGCTGGCAGAACCAGAAAGCCCAATTTCCTGCAACGCCGCCATAATGCCCCAGACGGTACCAAACAGACCGATAAACGGCGACGTGCTGCCGATACTGGCCAGCACCGCCAGCCCGCTTTCCAGCGAGCGGCGTTCACGCTGAATCTGCTGTTGCAGCGCGCGCTCAACCCGATCGGGCAGATGAATATTCAGCGCAAGCTGCCCACTCATCTGCTCCGGCGCTTTGACCGCGGCCAGCGCCAAGTTGGCGAGGGAACCGGGCTGTTTTGCGCTGGTTTCTGGCGTCTGGCTGACGTCATCCTGCTGCCAGAATGCGGCACGAAAGCGTCGATCGCGCCGCTGCGCCCGCCCATATTGGACGAATTTCAGTAGCCCCAACCCCCAGGTGACGAGAGAAAACAACAGCAGCAACAGAATCACTGCGCCTTCCGCAGAAAAGAGTTCAATGTGTCCGAGCGTCATAACCAATACCTCATGAATTTAGCGAAAAATCGACGGGAACAACCACCCAGCCGCTAACCGGCTGACTGCCGCGGCGTGCCGGAACAAAAGACCAGCGCAGCACCGTGTCTCTGGCGGCGTCGTCCAGCGAGGGATAGCCGCTCGATTGATGGATACGAATGGTTTGCACCTTGCCGTCGGCACGCACCTGTACGTTCAACAGCACGGTGCCTTCATAACCACGGCTAATCGCCACGTCGGGATAAGACGGTGCGGGATTGTGCAGGTAGTCAGCATTCGCGAGCGGAGGCGTCAACGGCGCGTCAACGGGCTGCGCGACCGCCTTTTGCGCCACCGGAGCAGGCGTTACCGGGGCACTTGCCGATGCCGTTTCAGCCTGAGATTTTGGCGTCGGTGCGGGCGGATTCTTTTTCACCGCGACCTTTTTCGGCGCAGGTTCCGGCTTTTTCTCGGGCGCTTTTCTCTCAGGTTCTTTTTTCTCGGGCACTGGCGGCAACAGCGCGTTGTCATCCACCGGCTTGTCCACGGGCGGCGGAGCGAGTTCCGGCGGTGGCGCTACGACGTCAGGCTCAATAGGTTCAGGTTCGACAGGTTGGGGTTGGGGCTGTGGCACTGGTTCGGCAACCGCAGCAACCAGCTCGACGCTGACAGGCTGTGGCCGGGCAGGTACCGTAACGGGCGGTGTCGATGCGCTGTTGAATAACGCCAGTACCGCCGCGTGCAATAGCAACGTCGCGACCACCGCCAGCCAGCGTTCCGGTCGGGACGAAACCGTCGTATTCAACGTCGGCAAGCGCGGCTGCACGACGCCGCTCACCCGGCTGGCGTGCGGAGTCGGCTCCGGTGAATAAGACCGGGATCCTGACGCCGCTCCCGCATAGAGTAATTCCGTCATGGTATGTGCTCCTGACCGTGTTTATTTATACCCGTCATACTTCACATTGCAGGCGTCATGGATAGATGACCTGAAATAGCGTTGGAATAATCGATTCTTCTCGAGTGCTTAATAAAGTCAACGTATGTATCTGTATATCGATATTTATTTAATTGGAAAGATAATGGCATTCATCGTCTCACGACAAACTAAAGGTAATAAGTCCCGATAGGCTAATGCATAGTTGGAATAGTTTTTTTTCGTTCGCTGCATAGTGATGAAATAAGCGATGAATGCTGATTTAGCTATTTACTAAAAATAATAATGCTTTTTTTGTATTAGTCAGTTTATTGCCAAGCCTTTAAATGTGGTTCTGCAACAAGATGACGCCGTGCTAAACCGGCGCAATAACAACATTGATATTCGCACACTCACATTCAAACACCTCATCACTGGCGGGCAAGAAATGACAACATCAGGACGAAAATGGTTAGTGACCGGCTTATTGGCAATGGGTATGGCCTGGTCAGGCATCGCATCGGCGATTACTGAAATTCGTATTGCCGCACCAGACATTGGCGCAGGCACAAAACCCAGCGGCGGCGGCCTGCTTGACGTCATTCACAGCCAGAAGCTGCTGGAGCGCGAGTTTGGCAAAGACGGGATCAGCGTCCGTTGGACATTCATCAAAGGTGCAGGCCCCGTCATCAACGAAGCGTTTGGCAACCATCAGGTTGACGTGGCCTATCTGGGCGATTTAGCCAGCATTATCGGTCGCTCTCGCGGTCTGGATACGCGCGTGATCGCCGTAGCATCACGCGGCATCAACCATTATCTGGCGGTAGCGAAAGGCTCCGGTATTGAGAAAATCCCCGACTTGAAAGGCAAACGTATTGGTATCTTTCGCGGAACAGCAGGCGAGCTGTCCTTCGTTAGCGCACTCGATTCACAGGGCCTGAAGCCTTCTGATGTGAAGCTGATCAATCTCGATTTTGCGGCAGCCAGCGCGGCGTTAGCCGCTGGACAGATTGACGCTACCTGGGGCGGCAGCAATACGCTTTCGCTGCGGGATAAAGGGCTGGCTGACATTCCGCTGTCGAGCCGTGACCTCGACGGTGCAGGCCAGCTCAGCGGCTTCCTGCTGGTAGATGAGAAATTTGCCAAAGGCAACGAAGATATTTTGCGGCGCTTAGTTAAAGTTCAGCGTGAGGCGGCAAACTGGGCCAGCGATGCTAAAAATAAAGATGAATTTATTCGACTCTTAGCTACCCAATCAGGTTATCCGGAAAATATATTACGCGTCGAATGGGATACATTGCCGCCATTAACCGAGCGTCTTTCACCCGAATTGGATCCAGCCTTTGTGGAAAAATTAAAACGCGCCGTCACATTGGCCTATGAATCACGTCTTATTCGGCAGCCTTTTGATGTCGATAAATGGCTGGATGATTCTTATCTAAAAGCAACTCAGTAATTTACCCCCCCACAAATTATAGCCCACGTATTGCCGTGAATTTCACGGCAATCGGCAGCCTATTGACGATATTCGGAAGAAGCTATGTATTTTAAAAAACATCAACAGTATTTAAAAAAACACCAGCGAAAAATAACATCGGGCATTTTAATGAGCTGCGTCTTAACGCTTCCTGCTATGGCGCGAGCAGCCGATCCGCAAATCACAACGGATAGCCCATCACAGCGGGTAATACCCAGCACCGAGGCGGCAACCGCCGCTCCTGTCCAGTTGAAACGCGTGAAAGTGAATGCTCAGCGTACACCTGTTCAACCACCGACCACGCTGGCATCGGTGATCGATGGCAAAACGCTCGAAGAAGAGCGGATCTACCGCTTTGAAGAACTGTCGCAACTGGTGACAGGGCTGGATGTCGATACCGTCGATGTGATGGACACCACCGTGACCATTCGCGGGATTGGCGACGGCGGCGAGAGCGGTACGAATATCGGTATGCCGGGCAGCGTGGGACTGTTTGTCGATGGCGTTTACTTATCCCGCCCCGGCGTCATCTCTAATGATTTGCTGGATATCGACAGCACCCGCGTGTTGAAAGGCCCGCAGGGCGCGGCCTACGGCTTTAACACCACCGGCGGCGCTATTGATATTCGCACCCGCAAGCCGACCTTCACACCGGAATATTCACTGGAACAATCTTTCGGGCAGCGCGGTTATCTGCAATCCAAACTGATGGCGTCCGGGCCACTCAGCGACCACTGGGCGGGACGCATCAACCTGTCGCGCACGGAGCGTGGTGGAAACGTCACGAATATCGAAAACGGCCATAAGCTGGGAGGCAGCACCAATAACGGCGTGCGCGGCCAACTGCTTTATCAGCCGAATGACAGCTTTAGCCTCAGAATCACCGGTGACTACAGCGATTCCACCCAGCGTCCGGTCTCGGTACTGGTCAGTGCAACTAACGATTTCCGCACCCGCGCGCAACAAACTGGCCTCAAGGTCGTCGGCGGTCGTCAGGTCGCGATGGATGACGAGAATATTATTCGTGTTGCGCAAGGCGGTGGCTCGGTAGAGGCCAACTGGAAGCTGAAGAGCGGCTATAGCCTCAACTCTCTGTCATCACTGCGCTATTTCCGCGTGCTGCCCAGCACGGCGGATAACTGGAATATCCCGCTCTATCGCGACAGCGGCGCTGACGTACGCGATCGCGTCTGGTCGCAAAGTTTTTGGCTCGATTCGCCCAAAGGCAACACCTTCGATTATTCAGTGGGCGTCGATTACTGGGGTGAGAACCTCGATACCGAGGCAAACAGTCGCTACTACAACGACAACCGCGTGCGGACGTGGGTCGGAAATGGCTATCAGGGCATTAACGTTCAGCGCTTTGGCACGCTGGATGACACCGTCTATTCCGTCTATGGCCGCGGGACCTGGCATGCCGCCGATAAACTGGATGTCATTGTCGGCCTGCGCCAGACCTATGAGAAAAAGGAAGGGACGTTTGTGCGCAAAAACCGCGCAACCTTTGACTCTGGTCCGCTCTCGCAAACCAACCGCCTGCCTTCAGGCTCCATCAGCCTGAACTGGTTTGCGGCACCGAATGTGACTCCATACGTCACGCTGGGCTACGGGGAAAAATCCGGTGGCCTGAACGTATCATCTGGAGCGGCACGACAGCTGGGGATCGATTCGCTGTACGTCGATCCAGAGAAAACCCGTTCCGCGGAACTGGGGGTTAAAACCCACTGGCTACAGCGCAAAGTGGAATGGAATACCGCGCTGTTCTGGAGCGTCGTCGAAGATTTCCAGAACAATGCCTATGACGAGGAGACGGATACCAGCTATCTGATTAACGCCGGAAAGTTCCGCTCGCGCGGCGGTGAAACGCAACTGACGGTGCGCCCCGTTGACGGCCTGAGCATCAGCCTGGCCGGTACTGTTCTGGATGCCCGCTACCTGAACTTCCCTAACGCCCGCTGCCCGGCAGAAATCTCCGCCGTCTCGTGCGATATGTCTGGGAAGCGCGTCTTTAAATCCCCAACACTGAGCTACAACACGCGCGTGCGTTATCAATGGGATACGCCAAATAACCTGCAAGCCTCGGTTTCCGGTCAATGGTCATGGCGGAGCTGGGCCTACGGCACGCTCGACGACTCCGAATCCAACCGCATTCCTTCGTACGGCGTCCTTAACCTGTCTAGCGGGCTGAGCGGCAAGCAAGGTGACAACCGCTGGAACGTGTCGCTGTGGGTGAAAAACGCGCTGGATAAAAACTACTACCGCTCCGTCAGAGGCTCCAGCGCCACAACGGGCGTGATTGGTGAACCGCGCATGGTCGGGATCTCCGTCGGCTACGATTTCAAGGGCTAACGTCATGGACAAGATGCCTTACTCACGCCGACGCTTCCTGCGCGACAGCACGCTGCTGGCGCTGTCGGCCCCGTTCTGGAGATCTGCGCACGCCGCCGCGCCGCTTGCCTCTGCCTACGCTGGTGAAGTGGTGCCGCAGGTCGGCCTACGCTGGCTGGACGGACAGCCGCCCCGCGCGTTCACCGGCGTGACCTGGGGCGTCCCCTGGCCGCAGGGGGCGGTGCGCAACGACAGCGGTTTCCAACTGCATGACGCACAGCAGCGAGCTTATGACCTGCAAAGCTGGCCACTGGCTCGCTGGCCGGACGGATCGATTAAATGGTCAGCACATGCACTGGGCGGTGACACCCCGCCGGAAGACGGGCTAACGCTGCGGCCCACAGCCAAAGCAGAGGAGTCATCGGGTGCCGGGATGGTCAGCGAACATGCCCACGGCTGGACGGTGGATACCGGCCACATTCGCTGCGTTATTCCACGTTCTGGCCCCCGTCTGATCGAGGAAATCTGGCGGGATAATCGTCTGTCGTTAACCAACGGCAGGCTGGTGCTGCGCATGCAGAGAGGGACAGAGACAGATAGCACACTGACGCAGGATGCCTATCAGGGCGTGATCGAGACGGTCACGGTGGAGCAAAACGGACCGCAGCGGACGGTGATTGCACTACGCGGTACACACCACGCGCAACCGCAGGGGGTGACGCGCATCCCCTTTATTATCCGGCTTTATAGCTATGCGAACACCGATTCACTGCGTGTCCTACACACGCTGATCTATGACAACGATGATGACCTCGTCAGCCTGAAAGGACTTGGGCTGGCGTTCGACGTTCCGTTACAGGGGGAATTGCACGACCGCCACGTCCGTTTCGTCTCGGATCAGGGCGGGCTCTTCCGTGAGGCGGTACGTGGCCTGAGCGGGCTACGGCGCGATCCCGGTTCGGCCGTTATCGCAGCACAGTTGGCCGGGCAAGCCACGCCGCCGATCGCGGATTTTTCACCGGAGGTCGGAAAACGGCTGGATTATATTCCCGCGTTTGGCAGCTATCGCCTGACGCAGCACCATCCCGACGGTTTCCAGATACATAAACGCACGGCGGCCGGACAGGGCTGGCTCCTTTCTGCTACGGGCGAACGGGCAGCGGGCGTCGGCTATCTGGGTACGCCGAAAGGTGGCGTAGCGTTCGGCCTGCGTCATTTCTGGCAGAGCTACCCGGCCTGTCTGGAAATCGACAATGCCCACACCGACACCGCGACCGTCACGCTCTGGCTGTGGTCACCGTGGGCAGAACCGATGGATATGCGCTTTTATCACGACGGGCTGGGTCAGGATACCCATGACAAACAGCGCGAAGGGCTGGCAATTACCTACGAAGATTATGAACCGGGCTTCGGTTCGGCGGTCGGCGTGGCGCGCACCAGCGAACTGTTTATCGATGTACTGCCTGCAACGCCAGACGCGGAAGATCTGGTGAATCGGGCGCGGCGCATGCAGCAACCACCGCTGCTGGTGGCGGGCGCACAGGATCTGCATCGCGCGCAGGCATTTGGCACACTGTGGGCACCCGCTTCCGCCCCTTCTTCCTCTGCCACCACGCCCGGCCGCATCAGGCTGGAGAAACAGCTGGATGCGTATTTCGACGTCTATCAGCAGGAAGTCGAACAGCGCAAATGGTACGGCTTTTGGGATTTCGGCGACGTGATGCACACCTATGACAGCGACCGTCACGTCTGGCGCTACGACGTGGGCGGCTACGCGTGGGATAACTCGGAACTCAGCACCGATCTGTGGCTCTGGTATTACTTCCTGCACAGCGGGCGCGCCGAGGCGTTTCGCATGGCAGAAGCCATGACGCGCCACACGGGCGAGGTTGACGTACACCATCTGGGACGCTTTAGTCCGCTTGGGTCGCGGCATAATGTCCGCCACTGGGGCGACAGCGCCAAGCAATTGCGTATTTCTACCGTCGCCAACCGCCGCTTTCTCTACTATCTCACCGCCGATGAGCGCATCGGTGAACTGATGGACGAACAGGTCGAGGCGCTGCGCACGCTTGGCACCGTGCTGCCCGGCCGCAAAATCGGACAGACGCATCCCGATAACCCCAATCATATCAGCCTGGGTTTCGGCACTGACTGGGGTGCCGTCGCTGCCGCGTGGCTCACCGCCTGGGAGCGGCACGGCGATCCGGCAATGCGCGCACGCCTGCTCACCAGTATGCAAACCATTGCCGCCCAGCCGCACGGCTTTTTCACCGGTGGATCGGCCATTGACCCCGATACCGGCCGCTTTCTTCCCGCGCCTGCGGATCAGGTAGAAATTTCACACCTCAGCGCGGTTTTCGGTCTGACGGAAATCTGTAGCGAACTGGTTGAGGCGTTGCCCGACCCCGCCTTTACGCGCGCGTGGCTCGACTACTGCCGACTGTATAACGACCCCGTCGCGTTAAGTGTGGCAGTGGGCAAGACGGTGAAAAAGCTCAATCTGGCTCAGGGACATGCCCGACTGACCGCCTTTGCCGCCCGACAGTTGAACGATCGCGCGTTGGCACAGCGCGCCTGGGCAGAGTTTACCGCTGGTAGCGGCGGCATCGCCCATCCAACGCTCGAACAGCGGCGCTTAACGCCTCCTGTCGTGCTCTATCCCATCAACGAGCCGCTAATTGACTCCACCATTGATAAACATTCTGGCAGCACCGCAGCCGCCAATCTGGCCACCAACGCCGTCGCCCAGTGGGGATTAACGGCCATCGCCCTGCTGGCCTTGCTGGATGACATTCCCTCTTCTTAATGCCGCCACCCGGCGGCACGCTACAGGACATCATCATGACTGACCCAGGCTGTACTGAAAACACGCTCCTTCTGTCGCCGCAGGCAGACGACGCACGTGAAATTATCGATTCACCACACCGTTCAACGTTTCTCTGGTCCACGGATTCCGCCGGCCAGCCGCTACGTTGGCAGGTGGAGCAGGAAGACCCTGACCGCACAGCGATCCAGACAACGCCAGAGCATCTGACGTTGGAAAGCGCCGCTGGGCTGACGATCTGGCTGAATACCCCGCTCTCGGGCACCTATCGCATCGCTTTTACGCGGGAAGTTCTGGTCGCCGATCGCCCTTACGACCGCATATCCGACCTGAACCAGTTCTGGGCCGCGCGCGACCTGCACCACCCGAACCTATTTACCCGGTACGGCAAGCTCAACGAGTATGACAGCCTGAATCTGTACTATGTCGGGATGGGCGGTAACTGGAACAGCACCACGCGCTTTCGCTATTACGACGGTCACGGCGAGCGCCTGCTGCTCGGCGAGTACACTGATGCCGCGCATCTGCTGCGTCCTCATCATCGCTATCGCATCGTGATTGAAGTAGATCGCCGGGAAACCCGTTTTTGGGTCGACGATGTGCTCTATTTCCACGCCAGCTATCCGAATACGCCGGCTCCGGGCTATTTCGGCTTTCGGACGGTATTTTCGCGTCAGGAAATCAGCAAGTTCAGCATCACTCCGCTGTAAGCGCCACGGGTGTACCGTGCAGGTCGCTATCGACCTGCACGAAGGTTTCAATCAGCTTGCGCGCCAGCAGCGATAGGCGGGCGTCAGCCAGATAAATAATGCCGTAGTGGGTATAAAATTCATCGGTGTTGTCGTCCAAACCGGCAATCTTCAACATGTGAATACCATGCCGATCGGGCTCGTTGAAATGATTGGTCGTCCCAATGGCATCCGAATGACGTACTACGTCCAGAAGACTGTAGCCATTCTCACACTCAATGCTGGTGCGAATATCCAGCTTACCGCTCAGCTGTACCAGCGCGCGGTGCAGGTTGGGCGGGCGGATCGTTGCCGCCAGCGGGTAGGAAAAGAACTGCTCGACGGTAATCTCTTCCTGCGTCGCCAGCGGGTGTCCGCTGCGGCAGCAGAAGCCCCAGCGGTGTTGGCTCAGCGGCTGTACGCGATAGCGGGTATCAAATTCAAAGTTGCGCATATCCGCCACGATGAAATCCAGCTCTTCGGCCATCAGCCGATGGCCCAGCGCCTGCCAGTTATCGACGCGAAAGACCATCCGCACCTTTGGGTAATGTCGCGAGAAAGCCCCGATCACCTGCGGCATCAGCCAGGCGGCGGGAGCCGGGCCGCAGCCAAAATTCACTTCGCCCGCTTCTTTCTCATTGAACTGTTGAATGTCGTTAAACAGATCGTGCGTCTGATTAATCAGGCGACGCGCGTGTTCCAGCACCACCAACCCTTTCGGCGTCGGCTCCAACTGGTTCATGCGATCAATCAGACGGGCGCCAATGGTCTGCTCCAGCGACTGGATGCTGCGGCTAAAAGCGGATTGGGAAAGCTTCATCGCCTGTGCCGCCGACGTAAAATTGCGATGCTCAATCAGGGCAATAAAGTGACGCAGTTGGCGGAGATCGATATTCATAGCGGCAATCGGCGTGTCATCAAGACGGAAGGAATAGGCAGGCTAGCAGGTCTGTTGGTGCAGAAAAAATAATAAAACCGGTGTTTATATTCTCGTCGGTTATATATCTGCAACGGCTGATGTGATAAGGGAGAAACCCATATCCACTGAATGCTGTCCCTGATCATAGGTTTTATGTAATCCAGGAGATAGTTTCGTGCGCGATAATGACGTTATTTTCATGCTACCTTGTAGCACGCGCCCGACACGGGACGGCTCAAACGCCGCTCGCCCCGTGACCCCAGGCTTTCGGCGGGAAATTATGCCGCTGGCGCGGTGCCTTCGTCAGTATCAGGCTTAATCGGGCCGCTTGCGACACGTTCCCGACGTGGCGCAAGCTTTCGCCGCGTCCTGCGGCTCATCCGAAGCCTGCTATCTCCTCAGCATAATTTTTTACGCCGAATAACGGCAAGGTTGGTGTAGCCGTCAATTAGCGAAAACATCAGCTTTCGTGGATTAGAACAGTTTTTTCGCTGTATCCAACCAGTCGCCTTTGAAAGGACGCTTCATGTTCTCAATGGCATCAACGATATCGTGGTGCACCATTTTTTCATTCTGGATACCGACACAGCGGCCGCCGTAGCCCTGCTGTAACAGCTCAATAGAGTAGGCACCCATGCGTGAGGCCAGAATACGGTCGTAGGCAACCGGTGAGCCGCCGCGTTGAATGTGACCCAGTACGGTCGCACGGGTTTCGCGTCCCGTTTCTTTCTCAATGTATTTCGCGAGTTCATCGACATCGCACACCAGTTCGGTGATCGCCACAATCGCGTGTTTCTTGCCTTTCTCGATGCCCGCTTTGATTTCGCAGACCAGATCTTCCGGGCTGAACGGCACTTCTGGCAGAACGATGAACTCACAGCCGCCGGCAATCGCCGCCGCCAGCGTCAGGTCGCCGCAGTGGCGTCCCATGACTTCAACAATGGAAATACGCTGGTGTGAAGAGGAGGTATCGCGCAGGCGGTCAATCGCTTCCAGCACGGTTTCCAACGCGGTAAAGTAACCGATAGTGTAGTCCGTACCCGCGACGTCGTTATCGATCGTGCCGGGCAAGCCGATACAAGGGAAACCCATTTCGGTCAGGCGCTTGGCACCCATATAGGAACCGTCACCGCCGATAACGACCAGCGCATCCAGACCGCGTTTCTTCATGTTTTCTACGCAGACCTGGCGCACCGCTTCATCACGGAACTGCGGGAAACGCGCGGAGCCCAGAAATGTACCGCCACGGTTAATCACATCCGATACGCTGTAGCGATCCAACTGCTCCATGCGATCTTCGTACAAGCCCTGATAACCATCATAAATACCGAAAATTTCCAGCCCTTCCGATAGTGCAGCGCGAACCACACCACGAATTGCGGCATTCATACCTGGTGCATCGCCACCGCTCGTCAACACTCCGATTCTTCTAATCATGACAACCTCTGGACTTGTAGATGTAATTTTGCAGGATTCTTCTATCGTAAATTCACCGCCGCCGTGAAACAGGCAGCAACGCCTTATTCTTTTATTAGCATATTATAACAAACACCCGAAGCTGAATTGATTCAGGTCAGGCTAAATTGTGCATAAATTTTCATGGCGTATCACGTTTTTAACATAAAATGCTGAAACCTGGCCGACTACGCCGTCAATCTGCCACGCTGATTTTCCGGCACAGCAGAAACCGGATCCTGATGGATAATAATATCGGCACCCGGAAACTGTTCACGCAATGCCTGCTCCAGATCGTCTGCGATTTGATGTGCCTGAACCAGCGGCAGCGTGTCATCCATCTCCAGATGCAGTTGAATAAAGCGCGTTGGACCAGAACGTCGGGTACGCAACGCATGTGCGCCGCGAATGCCCGGCCAGTTCACAATCATCTCAGCAATAGCGCGATGCTCATCCTCCGGCAGCGCGCGATCCAACAGCGACTGCACCGCGTCATACCCCATGCGTAACGCGCTATATAAAATATAGCCGCCAATACCCAATGCAAACAGGGAGTCAGCGCGCGTAATGCCTTTCCAACTGAGCGCCAACGCCACCAGAATCGCGCCGTTCATCAACAGGTCGGACTGATAATGCAGCATATCCGCACGCACTGCCTGACTGTGCGTGCGCTTCACCACCCAGCGCTGGAACGATACCAGCAGCAGCGTAGCCACCAGCGCAATGAACGTCACCCACATGCCCACTTCTGGCGCGTGCAGCGTCTGCGGCTCCAACGAGTGTTGCAGCCCCGTCAGGATCAGGAACAGCGCTGAGCCGGAGATAAACATGCTCTGCGCCAGCGCAGCCAGCGATTCCGCTTTGCCGTGGCCGAATGCGTGTTCCGTATCCGCCGGCTGCAACGAGTAGCGCACCACCAGCAGGTTCACCAGCGACGCGGCGATATCCACCAGCGAATCAACCAGTGACGCCAGCAGGCTCACGGAGCCAGTGTGCCACCAGGCAAACACCTTCATTATGAACAGCACCAGCGCCACGGCCGTTGCGCTCACGGCGGCCAGCGTCACCAGACGCGCATAGTGTGGATTCATCATGCCCTCACACGTAAAACGGATACCTTTACAGAAAACGGAGACCTTGACGGAAAAAAGGGTCGCTTGGGTCATTACCGTATTCAGTTCGCCAATGACGTTTTTAACACACGGGAATAGCGGATAAACGTAAAAATACAGCACACGGTTGCCAGTATCGCCATTGCCGCACCAATGAAACCGATGTCGGGCAGGCCCAAATGGACAATCACCTGATTGCCAAGCAGCGCACCGCCGCCGATCCCAATGTTATAAATTCCTGAGTAGAGCGCCATCGCCACGTCAGTGGCATCCGATGCCAGCGTCAGCACCTTGACCTGCATCCCCAGACTCAGCGCCATAATAGCGATCCCCCAGACGACACACAGCGTCGACAGGCTCCAGCCGCTGAATGACAAAGGTAGCAGGAGTAGTAAACATACCGCCAGAAACGCGAACGAGACAATCAGGAAGCCTGCCGGATATTTGCTGCTGTAGCGGCTAAACAGCATGCTGCCAATGATGCCAGCACCGCCAAAAATCAGCAGCAAGATGGTCGTGAAGTTTTCACTCAACAACGCCACTTTCTGGATAAAAGGCTCGATATAACTGTAGGCGGTAAAGTGCGCGGTTACGATCATAACGGTCAGGCCATACACGCACAGCAGAGCCGGACGTTTAAGCAGAAGAGGCAAACTCTTCAACGAACCGGAATTGCTGCTCGGCAGCACGGGCAGCAGTTTCATCAGACCCAGCATAATCCCCGCGGCGAGCAGACCAATGAGGATGAACGTCACACGCCAGCCCAGATACTGCCCGACCACACGCCCCAGCGGTAACCCCAGCACCAGCGCCAGCGCCGTGCCGGTCGCCAGCAAACTTAACGCCTGCGCTTTTTTGTCCGCAGGGGCCAGACGTACCACTAGCGATGCCGTAATCGACCAGAACACCGCGTGAGCCAGCGCCACGCCGATACGAGCGATCACCAGCACCCAATAGTTCCAGGCCAGACCGGACAACACATTGCTGACGGCAAACAGGATAAAGATTTTGATCAGCAGGCTGCGTCGCTCCATATCGCTGGACATCAGCATGCAGGGCAGCGACATCAGCCCGACCACCCAGGCATAGATCGTAATGATCAGCCCGACCTGCGCGGCGCTCATGGAAAAACTGGCGGCAATGTCTGACAGGAGCGCAACGGGGGCAAATTCAGCGGTGTTAAAAATGAAGGCCGCCAGAGAAAGGCTGACGACGCGTAACCAGGCGGTCGAACGGGAAGAACGGGTCATGGTATTGATATCAAAAGTTAAAATAAAAGAATGCGCCCCCCTGTCGTGGCAGAGGCTAACGCGATGAAGCAATGGTACAGGGAAAGTATGACATCGCCGTGTAATCGGCGAGCGGCCAAGGGTGTTTCAGCGTGCTTTTATGAGGATGTCAGCCAAAATCCTGAAGACAGGTAAGGGAACATTCATGAGCATCATTTTTGGTGCTCACATTCTATGCTTTACCGCTCCCTTACGCTGTCTTTTTCGTGCCGAATTTTAGGCAAAAAAAAGCCCTCCATCATGGAGGGCAAAAAGACAGGGATGGTGTCTATGGCAAGGAAAAACAGGGTGTGTACCTACTACACATTACTACTCGGACTGCACTACGCTTACTACAAGCTACTTACTACACTCGCACTACTACTCGGGATTCTCTGTCTCGGCATGGCTTGTCATACCTGGTGCCGGCGCAGCCATCTGGTTAAACAGGGATATCTGCTGCTGCATCTCTTTCATGCGTTGCTTATGCTTCAGCTCTAATATCTCTTTCTGCGCTGGCGTCAGCAGGTTATACATTTGGTTGCGCACTCGGGTCATCTGAATCTGACGCTCAAGCTGCACACTCATCATTCGGGTTATCTGCGCTCGCACCGCCGCTTCATCAAACGTTTCTGCCGTCACCAGCTTATGCATGGCTTTAACATCTTCGGCATTAAACGCCGGTTTGTCCTGACGACTCTGGTGCATCAAATCACGCATTTGCTGACGCTGTTGCTCAGTCAGCCTCACGCCATCGAACATACCTTGCTGGCCGGGTGCGCCTTTTGTGGCGGAATCATCGATATGCCAGCCGCTCGCCGGGGCGTCTCCACTTTCTGCTGCAAAGGCGGTAAAAGTGCCTAACATAAGCAGTGAAGCAAGAGATAAGGTTGCGAACTGTTGCATCAATAACTCTCCAGAGCGGTACGTCATTTTGTGAATCAATGAACAGGAGTCTACGCATCTTGCTGCAAACATGCGTCAGAGGATGTAAAACTACGTAAAGTCATGGAATAGCGCTAATCTATGTCGTATTTTGCCCTTGGAGGTAGAGAAAACATGAATAAAATTCTGCTGGTTGATGACGATAGAGAGCTAACAGCCTTACTGAAAGAATTGCTCGAAATGGAAGGTTTTAACGTCGTTGTCGCCTACGACGGCGAGCAGGCGTTACAGGTATTAGATAACACCATTGACCTGTTATTACTGGATGTGATGATGCCGAAGAAAAACGGTATCGATACATTAAAAGAACTACGACAGCAGCATCAAACACCGGTCATTATGCTGACCGCCCGCGGCAGCGAATTAGACCGCGTTCTTGGTCTGGAACTGGGTGCCGATGATTATCTGCCGAAGCCCTTTAACGACCGAGAGCTGGTGGCGCGAATTCGCGCGATTCTCCGCCGTTCCAACTGGACCGATCAACAGCAGGCGGGTGATAACAGCGCCCCGACGCTGGAAGTCGACGGCTTGCGTCTGAACCCCGGACGGCAGGAAGCCAGCTTTGACGATATCGTGCTGGATCTGACAGGTACCGAATTCACGCTGCTCTATCTGCTGGCTCAGCGGCTGGGACAGGTGGTTTCACGCGAACATTTAAGTCAGGAAGTGCTGGGGAAACGGCTGACGCCGTTTGACCGCGCGATCGATATGCATATCTCGAACCTGCGACGTAAATTGCCAGAACGCAAGGACGGTCTGCCCTGGTTTAAAACGCTGCGTGGACGAGGCTATTTGATGGTATCGGCTGCATGATCAATAGTTTGACCGCTCGTATTTTTGCCATTTTTTGGTTAACGCTGGCGCTGGTACTCATGCTGGTTCTAATGGTGCCCAAGCTGGACTCGCGCCAGCTTACCGCCTTGCTGGAAAACGAGCAGCGGCAGGGCATCATGCTGGAGCAGCACATTGAAGCAGACCTCGCCAACACGCCAGCCAACGATCTACGCTGGTGGCTACGGCTGTTCTGGGTACTGGAGAAGTGGGCTCCACCGGGACAGCGCCTTTTTCTGGTCACCAGTGAAGGCCGGATCTTCGGCGTAGAGAAGCATGAAACGCCGATTGTGCGTAATTTTATCGGGCTGTCGGATAACGCCGATCATCCGCAGAAGAAAAATTACGGCCGCATTGAGCTTCTCGGCCCTTTTGCGATCCGCGATGGTGATGACAACTACCAGCTTTATCTGATTCGCCCTGCCAGCAGTCCGCAGTCCGATTTCATTAGTCTGCTGTTTGACCGCCCTTTGCTGCTGCTGATCTTCACCATGCTGATCAGTTCACCGTTGCTGCTTTGGCTTGCCTGGAGTCTGGCGAAACCCGCACGTAAGCTCAAACACGCGGCCGACGAAGTCGCCAAAGGCAACTTACGCCAGCACCCGGAGCTGGAGTCCGGTCCGCAGGAGTTTCAGGCGACGGGCGTCAGCTTTAACCAGATGGTTAGTGCGCTCGAGCGGATGGTTACCGCACAACAACGCCTGCTGTCGGATATCTCCCATGAACTGCGTACGCCGCTGACACGCTTGCAACTGGCAACAGCGCTACTGCGCCGGCGTCAGGGAGAAGGTAATGAGCTGAACCGCATCGAGACGGAAACGCAGCGGCTCGACAGCATGATTAACGATCTGCTGGTGCTCTCACGCAATCAGCACAAGAACGAACTGACCCGTGAGTTCCTGCGTGCCGATGAACTGTGGGGCAATGTACTAGACGATGCCGCCTTTGAAGCCGAGCAGATGGGGAAAACGCTGGAAGTGCCCTATCCTCCGGGGCCGTGGACGCTCTTTGGCAACCCTGCCTCGCTCGACAGCGCGCTGGAAAATATCGTGCGCAACGCGCTGCGTTATTCTCACAACCACATCGAAGTGGCCTTCTCGGTGGATAATCAGGGCATCACCATCAAAGTGGATGACGATGGCCCTGGTGTAAGCCCGGAAGATCGCGAACAGATTTTCCGCCCCTTCTACCGTACGGATGAAGCGCGTGACCGCGAATCCGGCGGCAGCGGTTTAGGGCTCGCCATCGTGGAAACTGCCATTACGCAGCACAAAGGCTGGGTAAAAGCGGAAGATAGTCCACTGGGCGGCTTGCGTCTGATCATCTGGCTGCCGTTGCATCAACGGTAAATCAGGCAGACACTTTCCCCATCACCGACGTTCCCTTCTATAACACGCTCTCAGGTGCCCGACATGGGCACCTGTCACTTTCTGTTTATCTTCTCAAGGTTATACTGCATTGAGTTTTTTAGGCGATTGCGTAGAGTGATCGCCACTCATGCCGAAAACAGGCAAGACCCGTGTTGAATGAAGGATACAAACCATGAAAGGAGTAACGCTGCTGGCTGGCGTACTGACCGCGTTAATGAGCAGTCAGGCATTCAGTTCCAGCGATGGAGTGTGCGGCTTTTCCGACTCGGAATGTGGCATGTCTGCCCTGCCCTATTTGCAGCCGGGAAACGACACACGAGCTAACCTGATGCTGCTGCAAAGCCGTCTCCACAGCATGTCGCTTCCGTTACCCCATCCTTTACCCGATCAAACACGTTCACGTATCGACCCTTTTACCGCCTACCGGGTCATGGGGATTGCCGCCACGGAAGGGGCTCCGACTTCTGACTCAGAAGAGGATGTCACGGCAGATGCGCCCTACCTTTCAACGCTGAATAAAGCGAAGCAGCTTAACCTCCCTTTAGCCATTCAGGGCACGATCTCCACGTTTTCGCCTGACGATAACGAAGGACGCCATATTTCCAATGAGCTTTCCACGCTGGAAGCGTTTTTTGACGTCCTGTTGGCAGACAAACAGCTCACCGAAGAACAGCGCACGGTGCTGGCACATCAGCGGGTAAATCTCCTCAACCCGCTGTACACCAAAGAGGCTCTGAACGAAGGTCTTATAACCCTGCCGGACGAAGGACATGCCGGCGCTCTCATGCAATATCTGTTCGCGGCGCTGGCGTTCTATCAGGGTCATTTTGATGAGGCGGAAAGCGGCTTTCAGGCGCTAACGTCTTCACCACAGCCGTGGGTCGCGGAAACCTCTCGTTATATGTTGATTCGCGTAGCGATCAATAAAGCGATGGAAAACGCGCTTGATGAATACAACATGTTTGATGCCAGTAAGGCCGATAAAGCGGCTGCACAGCTGGCTGTTCAGCAGATTGGCGACTATCTGAAACAGTATCCAGACGGGCACTACATCGAGTCCGCTAACGGGCTATACCGCCGCGCTTACTGGATTATGGACGATGTGAATGCCTTAGCGACAACGTACCAACACGAGCTGGACAACACCACTGACGTCGAAGCACTCCTTGAATTGAGCGACGAGATCGACAACAAGCTGCTGGAAAATCGGCAGTTCACCAGCACACTGGGCAGCCCACCGTTGACGATGGTGCAAGATCTCAAGCGCTTGCGCTCAGATGAAGGCTGGCTGGCATTACCCGCCTTATCTGTTGACGAACTGGCCGCGCAGAAGCCGCTGTTCGAGAAAGACAACATGCAGGAGGCGTTTAGCTACCTTCAGGCCGCGCAGCTGTTTTATGGTCAAAAAGATTACGCCGCCGTGGTTAACAGCGTTCCCGCGACACAGGCAAACGATCTGACCGATACCGTACGTTTCAGCCTGCAAGTCTTACGCGGTCGGGCGCTGGTGCGTCTGGAGCGCTGGGATGAGGCGGAAGCGCACTGGCGTCAGCTGTTAACGCGCAATATGGGGTACACGCAAAATCAGTTCCTGCAACTGGCACTGGCGGAAACGCTGGTCAAGGCCGGTCATCCGGAGCGGATCTTTGCCGCCGACAGCCCAGTGAAAAACCTGCGTTTCCGTTCCGCCGTGCTGAAAGTTAGCGCCAACGCCGATCTGCTGCGTCAGCAAACGGGCCCACAGCAAACCCATGAAGAACGGGCTATCGCGCTGCATACGCTGTTAACCAAGTCGCTGACCCACGGTGATTACGCCAGCTATCTCAAAGATGTTCAGTTGAGGAAAGATATCACGCCGCTGGTCAGCAGCGAAAATCAAAGCTGGAATCAGGAAGATTTGACGGCATTTGACTGGGACGGCAGCGATACCGAAGAAGACTACCAATGTCCGGCGCTGAATGACGTGGTCACGACGCTGAACCAACGCCCTAATGATGCCCGCTCGATTAACTGTCTCGGCGAATTTTTCCTACGCACCAATAACAGCGTGGGCTTCGACTGGGGTGAAGGCAGCATGTTGAGCGGACTCACCAACGCGCCAACACAGTTCGTCGGCACCGAATATAATCGTCTGGATGGTTATATGCGGGTGATTGCCGATCCGAAAGCGCCACCGGAAGACAAAACCTATGCCTTGTATCGCGCGGTCTACTGCTACGCACCGAGTGGCTATAACGACTGCGGCCCACAGGATATCAGCAAGGCAACCCGCAAAGCCTGGTTTACCCAACTAAAAACCAAGTACAAAGGCAGCGTGTGGGCAGACAAGCTCGATTATTACTGGTAACGCCGTTAATTATGTTGGCTGGCCTGCTCGCGTTCTGTACGCAGGCCGCTTCCGTTAACGTTGCACCTTCAGCCATCAACGCGGTGCCCGCCATCGTCGACGCGACACGCTATCAGGACTTCTGGCTATGGGCGGCGGTGCGGCCCCAGCCGATTCTGCATCAGGCGCAGACGCTATACCTGCATCAGGGCGAAGTGGCGCGCCGTCAGGGTAAAGTCGTGTTCCTGCGTCAGGGGATTCCGCCCAGCCAATTGCGCGTTAACCGTGTCTGGCTGGCTTTCCGCATGACCACGCTGGAGCTTTCCGATCGCCACCTAAACCGGATACTAAAGTTACGGGAAAAGTGGCGGCGTCAGGGCAATCAAGTAGTTGGGATTCAGATCGATTTTGACGCGAAAAGCTATCAGTTAGCAGGCTATGTCGCGTTCCTGACGCAGCTGCGCGCACGTTTACCCGAAGACTGTCAGCTCAGTATTACGGGGCTGCTCGACTGGTCGAAAACCGGTGATGTGTCGGCGTTGAACCGCTTACAGGGCCAGTTGGATGAAGTGGTGGTACAGACTTATCAGGGTCGCAGCACCATTACCAACTACGCTGAGTACCTGCCCGCGCTGATGAAGCTGACCCTGCCGTTCCGGGTCGGACTGGTACAACACGGCAAGTGGGAACCGCAGTGGCAGCAGCGCCTTGCCACTTCACCGTATTATCGCGGGGAAGTGGTATTTCTGGTAAATCCGCCACTGAAAAAATCCGCCAACGGCAGACTGTAGCAAGCCATAGCTACAGGCAACCGCCGAAACCATTTTGCCGCCAGGCTTCATAGCTGATGATCGCCACGGCATTCGACAGATTCAGGCTGCGGTTATTAGACTGCATGGGGATGCGGATACGGAAATCCGACGCAAAGCCGTTGCGAATCTCGTCTGGCAGGCCGGACGTTTCCGATCCAAACAGTAGTACATCATCTGGCTGGTAGGTCGGCTGATCGTAGGGGCGGCTGCCTTTGGTGGTACACGCGAAGATGCGTTTCCCGGGAACCGCCGCCAGAAAGTCCTGATAGTTTTTATGACGGCTGACGTTCGCCAGATCGTGATAATCCAGCCCCGCGCGGCGCAGCTTTTTCTCTTCAAAATCGAACCCCAGCGGTTCAATCAAATGAAGCGTACAGCCGTTGTTGGCCGCCAGTCGGATAATATTGCCGGTGTTCGGTGCAATTTGAGGCTCATAGAGCGCGATATGGAACATAAGATAGCGTCAACCACGAAGAAAAATTCCGCCGCAGTATAGCGCATTCACATCACGTGCCCAAAACCTGCGCGCACAGGATTGCGGATTACTCTGCACGACGTTTTCACCCACAGCGATTACACTTGATCTTACGGAAAAAGGCGTTCGAGCAGCGATAATGGATAGATCGTAAAGACGCTGTGAATACATCCCTGTACGCTCGGATTGCGCCATCCATGGCGCAAACGCTTTACTCTTCTATCTCATTATCGCTGTTTGCGTTTCACAAATGGCTTATCGACAGGCCGAAGGCTTGTGTGGAGGTTTAATGAAACACCCTAAGACATTATTGGCTTGTGCCGCCCTGCTCGGCCTGCCGCTTCTGGCAAGCGCTAACACGCCGCAAGCGCCCACACCTCAGCAGCAGTTTGAGAGTGGTATCAGCAGCCAGAAACAGTTGCAGCAGAATATGCAGCAGAGCCAGAAATTGCAGCAACAGCAGTTGAATCAGCAGCTCCAGCAGCGCAATCAGCAGTTGCAGCAACAGCGCCAGCAGCAGCTACAGAAGGATTTAGAGCGCTCGCAGAGAACCACAACACCGCCACCGATTAAACAGAACCCCTAATCAACGGGTCTACTCTTTTGGTTTTTTATTATCTTACGCGCGTAAAGAATTACGCTGAGGTGGGCATGACCGCCGGATGAGCGGCATGGACGCCGCGAAAGCCTGTGCCGCGCCGGGAGCGCGTCACAGGCGGTCCGGGTAGCGGGCATGAACACCGAAGGTACCGCAAAGCGGCGTGATTCCCCGCGAAAAGCCGGGGGTCACGGGGCGGCGGCGATTGAGCCGCACCGTGTCGGGCGCATGCGACAACGGTTGCAGAAAACCACGAGAGCAAACGCGCACGAAACATTACATAACACTAACGGAGTGCCTAACCACAGGCTTCCTCAGCCAAGCGTGGCTGACTATAACCGCACACCCATCAGCGTCAGAATCAACGGCGTGGTTAATGCCGCCATCGCCGTTGATAGCAGCAGGCTGGAGGCCACCGGGCCGCCCAATACATCGAACTGGCGCGACATCAGATAGACATTGACGCCCACCGCCATCGACCCCAGCAGCACGACCGCACGCGTTTCCATTTCCGGCAGGCCGAGTACAATCGCAATCCCCCAGATCACCAGCGGCTGTACCAGCAGTTTGATCACGCAAATCGCCGTGCTGATCTGCCAGCCATCACGCACGCGGTATTCCGCCAGCCCCATTCCCAGTGCCACCAGCGACAGCGGCGCGGCAATCTGCCCCAGCATGGCAAGCGGCTGATCGACATACGACGGCAGAGGCAGGCCCGTCAGGCTGAATAAGGTCCCGGACAGAATGCCGATAATCAGCGGGTTCTTCAGCACGCCCAGCGCGGTTTTGGTAAAGCCCTGTAGCGACAGCGCGCCGTTACGCGCCCATTCCACCGACACCGTCACCAGCGTCCACAAAATAAGCCCGTTGAACACGACGACCAGCGCGACCGACGGAATCGCCTCTTCGCCCAGCATCAGCGTGGCAATCGGCAGCCCCAGCATCACGTTGTTGGAGAAGATACCGCTCAGCGCAAACAGCGAACCAGATACACCATCGAGATGAAAGACCTTGCGCGCCACGATGCGGCCTAAGACAAACACCAGCAGGCAGCCGCCAAAAAAGGCGATCAGCAGTCGGGCATCCACCACCGGACGTTTGGAAAAATCCGACATCAGGCGGAACAGCATCGCGGGCATGGCGACGGAGAAGACAAAGCGTGTCATGCCGTCGGTCACGGTGGTTGGCCATTTACCATAGCGAATCAGGCTATAGCCGAGGGCGATAAGAACAAAGAGGGGTAACGACAGAAAAATCTGGTGCCAAAGCGAAACAATAAATGCGGGCATGACGCCACTTCCTTATTACCGGCACCGAGTCAGAAAGAGGATCGCCGCATTATCTTTATTGCGACGATATCAATATCGCCGCAGCACGCTATTACGGGAAAGAGGCCGACCTCAGCCGGTCGCGAAGTTAGCCCCGATTAAATCTATCCGGTCAGTACAGATACAGTCAACGCCCCAATCCAGCAAAGTTTGCGCGCGATCAGGTTGGTTGACGGTATAAACCAGAATGCGCAAACCCGCAGCTTTCAGCGACGCGACGCGTTCTGCCGTCAGCAGTTTGTGATTCAGGTGGATGGACACACAATCCAGACGCTGCGTTAACGCCAGCCAGTCTTCTTCCCACTCATCCAGCAGCAACCCACGCGGCAGTTCTGGCACCGCCTGCTGCGCCGCTTCCAGGGCTTCGATAGAGAACGATGACAGCAGTGGTGCGACCGGATGATCGGCCCACAGCTGGCGCGCCGCCAGCGCAATCACCCGTCCGGTTTCTGTTTCATATCCAGTGGTGGGCTTAATTTCGATGTTGGCCGCCATGCCGTACTGCACGCAGCGTTTTGCCACTTCCGATAGCAGCGGCAGGCGTTCGCCGACAAATTTATGACCGTACCAGCCGCCGACGTCCAGCCCGACCAGCTTGTCCCACGGCAGTTCTCCTGCAATGCCCCAGCCGTTGCTGGTGCGTTCAAGCGTGTCGTCGTGTAGGAGGAAAATCTGGCCGTCCTGCGACAGCTTGGCATCAAATTCGATCATCTTGTGACCGAGGCTGGCACCAACATCAATCGCCGCCAGCGTGTTTTCCGGTGCCAGTGAACCGCCACCGCGGTGGGCGACAATGCTCGGGTAAGGCCAGATTGTTTCCATTATTCCATCCGTAATCCGCTTTGCGAATCAAACAGGTGCCATGATGACGTCGGTAAGTGTAGCCAAAGCGTCGAGCCGATCGCGGGGCAGTGCTCATAAGAGAGCCGCGCGATCACGTTCTGCCCACCCCACTTGCCGTGCGCTAAATTGTCCGCGCCCAGCAGTTCGAGTGTTGAAATCTGCAACGGGATACCGCCGGTTTCGCTCGTCGCCAGCTGAATATGCTCTGGTCGAACCCCCAGCGTCAATGCTTTACCGCGCCATTGCGGCTTCGGTTCAGGCAGTGCCAGCGCGATGTCGCCATCGATTTCAAAGCGGCAGCCGTCATCACTAATGCGACCTGACCACAGGTTCATGGCCGGTGAACCAATAAAGCTGGCCACAAACAGCGATGCCGGGCGGCGATAAATCTCAGCCGGTGCACCGATTTGTTCGGCGATCCCTTTGTTCATGACGATAACGCGCTGTGCCAGCGTCATGGCTTCAACCTGATCGTGCGTGACGTACAGGCTGGTGGTTTTCAAACGCTGGTGCAGTTGCTGTAATTCGAGCCGCATCTGTACGCGCAGCTTGGCATCCAGATTCGACAACGGTTCGTCGAACAGGAACACCGCCGGTTCACGTACAATCGCCCGCCCCATCGCCACGCGCTGACGCTGACCGCCCGATAGCTCACGCGGTTTACGTTGCAACAGCGGCATCAGTTCCAGAATTCGCGCCGCATCTTCCACGCGCTCGCGGATCTGCGCCTTGCCGAAGCCACGAATTTTCAGGCCGTAGGCCATATTGTCGAACACGTTCATATGGGGATAAAGCGCATAGTTCTGGAACACCATCGCAATACCGCGATCTTTCGGTTCCAGATCGGTGACCCGCTGGTTATCAATGTAGATATCACCGCTGGTGGTGCGTTCGAGGCCTGCCACCATGCGCAGGAGTGTCGATTTGCCACAGCCTGACGGCCCGACCATCACCACGAATTCGCCGTCCGCGACGTCCAGATCGATGGGTTGGATAATCTGTGTTTTGCCATCGTAAGACTTGGTGACGGCCTGAAGTTTTAAACATGCCATAAGTGTTTCCGAAATTCGTCTCGATTTATTTTTCGCTGTCGACCAGACCGCGAACGAACCAGCGCTGCATCAGTAGCACGACCAGCAGCGGCGGCAACATGGTCAGCAGCATGGCTGCCATCACCTGATTCCACTGCGTGGCCCCATCGCCGGAGGCAATCATGCTTTTAATCCCGGCGACTGCGGTGCCCAGATCGGCATCGCTGACAATCAGCAGCGGCCACAGGTACTGGTTCCAGCCGTAGATGAACGTGATCACGAACAGCGCCGCCAGGTTGGTCTTCGACAGCGGTAACACCATGTCGAAAAAGAAACGCATCGGGCTGGCACCGTCGATACGCGCCGCTTCCATCAGCTCATCCGGCAGCGTCATAAAGAACTGACGGAACAGGAAGGTCGCGGTCGCCGAGGCCATCAGCGGCAGCGTTAAACCGGTGTAGCTGTCCATCATGTCCAGCCGCGCGATCACTTCCACCGTCGGGAAAATACGCACTTCCACCGGCAGCATCAGCGTCAGAAAAATCATCCAGAAGAACAGGTTGCGCAGCGGAAAACGGAAATAGACGATGGCGTAAGCGGACAGGATCGATACGGTGATTTTGCCTATCGTAATCGCCAGCGCCATCACGAAGCTGTTGAGCAGCATCAGTCCGAACGGCGTGGTGTTGTTGCCCGCACCGTGCAGCCAGATATAACGCAGGTTTTCCCACAGGTGAGAACCGGGGATGAGCGTCATCGGCGCCTGAAAGACTTCCTGATTATCCAGCGTGGCGGCCACAAACCCCACATACAGCGGAAACAGTACGGCGAGAATGCCGACAATCAGCATGACGTGGCTGAAAATATCTAACCCGCGACGATTCTCAATCATTGGCATTGACCTTGTAGATTTATCTTCATTGGTAATTCACCTTCCGCTCAACAAAACGGAACTGAATCACGGTCAGCCCGATAACCAGTATCATCAGTACCACCGACTGCGCTGCCGAACTGGACAGATCCAGCCCTGCGAAACCTTCACGATAAATTTTGTAGATCAGCGTGGTCGTCGACTGCACAGGCCCACCGGCCGTTGCGGCATCAATAATCGGGAAGGTATCGAAAAAGGCGTACACCAGATTGACCACCAGCAGGAAGAAGCTCACCGGAGAAATCATCGGCAGCACCAGATTGAAGAAGCGCCGCACGGGGCCAGCACCATCAATCGCGCCCGCTTCCACCAGCGAACGGGGGATCGATTGCAGTGCGGCAAGGAAGAACAGGAAGTTATAGCTAATCTGTTTCCAGACCGACGCCAGCACGACTAAAAACATCGCCTGGCCGCTGTTCTGTGCGTGGTTCCACGTATAGCCCAGCAGCCCGAGAAAGTGGGTGATCAGCCCCAGACCGGGGTTAAACAAGAACATCCACAGCACGGCAGCGACGGCGGGTGCCACGGCATACGGCAGGATGATCAACGTCTGGTACAGGCGGCTGGCACGGATCACGTAGTCCACCAGCGCGGCCAGAAAGAGTGAAATCAGCATGCCAAACCCTGCCACCAGAAAGCTGAATATCAGCGTGGTGTAAAACGAATCAAGGTAGTAAGGGTTATTGAACAGCTGTCTGAAGTTTTCCATGCCGACAAATTCGCTGGATAACCCAAATGGATCCAGGTTCTGCACCGAATACCACAGCGCCTGACCGGCAGGCCAGATAAAGAAAATCACGGTAATCAGCAGTTGAGGCAACACCAGCACGTAGGGCAACCAGCTGCTGCGAAAAACGGGGCGGGATGATGTCATGCGGTAACTCATTGCAAACAGAAAAGAAACAGGCCGATTCCCTTCGGCCCGATATTGCTCAACAGAAGCGTATTACTTCGTCGATTGTTCAAAGCGACGCAGCAGCGCGTTACCGCGTTCTACTGCGCTATCCAACGCCTGTTGTGGCGTCTTCTTATTTGTCCATACGCTTTCTAATTCTTCATCCACAACGGTACGAATTTGCGGCATGTTGCCCAAACGCAGACCTTTGGTGAACGGCAACGGTGGCTTGTTCAGCATCTGACGCGTGGCGATATCCGCACCAGGATTTTTCTCGTAGAAGCCCTGCTTCTGCGTCAGTTCGTACGCCGCAGTAGTGATTGGCAGGTAACCGGTTTTCTGGTGCCATTCAGCGGCATTTTCCGGCTCGGCCAGGAACTTCATAAACTCAGCGACGCCTTTGTAGGTCGCGGCATCTTTTCCACCCATCACCCACAGGCTGGCACCACCGATAATGGCGTTCTGCGGTGCACCTTTCGCATCGGCGTCATACGGCATCATGCCAACACCGTAGTTGAACTTGGCGTGTTCCCGAATGTTCGCCAGCGAACCGGAAGAGGCGGTCGTAATAGCGCAGTCGCCGTTATAGAATTTCTCGGTCGGCTCATCCTTACGCCCAAAATAGGTGAAGTCACCCTTCTTGTTCATGTCCTGCAACAGCTGAATGTGCTTAACCTGCGTTGGTTTGTTGAATTCCAACACGGCATCGGTGCCATCAAAGCCGTTATTTTTGCTCGCAACTGGCAGACCGTGCCAGGCACTGAAGTTTTCAATCTGAATCCAGCCCTGCCAGCCGCTGGCGTAGCCGCACTTCATCCCGGCTGCACGCAGTTTGGCGGTGTACTCAGCCATTTGCTGCCAGGTTTTCGGTGGCTGTTCTGGATCTAAACCGGCCTTCTTGAAGGCATCTTTGTTGTAGTACAGCACCGGCGTGGAACTGTTAAACGGCTGCGACAGCAGGTGGCCGCTCTTCGCATCGGTGTAATAACCGGAGACGGTCGGCACAAACACCGACTCATCGAAATTAATGCCTGACTCTTTGAAGACTTCATAGACAGGTTTGATGGCTTTACTTGCCATCATGGTCGCCGTACCGACTTCATAGACCTGCAAAATGGCGGGCGCATTCCCCGCGCGATAGGCCGCAATCCCAGCAGCCAGGTTTTGTTCGTAGTTGCCTTTATAGACCGGCACAATTTTTACATCGCTGTGCGCTTTGTTAAAACGGTCAGCCAGAGAATTCACTTCTTTCCCTAATTCGCCTTCCATGGAGTGCCAGAAAGGAATTTCTGTCGCGGCCTGCGCACTGGCGCTCATCAGCGCTAATGCCACACACGCCGCGGCGGTGCGAATAGCATGTGTTTTACGAATTGTGTTGTTGAACATGCCTGTCTCCTGCAATCAATTAAATGCGCCATCATCACGGCGTTTTTTATGCGAAGGTAAACATGACATGAGCGCATGACAGAAAAATAACTGGAAGATGACGGAAAAGTGACAGAGGAAGGAGGTCTTCTTATTGGCTACTAAGTAGACTGTTCTGTGCTACCATCTGTGTTAATAGATAACACAGGAGGTTTTTATGCCTAGAACGACAAGTATTACGATCGGCGAACAACTGGATGACTTTGTCTCCAAATTAATAGATAGCGGTCGCTATAGTTCTACCAGTGAAGTCATCAGGTCAGCACTTCGTCTTCTTGAACAACAAGAATCCAAAACAGAGGCTCTGAAAAAAGCGATTTATGCAGGGGAGCAAAGTGGAGAAAGTTCGTTGACGCTGCGTGAAATTGCGGCAAAAAAGAAGCGCGAACGAAATGTATAAACTCTCTAATCTTGCAGCAGAAGATTTCGCAGGCATCTTTGAGTACACATTGATCAACTACGGCATCAGTCAGGCTGACAATTATACAGAGTCGCTAGAGAATACGCTGATTCTGCTAGCAGAATCCCCTTATATAGGCCAAGAGTACCCTGAAATTAGCCAAGGTGTGCGCCGATTCGATCATAGGCAACACGCTATTTTCTACCGCATACGAGAAGAAGATCTTCTTATCATCCGAATCCTGCATCAGCAAATGGAACCTATGTGCCACTTTTTTGATATTTAAAAAGTGGCTAAATAAGGATGTATTCAATCAATAGCATGCCACCAAGAACAATTATCAGTAATGGCTCTGGTGCTGTTATTCCCATGGCGATTGACGACACATAAGATCGTTAATGCGGGCATGACGCTCTGCGGTGATAGGCGCATCCAACTCGGCCAACAATCCATCAAACTGTTCGTCGTCCAGAATAAACAAACGTTGATCCAACAAGATGTCCTGCGCCTCGCGGCAGGCTGCTTCAAGCATAAAGTCGGTACGTGATTTTGACACAAGGTTTGCAGCCATATCGATCAAATTCCGCTGGGAGGCTTTGGCCCGAATAGTGATTCGTGCTTCTTTAGTTTCAGGTTTCATCATCATGCCTGTGTAGTGAACCTCTCTACAACCCTACATGACGTGTACAAAAATGCTACATATGAGAACATCACCCATACATTCAAACGCACTGAATACCCTACTCAAGGCTATTTTCGAATGGCATCAACGATAACGGTTTTCGGATCGTTGATGATTCCTATATGTATCGTTTTATCTGAATCCATAGACTTCCAATACTCACCGGTCGTGTCTATGTAGCTCAGCGTAAAACCAAGTGACGCTAGATATCTACGTATGCTTGTCGCGTCATTGCTGTTTTGAAACGTAATATTGCTGACTTCCAATGCAGGGCCATCAACGGTTGCATAGCCAAAATCATAGATAGATAGAAGAAATGCGCGGGCAATTTTTAATGATCTCGTCCGTCAGCATTTCATATCGTCGGGTGTTATGTTCCGTGTAGCGGGAACTCCCCTCCGTCAGAATAACCATGGCAGGCCAGTAATAGATAAGTGGCAAGGCAATTAGGATCGATATACTTAACAGTATGCTTATTCTTCTTTTCATATCTCTAAAACATTCGCCTAAATAACACCCTCACGCCACCAGCACCTCAACCCCCATTTTGCTCAAGGCGTCTTTAGCAGCGGCGGGCAGGCCATCGTCGGTGATGATGCTGTCGAAGACGCTGAGCGGCGTGGCAAGATGGGTGGCGATGCGGCCGTATTTTGAGGTGTCGCACAGCAGGACGCATTTGCTGCTGGCATCCACCGCCGCGCGTTTCACGACCACTTTGTCTTCATTCGGCGTGGACAGCCCGCGCAGGCTCCAGGAAGAGGCGGAAATAAACGCAATATCGATAAACAGGTTGCGCAGCGCCTGTGCCACTGCTTCGCCAATGCAGGAGCGATTTTCCCGACACAGCGTGCCACCCGTGTGGATCATGCGGCACTGGCTGGACTCAATCAGAAAAGCAGCAATCACAAAATCGTTGGTGACAATCAGCAGATCGTCACGATCGGCCAGTTCGCGCGCCAACGATAGTGTGGTAGTGCCCGCATCCAGATAAATGCAGCTATTGAACGGGATATGCTGTGCCGCCAGTTTGCCAATTGCTTCTTTCTGCTGGCTGAACATCACCGATTTATCCTGATGCGACGGCTCAATCGCCAGCCGTTCAGGCGAGCGCACGCCGCCGGAGACACTCAGCAGCAGGCCGTCCTGCTCCAGCTTTTGCACATCGCGCCGTACCGTCATGTGCGACACGCCTAGTCGCTCGGTCAGTTCGTTGATGCTTACCGCGCCGCGCTCGGCGATCAGCGCCAGAATCTGTTGATGACGTTCTACTGGAATCACGCTGTCCGTTCCCTGTTTGGTTGTGCTGGTGTGATAAATAGGGGGGCTGATAAATATTGTGAGAAACACCCCGTTTGATGACGATAATTATCATAAATTCACGTCATAAACCACGCCAGACATAACAACCTTTCTCATCACTCAATGCCAAAATAGAAATAATCGACTGATATATAAAGATAATAATGGAGATCACCTTCCCAACGAGGTTCAACTACACTGAATCATCACGATCTCAATGTTAATTTATGTGATAAAAATCACCACAATTTGTTCTGATAGTCCTTATATTTAACACCAGAGAACAAAAAATCACTAATTTTAACAAGGCAACCACGATGAAAAAGACTTCTGATTATGCTGTCGCCGTTATCGGTCTGGGTTCCATGGGCTTTGGCGCTGCGGCGTCCTGCATCAACACTGGCCTGACGACATACGGTGTCGATATCAATCCGCAAGCACTAGAGCGGTTACGTCAGGCGGGTGCGGCGCAGGCCGACGTGCGTATTGATGCCTTCGCTGACAAGCTGGATGCGGTCGTGCTGCTGGTGGTGAACGCCGCGCAGGTGAATGGGATTCTATTCGGTGAGCCGCAGGTCGCAGCGAAACTCAAGCCCGGCACCGTGGTTATGGTGTCTTCTACTATCTCCGCGCAGGATGCCAAAAACATTGAACAGCGTCTGGCTGAGCATCAGCTCATCATGCTGGATGCACCGGTATCTGGCGGTGCAGTGAAAGCCGCCGCAGGTGACATGACGGTGATGGCATCCGGCTCCGATCTGGCGTTTGAGAAACTGAAACCCGTGCTCGACGCCGTCGCAGGCAAGGTCTATCGCATCGGTGAAGAGATCGGGTTGGGTGCGACCGTTAAAATTATCCACCAGCTGTTGGCAGGCGTACACATCGCCGCCGGCGCAGAAGCGATGGCGCTGGCCGCGCGAGCCGATATCCCGTTGGATATCATGTACGACGTGGTGACCAACGCTGCCGGGAATTCCTGGATGTTTGAGAACCGTATGCGCCACGTTGTCGATGGCGACTACACGCCAAAATCCGCCGTTGATATTTTTGTGAAAGATCTGGGACTGGTCACCGACACCGCCAAATCGCTCCATTTCCCACTACCGCTGGCCTCCACCGCGTTCAACATGTTTACCGCCGCCAGCAACGCCGGATTCGGTAAAGAAGACGATAGCGCGGTCATCAAGATTTTTAACGGCATTACGCTGCCGGAAAAGAAGGAGGCGCCATGATCAAGCTAGGTGTGATTGCCGACGATTTTACCGGTGCCACGGATATCGCCAGCTTTCTGGTGAACAACGGGCTGCCGACCGTGCAGCTCAACGGCGTACCGCCGTCAGACTTTAAGGTCGACACACAGGCTGTGGTGATTAGCCTGAAATCGCGCTCCTGCCCAGCGGAACAGGCCGTGGCGGATTCACTCAAGGCGCTGGCGTGGCTGCAACAGCAGGGCTGCCAGCAGTTCTACTTTAAATATTGCTCCACCTTCGACAGCACCGCGAAAGGCAACATCGGTCCGGTGACCGATGCGCTGTTAGAGCAGCTTGGCGAAACGCAAACCATCATCTCTCCGGCGCTGCCGGTGAACGGCAGAACCGTCTATCAGGGCCATTTATTCGTGATGGATCAGCTGCTGTCTGAATCCGGGATGCGCCACCATCCCGTCACGCCGATGACGGACAGCAACCTGATGCGCGTCATGGAACAGCAGGCAGCCGGACGCTGCGGGCTGGTGCCTTATGCGGTGATTGATCAGGGTGCAGAGGCTGTTAAGCAGCGGCTGACGCAGTTGAAAGAACAAGGCATACGCTATGTGGTGCTGGATACGCTGAACGAACAGCACCTGTTAACGCAGGGCGAGGCGCTGCGCGATATGAAGCTGGTCACCGGTGGTTCCGGCCTGGCGATTGGCCTGGCACGCCAGTGGGCAGAGCCCGCGGCACAGACTGGCTCCGCCACCGAGGCGGGCAAGCCACAATCCGGCGCAGGCGTTGTGCTATCCGGTTCCTGCTCAGTGATGACCAACAAGCAGGTCGCTCACTACCTGAAACAGGCGGCGGGTCGCGCGATTGACGTCGCTCGCTGTCTGGAAAGCGATGATGCTCAGCAAGTCTACGTGCAGGAACTGGCCGACTGGGTGAAGGCACATCGTGACGACGCACTCGCTCCGCTGCTGTACGCCACGTCGTCCCCCGACGAACTGGCGCAGATTCAGCAGCGCTGGGGCGCAGAAGCCAGCAGTCAGGCGGTGGAGAAACTGTTTGCCGCCGTCGCCCGCCAGCTTCAGCAGGACGGCTTTCAGCGCTTCATCATCGCGGGCGGGGAAACCTCCAGCATCGTGGTGCAAACGTTGGGTATTCACGCGTTCCATATCGGGCCGTCCATTTCTCCTGGCGTGCCGTGGGTGCGTTCGACCAATCATCCACTCTCGCTGGCGTTGAAATCCGGCAATTTCGGTGATGAAGACTTCTTTGCCCGCGCCCAAAAGGAGTTTGCCGCATGAGTGAAAAACACCACAGCACCGAGGCGGCGCTAAACAGCGAACAACGCGCACGTGCGGAAATGGTCAAGCTGGGCGCGTCCTTTTTCCAGCGCGGCTACGCCACTGGCTCAGCGGGCAACCTCTCGCTGCTATTGGATGACGGCACGCTGTTGGCAACGCCGACCGGCTCCTGCCTTGGCGAACTGGATGCCGAACGGCTGTCCAAAGTCAGCCTGGGCGGCGAGTGGATCTCCGGAGATAAGCCGTCGAAAGAGGTCAGCTTTCACCTGTCGATTTACCGTAACGATCCCGACTGTAAGGCGATTGTCCACCTGCACAGCACTTACCTGACGGCGCTCTCGTGTCTGGAAGGGCTGGACACGCAGGATGCCATCAAGCCGTTCACACCTTATGTGGTCATGCGCGTCGGTAAAGTGCCTGTTGTGCCTTATTACCGCCCCGGCGATGCCCGGCTCGGTGAAGATCTGGCGAAGCTGGCTTCGCGCTACAAGGCGTTCTTATTGGCTAACCACGGCCCTGTCGTCACTGGTAAAGATCTGCGAGCGGCGGCGGACAACATGGAAGAGCTGGAAGAAACCGCCAAGCTGATTTTTATTCTCGGTGATCGAAAAATTCGCTACCTCACCGCTGACGATATTGCAGAGCTCTCTTCATGAGACATTTTTGCTGAACCGAGGAGTTAACCATGCCTAAGTTTGCTGCCAATCTTTCTATGCTGTTTACCGACATGCCGTTTCTCGACCGTTTTAAAGCCGCTGCCGATGCGGGTTTCACCTCGGTTGAGTATCTGTTTCCTTATGACTATCCGGCACCGCTGCTGGCAGAAAAGCTGCGGGAAAATGGCCTGAAGCAGGTGTTATTCAATACCGCGCCCGGCAATATTGCAGCGGGTGAATGGGGTGTTTCTGCGCTGCCCGACCGTATTGAAGATGCCCGCCGGGATATCGATAACGCGCTGGAATATGCGCTGGCGCTCAACTGTCCTTCGGTGCTGGTGATGGGGGGCGTCGTGCCGCCCGGTGAAGACCGTGCAGCCTATCAGCAAACCTTCATCGATAACCTACGCTACGCCGCCGATAAATTTGCGCCGCACGGCATCAATATCATGATTGAAGCGCTGAGTGCGAAGGTGAAACCGAATTATCTGTTCGCCAGTCAGTATCAGGCGCTGGAATTAGCCAATCTGATCGATCGCACGAATGTGTATATCCAGTTGGATTTCTTCCACGCGCAGATTGTCGATGGCAACCTGACGCAAATTATTCACGATTTGGCTGGCCGTATCGGACATATACAAATTGCTTCGGTTCCTGCACGACACGAACCCGATGAAGGGGAAATTAATTATCCGTTCATCTTTGCCGAATTGGATCGCGTGAATTATTCCGGCTGGGTTGGCTGTGAATATAACCCACGCGGTAAAACGGAAGACGGATTGGGATGGGCTAAACCTTGGCTGGAGAAAAAACACTAATTCACTTATCCAGGAAATAATGTCAACACCAGAGACATCGTCGTTAGACGCGAATAAATAAAAAAGAATAGGTCAGACTCCTGTATGTATTACAGGAGTCGAGGCATCCCTTTATTCAAATAAAACAATAACCCACTACCTTTTCAGCCTCTGAATTGAAAAATGGGTCAATGAGGATAAGAACATGGCCACCTCGCTCTTACTCTGCATCGCTATCGCCGGGGTATTACTCCTGCTGCTGATGGTCATTAAATTTAAAATTCAGCCCTTTGTCGCCCTGCTGGTTGTCAGTTTACTCGTTGCCCTGGCAACGGGTATTCCGACTGGCGAAGTAATGAAGGTGATTACCTCCGGTATGGGCGGTATTCTCGGTTCGGTGGCGATTATTATCGGCCTCGGCGCCATGCTGGGTAGAATGATCGAAGTGTCCGGTGGCGCAGAATCCTTAGCACACCGCTTCGCTCAATTAATGGGACCGGGATTAATGGTGGCGGCATTAACTATCGCCGCATTCATTCTGGGTATTCCGGTCTTTTTCGATGTCGGCTTTATTATCCTTGCCCCGATTATTTACGGCTTTGCGAAAGTCGCGAAAGTTTCCCCGATTAAATTCGGCTTGCCCGTCGCGGGTGTAATGCTGACCGTGCACGTCGCGCTGCCGCCGCACCCCGGTCCGGTCGCCGCCGCTGGCCTGTTGAATGCAGATATCGGCTGGCTGACCATCATTGGCCTGCTGGTGTCGATTCCTGTCGGCATCATCAGCTACTGGGCGGCCAAGGCTATGAACCGCCGTAAATACGCGCTTTCCGTTGAAGTGTTAGAGCAATTACAGATGGCAAAGCCGGAAGATTCGACGCCGAACACGGCTCCCGTATCCGCCCCTTCGGCTGGGCTGATTGCCGCGCTGATCGCCATTCCTATCGCCATCATCATGCTTGGTACCGTGTCTGCGACCATTCTGCCTGCCGGACACCCGGTGCGTAACGTGATGTCGCTGGTCGGTTCTCCTGCCGTTGCGCTGCTGATTGCACTGGGATTAGCGTTCTGGCTGATTGCCCTGCGTCGCGGTTGGTCGCTGGAGAAAGCCAGCGGCGTGATGGGCGATGCTATGCCTGCCGCCGCAATGGTCATTATGGTGACCGGTGCCGGTGGCGTGTTCGGTAAAGTGCTGGTGGAATCGGGCATCGGTAAAGCGCTGGCGGATACGCTGACCAGCATTCACCTGCCGCTGGTGCCTGCCGCATTTATTCTGTCGCTGGCGCTGCGTGCCTCGCAAGGTTCAGCTACCGTCGCCATTCTCACCACCTGCGGCCTGTTGAGCGAAGCCGTCAGCGGCCTGAACCAGATGCAGCTAGTGCTGGTGACGCTCTCTGCCTGCTTTGGTGGACTGGGCCTGTCGCACGTCAATGACTCCGGCTTCTGGATTGTCACCAAATATCTGGGGCTGTCCGTCGCCGACGGCCTGCGCACCTGGACGGTGCTGACGACTATCCTCGGGCTGGCCGGTTTCCTCTTCACCTGGGCATTGTGGCTGGTGCTGTAATAGCGTGAAATTTCACAATGGGGAGGCTGCGGCTTCCCCATTGGTATCAACCAAATACTGCATTTACATACCTCCTTTATGCTGAAAAATGCGCCCTTTTTACTCCCATATTCCACATCTACCCGTTTTTATTCTGCCTTTATAATATCGCTTGGGTAAGAAACAACGCGTTTTCCTGCCTACTCTCGCAAATTGGCATACCGCACACATTATGTAATCAGAAGTGCACCCAATTCCTGACCTGTCGTAAAGGATGCCCAATCTATAAGGCAAAGCCTGCATCAATCAATGAAAAATAATAAAGGAACATTATGAATTTTCTATCAAAAATGAAACTTGGTGCCATGCTGGGCGCAGGTTTCGCCTCTGTCATCATTATCGGTCTGATGGTTGCCATTCTGGGACGCGTCCATCTCGCCAATCTGGGTAAAGATATTGAATCACTTTCTGAAAAAAATCTGGCCAACCTGCTTCTGATTCAGGATACCAAGAGCGGGTTTGAGGTTGTCGCCCGTGTTGTCCGTAATATCGGGCTCTCACAAGACAGCGCCCGTATCCAGGAAGAAAAACACCTGTTCGATCAGCAAATTATCCGCAATAACGACGCCCTGGCGAAAGTCTATAAACAGCTTGCCGAACCGGAGGCTAGAGCCTTGCTGGAACAGCTCGCGCAGGCACGCCCGACTTACCTAAAAGCGGTGAATAAAGCCATTGAATTAAGCCTCTCCGGGGTGCCGGAAGAAAAAATGCAGGCCGCGTTAGTCATGGTCAATGAAATGCCCCCTGCACAGGCATCGGTTTTCGCGGCGCTGGACGGACTGACAGCGTTACAGAAAGAACAGACGATGGAAACGACGACCAACGCCATGAATAAAGCCAGAGAGGATGGCAATACGCTGCTGCTGTTCGCTGCGTTCGCGGTCTTCATCGGGATTTTTATCTCCATCCTGATCACCCGCACGATAAAAAATCTGCTGGGTGGCGAAGTCGCTTATGCGGCACACATCGCGCAAGAGGTTGCACAGGGAAATCTGGCCGTCAGCGTCGATCTGCGCCCCGGCGACAGCCACAGCGTGCTGGCTGCCATGAACGGTATGCGCAAAAGCCTGAGTGGGATTGTTGAACAGGTGCGTGAGAGCAGCGAATCTATCGCAACCGGTGCCAGCGAGATTGCCGCAGGCAGTACCGATCTCAGCCAGCGCACGGAAGAGCAGGCGGCGAATCTGCAACAAACTGCCGCTTCAATGGAAGAAATAAGCCAGACCGTGCGCCAAAACACCGAGACGGTACGCAATGCCACGCAGCTGGCACAGGCCACCAGCGATACCGCCGCCAAAGGGGGCGAAGCCGTCAACAATATCGTTGTCACCATGAAAGAGATTACCGACAGCTCGCACAAAATTGGCGACATCATTAGCGTCATTGACGGCATTGCCTTCCAGACCAACATCCTGGCGCTCAACGCTGCGGTGGAAGCCGCACGGGCTGGCGAACAAGGCCGTGGTTTTGCGGTGGTTGCGGGTGAAGTGCGTTCTCTGGCGCAACGCTCCGCTTCTGCGGCGAAAGAAATCAAAGAGCTGATCGGCCACAGCGTCGAGAAGGTGGAAGCCGGTTCCGCCATGGTAGACAGCGCTGGCGCGACGATTGAAGAGCTGGTGCGTCAGGCACACAATGTTGCCGGTCTGCTCAACGAAATTGGCGTCACCACGCAGGAACAAGAATCCGGCGTCTCGCAGATTCATGATGCTGTTAATCAGCTTGATCAGGTCACGCAGCAGAACGCCGCACTCGTTGAGCAATCCGCTTCCGCCGCCGATAGCCTGAGCGATCAGGCTGCCCGTCTGGTCGAGCTGATGAAAGTGTTCGTCGTTGAAGGCGGATCGTCACAGCGTATTGCACCGCCGTTGAAACGGCCTGACAGCGCCAAACTCTCTCTCGCTAATCCTAGAAGCAGCACGGTAAGCGATAGCCAAAACTGGGAGCAGTTCTAATTCTACGCGGGGGATGGATCGCGCATCCCCCACTCTACTTTCACATCCCTTCACCGCCAGCAGCATCCATTTCCTGCGTTTCCTGTTTTTTCCTCATCCGCATGCGGCAATATCGACAATTAAAATCAATGTTTTCGCTGGTCATGCCGATATTCTAGAGTGGACTGCTTAGTTATTCATCAGAAGGATTTAGAAACTGCAGTCGTACATCGCTCCCGTCGTGCAAAAGAAAATCCGCTTAATAACAATAAACAGTGTCAATAAGTCATGAGGATAACATGCAGAATAAAAGAAAAATGAAACTGGGTACTCAGGTCGGTTCGGGTTTTGCCATTGTTATTGTTATCGGCCTATTAGTGGCCATTTTCGGCAGAATGCATCTGGTTGGCCTCGGTAATACCACTGACAGGCTGGCCAAACACCACCTCGCCAACCTCATCGTGCTACAGGAATTGAAAGATAATCTTAACGTCACGATCAAAGCCACGTTGCGTATGCTTATCGCAACCGAACAAAAGGTTCTGGAAGACAATCAAAAACTGATTGAAGCCACGAGCGCCAAAAACACGAAACTCGTCACTCAGTTGGAAGAAAATTTACGGGCAACCGAAGTCCGCAATATTCTGGGTGAGCTGCAGCAAAATCGCACTGAATTTGCCACCGTGGGCCGTCAGGCCGTCGCGTTGTCACTCAGCAACAGGCAGGCCGAGTCTATCGAGCTGGTGAAAACTCAGCTTGAACCCATACAAACCCGGCTTTTTAACAATCTGAACAACATGATTCAGTTGCAGAAAGACTACACCACGCAAACGGCAACCAACGCGATTGAAGAGTCCTACTATGATGGCAACTCACTGCTGGTTCTGGCCGTCATCGCTTCATTGTTTGGTGCAGGCATAGCCTGGCTGATTACCCGCCATATCAAGAAGCAGTTGGGGGGAGAACCCGCCTATGCCACGCAGGTCACACAAGAAATCGCACAAGGTAATCTCGCGATGCCGGTCGATCTGGCATCAGGCGACAATACCAGCCTGCTGTTCGCAATGAATAACATGCGCAAAAGCTTAAGCAGCATTGTTGAGCAAGTGCGTGAGAGCAGCGAATCGATCGCAACCGGTGCCAGCCAGATTGCCGCAGGCAGCACCGATCTCAGCCAGCGCACGGAAGAGCAGGCGGCGAATCTGCAACAAACCGCCGCCTCCACGGAAGAAATGAGCCAGACCGTGCGTCAGAATGCCGATACGGTGCGCAATGCCGCGCAGCTGGCGCAGGCAGCCAGCAATACCGCGGCGAAGGGCGGTGAAGCCGTCGGCAATATCGTTATCACCATGAAAGAGATTACCGACAGCTCGCACAAAATTGGCGACATCATTAGCGTCATTGACGGTATTGCCTTCCAGACCAACATTCTGGCGCTTAACGCCGCGGTAGAAGCCGCACGCGCAGGTGAGCAAGGTCGTGGCTTTGCGGTCGTCGCAGGCGAAGTTCGCTCGCTGGCACAGCGTTCTGCAACGGCAGCCAAAGAGATTAAAGAGCTGATCGGCCACAGCGTCGAGAAAGTCGAGGTAGGATCCAGACTGGTCAGCGATGCGGGAACGACAATTGAAGAACTGGTGCGTCAGGCGCGCCACGTTGCCGATCTGATTAACGAAATTGGCGTGACGACGCAGGAACAAGAATCCGGCGTCTCGCAGATTCATGATGCGATTAACCAGCTTGATAAGGTGACGCAGCAGAATGCCGCGCTCGTTGAGCAATCCGCTTCCGCTGCCGATAGCCTGAGCGATCAAGCAGCCCATCTGGTCGAGCTGATGAAAACCTTCACCGTAGAGGGCGGGTCGTCACCGCGCATTGCACCACAGCTGAAAAGACCGACCAGCGCCAAACTCTCTCTCGCTAATCCTAAAAGCAGCGCGGGAAGCGATAAGCAAAACTGGGAAACCTTTTAACAGCCAGCCAAAAGTCCCCCAAAACCGCTGAGCGATCGGCGGTTTTTTTATCCCTTTATGGCCTGAACGTCTCACGTTACCACGCCTCCCCTATCCACCACACATCAAGAAACGCGCGAAATTTTTTCAATAGGGAAAAACAATGAATAAAGAGAAAAACTAGCAATGCGTTTTATATTAAGCACGAGGGAATAACATCAATAAAACGAGGAATAGCTATTTTCGATGATAAAAACATCAAATATATGATGCTAAAAACATCATGTCGTTCGAAAAAAAAGAAGGAATGAAAAATAAGCCTCTTTTAGCGTTGAATAAATAAGCAAAAGAATCATAACCGCAACGTTTATTAACATGATTGTCAATTTAGCATTACAGCATGACTCCAGTTTATTTTTTCTCTAACCCATAGAGATATTGCGGCTTTTACCGCCACCTTTTATACTCCTGCGCCATCATTTACCCTTATTTGTATATGTTCCACCGCACCAGACACGACGACCGTTTACCGGAAAGCGTGACAGGAAAAAGTAAACTTAGGATAAGTTTATTAGCCAAGGAAAACAGGCAACGATTACGGGAAAGGATATACCTGTCATTCTTCAAGCCGCATGTTTATTCATCTTTCTGCGACACGAGTCTTTAGGGTATCAACGTGATGGTATTTGCGAAATAAATACATTTGCGCAACGCCTATTTCACATTTAAAGCACGCCGGCACCAACCATATTCGTTCTCAATCTATAATAAGGGACACAATGAATCTCATCAAAAATAGTAGCCTGGGTAAAATGCTAGGGACCAGCTTTACCCTGGTCATCGCTATCGGATTTCTGGTGGCGATATTTGGCCGCATCCAGCTCGACAAGCTCGGGGAAAACATCCAGCTGCTATCGCAGGTCCGCATTACCAATCTCCTGATAATGCAGGAGTTTAAAGACAACATAAACACGAATGCCCTTGCCATCAGAAACCTGACGATGCTGGAAGACAGTCGGCAGATGCAGGAAGAGAAAGCGCGTATTGAGGCGATGATCTCCCGCAATAACGCGTTACTCTCGCAAATACACGACAGCGCCGTCGATAAACATGCTCAGGAACTGGTCGCGGTACTGGAGCGCGTGCGCCCGGCCTATAGCCGTAGCTATACAGACGCCATCGCATTGGCAATGGCGAACAAGAACAGCGAGGCTCAACATCTGTTATTAACCGATGTGCGGGCCAAGCAGGATGCCGTCTTCCAGGCTCTGAATGACATGGTTAACTGGCAAGAGAAGCTTACGGTGGAAATCGCCGACCAGTCGTTAAAGAATGCCACCAGCGCAGGTACGCTGATGGTTATTATCGCCCTGCTTTCTGTTGTGCTGGGAGCAATAATCTCATGGTGGATTACTCGAACGATTAAACGTCAGCTCGGGGGAGAGCCAGCCTACACGTTGGAAGTCACGCGTCAGGTTGCGCAAGGGAATCTGGCCGTCGCGATTGAACTGCGCGACGGCGATACCACCAGTGTGCTGGCCGCGATGGAAGATATGCGTCAAAACCTGAGCAACCTCGTCGGTCAGGTGCATCAGAGCAGCGAATCTATCGCTACGGGCGCGACGCAGATTGCGATGGGTAACACCGATCTGAGCCAGCGCACGGAAGAACAGGCCGCGAATCTTCAGGAAACTGCTGCCTCAATGGAACAAATGAATACCACGGTGAAGCAGAATGCGGCGACCGTGCGCACCGCAACAGAGTTAGCCCATTCCGCCAGCACGACGGCGCAAAAAGGTGGCGATGCCGTCAATAACGTTGTGCGCACCATGGAAGATATCACCACCAGTTCGCGTAAGATCGGCGATATTATCGGCGTAATCGATAGCATTGCTTTCCAGACCAACATTCTGGCGCTCAATGCTGCTGTTGAAGCCGCCAGAGCCGGTGAACAAGGCCGTGGCTTCGCCGTGGTCGCCGGTGAAGTGCGTTCTCTGGCACAGCGTTCCGCTTCCGCCGCGCGTGAAATCAAAGATCTGATTAGCGTAAGCGTGGCTAACGTGGAAATGGGTGAGAAGCTGGTTAACGACGCGGGCATCACCATCAAAGACATTGTCGAAAAATCTCAGCAGGTTGCCAACCTGCTCAATGAGATCGGCCTGACCACGCACGAGCAGGAACAGGGTGTTTCTCAGGTGAATGATGCGGTAAATCAGCTCGACCAGGTGACCCAACAGAACGCTGCGCTGGTTGAAGAATCCGCCTCCGCCGCCGACAGCCTGAGTGAGCAAGCCAGAACGCTGCTGGAATTAATGGGCGTGTTTAAAATCAGCGGCGTTCAGGCACCAGCACCACGACTGACGTCAAAGGTGAAGCAACCGACGGCACCGAGGCTAGCTCTGGCCGGTCAGTCAAGCAGCACAGGCCGCGATAACTGGGAAACCTTTTAACGAACGCGGCCATCAATAGTTCGCAAACAAAATAAAGCCGCTGAATCTCAGCGGTTTTTTATTGCATGCAGATAATAGGAATAAATAATAAGGTTAAAAAAACCGCACTAATGAATAAATGTCACAACTTTAAATATAAAGTTACAAATTAATAGTCGATAAGAAAAAGATCTCACTCTTATTAGTTAGACAACCATTCATTAATATTTATTATCTATCCTAACTGCGACAAGAAAATAATAACAAATCCCTGCCCATCTAATAAATCAGGGGGTTTTGTTACGTTTATTCTGCCATCAATCTGTCACATTCTTGTCTACACTTTATTTGTCATTCTTTTGGCCTGTAAATATTCCCAACAGGCATTCCCTACGTGCATGAAAGTGACGATCTCATTCCTCCACCAACGCAGCGGCTGGAGTATCAGCGTCGCCAACACACCCGCATGAGAAAGTGCACTATGGGATAAATGGAATGATGAAAACCATAAAACTCGCAGGGTGAATCGCATCTGTACCATCACCCTTAAAATAACGACACCTGCAGTGTCAAGTTTCAATAATTAAAAAAGGCACATCATGAAGAATATAAGCTTGGGAAAAATGTTAGGAACGGGTTTTACGCTAATTATCGTCATTGGGTTTTTAGTCGCCATACTGGGTCGCACCCAGTTAGAAAAACTTGGAGGAAACATTCAGACCCTGTCACAGGTCCGTATTACCAATCTTCTGCTGATGCAGGAATTTAAAGACAACGTTAACGACACCGCACGCGCCATCAGAAATATTGCACTCCTAAACGATCAACAGCAGATGAAGACGGAAAAGGAGCGCATTGAGAAATCCATCGCACGTAATAACGAGTTGCTGGCGCAAATACGTAACAACGCGGTGAGCAGTGAGACTAAAGCGCTGATTGCCACATTGGAACAGGCTCTCCCCGCCTATACCAGCAACATGAGAAAAGCCATTGAACTGGCGATGAACAGCCAGCACGACGCGTTTCGCAGCTTTCTGTTGACGGAGGTACGCGCCGCGCAGGCAAACGTATTTACCGCACTGGATAAAATGGCTGAGAGACAGAAATCCCTCACAATAGATATCGCCAACCAATCCGAGAAAGACGCATTCAATTCTGGCACCTTAATGCTGATTCTCACACTGTGTGCCTCGCTATTGGGAGGCGTTGTTGCCTGGTGGATCACCCGGAAAATTAAGCGTCAACTTGGCGGAGAACCGGCCTATACGCTGGAAATCACGCGTCAGGTCGCTCAAGGGAATCTTGCCATCGCCATTGAACGGCGTACCGGAGACACCACCAGCATTCTGGCTGCGATGGAAGAGATGCGCCAAAGCCTGAGCAATATCGTCGGACAAGTTCATCAAAGCAGCGAGTCTATCGCCACCGGTGCCAGCCAGATTGCTATCGGCAATACCGATCTGAGTCAACGCACGGAAGAACAGGCCGCGAACCTACAGGAAACCGCCGCGTCCATGGAAGAGATGAATACCACGGTGAAACAGAACGCCGACACCGTGCGTAGCGCGGCACAGCTTGCCAACTCGGCCAGCGCGGCGGCCCGCAAAGGCGGAGATGTCGTTAATAACGTCGTGCGGACAATGGAAGAGATCACCGCCAGTTCGCGTAAAATTGGCGATATTATCGGCGTGATTGACGGGATTGCTTTCCAGACCAACATTCTGGCGCTCAACGCCGCTGTCGAAGCTGCCCGCGCCGGAGAACAGGGACGCGGGTTCGCGGTGGTGGCCGGAGAAGTTCGCTCACTGGCTCAACGCTCCGCCTCCGCTGCGCGTGAAATCAAGGATCTGATTAGCATCAGTGTCGGCAAAGTGGAAGCCGGAGAACTGCTGGTTAACGAAGCGGGCGTAACCATCGAGGAAGTCGTGGAGCAGTCACAGCGTGTCGCCAATCTTATCAATGAGATCGGCCTGACCACCCACGAACAGGAGCAAGGCGTTTCTCAGGTGAACGATGCGGTCAATCAGCTCGATCAGGTCACCCAGCAGAACGCGGCACTGGTTGAAGAGTCGGCTTCCGCCGCAGACAGCCTGAGTCAACAGGCCAAACATCTGGTTGAGTTGATGAGCATGTTCAAAATCGACGGCATCCAGCCACAGCGTGCTGCACAACCAGCGGCGAGACTGTCCAGACCCAAACTGGCGCTGGCCGGTAGTTCGAGTCACACAAACTGGGAAACCTTTTAAACACACAAGCGATTAACGCGACGTTAAAAAAGAAAAACCGCTGAGATATCAGCGGTTTTTTCACATTAACGGGCAATGCATTATTGGCGATTACAGCGCCCGACGCAGGCGAGCCACCGCTTCATGCATTTGCTCATCCGTTGCTGTCGCAAAGGACAGACGCAGCGTTGAGTAATCGATATTGTCTGGGAAGAAGAACTCGCCCGGCACGAAGACCACACCCTGATCCAGCGTCTTCTTCAGCCATTCCGTCGTGTTGAAATCGTCCTGACGGAACTTCGCCCACAGGAACATCCCACCTTTCGGTTGGTTGAAGGTGATGACATCACCCAGTTCCTTCTCGACCAGCTGTGCCAGCAGTTCGCCTTTGTGCTTATACGCGTGGCGAATTTTCTCGATCTGCGTATCCAGACGTCCCAACCCCAGATAGCATTCCGCGACGGTCTGCGACAATGCGCTGGCATGCAGGTCAGCGGCCTGTTTGATAATCGCTACTTTGTGCAACAGCCAATCCGGCAGAATCGCCCAGCCGAGACGTAGTCCCGGTGCCAGCACCTTCGAGAACGTAGAGGTATACAGCACGTATTCCGTGCTACCCAGTTGCTCTTGCGCCAGTTGGAACAGCGTCGGGTTGCGCTCTTCGGTGAAGCGCAGCTCGCCATACGGATCGTCTTCGATAATGACAAAACCGTAGCGCTCTGCCAGCTGAATCAATTTCAGGCGACGTTCATAGCTCAGCGTCACGCCGCTCGGGTTACCAAAGTTCGGAACGATATAAACGCCTTTGATGCGCTGTTTCGTCAGCAGTTCTTCCAGCTCGTCGACGACCATGCCGTCGGCATCGGATGACACAGACATCACCTGCGCCTGCGCCAGTTCCAGCGTTTGCAGCGCTGCCAGATAGGTCGGACGTTCAACAACGAACACGTCGCCCGGATCGACCATCGAGCGCATGATCAAGTCCAGCGCCTGCTGCGAACCGGCCGTTACGACAATATCGTCACCGCGCGTTTTTACGCCGCGTACGGCGCACAGCTCGGCAATGCGATCGCGCAGCACGCCGCTGCCTTCGGTCAAGCCATACTGGAATGCCGTTTTCGGCTGTTCGGTAATCGCTAACTGCGTGGCCTGACTTAACCCTTCGAAATCAAATAATGCATCTGACGGAATCCCGCCAGCCAGCGAGATAATATTTTCCATCTTGCTGTGTTTCAGCAGTTCACGGATGGCGGAACTTTTTAACTGAGCGATGCGGTGCGCTAACAACCCTTCAATGGCCATCTCTTATTAACCTTTCAACAAAACTTTAATTATCCGCCCAGATAGGCCGAACGTACCGCTTCATTAGCTAACAATGCCGCACCGGTATCTTCCAACACGACATGGCCGTTTTCAAGTACATAACCTCGGTCAGCCAATTTCAGCGCCTGATTGGCGTTTTGCTCCACCAGGAAGATGGTCATACCCTCTTCACGCAGTTGCTGGATCGTGTCGAAAATTTGCAGGATGATGATCGGTGCCAGACCCAGCGACGGCTCGTCCAGCAGCAGTAAACGCGGCTGGCTCATCAGCGCACGGCCAATCGCCAGCATCTGCTGCTCACCGCCGGACATCGTGCCGGAACGCTGGGCGCGTCGCTCATACAGACGCGGGAACAGATCGTAAACGCGTGCAATGCGCTCCTGATACTGATCGCGCTCGGCAAAGAACCCGCCCATCGCCAGATTTTCTTCTACCGTCATGCGGGAAAAGACGCGACGCCCTTCCGGCACAATCGCGATAGCTTCACGCATAATCTGCGCAGTCTGCCAGTTTGTGATGTCCTTACCGTCAAACGTGATAGTGCCTTCCGTCGCGCGTGGGTCACCGCATAGCGTACCCAGCAGCGTGGTTTTACCGGCACCGTTCGCGCCGATCAGCGTAACAATCTCGCCCTGATTAATATGCAGGCTTACCTGATGCAGCGCCTGAATTTTTCCGTAGTGGGCCGAAACCTGATGTAATGACAGCATAAACGTTATCCTTCACCCAGATATGCACGGATGACATCCGGGTTGTTACGAATTTCAGCTGGGGTGCCTTGTGCCAGCGGCGTTCCCTGATTGACGACATAAATCCGGTCGGAAATGCCCATGACCAGCTTCATATCATGTTCAATCAACAACACAGACACCTGATGGCTATCGCGCAGTTCCGCAATCAGCTGATTTAACTCGTCAGTTTCTTTCGGGTTCAGACCAGCCGCAGGCTCATCCAGCATCAGCAGCTCAGGGCGCGTCACCATGCAGCGGGCAATTTCCAGACGGCGCTGCTGGCCGTAAGCCAGATTCCCCGCCTGACGGTTCGCTAAATCTAACAGACCGATACGCTCCAGCCACACCGCAGCGCGCTCTTGCGCATCGGCTTCCGCACGACGAAAGCCCGGCGTTTTCAACAGCCCGGCAAACACGCCGCTTTTCAGGTGCTGATGTTGCGCGACCAGCAGGTTCTCGATCACCGTCATTTCACGGAACAGACGAACGTGCTGGAATGTGCGCACCACGCCCATACGGGCAATGGCCTGTCCGGGTAACCCTTCCAGATGACGATCGCGCAGCATGATGGTGCCGCCGCTTGGGCGATAAAAACCGGTCAGGCAGTTAAAGACTGTAGTCTTCCCCGCCCCGTTCGGGCCGATCAGCGAGACAATTTCGCCCGCATGAATATCCATTTCAACGTTGTTGACCGCCAGCAGGCCGCCAAAACGCATCATCAGACCTCTGACTGATAATAGTGGCTGCGTGCTCATGCTTGCTCTTCCTTCTTCGCGACTTTCAACTTCATCTCAGGACGCTTCATCGGCAGCAGGCCTTGCGGACGCCAAATCATCATCAGAACCATCAACGCACCCAGCAGCAGCATGCTGTATTCATTCAGATCGCGCATCAGCTCGCGGGACACGACCAGCAAGATTGCCGCAAGAATGACCGCAAACTGCGAGCCCATTCCGCCCAGTACGACGATGGCCAGTACAAAGGCAGACTCAGCGAACGTGAATGATTCCGGGCTGACAAAGCCCTGACGCGCGGCAAACAGCGTACCGGCAAAACCCGCGAATGCGGCGCTGATGGTAAACGCGGTCAGCTTGATGCGTGTTGGGCTCAGCCCCAGAGAGCGGCAGGCGATTTCATCATCGCGCAGCGCTTCCCAGGCACGTCCTAACGGCATCCGCAGTAGACGGTTAATCACAAACAGGGTCAACACAACCAGCAGCAGCGCGACCAGATACAAGAAGATGACGCGATCGCTCGGGTCATATTGCAGACCGAAGAAATTATGGAACGTATCCCAGCCGCCATCGCGCGCGCTGCGGCCAAATTCCAGACCAAAGAAAGTCGGTTTAGGGATCTGGCTGATGCCGTTCGGGCCACCGGTAATTTCAGTGTTGTTCAGCAGCAGGATACGAACAATTTCACCGAACCCGAGCGTCACAATCGCCAGGTAGTCGCCGCGCAAACGCAGCACCGGGAACCCCAGCAGGAAGCCGGACAGCGCTGCCGCCATGCCCGCCAGCGGCAGACTTTCCCAGAAGCCCAATCCGTAATAGTGATTCAGCAACGCATAGGTATACGCACCAATGGCGTAAAACCCGCCGTAGCCCAATACCAGCAGACCGGACAAGCCAACCACGACGTTCAAACCCAGGCCCAGCATCACGTAAATCAGCGTGAGGGTGGCGATATCCACCGTACCGCGCGACACCAGAAACGGCCAGGCGATAGCGGCGATAATCAATGCCGCCGCTACTATCTTCTGCCGTGGCGTACTGCCATCAAAGCTCGGCAGCACCAGCGACGGTGCAGAGAATTTCTTGATGCTTTGCTGGAAGAACGGGCGAATCAACTGGAAGAAAAACACCACGATGCAGCCCGCGCCAATCCAGTACCAACGGACTTCATCAGCACCGCGCACCACCAGTTTGGTGCCATCCAGCGCCAGCTGCATGCCCATTAAGAACGAGGCCAGCACCAGCAGCATGAGCGCGGAAACCAACGCATTAAACAGGTTGAGCTGTTTCATACTTTCTCAACCTCCGGGCGACCCAAAATACCGGTTGGCATCACCAGCAGCACCACAATCAGCAGCGCAAACGACACCGCATCTTTGTATTCCGTGCTCAGGTAAGCGGACGTCAGCGCTTCGGCTACGCCCAAAATCAGCCCACCGATCATCGCACCAGGGATGCTGCCGATTCCGCCCAGCACCGCCGCCGTAAAGGCTTTCATCCCGGCCATAAAGCCGATATAGGGGTTGATGACGCCGTAGAATTGCCCCAACAGCACGCCAGCAACAGCAGCCATAAGCGCGCCAATGACGAAGGTCAGGGAGATCACACGATCGGTGCTGATACCCAGCAGGCTTGCCATTTTCAGGTCTTCCGCACAGGCGCGACAGGCGCGCCCCATACGGGAATAGCGAATAAATAGCGTCAGCGCCAGCATGGCGAGGAACGTCACGATCCAGATGGTCAACTGCATGGTGCTAATCGTCGCGGCAAAGCCATTGCTTTCGCCCAGCACCCACTGACCGGTCACCAGACTCGGCAGCGCAACATCACGCGAGCCCTGATTCAGGCTGACGTAGTTTTGCAGGAAAATTGACATCCCGATGGCAGAAATCAGTGCGATCAGGCGCTTTGACGTTCGAACCGGTCGGTAGGCCACCCGTTCGATACTCCAGCCGTAGGCGCTGGAAATGACCACGGCGGCAATGAAGGCGGCGCCAATCAGGAGCCAGCCAGCATCGATGCCCATCATCATCAGGGCCGCAATCACAATAAAGGAGACGTAGCTACCGATCATATACACTTCGCCATGTGCGAAGTTAATCATGCCGATAATGCCGTAAACCATGGTGTAGCCAATGGCGATCAGCGCATAGGTGCTGCCCAACGTCAGGCCGTTGAACATCTGCTGAAAAAAGTAAAGGAACTGCTCGGACATACCTTAAACCTTAAATGCTGCCCCCGCGCCTTGCGGCAACGGGGGCTTCGGTATTGAGGGATTATTATTGGTACACACTCAGCGGGCCGAGAATGCTCTCCACGCCGAAGAGGCAGACAACGGTGTCTTCAACCGTTCCCCGCCTCGGGCATGATGATTATTTCACTGCGCTGGAAGTACCGTCTTTGTGCCACTCAAATACGCCAAATTCAAACCCTTTCAGGTCGCCTTTTGCATCCCAGCTTAATGGTCCCATTACCGTCTCCACAGGGTTCGCTTTCAGATCTGCGACCAGTTTTTCCGGTTCATCGCTATTGGTACGTGCCATCGCGGTGGTCAGCGATTGCAGTGCTGCGTAGGTCGTCCAGACGAACGGACCGGTTGGATCCAGTTTCTTGGCTTTCAGCGCATCAACAATCGGCTGGTTAGCAGGAACCTGATCGTAACGCTTCGGCAACGTCACCAGCATGCCTTCAGACGCATCGCCTGCGATGTTGGACAGCGATGAGTTACCCACGCCTTCTGGACCCATGAATTTGGTGGTCATGCCAGCCTGACGCGCCTGACGCAGAATCTGCCCCATTTCCGGGTAGTAGCCGCCGAAATAGACGAAATCAACGTTCTCTTTCTTCAGACGCGCAACCAGCGTAGAGAAATCTTTATCACCCGCCGTCACACCTTCAAACAGCACAACATTCGCACCGGCTTTTTTCAGGCTATCCTGAACAGAGCGGGCCAGGCCTTCACCATATTGCTGTTTGTCATGAACCACGGCGATACGCTGCGGTTTGATGGTTTCGACAATGTATTTCGCTGAGGTTGGCCCCTGATCGGAATCCAGCCCCGTCGTGCGCAGTACCATTTTGTAGCCGCGCGTGGTCAAGTCGGCGTTGGTTGCCGCAGGCGTAATCATGATCACGCCTTCTTCTTCATAGATATCAGACGCAGGCTGCGTGGAGGAGGAACACAGATGGCCAATCACATAACGGATACCGTCATTGATGACTTTGTTCGCGACGGCAACCGCCTGCTTAGGGTCGCACGCGTCATCATATTCAACGCCAACCAGTTTGTTACCGTTTACGCCGCCTTTTGCGTTAATGTCTTCAATGGCCTGACGCGCGCCAATGAACTCCATATCGCCATACTGTGCAACCGGGCCAGACATTGCACCCACAACCGCAACCTTAATATCGGCAGCGCTGACCGCGTGACTCAACGCCGCAGCCATACAACCCATCAGCAATACTTTACCTTTACTGAATTTCATTCTTTTTACCCCATCTGTCATTATGGATATTGCCGAAAACCTGACCGCCTTCTGCCATAACCTGCTATTTTCTTATAAGTAAGAAAGGCTTAGGTTATTATTAGTAATCTTTTCTAATAAGGCTTTATTTTTCATATTATTAAACAGGAATTTTATGCTGCAAATCAACTCACACTGTCAGAAACAAGCGGAGCAAACAGCACAAAACACCAGATGCAAAAACCAGCATTCAATTTATATATAGTCAGATATTCTACTTTGTGCATTAATTGTTGATGGATTACTCGAAAAACAAAGAATGAGAAAAACATTTGCCCTATTAACCATAACGCTCAAATTACACAACTGATCCACTACAAAACAACTACATTATTCTTCACTCATATGATGGAGTGCCGATAAAAATGAAACTAGCCGTTGAATGCCTCACCCAATTCAGCCCTCAGGATAAAATTGATTTGGCAAAAATCTGGCCACATCAGAACATTGATTTATTAGAAGCGGGACTAAAACCGACTCGACGACTCTTTGCCGCGCGTTTTAACGATCGGTTACTCGGGGGAATGCTAGTCGAAATTGCGGGGGACTATGCAGAGCTGAGCGATCTGATGGTACGTGAAGTGACGCGCCGCCGGGGAGTAGGACAACTTTTGGTTGATGAGGCGCGCCGTCAGCTTCCTGAAGTGAACGAGTGGTGGCTGGCCACAGCGAATCATGCCGCGATCAAAGAGGACGTGCTGGCACGGTTTATGGTGTCCTGCGGATTCTCACCCGTATCCGGCGGCTGGCGCTATATTCGCAGAAAAGAAACGACGCTGATTCTTGACGAACTTAACCCAGATAAGCCGGACTGACCCCAGACAAAAACAAAACGACCGGGCATTACCCGGTCGCTACAGAAAGAGACGATGAGAGCGATTAGGCTTCTATCGCCGCTCGCAGTTTTTTCATCGCATTCTTTTCTAACTGACGCACACGCTCGGCGGAAACGCCGTATTGATCGGCCAGTTCCTGCAAGGTGGATTTGTTGTCATCATCCAACCAGCGGGCGCGAATAATGTGCTGGCTACGTTCATCCAGCCCTTCCAGCGCGTAGGTGAGCTTATCGGCCGCGTGCGTTTCCCAGTTATCTTCTTCAATGCCATCGGCAAAGTCAGACGATTTATCCTGTAGGTAAAGCATCGGCGACATCGCCTTGCCGTCGTGCGAATCTTCTTCCGGCGTCGGATCGAACGTCATGTCCTGCGCCGCCATGCGGGATTCCATCTCGCGCACGTCTTTGCTCGTCACGCCAAGCTCACGCGCGACCAATTCGACTTCATCCTGATTAAACCAGCCGAGGCGCGTTTTCGACTTACGCAGGTTAAAGAACAGCTTACGCTGTGCTTTAGTGGTCGCGACTTTCACGATACGCCAGTTACGCAGCACGTATTCATGAATTTCGGCTTTGATCCAATGCACGGCGAAAGAAACCAGACGCACGCCAACTTCAGGGTTAAAGCGACGTACCGCTTTCATCAGGCCGATGTTCCCTTCCTGAATCAGGTCCGCCTGCGGCAGGCCGTAGCCGGAATAGTTACGGGCAACATGAATAACAAAACGCAGGTGTGACAGAATCAGGTGCTTAGCCGCATCCAGATCGCCCTGATAATGCAGCCGTTCAGCCAGCGCCCGCTCTTCCTCCGCCGTCAGCATCGGATAGGCATTGGCGGCACGAATATACCCTTCCAGACTGCCCTGGGGAACTAAGGTGAAAGTTTGCATATCTTTGGTCATTCAACCCTCTCAGTTGCTCTACTCGTCATATTGCAGTTGGCTATCTTAGCACTGCTTCACCGCATCGTTCTGCGCGAAGATGGCAAAACACGGCACCTTAACGCTTATTTTATGAAAAACCCTAAAACCAGATTAATCAAATCCTAAAATCTGTCTATTCAGACTGTGATTTCGCTCGCAAGTTCCTCTCATTTTATTCACCTCATGCCAGAGATCAAGCAGGAGAAAAACGCATCACTCACACACGAGAAACCAAGGGGAAAACACAGCGGGGAGAACAAAGAAGAGATGTCGCTGAGGAGATTTCCCCTGCAATACGGTCTGAATTACAGGGGATAATTATACCAGAAAACGCTTACTGTGGTGTAAAACGGCGTAAATGTTGCACCGTTGCCAGCCAGGCGGCCAACCAGCCAATCATACCGGCGATTAACAGCAGCAGCAGGGATTCATCCCAGCTTAATCCTTTGACGGCAAACGTCGTACCGAAGACGGACGCCACCTGCGCCACCACGGCACCCAGCTTCCAGACCAGCGCCTGCGATAAAATCAGTGACAGCACCGCGCCGCCTACACCCATTGCCGCCCCACCATTCAGGAACGGACGCAGAATAAAGCCGTCTGTCGCCCCAATCAGCTTCATCACGTTGATGGTTTCACGGCGGCTGAAAATACTCAGGCGCACGCTGTTGCCGATCACCAAAAAGACGGCAACCACCATCAGGACGCCAATCGTCACGGAAATTTGTCCAACCAGATTGGTCAATGCCACCAGCCGCGCAAACCAGCTGTCATCCATCCGTACTTCATCCACGCCCTGCGTCGCCGCCACTCGGTCGCGCAGCGTCGTCAGCGTGGTGGAATCCTGAAAACTCATTTTCGGCGTGATAATCGCTACAGCTGGCAGCGGATTCTCTTCCAGCATATCGAGCGCGCCGCCAAAACCGGACCAGTTGCGGAATTCGCCCATCGCTTCATTGCGCGACAGGTAATTGACTTTATCAACGCCCTCTTCAGATTGAAGCTGCGTGATCACCGCCTGCGCCGCGTTGTCATCCAGCGATTTATCCAGATACACCGTCAGCTGCGGCGAGGGATACCACTGTGTGGCTGCCTGACTGACGTTTTTCCATACCAGATAGCAGATGCTGGGCAACGCCAACGAAATAGCGATGACCATGATAGTCAGAAAGGTCGCCAGCGGCTGCCGCAGCATATCAGCCAGCGTATTCATCCAGGCATAGCGCCACTGTTCCTGCCAGCCGCCGCGCAGCGCTTTGGCTTTTGCGACAGGCTTTTTCGCATTACGGACGTTATTCGCCATTGTGGTTTCCCCCCACCATGCGGCCATCCGACAACGTCAGCACACGGTAATTACGGCGGGCGATCAGCCCAGTGTCATGCGTCGCCATCAGAACGGTAACGCCAACGCGATTGAATTCTTCAAACAGGCGCAAAATGCCTTCTGACAGCGCTTCGTCCAGGTTGCCGGTCGGTTCATCCGCCAGCAATACGGCGGGTTTGTTCACCACCGCGCGCGCAATGCCAACGCGCTGCTGCTCACCACCGGACAGCTGGATAGGGTAGTTTTTCGCTTTATCCAGCAGGCCAACCTTGTCCAGCGCGGCGGATACCCGACGACGGATATCCTCACTGCTGGCACCCGCGATGATGAGCGGCATCGCGACGTTGTCATAGACCGTGCGTTCCATCAGCAGGTGGTGATCCTGAAAGATCATGCCGATCTGGCGCCGCAGGAACGGAACTTCGCGTTTTTTCAGGCGGCTGATATTGTGGCCGCCAAAAAAAATCTGACCCGCGCTGGGACGTTCAATGCCACAAATCAGTTTCAGCAGGGTACTTTTCCCTGCGCCGGAATGGCCGGTCAGGAACGCCATTTCCGCGGGGCGCAGATGGAAATCCACCCCTTGTAATGCCTGACGCCCACCGAGGTAAGCTTTACTGACCTGTTCAAAACGAATCATCCGTTTTAATCCTCTCGGGCAAAAAGTGCCTCAATAAAATCGTCGGCCTTGAATGGCCGTAAATCTTCAATACCTTCACCTACCCCAATATAGCGGATAGGAATAGCGAACTGGTCGGCAATGGCGAAAATCACCCCGCCTTTCGCGGTACCGTCCAGCTTAGTTAAGGTAATACCCGTCAGCCCAACCGCTTCATTAAACAGCTTGGCCTGACTCACTGCGTTCTGCCCGGTGCTCGCATCCAGCGTCAGCATCACTTCATGCGGCGCGTCTTCGTCCAGCTTCTTCATCACGCGCACAATCTTTTTCAGCTCTTCCATCAGGTGCGCTTTGTTCTGCAAGCGGCCGGCGGTGTCCGCGATCAGGACATCAACGCCGCGCGCTTTCGCTGCCTGAATCGCATCGAAAATCACCGATGCCGAATCCGCACCCGTATGCTGTGCGACCACCGCCACGTTATTGCGCTGTCCCCAGACCTGAAGCTGCTCGACCGCCGCCGCACGGAAGGTATCCCCCGCTGCCAGCATCACGGATTTGCCCTGCGCCTGGAACTGACGTGCCATTTTCCCGATGGTGGTGGTTTTACCCACGCCATTAACGCCAACCATCAGAATGACATACGGCGTTTTGCCTTCGATATTCAGCGGGGCGTCCACCTTAGCAAGAATCTCCGCCATTTCTTCTTTCAGCTTCACAAAAAGCGTATCAGCATCTTTCAGTTGGCGGCGGCTGGCGTGTTCTGTCAGGCTGCCGATGATCTTACGGGTCGTCTCGACCCCGACATCCGCAACCAGCAGTTGTTCTTCCAGTTCATCAAACAGATCGTCGTCGATTTTCTTACCGCGAAACAATCCGATAAATCCTGAACCGAGGTTCTGGCGCGTTTTTACCAGACTGCGTTTCAGGCGAGCGAAGAAACCTTCTTTCGTTGGACGTTCCTGCTCTTGCGCCACAGCAGGCACATCATCTGGCTGCGCAGGTTCTGGTTCTTCGTATTCTTGCTCTTCCTGCTGCGCAACGTCCGGCTCAGCATTAGCCACCACCGCGCTGTCGGCGATCTCGGTCTGTACGATCGGATCGACGACATCCCGATCGAGAACGTCATGATCGATCGCGTCACGATCGTCTGTTTCAGAAATAATGGGGGCCGATACAGCTGATTCAGCCACAGCGACGGTCGGTTCGTCAGTCGCTGCGGTAACGTCACGCTCGGCGGCAGGTTGGATCAGCTCTTCCGCTTCAACCTTGATCTCTTCTTCAACGACAGGCGCTTCCGGCAGCGGTTTCTCTACCTGCTCCGGCGCGTGCTCAACGGTCTGGTGAGCCGATGCAGCAGCATCCGACTCCGTCGCTGACGGCTGCTCTTGCGGCTGTTCCTGTTGTTTCTCTTCCTGTTTCCCTAATCCCAGCCAGGAAAAAAAACCGCGCTTCTTTTCTTTTGACATGTGCGATCGCGCTCCACGCTGCTCACCGCAGCGAATCAATCAATGAAAATCATATTTAAACAATAAGTTTAACACTTTCCTGCCGACAGCAACACGCAGCCAACGGGGGCAATGACGGACAATTCTCGGCGCTGCCGACAATCTTCGTAACGAAAGGCAATGTCCGTAACGAAGTGTGTCAAACGCTGCGCGTTATCGAAAGCCCGTAGATAGCACAAAATTTTGGGTTAAGCGCTTTAACACCCATCTTAACATTCCCTCTACACGTAACCGCCGCTAGAATAGCGCCAGAAATTTCCTGCCCGTATCCACACCACGATGATGCGGCACAACAATAACCCTGTGAGCTATGGCTAAAAAAAATGCATCGTCAGCCGCCGGACAAATCCGAATCATCGGTGGTCAATGGCGCGGCAGAAAACTTCCGGTTCCTGATAGCCCCGGTTTACGTCCCACTACCGATCGCGTGCGGGAAACGCTGTTTAACTGGCTGGCTCCCGTCATTCAACAGGCACGCTGTCTGGACTGCTTTGCCGGCAGCGGCGCGCTCGGGCTGGAAGCCTTATCCCGTTATGCCGCACACGCCACGTTATTGGAGATGGATCGTGCAGTCGCGCAGCAGTTAACGCAAAATCTGGCACTGCTTCGGGCGGAACACGCCGAGGTGGTCAATACGGATGCCCTGAGCTGGCTGGCGAAGCCGGGCACGCCGTTTGACGTCGTGTTTCTCGATCCACCGTTTCGCAAAGAGCTGCTGAACAACACGCTCGCGCTGCTGGAACAACAGGGTTGGCTGGCACCCGATGCATGGATTTACGTAGAAACCGAGGCGGAAAATGCGCAGCTGACTATCCCGGAAAATTGGCAACTGCACCGTGAGAAAATTGCGGGTCAGGTCGCCTACCGTTTATACATTCGTCAATGAGCTTCTCAGCAACGTAAGGGTAAGAGATGATTTTGATTAACCTTGGCAGGCTATTGATGCTGGGCGTGTGGGGATTTCTGCTGCTTAACCTGATTCAGCCATTTCCCAAGCCGTTGAATATTTTCATGACCGTGGCGATGGTGTTTATGATCCTGATGCATGGTTTTCAGCTGCTGCTGTTAAAATCCAGCCAGCCGAAGGACAGCCCCGCGCTGAGCCGCGCGCTTCAGGCACGCATTTTCCTTTTTGGCGTGTTTGAACTGCTGGCGTGGCAGAAAAAGCAGCCTAAGCCACCGAAGTCGTAATCGCTACCTCTGCTGGGGCACAATCCGAATTGAGGCACAATGCGAATAAAGCGTGTGCCCTTTCGCTCAAAGGACACGCGCCGCAAAATCAGGGTTTCTTGCCGGGAAGATAGGGGAATGCGGTAACGTTGTCGCCTAAATCAGAAATGCGCGCGCTGCCTTTTTCCGTCACGGCATCAATGCGAATGATCGCCTGTAGAGGAATGAAGCTGCGGCTAACGCCGGAGAATTCCGTTTTCAGTTTCTCGGTTGACGGGTCAACCAGCACCGTAGACTGGCTATCAAACACGAAGTCGGCAATTTCAATAAAACCGAAAAGGCTGCTCTGCACCAACTCACGCACGTAAAGCTGGTAATTCTTACCGTTATTTATAAATTGAATACGATAAAGCGCGGATTCATTACTCATTCAACACAATGCTCCCTTCGAGACTTCACGGCGCCCATTTACAATAAAAACAGGCGATAACATACCATGAAGCTCACAGAAGTCGCATCCGTCTCGCCCTGTGTTGTTTAACTTCCCCACAATCCCCTACACTGAATAAAGAACGGTTTATTTTTATCCTGACACAAACAAAAACACAAAAAGGACACGCTATGCTTTGGTCATTTATTGCTGTGCTTTTTTCTGGTTGGTTGTATGTGGACGCCAGCTACCGTGGTCCAACGTGGCAACGTTGGTTATTCAAACCGGTCACGATGCTACTGCTGCTGGCTCTGGCCTGGCAGACACCGCTGCTTGGCGTGCCGGGCTATCTGATTGTGCTGGGGCTACTGGCAACGCTGGTCGCAGACACCCTGCTGTTGCTGCCAACTCAGCGCCTGCTTTACGCGTTTGGCGCTTATTTCCTCTCCCATCTGCTGTACACCATTAGCTTTTTTACCGGACAGATTTCACTCACGTTCTTTTGGCCGCTGGCATTAACGCTCGTCATTCTGGCCGCGATCCTGATCGCGATTATCTGGGGACGATTGGAAGCACAGCGTTGGCCCGCCTGCGCATTCATCATCATGACGACGTTAATGGTCTGGATTGCTGGCGAGCGGTATTTTGCGCTGGGGACAAACGCGAATTTCTCCCTGCTGACGGGCACCGTGCTGCTGTTTATCGCCCATGCGGCCTGGCTGATTCACCATTACCGTTTTCCATTCCGTGCCCATCAGGCGATTGTGGCAGCGGGCTATTTTGGCGGCCATTTCCTGATCGTTCGCTCCCTCTATTTCTGACGTTGACGCCGCTCACGAAAATCTGGCTAAGCATTGAGCGGCGGTGTAAAGTTCCTGATGAGAATGGCTATCACTAATAACCCAGGAGGAAGACATGCACTCTCATCAGCACCACAGCACTGAGAAATCAGCCTGCTGCAATAACAGCGTTCACCACGCGCCACGCAGTGCGCCATCCCGTACTAAAAGCTGCTGCAACGAGCACACCCAGCATTCAAACCACGCCGACCACAGCTGTTGTTCAACCAAACACACGTCTGACGCCGTAGTACAGAGCGCGTGTGGCACAGATCAGTCGTCGTCAGACAGCGGCGGTAGCGCGGATTCAGACGACCCCGACGGCGGAGACAGCGACAGGCCCCGATCCCACCAGCGTTTCAGCTGGAAAATCAGCGGGATGGATTGTCCCAGCTGCGCACGTAAAATCGAAAATGCAGTAAAAAATCTCACCGGAATTGAACAAGCTAAAGTGCTGTTCGCCACCGAAAAATTGGTTGTTGATGCCAACACCGATATTCGATTTCAGGTTCAACATGCCGTTCAGCAAGCGGGCTTCGCCTTGCAGGACACAGAACTCCCCCTCGCGCCACCCGACACCTCGACCGTACGTCGTTTCGTGCATGAATATGGTTTCTTAATACTTTTCACTCTGCTGGCTGCTGCAAGCTGGGGACTTTCCCTGCTAAGCGAGCGCGGCGGGCAGATCGCGTTTATCGCGACCACCATTATCGGGCTGATTCCGATACTGAAGAAAACGGTGCAGCTCATTCGCACGGGTACACCCTTCGCGATTGAAACGCTGATGAGCGTGGCTTCCATCGGGGCGCTCTTGATTGGCGCCACCACCGAAGCCACCGTCATCCTGCTGCTGTTTATGCTGGGCGAACATCTGGAATCTTACGCGGCAAACCGCGCGCGACGTGGCGTAACGGCGCTGATGGCGCTGCTTCCCGAAGATGCCACGGTCGTCGGCAACGGGCAGCGACGCCTCGTTCCCGTCGCCAGTCTGGTTCCCGGTGACGTGATTGAAGTCGCCCCCGGTGGGCGGCTCCCCGCCGATGCGGAGCTCTTAAACAGCGACGCCAGCTTTGATGAAAGCGCGCTGACCGGTGAATCAGTTCCCGTTGAACGTACGCCCGGTGAGAAAATTGCCGCAGGCAGCCTGTGCGTCGATCGGGTCGTGCAGCTGCGGGTGGTGTCGCAGCCGGGCAACAGCGCGATCGACCGCATTCTGCAACTGATCGAAGAAGCGGAAGAGCGCCGTGCGCCGATAGAGCGCTTCCTCGATAAATTTAGCCGCTATTACACGCCAGCCATCATGCTGCTGTCGCTGCTGGTGATTCTGGTGCCGCCGTTGCTGCTGGCGCAGCCGTGGCAAGAGTGGATTTATCGCGGCCTGACGCTGTTGTTAATCGGCTGTCCGTGTGCGCTGGTGATCTCAACGCCTGCGGCGATTACGTCCGGGCTAGCCGCCGCAACGCGCCGTGGAGCGCTGATTAAAGGTGGCGCGGCGCTGGAATCGCTGGGCAGCATCAAGACTATCGCGTTCGATAAAACGGGCACGCTGACGGAAGGCAAGCCGCAGGTGACGGACGTATTGCCCGCCGAGGGCGTGAGCGCAACGGCGCTGCTGATGCGCACCGCTGCCGTGGAGTCCGGTTCGCACCATCCGCTTGCCAAAGCGATCGTCCAGCATGCGCGATCCAGCAGCACGTTCCTGCCAATGGCGGAAAACCGCAAAGCACTGGCAGGGGTCGGCGTGGAAGGCACGATTGGCGGCAAGCGGATTCAGGTCAGCGCGCCGACTCGTGTCGCGTCCGATCTGCTTGATGCCGACTGGTTGCAACGGGTTGAGGCGCTGGAAAACGAAGGGAAAACCGTCGTAGTGGTGCAAGAGGACGATAACCTGCTCGGCGTGCTGGCGTTGAGCGATACGCTACGTCACGATGCGCGTGAAGCGCTGGATGCCTTACAGCAGTTGGGGATTCGTGGCGTGATGCTCACGGGCGATAATCCCCGCGCGGCGGCGGCGATTGCGGCGACATTAGGGATCGATTACCGCGCCAGCCTGCTCCCCGCCGATAAGGTCACGGCGGTCAGCGAATTGAGTCAGCAGCATCCCGTGGCGATGGTCGGCGACGGCATCAACGACGCACCGGCGATGAAAGCCGCAACGATCGGGATTGCGATGGGAAGCGGTACGGATGTGGCACTGGAGACGGCCGATGCAGCCTTAACGCACAGCCGTCTGACCGGGCTGGCGGCAATGATTAGCCTGTCGCGGGCGACGCAACGCAATATTCGCCAGAACATTACCATCGCACTGGGGCTGAAAGCGGTATTTCTGGTCACCAGTATTCTTGGCATTACCGGGCTGTGGCTCGCCGTGCTGGCGGATTCCGGCGCAACCGCGCTGGTCACCGCTAACGCGTTGCGGCTCTTGAGAAAACAGGACTAATCGTAGTCTACGGTGCGCGGTGCAACGCCGCGCACCTGCGGCTGGAAGTATGACGAGTATTACCCTTTGCGCAGCAGATACCGATAGGGAAGCTGTTCGGTCTCCTGCGCCAGAAGCTCATGCTCCATGAACACGCAAAAACCGGGAATATCGCGGGTGGTGGCCGGATCGTCGGCAATAATCAGCAGCGTTTGCCCGGTTTCCATCTGGCGTACCGTCTTACGCACCATCATTACAGGTTCAGGGCAGCGCAGTCCCTGTGCATCAAGGGTTTTATCCGGGTTGGTAAAGGGATCGGTCATCAACGTTCTCAGTACAGGAATCAAAAAACCGCCTTAGTTTACGCTGAGGATTTCCCGACGCAAGCGACGACAACGTTTGCGCAGAAAACAACCATCTTTTCCTGGCAAAACACATTGCATTAACGAAGCAATTGCGTATTATGCCGCCGCGTTGCAGCATAAATCTGCACGTTATCTCTTGGGTTCCCTAACCCCAATAACCAAAAAGGTCACATTATGTATCGTTTTACTCCCCAGCAGCGGCTTACGGCGCTGATCTGGCTATCGTTGTTCCATGTCCTGATCATTACGTCGAGTAATTATCTGGTCCAGCTCCCGGTATTGATTTTCGGTTTTCATACCACCTGGGGCGCGTTTACCTTCCCGTTTATTTTTCTGGCAACTGACCTGACGGTACGGGTTTTCGGTGCGCCGCTGGCGCGTCGTATCATTCTGACCGTGATGGTGCCCGCTCTGGTCATTTCCTATCTGGTGTCGAGCCTGTTTTATCAGGGATCGTGGCAGTCGTTCGAGGCATTAAGTCAGGTGAATATCGTCGTGGCGCGCATCGCCTGCGCCAGCTTCATGGCTTATGTTCTCGGCCAGATTCTGGATGTTCACGTCTTCAACCGCCTGCGCCAGAAACGCGCGTGGTGGGTCGCGCCGGCTGTGTCGACCGTATTTGGTAATTTCAGCGATACGCTGGCCTTTTTCTTCATTGCGTTTTACCGCAGCACCGATGCCTTCATGGCGGCAAACTGGGTTGAAATCGCGATGGTGGATTATGCCTTCAAGCTGTTGATCAGCCTGGCCTTCTTCCTGCCGATGTACGGCGTCATGCTGAACATGGTGCTCAAACGTCTGAGCGAGCAGAAAGGCACACCCGACTATCACTCCGTCAGCAGCCACCATTAATGCCAATCAGGCGGCCATTTGCGCCGCCTTTTCTCATCAAGTCACTCATCGTTTTGTAAAAATAACGCAGGTACTAACAACGGTTTGCAACAACAAAATGCTTGTTTTTGCTATCTGAATAGGGTGCCATACTGTTATTACCTGTTTAAAACGATTATCTGTTTCAAAAACGAGAGAAAGGGATCCCATGTCGAATGTAATCAAATACCTCGGTGTCGGCTTGCTTGTCGGCCTGCTTGCTGCCTGTGATGGCAAAACGGATGACGCTGCAAAAGCGGGCGCACAAGATAAACCTGCCGCAGAAGCCAGCGCAGGTCAGAATATTGAATTAATGGAAGGCAAGATCGCGTTTACTCTGCCGGCTGACATGCGTGACCAGAGTGGAAAAGTGGGAACGCAGGCGAACAACATGCACGTTTACGCCAATGATAATGGGCAGAAAGCGGTCATCGTGATTCTGGGCGACAACACCACAGAAGAGTTGACCGTGCTGACGCAGCGCCTGGAAGATCAACAGCGCACGCGTGATGCCAACCTCCAGGTTGTCACCAACAAGACCATCGATGTTGACGGTAAGAAGCTGCAACAGCTCGACAGCATTATCACCAGCAGTGGACAACAGGCTTATTCCTCTGTCGTGCTGGGCAAAGTGGAAAACCAACTGCTGACCCTACAGATCACACTGCCAGCCAGCAATCAACAGCAGGCACAGAGTGAAGCTGAAGGCATCATCCACACCCTGAAGCTGAAATAATCGGTGTTATCGTCGGACAGTAGCCACCAAGGTGGTTACTGTCATTCTCTATACGTTAACGATCCTCTGGGTCAGCCGCCACGTCAGTGCCAGACCGCATAGCCCTAGCAGCGCCGCCGCCAGATAAATAGAGGCGATGCCGGTATAGGCCATCAGCACGCCCGCCACCGGTCCGACGATGCCCAGCGATAAATCGAGAAATATCGTATAGGTTGCCAGTGCGCTACCCTGATTCTGCGGCGATACGGCCTGAACGGCGACAACACCTAATGCCGGGAACACCAGAGAGAAACCCGCCCCCGCGAGGAATGCACCAACTTCCGCCATCAGCGGCTGCGTCGCTCCCCAGACCAGCAATAACCCGACGATCTCAACCACGAAGCACGCCATCGCCACGCGCAGCCCACCAAACCGTTGAATACTGTTAGGAAACACCAATCGTGCACCGACAAAGGCACAGCTGAAAATGGTTAGCGTCAGCGCCGCGCCTTCCCAATTCCGGTCAGCATAAAACAGCGTGATGAAGGTGGCGATCACACCAAAACCCGCAGAGGCGATCGCCAGAATAATGCCGTAAACCCAGACTTTCCCCAGCACTTCGCGGAAGGGAATCTTTTTCCCCGGTGCGACCTGCACCGCCGGACGCGGCAGCGCGAGGACAATCGCCACGGCTGCGATCAGGATAATGCATACGGAAAGCAGTTTTAGCCCACCGATATGGTTGAGCCAGACGCCGAGCGGTGCGCCAATCGCCATCGCGCCATAGGTGGCAATGCCATTCCATGAAATCACACGCCCGATGTGTCGGGAACCAACCACACCGACGCCCCAGAGCGTTGCACCGGTACCGGCAAAGCTCTGTCCGGCTCCCAGCACGATACGCCCGAGACACAACAACAGCAGCGTGATTGCAGGCGAGGCGTCGCTAAAGGCGGCAATCAGGTAGAACACCCCGCTCAGCATGACGCCAGCCAACCCCCAGACGACGATTTTCTTCGGTCCTTTTTCGTCGGCGCTGCGGCCCGCATGCGGGCGGCTCAGTAGCGTGGAGAAGTATTGCAGGCTGATCACCAGCCCGGCCCAGAATGCACTGTAGCCAAGGTGATCGTGCACATACCCCGGCAGCACCGCCAACGGCAGGCCGATATTCAGATAGCTGGCGAAGTTGAACGCCACAATCGAAACGATGCGCAGATTAAGGCGCAGACCGCTCAGCGCCGGTTCGGATGGGGAAGGTGTTGGCATGGAAAATTCACTCGCTTAACGTCCGTGTATGACGTACGTTCAGAAAAACATCGAAAAGTAACATTCTTATATTGTTGGTTATAATCAAACTTATAATCCCGAACACAGGAGAAACGCAATGCCTGTACCGGCAGATCCGGAGCGCCAGTCAACATCGTCAACCCCAGAAGGGGATAAATCACCACAGAAACCCCTTTCGTTTCTGGGCAAGAGTAAGCGTCTGGTCGCCCGTATTCAGGCGATCCCCAGCGTGGCGCACCTGATTCGCGCAGGCGAACGTTTCAACGATCGGATGGGCAACCAGTTTGGCGCGGCCATTACCTATTTTTCCTTTCTGTCGCTGATCCCGATTCTCATGGTGTCTTTTGCCGCCGTGGGTTTCGTGCTGGCCTCCAACCCTGACCTGCTGACGGAGTTGATTAACCGTATCGTCAACAGTATCAGCGATCCTAACCTGGCCAATACGCTGAAAAGTACCGTTAACACCGCCGTACAGCAGCGTACTACCGTGGGGATTACCGGTTTGCTGATCGCACTCTATTCCGGCATCAGTTGGATGGGAAACCTGCGTGAGGCGATTCGCGCCCAGTCGCGTGACGTATGGGAACGGAACCCGAAAGATGAAGAGAAGATTTACTTTCAGTACACGCGGGATTTCCTGTCTCTGACCGGTCTGGTCATTGCGCTGATCATTACACTTTTCCTGACCTCCGTTGCTGGCACCGCGCAGAACATGATTGTGACCGCGCTGGGGCTGGATGGCATCGAGTGGTTGCGCCCCGCGTTGACGCTGATTGCCCTGTCCATCTCCATCTTCGCCAACTATCTGTTATTCCTGTGGATATTTTTCGTTTTACCGCGCCATAAACCCAAACGCAAAGCGCTCTTTCGCGGCACGCTAATCGCCGCCGTGGGCTTTGAAGTGATCAAGTTCGCGATGACCGTCGCGCTGCCTAAACTGGCCAGCTCACCTTCCGGTGCCGCGTTCGGTTCGGTCATTGGCCTGATGGCGTTCTTCTATTTCTTCGCGCGTTTGACGCTCTTCTGCGCCGCCTGGATCGCCACGGCGAACTACAAAGGCGACACCTCGACGGATAAGAATGAGCAAGAGAAAGCGCCCCCCTCCGATCGCTAAAAGCAGCGTGAAAGCACTGGTTTTCCGATCTGCGTCATGAAAAAATAAAACATCGTTTCAAGGCTATTGACTCAGTCTCGCGTAATGTTGAGACTGACGTTAATTTCCGCATTTTTTATACCCAATAAACATCAGGTGCAGGGTACCTTTTCAAACAGGCCAAAAGTGATGACAACTACTAACATTGCCGTAATCGGCGAATGCATGATCGAACTGTCGCAGAAGGGCACGGATCTTAACCGTGGATTTGGCGGCGATACGCTGAACACTGCCGTTTACATTGCCCGTCAGGTAAACGCTGATAAGCTGGGCGTACATTACGTGACCGCGCTCGGCACCGATAGCTTCAGTACCGAGATGGTTGCCGCCTGGCAGAAAGAAGGGGTGAAAACCGACCTGATTCAGCGACTGGACAACAAGCTGCCCGGTTTATACTTCATTGAAACCGACGATAGCGGCGAGCGTACATTCTACTATTGGCGTAATGATGCCGCAGCCCGCTACTGGCTGGACAGCCCGGAAGCAGAAAAAATCGGTCAGTCGCTGGCACAGTTTGACTATCTCTACCTGAGTGGTATCAGTCTGGCGATTCTGAACCCAGAAAGCCGTCAGCGTCTTCTCGCCCTGCTGCGCGCCTGCCGCGCCAACGGCGGTAAAGTGATTTTTGATAACAACTACCGCCCGCGTCTGTGGCAGAGCAAAGAAGAAACGCAGCAGGCCTACACCGACATCCTGTCCTGTACCGATATCGCTTTCCTGACACTGGATGACGAAGACATGCTGTGGGGCACGCAGCCGCTGGAAGCGGTGCTGGATCGGACGCACGGTTTGGGCGTTAACGAAGTGGTCATCAAACGCGGTGCCGATTCCTGTATTGTGTCTGAACGCGGACAAGAGCTGGTTGATGTCCCGGCGATCAAATTGCCAAAAGAGAAAGTGGTCGATACTACCGCCGCAGGCGACTCTTTCAGCGCAGGTTATCTGGCAGTACGTCTGAACGGCGGCAGCACGCAGGAAGCCGCACAGCGCGGTCACCTGACAGCCAGCACGGTCATTCAATACCGTGGCGCAATTATCCCGCTAGAGGCAATGCCTGCATAAACAGGCTGTCGCGTAATAATAAGTAAAAGGCCGCAATTGCGGCCTTTTCTATTTACTGATTAATGAGTTACTGATTAACGAATTACTGTGCGGCGGGTGCCGTTTCCTGCGGTTTCGTTCCTTCAGGAATGGCCCCTTCCGGCGCAGCCGCGGCGCTGGCAACCGGCTCGGTCGCCGGTGTCATAATCCGGTCGTAGGCTTCCTGTAACGCTTTCATATTCGCTTCCGGTTCACCGGGCTGTTGAATCAACATCAGCGTCGTATCCTGTACCAGCTGCTGGTGCAGTTCCTGATTCAGCATATCGAGCGTCAACGCGGACAGATAGGTCTGGCGCAGTTTCTGATACTGCTCGGGAGAAATATCTACGACGCCATTCTGCTGGGAGCGCAGTCGCTGATCCATCAGGATGTCCGTGCTGGTCCGCGCATAGGTCGCAAACAGCTTGTTCAGCTCGTCCGTCTTGCGCGCAATCAGCGCATCAAACTCTTGCTGCGTCAGCCCTTTTTCACGCAGCGTCGCCAACTCACGCGCCATAAACGTCACGCCCGGCTCAACGCCCTCACTATTCGGGACATCCATATGAATCGCGCACTGAGAACGGGTATAAAACACATTGCAGTCGAAGCGGAGATTGTTGCTCTTCAGCGGGCTCTTCTCCAGCGCCTGCTGTAGGTGCCAGAACATCGCTTCCCGCGTCATATCGCCCAGCCAGTAGCGAACCAGCGCCTGCGATTCACGAATCGGGTGCCACGGAGCATCCCACATCAGCGACAGCGTATCCTGCTGGACGTTGTTATTCATCAGGCTGATCGCCTGCGGCGGTAGCGGGCTCAGTGTCGGCAACGGCGCGGGCGCTTCACGTTTCCCTTCCAGCGGGGAGAAGGCTTTCCCGATCTGCTCGATCACGCTGCGGTTATCCACATGACCGACGATGTAGAGCGTCATCGCATCTGGCGTGTACCAGGTTTTATAAAACTGCTGGAGCTGCTCGCCATTCAACGGCGGTTTGACGTCCTGAGCAGGATCGTGCGCCAACAGAGGCGAGCCTTTCAGACGATAGCGCCAGCTCGGATCCTGTGGATTAATCGGAAAGGTTGCTACCTGATCGGGCACCTTCAGCGCGGCCTGTAGGCTTTTTTCGTCGAACGTCATCTGCCCTGCGCTTTCCGCAAGCCACGTCAGCGCTTCTTTCAGCAGTTCGGGGCGATTATTCGGCAAACTCAGGTTATACGACGTGAAGTCATACGAGACAATGACCGGAGGCAGGACGCGTGAGCTGTTAGCATCCCGCATCCACATAGAAGGCTGCTGGGCGGCAGACAGCTTATCGCCGGGCGCTAAGGCCAGACGGGGAAGAAAATGAGCAAAACCTACCTGCTGGGCGTTTTCCAGCAGCGACCCGGCATTCACAACCAGACGCAGCTCAACCCGATCGCCGGGGCGCTGTGGTGTGGTTAATAACTGCCAGGTAAAACCATTATCAAGCTTACCCTGCTGCCAGGCAGGATCGGGCTGTAGTGCTTCAGCCTGCACGCCGCTGCTGACCACAGCCAGCAACAAACCACCAACGAAAAGCGCCTTTTTGGTGCCCTGCATGTGAACCCCTACTCATAGCTATCCAACATAATAATGTGGTTATTGTTGATCATTATGGTGGCCTTGCGTCTGCCACCGCACACTCTCGTGGATATATCACGGAAAAAATTAAAGACGCGAAGTGTACCATTCCCTTGGACAGCGCGCTTTTGTCTATGTCACTCCAGAAGACGAAATAATCTGCAAAAAAGGTAAAAATAGTCATATTTAACAATATTTTTACGTTTCAGGGCGGGTAAGAAAAGGAAGGGAAACGGTTTGGTTCGAGGTGTTGGCAGACAAAAAATTCCCCACGGGGCGTTAACGCCGTGGGGAACTGATTTAGAAAACCGTATCGGAATTATGACTGTGCAGTCGGTGTAATCCCATTATCGTTCTTGTTGGTGCCAGACAGCTCAGCATCCAGTTTCTTCTCGTCCAGCTCGCGGCAGTATTTTGCTACCACGATGGTCGCCACACCGTTACCAATCAGGTTGGTCAGCGCACGGGCTTCTGACATAAAGCGGTCAATACCCAGAATCAACGCCAGACCGGCAACTGGCAGGTGGCCCACGGCAGACAGCGTTGCCGCCAGCACGATGAATCCACTTCCCGTCACGCCCGCTGCACCTTTAGAGGACAGCAGCAGTACCACCAGCAGGGTAATCTGATGCCAGATATCCATGTGGCTATTGGTCGCCTGAGCGATAAATACCGCGGCCATTGTCAGATAGATGGAGGTGCCATCCAGGTTGAACGAGTAGCCGGTAGGAATAACCAGACCAACGACCGATTTTTTACAACCGACCTTCTCCATCTTCTCCAGCATACGTGGCAGCACGGATTCAGAAGAGGATGTGCCCAGTACGATCAGCAGTTCTTCACGGATGTAGCGAATGAATTTGAAGATACTGAAGCCCGTCGCTCTGGCAATACTGCCCAACACCAGGAACACAAACAGAACACAGGTGATGTAGAAGCAAGCGATCAGTTGCCCCAGTTGTATCAGCGTACCGACACCATATTTACCGATGGTGAAGGCCATTGCACCGAACGCACCCAGCGGAGCCAGTTTCATGATCATGTTAATGACGCCGAAAATGACCTTGGAGAAGCTGTCGATCACGTCAAAAATCACTTTGCCTTTTGGCCCTAAGCGGTGCAGCGCAAAGCCAAACATCACAGCAAACAGCAGAACCTGCAAGATATTACCGCTGGCAAACGCACCGACCACACTCGCCGGAATCACGTCCATCAGGAACGGAATAAGACCCTGTTGCGAAGCCTGTTGGGTATAAACCGCCACCGCAGACGCATCAAGCGTACTTGGGTCGATGTTCATGCCCACGCCAGGTTGCACCACGTTAACCACGACCAGGCCGATAATCAGCGCAATCGTACTCACGATTTCAAAATACAGCAGGGCGACCGCACCAGTACGACCGACCGACTTCATACTTTCCATGCCTGCGATACCGGTGACTACCGTACAGAAGATAACCGGCGCAATAATCATTTTAATTAATTTAACAAACCCATCGCCCAGCGGCTTCATTTGCTCGCCAAGCTGGGGGTAGAAATGCCCCAACAGTATCCCTATTGTAATGGCGGCAAGAACTTGAAAATAAAGACTTTTAAAAATTGATGTTTTCATACATACGTCCTATGGTGGGGAAAACACAGGAGGGGAATAGGGTACGAAAATGCCGCCTGTGATTGCGCCGGAAAGTAACATTGCAATAACAAGCTGAGAATGTTTTATAAGTTTAGTTTGTGAACGACAGGTTAAAAACAAGAGCTGAATCACGTCAGCAGGAATTATAAAGAAACATCAGTGCAATTTACTTGTAACAGATGCACATTTTTTCGGCAGAAATGTTGCCTTGAAAAGCCCTCAAACGCCCGTCATACGGGGAATGTGCCGTTCAGGAAACATTTCTATGAAAAGTAACATTTGCGTTACCTGCAAATACTCAGGAAGGCACCGTGAGAGGATGAATCCCGGATTTTTTATCACGCCGCGCCAGCTGCATAGCAAAACGTGCCTGTGATAAAAGCAGTGCCGCATCCTCGGGTCGAGGATCGGTAATGGTAAGGATTCCGGCGCTGACAGCCCGCGCAGGCTGGGAGCCCGCCGGTAAAAAGGGAGAATTAATCGCCAGCATCACGTTTTGCGCCCAATCTTGCGCCTGTCCGGCGGATTGCAGCTGCTTCCCGATGATAGCGAACTCATCACAGTCGAGACGCGCCAGATAGATGAGCCCAGCCTCGTTCTGTTCTTCAATCACCACGCTGAGCTGCTTCGCCAGCATGTCTACCTTGCCCTGCTTGCTGGCGGACGAATCAAGCCCGAAAACCAGCAGACTGAACGGTGTCGCATCGGCCAGACGCTGTTCAAGGCGTCGCATGAAGTGCGCCTTGTCCGGCAGCTCCGCGCCTTCCGTTCCGACAGACAGCGACTGCGCCAGCAGTTGTTGATTGCGGTTATAGCTGCGCACCAGCGCGCCCAGCTCATCGTCCTGATGCCAGGGCGGCAGCGTAAGTTGGCGGTGGAGCATGTCATCCGGCGGGAGATTCTGTAACTCGACAATAATCCCACGCAGCGGGTGTATCAGCAGGCGGTTAATACACCAGGTAATGGCGATCGACATAATCAGCGCCAGCAGCAGATACGTCGCCAGCATGGTTGAAAAGGTGCTGACGATAAATTGATACATCCGGTAGGAATCCGCCTGCAACACCAGATGTGCCAGTGGAGCCGAATACTGCGTCTGCGGCGGCGAATAAAGCGGAATAGAGATGCGGATAGGCAGCTTAAAGACCCGTGCGATCCAGTCTGGCACCGGACGCTCTTTCGGGAAATTCGCGTGCAGCGTCTGGAAATCATCCGGCAGCAGCACATCGGCCCGGCTCAGAAAGGCAACGGGTAATAAGCTGTCCAGAATATTGCCCGCACGCTGCACTTCCCCTTGTAACACCGCATCCGTCAGCGGTTGACGCACGGAATAGGCGATGCTCTCCAACTGCTTGGCATAATCTTCACGGCGCTGATGAACGAAGTGAAAGAGCTGTATGACGATAAACAGGCTGATCGTCACCAGTGCCACGGCAGACACGGCTGTCATCTGTTTAATCGTTAATGAACGTCTGAGCCGCAAGCGCTTTCTCCGTCAACCTTTTATGCAGACCTGAATACCTGGCCCACCAAACAACAAACAGGTGAGCAATATACAACGCGAAAAATGCGCACGCGTTACACACAGCAACACGATTTACACGCGGCAAATAGTATAAGGCAGCTTATCGCCGCCTTAACGCTGTTTTCTGCTGATGTTCGGGGGATTTCATCTTAATCCTAGGCGACCTTTGGCAACAGCGGTAACGCGGCCTCAGAATAGGGGATATCCCCTGCATAAGCCAGTATCGCTATTCGGGGAGCAGACTGAAGAATCGGGCAGGATTCTCGCCTGCCCGATAAAGTGATGGGGTGAGATTATTGCGGGTAAGGCACCCAGTCTCCGCCGTTCAGACGAATGTAAGGTTTTCCCTGATATTGCATCACGATAGCGTTCTCATTCTCCGAGATCGCTTCCGTTTGCGGCAGTGCGCTCGTCAGTGCTTGCCAGTCAACAGAAGGCGCGGTGAACACTTTGCCGTCGACCATGCGCGCCACCAGCTCCGAAATCGCCAGATAGCTGCTCGGCGACGCAATCTCCAGCGCATTGCCCTGATGCGGTGCCTGTAGGCCAAACAGTTTCACGCCAACAGGAATATGCGTGATGCTCGGACTGGGAATATCGCGCAGACCAGACATTTGCATCTTATCCCCAGCCAGCGCCGCGCCGTGCTCCGGCACCACAATCACCATGACTTTACGGCCGGATTTTTGCAACTCATCAAAAAACGCATCCAGTTGATCAAACAGAATCTTCGCGCGTGGCGCATAGTCCGCCGACTGGTTGCTGCCGACAAAGCGGTTGCCGTCATGCAGCGGAATCAGGTTAAAGAAGGTCGCGTTACGGGTTGTCGTCGCTTTACCCCGCTCACCCAGCCAGCGATTTAACAGCTCCAGATCGTTATAAATCGGCTCACCGTCGAACGACGTAATCTGGTGACTGATGCCCTCCTGCGACAGCATTGGGATCTGAATGTCGCCCTCTTCACGCACCTCACGCAGGTAATTGCCAAAGACGCCGGAATGGTCGAGCATCAGCTGTTCTTCAAAGCCCAGCTTCACCAGATTACTGAACAGGTAACATTGCTGGTTCACCGGCTGATACAAATCGGTGTGGGACTGCTGGCCGCAGCTTGCACGCAGCAGGCGAATGGATGCCGGCCCGCTATACGCGGTGGCAGAGTTAAACTGACGGAACAGAATATCGAACTTCTTCCACAGCGGATGGTTTTCCAACTGTGCCACTTCCAAATCCGACCACGACAGCGAACAGATATTGATAATCAGGAGGTCAAAAGGCTGCGCATCCTGCGGCAATGTAGCCGGGAACGCCGTGGTTCGCGCTTTTTCTCGTGTATAAAATTGGTTCAGATAAGCCGTGAGATTGGCATTCGTTGGCGGTAAGGTGGCCTCGGGTAGCGCAGTATCTCCGCCCGTTGGGGATGCCGCCGACGACGGTGTGGACGCCGTTGATACCGCGGGCATCAGCGATACCGCCGGGCCTGCCAGGTTGACGATGTTTAACCACGCCAGCGCCGCCACGGTAAACACCGTAATACGAATCCACTGCGCGAAGAACAGATAGGCCACGGTAATGACCACCGCTGCACCGACCATTTGCCAGTTAATAAAGCGATTGAACAGCTCCAGCAAATAGGCTGCGCTAAAGCCCGCAACCTGAGACCCCTGACTGAGAATGCTGTTGATACCCGGCAACCAGGTATCGTGGTAAAACAGCCCGATACCGAGCGGGATGGCAATAATATGACGCCAGCGGTGCAGCGTGACATTGGGGATCGGAAACAGTAGAAACGCCAGAAAGACCAGATTAAGCAGCGGATGAAAATTCAGGTAGCCAAACCATAACAGGGCAAATTTCAGCAAAAAATACACATTCCAGGCACCGAGCCCACGCCAGTAGCGCCATATATTTTGCTGTTTTTGCGTATCCTGTTGCTGCGTAGGTTTTTTTTCGTCCATTTTATTTTTTAGTCTCTGCTGAAGTCGGCTTGGTTGAGACCGTCTTTGTTGAAGAAGAGCTGCGCATCCAGACACTCGCAGGTTTCAGGTAACGCGGTGACAACAGCCTGTTTTTCCAATACTGAAGCCAGTGGGGGATCACACGGTGCGCCAGATAGCCAAGCGTAAAGAAAACGACCGCGCTCAATAACACCAGTTGCACAATATCAATCAGGTTCATGACGGCTCTCCCGGTGCGCGGGCCCGCAAATTGGAACCCAATAGATCGGGTGCCAATAGATCGATGGCAATAGGTTCACGCCGCGTCACCTGGCTGCGCGGTGCAGATTCGGTCTGCTGCAATTGCACATAGTCGTTAATCTGCCGCTCTTGCTCCAGCGTATCGCCCTGCACCAGCGATTTAACTTCTGCCAGAATCTGTAAGTCTTGTGACCAGACAATCCGATTGCTGAACGCTTCATCCACCGGCAGGCGGAAAATGGATTTCAGCGCGATATCCAGCTCATTCAGGCGGCAATTGGACAGGAACAAAAACAGGCGACCCTGCGCGATCGTGACGACATCACCAAAGCGTCGCAGCGTGCACAGCGTCAACGCCTGCGCCGCCCGCACGCCCGGTACGGGGCGCAAGGCGACCAGCACGCCCTTGCTGCCTTCCGGCATCAGCGTGCTATCAATCAACATCTGCACAGACTGCCGAAAGATATCAGGGGGCTGGTAGCCCTTAATCTGTAGCGGCCGCATGGTGGTCAGCAAGACCTCAACATCGACAGGAACGTGTTTGGTAAAGCGCTGCCCTTGCACGCTTTCAATCCGCGTCAGGAAACGGGATAGCGGTTCTGAATGAGAGACAATAATATTCGCGCCACATGCCAATAGCAGACGCTCGTCGCTGGCGCGCAGACAAGGCTTCATTTCCCGCACCACAATCTTCAGCAATTCACCACGCTGCCGCCGCAGGCTATGCACCTGTTTAACGAGCGTATCCACCTGGCTGGTTTGATTGAGCGCAAAAACGAGGGTAGCCGCATGGGTCAGCATGCCGGTTTGTACCAAAAGATCGTTGTCGTCCAATAGCTGCCAGTTTTCTGACAGCGCAGGCGCGCCTTCCATCACGCTCTTTTCCATCAGGAAGAGCCCGTCATCATCCAGAGACGGCGTGAGGATCGGCTCCTCTTCCTTCAGCATGTACCACCCGTCACTGTCGGATTGCAGCATCTGCACCTTATTCGCCCGCACGCCTCTTTCCGTTGCCCACCATGACACCAGATACTGCGCGCGATCCTGCTGCCATTGCAGACTGGCTAAACCATAGAGTCCACGATGTTGAGAAATCAGCATATTCCTCAGGCGGGTTACGCCGCTGCTGTGGCTGATCACTACCAGCGTACACTGGCGCTGATGCAGCCATGCCGCGGTGTCATCGATCCAGCGCTGGAGCCTTTCTGGCGAGATATCCCGCCACAGGCTGGCTGGGGCATAAAGCACTAACAGACGATTTTTGGGGCGCAATGCGCGCATTAAGTCATCGGTTAAATTCAGCAACGCGGCTTTATTTTCCGGAAATGCATAGCAGGATAATTGTTTCTTTCCGGCGTTATTATTTTCTGTCGTAAACAATGCCGTCAGAAGAGAATCAGATCGTTCCCCACAGCCTATTAACGCCACTCTCGCGTCGTTATTTTGGCCGTGCATGATTTGCTGGCAAAATAAGGCGGCATCAACCTGCCGATCAATATTCACCCAATAAAAGCCCGCCTGCTGGAGCGTAACCAGCTCATCCCAAAGGTCACGAATACCTAATGAAAAGTTCTGCTTCATAGACTGATTTCTTTTCCGTTAATGGCAGCGTTCCACCTTAATAACACAGTCAAAATAAACTCTAGCAGCCCCCCGAAGGATCACAACTTTGCGCTATAAATTATTCCTATCCCTTGATAAATCACCCGTTACTATTTTTTCCTATTCACATTGCAATCATCAATTCATTGCTATAGTTAACGGGCACACCTGACTCCTTATTAAAGACAGCAAAGGCGTAACCCTTCATCTGCCAGACTGTCTGTTATGGGTGCAGTAAAAGACGCACCACATCTGTTATTTGGATGTTTTCCCTTTATCGATATCAATGATAATGGATAGCCTATTTCAGAGGCATGGGATGAATAACGAACCGACTCGTATAGATACCAGCGCACGCGCCGATTTAACCGAAAATGCAAGAACCGACGACGATCTACGGGTTCTCAGTCAGGCTTTTTCTTTACCTGAAATAAACTATATCGATATCGCCCGTCAGGCGCGTCTCAGCCAAATGATGGCTCGCTGGCCGCTGCTGGATGAATTAAAAGAACCGGCCGGGAGTGACTGACGATGCCCGTGATTGCTTTGCAGGGAATCCGTGGAGGCGTAGGCACCACCTCAATCGCCGCCGCGCTGGGTTGGGCCTTCCAACGGCTGGGCGAATCCGCGCTGGTGATTGATTTTTCGCCGGACAACTTGCTGCGCATTAATTTTAATATGCCGTTTGAACAGCGCCGCGGCTGGGCGCGAGCGGAAGCCGATGGCACGCCGTGGCAAACGGGCGCCATGCAATATCTCCCTGGACTGGATTTCCTGCCGTTTGGTCGCCTGAATACACATGAGATCGCGACGCTTCAACAGCATTACCACCAGCACCCCGCACTCTGGCAAAACAATCTGGCACAGCTCAGCGCGGCGGGTCGCCATCGCTGGATACTGATCGATGTACCGGCAGACAATAGCCCGCTCACGCGGCAGGCGTTAGCCACCGCGAATACCGTTTTTCAGGTGGTGGTGGCCGATGCCAACTGCCATTCGCGCTTACATCAGCAGGCGTTGCCGCGTCAGTGCCATTTTCTGGTGAATCAATTTTCTACTCTCAGCACACTTCAACAGGATTTGCACCAGCTCTGGCTGCACACGCTGTCACACCTGCTGCCGCTGGTGGTACACCGTGACGAGGCCTTGGCAGAATCGCTGATGCTGAAGCAGCCGCTGGGCGAATGTCGCCCGGACAGCGTGGCAGCGGAAGAGATCATGACGCTGGCAAACTGGTGCCTGATTCACGTTAAGGAAAGCGGCGTATGAGTGGAATCCTGCGCTTGTTCCTTGTTCCGCCCGCCAGACAGGCGATACAGCAGCGCTATCGCGGCTATCGTCAGCAGGGTGCCTCCGCCTTTGCCGCCTTTTTCGCCACGCTGTTTGCGATACTCGGCTGGATCTTCCTGCGGCTGGAGTCTGAGGGCTGGCAACAGATTCGCGCGCAGCGAACCTACTGGTTCCCACACATTTCGCCTCAACGCCCGCGTCCGGCCGATATTCTTCGCTATCTGACGCAGGGTATTTGGCTGCTAACCATCAAAAATGGCCAGTTGCCGACATCGCGCCGCAATTACTTCTCCGCACTGCCGCGCTGGCGGCAACGCTACATGAACGCGCAGCAAGCGCTGTTCGCCCGCTTTAGCCACGCAAATACTGACGATCGCGAAGACGATGAGTCAGGTTCAGTCAAGACAAGCCGCCTTCAGAGGCTGGTGACGGTCGCGCTGAGCCTGCTGTGTGCAGCGCTGGCGCTGCTGTGCATCACGCAGCCGTTTGATTTGCTGTCGCAGTTTATTTTCATGACGCTGCTGTGGTGCATCGCCATGCTCGTGCGCAACATGCCGGGACGCATGCCGACGCTCATGATGATCGCCCTTTCCTTCACGGTTTCCTGCCGTTACCTGTGGTGGCGCTACACTGAAACACTGAACTGGGACGATCCGCTGAGTCTGATTTGTGGCCTGCTGCTGCTGGCAGCGGAAACCTATGCCTGGGTCGTGTTGGTTCTGGGCTATTTCCAGACAATTTGGCCGCTGAACCGCCACCCAGTTTCACTGCCGGAAGACAGCAAAACGTGGCCGACCGTCGATCTCATGATCCCGACCTACAATGAACCGTTGAGCGTCGTGAAACCGACGGTGTATGCCGCGCTAGGCATCGACTGGCCTAAAGATAAGCTCAACATCTATATTCTGGATGACGGCGGCCGCGCCGAATTTAAGGCCTTCGCAGAAGAAGTCGGCGTCCATTACATCGCCCGCGTCACACACGAACATGCCAAAGCCGGGAACATCAACAACGCCCTGAAACAGGCGAAAGGCGAGTTCGTCGCCATTTTCGACTGCGACCACGTCCCTACCCGCTCTTTCCTGCAATTAACCATGGGCTGGTTCTTCAAAGACAAAAAGCTGGCGATGCTGCAAACGCCGCACCATTTCTTCTCGCCCGATCCATTCGAACGCAATCTGGGACGCTTCCGCCGTACGCCCAATGAAGGCACGCTGTTCTACGGTCTGGTTCAGGACGGTAACGATATGTGGGACGCCACGTTCTTCTGCGGATCCTGCGCCATCCTGCGGCGTAAACCGCTGGATGAGATTGGCGGGATTGCGGTCGAAACGGTGACGGAAGATGCCCACACCTCACTGCGCCTGCATCGCCTTGGCTACAGCTCGGCGTATATCCGCATTCCACAGGCCGCCGGACTGGCAACCGAGAGCCTCTCGGCGCACATCGGGCAACGTATTCGCTGGGCGCGCGGCATGGTGCAAATCTTCCGGCTGGATAATCCGCTGTTCGGCAAGGGGCTGAAACTGGGGCAACGGCTATGTTATGCCAACGCCATGATGCACTTTCTGTCCGGTATTCCGCGGCTGATCTTCCTGACTGCGCCGCTGGCGTTCCTCCTGCTGCATGCCTACATCATCTTCGCCCCGGCGCTGGCCATCGCGCTCTACGTGCTGCCGCACATGGTACACGCCAGCCTGACCAACTCGCGCATTCAGGGACGCTACCGCCACTCGTTCTGGAGTGAGATCTATGAAACCGTGCTGGCGTGGTACATCGCCCGCCCGACTACCGTCGCGCTGTTTAACCCGCACAAAGGGAAATTCAACGTGACGGCCAAAGGCGGACTGGTGGAAGAACAGCATGTCGACTGGGTGATTACGCGGCCTTATCTGGTGCTGGTGCTGCTGAATATCGCCGGTGTGGTGTATGGCCTCTGGCGTCTGATTTACGGGCCGCCGGAAGAGATCATGACGGTGCTCATCAGCCTGCTGTGGGTCGTGTACAACATGACCATTTTAGGCGGAGCCGTCGCGGTTGCCGTAGAAGCCAAGCAGGTACGTCAGGCCCACCGGGTGGAAATGTCGATGTCCGCCGCCATTCTCCGTGCCGATGGTCATCTTTTCCCCTGTGTCCTGCGCGACTATTCCGATGGCGGCGTCGGCGTTGAAGCCCGCGAGTCGGGCATTCTTCAGGTCGGGGACAACGTCTCACTGTTGCTAAAACGCGGTCAGCAGGAATACGCCTTCCCGTTCAGCGTCACCCGCGCGTTCGACAACAAGATTGGCCTGCGCATGACCAACCTGACCATCCGCCAGCATATTGATTTTATTCAGTGTACGTTTGCCCGCGCAGACACCTGGGCACTCTGGCAAGACAGCTTCCCGCAGGATAAACCGGTCGAAAGTCTGGTTGATGTGCTGGCACTCGGTTTTCGCGGCTACCTGCGTCTGGCCGATTACGCGCCGCCTGTCATACGCAACATTATCCTGGCCTTCCTCAACATCGTGGTGTGGGTGGTGTCATTCATCCCACGCTATGTAGGGAAACGCACCGTCACAACCCCGTCGGGTGCTGCGCTGCCGGAAAAAGCCGTACATCAGGGCAAAACGCCGTCTGCCCATGAAACGCGATTTGCACAAGAGAACCTGTTTACAGAAAAGACAGTGGCTTGATTGCCATTCACAGGCCGTGATCAACGGTCTTTCTCCTGACAACGAGAAAGACCCTTAACATTGATGATGACACGATGACGAAAAAAATAATCTGGTTCACCGCATTGGCTTTAGGCGTCAGCTCATTATCTCAGGCTGTCACCGCGCCGTACGCACAAACACTGGCAGAAGGGGGCGCAACTCAGCCGCCTGCCACCGCAACGCCAGCGATGACGATGCCAGCGATTCCTCTGGGGCAACCGGCAACCAACACCGCCGTGCGCAACGTGGTGATGCCCTTTGCGCAAATCGCGCCTGCGCCGGGCACCTTTGCGCTACGCGGTATCAATCCCGACGGACAGATTGAGTTTGGCGTTCGCAGCGATGAAGTGGTCACGCTGGCTTCCCTCGATCTCGAGTTTACCCCGTCACCGGCGCTGATCCCCACCGAGTCGCATATCAAGGTTTACCTGAACAATGAGCTCATGGGCGTCACCACGATTAGCAAAGAGCAGATGGGGAAATCCAACCGCGTTCGCATTCCTATCGATCCTCGCTACATCACGGACTTTAACCGTATGCAGTTGGTGTTCGTCGGCCATTATCAGAACATCTGCGAAAACCCAGCCAGCACCAGTCTGTGGCTGGATATCAGCAAAGCCAGTGCGCTCAATCTACAATTCCAGAAATTGACGCTGAAAGACGATCTGTCGCCGTTCCCAGCACCGTTTTTTGACAGCCGCGATACCCGCCCACTGACGCTGCCTATCGTCTTTGCCGACCAGCCGGATCTGGTGCAACAGCGTGCCGCTGCGGTGCTCGCCTCGTGGTTTGGCAGCAAAGCACAATGGCGCGGGCAGTCTTTCCCTGCCCTCTTCAACCAACTGCCGAATAGCCACGGTATTGTGTTCGCTACCAACGATAAGCGGCCGGATTTCCTGCGCGATACTCCCGCCGTGAAAGGGCCAACGGTATCGATCATCAGCCACCCTAACGATCCTCATGTGAAACTACTGCTGGTTCAGGGACGTGATGACAATGAACTGCTCACCGCCGTGCAGGGCATCGCACAGGGGAATGCGCTGTTCCGTGGGCAAAGCGTCACCATCGATAAGGTCGAACAGCTCGCCCCACGTCAGCCGTATGATGCGCCAAACTGGGTTCGCACCGACCGCCCGATGACCTTCGCCGAACTACAGCAATATAACGAACAGCTGCAAACCGACGGTATCGTGCCCCGACCGATTTCGCTGACCATGAATCTGCCGCCCGACCTGTTCCTGATCCGCAGTCAGGGCATCGATATGCGCCTGAAATATCGCTACACCGCGCCACAGATTCAGGACGGCTCGCGCCTGAGCATCAACCTGAACAACCAGTTCGTACAGGCCTTCTCGCTGGCACCAGAACAGGACCAGAACTCCCTGTTGATGCGCCTGCCGCTCACGCAGGGGCTACGGGATTCCGACAAGACCCTGTCTATTCCGGCGCTGAAACTGGGCACGACCAACGAGCTGCGCTTTGATTTCAACTACACTACGTTACTCTCCAGCGGCACCGCCGACCGCTGCGAAACTTATACGCCAGTCGTGAATCACGCCGTCATCGACGGCAGCTCGACGGTTAACTTCTCTGGTTACCGACACTTTATGGCAATGCCGGATCTACGTGCTTTTGCCAATGCCGGCTATCCGTTCAGCCGACTGGCTGACCTGTCACAAACCTTGGTGCTGGTGAACAAGCAGCCACAACCGGCTCAGCTCAGCGCCATGCTGAACGCCATCGGTAACATTGGGGCGCAAACCGGCTATCCGGCGTTAGCGATGCAGCTCAGCGATGACTGGGCGCAGGTAGACAAGCAGGACCGCGATATTTTGATGATCGGCGCTATCCCGCCTGAACTGCACGACAGTAGTAAAATTAACCTACTGGTCGAACAAACAAAAAGCTGGATCAAACAGCCGCTACGCCAGACCGCAATGCCGGACATGGGCTCCCCCGAATCTGACGCGAAGCCAGACAGTAAAACCACCGTCAGCAGTGACGGAGCGATGTCGGCGATTATCGGCTTCCAGTCCCCGTATCACGACCAGCGCAGCGTTGTCGCGCTGCTAGCCGATAGTCCGCAGGGTTATACGCTGCTCAACAACGCGCTGATCGACAGTGAAAAAAGAGCCTCGCTGTTCGGTTCCGTTTCCGTCATCCGCGAATCGGGCATCAATAATCTGCGCGTCGGCGATGTTTATTACGTCGGCCACCTGCCGTGGTGGGAACGTATCTGGCACGTACTGGCGCAACATCCCGTCTGGCTGGCGATCATGTCCACCGTCAGCGTCATTATTATTGCCTGGCTGCTGTGGCGAGGTCTGAGACTCTTCAGCCGCCGTCGCCTGTCGCCGGATGAAAGGGATTAACGCACCATGCCACGCGTGCTGCGCTATCTGACTCCCACGCTGCTGTGGCTATGGGCTTCCCTGGCCACCGCCGCCGTCTGCGACTGGCCAGCTTGGGAGCAGTACAAGCAGTATTACATCAGCGAACAAGGAAGGGTGATTGATACCTCAACGCCCAATAAAATCACCACGTCCGAAGGGCAAAGCTACGCCCTGTTCTTTGCGCTGGTCGCCAACGATCGCGTGATGTTTGATCGGCTGCTGAAATGGACAGAGGACAACCTGTCCGCAGGCGATTTGCGCGCGAATCTGCCCGCCTGGCTGTGGGGAGAGAACACGGATAAACAGTGGACGGTGCTGGATCCGAACTCCGCTTCCGATGCCGATCTGTGGATTGCCTATAGCCTGCTGGAAGCTGGTCGGCTGTGGAAAGAGACACGCTATCAGACGCTAGGCACCGCGCTGCTCGCGCGCATCGCCAAAGAAGAGGTGGTGACGATTCCGGGGCTGGGCGTGATGCTATTGCCCGGCAAAGTGGGCTTCGCAGAGAAAGAGAGCTGGCGCTTGAACCCCAGCTACCTGCCGCCGCAACTTCTGGCCCGATTTGCGCCGCTGGACGAGAAGTGGAAAGCCATGCAGCGCACCACGCAGCGCCTGCTGTTGGAAACCGCGCCGAAAGGGTTTTCGCCTGATTGGGTCATCTGGCAAAAAGGCAAAGGCTGGCAGCCCGATACCACCAAACCCAATGTCGGCAGCTATGACGCCATCCGCGTCTATCTGTGGGCGGGGATGATGGCCGACAGCAGCAGAGGGAAAACCGATTTGCTCAAACAGTTTCAGCCGATGGTTCAGCAGACGATCCGGCAAGGGCTACCGCCCGAAAAAGCGGACACCGCGACAGGCACCGTCACCGGACAGGGATCGGTAGGGTTTTCCGCCTCACTGCTGCCGATGCTATCCCGCCAGCCGGATGCCCTGGCCGCCCAGCGGCAGCGGCTCGCCGCCAATCCACCGGGTGACGATGCGTATTTCTCCGCCTCTCTGACGCTCTTTGGTCAGGGATGGGATCAGAAGCGCTATCGCTTCACTTCACAAGGCCAACTTTTACCGTCTCGGGGCAGCCAATGCACAACCACACCGTAAACTGGCTGCGCCTCCTGCCGTTATTGCTGATTGCGGCACCGCAGGCAACCAGCGCGGAAACCGCATCGCCAGAACAATTTCTGATGGAACAGGTGCGTCTGGGAGAAGCCAGCAACAAAGACGATCTCGTGCGTCAGTCGCTTTATCGGCTGGAGCTGATTAACCCGGATAATCCCGACGTTATCGCCGCCCGACTGCGGCTGGCGCTGCGCCAAGGCGATCAGGCGCAGGCGCGCCAGCAGTTGGACAAACTGAAAGCCGTGGCACCCGATTCCGCCCTCTATCGGCAGGCAGAGATGACGCTGGCGCTGACGCAGGAAGCCGCACGTCAGCAATTACAGCAGGCGCGTTTGCTGTCTACCGCCGGACGTTACGCGGAAGCCAAAGCGCAGTACGACACGCTCTTTCACGGCGAACCGCCCACGCTCGATCTCGCCGTGGAGTATTGGCGTCTGGTTTCTCGTTTGCCGAATCAGGAACCCGTCGCGATTAAGCAACTGGAAGCGCTGGATCAGGTTTATCCTGACAACGTTCCGCTGCGCATGGCGCTGTCACGCTTGCTCTTCAGTCAGGATCGCAACGAGCAGGCCTACCCTTTACTGAAACAGCTGTCTAACGATCCCGTCGGACGTAGTCAGGCGGCGTCGCTATGGCTGGAAATTATTGGCCGGATGCCGGTCACGCCGCAGAGCGTGGCGGAACTCAACCGCTTCCTGACGGTATTTGATGACGGTGAACAGGCAGAAACCGCGCGCAAAGAGCTCAACCGCCAGCAGGGAATGTTGGCCGACCCTACGTATCAGGCCCGTCTCCGCAGCCTGGCGGTGGTGGAAAGCGGCGGGGGCAACCGCGCCACGCTCGGTGAACTCAATCAAGCGCTGGCCGCCACACCCAACGACCCTGAGCTGATCGGCGCTGTGGGTCTGGTTTACCTGCGCGAAGGCGATCGGGTAAAAGCGCTGGCACAGTTCCAGAAGGCACTACAGGCGGATGTGAATCGCCTGAACAGCGGCAAATGGGAAGGACTTATCCAAAGTACGCAATATTGGACCACCATTGCGGAAGGCGACAACGCGCTGAAAGCCAATAACCTGCCGCTGGCGCGCCAGAAGTATCAACAGGCACGCCAGATGGATAACACCAATCCCTATGCGCTGATTGGTCTGGGTGATGTCGCCGTTGCCAGCCAAAACGATACCGCCGCCCAGCCGCTCTATCAGCAGGCTTTACACCTTGAGCCCGGCAACGATAACGCCCTGCGCGGTCTGGTCGGGATTTATCAGCGGCAGTCGCCGGAGAAAGCACTCACTTACCTCAACAGCCTGTCGCGCAGCCAGCAGAACACGATGCGGGAGACACTTACTGCGCTACAACTCAATATCCTAAAACAACAAGCAGACCAACTTGCGGAACAGCAGCAGTGGACGCAGGCTGAAGAGAAGTATCGTCAGGCGAGCCAGCAGGATCCGAACGATATCTGGTTTGCCTATCGCTATGCCCAGACGCTGCGCCAGTTGGGGCAAATGCAGCAGGCCGACAGCGTGGTACAACGCGCGACTGCCGTGCCACCCACCGACGCACAGAAGAACTACGTTTACTCACTTTACCTGTCATCGACCAATCGCGATGAGCAAGCACTCGCTCACCTGAACACGCTTCCCGTGGCGCAGTGGAGCGACGACATGCGCGATTTATCTCAGCGTCTGACGATACAAACTACGCTGGCGAAAGCAGAAGCCATGCGCGATGCGGGGGACGAATCCGCCGCTATCGCTTTCCTGCGTCAGCAGCCGGCGAACACCCGTATCGATCTGCTGCTAGCAGACTGGGCGCTGGCACGGGGCGAATACGCGACGGCGCTGGCGGATTATCAACGCATTCGCACACAAGAACCGCAGAACCCCGACGCACAATTGGGTGAGATCGACGCGTTTATCGCGCAGGGTCGGCAAGATGACGCACGTCAGCGTCTGAACCAGCTCCCGACGCAGGCGGCTGATACCCTCAACGCGCAGCGGCGCGTCGCCAACGCCTGGCAAGCGGTAGGAAATCCGCAAAAATCGACGGCGCTTTTCCGTCAGCTAAAAATCGACGCGCAAAAAGAACCCATCGGTCAGGGCAAAGCATTGGTCTACCGCGATGCGGCACGCGTTGAACAACAGCAGTCTCAACCAGAGCAGGCACAGCAGGACTATAAACAGGCGATGGTTGCTAGCGGCATCACGCCCGCGTTACCACAAAGCGACGATGACTACACCCGACTGACGCGCAATCAGGTAGGAGACGACTGGCTGCAACGCAGCATCCGTGCCGATGCCGGGGACCTGTATCGCAAACAAGATATTACCGTCACGCTTGACCACGATTACGGGAGTTCGAGCGGTACAGGTGGGATTTCCGACCTGAGCGCCCACAACACCATGCTGCAAGTGGATATGCCGCTGTACGACGGTCGCGCCTTCTTCCGCACCGATACCGTACAGATGGACGCTGGCTCCTTCTCTACGGACAGCAACGGTGCCTATCGGGAAACCTTCGGCACCTGCGCCACGCGGGACTGTTTCGACGGTAAATCACAGAAAGCCACCGGCACCAGCGTCGCCGCAGGCTGGAAGAACGATCGCTGGTCGGCGGATATCGGCACCACGCCGCTCGGCTTCGACGTGGTCGATATCGTCGGTGGCGCAAGCTACAGCGGCGACTGGCGGCAAATCGGCTGGACCGCGACAGCATCGCGCCGCCCAATCTCCAGCTCATTACTCGCCTTCGGCGGCACCAAAGACCCGGGCACCGGCATTACCTGGGGCGGCGTGCGTACCACAGGCGTCAGTCTCGGGCTGAGCTACGATCGGGGCGAAGCGCACGGCGTGTGGAGTGATTTCAGCGTCCACCAAATTACGGGTAAAAACGTGGCCGATAATGACCGCGCTCGCGCTATGGCAGGTTATTACTACAAACTGATTAATGAGGATAACCGACGCGTCACGGTCGGCCTGAACAGCATGTGGTGGCGCTACCAGAAAGATTTAAGCGGTTATTCGCTCGGTCAGGGCGGTTACTACAGCCCGCAGCAATACTTCTCACTGGGCGTGCCGGTGAACTACCGGCAGCGGACGGAAAACTGGTCGTGGGAACTCGGCGGCTCGCTGTCGTGGTCACGTTCGTCTACCAAAGATCAGCGTCGCTATCCGTTGACCGGCCTGTTGGGCAACGCTGCGATCACCGACCGAGACGCCATCGAACAGGGCAGCAGCAGTTCCGGCTTCGGCTATACGGCGCGAGCACTTGTCGAACGCCGCCTCAGCTCACACTGGACGCTGGGCGTCGGTATCGACATTCAGCAAGCGAAGGACTACACCCCAAGCCACGGCCTCATCTACCTGCGCTACTCCGCCTCCGGCTGGCAGGGCGATCTCGACAGCCCACCGCAGCCGCTTACGCCGTACGCAGACTTTAAGTAACCGTCCCCACTTCAGACCTCATTGGGTTTCCATCGCAGCGGAAACCCAATGATAAATATAAAAATTACTCTGACTTACGATATAGTTACCTGCCTATCTATATAAAAATGATAATGACTATCATTTTTATTCTCAAAAATTAAATTTCTCAACGTATTCTGTCGAATTTCTATTGGCTATCGATTTTACCTAGTCACGAAATGAAGCATTTGTGTATATAAGCGCAAAATGTAAATCAACGTAAGGAACGCGTTCATTTTGTGTAAAACCCTTTCTTTTATAAGCCTTATTTTTTTGAGTCTCAGCAGCTCAACCTTTGCCGCCACCGCCATCAGCCCAACAGATCGCGATGCGCTGGAGCTCCAGCAAAAGTCATTACTGGAGCAGGCCAAACAGCAGCGTTTATCGCTGGAAAACAGCACCACCTTAACGATACCCACGGTCACTGCACCAACAGTAAAAGATGCCGTCTGCTTCCCCATCCAAAACATTGTCTTTCACGATGCAGATGCGCTTTCGACAAAAGATCGGACTGCCATTCAGGGACGCTACCAAAACCGCTGCCTTGATTTAGCCACAATCCATAACGCCGTGAGGGAAACCACCAACACCTACCTCAATCGCGGCTTTGTCACCAGCCAAGCCTATTTGCAGGAACAAGATCTCTCCAGCGGCACGCTCATCATCAGCGTCAGCGAGGGAAAGATAGAAGCCATTCGCATGGAAGGGGAAACGCCACTCGCAATCAAGATGGCCTTCCCCGGTCTGGAAGGGCGCATTCTTAATCTGCGCGATATCGAACAAGGGATGGAACAACTTAATCGCCTGCCTTCACGACAGGTTACGATTGATATTCAGCCGGGAAAACAAGCCGGAAGTTCGATTGTTTATCTCAAACGCACCACGCACTCCCGCCCTGTCACACTGTCGATTAGCACTGATAACAGTGGACAAAAAAGCACGGGTCGCGAACAGCTTTCTACCCACCTCACGTTCGATAACCCGCTGCAGCTCGCCGATCGCTGGTGGCTCACCGCCAGCCGTGATAGCGCATTCAGCCATAACTACGGCAGCAAAGCCTTATCGGGCGGGATGTCCTTGCCTTATGGCTACTGGACGCTCGGCTATCAATATGCCTGGAATGACTTTTTCCAACCGATCCCGATTGGCAGCAGTGCATATCGTTATGAAGGGCAAAGTAATACCCATCGGCTCAGCCTCAACAGAACGCTCTATCGGGATGGGAAGCAGAAGCTGGCGCTGGATGGCGCGCTCTCTCGTCGACGCACCGAGAACCGGATGGCGGGTGAGCGCCTTGAGGTCAGCAGCCCTACGGTCAGTAGCGCTAGCCTTGGGCTCAGCTATAGCACCACGCTGGCGGGCGGATATTTTACGCTCAACCCGATGTTAAGCCATGGCGTAAGGAGTTGGGGCGCGACAAATGATACAAAGGAAAATAGTGGCCTGCCACGCAGCGAGTTCCGCAAATTTAGCGTCAGCAGCAGCTACTTCTACCCACTTACACCCTCGTTGTACTTTCTGACTTCCCTTTACGGCCAAACCACGCCGGACAACCTGTATACCAGCGAACGCATCTCGCTCGGCGGCGAGTATTCCGTACGGGGATTTAAGGAACAGACACTAACTGGCAATCGGGGATTCTACTGGCGTAATGAACTGAATTGGCAATTCACTACCCTACCGTTTCTGGGTGATATCGCCTTAACCACCGCGCTGGATAGCGGGTGGATTGCGGGGAAAGCCGGCAAAGTCGATGGAGGCAATATGACCGGTGCTGCCGTCGGCCTGTCCGCATCTTCACGTTGGGTCAGCCAGTCGGTGTCACTCGGCGTGCCGCTGCACTTCCCAGACGATCTCCATCCCGACAACGTCGTCGTTTACTGGCAAGTCTCCCTCCCCGTTACGGCACTTTTTGATTAAGTCATCGATTCACAGCAAAAGGAAAACAAGGAAAGTCACATGGAAAAATTCAATAACCGCACCACTCGTGGACTTAGCTATCTGCTGATCTACCTGACCGCAATTCAACCGTTACACCCCGCGTTCGCGGCACTCACACCAGACGGTCCACGCACGCAGGTCAACAACGCGGGTGCCGTCCCGGTCATCAATATCGCGACGCCAAACGCAGCGGGTGTTTCTCACAATACCTATAAAGATTTCAGCGTCGGGACACCCGGTGCCGTGCTAAACAACAGCATTGCCGCGGGGCAATCGCAGTTGGCTGGGCAGTTAAACGCTAACGCCAACCTCAATGGCAAAGCGGCCGATCTGATTATCAACGAGGTGACGGGCTCCACCCGCTCAGACCTGCAAGGGAAGATCGAAGTCTTCGGGAATAAAGCCAACGTATTGATTGCTAACCCGAACGGCATCACCTGTGATGGATGTGGGTTCATCAATACACCTTCAGCTACGCTGACAACCGGTAAACCGGTGTTGGATCAGCAAGGTGCACTTGAAGCGTTGGAAGTGAAAAAAGGCAGCATCACCATTGGTGGCAAAGGCCTGGACGGTTCAGCAACGGATTATGTCGATATCCTCAGCCGGGCAACCGAGCTGAACGGCAAAATCAATGCGAAAAACCTGACGCTGACTCAAGGCAGCAATAGGGTCGATTTCAAAACCGGCACAATCGCCCCCATCACCGGAGAAGGTGCCAAACCGCTATTGGCGGTTGATACCAAAGCGCTCGGCGGTATGTATGCAGAACGCATCCGGCTCGTGGCAACCGAGGACGGAGTCGGCGCTAACGTCGCTAACCTGACCAGCACTCAGCAAGGCATTACGCTGGACAGCAAAGGTAAAATCCAGCTCGGTAATGTACAAGCGAAAACCGACCTTAATCTGAATGCACAGCAGGTCGATATTGCTGCTGGCAATACGGTGAAAAGCGACCGCGATATCACGCTTGCCAGTACCGTATTGAATAACCGAGGGAATATCATCGCGGGCGAAGATATGCGCCTGTTCAACGATAGCCTGACCAACACACAGGCCACCATTCAGGCCAACAACAACCTGTGGATTCAAAAAGACGCGACGGGGAACAAAGGCGTTAAAGTCGAAAACCGCTCTGGGACGATTAAAACCAATACCGGGGATTTGGTGATTCGGACGGAGCAGTTGGATAATATCGTCGATCAGTTCTCGGTTAATAAAATCAGCACGCCAGCCAATTCAACATCAATTGATGGTCAATTTGGAATAATTATTGATGGCACAGGACCTGATTCATTCGTTAGCATCTATATGGGTGTAGTAGATGATAAAAATTTACGTTGGATTGGCAATTTTAAATTTACGGAAAACCCTTATGCCAATACAGAAAAAAACAAATACACCTTTTTTTCCAGCAGAGAAGGGATCATTTCATCAGGAAAAAACGCCTATATAAATTCATCTACACTGAATAACAAAAACAGTACTATCTCCGCCATTGGGAATATTATTTCCACTGGGAAAAATGCAAATATAATCAATCATTCCATAGGTGATTCAAATAGCTATGTTAAACTAGCGCTTAAGTTCGACGAGAGGGATTCTGGCATTGACATCTCACCAATCCCTGCTGGTTTTAATATTGATGAGTATCCGTTATGGGGGGACATCCCGATTCCATTAGTTCGGGTAGATAATAAAAAAACCTGGTCTGAAAAAGAATATTTGAGCAGCAAAATAAATGCAGGTGGCAGTCTTGTTTTAGATTTCATTGATACGATAAATATCGAGGATAACGCCCCTGAGAATCTTACTGAACTTTCTGAGAAAATTTACTCAACACCACATCCCTATAGCATCACAGGGAAAGAAATTATCTTTAAGTCCAAAGATATAAAAAACCAAAGTTCTGTAAAGTCAACAGGGGATCTGAGTCTATTATCTGAAGGAAATATAAAACTAACTGGTGGTGAGCTGAACTCAGCAGGTGATCTTTCTATTCTCGCAAGTAATGGCATTGATGCAAATCAAAATAAATTCTTAGGAAAAAATATTACAATTCTAAGTCGTGAAGGAGATACTTCACTTTATACCGACAGCGCCGCAAAGCATTTCTCTTCTGATGGCATTCGTCAATTAAGCATACTAAACGCCACAGAAAACCTATCTATTCAGTCGGGAAAAGACATTCTATTAAATGGCATTAATATAGGAAAAACAAACAATGTTTCATTTATTTCTAGTAATAACATTACGATTAAAAATGATGAGTTCATATTAGACCCTCAAAAAATTAGCGGTACGTTAACCGATACCGGAAAACAAAAGATCTTTAACGACACATTTAGCCTACTTGGCCGTATTAATTCAACAGGCAGTATTACGTTAAATGCCGGGAACACGCTGGATATCGCTGGTGTTTCGCTGAGTGCAACGAAAGATATCAACCTGACAGCAGGGGCTGATATCAATCTGAATCCAAGGGTGCTCAACACGATTCCCGAAGCGTTATTTACCAACTCACGACAGGCAGAACTCAGCAGTACAATTAGTGCCGGAAATCAATTGTTGGTTTCTAGCGGAAAAGACTTACTTGCACAATCAGCTAACTTGTCCGCCAATGGCAATGCAGCCCTGCTCGCAGGCAATAGCCTAAAATTGCTCGCTACAGCCTACTCCGCGATTGACAGCCAGAATGATAATAATAAAGACGACCGAAATGTTACCGCCAGAGTCCATGCGGGAAAAAATCTGACGATCGCTTCCAACGGCGAATTTATTGCAGCCGGAACCGATTTCTCTTCCGGCGGTGATATGACATTAAGTTCCGGCGGAAAAATGGAATTTAACACGGTCGCTAACCATATCTACCGGGAAGGGAACAACGAATATAGCGAGTCCGTCACGCAAAAAAATGCCGTCTTGAACAGCAGCGGAATACTCACTCTGTTATCCAATGGCAGCATTCTTTTCCAGGCCACCCAGCTTATCGCTAAAGGAGCGTTAGATGCGGCAGCCAAAGGTGGTTTTCTTTATGCGCAAGCAGCGGAAGAAAGTAGCCATTACGAAAAAACAACCACTAAACGCAAATGGTACGGCAAGAAAACCACCATTCGGCAAACCAGCCACAATGTCACAAACAAAGTGACAGAATTCACCGCAGGCGGTGATATCAATCTGCTCAGCCGTGATGACAGCACCTATGAAGCCAGCAAAATCAACGCGGGCAAGAATGCCAAGCTGACCAGCACACAAGGAAACATTAACTTCAAGGCGGTCAAAGACACTGCATTCGAGCAGACGATCACCACCTCAAAAGGGTTCTTCATCAAGAGCAATGACAAAGGCTATACCAAAGACACTTGGTTACTTCCAAGCATTCACTCTGGCGGACAACTCACTCTTGATGCCGCTACTGGTATTACCGCTGATGCAAAAACCCAGAATGCGCAGTCCCTGCAAAATGCTCTTTTGGTGCTGAGCAACAACCCCGGCACTGCCTGGCTTAAGGATTTAAACAGCCGCACAGATGTGCAATGGAACACGGTACAGGATGCCTATAGCACCTGGAACCACACAACACAAAGCCTGAACCCTGTTGTTGGAGCCGTGATTGCGATTGCCGTTGCGGCGGTAACCGCAGGAGCAGGCCTGGCTGCTGCTGCAGGTAACATGGCAGTTGGTGCTGTGGGAACGGGAGCCAGCGCGACAACAATTGCTGTCGTAAACGGTGCAGCTTATTCAGGAATGACGGCACTGACCTCGCAGGCAGCAGTCGCGCTGGTGGATAACAAAGGCAACCTGTCCAAAACGTTCCAGGCCATGAGCAGCAGTGACTCGGTCAAATCACTGGTTACCTCAATGGTGATCGGCGGTGCATTAGCAGGCTTCGATGAAGTTATGCAATTTAGCAAGGCTGCTAACGGCACAACCGTCATCGATCCTGCCAAGGCCAAACTGCCCATGCTCAGCAACGGTGACTGGAGCAAGGTCGCGCAGCGTGTCGCTGGACAGTCAGTGATCAGTTCCAGCATCGGTACTGCGATTAACGGCGGTAGCTTCAAAGATAATTTCACCACAGCACTCCTGAGTAATATCGGCAGTCAGATCAATGCGGAAGGGGCTAAGTTTATTGGGGATAAGGGAGAAGTCCTCGGCTTGCCGATAGATGACCCTAGACGAGTAATCAGCCATGCGGTTATTGCGGGTGTTGCAGCAGAAATCGGAGGGGGCAACGCTAAAGGGGCTGCGGCCGGTGCGTTGGCCGCAGAGCTAGCTGCAATCAGTTTAGGCAACACTTTCGTTGACCCAGCCTTAAGAGAAATACAGATAACCTCTACTGGCAGAATTATTGGTGCTTTGGCGGGAGCCGCTATTACCGGCAAAGCCAGTGGTGTTAATAGTGGTGCTAGTGCTGCCGAAAGTGTCCTGCTATATAATTTCTTAATGCATGAGGAACCAAAAATACTCGCCGAGAAGTACGCTGCATGTAAAGACAGTGGTTGTGAGAGTAATGTACGCAAGGAGATGAATCAAATATCAGTAAAGAACCAAGAGATATTTGAAGGATGCCGAGCTGCGGGTAATACCACCTGTATTAATGATATGCTTTATGGAATTTCTACAGCTTCTGGATATAATGAGTTGGAAAAACAGATTGGATTCGATTTGTCTAATCAGTTTAGAGATATGGGTTTAAATGCTTACGAACGATTTAACAGTTGCGGCATGGATATTAGCTATAGCTGTGGTTTAACTCTTTTTGCTAAAGACGCTGCAGGGGAGTTAGCAGGTTATGCGCTATTCGGCTTAGCAGGAAAATATTTATCACCTGTGATAAAAGGTTATATATCAGAAATAGGATCTTTATCATCAAGAGGTTCTTTGCCAAACATAAAAAGTCTTCAGGTCGGCCTAAGGGAACCTCATCAGATCGATTTTATAAAAAATGATATGCAAAATGGAAAATACTTATACTCAGATCCGAAGGGTATAATCGCTGGTTTCGTAGATAACAATGGTAGATACTATATTTCTGAGGGGAATCACAGGATGGCTGCAGCCCTAGAACTCTATAAAGAAACTGGAGATGCAACTTTTGTAAATAGTTTATTGAAAAATGGTGTGTGGACTAAAACAAATACAGTTCCTGCAGACGCAAAACCTATGCCAAAAAGGAAATAAAATGAACAAATTAAAAAAGAACGAAATATATATAAAAATGTTGTTACTTTCTATTCCTTATATCAGGAACATGCAACAACATAAAAAATCATCTGATTTATCATGCTACTATGAAGCGGAACTTGTCCATAATTTAGCTTACACGATCTTGACGCCAGATTTTGAAGATCACGATATTTACTTTCTAAACAATCAGGCAAGATATTATATTGAAAACTGTAGCGATGATATTTCAATAGCTTATAGCGGTCAAAAAGAACTTATATCATCTCTTTTTGAAATGGTTCCACAGGAAATGAAGTCGAAGCTCCTGTGGGAAGGTCCAAAATAAGAGATTAAGAGTAATTAAGACAACATCCATGATGTTTAATTCATGGATGTTGTTAATAGTTAAAAATAATCCATAGGTAGGGGGAAGTAAACCGCTTCTCCTGACGTGCATTCAAATCAATACCCTATCGCTGCCCCGGCCGGGCGGCGGATATCATTTGCGCCGTACAGGTAGCCTTCGCGCACTTTGCCAGATACCGCCGAGTCATTGCCCGAATCCGCAGGCGTCACGCCCGCCGCACCCGGTAAGCCGACCAGAATCAGCTCCGCTGCCCCCCAAGGCGTTTGTTCCACCATCTTGTAGCCGCGCTGCTTCAGCAGGTTCAGCGTATCGGCAGACAGCCCGCGCTGTTCGTAATACACCTCATCCGGCAGCCACTGATGATGGATGCGCGGTGCATCCACCGCTTCCTGCGGCGCCATGCCGTGGTCGATAATATTCAGCGCCGTTTGCAGCGTGATGGTGATAATACGCGAACCGCCGGGTGAACCGAGCACCATGAAGACTTTGCCGTCTTTCGTCACCAGCGACGGGCTCATGGACGAAAGTGGGCGCTTACCGGGGGCGATTGAATTACGTTCTCCTTGCACCAATCCGTACAGGTTTTTCTCGCCAACCTTCACGGTAAAATCATCCATTTCGTTATTGAGGAAGAAGCCCGTACCCGGCGCGATCACCACCGAACCAAAACGCCCATTCACGGTATACGTGGTGGACACCGCATTGCCCTGATTATCTACGATAGAGTAGTGCGTGGTTTCCGGTCGCTCGTGCGGGCCAATCCCCGGCTGCACGTTTTTGGACGGCGTCGCGTTCTCCGGTTCGATTTGTTTGCGAATTTCAGCGGCGTAGTCCTTACTCAACAAGCGCTCGACGGGGTTGCTCACAAACGCCGGATCGCCAAGATACGTGTTGCGATCCATGTACGCATGGCGCATCGCTTCCGTCAGCACATGCACGGTGGCTGCCGAATTGAAGCCCGTCGATTTAATGTCGTAACCTTCGACAATATTGAGAATTTCACACATCGTGACGCCACCGGAGCTAGGTGGTGGCGAAGAGACAAACTGATATCCACGATAGTTACAGGTTACCGGTGCCGTTTCGGTAATACGGTAATCGGCAAAATCAGCCGCCGTTAGAATGCCGCCGCCCTGCTTTGCCGCCTTCTCCACCGCCTGTGGGATCATGCCCTTGTAGAAAGCATCCGGCCCTTTAGCGGCAATCGCCGCCAGCGTATTCGCCAGATCGGTTTGCACCAGCTTATCGCCGGGCTGCAACGCGCTGCCGTCAGGGCGCAGGAAAATACGCGCCGCCTCAGGATCGGCTTTGAAGCGCTTGACGGTGGTGTCCAGAATATCGGTATCCGCTCGCGTAAGTTCAAAGCCTTCACGCGCCAGTTTAATCGCCGGTGCCATCACCTGTTCACGCGTCAATTTGCCGTATTTTTGCAGCGCGGTATCCAGCCCCAGCACCGTTCCCGGTACGCCAGCGGCCAGATAGCCGTACAGGCTCGCGTCTTTTTTCACGCTCCCATCAGCGTTCAGATACATGTTGGCGCTGGCTGCCGCAGGTGCCGTTTCACGGAAGTTGATAAAGGTGTCTTTCCCATCGGCCAGGTGCAGCGTCATAAATCCACCGCCGCCGATATTGCCACAGCAGGGGTTTACCACCGCCTGCGCGTAACCTACGGCCACGGCGGCATCAATCGCATTGCCGCCCATTTTCAGGATATCGACGCCAATCTGCGAAGCCAGATACTGTGAACTAACCACCATACCGTTTTTCGCTTCCACCGCAGGGGCAGACGCCGCCTGCACGGTTCCACTCACTAGCAGCGCCGTCACGCTCAGTGACAACAACCATTTTCCCGATGTTGTGTTTTTTATTCTCATGCAGACCCCTTTATCCCGTTGATTTCACTCACTGCTTTTATTTCCTACCCTCTTGCCTGGCTAACTTGCAAAGTCCACGCCAATAAACAGACACGGCTTAACGGATTCACCAGCAACAGTAAGAAGCGTAGGAAAGGCATGAAAAATTGCGAAAATAGCCGCTTATCTTTGCGACGCTGCACGATAAATACGCCCCATAACGAGACATAGGGTTTACGACTGCCGCACGGGTAGCCATGAACGTAACCGCGCGCCAAACACATTCACCAGCAGGCCGACCATAATCAGTACTGCGCCCACAACCTGCAATAGTGAAAGAGATTCGCCGAGGAACGCGGCGGCGCTAACCAACCCAACCACCGGCACCAGCAGCGACAGGGGTGCCACACGCCAGGTTTCATAGCGCGCCAGCAGGCTTCCCCAAATCCCGTAGCCGATGATGGTTGCCGCAAATGCCAGATAAACCAGAGATAATATCGTCGGCAGTTGGATGGTCGTTAAACTATGGACAATCGCGTCCCGACCTTCAAACAGCCAGGAGCTGATGAAAAACGGCACGACAGGCACCAGCGCCCCCCACACCACCAGTGACATGATGCGCACGTCGCTGTTTTGGCTCATGATCACTTTATTGGTAATGTTGCCCACCGCCCATGACAGCGCCGCCGCAAGCGTCAGTAGCAGCGTGGTGGTGGTCATTCCGGACGACATTTGCAGCGCTGTACGACCTTCTGCCAGCACCACCATCCCTAGCGCCGCCACCAGAATGCCGACAACGTGATTCCAACGTAGCTTTTCCGACAGCAAAACCGCGCCAACCAGCAGTGTAAAAAAGGCCTGCGCCTGTAACACCAGCGAGGCAATCCCCGCAGGCATGCCCAGCTTGATGGCGAGAAACAGAAAGCCAAACTGGCCAAAGCTGATTGTCATGCCATAGGCGAGCAGCCATTTCAGGGGAATACGTGGGAAAGGAACAAAGAAAATTGCCGGGAGCGCCACCAGCGAAAAACGTAGCCCTGCCAGTAAGAAAGGCGGCATGTCGTTCAGCCCAACCTTGATCACCACGAAGTTCACGCCCCATAGCACGACAACACAAAGCGCAAGCAGCGCATCTTTCAACGACATCCTCATCCCCTGATCAAATACGTAACAAATACCTTCTTCAAGGTACGCGTAAAATGAAAAAACGGATAAGAAAAGATAATTATGGCGTTACGTGACAATGACTCAGCGTAACCATGACGTGAGATGGCCGACCACCAGATTCTGTGGCCGGCATAGATAGCGTTACTCGATGGCGATGGGTTTTTCCGTCAGCGTGGTTTTGTTGTCACCCTGAATGGCTTTCACTTTCTGCTCCGTTTTCTGTACCGCATCGGCGCTACTCAACAGGCTGTATGTCAGCTCAAATGTCGTGCTCTGGCCGGGCTGTAACTTTTTGACCCGCCCTTGTTCGCGTTCAATCGTAACCGGATAGGCGTAGTTAGTACCGGGCTCGATTCCCGTGACGTAGCCCTGTTTTTCCGTATCCGTGTTTTTCCACAGCGTCAGCAGCGGCAGTTGATGGGTGTCAAAGGCAATCGACACGCCCTTATCTCCCGCCTTGTTCACCAGCGCCGCCAGCGTTTTACCCTGTGCATCCGTATATGGCGTGATGTTGAACACCATTTCATCGAAGTCTTTTGTCGGCCCTTTGTAGGTTTGCCAGGTTGCCAGACCTGCTTTGGCATGGTCATTAAACGGAGAAATGTCTTTTACCGGCGCAATGAAACGCGCGCCTTCTTCCAGAATCGGCGTACCGAAATTGCTGTGATAGATAATCTGATAGTCGCGCGCGTAGTCGGCTTTGTTGGTCAACACATCGTGCACGGTAAACGACTCGCTACCGGGGACGTAGCGCAGCTCGGTCCAGGTTTCCAGATTCGACTTCTTGAAGCTGTTTTCCTTCAGCAGGCCTCGCACCGTAATGGTGTGCGGTGCTGTATCGCTGACTTCCACCACCACTTTTGAAGCTGGCGTGTTGCCCGCGCGGCCGTGCAGGGTATAGATCATGCCCTCGCTGACAACCGGGTGCCCCGTCCATTCGAAGCCGCAGCGCACCATCATCTCATTGAAACCTTCCAGCCAGCCCAGTCCGTTACGGCTTTCCAGATTGATGGTATTCGGGTTGACGACCTCATCAACCGGCGAATCCCACCCCAAACGGATGTTTTTTCCCGTCACATGCAGCAAGTTCATCCCTCGCGTCGGGCTGAGGGCAATTTTCAGGCCGTCCTGACTGGTAATTGTGATCACTTTACTGCCTTCCTGACGTCCGCCGTGCAGGACTTTTTGCTCAATGCTGAAATGCTGATTTTTTATCTTCAGGGCATCACTGCCAATTTGCCAGTTTCCCTTCTCCACACTGCTTTCAGCATCTGTCAGCACAAACGTCTGCGCCGATAGTTGCCATGATGTCAGCGCCAGTGTAATGCCTATAGCCAGTAATTTTTTCATGTTAACCATCCCTCTCTGCTGAATTGTTTTAGCTAATGCGAGCTAAAGACTACAAATCAGCGGATGGTCAGAATGTGATAGCTATCACCAGATGGAAAAATTCGGCATTGTCGCGTTATTTATCCGATTAGCATCACTAATTCACCATGAATGACATCTATAATTGCAGAATTATTGAGACATCGATCGGTAAAAGCTGAAACCGTTTCAGCAAAATAAAACCGACTGTCTGAAATCATTTCCACGCTCAGGTTAGAGTCAGCAAGTTATTCTGAATATTAAACACTACGCGGGATAAAAAATTACCAGTCTGTTTTTTGACCACATTGCACCCTATTGGCGCAAGCGCTATGGTTGCCGGTAACCTGTGTAAGACCACTGATAAATAAACTATGAACTTTTCTCTTTTCGGCAAGAAATTCACGCGCCACGCTGGCATCACCCAATTAATGGACGACCTGAACGAAGGGCTGCGTACGCCAGGCGCAATCATGCTGGGCGGCGGCAATCCGGCGCATATTCCGGAGATGGACAGCTACTTCAAACAGCTGTGTCAGGATATGCTGGAACAAGGGAAATTAACGGAAGCACTCTGCAACTACGACGGCCCGCAAGGTAAGGATACGCTGCTTAAGGCGCTGGCCGAGCTGCTGAGTAATGAATTAGGCTGGCAGATTGGACCACAGAATATTGCGCTGACAAATGGCAGCCAGAGTGCGTTTTTCTACTTATTTAACCTGTTTGCTGGTCGCCACAGCGATGGCAGCCTGAAAAAGGTGCTGTTCCCGCTCGCGCCGGAATATATCGGCTATTCGGATTCCGGGCTGGACGACAATATGTTCGTCTCTGTTCGTCCGCAGATCGAACTGCTGCCCGAAGGGCAATTCAAATATCACGTCGATTTCGATCACCTGTCGATTACCGATGAGATCGGGCTGGTGTGCGTATCCCGCCCGACCAATCCAACCGGTAACGTGCTGACCGACGACGAGCTGATGCGTCTGGATATTCTGGCGCAGCAGCACAACATTCCCCTGCTGATTGATAACGCCTACGGCGTGCCTTTCCCTGGCATCATCTTCAGCGATGCCACACCGCTGTGGAACCCGAATATCATCCTGTGCATGAGCCTGTCCAAGCTCGGTCTGCCCGGCTCACGCTGCGGTATCGTGATTGCGGATGAAAAGGTGATTTCAGCAATCGGTAACATGAACGGCATCATTAGCTTGTCTCCCGGCGCAATCGGCCCAGCGCTGGCGCACGAGATGATTCAGCGTGGCGATCTGCTGCGCTTATCTAATGACGTCGTACGCCCGTTCTACCAACAGCGCGTAACGGAAACCATCGCAATTATTCGCCGCTACCTGTCACCCGAGCAGTGCCTGATTCATAAGCCGGAAGGTGCGATCTTCCTGTGGCTGTGGTTCAAGGATCTGCCTATCACGACAGAAATTCTGTACCAACGCCTGAAAAAACGCGGCGTCCTCATGGTGCCGGGTCACTATTTCTTCCCTGGCTTAGATCAGGACTGGCCGCACGCTCACCAGTGCATGCGCATGAACTATGTGCCAGAGCCGGAAAAAATCGAACGCGGTATTGCGATTCTGGCTGAAGAAGTGGAAAAGGCGATGCAGGAAGGCTAACTCACCGCAAGAATAGATGCGTCATTGAACGAAATATGGTTGGGGCAACGCACCGCCCCACTATTTTTACCGACCACTTGCAGCATGCCAAGGTCAGACATTCTCCTCTTTGTTATTTACTCTCCCGTTTCTGTCATCCCGTTCTTACCACCCACAACATCAGATGACTAACGATTAGCTGATTGAATTATTTTCTGCATTTTTAATCGGCAATAACATTGATTATCACCCAATCAATAGCTAATTCATTCCAAAAAGACGGCCATCTCATAGCCCTAACCAAAACTTTCAGCATAACTGCACATTCTGCGCAATTTCTTGCTCACTTTCTGGTTTAAATCACTTTTTGCGCAATGTCTGCAAACGATTCAGGAAGTCTGCGCAACTTCTTGCTCAAATTTTGCTTAGTAAAAATTTGAATTAGGTAAATTTCCTTATAAAACAAATAGATGAAATTTGGCATGTGAATTGCTATGTGAACGGCGAAGTACTAACCCCGTTCAACAACTCATTCCGTTTAACAACAAGGAGCAAGACTATGCCAACTCCATGCTATATCAGCATCGAAGGTAAAACGCAGGGCAACATCACCGCGGGTGCTTTCACTTCTGATTCTGTCGGCAACATCTATGTGGAAGGCCACGAAGACGAAATGCTGGTTCAGGAATTCAAACACATCGTCACCGTACCGACCGACCCACAGTCTGGTCAGCCGTCCGGCCAACGTGTACACAAACCGTTCAAATTCACCGTCGCGCTGAACAAAGCGGTTCCACTGATGTACAACGCCCTGGCTTCCGGCGAAATGCTGCCGACCGTGACCCTGAAATGGTACCGCACGTCGGTTGAAGGTAAGCAAGAGCACTTTTTCTCTACCGTGCTGACCGATGCCACCATCGTTGACGTTAACTGCCAGATGCCACACTGCCAGGATCCGGCGAAGCTGGACTACACCCAGCTGATCGAAGTATCGCTGGCCTACCGCAAAATCGATTGGGAACACACCGTTGCAGGAACCTCTGGTTCCGATGACTGGCGTGCGCCGGTCGAAGCGTAATTCCTATTTAACCCGGGCTTGCCCGGGTTTTCTGCATTGAGCCATGGCCCACGCCATGCCTGAGTGTGGATGACAGCATCAGGAGGACGGATGGCAAACAGTACAGGATTACAGTTCACCGTTAAGGTCGGCGCATTACCTGCATCGACCTTTGCCGTGGTGGATTTTCAGCTCAGCGAGGCGCTTAACCAGCCGTTTGCCCTGTCGCTGAATCTGGCCAGCCCCTTACCGGGGATCGATTTTGGTGCTGTTCTCGACCAGCCCTGTGAACTCCTGGTGTGGTACGAAGGCGAACTCCAAAGACGCGTGAGCGGCATTGTCAGCGCGTTCGCGCAGGGCGACACCGGCTTTCGCCACACGCGCTATCAGGCGGAAGTCCGTCCGGCGCTGTGGCGTTTAGGGCTACGCACTAACGCCCGTATTTTTCAGGCACAGAAACCGGAAGCCATTATTGGCGCGCTGCTCGAAGAATCCGGCATCACCGACTACGCCTTTGCGCTGCGTAACGAGCACGCGGTGCGGGAATACTGCGTGCAGTATCGGGAAAGCGATTTAGCCTTTATTACCCGGCTGGCCGCAGAGGAAGGTCTGTACTTCTTCCATGAATTTGAAGAAGGCAAACATCGGCTGGTTTTTGCCGACGATGCCGGCGCGCTGGCCAAAGGCCCTGAGCTGTTTTTCAACCTTGCCACACAGGGGCTGAGCGAAGGGGCATATGTACGCCGTTTCCGCTATGCCGAGGCGGTGCGAACTGCCGAGGTGGCGCTGAAGGATTACAGCTTCAAAACCCCCGCCTACGGATTGCTGCACAACAAGATGAGTGGTGAGTTGGAGCACCAGCGCGAAAGCTATCAACACTTCGACTACCCCGGTCGTTTTAAACAAGATCCGAGCGGCAAAGCCTTTACTGGCTATCGGCTGGACGCGCTGCGAGCAGGGGCGATGACCGGCTCGGGCGAATCCAATGCCGCCGAACTGATGCCGGGCAGCAGTTTTACCTTAACTGAACACCCCAATCTGGCACTCAATATCGCCTGGCAACTGGTTGCCATTACCCACAGCGGGCAGCAGCCGCAGGCGCTGGAAGAGGAAAGCGGCGGCGAACCGACCACCTACAGCAACAGCTTCGAGGTCGTGAAAGCCAGCACCACCTGGCGCGCCGATCTGCCGTACAAACCGATGGTAGACGGCCCACAAATCGCCACCGTTGTCGGCCCGGCGGGTGAAGAGATTTACTGCGACCAGTACGGCCGGGTGAAACTGCAATTCCCATGGGACCGCTACGGCGCGAGCGATGACCAGAGCTCCTGCTGGGTTCGCGTCAGCCAGGGCTGGGCCGGTGGTCAGTACGGCCTGATCGCTATTCCGCGCATCGGCCATGAAGTCATTGTGAGTTTCCTCGAAGGCGACCCGGATCAGCCCATCGTGACGGGCAGAACCTTCCATGCCACTAATCCATCGCCCTACCCGCTGCCCGCCAACAAAACACGCACCACGCTGCGCACCACAACCCACAAAGGCGCTGGGTTCAACGAGCTGCGCTTTGAGGATCAGGCTGGTCAGGAAGAAGTGTTTATCCATGCTCAGAAAGACATGAACACCGTAGTACTGAATAACCGCAGTACGGGTGTAGGCGTCGACCATGCAGAGAACGTCGGACGAGATCAGATCAGTGTCATAGGCCGCCATCAAATTCTTAACGTCGTCGAGAATCAGGGAACGGAGATTCAGGGTGCCCAGAAAGTCATCATCGGGGCAGGCCGAGAAACCGAGATCACGATGAACGAGAAGCTGACGGTAACGGGAAATATCACCATCACCTCGACCGGCGGCAATATCGAACTGACGACGGGAGCAGGATCGCTGACCATTTATCAGAATGGCAATATCGACATCAAGGGCGTGAAGGTCAACGTGGTTGGCAGTGAACGTATTGATTTAAATAAATAATCAGAGAATGAGTCACCATGCTACAGGTGTGGTGGCTTAGGGCTTACAACCACACCATTACTCGAGACATTTTATCGTGACGACGACATCTTCTTCCCACTGCATCTTCACCGAAGGCCGTATCACGTTGCCCGACAGCTACCGCGATCGCACTGTGAATGCATTTACGCCCAGCCAGGAAGGCGAACCTGCTTTTACGGTTTCACGCGATGTACTGAACGACGGAGAAGTATTGAGCGGCTACATCGATAGACAGTTGGATCTGATGACCCAGCATTTTAAAGGCTGGAAAACACAGGCCCGTGAAGCAATTTGGTTAGGCAATAACATCCTGGAAGGTGAAAGCCTCCAGGCGAGTTATATACGTGATGGTCAACGCATTTGGCAGCAGCAGGCGGTATTCGCATTAGATAGCGTACAGATTCTGGTTTTCACCCTATCGAAAACCGCCGCGCCTTCTGCTGCCGATGAATCTCGATTCAACGCCCTGCTCGGGAGCTTTACGTTTAACCAATAACGATAAGGAATATTGTTATGTTTGAAGCCGCACGCGTTGGCGATGGGATCGGACATTCAGGTGCGTTAGCAGGCATGATTGCGGGCACCATTGTCGGTGGGTTGATTGCCGCAGTCGGTGGCATTGCTGCCGGTGCCTTATTTGTGGCGGGTCTCGCCTCCTCTTGCCTGGGCGTTGGCGTGCTGTTGATTGGCCTCAGTTTTGCTGTGGGTTGGGCGACTGGCGTGCTGGCAGAAAAAGCGCGTGATGGCATTGCCGAGGCGGGTGCCAGCAGCATGTCAAAAGCCGGAACCATTGATACAGGCTCACGCAATGTGTTCATCAACGGTATGAAGGCCGCCCTCGCCACCCTGAGTGTGGCCAGCTGTAGCAAAGATGGGCCTTCCATGCAGGTGGCGCAGGGCTCGGAAACGGTATACATCAACAACCAGCCCGCATCCCGCCTTGGCGATAAAGTGAACTGTAGCGCCACTATCACGGAAGGTTCTTCCAATGTTTTCATCGGTGGGAAAGCCAAATCCACATTACCCATCAAACCGGAAGTTCCTGAGTGGCTCTATAAAGTTTCTGATTTAACGCTGCTTTTCGCCGGACTGATTGGTGGCGTCGGCGGCGCAGCGAGCAAGCTCGGAAAACTGGGTCAGCTTTTACAAAAACTCCCCGGTATCAATAAGATCCAACGCATTGCATGCCGCTTTGGTGTGCTCATGACCGGTGTCGCGGCTGGGGGCATTATCGCCCGTCCGATAGACATCGTGAGCGGCCAAAAATTTCTGTCAGATGAAGATGAGCTGGATTTTATCCTTCCCTCTCGCTTATCCGTTTATTGGCAACGCTACTGGCGTAGCGGTAACCCCAGCGATAGCGTACTGGGAAAAGGATGGAGCCTGTTCTGGGAAACGACGCTAACGCGCTATCAGGACGGTCTGGTTTGGCGCGCGCCGTCAGGCGATCTGATTTCCTTCCCTTTCGTTCCCATCGGCCAGCGCACCTACTGCCCGGCGGAAAAACGCTGGCTGGAGCACCATCAGGATGAGAGCTGGTCGGTTTATGGGCCAGACGGTGAAGTGTGGTATTACACTGCGCTGTCTTCGCAGGGAAAAGCGGTGCTGGCACGCGTTGCCGAGTCATGTGGCAATGACATGCTCCTTTTCTGGAACGATGACGACACGCTTAACGCACTGACGGACAGCGCCGGGCGGCACATCACATGTCGATATCTTGATGGGCGGCTGGAAAGCGTCTGGCTGGATGAATCGACCTGTCTCGTGCACTATACCTACAATACGCAAAAGCAGCTTGTCACCGTCACCGGGCGGGGCGGTAGCGTGCGTCGTCGTTTTACCTGGCAGGATGACGGGCTGATGGCCAGCCATGAAGATGCCAACGGTCTGCTCAGCGAATATCAGTGGCAGGAGATTGCCGATTTACCTCGCGTGGTGGCATACCGGAATAGCGCGGGTGAACAACTCACGCTGGAGTACGACTTTGCTGGCCAGCGGAGAACCGCCCGCCGGGAGGATGGCCTCGTTGCACAGTGGGCGCTTGACGGTGATGACCACGTCGTTCGCTTTATCGATTACGACGGTCGCGAAACCAACCTGAATTATACCGACGGCGAGCTGTGTGAAGTCATCCTTCCCGGCGGAGCAAGTCGCAAGACCATATGGGACAGCTATGGTCGTTTACTCAGTGAAATTGACCCGCTAGGTCGGGAAACACACTACCAGTGGTATCGACTGACGGATAACGTTGCGCTGGTGACGTATGCCGACGGTAGCCAGGAGCGAATGCAGTATGACGACTTCAACCGGTTGGTTGAGGAGGTCGATGCACTGGGGAATTCAACACGTTATCATTATCCCAATACACAGGAGCGTTTACCGGACAGCGTGATCGACGCTCTGGGCGGCACCGTGACACTCGCCTGGAATCACCAGGGGCTGCTGACGGCACGTACTGACTGTTCGGGGCAATGCAGCACCTTTGAGTATGACCATTACGGACAACTGCTGGCTTCTGTCGATGCAGAAGGCCACACTACCCGCCGGGAATGGGATGCCTGCGGGCAACTGACTGGCGTTATCTACCCGGATGGTCGCCGGGAAACGCTACGCTGGAATACCCGAGGTCAGTTACAGACATGGCGTGATGCCCAGAACAGCGAAGTACGCTGGCAGTATAACGTATTGGGCCAGCCCGTCAGTGTGACAGACCGCCTCCGCCGGACAAAACGCTGGCACTATGACACGCGCGGGCTGTTGTTGCGGTTAGAGAATGGCAACGGCGCGGAATACCAATTTGGCTATGATGCCGTCGGCCGACTGGTTAAAGAACGGCGCGTAGATGGCGTCGAGCTAACCTTCTGCTACGACGACGCAGGCCATCTGTGTCAGCGAGCACAACGCGGAAATGCGGCGAATGATGCAGCCATCACGCACATTTATCAGCATGATGCGGCTGGGCAACTGGTGCGTCGAGCACATGCACACGCCGAGTTTCACTACCAGCACAGTGACAGAGGGCGGCTGGTTGCGCTAAAACGCGAGCCTACCGAGGAAGGCCTCGCGCTGGGACTCATCGCCGATGAGGTCAGATTGACCTATGATGCCGCAGGCTATCTGTCGGGAGAGTACGGCAGTGAGGGAGACATTTGCTATACGCGGGACGTACTGGGGAATGTGAGTACCCTGTCTCTGCCGGATGGCGACGCGTTGCACTGGCTGCGCTACGGTTCCGGGCATGTCAGCGCAGTAAAATTCAATCATCAGGTCATCAGCGAGTTTACCCGTGACCGCTTGCACCGGGAAATCACCCGCACTCAGGGACGGCGCGAACAGCGACGGGACTATGACCGTTTAGGCCGCCTGACTTCACAACGCAGCGGGCTTTGGGATGTCGCAGAGCCGGAGCAGCAAATATTATCGCGGGCCCTAAGCTACACCGCATCCGGTGAACTGGCCTCGGTCAATGACAGTCTGCGCGGGGACGTGCAGTACGATTACGATGCAGAAGGCCGTCTGCTGAAGCGCATTGACGTGCACTGGCAGGTGCATCACCGGGCCTACGGCTACGATGCGGCGGACAATATACAGGATGCGGGCCATTCACGTTCAGCCCCGCTTCCGCTGCCGGACAACCGCCTGCTGAACTGGCGTAACCTGTGGAATCAGTATGACAGTCAAGGCAACCTGACGCGGCGGCGTGACGGCGAAACAGAGCAATTTTACAAGTACGATGCTGATAATCGACTGCTGGAAGCACGAGGCCGAGGTCTGCAGGGCGAGTTTGTCGCCTGCTATAACTATGACGCCCTGGGTAGACGCACTCGTAAAACCGTTATTTGGGGCGAAGACGGAAAGCAGGAAGAAACACGTTTCCTGTGGGAAGGCTTCCGATTGTTGCAGGCCAGACACGCTGACCGAACAGAAAGCTATATTTATGACCCGAACGTCTGGTGGTCACCGTTAGCGCGTATCACCCAGCGCCCAGGTGATAACGAAGGCGATATCCGCTGGTTCAACACGGACCTGAACGGCGCACCGCTGGAGATGACCGATGCGGATGGCGCGGTCCGCTGGAGCGGAGACTACGGCAGCTTCGGGGCCCTCAACGGGCAGACGCAGGACAGCGAAGGGTTCCGCAACGGTAAACCGGTGGAATCCCAGCCGTTACGCTACGCCGGACAATACGCGGATGAAGAAACCGGTTTGCACTACAACCTGTTCCGCTACTATGATCCCACTGTAGGCAGGTTTACTACGCAAGATCCGATTGGACTGGCGGGTGGAATTAACCTTTATCAGTATGCACCTAATCCGTTGGGGTGGGTGGATCCGTTGGGATTAAGTTCGTTAATGCTAGATCCAAAGGATATCAACTTCTCACAAACATCTGTTAATAAGAATTTTGATATCCCGAAAGAAGTTGCTGATCAACTTGGACTGTCTAAGCAAAAAATTAATATTGATAAGTACGCTAAGGTTGTTAAAGAAGCTAATCTTCCTGATGGTAGCAATCCTGTTATGGATAATATGAAACCGATTCGAGTTGTTAATGTGAAGGGACAATACGTCGTTAGGGATGGGAATAGCAGGCTATATATAGCTAGAAATGCTAAGGTTGGTAGTATCCCTGTCGAGGTAGTCAAGGATATTGACGAATTAAGAGAGTTTAATTCAAGGCTAAAAAGAAACGGTTTACCTAATAATGGAACCAATAAATTACCATCTTGTAGGTGATAAAATGAAAAATAATATTGTTGTTAAGCCAATAGATATGGTGTGGCAAGATCCTCAATCGTTTTGCATAACAGAGTTTATAAGAGATGAGCTTTTTTATTACTTCAAATGTTGGGATTATCAATCAATGCTTGATGGAGAAATTAAGGATGCCGATTTTTTAGGTTGCTTTAATGTGGAAAACATATTAGCTGTAAAACATATTCGATTTACAAAATCAGAAACTTATCCAATTGATTTTGAAAATAACTTCAAATGTTATTACTATGAAGTAAATGATTCATCATGGCTAAACGATGTGCTTAAAGAAAGAAAAACTAACGATGAAGGTTGGAGAAAATACGATACCAATAATTATAGACACTTTGTATTAGAAAATGCAAAATATTGGATTGAAGTTATTGGCTCTAACTTAATATTCGAAAAGAAAGAAAAAGATAAAAATAGAATGGAACTTTGGGAAGATTTTTAAATTAAAGAAATTTTAATTAATATGGGAATAGAAGTGCGTATGGTTTTTATGTAACCGTGCTATTCTCTGAATATATTTATTATAGGATATTAAAAAATAGGGTTCAGAAAAGTAGTGTATCAAAGCGATAGCACTACAACCTGTTCCGCTACTATGATCCCACTGTAGGCCGATTCACCACGTAAGACCCGATTGGGCTGGCGGGTGGGATTAACCTCTATCAGTATGCGCCGAACCCGTTATCTTGGGTTGATCCGCTGGGGTTGGAGAAAATAGTAAGAGGAATGACTAATGATAATGGCTCGCCTAAAGTTGGTCCTTCTGCAAGAGAATTAGGTGCTAGACCTGGAACAGATATTAAGGTTGACCCTAACGGAAATGTTCATCCGAATAGTGGGGGCGTATCAGTTTCCCCAAATACTGATGGTTTACCTAACCATCGGAAGCCGCCAGAATTCGGTGGAACAGGAAAAGATCCGGTATGGGAACTTGATACATCTGATTTAGGTAAGGATTTAAAACATGTCCCTGATTCGCGTACTCACGGAACGATCCAACCCAGCCGTACGATGAGTATGGATGAATATCAAAGAGCATTAGCCTCGACAAAAGGGAAGTGGAAATTATGCCAATAAAAGAAGAGTTTATTGATATATTATCGAGTGAAATAGTCTTTGGCTCTAATCTTATGAAATTAAGAGAGTTGCTTGTTTCTTTCAAGGTTAGAGGTGTGTCTAAAAATGAAATGCTCTTATATCTTAATGAACTTAGGCTAGTTTCAAATGAAGACGTTGTTTTAGAATTAATGGACTTTGTTGAAGGATATTGTAATCCTCAATTATCTATATATTAAAAATAAAGCATAAAGCCGAGAGTCAGCTAGCAGCAACTTCTCTCGCGGGCGTTACGCTACACGGCTTCCGGCGAACTAGCTTCCGCCAGGGACGGCCTGCGAGGTGACGTGCACTGGCAGGTGCATCACCGGGCCTACGGCTACGATGCGGCGGACAATATATAGGATGCGGGCCACTCACGTTCAGCCACGCTTCCGCTGCCGGACAACCGCCTGCTGAACTGGCGTAACCTGTGGAATCAGTATGACAGTCAAGGCAACCTGACGCGGCGGCGTGACGGCGAAACAGAGCAATTTTACAAGTACGATGCTGATAATCGACTGCTGGAAGCACGGGGCCGGGGTCCGCAGGGCGAGTTTGTCGCCTGCTATAACTATGACGCACTGGGCAGACGCACTCGTAAAACCGTTATTTGGGGCGAAGACGGAAAGCAGGAAGAAACACGTTTCCTGTGGGAAGGCTTCCGATTGTTGCAGGCCAAACACGCTGACCGAACAGAAAGTTATATTTATGACCCGAACGTCTGGTGGTCGCCGTTAGCGCGTATCACCCAGCGCCCGGGTGATAACGAAGGCGATATCCGCTGGTTCAACACGGACCTGAACGGCGCACCGCTGGAAATGACCGATGCGGATGGCGCGGTCCGCTGGAGCGGAGACTACGGCAGCTTCGGGGCCCTCAACGGGCAGACGCAGGACAGCGAAGGGTTCCGCAACGGCAAACCGGTGGAATCCCAGCCGTTACGCTACGCCGGACAATACGCCGATGACGAAACCGGTTTGCACTACAACCTGTTCCGCTACTATGATCCCACCGTCGGACGCTTCACCACGCAGGACCCGATTGGGCTGGCGGGCGGGCTGAATCTTTATCAGTATGCACCGAATCCGCTGGGGTGGGTTGATCCGCTGGGGCTATCTCCTAAAGTATTACCGGATGAAGCTATAGTTTGCCGAGGTGGTGCATGTCTTGCCGATTCGTTTAAGAATGGTAGTGGTGTTATTGTAGATGGCGGTGGTAAGTTGGATGGTGTTTCGGTTAATAGTGCAGCGGGTAAGACATTAGACCAACTAACAGAAGGCATACCTCATAATAAAGTAGGAGTTACAACAGTTGGGGATATTCGGGCTAAAGGAGGAGATGTTGTTTCGTCTCCTACGAGAAATAATCCCAATCATGCCACCTTATCTGGCATTACAGCAGATCAGGCACAGGATTTAATGACGCCAACTCAAAAAAATCCGTCAGCGAAGCCAAAATTGAAAGGTGGGGGAAGTTGCTAATGCAGTACGATAAAATTTTGGATGAAGAATTAAATTTGATAAAAGAGCGTTGTGTTAAAACGACACCGGGACCATGGATTTCTTATGTTGAAGGGAGGGATCATACTAGTGGTTCTAATTTTATTATGACAGGAGAGGGAGAGAATAGAGGTGAAGATCTTGAGCTTATTGGCGCTACGATAGAAGATCAAGATTTCATAGCTCATGCAAAACAGGATATACCTAGATTACTTGATGAAATAGAAAGATTAAAGAAGCTGATACAGGTGGTTGGCGAGAAATAATAGTATGATTTATACACATTATATTAATAGGAAGATAAGAATTGTGTAGATAAACGAATTTATCAAGTTCTGGTTGTGATATATGAACTACGATCCAGTAGTATTATTTATGTATGAACCAAACCATCAGTATGATCCGTGATCGAGTAAATTTCATCACCTTGACCCGATAGGGCTGGCGGGGGATAAATCTTTATCAGTATGCGCCTAATCCGTTGGGGTGGATTGATCAGCTGGGGTTGACTCCAGACGAAGTTATTCGTTACATGGGGAAAGATGAGGCAATATCTTCCGTTGCTGAACGTAATGGCCTAGGGGGACTAGTTCCTAATAATCGTGGAGATAAGGCTGTTTGGGTCAACCATGACAGTAAACCTGGATTCAATCCGGGTAATGAGAAATATAGAGCTGTAATGACAGTGGATAAAAATGGCGTCGATATGCTTAATAAGCATCAAGATATTTCTGCTGTAAATTATAAAGAAACAGGATTAAAAAATGGTGTGCTTTCTAAGCAGAATGAGCCCAAAGCTAGAGGTATTGGGCGAAATGTGATTGATAAATTTAATAATTCGATAAAATCCTTTAGGATTGAGAAAAAGGGTAAGGACGGAAAATGGAAATCGTGCGGAAAGAAAGTCACATGAACATTATTGATGTTTTTTTTTATAAGCTTGAAAACTTCATCAATCCAAGATGTTACAGAAAAGATTTCCTCCCCTATTCTTACAAAGAGGATGAAAGAGATCTTCATTTAATTTCTGTTAAAGGAGTAAATGGCAGACTGTATCCTTTGACAAGATGGTATGATATTTTCCCAAAAGGTAAAGTGGATAAGATAATACATAGCCTAGGCTTTAGTGAAAACGATTGTTATGCTATGAAAATAATGCTTTCCAGATTTGGGTATTTATTTCAAATAGATAACAGACAACGAATAAACAAAGATATTCATATTATTTTCTATGTTTTTCAATTGATTTTTCTAAAGAAAAAAACAAAAAATGAGACAGATATAAATTATTTTTTTAAATTTTTATGCTTTGAGCTTGGTATTGGTGATGATGTATACGATAAGTTTTATGTTCATGATAACAAATTATTTATGAAATCAGAAAATTTAGGTGATATTGATTTTTATGAATATATTATTGAATTTTATGATAGAATTAAAAAAACGGATATCATTGAAAATATAAAATTATTTCAACTTTCCGTCATTGAGTTATTATTTTCCAAAAAACACAAAATAAAAGAAATACCTATTAATGATATTAACAAAGATCTTATTAATCCTGAGTTTTTTTTATTAAGTTATAAAAAATCAAAAAAAATAATATTTGATTCGTTAATTGATTGCTTTAATAAATATCAATCAAGTGAAAATTTATTTATTTCAAACTCTATATTGATGAATTATTCTTACTACATATTAAAAAACAATAAAAGAAAAATAATGTCACTTAAAAAATACGTTGGCGATGATACTATTTTCTCTTCAATAATATCGTCTATAGCATTCAGGGGGATTGCAGTTAATGAAGGTTTTTTCATTAACATGGGGCTTGGTGAATATTTGAATTTACCTGATAGGGAAGAAACTACTCTATATAATCTTATATACTCTATATGATATATTTAAAATATACGATTATATCGCTATGAATTAAGAACGGCTCGGTCCGCTGGAGCGGAGACTACAGCAGCTTCGGCGCCGTCAACGGGCAGACGCAGGACAGCGAAGGGTTCCGCAACGGCAAACCGGTGGAATCCCAGCCGTTACGCTACTATGACCCCATCGTCGGACGCTTCACCACTCAGGATCCGATTGGGCTGGTAGACGGGGAAAATTTGTATGCTTATGCGCCGAATACCAATGGAATAAGCACACAATCAACGCCCCACGCTCTGGCAAAGCGGCGTGGGGGCATCGAAGGCAAACTAGGCTACAGCGGTGCCCTGTTCGTCTTGATCGACGGCGAAGCAAGCGACCTGCTGTTCGCCGTAGGTTTTCAACTGCGGTTGGAACTGTGTACAGGTACTGAAGCAGCGCTGGCAGCGAGCGTTGAACGCGCAGCCCGGCGGTGGGTTCAGCGGGCTGGGCAGTTCACCCGTCAGCTTGATGCGTTCGCGGCGTAAATCCGGGTTCAGGCGCGGCGTCGCGGAAAGTAACGCCTGCGTATACGGGTGGCGCGGGTTGTTGAAAATGGCATCTTTACTGCCCTTCTCCACACAGCGGCCCAAATACATCACCATCACTTCATCAGCGATATGTTCGACCACGGACAGATCGTGCGAGATGAAGACGTAAGACAGCCCCAAGTCCTGCTGCAAATCCATCATCAGGTTCAGCACCTGCGCACGAACCGACACGTCCAGCGCTGAAACGGGTTCATCAGCAATCACCACGTCAGGATCCAGCATCAATCCACGGGCGATAGCGATACGTTGACGCTGACCGCCAGAGAACATATGCGGATAACGGTCGTAATGCTCCGTTTTCAGCCCCACTTTTGCCATCATCGCCAACGCTTTTTCACGACGTTCAGCTTTTGACAGTTCCGTGTTGATCTGGAGTGGTTCCTCCAGGATCTGGCCGACTTTCTTACGCGGGTTAAGCGATCCGTACGGATTCTGGAAAACGATCTGGATCTTCTGCCGACGCAGCTTCTGTGCTTCAGGATCGTGCTTCAGCAGATCCTGTCCCTGATAGTACAGCTCGCCATCAGACGGGGTTTCGATCATCGTCAGCAGGCGACCCAGCGTGGATTTTCCACAACCGGACTCTCCGACCACCGCCAGCGTTTTACCGCGTTCCAGCGTAAAGGAAACGCCGTCCAGCGCTTTCACCATCCGCTCTGGCGCAAAAAAGCCCTTTTTCACCGGATAGTGTTTTTTCAAATCAATCGCATGCAGCAAATACGGCTGCGATGGTGCGTTCAGTTCACTCATAGGGTTGGCCTCCCCGCATCATCCAGCGGTGTATGACATTTCACCTGACGACCAGGAATATCGCGCAGAACAGGTTCTTCCTGACGGCAGCGGTCTTGCGCATAGGGGCAACGCGGGTTTAACAGACAGCCGTTCGGGCGGTCATATTTACCCGGTACCACGCCCGGCAACGATGCCAGTCGGGATTTATCCGCCGCAAACTCCGGTAGCGCACGCAGCAATGCCTGGGTATACGGATGACGGGGCGCGCTGAAAATATCCGCCGCCTTGCCTGATTCCACGACCTGCCCGGCATACATCACGATGATGTGGTGTGCCGCTTCAGCCACCAGCGCCAAATCGTGCGTAATCAGGATCAGCGCCATGTTTTCTCGCTGCTGCAATTCGAGCAGCAGTTCGATGATCTGCGCCTGAATGGTTACATCGAGCGCCGTGGTCGGTTCATCGGCAATCAGCAACTTCGGCCGACAGGCAATCGCCATCGCGATCATCACGCGCTGACTCATCCCGCCGGAAAGCTGGTGCGGATACACGTCAAGACGCGAACCCGGATCGGGAATCCCAACCAGCGTCAGCAGGTCAATCGCACGCTGACGGCGGGTTTTGCGATTACCGCCCTGATGCACCTTGATAGCTTCCATGATCTGGTAGCCCACGGTGTAACACGGGTTCAGGCTGGTCATCGGGTCCTGGAAAATCATCGCGACTTCAGAACCCACCAGATTACGCCGTTCTTTCTCAGAAATTTTTGTTAAATCACGCTGGTTAAATTCCAGCTTGTCGGCCATCACTTTGCCGGGGTAATCAATCAGCCCCATAATCGCCAGCGAGCTGACGGACTTACCGGAGCCGGATTCCCCGACGATACCGACGACCTGACCTTGTTCAACCTGGTAGCTGATACGATCGACCGCACGAAACGGCAGATCCTCATCACCAAAGTGAACCGACAGTTTATCTACATTGAGCAACGCCATCTCTCTACCTCTACTACTGCTTGAGTTTGGGGTCGAGAGCGTCACGCAAACCGTCCCCCATCAGGTTAAACGCCAATACCGTCAGTAAGATTGCCAGACCGGGGAACGTCACCACCCACCAGGCGCTTTGCGCAAACTGCAAAACGTCCGACAGCATGGTGCCCCACTCTGGCGTTGGCGGCTGTGCGCCCATACCGAGGAAACCCAAAGCAGCCATATCGAGAATGGCATTAGAAAAACCGAGAGAAGCCTGCACAATCAACGGTGCCAGACAGTTAGGCAGAATGTTGACGAACATCTGACGCACCGAACTGGCTCCCGCCACGCGTGAAGCCGTGACGTAATCGCGATTAACTTCCACCAGCACCGCCGCGCGGGTCAAACGGACATAGTGCGGCAATGCCACGAAGGTCAGCGCCAGCGAGGCATTCACAATCGAAGGTCCGAAGACGGCCACCAGCACCAGCGCCAGCAGCAGGCTCGGCAGTGCCAGCATGATATCGACGATACGCATGATGAGCGCATCGACCACGCCGCCGTAATATCCGGCCAGCAGGCCGAAGATCACCCCCAGCACCAGCGACAGTGCGACGACCAGACAGCCAACTAGCAGCGACAGACGCGCGCCGTACATCAGACGGGACAGGACATCACGCCCGACGTCGTCCGTTCCCAGAATAAACTGCCAGCTTCCGCCCTCTTGCCAGACCGGCGGACGCAGCAGCGCATCACGGAACTGCTCAGCGGGCGCATGCGGAGCCAACACATTGGCGCCAATGGCGATAATCAGCATCAGCACGACATACACCATGCCAACAACCGCCCCTTTGTTACGTTTAAAATAGTGCCAGAATTCCTGTAGCGGGGTCATCGGCTTCGGTGCGCTATTTACAACAGGTTCAGTGACGTGTGTCATCTTAGCCTTCCCCTTATTTCTTGTGACGGATGCGTGGGTTAACCACGCCGTAGAGCACATCTACCAGCAGGTTCACCAGAATGATCATGGTGGCCACCAGCAGTACGCCGCCCTGCACCACCGGATAGTCACGACGCTGCAACGCATCGATTAACCACCGTCCCAGCCCCGGCCAAGAGAAAATGGTTTCCGTCAGGATCGCCCCGGCCAGCATGGTACCGACCTGTAAACCAATTACCGTTACCACCGGCAGCATCGCATTACGCAACGCGTGCACGACAATCACACGCAGACGGCTCAGCCCTTTGGCGCGAGCGGTACGAATATAATCCTCACCCAGCACTTCCAGCATCGCGGAGCGCGTCATACGCACAATCACCGCCAGTGGAATGGTGCCCAGCACGATGGCAGGCAGGATCATGTGTTCAACCGCGTCGATAAAGTCGCCTTCCTCGCCCCAGAACAGGGTATCGATCAGCATAAAGCCGGTTAGCGGCATGCTGTCATCAAGGAAAATCGTGTCGCTGATGCGTCCCGAAACGGGGGTAAGGTCAAGCTGAACGGAGACCAGCATAATCAGCATCATGCCCCACCAGAAGATAGGCATGGAGTAGCCCGTCAGCGCCAGGCCAACAGAGGTATGATCGAAAATGGAACCGCGTTTGACCGCAGCCAGCACACCAACCGGAATCCCCACTGCGATAGCAAACATCATCGCGCAGATACCCAGTTCCAGCGTCGCTTTGAAGCGAGGCACAAATTCTTCCCACACGGGGATACGACTCTTGAGGGAGATCCCCAGATCGCCCTGCATCACGCCGCCAATATAGTGGAGGTATTGCTGCCAAAGCGGCTTATCCAGCCCCATTTCAGCCAGCAACTGCGCATGACGCTCGGCGGAAATACCCCGTTCCCCCGCCATGATCATCACCGGGTCGCCCGGAATCATGTGCACGAACGCGAAGGTTAATAGGGTGATACCAATAAACGTTGGGATAACTAACCCCAAACGTCGGAGTATGAACTGCAACATATCCCGAACTCTCTATTCATGCCCGTTGGCTCATTGGCCATCAGGCTTATCATTGCTCACAGCTAAAAAATCGCCAGGTGCGATTTTAAACGTCGTGTGCGACGGCCCGCAGGATAGCGGGCAGGGAAGACAACCATAAATTTAACGGGCAAGAAACCCCGCCTCCACGGTTCCTCTAACGAGAAACCGCAAGGTCGGGGTTTGTAGTGTCCGTGAAATCTAGTGGCTGACTTAATCCAACGTCACGTTGTTGAAGCTATGCACGCCACGCGACTGAATCACATAACCTTTCACGTTGTTACGCACTGGCTCGTACACGGTGGAGTGCGCGACAATCAGCGCCGGAGCCTGATCGTGCATCACAACCTGAGCCTGCTTGTACAGCTCAATACGTTTTTCGTGATCGGAAATGGCACGCGCCGGTTGGATCAAATCTTCAAACGGCTTGTAACACCACTTAGAGTAGTTGGAGCCATTTTTGGCAGCCTCGCAGCTGAACAGGGTCGCGAAGAAGTTATCTGGATCCCCATTGTCGCCAGTCCAGCCCATCAGTACGGTCTGGTGCTCGCCGTCTTTCGCACGCTTCAGATACTCGCCCCACTCGTAGGTGACAATCTTGGCTTTCACGCCCACTTTCGCCCAGTCGGACTGAATCATCTCCGCCATACGACGGGCGTTCGGGTTGTACGGACGCTGTACTGGCATTGCCCACAGGTCGATAGAGAAACCGTCAGCCATACCCGCTTCTTTCAGCAGGGCTTTCGCTTTTTCAGGATCGTAGCTGTAGTCTTTAACGTCGTTGTTGTAGCCCCACATGGTCGGCGGGATCAGGTTAGTTGCGGCCTGACCGGCTCCCTGATAGACCGCTTCGATAATGGCAGACTTGTTCACCGCATAGTTCAAAGCCTGGCGAATCTTGACGTTATCCAGCGGTTTTTTCTCAACGTTGTAGGACAGATAGCCAACGTTCATGCCTGGCTTTTCCAGCAACGTGATGTTCTTATCTTCTTTCATCTTCGCGAGATCGGCCGGGTTTGGATACGGCATAATCTGGCATTCGTCTTTTTGCAGCTTGGCGTAACGTACAGACGCATCTGGCGTGATGGAGAAGACCAGACGGTCAATGCCCGGCTTGGTGCCCCAGAAGCCTTCAAAGGCTTTGTACAGAATACGGGAATCTTTCTGGTACTGCTGTAGCTGGAACGGGCCTGTACCGATTGGGTTCAGGTCAATCTTCTCTGGCGTACCGGCTTTCAGCATCTTATCCGCATATTCCGCTGACATGATGGAAGCAAAGTCCATCGCCAGGTTTGCCAGGAATGGCGCTTCAGGGCGGTTCAGCACAAAGCGGACGGTATAGTCGTCTACTTTTTCGATTTTGCTGACCAGTTCCGGCATACCCATACCCTGATAGTATTCATAGCTGCCGCCAGATACTTTGTGGTACGGATGGTTGGCATCCTGCTGACGCATGAAGGAGAAAATCACGTCATCGGCATTGAATTCACGAGAAGGTTTGAAATCCTTGCTGTCTTGCCATTTCACGCCTTTGCGCAGATGGAAAGTATAGGTTTTGCCGTCTTCGCTGATATCCCATTTTTCAGCCAGACCCGGACCGGTGTCCGTGGTACCGTCTTTAAATTCCACCAGGCGGTTATAAATAGGAATAGAGCTGGCATCAAACGTTGTACCGGAGGTAAACAGCTGTGGGTTAAAACCTTCCGGGGAGCCTTCTGAGCAGTACACCAGCGTCTTTGCCTGAACGCCTGCAGCGACGGACAGGGCGAGCAAGCCAAGGCCGAACTTCAACACCCTTGATTTAACTAGGGATTTTTCCATTACTTGTGCTCCATTGTGGATGATGTTGTGTGCTATACCCGCCATACTCCAAGCTGCATACGCGTTAATTCTGTCGTTAAACGCACAGTGGTTAACAGCGCTGATATTCCGTCCTGCATCTCGAAATCAATTGGGTATGGTTGGCCAGACCTGTATTTTTACGAACTGTGGTCTGTACCCTGTCGCCCGAAGGCAAAATTAAAATAATGAGGAAGAGGAAAGGGGTTACCAAAACCGATGGCCGCCACGCTGTTGGATATAGTCATAATAACTACAACGTATACCTTGACGCGCCACAACCCGCTCACGGATGCTGGATGAAGACGTAGAATCATTCAGACAAGCCGCTGCTTTCCTCCTTATATCCCTATGACGCCCTCAATTTCTCAACAGATGGCGGTGACGTCAATATAAGCAGTAAGGATTTACAAAATTTCCTTACATTTTCTTAAAAGATAAAATACAAGCTCATCACCTTACCAAAGGTGGATGTTTTGCCTTTTTCTGAAAAAACAGCGATAAAAACCGATAGCTTGCGGACATAAAGAAATTATCACCATTAAAAAAACTATAGTCATCTGGTCTTACATGTCCAAGATTTGAGCACTATTTTTTGTTAAAAACGTTAACAGCAGGTGAAAATCCTGACGGATAATAAGAAATTCTGATATTTACCACGGCACCATAAGTAGGCAAATGACTATCTACGCTACATAAAAAAACTTATCTCTGCCCTTTTAACTGACCACAACCCCCCCCCCCCTTATTCCGCCAGATTTTCCATCCCATTTTTCGCCAATATCGCTTTCACTTTTTGATGCTGCGTATCCAATTAGATCGGGATAGAATTAATCCATGCCGCAACAATTATTGTTGTATCGGTTGTATTGCTGACAAGGAAAATAGCTCGATGAAAGGAATGGTGAGCGTTGTGTTGTTATGTACTTCATTTCCCTGTTTTGCAGGCTGGGGTTATGAGATGACGATGTGCCGTAATGGCGGGTTTCCTGATTATCCAGACCAATACTCTGCCGCCAAAATCACGGCAGCGCATGGCGATAAAGTCCACTTTTACGATGATGATGTAAGGGATGGATGCCCGGATAATAAGGCGGTTTGCCAGAGTAAAATCAGCCTGAAAGCAGGTGACAGCGTGCTGGTGGCGCAGGAAAAAAACGGGTGGTCCTGCGTGTGGCATTTTGGCAAAAAATCCGAATTCGTCGGCTGGATGCAATCGATTTATCTTGAAAAACAGCCCATCAAAACGGCAGGCATCAACGCCTGGCTCGGTTCATGGCATCAGTATAGTGATAGCATAAAAATTACCCGCGGCAAAAACGGCACGCTTCATCTAAAAGGTAAGGCGACCTGGAATGGTGGAGTATCAAGTTATGGTGAACGAATTGTCCATTACGGAAACATTTCTGCCTCGGCGATACCAAACGGCAATAGGCTCCAATGGGGTGATTCGCTTGAGGAGTTTGAATGCAAGGGCGTGATGCAGCTGATTAACGGCAATTTGATCGTGGAAGATAATGGTAATTGTGGCGGAATGAATGTCCGTTTTAACGGCATTTATCGTTTGAAAAGGTAATATGTCAGCCAGAGACCCTGCCCTCTCGGGTTATCCCCGTGGCAGGGTATCTACTGGCAGAAAATGATATTGCTCAATAATTAATTGGCTATTTTAGTTAAATAAATATTTTCACTAAAATGAAAACACGCTATTTACTTATTCTCATAAGGTGGTATTTTTCACTCAGTTAGTTACCTCTCCTTCTGTTTTAACCCTTCACATTCCCTCGATAAATTACTTTAATTACAAAAAAACAATATAAGTTATTTAAAATAGAGTTGCTGATAAGTTCACAAATACGTAATTAACGTATTATTTTTAACATTCCCTCATGCTAGATTACCCTCCAACAGGGTTCATTGTTAAATAACATCAACCATTCCTTATCTTTTTGTTACTAACTGATAAAAAACAAAAAAACGTATTTTTCTGCTTTTTGATAATAAACATCCCGCCGCCATTGGCATTAGCAAGGCTCGATGTCCACACCGATATCGGCAAGCAAAAATCCAATAAGATGCGTCGACAACGATGCGTTACCAATATCCTCAACGATATTAAACGGCAGGTATGTCATTTCTTTCTGTACCAACTGTCCTAGCAGGGTGAATATAATGAAAAAAATTGAAACTGATATTTTATGTGAGAACGATCTCGCTCTGGAAACACAAGAATCGTTTATCGGGGGATTTTTAAAAAAGAAAATCGGCTCCGTTCCCGTTGCGCTTTTTATGGCGATTGCCGCCATTGTCGCTATCGCGGCCTACGAAGGATATTTGCCTAAAAATATGATTGGCGGTTTCGCCGTCATCATGACGATGGGTTTTTTACTGGCACACATTGGCAGCAACATTCCCGTGTTCAAAGATATCGGTGGCCCGGCCATTCTGTGCCTGATGGTGCCATCCGTTATGGTGTATTTTGAGTTGTTCAACGACAACACCATGAAAACCGTCCACCTGCTGATGAAAGAGGCGAACTTCCTGTATTTCGTCATCGCCTGTCTGGTGGTCGGCAGTATTCTGGGTATGAACCGCAAGATCCTGATTCAGGGGATGGTGCGCATGTTCGTTCCTCTGGTCATCGGCACCGCAACCGCACTGGCAACCGGTTTACTGGTTGGTAAACTGTGCGGCTATAGCTTCTATCACACCTTCTTCTTCATTATCGTGCCAATCATCGGTGGCGGTATTGGTGAAGGCATCCTGCCATTATCTCTCGCCTACTCTGCCATTCTGGGACAAACCCCAGATGTGTATGTGGCTCAGTTAGCGCCTGCTGCCGTCGTCGGCAACATCTTCGCAATTCTGTGTGCCGGCGTGCTGTCTCGTCTGGGGATGCGCCGCAAGGATCTGAACGGCGAGGGCCGTCTGGTTCGCAGCGATGAAGACAACGCGATGTTTGCCGTCAATGAAGCACCAAAACCGGTTGATTTTCATCTGATGGGCGGCGGACTGTTGATGATTTGCGCCTTCTTCATCGTCGGTGGCCTGTTTGAGAAACTGGTACACATCCCAGGCCCCGTGCTGATGATTCTGATCGCCGTGTTCTGTAAATACGGACGCGTGATTCCAGCGATTATGGAAACTGGTGCGCACAGCGTTTACAAGTTCGTATCCAGTTCTCTGGTGTGGCCGCTGATGATCGGGCTGGGCATGCTGTATATCCCGCTGGAAAGCGTCGTCGCAGTATTCTCTGTGGGTTATGTCATCGTCTGTGGTTCTGTGGTGCTGTCCATGGCGCTGGTGAGCTTCCTGATTGCACCTTACCTGAACATGTACCCGATTGAGGCTTCTATCGTAACCACGTGCCACAGCGGGCTGGGCGGTACGGGTGACGTAGCGATTCTGTCTGCTTCTAACCGTATGTCTCTGATGCCGTTCGCACAGATCGCTACCCGTATCGGCGGCGCATCTACCGTCATCGCCGCAACGCTGTTGCTGGGCTGGGTTGCTTAATCTTAGTATCACGGTTTCCCTCAATCAGGGGGAAACCTTATTCTGAATGAGAAAAACCATTTAAGCCCGTATACACAGCGCTCCAGCTATGCCGTTATCTGTGTCACAGGTTCAGAACCGCGCTCCGCTACCCCATCAACCGCGTTCTTATCTAACCTTCTTGAAAATGATTAGAATCAGAGTCATGCAGATGGGGAAACCAATTAATACGGCCGAATACATGGAATCCATAGATTCCCGCATATCAGCTAATATCGCAAAATGGTATTCAACTGGCACTGTTTTATCAGATAAAAAAACCATTCTTTCCTTATCTTGAACATGTCCAAAAGAAAAAAGAGCAATGCTTATCAAATAGAAAAAAGAGACAAAGCAAATACTGAACCATCGAATAAAAGTCTTGCACTTACTTGTTAACATCATGCATCCCTTCTAATAATCCACCGACAGAACCACCAGAATAAGGTGAAATTTTACCTATACCAGAAACAACCTCGGACACGACTCTTAAAGTGGTATCTTCACTTATCGGTGTGTAGTTATCAGTATTCGGGTACTGCTTTCTAAACTCCCTCGTCATATCAACAACAAGCATCGATGACTCACCGCTTTTTCTTTCTAAATACCGCTGTAGCGATACCGGTACGGCAAAATCTTCTTCGTAATTAATCCGTATCTGGGCGTGAGTGGTATATCCTCCCTCAAATATCTGTGAGCCCGCTATCTTCACGCCTTTTGTTGCATGGGTTGTACAGTTCACGCCTGTCACATCATATTGATCGACTGTACGACCGTTTCTTTTAGTGCTTTCTCCCATCTTGATTGTTTCTTTCACTTTGCCCCCTGAACGCCATAGCTTTTCAAAGTACAATCGAGCAATCGCAGGATTCGCATCTGTAATGAGAAAAACCTTAGCTTCTGTTTGGTACAGCTCTTCTCGGTAATATGTTCTGGCATCTTCAAACTGCAAAAAATTTAAGATGCCATCACCGACAGCCCCGGCAACACCAGACCGCCTACCAAAGCGACCATAAGTGAAAACAGAAGCACTATTACCCTCATGCACAGAGACAAAGGCGTGACCTGTACCCTTAGTTTCGGTCCAGATAAACACACCGTTTTCTAATGGGTTATTTTCTTTTTTGCATTCTTGGATCTGATTAATCCATTCCCCTTTTGAGGGCATGAGATAAATTGGGTCATCCCTGAAGTAATTTATTGGGTCAGGCTTAATATTTTCCCGTGGGTTACGCCACAGCCCTAATCCGCGGCCATACTGCATAAATTTATCGTGTTCCACTAAACCAACTCCATTTGGTTTCATCGTCACTGAATTGTGATAGCACAAGGCGGGATAGCTCCCGCCTTGTTATCTCATTCCACACATGGCATTCAGTTCCGTTTGCTGACCACAACTATCTAACCTTCTTGAAAATGATGAGAATCAGAGCCACGCACACAGGAAAACCAATTAAAGCAACTTCAAGGACATTATCTGTGGCCTTATAAATATTTTCTATAACGGCCTCATGATATTCGATAGTAACCACCTTACCCAGTAGCATGTCCCCTTTATCATCTAACGGAAAAATAGCAAGAAAGAGCCACAGATAATATACGAAGGTTACTAATGCTATTCCTCCCCAGCGCATAACCGTCTTACATTCACTTGTTAACATCATGCATACCTTCTAATAATCCCCCGACAGTACCACCAGAATAAGGCGACACCTTGCCAACACCAGAAGCTATCTCAGCAGCAGCTCGAAAAGCTTTCATTCTTATTGTTGATTCATCTAGAGGGTTAAACCCATTAATATTCGGGTACTGCTTTCTAAACTCACTCGTCATATCAACAACAAGCATCGATGACTCAGCGCTTTTTCGTTCTAAATACCGCTGTAGCGATACCGGCACGGCAAAATCTTCTTCGTAATCAATTCGCATCTGAGATTGAGTGGTATATCCCCCCTCAAATATCTGTGATCCCGCAATCTTCACGCCTTTTGTTGTATGGGTTGTACAGTTAACCCCTGTCACATCATATTGATCAACTGTGTGGCCATCTCGTTTGGTATCATCCCCCATGTCTGGCGTCTCTTTAGCTTTGCTTCCTGAATGCCACAGCCTTTCAAAGTACATTCTTGCAATCGTAGGATCTGCATCTGTAATGATAAATGCCTTCGCCTCCATCTTGTACAGCTCTTCTCGGTAATATCTTCTGGCATCTTCAAACCGCAAAAAGTTTAAGATGCCATCACCGACAGTCCCGCCAGCACCAGACCGTCTACCGAATCGACCATAAGTGAAAACAGAAGCACTATTACCCTCGTGAATGGAAACAAAGGCGTGACCTGTCCCCTTAATTTCGGTCCAGATAAATACACCGTTCTCTAATGGGTTATTTTCTTTTTTGCATTCTTGGATCTGATTAATCCATTCCCCTTTTGGGGGCGTGAGATAAATCGGGTCATCCCTGAAGTAATTTATTGGGTCAGGCTTAATATTTTCCCGTGGGTTACGCCACAGCCCTAACCCGCGGCCATACTGCATAAATTTATCGTGTTCCACTAAACCAACTCCATTTGGTTTCATCGTCACTGAATTGTGATAGCACGAGGCGGGATCGCTCCCGCCTCGTCTCTGTTTACCTTATTCAGCGCGATTTATTTACCGCTTTTTATTCACAGCCTTTTATTCACAACTTTTTATTCACAGTATTGGCGCAGCGAGTCCTGTTTTTCTGGCAGCAGGCGATACAGATACACCGGTCGGCCAGTTGAGCCGTACAGGATATTGGTGGTCAGGATGCCAGTGTCAGACAGATAGATCAGATATTTACGGCAGGAGACGCGGGAGATACCAATCGCATTCGCCAGCATCTCGGTAGAGAACTCGATGCCCTGATTACCTTCAATCCACTCGCAGACGGTACGCAGCGTCAGGCTGGTCAGCCCTTTCGGCAATTTCTTACGTTCGCTAACTGTGCTACTGCTGGTACGACGAATCAGGTTATCAATATCCGACTGCCCAACAAAATCGCGGTGCTTGAACAAATTCGCCTCTTCGCGATAGGCGGTCAGAGCCTGTTCGAAACGCGAGAACTGGAAAGGCTTAATCAGATAGTCCACCACACCGTAATGCAGCGCTTTCTTGATGGTGTACACATCGCTGGCAGACGAGATGATGATGACGTCCGTCTTTTCGCTGAATTCACGGATAGTCGGCAGCAGATCCAGTCCATTATCCTGCTGCATATAAATATCCAGCAATACCAAATCGATTTCCGAGTCAGGTTGCATCAGCAGGTTGCGCGCCTGCTGCAATGTGGGGACGGTCGCATAGCAGCTAAATCCAGAAACCTGGTTCAGATAAGATTTGTTAAGCTCTGCAACCATGGCATCGTCATCAACAATCAGTACATTAATCATGGTCAAACAGCCTTGCTTGATAAGGAATAGTAACGAAAAACTGGGTGTACACCTCAGGTTCTGATTCAAACTCGATAGTGCCGCCAATCTTCTCCAGACTCTGCTTGGTCAGGTACAGGCCGATACCGCGCCCGCTGCCTTTGGTAGAGAATCCCTGTTCATAAATGCGCGCCTGACTCTCCGGTGAAATACCGGGGCCATCATCCCCCACGGTGCAGTGAAGGCGGTCGTTCTGATGATGGAAGCTCACGCTGATTTCGCAATTTTCCTGCCGATCAATCGCGTCCATCGCATTCTCAATCAGATTACCCAATACGGTAATCAATTCATTGGTGGCATCGACATCATCAGTATCCGGCAGCAGGCTCTCCTCACTGATGGAGAGCGTAATGCCAAGATCGCGCGCGCGGTTGATTTTACCCAACAGGAAGCCGGCAATCACTGGCGATTTCACTTTACGAATAATCGAACCAATTTCCGCCTGATAATTATTGGCGGTCTTCAGGATATAATCTTCCAGCTGCGAGTAATATTTTAAGTGCAGCATCCCCAGGATCACGTGCAGCTTGTTCATAAACTCGTGCGACTGCGCACGCAACGCATCCGCATAGTAGGACATCCCGCTCAACCGTTGCAGCAGTTGGCTGATCTCCGTTTTATCACGGAATGTCGCAATTGCGCCGATAATGTCGCCCTTCACAAAAACCGGAACGGTGTTAGTCAGCAGCAGGTGGCCGTTAAAGTTAATCTCTTCATCACGCCGCGGCGTACCGCTCTCCAGCACCTGTTTCAGGTGCAGATGTTCAAGCCACTGGTCGCTGACGCGTTCAGCAGGCTTCGGAGCCGGCGTTTCACTGCCCTGCGGCTTATTCTGCCGGAAAAGCCGTCGCGCCTCATCATTGATGACCGTAATCCGGCCATGCTGATCGACCGCGATAACGCCTTCTTTGATGTGCTTGAGCATCGCGTTACGCTGTTCAAACAGGTTTGAGATCTCAAACGGCTCGAATCCCAGCATAATGCGCTTGAGCACCTTCACCAAAATCAGCGTGCCCAGCCAGCCGACCAGCGCCCCCGCCAATAGCGTCCAGGGAATCATCCAGCGGTTATCGCTGATCACCTTCTGCACGCTGGTTAAGGCAATCCCCAACGCGACAACGCCAACCTGCTTATGGTTGCTGTCGAAAACCGGCGTAAAGACCCGCAGCGCGGGATCGAGCGTTCCCCGGTTGATGGCGGTATTTTCCATACCCAACAGCGCCGGGTAGATGTCCCGACCGGCAAAATGCTCACCGATTCTTTCCGGTTCAGGGTGGCTATGGCGCACCGTGTCCATATCTGTGACCGTGACAAAGAGCAGTTGATTACGCAGTCGGATCGTCTCCGCCGCCGCCTGCACTTCCTCAGGCCGACCAATCCCTTTAAGTTCATCAATCACCACGGGAGAGGCGGCAAATGTGCGAGCAATGGCAAAGGCTTTTTCTCGCAGATGATCTTCTGAAAGCTGATTAATGCGAAAAAACAGCAAGGAATAGACCACCAGCAACACCGCCCCAAGCACAACCGACACCATCAGAAACACCGATGTTCCCAGCTTTAGCGGTGCCTTTTTCTTGCCCATGTCACTCTCCGAAACCACCATCATCACACCGTTATCTTATACTGTTTCGTCGCGTTTCGCGTGCCGTGATGCATACGCCCCGTCACAAGAACAGGGCGTAGGCTTGAAGAAAGGAAATCAGGCTTAACGTTGCGGTACATTTTTTGTGTCAGGAATGTTTCGCATCTGGAAAGCCAGCAGTACCTGCGTTTACCAGAAACCGAGCAGTTTCCACCACATTCCGCCAACACCCAGCCAGATAGGGATGATGACCAGACTGACCAGGAAACCTATCTTCCACCAGGTTCCCAGCGGCACGTAGCCGGTGCCGAACAAAATCGGTGCTGGGCCACTGGAGTAGTGGGTTGTGGACATAAACAGGTTACTGAAGATACCGAATACCAGTACGGTCAGCATCGGCGGCGCACCGGCTGCCAGCGCGATAGAGACAAAAATCGCATACATGGCGCTGATATGGGCAATCGCGCTCGCCATCAGGTAGTGGCTGTAGTAGTACACCAGCAGCAGCAGACCCAGCATTGGCAGCCAGTGCATCCCACTCACCGCATTACCGGCCAATCCACCCAGCCAGGCAATCAGCCCCATCTTGTTGAGCTGGCCAGCCAACGTCATCAGTACGGCAAACCACACCACGGTGTGCCAGGCTTCTTTCTCGCTGACGACATCATCCCAGGTCAGCGCACGGCTGAGCAACAGCACGCTCAGGCCCGCCAGCGCGGTCAGGGTTGCATCGATATTCAGCGTAGAACCCAGCACCCAGAAGGTCACCAGACCCAGGAACACGCCCAGCACCACCCATTCGTCGCGGGTCATTTTGCCCATTTCACGCAGTCTTTCGACGGCAATCGCACGCATTTCTGAGGTTTTCTTCAGTTCAGGCGGATAGAAACGGTAGATCAGGTAAGGAATCAGCGCCAAAGACAGGAAGCCCGGCAGCAGTGTCGCCAACGCCCAATCCGTCCAACTGATGTGAATACCAAACTGAGAAGCCAGCTTCGCCACCATCGGGTTACCCGCCATGGAGGTCATGAACATCGCGGAAGTCACGGCGTTACACTGGAAAATGGACTGCACCAGAAACGCACCAATGCGACGCTGCGTGCCTTTTTCCGGCGTGGAGTCATAGGCTTCGGCAATTGACCGGAACAGCGGAGTGATGATCCCGCCGCAGCGTGCAGACGTGGAAGGCATGGCCGGAGCGAACATCAGGTCGGTAAACACCAGACCATACGCCAGACCGAGTGAGCTATTCCCCAGCTTGCTGATGAACAGCAGACCAATGCGTCGGCCAAAGCCGGTTTTGATAAAGCCGCGAGAGATAAAGAAGGCGCAGGCGATCATCCAAATGGTGGGATCGCTAAAGCCCGTCAGCACATCTTTAATGGGTAATAACCCTAATATGGCGACCGAGGTCAGGCTGAACATCGCCATCGCACCAAGCGGGTAAGGAGAAAGAATCAGACCGACAACGGTGGCAATGAAAATCGCCATCAGATGCCAGGCATCGGGTTTAACCCCGTCAGGAACCGGCAATAACCATAAGCCACCGGCAATACAAAGGATAACTAGAAGCTTTATCAACCTGCTGTTATTCGCAGACATAAGAACACCACTCTTCATTAAAACGGATTCTGTATTCCCCGTCATACTTCGAGTCACACTCAAATTATTCAGGAGATATTCACGACGGATGTCCCGTGCGGAGGAGTGGGTATTTCGTTATTCTTCCTTCGTCACCCTGCTGAAAACAACGCAACAGGAATCATCTGCGGAAAAAAAAGACGAGAAAACAAGGGTTCAGGGTGCTTCTCTCGTCTTATCAAATCAAGTGATTAATGAAGAGATAGTATTATAATGCACCTATAAAATAGCGTAACTTTAGTTACTAAAGTGGTTCATTAATTTATTTAAGAAACCATCGTGGTTTTAATTTCCTGATAAAAAACCCTTAAAATTCAATAATAATTGACATTTAAAGAACATAAAATTAACGAAGTTAACGACAACGCAATGATAAAAAAACCTTATATCTAACAGTGGTAATATAATTCTTTTCCAGACAGTCAGTTATCCATTCCTTATTTATTCACTCAGGTATTCCTCTATTAAAAAATAAAGAAATAAATCGCCATTATTCGGCGAGAAAATATTATTTTTTATCCAGCTGATAACATTTAGAGGGTAAGAAAAAGTACGGCTAACAGCTGCGGTGACATAATGCGCAGAAACATCGCCAGCGGATAAACCGTCGCATAAGACAGCGCCGCCGCACCGCTGGTCGGGTGTAGCCCATTGGCAAACGCTAGCGCAGGCGGATCGGTCATGGAGCCCGCCAACATGCCGCACAGCGTCAGGTAGTTCATCTTACCCAACGTCCGCGCCAGTACGCCGACAAGCAGCAGCGGCACAATCGTAATCAACGCGCCATAGCCAATCCACCACACCCCATCGCCGTTCAATAACGTATCGACGAAGTCGCCGCCAGATTTCAGCCCTACGACCGATAAGAACAGCACAATGCCGAGTTCGCGCAGCGCCAGATTCGCACTGGGCGGCATAAACCAGTGAAGTTTACCGATCCCGCCGATGCGCCCCAGCACCAACGCCACCACCAGTGGCCCACCCGCCAGACCAAGCCGCAGCGCGACGGGAAAGCCGGGAATCATCAGCGGTACCGAACCCAGCAGTACGCCCAGCCCGATGCCGATAAAGACGGGCAGCATCTGTACCTGCTGGAGTTTTTGCTGCGCGTTTCCCACGATATCCGCGACGGCATCGATCGCCGCTTTTCGCCCGACCAGATTCAGAATGTCGCCAAATTGCAGGCTAGCCTGATTGCTGGCAACCAGCTCGACGCCCGCACGGTTCAGGCGCGAAATCACGACATCGTAGTTTTGCTTCAGATTGAGCTCGCGAATCTTGCGTCCCAATACCTTCTCATTCGTCACCACCACGCGCTCAACGTGCAGATCCGTGCCACGCGTTGAGAGCGATGCCTCCACTTCATTACCGATGACCAGACGCGCCTGCTCCAGATCGTTTTTCGCCCCAACCAGATGCAGATAATCGCCCAGTTGGATAAGCGTCTGCGGCGACGGCACCATCAGTTCATCACCGCGTTTCAGGCGGGAGCAGACGATGGTGTCGCGGTTCAGAATCGGCACAGCCTGAATCGCCAACCCTTGCAGATTGCTATTCGTCACCGACACATTCATGGTGTGCAGTTGCTCATGATGCAGACCGTTGCTGACTTCAAACTGCTTAGCCTCGTTCTCCACCGCGACACGGAACAGAACGCGCATCAGCCACATCACCAGCAAAATGCCGCAGATCCCCAGCGGATAGGCCATGGCGTAGCCCGTCCCCATCTGGTTCACCAATGCGGAACTCGACCCGAGATCGGTCAGAATCTGCTGACCCGCACCCAGCGACGGTGTGTTGGTTACCGCACCGGAAAAAATACCGAGAATAATAGGCAGAGGAATATTGAGCAGTTTATGTAGCAGGACGGTCACCACGCAGCCGAGGAATACCGTCAGCAGCGCAAACGCATTGAGGCGCAGGCCAGATACCCGCAGAGAGGAAAAGAAACCCGGCCCGACCTGAATGCCAATGGTATAGACAAACAGGATCAGCCCGAACTCCTGGATGACGTGCAACATGTCATCATTCAATTGAATCTGGTACTGATGGGCAACATGCCCGACGATGATCCCACCGAACAGGACCCCGCCAATCCCTAAACCGACGCCATAAATCCGCCAGTTGCCGATCCATAACCCCAGAACCGCAACCAGCGCCAGCATACTCACGGTAAGTGCGATATCACTCATACCCGTATCCTTTGCGGACGTTTTTATTGGGAAATGCCACTGACGCTATACTCTATACCCCAAATAATTCGAGTTGCAGGAAGGCGGCAAGAGAAGGAATCCCGATGAGCTTACTCAGGTAAGTGATTCGGGTGAGTGAACGCAGCCAACGCACCTGCAGCTTGAAGTATTACGAGTATATGATGAGTATATTTTGATTCTGGCAGAGTGCTGGAAAAGGAAACGTGGCGGGCAACACAAAACCGCGCCCGTAATGATACGGGCGCGGGAAATCATCAAACAAATAATGCGGATATCGCGTTATGAGGCATCTTCAGCAGGCTGCTGGTTCAATGCCGGACGGTCACTATTGATGGCGATACGCTGAGGCTGCAAGGCTTCTGGCACGTCACGTACCAGATCGATATGCAGCAGGCCATTTTCAAAATGGGCATCGGACACATGCAGATGTTCGGCCAGCGTAAAGCTCAGCGTGAAAGGCTTAAACACCAGCCCCTGATGCAGATATTCCACGGCTTTCTGGGACGGTGCCGGGCTGCCTTTTACTGTCAGGCGCGGGCCTTCTACTTCGATATCCAGATCGCTCTGCCGGAACCCTGCCAGCGCGAGCGTGATGCGATAGTGGTTGTCGTCTTTCTTCTCGATATTATACGGAGGAAAATCAATCGGTTCCTGACCGCCCTGCATTGAGCTGGCTAATTTGTCAAAACCGATCCACTGACGCAGTAAAGGTGATAAATCGTAGTTACGCATAATATGACTCCTTCTAAGAAGCGAGATTAATGGTGCCCATACGGGCATACCCTATACCAGCCACAGTTCTATAGCTGGCGTCGTCCCCATTCGGCAGACGAAGCGTTCATTCACCGCACTGCCGTTTCAGGCAATGCGCGATTCGTGCAAATAACGTGATGTTGGTTTACTTGATTTCAATCCGACGCGGCTTCATCGCTTCCGGCACGATACGTTCGAGATCGACGTACAGCAGCCCGTTTTCCAGATTGGCGCCTTTTACCTGAATATGTTCGGCCAGCTGGAATTTACGCTCGAAGTTGCGCTCGGCAATCCCCTGGTACAGGTAGTTACGAGCAACCTGTTCACCAGCGTGGGCACCTTTTACAATCAATACGTTGTCGTGCGCGGTGATGTCCAGTTCCTGCTCCGCGAAGCCAGCTACGGCAATCGCAATGCGGTATTGGTTCTCGTCAACCAGTTCGACGTTGTAGGGAGGATAGCCGCCGTTACTCTGGGTCTGCCCAGTTTCTAAGAGATTAAACAGGCGATCAAAACCAATAGCGGAACGGTACAGTGGGGAAAAATCGGGGTTACGCATAAAACAGCCTCCTAAACATGCAGCGAGGATTTATTTTTTACCTTCCCTAGGGACAGGCTCACAGCCGGGACAGATACCCTAACGGCGTATCGTTTTCTTTCGGCTTATTATCAATATGGTGACCCCCCTCAGACTTTCAAGAGGCAAAAAGGAAAAATCACTGGGTTTCATGCAATATTCACTCACACTGCGGGCGTTATCACATACACTCAAGATAGGCAGGCTCTGGAACCCACTCTGGCAGCAGGTTCTTAATGGACAGATAATATGACCTTACTGAAAAGTGCGTTGTTCTCTTTCATCATCACCGGCAGCGGCGCGGTGGCAACCAGCGGTTGCTCCAGCGTGATGACGCATACCGGAGGCGATCAGGGATACTATTCCGGCACGCGCGCCGGTGTGGATATGCTGCGCGACGACGACACCAGTTGGGCGATGATGCCGCTGGTCGCTATCGACCTGCCGTTCTCGGCAGTAGCCGACACCCTACTGCTGCCCTACGACTACTATCGTGCAGGCAGCGATAAGAACAAACTGTCGACGCGCGAACGTATTTCACACAGCGAAGAGCAAAACCAGACCGCCAGCTCACAGCTTGCCACTATGCCTCATAATCAGCTTTGATAGCCCTGCACTCACCTTGAATCAGCGCGTGCAGGTTATGCCGTCGCCACAACAAAAAGCTGATTAAAGCCGTCAATCTCTCGCATATACGCAATGTGTTTCCCATCAGGGGAAAAGACCACGGCATCCGCACTCGGTGCGCTGTCCGTCCGCGCCGTTAGCCGAACAAGCTCACCGCTTTTCGCCTCACACAGCATGATGCTGTTGTCAGACACAAACGCCAGAGAACGTCCATCCGGGTGCCAGTTAAAGGCCGACTGTACGCCATGTTCCGTGCGCGTTACCTGCCTTGGTTCACCGCCGTTCGGGGAAAGCGTCCACAGCTGCACCACGCCTGCCTCATCCCGCATCAGGAAAGCAATCTCACTGCCGTCGGGCGAGGCTCGCAGCCAGTGGCGCGGCTGGTTCACCAGACCAGGATAACGACGCGAGTGCGTAAACGTTAAACGCCGCTGCTGCACGCCCGCTGGCGGCGCAGGCATTGAGGTTGACGTCCCCGCCAGTGGCGCATCACCCGCTTTGGCGTACTCTTCCAGCGCATCCGGTAAGTCGACAATAAAAATCTCAGGCACCGTTGCCCCATCCGCCGCACGCGTATCGCCGATAAACGCCAGCGCCCAGCGCTGCCGCGAACCATCCTGTCTGATATAACCCGCCGCTCCTACCCAACCTTCTTCATAGGCGCGATTGATCTCATCGCTGCCGGGCTGCGGCTGCGGCGTCGTTCTGCTAACCAACACACAATAGTGGCTACCGTCATATTCACGCGGATGATGTTTTTCAACGGTGACGGCCTGTAGCGGCACGGCTACGCCCACGTTGCGCAAGTTCAATGCCGGATCGCGCTCATGCAGCACATGGTCGTTATAGGTAAAACTCAGGCGGCTGGCATCCGGGCTGAAGACATGGACATGCGTACCGCCGCGCAGCGCACCGGCCTGATAAGGCGGCGTAATGGAGAAAGCATCGAGCGTGATGGCCTCATCGCGCTGGCGATCCGCCACTATCGTTCCACGGCGATGGTGAAAATCATACTGCCACTCGCCATCTGGGTTTTCTGGCCCGTGGATAAAGACATAGCGCAGCGGTTCCTGCGGGCTACAGGTCACCACGCCCACGTGCGCCCCCGCCGTCGCCCGATAAATCACCTCGGTTTCCCGGCTTTTCAGGTGTATGCGCTCAATAGTCAGCCCTGTGAATGAAGATCCATAGGGTCTTATGTCATAAACCAGCCAATTCCCATCACATGACCAGCAATTAATATTGGTAAGTTGATGACCAGCAGCATTAAACGTTAGTTGAACCTCAACAGACAAGACATCACCCCACTTATTCAATATCAGTCAATTTTTTGTAAATAAATTTCAGTTTTATGTATAACTTATTGTTTTTAATTTAAAAAAAACAAACAACATCGATATATGTTGTTCAAAAAAATAGAAAAACTACCTCAATAACATCCGTTTTTTAATTTATTAGCATCGGCGTAACATTCTTCATATCGAAAGGGCAGCCCCCTTTCACCTATCAAATCAGAAAAGGATAAGACACCATGAAAAACGTAAAAACCATCGCCGCTGCTGTTGTTCTCGCTACCATGACTTTCGGTGCTTCTGCTGCTGAATACGTATCTCCTGCACAGGCTCAAAATCTGGAAAAAGCGGGCGTCGTTACCGCTACCGCTCAAGACCTCAGCTCACTACAGGCTCAGCTCGCGGCGAAAGCAGAAAAAGCAGGCGCTAAAGCTTATACCATCACGTCTGCGACCGGTAACGATCAGCTGCGTGGCTCTGCGGTAATCTTCAACTAATTGTTGTTTACCCTGAGTTTTTATCCCAGTTAGCCATCCTGTAAGCATCACGTATTACCCTCTTTCCGGCTTGCCTCCTCATCAGGGCAAGCCGGTTTTTTTATTTATGCGAAAGGGGTTCGTGGGAAAGCAGGAAAGGCAATGAATTCGGTGTGGCAGAGTGCCACACCGACGTGGATAGACTTACGACGTTGAACCTTGAAAGCCATTCTCGGCCGCTGTCGCCGCGAACCATTCCCCGCTTTTCTTCACCGTGCGTTTTTGCGTCTCCAAGTCCAGCTGCACAAAACCATAGCGATTTTTGTAGGCATTCGACCACGACCAGTTATCGATAAACGTCCACATATGGTAGCCGAGGCAGTTGCTACCTTCCGCGATCCCTTTGTGTACATACTTCAGGTGTTCACGGACAAAATCGATGCGGTAATCATCCTGAATCTGGCCGTTAGCGTCGAAACGCTGTTCGTTCTCGACACCCATGCCGTTTTCCGAAATAAAGCAGCGCGGATTGCCATAATTCACCCGCAGGTTGGTCAGAATGTCATAGATGCCCGGTTCGTAAATTTCCCAGCCGCGATAGGGATTCATTTTTCTCCCTGGCATCTCATAGCTGGAGAAGAACCACTCGGGCATAAACGGGCTATCAGGGTTAACCAGACTGTCGCGACACTGAATACGGCGCGGCTGGTAGTAGTTAATCCCCAGCAGATCGACAATCCCATCAGCCAGCAGCGCACGATCGTCAGGCTGGCAATGCGGCAGTTGACCGTATCGATGCAGCAGATCGACCAGTTCCTGCGGATATTCGCCCCTCAATGCGGGATCGAGGAAGCTGCGGTTAAACATCAAATCGGCGATGTTGGCGGCTTTAACATCGGCCGGATGCTGAGAGCGCGGGTAGGAAGGCGTCAGATTGAGGATAATGCCAATTTCCCCGTCCTGAAACTGCGCGCGATACGCCCTTACCGCCAGCGAATGCGCCAGCATCGTATGGTACGCCACCGTCGCAGCACGCTTGAAATCCACCACGTTCGGGTAGTGGAAATCATACAGATACCCACCTTCCACCGGCACCACCGGCTCATTGAACGTAAACCAGTGTTTTACCCTGTCGCCAAACAGGCGGAAGCAGGTCGCCGCATAGCCCGCATAGGCCACCACCACCGCCCGATTTTCCCAGCCGCCCAGCCGCTGCATCACCATCGGCATATCAAAATGGAACAGGTTGATAAACGGCGTGATGCCCTGCGCCAGCATTTCATCAATAATCTGATTATAAAACGCGACTGCCTGCGGATTCGGTTCACCGACGCCATCGGGAATCAGCCGCGCCCACGAGATCGACGTGCGGAACGTGTTGTGATTCAGCGTCTTCAGCAGCGCGATATCTTCACGCCAGTGCTGATAAAACGTGGAGGTATCCGCTGGCCCAACCTGCTGGTGAAAACGGCCGGGCTGCGTGGCAAACCATTCGTCCCACACGGTGGCGCTTTTACCATAGTTGAGGCTTTCGCCTTCCGTTTGCGGTGCCGAACTGGCGCTACCCCACCAAAAATTCGCGGGAAAGCGAAAATCGTTCTGAAGATGATCGTGCATACGTTCCTCTCTGCTTCACTCGTGTTTATGCGCTGGCGCTGGCTTCGCCCGCGGCCTGCTGTTGTTTCTCCTGCTCCTGTTTAAGCAGCGTGCGCTCATAGACTTTCAGGAACGGGTAATACATCGCGGCCGACATCACCATGCAGAGCAGACACATGATCACCGGGCTGAACGCCCAGTTCGCCGCCCATGATGCCCCAATCGGCGCAGGCGTCGTCCATGGCGTCAGGGAAACCACCTGCGCGATCCAACCGAGCTTCGTCGCCGTATAGGCAATGACGGCATTAACCATCGGTACGAATATAAACGGCAGGAACAGCAGCGGATTCATGATGATAGGCGCGCCAAACAGAATCGGTTCATTGATGTTGAAGAAGCTCGGCACGACGCCCATGCGGCCAATGGTGCGCAGGTGAATCGCGCGGCTACGCAGTAACAAAAAGGCCAGCGGCAACGTGGAACCGACCCCACCGATCAGCAGATAGTGATCCCAGAATCCCTGCAAATAAATATGCGGCAGCGGCGCACCGGCCGACAGTGCAGCCTGGTTCAGCGCCAGATTGGTCATCCAGAACGGGTTCATAATCCCGGTGACGATCAGCGCGCCGTGAATCCCGGCAAACCACAGAATCTGGCAAATAAATACCGAAATCAGAATCGCAGGCAGCGAATCCGACGCCGAAATCAGCGGCGCCAACAGGTGCATGATGGCTTCCGGGATAATCATGCCGGTCGCAGATTGGATGAACAGGTTAAACGGATGCAACGTCGCGACGATGACCAGCACGGGGATGAGAATTTCAAACGAACGCGCCACACCGGTCGGTACCTCTTTCGGCAGGCGAATCGTGATGTTGCGTTTCTTCAGCCAGGCATACACTTCACCCGCATAAATCGCGGTCAGAATCGCGGTGAAAATTCCCTCCCCAGAGAAGTACTGGGTGGAAATTTGCTTATCCTGATAAGGCGCAGCCACCAGCAAGAATGCCATCAGCGCCAGCAGACCGGTCATGATCGGATCCAGTTTGTAGTGCTTGCCAAGGCTGGCCCCAATCCCCACCGAGATAAAGAAGGTCATGACCCCCATACTGAGGTAGTACGGCAGCATCAACTGTTCACGGTAGGCAACGGAGAAATCGAGCCACGCGCGGGCAAATCCCAGCGTAGTATCCGGTGCAAACGGCGGGAAGATGAACACCAGCATAAATGAACCGATGATCATAAAAGGCAGCGCGGCGATAAACCCATCACGAATCGCGATGATGTGGCGCTGTTGTCCCACCACACCAGCCAGCGGGGTAATTTTTTGCTCGATGATATTAACCATCGACTGATAGAGGCCACTCATAGCGGTTGTCCTGATTTTTCGATCAGTGAAAAGGCAAAATCCAGCACGTTGTCACCGCGCTGCATACCGTAATCCATCATGTCTATCGCTGCCACGGGCACGCCTTTTCCCTCGGCTTTCTCCTGAAAGGACGCCAGCATATATTTCACCTGTGGCCCCAGCAGCACAACGTCATATTTCCCGACCTGCTCATCAAATTCATGAGCGGCGTAGGCGGCAATCTCGACGTCCAGACTACGTGCGCTGGCCGCCTCCTTCATCTTTCTCATCAAAAGGCTGGTAGACATCCCAGCGGAACAACAAAGCATGATCCTTTTCATTTTCAATACCCCGTCGTACGTACGTTACGAATAAAAAAACGTCATCAATAAAAGCATCGTGAATAAACACGTCCATTGGAAACACCATCATGGAAACACAACGGAAACCGTTTTCCATGAAAAAAAGCAATATATGAGAATAGGTTCACGAAATGATAGACATTGCGGGAAACAATGTGAGGCAGGTCATGGAAAACGTGTTTCAGACGTGAAGGACGGGTAAAAATCACTATTGCCGCGCTTATTACGCTAAGTGTGCTGATTTCAGGCATTTTCTACTTTTGACTATAAAAACGACAAATTGAGATTTAAAAAGCCCGTCCTCCCCCTGCTATGTTTATCACCTGATGTTGCATTTTCTCGCTGTATTTTAATTTTTAGTTATAAGGGAGGGGGCATAAGCATGTCATTGATGATGAAAAAATCGGTCACGGAAGGACGTGGAGAAAACGCGCCATTGTGGAGCAACCTGACAGCGCGGCTACGCCGGCTCCCCGCTATTCTGGCCGCCAGCGCCCTGCTGCTCGTATCCGCCGCCGATGCACAGGACAGCGTGCCAACGCAGCTGCGCGTCGGCTATCAGAAAGGTTCGGTCAGTCTGGTGCTGGCAAAATCGCACCAGCTGCTGGAAAAACAGTTCCCCAACACCAAAATCAGCTGGGTTGAATTCCCCGCCGGCCCGCAGATGCTGGAAGCGCTCAATGTGGGCAGCATCGATCTGGGCGGCACCGGTGATATCCCCCCTATTTTTGCGCAGGCCGCTGGTGCTGACCTGCTGTATGTCGGCGTCGAACCGCCGAAGCCTCAGGCCGAAGTGATTTTGGTGCGGGAAGACAGCCCGGTGAAAACCGTTGCTGACTTAAAAGGCCGCAAAGTCGCCTTCCAGAAAGGCTCCAGCGCACACAACACGTTACTGAGGGCGCTGCAACGCGACGGGCTGAAATTCACCGATATCAAACCGACCTACCTGACCCCGGCTGACGCCCGCGCGGCCTTCCAGCAAGGCAACGTCGATGCATGGGCAATCTGGGATCCCTACTATTCCGCCGCGCTGCTGGAAGGCGGCGTTCGCGTGCTGATCGACAGCAGCGGGCTGGAGAAAACCGGCTCCTTCTATCTGGCTGGCCGCCCTTACGCCGAGGCGCACGGCACCTTTATTCGTCAGGTTCTGGACGTGCTAACCAAAGCGGATGCCTTAACGATCAGCGACCGGGCGCAAAGCGTCACGCTGCTGGCAAACGCGGTAGGGCTGCCGGAAAAAGTGATTGAAACGGCGCTCGACCATCGTCCACCGACTACCGTCGAACCGCTGGATGCCGCCACGATCAAGGCCCAGCAATCTACGGCCGACCTGTTTTATGAAAATCGTCTGGTGCCAGTGAAGGTCAATATCGCAGAGCGCGTCTGGCGTCCTCAGGCGAACTAATTTGCCTGCCACATACCCTTTTGTTTACCCCAAACAAGACTGTTCAAGGAGTTCACACCATGAGTCTTAACGTATTCTGGTTTCTGCCCACCCACGGAGACGGTCGCTATCTTGGTAGCACCGAGGGCGCACGTCATGTTGACCACAGCTATCTGCAACAGGTGGCGCAAGCCGCCGAGCGGCAAGGATTTGGCGGCGTGCTGCTGCCGACAGGCCGCTCCTGCGAGGATTCCTGGCTGGTTGCAGCATCGCTCATTCCGGTGACGCAGCGGCTGAAGTTTCTCGTCGCCCTACGCCCCGGCGTGATTTCCCCTACCATCGCCGCACGTCAGGCTGCCACGCTGGACAGGCTGTCCAACGGACGCGCGCTGTTCAATCTGGTGACCGGCGGTGACCCGGAAGAACTGGCCGCCGAAGGGCTGTTCCTCAGCCACGAAGAGCGCTACGAAGCCTCGGCGGAATTCACCCACATCTGGCGCAGGCTGCTGGAAGGCGAAACCGTCGATTTCGCAGGGAAACACATTCAGGTCAAAGACGCCAAACTGCTTTACCCGCCCGTGCAGCAGCCGCGTCCACCGCTCTATTTTGGCGGCTCTTCCGAAGCGGCACAGAATCTGGCGGCAGAACAGGTCGATCTCTACCTGACGTGGGGCGAACCGCCTGAGCAGGTTAAAGAAAAGCTGGCGGAAGTCCGCACCAAAGCGGCGGCACAGGGGCGTGAGGTTCGCTTCGGTATTCGCCTGCACGTCATCGTGCGGGAAACCACCGAAGAAGCCTGGCAGGCCGCCGATCGGCTGATTTCTCATCTGGATGAAAAAACCATCGCCGATGCGCAGGCGGCGCTGGCGCGTTTCGATTCCGTCGGTCAGCAGCGCATGGCCGCCCTGCACGGTGGTAAAAAGGACAAGCTGGAGATTAGCCCAAATCTGTGGGCTGGTATCGGTCTGGTACGCGGCGGCGCAGGCACAGCGCTGGTTGGCGATGGCCCGACGGTGGCCGAGCGCATTCAGGAATACGCGGATCTCGGCATTGATACCTTTATTCTGTCCGGCTATCCGCATCTGGAAGAGGCGTATCGCGTGGGTGAACTGCTGTTCCCGCACCTCGATCTGGCGCAGCAACCTACGCCGCTGCATACGGTGAACACTGCGGGAGAGTTGATTGCTAACCGCTATGTGCCGCGTAAAGTCTCGCAAAGCTGAGGAATCGATCATGGCAAGAACGCTCTCTTCACTGGCACAGCGCTTTGCACCTTTCCTGCTCCCCGTAACGCTGCTGGTTGCGTGGCAGGTATCCGTCGAGTTCGGTTGGCTATCCAACCGGATTCTGCCTGCGCCCAGTTCGGTGATTACCGCAGGCTGGTCGCTCATCTCTAGCGGCGAACTGTGGCAGCATCTGGCGATCAGCGGTTGGCGCGCTCTGATCGGGTTTGCTATCGGCGGCAGCATCGGATTGGTGCTTGGCTTTATCACCGGGCTGTCACGCTGGGGCGAGCGTCTGCTGGACAGTTCCGTGCAGATGATCCGCAACGTTCCGCATCTGGCGCTGATCCCGCTGGTCATTCTATGGTTCGGCATTGATGAAGCAGCGAAGATCTTTCTGGTGGCGCTGGGCACGCTGTTCCCGGTTTATCTCAACACTTACCACGGCATTAAAAACATCGATCGCGGCCTGCTGGAAATGGCACGCAGCTACGGGCTGTCCGGCCTGAGCCTGTTTTCTCAGGTGGTGCTGCCCGGCGCGCTGCCGTCCATCATGGTCGGCATCCGCTTTGCGCTGGGCTTTATGTGGCTGACGCTGATCGTCGCGGAAACTATCTCTGCCAACTCCGGCATCGGCTACCTCGCCATGAACGCCCGTGAGTTCCTGCAAACGGACGTAGTCGTGGTCGCCATCATTCTTTACGCGTTGCTCGGCAAACTGGCCGATGTCAGCGCTCAGGGGCTGGAGCGCATTTGGCTGCGCTGGAATCCGGCTTATCAAACCTCATCGGGGGACGCATCATGACCGCTTTTACCGATTCTGCAACGCACGCACATTCACCGTCGCCGCTCACCAAGGGGACGCCGCTGGCGCTGGATGCTATCACCAAGCACTACGGCCACCGCACCGTACTGAATGATGTGCAACTGCGCATTCCGTCCGGGCAATTTGTTGCCATCGTCGGTCGCAGCGGCTGCGGTAAAAGCACCCTGCTGCGCCTGCTCGCGGGTTTGGAAGCGGCCAGCAGCGGCGAACTGCTAACCGGCACCGCGCCGCTCAGCAGCGCGAAAGACGACACACGACTGATGTTTCAGGAAGCACGGCTGCTACCGTGGAAAAAGGTGATCGATAATGTCGGGCTGGGACTGCGCGGCAACTGGCGTGAAAAAGCGCAGGAGGCGCTGTCCTCCGTCGGGCTGGCAGATCGCGCGAATGACTGGCCAGCCGCGCTGTCCGGTGGTCAGAAACAGCGCGTCGCGCTGGCACGCGCGCTCATTCACCATCCGCGTCTGCTACTGCTGGATGAACCGCTGGGGGCGCTGGATGCCTTGACCCGCATCGAGATGCAAAGCCTGATCGAAAATCTGTGGCTCCAACACGGGTTCACCGTACTGCTGGTGACGCACGATGTCTCCGAAGCTATTGCGCTGGCCGACCGGGTTATTCTGATCGAAGAAGGCCGCGTAGGACTGGACATCACGGTTGATTTGCCACGCCCACGACGTCGTGGATCGGCAAAACTGGCAGAACTGGAAGCCCGCGTGCTGGAACGTGTGCTGGCACCGACTTCACCGCCGTTGCCTCAGCAGGCAGCAATATAGCCTTCATTCTGGCGATCGAGACTGTGCATCTTATCGCCAGATTTAACATCAAAAATATTGACAGATATTCTCAAAACACTCCGTTTTCCCTTCTGCCTGCATCGGCGTAATATCCTCTTCATCGAAAGGAAATGACCTTTCACTCCAAACAACATTGAATAGGATACATCACATGAAAAACGTAAAACTCTTCGCCGCTGCCGCCGTACTGTCTGCCCTGTCTTTCGGTACTTTCGCTGCCGATCAGGTCTCTTCACAACAGGCACAGAGCCTGGAAAAAGTGGGTGTCGTTAGTGCTACCGCACACAGCCTGGACTCACTGCAAGCACAGCTGGCTCAGAAAGCAGAAAAAGCCGGTGCTAACGCCTTCACTATCACGTCTGCAACAGGTGACAACCAACTGCGCGGCGTCGCCGTTATCTACAAATAATGGCTGCTGATAAACAGTCAAAAAATTAAACGGACTTTCCTCAACCAAGAGGAAAGTCCGTTTTTTTATGGTTTTTCCAGAACCGACCGCACGCGAGTAACGAGCGTTAGCCTACACGCTTCACTTCACCCACCAGTAAGATGTAAGACAGTGCGCCGACCAGCGCTACGCCAGCAATATAGGTCAGCGCCGGAGCAAAACCGTAATCCTGCGCCAGATAGCCAATAATCAATGGCACCGTGATACCGCCCAGACCGCCGACAAAGTTGAATACCCCGCCCGTCAGACCAATCAGACGAATCGGTGCCAGCGACGACACCAGCGACCAGGTGATGGAGGCAAAACCATTGCCAAAGAATGCCAGCGCCATCAACGTCATAATCCATACCGGATCGTTGGTGTAGTTCGCCCCCATGATGCAGGTTGAAATCAACAGGCCACAGATAATCGGCGTTTTACGCGCCAGACCAATCGATTTTCCGCTACGTACCAGACGATCCGCCACAAAGCCGGACAGCAGCACACCAACGAACGCCGCCAGGAAAGGTACCGTCGTCATAAAGCCTGCCGTCAGTGCGCTAATCTGTTTTTCCTGCGTCAGGTAGTTCGGGAACCACGTCAGGAAGAACCACAGCGTAGAGGTCACAGCAAACTGTCCGATATACACGCCGACCAGCTTGCGGTTAAACACCAGTTTCCAGTCGGCCGCCGTTAATGGCGTACGCGCTTTTTTCTCAGTCGGGGCATCACCATCAACGATACCGCCGCCTTCGGCAATGTAATCCAGCTCAGCCTGATTAATCCCTTTGCTTTTCTTCGGTGGCTGATAAACAAAGTGCCAGATAATTGCCCAGACAATACCGACGCCGCCGGTAACAATGAATACCCAGTGCCAGCTCAGGATTTCCTGCAACCAGATGAGCAATGGCGTAAGAAATGCCAGACCAACAAACTGCCCTGACGTATAGAATCCAACGGCAGAAGCGCGTTCTTGCTCAGGGAACCAGCTGGTTACCATACGGTTATTCGTCGGAAACGCAGGCGCTTCAAACAGCCCGGTCACCGCACGCAAACCAATCAATGACGCCAGACCCGTGGCGAAACCTTGCAGCAACGTGGCAATCGACCACCCCATGATGGCGATAAAATAGGTGACCTTTGAACCGACGCGGTCAAGGAACCAGCCGCCGGGTATTTGGCATAACGTATAGGTCCAGGCAAACGCGGAAAAGATATAGCCCATTTGTGTTTTTGTAATGCCGAACTCTTCCTGAATATGTGCCGACGCCACAGCCAGGTTGGCGCGATCCACATAGCAGATGACGACCGTAATAAAAATCATCAGCAAGGTGAAATAACGCCGTTTTGTAGGACGGGTAGTTAATGTCATATCCATCTTATGTTCCTGTTATTTATTAAACGGGCTGCGATATTTATCGCCCGCTATTTTTGAACGTTCAACAACACCAGCAGTTGGTATACTTTATTTTTTCTAATGAAATAAATAACCGCGCACGCTCACTATATTTCCCTATTTATAATGTCGTTTTATTTTTGAAATCCCGGTGGTGGCTTACTCATGATAAATGGAAGATTACTTTCCCCGACGCTAATAAAATAAAACAGTAATCCTTCACGAAATAATGTATTTCGTGATAATCCATGAGTGTTCTATTCCGTCGTGCCGGGGAAATGCGTTATGTATTACTGGTTATTAAAAACCTAACCTATTGTTTTCGTTATACTCTAAAATAATTCGAGTTGCAGGCAAGCCAACGCGAATGACGGGTATTACCACTCGGCGACGGCACCATCAGGATAACGCCACACCGGGTTACGCCAGTCTGGCGCATTTTTACTACGTTCAATAACCAGCTCTTCATTAATTTCCACACCGAGGCCAGGCTTATTCAGCGGATAGAAATGGCCGTCGGTCATAGCAAAGTCTTCTTTATTGATAACATAATCCAACAGCTCGGCACCTTTATTATAATGGATGCCCATACTTTGCTCCTGCAATACGGCATTACGTGCCACAAAGTCGAGGTGCAAACAGGAAGCCAATGCAATTGGGCCTAATGGACAGTGCGGTGCCAGCGCGACATCATAGGCTTCCGCCATTGCGGCAATTTTAAAGCACTCGGTAATACCGCCTGCGTGAGACAGGTCAGGCTGAATAATGGCCAGTCCGCCGTCTGCCAGCACGCGTTTGAAATCAAAGCGTGAGAACATCCGCTCGCCCGCCGCAATCGGCAGGTGGGTTTGCGCCGCCAGACGAGGATAGTATTCCGCCTGTTCAGCCAGCACGGGTTCTTCAATAAACAGCGGACGGTACGGCTCCAGCTCTTTGATCAGGATTTTCGCCATCGGTGCATCCACACGACCGTGGAAATCCAGACCGAACTCGATGCTGTTGCCAAAGGCTTCGCGGATTTCCGCGACCACGGCCACCGCCGCATCCACTTTGCGCGAATTATCAATGATGCCCATCTCTTCACAGCCGTTCAGCTTGAAGGTATCGAAGCCAATGTCGGTCAGCTTCTTGATGCCTGCGATCACTTCGGAAGGACGATCGCCGCCCACCCAGCTGTACGCTTTGATCTTATCGCGCACCAGCCCGCCCAGTAACTGGTAGACCGGTACCCCCAGCGCCTTGCCTTTAATGTCCCACAATGCCTGATCGATACCCGCGATAGCGCTCATCAGAATCGGGCCGCCGCGGTAGAAGCCCGCGCGGTAAAGTACCTGCCAGATGTCGTTGATGCGCGCCGGGTCTTGCCCGATCAGATAGTCAGACAGCTCGTGAACGGCAGCTTCAACCGTGCGTGCACGACCTTCGATAACCGGCTCGCCCCAGCCGACAATGCCTTCATCGGTTTCAATCTTCAGGAACATCCAGCGTGGCGGCAGCCGGTACGTGGTGATTTTGGTAATTTTCATTGAACAGCGTCCTTATAGGCGTTAACAAATGCATGTGCTTTTTGCGCGGTGACGTCAACCGACTGACCGGCTCGATACAGATCGCTGCCTAACCCGGCACCGATGCAGCCCGCACTAAGGTAATCCTTCAGGTTTTCAGGCGTGACGCCACCGACGGCAAAGACGGGAACGTCTTTTGGCAATACCGCTTTCAGTGCTTTGATGTAGTCAGGCCCAAACGCGGATGACGGGAAAATTTTCAGCGATTGCGCACCCGCATCCAGCGCCGTGAAGGCCTCCGTCGCAGTAGCACAGCCGGGGCACACCATCATGCCGTAGCCCACCGCCCGACGAATCACTTCGGGGGAAATGTTAGGCGTAACGACTAACTTGCTGCCAATTTCCTGTAATTTATCGACATAGTCGGCTTTCAGTACCGTGCCTGCGCCAATCAGGGCGCGATCGCCAAAATGCTCTACCGCCAGTTGAATACTTTCATACGGATTCGGCGAATTCAGCGGGATCTCTACCGCATCGAATCCGGCATCCAGCAGCGCCGCGACATGTTCCAGCACCTCGTCCGGCGTGATACCGCGCAGAATCGCAATCAAGGGAAGATTAGTATTCCAGCTCATTAACAATGCTCCTTATTCCTGCCTGAAAAGCCCGATCGCCATCCAGCTGCTGCCAGCGCAATCCAGCTTGTTGTAATGCTTTTTCGTAGCGCGCGGTCAGCGCAGGGGAACCGATGAGTGTGATACTGTCTCCGGCTGCCATCTGATAGTGGCGCTGCATTTGCGAGACTTCGTTGCCAATCAACAGCCCGGATAACCAGTCGCTCACGGCACTTTTCTCCAGACGCCCCAGCACATGCGCCGCGCGGGTTTCAAACAGGCAGCGGATGATATTGTCGTCGGCAAAGCCCAGTTCCAGCCCTTGCTGGAAAGCGGTAGAGGACGGCTGCTGCTCGGTCAGCCCCACGCCAATGAGCGACTGCGTCATCAGCAGGTGATGCAGTTCACCGGTCATCACCGTACGGAAGTCCAGCACGTTGCTGTCATCGGTTCGCACCCATTTCGAGTGGGTTCCCGGCATTAAATAAAGAGAGGAAGGACATTCGCTATATGCGCCAATCAGCTGGGTTTCTTCACCGCGAATCACATTGCAGTTATCGTCCTGCGCAATGCTCAACCCCGGCACGATCCAGGCAGCTAGCGGCTGGGCTTCTTCCACCCGCGTTAGCTGGTGGGCGACATCCGTCAGGCGAGTCGGGCATGACAGATACGGCACGGAAAGCCAGCCCGCATTGCTGCCAATCATGCCCGCCATCACGACAGGCACGTTGTGCTGCTGCCACGGCGCAACGATCTGCTGAAAAACCTGCTGCGGTGTCTGACCGTTCAAACGCGTGACGCCCGCTTCAGACTTCACGCTGTCGATACAGACGCCATCCAGATACAGCCACGCCCGCAGATTGGTAGAACCCCAGTCAATGGCGATATAGCTTTCACTCATGTAATGTCCTTTAACCGTTTGGTCGAGCTGGCAATCATGGTCAACGCCGCCCGCTCTGCTGCTTCAATATCCTGATGCCGAATGGCATCGTAGAGATCCTGATGCTCACGCAATGTCCGTGGCATGTTATCTTCGTCCGGCATATAGGTGCGCTCAAACACCGCACGCTGCAAGGAACTGATCGCGACGCTCAACTGCTGTAGTACCGGGTTATGCACCGCTGCCAATACCGCCTCATGGAAGCGAATATCCGCTTCATTAAATGCGTCACGATTCTGGTGATTGGAAATCATGTCATTCAGCGCCGCTTCAATTACCGCCAGCTCGCTTGAGGTCGCCCGTTCGGCAGCCCAGCGGGCAATCGTCGGCTCCACCAGATTACGTACTTCGCTCATCGCGCTGATCAGCCATGGGTCGTAATCGCTTGCCAGAACCCATTGCAGAACGTCGGTATCCAGGTAATTCCACTGGTTACGCGCGGCCACAAACGCGCCGCGATACCGTTTCACTTCCACCAGCCTTTTCGCCATCAGCGCTCTGAACACTTCGCGAATGATGTTGCGCGAGGTCTGAAATTCTTCACACAGCTCAGCTTCTGCGGGTAACGGCGTGCCCGGCGCGTATTTCCCGCCAACGATCTGTTGGCCAATATCCAGAATGATGCGGTCGGTTTTGCTTAATTCTTGCTTATTCATCATCACCTCAACGAGACAAAACGGATTGATATCACTGCACTTACTTTACCCGCCATGCCGCCTGACGTCGTCGAACTGTTGCACAATAACCGCATCCTTCCCTCTTTTCTTGGCCTGATTGTAGTACCATTTATGTTTGTTGTACTACAATCTGGATCACAAAACGGACAATAAATACAATTTAGCAACATCACGCGTTACCGGATTTCAACATCCAGAGGGAATGGATCGAGCGAAAGTGGAAGTCGACGAAAGCGCACCAGCAGCAGGGAAGAGAAAGAAAGAAAGAAAGAAAGAAGAAAAAGAATGGCGGTTCAGGCCATACGCAATGCGCACGCAGAAGAACCGCCATTAATGGCAAAGTCAGATAAGGGTAACGCTACGCCTGTTCCAGAACGAAATGCCCCTCTCCGACTTGCTTATAGCGACGTGCGGGAGGATGGAAATCAGGGGCGCGTACCGGGCTGCGCAGCTCATCATTAGTGATATTACGCACCGGACGGGTGTCCGGATCCGGCACGGGCACCGCGGAAATCAGACGCCGGGTATATTCATGCTGCGGATTGTCGAAGATCGCCGAACGTGGCCCGATCTCCACGATTTCACCGAGATACATCACCGCTACGCGGTGGCTGATTCGTTCGACAACAGCCATATCATGCGAGATAAACAGGAATGACAGCCCCAGCTTCTGCTGGAGATCCAGCATCAGGTTGATGACCTGCGCCTTGACGGACACATCCAGCGCCGACACCGATTCATCGGCAATAATCACTTTCGGCTCCAGCGCCAATGCGCGGGCAATACAGACGCGCTGCCGCTGCCCGCCGGAGAACTGATGCGGGAAACGCGAAGCCATATCGCCGGATAATCCCACCTGTTCCAGCAGTTCGCTCACTCGCGCATTTACATTCTGTCGGGTCGCCAGACCGTGCAACAGCATCGGCTCGGCGATAGCTTCCCCTATCCGCATGCGCGGGTTCAAGCTTTCATACGGATCCTGAAATACCATCTGAATCTGCCGCCGCGAATCCGTCAGCTCACGCTTATCCGCCGTCAGGATATTTTTTCCCAGCAGTTGAATGTCACCGCTGACGGCATCGTTGAGACGAATAATCGACCTACCCGTGGTCGACTTACCGCAGCCCGATTCCCCGACCAACGCGAGCGTTTCGCCCGGCCAGAGATCGAACGAGACATTCTCCACCGCATGAACTCGCCCGGACAGCCGACGGAAAAAACCTGATCGGATATCAAATCGAGTAACCAGGTTTTTTACCGTCAGCACCGGCTCCTCGCCCGACACGGTGTTCACCGCCTCCGGCACCGGCTGGCGCTCGCCCGTTTTGAGATCGACCAGCGGAAAGCGCTGCGGCCATGCGCTACCGGACATCGAACCTAATTTGGGCACCGCGGACAGCAGCATGCGAGTATAGGGCTGTTGCGGATGATGGAAGATCTCCCGCGTGACGGCGTTTTCAACCATTTCGCCCTGATACATCACCAGCGTACGGTCGGACACTTCCGCCACCACGCCCATGTCATGGGTAATAAACAGCACCGACATCCCTTCTTCTTCCTGAAGGGTTTTTATCAGCGTCAGAATTTGTGCCTGAATCGTAACGTCCAGCGCCGTCGTCGGTTCGTCGGCAATCAGCAGCTTCGGATGGCAGGCCAGCGCAATCGCAATCACCACGCGCTGGCGCATCCCGCCGGAGAAGCTCTGCGGATATTCGTTCAGCCGTGATTTAGCCGCCGGAATACGGACTTTTTCCAGCAGGCGCACTGCTTCGGCACGCGCTTCGGCTTTGCCCATACCGCGATGGCGTCGCAGCACTTCCGTAATCTGGTAGCCAATCGGCAAGACCGGATTCAGGCTGGTCATCGGCTCCTGGAAAATCATGCCGATGCGGTTCCCGCGCACGTCCTGCATCGCTTTATTAGGGAGCGACAGCAGCTCGGTATCGCCGAAATGAATCTGACCCTCAACCCGGCTTTGGCCGGGTGGCAGCAAGCGCATGATGGATTTCGCCATCACACTTTTCCCTGAACCGGATTCCCCCACCACGGCGACCGTTTCTTTCTCGCCAATCGTGAAGGACAAATCCCGCACCACGTTCATCCACTCGCCGTTCACCTGAAAGGCAGTGGTCAAATGCGAAACGGACATAATCGGCGCTGTCATGTGTGCGTTACCCCTTATTCCTATGGGCGTTCCCACAGATTAATTCCGCGGATTGAGGATGTCGCGCAGCGCATCCCCGACCAGATTGATCGCCACAATCAGCAGCAGCAGCGTCAGCCCCGGAAAGAAGCTGATCCAGTAATCGCCCGACATCAGGTATTCAAAACCATTTGAGATCAGCAGCCCCAGCGACGGTTCCGTCACAGGCAGCCCGATCCCCAAAAACGAGAGCGTGGCTTCCAGCATGATGGCGTAGGCGATGCGCATCGTCGCTACCACGATCAGCGGTGCCAGACAGTTCGGTAAAATATGGCGAAACAGGATGCGGCGGTTGGACAGCGCCATGCTGCGCGCCGCGTCCACGTAGCTGCGGCGACGCTCCACCAGCGCCGACCCGCGAATCGTACGTGCGTAGTAAGCCCACTGCGTTACCACCAGCGCCATGATGATCTTGTCGACGCCTTGCCCCAGCACCGCCAGCAGGATCAGCGCAATCAGGATCGGCGGGAAGCTGAGCTGGATATCCACGATGCGCATGATCGTGGCATCCGTTTTTCCACCGACGTAGGCGCTAATCAGCCCCAGCGAGGCGCCAATCAGCAGCGCAAGCACCGCACTGGAGAAACCCACTATCAGGCTGATGCGGGTGCCGTACAGAATGGCGCTGAACAGGTCGCGCCCTTGATCGTCCGTCCCCAGCCAATACGTCATGCCCGCCATGCTCTGCGCACCCGGCGCGAGTCGGCCATCCATGATGTCGAGCTGCATCAGATCGTAGGGATTCTGCGGCGACAGCAGCGGAGCAAACAGCGCCAGCAGCACGAAAATTGCCAGCATGATCAGCCCGCACAGCGCCAGCCTATCGCCGATCAGCGCCATCATCACGCGCATCACCGGATGAGCGGTTTTTTGCACGGCTGCGGGCTGGTGTATCGTATTTCCCGTCATCCCTTATCTCCTCCGAGCCGCACACGCGGATCGACCAGCACATACAGCAAATCGACCAGCAGGTTAATCACGCTGAACATCACGACGGTAATCATCAGATAAGCCAGGATGACAGGGCGGTCGAGCACAGCGATCGAGTCGATAATCAGCTTGCCCATGCCCGGCCAGGCATAAATGGTTTCCGTGACGACGGCGAATGCAATCAGCGATCCCAGCTCCAGCCCCAGCACGGTAATCAGTGGAATCAGCGTGTTGCGCAGCACATGCACCAGTACGATGCGGGTTTCTGACAGCCCTTTCGCACGAGCAAACTGTACATAGTCCTGTTGCAGACACTCCATCACGCCCGCGCGCATCAGGCGGATAACCAGCGAGATTTTAAACAACGCAAGGTTAAACGCAGGCAAGAGAAGATGTTCGAGACCATCGCGGGTCAGAAAGCTGAATGGAATACCGAATAACTCATGCGTATCGCCCCGACCAGAGGACGGCAGCCAGCCCAGCTTCACGCTGAACAGCATGATCATCACCAGCCCAATCCAGAACGTGGGCAGGCTAAAGCCAAGGATGGAAAAAGTCATGATGGATTTGGACACCGCGCTGTCCGGCTTCAGGCCAGCGTAGATCCCCAGCGGAATACCGACAACCAGCGCCATCACGAACGCCACCATCGCCAGTTCGAGCGTGGCGGGCATGCGCTGAAAAATCAGCGTCAGCGCGGGTTGGTTAAAGATAAACGAGTTGCCCATGTCGCCCTGCAAGGCGTTCCAGACAAACAGCCCGTACTGTTCCCAGACGGGCTTATCCAGACCAAAGGACTGAATCACCGCCAGCCGTTCCGCTGGCGTGGCCGTCGCACTCAATAACATATCGACCGGATTACCGACCAGATAAACACCCACAAACACCAGCACCGACATCACAGCCAGCGTCAGCAGCGTTTGTCCGATTCGGCTCAGCAGGTAGGCGACCATCAGCGCTCCTCAGATCCATTGATTGTGTCAGCTTCAGAGCCATAGCGACGCAGGCGATCGGCAATCAGCCCGAGGAATCCTTGTTCGTCGATTTCCCGCATGACCAGCGCATTCGCTGGCTCACCCAGCTTGTTATAAAAATCGGCAAACACGTAACCCATGGTCTTACCGGAAACTTCTACCCCGACGCGAACGTGTTTTGACTTGAACAGCTCGGGCTTCAACAGCCACGCAATGACGGTTGCATCATGAATCGGTCCACCTTCACGACCAAAGCGCTCCACTTCGCTACGGTCAAACATGCGCAGCAACGCGGCCATCGCCTTACCCGGCGCACCACCGCTATGTGCGATAGCATCAACCTGTTCCGTCTGAATCAGCGCCTGAAAGGTCACATCCAGCGGCATGATGACAATGGGAACACCGGAAGAAAAAACGATCTCCGCCGCATGGGGATCGGCATAAACGTTGAAATCTGCCCACGGTACGCGATTCCCCATCGCGGTAAAGGCACAGCTCATGGACACAATCTGTTTGATGCCGCGAGCGACATCAGGATGGAAGCACAGCGCCAACGCCAGATTCGTCAGCGGGCCCAGTGAACAAATGGTGATCGGGTTATTATCGGCCGCCGCCTGACGCGTCATCCGCACCAGAAAATCAACGGCGTGTTCCTCTTCCGGCGACAGCGTGCTTTCTGGCACCCACTCAGAGGAAAACTTGCCGATATGGGCGTATTTACCGAAAACCTGATCGCGGATGAGCGGGCGCGAGGCACCCGCAAAAATCGGCACATCGGTTCTGCCCGTCACACCCACCACGTTGCAGGCGTTCGGCAATGTCGCAGCAAGCGGTACATTACCTGCCACCACGGTAATCCCAAGCACGTCCAGCTCGGGCGACGCCAATGCCAGCCAGATGGCTATCGCATCGTCGACGCCGGGATCGGTATCAATAATAATGCGTTCTCGAACCATGTCAGACACCCTCTCTGTAGCGGCTCAATAGGTCAGCAAACAGCTCGACAACCTGTTTAGCATCCACCCCCGTCACCACATCGACATTCGGCTGACGATCGGTTTTTCCGTACCAGTCGGCAACGGTCTGCCCCATGCACAGCTCGCTTTCCTGCTCAATGTAAACGCTGGCTTTTTCCGTCGTGAAACAGTGCGGTGCCAGCACCCAGGCGATGACCAGCGGATCGTGTAGCGGGCCGCCGCGTGAGCCGTAGCGACGGATATCATTGCGGTCCCAAAACGCCATCATTTCACCCAACGGCGCGGAGATGCGTCCGGATAGCGCAATGAAACGCGCCACTAATTCCGGCGTTAAAATCACCTGATGCGTGACATCCAGCGGTAGCGCGACGATGGCAATCGACGAATCAAACACCACCTTGGCGGCCTGCGGATCGGCAATCATATTGAATTCAGACGTCAGGCTGCGGTTGCCCGCTTCGCGGTACGCGCCGCCCATCATCACAATGCGTGCAATTCCGTCGGCAATCTCGGGTGCCATACGCAGCGCCATCGCCACGTTGGTTAACGGCCCTAACGTACAGAGCGTAATCGGCGTGTCGTCAGCGATCGCCTGACGACACTGCTCAATGATAAAATTCACCGCATGTTTCGCTTCGGCCTGTTTTTGTGGCGCAGGCAGCACCGTCTGACCCAGTCCGCTTTCGCCGTGAAACTGGCCATGAATAGGGTCGCGCAGCAGCGGCCGATGGCAGCCGGCAAAAACGGGGATATCCGTGCGCTGGCCCAGTTCAACAATTTGCAGCGCATTATGCACCGTCTTGTCCAGCGACTGGTTACCGCACACCGTGCAGATACCGCGAATATCCAACTCTGGTGCCACAAATGCACTTAATAACGCAATCGCGTCATCTATCCCCGGATCACAATCAATAATAATAGGTAAAGCGCTCATCCTTCGATGATTCCTTTTCTCTTTTTAATAGGTACTGCCGAACATCAAGGTGCAGAAAACCCCACACCTCTACAGCGTGAAAAATAACAAAATGTATTTTGCGTTAGAGGGAATCGACGGATGCTAAAACATCCGCGATCTCCTTACGCGCCTTTTCATCCAGCGGTTGCTGAGGCGGCAACGGATCGCCTACAGCAAATCCCTGCAATTGCAGCGCCGCTTTAATACAGCCGGCAATGGAATAACGGGCAAAGATTTCATTGATACGCCACAGCGGACGCTGAAGCTCCATTGCTTTGTTCCAGTTACCCGCGCGGGCGGCTTCATACAAAGCAATACTCTGTTTGGGAACGATACACGCCGGGCCAGCCATCCACCCCACGCCGCCAATCAGCATGACGCAGGCGGGAATATGGGCGGACGCGGAGAACACGTCCATTCGGCCACGGGTGCGTTCAATGATGGAAAGCAAGCGCCCGGTATTGGTCGAGGCGTCTTTGATATAGCGGATGTTATTCACATGGCTCAGGCGTTCAATGACAGGCAAACTCAAATCGGAACGCTGGAACTGAGGATTGGTATAAAGCACCACCGGTTTGCCCTGTGCGGCTTCGGCAATGGCGCGGAAATATTGTTCGACGCCTTCGTCTTTCAGTGGGAAATAGGCTTCCAGCACCGCCAGAATGCCATCCGCACCCAGTTCGACGTAGCGTTTCGTTTGCTCAACGGCATCCTGAATGGTTGTTGACGCAACACCGGCGATAACCGGCACTCGGCCCGCCGTCGTTTCGATCACCGTTTTGACGACATCCAGACGCTGAGCCGCAGAGAGATAGGCAAATTCACCGGTGCTGCCTAACGGCACGACGCCATGTACACCGCATTGAATCAGATGTTCAGTGAGCTGCGCCAGAACAGGCTTATCTACCTGACCATCGGGCCTGACGGGTGACACCAGATAGGGAAAAACACCGCTAAATGTATTCACTCCGCTCTCCTTGTTACGGATAGATAAGGGGTGAATACTCACCCCTTATTTGAATCATAAATGACAGGTGACTATTTCGCAGAACGGACGAAGTATGGCAGCGTGTAGGCATCGGAACGGCCCACGTAGGTATACTGCTTTTTCATCGCCCAGGTGTTGGACAGGAACATCACTGGAATCACGCCCAGATCGTTCATGCCAATGTTCATCGCCTCAGCCAGCAGCGCATCACGTTTGGTTTCATCCAGCGTGACACGTGCTTCGTTCAGCGTTTTATCAAAGACAGGATTGGAATAGCGACCACGATTACCCTGTCCTGCATTGGGGCCAAAGGTTTCTAACAATGGCCCCAATACTCCAGAAGCTTCCCCGGTTTCAATCGCGGCCCCGCCCATAATCAAACTGAATTCGAGACGAGACGCACGTGAGAAGTACACACTGCCGGGCATCGTAACAACCTCGGTTTTGATACCGGCACGGGTGAACATTTGGCCAATGGCCTGAGCAATTTTAGAATCATTAGGATAACGATCGTTCGACGCGTGGAAGGTCAGCGTGAAGCCGTCGGGGTAACCCGCCGCCGCCAGTTCCTGTTTGGCTTTCTCCGGATTATAAACCGGCGCAGGAATGGAAGCGGAATAGCCTGGGTACCCCTTCGGTACAAGCTGAGAGGCAACAACAGCCTGCCCCTCCATCACACGGTCGACGATTGCCTGGCGATTAATAGCTAAAGACATCGCCTGGCGTACTTCTTTTTTTAGTAATGGGTTTTTACCATCAGGACCTTTGGCGAACGGTGATTCATCTCGCTGCTGGTCCATATGAAGGTAAATAACACGATTCCCTGGTGTTGAAATCGTTTTTAACTGCGGATTTTTTTCAATATTACTGCTGTCGGCTGTTGGAACGTTTTCAATCATGTCCACATCACCGGATAATACTGCTGCTACACGTGCACTACTGTTTTTAAATACACGGACAGTAACGTTGTCCCACTCTGCTTTTCCTCCCCAGTAATCGTCATTACGACTAAGGACTACCCGGTCATCCGGCACCCAGGAAACAAATTTGAATGGCCCTGTACCAATCACATCTTTTCCTGAATTCAACGTTTCCGTTGGGACGTTCTCAAGTCGGGCGGGCAAAATGGAAACCCGACTTAAATTATTCAGCAGCAGCGGCGAAGCCTCTTTTGTCTTAATCCGCACCGTTAATGGATTCACTTCTATTACTTCAGCAATGTCGCTGACGTAGGGTGCGTAAGAGCTGGGGCTGTTTTTCGATGCCAGCGCAATACGCTTAATGCTGGCAATCACATCTTTAGCCGTAAAATCACTGCCGTCGTGAAACTTAACGCCAGGACGCAATACAAACTCCCACGTCTTGTCGTCAATCACTTTCCAACTGGTTGCCAGGGCAGGTGCAATCTGCTGTTTTTCATCCTGTACAACCAAACCGTCAAAAATATTGCGCGCCATTGCGCTATTCGCCCCACTCACATAAAACTGCGGATCCATTGATGTGGTGGAGGAAGCCAAACCGATATTCAGGTCCGCGCTATAAACCAAAGGTGAAGATGAAAATAAAACAGTAAACAATAACGCCAGAGTCGATTTCTTCATTCACTAATCCTCTATTCCATGATTGAGTACTGATGAAGTGTATTAAATCTTATGATTGTGAGTCTATGCGCTAGATTGGATAATGAAAAATTGCATTTTGTGTTAAATTGATAACCAAATGTTATGTTTTAAGGTGACGAGCATGCGTATCAATCCCCGCCAGGTTGAAGCCTTTCATAAAGTCATCCTCACCGGAGGCATCACCGCTGCCGCCAACATGATGTACATCACCCAGCCTGCGGTCAGCCGGCTGATTAAGGACTTTGAAGACGCACTGAATCTTAAGCTGTTCGATAGGGACGGGCGCGGCCTGATTCCACGCGCGGAGGCGATGAAGCTGTATCGCGAAGTCGAGCGTCTTTATCTGGGGTTGGATCACATCGGGATGATTGCGGATGAAATTCGCCACGCCAAGGGCAGCGTGCTGCGCATCGCCGCCGTTCAAGCGCTCTCGTTTCTTTGTTCAGATCAGGTTCTCCCTACTTTACTCAAGAAATACCCCGATCTTTCCCTGTTTTTAGACATCGAAAGCAGCAGCCATATTACGAGCGCCATTTCTGAAAATCAGTATGACGTCGGCTTTATTTTTGGCCAGCCAGGCATCAAAGGGCTGGAAGCTGAACCACTGGCAGACGCCAGTGCTGTCGCGGTGTTAGCGGTGGATCACCCTCTTGCCACGGCGGATGAAATTACGCTTGCCGACCTGGCCGGTACGCGCGCTATTCTGCCGGGAAGAACCACACCGCTGCGGGCGCAGCTCGATATCTCCTCCAGAAAAGAGCAGACCTATTTGCATAACCCCATCGAAACCTCAATGGCTAACTGCTGCGTGCTGGCATCAAGAAACGTCGGCATCGGCGTGGTGGATTTTATTACCGCCCTGAACAGCCCTTCGCCGGTTATCGTTAAGCCTTTCAATCCTGATATAAAAATGGCGTATTGCGCGGTTTATCCCCCGCAAATTCCCCGCAGCCAGGTGGTGAATCACATCACTCAGGTTATGAAAGAAAAAATAGCGAGCAGTCTGGAATTAAAATAATTTCCAGCCAAAGCCGTTATTTTTATTAATGTATTTATTGAATAATGACTGCTGGGGAATGGATTTATAAAAAATAAATATCAGAGTTATTATTTAAAATAAAAATAGCCATCATTGATGGCTATTCCAATTTATATCGCTCTAATCAGGCATTCAGCACAAATTTCTCGATCGCATAAGCGACGCCGTCTTCCATGTTGGTTTTGGTGACGAACTGGCTGGCTTCTTTCACTTCGTCGATGGCATTGCCCATCGCGACGCCGATGCCCGCATAGCGAATCATCGCCAGATCGTTCTGCTGGTCGCCCAGCGTCATGACGCTTTCACGTGGAATGCCGAGGTGCTCCGCCAGCATCTTCACGCCTTCACCTTTGTTGACGCGTTTATCCAGAATTTCCAGATAGTATTCGGCGCTCTTCATGATGGTGTAGCGTTCAAAGGCTTCCGGTGGCAGCTGGCTGATGGCGCGATCCAAGATCTCTGGCTCATCAATCATCATCACTTTCGGGAACGTCAGGCTGCGATCCATTTCCTCTACCGCACGATACTTCAACGGCATCCCGGTCAGGTGAGATTCGTGGATGGTGTAAGGGCTGATGTCTTTATTGGCGGTATAGACGAAATTGAAGTCCAACGCGTGGAAATGGACGCCCAGTTTGCAGGCCAGCGCTTCGAAATAGAGATAATCATCGAAGCTCAGCGCCGTTTGCGCCACACAGTCACCATTGACCGTACGCTGCACCAGCGCACCGTTATTGGTGATGCAGTAACAGCCTTCCTGCTGCAAATCCAGCTCCATCAGGTAGCGCTCGACACCAATGTAAGGGCGACCGGTAGCCAGCACCACCTGCACGCCTTTCTCTCTGGCAGCGGCAATCGCGGCTTTTACCGCAGGTGAAATTTGATTTTGGGGCGTCAGCAACGTCCCGTCCATATCAATAGCGATCAGTTTTACAGACATAGTTTTTCCAGCATCAAGTTATCTGTTTTCATGCTAACGCGATTCAGCGATGAAGTCGTTAGTGAAATACAGCAGGGTGACAGGCGTATGACGCGCAACGTAAAAAGCCGTGCGGTTAAGCACGGCTTAGCTCATTAACAAATCTACTTGTTGAGCGAAAACGGTGGTCATGGGATAGAAGAGTAAAGCGTCCGCGCCAGGGATGGCGCGGCTCGAGCGTACAGGGACGTATTCACCGCGTCTTTACGATCTACCCATTACCACCGCCCAACGTACTTTGTCTGCAATCACAGTTATAATTCGGCGCCGTTGCTGGCGATCACCTTCTTGTACCAGTCAAAGCTCTTTTTCTTCGAGCGCTTGAAGGTACCGGTGCCATCATCGTGTTTATCCACGTAGATGAAACCGTAGCGCTTGCTGTACTGGCCGGTGGTGAACGACACACAGTCGATGCAGCCCCACGGGGTATAACCCATCAGCTCCACGCCATCTTCCACGACGGCTTTCTTCATCTGATCGATATGCGCTTTGAGGTATTCGATGCGGTAATCATCGTTAATGCTGCCGTCGGCTTCCACCTTGTCTACCGCGCCAAAGCCGTTTTCGACGATGAACATCGGTTTCTGATAACGCTCGTAGAAGCTGTTCAGCGTATAGCGCAGACCAACCGGGTCAATCTGCCAGCCCCACTCCGATGCCTTCACATGCGGGTTCTTCACGCCGCCGTCGAAGCCCGTAATCGCATCTTCTTTTCTCTGGCCTTTTGCTGCCAACTGCACCGCGCTGCTCATGTAGTAGCTGAAGCCCAGATAGTCCGTGCAGCCTTCGCGCAGCGTCTGTTCGTCTTCCGGCTGCATATCAATCTGATAGCCTTTGCGCGCCCACTCTTTCAGGATGTAAGACGGGTAGTAACCGCGCAGCTGCACGTCGCCGAACAGGTGACGCTCACGCATCGCTTCCTGTGCAAACATCACGTCATCCGGGTGGCATGACCACGGATAGATTGGTACCAGCGCCAGCATGCAGCCAATTTTGAAGTTCGGGTTAATCTCATGACCCAGCTTCACCACTTTCGCACTGGCGACAAACTGGTGGTGCAGCGTTTGGTACATCGCCTGCTCTGGCTTGTCGTGATCGGTAAAAATCACGCCGGAACAGCAGTAGCCAAACAGCGGATACTGCCAGTTACGCTGGTTGTTAATCTCATTGAAGGTCATCCAGTATTTCACTTTGGACTGGTAACGCTTCATGACTACTTCGCTGTAGCGAACAAAGAAATCCACCACTTTACGGTTCAGCCAGCCACCGTATTGCTTAACCAGATGATGCGGCATTTCAAAGTGAGACAGCGTAATCACTGGCTCGATGTTGTATTTCAACAGCTCATCAAACAGGTCGTCATAGAATTGCAGGCCTGCTTCATTCGGCTCCAGCTCATCGCCATTGGGGAAAATACGCGTCCAGGCAATCGAGGTGCGGAAGCATTTGAAGCCCATTTCGGCGAACAGGGCAATATCCTGCTTATAGTGGGAGTAGAACTCCACCGCCTGATGGTTTGGATAACTGACACCAGGCTGTACGCCATCGGTAATCACACGGTCAACGCCGTGAGCACCGCCGGACAGGACATCACAAATGCTGACGCCTTTGCCGCCTTGATCCCAACCACCTTCAACTTGATGCGCCGCTACCGCGCCGCCCCACAGAAAGTCTTTCGGTAATTGTTGAACAGACATCTTGTTTCCTTCTTATTTCAGGTTTGCATATTATTAATTTATAAGCTGTTTCAGGGTGGAGATTTCCCGATGCAGTTGAATCAGTTCCTCCACCAGCTCACGGCATAGCATCGCGTTCATCAGGTGATCTTGCGCGTGAACCAGAATCAGGTTGACCGGGATTTTTCCGCTGCCCTCATCGGCACCAATCAGGGCCGTCTGGATTTGATGGGCTTTGCGCGCCGCTACAGAAGCCGTGTTCAGCAGTTCCTCAGCCCTGTCCCAGTCGTATTTTCTGGCGGCGCTCAGCGCTTCCATCGAGCTGGAACGCGCCTCTCCCGCATAGATAATCAGTTCCATTACTGTCGTTTCATCAAGAATGGTTTCATCGCGCATCACTCACGGCCTCCTCTGCTGTCCCCACTTCTTGTGCGACCAGCTGACGTTCATACATTTTGAAGAAGGGGTAATAGATTAAGGACGAGACGACAATCAGTACCCCCACCAGCACCACCGCACGCCAGTCCCACCCCGTAGACCAGGCTGCGCCAATCGGGCCCGGCGTTGTCCAAGGCGCAAGAGAAATGACGCGGTGCACCAAATCGGTTTTTAATGCGATATAAGCAAGGGTGGCATTCACCAGCGGTGCGATAATAAATGGAATAAACAGCAGCGGGTTCATCACGACGGGTGAACCAAAAATCACCGGTTCGTTGATGTTGAACATGCTTGGCACCACGGCCAGTTTGCCGATGGAGCGCAGGTGAGCAGAACGGCTGCGCAGATAGAGGAAGACCAGCCCCATGGTCGCTCCCGAGCCACCCACCGTAATGAAGAACTGCCAGAAGGGTTCAATGAAGATTTTGGTGATCGGTGCGCCCGTGTTAAACGCTTCCTGATTGATCCCTAAGTTAGTCAGCCAGAACGCCTGCAAAATGCCGCCGACGATAACCGCCCCGTGAATCCCGGCAAACCACAGCAGGTGGCAGAGCAGCACCGCAATCAGGATGGCGGGGAGCGAGTCAGATGCCGAGATAATCGGCGCGAAGACGGCCATAATCGCCTGCGGTAACAGCATGCCGAACTGGCTCTGCATAAACAGGCTAAGCGGGAAGAGCGTAAGGAAGATGGCAAGAATCGGGATCAGCAGATCGAAAGACTGGCGGATTTTCGGCGGCACCTGTTCCGGCAGGCGGATGCCAATATTGCGCTTCTGCAGAAAGTGCATCAGTTCCGTCGAATAGATCGCCACGATAATCGCGGTGAAAATCCCCTCGCCTCCCAGCGACCCGACCGGCAGGCTTTTGTCGATTTGCGGAGCGGCCACCACCATAAACGACATCAGCGCTAGGCTGGCCGCCATAAAACCGTTCATTTTATAGCTCTGTGCCAGGTTATAAGCGATGGCGCTGGTGATATACACCGCCATAATGCCCATCGTCATGTTATAGGGCATCATGATTTGTTCGCCGTGGCGTTCCACCATCCCCAGCCACCACTGCGCAAAAGCCCATTCACTATTCGGGCTAAAAGGTGGATGAGCAAATAACATCATAAAAGAGCCGACAATTAAAAACGGCATAGAGGCAATGAAGCCATCTTTAATTGCTACAACATGACGCTGACTAGAGAGTTTTGCCGCAATGGGGCTAATACGGTTTTCGATAACGCTGAATAATGACTCGCTTAATTTACTCATTATTCCTCCCGTTATACTAATTGATCATCGCCAGAGCATCATTGAGGACTTTTTCCCCATTCATCATGCCGTAATCGACCATATTAATGACCGCAATCGGCTTCGCTTTCTCGTCAGCTATCACCTTGAATTCAGGCAGTTTATACTTAATCTGCGGCCCCAGAAGGCAGCAATCATATTCATCAATTAGCTTATTAAACTCTTCAAAACCCACGGCTTTTATCTCAACAGCGATCGCATTTTTCTCGGCGACCTTTTCCATCCGCTGTACCAGCATGCTGGTAGACATTCCTGCTGCGCAACAGAGTAAAATCTTATTCATACTGCACCTCACCGTCCGTTTTTTTATTATTCAAGCAAGACACAAAATAATATGCAACCGGTTTCATATTGTTTTTACTATTTTTTGAAGGCGATCATAAATAGCGCAATCGGGGAATATTTTTATCCCTACACTTGTTATTGGTGATAAAAAAGGAGGATTTTTCCCTATAATGACGACATCAGGCAGTACAGGAGAACGGGAAAGTACGATGGTAACCATGCTCGATGTAGCGAAAAAAGCCGGTGTATCCAAAGCCACCGTATCACGCGTGCTGACAGGGAATAATTACGTCAGTAAAACCACGCGGGATCGGGTATTCCAGGCGATTGAAGAGATTGGCTACCGGCCCAACCTGCTGGCGCGCCAGCTCGCCACGAGCAAATCGCAAATTATTGGTTTGGTTGTGACCAACACGCTGTACAGCGGCCCCTATTTCAGCGAATTGCTGTTCCAAACGGCAACCATGACGGAGAAATACGGGCGGCAGCTTATCATGGCGGATGGCAAGCACAGCGCGGAAGAAGAGCGCGAAGCGATCCAGTTCCTGCTCGATTTACGCTGCGATGCCGTCATTATCTATCCGCGTTTTCTCTCTACGAATGAACTGGAAGAGATTATCGAACAGCACGATCAGCCGATCATGGTCGTGAACCGCACACTGCATCAGCACGGCGATAATGGCATCTGCGCCAATCACCAGCAGCACTGCCATGATGCCGTCAATTACCTGATAGCACAGGGCCACCGTGATATCGCCTTTGTCTGTGGATCGGCGAATTCCCCCACGGGTACAAGCCGACTGGCGGGCTACCGGCAGGCGCTGGAGGAAAACGGGGTTCCCTATAATGACGGGCTGGTTGCGCCAGGTGACTGGACCCATGACAGCGGCTATACGGCGGCACAAATCCTGCTTCAGCGATCTGCCACCTTCAGCGCACTCGTCGCCAGCAATGACGATATGGCGATTGGCGCGGCCAAAGCGCTACGCGAACACGGCCTCGCGATTCCGCAGGATGTCTCGCTACTGGGGTTCGATGATTTACCGATGGCATCATGGTTCTACCCGCCCCTCACTACCGTGCATGTGCCCGTCGCCGAGATGATCAGCTATACCCTTGAGAAACTGCTGTGCCGACTGGAGGGTGAAACCGTCGTGCCTGCACCTGACTTCAAGGGCGAATTGATTATCCGCGATTCCGTCAGCAAAGGTCCTGCCGCCTAATCCTCGCTCACGCAGTGAGGCACCATGCCTCACTGTTCTGTCCGTTCACAGCGATACCAATTTATACCCTCGCTGATTTGTGACATTTTCGTGAATAACCTAAAGACATATTGTTTCTCGCCGATAATTTATTTGTGACTTACATCACAAATAATGACGAGTCGCGCAAGGGAATGACCCCAAAACAGAAAGGAAGACAATCGATTGATTCTTTTATGAAAAAAAGGTGCCTACGGGCGCTTATATCCCAGGGGATATTACGCATATGTCTACAACACTGTTACCGGTTAACCACAGCAACCCATCCATTCACACCTCGCCAACCGCGTCAAAAAGAAAGCTCAGCACACGGATGCTGATGCTCCTGGCGGGCGTCACCACTATCGCACTCGGTTTTATTCTCACTATCGGCCTGCTGATTTGGCAATCCGGCCAGCAGCAAAAGACCATCGCACAGCAGTATCTTGAGCAAACGGCCTATACCAACAGTTACCTGATTCAGCAAAAACTGGATGTCGCGCTACATGCGGCACGTAATTTGGTGCAGAGCGTTGTCAGCCTGCAAGAAGCAGGTAACGCCGATCGAAAAACCGCGGAGACACTGCTGAAAAATGCACTGAAGAGCCACCCTGATTTCCTTTCGATGTCGCTGGCGTGGGAACCTGATGCGTTCGACGGCAAAGATCGGGAGTACGCGGGTCAACCCGATCAGGATCCGCAAGGTCGCTTCGTCCGCTACGTTGATCGCGACACCGCAGGCAACGTTGCTCTGCATACTCTGTTGGATTATGAAACGCCCGGCAGCGGCGATTACTATCTGCTGCCGAAGAAACTCCAGAAAGAGGTAATTCTGGAACCGTACAGCTACCCTTACAACGGCGTCGATGTTCTGCTGACCTCCATTGCCGTGCCTATCATCATCAACAACAAATTTTACGGCTCCGTCACCGCGGACTTTTCGCTGGATACGCTGCAACAGCTCACCAACAACATCAAACCCTATGAAGGCACGGGCTACGCCCAATTACTGTCCCACACCGGTGCCTACATTTCTCATCCTGACAAAGCCCGAATAACCAAGAAAATTGAAAACGACCCAACGCTGCTTGAGCATGTCACCACAGGTCAGTCTTATCAGATCGAACGTGACAATGCCGTGCTGAACACGCCAGCGTTTAACGTGTATGTGCCAGTCACCATCGGCAATACCGGTACGCCCTGGATGCTCGGCCTGTCCGCACCCGTCAATGTGGTGATGGCGGAAACGGTGCAGCAACGCAACGTGGGCCTGCTGCTTATGATACTGAGCATCGTGGTGGTTTCCGGCGTGCTGGGCATCATCTTTAACCGCAAGGTCGCACGCCCTATCGGTGGCGAACCGGCTCAGGCGGCGCAAATCGCCCTGTCCGTCGCACAAGGGGATTTAACACAGACCATTCCTGTGCAACCGAAGGATGACAGCAGTATTTTTTACGCCATGAATGCCATGCAGACGCAGTTGAGAGATATCGCCGAGCAGCTGATTAGCACCAGCGAATCTGTCAGCCACGGTGCGACGGAAATTGCGGCTGGTAATACCGATCTGGCTTCCCGTACCGAGCAACAGGCGGCAGCGCTGGAAGAAACCGCCGCCAGCATGGAACAGATTACGGCGACGGTAAAACAGAATGCGGATAACGCTCATAACGCCACAACACTGGCGCAGAATGCCGCGCAGATCGCTCAGAAAGGCGACAAGATAGTCGGTCAGGTTGTTCACATTATGAGTGAGATCGACGACAGTTCGAAGAAGATTGCCGACATTACGAGCATCATCAACGGTATCGCGTTCCAGACCAATATTCTGGCACTCAACGCGGCGGTAGAAGCCGCCAGAGCGGGCGAACAAGGGCGCGGTTTTGCCGTTGTTGCCAACGAGGTGCGCAACCTCGCCCAGCGCAGCGCCAGTGCCGTAAAAGACATCACCGCGCTGATTACAGAGTCCGCCAGCCGCGTTGATAGCGGCGTCACGCTGGTTCAGAACGCCGGTGAGACCATGCAGGAAATGCTGAGTGCCGTCACGTCGGTAAAAGACATCATGGACGAGATTGTCTCAGCATCGGATGAACAATCGCGCGGAATCAGCCAGGTGACGCAGGCAGTTCACGAGATGGACGGCGTCACCCAGCAGAACGCCGCGCTGGTTCAGGAAGCCACGGCAGCAGCCGCGTCACTGGAAGAGCAAGCCAGACAGCTCGCGCAAACGGTGCTGGTCTTTAAGCTCTCGTAATTACCCTTCTTCACCAACTCCCCCGCACAGGCCGGAAACGGCCTGTGCGTTATTCCCAGCGTGGACAGCAATCCTCGAACGAATGCGATGTTGGCTTCAGCTCTGGGCTGTTTTTCTCATCAAAATTCCCAACTGTCAGCACAATGGTCGGCTCATCATCAATCGCCCCCAGCGTGCTGCCGCAGTGCGGGCAAAAAGCCCGGCTGGAATAGTCGGACGAACGATAGCGCGCAGGCTCTCCACCCTCACCAATCCATTCAACTGCAGACCGGGGAAACTCAACCCACAGTAGCGTTGGCGCACCGGAATGCTGCTGACAGTAGGTGCAGGAACAGGCATGCGGATTGCCCGGTTCACCCGTCGCTCTGAACCGAATCTGACCACATAAACACCCACCCAAATACGATTTACTCGTCATGCCGTTCTCTCCCTATTCTGCCGAAAAGGCGGGTATCAATATTCGCCATAGATGATATAAGTAATATGCTAACCTTATGATCCATTTGCCAGGGAGTGACGCCCTGTTCCTGCGCCAGCTCTCACGATAATAAAATCTACAGACCTGTAAGCTGCAAAAACAACATGAAATTCATAAAACTACCGCTATTAGCGCAAATCTCATCAGCGCATCTGGTGAGTCATTTCCATATGATGGTACTGCCCGCGCTCATTCCGCTGCTGTCAGCCCAGCGTGATATTAGCTTTGTCGAGCTCGGGTTTGCGCTCAGCGTATTCAATATTGTCTCCGCCTGTGTGCAGACACCGATTGGTTTTATGGTGGACCGTATCGGCGCGCGCCGCACGTTAACCGCCGGGATCACACTCGGGAGCCTCTGTTTTCTCTCGCTCGGTTTTTCAGGCAGCTACGTTTGGCTGGTCGCCGCGATGGGGCTCGCTGGGGTAGCGAACGCGGTTTACCATCCGGCGGATTACGCCTTGTTGTCGCGCGGGATTGATGAGAAACGCATGGGACGTGCGTTCTCGGTGCATACGTTTTCCGGCTTTCTGGGCACGGCCATTGCGCCCGGTATTTTGCTATCCGTTGCCGCCTTTTCCGGCATCAATAGCGCATTCATCGTTTCCGGCGTCCTCGGCTTGCTAACGATACCGCTGCTTCTGACCGATCGCGATGAGCCCATCCGGGTGAAACCTGCGGCAGCAACAGGCACCCAGCCGAGCAAATCGCGCGCACCCGTTTTCACGCTGCCGATTCTGGCGCTGCTCATTCTGTTCCTGCTGCTGAATTTAAGTACGGGTTCAATCCAGAACTTCTCGGTGACGGCGTTAGTCACGGGTTACGATTTGTCGCTGTCACAGGCTAACGTGGCGCTGACCGCGTTCCTGTTCGCCAGCGCCTTTGGCGTATTGGCTGGCGGCTCACTGGCAGATAAAACTAAACGCCACGGGCTGGTCGCGACGGCGGCGTTGGCCGTCACCGCCGTGCTGGTCAGTATCGTTGCCATGTATTCTTTACCCACCGTTGTGCTCGTGCCGTTGTTGGCCGCCGCGGGCTTCCTCTCCGGCATGATCGCTCCTTCTCGGGATATGCTGGTGCGCGCCGCTTCACCACCGGGCGCGGAAGGACGAGTATTTGGGATTGTCTCCACCGGCTTCAACATTGGCGGTGCCGCAGGACCGGTGCTGTTCGGCTGGCTGCTGGATCACGGCCATCCTCACGCCATTTTCTGGTCTGCCGTTATCTTTATGCTGATCACGTCTTTCATCACCCTGCTACAGGAAATGCGCAGCGCCAAACGACGTGCATTAGCCTGATAAAAAGATATAAAAAAACGTAGGGAACGTTTTTCAACGTCGCTCGCGACGGCCCAAAGGGTGGCGGGCAGGAAGCTCGCCATAAAAAAGCCAGCTCCGCAGGGAGCTGGCTTAGATAACGATAACAACGTAGATCGAATCAGATATCGATATTCATTGCTTTCAGGGCGTTCTCTTCGATAAATGCACGGCGTGGTTCAACCGCATCGCCCATCAGCGTGGTGAACAGCTCATCGGCAGCAATGGCGTCTTTCACCGTCACGCGCAGCATGCGGCGGCTGGTCGGATCCATCGTGGTTTCCCACAGCTGATCCGGGTTCATTTCACCCAGACCTTTATAGCGCTGTACGGTCAAGCCACGGCGGGACTCTTTCACCAGCCACTCCAATGCCTGCTCAAAGCTGGCAACCGGTTGACGACGCTCACCACGTTCGATGTACGCATCTTCTTCAATCAGGCCGCGCAGTTTTTCACCCAGCTGATTCAACTTGCGGTATTCGCTACCCGCGACGAAGCCTGCACCCAGCGGATAATCGGTATCTACACCGTGCGTACGCACGCGCAGCGCCGGTTCAAATACGCTGCGCTCTTCATCATGATGAATGACAAAGCTGTATGTGCTGCCGTGAATCTCGTTTTCGTTCAGGCTGCTAACCAGCGATTCCGCCCACGCCTGTACTTTTTCACGCTCGCCTAAATCGGCTTCAGCCAACGTTGGTTGATAGATCAGGCGGTTCAAAAACGCACGCGGGAAGCGACGTTCCATGCGGCCAATCATTTTCTGTACGGCGTAATGTTCAGAAACCAGTTTCTCCAGCGGTTCACCCGCCAGCGCAGGAGCCTGTGCATTGGTGTGCAGCGTCGCGCCGTCTAGCGCCAGTGCGATCTGGTACTGGTCCATCGCTTCATCATCTTTGATGTACTGTTCCTGCTTGCCTTTTTTCACCTTGTACAGCGGCGGCTGCGCAATATACACGTGACCACGCTCAACGATTTCAGGCAGTTGACGATAGAAGAAGGTCAACAACAGGGTACGGATGTGCGAACCATCCACGTCAGCATCGGTCATGATGATGATGTTGTGGTAGCGCAGTTTGTCCGGGTTATATTCATCACGGCCAATGCCGCAGCCCAGCGCGGTGATCAGCGTCGCGACTTCCTGTGAGGAAAGCATCTTGTCAAAACGGGCTTTCTCAACGTTCAGGATTTTACCTTTCAGCGGCAGAATCGCCTGGTTCTTACGGTTACGCCCCTGCTTGGCAGAGCCGCCCGCTGAGTCCCCTTCCACCAGGTACAGTTCAGACAGCGCGGGGTCACGTTCCTGACAGTCCGCCAGTTTGCCCGGCAGGCCAGCCAGATCGAGCGCACCTTTACGACGCGTCATATCACGCGCTTTACGCGCCGCTTCACGGGCACGGGCGGCATCAATAATTTTACCGACCACGATTTTGGCATCCGATGGGTTTTCCATCAGATAATCCACCAGCTTCTCGTTCATCAGCGATTCAACCGCCGTTTTCACTTCGGAAGAAACCAGCTTGTCTTTGGTCTGCGAGGAGAATTTCGGATCCGGCACTTTCACGGAAACGACGGCAATCAGCCCTTCACGCGCATCGTCACCGGTGGCGCTGACTTTGGCTTTCTTGCTGTAGCCTTCTTTATCCATGTAGGTATTCAGCGTACGGGTCATCGCGGCACGGAAACCGGCCAGGTGCGTACCACCGTCACGCTGTGGAATGTTGTTGGTAAAGCAGTAAATGTTTTCCTGGAAACCGTCGTTCCACTGCAATGCCACTTCCACGCCGATGTCATCTTTCACCGTCGAGAAATAAAACACGTTCGGGTGAATTGGCGTCTTGTTACGGTTCAGGTAATCAACAAACGCCTTGATGCCGCCGTCATAATGGTAATGATCGGCTTTATCTTTCTCGCGCTCGTCGATCAAGCGGATGGAGACACCAGAGTTCAGGAACGACAGCTCGCGCAGACGCTTGGCCAGAATCTCATACTCGAATTCCACCACGTTGGTGAACGTCTCATGGCTCGGCCAGAAGCGCACCGTCGTACCGGTTCTGTTGGTTTCACCCGTAACAGCCAGCGGAGCCTGCGCCACGCCGTGTTTATAGGTTTGCTCGTGAAGTTTCCCGTCGCGGTGGATAACCAGTTTCAGTTTTTCCGACAGGGCGTTAACCACGGAAACCCCTACGCCGTGCAGGCCGCCAGAGACTTTATACGAGTTATCATCGAACTTACCGCCCGCGTGCAGCACGGTCATGATGACTTCAGCCGCGGAGATACCTTCTTCTTCGTGAATGCCGGTCGGAATACCACGGCCATCATCCTGCACCGATACCGAGTTATCAGCATGGATGGTGATGATAATGTCTTTACAATAGCCAGCGAGTGCTTCGTCGATAGCGTTGTCCACAACCTCGAATACCATGTGATGCAGGCCGGTACCGTCGTCCGTATCGCCGATATACATACCTGGGCGTTTACGTACCGCATCCAGCCCTTTCAATACCTTGATACTTGAGGAGTCATAAGAATTCGACATCAACGTTTCTCGCTCATTTTAGTCCTGTGATTGAACCGTTATTTTACCCTGTTCTACGCGGAACATCTTGCCCTTTTCACCAACCATGTCCTCTATCTGTTCAGCGCTGACGGCGCTAACAAAAACCTGTGCATGGGTGGCTTTTAACCGTTCGGCTAGCAAACGGCGGCGGGTACTATCCAGTTCGGAAGCAAAATCATCGATCAGATACAGACAGCGCAGTCCGTTCTGACGGGTGAGAAATTCACCCTGAGCCAGCCTCAGCGCACACATCAGCAGCTTGAGCTGACCACGGGACAGCATGTCCTCAACTGCCACACCGCTGGCGCGGATGCGGAAGTCGGCTTTATGCGGCCCCAGCGCCGTATAACCTAACATACGGTCGCGTTCGAACTGCCGTTCCAGCAGTTCTGCATACTCACTTTCTTTATCCCAGCCGCGCTGGAAAGAGAAACTGAGAGAAAATTCAGGCAAAAATTGCGTACAGGTCGTGGCGATATCATTAGCAATCGCCTCAGCGTATTGCGCACGCCATTCGCTGATACGTTCCGCCAGCGGCACCAGTTCCTGATCCCAGGCTCTAAGCTGCCCATAGTGACTCACTTGACGCAGCGCCGCATTACGCTGGCGCAACAAACGCTTCATGTTGCTCCAGGCCGCAAAAAAGCCGGGTTCATTATGGAAGCAGCCCCAGTCGAGAAAGGCGCGACGAAATTTCGGGCCGCCGTTGAGCAGGGTAAATCCTTCCGGGGTAATCAGCTGTATCGGTAGCAGTTGCGCCAGTTCCGCGACTTTATGGCCGTCGCTGCCGTCAATCCGTACCTTGCTGTCGCCCTGACGGTTTTTGCTTAACCCAACGGATCGCTCCGTTTCCGTACCATCAATACGACCATGCAGTACAAATTCTGGCTGATCGTGACGAATCACGCGCCCTGCCTGAATGCTACGAAACGCCCGCCCGTGCCCTAGCGTATAAATCGCTTCCAGCACGCTGGTTTTACCGCTGCCGTTGGCACCCACTAAAAAATTAAAGCCGGGAACCAGCGCCAGATCGGCCGCCTCGATGTTACGGAAATCTTTGATGAGAAGACGAGTAAGAGCCATGTTGCAGTTATCTTAATGATGAAAGGGCAAGTGAACTTGCCCGATAATTCTACAACCGCATTGGCATGACGACATAGGCCGCCGCCCGGCTGGCGCTATCTTCGATCTGCACGCTGGAAACGGAATCGGTCAGCAGTAAACGCACCCCTTCGCACTTCAGCGCGTTCAGCACATCCAGCACATAGCTCACGTTAAAGCCAATTTCCATCTCGGTGCCGTCGTACTGCACATCCAGAATCTCTTCCGCTTCTTCCTGCTCCGGGTTGTTAGCAGTAATTTTGAGCTGATTCTGAATCAGATGCAGACGCACACCGCGGAATTTTTCATTCGATAAAATCGCCGCACGGGAGAAGGCCTGCTTGAGCAGATCGCAACTGGCTTCCAGCGTTTTATCCGGGTTCTTCGGCAATACGCGGCGATAATCTGGGAAACGACCATCGACCAGCTTTGACGTGAAAATAAAGTCGCCGACATGTGCGCGAATATTGTTGCTGCCGATTTGCAGTTGCAGCGGCGTATCACCGCCATCCAGCAGACGCACCAACTCCATCACGCCTTTACGCGGCACGATCACCGAATGTGACGGTAAAGATTGCCCAACCGGCATGGAGCAAACCGCCAAACGGTGACCATCGGTCGCGACCGTGCGCAGCTCTTCGCCTTCGGTTTCAAATAGCATACCGTTGAGGTAGTAACGGACATCCTGATGCGCCATCGAAAACTGCGTCGCTTCGATCAAACGCTTCATCGTCGCCTGCGGCAGCGAGAATTCAACCTCGCTCTGCCAGTCGTCCAGATTAGGGAAATCCGCTGCGGGCAGCGTGGACAGCGAGAAACGGCTGCGGCCAGAGCGCACCAGCATACGATCGCCATCCAGCATAATCGTGATTTCCGCGCCTTCCGGCAACCCCCGGCAAATATCAAACAGTTTGCGAGCAGGGACGGTCGTGGCACCCGGCTCATGCGGCTGCGTCAGCGCAACCTTCGCCACCATTTCCATTTCCAGATCGGTACCGGTCAGCGACAGCGCGCCTTCCGTCACCTGAATCAGCAGGTTGCCCAGAATCGGTAAAGTCGGTCGGCCCCCCAGCGGGCTGCTGACCTGTTGTAATGGCTTTAACAGACGTTCGCGTTCAACAATAAATTTCATAGTGTTATGACGATAGAGTTCTGATTAAATTGGAAAAATCTTCTTTGATGTCGTGGCTTTCTTCACGCAGCTGCTCAATCTTGCGGCAGGCATGCAACACCGTCGTATGGTCACGCCCGCCAAAGGCATCGCCGATTTCCGGCAGGCTGTGATTCGTCAGTTCTTTCGCCAACGCCATCGCCATCTGGCGCGGACGCGCCACCGAGCGGGAACGACGTTTAGACAGCAGGTCGGCTACCTTGATTTTATAGTATTCCGCCACGGTCTTTTGAATATTGTCGATAGTAACCAGTTTTTCCTGCAACGCCAGCAGATCGCGCAGCGCTTCACGCACAAAATCAATGGTGATCGAGCGGCCGGTAAAATTGGCATTCGCGATAACGCGGTTCAATGCCCCTTCCAGCTCACGCACGTTAGAACGCAGGCGTTTGGCAATAAAGAACGCCACTTCACCAGGCAGACGGATGTCGTTTTCATCCGCTTTCTTCATCAGAATCGCCACGCGGGTTTCCAGCTCTGGCGGTTCAATCGCGACCGTTAACCCCCAACCAAAGCGGGATTTCAGGCGATCTTCCACACCGTTAATCTCTTTCGGGTAGCGGTCAGACGTCAGGATGATTTGCTGGTTGCCTTCCAGCAACGCATTAAAGGTATGAAAGAACTCTTCTTGCGAGCGCTCTTTATTAGCAAAGAATTGGATATCATCGATCAGCAGCGCATCAACAGAACGGTAGTAGCGTTTGAATTCCTCAATCGCATTGTTCTGCAACGCTTTAACCATATCCTGCACGAAACGCTCGGAGTGCATGTAAACCACTTTCGCATTGGGTTTGCGGGCAATGATGCCATTCCCCACCGCGTGCAATAAGTGCGTTTTACCTAAGCCAGTGCCGCCATACAGAAACAGCGGGTTATACGCGCCGCCGGGGTTATCAGCCACCTGACGTGCCGCTGCGCGGGCTAGCTGGTTCGATTTACCCTCAACGAAGTTATCAAACGTATGCTTGGGGTTCACATTCGAACGGTAGGTATGCTCTGCCTGTACCGGCGAGTTATCCCAACTTGGTCGTACCGGAGCCGAACGTACCGGCTGTTGCCGCGCAACGCTGACAGGATTGTGGTGCGACTGCGCAGGCTGACTGACTGCCTGAACCAATGGTTTGCTCCCCACTTCGAAACGCAGTAAAGGGGCATCCATCCCGCAGAAATCATTCAGCAGGACATTGATATTATTTAAGTATTTATCACGAACCCAATCCAGCACAAAGCGATTGGGGGCGTAGAGCGCCAGAGTGTTATCACTCAGCTCCGCCTGCAACGGGCGTATCCACATACTGAATTCTGTGGCAGGTAACTCATCCTGCAAACGGGCAAGACACTGCTGCCAAAGCGAAAGTGACAC